>NZ_JAPEQG010000001.1:0-4800000 GCF_026339735.1 Streptomyces sp. NBC_01669
GCCGAAGAGCTGGAAGAGCTCGGCATGATCTGGGACACCGCCGACACACAGTTCGCCGAAAACCTCGCCGCCGCCCGCACCTACTACACAGAAGCCCGCACCTTGGCCGCGCCCCGCCACGCGGTCGCCCTGGACAGGCCGGTGGGGCAATGGCTCACCAACCTCCGACGACCCGACGGGCTCGGCAAGGACCCGGAACGGGCGCAGCGGCGGGCCGAGCAACTCGCCGCCATCGACCCGGACTGGAACACCGGGGCACTGGGCTGGACCGTCGACTGGCAACGCCACTGGGTTGGCCTGGGCGCGCTCCTGGAGGCCGGTGCGAGCCTGGACGAGATCGTGCCCGGGGTGACGCATCGTGGCGACGACATCGGACGCTGGCTCACCCGGCAAACCCGCGACTGGGCGCAGCTCAACGAGGAACAGCAACGCCGACTCACAGGACACAGCGTGAAACCGGCTGCACGACCCCAGAAAGCCCCAGCGCGAACCAGTGCAAAGACAGGGGCAGGAAAGGGCGCAGCACGCGGTACAGCAGCCTTCCAACGAGGCGTAGCAGCCCTCGCTCAGTACATCCAACGCGAGGAGAAGACCATCGTCGGAAGAGCCCACGTCGAAGAACTCCCCGACGGCACGACGGTGCGACTGGGTGTGTTTCTGAGCAACCAGAAAACCCGCCGCCATCGACTCACCGACGCCCAGCTCGCAGCCCTCGCCGAACTCGGATACCACTGGGCGCAGTAACAACTGCTGCACCGCGCGCGGCTTCACCAGCCCGGTCAGGCCCATACCCGGTGTTCGTCCGTGAAGTACGGCCACGGCTGCGAGCCGACTGTGCCCTTGCATAGCAGTTGGTCCATGCCCCTCGCCCAGGTCTGCAGGTCGGTCAGTTCCAGCAGAATCATCGGGACCTTCAGCGGGAGATCGAGGAGGGCCTGAACGTGATGGAGTCCTCCAACGGCGCGAACTCCGTGATCGCCTACGGCAAGGACGGGGAGATCGCCTCGAACCGGCGCGACGAGCAGGAGATGTTCGTCCTGTGCCTGCGCATCCTGCAATCGGCCCTGGTCTTCGTGAACACCCTGATGCTCCAGGACATCCTCGGCGAACCGGAGTGGGCGGACCTCCTCACGCCCGCGGACCGGCGCGGCCTGACCCCGTTGTTCTGGTCCCACGTCCGGCCCTACGGCGAGGTGAAACTCAACATGACCAGCAGACTCCCGCTCAGCACGAGCTGACCGGTGTCCGGTTGGGGATCCCTTACATACACGGCCTGTGATCCGGCAGGGGTATCACGATCGCCTCGGAACACAGCGCCGCGAGATCCTTGGGCGCCCGAAGCCCGCGCCGATCCGCCGTCGAGCGCTCAGCGCTTGGTCTCGTACCTGGTCAGGACCACGCCGTCGGGAAACGTCCGGGTCTCCACTAGGGTCAGGTTCACCCAGTTGTCCAGGGCTGTGAAGAACGGCGTGCCGCCGCCCACCAGGACCGGATGGGTGACGATCGCGTACTCGTCGATCAGCCCGGCCCGCATGGCCGCCGCGGCGAGTGTGGCACCGCCGATGTCCATGGGGCCGCCGTCGTCGGCCTTGAGCCTGGTGATCTCGGTAACCGCGTCGCCGGTGACCAGACGGGTGTTCCAGTCGACCGTGCTGGTCGTAGAGGAGAACACCACCTTCGGCATGTCCCGCCAGCGGCCGGCGTACTCGATCACCGCCGGTGTGGCACCCGGCTGCTTGTCGGCGGTCGGCCAGTGGGAGCTCATCGTCTCCCACAGCTTGCGCCCGTACAGCGCCAGGCCCGTCGCGTCCACCCGGTCGGACCACCACTGGAACAGCTCGTCGCTCGGCACGCTCCAGCCGAGGTCGTCGCCGGGCGCGGCGATGTAGCCGTCCAGGCTCATGTTCATGGCAAAGGTCAGTTTCCGCATGGCGTCAGCCTCCCGTGAGTCGGTGTTCGGCGTACAGACCAGCACGGCGCGGAAAAATCATCGGTCAGGCCACACTGCCGCAGTAAATACCGGATTTACTGCGGCGGAGCCCCTACCGTGATCATCGCGCGATCTGCGTGGCGCAGAGGGCGGGCAGGGCGGCGCGGGGCCGCGACCGGTCCCCCGTTCCGGTCGCGGCCCCGCCGCCTCGGGTGCCAAGGTCGGTCACGAGCCGCAGCAGCCGCCCGCCGGGGCCTCACAGTTCGGGTCCGTGGAAGAGATGGTGCTCCGGTTGGAAGAGCTGCTGTTCTCGTCGGTCTAGGACATCGCGGTGCTGTCGGTCGACGTGAGCAATGAGGCGATACGAATAGAGGCCCAGTGCACGATGGCCGGAGCCGACTGCGCTGGGTGCGGGGACTGGTCGGAGCGGGTTCACAGCTCCTATCTGCGGTTTCCCGCTGACGTGCCCAGTGCGGGCAAGCGGGTTCGGCTGTGCCTGCGGGTCCGCCGGTTCGTCTGCGAGAACGCGTTGTGCGAACGGCGGACCTTCGTCGAGCAGATAGCCGGGCTGACCCGACGACACGGCAGGTGGACCGAGCGGCTGCGGTCGACATTGGCCGCGGTCGGCCTCGCGCTCGCCGGTCGGGCCGGCGCCCGCATGGCCAGTGTCTTCGGAGTGGCTTTGTTCACGGGTTTGGGCAGCGGTTGCTCAGCGCTTTGGAAGGCACCCAGACAGTGCCACTGTTCGATGTTCACGAGAGACGACAGCACTCGGCCGCCAGCCACAGCTGCTCCACTCGATCGCCCGAGCCCAGGAGAACGGACTCCCTCAAGTGCATGAGTGGTTATGGCCGAGTGATCTACTGGATGCTCCAGCGGTGCGGGTGGCAGGGATCTTCGGGGCAGGCGAAGATGTTGAGTTCGCCCCAGCGGCCCACGGTGACCTCGGTCGGCTTGGCGTACAGGTGTGTGGGCAAGTCCTTTTCTTCGAGCGGCTTCCAGCTGCCGCTGCCGCCGTCCCATTCCGAGCTGTCGATGGTCAGCAGCAGGTGCATCGGTGTGGCGCAGGCCAGGCAGTTCATGGGGGACGGGTCCGTGGTGTGCCAGGAGGCGAAACCGCCCACGCGCCAGCCGGGTGGGATGGACAGGTCGTACTGGTAGCCCACTGGTGCGGCCGCGTCTTCGTCCTCCGACTGCTCGGCCTCCTCCTCCAGGGCCTCTTCCCAGGCATCGATCCGTGCGCACAGGTCCTCCGGGAGGAGGCCGGCGAACGGGTAGGTGGCCACCTGCTCCGGATGCAGCACGCACGGCTCGGGTACGTAACCCTCGAAGCCGACGACCTGCGGCTGTGGCGGTGAAGTCTGCACCTCGGTGACCTCCCACGACCGGCGCCAGCGCAGGTCGAGCAGCATGCCGTAACGGGTCGGCCCGTGTGCGTCAAAGGGGCACCAGAACACCTGGAGTAGATCGCAGTCGTCCGGTCCGGCCGGCAGATCGGGGATGTCCCTCCGGTGCAGCTGCGCCACGCCGATGAGCGGCAGTGGATCGGTCGCAGCATTTTCTTGAATGCGATGTTTCTGGTCCAGCTCCTCCAGTAGCTGCCGTTCCTCGTTTGTGGGGCCCGGGTTCGATTCACGGAGCCATGCGGAAGCCAGGATCTGCCGCCGCCGGTGGATGTCCGCCGGGCGTCGGCCCCGTGCACGGCTGTGAGGCTCGGTGCACACCGGCCAGGGTTCGTCCACCGGCCACAGCAGCGGGCCGCCCACGGAACTGGCCGCCACATCAGGTCCGCCCGGGCGCGGATGGAGCCGGGTGGTAGTGCCCCGATGGGTAGCCAGCTCCGGGAAAAGCGCCTCGACATCGAGCGGGCGCGGCGGTGTGGTCCTCGACATGCACGTGACCCTAGACAGTCGCCGGCCGCCATGATTCGGCGCCCCCGAAGGCGCCCACCTCTACCAGCGCTGTCGGAACCCGTGAGCATTTCGATTCCCACGTAGGTGTTGGCTGCCTCCCACACCGGTGCACAACTGCTGTCCGGTCTCGCGAACGGAGCCATCGGAGTGTCCGTCAGCCGCAGCACTGTGCTCCGACTGGTCAAGGCCCTGCCCGATCCCGAACCACCAGTGCCGCGAGTGGTCGGCGTCGACGAGTACGCGACGCGCAAGGGCCGCATCTACGGGACCGTGCTGGTCGACGTCGAAACCCGGCGGCCGGTGGACCTGCTGCCCGACCGGGAAGCATCCAGCCTGGCCGCCTGGCTGGCCGAACGCCCCGGCATTGAGGTCGTCTGCCGCGACCGCGCACCGTTCTTCGCGGAAGGAGCCACCGCCGGGGCGCCCCAGGCCGTACAGGTCGCAGACAGATGGCAGTTGTGGCACAACCTGAGCGAGGCCACCGAGCGGTGCGTCGCCCAGCACCGCGGCTGCCTTGGAATCCTGGCTCGTGAGCCACCCGAGTCCGCTGCTGCGGCTGCACCGCCCAAGGAGATGACCGGATCACCATGGCCAACAGGGCACCGGTTCGCCGACCGCATTCGGGACAGGCACGCCACCGTCCACACCCTGCTGAAGGCAGGACACAGCCGACGCTCGATCGGCCGCCAGCTCCACATGACCCACCGCACCGTCAAGCGCCTGGCCGACGCCGCAGCCCCCGAAGATCTCTTCCAGGGGCAGTGGCAAAACCGCCCCACCGTCCTCGATGAGTACAAGCCGTACCTGGATGACCGCTGGAACCAGGGATGCGCCAATGCGTGGGCATTGTGGGAAGAGATTGTCCCGTTCGGCTACAAGGGCAGCTACCAGCGAGTTCGCGCCTACCTGCGGGAGAAGCGCCTATCACCTGGAAAGGTCTCCGCCCGGCCACCGACCCCTCGCACGGTCTCCGGGTGGATTCTGCGGCACCCCGAAAGCCTCACAGAGAGCGAACAGATGCGGCTCAAGGCCGTGCTGGCCCACTGCCCGGAGCTGGACGCCCTCAACGGGCACGTCCGTTCCTTCGCCCGAATGCTCACCGAGCGCGGGGGCGAACGGCTACCGGAGTGGCTCGATGCCGTCCGCAAGGACGACCTGCCCACCATCCACACCCTCGCCGCAGGCATCGACCGCGACCGTGACGCCGTCATCGCCGGCCTCACCCTGCCCTGGAACTCCGGTGTCGTCGAAGGACACGTCAACCGGATCAAGATGCTCAAGCGCCAGATGTTCGGCCGCGCTGGCTTCCAACTTCTCCGCAAACGAGTTCTGCTGTCGTAACGAGAGCGGCAGCCCGTACTCAGCCATATCCAGCTCTTGTTTGTGAGATGACCGGCACCCAGTTGGTCAGCGCAAGGCACGATCCAAATTGACCCGGTGATCGGAGACCCACTGATACGCCTCCTGAACCTCTGTCACTGCCCCAGCGTCACGGAGACGGATCATCGCGAGGTCTCCAGAGTCCGCAGCAGCCTCAATACCGCGCCAGCACCTGTCCTGCCACCACAAGATCACAGAGACGAGATCACGACGGTCCACGAGCTCGTAACTGTCAGCGATCAACCGCAACCGTCGCGCGGCTTCGGAGGCGTCTCCGACACTCGGCCCGAGTCCGAGGTACTGCCAACAAACGTGGGCGACATCATGGATGCGCGCGCCGGGGGCAGCCAGATCCCAGTCGATAAAGGCCACCGGGCGCAAGGCGCCGCCGACAGGTCGATAGACCGTGTTCTTGGGCGCGAGGTCGTTATGACATACGACCTCATGTGATCCGGCCAGTGCGGTGCCTGCCGTCAGGTCGTGGAACTCCCGCACAAGCTGCGTGACCCGCAGCAGACTCTCGTCGGAGTACACGGCCAGCGGCTGCTGCGGTTCCCAGGCCACATGCCCATCGAGGTAGGTGAGGACCTCGCGGCCCTCCTCGTCGATTCCGCGGTAGCGCGGCGCGCCGGGCCAGCCGCAGGCCTCAAACATCTTCAGCAGGTCGCCGATGAACCCCGTACGGGCCGACGCGGGCCGGCGCACCGTGGCGCCGACACGCACCACATGATTGATAAAGCCACCAGGCAAGGACGACTCAGGCATCCCCCTACTGTGCACGATCTTGACCTCGAACTCTCAACACATTCCCCGCTACTCAACGTGCACGCGTCACGGAATGTGTGCCAGAACCACGACTCGCGAACAAAGCCAGCCGTCCGAACTCCACCGTGCTGGGTTCAGTGAAGGCGCCGTTCGCGGTGAACCTCACCGGTATCGCCGGGAACCGGCCGACCCATCTTCCAGCCTGGTATCGCATATCCTCCGCCGCGTCCCACAGCACCGTATGGATGGTTGCTCAAGCGTCCAGTTTCGACGAGGACGGCCGGCCGGTCATGCGCGCCGATCCGGAGATCGTCACCGCGGCGGTTCTGGCCGTGCTGGGTGCGTTCGAGGACTTCGTCCAGACCCTGGGCACGTACCACGGCAAGGATCCGCAGCAGGCGCTGCTGACCATCCGCCGGCGGACCCTCGCAGTTCTCAAGCGTCAACGCAGGTGGCGCAAGCAGGCCGAGGAAGACGCGCGCCTCCTCCTCGACGACGACCACGCTTAACCCGCTCTGACAGGCTGTGCTGCACCCGCGCGCTCCACGGCGCTCCGGCAGGACGGGCACCCGTGCGGACACGTCCGCGGGCGTGGCACGGGTCTATATCACCCCTGGGTAGCGGCGTGGATGGCGCTGCGGATGGCGATGTCGGCATGGCGGTCCTCCGCGAGCTCATGCAGGTGGCGGGCGCCGGCTGGTTGGTCGCGCAGTGCGGCGGCGACGACCGTCGCGGCGTGCCCGGTCAGCGTGCGCATCCACGCCCTGATGTCGTTTTGCGGGTTCCACTGGTCCCAGCGGCCGTCCCAGTCACACATGCCTTGGACGGCCATGTCGAGCAGCTTCCACTGGTTCTTGCGGGCGGCGAGGCGGGCAACATCGAGCAGCCACCGGATGGTCCGGTCCGACTCTTCCGGGCGGGGCCAGTCCCCGCGGTCGCCTGGCGCGTGCGCGGTCAGGGCCCGTACCACGGCGGCCGTCTGGTCGACGTTGGAGAGCAGGGTGGTGCGGACCTTGAGGTGCGTGACGACGTCCAGGTAGAGCTCGTAGTTGTCCGGCTGGTCGGCGGCGAGGGTGAGCAGCTGGACAGCCGCGTTGGTGTTGTCGTTGTTGGCGTCTTCCAGCAGACGGCGGGCGCGGATGATGGGCAGCTCGCTGCGGGAGCCGGTTTCGCGTGCGACGAGGTCGAGGAAGGCGGCGATGTCCTGGGGCCGGTGTGCGGGGTCGTGCTGGGTGACCTGGCGTACGACGCCGTACCAGGGTCCGTGCCGGGGCAGCAGCGGCACGTTGGCCTGGGGCCAGGTCCCGGTGAGGATCCAGCCGATGAGCTGGCCGATGCTGTAGATGTCGCTGGCAGCAGTCGCTTCATGCCCGTTGACGGACAGCTCCGGGGCGGCGAATCCCTCGGTGCCGATGGCGGCATTGGTCAGGACACCGGCGGCGCTGGTCTGCCCGCGGGGGCGACGCGCGATCCCCCAGTCCGCCACGGTCCAGCGGCCTTCCAGCAGCAGGATGTTGGCCGGCTTGATGTCCCGGTGGATCCAGCCGACCTGGTGCGCTGGGGACAGGGCCGTGGCTACGGCGTCCAGCAGGATGCGCAGCTCGCCGGGGGCCTGCAGCTGGGTCCGCCTGCCCTCGACGGTTGCTTCGGCCAGCGGCATGATGAACCATTTGTAGGCGGGGCAGAAGTCGAGGACCGGCATGACGTGCGGGTTGTCCCCCAGGTTCTGGGCCACCTCCACCTCGCGGCGCATGCGGCGCCCGTCCCGGGAGCCTTGGCCGTTGCGTCTCTTGAACGCCACGACGGTGCCCGAGGGCCTGTGTACGGCCCGGAAGACCTCGGCCTGACCTTCCTTGGCCAAGGGCAGCCGCTCAAGCTTGTAGTCGCGCCGCTCGCCCCGTGCCGACAGGCGCACCAGGTCGTAGTTCTGGGCAGCTGAGTGGGCGAGATCCGAGCGTGCCTCCGGCTCCGGGCCGGGCTGGCGGGGTGTATTGATCTGCATCAGGATCGGTCGGGCATGCGCCGGGTTGTTGTCGGGCAGCGAGGCGAGCAGGTAGGCCGGGCCGGCGCCGGGCCTCTGTGCGAGGCCGAAGACCTGACCGAGCCGGACCTCTGCGACCGGTTCGCTGGCCCGGCTGAGAACGTCGGTGCGGTGCACGCCCACGCGGTTCCCGCTCCCGTCGGGCGATGCACTCAGCACCCCGTTCGTGCCTGCGCGCAGCGCGTGGGCCGGGAAAGAAACGGGGGTGGGGATCCAGTCCTCGCGCCGCCCGGCGCCCGTGGTGCGGCCCAGGTCAACGACCGCGCTGTGCCCCGGGGCGGCGAGGAAGAACCGGCGCCCCTCCAGCCAGGTCGCTGAGCACACAGAGGCCTCGAAGGTGATCGGGTAGCGCAACTGGTCCCCGGCCCGGTCACCGACGCGCGTCAGCGCGAGGCTGCCCTGGCCGGCGCCGAAGGTGACGCCCGAGCCGGAGAGCACCCATGCCTCGTGCCGAGGGCCGGGCAGCAGACTCGAGCCCGGCTCGAAACCGCCCGCGACAGCGCTCAGCTGCCCCTGATGCCAGCGCACCACCGCGGAGCCGCACATCACGAGCACGGCACCGTCCTCGCCTATCAGCGGCGTGCCGTGACAGCCGGGCAGGGCCAAGTGCCAGCGGGCACCGCCACGGGCAAGGTCGGTCTCCAGCAGTCCGTCGGGGCAGGTGATCAGGGCCGTGCGGTCGTCGAGCAGCGCCAGCCCCGTCGGGCGGGCCTCCTGTGCCTGCCCGACAAGCAGCACCTCGGCTGCCGCCCCTGCCCACGTCTGCGTCTCTACGGCGAGAGGGAATGCCAGCCGCACGGCCGGAGTCATCGCCCACGTCTCCGCGGCGAGTTCGCCTACGGCCAGCAGCTCGGTCAGCGGCACGCACACCTGCCGCCGTCGGAAGGTGTCGCGGAGCAGTTCGGCCAGTGGACGCAGGCCACAGACAGCGGCGTCCAGGTGTGACAGGTCCAGGATGACGCCAAGAGGCTCTACGGAACCGACCAGTTGCGTGTCGGCAGGCTCCATACCGTCGGCCAGGCGAAGCAGCACCCAGCGGCTGTCGCTCTGGTGAACGTAGCTAGCGATGTCGGCTGCTCTCAGAAACATCTCCAGCCACTGCAGGTCCGCGTTTGGAGGAGCAAAGTTGATCAGGTACTCGCGCCCTTCGAAGTCGAGCGAGACCCCCCATTCGCCGCCGAGATTGACCCGCGCGGCGGCGCCCCCGCCTGGGGGGCACAGCAGTTCGGTCACGATGGTGGCCAACTGTGCGGACTGCTCCTGAAGGGAGAGGGTGTCGTCCTCGCGCCACTGGCCGTACTTCACCAGCACGTTTCGTATGCCTTCCACGGCCCCACTCCCCTGCGCCCGTACGCGGGTGCGCCGACTGATGTGTTCTGTGTTCTCATCGCCCGGGCTGGCGGGAGCGCGGGGGCTTCCGGGCCCGCTGCCCGGTCTGCGTCCTACGGGCGGTGGTGGGCGCGCCAGGTGCGGCACAGTGCGCTGAACTCCTGCTGCCGTTCGGCCAGAAGGTCGTGGGGCCGTTGCAGGTGGCAGTCCAGGATATGTACGCCGTCGGCGAAGGGCTCGAATCCGATGCGCGCCCAGACGCCCGCGAGCTTGGCGGCGGCCTGGCTGCGCTGTTCCTTGGTGAGTTCGCGGCCGTCGGCCGAGCCGGGCTCGCAGGCGACCGCGACACAGTCCTGCGACAGGCGGCGGATGGCCGCGCCCGCCAGGACCGGGCCCAGGCCGAGACCGCGCCACGCGGGTTCCAGGACAACTCGGTCCATGATCAGCAGGTCACCGACCGGGTGGGCAAGTGTCTCTTCAAAGGTGGTGTCCCACTCCCTCGTGCCGACGTTCAGCACCGTCCCGCCGATGTGGGCGACGTCTCCGGTGTAGGAGTCCATCGCCTCGAAGGGATCGTCGGGGCCGTACATCCGCACCCGTACAAAGGACATCCGGCCCACTGAGACATCCTGCACCGCGTCCAGCGCATCCTGATCCATGTCGTTGTACGCAGCCGTGTCCTCGGCCAGGATGCCCGCATCGATCCGGGCGGTCACCGTCCAGACCTCTAGCGTCTCCTCGAACTCGAACGGCTGGATCGGGTGTTCGTGGTGGTAGGCGAGGCTGACGAGCGACGGATCGGCAGGCAGCAGGGAAAGATCGGGAAGCACGGTGGTCACCGTGCCACCGTAGTGCCCACGGGCCTCCGCCCGCCGGGGAACAGTTTCGCTCTTGTCCCATCTGAGATCGACCCGGCAGCCGCCCTTGACCCTGGGCTTCTCCCGGCGCGTGAGGTCGCGGTCTGCTGCGCCTGCACGCCGCGTCATTCGGCCTCGCCTGGCGGGTCAGATGCGCCAGGAGCGAAGGCGGTCACCGGCCGTGAGCCAGCCTCCAGCCCACGGAGCGTCGGTGGCCTTCAGCGCGCGACCGGCGAGCAGACCACCCAGGAACCGGACGATCACAGCGGTACCTTCATCCGGCGGGACTCTTCCGCCTCGCGGACTACGCGTAGTGGGCAGCTCCGGCATAGGACATTCCCAGCGCTGCGGTGAGCTGCTTGATGTCGAGTTCGGCAGCGAGGGTGAGCAGCCGTGTCGAGCGCAGGATGCGGGGCAGCAGGCCGACCGGTGTGAGGCTGTCGCGGATGTGCGCGGCGCCCGCTGGCCCGTGGGTGGTTCTGGTCAGGCGGGTGACCAGGACGTGCGGGTTGTCCGTGCCCAGTGAGGCGCGGTGGGCGAGGCAGCCCTTCAATGCCTTCCATGTCGCCCCGTCGAGTACGAGGTCGACGGAGCGTCCCGGGAAACGCACAGCGTGGCGGGCAGGGGTGAGGTGGTCGAGGGTGAGGAGGCGCAGCTCGGTGGTGGTCGCTGCGTGGAGGAGTGCGGCCAACCCGATGAACGCCTCGTGCGGGTGCATCTCGCCGGGCCCGTTCCAGCGGTGGTAGAGCGTGCGCTGCTCGTCCAGGGTGAGCGTGGCGCCCCTGAAGCCGCGTGGCTGCGGGGCATCGAGGGGCGCGGCCGGGTTGTGCAGAACGGCTCCGGTGCGCTGGGCGTGGGCGAAGAACTGGTGCAGGCCTGCCAGCCAGGAGGCTCTGCGGGCCGCGTTGCTGGCGAGGAACGCCTCCAGGTCCGCCGTGGTCAGGGACGCCCACGTCTGATGGCCTCGGCCTGTGGCGTGCAGGGAGAGGTCCCGGACGGTGTCCAGGCGGATCTCGATGGTCTTCAACTGGTTCGGGCGCAGGCCCAGAGCAGCGGCGCGCTCGCGCTGGGCCAGCAGCGTCTGCGCGAAGCCGCGGACGGCTGGGCGCAGCGGGGCCGGTACGGCTTCGATGCGGCGTTCCTGGCGGGCGGCGGCTGTCGTTTCCTCGACTGCCTTGGGGGCGTCGTGGAGGTGGTGGGCGTGGAAGAAGTCGGTGAGAGGCCGGACGAGCCGGGGATGGGTCTGTAAAGTTAACGGTGGTTCTGGAGTTGTTAGTGGGTCAGCGTCGAGCGGCGGAGAGTCGTCCGTCGAAGGTGATCTCGAAGGCGTTGAGTGCGGCCTTCCATCGCTGTGACCAGCGTTTGCGGCCCTGGCCGGTGGGGTCCAGGCTCATGACGGCCATGTAGACGCATTTGATCGCTGCTGCTCGTTTGGGAAGTGTCCGCGGGCTCGGACGGCCTTGCGGATGCGCGCGTTGACCGACTCGATGGCGTTCGTCGTGCATACAACTCGCCTTATTTCTGTGTCGAATTGGAGGAAAGGCACGAACTCGGCCCAGGCGTTCTCCCACAACCACACGATCGCTGGATACTTCCCGCCCCAGGCGTCACTGAACTCCAGGAAACGTTCCGTGGCGGCGTCCTCGGTCGGGGCCGTGTAGACGGGCTTGAGCGCCTTCGAGATCTTGTCCCAGTCCTGCCGGGCCGCGTAGCGAAACGACGCCCGCAGCAGGTGAACCACACAAGTCTGCGTGATCGCCTGGGGCCAGACCGTCCCGATCGCGTCGGGCAGGCCCTTAAGTCCGTCACAGACGACCATGCAGACGTCTTCGGTGCCGCGATTCTTGATCTCGGTGAGGACTTGGAGCCAGTACTTGGCGCCCTCGCCACCGTCGCCGGCCCAGAGCCCGAGGATCTCGCGGGTGCCCTCGACAGTGACCGCCAAGGCCACATAGATCGGCCTGTTGGCCACCTGGCCGTCCCGCAGCTTCACGTGCACACAGTCGATGAACAAGACGGGGTAAACCGCCCCGAGTCGAGCGGACGGTTCTGCCATTCGTTCATGCCGTCGATCACCTTGATGCTCCTATCGTTGGTCAAGCGGCAGCGAGCCACTCGCGGTAGGTGCTGGCGAAGGCGTCATCGCGGCGAAGGCCCCGCTCGATGTTGGAGATGACGGCGGGCCAGACCCCGAAGTGGTTCGCGGCGGCGGTGAGCGTGATGTTCTTGGCCTGGCGGGCTGGCCTGAGGTCCGCGATCTCGGGGACCTCGACCGTCGTGGTCAGGAGACGGAAGACCTCACGTGCGATCGCGCGCTTGAGGAGCCGGAGGATCTCCTTCTTCGTCCGTCCGGCGTCGGTCTGTCGGGCAACGTAGTCACGGGTGCGCTGATCTCGGCGCATACGGACGAGTGCGATCCGGTGGAGGGCCGCGTTGGCCGCGCGGTCCCCGCCGCGGGAGAGCCGGTGCCGGTTGGTCTTGCCGCTGGAGGCCGGAACCGGGGCGACGCCGCACAAGGCGGCGAAGGACGCCTCCGTGCGCAAGCGGGCGGGATTGTCACCGGCCGTGATCAACAGCTGTGTCGCGGTGTCGGGCCCGATGCCGTAGGCGGCGCGCAGGCCAGGGTTGAGCCGCGTGACCAGGACGTCCAACTCCGAGGTCAGAGCCATGTGTTCGGCGGTCAGGCTCTGGACGCGCCGCGCGAGCGTGCGCAGAGCGGTCAGGACCGGAGCGTGGATGGGATCGCTGCCGATGCGGAGCCGGACCAGGGCGGCGACGCGCATGTCGCCCCGCAGCACCTCGTACTTCGCGCGGATCCCGTCGGGTGCGCAGATCAGGATGTGTCCGATCTGGTTCAGTGCCGCGGTACGGGCCTTGATCGCGGATCGTGCCACGTTGTGCAGTGCCCGGATCCCGGTGACGGTATCGCCCTTGGGGGCGCTGGTGGCCCGGCCGGACACGACCGCCCGAGCGGCGGCGTAGGCGTCGATGGGATCGGACTTGCCGATCCTGCGGCGCTCGGCCTTGTCCGGCCGGTTGACCTCGATCACGGTCAGGCCGGCCTCGCGGGCCGCTCGCGTGAACCCCGAGCCGTAGGAGGATGTGCCTTCCACCCCGACGGAGACGACAGTGCCATGAGCGGCCATGAACGCGATAGCAGCCGTGTATCCAGCGGCCGTTGTGGGGAACTCAGCGTCGGCGAGCTGCCCGCCGCGGTCAGTCACCACGGCGACGTGGATGGTGTCGGCGTGGGAGTCCACTCCGCCGATCACCACGTGTTCGACGACGGCTTCGGTGTCCGTTCCTGTCATGCTGGAGATGCCTTCCTGACCGGAGATGGCTCCGGCCGGGCGGGGCAGACAGGACAGTGATGGGGCCTTTAGCCAGGCTCCTATAAGGTCATGATCCACCCGGCCGGGGCCTCGGGAACGGGCCCCGGCAGCCGGACAGACCAAGGCGAAGACAGCCCAGCAGGACGTCAGTCAGTGATCGAGTCACGACCACCGGGGACCCGGATACCACTATCACTGTCCGTGATCACGAAGATGGTCGTCTTGGAGACTTCGGCTCCATAGACCTCGGCCAGGTGGGCGGAGATCTCCCCGTGAGTCAGGCCCCGGGCCGACAGGGACAGCACCATCTCGTCGACGCCGGTCAGCCGGCGCTGTCGTTTCCGCACGATCTGCGGCTCGAAGCTTCCTTCCCGGTCCCGGGGCACCTCGATCTCGACCGGCCCGACCTCGGTTACCACTGTCTTGGCCCGGGTGCCGTTGCGGGTGTTCCCGGTACCGGCCCTCTCGTGCTTCTCGTGGCCGAGATGATCAGTGATCTCGCCTTCGAGAGCGGACTCAAGGATCTTCTTCGTCAGCTGCTGCAGCAACCCGCCTTGGCCTGTGAGGTTGATCCCGTCGGCCTTGGCTCGGTCCACCAGCTGGCCGATCAACTGGTCATCCAGCACGGCCGGATCCAGCCCGGCCGGCTGTGCTTCTTCCACGGCCTCGGCCGAGACGATCACGTCTGTCATCGGGTGTCACTTCCTGTTCGAAGATCCACCGTTGACCGTGCAGACCCTCCAAGGTTGAAGATCGCCGATCTCTTGCTCTCTGGTGACGTGTCACGTCCTCGGAAGAGTGCGATGGCGTGGCGTACTCCGGCGGTGGCGTCGGGTGGGCTGCATGACCCGGGGCACGGGGGCCTGGGGGACTGCCTGAAGCAGTTGTTCGACCGTTCGGCTGGTGAAAGACACCCGCATGCACCTCAGGCCCGGTCAGCCGGCCTGGCCTGTGTCAGCTTGTGAATGTCTGTCTGTCAGGCATGGGACCGCCCCGTCGTAGGGGCCGCTCAGCGACTGGAGGAGAGGGCCGATGGAAAGTGGCGGACGGCCGTCGGGGCCGGCACCCTCCGGTGGGCCGCAACGTCGGGGATCGGACGGAGAGCGCACGCGGGCGTGGCGTGAGCGCATGGAGGCTGCTCTGGCGGCTACCACCGTGCGTACCCGGGCGACAGCGCGACGCATCGGCCAGATGCCCCCGCCACCGGGTCCGTTCCGTCCCGGGTTCTGGCGTAGTCCGATCCGCGGGCCCTGGCTGACCTCGGTGTTCGGCCTGGTGCTGCTGATCGGCATCCCGCTGCTGTTCGTTACCGGACTGCTCTCCTACGCCTCCTACAACCCCGGGCTGAGCCCCCTCAATGACAAGACTCCCGACAAGGGCGTGCTGGGCTTCTATCTGTTCAGCTGGCCCACGCACCCGTACTGGCTGTACCGGCTGCTCCAGGGCGTGCACGTGACGCTGGGTGTGGTCCTGGTGCCGGTGCTGCTGGCCAAGTTGTGGTCGGTAATCCCGAAGCTGTTCGAATGGCTGCCAGTGCGCTCCGTCGCCCATGGACTGGAGCGGCTCTCCTTGCTGATGCTGGTCGGCGGGGTCATCTTCGAGTTCGTCACCGGCATCCTCAACATCCAGCTCTACTACGTCTTCCCGGGCTCGTTCTACCGCCTGCACTTCTACGGCGCCTGGGTGTTCATCGCCGCCTTCGTCGTCCACGTGGGCCTCAAACTCGCCCGGATGACACGTGCCCTGCGCTCTCGCAGTCTGAGCGCCGAACTGCGCACCGACCTCGCCCACACCCTGCCCGAACCCCCCGACCCCGACGGCCTGGTGGCAGCCGCCCCCACCCCGCCGACGATGAGCCGCCGCGGCGCGGTGGGCATGGTGGGAGCGGGATCGCTACTCCTCCTCGCCGTGACCGCCGGACAGAGCATCGGCGGCCGGCTGCGCGGCACGGCGCTCCTCGCACCGCACAACCGCGATCCGGGCAGGAGCCCGAACGGCTTCCAGATCAACAAGACGGCGGCGGCCGTCGGTGTCACTCCCGCGCTCGTCGGACCGGACTGGCGGCTGGAGGTGCACGGACGCGGAGCGCCACTGGTCTTCACCCGCGAGCAGCTCCTGGCCATGCCGCAGCATGCCGCCGCACTGCCGATCGCCTGTGTGGAGGGATGGTCCACCGACGACCAGCACTGGAGCGGCCTACGGCTGGCCGACCTCGCCGCCATGACCGGCATGTCCGGCGCCGGAAGCGTCCTGGTCGAATCCATCCAACCACCCGGCCCGTTCACCAGAGTGGTGCTGCGGGGCAACCAAATCCACGACCTCCGAGCGCTGCTCGCCCTCCGCGTCAACGGCGCACATCTCTCGCTCGACCACGGATACCCGGCCCGCATCATCGTCCCGGCCAACCCCGGTGTGAACAACACCAAGTGGGTCCACCGGCTCACCTTCAGGGCGTGACCATGGCACGATTCGTCCGCTGGTACGGCTCCGGCCCCCTGCACCTTCTCGTCCTCATCGCCTCGTTCGCCCTCACCGGCTACGCCATGGTGCGCCTGTTCGCCGTCCGGCCGCTGGAGGTGGCGATCTGGTTCGTCGGCGCGGCGATCCTCCACGACCTGATCCTGCTGCCCCTGTACTCGCTCGCCGATCTGTCCGCCCATTCCGTCCTGCGGCACCGTTCGGACGGCATACCGCACGAGCCGTGGATCAACTACCTGCGCGTCCCCGCCTTCCTGGCCGGTCTGCTCCTACTGGTCTGGTTCCCCCTCATCTTCCGACTGGCGGTCCCCTACCCCGGTTACACCGGGTTGTCCTACGACGTCTACCTCGGCCGATGGCTGGCGATCACCGGCGTGCTCTTCGCCGCCTCCGCAGTGGCCTTCACGATGAGGCTTCGCCGCGTCCGGCGGGCCGCCCGCGCCGACGAGGAACGCCCACCGCCCGACCCCGACGGCCCCCCGTGACGACCGAGGAGAACCGACCCGCACGCCGGGACCCCTACGCACTGGCCCTGCGGACCGGCGGCGGGCCGGTGTACCTACGGCTGACGGACGGACGGTGGACCTGGTTGCCGGTGCACCGCTGGTACGCACAACCCACCAGGGCCGACGAAACCCTGCTGGAGCGCTGCGCCAGCCCCGTCCTGGACGTCGGCTGCGGACCGGGCCGGCTGTGCAGTGCACTCCTGCACCAGGGCATCTTCGCCGTCGGTATCGACGTTGCCCCGCGGGCGGTCGCCCGCACCATCGCTCTCGGTGGGACGGCACTGTGCCGGTCGGTGTTCGCCCCCCTTCCTGGTGAGGGAGCCTGGCAGACCCTCCTGCTGGCCGACGGGAACATCGGTATCGGCGGCGACCCCCGGGCCCTGCTCCGACGGTGTACACAGCTCATCGCACCGACGGGTGTCCTGCTCGTCGAGGTCGAGCCGATCGACGTTGCGGAGCGCTGTACCGCATGGGTGGAAGACACCCATGGCCATCGGGGTCCGCCGTTTCCCTGGGCACGTCTCGGCGCTCCAGCGCTCCGCCGCATCGCGCCAGAACTCGGCCTCGGCGTCACCGACGAGTGGCAGGGCGATCACCGGAGCTTCCTTGCACTGAGCCCTCAGTGCACTGCCCGGGGGCGTCCCAACTGATGGGGGATCGGCGATCCGGTTGCGAGGACATCGGCCGGGCTCCGGTGACGACCGACCAGGTGGCCTCGCCGGATCGTGGCACTCCGCCATGACAACAACGGCGGTGGGAGGTCCGGCCCGCCGATGGTGCCGCTTGAGTGAGGTCAGTTCGCTGCGCAGGGAGGCTGTGATGGATCACCGACCGGCACGTGATGTGGGCCTGTCCCGATGGCGGCGGCTCAGACCGTCCTGGCCGAGTCCGGGGCAGACGGGCTGCGGTCGGTGAGCGCGCGACCGATCGGTGACCATGCCCTGCTGTCCGACTGCCGCTCGGCCGCCCTGGTCACCTCCGAGGGCTCGGTGGACTGGCTGTGCCTTCCCCGCTTCGACAGCCCGGCGATCTTCGCCCGGCTCCTCGACGAGGATGCCGGCCACTGGTCCATCCGTCCCGCCGGACCCGCCGACGTCAGCCGCCGCTACGTCGAGGAGACCCTCGTTCTGGAGACGACCTTCCGCGCAACTGGAGGCACGGCAGTTGTACGCGACGCGCTCGCCCTGGGACGGCGCGAGCGCGGACACGCACTCGGCGAGGCTTCCCCCGGAATTCTGCTGCGTCAGGTCACCTGCACCGAAGGACAGGTGACCCTCGACATCGTCTATGCGCCACGCCCGGAGTTCGGGCTGATCCACCCGCTCCTCTCACCGGTCCGGGGCGGGCTCGCCGCGTACGGGGGCGCCCACGTGCTCCTGTTGTCCAGCCCCGTCGACCTGACCGTGAGCGGTTCCACCGCGCACGGCCGGTTCACACTGCGGGCATCGGACCGCCTCGGCTTCGCATTGCATGTTGGGCCGGCGTGGGAAAGCGAGCCGGTGCGCTGGCGGGCGGGGCGTATCCGGCGGCGCCTGAACGACACCGCCGAAGGCTGGCGCTCGTGGTCCCGGCTCCACCGCGGCTACGTCGGCCCCTGGCAGGACGAGGTGGCACACAGCGGACGCGTGCTGCGGGCACTGACCTTCGCCCCCACGGGAGCCATCGTCGCCGCGGCCACCACCTCACTGCCCGAACGCCCCGGCGGCACACGCAACTGGGACTACCGCTACACCTGGGTCCGCGACGCGAGCTTCACCCTCCAAGCACTCTCCACCGCCGCCTGCGAGAAGGAGAAGGACAAGTTCTTCGGCTTCCTCGCCCGCGCCGCGGCAACCCAGCTCCACCGCGGCGTGAACCTGCAGATCATGTACGGCATCGGTGGTGAACGCGACCTCAGCGAGCGGCTGCTGCCCCACCTGGCCGGCTGGCGCGACAGCACCCCCGTGCGAACCGGCAA
The DNA here is from genome assembly GCF_026339735.1 of Streptomyces sp. NBC_01669. Classification (GTDB taxonomy): domain Bacteria; phylum Actinomycetota; class Actinomycetes; order Streptomycetales; family Streptomycetaceae; genus Streptomyces; species Streptomyces yanii. The sequence goes on from NZ_JAPEQG010000001.1 coordinate 18,489, forward strand.
CGACGCCTGGCGCCAACGCCAGCTCGACGTCTACGGCGAACTTCTTGACGCCGCCCACGAGACCCTCCCACCCGGAGAGCACCTGGACCCACCCACCCGCGCCCTCCTGGTCCAGGCAGCCGACACGGCCGCCCGTCGCTGGACCGAGCCCGACCAGGGCATCTGGGAGAGACGCGGACCGAGTAGACACTTCCTGCACTCGAAACTGATGTGCTGGGTCGCCCTGGACCGCGCCATCGCCATGGCCCCCGCCCTCCGGGCCGACGAACGCGTCCCCCATTGGCGGCATGAGCGGGACAACATCCGTCAAGCCATCGAAGAGCGCGGCTGGAACCCCCGTTCGAGTACCTTCACCCAGGTGTTCGACAGTGACGAGCTGGACGCCTCGGCGCTGATGCTGCCCATCGTCGGCTTCCTGTCTCCGCACGACCCCCGCGTCCAGTCCACCGTGCTGGCCGTCGCCACCCACCTCACCGACCGCAACGGCCTGGTCCGCCGCTACCTCGGCGACGAGATCGAGGAAGCGGAAGGAGCCTTCCTGCTGTGCACCTTCTGGCTCGCCCACGCTCTCGCCCTGACCGGTCATGTCGTCCGTGCACGGCAGGTGTTCCAGACCGCCCTCGCACACGCCAACGATGTCGGCCTGCTCGCCGAGGAGACCGACCCGGCCACGGGAGAGGCCCTCGGCAACTTCCCTCAAGCCTTCAGCCACATCGGACTCATCAACGCCGCCCGCGCCATCCGCGATGCCGGACAGCAACCCGCACCGCAAGGAACCGAACACTGGTCCCCTGCATGAATCGACGACTGCCGCGTGTACGCCGTCAGGGGGGCGGACCAGCGCGGATGACTCATCCTGCGCGCCCGTCTCCCTAGCTAGCCCCAATACCGTTCAGTTAAGTGCTTCTGGGTTATTGTGGGTGGATGCCGCGTTCTGGTTGGGTGAAGCCGTCTTCTGATGTCCGCTTGTCGGATTTGGTGTCTGTGGGGTTGCTGACGCGGGTGTTTCCCGCGGATGTGGTTGACGCGGTGATCGAGGAGGCGGGGCGTACTGAGCGGCGTCACCGGTCCTTGCCCGCGCGGGTGATGGCGTACTTCTCGATGGGGATGGCGCTGTATTCGGATGGCTCCTACGAGGATGTGTTCGCGCAGCTCACGGATGGGCTGTCGTGGGCGTCGGGGTGGTCGGAGTCGTTCACGCCGCCCTCGAAGTCGGCGATCTTCCAGGCCAGGGCTCGTCTGGGGTTCGAGCCGGTGCGGGATCTCTTCGCGCGGGTTGCGCGTCCGCTGGCGGGGCCGGACACGCCGGGGTCGTGGCTGGCCGGGCGTCGTCTGGTGGCGATCGACGGGACGTGCCTGGACGTGGCAGACACGGCAGCCAACGCAGAATTCTTCGGGCGGCCGGCTTCCGGCCGGGGGGAGCAGTCCGCGTTTCCGCAGGCCCGCCTGGTGGCATTGGCGGAATGCGGCACTCATGCCGTCTTCGACGCTGTCACCGGCCCGTGCAGCGTGTCGGAGATCGAGTTGTCCCGGCAGCTCGTCGATCGGCTGGAGTCGGGCCAACTGGTCCTGGCCGACCGGGGCTTCTACGGGTTCCGTCTGTGGCAGCAGGCCGCCGCCACGGGCGCGGATCTTCTCTGGCGAGTGAAAACGAACCTGCGGCCCCGGCATCTGGAAACCCTGGCCGATGGGTCCTGGCTGGCCCGGATCGTCCCGACGTCGGGCACGAACCGGGCCACGACGGAGCCGCTCACAGTCAGAGTGATCGACTACACGGTCGATGACGGCCGGGACAACCCCGAGGAATACCGGCTGCTGACCACGATCCTCGACCCGGCCGACGTCGGCGCCGAGGACCTCGCAGCCGTCTATGCCCAACGATGGGAGATCGAGACAACCTTCGACGAACTGAAAACCCATCAACGCGGACCCCGCGCGGTACTGCGCTCGAAAGCCCCCGACCTTGTCCAGCAAGAAATCTGGGGACACCTGTGCTGCCACTACGCCATCCGCACCCTGATGGCCGACACCGCCGCGCACACCGGCCAGGACCCCGACAGAGTCTCCTTCGTCAAAGCCCTCCGCATCGCCCGCCGTTCAGTCGCGCAGGGCGCATTTTCCCCCTCCGGGCACTGACACGGCCGACGCAGCATGGCGTCACGCCATCCGATGGCTCACCCAACACCTCAACCCACCCCGCCGAAAACGCTCACACCCGCGAGTCGTCAAACGCAAGGTCCTGAAATGGGCCGCGAAACGCTCCCACCACGCACACTGGCCCCAGCCCAAACACAGCCCCCACATCACCATCCGAGTCCACTAACTGAACGGTATTGTAGCTAGCCCCAGGCCCCGCAGACAAGCAGGCCACCGGCCCACCGACGCCGAGAATGAGACCGTCGAACGACCGACGGGGCTGACGTGGCCGCTCCCTGATGGCACTACGAATCGGCCGGAGGGCTTTGTCAGGTTGAGCGAGTGCTCGAGGGTGTGAGCCGGTTCGACGCGTTTCGGCTTCGGTGGTGACAGCGGCTCAGGCTACGGCGGGCAGGCTGGCGACGCCGGTGATCTGGTCCCAGATCGCGAAGCGGATGATCATCTCGGCGCGGTAGTTCGGGGCGGTGAGGAGGTGACGGCGGGGTCGGAAGTGGGGTGAGATGCCGCTGAACGCGGCCAGGAACCGTTGTGCGGCACCCACCGATCGGAAGCCTTTCATCGCGCGCTCGCGTTGCCTCGTCGGCTGGTGGGAGTTCTCGGCCCGGTTGTTCAGGCCCTTGTGCGAGCGGTGTTCGACCGACGGCATCTCGTGGCGGTGGGCGGCGCCGTAGGAGCGGAGCTTGTCGGTGACGATCACCCGGGGCACCGACCGGGTCTTCTTCATCAGCTTCCGGAAGAAACGCCTGGCCGCGGCCTCGTCCCGCCGGTTCTGCAGCAGGATGTCGAGCACGTTCCCGTGCTGGTCCACGGCCCGCCACAGGTACCGCTGCACGCCGTTGATTTTGACGAACACCTCGTCCAAGTGCCACTTGTCACCAGGCCCCGGACGGCGCCGACGTAGAGCAGCGGCATAAGCCGGGCCGAACCGGCGCGTCCACTGGTGGACTGTCTCGTGGCTGACCTCGATGCCGCGCTCGAGCATCAGCTCCTCGATGTCGCGCAGGCTCAGGTTGAAGCGGTGGTACAACCACACACAGTGGGAGATGACCTCCGGAGGGAAGCGGAAACCCCGGTACGACGGCGTCACCACGGACAGCCCCTCCAGCGATTCGACCAGACGGATGATCATGCCGCCTGAGAAGGCCACCACTCAACCTGACAACGCCCTCCGCAGAGCTGTGCGCCGCTGCCGGGTCCGGCCCCCGTCCCATCACCACTCCCTTGTCTCGTAAGTACCAAGGGAGCTTAAAGGCCATTGATCTGTGCATGAGTACTGTTCTCCAGCACCGTGTGGCCGAGTTCGAATACTCGGTGCCAGGATCTGCCTAAGGACGTGTCATCTGCGCTGCGTGTTCATGTAGGTTCCGTTTTCACCTGTCATCCGGCTGCCTCCTGACCTGCGGATATGGATTGTTATCCGGGTGAGTTGTCGTGCGTTGCGTCCGCGTGTTCTGTCGCTTTCTTCGGAGCTTGGGGCGTGGCCGTCCGACCAGCCTTGGGTGGCTGAGGCGCGGTGTCGGCAGTTGGTGGTAGTCGTAGGGCGTGAACGACGCGATCTCGGATGCGATAGCCCTGTTGCAGGCGGCCTTCCCTGCTGAGGTCCGGCGGCAGCCTCTGGGCTGGCAGGCACTTCACTCCTGGGAGGAGCGGCATGGAGTGGTGTTGCCCGAGCCGTACCGCACCTTCGTGGCCGAGATTGCGAACGGTGCGGATGTCGGTCCGCCCGAAGAGGGGGGTCTGCTGCCGCTGGGGGAGAAGCCGACCGGCTGGGCTGGATGGAAGCCAGTGGACTGGCGCAGTCCCGAGCCGTTCGACGGCACCGCCGCCCGCAGGCCCGCCCTTCCGTTCCCGCTCAAGGAGGAAACAGAGTGGGAGTACGAGTACTACGACGACGCGCTCCACTCCCACGTGCAACACCAGGCATACCAGTGGGGTTCCGTGCTGCTCGGTCGCGATGACCCCGGCCCGTACTGCACCGCTGCCTTCTGGACACTGGTGGTGGCTGGCCCCCAGCGCGGCCAGATCTGGCACCTCAACGACGCGGGGGCAGGTCCCTATGCCCCGAATCGGCACTATGTGCGATTACTTGACGAGTTCGTCCTGTCGCCGCCGGGCGGCTTCCTGGAGTGGGTGAGGGACTGGCACACAGGGCAGGGCTGGTGGCGCGCCGAGTAGCCGTTGTGATGGGGCGTCCGGCGGACGCCCAGTCTCAAGCTCAGCCGGCTGACGCGCTGGGTGTCCCGACGCCGACAGCTCGAACCCCGCGACGAGGGCCGATCGACTGACTGTGCCTTGACCGGCGGGTATGGGTGGTTGTCCGAGGGAGTTGTCGGCGGTCGGAGCGGTGGGTGTGCTCGCTCGCTTCCGGACTTCGTGGACCGCGGCCTTTTGGCCCTCGGGAGTGAGGGCGTAGTAGGTGATGCGGCGGCCGGGGCCGCGGCCTGGGGTTGCTCGTTGGCGCCAGGAGTCGTCGTCTTCGAGGCGGGCGGTGAGCCAGCCGACCTGTTCGAGCTGGCGCAGTCGGGTGGAGATGGATCCGTTGTTGATTCCGGTTCGGTCGCTGATCTGGGCGCCGTAGAACTCTTGGTCGGGGTTGTTCAGGAGATGGCGCAGGAGGATGAGCGCCTCCGCGCGGACCCGGATTAGGGCAAACCAAACGAAAGGCTGGACCTCGAACCCCGCCCGTGACCACGGTCCCGTCCGAACCGCGACCGCCACGAAGACCGGTCGGATGACAAGTTGACGACAAGTCACGTGGACACCGCCATCTTCAGCCGGAAACTACAGTTCATTTACGGGTGTATGTGGCGGTAGGTGACGACTTTGCCGCGGTCGGGCAGAGGTGCGATGGTGACGGTGCTGCCGGGCCGAGGGGCGTGGATGACCTTGCCGTTGCCGATGTACAGCCCCACATGGCCGCCGCCGTAGGACAGGACGAGGTCACCGGGCACCAAGCGCGCCCGGCTCGTGGCGGTCCCGGCGTGGATCTGGCCCCAGGTGGTGCGCGGCAGCTTCACCCCAGCCGCTTGCCAGGCCCGCATCACCAGGCCGGAGCAGTCGAAGCCGCGCGGTCCGGTACCGCCCCAGATGTAGGGCTTACCCAGCTGTGCTCGGGCGTAGGTGATGACGGCGTTCGGCGCGGACTTCACCCGGGACTTCACAGCGGGCTTCTGCGTGGTCGTCGGCGGGGTGGCCGTCGACTGCCGTGCGGCGTCCGGGGAACCCGGTATGCCGGCGACGCGCAGCTGGTTGCCGGCGTAGATCAGCGTCGACGATCCCAGGCCGTTGAGCCGCTGCAGGGCCTTGATGGTCGTGCCGTGCGTGCGGGCCAGTGCCCAGAGCGTGTCACCGGGCCGCACAGTGACCTTCCTGACGCCTGCGGGCTTGGCCTCGGCGGTGCCCGGCCCGGCGGGCTTCTGGGTCGGGCCGGACGTCGGTACCTTGGGCGCGGGCTCGGGCGTGGCCGGTGATTTTGGCTGGAGGGTGACCGCCGGCCGGTCGGCCGAGGGCGCTCCCGACGGGCCGTGCACGCCCAGCAGCGCGCCCCCCAGCAACGAAAGCACGAACGCCGCGACCAGACCCACCACGACCCACCGCCAATCCCCGCTTTGAGTACGGATGTTGGCCGCACTGTGGCTGCGCGGTCTGCGGTGAGATGTCGGCGCCGACCGCGACGCCTGGGGTGGCTGGTGCTCCTTTGTCTTCTCCGGCGTCTGCCGCAGGGGCTTGAGCAAGGTCTGCTGTGCCATCACAACCTCCTTCGAAGGGCCGGGATTTCGCGGCCTGGAAGGAGGCTGTTCCGCTGTGTCGGTGTCCCGCTAGATCTTCGGGCGTCCGGGACAGTCCCGGCCTGTCCACGCTCCGCGGCACCTTGGTGAAAGGGCGGCGTCTCACCCCTGGACACCGCCTGTGACCTGCATAGACGACTCGGGACTGTCCCGGACGCCGTAATGCGTTGCCCACCGCTGACCCCACCCGGCACGCTCTTGCCATCGACCGGCCCACCCGGACAACGCCATACGTCGATAGCGCATCCGGGTCCGCCGCGTCTTCTCTCGCCATCTGCCGGTGTCGACGACCGGGCGAGCAGCCGTCCACACGGCCCACCCCCAGGCACCAGCCCAGGGGTGCCACATCACCGACTCATTCCTTGAGGGAGCATCCGCATGTCTGCTGTCAAAAACCGCAAGGCTCGGCCACTGATCATCGCCGTACTCGCCGGTGGTCTGGTTGCCGGCGTCGTCACTGGCACCTCCATCACCGACGTATTCACCGCCGCCTCCGAACAGGGCGGCGCCGCCGACCAGGTCGCCCTCGCCGGTACGAATGCGAAGAGCGGGGACGTGTGCGCGCCCGTCGACCGTGTGACGCCCATCCTGATCCGCGAGGGCTGGGACAGCGCCCCCGAGAAGATCACCTGGCGTAACGGCGCCTCCGCCCAGCAGCAGCACCAGTTCACCTTCACCCAGACCTACTCCGCCCGCGGCATGCTCACCGGCAAACTGCCCTCCCTTCCCAGCGTGCGGGGCAAGGCAAGGGCGCAAATCAACAAGAAGAACAAGCAGAACAATCAGGAGAGCTCCATGTTGGGCTTTGAGCTCGAACTGTCCGCCAGTATCAGCAACGCCGAGACCATCACCTACACCGTCCCCGCCCGCAGCATGTTCGTCGCCAAGCGCGGTATCTGGAAGCAGACCTGGGCCATCAAGCGCTACCAGCGGTGGTCCAACTGCCAGGAACGCTGGACCCACGTCGGCAACTACACCGGCGTCGGAAGCATGAACTACACATCCTCAAAGAAGCTCTACCGCTGAACCCATCGGCAACAACCTCTCCCGGCCCGCACACGCGTCCCGCACGGCACATCGCTCCGTGCGGGACGCCACCGGCTCCCAGGTATGCCTCGCCCGCAGCAGGGTGACAAGCTTCCTGGACTCCGGATAAGTGAGGTGAGGTTTATCCGGACTCCAGAGCGGACGGCCCGCACAGAAGCCGCAATCCGCTACAGGACGGCTGGCCGCTTCCAGGATGTCCGCCCCGAATCCTGCCGAATCGTCACACCGTAATACCTCCTAAAACCGGCGCTCCGGGAAGCTGTCCTATCTCCGTCCCCGTCGTGGTCTGGCCGTGCCCGTGAGGCAGGCACAGGTGTAGTCAGCCCCAGTCGCCGTTGATCCACGCGAGCAGGCGGGCGCGCTTCTTGTAGGAGCAAGGAGCGTAGACAGCGCCGGACGTGACGTACGTTTCGGACCCGCCCCGCAGGTCGTACCCGTAGTCGCTGGGGCCGTATTCGCCGTCGCGGTAGCCGTCCATGTCGTCGGCCCAGTCGAGGAGACCGAAGTCGAGGTTGAGGTTCTCGAGGTACCGGGCGGGGTCGGCCGGTTCTACCGGTGCGGGACGACCGTCCGCCCCGGCGGTGAGCCGGTCTTCGAGGCAGCCGTCGGAGCGCACCGGCTGGCCCAGCCACCACCCGGCCAGGAACACGGCGTACAAAGTGGTGGCGGCGCCGAGGCGGCGCAGGGTTATCCAGGCAGGCATCCGGGGAGTGTCGCACGACACTAGGCCGGCGCCCGCGTCGGCGGACACCCCGGGCCACACCGCCTCTCTACCGCCAGTGGCCCTCGAACCACGCTCGCATGCGGGGGCGTTCGCTCGTGTCGTTGGTGCAGGCGACGGCGTAGGAGACGACCGTCTGGGACAGCCTGTCGTCGGCGCCCCCACGCGGGTTGTAGGGGGTTTTGTAGGCCGGGTCCGGCGTCGGGTCGAGCGGGAGGGGGGACTTCGAGTCGTACCGTGACGGGTACGCCGTCGGCGTCGGAGTGGGTGTGGGGGATGGTTCGGTTTCGTACTCCTCGGCGATCCGGTCGAGGGCGGCCTGGTCGACGTGGCATTCGGGGGTGACGGGCTGACCCAGGTACCAGCCCGCAACGAATACGCCGTAGATCGCGGCGGCGGCGCCGAGGCGGCGCGGGGTGACCCAGCGGGGGGTGTTCACCGGCGGCCCCGTTCCAGAACACAGACGGCGCCCCGTAGCGCCTGGACAGCGGCTTCGGCGTCCTTGGCCCGGCTGTCACGGATGAACCGGCAGGCGGTCGAGAGCGACTCCTCCCGCATGGCGGCCTCATTCCCCATGGTCGCGGAATAGCCGGTGCACACGCCGGGCAACGGGTCCCCGGTCATGGACTGGTTCCCGGTGCCGTGGCGGGGGCCGACCGAGTGCTCGACGACGATGTTGTCCGGGTCCGCGCTGCCGCTCTGGTCGGCGGCGAGGGTGAACCCGGCGCCGAACGCGGCGGCGGTGAAGGCCGCCCCGATTCCGAGGGCGGCGCGGAGGCTAACCCGGCGCATGTCGGGCGGTGTTGTGCTCATGCCGAAGGACCCTACCCGCAGGTGTAGACCTATCTGCCGGTATGTGTGTCCCTCGACATGCGGCCGGCGCGGGTGTCGCGGGGAACAGGCCGCGCGAGGCTGAACGGCAGGCGTTCGCGCTGAGCACGATTACGGAGGCGATGGCAGGCGCGGGCCGAGTCGAGGAAGCCGTAGCTCTACTGGATCGGACCGTGGAGCTGACCCGCACCATCACCAACCCTGCGGATCAGGCGTTCGTACTCAGCACGGGCGTCGTAACTTCCGTACTGCCGGTGCGTTGGGGCCCCTCATGCGACGGATCATCTGTCTGGCCGCCGGGGCGGCCGCTCTGCTCGTATCCACTCCCCCGCCGGTGCTCGCGGCGCAGCCCGCCGCTGCGGCCCGGATGGTGGACACCCACCGCTGCACACCGCGGCGCGACTACTGCATCGTGCTGCGGTACGACACCTCCTCCCGACGAGTGCCGCTGATCATCGCCCACAAGGTCTCCGGACGGGTAGGACATATTTACTGGACCTACTGGGCCCGGTGGTCGTACAAGAGACCGGGACACGGCGCGAAGGCCAACAGGTGGAAGCGGTCCTCGTGGACGGGCGACAACGGGCGGGCGCCCGGCGTCGCGGTGGAAACCCTGTGGAGGCACCGCGGCCGGTCCGGCGGACCGAAGATGCCCAAAGAGACCATGATGTGCATTCAGTTCAAGGGATCGGATCACAAAGCCTGCTACCGCCTCGGCTGACTGGTCTGGAGGCCGCGTTCCGCCTTGGCGTCAGCAGCAGCCGCGTCGTGCCGGATCGGCCGGAGTATTCAGCCGGGCGGCAGCAGAGCTGGGCTTGTACGTTCGGCGTTGAGTGCTCTGACAGGACTGCACTAGCCCCTGGCCCCGCGGCTCATCACCCAGACGCGGGATCAGGGGCCCGGCTGGGGCTCACCCTGGGCGTAGAGCATGGGTCGTCCCTCGCGCGGTGATCGACTGGTCGAGTCCGTCCATCGTGCGCAGGAACGCGGCGTTCAGATCGACGTTGTACCGGTGCGCGAGGATCAGCACGGACCACAAGCAGTCCGCGAGTTCGTGCTCCAGAGCGGGACGGCCGCCCGGCATGTCACGGGCGCCTTCCTGTGCCATGACGATCTTTGCCAGATCGCCGACGTCCCCGACGAAGCCGAGCATGAACTCCTCGCGCGTCCACACCCGGCCACGTTCCCTCACTGGGCTGGTCACCGGGGATGTCAGTGGGGCAGTGGCGGCGCGGAAGGGGTACGGGTGCTTTGTCCGTCAGCGTGCGGCATCCCAGTTCATGCTGATCACGGCGTAGGTCTCCCCGTTTCCCGGCGGCCGCGTCCATGAGCGGGTGGTGAACGTGTGCAGCCGTCCGTTCGTGATCGCGTGGCGCGGCAGGTGGACACCGAACTCGCCGGTCACGGCCTCCAGCAGCGACCGTTCCGCCTCGGTGTCCTCCTCCCGGGAGCCGAAGAACCGGTCCGGGTCCAGTGCCGGTGGTATCTGTCCGGTTCGGTGTGTCTCTCCGTCCGCGTACGTGAAGGCGTACTGCTCGGTACCGTCCTGCGCTACGGAAAGGTGGAAGAACGGTTCCCCGCGCCAGGTCCTCAGACCGCTCCACACGACCACTGCGCGGGTGCCCGCGCTGGCGGCCGCGGCCGGGGAGACTAACCGCTGCGGGTCGAAATGCGCAGGGTCGCTGTCGAAGGCGAAGCTCCAACGGGTGCCGGCCTGTCCGACCGCCATGAGGGCTTTGTCGTCGTAGGACGAGAACTCCCTCTGTCCGCGGAGCAATCGGTGGCGCGCTTCGTGGGAAGTCATGGGATCGTCCAGCGCTGCTTCGTTCCCGTCCGCGAGGCGTCCGGGCAGGTCCTCCGGCTCTACACCTTCGACCAGGACGAACCGGTAGGACGTGAGGTTGTCGAGGGCGTCCGGGGCCGCGAGCCACGCCAGGTTGTCCGGGTCGAGGCCAGCCGGCTGGCTCGGTGCCTCACCCGCCTGTCCGCCCCTGGGGGTGGACAGCAGCTCGCGGCCCCGTTCCGGGGTCAGCAGGGGGCCGAGCAGGGGGTCTGCCACCCACCCCAGCGGCGCCAGGTGGTCGGGGCCCAGCGGCTGCCATACCGGCAGAGCGTCCATCAGCGTCCGCCATGCCCCGTCGGTGTCGCCCCACCGCGCCAGCTCCCGTGCCCGTTCGACCGCTTCCCCGAACGGTCCGGCCGCCGTGTACCGATACGTGCCGTTGCGCACCTGCTCCAGCGTCGCGTAGGCCAGCGACACCACGTCGTCACCGGCTCCCCGGTGGAACATCAGCGTGGAGTCGTCCCTGTACGAGTGCGCCGCGTGCTCGGCGACCAGCGCTGGCAGCAGCTCGGGCGCATACCGCGGGTCGGTCACCACGTCCTCGAAGTACACCATGTAGGTCTGTCCGACCAGACGGCGTATCTGGTCACCCAGCCCGACGGCCCGCGGCCTGCCGTACTCCTTCGCCTCGTCCAGCGCGTGCCCAGCCCGTTCCCAGCCGCCGCGCAGCGCCTCCAGTCGGGCCTGCTCCACCAGGGCGTCCAGCTCTCGCGTCGTGTCGTTGGCGAACTCCGACTCCCCGTCGGCCCGGCGTGCCCGCAGGCTGTGGAACTCCCGGAACATGTCCCGCATGAACTCACGAAAGTTTGCGTACCGCGCGGGCGGTGCGGCCCGCCAGCTCGCCCACGTGTAGACGGCCCACTCGCCCTCCTCGTCCGCGTCCTCGGGATCCATGAGCACGCGGGTGGCGTCGGACTCCACTTCGAGCTGCAGCCCGCGCCGCCAGATGTCCGCATCCCGCCGCTCGTCGGGTCCGGCGTCCTCGTCCAAGTACTCCTCGAACATGTCCGCGAGCCCCGACTCGTTGTTGTGCCAGCGCGCGTCCGTGGCCCCAGCCAACAGCCAGACGAACCCGCCGGCGTGCTGCCACCCGTCGCTGACCTTGAGAAACTCCCGGTACGACGGGGGCATCCGTCGGCCGAGGCGCTCCTCCATGGCTGCGATCCGCTCCTCGGACGCGGGCGGGAACCCCAACCACCGAACCCGCCGGGCGGCTTTATCCTCCTCACTCTGCGTCTCATCATCGGGCAGGGAATCCGACCACTCCCCGCTCCATCTGAGCAGGAACGGCCGCCAGTCGAACGCTGTCGTATTCGTCATGCGTCCGCATGCTGCCATCCGCCGCTGACACTGCCCTGTAATGCCTGGCGGCATGGGGCGGCTACCGACACTGCTCATGGCCAACCCGATGACGTTCTCGCGTCCCACGACACCTGGACGGTCGAGCCGAAGGCTTGGAGACGGCCCCGCCGTACCTCCGTCACTACCGAGACCGCGAACTGCATCACGACCGGCACATGGATGCCCGTGGTGAAGAGGACGAGGGTGCCGTCGCCGTAGCCGTGATAGCCGTTCCGCCGGTTAGTCACTTCGCGCGGGAGTCGCCCCACCGTGGTCCACCCGGCGCCCGTAGACGTCCCGGCGGCGCCGTGCCTGGCGGAGGTGTCCAGCAGGCAGGACGAATACGCGGCCTTGCGCCCCCGGGCTCCCGTCGGACACCAAGCGCTGCTTGGTATCCCTGGCCATCACGGTCAGGGATGCCGGCCGGTGGCCGGTCCGGAGTTCTGCCGAGAAACCGGAGCCGGAGCGCCGGTCGTACAGTACGCCCGCCCTTTGCAAGTCGGTATGCGAACGGAGTGTCCATCCGCGGTGGAAGTCGTTGTGCACGACTTCGCGCACAGGCCCCCGTCCTCTGTGCGAAGTCTGAGGGCCCGCCCCCGGAAAGCGCCGCCGACAGGGACGGGCCCTCACCCCTTCTGGTGGACGAGGAATCGGCGATACTTCGGGGGGCCTGGGCCCGCGCGGCCGGGTCGGAGGAACGTCACTGGCCCGGAGTGCGGAAACAGGGGAACAGGAGCGCATGATCTACGGACACCACCGCGCCAAGGGCGCTCCCGCCTTGGGAGCCCTTCCCGGGGAGGAAGGCCCCTTCGGCCGTCGGCCCGCTCCGGTCGAGGACGACGGCACCGATGCGGGCGTCCAGGGGCCGACCACCATGGTGCCCTCTCCCCGGGACGGGAGTGGGTGGTGACGCTGTGGCGGCAGGTCCTGGCCGCACTCAATGATGACACCCTGGACGACACCGAACGTGAAGGGCTTGTGGCCTGCGGCGCCGCCCTGCGCGAAATCGGTCGTCATGGGTAGCCCGGACGGCCTGGGCGGCGTCGGACCGGACGTGACCACGACGATGCGGCTCACGCGCGTCATCGGCGGACAACGCAGCGGGAGCGAAACGGTTCCCCGCCGCGAACTGGGGCCGATCACCCCTGGCTCTCTCAGCGCGCGAGACGTTTTCTGAGTTTGGGGCGGGAGGCCAGCTGCCAGGCAGCGGGCAGCTTTCGCTCGGCGTCAACGGCCCGGTCGTGCTCAGCGTGGTGCAGGAGTCCGTAGGTGAAGGAACTCTCACCCGCGAGGGTGGCCTGCGTGGCAAGGTCGCAAAGGGTGTTACGGGCGACCACGCTGTCCTGGTGTTCGCCGAGCAGCTCCTGCAATGCCTTCATCTGGACTCGGAACTTCTTGGCGGGCTTGCCCAGAGCTGGCTGCACTGCTTCAGCGGCGTAGCGGGTTCGCTTTGCCGCCTTGCGGGCCTTGTGAAGCTGAAGGTCTCGCTCGGTTCCCGGTGGAGTTGTCCGGGTGGGCTGGATCCGGTTGGCGAGTCGCTGCCAGTCCCGCAATACATCCTTGGGCAAGGCGGCGGTGGCGGGTTTGTCGGAGCCAGGAAGCAGGGGTGGTTGTGCGAGCAGTGCGTCCAGGGCCTGTAGTAGTGCGAGGTAGCGGGGGCCGTTGAGGACGGTCATCAGGCCTGATCGGGTGTCTGTGCGCTGCGCGTCGGACCAGGTGCCCACTCGGGTGGGGACCGGTCCGACGATCAGTGGTTCCGGGAGCTCATCGATCCGCTCGTGCAGTCGGGCGGTGAGGACTTCGCGGTCGCGGTCCACGCCCAGTTTTGCGCCGAGCCATTTGAGTTCGTCGGCGAGCGGTTCGGTGGCCTTGCGGTCCAGTACGGTGCGGAAGGTTTTTAGGGCGCTGCGCAGGCGGCGGGCGGATACTCGCATCTGGTGGACTGCGTCGGGTTGGTTGCGTCGAACTGCGATGTCGAGGTTGGTGATGCGGGCCGTGTGTTCGGTCAGGTATCCGAGAACGACGTCGGCTGCGGAAGGTCGCTTGGTTTTTCTCTTCTTCGTTCCGTGCGGTGTGTGAGTGGGGCGTGTTGGCTGTGCGGACAGCCGGGCCGGCAGTCGGTTTCCCAGGGCACGGGCGAGTTTGGATGCCGATCTGCTGCGCTGCATGCCAGCGGCGGTCAGGTGGTGCTCGACGGTGTCGAGAAAAGGGAGCGATCCCTCGATGAGTTCGACTTCGGTCTCGGACCATTCCATGGAGGCGGCCACCTCGGGCGTGGCGGGGTCGATGGGGTGGGCTGTGACGTTGTCGTAGGAGACCTCGGCGAGTGCTCCGCCTTCCGCGTCCAGCAGGCGTCGGACATCGCGTACGTTCACGATGCGGACCACGGGGAGCAGTGACTGGTCGCGTGTGCGGGCGCGTACCAGGGAGGCCAGCGTGCCCGGCACGGCTGTCTCGTCGGTTAGGGGCGCGCGGATTTCCTCGCGGGTGTCTGGTCCGGAGGGGAGCTTGAGGTGCCACCCGGCGTCGCTGCCGCCTGTGCGTCGGCGAAGTGTGATGCCGTGTGTGCTCAGCTGTAGGTCAGGGGTGTCGTAGTAGGTGGCGTCCAAGATCTCGGTGCGCTCTTCCACCTGGGTTACGCCCTTGATGTCGTTCAGTGGGGGCAGCGGTTGCGCGTCCAATGAGGCTTCGTACTTGCGCTCGATCTCTTGTGTTGCATCTGTCCTGGTCTTCATGTCCAACAGCCTGCTCCGTGCCGCGGAATCCGGCACCAGGCGATACGCCGAAGGGAGAGCTGGTCGATGGGCGATGAGGCCGGTCTGGGCCAGGGCCGCAGGGACGGTCACAACTCCGTCTTCGGGTGATGGGGCGCCTCAGCCTTGCCAGTTAGCGGAGTGGGGCAGTTCCGGCAGCTGGGTGTCGTGGAGCCACGTCGTGAAGAGCTCGTCCAGTGGCTTGAGGGTGTGCCGTTGCGCTGTGGCTATGAACGCTTCCGTCGTCACTGTGCGGTGTCGATAGGTGGCGGTCCATTCCTGGAGCATGGCGAAGAATGCGGTGCTGCCGAGCGTCGTGCGCAGTGCGTGCAGTGCGAGTGCCCCGCGCAGGTAGATCCGGTCATCGAACATCTGCCGTACACCGGGGTCGGCGACCCGCAGATCCCGAGGGTGTTCCGCGAGGCTTGCGTGTGCCTGGGTCGCCAGGTCGGCGGCCCGCCTGCCGCCGGAGGACTCCGACCACAGCCATTCGGAGTAGCAGGCGAAGCCCTCGTTGAGCCAGATATGGCGCCAGGCGGCGAGGGTCAGGCTGTTGCCGAACCACTGGTGTGCCAGTTCGTGGGCCACGAGTCGCTCGAAGCTGCGATGCCCGTCGACATGGTTGGCTCCGAAGATGGACAGCCCTTGGGCCTCAACGGGGACTTCCAGATCCTCGTCGACGACGACTACGGCGTACCGGTCGAAGGGGTACGGGCCGAAGAAGTGCTCGAAAGTCGTCATCATCTGGGAGTGGCGGGCGAAGTCCCACCGGAACCGTGTGAGCAACCTGGCGGGTACTGCCGCTGTCTGCGGTATCGGGGCGGGGGCGAGTTCGACTGTCTCGAAGTGGCCGATCAGCGCGGTGGCCAGGTAGCTCGCCATGGGCGTCGGCTGCTCGTACACCCAGGTCGTGGTGCTGGAGTGTGTGGTGCGGGAGTGCAGATTGCCGTTGGCGAGCACCGTGTAGGGCGATGGCGCGGTCACCGAGATCCGGTAGGTTGCCTTATCCGCGGGGTGGTCGTTGCAGGGGAACCAGGAGGGCGCGCCGATCGGCTGTCCGGCGACCAGTGCACCGTCGTCCAATTCCTCCCAGCCCAGGTCGCCCCAGTGGCTGCGGATCGGCCGGGGGTTACCGACGTAGTGCACCTCCACGGTGAACGGTCTGCCAGCGCGCAGCGCTCGGGCGGGCCAGATCCGCAGCTTGCCCGCCCGGTGGGTGTACCGGGCGGCCCGGATGCCGTCCACCTTGACCCGGTCGAGCCGGAAGGCGCCAAGATCGAGAGTGAAGTCGGTGAGTGCCTGCTCGGCGACCGCAGCGAGCACCGCCCGTCCGGACAGTCGTCCGGAGTCTGGCCGGTAGCGCAGTTCCAGGTCGTAGTGCGTGGTCCGGTAACCGCCGTTGCCGTGCCCGGACAGATAAGAGTCCGCAGATGTGGCCGCTCCGGACGAGGGGCGAAGCGTGCTGCGGTTGCGCTCGGCCATTACTCTTCGAGGCTTCTTTCCCTGGGCCAGGTGGCGATCGGATTACCGAGCCAGTGGGTACCGGAAGGCACGGCTTCACCGCGCATCACCAGTGATGCCGGTCCCACCGTGGTGTGGGACCCTACATCGGCGCCGGGCAGCACGATGGTGTGCGGACCCAGGGTAGCGCCCTCCTGAAGAACCACCTCGCCCATGCGCATGATCCGGTCGTGGAACAGGTGCGTCTGGAGCACGCAACCGCGGTTGACGCTCGCAGCGTCCCCGATCCGCACCAGGTCGGCCTCGGGCAGCCAGCGGGTCTCGCACCACACGCCGCGCCCGATGCGGGCTCCGAGGCAGCGCAGCCACAGGTTCATCAGCGGGGTGCCTCCGATCGCTCCGACGAGCCACGGAACGGCGAGTACCTCCACGAAGGCGTCGGCCAGCTCGTTGCGCCACACGAACGCGCTCCACAGCGGCCGCTCCATGACCTGGAAGTGGCCGACGAGCAGCCATTTCGCCGTCGCCGCGACCGCGCAGGCCAGCACGCCTGCGGTGAACAGCAGCAGTCCGCCGCCCAGCGCTGCCGCTGCGAACCCCAGCCGCACTGCCAGGACTTCGAAGGCGGCAAGCACGAGCACCGTGAGCGCGACGGTGCACATGACCGGCACGAGCCTGCACAGTTCCACGCCGGCTCTGGCCAGCACCAGGCGGCGTGGCGGCTCGAAGGTACGGCTCGGGTCGCTCTTTTCGGCAGTGCGCCGAAGCTTCATCGGTGGCATACCGAGATAGGAACTGCCCGCCTTGGCGCGCTTGGGGGCGGCGGACAGCACGCCCACCAGGCCTCGGTTGGGTACCGAGCGTCCCGGTGCGGCCATGGCCGAGTTGCCGAGGAACGCGTGCTTGCCGATGCGTGCGGCCGCGATGCGCAGCCAGCCGCCGCCCAGTTCGTAGGAACCGACCATGGTGTCGTCGGCGAGAAACGCACCGTCGCCGATCCGCGTCATGGTCGGCAGTGCCAGCACCGTCGATGCCTCCACTCGGCGTCCGACCCGCATACCCAGTGCGCGCAGCCATGCCGGGGTGAGCAGGCTCGCGTACAGGGGGAAAAGGCCGACCCTGGCCGCGTCCATCAGCCGTTCGGTGCCCCAGGCCTGCCAGCCGATGCGACTGTGAACGGGGTGACTTCCTTCCCGCAGGCCGAAGCTGAGCAGGCGCACGCCCGTCAGCAGCAGGAGCGCGTAGCACATCAGTGAGCTGATCGCGGCGAGCGGCACCGAGAGCAGTGCGCGGCCCAGCGCGGCTGTCGGGTCGGCCTGTCCGCGCATGAACAGGCCGGTCACCATCAGCCCGGGCAGCGCAGCCAGCGGGGGCAGCACCGTCAGTGCCGTTGACGTCAGCGCGTAGGCAAGAGCCCATCGCCTGCTGTGCGGGGGACGGGCCCGCCGCGGGTGCGGCGTCTTGCCAGTGGGGCGGGCCGGTACACCCGCCCAGCGTTGGCCGGCGGGCACCACACCGGCCACCGCGCTGCCCGGCGCCAGGCTTGCCCGCTTGCCGATCCTGGCCCCGGGAAGAAGAACGCTGCGAGATCCGATGGTCGCCCCCGAACCGATACGGATACGGCCGATGTGCAGCACGTCTCCGTCCAGCCAGTGGCCGCACAGGTCCACCTCCGGCTCGATCGCGCAGCCCCCGCCCAGTTCGAGGAAGCCGGTCACCGGTGGCAGTGCGTGCAGGTCGGCATCCGCACCGACCTGGGCCCCCAGCGCTTTGGCGTACCAGGTCAGCCAGATGCCGGTCAGGTGGGTCGCACCGCTGAGCACCGCCAGACGCTCAGCGGTCCACAGCCGCAGGTGCACACCGCCGCCGCGAGGATAGGTGCCCGGGCGAAGCCCGTGCAGCAGCAGCCGCGCACCTGACGCCGCGATCCCCAGCCGACCTGCAGTGCTTGCAAACAACACCCAGCCCATGGCCACCCACCACCAGGAGACGGCGGGTGCCCAGGGGAAGGAACCGAGCCAGTGAAGTGCGTTTCCGACTGCCGCCAGTGCCACGACCCAGGGCAACGCGGCCACGGTAAGCAGCGGCACCATCAGCAACGTCTGGGCGAGCGCGGCACGGCGCGGCGTGGGCTGCACCTGCCGCGCGGGATGGCGACCGCTTTCCAGCTCGTCCAATCGCGCGGCCAGGGCGCTCAGCGTCGGGTACTGGTAGACGTCAGTGACGGAGCAGTTCGAGAAGCGCCTGCGGATCTGGGACACCAGGTGCGCGACAGCAAGACTGCTGCCCCCGCAGCAGAAGAAATCCGCGTCCGCGCTCTGCACCGGGCTGCCGAGGATCTCGCTCCACTGCGTGGCGAGCCATCCTTCGGTACCCGCAAAATCCGGGATCGGCGCGCCCCTGTCAGTCCCGGGCAGGGGCCAGGGCAGTGCGACACGGTCGATCTTCCCTGAGGTGCGGGTCGGCAAGGTGTCCACCACGGCCAGCAGCGGGACCAGGGCCGGCGGCAGAATCCGCCGAAGTCGCGCCAGTGCCCGCGCCGTGTCGAACGGCTCGTCCGGCGCGTCCGGATCCAATGCGCTGACCAGGTACCCGATCAGCAGAGGGGCGCCGCTCGCCGAGGTGCGCACGGCCGCCGCAGCACCGGCCACGTTCGGCAGTGCCCGCAGGGCCGCGTCCACCTCGCCGAGCTCGATCCGTCGCCCGCCCAGCTTGATTTGCTCATCCGCCCGGTCGATGAACAGCAGCCCTGCTGCTTCGGCCCTGACCAGGTCCCCACTGCGGTAGGCCCGTGGCCAGCCCAGTGATGCCAACGGCGCGTACTTTTCCGCGTCCCGGGCCGGATCGAGGTAGCGGGCCAGCCCGACCCCGCCGATCACCAGCTCACCGACCTCGCCCATCCCCACAACCTCGCCGCGGGAGTCCACCACCGCGAGGTCCCACCCCGCCAGCGGCAGCCCGATACGCACCGGGCCGTCTGCGGTGAGCCGGGCAGCACAGGCGACGACGGTGGCCTCGGTGGGACCGTAGGTGTTCCACACCTCACGCCCCGCGACAGCGAGCCGGGCCGCGAGTTCAGGCGGGCACGCCTCACCCCCAAGAATGAGCAACCGCACCCCGCGCAATGCCTCGGCCGGCCACAGCGTAGCCAGCGTCGGAACTGTGGACACCACGGTGATTCGCTGCTGCACCAGCCAAGCACCCAGGTCAGGCCCGGTACGCACGAGCGACCGCGGCGCGGGGACCAGACAGGCTCCGTGCCGCCACGCCAGCCACATCTCCTCGCACGAGGCATCAAACGCCACCGACAGTCCAGCCAGCACCCGGTCGCCAGGGCCCAGCGGCTCCTCCACAGCGAACAACTGTGCCTCGGCGTCGACGAACGCCGCCGCAGACCGGTGGGTGACCGCCACTCCCTTCGGCTTCCCAGTGGACCCGGACGTGAAGATGATCCAGGCATCGTCGTCGGGCCTCGGGCATCCCGCCACACCGCTCGCCCCCGCGCGTAGCGTCAGCTCGCCTCCCGCACCGATGACCGCTGCGACCCGGGCCTCGGAGAAGACCAACTCGGCCCGCTCATCCGGATCCTCCGCATCCACCGGCACATAGGCCGCCCCGGCAGCCAGCGCCCCCAGGATCGACACATACAGCTCCACACTCCCCGAGGGCATCCGCACCCCGACCCGGCCACCCACACCGATGCCCGCACGCCGAAGCCGCCCCGACATCGCGCCCACCTCGGTCAGCAAATCCCGATAGCTCAGCGCCGTGGTCCCATCATCGACCGCCAGCGCATCGGGGTACCGGCGAGTGGTTGCCTCCAACACGTCCAACAACGTCCGGGAAGGAGCCGCTCCCATACCAGCCGTGAACACCGCCGGCGGCGCGACCGCCACCGCACCCTCGTCCAACAGCACGTCGACCAACGCCCCAGATCCCTCCGTCCGCCCCATCGGGCTCAGACACCAAAATCCACAGGCGAATCAACGACGGGAATCAGTGTGATCGCTCCGTACAGAGTTCCCTCACCGTCCGGCCCCAACGAATAGGTAAGCAGGCCTGCGCTGGCCAGCCGGCGCAAACAGATATGCACCTCTGCCTCGGGAACCCGGAGCGCGGCGGCAGCACTCCGCAGTGGCAGATCGACGTTGTGGGCGGGGACTGGCCGCACAGGATAATACGTGGCCAGCTCTGCGAGAAGCCCGACCAACCCATTCCTCTGCGGCACCTCACGCGCCTTGTTGACCCAGTCAAGCACCCAGTCATCAGACACCACAGTCTCCACCAGATCACCTCGTCCACGATCAGCCCTTGCGACCTATCCGCTCATAGTGCACATTCCGGAACACTCCAGCTCGACGGTTGCTCTACCTGGCTCAGCAGCCTGCCCTGAGCCCCGATCCACCGACTGA
The DNA here is from genome assembly GCF_026339735.1 of Streptomyces sp. NBC_01669. Taxonomy (GTDB): domain Bacteria; phylum Actinomycetota; class Actinomycetes; order Streptomycetales; family Streptomycetaceae; genus Streptomyces; species Streptomyces yanii. Next base: position 38,843 of record NZ_JAPEQG010000001.1, read on the forward strand.
TGTCCGTGGATGGCGCGCTCAGCGCCACCCCTGACCCGCGTTGCGGGCACGCTGGCGGGACGGCGCCATTGCCCGCCGGCGAGGCGGTCATCGACAACCTCCTGCGCCTGACCCGCCTCGCCGCCGCAGCGATCCGCAGCATAGGGCGACTGGGATACGGCTGATCCGCCCCCTCGTGGCTACGAGGTCATCACGAAGGAGGCGGGAGAGTGGTGAGCAGGTTTGCGGGCGTTCTACCGTGAGGGCGGATCCGGGGGGCGCGATGAGGCATCTGTGGCGGCGAGGGTTACTGGCCGTGGTGGTGGGGCTGCTGGTGGCGGGCTGTTTCGCCCCACTGCCGCCGATGTTCGGCGACGGTGAGGCGGTGCCCGAGGAGGCCTCTCGTGTTCCGATGCCGGTGCGGCCGGGCCCCGATGGCACCTGGGCGCTGAACGCCCCCGCGGCGGGGCTGCTTGGCCAGGGGCGCACGCTGGTCCGCCGGGATGGCACAGAGAACGAGGGCTGGCGGCTGGCATTGCCGGCCGAGTTCACGTTGACCTCGCACCAGCCCGGCGCGGCGCACTCCGCGCTCGTCCGTGGTGACCGGGTGGTGCTGGTCGGCGGCAGGGACGGCCGCCGTGGGCCGAGTGCGATCGCCGGGCTCGACCCGGAGCGGGGGCTCGTGACCTGGCGGCATGCCTTGCCGCCAGGCAGCCAGGTTTTCCCGTTCGAGAACAGCTTCGAGGTGCTGACGGCGGTCTGCCGCCCCGGATCCTGCCGCCTGACCGGCTGGAACGCCTGGTCGGGTGAGCGCCAGTGGACGCGCGCGGTGTCCAGGGCGGTACGGGTCGTGGACGCCTGCCGGGCCGACGAGCTTGCCACCGCCGACGGCCGCCGTGGGGACGGCTGTGGGGCCTATCTGGTCACCCCCGACCGTGTCGGCACCGTCGACCCGGACGACGGCGGGCTGCACTGGCAGGCGGGGCTGCGGCCGCCCGACGGCACCGTCGACCGAATCATCAAGGCCAACGACCGGGTCATCATGGCTACCGCACCGGCCAAGGGCAGCTGCCGCGCCACCATCCTCGCCAGCGGGGTGACATCCGGTGACGGGGACCGCGGCTGGCGGTACAGCTTCGTCTGGGACCAGCCTCAGGCTCCGCGCGACGCGCGCACCGGATGCCGCTGGGACCGCACTCTTCCGCTGACCGGCGGCTTCCGCATGGTGCTGCCTGACGCCAAAGGCGCCCTGGTCGTCAATCCTTACTTCGGCACCCTGCGCCCCTCCCGGCGACTGGCCCCCGGCGAGTACCTGGTCACCGACGGCACCATGAACGAGATCATCCGCGCGCCCGGCCGCCCGGACCGGCTCCTGGATGCCGGCGCCGACCAGCTGGTCCGCCCCCACGGGCTGAGCCCCGCGGCGCGGTCCGTCACCCGCAACTTCTGGCAGGACGGTCGCCGCCTGCTCCTGCTGGACTACCGGGGCAATACCCTCTGGAGCGGCACATCGGACTGCCAGGCGTTCCGGCACGACAAAGGCATCGGCGGCCCGCTCACCTACTGCGACGGCAACGACCTGGTGACCCTGCGTCCCGTGCACAAAGACTGACAGCCCCGTACGACCGGGCGGCAGGCACCGGTTGGTGGCCGACCAGGTGGGCAGGGCCGCGCCAGCCAGGTGGCCTGTCGCACATCCGCCCCACGAACGCGGGTTGCGAAGCAGACGGCCTTAAGACGTAACCCATCCACCGCGGTCACAGGCCAAAAGCGGATTGGCCCGGGCCTTGCGAGCAGTCCCGTCCACAGGATTTGACAATTACTCAGAGAAAGACCTTGTCCGAGCTTGTGGACATCGCGCGGCGCGTGATCAGCGAGTACGGCGACGACGACCTGCTGGCCCTGGTCGGCGCACTAGTACTGCAACCGCATCTGCCGTGACAGGTGCTGGATTGGCTCGTTGTTCCGACTGTGCGATGAATCGTTGACGGTTGAGCAGGTCGAGTCGTGGTCCGAGGGGATAGCCGGGTTCCATGCCCGGTTCGCCCATCGTTTCGGCAGGTCGGAGCCCCGCGAGCGGGCGTCGGACTACCTGAACGGGTTGCTCGCGCCGCTTGAGAAAAAGAACGGGTGGACGCTGTCGGAGCAGGCCGGGCAGTTGCGCCCCGACGGCGTCCAGCGCCTGCTCAACCACTCCGACTGGGACGAGAACGCGGTCCGCGACGATGTGCGGGACTTCGTCGTGGAGACCATCGGTGCCAAGGATGCGGTGCTGATCGGCGACGACACCGGCTTCCTGAAGAAGGGCACCAAGTCCGCCGGCGTCCAGCGGCAGTACACCGGCACAGCTGGCCGCACGGAGAACAGCCAGATCGGAACATTCCTGGCCTACGCCTCCGCCAGGGGGCGGGCGTTGATCGACCGCGAGCTCTACATCCCTGTCTCCTGGACGGATGACCGTGACCGCTGCCGCGCGGCCGGGATCGACGACGAGGTCCCCTTCGCGACCAAGAACGAGCACTTCAAGTGGATGCTGCAACGCGCCATCGACGCGGGTGTCCCGTTCGCGTGGGTCACCGCTGACGAGGCATACGGGCAGGTCAAGCACCTGCGAGTGTGGCTGGAGAAACGTCGGGTCGCGCACGTGCTGGCCACGAAGGTCAACGACACCGTGATCACCGCGCGCGGGGCGGACGCGCGGGTGGACCAGCTGGTCGCCGCGCTGCCCCGCCAGCGGTGGAAACGGATCTCCGGCGGGGCCGGCGCGCACGGTGAGCGGATTTACGACTGGGCGCGTGTCGCGATCCGCCCGTACTGGGAGAACGGCTTCGGACACTGGGTACTGGCCCGACGCAGCGTCAGCGACCCGAGCGAGATCGCCCACTACGTCTGCTACGGCCCAGTCACCTCCCGACTGAAAGACCTGGTCAAAGTGGCTGCCGCGAGGTGGGCGGTAGAGGAGTGCTTCCAGACCGCGAAGGGAGAGTGCGGTCTGGACCACTACCAGGTACGGCTCTACCGGGCCTGGTACCGCCACATCACCCTGGTCATGGCCGCCCTCGCCTACCTGACCGCCATCCGCGCCGCAGAAGCCACAAAAGGGGCACTCTCGACGACGAGCAGGACCTCATACCCCTCAGCGTCCCGGAGATCCGCCGGTTGATGGGCCACATCGCCGTCACGCGCCACTGCCACACCAACGAACACCATCTGCACTGGTCACGCTTCCGACGACGCAGCCAGGCCCGAGCCCGCCGCTCCCACTACAAACGCCGAGGCCACATTCTCCAGATGCGGTTGCAGTACTAGGCGCTCGCGGCGTTGACGGGGAAATGAAGAACCTCATCTTCGCTGCCGATGGCCCCAAGCCGCAGATCGTGCTGCCGGACTCCATCAGCAACACCATCCGCATCGTCAAGAACGAGCAGTACTGCCTGGTGTACGACCAGCCGTTGGAGGACCGCGGATTGAGCTGGTCGGATTTGGTTACATGGTGGGTTTGCCAGCACCCCGAGCACGCGGATGACCCAATGAGCGCCCGCGTCTCACTGCGGGAGCGGCTGCGACGGTCGCTGAGCGACAACAGTGCCGAGCTCCTGGTGTTCGACACCTACACCGAGCTCGGCTTCGACCTCCCGGCGCTCATCCCCCAGGTCTACCTCCACTACGACCCGTACAGCCTGACCGAGCTGGACGGTGTCAGCCGCCTTACCCGCCAGCGGATGGATTTCCTGCTGCTGATGAATCAGCGCGCCCGGGCGGTCATCGAGGTCGACGGCATCCAGCACTACGCTCGGCAGGTCGACACGCCGACGATGCTGCAGCCTGGCACCGTCTGGCTGGCTGATTCCGCGCGCTACGCCCCAATGGTGGCGGAGGACCGCCAACTCACCCTGCAAGGCTACGAGGTCTACCGCATCGGCGGTCACGAGCTACGCAACCACGCAGCCGGGAAAGCGATGCTCACCGATTTCTTCCAACGCCTTCTGAGCCGCCACGGCCACAACGGCTCGGACTGACCACCGAACCCAAGTCGCACCCCGGCGGGGCAAAATCGGTGATCAGGGGTCGCGGCCCCCTAGCTGGTCGGGGGAGCTCTGGCGGGAAGGGAACAGGTCGTCACACGGCCGCTCGGGACATCGTGCTGGGTCAGAACCACGTGACCCAGGCGGTCACCGCGGCTGCCGTCACAAGGGCGGCCGAGGCGGTCCCCACGACCAACATCCACGGGAAGGTCCGCTGCGCCGTTCCGTCGATCTCGGCACGTGCTGATCCGCGTCGGTGCGCGACTGCAACGGGCGCCGTGACGGTCACGGAGGAGTTGTCGCCTGTGACGATGTTGATGTTCTGGAGTGCCTGAGCGACCTGGTCCGGTGTCGGGTCCTGCTGGCCGTGAGGCATGGCGGCCCGCAGTTCCCCGACCAGCTGGACCAGCCGAGTACGGACCTGGTCCAGGACCCCCTCCATGGCCGACGGGTGCACAGCCCAGTACAGCCTGAGCACCTGCCGGGGAGAGTTCTGGCTCATGAATACGGCTACTTCGGCAGCCATGGCTGGAGCGAGCTGCACCGTCTGACCTGGCTGCCGGGCGATGAGCGACTCGATCTGGCCGGCTCCCTGCCCGAGGCGGAGTACGTCGCCCAGGCTCTCCCGGGCGAAGTCCGGCAGGTCGAACATGCTGACCGGCTGTTCCCGGAACTGGAACATCCCCGTGAGGCCGTCCATCACCAAGGGTGCCGAGATCCTGCGGTAGTCGGGGATCGGCACGTCCGTACCCTCGTAGCCCTGGAGCTCCCGCAGCGCCCAGGTACGTAGCGGTTCGGAATGAGCATGCCCGCCCAGAGCGATCACCTGGCGCAGGATTGGGGCGAGCGGGCGGCTCTCGTTGAGGACGTCGTCCTCCAGTCGATCCAGACGGCTGCGGCGGAGTCTCACTTCGCCACGATCACGGTGGCAATGACGCCCGCGATCGCCGCCACTGCCGCGACGGCGGTCCAGATGACCGAGGTTCGGTGCCACCAAGGCTGAGGAGTCGCGGGCGCGGGTTCGTTGACGTTGGCGCTCGCGGTGGCGCCGCGGTCCGCCTTTGCGTTCGGCGCGGTGATGTGGAAGGTGGAGTTGTTCCCTCCCGTGATGTTGAGGGCCTGCTGCGCGGCCGAGTCGATCTGGTTGGGGTCGGGGTTCTGCTGGCCGGCGGGCATAGCTGCCCTCACTTCCGCGACGAATTGGGTCAGACGGGTTCTGATGTGATCGAGGACGCCCTCGATGCTCGGTTTGGCGATTGCCCAGTACAGAGACGTGACGTCGGTGAACTCCTGGCCGATCTGCTGCTGCCGTGTCATCTCCAGGGCATACTCGGTTGATCCAGGTGGGCTGAGATGCACCCTCCTGTCGCTGATTGCAATCAGAGCTTCGAGCTCCCGGACCCCATGCCGGATCGGTGCGCTCTCCCCGATGCCGCGCTCACGAGCGCTCCGGGGCAGCCGGTGAACACTGATCCGCTGGGTGTTGCTCTGGTTGCTATAACCCGGCAGGTTGACAACGAACTCCGCTTCAAGCGGTGCCAGCACCTTCCGGTACGAGGGCAGCTCATCGGCCGCCGCGTACCCCTCCAGTTCCTTCAGCGCCCAGGCGCGCAGTTCCTCGTGGTGGGCGTAACCAGCCAGCAAGAGGCACTGCCGGAGGGCAGAGGCGAGAGAGGCAGTGTCGTCCAGGACGGCGCGCTCAAGCTGCTCCAGGCCCCGAACGTCGGAGGTCGTCACGGCGTCCAGTCTGCCCTGCCCCACTGACAACCCCGGTCACCTTCGTCATGCCGGGCCCCGGGGATGGCTGACCTTCCCAGGGCCCGTGGTGCCCGAGGCAGGTCAGATCCCTCCGGCCGCCGTGGCGGTGAGCCAGTCGGCGGCTTCGGCGTCGGTCAGGCTCAGCACTTGCGTGGGGTGGGCGGTGCCGCCCTGTACAACGTGGACACGGCCCGGGTGCGCGCGGTCCTTGGGGGCGGGGCCAGCCATCGGGCGGGCCTGCGCCAGGTGCCGGTGGCGACCCGCCCCAGGATGACGGTGGCGAACTGCTCGCGGCCTTCCGGTCCGAGGATGTCGGCGGTGGGGTGGCCGTCGAAGAGCACGTGCATGCGAGCCCGGCGACCCCGGCGCCCCGGGCCTGGAGAGCCTGCTGGCGGAGGTGAACAAGCTGGAGCGGGTGCGGCGCCTGGAGTTGCCCGGAGACCTGTTCCCGGACGTGTCGGAGAAGCTGGTGGACGTCTGGCGGCCGCGGGGCTCGAAGTCCTGGGCGCGCCCCCTCGTGCTGCTCGCCCAGGGCCGGGTCGAGGAGGCCCGTGCCGCCCTCGCCGCGGTGCCCGAACCACCGCATGACCACAGCAGGAGGCGCTGCGGTGCCTGACCCGCGCCGCCATACGCCTCGGCGAGCGCGAAATCGCCGCATGCGCCGAGGCTGCCCTGCGCGATGCTCATGCAGAACACGCCTTCGTCGCCTACGGCATCTGATCAACCATCACGAAACCGGACGCAAGGGAACAACGTTGGGGCCGTGCTCCACAACGGATTTGGGCTGGCGTGGCGCTGGGACCACCCGCGTCTCCAGGGTCCGGCTATCGGATAGCCCCAGCGGTCCGGCGTCCAGCCTGCTGGGTACGTTTCCGTGTACCCAGCAGGGTACTTTCCCGCGAACGCCGACACCGGGCGTCCCGCTGTCGGCAAGACGGTCAAAAGCGAACTCACGATCACCGCATATCAAACGGCCGGAGGACTCAGTAGCCTACGGCGCGAGCAGCTCCGCCTGGAGCTGCGGAGCTAGGTACTTCAGTGGAATAGCAGTGTCGACCAGCGAGGCGCCGCTACTTCCAGTGTTCTGGAGGGCCTGGAGGGAGATCACGTCACCGGCGTTCAGCTGAACAATCGTGGACACCTGCTGCTGCCCGCCTTCGGCGAGCTCACGGTCATGGGCGACGGTATTGCCATTGATCATGATGTAAAGGGTCTGATCGGCCGACGTCCCCGGATTCAAAAGGCTCCAGAGAATCTGCCCCTTGAGGAGGTAGCGGCCAGCGGTGTGGACCACCAGAGTCGAAGACGACGAATCAAACATCGCGTCAGTGTCGTACTCAGCGCCACTGAACTTGATCTGGGTGAGGGTGTTGTCCGGGATGACCTGGTTGACTTCGGCAAAAAGACTCGCGCCAGCATGAACCGTGGTCCCGGTGGCTCCCGTAGCGCCAGTGGCGCCTGGCAAGCCTTGCGCTCCCGTAGCACCGGTCGGCCCGGTGACGCCCGGTGCGCCCGTCCCGGTAGCGCCAGTGGCACCGGTCGGCCCCGTAGGCCCCATAGGACCCGCCGGACCCGCAGGGCCAGTGGCACCTGGGACGCCCTGACAGTCGCCGCCCTGACGGCCGTAGTTCAGCCGGTGCTCGAAGGATGTCATGTCGGCCAGCTTGGACTGCGGCTTGTGCGGCTTGTGCGGCTTGTGCGGCTTGTGCGGCTTGCAATCCTCGCCGCCATGCCCCGAGCGGCTAGCAAATCCGACACCGGCGGCACTTGCCGCAGCCATCGCCGGGCCGGCGACACCTGCCACCAGGACCAGCGCGAATGAAGCGAGCGCGCCGCCTACCATCCACTTGTCTCGCCGGGGCAGCGGGCCGAGATGCGACCCTGTCCTACGCTCAGGACTCATCTACTTGCTCCTCGTTCAGCGGTTTGGGGATGATGTGAAAACCCGAGGGCGAGCTTGACCCCTGCGTGGCCGATAAATAGTGATACCGGGCCCGGGCTGGGCCGATTAGTCAACTAATCGGCCCAGCCCGGGCGCCGGATGGAGCAACTGCCATCCACCAATAAGCCCTTGGGGAGAGCGGCCCATTGGGCACCGTTCCCAGCCACTCCCGACTGGCCCAGCTCGGTGGAGGAGATCCGAGAGACGTTCGGCGGGTGCTGCTGGATCAGAGCCGGTTCAGATCCCAAGTCCCGCCCTGCCCGGCGTGACAAACCCCTGCATGAGTACGGTGCGGCCCTTGAGGCTCTGCTTGTCGTCCTGCACGAGCACGGCGCAGCGCCAAGGCGCGGGTGGCATCGGCTTCGCCATGTCGCTGGGCGCGGGGTCGCTGGGTGCGATCTCTCGATTTCGTGTCAGTACGCGACCTGCGCCTATACAGCCCAGTGACAGTACCGACACCCCTCGATCTCTCAGCTTGACTCTGACGCGTAAATAACCGCAGGTGGGTGGTATTTCGGGCACGACGGTGATCCCAGCGGGGCCGTTCCCGCCGGGTTTCGTTCCGGTTGGTTCATCCGGTGGCCTCCATGGGGTCGAGGGTGACCCGGTAGCCGAGTTCGTTGAGGCGGGTTACGGCCCGGCGTGCGGCGCGTTCGGGGTCGCGTCGGGTGAAGTAGTCGCCGCCGAGCTCGTGGTAGGGCACGTTGTCGGTGAGCATGTGCCAGATCGCGGTGATGATCGAGTGCTCGACGGCGATGAGTGCCTTCATCGGTCCACGGCGGGCGGTCAGCCGCTTGTAACGCGCCTGGAGGTAGGAGCCCTTGGTGCGTGCGGCGCCGAACGCGGCCATCCCCAGCGCACCCTTGGGATGGGCGTTTCCGGGGCGGACCCGGGTGCTCCTGACCTTGCCGGCCGATTCGTGGTGTCCAGGACACAGTCCGGCCCAGGAGGCGAGGTTCTTGGCCGAGGCGAACCGGGCCATGTCACCGCCCGTCTCGGCCACGATCACCTCGGCCACTGCCCTGTTCACCCCCGGGATCGTGTCCAGCAGGTCCAGTACCGGCCGAAAAGGGGCCATCGCCTCCTCGACGCGCACGGTCAGCTGCTTGATCGCGGAGGTCAGCTGGTCGTACTGGTCGAGGTAGAGGCGGGTCAGGAAGGCATGGTGCTCGCGGAAGCGGCCGGTCAGCGCCTGGCCCAGCTCGGGAATCTTGCTGCGCATCCGGCGCTTGGCGAGGTCGGCCAGGACCTGCGGGTCGCGCTGGCCGTCGATCAGGGCCTGGAGCATGGCACGGCTGGAGACGCCCATGAGGTCGGAGACGACGGCGGACAGCTTGATGCCGGCGTCCTCCAGGAGCTTCTCCAGTCGCTGCACGACCTGAGCCCGCTCATGGGTCAGCTGGGTGCGGGCTCGCGTAAGGTCCCGCAGCTCGCGGACCGGCTGCGGGGGGACGAACGAGGCCCGTACCAGGCCGTGGGAGCCGAGCTGGGCCAGCCAGGCCGCATCCGAGACGTCGGTCTTGCGGCCGGGCAGATTCTTCACCTGCCGGGCGTTGACCAGGACGACGTTCAGCTCTTCGGCCAGCAGGTAGTAGAAGGGCTTCCAGTAGTCGCCGGTCGCCTCGATCACCACCAGGGTGACCTCGGCGCCGAGGAGGTGTTCGCGCAGGTCGAGGATGGCGTTGGTGGTGGCGCCGAAGGTCGTGGTCTGGTTCGTGAAGGTTCCCTTGCGGCGGGGGCTGGGGGTGCGTACGCACACCTTGGCGTCCCTCTTGCTGATGTCGATGCCGGCGCAGCGTTCGTGCAGGACGTCCATGGCCTCGGCTCCGTTCCCGTTCGGTTCCTCGGATGCGTGGCGCCGCTCCGGGAGGGCCAAGGCAGTGCGAAGAGTCTGACGCGCGTGCTCGTGGCAACACTCCACGGTTCCCGTGGGCGGCCCTCAGTACCATGCTGTCGTGCGAGCTCGAAGGCATCACAGAGTCATCGGTCTCGTCCGGAACGAACAGTTCCACGATCCATACGCGAACGTCTCCAGGGCAGGGCGGACAAGCGATCTGCAGGCGTACGACGGCGCATTTACTGTGCCCCCGGCGCACGGCGAAGCCGCGCTGGATTGCTGTCGGGGATCTTGGTGTTTCCCGGTGCGCGAGCATGATCGGCGGGCATGCTCGTGGCTGTTTCGTAGACCGATACAGCTGCCGAGGTGTCCGTTGTCGCTCCGTCCCCGTTCGGGTGAGCAGGTCCCGTCTTTGACCGCGCAGATCGCACGGGCGAGCAATCCGGCCGGCACGACGGCGATGTGGGTCAGAGACCGGCTGGACGGGCTGTGGTGCGACGAGGACTTCGCGGGCTGGTACCCGCGCGACGGGCGTCCCGGGCTCTCGCCCGCCCAACTGGCCACCGTCTGCGTGCTGCAGTTCCTGCTCGGCCTGTCGGACCGGCAGGCAGCCGAAGCGGTCCGCTGCCGGATCGATTTCAAGTACGCCCTGACCATGGAGCTGGACGATCCCGGCTTCCACCACAGCGTACTGGCCGACTTCCGCGAGCGCCTCGCCCAGGACGACCGTGCCGACCGTCTCCTGGATCTGGCGCTCGCCCGCCTGAAGGAGGCCGGCCTCGTACGCGAGCGCACCGCCCAACGCACCGACTCCACCCACGTCCTGGCCACGGTGCGCGACCTGACCCGGCTGGAACTGGTCACCGAGGCGGTCCGTGCCGCGCTTGAAGAAGTGGCCCGCACAGCCGGGCATCTGCTGATCGGCCTGGTCGACGAGGACTGGGGGCGCCGCTACGGCCGTCCGGTCCGCCTGGGCAAGAACCCCACCCGGCCCAAGACCAGGATCCTCGCCGCCGGCAACGACGCCTGCCGACTGCTGGGACACCTCCACCGGGACGTGGTCAGCTACCGGCCCGGCCCACAAGCCGAAGCCCTGCGGCAGATCGTGGTGCAGCACTACTACCGCGACGCGGCAGGCCGTCTGAGCTGGCGCACCGCCGACGACAACGGGCTGCCGCCCTCCTCCTCGGCGATCGTCTCTCCCTACGACACCACGGCGCGCTACGTGCGGCACGGGCACATCATCCGCTGGAAGGGCTTCGCCGCCCATCTCACCGAGACGTGTGCCTCTGACAGCGTCAACGTGATCACGGACGTGGCCACCACGTCGGCCGCCACCAACGACAGCCAGGCCCTGCCCGGCATCCACAGCCGCCTGGCTCGTCGCGGGCTGCTGCCCGCCGAGCACCTGGTCGACGGCGGCTACACCTCCCTGGTCCACCTGGAACGAGCCGCGCGCGAACACCAGGTCACCGTCACCGGGCCACTGCCGGGCAACCCCACCCGCCAGCACCGCAGGAACGAGGGCTTCGACCGGGACGACTTCCACATCGACTTCGAGCGCCGACAAGTCACCTGCCCCCAGGGCCAGGTCAGCGCGGGCTGGCACGGCCCCTACCCGACCTCCTCGCCCACCGCGGCACCCCTGATCGTGGCCCGGTTCACCAAGAGCCAGTGCCAGCCGTGTCCGGACCGCCCCCGGTGCACCAGCTCCCGCGAGAGCGCCCGCAACGTGGGCTTTCCTCCGCGAGAACTCCGCGACCTGCAAGTCCGCGTCCGCACCGAGCAGCAGACATCCGAATGGAAGGCCCGTTACGCGGTCCGCTCCGGAGTGGAGGGCACCATCAACGAGTTCGCCCACGGACACGGCATGCGCCATTGCCGCTACCGAGGACAGCCCAAAGCCCACCTGCAACACGTACTCACGGCCATCGCCGTGAACATCGAACGACTCAGCGCCCGGTCAGCGACGGAGGAAACCTCTTCACCGAGACCGCCGACCGCCTTCCAGACCTTCCTGGACCAGCAGGCGATTCCCCGATCGAAGTCCTGGCGCACCCTCGGCACCTGACCTCGCCCTTCCAAGATCCCCGGCAGAGTCAAGCTTAGTGGTCCGTTCCCGAAGTCCTTCGGGGGTTGACTTCGGATCCGGCGTTGTGCGTGGTGGTTTCTCAGATCTCGGAGTCGGCGAGGTGGAGCTGGCACGCGCAGTCGAGGGCGTCTACGGGGGTGCCAGTGAAGCCACCGGTGGGCAGCAGGGTGTCTTCGTATCGGGTGGGCAGGCGCATGCACTCGACAGCCTGAACGTGGTCGTGCTCCGCGAGCACCGCGAGCGTCAGCTCAAGGAGAAGGAAAAGTGGGGCCCGGGCCTGGCAGGACACCGGCAAGGTGTTCACACGGGAGGACGGATTCCGGCTCCACCCCGAGACCGTCTCGGAGACCTTCCGCTGCATCTTCGCGCGGACCGACCTTCCGCCCATCACCCTGCGGGACCTGCGGCACGTCTCCGCGACCCTCGCCCACGGCGGTGGTGGCGACCTCCCCACGATCAAGGAGACGCTGCGGCACTCCACGATCACGCTGACGTTGGACACGTATACGAGCCTGCAGCCTGAGGTCGACAGAGCCGCAGCTGAAGCTGCCGCCAACCTGGTGCCACGTGCCCGTAAGGCCGCCCTCCGTAGCGGCTGCTGCCGGACCGTCCGCGTCACGCACGAGGCCGGGAACGATGGAGCGCCCCGACCGGCTGAAACCGGTCGAGGCGCTCCGTAGCAGGTCAGATGGGGATCCCCTGCCTGCCAGCAGTGGGCCGTGTGGGACTCGAACCCACAACCAACGGAAAGGTCCCGACCGGATCCTGCCGGGACTTCCGTTGATTGAGCCGCCCATCCAGAAACACCTGGTCAGAGGTCGATCTCTTGACGACCGGTCCAGGCCGAGGTGCCTCGTGCCGGCACGTCCGCTCACGCATCGCTCACGCGCGGGAGGTCTTCTGACCTGGGCATCCGCCTCGTTGATCTCAGCTCAGCGGGCCTGCCCCGGACGGACCTCGGCATCGGCCGATCGGCCATGTGCCTGCAAGATCAATCATCCAGCCGGCCTGCGCCCGGAGCGTTACCGAAGTTGGGTATCTCCAGTCGGTTGCCTCCTTGCAGGGCGGATTGGTGAGCGATGATCCCGGGCAGGGTGTAGCGGGCCGCGGTCCAGGCATTGACCGGGGGCAGTGTCCCGGTAGTAACGGCCGTCACAAAGTCGTCGGCAAGGAACTGGTGGCTGCCCTCGTGGCCGTTGGGGGCGTGGGCGAACTGGTGAGGGAGCCGGGAGCGGTCGTGGACCGGTGCCGTGCCGGAGGCGAAGGCGTCGCGCAAGGCGGGGGCGAGATGGGCCAGTGAGGGGTCGTCCGGGGCGAGCGTGGGCCTCGGGTGCAGGTGGTCGGTGACGTCTTCGACGCCTTTCTTGTCCTGCCAGAGGCTGACGGTCGCGAGCTGTTCGAAGCTGCCTTCGGTTCCGAAGAAGCGGAACCTGGATTCCCGGATGTGGGAGGGGTATCCGACCCTGCGGAACTCGTTGATCCGGAACGAGCCGCCGTCGGCTACTTCGAACAGTGCGGTGGCGTTGGAGATGTCGTTGTCGAACTGGCTGATCTCGCGGTCGAACACTCCGTCCTTGCGGTCGTCGACGACACCGATCGCGCTGACGCTCGTGGCGTGGGTCTGCCAGGCTCCCAGGACCCCGCCGATGGAGTGGGTCGGGTACAGCAGCGGCGGATAGCTCGCGATGGCCTTCCAGTTCTCGCCGCCGCTGTACTGGTATGCGTCGTAGAAGCCGAGGTCCATGTCGTGGATGTAGTCGCCCTCAGCGTGGAACAGCCGGCCGAAGGCGCCCTTGGCGACCTGCTCGCGGGCGTAGACGGTTGCCGGGTTGTAGTGGCTGGTCTCGCCCATCATGTACGTCAGCCCGGTCTCCCGGACCGCTTCGATGATGGCCGCGATCTCCTGTTCGGACACGGCCATCGGCACAGCCGAGTACACGTGCTTGCCTGTGCGTAGTGCCTGGACGGCGAGCGATCCGTGCGTCCAGCGCTGAGTGAAGATCGCGACTGCGTCGATGTCCGAGTCGAGCATTGCCTCGTACGACGGAAGGGTCCCGGCGAGGTCGTAGTCGGCGGCCAGGCGTGCGGCTCGCTCCGGCAACAGGTCGGTTGCCACGATGTCGCCCACGCCAGGGTGCAGTCGCCAGAGCTTGGCGAACGACCCGGCGAACTGGCCGGCTCCGACGATACCCAGAGAGAACACAGAAGACTCCTTACCCGCGGACTACTCGCGCGGCATCACAGAGTGACCCGGCACCCGACGGCTGCCGGTCAGACACAGAATGCGACGATAGGCGCCTAGGAACCGTGAAGTCTTCATCGATGAGAGCGGGAATTTCTTGGATCCTCAGGTCGAACCGTCGGGACCCATCGGCTGGATGGGCCAACCCCTGCTGATGGACGCCGCCCATCAGCACGACGACGTGGAGATCAACCTCGTGGCCGAGGGCGGCACGATGCTCTATCTGTTCGGCGGCGTGCCGGTCGAGGTCGGCCCCGGCAGTGTGGCCGCGTTCTGGGCCGCCGTGCCCCACCAGCTCGTCGCGAACTCGGCGACCCGTGTCCACTGGGTCCACGTGCCATTTGCGGCTTTCCTGCGCTGGGGACTGCCTGACTCGCTGGTCAGCCGTCTACTGTCCGGCACGCCAATGGTCTCCTCGCCATCGGCTGCAGTGGCGACCGATCCGGCGACCTTCGCCCAGTGGGCCATCGACCTGGCCAGCGGCCAGGCCGAACGACACCGGATCGCCATGCTCGAACTCGAGGCCCGGGTTCGCCGCCTTGCCTTGGCCACGCTCGGGGAACCGGTACGCCAGTTCACCGGAGGCGACCCTGCGCTGCGCCAGGTCGTCGCCATGGTGCGACACATCGCCGAACACTTCCGTGAACCACTCCCTGTTGCCGAGATCGCCGCGGCAGCAGGGCTGCACCCGACCTACGCGATGACTCAGTTCCGTAAGGTCGTGCGCACCACAGTGGGTGACTACGTCATGCGCTGCCGTCTGGCCGAAGCCCGACGGCTGCTCGTCACCACCGATCTGCCGATCGGCCATGTGGCTTCGGCATCCGGTTTCGGATCGGTCAGCCGGTTCTACAGCGCCTTCTCCAACGAGTGCGGCGGACCACCGGCCAGATTCCGGCGCGAGCACCTGAACAGTGCGCTGGGATGAGCCACCCCTGGCCACTGTGATGCTCAGCCCCGTCGACCACGTGCTCCGTACGGCGGGACAGCGCTGATCTGCGGAATACAGCAGTTCCAGCTCAGCGAACCGTTGCCTTCATTGTCGCGGCGGCCTGCGGCGCGTCAGCGGGTCGGGCGGATCATTGGGCGAACGCCCCACGGTGGCGGACGTGCAGCCTCATCAGCTGCGGCCAGGTGGTGCGGGCGTGTTCGCCAAGGCGTTGCTCGAGCGAGAGCCTGGTGGGCTCCGGAGGTGTGGGCATGACGGCCATCCTGCCCGAGGGGCCGGGGACCGGACACGGCAGGCTACGGCCTGTTGTGATCCACTTCTGCCGATCGGCCTGCCTGCTGTGCCTGTTGCCGCCGCCTGCCCGATAGTTCTGCGCGCCGCTGAGCGCGAGCGACTGAAGAAGATGGCCTACGGCCACAAGACCGAGCACCGGCTGCGGATGCGCGCGCAGGTGGTACTGCACGCCGCACGTGGACGCTCCAACGCGCGCATCGCCCGTGAGACGGGGCTGCATCTGGACACGGTCCGCTGCTGGCGCGGCCGGTTCGCCGAGCACGGTCTGGCCGGTCTGTCCGACCGCGAGCGGTCGGGGCGGCCGCCGTCGTTCACCGCATTGCAGGTGGCCCAGGTCAAGGCCCTGGCCTGCCGGCTGCCCGCCGAGAGCGGCGTGCCGCTGGCGCGCTGGTCGTGCCCGGAACTGGCCCGCGAGGTCGTCGCCCGGGCGATCGCCTGCTCGGTCTCTGCCTCCACCGTGCGCCGCTGGCTGGCCGACGACGCGCTCAAGCCCTGGCAGCACCGCTCCTGGATCTTCATCACCGACCCCGACTTCCGGATCAAGGCCGAGCGGGTGCTCGGCTTGTATGCCCGCACCTGGCAGGGCGTTCAGCTCGGCGAGGACGAGTACGTCATCAGTGCCGACGAGAAGACCTCCATCCAGGCCCGCTGCCGCTGCCACCCCACCCTCGCCCCCGGCCAGGCCCGCGCGATGCGCGTCAACCACACCTACGGACGCGGCGGCGCCCTGGCCTACCTCGCCGCCTACGACGTCCACGCCGCGAAAGTGTTCGGCCGCACCGAGCCACGCACCGGCATCGACCCGTTCATGAACCTGGTCACCCAGGTCATGACCACCGAGCCCTATGCCAGCGCCCAGCGCGTGTTCTGGATCGTGGACAACGGCTCCTCCCACCGCGGCAAGAAGGCCGCCGACCGCCTGGCCGCAGCCTTCCCGAACGCGGTGATGGTCCACACCCCCGTGCACGCTTCGTGGTTGAACCAGGTGGAGATCTACTTCTCCGTCGTGCAGCGCAAGGTCGTCTCGCCCAACGACTTCACCGACCTCACCCAGGTCACCGACCGGCTCCGATCATTCGAAGACCGCTACAACGCCACAGCACAGCCGTTCCAGTGGAAGTTCACCACTTCCGACCTGGACGATCTGCTGGCCAGGCTCGACCGGTACACCACCGATCACCACGAAGAATCCTCCGCCGAGCCAGCTACGTGATCAACCCCCGAAGGACTTCGGGAGCCGACCACTTAGTGGGCATTTGATGTTGATTCGCGATGGGTATTTTGACCCGTTTTACCGTATTCATCGCCAACATGCACAGCCTGAAATGCCTGGAAGCTCCGCACTGGCGGGAATCTTCCGCCCCATTTCTAAACCAGACGGAATCCAGTGCCGAGAAGCGAATCAAACGGGCGCACAGGTCGGCACCCGGAAGGCCGTGAAGGCGCGCGTAAGGTGCGAATCAACCCGAAGATTGTTGGCCGCAGGAGCGACTTAGCGCCACAAGCCATCCCTAAACGCCCTCTTAGAGGGCGGTATGTGACGTGATGTCGTATCTGTCGTCACTGGAACGTGTGGGACCACAGCATCCGCGCTGACCAGAGGGCCCGGCCGTGCTGGAGTGTCCCCCGTGAGCGACCGCCGGCCCTACAAGAGCGACTTGTCCGACGAGCGCTGGGCCCTGATCGAGCCCGTGATCACCGCTTGGAAGGCTCGGCACCGCTCGGTCAGCGGCCACCAGGGCAACTACGACATGCGGGAGATCGTCAACGCCCTGCTGTACCAGTCCCGCGCCGGTTGCCAGTGGGACTACCTCCCCCACGACCTGCCGCCCGCCGGCGCGGTGAAGTACTACTTCTACAAGTGGCGCGACGACGGCACCGACCAGACCATCCACGACCTGCTGCGCTGGCAGGTGCGGGAGAAGAGGGGCCGGTTAGCCGACCCCAGCCTGGTGGTGCTCGACACCCAGAGCCTGCATGCCGCCGCCGGAGTCCCGGCCGACACCACGGGGCGGGATGCGAACAAGAAGGTGCCGGGGCGCAAGCGGGGACTGGCTTTTGACGTGCTGGGCCTGGTGATCGCGGTGGTGGTGCTGGCCGCCTCCGTCCACGACAACGCCGTCGGTACCGCGCTGCTGGACAGGGTGGTTGCCGGGACCCAGCCGGGCGCCGTGAAGAAAGCGCTGGCGGACCAGGGGTTCAAAAACGGCTCTCCTGTCGCTTCCGTGGGTCGTTGACCAGGGCTGATACGCAGAACACGCCGTACCCGGGGTACGTTTCGACTGCTGAAGGTACGAAACGAATAAACCTGGATACGGCGTGCAAAGTAAGAGGATATGGGTTCGGTTGCTCGGTGTCGAAAAGACGCTGATCGAGCAGGTCGAGGCCGAGGAGGCAGACCCCGAGGGCGGTGTCGGTGGTGAGCTGGTGATCGTGGCGCATGTCCGACCGGCGAAGGGCCACAGGGAGCGGTGCGGGATCTGTCGGCGCAAGGTGGCGAAGTACGACGCTGGTGAGGGACGCCGCCGCTGGCGGGCCCTGGACCTGGGCGTCATCCAGGCATTCCTCGAGGCCGACGCGCCCCGGGTCTCCTGCCCCGAGCACGGCATAGTCGTCGCCTCGGTTCCCTGGGCGAGGCACGGCGCCGGACATACCCTGGCGTTCGACGCGCAGGTGGCCTGGCTGGCGACCTGCTGTTCCAAGACGTCCGTCACCCAGCTCATGCGGACCGGTTGGCGCACGGTGGGCAACATCGTCGCCCGGGTCTGGGCGGACGTCGAGAAGTCGGTGGACCTGTTCGCCGGGCTACGACGGATCGGTATTGACGAGATCAGCTACAAGAAGCGCCACAAGTACCTGACCGTCGTGGTGGATCACGACTCCGGGCGTCTGGTCTGGGCTGAGGCCGGCCGGGACAAGGCCACCCTGCGTAAGTTCTTCGACGCCCTGGGGAACGAGCGCGCCACGAAGCTCACCCACGTGTCCGCGGATGCGGCCGACTGGATCTCCACGGTGGTCGCCGAGCGCTGCCCGCAGGCGGTACGGGTGATGGACCCGTTTCACGTCGTTCAGTGGACCACCGACGCCCTGGACGTCGTGCGCCGTCAGGTGTGGAACGCCGAGCGCGGAGGCAAGGGCAGATCCACCCGAGGCTCGAAGTCCCTGAAGAAGGCCCGCTTCGCGCTGTGGAAGAACCCCGAGGACCTCACGGCCGGGCAGCGGGCCCAACTGCTCTTCATCGCCAAGGCTCACCCGCTGCTCCACCGGGCGTACTTGCTCAAGGAAGGTCTGCGCACCGCCCTCAAACAGGGCCCCGACACCACCGAGGCGCTGTGGGACTGGGTGCTCTGGGCCCGCCGCTCACGAATAGCCGCCTTCGTCGAGCTGCAGCGCAGCATCGTCAGACACTTCGACGCCATCACCGCCGCCGCCGAGCACGGGCTGAGCAACGGCCTGGTCGAGTCCATGAACACCAAAATCCGACTGATCACCCGCATCGCCTTCGGCTTCAAGGACCCCAAGTCCCTCATCGCCCTCGCGATGCTCAGCCTCGGCGGCCACCGACCCCAGCTACCAGGCCGTCAACTCACGAACTGACCACCCACGGAAGCGACAGGAGAGCCTCAAAAACACCGTCCAGGACCACGGGGCGAAGGCGGGCATCGAGGTCGAAGTAGTGAAGCGCAACCCCGGCGACACCGGGTTCGTGCCGCAGCCCAGGAGATGGGTGGTGGAGCAGACGAACGGGGTCTTGATGCTGCACCGGAGGCTGGTGCGCGACTACGAGCATCGGCCCGCCTCGGCCGAGTCGAGGGTGTACTGGGCCATAAGCGACCGGATGTCGAGGATGCTGACCAGGTCATCCGCCCCCACATGGCGCGGCGCATGACCGGCGGGGAGCTGACCTTGGGGGCGGTGACGCCCTCTCAGTCCAGGGCGGGCCGCACGGCGGGAGTGAGCAGGGCGGTCAGCTGGGAGATGTCGTCGAGGGCTTCGAGGCCGAGGACGGCGTTCTCGATGGCGGCCTGGCGGCCCGGGGAGACCACGGAGTGAGTCAGGCTGCGGTACTTGTCGACGATCTCCGCGTTGGTCAGGAAGCGGTCGCCGGTGCCGCGGGGGTGCCGGACGACCGCTTCGCAGACCCCGCCGTCTTTCAGGGTCAGACGCAACCGTGTAGTGAGCCTTTCATCGACCGGGAGCCGGTCGTACGTCTGTTCGTGGCGTGTTTCCGTGCGGTCGATCAGGTTCCACACGTCGTCGCGGTTGATCCGCTTCTCGGCGAACTGGTCGATGAGCACGTCCCCGTCGATGAGCGCCACCGCCACCGTGTAGGCCACGTTCATCTGGACGCCGATCGGCTCGAGCGGCCGGACCGCCCGCCATCCTCCATGTCCATAGGCGGCTTCCGGCAGGTCGATCTCGATCCGTTCGACCTGGTCGGCCGTCAGCTTGTGCTCCGACCGCAGGTGGAGGGCAGCGTCGATGGCGGCGTGCAGCAGGCCCATGGCGGCGTACGCCTTCACCGCGATGCGCTCGGTCTCCCAGACCACGCCCAGGCCCGCGGTGATCTGCCCGGCGTCGGGGCGGTGCCCCTCTCCGAAGGTGGACAGGAAGCCGCCGTACTCACGCTCGAAGACCCGCTTGATGCCGACGTAGCCCGATGCCGCGAGCGCGGCTGCGGTCAGGCCGTTGCGCGCGGCGAAGCCGTGCTGCATCCGCTTGACCATCGACTCGAACTGCGCCGACATCAGGCCGCACGACTGGGTGGCAGCCATCCCCAAGGCGTCCTCGAATGCGGCGGCGTCCAGCCCATAGAGCGTCCCAGCAGACACCGCGGCGCTGTGGGTACCGAAGACCACCCCCGAATGCCAGCCACGGGAGATCATCTCCAGGCCCCCCAGGGCCAGGCCCACCCGTGGCCCCGTCTCATAGCCGAGGATCGCGCCGAGCAGGAAGCGGGACCCTGACACCTCACCGACGTGCGGGACCGCCGCGAGCATGGCCGGCACGACCAGCGCATTGCTGTGCAACGGAGCGAGCGGGTGGTAGTCGTCGAGTTCGAAACCCTGGATGAAGCTGGAGTTGAGCATCGCCGCCGACGGCGCGCTGGTCGTGCGGGCTCCCCAACCGATCAGCGCGGCGCTCCCGGCGTTGTCCAGCGCGGTGACCCCCTCGACACCTTTGCGGGAGACAGGGAGCCTGGCTCCGACCAGGGCACAGGCGATACCGTCGAGCAGCAGGTGCTTGGCGCGCTCGCGCACGGAAGGCGGCACCTCGCCCAGCGAGGTGCCGGCAAGCCAGGTGGCCAGCCGGCCGGTGGGACCTGCGGGGTCCGTGGGGTCGCCGCCAGCGTTGTCGGCCACCCTATCGGGCTTGGGTCCGGAGATACTCATGGGATTTCTGACTCCTGCCGTTTCCAGTGTGGTCCTGCGTTCGTCGTTGCTGGCGGTCGCTCATAGTGCCGCAGTGGAAGGCCCTCACATCGGCAGCCCTGCTCACCTGTCGCCTGATTCACTGAGACGCCCGAGTGGATCGCTCTCACCTGCGCCTTCGGCCTCGGCGCCCAGTCGATTGCCGCAGGCCGACTGACACCGCGTCCCACCTGGCGAGTTCCGTCAGGCACTCGTAGCCAGCGAATCATCAACCGAACATCAGCCGACATATCGCCCTCTGAGTGTGACTGCCAGGTAGGCAATCGGGATGGTCGTCCTGGCCCACGTCGTCACAGCGCCGCGCAGCAGGCAAATCATGCGCACCTGACGACCGATCACGACTCGGCATGATGGCAGCACACAATGTTGCGGACAGGACAGGAAGTAGAGGGTGACCGTGGAGCAGAGAAAGGACGATCACGGTGCGGCGCCGATCATGGTCACGCTGCCGGGCGGTCATGAGATCCGGGCACGGCTTCATGCCCGACGCCAGACGAAGGACGGCTGGCAATACCAGGTGGGAGTCCTCATATGGCAGGACGCCGCCGATGGTGGTGTGGAACCGGTCGAGCACCGAGCCTGGGTGAGCTCGGCACACGCACGCCCCGTCCGTGGCATCTCCTACGAACACGTGCCCACCCGCCGTGCGTCCCAGACAGGCAGTATTCCGCCGCGCAAAGGCCAGCCAGCCTGGACAGTCCAGCACCTGCCTCACCGCCCCGGCCACCCAGGCGCCACCCTCATCCACGTCATCGGCTGCACACCCAGCGCCCAGACGCTCGACCGGGAACAAGCACTCACCACGCTCCACCAGCCCCGCGCAGCGGCATGTAGAGAATGCGGAGCAGCCGGATCCCTCACCGACCACAAAGAGCCCCCCGGCCAAGAGACACAGGCACCGACGCCCCCACGCGACCCAGGCTGAGCCGCCAACTACCCACGACCAACGAGAAGGGAAACCCTGAATGCCGAGCAACACGACGCGGACGCATACCGAGAAGAGCCCGCCCGTCGGCCGCCACCAGAACAACACGGTGAACGCGCGGACGGCGTCAGGCAATGCTCCCGGCAGGACTCGAACCTGCGGCCAGACGCTTTAGAAGGCGCCCGCTGTTTGCTCAGAACAGCGCCAGGCCCTCACTGCTGGTGTCCGCGATGACCGGCCGGAACCGGGTGGGGAGGCCGTCCAGGCGGTCGGGTCCGGCCGCGGCGGCAACGGCAGGAGCGGTCTCGGCCAGCCAGGTACCAAACCGCTCGGCAGCTTCGCGGTAAGGGACTCGCGCCAGGACACGGTGCTCGCCGGAGGGGCAGAAGTCGACGGCGACAGTGAGCAGGCAGGAACGGGGCGCGTTCTGGCTGCCCGTCCAAGACACGCGCAGCGCGCCGCAGGGTTTGCGTGCGCGGGAGCCGCGGGGGTCGCGGTGGGTCGGGCGCAGTGACCGGCAGGCTATGTGGGCGGTCCATGCAGCGAGGTGTGGCAGTGGGAGGGTGGTGCGGGTGCGGCAGCCGGGGCAGCGGTGCCAGTGGTGGAGCCAGTCGGCCGCGTGGGTGTGGAAGAGGCGTGTGTAGTGGTTGGCCACGCGGATGTCGTTGCTGTACAGGTGGTCGGGGCGTTCTTGTGTGTTGCAGGAGTGGCAGACGGGGGCGCGGACGTAGCCGTGTTCGTGACAGTGGTCGAGTACGGCGGCGGGTGCGGTGCGACAGATGGCGCAAGTCCATCCAGCCACCTTGCGGGAGGTGCCGGGTTTCCTGCTGAGTACCGAGTACAAGTGGCCTTGCAGTTCCTCGTTGTACGGGCGCAGTGGGGTGGTTGGGCAGTGGGGGCTCGTCGTCTGCCGACCGTCGGCGGCTCGGGCCTGCCGGTGGTGGGAGGGCGACTCGGTGACGGTTGCGCTTTTCTGGCGGGTCCGTGCGGCTTGCAGCCACTGCGTTTCGGTGTGCTCGGCCGCATCCAGCAGTCTGACCACGGCGCGCGGCAGCCACCATGTCCGCGCCGTGTGGCCGCGGGATTGTTCCACGAGTATCCGCCGCCAGTCGATTCCCGCCAGATGGTGCGGCCGGCCGCCTTCAGGCTGTGCTGCCCGCTCGGGGTCGCCCAACTCCTGCAGTTCCCGGGTGATGCGCTGGCGCCATCGCAGCGGCGTCTTCTCGTTCTGCTTCTGCGCGCTACGGAACGGACCGATGCGGACCAGGTCCTGACGGTCCATCTCAACCGCGTTCAGTTCCGCTGCCGCCCGGCGCACCTCAATCTCCGGAACACTCCACTGGCCGCCGCTTGCCTTCACCGTCGCCACCACACGGCTACCGAGCAGGACGTAGCCCGCCTGGGCATTGGCAGGAGAGCAGGTGAACGCCGCAGAAGCCGTCGGCACAGCTCTGCCGGCCGTCAAGCCGGCCCACAGAGCGTCCGCAGCGCCCAGAGTGATCAGGCCGCCCGCACGGCCCGGGATGACACGCTCTGACATACCGACAGGCTAACGGCCGGTCTCCGCAGCGCCGCCCGCATCGCCTCCGCATCTGTGGCCTCGACGACCGCGCACGACCCCAGACCCACTCCGGCATTGGCGCCCGGGACCAGGTTCGAGGCCGCCGCCCACCGCCAGGCCGCAACAGGCACCTTCAGCCGGCCCGCTACCTGGTACCCGTCGTACGCCTCGATTTCCTTGTCATGTCGAGACACACCGCCGGCCTTCGGGGCTGGGCAAGCCTGCCGCACGGTGAGCTTGCCCAGGGTCCTCTTGGGCTTGCCCGGCACTCGTGACCGGTCATATGTCCGCGGCCGTGACCGGTGACCAACTGTGTGACCGATCCGGTCGCACCCATCGGCCAAACCGCACGTCAGCGGTGTGACCGATCCGTGCAACCCGGGTGTCCGGACCGGCCAGCCGATCAGCAGCCAGCTCCCCGGCCCAACGGAACTCCGGCGCCCCCACCCGTGCAGTGCCCGGGTGCCAGCTACTCAGTGGTGCGGTCGGGATCGGGAAGCTCCGGCGGGAAGTGCCGCTCCAGGATCTGCGCCCAGCGGTGCAGGACGACGAAGCCGTCTGTGTCGGCCTGCGCCTGGACCAGCTCGCTCAGGGCGTCGGCCAGGGGCTGGGCGGCGGTGTCGGCGGGTATCACGACGGCGGCCTTCCTGAGCCGCTCGTGCGCGGCGGGAAAGACGCCCCGGGCCCATGCGTCCTGTTCTCGGACCCGCTTGCTTCCCTCCTCCATGTTGATCTGCGTGATCGCCAGGGCCGGGCAGTCGGGGGTGTGCCAGGTCTCGCTGATCCCGCCGCCGGTCTTCACGTACGCGATGCGGGTGTTGTCGGGGCCCGGCAGGGCGAAGCAGTCGGTGCAGTCGACGCGTTCCGGCTCGGTCATCGCGGAGCTCCCTTCGAGTGGAGGCCGAGCCTGCCATCCCGATCAACCGGCGACCAGGGATTTCCTCCGCCGCAACCCGTCGGCCCCGGGGCTCGAAGCACACCTCTTTCCCTCGGCTATCGCTTGGGAAAGAGGTGTCCGCGCACGGGACCGGCTTGCCCACAAGGGGTGACCTGCAAAAATGGGCGGTGTCCGATTTGGGGGGTCCACACCTGCGGCAGTACCTCCGGTCCCCCGCTGAAAGCAACCGTCCAGCCCACTGTCCAGCCGCCCTTGGGTGCAACCCCCTACCCGCCGCACGGCACCGCTCCGTCAGGGCCGGGCAAGCCCCTGGAAGTTCAGTCAGCCCGGATCGCGGGCGCAGCCTCCATGCTCTCCAGTCGTTCGAAGTCGTCGTGGAAGTAGAACGCCTCCAGTGGCCACACGGTGCGCTGCGCGGCGGCCTCGAACACCCGCCGGGTCTGCTCCACCGCGGCAACGTCGGTCGCCTGCTCCTGGTCCCGACCGACCTTCCGGTCCGCACGGTCCGGCCGCAGGCGCGACGTCGGGGCGGCGGGCAGGGCGACGGTGTGCGGCAGGGCGCGGGAGCTCAGGCGGTCCGCGCGGCGCACGGCGTGGACCCGGGCGGTCAGGGCGCCGGCGGCGAGGCGGGCCCGCTCGTACGGGGGCGCGGACCGGTTACGGGTCAGCGGGCGCAGCACGGCCTGGTCCTCGGTGTCGCGCGGGTACAGCGCGCGGAGGTCGGCGGTCATCATCCTGCGGCCGGCCGGGCGGGTGTAGTCGTCGATGGCCGCCTGCACGATCTGTTCGTCCAGGCCGGGCTGGTGGGGTCGGCCGCGCAGGACGTAGGCGAGGTGGCGGCGGGCTTCGGCGAGCAGGTGCCGGCGCTTGAACGCGCCGCGCATCACGTACACCACGGCGACGGTGTCAACGGCGGCCAGGGCGACGTCGACAGCCGGCCGCACCCGCGCCCACACCGCCGCGGCTGCCGCCCGCGCCCGCTCCGCCAGCCGGTAGACGGTGCAGGCGCCGAACGCCCGGATCGCCGAATCTCGCCATCGTTCGCGCAGCTCGGACAGCGACCGCGCCTCCTTGCGCTTCGGCGGGCGCGTCCGGTCGGCGGCCTGCTGGTCCAGCGCGTAGGCGGCCCGCTCCCCCGGCGGGTGACCCTGTGTCTCTTCGTAGTTGGCCATGAGGACGGGCAGCGCGTCCGCGATCTGCTGACGGCGGGTCGACTGCCAGCCGATCAGCCGCTGGTCGATGCCCGCGATTTCCATGACCGGTCTTCTGCCGGGCGTCACCTCGCGCGGCTCCCACGCCCACCCGAGCCGGGCGGAGACCTCCTCCATGAAGGTCAGGGTGTAAAGCGTGCCGGCCGCCACGATGTTGTCGAGGAGGTCGTCGGTGGACACGTTCCCCCACTTCCCGTCCGGCCGCCGCGCCTTGATCGAAACTACGGCGTGGTCATGGAGCAGCGGCTTTCCGGCTCTCGACTCGTAGTGCCGGAAGACCGCGATGATCAGCCCGTCCTTCACCGGGGCGCGGTGCTTGCCGCCGCTCCCCCAGCGGATCTGCGCGACCGACTCCTCCAGCCGCGCCAGAGTCTTGTCCCGGGCGATGTCCTGGCACAACTCCAGCACCCGGCGGGTCTCGTCATCAACCAGCGCCCACGCGGACTGAGCAGTTGAGGGCGCCCGGAACACCAGGTCCATCGCGAGCCACGGCGACTCGATGTGCGGCCCCTTGATGTGCTCGATGGGCCGCCCCAGCACCGTCGCCCGCCGCGCCTTCACCGGATCGTCACCCGCTTCCAGGAGCTCCGCCTCGATCCGGTCGGCATCCGGGTGCCGGCCTTCCCCCAGGAGCAGTTCGGCCTGCCGCTCGGTCATCTCGTCCCCAGCCGTGAGACCGAGCGCGGCAAGTCCCCGCCCCGTCCAGAACCCGGGCGGCCGCGTAGTCGGTGGTGGGGGTGTGGTCGGCCGCCTGCAGGGCCTGGTGCAGGGCGGCGGGCAGGTGGGGACGGTGGCAGACCAAATGGCCGGGCCTTCGTTCGTCAACCCGGTGAACCCCATTCACGTCACATCGACCCGCGGGAACCCGGCGGCCACGTCCTCCGTCAAGCAGGACGCCATAGAAGATGTGTTCGGGACTTGGGGTTCTCGTGGACAAGAAAATCGCGGGGCTGGCGCTCACCGGCGTTCTCCTCATATCGGGCTGTTCGTCGCGCGTCCAGGCGGCAGGGCCTGCCGCTTCGAACTCCGTTCGTCCGCCGGCGGCGTCCCCCCGGGCGGGCGGCAATGCGCCCGTCGCGGACGCCGCGCACGAGGCCGCGGCCTTCCGCGCCTGGGGCCTCAAGCCACTTGCCGCGCCGCCCGCCCCTCCGAAGGTCAAGCCGGTAAAGCGCCGGGCGGGCGAACCGGTGCCGGTCATCAGCGACATACCCACCAGGGACAAGGTCGTCTTCATCACCTTCGACGACGGCGCCGAGAAGGACCCCGGGTTCGTGAAAATGATGCGCGAACTGAAGGTCCCCTTCACGATGTTCCTGACCGACTCGGCCATCAGCGCCGACTACGGCTACTTCAAGCCACTGCAACAGTTCGGGAACACGATTCAGAACCACACGCTGTCCCATCCCGATCTGCGTACCAAGGGCGCTGCCGCGCAGCGCGAGGAGATCTGCGGCCAGCAGACCAGGCTCGGCAAGGAGTACGGAACCATCCCGCGTCTGTTGCGGCCGCCCTACGGCAACTGGAACGAGAACACCCGCATCGCCGCGGGGCAGTGCGGAGTCGAGGTGATCGTGCTGTGGCGCGAGTCCATGCAGATCACCAACATGCAGTACCAGCGTGCCGACAAGAAGCTCCACCCCGGCGACATCATCCTGGCCCACTTCCGTGGGCCCGAAGAGCTCAAGGGCCACTCGATGACCGAGATGACGGCAAACATGCTGCGCCACATCCAGGAGCAGGGCTTTGCGGTGGCGCGCCTGGAGGACTACCTCTGACGCGCGGACGGGTCGGTTCCAAGGTCATCGACGTACCGTGGCCTTCGGTTTGCCGGCCCCAAGGCGCGCACCGAAGGTGCACTGGGTCGCTGACCTGCGGTCCGGATCGGATATCAGTGGTCTCATTCCGAAGTCGTCACCCCGTCATTGATGCGCACGGGCTCGGGGTCTGGCACGTGAGAGCCCCATCCTGTCCCGCTCGAAAATACGATTTAGCGGCTGTGGCCTGCACGTTTGCTGATCCTGGCGACAAGGCCTCGACTGGCCTGCGACGATCTGCGGATGTCGCTGTCGGTCGTCGCCACGCTCGTCCGGAATCTGATCACCGTGCCCGCTGCCGTACTGCGCAGCCGTATGGCCAAAGATGCGGAAGTTCTCGCGCTCCGGCATGAGAACGCGGTGCTGCGCCGGCAGATCGCCCGGGTCTGCTCCGAGCCCGCCGACCGGATCTGGCTCGCCGCACTCTCCCGGCTGATCCCGCGCGAACGCCGGCGCCAGGTCTTCGCGGTCACCCCCACCACACTGCTGGCCTGGCACCGTCAACTCCTCGCCCGCAAGTGGGCGTTCACCCAACGCCGCCGCCCCGGCCGACCCTCCACCGCGCCCGCAGTCAAGCAGCTCATTCTGCGCCTGGCCCGCGAGAACAGCACCTGGGGCCACCGCCGGATTCAGGGCGAACTCGCCCGCCTGGGCTACGCGATCGCCCCGTCCACAGTCTGGGAGATCCTGCATGCCGCCGGCATCGACCCCGCCCCGCAGCGCTCCGGGCCGACCTGGCACCGGTTCCTCACCGCCCAGGCCCACGGCATCATCGCCGCCGACTTCCTCCACCTCGACACCGTGTCACTCAAGCGCCTCTACGCCCTGGTCGTCATCGAGCACGGCACCCGGCGCCTCCACCTCGCCGGCGTCACCGCCCATCCCACCGCGCAATGGACCGTCCAGCAGGCCAGGAACCTCGCCGTGATCCTGGACCGCCGCATCGACTCGCTGCGTTTCCTCCTCCGGGACCGGGACAGCAAGTACACCCGTGCCTTCGACGCCGTCTTCGAGGCCGACGGCGTGGAGATTCTGCTCAGCCCACCACGGGCACCCAAAGCGAACGCGATCTGCGAGCGGGTCGTGGGCACCCTCCGCCGCGAGCTCCTCGACCGCATGCTGATCTACAACGAGGCCCACGCCGTGAAAGTGCTGACCGAGTACATCCAGCACTACAACGGACACCGTCCCCACCAATCCCGCCAGCAGCTACCCCCGGACAGCGACCAACCGTCCAACCCGGCCGCCATCACCGACCTCCAGGCCCACCGGATCCGGCGACAACCCATCCTCGGAGGATTGATCAACCAGTATCACCGCGCCGCCTGACCAAACGACACCACCGCAGCTCACAGCACCGAATCGTATTTTCGAGCGGGACAGGCCTGGACGTTCCGTACGACCACCAGGAAGGCGCCTACCCATTGGGCAGGTGGCTGTCCGATCAGAGAAGGGCTTACCGGGCCGGAACCATGCCCAGCACCCGGGCCGACGAGCTCGAAGAACTCGGCATGATCTGGGACACCGCCGACACGGCATTCACCGAAAACCTCGCCGCCGCCCGCGCCTACCACGCACAGGCCCGCACCCTGGCCGCACCCCGCCACGCCACCGCCCTCGACAAACCGGTCGGGCAATGGCTCACCAACCTCCGACGCCCCAGCGGACTCGGCAAAGACCCCGAACGGGCGCAGCGGCGGGCCGAGCAGCTCGCCGCCATCGACCCCGACTGGAACCCCGGGGCACTGGGCTGGACCGTCGACTGGCAGCGCCACTACACCGGCCTCGCCGCGCTCCTCGCGGGCGGTGCCGGCCTCGAGGAGATCGTGCCCGGAGTGACCCATCGCGGCGACGACATCGGACGCTGGCTCACCCGGCAGGTACGCGACTGGACACGCCTCAACCCCGAACAGCAACACCGCCTGAACGAACTCGGCGTGAAACCGGCTGCACAGCCCCACAAGGCCCCAGCGCGAGCCAACGCGAAGGCTGGGGCAGCGAAAGGGTCCGACGCGTTCACACGGGGCGTAGCAGCCCTCGCCCAGTACATCGCGCGAGAGGGGAAGACCGTGGTCGGAAGGCAGCACGTGGAAGTCCTCCCCGACGGCACCACCGTACGCCTGGGCATCTTCCTCACCAACCAGAAAACCCGACGCCACCGACTCACCGACCACCAACTCGCCGCCCTCGCCAACCTCGGACTGGAATGGGCATAGTGACGGGCGGGGCAGTGAAGCCGGACACGTCATACCGACCGGCAACCGGGCGACCTGCCCGGAGCGCCGCTGGTGCTTATCGTGAATGCACATGATCGACATGGCGTCGTAGGCAGGGGCATCGTGAACGCATCCGGGATCGACTACGAGGCGGTATTCCAGGCCCTGCCGAGCCCGGTGGCCCTGTTCACTACGGACCTGGTGTATGCCGACGTCAATGAGGCGTTCCTGCGCAGCATGGGGCGTACCCGTGACCAGGTGGTAGGCCGCCAACTGTCTGATGCCTTCCCCGACGACCCCAAGAACCCCGCCGTAACCGGCATGCGCAAGCTGCAGGCATCGCTGCAGTGGGTGGCTGCCACCGGGAAGCGCGACGCCATGACGCTGCACCGCTACGACGTGGAGTACCCTGACCGGCCCGGGATGTGGGAGGAGCGGTACTGGAGCCCGGTCAACGTCCCCGTCATCGGCCCGGACGGGCAGGTGGCGCTGCTGCTGCACCGGGAGGAGGACATCACCGAGCTGATCCGCACCCTCCCCGGCCGAGGCAGCGGTGACCGGCCGACGGTACTGGAAGCCGAGCTGTACACCCGGGCCGGGGAACTGCAAGGGGTCAACGAACGGCTGCGCGAGGCCCACGCCCACGAACACGAAGTCGCCCTGATCCTGCAAGAGGCGATGCTGCCCGCCCCCGGGCCTGTGAGGCACCACCGCGCAGCAGTGCGCTACCGCCCGGCAGCCGGGGCCCTGAACGTCTGCGGGGACTGGTACGACCTCGTCGAACTGCCTGACGACCGCATCGCGGTGGCCGTCGGCGACGTCGTCGGCTGCGGCCTGGCCGCCGCCTGCGTCATGGGCCAGCTGCGCAGCGCCCTCAGCGCCGCTTCCCGCGTCGCCGACGGCCCCGCCCAGGCCCTGGAAGCCCTCGGCCTGTACGCCCGCTCGGTCGACGGCGCGGAATCGACAACGGCCGTCCTGGCCGTCATCGACAGCACCAACCGCACCATCGCCTACAGCAGCGCCGGCCACCTTCCACCAGCCCTGCTGCACCCCGACGGCACCGTGGACTTCCTCGACCAGGCCACCGACCCCCCACTCGGCGCCCGCCCCGAACACCTCCCCAGCCCGCAGGCCGAAACCACGTTCACCGAGGGGGCCACCCTTGTGCTGTACACCGACGGGCTGGTCGAACGCCGCAGCGAGGACATCGACGCCGGCCTGACCCGGCTTGCCGACTCCCTCACACGCAACCAGGCCACCGACCCCGAAGCCCTCGCCGACGCGCTCCTGGCCGACCTGACCCCACCTGCCGGTGCCACCGACGACACCGCCC
This sequence comes from Streptomyces sp. NBC_01669, assembly GCF_026339735.1. Classification (GTDB taxonomy): domain Bacteria; phylum Actinomycetota; class Actinomycetes; order Streptomycetales; family Streptomycetaceae; genus Streptomyces; species Streptomyces yanii. Next base: position 69,351 of record NZ_JAPEQG010000001.1, read on the forward strand.
TGGTCGTCCTACGCCTGTGACAGAGGGGCGGCCAATGCTCTGGAGCGGGCGCTCGCGATGCGGAGCAGCACCCCACTGACACGACAGTGGTACGGCGCCCGGTCGACGAGATGGTCACGGCCAGCGAGAAGCTGGGCCAGACCACTCTCGAACTCGCCCCGGCTACTTGTCCGACCAGGAAGCCGCCGACACCGTCCTCGCCCAGTACGCCGACGACATCGGCTGCGACGTGGAAACCATCCTCGCCACACGCCGCTACGCCCTCACCGGCGACCGCCGCGCCCTGGAAGGCACCTGGATCTGACACTCGCACCGCGGTGCGGGGCGGCTACGTGCGGCGCAGGCGGGCCAGGATCCCGTTGGTCTCGGCGGCCTCCGCAGCCGTGATCGCCCGTTCCGCCGTGGGCGGCTGCTGGCTGTCCGTGCTTGTGCGGCAGACCGTGCACGGGCCGCCCGGGGCCACCGGTGCGCCCCAGGCATCACCTGGAGCGCATTGAGGTGGGCTTCTCGGAGCAGCCGAAACGCCCTTTGGTGGGTCGAATAGCCAGTGAAGGCTCCCAGCAGTGAACTACCGAACGCGACCGAACTAATCGGGCGGCCGTCTCTCAACTTGATGGTCAGGCCGTCGTGCACGGTCACTTCCTCGACATCGGTCCAAGCGACGGTCGAGGTCACGAGAAGTTCGTGATCGACACATGGTCGTCAGTGCTGCGGATGGCAGAATCCCATCCAAGCGCCCAGAGGAAGACGGTCAGACCGGCGACCTCGAACGCCGCCGCTGGCTCCTCGTCCAGCGGACCTATGATCAAAACCGCACACACGTAGAACGCGATCCCCGCAGCGACGGGAAGCCACACGTACGCGGGTCGCCGAATCACCTTGGCCTGCAACCAGAACCACCCCCAAACAGCAGATCCTTTCCGCTGGTGGACACGGGGTCAAGATCACGCAAGGTGAGTCGGGCGACGGCAACGCTGCATTTCAGGCTCGGATATTTCGTCCCTACAGTTTCTGCCCGAGACAATAAGCGTCACCACCGAGTCGCTCCTCTCAGGTTCGACGTGAGGCTTGGGTTCTGGAATGAGGTGACTGCACGCTTCTGCGTGTGGCAGCTGATCTTGTACCTGATGACCTGCGGGAACGCGTGGCTCCGTTGCTCCCTCCTCGCCCACCGCTAGGTAGAGCCGCTGCGACAGCTGGACTGCCTCAGAAGTCGTAGCAGGCGTAGGCGCCGTCGGGCCCGCGGGCGATTCTGTCCGAGCCCCAGCAGTGGAGCATTGGCCCAACGCGGTACAGGGCGGCGCCACCGGCCAGCAGGACGAGGACGGCGAGCACGGCGGTCACGATCCGCATGGCCGTCATCCGCCGTACGAGCCACCAGGCCCCGGCGACCGCGAGCGTCCCCAGCACCAGCATGACGGCCGATATCGGGGCGGTGTTGTTCTGGATCCCGGGAAAGCGATCCGGGTGCGCGGCGTGTTGGACGGCGGCGAAGGCGAAGAAGAACAGCAGCAGCCCCAGCAGCAACAGTCCGACGGAGCTGACCCCGCGGCCGACGGCCCGGCCCCGGCTCTGCGGGCCGCCGGGCCCCTCGACGGCGTCCGCGCGCACGAGCCGACGGTCGAGGACCGCCCGCAGCCGGTCCACGTCCTCCGGGTCCGCCACGGCCCGCTTGGGCAGGACGACGACGCCGACGGCGGACTTGTCGGCGCTGAGAAGCACGAACAGCTCCGGGGTCTCGGCGTAGCGCGGGTAGAGGTGCCAGTCGAGGGTGGCCGAGCTGTGCGCGGTGGTGAGCCGGATCCCGGTGTCGTCGACCGTCCCGCGGATGTCCCCCTGCCGTTCGGCGAGCCGGTGGAGCTGGCGCGCCTGCAGCCACGGCACCGCAGTCATGAAGACGGCGAATACCACCAGCCCCGCATACAGCGGCCACGGTGTGTCACGGCGGCCGGAACCGGCCGCCGACAGCAGGGCACCGACGGCCGCGACCGCCACCGTCCAGACCAGCGCCCGGCGCTGAAAGCGTCCCGCGCCGGTGCTCCTCGCACGTGCCCGCAGCGCGGACGCCAAGTCGCCGACGGACGGCCGGTAGGCCAGCTCCACCGATCTCTCCGCGACCGCGTCCGTCGTTTCCCGGCCCTCGGCCATGTCCCCTCCCCGGTTCAATGATCAACCGGATCGTAGAGGCTTCCTCAACCGCTGCGGCGATGGACAACCCGAACCGTCCACCCGCTATCCCGATCGGCACCAACATGACCCGGCGATTCGTCAAAAACGTCGGCGCAACATCGGCAACCACTGTCAGCAGCAGACACCCAGCCGCCCCCATCTCAGCCAGCGCTATCAACACCCCACACCACTGACACATCCACGCCGAAAAATCACTGACAAACCAGCACACATCATCACGGTCAGCAGCGCGGAACGCAGCTGCGGCAGAGCCGGCTTCACCGCGACCAGCGCGCAACGAACCGGGACACGGCGCGGCAGCAGGCACAGCGCCTGCTGGAGAGCGACCGTCTTTCCCGTGGCCCGGATCCCCGTAGAGACACATGATCCCTCGCGCGGCGACCGTGTGCGCGAGGGCCTCGGTCACTGTGCCGAGCTGGCGGGTCGACACGAGGTGCGCGCCCGGCACGTACAGACGGACGCCATCACCCAGCGCCGCAGGCCGGATCGCGGGGGCGGTATCCGTCGCGTCGGCCTGTTCCATGCCGGACACGGGCAGGGCCTGACCGGTCTCATCGACCGTTCCCGGCAGAGCGAGCTCGGCCAGGGCCCGGTCGTAGCGGTCGGGATCGATATGTCCTTTCCCGGGGCGCGTGCTCTGAAAGACTCGGCCCGCCCGGCGTTGTTCGCGTACCGGCCGGTGCATGGTCGCCAGCGAAGGCAGCGGGCCGGGCAGAACGGATTCGTCACCTGCTTTGGACAACTGCCGGCGCAACTCGGAGACGTTCCCGTCCAGCTCTTCGAGTCGGGCCCACAGCGTGTCGTCCAGCATGAACCCTCCGCGCCGGTAGACCGGCTCGGTCTGGCCCTTACGAGCCCTCGCGAGCCAACGCCAGGCCGTCCGTAGTGACACTCCGGCTGTCTCGGCCACGATCCTGACGTGCACCGATTCCAACGCGCCGGCCTCGTCCAACGCGAGAAGCCGGCGTACCACCACCTGCCGCACCAGCCCCTTGTCCTGCGATAGCGACGCGAGCGACATGGCACGGGCGGCAGCACGTCCCGCACCCGAACGCTCCCTCGGGCAGGGGGGTCACAGACAACGACGGCTGAGCAGTCATGCCCACCAGCACACCCCGGCGCTCCCATACCGTGCACAGGAATGAGCATCCACACGTCAGCCACCGACCAGCTGTGCTACACGGAATGCGCAGCACATGACAGCCACTTAGTCACTCCATGACAGCCAAGATCCACGGGTACCAGGCTAGAAAAGGACAGCTCAGCACGCTGTTCCCCGCATCAGGCCAGGTGACACCCAACCCGCTGACACCACCCCACCCACTCACAACGACGTAGAGACCGAGGTCGGCGTCACGAAGGATTTCCCGCTGGGCAGGTGGGTGCACCAGCAGAGGAAGGCGCTGCGGGCCGGGGAGCTGGAGGAACGGCGCAAGACCCTGCTCGACTTGCCGGAGGCCGGGATGGTGTGGGAGCCCGGCGAGGAAGCCGGGGAGAACAAGCTCGCCGCACTCCGGTCCTACCGGCGGGCCACCGGGCACCTCGCACCCCGCCAGGACGCAGTGTGGGGCGAGGGCGAGGCGATGGTGCCCATCGGGCAGCACATGGCCAACCTCCGCAGGAAGGGAGCGAAGAACGGCCTGGGCAAGGACCCGGAGCGGGCCGCCGTGCGCGCGGCGCAGCTCACAGCGATCGACCCGGGATGGGACTGCCCGTGGCCGCTCGACTGGCAGCGGCACTACCGCGTCCTCGCGGACCTGGTCGACGCCGACGGCAGCCTGCCCGAGATCCAGCCCGGCGTGCTGATGGACGGCGACAACATCGACAAGTGGCTTCAGCGGCAAAAGCAGCCGGGCACCTGGGCGCAGCTGTCCGCCGAGCAGCAGGACCGGCTGTCCCGGCTGGGCGTCACGCCGCTTGAGACCCCGTCTCCCGCCCCGGCGGCCACCCCGTCGACGAAGGGGCCCGAGCAAGACGCAGCAGGCATTCCAGCGCGGCCTGGCCGCCCTCGCGCAGTCGGTGGAGCGGGAAGGCTCGAACCGGGCAGTACCGCGCGGGCACGGTGAACAGATCGCGGTCGACGGCGAGACGGAGCCGGTGGTCGTGAAGCTGGGCGTGTGGGTCTCGAACACCAAGTCGAGGCGGGACAAGCTCACCCAGGAACAGCGGGCAGCGCTCGCTGAACTCGGCGTGGAATGGGCCTGAAACCACCCGCCGGGGGTCGCCCGGTTCTTGGGTTCAGCGGCCTGGGGGCGGGGGCGGGGGCGAGCCACTGAGGTGGTGCTGGTGGTGACCACTGGGATGGGGTGTGAGGTGCGGCCGGTGGGACGGGGTGCGTTCGATGACCAGGAGGGCTGCGTCGTCGGCGGGGTGGCCGCCGATGTGGGTGAGCAGATCGCGGTGGATGTGGTGCAGCAGAGTATCGGGGCTGCTGGTGGGGAAGGAGGCGACTCGTTCGGCGAGCGGGTAGAACGCTCCGGACGGCGAGCGGGCTTCGATGACACCGTCGGTGTAGAGGACGAGCATGTCACCGCCTTTGAAGGTGAACGGGTCGACGCGGTCGTCCTCGTTCGGTCGTTCGCACACGCCCAGCGGAGGCAGGGGCTGTGGGGCATACAGGACCGTGACCCGCTGATCGTGCACCAGCAGAGGCGGGCAATGTCCGCAGTTGATCATCTCGGCGGCCGACGGGGCGTCGTCGGGGATCTCCAGGACGAGGCAGGTGATGAAGTGCTCGCCGGCGTCGTGCTCGGTGTCCGCCACGTCCTCCAGGTTCCGGGAGACGCTCTCTCCGAGGGCAGCTACCAGCCCGGGGAGGGTGGCACACCGGTGAGCGCCCTCACGGAATGCCCCCAGCACCAGCGAGGCCTCACCGATGGCGGCCAGCCCGTGGCCCCGGACATCGCCGATGACCACCCGGGTCGCGGCATGCGCGGCGCGGGCGAACGCAAACAGATCACCCCCGATCTCGACCTCGTCCTGCGCGGACATATACAGCCATGCCACCTGCAACGACCCGATCCGGCGTGGCGGAGGCCGCAGCAGAACCCGCTGAGCCGCCTCCGCCACAGAGCGCGCCAGGCTCAGCGCCCGCTCGCGCCGCTCCCGCACAAACCGCATGAAAACCACCAAGGCGGAGAGCACGGTCAGCGCGATGATCTGCGCCATGCGGTTGGGCGTGGTCAGTCCACCGACGAAGACAACGATGAACACCTGGGCCGCCACTGCCAGGGCCCCGGCGAGAGCGGTGAGCCGTGTCCCGGCGAGGGAAGCGGTCAGAGCGGGCGCGACGACCAGCAGCGGGCCCAGCTGGACATCGGGCCCGCTGTAGATATCCAGCACGGTGATCGTCACAATCAGCACGAACGGGATCGCCACCAGACCACGGCCTGATGGCGGCTCCAGGAGGTGATCCCGCAAACGTCGCACACCCATATACCCCTTATGCTCCATCGATAGCGCACCCCCGGCCAGCCGACGAGCACGGGTCGGGTCTTCTCCCAGCCTTCCTGCGGCGGCCTCATTCTGTCCGTCCGCTGGCCCTGCCGTGACTTCCGATTACGGAAGTACGGCTCCAGCACGCGCCCAGTCGAAGAGAATGGGTACGTCCAGCCTTCGGTCCTGGTCCAAGGGGAGGGGGCCAGTCCGGGTCGATCTCGGCGAGCTGGCGGATCCGCTGGGCCGTCAGCCGCGTCAGCTTGGCTGCTTCCAGGCGGTCGGGTATCTGTGCGGCTGAGGTGGATCAACCCGCCCAGTCGATCGAGGTCCGTTTCGGAACGTCCCGGGCCGGGGCCGTCGACGTCGCGCTCTACCGCGTCGCCGACGTCGACGCTCTGCCCACCACGCGCACCGAGGTCGACTGGAAGCAGCCGCGCAGCGTCGGCAAAGGCCGACCCCCGAGCCCTCCTTCGTCCGGCACCGAAGGCGGCACCGGTCTGAACCGGCGATCACCGTAACGCGGCGCAGCGGCACGATCACGCCTCTGCCCGGGAGGGGTCGAATGAGGAGGGACCTCTCTCCTGCAGAGAGGTGTCGCCGCGCGAAACCGGCTTGCCCACGGGGTCTGACCTGCGGAAACACGCGGTCCCGGAAAGGGGGGTTCACACCTCCGGCAGTACCTCCGGTGCAACCTTGGGTACGCCTGTGCAGACAACGGTGCGGACAACTGTCGGTGCAACCCCCCAGCAGTGCCGGAACGGCTTCCGTGCCCACGCGTGAGCGGGCTTGCCCAGTGAGCCTTTTCCAACCTCCCACGTCACAAACAGCGCTCCCTGCCCCGCCGGCTACGGCGTGGCCGCCTCCCGCAGGCGTAGTTGAGGTGTCAGGGCCCGGCTGGAGGAGCTGGGCGCCACGCTCGTAGAACCCCGCTGGCTCGGCTCCGGAATGCCCCACCGGGTGATCTGCGCCAAGGGCCACCTCGGCGCCGACCAGGCCGCACTGCACCTCGCGGCCATCCTCATCTGGGCACGACGCTGACCAAAGAGATAGAACCTTGCCATGCCAAGCTTCGAGGTCACACCGATAGGTACAGTCCGGAACAACCGAACGGACGTCCAGCACACGGACAACTGGGGTGCCGTCCGCAGCACGATCACCATCGACGAGCGCTTCGGCGAGACGTGCCTCCAGGGTCTGGAGGGCTTCTCCCACGTGGAGATCCTCTTCATCTTCGACCAGTTCCCGGAACACGACGACTACCGCGAACCCCGCCCCTACCGCGGCCGCTCCGACCTCCCGCCCGTTGGTGTCTTCGCCGGCCGCGGCCCCCGCAGACCGAACCGCATCGGGGCAACGTGCTGCGCCATCGAATCCGTCCACGGCCGCGAACTGACAGTGGTGGGCCTCGACGCGGTCTCCGGCACCCCGGTCATCGACCTGAAGCCGACGATGGCGGAGTTCCGCCCGGTGAACATCAAGCAGCCCGAATGGGTCAGCCGCCTGATGTCGGAGTACTTCCAGCCGTAAACGGCCCCCCGTGACCCAACGCTTGCGCTCACCACCTGATGGCTCTGTTCACGTCGCAGAGCAGCGTTTCGACAGCAGTTCGGGAGGCAGTGCCCGCGCCGGATGCTCACGACTTCGGGCAGCAGCTCGGTGGTGACCCGCGGGACGCCAACTGCCGCCCGTCCGGAGCCCGGGGCAAAAGCGCTGGCTACGGGCGTAGGTGGCAGCCGCCATCGCACCGTTGCCGGGCGCGGGCGGGTGCCTCCCGTTCTCGGGTTCTGGCTCCAACGTGGTCTGGGCCCACGCGGTGGGCTTCCTCGCCGAGCAGCTCCGTGGCACCTGTCCCTTCAGCTACGGCAGCACCGTCAACTTCGGTGAGCGAATCGTGCCCGAGTCGGAGATGACGGCAGTGCCACTTCGGCGCGGGCGCGGTGGTGGATCCGCTGGGCGGCGGGTGTGGCCGAACTGCGGGGCGATTTGGGGGCCCAGGCCGGGGTGAGGGTGCGGTTCGCGAGCGGCATCGGCTTGTCCGGGTTCAGCGGGTCGCCAGGGATGCAGTGGTCGCGGATGGCGGCCGCGGTGATGGCGGCGGCTTCGAGGACCCGCCGGGTCTGATCCACCGTGGCGACGTCGGTCGCCTGCTCCTGGTCCCGGCCGGCCTTCCGGTTCGCGCGGTCCGGCCGCAGTTGCGGCGTCGAGCTCGCGGGCACGGCGACGGTGTGCGGCAGGGACCGGGAGCCCAGACGCCGCGAGCGGCGTTCCGCGCGGACCTGGGTGGTCAGGGCTCCGGCGGCGAGGCGGGCCCGCTCGTAGCGGGACTTCGATCGGGCGCGGGTCAGCGGGCGCACCACGGCCTGGTCCTCGGTGTCGCGCGGGTACAGCGCTCGTAGGGCGCCTGCAAATGGGCCTGGGCGATCTCGGAGTTCTCGACAGCGGCGATCTGCCCCAGTTCGGTTGCCAGGGAGTCGATGTGCGCTCGGAAGGCCGCGAGCTCGGGCGCGTACCGCTGTCGGATGCCCACCAGCCGGGAGACGGGTACGGCGGCGATCCTCTCGGGACGGATCCCCGCGCGGAGCACTATGAGGTGAGTCGCTTCTCCAGCCCGTCGAGGAGGGCTTGGAGGCCGCGCTCGAAGGTCTGATCGGGAGCGGCGGCGTAGTCGGTCGCTGCTGGGGTCTCGAGGCGGGCTCGCAGGCGCGGGTAACGCGCGGCGATCTCCTGGGCCTTGGTGATGGCGTTGTGGAACTCCTCTTCGGCGGTGCTGTGGTCCGCGTTGAGCTTCCGGGTGAGTGAGGCGGTCGCTGCGGCGCCTGCCGCGTTCCCGAGGACGTAGGTGAAGACGGCGGCGGCGGCTTGGTCGGCCTCGGCGCCGCGGAAGCCGGCGACCTCGTAAACGGCGAGGCTGTGGTCGTCATGGCGGGCCTTGTTCTCCCCGTAGAGCAGGTGTGCGGTGAAGGCCTGCACCAGCCAGGGGTGGCGGGTGAACATCGCGAACAGCTCGGTCGCCATGGCGGTGGCTGCGGTGCGCCATTCAACCGCAGCCAGGTCGGGCAGCTCCAGCTCCCCCCACACTCGGTCGGTGGCCAGCAGCACGAGGTTGTCCTTGTTCTTGACATGCCAGTACACGGCGGTGGCGGCGGAGTCGAGTCGCCTGCCCAGTGCGCGCATGTTCAGTCCCTCGAGGCCCTCGGTGTCCAGGAGCTCGATGGCGGTGCGGACGATCTGGTCCGTCGTCAGGGTGTCACGTGGCATTCCCTCACTGTACTCAGCGCCTTGCACTTAGTTCAAGAAGGCTCTTGCACACTGTTCAAGTCGTCGGTTACCTTCATCGCGTCGGGCAATTGAACTAAGTAAAAGTTTGAAGGAGAGACTCATGAACACGCTTGCCGCCGTCATGCAGCTGCTGGTCGCTATCGCGTTCATCAGCATCCCGGTGGTCCGCCACCGCTTCGGCCCCGCCGCCAAGGCCGCCGCAGTGGCCGAGCTCCGCCGCCAGAACGTCCGCCCCGAGGTACTGGAGGAGAACAAGCTTCGCTTCGACGCCGGAGGCCACGAGACCGCGGCCCCGGCAACCGTAGCCGCAGTGATGATCGGCACCGCTGCCCTGAACTTCGTCGGCGCCGCTCCGGCTCAGCCGCCGACCTGGGTCTTTTCTTCGCTGGTCCTGCTGATGAACGCGGGAATCGTCTACAGCAACCTCACTGCGGTGAAGTCCGTGGAGGCCGCGTTCCGCCGCAAGGGCGACCCGGAGGTCGCTCGTGTCGAGGTCGCGCCGTTCCTCCAGGCCGCCGAGGACGCCTTTCCCCGCTGGGTGCGCGCGCAGACCTACCTCCGCAACACGGTGGTCTTCGCCGGCTCCGCCATCGCCCTAATCGCCGTCGCCCTCGGCTACTGAGTTTCGCCGCGTGATGTCGCTGGAGCGCGCGCCCTGACCTGCAGCGAAAAGCAACCGCAACGCGACTTCACGCGAAGATCATCAGTAACAACGACGGTGCCTCCCAAACTCGGTTCCGGCCCAGATCTCGGGGCGGTCGCGGAGGGTCACCGAAGCAGGATCATCTTGCGGAGCAGTTCGAATCCGGCTCGTCCGTAGAGTTGCCTTTTGACCTTCTTGATGCGGTTCACGGCGCCTTCGGTGCCGCCGGAGCCCCAGTGCAGGGTGAGTCCGGCCATCACGGCGTCGAGGTCGCTGAGCAGGTGGAGTGCGAAGTTGGTCAGGCCGAGCAGCTGGCTGACGTCGACGCGAGGTTCCCCCGAGATACGAGGAGTGCTGACAGCGAGTCAGATGGATCTCGTGAGAGGAGATCTGACGATGCCTGCCCCCAGGAAAAACCCGTTGAAGTGCCAAGCCCGACCGGACCGAGCGCGTCTACTGATTCCCAATGTGGTTGTCTGGCTATCCACACGAGAACGGGAGTCGTTTGTCGACGGCTTCGGGAGTCACCTCCCATCCTCCCTTCATGATCAATGTCAATGAGTTCGGGAGTCACTGCGCCCTCATGGCAGTTCCTGTCGCCGCTTCTGGCCCGAGCCTTGCGGACAGAAACTGACCGCAAGGCTCCCTACGGTCGTGCCATGACACAGACGCAGAAGATTCTTGTCACCGGCGCCACCGGAACCGTCGGCCGCCAGGTCGTCGCCGAACTGCTCGCCCGCGGCCACGCGGTCCGCGCCCTCACCCGGGATGCGGCCAGAGCCGCCCTCCCGGTCGGCGTCGAGGTGGTCCAGGGCGATCTGACCGAACCTGACAGCCTGATCCCGGCCTTGGACGGCGTCACCGGCCTCCACCTGATCACCTTCGGCGGGGCCTACTTCGCCCCGCTTGAGACCGGCCCGCGGATCCTGGAGCTGGCCCGCGCGGCCGGCGTACGCCGGGTCACCGTGCTTCATGGCGGCGGACCGTCCCGGCTGGAGGACGCCGTGCGTGCCGACGACGGTGTGGACTGGACCGTACTCATGCCGGTCGAGTTCATGGCCAACTCCCTGGCGTGGGCGGACGGGATCGCGGCCTCGGGCGAAGTCCGCGAGCCGTTCGTCTCCCGGCTCAGCGCCATGGTCCACGAGGGCGACATCGGCGCCGTCGCCGCGGTCGCGCTGACCGAGGAGGGCCACGGGGGTCAGGAGTACGTGATCACCGGCCCCGCGCTGCTGACCGTCGGCGACAAGGTGGCGACGATCGCTGCCGCCCGCGGCCGGGAGATCGCCCTGGTGGAGCTGACAGAGGAGCAGGCCGTCGCGCAATGGCGGGCGGCGGGCCACCCGGAGGACGTAATCGGCTTCCTGATCGAGGCGTACAGGAACACCCCGGAGGTGGGCCGTACGGTCGTCGACACCGTCGAGAAGGTCACTGGCCACCCTGCCCGCACTTTCGCCCATTGGGCTGCGGAACACGCGGACGCCTTCACGGCAACAGCCCCCGTGGTCACCGCATAGCCCCCCGCGTAGCACGTGGGACGGACGCGGAAGGATCCGCATCACAAGTGACGACCGCGTCCGGCCCCGCTCGACGAAGCCGGGTGACTCCCCCGCTCGTGAACATCGGCTACTCGCGTGAGCGTGCGACTCCCAATCTCATGTCGAAACGACGTCGCTACTCCCGTACATAGCCACTCGCTCTGCCGCCCGGACAGGGTTGACCATCACGTGCCGCCAGCACCCTCACTCCCTGACGCCATGCTCGGCAGTGGAAGCCGCCCCCGTGACCGTCCAGATTGCCATGCCCCACAGACAGAGCGCAGAGACGAGACCCACTACGAGGCGAACGGACTTGTCCGGGCCGATCGTGAGCCACACGGCCATGCTCGGACCGCAATCAACAGCGCCGCCGACACCCGCAGCCGGGGCTGCCCGAACACCGCTGCGAGCGGGAGGAAGTGGCGACGAGCTTTCAGCGGTCGAAGGACTCACCCGGCTCAGATCATCCCGAAGCTCAGCAACCTCTGATCCACAGGTATTGACGATTGCTCGGCATCTGCATACGGGGTCTTCCAAACTGAGGCTCTGGGTGGCTGGGGCCGGATGGTCCTTCCGCGGCCGGCGTCGCTGAGTCATCGAGAACACGCCGCCCAGCGAATGAGCGCGAGCAGTGGTCTTGCAGTGGGGTCTGTACAGAAGGTGTGTGAGGACGCGGGCGCCGTCAGGTGCGTCGGATGACCAGCACGGCCACGTCGTCGAGGTGGTCCACCGCGGCTGCGGCGTCGAGGATGCGGTCGGCGGTCTCCTCGGCGTTCAGTCCCCCGTGGAGGGCCACGCCGGCCAGCGTTCCGGCTCGCTCCAGTCCGGCTTCCAACGTGAGGCCCGGTCCTTCGACCACGCCGTCGGTGACCATGACCAGCGCACTGCCCTCGTCCAGGGCGAAGGTCTCCTCGCGGTACTCGGTGCCGGGCACGACTCCCAGGACCGGCCCGCCAGGCAGCTCGCGGATGCTGTGGCTGCCGTCCCCGCGCGCGCACAGCACCGGCACATGGCCCGCGCTGGTGCCGGTGACCCGTCCGTCGTGCGGATCAATATGCAGGACGGTGCAGCTGGCGAATCGCGCGGGGTCCATCGTGACGAGCAGCTCGTTGGTGCGCGTCAGCACGGTTGCGGGATCCGGTTCCTGGGCGGCGATCGCGCGCATGGACAAGCGCACCTGTCCCATGAAGGCAGCGGCGTCCACATCGTGCCCCTGAACGTCGCCGATCTCCCGCCGAGCCGCGCGGTCTGGCCACGAAGACGACCGACTCCGTCGCCGGCGTCTTCCAGGCCACCTACGACGCCGACGGCCAGGTCAAGACCGAGAAGCTGCCCGGCGGCTACACCCTCACCGTCACCAAGGAGACCACCGGCAGCACGCTGCAGCGGACCTACACCCGCGACAGCGACGGCACGGTCGTCTACTCCGACACGGTCACCGAGTCCATCCACGGCCAGGTCACCTCGCACGACGGCTGGTCCGACCAGACCTACGGATACGACGCGATCGGCCGCCTGGTCACCGTTAAGGACACCGCGGACACCGTTTGCGAGCGTCGCAACTACACCTTCGACGTGCGCACCAACCGCAAGTCCCGCACCAACACGGCAGCGGCCCCTGGCCTCGACTGCACCGCCACGGGAGGCACCACCACCAGCCACACCTACGACAGCGCCGACCGGCTCGTCGACACCGGCTACACCTACGACGCGCTCGGCCGCACCACGGCCCTGCCCGGTAGCACCATCGGCTACTACGCCAACGACCTGGCGTACCAGCAGGTCTCCGGCGGGAAGCGCCAGACCTGGCAGCTCGACGCCGACCTGCGCTTCCGCTCCTGGAAGGTCGAGACCGGCAGCGGCAGCACCTGGACCCAGACGGAGTCCAAGCTCAACCACTACGCGAGCGACGGTGACAGCCCCCGCTGGATCGTCGAGGACACCGCCGCCGGCGTCCTCACCCGCAATGTCGCCTCGGCGAGCGGCGACCTCGCCGCGACCACCAGCAAGACCGGCGACACCGTCCTGCACCTCACCACCATCCACGGCGACGTCGCCCTCCAGCTCCCGCTGGACACCAGCAAGGCGCCGGTCGCCCTGGACAGCGACGAGTACGGCAACCCCCGTGCAGGCCAGGCAGCCACCCGCTACAACTGGCTCGGTGCCAAGCAGCGCTCCACCGAGACCCTCACCGGCCTCACCCTCATGGGCGCCCGCCTCTACAACCCGAACACCGGACGCTTCCTCTCCATCGACCCGGTATACGGCGGCGGAGACAACCGGTACGGCTACCCCGGCGACCCCGTCAACCAGTTCGACCTCGACGGCAAGAGCTGGTGGAGCAAGGTAAAGCGAGCCGCCAAGAAGGTCGGACGTGTCGCCTGGAAGTACAAGTGGGACATCGCCCTCACCGCCGCCGGATTCATCCCCGGCGTCGGCGCCGTCGCATGGGGAGTACGCGCCTACCGCGCCTACCGCGTGGTGCGGGCGGCACGCACGGCACGCCACGCCGCACGGGCCTACCGCGGCGCACGCCATGCAGCACGCGGCAACAGCTACCGCAGGGCGGCGGGCTGCGCGATCGGCTGGGGTGGTGGCGGTGCCATGTTCGGTCTGTGGCACAAGCCGTCCAACTCCAACTACCAGCGAGGTCTGTCCGTATTCAGCGCCGGCATAGGCGTGGGGCTCTACGCTCGGCACGGCCGGTGCGGACCTAGGTAACTCCGCCCCTCCCAGGAAACTGTGGGCGCCGTCAGCCCGACGGCGCCCACAGGGCCCAACTCTTCCCCACCCACGAGAGGTCCATACCGATGCCCAAGGGGCCCCGCTGCAGGACAGCCAATCGTCTGGCTGTCTCGGCCACTGTTCTCTGGATCCTGTACGCCCTGACTGCAGGCAGAGCCGTCGCGACGGGAACGAACAGCTTGGCTGGACTCCTCGGCGAAATCCCGCTCCTGGGCTGGATTCTCACCCTCACCTACGCACTGTTCGTACCCTTCGCCACACGCCGTGGTGGCTTCACCTTGATCCGCGAGGGAGAAGACATCCGGCCAAGCGGCTGGGTCTCAAGGGCACTGTCGCTGGTGATCATTCTTGCCACTCAGCTGGCGGTCGTCCTCCTCACCGGAGTACTGCTGGGAGAGCGAACCTGGAATGAGCGCCTCTCTTCCTTTGCCGACTTCCTTTCCTCGCCTCTCTTCATCATTCCGGCGGCGGCGACATTGGTGTACTGCGTCTTCTCGCCTCTCGTGTGGCCGTCAACATATGCGCTTCGCATTAACAGGGGGCAAAGCAAGAGGACTCGGTCACACAGTTAGCCGGCACACGCAGCACCGTCTCCTGCACCATGGCCACGGCTTCCGGAATCGGCACCTGACGCTTCGCGCGCGGACGGCGCGAGGGGGAGGCATGGACTGTTGGACGATCGACAGAGGCTCTCGATGCGCGAAGCGCGTTGTCGACGTGGCACGCGCTGTCCGGCGCCTTGAGGTTCCTGAGTGTCAATCCCCCCGTTTCGTGGAGACCTTACTGTGCAGCCAGTGCGCAACCCGCCAGGCAATCCGGACGACAACCAGATTGTCAATCCCCTTGGATCGTGGAGTCCTTCCCATGCAGCCAACCCCACGGTGAGGCCGGCCCAGTACTCGCGTTCGCAGTCGATCGGAATCTTGAAGTCGCACACGCTGTGTAGTCGGAGGGTGTTGTAGAAGCCGGTGATCCAGGTGGCGATTCTGATCCTGGCCTCGGCGCGGGTGCGGAACGTGTGCCGGTGGACGTACTCGACCTTGAGGACGCTGTTGAACGCCTCGCTGACGGCGCTGTCGAAGCACGGCCCCGCTCGCCCCATAGACCTCGTGATTCCCAGCCTGCGGCAGGCGCGGGTGAACTTTCGCGAGCCGTACTCCGACCCGCGATCCGAATGGAAGATCACGCCGCGGACGTCGCCGCCTCGGGTGGCCGCGGCCATGTGCAGTGCCGCGATGACCAGGCCGGCGTCGTGACGCTCGCCCATCGCGTATCCGAGCAGGCGCCGGGAGAACAGGTCGATGACCGTGGCGAGGTAGAGCTTGCCCTCCTCGGTGACGATCTCCGTCATGCCGCCGCACCGGACGAGATCGGGCGCCTCGGCGGTGAAGTCCCGCTTCACGAAGTCCGGCGCGGCCGCCCGCTTCCCCGGCCGGGTCAGACCTCGCCGACGCCTCACCACCCTTGCCACCAGGCCGAGTTCGGCCATCAGCTTGGCGACGGTGTTCACCGAGACACGCCAACCCCGTCGGATCAGCAGGACGAAGATCTTCGGAGATCCGTAGGTGCCACCGGACTCGCTGAAGATCTCCGTGATCTCGTCGGCCAGCCGCTGCCTGCGCAGCTCACGAGCGGTGGGCCGCCTCTCACGCCACTTGCAGAACCACGGCTCGCTCACGCCCAGGGCGCGGCACGAGACGGTGTGCGGGATGCCGTGCTCGGTCCTGTTGCCGCTGATCACCCCGGCCACAGCGGCCGGGTCCGCCACGGCTACTTCACCCACAGGACCATGCAGCGTTTGAGGACATCACGCTCCATCCCCAGTTCCTTGTTCTCCCTCTTCGACGCCGCGTTCTCCGCCGTCAGCCGCGCGATCAACGCGTCCCTGTCCTCGACGGTCGCCCTCCCGGCCCGCTTCGCCCGCGAGACCCAGCTCGCCAGCGTCGTCTCATTTATCCCCAGGTCCTCCGCGACCTCGGGGACCGACTTCCCGGTCTCCGTCACGATGCGTACCGCCCCCTCACGAAACTCCGCCGTGAACACTCGACGCTTCTCCGCCATGACAACCAACACCCCCTGCTGTCACGGACTCCACGCTACGAGGGGAACCTCACGGTCGGCACCGCCGTGATCGAGGACGCCTACTGGCGTGCCAGCCCGTGGCGGTCGGCCCAGGCGTTGATCGCCGCGGCCAGCTCCTCGGGGCGGTCCTCCGGGGAGTGGTGGCCGGCCAGGCCGTGGGGGGAGACCTCCAGGCCCGCGATGTTCTCCTCGCACCAGGCCACGGTCCCCTGGTCGGTCATCGCGCCCGGTCCCGGCTCGAACGCGGCGAGCAGTTTGGGGACTTCGGGGCTGGCGGCCAGCCAGGCGTCGTACTGCTCGATGCGGGCCACGACGTCGGCGGGCTCGGCGTCCAGCGGCATCATGCGCGTCCATGCCAGTACCGGGCGGCGGCTGTGCGGGGTCGGGAAGGGGCGGCGATAGACCTCCAGGTCGGCAGGGTCGAGCGGGGTGGCGAGTGTGTCCGGGAGCCCCTCGATGAACAACGACTTCTCAAGGATCATCTCCTCGCCCACCCCGGGGGTGCGTAGAAGGGTGAACAACTTCCGCCCGGCTACCGGAAATTCGTCGTCGACCAGCGGCTTGATGATGGTCTCGGTGAAGGCGAGGCCGCGGACGGTGCCCGGAAGGCGGGCGGCGCGGTCGAAGGCGAGCGCGCCGCCCCAGTCGTGGCCGACGAGGACGGCCTCGGTAAGGCCGAGGGCGTCGAACCACGCGTCGAGGTAGCGGGCGTGGTCGTCGAAGGAGTAGGCGAGGTCGGGCTTGCCGGAGTCGCCCATGCCGATGAGGTCGGGGGCCAGAAGGCGGCGGCCGGGCGCGGCCACCCCCGGCAGGACGTTCCGCCACAGGTGGGAGGAGGTGGGGTTGCCGTGGAGGAAGACGAAGGGCAGCCCGTCGGGGTCGCCGGACTCGCGGTAGTAGAGGGCGGAGTCGAGGACGGGGAGGGTGGGCATGGCGGTGTCACTTCGCTTTCGATACGGGGGATTCAGAGGTTGAGGCTCAGGACGCGGTCGACGGCGATCTCGACGACGACCAGGTCCAGCGGGGCGGGCGGGTCCGCGCGGTAGCGGACGGTGTAGCGGCGGACCGCCTCGGCCAGGCGCGCGGGGGCATCGGTGACGGCGGCCCGGCCTTCGAGTGTGATCCAGCGGAAGCCGTCCGCCTGACAGAGCGCGACACGGGCCGCCGGGCCGCCCGCCTCCACGTTCCGGGCCTTGCGGGCCCCCATCCGGGTGGTCACCCGGACCAGGCCGGTGGCCGCGTCGAAGGTGAAGCGGACGGGGGTGACGTGCGGGGTGCCGTCGGGGCGGAGGGTGGTGAGGGTGGCCGTGTGCGGGAGGGTGAGGAACGCTCGTGCGGCGACCGGGAGTTGGAAGGTCGGGCGGCTCACTTCTTCTTCACGCCCTCGTCCCAGATCAGCTTGGCGATGTTCGGCTTCACAGCCGTGGTGATGACGCCCATGGCCGTACGGACATACCGCCGCTCCGCCAATTCGCGCAGCATGCTCGCGGCGAGGTCGGCACGGGCGGTGAAGACGCCGTCGGCGCTGGTCTCGGCGGTGTGGTAGTCCGTGACGACGGGGTGCTCGAAGAGGCCCGAGGGCCGGACGAAGGTCCAGTCGAGGCCCGTCTGACGGATCACGGCCTCCATGCGGCGCATGTCCTCGTGGAGGGTGCGGCCGAGACGTCGGTTCACCAGAGGGTCGAGCACATGATTGAAGAAGTGCGCGCCGGTAGGGCGCCAGTTCGGGTCGGCGATGCTGGAGCTGACGGCGAGCAGCCGCTTGATGCCGTGGCGGGCCATGGCCCCGGTGATGACGGTGGCGCTCGCCGAGTACGTGGTGATGGTCTCCTTGCTGAAGCGCGCGCCCAGCGCGGAGAGCACGGCGTCCGTCCCGCCGATCGCGGCATCGACAGCCGCCGGGTCGGTGGCGTCGGCGACGGCCACGGCAAGGCCGGGCCGCGCGGGCAGGGAGCCGGGTCTGCGGGTCACGGCGACGACCTCGTGGCCGGCGGCCAAGGCCTGGTCGGTGAGGCGGCGGCCGGTCGGTCCGTTGGCACCGAAGACTGCGATACGCATGATGTCGGGTCATCCCTTCGTATGGTTCCCGGAACGCCCTTGACTGTGCTGCTCACCAAACGCAGGCTCAACGCTGATGAATAACGCCGCCCCTGCCCCCACCCGCACCCGAGGCCGCCCCCGCGGCAACCCGCCGACCCGCGAGTCGATCGTCTCGGCGGCCCGTTCGCTGTTCCTGGAGCACGGCTACCGGAGCACCACCCTGCGCGCGGTGGCCGGGGCCGCCGGGGTCGACCCGGCGCTGATCGCGTACCACTTCGGCTCGAAGAAGGGCCTGTTCGCGGACGTGATGCAGTTCCAGTGCGCCAATGCGCTGGCGGTGGACGACGTCCTCGGCGGCGACCCGGCCACCCTCCCCGACCGCCTGATCGACGCGGTGACCGACCTGTGGGAGGACGCCGACTTCCAGCAGCTCACCGCCCAGGGCGACGAGGCCGCCGAGGTGATCCGCGAATACCTGGAACGCGAGCTGCTGGCCCGGCTTGTTGAATTTCTCGGCGGCCGGGACGCGACCGCCCGCGCCACGGCCGTGGTGACGATCCTCGGCGGCCTCATCTACACCCGCTACCTCAACCCCCTCCCCACCCCCGCCGCCCTCACTCCGTCCGAGATCCGTCACAGCCTCACCCCGGCGCTGCGCGCGGCACTGGCCCCGAGGCCGCGCGCGGCGGCGCCCACCAGAGCCGACCGTCAGGGCTCGCCGGCCTCGGGCGGAGGCGCCGTTCGGCCCTGACCACCTCAGCGCCTCCAGTGCGGCGTAGCCCGAAGACCGGGGCATCTTCCGGGAATCCCGGTGAACCCCAGCGGTGCCCGCGCCCGGTGTGCTGACCGGCCAGGATCAATCGCACCGGGATTTCCTGCACCTCAACCACTCACGCCCGGGGTGCGGGTGCCAGCATGACCGGCACCCGCCCCCGGGCGGCACCCCATCCGCACAATCCTGAACGCCGAATGGAGCAGCATGTCCTACGACGGGGCGTTCCTGTGGGGCCCGGCGAACTTCACCGGACGGCCGCCTGCCCGGCTGGTGGTGGAGGGCGTCGTCGTGGGCGTCGTGACGGCCGGTCTGGTCGCGGGTGCCGCGGTGACGGGTGTGCTGACCGGTTCCGACACGGTGGGCTCGGTGGTCGGAGCCGTCGTGGCCCTGGCCTCCGCCGGGTATCTCTTCTCGACGAACGCGGGACGAGTCCTGGTCGGTGCGGTCGCCCTGCTCGGCGGGGCCCTCGCCTGGTGGATACCGGGCCAGACCGCGCAGGCCGTCCTGGCGGCGCGCGGCGAGAGCCGTACGGTGGTGGTGACCGAAGTCCACGTCCACCGCTACGAAGGACGGAACTACGTCAAGAACTCGTGCTCGGTACGTCTCCCTGACGGCACCCCGGTCCCGACCGAAGCCGGGCGCAGCTGCGGCGCCGACGCCCGCCCGGGCCAGCACATCACGATGGTCTTCGACCCGGAGGACGCCGTCCCCCCGACCGACCGCATCCTTCCCGCCTCCGCCGCAGCAGCCCTCGCGGGGCCGGCGGCGGCGAGTTTGGCGCTCGCGGCACTGTGCTGCGTCGCGGTGATCCGGTCCCAGCCGTGAGAGGGGAGCGAAGCACGCGAGGCAACAGGGCTACACGCGCGATTGCTGTACCCGTACGGATGAGTCCCCGCCCAGCCGGGAATAGCGGGCACGGGTCGCTGTTGATCACACCATGACTTCTGAGACGCGCGAGGCATTCGGACGGGTCGGCATCTGGAGCAGTGCCCTGCACGGGGCGCGGGCGGACGACGCGGGCAAGGGGGCGATCGCGGAGGCGGCCGCCGAGCTCGAAGAGCTGGGGTACGGCACTCTCTGGATCGGGGGCAGTCCCTCGCCCGACGACGCCGCGGCTGTCGTCGCCGCCACCCGCACAGTCACCGTGGCCACCGGCATCCTGAGCATCTGGGACCACACCGCCGAGGAGGTGGCGGCGCGGATCGCGGCGATCGACACGAGCACGCGCGGGCGATTCGTCCTCGGCCTGGGCGTCAGCCATGGCCCGATGGTGCCGCAGTACGCGAAGCCGTACAGCGCAATGGTCGCCTACCTCGACGCACTCGACGCCGCCACCCCGCCCGTGCATTCCGGACGTCGGGTCCTGGCGGCGCTCGGCCCGAAGATGCTGAAGCTCGCGACCGGCCGGGCACTGGGCGCACACCCCTATCTCGTCACCACCGAGCACACCGTGGAGGCACGCGAGGCGCTCGGCCCCGACGCGCTGCTCGCCCCGGAGCTGTCGGTAGTACTCGACACCGACCTCGACCGGGCCCGCACCACTGCGCGGAACATGCTGGGGATGTACCTCCGACTGCCCAACTACACCGACAACCTGCTGCGCCTGGGGTTCGCGGAGAGCGACTTCGAGGGCGGCGGCAGCGTCCGTCTCCTCGACGCCCTCTTCGCCCTGGGCGACGCCGAGCGCGTGAGGGCCCGGACGCGGGAGTACCTCGACGCCGGCGCCGACCACGTCGCGCTCCAGGTACTCACCGCTGACGAGGGCGGCGCCGGCCTGCCGCGGGCCGAATGGCGTGAGCTGGCCGGGGCCTTCGCCGATGAACTGTAGAGGGCCTGCGGTCCTGCCTCGCCGCCGCCGATACCTGGTGCTGGACCAGCCCTGGCCCTCCATGCTGCGTGGCATCTGAAGCGACGAGGAGCGCTACTTACTGGGAGGGCGCTGTCACGTTGTTGGGTGTGTACGTGCCTGACGGGGCGTCGGGGCATGGTGGGCCCCCGGTCCGGGCCCGTGTTCAGGCCGTGGTGGGCCGGCCGACAGCGCCGGTGATCTCGTCCCAGATGGCGAAGCGGTGGCGGATTTCGGCTCGGTAGTCGTGTGCGGTCATCAGGTGGCGGCGGGGTCGGAAGTGGGCGAGATCCCGCTGAACGCGGACAGGAACCGTTGGGCCCCACCTACGGAGCGGAAGCCCTTCATCGCCCGTTCACGCTGCCAGGTTGGCTGGTGGCTGTTCTCCGCCCGGTTGTTCAGACCCTTGTGCGAGCGGTGCTCCACCGAGGGCATGACCTCACGGTGAGCCGCGCCGTAGGAGCGCAACTTGTCGGTGACGACCGCCCGGGGCATTGTGCGGGTCGTCTTCAGCAGTCTGCGGAAAAACCACCGGGCCGCGGCAGTGTCCCGGCGGTTCTGCACGAGGATGTCCAGGACATCGCCATCCTGATCCACGGCCCGCCACAGGTACTTCCGCTCACCGTTGACCTTGATGAAGACCTCGCCCAGATGCCACTTGTCGCCGGGCCGGGGCTGCCGGCGGCGCAGCGCGCTGGCGTAGCACTGCCCGAACTTGGCACACCAGCGGCGGACCGTCTCATGCGAGACGACGACACCGCGCTCGAGCATCAGCTCCTCCACCTCACGGAAGGACAGCGGAAACCGGAAGTACAGCCACACACAGTGGGAGATCACCTCGACCGGGTACCGATGGCCCTTGTACGACGGCGACACGTCCCCCACGGACAACCCTCTCCAGCATGATCAACCCGAAGATCATCCCACTCAGCCAGCCAACGTGACAGCGCCCCCTTTTGACGCTCTCCCTCCTGAAGGAGGGAGATTCTTACGGCTCGCGCCGTGAGACTTCCTGTTTCATCGCCGACTGCCCGCCCGGAGTTCTCCGTTGAGGTCTTACACCGGCTCCACAGGCCGACACCGCCCGTCCGGCGGCCAGCAGGTTGCGTGCGGCGTTCACGTCCCGGTCGTGGGTCGTGCCGCAGGCGCACGTCCAGGTGCGGACGTGCAGCGGCATCTTGTCCTGCAAGGTGCCGCAGACGGAGCACAGCTTGGACGAGGGGAAGAAGCGGTCGACCGCGATCACTTCCCGCCCGTGCCACTGGGCTTTGTACTCCAGCAGGCTGCGGAACTCGGCCCATGCCGCGTCGCTGATGGCGCGGGCCACGCTCCGGTTCCTGACCATGTTTCGCACGGTCAGGTCCTCGATCACGATCGTTTGGTTTTCACGAACGAGCCGAGTGGTCAGCTTGTGCAGGCCGTCACGGCGCCGGTCGGCGATCCGGGCGTGGATCTTCGCGACCTTCAGCCGGGCCTTCCTGCGGTTGGCGCCGTCACCCCTGGCCTTGCGCGCAAGGGTGCGTTGGGCCTTCGCGAGCCGGGCACGGTCCGTGCGCTCATGCCTCGGGTTGGCGATCTTCTCACCGGTGGAGAGCGTCAGGAGGTGGTTCAGACCGACATCGACACCGACCGCCGCATCCGTGGCGGGGAGCGGCTTGACGGTGGGGTCGTCGCACAGCATGGAGACGAACCAGCGACCGGCGCTGTCCTGGGAGACCGTCACAGTGGACGGCTTCGCCCCCTTTGGGAGCGGGCGCGACCACACGATGGCCAGCGGCTCGGCCATCTTCGCCAGAGTCAGCCTGCGCTCCCGGAAGCGGAAACCGCTGGTGGTGTACTCGGCGGACTTGCGGGACTTCTTGCGGGACTTGAAGCGCGGGTACTTGGCCCGCTTGCTGAAGAAGTTGGTGAACGCGCTCTGCAAGTGCCGCAGCGTCTGCTGCAACGGCACCGACGACACGTCGTTGAGGAAGGCCAGTTCCTCAGTTTTCTTCCACGCCGTCAGCAGGGCCGAGGTCTGGCTGTAGTTGACCCGCTGCTGCCGCGTCCACGCCTCCGTGCGGGCCGCAAGCGCCAGGTTGTAGACCTTCCGCACGCATCCGAACGTGCGCGACAGCTCAGCTGCCTGCGCATCCGTCGGATAGAAGCGGTACTTGAACGCCCGCTTCACGTGGTTCGTGGTCACGCTCACAAATTAATGCGACCGCATGTAAAGATCAAACCTGCGGGTCAGAGCACTGTGATCCGCCCTGGCGGCGAATCGCAGCCCTTGCCCTGCTCCGCAGGAGTCCGTTTCCTCTCCGCCCCGAAGGGCGGAGTATCCACGGAGGAATCAGATGAACTCACGCCACCGGCGTCGACCCAAAATAGGGGCTTCTCGCCGATCGCAAACCTGATCGACCAGAGCCGACTTCTCAGGGAGGATCCCATCAGCACTCACCTATGACGCTGAGGAGACCCCTGTGATCACGCAAGGAGTACTGGTCACAGGCCGGTGTAGTGCCTGCGGAGGCACGACGACCTGCGATGTCGGTCAGTTCTTCGACCGCGGCATGCTTCGGTGGGGCACCGAGGGGCGCTGCGCGGATTGCTTGAATGCGTGGTGCGAGGAAGACGACGGTCCCGTTACGCCCGAGAACATTCGACAGGCTCTGCTGCAAGCTCACGGGCCGGCGCGGCTTCGTCTGTCTGCAGACGCGCCGAACCTCGTTCCCGTGCTGCAGGCCCTCCGCGACGCACAGGAACTATCCCTGGGCGAAGCACGAGCGCAGGCCACGCAACTCGCCGAGACCGGTCTCATCGGCACGCTCGTCGAGATGGAGATCCTAGCCATTCACCTTCGGAGACGCGCCGTCTCGGTGACCGTCGAATCAGCTGAGTAGCCCCGTCCTGGCAGCATCCTGCGCGGCTTGACACCGGTCGCGCCGGTCTTGGGATTGCCCGTGCTGCCCTTTATCCCCTGGTCCTCGCCGCGAGCCGAGCCCGGAGGCGGTGTGTTCTGGAAGACGCCGGAGATCGTCGCGTGGGCGAAAGGCCGGGCGTTCACCTACATCCCCACCGACGAGGGCCGGCTGTATCTGGCGACCTGACTGGACCTGGCCACCCGCGAGATCGTCGGCTACTCGATGGCCGATCACCACCGCGCCTCCCTGGTTGTCGACGCGCTGACGATGGCCGCCGGACGTGGCCGACTCCAGCCCAGCTGCATCGCACATTCCGATCGCGGATCGGAGTACACCTCTGACGAACTCCGCCGAGAAATACGCAGGTTGGGACTGCGGCAGAGCATGGACCGAACCGGCTCGTGCTATGACAATGCCGCCGCCGAGAGCTTCTTCGCACTGCTCAAAGAGGAGATCGGCACCCGCCACTGGCCCGACCGGACCACTGCCCGCGCGGAGATCCTCACCTTCATCGAGACCTTCTACAACCGCAGACGACTGCGGAAGCATCCGGCCTGGGGATACCTCACCCCGCTGGAAATCCGACAGCGACACGAGCAAGAACACGCCCTCGCAGCGTAAGCAACGAGTGTCCAGCATCACGGGGAAAGTTCAGGTCTCCGGGTGTGAGTAGTTGAGGTACAGGAAATCCCGGTGAGAACGCGCCGTCGTGGATGCGCGGGGCGACCTGGTCGTGGTGAAGGACCTCGAGCACGTCGAGGATGTGCCTGGTGCCGCGTGCGAGGCGGAACATCTCGGAGATGTGCACGACGTCGCCCGGCCGCGCGTAGGTGAGCAGTTCGCCGAACTTTGGGCGATCCAGCGGATGAAGGCGGCTGGAGGTGCCGGCCTCCTCCTCGAACGTCACCGGGTCCTCGATCCCGGCCTCGGCGAGGACGAGGTTCTGACGGTCGGTCGACTGCTGGTCGGTCGACACCCGCTTGTAGACCAGATTGGCCATGCCGCTCCCCGTTCTGGTGGTCGCATTCGACCTAGCTGTCAGCAAACCCTGTCATCGGCCGCCATCGGATCTGATTGGATCTGCGCCGCCAACAGGCCCCGAAAAGTCCGGGTTCATTGGACGCGTGCCCTCCCTGTCGTCAAACGATCGTTCGGGCGCTTCCCCAGAGCGGTGAGTGTCGAGCAGGGACTGCACGATGGCACCACCTGCGCGGTCTCGGCCCGCGGGCTCAGGCGAGGGCGGCGGCCAGCAGGGCGAAGGCGGCGATGATGACGGCGACGCGGACGTAGTGGAAGCGGTCCCAGCGGTTCATCTGCTCCTTCCAGTCCTCGGGCCGGTTCTCGGGGGTCCACGTCTTGCCCCGGTTGTTGATCGGGACGAGCAGCAGGAGCGACATGATCACGCTCAAGATCAGCAGCGCGGCGGCAATGACGACGAGGCCGGCGCCGTGGTGATGCCATCCGGCGATGGCCCAGACCGCGCTCAGGACGAGCGAGCCGATGTACCAGAACGGCATCACGGCGCCGAGCATCCGGCCCCCGTGGGCGCGGCCGAGTTGGCCACTGTCGCCGGGGAGTCCGTTGAGGATCGGGTTGATGACGAAGGCGACGGAGAACTCCACCCCCACCATCAGGCCGACGACCACGGTGGTGAAGACCTCGAGTGCGTTGAGCATGATGACCCTCCCGGATCTAGTGTTGCTAGCTGACGAGGCAACGCTAGTTCTACTGCCGCTCGATTGTCTAGTGGTGCTAGGATCGAACCATGTCGGTACAGGACGCAAGCAGCGCGAACGGGCGGACCGCGAGCGCCTCATCGTGGCGACGGCCCGCGAACTCGCCGAGCAGCAGGGCTGGGACGCGGTCACCACCCGCCGGCTCGCCGAGCGCATCGAATACAGCCAGCCCGTCCTCTACAGCCATTTCCGCGGCAAGCGCGAGATCATCGGCGCCGTCGCCCTCGAGGGCGCCGCCGAGATGGCCGCGGCGCTGCGGGCCGCGACCTCCGCCGCGGACGGCCCTCGCACCCGGGTCACCGCCCTCGCCCGCACCTACCTCGACTTCGCCGAGCGCAACCCGGCGGTCTACGACGCCATGTTCCAGCTCGACGGCGGCCTGGCGTTCGCGAACGAGGACACCCCGGAGCCGCTGAAGGACGCCTTCGCCGCCCTGCTGGAAAGCCTCGGCGAGGTCGCCGGGGACGGCGTCCACCCGGCACTGTTCACCGAGGTGTTCTGGGCGGCCCTGCACGGGCTGGCCACCCTGACCAGGGCGGGACGGCTGCCGCCGGAGGACACCGAGCGGAGGGTGGAGCTGCTGGTGGACCGGCTCGCCGTGGTCTGACACACCGTCCCGGCGGGCGGCCGACACGGGTGCTCGGCTCCTCCCCCAGGTCACTCACCTCACGTACCGGATCACATCGTCCTAGGCTGCCCCTGGAGTCAGGACGGTGATCCCGGGTTCTCGCTCAGCTCTTGCCGGTCGTCTCGGTTCATTCGGCCTCGGTCTCGTCCTCGTCGAGACCGCCCGCACGCGGGTCGCGCAGTGGGCGCAGGCCGCCGTCGATCGGGGTGGAGGCGCGGAAGCTGTATCGGCCGAGCACGTTGAGGTTCGCGTGCTTGAGCGGGGAGACATGGGCGACGTCCTCGTCCAGGACGTCGTGCTCGCGCTCGTCGGCGGGCAGCGCCCGCAACTCCTCGACGGCGGCGTCCAGATAGCGGGTCGTCCAGAGCACGGCGGCATTCAGCACCAGACCGAGAGCGCCGAGCTGGTCCTCCTGCCCCTCCCGGTACGCCTGCATGATCTGCCCGCGCTTGCCGTGGCAGATGTCCCGGGCGAGCTTGTGACGGGACTCCTGCACGGTGAGCTGCCGGTTCACCTGCCGGCGGTAAGTGTCGTCCACCGGGTCGACCACGCGCACCGCAGCCCGTCCACCGAGGCGAGCAGGCCCTCACCCCAGTGCTGGACGATCGGCACCCGTCCCTGGGCCTCGATCAGGGCCGCGTTCGCCGCGGCGATGGTGCCGGCGCGTAGGTAGTACTGATCAACGTGCACCAGTCGGCCCCGGCTCAGCGCCTCGTCCTCGGGGTCGATAACCGGGGTCAGGCCGATGTTGCATGCCTCCGAGGCCACAAGTAGCGCCACCAGGGAGATCTTCAGGTTCTCCATGCGGGTGCGGCCGTCCCCGAGGTGCACGAACGCATCCAGGAACCCGGTCCAGGCATCGACCTCGAACAACAGGTCCGGCAGGTCGGTCTTCGGCAGCATCGCCGCGGTCGTCTTGCGCAGCCAACGCAGCGACTTGCTCTCGCCGACGGCGCCGAGCCGGTCCACGTTCAGCTTCAGCCGGCCGTTGGGCTGGACCTCGAAGCTCAGCTTCGCGTCCTGCCCGGCCTCATCCAGCCCGCTCGGCCATCAGCTGCCAGGACGCATCCAGCGCCCGCGCTCGGCCCGCGAGGTGTTCCTCGACCGGCTCGTCCAGGCTGAGCCCGTGCAGGACGTTCTCGGCGACGGCCTCCCACTGCTTGCCGTCCAGCAGCCTGGCCCGCGGATCTGACCAGCGGTTCGAGGGGGAGGCGAACACGTCTCGCAGGTTCAGCGCCCGGTACAGCTGCTCCAGCACGCACACCACGTACGCGTCCCGGTCCACCGCGCCTTCTGGCAGCTCGGGATTGGAGTACACCGCCTGCCGCCACACCGGCGGCACCAGCTTGCCGTCGATCTCGCGTGGCAGCAGCGGCTTGACCTTCACCTTCCGCCGCGCGATCTCGGGCAGCCGCTTCACCGCCTCCGGGACGCGCTTGCCGCCGGAGGCCGCCCCCAGCGCGGGCGACTCCCCCAGCAGGGACAGGAACGGGCGGACGGTGTTGTTGCTCAAGCCCCGACGAGGAGTACGAGTGGACGGCCCGGCGACCGTGCCGTCCCTCCCGTCCGAAGCCACGGTTCGCCTCCCGTCCGCGTGACCGCCTTCGGGTCGTCAGTCTGTCCAGGCCGCCGTCCGTGGGCCATACGAGCCGTCAAATGCCGCCGTTCGATGGATACGGCGGTCGGGTCCGATGTGGCTGTCTTCCGGCTGGGACACCTTCCTTGTGGCGGTACCGGGGGGATACGCCTCTGCCCGAAGAGGAACCCGGTGTCGTGCGGGTTCCGAACTACTTGCCAGTCATTCACCTGTGTGGTTGCAGGAAGGACCCTCGACGTGTCTGGTCCCATCGTCCTCATCACGGGCGCGCTCACCGGTATCGGCCGTGCCACCGCCGTCGCTTACGCACGTCAAGGCGCGAACCTTGTGGTCTCCGGCCGCCACGAGGACGTGGGCGAGCAGTTTGCCGGGGAGCTGGCCGGCCTCGGCGCCCCGGCGGAGTTCGTGCGTGCCGACGTCCGTTTCGACGCCGATGTGAAGGACCTCGTCAACCGTGCGGTCGCGCGGTTCGGGCGGATCGATGTCGCTGTCAACAACGCCGGCACCGAGGGAACACCCGGCCCTGTCACCGAGGTGACCGACGAGAGTTACCAGGCCACCTTCGATACCAACGTCAAGGGAACGCTGCTGTGCCTGAAGCACGAGTTCCGGGTCATGAGGGAACAGGGCGGCGGCAGCATCGTCAACGTCAGCTCCACCTTTGGCGTGATGGGTTATCCCGGGGCGGCCTTGTACGTCGGGAGCAAGCACGCCGTCGTCGGCATCACCAAGGCGGCCGCACTCGAAGGCGCCGCTCACGGTATCCGGGTCAATGCGGTCGCGCCCGGCTACACCCGGACCGCTATGTACGAGCGGTTCACCGGCGACGACACGGCGCGTGACGCGGTCGATTCGGTGCTGCCCATGCACCGGGCAGGCACCCCGGAGGAGATCGCCGAGGCCGTCCAGTTCCTGGGTTCGGACAAGGCGAGCTACGTCACCGGGCACATCTTCCTGGTCGACGGCGGTCTCATGGCGGGCGGGCCCCTGTTCCCGAGCTCGTGAACCCGAGGCCGGTCACGGCGTGCGTGCGGCCATAAGGGGCACGGATGGCCGCTGTTGGTGACTCCTACGGCCAAGGTATGACGGCCGTGCGCGCACCGCGCGGTTACATGAGTCGGGGATGCGGCCCCGTCAGCCCCGATCACGCGCGAGGAAGCATTGACGCTCTCCCTCCTGAAGGAGGGAGATTCTTACGGCTCGCGCCGTGAGACTTCCTGTTTCATCGCCGACTGCCCGCCCGGAGTTCTCCGTTGAGGTCTTACACCGGCTCCACAGGCCGACACCGCCCGTCCGGCGGCCAGCAGGTTGCGTGCGGCGTTCACGTCCCGGTCGTGGGTCGTGCCGCAGGCGCACGTCCAGGTGCGGACGTGCAGCGGCATCTTGTCCTGCAAGGTGCCGCAGACGGAGCACAGCTTGGAGGAGGGGAAGAAGCGGTCGACCGCGATCACTTCCCGCCCGTGCCACTGGGCTTTGTACTCCAGCAGGCTGCGGAACTCGGCCCATGCCGCGTCGCTGATGGCGCGGGCCACGCTCCGGTTCCTGACCATGTTTCGCACGGTCAGGTCCTCGATCACGATCGTTTGGTTCTCACGAACGAGCCGAGTGGTCAGCTTGTGCAGGCCGTCACGGCGCCGGTCGGCGATCCGGGCGTGGATCTTCGCGACCTTCAGCCGGGCCTTCCTGCGGTTGGCGCCGTCACCCCTGGCCTTGCGCGCAAGGGTGCGTTGGGCCTTCGCGAGCCGGGCACGGTCCGTGCGCTCATGCCTCGGGTTAGCGATCTTCTCACCGGTGGAGAGCGTCAGGAGGTGGTTCAGACCGACATCGACACCGACCGCCGCATCCGTGGCGGGGAGCGGCTTGACGGTGGGGTCGTCGCACAGCATGGAGACGAACCAGCGACCGGCGCTGTCCTGGGAGACCGTCACAGTGGACGGCTTCGCCCCCTTTGGGAGCGGGCGCGACCACACGATGGCCAGCGGCTCGGCCATCTTCGCCAGAGTCAGCCTGCGCTCCCGGAAGCGGAAACCGCTGGTGGTGTACTCGGCGGACTTGCGGGACTTCTTGCGGGACTTGAAGCGCGGGTACTTGGCCCGCTTGCTGAAGAAGTTGGTGAACGCGCTCTGCAAGTGCCGCAGCGTCTGCTGCAACGGCACCGACGACACGTCGTTGAGGAAGGCCAGTTCCTCAGTTTTCTTCCACGCCGTCAGCAGGGCCGAGGTCTGGCTGTAGTTGACCCGCTCCTGCCGCGTCCACGCCTCCGTGCGGGCCGCAAGCGCCAGGTTGTAGACCTTCCGCACGCATCCGAACGTGCGCGACAGCTCAGCTGCCTGCGCATCCGTCGGATAGAAGCGGTACTTGAACGCCCGCTTCACGTGGTTCGTGGTCACGCTCACAAATTAATGCGACCGCATGTAAAGATCAAACCTGCGGGTCAGAGCACTGTGATCCGCCCTGGCGGCGAATCGCAGCCCTTGCCCTGCTCCGCAGGAGTCCGTTTCCTCTCCGCCCCGAAGGGCGGAGTATCCACGGAGGAATCAGATGAGCGATGTACGCGAGAACCAGGAGAGCAGCGCCTACGACGTGGTCGTGCTGGGCGCCGGGCCGGTCGGCCAGAACGTCGCCGACCGCGCCCGCGCCGCCGGCCTCACCGTGGCCGTCGTGGAGCGTGAACTGGTCGGCGGCGAGTGCTCCTACTGGGCCTGCGTCCCCAGCAAGGCCCTGCTGCGGCCGGTCATCGCGGTCGCCGACGCCCGCCGGGTGGACGGCGCCCGGCAGGCCGTCACCGGCCAGCTCGACACCGAACGGGTCTTCGCCCGCCGCGACCGCTACGTCACCGACTGGGACGACACCGGACAGGCCGAGGCGGTCAAGTCCAGCGGCGCCGACCTCTTCCGCGGCCACGGCCGGATCGACGGCCCCCGCCGCGTCACGGTCACCAGGGACGACGGCGCACGCCTCACCCTCACCGCACGCCACGCGGTGGCCATCGCTACCGGCAGCAGGCCGGCGCTGCCCGACATCCCCGGCATCCAGGAGGCCCGGCCCTGGACGAACCGGCACGGCACCGATTCCAGCACCGTGCCCGGCCGGCTCGTCATCGTCGGGGGCGGCGGAGTCGGCGTCGAGATGGCCACCCTCTGGCAGGGTCTCGGCTCCCAGGTCACCCTGCTCGCCCGCCGCCGCCTGATCCCGCGCATGGAACCCTTCGCGGGCGAGCTCGTCGCACGCAGTCTCACTGAGGCGGGCGCGGACGTGCGGATCGGCACCCAGGTGACCGCCGTGCGCCGCCCAGACCCCACCGGGCCCGTCACTCTCACCCTCGACGACGGCAGCGACCTGCAGGCCGACGAGGTCATGTTCGCCACCGGCCGCACCCCCGGCACCGACGACATCGGCCTGGACACGGTCGGCCTCACCCCAGGCACGTGGCTGGAGGCGGACACCACCTGCCTGGCCCGCGGGGTCGACGGCGCATGGCTGTACGCCGTCGGCGACGTCAACCACCGGACTCTGCTCACCCACCAGGGCAAGTACCAAGGGCGGACCGCCGGCGACGCCATCGCCGCCCGCGCCGCAGACCTCCCCGTGGACGACGGCCCGTGGGGAGACCACGCCACCACCGCCGACCAGCACGCCGTGCCCCAGGTCTTCTTCACCGACCCCGAGGCGGCCGCCGTGGGCCTGACCGCCGAGCAGGCGGCCCAGGCCGGCCGCCGCATCAAGACCGTCGACCTCGACTTCAACGCTGCCCAGGGCGCCAACCTCTACGCCGACAACTACCGTGGCCACGCGCGGATGGTGGTCGACCTAGACCGGGAAGTCCTGCTCGGGGTGACCTTCGTTGGCCCCGGAGTCAGCGAGCTGCTGCACTCGGCGACCGTCGCGGTCGCCGGCGAGGTCCCGCTCAAGCGGCTCAGGCACGCGGTCGCCTGCTTCCCGACCGTCAGCGAGATCTGGCTCTTCCTCCTCGCCGCCTACCACCGCGACCGCACCTGAGATCCGCCTCTCGACGCTGGATTCCGTCTGGTTTGGCAATGGGGCGGAAGGTTCCCAACCGCGCGGAGCTTCCACACATTTCAGGCTGTGCACGTTGCCGATGAATACGGCAAATTAGGCAAAATACCCATCGTGAATCAACATCAAACGCCCACTTGGAAGGCGCCCGCTGTTTGCTCAGAACAGCGCCAGGCCCTCACTGCTGGTGTCCGCGATGACTGGCCGGAACCGGGTGGGGAGGCCGTCCAGGCGGTCGGGTCCGGCCTCAGCCGCCACGGCAGGGGCGGTCTCGGCCAGCCAGGTGCCAAACCTCTCGGCGGCTTCGCGGTAGGGGACTTGCGCCAGGACACGGTGCTCGCCGGAGGGACACAAGTCGACGGCGACAGTGAGCAGGCAGGAACCGGGCGCATTGTGACTGCCGGTCCAGGACACGCGCAGCGCGCCGCAGGGTTTGCGTGCGCGGGAGCCGCGGGGGTCGCGGTGGGTCGGGCGCAGTGACCGGCAGGCTATGTGGGCGGTCCATGCAGCGAGGTGTGGCAGTGGGAGGGTGGTGCGGGTGCGGCAGCCGGGGCAGCGGTGCCAGTGGTGGAGCCAGTCGGCCGCGTGGGTGTGGAAGAGGCGTGTGTAGTGGTTGGCCACGCGGATGTCGTTGCTGTACAGGTGGTCGGGGCGTTCTTGTGTGTTGCAGGAGTGGCAGACGGGGGCGCGGACGTAGCCGTGTTCGTGGCAGTGGTCGAGTACGGCGGCGGGTGCGGTGCGACAGATGGCGCAAGTCCACTCAGCCACCTTGCGGGAGGTGCCGGGTTTCCTGCTGAGTACCGAGTACAAGTGGCCTTGCAGTTCCTCGTTGTACGGGCGCAGTGGGGTGGTTGGGCAGTGGGGGCTCGTCGTCTGCCGACCGTCGGCGGCTCGGGCCTGCCGGTGGTGGGAGGGCGACTCGGTGACGGTTGCGCTTT
The DNA here is from genome assembly GCF_026339735.1 of Streptomyces sp. NBC_01669. GTDB lineage: Bacteria > Actinomycetota > Actinomycetes > Streptomycetales > Streptomycetaceae > Streptomyces > Streptomyces yanii. Next base: position 101,746 of record NZ_JAPEQG010000001.1, read on the forward strand.
TCTGGCGGGTCCGTGCGGCTTGCAGCCACTGCGTTTCGGTGTGCTCGGCCGCATCCAGCAGTCTGACCACGGCGCGCGGCAGCCACCATGTCCGCGCCGTGTGGCCGCGGGATTGTTCCACGAGTATCCGCCGCCAGTCGATTCCCGCCAGATGGTGCGGCCGGCCGCCTTCAGGCTGTGCTGCCCGCTCGGGGTCGCCCAACTCCTGCAGTTCCCGGGTGATGCGCTGGCGCCATCGCAGCGGCGTCTTCTCGTTCTGCTTCTGCGCGCTACGGAACGGACCGATGCGGACCAGGTCCTGACGGTCCATCTCAACCGCGTTCAGTTCCGCTGCCGCCCGGCGCACCTCAATCTCCGGAACACTCCACTGGCCGCCGCTTGCCTTCACCGTCGCCACCACACGGCCGCCGAGCAGGACGTACCCCGCCCTGGCATTGGCAGGAGAGCAGGTGAACGCCGCAGAAGCCGCCGGCACAGCACTGTCGGTCGTCAAGCCGGCCCACAGAGCGTCCGCGGCGCCCAGAGTGATCAGGCCGCCCCTACGGCCCGGGATGAAACGCTCTGACATACCCACAGGCTAACGGCCGGCACCGACATACTGATAGTCGGTGATCGACACGCTGCTGGAGCAGACGGCGGTGACGTACTCGGTCTCCAGGTCGGTGACGACGCCGGCCTGCCGCCGAGGACCGAGCCGGTCACACACCATCGAGGACTTCTTGACCGACTACCTGCTTGCCGTCATGGCGATGCTCGGCCCGGCCCAGAACCGCTTTGCGGACCCCGCTGCTTGGGACCGTCTCCACGCGGACCTCGGCATACAACTGCCGCCCGACTACCGGGTCCTGGTTGACGCCTACGCCCCGATCCGACTCAATAGCCACCTGTACCTCCATCATCCGGCGACTACGCGATGGAACTTGGGCCAGGAGATCCGAGAAAGCATCCAAGCATGGTCCGAGGTGCCGTGGGATGAGCTCGATCTCGACGCGGACGAGGACCCGCGCCAGCTCTTCGGACTCGACGAGTTGAGCTTCGGCACCCGCAACGGACTGTGGCCGATCGCGAGCACCGACCGAGGAGAGACAATCTTCCTCATCGCTGCCACCAGTGTCCCCAGGCTCTTGGTGAGCTACGACGAAACCTGGGCAGAGCACCGCATGAGCTTCGCCGAATGGCTCTACCGCTATCTCATCGGCGAAGACATGACCGGTCCCAACAGCGCAGCCTTCTACCCAGGCCCCGTGCAAATGCGACACCTGCCGATGTCCGCCGACGAACGCCCCGAGCCTTGGTACGGCCCAGACCGCGGCATGTGAGAAGCCAACCGCGCTGGCAGGAGCGGCGACCCAAACGAGATGACCTCTAACAAAGGCGGTCGGCCGTCGTTACCGACGGGCCACTTTGGCAGCTGGTCACCCGGTCATCACTGGCTCCTGCCAGCCGTCTCAGCTTGCGGTGAAGGTGAATGCCTGGTCGGAGGTTCCGGTGCAGGAAATCTGCACCGCCTCGGCGCCATCGGCGACCGGGGGGAGGAACCCGATGCACAGGCCGCTGTGGAGTGGCCGGATCCGGAAGCCGCCAGCGGATGCCTCCAGGCGGAACTTCTGGCTGTCGCTGTCCGCGCAGTCCCTCGGGGCGAGCAGGGCGCCGGAAGAGGCGCCGTCAACGGCGAGGCACCCGAGGCCCTTGCCTGGGTCGGGGTTGTACCACTGGATGCGGTAGGTCTGCCCGCCCAGCTTCTCGAGTGTGACGCGGGGCAGGGGGGAGTCGGCGCAGGAGTGCTGGACGGCGATCTCGCGGTCGGTGCGCCCGTTGCGTTCGCGGCCCTCGGTCAGGCACCGCGAGGGGGCAGAGGCGGGATGGATGCTGGTCAACCCTGCGGCCGGCATCTGGACGGAGACAACCGTCCGCGTGGGAGTGGGGTCGGAGCTGGGGATCGCTTCTTCCTGCTCGACCGGCGAGGCGGCAGGCTCGGCGGTGGCCGAACGGCTGACGGTGGGCGAGGAACTGGGCTGCTTCGACTCCGCATCTGTGCTGGGCGTGGTACTCGAGAAAGGGGCGCTGGTAGGCGCGCTGTCCGCGCGGTTGCCGTCGGAGCCGTTGTCGTGCGGCCAGAACGACAGCGCCAGTATTCCGGCAACGGTGAGGGCGGCGATCGCGACCTGAGGGGTGTGTCGTCGCCAGTTCGCCTGAGCGCGCGGGGGTCTGGCACTGTCGCCGGCCGGATGCGAGTTTGCTCCGTCTGCCGGGCCGGAGTCCGGTTCACCGGCGGGGCCGGTGTCCGGGGCCTGCTCCTCGTCAAAGGCTTCCTCGTCGACGGTGTCCTTGGGATCCTGCGGTGTCTCCTGGGGAGTGTCCTCGCCTGCTCGGGCGGCAGTGGTCTGCGGAGCGTCCTCGGGAACGGGCGGTGGTGTCGCGGTGTCGGATATGGACAGGCGTCGGCGGGCCTCGAGCCAGGCGGACACCGTGTCGTCGTCGCCGCCACAGGCTCGTACGTAGGCGGCCAGGAGTTCCTCACGGGGCAGTTCGTCGCGGCCGAGGGCGGCGGAGATCGTCGCGCGGGGCAGGACGTCGCCGGCGTCGGTGGCGTTGCGCTCCAGCTGCCGGTAGCTCAGGTCCGTCCAGCGGCGTAACTGCCGCATCAGTTCGATGAACTCCGCAGAGCTGTGCGCCGCTGCCGGGTCCGGCCCCCGTCCCATCACCACTCCCTTGTCTCGTGAGTACCAAGGGAGCTTAGAGGCCATTGATCTGTGCATGAGTACTGTTCTCCACCGTGTGGCCGAGTTCGAATACTCGGTGCCAGGATCTGCCTGAGGGCGTGTCATCTGCGCCGCGTGTCCGTTTACGGGTGTATGTGGCGGTAGGCGACGACTTTGCCGCGGTCGGGCAGAGGGGCGATGGTGACGGTGCTGCCGGGCCGAGGGGCGTGGATGACCTTGCCGTTGCCGATGTACAGCCCCACATGGCCGCCGCCGTAGGACAGGACGAGGTCACCGGGCACCAAGCGCGCCCGGCTCGTGGCGGTCCCGGCGTGGATCTGGCCCCAAGTGGTGCGCGGCAGCTTCACCCCAGCCGCTTGCCAGGCCCGCATCACCAGGCCGGAGCAGTCGAAGCCGCGCGGTCCGGTACCGCCCCAGATGTAGGGCTTACCCAGCTGTGCTCGGGCGTAGGTGATGACGGCGTTCGGCGCGGACTTCACCCGGGACTTCACAGCGGGCTTCTGCGTGGTCGTCGGCGGGGTGGCCGTCGACTGCCGTGCGGCGTCCGGGGAACCCGGTATGCCGGCGACGCGCAGCTGGTTGCCGGCGTAGATCAGCGTCGACGATCCCAGGCCGTTGAGCCGCTGCAGGGCCTTGATGGTCGTGCCGTGCGTGCGGGCCAGTGCCCAGAGCGTGTCACCGGGCCGCACAGTGACCTTCCTGACGCCTGCGGGCTTGGCCTCGGCGGTGCCCGGCCCGGCGGGCTTCTGGGTCGGGCCGGACGTCGGTACCTTGGGCGCGGGCTCGGGCGTGGCCGGTGATTTTGGCTGGAGGGTGACCGCCGGCCGGTCGGCCGAGGGCGCTCCCGACGGGCCGTGCACGCCCAGCAGCGCACCTCCCAGCAACGAAAGCACGAACGCCGCGACCAGACCCACCACGACCCACCGCCAATCCCCGCTCCGAGTACGGCCGTTGCCCGCACTGTGGCTGCGCGGTCTGCGGTGAGATGCCGGCGCCGACCGCGACGCCTTATGTGGCTGGTGCTCCTTCGTCTTCTCCGGCGTCTGCCGCAGGGGCTTGAGCAAGGTCTGCTGTGCCATCACAACCTCCTTCGAAGGGCCGGGATTTCGCGGCCTGGAAGGAGGCTGTTCCGCTGTGTCGGTGTCCCGCTAGATCTTCGGGCGTCCGGGACAGTCCCGGCCTGTCCACACCCCGCGGCACTTTGGTGAATGGGCTGATGAGGATCTCTGAAAAGGGCCAGTGCTGCTCTTCGTCCCCCAGGCGGTTGTTGCAGGGCTGCCTGCCCCACGGCGGTCCAGCACAGCGCAGTCTCAGGGTTCTGGCATGCCTTTCTCTGATGCTGTGAAGCGATCCCCGTCTGGGGGTAATCGCGTCGCTGCCACGACAGCGCACACGACGGCGGCGGCTCGCCACGGCTACTGGAGCCGGTCTCGTCGTGATCGCCGGCGGCACATGGCTTCTGCTGGGCACTGGGCCCAAACCGGGCGACCACGCACCGATGGCCATATGCGCCGTCGACAGCAATACCCTGCGCACCGACGTGGACGCTGAGGGCCCCTGGACGAGATCCACGACCAAGACCGCGACGGCACCAGCTCGGTGGTCTTCCAGAGAGACGATCATCGGACCACTGTCAGCGTCGACGATGCCCGCGGGTTTTGGCAGAGGCTGCGCGGCGCACCGGAGGAGGACCCGCGACCTGAGCAGTGACCGGACCAGCACCATCCGTATGAAGCACTCGACGTTCGTGCACGGGGTGCGGGCCACTGACACCGATCACGACGGCCGCGCCGAGCTCCAAGTCTTCCAGTCTGGCTCTGTTCACGGGTTGTGAAGTCAGTTGTTCACAGGTTTGGGAGGCGCCCAGATCCACGGTCGGGTGATGTTCACGAGTTTTGAAGTCACCAGGGTTCTTGCCAGGGCAGCATCGGGATGCTCCTGGTGAAAGGTCCTGGTCATGCCGCAGATGTCGAAGGTCGAGCTGTACGCGCCGAGCACGCTGCAGCCAGCTGACTGGCCCCCCTGCTGGTCCGCTGCCCCAAGGGGCAGCTGACCAGCCCAAGCCTCATGACCTGGTGCATTCTCCGAGTGTGAACGACGCCCGTTCTTGCCACTTCACGCCGTCGTGCACTATGAGTTCAACCGACGCGACGTGAGACGTGAACGGGAGCCTGCCTGCGAGGTCGGCCTCGATCTCCTCCAGGACGGCGTCTTCCTGACCTTGAGCGGTGGTCAGGTGCGGCACGATCTTGGCAAACCGGCCGCCATACGGCGGAGCCTCAGGCCAACGATCAGCGATCGCCTCCGTGAGCTGCCGCAACTGCGTGTCAGGCTCGGGGACGAGATACAGCACTTCCGGGAGCCGTCCACACCTCTCGAACCGCAGGTCAAAGGCCTGGTGGCCGCCCAGCACGTCCGCGAGAGCGGAGTAGACGAGCGCATCTATTCGGCTTTCATCGAGGAACGGGAAGAGCACGGTGACGTGGGCTGGAACCCCGGCCTGGGCTGAGGGGTCGAGCCGTTCACGCCACCCGCGGACGGCCGGCTCTGCCTCCGGGATCCGGACGATGAGCCCCGTCTGGCCCGCCTGAAACGTACTGGTGCTGTCATCTGCCATGACTTCGCATGGTGTCACCTCTGCCGCAGACAGCACGGCTCCTTTTTCGCTGAATGATCACGTCGATCTGCGAAGCAGGTCGACGAGCGGGACGACCAAGACGCTGCCGTTATTTCCCGTCAACTTCTCGGCCGTAGACGACCGAGCTTGTTGGCTCGGTCGTCTACGCCTTGTCGCGCTCCCGACTGCCCCCTACGACAGGGCGGTCACGGGTCGCATCTACCAGCCAGGGAGGTCAAGCCCTTTGTGGTACGGGTCCGTTGCCGAGAACCCACGCCGAGCGTGCGCGGTTGCGCACGGTGACCCCGGCGACGTGATCGGCGGGGCCGGCGAGCCCGCACCGACGACAGGAGAAGGCGTCCCGGGTGGGACGGTTGTGTCTCGCTGTGTGTCCGCAACGCGGACACATCTGCGAGGTGTAGCGGGCGTCCACCGCGATCACCGGTACTCCGGCCCGCCGGGCCTTGTACCGGAGATGTTCTTCGAGCTGGTGGAACGGCCAGGAGGAGAGCGTGGCCCGCCGGTCGCGGGAAGGCCGTACCCGGTCACGGATGCCGCTCAGTTCTTCGAGGGCGATCCCGCGTCCGGTGCGTTGCGCGACGGCCACGATCTCCTTGCTGATCCTGTGGTTGATGTGCGCGGCGTGCCGGGACTCGCGCTTGACCCGCCGCTTGGCGCGCCGGGTGGCGGAGCGGGTCCGCTTCGCCTGGAGTTCGGCGCGCTTGAGCACCGGGTGAGGAATTTCAGGGCTCTGGCCGCAGTTCCGTGAATCCGCAGGTCGGGATCCAGGGAACGCCGCATGCGCCGGAATCTCGCCGCAGGAAGGGGTCAGGCTAGAAAGGAGGTTGCCAGCCGCCCCAGTGCGTCTTGTAGCCGGGCGGGGGCCAGGATCCCTTTTCACCTGGTTGGGGCCACAGGCGGCCCACCCATTCACACTCCGGGATCGCGCCTTCCCAGTCGTCGGTGCACCGGTCGGCCCAGGTCCGGCCCACCATAACCGGCCGGGTCACCACGCCGCTGGCGGCCTCCTGCACCCGCACCACCAGACCGAGCCCGTTGACTCCAGGGTTCCCCCGCGGACCGTAGGACACATCGAGCACCCCACACCCGTGAGCGTGCAAGAGGAACCGTTCCAGATCGGCTGGGACGCAGGCGGTCAACTCCCGCCCCCAGAGCGTCACCTGGGGGCCGTGGATCGCGTCGCCCGCGACGCAGAACAACCGGCCGTCGACGAAGTAGGCGTACACGGCAGGCTCCGCACGCCCCGTGCCGAACTCCACGCCGACGGTCTCCTGAAACGAGGGGTCAGCCTGGAACCGACGCAGCTCGGTCATGCCCGGCAGCACTGCAGCGACCTCAGCGATACGCATGCCGAAACACAGCGGCCCGACGCCTTCCAGAGGCATCAGCTCCCAGTCCAACCGCGCCGGCCCCTTCGCGGCACCCCGAAGCTCTGCTGCCGCCATCTCTCCACCTGTCCCCGTCCACGCACCGAGCCGCGCCGATTCCCGGCGCTCAGCATCACCCTGGCATTACACCAAGCTCAAGATCGTTCACTGAACTCCGGGCAGAGCCAATTTCAGAGAGCCTCATCAGGGCGGCGTCTCACCCCTGGACACCGCCTGTGACCTGCATAGACGACTCGGGACTGTCCCGGACGCCGTAATGCGTTGCCCACCGCTGACCCCACCCGGCACGCTCTTGCCATCGACCGGCCCACCCGGACAACGCCATACGTCGATAGCGCATCCGGGTCCGCCGCGTCTTCTCTCGCCATCTGCCGGTGTCGACGACCGGGCGAGCAGCCGTCCACACGGCCCACCCCCAGGCACCAGCCCAGGGGTGCCACATCACCGACTCATTCCTTGAGGGAGCATCCGCATGTCTGCTGTCAAAAACCGCAAGGCTCGGCCACTGATCATCGCCGTACTCGCCGGTGGTCTGGTTGCCGGCGTCGTCACTGGCACCTCCATCACCGACGTATTCACCGCCGCCTCCGAACAGGGCGGCGCCGCCGACCAGGTCGCCCTCGCCGGTACGAATGCGAAGAGCGGGGACGTGTGCGCGCCCGTCGACCGTGTGACGCCCATCCTGATCCGCGAGGGCTGGGACAGCGCCCCCGAGAAGATCACCTGGCGTAACGGCGCCTCCGCCCAGCAGCAGCACCAGTTCACCTTCACCCAGACCTACTCCGCCCGCGGCATGCTCACCGGCAAACTGCCCTCCCTTCCCAGCGTGCGGGGCAAGGCGAGGGCGCAAATCAACAAGAAGAACAAGCAGAACAATCAGGAGAGCTCCATGTTGGGCTTTGAGCTCGAGCTGTCCGCCAGTATCAGCAACGCCGAGACCATCACCTACACCGTCCCCGCCCGCAGCATGTTCGTCGCCAAGCGCGGTATCTGGAAGCAGACCTGGGCCATCAAGCGCTACCAGCGGTGGTCCAACTGCCAGGAGCGCTGGACCCACGTCGGCAACTACACCGGCGTCGGAAGCATGAACTACACATCCTCAAAGAAGCTCTACCGCTGAACCCATCGGCAACAGCCTCTCCCGGCCCGCACACGCGTCCCGCACGGCACATCGCTCCGTGCGGGACGCCACCGGCTCCCAGGTATGCCTCGCACCGGCCATCGGCGCGCGGGAAGCGGCCCTGGCGGTACTCGGTACGACCGCCATGCTCGTCCATCCCGTGACGCTCAGTGACTCCTCTCCCACCTGAAGGTGGGGGCTTCTCGCTATGTCGTCTCGTTCTCGACGATGAAGACGGTCGTGATGCCGGGCGGGGATACGATGAACTCATCGACGCGGACGGCCAGTTCACTGAACCCGGCGACAGGGGTATCGCCGAGGAGACGGAATCTGGCGTAGGCGGGTTTGGCTAGAGGTGCTGTGCCTGAATGTGGGGGACCCGTACCCGCAGGACAAGCGCGGCAAGATCACATCCAAAGGCGGGGCGACCGAGTGGATCCACTGGCAGTCCGGCACCGCCCAGCTGCTGCCCCGCCTGATCGCCGGCCGCACCCGCGGCCCACTGTTCCTCACCGACCGCAAGGCCCGGGCCGGTACCGTGACGCTGAACGTGTGCCCGCAGACCGAACGCGCCCGGCTGTCCTACCGGCGGGCGGAGGAGATCTTCGAGGAGAGCACCCGGCTACTGGCCAACCCCTCTCTCCTCACCCGAGGACATCGATGAGCTGGAGGGCTGGACGCTGCACCGGCTCCGGCACTCCGCGCTCACCCATGACGCCGAGCGCGGCACTTCCACCCCGATGCTGCTGGCCCGCTCCCGCCATGCCTCCGTCCGCTCCCTGGAGCGGTACGCCCGCCCCGGCGTCGACGCGGTCGCCGCGCACGTCGCCGCGTCTGACCCCGCCGCCCGCCGTCGGGGTTGATCACAGCGGCCTACGGAACGTTTCCGGAGTATTCCTGCGGCCTGGCAATGCCTCAAATCATGCGGTTCGGTGACATCATGAGTAATGAATTCCGCGTCATGACGGTCGTCCGACCAGGCGACACCTGAGCCTCTTCCTGCCTGTCAGCACGGGAAGGCGGTGAGCACGTGAGCGACACCGAGCAGGAGCCCACTGCGTCCGAAGGAACAGAGGCGGAGACCACCCCCGAGGAGTCACCGGCCACGACTGAGGCCGGCCCTGCAGAGGGCGAAGAGCCGACCCCCGAGGCGGCGGAGACGCAAGTAGAGGAACCGGCCCCCACTGCGGCCGGGGAGACCGGGGCCGAAGAACCGGCCCCCACCGCGGCCGAGGAGACCGGGGCCGAAGAACCCGCGACCCCCGCTGCCGAGGAGACCGGGACCGAAGAACCGGCCCCCACCGCGGCCGAGGAGACCGAGGCTGAAAAACCCGCGACCCCCGCTGCCGAGGAGACCGGGACCGAAGAACCGGCCCCCACCGCGGCCGAGGAGACCGAGGCTGAAAAACCCGCGACCCCCGCTGCCGAGGAGACCGGGACCGAAGAACCGGCCCCCACCGCGGCCGAGGAGACCGAGGCTGAAGAACCCGCGACCCCCACCGCGGCCGAGGAGACCGAGGCTGAAAAACCCGCGACAGAGGAGTAGGAGAAATGCTGTGCGCGACGGTCGTCGCGCACAGCCACGACGGCAGTCTCGGAACGCCCTTCAAGCGGACTCGCCGGCATCCAGCTCGCTGCCCGTACGCACCAGCCACGCATCCCGCCGCGCGAGGGGCAGAAGTCCGGATGCCTGCAGCACCGCCGGTGCCACCGCGGACGGGTCCACGCTGGCCACCCACCGGAAGCGGGCCACCATCATCATGTCGTCGACGCTCTCCCGCACGAACCCGTCCACGATGCCAAGACCGTCCGGGCATTCCCGCAGCACCACATCGCCCGGCTCCGCATCATCCGCGATCTGCTGGTAGTCCGCCGAGTCGGGGCAACCCGAGAACTCGTACGCCCAGTGGCCCATGCCTGCCATCCTGCCGGGAACACCGAGCACCCCACTGATCAGGCACGAAGGCGGTGGAGTGGATCCGCCCGAAGGGATCTGAGGCATTGCTGATCACACAAGTCCGCGGCCCGGGGGCCTGGAGCCGTCCGCGCAGCTGCAGCAACTGGTCGTCGTCCCCACGGGCAAGCGCCTCTCCGAGCTGGACCGGCTGTGCCGCTCGCCGCGCGACATCTCCGCGCGCGGGGTGGGCAAGGCGCTGGAACGCTACGAGTCGCTGCGCGCCTTCGGCGGTCACGCCTGGAACCTGGACGCGATACCGTTCCTAAACAGTGTCCAGGAGTGAGCCTTGTACCCACGTCCCGGAACTGCGCGCATCCCGAACGGTTTTGGATGCGCTGGTCCCCCGCGTTCTCGTTGTCCCTGTCCGGCGACGCGCATCGTGTGCACGCTCCGCGACGGGGCGGCGGGTTTCCTCACGCCCTCGGTCACCATGATCGGCCTGGAGGGTCCGATGCCCAGCACCATCACTCTGGTGATGCTGGGGCGGTGCCGTCCGTCGCCGGATCGGGTGCCCGAGGGCGCGTCTGCCAATGGCCACCGAGGCGGCGTCATGGCGAGTCATGCTGCGAGTCTTGCTGATCAGGGGCTTGCGCCAGTGCTGGTCGCCCCACATCGAGGTGTATGCCGGGTCGACGGCGACGATCGCGATGCCGTGTTCGGCGGCCATGGAGACGATGCGGGCCTTGAGCTTGCCGGTAGGCATACCGGAGATGAGTTGCCGGAACCGCTTCTTGCGGCCGTGCTTCTCGCGGGTCTTCTCGGCGGCGAAGTCCAGGTTTTCGATGCCGATCGCCTGCGCGCCGGTCTGCTTGGTCCAGTGCAGGAGGCGGGTGAGGGCGTGCCGGATCTGGGCGTCGCGGTGGTCGGCGGTGCCGGACAGGTCGTAGTGGAAGCGGCGCGGGTCGCCGACCGGGTTGCCGTGCCGGTCGAGCCGGTAGGCGGCGAAGTGGTCGGCGTTCGTGTCGACGCCGACCATGCCCTCGGCGCGGGCGGTGGCCGGCGGCATCGTCTGCACGGCGGGCCTGGTCCACGAAGCGGTCAGGTACCAGCGGCCCCGCTCAACGTGGTAGTGGATGCGGTAGGCGACGGCACGGTTGGCCTCGGTGCGGTCGCGCCACTCGTCCCCACGGTGCGCGAACGCGACCTTGGAGGCAAGAACGTACCGGCCATGCTTACTGTTGGCCAGGTGGGCGAGCGGGGCGGGCATCTTGATCGACACTTCGCCGTCAGGGGTGACGCGGATCGTCTCGTTCCCGAAGCGTTTTCCGGACTCGCCGTCTGCGGCGAGGAACCAGCGCTCAGCCTCCCAACGCTGACGCCACTCGCGCTCGGTGAGCTGCGCGGCCTGAAGGTTGTGCCGGTTCTTGAGCAGCCGCCGGCCGCCGCGAACGACACGGACGTGTCCGGTCTTCCAGTCGTCGCGGGCCACGTCGAGGCGGTGTTCCAGGGTGGCCAGGCGGCGGGACTTGTGGAACCACTCGCCCTTGGACCGGTACCCGCCCGGCGCCCGCTTGCTGCCTTTCTCCCCGATCGGGAGGGACAGGCGGTGTCGCAGCGTGCGGATACCGGCCTCAAGGTTGTGGACATGGGCGAGCAGGCAGCGTCGGGCCAGGCCGTACTGGTCGTGCGTGGCCTTCGTGATCGCACCCGCGATGCGCGACGACGACTGCTCGGTCAGGTCACGCTTGCGGGATGCCCACGCGTCGTTGTCGTGCTTGTGCCCGGCTTCGCAACGGGCCTTGAGATCGAGAGAGGCCAGGCGGCCCTGGTGCTCGCCGACCAGACGCAACACCTTCTCGTCCTTTGGCGTGAGGTGCTTGAGGCGGTCGCGTAACGCCACACCGGACGGGCCGACAGCAACGAACGGCGGGTCGATGGTACGGAGCTGCTTCTTGTCAGCCATCGGCAGCCGCCGCTTCCAGTGCCTTCCTGGCACGGTTCTTCGCACTGCGGCGGCCGTACAGGCGGGCACAGAACGAGGTCAGAACCTCCGCCATGTCGCGCACCAGGTCGTCTTCGACCTCGCCGTCATCCAGCACAACGAGTCGACGGCCGGTTGCAGCCAGAGCGGCCTCAACGAGTTCGACGTTCATACGGCCCAACCGGTCTTTGTGCTCCACCACCACGGTGGTCACCGCAGGGTCGGCCAGCAGGCGACGGGCCTTGGCGCGGGCGCCGTTCATGCCCGAAGCGATCTCGGATTCGACGCGCACGACCTTATGCCCGGCCTTCGCGGCCCATGCCGACAAGCGTGCGGTCTGCCGCTCCAGGTCGGCCTTCTGGCCGTGGGAGGAGACGCGGGCGTACAGGCCCACGCCACCGGTCACGGACGGTGAGGTGTTCGCGTCGATGTTCACCAGGATCGTGCGCGGCCCCACTCGCTCCGCAGGGACCGGCAGCGTGCCCTCACGGAACCAGCGGTACGCAGTACGCGGGGCGACCCCCTGCGCGCGCGCCCATTCCGTCAGGTTCATACACCAGATCATACGACACTCGTGACACCTGAAGGACACTCATGGACACTTAGTCGAGAGCAGTTCCTGACCCCCGGGACGGCTACAGGCCCTGGTGCGGTTCGCCAAGGCCGCCCGCTCCCAGGCCGTCTCCGACCTGAGAGGAGACCGGCGCCCGGCCACCCTGGTCGCGTTCGCCGCGGTCATGCCAGAACTCGCCGCGGACGAGGCGATCGAGGTCTTCGACCTGGTGATGGGCGACATCATCCGCAGCTCCGCCACCACGATGACCAAACAGCGGCTGCGGACCCTCAAGGACCTGGATGCCGCGGCGATCGAGCTGCGCACAGCATGGCTCGGGTGCTGTCACGTTGTTGGGTGTGTGCCCGGCCGAGGGGGTGCCAGGGTGTGGTGGGGCCGGTCCCGGGTCCTGGTTCAGACCGCGGCGGGCAGGCCGATGCTCTGAGTGACGTGGTCCCAGACGGTGAAGCGGACGATCATCTCGAAGCGGTGTTCGGCGGCGGTGCGGAGATGGGCTGGGCGAGGCCGTGGTCGTAGGCGAAGATCACGGCTTGGATGCGGTCGCGGGCGCCGATTTTGGCGAGGACGCGGCCGACGTGGGTCTTGACGGTGGACTCGGACAGGACGAAGCGGGTGGCGATCTCGCCGTTGGTCCAGCCCTTGCCGACGGCGACGAGGATCTCGCGTTCGCGGTCGGTGAGGGAGCCGAGTCTCGGATCCTCGGCGGAGTCTTGGCGGTGGGCAGGGACGTAGCGGGCGAACTCGTCCAGGAGGCGGCGGGTGAGGGCGGGCGCGATGACGGCGTCACCGGCGGCGACGGCGCGGATGCCGGCGAGGAGTTCTTCGGGGCGCGCGTCCTTGAGGAGGAAGCCACTGGCGCCGGCGCGGAGGGCGGCATGGACGTACTCGTCGAGGTCGAAGGTGGTGAGCACGAGGATGCGCGAGCGGTCGCCGGCGGCGACGATGCGGCGGGTGGCTTCGATGCCGTCCATGCCCGGCATGCGGATGTCCATCAGGACCACGTCCGGGCGCAGTTCGGCGGCCTTGCGGACGGCCTCGGCGCCGTGGGCGGCCTCACCGACGACGTCGGTCTCGGCGACGGAGTCCAGGAGCATGTGGAAGCCGTAGCGTTGCAGCGGCTGGTCGTCCACGATGAGCACGGTGGTCATCGGTCACCGCCTTGGGGTGTGAGGTCGAGTACGGCCTCGACGCTCCATCCTCCGCCGCCGGTCGGCCGCGCGCTGACGGTCCCGCCGTACAGAGCCGCTCTCTCCCGCATGCCCACCAGGCCGTGTCCTTCCTCGTTCGGCGGTCCGGAGGGTGTGACCGAGCCGGTGTCCTGGACCCGGATGTTCAGCCGGCTGTCCTCGACGAGGATCGCCAGGTGCACCCGGGTGCCGGTGTCGGTGTGCTTCAGGGTGTTGGTGAGGGCTTCCTGGACGATGCGATATGCCGTCAGCTGCACGCCACTGTCCAGGGCGTCTACATCGCCGGAGGTCCGGTAGACGACCTCAAGACCGGCGGCGCGCACCTTGGCGCACAACGCTTCGATGTCCGCGATGCCGGGCTGTGGGCTGAGTTCGGGTCCGCCCGGGGGACCGTCCGCCGCCTCGCGTAGCACGCCGAGCACGCGCCGCAGCTCGCCGAGGGCCTGTCGGCCGGTGTCACCGATAAGCTGGAGGGCCTCCTTGCCGCGTTCGGGGGCGATGTCGGTGGCGTAAGCGCCGGCGTCGGCGAGCGTGATGATGACGGACAGGTTGTGGCCGACGATGTCGTGCATCTCGCGGGCGACACGGGTGCGTTCGGTGGCCGCGGCCAGCCTGCTGCGCTGGTCGCGCTCGATCTCCAGCCGGGCGGCCCGTTCTCGCAGTCCGGCGAGCTGGGCCCGGCGGATGCGTACCATCAGGCCGAGCGCGAGAGCCGCGGTCGCCGTGCTCAGCAGGAAGAACAGCGCGTCCCAGACGGACACGGCCGAGGACGTGCGTACCGCGACCAGCGCGATGGCGCCTGCCATGGCCGCACAGGCCCACGGCAGGTGCCGCAGCTGCCCGTGCAGGGCCAGGCTGTACAGGGCGACGAAGAGGGCGATGTCCGCGCGCAGCGCCGCGCCCAGGGACCATTGGAGGACGAACACCGCGGCGATGACACCGAAGGCCGCCACGGGCTTGCGCCGCCGCCACAGCAGGGGCAGTACCAGTCCGGCCTGCAGTACCAGCATTCCCGCGACGGGCAGCTGGGTGAAGGCGAGCCGGAACCGGCGCGGGCCGTCGCCGTCGTCCACACCGCCGTGGAGCAGGTCGGGCAGGCAGAACATGAGGAAGACCAGGACCACGACCGCGGTGTCCAGCACCCACGGATGTGCCCGGTCGGCCTGCCTCAACCGCTGGCCGCCCCGGGACAGACGGGCGACCAGCGGTCCCATCCCGCTGATGTCATCGGTGGTCACGGACGTCACCTGTCCATGGTGCAGGCGTCAGACGTCGCTGCGCGCGAGCCGGTACGCCGCGCCCGCCAGCGCCAGTGCCGTCCAGCTGAGGAAGACCAGCAGCCCTGCGGCCGGCGACAGGGTCGTGGAGTCGTGGGTCAGCGCGAACATCGACTCTCCCGCGTTGGACGGCAGGTAGGGGCTGATGTCGTCCTGCCAGGAGCTCGGCAGCAGGGAGATCAGGCCCGGGATCAGCATCAGGGTGGCCACCAGCACCGAGATCCCGCCGGCCACCGACCGCAGCAGCGCGCCCAGCGCGGCGCCGATCACCCCGACCATGCCGAGATACAGCCCGGCGCCCAGCAGACTCCGCAGCACACCCGCGTGCGAGAGGCCCATGGCCGCGGGCGTGCCCGAGACGATCCCGCTCCCGACCAAGAAGGTGACGAACGCACCGACGGTCCCCAACGCCAGCGCGACCAGCCCGAACACGGCCGCCTTGGACCACAGCACGGGCAGCCGGCGGGGCACCGCCGCGAGCGTCGAGCGGATCATGCCGGTCGAGTACTCCCCCGCCGTGACCAGCACGCCGAGCACGCCCAGGGCCAGCTGGGCGAAGTTCGTACCGAAGAGGGACAGGCTCACGGCCGTCGAATCGGCGAAGTCCCGGTCCAGGTGGCCGGAGTTGATCCCCGACTTGTAGCGGCTCGCGGCGATCAGGCCGAAGGCCACCAGGAACAGCAGGCCCAGGCCCAAGGTGATCCAGGTCGAGCGCAGGGACCACAGCTTGGCCCATTCGGAGGAGAGCACGCGCCGTCCGGTCACCCGGTAGGCGGGGCGGGCGGGGGTGGTCCGGGGTTCCTCGACGGTTGCGGCGAGGGTGCTCATGCGGGCCTCCCGAGGGTCTCGATCCCGGTCGTGGAGCCGTGGTACTCCACGGCATCCCTGGTCAGGTCCATGAATGCCTCCTCCAGCGACACGGTCCGCGCGCTCAGCTCGAACAGCGCAATCCCGTGCTCCGCGGCCTTCAGCCCGATCTCGCGGGCGGTCAGCCCGGTCACCTGCAGCTCCTCGGAGCCGATCCGGCCGGTGACGTCGACGCCAGGCCCCGTCAGCACGTCCCGCAGCCGCGCCGGGTCCTGCGTCGCCACCTTCACTGTGTCGCCGCCCGCCTCGCGGATCAGGTCTGCCACGGTCGTGTCGGCCAGCAACTGCCCGCGCCCCACGATGATCAGGTGGTCCGCGACCAGAGCCATCTCGCTCATCAGGTGCGAGGACACGAACACCGTCCGGCCCTCGTCGGCGAGCGTCTTCAGCAGGTTGCGGATCCAGAGCACACCCTCCGGGTCCAGCCCGTTGACCGGCTCGTCCAGCATCACCGTCTGCGGATCGCCCAGCAGCGCCGCCGCGATGCCCAGCCGCTGGCCCATCCCGAGGGAGAAGGCGCCGGCCCGCTTTTTCGCCACGCTGCCCAGTCCGGCGAGGTCGATGACCTCGTCGACCCGGCGGCCCGGAATGCCGTGGGTCAGCGCGAGGGCCCTGAGGTGGTTGTACGCCGAGCGGCCTGGGTGGATCGACTTCGCCTCCAGGAGGGCACCGACCTGCTGGAGCGGCGCCTGGTGGTGGGCGTAGTGGTGGCCGTTCACGGTGACGGAGCCGCTCGTCGGGGCGTCGAGGCCGACGATCATGCGCATCGTCGTGGACTTGCCCGCGCCGTTGGGCCCCAGAAAGCCGGTCACCGTGCCCGGCCTCACGACGAAGTCCAACCCGTCGACGGCCGTCTTCTCGCCGTACCTCTTGGTCAACTGCCGTGCGTCGATCATTCGCGTTCTCCCTGTCGGGCTCCGGCGTCCGTCGCTTCCGACGTCTCACCGGCCACGCTAGGAGCCGAATCACCCCAATCCGGTGGTACCGGGAGGCTGAACTACGCCGGGCGCGTAGTACCGCGGTACTACGCGACTACCTGCGGTGCCTTCCGTGTTCGTCGGCCGCCCCCAGGGCCTGGCCTGCCTTCCAGACTCCCAGGCCAACTCGTCCACCAGGCAAACAAGGGGGTGACCTCCCAGATCTCCCTGAGAGGGCGTTCAGCTTGGGCGAATTGCCTCTTATGCCCTAGTGGGTTCCTTGCCAGGTTGGTGCGGTCACGTCCGTCATGCGCTTGGCGAGGTTGTCGATAAAGGCGACGTGGATCATGGCTTCGGAGCTGGCAGTGAACGCACTGAACCCCGCCCGCACCCTGGCCGACGCCGGCCCCGGGTACGGGCGAAAATTCAGCGGTCGCGGGGCGAGTACGTCCGGGGGCGCGGCGGGGGCGGCACGGGGCAGCGGCCCCTGTGGAGGTAGAGCGTGCAGCCTGTGCCGGACTCGCCAGGCATGTCGCGGGTCTCCGTCTCGGCCGGAGTCATTGGGCGGTCGCAGATCATCGGCCCTCCCCCGCGCGCCGCTTCGCCACCCGGTACACCCGCCGCAGTTCACTGGCATCCGCGCAGTCCACGCCTCCCGTGCGGCACTCGGTGCACGCCTGGGTGTGGCGGATGAACCCGCTGTATGCGGTCTGGACGGCGGCGTCTTCGGCCCTGCGCTCGGCCGCCATTGGGCCGGTGTTCTCAGGCACGTCATCAGCTCCCACTGCCGGTGTCCACACCCCCGGGGCCGTGCCATCGGCTGCGGAGAGGGCCTTCGCGTGACTGCAGCATAGCGTGCTACGGCATGCTCGGTATGGCATGTCTCGCGTGATGCGCTATGGCCTGCCTAGCTTGGCCGGGTGATCGAATTTGCTCCTGACCAGCCACGGTGGCGCCAGGTCGCCGAAGTGATCCGGCAACGGATCGCGGACGGCACCTACGCGCCGCGCACCCGCGTGCCGTCGGTGCTACAGCTCCAGGCCGAGTTCGGGATCGCCGCGGCGACCGGGCAGAAGGTGCACCGGGCGCTGCGCGAGGACGGACTGATCTACACGGAACCCGGGCTCGGGTCGTTCGTCGCACGCCCTCTGCCGCCGGCTGGCGGCGCATCCCAGGAGTGACTTCACTTCACCGCGGCCAGCAGCCCGAAGGATGCGGCGACAGTTACACCCAGGCGTGACTGTCGCTGCTCGGCCTACTGCACGTTCGTGACGATGTGCAGCTGGTACGCGGTCCCGCCGGCGGAGCCTGACATTGAGGCGTGCCAGATCTGCACCCCCGCAGACCGGCCTGGCTGAGGGCCGACATCCTGGCCAGGATGCGGGATCTTCCTGCCTCCCACGCCCGCCGGGGAGAAGGCATGGCGGAAAACCGCTGCCGAAACTGCAGCAACAAGCCCAGCACTGGCCACAGCCACTGCCTCGAGTGCCCGGAGCGCGCAGCCTGCGGTGCCGAGGCGACAGCTGGCGGCCCCCGGAGCTCATGACGTCGAGCGGAACTGTGGGGGCCGCCCTCCGAGCGCCCCCAACCGGGCAGTGCACGCGCAAAGGTGGCACCGCCCGCAGAGCTCGCCTTGGGGAGTGCCGTTCAGACGGCGGGGCTGGATCAGGCGTTGAGGTCCAGTACGCGGACCGGCTCGCCCTGCCACCGCTTCGGGGCAGAGCCGGAACGTGCCCGGGGCGGGCTTCCCGTCCGCAGAGCGCGGCCAGTACGTCCAACGGGCTCGGACCGTCAGACAGGTAGACGGCGCAGTCGGAGAGCAGCGCGATCGGCATCAGCGCGTCCTCACCGAACCGACCGATCCGCGGCACGATCTACTTGGCCTGCAACGGTCCCGGCGCATCGGCGATGACCTCCACGATGTCCCGGTACACATCCGGCAACACCGCCACGACCAGGCCCTCCCACCACGGCGGCACCGTCATCACCCCGATGCCATGAGGCGCCGCCGTCTCGTTCGGTTCAGCTCCGCCAACACCTGCGCGACGGTCTCCCGCGTGATCTCCAGCCGCAACAGATCCTCCCGCGCCTTCTCCAGTCGGAGGGCCAACTTCGCAGCCTCAGCCTGGAGTTCCTCTACTCGCTGCCGAGCAGCGACCTCCCGCGCCTGAAGCTCGTCGACCAACGACACCGTGAGCGCTCCCTACTCCACCGCCACGGTAGAAGGAGACAGCCCGCCGCCACACCCCAATGCGTGTTCTCCTCGCTCGGCGCCGACAAGCCGAGGGCCTTCCCAGCGGCAGGACCGCCGGGAAGGCCCCGGATACCTGCACCCGCTCGGCTCGCCGCAGCGGGCCAAGTTCATCAGCAGGACCAGGGAGAAGAAATGTCACACCTGTTGAAAGCCACACCCGATGCCTCTGGGTGGGCCAACCATACGAAGGGCTCGCCCGGTCCCGGAGAAGAACGTAGGGAAGATTGACCAACGACGTCGACTGCTCAGGTCGAGAGGCCGCGGCCAGTCTGCCTCGACGACGTCCAGTGCGACGCCCTTTGGGCGCCGTTTTGCCGGACCGGCAACAGGAGTGGCGTGACCGGGACGCGGCGGGCGACGGTGGGCCCGTGACCGACAACATCGCAGCAGGATCGCCCGCGTCCGACACCCCCTTGCCTCTCGACGGATACGTCGGAGACCCCGCGGTGCGGGCGGAGTGGGACAACCGGTACGCCGACCGACAACAACTGTGGAGCGGCCAGCCCAATGGCGCGCTCGTGGCCGAGGTCGCCGGGCTCACACCCGGGCGCGTGCTCGACGTCGGCTGTGGCGAGGGCGCGGACGCCGTCTGGCTCGCGCGCGGCGGCTGGGACGTGACCGCGCTCGAGGTCTCGGGCGTGGCGCTGGAGCGGGCGGCCGGGTACGCGCGGGACGCCGGCCTCGCCGTTCGCTGGATACACGCCGCACTCACCGAGGCCATGCTCCCGCCAGCCTCCTTCGACCTGGTCTCCGCACAGTACCCGGCCTTGCTGCACACCCCCGACGCCGCGGCCGAGCGAGCGCTGCTCGCGGCCGTCGCGCCCGGCGGCGTGCTGCTGCTCGTACACCACGCAGGGATGGACACTCAGGCGCACGAAAGCGGCTTCGACCCGGCTGACTACGTCTGGCCCTCGATGGTCGCCGATCTACTCAACGAAGACTGGGAGATAGAGGTGGACGAGCAGCGACCACGGCTGGCACCCGACGGTGGCGCCGGCGCCCACCATACCGACGACCTGGTGCTGCGCGTGCGCCGGCTGCGCTGAGCCACTCACACCGAGCACCGACGGCACCAGCCACCTCCACGAGCCGGACGAGCGGACGAACCACGCCCATCTCCCCCGCCGCCGACCTGAGTTCACGCCCTCCCATCCCGAACTAAACGATCACGTTCGGAAAGCAGATGGCGTCTTATGTCACAGCCAGGACGGGAAGGTCCTGTTCGGCCCAGATGGTCTTGCCGGGCCGGGTGTACCGGGTTCCCCAGCGCTGGGTGAGCTGGGCGACCAGAAGCAGGCCGCGTCCGCCCTCGTCGAACTCCCGGGCGCGCCGAAGGAGATCGATGTCGGCCAGGGTGCGCACCGCAGTGCGCAGCCGGCCCATGGCGGCCGACGCGTGGATGCCGTGGCCGACGACGTCCCCGATGGCCAGGGCGACCCGGGCGCCGGAAAGTGGGATGACGTCGAACCAGTCGCCGCCCACCCCTGCCTGAGCGCTGGCGGGCAGGTAACGGGAGGCGACCTCGAGTGCTGTCTGCTCGGCCAGCCGCTGGGGCAACAGGCTGTGCTGGAGGGTCACGGCGGTCGTGCGCTCGCGCGTGTAGCGGCGGGCGTTGTCAATGCAGACAGCCGTTCGGGCTGTGATCTCCTCCGCCAGCAGCAGGTCGTCTTGTTCGAAGGGCTCCGGGCGTCGATGGCGGAGGAAGACGGCCGTTCCCAGGGTGGCACCGCGGGCCCGCACTGGCACCACCATCACCGAATGGGTCCCCACGTCGCGGAGCCGGGCGGCCTGGACCGGTTCGTGATCGGCCCATCTAACGAGGGCAGGGTCGGTCATCCGGTATGCGGCCGGCCACTCGGCAGCAGGGGAGGACGCGGCATGGGTGATGGTCTCTCCCAGTCCGACCGCGGACTCAGGCACGCCCTGAAGGATGGACTGCCGGGCAGTACGGCGCATGGTGACCGGGCCCGTCACCGGGCCAGGCGGCGGCTCCCCGCCGGCATCGATACTGGTCAGCAGATCGACGCTGGCAAAATCCGCAAGCCGGGGAACGGCCAGGTCGGCCAGCTGCTGCGCGCAGACGGTCATGTCCAGGCTGGTGCCGATGCGGCTACCCGCCTCGTTGAGGAGCAACAGCCGCTGCCGGGCCTCGTACTGCTCGGTGGTGTCCTGCGCCGCGAAGCACACCGCACACAAGCGGCCGGCCGGGTCGTTCAGCGGGGCGAGATGGATCGCCCACGCATGCTGACGGCTCTCGCCCGCAACGCGCAGGTAGACCTCCAGGAACTGCCGCTCCCCCGTTGCCACCACGCGGCGCATGGCGTGCTCGATCCTCTCGCACTCCGGGTGCGGTACCGCCTCCGGCATGCGCATCCCACGCAGCTGCTCCCCGGTGAGGGCGACCGCGCGCTCCTCGTCGGCGTTCGTCCGCACAAACCGCAGATCCGTGTCGAAGATCGCCAAAATGCACGGCGACTGGTCGAAGCACCACTGCACCGGAATGCCGTCCCCCGGCAGGCGCGGCCCCCGGGCCGTGCCCCACACAAGGAGCCAGTCGCACCCGTTCTGCGCCACCCGACGATGCGCGAGCAACTCACCCTCCACACGGCGACCGTCCCGGTGCCGCACCACCACCCGTCCGCTCCAGCTCTGCCGCCCGACGAGGGACTCCCTGACAGCCTGGACATCCTCAGCCAGAAGCTCGGCAACCGGCCGCCCTACGACATCCTCAGGCCGGTAACCGAGCAAACGCCGGGCCCCCTCACTCCACCCGGTCACCATGCCCTGCTCATCGGTCGTGGCCGTGACGACATCCGCCGCATCGAAAGGACGATCAGCGGGCAGATCTTTGGAAGTGATGCCGTGTCCCGTCATGGCAACTCCTACGCAGCAGATCTTTCCCTGACAGGCATACCCGCGCCTGGGCATGAGCAGCGCAGCGCCACGGCCAACGGGATTGCGGGTGCCGATAAATCATCCGCCCAGGCCACAGCTTGATCGTCGGTGCGGCTCACACGGAGGCGTACGGGCGTGCCCCGCTGGCGGGCGGAACGCGACCGCCCCAGCGCCATCCGATGTGTGGCGGGACAGAGATAACGGTGTCGCCGATAGCGCCCTGCCCGGCGCGCGCCTCGCGCTAGGCAGGGCGTTGCGGCGGGCCACGTCCTGCGCAGCTACAAGGGGAAGCTTCAGGGTGAGTCTGTGCCACGCATGTGGCCGCCGCAACACCGGTGAGAGGTTGCGGGTGGTGGCGGAGTCGGGACGTCAGTTGCTCCGGTCCTGCGGGCCTGACCCTATGTGGCGACGCCGCACGTGCCACGCGATGAGCCCGCCCACCACGATCACCGCGACAACAATCGCGACGACTTGCCCGGCGACCGCCTCGACTCGCTGGTAGGCGGAGCCTGCGAAGTAGCCGAGCAGGGTGAAGCCGACTCCCCAAACCAGGCCCCCGAGGGCGTTGAAGAAGAGGAAACGGCGGTAGGGCATGAGGGAGATACCGGCGAGCGCGGGCATCATGGCGCGGAAGAATGCGATGAAGCGACCGAGGAATACGGCTTCGGGTCCGCGGCGGCGGATGAAGTCCTGAGCGTTCTCGATTCGTTCCTGGTGGCGGCGCAGCGGTCGGGTCGTCAAGATCTTCGGGCCGTAGTGATGACCTACCTGGTAGCCCACGGTGTCCCCGGCGATTGCGGCGAGGACTACGGTCAGCACCAGCCAGTAGACCGAGACCTGGCCTTGGCTGGCGAGTACGCCGCCCAGGACGACGGCTGTCTCACCGGGCAGGACAAAGCCGAAGAACAGCGCGTCCTCGGCGAACACGAGGGCGCCGACGACCGCGTAGACCAGGGGACCGGACAGGCCACCGAGCCAGTCGGTGATTGCGTTCACGTGTGATGTCCTCCGGGGCGTGGTCCCCGTATTCCAGTTTGAGGAACTCGGGGCAGTGGGTGTGCAGGGCGGCTGTGTACCGCGTGGCGCACGGGCGCCCCACACGCTTCAGCTGACCGTCAGGCGTTGAGAGCTCCGGTTCCCAGCAGTGCGAAGAGCAGTGCGCCGACAACGATGCGGTAGACGACGAATGCGTTGAAGGAGTGCCGGGCGACGAATTTGAGGAGCCAGGCGATGGAGGCGTAGGCGACGACAAAGGAGACGGCCGTGCCGACGACGAGGGGTGCGGCGCCGACTCCGGTACCGACGGCGTCCTTGAGTTCGTACAGGCCCGCACCCGTCAGGGCGGGGATGCCCAGGAAGAAGGAGAGGCGGGTCGCGGCGACGCGGTCCAGGTCGAGGATGAGAGCGGTGGACATGGTCGCCCCCGAGCGGGAGAAGCCGGGGAAGAGCAGCGCGAGGATCTGCGAACAGCCCACCAGCATGGCGTCCTTGAACGTGGTGTCATCCTCGCCGCGCTTGTGACGCCCCATCTGGTCGGCCGCCCACATCACCCCGCTGCCGACAATGAGCGATCCCGCCACGACCCACAGGGACGCGAGCGGCCCCTCCACCAGCGGTTTCGCCGCAAGACCGACGATCACGATCGGGATGGTGGCGTAGATGACCCACCACGCGAACTTGTAGTCGTGGTGGTAGCGCTCCTGCTTGTTGGTCAGTCCTCGGCCCCAAGCGCTCACGATGCGCACGATGTCTTTGAAGAAGTAGACGAGTACTGCGGCGATCGCGCCGACCTGGATGACGGCGGTGAAGCCGACGACGGAGGTGTCGTCGACGGGGATGCCCATCAGCCCTTCAGTGATCTTGAGGTGGCCGGTGGAGGAGACCGGGAGGAATTCGGTGACTCCTTCCACGACTCCGAGTAGGGCGGCCTGGCCGATGCTTATGACGCTCATGGGTTCCGTCTCTGGTGGGCGGCGGATGGGGCGGGTTGTTGCTCAGTGGCGCGGTGTTGGGCGCAGTCGGCGCACGGATCGGCCGATGCGGGCGCGCGACCTGCCGCTCCCGCGCTGCCAGGCGCGGGAGCGGCGGGTCGCGGTCAGTTGGGTGAACAGTGCGTCGTAGGTCGCGGCGATGGGGGTGGGGTCGAAGCGGCGTGAGGCGGCCCGTGCGGCGTCGCCCATGCGGCGGCGGGCGTCTTCGTCGTCGATCAGGTCGCGCAGCGCCGCGGCGAGCGCTTCGGCGTCGCCGATGGGGACCAGGCGGCCGTCTATGCCGTCGTGGATGATTTCGGCGGGGCCGAGTGGGCAGTCGGTGCTGACGACGGGCACTCCGCAACGCATTGCCTCGACCAGGGTCATGCCGAACGACTCTGCGTCGGATGCGCTCGTCACGATGGATGCCTGGGCGAACTCGGCCTCGATGTGTGAGGTCGCACCCATCAGGCCCGCCCGCCCGGCCAGGCCGCGGTCGTTGATGAGTTCCTGGAGTCGATCCTTGTCGGTGCCGGTGCCGTAGATGCGCAGGGACCAGTCGGGGCGCTGGGCCGCGACCTTGGTGAAGGCCTCGATCAGCAGGTCGAACCGCTTGGCACGGACCAGACGTCCGGCCGCGGCAATGACCTGGGTACTGCCGCGGGTGGGCGACACGTGGGGTTCGGGGACGCTGTTGGCAATGGTCTGGATGTGCACGCCGGGCAGGCGCATCCCGGTCCGGTAGGCGGTGGCGTCCGCTTCGGTGGTGGTGATCACAGCGTCCAGGTCGCGGTAGTGCCGGGCGATTTGGCTGCGCAGGCGTTTGCTGTGGGTGTCGTGGGCGAGGTGCTCCTGGGCGATGCGCAGCGCGTGGTGGGGTGCGAAGAGCGCCAGGTAGACATTGATCCCGGGGCGGGTGCCAATGATCACGTCGGCGTCGCAGGTGCGCAGGTACTCCTCGGCCCGCAGGTCGGTGAGGCGGCTGTACTGCTTGTAGCGCTTTTCCGCGGCAGGGAAGGCCTCGGCCGGTTGGTGCAGCCGTGGGTCGGCGGCGTCGGCGGTTTCCTTGCGCAGGTCGACGAGTGGCACCAGGGTCACCCGCTCGTCGATGGTGAACCGGGGCTGGTGCGGTGGCGCAGCATCGAGACGACCGTCACCTCGCGGTGGTCCGCGAGGGCCGAGGCGAGATTGAGCGTGGTGCGGATGGTGCCGCCGATGCCGTAGACGTTGTGGATCAGGAAGGCGATCTTCACTCGGCGGGGCCCCCTTTTCGTGTACTGAACCGTTGCGCTGCGCATGGGGACGCGTGGCACACTCGGACCACGGCAATGTTTACACGGCTGTAGACGCTCAAGATTTACACGACTGTAGAAGATGATTGAGGGAACGCAAAACCCATGGCTGCTGACGGGCGGGGACGGCTACCGAGGCGGGCCAACGGAGAGCGGGGGGCCGAGGTCCTTGCCGTGCTGCAGCAGGCGGGCGAACCGCTGATCCCCAGTGAGGTCGCCGAGCGCATCGGCGGCGAACTGGCGTACAGCACGGTGGTGACGATCCTCACGCGCATGTACGCCAAGGGTCTACTCACCCGCACCCCGCGCGGGAGGGCTTTTGCGTATGCTCCGGTCACCGACGAGGACGGATTCGCCGCCCGTCGCATGCGCGGGGTTCTCGACGAGCGACCGGACCGCGAGGCCGTTCTGAGCCGTTTCGTCGACGAGCTCACGGGCACGGACGAGGAACTGCTGCGCCAGCTCCTCGACCCCGACACCGGCCCCGGACGGTAGAGGGCACGGCGCGCATGCGTATCGCCGTCTATCTCCCGCTGCTGCTGCCCCTGCTCGCACCGCTCGGCGCGCGGCTGCTCACCGAGCGGTGCGAACCCCGCCTGGCCACCTGGCTGCTGGCCGCCGCCTCAGTGGGACTCGGCGCGGCCAGCACACTCTCACTGGCCCTGCTCGCGGCCACCGCAGCGATCCGCATCCCGCTGCTCGCCACCCTCGGGGACTGGTCGGCGAACAGCGCGCAGCGCCAGGACCCCACCGAACTGTCCGTGGCGCTGATCGCCGGGCTGCTGCTCGGCGGCGCCGTGCTCGCCGCGGCGCGGATGCTCTGGCGGCGCGCCCGCACCCTCGCAGCAGCCGCCATCGACGCGGCGTGCATGCCCGCGCGAGACGGACTGGTCGTACTCGAGGACGAGGCCCCCGACGCCTTCGCGCTGCCGGGCCTTCCCGGACGCGTCATCGTCTCCACCGGCATGCTCGACACCCTCGACCCGGCAGAGCATGCCATCCTGCTCGCCCACGAGCGGGCCCATCTGGCCGCGCACCACTACCTCTTCGTCGCCCTCGCCCAGCTGGGCGCCACCGCCAACCCACTGCTCCGCCCGCTGGCCGGCGCCGTCACCTACACCATCGAGCGCTGGGCCGACGAGAACGCGGCTGCCGCCACCGGCGACCGTACTCGCGTCGCCCGTACCGTCGGCAAGGCCGCGCTGGCCTCCCGGCACTCCCTCGCCCGCACCCCCGGCGCGGCACTCGGAATTCTCGGCCGCCGCAAGGGACCGCCGGCTGGAGCCGGCCCCGTGCCGCGCCGCGTCGCGGCCCTCCTCGCCCCGCCGCTCACCTTGCACCGTGGACTCGCCCTGGCCACCGTCGCGGTCCTCGCCATCGCCGCCTGGTCCGGCGCCGAAGCCGCCCACGACCTCCACCTCCTTCTGCGCGCCGCGGGCGCCCCATAGACGAATTGCCTCGCGCACGACTGCCCATCAGCGGGGTGTGAGCCGGGCTCGTGGGAACCCGTCGGCACTCGGTCGGACGTCTTCGCGAGATGTAGCCACGGGCAGGACTCCCGGAAGCAGCGGCTTGCGCAGAACCCTGTCCGGGTGGGTGCCAGTCAGCAGGGAATGTCGACGCTGACGGCGGAGCCCTGCCGGGTGTTCTCGGCGCGCGCGGTGCCGCCGTGAGAGGCGGCGACCGCGGCGACGAACGCCAGGCCGAGGCCTGATCCGGGGCTGGTGCGGCTCGCTTCGGCGCGCGCGAAGCGGTCGAAGGCCTTGGGTAGGAAGTCGGCTGGAAAGCCGAGCCCTTGGTCGGTGACCGCGCACTGCTGGTACCGCGAAGGCGGACCCACTTTGGCGGCCCTGACCGTGCACGGCCGTACTGGGCCCCAGGTCGCCTTCGACGGCATCGACCTGATCAGCAAGACGGTTACCACCATCGACGCGGCCCTGGTCCAGCGTGCGGAGAACGAGGAAATGGGCCTAGTCGTCGGATGCTCGGGCGATCTCGGGCCTGACGGGCTCAACATGTTCGGCCGTGGGGACCAGCGGAACAGCCAGTATCAGTGAGATTGACGGGGGTGCAGCGCATGCCCCCTCGGGCGCGGTGGGACCCCGAACAGGACCCGCACCAACGGCCCCTGCCGTACCGCTCCCTGCACTCGGCCCCTCCGACGAGGCCGCACGACGCTGCTCCGACGCCGGCACACAGGCCGACACTCCGGGCAATCAACCGGATTTCGGGCAGCGGTTGTTGCCCTTGCCGTCCGGCTGCGAGGCCGCGTGGGCGGTTCGGTCCTGCCTGCGCGGTGACACCGAGTGACCATCCCCGCCCCGGTGACTGACTTCTCGTCAATCCGCCCGCCGCGCCCCTCCGTCCATGCCGCCGGGTTACTTCTCAGTCAACCCCCCAGTAGCGAACATTGTTCGCGATCGCAACTTTTCCATCCACTCCTCTGCTTTTGATCAAGCAATTGCAAAGGGTGCTGGTCGAAGCATGGGCAGCTCGCGCCCGGTGACGACGTCGCATATGCCAAGTCGTTTCGTGTTCCATCACCATTCAACTCGCGGTCCCTGTGCGCAGCATGGCCAATCCCTATGGTCCTTGAGGCTCTTGAAGGAAAGGACCCATGGAACAACTCCTCGCAATCCGGGCTCGCGGCATCACTAAGAGTTTCGGTGACGTCGTCGCGCTCGACGGCATCGACCTCGATGTGACGCAGGGGCATATCCACGGCCTGGTCGGACCGAACGGCGCCGGGAAGACGACCTTGCTCGGTCTTCTGCTGGGGCTCGCGGTTGCCGACAGCGGTCGCCTCGAGGTCCTGGGTACACCGGTCGGGCGGGCACTCGACGCTCCCGACGGTGTCGCCGGCTTCGTGGACGGTCCCGCTCTCTACCCCTCGCTCACCCCACGGCAGAACCTCGCCGCGCTGGCCGCACTCCGCGGCCACGACGCGCGCACGGCGGGCATCGACGACGTACTCGCCGAGGTCGGCCTCACCGGCGTCGCCGACGACCGCACCCGCGGCTTCTCCCTCGGCATGCGCCAGCGGCTCGGACTCGCCGCAGCCCTGCTGACCAAGCCCCGGCTGCTCGTGCTCGACGAACCCTCCAACGGCCTTGATCCGGCGGGCAAGATGCACGTGCACGGTGTCCTCACCCGGCTCGCAGCCGACGGGACCGCCGTCGTCCTGTCGAGCCACAACATGGACGACCTCGAGGCGCTGTGCTCCGAGGTGACCATCGTCGCCACCGGACGCGTCGTCTTCTCCGGCCCCCTGAGCAAGCTGGCCGCCGACAGCCGTGAACTCGACTACCGGCTGCTCACCTCCGACCCGCAGGCCGCCCGCCGGGTGGCCGACGACGCGCCCGGGGTCCGGGTCGTCGACGACGCCGGGGTACGGCAGGACGCCGAACTGCTCGTCGTACGCGCCCTGATGCCCGCCCTCGACGACCTCGTGGTGCGGCTCGTGGAGGAGAGCGTCGCGCTGCGCGAACTCACTCCCGTGGTGTCGCCGCTCGAAGCCGCGTTCCTCGCCCTCACCGAGCAGCAGGAGGCCGGCCGATGACCGCGACCCTCACCCAGAGCCCGGAACAGGAACACGAGCCGGTGACCCGGGGCCGTCGCATCCCCGTCACCCGCGCCTGTCGCTTCGAGTTCGTCAAGCTCGTCTCCCAGTGGCGGATCCGCCTGCTGGTCCTCGCCTGCTGGATCGTTCCTGCTCTCTTCGTCGCCGGCGTGAGCCAGCAGGCCACGCTCCCCGTGGACACCCTCTTCGGGCGCTGGATGCACGCCTCCGGGTGGGCCGGCCCGCTGGTGATGCTCGGTTTCGCGGGGACCTGGGCGCTCCCGCTGCTGACCTCGGTGGTGGCCGGTGACGTGTTCGCCTCCGAGGACCGGCTCGGCACCTGGCGCCATTTGCTCGTGGCGGTCCGCTCACCTCGGCGGATCTTCGTGGCGAAGGTGGTCGCCAGCCTCACCGTCCTGCTGCTGCTCGTGGCCGGACTTGCGGTCTCCAGCACGGTCGGCGGCCTCCTTGCGGTCGGCAACCAGCCGCTGGTCGGCCTCGACGGCCACCTCCTGGCGCCGTCGGACGCCGCCGTTCAGGTCCTGCTCTCCTGGATCTGCGTCCTCGCTCCGACCCTGGCGCTCGCCGCACTCGGTTTCCTCGGGTCGGTCATGCTGGGACGGTCCCCGATGGGGCTGCTGGTGCCCGTGCTCGTCTCGCTCGCGATGGCGGTCGCCCAGATGCTGCCGCTCCCCGTGGCCGTCCGGGTCGCCCTGCCCAGCTACGCCTTCATCTCCTGGAACGGGCTGTTCACCGGCCCGCAGCAGCTCGGCCCGCTGCTGATCGGTGTCGTCGTCAGCCTCGTGTGGGCCGTGGTCGCCACGGCGCTGGCCTATGTGCTCTTCGTACGGCGCGAATTCACCAACCCGACCCACGACGGTTCGGGCCGCCGCGCCATCACCGTCGGAGTCCTGCCGCTCGTCGGGGTGGCCGCCGTGTCGTTCGCGGTCGTCGCCGCGACGACCTCGGCAACGGGCTCCGGGATCGAGCAGGACAAGGTGCAGCGTTCGGTCGCCACGGCGTTCGCGCACCTGTACCGCATGCAGACCGACGAACTCAACAGACCCGCCGTCACCGAGGCCCAGTTGAAGGCCACGGCGGCGTGCAGCAAGGGCCATGTCCAGGACCGCGCAGAGGGGCCGGGCAACGACTGGCGCTGCGTGGTCTCCTGGCATCTCCCCGGCGTCCAGACCACAGGTCAGGCCATCTACCAACTGGACGTCACCTCAGACGGGCGGTTCGTCGCCGATGGCGACGGACCCAAGGAAGTGAACGGCTACTTCCTGGTGCGGACCCCCAATGGGGACGCGCCGAACCCGATGTGGCAGTTCGACGGGAACGTCGAACTGCTCGATACCACCTCGAAGGGATAAGTCTCCATGCAGGTAATTCGGAAGCGCCAGGTCAGCCAGAAGGGCCAGTTCCACGTCCTCGGCAGACGAGTCGGGCGCCGGTCGCTCATGGTGACGGCGGGCATCGCGGTCGCCCTCGGCGTCACGGGCACGGCCGTAGCCTCCACGGCTCACTTCGGCACCCAGCAGGTCGGCCAGGTCACCGACCACGGCACCGTCGTCTCCGACGACCAGTACATCAACCCCTACGGTGACCGCACCGTCATCAACAGCGGCAAGATCATGTCGTCGGTCGTCAGCCCGGACGGCAAGCACCTGGCCGCCTCGGTCACCGACGGCGACGCCGCCCTGGTGATCATGGACCTGTCCACCGGCAAGATCGCGCAGAAGATCGGCACCAACGCGGCCGACAACCTGCGCATCAGCAGCAGCGCCGTGGGCCAGGAAGGCCCGACCTACTCGCCCGACGGCAAGTCGCTGTGGCTGGGCCAGGCCACCGGTTACACCAAGTTCACCGTCAACGCCGACGGCACCCTGGCCAACCCGGTCGCCGTGAACATCCCGACCGTGAGCGGCCACCAGGCCCTCGTGGGCGCCGCGGTGTTCTCCGCCGACGGCTCCACCGTGTACGGCGCGGTCAACGGCCAGAACAAGGTCGTCGCCATCGACGCCGCCACCGGCACCGTCAAGACGACCTGGACCACCGGCACCGCCCCGCGCGGCCTGGCCCTGGTCGGCGGCAAGCTGTATGTCTCCAACGAGGGCGGTCGCCCGGCCAAGGCCGGCGAGACCACCATCAACTCCTACGGCACCCAGGTCCCGGCGGACCGTGAGACCGGCGCCTCCACCACCGGCACGGTCAGCGTGATCAACACCGCCGACGCGTCCGCCGCCGTGGGCACCATCGATGTCGGTCTGCACCCGACCGCGGTGTACACGAAGAACGGCGTGCTGTTCGTCACCAACACCTCCGACAACAGCGTCTCCGTCATCGACAGCAAGAGCGACAAGGTCGTCCAGACCATCTCCACCAAGCCGTGGGCCGAGGCCTCGGTCGGCTACGAGCCCAACGCCGTCACCCTCACCGACGACGGCCGTCTGCTGGTGACCCTGGGCCGCGCCAACGCCGTCGCGGTCTACCGCTACTCGGGCGCGGCGCAGCCCGCCCGCTACGTCGGCCTGCTCCCGACGGACTACTTCCCGTCGGAGATCGCCTCCGTCGGTGGGAAGATCATCGTCTCCAACACCCGTGGTATAGACGCCCGTCGCTCGGCCACGGCCAAGCACGGCACCCACGACACCACGTCCAGCCTCACCACGTTCACCCTGCCGAGCGACGACGAGATCAAGTCGTACACGCCCAAGGTGTTCCAGATGAATGGCTGGCGCGGCGACTCGCTCAAGCTGTCCGAGAACAACGGCAACGTGCCCGCGGTTCCGGTCCCGGCGCGGCTCGGCGACCCCTCGACGATCAAGCACGTCTTCTACCTCGTCAAGGAGAACCGCACCTACGACCAGGTCTACGGCGACATCCCGCAGGGCAACGGCGACCCCTCGCTCACCACGTTCGGCGAGAACGTCACGCCCAACCAGCACGCGCTGGCCAAGCAGTTCGGCCTGTACGACAACTTCTACGACATGGGCACGAACTCCGCCGAGGGCCACAACTGGCTCACGCAGTCGGACAACCCGGAGTACACCGAGTCGTCCGCCGGTGAGTACACGCGCTCCTACGACACCGAGGACGACGTCCTCGGCCACCAGAAGTCCGGCTTCATCTGGACCGGTGCCAAGGCGGCCGGGAAGACCGTCAAGAACTTCGGCGAGTTCCAGACGCTGGAGCAGAAGCCGGCGGGTGCGAGCTGGCAGAACCTGTACTGCGACACCCAGGACATGGCCGCGACCGGGTCGCCGTCCAAGTACCCCATCAAGACGGGCTCGGCGATCCCCTCGCTGAACGACGCGACGGTGCAGGGCTTCCCGAAGTTCGACACCAGCGTGCCGGACGTCTACAAGGAGCAGGTCTGGGAGCAGGACTTCAAGAAGAACGGTCCCGCGAACCTGAACATGTTCTGGTACTCCAACGACCACACCGGTGGCCCGGCGAACTCCGCCGCCCAGGTCGCGGACAACGACCTCGCGGTCGGCCGCACGGTCGACGCGATCACGCACAGCAAGTACTGGAAGGACTCGGCGATCTTCATCGTCGAGGACGACTCCCAGGCCGGCCAGGACCACGTCGACGGCCACCGCGCGCCGGTCCAGATCATCAGCCCGTACGCCCAGCACGGCGTCGTCGACAGCCACTACTACTCGCAGGTCACCACGGTCCGCACCATCGAGCAGATCCTCGGGATCCACCCGATGAACCAGATGGACACCGCGGCCACCCCGATGTTCGGCGCGTTCACCAACAAGCCGGACAACACGCCGTTCACCGCCGTGCCCAACCGGACCTCGCTGACCCTCGGCGTGAACCCGGCGCCCACCTGCGGCACGGACACCCCCGCACCGCAGAACCCGGCGGCGGCCGCCGCGCCCACGACGACGGCCGTCCCGGCGGCGCAGCAGCCGCTGGCGGACGAGTGGAAGAGCTGGGCCTCCAAGCAGCGTTTCACCGGCCCGAACGCCGTGCCGGACTACGCCAACCCGGCCCAGATGGACCGCTACACCTGGTACGACACCCACAACTTCAACAAGCCCTACCCGGGTGACAAGAAGGTCTACGCGCCCAAGGACGTCCCCGGCGCCAACCTCCCGTCCGCCGAGAACGACGGCTGACGCAGTAGACCGGTCGGCATAGCCTGACCGTCGTCAGATGGCCCCTGGCCGGCATCCGCCGGTCAGGGGCCATCTGCGTTGTCGGCTTGGAGAAGGTGAGGACACCGCCGTGCTTGCGGGGCTGCCCGCCGCGCGGGGTGGAACGCCGGGGGCCTGCGTCACGGAGCATCACCCGGTCCGAGCGCAGCCGGCCGACCAGTTCGACGGGCAGGTCGGCCAGGACGTAGGCGAGGCGGGTGACGTCGTAGCCGGAGTCCATGACGACGAGGATGTCCGCGTCGCCGGGCCGCCACTGCCCGGCCCGCACGAGCCGGACGACGACGTCGCGGAGCTGGGCGGCGGTCACCGCGGTGGCGTCGTCGGCCGGGCCCAGACGGACGGCGTCCAGCACGGCGGTCCACGATGTGCGTCCCGTTTCCAGGGCGGCAACGGAAGGAGAAGGGCCAGCCGGGATGGACCGAGGCTGGCGTGTGACCGCGGCTGCACGAGGTCCTCCTGGCGGACACGGGTGATCTTGGTCGAGAACCCCTCTACCAGGAGCTTCGTCGTTCCGTGCAGCTCCTGTCTTCAACATCCTGCCGCTGCCGCCAAGTTGAAAAGGCTCAGTAGCGCAACTACTCGTCGCCTGTCGAGTGTGTGGATGCAGACTTCCTGAACCACCTCACTCCAGCGGTGATTCCTACGACGATCAGGGCGACGACCAAACCGATTGCAACCTTCGCCCCTGTGTCCATCGTTCCGTACACGGATGCTCTCCCTAATCATATTGAGCGGCAAACCATCGAGGCCCGGTGGTTAGTTTTCTGCACTTTCACCCTCACCTGTCCGAATGGTGAGGATGTCGCCGGGTTGGCACTCCAATACTTCACAGATGCGCGTGAGTGTGCTGAAGCGGATCGCTTTTGCGCGACCGTTCTTGAGTACAGACAGGTTGACATTTGTCACGCCCACCCGGGCGGCAAGTTCGGCCAACGTCATTCCACGACGCTGAAGAAGCTTGTCGAGATGAACAACGACAGCATGACCGTCGCCTTCTTCGGGGGCCATTAGACGAGTCCTTCGAGGTCTTCTCGCATCCTGGAGCCGGCACGAGTGATCCGGGCGAAAGTGAGTAGACCAAGACCAGTAAATATGGCCAGATAAGGCGCGTTCCAGGCCTGAAGCCAGGAGACGGCTGTGAGATCCACACCGCGGGCCAGTGACGCCAGGAGGGCCGCCTGCGAAACAGCAGCGATGGTCGCAGCAGCGACGCTGCCCGCGAGGAGCCACCACCCCAGCAGTCTCAGCCGGGTGGCGGTCTGAAGAGTGTGCACTCCGTCGCGTGACGCGCCGCGGAGCAGCAGGTTGAGGAGGAAGAGGCCCCCAACACTCAAGGCAAGTGACGCCAGAGGGCTGAGGCCGGCCAGGACGTTCTGCGCGGTTGTTGCGCTCTCTGCGCAGTAGCGCGGAACGGAGCCGACGCTGGCGCCCGGTTCAGGGGTGAAGTCCCGCGCCGCGTACGAGCTGTTGGAGGTCCAGTCTGTGATGCAGACACTGCCGCCACCCCAGCCGTGGACCGTGGAGAGGATGAATGCGGCGACCATCAGAGCCATGAGTAGACGCAGGGCCACCGAGACCACGGTGGCGATGGGTTCGAGCAGCTTCTGGTCCTGCATCACAGCATCCACCCCGCTTATCGATTAACGTTGTTATCGAAAAACGATACATGAGCGGGGGTGGCGAGGGAACCCCCGGATCAACGCGGTCGGGGGTGGTGCAGGCGGCGCGCACCGTCTGCACCACCCCCGGCCTGGAGACGCGGTACGGACTGCTACTTCAGGTAGCCGCCGACGAAGCCGCGGTAGTCGCCCCACACCCGCTCGCGCGCAGACCAGGAGCCGAGGCCACCCTTCCAGGTGGCCGTCCAGACGGTCTCCGACTGGGCGTTGTCGGCGGGCGGGGAGGAGATCCACTCGGACACCGCAGTGTTGGAGAACGAGGCGGCCGGGACGTAGTTGTAGTGAGAGGCGCTACCGGGGTAGACCTTGGTCGTGTCTGTGCCGTTGACCTGGTAGTTGGTGCGGACGCTGACCTTGGTGACGCGAATACCGAAAACTGTGTCGTAGACCGTGTATGAGGCCCACATGTCCCTGTAGGAGGCTGCGGCCGCCATGACAGTGCTCTTCTGGACTTGCGGTGCTAGCGGTGCGGCCTCTCCGGTCTCGGTCACGGTCTCGACCGCGTGCCCCGCGCCGAGCACCTTCGTGGACGATCCCTCTGTGGGTGGCATGTCGGCCGCCTCGTCGCCCAGCTCGCTAACCGCCTGGGTGTACGCCTGGGTCGTATTCGAGTCACTGATCACCGTGAGGAATCTGAACTGATCCATGAAATTGAGTGCCTTGAACTGCGTGGCGATGTCGGCAGCCTCGGCGTCGCCCGCAAGCGCCCTGCCCTCCAAGTAGGCGATGTAGTTCTCGGTGGTGGTGGTGGGCCCCGGAGGCTGCACGCCCCCAGCGGCGGAGGCCTGGCCCGGCAGGGCCACCAGTGCGAGGCCGGCCACCGTGGCGGCAACCACACCAGTGATGCCAGCTCGCACGGACTTCCGGTTAGAGGTCTTCAGACTAATCATTGGAGACTCCTCTTGATTGAAATGAATGACGCTTATCCGTGATGCAATTAATTCATGTAGAGATTGGGTGGCCAGGGTTCCTGACGGAATCCTCAGCGTCTGCATTTAAGGTGCATTTGGGCATCATTCAGCCCTGCTACAGAAACCTAGATTTCTGAGAACTCGATCAGAAATCCTCACCCTTGCGATTTCTTCCTTGTTCCTTCTTGCTGCCCTAAGCATTCCGTTAGGGCCACCTGTCCGGCAATTAGACTTTCGGCATAACCGGATCGGCGGTGATGCAGGAGCCGAGACGGTTCGACTCGCCCATGCCCGTAGATACGACAGCGCACGGGCACGGATTCAGATAGGAAACGGCGGTGACGGCAGCGGCTGTTCGGCTTTCCAGTCCCAGTTTCAGGAGGATGCGCCCGACATGAGCCTTAATGGTTCCCTCGGCAACGCCGAGACGTCGAGAGATCGCGTGATTCGTTCCGCCTGTTGCGAGCAGGAGGAGAACTTGGTGTTCACGCTCCGACAGCTGGGGGATTCGGCGGGCAGCCGGCCTCAGGTCAGGGAAGCCCTGTATCGGGCCTGCCTGCACATAACTGACATCTCCATACATGGCAATTCGCAATCGGTCGACGCGGATCGGTAACTGGCTTGCGCACTGGAGTGGGTCGTTGCTCTGCGGACGGAGGAAGACACGTCCGGACTCTCCTGCGGATTGCATCCCTCTGATGCCGCTGCCCTTGCCGGTGCCGGGCTG
This sequence comes from Streptomyces sp. NBC_01669, assembly GCF_026339735.1. Taxonomy (GTDB): domain Bacteria; phylum Actinomycetota; class Actinomycetes; order Streptomycetales; family Streptomycetaceae; genus Streptomyces; species Streptomyces yanii. The sequence continues at coordinate 137,774 of NZ_JAPEQG010000001.1, forward strand.
CTCGGTGCGCGTGGGGCACGAGTCAGCCGGTCATCTGCGCAGCTGTCTGCCGATGAGGCAGTGGCGGGGTGATGGCGCAAAAAGGCCGAGATCGACAGCTGTTCTGCGGGGCTAGTTACGAGTACGGGACGGGATCCCGGCGGCTGATGCCCGCCTGGGCAGCCAGCAGGGTTATCCCCAATCGAAATCGTGGGACTGTCCCGGCTTTTCGTCGCCGGCCCAGGTGCCCGCAGCGGCGGCCGGCGGGGGCGGGGTGGTCTCCGCTGTGGTGGGAATGGCGGTGATGAGGAGGGCTCCGACAACGGCGGCGGCGACCGCGGCGGCCTTGGCGAAACGGATGGCATACATGGTGAGTGACCTTTCTGGGCCATGAGCAGTAAGGGGGAGTTCACCGGCCCCAGGTCCCGCGGTGGCCTGATCTCCGGTGGTGCCGACTGAGCTTGTCGCCCTGCTGGCAACAACTACTTTCCTCGTAGGTCAGACCCCATGTAAGGGTTCTCTGGTGGACCCAACGGGCCATGGACCAATGGGGCCAGCAGCGGCGCTTCGGCCCGCACGAGCGTCCACGTGGACAACGACGGCTCCTGCCGCAGTGCGCGGTGACAGACTGCGGCTACGCGCTCTTCGGCCTGGTGCAGCGAGTCGGCCAGTACGTAGACACCGACGATGGGGTGGGGGGCGGCGCCGGGGTGGGCTGTGACGTGCTCGACCTGTTCCTGGCTCAGTGCCCATGCGTGGATGAGCTCCGCCGTTTGGTCGGTGAGCACGGCTCCCGTAGGGCCCTTGAGATGGGCATGGATGAGATACATGGTCCCAGGATTCCAACTGGGGCGAACTACTTACCACTTGATCAAGCTGGACGATTGGGGCCTTGGACTGAAGCGGCCACGTTTGCGGCTCAGCCTCTTGGCATTTACAAGATCCATGGAATTATCGCTGTCCACACCTTGAGGGGGGCCTCTTGCTGACTACGCTTGGACTCGACCAGGAGACAGAAACCCTGTATCGGGCGATGCTCACGTATCCGGCCGAGGGCGTCGCCGCGCTGTGCGAGCGACTCGGCATGCCCGAGGAATCAGTCCGTGGCGGCCTCGACCGTCTGAGCGAACTAGCTTTGGTCAGGCCCTCGCAGGAAGAGCCCGGACAGATCAGAGCGGTCAGCCCCGAAATCGGCATGGAGATGCTGCTGGCTCGCCAGCAGGCCGAGCTGGCCGCGCAGCAGCAACGTATCGAAGCCTCCCGGGCTGCCGCGGCCCGGCTCATCGCGGAGTGCGCGGACCTCAGGCCGTCTGCAGCACATCCAGGCGTTGAGCACCTGGTCGGCCTCGACCACATCCGCGACCGGCTGAACCTGCTCGAGCGCGAAGTGCGCGAGGAAGTAATGATCTTCTCGCCCCAGAACGAGCACATTGTTGCGGGACTCGAGCAGGCTCGGCCGCGCGACGAGGCGCTGCTTCGGCGGGGTGTGCGGATGCGGACCATCTATCTGGACAGTGTTCGCAACTGCCCACCCATCGTGGAGTACGCGGAATGGCTTACCTCGCTGGGCCGAGAAGCACGAACCGTCGCCGCCCTGCCCACTCGGATGATCATCATGGACCGGGCTTCCGCTGTTATTCCGGTCAACGGAGACGACACCGCGGCAGCGGCTGTCGTGCTCAGCGGCCACGGAACCCTGATCGCGCTCTGCGCGCTCTTCGAGAGCGTGTGGGCGAGCGCAACCCCACTGGGGGCAAACGCACCTCGTGATAAGCACGACCTGACCGACACGGAGTCCACGACGCTGAAGCTGCTCGCCGAGGGACACACGGATGAGGCCATCGCCAAACGCCTTGGTGTCTCACACCGGACTGCCCGCCGCATCGCCACCACCTTGATGGAGCGGCTCGGTGCTCGAAGCCGCTTCGAAGCCGGAGTGAAGGCTGTACGACTCGGCTGGCTCTAGTGATCCAGCAGGATTTCGCTGTCTGAGCTGCGGGTTTCGCTGGGCGGCTGGAGTGTAGCGGGCTGGTGGGTGGTCAGGGGCGGTCTCACGGAGACCGCCCCTCGAACGTGTGCCGCCGCCTCTGGTAGTGGCAGCGACCAGGGAAACCTCCCGGTGTGATCACCGGGCGTGCTGCCGAACACTGGAACCTCGAACTGGACGACCTCTTCCTGACCATCGGCCACCGTTTCCGCCGCGTCGAGCTCCGCCGTCGTATGCGCGACTACGTGCGCGGTCTGCTCGCCCCGGTAGCCCGGAAGAACAGCTGGCAGCCGGCCTGCTCGTCCGGCCAGGACCGCCGGGGCTCGTACTCCTCTTCCACCGCCAGGTCGCAGGAGGGCATCCTGTCCCCCGGCGGACGCACACCGTACCGGCGGCGCTGCTCGGTCCCCGTGAGCGTGGATTGCGCACGTCCTGTCCGCAGCTTCGCGCGCGAGTCGGCGCATCCGGCCCAGCCGGCCGGCGGCGGTCGGGGGCGGGAACGGTCCCCCTGGACCTTCAGCTTCCCGGGCTGGTGGTCGCGGGCTCCGCGAGCGGCGCCGCGTCGAGCAGGGCGGCCGCGGCGGCGCGGGCGGTGGTGGAGGCCGAGGGGTCGCGGTCCATCCGCGCGGAAAGTGCGGCGCCGTCGTAGAGCAGGTGCAGTTGGCGGGCCAGCCCCTCGGGGTCGGCGTAGCCGGCCTCGGTGGCCAGTTCGGTGAACAGGCCGCGCACCCAGGCCCGGTAGTCGTCAGCCGCGCGGCTGATCGAGCTGTCGTCCGGCGCCTCGGCGGTGGCCCGCACGAACGCGCAGCCGTTGTACTGGGGGGCGGTGAAAAGCTCGCCCTGTGCGTCGAAGACGCCGAGCAGGCGTTCGCGGGGGGTCCTGAAGCGGGTCAGGGTCCGCAGGATCCGGTCCTGGATGCGCGTCTTGCGGGATTCCAGGTAGGCGCAGACCAGGCTTTCCTTGTTCCCGAAGGTGTTGTAGAGGGATGCCTTGGCGACTCCGGCGTGCTCGATGATGCGGTCGATGCCAACGGTCTGCACGCCTTCGCTGTAGAAGAGCTCGTTGGCGGCCTCGAGCAGGCGCTCCCGTGCAGACGGCTTCGTTGCGGTCCTGGTTGCCATGACGATCACCCCTTCAGACAGATCGGTCTATTCTAGCCGGAGACGGTTTGCGGCACCCGTGCGGTCTGCGGTGCGGGTGCGGCCTCGGGGGTGGAGCCGGCTGCCGTCCGGAGCGCTGCCACCGGCTCCGCGCGGCGGCCGCTGAGCAGCAGGCCGGCCAGCGCAGCGGCCGTCAGCACGATGACGGCGATGCCGTACTCCCGGGCGGTCTGCAGCAGTCCGCCTCCGTGCACGACCAGCACGCCGCCGATCACCGCGGGTACGCCCAGGCCCAGGTAGGACACCACGTACAGCAGGGACAGCACACCGGCCCGCTCGTGCGGCTCCGTCTGCGGCATCACCATCCGGATGCCGCCCTGGAACCCGCTGCCGAAGCCGAAGCCGGCGATCGCGCTGCCCGCGAAGAACCCGGTCGCGGCGGCTGGGCCGCCGGTGCCCGGGCCGATGGACACCAGGGTGATCGCCACACCGGCAATCAGTGCGCCGGCGCCGAGCAGCATCACCGTGCGCGTCGAGGTACCGCGCAGCACCAGGACGGCCAGGCCTGCGGAACCGGCGAGCACGAACAGCGGCAGCCCGCCCCACACGACGGAGGTGGAGTGCACCAGGGTCCGGATGATGGCCGGGCCCAGCGCGCCGTAGAAGCCGGCCAGGGCCCACACCGCGAACAGTACGGGGGCGGCGATCGCCACCGGGGTGCGAACGGCCTTGGGCAGCTTGATCTCGGGGACCATGCCGGCCAGCGCGCCCGGCTTGCGGCTCACCGTCTCGCGCAGAGCGAGCACACCGAGCGCCTGCAGGACAAATATGCCGAGCAGTACGAAGTAGACGAGGCGGGTGGGCACGGGCAGGTACTGCACGATCAGCCCGGAGACCAGGGCGCCGCCGGCGGTGCCCACCGCGGGCGCGAAGGAGTTCAGGAACCCTCCCCTGCGCGGGTCGATGTCGAGCATGCCGGCGCCGATCGCGCCGAGCGCGGCGCCGGTGCCCACGCCCTGGACGACACGGGCGGCCAGCAGTGCGTCCACCCCGCCGGCGGTGGCGAAGACGACCATTGCCGCGGCCTGCCCGGTCAGCGCCGCCAGCAGGACCGGCCGGCGGCCGACGTGGTCGGAGATCTTGCCGAGGACCAGGAGCGAGACCAGCACAGCGAGCGCGTAGACGCCGAAGACGGTGGTGGTGGTGATCGGCGAGAAGCCCCAGCGCTGCTGGTAGATCGCGTAGAGCGGGGTCGGGGCACTGGATGCGGCCAGCAGCGACACGACGATCGAGGCGAGCAGGGCAAGGGAGGCAATGGGTCCCGGGCCCCGTCGTCGCCGGTGGGCGGCGTACGCAGGAGACCGTCGTACGGGGCTGTTCGTACGGGCGGCGTAGCGCGCAGTGGGTGTCAGGCTCATGGGTCAACCTCAGGGTTAGACAGGTCTGTCTAGTACAGGAAAAAGATTAGACAGATCTGTCTGATCCGGTCAAGCGAAAGGTTCATGCTCCAGGTCACGCGGCTCTACCGAGCGGTCTGATTGTTTTGTTCACGCAGGTTCGCGGCGGGGGCGGGCACCGGCGGCGCGGACGGGGAGCCGTCCCGGCGAACATCACGAGACGCACGTGACGCACGAGACGCACAAACCGTCATGGACACGCCCCTCTTTGCGGCCGCGGGAGGCGTCGGTGGACGGGAGGGGCCCGAGCCCCGGAGCGCACCCGGTGAGCGGGCCGCCGGGCTTGGACGACGCCACGAGACGCCGCGCGCGTGGGGCGAGACCGACGACGCCGCGAGCCCGGGCGGCGGCACACCGGCCTTTTTGCCGGGGTGTCCGGCCGGCAGCCGTCGGCACCGGTGACCGGCGCGAGTGGTCGCGACCGATGTGACTGTGCTGTCTCCGTCGTGACTCCTCCGCCCCGTGAACGGGGTGGCTTCTCGCTATGCCGGTTGGGCTTCGCGACGGACCAGCCCGGCCCGTAGGACGTTGAGAGCACCGACGGTGTCCGCGTGCGCGTTGTGGCCGCAGGCGACGCAGTGGAACGTCTCCTGTGTGGGCCGGTTCTCCTTGGCGGTGTACCCGCATACGGGGCACCGCCGGGAGGTGTTGCGGGGGTCCACGGCCATCACTTCCCGCCCGGCGCTCTCAGCCTTGGCGTTCAGGATCGCGAGGAACATTCCCCAGCCGGCATCCGATATCGAGCGGTTGAGTCCGGCCTTGGCCGCTGCCCCGTTGGGCAGGAAGCTGCCCGGCTGGTCGGGGTCGGGCTTCGGTTCGGGGGCCTTGCTCATGTTGCGGATCTTGAGGTCTTCGTGCGCGATGAGGTCGTGCTCCCGCACGAGGCCGAGGGCGGTCTTGTGGGCGTGGTCCAGGCGCTGACGGCGGACGTTGCGGTGCAGACGTGCCACCGTCTCCGCGGCCTTACGACGGCGCTTGCTGCCCCGCTTGCACCGGGCGAGGGCCTGCTGCGCGGCTTCGAGCTTCGCGGCGGCCTTCGCTCCGTGACGGGGGTTGGGCACGAACTCGCCGCCCGAGTCGGCGAGGAAGTTCGCTATGCCCAGGTCGATGCCGATCATGCTGCCGGTCGCCGGCAGCGGCTCGGGCTGTTCCTGGTCGGCGGTGAGGATGACGTACCAGCGCCGCCCTTCGCGCTTGACGCTGATCGTCTTGACCTTGCCGGCCACCGGCCGGTGCCGGTGCACCTTGACGTGCCCGACGCCCTGGAGGCGGACGCGGGTGACGGGGTCGTGCGCGGTGGCATCCCAGCGGCAGCCGTCTCCGTCCTTCGGGAAGTCCACGGTGTCGAACCGCTTGCCCGAACGAAAGCGCGGATACCCCGGCTTCTCCCCTGCCTTGACCCGACGGAAGAACGCGGAGAACGCCTTGTCCAGCCGTCGCAACGTCGCCTGCTGAGAAGAGAACGACCAACGGCCCTGACGTTCCGGGTCGAATGCCCGGATGTCCTTGAGCTGGGCGGACTGCTGCCCGTATCGGACCGTCGTCTTCGAGCTGTGCCGGTAGGCGTCACGGCGTTCTTGCAACGCGCCGTTGTAGAGCGAGCAGTGATCGCGCAGCATCTCGCGAAGGGCCTGGTCCTGCCGGGCGGTGGGTCGCAGGAGGAACTTGTACGCACGGATCATTCAGTCCACCCCCTCCGGCTCGAATCGACCTTAACCGTAGCATTGGTTCATGTCACCACGTTGGGAACCAAACCCTGACGTACGGCGCGGCCGTCACGTCGTCCACCACCTCCACGCGCATTTGGTGTTCGTCACCAGGTACCGGCGGACCGTCTTCAACGACGAGATGCTGACACGCTGCGAAGAGATCATGCGAAAAGTCTGCGAGGACTTCGAGGCAGACCTGATCGAGTTCAACGGCGGAGAAGACCACGTGCACCTGCTCGTGCATTACCCGCCGAGGGTCGCCCTGTCGAACTTGGTCAACAGTTTGAAGGGCGTGTCCTCGCGCCGGCTGAGGCAGGAGTTCACCGGCCACGTCAACCAGGCCATCATGCACGGCCGCTTCTGGTCCGGCTCCTACTTCGCGGGGTCATGCGGCGGCGCACCCCTCCACGTGGTCAAGGACTACATCGAGAACCAGAAGCGGCCCGACTGAGCGCGGCTCCGCGGGCGAGGCGTTCCGGAGCGAAACTGCGGCGCTCCGCGCCGCAGGGTTCAGGATCGGATTCCCTCCCCGCCTGAAGGCGGGGATTCCCTCCGAAGAAGAGGGATGGTTGCCGAGCTCGTCGACGGCGGTCTTGCAGGCACGGCTGTGAACACGGTGCCGGCCAAGGCTCTCGGTGCCATTCGCGGGCGGACAGCAGCCAGTGCGCAGAGTAAGGACTACTGGCAGGAGGGGGCTATTCGACCGTGCGCTGTTCCGCTCCCACCAGTAGGCCTCGATGGGCCTCGGCAGCTTGTCAGGACACCGTCGCCGGGGTGTCCCGCAGGGTGACGTTGGCGTGGCTCTCCTGGAAGCTCTGGTCCGAAACGAGGGTCAGCCGGGCCGTGGACTGGAACTCTGCCAGGGTGGCGGAACCGCAGGAGACCATCGTGGTCCTGAGCTTGGCGACGGTCAGGGCGAGCCCTTCGTTGAGGTCGCCTGCGTAGGGGACATAGCCGTCCACGCCTTCCTCGAAGACCAGCCCCTGACCGCCCTGACCGTAGCGCTGCCAGTTACGGGCACGGTTCGAGCCCTCACCCCAGTACTCCTTCACGAAGCCGTCACGGGTGGGCAGTTTCGCGCCGGCCGCCTGGTCGAATCGCGCGAAGTAACGCCCCATCATGACGAAGTCCGCCCCCATCGCCAGCGCCAGAGCCACGTGGTAGTCGTGCACCAGCCCGCCGTCGGAACAGATCGGCACATACTCGCCGGTGCGCTCGCGAAAGGCATCCCGTGCCGCCGCAACATCCAGCACAGCGCTGGCCTGGCCGCGGCCGATGCCCTTCTGGTCGCGAGTGATGCAGATGGAACCGCCGCCCACACCGACCTTGACGAAGTCCGCCCCCGCCTCGGCGAGGAAGGTGAACGCCTCGCCGTCGACCACGTTGCCACCGCCCACCGGAATCTCGGGATAATGCTTCTTCACCCAGGTCAGGGCCTGTGCTTGCCAGTCGCTGTAGCCGTCGGACGAGTCGAAGCACAACGCGTCCACGCCCGCCTCCACCAGAGCCGGAACGCGCTCCTGGTAGTCATGGGTGTTGACGCCCGCGCCCACGCGCAGGCGCTTGGCGGCGTCCACGACCTGATTCGGGAATCGCTTGTTGTCCGTGTAGTCGGATCGGAACACCAGATACTGCAGGTTGCCCTCGCCGTCCAGCACCGAGAGGCAGTCCAGCCGTTCGTCCCACAGCCGGGTGTTGGCCTCGGACAGCGTGGTGTCAGGCCCCGCATGGGGCAAGTCGGCGATGGCGGTCATCCGCCCGCTGACCGGTTCGGCCAGGTCGTGGCGTTGAGGGTGGAAATCGCGGGAGGTCACCAGGCCGAGCAGGCGGCCGGTGGCGGTCCCGTCGTGGGTGACCGCGGCGGTGCTGTGACCTGTGCGGCGCATGATGTCGACCAGGAAACCCAGGCTGTCGTCAGGCCGGACGTTCGTATCGCTGGTGACGAATCCGGCCTTGAAGTTCTTCACTTGGCAGACCGCTGCGACCTGCTCCTGGATCGACTGGTTGTGGTGCAGGAAGCTCAGACCGCCGTTGCGAGCGAGCGCGATCGCAAGTTCCGGTGTGCTGACGGCCTGCATGATCGCGGACGTGAACGGGGAGTGCAGCTCGATCGTCGACGGCTCGCCCACAATGTGCCGCACCAGCGGCGTGCGCAACTCGACCGTCGCAGGCGAGCAGTCGGTCCGGGTCCGGTTGGGCAAGAGCAGAAACTCGTTGAACGTCCGTGAGACCTCGGCGATGATCTGTGCCACTCGTTCCTCCTGGCCCGTCGGCCGGGGCCCGACTGCCCCGGCGTGAAGATCGCCCCCGGTGTCCCAGGGCCCAGGTGGGCAGGGGTCAGCACGGCAGCCGTGGAGGTGCCACAAACTTGGCAGAGCCCTGACCGGCCCGTGGATCGAACGGGGTGCGGTCGTGACCTGGCACCTTATCGATTGCCCAGCCGCTGCACGAATCGTGCCCCCTCAGCAGTAGAGGTGGCAGATCGCGCCGTCGGCGTCGACAAGCTACTCCCCGGCCTCCGGGTGCGCCTCGCGCCAGGCGGCCGCCGCCCGGTTCCAGTCGTCTCCGGTCAACGCGGTGAGCGAGGCGGGGAAGAGCCCGTCCTCCTCCTTGGCGATGTGCCGGTACAGTTCGTCCACGGCGTCGAGGAACCTCCGGCGGTCGTCCGGATCACCGAGGTCGGCCGTGGCCAGCAACTGGTCCAGTTCACGGTGTTCGCGTTCGAGGTTCGCGATGTACGCCGCGTACTCGGCGTCCTGCCGCATCACCGCGAACAGGCCGTTCTCCTCGCCGCGCCAGTGCGCCCGAAGCACTTCGGCCATGCCGCGCAGCAGCCCCTGGGCCGCGGCGGTCTCGCCTCGTGCCAGCGCCCGGACCGCGCTCCCCGCGAGGTCGGTCGCCATCTCGTGCTCGACGATGAGGTCCTTGATCAAGGAGATCTCGCGGCAGCCGCAGTAGTGACACACCCGGAAACCACCCTTGCTCAGGAGCCGATGCGCCACCACCCAGGACGCTGCGGACGCGGGCCCAGGCGTCACGGCTCGCGGCTGCGGCAGACGATGTCCGAGTGGAACGCTACTGCGGCCGGGCGCTGAACATGTGCACCAGCCGCGTGAAGGACCTGGGACGCCGGGATCGGGGAGAAGCCGGCGATCCGGCCCGGGCCATGGGTCCCGAGGGAACCCTCAGCCCCCTGGGGCGGCCAGCAAGCTCGCCCCCCCCAGGGGCTGAGGACCCGCGACCGGCCGCGTCGCTATCAGGACTGGGCCAGACGCTGGAACATGGCGTCGATCTGGGCCTGGTTGGCGATCAGGGGCAGAGTGTCGAAGTACAGCTCCCACTCGCCCGCCGGACCGAAGCGCTCCACGATCCCGAAGGGGACGTTCGTGCCCTTCGTACTGGTGACGGTGCCGTGCCACTCCACGAAGGTGTGCGTGCGGCCGAACGCGACCTGGCCCGGCTTCAGCCGGACGTCGGCGTGGTCGAAGAGCCGGCGGAGATAGGCCGCCTTGCCGTCGGCGGTCCTGAGGGGCGCGGCGAGGCCGGGCGCGGTCAGGCGGCCGGGTCCGGCGCCGCCGACGAGAGCGTCGACGTCCTCGGTGTTCCAGGCCGCGAGCCGCGCCGTGATGTCCCCGGCGCGGAAGGGGTGCGGCGCGGGGCCCCGGCCGGCGTCGGCCGCCGGGCCCATGTCCGCGTCCGGACCCGTGTCCGCGACACCCTCGAACAGGTTGCGCAGCTCCGGGGCGGCGGAGCGGAACACGGTGTACCGGTCGTAGTAGCGTCGGGCCTGGATCGTCTTGCCGTCGTCGGAGAGGACGTTGCGGGCAATCTGCGGGTAGCCGACCTTGTGGCCCTTGATGGTGACCTCGTTCCACTGGCCGAACATCACCACCGCACCGTCCGCGACGACTTCGGTGCCCCGATAGCGCAGGTCCGGTACGAGACCCAGCGAGCCGACGATGGATTTCCCGATGACGGAGTGCCCGCGCTGCGGATTGCCCCCGGCCTCCCAGAGGGTGGCCTCCGGGTCGAAGATGTCGAGATAGGCGGCGACCCGCGGGTGTTGGACCTCGCCCGGCTGCGGCGGCGTCCCGGTGGGGGTCTCGCCGAATGTGATCTGCCGCTTCATGAACGCGCAGGCGTTGGGGGTGATGGTCCCTTCCAGCGTGCCGACCTTGTCACGGACCTCCGCGCACGCGACCGAGGCCGGTGCGGCGGCGGCCGTCGCGTGCAGCGCGGCTCCCGCGTCGGTGTTCGTGTTCGTGTGTGCCGTGCCGAACGCTATCCCGGACACCATCGCGACCGTGACGGCTCCCGCACGCCCCAGCATCTGCGTACCGCGCATCTTCGACCTCTCACCCGTCGTAGGGGGAACAACCGTGACCTCAGGCCCTGGTGGTGTGCGCGTCCCGCGCTCCCCGGCCTGTGACGGCAACCCTGCCTGCGTCAGCTCCGAAGATCGATTACCTGCCAGGTAATGGGCCCCGGCCCGGGGCGGGAGGGATGACGCACGACAGGCGGTGGTGACGGGTAGGCGTGATAGGGGGTGAGTAGCTGTTTGAAGTTCCCCGTGGGGCTGGACAGCCTGATACTGGGACGGCCAGTCCCGGAGGAAGCAGTTCCCAGTAGTGAGCAAGAACAGCAACACGAGCAAGCGGTGCACGGCCGAGTTCAAGCGGGACGCGGTTGGTTTTCAGTGCGTAGGTGTGGACGGTTCCTCACCCGCCAGCAGCGCCAGTCCGAGCGGGGTCAGGCTGTGCAGGACGGACGGGCCCGTCCGGGCGGTGTCCACCAGTCCGGCGTTCCGCAGAACGGTGGCGTGCTGGCTGGCCGTTGCCAGGGAGATCCCGACACGTTCGGCGAGCACGGTTGTGGTGGCCGGGACGCGTAGAACGGCGAGCACAGCGGCCCTTGTCCGGCCCAGCAGTGGCCCCAGCACGTCGAACGAGAAGGCCGGCTCCTCGGCGAGAAGCATCGGATGGACCAGGACCGTCGGCTTCTCCGGCCGGTACATCACCAGGGCGCTCACCGCGAACCAGGACGGTACGAGCAGCAGTCCGCGGCCGCACAGTGGGATGTCGTGCCGGGATGTCGACGGGAGGGTCAGTACGGGCGCCTGCCAGCTCCATGTGGGGCTGAGCGTGGTGAGCAGGGCGTCGACCCCGCCGCGTAGCAGCATCTCGGCGCGCACCGCCCGGTCGGCCATGGCGTCGGCCCTCACCCGTGGCCACAGCGGGGCGACCGTCGAGGTGAAGTACGCCTGGAGGTCGCGCTGCAGGGCCCGCCGTGCCGCCGGTGAGCCGTTCGCGAGCTCTCGCGCCCACCGGCTCGGCTGCTCCAGGGATCCGTTCCACCCGGGTGTGTCCGCCAGGCCCAGGTCCAGGGCCAGTTGTTCGGCGGAAGTTGCGGTGACGAGGTCGAGTGCGGTGGCGAAGTCCCGGGCTGTCGGCTGTTGAAGGAAGTCCGGCAGGAATCCGTTGCGGGGAACCAGGTCGAGCAGGGCACCGGGCCGGGGGCGGGTCTCCTGCATCGCTTTGTGCCACTGGCTGAGGGCGGGGCGCGTGGGGCCCCGGGTGGCCGTCCCGCCCCGCAGACGTCGCACGCTGAGCGCCGTTTCCAGCAGGGCGTCGGGAGCCTGGGCCACCGTGACCCGGCAAAGGTCGGCGTCGGTGAAGTGTAAGCGGATCACGCCGCCTGATTATCGGCCCGGCCACGCCTTTGCGCGAGGGCCGAAAGGCGTGGCCGGATCACGTATCGGCCAGGCTCCCGTGCGGCACGCCGGTCCGTGAACTCCTGGAGGTCCCGACGATGCGCGCCACCTGACGATTCCTCTGTCATCTCCTCGCCGCCGTCTTCGGCGGTACTCCCGAGCGGGCCGTCGCCCGCCCGCTGCCTCGCACCTATGTCGTCTTTGACACCCCCGGCGTCCTGCCGGAGGGGATCGCCGTGCCGGAGGGGGCGCGGCCGCCCTGGGCAGCTCGAACCGTGGCTGGACATCCGGTCCGCGTCCGCGCAGTTCCCGGCGCAGTACTGGCTGCTCAACGGCATCGTGGCGGGCCGCACGGGCACCACGGAGACGCAGAGAACTCCGGCGCTCCGCCCCTCCGGGCCAAGGATGTGTTTCCCTCCCCGGCTGAAGCCGGGGATACCCACGCATGATCAGGGGTGGGCCTCACGCCCGTCGATCGTCGAGGACGGTGCGTGCGTCAGGGTGCTGCGCACCTGCGGCGGCTCCACCGGCTACCGTCTCCCTGCCGGCGGACAGCTGAGCGACGGTTTCGGAGGTGCCGGAGCAGACCTTGTGCCCGGGTGTTCTCGGTGCGCACCGGGAACCGTGTGAGGACGCGGGGAGTGTGGCGGTTTCGGGGCCCCCTGTCGACCGGTTGCCCGGCGGGGAGGACCGGTTGACTGGCCATGCCCGCAGCCCGGCCGGTCCGACCGTCGTCGGGCCCTCATGGCCGCCGCTCCACTGGAATGCGCTGTCGGGCGGACGGGCCTGGACCGTCGGCAACCATGTACCCCCACTGCTCGGCGAAAGCCCCCCAGAGCGTGCGCAGCCGTTTCTCCTCGCGCCCTACCTCGGCAACGACTTCGCCCGGTTCAAGGCCCAGGGCGTGCAGCGGAGCGACGTCTGCCGCGCCCCAGGTGCGTATGTCATCGGCCAGCACCTCGGGGTGGAACTGAACACCCCACACGGCCGTGCCGATCCGGTACGCCTGGTGGGTGCAGCGCTCGCTGGTGAGCAGCGGAACGGCGCCCTCGGGCAGGGTGGCCGTCTCCTCCCAGTGCCACTGCACTGCGCGCAACCAGCTGTCCTGGTCCACGAGGGGTGCGAACAGTGGGTCGGTGACGGCCGCTTGATGGGGTATCAGGTCGTTGAGTCCGACCTCGGGCAGGGCGGCGTGCCGGACCTCGCCCCCGCAGGCCACTGTCAGCAGTTCCATGCCCAGGCAGATCCCCAGTGTGGGAAGGTCCCAGGTTACGGCCTGCCGCAGCAGTTTCCGCACCTGCGGCAGCCAAGGTGCCTGCTCCTCGTCGTGCGGGCCCATGGATCCGCCGAGGACCAGCAGCCCGTCGTATGCGTCCAGGGTTCGGGGCAGTGTGTCGCCGGCCCAGGGGCGGCAGAGGTCGATCACCAGGCCCTGTTCGGCGAGGCGTTCACCGAACTGGGCCGGGCCCGTGCCGTCCTCGTGCTCCACGACGAGCACCCGCGCGCCGCTCACAGCCGCCCCGCCTCGACGATGCGGCGCAGGAAGGCGCGGGTGCGCTCCTGCTGGGGGTCGCCGAAGATCTGTTCGGGCGGCCCTTCCTCCAGCAGTACGCCCTGATGAAGAAAGCACACCTTGTTCGACACCTCCCGGGCGAAGCCCATCTCATGGGTGGCCAGCAGCATGGTCATGCCGCCCTCGGCCAGTTCGCGGACGATGGCCAGTACTTCGGCGACGAGTTCGGGGTCGAGGGCCGAGGTGATCTCGTCGAGGAGCAGTGCGCGGGGGCCGGTGGCCAGGGCGCGTACGATGGCCACCCGCTGTTGCTGACCGCCGGAGAGCCGGTCGGGCATGCTGTCGGCCTTGTCGGCCAGGCCGACGCGCGCGAGCAGGGCGCGCGCCTGCTCCTCGGCCTCGGCGCGCGGTATCCCGCGCACCTGCATCGGCGCGAGGGCGACATTGCGCACCGCGCTCATGTGCGGGAACAGGTTGAAGTGCTGGAAGACCATGCCGACATCGCGTCGCAGCCGGTCCACATCGGTGCCGCGGCCGGAGGCGACGTCACCGCCGACCCGGATCTCACCCCCGCTGATCTCCTCCAGGCCGTTGATGCAGCGCAGCAGGGTGGACTTGCCGCTGCCGGAGGCGCCGATCAGGGTCACCACCTGGTGCTGGGCCACGGTCAGGTCGATGCCGCGGAGCACGGGGGTCTGCCCGTAGCTCTTGTGTACCCCGTCGATCTCGATGAAGGCCATGTCAGGCTCCCTTGCCGCGGCGCTGCTCACGTGCCACCAGCCGGTCCACCAACCGGGCCTGCGGGATCGTGATGAGGATGAAGAGCGCCGCGACCACGGTCACTGAGGACAGGTTGAAGTGGTTGGACGCGAAGATCTTCGACTGGTTGAAGGCGTCGATGGTGCCGATGACGTTCACCAGCGCGGTGTCCTTCTGCAGGCTGATGAAGTCGTTGAGCAGTGGCGGTACGACGCGGCGGGTGGCCTGCGGCAGCACCACATGGCGCAGCGTGGCACTGTGCGAGAGGCCGAGTGAACGGGCCGCCGCGCTCTGGCCGGGTGCGATGGACTCGATGCCGGCCCGGAACACTTCGGCGACGTACGCGCCGTAGGTGAGGGTGAGCGCGAGGATCGCGAACCACACCGGGCTGAGGGAGCTGAGCACCGGCACCTCGGCGAGCGGCAGTCCGAAGCCGATCAGATAGATGACGATGATCGCCGGTACGGCGCGGAAGCCGTCGATGTACGCCGTGGCGAGCAGTCGCAGCGGGCGGCCGGTACGCCCCGGTGCCATCCGGGCGAGAGCGAGCGCCAGTCCCCAGACGAGGATCAGGATCTGCGCGGCGACGGCGATGAAGAGGTTGGTCCCGAACGCGGAGGCGGTTTCCCGCAGGCTGATCCCGATCACTTCGCCGTCGAGGAAGGTGCGTTGCACGGCACGGTCATTGGCGAACAGGAACCAGACCGCGCCGAGCAGGACGAGGGCGGCCAGGCACCAGCCCAGTACGGTCCGGGCGTCCTCACGGCCTTCGGAGGCGGCCCGCCGGGCGTCGGCCCGCCGGTCCTCGGACCAGGCCGCGGCGGCCGCGCGGCCCGAGCGCACAGCCCGCAGCGCGGGCCTCAGCAGGGTGAGCACGGCGACGGCCACGACGACTGCACCGCCGGCGACCGGCAGGCCAAAGCCGGGCAGGACCTTGCTCACGGACTGGGCAGTGGCGGCGGTCAGTGTCACGGTGACCAGGACGGCCGCCACTGCGGCGGCCGCGAGCGGCAGCGCCGGCCGGGGCGGGGTGGCCTTCGGCGGCTCGGTCCGCTCGGCCTTCAACACTGTCAACAGATCGGAGGACACGGTCATTTGGCGCTCCACACCGCGATCGTCGCCGGGTCCCCGCCGAAGGCCTCGGCCAGGTAGGTGGAGGAGAGCTTGTCGAGCGTGCCGTCCTTCTTCATCGCGTCGATGGCCCCGTCGAGGGCGGCGGAGTTCTTGCCGCCCTTGGGGTACAGCGCTCCGTACGACTCGCCGGTGTCGTACTGCCCGATCACCTTGAGCTTGCCCTTGGATTCCTGGGCCTTGCCGAGCACGATGGCGACATCGGTGAGTGCGGCGTCGATCTGGCCTGCCTGGAGCGCGGCCTGCAACTCGACATCGCCCGCGAACACTTTCGGCTGGCTCTTCGGGTGGAGGCGGTCGCGGACGAAGTCGGCGCCCGTCGTGCCCTGCTTCACGCCGAGCCGCAGGCCCCCGATGTTGTCCTTGGTCACCTTGGACCCGGACTTGACCAGCACGCCGATGTCGGAGGAGAAGTACGGCGATGAGAAGTCCACCACCTTGCGGCGGGCGTCGGTGATGGAGATCTCCGCGAGCGCCATGTCGAAGTCCTGGGCCTTGCCCGCGACGAGCGCGTCGAAGGACACATTGCGCACGGTGAGCTTGGACAGGCCGGCCCGGTAGGCGAGATTCGCGGCCATGCAGTACTCGTATCCGCTGTCGATCTGACGCACGGTGTCGCCGTTCCACCAGCCGGGGCTGGGAAGGTCACCGACCACGGTGAGAGTGCCCTTCTCGACGGTCTTGAGGTGAATCGAGCCGCGGGCGCCGGTCACCTTGCACTTGCCGTAGGCGCGGGACCCCTTGGCATCGGTGGTGTGGGTGGTGGAGTCATCGCTGCCGACCGCGGAACCGCCGCAGGACGTGAGGGCCGCGAGCAACGCGGCGGTGAGTGCGGGCAAGGCAAACGTACGGACGCTGCGCATGGAGCTCCTAGAGGAGAGGTGCCGGGAAGCAGTGGCGCCACATTGCCCAAAACGTTTTTGTACGTCAAGACCTCGAGGTCAGCGAAAGAAAAACGTTTTGGGATTCGAGGGTGCGGACAGACCGTTCTCTGGCACTCTTGAGGCCGCCGCGCGTTGGAGCTCGGTGGATGACACGGAAGGGCGACCAAAGCATGACCAGCCGGAAATCGACACGGGCCGGGGAGGTCGGCCGGCGGATCGGTATCCGCGACGTGGCGCAGGCCACCGGCCTGTCCATCACCACCGTGTCCCACGCCCTGCACGGCAAGGGCCAGATCGCCCCGGCCACCCGCGAGCGCGTCCGCCGCGCCGCCGAGGAACTCGGCTACCGCCCCGACCCCGTGGCCCGCGGACTGGTCTCCGGACGCACCGGCATCCTCGGACTGGCCGTAGGCCATATGTCGGACCGCCCGTGGGCCGGCACCTACCGCCCGTACTATGCGGCGTTCTCCGCCGGCGCCACCATGACCGCCGTCGAGCGGGACTACGCCCTCGTCGTCGTCCCGAGCGATCCGGCCTCCGGGCTGTGGGCCCGCGTCCCCATGGACGGCCTCATCATCGTCGACCCGGTACGGGAGGACCCGCTGCTCGCGGACTGCGCACGCCGCCGCATGCCGGTGGTCACCGACGGCCGCCCCATCGATCCGGGATACGAGGATGTACCCACCGTGGAGAGCGACTTGGAGCATGGCATGGCCGAAGTCCTCGACCACCTGCGGGACTCCGGCGCCAGACGGGTCGGTCTCCTTTCGGGCCCGGAACCCGACGCGTACACCCAGGACTCCGAGCGCCTCTACCGCGAGTGGTGCGCCGCGGCCAGCCGGCCGGCGCTCGTCGAGACACCGGCTGCCTCCGAGGATCCGGTGGAGGCGGCGCTACGACTTCTGTCCGGCCCCGACCGCCCGGACGCGGTCCACGGCCTCAACGAGACATACGGCCAGGCCCTGGTGATCGCGGCCCGGAGGCTGAACCTGCGCATCCCCGACGACCTGATGGTCAGCGTGATGCGCGAGAGCGACCAGTCCTGCGGCACCGAGGACTGGGATGTGCCGCTGACCGCCCTGAGCCTGGACGCGCGCCGCCTGGGCGCCGAATCCGTGACAATGCTGATCGATGTCCTGGACGGAAAAGCACCGCGCAATGTGATGGTGCCGTGCACCGTCGTGGTCCGGAGGTCCACACTCCGTACGTCAACTTCTCGGCCGTAGACGACCGAGCTTGTTGGCTCGGTCGTCTACGCCTTGTCGCGCTCCCGACTGCCCCCTACGACAGGGCGGTCACGGGTCGCATCTACCAGTCAGGGAGGTCAAGCCCTTTGTGGTACGGGTCCGTTGACGAGAACCCACGCCGAGCGTGCGCGGTTGCGCACGGTGACCCCGGCGACGTGATCGGCGGGGCCGGCGAGCCCGCACCGACGACAGGAGAAGGCGTCCCGGGTGGGACGGTTGTGTCTCGCTGTGTGTCCGCAACGCGGGCACATCTGCGAGGTGTAGCGGGCGTCCACCGCGATCACCGGCACTCCGGCCCGCCGGGCCTTGTACCGGAGATGTTCTTCGAGCTGGTGGAACGGCCAGGAGGAGAGCGTGGCCCGCCGGTCGCGGGAAGGCCGTACCCGGTCACGGATGCCGCTCAGTTCTTCGAGGGCGATCCCGCGTCCGGTGCGTTGCGCAACGGCCACGATCTCCTTGCTGATCCTGTGATTGATGTGCGCGGCGTGCCGGGACTCGCGCTTGACCCGCCGCTTGGCGCGCCGGGTGGCGGAGCGGGTCCGCTTCGCCTGGAGTTCGGCGCGCTTGCGGGCGTGCCGGCGCCGGTAACGGCCAAGACGGCGGCCCTGTGTCCATGTTCTGTGTCTGCCCAGCAGTTGTGAACCCCTTTGAGCGCTGGACATCTTCCCGAGGAGTGGGGATCGTCGATCGGTGCCAGGTCCGTCTTCCTCTCGCGAAGCCACCTCTTTGATCGCGATCGGCCCGGCCGGCGTGGGCTCGTGCTTGTCCTGCTTCCTTCTCCCCCGCATGCCGACGCTTGCCCTCATCCACCGGATCCGCGAGGAGGCCGGCCACCGTGCCTGCGTACTGTGGCCGCGGTCGGGGACGGGGTCCCGGGCGGGACACGGGTCCGGGCCGGTACGGGGCATCAGCATCAAGACCTGCGGATCGGCGGTTGCCGCGAAGGGCTCCGGCCCGCGGCCGAAATCGAGGTGCGCGTGACCTCCGGCGTTGACAAACTGCGCCGGTGAACCGTGAACAGATCTCCAGGATCGCCCATGCCGATCACCCGATAAAGTCTCCGCTCGACGACGACTCGGTGCGCCGGCTGCTGGAACGGGGGCTCCCGCGCGGCGACGAGCGTGTACTCGACCTCGGTTGCGGCGGCGGAGAGTGGCTCCTGCGCGCCCTGGCCACGCGCCCGCGCCTGCACGCCGAGGGCGTGGACATCTCCGAGGACGCCCTGGCACAGGCCCGCCGGGCCGCGAGCGACCTCGGCGTCCAAGAGCGCCTGACCCTCCATCACCAGGAGGCCGGGGACTTCGTCTCCTCGCACTCGTTCGACCTGGTGCTCAGCGTCGGGGCCACGCATGCCTTCGGCGGTCTGCTCCCCACCCTCGCGGCGGCACGCAAGCACCTGGCTCCCGGCGGCCGCGTCCTTGTCGGTGAGGGGTTCTGGGACCGTGCCCCTTCCCAGGAGGCCATCGAGATGCTCGGGGACTTCACCGACCTGGCGACCACCGTGGACCGCGTCGTCGCCGACGGGTGGGCTCCTGTCGGCGGGCACGTCAGCACACGCCGTGAGCTGGACGACTACGAATGGGCCTGCTGGGGGTCGCTGGCCTCATGGGCCCTGGACCACCCTGCCGATCCGGACAGCTCGCACGTGCTCACGACAGCCACCACCCGTCGCTCCGAATGGCTGCGCGTCTACCGGGACACCTGGGGCTTCGTCTGTCTGGTCCTGCGCCGGGCGTCCGACCGCCCGTGAACCAGCCCTGGTGCTTCAGGGCCCGTCCCGGCAGATCACACCGCTGCGACACGGCGGCCGGCCCCGCCGTCTATGGGACACTCCCACCGGATGCGGTGCCCTGCGGCGGTGCGGGGTCAGGCCGTCCCGTCCAGGGCCTGGACGGCCGCCTTGGCCGCCTTCTCCACCAGTTGGACGCCGTCCGCCATGCTGACGCTGCCCCGCGACAGCACGGCCACCAGGCGGTCGTGTCCGTCCACCCGGACGAGACCGATGCTGTTGACGTCCCAGCGGCCCGTCGCGGTCCGCTGCAGCCAGCCGTTCTTCAGGCCGGTGACGGGGCCGGCCGCCGAAACGCCCCAGTCCTGGCCTGCCGCTATGCCGCCCATGAGGCCGCGCAGATAGGCGCGGGACGCCTGGTCCAGTGGGGAGTCGGTGCCGAAGACTGCGCTCAGCAGGGCGAGCTGATCGGTCGCGGTGGTCTGGGTGAGTCCCCAGTGCCCGCCGCCGCCGCCGGTCGTGCCGGTCAGGCCGAGCCTGCGGTTGGCGGCGTCCAGGCCCGGCGCCTGGCCGATGACGCGCCACAGCGCGTCGGCGGACGCGTTGTCACTGATCCGGATCATCGACGCGGCGGACGTCTTCTCCTGCGCCGTGAGCCCGCGGTGCTGGTCCTGGGCCTTGAGCAGCAGGGCCGCCAGGATGTCGACCTTCACGATGCTCGCCGTGTCGTACGTCGTCCCCGCCTGCACGCCGTACCGTGCCGCGCGGCCGTCGGCCGGATCGAGCACCGCCACCGAGAGCGAGGCGGGGGTGGCCGCCACGACCGGCGCGAGCCGCCGGGCCAGCGCCTGGTCAGGAGCCACACCGGGAGCCACACCGGTCCCGGCGGTCCGCAGGGCCGCCACGGACACCGACGGCGAGTGCGCCACCGTGGCGGACGCGGACGGCAGCGCGAGGCTCGCGGCCGCCCGGGCGATGCCGGGCGCCGGCTCCGCCATCGGGCCCGACCGCGGGACGGCCCTGGCCCCGTCGGCCCTGGCCGCGTCGGCGAAGCCGCCCGTCGCCGCCCAGCCGGTCATGACGAGCGCGAGCGCGGCCAGGGCGTAGCGCGAAGAGTGGTGCCGGGCGAACGTGGCGACCAGCGGAGCGAACGAATGGCGAGACATGGCGCGAGGATAAAAAGACCATCCGTGAAATAGCTATGTCCCACGTAACAGCTACGTGACACAGTTCGTGATTCCGCACACACTCGCCCATAAAAGGACTCTGAGGAAGTAGCGCCCAATGAGGTCATCAGTGGACTTTTCGTGCGGGTCCAGCCGCTCACAGCGACCATGACGAGGCTCCTCTCCCACGACGGACGGGAATGACGGGAACGGCCGAGGAAGAAGCCCTTCCGCTGCTGCGGCGACTCGGTCGAGAGCGCGCGTTCGGTCGGCACGGACCGTCTCGTCCGGGCAGGACCGGATGCGCTCCTGGCCGAAGGTTCGCCGAGCGGCATGCGGCGCTGCGCACCCAGCAGGCCGGCGAGGGCGCGCCGCTCACCGGCGGAATACGAAGACGGGTCTGCCGTCGCTGGTACAACCGACGTCGAACCTCAGTCACCCGGCGGCAGGACGGACCCATGGGTTTCAGCGACAGCGGCGCGCACCAGGCCAGGGCAATCGGCCGGTACGGTCTGTGGACCACGGCTCTGCACGCCCCGGACTCGTCCCGCGATACGGAAGTCGCCGAGGCCGCCGCGGAATTGGAGGAACTCGGCTACGGCGCCCTGTGGCTCGGCGGCAGCGGCGTCGAGCACGCGGCCCCGCTGATCGAGGCGACCTCGGCCATCACCGTCGCCACTGGCATCCTCAGCATCTGGCAATACGAGGCGCAGGACACGGCCGCCCGCTGGTCCGCCCTGGAGGCCGCCCACCCCGGCCGGTTCCTGCTCGGCCTCGGAGTCAGCCACGCCGGGCTCGCCGAGCAGTACAAGCGCCCGTACGCGGCGATGAACGACTATCTGAGCGCACTGGACACGGCCGGAGTCCCGGCCGGCCGCCGGGTGCTGGCCGCCCTCGGCCCGAAGATGCTCGAGCTCGCCCGCGACCGCGCTGCGGGCGCCCACCCGTACCTGGTCACCCCGGAACACACCGCCCAGGCACGCGAGAAGCTCGGCAAGGGCCCGCTGCTCGCGCCGGAGTTCACCGTGGTCCTGGAGGCCGATCCGGACCGCGCACGGGCGACCGCCCGCCGGACGCTGGCGTTCTACCTGCTCCTGCCCAACTACACCAACAACTGGCTGCGCCTGGGGTTCACCGAGGACGACTTCGCAGGCGGCGGCAGCGACCACTTGATCGACACGCTCTTCGGCTGGGGTGACGAGCAACGGGTGCGCGAGCGGATCGATGCTTTCCTCGATGCGGGCGCCGACCACGTCGCCGTGCAGACGCTGGCCCCGGACAGCGATCAAGCCGCCCTGCCCCGGGAGCACTGGCGGCGGCTGGCTGCCGCGCTGGACCTTTGAAAGGTGCCGCAGGGGCCCGGCGGGCATTTCCAGGACCAGGCCGTGCCTTTCCCGGGAACGCTGCGGACCGTGAGCTGCGCGTCGATGCTGTGCGGGATGCCGCGGCGGGCGCTCTTCCGGGTGACCCCACGCGCGCGCGAATGAGGCGCCGCTACGTGTCGAAGTCGTAGCCGCGATCGGCGAACAGCCGCCGGGCCGGTGGCGTGGCCGGCCGCGCAAGCCCCGAAGCCATTGCAGCGACACTCAGGGCGACTGCGTCGAGGTGGCAGCCCGCCCTGCCCCACCATGATCCTCGTACAGGGGATCCGAGATCCCCCGACGGCCCCGTCGGGATCTCACCCGCGCGCCGGGCGAAGCTCGTCACATTCACGGCGTCGCGCAGCCGAGTAACTGACGAGCCATCATCATCCTTTGCGATCACGGCTGTTCACGGATCGATTACATCCTCTTGCACAGCACACCCGACATGCACATGCTAGTCATCGCGAGTTCTACTCGCAGAGATCCGCCGACGGCAACACGGTTTCATCCTGAACGCGCACCGTTCCTGGGCAGTGAGCAGGAGTGAGTCCTGGCTCACCGGCACGCCCCGAACGGTCTTGGGCGCACTGGTCCTCCGCTTTCGCGTCCCGGTCGGCGACGCATATCCCGTATGCGCTCCGTCCCGGGCGGGCGGAATCCCTACGACCTGGCCATATGGGTGTGGCCAGAGGCGACGGGGAGGCCCCGAACCATCTCGCTGGTGATACGGGGGCCCCGACTGCTGACGCCACACCCGGCGTCCCAGATCGCAATGAGTACGTTACGCACGCCCCGCCGGGCATGCCCGCAGCTCGTCGCGCCGTTCACTCCATCGTGCCCATGTTCGCCAAAACGATGTGTGTGCCCAGCAGTTGTGAACCCCCCTTCGCCGACGCCCCGCCACCACACGGGGCGCCGCACGCTCACAGGAGGAACCTTGAACAGACGTATGACGCGACGCAACGCCCTGGCGCTCACCCTGTGCGCCACGACGGTCGTCGCGCTGGCGGGCGCCGCCGCACCCGCAGCAGGCGCAGCGGCACGACCGCAGACCCCGGCGGCCGCTTCGTCGTCGACGGTGACCCGCATCGAGGACCGGACGGCAAAGGCAGTGGCCGCGTCGCTGGCGAGCGTTCAGTGGCGGGAGGAACTGCGTTCTGCGGTACTGAAGTCGAACGAGGTCGATCTACGCGCGGTGACCGCGGGCGCGGCAAGCGCGGCGGGCAAGGGGCTGGCGGGCGCGGTGGCCGGCGCCGACCGGCGGATCGTGACAGCGAAGGGGCTGGACAGCAGTGTGGGTTCACTGCTGCGGCTGCGGCTGGGCACGCAGGCGATGAAGAAGGAACTGACTGCGGGAACAAGCCCGTTGGTGGCGGTGACGACGCGGGATGACGACGCGGCGACGGTGACGGCGTACGACAGCCGGGGCCGGGCGCACACCTTGGACGCGACGAAGGCGCCGCAGCAGGCGGTGTATGTGATCGACCTGGACGTGTCCAAGGCGGTGGCGGCGGGCCTGGACCTGCTGAACAAGGAGCTGGCGAAGGACGGCCTGACCCGGCCGGCGGCCGACCGGGGGACGGCGGCGAGCGCAACGGCGGCGACCGGCGGTTTCTGGACGACCAAGGTTGACGCGGTGTACCTCAACGACGACGAGGAGCCGTGGACTTCGGGTGACGCGGAGATCTTCTCGCTGGTCAGCGGCTTCGGGCTGGACGGCAAGGTACGGGTGGACTCGGTCGACATGCCCTACCTGGACACGGACCGTCACACGTACTACCCGAACCAGATCCTGGTGAACTGGTCGAACTACAAGTACAACTTGGCCGACGTGGTGATGATGGAGGACGACGGCGACACGAACTACGCCGCGCTCACCAAGGCCATCGCCAACGCACTGCTGACGATCACCGACCAGGGCGCGTACGTGCCCCTGGTGAACGCGGTCCTGGACGCCATCCCCACGTCCTGGTACACCAACGACCTCGACTACGTGGACTCCTGGTACACACTCGCGGTCAACTCCACCGGCACCCTGCACGGAGCTCGCGGCAACGGCTGGATGCAGGTCTCCAAGTACTGGGTCCAGCAGTTCTGACGCCCCTTTCAAACCTGCGGCGCCTCCTCGCCGCCTCCAGGGCCCGGACTCTCCACCGTTCGGGCCCTGGCCCGGCTCAGGACCCACGACGCGGCGGGCGGGACGGGGCACCACTTTGTTGACGCTCTCCCTCCTGAAGGAGGGAGATTCTTACGGCTCGCGCCGTGAGACTTCCTGTTTCATCGCCGACTGCCCGCCCGGAGTTCTCCGTTGAGGTCTTACACCGGCTCCACAGGCCGACACCGCCCGTCCGGCGGCCAGCAGGTTGCGTGCGGCGTTCACGTCCCGGTCGTGGGTCGTGCCGCAGGCGCACGTCCAGGTGCGGACGTGCAGCGGCATCTTGTCCTGCAAGGTGCCGCAGACGGAGCACAGCTTGGAGGAGGGGAAGAAGCGGTCGACCGCGATCACTTCCCGCCCGTGCCACTGGGCTTTGTACTCCAGCAGGCTGCGGAACTCGGCCCATGCCGCGTCGCTGATGGCGCGGGCCACGCTCCGGTTCCTGACCATGTTTCGCACGGTCAGGTCCTCGATCACGATCGTTTGGTTTTCACGAACGAGCCGAGTGGTCAGCTTGTGCAGGCCGTCACGGCGCCGGTCGGCAATCCGGGCGTGGATCTTCGCGACCTTCAGCCGGGCCTTCCTGCGGTTGGCGCCGTCACCCCTGGCCTTGCGCGCAAGGGTGCGTTGGGCCTTCGCGAGCCGGGCACGGTCCGTGCGCTCATGCCTCGGGTTAGCGATCTTCTCACCGGTGGAGAGCGTCAGGAGGTGGTTCAGACCGACATCAACACCGACCGCCGCATCCGTGGCGGGGAGCGGCTTGACGGTGGGGTCGTCGCACAGCATGGAGACGAACCAGCGACCGGCGCTGTCCTGGGAGACCGTCACAGTGGACGGCTTCGCCCCCTTTGGGAGCGGGCGCGACCACACGATGGCCAGCGGCTCGGCCATCTTCGCCAGAGTCAGCCTGCCGTCCCGGAAGCGGAAACCGCTGGTGGTGTACTCGGCGGACTTGCGGGACTTCTTGCGGGACTTGAAGCGCGGGTACTTGGCCCGCTTGCTGAAGAAGTTGGTGAACGCGCTCTGCAAGTGCCGCAGCGTCTGCTGCAACGGCACCGACGACACGTCGTTGAGGAAGGCCAGTTCCTCAGTTTTCTTCCACGCCGTCAGCAGCGCCGAAGTCTGGTTGTAGTTGACCCGCTGCTGCCGCGTCCATGCCTCCGTGCGGGCCGCAAGCGCCAGGTTGTAGACCTTCCGCACGCATCCGAACGTGCGCGACAGCTCAGCTGCCTGCGCATCCGTCGGATAGAAGCGGTACTTGAACGCCCGCTTCACGTGGTTCGTGGTCACGCTCACAAATTAATGCGACCGCATGTAAAGATCAAACCTGCGGGTCAGAGCACTGTGATCCGCCCTGGCGGCGAATCGCAGCCCTTGCCCTGCTCCGCAGGAGTCCGTTTCCTCTCCGCCCTGAAGGGCGGAGTATCCACGGAGGAATCAGATGAAACGCTGCCCCGTCCGACCGGAATTGCTCCCGTTGCGGTGTTCGTCACCCCACCGCAGGCCCGAGACCGTTCGACGCAGTGGCTGAGGAGCTGTCCGGCGGCTTGCGCATCCCGCCGCCTTGCGCAGGTGCGAGGTCGGCCGGCTGGTGGACGTCCCGGTTCCCAGCCGGCCGAGCAGCCCCGGTCGCTCACGTGACCTGCGGAGGTGAGCCCGGCAGTCGGCCGCGGGGTGCCGGCCCGCAACCATCCGGCAAAGGCCCCCGCCGTCCCCCTACCGGCGCTCAGCCGCGCAGCCGTACCACCAGACCGGCATGATCGGACGGCCACAGTCCTGTCGGTGTGCGGTCCCGCAGTTTGTCCCCGATCACGTCGGCGAAGACCGCGGCAGTCGGCCAGGCTGGTGGAAGACATCATCGATGCGGTGGTCCAGCTGGGGCGGCACGTGGGTGAGTTCCGGGTCCTGGGCTGCGGTGAAACCGTGTTTCGTGGGGGAACCGTACGCCAGGCGTCCTTGTAGCCGCCGCCTGTGAGTCTCTGCCGGCCCCGGGGCGTGGACCCGTGATGTGCCGCTCGTCGCGGCAGTTGGGCCCTGGTGTGCGCGCCTTCGGCCTCTCGGGATGCGTACGCCTGGGCCCTGGGCCCTGGGCCCTCGGACCGGGGCCCAGCAGCATTTCCAGGGGTCAGGAGAAGCGGCGAGAACCCGGCGGCCGCCGACATACGAGAGCGGCGTGCCACCGCCCTGTGCGGGTGGTGGCACGCCGGCTCGGAAGGGCGGCACGCCGGGGTCAGAAGGTGCGCCCTTGGTCAGTGGCGGTGCAGGGGCCGGTCAGCGGCGGTAGCCCCAGGACTGGGTGTCCACGGTGCGGCCGTGGTCGTCGCGCAGGGTGGCCTTGTCGGCGTAGTTGCCCCAGATGTAGTCCCAGCTGTCCTGGTAGACATCCCGACGGGTGTCGTAGCCGTGCCCGGTGTGGACGCGGACCGTGGCGTAGCCGGGCAGGCGCAGGTCGTCGAAGCGGTAGCGGTTGCCGTCGCGGTCCGAGAGCGTCCATCCGTCCAGGTCGACCGCGCGGCGGCCGGTGTTGGTGACCTCCACCCACTCCCGGTTCAGGGACCGGTTCGACCAGTCGTCGCGGCCGGGGCTGTTGTACTGGATGTCGCCGAGGACAACCGTGGAGTACGACTGGTGACGGCCGTGCCCGTATCCGTGGCCGTACCCGTGGCCGCTGTCGGCGGATGCCGGCATCGCCGCCGCGGCGACGACGGAGCCGGCCGCCAGGGCGGTGGCGGCAATGCGGCGGACGGTACGAGAAGCAGACATTGATGTCCCCTCAAGCAAGTAAGGGCGCCCAGGGCCCGGTCAAGGGCCATGCTGCGCGGTGCGGGTCCCGGCCCCTCAGGCCGAGAACCCACAGCCTGGAGCACCTCCCCCGCCACCGGCAGCGACTCCGGTTTGCGTTACTTAATGCGGACATTTCCGTAACTCGCGGTTGTATTGTTCACACATCCTGCCCGGGCGTGCCCCTGACATCGACTGCCGGATCCACGCATCCGCCCCGCAACCGGGAGGGAGCCTTTTCCGGCCCCTCAGGTACCCCGACCGTATGGCCCGCAAGCCGCCCGTCCAGCAGCACGCCCATCGGTAACAGCCGCAATGCCGCACAATTCAGACACCCGTCGTGTGGCCGAACATCCGTCCGCGGAGTGCGGGGTTCGAGGCCGGCAGGCTCGCATGTTCGGGTGAGGAGCGGGTGGCGTTTCCGGGGCCCGATCCGGACCGGTCGTACGGATCGCCCATGTCTGAAACCGACGGTCCGCGATGACCTGCGGTTGACGGACGAGAGCGGCAATCGCCGCTCGCCGCGGACGCGTTTCGGACAGGTCAGACCAGTACGTGGGTGAGCTTGTCCGGGTCGAGGAAGGCGAAGATGCCGTGGATCCGGCCGTCTTGCCCATCGAGCGCCACCAGTTGCTCGCCGCCGTCGATGGTGGTCAGCAGCGCGGGGTGGCCGTTGGCGTCGACGAGCCTGGCCGCCCCCCATGGGCGACGGTTCGCCGAACTTCGGCATCCTCGCGGACACCCGCACGGCGACGAACGGGCCGAGTTGTAGGGAGCGGTGCGGGCGCGCGGCGATCCCGAGCGTGCAGAACCAGCGGGCGTTCACCGGGTTCCCGGCTCCGTCGTGGCGGATGCTGGACGGTGACGGGTTCTTCGTGCCGTTGCTTTGATCATCAAGCGATCTCAGCAATCCCGATGTTTCCACCGGAATGGTCCGTAACGGGTCATCGGAGCGCGAGTTGCGCGCCGGTGTCCTGTTGACGGTCTCCCGTTTCCTTCCCGGCCCGGGGGCTGTGGATCGCGCCACCTGCCCGCCCCGTCCCGGCCTTGCGGCGCGGGCGGGTGACGCGGGTCTTCCGGTCGGCTCCACGGGCTCGGGGATGGTCTGCGCGACGAGGGAGGGATTCTCCAGCGGCACCACATGGTGACGCCCGGGAGAAGAACCCGCTCGGCATGGGCGAGACGCTCGGCCGGTGCACGGTTCCGTGCACGGTGGGCACTGTCGGAGCCGGCGCCGGACACGGTCCGGGTTCCCCGGCCCGGGCCGGGCCGGGCGTGCAGGAAACCGGACAGTCCTTCTCGGCACGGCCGCAGCTGCAGCCGTCATGATCCGGCTCCGCGCATGATCGGCCGGTCAGGACCTGGAACGGCACGGACATTCTTTTCCGGGAGTTCTTCGTGCGCCCGGCCTGCCGGGTCTTCCAGAGGATCGGGAATATCCTGAACAGTAACCTCTTGTCCGGTTATGCCTATCGGGAATTCTGTTCCCTGGGACAGCCGTACGAGCCTTGGTTTCCACCAGCATGAGACCGGTCTCATGCCTCCCCCCGTCCCCTTGCCCTGCAACGGAGAGATCCATGAACACGATGCGTGTCGCCCAGGTCGGCGCCGCGGGCGGGAAGTTCGAAATCGTCGAGCGGGAACTGCCGCAGCCCGGCCCCGGCCACGTCCGGATCACCGTCGAGGCGTCGGGCATCTGTCACAGCGATGCGGGCTTCGTCTCCGCCGGCTTTCCCGGCGTGCAGTTCCCGCTGGTCACCGGCCACGAGGTCGCCGGGCGGATCGACGCCCTCGGCGAAGGGGTGACCGGATGGCAGGTCGGCGACCGTGTCGAGGTCGGCTGGTTCGGTGGCCACTGCGGCCACTGCCTGCCCTGCCGTGAAGGCGACTTCATCGACTGCCAGAACCTTCAGGTTCCCGGCTGGGCCTATCCCGGCGGCTTCGCCGACGCCATGGTGGCCCCCGATACCGCGCTCTCGCGCATTCCTGACGGATTGCCGGCCGTCCTGGCCGCGCCGCTCGGCTGCGCCGGCGTCACCACGTTCAACGCTCTGCGGCACAGCTCTGCCCGGCCTGGTGACCTCGTGGCGATCCTCGGCGTCGGCGGTCTGGGACACCTCGGAGTCCAGTACGCCAACCAGTTCGGCTTCGACACCGTCGCCATCGCCCGCGGCCGGGACAAGGAGCCACTGGCCCGGGAGCTCGGCGCCCGGCACTACATCGACAGCAGCGCCGCCAACGTCGCCGAGGCCCTCCAAGCGCTGGGGGGCGCCCGCGTCGTGCTCGCCACGGCAGCCAACTCCGACGCGATGTCCGCCACCGTCGACGGCCTGCGTCACCGTGGGCAGCTGATCGTCATCGGTGTTACCCCCGAGCCGCTGCAGATCAGCCCGCTGCAGCTGATCGGAAAAAGCCGCTCCGTCCACGGCCACCCGTCCGGCACCGCCCAGGACGTCCAGGACACTCTGGCATTCAGCGCGCAGACCGGGGTGAAGCCGATGGTGGAGACGGTGCCGCTGGAGGAAGTCGACGACGCCTTCCAGCGGATGCTCAGCGGCGCAGCCCGTTTCCGCATGGTGCTCACCACCGGCAACTGACCGCCGGCTGCAACCGGGTGCGTGGAGCGGACCGGCGAGCCCCGGCCCGCGCGGGACGGCAAACGTGGACCTCGGTGCCGGCGATGCGCAGGTCCACACCCTGGGCCCCGGCGTAGGCGAACAGGTCTTCCAGGATGCGGATGCGCAGGCCCGGGCAGTCGGGGAGACGAAGCGGCGGGCGGCGAGGATGGGGACAGGCCGCACGGGCCCAGCCGGCCCTCACAACCTGCCGAACCCGCGCGGCACTTGCTCTCTTACGGCCGCCGCGGGTCCTGCCGGGCGGTGTCCTGCCAAGGGAACGGTGCGAGGTCGGGCTCGACCCAGCCGTTCTTCGCCTGCGGGCCGGCCAGCGTTGCCGGGCGGTAGAAGCGGGTCAGCAGTCGCTTGTCGAGCAGCGCGGGGTGGTGGTCGGCGAACGCGGTGAAGTCGCTTTCGTCATGCTCGTCCGCGTGGTGCCCGACCAGTTCCACCCAGGCGCGGCTGACGGTCGCGTGGTATTTCTGGGGCGCACCCGCATATCGGGCGGTGCGCTGGATGCCGTCGCTGACCAGGCCGACCGCCGTGGGCACGCCGCACTGCCGCACGGCCAGCCACGTCAGGTGGACATGTTCGCGGTGGCCGAACCGCTCGGCGGTCGCCATCACTTCGGCCATCAACGCTTCGAAGGTGGGTGCGTCTTCGGCCTGTGTCCGGGGCTGGTGCAGGGTCATGAGGACACCTCCGTCAGGGCTTGCAGGGCAGTGCGCAGGGCGGCGACAGTGTCGGCGGGCAGGTTGCCGAGCGCGCGGCGCTCCAGGTCGGTGACGGCCTGCCGGATCGTCGTGGCGGCCAGGCGCCCGGAAGAGGTGAGCTCGATGAGCACTGCCCGGCGGTCGCCCGGGCGGGTGCCCCGGGTGATGTGGCCGCGTCGTTCCAGTCGGTCCAGCACGCTGGTCAGCGTCGTGGGGCGAGTGCCCACGGCCGCGCCCAGTTCGGACACGGTTCTCCCGCGGCCGTCAGCAAGGTTGGCCAGCGCATTGATCTCGGAGGCGGTCAGGTCCAGGTCGACAAGCTCTGCGGCAAGCACTTGCAAGGTGGCGTGGGTGGCCCGCTGGAGCGCCAGCAGGGCCGACCACTCACATGGTACGGGTTCGGATTTCACAATTTCGGACTATACGATTTCGTATAAACTGCTGCAAGTCGAGGCCCCGTCCACGACCGGCCGCCGATCGCTCCCCCGCGTCGTCGCTGATGCGGGAACGTGGCCGCGTCACGCACTGTGCGTCGCGGCACCGTCGCCGGTGAGGCGGGCGATGCCTGCGATGCCGGGCCTCCCCGACGCCGATGGCCGAGGCCACCTCCCTTTCGACATCGTCGTGGGCGGTGACGCCGGCGAGGGGCACGAAGTGCACCACGCGCTGTTGCGCGTCGCGGCTGATGACGTGCGCCAGCCGCGTCTTGCCCAGCCCGCCGGACCCGACGATGGAGACGACCCGAGAGGTGAGCAGCTCCGCCACCACCGCGATGGCGTCATCCCGCCCCACCAGCGGATTCGGCTCGTGCGGGACACCGTGCCGCACCACCGGTGCCTCGCTGTGCAACAGCTCCTGGTGCACGGCCCTGAGCCCGGCCCCCGGGTCGGTGCCCAGCTCATGACGCAGCTTGCGGCGATATGCGTCGTACCGCGTCAACGCCGCCGCCGGGCCCGTCGTCACCGCCTCGCAGCACAACAGCCGGCGCGCGTGGGTGCGAACGGGGCTGTCCGGCATGGCAAGGCCCGGGCACCGGCCGCCGCCGGGTGCTCATTTCCGTGGCGGCGGCCGGTGCCGGCTCAGCTCAGCCTGGTGGTGGCGTATGCCTCGATGGCGTCCCGCTGGTACTGGGCCAGGCCCGGCGCGATCGCCTCGTACGCCGCGCGCCACTGCTCGTTGTCCACGCAGGACCGCCCGATCGCGCGGTACTCCGCGGCGGAGACCGTTCGGAGCTCGGCCAGTGCCCGGTACTGGGCATCGATCTCGGCCTGCACCGGGCCGGCGTCGGCGGGCGTGCCGGCGGCCAGGTGCTCGGCCAGGTGGATCATCTGCGCTGTGCGCTTGCGGTGTCCGGCGTCGATCTCGGCCTGGCTCATCGTCGCGGTGTGCTGCTCGATACTCTCGGCCAGCTCCGGGAAATCACGCAGGCTCTCCGTGTACTGGGCGGGCTGGACGCCCTCGAACAGGTTCTCCGGTCGGTTGATGCCGGTCATGGGTCTGCCGTCCTTTCTGGACTGTTCCAGTTCGGTGATCGTGCGGCAGACGGTGCCGGCCAGGGCGTCAAGCCGGTCCCGCTCGGCAAGCAGTCTGCGGTGGTGGCCGCGCAGGGCGTCCAGTTCGTCGACCTGCGCGGCCAGGATCCGGCCGATCTCGGACAGTGCCAGTCCCAGCGCCCGCAGGACGAGGATCTGTTGCAGCCGCAACAGCTGGTGCGCCTCGTAGTAGCGGTGGCCGTTGGTGCCGATCCGGGCGGGTGGCAGCAGGCCGGTCTCGTCGTAGTGCCGCAGTGTCCGGGCCGTCACGCCCGGCATCCGGGCGACCTCCGCGACCGGCCAGGCCATCGCCGCCCCCTCACGAGTGCTTCACCGGGCCGGTCTCTTTGGCCCTGGTCATGGACGGTAGAAGCTGCCGCAGCGGCAGTTCCGAGCCCGGCACGCAGGATCCCTGCCCCGCCGGGCCCTTCGCGTGCGCGCACCGGCCGGCCGGCGCCGTTGGCGTCCTGTGCGGTCCGGTCTGCGTCAACCGCCCGTGGCAGCGGGGTGCGGCGGCTGGGGTGGGTGCGTCGGGAAGTGTCACCACCGGGGGCACCCACCGTGAAGTACGCCGTCTTCCTCGGGCCGGTACACCGGTCGTGAGGATGGCGCCCTCGGCGTTGCAGCGCACGTGCTGGCGCGGCCGCCGACGGCTGTGGGCACCGGCCCGCAGACGGCGGCCGCAGGCCGGGCGGTGCCGGGCGGTGTGTTCGGGCGTCCCTCGGGGCCTGCGGGTTCAGCCGAGGGCGCGGTCGAGGTTGAATGCGGCGCTGATGAGGGAGAGGTGGGTGAAGGCCTGCGGGAAGTTGCCGAGTTGTTCTCCCGTCGGTCCGATTTCCTCTGCGTACAGGCCGAGATGGTTGGAGTAGGTGAGCATTTTCTCGAAGGCCAGGCGGGCCTCCTCCAGGCGGCCGGCCCGGGTGAGGGCTTCGATGTACCAGAATGAGCAGATCGAAAAAGTGCCCTCCGTGCCCGGGAGGCCGTCCGGGCTGGCTCCCGTGTCGTAGCGGTAGACGAGCGAGTCGGCGACCAGTTTCGTGCCAAGGGCGTCCAGCGTCGCGAGCCATTTCGGGTCGACCGGGGAGACGAACTTGACCAGGGGCATCATCAGCACGGAGGCGTCCAGGACGTCGCCGTCCAGTTGCTGGACGAAGGCACCGGCCTCGGCCGACCAGCCGCGTCTCATGATCTGCCGGTAGATCGCGTCACGGCTCTGCCCCCAGCGGACCAGATCGGCCGGCAGGCCGCGCCGGGTCGCCATGCGCATGGCCCGCTCGATCGCCACCCAGCACATCAGGCGCGAGTACAAGAAGTCCCGTCGTCCCCCGCGGATCTCCCAGACGCCTTCGTCCGGCTGGTCCCAGTGGTCGCAGACCCAGTCCACCACGGCGCCGACCTCGTCCCAGCGGTGGCTGCTGATGGGCTGCCCCCACTTGTCGTACAGGTAGATGGAGTCGATGAGCGCTCCGTAGATGTCCAGCTGGAGCTGGGTCGCGGCGGCGTTTCCCACCCGCACCGGGGACGACCCCAAGTAGCCCTCGAAATGTGATAGTTCGTGCTCGGGCAGCTCGCGGCGTCCGTCGATGCCGTACATGATCTGCAGCGGTCCGGTGGTCTCGTCCTCGCACATGATGCAGGAGGACAGAAAGCCCATGAACGCTTCGGCCTCCGAGGTGAAGCCCAGCCTGAGCATGGCGTAGATGCAGAAGGCGGCGTCCCTGACCCACGTGTACCGGTAGTCCCAGTTCCGCCCGCATCCGATCTCCTCGGGCAGGCTCGTCGTCGGCGCAGCCACGATCGCGCCGGTCGGCGCGTAGACGAGCAGCTTCAGGGTCAGCGCGGAGCGGTGCACCATCTCCCGCCACCGTCCGTGGTAGCGCGAGGCGCCCAGCCAGTGCCGCCAGAAGCGGACCGTGGCCTGGAACTCGTCCTCCGCCTCGCGCCGGGCGCACCCCCGCAAAGCGACCTCTGCCCCGACCCGGTCGAGGGCGAAGACCGCGGACTCGCCTTCCAGCAGCTTGAAGTGTGACCAGACGTCCGTGCCGTCGCATTCGAGCGGCACGGTGGCCGTCAGCGCCAGGGACAGGTTCCTGGATTCGAAGTGCGCCCTGTCGCCCTCAAGGCGTGCGCTGTGCGGCTCGGTCCCGTATCCGAAGCGGGGAGCCACCCGCGCGGTGAACGGAAGCGAGCCCCGGACGCAGAGCAGGCGTCTGATCAGCCGGTGCCGGTGGGCCTCGCCCGATTCATCGCCGATGGGCATGAAGTCCTGGATCTCGCCCACCCCGTCCGGGGCGAAGAACCGTGTGATCAGCACATTGGTGTCGGGAAAGTAGAACTGGCGGGTCCGCGCGGGCACGTCGGCGGCCAGCTGAAACGATCCGCCCCGGTCCGCGTCCAGGATGGAGCCGAACACGCTGGGTGCGTCGAACCGCGGGCAGCAGTACCAGTCGATCGTGCCGTCGGTGCCCACGAGCGCGACGGTACGGAGGTCGCCGATCAGGCCGTGGTCGGCGATCGGCAGGTAGCGCGGGGAGCTTGCCCCTTGCCCGTCTCCACTGCATCCGGCACTCTCGAACGCCATGCCAGGCCTCCCTGCCACCGCGACGCCACCGCCACGAAACCGAAAATAACCCTGATAAGAGTTTAAATCGCCACGCATTTGTCCCTGGTTCTGCCGCTTCAGCCGCCACCGCCGTGTGCCGCGCCGTGACTGCGACGGCGGTTCGCCGGCCTCGCAGAGCCGGCACCATCACCGGCCGTGCGTTCATGCGGCGGGCGGCGTGGGCCGGCGCAGGTGGGCCAGATCGTCGGGTGGCGGGGTGTCGGGCCGGTGGAAGAGGGGGGTCTGGTCGACGGCGGCCGCCGGGGCGTCGGCCAGCTGGAAGCGCTCGCGCAGCCGGTGGTAGAACTCCAGCGGTGCCAGACGGGCCAGGCGCAGCCGGTACGGTGCGCGGTAGGTTGCCACCCAGTCCCCCGGCTCCAGTACTCCGCGCGTCTGCCCGTCGATGCTCACGGCCACCCGGCCGGAATGCGGCAGCACGCGAACCACCACCGCCTCGTCGGCCGCGGCTATCACGGTGCGGCCGAAGGCCATGTGCGGAGCGACCGGGGTGAAAACGATGGCGTCGGCGGCAGGGTCCAGAACCGGCCCTCCCGCGGCGAAGTTGTAGGCGGTCGAGCCGGTGGGGGTTGCCACGATCACCGCGTCGGCCGAGTAGGAGGCGAGCAGCTGCCCGGCCAGGTACACGGCCACGCTCGCCTGCCGGTCCCGGGCGAGTTTTTCCAGGACCACGTCATTGACGGCGGTGACGTCCAGAGCGACACCCCAGCCGACCGGCTGCGCCCCGGCGGGGCGCACGGCCGGGGCGGGCAGCGCGGGACCGCGCCCGTAGCACAGCACCGTGTCCAGGCCGACGGGCGTGCGAAGCGGGCGCGACGCGCGCAGGGTGAGCACCATCCGCTCCTCGATCACCGCCTGATCGCGGTGGAGAACGTCCAGAGCGTCCTCCACCTGGTCGGTGGTGATCTCGGTCAGGAAGCCGAGCCGGCCCACGTTCACACCCAGCACCGCCGCCCCGTCCTTGGCGGCGATCCGCGCCCCGCGCAAAAACGTGCCGTCACCGCCGAACGTGATGATCAGCCCGGGATGGCCCGCTGCCTCGGCCTCCTCCTGGCCTCCGTGCCGCGGTTCCCCGTCCCGCCACACGTCGATGTCGGTGCAGGCGACACCGCGCGCGGCACACCACATGCGGGCGGCCCGCGCCGCCGCGACGGCGGCGGGCCGGCCTTCGTGGACAACCAGACCCAGCCGATTCAGAGGCATCACTTCTCACCGTAGACCGCCCCCACCCGACGTGCAGATCGCAACAGATCCTCCCTGGGGGCGCACCGGCAGGAGCCGCGTGCCACCACCCGGTGCGGGTGGTGGCACGCCGGGGTCACAAGGGTGCGCCCTGGTCAGGGGCGGAGCGGGAGGGGCGGGCGCAGGAGTCCTCGCCCGCTGAGCCGGTCCGCGAGGGCGAGGCGGTACCGGTCCGCGAGGGCGGGCCGGCTCGTTGCGCACTGTGGTGCCCGCCGGGCTGCCCATGGGGGGTTCCTGCCGGACCCGGCCGGGCCGGCTTCGAGGGCTGCCGGCCGGTCCTGTGCCGGCCGTTTCGGCAAGGTCAGGCCTGCTGCCACGATGCTCATGTGCGGCCTCGCCGGCCCCGTATGAAGATCGGAATCGGGTGTACGCACGGCGGGCCACCGCCAACCGTGTTCGAGCCGCCGGTCGTGGCCGTCCCGCCGGTGCGATCCCGGTGCTCCCCGCGCCTGCGCCGTCGCCGTCCGGACCGTCCCGTTGGAGACCGCCCGCGCCCGGGGCATGATCGGTGTCGACACCAACGCCGACCACTTCGCCGCCCACCGGCTCGATGGCCACGGCAACCCCGTCGGCGACCCGCACCGCTTCGGCTACGACCTGTCCGGCTCGGCCGGCCACCGTGACGCACAGATCCGCCACGCCCTGACCCGGTTGATCAACTGGGCGGTGCGTGCCGGTGTCGCCGCGATCGGCATCGAAGACCTCGACTTCACGCCTGAGAAGACCCGCGAGAAACACGGCCGCCGCAAGCGGTTCCGGCAGCTCATCTCCGGCATCCCGACCGGCAGGCTCAAGGCCCGGCTCGTGTCCATGGCCGCCGAACAGGGCCTCGCGATCATCGCGGTAGACCCCGCCTACACCTCCCAGTGGGGTGCCCAGCACTGGCAGAAACCGCTGACCACCCCCCACCGCACCATGTCCCGTCACGATGCCGCCGGTATCGCGATCGGACGACGCGCCCTCGGACACCCGGTCCGGGATGGGGTATCCCCTGCTCGAACGCAGTTGAGAGCTTGGGGAAGGACGGCACCGCCCCCACACGACCGGAGCGATCGTGCGGGGCATCGGACCGTCCAGGCCGGACCAGGTCACCGGGGGCGTGAGGGAACCCGCCCACCCACAACGGACCGGCCCCCTGGAGGACCGTCGCCGAGCGGGACGCGAAAACGGGAACCCAGCGCATCCAACACCGTTCGGGACGCGCCCAGAACGCAACAGTGGGTCCAGGACTCACTCATGCGCACTGGTGAGGAACGGTAGGCGCGGTCCGGGGCGTTTTCTCTTCGCCGTCGGGTAGCGCCGCTGTGACACCACGGTGGCGGAACCGCTTTGCGGTCGCTCGCTGTGCGGTTTCTCGCCGTCCCCGTCAGCGAAGGCAGTGGGGACCGGCGGGTACTGCGGCCTGTGTTTCAGGCAGCCGGGCGCCAGTACGGGTCGCGTCCGACGAAGGCCAGCAGCGTGTTTGCCCGGTCGCCGCCCCGCGCCTGCTGCAGGGCCGGGGCGAAGACGCCGAAGGAATCGCGGAGCCGGTCGACGAGCTGATCCGCCGCGGCGCACAGACCCTCGGCCAACTCCTGCTCCAGGGGCAGGTCCTGGCCGGTCGCGACCGCGATGTCCCAGGCACCTCCGGCCGGGACCGGGTGTCCTGTCGCGCCGGTCCTTGACCGGTCTCACCGAAGACCGGCCGGTGCCGCGGCGTTGCGGTCGAAGCTCCCGCGCCTGCGGCCAGGAGGGGGCGGGGCCCGTCGACGTGGCGACCTGAGCCGCATGGGCCGATGCTTCCACGGCCATGTTCCAGCGCACCGGCAGGCGGATCGGCGGGCCGGAGGCCTCTTAGAGGAGCTCACAAAATGGGCGCCCGGCTCGCGACGCCTGGCACGCACGCTCGCTGCGTTGCCGAAATGCCCTGGTAGCTCCCTCCCCAAGCTCTCAGCTTCGTTCGAGCAGGGGAGACCCCATTCGAGGACCTTCCAGCGCCTTGCGATCCGCACGCACCAGACGCCGCGAGCTGATCGGACTCCCATTTTGTGAGCTCCTCTTAATGTCTGCGGGCCGGTCGACCGGGGCCACGTGTCGTTGTCCTCAGCAAGGCCGGGCCATCGCTTCAGGAGCAAAAGACTCCGATGAGACGGGACAGGCGCCATCCGCGCAGATGGGAATCGGTGCCGTGCGGGAATTCCACGCGTGCAAACGTTCAATCGCGGCGCCCACGGCTCCGAGGCGCCGGACCGAACCGGATGATCGCGACGACGGCCGCCGCCGTCGCCCCGCCCGGCGCCGCCACGGTCGTCCACCGCGCCGACAAGGGCCGGCCCGCATCCGGTCGCACGCGCTGTGACGGTCGGGGTGGTGGGGTGGGTGCCGGTGACTGGTGTTCAGGGCGGTGGGGTGAGGTTTTTCGGTGTGCGGGGCCGGGCGACATGCTGCCGACAGGGTGATCGGGCGTCATCAAGTCGCCCAGAAGGCCTAATCGTGTGCCAAATAAGCTTACTTTCACATGCATTGACGGAGTGTCATGTGCCGATCGATGGGCGGTGCGGGGCGCGCGTACACCCGGTCGGCCCCCTGGTGATACGTCCGAGATGCCAGCTAAAGGCGCCATAAGTACGTTCGTCACAGGCCGGTTGCCCGGCCGACCCTCAGAGACAAGGGAGAAGTGACATGAAGACGCGTACCGTCGCCATGACCGCTGCCGCAGTGGGCGCCGCGGTCATCGCCACTACCGGCATCACCTATGCCTCGGCCGCCGGATCCGCCCCGGCTGCTGCCCCGTCCGTTCAACAGGCCGCCCCGGCTGCTCAGCAGGCCGCCCCCGACGCGGCTCCGCTCGGTGGTGAAGGCGGTGGCAACAGCGGCAACGGCGGCAACGGCGGCAAGGGGAACGAGGGAGGCTACGGCGGCGGCTACGGTGGCGGCAACAACCGTGGCGGCAACGAGCGTGGTGGTTTCCGCCACAAGGAGGAGGGCCGGATCTTCATCAACGAGCGCTCGTACTCGGCTCGCGGTGAGGATGGCTGCATCACGGTGGTCAGCGGTCTGGGCGCCCGGAGCTTCAACGTCCGTAACGACAGCCGCCGGACCGTCGAGTTCTTCCGCGGGGCGACCTGCGACAACGGTTCCCCGGTTGCGACGGTCGGTCCCTGGAGCACCAGCAACGGTGTCTTCACCCGTCACCACGTCCGTGGCGGCGTGTTCGTCAAAAACGGTGTCGTGGGCAGCTTCCGGGTGGTCCGGGACCACTTCGACAAGGAGTGGTAAAGGGCCACTGCGACCAGTGGTAAATATCCTCCGCAGCACACGGAAACTCCGGCCCGTCGGAATCGGGCCGGGGTTTCCGGCATGCGGGGGTACCCCTCGGCACACCCCCAAACCCCCCGCACCCGCTACGCCATGCCCGCGTTCACCGAGCGCCGCGCATGTCGCCGCAGCCGGCATCCTGCGGGCCGCGGCGGATCGAACATTCCGCGGTCCCGGTTCCACCGGATCCGCGTCCGCACCGGAGGCGGCCAGGCCATCACGCCGTTCGGAGGGAATCCCTGCCTTACTGTGCGCTCGGCCGCCGGCATCAGCTCCAGTACCGCCCGCTCACCCGGGCGGCAAGGCTGCCCGCATCCGGCGCACTGCGACGTCGAACGATTGTCGGCCAGTTGGCGGATCCGCCTCCTGAGGCAGGCGGCGGGGGGCTTGAGTACGCGTACTCAAGCCCCCCGCCGCCGTGCCGCGCAAAGGTGAGGGCATGACGAAGAAGAGGACCGCCCGCTGGGTGAGGGGCACGCTCGTGTCCGCGGTGGCGGCCGTCGCCTGCTACGGGATCTGGGCGTCCCTTCGGCAATGGGCCCAGGATGTGAGCGCGGCCGATCCGGACACGATGTTCGCCGGGTCCTTCGAGCTCCTGTTGGCGGGGTTCACGGGCGTGGTGTCGATGCCGGTGCTGCTGTGGGCCGGGATGCGGGCCCTCGGGGAGCGGCGCACCCACCTGTTCGTGAGCGTCGGCTCAGTGACGTGGCCCTTCCTCGGCGGACACGTCGTCGAGGATTACGTCAGCGACGCGAGGACCGTCATGTACCTGGCTCTGTTCGCAGGGCTCTGCGGTCTGCCGGCCTTGGCCACGGCACCGGACAGACAACAGGCGCGTTGAGCCGGACCGGAGAAGTTCCGTTCCTGTCGCACGAGCCGCTGCCCGGCCGCGTCCCCCGAGTCGTCCTTGCCGTGTTCCACCCTGAGCATGCGGGGCGCAGCGGATTCCCCTCAGGGCGGGGCTCTCGACACCGGTCGTCATCTCGCAGGGGAGCCGCCTGATGCCCCGTCCGCTGATCACATGACGCGGTACCTGGCACGCAAGGAGTGTGTCCCGTCGGGCCTCACGAGCATGGTCGTCGACGTGGGGTCATGGCTGAACTGCAAGCCGATCTGCAGCGACCGTTCCTGGGCGGTGGGCAGGAGTGAGTCCTGGCTCACCGGCACGCCCCGAACGGTCTTGGGCGCACTGGTTCTCCGCTTTCGCGTCCCCGGCGGCGACGCATATCCCGTATGCGGTCCGTCCCAGGCGGGCGGAATCCCTACGACCTGGCCATACGGGTGTGGCCGGAGGCGACGGGGGAAGCCCCGAACCATCTCTCCGGTGACACGGGGGCCCCGACCGCTGACACCACACCCGGCGTCCCAGATCGCACCGAGAACGTTACCCACACCTCACCGGGCATACCCGCAGATCGTCACACCGCTCACCCCATCGTGCCCATGTTCTGTGTCTGCCCAGCAGTTGTGAACCCCTCGAACGACGGCGCACACCAGAAGATCGCGGCCCTCTGCTCCTGTGCATCGTCGAGGCCGTTCTCCGTCTCCTGCCCGTCACGCCGGCGCGGATCACGTAACAACTAGTCTGCTGTACTGATCATCGGCGCGTCGCGACGGAGTCTGATGCCCGACCAGCTGCGCGCGGTTCAAGCTCCTCCTTGACTTCGGATTTGGAGTTCCCAAAACGATCGAACCAAGGAGCACTTACATGCGTCCCGCCAACAGGACACGGGCCCAGATGAGATCTCAGCCCCGACGAGGCCGATGGGTGGCCGGCGGCACGATCGCCGCACTCACGCTGGTCCTGACTACCGGGGTGAGCAGCACGGCTGCGGCGGCAGCCCGGGCCCCTGGTGCACCCTCGATCGCCTCTGGCCCGGGGGACGGCGGAGGCGACAACTGCAAGCACAGGCCGCATGACGACAAAGGCAAGGACCGCTGTCAGAGGGGTCCGACCGGCCCCACGGGCCCCCCAGGCCCGCAGGGTGAGCCGGGTCCGGCCGGACCAGAGGGACCGCAGGGCGAGCCGGGCACACCCGGTGCACAAGGCAAGCAGGGCGAGCAGGGCGAGCCCGGTGCACAAGGCAAACAGGGC
This sequence comes from Streptomyces sp. NBC_01669, assembly GCF_026339735.1. Taxonomy (GTDB): domain Bacteria; phylum Actinomycetota; class Actinomycetes; order Streptomycetales; family Streptomycetaceae; genus Streptomyces; species Streptomyces yanii. The sequence continues at coordinate 178,560 of NZ_JAPEQG010000001.1, forward strand.
AAGCAGGGCGAGCAGGGCAAGCCCGGTGCACAAGGCAAACAGGGCAAGCAGGGCGAGCAGGGCGAGCAGGGCGAGCCCGGTGCACAAGGCAAACAGGGCAAGCAGGGCGAGCAGGGCGAGCAGGGCGAGCCCGGTGCACAAGGCAAACAGGGCAAGCAGGGCGAGCAGGGCAAGCCCGGTGCACAAGGCAAACAGGGCGAGCAGGGCGAGCCCGGACCAGAAGGACCGCAGGGCGAGCCGGGCACACCCGGTGCACAAGGCAAGCAGGGCGAGCAGGGCGAGCCCGGTGCACAAGGCAAACAGGGTGAGCCGGGTGAGCAGGGCAAGCAGGGTGAGCCGGGCCCTAGCGGTATCGCCAACCTCACCCAATGGCAGGGACCCCTCGTAAATGTGCCTGCGGGCGGGATTCATGTGGAGAGTACAGCCGTCTGCCCTGCGGGCCAGACGGCTGTCTCCGGCGGGTGGGGCTCGGGCTACGGAGTTGTTCCGGGTGCCTCTCTCCAGACCACCACCAATACCTTCGGCGACAGCTGGACTGTCGCCTTCGACAATCCCACCGACGACGTTCTTGGCGGAGTGGCGTTCGCGTACTGCGCTGCCTGATGGCGTAGCGATACGCAGCGCAGTTTCCGGTGTGCGTGCGGGCTGCAGCGAGGGCCGATCCACCTCAGTCCTCGCTGCTCCCCTTTCTCCTTGCGTGCGGTACCCCGCCAGCCGGCGGTCCCGGGCTGACATCGCCTTCACGTGGCCGGCTCCGTCGGGTCCAGCTCGAACGGTGTGCGTGCACAACCGATCCCTGGCCCGCTGATGCTCACGGTCAGACCGCCGAACTCCTGCAGGAAGGTCTCCGCGGCGTCGTGCGTGACGGGGCCGGTTCTTTCGTACGGGGATCGCCAGCGGCTCGTGTCCCTCTTGCGTCCGGGCGCCCCCGCCCCGAGCCAGGACCTCACGTGCCTGTGGCAACCAGCTGCTCATCCTGGGCCCCGGTTCCGCATCTCGGGGGAACCTCAAGGGGTGAAAACCGATCATCTCGGCGCGGCCGGCGCCGGCGGACAGTGCGTGACCGCTCCACAGAGCCAGAACCGAAACTCGTGAACAATCCGATGCCGCGTCAGCGGTGAGTGATTCCCGGACCGCTGTCGAGGTGCTGCTCGATCTCGTGGCCGGAGCCAGGTGCACCGGGCCGGCGGCTCCTCAGCCCCGGGGCTTGCGGTGGCCCCGCCGGGGCGGGTGGGCCATCGCCTGGCGGGTGCGGGGGCCGTGCCCACCCAAGACGGGAGGTGGGCCGATGCCGGCGGTGGCCCGGGCGGCCACTGACGGTGCTCGTTGGGTCCACCCGCCGCCCGGGCCGGCTTTCGGTGGTGCAGGTCCAGGCGGCGGCGCGAACAGCTGACGCAACCGCACGGGCCACCGCAGTCCCCCAGGCCCTGCGGCACACCGATATCCGCCCGCCCCCTCCCACCCGGGTTTCACAGGCCTCCCCCGGCCAAGCCCATTCACACGGCCACGCGACACCGAATCAGCCCTGTTGCAGGGGGCGGCACGCGCCGCGTGCCGCCCCCGTCATGCGTCGCCACCCGATCGGTCACACGCCGGCCGCCCGGTCAGGATTCCCCTCGGATTCGCGCCGATAATCGCCGCACCACCATCAATACAGTGCGCTTATTCGGCATTACGGTGAGCGAATACGGCGTCCTTTATATGACGCAGACCACGTGACCCACGCCACCCTTGTGCCGATTTGAGGCATTTGCCGTGTGGGGTGGGCCACGTGACGGCCGTCACTCCGAAGTCGGATAGTAGGCCCACGGAGACCCTGTCCGCAGTCTCGACGGCAACTCTCCCGATCATTTCCGGCACCCAGTACGAATCCTTTTAGTAAAAGAGGGGCATTGACCCGGGATTTGTCCTCGATTAACAATTCTTGGCATCACCCCCCGACGGAAGAGGAATTACCGGATGCAGTTCACCGCGATGTCCACGAAGTTCGCCCGCATGACCAAGACCAAGAAGATCTCGATGGGCATGCTCGCCGCCGGCGCCGCAGTCATGGCCGGCACCGTCGCAGGCGCCCCGGCCGCCTCGGCCGCCACCCCCGCCCAGTCCGGCGGCGGCAACGTCGACGCCTGGATCAACCAGTCGCTCAAGGTCATGCACGCGAAGGGCATCCCCGGCACCTACGACGGCATCAAGCGCAACCTGATGCGCGAGTCCTCCGGCAACCCCAACGCCATCAACAACTGGGACTCCAACGCCACCAAGGGCATCCCGTCCAAGGGCCTGCTCCAGGTCATCGACCCCACGTTCAACTCGTACCACGTCAGCGGCACCTCCCAGAACATCTACGACCCGGTCGCCAACATCACCGCCGCAGCCAACTACGCCGCCCACCGCTACGGCTCCATCGACAACGTCAACTCGGCCTACTGACCGAACGTGTCGGTTGCACAGCCGAACCCGGTCAGGACCTGCCCGGGCCCGGCCCTGCGGACCCGCCCCCAGTTGCCCAGCAGTCCTGGGCGGTCGGCCCTCGAAACAGGCCGACCGGGCGGACCACTGCAGGCGCAGTGTTCGTGACCGGCCTGCCGGTGGCAGCGTTCCCGCATCCACCGGCGGCACATCCTGCCCTGTGCGGCGCGCAGACGCATCGTGGCCGCGGTCGAGGCGGCCCGGCCCCGCGCCGCTTCCGGGAAGAGCTGTGCCGAAGTGCCACCGCACCCCCCACCGGGCGCTGCCCGGTGCTGTTGCGGTGGAGGCACGGATGGTGGTGTCAAAGCGCCCCACGAGCAGCCCGAGCGGCAGGCTGCGCAGGTGTGTCCGAGCCGGACGCCGAGACGTGCCGTGTGTACTGCACAGATGCCGCCCCGGCGCTTTCGCGGCCCTTCTTGACCACCGCCGCATTCACTGCGCCGGCCTTCGCCGTGACCGCACTCGCACTGCCGCCCCGCAGGAAGGCGCTCAGCGCGACCGCCTGACACACCACCAGACCAGTCGGCCCCGCCAACCGCGGAGGCCGGCTTCGCTGTTCCTCAACCGCCCCGCCCGGCCGCCCCGCCCGGTGACATGAGCCAAGAGCAGTGTGGTTCCGTCGGCTCGGATCGAAGAGGGGGTGGGCCGGTTGATTCGTGCGCACAAGTTCCTCATGCGGCCCACCGCGGGTCAGCAGGTCGCGCTCGGTGAGATGCTCCGCGATCACTGCTTGCTCTGCAATGGGGCGTTGCAGGAGCGTCGCGACGCCTGGCACCACACTTCGAAGACCGCCGCCCGGTGCGGGCAGCAGTCCGTGCAGTTCAAGGAGATCCGGGCGTTCGACCCGGAGCGTCAGAGCCGCTGGTCGTTCTCCTCTCAGCAGGCGACGCTGCGGCGGTTGGACAAGGCGTTCGCCGCGTTGTTCCGCCGGGTCAAGGCCGGTGAGAAGCCGGGCTGTCCGCGTTTTCGCACAGTGGGCCGGCTCGACACGGTGGGGGCCGGGCACATCAAGGTGCACCAGCACCGGCCGGTGGCCGGCAGGGTCAAGACGGTCTCGGTCAAGCGCGAGGGCCGTAAGTGGTTCGTCGTGCTGACCGCCGAACAGGCCGCGCCCGAGCCGCTGCCCGCGACCGGCAGTGTGGTCGGCATCGACCTGGGCACAGCCGACTTCCTCGCCGACTCACCCGGTGGGTTCGTGCCCGGCCCACGTCACGGCCGCAAAGCCGCCGCGAAGCCCGAAACCGCGCAGCAGACGCTCAGCCGGTGCAAGCGCGACAGCAAGCGCCGCCGCAAGGCCGTGGAGACAGTCGCCGCCCCGCACCGCAAGGTCCGCCGCCAGCGCCTTGGCCACGCGCACAAAACCGCGCTCGATCCTGTACGCGAACATGACGTCATCACGCACGAAGACCTCAAGATCTCCCACATGAGCCGGGCACCCGCACCGAAGCCCGGCCCTGATCAGCCGGGCAGCTTCCTGCCCGGCTGAGCCGCGGGCAAAGCCGGGCTGAACCGTTCGATCAGCGATGCCGGTCGGGGGTGTTCCTCACGATCTGGACCGCCAAGGCCGAAAGCGCCCGACGGGAAGTGACGGCCGTGGACCCCCGCAACACCTCCCGGCGGTGCCCCGCATGCCGGCACACCGCCAAGGAGAACCGGCCCACCCAGGACACGTTCCACTGCACCGTCTGCGGCCACCACGCGCACGCCGGCACAGTGGGCGCCCTTCACGTTCTACGGGCCGGGCCGGTCCGTCGCGAAACCCGACCGGCATAGCGAGAAACCACCCCCGTTCAGGGGGGAGGAGTCACGCGGCGGCTGATCTCGGCGAGTGTCTGCGGTCGCTGCCCGCGGCTATGGGCGAGCGCCCGGCAGCTGACCGCGGCTGCCCCGTCCAGCTCACGCCCAGGCCCCGTCAGCGCCGCCGGGGTCTGTCGTCGCACGTCCCCTCCATCCGTGTGCTGCAAGGGTGGTGACGGCCGTTCGGCAAAGTCCGGCGGTCTGGTCGCAGCAGGGGGCGGGCGTGGGCCACTGCTGCGAGCGGCCCACGGCCAAGGGCGTCGGGCAGCGGTTGGTGCGGTCATTGCCACCAAGCCGGGCAGGAGCTGATGTCATGACAGACGTCCTGCCGTACGAAGGAAAGGCACATGGCTGTGCGATCCATCGGAGCCCGCGCGACCCGCCGGACAGTCCTGGCCGCCCTGGCCGCCGGGGCCGGTACCGGAGCGGCTCCGGCCGCCGGAGCCGCCCCGGCCGCCGTATCCCCGCCGCCTCCCGCACCCACCGCCTTCGCCGCGCCCGGCGCGGCGGCCCACGTCACCGGGCAGTTGCGCGCCCTGGAGCGGGAGCACTCCGCCCGGCTCGGCGCGTACGCCCATGACACCGCCACAAACCGCACGGTGGTGTACCGGGCGGACGAGCGCTTCCCGATGTGCTCCCTGTTCAAGACCATCGGCGCGGCTGCGGTCCTTCGCGATCTGGACCGCAGCGGCGAGTTCCTGGCCCGCCGTATCCGCTACACCGCGCAGTACGTGAAGGCCTGCGGCCACTCGCCGGTCACCGGCACGTCCGAGAACCTCTCCCGCGGGATGACGGTCGCCGACCTGTGCAGGTACTCCATCACGCACAGCGACAACACCGCGGCCAACCTCCTGCTCCGAGAACTGGGCGGCCCCACCGCCGTCACCCGCCTGTGCCGCTTTGTCGGCGACCCGGTCACCCGCCTCGACCGGTGGGAGCCCGAGCTGAACTCTGCGGAGCCATGGCGCAAGACGGACACCACGACACCTCGCGCGATCGGGCGGACCTACGCCCGCCTCGTCCTGGGTGACGCGCTCGTCCCCCGCGACCGCCGGCTGCTGACCGGCTGGCTGCTCGCCAACACCACCAGCGGTGAACGCTTCCGCGCCGGGATTCCCGCCGGCTGGACCGTCGCCGACAAGACCGGCGGCGGCAGCTACGGCGGCAACAACGACGCCGGCGTCGCCTGGCCCCCCGGCCGGCCGCCGGTCGTCCTGGCCGTCATGACCACCAAGCCCGACCGGGACGCCCCCGCCGACAACCTGCTGGTCGCCAAGGCGGCCGGCGTTCTGGCTGCGGCCCTGAGCTGACCACCGGCAGCAACATTCGGGGGCAGGCCGGCACGATGTGCCCGAGCGATACGGTTCCCGGGCCGGCCCGCGCCCGTCAGCCGGGCGGCACGCCGTATCCGGGCCGCGGTCGTCCCGGCCGGGACGTGACCGCGCCGGTGGTCCCGGACCGTGGGCAAGGGCCGGGGGCCGGGGAGCCCTGAACGGTGGCAGGGGTGGCAGGAATCGAACCTGCGGCATCCGGTTTTGGAGACCGGCGCTCTGGCCATCTGAGCTACACCCCTTCGGTGTGCGTCAGCCTGTCATGCCCGGCGAGCCCGGCTCCACACAATTTTTCGCGGTAGGTCGCCGGGCGCGAACAGGAGAACGGTTTCGGCCGCACCGACCGCGTCGAGTGCGGGTGCGGTCCGCGGGGGCCTGCACGTCAACCTGACGCATCGCCCGGTGCCCGGCTCGCCCGCCGGAGCAATCGCAGGAGGCCGTAACCCTTTCCGCCCAGGCCAGCACGCGCAGCGCATCACACACGCATGCGGCCCGGCGCGGGACCTCGGTCCGGCACGCACCAACCAGGAAGCGGCCCCGGCATCCTGGCTCTTGAGCGCGCCCGCAGCTCCTCAGCCCCCCGCAAGGTCCGCGGAGGCAGGACAAAGCCGCGGCAAGGTAACCCCCCTATTCTTTTCTTTTCACCGGGCACCGGTGCGGCGGTGAGCGCAGATCTTTTCGCCGGGCACCGGTGCGGCGGTGAGCGCAGAAGGTGCGGGCCGGTCCGGCGGCGGCAATCACCGGGGGGACGGGCCCTGAGAGCACCGCCGGCGGTGCTCTCAGGGGCGGCGCGTGCGGTGACGGCCCGGCTGCCGGACCTCATCGGCGCTGCCCGGCCGGCCGGTCGTGCTCGCGCCCGCACCGTGCGTCGGCAGGCCATCGCAGCCCTGCGCGGCGGCCGCCGCGCACGCAGGCGGGCTGCACAACGGCGGCCCGCCCGGTCGACGTGCGAAGGGCTCCCGGGCGGGCTTCCGCTTCCATGCTGCCCCCGAGTCCTGCCGTTCGGGTGCGGCCGCGCGGCAGGCGGGGCCGAATGAGGTCGGGGCTGCCGCACAGTCGGGTGACACCGAAGGCCGTCAAGCCTCCAGTCCGGCGGTCTCGGCACTGGGCTCCAGGCGCGGCCCGGAGGAGATGGCCACCCGCTCCCCCGCGTACCGGCAGCGGCTTCCCCCAGGGGCCGGAGGAAGCCGCTGGGCGAGATCCTGGCCGGTTCCGGGCGGGGGCCGGGTCCGGCGGTGACCGCGACGGACGAGGTCGCCGCGCGGTGTTCGCAGGCGCCGGGCCGCCCGGCGCCCGGGCAGGACCCCGGCCGGCGGGAGGCGTCCTTCCTGGCGGGGGTCGTGTTCCGGGCTGCGGCGGGCCCGACTCCCCTGGCCGGGCGGACACCGCCGCGCGGCCGGGGGTGTTGGGCAGGGGCCGCAGGAAGGCCAAGGGGAGGCGGGGCTGGAGGCGGACGCGGAGGGGCCGCCGACGAGGCGGCCGGGGCGCAGGCGATCCAGAGCCGTCAGCCGGGGTCCGTCTGCTGATGTTCCTGCTTCCTGCCGCCGCCCCCGCTCGTGCCGGCGGCCTGCGTTCGCAGGCCCACGAGGGCGCCCGGCTGCCGCGAGGTGACCTGCAGGGCCTTGCGGGCCGGCAGCAAGGGGTACCGCAGGCTCTGCCGTGTGCTGGTGGCTTTTGTGCATCGGCCCGTCCCCGGGCGAAGCCAACGCCTCCGCGCGCCCCACCCGATGCCTATGGTGAGTTGTGATCAACCAGGACACGGACCGTCAGCAGAGCACTGTGCGGCCCGGATATCTGGCCGCGGCGGGTGTGTTCGCGGTCGGGATGATGGGCACGACCCTGCCGACACCGCTGTACGGGCTCTACCGTGAACAGATCGGCTTTTCCGAACTGATCGTCACCGTGGTTTTCGCCGTCTACGCCATCGGTGTGATCGCCGCCCTGCTCCTGGCCGGCGGCTTCTCCGATGTTCTCGGCCGCCGCCCGGTCCTGCTGTGCGCGCTGGGACTGGCCGCGCTGAGCGCGGTGTGCTTCTTGCTGGCGGGCGGGCTGCCGCTGCTGTTCACGGGCCGTGTCCTGTCGGGGCTGTCGGCCGGACTGCTCAGCGGCACGGGCACGGCCGCTGTGCTGGAACTGGCACCCGCCGGGCGCAGTGCCCGGGCAGGATTCGCGGCGACCGCGGCCAACATGGGCGGCCTGGGACTCGGCCCCCTGGTCGCGGGGACCCTGGCCCAGTACGCGCCATGGCCGCTGCGGCTGCCGTTCCTGACCCATCTGGCGCTCCTGACGGCCGCGGTGGCTGTCACCGCGCTGCTGCCCGAGACCGTGCACCGCAGCGGCGCCAGGCCCCCGCTGCGGCCGCAGGGCATGGTCGTCCCCGCCGAGGTACGCGGCGTGTTCGCGCCCTCCGCACTCGCCGCCTTCGCCGGATTCTCACTGCTGGGCCTGTTCACCGCGCTCACGCCGGCCTTCCTCACCCAGACCCTGGGCGTGCACGACCTGGCCGTGACCGGCGCCGTCGTCTTCTGCGTCTTCTGCGCCTCGGCCTGCGGGCAGTTGCTGATGGGCCCCGTCGGCACGCGCAACGCCCTGCCCGTCGGCTGCCTGATGCTGGTGGCCGGGCTGCTCGTAGTGGGGTCGTCGCTGCTGCTGGCGTCGCTGCCGGTCCTCCTCCTGGGTGCCGTGACCGGCGGCACCGGCCAGGGCCTGGCCTTCCGGGCGGGCCTGAGCGTGGTGAGCACAGCGGCTCCCGGCACCCACAGGGGCGCCACCATCTCAGCGTTCTTCGTCGTCGCGTACACGGGAATCTCGGTGCCCGTCATCGGGATCGGCGCACTGGCAACGGCACTGGGACTGCGCAACGCAGGCCTGGTGTTCGCCGGCTGCGTGATACTGCTGGCCGCCACAGCGGGCGGCTACCTGTCACGGCATCCACCCGCACGCACCTGAGAGCCTGTCCGGTGACCTTCGACCGGATAGCGGACGCGGTCCGGTACACGCGATTCCAAAGCGACGGAAGGTCCTCGGACGGGGACTCCCCCGCTCGAACGAAGCCGAGAGCCCGGAGAAGGAACTACCAGGATATTTCGGCAACACGGGAAGCGCGCGTGCCAGAGCATGACCGCCCGGTCAGAGATCACCCGACAGGCTCTGAACCGGCCCCCAGCGCACGACCCCCCTCACGCCGGCCCGGACCTCACCCACCCCGGCCACAGACACGAAACCAGCACCAGCACCCCAGCCACGGAACCAACACCCCGGCACCCCAGCCACGGACGCGGAACCAGCACCTGCCCCGTCTCACTCAATCAAGATATTTTCTCAACGAACCGAGTCGTTCGGGCTTCTGTCTCAGCGAACCCGGTCGCACGGCTGAGCGCACTGGGGGTACTGGATGGCTGTACCGGCACGCAACTCGAGCGAGTATTTCCTGGGGGCAGCCATGGTCGATGTTCCTCTCATGAGTCCCATCTGACCCGCTGTCACTTCTTTCCGCATCTCGGGGGAACCTCACCTGTGCCCCCCGGGGGAAAGAAGCACGGGAGCAGGGAGCTACGACGGGCGGGCCAGGGGCAGCCCCCCACCCGGACGAAGGCGGGGACGCAAGCGCTCAGCCCCGGATGACACGCAGGCGGCAAACCCCGCGGACGCGCAGCGGACGCAGCAGGCGGGGCGGACGCGCAGGCAGCGGGCGCAGCAGGCGGGACGCGCAGCGGACGCAGCAGGCGGGGCGGGCGCGCAGCGGGCGGGGCGGGCCCGCAGGCGGGCGCAGCAGGCGGGGCGGACGCGCAGGCGGCGGGCGGGCGCAGCGGGCGCAGCGGACGCGCAGCGGACGCAGCGGACGCGCAGCGGGCGCGCAGCGGGCGCAGCGGACGCGCAGCGGACGCAGCAGGCGGGGCGGACGCGCAGGCAGCGGGCGCAGCAGGCGGGACGCGCAGCGGACGCAGCAGGCGGGGCGGGCGCGCAGCGGGCGGGGCGGGCCCGCAGGCGGGCGCAGCAGGCGGGGCGGGCACGGCGAGCGCAGCGGGCGGGGCGGGCCCGCAGGCGGACGCAGCGGGCGGGGCGGACGCGCAGGCGGGGGCGGGCGCGGTTTGTGCCTCCGGGTGCCCGGGCCGTCAAGGACGGTCCGGGCACCCGGAGGCACGTCGTCGCATTGCGGGTGCCTTCGGCCGCCACGAAGAAACCAGACCGCTTCCCCCCGCGCCGGCCGGGGACCGGACGCGACCGCGGGTCCCGGCACGACGATGACCCCGGCCCCGGAGCGAGCCCGGCACGCTCACCAAAACAGTCGACACCCGGTGCCCCACCGCCCGTGCCGGATGCCCAGGAACAGACCACCAGGGCCGGTGACGCAGGTTTCGCCCCACCGCCAAAGCCCCGCAGGAAAGGGACCGCAGGTCCAGAGGAAAGGGACCGCAGGTCCAGGCCCTTGCCGCCGGGGCGATCCCCTGCGCCGGGCCCGGCTGCCCTGCTCCCGATACGCAAGGGACTGCGCGGTCCCGGCCGTGAGCACGTCCCCTGCGACCGCCCGGCCGCCGCCGGAACGACCCGGCCACAACCACCCGGCGCCTCGGCCCGCGGGCCCTGGAACAAAGTCCGCAAGGCCGTGGCCGGCCGGGCCCGCCCAGCGCGACACGCGGGGGACACGGCAAACACTTAGTATGGCGTAGCAGGTGTTATGGGGCACCGGGCGTGGGCCGCACACGTGATGCGGCCGCCCGGGACCGGGCACCCGCCGCGATGTGCCCCCCTATACCGGAAACCCCGGCCCGATTCCGACGGGCCGGGATTTCCATGCGACAAGTGGCCCTGTCACCACCTGTCGCGGTAGTTGTCGACGACCCGGAAACTACCCACGACACCGTGCTTGACCCACACGCCCCCGCGGACGAAGCGGGTGAAGACACCGTTACTGGTGCTCCAGGGACCGACCGTCGCGACCGGGGACCCGTCGTCGCAGGTGACCCCGCTGAAGACCTCAACAGTCTTCCGGCTGTCGTTACGGACGTTGAAACTCCGCGAGCCCAGACCGCTCACCACCGTGATACAGCCATCCGTATGAGCAGAGTACGTCCGCTCGTTGAACTGGATCCGCCCCTCCCTGTCGCCATAGTCATCGTCGTAGCCACCATCACGACCATCGCCACGACCGAAGCCACCGCCGTAGCCACCGCCGTCACCACGGCCATTACCACCGCCGTAGCCACCTCCGTTGTCACCGCCATTGCCGCGACCATAGTCACCGCCGTTGCCACGGCCGTTGCCACGACCGTTGCCACGACCGTAGTCACCGCCGTTGTCACCGCCGTTGCCGCGGCCCTCGTTCCCCCTGTCATTCCCGCCGCCCTCATCACCAAAGACAACCGCGGCAGGAGCGGCCTGCCGAACGAACGGGGCAGCCTGGACGGACCCGGCTGCCGAGGCATAGGTGATGCCGGTGGTGGCGAGGACCGCTGCGCCTACTGCGGCGGCGGCCACGGCCACGGTACGCGTGGTCATGTCACTACTTCCTGTCTCAAAGACGCCGTCGACCGGACAGCCGACCTGAGACGAACGTACTGACAACCCCAATAGCTGTCATATCGGAAATACCGAAGGTGTGACCCCAGGAGGCCGACCGGGTGTACACACAACACCCACCACAACCCCACCACCACCTGACAGACCACCAAAAAACAGGCCAGCAACCACACCTGGCACACCATTAGACCCACCGAGCGACACACTGACACCCACTCACCCCACCGGGGGCACCCCACCGGGGGGCACCCCACCCAACCCAACACACCAAAACCCCACCCACCCCCACCACCCCGAACCCCACCCACCCCCCACCCCGAACAACCATCACCAAACACCCAAAAGACCCCACCCTGAACAACCATCACCGAAGAACCCGTACCCGCTCCGGCCCGAATACCCCCACCACCAATAACCGACCCCACCCCGAAAAACCCCACCACCAGAACCAGACCTGAACCCCCGTCACCGGCACCGGCCATGCACCGACCTGGCCGCAACGACCCCCAGCCGCAGCCGCGCGGAAACACCATCACGGCACCAGCCTGCAGGACACCACCCACCCGAACCCCTCATGCCAGCCGTCCAGCGGCGTTCCGGAAGGGACGAAGGTATGCGCGGACGGTTCCGTATCCACCTGTGTATCCGTGCGTCTGGATTTCCTGCCAGAGGGGCCAGGCGTTCGTGCAGCCTGCCGCCCACCGTTCGGGCAAGTACGGCTTGAAGTCGTCGAGCTTCGTCTTCCGATTCTGCCACTGGCCCTGGAAGAGATCCTCCGGGATGGCTGCGTCGGCCAGACGCTGCACGGTTCGGTAGGTCATCCGGAGTTCACGGGCGACCGTGCGACGACTCAGCCCTTTGCCAAGCATCCCGTGGACGACAGCCTGCCCCTGCCCAGCGCACCGCTGGTCGTCTGCAGACGCAGGAGACCCGGGTGGATGATCTGCGCAACGAGCTTGACACGGCCCGGGAGTCGCTGCGCACGTCCGAGGGGCAGACTCGCACTGTCGAGGCGGCACTCGAAGCGCTGCGCAAACAGGGCGGCACCAAGTAGTCGCAGGAACGTCACCGGATCCGCAGCCGCGGGCCGTTACGGTGATGGCAGAGCCCCGGTACCGCTCCCCCGTAGGTACCGGGGCTCTGCCCAGGGCCCCGGAGCGCTCCCGGGATACCCGGTTTGGTCAGTGGTGCTGTGGATCGAGACAGCCGGCGGGGAATCAAACAAGTCCGTCCTGTCTCGCTGAGTCAGGGCCCGTCTGAGGCATGGCCGACAGCTCGCTTTCCCCATGCTCGCCAGGGCCACGGTAACGAACTCCTGGCTGCTGGCGACGCGAGCACACATCGCTCCCGAGCGAGCTGAAGGGCCGGCGGATGCCGGCCCGGGCCTGGCGCCAGGCCTCGAGCGTGGGGCGGATTAGTTCCCACCGTGCGTCGGACAGGTCGCTCGGGTAGGGCCGATGTGGCTGCATACTGTCCGGGTTACCGGTCGGTGATTTCCCTGGCAGTGGCGTGCGGGGAGGTGTTGGGGGCACTGGTTGCAGTCCGGGAATCTGGCGTGAACCGGAACGTGCGCAAATGAGGCGGTGCTTCCTGGAGGAAGTTCCCGCGCTGCTGTTCCGTTGCTCCGCCCAGAATTCATGTTCCGGGCATATCGGCAGCCTTCAGCTGTATTTGACGGAACCCAAAACCGTCGCTAACCATCGCAGATCAGAATCAAACGCTCACTTAGTCGTGACGAGGATTTCCCGCCCGATGTAGGTCCATCGATGGAGTGACGGGAGTAGCCATGGCACACCTGGCCCCGCGACTATCACGGGGAATTATCCCGCTCATCCGAATCTACACCGTCGTCGCGTTGCTTGTGGTGGGCGCTTTCACCGGCGTGCTACCCGCGGCGCCGGCCCGGGCCGACGCATCGCCGGTGATCGTCGTCGGTTCGACCACGCCTCAGCTTGAGCAGTACGCCGCCACAGGGAGCCAGAACATGGCGTTACCGCGATGCCTCCAGGATGCTACGGACGGTCGGCGCGTCGCAGCTCCTGGGCGGTGAGTTCTTCCGCGAGGACTGGAACCCCGACGTTGCATGCGTGGATACCGACCACGGTGGTCAGCTTCAGCACCTCGAGGATCTCGTCCCGAGTCACGCCCAGCTCCAGCGCGGCTCGTATGTGGCGACGGACCCCAGGAGAATACATATGGGTGCAGGCGGCGTCCACCGCAATGCAGAGCATTTCGATGACCTTCGGCTCGAGAATACCGTTTTCCCAGGGCGCCGTAGCTGTCTTCATGAACTGCTCAGTCCATACCGGATCCCATTCGTACAGCTGGTCCCACAGTGGATTCCAGCCGCCACGCTCACGCATCTGGTCGACTGTCGAAGAACTCGTCATGGTGTGCCGGGTATCCTTCCGTGAGGTGGATCGTCCAGGTTTGACGCCTTAGCTCTGGCAATCCGCGAGGCAGACGACCACGTCCGATGCAGTATTCCGAGTGGCCGACGCAACACTAAGCCATGAACCGTCCCTACGTTTGACGTTGGGGGACAGGTGATTTATCGCTTCGGGACGGCTCGGGTCCGAGCTCGCGAAAAAGGTTCCGTCATAGCTGCGGGCCGAGGCGCGGGAGAAGGACGAGCGCATCCGCGAGCTTTAGATGGAGCGTGATGTGTGCAAGCGATTCGTCGCCTTGTGGGTGAAGTAGCTGAGGCGGACCCGGCCGTGGCGCGGTCGAGGTGATCAGCAGCTGCAAGGCCGGGGAAGGCATACCGCATCGGGTCGCCTGTCGGGCTCTGGGGGTGTCGGAGTCGTGGTACTACAAGTGGCGCGACCGCCCGCCCACCGCGCGTGAGATGCGTCGGCAGCACCTGGCGGAGGAGATCGGGGCGGCGCGCGAGCAGGACTCGCTGACTGCCTTCTTTGCCGAGCTCGACGCCTCGTCGGGCGACGACGCCCGGTTCGGCTCCGAGGCCGCCGCGCTGCGCACCGAGCATCACGATGCCAGGACGCGGCCGACGGCGACGGCTGATGCCACGGTGCCGCCGGTGACGACGGCCCAGGCCGCGACGATCGGGACGCGGGTACTCCAGGTGCGCAGCACAGGCGAGGTCGTGGCTCGGGCGAGGAACGCGTCGCGACCGCGCAGTACCGCAAGGCCGACGCTGGTCAGGGTCAGCGCCATGCCGGCACCGAACGCCGCCACCATGGCGATCGCCGCGCCGACCTGGCCGGTCAGCAGCCCGGTGAGGAGGGCGAGGAACGCGGACGGGGAGGGGAGCAGGCCGCCGGATGTGCCGATCAGCAGGATGCCGCGCCAGGTGAGCAGGGACGTGGACGTCGGGATGTGGTGGCTGTGGCCGTGGTGGTGATCGTGGTCATGCTCGTGATCGTGGTCGTGGTGGTGGCCATGGCTGTGGCCGTGCTTGCGGTTGGTCAGGTGGCGCCGGAGCAGTCCGATGCCCACGGCGACCACGACCAGGGCTGCGATCAGCTGAAGCCAGTTCGTCACCGCTGCGACGTCCGGTGCGTGCTGGGCGGCGAGCCACCAGCCCACGGCAAGTACGGCGACCGATGCGGTGTGCATGACGGCCACGACGGCGCCGAGCCACACCGCGTCCCGCGCCCTGCCCTGGCCGCCCACGAGGTACCCGGCGGCGAGCGACTTCCCGTGGCCGGGGGCGCAGGCGTGGAAGGCGCCCACGGCTGCCGAGACGAGAAGGGCCAGGGGCAGCACGACACCGTGGTCCAGCAGTGCCGCAAGGTCTGTGGTCCACACGGTCGTCGGCCCCGTGGATGCGGTGGCGGCGGAGCTGCCGGCTCCGGCGAGGGCGAGAGTAAGGGTGGGGTCGCTCGCCGTGTGCAGGCCGCCGCCACCCTTCTTGGTCACGGAGATCGTGCGATAGGCCGGGTTGACGTCGATCAGCGCGGTGATGGTCAAGGCGACCGTGTCCACGGGTTCGGGGCAGGTGTAGTGGATCACGGCGCCCTTGCTCGCGAGCCGCGCAGTGTCCACCGCCCCGAGCCGGCATGCGCGCCCGTCCTGGAGCACGGTGATGTGCGAGCCGAGGTAGGCCGCCTCGTCCCCCCTGGCAGCCTGGTGCATGACGTCCAGGTCGTTGCGCTGGGCCGACCAGATGACCTCGACGGTGCGGCCTTCGGCCCTGACCTGGGCGACCGGCGGTGTGCCGAAGGGGTGCGCCTCGGCCGTGCCTGCGGCGCCGAGCACCGCCAATACGGCTGCCAGTCCGATCAGCACGAGACGGGCGGCGTGGGTGCGGGTGGTCCGGAGGGTGTGCACAGTGGTGGTCCCGTCGGGAGTGGAGCGCCCCGAGTTGCCTCCCCCGGCGGGGGGAGGCAACTCGCGGACGGTGGGTCAGCTGCCGTTGCCGCGCGGGTGGCGGGCAGCGAGTGCGTGGAGCGTGCCGTCGTCGGTGAGGGCGATCACCCAGTCACCGCTGACGGAGAGCGCCGAGGTCACACTGGCGCCGAGGTTGTACTCGGTCAGCCGCTTGCCGGTGACGCGGTCCAGGACGACCAGGCGGCCGTCCCGGGTGCCCGCATACACCAGGTCCTTGGTGACCAGGGCGTGCATCGCGGGCGAACCGGGACCCTCGGTGCACCCCTGGGCGACCCGCCACTTGTCGTCCATCGGGCTCCTGCCGGGCAGGTAGCCGACCTTGGTCTCCCAGAGCGGCTTGGACGGGTCGGCCGCGCTGGTGTCGTAGGCGCGGATGACGCCGTCGCGGCCCGCTATGTAGGCGATGTCTCCCCAGATGGCGGGGCTCGTCAGCGGAGCCTTGCCGGGCTCGCAGGTCCACGGGTCGTTGGCCGCGGACTGCCACAGGACGTTGCCGGTCTTGAGGTCGTGCCCGCGGGCACCGCTCGTCGTCACCGTCACCAGCTGCGGGTCCCCCTGGGCCGGGTCGGTGAGGGTCGGGGAGGAGTGGCTGTCGATGCCGCCGTCGGTGCCCTTCGCCCACAGCTGGCGGCAGCCGACGAGGTCCATGGCGACCACGGTGCTGCTGGAGTCGGTGTGCAGGTAGGCGATGTCGGAGCCGGGCTGGCGGACAGCCGTGCTGTGGAACTGACCCCAGTTCGTCGCGCCGTTGAATCCGCCGAGCAGGTTGCCGGTCTTGGCGTCACGGCACTGGATCTTGTTCCAGTCCTGGTAGACGGCGACCGTGCGCTGGGCGTCCTTCAAGTCGAAGACGGTGACCGGACCACCGGCGCGCCCATAGCGGCGGACGGTGTTGCCGTGCTGCTCCTCCTTCTCCACCGCCTGCCAGACGACGTGGCCGTCCTCGGCGTCCAGCGCGTAGATCCGGCCGACGGCGGTGGTTATGTAGACCTTGCCGTCGTGGTAGGTCGGTGCCGATTCGGCGTCACCGTCCAGATAGGTACGCCAGATCTCGCGGCCGGACTTGATGTCGTAGGCCAGCATCATGTGGTTCGGCGAGTCGAACGCCCTGGAGGAGACGATCACCTTGCCGTTCACCACGACCGACCCGTTGAGGTTGAACTGCTCGCCGGTGTTGGCCGCCCACTGCAGGTCGAGCTCGGTGCCGGGGTTGTCGCCGCTGGCGGAGCGACCCGCCTCGTCGCCGCCCTGACGCAGCCAGTCCTGACCGGTCTTCGGGGTGGCCAGCTTGTCTTCGGGCACCACCGTGAAGGTGTTGGTGATGGTGCGCCACGCCTTGCCGCGGGTGTCGACCACAGTCATCTCGGCCGTGTAGGTGTCCGGCCGGAGGCCAGGGAGGTGGTCGCTGACCCGGGTCCAGGAGGTCCGGGTCTCCGGGCAGGGCTCGGGGGTGCCGCCCGGAGGCGTGTAGCAGTTCTCGATGCCGGTCTTGCGGACTCCGCTGCCGAACTTCATACGCTCCTCGTGCCAGGCGATGTGGCCGCGCGAGTCGCGAAGGGTCAGCGAGGCCGTGGCCGGGGTGCGCCCGGCGTCCTCGGCGTACAGCTGGATCGGTATCCCGGCGCTGTTGCCGTGCACACTGCCCTGGGCGGGACTGACCAGCGCGACGGCGTTGCGGACGTCGAACTGACGGTGGGTGCCCATGACGTAGCCGGTGTCCTCATTGAGCTTTGTGCCCGGGTCGTCGTAGATGCCCTTGAAGTCGAGGATCTTGTAGTCCGGGTGGGAACCGTCGATGCCGTACTTGCCCTGGTTGTTGATCTCGACCGAGCGGTCGAAGGCGCCACGCCGGTACTCGGCCTGCTGGTTGTGGCCCGCGGCGAACATCCGCACGTCGTACTTCGACAGCTCGTCGATGGTCGGCTGCATGCCGGCCCCCGGGCCCCACTGGGTGAACAGCGACCGGTGTGCGAAGACCAGCACCTGCTTGCCAACCGCGTGGCGCTTGAGGTCCTCACGCAGCCACTCCAGCTGCGGCTTCAGGCCGCTGGAGTCGTAGTTGTCCTCAAGGACGACGATGTGCCGGCCGTTGCGGTCGAAGCTGTACCACTCCGGGCCCATGTTGCGGCGGTAGTACTCCAGGCTGCCCGCATAGCCCTGCGAGGTGGCGGTGCCGCCGATGTCGTGGTTGCCGACCACGGGGTAGAAGGGCATGCCGAGCTTGCCGTCGACCAGGCCCTTGCGCAGGAGGTTGTAGCCAACCTGCCGGCGGGGCTCCGAGGCGTAGTCGGTGACCGTCAGGTCGCCGGTCGCGATCACCATCGACGCGCCGTCGAGCTGGGACATCGCCTCGACCTGGCCGGTCCACTCCGGCAGCGTGCTGCGCGCGGCTCCGTCCGAGGTGTTGGACACCTCGCCGTCGGAGTCCATCAGCCACTTCTCGGTGGGGTTGGCGGCGTTCTTGTCCGGCACCAGGGCGAAGTCGATGCCGGTGCTCGGACCGCCCTCGGGCACCTTGTGGAAGTACTCCGGGACGTAGTCGTCGCGCAGGTGGGGGGTGTAACCGTTCGGGGAGACGATGCTGATCAGGTCGGTCTCCCGCCGGGCCGGGTCCATCTGCAGGCTGTACGAGCCGTCGGGGCCGGTCGTCGTCCAGCCGGCGCCGTCCGTGACGTCGACCCCGGGCATCGCAGCCTCGCCCGCGTCGCGCTTGCCGTTGCCGTTGGCGTCCTCGAAGACCGTGCCCGTGACAGTGACCGTGTTCGCCGCTGCCCCCTCGGCGAGCGGCGCCGCCGCTGCCACCTGGGGAGCCAGGAAGGACAGCGTCACCACGCCGACGGCGGCCAGCTTGATCCGCCCGCGGCCGGCGCGCACCCTGGCGACCAGCTGGGCGACCTGGAGGCGCCCGGTGCGGATCTGCCACACCGCGAGCAGCAGCGCGGCGGCCGCCGCGATGCCGAGCGCAACACCTGCCCACGGGAAGGTGGGAAGCGCGTGGGCACCCGAGGCGTCGACGACGGGGGTCTGCGCGTTGGCGTTGACCGTGGTGCCGTCGAACTCGGTGACGACCTGGGTCAGCCCGGCCTGCTGCAGCATTGCGCTCAGGTCGAGCTTGTCGACGTGGCAGCTCCACGCGAGCTCGACCACCACACCGCCGGGGACGCCGCCGCCGTCCCCGGCGACGCCGGAGCCGGTGGCAGGGCACGCCGCGCTCAGCAGGTGCGACGCCCAGGCACCTGCCTTCTGTGGTGACACCACGTCATGGTGGACGATCAGCCGCCCACTGGTGACGTTTTCCTTGGTCGATATGACGAGTTCGGCGTGCTCCGGTGACACATGCGCCGCAGCGGGCTGTGCACAGAAGCCCAGGATGAAGAAGAGCAGCGCAAGGCCTAGACCTGCTGCTCTGCGAAGGAATCTCATGGGCACGGACGCTAGCTTGACTGGACAACTTACCGATCAGGAAGCGGCAACCTTCATCGAACGGTCCGCCGGAATTCACGGAAGGGCGCATGAGGTCTCCCATAGCGGCGCCCCTGCTCCACTGCCGACGGTCCTGGAGGACACGCGATACTGCCCAGGGGCGGGACAGAACAGCGGCGCGCATCGTGCCAAGCCGGGTCGCTGCACACACACGGGCGCGAACGCCGTCGCCACCGCCAGCAGCAGCTGGACCAGCCCGCCGAACAGGCCCCGCCCCTCCACTCCTTGCAGCAATCAACCGCATTGCTCGGACAGTTTTCAGGACCCGGCGTGACGGTTGGGGCCCGTTGAGGCACCAAGAACCACAGGCATACCGGCAGCATCGCGCACAAGCTGCACCCCAGAACCTGGCCTGTCACCGACATCCAGGCCCGGACCCGCAAGTTCACCGCCCCCGCGACGCGCACCCGGGCCGAGCCGGGGACGACTCGTCAAGGAACCAGCAAACCCCAGCCGGCGGATCCGTCCAGCACCGCCCGGCGAAGGCGCCCCCCAGCCCCCGGCCCGAGGCCAGACCCGGAACAAGCGGTGCACCACAGCCGACGAAACTCTGGCATACGACGGCACACGCCGCGGCTCGCACCCGCTCCTCAACACACAGACCAGCGCCGCAAGAACGGCCTCGTCATCGACAGCCACGGCCCGGCCGTCTTGCGGGCCCACCCGCGCCGACGGCAGCAACGGCCCTGCAGTCTCCCGCAGTCCATCCCGGCCGGTGCGTCCCCACCGCCCACCACCCCTGACCGCCCCCACACCAGACCCACCCTCCAGATACCCGTCCCCCGCCGGAAGCGCCAACGCATCCCTGCGTTCTTGAATGTGCTCGAACTGGCGGATGATCTCGGCCACACGAGCAGGATCCTCCAAAGATCCAGCAGCAAGCCGGCCCCTCGCCTCCAGAAGTTCCCGGTACACCGCACCGTACGTACCGCACAGCCTGATCGACTCATCACCACGATCACTCAGACCCGTGGCATGAGGCACAACAACCACCAACGCAGCCAGACCCGCCAACACCGAAATGAACACCTGCGCCGTCAACTGCGACGCCCCACCGATAACCGGCCATGCCAGAAGCCCCGTGACGAGACTCAGCACCGCCGCAGCCAAAGTATAAAAACGAACCTTCCGTACCAGACGGGCCGCTTCCCGCGGCATCCTCCTCGCCCAGTAGCCGGCACATTCAATACTTTCTTCAAGCCGCCGCGACACGACCGCGTCAGCCGGGTCCTTCGACTGTCTGAAAATCCTGGGAAGCAGCTTCATGACACTCTCCACACTGGAGGGAAGTCCATGAACACTGACACCTCCACCCCACACACCCCGACACCGGCACGCATATTGTCGTTTTACTAACCCGCACAGACCAACACCAACCCCCAGCCACCACCCCGCGCACCCCGGACCCCCAGGCACCCGGCCGGGCACCCAGGCACCCAGGGCAAGCCACACGAACACCTCACCCGCCCACCAACCCACCCACACCCAGCCACCCCAACACCTCCGAACACACCCAGCCACACAGCCCCACCACGCCTTCGTCCGGCCCCCACCGGGTTTCGGATACGGGACCCAACGGGTATCCGGCAAACCAAGCAGGCACGCCACCGGAGGTCACGTCGGCAGAACGAGACACCGCGACCAGGCGCGCCTGCCCCAATCACAACCAGCCACAAACCCACACCCACACCCACAACAGATACAGATGGACCAGGCATCGAACACGCCGATAAGCGTGAAGTTTGACGGGCCAGCGGCAGTTCGTCGCTCCGGGCGTCGACCCCGCTGGGACTGGGGCGAGGGCCTGCTCACCTCGGTAGACGGGCTGGGGTTCGTGGTGCTGAAGCGGACCTTCAATGCCGGAACCTCGCCGAAGTACCACCACTTCAAGCGAGGCATCACCGGCTGAACGCCGTGAATGACCAGGTCGCCAAGACCCTTCATCTGGGTGGTGGACCCGGTCGACGACACCTATCGGCGGCAGATGAACCAGCAGTTACCGTCCAGGAGTCACGGCACAAGCTCGCCCGGGACATCTGCCACGGCAGCACGGGCAGATCATGCAGGCGTACCGCGAGGGGCGGGAGGACCTGATCGACGCGCTCGGTCTGGTCCTGAACGCCGCCGTGCTGTGGACCACCCGCTTATATCTGGACGCGGCCGTCGCCCATCTTCGGGCGCTGCCTGCCGATCAGCGGGAGCACGACGTCCTGGACGAGGACGTTGCCCGCCTGTCCTCGCTCCGCCGCACGAACCTCAACTGCCTGGGCCACTACAGCTTCCGCGCCAGCGTCCCGTCCGGCGCGGCCTGCGCCCGCTGCGCGACCCGGCCACGGCCGGTCTGGAGGAGGACGACGAGCAGCCGTGAGGCTGACCGCGCATCCTGAGCGCCGTGGGCGACGCGCGCGAGCTCACCCAGAACGAGGTGGACGACCTCCCGCCCATGCCCGGGCAGAGGCCGTCGCGCTCTCCGCCCAGGCACCTGGGCTCATGGGGTCCCGCCGGGCCCTACCAGGGCAGCGGCGTCTGCCTGGACGGTGGTGTTCGGCCCCGTGGTGGTTGCCCCGGGCCTCGTAGTGGTCCGGACTGGCATGGTGAGCACGGCAAGGCAGCCGACGACCAGGGCGATGCCGACCGATCCCAGCAGGGGCAGGCGTTCGCCGACGACGAGTACAGCTAGGACGGCCGCGACGGCGGGTTCCAAAAGGGAAAGCGTCGTCGCGGTACTTGCCGGGACGTACGCCAGGCCCCAGCCGAACAGGACGTAGCCGATGAACATGGGCACCAGAGCCATGTAGGCGCCGACCGCTGCGTTGGACCAGGAGGTAAGGAGCGGGGCGCCGGTGGCCAGCAGCACCGGCAGGAGCAGCAGCCCGCCCAGCCCGAAGACGGTACCCATGGCCGCGCCGGAGGTGACACCGTTGCTGATCAGGCGGTGGGCCGCCCAGGAGTACAGGGCGTAGGTGAAGCCGGCGACCAGGCCCAGACCCACGCCGAGCACGGTCGTCCCTGCGGATCGGGCCCCGGGGCCGGAGTGGGCTCCGGCCGCTTCGGCCGTGCACAGCAGCACCGTGCCGGACAGGCCCAGAGCGGCGCCGGTCATCCAGCGGCGCGTGAGGCGGCGCCCGTCGACGACACGCTCGATCAGGGCAGAGGCGAGTGGGGCCGAGCCGATCGACACCACGGTGCCGGCGGCGACCCCGGCCAGGTGCATGGAGGTGTAGAACGCCAGGGGGTAGGCCCCCACCGCGATCGCGCCGAGGAGCACCACACCCTTCTGCGTGCGCAGCCGAGGAGCTTCCCGGCGGATACGGGGAGCGGCAATGAGGGCCTGGAGCAGTCCGCCCAGGCCCATGGCGACGGCCCCGATCGCGAGCGGCCCCACTGCCGGGGCGAAGGTCGCGGCGGTGCCCGTGGTGCCCCACAGCACCGACGCCACCAGCACGCACACCGCCCCCACGCTCACCGAGCCGGCCACGTGTCCGACGGGCCGCGTCACAGCCGGTCCAGCAGGTTGGCCGCCATCGCCCGGGCGTGCTCCAGACGCGTACCCGCGCCCTCCAGGCCGGCGCGTGCCATCGCGCCTTCCAGCAGGAACGACAGATGCTCCGCCATCCCGCGCGCTTCCTCGGGCCGCCCGGGCAGCAGCTCCTCAAGATGCCCGACGAGCAGGGACTCGACCTCCTCCTTGTGCCGGCGCACCACAGCCCGGCCCTCGTCCCCGGCGGGCAACTCGGCGGCCGCGTTCAGCAGGCCACAGCCCCGAAAACCGTGATCGTAGGCGAAGGCGGCGTGATCGGCGTACGCGTCGAAGACGGCCAGCACACCGCCGCGACCGTCCGCGGCCTCTTCCAGCCGCCGCCGGTACAGGCCCAGCCACTCCTCATGCCGCGCATCGAGGTAGGCCATCACCAGATCGGCCTTGGAGGAGAAGTTGTTGTAGAGGCTCATCTTCGCCACGCCCGCCTCGGCGGTGATCGTGTCGATCCCTGTCGCCGCCACGCCGTCGGCGTAGAAGCGGCGCGCTGCGGCGGCGAGCAGCCGCTCGCGCGCGGCCCCCCGCCGCCTACTGGGGAGCGCTGCCGCCGTCCCGGTATCGCTCATCACATTCCTCCGTTACTAGGTAGGTCAGTCTACCTAAGCAGAGAAAAGCTGCGCGTCATCAGCCGGTAGGAGGCCCTCGCCGACGGGACCCAGGCCTGCGAGGCGTGCCGACCGGACACCGCGCTCAGGACGCAGTGAGCCCCCGCCTCCATTGCCCAGCTCGACGCCGAACGGGCCCGCTCGACCAGATCATCAACCTGAGCCTGCTGACCTTCGCTCACATCTCGGGACGAAGCTCGTAGAGCGTTCCTTGAGCGACCCTTCCCCGGACCCTTAAGAGGAGCTCATAAAATGGGAGTCCTATCAGCTCGCGGCGTCTGGTGCGTGCGATCGCAAGGCGCTGGAAGGTCCTCGGACGGGGTCTCCCCTGCTCGAACGAAGCTGAGAGCTTGGGGAAGCACGGACAAGGCCACGATGTACTCGGGCGCCGTCCGCGGGAAGCCGGTCAACATCCTGGACCTGGTGGTGTCGATCCCGGAGGGCGGCGCCCCTACCGGGATCGTGCGCAACGACACCGACAACTTCCGCTTCAGTGGTTTAGGCAGGAGTGGTGTCGCCCAGTTCCTGTTCGCGGGCGAGGACGGCGACCTCTTCGCCTGGAGCCCGGACGTGAACCTGACGAACGCCGTCCGGGTCGCGCATGAGAACAGCGACGGCGAGAACGCCGTCTTCAAGGGCCTGACCCTGATCCCGGGCAGGAAGAAGGACTGCGGGGCCCACGCGCAGCGCAGCAAGACGGCCGGCAACAACGGGCGGTCGCGGCTACTCGTCGCCAACTTCCGTGACGCCCGCATCGACGTCTTCGACAAGGACTTCGACCTCCTGCCGCCCGACAACCGGTTCCAGGACCCGAACATCCCCGACGGCTTCGCGCCGTTCGATGTGAAGAAGATCGGCTCGCGGGTCTTCGTGACCTACGCCAAGCAGGACGAGGACAAAAAGGACGACGTCCCTGGTCCGGGCAACGGCTTCATCGACACGTTCAGCACCGAGGGCAAGCTGCTGAAGCGCTTCGCGAGCGGTGGCATGCTCAACTCGCCCTGGGGCCTGGAACTCGCGCCCAAGAAGTTCGGCAAGTTCTCCGGCGACCTGCTCGTCGGAAATTTCGGGGACGGCCACATCAACGTCTTCAGCCCGAACAGCGGCAAGTTCAAGGGCACGCTGCGGAACCGCAAGGGCAACGCGATCGAGATCCCCGGCGTGTGGGGGCTGCTGCGCGGCACCGACAAGTCCGGCGGCAAGGACTCCGTGTGGTTCGCCGCCGGAATCGACGAGGAAGCCCACGGACTGCTCGGCACCTTGCGCGCCGAGCACTGACCGCCCCCTCCCGGCGCGCTACCCCACGCGCCGGGGGGCTGACAGGCTGGGGTTCCCACGGACGTCATCGGCCACCTCTCAAGGAGGCCCCCCGATGACCTGCTCGACCCCTTCCGCCTTGCGGTCGTAGCGATTCCCCGCCTGAAGGCGAGGCATGGTGGAGATGTGCTGGAAGACGTGGTCCGGCAGCCCCAACGGCCCGAGATCGTTGTCGATCCAATCCTGCAGGGGGACGTCGGTGTAACTGACCGGTCGGCCCGGAGCTGCGGAAACCTCCGCCGCCATAGCGGCGCCGTCCTCCGAGCGCGGACCGGTCAGCTCATGGATTCGGCCGATGTGCGGGGCCGGATCGGCCGGAATCTCCTCCATGACCGCGGCGACGTTCCCGGCGCCGCCACAAGTGGACGGTCTGCGGGGCGGGCGCGCAGGAAGTGGCCAGGGCGTGCGGTTGTCGACCGTCACTGTGCGCCGACTGCCGTTGACGGTCACGGAGACACTGCTGGAATGCGCCGCCGAGGCGGCTTGCGCCTCCGGGCCGGAGAGGATGCTTCCTCCGATGACGCCACCTGCGACCATGGCGCCTCCGACTGCGGTGCGGGTGGCGATGAAGGTGCGCCGGGTGGGTGCGGCGGACGAGGAAGATTCTTCGGTGGTCGCGGGCGGCGGAACAGGCGACGCAGGTTCAGTGAACAGGGCCGAGGTGAGGGTGAGGGCGTCGCCGGCGAAGCGATCGGCGTGGGGCACCGGGCTGTACTGGAGGATCTCGACAGGTCCCAGGGCTTCGGCGGCCGCCTGCAGGGCCGCGGTGAGGGAGGCGGAGTCGAGGACGTCGGCGGCGAAGCCACCGGCCTGAACGCCGTCGCCGTCCAGAGCGGCCACGAGGTCGTCGAGGTGGTTGGCGCTGCGGGAGAAGAGCGCGACGCTGTGGCCGGCGGCCCCGAAGCGTCGGGCGGTCACCAGCCCCAGGCCGGGGCCGGCGCCGACGAGAGCAAAGGTCGTCACGGTGAGTCCTTCACGGCGGAAGTGCACGGGCAGGTGCAGGGCCGGGCCGCGAGGTACCCGGCCCTGGCGGTGCGTCGGGGCGTCAGGGCTTAAGGAGCGCCTTGATGGCGCGGCGCTCGTCCATGGCCTTGTAGCCCTCGGCGACCTGGTCCAGCGGCAGGGTGAGGTCGAAGACCTTGCCCGGGTTGATCCGGCCGCTCAAGACGCCGTCGATCAGGTCGGGCAGGTAGCGGCGCACCGGGGCGGGGCCGCCGCGCAGACCGACGTGGGAGAAGAACAGCTCCTGCCCGTCGATCGCCACCTCGTGGGGGACGCCGACAAAGCCGACATTGCCGCCCGGCCGGGCCGCATGCAGGGCCTGCCGCATGGCCTGCGCGGTGCCGACGCACTCCAGCACCGCGTCGGCACCGATTCCGTCGGTGAGGTCCTTGATCCGGGCGACACCTTCCTCGCCACGCTCGGTGACGATGTCAGTGGCGCCGAACTCCAGGGCAAGCTGCTGGCGGGACTCGTGGCGGCTCATCGCGATGATCCGCTCCGCGCCCATTTCCTTCGCGGCAATCACCGCGCACAGCCCGACCGCTCCGTCGCCGACCACGACGACGGTGGAACCGGGCTTGACCTCGGCGGCGTCGGCGGCCCACCAGCCGGTGCCCATGACGTCGGAGACGGCCAGCAGGCTGGGCCAGAACTCCTCGGCGGGGTGCTCGTCGGTGGCGACCAGGGTGCCCTGGGCATGGGGGATGCGCACGTAGTCGGCCTGGCAGGTGCTCATGAACTCGCGGTTGAGGCAGTTGGACTGGAAGCCGTTGCGGCAGTTGGCGCAGGTGTTGTCCGAGGTGGCGAACGAGCCGACGACGAACTGGCCCGGCTTGACCGCGGTGACCTCGCTGCCGACCTCCTCCACGAAGCCGACGTACTCATGCCCCATCGGGTGCGCCTCGTCGGTCAAGTCCAGGCCGCGGTAGGGCCACAGGTCAGAGCCGCATACACAGGTGACGGCCGTGCGGATGATCGCGTCCGTCGGTTGGAGGATCTTCGGATCGTCAAGGGTCTCGAAGCGCACATCGCCGGGGGCGTGGATCACTGCTCCGCGCATGAGGGGTTCCTTACGTACTGAGGGGCGGGTCTCCGGTGCGGCCCGGTGGGGCCGCTTGTGCCCGCGTGCGGTTGCATACCGGGCGTACGAGAACGCACCGCTGTCACCAGCGCGCATGGGCGGGCACACCCGACGTCCGGCGCCGTAACGTCGGGGCCGGGAGTGCCATGTCATCCAGGTAACCGGCTTTCCGCGCGGGCAGCGAGTTACCAGCGAGGGGTGTACTGCCAGTACATCCCTCCCACGGCGTGCGGCACGTACGGTCGAGGGGTGGACAACCGTGAAGAGGTCCGCGAGTTCCTCACCTCGCGGCGAGCAAAGATCACCCCGGAACGGGCCGGGCTGCCCGCCGGCTCCCGGCGCCGCGTGCCGGGGCTGCGCAGGAGCGAGGTCGCGGCTCTGGCCGACGTCAGCGTCGAGTACTACGCGAAACTCGAACGCGGCAACCTCGCCGGAGTCTCACCGGCCGTCCTCGAGGCCGTCGCCCGCGCGCTCCAGCTGGACGACGCCGAGCGCTCCCATCTGCTGCACCTGGCGCAGGCCGCCGACGGCTCCGACGCCCTCACCCGCCCCTGGCGCCGGACCACCCGGCAGTGGACACCGCACCGCAGCCTGCAGTGGACCCTGGACGCGATCACCGCCGGGCCAGCGTTCGTCCGCAATGCCCGTATGGACCTGCTGGCCGCCAACCAGCTGGCCCGCGCCTTCTACTGCGATCTCTACGCCGTCCCCCACAATCAGGCGAACCTCGCCCGTTTCAACTTCCTCGACCCCGCCTCCCGGCGTTTCTACCCCGACTGGGACACCTTCGCCGACACCGCAGTGGCCATCTTGCGCACCGAGGCCGGCCGCAACCCGCACGACAAGGACCTGCACGACCTCGTCGGCGAACTCTCCACCCGCAGCGAGGAGTTCCGCACCCGCTGGGGCGCCCACAACGTGCGCCACCACGGCACCGGGGTCAAATGGTTCCACCACTCGGCCGTCGGCGAACTCACCCTGGCCTACGAGGGCCTGGAGATGGCCGCCGCACCCGGCCTCACCCTCACCATCTACACCGCCGAACCCGGGTCGCCCTCCGAGGAGCGGCTGCGCCTGCTCGCCTCCTGGGCCGCCACCCAAGAGACCCACTCGCCCACGAAACAATCCACAACAAGCTGAAGCCCTTCGACGACTGGCCCGCACGCGGGGCCATCGAGAGGGAATAGCGCTTGCTTCAGCGGCCACCGCGACCACGAACGGAAGGAGACACTTCCATGCGAGGAGCAGCCATGCACGCTGCTGGCGACGGTCGCGTCGACGAGCGGGACAGAGCGACTGTCCGAGCGCCGCTCGGCTTCGCGGCGCCCGCCCCGGCCTCGCGCGTGCGAGAGGCGGTGCGATCTTGAGTCGGATCCTGGTGACCGGTTCCGCGGACGGCCTTGGACGTGCCGCTGCAGATTCCCTGCTGTCCGCGGGACACGATGTCGTGGTGCTGAGCAACGCCGTGGATCCGGGCTGGGTGCCGACCAAGATGGGCGGACCCAACGCGCCGGACGATCTCGAGGTCGGCCACCGGACACAGGAGTGGCTCGCCTCCAGCGACGAACCCCAGGCCCTGACCACCGACGGGTACTGGTACCATCGTCAGCGGCTGCAGCCGCACCGCGCAGTCCACGACGAGGCGTTCCAAAACCGCCTCCTGCGGACGTTGGCCGAGCAGACGGGCACCGCGCTCTGACTGACCGCGGCCATGTGGTGCCTGTGCGCGGTGTGCTGCCGACTCTCCTACGGACGACCTCGCCGGCAGCTCCCTGCTGAGCGATCATTCGCCATTCCTCCCCGGAACGCTGAGACGCAGCCGCCCCCGCCGACTCCCATGTGGGCGACGGGGGTCGAAGTGCGCGACTACCAGGCGTATGCCTCCGGGGCCTCGCCACCGGGGCCGGGCCAGATCTCGTCGAGCATGCGCAGCGTGTCCTCCGACAAGATCACGTCGAGGGCGCGCTGGCTGGTGGCGAGTTGTGCTGCGGTGCGGGGACCGACGATCGTGGCGGTGACGACCGGGTTGTGCAACAGCCAGGCCAGGGCAACGTCCGCGGGCTGTTCGCCGAGCTCGGCACACAGCGCCACCTACGCCTCAGCTGGGGTCGGTACCGTTCGACGCGGGCCAGGGCCTCCGGCGTCACGCGGCGACCGCCCTCACCCTGCGCCTTCTGCAGCGCGCCGCCGAGCAGCCCGCCGCCCAGCGGGCTCCACGGGATCAGCCCGAGACCGTAGTACCGCAATGCGGGGATCACCTCGAGCTCGACGGTGCGAGCGGAAGACCGGTGATCAGGACGGCGCCGAGAAATACGCGGCCGGCCAGCAGCCGCCGGACGTCGCTCCACGCGAAGTGAAACCCATGACCAAGCAACCGCTCAGTCGGTCACTTGCTCAGCGTGGTGCGTTGGGTAGCATCCGCCATCCGTCTCTGGCCGGAGTGCGGCTCCGTCGATCCGGCCCGGGACGTGCTCATCTTGGTGACGGTATCAGCGTCCGGCTGGGAGCCTGGTTGCGAAGTCCTCGAACCAGGCCAGCATCTCGGGATGGGTGATGGCTCCCTCAGCACTCACATCAGCAGCGCGAGCTCCCTGCATGATGCGCTTGACGGGGACCTCCAGCTTCTTCCCGGTCAAGGTGCGCGGCACGGCAGCTATCGGAACGATGGCATCCGGAACATGCCGCGGCGAAAGCTCTCCCTTGATCGACACGGCGATGCTGTTCCGGAGCGCATCGTCGAGGATTGCCCCTTCGGCGAGGACGACGAAGAGCGGCATGAAGTACTGGCCATCCGGCAGTTCGGCGCCAATGACCACACTGTCCGCGATCTGAGGGAGCCGCTCGACGACGGCGTAGATGTCGGCGGACCCCATGCGCACGCCCATGCGGTTGAGTGTCGAGTCCGACCGGCCGGCCACCACGACAGACAGGTCCGGGTCGACCGTGACCCAGTCGCCGTGCCGCCAGATCCCGGGATAGACGTCGAAGTAACTCGCCAGGTAGCGCTGGTTCTCAGGGTCGTTGACAAAGTGCAAGGGCATTGAGGGAAGTGGCGCCGTCACCACCAGCTCCCCCTGCTCCCCCACGAGCGGCTGTCCCGAGAAATCCCACGCGGCGAGAGCAACACCGAGCGCGGGGCACTGGATCCGGCCGAGCCGGACCGGCAGGAGCGGAGAACCTCCGGCGAGGACCGAGCAGATGTCGGTTCCTCCGCAGATCGACTGCAGCCATACGTCGGAGGCGAGACGATCGTAGACCCAGCGCCAGGTGCTCCCGGGGAGGGCTGAGCCGGTCTGCAGGATGGATCGCACAGCGCTCAGATCGATCTCGGCTGCTGGGTGCGCGTCCGCCTTCTCCGCGGCGACCAGGTAGGCCGCTCCCATGCCAACCATCGTTGCGCGTGTCTGCTCGGCAACCTTCCAGACACCGTTGACGTCGGGGTAGGTGGGACTGCCGTCGTACAGGATGATGGTGGCTCCGTGCAGCAGGCCGCCGACCATGAAATTCCACACCATCCAGCTGGTGGAGGTGTGGAAGAAGTAGCGGTCTTCGCTCCGGAGGTCGGCACCGAGGCCGAGGGCCTTGAGCAGTTCGACGACGATGCCGCCGTGGGCCTGCACGATGCCCTTGGGTACGCCCGTCGTGCCCGATGACCACAAGATCCACAGGGGGTGGTCGGAGGGGACGTCGGCGAAGCTGAGCTCCGCCTGGTTCCGCAGCAGTACGGACCACGTGTGCTGCGCCACCTCCGTCCGCTGCGACCACGCCGATGTGGTTGAGGACGCGTAGAGGTAGTCGACCGCGATCAGGTGCCGGACTGTGGGAAGCCCGTCCATGATCTCAGCGAGCTCCGGACGTCGGTCGAACTCCTTTCCTCCGTAGTAATAGCCGTCGGCGGCGACGAGAACCGACGGCTGCGCCTGCTGCAGCCGCGCGAGCACGCTGGGCGTACCGAAATCCGGCGAGCACACCGTCCATACCGCTCCGACGGCGGCGCTGGCCAGCAACGCGATCACCGCGTGTGCCGTATTGGGCAGGTAGCCGGCAACGTGGTCACCAGGTCCCACACCCATGTCGCGAAGGGACGCAGCGACAGTCGCGACCTGGCTCCTGAGCTGCTGCCACGACGTCTCCGCGGGAGCGCCGCCCTCGGCCACGGTGATCAGGGCCGGGCGTTCGTCGGTGGCATGGGCGAAGCATTGCTCGGCGAAGTTCAGCCGCGCTCCTGGGAACCAGGACGCTCCTGGCATGGACGGGTCGGCCAGGACCTCGTCGTAGCTGCTGACGGCGTCGAGGCCGTAGAACTCCCACACCGCCGACCAGAAGGCGGGCACGTCGGTGGTGCTCCACCGCCACAGTTCCGTGTAGTCGGAGAAGGACAGTCCCCGCGTGGTGCTCAACCAGCGCATGAAGGCGGCAACGTTGGAGCTTTCGGCCGTCGAGCGGCTCGGGGACCACAACAGGTCGGTGTCGGTGTTCATGAGCGCCTCCAAGGCGGTGTCGTGCGGGTGGGGATCAGTGCAGAGGCCGGCCGACGGGGTGGAAGCGCCTACAGACTGCTGACACGTCTCTGACGATGCGCGCTCGGTGGGTGCACGGCTCCCTCCTGCCCGAGGGCGGGCAGGAGGGAGCGTGAGGGGCACCGTCGTGCGTCAGATGGACCTGTCGGACGAGGTTTGGCTGAGCTCGCGGATGATCTCCTCCGCCTGAGGCCATTCGCCATAGCCTGAGGCGGGGTTGAGGTGTCCGACTGGACCGAGGTTCTCGAGGCGACTCCCCCATGCTCGGGCGAGGTCGGTGACGCGTTCGAAACCGGCCAGGGGGTCGTTCGTGCTTGCCGCGACGATGCCGGGGAAGGGCAGAGGTGTCCGCGGGGTCGGCGTCCAGCCGTTTTCGCGCAGGTCTTCCAGGGTGGGGTAGCCCTCCGGCAGCGGGGTGTCGAAGTCCGGTGGCGCCGCCAGCAGCGCGCCCTTGACGGGGCGCCGGTGTCGTTGCGCCCAGTGCACGGTGGTCATCACCCCGGCGCTGTGGGCGACCAGTACGACCGGCCCGGAGATGTCCGACAGGACCTCGTCCAGGGCGGCGACCTGGGCGTCGCAGCTGAGCCTGTCGCGTTCCAACGGCGGAATGGTACGGGCGTCGGCGATCTTGTTGGCGAGGATGGTCTGCCAGTGGTCCGGCACGTGATCGCGCAGACCGGGGACGATCACGACGGTCGGCGGTGCAATGAGACTCACGACTGCAACTCCAGGTTCTTGAGTGACACGTCGGGCATCAGGCCCATGCGGCGCAGATCCTTCTCGTAGGAGAGCTTGCCGATGGCGAAGGCTGCGCTGGCCGCGATCGCGATGAGCGGGACCACCCTCAGTGCGCCGAGCAGGCCCATGCGGTCCGCGAGCATGCCCGTCACCGCGGGCCCCGGGGCAATCCCGAGCAGGCTGTTGGCCAGGGTGAGCGTGGCCATGGCCGTCGCCGCGATGGCCGCAGGGGTGAGGTTGGCCACCATGGCGGCCGCCGGGCCGGCCGTGCCGCAGGCCACCAGAGTGCCGGCGCCGATCAGTACGAGCTGCACCGGGCCGGTAGGAAGCCGGAAGCCGACCATCAGCAGAACGAGTGAGGCGAGACTGCAGGCGATCGCGACGGTCCACTTCCGGGCCGCCAGGTTCCGGCTGAGGCGGTCGGCGGCGATTCCGCACAGGATCATGCCGGTGCCACTGAGCAGCGCGAAGACTCCTGCGGCCAGCCCCGCTTTGGCGGGGGCCATCGAGTAGTAGCGGTTGAAGAAGCTGGGCATCCAGGCGAGCATGGCCATCGCGATGAACATCTGCAGTCCGCTGCCGATGTAGGCGCAGACCACGGAGACGGATGAGAACAACCTCGGCAGCAGGGTCCGCAAGGGGGCCCGCTCACCGGCCCTGGCGCTGTGCTTGTTGGAGGCCGTCCCCAGCCTCTTCTCGGTGACCACGAGGCCGTAGACCGTGGCCAGGAGCAGTCCGAAGATTCCCATCGCGCTGAAGGCCCAGCGCCAGCCGTGTTCCTGGGCGATGACACCGCCGGCCGACACACCCAGCACGGATCCGAAGGACCCTCCCGCGATGAACGCTGCGGAGAGCGTGGCCCGCAGGCTGATGGGGAAGATGCTGAGGACCACCGCGATACCGACGCTCCCGTAGGCCGCCTCACCGACACCCACCATGAACCGCCCCAGGAACATCTGGCCGTAGCTCGCCGACACCGCGCAGCCCAAAGTCGCCAGGCTCCACACGATCGCGGCGATCACCAGGCTCCTGACCCGACCCCAGCGGTCCGCCAGCAGTGACAGCGGGAAGGTGAGCACACCGACCATCAGAGCCACGATGCCGCTGAGAGAACCCAACTGGGCGTCCGACAGCAGCCACTCCGCCTTCAGCAGCGGAAAGACCGCGTTGAGGACCTGCCGCGACATGTAGTCAGACATCAGAAGCCCGAAACTCAGCGCAAACACCAGCCAGGCATACCTGCGGGAGACAGCCGGTATGGCGGAAGAGGTCCCCGGCACGGCCGTGCCGGCAGTGTGAAGTCCCATCGGCGTCACCTTTCTCGTCTCTGGTGGGGGCTCAGAAGGTTCTGTCGCCGACGATTCCGGCGCGCTCCATCTTGCGGAGGGCAGGCCAGTAGTCCTGGACGGCGTAGTGCTGTGTGGAGCGGTTGTCCCAGATGGCGAAGCTGTTCTTCTGCCAGCGCCAACGCACCTGGTACTCGGGGACGGCCGCCTGGCTGATCAGGTAGTTCAGGAGGTTGGCGGCGCCGGGCGCGTGGTCCTGGCCGAAGCGCACGTTCTCGGGCGTGTGGTAGTTCACGAAGTGTGTGGTGAAGGAGTTGACGAAGAGGATCTGCTCGCCGGTCTCCGGGTGGGTACGCACCACCGGGTGCTCCGCGTCCGGGTACTGCGCCTTCAGCTGATGCCGCTGCTCCATCGGCATGACGGCACCGAAGCTCGCCTCGATGCTGTGCCGTGCGCCCAGACCCGCGATCTGCGTCTTGATGTGCTCGGGCAGCCTGCGGTACGCCTCGGCCATGTTGACCCAGATCGTGTCCCCGCCCACCTCTGGCGTCTCAACGCAGCGCAGCACGGCCCCCATGGGCGGGCACTCGCGCCAGGTGCCGTCGCAGTGGAGTGCGTTCTCGTAGTGCTCGGGATTGCTGTCGAGGTCCTTGTAGATGCGGACCAGCCCAGGGTGGTCCGGGTCGCTGCCGAGCACCGGGTGGTCCTCGAGCTGACCGAAGCGCGAGGCGAAGGCGACGTGCTCGGCGCGGGTGATGTCCTGGTCCCGCAGGAACAGGACCTTGTACTGCAGCAGCAGCTGCTTGATCTCGGCGAACAGCTCGTCGTCGCGAGCGGCGTCGCCGAGGTTCACACCGGACAGTTCGGCGCCGATGGTGCAAGTCAGCGGCTCAACCTTGATGGAAGTGCGTAGAACACCCGGGCGCACGAGGACGGGCGTGTTTCCCCTCGGGTGGATGGTCTGGTCCATGGTGCTCACTCCTCTGACGTGACGTGTGGGGCGCGGTGTGCTCAGAGGACGAAGACGGAAGATCCCGTGGTCCGTCCTGCTTCGAGATCGCGGTGTGCCTGTATCGCGTCCTGAAGGGCGTAGCGCTGGTTGATCTCGATCTTGATACGTCCGGACGCGACGTGACCGAACAGCTCGCCCGACAGGGCGTCCCGCTCGACGGGTTCGGCGATGTAGTCGGCCAGCGCGGGCCGGGTCACGAACAGCGAGCCGTGGATAGCCAGTTGCATGGCGTCGAGCGGCGGCACTCCGGATGCCGTGCCGAAGCACACCAGCAAGCCGCGACGCTGCAGCGAGGCCATGGAGCCGGCGACGGTGTCCTTGCCGATGCTGTCGAAGACCACAGGGACACCCTTGCCGTCGGTCAGCTCGCGCACCCGCTGGGCCACGTCTTCGCGCCGGTAGTAGATGATGTGATCGCAGCCGTGGGCGCGGGCGATCTCGGCCTTCTCCTCGCTGGAGACCGTGCCGATCACGGTGATGCCGAGCAGCTTGGCCCACTGGGAGAAGATCAGGCCCACGCCGCCCGCCGCCGCGTGGAGCAATACGGTGTCGCCGGACTTCAGCGGGTGGATCCGGCGCAGCAGATAGGCCGAGGTGAGGCCTCGCATGGTCATCGCCGCGGCGGTCTCGCAGCTGATCTCCTCCGGCAGCTTGATCAGCGAGTCCGCGGGCATGACCCGCTCCGTGCTGTAGGCCCCCAGCGGGCTGCCGGTGTAGGTCACCCGATCGCCCTCTGCGACATGGGTGACGCCCTCGCCGACGGCCTCGATCACACCTGAGGCCTCCACACCGAGCCCCGCAGGCAGCGGAGCCGGATACAGACCGGTGCGGAAATAGGTGTCGGCGAAGTTGAGTCCGACGGCGACGTGCCGTATCCGTACCTCGCCCGGGCCCGGGTGGCCGACGGTGACCTCTTCCCACCGCATGACGTCGGTGTCACCGGTTTCGTGGAAGCGAATGGCGTGTGCCATGACGTGCTCCGTTTGCTCGTGTGTGGGGGGGGTGGGGGTCGCGGGCCGACCCCGATCGGCTGGGATGGATGCCGTGTCGGTCCCGCGACCGTCCCTCGTGGGATCGGGTCAGCTCTTGGCGTCGCGGAGCATGAAGCCGCGACGGCCGGGACGGCGGTTGGGCACCATGCCGAGCTGGGACAGGGTCTCGTCGGCGTCCGAGTACCACTCGCGGATCTTGTAGATCTCCTTGGCCTCCTGGCCCGTGGCGATCTCACGACCGAGCGCGTTGGCGATCTGGACCATCTGCTCGACCTGCTCCACGGAGGACATCCGGTCGCCCTTGCGCCGCCACAGGTTGTCCTCGTTGCCCACCCGCACGTGCGCGCCCAGGGCGATGCCGATCGCGTTCATCGGCGCGACTGCGCGCATGGAGGCCTCGATGGTGAGCACGGCGCCGTCCGGGACGCGGCGGATGAACTCGATCAGGTCGGCCGGGTGACGGCCGGCGAACCCGCCCCCGATGGCCACGTAGTTGAGCACGAGCGGGCCGCAGTAGATGCCCTTGCGGATCAGCCGCTCCACCGTCTCCAGCTGTGCCATGTTGGCGAGTTGGAAGTGCGGCTGGATGTCGTTGGTGCGGAGCCGCTTGAGGTGCTCGAGGTAGAAGTCCGGCCCGGCCTCGACCACCATGTCCCGGTAGGCCTTGTAGTACGCCGGTTTGGCGACCGACGTGCCCTCGATGTCCTCGTCGTCGAAGAGCTCGACGATGTTCATCTGGTTGGTGTTGATGGCGATCGTCACCTGGTCCGGCTTGGGGGTGATCTCGGCCAGCATGTGGCGGGTGTCGTAGCTGAGCCACTTGGCGTCGGCGCCTTCGTCCTCAGGAGCGAAGGAGATCGACCCGCCGATCTGCAGGACCATGTCCGGCACCGCCTCGCGCAGCCGGGCCATCAGCTCGTTGAACATGGAGATGCGCTTCGAGCCGTGGCCGTCCAGCTCGCGCACGTGGATGTGCAGCACCGTAGCGCCGGCGTTGTAGCAGTCGACCGCCGCCTGCACGTGCTCGTCCATGGTGAGCGGGAGGTCGTCGGCGTCACCGGGCAGCCACTCCGGCCCGTAGGGCGCGGCCTGGATGACCAGCTTCTCCTGGTTTTCCGGATACAGGGAGTCGTCGAAAAAGTGCACAGTCCATCTCCTTTGATGATGGGTCTTCACTCGCTGCACACATCGCTGCCTGCGCTGCGTGGCCTGAGGGGATCGGCGAGAAGCGGAGTGAGATGGCAGACGGGGTCCCCGGACTCGCTGGGCAGCCCGGATACGATCGATGGGTCCCGGTGGGAGATGCGGCTTCAGGCAGGGTCTCTGCTGTCCTCGTGCGGGCCGGCGGTCTCCCTTGCGGTAATGCAACGTTAATTGCCGGTTACGCCGGATGCTTAGCCGCAGGTGACATCAGACTTATCATTTGGGGACCCTCCCTCCCCGGCTGGTGCCACCCCCAACTCGGAGGATCAAGCCGTGGCGAGGTACGTGATCGCGGTCCCCGGCAGCAAGTGATCGCCGCTGGTCATTCCTCATCGGACGGCTGCTGCCTGGTCCTCCGGACGCGCCACTGCCTGGGGCTGCAACCGAACCGCTCGCTGAACCAGCGCGAGAAAGCGCTTGGTGCGGAGAATCCCAGCAGCCCGGAGATCTCCGTCAACGAGCGGCGTGGGTTCGCCACGAGCTGCTCGGCGAGCTGGGCACGCGTCGCGTTGAGGAGGGAGGAGAACGTCTCACCAGAGGCCGACAGGTGCCGATGGACGGTCCGCCGGTCGACGCCGAGGCTGCATGCGACCTGCTCGATCGAACAGCGACCGGTGGGGAGCAGGACTTCGATCAACTCGCGCACCCGGTCCGCCACGGTCGTGTCCCTCGACACTGCGAGCGACTCGAAATACTGCCGCGCGTACGTCCGGAGCTGCGGATCGGACATCGGGTTGGGAGCGTTGAGATCGCTGGCGTAGAAGACGATCCCATTGAATTCCCGGTCGAATTCCACTGCGGGTCCGAAAACGCGCCGGTGGGTTCCGGTGTCCACTGGGGCGCTGTGCGTGAAGCATACGGACACGGGCTGCCACCGGTTGCCGAGGAAACTACGAAGGATTTGATGGAAAGCGCCCACGGCCAGCTCTATGGCCTGGCGGGCCGCCATGGCCTCACCGAGCTCCAGGCTCACCTTGAGGGTGGCCAGGCCACTCGCGTCGGAGAGCCGGCCGTGCAGCATCTCGTTGTACATGTGCTCATGGCGGACGAGAAGCTCGATCGCGCTGCGGGCGTCGGGCTCCTCGCGTATGACCAAGCTGATGGGGCCGAGGTTGGAGAAGCGACGGCGCTCGGCGAGGAGCAGACCGAAGTCCTCACGATGTGAGGCCGCCGCCGAGAGCTCGAGCAGCTGGGTCACGGCCACGCCGGAGATCCATCTGTCCTGGACCGTGAGGCCGACGGGGTCCAGGCCCACGCGCTTCATCAGCGCCCGCGGGTCGATGCCGAGCGACTGGCTGAGCTCGACGTAGCTGCTCAGCACTGCATTACGGACAAGGGGCTTCATGGGCGCACTCCAGGCTCTGTCCCCAAGTGATAAGTCACGTGTCACGCCAAGTCAAGCGATGACTCAAGTCGTGACCTAGCGTTGCACCACTGCATGGAGCTCAGCGTCTGGATTCGGCGTCCCGGCCGATCGGAAATCCGACGGAGAACACCATGGCAAACAGTCCAACTGTTGACCAGCCCTGGAAAGGGATACGGAATCCCAATGCGGATCAATGGCCTCAGGTGGAATGCCTGCACCCGATCCGCGGGGTTCTTCCACGACGAAAGGAAAGGGGTCGTTCGCACGGTTTCGGGTTCCGAGCCGGCGAAGAGCCGAATGCGACTCCGGCTGGGCGGACGCACGACCCCGGGGAGGCCACCATGACGAACGTGATCAGCGTGCTGCGCCGGTCGTACACCGGGCCGGCCGCGTGGAAAGGCCCGGACCTGGCGGGCTCCGACGAGTGGGTCCTGCGGCTCTCACCGGCACAGATCGACGAGCTCGAGGCCTCCTTGCGCGCGGTGCGTGAGCGAGGCGTTCCACTGTTGAAGTTGAGCGCCGGCGACTTTCCGCTGCCGACCTTGGCCGGGGAGCTGGAGCGCATCGCCGACGTGCTGGAAAACGGACGCGGCTTCGTACTCGTCAAACGCATTCCGGTCGAGCGTTACAGCCAGGCGGGGGCAAGCACCATTTTCTGGGGACTGTGTCAGCACCTGGGTGTCCCGGTGTCACAGAACGCGGCGGGCCACATGCTCGGCCACGTCCGGGACACCGGTCACAGCATCGCCGCCCCCGCAACGCGCGGCTACCAGACCAGGGAGATGCTGCCGTTCCACACCGACGGATCCGATGTCCTCGGACTGTTGTACCTGCGGGCAGCCCGCTCCGGTGGACGTATCTCCGTGGTCAGCTCCGCGGCGGTCTACAACGCGATCCTGGCGCGACGGCCGGATCTGGTCGAAGGCCTGTACCGGACCCATTTCCTCGACCGCCGGGAGGAACACGCCCCTGGTGAGAGCCCGTACTACGCGGTTCCGCTGGCGTCCTGGTCCGGGGGCAAGCTCAGCATGCGCTACAACCGCTGTTACCTAGAGTCCGCTCAGCGCTTTCCTGACGTGTCGCGCCTGGAGCGGGCGGATATGGAGCTGTTCGACCTCATCGACGAACTGGCAGTTTCTCCAGAGCTCCGACTTGACGTCGACTTCGAGGTCGGCGACCTGCTGCTGCTCAACAACCACGCGCTTCTGCATTCCCGTACGGAATATGAGGACTTCGACGAACCCGAGCAGAAGCGCCACGTTCTGCGGCTGTGGCTGACCCTGCAGCAGGGGCGAGAACTGCCACCGGACTTCTGGGGAGACATGCACAGCAGTGACTGCGGTCCCGGTCGCGGCGGTATCACCCCCCGCGACATGATCGCGACACACAACTCCGCATCCCTCGGCGGCTCTTTCCGCCACCGGTGACTGCCACCAGCTCAGATCAAAGGGGAAACCGCATGGACAACCTCGCCACTCTGCTGGCGGAATCCGCCTGGGCCGAGGGCAACCGGGTCGCCATCCGCCAGGACGAAATCGTCCTGACATATGCCGAACTGAACGACACCAGCGCCCGGGTCGCCTCACTGTTGCAGGCCAAGGGCGTCCGGGCGGGCGACCGCGTCGCGTTGGTCATGCCCAACGTCACCTACTTCCCGATCGCGTATTACGGCATCCTCCGCGCAGGCGCCGTAGTAGTGCCGATGAATCCGCTGTTGAAAGCGCGTGAAATAGCCTTCACCCTCCGGGATTCCGGCTCCCGGATCGTGTTGGCGTTCCCGCTGTGCGCGGACGCGGTCGCGAAGGCCGCAGCAGAGGTCGGGGTCGACTGCCTGGTCACGGACCCAATGACCTTCGACACTCTGGTACGGGCAACCGAACCGATGCCCGAGGCAGTCGACCGGGCGGAGAACGACACTGCTGTGATCCTCTATACCTCGGGCACGACGGGGACCCCGAAGGGCGCCGAGCTGACTCACCGCAACCTGATGACCAACGCGGCCTCCGCTGCCGAGACACTCCTCCACCTCGGGCCGAGCGACGTACTGTTCGGGGGCCTGCCGCTGTTCCACGCCTTCGGCCAGACCTGCGCCCTGAACGCTGCCGTCGCTGCGGCCGCCACCCTGACCATGCTGCCGCGGTTCGAGCCGGCCAAGGCGCTGGAGATCATGCACCGGGACGGGGTCACCGTCTTCCTGGGCGTCCCCACGATGTTCAATGCCCTGCTCCACGCCGGGATCCCCGACAGCTACGACCTCTCGAGGCTGCATCTGGCCGTCTCCGGTGGAGCTTCCCTGCCGGTCGAGGTGCTGCACACCTTCGAGCGGGAATTCGACGTCACCGTTCTGGAGGGATACGGACTCTCGGAGACGTCACCGGTCGCCGCGTTCAACCCCCCGGACCGACCACGCAAGGCCGGTTCAATCGGCGTGCCGATCCGCGGAGTCGAACTCAAACTCGTCGCGGACGGCGGCACCACGGTAGGCCCGGGCGAAGTCGGTGAGATCGCGATCCGCGGCGAGAACGTGATGAAGGGCTACTGGAGCCGCCCGGATGCGACTGCGGAAGCCATCCGGGACGGCTGGTTCCACAGCGGTGATCTCGCCCGTGTCGACGAGGACGGCTACTACTTCATCGTCGACCGGAAGAAGGACCTCATCATCCGCGGCGGCTACAACGTCTACCCGCGCGAGATCGAGGAGGTGCTCTACGAACACCCGGCAGTAGCCGAAGCGGCCGTCGTCGGCGTCCCGCACGAGATCCACGGGGAGGAGGTGGCCGCCGTAGTGACCCTCCGGCCCGGTGCGCAGACCACGGCCGACCAGGTGCGCGACTACGTCAAACAGCGAGTGGCTGCCTACAAATACCCGCGGATCGTCACCTTCGCCGACACACTGCCCAAGGGCGCAACCGGCAAGATCCTCAAGCGTGAGATCGTCGTCACGCAGCAGGCGCCCGAGGACTGAACTGATCCGGTTTCCATGTCCGTTCTGAACTCGGCCCGATCATGATGAGCCGACCATCTCCGGTGCTCCAGGGCCTCGTTGAGCATCGCGCGTTCGAGTATCACGCGGTAACGGACGCCGCGCACAGAAGGACGTTACTGATTTCGGCAGCACGGGGTCCCGGCGAGGTATTTGATTGCCAGTACAAGGGGGGTGCCCCCTGGCGCGAGGGCGTGCCTTGCGCCAGGGGTGCGGTCGGAAGAGGTCTGCCGTCAGCGCACGGCGTAGGCCCTGATCAGGGTCTGCTCGATCTTGCTGCCGTTGGTGTCCTGTGCCGTGACGCGCAGGGACATGTAGCCCTTTGCCGGGTTGCGGACGGACACCTTGTAGTGGCCGTCGCTCTTGGTCTTCACCGTCTCGGGGCTCCAGGTGGCACCGTCGTCGGTGGACATCTCCACCTCGACCCCGTCGATGTCGGGGGTGGCGCCGGTCTGGAGCGCGAACGCCAGGTCGAAGTCGTACGTGTTGCCGCCCGGGGTGGTGCTATCCGCATCCAGGGCCAGGCCGTACTTCGGCCAGAGCATCGCCAGGTTCTCCTTGCCGCTCGCCGGCCGGACTTGGACGTCCACTCAGTGCTGGTCGCTGTGGACAGCGGGAACCACACCGGGCGCGAAGTGTCCAGGGTGACCCGGTCCCCGGCAAGCTGTCCGCTTGTCGGGTCTGCGGCGGTCTGCATCTGGACCGAGCGTGCCCTGATGATCACGGGTGGGAACAGCAGGTAGCCGGCCGGGCGGGCCGCCTGTTGCGGGAGACCGCCCGGCCGGACCATGTGGTTACCGAACGTCGTGGGCGCGGGTGATGGTCTGGGTGACCGCGTTGCCGTTGGCGTCGGTGAGGGTGGCCTTCATCATGACCTGCTTGCCGGAGGCGCCGGTGTGGTCGAGGACTGCCGTCCACTTGCCGTCCCGCTGCTCGGTCGGCGCCTGGGTCCAGGTGGTGCCGCCGTCGTAGGAGTAGGACAGCGAGGCCGCCGTGATCACGCCCGGGGTGTACCCGGCGTGGCCCTCGACCGACAGGCCGACCTTGATGCCGCTCTGCGCGGGCAGGGTGTTCAGGCCGTCCGCCGGCACGTCGTACGCCGGGAAGAGGATCGGCAGGCCGCGCGAGTAGACGTCCGGCTCCAGGTGGGAGCGGAAGCTCCAGGTGGTTTTGACAGCGCTGGAGCGCAGCCAGTTCCGGTCCGAGGTGTCGATCTTCTCCAGGTTCTGGGTGAGCTCGTACGCGGAGTCCTCAGCCGGAACCTTGAACACGTCGTACGGGTAGGCGCTGGTGGCGATCTGCTCACCGTTGCGCTTCAGCACCAGGTTGCCGAGGTCGCCGAACGATCCGCCGTAGGACCAGTGGTCGCCGGAACCGTCGAGCCAGAGCGCGTTCTGGAATCCGATCAGGTCGCCCTGTCGCTCGGCGGTCAGCATCAGCTTGCCGTCGGCGTCGCGCGGCGCGGCCGGCCGCAGGGGGCCGCCGTACCACTCCTCGGCACGCCGCTCTCCGGCCCGGTAGGTGCGCTCTTGGTCGTTCATGAACGCGGCAAACGGGAAGCTGGTCATCGCGCCGTGGTACCAGGCGTCGTCGCCGGTCGTGTAGTAGGCGGTGCGGGTACCGGGCACGTGGACGGAGCCGAACGGGCTCACGGGGACGTAGTTGCCGCTGCTACCGGTGGGGCGGATGAACATCGCGTCGATGTAGTTGGCCTCCTTGCCCATGGCGTTCCACGTTTCGGTGACCTGGGCCAGCTTGGAGTCCTCGGGCTTGTAGACCTGGTCGGACTGCAGCGGACCCTGGGTCGGGAACGACAGGTTGTAGACGTAGGGCGAGCCGTCCTCGGAGCCGGTCGTGCGCCAGGTGGGCCGGAACTCGAAGGTGCCGTTCTCGGCGCGTCCGTCGACGTCTGCGTAGAACTTCTGGACGGTGTTGCCGGCCATGAGCGATCCGGATATCTGCCAGGTGTCGTCCCACGTGCGGGCGTAGCTGAACGTGGTGTTGTTCACCGTCGAGGGGCGGTCGGTGTGCAGGCTCAGCTGGTGGGCCTTGCGGGCGTCGAGGACGACAGTGGTGTCATGGGTGATCCGCAGCTGCGGGTTCCCGAGGTAACTGATCGATTCGGGCTTGTTGTTCGCGTCGTAGCTCGCCACGAAGCTGCTGAGGGAATAGTCGCCCGGGCGCACGCTGTACGTCTGGGCGGTCGCACCCGCGTTGCTGCGGCGCTCGCCCTTGTCGGTGTCGAGGCTGACCAGGTCCAGGGAGGAGGGGCCGGTCGCGGGCTTGCCATTACGGTCGATGACCTTGACCCGGAGGGTGACCGTCTCCGGCTGGACGTAGAGCGTGACGGGCACGGAGACGTGCGCATCGCCGCCGGTGGCCAGGATCCGGCCGGTGACAGCGCCGTACTGGCCGGCCTTGAGGCGGGCGGTGGGGTCGATCCGCAGCGGCACCTGGGCGGTGGCCCCCGCGGGGACGGTCACCTTGCCCTGTTCCAGCTTGATGATGC
This sequence comes from Streptomyces sp. NBC_01669, assembly GCF_026339735.1. Classification (GTDB taxonomy): domain Bacteria; phylum Actinomycetota; class Actinomycetes; order Streptomycetales; family Streptomycetaceae; genus Streptomyces; species Streptomyces yanii. The sequence goes on from NZ_JAPEQG010000001.1 coordinate 221,665, forward strand.
CGGAGTTGGCGTCGCTGCCGTCGTTGCCGTGCACACCGCTGAGCTTCAGGCTCAGGGTGATGTCACTGCTGCTGGTGTTGGTGAAGGGCACCTGCACGGTGGTACGGTCCGAGGCGTCCTGCGGCCAGTTGTAGCTGCCGGCCTGGACAGCGGGCGCGGAAAGCACCTTCTGGTTCACCGCACCGAACACGTCGAGGACCCCGCCGCCGGTCTGGTCGGCGCCGGCGACCTTGCCGCCGGTGCGGGCGGAGGAGACCAGGGCGGCCTTGATCTGCTGCGCGGTCCAGTCCGGGTGGGCCTGGCGGACGACGGCCGCGGCGCCCGCGACATGCGGGGTGGCCATGGAGGTGCCGGACATCGTCTGATAGGCGTAGATGCCACGGCCGCCCGCGTTGGCCGCCGAGATACCGACGCCGGGGGCGGCGATCTCGGGCTTGAGGGTGTGCGTGACGGCCACGGGGCCGCGGCTGGAGAACCACGCAGTGGTGTCATCTCGATCGACGGCACCGACGGTCAGCACGCTGGGCACGCACCCGGGCGAGGAGACGGTCTCGGTGCTCGAGCCGGAGTTGCCGGCGGCGACGACGAACAGGGTGTGCTTGTTCTGCGAGAGCTGCTTCGTGGCCTGGGCCATCGGGTCGGTGCAGTCGCCGATCGTGGGGTTGCCCAGGCTCATGGAGACGACGTCGGCCTGCTGGTCGACGGCCCACTGCATACCCGCGATGATCCAGGAGTCCAGGCCGTAGCCTTGGTCGTTGAGGACCTTGCCGATGAGCAGGGAAGTACCGGGGGCGACGCCCTTCTTGCGGCCGTCACTGGCCGCTCCGGACCCGCCGACCGTGGAGGCGGTGTGGGTGCCGTGGCCCACCCGGTCGTCGGTGGTCTTGGAGTCCGTGAAGTTCTTGGACGCGGCGACCCGGCTCACCAGGTCCGGGTGCTCGGCGTCCACGCCCGTGTCCAGCACGGCGACTTTGGTGCGCTTGCCGTCGTAGCCGGCTTCCCAGGCCTCCGGCGCGTGCACTTGCGCGGTGGACCGGTCCAGCGTGGCCTCGACCCTGCCGTCCAGCCACAGCTTCTTCAGCGTGGAGGCAGAACGTGAACGGGTGTTGGTGATGTCCTGCCAGAAGGTGGCAGCAGTGTCCTTGCCTGCCTTGAGCGCGACACCGTCCACAGCCGGGAGGCTCAGGCCCCGCTCGGACCCGCGAGGGGCCGCGGGCGCGCTCTCGGCAACGTTCACACTGTTCCGGTAGGTGGCGATAAGCGGCAGGGTGTCGGTGTGTGTGTCGTCGTATCCCTGGCGGATGAGCCCAGTGACGTTGAACAGCTGCTCGTCGACCTTGCCCTCGGCGATCGCCTGGGAGGCGTCCTCGGGGTAGACGTAGAGGTCCTTGCCCATCTGATAGGTCTGGACTATCGGCTGTGTGCCGTCCTCGCGGGGGAGCACGGCCGCAGAGCTGTGGCCCGACGTGTCCGTGGTCACCAGCACCTTGTCGCCGGTGACGAGCGTGACCGTCGCCTGCTTGCCGCCCGTTGCTGTGGTCCCGCTGCCGATGATGGGTCTCTTCCCCGAGGCACCGTCAGGCGGCGTATCCGCCGCCCCGGAAGGCGCGACTGCGGTGACGGCCAGGGCGGCGGCGGTGGCCGCGCCCAAGGCTATACGTGTTATGGGGCGCATGAATCTCCCTACTTGACGCCGTGAACATGCCATGCTGCGGCTGCAGCCTGGCAGACATGCGGATTGCGTAGGGATGCCGCGCGTGACGGGTTTCCCGCGTGTCGGTTTTCCGTCACGCGGTCACACTTATTGGTTCGTCAGTTCGGTGGGGACTTCGGGCCTGGCAGGCGGGGGTATGCCCCGCCGGGCCGACGCTCGCCCAGATGATCTCGCCGAAGGGGGCGCACGGGCACATTCCCGCACTCCTGACCAGCAGCAGGCTCCAGCCTCCCTCGAGCTCTCTCCCCCCACGCCGATTCCCCAGGATCCGGGCGGGCTCAGATCCACCGTCGAGGAACGGGACCGGCAGCTCATGAGCGAGCTGCGGATCGGACCACACCTGGGCTGTGTCCGTCAGGAGGCCGAGGTTGCGGGCAAAGGCTCCGGTCACCAGGTCGGCAGGCAGTTCCCGGAACAAAGGCTCCGCACTTCGTCTCCGGGAGCTACTGCAGACACGGCAGGTCCTCGACGAGCAGCTCCTCGGCCGGATTGAGGTCGCCGAGGCAGATCGATCCCGGTCGGGGGTGGCCTGCTCGCCCACACCCTGCACACCGTCGAGATCACCGCTGACCGGCCGCCGGCGTCGTCAGCCACCGGACCGCCAGGGGAATCAGCTTCACCGGCGGGCTCGCCATCGTCCTGTCCCCCACGACAACCCGGGCTTCCGGCCCGGTCTGCGCGTGTGTTCGTTCAGCCTCTGCGCCGGATTCAGCTTCTCGGTTCTGTACACGGTCGAAGCCGCGGCCGCGCCGCCGACCGGACGAGCTCCGTCGGATACATCGCCGGCCTGATCGCCGGTTTCGTCATCGTGGCCGTCGCCATCGCAACGCCGTTCCTCATCCCCGAGCAGCCGAGACCCGATGGGGATTCGGTCAGGTACCTGTCGACGTGGGTGCGCGCGCCGCCGCGCCGGTAGACACCTCCAGCCCGGCTCACGGCCACGCCGGCGGTGAAGCAGGAACCCACCAGGAGTTGGCGGCCACCCTCGCACGGTGACCACCAACAGACGGAGACTCCTCGGCCCTCAGGCCGAGGAGGAAGAGGTCAGAGCCAGCCCGCACGTGCGGCGTGCCACCCGAGTTGCAGGCGCGAATCCGCTCCGGCAAGGTCCATCAGACGGCGTGTCCGTCGCTCCACGGTGCGTATGGAGAGGCCAAGTTGGGAGGCCGCCCGCCGGTCGGAGATCCCTGCGAGCAGCAGGGCGAGGACCTCCAGTTCCCCCTCGGTTGGCTGCTGATCGGCTGGAGCCTCCGCACGCACACCCGTGGTGGTGTTGTACAGCGGCCGGGCCTGGGCCCATTCCTTCTCGAAGAGATGGACCAGGGCCGTCAGCAGGCCACTGCGATGCACCACGATGGCGCTCGGCTCGCCCCCGGAGTCCGCCATGTCCAGTGGCACCATGGCACGCTCCCGGTCCGACACGACCATCTTCAGCGGCAACGAGTCGACCAGGCGGAGCTCGAGTCCCGCCATGATGGCCGCCCTCACGTCCCGCGCTACCTCGTGACCATCGAGATAGTCCTTGGCGGCCACGACCCGGAAATCGACTCCGCGGTCCAGCGCGGAACTCTCCGACATGTCGGCTTCCTCGCGCGGCACCGCGATGGGCGCGCCGACGAGGAAGACGAGCAACTCCCGCTGGGCGCCGCGCTGCAGTTGGTGGAACCGGTGTGCGACCTGCTCCACGCCGACGACCACCTCCACGACGCTGCCCGCAGGGTGTGCAGCGGTACTGCGGTACTGCTCGGTCAGCATCGAGAACGCGGTCTCGGCCCGGTGCAGCGCGTTGCGCTGCTCGACGAGGAGCGGGGCCAGGGCCACCGAGGGTGGTGTGAGCCGGTAGCGGGCGGGCTGGCGGCCGGCCCCGCAGTCAGCTGAGTCAGGTGCCCCGCTCCCGGCCTCGGTGGCGACCGCCACCAGGCCACGTGTCGCCAGGTCAAGCAGGATGCGGGTGGTCTCGGCCTTGTCGAGTCCGGTCTGCCGGGCGAGGTCCTGCGCAGAGGCTGTCGGGCGGGCCAGCAGTGCCGTGTAGATGGCCTCTTCGGCCGGGCCCAATCCCAGTGCCTGCAGCATCCAAGCTCCTCCTCGGGCGGCCATCGCGTCCGGCCCTGGTGCAGGTTGTGTGGCCCGAGCGCATTCTTCTCAGCCGAACCCTATCCCGCTGTCAGGACGTCGTCATTGACTGTCTACCCGTCCTGCACCCCACCCTGGGACGCCCCGGACGCGGCCTCCCAGGTGGGAAGCAACGGAGGATCCAACGCCTCGCACCGATGGCCGGTGAAGCGGGAATGAGTATGGTCGACCTGGCACTCGCCTGGGTCCTGTGCCGCAGCGGAGTCCCCTCCGCGATCGAAGTATTCCGCAACCACAACTGCCCTTGCCGTTCGCGCTCGCCGGCTCGGGGCGCTCCACTTGGAGCAGCGGCGGGCGGAATGCAGGCGCGCCGCGACAGCCTCCTGAAGACGAATCAGTTCGTGCATCCGCTGCAGAAGCGCCAGGATCTGAAGATCGCATGCTCCGCGGAGAGCGCGCACCGGCATCCGGTAGCGGAGCTCCTTCGGCTCGGCAGAGCCCAACTCGTCGGCCAACAACAGGGTCTGGGCCCAGGCGACCGGATCGACGGCGGTCAGGGACAGCCCCAGCCAGGCGGTGTTGAGCGTAAACGGCGGGAGGGGAAGCGGACGAAACCGGTGGCCTTGCCGCTGCGGGTGCGGTCCTCGACGCGGGCATGTGCCCGGTGGCGGACCTGCAGATGCTGCAGGCAGCCTTCGCCGTGAAGGGTGTCGGTGAGGAAGACCTGATGCCGCATGCCCTCGTCCAGATCGAACAAGGACAGCTGGGCACCGAGGTAAGGGCGCCCGCGCCGGACGATGATCCGGATGCTGTCTTCAGCGCCGGGGTCGAAGCACCATGTGATCACCGACGCGCCCGGCACCCTGCTGGCGATCAGCCTGACCGGCGGCAACGGCCGGACTCGTACCGACCGCGAAACCGCCTCAGCCGGCTGCGCATCCGAGATCGGCCAACAACCTTCCGCCATACGAAAGATCAAACAGCGGCTCGCGGTCCTGGTCGTCCGCCTCTTCCACCTCACCACAGCGGTCAGCAGCCTGGTTCTCGCGCCCAGGGACACGTTGGCTTCAGTGCCCTTCGACGTCCGCGGGGTCCGCCATCCACACCGATCCACGACCGGCATTCACCCATCGAGCGGCTCATAGTCGAACCAGTCGAAGTGGACGGTACCGGCTGAGGCGTACATTCCGATGACCCGGCCGGTGAAACCGCCGGCGACCTCCGTGGACAGGTACCGTCCATCGAGCGTCGTGAGCTCGACAAACGTGCCGTCCGGTTCCTCGATGCCGATGGAGAGGGTGTCCGGGCCGGTACGCGCGTCGCCTACGGCCTGCGTAACGGCCACCTCGATTCTGAGGACCAGAGGCCCGGCGGGTGTCTGTTGAGACGCCACCACTGTGTGCAGGGGGCCGATGCGGGCGAGCACCCGTACCTCGCCGAACGCCGCCTCGATGTCGTAGTGGTGCTGCTCGTCGAGGCGGACGGCCAGGCCACCGCGTCCTTCCGCCGGGTCGACCAGGGCGCGTATCCGGCAGGACAGGTGTTGTTGGCGCCGGCCGACGAACGTCACATCGAGATCGTCGAGTGAGCTCCCACGGGCGTGCAGCGTCAGCCAGCCTGCCCGTTCCTTCGTGGTGCAGTTCTCCGCAGGGCGCTGGCGCGGCGAGACCCAGCACGGGGCCAGCTCACTGAGGTCGAAGTCGTCCCGGACCGGCGCGACGGCGCCCGGCTGAAGCGGCCACGGGGGCGCGGGCATCACGGGCGACAGGTCGCCGACGACCGGCCAGCCGTCGACCCAGCTCACCGCCGCCAGGAACGTCTCGCGGCCGAGTACGTGCCAGCCTGGGGTGCCACCGCGCGGTCGCACCCCGAGCAGCACCATCCACCACGAACCGTCGGGTGCCTGCACCAGATCCGCGTGACCAGTGTTCTGAATGGGGTAATCGGTCCCGCGGTGCGTCAGAATCGGGTTGGCCGGGCACGGTTCGAACGGGCCGGTAGGTGTGCGGCCACGAGCGATCGAAACACCATGGCCTCGCTCGGTGCCGCCTTCGGCGATGAGCAAGTACCAGTAGTCGTCGATCCGGTACAGATGCGGCGCTTCAGGAGCTTTGGCATCGTCGGTGCCGGACCAGAGTCGGCGCGGTGGACCGAACGATTCCCCGGTGTGCGGATCGATGCGAATCTGTCCGACTCCGGCATAGGTGCACCAGCAGTTACCGTCGTCGTCCCAGGCGAGATCGGGGTCGATGCCCGGTACCCCGGGCACCCGGATCGGGTCGGACCAGGGGCCGGCCGGATCGGTGGCGGTGAACAGCAGGTTGCCGCCGTCGTGCACGTTCGTAGTGATCAGCCAGAAACGGCCGTCGTGATGGCGCAGTGTGGGCGCGTAGATCCCGCCGGAGGATGCGGCGTCAGGCGATAGACGCAGTTGGTCAGGCCGTTCCAAGGCGTTACCGATCTGAGTCCAGTGGACCAGGTCCCGGCTGTGGAATATGGGCACGCCGGGGAAGTACTCGAAGCTGGAGCACGCGAGGTAGTAGTCCGCGCCCACCCGGCAAATGCTCGGATCGGGGTGGAACCCGGGGACCACGGGGTTGCTGATGGTGTTACTCGTCTGGGGCGTGCTAGACACTCTCATCGAGTCCTTTCATCGGTGTGACCACACTGTGCCGGCGTCAACAAGCGGCCGTGCTCAACGGCCGCGATGAGGTAATTCTGGACGAGGCGCTGGTCTCGGCCCCGAAACTGGAGCCCAAGTTTCCTTGGTTGCCGCCAAATGCACGCCGGCAGCGTCGAGGATCTGCAGCGTGGGCGGTTCCGGCTGGACGTCGTAAGCGTGTCTCGCGGCCGGTGTCTCCACAGGCCGTTTCCTCAGCGTGCTGGTCCCGGCAACCGTGACGCTCTGACCGCCGACCTGTCCGACCTGCCGACCGCCGGCGGCCACGCCGTGGCCGCGCAGCTCTCCTTTCCGCCGTTGCTGCCCGAGAGCGCCCACGTCACCCGTACTCCGCGGGTGTTGCCCACTGTGATCAGCCTGTAGGAGCACCGCTCCCCCGGCGACGACGTGCTGACCGTCGAGGACCTGACGGTGGCCTGCGAGGGGCGCCACATGTACCTGGCCGTCCCCGAGCGCCGCCGCTGCGCCGAGGCCGCGCGGATGCACGCGCTGAATCTCCGCATCCGCACGCCGCCGCTGGTGCGTTTCCTCGCCGAGCTGCCCCTCGCCCAGTGTGCGCAGGTCACCGTGTTCGACTGGGGCGCCGCGGCAACGATGCCGTTCCTGTCGCGCCTGCGGTACGGGCGCACGGTGCTCGCCCCGACACGCTGGAGGATGGAAGCTTCCGAGCTGCCCAGCCGCGCCCCTCAACAGGCGGCGTAGGACGCCGAGTTCGCCTCTTGACGAGGGCGCCGCCGCCTGCCGCAGCGGGTATGCCTCGTTGAGGCTGACCGGCGCCTGGTCCTCAACGTCGATGAGGCCGGCCACCGGGCGCTGCTGCGCAAGCACCTCGACCGCGCGGGCCCGGCGGAGCTCACCGAGGCCGCCGCGCCGGAAGCATCCGGCTGGTGTGACGGCCGCGCGCACGAGGTCGTTGTGCCGCTCAAAGCCACCCGGCCCCCGGCCTGGCCACCCCTGCCCCACCCGACCCCTGCCCGGATCCTCTCCCGGCAACAGATGCAGGCCTCGGCAGTCTCGTCGGTGCTCCTGGCCACCCTCTACGGGGACCTCCGACGCCAGGACACCGTGCTCTCTCAGCACATGCCGGACCTGCTCGAACGGCTCGACCGACCGCCGTGGTCGTTCGTACGCTTCCGCGACCCCGATCAGCACCTGCGCCTCCGCATCGCCCTCCCGAACCCCTCGGCGTTCGCCGACACGGCCCGCACGGTGAGCACGTGGGCCGACGAACTACGCGACACAGGGCTGCTGGCAGACTTCCACTACCCTAAAAGCTTTCGGGAGATGGGGCGCTGGTGCGGCCGACTCGGGTGAGGTCGGTGGAGCGGGTGCCGACGGACCGAAAGTCGGCGTACAGGTGCAACTTGGCGTTGACGGTCCCGTTTGTCAGCCTCCGCGCCGGTGCGTTGGCCGGCTGGGCAGGTGCGGGTGCGCGGTCGAGGACGGCCTGGGGGCTGTGGTCGTGATGGGCCGCCGCGAGCGCTTCGAGGTCCACACCATCTGCCCGACGCCGGTCCGGCGAGGGCCTCGGGCTGCGACGATGCCGCGTACGAGCAGCAGTCCTTTGTCGAACGATATGTGCGCGCAGGACTCGTGGGAGCCCTCGAAGAAGGGAAGTCGACCAGTCCTTCGAAGGTGCCGGAGGTGACGCGCTTCCCGGACGGGATGGACGGTCTCTGGGTGGACAGCGGGACCGGCCGCCGCAACCAGGCGCGGTGCATCACGAGACGCAAGGGCATCCCCACACCAGGCGCATTCGAGCGATCCGACAGCGCAGCAAGGGTGCCGCCGTCGTCACCGTGCGCCCCCGGGGACCGCGGGACACCCCTTAGTATGGCCAGGCCGATGTACGGGAAACCGGGTGTGCGCCGCACACGCCCACCCAGCACAGGCTCCCCCAGCCGTGTGCCCCCATGCCGGAAACCCCGGCCCGATTCCGACGGGCCGGGGTTTCCATGTCATGCAGACCCTGCTCTACCACCTTTGGAGGTGGCCCCTCACCACTCCTTGTCGAAGTGGTCCCGGACCACCCGGAAGCTGCCCACGACACCGTTTTTGACGAACACGCCGCCACGGATGTGCTGACGGGTGAAGACACCGTTGCTGGTGCTCCAGGGACCGACCGTCGCAACCGGGGAACCGTTGTCGCAGGTCGCCCCACGGAAGAACTCAACGGTCCGACGACTGTCGTTACGGACGTTGAAGCTCCGTGAGCCCAGACCGCTCACCACCGTGATGCAGCCATCCTCACCGCGAGCCGAGTACGACCGCTCGTTGATGAAGATCCGGCCCTCCTCCTTGTGGCCGTAACCACCACGCTCGTTGCCACCACGGTTGTTGCCGCCACCGTAGCCGCCGCCGTAGCCGCCCTCGTTCCCCTTCCCCTCGTTCCCCTTCCCCTCGTTCCCCTTCCCGTTCCCGTTCCCGTTCCCGTTCCCGTTCCCGTTCCCGTTCCCGTTCCCGTTCCCGTTGCCGCCGTCACCACCCAGCGGAGCAACAGCCGGAGCAGCCTGATGAACTGCCGGGGCAGCCGGAGCGGACCCGGAAGCCGAGGCATACGTAATGCCGGTAGTAGCCAGAACCGCTGCGCCTGCTACGGCAGCGGTTACAGCGACTGTACGCGTCGTCATGTCACTTCTTCCTGTCTCAGAGACGCCGGCTGGGCAGCCGACCTGAGACGAACGTACTGACCACCTCATTACCTGTCATATCGGGACAGATCCACGGCGTGACCCCACAGGGCCGACCGGGTGTACGCACCCCACCCCCCACACACACCACGACCATCTGACGAGCCATCAAATAATAGGACAGTAAGCCCCCCTGGCACGCGATTAGCCCTTCCGGGCGACTTACCCCCACCCCCTCACCCTGTCGGCAGCACCCCACCCCAACCCACCACCCCCCATCACCGCCCTGAACAACCATCACTCAGCGCCCCCGCCACCCTCACCACCCAGCACCCCCACCACCCCGACCCTCTGAACAACCGTCACTCGCGCTCCCGCCGGTACTTACGTTGGGCGAGCCCGGAAGCGGTGTGTCCAAGCCCAAGGCGAGAACTGGTGCCCCACGGCGTCCCAGACCTCCCAGGAAGCGCCCAACCACCCACCACCCTGATCTGGCCCGGCTCGCAAGCTGCGACGGCATGTCGAACACGCCTACCGCGAGCCGAACCGTCCTCGGGACTCACCTGCTTCGAAGGCCGATCACCACAGGCCGGCACCGGCACGTCACCCCCGCGACCGCCCGTCCACCCTCTCCTGACCGAACGGCGGACCTGAACAGATGCCCCTGCCGGGGCCTGACCCTCTACCAGGCCCTGGACCTCATACATCGACTCCTGGCCACCTGGGCCGCCGCCTGCCTCGCCTGCCGATAACCCACCCCAGCGACAGCACCCGACAAGGACCTAGTAGGCGTCCCGGCCCGCGCGCAGGCTGCGGACGGCACGTTCGAGGTCGGCGATGCGGTCGGCGAGGCCGACTGCCTCGGCGCCTTCGGCGTCCCGTAGTTGCAGCTCGATCTGGGCGAGCCGCTCGGTGATCTCCGCCAGCTGCTGGCCACTGCCCGCAGTCGCGCTGGCACCCGCACCTGCGTCCCGTGCCCGCGACAGCCTGTCCCGGGCACCCCCCAGGGATTCTACGGATCCCGCCGGGCCTACCGGTGCGGCGGGAGTCGGCGCCCCGACCAGCAGACGACGCAGTTGCTCGGCCTGTGCGGCGAGCTGACGGTTCTTGCGGTACAGATCCAGGAAGACGTTGACCTTGGTGCGAAGCAGCCAAGGGTCGAAGGGTTTGGTCAGGAAGTCGGCGGCGCCGATCGCGTATCCCCGGTAGAGATAGTCCGTGTCGGCCTCGGTCCCGGTCAGCAAGATGATGGGCACGTCCTTGGTCTGGTCCAGACGCTTGATGTTGGCGGCGGTCTCGAAACCGTCCATGCCGGGCATCATGACATCGAGCAGCACGACCGCGAACTCCTGGCGCAGCATCGCTTTGAGGGCCTCCTCTCCGGAGCGGGCGCGTACCAGCTGCTGGTCGAGCGAGCCGAGTACGGCCTCCAGCGCAACCAGGTTCTCCTCCATGTCGTCGACGATCAGGATGCTGGCCTTCTCCGGAGTGTTAATGGTCATATCCTCCGCCTCGGAGGGTCTGTGCCGTCTTCCCCTGCCGGATGTGACTCTCCACCGGTTCCTGTCTCCGGTGCCGGAGGGGCGCCTTGCGGGTCGAGCAGGTCGCAGATGACCGTCAGCAGGCGGTCCACGTCCACTGGCTTGGGGACGTAGTCGGAGGCGCCGCTTTCGATGGCCTTCTCGCGGTCGCCCGGCATGGCCTTGGCCGTGAGCGCGATGATGGGGAGTCCGGCGAGACGGGGCGTGCGCCGGATAGTCCGGATCGTCTCGTATCCATCCATTTCGGGCATCATGATGTCCATCAGGACCAGCGACACGTCAGGAGACCGGTCGAGGACCTCGATGCCTTCGCGGCCGTTCTCGGCGTACTTCACGGTAATGCCGACGCGGCCCAGCATATGCGTGAGCGCGAAGACGTTCCGGATGTCGTCGTCGACGATGAGGATGCGGCGCCCTGCCAGCACGCGGCCGGGGCGCCCGCTCAGCCACTCCCTGAGCCGTGTCGTCTCCGGCCAGGTGTCATCTCGGCCGTCGGCGGCCCCCGGGGTTCCCCTACCGATCAGGCTGTCCGCGTTCCCGAAGACGCCGCTCGGCGCGTAGTCGGCAGCGTCCGGCGACGGTTCGGCCTGTCCAGGGAGCGCAGCGGGGACGGCCGGCGCAGCCACCGCGTCGGGCTCCGGGAAGACGCCGGGGAAGCGCGACGGAACGTAGAGAGTGAAGCAGGATCCGACGCCCAGTTCGCTCTCGGCGACGATCCGGCCGCCGAGCAGCCCGGCGATCTCGCGGCTGATGGACAGCCCGAGCCCGGTCCCTCCGTACTTGCGACTGGTGGTGCCGTCGGTCTGCTGGAACGCATCGAAGATCACCGACAGTTTTTCGGGCGGTATGCCGGTGCCGGTGTCCTTGACCGAGAACGCGATGACGGTCTCGGCGTTCCGCAGCGACCGGTCCTCGAACTTCGTTCCCGGCACGCACTCGACGCGCAGCTCCACGCCGCCGGAGGAGGTGAACTTCACGGCGTTGGACAGCAGATTACGCAGGATCTGCTGGAGGCGCTGCTCGTCCGAGACCAGCTCACTCGGCACGTTCTCGCCGACCGTGACGTCGAAGGCGAGCCCGCGGTCAAGGGTCAGCGGGCGGAACGTGGCCTGCACGTAGTCCAGCAGCTTGACCAGGGGCAATGTCCTCGGGCGGACGTCCATCCGGCCCGCCTCGATCTTCGACAGGTCGAGGATGTCGTTGATCAGCTGCAGCAGATCCGAGCCCGAGCGGTGGATGGTGGCCGCGAATTGGACCTCCTGCTCGGACAGCGTGCCATCCGGGTTGTCGGCAAGCAGGCCGGCCAGGATCAGCAGCGAGTTGAGCGGGGTGCGCAGCTCGTGCGACATGTTCGCCAGAAACTCGGACTTGTACTGCGAGGACGTGGCGAGCAGGGCTGCCTTCTCCTCCAGCGCCGCATTGGACCGCTGGAGCTCGTCCGACCGCTTGCGCAGCTCGCTGGTGAGGCGCTGGGACTCCGAGAGCAGGGACTCGGTGCGGGAGTTGGCGATGATGGTATTGATGGAGACGCCGATGGTGGTGACGAACTGGTCGATGAAGGCCAGGTGTACGTCACTGAACTTGCTGAACGAGGCCAGCTCGATCACTCCGAGGACCTGGTCCTCGAAGAGGATCGGCAGGATGACGACGCTGGCCGGAAGTGCGGCGCCGAGCCCGGAGTTGATGGTGATGTAGTCCGGTGGGACATCAGCGATGAGGATGCGCTTCTTCTCCAGAGCGGCCTGGGTGATCAGCCCGCGGCCAGGCGTCCCGGACTCGGGCAACGGGCCGCTCCCCCTGGCCGCATCGGTGCCGTAGCCGGCGATGAACTGAAGCCCCTCCCCCGGCTTGGCCGCGGCCTCGGTCAGGAAGAACGCTCCGAACTGTGCGTTCACCAATGGCGTCAGCTCGCGCAGGATCAGGTCGGCGACCTCGACGAGATCTCGGTGGCCCTGCATGAGACCGGCGATGCGAGTGAGGTTGGATTCCAGCCAGTCCTTGGCGCGGGTGGTCTCGCGGAGGTTCGCCACCATGAGGTTGACGTTGTTCTTCAGCTCGGCCACCTCGCCCTGTGCCTCGACCGAGATGGCACGGGACATGTCGCCCTGGGTAACGGCGCTGGCGACCTCGGCGATCGCGCGGACCTGGGTGGTGAGGTTCGAGGCGAGTTCATTGACGCTGGTGGTGAGCCGCTTCCACGTTCCATAGACACCCTCGACGCGGGCCTGGCCACCCAGCTGTCCCTCGCTGCCGACCTCGCGGGCGACCCGTGTCACCTCGGAGGAGAACGAGGAGAGCGTGTCGACCATCGTGTTGATGGTGGTCTTCAGCTCCAGGATCTCGCCGCGCGCGTCCACGTCGATCTTCTTCGACAGGTCGCCCTGCGCGACAGCGGTGGCGACCTGGGCGATGTTGCGGACCTGCGAGGTCAGGTTGTCCGCCATGAAGTTGACGTTGTCGGTGAGGTCCTTCCAGACACCGGAAACGCCTCGGACCTGCGCCCGCCCGCCCAGGTTCCCCTCGGTGCCGACCTCGCGGGCGACTCGCGTCACCTCATCCGCGAACGCCCGCAGTTGCTGGACCATCGTGTTGACGGTGTCCTTCAGCTCCAGGATCTCGCCGCGCGCGTCCACGTCGATCTTCTTCGACAGGTCGCCGTTGGCGACGGCCGTGGTCACCTGGGCGATGTTGCGGACCTGCGAGGTGAGGTTCAGCGCCATGGAGTTGACGTTGTCGGTGAGGTCCTTCCAGACACCGGAGACCCCGCGGACCTGCGCCTGCCCGCCCAGGTTCCCCTCGGTGCCGACCTCGCGGGCGACTCGCGTCACCTCATCCGCGAACGCCGAGAGCTGGTCGACCATCGTGTTGATCGTCGACTTCAGTTCCAGGATCTCGCCCTTTGCCTCCACCGTGATCGTCTTGCCGAGGTCACCCTCCGCGACAGCGGTGGCAACCTGGGCGATGTTGCGGACCTGCGAGGTCAGGTTGTCCGCCATGAAGTTGACGTTGTCGGTGAGGTCCTTCCACACCCCGGAGACCCCGCGGACCTGCGCCCGCCCGCCCAGGCGCCCCTCGGTGCCGACCTCGCGGGCGACTCGCGTCACCTCATCCGCGAACGCCAACAGCTGGTCGACCATCGTGTTCACGGTGCTTTTGAGCTGGAGAATTTCGCCCTGTGCGTCCACCGTGATCTTCTGGCTGAGATCGCCGTTGGCGACGGCGGTGGTCACCTGTGCAATGTTGCGGACCTGCGAGGTGAGGTTCGAGGCCATGAGGTTGACGTTGTCGGTGAGGTCCTTCCACACCCCGGAGACCCCGGGCACCTGAGCACGTCCGCCCAACTGCCCTTCCGTGCCGACCTCGCGGGCGACTCGCGTCACCTCATCCGCGAACGCCCGAAGCTGGTCCACCATGGTGTTCACGGTGAGTTTCAGTTCCAACAGCTCGCCGGTCGCCTCGACCGTCACCTGCTGGGTCAAGTCGCCGCGCGCCACCGCCGTGGTCACCACGGCAATGTCGCGCACCTGCGCCGTCAACCGCGCTGCCATGGTGTTGACGGCCTCGGTGACGTAACGCCAGTCGCCCGACAGACCCTGAACCTTGGCCCGCCCGCCGAGCCGCCCTTCTGTCCCGACCTCCCGTGCGACACGCGTGACCTCGCCCGTGAACAGGGACAGCTCGTCGACCATCCGGTTCACCACGAGCCCCAGACGCCGTAGGTCACCGCGGAGTTGACGGTTGCCGTCGTGCATATCCACCCGCTGCGTCAGATCACCGGCAGCAACCGCGTCCAGCACCCGTGTCGCTTTCGCTACCGGGGCCACCAGCGCCTCCACGAGCTGGTTCGCCGCGTCCACGCTCGTCGCCCATGCCCCTTGCCCGGGGCTCGCCGCGATCCGCTCGTCCAGTCTGCCCTGCCGCACGACCTCGCGGCGCACCCGCTGGAGTTCCGCGGCCAGATGCGCATTCCGCGCGCTGACCTGGTTGAACACCCCTGCCATCTCGGCCAGGACACCTTCGCCTGCACCCTGCACACGTACGGTGAAGTCGCCATCGCACAACGAATTCAACGCTGCGAGAAGTGGACGCAGTTCAGCCGTGCGCACCCACTGCCCGTCCGGGGTGGAGCCCGGCCGGGCCACGCGTTCCGGGGAATGGGGGGGTTCCGGGGAATGAGGGGCGGGGGAAACGGCATCGGAGGGCGGGTCGAGTGCCATGGCAGCTCACGCTCAGGCTCGGGGCATATGGGCGCTTTGTCGTAAAATACGTTACATGATTCGGTCAGTCGTCGGAAACTCCAAGGAGTCGCCCGGAGCGCCGTTGTCCTCCCACCGCGAGTTCGTCTCGCGGACGACTCTGCCTGCCGACGACTGCACGGCATCCGCCGCGCGCACCTTTGTGCGCGCGGCGCTCGGCGAATGGACCGATCCTGCGGTTCCTGGCTCACCGAAGATCACCGACCGGCTCGTCGACGACGCCATGCTCCTGGTCAGCGAACTGGTCACCAACGCCGTCATGCACGCCGGTACCACGATCGAGGTCGTCTGCCGCCTCGAGGCAGGGCACGGCTCACGCGCCGCGTCCCTCCTCAACGTGAACGGCCCCCTCGACGCGGACGGACCTGTCGACGTCGTCATCGAGGTGGCGGACCGCCACCCTTCCCGCACCGTGCTCGGCAGGAAGGACGCCCTGCACGTGTGGTACGGCCGTGGCCTCCAGCTCGTCCGTGCGCGGGCAGAGTCGTGGGGCGTGACGTACCGGCGCACTCAGAAGACGGTGTGGTTCCGGTTGGAGACCACGGCCGAGGAACCCGAGCCGGTCGACAGTCCTGTCGACGGCGCCACCGAGGGCAAACCGCGCACCACGGACAGCCTCGCGACCGCCCCGCCGCACAGCCGTCGCGACGACACCGCCGAGTGGGTCGACCGCGGAGGGCCTTCGTTCCTTGCCGAGGCAAGCGAGCTCCTCGCCGGCCAGCTCGACCAGGACATGGTCGCCGCCCTCGCCGGGCAGCTGCTCGTGCCCAGGCTTGCCGACTGGTGCGGTGTGTGGCTCAGCACCGAGAACGGCGGTCTGCGGCTCTCCCGCGTCTGGCATGCGGACGAACGGTGCATCGACGCGCTACGCCGCGTGCTGGAGAAGGACCCGCCGCCCGCCAGGCTCGCCACAACGGGTATCCCCTGGCCCTGGCCGGAGAGCGCGAACACGGGAGGCTCCGCAATCGCCTTCCCCCTCGTCACGGGCGGTCACTGCCATGGCGTGCTGCTGCTCGGCCGGGCGGGACTGCTGCAGATGACCGACGGAGTCGTGCGACTCGCGGAAGACTTGGCACGGCGTGTCGCCCAGGCGGTGGCCACGGCCCGCCAATACACCGAGCAGACGACCATCAGCCGAGCGCTCCAGCGCAGGCAACTTCCCGCTTCCCTCGCCAGCATCCCAGGCATGGACACGGCGATCGTCTACGAGCCGCGCGGTCACGGCCAGACCGTCGGCGGCGACTTCTACGACCTGTTCCCGCTGGGAGGCCACCGCTGGGGCTTCCTCCTCGGCGACGTGTGCGGCCACGACCCGGAGGCGATGTCCGTCACCGGCCTGGCACGGCACCTGGTACGGATGCTGGCACGCGAGGGCCACGGCGTCGAGTCGGTGCTCGACAGGCTGAACTGCGCGATGGCGGAGGAGAGCGCTGAGGCCGCGGCGCTCGGCGGCGAGCAGGCCCGGCCCCAGTTCCTGAGCCTGCTCTACGGGGAGCTGGAGCCCGACCCCGTGGCGGGCGGCGCGCACTGCAAGATCGCCTGCGCCGGGCACCCTCTGCCTCTGCGGCTGTCCGCCGACGGCTCGGTGACGCCGATGTCGGACCCGCAGATGCTGCTCGGGATCGACGAGGGGGCGAAGTTCCACGCCAACTCCTTCGACCTCGCACCGAGTGAGACTCTGCTGTGCGTGACCGATGGCGTGACAGAACGCCGCAGCGGGAACCGGCAGTTGGATGATGACGACGGACTTTCCGAGGTGCTGCGGCAGTGCGTGGGCCTGGGCGCCACGGCCGTCGCGGAACGCGTGCGGCAGGCGGTGCACGACTTCGACACGGGGCCGGTCGAAGACGACCTCGCGGTGCTGGTGCTAGGGGCGGTGCCGGTGCATGCGCCAGGAGTTGAACAGGTGCGGAACCGGGCGTAAGACCGAACACGAGGCTACCCCCGTGGCGCTTTGCGGGGAGACGCCTGGGACCGGTCGAGGTGCGATGGTTCCTCGCTGGTCGGCAGGCGGGCCAAGAAGCGGATGAGACGGATATACACCGCAGGGCGTCACGAGCCCATGACGAATGGTCAACTCCTGGCATAGCAGCGGCTTCATGTGGACCTCCGAAAGCGTGCCGGACTCGTGGCAACAAGCGTCGAATCCTCCGCTGCGGCATTCGGTGGCTCCGATACGACTCGCCGCGCGACAGCCTTCGCGGGTTCTTCCCCCAGGGTTTCTCATGAGGGTTGCCGGCGACCAAGGATCCGAACAGAGCGCATCCGGAAGGCGCTGCGCTTCAACGGGCAGGCCAGGATTCGGGGTTGTCCCATGCCTGTCCGAGCAGCGTTGGGTGCGTCCGACGAGTCGAGGACCTTCCGCCCCCTCTGCCCGCGCGGGGTGTCGACCGGCCGCAGCAACAGCCTCCAGCAGGAAGGAGGCGCAGCGCCCGGACCTGCCATGGTCGATCCAGGCCGCCTCCCCGCCGGGCTGAGCGGTGCTGTATCCCGCGCCGACGATCAGCAGGACATGGCGCAGGGACAGACGAAGCCCAGTGCACGGTAGAGCGGTTCACCGCCGTCGCCCGCGCTCCTCTGGCGTTCCAGGCCGGCCTCCTCAGGAAGGGGGCTGCCCCGGCATCAGATGGATCGGGCCGACCGGGGAGAGGGTGACGCGAGTTCGGCCTCGTCCTTCGCCGTCGCGTTGCGGCGCCGGATGGGCTTGGCGGCCTCGGCTTCCGACCGACTGTGTGCCTGAAATATACAGTTAAGTCATGAATGCTCGGCTGGCCCTGCTGAACAGTGTGGAACGGGGCGTCACGGAGGGCGAGGTGCTGCGGCTCGCCCTTCAGCACGCCGTCGCCGAGCTGGACGGCCTGGGCGGGACGGTGCACCTGCGTGGTCCGATGTCGGCACTACGTCTGGTTCAGTGGCCGGACTGCCTCCGGGCCTCGTCCGGCCGTGGGAGATCATCGACCAGGAGGACACCTCGGCTCCGGCCCGCGCGGTGCGCCAGGGTACCGGCGTGTGGACGCTCCATGACCCCTCGGGCACCGCCCCGCCCACGTCGACCGATGGCTGGCCCGGGACGGGCCTGGCGGCCGTACCGGTGTTCGGCAGGGAGCGCCCCATCGGCGCCCTCACCGTCGTGACAGGTGCGTCAGGAGAGCCCGCAAGGAAACAGTGGGAGTTCCTCACAGCGGTGGCCACCTGGGCGAAGGAGCGGATGATCCAGGCCCCGCCACCCACTCGCCCCGCCCGGGAGGAGCCGAGCGGCACCTTCCTGCGGCAGGCGCTCAAGGCAGTCCAGGTAGGCACCTGGGAGTGGAACATCCGCACCGGCGCACTGTCCTGGGACGCTGCGGCCATGGCCGTCTACGGCACCGAGCCCGCCGACTTCACGCCCCAGGTCGAGAGCTGGATGAAGGTGGTCCACCCCGACGACCTGCCGTGGACGCTCGCCGCCGTCGAGAGGGCCATTCGCAACCGCGGAGTATTCCAAGCCGAATATCGAGTACGACGCCCCGACGGCAGTCACGGCTGGACCCAGACGCGCGCAAGGGTGGAGCTCGATGACATGGGCGAGCCCAACCGGATGATCGGGACGGCCTGGGACAGCAACGAGTCCCGGTCCGCCCGCGACTCGCTCAGCCACGCCCTGCGCCATATGAGCGACGGCTTCCTTTCGGCGGACGACGACTGGCGGATCACCTTCGTCAACCTCGAGGCGGAGGGCATGCTGGGCTCCTCCGACGAGGAGCTGTTCGGCCGCATGCTGTGGACATTGCCGGCCGTACAGCAGGTCGCCGACATGGAGGCGCGGTGCCGCCAGGCCGCCGCCACAGCCACGCCCACGGGCTTCGACGTGCAGATGCCGGAGACAGGACGCTGTTACCACCTGCGACTCGCCCCGGTGCCCGACGGGGTCACCCTGTACTTCACCGACGTCACGGAGACGCGCCGGCACGAGGCCGAGAGGGCCGCCGCCGAGACGGCCGCCACCGAGCGTGCCTCTCGGATCACGGAGCTGACCGCGGCACTCGCCAAGGCGACGACCTCACGGGACGTGGTCGACGCGGTAGCCCAGCGGGTGCTGCCACCGTTCCGCGCCACCGGGCTGCTCGTGCAGGCCATCGAGGGCGACCGGGTCCACAACGTAGGAGCCGTCGGCTACCCCCGCACCTTCCTCGAACGCGTCGACGGCCGTTCGCGCATCGCCACAGACCCCGTCTGGGACGCGATCTCCACTCAGGGGCCGCTGTTCGTCTCCTCGGCCCAGGAGTACGCGGCGCGATATCCCGCTTTGGCCCAGAACCCGCACGGCATCGACAAGCAGGCCTGGGCGTTCCTGCCGCTGACCGCCTCCGGGCACACCTTCGGTGTCTGCGTGATCGCGTTCGACCAGCCGCGCCGCCTGGCAGACGAAGAGCGCACCTTGCTGACCGCCATCAGCGCCCTCGTCGCGCAGGCCCTGGAACGCGCGCGGCTGTACGACGCCGAGCACACCCGATCCCAGGAGCTGCAGCGCGCTCTGCTCCCCCAGAGGCTGCCCGACCTGCCGGCGTGCACCACCGCCGCCCGCTACCTGCCCGCCGGACAGGGCATGGACGTCGGCGGCGACTGGTACGACGTCATCCCACTCCCCGCCGGACGGGTCGCGCTCGTCGTCGGCGACGTGGTGGGCCACGGACTCTCCGAGGCCGTCACGATGGGACGGCTGCGCACGGCCGTCCACACCCTGGCCGGTTTCGAACTGCCACCCGACGAGATCATGAGCCACCTCAACGAGATCGTCAGCAGCCTCGGGAAGAACTCGTACGCCACCTGCCTGTATGCCCTGTACGACTCCACCACCGGAAGGTGCTCCCTCACCCGCGCCGGCCACCCACCACCGGCAGTGCTCCACCCCGACGGCACCGTGCACTTCCCGCATCCAGTCCCGGATCCGCCCCTGGGCGCGGCAGAGCCCCCGTTCGAGACGGTGGAGCTGACGATGCCCCCGGGAAGCCTCCTCGTGCTGTACACCAACGGCCTGGTCGAATCGCCCGAGCGCAAGATCGATCAGGGCATGACCGAACTGGCGAACCTCCTGCGCACCAGGGACAGCGAAGACCTGGACCGGCTCTGCGAAACCCTCATCGCCGGCCTGCTCCCCGCCGGACAGCACACCAGTGACGACGCAGCCCTCCTGGTCGCCCGTGTGCACGCGCTCAGCTCCGACCAGATGGCCTCCTGGCCACTCCCGGAGGACCCCCGGGCAGCGGGCCTGGCCCGCAGGCACGTCCGGGAACAGCTGTCCACGTGGGGGCTGGACGACATGGCGACGACCACGGAACTGCTCGCCAGCGAGCTGGTCGGAAACGTCGTACGACACGGAAGGGGACCGCTGCAACTGCGGCTGCTACGCGGCGCCGAGCTGGTCTGCGAGGTCTCCGACGGCAGTCTGACCATGCCCAGGGTCCGCCACGCGTCCGAGACGGACGAAGGCGGCCGGGGACTGCAGCTTGTCGCCGCGCTCTCCCAGCGGTGGGGCACTCGCTACACCGCGACTGGCAAGTGCATCTGGACCGCACAGCCGATGCGCGGATCCGACATCCCAGCTCCGCTCCTGCCGGAATCCTGACGCGCCTGGAAGTCAGGACGGCGGCGAGCAGAGTACTTTCCCGCCACGATCACACGGGATGTGGTGTCGGCGCCGGTTCGCCTGCCGGTTCGGCTGTCCGGCCGGGTTCGGCCACACTGGGAACGTCAGGGCCGGCGTCGCTGCTGAGGCCCTTTTGGCCGCTACCCGCCCCCTCCGACTCGTACGGCCGGCCGTGCTTCCGCAGGAATCCGCCCATGGGGTCCTCCGGGTCACCCCCGTGCGCGGTCAGCCCCACCCTGCAGGTCCGGCTCCCACCCTGCGGGCCGGGCACGACCTGACCGCGAAAGCCGCCCGGCTGCGCCACCACACAGGCTGAAAACCAGCCGACAGCGACGCCCCCGCTCGTGCCGGCCACTGCGGAGGACGGCCGATCCTTGCCGAGTCCTCCCTGCCCGATGTTTCCCGCTGTCAGCGCAGCCTCTGCCCCACCGACACCACCACAGCCGAGTGGGCCCTGCGCGAACCGCTGCCGCCGGTCCCGGCCTGCCAGCCGCCGCGAGGGCCCTCCGTGGCCCACGGATGCCACAGACACCGCACTGGCGGACGGCCGTCATTTCCCGGTCTTTGCGGGAATGATGGAGCCATGGCGAACCCGACGATCCTGACTGTCGACGACGATCCGGCAGTCTCCCGGGCGGTCGCCCGCGACATCCGGCGACAGTACGGCGACCGCTACCGAATCGTGCGCGCGCTCTCCGGCCGCGATGCCCTTGAAGCACTGCGTGAGCTCAAGCTCCGTGGCGATCAGCTGGCGCTCATGCTCGCCGACTACCGCATGCCCCAGATGAACGGCATCGAGTTCCTCGAGGAGGCCATGGATCTCTTCCCGCTCGCACGTCGCGTGTTGCTGACCGCCTACTCGGACACGGAAGCGGCCATCGACGCCATCAACGTCGTGGACCTCGACCACTACCTCCTCAAGCCCTGGAGCCCGCCGGAACAGCACCTCTATCCAGTGATCGACACACTGCTGGACCTCTGGCACGCCACACCGGATCCGGGAGACACGGAGACCCGCGTGGTCGGGCACCGTTGGTCCGCACCCTCCTTCGCCGTCCGCGACTTCCTCACCCGTAACCTCGTGCCCTATCGCTGGCTGCTGTCCGACGGGCCGGAGGGGGAGCGCCTACTGGCAGCCGCAGGACTGTCCGCGGCCGACGTACCGCTGGTCATCACCCCGGACGGAAAGCCTCTGGTCTCTCCCACCGAGCAAGAGCTCGCCACGCACGTCGGACTCAGCACCGTTCCTGCCTCGGATTTCTACGACCTGGTGGTGGTCGGTGGGGGGCCTGCCGGTCTGGGAGCTGCCGTCTACGGGGCCTCGGAGGGACTGCGTACGGTCCTGGTGGAACAGCAGGCGACCGGCGGGCAGGCCGGGCAGAGCAGCCGTATCGAGAATTATCTCGGCTTTCCCGACGGCGTCTCCGGTTCCCAGCTGACCGAGCGAGCGCGCCGCCAGGCGCTGAAATTCGGGGCGGAGATTCTCAGCGCGCAGCGGGCTGTCGCACTGGAGGTGGCGGGATCCGGCCGGGTACTGCATCTGGGGCCGGAGAACTCCATTGCCGCGCACACCATCGTCCTGGCCACCGGGGTGTCCTATCGGCGCCTGTCCGCCACCGGCCTGCAGGAGTTCACGGGGGCGGGCGTCTTCTACGGGTCTGCCGTCACCGAGGCGCCCAGCTGCTCCGGGGAGGATGTATACATCGTCGGCGGTGCCAACTCCGCGGGTCAGGCAGCGGTGTATTTCTCACGCTACGCACGGCGTGTTCACGTCCTCATCCGCCAGGGTGATCTGACCCGTTCGATGTCCAGCTATCTGGTCGACCAGATCAACGGCATCGCCAACATCCAGGTCCACCCGTGGACCGAGGTGCTCGGTGGTGCGGGCGAAGGGCACCTGCAGCAGCTGACCCTCCGCGAGAGCCGGTCCGGCGCCGTACGCACCATTGCCGCGTCGTGGCTGTTCATCTTCATCGGGGCCGAGCCGCATACGGAGTGGCTGGCGGGGGTGGTCACCCGCGATGAGCGCGGATTCGTGGTGACCGGCCCCGACCTGGTGGCCGGAGGGAAGCGTCCACCCGGGTGGCGGTTGCCGAGAGATCCGTACCACCTGGAGTCGAGCGTGCCCGGCGTCTTCGCTGCGGGAGATGTGCGTTCCTCCTCGGTCAAACGCGTCGCGTCGGCCGTCGGCGAGGGAGCCATGGCCGTCGCGCTGGTGCACCGCTATCTGGAGGCGCAGTGACCACGTCAGCACATCTGTCACCGGAGCAGTTGCGGACTCTGTTCCTGTTCGAGGAACTCAGCGACGAGCAACTCGGCTGGCTGGCAGAACGCGGCCGCGCGGAGCAACGGCCCGCCGGAAGCGTGGTGTACAAGGAGGGCGAGTCGGCCACGTGTTTCTTCGTGCTGCTCAGCGGGGTGATCGCGCTCAGCCGGGTACTGCACGGCGACGATGTGGAGGTCACCCGCACCGATCAGCGCGGTGTGTACAGCGGGGCGACTCGCTCGTACATCGGGGACCGCATCGAGCAGCGATACCCCCACACCCTGCGGGCTGTCACTGACACCGAGTTCTTCGTGTTGCCCGCCGACGATTTCGCGCACGCGGTACGCACGTGGTTCCCGATGGCACTGCACCTGCTGGAGGGCTTGTTCTTCGGTACGCGTGCGGCCAATGCCATCGTCAATGAGCGCGAGCGGCTGCTGGCCCTGGCGTCGCTGTCGGCAGGCCTCACGCATGAGCTGAACAATCCTGCGGCAGCCGCTGTACGGGCCACCGCAGCTCTGCGGGAGCGAGTGGCCGGTATGCGTCACAAGCTCGCCATGATTGCTGACGGCCGGCTGGACGGAACCGAGCTGCATCGTCTCGTGGAGCTGCAGGACGATGCGGTTCAACAAGCGGCTGCGGCTTCCGGGCTGCCAGCGCTGGCTGCTGCGGATGCGGAGGACGCCGTCGGCGACTGGCTCGAGGACCACGGGGTCACAGAGGCGTGGGATCTGGCACCGACTCTGGTCGCCGCGGACATCGGCGTGCCGTGGCTGACCTCGGTGGCCGACACCATCGGCGAGGACAATCTGGGCTCCACGGTGCGGTGGCTGGCGTACACCATCGATGCGGAACTTCTGATGGGCGAGATCGACGACGCCGTGACCCGCATCTCGGGCCTGGTCGGCGCGGCAAAGCAGTACGCGCAGCTGGACCGGGCGCCGCAACAGACCGTGGATGTGCACACGTTGCTCGATGCCACGCTGACCATGCTGCGGGCGAAGATCCCGTCCAATGTTCTGGTGGTCAAGGACTACGACCATGGACTACCGCCGATTTCGGCCTTCGGAGCCGAGCTCAACCAGGTATGGACCAACCTGATCATCAACGCCGCGGACGCCATGCCCGCAGGGGGCACACTGACTATTCGGACGTGGCGGGAGGATGCCCACCTGCTCGTGGAGGTGGCCGACACCGGCGCAGGGATTCCGTCAGACATCAGACCCCGGATCTTCGAACCGTTCTTCACCACCAAACCGGTCGGTGAGGGCACTGGACTGGGGCTGGACATCTCCTACCGCATCGTGGTCAACAAACATCATGGGGACATCCGGGTCTCCTCGCAGCCGGGCGACACTCGCTTTCAGGTATGTCTGCCGATCGACCCTCAGGACGAGGGGCCCTGAGGGTGTGACACAGAACCGCCCGGCAACCAGCGGAACCGAATCAACGCGCCCCTGAACAGCCAGGGAACGGACGCCGGAAAGAAGATCGTCGGCAGGGAACGAGGCATCCTCACCGACACGATCGGGCTCCTCCTCGCCGTGACCGTCACCGCCGCGAGCCACTCCGAAAACGCCGCGGGAATACAACTCCTCGACCAAACCAAGAAGAGCTACCCCACCACCTCCAGGAGCGGGTCGACACCGGCTTCAAGAACGCCGTCGTCGAGCACGGCGCGAGGCTCGGAATCGGCGTCGAAGTCGTCAACAGAAACCCGGAAATCCGCGGCTTCCACGTCGTCAAAAGATGCTGGGTCGTAGAACGCAGCACTGGATGGATCATGATGCACCGCCGCCTGGCCCGCGATTACGAGACCCTCACCATCAGCTCTGAAGCCGTGATCCATCTCGCCTCGATCGACTACCTCACCAAACGCATAACGGACGAGACCACACCCACCCGGCGAGGAACCTACTAGGCGATAAAGTGCATTCCGCCTACATCAAACACCCTCTCACATCTCCCTGAACCAACCCGTGTCACTTCAGGCCCGTATGCGCGAGTCCCTCCACAAACTGGCGCTGGGCGAAGACGAACACCGCGAGTACCGGCAGTGCGGTGAGGGAGGCGGCGGCCAGTTGGACGTTCCACATGGGTCCTCCGTAGGCATCGACGTACTGGGTGAGAGCCTGCGGCAGGGTGAACATCTCCGGGGTAGAGAGGTAGACGATCGGCTCCAGGTAGAGGTTCCAGCTGTGCAGGAAGGTGAAGATGGCGACCGCCGACAGGGCAGGGCGGGCCAGTGGCAGGGCGATCCGCCAGTAGATGGCGAAGCGGCCCAGGCCGTCCATCCGTGCAGCCTCCTCCAGTTCGTGGGGCAGTGCGATGAAGAACTGCCGCATGATGAACGTCGCCAGCACGCTCGGCGCGCCGAGGACCGGCACCAGGATCAGCGGCCAGTGGGTGTCGACCATCCCCCAGTCGTGGAACAACTGGAACAGCGGGACGATGGTGACCTCGCTGGGGATCAGCAGACCGGTGAGGACCACGAGGAACAGGATGTTCTGCCCGGGGAAGCGGATGCGGGCGAAGGCGTATCCGGCCAGCGACGAGACCGCGAGCGTGCCCAGGGTCACCACGATCGCGATGTACATGCTGTTGAAGTACTGCTGGCCGAACGGCTGGAGTTCGAAGACCTTGCGGTAGGCGTCGAGTTCCGGATCGTCGGGGAACAGCTTCGGGGGGAAGGCGAAGATGTCACCGGCCGGCTTCAGCGAGGACGTCGCCATCCACCAGGTGGGGAAGACGAACGGCACGCACAGCACGATCAGGACGCCGTAGAGCAGCAACTTGGCGCGAGTGGACAGCTTACGACTCATGGAACACCCACTTCTTGCGCATCTGCCACTGGATGACGGTCAGCACGAGCACGATCACGAACAGCAGGACCGAGAGTGTCGCCCCGTAGCCGAAGTGGTGGAAGTTGAACGCCTGTTGGTAGAGGTAGTAGACGAGCACGGTGGTGGAGCCGGACGGGCCGCCCTGGGTGAGGACAGCGATCTGCGCGAAGACCTGAAGCGAGCCGACGACCGTGATGATCGAGGTGAGCAGGATGGTGGGGCTGATCAGCGGCACCGTGATGCGCCAGAACTGCCGCCATCGCCCGGCGCCGTCCACGGTCGCCGCCTCGTACAGCTCGCGAGGCACTCCCTGCAGGGCGGCCAGGAAGAGCACCATGTTCAGGCCGACGTTCTTGAAGCACTGCACGACGATGGCCGACAGCATCGAAGTTCCCTCGCTGCGCAACCAGTTGGGCCCCTTGACGCCGATCAGGTCCAGGCCGGCGTTGATGCCGCCGTTCTTCTGGAGCAGGAAGCCCCACACGATGGTCCAGGCGACGAGCGAGACGACGACCGGTGAGAAGAACAGGGTGCGGAAGACGACGCTGCCGCGCAGTTTCTGATTGAGCAGCACGGCCAGCGCCAGCGCAAGGGAGAGGTTGAGGACCACCAGGCCGACGGAGAAGTAGGCGGTGGCCTGCAGCACGCCCGGCAGCTTCGGGTCGTCGAACAGCTTCTGGTAGTTGTCCGTTCCCACCGAGTGGAAGGTGCCGGCCAGCACGTTCCACTCGTGGAAGCTGTACCAGACGACCAGGACCAGCGGGATCAGTACGAAGACGACGGTGCCGACCAGCTGCGGGGCGATGAACAGGTAGCCGGCCAGCTGATCCCGGCGCCGGGAGGTCCAGAAGGGCTTCCCGGCGCGGGTGCCGTCGCCCGGCGGGCCGGCGGCCGTGGTGCGGGGTCGTTCGAGGGTCTTCATGACGCCGTCACTGCTCCAGCTGCGGCTTGATGGAGCTGCAGACCCCCGTCAGGACCTTCTGCACGTCGGCGTCCGGCTTCCACAGCGCGTCGAGGCCGGAGCGTACGGCCGAGTAGATCTCGGCCTGGCCCATGTGGACGGGCTTGACCTTGCCGCTCTTGATTCCGTCGATGACGACGCTGGACAGTTGCTCCTCGCTGAGCTTGGCGTTGCTCTTGGCGAGCGTGGCGGCGTTCAGCTGGGAGGTGCGGGCCTGCGGGAAGTAGGCGCCGAGCTTCGCGGAGTTCTCCCTGTTGGTCATGAAGGCCTGGAATTCGGCGGCGGCGTCGGCGTGCGCGCTCTTGGCGAGCACCGCGATCCCGGCCTGGCCGATCACGGCGTACTTGCCCTTGGGCCCTTCGGGCAGCGGGACGAAGTCCCACTTGAACTTGTCCGTGAGAAGGGAGGCGCGGCTCATCTGGGTGACGGTCATGGCAGCCTCGCCGGCAAAGAAGTCGGCGGCGGTGCCGGGGGCGAGCATCGCCTCGTCGTCGAAGATCGCCTTGTGCAGGCTGGTCATCGCCTCGATCATCTCCGGCTTGTCGAAGCCGCAGGTCTTGCCGTCGGCAGACCAGGCCTCGGCGCCCCAGCCGTCCCAGTAGGTGGCGAGGTTGTCCCAGGCCTTGTAGTCGAAGTCGCGGATGACCATGCCGGTCCTGCCGGTCTTGGCATGGACCGCGGCGCCCGTCTTGGTGACCTCGTCCCAGTTCCACTTGCCCTGCTTGATCAGCTCGGCGGGGCTCGGTCGGCCAGACTTCTTCAGCATGTCGAGATTGACGAAGACGCCGAAGGGCGAGGTGGAGAAGGGGTAGGCGTAGAGCTTGCCGTCCTGCTGCCAGATCCTCTTGGCGGCGGGCAGCACGTCGGGGTCGTCCTTGACCTCCTTCAGGGCGCCGGAGGAGACGAAGTCAAGGGAGGAGTTCTCGAATATCCACGCCAGGTCCGGCGCCTTGCCGCCGGCCATCCGGGTGGTGAGGGTCTCGGTGTAGTTCTCGACCGGGAGGACATCGAACTTGATCGACTTCACCTCGGGGTGGGACTTGCGGTACGCGTCGGCGATGCCGTTGAGCAGCTTCAGATGCTCCGGGGCGCCGGACCAGACCGTCATACGTAGGCTCACGGGCCCGTCGTCGGAGCCACCGCTGTCGCCGCCGCTGCCGCAGGCGGTCAGGGCGAGGAGTCCGGTGGCGGCCAGGGCGGCGAGCTTGGTCGTGCGCTGCTGTCGGTGGGAGTTCATGCGGGTGCCTCTCCTGGTCAGTAGCCACTGATGTCGGGCCAGCGCAGCTCGACGCCGTGGGCGCGGAGCAGGTGCTGGAAGGTCTCGAGCCGGTCAGGGGTGTTGCGTACGCCGCGGGGGGTGAGCTTGTGTTCGACGCAATGGGCCGCGAGCAGCCCGGCGACCTCGCCGGTGTTCCACTCGACGGGGTGCAGGCGGTAGCAGCCGTTGGTGATGTGGGTGGTGCCGAGGTTCTTGCCGGCGGGCAGCAGGTTCTCCATCCGGGTCGGTATCAGCGCGCCGAGCGGTATCTCGAACGGGCTGGAGGGGACGTCGATGTAGGTGTCGCCGCCGGTGGAGGGGTGCAGGTCGAGGCGATACATGCCGATGCCGACCGAGTCGCGGTAGTTCACGGCGCCCTTGCCGCTGCGCGCATCGAGGGAGAGATCCTGCTCGACGACGGTGTACTCGGCGCGGATACGGCGGGACTCACGGATGTAGGGCGCCTGGGCGAGGCCGTCCGCGCCGCCGGTGATGTCGCCGCGCAGCCGCAGCCCGGGGAAGCCGGTGCCGCCGTCGGCGCGGGGGGCCTCGGTCTGCATCCAGTACAGCAGGGAGTACGACAGCTCCTTCGCGGCGGCCAGATGCGCCTCGGCGTCGGGGACGTCGATGACCGGGCCCTCCCAGTAGTCGATCATCGGCCAGTTGACCAGGGTGATGTCGCTGGCGTACGCGCCGGGGACGAAGTTGTCGCGGGCGGCGATGCGGCGGAAGGTCCACAGATTCATGTCGCCCCCGCTGACCCGCTGATCGGCGACGACCTCGGCGGGATCGTCGCCGGGGTTGGGGGTGAAGCCGCGTTCGACGACTTCAAGGGTGCGCGGGTGCGGGGCGGACCAGGACAGCAGCGGGGCGCCCCAGAAGGACGGCCGGTAGGAGCGCCAGAAGTCGTAGGAGGCGGGGCGGTCGATGGTGTGGTCGCCGTCGACGTGGTCGAGGGCGAAACAGTAGGAGACGGCCTGCATGTTCAGCGGCTGGGCGGCCTCCGGGGCGGAGGGCTCGCCGGTGTCGCCCTGCGCCTCGAAGCCGGTGACGTACTCGGTGCCGGTCAGCGGCAGCAGCTCGCCGGTCTCGGTGGCGTCGAGCACATAGGCCGCGGTGGCGGTGATCTGCTCGCCGCTGTCACGGTGGGCGAGGGTCACGGCGGCCACCCGGTCGCCGTCGGTGGCTGCCGCCACGGGGCGGTAAGGCTGCAGGACGGTGAGGCGGCCGCTGCCGCGGTACGGGGCGAGCATCGCGTCGATCACGGCGACGCCCACCCGCGGTTCATGGCACAAGCGGCTCACCCAGCCCGCGCCGGGGTTGAGGTCACGGCGGGCTCGGGCCCGGGCCGTCAGAGGGTAGTGGCGCCGGTAGTAGTCGCGGATGCCGTCGCGCAGCGCCCGGTAGGAGGCGGTGGCGCCGAACTGCTCGATCCAGGTGTGCTCGTCCGGCGGCACGGCCTGGCTGGTGAGCTGACCGCCCAGCCAGTCGTACTCCTCCGTGAGGATCACACTTCGGCCGGCGCGCAGCGCGCCGAGCGCTGCCGCGACACCGCCGGTGCCGCCACCGACCACGAGGACGTCCGCGTGCATGGGTCTCCTTGCTCAAAGGGGCGTTCGGTTGTTACGGATGTTTCGGAACGGAGCGACCCTCCGCCGTGCCCTCCCGCCCGCCGGGGCGTCAGGACGCCGGCGGGCCGAGGGTCTCCCCGTGCGTCAGCTCGCAACCGAGCAGCCGCTGGGTGACGGACGTCTGTCCGTGCAACACGTCGACCAGCAGCTCCACCGCCTGCTGCCCCATCTGCGGCCGGGGGATGTGGAATCCGGTGAAGTCCAGGGACGAGTCGACCGGGATGGTCGGGTCGCCCAGGGTGACCATCGACAGGTCGCGCGGCACCGACAGGCCCTGTGACGCCGCGGCCGCCGCCAGGGCTACCGCCTCGGCCTCCACCTCCACGAACACCGCGGTGACACCCGCCTCCAGCAGCCGGGCCAGCCGCTCGGCCGGGTCCGGCGTCCCGACTGAGAGGAACGGCGCCTCGGTCCCGACCGCCCGGCGGAAGCCCGCAAGCCGGTCCGCGGAGGACTCCGCCCCCGTGCCGGGTCCCACGAAGGCGAAGCGCCGATGGCCGCAGGCACGGGCCCGGTCGACGAGCTGCGCGGTCGCGTTCACGTAGTCGGCGCCCACGTACGGCACCGGCCGACCGTCGGCGTCATCTCGGCGGCCCACGCAGACGAACGGATAGCCTTCCGCCACCAGCCGGCTGAGCTCGGCCGACGGGATCTCACGTCCCAGCAGGACGCAGCCGTCCGCGACCCGCAGTCGGTTGTTCTCGTGGAAGATCCGCCGCTGCCCGTCGCGCACCGGTGCCGAGGTGAACAGCAGCAGATCGCAGCCGCTGCGCTCCGCGCTCTCCTCGATGCCCCGCAGGAACGGGTGGTAGAAGTCGGCGCTGGTGCTGGGGAAGACCGGTTCGTAGGTGAACACGCCCAAAATCTGGTTGAGCTGCTTGAGCATCCGGCGGGCCAGCGGATCCGCCGCGTACCCGGTGTCCCGGATCACCCGCAGCACCCGGTCCCGCGTCTCGGGGGCGATCCGCGCACCGGCGTCCCCGCGGTTGTTGAGCACCAGCGAGACCGTGGTCTGGCTGACGCCCGCGAGCCGGGCGATGTCACGCTGAGTGAGCCTTCCTGGAGCCTGGCCCATGAGTGATCGCCCCTCATCGATGGTGCTAATACGCATTGCTTGTCAGGTGAACGGACCGTAGAGCGCGTGGCGCAGGACCGTCAAGAGGTTCGACCACAACAACAAACCCCTGAAGTAATTCGCATTAGCACCTTGACGACGGCTCCGGATGAGGCGACTGTGTCCGATCAGCCGAACGGTCACGCACCGTCGGCGGTCATCACCGCCTTCACTCACCGCTCATGCACTCACCGCTTCATTCACCGCCCAGGAGCCGCCTTGTGAAGTACGGAACCTCCCTGTCGCGCCGCGCCCTGCTGACGGCCGCCGGGGCCGCGGGCCTCGCGGCCGCCCTGCCCGCGCCCGGTGCCCTGGCCGCGGGCAGCCTCCCGAACCTCGCACCCCTGCCCGCGGACACACCGCACCGGCGTGCCTTCGCCGCCGAGGAACAACGCTTCGCCCCCTACCTGGTGAGCCTCGCCAAGATGGTCAACGACATCGAGGGCAACAACCCGTCGACCTTCGGTTTCATGGGCGGCGGATGGTGGCGCACGCCGTCGGCGCCGTACAACACTCGGGTACAGGAGCACGTGTACACGCTGGCCTGGTTCCTCACCAAGCCCCGCTCCTGGAACCCGTACGCGGGCGACGCGGCGCTACTGGCGGGCCTGGACGCGGCGCTCGGCCACTACCTGAGCCTCCAGCACTCCGACGGCTCGTGGTCGGAGTACAGCGCTGGCGAGCACTCCCTGCCCGCCACCGGCTTCGCGCTCGGATACCTCAGCAAGACCCATGTTCTGCTGAAGGACGCGAACCTGCTGCCAGCCCGACGCACCCAGATCGCCCAGGCGCTGCACTCCGCGATGACCTGGCTTCTCAACCCGTCCAACGGCGGCGTGTGGCAGACCCCGATCACCTTCGCGAACCAGGTCACCGCGGGCCTCGCAGGATCGGCCCTGGCGCTCAGAACCAACCCCGACGCGGGCCTGAGCTCGCAGCTGAACAGCGCCTTCGCCCGCCTGGCAGACAACGGGCAGAGCCCGGCCGGCTTCTTCTACGAGAAGGGCGGCACGGACATGAACTACAACTTCGAGGTGATGCTGCCGGAAATGGCGGACGCATGGCGCCAGTCGAACAACAGCCACCTCGTGACGATGGCAGGGAAGTACACGGACTGGCTCGGCTACAACCTGCTGCGCGAACCCGACGGCTCCGGCTGGTTCAGCAACATCGCGCCGTCCACCCGGACCAGCACCCTCGCCTACGCCAACACCCGCCCCGACCCGGAACGCACCGCTCTCAACGCCCAGTTCGTCCCCGCGGTACCGGCACTGGGAGCGTTCATGTCCGCACGCGAGGACCTCGCCGCCGCCCGCGGCGCCTGGGCCGCGGACACCTCGCCGGTGCCGGACCTGGTCAAGCAGGACACCTCCCCGCGGAGCCTCAGCCACTCGATCTACGGCGAGCGCTACCCGACCAGGCAGGCGAAGAACGCAGCCATCGCAGCCGTGCCCTACATAGCCTCGAAGAACTTCACCGAGCACCGCACCGACCGCGGCCAGGACTTCCTCTACATCCGCCGCCCCAACGTCTACCTGGGCGCCTACCTCGGCACCAGACCAACCACGTTCGCACGCACCGGCCTGGCGTTCCTCTGGCACCCGGTAGCAGGCACACTCATCCAATCCCTGAACAACAACAACTACGGCCTGTGGTCCACCGTGCTGCCCGGCCAGATCCCGGACTCCAATGGCCCGCAGACCGGCCAGTTCTTCGGCGGCAAGTCCTACGCCTTCCGCTTCTCCACCTCCAGCGGATCGGTCGTCACCGACGTGACGGTCGGCAACGGCCTGGTGGAGCGCTCGGTGCGGGCCACCTCATCCGCGACGGAGACGATGCCGCTGATCCTCAAGGAGTCCGACCGGGTGGTCTTCTCCAACGGCACCACCGTGCCGTGGGGCGGCTCGGCCTCCGCCACCGCAACCGGCATCGACCTGCACCGCGGCCCCGGCGTCGTCCACATCCGCTGGGGCGAGCCCCACGCTGCCACCATCGCGGCGGCCTCGATCAAATACCTGGGCGACACCCGAAGGATGCACATCCTGAAGGTCCCCCACGCCGGCACAATCGACGTGACCATCAGACTCGCCTACTGACAACCGGCCGTTCTGCACTCCGTGACTCAGAGGGCGATCAGCCCTGCTGCCATCCCCTTGAAACCGCAGACATCGAAGTAGATCGACCGCAAGTGTTTTGAAGTCAACATGCAGCCACTCGCATTCGGCGGCACGAGTTCCTTCAGCAGCCGTTGCAACCAGCGCAGCGCCAATCCCCTGCGAGCGGCTGCGCTGAGCGATGAGCGTGTCCAGGACGAAGGCATGAACACCGCCGTCCCAGACAACATTGACGAAGCCGATCAAGCAGTCGTCCTCCCACGCGCAGACCCAACCAAGGCTGTGACGTTGCAGTCTTGCGCGCCAATCAGTCTGCCCGGCCGGGTGAGCGAACCCTTCGGCATGCAACTCATTGAGGGCTGAGTTCTCGAAGTCACCTCGCCACTCATATGCGATCGGCATAGCGGGGACATAGTGGCCGTCCCATCCGGATGCCCAGGCGGGCCAGACACAGGAGGTATTCACGTTCAGGCGGACGGTGCAGAACACGTCCGCCAGGGTAAGCAGCGAGGTCAGCAGGGCGCAGTCCTCACCGACGGGCAGCTTCATCAGCATGCCCTGCGCCTGCGGCAGCCGCATGGCCTCCCCCTGGCCGCCGTCGACGCTCGACATGACCGCCCACGACCACGCCTCGAAGGGGACGGCCTTGAGGGCCAGTCCTCCCGCACCCGGGCCGGGAGTGCGCCCCGCAGCACGTACCGCCCACGGCAGCCCGCGCGGCCTGAACCGCCCACAGGATCTGCACCAGGGCAACAGGCCTCTCGCCGACGACGCGGTGGAGCGGATCGCACGGGCGCGGTGCCCATGGGTGGACATTCGGCCGCCGAGGACAGCACCGAGCGGCCCACGCGGCGTCTCCTTGAGCGACTTGATCAGGGACCATACGCGGCGCTTCGACCTGGTCGACCTGCGGCGCGGGACGAACAGCGGCATTCTGGTTGCATGAGCGGTGGGATGATCATCGTGGACACGCCGTCCCCCACAGGTGGGCGGATAGTGAGCGTGCACCGGACCGGCGGGGACGAGGTCCTGGGGCTGGCCCACTCCGATCGCGATGTGGTGGCGTTCCTTGAGGGTGCCGGCCTGTCGGACCCGGAAGAAGTTCTTGACGATCCTCGGTGGGTGGAGTGGCGCGGCAGCCCAGCGCACCGGTGGGCCCCCGTATAGGCGCTTCGGGCACACGGAAGTGGGTGGCAGCGGGTAGGGCATCACCGCCTTTCCGCCAAGGGTGAAACGTTCGAAGGCGGTGTGCAGGGCGCGCATCTCATGTTCTCCCTTCGAGCGGCGTTCGTCGTTCCCGTGAGTGGTCCCCACGGGCGCATCGGCTCCAGATGCCACCGGCTTCGGTGCCAGACGAGTGGTGATGACGTGGTGGTAGCCGAGAGCCTGGGTCGTCGGCCGAGCCGGAGCCAGAAGGACAAGCTGGAGTGGCCTCGGCTTCTGGTCCGGAGCCGTCGCTGCACCCACGGACAGTCGAGTCCGGGGCAGGAGCCGAGATGACAAGCGCTGGACACTCGTGCTTAACCGCGGGCGCCGGTCCCCCACCCGCCGTGCGACTCGTCCAGCCGTGACCTAGCTTGACAGAGCAAAGGCACATCCACACAAGGAGCACGCAGTGACTGGCGGAAGCGGCAAGGACAAGATCAAGGGCAAAGCCAAGGAAGCGATGGGCAAGATGACCGGCGACCGCGCCAAGGTAGCCGAAGGTAAGGCCGACCAGGCCAAGGGCCGCGCCAAGGAAGCATTGGATGATGCCCGGAAGGACATCCCTGGGAAGTCCGGCCTGAAGGACCCGCTCATCACCGACGACGAATGACCCGAGAAAGCGAGTCCCCACCTTTCAGCGGGGGACTCGACCATTCGCAGATCAGAGAATTCGGACACAGACCCGGCGTGCCGACACGTGCCCAGGCCCCTTTGAGCCCTGGGCCCTGTCGGCCCCGTGCACCAATCTCGACTTTCGCAGCTCGGGAGAAAAGCGGAATTAATTCGCTGACTTGATTTTTAACCTGCGCGGCGTGGGCGTGGCGTCGTTGGCTTCTTCTGTGTCGGTGTCGCTGTGCCTGGTTTGCGGACGGTATGCACGTCGTGGCGTGGGGTGGCGCGGGTGTTTCTGCGGCCTGGGGGCCGTCCCGGCCCGGGGCGGGAGGGTCCTGATGAACCGTCACTGGCTGCCGCGGTGGAGGCTCTGCAGGGCCGTGGGGAGCTCGGCGCCAGAGGATGCTCGTGGGGACCTGCCCTGGAGGCCGGCAGCCATGGCACGGATCGCAGGGAGTCGGGCGAAAAGAGCCTCCCCCGGGCAGTCAGTGGCATAGCCGTCGCGGTGGCCGGAAATGGCATCGAATGCGGCTGAAGTGCCCTTCGTGTAGCGGCTCTTGTCATTCGTGGACGTGAGCCGCACCTTGCTGGTGGGGTCGATGCCGCGCAAGCTGAGTTTCCAGGCGGCGAGGGCCGCGATCGCATGCTCCATGGCTGCGGGCACTGGCGTCCCTCTTCCGAAGGTGCCAATCGCCGCGATCCCCGCCGTGCCCTGGTTGAACCCGATGGTGTGGGAGCCGATGACGGGGCGGTCGGCACCGCCGGCACGGCCTTCGTAAATGGTGCCGCATTTGTCGACGAGGAAGTTGTAGCCGAGGTCTCCCCATTGCTGGTCACGGGTCTGGCCCGTATACAGATTGCGCAGGGTACGCGGGACGTCCGCGCAGGCGTAGTCGTTGGGGGTGTCGGTGTGATGGATGAAGACCGCCGCCACCCCTTCCGCGTAGTGGGCATGGGGGTCGCGCCGGGTCTCGTCGGCCCGCCATTGGGTCCGCGACACGATGGCGGGGCGAGGCGCGGAATGGGGAAATGCCACTGCCGTCGCTCCGAGGGCTGGGAACGGCCGCGTGGATTCGATAGCCGGCTCCGGGACTGCCTCGGCCCGCCACACCGAAAGAGGACCTCCTGGCATCGTCCTTCCGACGGCACCGGCCGTCGTCACCCCGGCCGGTGCCGCCATGAGAGGAACTGCCATAGGAATCGTGACCCACAGTGCTATCCGGTACAAACGCACAGGAAAAACCTTCTTTAGTCTTTCGCCGAGGGGACGGCGGGAGCGCGTATGGCCAATAGCTTTGCCATAGGAGGTTCGCTGCGCGCGCCGGGTTAGTGCAGTCAGGCGAGCAATTCGACACACCTAGCAGCTCCCCCCAAGGGGCCGAGGGTGAGCCCTTCCCAGATCAGGGTGACGTGCGGGGAGGGACAAGGCGACGGC
The DNA here is from genome assembly GCF_026339735.1 of Streptomyces sp. NBC_01669. Classification (GTDB taxonomy): domain Bacteria; phylum Actinomycetota; class Actinomycetes; order Streptomycetales; family Streptomycetaceae; genus Streptomyces; species Streptomyces yanii. The sequence continues at coordinate 257,625 of NZ_JAPEQG010000001.1, forward strand.
GTCAGTTCTCGGGGCGGGTGGGGTCGCAGCCGTGCTTCAGGTAGACGGTGCCGCCCTCGGCCAGGGCGCGGGAGCAGGCGCGCAGGCGGCGGGCCAGGTGCGGGGCGAGCAGGGTGTCCCACTCGGCGGGGGTTGCCGGCCTCCATTCGGCGAGCTCGTCCAGGTGGAGTCGGTTCTCGGCCTCGTCCTGGGACATCAGACCACCGTCGAAGAGCTGGTTGACCAGCGGCGGGCGGCCATCGGCCTGCTCCGGTACCCAGACGACGACCAGCAGGCGGCCCGGCGCGAGGTCGATGCCCAGCTCTTCCTTGAGCTCGCGCCGGGCTGTGTACAGCGGGTCCTCTCCCGCGCCCAGCCCGCCGCCGGGGATCTCCCAGGTGTCATTGCGGTAGGACGGTTTGACCACCAGGATGCGGTCTGCGGCATCGTGGATGATCGCTCCGGCTCCGGCGATGTGAGTGGGCAGGGTGGCGTAGTACTCGTCGGGGGGCAGTTTCGCAGGACCCATGGAAAGCGACGCTAGCGGCGCTGCCCACCGGTTCCGTCCAGCATCGGCAGCCCGGCGCAGAATGATGACGCCACCAGTGTGATCTCCTCGGCCGCCCAGTATCGGCACCTGGCAGGAGCAGGGGCAGCTCTCCGGCACCGCGGGCGGGACAGTCGAGACGCCCAGCCGTGGTCATACGTAGGTGACTTGGAGAGCGCTCATTTCTGCGTCCTGACCAGCGCCAGGTCGCCCTTCACGGGCGATGAACTGGTCTCCTTCAACCTCCGTGGACCGCTCCCCCGCTCCCGCCGCAATCGACTCACCATTGCGGGTGCATGGCGTTCCTCCCTCGGTGTCAGGTGGTGGGCTGGGGCCAAGGGACGTCGGTCTCTACAGGCGCGGCGTAGTCGATGCCGGGAACGGCAAAGCCGTAGAGCTGCTGCACCTGGACGGTGAACCAGTCGAGGGCGGCGAGGGCCGGGATGTTCTCGGTGGTGGCGGTCTTCCAGCGTTCGGCGACGGCCTCCTGGACAACGGGGGTCAGCTCCCAGGTGTCGAGGCGGATGCGGCCCTCGTCGTCGACGTCGAGGGACGTGGTGCCGGTGAGCTGGTCCCAGAGCTGGGTGAGCTGGGCAATCGGCGGGACCATGGCGTCTTCGAGGACGCCGCGCAGCAGCCCGACATAGAGCGCGATGCCGGGAATCGCCGTGCTGGACTGCGTGACGGCAGCCCCGTTGACTGAGGTCAGGGCTCGGCCGTCGAGGTCCTTGACGAGCCGGTCGTTCAGGTCCCGCGGAACCTGTCAAAGCGATCAAGGCAGGTAGATCGTTCTAACGCTGTGCTGGGATCAGTGGGCCGTCTGGTGCCGGCTGGTTGATCCAGGCCGCTGCGGGGACCTTCGGGGGCTCTGGTGGCTTGCGGACGAAGCGTTCAGGGTGCTTCGCGTAGACCGCCTGGAGGACGTCGGCACGCATCTCGCGGAGCTGCTCGGCGAGACCGAAGTGCACGTCGTAGGGCGTGTGCAGGCCGATCCCGGAGTGCCGATGCTCCTCGTTGTACCAGGTGAAGAACTGGGTGCACCACGCCCGGGCGTCCTCGAGAGATCCGAAACGCTCGGGAAAGTCGTGCCGGTATTTCAGGGTCTTGTACTGGCTCTCGCTGTACGGGTTGGCGTGATCCGTCAACTGCAAGTGATCCCGACTCTGGAGACGGAGGTCAGGGGCGGGTGCGGGTGACGCATCCGTTCCATCCCCTGGCGGGGCTGGAGTTGGAGTTCATCGAGCGTCGGCAGTGCTGGCGTGGGGACCGGGTGTACTACTTCGACGAGGTGGGCGGCCGGTCGAAGATCCCGACGGAGTGGACGTCGGTGGCGCCGGTGGACGCGTTCGTGGTCGCCGCCGAGGGTTCGTGTCCGTTCCGGACGCAGGATCTGGTGGAGCTGGCCGGGTTGATCGACCGGCTGCGGGGTGTCGGGGAGATCACGTCGTGAGCGTCGTGGTGTTCGTGCCGTGGCTCGGGGAGCTCGCCGGTCCGGATGGGGGCGCGTTCTTCGCCGGGGTATGCGCTGGCCTGCTTCTTTCACTCCTCGTGGTATCGGCCTGGGGGTTGGCCGGGCCCGGTGGCGCCGGAATCCTGGTGACAGGCATCGGGAGAGGAGGCGGGCATGGCGACGAGAGTGGTCGATCCGGCGAAGGTGCGGGCCCTGGAGGAGTCCCGGACGCTCAACCCGCGGCCCGAGCAGGTGGTGGACGAGGCGTTCATCAACTCGCCGTTCCTGGATCCGTACGATCTGGTGCAGGTCAAGTACGAGATGGTGCGCCGGGTGCGGGTGGACAAGGTGCCCGTGGCGCGGGCGGCGCCCGCGTTCGGGTTCTGCCGGCAGTCTTTCTATGCGATCGCCGCCGCGCTGGACGCGGGCGGCCCGGCGGCTCTGGCGCCGGGCAAGCCCGGCCCGAAGGGCCCCAGCAAGCTGACCGGGCCGGTCATGGAACACCTCGAGGCCCTGCTGGAGACCAACCCCGGGCTGAAGGCGCCGGCCTTGGCGGTCGTGGTGGCCGAGTCGTTCGGGATCACCGTGCACCCGCGGTCCGTCGAGCGGGCCCTGGCCCGCAGGCGCGAGGCCCGGGCCCACGGCCAGGAGGAGAACATACGAGGCGCCGACCGCTGAGGCGGACGGCGGGACAAGGACCTCGGAGGAGTACGAGCGGCTGCGGTCCGCGGTCGTTCACGGTCACGGCGGTGGATGGCGGCACGGTTTCGCGGTGCTGGCCCGCTCGGGCATGGCCGCCTGGAGTCGCGCGATCCTCGCTCTGGTCGCCGTCCGTGACAAGCCGCCGGGGCCTGCGGCCCCGGCGGCCGGGGGCGATGTCACCGCTGATGTCGCAGCCGAACTCGTCGACGCCCTGGCCTCGCTGGTCCTGGGACGCCTCCAGCCACCCTGATCCCGTCACCGTCACCGTCACCGTCACCGTCACCGTCACCGTCACCGTCACCGTCACCGTCACCGGGAGTGTTGCGCTCGTAAGGGAGTCCGTCATGCAGGATCAGCCGTCCGGAGCGGGGAAGGTCACCGCTGATCAACTCCGGCGAGGGGCGTATCTCTATGTCCGTCAGTCCTCGCTGAAGCAGGTCGTCAACAACACCGAGTCCACCCAGCGGCAGTACGCGCTGCGGGGCCGGGCCATCGCGCTGGGTTGGGGCGAGGGCCAGATCACCGTGATCGACACCGATCAGGGACAGTCCGGGGCTTCCGCGGCGGGCCGGGACGGCTTCCAGCTGCTGGTCTCCGAGGTCTCGCTCGGGCGGGCCGGGATCGTGCTCGGCCTGGAGGTGTCCCGCCTCGCGCGGAACAACACCGACTGGCATCGGCTCCTGGAGATCTGCGCGATGACCGGGACGCTGATCCTGGACGAGGACGGTCTCTACGATCCCCGCTCGTTCAACGACCGTCTCGTCCTTGGGCTCAAAGGCACCATGTCCGAAGCGGAGTTGCACCTGCTCAAGGCGCGTCTTCGGGGCGGTCAGCTGTCCAAGGCCCGGCGCGGGGAGCTGAAGCAGTGCCTGCCGATCGGCTATGTCCATGATCCACTGGACCGGATCGTCAAGGACCCTGATGCCGCGGTCCGCGGCGCTGTCGAGCGGGTCTTCACCCTGTTCGCGGCGAGTGGCTCGGCCCGCCAGGTCGTCATCGCCTTCGCCGCCGACCAGCTGTCCTTCCCCGCCCGGATCCGCACCGGCGCCCACAAGGGTGAGCTGGTCTGGGGCCCGCTGAAGCACTGGCGGGTACTGAACATGCTGCACAACCCCTGCTATGCGGGCGCGTTCGTCTACGGACGGAAACGTTCCGGCCGCACCCCGGAGGGGAAGACCACGCTGTCCGACGTCCCGCGCGAGCAGTGGACCGCGTTGATCGAGGACCACCACGAGGGCTACCTCTCCTTCGAGCAGTGGGAGGACAACGGCCGACTGCTCCTGTCCAACGCGACCGGCCGGGGCGAGGGGAGCAAGGCCGGGCCGCCGCGGGAAGGGCCGGCGCTGCTGCAGGGGCTGGTGATCTGCGGGAAGTGCGGCCGGCGGATGACGGTCGGCTACCGCTTGCACCGCGGCGAACTCCTGCCCGACTACCGGTGCATGACCCATGCCATCCAGGACGGCGCCCGGATCTGCGAACGCCTGCCCGGCAAGGCCCTGGACGCCGCCGTCGCCCGCCTCGTCCTGGGCGCTCTCACCCCGCTGGCCATCGACGCCGCCCTGAAAGTCACCGACCAGCTCACCGCCCGCGCCGCCGAGGCCGACCAGCTCAGGGCCAGCCACGTGAAACGGGCCCAGCACCACGCCGACCTCGCCCGGCGCCGCTACCTCGCCGTCGACCCCGACAACCGCCTGGTCGCCGACGCCCTGGAAGCCGACTGGAACCGCGCCCTGCGCGAGGTCACCGAGGCCAAGGACACCTACGAACGCGCCAAGAGCGAGGCCGCCCCGCTCGAGGCAGCCGTCCGCGACCGGCTGGGCACCCTGGCCGCCGACGTCCACCGCCTGTGGGCCGATGCCGACACCCCGATGCGGGAACGCAAACGCATCGCCCGCCTCCTGATCACCGATGTCACCCTCACTCGCACCGACCAGATCACCGCGCAGATCCGGCTGTCCGCCGGGCAGCACCACACCCTGAACCTCCCCATGCCGCTGGCCGGCGGGAAGGTCTGGAAGACCCCCGCGGCCACCGTCGACCTGATCGACCAGCTCCTGGAGGACCACACCCACCGCGAGATCGCCGCGATTCTCAACGCGCGTGGTCACGCCAGCGGCAAGGGCCAGCCCTTCACCGCCCTGCTGGTCCGCAACATCCGCGACGTCTACCACCTCACCCACCGCTACGACCGTCTGCGGGCACGCGGCCTGCTCAGCTTCACCGAGTACGCCGACGCGATCGGCGTCAGCGAAACCACCGTCAAGATCTGGCGGCGCACCGGCCTCATCCACGGCATCGCCTACAACGACAAGAACTGCTACCTCTTCCACCCACCCGGCCCCGACCACCCCGCACCCGAGGTCGCCCAGGGCATCAGGCTCAGCGACCGCATCGCGGCCCAACAGGCCGCTCTGTCCGCAGAATCCCGAAGGAGCGCAGTGTGATGGCAACGGGTTGTCGTTCGACGTCTTCGGCCGCGAATGCGACTTGGTGACGCCGAGACCGGCCATCATCTGGGCGACGTTCTGCGCGACCATCGGGGACCCGCGGTCCGAGTGGATCGTCAACTGCCCGGGTTCGATGCCGTACTTGGCGATCGTCTCGGACAGGAACCGCTCGGCGAGGTCCTTGTTCTCGTGGGCGGCGATCATCCAGCCGACCGTGTAGCGGCTGAAGATGTCGATGATCGTGTAGAGGCAGTAGTAGACGCCCTTGACCGGCCCCTTCAGCTTCGTGATGTCCCAGCTCCAGACCCGGTTCGGGCCCTCGGCGACCAGCTCGGGAACGGTCCGGGGTGGGTGGACGGCCTGACGGCGGCGTTCACGGACCTCGCCATGTCGTCGCAGGAGCCGGTACATCGTCGACTCCGAGCACAGGTAGACACCCCGGTCCAGGAGGACCGCGTAGATCTCGGCGGGCGCCATGTCAGCGAACTCCGGGGAATGGAGCACATCGAGGACCCGTATCTCCTCCTCGGGTGCGAGAGCGCGGGGGTGTCGGCGCCGTTCCCGCCGCGGCTTGGCCGGGGCGGGGCTTCGGCGGTGTTGGCGGTAGTAGGTGGCACGGCTCACGCCGAGCGCGGCGCATGCCTGGACGCGTCCGACCAGCCCGGTGAGCTCTTCAAGGGCCTGGTTGCGGGCGGTGTTGAACGCCACGGCCGCGAACTGGGCCCCGGTCACTGGTTCTTCTCGCCGTTCCTGTTCGGGGCGCTGTCCGTGGCGAACTGGTCGAGCAGCGCGGAGAGTTTTCCCTGGACCTCGATGACGGTGCGGGCCTTCGCGAGGTCGGCTTCCAGGCGGGCCTTCTCCGCCTTCAGCTTCGCGATCTCCTTGTCCCTCGGGTCCGCCTTCGGCCGTCCGGCCGACGCGGCGAGCCCGTCCAGGGCGCCCTTGTCCCGCTGCTGCCGCCACGTCGTGATCAACGACGAGTACAGACCCTCCCGCCGCAGCAGAGCGCCCTTGCCCTTCTTGTCCAACGTCTCGTACTCCGCGAGGATCCTCGCCTTGTACTCCGCGGTATACCGGCGCGGACCGGTCGAACGGGCTTCTACCTGCGGATCAGGGGTCCCGTGGTCATTCGTGCTGGCCACCCGGGCACTACTCCTTCTCCGCCCTCGACTCAATGAATCATCCAGTATGCCTGACTCGATCTACTTTGACAGAGAGGGCCGGGCGGTCTGTTCCAGGTGGGCCTTGGCCGCACCGATGGTGCCCTGCCGGTAGATCGAGGCGGTCAGCGGCGACCCGATGTAGGACAGGGCGACAGTGGCGAACCCCTGTGCCAACAGGTCGCGCCCGGCGAGGTGGTCGATCCAACGGGCCCAGTCCGTGCCGCCCATGACGGCGACGGTCTGCTCAATGTCGTCACCCTCGGCCGGCCCGGTCTCGACTGTCGTGACCTCGGGTGCCCTGTCGCCGTCGAAGACGAGGGTCTTGGTGCGGTACGCCTCACCGATCGGCTTGAGCACGGACGCGTACATGACGCCGGTGTCGGGGTCGGTACGGCGGGGGGCCGCGACGGAGTAGACGAGGTAGTCGAGCTTCCCGCCGAACCGCTCGTCGAGGAGGTCGGCGACCTGGTCCTTCAGGGTGTCGGAGAAGGCGTCGCCGTTGAGGAACACGAAGTCCCGCCCGTGCTTCGCGGCCAGCTCGGCCGTTGCAGCAGTCCGATACCAGCCGGCCGTTCCGGTTCGGCGGCCGGGCGCCTTCTCGAAGGACACGCCGACGCCCCGGATACCGGCCCTGGCGAGTCCTGCGATGGTGGCGGCCAGCCCGTACCCGGCGGACGAGCCGATCACGAGCGCGACGGGTGCCTCGTCCGCGTCCGGACGACCCTCCTCCGCCGGTTCGGGGACGGCCTGCCACATGTCCTGGACGAGCCGGGTGCAGCCGGCAGGGTGTGAGTCGAGGAACAGGAATCCGCGGGAGCGGGAACTGACGATACGTTCGGTCATGAGGAGTTGTCCTTGCCGGTCGACATGTCCAGGGGCACGGCGGCCACCGGAGTGCTCACCGCGTCCTGCAAGTCTCGGACCGTATGGACCCGGACGGTCACCTCGTCGGGAACAGTAATGATGAGGCGACCTTGGAGAGTTTCCACCATTTCGAGCAGGGCGAGGCCGGCCACGCCGGTCTGCCCCGGTGGATGCCTGCGTTCGACGTTCGACGCACCTCATAACGGCGACTGCAGCGGTAGTCGCACTGCCTTCACGGTGGAAACGGAGGAAATGGTGGCTCCACCCAACCGCCGCGCGTTCCTCGTGCTCACCACGACCGCGCTCGCGCACCGCGAATCGGCACGAGCCGAGCGGGGACCGACTTCGCCTTGTTCACCGGTGTGCGGCGGGATCGAGGGGCGCCGTCCGAGCCGCACGATCCCCGGACTACGACCAGGATCTGGAATCGACTCCATCACCATATTAGATCAGATGTTCGATTTATTGGTCGACACGTGTCACTCCCTGAGGTCAAACGGCCCTGCAGGCGTATGCGGGTCAGGACTGCCGGTGGGGGTCCTGCAGGAGGACCGCGCAAGCCGATGCGGATTCCACGGTGCGCGTTCTGTCGGCAGCGCCCGTGCTGCAGAGCCTGCCGGGACGGCGGCACTCCTGGCGTCCGGCACAGTTGCCGGCCCGGCCGGCAGTACAGCACGCCGTAGGAAATGCATGCCTCCTCCCTTCCCGGACGCGCAGTCGGCACCGAAGGGGGAAAGGGGTCATCATGGAAGACAAGCCGATGTCACATACTCATATCGAGAACGACCGGCGGCCTGACCGGAATGACGCGCGAACGCGGCGGTGATCCCGCTGTCTTCCAGTTCTGGCTGTGTCCCGGCAGCGTCGCGGTCCTCCACGCATGGCATGCCTCGAAGGCGTCATGGTGACTGGACAACGCGCCCTGCTGCTTCCGTGGTGGTCCGTCGGCACCGCCCCGGGGTATCGGGGCAGAGGAGAGTTCCCGGTGAACTACATCGCTGAGCGGCTGCGCGCCTCCCCCGAACCTGCGGCCCACGTTGCGGCGCGGCCGGCAGTGTCCGCCGGCGACTGCGGTCTGCTGCTTATCAGGATCACATTCGGCCTGCTGATGGCGGGGCACGGCTCCCAGAAGCTCTTCGGCCTATTCGGTGGCGACGGCCTCACCGCCACGGGCAAGGGGTTCGCCGCGCTGGGATATCACCCTGGAAACGTCTACGCCGTCATCGGCGGTGGCTCCGAGTTCCTGGGAGGCATCGGACTGGCTCTGGGACTGTTCACGCCACTGGCAGCGGCTGCCCTGATCGGTGTGATGATCAACGCCATGGTGACCGTTACCGCATCACACGGTTTGTGGGAATACCAAGGCGGCGTGGAGTACAACGTGTGCATCGCGGTCGTTGCACTTGGCATTGCCGCCACCGGCCCCGGTCGGCTCGCCCTGGACCACCCCTTCCGCTGGGGAAAGGGCGGCTGGCGCGAAGCAGGTTTCGCTCTGTGTCTCGGTGGCATCGGCGCCGCCATCGTGCTGGGCCTCTAGCCCGGCCATTTCTTTGAGGCGGGGCCAGTCGGCCTTTGGATCTTGCTGCTCGAGCCCTTCGTTCAGGTCAGATGAGTGCGGCACGCACGTTGGCGAGCGCCTCGTCAAGGGTGGTCGCAACGTTCTCGTGGCCGCTGAAGCCGTCGTCCTCGCCCGGGTCGACGGTCCAGCCCCAGCCGCTTTCAGGATGCCCGTCGATGGTTGCGGCGTGCTTTCCCTTGGTGATGGTGATGGAGAGGTTCCCGGCCGGGAAGGTTTCGATGTCGACGTGTGCCGCCTCACCGAAGGCGTGGTGGATGGCGTCGCGGGCTTCCTGCTCGGTGGTCATGGGGCTACTCCTGGTGGACGGTGACGACGACGGTGCGGCCGCTCGGGTCGGTGAGGACAGCGGCGCACGGGGGGATCGAGGGTGCCGGCGGGCGTGGTGAGGCCGAAGGGTGGGGTGAAGCCCGAGAACGGTGCCACCCGGTGCGGGTGGCGTAGCACTCGGGGCAGATTCCGGACTGCTCTTTGGTGAAGGTGGACTTCATCAGCAGGTTATCCCCGAGCGGGAGCCCCCACTCCGGTGGCAGATACTCCCAGGCAATCGCCGTGTGCGGCACGGACAGAATCTCCTGCAACTCCGCCGATCGTTCAGACGTATGCGATCCGGGTGGCGCGTACAGCGGTCGGCCCTCGGCAGGAGCGACTCGATCACGTCCCGCAAGTCGTCGCTGCCTTTCCACCTCTTCGCCCCGCGCCATTCCAGTACCCCCCGCGACCTGATGAACCTGACACCGAGCGGGACCCCATCACTCCATTGATCATTCTGCGGGATGCTCTTGAGGAAACCCGACAACGGCTGGAGCAGCAGATTACGAGTTGGCTGACGCTATTGCTGCCGTTGGCCCTCGGTGTCAGCGTGGCGTCTTCTGCGGCGGCTGTCTCGCCACGTTCAGTGCAACCGATCATGCGTCCGTGGGCCTCTCCCCACCCATGTTGCCGGTATGAGGTGGAGGGTGAGGACGGCTTTGACCAGGCCGGTGAAGCGGGTGGTGCTGCATCGCAGCTTCGCGCGAATCACCAGGTCCTGAGAGTGGACCTGGTCTGTTCTCCACGCGCGCGGACCTTCACGTGGGACCTGATGTGGACCTACTGTCCGGCTGACAGGCTGCCTCAACGCCTGCGGGAGGGAACGCGGACCGTGCCGCCTGCACTCCGGTATCCCCCGGTCGGCCCAGCACGGGATGTCGGCGTGGTCGGCGTTGACCTGAACGTTCATCCCGTGCTTGCGTTGTTTCCCGGAAAAGTACGGCCGATCGGCGGCGATCCGGAGAATCCTCCGACTCCGCGCCCGAGCCTTCGGCACCGAGCCGAAACACGAGAGTTGATTGCGGTTCAGCGGTATCCAGTCGCGTCGGCGGGCTTGCCCGCGTCCTGAACCTCGACGATGTAACGCCAGGCATGTGGTCGGCTGCCGTCAACGTCGGTGAAACCGTAAACCTGGGCGAGCTGACCGCCGGACAACGACTGCCCGTTCCAACGGCTCACCCGGGGATCGGCGGCCAGGGCAGCGACGGCTCGCCCCACGTAGAACGGGGTCTCCGAGATGCAGAAGTGCGGCTCACGCTCCAGCGCGTCATGCCACGATTCCTCGGTCACGCCGAAGTGGTCGAGCATGATCTCCGAACGCATCCACCCGGGCGTCAGTGCCACCGCTGTGCCGCCACGTGGCCCGAGTTCGTGGCCCAGCGCAAAGGCCATGCGAAGCACCGCGGCCTTGGCGAGATCGTAGAAGAACGAGACCCGGTAAGTGTCCCGGTTGTACTCGGCGGTGCCGTCGGTCATCTCGACCACCAGTCCGCCGTCATTCCGCAGGAGGAGGGGAAGAGCGTGGTGGCTGGTGATTGCGTGGGTCTCCACCGCGAGCCGGAGCAGCCGCAGTCCCTTGTCGAGATCGTGCTCCCACACGGGGGCGTCCCATTCGAAGAGGAGTTCGCCGCCCCAGATGTCGTTGACCAGGATGTCCAGTCGGCCCTGTTCGGATGCAATGCGATCGACCAGGCCTCGGACCTGGGACGAAACCAAGTGGTCGGTCGGGACCGCGATGCCGTGACCTCCCGCCTCGGTCACGAGATCGGCGGTGTCCTCGATCGTCTCGGGGCGGTTGTACTCCGAGCGCTGCACCCGTGTGCTGCGACCGGTTACGTAGACGGTTGCCCCGGCAGCGCCGAGTTCCACCGCGATCGCCCTGCCGGCTCCCCGCGTCGCCCCTGCGACGAGAGCGACCTTTCCATCCAATGTTGCTGACATGCGCATCCTTCCGTGTCCACGTGCCGCGCTGCGCCAACGCCCGTGCCAGCGCCGACACGATGGTTGCGCAGAAACTGGACACCTTCTGTCGTGTTTTCCGAAGCGTGGCTGCTGCATCGCGTGGATCGATACGCAGGGATCGCTTGCACCGGACAGGCAGGGAGGAAGAGGTGATCTCGCGTGCGTCGCGCCCGCCACGCGCGGTGCACGACATCAAGGTGCGGCAGTTGGCGGCGGCCCGGTCTGTGCTGTTGGCGCTGCCCCCGGCCCCGTGGGCACCGTGTGTAGCCAAGCCAACACTGCGCTGCCCCGTCGAGAAGAAGCCAGGTATTGCTGCGGAACTGCAGAACGCAGGAGAGGCTCTCGGCTATGCCTCGATGTACGCCACCACTGTGATCGTCTGCAGGGCGGTGACAAAGGAAATCACCCGGACCCCGTCGATCTCGTCGACGTAATCTCGCAGAAGACTTCCCGGGATCAGGGTGCCGAGCTCGGGGTTGACGGAGATGGCCACGATCGCGCGGTCCAGACGGTGAGTCTCGCCCGCGGTCAACTTGGTGAGCTGCGTGAGCGCGGGCTCCACTGTGATGACCCGGGAGCGCCGCGGTCCGTGTTCAGGCGACACGGGCCTGCTTGTCGGCGAGGGTGGCGAGGTGCGCGTCGCGGGCGGTCTCCCACAGCACGCCCGTCTCCGGGGCCGGGTAACCGTTGGTGGCGATGTCCTCCAGGACCGAGGCAAGGGTGTCCGTCTTGGCCCGCTCGGCTGCAGCGTAGGAACGTACGGCATCGGCGGCCGGGGGCTCCAGCGGCTGGCGGGCGGCGGCCGGCTGTTCGCTCATCGAGGGCTCCAGAGGGCTGAACTGACTCGTGGCACAACGGTAGCGGGGTCTGAGGAACGCTGGTGTCCTGTCCACCGCATTTCGTCACATGGACGCCACAACCATTTCAGCAACTCCATGATTCATGGAGGTTCATACACCCCGGCGTACGCGTGAGGCTCCACGAGGCCGGTACGCCGCAGCTCTGGTCGGCCTGGCTTGGGAGCTGAGCCCATTCCCCGTTCCTGGCGCCTGCGAGCGCCTGAGCTGGGTGGTCAGACAGCCGTCACCGCTTGGCGGGTGACGATCACGGCTGCCGACACCCTACTGGCTGGTCCGTGGGCGCCGATCGAAGGAACCCATAAGTCCTCGCGCACGCTCGCCCGGGGCCTTGCCGAGGACACCCCACCACGGTCGTCGGACGTCGCGTGGCCGGTTCCATGCTCGGAACGGGGCCTTTCCGTATCTCGGCAACCCGGCGCGCAGCTGGGCCGAGAGGGGCAACGAACGCTGCGGCAACAGTGAGGTGCTGCCTCCCCTTGTTCGGCTGGGGCCGTCGCACAACTTCGGTGACACGGCCCCCTGGAGACCCAGCAAGCTGTACCGCGTCGCGCCTTCGACCTCGGTCCCCCGCACCAGTCCCGTACACATCAGGCCACTGCGGCGGCCCGGGCTCGTCCGTAGCTCCGGGATCAGAATCCGAGGTCACTCAGACTGGGATGGTCGTCCGGGCGGCGGCCCAGCGGCCAGTGGTACTTACGGTCCGCTTCCCTGATCGGCAGGTCATTGATGCAGGCGTGCCGTACGGTCATCAACCCGTTCTCGTCGAACTCCCAGTTCTCATTGCCGTACGACCGGTACCAGTTGCCGGAGTCGTCGTGCGACTCGTACGCGAACCGCACCGCGATCCGGTTGCCGTCGAAGGCCCACAGTTCCTTGATCAGCCGGTAGTCGAGCTCGCGGGTCCACTTGCGCCTCAGGAACGCGACGATCTCGTCGCGTCCTGTCACGAACTCCGCCCGGTTGCGCCATCGTGAGTCCACTGTGTAGGCCAGGGCGACCTTCTCCGGGTTACGTGTGTTCCAACCGTCTTCTCCCTGACGGACCTTCTCGATTGCGGTCTCCCGTGTGAACGGGGGAAGGGGCGGGCGCGTGATCATGACTGCTCCTTCGGGGCTGGGCACTCTGACGTCGACGCTAGGGCCGCTTGTACATGCCTGCCAGTCGTCCGGGCCCCACCGCATGGCGATTCGTGGCACGAACGTCATGCCGGCCGGTCTCGCCGGACACCACCTGGCTGTCGTCGTGCGGGCACTCGCCGATCCTGGTTGATCCCAGGACATACGCCGGTCCGGCTGTCACTTCCACTCCCGACCTCAATCCGCACTTATACAACGGTTTACGCTGTTTTCGACGCGTCGATTCTCGGTTACCGCCATGATGTCGACTCAGCATCAGGCCATGCCGATCGGAACCTGGATACTGTGCGTCCTGCAGACCTGAGCTTCGGCTGCGTTCACGAACGTCAGCGCGTGCGCGCCTGGCCAGTGCACCCCCACCGTCCGCCTCTACGCTCGATGGGTGCGAGCGGCGCCATTTGGACCGGCTCGGACATCTCAAGGCGGCGGCCACCGCCTTCCCTGCGCTGAAGGGCTCCAGCGGACAAGGTTGCGTCACCGATCCCCCCAGCCCCCTGCCTCCACTGAACGCAAGGGCGCAAGGGCGCAAGCAGCCACCGAACGCGCGGCCACCGAGAGGTTCGCCGCCAGTGGTGGAGGAAGATCCAGGCGGCAGCAGACCGACCCCATGGCCCCGTGGCATGCCCCGCCACTGACGCCGCCGTGCACCGGCCCGGTCCACGGCGGCGTCAGTGGCGGACCCCCAAGCATGTGGGACATCTTGCTGAACGAGGAGCACGGGAGTTGCGGATCATCGTCTACGACGACAAGGCCGGTAGGGACCCGGAATCGGGCATGTCGCCGCAAGCCGGAAGCGGCATGTTTCGAGTCGTCCGGCCATGCCGTTTCACGAGCCGTTCGCCATGACTACAGCCGGGCGCGCAAGGCCTGAATCGTCCAGTCGAATGCCGGCGTCAGGCTGTGCGGGGCGGTCCAGCCGTTGATCACTGCGACCAGCCGGAAATACCTGTCTCGACGCGGATCGTTCGCGGCCTCCAGCCAGGTCAGCAGCCGACGCCGTACCTCGACGTCGTCGGGTCCGGCAATGACGTACGCGTAGTGCGCCGTGATCCCCGCGATGACCGGATCCGCCCTGGGCGAGGCCGGGTCGGTGCCGTCTGCAAGCGCGGGGGCAACCTGGTCACGGACCACCGCCGCAACGTCACGGGCCAGTCGCGTAGTCCCGTCCTTCGTACGCTCTGCCACGTGGTCCTCGGCCATCCCCCGCATGCCGGCACGGAAGTCCGGATCCTGAGACAGCTCTGCCAGTTCCACCCACGCCTGGACCTGCTCCGCTTCGGGATTGTCGGGCAGTTCCGGTGTCATGGAACGAATGGCGGCTGCGCACTCGGGTCTGTCGTGCAGATCGACGAAGACAGCGTCGAGGAAATCACCGATCAGGCAACGGCGTTCGTCCTCGGAGAGTCTGGCCAGCTTGTGCATGAGTTCCATCTCCTCAAGGGTGGACCCGCGTCTGGCCACTGCCGTCAACACCGCACGACGCAGGCGCAGGGTCCTGATCTGCACTGCCAGGGCCTCGGCGTGCGCAGCCGCGACCTGCGGGAGTGACAACTCCCGATCCACTACCTTCCGGATCGTGGAAAGGTCCATTCCCAGGTCACGCAGCGTTCGTACGAAGTCGAGGCGTGCGACGGCATCGATGTCATAGTGAGGTTCCCCCGAGATGCGGAAAGAAGTGACGGCGGGTCAGATGGGACTCATGAGAGGAACATCGACCATGGCTGCCCCCAGGAAATACTCGCTCGAGTTGCGTGACCGCGCAGTGCGTATGTATCGCACCGCGGACCCCAAGCCGCAGATCAAGAAGCTCGCCATCGACCTCGGTGTCCATCCCGAGGCCCTGCGCGGCTGGATCCGGCAGGCCGAGGCGGACGCCGGCGAGCGCGACGACCGGCTGACCACCGACGAGCGAGCGGAACTCGCGGCGCTGCGCAAGGAAAACGCCCAGCTCAAGCGGGCGAACGAGGTTCTGCGGACGGCCTCGGCGTTTTTCGCGGCGCAACTCGACCCGACCCGGCCCAGGTGATCGAGCTCCTTACCGAGCATCGAGACCTGGGAGTCGAGTGCGTACTTCGGGAACTGCAATCGCCTCCTCCACCTACTACCGCTGGCGCCGCGCGGAGCGCGAGCCGTGCGAGCGCGTGCGCCGGGACGCCGAGCTGACCGAACAGATCAAGCAGATCCACACCGATTCCGGCGGGATCTACGGCTCGCCGCGCGTCCATGCGACCCTCAAGCGCGAAGGCGTGCACGTGGGCCGCAAACGGATCGAGCGCCTGATGCGCGAGGCCGACATCGCGGGCATCAGCCCGCGACGCAAGGGTTTCACGCGCCGTGATCCGGGGGCCACGCTCGCCCCGGACCTGGTCGAGCGCGACTTCACGGCGCCCGCGCCGAACCGGCCGTGGGTCACCGACCTCACGATGATCCCCACCAGCGAGGGGCCCCTGTGGCTGTCCGCGATCCGGGACGCGTTCTCCCGCCGGGTGGTGGCCTGGGAGACCTCCGCCCGCGCGGACGCCGACCTGGTGCTGTCCACGCTCGAGTACGCCCTCGCTTCCCGCGAGGTCGAGCCCGGACAGCTCATTCATCACGCGGATCACGGCTGTCAACCCGGGTTCAAGGAGTCGTCGCAACACTTCCGTTTTGTGTTGATAGTAGATGACTGTTGAGAGTCTCGGAGGGTGTCCTCCAGCCCAGGGTTTTGCGGGGGCGGCCGTTGAGGGCAGCTGCGACGGCAGCGAGATCCTCGCGGGTGTGTCTGCTGAGGTCGGTGCCCTTCGGGAAGTACTGCCGTAGCAGCCCGTTGGTGTTCTCGTTCGTGCCGCGCTGCCAGGGGCTGTGCGGGTCGGCGAAGTAGATCTCCAGGCCGGTGTCGATGCGGAGTTCGGCGTGCTGCGCCATTTCCGAACCCTGGTCCCAGGTAAGGGACTTGCGTAGTTGGGCGGGTAGGCGGGTGATCGCTTCCGTCAGGGCGTCGCGTACGGCTGCGGCTCCGTGGCCGGCCAGTGGGGGGCCGTTCTTGGCCCGTGTGCCGTCGTGGCCGGGCATGGGCGGTAGGTGCAGCAGCATCGTGAACCTGCTGGTGCGTTCGACCAGGGTGCCGATCGCGGAGCTGTTGAGGCCGATGATGAGGTCGCCCTCCCAGTGGCCGGGGACCGCCCGGTCCTCCGCCTCGGCCGGCCGCTGACTGATCAGCACGTCCTCGGTGACGAACTTCTTTCCCCGGCCGGAGGTGCGAGCCCGGGGCACCCGCAGCGCACGGCCGGTGCGCAGGCAGGCGACCAGCTCGCGCTTGAGTGCTCCGCGGCCCTGGATGTAGAGGGCCTGGTAGATCGCCTCGTGAGAGATGCGCATGGACTCATCATCGGGGAAGTCGACCTTGAGCCGGTGGGAGATCTGCTGCGGACTCCACGAGTTGACCCAACGGCGGTCCTGGCGCCTCCCCTCTCTGTCAAAGTAGATCGAGTCAGGCATACTGGATGATTCATTGAGTCGAGGGCGGAGAAGGAGTAGTGCCCGGGTGGCCAGCACGAATGACCACGGGACCCCTGATCCGCAGGTAGAAGCCCGTTCGACCGGTCCGCGCCGGTATACCGCGGAGTACAAGGCGAGGATCCTCGCGGAGTACGAGACGTTGGACAAGAAGGGCAAGGGCGCTCTGCTGCGGCGGGAGGGTCTGTACTCGTCGTTGATCACGACGTGGCGGCAGCAGCGGGACAAGGGCGCCCTGGACGGGCTCGCCGCGTCGGCCGGACGGCCGAAGGCGGACCCGAGGGACAAGGAGATCGCGAAGCTGAAGGCGGAGAAGGCCCGCCTGGAAGCCGACCTCGCGAAGGCCCGCACCGTCATCGAGGTCCAGGGAAAACTCTCCGCGCTGCTCGACCAGTTCGCCACGGACAGCGCCCCGAACAGGAACGGCGAGAAGAACCAGTGACCGGGGCCCAGTTCGCGGCCGTGGCGTTCAACACCGCCCGCAACCAGGCCCTTGAAGAGCTCACCGGGCTGGTCGGACGCGTCCAGGCATGCGCCGCGCTCGGCGTGAGCCGTGCCACCTACTACCGCCAACACCGCCGAAGCCCCGCCCCGGCCAAGCCGCGGCGGGAACGGCGCCGACACCCCCGCGCTCTCGCACCCGAGGAGGAGATACGGGTCCTCGATGTGCTCCATTCCCCGGAGTTCGCTGACATGGCGCCCGCCGAGATCTACGCGGTCCTCCTGGACCGGGGTGTCTACCTGTGCTCGGAGTCGACGATGTACCGGCTCCTGCGACGACATGGCGAGGTCCGTGAACGCCGCCGTCAGGCCGTCCACCCACCCCGGACCGTTCCCGAGCTGGTCGCCGAGGGCCCGAACCGGGTCTGGAGCTGGGACATCACGAAGCTGAAGGGGCCGGTCAAGGGCGTCTACTACTGCCTCTACACGATCATCGACATCTTCAGCCGCTACACGGTCGGCTGGATGATCGCCGCCCACGAGAACAAGGACCTCGCCGAGCGGTTCCTGTCCGAGACGATCGCCAAGTACGGCATCGAACCCGGGCAGTTGACGATCCACTCGGACCGCGGGTCCCCGATGGTCGCGCAGAACGTCGCCCAGATGATGGCCGGTCTCGGCGTCACCAAGTCGCATTCGCGGCCGAAGACGTCGAACGACAACCCGTACAGCGAGAGCCAGTACAAGACCCTGAAATACCGGCACGACTTTCCCGAGCGTTTCGGATCTCTCGAGGACGCCCGGGCGTGGTGCACCCAGTTCTTCACCTGGTACAACGAGGAGCATCGGCACTCCGGGATCGGCCTGCACACGCCCTACGACGTGCACTTCGGTCTCGCCGAGCAGCTCCGCGAGATGCGTGCCGACGTCCTCCAGGCGGTCTACGCGAAGCACCCTGAACGCTTCGTCCGCAAGCCACCAGAGCCCCCGAAGGTCCCCGCAGCGGCCTGGATCAACCAGCCGGCACCAGACGGCCCACTGATCCCAGCACAGCGTTAGAACGATCTACCTGCCTTGATCGCTTTGACAGGTTCCGCTCGGCTTGTTCCGTCCCTTCCACGGCGGTGCCGCAGGTCCCGGCGCCGGCATGCCGTCCGGGCGGTGGATCTCTCCGGCCAGGCGGTCCTGGACGTACTCGTGCAGCCGCTCGCTGCAGGCAAGTTTGGACGGCTTCGGCCGCCGCGCGGCCAGCTCGGCCTTCCACTGCGCGATCGACGCCCGGTAGGCGAGTTGTCCGCTGCGGGTGGCCGCATTGCGCCGCAGTTCCCGCGAAACAGTGGACGGGTGCCTGCCCAGCCGACGGGCGATCTCTCGGACCCCGGTGTTCTGAGCCTTCAGCACAGCGATCTCCTCGCGCTCTGCAAAGGAGAGATACCTGCCCGACACCGGGCCCAGCTCGATCGACGGCATACCGCCACGTTCCCGGAACCATCGCGAGCCGACCGGCCCCGACACGCCGCACGCGATCGCCGCGTCCTCGCTGGTCAGCCCGTCAGCGATCTTCTTCCAGAAGGCACGCTCCACATCCCGGCGGACCGGTGGCCTGCCCGGAGACCGCATCGCCGGGCGCCCCGTCACCGCCGTCGTCCACCCTGCCGGTCGCCCCATCGGACACCTCCATGATCGAGGTGTTGCGACGACCGGTTGAATCCACCCAATATACGTCGATCAAGCTCACAACTCGCCTACTACGAGCGGGGGTTCAGGCGTCCATGGGCTCGGTCGGGGACTCGTACGATAACGCCCTCGCGGAGAACCTGTGGATGATCACCAAGACGGAGTGCATCCGCGGCCGCGTCTTCGCCACCCGGGCCGAGGCGAACCTGGCGCTGTTCGAGTACATCGATGGGTTCTATAACTCCCGGCGCATCCAGAAGCGGCTCGGCTACCTCAGTCCGATCGAGTTCGAGGAGAAGTACTACGCCGACCAGGCAACGGCCGAACGAACGAACCTGAAACCCCGTCAACCCCTCCTGACCAGCTGATCAGTATCTCCCGCAGGCCGGGGGAACCTCATAGAGGCGGTAGCCCGCCGGGCTGCGATCGATCGGCGGCACGATCCCACGGTCGGAGTAGAACCGAATGGTCTTGACCGTGAGACCGGTGCGCCGGGCCAGGTCACCGATCGAGTAGAGCGTGTCGCCGTCCATGCCCCCACCTTCGCGTCTCCCCCTACTGGAGACTCAAGCCCAGCCCGGCGGCGGTAGCAAACCACACTCCCGCGCGAGCCCGGCCAGCTGCACGGACGCGTCGAGGCCTCCCGTCTGCGTACGCAAGCAGCATGCTCGGCTACGGAAATGCGCCTTGCCCGAAAGGGCCTACGCTTCCATCGCTCCATCCGATGCCCTGCTCGGCGCACCGCCGGGCCACGATCTGTCGCACCTCAGTGGACTGTGCAAGGGTGCGTTACATGGGTACGACACCGGACGGGCGCCCCAATGATCAAGGACAGGGCCAGGACGAACCACTGGCTCTACGGATCGTTCGGCAGCCAGAACGACGCACCGATGGCCGGGTGGATTCGGGGTGGAACATGGGAACAGGCTCGAAGCCACTTCAAGAAGGTCCGTGACCAGGACCATCTGAACCGGCAGTACTACAAGCAGTATCGCTGTGTGAACACAGCCGACGCCGACCTGCGCGCCGCCCAGTCCTGGTATTCGACCGTCAAGAACCGCGGATACAACGTGCACACCAACAACTGTCTTCACGCCACCATTGCGGCTTTCAAGGGCTACAGCGGGAAACTGCGGCACGACAAGCGTCTGCCGAGTGCCACGAACAAGCCGCCGAACGACTACTTCGCCAAGGTGCTGACCAGCGCGGGCTGGGAACGCAAGCACGATCTGTGACACAAGGCAGGCCGGCCCGAGGCTTCGCCCGACCATCACAACGGCGTGCCATATCGGCGCGGCGTCCGTGAGGGTAGTGACCCGGGAACACCGTCATGAGCTGCAGCTGCCTTCAGGTCCGGGTGCAGGGTGATGTACGTCGATGCCACGCACCCGGTATCCCGCTGCTCACTGATCAGTCCCAGTCAGCAGCGGGTTGTTCGACGCGGCCGCCCATGTGAAATGAGCTGATGTGGTTCTCACCTCCAGCGGGCAGCGCAGCCAGGCACGTTGTCGAGCATGCATGGACCAGGAGTGGCAGCACGTCGATGGCCACTGGCATGGAGAGCCATACCTGGTGGGTTCCACCCTGCTCGATGGGGTGCTGGCAGACGCTGCCGGTGTCCACAGCGGTAGTGCCCCAGCGGCGGGGATCCAGATCTGTGAGGTCGAGGCGGGCGACGGAGGCGGCGCAACTACCGTATGTCACCTGCTTCAGTCCCGATCAACTATGTCCGCGCTCTCGTCGGACGCCGGGGCCCGGCCGACCTTCGCAAGGAACGCGGCGCCCGAGCCGCCCTGGGCCGGGGGCAGGGAGAGAACGCAGGGCCAGCAACAGGAACGCGATGTCGTCCAGATAGACGGGGTCGGGGATCAGGTCGACAGGGCACACGGTATAGATCACCGCGGCCGACACCAACGCCTTGCTGCGCAGCGGGACACCCGCGTCCATCAGCAGCTTCCTTGCGCGGAACAGCCTGACCAGGAGTAGGCCGGCAGCCCCCATCGTGAGTAGTGCGGCGACCGCGCCGACGAGAATCCAGGCCCTGGTGTCCATGGTGCATAGTCCGTCCTCATCCGGATTTTTGAGCACGCCTGCGCGTGCGTCGCTTCAGCGCACGCCGTTCGGCCTCACCCAGCCCGCCCCATACGCCGGAGTCCTGACCGTTCTCCATGGCCCACTCCAGACACTGCTCCCGCACAGGGCATCCCCGGCACACCTCTTTCGCTTCGTCGGTCTGCACCAGCGCCGGACCTGTGCTCCCGATGGGGAAGAACAGGTCGGGGTCCTCGTCACGACAGGCCGCCTGCATACGCCAGTTCTCCATGTGTCTCACTTCCCATGGCCGGTTATCCGTATGGTTCGTGCCTTACGGGTGACCTGCATCGGATCCCTGAAACCCCATCGCGAGCTGTACACGCGGCGGATGTCCCCCGTGGAACGGTCCTGCTCTGCCGTATCGAGCAGGTGGCATGGATCCCGGCGGGCGCGGGGAAGGCCTTTCGGAGACAGTGAAACTCAGCCCCCGCCCCGGCCGGCGAGGTCCGGGGCGGGTTGACCGCTGACGGGGACGTGTGGGCCTTCGGCGCTGGCAAGAATGACATTCTGTCCGCGTCGATGCGATGCGGGTCTCGTACCGAAAGGAATCAGTCAGGCCTCGGCAATCGGGCTCGGGGCTACTCCAGCGCCCTTGCCTGAGGAGTACGCTGCGGCCGTGACCGACGACGAGGACCAGATTCTGGCGGATGCGCTGGGCGCGGCGGGAGCAAGTGGCGGCGGGGCCGGCGGTCGGCGCGGGGCAGCGTTCGCGGCGAAGCGTTTGAAGAAGAACATGCACGAGATCGACGTGACGCTGGCCGTGTCACTGGGTATCGCTGCCGATCATGTGACCGGCGTCCTTGCTCGGGCAGGACATCTGGTGGAAGCCGAAGGCGCGCGGCCCACCGATGCGGAACAGGTCATCAGGGCCATCGTCGGAGGTGGATTCGGGAACATGAATCCCGTTCTGATCACCGTCGGTCTGACCGACGGCGGTCCGGAACGCACCGTTGCGTCCGTCCGTGGCGTTGCCAAGGAGGGTTTGATCAAGCAGCGGGCAGGCGAGAAAACTGCGAAGCGCATCGTCGCACTCCTGGGCCAGCAAGAGCAGCTGGGCTGATCCAGCAGATTCTCAGGACCGCTCCGGAGACGAGAGACGAGATACGGGCGAACTCAGGAGTGTTGTCTCCGGCGGCCCCGCCAGCGGTGGCCTGTCCGGGACCGACGGGTGTGATTGCCGACGGTGAGGATCGCATCCGTGAGGTCGAAGAAGGTGCGACCGACCGCCGTGGGAACCGATCCTGCCGCGGCCCGGTGCGGTAGACAGTTACCTCAAGAGCCATCGGTTCTATTGCCCTGTGCAGGGGAAGCGTCCCGCCCTTCCATTCAGCGGATGGTCGGACACCCTCCGTTCTCGTGAACGTCGGCGTGGCAACCGAAATCGGTTTCCTCAGCGTGTATGACGTACGTGAGTCAGAACCGCACATGCAGAACATGGCCGAACTCATCGCCTCATTCTCAGTGCAGTCCTGATTCATGGGTCCACAGGCACGCACTCCGTATGTGACGCGTGCCCGACTACGTACGGAAATCCGGGCACATCACCTCGGTCGCTCACAACGCCCGGCCAAGGAAGCAGCCGAAATCGACGGTCCACGGCGAGTTGACCGAACACTGACTAGACCATTTGGGTGCCTGAGGAATCCAGTGGGGAGAGGCCGGCAGGAATCCCCCACCCTGTTTGCGAGGTCCGCCATGGCAGATATTGAGACCATTTCCTTTCCGCAGGACCGAACCTGCCCTTACCACCCGCCGACGGGGTACCGGCCTGCGCACCGGGGACCACAGGCGGTGTCGCCCGCCCGGCTCTTCGACGGCCGCACCGTGTGGCTCGTGACCGGGCATGCGGAGGCGCGTGCGTTGCTGGTCGACCCGCGGCTGTCGGCCGACCGGGAGAACCCTGCGTTTCCCGTGTTCACCGAGCGGGTGGCAGAGACCGCTTCGCGACGCGTCGAACTGATCGGTCTCGACGACCCCGAGCACAACGTCCAACGACGAATGCTGATTCCGAGCTTTACGGTCAAGCGCACAGCAGCCCTGCGGCCGCTGATCCAGGAGACCGTGGACAGACTGCTGGACGCGATCATCGAGCAGGGCCCACCGGCCGATCTGGTCAGTGCCTTCGCGCTGCCCGTTCCGTCCATGGTCATTTGTGCGCTGCTCGGGGTGCCCTACGCCGACCACGAGTTCTTCGAGTCGCAGTCGCGCAGGTTGCTGCGCGGCCCTGCAGCCAGCGATATCGATGACGCGCGGGACGCGCTCGACGAATACTTCCGAGCCCTGATCCAACGCAAACGGTCCGACCCCGGCGAAGGGTTGCTCGACGAGCTCATCGCCCAGCAGCTCGACACCGGGGCCGTCAACCACGACGAACTGGTCCGAATGGCCGAAATCCTGCTCGTGGCCGGTCACGAGACGACCGCGAACATGATCTCGCTCGGTACCTTCACTCTGCTGCAGCATCCCGACCAGTTGGCCCGGCTGCGCGCCTCCACGGACTTGATGCCTGCTGCCGTCGAGGAACTGCTCCGCTTCCTGTCCATCGCTGACGGAATGTCACGGGTGGCTACACAGGACATCGAGGTGGGCGGGGTGACAATCCGGACCGGGGACGGCGTCATTCTGTCCACGTCCGTGATCAACCGGGACGAGGCCGCATATCCCTCGCCGGACGAACTGGACCTCGGACGGAATTCTCACAACCACGTCGCCTTCGGCTTCGGTATCCATCAATGCCTCGGTCAAAATCTGGCTCGGGCCGAGATGGAGATCGCGTTGCGTACGCTCTTCGACCGTCTTCCGGGACTACGGCTGGCGGTACCCGCCGGTGATATCCCGTTCAAACCGGGTGACACCATCCAAGGCATGGTTGAACTGCCCGTGGCGTGGTGAACGAAAACCGAACGGAAAGGACCCTGTTGTGATGCGGATCAATATCGACACGGATGTGTGCATCGGCTCCGGACAGTGCGTGCTTGCCGCGCCGAAGGTCTTCACCCAGGACGACGACGGCTTCAGCGAACTACTGCCTGACCACGAGGACGGCGCCGCCGGCCCCCTGGTCGGGGAGGCAGCCCGCGCCTGCCCTGTACAAGCGATCACGATCACCTGAGGACTCTCCCGTAATCCCTGGCGAAACAGCGCGCGGTGTCAGATGCGGTGCATCGCAAGGCGGCGGAGCGTCCTCAGACTGGGCGTATTCAGCCGTTCCGACGACGCGGCGAGGTGTCGTAGCCGTCGTCGTGCGCCCGCCAGGGATGACGGGACAGCCCTTGGTCTTCAGTTCGTCGAAGGTCGTCTCGATCTCCCATCGTTGGGCATAGACCGCTGCGAGGTCCTCGGCGCCGACGTCGGCCGGGTCGAGGTTCGTGGTCAGCAGCCGGTATTCCTCGGGGTTGTCCCGGCCGTCATCGACCGTGTAGTCGATCACTCTGACTGTGAGCGGCTGCGTCGTGGCCCGGTTCGTGCCCGACGTCCCTCCCCCCTCCCCCCCCCCAGGAGCGTGTGCCAAAAGTCCGCTTCCATCGGTCTCAGATCGCCCCGGTGTCAGGTGGCCCGCAGCTGAACCGATGTCGCGAGCAATGGCAGTTCACGTACCACGGCTTCCTCGGTCCCGTCGCGGAGCACGCTCCGCTGGACCAGCGCCACACAGTCCCGATGCGACGAGACCGAGCTCGGTAAGCGGTTCGGCCGCCTGCGACCGATCGTCCGGGGTGAAGCCGGACGTCACGCATGACGCGACGAAGGGGTCCCGCCGGACCGAGTCCCGGGAGTCCTCGACCGCGCGCGCCAGGTACGGAGACGGGGGAGCACGCCGATACACATGGGTGTAGTCGCTGAGCTGCGCGGTAAGTACGGCACTCCTGAACAGGGCGAACCACGGCCGCCATGCTCATGCTCAGGGCACTGAGCAACCTGCTCCCTCCAACGTTATCGCACCGGTGGCCGGCGCACGGCCCAGGAACGGTATTGCCTCAGCCCGTGGTGATCACTAAAGTCGGTCAGATGACTGCCGGGTCGGCCATGAGCCATGCACGAGTGAGGTTCCCGGCCTCGGCGTGAGGGCGAGGCGGGCAAGATCCCCGCCCCTTTTCCGTGTCTTCCTGCCTGACGCCCGTATGTGGCGCCCGTCCCAGCGGATCCCAAGACCCGGAGACACACCTCACACATGCCGAACGATCAGAACTACCCGTACGAATCCGAACTGACGGCGACCGCCGTCCACCTGAACCACACCGCCATCTACGCCACAGACCGGCAGCTGTCGGCCGAGTTCATCGCCGCGATACTGGGGCTGAAGGTCGGCGCTCCATTCGGGCCGTTCCTCCCCGTCGACCTCGGCAACGGGGTGACGCTCGACTACTACGAAAAGCGTGACGAGCCGATCCAGTCGCAGCACTACGCGTTCCTCGTGCCTGACGAACAGTTCAACAACATGATCGCCCGTCTGGAAGCAGTTGGTGTTACCTACTACGCCGATCCCAGCCACACCGAACCCGACCAGATCAACCGTCTGTTCGGTGGTCGCGGCGCGTACTTCGGCGACCCGGACGGCCACAACATGGAGATCATGACCCGGCCCTACCTCCGCCCCTAGCGTCGAACTGCCGTCGTCGCCAGAAGGGCGGCCACGCGGCATCTGGTGCGTGCGATCGCAAGGCGCCGGCAAGTCCTCGTAGCTCCGCTACGAAGACTTGCCGACATCACAGCCGGCGTGCGCGCCGGACGCCGTGCGGCAGACGGCAGTTCGACGACAGAACTTAGGTGCTCCGGTTGCCGTCCACATGGAGGACGACCTTGCCGCGCGGGTGCTCGGTCACAAGTGCCTCGTAGGCCGCGCGGGTCTCGGTGAGTGGCACCACACGGTCCACCACCGGCATCAGCCGGCCCTTGTCGATCAGTTCGGCGATGGCCACCAGACCGACCCGGTCGGGTTCGACGATGAAGAACAGGGCGCGAACGTCGTGGGCAGCGGCCTTCTCAGGGTCCGGGGGCTGCACGATGCTGATGAGGGTTCCGCCGGGCCGCAGAGTCACCCAGGAGCGGTCCTGTGTCTCTCCGCCCACCAGGTCGAGCACCACGTCGGCGTCCCGCACCAGGTCCTCGAACCGCTCGGCCCGGTAGTCGATGACCCCCTGCGCGCCGAGCGCGGTGACGAAGTCCGTGTCACGCGCGGAGGCGGTGGCCGTCACGCGCCCGCCCAGTGTCGTAGCGATCTGCACGGCGAAGGTGCCCACACCGCCGGCGCCGCCGTGAACCAGGACGTGCTGTCCCGGTTGCAGCTCGGCATGGTCGACCAACGCCTGCCATGCGGTGAGGGCCGCGAGCGGTACAGCCGCCGTGCGGTCGTGATCCAACTGGGACGGCTTCGCGGCGAGCATGTTCGCGGGAACGGCAACGTACTCGGCTGCCGCCCCGTCCCGGGTGAACGGGATCAGCCCGTAGACCTAATGGGCAATGAAGAGATGCCCGCTCCTCGCATAACCGGCCCGCCAGACTTGGACCGAGAGAGCGGAGTCACGCTTCGACGCAGGGAAGGCAGAGGACGGTACTGGGGGAACCGCACCGTAGACCAGGGGCTCGACCCCTGAGATGAGACTCGGTCCCCCGTATCGCCGTCTGCCCCGCCCTCTCGGCCGCGGTGCCGGACGCCGACGTCGGCGCGACGCCTACCGAACACCTGGGCTCAAGCCTCGAAGAAGACCGGCGGGTGCCGACGCTCGCGGCCGGCACCGTGACCGAGCACATGATCGGACCGTTGATGCTTGTGGTCCGAGCCGCCCGCAGGGAGCACCTCTTCCGTGTTCGGGAGCCGCCGAGCTCTCGCCAAGACCGAGGACCCTGCGGGTCGCTGGGGTCACGAACGGCTAATCGGATGACGGGCCATCGAGCCCTGCCATTAGGGAGACGCGTGCCCCGCACGGCTGTGACCAGCCACGGCAAGCAATTCGACCGAGAGGACGTGAACCGCTTTGAAGGTGTCCTGCGGCATCGACTGGGCCAGCGACCATCACGACGCCGCCATAGTCGACAACACCGGATCGTTACTGGCCAAGGCCCGGATCGACGACACCGCCGAGGGACTCGCCGAGCTCCTGCAGCTCCTCGCCGAGCACGGCGACACCGCCGAGGCCCCCGTCCCGGTGGCCATCGAGACCTCCCGCGGTCTGCTGGTCGCCTGCCTGCGCGCGGCCGGCCGCCCCGTCTACGCGATCAACCCGATGGCCGCCGCCCGCTACCGCGACCGCCACGCGGTCTCCCGCAAGAAGTCCGACCACCTCGACGCCATGGTGCTGGCGAACATCCTGCGCACGGATGCCGCCGCCCACCGCCAGCTGCCCGCCGACACCGAACTCGCCCAGGCCGTCGCGGTCCTCGCCCGCGCCCAGCAGAACGCCGTGTGGGACCGCACCCAGGCCGCCAACAAGCTCACCTCGCACTTGCGCGAGTACTTCCCCGGCTTCCTCGCCGCGGTCGGCGTCCGCCGCGAGGGCGTGTGCCACCCCATCGCCCGCACCCTGCTGGCCGCCGCCCCCACCCCCGAACAGGCCGCCCGCCTCACCCGCGCCCAGCTGCGGTCCCTGTTGAAGAAGGCCGGCCGAAAGAACACCCTCGACGCCGAGGCCGACCGCCTCCATGCCGCACTCCGCCTGCCCCAGATGCGCCAACTCCCCCTGGTCGAACAGGCAATGGGACGCCAGACGCTCGCGCTGCTGCGGCAGATGGAGGCCGCCTGCACCAGCGCCGACGACCTCGCCGAGGCCGCGGTGGAGTCTTTTGAGAAACACCCGGACGCCGAGATCATCACCAGCTTCCCAGGGCTCGGCACTCTCAGCGGCGCCCGGGTGCTCGCCGAGATCGGCGACGACCGATCCCGCTTCGCCGACGCCAAGGGCCTGAAGGCCTACGCAGGGTCGGCCCCGATCACCAGGGCCTCGGGCAAGAGCGTGGCCGTCCTGGCCCGCCGGGTCAAGAACCAGCGGCTGGCCGGCGTCGGCTACATGTGGGCCTTCGCCGCTATGTCCCACTCCGACGGCGCCCGAGCCCACTACGACCGCCGCCGCGAGGCCGGAGACCGCCACACCGCCGCCCAGCGCAACCTCTTCAACCGCATGCTCGGCTGCCTCCACCACTGCCTCACCCGCCGCGTCTGCTACAGCGAGACAGTCGCCTTCCCTGCACCCTCAGACGCTCAACTCACGGAGGCCGCTTGACAGATCTTCCGTATCGGATGTCTCGTCGCCGACAGCGAGATCGGTCACCCCGGCGCCGACTTCGGCCACAACGCCGGAGACCTCGTGCGAGGGAATGGTCGGCGTTCGGTCACGCCCCGTCCCGTCAAGGCTGTCGGTCCAGCTGGCGTCCCATTCGAGTTCTCCGGCGGTGATGGAGGCGGCATACACCGCGACGAGCACTTCGCCGCCGGACGGTTCGGGGCACGGGGCCGACTCGTAGACGAATTGTTCCGGGCCGCCCCGTCGGTGGGCCCGGACGGCGTGCATCGTACTGGTCAACACCGTTGCGTTAGCGCCGTGAGCGGCTATTGAGGCCGTGGTCGAAGAACGCGACGGTGGTGCGGACGGTGTAGTTCTGGCTGGTCGTGGGGTGTTGTCCGGCGTTCGGTCCGTACTTGCTGGTGGGGTTCTTGCGGGTGCGGGCCTTCACTCGTTGCCGTCGGTGGGCGGGCAGGAGGGCGTCCAGGGCCGCGTGGCCGATCGTGCCGACCAGGTCGACGAGGGTGTTGGGGAAGATTCCATGGCCGGCGGTGACGGTGTCGGTTGCGGCGGCCAGCAGGACGGTGAAACTGATCCGTTCCATGGGTACTTCCGGCCGACCGGTCAGGGCGTCGTCGCCGGCGCGGATCAGAGCCTGGTAGGCGGTGAGCAGGGCGTAGACCTCCTGGTCGAGACCATCGATGCTGCGGGAGCGCAGGACGCGGCCGTCGAGCATCGTGGCCTTGATCGAAAAATACGTAGTTTCCGCCTGCCACCTGCGGTGATAGAGATCAACGAGCTCGGCGGCCGGATAGCGGACGGGGTCCAGCAGGTTGGTGATCAGCCGCCACTGCTCGGTGCGGACGGTGCCATCGGTCAAGGTGACGGTGAGGGTTGCCTCGATCACGCGTACCGGCAGCAGTACCCGCAGGACGCCGTAGCCGATGCGGGCGATGTAGGAGCCGTCGCCCAGGTGCTCGGCGGGGGTGGGGACACGGCGGGCCCCGGAGCGCACCAGGAACCGCGCCCCGCTCTGATGGACGGCATCAAGGAACTCGTTGCCGTCGAAGGCCGCGTCGGCCAGCAGGAGCATCGTCTTGTCCAGGGCGGCCAGAAGCCGCTTGGCATAGGGGAGTTCACCCTCGGACTCCGGTCCGAAGGCGGCGGCTATGAGCGCGCGGGTGCCGCACTCGACCAGGGTCAGCAGCCGTAGGAGCGGATAGCCGAACTCCAGACCCTCCCCGGCCCGTTTGGGGTAGCGCCAGGTGAGCGTCTCGTCGTCGGGGGTGTGCAGCAGGGTCCCGTCGACGGCCACCGTGCGCAGGCCCCGGTAGAAGGACCCGTCCTGACCGGGGCGGGCGACGGGCCCGGCCAGTGTCTCGAACAGGCGCCGCAGAGGTGCGGCCCCCACCCTGCGCCTGGCCCGCGTCAGCGAGGAGACCGCGGGACGCACCAGGGCCAGCGGGGTCAGGGCGGCGGTCAGTTTGGACCACACCGTGCGGTACGAGCGGTGCTCGAACAGTGCGAGAGCGAGCACGAAGTACACCACCACCCGCGAAGGCAGCAGTCGCAGGCGCTTCTCGCGCCGGCCGGTCTCCTCCAGCACCGCGTCCACCAGCGCAAAGTCCACGACCTGGGTCAACTCCCCCAGATGACCCGGCGCGAACACACCCCGGGCTGTCTCGATCGTGGACGTGATGACAGACTTCTCCTGCAACGGGATCCCTGACCTTGATCGACTTTCTTCGCCGATCGTTGATCTATCAGGTGGTCCCGTTGCGCTGTTCAGCAGGGCTTGACGTACAGCTCAGAGGTCAAACGCAACGGTGTTGTCGTACTGGTCATGAGGAGATCACTCCCATGATCGGACCGACCTCAGTCGGTCACACCGGCCCGTCACTCCTTGGACGGCGGCTCGCTCCTCATGGTGTCCGCACCGGACGCCCCTTCGCCTCTGCCGTCCCGCACGGCCAGGAGGAGGAAGACCGCGCCTGCTGTCTTCTTGAACGCCCTGCGCCGGTCATCGCCTGCGACCACTGGCCGAGCTGCGCCGGGGCCTTGCCCGACTCGCCCACGAGGTGCGGCCGCTGAGACAGCCCCCGGGTGTGCCGGACGCCGGTTTTGAGCCGCGGACTCCTCAGGGAGGACCCGCGCGCCCGGTCAGTACCTACTGAGGTGCGGGCCGACGTGCCCCACGCCCTGATCGGTGCCGACGGGGCAGGTGGCCCGCAACGATGACGCGACCGCGGCGGCAGGAAAGGGGGTCACAGATCGAGGATGAGATCCGCGGGTGGTTGTGAGCAGCAGATGAGCGCATTGCCCTCGGCCGGCAGGTCGATGGGGTCGGGGGAGTAGTCGACGCCGCCGGAGACGACCGCCGTTTCGCAGGTGTGACAGACACCGGTACGGCACGACCACCGCACCGGGACGTCGCATGCCTCGGCCAGTTCCAGGAGTGTGCCGTAGCCGGGGTCCCAGGGAACGGTCAGGCTGCTGCGGGCGAAAGTGACGGCGGGGCCAGTGCCCGGTCCGGGCGGATGGGCGGGCAGATGGGGAGCCGGCGCATCGGTCGGAACCACTCCGGGCGTCATCGCGGTCACGGATCCGAAGGTCTCGGTGTGGATCCGCCCAGGGGCCAGGCCGCAGTCCACCAGTGCTTGTGTCATGTCGTCCATGAACGCCACCGGACCGCAGATGTAGGCGTTGGCGTCCCCCGGGATTCCAAGGTCCTCGAGAAGCTGGGCAGTGAGTCGGCCGGTTGCGGTGTAGTCGTCGCCGAGACGGTCGTCGTCGCGCGGTCGGCTGTAGGAGACATGCCATCGGCTGGACGGCAGGCGTGACAGCAGGGTGCGCGCCTCGTCGGCGAAAGGATGCTCGGCGCCGTCCCGAGCTCCGTGCACCCACCACACCGCGCGGGGATCACGGCTGTCGGCCAGCGCATGGAGCATGGCGAGCACCGGGGTGGCCCCGACGCCGGCGGAGACCAGCACGATGGCTGCCTCATCCTTGTCGAGAGTGAACGTGCCTCGCGGGGCAGCCACATCAAGGACGTCGCCGACCGTGACGTGTCGATGCAAGTAGCTGCTGCCCACGCCATGGGGTTCCTGTTTGACGCTGATCCGGTAGTGTGCGTCCCCCGGGGGCCCGGACAGGGAGTAGCTGCGAACAACCGGTGCGCCCTGCGGGTCGGGGCGCATCCTCACTGTGACGAACTGGCCGGGCAGCGCTGGTGGAAGCCGACTGCCGTCGGTGGAGGCGAGAGTGAGGGAAAAGATGCTCCTGCTCTCGGGGGCGATGTGCGTGACCGCCAGGGGACGGAAGCCCGGCCAGGCCGGCGGCGGGCTGCTCGCGGCGGCGGTCAGGCCCGTATTGCCTCCCGTATTGCCTGTTGTCCAGCCCTTCGAGTCGTAGTCGTCCAGGAGCGACTGCATGGACGTCTTCCAGCCGGGGCTGAGCGCGGGAATGCGGAGTGCCCGCTCCACCTGGGAGCGCGAACGCCCGGGTCTGTAGAGCACGGCGTCGATCTCCGCGACGGTCATCGCTTCCGGCCCCGTGGAGACTTTGACGATCTCGTCTCCGGCCTGGACGACCCCCTCGGCCAGGACCTTCAGGTAGAAACCGGGGCGTCCATGGGCGACCAGCAGGGCGGGCATCTGCGGCTCGTCCATGCGAAGACCTACGCGGTAGCACGTCACCCGGGGCTGTGTGACTTCGAACAACGCATCTCCGATGCGGTACTGGTCGCCGATGCACACCTCGTCGTCGGGCAGGCCGTCCACGGTGAAGTTCTCACCGAACTGGCCATGAGTGAAATCGTTGCGGTGCAGGTGCTCCTGCCAGTGCCGATAGGAGTCCACCTGGTACACCAGCACTGCTCGGTACGGCCCGCCGTGACCGGCGAGGTCGCCCTGGCCGTCTCCGTCGATGTTCAGTTTCCTGACCATCCGCGGGCCCGTGACCGGCTGCTTCCAGACACCCGTATGCGTCGCTCGGCCCTTCCAGGGAACATCGCGGGGCATCCCGACATTCACCGCGACGAGCGTGGCCATGGGCGCATCTCCCTGGTCGAGCGGACCGCCCCCACCGCTGCCACGCTAATACGCCAACTGTCGATGGCACGTGCAGGACACGTGACGCAGTGCCCTGCACGGACCTCCTTTCCACACAGGTCCGTGCTGCTCATGCGCGGGCCAAGGGTGGCGGGCTCTGCAGGAGAGGCTGCGCAGCAGTCGCAAGGGTCCGGATTCGCCGAGACCTCCGAGACCGACGTCTGAAAACCATCCCGTCCTGGGCACTGCTCCCCCGCAGGATCGCGCAATCGGCGCCGCCAACACATGCTTCTTGGCAGAATGAGCCGGCTCGCACACCGTGAAGGCCCACGAACCACACGGGTGTCCCTGGCCCAGCCGGGCGCTGTCACCGACATCATCCTGCAGGCAGCGCAGGCACGGTCCGGCCAAGCGTCCTCCTCCCCGTCACCTCGCCGAGGACCTCTTCTACGCCCAGGGGATCCGGGCGGTCGGCGTAGAACGCATTCAGCGTCTCGGGGGTCGGAAGAGCCTTGTTCTACCGACACTTCGCCGGCAATCGACCTGCCGAGCGGGCCGATTCCGGCTGCCGGTGGCCCGGGACGCCATGAAGGGCCTGCCGCGTCGGACGGCGCTTCGATGCACCGGGCACGACAGGCCCTCAGGACGGTCCCGGACGATCAGGCCGTGTGCAGCGTCAGCCCGTACCTGTTCAGGATCTCGTTGATCGGCTGGTGCCAGGTTTCACCGCCGCTGCTGCAGTTGCCCCAGCCGCCGGAGGTGACGCCCTGCGCCTGGTCCCCACTGATGAACGAGCCGCCCGAGTCGCCCGGCTCGGCGCACACGCTCGTCTTGGTCATCTGATAGACGGCGCCCTGGCTGTAGTTGACGGTCTCGTTCGTGGCCAGCACGTTCCCGCAGTGCCAGTGGGATGTGGACCCGGAGCGGCAGATCGAGGCACCGATGGGGGCCACCGCCGAACCCCGGACCAGCTGGTCGGAGACCGTACCCCAGCCGAGCACCACCGGGACGGTCCACCAGCCGTTGCCCACGCTCACCCAGGCGTAGTCGTCGCCCGGGAAGGAGGATCCCTGGAAGTTGCCGATGTACGAACCGTCCCAGCCGCTCACCCCGGCCCCCGGCCGGCCGCAGTGGCCCGCGGTGACGAAGCCGCCGTACACGGAGAAGCCGATGGAACACCGCACATTGCCCGTGTAATACGGATCGCCGCCGACCATCCCCGCGGAGAAGGTCTTCGGCGCCTGGGCCGTCAGCCGCACGAGGACGGGTCCGGCCTCACGAGCCCTCTTGACGAACGCGCGGACATCGTTGTCAGCCTCCGCAGAGGCAACGACGTTCACGATGACCCGGCCGCCTTGCGGATCGACGTGCCAGCTCGCGACACCGTCGGGCGCGGAGAGTCTGTCGAGCCGCGCCTTGACCGCGTCGAGCTGCCGGGCGCTGTGGGCCACCAGCCGAACGGCCGCACCCGTCGACCGTACGGCGTCGGCCTTCTTGTCGCTGGTGACAGCCACGGTGAGCCTGCTCGTGGCCGGATCGAACCAGGAACCACCGTACGACGATCCCGCGGCCCGTCGCGCCTTTCCCTGCAGGGCTGCTGCCGTCCTCTCCGCGGCCAGACGGGCCTTGGCCTGGCTCTCGGTCAGACCGAGGTCCTTCTGCACCGCGAGGAGCAGGCCGGTCGACGCCTGTGCCCGGGAGACGGACGCATGGGCGGAAGAGGCGGAGGGAGCGTCCGCGGCGGAGGCCGGAGCGAGGCCGACGGTTGCCCAGGCACCGAGAAGGAGCAGGGCGGACAGACCGGTGCGTAACACAGTCGTACGTCTCAAGGGAGTGGGCCCTTCTGTTGTTCCGATGTGTGGGGGAGGAACAGCAGCCGCCCGAGAGGTCTCATCTGAGAGCGCTCTCAGCGTGTGCCGCAACGGACTGTAGCCCAGAGTATCGGTCAGGTCCATGCCAATAGATGAACCCGTGCCCGCCGGATACGGCGCCCGGATCGCGGCATCAGGGGTCTCCCCCGGATCCTCGGCGCGCCCTCGGCACCCTGCCCGGGTTGTCGCTCCGCCGGCAAACACGGAAGGTGGAGCCGGTGGCTGTCCACTCACAGGAAAGTGCAGGTGAAGAGCAGTGACCATCACACCGTCCTCCGCAGCCGGTATCCGTGCGCCGGACACCGGAATCGCACGGGAAGCGGACCAGCTGGTCCGGGACACCACGAGCGAACTCATCTACCACCACTCACGGCGCGTCTTCTGGTTCGGCGCCCTGCAGGGACGCCGTCGCGATCTGAGCTTCGACCCCGAACTCCTCTACATCGGCGCCCTCTTCCACGACCTCGGGCTCGGCGAAAGCTTCCACGGGAGCGGCCGGCGGTTCGAGGTGGACAGCGCGGACGAGGCCCGGCGATTCCTCCGGTCGCACCATGTGCCGGAGGACAGCATCCGGCGCGTGTGGACGGCCATCGCGCTGCACACGACGCCCGGCATCCCGCAGTTCATGGAGCCGGAAGTAGCTCTGGTGACGGCCGGGGTCGAATACGACGTGCTCGGTATCGGGTACGAGGACATCTCGGAGGCCGACCGGGCGGAGATTGTCGCCCTGCATCCGCGGCCGGACTTCAAGCGGCGCATTCTCGCTGCGTTCACCGACGGGATCCAGCCGAAACCGGAGACGACCTTCGGGAATGTGAAGGCCGATGTATTGCAGCACTATGTGCCCGGTTTCGAGCGCGGAGACTTCGTCCGTACGATCCTCGACTCCCCCTGGCCGGAGTGAGCGGGCGCAACCGATCCGCACCGGGCGGCGCCGCGGTGGCCGTTCAGCCCGCCTGGCCGATCGCACTCCGGAGCATGGCCACGGTCGTGGCGGCCGCCCGACGCTCCGTGTCGTCCTCTGTCGTACGCACACGCTCCTCCAGGAGCACAATGGCGGCCTGGAGAACCCCGATGCGCACCGGAACGCTCCGCATTCCTGCCAGTACCGCGGCCGCCTGCTCCGCCGGAGTCACGCTCGCAGCCTGCGGGATGAGGGTGGTGATGCCGCGCCCGAGCGCACGGTCGCGGGGCGGTTGAGGTGCTGTGGTCACCGTAGAAGTCTGCCGCACCGGATCCCTGGATTCGGTCAGCGACTTGGCCGTTGTCCGTCGGCTTCATGGTTGATGTGTGCGTAGACGCGCCTCAACATGTCTTCCAGCTGCGTGCGTTCGTCTTCGGTCAGCGGCGCCAGAAGGTCTTCCTGCACGTTCCGGGTGTCCGACTGGATCTCTGCGAGCACGGATCGGCTCGCCGGTGTCGGTGTGACGGTGACGCGGCGCCGATCGTCGGCGTCGCGGGCGCGGTCCACCAGGCCTGCGACCGCGAGATCGTCCACGACCTTCACGACGTCACTGCGGTCGATCGCAAGTCTGGACGCCAACTCCCTTTGCACATGCGGGCCGAAGTCGACGAGCGCGGCAAGTACAGCCATGTGCCACAGCCGCAGGTCACGCTCGGCCAGCCGCTCCGCGACCCGGTTCCTCGCCGCCTTGCCCGTCTTGGACAGCAGGTAGGGCCTGAGTTCCAGAAGGCTGGGCGGTGTCTCGTTCATCGCCCATATCGTAGGGTCGAGCCGAATAATGGGTCCACACCTATTATTTGCGCTCTGGGAGGGCCTTCCGATGGACGCGCTGCACCCCCGCCTGCTGGTCAGCAGGTTCACCGAATGCTTCCTCTTCTACGACGCAGTACTGCCCCGGCTGATCGGGGCGGTCCGGGCGAGCGGCAGCGCGTCCGGACCGTATGCCCACTGGGACGTCGACGGCCAGGGTGTGCTGGTGCTCTTCGACCGCGGGGCCATGGCGACGGTTGCCAGGACGGCAGATCTGCCCGCCACCGCACCGTCGGCGCAGGACAGCTCGATGTTCGTCTGCCGGGTCACCGATGTCGACACCGGACTGGCGCTGTGCCTGGAACACGGCGCCTCACTGGTCGCCGGTTCCTGCGACCGGCCGGACTGGGGACCGAACCTCCGCACCGCCCATGTGCGCGATCCCGAAGGGCATCTGATCGAGCTTCAGTCGTACTGATCAGATGTCACTGATCGACGTCGGGGGCGCAGCCGGACCACCGGGGGCCTCCAGCGGTTTCCCGTCAGCGCAGATCGAACACCAGGCGCCCCGCCACCTTGCCGTTCAGCACCTCGTCGATCGAGGAGTTGATGTCATCCAGACGGCGAACCTCCCGGACGACGCGGGTGCGGCCCAGCAGGTGCAGCCGGAAGACCTCGGCAAGGTCCTCGCGGGTTCCGACGATCGAGCCGACGACCTTCGTACCGTTCAGCACCGTATCGAACACGGGCAGTTCCCACGTGCCTTCCGCCGGGAGCACCACGAGGACGAGCGTGCCGCCGCGGCGCAGCGCGCCGTAGGCGGCACCGAACGATTCGTTACTCACCGCGAGGGAGATGGCCGCGTCGGCGCCTCTGAGCCGCTGCGCCTCCTCGGCAACGTTCTGGACCCGGGCGTCGATGACACATGGTCGGCGCCCAGTTCCCGGGCGAGAGCCAGCTTCTCGTCGGTGACGTCGACGGCGATGGTCTCCGCCCCGAAGATCCGCGCGTACTGCAGGGCGAGGTGACCGAGACCGCCGATGCCGGAGACGAGAGCGCGGGTGCCCGGGCGTACGCCGGACAGCTTGACCGCCTTGTACGTGGTGACGCCCGCGCAGGTCAGGGGCGCCGCATCAAGCGGGTCGATCCCGTCGGGAACGGGCACTGCATAGCTGCCGTGCGCCAGCGCGTACTCGGTGTGGCTCCCGTCGACGGAATAGCCGCTGCTCTGCTGCTGCAGGCAGAGCGTCTCCCAGCCCGAGACACAATGGTCGCAATGTCCGCACGCCTCGCCGAGCCAGGGGATGGCCACCCGGTCCCCCACCCTCAGGCGGGAGACGCGGTCACCAGCGGCCTGGACAATGCCGATGCCCTCGTGTCCGGGCACGAACGGTGGACTCGGCTTGACCGGCCAGTCGCCCTGCGCGGCATGAATGTCGGTGTGACACAGCCCGGACGTCTCCATCCGCACCAGAACCTGGTGCCCGGCCGGGGTCGGTACCGGCCGCTCCTCGATGACGAGGGGTTCGGCGAAGCTGCGGACAACAGCGGCTTTCATGGACACTCCTCCGCTTCGGACGGGCGCGTCGGGCCGACGTCACCGCGCCGAATCCGGATACGGACCATGCATCCCATGCAGTGACAAAAGCCTCGGAACAGAGTATTTCGAATCTCCGGTGTGCGCTCGTCCGACGATCGCAGCCCATCATGGGCGCGACCCGCCATTCAGCAAGCAGCGGTCACGGTCGCGCCCAGGTGCGCATGGCGGTGCGTGAAGCGAAGGCGGCCACGTCCTTGTCGTGCGGGTGGTCGGCGTACTGATGGATACGCCAGGTCGCCTTGATACGGGGATGACCGGCGGTCACGTAGTCGGCGATCCACAGACCGTCGCCGGTGTACGACGTGGCGTCGTGGTTCAGCCAGAAGTGCCGGTTGCAGTAGAGCAGAACCCGGTGGTGCGGCCTCAGACGCTTGACCTCGCGGATGAAGCGGTCCTTCTCGGCATTGCTCGCCCACGTTCCGTCGCCGGTCACTTCCCAGTCCACGGCGAGCAGATCGCCCGCCTTCTCCGGGGCCCTGCTCACGAAGTACTCTGCCTGCGCGGTGAGGTTTCCCGGCCACAGGAAGTGATAGAAGCCGACCACGCATTCTGCGTCCCTGGCTCGCTTGACCTGTGCGGACAGGTGCGGGTTGACGTACGAACGGCCCTCGGTGGCCTTGATGAAGACGAAGTCCAGTCCGTCCGTGTCGAAGGACGACTGATACGAGCTGACATCGACGCCATGCAGCATGGGCACCGCCTTCAAGTGGGCTCTGTGGTTCCGTTTCTCTTTCTGTACCTGCCCGCAGCCGCCGGTTCCCATCCGTCCCTCCCCAAGGGGAACGTTCTTCCGGCCACCCGGAATAGCTCTCTGTATCGACGAGTTGGTGAAGCGACAAGACCGCATTGCACTTCGCAGGCACCATCGGAAGGTCGGATCCATGAAGATCGGCATCATCGGAGCAGGCAACATCGGCGGCAACCTGACCCGGCGTCTCACCGCGCTCGGCCACGACGTGTCCGTCGCCAATTCCCGTGGCCCGCAGACGCTCACGGCGCTCGCCGAGGAGACCGGAGCCACCCCGGTCACCGTGGCGGACGCGGCACGAGGGGCGCGCGTCGTCGTCGTCACCATCCCGGTCAAGGCCGTTCCCGGCCTGCCCGCCGGGTTCCTCGACGGGGCGGCGGAGGGTGTGGTCGTCATCGACACCGGCAACTACTACCCGCAGCAGCGCGACGGCCGTATCGCCGCCATCGAGGACGGCCTGCCGGAGAGCAGGTGGACCGAGAAGCAGATCGGCCACCCGGTGATCAAGGCGTTCAACGGGACGTATGCGGAGGACATCCTCTCCAAGCCGCTCCCGAAGGGCAGCCCCGGCCGTCAGGCCCTGCCGGTCGCCGGTGACGACCCGGCCGCCAAGCAGACCGTGCGCAACCTCATCGACGAGCTCGGCTTCGACACGGTGGACGCAGGCGGTCTGGACGAGTCGTGGCGCCAGCAGCCGGGCACGCCCGTCTACGGCAACCAGGGCGATGCCGAGACCATCGCGAAGGCGCTGGCCGAGGCGTCCCCGGAGCGTACGGCGGAGTGGCGCGCCTGACGGATCGGCGCGCCGCTCCGTCCATCGGCGACGGGGCGGGTGGCGGTCGGACTTCCGCCCGGAGCCCGCCCCCTCGTCGGTCCCGGGGCTCACGCTCAGTTGTCGAAGCCCGTGCTGCGACTGACCTTCTCCCAGACCGCTGTCTCGACACGGGCGGTGTCGAGGGCGGCGAGGACCGCGTCGGTCGCGTCGTCGCCGAGCGGCAGCCGCAGCGGCGTCCTCTCGGCGGCCAGCGCGGTCAGGATCGCCGTGGCTGCCTTGTCGGGGTCTCCCTCCTGCTTGCCGTCCGAGCCGGGAAGGTTGGTACGGACCGGGCCGACCGACTCCGCGTACGCGGGGATGGCCGCGGTCTGGCGCAGTGCGCCTCCCCCGGCAAATCCGGTCCGGAACGATCCGGGTTCGACGATCAGGACCTTGATCCCATGCGGGGCCACCTCGGCCGCGAGTGCCTCGGAGAGACCTTCCAGGGCGAACTTGGTCGCGGAGTAGGCGCCGACGCCGGGGAACGACAGCCGGCCGCCCATGCTGCTCATCTGCACGATCGCCCCTGAACCTTGGCGGCGCATGTGCGGCAGCGCCGCGCGGACCAGGGCGGCGGGGCCGAAGAAGTGCAGGTCCATCAGATCCCTCAGTTCGCGATCGG
Source organism: Streptomyces sp. NBC_01669 (assembly GCF_026339735.1). Taxonomy (GTDB): domain Bacteria; phylum Actinomycetota; class Actinomycetes; order Streptomycetales; family Streptomycetaceae; genus Streptomyces; species Streptomyces yanii. Next base: position 296,962 of record NZ_JAPEQG010000001.1, read on the forward strand.
TGGTCTCCTCGACCGCCCCGACCAGCCCGAGACCAGCGTTGTTGACGAGGACATCGATCCTCCCGTACCAGAGCACCGTGTCGGCGACGACGGCGGCAATGCGCGCCTGGTCGGTGACGTCCAGTTGGAGGGCGACCGCTCGGTCGGGGTGTGCGGCGATCAGGTCGTCGAGCGCCTCGGGCCTACGGGCTGTGGCCACGACGGTGTCTCCGGCGGCAAGGGCTGCTGCGGCGATCGACCGGCCGAAGCCGGAGGATGCTCCCGTGATCAGCCAGACACGGCCGGCGGGCTCGGTGCGGGCATCCGGCGTGGTGGCGGTCTCGGCATTCATTCATGACTCCACTTGTCCAAAGGGGTGTTGCGCGGTTCCGTTATGTCAGCCGACGCCGCTGGTGGTCCAAGACAGAGCCTCCCTCGCTCCATAAAGACGATTTATCATCGCTGGATGGAGCTGCGTCAGCTGCACTACCTCACCGTGATCGCCGACGAGGGGAATCTGGGACGGGCCGCCCAACGGCTGTACGTCAGCCAACCGGCCCTGTCCTACGCGCTGAAGAGCCTGGAATCGGAACTCGGTGTACGGCTCTTCGAACGGCACGCGGGTGGCGTGGCCGCCACCGCCGCCGGACTCGATGTCATCACGGAGGCCCGTCTCACCCTGCGTCAGTCCGAGCGGGTGACAGCCACCGCCGAACGGCACCGGCGCGGCGAGACGGGCGTCCTGCGGGTGGGGTTCGAGGCGAGCGGGGCGGGCGAGCTGACCACCCGGGCCAGGGCGGAGTTCGCGCGGCGTCACCCGGGCGTACGGGTGGCGCCGAAGCGGTACGACTGGGGCCAGGAGGCCGCTGCGCTGCGCGACGGGCTTACCGATGTCGCCTTTGTCTGGCTGCCCAATGACCTGACGGGGCTGCATGCCGAGGTCGTGCACTCCGAGCCACGGGTCGTCGGTCTGCCGTCCGGGCATCCGCTCGCCGGCCGCACCGGTGTCTCCGTACTCGATGTCCGCGACGAGCCGTTGATGTGGACGGAGCGGGCGCCTCGCGAGTGGGTGGACTGGTGGGCGGTCAACCCCAGGCCGGACGGGTCGAGCCCGCGCTGGGGCCCGACCAACGACAATGTCGAGGAGATGCTGGAGCAGGTCGCGGAGGGGTCAGCGATCTGCTTCGCACCCTCCAGCATGGCGCAGTACTACGCCCGGCCGAATCTCTCGTGGGTCCCGCTGACCGATGCGGAGCCGCTGCGGACCGTTCTCGCCTGGGTGGACGGCGCGGACAACGCCCTGGTGCGGGGCTTCGCCGAGGTCGTACGTGAACTCGTCTCCGACGCACGGGCGTTGTCCGACAAGTGACTACCGTGCATCGTCCGGTGCGGCCGGGAGGCTGTCCATGAACGAGCTGACGGAGAACACGGCGCGACCGGGTCCGGGCGGACCGTATCCGGGCGGCGAGCTGAGCCCGTACTCCTCCATCGTCGAGCGGTACGCGTCCAGCAGCCGGATGTGGTACTCCAATGGCGCACCGTCCGGATTGGTCTTTCCCAGTGGCGTGGTGGGCTCCGGGCACCAGGTGGTGAAGCGCGGGGTGATGCCGTGCGACATGAAGAACCGCAGGCCCTCGGTGGTCGAGTCGATGGCCTCGTCGACGGTCGTGAAACCGAACGGCTCGGCCATCTCCACGCCCGCCACGAAGTTGGGAATGACGTTGCGGGCGCCGAAGACCTCGGCGGAGTCCAGGATCCGGCGGTGCCACTCGTCGCGGCCCACGTAGCGCTCCTTGCCGGGGCAGTACAGCTCGAACAGCCTGCGGTCCCACACTTCGTAGTTGGGGTGGTAGATCCGGACGCCGTAGTCATGGAATCGCTGGACATCGGCTTTCGGCAGTGCCTGCGCGACAACCTTGCCGATCCAGCGGCCGGGAAAGGCGTCCTCGATCGCCTTGGCATACTGCCCGTAGAAGTCGGCTTCGTCGCGCCCGCCGATGTGGGAGGTGATGGCGCCGCCGGTCAGGGTGTAGGCGGTGGAGGTCTTCGCGGTGTCGTAGCGGTCGATGATGGCGAGTGCTTCCAGCACCTCCTCGACCGGCTTGACCCCGGTGTAGGGGCGTCCCGCCGCCTTGTGCTGGCGCCAGTTGTGGTTGATGTCGCAGTACTGGCACTCCTCCTTGGCACCGAAGTACTGGCAGACGCGGAAGACCGTCAGATAGACGAGGTAGCCCCACTGGATGGTGGGCGCGACCTCCATCACCGACTTGCCGTTGGCGAGCGTGTGCCGGTAGTAGTCCGGCATCGGCGGCAGGCCCACGTCCGAGATCCGCCTGCCGTCCAGGTACAGCCCCAGGACGCCGTCCTCGTCGGCCGCGACACGGTAGGGCGACGCAGGGTTCACCCGTACCGAAACAACCGTGCGGCGCAGCTCGTACGGGCCTCCGGTGAGCACGATCTCCTCCGGCGGGCGTCGCAGTGCGGCCGCTCCCAGCTCCGGCAGGGTGCCGTGGTCGAAGGAGAAGATGAAGTACGACTTCGGCTTGACGTCGCCGTCCTCGTTGTCACTGAGCGCGGACTCGTCAAACGCCACTCCGCCACGGAGCAGGTCCTCCTTGATGACGGCTTCCCGCGGCACGTGCGGGAACCGTTCCATGAGCCGCTCGATCAGGTGGGTGCGGCTCGTGGCAGTGCGGCTGGGGTCGTTGCGGCCGGTGTCGGTACGGCTGGACATGTACAGGGCTCCTCGGTCCGGTCGTCGAATGTTCTTCCGGGTACGCCACACTGTGCAACGAACCACGGACGTGATCCGTTCGCGACGCCCGTCCCAGCCCTGCGTTGGATCCTCTGGTGTACGGATTGCGTGGAGGGGCAAGGCCATCGAGACCCGGCACCCCGATGCGCGGAGGCCGCCGGCTCTCCCGTGCAGGCCGGATGCCGTCCGCGCGATGATGGCCATTGAATCGTTCTGGGAGGTGGCCACCGACGTGGCGAACACAGTCGACAGCATCCCGGCCCGACGGGTGCTCACCGATCCGGCCGGGCTCGTCAGGTACCAGCACGACGAGGCCGAGTGGGCTCCGTACGGAACGCCTCTGGCGGTGGTGCGGGCACAGACCACCGACGAGGTACGAGAGGTGGTGCGGCACTGTCTGACCCACCGCATTCCGCTGGTGCCGCGCGGGGCGGGCACGGGCCTGTCCGGTGGCGCGAACGCAGTCGACGGGTCGATCGTCCTGTCCTTCGAGGACATGAACCGGATCGTCCACATCGACCCGGCGGAACGACTGGCCGTCGTCCAGCCCGGCGTGGTCAATGACGACCTGCGGGCGGCCTGCGCGGAGCACGGGCTCTGGTACCCGCCTGATCCGGCGAGCTCGCCCAGGTCGACGATCGGCGGAAATGTCGCGACGAACGCCGGAGGCATGTGCTGCGTCAAGTACGGCGTGACTCGCGACTATGTGCTCGGCCTCGAAGCGGTCAACGGGCTCGGCGAGGTCGTGTCGTTGGGGCGGCGCACCGCGAAGGGAGTCGCGGGCTACGACCTGGCCGGGCTGATCGTCGGTTCCGAAGGCACGCTCGGAGTGATCACGGAGATCACGGTCCGGCTGCGTCCGGCGCGACCGCAGGAGCGGACCGTGGCCGGGTACTTCGCGTCGGTGGTCGCCGCGGGTGAGGCGGTGAGTGCCGTAACCGCCTCGGGCGTGATCCCGTCGGCGCTCGAACTGGTCGACCGTCACTGCCTCGCCGCGGTCGACGCCTGGAAGAAGATGGGGCTGTCCACCGATGCCGACGTGGTCCTGCTCGGCCGCGTCGACACCCCGGGTGCCGAGGGCGATGCCGAGGCCGAGCTCGTACGGGACTGCTTCGAGCGGGCGGGTGCCACGTGGGCCGCGGTCTCCACGGACCAGCAGGAGGCGGATGCACTCTTCCAGGCGCGGCGGCTGGCGTATCCGGCGCTGGAGCGGCTCGGTCCGGTGCTCACCGAGGACGTCTGCGTGCCGCGTGCCGCGGTGCCGGAGATGCTGGCCCGGATCGAGCGGACGGGGGTCCGGCACGACATTCTGGTGGCCAATATCGCGCATGCCGGTGACGGCAATCTGCATCCGCTGATCATCACGCCGCCCGGGGACGAAGCGGCGCGGGCGCGCGCCCAGTCCGCCTTCGAGGACATCCTCGACGACGCGATCGCCCTGGGCGGCACCGTCACGGGCGAGCACGGGGTGGGGCTGCTGAAGATGCGTGGCCTGAGCAAGGAGCTGGGGCCCGCGGTGCTCGGCATGCATCACGCGGTGAAGGCGGCGCTGGATCCGCACGGGATCCTGAATCCCGGAAAGGTCCTCGGCGCCGGGCCGGGCGTTTCGGCGTAGCTCCCGGGTGTCGTCGCCGGTCGGACGGGTGGTCCGGGGGCCTTTGTCAGTGGGGCGACGCACACTGGCAGGAGTGCGGGACGGGTAAAGGGGACGAGGATGGGCAGCGAGGACGACACCGGTTTCGAACCGGCCACCGGGGACGGCCCTTTGGCCCCGGGGCCGGCGGAGAAGCGTGCCGCGTCGGTGCAGACGGCGTGGGAGGGGCTACTGCAGATCCGGCGACTGACCAACACCGGGCGGGCGGATCCCGAGGGCGTACCGGCTCAGTGGGAGCTGCATCGGAGGCTGCGGGCGGTCGCGCTGGCGCTGGAGGCGGCCGGTGTGCCCGCATCGGCCGTTGATGCGTCCGGGCAGCGGGTCGCTACCGGGTACCGCGTGCAGGAAGGCGGGACGCCCGGCACCGTACGGGTGGAGTGGCTCGGTCCGCCCGGCAGCGGGGCTGCGCACGAGGAGGAGGCGGAACTGACCCGGTGCGCGGCCGCGCTGGGGCAGCTGGGCTGGACGGCGCTGCTGTACCGGGGGCCGCGACGCCGACGGTTCCTGGAGGTCGAGCCCTGAAAGTTCACACGTTCAAGACCTGAACGCGCGGTGGCACAGAATCCCGCAATACAAGGTCTGTACCAACTCCTTGACGCCCTCTCATGCCATCACTTAAATCAAGAAGTGAATTAAGAAGCGGTGTCGAGCCTCCTCCCGGGCATCGGTCCGCCATGCAATCTGTCATGTTCATGATTGCCCCATGAAGAGTGGTGTGATGACTGTGCGAACCCCCAGACGGCGCCGGATGGCGCTGTATGTCGTGGCTCTGCTCTGCTGCTCAGGTGCGGTGACCGCTGCCCCCGCCGACGCCACGCCCGCACCCGAGCCACGCGTTGTCGCCGCCGCGGCGACAACGTTCTCCGACGACTTCAACGGTCCGGCCGGATCGGCGGTCGACGGAAGCAAGTGGCAGACCGAGACCGGCGACAACGTCAACAACCACGAGCGCCAGTACTACACGGCGGGCAACAGCAACGCCGCCCTCGACGGCCAGGGCAATCTCGTCATCACCGCCCGCAAGGACAATCCGGGCAACTACCAGTGCTGGTACGGCCGGTGCGAGTACACCTCGGCCCGGCTGAACACGGCCGGCAAGTTCACCTCGACCTACGGGCACATCGAGACCAGGATGAAGATCCCGCGCGGTCAGGGCATGTGGCCCGCGTTCTGGATGCTCGGCGACGACATCGGCAGCGTGGGCTGGCCCAACAGCGGCGAGATCGACATCATGGAGAACGTCGGCTTCGAACCCGGCACGGTCCACGGCACCATCCACGGCCCCGGGTACTCCGGCTCCGGCGGCATCGGGGCCGGCTACGCCCTGCCCGGCGACCAGGCGTTCGCCGACGCCTTCCACACCTTCGCGGTGGACTGGGCACCCGACTCGATCACCTGGTCCGTGGACGGCACCGTCTACCAGCGGCGCACACCTGCCGATCTCGGTGGGAAGAGCTGGGTGTTCAACAAGCCGTTCTTCATCATCATGAATCTCGCGGTCGGCGGCTACTGGCCCGGCGACCCCGACGGCAGCACCACCTTCCCGCAGCACCTCGTCGTCGACTACGTGCACGTCACCACCAGTGACAGCGGATCCGACGGTACGGGCGGCACCATCACGGGGCTGGGTGGCAAGTGCGTGGACGTGGCGGGCGCCTCCGCCGCCAACGGGACAGCGGTCCAGCTCTACGACTGCAACGGAACCGCCGCCCAGAAGTGGACCGTAGGCTCCGACGGGACGATCCGCGCGCTCGGCAAGTGCCTCGACGTCAAGGACAACAGCACGGCCGACGGAGCCCAGCTCCAGCTCTGGGACTGCACCGGCGGAGGCAATCAGCGCTGGGGTGTGTCCGGTGCCCGGGACATCGTGAACGTCCAGGCCGACAAGTGCATGGACGCCACCGGCAACGCCTCCGCCAACGGCACCCGGCTCCAGATCTGGACCTGTGCCGGAACCGCCAACCAGAAGTGGACGGTGAACGCGGCATGAGCCCCCTCCCCGGCTCGCGCCGCCGCCTCGGGCCGCTCGCCCTGCCGGCAGCGCTCCTCCTCGCCGCCGGAGCCTCGCTCGTCACCCTGCCCGCCGCCGCCAGTGCCGCGACCACCGGCACCGGATCGATCACCGGGCTGGGCGGCAAGTGCGTGGACGTGGCGGGCGCCTCCGCCGCCAACGGGACAGCGGTCCAGCGGCTACTGCAACCCCCTTCCGGGCGGCCACGACCCGATCTGCCCGTGCTGCGCACCGCCGCTGATCCACGTCGGCTCGGCGTTCGCCGCGCCGCGGCGTCCGGACACGGATGCCCGGCGGACCTTTCCGTCCTACTGAATGCGGACCTCCGCTTCCACAAAGGCTGCTGCGTCGGCCCCGGCCACCGTCCACGCACCATGAGCGAGGTGTGCGTGCGGTTGGCCTACGCGCGCCACCGGGGAGCCGTTCGCCCGCGCGCTGGTCCGCCCGGAGCTGTCCTGACCTGCCGGGACCTCCGGCAGGGACCGGGCGAAGCGCAGGTCCGGTGGGGCCGCTTCGGCGGCCGGTCCGGCCGCGCGGAGCACCACGTCAAGCACCCGTTCCGGATCGCAGGCGTAACCGCCGCTCGCCCAGGCCGGGTTCGCCTCCACGGCTGCCCAACCACCGCCGTCGAGCAGGCCGACGTCCACCACGGCGGCCGAAGGCAGCGAGCCCGCGGCCTCCGTGAGCAGCGCGGTGGCGAACGCACGGACCTCGGTGTCGAACCGGTCCTCCGCCAGTGGCGCCGGATCGAGCGCGGCGCCCACTGAGTAGCGGCTGCCGGTGTGCACGGCACCGTCCAGCACGAAAAGGCGGTACTCACGGGCGAAGCAGACGATGTCGCTCACGAGCACCGGCAGGTCGTCGTCGAACGCGTCAGGGCCGGGCAGCCGGGAGCCGTCGGGGTAGATGCGGGCCGGAAAGAACTTGTCGGTCGGCGGCTTGACGAAGGCCGGTCGGCGCAGTTCCCGCGCCTCCTTCAGGGTGACCGCCTCGACCCGGCGGCCGGTCAGGCCGGTCGGCAGGCGGGCCAGCCAGTCCGCCGGAGGCTCCAGCGGGACGATGTCCAGCTCGCCGGCCACCCTGTCGGCAAGCAGCGGCCCGCCGTACAGGTGCGCCCGCTCGGCGCCCTGCGCTTCGGCTGGCAGCGCCCAGCCGTCCGCGGTCAGTACGCGCAGTCCCCGACCGGCAGCGGTCTCGGCGAGGCGGCGTCCGCTTCCGCTGGTACGCGGCGCAAGGAGTACGACACGGTCGATGGTCATGACGTCCCATGGTGCCCTCGCCCACGGTTGTTCGGGTACCGCTTTTCCTCCGCTCGCCGTTGCCCGGGCGGTGCCGCATAGGCCGACTTCCGGATAATCCGCCACGGACCGAATCGCGGTTACCCTGGCAGACATGACCGCCATGTCACCCACCCGCACCGAACCGGACCTCTCCTTCCTGCTGGACCACACCAGTCACGTCCTGCGGACTCAGATGTCGGCGGCGCTCGCCGAGATCGGACTCACGGCGCGCATGCACTGCGTCCTGGTCCACGCACTGGAGGAGGAGCGGACCCAGATCCAGCTCGCCGAGATCGGCGACATGGACAAGACCACGATGGTCGTGACGGTCGACGCCCTGGAGCAGGCCGGACTCGCCGAGCGCCGCCCCTCCAGCAAGGACCGTCGTGCCCGGATCATCGCTGTGACCGAGAAGGGCGCCAAGGTCGCCGAGCAGAGCCAGCAGATCGTCGACGGTGTGCACGAGCGGGCGCTCACCGCCCTCCCCCAGGACGAACGCGACATGCTGCTGCGCGCACTGAAACACCTGGTCGACGGGCACCTGGCCACTCCGTCCGAGAGTCCGCAGACGGTCCGGCGGGCACGCCAGCGAGGGTAACGGGTCACAGAGATAGACCCGAAAGAAATCGTCTACTACAAAACCATCTGCTAGCGTCTCTCCTGTCACCTCATTCGACAGGAGAGACCGCATGTCCGCTCCTTCTGCTCCTTCCACACCTGCTGATCGCCCGGCGCCGTCCGCGGCCCCCGCTCCCACAGCCCGCTCCCGTCGGCTGGCACTCGGGGTGATCGCCACGGGGATGCTGATGATCGTCCTCGACGGCTCCATCGTGACCGTGGCCATGCCGACCATCCAGAACGACCTGGGGTTCACGCCTGCCGGGTTGAGCTGGGTCGTCAACGCCTACCTGATCGCATTCGGCAGCCTGCTGCTTCTCGCAGGCAGGCTCGGCGATCTGCTCGGCCGCAAGCGCATGTTCCTTGCCGGCACCGCGGTGTTCACCGCCGCGTCTCTGCTGGCTGGCGCGGCCACCACGCCCGCGATGCTGATCGCTTCCCGGTTCCTGCAGGGCGTCGGCAGCGCGATGGCCTCCGCCGTCGGCCTGGGCATCCTCGTGACGCTCTTCACCGAGCCCCGCGAACGCGCCCGCGCGATAGCCGTGTTCAGCTTCACCGGTGCGGCAGGGGCGTCGATCGGCCAGGTGCTCGGCGGCGTCCTCACCGATGCGCTCAGCTGGCACTGGATCTTCTTCATCAATCTGCCGATCGGCCTCGCGGCGCTCGTCATCGCCACGCCTGTCCTGCCTGCCGACCGCGGTCTCGGCCTCCGGGCCGGGGCGGACGTCACCGGCGCGCTCCTGGTCACCGCAGGGCTGATGGTAGGCATCTACACCGTCGTCCAGGTCGAGGAGTACGGCTGGACCTCGGTGCACACGCTGGGGCTGGGCGCCCTTGCCGCCGTCCTGCTCGGCGCATTCGTCGCTCGCCAGGCCACTGCCGGAACCCCGCTCATGCCGCTGCGCATCCTGCGATCGCGTACGGTCGCGGGGGCCAATCTGGTCCAACTGCTCATGGTCGCAGCGCTGTTCTCGTTCCAGATCCTGGTCGCCCTGTACCTGCAGAAGGTCCTCGGTTACGGATCCGCGCGGACGGGACTCGCGATGCTTCCGGCAGCCGTGGTGATCGGCGCGGTGTCCCTGGGGGTCTCGGCCCGCCTCAATGCGCGCTTCGGTGAACGCTGGGTCCTGCTGACCGGGCTCGTCATGCTGATCGGGGTCCTCGGACTGCTCGCCCGCGTGCCCGTACACGCGCACTACCTCACCGATCTGCTCCCGGTGATGCTGCTCGGGGCCGGTTTCGGCCTCGCCCTCCCCGCGCTGACCACGCTCGGCATGTCCGATGCGAAGGCCGACGACGCCGGGCTCGCGTCCGGGCTGTTCAACACCACCCAGCAGATCGGTATGGCGGTGGGCGTCGCCCTGCTGTCCACGCTGGCGGCCTCCCGCACCGAGGGGCTGCTCACGAACGGAGCGAGCCGGGCCACGGCGCTGACGGGCGGCTACCACCTGGCCTTCACCGTAGGCGCGGGCTTCCTCGTCGCCGCGTTCGTCGTCGCCTACACGGTGCTGCGCCCGGTGCGGCCGAACTCCCTCCCCGCGTCGCCACGGAGCAGCACTCGAAACCTCTGAACGTCCCACCGTCACTCCCGCGAAAGGCACCCCATGTGCACGAACACGGAACGGACGAGCAAAAAGGGCGAGCAGCAGCCGGGTACCGGGCCCGCGCCCCGCACACTCACCGATGACGAGCTGTCACGGTTCCTGAGCGTGCAGCAGTGTCGGAGCGCTCTCCTTCGTCGGACGCAGCGCCGACCCGCATCTGTCCACGGCGCTGCACCCGTGGAACCCCGACGAGCGCGTCGTACGGATCTTCGCCAGCGCCCATCGCCTCACTGTGCGCCGGCCGCGGAACGCACCGCAGGCCGCCCTGCAAGCCCAGCGGCCGGACATCTCCACGTTCGCCGTCGCCGAGGGCGATGCGGAGATCTCGGAGGTGACGGCGGTACTCGGGCGCGAGCCGGTCGTGGACTTGCCATGATACCCGGGTTCGAGGATTCCGTTGAGGAGACTGCATTCCTCGAACAGATCGGGGCGGACCGGCACGTGGTGATCCGGACCCGCGTGTCGCGTCTCTACGGAACGGCCCGGGACATCCCCGTCACGGATTCCTGAATAGCGTTGTCAGACCCATGAGAGATGCTTGATGGTCCGACACCTCTGACCAGGAGATGCTGAGATGCGCAATGACGAACTCGCCGCGGCCCAGGCGTACGTCCGGCTGCTGGAGGCCACACGGGCCGCCCTCGCGGACCCGGACGAGGCGCCGCTGTACCTGCCCCTGCTCGCCTCGCCCATGGCGGAGGCCGACGGTGCGCTGCAACGTGCAGGGCTCTGCGGCAATGAGGCCCGGTTCTTCGACCTCGTGGGGAGCCTGCAGCCGAGCATGTCCAGCAGCGGTCGCTGAGCAGCACGGAACATTGCATACCGTGTAGCGTGGCGGCCCGGGCCGCGGTGCCCGCGGGCAGACTGGGGCAGCGCGGCGGAATGCCGGTGACAGGGTGGTGCCGCCGCCCCTACGGTGGCTGCCATGACTGCAGCTCCACGGACGCTCGCACTCGCCCGCCCGGTTCGGGCCGTGAAGGTGTACTCACGCCCGACGATCGGCGCCTGGGTGCCGACATTCGAAAGGGTGGAGCCGGACTTCGAGCCGCTGCCGGAGGGGTCGGTCCCGTTCTGCGAGCCGCTGCCGGAGGGGTCGGTCCCGTTCTGCGAGCTCGCCTGTACAGCAGAGCCGGAACCGGCGGCGGAGCACGAAGAGGCTCTCGTCCGGGGCGTGATGCGGGAGCCGGCCGCCGAGAAGGTCCGGACCCGGAGGCCCGCCGTGGCGATCCCGTCCATGCCCGGGTCGTGGTGCGCGCCCCTCGTGGCACTGGACCGTGAACGCCTGCTGATCGAGACAAGGTCAGACTGTTCTTCTGACCGCAGACACGACGACAAGGACGGCGGTCCGCCGATGGTTCGAAGCAGCAGGAGCGCCCGGCGTCTCGTGGTGAACGACGAGACGTTCCTCTGGTCGGTCGGTCATGACCACGATGTCGAGGAGGGCACATATCGCAACTGCCGCGAGATCCTCACGATCCGCCGCTACCACGCACGCGGGCGGCTTCTGATCGTGTTCCAGGAGGGCACCGGCCGACTGGTCCCCGACGGCTTTCTCCCTTCGGGAGCCGTCGGCACCGCGCAGGGCGGCTGGTTGAACCTGCACAAGCCCGGAACCGTCAGGGCCCTGTTCGACGAGGCGGTGTCCGGCGGGTGGCACCCGGACACCCCCTCGACCGAGCAGCTCGACGGCTGGGATCTCTTCGATGCGGTGGCCGCTCGCCGGGGCGCAGGGCCGCCCGAGCCCCCTCTCGCGTGATGAATTGTTTCAAGTCCTGAAGAAAACCGGATGTGTTGCTTGACTAGTGAACGAGTCCAAACCTCGCGCAGGATGAAACGTTTCATAAAGCTCAACGGCCAGCGGCCGCTGGACGACTCTGCTTGCGGGTTCCGTAGGGTGAGCGGGCCCCACGAGCTCCGAAGCGGAGTGAGCCGGCAGCGCACCGGGGCGCTGCCGGCTCGGCCGCTTGTGTCGGGGCGCCGCCCCGTCCGTGAATCGCGCCTGGGTCGCCGCGTGCCTCAGCGGGCGGCCGAGGCCTCGCGGGCGAGTCCGAGTTCGCTGCCGCCCAAGGGTGTGAAGAACGCTGCCACGTCAGCAGTCGTGACCTGGTCCAGCCGGGCCGGGCTCCAGTGCGGGTTGCGGTCCTTGTCGATGATCTGGGCGCGTACACCTTCCACCAGATCGGGCCGGGTGAAGGCAGCGCAGGAGACGCGGAACTCCTGGTCGAGGACCTCCTCCAAGCTGTTGAGGAGCCGGGCGCTGCGCACCGAGGCAAGGGTCGCCTTGAGTGCGGTGGGCGACTTGGCCAGAATCGTCTCGGCGGTCTCCTTCGCGGCGGGTTCGCCGCAATTCTGAAGCCGGTCGACGATCTCCTCGACCGAGTCGGCCGCATAGCAGGCGTCGATCCAGTCGCGATGCGCGGCCAGTTCGGCGACGGGCGCCTCGGCGACGTACTGCTGCGCCGCCTCCGTGATGTCGGCGGGCGTGGCGGCCCCAGCCAGGTCCCGGGTCAGTTCCAGGAGGTGCCGCGAGGGTACGAAATGGTCGGCGAGCCCGCACAGCAGGGCGTCGGCCGCTCCGACGGCGTCCCCGGTGAGCGCCAGGTGGGTGCCGAGTTCACCGGGTGCGGAGGCGAGGAGATGGGTCCCGCCCACGTCGGGCACGAAGCCGATACCGGTCTCCGGCATGGCGACGCGGGAGCGTTGCGTGACGATACGGACACTTCCGTGGGCCGAGATGCCCACCCCGCCGCCCATCACGATGCCGTCCATGAGTGCGACGTACGGCTTGGGAAAGCGGGCGATCCGGGCATTGAGCCGGTACTCGTCGCGCCAGAAGTCCGGCGATGCGGAGCCGCCCGCTCGGGCGTCCTCATATATGGCGCGGATGTCGCCGCCTGCGCAGAGGCCGCGCTCCCCCGCTCCGCTGATCAGCACCGCAGTGACCGAATCGTCGTGTTCTGCCGCGGTGAGGGCTTCGTCGACGCGGAGCACCATGGTGTGAGTCAGCGCGTTGAGGGCGCGTGGGCGGTTGAGTGTGATGTGCCGGGTGCGGCCCTCGGTGTGCAGCCGGACGGGGTCTTCGTTGTTCATCAATGCGCTCCGGTCAGCCCCTGGGTTGTACCGTCCGCCGGTCACGGACGATCTTCCGTTGCTCATTCTGCGGCGGCGGTCCGCAGGTCGGGGCAGCAGGGGTGCAGAGGACCCGCTGGGACGCGTTCGGCGGGCCGGTGGGAGCGCCGGGTCCGCTGTGGCAGTACTCGGGAACGGGTTCGACAATAAGACACGTACAAGAAACACATACAGGCCGTACTGTCCGCCAATCCCGCCGGACGATCTCCGGAGCAGGAATGACCGACCACGACCGGGACCCAGACTCCGACGATACGCCCCGCCTGCAGATCGACCGGCCGTACAGCGGCGAGACCGGGACGGAGGAGCGGCTTGCCCTGAATCGCACGGGCAGCTTCGAGTGGGACCTGGATACGCGGTCACTGGACATCGACGCGGCAGGCCTGCTCGTCTTCGGACTGGACCCGGAGGAGTTCACCCCTGACCCGGGAATTCTGGTTTCGCGGCTCGAACCGGCGGAACGGGACCGGCTGGAACTGGCGATCGACGAGGCCATCACGGGTGGTCACAGCTCGTACAGCGTCCATTTCCAGGTTCCGCGTGCGAACGGCACCCACCAGTGGACACATGTCCAGGCGCGGATTCTGCGCAGGGACGACGGGCGGGCGCACCGGGTCATCGGGGTCGTGCGGGACGCGACGCAGGAGGTCACCCATTCGGCCTTCGTGCTGGACCTGGAGAAACGCCGCCAACGACAGACCAGCATCGTTGAACGCACAACAAGCGCGATGTCGCGTGCGGTGAGCGTGAACGACGTGACCGCCACGCTCACCGGTCCCAGCAGTCTGGCCATGCTCGGCGCGGACGGGGTCGCCCTGGGTCTGGTGGAGAACACCTCCATCAATGTCATCGCAGCGAGCGGGGTCGCGCCGGAGAGCATCATCAAGTTCGGGTCCGGGAACCTCGATCCGCGGTTCCCGCTGGCCGATACGGTCCTCAGCGGTCGGCCCCGGTTCGTGACCTCGATCGCCGGCCTCCTGCGGCGGTATCCGGCCCTGGAGCCGTTCACGGACGAGCTCAAGTTCCGCGCCGCCGCCTATCTTCCACTGATCGCGCAGGCGCGATCACTGGGCGGTCTCGCGCTCTTCTACTGCGAGCGGACGGACTTCAACGCCGACGAACGCAACCTGTGTCTGGGGCTCTCGGCGATCGTGGCCCAGTCACTGCAGCGGGCGACCCTCTTCGACGAGGAGCGGGAGTTCGCCACCGGGCTGCAGTCGGCGATGCTTCCCAGGCGGATCCAGGAGATCGAGGGCGGCGAAATCGCCGTGCGCTACCACGCGGCACGGAGCGGGCGGCAGGTCGGCGGCGACTGGTACGACGTGATCGCCCTGCCCAAGAACCGCTTCGGCATCGTCGTGGGCGACGTGGAAGGCCATGACACCCATGCGGCCGCCATCATGGGCCAGCTGCGCATCGCCCTGCGCGCGTACGCGGGCGAGGGGCACCCGCCGGCGACAGTGCTGGCCCGGGCCTCACGCTTTCTCGCCGAACTGGACACGGACCGCTTCGCCACCTGTACATACGCCCAGGTCGACCTCCCCTCGGGTACCGTGCGCGCGGTCCGCGCCGGGCACTTCGGTCCGCTGATCCGGCACATGGACGGCCGGGTCGGCACTCCGCAGATACGGGGCGGTCTGCCCCTGGGGCTCTCCACCGACTTCGAGAACGAGGAGTACCCGGAGACGCGTCTCGACCTGGTGCCCGGCGAAACCCTTGTCTTGTACACCGATGGGCTGGTGGAAAAACCGGGCGCCGATATCGAATCGGGAATCTGTGCGCTGATCCACGAGGTGAGCACGGGGCCTACGAGTGCGTAGGCGCTGGCCGACCATTTGTCCGACCGGCTCTGGGAGCGCTGGGGCGCGGGGGACGATGTGGCGCTGCTGGTGCTCCGGCGCAGTCCGGACCCGGGTTCGCCGCGAGCGCCGCGCTTGCACCAGTACATCCACCAGGCGGATCCCGAAGGGCTCTCCGATGCCCGCTCCATCGTGCGTCAGGCCCTGCGGGACTGGAACATGGCCGATCTCGCCGACGATGCCGAACTGGTCACCGGTGAACTGCTGGTGAATGTGCTTCTGCACACCGAAGGCGGGGCAGTGCTCACGCTGGAGGTCCTTCGGGAGCCTGTCCGCCGGGTGCGGCTTTCGGTGCAGGACCGCTCCAGTGCCTGGCCGAGGCGCCGGACTCCCGGCGAGACAGCGACATCGGGACGCGGTCTACTGCTCCTCGACGCCATCGCCGTCCGCTGGGGCATCGAGCCGCGCGGCGAGGGGAAGGCCGTGTGGTGCGAGATCGGACCTCCCACACCACCCACCTCCGGGTCCCCGGTCGCTTCCACAGAGACCCATGAGTCCGCATCGCCTGCGGAGACCCCGAATCCGTCCGAGCTGACGGAGGAACGACGTTGAGGGAGCAGTGAGGGGCGTGCCGTCACGCGCTGCGTGATGCGGCACGCCCCTCGTCCGACGGTCCCGCGCGGTCCTGCGCTCGAACCAGTGGACTACTGAGCTACGTCAGCCCTGCGCGGTGCGACGCTTGCGCACGGACCACATGATGCCGCCACCGGCCAGCAGCACGGCGACAGCCGCACCACCGATGATGGGCGTGGCGGACGACGAACCCGTCTCGGCCAGGTCGGGCGAGCTGGGGCTCGGCGAGGCCGCGGCGGGCGCGGTCTCGGGGGAGCTCTGGCTCGGCGCGGGCGCCTCCGTCGTGGGCTTCTCGGCCGGCTTCGACTCGGATGCCGTCGGCGTGGGCGTCGGGGTGTTGTCCTCACACACCGGTGCCTGCTTGGTGTCGTCCTTCGAGAAACGGTCGCCGTCGCCGGCCTTCACGACCAGGTGGACGGTCAGTTCCTTGTCGTGCTCCGGAAGTTCGAGCGTCTTGTGGAACTCCTTCCCGAATGTCTCGGTGGGCAGGAGGTCCTTGCCGTCAACCGTGACGGTCACCGTGTTGGCGACGTCGCTGTTGTAGGCGGTCAGGTCAAGCGTCACTTCATTACAGGTCACGGCCCAGGTGGGGGTGTGAGCTGCGGCCGGACCGGCGGAAAGGACCGCGCCGGTCAGGCCGACAACCGCAGCGGCCGCGAATGTCCCCGCGGCACGCAACGGTCTCCTGGGTATGGTCATGGATTGTTCCTCCACATGTTTCATCGCCTGAATAGCGGTGGGGCGCACAGTACTGCCCCGCTCACAGGTTCGCGCAGCCGACCCATGGACCACGCGGGTTCACAACTGTCACCACATCAGCCCCGATTGGCACATGACGGACACTTCGTTCGACGTGCGGCCATGTGGACGGTGGCATGACGTAAGCGTCCGCCATCGGACCGTGTCGAGTGGCTCACGGCCTCCTTGAGCGCACCTCCCACCGCATACGGACCATCCCTGCGCGCACCCCAGCACCTGTACCCGAGCCCCCGCCCGATGGAGTCACCCGCGGAATCCGACGATGTTCCGGGCGGGAAAAGTGCTGGAGGTCGCGTTCCCCTTCAGGCATCCTGACCACATGTTGATCAGGGAAGCCAACCTGGAGGACTGGGCCGCCATCTGGCCTTTCTTCCACACCATCGTCACCGCAGGTGAGACGTTCACCTATCCGACGGATCTCGGTCAGGACCAAGGCCGTGACTGGTGGATTCTGCCATCCCCCGACCGGACCGTCGTCGCGGTGGACGACTCGGGTACGGTCCTGGGCACGGCAAAGATGAACCGCAACCACATGGGCAACGGATCACATATCGCGAGCGCCAGCTACATGGTGGACCCGGCGCACTCCGGGCAGGGCGTGGGGCGCGCGCTATGCGAATACACGATGCACTGGGCGCGCGCTGCGGGTTACCGGGCGATGCAGTTCAACGCGGTTGTGGAGACCAACGTCCACGCGGTGAACCTGTACCGGGCACTCGGCTTCGAGGTACTGGGCACGCTGCCGGAGGGCTTCCGCCACCCGAAGATGGGCTACGTCGGGCTGCACATCATGCACCGCACTCTGTGAGAAGCGCCGGGGACGCGCCCGGTGTCTGAGATTCCGGGGCGCTGCTGCCTTCAGCCGAACTCTGAGAGGAGTCCGGCATGTCCTGGGCCAACTGTGCTCCCCTCCGGCCCCCTGCTGGTCACAGGGGGCGATGATGCCGTCATGCCGGATGAACCGAAGCGCCCCCTCAGCGCACTTCGCCAAGGCGAATCCGTGCAAGCAACCATCACCAGCAGCGGTGATGCACATCGTCGCCTGCAACGACATCGATCCCGGCCACAGGCAGGACGAATGCCCGCCACGGCCCGCCGACCCCCGCGGATCCTTCCTTCACGGATTGCTGACCTTCGACAGCCTCTTCGGGGCCGGTGGACTGCGTGTCACGAACAGCGCAACAGGCACTGCGTTCCTGCCCGGCTGCTGTAATGGGCTGGAGGACTGGCGTGACTGGAGTGAGGTCGTCGACGGCAGCGGCCAGGCCTCCTTCGGCCACGACCCCAACGCGTTCGCCGAACGCCTCGGCGACACCGTCCGGTTGACCGTCGACGCGGAGCAAAGCGGCAGCCCAGTGATCGAGCTGTCCGTCACCGAACTGCGTCATCTGCTCGACAGTGCCGAGCGGGATCTGACCAACTTCCTTGGGCTGGCGCCCGACTGGGTGTCTCAGCACCTGCGCTCCACACGTGAGAAGCCCCGGACCTTCGGTCCGGGGCTTCTCACGGCCCGGCGGAGATTCGTCCTCCGCCGCTGACTATCGGCGGGAGCGCATGCCCGCCTGGGCGCCTCCAGTTACGGTCGCCGACCTGCCGACGCCACCAACAGCGGTTGCCGCCTCGGTGTTGTGCCTGAGGGCCAGGGCAGCGACGGCGACAATCGAGGCCGGATCTGTGGCCGCCGGGCGCGGGCCGACCCGGACGTCGTGATCAGACAAGGTCGAACCGGTCGAGGTTCATCACCTTGTCCCACGCCGCGACGAAGTCGTTCACGAACTTCTTCTTCGCGTCATCGCCCGCGTAGACCTCCGCGAGCGCGCGCAGCTCGGAGTTCGACCCGAAGACGAGGTCCGCGCGGCTGCCGGTCCACTTGACCTCGCCGGTGGCGGTGTCGCGACCCTCGAACGTGTTCGCGTCCTCGGACGTTGCCTTCCACGTCGTGCCCAGGTCGAGCAGATTGGCGAAGAAGTCGTTGGTCAGAGACCCAGGGGTCGTGGTGAAGACGCCGAGCGGCGACTGCTGGTAGTTTGCGCCCAGCACACGGAGACCACCGACGAGGACCGTCATCTCGGGGGCGCTCAGCGTCAGCAGGTTCGCCCGGTCGATCAGCAGGTATTCAGCCGGCAGCCGGTTGCCCTTCCCGAGGTAGTTGCGGAACCCGTCGGCGGTCGGCTCGAGCGCGGCGAACGACTCCACGTCGGTCTGCTCCTGCGACGCGTCCACGCGGCCCGGCGTGAAGGGCACCTCGACGTCGAAGCCGGCGTCCTTGGCGGCCTGTTCGACGGCCGCACCACCGGCGAGCACGATCAGATCGGCGAGCGAGACCTGCTTGCCGCCGGACTGGGCAACGTTGAAGGACCCCTGGATCCCCTCCAGGGTGTGCAGCACCGCCGCCAGTTGGTCGGGATCGTTGACCGCCCACCCGCTCTGCGGCTGGAGGCGGATGCGTGCGCCGTTGGCGCCGCCGCGCTTGTCGCTGCCACGGAAGGACGAGGCCGACGCCCACGCGGTGGACACGAGCTGGGACACGGGCAGGTCAGAGGCGAGGATCTGGCCCTTGAGGGCGGCGATGTCCTCGGCGTCGATGAGCTCGTGCGTCACCGAGGGAAGGGGGTCCTGCCACAGCAGCGTCTCGGCCGGAACCTCCGGGCCGAGGTAGCGCACGATCGGGCCCATGTCCCGGTGGGTCAGCTTGAACCACGCCCGGGCGAAGGCGTCCGCGAACTCGTCGGGGTTCTGGAGGAAGCGTCGCGAGATCTGCTCGTAGGCCGGGTCGAACCGGAGCGAGAGGTCGGTCGTCAGCATCGTCGGGGCGTGGCTCTTCGACGAGTCGTGGGCGTCGGGGACGGTGCCCGCCCCGGCGCTGTCCTTCGGCCTCCACTGGTGCGCACCGGCGGGGCTCTGGAACAGCTCCCACTCGTAGCCGAACAGGATCTCGAAGAAGCCGTTGTCCCAGGTCACCGGGGTGTTCGTCCAGATACCCTCGAGACCGCTGGTGATCGCGTCGCCGCCCTTGCCGGTGCCGAAGGAGTTCTTCCAGCCGAGGCCCTGCTCCTCGAGCGAAGCGCCCTCGGGGTCGGCGCCGACGTGCTCCGCCGGGCCCGCGCCATGGGTCTTGCCGAAGGTGTGACCGCCCGCGATCAGGGCGACCGTCTCCTCGTCGTTCATGGCCATCCGGCGGAACGTCTCCCGGATGTCGCGGGCCGCGGCGAGCGGGTCCGGGTTGCCGTTCGGGCCCTCCGGGTTGACGTAGATGAGGCCCATCTGGACCGCGCCGAGGGGGTTCTCCAGCTCGCGGTCACCTGTGTAGCGCTCGTCGCCGAGCCAGGTGGTCTCGGGACCCCAGTAGACGTCCTCGTCGGGCTCCCACACGTCCGCACGGCCGCCGGCGAAGCCGAAGGTCTTGAAGCCCATCGACTCCAGGGCGACATTGCCGGTGAGGATCATGAGGTCGGCCCACGAGATGCTCTGGCCGTACTTCTTCTTGACCGGCCACAGCAGGCGGCGGGCCTTGTCGAGGTTCCCGTTGTCCGGCCAGCTGTTGAGGGGGGCGAAGCGCTGCTGCCCGGCCCCGGCGCCGCCGCGGCCGTCGCTGATCCGGTAGGTGCCCGCGCTGTGCCACGCCATCCGGATCATGAACGGTCCGTAGTTGCCGAAGTCGGCCGGCCACCAGTCCTGCGAGTCCGTCAGCACCTCCGCGATGTCCCGCTTCACGGCCGCGAGGTCAAGGGACTTGAACGCCTCGGCGTAGTCGAACTCATCGCCCAGGGGGTTGGCCACGGCGGGGTTCTTGGCCAGGATCTTCAGGTTGAGCCGATCCGGCCACCACTGGCGGTTTCCGCCGCCCTGAGTCGGGTGCGTGGCACGCCCGTGCACGACCGGGCAACCACCTCCGCCCTCCGTTTTCGCGTCTACGACGATTGCATCATGGTTCTCGGACATGGGAATCCTTCCGGACTGGGCGGATCACGGTGTTCAGGAACTGCAGGCGGTGGAACAGTCGGGGCACGGGCTCCAGCAGATGACCTCGGCCCGTTGATCGAGCAGCCGTGGTCGTCGGACGCGGGCAGGCGGGGCGCCTCGCCGACCGCGCAGTTCGACGTCAGCGACGACACCGCACAACAGGCACACGATGTGGTGGTCGTTGTCCCCGAGGAGTCTCTCGAACCAGGCCGGACTGCCGACCGTTTCGATGCGACGTACGAGCCCCGCCACGGTAAGCGCGTGGAGGGCCTCACACACGAATCCAAGGGAGATGGGGCCCACCGGCCGCGCGCCCCGGGGGCGATCGCCTCGATGCCGAAGTGGTCACCGTCCCGGACGGTCTCGAGCAGCGCGACGCGGGCGGCCGTCACCACCCGCAGGCCGGCACCGCACATCTCCTCGGCGGTGGTCCCGTCACTCTGTCTCCTGCCGTACTGGGGTCTTCCTGTCCCTGGGCTATTGCCGAAACCGATCCTACGATGGACAGAGTCTTAGTCAAGAAGCATGCCAAACCCATATCTGATCAGGACCCGTACCTCCACTGGTAAATTCGGGTATCCCACCGCATCTGAATAGGTGAACCGATATGAGTGACCTGCTGGAGCGACTGCGAGGACGTGGCTGGCGAATGACCTCCCAGCGGCGTGTCGTTGCGGAGGTCCTCGACGGCGACCACGTGCATCTCACGGCCGACGAGGTGCACGCCCGCGCGGCGCAGCGGCTGCCCGAGATCTCCCGGGCGACCGTCTACAACACCCTGGGCGAGATGGTCTCCCTCGGTGAGGTCATAGAGGTCTCCACCGACGGTCGCGCCAAGCGCTACGACCCCAACGCACACCACCCGCACCAGCACTTGGTGTGCTCCAGCTGCGGCACCATCCGCGATGTCCACCCGACTGGCAATCCGCTGGCCGACCTCCCGGCGGTGGAACGGTTCGGCTTCACGGTGTCCGAGGCCGAGGTCACCTACCGCGGGCTGTGCCCATCCTGTGCCTGACTTCTGTTTTACCGACCGCTACTGGAGCGAGCTGAGGCCAGTCTCGGCGCGGAAGCGCCGGGTCAAGGTGCGTACGCCGAGTCCCATGCGGTCGGCGAGGGTCAGCGGACGGTGGAGGTGGGCCCCACGGACTCGCGCGTCCGTCGAGCAGATCGGTGGAGGCGAGGAGGAACAGCCCGAGGCAAGACCCTCCACCACTCACCAAACCCACCTGGCCGCCGCCTGGGAGCCGCACTCGCGGGATGAGCCGACGAACTGATGGGCCGCTACCGGCACACGAGGCACGGAGGGCCTCCCACCGCATTGCGGTGGGAGGCCCTCCGTGCCACTGGACGTCGACGGTGCGTCAGCGAGAGGGGTACTCGTCCTTCTCACTGTCGGCACGGCGTCCGGGCCTGTCCTCGGCCGCACGTCCGCCGTCCTTCAGGGACCGCTCCTGCGTGCGCCGGGCCTCCTCGTACAGCCTGCGGCGTTCCTTCGGATCGCTCGTCTGCTCGGCACGCTCGTTCAGCTCACGGACCTTGTCCTGCGTCTGCCGCGCACGGCTGGCGGACTCGTCTGCAATGCTCATCATCACTCCTGGGGAGGTGAGGGTGGGACACATCGCAGCCAACCAGCGCTCCACCACTTACGCACCCGGAACCGTCACCCTGGGCAATCGTCGCAGGCAGTATGCCTTGATGGGGTCGCGTCACTTCGGCAGCATCTGGAGCGTCGCTTCGTACAGCGCAGCGCGACCGTAGGCGTTCACGGTCAGGTCCGGGCGTCCGCCGTGTCCGTTCCGTCGATCTGCGTGGTGGAGAGCGAGGGGATGTCCATTGCCTGCCCCAGCAGGGGATTCGCGTCAAGCTCCCTGCAGAGCTCCTCGACAGCGACCTCTGCACCTCGCCCGGATCGCGGCAGCGCTCCCGTATCTCCGGTGGCACTTCAAGGGTCGCCCTCCGCTACTCACCGCTCACCGGATCTCTCCGAGGATGCCCCGGCCTTCAGGCCGTGGGGAGGATCAGAGTCCTGCGGAACAGAGCAGGGAAAGCCGAATCACCACCAACACGATTCGGCATCCACCCCGCACGGTGGTGAGGCAGCCCAGAAAGAACGAGGTTCGGGCCGGGCGATCACGAGGGTTGCGCGGGGAGCGCGTGGACGCGCGGCGCGAGGGGTGTCATGATCACGGAGGCGTCCGGCGCGGGTCCGACGCGCAAGGATGGACTATGAAGCTCTACCTCGCCGTACCTGTCGCTCTGCTGGCGTTGTTCATCGCCGCCTCCGGCGCAGCGGCGGTTTCCCGTGGCTGGGTGCTCCCCACGAACCGGCGACCGGTCCGCCGCCCGCGCCTCTACGGCTGGGGTCAGTTGATGGTTGCCTTCGCCCTGTGCTGGCAGATGGTCTTCTTGCTGGTACTCAGCGACCCCGACACACGCCAGTGGGGGACCCTGACCGGCAGCGCGCTGCTGCTGACCGGCCTCATCGTGATGATGGTGAGCCATCGCACGGGCGGCAATCGGCAGGGTAGAGGCACTCCCTGAGTTCTCAAGCGGCTTGCGCCTGGCCTGCGCCGCGCTGGGTGCGGCACAGGCCAGGCGGTGGCTGTCAGACCTGTGCCATGCCGCCGTCGACGAAGAGCTTCACGCCGGTGATGGAGCTGGAGGCATTGTTGGAGTGGAACGGGAGAAGACGTGTCGGGACCCGCGGCGAGTGTGTGGCTGTGTGAGATGCGGGACCACGGCGATGCCGTCCGTGAACTTCGTCCCACCAGGGGGGCAGCAGGGCCGGCTTGCCGAAAATCGCTTCGAGCGCCGTGAGGGTTGCCTCTACCGTGACCTGGTGACCACTCAGGTGATTGTGTTGAACGGCGGGTCCAGCTCGGGCAAGTCCGGGATCGTCCGGTGTCTGCAGGCGGTACTGCCGGATCCCTGGCTTGCCGCCGCGGTCGACTCGCTGATCGAAGCGATGCCCGCTTCCATGCAGACATCGGACGCAGGAATCGCACTCGCTGCAGATGGCGGTGTGAATGTCGGATCGGTGTTCCGGGAGCTGGAAGCAGCATGGATGGAAGGGATCGCCGCAATGGCCCGTGCAGGCGCCCGGGTCATCGTCGATGACGTCTTCCTCGGCGGAGCGACGTCCCAGGAGCGATGGCAGAAGGCTTTTGGCGGAGTGGACGTGCTGTGGGTCGGCGTCAGGTGCGAGAGTACGGTCGCCGCAGGCCGCGAGGTCGCCCGCGGGGATCGGGTCCAGGGGATGGCCGCATCGCAGGCGGAGATGGTCCACCGGGGCGTGGCCTACGACCTGGAGGTGGACACCACGCACACGGAGTCCTTGGACTGTGCGCGCGCTATCGCCGCCCAAGTCAAGTGATCGAAAACTCAGCTGTCGGCCGTCAGGGCTCGCCTGGTTGGTCAGGCTGAGGCGGGCAGGGAACGTCCGCCCGAACGGATGGCCTTCTCGCTGCGGACGCGGGCACGCTCGTGCCGCTGGGCCGCGAGGACGTCAGGGTGGCGGGCGTTGGTGTTGCGCCCGAGCAGGTAGGCGTGCAGGGCCCGGATCTGCATGGTGTGGTTGCGGTGGTTGGAGTCGGCGACGGTGAACTGCCGTTTTCGGTAAGGGGTTGCGCGACAGTGCGTGGGCGGTCATGGTTCCCTGCGACGCGCTCCCTGGACCGCCGACGCTTTCCGTGATCGCCCGGCATGCCGGCGACGCGGAGGTGTGCCACCTTGACTTCGCGGTGCGGCCCGCGAGCGGTGACGTACGGGCCTCAGGACGTCCTGGTCGACGACACCGGCACCTGGCTCGGGCCTGCTTGTCACTGGCGGGGTCTACGCGGGCTCCGAACATTGCGTGTACGCGGACGGCGAGCTCCAGCCGTGCGAGATCTTCGGCCCGCCCTGGACGGATCATTGCCGTGCACGTGGTGGTCTCCTCCTCCGGCGGGCGTCGTTTCTACCGCGTCGATTGGCCCCACGTCTTTGCTCTGGCGGTCTCCTGACGGCCTTGCGGCAGACCCTGGGACGGGACGCGAGGGCCCCGTGATGCAATGGGGGTCACACAGCAGATCACGGGGCGGAGTGGGGCGTGTTGAGCAACGGTGGGCCGGGCACGGGGAGTTTCCCGCCGCTGGAGGACGGCGATCCGCAGGTCGTGGGAGGCTACCTGCTGGTGGCGCGGCTCGGGTCCGGCGGCATGGGGCGGGTCTATCTCTCGCACACGCCGGGCGGGCGGGCCGTCGCGGTCAAGGTGATCCGTCCGGAGCTGGCCGAGAGCGCCGAGTTCCGGAAGCGGTTCCGGGCCGAGGTGGCGGCAGCCAGTCGGGTGCACGGGCTCTACACGGCTCCGGTCGTGGACAGTGACACCGAGGGTGCCATGCCGTGGTGTGCCACCGCCTATGTGCCGGGGCCGTCCCTCGCCGATGCGGTGCGTGACCACGGGCCGCTGCCCGTTGAGACCGTACTGCGGCTGATCGCCGGTGTCGCGGAGGCGCTGCAGGCGGTGCACCGCGAGGGCATCGTGCACCGGGACCTCAAACCGTCGAACGTGCTGCTCGCCTCGGACGGGCCGCGCGTCATCGACTTCGGTGTCGCGCGGGCTGCAGATGCCACGTCGGTGACGCAGAGCGGTACGGCCCTCGGCACGGTCGCCTACATGGCGCCGGAGCAGGTGCTCGGCGGGGAGGCCGCCGCTTCGGCCGATGTGTTCGCGCTGGGGCAGACCGCCGTGTTCGCAGCGACGGGCGGTGCCGCCTTCGGGGACGGGGAACCGCACGCGGTGCTCTACCGGGTGGTGCACGAGGAACCCGACTTGAGCCGCGTGCCGGCGGAGATACGGGAACTGGTGGCACGGTGTCTGCGCAAGCCCGCCGCCGAGCGGCCTTCCGTCGAAGAGGTCATACGCTCGGTTCAGACGATCCGGGCGAATCGCGGCGACGATGCGCGGTTCACGTCCGGGGCCTGGCTGCCGGGTGAGTTGGCGGCTGGGATCGCGGCTCGGGCCGAAGGGGCCGATCGGGCCGGGGCGGAGGCGGATCCGGGCGCTCACAGCCCTGGCGGTTTCGCGCCCGCGACGGGTTACACCCCCACCGAGCCGTCCCATGCCGTCCTGCCCGGGCCGTTTGTGATGGGGTCTCAGGCCGATCCCGGCGCGTACGCTCCGCATCCCGGCCCTCAGCCACGGAAACCGGCCGGTGTGGCGACCTCCCCGGTCGCCACGAACGGCAAGGGCCGCAGGGCCCGGGCCTGGATGCTGTCGGTGGCCGCCGTCGTACTCGTCGCCTGTGGGGCGACCGCCGCGCTGCTGCTCGTCCCGGGCGACGGCGACAAGAGCGACAACGGGGCACAGGAGGCGGCCGCGTCGCAGTCGGCTCCGGCCGCCGAGGCGTCGCCGTCGACGTCCGGCTCCCCTACCGCCGAAGCCTCGAAGAAGCCCAAGCCCACCAAGTCCGCGCCACAGCCCGGCCCTTCGGGGCTCACGACGCCCACGCGGGCCGCGACCTCGGCTCCCGCGACCGCCGCGTCCAGCAAGCCCGCGGCCCCGAAGGCTCCTGCCTCGGCGACGTACTCCGGGATCCGGATGACGGCGAGCCACGACTTGTATCTGGCCGACACCCCAGTGCGGTCCAAGGCGGATTCCGGGAGTGCCGACGAGGATCTCACCTATGCCGTCTACTCCTCGGGCGCGGTCCTCGCCCCGGGCACCACCTCCGGCAGCTCCCTTGCTCTGCTGCCCGTCGGTCGGCAGGGGAGCCTGGTGGCGTGCAAGGCGGCGACCGGCTACAAGAGCTACATCTGGGTCAAGGACCTCACCGTGGGCCAGCACATGTGTGTCATCAGCGGGACGGGTCACGTGGGGCTCGTGACATATCGGGGCTCGTCGGGGACTACGTACGCCAACTTGGACGTGACAGTGTGGCGTAATGCGGCCTGACTTGATCTTTGACCTCGGAGGTCGAACGGCTCCTCGTACTTGATCACTCGGACTGGCAACTGCGTTACGCGAGGGCAGCCTTCGGCTGAGTATGTGATCCGACCGAGGAACACACAAGCTCAGCACAAAGGCCGCCAGAGGGCGGGCCGGTCCTCGACAACGGCTTCCCTGATCAGCATGGGGGCCGGGATGCCGGTACGGGCGTCTCTGCGCGAGCCGTTATCCGCCGGGCCCCGCAGCCACCCCTCCTTCTTCCTCCGCCGCTCCCCCGCCCCGTGCGAGAGAACGGATGACTCGGGCCGGATTTCCCACCGCCAGGACGCCGGACGGAAGGTCCTTGGTGACGACGGATCCTGCACCGACAACAGTGTCCGCCCCGATGGTCACGCCGGGACACACGATCACAGCCCCGCCGAGCCAGACGTTGTCCCCGATCGTCACGGGGTCCGCCTTCTCCCAGCCTGCTCTGCGGCGCTCCGTGTCCAGTTCATGGCTGGGGGTCAGCAGCTGCACGTTGGGCCCGATCTGCACGTCTGCGCCGATCGTGATGGGCGCGGCATCGAGGAAGACCGCTCCGAAGTTGATGAACGTGCGCGGTCCGATGGTGATGAACGAACCGTAGTCGCAGTGGAACGGTGCCCGGATGGTGACCCCCTCACCCACCGAGCCGAGCAGCTCCTCAAGGATCTTCCGCCGTGCGGCGGGAGTTGCCCGTACTGCGGCGTTGAACGCCTCGCAGAGTTCGATACGCCGCTCGGTGTCCGCCCTCAGTTCCGGGTCGTCCGCGATGTACCAGTCGCCGGCCAGCATCCGCTGCTTGTTCTCCGCCATGACCCTCCTCGCGTGTTCCGCGTCCGTCCGCGTGATCCGTGTCCGCCCACTCGTTCAACGGGCTTCGCCCGAGCTTCGTTCCTCGGCTCCCCTGTGCAGGGCCTCGCGCCTCCGCAGGCCAAGCCGGGCGAGCAGTCCGGCTACCTGGACAGGACCGGAATCGCGCACAGGAGGAGGGGCGGGGAGAGACAGGGCCGGGGACCGAGCAGTCCGGATCGGGTCGCCGGTCGTCCCCCGGATGAGGTGCCGGACGGGTCTCGCGCGCGCTGTCCAGCTCCAGGACGAGATTGACCCGGCGCCAGAGGATCTCGTCCGGGTCGTCGGCGCGCATCAGGTGCGTCATAGTCTCACGAGCAGCGACGGATCCGGGTGGCCCGAAGACCGGACCGGGCAGGACCCTCCTGAGGTACGCACGCTCGTACGGATCGTCGACCACTTCTGCTAGCTGCACCGGATCCAGCGCGCAGGCAAGCACCGCAGCCCGCGCCCAGGGATCCTCCGTGCGGCTCAGCAGGCGCTCGATCCGGTGCGAGCGCCAGTTGCGCGTCCGCCAGTCGGTTCCTGCATCCAGACATGTCCGCATCCAGGCCGGGCTGTTCCCGGTCAGCAGCTGCGGCGCCCCGGCCGCGAACCCGACGAGCTCCTGGGCGAGATAGAGCCAGACAATCGCCCGGTAACGGTTGAGGTGGAACGCGACAGGCGTGATGCAGCCGGCCCTGGCCAGCCTGGTGAAGCGGACCGGACTGATGCCGAGGAGCCGCGCGCCTTCCGCTGTCCCCACCATCCGCACCCGTTCTCGCAGTGTGTCCGGGAACCCGTCCCCCGACCGCAGCCGGTCGATCTCCTCCCGACTCACCCTGGGCCTGCCACCAGCCTGCTCCGCCGAGATCCGCACAATGCTCAGGTGCACGGCGAGCTCGAATTCCCCGCGCTTCAGGTTCAGCTCCTGCGCCGCCCTCCCTGCGGCCACCGTCGGGCCGACTTCCGTCCGGCCGGCTTCTGTCGGATCAGCCTTCGCCGGATCGACCTTCGTCGAGTCGATGTCCGTCGGGTCGATGTCCGTCGGGTCGTTCTGCGAGCGCCGAGATCCTGCGCGCGGTGCTGCGGCGCGCGTCGCATCCGTCATGGCCATGGCCGTACTCCCCCGTATAGTTACAGTGACTCTGTGTGATCACCGTAACCGAGCAGAAAGCCTTTCGCCCGGCCTGTGGACAACTCCCACGGCCGGGCGAAAGGTGCAGTCGAGAGGGGATCCGAACCGTCAGAGCCGGTTGACTTCTCCGCTGCCGCCCTGACGCGCAGTGACCCCCAGGTGCTCTCCGACCCTGTTCACGAGCAGCGTCATCTCGTAGGCGACCTGACCGACGTCGGCCTCGGCCGCGGTCAGCACGCAGAGGCAGCTCCCGTCTCCGGCGGCTGTCACGAAGAGAAGCGCCTCGTCGAACTCCACCATCGTCTGCCTGGCTCTTCCTGCCCGGAAGTGCCGTCCCGAGCCTCGCGCGAGGCTGTGCAGCCCCGACGAGACCGCGGCGAGATGCTCCGCGTCCTCACGTGCCAGGCCCGTGCTCGCCCCCGTCACCAAGCCGTCGTTCGACAACACCAGCGCGTGCTGTATGTGCTCGACCCGGCCGGTGAGATCGTCGAGGAGCCAGTCAAGTCCCCTGTCCAGCGCCATTTCCCCGCTCCTCCCCGCTCATACGTTCCCCGTGCCCCACGTTGCGTGTAAGCCTTGCGCACAGCGCACGTCGGGGCAACCGCCCCTCCGTTTCGGGCTCGTCGTCCCGACAGGGGTCAGCCGACCGAGTCGAGGAGCCGGGCCGTGTGCATGCGGCCCGCGTACTCCACCATGCGGATGAGAACTTCCTTGCCGGAGTCGCGGTCGCGCGCATCGCACAGCACGACGGGTGTGCCCCGGTCCAGGTCGAGGGCACGGGAGACCTCCCGCTCGCCGTAGGCGCGGGCGCCCGCGAAACAGTTGACGGCAACAACGAACGGGATCCGGCGGTGTTCGAAGTAGTCGACGGCCGGGAAGCAGTCCTCCAGCCGCCGGGTGTCCGCGAGGACAACCGCTCCGAGTGCCCCCTGGGAAAGCTCGTCCCAGAGGAACCAGAAGCGGTCCTGTCCCGGTGTGCCGAACAGATAGAGCGAGAGACCGGACCGGATGGTGATGCGTCCGAAGTCCATGGCAACGGTCGTGGTGGTCTTCTGATCCACTCCGCCGGTGTCATCGACCGACTGTCCGGCCTCGCTGAGGAGTTCCTCCGTCCGCAGCGGCCGGATCTCGCTCACCGCACCGACCAGAGTCGTCTTGCCGACCCCGAATCCGCCGGCGACCAAAATCTTCAATGCGAGCGCGTCGGTCTCCACGGCCTCTCCGGCCGTTCCCTCGACGGTCTCCGCGCCCGTTCTGCCAGCGTGCTCGGAAGGCATCGATCACTTCTCTCACCCGTGAGCCTCAAGACGTAAAAACGCAGTTCAGAGCTGTCTTGACGGGCTCGGTTCGGTATCTGTGGGCAGCAGTACGGTGGACAGCATGGCAACCAGCCGTCCGTCCCGAGCAACGTGATCGGTTATTGACCTTAGTGGCCGAACAGAGATCGTTCGATGTCTGCATGAGGTCACTATTCGAGCCGAATTCGAACCAGGTTCGAGCCGGAACCGATCCAGGGGGTCGAGGCCTCGATCCTGGGGCCGACCGCGACTGCCGCCTACACTGTCGCTTCGTGGCGCGGGAAACGGTCCGGGTGGACAGGAGAGCAAGAGTGTCGACAGGTGCCGGCGGCAACTTCGTGGATCCGCCCGCGGAGGTGCTGGCGGAGGCGGCCGCCGCCTTCGGTCTGCTGGCGACGCCTGCGCGCCTGCACATCGTATGGGCACTGTCCCAGGGCGAGAGCGATGTGACCGGTCTGGCGGATCGGGTGGGCGGGACGCTGCCCTCGGTCAGCCAGCATCTGACAAAGCTGAAGCTCGCTGGTCTCGTACGCTCGCGGCGCGAAGGCCGCCGCCAGGTGTATCTGGTCGACGATCCTGATGTGGTGACGGTGGTACGACTGATGGTCGGCCAGCTCGCTGCACGGGCCGGGCACGCTCCTGCGCAGCCGGTACGCCTCCGTGAGCTCGGTGCCTGAGAGCAGCGCCGCCGCGGGGCCCGGCCACAGCGATCTCCTCGGCTCTCCCCCATCCGCCGCCGTACCGATAGCAAGCACGGCGGCCGGCCCGACAGCGGCAGGGCCGGACGGGGCCTCGCTGACGTCGTTGCAGGTGCTGCATTCTCTGGACAGCGGACCGCGCGGACTTCTGGAGACGCAGGCGGAGGAACGACTCGGGCGGCTCGGCGACAACACTCTTCCGGCCTGGCGTCCGGTCTCCTGGCCGCAGCGCTTCGTCCGCAGCCTGCGGGACCCGTTCACCTCGGTTCTGCT
The DNA here is from genome assembly GCF_026339735.1 of Streptomyces sp. NBC_01669. Classification (GTDB taxonomy): domain Bacteria; phylum Actinomycetota; class Actinomycetes; order Streptomycetales; family Streptomycetaceae; genus Streptomyces; species Streptomyces yanii. The sequence continues at coordinate 327,334 of NZ_JAPEQG010000001.1, forward strand.
CTGTCTGGGTCTGGTCTCCGCCGCGGTCGGCGCGTGGGGCACCGCATCCGTGACTCTGGTGCTCGTGGTGGTCAGCTGTCTGCTGCGCTCCACGGAGGAACACCGGGCCGACGGGGCAATGGCGGCACTGCGGGAGCTGGTGGCGACGACCACGACCGTACTGCGCCGCACCGCTCCGGAGGCGGCGCCGTCGGCCCGTGAGCTGCCGGTCGCGGAGCTGGTGCCGGGCGATGTCATCCGGCTCAGCCCGGGAGATCTCGTGCCCGCTGATGTGCGGCTGCTCCGCGCGAGCGGGCTGACCGTGTATCAGTCCACTCTCACCGGGGAATCCTCGCCGGTCGAGAAGCATCCCGTCGACGCACCGCACCGGCCGGCCGCGCCCTCTGCCGGACCACGCACCGAAACCGGAGTGGCCGGACCGTTCGCCGAGCCCCAGTTGTGCTTTCAGGGCAGCAGTGTCGCGTCCGGCAGCGGTACGGCGGTCGTGGTCGCGAGCGGTGGGAACACCCGGTTCGCCGCCGCGTACGCACGTTCCCCGCGCCGTCGCGGATCGAGCGCCTTCGACCGTTCGGTTCAGGGGATCTCCTGGACGTTGGTCCGGTTCATGCTGCTCACTCCCCCGCTGGTGCTGATGGCCAACGCGGCGCTGCGCGGGCGCGGTCTGGAGACACTGCCGTTCGCCGTGGCGGTGGCGGTCGGTCTGACCCCGGAGATGCTCCCGGTCATCGTCACGACGGCGCTGGCCAGGGGCGCTTCGCTGCTCGCCCGCACCAGCGGGGTGATCGTCAAGCGGCTGCCCGCGCTGCACGATCTCGGTGCGATGGATGTGCTGTGCCTGGACAAGACGGGGACGCTGACCCAGGATCGGCCCGTCGTCGACCGGTCGGTGGACGGCGCGGGCCGGCCCGACGAGCAGGTGCTTCACTGGGCGGCGGTCAACGCCCTGTGGACGCTGCAGCTCGCCGATCTGCCGGCCCCCGACGCGCTGGACGAGGCGGTGCTGGCCGCCGCGGCGGAGCGCAGTTGGCCTGACCCGCTGTCGGCGTACGACGGTGTGGCAGCCCTGCCGTTCGATCCGGTGCGCCGCCTCGCCACCGCTGTCGTCCGCCGTCCCGGACGGCTCGGCACCCACACCCTCGTGACCAAGGGAGCGGTGGAGGCGGTGCTCGAACGGTGCGCGCTGGACGACAGCGAGCGGGGCCGGCTGGGCGCCCTGGCCGCGCGCGAGGCCGCGAACGGGCTGCGGCTGCTCGCCGTGGCCCTGACCGAGCGAACCGCCCGACTCGGTCCGTACACACCGGCCGACGAGCGGGGGCTGACTTTCCTCGGCTTCGTCGCCCTGCAGGACGCCCTCGCGCCGACCGCTGCAGAAGCACTGCATGTACTGGAGCATCGCAGTGTCGCTGTGAAGATCCTCACCGGCGACCACCCGGGGACTGCTGCCCGTGCCTGCCGCGATCTGGGCCTCGACCCGGGCGAGGTGGTGTCCGCGGACCGGATCGACGTGCTGTCCGAGGCCGAACTCGCGGCGCTCGCCGGCCGGGTCACCGTGTTCGCCCGCTGTACGCCGGAGCACAAGGCCCGGATCGTCTCGGCGCTGCGTACCACCGGACGCACCACGGGTTTCCTGGGCGACGGGGTCAACGATCTGCCCGCGCTGCACGCCGCCGATGTCGGGATCTGCCCGCGCAACGCGGTCGACGTGGCGCGGGAGACCGCCGATGTGGTGCTCGCCGAGAAAAATCTCACCGCCATCGACGACGCGATCATCGCGGGCCGGCGCAGCGGCGGCAACATCGCCACCTATCTACGGATCACACTGTCGTCGAACCTCGGCAATGTCATCGCCATGCTCGCCGCGGGTCTCCTGCTGCCGTTCCTGCCGATGCTCCCGGCGCAGGTCCTGGTCCAGAACCTGTGCTTCGATGTGGCGCAGCTCGCATTCGCCTTCGACCGTCCGGCGGCCGTGGTGCTGCGGCGGCCCGCGGTCCTGCACCACCGCGACTTCCTGCGCTTCATCACCGGATTCGGTCTGCTGAACGCGGCTGCCGACCTGGCCACATTCGCGGTGCTCGCCCTTGCCCTGCACGGATCTGCCACGTCCGGTGGTCAGGCGGCGTTCCACTCCGGGTGGTTCACCGAGAATCTGCTCACGCAGGCTCTGGTGATGCTGCTGCTCCGGACCGGCCGGCGTACCGCCGAAGGCGACGGGGGCGGCCCGCTGCGCGTGGCCGCGGCCGGTCTTGCGCTGGTCGGCCTCCTGCTGCCGCTCACTCCGCTCGGGCCGCTGCTGGGGATGAGCGCGCTGCCGCCGCTCTATTACCTGTTGCTCGCCACAGTGCTCGCGCTGTACGCCTTTGGGCTGAGGACGGCCCGTAACCGCTACCGGCGCACCTGGAGAAACTGATGCCCCTGCCGCACGTCCGTGTCCACGTACGTCGCGCCACTCCCGACGATGTGCCCGCTCTGGTGCGGATGCGCGCCCTGATGCTTTCGGACATGGGGGTGGAGACCGGTGACGCCGATGCTCCGTGGCGGGCGGCCTCGGCCCAGTGGTTCGCCGAGCGGCTGCGGCTTCCCGGCGAGTTCGCCGCGTTCCTGGTCGACGATCCGGAGCTCGGCGTCGTGGCGAGTGCGGTGGGCGCGTGCGATGCGCACGCACCCAGCCCGGCCAATCCCAGCGGGCTGCACGGGCACATCTCCAATGTGGCCACCGATCCGCGGCGTCGGCGCCGCGGGCATGCGGTGGCCTGCCTCGATGCGCTGCTGACGTGGTTCCGGGAGGAGACGCCCGTCACGGTGGTCGATCTCAACGCGACTGCGGACGGCGCGGGGCTGTACGAGTCGTTCGGCTTCGCACCGCCGCGTCACCCCGCCCTGCAGCTCCGGACGGGAGCCTGATCGCGCTCGGTCAGCCGTACGAGAGGTCCTTGCACAGGTCTTCATCGGCCGACCGCGCCCCGTCGCCGACGGTGGAAGGAACTGCGCTGGGTGTCGGCGTGGCCTCGGCAGCGGGCGACGGATTCTCTGCGTACGAGGTCCCGAGGACCACCTGGATGCCCGGGGTGCCGGACGCCATGGTCCGTGCCCCGGCGAAGAGGCGCGCGGTGGTCTCCGCATCGGCCTCCAGACCCGGCCCGTACTGGATGACGGTCGACATGCGGTCCTGGTTGCTCGCGGTGGCTGTACCGGTGACGGTGAAGCCGTGGGCGCGCAGAAGTTCGGCGGCGCGGACCGCAAGGCCGTTGACCCTGGTGCCGTTGTAGACGGCGAGGCTGATGCCCGTACCGGAGACGGGGGCAGGGGCGACGGGCGACGGTGACGCGTCGTCCGGCCTCTTGGCGCTGCGGCCGCCCTTGCCCTGACCGCTGGCGTCCTGACCGTCGATCGTCCGGTCGGCCTTGAGCGCCTCCCAGAGAGCGTGGGCCTCCGGTTCGACGATCGCGACGCGCGCGCCCTCGTAACGCCACGGGACGGTGACGAACCGGGTGTTGCGCAGATCGATGTTCTTCATCGACATGGCGAACTTCAGCAGCCGGTCGGCCGATCCGAGTCCGGGGTCCACGGTCATCGAGTCGGCCGCCGCGTCGGCGAGCGGCAGCAGGGTGGTCGGGTTCAGTCCCTGGGACTTGACCTTCTTGATGAGAGAGCCGATGAAAGCCTGCTGCCGTTTGATCCGTCCGATGTCGGATCCGTCGCCGATGCCGTGCCGGATCCGCACGTAGTCGAGTGCCCGCTGCCCGGAGACGGTCTGCGGCCCTTTGGCGAAGACCAGTGCGCCCCGCGTGGGCCGGTTCGGGCTGAGGTCCCGCTGGTAGATGTCCTGCGGCAGGCAGACCGGTACTCCGCCGACGGCGGAGGTCAGTGCGGAGAAGCCGGAGAAGTCCACGACGACGGTGTGGTCGACGCGCAGGCCGGTGAGGTGTTCCACAGTGTTCTGGGTGCAGGCCGGGTTTCCCTCGGCGGTCTCCCCCACCGAGAACGCCCCGTTGAACATGACGTGGTGCTGCGGTGCGGTCCACTCGCCGCCGGGTGTCCTGCATGCCGGGATGTCGACCATGGAGTCACGGGGGATGGACACGGCGACGGCGTGCCGGTGGTCGGCGTACACATGGAGCAGGAACGCGGTGTCGGAGCGCCCCACGGTGCCCTTGCCGCCACCCAGCTTCCTGTTGGCGCCGGAGCGTGTGTCCGATCCGATGACAAGCACGTTCTGCCCGTTCGACGAGGCGGGTGGCCGGTCGCCCGAGATCCCGTCAGCGCCGAAGGTGTCGATCTGGCCGGTCAGTTTGAGGTAGCCCCAGCCGACCCCCGCGACCAGCAGGATGAGGAACGACAGCCCCATCATGGCGGTGCGCCCGAGTCTGCCGCCCCGTCCCCCGCCCGCCGCCACCTTGCGACTGCCTGTCATTGGTCTCCTCGTCCGCTCGGTTCCGGCTTCCATGGAGGAAGACGTCCGACCCCGCCCCACGGTTGTACAGTTGCGCAATGTAGCAAGTATCGCTGCGCTAATGGATCACCAGACCTACCCACAGCGGACCGGATCCACCAATTCCGGAAGTCCGCGAAGAAGGGCGGAACCCACATGCTGCGCAACGGCCTTGAGCCCTGGCACCTGTTGATTGTCGCGGCTGTACTGATCGTGCTGTTCGGATCGAAGAAACTGCCGGACACCGCCCGCGCCCTGGGCAAATCTCTGCGGATCCTGAAGAGTGAGGCGAAGGCGATGAAGGAGACCGACCCGCAGTGAGCCGGGTGGCGGCACGGTACGGTACGCGCTCGACATTTCATGGCTTGCGCAATCAGGGAACCTTGGATGAAGGACCGCCGTTGACGCGGTAACGGCGGAGGTAGCGCCGATCGATGCATCATCGGATCACTGGACCAACGGAGGAAGTTCATGGGTGTGACCCTGGCCAAGGGTGGCAACGTCTCCCTGTCGAAGGAGGCGCCGGGGCTGACCGCAGTGACGGTCGGCCTGGGCTGGGACGTACGGACGACGACGGGCGCCGATCACGACCTGGATGCCAGTGCGCTGCTGTGCTCCGACGCCGGGAAGGTCCTCTCGGACCTGCACTTCGTTTTCTACAACAACCTCACCAGCCCGGACGGTTCGGTGCAGCACACCGGTGACAACCTGACCGGCGAGGGCGAGGGCGACGACGAGTCCATCAACGTGGACCTGGCCGGTGTACCACTGGACGTGGCAAAGATCGTCTTTCCGGTCTCCATCCATGAGGCGCAGAGCCGTGGGCAGAGCTTCGGCCAGGTCCGCAACGCGTTCATCCGCGTGGTGAACCGGGCGAACGGCGTGGAGTTGGCCCGTTACGACCTGAGCGAGGACGCCTCCACGGAGACGGCCATGGTCTTCGGCGAGTTGTACCGGCACGGTACGGAGTGGAAGTTCCGCGCGGTGGGACAGGGGTACGCGTCGGGGCTGGCCGGTATCGCGTCCGACTACGGCGTCAATGTCTGATCGCTCGAAGTCGCGCTCCTGAGCGGCGGTTTCAGAGTGCCCGCAGTCCGTTGATCACCTCGCGGAGGATCCTCTCGTCGGGTAGCTGCGCGGGCGGTACGGGGCGGCTGACCCGCACATGGCCGGCTTCGAGCAGATCTCCGAGGAGGACCCGGACGACGCCGACCGGGAGGTCGGCGTCGGCGGAGAGTTCCGCGACGGACTGGGTCTCGGAGCGGCACAATGTGAGCAGCGCGCGGTGTTCGGGGCCCAGTTGGGAATCCTCGGAGCTGTCCGGTGCGTGGTCGGCGGCGGAGACCAGTGCGATCAGGTCGAAGTGCACTCCGCCCGGGCCCGGTTCGGTCCGCCCGCCCGTCATGGCGTACGGGCGGACCAAGGGCCCTGCCTCGGCGTCGTACCACTGGCTGCCAGGCAGTTCGGGCGGGTCCGGGAAGCTCTCGATGAATCCGGGGCCCTCGCTGGTCATGTCCACTGCTGTCTCCGCCCTCTCAGCCGGCCGGGGACGGGGGTACGGAGAACCGCGGCGGGGTACGCAGGTGCTCGCCGACCCGTTTGACGAGCCGGGCCATCTCGTAGGCGACCAGTCCGATATCGGCGAAGGCCGTGCTCAGCACGGCGAGGCAGGAACCGTCCCCGGCGGCTGCGACGAAGAGGAAGCCGTCGTCCATCTCGACCATCGTCTGACGTACCTCCCCGGCCTGGAAGTGCCGTCCGGCGCCCTTCGCGAGGCTGTGGAATCCGGAGGCGACCGCGGCCAGGTGCTCGGCGTCCTCGCGGCTGAGGGCGCTGGAGGCGCCCACGGCCAGACCGTCGCTGGAGAGCACCACGGCGTGCCGGACTTCGCCGACCCGGGCCACCAGATCGTCCAGCAGCCAGTCGAGTTCGCCCGAGTGCCTGCGCACCTCGGTCCGCTCGTTCGCGATCATGCGTGGTCTCCTTCGCTGCGGGGACGGGGTTCGGTGGTGGTTCGGTGCGGCGCCGTCGTGCCTGGGGCGGCGCCGCCGCCGCGTACCCAGCCGTTGCGGTAGGCGGTCATACGGTCCCTGGCCTGTTCCGGAGTGCGCTCAGCGGGTCCGTCCATGCCGTTTCCGTCGTCGATCCGGGTCGGCTCGGGCCGGGGCTCCTCGCGCAGTTGCGGAACGAGGTGGGCCTGCCGGACCCGGCGGGGAAGTGAGCTGTCGCCCTCCCCCTCGGTCTCGTGGGATTCCCGGGCTTCCCTGCTCGCGGGGGCTTCGCGGCTCTGGCTGGATTCCGTGCTCTCCCGGATCCCGCGGGTTCCGTGCTCGGCCCCCGCCTGCTCATCGCTCCGGTCCTCGACCGCTCTGCGGGAGCGTGGGCGCAGCGCGGTGACTCCGGCCGTGGGCCCCGTGCGCGACTCCAGCGCAGGCACCGGAACCGGGGCGGGGAACGCGGTCGCCGCCTGCGAACGCACCGCACGGGGGCCGCCGAACGCCACACCATCGCTTTCCTGCTGACGCTCGACCGATGCCTTCTCCGGTACGGCCTCTTCTCCGCCCGCCGGGAGCGCGCCCTGCAGCTCTCCGCCCGCCGGGAGCGCGCCCTGCAGCAGTTCGGTCGGCAGCAGGACCACTGCTGTCGTTCCGCCGTACGGCGAAGTGCGCAGCTTGACCTTGATGTGGTGCCGGACCGAGAGCTTGCTGACCACGAAGAGGCCGAGCCGGTCGCTGTCGAAGAGGTCGAGTGCCTCCGCCTGTTCGATGCGCCGGTTGGCCTCGCCGAGGAGTTCGTCGCCCATGCCGAGTCCGCGGTCCTCGATCTCCAGGGCGTAGCCGTTGCCCACGGGTTCGCCGGTGATCCGGACCTTGGTGTGCGGTGGCGAGAACTGCGTGGCGTTCTCCACGAGTTCCGCGAGGAGGTGGGTGAGGTCGGCGACCGCCGTGCCCTTGACCGCGGCATCCGGCAGTTGTCGCACCTCCACCCGGGCGTAGTCCTCGATCTCGGAGACGGCCGCGCGTACGACATTCGTCAGCGGTACGGGCATTCGCCAGGCGCGTCCGGGGGCCGCACCGGACAGGATGATCAGACTCTCCGCGTGCCGCCGCATCCGGGTGGTGAGGTGATCGAGGCGGAACAGGTCGCTGAGTTCGCCGGGATCGTCCGCGCGGCGCTCCATGCTGTCGAGGAGGTTGAGCTGGCGGTGGACCAGCACCTGGCTGCGGCGGGCGAGGTTGACGAAGACCCCGGAGATGCCGTCGGCGAGTTCGGCGCGTTCGACGGCGGCGCCGAGAGCGACCCGGTGCACGATGCCGAGGGCCTCACCGACCTGGCCTATCTCGTCGTGCGAGGTCGGGCCGGGCGGTGCCTCGGCCTGGATGTCGAGTTCCTCGCCCGCCCGGAGGCGCTGCATCGCACGGGGCAGTTTGCGGCGGGCGATCTCGAGGGCACTGTTGCGCAGGCTGACGAGTTCGACGACGAGCTCACGACCGATGCGTACGGAGATCACGAGCGAGGCCGCGACGGCGACGCAGCCGAAGAGGACGGCCGCTCCGGACGGGCTGAACAGTCCGCGGGTGAGCGGGTCGGCGCGGTCCGCAGCGCTTTCTGCGGCTCCGGTGCCGATGGCGCGCCATTGGCTCCGTACGCTCGCCGCGGCCGGATCCCAGTCGGCGGCGGGCACCGCCCGGGCGGCTTCCGAACCGGGTCGCGCGGTGAGCACCCTGTCCTCGGCATCCTCGATCCGGTGGTAGGCGGACCGCGCGGTGACCTTCTGCCAGGCGGCGCGTTCGGTAGGAGGGAGATCGGCGCCGGCGGTCTCGGTGAGGTTCCTGCGGGTCTCCACAGCCCCGGTGAACTGGACCAGTTGGCGGCCGTCGAGGCGCTTGGTGAGGGCGGCCGTGGCGAGCAGTGCGTCCTCGCGGGCCAGCATCTCGTCGGCGCGGGCCAGTTCGAGGAGTACGCGGGCGTCGGACCCGAGCGCGTCGTCCTGGATTCCGGTGAGGGCGCCGGAGACGCCGAAGCCCGCGGTGACTACCTGGGTGTACCGGTCGTACACGGCGCTCTCGTCGCGCTCCTGGCTCCCCGTGCCCCCGTCCGCGCGCAGTTCGTGCGTACGGTCGAGGAACCGGTCGAGCCGGTCGGCGACGCCGGCCGGGAGGCGGCCGGCATCGGCGATGGTGTGGTCCTTGTCCAGTCGCAGCGCGGCGAGCGCGGTATCGGTGCGTTTGGTCTGCTGTTCCAGTGCCTTGGCGTGGGCACTGCTGGGCGCGGCGGTCTGGATCAGGGCGGCTCTGCGTTCGGCCTGGAGGGCGGTGACAGCGGTGGATATCGGCGCCCGCACTTCTTCGTCCGCGCGTTGCAGCTGCCGCAGCCGTGCCACGTCCTGGGCCGTGTTGACCGTGGCGAAGCCCCAGAGAGCCAGCAGCGAGACGACGGGCACCACCAGCAGCGAGATGATCTTCGCGCGTACGGTCCTGGGGCGCAGGGTCCGGCGTCCATGTGGCCCGGACGTCTGCTGCGTCAGCAGCAGATGTGCGTCGCGTTCGGCGCTCTCGTCGGCCGGCGGCCCCGCGTGCGCGCGGCGTCCGCGCGCCGTGGGCGCGGGACCGGGCCGGGCGCCGGTCGTCGTGCCGGGGTCCGGGGTCGTGCGGGGTGGGCGCATGGCCTCCTCGTTCCGGGTGTGGAGCTGGGCAGGGGCGAAAGGGGGCTGTGCTGTGACGTCAGGGCGTCACGGACGGAGAGACGTCGTGGCCGCGGGAGCCGCCCCGGGGCGGGAATCACGTCCGCGCTGCGCGGGGCGCGTCGAGGCCGCGTCGGCCGCCGGTTCCGTGGTGCGCTCGGCGGAGACGTAGGCGGCGCGCTCCCGGGCCGTCGGCGACAGGGCGACGAACGCCGAGGTCAGGAAGAGGTATGAGCCGAGGCCGACGGCGAGGGGAAAAATGAACTGCATCGTCGTGGCCCCGGGGAGTTCGCTGCCGGAGGAGGCGACGCTCACGCCGACGGCCATCATTCCGGTGTAGTGCATGCTGCTGACCGCCGCGCCCATGACGAGCGAGGCGAGTGCGACCGCGCGCGATGACTTGATGTTGAGGGCTGCCCACAGAGCCGCCGTCGCGGCGACGACGGCGATGACGACGGAGAGCACGACCCGCAGGGGGTCGTAATGGATCGTGCCGTGCAGCCGCAGCGCCGCCATGCCGAGGTAGTGCATGCTGGCCACGCCGAGGCCGGTGCCGAACCCCCCGACGGCCAGCGCCCGGGTGCGGTCGCGACCGTAACCGACGGCGAAGACGCCGCAGCCGACCACCAGCATGGCGCCGAGCAGACTGAGCAGGGTCAGCGGCACGTTGTAGCGGATCTCGGTGCCGGTCACGCCGAAGCCGAGCATCGCGACGAAGTGCATCGTCCAGATGCCGGTGCCGAGGGCGGAGGCGGCCGTGATCAGCCAGTTGCGGCGCGAACGGCCGCTCGTGTCCAGTGCGCGCACGGTGCAGCTCAGTCCGAGCGCCGCGCCGATCGCTGCCATCACGTACGACAGTGCAGGTGTCAGCCAGCCGAAGGTGGCGTGGTCCAGGTGTCCCATGGATCGGGGACGCTAGTCGCCATGGGGGCGCACGTTCGGGGCGCATTTCGAAAGCTGCCGGAATATGACAGAGAGATGATCCCGAACGATCGGGCCGTGCTCGAACATGGACATCACTTTCCGTCCGGTTCACTCCGTATCACTCCGGTTGCCGGTGCGCGATCATGTCCGTATGGCCGATGACCACACACACGTCCAGGACTTCTTCACCGCCCGCGCCGCGGACTGGGACACCCGTTTCCCGGACGACGGTCCGGCCTACGCCGCCGCTGTCGAAGCCCTCGGGCTGCGCCCCGGCGACGCCGTCCTCGACGCGGGCTGCGGTACGGGACGTGCGCTGCCCTCCCTGCGGGCCGCCGTCGGGCCCCACGGTACGGTCCTGGGCGCCGATCTCACACCGGCGATGTTGGACGCGGCGATACAGGCCGGACGCGACCGCAGTGGTCAGCTGCTCCTCGCCGACGTCGCCCGCCTGCCGCTGCGGTCGGGTGTGCTCGACGCGGTGTTCGGTGCCGGCCTCATCTCGCACCTGTCGCGCCCCGGGCCGGACCTGGCGGAGCTGGCCCGCGTCGTACGTCCAGGAGGGCAGCTGGCGCTGTTCCACCCCATCGGCCGGGCCGCGCTGGCCGCTCGCCACGGCCGACAGATCACGGACGACGATCTGCGGGCCGAGCCCAACCTCCGGCGGCTACTCGCACGTTCCGGCTGGCAACTGGTCTCGTACACCGATGAGGAGGCACGGTTCCTCGCACTCGGCGTGCGGACGGGCTGACCTGGGCCCGGCTCACGTAGTCACGCGCTCACTCGACCGGGGCGCCCGGCCGCCGCTTGTGCGGGATCGGGCAGCCCCCGACGCCGGGGGTCGGGAAGGTACCGAGCTCGCCGACCTCGTAACCGTCCGGATAGCCCTTGATCTCCGGGTTCTGGCGCGCATAGCGCGCGGTGGACCTGGGCGGCAGCAGTCGCACGGCCCTCGCCCGCAGCCGCAGGGCGCCCTGGGTGAGATGGCGCGCGACGGGACCCGGTCGTTCGTAACGGAACGCCCGCAGCAGCGCATCGTCGAGGAGTGCGAGGCTGGCTTTGCGTACGACGGGTGCGAGCGGGCCCGGATACCAGGAGCCCATCAGTGCCAGCGTGGCGTCGGAGACACTGCGCGCCCCTTCGTCCCAGCCGAAGTGCTCGTCCTCGTACGTGTCGAGGGTGCGCTCGAATTCCTCGAAGGTCTGTGGCACGTCCTTGATGCCCATGTGCGCGCCGAGAGTGCGGTAGTAGACGGCGAACGCCCGCAGTTCATGATCGGAGAGGTGGCGCCAGCCGTAGCTGTCGATCCAGCGCTTCGGGACCACGACGAACGTGCACAGCACATAGCGCATGTCGTCGTTGCTGATGTCGTAGCTGCGGTGCATCTGGTTGATCCGGCGGATCGCCGTGCGCCCCGGGTCGCTGTCGAAGCCGTGCTCCACCACGGTGTCGAGGAGCAGCGCGGTGTCGTCGTACCGCTTCTGCGAACGATCCGTCAGCTCAGCCGTTTCGGCGAGGAGTCGGCCGATGCTCGGAACCGCATACGTGCGGTACAGGGCCAGTTCGAGCGCACGGGTGATGTCCCAGGGGAACTCGTACGTCGCCGTGAGCCGGTAGATCTCCAGGAAGTCCCGTTCCGGATCGAGCCGCCGGATCTCCTTCAGCCGGTCGTATCGCTTCACCGCATTGCCCCCGTTCCGCAGTCGAAGGTCAAACTCTACGCGGAAGGGGAAGACCGTAAGTATGTACGACCGCACCACGCGTGCACGGCTCCCCGGAAGGCGGTCCCCCATGATCGACATGCTCAGCAGTCTGCGAAGGGCTGTGTCACCCGGCCGAAAGGGTGAGCGGCCCGCGCCGCCGCGCGAGGAACGGCAGCGCAAGCAGCACAATCTGTTCGACGCGGCCGCCACCTATGTCGCGGCTTGCGTGGACGACGACCAGGATCGGATCGACGAGGCGAGCGGCTGGGTGTCGCCCGAGGCACTCTCCTTCGGCGTGAACGAGCTGGCCTGCCGGGCGGTCACCGCGCTGGCGCGGGAGACCGGCCAGTCGCCGCAGACCGTGGCTCGCACGCTGCTCGGCCTGCCCGTCGACTGAACCGCGACGTCCGCTTGCCGCGGCTCGGTGAGTCCTGCCTTGTCAGGGCCTCGACGGCCGCATTACCCACTGGTTAAGGTGCGCCGACGGAAAACGATGAGGGACGAGGAGGGTGCTGTGGCCGGGACGGACGACACAGTCGCCGACGAAGACGCACTGTATGTGCTGACCGCGGTGCTGCTGACACCCGCGCAGTTCCCGAGCGTGCTCGGGGACGACTACCCGGCGGCCTGCGTGGCACTCGGCCTCGAACCGTACGCCGAGGGTTACGGGCTGGTCCTCGGGCAGGACGGCGGCGGGGCCCGGTGGACCGTCGTCGTCGATGACGTGTCCCTGGTTGCCGTCGCCATCGCCTCCTGGGACTGCGGTATGGAGTACGACCTCTCCCCCGACGACCGTTCGGTGGTCTGCGCACTCCCTGGCTGGCCGCTGGCGCTGGCGGTCGCCGCGCCGGGGGTGCCGGCGCCGCACGATCCGCTGCCGGACCCGGAGGCCGAGGGAACCGATCTGCCGGCGCTGACCCCTCCCGACACGGAATCGTGGGGGCCCCCGCAGCGGCGGCTGGGGGCCGACGAGATCGCGTTGCAGTGGGCGGCGTGGCGGGAGCAGATCGACGACGCCACGGCGTTCGCGGGTACGGACGTCGCGGGCAGCGCCGATGACCCAGAAGGCGACGCCGCAGACGTCGCGCACGCTTCGAACCCCACGGGCTTCGCGGACGAGCTGGGCGCGGGAGACCCCGATACCGGGAGAAACACCGACGCGGACACCTCAGCCGACACTGCCGATGCCGATGAGGAGCGCCCGGCCGACGACACCGTCTCCTCCGGCGTCCATCCCGGTGTCCGACGCGCGCTGGAAGAAGCCCATGCGTACGTGGACAGCCCGCCGCCGCCCGGACGTGTCCGCTCCTCCTTCGCCCCCGGCGACGCCCGCACGCTGCGAGCCGACGGCCCCGGCTGGTCCCTGGTGGCCAGGACCGATGACATCGCATTCATCCTGCTGGACGAGGAACCCGGCGAGGTCCTGCCGGTCGGCCGCGGGACGGAGCTGCCCGGCCTGCTGAAGGCGCTCGAGGCGCTCGCCGTGCGCCCGGCCTGAGTCGCGGCGCCCCCTACACGGCCGGGCCGAGGCCCCAGTGCCTGCTCCGTCTCGGCCTCCGCCGGATCGCGAACCGGCCTGTGGTCGAGTCGGGGGCTCCGCCGGCCACCTGCGCGGCCCGGCTGCCCTATTCCGTCGGCCTCTACACACGCTCCAGCGGTCGGTGCGGTTCGGCGGGCAGTTCGACCGTGACCGGGTCGCCGGGCCGGACCACACCGCCGGTCCTGACGACGCTCATGATCCCGGCCTTGCGCACGATGTTGCCCGCCTCGTCCCGGCCGACGACCTGCTTGAGCAGCCCTTCCTGGAAGGTGTCGATCTGCAGGCACGGGTTGCGCAGCCCGGTGACCTCGACGACGGCCTCGTCGCCGAGGTGCAGCAGCGTGCCTACGGGCAGCGCGAGGAGATCGACGCCGCGCGTGGTGACGTTCTCCCCGAGGTCACCGGGGGCGACCTCGAAGCCCTCTGCACGCAGCTCGTCGAAGAGTTCCTCGTGGATGAGATGAACCTGGCGCAGATTCGGCTGGGTGGGGTCCTGTGCGACGCGGGAGCGGTGCTTCACCGTGACTCCCGCATGCACATCTCCCTCCACTCCGAGTCCGGTCAGCAGGGTGACGGTCTGCCGGTTCGGCTTGGTGAATGAGTAAGCCCCGCTACTGCTCACCACGGTGACGGTCCCGTTCATCTACGAAGAGCCCCTTTCAGCGGCCTATTTCCTTACGGGTGATCCTGCGGAGCCTGCGCCGCTGGGAGGGATCCAGCATCAGGTAGGCCACCGTCGGCACTCCGATCAGCACCAGCAGCGACAGCCAGAATCCGATGAACGGCATCAGGATGACTGCCGCGACGACTCCCCCGATGGCAATCTTTGCGCTGTTCGACATCGTCCACGCCTCCTACGCGGCTCACGCCGCTCCTGCTGTGAGAACGCCTGTGCGTCCCCATCGGTTCCAGCCCGCAGCGGCAGGCCTCCCGCCGGGTCACCTCAGCGGTTCGCCGACCTCGTGCATGTGCTGCAGCGCCTGCCGGTAGGACTCGATGAGTCCGGTCTCCGCGTACGGCATGCCCAGCGCCTCGCAGTGGGCGCGCACCAGGGGTTGTGCCCGGCACAGATGGGGGCGGGGCATGCTCGGGAAGAGGTGGTGCTCGATCTGGTAGTTGAGCCCGCCGAGGAACCAGTCGGTGAGGACGGCGCCGCGCACATTGCGCGAGGTGAGGACCTGCCGCTGGAGATGCCCCCAGCGCTCGCCCTCGGGATCGGGCATCTCCATGCCCTTGTGATTCGGCGCGAAGGCCATGCCCAGGTGGAGCCCGAAGAGTGCATGGTGCACGAGTGCGAAGACGACGGCCTTGCCGGGAGACATGACGGTGAGAAGCAGCGTCGCGTACAACCCGAGGTGGGTGACGAGGAGGGCTGCCGAGAGGGCACGCTCACGGGCCGGCTGCTGCCGCAGGTACTGGAAGCCGGAGATCTTGAGGGCGATGCCTTCGAGGAGCAGCATCGGGAAGAACAGCCGAGCCTGGTTACGGGTCAGCCGGCGGGCGAAGCCTTCGCGCTGGGCCGCCTGCTTCTGGGTCCAGACAAGGGCGCCGACGCCGACGTCGGGGTCCTTGTCGATGTGGTTGGGGTTGGCGTGGTGGCGTACGTGTTTGTCGTTCCACCAGGCCTCGTTCATGCCGAGCAGTAGATTGGCGTGGATCAGGCCGATGATCCGGCTCGCCTGTCGGTCGCCGGTGATCTGGGCGTGTCCGGCGTCGTGGCCGAGGAACGCGGTGCGGGCCCAGAACACCGCCAGCGGCAGGGCGAGCAGCAGGGTCCACCAGGTGTCGCCAAGAAGGGCCAGGCCGGTCGTCACGGCGCCCAGGGCGAGGAGGTTGGCCGCGATGCCTGCCGCGTACCAACCGGTGCGCTGCTTCAGAAGTCCCTGAGCCTTGACGGCCCGCAGGAGAGGCGCGAAGTCGCTCCCGGCACCGCCGACGGTTCCGGCGCCTCGCTCGAATCCCGCCGGTGCGGCAGTTCCGGTGCCTGGGGCATCTTGCGCGCCTCCGGCACTGTCCGCGCTGCGGGCACGGTCGCGGGTGCGGTCCGCGATGGTGACTACGGCCTCGGGCATGGCGTCTCCGGTCTCTGGGAGGCTTGATATGTGCTCTGACCTGTTGAAACGTACGGGCAGCGGCCGCACGCCAACCATGGCGCCACCACCCGGGATTCCGGGGGGCAGCCCCCTCCCCGCAGAGGGGTGCTGGCTACACCCCGCCGCCCACAGACGCCCATGGAAGTGATGTGGATCACGACGATCGCGCCCCCGGACACCGCCGCCGTGGAGTACCCTCGGCGACCTTGGCATCCACTAGTCAAATTTGAGGAATCCGACATCGCCGTGCACAGGCTTCCCGCGCCGACCCCCGCCGAGATCTCCGCGCTCTCCCGCTGCTCCGTCGTCTTCCTGCCCTCGGACCCCGCCCGCACCGGCCGGGTCGCCTTCTGCCATCCGGACGGCAGCAGCCCGCCCGACGCCCCCGGGACGGTCGGGGAACTGACCGTCGTCGGGGCCGACGCCCGCCCGTACCGTGTTCCGGCCCTGCTGCTGCCCGTGCGCGACGCCCTGCCCGTTCTGACCCGCGCGCGGGCGGCCACGCACTCCCATCCCGCGGCGGCGTTCTGGGGCGCTGCCGCACTCCTCGCCCTCCAACTCGCCGCCCGCGGACTGCTGCTGCCGGGGCTGAGCTCCACGGACCACGACGCCTGGCGGACCGGTCCCCTGACGGCCGCCGATCTCGACCGGATCCGTGCCCTCGCGGCCTCCATGCCCCCCACCGCCCATGCGGTGCCGCTCAACGAGGACGCCGAGCCCGTACTGCTGCCGGAGCCGGAGCGGCTGCTGCGCGCATTCCTGGACGCGGTCGCGGACGGCCTGCCGCGCACGCCCGCAGCGGTGTTCGCCACCGGCAGCCCGGCATTCGCCGTCGACACGCCGCAGCGTCTGCCTGACCGTCGCGGCTGGGCCGCTGATGTCGCGGCCGGGCACGATGCGGGAGTGCGGCTCTCGCTGCGTATCGAGCTCACCGGTCCTCCCGGGGTGCACGAGGACACCGAGCCGGGCGCCGGGCCGTCCTTCCGTGCGGTCCTGCAGATCCACAGCGTCAGCGATCCGACGCTGGTCGCCGATGCCGCCGACGTCTGGGCGGGCAACGCCCCGACCGCGACGGCGTTCGGTCCTCGGGCCCGGATGGACGCCCTCCTCTCGTTGCGCCGCGCCGCCCGCGCCTGGCCGCCGCTGGCTCCGCTGCTGTCGGCCGCCGTCCCGGATTCCGTCGATCCGGCCGATGAGGAGATCACCGAACTGCTCGGCCCTGCCGCACGGGCGCTCGCCGCGACCGGGGTCAAGGTGCACTGGCCCAAGGAGCTCTCCCGTACCCTCACCGCACGCGCGGTGATCGGCCCGCCGGACGACGAGAACGGCGGCGACGGCGAATCCCGAAACGGGCGGTCCGCGTCGGACACCCCGTCGTTCCTGTCCGCCGACGCGCTGCTGGCGTTCAACTGGCGGTTCGCACTCGGCGACCAGAAGCTGAGCCGCGCCGAACTGGACTGCCTGGCCGAGGCCAGCAGGCCGATCGTCCGGCTGCGCGACCAGTGGGTGCTCGTCGACCCCGAGGAGGGGCGCCGCGCCCGCGAGGCGCAGGACCGCAAGGTCACCCCGATCGACGCACTCGGCGCCGTACTGACCGGTTCCGCCGAGGTCGACGGCCGCAGGGTCGACGTACAGGCGACGGGCTGGCTCGCCCAGCTGCGCTCCAGGCTCGCCGATCCCGAGTCGGGCGAGCAGCAGACGATCGGTCAGCCCGCCGCGCTCGCCGCGACGCTGCGGGACTATCAGCTGCGCGGTCTGAACTGGCTGCACACGATGACCTCGCTCGGCCTCGGTGGCTGTCTGGCCGACGACATGGGGCTGGGCAAGACCATCACGCTCATCGCCCTGCATCTGCACCGGCAGAGCGTCGACGAGGCGGCCGGACCGACCCTGGTGGTCTGCCCGGCCTCGCTGATGGGCAACTGGCAACGGGAGATCGAGAAGTTCGCCCCCGGCACACCGGTGCGCCGCTTCCACGGCGCGTCCCGCAGCCTGGAGGACCTGGGGGACGGCGAGTTCGTCCTCACCACGTACGGCACGATGCGGCTCGACGCGGCAAGGCTCGCCGAGGCCGGGTGGTCCATGGTGGTCGCCGACGAGGCGCAGCACGTCAAGAACCCGTACTCGGCCACCGCGAAGCAGCTGCGGACGATCGGCGCGCGAGCGCGGGTGGCACTCACCGGCACCCCGGTGGAGAACAACCTCTCCGAACTGTGGGCGATCCTCGACTGGACGACACCCGGGCTGCTGGGCCGGCTCGGCACGTTCCGCACCCGGTACGCGCGGGCCGTGGAGGGCGGCAGCGACCCGGCGGCGGCCGATCGGCTCGCCGCGCTGGTCCGGCCGTTCCTGCTACGGCGGCGCAAGTCCGATCCGGGCATCGCTCCGGAACTGCCGCCGAAGACGGAGACGGACCGCGCGGTGTCGCTGACGGCGGAGCAGACCGGCCTGTACGAGGCGGTGGTACGGGAAACCCTGGCCGAGATCTCCGGCGCAGACGGGTTCGCCCGGCGCGGCCTGGTGATGAAACTGCTGACGGCGCTGAAGCAGATCTGCAACCACCCGGCGCACTACCTCAAGGAGGAGCGGCCCCGGATCGCGGACCGTTCGGGGAAGCTGGAGCTCCTGGACGAACTGCTCGACACGATCCTCGCGGAGGATGCGAGCGTTCTCGTGTTCACCCAGTACGTGCAGATGGCGCGGCTGCTCGAACAGCATCTGGCAGCGCGCGGAGTGCGTACCCAGTTCCTGCACGGGGGCACGCCGATCACCGAACGCGAGGCCATGGTGGACCGGTTCCAAGCCGGCGAGGCCCCCGTCTTCCTGCTGTCGCTGAAAGCGGCGGGCACGGGGCTCAACCTCACCCGGGCCGGCCATGTCGTGCACTTCGACCGCTGGTGGAACCCAGCGGTGGAAGCACAGGCCACCGACCGTGCGTACCGCATCGGGCAGACCCAGCCGGTGCAGGTGCACCGACTGATCGCCGAGGGAACGATCGAGGACCGGATCGCCGACATGCTGGCCCGCAAAAAGAGTCTCGCGGATGCCGTGCTCGGTTCCGGCGAGTCGGCGCTGACAGAACTCACCGATGCGGAACTGGCGGATCTGGTGGAGTTGCGAGGGGGCGCGCGATGAGTGACGGCTACGGGAACGACGCATACGGGATCGACGGGTACGCATCCGACGACGTCGCCGATGAGGAGTCGGCACCGGCGCAGGAACGCACCTTTGCCGCCCTGCCGCCGGCGCGGGGCCGCGGTTTCGCCGAGTCCTGGTGGGGCCGCGCATGGGTGAAGGCCCTCGAGGACACGGCGCTGGACGGCGAGCAGGTCAAGCAGGGGCGCCGGTTCGCCCGCGAGGGGCGGGTCGGCGCGGTCTCCGTGCGGCCCGGTCGGATCACCGCGGTCGTCCAGGACCGGGACTCGACCGCATACCGCAGTGATGTGCTGCTTCAGCAGCTGAACGAGGAGGAGTGGGACCGGTTCCTGGACATGGCGGTCGACCGGGCCGGGCACATCGCCGCGCTGCTCGACCGGGAGATGCCACCGCACCTGGTGGAGGACGCGGCAGCCGCCGGAGTGGATCTGCTGCCGGGTATCGGAGATCTGGATCCTGAGTGCACGTGCGAGACGTGGGACCACTGTCCGCACTCCGCCGCCCTCTGCTACCAGGTCGCGCGGCTGCTGGACCAGGACCCGTTCGTACTCCTGCTGATGCGCGGGCGCGGCGAGCGGCGGCTGCTCGACGAGCTCCAGGTGCGGATCGCGGTCCGTGCCGCGGAGCGGGAACCCGCTGAGCCCTCCGCTGCGGAGAACCGTCGGGCGCGCGGTGTACGGGCGGACGAGACGTTCGCCGCGCGGGACATCCTGCCCCCGCTGCCCGCTCCCCCGCCGCTGCCCGCGGAGCCCGGTCCCACCCCGTCGCTGCACACGGAGACCGAACCGGAGCCAGGTCTCGACCCGGCGGCACTGGAGGTCCTGGTGACGGACAGTGCGGTACGCGCCTACCGGATGCTGGCGGATGCCCTTGCCCCGGGTCACGAACAGCAGCCGGTGCAGCACGAGTTGACGCCTGAGCAGGACGCGGTGAGGCTGGTCGCCGACGCTCGTCCCGAGCCCTGGATCGTGACCCGGCTGAGCACCGGATCCGGGCGGCAGCGGGCCGAACTCGACGCGGCGGTGCGAGCTTGGGGTTATGGCGGGGCGGCCGCGCTTGCGGTGCTCGACGAGGAATGGGCGCCCGATCCGGGGTCCCTCGCCAGGGCCCGTGCGCGGCTCGCCGAGGCATGGGAGGACGGCGAGCGCCCGCAGTTGCGGGCGGCGGGCAACCGCTGGACCGTTGCGGGTGGCGGCGTACAGCTGCGGTACGGGCGGGACGGGCGCTGGTGGCCGTACCGCAAGGAGCGCGGTCGCTGGAACCCTGCGGGACCGGCGGACGACGATCCGGCGGCGGTGCTGGCGGGCGCGCTCGGCGACGGTCTCGCGCAGGTGGGCGACGGAGGATGTGCCGGGGATGAGGGCAGTGGTCGGCGAGCGTTGCAGCAGCCAGGCCAGGGCGACCTGCTGCGGTGAGGCGTCCAGGCGGGCGGCGACCGTGGTGGGTGCCCCGGACTGGAGCGGACCGAAGCCGCCGAGTGGGAAGAACGAGGCGAAAGCGAAGCTCTCGGCGGCACACCGGTCGCCGAGGGCGTCGTCCTGCACGGTTGGCGAGGTGTAGAGGTTCTGCACGGTGGCGACGGGGGCGATGGCCTGCGCCTCGGTGAGCTGGGCGACGGAGACACCGCCGAGGCCGAGGTGACGGATCAGGCCCTGCTGCCGAAGTTCGGTCGGAGCGCCGAATTGTTCGGCGATGGACTCGTCGTTGCTGCCTTCGGGCGAGGCCCCCAACTTCCGTTCCCCCTAACGATTTTCGGCGCCCTACTGTCTTCCGCCACCCGCGCGACGCCCGTACGGTAGGGCGCGCGAGACGCTCGGCCGTACATCGGACAACGCATTCCGGTCAGCGGACCAGAGGGGGTCACGGGGTGTCGGGGGAATCGGGTTCGGTGCTGTTGCGCGACGCCGTAGGGCTGCGCGAAGTTCTTTTCCAGAGCATCACGGCGATGGCGCCCGCCGCAGCCATCGCCGCATCCATCCCGTCGGGAGCCGCGTTCGCCGGCGGCAGTCTGCCGTTGTCCGTGCTGGTGGCGCTGGTGGCCTGTCTGTTCACCGCGTCGTGCGTCGCGGAGCTGGCCCGCCATCTGCCCGCGGCCGGTTCGGTCGCCACATACTCCGCGCAGGGCCTGCATCCGGCCGTCGGCTTCCTCGTCGGCTGGGGCTATGTCTTCGTCGAGGCGCTGGTGCCCGCGCTGCTGTTGCTGCAGCTCGGCTTCACGACGGCGGGCACGCTGCACCAGGAGTGGTCGTCCTACCCGGCGGACCTGTGGTGGCCGTGGTCGCTGCTGGGCGCAGTGATCATCGCACTCGCCGGCTACTTCGGGGTACGGGCGTCCGCGCGATTCGGCACCGTCCTCGGCATCTTCGAAGTGCTGGTCTTCGTCGCATTCGCGGTGCTGCTGATCGGGCAGGCCGGCTCGGACAACACGCTGTCGGTGTTCGGTACGTCGCACACCGCGGACGGCTTCGACGGGATCAGCGGCATCTTTGCCGGCTCGGTCTACACCGTGCTGGCGTTCGCGGGCTTCGAGGCGGCGGCGCCGCTCGCCGAGGAGACGAAGAACCCGCGGCGCACCATGCGACGGGCGGTGCTCGGTGCCGCGCTGTCGATCGGCCTGGTGTACGTCCTCACCACGTACGCCATGTCCGTGTACTTCGGGCCCGACCGGTTCGCCGGGTTCGGCTCCTCGGGGGCGGCGTCATGGGAAGGCGTGGCGCGCGCCTCGTTCGGGCTGTTCTGGGTCCTTCTCTTCCTCGCCGTCGTCAACTCGACCGTGGCCAATGCCAATGCGTGCGCGAACGTGTCGACGCGCACGGCCTTCGCCCTCGGCCGAATCGGCGTGTTCCCGCACGCGTTCGCGCGGCTTCATCCGCGCCGCCGCTCGCCCGTCACCGGTGTGGCCGTGCAGTTCGTGATCGCTGTCGGCGCGGCGCTCGGGCTCGGCTTCGGCTATGACCCGGTGACCGCGTTCATCCTCCTGGCGACCGTCATCGTCACCGTGATCATCGGCGTGTACATCGTCGTCAACCTGGCCTGCGCCGGGTACTTCCTGCGCCGGCGTCGCGAGGCGTTCAATCCCGTACTTCATCTTCTCTTCCCGGTACTGGGCATCGCGGCGTTCGTACCGGCGCTGCTGACGGCCGCCGGGATTCCGGCCTTCGACTTCGTCTCGGAGCTCAGCGCCCCCGTTTCGTACGCGGGGCCGGTCGTCGGTATCTGGATGCTCATCGGCGTCGTTGTACTGGTGGTGCTGGTGCGCAGACATCCGGAGCGGGTGGCCCAGACCGGACGGATCCATCTGGACGAGGCCCCGGAGGCCGTCGTCGACATCGGAACAGGAGCAGAACAGCGATGAGCGACCCGCGGATCCTGACCGTGCGCCCCAAGGAGGGCGAGTACGCATGGACCTTCGGCGGTGCGGCGCCGGTGGCCCGGATCGAGCCCGGCACCTTCCTCGATATGTACACGGAGGACTGCTTCGCAGGCCGGGTGCGCTCCGAGAAGGACCTGGTCTCCGCCGTCTGCGAGTTCCCGTTCCTCAACCCGCAGACCGGTCCCTTCCATGTGGTCGGGGCGGAGCAGGGCGACACCGTCGCGGTGCACTTCGTGTCGATCGAACCGGCCAGGGACTGGGCGGCGTCCACGACCGTGCCGCTGTTCGGGGCCCTGACCTCCACCCATACGACAGCGTCGTTGCAGGCCCCGCTGCCGGAGGTGGTGTGGATGTGGCAGCTGGACCGGGCTCGCCGCACCTGCCTGTTCAGCGCCCGGGACAGCGACATCCAGGTCGAGCTGCCGATGGATCCGATGCACGGCACCGTGGGGGTGGCTCCCGCCAATCTGGAGGTGCGGTCCGCGCTGGTTCCCGACGCGCACGGCGGGAACATGGACACGCCCGAGATGCGGGCCGGGGTCACCTGCTATCTGGGCGTCAATGTCGAGGGCGCGCTGCTGAGTCTGGGCGACGGACACGCCCGTCAGGGCGAGGGCGAGACCTGCGGGGTCGCGGTGGAGTGCGCGATGAACACCGTGGTCCTCGTCGAGCTGCTGAAGGGAGTGTCGACGCCGTGGCCGCGGATCGAATCGGACACCCATCTCATCTCCACCGGCTCCGCTCGCCCTCTCGAAGACGCCTTTCGCATCTCGCAGTTGGACCTGGTGCAGTGGCTGGCACGCGACTACGGGCTTTCCGAGCTCGACGCGTACCAACTGGTCAGCCAGGCCGGTGAAGCGCCGCTGGCGAACGTCTGCGACACCAACTACACCTGCGTGGCGAAGATTCGCAAGGAGTGGCTGCCCGCGGGCGATCCTCATCGTGGACTGCACCGACACCTCCGCGAGACCGCCGCCCTGCTCCCCACCCCCTGACTCCGCACCCCGTACACCGTCTCCCTACCCCTCCCCCCACAGGAGCGTTGATGCACCGCAGAAGAATTCTCCAGGGCGCCGCGGTGACCGCCGCGGCGGCACTGCTGCCGGCTTCCACCCGCGCCATGGCTTCAGCTGCGGCGGGCAGCACCGACTACCCGCTCGCGCACTGGACGCCCGCGTCCACGTCGAACTACACGGCGTCGACGCGCCCCTCGGCCTATCCGGTGCAGTACGTGATCATCCATGTCACGCAGGAGACGTTCTCGGACACGGTCGGCATCTTCCAGAATCCGGCGAAGCAGGTCTCCGCGCACTATGTGGTGCGTTCGGCGGACGGGTACGTCGCGCAGTGCGTACGGGAGCAGAACATCGCCTGGCATGCGGGCAACTGGGACTACAACACCCGCAGCGTCGGCATCGAGCACGAGGGCTGGGTCGACCAGCCGTCGTACTTCACCAACGCCCTGTACGAGCAGTCGGCTCTGCTGACCGCATCGGTGTGCGACCGCTACGGCATCCCCAAGGACCGCGCGCACATCCTCGGCCACGCCCAGGTCCCGGGCACCGATCACACCGACCCCGGCCCCCACTGGGACTGGGTGCGCTACATCCGCCTCGTCAACCTCTACAGCACCGGCTGACCCGCTGCCGGTCCGATGACTCCCCGCACCGAGGTTGTCGCAGAGCCCGGCTGCGACGACGATGGGGATGCACGAGCCCCCCGGACGGGAGAGTGAGTTGACGGACCCCTGGGTGGCGCTGACAGCCGACACCGACCCCGGCGAACGGCTGGGCGAAATGCGCCACGCACACGAGGTATTCACCACCGCCGGACGGCTGGAACGGCCGGTACGTTCCGTGGTCGGCGAGTCGTGGCGGCGCTCCGCGCGGGCCCGGGTCAGCCCGGACGGTGCGGCCCTGGTCGAGCTGGGCCCGGACGAACTCGGACCGTACCGGGAGGGACATCCCCTCGCCCGCGCCATGCCGGTGATCCGTGAACTGATGGGTGCGTACGCGACGGACGGCGAACATCTTCTTGCGGTGTGCGACGCGCACGGCCGACTGCTCTGGGTCGAGGGGCACGCGACGACCCGCCGACGCGCCGGCCGGATGAACTTCGTGGAGGGTGCCCGCTGGTCCGAGTCCGTGGCCGGGACGAATGCTCCGGGGACCGCGATCGCCGTGGACCGTCCGGTCCAGGTGTTCGCCGCCGAGCACTTCCTGCGCCCGGTCCAGCAGTGGACGTGCGCCGCGGCGCCGCTGCACGACCCGCACACGGGACGGGTGCTGGGCGCCGTCGACATCACCGGCGGCAATCGGCTCGCCCATCCGCACAGCCTGGCGTTCGTCCAGGCAGTGGCACGCGCCGCCGAGTCCCAGCTCGCCCTGCTCGCGCCCGAGCCAGCCAGGGAGTCCGTACAGCTGAGCGCGCTCGGCCGGGACGAGGCTCTGCTCGTCGCGGGCGGCCGCAAGATCCGGCTCAGCAGGCGGCACAGCGAGATCCTGGTGGCACTCGCGCGTCACCCGGAGGGCCTCGGAGGCGACGAACTGCTGGTCGAGCTGTACGAGGACGAGACGGTGACCCCGGTGACGCTGCGGGCCGAACTCTCCCGGCTGCGCAGGCTGCTCGGCCCCGAACTGCTGCTTTCCCGCCCCTACCGGTTCGCCGCTCCGGTCGACGCCGACTTCGACGGCGTGGCCCGCAGACTGGCGTCCGGTGCGTTGGCGGCGGCGCTCAGCGCGTACGCGGGGCCGCTGCTGCCGGGCTCGCAGGCGCCGTCCGTCGTCCGGCTGCGACGCCGTCTCGACGATCAGCTGCGGGCCTCGCTGATCGCGCGCGGCGACCCGGGGCTGCTGGCGGACTGGGCATACAGTCCCTGGGGCGAGGACGACCTGCCCGTGTGGCAGGCGCTCGCCGCGGCGGCACCTCCCGGGCAGCGGCCGGCGCTGCTGGCACGGGCCCGCACGCTCGACGCCGAACAGCGCTGACACCTCTGCCGTCCGGCGCAACGAGGTTGCAACGTTCCCGTCCCTAGCCTCGCGCCGAGGGCCGTCCAACGGCGGGCGGCACCGGATCCGGGAGGCCACAGAGATGACCCGTTACGCTGCGCCGGGCACCGAGGACGCCATCGTCTCGTACGAGTCCCGCTACGACCACTGGATCGGCGGCGCGTACGTCCCGCCGGCCCTCGGCCAGTACTTCGAGAACCCGAGCCCCGTCAACGGGCGCCCGTTCACCGAGGTCGCCCGCGGCACCGCCGAGGACGTCGAGCGCGCCCTGGACGCGGCCCACGCCGCCGCCCCCGCCTGGGGCGCCACCGCGGCCGGTGAGCGCGCCTCCGTCCTCAACCGGATCGCGGACCGGATGGAGGCGCACCTCGAGGAGTTGGCCGTCGCCGAGAGCTGGGACAACGGCAAGCCGGTACGGGAGACCCTGGCTGCCGACATCCCGCTCGCGATCGACCACTTCCGTTACTTCGCGGGCGCGTTGCGCGCCCAGGAGGGCTCGCTCAGCGAGATCGACGACGACACCGTCGCATATCACTTCCACGAGCCGCTCGGCGTGGTCGCCCAGATCATCCCGTGGAACTTCCCGATCCTGATGGCGACGTGGAAACTCGCCCCGGCGCTCGCCGCGGGCAACGCGGTGGTCCTCAAGCCCGCGGAGCAGACCCCGGCCTCGATCCATGTGTGGCTGAGCCTGGTCGCCGATCTGCTGCCGCCGGGTGTCGTCAACATCGTCAACGGCTTCGGCGCGGAGGCGGGCAAGCCCCTCGCCTCCAGCCCGCGCGTCGCGAAGATCGCCTTCACCGGCGAGACCACGACGGGGCGGCTGATCATGCAGTACGCCTCCGAGAACATCAAGCCGGTGACGCTGGAACTGGGCGGCAAGTCCCCGAACATCTTCTTCGACGACGTCTGGTCGGCCGACGACGACTTCCGTGACAAGGCCCTCGAAGGGTTCACCATGTTCGCCCTCAACCAGGGCGAGGTCTGCACCTGTCCGTCGCGGGCGCTCATCCAGCGCGGACACTACAGCGAGTTCCTGGAGGCGGGCATCGCCCGCACCGAGAAGATCGTGCCCGGCCACCCGCTGGACACGGACACGATGATCGGCGCCCAGGCCTCCAACGACCAGTTGCAGAAGATCCTTTCGTATCTGGACATCGGTCAGCAGGAGGGTGCGAAGGTTCTGTCGGGCGGACAGCGGATCGAGTACGACGGAGAACTGGCGGGCGGCTACTACGTCCAGCCGACGATCTTCGAGGGCGACAACCGGATGCGGGTCTTCCAGGAGGAGATCTTCGGCCCGGTCGTCGCTGTGACCTCCTTCTCGGACTTCGACGACGCGATCAAGACGGCGAACGACACGCTGTACGGGCTCGGGGCGGGTGTCTGGACCCGGGACATCAACACCGCGTACCGGGCGGGCCGGTCGATCCAGGCGGGCCGGGTCTGGACGAACTGCTACCACGCGTACCCGGCTCACGCCGCCTTCGGCGGCTACAAGCAGTCCGGTATCGGCAGGGAGAACCACAAGATGATGCTTGAGCACTATCAGCAGACGAAGAACATTCTTTGTTCTTACAGCCCCAAGAAACTTGGGTTCTTCTAGAGCCTGAAGTCGGTTGCCTGGAGGCATCGTTGCGCTCCAGGCAACCCGACACGGTAGCTACCCACTGTAATCAATGAGGTTCTTCGCGTTACTGTCTGGCATCCAAGGCAGTTGAGGCGAAGGATTTCGACCTGGAGCCACTGGAGTCCTACCCGGGACCGAGCGGGCTGTGGCACTGCCGCCACCTCGCGTGCGGCCGCGACGTCGAAATCAGGTTGAGCAACCTCAGGCGCGGCCTTCGGGCCTGCCCGTACTGCTCTCCTCCCCAGGTGGCCGACGCCGCTGGCCCGCGGACGAAGCCGAGGCCTTCATGCGCGCCGCCGACCTGGAACCGCTCGAACCGTACGCCGGGCGTCGCGACAAGGCGTGGCGGTGTCGCTGCAACGGCTGTGGGCTGGAGACGTCACACCGAGTCTGGGCGGCATTCTGGCGGGCCAGGGCGGCTGTCGGCACTGTGCCGACGTGAGGGCGGCAGCGGGCAGAAAGACCGGCCCGGACACATGCGCGCGGCTGGGCTGGAGCCGCTGGAGCCCTATGCCACCTCGGTGACTGCGTGGCGGTGCCGTTGCACAACCTGCGGCAACGAGGTCTCCCCGACGCTCGTGAAGATCCGTGCTGGTGGAGGCTGGAGGCGACTCCGCCGTTGGTGGGTCACCGCGGTTAGCTCAGCCGGCCTCGTCGAGCAGTTGCTGGAACGCCTTGTTGACGCGTAGTGCCTTTTGGATGTCTTTGACCGTTGCGTCGGGGGCGGCGCGGAGGTAATTGCACGCTGTGGCCTGGTGGGCGACGACGAAATCCTTGATGCTGGGGTCCTTGATCCCCGGGTAGTCCTCGGTGTGTTGCAGGACAGCGTCGAAGGTGTCGGGGATCAGCGCGGCGAAGTCGTCGATGTACGCGTCCCAGTTGCCGTCGAAGTTGCTGGCGAACAGGAGGCGGGTGTCGTCGTCGAAGAGCACCCACCGTAGGTCGTGGAGGGTGCCGATGCGGTCGGTCAGCACCCTTCGCTTGTCGTGGTCTACCCCTTTGAAGAAGTCGCGGATTTGCTGTGCGTGGCCGGGCTTGACGTTGAAGAAGAGGGTGAACTCGTTGGTTTTGCCTTCCTTCAGGCCGGGGCGGCTGGGGGTCTGTGTGTTCGCGGTCATGTCGGGAATCCCTTCTCGGAGCACCTCAGGAGTGTTGGTCGCTGCCACGGATGGAATCGGCTGTTCGGCCCGCGGCGTGGCTCAGGTGTCACGTTCGGCAATCCACTTCAGAGCGCGGATGCTGGGCATGAAGAGGTATTCGCCTCCTTTGGTCACGGCGAAGCGGGGCAGTTGCTGGAGGCGGCGGCGAACGGGCCGTTTGGGGATCGTGAAGGTGCCTGTGCCGTCGTTGCTTCCCACGATCGGGTCTTTCTCGTCGCCGAGGCCGACGAAGTCGCCGTCGTTGGCCCACTGGGTTTTGAGGAACTCGAACTGCCGGACGAGGTCGGTTCCCATGAAGATGAACACGATGCCGCGCTCGGCGCCGTCGTCGTCCAGCTCTCCCTCGGGGAGCATGGGGCCGTAGGGGGTGCCCCGGCGCAGGGCTCGGTGCAGTTTCACGTCCACCAGGGAGTCGGCCAGGGCGTCGCGCGGGTTCATCCGCCGGATGTGGGCGCCGAGCGGACAGCGCAGGCCGGCCGGATCCTGCTCGTGGTAGGTGAAGTCGTTGACGCGGTGCGGATCGGTGGCGATGGCCGGCTCGTCGTGGTCGGGAGCGAGTACCAGGGGTGCCCCGCTGGGCCAGCGACCGACCATCTTGGCTGCGAGGAGCTCTTCTTCTTCGGGGGAGGAGGCGTTGTCCTTGAGATAGCGGCGGTACTCGGCGACCCGCAGATGGAGTTTGCGGAAGGCCACGTAGGTACCGTTGCGGCTCAGGACGTCGGGCTGGGGCATGAGCGTGATCCGCCCCATCTCGTTGGCATAGCCCAGGAGGAACTCGCCGGCCTTGATGGTGGGGCCGAAGCCTGGCAGGTAGCCGTAGTCACCGCCGCCCATTCGCTGGGCGAGGCTGGCCACGCCGGAGCCCTCGATATCGGGCTCGCCGATCCCGTCCACGAAGCCCAGGTGGGTGCGTTTGGTCGGCAGCGCCGAGGCGTCCAGTCGGTAGATGACCGACACGCCGGGCAGGTCCCTGAGTGTCTCGCGGGCCGTCTCCAGCAGGGACTCCATCGCGGTGGCGTCCGGGGCGAACACGGATACCGCGACATGGACGTCCGCGCTGCCCAGCGGAGCATCCCAATGCTCGGGACTGCTGTCACCGGTGTCTCCCAGCCGTTCGGCACGGGCAGCCATGCCCTCGCAGAAGGCGTCGGGGAAGCTGTCCAGCGATTCCTGCGGCACGCCGAGAGCCCGCAGCCCGGAGTAGCTCAGCGCGACGCTCAGCCACGCGCGGTTGGGAGGGTCCCACCATTGGGTCGCCGAGGCGACGTGGGGTACCAGGCGGGCCAGCATCTGCCGGCCGTCGTCGGGATCATCGATACGTAGCAGGAAGTACGCGCCCGTGAAGGGCGTAGGGCGCAGCCTGAGCAGAGTGCCCTGGATGTCGTCCAGCTCCAGCACCTGCTCCTCGGCCTGGCCTGCGCTGTCTGCCATCGTGTTCCGTCTCCGTGTCGTGGTGGAACCGGGCCGTGCCCGGCGGTGGCTACGGGCCGAGGCTCAGTGGTGAGGGACCGCGTTCTTCAGTGGCAGCACCTCGTCCGCGCTGCGGGGCTCACGCCGTTCTTGCTGGTTGAGGCGGTGGCGCAGGAGGGAGGAGTGGCGGTAGACCTCCTTGCGGGCCCGCATGATGCTGCCCAGCGGCCGGTGCGCGTCCGGCACTCGCCAGGGAGTGAAGGACAGGGCGTCCATGCGCCGGAGGTTGTCCTCCCCGGAGATGTCCTGCTGGGGGAAGTGGAGCTTGGCCACCGTGACGTACGGGGACAGATGCTCGGGCCACTCGACCGTGAGGTCCTCCACCGGCATCCGCTCCAGGTCGGCACACAGCTGCACCTGGATGTCGAACGCGTAGGGCCTCTCACGAAGCTCGGCCACCAGGGCCGGCCGGAAGACCTCTTCCGCGGAGGTGAGGTCCATGCGGCGCTCGGCCACCGTGGCCGCGCAGTCGGGGTCGGGGGCAACGCGCACCTTGGCGATGTAGTCGCCGTGCCGGACCGCACCCATCGTCGTGTAGGTCGACAGCAGCACGTTCACCAAGGGCCGCTGCGAGACGATGAGGAAGGTCAGGAACTCCTCCCACACCCAGTCGTCCTCGCCGAGTGTTCCCTTTCCGGTGACATAGTCGCGGTAGAAACGGTACCGGCCGCGCTTGCCTTCCGCGAAATACTCCCCGGCCCTGAGGAACAGGTCCTGAATAAACAGGTAGTGCTGCACGCTGTTGCAGAAGAAGACCGGCGCGTTGATGGTGTTGTAGTCGAACGTCCGGCTGCCGGGCTCGTCCTCCAACAGCGTCGGACCCTCGATGTCGAAGATCTTCAGCGCCAGCCCTGTCGCACGTCCCAAACGCGCGTCGGCCCCGGCGTGAGGGGACCCGTTGGAGAACCGCACGAGCGCATCGTGCCTGCCCGGGTTAGCGTAGATGCCCTGGGCGTACTCCTCGGGCAGCCCATCGAGGATCTCCACCTCCCCCCTCACCAGCCCGTAGCCCTTGGCATGCGCGTCGCGGACCGCCTGCCCGGTACCTCCGGTCGTGACCGACCCGGTGATGTAGCCCTCCGTCTTGGCGATCACTTTCTGCACGTTCTCGTCAAAGCCGGGCTCGTCGATCTCCACATCTGGCGTGTAAGGGATGAACCGCAGAGACATGACTCGACCGTCTCCATTCTTTTCACCGAAGTACACTCGGGGCGCGCAGTGCTTTTGTGCAGTGCCTTTGCTCGGGCTCGGGCTCCCGGCAGTCTCCTGCCGAATACTGCCTCTCCAGACCGTTGGCGCACGTCTGGGACGCGGTCATGCGCGGAATTCTGGGCGCCGCGACAATCTCGCCGACCGGCGTGCTCACGCGGCGGAAGACAACGCCCGGTCCGCCAGGCGGCCTGACATGCTTCATCGTAGGCACGTCGGAAATACAGGCGCGCGTTGAACACGTCCGTCGGCGAGCAGTGCTGAATCACCCGGAACGCGCACCCTCAGCTGGGCATAACGAACATTCTCGCAGCCCCTCACGGCGCCGGTCACTCACCCGTTCGTCTCCGCCACCGTGCTTCGGGGCCGACGCCACCTGACGATGTGCGTGAGGGCCAAGCCGGGTACACGGGACGGTCACCTGGGCTCGCGATCAGGCATCCCTGACGTGGCCCCGGCCACCGGTCCCCGTCAGACCGATCCCTACGACCACGCGCGGAGGCCGCCTTGGGACACGCTGTTGGTGATGTGCTGGGCCTGGCAGCCGCTGTCGCGGTCAGCCCACTTCCCATCGTGGCCATGATCCTCATCCTGGCCACACCGGGCGGACGCCTCAACGGATCATTATTCGCCCTCGGCTGGGTCCTGGGACTTGCGGCACTGGGTGCGATCATGCTGGTGATCGGCGGCTCCGCCGGAGCCTCCGCTCACAAGCAGCCGGCCACCTGGGTGGGCGGCCTCAAGCTCGCCCTGGGTGTACTGCTGCTGCTCTTGGGTGCCTGGCAGTGGCGGCGCCGCCCCGCCGACCCCTCCCAGGCTCAGCTGCCGAAATGGATGGCCGCGATCGACCGCTTCACCCCGATCAAGATCCTGGGACTGGGACTGGCTCTCTCGGCCGCCAATCTCAAGAACGCCCCACTCACCATCGCTGCCGGTGCCTCGATCAGCTCAGCCGGGATTCCCGTCCCGCAGCAGATCGGGACGCTCGCCGTGTTCGTGATCATCGCGTCCCTCGGGGTGCTCGCGCCGCTGACCGTCTACCTGATCATGGGAGAGCGGGCAAAGAGCATGCTTAGCTCCTGGCGGGACTGGGCCGTACAGCACAACGTCGCCGTGATGGCCGTCCTGTTCTTCGTCCTCGGCCTGAAACTGTTCGGGGACGGCATCAGCATCCTCGCCACCTGAGTACGGCTGATTGTCCTGGTGGGCGTGCTCTGGCTTGCTTGTGCTGTTCTCGGCCTCCATGCCTTGCTCCTCGGACGCGTGCTGGGCCGATGGCTACAGCGGCATGTTCGGCAACCGAGACTCTGGGAGCGGGTGCCCTGCTCGTTGCGTGCAGCGGGTTTGAGCGTCCGTCGCTTCTCGTAGTCGGAATCGGCCTCATCGCCTTGGGGCACGTAGTGAAGCCAGCCTCATGATCGACCGTCAGCTCTCAACGTGTCCGTGTCTTGTGCGGCGCGGCGGACGATGCCGAAGGCTGACCCGGCTGTCGGCACGTGCCAGAGCCGTGCCACATCGTGCGGTCAACCATGGTCAACGGCGGTTTGCCGCAGTCGAGATGTACCGCTGGCCGGGCCCTCGCCGAACCCGGGGTGACCTGCGCGCCTTCCACGAAAAACCCCAGCCGATCATGTCTGGGGGTCTTTGACACCAGATCTGACATCAGCGCCGGGACTACGTGTCGGGCGTCATGCAGTCGGATTACCCGTAGGTCCGCGTTCTTGGCCGCGACTTCGACGCCCCGTCCCTGGGGGTGCCGGTTTCGGGCGTCAGTAGCCGGTGCCGCGCTTGACCTGGGCCCGCTCGATCTCGGTGGTCGCACCCTTGTGGTCCAAGGTGCTGCACGCGTCGGCGATATCCCGGCTCAGGCGCTCGATCTGCTCACGGCTCAGGGTCTCCTTGACCAGTGCACGAAGGATCTTCACCCGCTCCGCGTTGGGCGGGAGCGTGTACGCCGGCACCATCCAGCCGCGCTCGGCCGAGAGCTGCCAGGCGATGTCGGACTCGTCGTAGGCGTGCTTGCCGGCAAGGCGGAAAGCGACCAGCGGCAACTGCTCGAGGCCGCTGCCGATCACTTCGAAGCGGCCACTGCTACGCAGGTTATCCGCCAACGCGTGGGCGTTCTTCTGCATCGTCTCCATGACGTAGGTGTAGCCCTGGCGCCCCAGCCGCACGAAGTTGTAGTACTGGGCGAGCACCATCGCCGCGCCGGTCGAGAAGTTCAGCGTGAACGTCGCGTCGGTCTTTCCCAGGTAGTTCTCGTGGAACACGAGGTCCTTGGCCAGGTCGGACTCCTCGCGGAAGACCAGCCAGCCGATGCCGGGGTAGACCAGGCCGTACTTGTGTCCCGATACGTTGATCGAGCGGACCTGCTCGAGCCGGAAGTCCCATTTCGAGTCGGGGTAGAGGAAGGGCCACACGAAGCCGCCGCTGGCGCCGTCAACGTGGATCGGGATGTCGAGGTCCCGCTCCTTGCGGATGCCCCGCAGGAGCTTGTCGATCCCGACGACGTCGTCCTTGTGGCCGGTGAACGTGGTGCCGAGGACGGCGACGACGCCGATCGTGTTCTCGTCGAGGTGGGGTTCCACGTCCTCCGGGCCGATCGTGTACTTGCCCTCGGCAAGCGGCACGATCCGCGGCTCGACGTCGAAGTAGCGGCAGAACTTCTCCCACACGACGTGGACGTCGCCGCCGAAGACCAGGTTGGGCCGGTCGGCCGACAGGTTGGCCGCCTGGCGGCGCTCCCGCCACTTCCACCTCAGCGACAGCGCGCCGAGCATGATCGCCTCGGACGATCCCTGAGTCCGACATCCGGTGGTCTTGCCCGGCGCGTGGAAGAGGTCGGCGAGCATGCGCACGCAGCGCTGCTCGATCTCGGCGGAGATGGGATACTCCGCGTGGTCGATGAAGTTGCGGTGGAGGTTCTCGGCGATGATCCGTTGCGCCTCCGGCTCCATCCAGGTGGTAACGAACGTGGCGAGGTTGCGCTGTGGGTCGCCCTCCATGGCGAGGTCCTCATCCAGCAGCCTCATGGCGTCCGTCGCGGTCATGCCCTCCTCGGGGAAGGTCTCCGAGGGAGCAGGCGCGGTCAGGAAACGGTTGCCGAACAGAGCCGCGGCGTCGCTCTTGGTCATACCGGCGACTCAACCACGTCCGGAGCGGGAGCCATTCCGAGGACTTGTAGATGGGGCTCGGGATGCACGCGAACGGCGTACCTTCCCGAGTGATCGACGACGCTCGCCAGCCGCACGGAAGTCCGCGTTCCGGTGGTTGGACGGTGGAGGAAGCCGCAGGAGCCACCTCTTGAGACTCTAAGCAACAGGTCAGAGTCGTGGTCGCAGATTCGGTTTACGCAGCCAAGTGCCGGACCAGTCCGACCAGTGTGAGCACCCAGGCGGCGACGGCGATCCAGAGCAGTACCTGGCCCGGCGTCCGCAGCCAGCCGACGGCCGCGGCGTCAGTGACGGCGACGGACAGCGTGGCGACGGCCGTCGTGCCCATCGGGAAGACCGTCGCCCAGCGCCCCATGTCGTAGTGCGGACGCAGCCAGCGCACCTCGGCAAAGCCGAGGACGACGTACCAGCACACGGACAGCGCGAGCATGGCCAGCATGAGCGGACGCAGCGCGTCGTGCAGAGCGGTGCTGCGCCAGGCGGGCACGGCCAGCAATTTCGCCCCGGCGAGCGCGGAGATCGCCAGCGTCCCGCCCGCCACCCACTGGTCGCCCGTGCCGGACCGCACCTGGCCGCGATCGAAGCGGAGGCAGGCGAGCGCGTAGAGCGCCAGCCCGAGCACGAAGCAGCCCAGCGTCGGCCAGGCGAGCCACCCGGACGGCAGCGATACGACCAGCGTTCCGCTCAGCACGGCCAGGCCCTGCGTCGCCACACACACCAGGAACACCGTGCCCGGCAAGTGCCGCCGCCAGTGCCGCAGCACCGACGTCAGCAGCACCGGCCACATCAGTACCGCGACGACCAGCGCGGCGACGGCGACACCCGACCATCCCTGTAGTGCGGTATCACGTCACGTTGCGTGCTTCGGATGTCGTCAGGGGCGGGTGTCTTCAGGGACCGCACGGGGAATCTCGCGCTTGAGGATCTTGCCGGTGGCGCCCTTGGGGAGAGCATCGAGGATCCAGACTTCACGGGGGTACTTGTAGGGAGCGACGCGTGCCCGTACGAACTCACGTAGCTCGTCCGCCGTGGCCTCGTTGCCGGGGTGCAGGGCGATGGCGGCGACGATCTCCTCGCCGAGGGTGGGGTGGGGGATGCCGATCACGGCGGCTTCGGCGACTGCGGGGTGCTCGTAGAGGACTTCCTCGATCTCGCGGGGGTAGACGTTGTAACCGCCGCGGATGATCAGGTCCTTCTTGCGGTCGACGATGAAGTAGTAGCCGTCCTCGTCGACGGTGGCGAGGTCGCCGGTGCGCAGCCAGCCATCGACGATGGTCTCGGCGGTGGCCTCGGGGCGGCCCCAGTAACCCTTCATGGTGTTGTGGCCGCGGACGCAGAGTTCGCCGACGCCGTCCTTCTCGTCGATCAGGCACAGCTCGACGCCCTCGATCGGGGTGCCGATGGAACCTGCCTTGCGCGGGCGTTCCGGGTGGTTGAAGGAGGCGACGGGCGAGGTCTCGGACATGCCGAAGCCCTCGAGTACGGGGCAGTCGAAGGCTGCCTCGAACGCGTGCAGGACCTCGACGGGCAGCGAGGCGCCACCGGAGGCGCACAGCCGCAGGGTGGAGGCGTCGTGGGCGCCGGGCTGTTGTGCGTCTGCGGCGAGCATGGCGGCGTACATCGTCGGCACGCCCTCGAAGACGGTGACCTCCCGCTGCTGGATGGTCTGCAGGGCCAGGGCGGGGTCGAAGCGGGGCGTCAGGGTGAGGCGGGCGCCGCTGGTCACTGCGGCGTTCATGGCGCAGGTCTGGCCGAAGGCGTGGAAGAGCGGCAGGCAGCCCAGCAGGACGTCCTCCGGGCTGAGCCGGAGCAATGGCGTCGCGATGATCTCAGAGTTGCGGACCAGGTTGGCGTGGGTGAGCTCGGCGCCCTTGGGAACTCCGGTGGTGCCGGAGGTGTAGAGGATGACCGCGGTGTCCTGCTCCTCGCGGCTCCGCTCGGGCGCGGGCACCGGGTGGGTGGCGAGCAGCTGGGTGAGCGAGCCGGGCCCGACAGGCACTACGTCGGCGGCAGTTCCCTGAGCCCCCGCAGTGGCCTCCTCCACGACCGGAGCGAAGGCGAACAGCAGCACGGCGCCCGAGTCACCCAGGTAGTGGGCGACTTCGCGCGACTTGAGGAGCGGGTTCATCGGTACGACGACGGCGCCGGCGCGCAGCGTGCCGTAGTACAGGGCGGGGAACTCCAGCAGGTTAGGCAGCATCAGACCGACCCGGTCGCCGGGGGTGACGCCGCGGTCGGCGAGCAGCGCGGCCACCCGGCCGGCGAGCGTGTCGAGTTCGGTGTAGGTGAGCGAGTGGTCGCCGAGTTCGACGGCGATACGGTGGCCGTGCGCTGTGGCGGTACGGCTGAGGAGGTCGGCGAGGTTCATCTTCGGCCTCTCGTCTGATGGTGGCGGTTTGGGGGTGGTGGGGTGCGGGCGGGGTCAGCCGCGCAGCGCGGAGGCGAAGATGGCGGGGAGTTTGGCGATCGTCGGTGCGGTGGTGAAGCGGGTGACGCGTTCGATGGTGGTCCGGGCGGTGCGGTTGGTGACGAAGTACGGGGGGCGCGGGGACAGCGACGGGGAGCCGGTGAACAGACCGCGCGGGGCGGGGGCGAAGGGCGCGCGCAGCACGGTCTTCTCGATGTCCTCGAGCATGAAGGCGTTGTGGACGAAGCCGATGCCGCTGCCGATGTCCTGGCGGGTGTGGCCGGGGTGGGCGCCCCAGGGGGTGTAGCCGAGCAGGAATCCGATCGCGGACCAGCAGTTGACGCCGAGGGTTCCGTAGCGCAGGTCGGCGACGGCTGCCTGCACGGCGGTGCGGTGGTCCTTCTCGGTCCTGGGGTGGACGATGAGGGTCGCGCCGAGTGTCCCGGGGAGTTTGTCGTTGGCGAAGTCGACGGCGTGGCGCAGGAATTCGCTCGCGGTCGCGCCGGGCACGCGGACCACGCCCAGTGCGCTGCCGAAGACCTCGTCGGTGATCAGCATGTCGTCGTGGTCGGTGATGTCCGGGACCAGGATGCGGCAGTCTCCGTCGCCGTGGGTCTCGGCCTTGGGGTGGGCCTTGAGGACCGCGCCGAGGCGGTGGGCGGCGCCGGGGTAGTAGTCGGTGCGGGGCGGTAGTTCGCGCAGCACCTTCCGGATCTCCTCGAGCAGTCGCTCGGTGCCGTCCCACTCCGCCGGCAGGACCAGGATCTGGCTGGCGATGCAGTTGTGGCCGGAGTTGTTCATCTTGCTGGTGACGATGTGCTCGGCCTGGAAGCGGAAGTCCGCCGCGCTCCAGGGGCCGGGGGCCACAATGCAGGGGCTGACCCCGCCCAGCTCGCTGGAGAACGGCTTGCCGATCAGCGGCCTGTCTTCGCGGCGGCGCTCGGCCGCCTGTTCGTCGGTGCCCCACACGATGGCGTCGTGGGTGCGGTCGCTGCCGGTGACGTGGATGGCGTCGACGCCCTCGTGCGCGGCGAGGTAGCCGCCCTCGGCCGCACCGCCGTCGATGAAGCGCACCCAGCCGCGTTCGACGAACTCGGCGAAGACGTGCTCGAAGTGCGGGCGGAGATAGGCGTTGACCGGGTTCATCTTCGCGACGACGACCTGGCCCTCGGCGTAGAGCTTGTGGAGGATGTCGAGCGCGGTGATGGCGGCGACGTTGCCCGCACCCAGGACCAGGGCGACGGCAGGGCGTCCGGGCCGGCCGCGGTACTCGCCGGCGGCCCGGTCCCGTACCCGCTGTGCGGTGATGCCTGAGCGCATCCACACCTGGGCGGTGAACCCGTTGAGCAGCAGGGTGTCCCAGCCGGTGGCGGGGAAGACGTCGACCCGGGTGCGGCCGTCGCGCACGTGCACGGCCCCGGCCTCGACCGGCTCCTTGCCCGCCGCGATCCGGCGCAGCACATGCAAGCAGGCACTGACGTTCTGGGCGAGTGCCCACGGGGCGCCGGCCCAGTCCTCGGCCACCCATGGGGAGTCGGGTCCGTATCCCTTGGCGCGGGCGCCGGCTGCGGCCATGTCCGCGGCGCCGTCGACGATCCGCGGCATCAACCGCTCCAGCAGCGCGATCCGTTCGGCGATCGTGGTGGTGGTCCACGACGCGGCGCCTTCGCGCAGTTCGGCGAGGGCCTGGTCCAGCAGTTCGGTGTCGATGGCAGGGGTGGTCACAGGTGCGCTCCTGGGGCAGCAGGGGTGGAGGGGTAGCCGGGCGGGTACCGGCGGATCAGGCGCCCAGACGAGCGGCGTCGTGAGACGGGTCGATCAGGGTGAAGGCCACGAGCGCTCCCACCAGCAGCAGGACACCGGAGAGCAGAACGGCGCTCTGCTACCCCGTCACGCCCCGGCCGTCGTCGGACAGCTGGTCGACGGCGGGGGCGATGAGGCCCGCGGTAGTGACCACGGCGTTCACATACCGAAGGCGACGGTGGTGACCGCGACGGTCGGGAACGCTCCGCCCAGGCCGAAGCCCACCACCAGCAGCGCGGTCTTCGCCCCGGCACCGTCCACCAGCGGCAGGGCCAGGCAGGCGGCCGCACCGAGCAGCAGCAGGCTGCCGCCGACCCGGCCACGCGCCCAGCGGCTGCTGACTCCGCGGCGTATCAGCCAGCCGGTGAGCCCGGCCTGGCCGAGCAGCACGAGTGCGCTCAGCGCCCAGGGCCGGGCCAACGGTGCCAGTGCGGAAGCAACCCGCGCTCGTACGTCAGTCCAAAATCCGCCCGGCCCGTTGGCCGTTGGCCGTTGGAACAACCGTGCGGTGCGGATCAGCGTCGGGGCGTGATCGTAGGCGGTTATCTACTCCGTAGGCGGGAGAATGCCGAGCTGCCGGGCGAAGTCTGCGCCGTCCCAGTAGATCGTGTTCTGGCGGATGCGCAGCTGGTCGTCCCACTCGGCGACCGAGACAGCCCGCAGCCCCTCAAACCGTCGGCCCGTCGCTTCGATGCCGAGGAAAGGCGCCCCTGTGAAGGTCCCGCTGGCATGCCACTGGACCGTGGTCCACGAGCCGTCGGACAGGATGCGTTCGGTCTCGACCTCCATGTCGGGGAACGCGGCCAGGAGCTCGGTGAAGAAGCCTACGATCGCGTCCAGGCCGCGGAACTCTCCGACCGCGACGAATGTGTCTACGGCGTCGGGGCTCCACATCTGCTCAGCGTTATCGAGTTCGTGGCGGCCGATCCCCTCGAACAAGGAGCGTGCCGCCTCCGCGGGTGTGGTGGGCTGGGTGATGCTGCTCGACTCCATCGCCTGCTCCTTCTCAATCTCAATATCGATCGGGGTCTCTTCGCGCTCACGCGATCCCGATTTCGTCATGCCGATAACGGTGCCAGCGCCGACGTGACCTGCGCTCGTACGTCAGTCCAAAATCCGCCCGGACCGTTGGCCGTTGGATCAACGCGGCGCCGGGGCATGCTTGTGCACAAGCCAGAACAGCTGTCCCCTGAGCGGACATGGGCCGACGTCCTGGCCCTGCGCAACGGCTCCGGTTTCAGGGCGGTCGCCAGGTTCGGGCGCGCCTACCAGTGCCGCGCCAAACCCACGGACCCTGTCACCATCGGCTGGAGCGAGCGCGACCGCATCCTGCCCCTGCACGTGGCTGACCTGGCCCGCGAGCGGATTGCCCAGGCCGAACACGTGACACTGCCCGGCTGCGGGCACATGTCCATGAGTGACGACCCGGCACTCATCACTTCCGTCACCCTGGACACCATCGCAGCAGCAGCAAAGCCGTGACGTCACGCGCTGCCGACGTCAGGGGTCGCCGAGCAATCCGAGGCGAGGCGTGACTGCGGCCGTGCGGTGCCGGTGAGCCGGCCGCGGTTGGCCTGCCCACCGGCACCGCACGGCCGGCCCGTCACTGCCGGGACATGGCGATCCGCCAGCGCTCCTCGACCGGGATCAGGTGCTCGGGGTTGTCCGCGGCAGCGTCCACGTCTATCTGCACCCACCGGATCTGGCCGGTGAAGTCGTTGCCGCGCGCCGGGTACTCCGGCGTGACGGGCGAGCCCGACTCGCGGCCCACGTGGGTCGTCTCGTCCAGGGAGAACACCAACGCCTGGGTCACCGGCAGCTGCCCGCGGCCCACCTCGGCACCGTCGACGTGGAGCGTGACGGTGCCGCCCTTGGCCAGCCCGGGGCCGTCGTAGTCGAACTCCATCCGCACCTGGTGCTCGCCGGCCGGAAGCTTGTCCTGCGAGCCGACGTAGAAGTGCTGCAGACCCACCAGGTTGTAGCAGTAGCGCAGTCGGCCGTCGCGGACGTAGAGGCTCCAGCCGCCGGCCAGACCGCCCTGGGACAGGATGACGCCCTCAGCGCCATCCTCGGGGACCACGACCTGCGCGGTAACGGCGTGGCTCCTGTTCTTGATGTTGATGACCGAGCTCTCGTTGAGGTGCCCCATGCCCGGGAAGAGCACCTGGGTGTTCCCGCGGACGAGCTGCGGCCGGCCGGCCAGGTCGGGGTTGAACCGCTCGGCGGCCCGGTCGTCCAGCGGCAGCACTCCGTGCTTGGTCGCCTCGATGAGCCACAGCCGCTGCAGCTTGTGGAGCATCTCGGGCTGCTCGGCTGCCAGATTGCGGGACTGCGTCCAGTCGTCGGGGCCGTACAGCTCCCACACGTCGTCGTCGAAGGCCACCAACTGCGCTCCCAGCAGCTCCCAGGGGGTGCGGTGCTTGGTGACCGCGGTCCAGCCACGGTGGTAGATACCGCGATTGCCGCCGATCTCGAAGTACTGCGTCTGGTGCCGCTCGGGCTCGCCGGCATCGTCGAAGGAGTAGCCCATGCTCACGCCCTCGATGGGGGCCTGGGTGACCCCGTGCACCGTGGTGGGCTCGGGCAGCCCGGCCGCCTCCAGGATGGTCGGCGCGACGTCGATGACGTGGGAGAACTGGTCGCGAACCTCGCCGGAGGCGGTGATGCGGGCGGGCCAGTGCACGATGGTGCCGTTGCGGGTGCCGCCCCAGTGCGAGGCCGCCTGCTTGGTCCACTGGTAGGGCGTGCACATCGCGTGCGCCCAGCCGACCGCGTAGTGGTTGTAGGCGCTGGGGGTGCCGAACTCGTCCATCTTGGCGCGCAGGAACTCCGTCGACTCCAGTGCACTGAGGCCGTTGAAGTTGATCGTCTCGTTGAAGCTGCCGTGATGGGTGCCCTCGGCCGAGGCGCCGTTGTCGCCGATGATGTAGTAGATCAGCGTGTCGTCGAGCAGTTCCAGATCGTCGAGGGTCTGCACCAGTCGCCCGATCTGGGCGTCGGTGTGGGCCAGGAACCCGGCGTACACCTCCATCTGACGGGTCAGCACCGGCTTGAGGTCCTCGGGCATCTCGTCCCAGTGCGGGATCTCCGGGTTGAACGCGGTCAGTTCGGCGTCGGCCGGGATCACGCCGAGCTGCTTCTGCCGCTCGAAGATCTCCTCGCGCAGCGC
This sequence comes from Streptomyces sp. NBC_01669, assembly GCF_026339735.1. Lineage (GTDB taxonomy): Bacteria > Actinomycetota > Actinomycetes > Streptomycetales > Streptomycetaceae > Streptomyces > Streptomyces yanii. Next base: position 368,265 of record NZ_JAPEQG010000001.1, read on the forward strand.
GTCCCAGCCCGCGTCGAAACGGCCCGCGTACCGGTCGGACCACTCCTTGGGGGCATGGTGCGGGGCGTGGGTCGCGCCGGGCGCGAAGTACAGGAAGAACGGCCGGTCGGGCTGCAGCGCGTGCTGGCGGCGGATCCAGTCCACGCTGCGGTCGGCCAGATCCTTGGTCAGGTGGTAGCCCTCCTCCGGGGTGCGCGCGGGCTCCACCGGGGTGGTGCCCTCGTACAGCGCGGGGTAGTACTGGTTGGTCTCCCCGCCGACGAACCCGTAGAAGTACTCGAAGCCGCTGCCGGTCGGCCAGCGGTCGAACGGGCCGGCCGGGCTGGTCTCCCACACCGGCACCTCGTGGCACTTGCCGAACTGCGCGGTGGCGTAGCCGTTGAGCCGCAGCGTCTCGGCCAGCGGCGCCTTGGTGTTGGGCCGCATCGTGTTGTATCCGGGCGCGGAGGTGGCCAGTTCGGTGATGGCGCCCATGCCGACCGAGTGGTGGTTGCGGCCGGTCAGCAACGCCTGCCGGGTCGGCGAGCACAGCGCGGTGGTGTGGAACCGGTTGTAGCGCAGCCCGCCGTCGGCCAGCCGCTGCGCCGCGGGGGTGTCGATCGGGCCGCCGAACACGCTGGAGGCGCCGAAGCCCACATCGTCGAGCAGGATCACCAGCACGTTCGGCGCGCCCGCCGGCGGCCGCAACGGCGTGATCGGTGCAAACGACGTCTCCGGATCCCGGGCGTCATACGTGGTCAGCCCGGGCCGGGGCCGGTCGGGCATGGGCAGGGCGGTGCGAGGGAGATCGTCTTGCGAGGGCACGGGGCCCCTCCTGTTCCGGGGGTGGATGAGGCGACGGCGCCGACTGTCCGGGCGTGTAGTCCCCGGCTCCGGCACCGTGGTGGTGGGTGAGCAGGGACACGGCGGCTCCCGGCGTGCCGCCAGACGAGGCGGGCCGAGCGAGGGGCTCATGTCCCGGGTACGGGTGGTGTGGTGTGCGCCGTCCGATGAGGAACCGGGCGGTGGGGAGGTCACGGCCGCAGCGCGGCTGCCAGTTCGGTGGTGAGTGCAACGCAGCCGTGGCGGATCATAGCTGCCGCGACCTGCGGGGTCTTGACGACTCCTGGCGTGGATGGGACTTTAACGGAACTCGAAGTAATGCATCTAGAGGGTCCGCATGTGACCGCAGTAACGGTCACGTCGCACATCGCCAACTAAGCCCGGCGGCTCGGCACCGCCGCCTGCCGATGGCAGAAAAGTCAGGCGACGGCCCGATCCTCGTACTCCGCAAGTCCCGCACAGCTAGGTAATACCGATGAGTGAAGTGCCCACCGCGACCACGACTCCCCCGGGCCACGCCCCGCAGCAGCAGACTGACGACATGGTGTGGATTCCCGGTGGCCGGTTCACCATGGGGTCGGACCACCACTACCCCGAGGAGGCACCGGCCCACGCCGTAAGCGTCGACGGTTTCTGGATCGACCCGCATCCGGTCACCAACGCTCAGTTCCGGGCCTTCGTCGAGGCCACCGGGTACCGGACGATCGCCGAGCGCCCTGCGGACCCGTCGATGTATCCGGGCGCCGACCCGGCCGCGCTGGCGCCGGCTTCGGCGGTGTTCACGCCGCCTTCGCATCCGGTGGACCTGCGGTACCCGTATCAGTGGTGGTCCTACGTGCCCGGCGCGAACTGGCGGCACCCGGGTGGGCCGGAGACGTCGCTGCACGACCGCCTCGATCATCCGGTCACCCACGTGGCATGGGAGGATGCGCTCGCCTACGCGCAGTGGGCCGGCAAGCAGATCCCCACCGAGGCCGAGTGGGAATACGCCGCGCGCGGCGGCCTCCCCGACAGCGAGTTCGCCTGGGGCGACGAGCTCAACCCGGGCGGCCGGTACCTGGCCAACACCTGGCAGGGCGAGTTCCCGCACGAGAACCTGGAGCTGGACGGCTACACCGGCACCTCACCGGTCGGGGCGTTCCCGGCCAACGCCTACGGCCTGTACGACATGATCGGCAACGTGTGGGAATGGACGTCCGACTGGTACGCCGATCACCGGCGCCTCGCGACCAACACGCCGACCTGCTGCGGAACACCACGGCCACGCGTCAACCCGGCCGGCGGCGAGGAGGCGGACAGCGCCGAACCCGGCCAACCCCACCTGCGCATCCCCCGCAAGGTGATGAAGGGCGGCTCGCACCTGTGCGCGCCGAACTACTGCCGCCGCTACCGACCCTCCGCACGACTGCCCCAGCCGATAGACACCTCCACGTGCCACCTGGGCTTCCGCTGCATCGTCCGCCCTGCAGACTTTCCCGCTCGACAAGGGAGTGTCATGAATGAGCTTGATCTGTGACGCTTGCATGATCGGGAAGACCTGACGGCGTCCTGCACGGCGTCCTGCCAGATGAACGTCCACCCTCAGGCCGAGACGCTGATTCGCACCGCGCAGTTGTTTCAGAGGCCAACGGGCCGGCCGGATTTCGGACTGCCGTACAAGCGCAGGTCACGTCGGCTCTGGCACCGTTGTCGGCCTGACGACACCAGCGGCGCTTACGCGCGAAGAGGCACCAATCGAGATCGAGAGTGACGGCATCGAATTCCGCATGCAGGAGATCGGCAACGCCATGACGGCGGCATTCGTTCGGCTGCCGGCCGCGGGGCGGACCTGGGTTGAGCGCTGATCGGACAGCCCGACGATCTTTGTCAGTGTCCTCACCGGGGGTACATTCAAAAAGGGCGGGTCGCGTCGAGGACCAGGGACGGCGACGAGGTCTACGAGGCGGGACCGGCCTTCTATTGGGCGCCGGGACACACGCCGCATGCGCTCGAGGACGCTGAGTACGCGGAATTCTCGCCGACCAGCGAGTTCAACGCGCTCATCGATCACTTCAAGGCGCAGGCCGGCTGAGATCGCAGCGGCGGAGTGCAGCATTGTTCGGACGCCCAAGAAGCGTGGCCACCCACCGTCACAGCGAGAGTCAGAGGCGTCGAATTGTCGGAGAACCGGTCGGAAGCGTTGACTGCCTGGGCACAGGACTTCAGCAAGATGGCCGCGCAGGACGCCCTGGTGGACTCCTTCACAGAGCAGGTCGACGCCGTCATCACCAAGCAGATCCCCGAGATCGCCGACGATCCCATCCTCGTCCAGGACTTGCACCGCAGCACCCGCGCGGAGTGGCGCGAGTTCGTTGCGAGCCTCAGCGAGGACCACCGCCTCGTGCGGCCCGGCCAGGGCGCCGACCTGGCCCGGTCCCTGGCCCGGCGCGGCTTGGACCTCGGGATCCTGTTGAAGGTGTACCGGGTCGCCCAGCAGAGCGTCTTCCAGTTCCTCACCGAGATCATCGACGGGGCGAGCGAAGACGCTCCCGCGCGTGACGAGATCCTCGTCTTCCTTTGGGGTCTCGGCGGGCAGTGGATGGCCGACGCCGTGGAAAGCCTGATCGAGACGTACTACGAGGAGCGTCGGCGACTGCGCGACGACGCCGCCGTACGCCGCGCCGAGACCATCGAAGCGCTGCTCGGTGACGCGCCGCCCAGTGCGGACGATGCAACGCGCCAACTGGACCACCCCCTGTCGCACTGGCAGACGGCCTACGTCGTCTGGGCGCCCGAGGCCGGCTCGTCCACGACCGAGGCCATGCTGGACGTCGCGAATGCCGTCGCCCAGGCGCTCGGCGCCTCACGACCACTGACGATGGTCGCCGGCAGCCGCGACCTCTGGTGCTGGGTCGCCACGCCCCACGAGCCGGACCTCGCCCAGCTCCCCGGCCTCGCGTCGGCACTCCAGCAAGCCGGCATGCAGGCGGCGATCGGCCGGCCTGGTCCGGGGATCCAGGGTTTCCGAACGAGCCACGCGGAAGCCCGTGCCGCCGAGAGCCTGGCCCTCAAGGCTGCACACGGTCGAGCCCTGGTGCGCTTTGACGAGGAGGAGTTGCTCATCCTCGTTTCAGCACAGGAAACGCTGATGCGACGGGTGGTGGCCCGGGAGGTCGGTCCACTCTGCGGTGCCGACAAGAACCTCGCACTGCTCCGCGAGACCGTCCTGGCATACCTGACAACCTTGAGCATTGAGGCGACGGCCGAACAGCTGTTCGTGCACAAGAACACGGTGCGCTACCGCATCGCCCGGGCCGAGGAGTTGCTCGGGCACCCGCTGTCGCAGCGCTCGACTCAAGTCGAGCTCGCACTGCGATGGGTCTCGCTCTTCGGTGCTCCTTCCGACGCGACCTGATCCGCACCCCGAGTTGTTCCAGCGGCCAATGGACAGTGTCTGTTTCGGACGGAGGCACGAGCGCACGTGACGTCGGCGCTGGCACCGTTGCGGGTACGACAAGACCCGGACTGGCCGGCCGGGTCTTCCTCGTGCAACACCTCCCGACTCGCCACCTAGAACCGTGACCCATGGACTCAGTGATCGCCTCTGTCTTCCTGCCGGCAGCCCTTGCGGTCGTCATGCTCGGCCTCGGACTGTCTTTGACCGTCGACGACTTCGCCCGCACCGCCCGCCAGCCGCGCGCGGTGGCGGTGGCGCTCACGCTGCAGCTGCTCGTCCTGCCCGCACTGTGCTTCGGGCTGGTCGTGGCGTTTGACCTCCCCCCAGTGCTGGCGGTCGGGATGATGCTGCTCGCGGCTTCTCCGGGAGGCACCGTCGCCAACCTGTTCAGCCACCTGTTCCACGGCGACGTTGCCCTCAACATCACGCTCACCGCCATCAACTCGGTGATCGCCGTGGTGACCGTCCCGCTGGTGACCAACTTCGCGCTGGCGTACTTCGCACCCGACCTCGGTGCGGGGCAGCTCACGCTGCAATTCGGAAAGATGCTCCAAGTGTTCGTGATCGTGCTGGTTCCCGTCGGGATCGGCATGATCCTGCGTTGGTCCAGCCCCGCCTTCGCCGACCGCATGGACCGTCCTGTGCGGATCGCCTCGGCCCTGGTGCTGGCCCTGGCCGTCCTCGGCACCGCGTACAACGAGCGAGCCCACGTCCTCGGCTACGTCACCTCGGTCGGCGTGGTGGCGTTGATCTTCTGCCTGGCCAGTCTGACGCTCGGCTTCGTCGTGCCGCAAGCGATGGGGGTGGAGCCCGGCCAAGCCGTCGCGGCCGCCTTCGAGATCGGAGCGCACAACGCGGCCCTCGCCATCACCATCGCCGTCGGCGTCCTGAACAGCGTCCCGCTCGCTGTTCCCGCAGCGGTCTACGGATTGGCGATGTTCCCTTGCACCGCCGCTGTCGGCTGGCTGATCACCCGCGGCAGCTCAAGGCCGTCGGCCGTCAAGTCCGCCTCGGCGGCCGACACTTACCCCTGAGATGCTGCACCGAGCGGAACCGAAACGCCCGCGGAGACACACGGTGTGCGTGGCCCTGCCGAAGCGCACCTTCACACTCCCCATTGCCGAGCGGTTCCACGCGCTGATCGAGATTCAGGCCGCGCCGACTGTGCCGCACGCGGTCAGGTGCGGCCACCATGCCAGGGCGTCAGCGCCGGCCCGGATGGCCTACAACAACAGCCCCGCGCCCGGCCGCCGGCACCTGCCGACCAATGACCGATGCTGCCGTTCCCTGACCGCCTACTGTGAGGCATTCGCCGAGGCCGCGGCTCGCGCCGTTCTGACGGCAGTCGGCGCACTGGCTGCGGGGGTGTAACTGAATCTGCCGATGACTGCCCTGAGCGCGATGCGCGAGGAACCTTGTCGTTGGCTCGAAAATGACTTCGAGAAGGGCTGCCGATGGAAACGCACGTCTCCGAATCCATAGAGATCGCTGTACCGCCGAGCGTCGTGTACACAGCGGTGACGGACGTGGCCGACATGGGCCGCTGGAGCCCCGAATGCATCGGCGCCGACGTCAAGGGCGACGGCCTGCAGGAGGTCCGGCCCGGGATGAAGTTCACCGGCCACAACCGCTCCGCCAAGCGCCCCTGGTCGACCCAGTGCACCGTGATGGCAGCGGAGCCAGGCGAGCGGTTCGCCTTCCTCGCCCGTGGGGTAGGGCTGCGGGTCGCGATCTGGACCTACCGGTTCGAGCCGCTCGACTTCGGCCAGGCGACCAAGGTCACCGAGACCTGGACCGACCAGCGCGGCTGGTTCATGCACTTCATCAGCCCCAGGGTCAGCGGCATCCGCGACCGGGCCACCCACAACCGCCAGACCATGAAGGTCACCCTCCAGCGCCTCAAGGAGACGCTGGAGGAGGAGCACCAGCCCACCTGATAGCCGCTGCCACTTGCGCCAGAGGGGCGTGCGTCCACAACGGGCCGCACGCCCCTGCCGCCCTAACTGTTCGCCACGCCCAACGCACGGACGTGTATTGGCGAATGCTCTCGTGCGCCTACGTTGCCGACAGCTACTGCCGTCACCATCGAGCCCCAACGAGCAACGACCCGATCTCGGGAATCACGAGCCGTTAGACCCTTCTTGGGGTTCTGACCAGCAATGACGTGACTAGCCATTGGGGTGGGAGGCGTCCCGTCGTGCCCGGCGTTGACCGCTGCTGTCCGGTCCAACTGGCACGGATGTGGCACGTTTCTCGGGCTGCGCGACAACCCCGACCTTGCGCCGTTGTGGGCCGTCGCGGCGACGTCCGCTGGACTGACGCCCGCTCGCCCGTCGGGCAGCGCGTTGCAGTTGCAGCTCGCTCCACTGCTGCACAGTGTGGGGGGATGGGTGATAGTGCGCCGTCCGAGGGCGGGCTAGCCGGCTGGTGGGTGGAGCTGCCCCCGGGAGCAGGAACAGCGGTGATGGCGACCGGGATCATCTCCATCGGGCTGCACCTGGTCGGACAGGAAGCGCTCTCATGGATCCTGCTCGTCCTCGCCTCCATCGCGTGGCTCGCGCTCGCCGTCGACTTCGCGCGGCAGCTGCTGCGCGATCGGGACCGGTGGAAGGCCGAGGCGGAAACGCCGGCCGCGCTGACCGCAGTGGCCGCGACGACCATCCTCGGGACCTGGGTCGCACTACAGGGATGGTCGGGTCTCGCCGTCGCCGCGCTGGTCGTCGCGGTACTGATCTGGCCGGTGCTACTGACGTCGGTGCTGCGGCACTGGCGGCGGCACTTGCCGGGCACGGTGTTCCTGGTGTGTGTGGCGACGCAGGGCCTGGCCGTGCTGAGCGGAACGCTGGTCGTATCGCTGCCGTCCGGGTGGCTCGCCTGGCCGACACTGGGCTGCTTCGTGCTCGGGCTGGCGCTCTACGCGCTCGCCTGCCTCCGCTTCGATCGCGGCCAGGTGCGGTCCGGCACGGGCGACCAGTGGGTGGCGGGCGGGACGCTGGCGATCTCCGCGCTCGCCGGGGCGAAATTGCTGGCCGTGCCCGCCTGGCGCAGCACCGCTCTGCACGACGCGCTGCGTCCGCTCATGCTGGCCATGCTCGCGCTGTCCGTGTGCTGGTACGCCGTCCTCGGCTTTGCCGAGGTGCGCTGGCTGCGTCCGCACTACGACATGGGGCGCTGGGCGACGGTCTTCCCGATGGGCACGACGGCCGTCGCCACCCTGTCCGTCGCCGTCACTGACGCCGCGGCCGTCGGCTGGCTGCGGACGCCGGGCCAGGTACTGCTCTGGATCGCCGTCGCCGCCTGGGTGCTCACACTGGTCGGACTGATCCGGCACTTGGCCGCGTACTCCCGGTGACCTGTGCCGGGACGGCGGCAGGGGGTCTGTCTGGGCACCCCTGGAGCGGCGGTACACACTCTGTTCGTCTGGTGCCACGCCCGCGCTTCTGCTGGCCGGCGCGGTTGTCCACGATGCCCTGCCGCTCTTGGCCGCGCCCGACGGGGTGGTGCACCGGTGTGAGGGGTGGTCCGGCAAGTCAGCTCCGACACACGCCTGAACGGCTCATCCGACCGGGCACGTGGCCGCCTTACGCGCCAGGATCGGTACAACATTCGGACCAGAGACGAGGATGGTCATGCTGCAGCGCACCCGACACAAGAACCGGACCGAGATCACCTTCGTCCTTTCGCCTGACCACCCCTCCCAGGAAGTGAGTGTGGTCGGCGACTTCAACGATTGGCGCCCGGGGGCACACCCCTTGACTCGCCGACCCGACGGCACTCGGGCCGTGACTGTCTCACTACCCAGGGCCACACGCTTCGGCTTCCGCTACCTCGGCCACGGCGACTACTGGTTCGACGAGGAAGGCGCGGACGGGCACGACGGCACCAACAACTACGTACAGACCTGATTGCACCCGCGTGAGGGCGGTTCCCATGAACCCGCGGGTACTGAAGGCACCAGCCGCACTGTCCCGGCACAGCACCAGACGGTGTGCAGCAACCCTGGACTGAAGCACGTTGCTGCTGCTCGGGCGAAGAGAACAGTATTTGCCCCAGCGTCGACCGCCGTCGGGCGGTGGTCCCACGGGCAGGCTCGACATGTATGGACCAGCAGCAGCTCCGGAAACTGGCGCAGCAGCTGCAGGTGCTCGCCATCCCCACCACACCTGCCGGCCCGTTCGATCTGCTGCTGGGGAGGTGCCGGCCCAAACGGGCCCGTCTGCCGTGACACTGGTTCTGTGGGGCCCGATCACTCCAGGGCAGCGAGCGGGAGACGCCTGGATGGAGTCGACCATGAACGCACGGAAGGACACCACAGCGCGCCGAGGCGGGCCGGACACTGACCGCGGCGCTCGGTTGGTGCTGGATGAGCAGGGCCTGATTGCTGAGTGGAATCAGGCGGCACGGGAGCTGCTCGGGTATCCGGCGGAGGAGGTTCTGGGCCGCCCGGTGGCGAGGCTGCTGGCCCGAGAGCAGCCGGCCTCCCCAGCCGCAACAGCGGGAGCGACTGTGACCGCACGGCACCGGGACGGACACCGGCTCGATATCCGCGCCAGTGTGTCTGCCCTGCCGGGCGAGGGCGCGGCCGTGCGCTGGTGCGTACTGCTCGACCCAGCAGAGGGAACCGATGCCGAGATGGTCGACGCGGCGCTGCTCACAGCGCTGCTGACCGAGTCCCCCCTCGGGGTGCAGGTCCTGGACCCCGAACTGCGGTTCGTCCGGCTGAACCTTGCCGGGCCGGGACTGCGGGGGGCGGTGAGCCACGAGGCCATCGGGCGCCGCGCTCGCGAAGTGGCTCCGGGCATGGTCGACGACGAAACGGAGCGCAGACTCCGGTCGGTGGTGGAGACGGGCCGGCCGATGACCTTCGGCCACGTCGGCCGCCCTCCGGCCGACCCCGACCACGATCACGCCTACGACGTGAGCTTCCTGCCCCTGAAGGACCCGACCGGCACCATCCACGGGGTGGTCGTCGCCTCACAGGACGTGACCGAGCGGCAACAGGCACAGGCCCGTTTGAATCTGCTGGTGGAGGCGGGCACACGGATAGGCACGACGCTGGACGTGATGACAACGGCCGAGGAACTGGCCGAGGTCGCGGCACCGGCCCTTGCCGACATCGCGGCGGTGGAGGTCCTCGACGACGTACTCGAGGGCGAGGCACCGCCGCCCGGCCCGGTGAGCTCCGAGGCGCTGCTGCGGCGGGCCGGCTTCCGTGCCGCCGCAGGGCTGGACGCGACGCCCGCCTACAGTCCCGGCGAGGTGATCCCCGGCTACCCGCCGTCCTTCACCGCGTGCCTGGCCGACCTGCAACCCCGTCTGATTCGTGAACTACAGGTCGACCACGAGTGGATCGTCCACGACCCCCGTCGCGCAGAGCTGCTGCGCCGGGCCGGCGCGCATTCGACGATGGTGGTACCGCTCACCGCCCGCGGGGTGGTGCTCGGCCTGGCCAGCTTCTACCGAACGCAGACACCCGACCCGTTCGAAGAGGACGACCTCGCCCTCGCCGTCGAAATCGGTGCCCGGGCGGCCGTGTGCCTGGACAACGCCCGCCAGTACACCCGCGAGCGTAACGCCGCCCTCACCCTGCAACGCAGCCTGCTCCCACAGACCGTCCCCGTCCAGAACGCCGTCGAGGTGGCCTGGCGCCACGAGTCCACCCGCGGCAGCGGGGACTGGTTCGACGTCATCCCGCTGTCCGGGGCACGGGTGGCCCTGGTAGTGGGACACCTGGTCGGGCACGGCATGCAAGCAGCAGCAGACATGGGCCGGCTGCGCACCGCCATCAATACCCTGGCCGCGCAGGACCCGACCCCCGACGACCTGCTCGCCCAACTCCACGACCTGGCGTCCGGACCGACCGGCGAACACGCCCACCTGGCCGATGGCGATTGTGCCGGCGCACACCTGGCAGGAGTCACCTGCGTGTATGCGGTCTACGACCCCATCTCCCGCCGCTGCACCTTCGCTCGGGCCGGCCACCCCGCACCAGTGATCGTTCACCCCAACGGCTCTGTCGAGGTCCCCGACGTCCCTGTCGGTCCACCCCTGGGAAGCGACCATCCGCCGTACGAGACCACCGAGGTGGAACTTCCGGTGGGCAGCACTATCGCCCTGTCGACCAGCAGCCTCGCCCAATCCGACCAATCACCCGAGGGGGCGGCCCGTCTGTGGCGGATCCTCGGCAACCCCCACCGGTCTCTCAAGGACACCTGCGACGCCATAGTCCGAGAACACCAAGGCCGCGGCGAGGAGAGCACAGTGCTGCTGCTGGCACGCACCCGGAGCCTGGGCGCCGACCAGGTCTCGACCTGGACTCTGCCCAACGACCCCGCACTCGTCACCACCGCCCGCACCCTGGCCGTACGCCAACTGACCCACTGGGACCTCCAGGAACTCGAGTTCACCACCGAACTGATCGTCAGTGAACTGGTCACCAACGCCATCCGCTACGCCACCGGCCCCATCCAGCTGCGCCTGATCCACGACCTCACCCTCATCTGCGAAGTCACCGACGACAGCAGCACCGCCCCGCACCTGCGCCACGCGTACGAAACCGACGAGGGCGGCCGCGGCCTCTTCCTCATCGCCCAACTCACCCGCCGCTGGGGCACCCGCTACACCGCCCGAGGCAAGACCATCTGGGCCGAACAGGCCCTCCCATCGGGACTGTAAATCGCTCCGGCGTAACTCCTGATCAAGGAACCATGCTGCGCCGCACCTCGGGGCGACCGATTGGCTTCCCCTCGCCCTCGCGGAGGCACCCGTAGTCGGCTGCGATACCCACGTGACGGTTCGAGTCCGGCCTCAGACGGGACCCATCAAGGTACGTCGTCTCGTGCAGCCGCAGTCTGAGGATCCCGAAGGAGCCGACCCGCATTTACCACGGTCTTCGACAGCTCACTACGACTGCCGGACGGCCGCATCGCCGTCGGCGACGTTGAGCAACTGCCCCGCATACCGGGTGGGCGACCGTGGCGAGTTCAAGGTGCATGTCGCAGTGGACTCCCCAGGCGCCGACGCTCGCGTCACGACGTCACGATCATCCGAAGCATCATCTGACGAGGCGGGACCGCCCGTGGTCGCAAGCCGGCGACTCAGCGTTCACTCATCTCCAACAGCAAGATCGCGATCTACAGCTGGAGTATTTCCCGGCGAGGAGCACGCTTCGTCGTGCGCTTGTGGCACTCCGCACTCGTCGCCGAACGCCCTGGCGGCGAGCGGGCGGATTATGACCACGGCTTCGGCGAGCAGGCCGGGCGGTCCCTACCCGGGCTGGGTTGCATCCGACCAGAACCCTCAGTCGCCCCAAGATCCGGGCCATTCCCGGGCCAAGTCTCGCCCCAAGACCACCAAGGAAGCCGTTTTCGCTGGTCAACAGCGGTGCGAATCGTGTACCACCAGCAGACGAAGAACCTCCTGGTGTCGTACTCGCCGAAGAAGCTCGGCTTCTTCTAGACACAGAAAAAGGGCGCCTGACCAGGCAAGATGCCCGTCAGGCGCCCTCCGCAGCGCACGACTGAGCGGTAAGTCGAGATGCGCCCTTACTCCCAATATCTCCCACTGGTATCCCAGCTCTGACCAGCAGTTCCGGGGCATTTCCGGGCCAAGGTCCCGCTAAGTCGCCCTCCGCGTCGCCCATCGGCGCCTCCCACCAGCGCCGTCATCCGTCCACTCCTTACATGCAGTCACCACACCACCCTTCAGGTCCAGAAGTCCCCAGCCGCTCGTTGGCAGGCGGCACTGAGATTTCTGCAGGTGGATGACCTCCGCCGGACGCATGGCGGCGTAGTACATGCAGCCGAAGAAGGCGTACAGGTGAGGGCCACGGCCCGGTAGGGCCTTGACGGCGGCAAGAAGTCGGGCGACCTGAGCCGGGTTCGGTACGCAGTCGGGATCGACTTCGTCAGCGACTTCCAGTCCCGTCCAGCGAAGGCCGTTCAGCGGGTTCTGTGCGAAGTATCCGCGTTCGACGGCTACTCCGAACACCTCGTTGACCGCTGCCCTCTTTCGGTTCACAGTCTTGGCGGCGGCAGCCGCCCCGTCGACCTTCCGGCACAGGGCGTCGAGCCCCCGCCGCAGTACGTCCGGCTCCTCCAACTCGCTGACAGGCAGCGAGTGGCGCTGCAGCCAGTCCAGGGCGGCCTGCCACTCCCCCGGGCATCGGCGTTCCAGGCATTCCTGTTGAAGGCCCACGAGTACAGCGCGCGTCGCAGTAGGCGAGGCGCCCGGTAGACGGCCCCTGGTTCAACGGAGGCCGGAGTGATAGTCGCCAAGGCGTCTGCAAGGGTGCGGCGCGTATTTCCTGGGGTGCGGTCCCACCATTGCTCGATGTACTCCCGGGCCAGAACGTACCAAGTGGTCCGCTGCTTCAACGCCCGGATTTCGGAGGCCGGCAGACCTGACTGGGTGTCGAAGGGTTCACCGTCGCGAGCGGCGGTCATCAGCTCGGAGCGCCGACTCTCCGCGAGCCCTTCGGTGAGGAAGGACTCGGACTTCTCACGTCCACTAACCGTCCAACGGACCTCAAATCCCTTGCGCCGATCCGGCCGCTCGCGGATCTCCCAGAACCGGACCTTGTAACTCATCGCCATGCAGGCGTATCCCTTTCACACGCCTCCCACCACGCGTCCAGGTCGGCGCGGCGACAGCGCAATTCACCATTGGGCAGCTTGATCATTCGGGGTGCCTGACCGCGAGCGCGTAGGCGGTAGAAGGCCGACGGACTCATCCCGATTTCCGCTAGGACCTCGGCGAGCTTGAGCGCAGGTGGACGAGCCATTGATGTTTCCTCGGGCATTCCAGATTTGTCGGCCGCCCAAGCGGCAGCGCGCGACTCGCACCCACCGTTGTGTCCGCCGCGCAATGATCGGCGGTCGTCGGCCGGCGACGGCAGGGAGGTAGAACCCTCTTCCTCCTTTCTCCGGGTAGCAGAAAGCCCGTTCGAGGCCGGTCGAGCGACGGCTGTTACAGAATTCCGTGCCGGTCTCGCAAGGGTGAGCCGTGGTGCGCGCGGGTTGACGTGGCGCGCGCTGTGCCGGGTGTGCCGGTATCGAGCGGGTGGATGCAGTGGTCAGTGATTGACGGGCACCCGGGTAGTTGAATGCGTGCCAAATACATGCGTGCGTGACGGAAATGTCTGCATTTCGTAACACGTAATGAGGCGCGTGCCACAAATCGGGCGATCGGGCCAAAGTGTGCGCTCTCGGCGTCACGCCGGGACCGATCAACGCTCGGGCCGCACGGTCCGGGCCTAGCCGGGATGTCATGCGGCCGGCGTGGGCCTCCCGAGGGGAGGAACAGTGCGGGGGGCGTGGGCCTCCCGGGAGGAGGAACAGTGTTGGGCGAACACGTCGAGCCACTGGGGACCTGGGGGGTTCGGTGCGGCAAGGGGGACTAGTCAGCCCGTTTTCGTCGGCGCGCGAGCGTCTGGCGAACGGCGCGATCAGACAGCCCGCTATCGAATGGGAGCAGCGGTACCGCCGTGCCGTGATCACCAGCGATACCGTGGCCACCGCCTTCGTGGTGGCGGCCATCGGCAACTTCTTCGGGGCCCGGGACGCGGCCAACTGGCATGAGAAGTGGGGAATTCTCGCATTCGGCACCGAGCTGCTGGTACTGGGGGCGCTTGCGGTGAGCCGGTCGTGGGCTCCGGCCGTACTCGGCCAGGGCGCCGAGGAATTCCGCCGGCTCGGACGCTCACTGTTCGCGGCGACCGTCGTACTGGCGCTCGGCGGGATCGCCCTCACCTCGCGCAACATCAAGCTCTGGATCTTCGTCGCAATCCCCGCGATCGCGCTCATCACCGTGACGGAGCGGTATCTGCTGCGCCTCTGGCTGCACAAACAGCGGAAGGAAGGACGGTGCCTGCGACCGGTGCTCGCTGCCGGGAGCCTGGCCACCGTCAGCGACCTGGTCACCCGAACCCGCAAGTTCCCGCACCTCGGCTGGCGGGTGGATGCGGTGTGCACGACGGACGGTCTCGGGCTCGACGGTGACCAACTGGACGGAGTGCCGGTCGTCGGCCGACTGGCGGATGTCGCGGGCCACGTCCACCGCGACGGCTACCGTGTCGTCGCGGTCACACCGGACCCGCACTGGTCACCGGACCGGCTGCAGCGGCTTGCTTGGAACCTCGAAGGCAGCGACGCCGAGATGGTCGTGGCCCCCGTGCTGATGGAGGTGGCCGGCCCGCGGCTGCGCATCGACGCGGTGCTCGGGATCCCGCTGCTGCGGGTCAGCATGCCGACCTTCACCGGGGGCCGCCGGGCGGTCAAAGGGGTCGTCGACCGGATGGGCGCGGCGATCCTGCTGATCCTTTTCGCGCCGCTGATGGTGTTCGTCGGGCTGCTCGTGCTGGTGGACAGTCGGGGTGGGGTGTTCTACCGCCAGCGCAGGGTCGGCAAGGACGGCCGCGAGTTCACCATTCTCAAGTTCCGCACCATGGTCGCCGGGGCTGACGGGGCACGCGCCGAGCTGGCCGACCGCAACGAGGGCGCCGGCCTGCTGTTCAAGCTCCGCCGGGATCCGCGGGTGACCCGGGTGGGAGCAGTGCTGCGCCGGTACTCGATGGACGAGCTCCCGCAGCTTTTCAACGTGCTCACCGGATCGATGTCGCTCGTCGGTCCGCGGCCTCCGTTGCCGGGGGAGTCCGCTGCGTACGGCCCGGACATCCGGCGGCGGCTGCTGGTCAAGCCCGGACTCACCGGCCTGTGGCAGATCAGCGGACGCAGCGACCTGGCGTGGGAGGAGGCGGTCAGGCTGGATCTGCGGTACGTGGAGGACTGGTCGCTCGCCCTGGACACAGTGATCTTGTGGAAGACGCTGCGTGCGGTGCTCTACGGGCAGGGGGCCTACTGATGCGCGGGGGTCGCCGTCCGGCCGACGCCCGGACCGCAGGCCGGGAGGGCCTGCCTGGGGAGAGGAACGGGTCATGAGAGTCAGCGTTTTCGGGCTCGGCTACGTGGGCTGCGTGTCGGCCGCGTGCCTGGCCAGCATGGGTCACGAGGTCATCGGGGTGGACGTGAACCAGGTGAAGGTCGACCTGGTCAACGACGGCAAGGCCCCGGTGGTCGAGGAGCGTATCGGCGAGCTCATCGCCGAGGTCGTGCGGACCGGAGCGTTGCGCGCTACCCGCGACGTCCGCGAGGCGATCATGGGCAGCGAGGTGTCGCTGGTCTGCGTGGGCACGCCGTCGGAGCCCAACGGGAGCCTGTGCACCACGTACTTGGAGCGGGTCACCGAGCAGATCGGCGCCGCGCTGGCCGAGCGGAGTGGGCGGCACACCGTCGTGTTCCGCAGCACCATGATCCCGGGCACCTGCCTGAACCTGCTGGTACCGATCCTGGAGAAGTACGTCGGCGGCACGGCCGGGGTGGACATCGGGGTCGCGGTCAACCCGGAGTTCCTGCGCGAGGGCACGAGCGTGCGGGACTTCTTCGACCCGCCCAAGACCGTCATCGGCGAGCTCGACCCGGCAAGCGGCGATGCGGTGTTGGCGCTGTACGACGGCCTGCCCGGCGAGGTGTTCCGGGTACCGGTCCCGACGGCCGAGGCGATCAAATACGCGGACAACGCGTTCCACGGCCTCAAGATCGGCTTCGCGAACGAGCTGGGCGCGGTGTGCCAGGCGCTCGGGGTGGACTCGCACCAGGTGATGGACGTGTTCCTGGCCGACCGCAAGCTGAACATCAGCCCCGCCTACCTACGGCCCGGCTTCGCCTTCGGCGGCTCCTGCCTGCCCAAGGACCTGCGCAGCCTGGTCCACACGGCGCAGCGGGCCAACGTCTCGGTGCCCATCCTCTCCCACGTGCTGCCCTCCAACTCCGACCATCTGCAGCGCGCGGTGGAGCTGGTCGAGCGCACCGGCAAGCGCCGGGCGGGCCTGTTCGGGTTGTCCTTCAAACCCGGCACCGACGACCTCCGCGAGAGCCCGCTCGTCGAGCTGGCCGAGAGGCTCTTCGGCAAGGGTTACGACCTGCGGATCTACGACGCCAACGTGAGCCTCTCCCGGCTGCTCGGCGCGAACCGCGAGTACATCGAGACCCGGCTGCCGCACCTCGCGCAGCTGCTCGCGGATTCCGTCGACGAGGTGCTTGAGCACGCCGAGGTGTGCCTCGTCGGGACCAGGGATCCGGCCGTGCTGTCGGCGCTGCCCCATGGCGCCGACGGCCCGGTGATTGTCGACCTCATCCACCTTCCCGACGCCGAGACGCGCCGGGCCGAACCGGGGTACATGGGCCTTGCTTGGTAACACGACCAGCGGCGACCGGGCGGACCGGCGCGCGCTGATCCTGGTGGAGAACCTGTCGGTGCCGTTCGACCGGCGGGTGTGGCAGGAGTGCACGACACTGCGCGACGCGGGCTGGAAGGTGCACGTCATTTGTCCCCAGGGGAGTAAGCGGGACACGGAGCCGGAGGCGGAGATCGACGAGGTGCGGATCCACCGCTACCCGTTGCGCGCGGCCACCGGAGGGCCGGCCGGCTACCTGCGGGAGTACGGAACGGCGTTGTGGCACACGGTCCGGCTGGCCCGCAAGGTCGGCCCGGTCGACGTGGTGCACGCCTGCAACCCGCCGGACCTGCTGTTCCTACCCTCGCTGTGGATGAAGCGGCGCGGGGCGCGGTTCGTCTTCGACCAGCACGACCTGGTACCCGAGCTGTACCTCTCCCGGTTCGACCGCGGCGAGGATCTGCTCTATCGCGCCGTGTGCGCGCTGGAACGGCTGACCTACCGGGCCGCGGACGTCGTGCTCGCCACGAACGAGAGCTACCGGGACGTCGCGATGCGCCGTGGCGGTCGACGCCCTGAGGACGTCTTCGTGGTACGCAGCGCGCCCGCGGTCGAGCGGTTCCAACCGGTGCCGCCCGAGCCGGAGTTGAAGCGCGGCAAGCCTCATCTGCTCTGCTACCTCGGCGTCATGGGCCCTCAGGACGGCGTCGACTACGCCTTGCGGGCCCTCGCGAAGCTGCGTGACGAGTTCGGGCGGACCGACTGGCATGCGGTGTTCGTCGGCGCCGGCGACACCTTCGACGCGATGGTGGAGCTGTCCCGGCGGCTCGGGCTCGTCGAGCAGGTGCAGTTCACCGGGCGCATTCCGGACGCCGACCTGGTGCGCTACCTGTCCACCGCGGACGTGTGCCTTTCCCCCGACCCGCACAATCCGCTCAACGACGTATCGACCATGAACAAGGTCCTGGAGTACATGGCCATGAGCCGGCCGATCGTCTCGTTCGACCTCCGGGAGGCGCGAGTCTCCGCCGGTGACGCCGCCGTCTACGCGCCCGCCAACGACGAAGCTGCATTCGCTGAGCTCATCGCGCTGCTCCTTGACGATCCGGAGAAGCGGGCCCGGATGGGCAAGATCGGCCAGGAGCGGGTCGGCGGACCGCTTTCCTGGCGGAACTCGCAAGCGTCGCTGCTCGCCGCCTACGCCGCTGCCTGCGGTGACCACACTCCGGTGTCGGCGGGCAAGACGGTCCGAACAGGGAAGAGGACGCGGCGTTGAACGATGACACGATCCGCCTGGTCACCATCGGGCGGATTCTCCGCCGGCGCTGGCGGCTTCTCGCCGTCCTCACCGTGGTGGGCGCGCTCGTCGGCTACGGCGCCTCGGTGCTGCTGTTTCCGCCGCGATACACGGCGTCGGCATCGGTACTGTTGCCTGGGCAGTGGGAAGAGCGCGAGCTGCTGACCCAGGTGGACATCGCGACCAGTTCCTCGGTGGCCGACCGCGCGGCCGCCACGCTCGGCTGGCAGGGCGTCAGCGGCGCCGACCTGCGGGACCGAGTGAGCGCCAAGGCCGCTGACGGGAACATCATCAAGATCTCGGGCACGGCTGACACCCCCGAGCGCGCGCAGCAGCTCTCCGACCGGATGGCCCAGCAGTTCGTCAGCTACGCCGCGCGGATCGCAGGCGGCAGCACCGACTCCGACGCGGCGTCGGGGACCGAGGCGCTGCGGAAGCAGGTGGCGGAGACCAATCGCCGCATCACCGACCTGGCCAATGCGGCCGATCCGGGGCAGACCGTGGAGAGCGTGCAGACCCGCACCGAGCTCGAGAAGCTGCGCACCTCGCTGCAGGAGGCCATGAACAAGCTGGACCAGGTCGACCCGGCCGCCACCAAGGTCAACATGGTCGTCATGGGACCGGCGGCCCGGCCGACCGGCGAGGCGCCGCCGACGCGGATGCAGCTCATCGTCGCCGGGGCGCTGCTGTTCTTCCTGGTCGCGGTCATCGGCCATCTCACCGCCTCACGGATGAATCGCCGATTGCGCACCGAACCGGAGATCGCCGCGGCGCTGGGCTCGGCGCTGCTGGGTACCGTCGACGTACCCGGTGAACGGCCCGCGCACCGACCGGAAGACCGTGGCCCGCGGGCCCGGATCCGCCGGCTGCTGGGCGTCGACATCCGGTGGGACCTACCGACCCCGCAGACGTCCGGCGACGAGGCCAGCAGGCAGATCCGCTACCGGCGGGTGTGCGCCCGCCTCCGGGACCAGCTGCCGGCCCCCCGGCGGCTGCTGGTTGTCGTCCCGGACGGCGACGAGATCGCCCGCCGGGCCGCCGGGCAGCTCGTCGCCGAGGCCGAGAGCGATCCTTCCCCAAGCTCTTCGAGCAGGGGATACCCCATGCTGCGGGTGGCGGGGGTTTCGGTGTCCCAGCCGATGGTCCCGGACCGCGACAACGAGTCCGGCGTCCTGATCGTGCTCAGCGCGGGCAGCTGGACCGCAGGGGACCTCGCCGGCATCGCCGAGGCGTGTGCGGACGCCGAGCACGAGATCGTCGGCATCGTCCTCGCCGGCACGGTCCGGGTCAGTTCGACGCGGTCCGCCGGCCATCCATGGGATGCCGCCGTGCCGGCGCTCGCGATTGGCGACGCAACGGGAGGTTCAAGGTGACGACGAATACATCTTCGGAGTCGTCTGCCGCCGCTCCGCTGCTGGACCTGCAGGCGCTGGTGGTGGCGGTGCGGAGGCGCCGCCGCCTCTGGTGCTCCATGGCGCTGCTGGGACTGCTCGTCGGCGCCGCGGTGGCGGTCCTGCTGCCATCGCCGCCGACCGCGGTGACCAAGGTGCTGGTCGCGCATCAGGAGGACCAGCCGAACGACCCCGGAACGCTGATCCGCACCGACGTCGCGCTGCTGCAAACCACGCGGATCGCCGACAAGGCCCTGAAGTCCCTCGACTCCCCGGAAAAACCAGAGAACTTCATGCAGGACTACGGGGCCATCGGCTTGACCAACAACCTGCTGCAGATCACTGTGACAGGTGACAGCGACGCGGAAACGGTGACCCGCGCCAAGGCGCTGGCCGATGCGTTCGTCGCGGACCATGTGAGGCGGATGCAGGAAGCCGCGAACGCCGAGTCCAAGGCCCTGCTCGACCAGCGTGACCGAATGCGGGACGAACTCGCCAAGGTCAACAAGGCCATCGGAAACGGATCGCCGGAGAGTGGGCCGACGGCGTCGTCCGACCTGGAGTCGCTCTTCACCCGCCGGGCCGAACTCACTTCGCGGATCACCGATTTCGGCCAGCGCGCCGCGGAGGCACGCATCGGCACGCCCCAGCTCATCGCCGGCACACAGATCGTGGACGCCCCGCGCGCGGTGCGGCACTCCCTGCCCAGGGCCGCTGCCACCAACGCCGCGATCGGGCTCGTCCTCGGGCTCGTCCTCGGGCTCGCGGTGGCCGCGGTCGGCACGGTGGTGGCGGACCGCCCCGTGCTGCGCAGGGAGATCGCGGCGAACCTGGGCGCCTCGGTCATCGCGGAGCTGCCCCGCCGGTCGGGCAGGCTGTGGCAGCGCCGACGGATCCGGGCGGCACGCGAACGGCTCACCGCGTCACTGGCCCGCACCGTGCGCGGCTCCGCGGAACCGGTATCGCTGCTGGAACTGGGCTGTGCGCGCAGCACGAGCGTGATCGCGCTGGACCTCGCCAGGGCACTGGTGGCGGAGGGGCCAGTGGTCATCATCGATGGTCTGCCCGGCCCGCAGCTCGCCAAGCGCCGCCCGAAGCCGGGAGATCCGACGGTGGTCAGCGGCGAGCGTGCCGCGGCCGTGCCGCATCAGGAGCGCCGGCTCGGCGTCGGCTCGGTGGCGCCCGGCGCGGCGTGGACCGACCTCCAGTACCTCGGCACGCAGACCGTGCTCGTCGTGCGTGCCGGGCACAGCAGCGCCGCATGGCTGCACACCGTGGCGCGGCAGCTCGCGGACCAACGCATTCCGGTGATCGGTGTGGTGCTGATCGACCCCGATCCGCGTGACCGAACCGACGGCACGCTGTGGGACGGGCTGCACACCGCGCTGCGCGGCCAGAACGAGCGGCTGGCCCGACAGAACGGGACGGGCCGACGGCGGGCTGAGCGGCCGCCGATGTGGGCGGCACGGGTCCCGGACAGCGACCAGGAGGCGCGATAGACATGTGTGGCATCGCAGGCACTTACCGATGGCCGGACGGGAAGGTCGTGGCCGACCGGCTCACCGAGACCCTCGCCCACCGCGGTCCGGACGGAGCGGGCCGGTACAGCCACCCCGTCGGTGACGGCGAAGTGCACCTCGGGCACCGCCGGCTGGCCATCATCGACCTGTCAGAGACCGGCGCCCAGCCGATGGTCTCGGGCGGCCTCGTCCTGACGTACAACGGCGAGCTGTACAACGCGCCCGAGCTGCGTGCCGAGCTGGCAGCCGCTGGGGTGCGCTTCCGCGGTACCTCCGACACCGAGGTGCTGCTGGAGGCCTGGCGGCGCTGGGGCACGGACTGCCTGCCCCGGCTGCGCGGCATGTTCGCGTTCGGGATCTTCGACGAGCGCACCGGTGAACTGGTGCTCGCCCGCGACCAGCTCGGCATCAAGCCGCTGTTCCTGCTCCGGCGCGGCGAGGGGCTGGTGTTCGCCTCCGAGCTCAAGGCGCTCGCCGCCGTGACCGGTAGGTCGCTGCAGGTGGACCATGCGGCGCTGGTGGCCTCACTGCTGTACTACTGGGTGCCGGACTCACGGTGTGCGTTCCGCGAAGCGGAGAAGCTGCCGCCGGGGAGCTGGCTCCGGTGCCGGCCCGACGGCCGGGTGGAGCTCGGCCGGTACTGGCATCTGAGGGACGTCGCCGCCGAGGGCCGGGAGCGGGCCCGGAGCGGCGAACAGCCGGACCTGGCTGCCATCGTCGAGGAGTCGACTCGGCGCCACCTGCTCTCCGACGTACCGGTGGCGACCTTCCTCTCCGGCGGTCTTGACTCCAGCTACCTGACCGCGCTGGCGGCCCGCGACCGCCCCGGGATCTCCGCTTACACGATCGGGTTCCGCGCCGAGGACGCCAAGTTCGAGGCGATGCCGGACGACCTGCGCTATGCCCGGCAGGTGGCCGAGCGGTTCGGCGTCGACCTGCATGAGATCGAGATCGCTCCGAATGTGCTCGACCTGCTGCCGCAGATGACGTACGACCTGGACGAGCCGATCGGCGACCCCGCCGCGATCAACACGTTCCTGATCTGCTCGGCCGCACGAGAGGCCGGGGTCAAGGTGATGCTCTCGGGGATGGGTGCCGACGAGCTGTTCGCCGGTTACCGCAAGCACCTGGCCAACCTGCTTGCGCTGCGCTACCAGCGCATCCCGCGACCCCTGCGGCGCGGCTTGTCCGCGACCGTGGACCGGCTGCCGGTCGCCACGGCCCGCCGGGGGTACCGGTCGGTGCGCTTCGCGAAGCGGTTCCTCTCCTTCGCCGACCTGCCGGAGGAGACCGCGTTCCGGCGCAGCTACACCATGTACGACCAGGAGGAGCTGCTCGCCCTGGTCAATCCGGACTTGGCCGGGACGGTCGAGGACGTGCTGACCGAGCATGCGGACATCTACCAGGACAACGACCTCGACGACTTCGTCAACCGCATGTGCCTGGGCGACGCCCGGATGTTCCTGCCGGGCCTGAACCTCACGTACACCGACCGGTCGAGCATGGCCGCGTCGACCGAGGTGCGGGTGCCGTACGTGGACGTCGAGGTGGTCAAGGCGGCGTTCGCCGTGCCCGGCGATCGCAAGATCGTCGGACGACAGGGCAAGGCCGTCCTCAAGGAGGCGGCCACCTCGATTCTGCCCCGGGAGATCGTGTACCGGCCGAAGGGCCTGTTCAGCGCCCCGCTGCGCGCCTGGATGAGCCGGGATCTGGCACCGCTGGTGCGCGAGGTGGTGCACGACGGCGTGCTCGTCAATTCCGGGTTCCTGCGCCGCGACGCGCTGGCGCGCATGGTCGCCGAGGACGCCGCCGGGCAGCGGGACTTCTCCAAGCATCTGTGGCACGTGCTGACCCTGGAGTACTGGTATCGCGGCGCGACCTCTGGCTCCGGCCAGAGCCAGACGGCTTGACGGCATAGAAACAAGAGGAGCTCGGGTGAAACAGGTTGTGCAGAACTACAAGAGCGGCGAGTTGGCGGTGCTCGACGTGCCGGTGCCGGGGTGCAAGCCGGGCGGGGTGCTGGTCCGCAGCGCCTACTCGCTGATTTCCACCGGGACCGAGCTCATGAAGGTGTCCGAGGCCGGCATGTCGATGGTGGGCAAGGCCCGTTCCCGTCCGGACCAGGTCGCCAAGGTCATGCAGAGCGTGGCCACCAACGGGGTGCCCGCCACTTACCGCAAGGTGATGGGCAAGCTGGACTCCTACACGCCGCTGGGCTACTCGCTGTGCGGGGTGGTCGAGCAGGTCGGCACCGGGATCGACGACGTGGCGGTCGGCGACCTCGTGGCCTGCGCCGGCAATGAGCACGCGTTGCATGCCGAGCTGAACTGGGTGCCGAAGAACCTCTACGCCCGGGTGCCGGACGGCCTCGCGCCGCGGCACGCGGCCTTCGGCACCGTCGGGTCGATCGCGATGCAGGGCGTCCGCCGCGGCGAGCCGCAACTCGGCGACGTGGCGCTGGTCATCGGCCTCGGGCTGATCGGGCAGCTGGTGGTGCAGCTCCTTGCGGCCTCAGGGGTCCGCGTCGTCGGGGTCGACCCCGACCCGGTGCGCTGCGAGCTCGCCGAGCGCCTGGGTGGTGCGGCCTGCGGCGATCCCGCGTCCGCGGCCGTGGAAGCCGTTGTCGCCGAACTCACCGGCGGTCACGGCGTGGACCAGGTGTACCTGGCCGCCGGCGGCGGCAGCAACCAGCCCGTCGAGCTGGCCGCCCGGCTCTGCCGGGACCGCGGCCGGGTCGTCGACATCGGCAAGTGCCGCCTGGACCTGCCGTGGAACGCGTACTACGAGAAGGAGCTCGACGTCCGGTTCTCCCGCAGTTACGGCCCCGGGCGCTACGACCCGGAGTACGAGCTCGAGGGGCGGGACTACCCGATCGGCTACGTGCGCTGGACCGAGCGCCGCAACCTGGCGTGCTTCCTCGATCTCCTCGCCCGCGGCCGCGTCGACGTGGAGCCCCTGGTCTCCCACATCGCCGACTTCGATGACGCCGTCGAGACGTACCAGCGCCTGAAGGACGGCGACCTCAAGGCCGTGGCTGTGCTGTTCCGGTACCCCGAACACGCGGGGGAACCGGAGGCCCCGGCGGTGGCCGTGCCCGCGGTGCGACGCAGCGGCGGAGCGCCCACCCCAGCCCGGTCCGCCAAGACGCCGGTGCGCCTCGCGTTCGTCGGCGCGGGAAACTACGCGACGTCGATGCTGCTGCCGCACCTGGCACAACGCGACGGTGTCGAGTTGTCCACGGTCGTCACCACGACGGCGCTGTCCGCGGCCAACGCGAAGCGGAAGTTCGGCTTCGCCGAGGCGACCACTGATCTCGACGCCGTGCTCGGCGACAAGTCCATCGACGCGGTGTTCGTCGTCACCCGGCACAGCTCGCACGCCGAACTGACCCGAAGGGCGCTGCTGGCCGGCAAGACGGTGTTCGTGGAGAAGCCGTTGGCGCTCACCGAGGACGAGCTGGCCGGTGTGCTCGCGGCGGTGGAGGAGTCCGGCAACGACCGGCTGCAGGTGGGCTTCAACCGTCGGTTCGCGCCGCTGTTGCAGGAGGCCAGGAAGCGGTTCGGCGCCCGGACCGGTCCGGCGAGCCTCCGCTACCTGGTCAACGCGGGCCGGCTGCAGCACGGCAGCTGGTACCTCCAACAGGGCACCGAGGGCTCGCGCTTCGCCGGTGAGGGCGGACACTTCATCGACACGGCGAGCTGGCTGCTCGGGGCCGACCCGGTCTCGGTGTACGCGGTCGCCACGTCCGGCAACGAGGACCTGCAGGTCGTGCTGCACTACCCGGACGGGTCCACCGCCACCATCAGCTACGTCACCACCGGCGCGCCCAGCTTCCCCAAGGAGACGCTGGACCTCGTCGCGTACAACAAAGCGCTGCGGCTCGACGACTTCGTCCGTGCCTCGGTGTACGGCCGCAAGCGGTGGGTCAGTTCGCGGCTGCCCAAGGCCCGGGACAAGGGCCAGTCCGCCGAGCTGGCCGCGTTCATCAAGGCCGTGCGGACCGGCGGGCCGATGCCGGTGCCGCTGGAGTCGCTGGCCGCCACCACAGCGGCCACCCTCGCCGTGCAGGCCGGCCTGGCCGGCGGCGCGCCGGTGACGTTGGAGAGGCCGCGATGACCATGAGCGCGGGCTGGTACCTGCGGCGCCTTTCCCGGATGGGGCCGCAGGAGGTCGGCGGCCGGGCGGGCGACGCAGTGCGCAGACGGCGGTGGCGGTCGGCGCGGCCGGACTGCCCGAGCGTGACGGGCGCCCGGTTCACCGCGGTCCTGCCTGCCGGGACGATCGCCGCAGTGCCTCCGGACGCGGCGAAACGGCTCATCGCCGAGGCGGACCGGCTGATGTACGGGCACGCCGAGTATTTCGGGGTGGTCCGCGACGACCTGGCCGACCCGGACTGGTGGTGCGACCCGAAGACCGGGCGCCGGGCTCCGTGGGGCTACGCCTTCGACGTGCCGTACCGGAACGAGGACGCGGTCGGGGACATCAAGCAGATCTGGGAGCTGTCCCGGCATCAGTACCTCACCGTGCTCGCCGCCGCCTACGCGATCACCGGGGACGAGCGGTACGCCGAGCGAGTGGCCGCGCATCTGCGGTCGTGGTGGGCGGCCAATCCACCGCTGCGCGGGGTGCACTGGATCAGCGGCATCGAGCTGGGCATCCGGCTGCTGTCCTGGGTGTGGATTCGCCGGCTGCTCGACGGCTGGCCGGGCGCGGCCGGGCTGTTCGAGGGCAACCCGGTGGCGGTGAACCAGATCTGGCACCACCAGCGCTGGCTGGCCGCCTTCCCCAGCCGGGGGTCTTCGGCGAACAACCACGTCATCGCCGAGGCCGCCGGGCAGTTCGCCGCAGCCTGCGCGTTCGGGTGGTTCCCCTCCTCGGCGCGTTGGCGAGCCGACGCGCTGCGGTCGCTGGAGCGGCATCTGCGAGGCAACACCTTCGACTCGGGCCTCAACCGCGAGCTGGCCACCGAGTATCACGGACTGGTGCTGGAACTCGGCCTGGCCGCGGTGGCCGAGGCGGATGCCGCAGGCAGGCCGGTCCCCGCGTCGATCCGGCTGGTGCTGCTGCGGATGACCGACGCGCTCGCGGCCATCGTGGACAGCCGGCTACGGCCGCCGCGCCAGGGGGACGCGGACGACGGGCACGGGCTGGTCGTGGACGGCGCGGGCACCGACCGCTGGGCCTCGCTGCTGGCTACCGGGAACGCGGTGTTCGGTCGGCTCGACTGGTGGCCGGCGGTGACCGGCACCGATGTGCGCACCCCGCTGCTGGCCGCGCTCATCCGGCCCACCGCACCGGCCGTGTCCCGCCCGGCAAGCCGACCGGCCCATTTCGCCGACGCGGGCATGACCATCCTGCGTGGTCCGGCGGAGATCTGGTGCCGCTGCGACGGTGGTCCGCACGGATTCCTGTCCATCGCCGCGCATGCTCACGCGGACGCGCTGTCCGTGGAGGTCCGGCACGACGGGGTCGACGTGCTCGCCGACCCGGGGACGTTCTGCTACCACGGGCAGCCCGAGTGGCGGCAGTACTTCCGGTCGACCCTCGGCCACAACACCCTGCAACTGGATGGCGGTGACCAGTCCGTCTCCGGCGGCCCGTTCCTGTGGACCCGGCATGCCCGCAGCAACGTCCTGGTCGCGGACACATCCGGCGCCTCCGATGGGGGGACGGCCCGATGGTGCGCCGAGCACGACGGTTACCAGCGCTCCGTGCACCGCCGCCGGGTGGATCTAACGGCCGCGAGCCAGGAGCTGAGGGTGGTTGACGAGGTGCGCGGCCCGCGCCGGGCCGTGCACCTGGCGTTCCACCTCGGCCCGGCGATCGCCGCGGACCTGGTGGGGAACCGGGCAGTGCTCACCTGGACCCGGGACGGCGAGGACCGCTCCGCGGCGCTCGACCTGCCCGGGCAGCTGTGCTGGCGGGCGCATCGCGGCGAGAGTGACCCGCCGCTGGGCTGGTACTCCGCCGGCTTCGGGCGCAAGGAACCCACCACAACGCTGGTCGGCACCGGCTTCGCCGACGGCGCGGAGGGGTTCACCACCGTACTCAGGTTCCGCGGCTAGGGGGGCGCATGGGGATCAACAGGCAGCACTGGGCGTTGGCGGCGGTACCGCTGGCGCTGGCCCTGCTGGCGGCGACCGGCTGTGAGAGCACGCCGGGCGCCCGGGCAAAGCCGGCCGCTGCGCCATCCACGTCCGTGGCCCGGGTGTGCGCCAAGCCCGCGGCCGGGCCGGCGAAGGCGCCGGCGGGCGCGGTGACCGTCGACCCCGCGGTGGTCGGTGACCTGGCAGCGAAGACCAAGAGCAGCCCCCCGAACACCACGTTCTGGCTTCGACCGGGCAAGCACAGGCTCGACCCGGACCGCTACGCCCAGGTCATCCCCAAGGAGGGGAACCGCTACCTCGGTGCGCCGGGCGCGGTGCTCGACGGCCGGAAGAAGAACCAGTACGCGTTCGGCGGTACCGCCCGCAACGTCACCATCCGCTACCTGACCGTGCAACGTTTCGTGGCGCCGCGCGACGAGGGCGTGGTCAACCATGACTCGGCCGACGAGTGGGTGATCGAGCACGCGACGATCCAGCACAACTCCGGCGCCGGGCTGATGGCCGGTGCCCGCCAGCGGGTCCGCGCCAGCTGCCTGCGCGACAACGGTCAGTACGGCATGAACGCGTACAAGGCCACCGGCCCTATCAGCGGCCTGGTGGTCGAGGGCAACGAGATCGTGGGCAACAACACCGACGACTGGGAGCAGCGGCGGAAGGGCTGCGGCTGCACCGGAGGCATCAAGTTCTGGGCCGTCAACGGCGCCGACGTACGCGGCAACTGGGTGCACGACAACCGCGGAACCGGGTTGTGGGCGGACACCAACAACAACGACTTCCGCATCGAGAACAACGTGCTCGAGGCCAACGACGGTGCCGCGCTGATCTACGAGACCAGCTACAACGCGGTCATCCGGAACAACACGATCCGGAGGAACAACTGGGTCGAGGGCCGCAGGGAAGCCGACCGCGGCGACACCTTCCCGTACGCGACCATCTACCTGTCCGAGTCCGGCGGCGAACCACGGATCCGAGCCCGCACCAACAAGATCGAGGTCTATCGGAACGTGCTGGAGAACAACTGGTCCGGGATCACCCTGTGGGAAAACGCCGACCGGTTCTGCAACAGTCCGGCCAACACCTCGACCGGTGACTGCACCTTGCTGGTGCGGGACACCGACCGCTGCGCGAAGCCGGCGATCGCCACCGCACCGCTCTACGCGGACTGCCGGTGGAAGACCCAGCGGGTGGACATCCACGACAACCGCTTCGTGCTGGACAAGTCCGTCGTCAAGTGCACGGTGAAGTGCGACCGAATGGCGGTGCTGGCCAACTACGGCACCTATCCGGACTGGTCGCCGTACAAGGGCAAGCTTGTGGCTGACGCGATCACCCACAAGCAGCACAACCGCTGGCACGACAACGTCTACCTCGGACCATGGAAATTCGTCGCCCACGACCCGAGCCGGATCCTCAACTCCGGGCAGTGGCAGGGCGCGCCGTACCAGCAGGACGCGGGCAGCACCTTCCGCGCAGGGGACGGTGGTTGAGATGAGCACGGACCACACACCGAAGATCGTCGGTACAGTCTGGGGGCTGCTGATCCTCAACACGCTCGGCTCCGCCGGGGCGAAGACCATCATTCCGCTGCCCCGCTCCCTCATCCAGATGCTCACCATGGGCTCGCTGGTCGCCGCGTTCTCGCTGGTGCTCGCAGTCAATCTCCGGCTGCGCATCCGAGCCAGCGCCTTCGTGTTCCTGCTCACCCTGCTGCTGGTGCTGAGCGTGATCTCCAGCGCGAGCCTGGAGTCCGGGTTCGGCGCGCTGTTCCGCTGCGCCCGGCTGGCTCTCTTCGTCGGCACGCTGTGGCTGCTCAGCCGCTGGTGGGACGGCGGCCTGACGTTCGTCCGGCACCACATGCGGATGTACTTCGCGGTGCTCGGGTGTGTGGCCGCCGGCCTGGTCATCTCACCGGGCGCGGCCATGCCCGAGACTTACGGCGGGCGGCTGGTCGGCGCGTTGTGGCCGCTCACCCCGCCGCAGATCGGACAGTACGCCGCGGTGATCATCGGGCTTACCGTGCTGCTCGTTCTGGGGCGCCGGACCACCAGGGGCAGCGCGGCCCTCGTCATCGTGCCGTCACTCGTCCTGCTCGCGCTGACCCATACCCGGACGGCCACGGTCGGCCTGCTCATCGGGCTGGTGCTGGCGATCGGCTCGCTCGTCCTGACCAGCGCCGCCGCCCGCCGCTTCTTTGCCTGGGCGGTGCTGGTGTCCGCGGTGGCGGCGGTGGGGTTCGCCTCCGCGCTGCAGGCGTGGTTCCTGCGCGGACAGAGCCAGGAGTACTTCACCAGCCTCACCGGTCGGGCCAAGGTCTGGCACGCCCTGCTGACAGCACCCCGGACGACCTCGGAGTACCTGTTCGGCGCGGGCCTGGGCGACAAGTCGTTCGGCGGGCTGCCGATCGACAACAGCTGGCTGGCCGTTTACAACGAGCAGGGTATGACCGGCGTCGCCTTGGTGGCGGCGATCATCATCGTGTTGGGCGGCGTCGCGTTGCTGCGGCCACCGTCGCTGTCGAGAGCCTGCGCGATCTTCCTGATCAGCTACTGCGCGATCGCGTCGTACACCGAGGCCGGGCTGGGCGACGCCTCGCCGTATCTGCTGCATCTGGCGGTGGCCGCTTCACTGCTGGCGGCACCTGCCGCGGCCACTCCCCTCGCGACGCCCGAAGTCCCTCGACGACGCGTCCCGCGATGGGCCCAGAGATCGGAGGTGACCTGAGCATGCACGTCCTCGTGGTGCACAACCGCTACGCCTCGGCGCAGCCGAGCGGGGAGAACAAGGTCGTCGACCAGGAGGTGGCACTGCTGCGCGGGGCCGGCCACCGGGTCGAAGTGTTCGAGCGGCGCAGCGACGACATCGCTGCCCGATCCCTGCTGAGCAAGGTCGCGGTACCGCTGCTGGTGCCGTGGAACCCGGCGGTCCGCAAGGAGCTCGCCGCCCGGCTTCGCACCGAGCGGCCGGACGTGGTGCACGTCCACAACGTCTTCCCGCTCCTGTCGCCGGCGGTGCTGGCCGCCTGCGCCGACGCCGGTGTGCCCGCCGTCGCCACGCTGCACAACTACACCCAGGTCTGCCCGCCCGGCACGCTGCAGCGGGACGGCCGGCCGTGCACCGAGTGCGTCGGGTCCGCTCCGCTGCCCGCCGTCCGGCACGGCTGCTACCGGAGCTCCCGGCTGGCTACGGTGCCGCTCGCGGTCAGCCTGTCGGTCAACCGACGGCGGTGGTGGTCCGGCGTGGAGCGGTTCTTCTGCATCTCCGCGGCGCAGCGCGACGTCCTGGTGCGGGCCGGCATGCCGGCCGAGCGGCTGGCGGTGAAGCACAACTTCGTGCCCGAACCGGGCGCCCGCCGAGATGGCGATGGCGAGCATCTGCTCTATCTCGGCCGGCTCGCGGAGGCCAAGGGCGTGCGGCTGCTCATGGCCGCGTGGGACGAGATCGCCGTCGGCGGCGGTGTGGGCGTGCCGCTCGTGGTCGCCGGCGCGGGGCCGCTGGAGCGAGAGGTGACCGCCTGGGCGGCGGGCCGGGACGACGTGCGGTACGTCGGCCTGTACGACCAGGCGGAGTGCCGGCAGGCCATCGCGCGGTCGATCGCCGTGGTGGCTCCCTCCACGTGGCTGGAGGCGTTCGGCCTGGTGGTCGTGGAGGCGATGGCGGCGGGGGTCCCGGCCGTCGCCGCCGGTCACGGCGCCTTCGTCGAACTCGTCGAGGACGGGGTGACCGGGCTGCTGCACCGGCCGGGCGAGCCCGCCTCGCTCGCGTCCTGCCTGCGCCGGATCACGGCCGAGACGGCCCGCAACCGGGAGATGGGCCAGGCGACCCGGCGCCGTTACGAGCAGCACTTCAGCCCGGCCGTCGGGCTGGAGCGCCTGGTGGAGGGATACCGCACCGCGATCGCGGGTCGGTCCGGCGGCGGGGACAGCGCGCCGCCGGTAGGGAACGAAAACGCTGGCTCGCGGCGGGGCACCCGCGCGAGCAGAGATGGGGGCAGTAAATGACACGATGCCGACTCTGCGGCTCGGCGGCGATGGGGAGCGTCGTCGATCTGGGGACGACCCCGCCGTGTGAAAGCTTTCTCGCCGCGGACCAACTGGACCTGCCGGAGCCGGCGTACCCGCTGCATCTGCGGGTCTGCACCGACTGCTGGCTCGCGCAGATCCCTCCGCTGATCACGCCGGAGGAGACGTTCACGCAGTATGCCTACTTCTCCTCCTACTCGACCTCCTGGGTGGAGCACGCGCGCACGTTCGTCGCCGACGCCGTACAGCGGCTGGGTCTCGGCCCCGACGCCTTCGTGGTCGAGGTCGCGAGCAACGACGGGTACCTGTTGAGGCATGTGGTGGACCGCGGGATCCGCTGCCTCGGCATCGAGCCGTCGGTGAACGTCGGTGCCGCGGCGCGGGACGCGGGTGTGCCCACGCTCACGGAGTTCCTGGACCCGGAAACCGGCGCCAACGTCCGCGCCGAGCACGGCCCGGCGGACCTGGTCGTGGCCAACAACGTGTACGCGCACATCCCCGACGTGGTCGGGTTCACCCGGGGGCTGCGCGCCCTGGTCGCCGACGACGGCTGGGTCTCCATCGAGGTGCAGCACCTGCTGACCCTGATCGAAGAGAACCAGTACGACACGATCTACCACGAGCACTTCCAGTACTACACGGTCGCGTCCGCGATCCGGGCGCTGGCGAGCGGCGGACTCGCGCTCGTGGACGTCGAGTTGCTGCCCACGCACGGCGGATCCATCCGGCTGTGGGCCCGGCCGGCCGAGGTGGCCGGCGAGCCGACCCGTCGGGTGGCCGACGTGCTGAACCGGGAGAAGGCCGCCGGGCTGCAGGAGCTGTCCGGGTACACCGAGTTCTCCGCTCGGGTGGCCAAGGTGCGCCGGGACCTCCTGCGGTTCCTCATCGAGGCGGCCGAGCGCGGCGAGACGGTCGTCGGCTACGGCGCCCCGGGCAAGGGCAACACCCTGCTCAACCACTGCGGCATCCGGCCCGACCTGCTCCCGTACACGGTCGACCGCAACCCCTACAAGCACGGCAGGTTCACCCCGGGCACCCGCATCCCGATCCTGCCGCCCGAGCAGATCAGCACCGACAAACCCGACTACGTCCTCGTCCTCCCGTGGAACCTGCGGGCCGAGCTGGTCGAGCAGCTGTCCTTCGTGCACGAGTGGGGCGGCCGGCTGGTCTTTCCCATTCCGGAACTGAGCATTGTCGAGGTCAAGCCATGAAGGTCGTTCTGTTCTGCGGCGGTTACGGGCTGCGTATGCGCAACGGAGCCTCCGACGACACGCCCAAGCCGATGGCGATGGTCGGCCCGCGGCCGCTGATCTGGCACGTCATGCGCTACTACGCACACTTCGGGCACACGGAGTTCATCCTGTGTCTCGGGTACGGGGCTCACCACATCAAGAACTTCTTCCTCAACTACGAGGAGACGACGTCCAACGACTTCGTGCTGCGGGGCGGGCGGACCGAGCTGCTGTCCACCGACATCGCCAACTGGACGATCACGTTCGCGCAGACCGGCATCGAGTCACCGATCGGGGAGCGGCTGCGCCGGGTGCGGCACCACCTGGACGGCGACGAGATGTTCCTCGCCAACTACGCCGACGTGCTCACCGATGCCCCGCTGCCGGAGATGATCGACCGGTTCGCCCGGCGCGACGCCGGTGCGTCGATGATGGTGGTGCCGCCGCAGTCCTCGTTCCATTGCGTGGAACTGGGCGAGGACGGCCTGGTGGGAGGCATCACCGCGGTGAGTGACATGCCGCTGTGGGAGAACGGCGGCTACTTCGTGCTCCGTCAGGAGGTCTTCGACCACATCCCGGAGAACGGGGACCTGGTCGCTGACGGTTGCGCCCAACTGGCCAAGCGCGGACGGCTGGTGGCGCACCAGCACCGCGGCTTCTGGAAGCCGACCGACACCGTGAAGGAGCGGGCCGCGCTCGACGCTGCCTACGCCCAAGGCGACCGCCCGTGGACCGTGTGGGAACGGGACGGCGCGGGGGCGAGCGCGACCGGCAGCAGGCACGGTGCCGGAGCGAGGGCGTGATCCGGCTCGGGGCCCGGCGCCTGGACAGGATCGTCGCGGTGGGCGCGCACTGCGACGACATCGCCATCGGCGCCGGCGGCACGCTGCTGACGATGTGCCTCGCGCGGCCGGGTATCCGCGTCGACGCGCTGGTGCTCTCCGGCGGTGGCAGCGAGCGGGAGCAGGAGGAGCAGGCCGCGCTCGCCGCCTTCTGCCCGGGCGCCGACCTGCGGCTGACCGTGCACAAGCTGCCGGACGGCCGGCTGCCCGCGCGCTGGGACGAGGCCAAGGCCGCGGTCGAGGAGCTGCGCGCGGGAACAGAGCCGGATCTCGTGCTGGCCCCGCGCACCGATGACGCGCACCAGGATCACCGCGGTCTGGCGAAGCTGATGACCACCGCGTTCCGCGACCACCTGGTGCTCGGCTACGAGATCGTCAAGTGGGACGGCGACCTCGGCCGTCCGGCGGCGTACCAGCCGCTGTCGCCGGAGATCGCCGAACAAAAGGTGCGGCTGCTGCAGGAGCACTACCCCTCGCAGCAGCACCGGCCCTGGTACGACCGGGAAGCCTTCCTCGGGCTGGCCCGGATCCGTGGTATCGAAAGCAACGCGCGCTACGCCGAGGCGTTCGCCGTCACCAAACTCACTCTCGACCTGGAGGAATGAACCTTGCGCGTACTGCTGACCGGGCACCAGGGCTACCTGGGAACCGTGATGGCCCCGGTCCTCACGGCCGCCGGGCACGAGGTCGTCGGGCTGGACGCCGGCCTGTTCGCCGACTGCGTGCTGGGCCCGCCGCCCGCGGACCCGCCGGGGCCGCGGGCGGACCTGCGCGACGTCACGGCCGAACACGTGGCCGGGGTGGACGCCGTGATCCACCTGGCCGCCCTGTCCAACGACCCGCTGGGATCGCTGGCGCCGGAACTCACCTACGACATCAACCACCACGCGTCCGTACGGCTGGCCCGGCTGGCCCGCGAGGCCGGAGTGCGGCGCTTCCTGTACGCGTCGACCTGCTCGGTCTACGGCGCCGCCGGCGGCGACGACCTGGTGGCCGAGGACGCCCCGCTGCGCCCAGTGACGCCGTACGCGGAGTCCAAGGTGCGGGTGGAGGACGACCTGCACGCGCTCTGCGACGGCGACTTCAGCCCGGTATTCATGCGCAACGCCACCGCCTTCGGCTACTCACCCCGGCTGCGCGCCGACATCGTGCTGAACAACCTGGTGGGCCACGCGCTCCTGTCCGGCGAGGTGCTGGTGCTCTCCGACGGCACCCCCTGGCGCCCGCTGGTGCACGCCGCCGACATCGCACGGGCCTTCGCGGCCGCGCTGGTCGCGCCGCGGGAATCGGTGCACGACCGGGCGTTCAACATCGGCAGCGAGATCAACAACGTCACGGTCGCCGAGATCGCCGAGCAGGTCGCCGA
Organism: Streptomyces sp. NBC_01669; assembly: GCF_026339735.1. GTDB lineage: Bacteria > Actinomycetota > Actinomycetes > Streptomycetales > Streptomycetaceae > Streptomyces > Streptomyces yanii. The sequence goes on from NZ_JAPEQG010000001.1 coordinate 402,529, forward strand.
GGCGGTATCCGGCTCGAAGGTGGTGATCACCGGGGAGACCGGTGCCGATCCGCGGTCGTACCGGGTGGACTTCTCCCGGTTCCGCGCCGCGGTGCCCGGCTTCGACTGCGAGTGGACGGTGAAGCAGGGCGCGCTCGAACTCGCCGACAACTACCGGAAATACGGGCTGACCCGGGAAGACTTCGAGCGACGCTTCACCCGGCTGGCCGTGCTGCGCGCGGCGTCCGACGCCGGCGCCGTCGACGACACCCTGCGGTGGCGCCGATGACCGCGGCCGGTGAAGAGATGCACGCGCTGGTGGAGCGGTTGTACCCGCTGTGCCGGAGCATCACCGGCGACGGTGTGCGCGCCACCCTGGAGATCGTCGGCGAGTACGTCCCGCTGCAGGTGCACGAGGTGCCGACCGGGACGCAAGTGCTCGACTGGACGGTGCCGCAGGAGTGGAACATCCGGGACGCGTACGTCGCCGACACCGCGGGCAATCGGGTCGTCGACTTCGCCGCGTCCAGCCTGCACGTGCTCGGCTACAGCGTGCCGGTGTCGGCGACCATGCCGCTGGCCGAGCTTCGCGCGCACCTGCACACCCTGCCGGACCACCCGGCCTGGGTGCCGTACCGCACCAGCTACTACAAGCCGGAATGGGGGTTCTGCCTGGCCCAGGAGACCTTGGACGCGCTGCCGGACGGCGAGTACGAGGTGCGCATCGACTCCACGTTCGCGGACGGCCACCTCACCTACGCCGAGCACGTGGTCCCCGGGCAGGTCACCGACGAGGTGATCGTCTCCTGCCACGTCTGCCACCCGTCGCTGGCCAACGACAACCTGGCCGGCATCGCGGTGGCGACGTTCCTGGCCCGGGCGCTGGCGCAGGCACAGGAAACGCCATACTACACCTACCGGTTCATCTACGCGCCCGGCACCATCGGGGCGATCACCTGGCTAGCCCGCAACGCGGAGCGGGTGGAACGGGTCAAGCACGGCCTTGTGCTGGCCTGCGCCGGCGACCCGGGCCAACTGACGTACAAACAGAGCAGACGCGGCGACGCGGAGATCGACCGGGTGATGCGGCACGTGCTTGCCGCCTCCGAACGCCCGCACCGCGTCGCCGAGTTCACTCCGTACGGCTACGACGAGCGGCAGTTCTGCTCGCCCGGGTTCGATCTCGGCGTGGGCTCGCTCAGCCGGACCCCGTACGCCGGGTACCCCGAGTACCACACCTCGGCGGACAACCTGGACTTCGTCTCCCCGGAGGCGATGGCGGACACTCTCGCCGTCTGCCGCGAGGCATTCGCCGTCCTTGACCGCAACCGGCAGTACGTCAACCTCAGCCCCTACGGCGAGCCACAGCTGGGCCGGCGCGGGTTGTACGACTCGCTCGGCGGCCGCAGCGACGCGAAGCAGGCCCAGATGGCCATGCTCTGGGTGCTCAGCCTCTCCGACGGCGAGCACAGTCTGCTGGACGTCGCCGAGCGGTCCGGGCTGCCGTTCGATACCGTCGCCGCCGCGGCCGGCGCCCTGCACGGCGCCGGGCTGATCAAGGGATGACGCCGATGACCATCGAGGGGGAGAAGGCGACGGCATCGGCCGGATCCGCCAGGCGGGCCCTCGTCGGTCGGCTGTCCTGGGGACTGGCCGACCAGGCGGCCTCCAGCGTGAGCAACTTCGTGGTGGGCATCTATGTGGCCCGCTCGCTGGGGGTGACCGCGTTCGGCGTGTTCAGCCTCGCCTGGGTGACGTACGGCGTGGTGCTCAACGTCTCCCGCGGGCTGGCCACCGATCCGCTCGTGGTGCGCTTCAGCGGCGTTCCGGACGCGTCCTGGCGCGGGGCGGTGGCCTGGTCGACGGGTACCGCACTCGGCATCGGGGCGGCCCTCGGCGCGGCGTGTCTGGTGGCCGGGCTCGGCCTAGGCGGCCGCGTGGGGCCTACGTTCGCCGCCCTTGGTGTCATGTTGCCGGGGCTACTGCTCCAGGACGCCTGGCGGTTCTCGTTCTTCGCCGCCGGCGCCGGGCGGAAGGCGTTCGTCAACGACGTCGTGTGGGGTGTCGCGCTCGTCCCGGCCATAGTGGTGGCGGTTCGTGTGGGCAGCGTGGCCGCTTTCGTGCTCGCCTGGGGCGCGTCCGCCACGGTGGCGGCGGGGTACGGCTACATCCAGTCCGGCATCCGGCCCCGGATGACCGAGGCGCGCGGGTGGCTTCGCGAGCAGCGCGATCTCGGCTACCGGTACCTGGTCGAGAACGTCAGCCTCAGTGGCGCGAGCCAGCTGCGGGCGTACGGGCTCGGCGCGATCGTCGGGATCGGCGCGGTGGGTGCGGTGCGGGGCGCCGAGCTCCTGCTCGGCCCGTTCCTGGCGGTGCTCATGGGGCTTTCGCTGGTCACGGTCCCGGAGGCGGCACGGGTGCTACGGCAGGCCCCGCACCGGCTCGGCACGTTCTGCATCCTGCTGGGCGGGGGGCAGGCCGCCGGCGCGCTGCTCTGGGGCGCGGCGCTCCTGCTGATGCCTGGCCGGCTCGGCGAGCTGGTGCTCGGCGGCGTCTGGCACTCCGCCTCGGAGCTCATCGTGCCGGTCACCCTCGGCGTCGCGGGCACGGGCCTCGGCACCGGCGCGGCGGCCGGGCTGCGCGCGCTCGGCACGGCCTGGCGCAGCCTGCGCTGCCAGTTGTTCGCCTCCGCCTGCTATGTCAGCGGCGGGCTCGGCGGGGCGGCCGCCGCCGGCACGGTCGGCTCGGCCTGGGGGGTCGCCGCCGCGACCGTCAGCGGCTCGGCCGTGTGGTGGCTGCAACTGCGGTCCGCCCTGCGCGAGCGCCACCGCAATCCCATCCCCGAAGTGAGGACCTCATGACTGCCCAACCCAGGCTGAGCATCGGCCTGCCCGTGTACAACGGCGAGGAGTACTTGGCCGAGTCGCTCGACGCCCTGCTCGGCCAGACCTACGAGGACTTCGAGCTGGTCATCTCCGACAACGCCTCGACCGACGGGACCCAGGAGATCTGCCGCAAGTACGCCGCGCGGGACTCGCGCATCCGGTACCTCCGGCTGCCCCGGAACATCGGCGCCACGCCGAACCACAACCATGTGTTCGCCGAGTCCCGCGGCGAGCTGTTCAAGTGGGCCTCGCACGACGACCTGTACGGCCGGGACCTGCTGCGGCGCTGCGTCCAGGCGCTGGACGAGCGGCCAGACATGATCCTCGCACACACCGGCCAGGCGGTCATCGACTGCGACGGCCAGGTGAGGGTCCCCTACGAGTACGGGCTCGCCACCGCCTCGCCGCACGCGCCGGAGCGCTTCCGCAGTCTGTTGTTCGAGCCGGGTGGCGACGACTTCTACGGGGTGATGCGGGCCGACGTGCTGCGCCGGGTGAAGCCGATGGACAGCTACCACCACGCGGACCGCACGTTCGTCGCCGAGATCGGCCTGCACGGGCCCTTCCACCAGGTGCCGGAACTGCTGTACTTCCGCCGCGACCATCCCACCCGCGCCGAACGGGCGAACCCGTCCAAGCGCTCCCGGTGCGTCAACCTGGACCCGCGCCGGGCGGGCCCGCTGCACCCCACGCCCCGGCTGCTCGCCGAGTACGTCTGGGGCTTCGTCGCGGCGATCCGGCGGGCGCCGTTGTCCCCGGCCGACCGGCGCGCGTGCTACCGCCGCCTGGCCGCATGGATGACCAGCCGGGTCCGGCCCGGCGCCGGCGAGCGGGTCGAGGACCGCGCCCCGGTCTCCCCGGACCGGCTCACCGTCTCCGTCGACGCCCTCGTCGCCGGTCGTGAGGGGAGGCAGGCATGACGCCCGCGAACGAAACCCCGGTGCGCGTCGGGGTGTTCGGTCTGCTCGGCTCCGGCAACCTCGGCAACGACGGATCGCTCGAGGCCGTGCTCGGGTACCTCCGCGCCGAACACCCGGAGGTGGTCGTGGACGCGCTGTGCGGCGGACCCGAGGCCGTGACGACCCGGTTCGGGATCCCCGCGACGCGGCTGCACTGGTACCGCGGGGAGTACCGGACCGCGTCGCGTGCGAGCGCGATCGCGGCGAAGGGGCTGGGCAAACTCGTCGATGTCTTCCGCACCGCTGCCTGGGTGCGCCGGCACGACGTGGTGATCGTCCCGGGCATGGGCGTCCTGGAGGCCACGCTGCCGCTGCGGCCGTGGGGCTTCCCGTACTCGCTGTTCCTGCTCTGCGCGAGCGGCCGGCTGCTGCGCACCCGGGTGGCGCTGGTCAGCGTAGGCGCCGCGACGATCGGCAACCGGCCAACCCGGGCCCTGGTGCGCTGGTCGGCGCGGCTGGCCGCATACCGGTCGTACCGGGACGCGCAGTCTCGCGACGCGATGCGGGCGATGGGCGTGGACACCGCGCGCGACGAGGTCTACCCGGACCTCGCGTTCGCCCTGCCGACGCCGCGGGCGAGCGCGCCCTCGGACCCGTCGGCCCCGCCGGGCCCGGTCTGCGTCGGCGTTATGGACTTCCACGGCGGCAACGACGATCGCGCTCGGGCCTATGAGATATACCGGCGCTACCTCGACGGGACGATCCGGTTCGTCCGCGCGCTGGTCGAGGAGGGCAGGGCTGTCCGGCTGCTCACCGGTGACGAGTGCGACGCGTCGGTGGTCGCCGCGATCCTCGACGCTGTGGACTCGCCGCTGGTCACCGCTGCCGAGCCGTCCTCACTGGCCGACCTGATGAAGGAGATGGCGGCTGCCGACACCGTGGTGGCGATCCGGTACCACAACCTGATCTGCGCGCTGAAGACCGGTACGCCGGTGCTCGCTCTCTGCTATGCAGCGAAGAGCGACGCGCTCATGGCGGAGATGGGCCTTGGCGCGTACTGCCACCCGGCGCGCGAGGTCGACGCCGACCGGCTGCTCGAGCAGTTCCGTGCGCTGGAGAAGCGTTCGGCCGAGCTGCGGCAGACCCTCACCGAGCGGAACCTGGCCGCCGCCCGGCGACTCGAGCACCAGTTCAACTCCTTGACCGCGGCCCTGTTCCCTGCGGCCGACCACGCCCACACCTTGCGGAAGGCTCCATGAAGGCGACCCAAGTCCCGGAGATCACCGGCGCGTACCTGTTCGAGCCGACGCCGTACGCCGACGAGCGCGGCTTCTTCTGCCGCACCTTCGACGCCGACGTGGTCCGCTCGGTGGGCCTCGACCCGGACGCCTTCGTTCAGGACAGCCTGTCCCGCTCGGTCCGGGGCGTGCTGCGCGGCCTGCACCTGCGCTCCGGCGCCGGCGAGGCCAAGCTGGTGCGGTGCTCGTACGGGAGGATCTTCGACGTCGTCGTGGATCTGCGGACGGACTCGCCGACATACCGCAGCCGGGCCTTCTTCGAGCTGTCCGACGAGACGCAGGTGACCCTGTACATCCCGGCGGGGTGCGCGCACGGCTTCCAGGCTCTGACCGAAACCGCCGACGTCTCGTACCGGATCGACCGCCCGCACGATCCGGCCGAGGACGTGACGATCGCCTTCGACGACCCGGAGCTCACCATTCCCTGGCCGCTACCGGTCACATCGATGTCCCAGCGGGACCGGGAGGCGCCGAGCCTCGCCGAAGCCCTGCAGCAAAAAGAGAGTTGAGGTTGGCGTGGAAACCGAAGGCACCGAAGAGTTCCTCCTGCCCCGGTCGCGGATGGCGAACGAGCGGCTGCACGCCATGATCCCCGGGGGCGCGCACACCTACGCCAAGGGCGACGACCAGTACCCCGAGAACCTGGCCCCGGTCATCAGCCACGGCCGCGGTGCCCACGTGTGGGACATCGACGACAACCGCTACGTCGAGTACGGCTCCGGCCTGCGGTCGGTCAGCCTCGGCCACGCCCACCCACGCGTGATCGAGGCGGTGCGGCGGGAACTCGACCGCGGCAGCAACTTCGTCCGGCCGTCCATCGTGGAGGTCGAGGCCGCGGAACGCTTCCTGGCCACGGTGCCGACCGCCGAGATGGTGAAGTTCGCGAAGAACGGCTCCGACGTCACCACCGCCGCGGTGCGACTCGCCCGCGCCGTCACCGGGCGCCCGCGGGTGGCCATCTGCGGCGACCATCCGTTCTTCTCCGTCGACGACTGGTTCATCGGCACCACGCCGATGTCCGCCGGTATTCCGGCGGCGACCACCGAACTCACCGTGGCGTTCCCTTACGGGGACCTGGCCGCCACGGAGGAGCTGCTCACCCGGTACCAGGACGAGGTCGCCTGTCTGATCCTCGAACCTGCCGGTCACACCGAGCCGCCGCCCGGGTACCTCGCCGGCCTGCGCGAGCTGGCCGACCGGCACGGCTGCGTACTGATCTTCGATGAGATGATCACCGGCCTGCGCTGGTCCGAGGCGGGCGCCCAGGGCCTGTACGGCGTCGTCCCCGACCTCTCCACGTTCGGCAAGGCACTGGGCAACGGGTTCGCCATCTCCGCGCTGGCCGGGCGCCGCGATCTGATGGAGCGGGGCGGGCTGCGTCACTCCGGCGACCGGGTGTTCCTGCTGTCCACCACGCACGGTGCGGAAACGCACTCGCTGGCCGCCGCGATGGCCGTGCTCACCACCTACGTCGAAGAGGGCGTCACCGCGCGGCTCCACACCCTCGGCGAGCGGTTGGCCGCCGGTGTCCGCGACGCCGCGGCCGGCATGGGCGTCGGCGACCACATCGTCGTCCGAGGCCGGGCCAGCAACCTGGTCTTCGCCACCCTCGACGAGAACCGGCAGCCGTCGCAGCAGTACCGCACCCTGTTCCTGCACAGGCTCCTCGCGGGCGGGGTGCTGGCCCCGTCGTTCGTGGTGAGCAGCGCGCTCAGCGACGCCGACATCGATCACACCGTCGACGTGGTGGCCCAGGCATGTGCGGTGTACCGGAAGGCACTGGACGCCGCAGACCCCACCCCCTGGCTGGCCGGACGACCGGTGAAGCCCGTATTCCGCCGCCTGGCGTGACGTGACGTCAGCGACGCTCCCGCCGAACGGCGTCGGCCATCCCATCGACCAGCCGGTCAGCCATCCGGTCGACCAGCCACGCGGTCGCCGGAATCACCGCCAGCGCGGTGCACCAGCCGCCGAGGACGTCGGTCGGGTAGTGCGCGCCCAGGGCGACCTGCGCCCAGCCCATGGCGGCGCCGGCAACCAGCGCCGCGGCGAGGACGAGTAACGTGCCGGCCGTCCTGCCGAGGCCGAGCAGGCCGGTCGCGAGCAGCGCCACCACGAGGGCGAGCGCGGTGAGGAAGGCGGTGTGCCCGCTCGGGTAGGACAGATTGCCGCCGTGGATGGTGCGTCCCACCAGGTACTTCAGCAGCGTCGCCGCCCCCACGGCCATGGCGACGCCGGCAACGATGAGCACCGCTGCGCGAGGACGCCGAAGCAGCAGGCAGCCCGTCACGGTGGCCACGACCAGCGTCGCCGCTCCCACGGGCTCCCCCAAGAAGTCCATGGCCAGGGCGATGTTCCGCCACGGCGACCGCACACCGTCCACCGCCGACTGGATCCACACGTCCACGCTGCCGGGCTCGCTGTGGCCGGCGTACAGGACCCCGAGCACGACGACCACCAGCGCGGCGAGGGCCGCGATCAGCCCGAGCCACGCGCGCAGCGATGGGGGCAGCACCGCGGGCGCCGGCCGGCCGGTCACATGCCCACCGCGTCCGGTCGACCTGCGGTGGTTTGCCGTGATCGGTGGATGGTGTTCCGGGTCTTGACTTCTTGAGGCAGGGTGAAGGTGCGGCCCTTCATCGGACCGGTGGGCAGCCATGAATCAGCGCCTTCCTGTTTCCGACCGCGCCCCACGACGGCGGGGCGTTGTTCCCGGACGACTCCGGTGACCGTAAGTCCGGGCACGCCACGGCCTTTGTGTCCCGTCAGTACCCCGGCTCCCGCGGGCAGATCCGAAACGGCATGGTCGCGACCACCACCGCGCGGGCCGATGAGCGCGTGCACTACCCGCCGCACACCGTCGCAGACCATCCGACAGATGCGATGCACCTGGCCCCGTCGGGACCTACGCCATGTCGCCCCCGCCGCTACCGCGATGCCGCGCCCACGAGAACTGACAATACAATGCGGTCGCGGCAAACCGCCGTTGGATAGTCCGCGGGTCAACACTCCGCGAATTTCGGTTCCGGATCGATTTTCCGTACCGGAGCCACGGAGTGTCGCCGAAACCGCGATCGTGATACGTCGTGGATGACGCCTTCCTGCAGGACTCCGGCTGCGCAGCGGCCGCTGTCTTGGCTTCAGGGACGCTACGAAACGGGATGCGGCCAACCTCGTCTGGGCTCGACTCCACGAACCTTCCCTCTCCAAGCCCGCGCAAGGCGAACGTCCTTGACTTCTTCCTGCCAGCGGTGCACGGCGCTCACCTCCGGGCGCCGAGACTCCACCGATTCCGGCTTACCCGCAAGCGTCATGAGAGCGTCAAGAATCGTGAACAAACCCCGCCACCGACGCCGTCCCCATCGTGGGTCTGACCGCGAATCCCCAGGTCGGAACGGGTTCTCGGGCCGAACTGGCCGCTCGATCGCAGGTCTCGATCGCATGTACGGACGGAAACAGGTCGCACGACTACCACACGTCGCGAAACCGCAGGTCAGGCACCCTTGTTCGCAGGTTCGAGGATGGCCACGCACTCCACGTGCGAGGTCATCGGAAACAGATCGACCATCACGGCGTCCCACTCCCCCTCAAGCTCACTCAACGGGCCCCAGCCGCTGTCTGCCGGCGTCCGCGTCTCATCGCGCCGCCTCCTCCCTCAACCGTTGTCAGAGGTATGGGCAAGATCAGCCCACCGAACAACGCTGTACAACGACAAGGGGGCGCCTTGGACGACGATGTCATCCTGCGAGGACCGCTCGGGAAGATGGCGGTAGCCGAAGCCGCCCCGGCGGGGTTGGCCCCGGCGGACCTCTATGTGGGAGCGATCAGCTGGTGGTCCACAGCCGTCTCCCCCGCGGTTTCGATCGTCTCCTGGCCCAGCGCCCCGCTGACGGTCTGGATGTCACACGTACATGACGACGCGTCTGACGGGTCCCGGCTCGTCGATGTCCTGCGCCGCCACCTCGGAGGCCCTGCTCCGCTGGCGACCCATCACAACGTCACGAACGGCAAGGTGTACAGCGCAGCGGTTCATTCCACCCGCCGGGCGGAGAACACTGGTACGGGCACCTCCGCGCTTCTGCTGACCGGCTCTCCGTTCACGACCGGTCCCGGCAGTTCCTGGAGGAGTCCCCTCCAGGAACTCCATACGCGCACGGCGTGGGACGGTCGGCACTTCATCCCTACCCGGGGCTTCAGGCGCTACCGAGCCGCCGGGCGAACCGCTCCCCCGTATGTCGGCGCCCTGTGGACGCCCGCCCTCCGGGCGAGGCGCGGCTTTCTGTCCACGGATGCCGCCACCTGGTCTCGTGTCCTGCACTTTGCCCAGCGCAGCGCGCCTGCCCCGCAGGAGACAGTGTCGTCGGACAGTTGGAAGCGCGGCGTGGCAGAGGCATACCGCTGGGCCTTCCACACCCGGCCGTGCCTTACCTACACCCCTCCCGCAGGCAAGATGCGGGACATGATCAGACATGCGGAGGTCAGGTGCGACGCCATGCTCCTCGTCAATGCGCCGCCCTGGACGGCGCCGCTCCCCACCGGGCGACGCTTCATGACCGACCCTGCAGAGCCCCGACGGGTTCGCGTCACCAGTCCCCGATAAAATGGGCGAGTCGGGAATGTCCGCTTCAAGCAAGGGTGCGGAGCCATCCACCCGCTCAAGGCCGAGGCGGCCGACCGATCTGGAAGGGCACCGTTATGGCCAAACAGATCACGTACCGCCGAGTTTACGAGCAAGCTGCGCCGAAGGACGGCAAGCGCGTGCTGGTCGACCGGGTCTGGCCCCGGGGCATGCGCAAGGAGGACGCGCATCCGGGCGAGTGGCTGCGTGATGTCGCCCCGTCCAGCGAACTGCGCAAGTGGTATGGCCATGAGCCCAGCCGCTTCACCGAATTCCGTCGCCGCTACCTGGCAGAACGGCACGACACCGGGCATCACGAGGCGGCCGAGCATCTGCGTGACCTGGCAACACACAACAAGCTCATGCCGCTGACCGCCACCAAGGATGCGGACCATATCCAGGCCGCTGTTCTCGCCGAGTGGCTGGCCAAGAGCCGGTGACCATCACGCGGGACACCAGCGGTGACGGTCTCCGTCATCCGCGCCAACCGGTCCGTGGCAGACCGCGATCGGGATGTGGGTTGATCGTCCAGGCCTCATCGTGCTGGCGGATCCTGCGCCGTCCAAAGAAGTGAAGAGGGATGGCCATGCGAACGAACATCGTCCGGCACGAGAGCATGATCGTGAGCTATGACGTGGTCGACGGCTGGACCGTTGTGGAGGTCGACGGTGAGGTGGACGCCCATACCGCGCCCATGATCCGCGAAGCGGTGATCAAGCTTCTCGATGAGGGACACCGCCACTTCGTCCTGGACCTGGGCTTCGTCGCCTTCATGGATTCGATGGGGTTGGGCGTGATCGTGGCGATCACGAAACGCATCCGTGAACACGAGGGCTCGCTGCATATCGCGTCCGTGTCGAGCCGGGTGCTCAGGATCTTCGACCTCAGCGGCATGCGCGAGAGCTACGAAATCTACCCCTCGGTGGCGGAAGCGGCGCAGTCAGTCCCCTCGCCCGGCAGCCTCGCGCACTGGCCGCATCCCACCTCGGACTGAGGAACGCGCGGCGTCGCCGAGCCGGGTGTCCAGATGGCGGCCGACCCCGTGGGAGGTTCACGGCTGCGTGTGGGGTGCGGTCTCCTTCATAGCGTGCAGGGCGAGGGTGGAGTGGGCGTACGCGCCGCCTGCGCGCATCTCGGCCGCGACCCCGATCGCTTCCATGATCTCCTGCGGGTCGGCACCCTTGCGCTGGGCCGGGCGGGTGTGCCCCTGGATGCAGTACGGGCACGGGGTCACATGGGCGACGGCGATCAGCTGCTTGGTCTTCTCCCGCAGCGCGCCCTCCGCGAAGACGGCACGGCTGAAGTTGTCGAACGCCTCGTTGATGGCCGGGGCGGGCTCGGCGCGTCGCTGTCCGATCTCGGAAAGCGGTGCTGGTGGCGGGCGCGTGTCTCTCACTGCGCCGGGCTGTCCGAGGGGGTGCGCAGGGCCAGCAGGGCCACGTCGTCGTCGAACACCTGCCGGCTTCGGCTGATCAGAGCGTCGCACAGCTCCTCCAGCGGTGCCGTGGCCAGGCGGGCGGCCTGTTCGGCCAGGTCATCCAGTCCGGTGTCGATGTCCTGGTCGCGGCGCTCGACCAGCCCATCGGTGAACAGCAGCAGCGTGCTGCCGGGCGGGAGGGGGTGGTCGTGGCTGAACCGGGGGACGGACGCGTCGATGCCCACCGGGATTCCGTGACGGGCGGGCGCCAGGTAGCGCGTGCTGCCATCCGCGCCGACCAGCAGCGGCGGCAGATGCCCGGCGTTGCTCCAGCCGAAGGTGTACCCCCCGCCCACTGCACGGCCATGCTCGATGCGGCCGAGTATCAGGGTGGCTGTGGGCGGGTCGTCGAACATCGTCAGCGCGTGGTCCAGTTTTGACATGATCAGGCCGGGCGGCCCGCATCGGTCGAGGGCGATCGCCCGCAGCATGTTGCGGATCTGTCCCATCAGCGGGGCGGCCTCCACGTCGTGACCGGTCACGTCACCCACCACGACGCAGGTGGCGCCATCGGGCAGGACCATGGCGTCGTACCAGTCCCCGCCCAGCCTCGGCAGTTCGGACGCGGGTTCATAGCGGGCCGCGGCCTCGAGTGGCGAAAGGTCGGGAAGGACAGGCAGCATGCGGCGCTGAAAGTGCTCGGCGGCGCGTTTGAGCTGTTGATACAGGTGGGCGTTTTCGAGGCTGACGCCCGCGGCACTGGCCAACGCCGTCAGCAGGCCCTCGTCATCGTCATCGAAGGGCGTGCCATCCAGCTTGTCGGCGACATAGAGGTCGCCGTAGACCGTGCCGCGCACCACGAGCGGAACGCCCAACAGGGTCCGCATGACCGGATGCCCGGGCGGGAAGCCGACCGAACGAGGGTGCGCGGCCACATCCGCCACCCGCAACGGTTCCCGGTCGTCCACCATCGTGCGCAGCAGCCCATGGCCCTGCGGCAGGCCCAGGGCAGCGCACAGGTGCAGATCGTCGACGCCCACGGTGATCAGGTCGATGACCTTGCCGCTCTCCGAGAGCACCCCCAGTGCCCCATAGCGCGCGGCAACCAGGTCGGTGGCAGCCTCCACGATGCGGTGCAGCACGGTGTGGGTGTCCATGTCGGCGCTGACCGCCCCGACCGCGCCCAGCAGGCGCCGCAGTCGGTCCCGGTCCAGAGCACGCTGCGGCGGCCGCACGGCCACGCCGTCCCGGGCCTGGCCCCGCCCCCGCTTCTGCCACGGGCTGTGCGCCATGGCGCTTCCTCCTGGCGCCGTCGGGCGCCGTCATCATGTCGCCTGCCTTGTCACACTACGCGCTCACCCGACCGGGAGCAGACCCAAGCGGCGCGCCGTCCCTGTGCCCGCCCCAGGAGACCCGATCCATGCCCTTGACCTGTTCGGAACGATCAATTCACCCAGGGTCGGAGACCGTCTCACTGAGCTGCACGACGAAGCACTGCCATCCGCCGGAGTGCTACTGCTATCGATCTTCGCGAACGCATCGTGCACGCGGTTGGATGAGCACTGGTCCCTCGCCGAGGAAAGCGAACACAGCCAGACCTTCGCCGGCCCCGGCTGCCTCAAGCCGAACGGTAACCGGCCGGGCTACCGCAAGGTCCTGGAAAGAATCCACCGTTCGGCGCCGACGCTGACATCACCGCGTGGCGACGCAGCCTCGGCCTACGAGAGGGAGCGCTCAGCGAGTGTGCGTGTCCAAGGCGTCGATGATCTCGCGCCAGAGTTCGCGGGGGCGGTCGTGTCCCATTCCTGGAAGCAGCAAGAGCCTCGCTCCGGGCACCAGGTCGGCGGTGCGCTTCCCGCCACTGGGGTCGATCAGCGTGTCATCCAGACCATGAATCACCAAGGTCGGTACTCGAAGCCTGCGGAGTGCGTCAGCGCGTGAGCCACCGAGGATCATTGCTCCGAGTTGCCGCCCGACTCCGGCTGGATAGTAAGCGCGGTCGTAACTTTCGGCAGCCATCTCACGAAGGAGTGCGGGGTTGCCATAACGCTTGGAAGACCACACCAGTTCGCTTTCCGCCACTGCGATGTACCCCTCGCGATCTGGCGGCTTCGGGCTGAAGAGCACTGCTTGGGCCTCGGCGCTGGGCCGGCCATAGTCGGGCTCGCCGGTCGAGGACATCATCGACGTCAGGGTCAGCACTCGCGTCGGCTGGCTGATAGCCATCGTCTGGGCGATCATGCCGCCCATCGAGGATCCGACCACGTGAGCTCGTTCAATTCCGAGCGCGGTGAGCAACCCGAGGCCGTCGTCGGCCATGTCCTGCAGTGTGTAGGGCACCATCGCGAGGGCGGACGAGATATCTCTCGAGCTCACAGCGTTGATGAACCGGCCCATGTCGACAGGGTGATCGTCGAACTTGGTGGACAGCCCGCAGTCGCGGTTGTCGTACCGGATAACGTAGCGTCCACGTTCTGCGAGTGCACGACAGAAGTTCTTGTGCCAGGCGATCATCTGGGCACTGAAGCCCATCACGAGCAGGACGGCCGGATCAGAGGGATCACCGAAAGTCTCGTACTCGATGGACACTGCGGGCGAGGCTTCAACATTCGGCATGCTGGGAGTGTCCCAGCATCGCCCGTTTGAGCGCACCCGGTATTAGCAACGCTTGGCCTGCCCGTTCCGCAGCGGCTGGTGCAATGCGAGAGGTGCTCCGGTTGGAAGAGCTTCTGTTCCCGTCGGTCCGGGACATCGCGGTGCTGTCGGTCGGCGTGAGCAATGAGGCGATACGGATCGAGCCCAGTGCACGATGGCCGGGGCCGACCGCGCTGGGTGCGCGGGCTGGTCGGAGCGGGTTCACAGCTCCCATCTGCGGTTTCCCGCTGACGTGCCCAGTGCAGGCAAGCGGGTTCGGCTGTGCCTGCGGGTTCGCCGGTTCGTCTGCGAGAATGCGTTGTGCGAACGGCGGACGTCGGCCGCCAGCCGGACGCCCGCGTAGTTGGGGGCGGCCGGACCGAACCTGCGGCAGGTCACCAGCTCCTCACGCCACCCGGCGAACAGCGCCACTTGTCCGACCAAGACGCGGCGTCGTCCTGCACCTGCTGATTCAGGTCGGGATGACGGCACGTCAACAGCTTCTGGTGTCATCCAGTTAGGCGAGAGCATCATCGATGTCGCCAAGCGCTGTGTCCTGTAAGGCTGTTGTCTTTCCGATCTCGGAGCTTGACGGTCGAACGAGAGTTCAACGGGATTCGTGATCGTGGTTCTTACACTGACCGGCCTCGTGGTCGTCCTCTTCTTCGCATCCACCTCCCGCTACCTTCCTCTGAAGCGCAGCCCACGACCGGACTGGGTCACGAATAGCTGCCGCGCCCCCGGAGGATCCGGGCCACCGACTCCTCGGGATCCACCGTGGTCGCCCGCCTCAGATGGATCTCCAGCGTCTCGTACGGCACCCGGGCAACATGCGCGGCGTGCAGCGCCCGCAGCCCGCCACTGACGGCGCGTCGGGAGCCGCGACACCCAGTGGCTCCGGATAGCGGCCGGCATCCACCTTCGACACGCCCTGGACTCTAGTGCCCCCCGGCAAGCTTTACCCCGTCGCACCGCCCAACACGCACTCCCCCAAGGCTTAAGGGCCAGGGGGGACCCCCTTCCGCGTCGGCCAAAAGCCCTGGAAGCTCCTTCCCCAAGCTCTCAACTCCGCTCGAGCGGGGGAGACCCCATCCAAGGACGTCCGGCCGCCTTGCGATCGCACGCCCTGGACGACGCTCCTCATGGGGCAAACATGGCCGGTCACGGCACTGGTCAGCACCGGTGACTTCCAGTCAACTCCGGTTGAATCAGCAGCCGATCGGTGCGCTGGCACCCGCGCACGGGTGGCGTCGGCGCGGAAGATTCCCGTCAACCCATTACCAAGCGTTTACTGAGCAGATACCTTTCTCCTTGCCGGTGGCAGGGGGCGGAGCGATCCGGCCGTCCCTGCCTGCCCCGGAGTACCGCCGTATGTCGTTCGGCCAGTTTTCGGCAATTACGCCTATGTCTCATGGACCGCCGGAAGGAAGCGCTTTGAACGCTCGGAACCGCCGCACCACGGTAGCCGCCGTATCTGTCGCAGGGCTCATAGCGCCGCTGCTGCTGATCGGATCGGGCACCGCCTCCGCCCACAGCGACCCTGCCAAGGAGGCTGCCAAGCTCGCAAAGAAGCTCGTCAAGAAGAGCAACGCCGGGGATGCCTACGAGCATCTGAAGCAGTTCCAGCGGATCGCCGACAAGAACGGGAACACCCGGGTGGCCGGGTCGGAGGGGCACCGGCAGTCGGCCGAGTACGTCGAAGGCCTACTGAGGAAGGCCGGGTACTTGGTGACCCGGAACGAGTTCGACTACCCGTTCGCCCAGACGCTGGCGCAGAGCCTGCGGGTGGTGTCGCCGCAGCAACAGGACGTCCCGGTGATCGCCATGACGTACTCCGCCAGCAGCCCGGTCGGCGGCATCACCGCCCCGGTCTCGGTGGTGCCGGTCGACGCCACCACCGGCTGCGAGCCGGAGGACTACGCCCCCGGGACGTTCACCGGCAAGATCGCGCTGATCAAGCGCGGCGGCTGCACCTTTGCGCAGAAGCAGGAGACCGCCGCCGGTGCGGGCGCGGTCGGCGCGATCATCTACAACAACACCGAGGGCGCGCTCAACGGCACCCTGGGAGACCCGTCCGTCGCCAAGATCCCGACCGGCGGCGTCACGCAGGCGGACGGCGAGGCGCTCGCAGCCAAGGCCGCCGCCGGCGCAGTGACCGTCAACCTGGAGATCCGCACCTTCGCGGAGACCCGGCACACCTACAACGTGATCGCCGAGACCAAGGGCGGCGACGCCGACAACGTGGTGATGTTCGGCGCCCACCTGGACTCGGTGGCGGCCGGCCCGGGCATCAATGACAACGGCTCCGGCTCCGCGGGCATTCTCGACGTGGCCCTGAACCTTGCCCACAAGAACGTCAAGAACAAGGTGCGCTTCTCCTGGTGGTCGGCTGAGGAGTTCGGCCTGCTGGGCTCGGAGGCGTACGTCAACAGCCTCTCGGCGGCGGACCTTGCGAAGGTCAAGCTGTACCTGAACTTCGACATGATCGCCTCGCCGAACTACGCCCAGTTCGTCTACGACGGCGACGACTCCGACCAAGTCGGTGCCGGCCCCGGCCCGGAGGGCTCGGCGCAGCTGGAGAGGCAGATCACCGACTACCTGGACAGCCGGGGCACCCCGCACGAGGGCACCGACTTCACCGGCCGGTCGGACTACGGGCCGTTCATCGAGGTGGGCATCCCCTCGGGCGGCACCTTCACCGGCGCCGAGGGCATCAAGACGGCCGAGCAGGCAAAGGTGTACGGCGGTAAGGCCGGTGTCGCGTACGACGCCTGCTACCACGCCGCTTGCGACACCTTGAAGAACATCAACATGAAGGCGTTCGACGTCAACGTCGACGTCATCGCCAACGCGGTGGGCCAGTACGCCTGGGACACCAGCCTTCTGAGCAAGCCGGTGGCACCGCAGAACACCAAGGGTTCGGCGGGCAGCGGCGGTGGCCTGCACGAGGGCCACGACCACGAGGTCACCGAGTAACTCCCGGTACACACGGGAGGGGAGGGCCGGACTGTCCGGCCCTCCCCTTCGATGCTGCGGCGGGATGCGCGGTCGCTACGGTTCCTTGCGGAGGGAGACCCTGGCAGGTGGGCTTGATCCAAGGCCGGGTAGTCAGGGCTTGCCGGGAACAAGCCGTCGCTTCCGGGATCGTGCCTCGTTGTTGTGGTGTGGGGATTCCAGAGGGGGCCGATTCGATGCTGACGGCGAAGTTCCAGGCGTTGTCCCCGCACTTGGACGAGTGCCAGCGTCGGCTGGTCATAGGGGCAGAGGCCCGGTCGCTGGGACACGGCGGGATCAGGCTTGTCGCCCGTGCGGCCGGGGTGCGTGAGGGCACCGTCTCGCACGGGGTAGCTGAACTGGAATCCGGGGAGGCGCCGTTGGGACGGGTCCGCCGGGTGGGCGGGGGCCGCAAGCGGGCGGTGGACCTGGATCCGGGGCTGCGGCCCGCGCTACTGGCGCTGGTCGAGCCGGACGTGCGCGGGGATCCGATCTCGCCGCTGCGGTGGACGGTGAAGTCGACCCGGCAGTTGGCCGGCGATCTGACCCGGCAGGGCCACCGGGTCTCGGCGGACACCGTCGCCGTCCTGCTGCGCGAGGAGGGCTTCAGCCTGCAGGGCAACGCCACCCGTTGAAGGTGCACAACATCACGACAGGGATGCACAGTTCCGCTATATCAACGAGCAAGGCCAAGGAGTTCCAGGCCGCGGGAGACCCGGTGGTGAGCGTCGACACGAAAAAGAAGGAGATGGTCGGGAACTACAAGAACGCCGGACGTGAGTGGCATCGCGAGGGCGTTCCGGTCCAGGTCCGCACTCACGACTTCCCCGACGCCGATCTCGGCAAGGCGATCCCGTACGGAATCTATGACCTGACGGCGGAGTCTGGCTGGGTCAGCGTCGGTACCGACCACGACACCGCCGCCTTCGCCGTCGCCTCGATCCGCCGCTGGTGGCATGCGGCCGGCCGCATCGCGTACCCCGCCTCCCGGCACCTTCTGATCACCGCGGATGCGGGCGGGTCCAACGGATACCGCACCCGCGCCTGGAAGTTCGAGCTGGCTGCCCCGGCCGTCGAGACAGGCCTGGAGATCACCGTATGTCACTTTCCTCCAGGCACTTCAAATAGGGTCGGGGACTGGCGCGGTGACACAGCACGTGCGTTCCGTTTCCAGCCCCCGCCACCTCGATTCCGTGCATGCGGTTCTCCCGCACACGGCTCACCGACGCCGTTCACCACCGGCATTCGGCTTCCCCCGCCAGTCCCGGAAGGGCCTGGGGGCGACGACGTTCCCAGAGAGGCTGACCAGGCCCAGATGGTCCGGGGAGGCATACGACACCACGTACCGTCCAAAGCCACGGGAGCGTTTGTGGCGTTTGCCGATGAACAGCGCCATCCGCATCCGCACGTACTCCCTGATCACCCCGAAGCGGTGTGCTGAGTTGCCGTACTTGAAGTATGCGGCCCAGCCGGTCAGGAACCGGTTGAGGTCCTGAACCACCACCTCGGTGGGCAGCAGCAGCCGGGAGCGGTCCGTCAGTTCCCGGATTCGCTCCCGTGCGTGCCGCACCGCCTTGTCCGCGGGCCAGCGGGCGAGGAAGGGGAACGGCCGTCTCCCTTTGAGAGCGGGCGCGTTCACCATCCGATGATGAAAGCCGAGGAAGTCCACTCCCTCGCCTCCCACCTTCAGCTGCACGATCCTGGTTTTGGCTTCCTTCGGCTCCAGGCCGAGCTCGGCCAGCAGTTCCCGAAGCCGCGCCAGCGCGGCTTCGGCCTGCTTCCGGGATCTGCACATCACCACGGCATCGTCGGCGTAACGCACCAGAACCCCGTGCTCCCGCTCGTCCCATGCCCGGTCAATCCGGTGCAGGTAGACATTGCAGAGCAAGGCGGATGCAACCCCGCCTTGTGGGGTTCCGGTTACCGGCCGACGGACCTGCCCCTCCTCCATGACCCCCGCGCGCAGCATCACACGCAGCAGCTTCAGGAACGACTGGTCACAGACGCGTTCCTCGACCGCCTGTATCAACTTCTCGATCGGAATCGCCTCGAAGCAGTTGGCGATGTCCGTCTCCACCACCCAGTTGCGCCCCCGCCAGGACTCATCAATGAGTACCTGGAGCGCATCATGGGCACCGCGCCGGGGACGGAACCCGAACGAGCACGGAAGGAAATCCGCCTCGAACACCGGCTCCGCCACCAGTTTCCACGCGGCCTGGACGATCCGGTCGCGCACCGAAGGGATCGACAGCGGCCTTTGCTCCAGCGTGCCGGGCTTGGGTATGAACACCCGACGCGCCGGAAGCGGACGATAGCTGCCCGTCTTCAGCTCCACGGCCAGTTCATCGAGGAGCCGGGCCACCCCGTACTCCTCAACCTCCTCCACGGTGATCCGGTCGATACCCGGAGCGCCGTTGTTCCGGCGCACCGCCACCCACCCACGCCATAGGACGTCCCTGCGCGAGACTTTGTCCATCAGCGCGTGAAACCGCCGTCCGGGATCAGCCTTGGCCGCCCGGTAGAGCGCATGCTGCAAGGCACGGACCGGATCCGAGGGAGAACGTCCCCCGTCGGCGGGACTAGCCACCTGGGCACTCACCGGGCCCCTCCTCCACATCTCTACGCATCGACGAAGCAGCGGCCCTTCCCTCACCGGCGGTTATGTTGTCCGCTCGGCTCCAGCAGTACTACGGCCGCCTCTGACGCCCACCCGACCAGCACCCACTTCCCGAGGTCATCGGTTATAGGGCACCCAGCTTCCGGCGGCATCTGCGCGCAGGCCACCGGGCCGGGGAGGGCCTCTCCAGTTCCCGCCGTCACTATCCGAACGTTCCGCGCCCCTTACGCCGGGGAGTTCCTCACGGCTGCGATTCCAGGATCTTCGCCGTTTCCATGGCCTTCGCCCTGACACTCCGGGCTCGGCTCTCCCTTGTCCCACCTCACGATGGGGATTTTCACGACGCGGCAGGCTTCGCTTGATGCTACGGACCGTACGGTTGCTCCCCCTGAAGGGCTTTTGACGCTGGGCTTCGACACCGGGCGTTTCCCCCCGATGCCGCCAGCCTGCTACCGGGCCTCCTGGCAGCTACCCGGACCGGACTCGCACCGGCAAGCGACGACGAGCTTACGACTGGCGATCAACCGCCTACATGATCAACCTCCAGCCTTCTGGACGCACAATGGAACAAGGTCGAACACCGGCTGTTCTCCCACATCCTTGAACGGGTCGGTGATGGTCAGGTGGGCCAGGTCAGCTGGCCGACCGGCGAGGGGCCGAACAGCCACAGTGTGGACACACCTGAGACCGCAAGCGGGCGAATGAGGAAGCGCGGGACCTCGCCTGCGTGCTCGGGCCCTGACGGACCTGACGCCGACATCAGGTGACACCAGGACAGCCTTACCAGGTGTCACCTCGGTAAGCGCGCCTCAGTTCAGTGGTAGCCGCTCAGGGAACCGCCGCTCCACGGTAGCCCCGCCGAGGCGGGAGTCCAGGCAACACCGTGGACGGGGCCCGCGGCCGCGTGTCGGCGGGTTCCTTCTGCGCCGGACGACCGGCGAGGGCCGCGACGATGTCGGCTGCGGTCAGCACCCCGGCGAGACGCCCGTCTTCCTCCAGCACCGGCAGGGCGTCGGCTTCGGAATAGCTCATGAGGTCGGCTGCGTGGCGTACGGTCTGCTCGACATGTACGAGCGCCAACCTGCGGGCGGGCAGGAGGTCGCCCACGCGCAGGCCGGACAGCGAGGCGGCCGGTGCCGCACAGACGACCGCCACGTCGGCCCTGTCCAGCAGGCCGGCACAGCGACCATCCGGATGCACGACCGGAAGGTGACGGAAGCCGGAACGCTCCAGCAACTCCCAGGCCACGAGCACGGTTTCGTCGACATCGATCGTGACCACACCGGTGCGCATCACGACAGCGACCGTCCGCGCCAAGACCTCCTGCTCACCGTGGACCGCCCCCGGCTTCTGCTCCTCCATGGTCGCCTCCTTCTTCTTTGCGAGCGTCGCCGCGGCGTCACGGCGAGGGCGTCGGCTTCCCATTCGCCGCGGTGTGGTGGCCGTCCGACCGCTGTTGCTGTTGGAGTACGTCGAGGACCACGGATCCGTCGACGGTCTCGCGGGTGGTGAGCAGTCCGGCAAGGGTGTCCAGCGCCTCCCGGTGGTCGCGCAGCAGAACCACCGCGCGTTCCTCGGCCTCCCGCAGCAGGCGGGCGGTCTCCTCGTCGACGATGCGCTGGGTCTGCTCGGAATAGGGCCGGTGCAGTGTCTCTTCGGTGCTCTCGCCGCCAAGGTAGCGAGAGGCTCCGGAGCCGTATCCGATGGGGCCGAGGGCCGGGGACAGGCCGAACTCGCGAACCATGCGGGCGGCGAGCTGGGTGGCGCCGGCCAGGTCGTCGGCGGCACCGGTCGAGCCCTCGCCGAAGACGACCAGCTCGGCCGCACGGCCGCCGAGCCGGACGGTCAGCAGGTCGGTCAGATAGCCCTCGCTGTACAGGTGCCGTTCGGCCTCCGGGAGCTGCTCAGTGGCACCCAGCGAAGGCCCGGCGGGCAGGATGGTGACCTTGGCGACCGGGTCAGCGTGCTCGCACAGGGCCGCCATGAGCGCGTGTCCGGATTCGTGGACGGCCACAGAGTGCCGTTCCGCGGGCAGCAGGGCGTTGGTGGACTCCCGCCGCCCCAGGAGCAGCCGGTCGCGGGCGTCGCCGAGACCCCGGGCGTCGATGACGGAACCCCCTGCACGGACCGCATTGATGGCGGCCTCGTTGACCAGATTGGCGAGGTCAGCGCCGGAGAAGCCGGGCGTGGCCCGGGCGACGGTGTCCCAGTCGACGTCCGGCGCCAGGGTCTTGCCGCGGGCGTGGACGGCCAGGATGGACCCCCGTTCGGCCTGGTTGGGCAGTGGCACGGTCACGTGCCGGTCGAAGCGGCCGGGGCGCAGCAGCGCCGGGTCGAGAGCCTCGGGCCGGTTGGTCGCGGCCAGGACAACGATGCCGCTGGCCTGGTCGAAGCCGTCCATCTCGGCGAGGAGCTGGTTGAGGGTCTGCTCGCGTTCGTCGTTGCCGCCCAGCCGGGCAGCCCCGCCGCGACGGCTGCCGACGGCGTCGATCTCGTCGATGAAGATGATCGAGGGGGCCCGTTTGCGCGCCTCGGCGAACAGGTCGCGCACCCGGGAGGCCCCGACACCGACGAACATCTCCACGAACGCCGAGCCGGTCACCGACAGGAACGGGACCTCCGCCTCACCGGCCACCGCGCGGGCGATGAGGGTCTTACCAGTGCCCGGCGGGCCCACCATGATCACACCACGTGGTCCCTTGGCTCCCGCGACCGCGTAGCGCTCAGGGCTGCGCAGGAAGTCGACGATCTCGCTGATCTCCTGCTTGACGCCCCCGTAGCCCGCGACGTCCTCGAAGCGGGTGGTCGGCCGCTCGGTCTCGATGATCTTGGCGCGGGCCCGCCCGATGGCGCTGAGCCCCCCGCCCAGTGTCCTTCCTGCCTGGCGGCCGGCCCACACGAACAGAGCGACGATGAACAGAAGCGGCAGAAACAGCACCAGCAGTGTCCCGAGGGGGCTGCCGCTGCTGCTCCGGGACGCGGTGATCTCCACGTTCTTGGACTGCAACTGCTGCTCCAGGCGACTGTTGTCCAAAGCGGTGGGTATCCGCGTGGTGAATTTCTTACCGTCCTTGAGGGTTCCCTTGATGGCGCCCTTGTCGTCGATATCGACTGTCTTGACCTGACCGACGCTCACCTTGCCGACGAACTCGCTGTACGACAGCGACGCGCCCCCCTGGGGGGAGGGAGTTCGCATCAGCACCACGAGCAGCAAGACCAACGCAGCGACGGGTAGCAGCCAGCGAGACCAGGAAGGCCCCGGCGAAGGCGCCGGCGGCTTGGATGCCTCGCGCGGGGGCCCCGGTTTGGCCGAGCGTGACAGATGCCGGCCTGACAGACGAACTGATGTGATCACCGGACGGCTCCCTTGGCGAAAGGACGAACCTCGGCGAGACCGTTCCCGCAACTCGAAGAGACATCGCAGGTGGGCGTCCCACTTCCAGGATCAACGCCTTCTCCGGCAGGAGCGAACGCACCGTGTCGGGGCCTGGTCACCGCGCGGTCCCGACCGGAGAAACCGGCCGACCAGGACCAGGAGTCCTCCCGCACCCCAGCAGGCCCCCAAGGTCCAGGTGGAGACCCTCGAGCAGCTGCCACCGGACGCGGCGGGGTACGCGCGGGACAAGGTACAGGCCGTCCTCGGTGCCAGACGCGGGAACCGGTTCTGTTCGCCCGGCAAAACTGACCCGCACAGCGAACCCGACGGCGGAGCGGCCGGTGATCCCCCAGGCCAACGTGGACGTCAACGGTCCACCTGCCCGCGCGCACGTTGCGGGGCAGACCGTCACCCAGGCTGTCGACCTGCTCCAGGACCGGCTGGCTTAGCGGCTGGCCCAGCACTGGGAGGCCCGCCGCGGCCGGATGCCCGTCCCGGCCACGGCACGGCAGCGAACCCACCCACCACCCCGACAACTATCGCGACCGTCAACAGTCTGCACGGCCTGGGCGGAAACCTGGCTGATCGTCTCGATCGTCCTGACGGCGATCGCGGCCGACAGCTGGCTGAGGTTCCCCCGAGATGCGGAGGGGGTCCACGTCGGCGAGTGGAACGAAACCCCCTGCCTGCTGTTCAGCACGAAGCTTCCGACAGATGGCACAGTGACCGTGCACACACTCCAGGCCCCGGGAAGAGGGGGATGGCTGATCAGTCCAACAGGAGGGCGGGCAGCAAACCTGTACGCGGCCCCGGCAGGAGAACATCATGCCCGGCATCCAGCCCCCGGCCGAGGGCGACCTGACGCCCGAGCCGGTATCTGGCTGCCACATACCGCCAGAACGCTACGCATGGTTCGGACAGGTGCTCGCCGGCACGACAGCCGCCGGACTCATGGCGTTCACCGGTTCCGACAAGGCAACCGCCCACCACCGGACTGATCGGCAGGGCCAAAAGCACTTCACGGGCTACGAACACGCCACCAGTACCAGCGTCCAGGACATCAGCCACGAGCTGCTCGGCAAGGACTGCTCCGGCACCGACCACGTCTTCCGGCTGGACGGACCGCGCATGGAGGCGTTCTCCGGAGTGGACTCGAAGCTCTTCGGCCTCCTCGCCAAGGGACACGTCGAGGAGTACCGCGCCATCGTTCACGCCACCCGCCACGACCGCCCTCAAGTCGCCCAGGAAGACGAGGAGCACACGGCGGTGGCCGGCCCGGAGCTCCGGGCCGGCCACCGCCGCTCGTCGGGACGGCGCTACTCCTCGTACACGGTGGTGCGTGTCAGCGGCAGGCGCAGCGTCTCCCGGAAGGAGAAGAGCACCACCAGAACAGACACCAGCGCCAGCCCCATCAGGTAGAAGCCGGGGGCCAGGGGAGTTCCGCCCAGGGAGACCAGACCGGTCGCGACGAAGGGGGCGGTGCCGCCGAAGAGAACGTACGCGGCGGTGTAGCCGATGGCCGAACCACTCGCCCGCAGCTGGCCGGGGAACATCTCGACCATCGCGGGCACATTGGAGGTGCCGATCACCGCGACCAGTACGGCAAGCACCATCGTGCCCGCGATCGCGCCCGCCAGCCCCTTACCGATCAGCCAGAAAGCGGGCAGGGTGGCCACGGTGAAGCCGCCGCACGCGACGAGCAGCATCGGTTTACGGCCGAACCGGTCACTGGCCGCGGCCATCAGCGGGCAGGCCAGGCTGTACGCGAGCATGGCCACCATGCTGGTGAGCATGGCCTCCGACTTGGTGTACCCGACCTCTTCGGACATGTAGGTGATCATGTAGCTGCTCATCAGGTAGTACCCGACGGCGTTGGTGATGCTGTAGCCGAACAGGGTCAGTACCTGCCGGCGGCAGACCCGCCATGCCTCGCGCAGCGGCGCCTCCTGCACCACGTCGCCCTTCTCCAGGGCCCGGAAGACCGGGGTGTCCTGAATACGACTGCGAAGGTACAGGCCGATGAGACCGAGCGGCCCGGCGAGCAGGAACGGAATGCGCCAGCCCCAGCTGTTCAGCGCCGCCTCGTCGAGCGACGAGGTGATCAGCAGGCCGGTCAACGCACCGGCGACGGAGGCGAATCCGACGGTGAGCGGCACCACGCTGGCATAGCGTGCCCGGCGGCCCTCGGGGGCGTACTCCATGATGAACGCCGAGGCCCCGGTGTACTCGCCGCCCGTGGAGAAGCCCTGCATGGCCCTCAGCAGGAAGAGCAGCACGGGGGCCGCGGTGCCAAGCGTCGCGTAGCTGGGCAGCAGACCGATGAGCAGGGTCGAACCGCTCATGCACAGCACACTCAGCGCGAGCATGCGGTTGCGTCCGATGCGGTCGCCGTAGCGGCCGAAGAACGCGGCGCCGAGGGGGCGGGCGATGAAGCCGCCGGCGAAGACGGCCCAGGTGGCGAGGAGGGCCGCGGTCTTGTCGTACTGAGGGAAGAAGAGCCCGGCGATGGTCGCGGACATGATGGCGTACGCGCCCGAGTCGAACCACTCCACGAAGTTGCCGATGGCCGTCGCGGTGGCCACCTTGCGGCGCACGCCCGGGGTGTTGGCGGTCTCGGGGACCGCGGACGTCGCAGGCAGGGGAGGAGACACCGGGGCACCACTGTCGGTCGTCATGTCCGTCCGTCCTTCCGGGGTGGCGCCGCGGCGTCGGGGCCGACGGGGCTGAGGTCACGGGCGCGAAGAGCGGCTCGCTGGATCTTTCCCGTGGCTGAGCGGGGAAGTTCTCCGACGAACTCGATCAGGCGCGGATAGGCGAAGTGCGAGTGCGCGGCGCGGGCGAAGCGGGTGATGTCCCGCGCCAGGGCTTCGTCCGGTTCGTAACCGGAGCTGAGCTCGATCCAGGCCTTGACGGCCTGTCCGCGCACCGGGTCCGGGACGCCGACGACTCCGGCGTCGGCGACCGCGGGGTGACCGCGCAGCACAGCCTCCACCTCATACGGCCCCACACGGTAGCCGGACGTCTTGATGACGTCGTCGGTCCGGCCGAGGAACCAGAAGTACCCGTCCTCGTCCATGACGGCCTGGTCCTTCGTGTGGTACCAGGTGCCGCCGAACGACTCGGCCGATGCTTCGGGACGGTTCCAGTAGCCCAGCGGGAACTGAGGGTTGGATCCCGCACGCAGGCAGATCTCGCCCGGCTGCCCGACCGGCACCTCGTGGCCGTCGACGTCCATCAACGCCACGTCCCAGCCGGGAAGCGGACGGCCCATCGAGCCGGGCTTGACCGGTACGCCGGGGAAGTTCCCGAGCAGCGGGTAGGACTCGGTGGACCCGTAGTAGTCCAGCAGGGTGACGTCGAACTGGGCACGGAACCACTCGATGAGATCAGGGGTGAGCGGCTCGTTCGAAGAACACACCACCCGCAGTGACTGGGGGTGACGACTGCCCGCATCCGGGACATCCTGCATCATCTTACGCAGGAAGGTCGGGTTGACCAGGGCCGTTGTGACCTTGTTACGGGACATGGCGGCCAGCAGCCCGGCGGGGTCGAAGCCGCCGGCCGGCCGGTACACGAGGTGCACGGCGCCCGCGCGGAGGGGGCCCATCAGCTTGGCCATGGACCAGGCCCAGTCCCCGGCTCCGTAGAACACGTCGCCCGGTCGCAGATCGTGGCAGTGACGGAATTCGTTGTGCCCCAGCAGGGTCCGGTGGGCATGCACGATGCCCTTGGCGGCACCCGTGGTGCCCGAGGTGTAGAAGATCAGCGCCGGGTCGTCCGGGGCAGTGTCGGCCGTGATGTACACCGGGGGCAGTGCACTGATCGCCGGGTCGTCGACGTTGACGACCGTGCCGCCGAAACCGGCGGCGCGATCGACGGCGGAGGTCTCGGTGACCAGAACGGCGGCACCGGAATCGGCCAGCCGGTAGCGGATGGGTTCGTCGGCCCACAGCAGCGACATCGTCACCAGGACGGCGCCGGTGCGCAGGACGCCGAGGTACGTCGCCGGGGTGTCGGGGCGCTGCGGGAGCAGCACCGCGACCCGGTCTCCCTTGCGTACGCCGAGCGCGTGCAGATGGGCGGCGACCTGCCGGGAGCGGTCCTGGATCTGCTGCCAGACGACCTCTTCGCGGTGACCGGTGTGGTCTTCGAAGACGAGCGCGAGCCGGTCGCCGGGATGACGGTCGGCGACATCGGCGGCCATGTTGTACCGGTCGGGGACGGTCCACCGGTGTTCTTCGACGAGACGGCGGTAGGCGCTCTCGCCGTCGGAGGCCGCGCCGGTATGCGGCGTGACGCTGGTGGTCATGGGGGTTCCTCTCCTGCGGATGAGGGGCGGGGACGCGGGTACGGCGGACTCAGCGGCGGCGGCCGGCCAGGAAACGGGCCATCTCGCGCTGGGGCTCACCCGTTGCGTAGGCGGCGGTATGCACCTTCTTGGCCGCCTCGATCGCGTCGTCGAGGCCCGCGTCGTCCAGCTCGCGGAGCCGGCCCTTGGTGAGGGCGACCGCGCCGGGCGGGAGTGCGGCGAGCCGGGCCGCCTCGGCCAGCGCTTCCGGCTTGACCTCGTCCTGTGCGACGAGACGGGTGAGGAGACCGAGCCGCTCAGCCTCGGTGCCGTCGACGAGGCGGCCGCCGAGCGCGAACTCGGCGGTCTTCGCCCGGCCGAGGATGCCCCGCATGGCCCAGATCCCGGTGATGCTGGGGATGCCCGACAGCACCTCCGGCTGCCCCATCCGGACGGCGGCGTGGCCGATGCGGAAGTCGGCGAGCAG
This sequence comes from Streptomyces sp. NBC_01669, assembly GCF_026339735.1. Classification (GTDB taxonomy): domain Bacteria; phylum Actinomycetota; class Actinomycetes; order Streptomycetales; family Streptomycetaceae; genus Streptomyces; species Streptomyces yanii. Next base: position 430,021 of record NZ_JAPEQG010000001.1, read on the forward strand.
GGCGAACTGGAAACCCGAGCCCGCTGCCACACCGTTGACTGCGGCGACGACCGGCTTGTCCAGGCCGCGTACGGCGCGGAAGAGGCGGCCGAAGTCGTCGATCCATGCCTCGGCGGCCGCGTGGTCGTCGGGGTCGATCGCCGCGGTCTCGGCGAGGTCCTGACCGGCGCAGAACGCGCGCCCGGCGCCGGTGAGAACGACCGCGCGACAGCGCTCGTCGTCCCCCAGCGCGTCGAGCGCCGCGACCAGTCGGCTCCGCATCCCGCCGGTCCAGGCGTTGAGCTTGTCAGGACGGTTGAGAGTGACCTCGGCAACGTAGGCATGGGCGGCTGTGTCCGTCACCGGGTGGTGGGTGACGACGACGGTGCTGTTCTCGGTCATGACGGCTTGCCTTTCTCGCGATGGGCAGGGGAAGAAGGCGGCGAGGCCGCCGGGGAGCCGGAGTTACTGGCGGGTGTCCGCGAGCGGGCTTCCCGTGAGCAGTCATGCAAACAGGGAGGGATGTGATCCGGCCAACACCAATTGGGACTGGCGGTGATATCGGAGCGATATGGTCCGCTCATGGAGCTCCGTCACCTGCGCTACTTCGCCGTCCTTGCCGAGGAACTGCATTTCGGCCGGGCGGCGGAACGTCTGCACATGGCCCAGCCGCCGCTGTCGCAGCGCATCCGCGACCTGGAGCGCGAACTCGGGGTACGGCTGTTCGACCGGACGCGGCACCGCGTCCAGCTGACCGAGGCCGGGGCGCTGCTCCTGGAGCATGTGCGGCCGGTACTCGCAGGGGTGGACACCGCGCGCGAGGCGATGCGCAGGATTCGTCCCGGCGAGGCAGGTGTGCTGCGTGTCGGCGTACCGCCCGACACCGGCCCGACAGTGCTGCGGACCCTCACCGCCGGTTTCGCCGACCGGGTGCCCGATGTGCTGATCGACCTCCATGAGCTCACCACCGACGAACAACTGGCCCGGCTGCGCGAGGGTGAGCTGGATGCCGGGGTGGTACGGCACCCGTCGGACACGGTGGGCCTGGAATCGGGACCTGTGGCGCGGCGCGAACTGGGCGTCGTACTGCCGGCGGACCATGCCGCGGCGGCGGGCGGCGGCGCAGTCCGGCTGAGGGACCTCGACGGGGCACCACTGGTCATCTTCCCGCGCGCGATGGCGCCGCGCCTCTACGACCACATGCTCACCATCTGCCGGGACGAGGGTTTCCTGCCCGGATCGATCAGGCACGCGCGCAATCCCAACTTCGTGCACGGGCTGGTGCTCGCGGGGCGCGGCATCCACCTCAATGAGGCCCCGGCGACACCGCTCATCGACGGGCTTGTGTGGCGGCCGCTGGAGAGGGACACGCTGGCGTGGCTGACCTCGGTGGTGTGGGTGCCGAGCCGCCACAACGAGACGATCGCCTCGTTCGCCGAAGCAGTCTCGGAGAGCCTCGCCGAGGCCGGCCACCACATCGCGGACACGGCCCTGGGCGGATGACACACCGCAACGGCTGCCCGGCCGAAGGGGGCTGGGGCCGCCACCGGACACGTGGCGGCAGACCGGGCAGCGGGCGCCCCCGTCGGCAGGCACCCGATGGTCTCCGGGCTTTCATGGGTGCGGCCACGTGCTTCTCCTCCGTCCGGTGACTTTGACTGCAGTGCGCCACGGACCTCACCTCCGACGACTCGACCAACACATATGCACGAGACCGCCGCAACGTGTCGAGTGCCACTCCCCCGCAGCCCAGGGGTTTGTCATGCTGTGTTGTCGGCCACGGGCCGGCATCCCACAACGGCGGTGCGTGGGTCGGAGCTGACGGCAAGGTGGATGGCCAACTGACTCTGAACCGAGTTCGATCCGTCGTCGCCAGTCCGAAGCAGGACGGACGCATGGCACCGGCCGGGGCTCTCAATTCGGAACAAGGTCTCGACACTCTGGCCCGCGTGGCATGCACATTTTCCCGTTCGGGGGCCTCATCCGCAGGGATTCGGACCCGTACAGATTTCGATGGTCAGGCATGAATAGCTTCATCATCTTCCATTCACCCGGGCGCGACTGCCAGCATCGGCGCACCGCCACCCCGTGAGGGAGAAATCCGATGAATCGTCCCCGTTCTCTGCGCTGTCTGGCAGCCCTGGCCGTGGTGGCTCTCGCGGCCACCGCATGTGGACGCTCCGGCCAGGGCGACGCCCCGTCCGGCAGTTCCTCGCAGGCCGCCACTGGGCGGACTGCAGCCGAGCTGCTCCCCGCGCAGTACCGGCAGAAGGGTGTGCTGCGGGTGGCTACCGCGGTGGGATATCCGCCGATGGAGATGTACGAGCCCGGGACCACCCGGCTGACGGGTGTCGACCCCGACCTGGCCAAGGCCATCGCCGAGCGGCTGAAGCTGAAGCTCGAACTCACCAACGCCGCCTTCGACGGGCTGATCCCCGGTCTGGAGTCCGGTCGCTTCGACCTGGTCATGTCGTCCATGACAGACAGTGCTCAGCGGCGCCAGGCGGTCGACTTCGTCGACTACTTCCGTACCGGCGGCGTCATCATGACGAAGAACGGCAACCCGCAGGGCATCAAGTCCCTCACGGACCTGTGCGGAAAGACCGTCGTTCTCGCCAAGGGCAGCTCGAACCTCCACATCGGCGAGGAGCAGAACGCCAAGTGCAAGCAGAAGATGCGGATATCGCAGAGCGAGGACGCGCCGACCGGGCTGCTGCAACTGGACAGCGGCCGCGCGGTCGCGACCATCGTCGACTATCCCGTTGCCAGGACGTTCACAAAGAAGAGCAGCGCGTACGAGGTTCTGCCGACGCAGTACGGCACCGCCCCCTGGGGCATCGCGGCCGCGAAGAGCCAGGGCGGACTGCGCGACGCCGTCCGAAAGGCCCTGCAGGAACTGATCGACAACGGCGGCTACCGGAAGATCCTCGACACCTGGGGAGTCGGCGACAGCGCCGTGCCCGAGGCCACCGTCAACGACGGGCAGTGAGTACGGACATGACCGACCGGAAGATGCCGGGCGCCGCCCTCGGCGCGGCACCGACAGCCCCCACCGCCGTTACGCCACCGGAGGACGACCTCTCCCTCCAGGTGACCCGGCGCCCCCGTCCCGGACGCTGGCTGGCGGTCCTCGCCGCCGCACTGTTCGCGGTGTGGCTCGCCTACACCGTCATCGTCAATCCCAACCTGCACTGGGACATCGTCGCCAAGTACCAGTTCGACGGCGTGATCCTCAAGGGCCTCGGGGTGACCATTCAGCTCACGCTCGTCTCGATGGCTCTCGGCATCGTCATCGGGGTACTCGTCGCGGTGATGCAGCTCTCCGACAGTCCGGTTCTGCGTCTCACCGCCGGTGCCTACACCTGGTTCTTCCGGGGCACCCCGCTGCTGGTCCAGCTCATCTTCTGGTTCAACCTGGCCCTGTTGTTCCCGGTGATCAGCATCGGTGTCCCGTTCGACGGCCCGAAACTCGTCAGCTGGCAGTCCAACCAGGTCATCACCGGCTTCGTGGCGGCCCTGCTCGGCCTCTCCATCAACGAGGGGGCCTACACGGCCGAGATCGTTCGGGCAGGCATTCAGAGCGTGGACCCCGGCCAGCGCGAGGCGGGTGCTTCCATCGGCATGTCGAACCGTCAGATCCTGTCCCGCATCATCCTTCCGCAGGCGATGAGGGTCATCATCCCGCCGTTCGGCAACCAGTTCATCTCCATGCTCAAGACGACCTCACTGGTCTCTGTCATCGCGGGCGCCGATCTGATGACCGTCTCCCAGCACCTCTACCTCGCCAATTTCGAGGTGGTGGCGCTGCTGCTGGTGGCTTCCCTCTGGTACCTGGTGCTCACCACGCTCGCCAGCATCGGCCAGCATGCCGTCGAACGCCGCTACAGCCCGGGCGCCGCCCCGCCGCTGCGGCGCAGAATCCTGACGAATCTCGTACCCGGGCGTGACAGGAAGGAGGCGGCGACATGAACGAGGTGATCCTCAGGGCCCGTGGGGTCCGTAAGCGATTCGGTGACACCGAGGTGTTGAGGGGCATCGATCTCGATGTCCGCAGCGGTGAGGTGCTGTGCGTCATAGGCCCTTCCGGGTCCGGGAAGTCGACGCTGCTGCGCTGCTTCAATCACCTTGAGCAGATCGACGCGGGGCGGGTGTGGATGCACGGTGAGCTGATCGGCTACGAGCAGCACGGCCCGTCCGGGCGCGTCCTGCGCGAGCGGCGCCCCCGTGACATCCGACGCCAGCGCGAGCGGATCGGCATGGTGTTCCAGCGGTTCCACCTGTTCCCGCACCGCACGGCGGTGCAGAACGTGATGGAGGGGCCCGTCGCCGTCAAGGGTCTCTCCCGTGCGCAGGCCGAGAAGCAGGCCCGGGAGCTGCTGGACCGTGTCGGTCTTGCGGACCGGGCGGGCCACTACCCGGGGCAGCTGTCCGGCGGGCAGCAGCAGCGTGTGGCGATCGCCCGTGCATTGGCCATGGAGCCGGCACTCATGCTCTTCGACGAACCCACCTCCGCTCTCGATCCCGAACTCGTCGGCGAGGTGCTGGGCGTCATGCGCGACCTGGCCCGCAGCGGTATGACGATGGTCGTGGTCACCCACGAGATGGGCTTCGCCCGCGAGGTCGCCGACCGTGTCCTGTTCATGGATCAGGGTGCCGTCGTCGAAGCCGGGAGCCCGAAGCTTCTGTTCACCGAGCCGCGGCACGAGCGCACGCGTGCCTTCCTGTCGACGGTGCTGTGATGGGCCGCCCTGTGGATCTGTTGCTGCGCGGCGGCACACTGGTCGACGGAACCGGCGCGCCCTCCAGGAAGGCGGATATCGCGATCGTGGACGGACGGGTCGCCGTGCTTCCCGCGGGCACCCCGGCCGCGGCGACCGAGACGCTGCATGTGACCGGCCAGGTCATCGCGCCCGGCTTCATCGATGTGCACACGCACTCCGACGCCCTCGCGGCACCCCACGGCGCCGACGGCGCCGCGAAGCCGGTCGACGACCTTCGCCTCGCACCACTGCTCCAGGGCGTCACCACGGAGATCTGCGGCAACTGCGGGACGAGCCTGTTCCCTTCGCTACCGGAACGGCTGCCTTCACTCACCGACCATCTCAGGGTGACGTTCGGGCTCGGAACTGTCCGGCCCGCAGCGGACTTCGACTCATTCGCCGCCGGACAGGATCCTGCCCTGCGCCGCACCCACATCGCCTCGCTCGTCGGCCACGGCACGCTGCGCGCCGGGGTCATGGGCTTCGAGGCCCGCCCACCCCGGCCCGACGAGCTGGACACCATGTGTGCGCTGCTCGACCGGGCGCTCAGCCAGGGTGCGGCCGGCCTGTCCACCGGGCTGATCTACCCGCCCGGCATCTACGCCGACACCGAGGAGATCGTCGCGCTGGCCAGAGTCGCCGCGCGTCACGGCAAGCCATACGTCACCCATCTGCGCGACGAGATGTCACAGGTGGAGACCGCCCTGGAGGAAGCCCTGGAGATCGCGGTGCGCTCCGGCGCCCCGCTGCAGATCTCCCACCACAAAACCGCGGGCCGGTACGCCTGGGGCGCCACGCTGCGCACCCTTCCTCGGCTGGAACAGGCCCGAGCCGAAGGGGTGGACGTGCTGTGCGACGTCTACCCGTACACCGCGGGCAGCACCGTCCTGCACGCCATGCTGCCACCATGGACGAGCGAGGGCGGCGTCGGCGCCCTGCTGGAACGACTGCGCCGGGCCGATACGCGCCACCGGATCCGGACGGACATCGCTCAGGGCGTCAAGGGGTGGGAGAACACGGTGGGCAACGGTGGCTGGGACCTCATCAGCGTGGCCGCCGCGCAGGCGCACCCGGAGGCCGAGGGCCGCACCATCGCCGACCTCGCCGCCGGGCGCGGCGTCCACCCGGTCGACTACGCGTGCGACCTGCTGCTGGCCGAGCAGGGCGAGGTGACCATCATCAGTCACTCCATGCGCGAGGACGACGTGCGGCGGGTGCTCGCCAGCCCGCTGTCGATGATCGGCTCGGACGGCGTCCCCAAACCCGGTCGCCCGCACCCTCGTTGGGCGGGAAGTTTCGCCCGCGTACTCGGCCACTACGGCCGCGACCAGCAGCTGATGCCGCTGGAGGACGCGGTGCACAAGATGACCGGTCTGCCGGCCCGGCGGTTCGGGCTCACCGGCCGCGGTGTGGTCCGCGACGGCGCCCTCGCCGATCTGGTAGTCCTCGACCCGGCGTCGGTACGTGACACCGCCACCTCCGACCGACCGCTGCTGGCGCCCGAAGGCATCGATACCGTCGTGGTGGCGGGACAGGTCGCGGTGAGGGGCGGTTGCCCGACCGCGGCGCGGGCGGGGGAAGTGGTGAGGATCCGATGAGTCTGGCCCAAGTGGCCGCGGCGGTGCGGCGTTCGGCCGCGCTACCGCTCACCCTGGCCGTCGCCGCCGTCGACATCGACGGCGGCGAGACGGCGGGGGCCGACGAGTGCACCGTGCTGCCGGTCGCGTCCGCCTCGAAGCTGCTGCTGCTCGCCGAGGTCTCGCGTCGGCTGGACACGGGGGAGCTGCTCGCCGACCGGCCCGTCGAGGTCCTCGACGAGGACATGGCGGCCGGGAGCGGGGTGCTGCGCCGGATGAGCAGGCGCGGCTGGACCGTCGAGGATCTGGCCTGGCTGACCGCTTCGGTCAGCGACAACACCGCCACCAACGCGCTGCTCCGTCTGGTGGGGCGTGAGTCCACGGCCCGGCTGGCGGAGGAACTCGGGCTCGACCGCCTCACACTGCACGACAAGGTCCGTGACATCCGGGGCCCTGATGTGCCGCCCGTCTTCGCCACCGGCACCGCACGGGGCCTGGCACGGCTGGTGACTCATGCGATGCGCGGCACGCTGAGCTCCCCGGCAGCCTCCACACGGCTCCTGCAATGGATGCGCGCCAACACCGACCACGGCCTGGTCCCCGCCCTGGTGGACCACGACCCGTACGCCCCCGGCTTCCCGAATCCCCTGCCCGACAGGCTTCTGGTGGCCAACAAGACCGGCACCGACACCGGGGTCCGCGCCGATGCCGGAGTCATCGTCGGTGCGCGCCGGCTGGCGTACGCGGTGGTGGCGCACTGGGACCCGGTGCTGGGCCCCAGCACGGAGAGCGCCGCGGTGCGTGCCATCCGGGACGTCGGCCGCACCCTCGCGGCGTGTGCCCGACGCCGCGCGGGCGAATGAGAGCGGTAGGCCCCACCGGTCAGGCCCACTGCGTATCCAGCAGCGACCGGATCTCCTCGGCGGCCGACCGCAGCTCCGCGAGGAAGATCCGCAGCAGCGGGTTGCGGTTGGTGGGCCGGGTAGCGACCCCGATCCGCCGGTGCAGTCGGGGATGGTCCAGGCGGCAGACGTGCACACCCGTGGTGTCGCCGAGCCCGAGGGCCGGGACCAGCGCTATACCCATGCCCGCGCGCGCCAGGTTGATCGTGACCTGGTAGTGATCGCTGCGGCAGCGGACCCGCGGCCGGAACCCCTCGGCCGCACACGCACGTTCCAGGACCGGTTCGCCGGTGTGGCCGCCGCGCGTACCGATCCAGCTCTCCCCCTCCAGAGCGGCGAGCCGGACCGCGGTGCGCCGCCCGAGGCGGTGCCGCAAAGGAAGGACCACCAGCTGCGGCTCGTCGAAGAACATCTCCACGTCCACGGCCGCCTGCCGGCACCACGGGTCCAGCGGATGCTCGAAGACGACCGCCGCATCCAGCCGGCCCGCCTCCAGATCGGGCACCAGCTCGTGCGGCTGCCCCAGGATCAGCTCCAACTCGATCTGGGGCCGCTCGGCAGCGAAGACCGACAGCGCCCGGGGAAGCAGCTCCAGGCCCGATGAAGCGAAGAAGCCCAGCCGCAGTACCCCGGCGTCGCCTTCGGAGTGCGCCCGCAGATCGTCCTGTGCGATGGCCATCAGGTCGGCGACAGCCTGTGCGTGCTCGGCCAGTCGCACACCGGCCGCCGTCAGCCGCAGGCTCTGCGGCTGACGTTCCACCAACGCCACCGCGAGCTCCTGCTCCAGCCGGGCGAGTTGATGGGAGACGGCGGACGGGCTCAGATGCAGCGCCTGGGCCGCGGCCACGATGGTGCCCGTGCGGGCTATTTCCAGCAGGACGAGCAGTCGAGCACTGTTCAGCATCGGGTCAGGTTAGGCCCTGCCGACGCACCGCGCCGCCCCGGCACCCGACCCTACCGTCGCCGGCGGCGCGACGGGCCCGGCGGGCTCGTCCACGTCCAGGCGCAGCAGGTCCTCCTCGGTCTCCCGGCGCACCACGGTGCGGGCACGGCCATCGGACACGAAGACGACAGCGGAACGCGGCAACTTGTTGTAGTTGGACGCCATGGCATATCCGTATGCGCCCGTGACCGGCGTGGCCAGGAGATCACCTACCGCGAGCTCGGCCGGCAGGGCGGCGTCGTCGACAATCACATCGCCGCTCTCGCAGTGTTTGCCGACCAGCCGTGCCCGCAGCGGTCGCGGTGCGCGGGGGCGGCGCGGCAGGAACACCTCGTAGCGGCTGCCGTACAGGGCGGGGCGCAGATTGTCGCTCATGCCGCCGTCGATGCTGACGTATGTCCGCACGCCCTCGATGCGCTTGATGGTGCCCACCCGGTAGAGGGTCAGCCCCGCGCGGGCGGCGATGGACCTGCCCGGCTCCACTGTCACGTCGCCGCCCCAGCCCGCATCGAGCACCGCGGTGCGCACCCCGGCCGCCCAGTCGGCGAACGAGGGTACGGTCTGCCCCGCCTCGTACGCGACACCGAGGCCGCCACCGACGGTGAGCCGGTGTACCCGGGCCTCCACGGCGAACCGCGCAACGGCCGCGGCTCCTGCCGCGAGCTCCGACGTGTCCAGCACCTGGGAGCCCACATGCGCGTGGACGCCCTCCAGGATCATCGCCGGGGAACCGGCGGCCCGCCGCACTGCGGCCGCGGCGGTTCCGCCGACGAGGCCGAAGCCGAACTTCGAGTCGTTGCCACCGGTGCGGATCGCCTCGTGTGCGCCTGCGGCGACACCGGGCGCCACCCGCAACTGTACCCGGGTGGGCGGCAGTTGCTCCTCGGCGTGCAGGCGCTCGATGCGGTCCATCTCGTCGAAGCTGTCGACCACCACGTGGTGCACCCCGGCTGACATCGCCGTGCGCAGCTCCGCCTCGTCCTTGTTGTTGCCGTGCAGCACGATCCGTCCGGCCGGAACATCCGCGTGCAGCGCCACCCGCAGCTCGCCGCCGGAGGCCACATCGAGCAACAGCCCCTCCTCGTGGGCCAGTCGGGCCATGGCCGTGCACAGGAATGCCTTGGAGGCGTACGCGACGTTGCCCTGGCCGAAGGCAGCGACCGCCTCCCGGCAGCGTCGGCGAAGGTGCTCCTCGTCGTACACGAAGAGCGGTGTTCCCAAACGCCGCGCCAGTTCGGTGAGCAGGACGCCTCCGACGGCGAGCCCTTCAGAGCGGATCTCGGAAGTGAAGGGCAGCAGACCCGTTTCGATGGCTGACGACATGGTTCCTCCCCGCAGGCCGGTTCTCCGCCATCCTGCGGCCTGCAGAAGGGGTCACAAAAGCGCATTCTTCTGTGGCTGAGCCTCATGAGTTTCGACGCTCAGGCCGCGTCGAGGGTCGTGGGAAGGGCCTCGTGCCGGGCCGGGGAAGTTCCGTCACAAGGTTGTGATCAGTCCTCCGTCGATGACGAAGTCCGATCCGGTGACGTTGATTCAGGGGGCACGGAAGCGAGCAGGCGAGAACCATGGACTCCACTCCGCGAACCATCACCCCATTGTCCCCACGATCCTTCCGTCCGCGGGGGCGCGGACCGGCCGGCAGGGGGCGCGGGCTCCGCCGGTACGCCCTCGTCCCGGTGGCGGTCGCGTCCCTCGCCGTGGGCGCCACCGGCTGCGCCGACGGCGCCTCCCCCTCGGCCGAGCCCGCGGGATCGAGCAGGTCCGCCCCCGGCAGCACCGCCCCGGATGCGCCCATCGCCCCGGGCGAGCCCGCTCCCACCAGGGCCGCCACTCCGAGCGCCTCGGCTGCCACGTCCGCCCCGGCCACCGGCAGCGGTCCGGGGCGCTGCACGACCGAGGAGCTGACCATGAGCCTGAGGCAGGGCGACGCGGGTGCGGGCCAGATCCACTACCGGCTCACGCTGGTGAACAAGTCCTCGGACTCCTGCACCCTGACCGGCTTCCCCGGGGTCTCCCTGATCAGGCGCGACGGCAGCGTGATCGGCGCACCCGCCGACCGCGAGGGCGCCGCGGGCCGGGCCACCGTCATCGGGGCCGGCGGCTCGGCCGAAGTCACCCTGCACACCCTCAACCGCGGGATCAACGGCTCGGAGTGCTGGGACCGGCCCGACTTTCTCCGGGTCTACCCGCCCGGTTCCCGGGAAGCCCTGACCCTGCGCACCACCCAGCCCCTCATCTGCGGCGGCCTCTTCAGGACGACAGCGGTGAGCGGCTGACGGAAGGGCGACCGGCCGGGGTGGCCCTCGTGGGGACGGGCCGCGTTCCGGCATGCCCCGGCACCCTCGGCGCCGCATCCGCCCCACAGGTACTTCGACGCGGGGTCGGCCTCAACTGTCGGCCGACCCCTGTTCTTGCCTGCGATGGAGATGGCTGCGATCGAGCAGGCCTGTACCGTCCGCGGCGCGGACCTGCGCTCGATGGACTTGAACGGCGTCGATCTCGACAGCCGAGTTCCGGAGGCCGTTCCCACGTCGGCGAACCAGCCGTCGAATCGCCCTCGCTCACCTTCACAGCAGACTGCTTCTCCCACCCCACGAGGGAATGTGGCCGATGGCGCCGGGGAGAGCTGATGCCCCTCCCGGCACAAGAGGTGTGCCTCTCCCCGGTCGACGGGTTCACGCCGATGACGGGGAATCGCTCGCCGACGGCACTTCCGTCTCGGGGCGACGGAGAACACTGGTGATGTAGTCCGCCACGGCCGCCTCCAGACCGATGTCCAGCTGTGCGCGCTCGGACATGTACCACCGGTGTTCCAACAGTTCGTGATAGAGCTCGGCCGGGTCCATGGAGCTCCGGAGTTCCCGCGGAACAGCACGTACCGTAGGTCTGAACACCTCGCGGACCCAGCGGTGCGCAAGCACCTCCGCACGGGCGCCGAGCGGGTCGCCCGGCGCGTAGTCCTCCTGTGTCGCCATCCAGCTCTCAAGGTCGTTGAGGAGTCGTCGGGCCTGGTTCTCCTCGGCGTCGAGCCCGGTGAGGCGCAGCAGTTGGCGTTGATGATGGCCTGCGTCGACCACCTTGGGGACGAACGTGATCGTGTCGCCGTTCGGGGAGTTGGCGATCTGCATCTCGGCGACGTCGAAGCCGAGGTCGTTGAGCCGACGCATGCGACGTTCGATGTAGTGATACTGGCCGGCCGGATAGACCGAAGTACGAGTCAGCTCACTCCACAGCTCCTCGTACCGCTGGCAGATCTCGGCGCCGAAAGCGATCGGATCCACCGAGGGATGGAGCGCACCCGCGGCCTCCAGGTCCAGCATCTCTCCGCTGATGTTCACCCGGGCCAGATCGATGTCGTATTCACGCTGCCCTGTGCTGAGTTGGCTGTGTACCTCGCCGGTCTCCGCATCCACAAGGTAGGCGGCGTAGGCGCCGGCGTCCCGGCGGAAGAGTGTGTTGGACAGAGAGCAGTCGCCCCAGGCGAAGCCCGCCAGGTGCAGCCGGACCAGCAGTACGGCGAGTGCGTCCATGAGCCGGTGCACGGTGGTCGGGCGCATCGTCGTCTCGAACATCGAGCGGTAGGGCAGGGACCCGTTGAGATGACGAGTAATCAGCACCGGCTCCAGCGGTCCCCCGTCGGTGCCGGTGCGCCCGGTAACCACCGCGAGTGGGTCCACCGCGGGTATCCCGAGCCGGGCCAGGGTGCGCAACAGCTCGTACTCGCGTACCGCCGGCCGTTCGGCAAGCTCCTTGACGGCCACCACGTCGGCCCCCGCTCGTGCGTAGCGCACGACGTGGCGGGAGATGCCGCGCGGCAGCGTCACCAGATGCTTCTCCGCCCATTCTTCGAGCGGTAGGTGCCAGGGCAGTTCGAGGAGGAACGCGGGGTGTTCGGGGTTGGTGGCGCTGAACTGCAAAGCCATCGGTCGCCTCGCTGGTTCGGTGACGGGACCACCAGTGTGACGTAGCGAGTCGCGCGCCCCGTGACCAAGGGGGACGGAAGCGTACGCACTCTGGTCGGGAGCGGTCACTGCACCCCGTGCGGCCGGAACTGGATGCTGATGCGCCCTCCCACGGCCCGAGCGGTCTTGGGGATGGCGTGCTCCCAGGTCCGCTGACAGGAACCGCCCATCACGATCAGGTCGCCGTGTCCGAGCGACCACCGGACGACATCGCCGCCGCGGCACGGGCGCAGCAGCAGGTCGCGGGGCGCCCCCACGGACAGGATGGCGACCATCGTGTCCTCGCGTGCACCCCTGCCGATGCGGTCGCCGTGCCAGGCCACGCTGTCGCGCCCGTCGCGGTAGTGGCACAGGCCGGCTGTTGTGAAGGGTTCGCCGAGCTCGGCGGCGTAGTGCGTGGAGAGCGCCTGCCGCGCCTCGTCGAGGACGGGGTGCGGCAGCGGTTCGCCGGCACGGTAGAAGGCGAGCAGGCGCGGGACGTCCACGACCCGCTCGTACATCTGCCGTCGCTCGGCCTTCCAGGGAACGTCCGCGGCCAGCTGTTCGAACAGGGCGTCGGCGCCACACAGCCAGCCCGGCAGGAGGTCGATCCAGGCGCCGTCGTCGAGCCCTGTTCTGCGGAGCCCGTCCAGTGGGCGCAAAAACGCCTCGTCGCCCTGATCGAACAGGGACCCCTGGAGCTGGTGCGGTGCCATGTGTGCAGCTTACCCACATTCGAACATGTGCGCTATTAGAGAAGATTCCGTACGCACCGGGAACAGCGGATGAATGCGCAGCGCACACCCCTCGACCCCGCTGCCCCTTGGTCCCGATTACAGACACATAGCGCCTATATCGTCTAAATTGGGTCAAGTGGGGTTGCGGCTGTCTGCGGTCACGCCGGACTTGCGGGACCGCGTCAACACGGCTGCACGTGCACTGAGACAGCGTGACCCGGTCCGGCCGGGCCACGGGGACGGATACCCATGACCGACGGCCATCAGGGTCCCGAGGACCACGGTCCGGACCCCCTCGGAGACTTCCTCTCGCACTTTCTCGGCACCGGACAGGGTGGGGAGCCGCCCGACCCTCGGCGCATCGACTTCAGCCGTCTGTTGAGCGGTCCCGCACGGCAGCTCGTCACCGTTGCAGCGTCCTATGCCGCCCAGCACGGGAGTACCGACCTCGACACGGAGCACCTCCTGCGGGCCGCGCTCACCACCGAGCCGACTCGCCGCATGGTCACGCGAGCGGGCGCCGATCCCGACGCGCTCGCTGCTGAGATCGACCGGCAGGCCGGGGAAGGGCCGCGAAGCCAATCCATCGCCGTCACGCCGGCGGTCAAGCGCGCTCTGCTCGACGCCCATGAGATCGCGCGCTCCACCGGCGCCTCCTACATCGGCCCGGAACACGTGCTGGTGGCACTCGCCGCCAACCGCGACTCCGCAGCGGGACAGATGCTCAACGCCGCGCACTTCTCGCCGCCCGCCGGTGCCCGGGACGGTCTCGGGCCCGTGCCCAGCAGCGCCGGCCAGCGTACCGGCCCCGGCGAGCGAAACACCCCCAACCTGGACAAGTTCGGCCGCGACCTCACCGACCTGGCCCGGGAGGGCCGTATTGACCCGGTCATCGGCCGTGACGTGGAGATCGAGCAGACCATTGAGGTCCTCGCCCGCCGAGGCAAGAACAATCCCGTCATGATCGGCGAAGCCGGAGTGGGCAAGACCGCCATCGTCGAGGGACTGGCCCAGCGCATCGCGGACGGCGACGTGCCGGACATCCTGCACGATCGGCGCGTCATCCAGCTCGACCTCTCAGGAGTCGTTGCCGGTACCCGCTTCCGTGGGGACTTCGAGGAACGACTCACCGGCCTCATCGACGAAATCCGCGCCCATTCGGGCGAGCTGATCGTCTTCATTGACGAACTGCACACCGTCGTCGGGGCGGGCGGCGGCTCCGAGGGCGGCCCGATGGACGCGAGCAATATGCTCAAGCCCGCGCTCGCCCGCGGCGAACTCCATGTCGTGGGAGCCAGCACGCTCGAGGAGTACCGCCGCTACATCGAGAAGGACGCCGCGCTTGCCCGCCGGTTCCAGCCGGTTCTGGTGCCCGAGCCCAGCCCGGCGGACGCCGTCGAGATCCTGCGGGGTCTCCAGGACCGGTACGAAGCCCATCACCAGGTCCGCTACACCGACGAGGCGCTGCTCGCCGCCGTCGAGCTGTCCGACCGCTACCTCACCGACCGCTATCTGCCCGACAAGGCGATCGACCTCATGGACCAGGCCGGCGCACGGATCCGGCTGCGCGCCTCCACCCGCGGCACCGACATCCGCGCCCTGGAACGCGAAGTCGAGCAACTCACACGGGACAAGGACCAGGCCGTCGCCGCCGAGCAGTACGAGCGGGCGACCGAGCTGCGTGACCGGCTCGCCGACCTCGAACAGCGGATCGGCAAGGCAGACCACACGCCGCAGCCGCGCAGCCATGTCGCGGAGGTCACCGTCGAAGACATCGCCGACATCGTGTCCCGCCAGACCGGAATTCCCGTCAGCAGCCTCACCCAGGAGGAGCGGGACCGGCTGCTGAACCTGGAGCAACATCTGCACCAGCGCGTCATCGGCCAGGACGAGGCGGTGACCGCCGTCGCCGACGCCGTCCTGCGCTCGCGGGCCGGCCTGTCCGACCCCGGCCGCCCGATCGGAAGCTTCCTCTTCCTCGGCCCCACCGGCGTCGGCAAGACCGAACTCGCTCGCGCGCTCGCGGAGGCACTCTTCGGGAGCGAGGACCGGATGATCCGCCTCGATATGAGCGAGTACCAGGAACGGCACACCGTCAGCCGCCTGGTCGGCGCTCCCCCCGGCTACGTCGGCCACGAGGAGGCCGGACAGTTCACCGAAGCGGTACGCAGGAACCCCTACTCGCTGCTGCTCATGGACGAGGTCGAGAAGGCGCACCCCGACGTCTTCAACATCCTGCTGCAGGTGCTCGACGACGGGCGGCTCACCGACTCCCAGGGCCGCACCATCGACTTCAAGAACACCGTCATCGTCATGACCAGCAACCTCGGTTCGCAGGCCATCACC
The DNA here is from genome assembly GCF_026339735.1 of Streptomyces sp. NBC_01669. GTDB lineage: Bacteria > Actinomycetota > Actinomycetes > Streptomycetales > Streptomycetaceae > Streptomyces > Streptomyces yanii. Next base: position 445,206 of record NZ_JAPEQG010000001.1, read on the forward strand.
GGGAGCGGCGGCGCGATGGGCTTCGGCGCCGGCTCCGCGGACGCCGACGAGCAGGCCCGCCGCGAGCGGGTGATGCGCCCACTGCGCGAACACTTCCGTCCGGAGTTCCTCAACCGCATCGACGAGATCGTGATCTTCCGCCAACTCGCCGACCAGCAGCTACGGCAGATCACCAACATGCTGCTGGACGACTCCAGGCGTCGGCTCCGCGCCCAGGACGTCACCGTCGAGGTCACCCTGGACGCCGTCGAATGGCTCGCCCAACGCGGCTACCAGCCCGAATACGGCGCCCGCCCGTTGCGCCGCACGATCCAGCGCGAGGTCGACAACCGGCTCTCCCGCATGCTGCTCGACGGCAGCCTGCAGCCCCACAGCCGCCTCCGGATCGATGTCGCCGACGGCGAGCTGGCCATCCGCAAAGAGGAAGAACCACAACGCCCCGCAAGCTGACCCCGAGCGGCGTCCTGGACAACTCAACCCTGGCCCGCCACCTCACGACACGTGCGTCGTCGGTACAGCGCTGCCCCCACGCACAACGGCCGCAACGGCGCCCGGCGAAGCGGCCGGTCGCACCTCCGTGCTGAAACCGTACGCGCCTGACGTTGTGGCGGGCCATCGTCGCGAAGGTCTCGTCCCTCCGTCGTCTGCGTCGACGGCGACTTGGCAGCGACGGAGTCACCGATGAGGCGGTACCGCGGAGAAGATCGCGAGTGTGCTGAGGGGATCGGCCGAGGTGAACCGGCGTGCCGGGGCGTGGCCGGACATCCGGCCCTGTTCCGCACCGGCTCGTCCTGATCGATGATGACGTACCGGGCTGCCGTCCTCGGTACGCCACCGGCTGTCCCAGGAAGGGGTTTCCTATGCGGGAAACAACGCCAGCGCAGTCCCCGCCGGACGACCGCTCCGTCCACGGCTCGGACGAAGAAGCCGATGTGATCGTGGTGGGGGCGGGACCTGCGGGCTCGTCCGCAGCCTTCCACCTCGCCAAGGCAGGCATCGATGTCCTGCTTCTGGAGAAGGCCCACTTTCCCCGGGAAAAAGTGTGCGGAGACGGCTTGACCCCGCGAGCGGTGCACCAGCTCATCCGAATGGGCATCGACATCAAGGCTCCGGGGTGGACGCCTTCACGCGGTATGCGATGGGTGGCCGGTGAGCATCAGGTGCACATCGACTGGCCCGCCCTGGGGCGCTACCCGGACTTCGGCCTCTCGCGCAGCCGGCATGACTTCGACGACATCCTGGCCCGCCATGCCGTTGCTGCCGGAGCACGGTTGCGCAACGGGGTGAAGGTGACTCAGCCCGTGACCGACCGCGCCGGCCGCATCACCGGCGTCACCGCCACGGCCGGAGCGAAGGAGCCGATGGTCTTCCATGCACCGATCGTCATCGCCGCCGACGGCGCCTCCGCCCGCCTCGCCCTCGCCATGGGCCTGCAGCGGGACAGGAGCAGGCAGATCGCGACAGCCGCACGCCGCTACTACCGCAGCCCAGAACGGTCTCAAGAGGAGTACCTGGAGTTGTGGGCCGATCTCCGCTTCCCGGGGAGCGATCACTACCTGCCGGGATACGGTTGGATCTTTCCCATGGGAGACGGCCGCGTCAACGTCGGGCTCGGTGCGCTGCCTCACCGGCGGCACGGAATCGCGGACCTGCGGACCACGTTGGACCAATGGCTGGCCCGTACTCCTCACGCCTGGGGGCTGCATGAGGAGAACGCCGAGGGCCCTGTCCGGAGCGCGGCACTGCCCCTGGGTTTCAACCGTCACCCCCTCTACACCCGGGGGCTCCTCCTGGTCGGCGACTCCGGAGGCATGATCAGCCCCTGGAACGGGGAGGGCATCGGCCAGGCCATGGAAGCCGGCGAAGTCGCAGCCGAGAGCGCCGCGCTCGCCCTCGCCCTTCCCCGGGGCCCCCGGCGGGAGCGAGTGCTGCACAGCTACCCCGTCGAGATGAACCGCCGCTGGGGGCGCTACTACCGTCTCGGCAACGCGGCCGCCGACATCGTCTTCAGCCGTTCGGGCTTCCAACCGATCCTCAATCGGTACGTCATGGGATCGCCGTTTCTGCTCAACGCCCTGGCCCGGATGCTCACCAACCTCACGGACAAGCCCTCGCACGACGTGGTCGACCATGTACTCAACACCGTCGTCCGCCTGGTCCCGGCACCGCATGTGCGCAGACGCTGAACGGCCCGCCGACGGTGCCTCTCCCCGCGTGGTCGTCCCGGCCCCACGCCGCCACGCCGGAGGAAGACCGCGGCCGCCCTACCGCGGTGGTCGTGGCCGGTGACGCCGAGGACAGTTCTGGCCGACTCCGCGTGGAGGACGCACCACGCATCACACTGTGGTCAAGAGCATCGAGGACGCGGTCGGAGCGGCGCTCGCCGCCCACAGCGTCAAGGGCACGGAGCAGCTGCACGGTACGGCCCGGTCCGACCGGCCCACGACCGATGCGCCGGCTGCAAGGGATGAGCAGTCCGGGCGCGCCGACCTCGAGTGCTCCTGGATGAAGCCTGCGAGCTGCTGAGCGACGATCGGGGATCCAGGACAGTGCACGGAACCGCAAGGCAGTGATTCCAGCCGGAGGTCGACCGGATCGGTGAGGGGCGGGGACCGACCCCGCCCCTCACGCCACGCGGGCAAGACCCGGAGAAGCGGCATCAGCGTCGTCAGAGGTCGCGTCGTATGTGCGGATCCAGAATCTGATGACGCTCGCGGGGGCTGCCACCCGTATGAACTGGCCCGGCAGGGGACCCGTCATGGGCGTGTGGTCCGGATGACCCGTCAACCCACGCCGTCGAGTGCTCGGTGAGCTCAGGCGTTGGGGCGCTTGCCGTGATTGGCCTTCTTCTTCTTGCGGGCGCGTCGCTTGTTCCCTCGCTTGGCCATAGTCCACTTCTCCCAGATTCGGCATATTTCGGGCGATCGTCAGTCTAGGTTCGGCCGGATGTGTCTGCATCAGGAGCGTGGCCAGGGCGTCGGAATCCCGCCCGCTCAGGGCACCCACTTGTACTTGCCTCCGCCGACCCATCTCACGACCGCGGGATCGTCGAAGTCGATCTCGGACACGCCCGCTTGGCGCGCCAGCCTGATCACATCCACCATGTCGTGGGCAGGCCCGGCCAACACTCCGTTGACCTCCACCATGCGGTACGGCGGATCGCCCGGCACGACACCGAGGACGACGACGGGTGTGGGGTGGAACGCCTCTCCAGCATCGTTGGTCATGCCTACAGCGTGTGGCAGGGGCGCGCCGCGCACATGTCCAGCGGGGCCGATCATCTCCGGTGACGACCCCGTCCTACCTACCGGCTCGCGGGCCTCATGTGCCGGGGCCATCCATGTCGTCCTGCAGCAGGCGACCGGCTACCAGGCCCCCGTTCGGCCGCCCGCCGACAGGGAACGGCGCCCGATGATGCACTGCGACTTCCAGGTCGGCGGTCTCGATTCCGCGGCGACCCAGCCGGCCCTCTGTTGCACCTGTGCCGAAACGACGGCTGATCGCACGAGCGCTCCACGGCGGCGGCGAATGCACCGCCCGACCATTACCGGCACCACCACCGGTCACTGAAAGTTACCCAAGCGTGGCAGAAGCGTAAGCGGCCGGCCTCTGCTGACTGCCTTGCCGGCAGTTGGAGCCTTGCCCGTGCCCCTCCGAGTGCACGTGCGGGCCGCCGCCCATCGCATGCGGATGGGCGCCCGTCACCGGATGGTGGCGGGTACCCATGGTTCGCCGGTCAGCTGTGAGCAGGGCACGTCATGTCGGTCATCGACGGCTCGGACAAGCCGGCGTGTGTCTCCCAGGCGGTGTACCGCTTCTCCTCCTCCGCGCGGTCCGGCTGATCCACCGATACCGGGAGGGGTGGCTGCTTCGAGCAGCCACACCTCCCGTGCGGTGTTACAACGTCAGTTCTCCTTGAACCCCACGTAGTTCTCCGCGAGGGAGGCCGAAGCGGCCTCGGAGCGGGCGACATAGCGCAGGTGCGAGAGGCGAAGCGCACGGTCGAAGTCGGAGTCGGCGGGGTCACTGTGCAGCAGGGTCGTCATCGTGTACGAGAAGTGCTCGGCCCGCCAGACGCGGCGCAGCGCGTTCTCCGAGTAGGCGTCGAGCAGCGACTCGTCCCGGTGGGCGTGGTAGCGGGTCAGGGCCTGGGCGAGCAGGGTGACGTCGGCGACGGCGAGGTTGAGGCCCTTGGCCCCGGTGGGCGGGACGATGTGGGCCGCGTCGCCGGCCAGGAAGAGGCGCCCGTGGCGCATGGGTTCGGCGACGAAGCTGCGCATCGGGGTGATGCTCTTCTCGGTGATCGGGCCCCGCCGCAGCGTCCAGTCGCCGTCGACGGCGAAGCGGGTCTCCAGCTCGTCCCAGATGCGCTCGTCCGGCCAGTTGTCGGTGCTGTCGTCCGGGGCGACCTGGAGGTAGAGCCGGCTGACCTCGGGCGAGCGCATGCTGTGCAGGGCGAAGCCGCGCTCGTGGTGGGCGTAGATCAGTTCCTCGCACGAGGGCGGAACGTCGGCGAGGATGCCGAGCCAGGAGAAGGGGTACGTCCGTTCCGTCACGGTCAGCAGGTCGTCCGGAACGGAGCGGCGACCGATGCCGTGGAAGCCGTCGCAGGCGACGACGATCTCGCAGTCCAGGGTGTGTTCGGCGCCTTCGTGACGGTAGCGGATGCTCGGGCGGTCGGTCTCGATGCCGTCGACTGACAGCGCCTCCGCCTCGAACAGGACGGTTCCGCCGTCCTGTTGGCGCCGGGCGATGAGGTCCTTCACCACTTCGGTCTGCGCGTAGACCATGACCGACCGGCCGCCGGTGAGGGACGGGAAGTCGATGCGGTGGGAGCGCCGGTCGAAGCGCAGTTCGATGCCGTGGTGCTCCAGGCCCTGGCGGTCCATCCGCTCGCCGGCCCCGGATTCGCGCAGCACGTCGACGGTGTCCTGTTCGAGGATGCCGGCGCGCTGCCGGCGTTCGACGTAGTCGCGGCTGCGCAGTTCGAGGACGACGTTGTCGATGCCCTGCCGGTGGAGCAGGTGGGAGAGCAGGAGTCCGGCGGGGCCGGCTCCGATGATGCCGACGGTGGTGCGGGGCATGAGAGTCTCCGTGGGAGGTCAGAGGTGAAGGACGTAGTCGGAAAGCGGCCGCGGCCCGGGGCGCGGCGGCGACGGAAGGAGGACGGAACGTCGTCCTCGGCCAGGACGGGCTGGGTCGTGACGGAGGCTGAATTGTCCTCCGGCGCACCGCAGTTGAAGGCAGAGTGCAGCAGGGCCTCCTCGAAGCCCTCCGGCTCTGACGCCCGCGGGGCTGCCGGTCACAGGGCCTTCCCTGTCTTCACCGACGCGGCAGTCCGGCGCAGGACCTCGTCGGCGGTCACGCCAGGGGCGGTCTCGATGAGTCGCAGTCCCTCGTCGGTGATGTCGAGGACGGCCAGGTCGGTGATGACGCGGTGGACGCAGTTCCGGCCGGTGAGCGGCAGCGTGCAGGTGTCGACGATCTTGGGGGTGCCGTCCTTGGCCGTGTGCTCCATGAGAACGATCACCCGGCGGGCGCCGTGGACGAGGTCCATCGCCCCGCCCATGCCCTTGACCATCCTGCCGGGGATCGCCCAGTTGGCGAGGTCACCGCGGGCGGAGACCTGCATGGCGCCCAGGATCGCGGTGTCGATGTGACCGCCGCGGATCATGCCGAAGGAGAGCGCGGAGTCGAAGAAGGCGGCGCCCGGTACGACGGTCACCGTCTCCTTGCCCGCGTTGATCAGGTCGGGGTCGACCTCGTCCTCGTACGGGTACGGGCCGACGCCGAGGAGTCCGTTCTCCGAGTGGAGGACGACGTCGACGCCCTCGGGGAGAAAGCTCGGCACGCGAGTGGGCAGTCCGATCCCGAGGTTGACGTACGAGCCGTCGGTGAGCTCCCGGGCGGCTCGGGCCGCCATCTCGTCCCTGGTCCAGCTCATCGGGTGCGTACCGTCCTTCGCTCGATGCCCTTGTCGGCAGCCTGTTCGGGGGTCAGTTCCAGCACCCGCTGCACGAATACACCGGGGAGGTGGACCTGGTCGGGGTCCAGTTCGCCGGGCTCCACGAGCTCCTCGACCTCGGCGACGGTGATCCGGCCGGCCATGGCGGCGAGAGGGTTGAAGTTGCGGGCCGCGCGGGCGAAGACGAGGTTGCCGTGGCGGTCGCCCCGGGCGGCGCGCACCAGGGCGAAGTCGGTGGTGATGCCGTGTTCGAGGACGTACACCCTGCCGTCGTACTCGCATGTCTCCTTGGGCGGCGAGGCGACCGCCACGCCGCCGTCGGGAGCGTACCGCCAGGGCAGTCCGCCCTCGGCGGCCTGGGTGCCGACGCCTGCTGGGGTGAAGAACGCGGGGATGCCGGTGCCGCCGGCCCGCAGCCGCTCGGCCAGGGTGCCCTGCGGGGTGAGTTCCAGCTCCAGTTCGCCACCCAGGTAGCGGCGGGCGAACTCCTTGTTGTCGCCGATGTAGGAGCCGGTGACCCGGCTGATCCGTCCGGCCGCGAGCAGGATGCCCAGGCCGCCGCCGTCGACGCCGCAGTTGTTGGAGACGACGCTCAGCCGGCCGGAGCCGTGGGCGTGCAGGGCGCGGATCAGGACGTCCGGTACCCCGCTCAGTCCGAAACCTCCGACGGCGAGCGAGGCCCCCTCTCCGATGTCCGCCACCGCTTCGGCAGCCGTCGCTATGATTTTGTCCATATAACGACCCTTTTCACTCAGACCTTACCGTAAGGTTGTTCGCCTGGTGAACTTTCGTTCATACTTGGCGCGGGCTGAGTGTCCACCCACGCTTCGGGCCGTGTCAACGGCAGCGGGTACGGTTTCCGCACGGTGATCAGCCCGCGACGCTCCGAGGAGGTCAGACGATGTCCCAGCTCACCGAGGTGACGACGGCGCCCGAGGCGACGGTGGCACCCGACGAGTTGGTCGGACCGCTGGAGCGCGGACTGGCCGTGCTCCGCGCCGTGGCCGCGGGACCGGGGACGCGCCATCGCCCCGGAGATCTCGTCCGCGCCACCGGGCTCGCCCGATCGACGGTCGACCGGGTCGCCACCACGCTCGTCCGCCTCGGGTTCCTGCGGACCGAGGACCGCGATCTGCTGCTGGCCCCGCGCTCGGCGGAGTTGGGCAATGCCTATCTGGCCGGCTGCGCCCTCCTCGAAGCCCTCCGCCCACACGCCGTCACACTCGCCGACGAGCTCGACGAGTCGGTGTCGTTGGCCGTCCCGGACGGTGACGGGGTCCGCTTCATCGCGCAGGCCGCCCGCCGGCGCGCCATGGCGATCTCGTTCCGGGTCGGCGATCTGCTGCCCGCCGAACGCTGCGCGCCCGGCGCCGTGTTCGCCGCCGACTGGGACGACACACAGCACGACCAGTGGCGCGCGCGGCGTCGGCGCGACCCGCTGGACACCGGCTTCCCGGCCCTGCCACCCCGCCCGGCCGGGGCGGAGTCCACGTCCTCAGCGGTGGAGGCCGACTTCCTCGACCGGGTACGGCAGGCACGCGAGGACGGCTTCTCGATGGACAGCCAGCTGATCGAGCCCGGTCTGATCGCCGTCGCCCTCCCCGTCCGCGACTCGGCGGGCGCGGTGGTCTGCGCCGTCAGCGTGGTCAGTCACGCCAGCCGGCACAGCATCGAGTCCCTGACGGCGCGGGTCCTGCCCCCGGTACGCGCGGCCGTCGCCGCCATGGAGGCTGCCCTGCGCACACCGTCGGCCACCGAAACGCCGGCCACCGCAGCGGCGGTCCGCCCGCCCCACTCGGGCAACGCGCTCAAGGAGGAACTCGGCGCCGGCTTCCTCCAGTCGCTCGCCCGGGGTCTCGACGTGCTGTGCGCCTTCGGCTCGGTCGACGGCCCCGCCCGCCTGGCCGACCTCGCCCGCCTCACCGGGCTGCCCCGCGCCACCGCCCGCCGGTCGCTCATCACGCTGCACCACCTGGGGTACGTACGGGAGGACGCGGACGGTTTCCGGGTGCTGCCGCGGGTCATGGAACTCGGCTACGCCCGACTCTCGGGCCTGACGCTCGCCGGGATCGCTACCCCGCACCTCGCCGAACTGGTCGGCAGGGTCCACGAGTCCGCGTCCGTGGCCGTGCTCGACGACGACGACATCCGCTACGTCGCCCGGGTCGCGAGCACCCGGATCATGCACATCGACATCACGGTGGGCACCCGGCTGCCCGCGTACGCCACATCGATGGGCCGGGTGCTCCTCGCGGCCCTCCCCGACGGCGAGCGCGCGGCGCGGTTGGCCCGGGTGGCACCCGAGGCGCTGACGCCCCGCACGGTGACCACGCCCGAGGCCCTCACCGACGTGGTGGCGGCCACCTCCCGGCGCGGCCACGCCTGGGTGGAACAGGAGTTGGAGGAGGGGCTGCGTTCGATCGCGGCGCCGGTCAGGAACGGCGGCGGGCACGTGGTGGCCGCGGTCAACGTGGCGCTCCACGCCGGCCGCGCCACCTGCGAGGAGAGCCTGGCCACGCTCCTCCCCCCTCTGCTGGAGACCGCCGCGCGGATCAGCGCCGACCTCGCCGCGGTGGGCCGCTTCTCCCCCGTGCCCACCGGCTGATCCTCACGGCCGTCGGGCCCGGGCGCGACGGTCCCGGGAGCCGTCCGCCGGAACGCTTGTGGAGGGCAGGCGCGCCGCCATCGCGTCCAGCATCAGGTCCAGGGCGAAGGGACAGCCGCTCTCGCTCCTGTCGGCGGCGAGCAGGGGGCAGGCAGCGGCGATGTTCGGGTACGTGTCGGCCGGCGGATTGCCGTACACCGCGTGCCAGACCTCCGCGTCCGCCTTGTGAGCCGCCGCGGCAGCGCGAGGGCGGCGCCCTGGGCCGCGAAGGCGAAGGCCTGGTCGACGAAGACGTGGTACATCCGCTCCTCGACGGGGTTCGGGAGCCCACCGAGCGCAGGACGCCGAGGATCACCTCGACGGCCCCGGTCTCGTGGGCCCGCCCGATCGCACGGTACGCGGCCGGCAGTCCACGCAGTTGCCGGCCTCGTTCCGCAACAGCCGACCGACCGTCGTCACCCCACAGCGCTCGATGTGTGTACGGAGCATGCGCACGGACTGCGGCGGAATTGGCACAGGTCGCGTGGCTGTAGCAGCTCGCCGCTTCAGCGCGTGCACCTCGTGGACTGCGCCGTCATCCGTCCACTCCTGCCACGCGCGTTCGCCCGCCGTTCCCTCGCGCTTTGCCCGTGTGCCAGCCCAAGGGGCTCCCCTTGTTGTGGATCAAGGCCATACGATGCGCTTGCGAAGCGCGCGCCGCGTACAGGAAGACGGGGGAGGCGCGATGTCCGGGATACCGCATGACGGCATATCCGACGCCATGCCGAGCGGAGCATGGGGCACGCTCCCCGCCGCTGTGGAGCTGTACCACCTGAGGCCGGACGGAGGCATCGGGCTGGCCGACCGCGAGGGCGTGCGCGAGCTGGGACCCGAGCGGGAGTTTCTCCGCTTCATCGATGACGGGCAGTTCGCCCACTACCTGGTGGGCGACGCGGCGACCTCCCCCGAGCGCCCCTCGAACGCCACGGTCAAACTCGGTGTCGTGGAGCCGCGCAGCGCCTTCACCCCGCACGCCCACGGCGGTGAACACTTCGTCCTCAGCCTCGGCCACGCGGCGTGCGGCCTCTACGACGCGGACCGCGACCTGGTGACCGAAGTCCCGCTGGCTCCCGGGATGTTGATACGAATTCCGGAGATGATGCCCCACTCCTTCGCGAACCGGGGCACCGATCCGCTGACGATCCTCGCGGCCAACACCGGTTACGGGATCGACCACGAGGACTACGCGATCACCGCCGGGGAGGCCGAGCGCCGCGCCGCGGGCGACACCCGGATGGCCGGCCAGGTGGCCGTAGCCGCAGCCACCACCGACTATCGCGCCCTCGCCGCCGCCCTGCGCGACATCGAGCGCCATCAGCAGGACCGCGGCATCGCCACCACCACCGTCCGCGAGCGCTTGGCCGCACGACTGCGCCGTGTGGCCACCGCACTGGAGGTCCGCCGGTGATCTGTCCGCACTGCGAGAAGAACCTGCTCCGCAAGGAACGCCCCAACAACACCTGCTCCCACTGCAGGCGCACGTATGCACTCGACCCCAAGACCAACTCCCTCGGCCTGAGCGACCTGCGGGTGCGCAGGATCGTCGCCAAGGTGACGGAGGAGGGCAGGATCTCAGTGGTGCCGGACCAGTTGTGGTACGCGCTCTCGCGCAGGCGCCTCAAGGAGGGCACCTTCGCGCCGGGGTGTGCGGGTACCTCGCTCTTCGCGGGCCTGGTCGTCGGCGTCTTCGGCATCTTCACCGAGACCGCCTACCTCTTCCTCACCTCGGGCGCCCTGCTGCTCGTCTCCGCGGGCTTCGCCCTCGCACGAGCCGCCGGAGCCGGCCGGGGCTTCCCGGTGATGAGCCGTACGGCATTCCGTTCGGAGGCGCTCGCGCCCTGGCAGAACGTGTACGGCGGGCTGCCGCCCGGGGTGGTCGACGACGCCCCTCCCCTTCCCTCTCGGGCCGGAACCCGTGCGCCCTCGGGCGCTCAGACCGGGGCCGTACTCCTGTGCCCCGACCGCTCCACCACGGCGTTCCTGATCGCCAACGGGCTGCCCGCCCGTTACGGGATCGCGCTCGCCAAGGATCTCGACGCGGTCCACGCCCTGCCCGCGCGGGGCCCGGTGATCGTGCTGCACGATGCCGACGCGCACGGGGAACTCCTCGTCCGGCACGTCCGCGCGAGCCTGGGGCAACGCACAGTGATCGACGCCGGGTTGCCGCTGCGCACCGTCCGTCGTCTGGCGCAGGCCGTGCCCTACCGCGAAAAGCAGGAGAAGCCCGACAGGGAGACCATGGCGCGGCTCACCGCGCTGGGCGAGTTCACCGAGGAGGAGCTGAAGTGGCTGGGAAAGGGCTGGCGCTTCCCGCTCGTCGGCATGCCCCCCGCCCGTCTGCTCGCCGCCGTCACCCGGGTCGCCGAACAGGTCTCGGGGAGCGTCGACCCGGAACGGCGTCGTGCCGCGTCCGTGGGGTTCATGACCTGGCCGGGTTCGGCAGCCCAGGACCACGCGGGTGAGCGATGATCTGCCCCCGCTGCGCCGCCTCGCTGACGGGCAAGCAGCGCAGCGGCAGAATCTGCGCGCACTGCGGGAAGCGCTTCGCGCTCGACCCCGCGGTGCACGGCACGGGCATGCACGACATCCGCATCCGGGGCATCGCGGAACGCGCCACCGATCACGGCCGCCTGAAGATCACCCTCACCCAGCTCTGGTACCTGTCCCGCAGCCGTAACTACGCCTGGGCCGGGCGGGATCCGGAGGGTGTGCCGGCGAAGATCCGCTGGCTCATGGCGCTGCCGGTGGCCGCCGCCCTCGTCGTGTGCGCCGCCCTGACCGGCGGACTGCTCGCGTTCCTCGCCGGCGCCGCCGCGTGCGCCGCCCTCGTCGTCGCGTCGTCCATGCGGCACCACCCTGGCCAGTTGCCCCATGGGCAGATCATTCCTGCCGAACGGACCTTCCGTGCCCTGATGAACGGCTCCTGGTCGGCGGCGTACGGGGGCCTGCCGAAAGGCGTCGTCGACGACGCGCGCCCCGTGCCCCGGCCGCGCGGGGCGAACCGTTCCGGTGCGTCCCTTCCGGTGTCCCGGCCCAAGGTCGCGATCCTCTGCACGGACCGCGTGGTCGCCCTCTTCCTCACGGCCAACGGCATCCCCGCCCGTCTGGAGGCCGACCTCGTGGAGGTTGCCGACGCCGACGGAATCGGGGGGCGCCCCACCGTCCTGGCGGCGGCGCTCAGCGCGCTCGCGCAGTATCGCAGCGGGCTCCCGGTGGTCGTCCTGCACGACGCCGATCCGCAGGGCGTCCTGTTGGCGCCGCTCATCCGTGGCGCACAGCCCGACCGCGTCGTGGTGGACGCGGGCCTCCCCGTCTCCGCGGCCAGGGGCAAACAGGGCGTCGTGCGGCTCGGCCGGCACGATCCGCTCGCCGACGCGGAACAGCTCCGCACGGTCGCAGGTCTGCCCGAGGCCGACGCGCAGTGGCTCGGCGAGGGCTTCTGGAGTCCGCTCGCCGCCGTGCCGCCGCGCGTCCTCGAATCGATCGTCGTCCGGGCGGTGGAACGGGCGCTGGCCGCCCCGCGGCCCACCCCCCACGAGGACCTCACCCACGGCTTCCTCACCTGGCCGCAGGCTCCGCGGACCCGGAGGACCTCGGAGGCACCTGGCACCCGCCCACCCGGCACCGGCACGTACGAGAAGAAGGGCACCAGCTCCGCATGACGCCGCGACGCCTCCAGGCTCCCGGAATCGGGACCTCCATGGCCCGGGACCCCCGTACCGGCCGCGGGCCGGGCGCCCGTTTCCTCGACCTCGCGATCACCGGCGCCGCCGCGCGCGCCGCAGGCCCGGGCGGCATCAGATTCACGGAACGGCAGCTCTACTACGAGACCTGCCGTGTCCTGAGCCCGACCGCGACCCTGCTCCCCCGCATCCCACGCACCCCGGCCCCTCCCCTGCGGCTGCCCACGTTCACGCGTGCGCTGGAGGCACGGGGCCGGGCGACCGTGGACGGCCTGCTCCCACCGGTCCCGTCCCCGCCGCCGACTACGCCACGGCCTCCGTCGGTGCCTGATGCCGCCGAACCCGACCTCCACGCCTACGGGTTGCCCCGTCTCCTCGTCTGCCAGGACCGCTCGATCGCCCGGATGCTGCTCGCCAACCATGTGCACCTGGAGGCGGCCTGCCCCGTCCTCGCGGCGCCCGACGCCCTGCCGCTCGACCCGCGCCTCGTCGCGGCGCTGGAGCGGGCCGAGGGCGCGACGGTCCATGTGCTGCACGACGCGAGCCCGGAGGGCATCGGGCTCCCGGCGCGGGTCAGGGCCGCTCTGGGCCCGGTCCCCGGCGTACGGGTCACGTCGATCGGGCTCGTGCCCCGGCATGCGGCAACCCTGCGCCTTCCGACCGGCCGCGGCCCGGCACCGGCTCCGCCGCCGGCCCCCTGGCCGCCCGGGCTGCGGCCCGAGGAGGCTTCATGGCTGGCGCGGGGACGGTTCACGCAGGTCGCGGCCGTGTCACCGCCCCGCCTGGTGCGTACGGTGCTGCGCCTCACACGGGGACCGCGACCGCCCCGGAACTCCATGTGGACCGAACTGCGCGGGCTGCGCACCACGGGTTTCCTGACCTGGCCCGCCTCGTGATCCGCCGCGTCACCCGCCCATGAACCGCGCGGTGACCCGTCCGAGCGAGGTCTCCTTCACGCGGCCACGACCGCCCCACAGACCCGAGGAACGCACACGATGATCCGACCTCAAGAGATCGGCTACTTCGACGAGCTGCTCGCCGACGGCAGCGTCCACCGGCGTTACGAGGACGGCCGGGAGGAGTGGCGCCACCGCGAGAGCTCCCCCAGTGGCCTCGTGCGCTGGCACGACAACCGGAATGCCTCCGGCACCGACGAACTCCTCGGCAACCGCATCATCAAGCGGGTCCTCGCCGACGGCGCGGTGACCTACGCCCGGGACATCGGATACGGCCGCACCCTGTGGGGCCGCGGCGAGACGGTGATGGTCAACCGGACGTCGTTCGGCGGCAGGATGGGCGTCATGCTCGCGGGCCTGGGCGTAGCGGGTCTCGCCATCACCGCCGCCCAGCTGCCGCCGCTGAGCATGAGCCCGGAAGAGGAGGAGGAGCTCCGCCAGCAGCAGGCGCAGAGCCAGTCGTCGTCCTCGGGCGACTCGGGCGGGGGCGGCGATTCCAGTGGCGGCGGGGCGGACGACTGGGACGCGGGCTGGGACGACGGCGAGGACGCCTGGAGCGACGACGACTTCGGCTGAGCCGGCCGCGTCGGCACCACCGCAAGCCGTCGGAGCGGCGATAGCAGTAGGGAACACGGAACACCGAGGAGAGGAGCCGCCCATGGCACGCTTCTGCGTCTGCCTGTCCCCGACGACCCGGCAGGCCCGGGCCCATGTCGAGGCGATGGGTGCAGCCGGGAACGGCCGGACACCCGTGGACGTCCCCGGGGCCGACCTGGGACTGATCGCGGACGAACCCGGGCGCGCCGACGGCCCGTTCACGGCATCCGGCCTGACGGCGGTGGGTGAGGTCACCCTCCACAACCGCCCGGCCCTCCTGTCCGCGCTGCACGCCGAGGGCACCCCCGTACCCGCCCGCTGCTCCGACGGTGAACTGCTGCTGCACTGCTGGGCGCGGCTCGGCGACGCGGGAGTGGCTCTGGCCGAGGGCATGTTCGTGCTGGCCGTGCTGGACGGCACGGACCTGATCCTGATCCGCGACCACGTGGGCGCCCGGACGCTGTTCTACGCCCGCGCCGAAGGAGCCTGGGCGGCCTCGACCTCGCTGAGGGCGCTGCGGCGCTGGCCCGCGCTCGGCACGTCGATGAATCTGTCCGCGGTCCGTTCCTTCCTCACCTTCGCCTATCTGCCGGGCGAGGAGACCCTCCTGACCGGCGTGCGGGAAGTCCTGCCCGGGCGGGTGCTGCGGCTGGCGAAGGACGGCACCGTCACCGAGACCGTGCACTGGGAGCCCCACGAGCACATCGCCCAGCCGGTGCCGCAGGATGCGACGGAGCATGTCCGGGCCCTGCGGGCGCTCCTGGAGCAGGCGACGGCAGAAAGGCTCCCGCAGGCGGAGCCGGCGGCGGTCCTTCTCTCCGGCGGGATCGACAGCTCCCTCGTCACCGCGCTGGCGACGAAGCTCCACAGCCATCCGGTGCACACGTACTCGATCAGCTTCGGCGACGAACTTCCCAACGAGCTGGGCTACTCGGGCCTCGTGGCCGCCCACTGCCATACCCGCCACCGGGTCCTGAACGTGTCGGGGAAGACGGTGGCCTCACGGCTCGCGGAGGCGGCTGCGCTCCTGGACAGCCCGGTGGGCGATCCGTTGACGGTCCCGAACCTGTTGCTCGCGGAGGCCGTGGCCGCGGACGGCGCGTCGGTGGTGCTCAACGGCGAGGGCGGCGACCCCGTGTTCGGTGGCCCGAAGAACCTCCCGATGCTCGTGCAGGAGATTCACCGTGAACCGGGGGCACCCTGGGACGAGGACCGGGCGACGGCGTATCTGCGCTCGTACCGCAAGTGCTGGACGGACCTCCCGACGCTACTGACCCCGCAGACGCTGGACGCGCTGCGGGACGCCCCGCGCCCCCAGCGGTTCGTGGAGCCGTATCTGGCACCGGGCGCCGACAGCCCGCACCGCATGGGCCACCTCCTCAACCAGCTCCTGCACTGCAATCTGCGGACCAAGGGCGCGCACCACATCCTGACAAAGGTGGAGCGCCTGACGGCGTCGCAGGGCATCGAGGGCCGGGCACCGCTGTTCGACCGCCGGGTCGTCGACCACGCCTTCGCGACGCCGCCCACGTACAAACTCCGTGGCTCTGCGGAGAAGTGGATCCTCAAGGAGGCCGTGCGCGACCTCCTCCCCGACACGGTCGTCGACCGCCCGAAGAGCGGGATGCGGGTGCCGGTGCAGCAGTGGCTGACGGGTCCGCTGCGCGACCTCGGAAACGATCTGCTGCTGAGCCGGCAGTCGGCCCACCGGGGCCTGTTCCGCCCGGACACGATCCGCGCCTGGATGAAGGGCGAGGGCACGCTCCTGCCCCGTCACGGCGGCAAGCTGTGGCTGGTGCTGACACTGGAACTGTGGCTGCGGTCGTACGCGTTGTGAGGAACGAGCAGCAGGAAGCGACGAGCGGGAAGCAACGATGAACAGTGAACTCACCGACCCTCGCACGGGACGCCTCCGCGGCACGGCTCCCGTCTCCCGCGAGCCCGAGGTGGCTGCGGCCGTGGCGGCCGCCCGTACGGCGCTCGGCGCATGGAGCGCCCTGACCCCCAAGGACCGGGCGCGACGCCTGGACCGGCTGGCGACGCTGATCGAGGACAGTGCGGCGGAGTACGCGGTTCGTGAGCGGGCCGGTACGGGCAAGCCGGATGCGGAGATGGCGGGCGAGATCGAGCAGGTGGCGGATCTGTTCCGCTTCTTCGCGACGGCGGCACGGACCCGGACAGCACCGGCGGCAGGCCGGCTGGTGACCGGCCACGAGAGCTGGGTGCGCTGGGAGCCGATGGGCGTGGTCGGGGTGATCGTCCCCTGGAACTATCCGCTGATGATGGCGGCCTGGCGCTGCGCCCCGGCACTCGCCGCGGGCAACACGGTGGTGGTGAAACCGGCGGAGACCACTCCGGACACGCTGGAACTGCTGGCGGAGCACGCCGCACGGACCCTGGGCGAGGGCGTGCTCCAGTCGCTTCCGGGAGACCGGCGGACGGGTCGGCTGCTGGTCGAGTCCCCGGTGGACATGGTCGCGTTCACGGGCAGCGGGCAGGCGGGCCTGGATGTGGCGGCGCGGGCGGGGACGCGCCGGATCAGCCTGGAGCTGGGCGGCAACGCCCCGGCCGTCGTTCTCCCGGACGCCCCGGCGGACACGTATGCGTCGCTCGCGGAAGCGGCCACGTACAACGCGGGTCAGAGCTGCGCGGCACCGGCCCGCGTCATCACGCTCACGGAGAACTACGAGGAGACGGTGGCCCGCCTGACGGAGGCGATGGGGGCCAGGCTGGCCGGCCGTGACTTCGGCCCGCTCAACAACTCGGACCAGGTGGCGCGTTACGACTCACTGGTCGCCTCCTCGTCCGCGAAACGACAGCTGGCGGCGGACCTCGCCGTCCCTCCCGGCGAGGAGCACGGCCACTGGCGCGCGGCCCTTCTCCTGGCGGATCTCCCGCACGACGACCCGACGGTCACCGAGGAAGTCTTCGGACCGCTCCTCACGGTCCAGCACGCGGACACCGTGGAGGCGGCCCTGAGCCTGGCAAACGGTGTCCCCCAGGCCCTGGCGGCCAGTGTCTGGACGACCGATCTCGGCACGGGGCTCGATCTCGCGGCCCGCCTCGACGCGGGCGAGGCCTGGCTCAACTGCCATCTGGTGCAGACGGCGGAGCTCCCGCACGGCGGGCGTGGCTCGTCCGGCCACGGCACGGACCTGAGCACGCTGGCGCTCCAGGAGTACCAACGGCCCAAGACGGTGACGGTGCGGCTGACGCCCGGCCCGCGCGAGAGCTGAGGCAGAGGGCCACCGGACAACAGCAAGTCCTGTGCTGCGAAAGGAAGATCGACCATGGTATCGGATGTCGTCCCGAATGCGGGTCCGCTCATCGCGTCGACGAAGGCTTCTTGACGACGCATCACACGCGATGCTCGTCCCAGACGCCCCGGAATCGCCATCATCACCGCCGGTGTCCCGGTCCGTCCCGCCCACCCGGTCCTCGGGCCCGGGACGGACAGGACGGACCGCAGGGACACGTGATCACCATGCGGCACCCGGCCGCGCACGCGGCAGCAGCGCATGAAAGCACCCACCGACGCCGCGGCGCGGCCACCGCCGGCATGTCCAGGCCCCAAGTGACGTCGACGACGTGGCCGACCCGATTACGGGACAGCCCTCAGGCCGGCCGCTCGTTGGGGGTCCGTCGGGCAACGATCCACTCACATCCGATGCTGAGGCCCCGGTGGCGGAGTAAGCCATTCGGTGTATTTACTGAGCTTGGCTTTAAACCCCACCAAGATCATTTCTTGGTGGGGTTTGTCGTTCGCCTGACAGCTGGGCGGCCTCTGCTTGATCATGTGTTTCCGCCAAGAGACACGTTGATCAACCAAAGGCCGTGATGGACAGTCTGCAAGACGGCGCCGTGCGCGTCGAGGCCCTGGCCGGGTTGTCCCGGTTTCGCCGTGAGCTGTACGAGTGCCTGACGTTGCGGGCGGATGCTCTGTTCGAGCTCATGGACGCGGTGCTGTGCGCCGACGGGCCGGTGACGTCCCTGCCGGAACTCTCGCTGTCGGGGGTGCATCGGCGCGGGCACGGAGCGATGTACGACGCGCTGGCCCAGGGGCACATCAACGTGTCCCGGCTTCGGATGGCCCTGGCGGGGCTCGTACTGCCGCGCGGGGCGGACGGGCAGCTGTCCATCGCGCTGGACGTCACTCCGTGGCCGCGTCCGGATGCCGAGTGTTCGCCCCAGCGGCTGCACTGCCACCGTCCGTGCCGGTGCGACGGGGTGCGTCAGACCATCCCGGGCTGGCCCTACCAGGTCGCGGCGGCCCTCGGCGGCGGCCGCTCCTCGTGGACCGGGCCGCTGGACGCGGTGCGATTGGGGCCCGAGGACGATCCCACCGAGGTCACCGCCGCCCAGATCCGCGACCTTGTCGCCCGCCTGGAGCGGGCCGGGCAGTGGCGACCGGGCGACTTGCCGGTGCTGTTCGTCCTGGACTCCGGCTACGACCTCGTGCGCCTGACCTGGCTGCTGCGCGAGGAGCCGGTGCGGCTGCTGGGCCGCATCCGCGCCGACCGGGTGATGCGCGCCCCGGCCGGCAAGCGCCGCGGAACGAACCCCGGGCGCCCGCCCCGACATGGAGCGGAGTTCCGCCTCGCCGACCCCGCCGCCCACCCGGCCCCGGTCCAGGAGTCGGCCGGCGTCCACGACCGCTTCGGCCAGGTCCTCGCCCGCTGCTGGGGCCGCCTGCACCCCAAGCTGGACCGGCGCGGCTCCTGGGCCCACCACGAAGGCGAACTCCCCCTCGTCGAGGGAACGTTGGTCCATCTGGCGGTCGAGCACCTGCCCGGCAACCGCGCCCCCAAGCCGCTATGGCTGTGGCACAGCGACCCCGACGCCACCGCGCACGACGTCGACCGCCTCTGGCGGATCTTCCTTCGACGGTTCGATATCGAGCACACTTTCCGCTTCTTCAAGCAGACCCTCGGCCTGACCCGACCCCGCCTGCGCACCCCCGAACAGGCCGACCGGTGGGTGTGGCTGATCCTCGCCGCCTACGCGCAACTCCGTCTCGCCCGCCCCCTGACCGAGGACCTCCGGCGCCCCTGGGAAAAGCCCCTGACACCGGATCGGCTCACCCCCGGCCGGGTCCGGCGCGGCTATCCCCGCATCCGGCGGATCCTGGGCACCCCGGCCCGCGCGCCGAAAGCCTCCCACCCCGGCCCAGGCCGCCCCAAGGGCCGCACCTCCACCCCCGCACCCCGCCACCCAGTCGGCAAGAAACAGCGCAAAACGGATATGCCTAGACGCGGCGGGGCCGAGCAGCAGCCTTAAAGATCAAGCTGAGATGGTGAGTACGTAGCCCCACCGGCTCCTGAAGCAATGCGACAGGGCTGAACATGGCTGTACCCGTAAGGGGAGTTGTGGCACACATGGCGATGGCCGGCGTCGGCCAGGAGAACGGCACCCCGATCGACATCCGCCACAGCAGCGGGCAGCCGATCGTGCTGATCCAGGGGCGACGCGGACCGCATCCTGCCGTACGAGAACGCCGCCAAGCGGCTGCCGCCGCTGATCAGGGGCCTCACCTCCGTGACGGTGGAGGCGGTCCGCACAACGTCGCCTGGACACACCCGGACGTTGTCAACCCCGCCCTGCTGGACTTCGTGAAGGGATGAGCGGCCTATGACGGGAGTCACCGGTCCGGCCCGGAACCTTCGTGGTCTCCTGGCCGGGGCTGCCGCGGGCGCTGCCGGGACCACGACCCTGGACGCGGTCGGTTACCTGGACATGGTGATCCGCGGCCGAGGCGAGAGCACGACACCCGAGGTCACCGTGGAACGGCTGTCGGAGACCTTTCACGTTCCGATCCCGGGCGACGGGGACGTACGGAACAACCGCGTCAAGGGACTGGGCCCCCTGACCGGCATGGCAGCAGGTGTGGGCATGGGCGCCCTGCTCGGTCTTGCCCTTTCCTGCGGCTGGCGACCGAGCAATGCGGTCCTGACCGCCACGGCGACGACGGGGGCGCTGATCGGAACCAACGGCCCGATGACCGTGCTGCGCGTGACCGACCCGCGCACGTGGTCACGCTCCGACTGGGTTGCCGACATCGTTCCGCACGTGGCCTACGCGCTGGTCACCGTCGCCGTCGTCAGGGGGCTGGGATCCGACCCGGCCGATCACGCCGGCGAGATCCGTACGGGAATGCGGCAATGCGGCGCCGCGCTCCGGCACGCCCTGTGCTCCTGACCGACGAGCACGCGGCGGTCGGCCCTTCACTCCGATGCCCCGCCTCTTCCACCCGGTTGGACGGTGCCGCCGGGCCCGGCGGCACCGATGGGTGAACGCTGAGGTGCTGTTGACCTCGAGGGAAGCGAGAACGAGATGACCGCATGGGCGATCTCCGGCACACGGCGTCGAATACTGCACGCACACGTCACCGTCGCCGGATGTGCAGTGGCTCTGTGCGCATCCGCGGCAACTCCGGTTGCCGCGGAAGGCGACACGACCGTCACGAAACCCACCGTGGTCCTGGTGCACGGCGCGTTCGCGGACGGCTCCAGCTGGGACGGGGTCATTCCACGCCTCGAGCGCAGCGGCTACACCGTCATCGCGCCCGCCAACCCGCTGCGCGGCCTGTACAACGACTCGACCTACATCGCCTCGGTACTCGACAGCATCAAGGGCCCGGTCGTGCTGGTGGGCCACTCCTACGGCGGCGCCGTGATCAGCTCGGCCGCGGCCGGCAACCCCAGGGTGAAGTCTCTCGTGTACGTGTCGGCGCTGATGCCCGACGTGGGCGAGAGCGGCATGTCGCTGGCCGCGCGGTTCCCCAGTGAACTGGGAACCGCCACCAGGTCCGTCCCGTACCGGGAGAGCGGCCGCAGCGGGACCGACCTGTACCTCAAGCGCGACAAGGTCCACCAGGTCTTCGCCGCCGACCTGCCGGAGAGCGAGGCGAATCTGCTGTGGGCCACCCAGCGGCCCGCCGCTACGACCGCGTTCTCCGAGAAGGCCAAGGTCGCGGCCTGGAAGCACATCCCGTCCTGGGCGCTCGTCGGCCGACAGGACAAGACCATCAACCCGGATCAGGAACGCTTCCAGGCGAAACGCGCCGGTTCGCACACGGTGGAGATCAACTCCTCCCACGTGTCCTTGATCGCCCATCCCGCGGCAGTCGCGGACCTGATCCTCCAGGCGGCCGGAGCTCCCTCCGCCACCCAGCCGTCCCGAGCGGCCACCGGGTCCGCGAATGACGTCCGCACCAAGGCCGCCCTCGCTGGTTTCGCGGGAGCGTCCCTGGCCGCCGGCGCAGGGGTCGTCCTCCTCGGCCGCCGGCTGCGACGCACCCGCCGCTGACGGCCGGCCGACACGGCGCGCCCCTCACGCGTTCTCCTCTTCGGGGCCGACGAGCGGTTGCGAGCCGAGCCGTGCCCGGCTCGGCTCGTAGTTTCAACGCAACAGTGCTTCACCGAGGTGACCACCGCTCACGACGGCGTCCTCACCGCAGATGGTCCACGCGCCGCACCTGGCCGTCCCGGTCCGGCTCGCTCCCATCGATCAGATGCGCTTCGTGGGAGCGACCCGGCCCGCGCCGGGACGACAGTTCGGCCGTCAGCCAGCGGAAGACCTGCGGCACTTGGCGTTTCCACACCGCAATGGTGTGCGGCCCGCGCGCCTCGACCACCACCACCCGCGTCGGGGGTGCTGCCGCCCGCCGCAGCGCGAGGCCGTCACGGTAGCCGTCGTTGCGCCGGCCCGAGAGGTACAGCGCGACGCGCGGCGGGACGGTGGCGTGGCGCAGGATCCACAGTGGGTTGTTGACCCGCCGCAGCTCCGGGTCCCCGCCCGTGAGGGAGACCCGCTCGGCGGCCGGGTCGTTGTATCCGGAGAGGCCCACGGCCGCCCGGTACCGGTCGGGGTGGGCGAGCGCCA
Source organism: Streptomyces sp. NBC_01669 (assembly GCF_026339735.1). Lineage (GTDB taxonomy): Bacteria > Actinomycetota > Actinomycetes > Streptomycetales > Streptomycetaceae > Streptomyces > Streptomyces yanii. The sequence goes on from NZ_JAPEQG010000001.1 coordinate 466,932, forward strand.
TCTTCACGGCGCAGTGTGCCCCGGCCGAGTATCCGGCCACCGCCCAGCCGCCCGCACGCCTCTGCGCGCGGAAGGTGTCGGTCACCATCTGCCGGACGTCCACACTCAGCCAGGATTCGGCGTCCACGACACCTGGCACGTTGGCGCACCCGGTGTCCTGGCCTGCCAGCAGATTGGTGCGCGGCTCCACAAGAATGAACGGGGCGATCTCCCCGCTCCGCATTCCGGCCTCCAGCTGCGACTGCACCCGCAAGCCGCTGAACCACGCCTTCGCCGATCCGGGGAAGCCGCCGAGGAGCTCGACCACGGGGAACCTCCGGTGCCGGAAGGCCGGTTGGTTGTACTGGGGCGGCAGCCATACGTACACCTCGCCGCGGACCCCCGACACCCGACCGCTCAGCCGGGTGACGCGGACGCCCCGGCCCATCCGGGCGTCATGCGCCGGACTGAAGTCCTGGACGACCTTCGGCTCGTTCGCCAGTCGTTTGTGGTCCCCGAGTCCGTCGCGCCCGAGGTCCGGCGCGGCGGCGATGTGCTGTCCGGTGCCGAGCAGATCGGCCCAGCTGTCATACAGGCCGTTGGTGTTGTTGACCATCACGAAGACACTCAGCACGGCCGACGCCTGCGCGAGGACGACCATCATCAGCCGCAGCGCGCCGCGCACCAGGGCGGGGCCGCGTACCCGGGACCACAACAGCAGGGGAAGCAGCACGGTGACCACGGCCAGCGCGATCGTGGCCAGGAAGAAAGGTGTCCCCGTCAGGCTCATCACGCCTGGGAGGATGCCGTACGCACTGCGTTGGTTACCCGCTTTTCCACCTTTTTACGTCGAACGCGAGAGACTGGGCAACGCCATGTTGACGCCAGGAACCGTCGGCCCGTGTCCTCCTGGCCCGGTCTCCCTGCGCGTGGGTGCACTGCCGTCCCCAGACGAGTCGACAGGCGGTGGCCCAGCGAGTCAGTTCGTGGCGGTTCGAGAGCTGGAGCTCAAGCCGCCGGATGGCCCCGATGACGTTCTCGGCGGCGCCGGACCTCGCCGTCCGTTACGGGCAGCAGTCCGTGCAGCTCAAGGAGATCCGGGCGTTCGACCCGGAGCGTCAGGGCCGCTGGTCGTTCTCCTCCCAGCAGGCGACGCTGCGGCGGTTGGACAAGGCGTTCGCCGCGTTCTTCCGCCGGGTCAAGGCCGGTGAGAGGCCGGGCTGTCCGCGTGTTGGCGCCCGTCGCCTTGATATCGGCCAGCGACTGCGTCTCGCCCGGGTACCAGGTGTGGGCGTGATTGACGCCGCGCATGACGAAGTCGTTGCCGTTGCCTTCGAGCAGGCGGCCGTCGCTTATGTGGAGGCCGGTGGCGAGGGCGCCGGCCGGCTGGGTCCCGGCCTGGGCGGTTGCCGGGCCGAGAGCTCCGACAACGACGAGCCCGAGGAAGACGGCCAGCCCTCTCAGCAGGACGGCAACGGGACCCCTTCGTGCTGTACTTCTTGCTGTTCTCACTGCGACTCCAGAAGGTGGGTGCCAAGAAACCTGAGCATCGGAGGACATGAAATGGGAGCGCTCCCATAAAGCCATCCTGTCGGGTGCACGTCAAGACGTCACACACGGTCCGGAGCAGACTGCGAGGAGACGGACAGCGCCGCAGACACCCGGCGAGTCGGGATCCACCCGCCGACCGTTCCGGGGCGGTGGCAAGCGTCGGCACCCGGCTCCGTGGCCGCGCTCGACAATTACCCCGCGAATCGTGGCCGCCGCAGCCGGGCATTCCGCTGCCGTCGCCCTGGATGCCGCCTCTCGGCCACGCGCCCTCGGCTGCACCGTCGCCAACCCAGGTAACCCGCAGAAGGTATACGGGACCTGTGCACCAGGTCGGTCACTGCGGCAATGTCATCGTCGCGGCCGAGCAGCGGGTTGGGCTCGTACGGGACACCGCGCCGGACCACGGGCATATCGCCTCGCAGCAGTTGTTGATACACATGCTGGAGCGTGGCACCGGGGTCACGGCCGTTCAGGGTGTGGGCGACGGGTAGAGGGTGCTCGCATTGTTCCGGGGCTTCGGTCTGTTCCTGCCGCACGGGCCCTCCGCGAACGCTCGGATCAGGTTCTCCGTCGCTCGGGTGACGAATCGTCCGGTGCGTGCGTCCATGCCATGGTTGCGTCCGTTGTCCCGAGTTCCGGCCATGAGGGCCTCGACCCATCGCATCGTCCCGGAAGCGAAGACGCCCGATCCGCTCGGCACGGTGTAGTACGCGGAGTCGGAATGGCTGGGCGTGCCCTTGTAGAAAAGAGGGGAGTGCGCAACGACCTCAAGCGGCGCCGGGGTGGGCATCCCCGGCGTGACCCGGTCGTACTCCACCCCGACCAGATGGTCGAAGGAGTCTCCGCGCCTGACCCCGGTCCCTTCGAAGAGCCAGTGGTCGTCAGCATGGACCACATACGGAGCGTCGACCGGATAGCCCTCGTAAAGGACGCCGGTGAGGGAGGACTCGGGGTCGGCTCCGGGCGGCTGTCGGAAGTCATGTGTCGGCATGGCCGGATGGTCGGTGAGGTACGGGTCCGCCCGGTAGTCGGATTTGTAACAGACCACCGTGCGTGCGTCGCCGGTGGGTCCCCGCTCCAGCCTGATCCGGCGGAAGCAGGCGTTGGCGCCGAGGAAGGCCACATTGGTACCCGAGTCACGCGCCCGGGTCACGTGGTCCCGTTGCCGTGGGCTCCAGTACTCGTCGTGGCCCAGGGAGAGCGCCGCGCTGGCGCCGTCAAGCACGCCGGGTTCGCGGTGGACGTCCACCCCCGTGGTGTAGGCGAGCGGAATTCCCAGCCGCTCCGCGAGAACGACTACCGCCCTCTCGTAGACCATGAACTTCTCGGCGCCGCTACGGTCATAGGGCCGGTCGAAGCTGACAGCGAGCGACCGTGTCCCGTACGCACCGTCCTCGCCGCGATAGAGGCTGTACCCGCCCCATGCGTTGTACGCCTGCCAGGTCGACGCCGCGTGCATCAGCACTGTCCTGCCCGCGCCGGATGCCGAACGGACGATCAACGGCACATAGCGCTGGTGGCCGTTGTCCGCTTCCAGTCGGAGCAGGTACGCGCCCTCCGGCCAGCCGTCGGTTCGTACGCCGAGCGTGCGCTTCCAGTCGGCCCGCACTGTACGAGTCGCCTCCAGCAGCCGGGGCCGGGCCTGGACCGAGCCGGCGATACGGCGCGAACGCCACACCAGGCGCGCCTGCTGTCCCCCGTACCAGCCGACCCGGTAGGCCGAGACCCGGAAGCCGGACGCGGTCGTGGAGACGTACAGACCGAAATCCTCGCCCGGCAGCACGCTGACTCTGTCGGTGTATCCCTGGACGGCCTCGGCAGTTCCCTCCGAACGGATACGCCAGTCGGGGTTTCCCTCACGGGTCCGCTCATCGTCCCCCGTGGACCGGCCGGAACCGGGCGGGGTCGTCTCGGTGCGGGGCCCCTTGGCAACGGAGGAGCGGCAGCCGGCCGCCATCGCACCAGCCACGGCAACGGCGAGGAAATGCCTGCGCTCCAGGCGACCGAGCACCTCGGCGTCCTGCCCGTCGGCCTGCTCCATGTCCTCCGCCAAGTGTTCCCGCCGCGACACCGTCACAGCCGATCGTCACCCGCCACGCGCTCGCGGACGAGCCGAACCGGGCACACGGGTCAGCGCCCGTGGTGAGCCCGACCACGCGCAGGGCCGCCCGGTGACCGAAGGGGTGCGGACGGACGCATCACGACATGTGGTGCGCCCGCGATCCTCCTGCGGTGGAGGCATGCGGGTGCTGGTGGTCGAGGACGAGGTCCGCACGGCAGAGCTGCTGCGGCGCGGGCTGACCGAGGAGGGGTACGCGGTCGACGTGGCCGCGGACGGTCCGGACGCTGTCTGGCAGGCCACCGAGGTGCCCTACGACCTGATCGTCCTGGATGTGATGCTGCCGGGCTTCGGCGGCTTCGAGGTGTGCCGGCGGCTTCGGGCCGATGGGTGCTGGGCCCCCGTTCTGGTACTGACCGCCCTCGGCTCGGTCGGCGAACGGGTACACGGCCTGGACGCCGGTGCCGACGACTACCTGGCCAAACCGTTCAGTTTCGCCGAACTGTTCGCCCGGCTGCGGGCCCTGGTCCGGCGCGGTACCCACCCGAGGCCCGCGCTCGTCACCGTGGGCGATCTGCGGATGGACCCAGCGAGCCGACGGGTGTGGCGCGGGGAGGCCGAGCTCCAGCTCTCGCCGAAGGAGTTCGCCCTGCTGGAGCTGTTCCTGCGGCATCCGGGCGATGTGCTGACCCGTACCCGGATTCTGGAGCACGTGTGGAACTACCCCTGCGACGGGGTGTCCAATGTCGTCGACCAGTACGTGGCCTACCTGCGGCGCAAGGTCGACCGGCCGGGTGAGCGGTCCCACCTGGCGACGGTGCGCGGCGCCGGCTACCGGTTGCGGGCCCCCGATACCGCTGGACCCTCGGCGAACCCCGCGTACCCGCCCGTCCGGCCGGAGGAGTCAGGTGCTGGGTCCGGGCACGGGCGATGAGCCGAGATGCCCTTGCGGTGACTCCTCCCCCACCCGAAGGTGGGGGCTTCTCGCTATGCCGGTTGGGCTTCGCGACGGACCAGCCCGGCCCGTAGAACGTTCAGGGCGCCCACCGTGTCCGCGTGTGCCTGGTGGCCGCACGCGACGCAGTGGAACTTCTCCTGGGTGGGCCGGTTCTCCTTGGCGGTGTGCCCGCATACGGGGCACCGGCGGGAGGTGTTGCGGGGGTCCACGGCCATCACGTCCCGTCCGGCACATTCTGCCTTGGCGGTGAGGATCGTCAGGAACACCCCCCATCCGGCATCAGCGATCGAGCGGTTCAGCCCGGCCTTGGCGGCGGCCCCGTTGGGCAGGAAGCTATCCGGCGTGGCGGGGTCCGGCTTCGGGGCCGGGGCCTTGCTCATGGTGCGGATCCTGAGGTCTTCGTGCGCGATGAAATCGTGGTCACGCACCAGGTTCAGCGCGGTCTTGTGGGCGTGGTCCAGGCGCTGACGGCGGACCTTGCGGTGCAGCCGCGCCACTGTCTCCACGGCCTTGCGTCGGCGCTTGCTGCCCCGCTTGCACCGGGCGAGGGCCTGCTGCGCGGCTTCGAGCCTGGCGGCGGCCTTCGCTCCGTGCCGGGGGTTGGGCACGAACTCGCCGCCCGAGTCGGCGAGGAAGTTCGCTATGCCCAGGTCGATGCCGATCATGCTGCCGGTCGCCGGCAGCGGCTCGGGCTGTTCCTGGTCGGCGGTGAGGATGACGTACCAGCGCCGCCCTTCGCGCTTGACGCTGATCGTCTTGACCTTGCCGGCCACCGGCCGGTGCTGGTGCACCTTGACGTGGCCGACGCCCTGGAGGCGGACGCGGGTGACGGGGTCGTGCGCGGTGGCATCCCAGCGGCAGCCGTCGCCGTCCTTCGGGAAGTCCACGGTGTCGAACCGCTTGCCCGAACGGAAACGCGGATATCCCGGCTTCTCCCCTGCCTTGACCCGACGGAAGAACCCGGCGAACGCCTTGTCCAGCCGCCGCAACGTCGCCTGCTGCGAAGAGAACGACCAACGGCCCTGGCGTTCCGGGTCGAAGGCCCGGATGCCCTTGAGCTGGGCGGACTGCTGCCCGTACCGGACCGTCGTCTTCGAGCTGTGCTGGTAGGCCTCCCGACGTTCTTGCAACGCGCCGTTGTAGAGCGAGCAGTGGTCACGCAGCATCTCGGTGAGCGCGCCCTGCTGACCCACCGTGGGCCGCATGAGGAACTTGTACGCACGGATCACCCGGCCCACCCCCTTCCCGGCCAGCTTCGGAGATCATATTACGCTTGGCGTATGTCACCACACTGGGAACCAAACCCTGATATTCATATATATTTACAGGACTTCATGTTGCCTACCACCTCCTCCACACTCACTTGGTGTTCGTCACCAGGTACCGGCGTGGCGTGTTCGATGACGACATGCTGAAGCGGTGCGAAGAGATCATGCGTGAGGTGTGCGGCACGTTCGAGGCGGAGCTGCGGGAGTTCAACGGCGAAGCCGACCACGTCCACCTGCTGGTGCACTACCCGCCGAAGGTCACCCTGTCGAAGCTGATCAACAGCCTCAAGGGCGTCAGCTCCAGGTACCTGCGGGCGGAGTACACGGGCCGGATCAACCGGATCGGCATGGGACCGGTCTTCTGGTCCCGCTCCTACTTCGCGGGATCATGCGGCGGAGCACCGCTGACCGTCATCCGCCAGTACATCGAAGGACAGAAACGACCTGCCTGACCGTCACCCCAGGGCGCAGCGAACTCCGGCGCTTCGCGCCTCCGGACCGAGGATGCGTTTCCCTCCCCGGCTGAAGCCGGGGATACCCACGCAAGACCAGGGATGATAGATGCGTCAAGTTCTCACTTCTCGCGTCATCCGTGCCGGAGGATTCCGTGACCGTGGCCCCTCGTCTCGTCTCCACCGTCGCCGCTCCGCTGGACCGAGCGTCGGCGGACGCTCCGCAGGTGCTGTATTGGCCTGGCCGCAGGGTACTTGTGCAGCGCGGTGACACCGAAGTGGTCGCCCTCGACCTGGACGGGCCCGGCGCGGGACAGGCCACCGAGGTCCGCTTCCCGGCGCCCTGGCCGCGCGGCTTCGGAACAGTGACGGTGTCACCGGACCGGGATGTCGCGGTGTTCGCCGCCGTGCACGCGGTGCGCTCGGTGGAGGCGCTCGGCGCGACGCGGTGGGAGGTGCGGCATGGCTGCTGGGACGGCAGCTGTCCCCTGATGCACACGTCCTTCGCCGAATACGCCGACGACGAGGGCCACTTCTACGCCGACATGGGGTCGGCGGCCGTCTCCGCGGACGGCAAGCTCGTCTGGGCGCACGTCCGCGGACCGTTGAGCGACGACGACGAGGCGGCGGACTACGAGGAACTGTGGCTCGTCCTGGACGCGGTCGACGGCAGGGTCCTGGACCGCGTGGACACCGGGACCGTGGCCTCCGGATCGTTCCACACCCCGCACCCGGACCCGGCACAGATGGGGCTGAGCATCGGCGAGGGCGAGGAAGGATCGCCCTCGCTCTGGGGACGGTGGGACGGGCAGCGGCTGACTGCCGAGCAGATCGACATCGAGACGATCCTGCTGACGGTGAACCCGTCGGGCCGGAACCTGCTGTCCGTTCCCCTCGATCAGGGGTCCCTCGACCTGCACCACGTGGAGGGCGGCGCGGTCCTGCGGACACTGGACGCGCAGGGCACCGTGCCGCCGCACCCGCGGAACACGGGCGAGGACCGGCTGTACTGGGACTTCGAGGCGGCCTTCGCGGACGAGGACACCGTCGTCGCGGGCACCACCCAGTGCGACAAGGAGTACGGCACGGTCCGCCACTGGCTCGTCGATGTGCGGGGGATGTCCCTGCGCGGCGAGATCACCTACCCGTTCCCTGTCTCCGGGCCCCCCCGTTCCGCAGGGGACGGCACCTGGTACACGGTCTCCGAGGACGGCACGTCCCTGCACCTGTGGAGCCTGCGGGACGCAGGCTGAGGAGCGGCGCGGGGGCCCGAGGGCCCGGCAGACGGAAACGGCCCGCCAGTCCGACCGGCGGGCCGTTCCTGTGAGGGTGCCGCCAGTACGGCGTCACCGTGCTGGTGCGGCATCATGCGCCACTCGTCCTGTGTGGACATCGCGGAGCGTAATTACGCCACTGCCCGCCTCAGTTCACCGCTCCCGCTACGGAAGCAGGCCGATCCGCTCCCGATAGGCATGCGCGAGCGGCAGCGATGCCGCGTAGAGGCGGTCGATGGCCGCTGCGTCGATGCCGCCCCGGGCGGTGAGCGCACGGACATCGGCAACATCGTCGACCTGGCGCTGGATCTCCAGTTCGCGGAGGTCCGCCGGATCGTCTCCGTCCCTCACCACGGGGATCATCTCTTCCAGGGCGTCCGCGAAGGAATGCATCGCATCCAGGGCGTCCGCGACCGTTTCAGCGCTGGAATCCGGATCGTCCCACGCTTCGAGGACGTAACCTGCGATGTCCAGGACGTCCATTCCCCAGGCACCCGGGCCGTCCGGTTCCTCGATGTGCTCGCCATCGGGCTGGACGAGGTCGTTGTACACCTCCAGAACTTCCGCGAGTTCGTCCGTGGCCGGCTCTCCCGAGGCCAGAGCCTTCGAGACGGCCACAGCCCGCTGGAAGAAGGCCTCCGAACCGGGAAAAGGCTCGGAAAATCCGCCCTCCATCGGGAACAGCGAGACCCTGTGCAGAGCGAGCGACGCGATGACCGCCCGCCCCGCGGGGCTGACCTCGGCCAGCCCCGCGGACGTTACTTCGACTTCGGACATCTTCCCTATCCCCTACCAAGCGAACGACCGGGCGCCGGTGAGGGCATCCCCACTCGGTGTCTTCCGGAACTTGTTGAGGATCACAGTCTTCCAGTGAGTCCCCACGAGGCGGGCAGCGCCCACGGTGTCGCTGAACGGTTGGAACAGCTCGTTCTGGCACCAGGGGCAGACCGGCCGGTTGGCAGCGCCGGCCACAGGAGTCCACCCCATCTTCTTGATGTGGGCGAGAGCGCTCACTTCCGCATCCCCGGGAATGACGTCGGCCAGAATCTCCGAGCCGTCCGTCTTCATCGCGTTGCGGATCTTCGGGTCCACGATGCGGTCCCCGCTGGATGCGAGGACATCGACGAAGGTTCCGTCGCCCTTGTCGGCCCTGATCATGGCCGTGGTGCGCTTGCTCTGGGCCTTCTTGTTCAGATTGCCGTGCAACTGCTGCACGCGCTTGTCGAGATCCTTGGCGATCTGTTCGTTGCAGTTGTGGACAAGGACCCTGGCGCCGCCCGCCAGCACGTAATAGTCGTGGACGGCGTCCACCGTGAGGTTGTGGACACGCTCATGCCGGGTGGTGTGTGAGACCGCGGTGATCTGCACCCACGTACCGGACGAGGTCTGCAGCCACATCCCCGACTTGAGGGCGTCCGCCCTGGCCCAACGGCCGGCGTCCGGCAGCCAGTAGAGGTGGGCCTCGGTCGAAGTGACCTTTCCGGTGGCCTTGCCCTTCTTGCCGTCGGTGTCGACGGTGACGGTGACCAGGTGCTTGGAGCCCTCATGGCTGCGGACGCTCAGCACCTCGCGGGACTGGAGGTCGCCGCGCTCGACGTCCGAGGCCAGGACCTGGTCGCCCTCGGTCAGCTTCTCGATGGCCTTGGTGGAGCCATCCGCGAGGACCACCTGGGTGCCTGGGACAAAGCTGTTCTTGCAGGCCTTGGGGGCAGCCGGTTCCTTCGGGGCCGAAGGGGCATCGGCTCCGTCGGCCTTGCGGGCGGTGCTGCCGGCGTCGACGGCCGCCTCGGCCTTGTCCTCCGCCTTGCGGACGTCATTGGCGGTGTCGAGTGCTTCGACTCCCTTCTTGGCGTACTTGCCGGCCTTGACGGCGCTGGCGCCGTAGCCGACGAGCGGAATGGCCGAGGACATCGACAGGGCCGCGTCGACGTAGTTGCCTTCGGCGGCGTACCAGATGCCGTTGGCGACGTCGGCGACCTCACCCACGACCGGGATCAGACCCACCACGTCCAGCGTCGCGTGACCGATGTCGGACAGCGAGAGCCCGAACAGGTGCCCATCGAGTTCGATGAAGCTGATCGGGTTGCCACCGGCGAACGAGTACCGGTTGCCGGTGAACGGGTCCGAGGCCAGCGACATATCGGCCAGCGCGCCGCCGTACATGTCACGGGTCAGGAACCGGTTCAGCCCCGGGTCGTAGTTACGGAATCCCATGTCGTACGTGCCCGACGCCTTGTCCCAGCGGGAAGAGTTGAAGCGGAAGGCGTTGTACGAGTCCTTGTCGGGGTTGGCCGCGTCCGGCTTGTCCGCACCGGTCATCTGGGACTTGTCGTCCGATCCGTAGGCCGTGTAGCCGTACGTGGACCGGGTGTTGCCGCTCTCCTTCGTGATGGCCTCGACGTCACCGCGCGGGCTGGTGACGTACTGCGAATACTCCTTGGTCCCGTCGTCCTTGTGCTTGATCTGGGTGGCACGCTGCCCGGACGCCTGGTACTGGTACGACTTGTCCGCTTTGCCGTTCAGCTCCTCGCGCAGGACCAACTTGTCGATGCCGAGGTAGGTGAACGCCGTCGTCTTGGCCTGCGCGCCGGACGTCGTCTGCGACACGGTCCGGTCGAACGGGTCGAAGACGTAGGACGTCGTCACCGCGGCGGCGCCCGATCCGGCCCGCGTCCTCACGGTCCGGTCGAAGCCGTCGTAGTAGTACTTCTGCTCCGTCTGGCCGCCACTGCTCACGGTGTCGACACGGCCGAGCGGGTCGTAGTTGTAGGTGGAGGTGACACCGCCGGCCGTGGTGGACAGCAGACGGTTGCGGTCGAAGCGGGACGTCTGGGTCTGCCCGTCGACCGTCTGCGACACGATGTTGCTGTTGCTGTCGTAGGTGTACGACTCGGTGGAAGGAGCGTCACCGGACTTGGTGACCTTCGCGATCCGGTCCTGCGGGTCGTAGTCGAAGGAGTAGGTGTTGTTGATGTACGCCGAGTTGTTGTCGGCGTTCATCAGCTTCAGCACGTCCTTGGAGCGGTTGCCGTTGGGCTCGTACTCCAGGTCGTGCTGGGCCACGACGGTCCCGCCCGACGTCTTCTCCACGGACTGCTTGACCGAGCCGTCCAGGTAGTACGTCAGGTCGAGCACGTTGCCATTGGGCTTGGTCTGTTTGAGCAGGAGTCCGCGGGCCGTGTACGTCAGATTGGTGATCTGCTGGTTGCCGGCGGTCGGCGAGTCCCCGTTGGTCACCTTGCTGACCAGGTCCCGCCCGTCGTAGTCCACCTTCGACCAGGTGAGGTCATGCGTCGTGGAGACGGGGTTGCCGATCTCGTTGTACGCGAGGGACGTGGTGTTCTTCACCGTGCCGGCCGCCACCTCCTCGACCTTGGAGACCTGGTTGAGGCCCTCGTAGTCGATGCGATAGGTGTCGATCTTCGCGCCGGGCGAGTTGTCCTTGACCTCCACCATGTTGGCGTTGGCGTCGTACTTGTAGGTGAAGTCCTTCTTCTCGTTGTCGGTCTCACCCGCGTTCGAACGGACCAGCTTCACCGAGTCGGCGAGGACGGTGCCGTTCGCCTGGTCGGTCACTGTGACCTTCTGCGGACCGTCCTCGACGAACGAGTAGCTGCCGAGCGAGATCCAGGAACCGGCATTCTGGGTCTGGTCGACGGTCTTCGTCACGGACCCGCCGTTGTGATCGACCGTGAACTTGGTGTCGCTCGCGGCGCCCGTCAGCTTCGGATGGCGAACGAAGACCTCGTACGTGCCGTCCTGCGGGATGTTGAGCTGCCACGCGAACGTGTCGTCGCCGGCACCCGCGGGATGCGAGTAGGTGTCGTAGCCGTACTGCGACTCGGCCTGGGTGCGCGACCAGTTGCCCTGGAGCGCGGTGTTGTTGAAGTCCGAGCTGTCGACGACGACGACCTGCTTGCCGACGGGGACACCGTCGTCCGAGCGGGCCTTCTGGTTGCCCGACTGGAAGAAGTCCCAGGTCATGGTGCGCTGCTGGGACCCACCTGCCGAGGTGAGGGTGTTCTTGGTCTGCTGACCGAGCACGTTGTAGTCGTAGGCCGTGGTGATGTCCCACGGGTCCTTCGACGACTTGGTCCAGCCGTTGTCGTAGTAGGTGTAATCAGTGACGTTACGGACCGTCTGGCCCTCGGAGGGAGGCGCGGAGACCGAGCTGAGGTTGCCCACCGAGTCGTAGAAGTAGAACGTCGAGTCGGGGGTGTTGTAGCGGGTGTCCGCCTTGCTGTAAGCCGACCGCGCCTCCTTCACCCGGTCGAGTTCGTCATAGACGGTCTCGGCGGTGAAGTCGGTGTCGTCGCCGGTGGTGGCGACACCGCGTGGGGTGATCGTCTTGGTCTGGTTGCCGACCTGGTCGTACTCGTACTTGGTGGTGCGGTAGCTGATGCTCCCGGAGGCGTCCTTGCTGAGCGGAATCTTGGATTCGACCAGGGCGCCGCGCTCGTCGTACGACGCGAGGGACTCATTGCCTTCGGGGTCCGTGGTGCCGACGGTGCTGCCGTCGAGGTCGAACCGCTCCGACGACTCGTTGCCGAGCGCGTCGCTGGTCCTGACGACCCGGTGGTTGAGGTCGTACGTGTAGGTGTTCGTGTAGTCGTTCGGATCGGCGGTGGCGTTCTTGCGCGGGTCGACGACCTTGATGACGTTTCCGACGCTGTCGTACACCGAAGTGGCCTTGCCACCGTTGGCGTTGACGACCTCGATCGGCTGGTAGACGGCGTCGTACCTGGTCGTCGTCGTGTAGTCGCCCGCCGTCGCCGTCGTGTTGCCCTTGGGCTCCGTGATGGTGAGCGGGTTGCCGACCTTGTCGTACGTCGTCGTGGTCCTGCGGGCCGGATCGGTCGGTTCGTCACCGGGGACGTTCGCCTCGGTTATCTGATCGGCGTTGTCGTACGCCGACGTCGACACCGAGCCGTTGGCCGCGATGACCTTGGTGATGTTGTCGTTGGCGTCGTACTCCGGAGCCGGAGTGGTGATGAAGACGCCCGCCGCCCGGTCCTTGGGCTCCTTCTTCTCCAGCGGCCGGCCGAAGGTGTCGTAGGCCTGGGTGACCTGCGCTCCCTTGGCGTTGGTGACCCTGAGAACGTTGCCACGCTCGTCGTAGTCGAACGTCGACGGGTTGGTCAGCGGGTCGATGATCGTCGCCGGGTAACCGGAGGCCTGGAAGTCGCGGTTCTCCGTGGCGTGACCGTTGGCGTCGATCGACTTCGTCAGCTGGCCATAGGTGTCGTACTCCGACGTGGAGGTGTAGTCGCCCACGGTGGACGTGGCCACACCCTTGGGGTCCGTGACCGAGGTCAGGTTGCCGCGGGTGTCATAGCCGAACTGCCACGTACGGCCCTCCGGGGACTTCTTCTGGAAGAGGTCCGCGATATGGCCGTTCAGGCCGGTGGAGTAGGTGAAGGTCTGCGCCGGGGTCCCGTTCTTGTTGGCCTCGGCATCCTTCTTCTCCAGTGGGTAGCCCGTCTTCGGGTCGTACGACCAGGTGGAGACGGCGCCATTGGCCTCCTCAAGACGCGTGACGTTGTTGTCCGCGTCCCAGGCGAGCTTCGAGGCCTCCAGCTTCGCGTTGGTGATCTCGGTCGGGCGGCCGAAGCCGTCCATGAGATGGGTGGTGGTGTTGTTCTCCGCGTCCGTCACCTTGGTCTCGATGAACGAGCCCGCGGTACCGTCCGGATCCCGGTAGGCGTAATCGGTCGCGAAGGAGAGCCGGTCCGTGATCGTCTTGGTGTTCCAGTGGAACTTCGGGTCGTCCCCGGTCTGCGGGTAGTAGTAGTCCAGCGAGGTGGAGTTGCCCCGCGGGTCCGTGACCTTGACCAGCTTGACGTTCTTGTTGCCCTGCGTCGCGTCGTAGACGAACCCGAAGACCTTGGGCTGGGCGGAGCCGTCGCCGTCGGTCAGCTCACCGAGGAGCCCCTTGTCGGAGTAGACGAAGGAGATCTTCCGCCCGGAGATGTCCGTCATCGACTTGACGTGGTCGATGATCTTCGGGTTGGTGAGGTTGCTGCCCGTGACCTTCGTACCCGCGTCATTGATGTACGGATACGACTGGCCCTTGGCGTAGTACTCGACGGTGAGGGACTGCCGCCCCGCCGGATCGGTGAGGTAGCGGAGGAACTTGGTGGGCTTGTTGTTGGACTTGCGCTCCTCGTAGGTGTAACTCTGCGTGTTGCCGTTCTTGTCGGCGATGGACGTGAGGAAGCCGTCGCAGTCGAAGAAGAACTGGGACCGGTCCGGGCGCGTCAGCGACCAGGCCTTGGGGTCTCCGTCCTTGTCCGGCGTGCAGTCCACACCCGAGCCCTGCTGGAGCAGGTAGTGCACACCCGCCGGGGCCTTCCATGTGCCGTCCGGCTGCTTGCGGAAGACATGCTCCGTGCCGTCGCCGTCCGGGAGGGTCACCTCGGTCGGGTTCGGGTTGGGGTGGAAGTCCAGCGCCGCGCCGAGCCGCAGCGGCATGGCGGCCTGCGCCGACCAGCCGTGGCCGAGCACCGTGTCGGAGGTGTCCTGCGAGTTGTACGCGAAGCGCACCGCGGTCTGCAGACCGCGGCCCGGGTTGGTGAAGGCGTTGTACTGCCAGACCGTGTTGCCCGCGTACAGGTTGGTCATCAGCGAGCTGCCGGCACCGGTGTTCTTTCCCGCATACGAGTAGAACTTCTCCAGGCCGAGCTGGTTCGACGTCGGGTCCTCGACGCGGACGTTCTGCGCGAGCGGCGCGAGGGACTCCGTCGCCGACAGCCAGGTGCCCGCCGTGACGTTGCGCAGATCCCACTTGAGGACGTAGTCGAGGCGCTTGTTGCCCGAGTCCGAGTTGATCGGAGCGCGCAGCGCGGCCGGTATGGTGACCGACTCTCCCGGATAGACGTCCTTGGGCAGTGCCGTGCGCAGCTGGTTCCCGCCGGTGGTGGCGTCCGTGCCGTCCGGCAGGGTCCAGGTGTAGGAGAGCGACTGGTCGGCGGCCCGCCACACGGAGGTGGTGGTGTTGGTCAGGGTGACATCGACGGTGTAGTCGTCGCCCGGAGTCATTCGCGCAGGGGTGTACGGCGCAAAGTACGTGGACTCCGTCGACTTGTCGATGTAGGTGACGACGAGCTGCGGGCGCAGCTGCGCCTCCTCCGCCTCCGAGGAGAGGAAAACGGTCCGTTCCTGCGGTCCCGCCGCCGACTCGTCCTGGAGTCGGAGCGCCACACCCTTGTTGCTGGCCGGGTTCGTGACCCAGTTCTGGGCCAGCGAGGTGAGGTACCAGCTCTGGCGTGCGGGGTCGTTGGTGACCGTGCCGACCGTGTCCGCGACGGCCGCGTCCATGTCGCCGCCGGCCGTCGTCCACGGGGTGGTGGCGGTGGCGTTGTTCCAGGTGGCTGCGGTCTCGTCGAAGTCCTTGGTCAGACCGTGGACCTCGTACACCGCTCCGTCGGTGCCCGTGGTGGTGGTGAAGCCCCACAGGTCGAGCTGGGCCTCCAGGACCCGTGAGCTCGCCGGGATGCCGGACAGCGGGAACTTCAGCAGGGACCGGGTCTTGCCGTACGTGGACGAGTTGTTGCCCACCGACAGCCAGGTACGGTTGATGCCCGAGTCGGAGAGCTGGTCGTGACCGGTGGTCGGCTGGGCCGAGGCCAGCGTGGTGTCCGTCCCGATGCCTTGGAGCACCATGGTCGTCCGCCCCGCCTTGGGCAGTCGGACGATCTGGGTCGGGGCCGGGATGATCTGCCCGTCCTTCGTCTTCACCGCGACCATGTAGTAGAAGACGTTGCCGAACGAGTCGGCCGAATCCGCCGGGGTCGGTGTGGCCGTCGAGTCCGTGAACGCCGTCCGGTCGTTCGCCACGGGCGAGACGAGGGTCTGCGAGGACGGGGTGAAGGACTGGAAGACGCTGCGGTGGACCTGGTACTCGACGATGTCGTCGCCGGTCGCGGTCGACGGGTCGGTGTACGCGGGCCAGGTCAACTCGGCGCCGGTGGAGTGGACGACCTGCGGGGCGTTCACGTTGACGCCTTGCCGGCCCCAGGTCAGGACCAGCTTGGGGTAGTTGGCGACCTCGCCCTTGTAGGCGTACTCGGCGGCCTCGTACCGGGGGCCGCCCTTGGGGCCGCTGGTGGCGGACTCGTCCCCGGCCTTCACGACGAAGCCGTTGTTGCCGTACGTCCCGTCGATCCAGGACTGAACGGTCTTGGTCACCGGGAAGCTGTGCCAGGTGTTGAGCTCACCCGGCTTCTTGGTGACGACGCCGCCCTTGGTGAAGCGGACCGCGTCCGCGATGACCGAGGTGGAGGCGGAGGCGGGACCATCACCGAGGACGATCTTGCCCGTGGTGCCCGCCTTGAACGGGTGGGTGCCGAGCGTCTTCCACACGCCGGCCGTGCCCGCGCTCTGGTCGACCGTGTACGCCTTGGTGCCACCGTTGTAGGTGACGGTGTACGGCGCGTTGGTCGCACGGTCCGAGGCCGGAATGTAGTGCGTCTCGACCTGGTAGTTGCCGTCCTCCGGGAGGTTCGGCTGCCAGGTGTACGACTCTCCGGCGACGGTGTCCTTGTTGTACAGATAGTCCTGGTTGACCGCGTACTGGGTGAACGCGGTGTTGGTGGAGGCGGGCCACGCACCCTGCGCGGCCGTGGTGCCGGCGTCCCGGTCGTCGACCAGGACCGATGTGCCGGACAGCTCACCGGTGATGCCGCTGGCGCTGTTCCAGGTGGCGTTGGTCTCGCTCCACGCAGTGGTGGCGCGGTGCGCCTCCAGCTGCACCTCGGTGTCACCGGTGGTGTGCGTCTGGTCGTAGTAGAGCCTGAGGTCGGCGGAGTCCAGCTTGGTGCCCGCGGGCACCCCGGACAGCCCGAACTTCAGCAGCGCCCTGGAGGAGCCCGTGGTCGTGTTGCCGACCGAGAGCCGCCAGTTCCCGTCGTAGTTCGTCGTCGGCCCGTCCGACGAGATCATGACGTCCTGGGACTGCGAGGGCGTCGGCGAGATGGAGATCGTCGGGTCCACGACCACCGGGTACTGACGCCCGGGGGCGGCCAACCAGTCGGCGTCGGGCCGCAGGACGAGCGCGTACGAACCGTCCTTGCCGGTGAGCCGCTGAGTGACGGCGTCGCTGCTCCGTGTCCCGTACGGTGAGGCGGCGTCCTTCTTCGCGTCCGTCATGAACGGGGCGGGGATGGACAGTTCGGCCCGCGAGGGTCCGGCGCTCTCGCTGAAGAGCGCGACGGAACCGTTCTTCCGCGCCGCGGCAGTCAGCCCGTGGGTGGTCAGCGTGAAATCGTACGTTGGCGAGCCGGCAGGCCGCCCGTGGAGGACGATGCCCTCCTTCACGGTGCCGTTGCCGACCCTGTACGTCAGGTCCGTGCCCTTGCCGAAGGCGTCGCGGTAGGTGACGGTGTCGCCATCGACCTGCGGAACGAGCTTCTTGGGGTGCGTGGCGCCCTTGAGGCCGACGCTGACCCAGTGGCCGGCGTCGACCTCGAAGCGGACCAGCTCGTCGGTGTTCTCGCCGAACCAGGTCCGGGCGGTGTTGGTGGTGTTGGCGTAGACGAAGCCCTCGCGGTCGCTGGGCACGACCGCGGTGTCGATGGCCTTCCACTGCTTGGCCTTGCCCTTGCCCGTGGCGTAGTGGGTGGCCACGCCCGAGACCTCGGACTGGACCCGACCGTCGGAGAGCTGCCAGTAACGGGAGTTGGGCGTCCGTCTTTCCGCTAATTCCTTGATGCGCCGTGGCTTCTTCGCCTGCTTCGATGCGGCGAGATGCTCATTGCTGGGGACGGCGGTCTCCGGAAGGCGGGGCGGTTTCGCCTCGCGCTTCTCGTCATCGTCGTCGAACCAGCCTCTGAGGCCTTCAACGAAGGCTCTGCCATCGGCCGGAGCGGCAAAGGCGGGCTGAGGCGCGACGGTCGCGACGACCGCCATCACCCCACTCACCGCCAAAAGCCGCCGGGCTCGTGGTCCGAACATGCTGTTCCCTTCCGCGGAAAAGAATGTGCGAGCCCCGCCGACACCACATGCGTGCCAGAAACAGGCGCCTCGCAAGAAGAAACGCCTTCGGGGCAGTTCTGGGTCGCAATGGAGCCGGCCGCCGGGTGACGGCCGTCAGCGGCGAGTTCTACAGGGGTTCGCGTGGTACATGTCAAGCACTCGGACGAAGGCGGAATTCTGCTGACATCCCGCCATGTGCCGTTCTCCGGGGGAATTCGTTCCGCCCCATTCATCCGGGCGCTGGCACCCGACCGGGATTCCGGTGCATGGCCGCACCGTTCCGTACCCGATTCACCGCAGGAAGGCCGAACTCCCCTACCTCACCCGCCGCGAGTACCGGCGGACGTCCGTCGAGAAGCGCGTCACGCTGCCGTGGAGGAAAATTCGAGGAGTACGCGATGCCGTTCGGCGCCTGGATGCCGGCGTACCTGAGGGGTGAGGACGTGGGTGTCTGCTCGCGGAACTTCGCCCCTGCGGGCCCCTTCTTCCAGCCCGTCGGCTGACCCTGACGTCGCGCGGCGGCCGGCCGGTTCCGGCGGGCCGTCGCCGCATCCCCCGACATGTGCAACAAGCTGGAGCGTCCGATCCGCAACCAGGTCCAACCTTGAGCAGGATCTCGGGATCCAGTTCACCCGAGGTACCGCGCGCCACGATGGATGCCCTTGCGGCCCGGGGCAGGTCGGGCTCCCACCGGCGCATCGCCATCGGGTGACGCCTGAAAGCGTGGACCGATCGGCACTCGGCCGGACACACCGACGAACAGCTCGCGGGGGCGGACGGCGCGGGTAGGGACGGCTTTGGCGGGGCACTTCCTGAACAGGAAAACAACTTCTCTTCTGTTCGCTCCGGCCTGGGCATATGAAAGCGCAATCACCCGGATGCGGCCCCGATCTCTACTCCGATCGGCCGAATGCCCAGCAGCTCACTTCGTCAGCCGGGACCCTCTCGCCTACAGTGCCCGCGTGGCCGGTATGCCGTCGGCCGAAGGAGCGTTGAAGTGGCGAACAGGGTCACCGTCGGACCCGCTGAATCCGACGATTCATACGAGGACGAACTGCCGGCAAAGCAAAAGCGGCCGGGCAGCATCGTCGTGAAATGGGCGACTACCACCGATCACAAGACGATCGGCACGATGTACCTGGTCACGTCGTTCGCGTTCTTCGTCATCGGCGGTGTGCTGGCGCTCTTCATGCGCGCCGAGCTGGCCCGCCCCGGCACGCAGATCATGTCGAACGAGCAGTTCAACCAGGCGTTCACGATGCACGGCACGATCATGCTGCTGATGTTCGCGACGCCGCTGTTCGCCGGGTTCGCGAACTGGATCATGCCGCTGCAGATCGGCGCGCCCGACGTGGCGTTCCCGCGGCTGAACATGTTCGCGTACTGGCTGTACCTCTTCGGCTCGATCATCGCCGTCAGCGGCTTCCTCACCCCCCAGGGTGCGGCCGACTTCGGCTGGTTCGCCTACTCCCCGCTCTCGGACGCCGTCCGTTCGCCGGGCATCGGCGGCGACCTGTGGATCATGGGTCTGGCCTTCTCCGGCTTCGGCACGATCCTCGGTTCGGTCAACTTCATCACCACGATCATCTGCATGCGCGCACCCGGCATGACGATGTTCCGGATGCCGATCTTCGTGTGGAACGTTCTGCTGACCGGTGTGCTGGTCCTGCTGGCCTTCCCGGTGCTCGCCGCCGCGCTCTTCGCGCTGGAGGCGGACCGCAAGTTCGGTGCGCATGTGTTCGACGCGGCCAATGGCGGCGCGCTGCTCTGGCAACACCTCTTCTGGTTCTTCGGCCATCCGGAGGTGTACATCATCGCGTTGCCGTTCTTCGGAATCGTTTCCGAAATCATTCCCGTCTTCAGCCGCAAACCGATTTTCGGATATGTCGGTCTGATCTCCGCGACGATCGCCATCGCGGGCCTGTCGATTACCGTGTGGGCGCACCACATGTACGTCACCGGCGGTGTGCTGTTGCCGTTCTTTTCCTTCATGACATTCCTGATCGCCGTGCCGACCGGGGTGAAGTTCTTCAACTGGATCGGCACGATGTGGGGCGCTTCGATGTCCTTCGAGACTCCGATGCTCTGGTCCATCGGTTTTCTGGTGACGTTCCTCTTCGGTGGTCTGACCGGCGTCATCCTGGCCTCGCCGCCGCTGGACTTCCATGTCTCGGACTCGTACTTCGTCGTCGCGCATTTCCACTACGTGGTGTTCGGCACCGTGGTCTTCGCGATGTTCGCCGGATTCCATTTCTGGTGGCCGAAGTTCACCGGCAAGATGCTGGACGAGCGGCTCGGCAAGATCACGTTCTGGACGCTGTTCGTGGGCTTCCACGGCACGTTCCTGGTGCAGCACTGGCTCGGCGCGGAGGGCATGCCGCGTCGTTACGCGGACTATCTCGCCGCCGACGGCTTCACCGCGCTGAACACGATCTCGACGATCTCCTCGTTCCTCCTCGGACTGTCGATGCTGCCGTTCCTCTACAACGTGTGGAAGACCGCCAAGTACGGCAAGCCGGTCGAGGTCGACGACCCGTGGGGCTACGGCCGTTCGCTGGAGTGGGCGACCTCATGCCCGCCCCCGCGGCACAACTTCCTCACCCTGCCACGGATCTGCTCCGAATCCCCGGCATTCGACCTCCATCACCCGGAGATCAGCTCCATCGAGGAGATCGACAGACGTCCGGCCGCGTCAGCGGCGGCGGCGCCGGGGGATGAACAGGAGTGAGGACACGTGCCGGAGGACAGCGTGTTCATCGGGGCTGGCATGGAGGACGACGGCCCGCTCGCCGGGCTCGACGACTACCTTCTGTCGAGCGCGGAGGGCGAGGAGGCGCGCCGCCGGGCCATCCGGTTCGCTGAGCGGCTTCCCTGGCTGACGGCTGCCCAGCGGGCCGACATCGAACGTGCTTTCGCTGCCGACTGGACTGCCGCTTCGCGGGCGAACGACGCCCGGGTCTCCGCTCGGTCGGCCGAACTCGTCATCGAGTACGCCACCCGCTACCGGTTTCTCAGAACGCGCTGTCTGTTGGCCGTCACAGCCTGCATCGGCGTGGTGACCTGCGTCTTCGGCATTGCCCTGCTCGTCGCCAGCTGACGTCCGTTCCTGCTCGGGCGCGGGACCGGGGCGCCCGTTCAGCCAAACGGTTGGACGTACGTGGCCCCCGGCTCCCAAAGAATTGCCCAGGTCATGCCGTCCTGGCACTCGACACCGACGACCAAGCGCTCCCCGCTGCTGTCCGGGCGCAGCTCGCCGAGGAGCCTGATCCGGTTCTGGCGTCCGAGGACGGCCGGACACCGGAGCTGTGCGGGAAGTTCGAGTACGCCTGGGCAGACTCCGTCCTCGGTGCCGACGTCAGGGCACCCCAGGCCGCTCACGGTCGTTGCCGACAGGGAAGCACGAGTCGAGGAGAGTGCCCGCAGGGGCACCCGGTTCGAGATCGGAGGCGGTTTGTCGGTGATCACAGAAGTGCGCGGATCGGGTGACTGGCGCGGCGCCGAGGTCGCCGACAGCGGCGAATGGCGGATCAAGTTCAGCGCCGCCCATCAGGCCGAACTGCGCGCTGCGGTCGGCGCCGTGGAGTCGGCGGGCCTGGGGCTCGCCGACTTCTCACGCGAGGACTTTCCGTTGCCGACGCTCGGCCCCATCCTCGACAGTCTCGTCGACGAATTGATGAACGGCCGCGGCTTCGTGCTGCTGCAGGACGCACCCGTTGCCGATCTGAGCGAGCAGCAATGCGAGATCCTCGCGCTGGGACTGGGCCGACACGTCGGCCGCACTGTCCCGCAGGCTCCGGAGAAGTACCTGCAACATGTGCGAGACCTGGGCGTCGACCCGTCGGGCTCGACGAGTTACAGCTACCAGCACAGCGGGCGGCTCGGCTACCACGCCGACCCGAACGACATCGTCGCGCTGCTGTGCATCCGGCCGGCGAAGTCCGGCGGGCTCAGCTGCATCGTCAGCTCGGTCGCGGTGCACAACGAGGTCGTGCGCACCCGCCCCGACCTGGCAGAGGTGCTGTACCGGCCCTGGTGGCGCGACCGACGCTCCGGGGACGGGCCCGACAGCTTCTATCAGCGCCCCGTCTACACCACGGACAGTGCAGGTCGGCTGTCCACGTCCTACGGCCCCGACTACATGCGTTCGGCGCTGCGCGGC
This sequence comes from Streptomyces sp. NBC_01669, assembly GCF_026339735.1. GTDB lineage: Bacteria > Actinomycetota > Actinomycetes > Streptomycetales > Streptomycetaceae > Streptomyces > Streptomyces yanii. Next base: position 488,604 of record NZ_JAPEQG010000001.1, read on the forward strand.
GCCCACGTGCCGCCGTTCAGCCCTGCGCAACGGGAGGCGATGGAGCTGCTCGACCGCCTCAACAGCGATCGCCGCTTCATGCTCACCATGGACCTGCGCCCGGGCGACATGCAGTTCCTGAACAACCACGTCACCCTGCACAGCCGCACCGAGTACGTGGACCACCCCGAGCCGGAGCGCCGCCGCGACCTCATCCGACTTTGGCTGAGCACCGATCAGAACCGGCAGGCGCCGTCCTGAAGGAGCGCGGGCAGAAGTTCCGGCATGAACACCGTCCGCAAGGACCTTCCCGACTCGGGTGAACTCGGCGCCTCCGGTCTACGAGGAAACACGTCCTTCCACCCGACCGACCGCCACCCGCCACGACTGAGTTCCGCCGCCCACCCGCTGAGAGCCTGTCGGGTGACCTTCGATCGGATAGCGGACGCGGTCTGGTGCGTGCGATTCCAAGGCGGCGGGATGTCCTCGGATGGGGTCTCCCCTGCTCGAACGAAGCTGAGAGCTCGGGGAAGAAGCTACGAGGACATTTCGGCAACGCGGGAAGCGTGCGTGCCAGGGCGCGGCCGCCCGATCAGAGGTCACCCGACAGGCTCTGAGCGGAGGACTCAGTGGGACGGCTCGGTACGGGTGGCGCGGGAGACCAGGTCGATCCAGCCGGCTTCCAGCCGCTCCAGGGGCATCCCGCACTGCTTCGTCAGATGGTGGATCAAGGCGGGGTCGAGATATCCCATCAGCGCCTGGGCGAGCAGGTCACAGTCGGCATCCGGCACGATCTGCCGCAGCAGAATCGTGACGTGCGTGACGAGCGCCCGAAGCGAGGGATGAGCGAGCCGACGGGCCGCTTCCGGTTGCGCTGCCAGTTGTAGGTCCAATTGCTCGGCCGACCGGCGCAGGGCCGCCACGCCGAACGCCCGCAGCCGCTCGACGGGCGGCGCCCCAGGGCCAAGCGGCGGCGGCCCGCCGAGGAAATCGGCCTGCAGTTTCTTCGCGGAGTGGTCCAGCAGCGCCATCAGCAGGCCGGTGCGGTCGCCGAAGCGGCGGAAGACTGTCCCCTTGCCCACAGATGCCGCCTCGGCCACCGCTTCCATCGTGACCCCGGACGCACCGTGTTCCGCGACCAGCCGGCCGGCTGCCTCCAACAGCCGGGCGCGGTTGCGCGCGGCGTCGGCGCGCAGGCACGGTTCGTCCGCACCGGAGCCGACTTCGAGCAACTGCGGCTGGTCTACGGGCTCCTGGTGCTTCGGGAAGGGCGGCAGGGCGCTGGACATGAAGACAGCGTAAAGCATCGGGAAGGAACTGGACCACGGTCCGGTTAGTCTGGTAGGAATCTAAACGGACCTCGGTCCGGATCCTGACAGTGATGTTTCAGACCTTGGAGTTCCTATGTCTGTTCGTATCCTTGCGCTCGTCGGCAGCCTCCGCGCCGGTTCGCACAACCGCCAGCTCGCCGAGGCGGCCGTCAAGCTCGCTCCCCAGGGCGCCGAGGTCGAGCTGTTCGAGGGGCTCGCTGACATCCCCTTCTACAACGAGGACACCGACATCGAGGGCAGCGTCCCGGCCACCGCGGCCAAGCTGCGCGAGGCCGCGCAGAACGCCGACGCGTTCCTGCTCTTCTCCCCCGAGTACAACGGCACCATCCCGGCCGTCCTGAAGAACGCCATCGACTGGCTTTCCCGCCCGTACGGCGCCGGCGCCTTCGGCGGCAAGCCCGTCGCCGTGGTCGGCACCGCCTTCGGCCAGTACGGCGGCGTGTGGGCGCAGGACGAGGCCCGCAAGGCCGTGGGCATCGCCGGCGGCAAGGTGATCGAGGACGCCAAGCTCTCCATCCCGGGCTCGGTGACCCGTTTCGCCGAGACGCACCCCGTCGACGACGCCGAGGTCGCCGCGCAGCTGACCGAGGTCGTCGCCCGGCTGCGCGGCCACGCGAGCGAGGCCGTGGCCGCCTGATCCCTACCGCGCACCCCGAAGGGGCCCGAGCTGCCACAGCTCGGGCCCCTTTGCGTGTCGTAGGTCCACCTGCTCCGCGTCGCACGTCTACCCACCAGAACCCACTCTCCAGAGGCCACGGCCGCCCGCGACAGCCCGCACAGCTACTCCAGCGCCGCCGCGACCGCCGGGCGGCGTTCGCCACTGGCCCGGGTGCAGGTCAGCAGCTTGCGGCGCGGGTTGCGAGCGCAGGGCACGCGGGTAACGGGCAGGTGTGGGGTCAGCTGGGCCGGAAGGGGGCCCGGGCGACGCCGAGGCAGTGGGCGACGAAGTGGGCCGGGACGTTCCAGGGAGTGGTGGACCCGTCGGGCGTGAAGCCGGCGGCGCCGCACACGGAGAGCAGGATCGGACGGCACGGGCTCTCGGGCACGGGATGGAGCCAGTCCTCGTGGGCCGCGTCGGCCAGGTCTGCGCATGTACACGGACGACGGGGCCCCGCCCCGGCCTGCGCACACTCGTCGTGGATGACCTCGACGCGCACTACTGCATGACCGGGATGGTCTCCATGGCCCGGCCCACAGCTCCGGGGCATCCGCCACTGCGCGCGCAGCGCGGCGGGCGCGACCGACTGGGTCGGCCCTCCGGAGTCGGCACACCATGGCGGTTGCTCGATATGTGCCATGAGCCCCTCACGTCAGGACATGACCGACAGTTCCACCCAAACCCCAACATAGGGTTTGGCTCATGATTTTCTCCTTGGCCACCCGTCCTGTGTCGCCTACGGCAAACCGGACGCGTCCGCTACTCGGCCCCACCTGGTTCGCGGCGGTGATGGGCACTGGCATCGTCGCCAACGCGGCGATCACCCTGCCGCGGAACTTCCACGGGCTGCGGACTGCCACCACGGTGGTCTGGCTGGGCGCCGCGCTCCTTCTGATCCTGCCGGCTGTTGGTTACCTCCGACAGCGTGCCTTGCGGTTGCATGCCGCTGATCCGGTGATGGCCCAGTTCTTCGGCGCGCCGCCGATGGCGCTGCTCACGGTGGGCGCCGGGGCGCTGCTGCTCGGCCGACAGGTGATCGGGATTGAGGCAGCGCTGAAGGTGGACTGGGTGCTCTGGTCGCTCGGTACCGCGCTCGGTCTTGCCACAGCCTGCACGGTGCCTTATCTGATGGTCACCCGGCACCGCTTCGCACCGGACGCGGCGTTCGGCGGCTGGCTGATGCCGGTGGTGCCGCCGATGGTCTCCGCCGCGACGGGCGCGCTGCTTGTCCCCCACACACCGGCCGGGCAGCTGCGGCTCGCCCTGCTCCTGGGCTGCTACGCGATGCTCGGGCTCGGCCTCGTCGCGGCGCTGCTGGGGCTGGCCTTGATATACGGCCGCCTGGTGCACCACGACGCACCCACCGGAGCGGTGGTGCCCACGGTGTGGATCGGCCTGGGGGCGTTGGGCCAGTCGGTGACGGTGCTCGGCGCGCTGGCCGCGGTGGCGCCGAGCGCGCTGCCTGCGCCCTACGCACGGGGCACCGCGGTCTTCGCGCTCCTGGGCGGAGTTGCGCTGTGGGGCTTCGCCATGCTGTGGTTGGCTCTCGCCACAGGGCTGACCGCACGGACGATCCGGGCCGGGCTGCCCTTCGCGCCCACTTGGTGGTCTTTCATCTTCCCGGTCGGCGCCTGCGTGACTGCCACCGCCACCCTCGCGGCGCGGACCGGCTCGGAGCTGTTCATCTGGACGGCCGTCGTGCTGTATGCGCTGCTCGTCATCGCCTGGGTGATGGTGGCCAGCCACTCGCTACACCACGCCGCCAAGCACGTGCGCCGCCGGCCCGTCGATCCGGACCTGCGGCTCGGCATGACAACCGTGCTCAGTGGCACCGTCCGCACCACCACCGACGGCCGCCCGATCTCCGAGGCCCGCGTCACCCTCCTCGACCCGGCGGGCGACGTCGTCGGCAGCACACTCACCGCCGAGGGCGGTCCTCACAGTCCGCTCATGGGACTCGGATGGTCGGGACGACCCGGCCGCAGTTCGTACGCCCCGATGCGGACGTCGTGGCGCGGTCAGATGGGGGGGGGACCCGTGAGAGACCACATGTCAGGGCCCCTCGCCCGACGTGCGTGATGAGCCCGAGTGCGTGCGCACTGCCCGGTCAATGGTTGGCCGGCCCTTGACGGTCAGGGCACTCGGAAGCGAGGACCTCACGAATGACGTGGCGGGCGTTGGCGGAAATGATCGGGTTTGTATTGCGGTAGTACGGGAGTTGGATGACGGCCATCGACAGGGCCCAGCCGCGGCCGCGCATCCACGTCGCGTCGTCGACGTCCACGGCGTCCCGGAACACGTCCCTGGCCGAGGACGGCAGCAGGTTCCACGCGGGGATCAGATCGCAGGCGGGGTCACCCACCCCGACAGTGGCGAAATCAATTACCGCGGTGAGCCTGCCTCGCGCGACGAGCAGGTTGCTCGGCATGAGGTCGGAATGCGCCCACCGGGGTGCTGCGCTCCAAGACGGCGCGGCGAGCGCGTCCTGCCAGGCGGCCACGGCAGCGTCGGCGTCGAAGAGTTCGTCGGAGCGGCGCAGCTCCTCGATCGCGGCGCGTGTCGCGGCATCGACGGTCGCCAGAGGAGCCCCGCGGTAGGCGCTGGGACCGCCTTCGACGTGGGTGTTTCGCATGGCCCTGATGAACTCGGCCAGATCGCATGCCAGGAGCTCGGGCTCGGCGAGGTGGTCCTCGACCGGGTTCTCACCTTCGATCCACCGGTGTACCGACCAGGCCCACGGATATCCCTCGGCGGGTTCTCCCGTTGCGACCACGGTCGGGACAGTGACGGGCAGAGCGGGCGCGAGCGTGGGCAGCCACCGTTGCTCCCGCTCCAGATCCTCGACGCCTCCCTCCCTGAGGGGAAGCCGGACGGACAGTGCGTCACCGAGCCGGTACACCGCATTGACGGTACCCCCGGAGGCGAGCCGCTCGACCGGCAGATCCGCCCACTGCGGAAACCGCCCACTGACCAGCCTCCTGACGAGGTCTGCGTCGCTGTCCGTCTCATCAGCATGCATCTTGACCATCCGTCAAAGAAATCGCCCGGGTACTCCAACCGTCAACTGATTTCGCCCTCGCGATGCGCATCGCCGGGCGCTGAGCCATGCCCACCCCTTCGCCTCACCTCTGCGATCTCCACCTGAACGGGTGATGGACCAATCCGCCGGTCGGTCGGCTCCGAATGACGGGCGCGACGATCTCCGGTACTACTCCGACTCGCGGCGCGGCCGCCGCGCTCGCTGACGGTTGCCGAGCTCGTATCGGCCGTTGTCGGACCCGAGGCAGGTCCGGGGACCGCAGTCGGCGGTGCTGCGCTCGACGGCGCGCGCACGTTCGTGTCGGCACCCGTCGTCGTCACCGTCGAATTGCCTCGTCCCGGCCCTGAGCAGCCCCGGTATCCGGGCCCGGTATCCGGGCCGGGGCAGGCGGAGTCCGGGGGCAACGTGTGGCGCACCGTTCTCACATGTTGATCATGTGCCCGGCGAGTCCGTGTACGGCCTCCTTGACCGCCTCACCAAGTGTCGGGTGTGCGTGGACGTTGCGAGCCACCTCATGGACCGTCAGGTCCCACTGCTGGGCCAAGGTGAGCTCCGGCAGCAGTTCGGTGACGTCCGGGCCGATGAGGTGGCCGCCGATGATCTCGCCGTACTTCGCGTCGCTGATCAGCTTCACGAAGCCCGTCGTGTCGCCCAGGCCGTGCGCCTTGCCGTTCGCGGTGAAGGGGAACTTGGCCACCTTGACGTCGAAGCCCTTCTCCCGTGCCTGCGCCTCGGTCCAGCCGAAGCTCGCGATCTGCGGCTGGCAGTAGGTGGCGCGCGGGATCATCGGGTAGTCGAGCTCCATGGTTTCGGCTCCCGCGATGGTCTCGGCCGCCACCACACCCATCGCCTCGGCGGCGTGCGCGAGCATCAGCTTCGCGGTGACGTCGCCGATCGCGTAGATGTGCGGAACGGATGTGCGGCAGCGGCCGTCGACATCGATCGCGCCGCGCTCTGTGATGCGTACGCCCGTGCTCTCCAGACCGTAGTCGGTGACGTTCGGTGTGAAGCCGATCGCCTGCAGAACCTTGTCGGCCTCCAGAACCTGCTGCGCGCCGTCCTTGCCGGTGACCGTGACGCGGACCTGCGGGCCGGACTCGTCGATCGAATCGACGCGGGTGGAGGTGAGCACACCGATGCCCAACTTCCTGTACTGCCGCGCCAGTTCGGCAGAGACGTCCGCGTCCTCCAGCGGCGCCATCCGGTCCAGGAACTCAACAACGGTGACCTTCACGCCGTAGTTGTGCAAGACATACGCGAATTCGACGCCGATGGCGCCGGCGCCCGCGATCAGGATGGACTGCGGCAGGTCCTCGGCAAGGATCTGCTCTTCGTACGTCACCACGCGAGCGGTGCGGCGGGTCCCGGGCAGCAGCTTCGGAGTCGCTCCGGCAGCGATGATGCAGTGGTCGAAGTTGATTGTCCGGGTCGAGCCGTCGAATTGGGCCACGTCGAGCGTGTGCGAGTCCACGAACGTGCCACGGCCGCTGATCTCCGTGATCCCGTTCTTCTTCATCAGGTAGTGGACGCCCTTGACCCGGCCGTCCGCGACACGACGACTGCGCCGGAACGCCTCGCCGTAGTCGAAGGACACCTGCCCTTCGACCTTGATACCGAAGGTCTTGGCCTCGCGCGTGACGATGTGCGCCAGTTCGGCATTGCGCAGCAAGGCCTTGGTGGGGATGCAACCGACGTTCAGACAGACGCCGCCCCAGTATTTGGCCTCGACGACGGCGACGCGCTTGCCCAGCTGGGCAGCGCGAATGGCGGCGACATATCCGCCTGGACCTGCTCCGAGTACGACGACGTCGAAGCGCTCACCCTGCTCATCCATGGAAATTTCCTTTCTGATGGGGATCGGCCCGGCCTCCGTTGAAAGCCGACTCATCCTGGTCGAACAGCCTGTGCACCCGGCTCGGCGGCTGTGGTTTCCGACACCCCTCCGCTGCAGGAATCACCCGGAAGGCAAGGCGGGCGATCGCTCGGTCGGTCACCTCGTCGATCCCCTTTCCGTCTCCAGCAGCATCCTCCATCAGCCACCAGGGCGCGCTCCAGCCTGCACGCCGCTCTCGGGAGCCGACCTCTTTGGCCCTTCCCTCGGCCGGCTTCCGAAGCTTCCACGGCACAGTCACCGTTGTCCGTCTCCGGCTTCGGCTCGGTGCTGACCCATGGCTGATCGCGACGAGTCCGCCGCCGCACACGATGGCCCCTGCCCACACCATCGCCCTGGCTCGGCAGCTCCTGCGTACACCGACACGGCCGGCCCGCGGCATGTGGTGCTGTCCTGCACCACCGCCCGCAGCCCATCGCCCCGAATGGCGTCGTATCGCGCGCGGAGTCAGCCGGATAGTGTGATCACCGGGCGACGGCGGTAGGACGACAAGGGGCGGGGACAGTGGCCGAAGGTGCGACAGGGACCGGGGCACTCCGGTGTCGCGGCGTGTGTCCGTTGCGGGCGTCCGGTGTTTCCCGGCGCCACTGCGTCGAAGGACAGCACTGAGCGCCGACGGCCCTCGCCCGTCGGGCGGCGCCCCCGTCGCGCCGGATGCGGCAGAGGCCTCCCTGCTCACGTTCCTCGGCCTGGAGCCGATGGAGGACGCCGTGTACCGGCTCCTCGTCGACCGGCCGGACAGTGAACCCGCCGTGCTCGCGGGCGAGTCGACCGGGCGTGTCGAGGAGGTCGCGCGCGCCCTCGATGTCCTGGTGGAACGCGGTCTCGCCAGCGCCCAACCCGTCGGCGACGCCGTCCTCCGCTACCGGGCCTCCTCCCCCGCGCTCTCTCTCGGCCCCCTGCTGGAATCCCGGCGGGCGGCCTTGCACCGCGTCGAGTCGCTCCTGACAACCCTTGCCGAACGTCACCGTTCCGCCCAGGCCCATGCCTCGGGAGCGCCCATCGAGGTGCTGTCGGGGGCGGCTGCGATCCGGCGCAGGCTCCTGCTGATGCAGGATCAGGCCACCATCGAGGTATGCAGCATGATTCCGCTGCACGATTACCACGCGGTGATCACCTTCGAGGACAACCACGACGAGATCGAGAACGTGCTGATGCGGCGCGGGATCGCCATCCGGGGGGTCATCGAGCGCGACTGGCTCGAACGTCCCAAAACAGCGGCGACCATAGCCACCTATGCAGCCCAGGGCCAGTACATCTCCGTCGTCGACAAGCTGCCCATCAAACTGATCATCGTCGACCGGCGGATCGCCCTGCTGCCGCTCGCCCCCGGTCGCGAAGGCATCGACCCGGTCGCGCTGGTCGTGCACGGTACCGGACTGCTCACCGCGCTCAGTTCGCTCTTCGAAGCGCATTTCGAGAGGGGCTGGCGCCTGCTTCCTTCCGACACGGATCCCAGGGCCGGGCACGCCGACGGAGCCGAACTCGACGCCGTGGACCGCCAGATCGTCTCCCTGTTGTACGTGGGACTGACCGACGCGGCCATCGCCCGTCAGCTCGGCATGGGGCACCGTACCGTCCAGCGCCGCCTGCAGTCCCTCATGGTCGAGGTGGGGGCAGCCACGCGTTTCCAGCTCGGGTGGCACGCGGCGTGCAGCGGCTGGCTGGACGGGGCGGACTCGCAAATCCCTCCGAACCGGATTGAAAACAAAGCTACTTGAGGCGTATTTACGCCGCGGCGTGTTCACGCCAGGGACATCTCTTGTACGCGCCACCGACCGTGCCCAAACATCTAGGCACCGACCGCGTGGGGCTCCCGCACCTCACGCAGCTGAGCAATTTCACCCATCAGTGCGATAGGGGAGGGTTCACGTGTTCCCGACACGTCAAAGACGGCTCCGCCGTGTCCTGGCCGCGGCAGTGGTCGTCGCGGCCACCGGCTCGACGCTGCTGACATCACCGGCCTGGGCCGACGAGGAAGCGCCGCCGGCCACCACCGTGACCGGCGACCGGGTGCCCGTCGCGCCCGCCATGACTCAGCGTCTCGACGACACCGTCCGTGAGGGCACTCCGGCCCAAGCCGCACGGGCGCACCTGAAGGCCCACGAGGACACCTACAAGGTTCCGGTCACGGACCTCCAGACCCTGAGCACCAGCAAGGACGGCAAGCAGTCGTCCGTCCGCTTCCAGCAGAAGCACAACGGGGTGCCGGTCTTCGGCGCCGAGTACGCCGTGCAGACCGAGGCGGCCGACGGCGGCCAGAGCGTCACCTCCGCCACGGGCACCCTGTACACGGACCTGTCGGTCTCCACCACGCCGAGCGTGTCCGAGGCCGCCGCCGAGAAGCGGGTGTTCTCCCTCGACCCGAAGCTGTCGCGGGTCAAGGGCGCCAAGACCGAGGGCCACGGCTTGATCGTCCTGCCGGACGCCCGAGGCGGCAAGCTGGCCTGGCACTTCACCGTCACGGGCGGCGCGGCCGACGGCAGCCCGGTGCGCCAGGAGGTGTACGTCGACGCGAACATCGGCGGCATCGCCCTCTCGTACAACAACATCGACGCCGCGGACGCCGCGCCGGCCAAGGGCACGGGCGTGCGCGTGGACGGCTCCGAGTCGGAGCTGGACATCAACAAGGAGACGGGCGGGTCCTACACGCTCGTCGACTCCACCCGGGACATGTACGCGCGGACCGGCGGCCAGATACGCACCTACGACGCCCAGCGCAAGAGCTACGCGCTCGTGGCGGGCGGCCCGGTCACCGAGGACGTTCCCCTGGCGACCTCCGCGAGCGACCGGTTCGACGCCACCAACACGTCGTCCGGCGCCGTCGACGCACACCTGAACGCCTCGAAGGTCTACGAATATCTCAAGGACAAGCTCGGCCGTGACGGCGTCGACGGCAAGGGCGGCACGATCTACTCCGTCGTCAACGTGGCGAACAACGGCAAGGACTACGCCAACGCCTTCTGGGACGGCTCCAAGATGGTCTACGGCCACATGAACGGCGTGCCGCTGTCCGTCGGCCTGGACGTGGTCGGCCACGAGATGACCCATGGCGTCACCGAGCACACCGCCGGCCTCGTCTACCTGAACCAGTCGGGCGCGCTCAACGAGGCGATCTCCGACTACTTCGGCAATGCCATGGAAACCGCCGACAAGGGCATCGCGATGAGCGACCCGACGTCCGGCCTCATCGGCGAGTACCTCTGCAACGGCACCAAGCCGCTGGAAGAGTGTGCGCTGCGCGACCTCAACGACGGCCGCAACGCGCAGAAGGACTACGAGCCCATCACGCTCGACATCGACAACGGCGGTGTGCACCACAACTCCACCATCGTCGGTGGCGCACTGTGGGACATCCGCAAGAACATCGACGCGGACCTCGCCGACCGGATCATTTACCGGGCGAGCCAGAACTATCTCACCCCGCTGTCCGGCTACACCGACATGCGCAATGCGGTCACCCTGGCCGCGAAGTCCCTGAAGGTCTCCGCTGCCGACCTCGACACCATCGGCCGGGCCTTCGACGACCACGGCATCGAGGAGGGATGGGAGCAGAAGGCCGGCACTCATGACGGCACCACCATCGGCGCCGACGTCCTGCCCGCGTACGAGGTGTACAGCGGCGTCGACGAGCAGGCCGCGCAGATCAGCGGCGACGTCTACGCCATCGGCCACGGCGACGCGATCGCCTGGGACCAGGGTGGCGCCGCCTTCGGCATCACGGTTGGCCGGTTCAGCAAGCAGAACGGCGACTCCGCGCACGAGCTGGCCCAGCAGGACGCCTACCTGCTCGACCCGTCCCTCGACAGCGACCGCGTCGTCTTCACCCGGATCACCGCCGATGGCGTCGGCATCTACCAGGCCGGCGACAAGGGCCAGGGCGAGATCAAGAAGCTGGTCGACACCCCGGACGCCGACGAGACCGAGCCGGTCACCGAGAACGGCGCCCTCGCCTACATCAGCACCACGCCGGACGGCGAGCAGGACGTCATGCTGCGCAAGGCAGACGGCACCACGGTCAACGTGACACTCGAGGCCGGAACCCAGGCCTCCCACCTGGCCATGAAGAACGGCACCATCGCGTGGGCCGGCGGTGACGGCACGTACCTCCACATCTACGACATTGCCACCGGCACCACGCAGAAGAAGCGGATCGGCGGCTTCCTGTTCAACTACATCTCGGACATCCAGCTCACCTCGGACCGCGTCTTCTACCGCGTGACGAACGGCTTCCTGATCCCGAGCACCACGCTGGGCTCGACGCCGGTCAACGACGTGAACCAGATGGCGAACCTGCGCTATCCGTCGAGCCTCTACGTCGCCCAGTTCTCTGTGAACGACAACTACTTGGCGTACTCGACGTACAGCATCTGGGGCGCCCTCGGCTCCTGGGACGGCCCCACCAAGGTGAAGGTCGCCAAGACCTCCGACGTGCTGGCCGGTCTGAACAACTTCAGCCGCGTCTCCTGCTCCTCCGGCTCACAGCTGGCCCCGTCGCTCGGTGACGGACAGCGGATCGCCTGGCTGGACACCACGGCCGCAGCGACGGACGTGGTGACGCGCGAGACGTTCGCGGGCACCTGCGAGTAACATCCGTCAACTCGCCGGAGGCGGTCACCGGATCTTCCGGTGACCGCCTCTTCGCGTACGGGTGTCGGCCCGCAGCCTCACGGGACCCCATGCTCGTGATCAACCTGCAAATGACCCGGCTCCGACCCGGATGAAGGGCGTTCGGGGGATCGGAATCCCGACGCCCCAACCGTGGTCGGAGAGTCCGGCTCCGCCTCCGGCGCCCCGGCCCGCAACAACGCGAAAGGGCTCCGCCGAGCCCCGGCAGCGGCACAACGGGAGTACGAACGACACAGCTGTCGGACCAGATACCTCCTTTGACATACCTATGACACCAGACCTAATATCGCGGCATGCCCGATTCCCGCACGCCCGCTCAGGACATCGACCGCGTAGCCTCCGCGCTCGCGGCATGCCTGCCTGCGCTGAATCGGTCCCTCGATCGCCGGGTCGCCCGGGATTTCCCGAGGCCCAAGCCACCTGAGGGTCAGCTCGCGCTGCTGCGGTTCGTCTCGCAGCAGGAGGGCGCCACGGTGCGCGAAGCCGCCGACGCCCTTCTGATGCGGCCGAACAACGTCAGCGCCCTGGTCTCCCAGCTCACCGAGGAAGGGCTGCTGGAGCGCCGGCGGGACGCCGGCGACAAGCGGATCGCGCATCTGTATCCCACGTCCAGGGCTCGACGGGAGCTGGCCGAGGTCCGGCGTCTCGAAGGTGCGCACATCTCCCGCGCCCTGCAGTCCCTCACCGACGGTGAGATGGACGCCCTGGGTTCGGCAGTGGGCGCGCTGAATTCGCTGGCGCGACACCTGCGTCCCGCGCCCGAATAGATCCCGCAGTCCCCCGCCCGGGACGCGACCCACCGCGCGCACGACTTTCTCTGTGCCCGCGGAGCCTTCCCCTGCCCGGAGACGGAACGCTCCGGCCGCCCTCGGCGGCCGGGGCGCAGCGCGTCCTCTTATTCCCTGCTCCGGCACCACTCTCGACAGACAAGGCACTTCCATGCCGTCCACCACCATGGATCACTCTTCCCAGCCCGCTCACTGCCCGCCGCAGGCGGTGAGTGAGCGGGGGCGTCGCTCCAATCCCTGGCTGACACTCCTGGCGGTGGCCTTCGGCCTCTTCATGGTCCAGCTCGACGCTTCCGTGGTCGCCATCGCCAACCCGGAGATCGGCCGCGCGCTCGAGGCGTCCACCGCGGACCTCCAGTGGGTCACCAACGCCTACCTGCTCGCCCTGGCGGCTTCCCTGATCCTGGGCGGCAAGCTCGGCGACCGCTTCGGTCGGCGCACCTACTACATGGTGGGCGTCGTCGGGTTCACTCTCGCCTCGGTCGCGATCGGCCTGTCGGGCTCCATCGACGGCGTCATCGTCTTCCGGGCGGCACAGGGCTTCTTCGGGGGTCTGCTGATGCCCAACACCCTGGGCCTGCTGCGCGCCGTCTTCCCACCGCGTAGGTTCGGCATGGCCGTGGGCATATGGGCCATGGTCTCGGCCGTATCCACGGCGCTCGGTCCCATCGTCGGCGGTCTGTTGGTAGAGAACGTCAGCTGGGAGTCCGTCTTCTACGTCAACGCCCCCATCGGCGTGATCGCGATCCTCGTCAGCGCAGCCGTGCTGGAGCAGAGCAAGAACTCCAGCGCCAGCCATCGCTTCGACGTCCCCGGCGTCATCCTTCTCGCACTGGGCCTGCTGTGCATGGTCTTCGGCGTCGTCAAGGGCGAGACCTGGGGCTGGACCTCCGCCGGCACCCTGGGCGCCGTCGCAGCCGGCGTGCTGATCCTGGTGGCCTTCGGCTGGTACGAAACCCGCGTCGAGCACCCGTTGCTTCCGATGCGCCTGTTCCGCATCCGGGCGCTGACCGTCGGCACGATCGTCACCGCGCTCAACTTCTTCGTGATGCTCGGTGTGATCTTCTTCGTGATGCTCTATCTCCAGAACGTGCGCGGCTTCTCGCCCGTGGAGGCCGGAATGCGAACGCTGCCTCTCAGCCTTGCCTCGTTGGTGGCGTCCCCTCTGGGGGCAGCGCTGACAGGCCGCTTCGGCTCCCGGCTCTCCATGCCGCTGGGCATGGTGCTCCAGGCCGTCGCGACCTTCTCCATGCTGACCTGGGACACCGGCTCGTCGTACGCCACGTTGTGGCCGCCGTTCATCGCGCTCGGCCTGGGAGTCGGCATGGTCCTGTCCGCCTCCTCGGACGCCATCGTCGGTCAGGCCCCCGTCAAGGAAGGCGGCGTGGCAGGCGGCCTCCAGGCCACCGCTCTGCAGATCGGCGGCGCGCTGGGCACCTCGGTGCTGGTCTCGCTCATCAGCAGCAGGGTCGGCGCCACGCTCGTCGGCGAGCTGACCGACGCCGGGGTTCCCTCGGCCGTCGCGGGCGGGCTGGCAGATGCCAAGGACGCGGTGGCCATGGGCATCGCCCCGGTATCCGGTTCCATGTCCGACCAGTTGAAGTCGGCTGTGGTGGAGGGCAGCGGTCAGGCGTTCATGAACGGTATGCACACAGCCGCTGCCGTCACCGGCGTCCTCTGCCTGCTGGGAGCCGTCCTGGCGGCGCTGGGGCTGCGCGGCACCTCCCGGCCCACGCAGGGCTGAGAACCGGCACTTCGCCAAAACCACGCGGAAAGGTGCCCGCCGAAACGGTGGGCACCTTTGGGGGTCCGCACATCGGTGGCCGGCCAGGCACGACCGCAGGCCTAGGCTCCCGCGGCGCGCTCGATCAGGAGATGGCGGGGACCTCGCAGCACCGGGCTGCGCCGGTACGGAGGCGGGTCCTCGACCAGACGGGGGTCGACGAGGTGGCGGAGGAGCGCGTCGAGCGCGATCTGCGCCTCGATACGGGCGAGCGGGGCGCCGAAGCAGTTGTGAATGCCGCTGCCGAAGCCGAAGTGCTGATTGTCCTCGCGCATCGGGTCGAAACGGTCGGGGTCACGGAATCTCAGGGGGTCCCGGTTACCGGAAGCCAGCACGAGGATCAGGGGTGCGCCCTTGGGGACGGTGATGCCCGCGACGTCGATATCGGTGAGCGGTGAGCGCTGTGGCAGGAAGTGAACGGGGGGCTCGTAACGCAGCAGTTCCTCCACCGCCCTCGGAAGGAGTTCGGGCGCGGCGCGCAGCTGCTCCAGGATGTCGGGGTGGCGCAGCAGTGTGAGCATGCCGTTGGTGATCAGGTTGACAGTCGTCTCGTGACCGGCGATGAGCAGCAGCACCCCTGTGGCCATCAGTTCCCGATGTGTGAGGCGTCCTTCGGGCCCTTCGTCATTGGCGAGGGCGGAGAGCATGTCCCCGGTCGGGTGACCGCGCCGCTCTTCGGCGAGGCCGCCCAGATAGTGCGCCATCGCCATCCGTGCCTCCTGAGCCGACCGCCGACGCTGCTCCGGGTCCTCCCCGGGCGTGGGGTCGAAACCGGCGATGATCGCGTTCGTCCAGGCGCGGACACGGGGCACATCCTCCTGGGGCACGCCCAGGAGCCGGCAGATCACGGTGACGGGGAGCGGGTAGGCGAAATCGTCGACGAGGTCGATCCGGTCCTTGTCGTGGAACGAGTGGATCAGTTCCTCGGCGATCCGGGTGATGTCGCCGTGCAGGGCGTCGATCCGTCCCGGGGAGTGCGGCGGACCGAAGGGGCGCATGGCGAGGCGGCGGAGCCGGTCGTGTTCGGGGTCGTCGACACCGATGAAGGACGGCGGCAGTTCGTCCGACCTGGCCAGAGCCGCGTCCGGGTCCGGCTCCTTTCGGTTACGGAGGTCCGAGCTGATCCGTGGATCATGAAGCAGAGCGGCGATCTCATGGTAGGTGCCCACCAGGTAGCTGCCATTGTCCTGTCGCACCACCCCGCTCTCGCGCAGTTCCGCGTAGAGCGGATACGGGTCGGGGCGGTTCGCGTAGTCGGTGATGCGCTCAAAGAGGGTGTCCGGGGGCATGCGTGGGGCTCCTCATCGACAGTGGGCGGCGGTCGGGGACAGTTCGTGCCGCACCAGCGTCAGGTGCCTGTCCGGCAGATGACCGGTGAGAGCCACAGTCGGGCCGTGCGAGAGCAGCTGTGGGGACGGCACGTCGGAGGGGACGGGATCGAACGACCCGGGCCGGTCGGCGGCACCGGGCGCGGGAGGAAACGGTGCCGCCGTCTCGATGAGGTACTGGTAGTGCTCCAGCCACTTGGCGCGATTCACACTGACCGCCGCGGTGACGCGTCCCCGGTAGCCGTAGACGGCGACGAAGCGCCCCTCGCGCAGCGAGCCCTGGGCGATGACCACTTGGTCGGAGAAGGTCGGTACGCCCACGGACTTGATGTTCAGGCCGAACTGGCTGGACCAGAAGGCGGGCACGGTCAGGTGCGGGCGCCTGCGTGGCCCAGGGCTGATCATGTTGTGGGCCGCCACCTCGGCCTGCGCAACCGCGTTGCCCCAGTGTTCGAGGGACAGCATCTGGTACTCGAAGAGCGGGTGCGGGAAGCGTGCCACGTCTCCGGCGACGAAGACATCGTCGGTGACGATCCCGTACATGTCGAAGGCTCGGCACCCCGCGTCGCACGCGACGCCGCGGGGGCCGGCGGCCAGACCTGATCCGTCAAGCCATTCGGTGTTGCGGACGGCGCCCAGCGCGACCACGGCTACATCGGCGTCGATCCGGCCGCCGTCGGAGAATTCGGCGCCGGTGAGCCGGCCGTTGCGACCCTTCAGCGCGGTGACGGTCACGCCGCAGCGCAGGTCGACTCCGTGCGCGCGTTGCAGCTTCCCGGCAAAGGTGCCGAGTGTCCCGCCCAGCGCACCGACGAGGGGCGAAGGTCCGCGTTCGGCGACCGTTACGTCGAGACCGAGCTCCCGGCAGGCGGAGGCGATCTCCGAACCGATGAATCCGGCGCCGATCACCAGCACTCGGCGCGGTCCGGCGTCGAGGCGTTCGGCGAGGCGGGCCGCATCGTCGTTCGTACGCAGGGTGAGTACGCCGTCCAGGCGGGCTTCGTCGGCGTTCGGCCAGGGTCGGGCCCGGGTTCCGGTGGCGATCAGCAGCCGGTCGTAGGCGAGCTGTTCACCGTCGGCGAGGATCACCCGCTTCTCGATCGGATCGACCCCACCGGCACGTACACCGAGCTTCCACCGGGCGTCCACCGCACTGCGGCTCGGCAGCGCGACGTCCTGCGCGCGCACCCGCCCGAGCAGCACCTGCTTGGACAGCGGTGGTCTGTCGTACGGGGGGTGCGGCTCCTCCCCGACCAGGGTCAGCGATCCGGCGAAGCCTTGCTCGCGCAGCGTCTCGGCGGCGCGCAGACCGGCCAGCGACGCGCCGACGACGACGATCCGGCCCTCGCCGATCACGAGGCGCCGAGGCCGGCCGGCTCGCCGACCAGAATGGCCTGTACCGGACAGGCCGCCTCCGCGCGTCGGACGCGCTCATGCTGATCGTCGGGCACGCTCGGCCTGAACATCAGGGCCTCCTCGCCATGCAGTTCGAACACCTGGGGGGCGAGAAACACACATTGCGCGTAACTCTGGCACCGATTGAGGTCGACAACGATCTGCATTCCGGTCCACTCCTCCGTGCCACCGTTATCCCTGTCCTATTACCTGCCGGAGTGCGACGCCAACGGTGCTGGGCCGTACGGGTGCGCGCCGGCCGAAGGATCAGGGAAGGCAGTGGCTGGAGCAGACCGTGCGCCAGGGAAGCACCGGTCCGATGCGCCAACGGCGCGCGATGACACTGCCTCCCCCGCAAACCGCCCGTCGGCCGGCGCTCCGGTGCCCGAGCGATTCGTCGGCCCAGCCCATCGGTTCACCGGCATTCCGCCGGGAGCCGTCCGTCAACGGCATGTCGCGGCATTCAGTCACGGCGACGCCTGTTGATAATGACGCGTCACGGCAGAGCGGCGATGGGAGCCCGATGCTGGGCCGACGACTGCGCATCGGACTGCTGGTGCCCTTGCTCGGAGCAGTGAGCGCATGCGGCCGTACCGGCGAGCACGGCGAGGATGCTTCAGCCCGCGCCAGAGGGTTCGAGCGGTTCCTGGCGCCTGAGGCACGCGCACGGACCTTGGCGCCGGTACGGCTCACCGCAATCCAATCCTGCGGGCGCGACGCGTCGGTCGACAGGCGTCGAAGGTCGGCTGCCCCTCCCTCTCGTCCGGGGCCATCAGAAATCCCACCGCGCAACGACCGTCTCCGGTGAAAGCACGGAGCGGGGCCGTTCCCTTCCCGTACGCGCGGATGCGCAGGCCGGCGCTGTGGCGCTGGGCGAACCGAGGCACCCAAGAGGTCGTCGAAGCAACCAGAAAGGCAACGCCATGGACGAGCGACAGGCAGCCACCGGAATGATTGCGGGGCGTGATGCGAAGCTCGCACTTCCGGTCGCGGACACGGTGGGCTGGGGTCCGCTGGATGTACGAGCGGTGGACACCGTGCGCGTTCTGGCCGCTGACGCGGTCCAGAAGGTGGGAAACGGTCATCCGGGAACCGCGATGAGCCTGGCCCCGCTGGCCTATCTGCTGTTCCAGCAGGTGATGCGCCACGACCCCACCGATGACCAATGGCTGGGACGCGATCGATTCGTGCTCTCCTGCGGGCACTCAAGTCTCACTCTGTACATCCAGTTGTACCTCAGCGGGTACGGACTGGAGCTGCAGGATCTCAAGCAGCTCCGCACCTGGGGCTCCGCAACGCCGGGGCATCCGGAATACCGCCACACCCGGGGTGTGGAGGTCACCACGGGCCCCCTGGGCCAGGGGCTGGCCGCCGCGGTGGGAATGGCGCTGGCGGCACGGCGCGAGCGCGGGCTGCTGGATCCCGACGCCCCGCCGGGTGAGAGCCCATTCGACCATCACGTGTACGTCGTCGCCTCGGACGGCGACCTCATGGAAGGAGTCGCATCGGAGGCGAGTTCGCTCGCCGGCCACCAGGAACTGGGCAACCTGGTCGTCCTCTACGACTCCAACCACATCTCGATCGAGGACGACACCGAGATCTCGTTCAGCGAGGATGTCGCCGCGCGCTACTCCGCGTACGGATGGCAGGTGCAGACTGTCGACTTCACGCACACGGGCTCCTACGTCGAGGACGTCGACGCCCTCGCGGCGGCGATCACGGCCGCCAAGCAGGACGCTTCGCGACCGTCCATGATCGTGCTGCGTACGGTCATCGGCTGGCCCGCCCCCACGAAGCAGAACACCGGCAAGGCCCATGGCTCAGCGCTCGGTGACCAAGAAGTCGCCGCCACCAAGGCCTTGCTGGGCTTCGATCCGGGTCGGAGCTTTGTCGTGGAGGACGAAGTCCTGGCCCACGTCAGGAAGGTGCGGGAGCGGGGCGCTGCTGCGCGTCGCCAGTGGGAGAGCGTGTATGAGAAGTGGCGCGCCGCCCATCCTGACCGGGCCGCGCTGCTTGACCGGTTGCGCGACCGGCGTCTGCCCGATGGCTGGGCCGACAAGCTGCCGACTTTCCCCGCCGACCCTGCCGGAATGGCCACGCGCAAGGCATCCGGCGAGGTGCTGACGGCGCTGGCGCCCGTCCTGCCCGAACTGTGGGGTGGATCCGCCGATCTTGCGGGGAGCAACAACACCACGATGAAGGGGGAACCCTCCTTCATCCCGGTCGCCAAGCAGACGGCCGAGTGGAAGGGCAATGCCTACGGGCGGACGTTGCACTTCGGCATCCGTGAGCACGCCATGGCCGCAATCCTCAACGGCATCGCGCTGCAGAGTCTGACACGTCCCTACGGCGGCACATTCCTCGTCTTCAGCGACTACATGCGTCCGGCAGTCCGTCTGGCAGCGCTCATGCGGCTCCCGGCCACCTACGTCTGGACGCACGACTCCATCGGGTTGGGCGAGGACGGGCCCACCCACCAGCCCGTCGAGCACCTGGCCGCGCTACGGGCGATTCCTGGCCTCGACGTCGTACGGCCGGCCGATGCGAATGAGACCACTGTCTGCTGGCGCACCATCATCGAGCATCAGGACAGGCCCGCCGGTCTCGTGCTCACCCGGCAGCCGCTGCCCGTCCTGGAACGGGGCACCGACACGCATGCCCCGGCCGAGGAAGCGGCCCGCGGCGCGTACGTCCTCGTGGACCGTGCCGACGGGCAGCCCGACGTCGTCCTCGTCGCGACCGGCTCGGAAGTACACATCGCCCTGCAGGCGCGTGAACTGCTGGCCGCCGAAGGGTACGAGGCACGCGTGGTGTCCATGCCGTGCCGGGAATGGTTCCACGCTCAGCCCGTTGCCTATCAGAACGCGGTACTGCCGCCCGCCGTGCGCGCCCGCGTGAGCGTCGAGGCGGCCGTCGGTCAGGGCTGGCGCGACATCGTGGGCGACGCGGGCCGCATCGTCAGCCTCGAGCACTTCGGCGCCTCCGCCGACTACAAGCGCCTCTACCAGGAATTCGACATCACGCCTCAAGCGGTGGTTGCTGCAGCCCTCAGCAGCATCCGTGCGGCCTCCGGCACGGTGAACCCCGGTGGAGAGCGGCACGCCTAGTGCCCCTCCCGGCACCAGCCAGGGTCTGTCGTCGAACTGCCGCTGTCCGGCCGGAGGCAGGCGCGTTCGACGACAGCCCCCGGGGCCTCCAGGCCACCGCGAGCGTGGGCTCTCCCGGCTGACGACCACCTGTCGGAGTGACATGTCGGAAGTGCGTTGCCACGTTGTTCACGCTCGGGTCGTCGCGACCCTCGTCGCGTGTCGACGTATGCCCGGCGATCCCACTGCCCGAAGGTGCTCGTGCACCAGGCGGACCGCCATCGCGCCCTCGCCGACCGCGGAGGCCACCCTCTTGACCGAACCGCTGCGGACGTCGCCGACAGCGAAGAGTCCCGGGAGACCGGTCTCCAGGGCGAGCGGGGCACGGGCAAGGTGGCGCCAGAGGTTCGCGGAAACATCGACCACGTCGTGGCCCGTGCGGATGAAACCCTGCGGGTCCAGGCCGACAGCCGCGTCGAGCCAGGATGTGGCGGGGTGCGCGCCGATGAAGACGAACAGGGCGCTCGCTTCCAGCACCTGCCGTTCGCCGGTTCTGTTGTCCTGGACGAGAACGGACTCGACCCGGTCGCTGCCGGTGACTTGCCGGACCTCGGTGTTCACGAGCACATCGATCCGGGGGTGCCGTTCTATCCGGTCGATCAGGTAGCGGGACATGCTGTGAGTGAGGTCGCCGCCACGTACGAGCAGATGCACCGCGGGCGACTGACGCGCCAGGAACAGCGCGGCCTGGCCGGCGGAGTTGCCGCCGCCGACGACGGCCACGGGGTCCATGCGGCAGTTTCTCGCCTCCCAGAGGGTGGCGGCATAGTGGACCCCGGCTCCTTCGAGCCGTTCGATGCCGGGCGCGGGCAGGCGCCGGTACCGGGCGCCGGTGGCCACCACGACGGTGTGGGCGGAGATCGTGGCACCGTCGGTGAGCGTCACGACGTGGGACCCGTCCCGCTGTTCCAGCCGTGCGGCTTCGGCGGGGACGGTGATCCGGGCGCCGAACCGGTCGGCCTGGAGAGCGGCGCGTTCGGCGAGTTCGGTGCCGGAGATCCCGGCGGGGAATCCGAGGTAGTTCTCGATCCGGGAGGAGGTTCCGGCCTGACCGCCGGTGGCCACGGCTTCCAGGACGACCGTGGCCAGTCCTTCGGAGGCCCCGTACACGGCCGCGGCCAGCCCCGCGGGTCCCGCGCCGACCACCAGCAGATCGCAGACGGCTTCTGTGGGGGTGTCGGAGCGCAGGCCTATCACCCGTGCCAGCTCGGCGTCGGTGGGGTTGCGCAGCACCCGGTCGTCGTGCCAGACGACCACGGGGGTCTCCTCGGGTGTCACTCCCACACGGCGCAGCAGCGCCTCGGCCTCGGTGTCCTTCTCCAGATCGATCCAGCGATGCGGGAGCCGGTTACGGGCGGCGAACTCGAGCAGCCTCCGGGTGTCCGGGGAGAACGCGGAGCCGATGATCCTGAAACCGGTGGCCATCCCGGCCAGCAGCGTCCGACGCAGGAAGTAGGCGCGCAGGATGAGGTCGCCGAGCGCGGGTTCGCGGACGAGCAGGTCGCGCAGTTCGGCCGAACCGACCACCAGGACCTCACCGGGGGCACGGACCACGGCGCTGAGGAAGGCGGCCTGACCCTCGCGCAGGCCGAGCTCGCCGAGGAAACTCCCCGGGCCATGGAGCTGATAGGTCCTCTCGTGACCGCCATGGTCATCTACCACGGCCACCGTGCCGCTGAGGACGACGAAGAATTCCTGACTGGGTCTGCCCGCCTGATAGAGCAGTTCGCCTTCGACGGTCGGCCACCACTGTCCACAGGCGCTCAGCACCTGGATCTGGTCGTCCGTCAATTGCGGGTACGCGTCATACGGCGTGGGCGTTTCAGCGGTCACAGTGCACTTCCCTTGGGACGGATGAGAGGGGGGAGCTCAGACCATGGCTTCGTGGACGAAACACCAGCGCCAGTCCTCACCGGGCTCGAAGGACCGCGCAATGGGATGTCCGGCCGTCTCGGCATGTCCACGGGCATGGCGCATCGGGGACGAGTTGCAGCATCCGACATGGCCACAGGTGAGACAGAGCCGGAGATGGCCCCAGGGGGAATCGCGGCGCAGGCATTCCTCGCATCCCTGCGGGGTCCTGGCGGTGACGGGTCGGACCAGTGAGAGGTGTGGGTCGGGCGGGATGGTCATCGCGACCTCCAGAGTCGGTCAGGCGGGCTGGGCGCTGTCCGTCAGTGCCTGCTCCACGCACTGGCGCAGCACCGGGGCCGACGCCGCGCCGGCCTGGCGGGCGACGGTCCGGCCCCGGTCGAGGACCAGCAGGGTGGGGACGGCCTGGACCTCGAAGCGCCGGGCGAGCGCCGGTGACTTGTCGAGGTCGACCTTCACGAGTTTGATCCGGCCGGCCAGGTCGTTGGCGACCTTCTCCAGAGCGGGGCTGACCATCCGGCACGGGCCGCACCAGGTGGCCCAGAGATCGACGAGGACCGGCAGACCGGCCTGCTCGGCGACGATGCCGAAGTCGGAGTCCCCCGCTTCGGCGATCCAGGGCAGCGGAGCTCGGCAGTTGCCGCACCGGGGGCGGCCCTGTGCGGCGGCGGGCACACGGTTGGTCCTGCCGCAGGTGCCGCAGCGGACGGTGCGACTGACCGGGGAGGCCCTCATGACGACTCCTGCGGCTCGTCCTGGAGGGTGAAGGTCAGTTCGTCGTCCTGGGCGTCGACCAGGATCGTCACGCCCTCGGTCGCCTCGCCGCTGAGCAGCGCGCGGCCGATCCTGGTCTCGACCTCGTGGGAGATGAAGCGGCGCAGCGGACGGGCGCCGTAGACCGGGTCGTAGCCTTCGGCGGCGATGAGGTGGCGGGCCGGTTCGGTGAGGACGAGGGAGATGCGCTGGTCGGCGAGGCGGCGGCGCAGCTCGTCGAGGAGCAGATCGACGATGCGTTCGATCTGCGCCAGGCCGAGCGGGTGGAACAGGACGATGTCGTCGACACGGTTGAGGAATTCGGGGCGGAAGTGGCTGTTGAGCTCGCCCATCACGAGTTCCCGTACCTCGGGCTTGATCTCGCCGGCGTCGGTGGCGTCCTCGAGCAGGTACGGGGATCCGAGGTTCGAGGTCATGATGACGACTGTGTTGCGGAAGTCGACGGTTCGACCCTGGGCGTCGGTGATCCTGCCGTCGTCCAGGACCTGGAGCAGTGTGTTGAAGACGTCGGTGTGGGCCTTCTCGATCTCGTCGAAGAGGACGACGGAGTACGGCTTGCGGCGCACCGCCTCGGTGAGCTGGCCGCCCTCCTCGTAACCGACGTATCCAGGGGGTGCGCCGACGAGGCGGCTCACGGTGTGCCTCTCCTGGTACTCGCTCATGTCGAGGCGGATCATGTTGCTCTCGCTGTCGAAGAGTGCGGCGGCGAGGGTCTTGGCCAGCTCGGTCTTACCGACGCCCGTGGGGCCCAGGAAGATGAACGAGCCGATCGGCCGGCGCGGGTCGCGCACTCCGGAACGAGCCCGGATCACCGCGTCGGCGACCAGTTGTACGGCCTCGTCCTGGCCGATGACCCGCTCGCGCAGGATCTCGTCCAGGCGCAGCAGTTTCTGCCGTTCGCCTTCCTGGAGCCGGGTGACGGGGATGCCGGTCCAGGCGGAGACGATCTCGGCGATCTCCTCGGCGGTGACCACCTCGCGCAGCAGCCGTGTCTCGCCCTGTTTGACGGCGAGTTGCTCCTCTTCGGCGGCAAGGCGGCGTTCGAGCTCGCTGATGGTGCCGTAGCGCAGCTGGGCGGCGCGGCTCAGGTCGTAGGCGCGTTCGGCCTCCTCGGCCTCCTGCCGGGCGCGTTCCAGTTCCTGACGCAGTTCCTGGACGCGGCGGATGGCCTGGCGTTCGGCCTCCCACTGGGCATGTTTGGCGTCCGCCTCGCCCCGCAGGTCGGCCAGTTCACGGCGCAGGTCGTCCAGACGGGCACGGCTTGCCGGGTCGGTCTCCTCGGCCAGGGCCGCCTCCTCGATCTCCAGCCGGGTCACCCGACGGGTGAGTTCGTCGAGTTCGGCCGGCATGGAGTCGATCTCGGTGCGCAGCCGCGCGCACGCCTCGTCGACCAGGTCGATGGCCTTGTCGGGGAGGAAGCGGTCGCTGATGTAGCGGTGGCTGAGGGTGGCGGCGGCGACCAGAGCGCCGTCCTGGATCTTGACACCGTGGAAGATCTCCAGGCGTTCGCGGATCCCACGCAGGATGGAGATCGCGTCCTCGACGGTCGGCTCGTCCACGAGGACGGTCTGGAAACGGCGTTCCAGGGCGGCATCGGACTCGACGTGCTTGCGGTACTCCTCCAGCGTGGTGGCGCCGATCATGTGCAGCTCGCCGCGGGCCAGCATCGGCTTGAGCATGTTGCCCGCGTCCATGGCGCCCTCGGCGGCGCCGGCACCGACGACGGTGTGCAGTTCGTCGACGAAGAGCAGGATCGAGCCCTCGGCACCCTTGACCTCCGCCAGGACGGCCTTGAGGCGTTCCTCGAACTCGCCGCGGTATTTGGCTCCGGCCACC
The DNA here is from genome assembly GCF_026339735.1 of Streptomyces sp. NBC_01669. Taxonomy (GTDB): domain Bacteria; phylum Actinomycetota; class Actinomycetes; order Streptomycetales; family Streptomycetaceae; genus Streptomyces; species Streptomyces yanii. The sequence goes on from NZ_JAPEQG010000001.1 coordinate 513,054, forward strand.
AGCGAGCCCATGTCGAGCGAGAACACCGTCTTGTCCCGCAACCCCTCCGGTACGTCACCGCGCACGATCCGTTGGGCCAGACCCTCGACGATGGCGGTCTTGCCGACGCCGGGTTCGCCGATCAGAACGGGGTTGTTCTTGGTCTTGCGGCTGAGGATCTGGATCACCCGCCGGATCTCTGCGTCCCGGCCGATCACCGGGTCGAGCCGACCGGTGCGGGCCTCCACGACCAAGTCGCGGCCGTACTTCTCCAGAGCCTCGTAGGCGGCTTCCGGGTTGGCGGACGTAACCCTCTGGTGGCCACGCACCTGGGTGAGGGCGCCGAGGAAGGTGTCCTTGGTGACGCCCTGTTCGGCGAGCCGTCGGCCGGCGGCGGTGGCCGGGCCCTCGTCCACCAGGGCCAGAACCAGGTGCTCGGTCGAGACGTATTCGTCCTTGAGGCGTTTGGCCTCCTGCTCCGCCGTGTCGAGCAATCGGGCGAGGCGCTGGGTGACCATCACCTGGCCGGGGGCGGCGCCCGGTCCGGTGGTGCGCGGGCGCTTGGCGAGATCGGCTTCGACGGCGCCCCGCAGCGCGGCCGGGTCGGCGCCGGCGCCGGCGAGCAGCCGGGTCGTCAGGCCGTCCTGCTGATCGAGCAACGCCAGGAGCAGATGCTCACCGTCGACCTCGTTCCGGCCGAGCCGCACCGCCACGCTCTGCGCTTCCTGCAGCGCTTCCTGGGACTTCTGCGTGAGGCGGTTCATGTCCATTGCGTTCGCTCCTCGGCGGCTCGTCGGCTGCGCCGCAGCGCCCTCTCCAGATGATCGATACGGTCGAGCAGGTCCAGCACGACCCCGACGGCCGCGTAGTTGAGCGACAAACCGGCCCGCAGTCGCTGCACGCGGGCGATGGCCGACGGAGCGGTGGTACGGAACCACAGTCGCCCGTGGGCGTCCCGCTCGGCGTCCAGCAGCCCGAGGGCTACGAAACAGCGGACCAGGTCGGGCGAGAGACCGCTGCGTCGCGCGACACCGGCCAGGGACAGCTCGTAGGGAGTGATCCGGCAGATCCGGACCAGGGGATACTGGGCGACGGCACGGCCGTGTGCGGCGTCTTCGCCGGGAGAACGCTGATCGTCACTCATGCCTGCTTCCTCGGGTCGAAGGTCGAGGCCCCGGCCAGTTCCCCGAACAACTCGCGTTCGCGCGGACTCGGCGACGAGGGCACCATCACCTGGATCTCGGCGTAGAGGTCACCGGCCGAGCCCTTGGGGTGGGGCATCCCCTCCCCGCGCAGCCGCAGCCGCCGGCCGGTGGAGGTACCCGGGGGGACGTGGACCTTGGCGGTGCCGCCGGGGCCGGTGACCGGCACGGTCGCCCCCAGGACGGCCTCCCAGGGTGTGACCGGCAGATCGACGTGGATGTCGCGGCCGGTGAGCCGGTACCGGGGGTGAGGGGCGACACTGACCACGAGGTAGAGGTCCCCCGCGGCGCCTTGGCCGCGGCCCCGGCCCCCCTCCCCCGCAAGCCGGATGCGCTGCCCGTCGACGACACCCGCGGGGATGTTCACGTCGTAGCTGCGCTCCCCGCCGGGGCCACCCAGAGTGATCTTCCGCCGACCACCGCGGTAGGCCTCTTCCACGGTGAGGGTGAGCTCGGCCTCCTGGTCGGCACCGGGTACCGGCCCTGGCCCGCGGCCCGCCCGGCCGCCGAACACACCCCCGAAGAGGTCCTCGAAGTCGAAGCCTGCGGTGTCGAAGTCCCCTTCCGTCCAGACCCGGGCGCCTCCGCGGCCCGCGCCCCGGCCCCCCTGGAAGGGTCCGCCGCGGTACGCTCCGGCGCCGCGGAAGCCTTGTGCTGCCGCAACCCGCTCGTCGTAGTCCTCCGGGATCTGCCGGAAGTCGGCGCCGAACCGGTCGTACCTGGCCCGGGTATCGGGGTCGGAGAGGACTCCGTACGCCTCGTTGATCTCCTTGAAGCGCTCCTCGGCGGCCGGATCCTTGTTGACATCCGGGTGGTGACGGCGGGCCAGGGTGCGGAATGCCTGCTGGATCTCGGCCGCGTCGGCGGTCCGGGGGACGCCCAGCACCTCGTAGTAGTCGCGTGCCATGGCGGCTTACTCCTGCTTGCGGCTGACCGCTACCGCCGCCGGTCGCAGTTGGCGGTCGGGGTCGCCGTAGCCGGGGCGCAGCACCTGGACGACGGTGCCCGGGGCGGTGTCCGGGTCCTCGACCACGGTGACCACCTCGTGCAGCACGGGATCGAAGGGGACACCGGTCTCGTCGTGGCGCGGATAGCCGAGGCCTCTCAGGACGTCCAGGGCCTGATCGCGTACCGCCTGCACACCGCGGACGATCGTCTCGGGGTCCGCGTCGGCGTGGGCGAGGGCCAGTTCGAGGTTGTCGACGACCGGGAGCCAGGCGGCCGTGGCCCTGGCTCGTTCCGCCTCCAGCTCCCGGGGGCGGTCGCGGGCGTACCGCTTGCGGAGGTTGTCCAGATCGGCGAGGGCTCGCCGCCACCGGTCCTCCAACTCCTCGGCCTCGAGGGCCGACGGGCCCTGCGGTGCGGGTGTCTCCTCCTGCGGATGCTCCGTCCGAACTGCGTCCTCGGCGGGAGGTGTCTGGTCATGTTCCGACATGACGTCACCTCAGCCCCGGTCGAACTCGGCGTCGATGACGTCGTCGTCGCCACCGGACGGCCGGCCCGAGGCGGACGTTGCGCCCTGGTCCGCGGTCTGTGCCGCCGCGGCGGAGTGGGTGGCCAGTGCGGCGTAGATCTGCTGGAGTTCGGAGGTGACGGCGCGGGCGCGGTCCACGGGCGCCTCCTCCTTGACGGCGGTACGCGCCTCCTCGATGACCATTTCGGCGCGGGCGCGCTCGTGCTGTGGCGCGGCGTCACCGAGTTCTTCCAGCCGGCGCTCCACCTGGTACGCGGCGGCGTCGAGTTCGTTACGGGCGTCGACGGCCTGGCGCAGTGCCTGGTCGGCGGTGCGGTTGCGCTCGGCCTCCTCGATCATCCGATCGACCTCGGCCTGGTCGAGGTTGGATCCCTCGCTGATCGTGATCGACTGTTCGGCGCCGGTGTCCTTGTCCTTGGCGCTGACCTTGAGGATGCCGTTGGCGTCGATGTCGAAGGTGACTTCGATCTGGGTCTGCCCGCGGGGGGCGGGCCTGAGGTTCTCCAGCCTGAAGCGGCCCAGCACCCTGTTGTCGGCAGCCAGTTCGCGTTCGCCCTGGAGCACCACGATGTCGACGGCCGGCTGGTTGTCCTCGGCCGTGGAGAAGACCTCGGACCGTCGGGCGGGGATGGTGGTGTTCCGCTCGATGATCTTCGTCATGACGCCGCCCGCGGTCTCCACGCCCAGCGAGAGCGGAGTGACGTCCAGCAGGAGGACGTCCTTGACCTCGCCCTTGAGCACCCCGGCCTGAACAGCGGCGCCCAGCGCCACCACCTCGTCCGGATTGACGCTCATGTTGGGGTCCTTGCCGCCGGTCAGGCGTCGTACCAGAGCCTGCACGGCCGGCATACGCGTCGAGCCGCCGACCAGGATGACCTCGTCGATGTCGTTGTCACTGATCTTCGCGTCGCCCATCGCCTGCTTGACCGGGGCCAGGCAGCGCTCCACCAGATCCGCAGTGATCTGGTCGAAGGTGGAGCGGCGGACGGTCTCGGTGAGGTGTTTGGGCCCGGAGGCATCCGCCGTGACGAACGGCAGACTCACCTGGGTCTGGGTGACCGAACTCAGTTCGGTCTTCGCCTTCTCGGCCGCCTCGAACAGGCGCTGCAGAGCCTGCGGGTCCTTGCGCAGGTCGATGCCCTCGGTCTTCTGGAACGCGTCCGCCAGATGGTCCACCAGTCGGCGGTCGAAGTCGTCGCCGCCCAGGTGGGAGTCGCCGGCCGTGGACCGAACCTCCACCACACCGTCGCCGACGTCGAGGATGCTGACATCGAAGGTGCCACCGCCGAGGTCGAAGACCAGGACCGTCTCATGGCCCTTCTTGTCCAGACCGTAGGCCAGGGCTGCGGCGGTCGGCTCGTTGATGATCCGCAGAACTTCCAGACCGGCGATCTTTCCCGCGTCCTTCGTGGCCTGTCGCTGAGCGTCGTTGAAATAGGCGGGTACGGTGATGACAGCCTCTGTCACCCGCTCGCCGAGTGACCTCCCCGCGTCCTCGGCCAGCTTGCGCAGCACCTGCGCGCTGATCTCCTCCGGCGCGTACTGCTTGCCGTGCACCTCGAAGCGGGCCACCCCGCCCGGTCCCTCGACCACGTCGAAGGAGACCGCCTTGGCCTCCTCGGGGACCTCGTCGAAGCGACGTCCGATGAACCGCTTCGAGGAGGTGATGGTGCCCTTGGGGTTGAGGATCGACTGCCGGCGTGCCAGCTGTCCGACCAGGCGCTCGCCGGTGTCGGAGAAGGCGACCACCGAGGGGGTGGTCCTGGCTCCCTCGGCATTCGGGATCACGGCGGGCTCACCGCCCTCCCAGACCGCGATGACCGAGTTGGTGGTACCGAGGTCGATGCCTACTGCCTTGGCCATGGGATTCTCCTCCGTCGCGGCACTGACCGAACGCCGCGGCTGCCGGGATCACGATCCCGCTCGCGGCCCCACATGGGGAAAGGGTGGCGCGGTGGCGCACCCGTTTCCCTGCCCCGGCAGGACCAATCCGGGCAGGCCCGCCCGTCCCGTGAGGTCAGGGCGTCCGCAGGGCCGGCTGAGAGCCTGCGTCGGACGGCGTAGCGTGAAAGGCGGAGAGCTGCTGTGTCGAGACACGAATGGATCTCCGATGGATGCTGTCCGCTCCGGATCATCGACGGTGTGTGGTGTACGCCCGATCCCGCAGCGCTGGGCCGGCCGGCACACGTTCCTCCGTCTCACGACGGCGATGTTCGACGCCACCGACGACCGTGAGGTGGTGTGGGCGGCCATGGCGGCGATCGCCGTCACCGGGCCGTTCGCGGCAGAAGCGGCCTATGCAGCTCACCACGGCGTCGCGCAGCGGTGTCGCCGGTGTTCCACGGCCGGCCCCGGTCATTCCCCGCCGGGCATCGTGGCGGTGAACGCCACGGCGGCCGAGCCCGCCGTGACGGACGACGAACCGACAGCCGCCGACGGCGTCGACCGATGGATCGCTGCGCTGGAGGGCCGCAGCGGGCGCTGGGACGACCAGGACGGCCATTGCCTGTGGGCATTGGCGCTGCGCCACCGCGATCGATGTCTCGGCTACCTCGTCGTTCGCATACTGGACACTCCCTCGGCCGAGGAGACCGCCGACGCCGAACTGCTCGCCCGGCAGGCCGCAGCCGCACTCGCGGGACTGGGCCGGCCCTGGGAGAAGCCCGCCCGCGCCGAGAAGGAACAGTGGCCGACTGCGGAGGAACCCGGACCGGGGGTCGATCTCAGCGCCACCGTGTCCGCCCTTTCGTACCAGAACGCCTTTCACCGAGCCCTCACCCGTGTAGGGGCGTCCGGCAAGGGTGAACAGGGGATGCTCCGGGCCCTGCACGATCACACGGGATTCTCCGCACTGACCGAGGACCCCTTCGGCAATCTGCGGGCGTGGGCAGGCCCCGGCCGCGACGGATCGCGCCCCGGATCGGCGAACCGGCCCCGGGACGAGTTGCTGCGGCAGGTGCGGCGCCGGCAGGGCGCCGTCCGCGACCGGGACCGACTGGTCGTCCCCATCGAGGCGGCGGGCGACCTGCTCGGACTGGTCGCCCTGGTGGATCCCGACCGGCGGGCGGGGAAGCTGGACACCGCGGCGCTGGAGGAGACGGGCCTGGCCCTGGCCCCCGAGCTCTCCCACGAGCGCGCTCTCGCCGAGCTGGAGCCGAGGCTGCGCCACGACCTGGTCGAAAGGCTGATCTCCGGTGAGGCGACCGACGGCGTGTTCGTCCATGCGGCCGCCCTCGGTCACGACCTTCACGGGCCGCACCGCATCGCCGTGCTGCAGTGGGACGGAGCAGCGGAGGAGGTGACGCTGGACGACGCCGTCGCGCGGGCGGCCGAGCGCCTGGGACTGGATGTGCTCATCGGTGCCCGCGGGACCACCACCGTCGTCCTGGTGGCGGGTCCCGATCCCGGGGATGCCTTGTACCGAGCCGTGGCGCAGGACCTCGGCACGGCGACCGGGGCCGTCGGCATCGGCAGCCGCTGCGACCTCTTCACCGATCTGCCGCACTCCTACGACGGGGCCGTCCGTGCTCTCACCGTACGGCGCAGATCTCCGGAACCGCACGGCAGCACCAGCTTCGAGGACATCGGCATCTGCCGCATGATGGGAACCGGGGACGGCGAACGGGAGACCGACCGTTTCGTCAGGGAATGGCTCGGAGCTCTTCTGGAGTACGACGCCCGACACCACACCGACTTGGTCACCACGCTCTCGCGCTACCTGGAGAGCGGCGGCAGCTACGACACCACCGCCGACGTTCTCCAGATCCACCGAAGCACCGTGCGCTACCGTCTCCGGCGCATCCGCGAGATCACCGACCACGATCTCAGCGATGTCGAGACCCGGCTCAACCTGCACGTGGCCACTCGCATCCGCAACGTTCTCGGCAAACCAGGAACGGCACGAACATCGCCTCGTTCGACATCCCTTTGACTGCCCTCAGGTGCGAGGGGCACCAATCTGCCGTCGCTTGTCGGTGTGGTGCCGCGTCGTGTCCGCTCCGGAGCCCGCCCCACGTCACAGACGTTCCGGAGCCGATGCTTCTGCGGCTCGTCTCCGGCTGTGATCAGGGGGAACGAGCCGCAGATGTGCGAGCGACGTCGCAGGCAGCCGCCTGTCGCGCGTCCGGATCGGTGCCGCAGCAGACCGAGCGGTTGACGCCGTTCTCGATGCTGCGCGACCCCGGTCGTGGCGCGCTACAACGCGATGTCCGGGCCCGGCGAGTTCTTCCAACCACAGCACGGGCGGCCGACGGAAGGTGTTGCTGTGCCGCACGACCGCCCACGGCCGTGCGCCGTCCAGCTGAAGTCCCTTACCCGGCAAGGCCGGTGTCGGCCATCATCGGTTCCCGAAATTCCGCAGCTCAACCCGCGGGCAGCTCCGCGGCAACGACGATCACACCTCAGTATGATCGCCTGCTTATGGACATGAACGCAGGAATCGAGTTGATCGCCGTTCCGCCGGGGCGGGTGACGCTGTCGGACCGGCGAACGCAGCGGCGCTGGTCGACCGAGCTCGCGCCCTATCGGTTGGCGGCGTTCCCGATCACTCAGGCGCACTATGCGCAGGTCACCGGTCAGCGCCCGAGCAGCGCGCAAGGCGACCGGTTGCCCGTCGAAGGCGTGTCCTGGTGGGACGCGGTCCGATTCTGCAACGCCCTTTCCGAGCAAGAGGGGTTGGCAGCCGCCTATCGCCTCCGCACTGACGTCGAGGGCATCGATTGGGACGCAACTGCCGACGGGTACCGGCTGCCGACCGAGGCCGAGTGGGAACACGCATGTCGTGCCGGTACGGCCGACGCGCGGTACGGGCAGCTCGACGAGATCGCCTGGCACCGCGGCAACTCCCGCGAGCGGATTCACGACGTGGGTGGCAAGCAGCCCAACGCGTGGGGCATGTACGACATGTTGGGCAACGTGTGGGAGTGGTGCTGGGACATCTACGATGCCGAGGTCTACGGCAGCTATCGGGTCCTACGTGGCGGTGGCTGGTTCGACGAGCACTGGAGCTGCCGGGCCTCGGTGCGGCGCCGCAGCCACCCGACCTTCCGGATCGACGACGTAGGATTCCGCATCGCGCGTTCCGTGCTGCGCTGACGTGCGTCATGTGCAGCGACTGCTTCGCCCGCAGGACCGGCACAGTGGTGCATCGACGCCGATCCATGCGGTAGGCCGCCTGCTGTGTCCGGCCGAGGACGTGGGCGCGGCTGCGGCCGCCTGGACCGGGCCGCGCAGACCCGAGGACCGGCTCGACCGCACAGCCCTGACCTCCCCCGGCATCTCCGCGGCGGTGAACCGGCTCGGGATGCCGACACCGTCGCACGCCTCCTGTCAAGGGAGTACGTGCCACTTGGCGGAGGTTCAACTGCCCGAGTCGGTACCGACGGCGTTGCGCCAGACGGTCACGTCCAGAGTCATGTATGTGCTGGGCGAGCCCTCGGCCGAGAAGCCCTGGACCGTCAACAGACCCATGTGTCCCGTACCTGTGGTGACGCAGACCTGCCGCCCCTTCGAGAGCTTGTTCAGATAGAGGTTCTTGGTGAACCGGGTGTCCGCGCGGCAGGCAGCGAGCGATCCCTCCTGCCCCGGATCGAGCAGCACCAGGTTCCCGTCCTGGGTTTCCGCGTCGAGGTATCCGCCGGTGTCGTAGGAGAGTTCGTACCCGCCGTCCTCGCCCTCCTGGGGCCGGACGTCGTCGTCCCCGAGCGTCAGGTGGTAGCCGGCTGTGAGGTTGATGCCCTTGTAGACGGCGGGCTTCGGGTCGGGCTTCGGGGCGGGCTTCGGATCGGCCGTCCGGTCCCCGCTGTCCGTCTGCTCACCCTTCGACGGTCCGCTGCCCTGCGTCTCCTGCCCCTCGTTCTTGAGCAGGAGGTACGCCGCGCCGCCACCCCCGATACCGAAGACCAGCGCGGCGGCGAGGGCGATGACCGCGCCCCGCTTGCCCGCCCGCTTCGGCGGCCGGGCCGCCGGGTGCATGGAGGGTCCGGGGTATACCTGCGCGTGCGTCGGCACCTGGGTAGGGGCGTAGGCGTAGGCGTAGGCCTGCGCCCGGACAGGCGTGGCGTACTGCTGAGGGGCCGGCTGCCGGGCGGGCGGTCCGTAACCCGGGGGCGGGGTGGCCGGCGTGGTGGGCGAGTAGGCGGCGGACGGCAGGGAGGCCGGCGGCGGCGGGGTCTGGACCGGGGCGGGGGCCGCCGTACGCACGGTGATGTCGGCGGCGACCGCGCCCGGCAGCCAGTGCTCGGGACGGCGCAGCACCGTCTCCGCGTTCGCGGACTGGCAGAGCGCGATGACCTCGGTGATCGACGGCCTGGCCTCGGGGTCCTTGGCGAGGCAGCGGGTGACCAGCTCGGTCAGTCGTTCCGGGACGGCGGTGAGGTCGGGCTCCTCGTGGACGATCCGGTAGAGCACGCCGTGCGAGGTCCCCTCGCCGAAGGCGGGCGTTCCCGTTGCCGCGTACGCCGCGACCTGGCCGAGCGCGAAGATGTCGGTGGCCGAGGTCACCCTGCGCCCCGCGGCCTGCTCGGGGGCCATGAACGAGGGGGTGCCGATGGTCACGCCGCTGCCGGTGAGGGAGGTCGCGTCGGCGGCGTAGGCGATACCGAAGTCGATGACGCGCGGCCCGTCCGCGGCGAGCAACACATTGGACGGCTTGAGATCGCGGTGCACGATGCCCGCGCCGTGGATGACGTGCAGGGCCTCGGCCATGCCGGCGATCAGCAGCAGTACCGTCTCGACAGGCAGCGCCCCATGCGCGACGACCGCATCGGCGAGCGACGGGCCCGGTACGTACGCGGTGGCCAGCCAGGGCTGCGCACCGTCGGTGTCGGCGTCGATCACGGGCGCGGTGAACAAGCCCTGCACCCGCTGCGCAGACTGGACCTCCTGGGCGAACCGTCGCCGGAACTCGGGGTCCTCCCCGAATTCGGGGCGGATCACCTTGATCGCCACCGGCCGCCCGCCGGGCGTGTACGACAGATACACCTTGCCCATGCCGCCCGCGCCGAGCTTGGCGGCCAGCCGGTATCCGGCGATGGTGGTCGGGTCGTCTCCCCCGAGCGGCTGGAAAACCTGAGAGGAACTGCTCCGGTCCTGCTGCTGACCACTCATCAGCCTAGGTCTCCCCCACGGATAGTCACTGTCGAACGGCACCCTATCGAAGGACGAGCCGTCTCCGCCTGCCGCGGGGGATGAAGTGGCCGCCGTCGGGTGCGCGGTGCTCCGACGCTTCCACCGCGGCAGCCCGGCGCCGAGCAGGGCTGCGGCCCGGGCCGGGGAGGTCGGCACACCCCCCGGAACACTGCAGGGGCAGGCGACGGCCACTCGACCCGGCTTTGTGCGTTCTCTCGGAACCGGCCAACAGCTACCACCTGGAATGCTTCAATGACCCTCGTCGGGGCGGTACTTGATCGGCGGGGGGCTGGCGCGGAGATGCGGAAGTCGTACATAGCGGCACACATCTACATGATTCTGGGAGTGATCTCCGGCCTGTTCCACCGGGAGTTCACCAAGACCCACGACTTTCGGGGCGACACGCAACTGGCACTCATGCACACCCACTTGCTCGCCCTGGGCATGCTGGGCTTCCTCATCGTCCTCGCCCTCGACAAGCAGTTCCAGCTGTCCGGGACGAAACTCTTCACCGCGTTCTTCTGGTTCTACAACGCGGGCATCGCGATCACCGTCACCATGATGGGCGTCCACGGCACCGAGACAGTGCTCGGCAAACATGTCCCCGAGGCCGTGCCATGGATCGCCGGCCTGGGCCACACTCTGCTCACGGTTGGGCTCATCCTGCTGTTCGTCCTGCTCGGCAAGCGTCTCGACAAGGCCACCACGACAGGGATCACGGAGCCGGAGCCAGCGAAGACCTCGACCTGAGCCGTCGAGGCCGGGGAGACCCTCGTGAAGGCCCTCGCACGCGAGATACGAGGTAGCGGACGAGACCGGGGTGGCGCCTCCGCCACGTTCGGCAAATCCCTGGCAGCACCACCTCGACTGCCTCAAGGGGAACCGGGTGCCCGGAGAGTTCTCGGCCGACGACCTGATCACAGGAGCCGCGCAGGTCCGCCTGGACGGGTCCCGGAGTCCACAGGCCGATGAAAGCGGTAGTCCGCCTGGACGGGTCCCGGAGTCCACAGGCCGATGAAAGCGGTAGAAAGCAGGCGTAGGCTGGCCGAAACGCCGATACACCGCAAGGGGCGACGGAGGCGGCGCATGACCGACCCTTTCGGCTTCCTCAAAGTTCCCCGCCGGCCCGCCCCGGCACGCCCCGTCGATGAACGGCTGAGCGACTGGGACGAGGTCTACGCGGGCCAGCCATGCCTTCCGCTCGTGTCCGAGCAAGCAGGACGCTGCATGGACTGCGGCATACCGTTCTGCCACCACGGCTGCCCGCTGGGAAACCTCATCCCCGAATGGAACGCCTACGCGGCACGGGCCGACTGGCGGGCCGCCGCCGAGCGACTGCACGCAACGAACAACTTCCCGGAGTTCACCGGGCGGCTGTGTCCGGCGCCGTGCGAGGACGCGTGCGTGCTCACCATCAATGCCGATCCAGTGACGATCAAGAACGTCGAACAGGCGATCGCCGACCAGATCTGGGCGCGCGGGTACGCGACACCGCAACCGCCCGAGCGGCTCAGCGGGAAGACCGTCGCCGTCATCGGCTCCGGACCCGCCGGACTGGCGGCAGCGCAACAGCTCACCCGCATCGGTCACACCGTCGTCGTCTACGAGCGGGCGGACCGCATCGGCGGCCTGCTGCGCTACGGGATCCCCGCGTTCAAGATGGAGAAGCACCATCTGAACTGCCGCATCGAGCAGATGCGGGCCGAGGGAACCAAGTTCCGCACGGGTATGGACGTCGGCAGCGATCTCGACGCCACCGAGCTCAGAAGACGCCATGACGCGGTGGTCGTTGCCATAGGAGCCAGGGGACAACGTGATCTGCCCGTCCCCGGTCGCGAGCTGGACGGCATTCATCAGGCCATGGACTACCTGACCCTCGCGAACCGGGTGAGGGAGGGTGACTATGTCTCGCCTCCCGTCACCGCCGAGGGCAAGCACGTCGTGATCATCGGCGGCGGGGACACCGGCTCGGACTGTCTCGGCACCGCCCTGCGCCAGGGCGCGAGCTCCGTGGTGCAGCTGGATATCAATCCGGAGCCCGGCGAGACCCGGCGGGACACCGAGCCGTGGCCCACATATCCGAAGGTATATCGGATCTCCCATGCCCATGAGGAGGCCCGGGGGCGGAAAGGCGCGGATCCGAGAGTCTTCGCCTCCGCCACCCTCCGTTTCGAAGGGGACAGGGCCGGCCACGTGTGCGGACTGCGCCTGGCGAAGGTGGAACCCGTCGTCAGAAGGCCACGGCCGGGCACCGAGCACCTGATCCCGGCGGACCTGGTCCTGCTGGCCCTCGGCTTCTACGGTCCCGAACGGGGCACCGGTCTCATGAAGCAGCTCGGGCTCACCCTGGACGACCGGGGGAACTTCGCCCGGAATTCCGCCTTCACGGCCGAGACGGTCGAGCAGGCCGAGCGGACGGTCCCCACCAGGACGGACGGGGTCTTCATCGCCGGTGACGCAGGACGTGGCCAGTCCCTTGTGGTGTGGGCCATCGCGGAGGGTCGGTCCGCCGCAGCCGCGACTGACCGGTACCTGAGTGGCTCCACCGTGCTGCCGGCCCCCATCGCGCCGGAGGACAGGCCTCTGGCGGCATGAGCGCCTCCGGCGTGGCCGTGCCGGTCGGCACGGAACGCGGCTCGGGGCCGGCCGGAACGCCTCGATGTTCCGCCGATTCTGCACGCGCATTCAGCCGGTCGTTGTCCGCCGTCCGTCCGCTCCCCGGTCCCGGAGCCGTTACGAGCCGCGGCGCACCCGTGCGGCTTTGCGGGCCTCGGCCATCTTGCGGGCCTCGCCTCCGCGGCGGGACCCGCCGGCGGTGCGCCCGGACTCACCCCGGGCCGTGCCCATGCCACGGAACGGGGCGTGGCCGCCGGCGGGACGTGCCGCGGCAGGACCACCGTCGAGAGGAAGGCCGGACGGGGCACGGGCACCGGTGATCCGGCTCAGTTCCGCCTCGCCCGAGCGCACCTTGGTGATCTTCGGCGCAATGCCGGCGTCGGCCATCAGTCGGCTCATGTCGCGGCGCTGATTCGAGAGGACCAGGGTGACGACGCTGCCGGATTCACCGGCACGGGCGGTGCGCCCGGCCCGGTGCAGATAGTCCTTGTGGTCGCTGGGCGGATCGACGTTGACCACCAGGTCGAGGTCATCCACGTGCAGGCCCCGGGCGGCGACATTAGTGGCCACGAGAGCGGTGACCTGACCGTTCTTGAACTGTGCGAGGGTGCGCGTGCGCTGGGGCTGGGACTTGCCGCTGTGCAGCGCGGCGGCGCGGACACCGCTGGCCCGCAGGTGCTTGGTCAACTGGTCGACCGCGTGCTTGGTGTCCAGGAACAGGAGCACCCGTCCGTCCCGGGCCGCGATCTCGGTCGTGACGGCGTACCGGTCGGCGCCGTGGACGGTCAGTACATGGTGTTCCATCGTCGTGACCGCTCCTGCCGACGGGTCGACCGAGTGGACCACCGGGTCGTGGAGGTAGCGGCGGACCAGGAGGTCGACGTCGCGGTCCAGGGTGGCGGAGAACAGCATCCGCTGGCCGTCGGGGCGCACCTGGTCGAGCAGTTCGGTGACCTGGGGCAGGAAGCCCATGTCACACATCTGGTCGGCCTCGTCCAGGACGGTGATGCGCACCCGGTCCAGGCGACAGTCCTTGCGCTCGATGAGGTCGTGCAGGCGTCCGGGAGTCGCGACGACGACCTCGGCCCCGGCCCGCAGTTCGCCGGCCTGCCTGCCGATCGAAATGCCGCCGACCACCGTGGCCATCCGCAGTTTCAGTTCCCGGGCGTACGGGGTGAGCGCCTCGCCGACCTGCTGGGCCAGCTCCCGGGTCGGTACGAGGATCAGTCCGAGCGGCCGCTTCGGCTCCGCACGCCGGCCCGCGATCCGCGTGAGCAGAGCCAGACCGAAAGCGAGGGTCTTGCCCGATCCGGTGCGGCCCCGGCCCAGGACGTCCCGGCCCGCGAGGGAATTGGGCAGCGTGGCCGCCTGGATCGGGAACGGGTGGTTCACGCCGAGCCCGGTGAGCGTCTTCAGCAGGGCGGGCGGAAGATCCAGATCGGCGAACGACGCGGCCGCCGGCAGGGCCGGGGTGATCGTCTCCGCCAGGGCGGACTCGTCCTGCGGGGTGTCCGTGCGAGCTGGGTGCTTCATGGCGAGCCTTCCTCGATGTGCGGCACGTATCGAGGAATTCCCGGCAGGCGCAGAAGCCGGCAAACCGCAAGAACGGGCAAATGAAGATGATGGGATCCGAGCAACGGTAGCAGCCCGGCCCACCGCGAGCGCGCCACCTCGATCAGCCGTCGGCGGACCGGCGCGACGTGGGGAATGACGACGGATCCGAGCCGTTGCACGGGCCGGGCGCACTCGCGCGCCCCGGCCGCCTGCTCGACGCCGCCACGCAGGGCTTCCGCGTGTGGCGGGCAGCGCGCCCGGGATGACCGCTCCGCCGGTCGTCGCTGACGTCGCCACCGGTAGACCCCTGTCCGGCCGATCTTCGCGGTCCCGCGACGTCCGGAGGACCTAGCGGGACACGCCGGTGCGCTCTTCCAGGGCGCGCAGGGCCTGCTCGGCCCATGTGACGTTCTCCTGCTCGAAGGCCCGGCCCCGCATGAGGGTGAGGTAGGGGCCGATGCGCTCGGCGTGGGCCAGGTGCTCCTGCTCCGTCCGCCCGTCGAGCAGGCGGTCGCGGAGCCGGTCGTAGCGGGCGAGCTTGGCCCTGGCCCACTCCAGCCGCTCGGTGACGGCCGCGCGCACGGCGTCGGGGTCGCCTTCGTCCATGGCGTGCACCTTGACCATCAGCTCGTCGCGGATGGCCGTGGGCCTGGGCAGCTCGGCGGTGAAGTCGCGCAGGGCCTGGCGCCCGGCCTCCGTCAGGGAGAACAGCCGCTTGTTGGGACGTCGCACCTGCTGGACGAGCCGGGCCTCGATCAGGCCGTCGGACTCCATCCGGTCGAGCTCCCGGTACAGCTGCTGTGGCGTCGCCATCCAGAAATTGGCCACCGAGGCGTCGAATCCCTTGGCCAGGTCGTACCCGGAGGCCTCGCCGTCCAGAAGTGCCGCAAGTACCGCATTGCGCAATGCCATGGCAGCAGCCTAACATCCGCACCTAATCAACTATTTGCCTATGAGAGGTGGCCGGGATGCACCCCTTCCGCAAGGCGGTCGAGGCCGTGGACCACGCCGCGATCGAGGCTCTGCTGGCCGAGAATGTCGTGTTCACCAGCCCTGTGGCGTTCAAGCCGTACCCCGGGAAGGCGATCACCGCGTCGATCCTGCGCGGCGTCTCGCGAGTCTTCACCGACTTCCATTACGTACGGGAGATAGCGGGAGCCGACGGCCGCGACCACGCCCTCGTCTTCAAGGCGAAGGTTGGCGACCGGGAGATCAACGGCTGCGATTTCCTGCACTTCGACGAGGACGGCAAGATCGACGACTTCATGGTGATGGTTCGCCCCATGTCGGCCGCGCAGGCACTGGCGGCGGCCATGGGCGCCGAGTTCGAGCGGATCACCCGGGAGGCGACGGAGGCCATGGGCGCCTGAAGGAGCGCGCCCATGCGCTCGCCATCGGACTCCCGCTCCTGCCCCGGGGTACGACTCGGCCCACCGTTCCGCGCCGACGCTCACGTCGGCTCGGGGCAGCCGAAGAGGAGCTCGTAGCCCGCGGGCAGCTGCAGCAGGACGCGACGGGTGAGGCCTTCGCCGGCCGCGTCCGCGACGACACTGAGCACGGCGCCGACGTCCCACTTCGCGGTCTGTTCGGTGGCGCCCTCGATCCAGGCCGCGGTGGCACGTACGAATCGGCCGACCTGCTGACGCTTGCCGGGAAGATCACCGACCGGACCAATCTTCCCGCTGCTGCCCGCACCTGCCCAGGACACCTCCGCCAGGCCCTGGCCGACGACGCCGCCACCCGTCCCGTCGCCCCTCCG
Source organism: Streptomyces sp. NBC_01669 (assembly GCF_026339735.1). Taxonomy (GTDB): domain Bacteria; phylum Actinomycetota; class Actinomycetes; order Streptomycetales; family Streptomycetaceae; genus Streptomyces; species Streptomyces yanii. The sequence continues at coordinate 528,766 of NZ_JAPEQG010000001.1, forward strand.
GCAGCGACACGGCTAGCGCCAACGCCGCGACTCTGTTGGTGATCTTGTGAGGGATGCTGACAGGTCGTCTGTTCGGCGGTTCGCTGGAGTTGGGCGGGGTGGTTCCAGGGAGAGGGCCGGAGATGTCCATACAGGCCAGGAGTTACCAGCGGATTCCGACGCGGACGGTGTTGACGGCGTGGGCGGCGTGTCCGAAGGGCACGCCGGCGATGCTGATGCGGGACCGGTTGGATGTGGTGTTCGAGGATAATGAGTTCGCGGACCTGTATCCGAAGGACGGGCGGCCGGGCTTGTCGCCGGGGCAGTTGGCGCTGGTGTCGGTGCTGCAGTTCGCGGAGAACCTGTCGGACCGCGCGGCCGCGAACGCGGTCCGCACCAGGATCGACTGGAAGTACGCCCTGGGCCTGGAGTTGGACGATCCCGGCTTCGACCACTCGGTGCTGTGCGAGTTCCGGGCCAGGCTGGCCCAGGACGACGCGGCCGACCGGCTGCTGCAGGTGATGCTGCATCGGCTGACCGAGGCCGGACTGCTTAAATCCGGCGGTCGGCAACGCACGGATGCGACCCATGTGCTCGCGGCGGTGCGCACGCTCAGCCGGCTGGAGCTGGTCGGCGAGAGCCTGCGGGCCGCCCTCGAGCAGCTCGCCCAGGCGGACCCGGACTGGCTGCTGCCGCTGGTCGAGCCGGAGTGGGACAAGCGCTACGGGCGCAAGATCGAGATCGGCAAGGTGCCCGGCGGGAAGGCCGGGGTCACCGCCCTGGCCGAGACCTTCGGCCGGGACGGACACAAGGTCCTGGCCGCCGCGTGGGCGGCCGACGCCCCTCCCCGGCTCCGGGCGTTGGCACAGGTGGAAATCCTGCGCCAGGTCTGGGTGCACCACTACTTCTGGGATACTCGCGGGCGGCTGCGCTGGCGCGACGGCCACGCGCTGCCTCCGGCATCGCTGCGGTTCGACTCCCCGTACGACACCGACGCGCACTACTGCGTCAAACGTGACACCGCCTGGTCCGGCTACCGCACTCACTTCACCGAGACGTGCACGTCAGACCTGCCGGAGGTGGTCGTGCACGTGGCCACCACGATCGCCCCGGTCCAGGACGGCGAACTCACCGCCCAGATCCACGACGATCTGGCCCAGGTCGGCCTCATCCCGGCCGAGCACGCGGTCGACGCCGCCTACATCAGCCCCGCGCAGATTGAACGCGCTCACCGGGTGCACAGCATCACCCTGCTCGGCCCGGTCGTGCCCGACCACAGCCACCAGGCCAAAAGCGGGGCCGGCTTCGACAAGGCCGCCTTCGCCATCGACTGGGACCGCTGCCAGGCCACCTGCCCCCAGGGCACCGTCAGCCGCGAGTGGCGTCCCCTGCACATCAGCGGCCACAACTACATCCAGGTCAAGTTCGACAAGGCCACCTGCCTGGCCTGCCCCGTCCGCCCCCAGTGCACCAAGGCGGTCAGTGGTCCGCGCTCGCTCGCGCTGCTGCCCACCCGCGAACTGCACGAGATCCAGCAGCGCAACCGCCTCGACCAGCACACCGAAGACTGGCAGCGCCGATACGCGATCCGCGCCGGCATCGAAGCCACCCTCTCCCAGAACGTCCGCACCTGCGGCCTGCGCCGGACCCGCTACCGAGGCCTGCCAAAGACGCACGTCCAGCACGTACTGACCGGCCTGGCCTGCAACGTCACCCGCATCACCGACTGGATCGCCGACCCTGCGCGCCCCCGGCGAGCACCCAGCCACTTCCACGCCCTCTGCACCGCCGTCACCTGACCCCCACAAGATCACCAACAGAGTCACGCCGCTCAGTTAAGGCCTGGAGGACGAAGTCCTCTTCGCTGTGATCGGCCCGCAGAAGAAGTCCGGGCTCACGAGCGAGCCGCTCCGCCAACTGCGCGCCCGTGTACAGATGCTCGGGCACCGGGTGGTTCCAGTGCACCGTGACCAGGGTCCCTCCGGCGTTCGAGCGAGGCGGTGGTACGTGACAGCAGATCATTCAGCCGGGTCTCGTCGAAGCAGTAGAGCAATTCGGAGAGTACGACGAGGTCGAAGCGCTCCTCGGGCCACTCCTCCGGAACGACGAGCCGGGCGACCTCCACCTGACCGAGGTCCGCGGTATGACGCCGGGCGGTGTCCACGGCGGAGGCGACCCGGTCGACAACGAGCAGCCGCTCGCATCGCGGAGCCAGGAGACGCGACAACTCGTCTACCGAACAAGCGGGTTCGAAAGCGCTCCGTAACTTGGGCCTGGGCAGTGAGGCGAGGGTCAGTGCGTACTTGCGCTGTTCATACCAGCGCTCCTTCAGGTGCCCGGGGTCGTCCTTGCCCGGTACAGGTCGTCGAAGTAGCCCGCCGGGGTGCTCACAGGAACACCACTTCGCGGGGACGCAGATGGTGAGCGAGCGCGCTCACCGAAAGGTTCCGAGCATCCCGCGAGAATCATCCGTCAGCGCGAGTGGCGGAGCACCGGGTCGGACCTCACCCTCGCCTCTGCTCGGTCGGCGGCTCGGGCACGGGATCGCTGCCGTGCGAATCGGCCTGTGCGGAAAGCGCAGGGCGCATCCAGGGATCCCCGGGCGCCTGCGCGGGCGTTCTCCCGCCGAGCATACAACACGCACCTGGCACCTATGAACTGGGCGCCGCCACCTGCCGATGAGGTCCTTCAAGGGTCCGGTTGACGGTGCCTCAGATCGATGTGAGAGATTGTCACTCCACTTATGAAGAACCGATTGGCGGATCGGCGGCGACAGAGGTGGCGAATGGCAGATGTGGGTCGAAAGGCCATGTCAACCCGCTGCTGCGGCAGCCGTGTTGGGCGTATGCGGCGCCATAGCAGGTGTCCGAGGAGGCGAAGATCCGGTGATAGCATCCCGACATCTGTGATCTTGATCCATTTGACGCAGATACTGATTCGCGATCGGCGGCATGCTCTCCGCGTAACAGCAGGTGAACCGTGCCGATCAGCTGTGTTGCGGGTCCTCGCGAGGTGTATCCGCAGCCGTCCGCATGCCATGCGCCGGGAAAGGTTTCCATGAATCGAGACGCACTTGTGTGGTGCTTGGTTGCGGTGGCGGCGATAGCCGTGGTCGCGGTCGTGGCACTCGTCGCCCGCAACAGAGCACTGGGGGCGAAGAAGCAGCATACCGAGGCCGAACTGAGGCGCGAGCTCCTCACGTCAGACAGCCACCTGCACTCAGCTCGCGCCGAACTGCAGAGGTTCCGGAACGAGCAGGACGCCACGCTCCGCGAAGCCAAGGAAGCGGCGGAGGAGAACACCAAGGCCGTCCTCAAGGGTGCCGCCAGCTTCCTGCAGAGCCTCGCAGCCGAGCAGACGACACTTCTGGACGGCATCCAGCACAAGTACGGCGGACACGCCGTCCTCAGCGACCTGTTGGATGTCAACCACGCCAACGCCCAGATGGCGCGCAAGGCTCAGGGCATCGCCGTCATGTGCGGTGCGCCGCTCGGCCGTCGCAACAGGCCCGCCAGCGTCTACGACGTGGTGCGCAGTGCCCAGGGCCAGATTCGCAACTTCCACCGGGTCGCCATCATGCAGCAGGCCGGTCTCGCCCTGAAGGCGTCCGCGGTCGCGCCCGTCGCCCTCGCCGTGGCGGAGCTGCTTGACAACGCGGCCAGCTTCTCGCAGCACGACGCGCCGATCGAGGTGACATTCCAGCGCGTCCAGAACAACCTGTGCATCGTCATCGACGACGCCGGTGTCAGCATGAACGACGAAGAGCGGCAGCGGGCGACCGCGCTGCTCTCCGGAGAAGTCGCCCCCCGTCTGTCGCAGCTCGGGACTCAGCCGAAGTTCGGCTTCCCGGTCGTCGGCCTGATCGCGCGTCAGCACGGTTTCAAGGTGGACGTCACCGGAGTCTCCCGATACGGCGGCGTCAGGGCCGTCGTCCTCTTGCCCGAGGAGCTGTGGACCATGGAGGAGATGCCGCCCGCCCAGGAGGCTCCGGTCAGCAATATCCGGCGCGCCACCGAGAGCCGGCCCCAGAGCGCGACGTCGCGCACGCTGAACGGTCTACCCAAGCGCGGCGCACGCCAGGCCGCCATCACGAGCGTCCCCGATCCCGACACCACCTCGTCGGCGCCGCGGACCCCGGGGGAGACAGGCCGCGCTTCCGGGCGCAGCCTGGGGGCCTTCCAGCGCGGCACGCTCTCCGGCCGCAACCTTGACGCCACCTCGTTCGAAGGATCCGAAGACGCATGACCGCAGACCTGTCGTGGATGCTCGAGGACATCGTGCACAACGTGCCCCGTGCGCGCCACGCCGTCCTGCTGTCCGCGGACGGCCTTCCACGCGGCGCGACCGAAGGCCTGGCCGAGAAGGATGTGCGCACCATCTCCGCCGCCATGGCCGGGATGCAGTCGCTCAGCCGGGCGGCGGCCCACTTCGCCGGACCGGAGGAGGACCGGCAGTGGAACCAGACCATCATCGAGTTCTCGCATGGCTGGAGCTTCCTGATCGGGGCAGGGCAGGGCGCCTACCTCGCCGCCGCAGCCGCGCCCGATGTGGACATGCAGCAGATGTCCTTCCGCATGCACCGCCTTGTCGCCCGGCTGGGCAACAACCTCACCTCGCCGCCGAGGGTGAGCGCCGGGGACGCCGGAGGTGCGCGAGGGAAAGCCCCCCGGCAGCAGAGCTCCGGTGACGCGGGATTCGTCCTGGTCGAGCTCGACCAGGTGATTTCCGAGGTCAAGGGTGCCCGCCACGCGGTGCTGCTGGGATCGGACGGCCTTCCCCGCGGGGCGACCAGCAGGATGAGCCGCGACCTCGCGGACACGATCTCCGCGGCCATGACGGGCATCCACGCCTACAGCCGGGTCACCTCCCAGTTTGCGGGGGTCCTCGAGGACGCGGAATGGTGTCAGACGGTCATCGAGTTCCAGCACGGCTGGATCTTCCTGATGGCGGCCGGTCCCGGTGCCTTGCTGGCCGCTGCCGCCGAACACGACTGCGACATAGAGGAGTTCGCCACGCGTCTGCACGAGGTGGTTCCCAGACTGACCGCGGCGGCGACACCGGGGAAGGGGACAGGCCATGCCTGACGGGCCCGAACAGGACGAAGAGCTGGAACTGACGTCTCCGTTAGTCCCCCTCTTCGTGATCACGAACGGACGAGCACTGCCCCCGGACCACGAATACGAGCACACGACGCTCGTGACGGTGGCGGCAGAGGACGGACCGGTCGCGGCGCGCACGCTGTCCCCGGAATCGGGGCAGGTCATGGACCTGGTCGCGAACGGCTTCCTGTCCGTGGCCGAGGTGGCAGGGCACACGCACCTGCCCCTGGGCATCGTCCGCATCCTGCTGGCGCAGTTGGAAGAGGACAATCTCATCCTCGTGAGGAGACCGATACCGCGCGCCGAACGTGTCGACAAAGAACTGGTCAGCGCCGTGCTCGAGGGCCTGAAGAATCGATTCGGAGCGTAACGCGTGTACCTGGATCCAGATGTCTCCCACGCGGTGAAGATCCTCATAGTGGGGCACTTCGGGGTCGGCAAGACCACCTGCATCGGCAGTCTCTCCGAGATCGAGCCCCTACGGACCGAGGAAGAGATCACCGAGGCCAGCGTGGGCTTCGATGACCTGTCGGGCACACCCGACAAGAAGACCACCACCGTCGCCATGGACTTCGGCCGGCTCACCCTTAGCGACACCCTGGTGCTCTACCTCTTCGGAACGCCCGGCCAGGAGCGCTTCAAGGAGATGTGGGAGGAACTCTCCCGGGGCGCCCTGGGCGCGCTGGTCCTGGTCGACCCGGAGAGACTGCACGAGTCATTCCCCGTCCTGGACCTCGTCGAGCGTTTCGGCCTGACGTACGCCATCGCCGTGAACCACTTCGACGGCACCACGAACTACCCGCTCGACGAGGTGCGCGAGGCCCTGAACCTCACCGCCGAGACCCCTGTCGTGGAGTGCGACGTACGGGACGAGAACTCCTCGGCACAGGCCCTCATCACCCTCGTGAAACACCTCATGTCCCAACTCGGCTAGGAGCGCAGGAATGCAACAGCCACTTGAGCCGCAGGAGATACCTCCCGGCTGCCCCGCGCACGGGAACGTCCAGATGTACGGCCCCGCGTTCGGAGCCGACCCCGACAGCCACTACGCACAGCTGCGTTCGTTCGGTCTCAGTGCGCCCGTGGACATCGCCCCCGACGTCCAGGCCGAGCTCGTCACCAGCTACGACGCCGCTCTGTACGTCCTGCAGAACCCCGCCTCCTTCGTGCGCGACTCCCGCCGCTGGAACGCCCTCAACGAAGGGCGCGTCCCGGCCGACAGCCCGGCACTGCCCATGATGGGTTACCGCCCCAACGCGCTCTTCAGTGACGGTGCGGCACATGCCCGACTGCGTCAGGCCGTTACCGACAGTCTCGCCACGGTCAACGAGCACCAGCTCATCAGGCAGACACAACAGTCCGCCGCCTACCTGATCAGCCAGTTCAGTACCGACATCCGCGGCCAGGCGGAGCTGATGGCCGAGTACGCCCAGCCGCTGCCTCTGCTGGTCTTCAGCAACCTGTTCGGCTGCCCGCCCGAGATCGGCGACCGCGTGATCGCCGGGATCAGTGGCATCTTCGAGGGCACACCCGGGGCCGACGAGGTGCTCGGCGGGGCGCTCACCGAGCTGATCGCCCTCAAGCGGCGGCGCCCGGCAGCCGACCTCACGACGCGTCTGATGGGGCACCCGGCCCAGCTGAGCGACGAAGAGGTGCTGCACCAGCTGGTCACTCTGCTCTCCGGTGGCACCGCGCCGCTGGCCGCGGCCATCGGCACCAGTAGCGCCCTGTACCTCGGAGAGGACTGGCAGGTCGGCCTCCCGGTCGAGGACGCGGTCTCCCAGACCCTCTGGAACTACGCGCCGATCGCCAACTACGCGGCCCACTACCCGACTCACGACGTCGAGCTCGGCGACAGGGTGATCCGGGCCAACGACCCGATCCTGATCTCATTCGCCGCGGCCAACACCGACCCGAAGCTGACCGAACACCGCGAAAAGCTCAGCGCCAAGGCGCACTTGGCATTCGGAGCGGGCCCACACGCCTGCCCCGCCAAGGACCCGGCTTTCATGATCGCCGTGACTGCCGTCGAAGCACTGCTCAACCGGCTTCCCGACGTCGAGATGCGTGTCCCGTTCAAGGCGCTCACCTGGACGCCGAGCCCGTGGAGCCGCTCGCTGGTCACCCTCCCGATCCGCTTCACCCCGAGGGCTGTTCCCCAGGCAGCCGAGTCGGCCGGATCGAACGCGGGCCAGATGCCCCAGCAGCAGACAGCCGCCTCCTCGCCCTCCACCGCCGCACCCTCGCATACGAACGCCGGTGTCGCGCCGCAGCCCAAGGGCGGCCTGTTCAGCCGCTTCCTGGCGTGGACCAGGGGCGAGTGAGGGAAAAGTGATTTTAGTAACCTCCTGAGTACTCAGGGGTAGTGGATGCTTTAACGATCTTGTGGGTATGCATGGCGGCTGGTTCTCAGAAAGGAGCCGCCTCCATGGGCGTTGCCACAACTCCGTCGTACGACCGCCGGGCGTCCGCCTCCCTCTTCTCCCGTCTGCGGACGGCCAGAGGGCAGGCAGACCCCTTCCCGATATACGCCGAACTCCTCTCGCGGGGCGAGGTGGTGCCCGCCCCCTGGGGCGGCTCCGTCGTGACGGGCTTCGCCGCCTGCGACCAGGTTCTGCGCAGCCGTCAATGGCTGGAGCCCGACAAGAGATGGCGGGAGCGCCAGGGGGCCGGGACACGTTGGAACGCACCCTCCTCACGCGAGATGAGCAACACGCTCGCCGCGCTCAACCCCCCCGACCACACCAAGGTGAGACGAGCGGCGGGCACCTTCGACCGAGCCACTGTGGAGCGCATCGGCCGCAATGTGAACCGGACCACGGATCAGCTCCTCGACGCCTTCACGGAGCGAATACGCACCGGCGAGGCGGACTTCTCGGAGCTTGTCTGCGAGGAGCTGCCGGTGGCCACCATAGGCGACTGGCTCGGGCTGCCGCAGGCCGACTGGCCCAGACTCAGGCAGTTGACACATGATCAGGTCTTCACCCAGGAGCTGCTGCCGTCGGCCAGCCAACTGGCATTGTCCGACGCGGCCACGGCCGAACTCCGCACCTATTTCATGGACCTGGTGCGTGATCGGCGCTCCCACCCCGGTGATGACCCCGTCACCCGGTGGATCCAGACGTGGGACGCGATCGAGCCCGACCAGGACAAGGCCGACGAGGCGGTCTACTTCCTGGTGTTGTTCGTCCTGCTGGCCGCCCTGGAGACCACCGCGACCCTCCTCTCGACGATGACACTCCGGCTCGTCGAAAGCCCGGAACGCTGGGACATGATCGCCGATAACCCGGGCCACGTACCCGGGTTCGTGGAGGAGACGCTCCGCTACGACCCGCCCACCCACGTGATCAGCAGGGTCGCCTCGCAGGACTCCGTGCTGGGAGGCGTCGAGATCCGCCGCGGCGAGATGGTCCACCTCATGGTCGGAGCGGCGCACCGAGACCCGGCCAGACACAGCGACGCGGACCGGTTCGACCCCGAACGCACGCCTGGCCACCTCGCATTCAGTGGCGGCATCCACTACTGCCTCGGCGCGCCGCTGGCCCGCCTCGAAGCCCAGACCCTTCTCCGCCAACTGATCCGGCGCCTTCCCCGCCTCACCCTCGTACGCCCCCCGTCGATGGCGCCCCGTGTGGCGTTCCGACGCCTGCTGAACCTGGACGTAGCCCTCGCATGACCGAATCGACCCCCACCCCCGCACTCGCCTGGACCGCTCCCAAGGCGATACGTGCCGAGCAGGACGGCCCCGTACTGCATGTCCGCCTCAACCCCTGGGGACAGGACGACACGTTGGACGCCGCAGTCCTCGACGACCTCGTCACCCTGCTCGACGACCTCCACGAAAGACCCGACGTCCGGATCCTGACGCTGTCGTCACTGGGTACGGATTTCTGCCTGGGTGCCGACCGCAACGAGTACCAGGAGGCACTGGCCGCCGATCCGTCCGGAGCAACCCTGCGGCGCATCGCCGACAAGGCGCACCGCCTGTGCCAGGCCCTGGAGAACACTCACGCGGTCACCATCGCCCGGTTGCACGGGCGGGTCATCGGCGCGGGTCTCGCCCTCGCCTCCTTCTGCGATCTGCGCGCCGGTGCCGACACCAGCCGCTTTCGCATGCCGGAGGTCGGCATAGGGCTACCGCCGGCGTGGGGCGGGGCGATGGGACGCCTGGTCTCCGAGGCCGGCACCTCCAGGATTCGCGAGCTCATGCTCACCTGCGACGTCTTCGACGCCGACACGGCCCACCGTATCGGTCTGCTCCACCGGACCGCCCCACTCGACCAGCTGGACAAGGTGATCGATTCCTGGACCAGGCCCCTCGTCCGACGCTCGCCCGAAGCACTCGTCCTGACCAAACGGATGCTGGCCGGCTACGCACGGGCGGACAGGACGGCAGACGTCTCCCTGCTCGACTCCCATCTCCTGGCAGCCACTCTCCACCAGCGCGCAAGGGGCTGATCCTCCCAGGCTGATACGAGCGTCCGGCCCGCCACGGACCGCCGAGGCATGGGGACGGCCGGGTGCCTCGGCGCGTGTGGCGGGCACAGTGCGCGCGGCGAGGTACCCGGCCATTCACGATCAGATGCGAGGAAGTAGGCGAGCTCGTCGGGCTTGGTGATGCTGCGGCGGGCTGACGCACACCGGCACCTCGCGAGTGGCCGCCCGCGTCAGCCGGTGGCGGGCGAGGTGCCCAGGAAGCCGGACAGGACGTCCAGCAGCCTGTCGACGTCCTCGGCGCTGTTGTAGGGGGCCAGACCGATCCGCAGTCCGCCCTCGTCGCCCAGTCCGAGCCTGCGGGATGCCTCCAGCGCGTAGAACGAGCCGGCCGGAGCGTCGACGCCTCGCTCCGCCAGGTATCGCGAGGCGGCGGCGCTCCGGTCTGCCAGGGTGAGCAGCAGGGTCGGCGTACGGTGGGCGGCCCGGGAGTGCACGGTGACACTGCCGAGGGCGGCCAGTCCTTGCTCGATGCGGGCCCGGAGGGCGTCCTCGTGGGTCTCGATCGCCTCGAAGGCGGCGAGGAGCTGTTCCCGGCGGGTGCCGTCGGAGCCGGGGGCCAGTCCGGCGAGGAAGTCCACCGCCGCGCGGGCGCCGGCGAGCAATTCGTAGGGCAGCGTGCCCAGTTCGAAGCGCTCGGGAACCACGTCGGTGGAGGGCAGGAGCTTGTCCGGGCGCAGCGTCTCCAGCAGCTCGGGGCGGCTCGCCAGCACGCCGAGGTGCGGGCCGAGGAATTTGTACGGCGAGCAGACCAGGAAGTCCGCGCCGAGGCCGGGCAGGTCGACGGCGGCGTGCGAGGCGTAGTGCACCGCGTCCACATGCAACAGCGCTCCGGCCCGGTGTACCAGGTCGGCGACAGCCGGGATGTCGGGGCGGGTGCCGATCAGATTGGACGCTGCGGTGACGGCGACCAAGCGGGTGCGCGCGGAGAGCACCTGTGCGATGTCGTCGGTCGTCAGCTCACCGGTGGCCGGGTCGAAGTCTGCCCAGCGGACGGCGGCGCCCACAGCCTCGGCCGCCTGGATCCAGGGGCGGATATTGGAGTCGTGGTCGAGCCGGCTGACGACCACCTCGTCGCCGGGGCCCCAGTTCTTGGCGAGGGTGCGCGACAGGTCGTAGGCGAGCTGGGTGGAACTGCGGCCGAAGACGATGCCCCGTGGATCGGCACCCAGCAGGTCGGCCAGCGCGCGGCGGGCGCCGGTCACGACAGCCTCCGCGTTACGCTCGCCCTCGGTGGTGAGGCCCCGGTTCGCCAGCGGGTTGGCCAATGCGTCCGCGATGGCGTCGATCACGGGTTGAGGTGTCTGGGTGCCGCCGGGGGCGTCGAAGCGGGCGGAACCCGACTTCAGGGCGGGGAACTGGGCGCGGACGGCGTCGACATCAAAGCTCATGCGTACTCCTGTAGGCGAGATGACGAGGTGAGCGCCACGGTACGGGGTGCGGGAGCACGGCTGCCGGTGCGGGGAGCCCTGCTTGCCCGGGACCGCTGCGGCGAGGGGCCGAGGAACGGGGCTCTCTCCCTTCCGCATGTCTGCCGCCGGTCCTTCGGGATCCCACAGCAACGCCCGGCAAGGATCGCACTCGCCACCACTCATGCGGTCACCATCGCCCGGCTGCACGGCGGAGTGATCGGAGCAGGCCTGGGACTCGCGATCTTCTGTGATCTGCGGGTCGGGGCGGACACCTGCCGGTTCCGCATGCCGGAGCTGGGCCTCGGCGTTCCGCCGGCCTGGGGCGGGGTCCGGCCCCGGCTGCTCGCCGAGTCGGGAGCGGCGAAGGTCCGCGGGCTGATCCTCACGGCGGACAACTTCGATGCCGTACGGGCGACGGAACTCTCCATACTCCACAAGGCCGTCCCGGAGGACGAACTCGACAGCATCATCGTGCGGTGGACCAAGCCGCTGGTCCGCAGGTCTCCCGCGGCGCTGCGGAGCGCCGAGGTCATGCTCAATGCCTACGCGGGCGCTGCCCGCCTCGCGGACGCCTCGCTCTTCGACGCGGAGCTGCTGACCGCCTCGGTGGCGGCGCAGACGGCGCGGGCGCGCTGAGCTGCCGGACCCCCAGGGCATGCGTGAGGCCCGGCACCGCGTTACGGTGCCGGGCCTCACTCGTATGCACACGGATCAGAAGAAGACTCCGCAGCGCAGCAGGACGTTCGCGTAGGGCCGCGCCTCCCCGGTGCGTACGACCAACCGCGCCCCCGCCGACAGCGCCTTGAGCTCGTCGTGCGGCACCAGCTGCAGATCCGGCAGGCATCCTGCCAGCAGTCCGGCGGCCGCCGGATTCGCCTCCCGCACCTCGCACGCGGCCGTGGCACCCTCGATCACCAGCTCGTCCAACAGCCCTTCGAGCACATCGGCGAACGAAGGTATTCCGGCACGGAAGGCCAGATCGACGACCCGCGGACCGGCCGGGACGGGCATGCCCGCGTCGCAGACGAGGACCTCGTCGCCATGGCCAAGCTCGGCCAGCGCCCCCGCCAGATGACGGTTGAGAATTCCGTCCTTCTTCACAGCGCGGAAACCTCCTCGGCGGTCGGGAAGGACACCTGCGCGCCTTCCCTGGTGACAGCTGCGGCGCCCACCCGCACGGCGAAGGCGGCAGCCGTCGCGATGTCCTCGCCCACGCTGAGCCGCCAGGCAAGGGCGGCGGTGAAAGCGTCACCGGCACCGGTGGTGTCCACGGCGTCCACCCGGGGGCTCGGGATCCGTGCCACGGCGTCCGTACGGCCGTCGGCGACCAGCGCGCCGTCCGCGCCCAGGGTGATCACCACCGACTGCGGGCCGAGGGCGAGGAGTGCCCGGGCCCAGTCCTCGGGGCCGGGCCCCGCGGAAGCGCCGAGCACGAACCGGGCCTCGTGCTCGTTGACGACCAGCGGGTCGCAGGCGGCGAGTACATCGTCGGGCAGCGGCGCGGGCGGCGACGGGTTCAGAACGAACCGGGCACCGGGCGGCCGGGTTCGTGCCACCTCGGCCACGGTCTCCAGGGGGATCTCCAGCTGTGCCGAGACGACCCGGGCGCCGGCGAGCAGGTCGGCGGCCGCGCGGATGTCGTCGGGAGTCAGCCGGGCGTTGGCCCCCGGCGAGACCACGATGCTGTTGTCACCCGACGGATCCACCGTGATCAGCGCAACCCCGGTGGGCGCCCCGCCGACGAGGACACCACCGGTGTCCACGCCGGCCTCGCGCTGCGATTCCAGCAGCAGCCGACCATGGGCGTCGTCGCCCACCCGGGCCAGCAGAGCGGTCCTGGCTCCGAGGCGGGCCGCGGCGACGGCCTGGTTGCCTCCCTTCCCGCCCGGATGGACGGCAAGGTCGGAGCCGAGCACGGTCTCTCCCGGCGCGGGGCGCCGCTCGACGCCGATCACCAGGTCGGCGTTGGCCGACCCTACGACCAGCAGGTCGTAGTCCTGCATCGCTGTCCTTCTTTCACTGGGATCCAAGGGTGGGTGGTCAGGAGAAGTCGGCGACGTTCTTCTCCGTCACGACCTTCACGGGCACCTTGACCATGCTGTCGACCTTCTTGCCGCGCGTGGCCTCGACCGCGTTCTGCACGGCGATCTTCCCGAGCTCCTTCGGCTGCTGGGCCACCGAGGCGTACAGCGTGCCCGTCGCGACCGCCTTCAGACCGTCGGGGGTGCCGTCGAATCCGACGACGTCGACGGACGTGCCGGCCTTGCTGCCGAGCGCCTTGACCGCGCCGAGCGCCATCTCGTCGTTCTCGGCGAAGACACCGGTGACTTTCGGGTGGGACTGCAGCAGGTTGGTCATGACGTCCAGGCCCTTGGTGCGGTCGAAGTCCGCGGGCTGGGAGGCGACGACCTTGATCCCCGGGTACGCCTTGATTCCCTCGGTGAAGCCCTGACCGCGCTCGCGGCTGGCGGACGTGCCCGCGGTGCCTTGCAGGACGACGATGTCGCCCTTGCCGCCGAGCTTCTCGGCCAGCGCCTTCGCGGCGAGCCTGCCGCCCGCGACGTTGTCGGAGGCGACGAGCGTCGCGGTGTCCGCCTTGTTGACGCCGCGGTCGGCGGCGATCACCGGGATGTCGGCCTTGTTGGCGGCCCGCACCGCGGGTCCCACCGCATCCGAGTCCACCGGATTGACAATGATCGACTTCACGCCCTCACCGGTGAAGTTCTGGAGCTGGTTGGCCTGCTGCGACGCGTCGTTCTGCGCGTCCGTCACCGTGAGGTCGATGCCCGCGTGCTTGGCCTCCGCCTGCGCGCCCGCCTTCATCTGCACGAAGAAGGGGTTGTTGAGCGTGGAGAGCGACATGCCGACCTTGGTCGTCGTACCGGAGGAGCCGGGGTTGAAGAAGGACACGGCCGCGACCACGGCCGCCACGCACACCGCGGCGATCGCGAGTTTCACCGCTCCCTTGCCGCCCGGACCGGATGCACCGGAGGCTGCCGATGTCGGGGACCCGCCGCCGGCACGCCGACGCACCGTGTCCAGCAGGACGGCGAGCGCGATGACGACACCGATGACGACCTGCTGCCAGAAGGCCGAGACGGACAGCAGGTTGAGCCCGTTGCGGAGCACGGCGAGTATCAGCGCGCCGATCAGCGTTCCGGACGCCTTGCCGACGCCACCCGCCAGGCTGGCGCCGCCGATGACGACCGCGGCGATCGCGTCCAGCTCGTACCCCTGTGCGGCCTGCGGCTGCGCGGAGACCAGGCGGGAGGCGAGGACGATGCCCGCGACGGCGGCGAAAAGGCCGGACAGTGCGTAGATGACGAGCTTCTGCCGCTTGACGCGGAGCCCCGACAGCCTGGCCGCTTCCTCGTTGCCGCCGATCGCGTACATCGAGCGGCCGATGTATGTGCGCCCGAGGACGACTGCCGTGACCAGTCCCATCGCGACCATCACGAGGACCGGAACGGGCAGCCACCCGCCGAGCGTGTCGCCGAGCACCGAGACGGAGTCGGGGAAGGCGATCGGGCTGCCCTGAGAGATGACGAGGGACAGGCCACGGCCGATCGAGAGCATCGCCAGCGTGGCGATGAACGGCGGCAGTTTCCCGTACGAGACGAGGGCGCCGTTGACGAGGCCGCAGGCGATGCCGGTGGCCACGGCGAGGATCACCGCGATCCACACGGGGACGCCCCCGGACGTCGCCATCCAGGCGAGTACGGTCGCCGAGAGCGCGGCCACCGAGCCGACGGACAGGTCGATGCCCGCGGAGACGATGACGAAGGTGACACCGAACGCGAGGATCGCCGTCACGGAGGCCTGCACACCCACGTTGAGCAGGTTCTGAGTGGTCAGGAAGTCGCCGGAGAGCAGCGACATCGCCACCACCAGGACCACCAGGGCGCTCAGTGCGCCATTGTCGAGCAGGATGCGGCGGAGCGCCGAGGCGCCACGCGCGCCCGTATTGCTCTTGAGCGTGTCAGTGGCCACGGGAGCCCTCCACTTCATCGTTCACATCAGGGGTGGTTGTCACGGACGGGGCGCTGACGGCGAGCGCCATCACCGCGTCCTGGGTCGCTTCGTGCGCGGGCAGCTCGCCGGCGATCCGGCCCTGCGCCATGACGAGCACCCGGTCGCTCATGCCGAGGACCTCGGGCAGGTCACTGGAGATCATCAGGACCGCGTGGCCGGAGGCCGTCAGTTCGTTGATGAGCTGGTAGATCTCGACCTTCGCGCCGACATCGATGCCGCGGGTCGGCTCGTCGAGGATCAGCACTCTGGTGTCGGCGAGCAGCCACTTCCCGATGACGACCTTCTGCTGGTTGCCGCCGGAGAGAGTGCGGACATGCTGGCCGAGGCCCGCCATCCGTACGCCCAGCTGCTCGGCGATCCGGGCGGCTGCCGTGCGCTGCCCCTTGAGGTCCACGAGACCGCCGCGGCTGGCCGAACGCAGCGTGACCAGGCCGAGGTTCTCCTGCACCGAGGCGTCGAGCACCAGTCCCTGACCCTTGCGGTCCTCGGGTACGAGTCCGATCCCGGCGCCCATGGCGGCGTTCACGTCGCCCCTGCCCAGGCGCTCGCCCCGCACCTCGACGCTCCCGGCGTCGTAGGGGTCGGCGCCGAAGACGGCGCGGACGACTTCGGTGCGGCCGGCGCCGACGAGTCCGGCGAGTCCGACGACCTCTCCGGCATGGACGTCGAAGCTGACGTCGTGGAAGACGCCGCCGCGGGTCAGCCCCCGCACGGAGAGCAGCACATCGCCGGTCTCCGGACGTTCACGCGGGTACTGCTGATCGATGCTGCGCCCGACCATGAGTCGTACGAGCTCGTCCTCGGGTGTCGAGGCGGGCACCTGGCCGATGCTGCGGCCGTCGCGCAAAACGGTGACCCGGTCGCCGAGCGCCGCGATCTCCTCCAGGTGGTGGGTGATGAAGACGATCCCCACGCCGTCCTCGCGCAGCTGCCGGACGATGCGGAAGAGCTTGTCCACCTCCTCGCTGGTCAGTACGGCGGTCGGCTCGTCCATGATCAGGACGCGGGCGTCCAGGCTGAGTGCCTTGGCGATCTCCACCATCTGCAACCGGGCGATGCCGAGTTCGCGCACCTTGGCCTTCGGTGAGACGCGTACGCCGACCCGGCGCAGGAGTTCCTCGGCGTCCGCCTCCATCTTCTTGCGGTCGATCATCCCGAAGCGCCGCGGCTGGCGGCCGAGGAAGATGTTCTCGGCCACGGTCAGCTCGGGCACCAGGTTGAACTCCTGGTAGATGGTGGCGATCCCGAGCCGCTCGGCGTCCTGGGCGCCGTGGACACGTACCTCGTGGCCGTCGACCAGGATCCGTCCGCTGTCCGGGCGGTAGGCCCCGGAGAGCATCTTGATCAGCGTGCTCTTGCCTGCGCCGTTCTCGCCGAGCAGGACATGCACCTCACCGCGGCGCAGGTCGAAGTCGACGGAGTCGAGCGCGACCACGCCGGGGAAGGTCTTGCGTATTCCCTCGATGCGCAGCAACTCGTCCTGGCTGCTCACAGGTTGCTCCTCTGGTACGAAGCGGGCTCGCCGCAGGACCTGCGTGCGACGAGACGTGCGGGAAGGGTGACGGACTGCGGGGGCCGGCCCTCTATGACGTCGACCAGCGCCCGTACGGCGGCTCGGCCGAGGTCTCCGGTCGGCTGGGCGATCGCCGTGATCGGCGGATCGGTGTGGACGAACCACGGGATGTCGTCGAACGCGGCGAGCGCGATGTCCTGCGGAACCCGCAGACCGCGTGCGCGGATCGCGTCCAGTGCGCCGAGCGCCATCAGGTTGTCGGCGGCGAAGACCACGTCCGGCCGCTCGGGCAGGGCGAGGAACCGCTCGGTGGCACGTCGTCCGCTGTCCGCCTGGAAGTCGCCCTGTCCGATGTAGGCGTCGGGCAGCGTAAGGCCGTGCTCGCCCAGGGCGTCCCGGAAGGCCTCGACTCGCTCGCTGCCGGTCGTGGTGGCGGCCGGGCCCGCGATGATGGCGAGCCTGCGGTGGCCGAGGCGGTAGAGGTGGGCGACGAGGTCTCGGACGGCGGGACAGCCGTCGGCCCGTACGACGGGCACGTCCACACCCGGAATCCAGCGGTCCACGAAGACCATCGGGGTGCCACCGCGCGCGGCGTCCAGTATCTGCGGGGAGCCGCCGTCGGTGGGAGAGACGAGGAGTCCGTCGATCCGGCGGTCGAGGAGCGTGCGGATGTGGTGGTCCTGGAGCTCGGGCCGTTCGTCGGCGTTTCCGATGATGACGCTGTACCCGAGCGCGCGAGCCGCCTCCTCGACGGAGCGGGCCAGCGCGGTGAAGTACGGGTTGAGCACGTCGCTGATGATCAGGCCGAGCGTGCGTGTCTGGTCGGTGCGCAGCGACCGGGCGACGGCGTTGGGCCGGTAGCCGAGCGCGTCGACAGCGGCGAGGACGCGGGCCCGTGCATCGGGGCTGACGGACGGATGACTGTTGAGGACACGCGAGACCGTGGCAACGGACACGCCCGCCTCGGCTGCGACATCTTTGATGCTCGCCACTGCCGGACCACCTCCTTGTGGTTTCCGTGGGCCTCGAATCCAGGGACATCGCGATCGGCGCCGAAGCCATGGAAACGATTACATGGACGATTGGAAACGATTACACGCCTCAAGAGCAACCCCTTACCCCCGCAGCGAGACCCAACCGTAACCAAAAGTGCTCATATGAGCGCACCATGGACGGCACCCCGGCGTGGTGGAGCGCCCGCGCCCTGTAGCTGCACAGCTACGCCGCGCGCAGGGGCGCGGCGCTCTTTGCCGCCGAGCTGCGGGGCGGCCGCGCAACATCGGGCATGCGGACTCCCCTGTGGTCGACCCGCAGGCGTGGATGTCCGCGCCGTTCGACTGCGGCGCCCCGATCGGCTGCGACCCGGAGCAGGCCCGCGCCGTCCGCATGCGGGCCGCCGCGCGACTCGCAGGTGTTCCTCATCCGCCGCACAGGCCGGCAGCCGGATGACTGCCGTGGGCGGTCCGGGCGCCCCTCGCGGCGGGCACGGCCTCACCCTGTGCATCCGGGAGGGCGAAACGGTCGCCCTTCCCACTCGTCAGGCGTCGCGACGACGGGCGTATTGCCGGCCGTGGCCGCCGGAAGCCTCGGTGGCGCCTCCTCCGACGCCCAAGTCAGCAATTTCCGGCGCCAGGTGAACCAGGGTCAGGAACCCCCGGGGCATGGCGCTTCTTCGGGAGCTCCGTGCGGCAGCAGTGCCTTCTCGGCCTCGGTGAGTCCTCAGCCACCGCCCGGCACAGCCGCCCGGCCACCTCACTCCCCCGCAGGTTCAGTGCCAGATACCAGCCCTCTCCCGCCACGACGATGCGCCCGTCCGACATGATGGCATCACTCCTGCCGTTCCGGGCGCTGTGGAGTTCACGGCTCCCGCCCCCTCGCGCCGCAGGAGCGGGAAGTCGAGGTGTACGGAGCCGGCGGGCGCGGCCGTGGGCACCTCGCGGAGGTCGAGTGCCCAGGCGATGGCATGGGCACAGCTGCACACAATGTCTTCGTCCACCATGAATCCGGCCCCGACCACCGCACCCGATGCGTCGCGGATCCGCACCACGGCCGACTTGCTCGCGTCCCCCACCTGGACCACCGCCATGCGCGTCGCCCTCTCCCCGTCTCCCCCTGAGGCATCGCCATGCGCACGCCACTGGACCCAGCGGCCCCTCAGGAGGAGGCTGTGCAACCCTGCCGCAACGTTGCGGGGAGTTGGCTGAGTTCACCGCACTGGCGCCGGACAGCGAAAGGCCGACACGTGACCCCATCGGACGCACCTCTCGTGGAGCTCACGCCCGCAGCCGCCGATCTGGTGCGACAGCTGCGGGAGACCCATGGACCGCTGATGTTCCATCAGTCCGGCGGTTGCTGCGACGGCAGTGCGCCCATGTGCTATCAGGACGGCGAATTCCGTACCGGAGACTCCGATGTGCTGCTGGCCTCGCTCGCCGTCGAAGGAGTCGCGGAGCGTGTTCCCTTCTGGATGTCGAGGAGTCAGTTCGAGGTGTGGGCGCACACCCGGCTGATCGTCGATGTGGTGGCGGGGCGGGGCAGCGGGTTCTCGCTGGAGGCTCCGGAGGGGGTGCGGTTCCTGATCCGTTCGCGGCTCGTCGGTGGCTGATCCGCGTGGGCCGGTCGCGGCCCCCGGGCCGTGGACAGGACCGGATCTCGACGCCCCTGTCCTGGGGACGGCGCCGGGAGCCATCGGTCCCGCATCGCCTCGGACCGTTTCGCGCCCGGGCGGCTGTCGTCCCGGTTGATCGGATCGTGCGCCTCACCCCCCGGATGATCTCCTGCCTGTCGGTACGGGCCTGGATCCGACGTGCTCCGGCCCCCTCTGTGCTCATCCGTGGAATCGGAACGTGCCACAGACAGGCGGGAGCGCGTCAGGGCTGGAGGCTGCTGACAACATTCGCCGTGGCCGTCAGTCCCTCCTGGATCGTCGGCCCCATGCTCGTACCCGCAAGGAAGAATCCGAGCATCGCGCAGACGATCGCATGCGAGGGTTTCAGTCCGCCGTTGCGGAGAAAAAGGACCGCAAGCATCAGCAGAAGCAGCACCAGTGAGATCGAAATGGCCATGGCCAACCTCCTCCGCCGCGCCGGAATGCGGCATTCGGCCGCCAGTGTGGCGCAGCGGAGGGGCCATCCGGCGGACTGGCGTGTCCGCCATCCGGGTGTTGACTGACTGTCACCTCCTCCGGCCGTACGGCCCGTCAGATGCCGCCCCGGGCACCGCTGTCCTTCGCGCGGAGGAAGAGTTCCAGCCCCGCCAGATCGTCGGTGTTGAGGTGGTCGATCCCGGCGGCCAGCAACTCGTCCCAGACGGCGTCCCGTTCGGTGCCCGCCACGTCGGGCGTGGCCCAGAAGCGCACACGCCGGCCCTCGCGATGGGCGGTGGTGACGAGGGCGCGGAGCCTGTCCCGTTCGGCGAGGGGGAAGGGGCCCGCGCCCAGCCAGCTGAAGCTCTGGGTCCAGTTGCTGCTGATGAGCGGGATGAACGAGGCGGTTGCCGCAGTGCCGAGGTCGTCGAGCCGGCCGTCGTAGAAAGCGAGGCGGGTGCGCTGCGCCTCCATGGGGACGCGGGCGGCCCGGTCGCCCGATATGACGGGGGTGACCGCGCCTGCGCGGACCCGGCCGTCGTGGTACGAGGTCAGCATCCGGCGGTAGCGCTGAAGCTGCCGGTCGAGTTCGAGGTAGGCGGCGGCGCCGTCCGTCTTGATGTCGATGAGCAGCTGCACGGGGTCGCGGTGGCCGGGGTACACGGCGCCGTGGTTGGCCCTGACCCTGGCCAGCAGCGGGTCGAGGTAGAGCGACGCGAGGGTGCGGGCGGGGTCGAGATCGGAGGCCTCGTGGGCGACGAGGAGTTCCCCGTCCACGAGAAAGATGTCTGCTTCGACGCTGGTGAACCCGTGGGAGAGCGCATCGTGGAGGGGGTGCGTATGCAGGTAGTCGTTGTGCGCGTGGGCCTGCCGGAGGGGGCGCGGGTGGTGGCGGGCGACTGCGGCGGGCTGCGCGGCCGCGGCCGACTGAAGGGGTACGGCTGCGCCTGCGGCGACCGTGGCGAGAGCGGTGGTGACGACGCGGCGGCGGGTCGGGAACGGCATGGATTCTCCCGGGATCAGGGTGCGGACCCGACGGGCGGACCCGACCGAGTATGGGTCCGGGGTACCTCCGTCGGGCAGGTACCTGCCAAGAGTTGATCCGGGCGTCGTCCGCCCGTCGACTGGTGTTCCCCGGCCCAGCCGGGGTCGTCCCACGCGGGGTGGCGCCACCACGGTTCTGGTTGCCGCCGCCGCTGCAGCTCCGCAGATTCAGCTGCACCTCGGTGCTGCCACCGGGAATGGACGGCCAGGAACCGCCCGCCCGGAACGACGAAGGGACGGGGCTGCCACGCACCCCCGCCCCACGTCCCCTTGTTCGCAAGGCCGATTCTCTACGGTGCGGGCAGCTCCATGAGCTCGGCGATGGCGTCACGGTGACGCCCCGCCGTGCCGTACGCGATCGAGTCGGCCTTGGCCCGCTTCAGATACAGATGCGCGGGGTGCTCCCACGTCATGCCGATGCCTCCGTGCAACTGGATGCACTCCTCCGCCGCACGGACCGCGACCCCGGAGCAGTACGCCTGCGCCACGGCCACCGCGAGCGGCGTGTCGGGGCTGCCGGACGCCAGGGCGTCCGCGGCATTGCGCGCGGCGGCGCGGGCCGAGACGACCTGGAGCCAGAGCTGCGCCATCCGGTGCTTGAGCGCCTGGAACGAGCCGACGGGCCGGTTGAACTGGTGCCGGTCGCGGGTGTACCGGACCGT
This sequence comes from Streptomyces sp. NBC_01669, assembly GCF_026339735.1. GTDB lineage: Bacteria > Actinomycetota > Actinomycetes > Streptomycetales > Streptomycetaceae > Streptomyces > Streptomyces yanii. The sequence continues at coordinate 550,086 of NZ_JAPEQG010000001.1, forward strand.
CTCGGTCAGGCACCATTCGGCGAGACCGAGCTGCTCGGAGGCGAGCAGTCCGGCACCGGCGAGCAGCCCCCGGCGTACGGCGGGGCGCGCGGCCTCCGCGTCCGCGAGGCGGGTGCCGGTGGCCGCGGTGAGGGTGACGGTGGCCAGCGGGCGGGTCAGATCGAGCGCGACGAGCGGCTCGACGGTGACGCCCGTGGCACCGGCCTCGACCGCGTACAGGCCGTCGCTGGTCGGCACGAGCAGCAGATCGGCGGCGGCCGCGTCGGCGACCGCGGTGACGATCCCGTCCAGGGTGCCGGTCACCGCCACGGTCCCGACCTCGGCGGAGAACGGTACGGCGAGGACCGCGACCTTGCGGCCCGCCGCCAGCTCGCCGAGGAGTTCGCCGACCGGTCCGTCCTCCGTCCCCAGTGCGAGGAGCGTCTCGGTGGCGACGACCGCGCTGGTCAGATAGGGGGCGGGGGCGACGCTGCGGCCCAGCTCCTCCAGGACCACCGCAGCCTCACGATGGCTTGCACCCTGACCGCCCAGCTTCTCCGGCACGAGCAGCCCCGCGGCGCCGATGTCCGCGCCGAGGGCCTTCCAGAGCTGCGGGTCGTACGGCGTGTCGGACTCGATTCGGGCGATCACCGTCGGCGCGTCGGCCCGGTCGGCGAGCAACGACCGTACGGCGGCCCGCAGATCGTCCTCGGCCTCCGAGTAGAGCAGATCGGGCGCCACGGTCTCTTCGGTCTGTGCTGTCATCGGGACAGGTCCTTCCAGGCGACGTCCTTGTCGTTGCGCGGCTCGGCGGGCAGTCCGAGGACGCGTTCGGCGACGATGTTCAGCAGTACCTCGCTCGTACCGCCCTCGATCGAGTTGCCCTTGGACCGCAGATAGCGGTAGCCCGCATCGCGTCCGGTGAAGTCGACCAGCTCGGGGCGGCGCATGGTCCAGTCGTCGTACAACAGCCCCTCCTCGCCGCGGAGTTCGACCTCCAGGCCGCTGATCTCCTGGTTGAGACGGGCAAAGGCGAGCTTCATGCCGGAGCCCTCGGGGCCCGGCTGTCCGGCGACGAGTTGCTGGCGCAGCCGCTCGCCGGCAAGCCGGGCGACCTCGGCCTCGACCCAGAGGGTGAGCAGGCGCTGGTGGAGATCGTGGGTGCGCAGTTCGGGATGTTCGCGCCAGGTCCTGGCGACGGGGCCGATCATGCCGCCCTCGCGCGGGATGCGGGATCCACCGATCGAGACACGCTCGTTCATCAGGGTGGTCTGGGCGACCTTCCAGCCGTCGCCGACCGGTCCGAGCCGCCTGCTGTCGGGGATGCGTACGCCGGTGAGGAACACCTCGTTGAACTCGGCCTCGCCGGTGATCTGGCGCAGTGGCCGCACCTCGACGCCCGGGTCGGTCATGTCGCAGATGAAGTAGCTGATGCCACGGTGCTTGGGCAGGTCCGGGTCCGTGCGGGCGATGAGGATCGCCCAGCGGGCCACATGGGCGCTGGACGTCCAGACCTTCTGCCCGTCGACCACCCAGTCCTCGCCGTCCCGGACGGCGCGGGTGCCGAGCGCCGCCAGGTCGGATCCGGCGCCCGGCTCACTGAAGAGCTGGCACCACACCTCCTCGCCGACCCACAGGGGTCGCAGAAAGCGCTGCTTCTGCTCGTCGGTGCCGAAACCCAGGATGGTGGGGGCCGCCATGCCCAGGCCGATGCCGATGCGGCGCGGGTCGTTGTCCGGGGCGCCCGCGGCAGCGAGTTCGGCGTCGACAACGGGCTGCAGCGAGCGCGGCGCGTCGAGTCCGCCGAGCCCGGCCGGGTAGTGGACCCAGGCGAGTCCGGCGTCGAAGCGGGCCTTCAGGAAGTCGGTCCGGTCGGTGCTGGCCGGGGGGTGGGCGGCGAGCAGTTCGCGGGTGAGGCGGCGGAGTTCGGCCGCGTCGACGGTCGTCATCGGGCACCCCCCGCAAGGACGACGATCCGGCCGGTGCTCGTGCCGTCGGCGACACGCTGAACGGCGGCCGCCGCCCCGTCGAGTGCGACACGCTCGCTGATCAGTGGCTTGATGACGCCCTGTGCCGCGAGCGCGGTGAGCTCCTCGTGGCAGGCGCGCACCGCGGCCGGGTCCTTGGTGTTGTACAGACCCCAGTGGAGTCCGACGATCGAGTAGTTCTTGACGAGGGCGTGGTTGAGCGCAGGGGTGGGAATGACACCGCTCGCGAATCCGACGACGATCACCCGTCCCTCGAAGGCGATGCACTTGACGGACTTGACGTACGCGTCGCCGCCGACCGGGTCGTAGACGACATCCGCCCCGCGTCCGTCGGTGAACTCCTTGACCGCTGCGACAATGTCCTCGCTGCGCCGGTCGATGACCAGGTCGCAGCCGACCTCATGGGCGGTCTTGGCCTTCTCGGGGCCGCCGACAACACCGATGACCTTGGCCCCGACAGCCTTGCCGAGCTGGACGGCCGCGCTGCCGACTCCGCCCGCCGCAGCGTGCACGAGAAGAGTCTCGCCAGCCTGGAGGTGCGCCCTGCGGTGCAGTCCGAACCAGCCCGTCTGATAGCCGATGTGCAGGGCGGCCGCCTCGGCGTCGTCCAGGGCGTCCGGGGCCGGCAGGAGCGCCGCCTCGTCCGCGACGACGTACTCGGCGAAGCCGCCGTTCGGCAGGGCGGGAGTGGCGAGCACCCGGCGCCCGTCCGGCGTCTCACCGCAGATCTCCACGCCCGGGGTGAACGGCAGCGGCGGCCGTACCTGGTACTGGCCGCGGCAGAGCAGCGCGTCGGGGAAATTGATGTTCGCCGCGAGCACCTTGAGGAGCACCTGCCCGTCGCCTGGCGTGGGCCGGTCCGTCTCTTCGAGCCGCATCACCTCGTTCGGCTCGCCGTTCCGGTGCACTCGCCATGCCTGCATGAGGGGCCTCCACAACACTGTCGGCATTTCCACTGCTCCGGGGCATACTAAGCGGTCGCTTGCCTCTCTGGGAACAACCTGTCCCGGACCGTTTCGACCGGACCGGGACATGACTGCGCGCCCGGCATGCCCCAGGTGCTACGGGGATGCCGGGCGCGCGGTGGGCCGGAGCAGGGCCGGCCGGGGTCATGGGCCTCCGAGACGGCCCCTCCTGGTTACCGCTTCAGCCGACCACGAGCTCGGCGATCTGCGGTGCAGCGGACCCGGCCCGCCAGGCGAGACGTACCGCATCGGCCGTCCGGCCGGTCGCATTCACCCTGGTGTAGGGGCCGTCGAGCGCGCCGACGGTCCTCCAGATCCCGTCGGTCCCCCGGAGCTGGATGTCGGCGAGGGCGTCCGACCCGGCCGGCTGCAGGACGGTGACGGACCCGACGGAGCGCGCCGAGCCGAGCCCCAGCTCCAGCGCCTCACCGGCCTCGGGCGCGCGCGCCGCCCGGTAGACGGTGCCGAGGTCGCCGTCGGCCGCCGAACGCAGGGTGGATCCGGCGGCGGCGGGCGGCCCGCCGGCCACCGCACCGTCCTCCGTCTCGATGGCGAACTCGCGTACGACGAGCCAGTTCGTCTGGCCCGCGGTTGCCCGCGCCCGCACATAGCGGACCTTCGTCCCGGCGGGGGCGGTCGCGGTGACGTCCGGCTTTCCGGAGAAGGCGGTGAGCTGCTGCCAGGTCTGCCCGTCGGCGGAGTACTCCAGCACCCCGTCGTGGAGGTAGTCGCCGGTGCTTCCCGGCTTGGCCATGGCCAGGGTGATGCCACCGATCTCCCTTACGCGGCCCAGGTCGACGGTGACCTGATCGCCGGCGGCAGGCGCACCGTCGCTCCAGAAGTACGTCAAGTCGTCACCGTCGAGCATCCGGGCGACGGTGTTGGTCTGGTACGTACCAAGGCTGGTCGATGCCGTGGGCCTGCCGCTCACACCGATGATCCGGTCGTGCTCGGCGGTGGCCTTGTCGATGAATCCGTCCAGCACCCCGTTGCCGACGATGACCGGCACCTTGCGGCCGTCAAGTCCCATGTAGGTGAAGGACTTCGCCTCGGCCACCAGCGCGGGCAGCTGCTGGCGGAGCTCCCACGCCTGCGCACCCTTTCCGGCGCGGGCCGCCTCGACCATGCGCAGTGCCGTCCGGGTGGCGGTCGCCCAGGACTCGGTGGCGTCCAGCCAGGGGCCCGAGTCGTCGATGAAGCCGCGGTCCGGGAGGCTGCTGCGCAGGCGGTCCGGGGCGTTGCCCAGGTCGCGGAGCACGGACGTGAGCCGGTCCGCGTCGCCGGACTGCCAGTAGCGGGCGAACTCGCCCGCCAGGTCGGGTGCCTCCTGCTTGTTCAGGGCCGAGCTGTAGTTGATGTCGGCGAAGGCCTGCAGCGCCTTCTCGGTGCGGGCGTCGCCGCCCGCGTACTCCTTGAGCCCCCGCAGCCACGAGCCACGCTCGTTGTAGGCGGCGTCGTTCCAGGAGTAGTCCGCGACCGTGTAGAGCGAGAGCTTGGAGGCGTACGGCTGGATCATCGGGTTGGCGGTGATCCCGGCCAGTTCGCCCGGCAGCCCCTTCTCCCGGCCGTTGAACGGGCCGAGCAGCAGCCGGTTGGTGACATAGTCGTTGACCGGATAGTTGTCCCAGGTCAGGATCGGGTGGTTGAAGACCGTGCGGGCGGCCTTGGCCTGGGCGACGGTCATCGTCGGTGCGATGACGCCGACGCCCGTCCACTCGACGAGGACATTGGGGTCGAGCTGCTCGGCGAGTGCCTTCTTATAGGCCGTGGCCGAGACGTTGTAGTACTCGGTGGGCACCATCTGAAGCGGCTGGGCACCCGGGTGCGTGGCGATGAACTCCTTGTTCACCTTGTTCAGGAGATACGCCTGCGCAGCGCCCGCCGCACCGCCGCCGGTCCCCCATTTCGCCTTGTCCGCCGCACAGTTCCAGTCGGTGTAGCTGATGTCGTCGAGCGGGACCGCGAAGGTGCGAACGCCGATGTCCCAGATCGCCTGGAACTTGTCGACGAGCGCCTTCGCGTCGGCGTCGGAGCTGTAGCAGACGGAGAGTCCGGGCGAGAGGGCGTAGGTGAACTCGACGTGCCGCTGCACGGCCCGGTCGGTGAGTTCCTTGATCTGCGCCAACTGCTCCGCGGGGTACTGGTCGCGCCACTTCTCGCGGAGGTACGCGTCGTCCTTCGGCGAGTACACATAGATGTTCATCTTGTGCTCGCCGTAGTAGTCGAGCTGGTCCAGGCGGGCCTCGTGCGACCACGGGGTGCCGTAGAAGCCCTCGATGACGCCGCGCAGCGCGGTGCCCGGCCAGTCGCGTACCACAAGCCCGTCGACCTCGGCGCCGGGGTGGCTCTGCCGCGGCAGGATCTGACGGAGGGTCTGGGCGGCGTAGTACGTGCCGGTGGTGTCCTTGCCCGCGAGGACGATGCGGTCGGCGCCGACGCCGAGGACGTACCCGTCGGCAGGCAACGCGTCGGGGCCCTCGATGTGCTGGTCCGCGAGGGCGGCGGAGACACCGACGTGGACGGTGAGTCCGCTCCTGCCGGGTCTGTCGCTCCGTACGATCCGCTGCGCACCGGCGCGACGCAGCGCGGCTTCGACAACCTTCACGGAGGGCTCGTCGGAGGTGTCGCCCGTCACCAGGGTGACGGTGGGGCTGATCGTGACCCGGTCGGACCGGGTCCTGACCGACTGCGGGGTCGGGGTGATGGCCGGAGTGCTCTGGCCGGTCACGGCGTTCCCCGGGGCGTCCGGACGGCCGCTGTCGGCGGCCTGGGCGGCCGGCGCGGCGGTGAGCAGGCCGCCGACGAGCAGACTCGCGGCCGCGCCGAGCGCGGCGAGACGGGGTGGGCGAGGCGTCACATGTCCTCCATGGGTCACTCAAGTCACCAGAGTCGCGCAACACAACGAGACCGAATTCAACATCATGGCGCCAACATGTCAATGGTCTGGACAACATCAACGTCTGGACCTGCTGTTTTGTCTTTGCGAGGGGGTATCAATAGGCATGCCGGAGCACTGGTACACCCCGGGACTGGCCGCCCCGCCACCGTCCGGCGCGAGTGCGCTGCCGCCGGGCACATACGACTCCACGGTGGTCCTGGTGACCGGTGGCGGCTCGGGGCCCGGGAAGGCGATAGCGGCGGAGTTCGCCCGTCTCGGCGCGGATCTGATGATCGCGGGCCGCGGCCCGCGGGCCGGAGCGACTGCCGGCCTCGCGGGAGAAGTTGGCGGCGCTCGGGGCGGGCACGGTGACGGCCACCCTCGGCGACATCCGGGAGCCGAAACGGATCGCGGAGGGCTTCGACGCGGCAGAGGCTGCGCCGGGACTCCCGGACCCCACTCGCGCACCTGGCCCATGCCAAAAGCACGGCCGGTACGTCCTCGCCTCCACCGTCGCATCGGCGCACCGGGGCCACCAGTGGGCCGACCGCATCACCGGCCTCGCCCTACGCCCGATTCATCACCGGTCACTCGCTCGTGGTGGAGGGGCGAACCGGCAGCGGCGGTCTCTCGTCGCGCCGCCGGTGGTGCCGGTACGCGAGCAGCCGGGTCGCGGTGCCTTCACCCTCCCTCCGCCTGAAGGGAGTCAGGAGGTGCCCGGCGGATCAGGGTCGGACAGGGCGCAGAGCAGCCCTGTCCGCCGTCAAGGCGAGCAGCTCGGCGACGTTCTCTGCGGCTCCACGGCCACGAAGCCCTCACATCGGCAGGTCCCGCACCGGCCTCCGGCAACGGTGGCCGAGAATCGCCCGGTCGTTATGGCCGCGCGGCTCAGGACGCGCGCCAGCCGCTCCAACGCAGCACCGAGACTTCGACCATCGGTCCTTCGGGAGGGTGGTCGGCGTACTGCCGGTATTTCGCCGTGAGCAGGCCGACCCGGCGGGCGGCCTCGGGGAAGCGGTCCGGTGGGGGGAGCACGCGGGCCTCACCGTCGGCCCGCACCCACCACAGTCGTTCCCAGTCCTCCTCGTAGTGGTCGGTGAGCAGACAGACCGTCGGATTGGCGGCGATGTTGGCCAGACGTTTCAGCCGCGTCGTCCGTTTCGGTTTGTGGTCCACGGCCAGCATCACCGTGTCGCCGTCCAGGGCGAACACCACCGGCACCAGGTGCGGGCGGCTGTCGGTGCCGGTCGTCGCGAGGTGGGCGATGCGCGCCGCGGCGAACCGCTCACGTGCCTCAGCGCTCGTCAGAGTGGGCATCGCGCTCCTCCCCCGGCATCTCAGCGGTACCGGGCAGCCACTTCGGCCAGCCGGTCGAGGTACTCCAGCGTCTCCCGTTCGGGCATCGTCGGCACGTAGAACAGCAGCCGTTCGACGCCCAGACGGCCGTAGCCCTCGATCTGCTCGGGCTCGTCGGGAGCCGCGTACACCGTCACCGGCACCTCTCGTTCGGCACGTGCGCGCAGTCGCTCGATCTGTGGACCGAGCTCCTGCGGCGACACACTGTTGGCCAGCCACGCGTCCCCGAGCTGCGCCACCCGCGGGAACGCGCCCTCGCCGCCGCCGACGTAGATCGGCGGATGGGGACGCTGCACGGGTTTGGGCCACGCGAAGACCGGATCGAAGTTCACGAACTCGCCATGGAACTCGGCCTTCTCCGCCGTCCACAGCTCTCGCATGGCGCGCAGCCGCTCGTCGGTCAGCCGACCACGGGTCGAGGGGTCCGTGCCGTGGTTCCTCATCTCCTCACGGTTCCAGCCGACACCGATACCGAAGATCACCCGGCCGCCGGACACCAGATCGAGCGAAGCTACTTCCTTCGCGGTGATGATCGGGTCTCGCTGCGGAATCAGCGCGATGCCGGTGCCCAGCAGCAGCCGCTCGGTCACCACTCCGATCGCGGTCAGGGCCACGAAGGGGTCAAGGGTTCGGTAGTAGATCTCCGGCAGCTCACCACCGCCCGGGTAGGGCGTCTGGCGGTCGGCCGGGATATGGGAGTGCTCGGCGATGAACAACGAGTCGAAAGCACGTTCCTCGAGGGCGGTTCCGAGCGAGGTCGGGCTGATCCCCTGGTCGGTGATGAACGTTGAGACTCCGAATTTCACGGCGGCTCCGTCGAGGCTTGAGTACAGGAAGGGACGGGTGGCACAGATGTGTTGACTACCCGCCCCGGGCGATCCCGCTCCCATGACCACCCGGGAGAACCATCGCGGAGCACGATTCGGGCTTCGCAGTCCGCAAGAAAGCGTCACGGGGCGTCCGGACGCGTCTCGCAGGCCCCGCCTCTCCGGGACCCCCGGCGTGGCGCCTGCCGAGGGTCCCCGCGCGGGCGTCCGCGCGCATGTGTCCGCACGCACGGCAACGAGGTCGAGCGGATGATCAGGCGGCTCGAGATCTATCGCGCGGTCGCCACCTGTCACGCAAGGAGGGCCTGCGTCCTCCACGGCGCTGTCACGGTCGCGGAGTCCCGGTGACGACCTCGACACGTACGTGCGGTACGTCGGCGGCGAGTGCACTGAACGCCCCGGGGGCGGCGCCCGCGGGTGGCCGCGGCGACGGTCCGGCGGCGCCCGGTGCCGTGACACACGCCCACCGTTCACGCTCACCCGGCGATGCCCTGCACCCACCTTCGGGTCGAACGGTGTCGGTACGCGCCTCGCCGCGAGCGGCGAGCACCTCGGCGACCTCGCGCCGCCGCCGGACCAGGTGAGCGACAGCCACCTGTCGTCCCTTGCGTCACACCAAGATCCGGAAATACCCCCAGGGGTATAAGTGCTAATCTTGACGTGAGATACCCCCTGGGGTAAACCGTACGGAAGGAGTCATGCCGTGTTCTTCGTCGACCCCCTGGAGACCGCCGGCCTCGGCAACCGCAGTTATCTGGCGGGCGGCCGGCACTCCGCGCTCGTGGTGGACCCGCCGCGCGACATCGACCGGGTCATCGCCGCGGCAGCACGGCGCGGCGTGCGGATCGCCCTGGTCGTGGAGACACATCTGCACAACGACTACGTGACGGGCGGCCTGGACCTGGCGCGTGCCACCGGGGCCCAGTACCTGGTGCCCGCCGCCGCACCGGTCTCCTTCGACCGGGTGCCGGTCGCCGACGGGGACACCGCCCCGGTCGACGAGGGGCTGACGCTGCGCGCGATGGCCACCCCCGGACACACCCCGCACCACACCTCGTACGTACTGGAGGAGGACGGTCGCGCGGTGGCCGCCTTCACCGGCGGTTCGCTGCTGATCGGCAGCGTGGGCCGGCCCGACCTGGTGGAGCCCCGGTTGACCGCATCGCTGGCCCGCGCCCAGCACGCCTCCGCGCATCGGCTCGCCGACGAGCTCGACGACGCCGTGCCCGTGCTGCCGACCCACGGCTTCGGCAGTTTCTGTTCCTCTGCGCAGGCCGACGGGAACACCACGACGATCGGCGCCGAGCGGGCCCGTAACGACGCGCTCGTCAAGGACGTGGACACATTCGTCGCCGAGCTGCTCGCCGGGCTGGACGACGTCCCTGCCTACTACGCGCACATGGGCCCGGCCAACGCCGCGGGTCCCCGTCCGCTCGATCTGACCCCGCCCGCCCCGGCCGACGCCGAGCAGATCGCGCGGCGGCTGGCCGCAGGTGAGTGGGTGGTGGATCTGCGCAGCCGGGTGGCGTTCGCCGAGGGGCATGTCGCCGGTTCGTTCAACTTCGAGGGCGAGGGGCAGCTCGCCACCTATCTCGCCTGGCTGATCCCGTGGGGCAGGCCCGTCACCCTGCTGGCGAGCAGCGCCGCCGACGTCGCGCACGCCCAGCGCGAGCTGGCCCGGGTGGGCATCGGCCGCCCGGTGGCCGCTGCGACCGGTGACCCGCGGTCCTGGGTCCGCACGGTGGAAGAGCTGCGCTCGTTCCGCAGGTCGGACTTCGTGGGCCTGGCCGCGGCACGCGAGCGCGGCGAGCAGCCGGTGGTTCTCGATGTCCGCAGGGACACCGAACGCCGCGCAGGTGCGATAGCCGGGTCGGTGCACATTCCGGTGCACGAACTGCCCAAGCGGCTGGACGAGGTGCCGGACGGGGTCGTGTGGGTGCACTGCGCGGGCGGAATGCGGGCGGCGATCGCGGCGTCGCTGCTGGACGCCGCCGGGCGGGAGGTCGTGGCGGTCGACGACGGGTTCGGCGCGGCGGAGGCCACCGGCCTGACGCTCTCGGATCCGGCTGCCGATGCCCGCGACGGGACGACCGGCACCGCACCGGCCGCCGCCTGACCGTCGGACTCCCCGTCCCGCACTTCTGGAGCACTTCCCCATGTCTTCCCTGATGTCCTTCTTCGGGCGCGGCCCCGGCCGTGTCACCCCGGCCGAGGCCCTCCGCCGGACCGCCGATGGTGCGGCGGTTCTGCTCGACGTACGCGAAACCTCCGAGTGGAATGCCGGACACGCCCCGGGCGCCGTCCATCTGCCGCTCTCCCGGCTGGCCGCCGGGCAGTCGCTGCCTGCTTCGGCGGCAGGCCGCCCGGTGGTGGTCATCTGCCGTTCCGGCAACCGGTCCCGGCAGGCCGCCCGCATTCTCGCCGGACGCGGCACCGAGGCCGTCGATGTCACCGGCGGCATGACCGCCTGGGCGGCCGAGGGGCTGCCTGTCCGGAACCGTCACGGAGCGGCGGGCACCGTCGCATGAGCACCCTCATCCTGGCCCTGGCCGCCGGTGCCGTGGTCGGTCTGGCACTGGGCGGGCTGGGCGGCGGTGGCAGTGTCCTCGCCGTTCCCGCGCTGATCTATCTGCTCGGCTTCACCCCGGCCGCGGCCACCACCGCAGCTCTGCTGATCGTCATCGCGACCTCCCTGACCGGACTGGTCGCGCACGCCAGGGACGGTCACGTCCGCTGGCGGACCGGCGGCCTCTTCGCCGTCGCCGGCATCGTGCCGGCGGCGGTGGCCGGCGCCCTGTCGGTCCGGATTCCGGCGGGGGTACTGACAGCGGCCTTCGCGGTGCTCGCGGTGGTGGCGGCAGTGCGGATGATCCGGCCGCGGGCGCCTGCGCGGTGCGAGGCGGCTTCGCCCGGGCCGAACACCGCGGACTCCACCGACCGTACGGGCGCCGGGCGGGTCGCCCGCGCCGGGGCCGGTCTCGGCGCCGTGACCGGGTTCCTCGGGGTCGGCGGAGGATTTCTCGCGGTGCCCGCGCTGGTCACCGTCCTCGCCGTGCCCATGACGGCGGCGGTCGGCACCAGCCTGCTCGTCATCACGGTGAACTCCACGGCCGCCCTGGCCACCCGCCTCACCACGCCCACCTCGCTGGACTGGGCGGTGATCGCCCCGTTCACGGCGGCGGCGGTCCTCGGTGCGTGGGACGGGAAGCGGCTGGCCACCAAGGTGTCCACGGCCGCACTCCAGCGGATCTTCGGCGCCGCGCTGCTCGCCGTGGCCCTCTTCATGCTGGTCGATGCCGTGGCCTGAGCCACGGCATCGACCCCGGTTCCGGGCTCAGAGCCTGTCGGGTGACCTTGGATCGGATAGCGGACGCGGTCTGAAGCGTGCGTGCCAGGGCGTGGCCGCCCGATCAGAGGTCACCCGACAGGCTCTCAGGCCAGCGAGAGGAAGAGCTTCTCCAGCCGGGCGCGCATCTGGTCCCGGTCGGCCGGCTCTGCGCCGTCGTCGGCCATGCAGTGCTGAAGGCCCGTCGCAATGATCGCGAAGCCGGCCCGGTCGAGCGCGCGCGAAACGGCTGCCATCTGCGTGATGACGTCCTCGCAGTCCCGGCCCTCCTCGATCATCCTGATGATCGCGGCAAGCTGGCCCTGAGCGCGGCGAAGGCGGTTGAGTACCGACTTCAGTTCGTCGGCCGCCATGTCGATTTCCACACATCCTCCTCCGAATACCCCAAGGGGTATTCTACCCTGTCCGGGGTACGCCCCCGCGACGAAAGGAAACATCCCTCGTGACCAGCCCCGCCTCCCTCTCCCCCGCCCAGGCCGCAGCCCGGATCGCGGAGTTCACCGTCATCGACGTACGGGCTCCGGGCGAGTACGCCTCCGGGCACGTGCCCGGCGCGCTGAACATCCCGCTGGACCGTCTCGAAGAGGCGCTGCCCGCCCTCAAGGCGTCGGCGGCCCGCGGATCCCTGCTCGTGGTGTGCGCCTCCGGCGTGCGTTCCACCCGCGCCTGCGACATCCTCGCCGCGGCGGACATCGACGCCGTCACGCTGTCCGGCGGCACGTCCGCATGGGAGGGCGAGGGCCACGACCTGGACCGTCCCGCCGGCGCCCGGGCCACCTGGCCGATGGAGCGTCAGGTCCGGTTCGCCGCCGGTTCGCTCGTGGTGGCCGGTCTGCTCATGGGCCGGCGTTTCCCGGCCGCGCGCTGGCTGTCGGCCGGCGTCGGCTCCGGTCTGGTCTTCTCCGCGGTGACCAACACCTGTGGAATGGCTGCCGTCCTGTCGAAGCTGCCGCACAACCGGGCCCCGCGCTCGGCTGCGGACTTCGACGCCACGCTGGATGCCCTGCAGGGCTGAAGCGGTCCGGGCGTACCCGTACGGCAGGAGCTGGTCACGCCAGGCGCGTGACCGGCTCCTGCCGTGAACAAGCAGGTCAGAGCTCATCCCGGACAAGGGCGAGCAGCCGGTCGAGCACCCGCGGTCCCCCGGCGCGCACCCCGTCGTGCTCGAACTCGTTCGTCACCCACGTGCGCAGTCCGCGGATCGACGCGGCGGTGCGCAGCGCGTGCTCGGTGTCGACGTACATGTCGTCGTGATAGACAGCCGCGGCTACCGGTACGTCATTGGCGGCGAGGCGCTCGGTGTCGTACAGCTCGGGCCAGTCGGTACGGGAGGCGAGCAGTTCGGCGGTCTCGCGCAGCGGGCGCAGGGCCGGGTCCACGTCGAAGTGCCAGGGGTGGATGCTCTCGCCGGTGAAGAGCACGGGCGCGTCACCGGCCAGGGCTGTGGCGGCGTCGAACTGCGGGAATTCGGCGCGGACCCGCTCGGCGGCCCAGCCGGTGGGCTCCTTGCCCTGGCCGTAGATCGCCTCGTGCATCAGGGCGTACAGCGGGTGGCCCGCAAATGAGTTGGCGGTGCGCATGGCCTCCTGGAACGTGTCGGAGAGCTCGGTGCCCAGCGGCGTGCGGGCGAAGGCGTTCTCCAGCAGGTAGTGCAGCTGGTGGCTGCCGTTGCCGCTGCCCAGCATGATGCCCAGGGACTGGAATCCCTCGGGCGTCAGGCGGTGTCCGGCACTCTCCGGGCGGTGCTCCAGGAGGTACGCGGCGACCTCACGGGCGCGCTCGACGTCCTGCGGGTAGCGGGCGTAGTGGGCGGCGACCTTCCGCTCGATCCGCGGGTACGCGGCCCGGTACACGTCGTCGGCGTGGGCGTCGAGCGAGGGCAGTCCACCGGTGATCAGGACGGCCTCGAGCCCCTCGGGGGCGGCCGAAAGATAGCGGACCGCGCAGAAGCCGCCGAACGACTGGCCGAGCACGGTCCACGGGGCGCCGCCGGTCAGCTGCGGCCGGATCAGCTCGCAGTCGCGCACGATGTTGTCGGACCGGAAGTGGACGAGATAGTCGGCCTGCTCACGCGGGCCGCCGCGCAGCGGAAGAGTCTGTCGGTTGGCCGGTGTGGACAGCCCGGTGCCGCGCTGGTCGAGCAGCAGCACCCGGAACTCCTTCACCGCCCGCCCCAGCCAGGCCTCGGTACCGACGAAACGACGGGCACCGAAGCCGGGTCCGCCCTCCAGGTACACCAGCCACGGCAGCTCGTCGTCGACCCTGCCGCTCGCGACGGCCTCCCGGCCGAAGATCTCGATCTGCTCGCCGCCCGGATCGGCGTGATCGAGCGGGACGGTGAAACAGCGGTCGGTGAGAACCACGCCGGGCTGCCGGTAACTGGTCAAAAGGTGCTCCTGAATCAGACGTATCACGGACAGTTCAGCACACACCCGTGACTCGGACAGTCCCGGCCCGTGTGCGACGCGCCCTGGGGGCTCCTAGCGTGCAGTCATGATCCGATTCGAGCAGGTCAGCAAGGTCTATCCGGACGGTACAACCGCGGTCGACGGGCTGTCCTTCGAGGTCGCCGAGGGGGAACTCGTCACCCTCGTCGGGCCATCGGGCTGCGGCAAGACCACCACGATGATGATGGTGAACCGGCTGATCGAGCCGACCTCGGGCCGGATCCTGGTGGACGGCGAGGACATCGCGGGGATCGACCCGGTGCGGCTGCGCCGCCGGATCGGCTATGTCATCCAGCAGGTCGGACTCTTCCCGCACCGGACGATCCTCGACAACACCGCGACCGTTCCCTCCCTGATCGGCTGGAAGCGGGGCAGGGCCCGGGAGCGGGCGGCGGAACTGCTGGATCTGGTGGGACTCGACCCGAAGACGTACGGCTCCCGCTACCCCGCCCAGCTCTCCGGCGGCCAGCGCCAGCGGGTGGGTGTCGCACGGGCACTGGCCGCCGATCCGCCGGTGCTGCTGATGGACGAACCGTTCGGTGCGGTCGACCCGGTGGTGCGGGAACGGTTGCAGAACGAGTTCCTGAGCCTGCAGGCAGCCGTCAGGAAGACGGTCCTGATGGTTACCCATGACATCGAGGAAGCGGTCCGGATGGGCGACCGGATCGCGGTGTACGGAGAGGGGCGCATCGAGCAGTTCGACAAGCCGGCCACCGTGCTCGGCACACCGGCGACGCCGTACGTGGCCCAATTCGTCGGCGCTGACCGGGGACTGAAGCGGCTGTCGGTCACCACGATCGAGCGGGACGACCTGGAGGAGCCGCCGATCGCCCTGCTCGACGAACCCGCACGCTCGGCGGCGGCCCGGCTGAACGGCGCGGGGGCCCGCTGGGCGGTCGTGCTCGGTGGCGAGGGCGAACTGCACGGCTGGGTGCCGGCGGACGCACTGCGGATCGCCGGGGAACACGGCACGGTCGGCGAACTGGCGCGCCGGATGGATGCGTGGGTACCGGTCGGGGCCCCGCTGAAGCAGGCGTTCAGCGAGATGCTGCAGCACGACGCCGGGTGGGTGGCCGTGCTGGACGGGTCGCGCTTCCTCGGCGTACTGACTCCGGCGAAACTCCACGAGGCGCTGCGCCGGTCGGTGGACGCGGACGCGCGGGGAGTGGGGCGCGACGAGGTGCAGTTCGACTCGGTGGCGGACGCCTGACGGACCGGTGGGCCGGTGCGACCGATCCGCCGGGCCCCGCGTCGATCGGGTACGCCCGATGCCCGGTGCGAAGATCCCTTGACCCGCCTCTCCCGCGAAGCCTGGGTTTCCGCCGAGGTGGCGGTGCGGGGAGGCAGGGCGACGGTCGCCGAGCGGCTGAGCCGGCATCCCCACACCGGCGACCTGTGGGCGGACGAGGTGCGCCGGGTCGAGGTCCACGACATCGACACCACGACCGGCAGCTGGGCGCTGACCTGGTCGTCCGCGATCACCAACCGCCGGGACGAGGAACTGCGCTTCGGCAGTCCGACCACGCATGGCCGGACGAACGCGGGCTACACCGGGCTGTTCTGGCGCGGCCCGCGCGCCTTCCGGAACGGCAGGATCCTCACCGCGGAAGGCGAGGGCCCGGAACTGATGGGCCGGCAGGCCGCGTGGCTGGCGTACAACGGTGAGCACGACGGGGCCGACGGGCACGCGACGCTCGTCTTCGTCCATGCACCGGAGAACGACCACACGGGCGCGGGCGGAGCGCATCCGGCGCACTGGTTCGTACGCAACGATCCGTTCGCCGCGGTGGCACCGTCGTTCGCGTTCCACGACGAGCTGGTCCTGGCCCCCGGCGCCACGCTGACCCGCCGCTACCGGGTGCTGGTCGCGGACGGTGTCCGGGACCGCGAGCGGATCACCGCACGGATCGCGGAACTCCCCTGGTAGGTGCGCGCACGCCGCTCAGCTGCGCGGAATGAGCTTCTTGGACTCCAGGTAGTTCCGGGCGACGTCCTCGGGGAGCCGTCGCCAGCTGTCCACCTGCTCGTTCATCCGGGCGAGATCGGCGGTCGTCAGCACGGTGTTGAGCCGGTCCAGTGCGTCGCGTACGCCCGGGCTTCCCGCCCGGGACCGGTTGACGACGGGGACGAGGTAGTCGGCGTTCTGCAGATGCTTGTCGTCGGCGAGCAGGATCAGCCCGAAGTCGTCGAGGGTGGCGTCGGTGGTGGTGGTCAGGACCATCTGGTCCCGACCGCTCCGGACCGCCTGTTTCGCCTGGGTGGTGCCGACGCCCTTGGGATCGACGGCGGCGATGTCGATGCCGTACGTCTTCTTCAGTCCCGGAGCGCAGTAGGGCCGCTGCACGCATTCGTCGCCCGCGGCCAGCCGTACGGGAAGCCGTGACCTGCCCAGGTCGCTGAGCGTCCTCAGCCGGTGCTTCGCCGCGTACGGGGCGGTGACCGCGAACGCGTTCTGGTCGACGGCGCGGCCCGGGTCGAGGACGGTGAGGCCACGGGGCGTGGCGAGGGCGCGCAGGGCCTTCATGGTGGTGTCGAGGTCGGGTGAGCCGACGGCGGCGGCGTCTGCGCCGCTCTTCTTCGCGTTCAGCCAGTCGGCGAAGGTGGCGGCGTACTCCGGTACGACGTCGATCTGGCCGCTCTCCAGTGCCGGTTCGTAGATCTCCCGGTTGGTGACGGAGATGACCTTGGTGGAGTAACCGGCCCGGTCGAGCAGCAGCGCGTACATCTGGGCGAGCAGGTCGCTCTCGGTGAAGCCCGCGGATCCGACGGTGAGGTGTTTGCTGTCGCCCGGCGGACCGGTCACCTCGCCCTGGTCCTCCAGGGCGGGCCCGGTGGTGCACGCGGCCGCGGTCAGCAGCAGCGTCAGGAGTACGGGTACGGTCCGGCCGTCCCTCATCGGAATTCCTCGCCGCGCACCCAGTCGGGGGCGAGCCGCTGCCCGAGCTCGAAGCTCCCTTCGACGATCAGGGCGAACACGGCGACGAGGATCGCCCCGGCCACCACCTGCGGGGTGGAGGCGAGGTTGAAGCCGGCCGTGATGATGCGGCCGAGTCCCCCGCCGCCCGCCAGCGCGGCCAGCGTGGCGGTGGCGACGAGCTGGACGGCCGCGAGCCGTACACCGGTGAGGATCAACGGCAGGGCGAGCGGCACTTCGACCCGCAGCAGCAGCTGCCGACCCGTCATGCCCATGCCTCGGGCCGCCCGCACGACATCACGGTCGACCTCCCGCATCCCCACGTACGCATTGGTGAGCAGCGGCGGGACGGCGAACAGCACCAGGGCGATGACGGTCGGCCCCTCGCCGTACCTGCCGATCGGAGTGAGGAGCAGCAGGACCAGGACGGCGAAGGTGGGGACGGCGCGGCCGATGTTGGAGATATTGACGGCGAGTGCCCCACCCTTGCCGAGATGACCGAGGACGAGAGCAGCGGGCAGGGCGATGAGGCGGCGGGCAGAGCGAGCGGCAGCTCCACGGCGACAAGGAGCCGGACGGGCCCGTAGCCCATGCCGCGCGCGGCCTGCCGGGTTTCCTCGGGCACGGCGCGCAGTCCGGCGAGGATGTTCCGTACGAGAAGCGTGAGCGAGTAGAGGACGAGCCCCGCGACGACGAGCGAGGCGGAAAGTCCGTAGACCGGCAGCAGCAGCGAGAACATGGCGAGCGACGGCACGGTGTAGAGGATGGTCGTCACGCCGAGGACGGGTCCTGCCGCCCAGCGCAGGCGACGGGCGGCAAGCGCGAGCGGAAGGGCGAGGAGCAGTCCGATGCACACGGAGACCGCGGTCAGCTGGAGGTGCTGGAGGACGGCGTCCCGGAGGATTTCGCGACGGCTGGTCAGATAGGCACCGCAGATCCAGTCATTGCGCGCGAGGCAGTCGTCGGGGGGCGCGGTCACGAGTTCATTGGAGCGCGGGAGCCGGGCACCCGCGCGTCTTGATCGACTGTTCGTGGGGCTGGCATGCGGGGCGGAGGGAGGCGCCCGGAGCGGCCGCCGTCGCCGCGTCCCTCAGGTGACCAGGCGGGTCCGTTGCCTTGCGCCATTCAGCCTGCCACCCGCCTCAACCGGTCTTATGATCGCCATCCCGCGCCTTCGCGGGCCTGCGTTCACCTGCCGCACCCCGCAGCCGGAGCGCAACCGATCAGGGGACGAGGAGAGGTCATGGGCACTCAGTTCGAGGCGACGGTCGAGATCGACCGGCCGATTACCGAAGTCTTCGCCTATCTCGCCGATGGCGAGCACGACCCGGAGTTCAGCCCGCGAGTACAGCGGATCGACAAGTCGCCGACCGGGCCGACAGCGGTGGGAACGGTCTTCAGGAGCACAGTGAAGGACGCCGGCATGAAGACTCAGCGGGAGTTCGGGATCACCGAACTCGTAGCGCCCACGCGCATCCGCTGGGCGGAACGCTCGAAGAACCTCGTCACCGCAACCACCGGCGGCTACGACCTCGAGGCCACGGCCGACGGGAGGACCCGGGTGCGGATCTTCAATGTCCTGGAGGGCCACGGCATCGGCAAGCTCCTCGTCGGCTTCGCCGCCGGTGCCGCGCGCAAGGACGCACCTGCGTTCGGGCAGCGGATCAAGGTGGCGGTGGAGGCGTCGAGCGCCCATTGAGAGCGCTCGCTCCGTGTATCGCCGGTCGCGACGAACAGTCGACCAGCTCCACGAACACCGCATAGGCACACAGCTGCGGGTGCGAGGCCGGCCGGCGCCGGGCCGCGGGGCCGGACTCGCCCGCCACGGCAGGGCCTGGCCCGCCGACGTCAGGGCAGCGGAGAGCGGCGGTCCGCAGAGGAACACGGACCGGGCCGGTCCGATCGTTCCAGGCGTGCGTGAAACGGGAGGCGAGGCGTCGTCGGAGTCCCTACGACTCAATCGGAGCGGCGGACGCGGCACATGGGTTCTCGTACGCACCTCGCACGCGAGGCGATGGGGTGATCCGCACTTGCTGCGTACGGGTGGCAACCGCGCGCCCATCGTCGGGTGAGCCCGCGCGTGACGGTAGACCATGAGCAGACCTGACCTTCTTCCGTACCCACAGAGGAGCCCCCGCATGGGGACACCCGGCCATGCCGACGACGCGTACGGCTTCGACCCTCTGCACGCGATGCACACCGACTGCACGCTGCAGCGTTCCCCCCGAGATCAGCCACACGGAGGGGCTGATCGACCGCAATCGCGCAGTGAGGGCGGAGCTCGGCGTCACGACCGAACTTGTCCGGGCGATCGACCACGACATCGCGACCGGCGTGTGGGCGGACATCCGGGGGCACGACTGGAAGACGGATGCATGGCCGGGACGCGGGTACGGGTGGCCCGGGGATCGGCTCACCCCTCGCAATACCGCGTTCATGACGAGGAACCTGCTGCACCTGGCGCGGCTGCTCAAGGATGTGGGTGGAATTCCGGCGCACGGAAGCAGCACGGGGAGGGGGACGCCGGCTGTCGCCTCGACGTCGACAACCCCGAGCAGCGCTGATGCCGGGCCCCGCAATGACGAACGGCGCGATCCGAGGAGAGCCCCGCACCGTGGACACAAGGGATTTCCCTGGGGATGTGACGAGGCTCCCGGTGGATGAGTTGCCGAGCAACGTCATCCACCAGGAGCCTCGAGTGCCTGTCCACTCCTCTGCCATCGACCTGCCCAGCTCTGCCCCGGGGGTTCCTGACGTCGGAGTTGACGGCGCACCGGCTGCCGGTCGGGACCTGGTGGCGGCGTCCTTGTCCGACGCGACGCCCCTTGCTGCCCCTGGCCGACCTCCCGGAAACCCCGGACCGATTCCGACGGGCCGCGGGTTCCAAGTGATGCGGGTGGCGCGGTTACCACCTGTAGTGGTCACCGATCACCCGGAAGCTGCCCACGACGCCATCGTTGGCGAACAGGCCCCCCTGGACCGTGGGGGTCACGACGCCGTGGGTGGCGCCGTGGGGACCGACGGTGGCGACCGGAGAGCCGTTGTCGCAGGTGGACCCGCGATAGACCTCGACGGTCTTCCAGCTGTCGTTGCTGATGCTGAAGCTGCTTGAGCCCAGTCCGCTGGCCGCGGTGATGCAGCCCTCGGAGGCGGCGGAGTACGTCCGATCGTTGAACTGGATTTGTCCGTCCCCCCCGCGGTCGTAGCCACCGTCGCGACCGCCATCGCCGCGCCCCCCGTCATCACGGCCTCCATAGCCGCGGCCGCCGTCATCAGGGCCTCCATAGTCACGGCCTCCATAGTCACGGCCTCCGTCATCACGACCGCCGTCATCACGACCGCCGTCATCACGACCGCCGTCATCACGACCGCCGTCCCCCATCCCGTACCCGCTGTCCCCGTCAGGGAGCGTCCCGGCAGGGGCGGACTTCGGGACGGACGGAACGGACTTCGGGACGGACGGGGCGGACTTCGGGACGGACGGGGCGGCTTGAGGGGCGGACGGGGCGGCCGGGGCAGCCTTCTGGACGGACGGGGCGGCCGGGGTGGATCCGTCGGCTGAGGCATACGTGATGCCGGTGACGGCAAGGACCGATGCGCCTACTGCGGCGGCGGTCACGGCGAATTTGCGCGTGGTCATGTCACTTCTTCCTGTCTCAGAGACGCCGACCGTAGAGCCGACATATGACGAAACGTACTAATCTCCACCTTTAGCTGTCATATCGGGCATATCGAAGGTGTGACACCAGGGGGCCGACCGGGCGTACGTACGAGAAGCGGTAGCCCGAGCTGATACGTCAGCCCGGGCGACGGACCCGCCGGCGGCGAGGGGACACGGTGAGCCGTAGCAATCGGAGAGCGGCTCGACGAGCGAAGCAGTGGTCATTCCGTTCGCACCCACGGAGGGATTGGGCAGCCCGGCGACACCCACAGATGACCTCCCCACAAGGAGAACCGATCGTGTGGAGTGCTCCGCCCTGCTCACCGTGAAGTAGTCCCAGGACCTCCGCCGCCCTGAGAGCCTGTCGGGTACCTTCGATCGGATAGCGGACGCGGTCTGGTGCGTGCGATTCCAAGGCGGCGGGATGTCCTCGGATGGGGTCTCCCCTGCTCGAACGAAGCTGAGAGCTCGGGGAAAGAGCTACCAGGATATTTCGGCAACGCGGGAAGCGTGCGTGCCAGGGCGTGGGCGCCCGATCAGAGGTCACCCGACAGGCTCCGAGGGGGTCGGCACAGACGAAAGTGCTCGGCCGGGTCACCCCGGGGCAAGCACCTCAGCCGGTCGTTCATCCCCCAGTCGGCCCAGCACACTGAGAAGATCGGGCCATTGCTCCTCCGGTCGGGAGCCGGTGAGCCGCATGTAGTGCAGCCCTGCCACCCACGCCAGGAAGAACGTGGTGAAGTCGTCTGCCGCCCTCTCGAAGGCGGCAGACTTCCACCATTCGATCCCGGTGTCGGGGAAGTACCAGACCGCCCCCGTCGAACGGTTGACGAAGATCGGTTCGTCGGAGACGACACCGGGGCAGAACCATTCCTCGCGGCCGAGGCTGATCTCGGCCCCGTCGACCCGGTCCGCGTAGAACTGCATGCTGCCGACCGTCGCGGCGTCGAACACGGTGACGTCTCCACACGTGCCCCCGTCGCATACCGCGAGGAACTCCCGGTACCGGTCCGGCAGGTCGGATCCGATCCTCTCGGGCCGAGCCCCGGCGGGCAGCGAATTCAGCATGCTCCACTCATTTCGCGTGGCGGTGGTGGCACGCAATTCCTCCACCACCCGCCGGAGTTCGGCAGTCACCTCGTGTTCCCCTACCATTCGATCTTGACCTCGACCTTGATGGGAGTGAAGTCGTCCAGGCTCTTGATCTGCGGCCGGATCTGCTGGGGCCGAATGCGCCAGTCGGGGAACCGGTCCAGCACCTTGAGGCTATCGGTCACATCGCCCGCCCAGCTGCACCTCATGGACATGATCGGGGTTAACACGGTTGAGGATCCAGTCCTTCAACTTGTCGGCGAAGGCCGGTTTCGTCGATCCGTGCTGGTCGTACACGCGCCTGATCAGATCACCCTTGTAGTTCTCGGTGGTGCTTGTTGCGTGTGCCCGGAGTGGACGAACCGGCATCTCTCGTGAGCAACAGCGTTGTCAGCCGGGCCCACTGGTCATCCGTCAGATCAAGGTGTCCAATAAGCCGATCACGGCAGGACCAGGCCAGCTTCGGCGGTGGGCGTCAGACCCGTCGCGGACAAGATCAACTCCACCGTCTCATCGACGGTCATTTCTGCGTTGTCGATCCAGGTTCCTTCTCCTGCGAGTTCCTGGCGCATCGCCTCGTCCAGGGCAGACCAATGAGTGGCCAGGACTTTGTCCCGCGCCTGATTGCGCCGCCAGGCGGTTGCCGGCCCCGGGGCCAGGAAGATGACATGCAAAGGCGCAGCCGTCAGCGAGGCGCGGTAGAAGTCGAAGTGCGAACGGCGTACCACGACATCGTCGAGTACGGGGACGAATCCGGCCGCCGTGAAGCTGTCGGCCAGCAGACACGCGTTGCGGGCCCGCAAAAGGATCTGCCGGTCGGCTTCCGGATCCACTGTCGCCGAGGGCCACCGGCCGCCACTGACGATCATCGTTTGGAGCTCATCCACCTCAACATGCGCCGCCAGCCGCAGCCGATTGGCCAACGCGCCAGCCACCGTGGACTTTCCACTGCCGGGGATACCGCTCAGCAGGACAACACCAGCAGCAGGTTCGCAGTCAACCGGCAACACACTCAGGGTCATACGGGCACTCCAACGGTAGTGATCGAAACCCTGCGAGAGTAGACGACCGCCTGCCCGTGTGCTCCTGTCTTCACCCGCGCCGGCGTCCACCGCCGGTCAGCCCACCCAAGAGCCAGCGGGCCACGCTCCAACTCCCGTGCCAGCCTGGCTGTCTGCTCGCCGGACAGCCTCGGACACCCAGGTGACCCCTTCGACCGGACACCCTCCCGGCCTTGTTCCCGCCACTGCCGACGCCAGCGTTCCACCGACCACTCACTCACCCTCAGCGCGGCAGCGATCTGCCTGTTCTTCGCGCCACCCTCGAAGTGACCGACTGCCTCCAGCCGGAGCAGCTCCCTCACAGCTCTCTTGGTGTCGGTCAAGCCGCCGCCCTGCGCGTACCTCACACACCACAGCTACCGATCCGCCCCACACCCCGTCAGCCGAACGCCCCGACATCACCCAATCAAGTTCAGTAGTGTCGGGTTCCATGATCGTATGGCTCAACGGCACCCACGGCGCAGGCAAGACGACGACCAGTGCACTCGTGCAGCAGCTCATCCCGGATTCACGGGTGTTCGACGCCGAGAAGGTCGGCGAGACACTCATGGACATCACGCCGGGGCTGCCCTGGACGGGCAATTTCCAGCACTGGCCGCCGTGGCGGCCGCTCGTCGTCGAGACCGCCCGCCACGTACTCGACTACACCGGCGGCACTCTGGTGATGCCCATGACTGTCCTGGTCGAGCAGTACTGGCGCGAGATCAGCACAGGCCTCGCCCAACATGCCATCCCGGTACGACACTTCGTCCTCCATGCTGACCAGGACACCCTCCGCGGACGCATCGAGGGGGACACTCTCATGGGCCCCTCCCCATTCCGTCTCGAATACCTTGAGCCCTACGCCGAGGCGGCCCGCACCTGGCTGCACGACGAGGCCGAGGTCGTCGACACCACGCACCTCACGCCCGCCCAGGCCGCCCTACAGATCGCAGAGGCCGTCAAGAGCTGAGGTTCACCCGCCACGCGAAACAGGCGCAGGTGGCAACAAAGGATGACCTTCCGGTGTCAAGCAGCGCGAACAGGCTCCAACAGGGGCCCGGCTCAGCCCGGCACCGCGGTGTCATCTGCTCCGAAAAGTCGCAGCTGACCATTGCGTTGGTCAGAGAGTTGATCCCTGTTCGGCGAGGTACCTGCGGATGTCGTTGCGGAGCGGGCGCATAGGATCGCCGACATGGCACTGCGACCTGTTCAGGTGAACATAAAGGCTCTTGATGAGTCGGCGGTCGGCCGGTTCTGGGCGGAGGCGCTCGGCTGGAGTGCTTACAGCCCCGGCGTGACCACTTACGTCGGACCCGTCGGCGGCCTCGTTTGGCCGGACCCGGTCGCCGTCTGCGTCGACGTCGTTCCCGTACTGGAACCCAAGACAACAACAAAGAACCGTGTGCACCTCGATCTCGCCACCACCTCTGCGGCCCATAAGGCAGAGTTGGTCACCCGCCTCCAGGCTCTCGGTGCGACGCCCGCCCACGTGGGCCAGGGCAACGTGCCGTGGACGGTCCTCGCCGACCCGGAGGGCAACGAGTTCTGCGTGCTGGAGCCTCGGGAGATCTACCAGGACACCGGTCCGATCGCCGCGGTGGTGGTCGACTGCGCGGATCCGCGGGCCATGGCCCGGTTCTGGGACGAGGCGATGGACTGGCCCCTGCACGAGGTGACTGACGATCATGCGGTGTTGCGCTCCGCCAAGGGTGTCGGCCCGTATCTCGAGTTCCTCCGCACGCCCGACGTGAAGACCGTGCCAGACCGCCTCCATCTTGACCTGCTGCCGTACCCCGGTGACGACAAAGTAGCGGAGGTGGCCCGGCTGCGGGCCCTCGGCGCCACCGACCTCGACCTCGGCCAGGGCGACGTCCCGTGGACGTGCCTGGCCGACCCGGAGGGCCACGAGTTCTGCGTCCTCGCCCCGTCCTGACGCGGGGCCTTGACCTGCGAAGCCCTCGTGGCTTGCTTGAGCCGGATGCGCTGAAAGGTGCACGTCCGGTTCTGAGGGGGCCGGGTCACGGCAACGTGATCCGGCTACCCGACCACACTGACGGCTGGTCGTCCGCTGCGGTATCACCGGAGGCATGCGGTATCCACAAGGGGCGACCTGACCGCCGAACGCGAGGAGCTTCGCGAGGGGTTACGGCTCCAGGCCGCGGAGCGGTTCGCTCGGGGTGAGGCGAGTGCGTTGATCGCCAAGGCCCTGCGGGTCAGCGTCCGGTCGGTGCAGCGGTGGCGGCGGACATGGAACGAGGGCGGTCCGCGGGCGCTGCGGTCGCAGGGGCCGACGTCGCAGCCGAGGTAGGCTCCGCGCGGCTGTACCGGGCCGGCCGCCGGCGAAGACCAGTCCTGGCCACACCTGGCACCGGTGCTGTCCGCGAAGACGATCGGCTGGGAGCTCATCCGCCAGCAGCAGGACCAGATCGTGAAGTACACGACCGCCCTGCGGTTGGGGACGGCCGAGGCTGAGCAGGGCGCAGGCCGATCAGGCCCCGGCCGCTTCCGGCGGCCGCGCCCGGGTGTCCACCGGTGTCGGTGACTTCCACCCGGAGCCGTTCCGGGCCGTATCCGACGGTCACGGTGGCGGTGGCGCCGGACGCGTGCTTCACGGTGTTGGTCAGGGCTTCCTGGACCACGCGGTAGGCGGCGAGTTCGAGGCCGGGCGGGAGGGGACGGGGCGGGCCGGTCACGGTCAGGTCGACGGGCAGTCCGGTGTCCTGGACCCGTCCGACCAGCGTTTCCAGCTGGTCCAGGCCGGGTTGCGGGGCCGGCTCCGCCGCCGTATCGGCCAGGTCCGCACCTCCGTCCGTCCCCTCGCCCTCGTCGGCCATGGTGAGCAGTCCCATGACGTGGCGCAGCTCGGTCATGGCCGCCCGCCCGCCTCCGTCGCGTTGGTCATCACCTCGGTCGTCGTGACCGGACTGGTCGCGGGCGCTCTGGGCGTGCCGCTCGGCGTGGCCCTGCACGGCTGGGTCATCCCCGCGATGGGCGACAGCGTGGGGCTCCGCCTCCTCGGTTCCGTCATCGCCGTCTACCACGAGGCCGAACTGCTCCAGCTCGTACTCGGCGGCCTGCTCATCGCCACCCTGGGTGCGCTCCTGCCCGCCGGCTGGGCCGCCAGGGCCCGAACCGCCACGGCCCTGCGCACCGAATAGGAAGTCAGGTTCAGAGCTCGTGCCTGCGACCCCCACCGCAAGGAGCGGTGGGGGTCGGTTGGCCGGCTCCCTCCAACTGGCGCGGGACGCGGGAGTTCCGGAGCTCTTTCAGCTCCAGGATGTGGTTGTGGAGCGTGCCGACGGAGACGCCTGCCGCGGGCGCGGGCGGCGGCCAGACCCTCGTGGGTGCCTGCGTCGATGAGTTCGCGGATGAACTCCGCCAGGGCGGCAAAGACGTGACCGGCCCTCCATGTCTTCGCCCTCGCCACGGACGGACCGGGCTCGGCGTCATGACCAGGCCAGCAGTTCCTCCACGGGCCACGACGTGATGACCCGTTCGGCGGGCACACCGCACTCCTCTGCCCGGGCGCAGCCGAAGATCTGCCAGTCGAGCTGCCCCGGCGCGTGCGCGTCGGTGTCGATCGCGAACAGCACGCCCGCGTCGACGGCCCGCCGCAGCAGTCGTCGGGGCGGATCGAGCCGCTCCGGACGGCTGTTGATCTCCACCGCGGTGCCCGCCTCGGCACACGCGGCGAAGACCTCGTCCGCGTCGAACTCCGACTCCGGACGTCCCCGGCCGGTGATCAGACGGCCCGTGCAGTGCCCCAGTACGTTCGCCTGCGGATGGCGCACGGCCGCGACCAGCCGGCGCGTCATGGCCCGAGCGTCCATCCGCAGCTTGGAGTGGGCGGACACGACCACCACGTCGAGCTGCTCCAGCAGGCGGTCCTCCTGGTCGAGGGAGCCGTCCGGAAGGATGTCGCACTCGATGCCGGTGAGCAGCCGGAACGGTGCCCACCGCTCGTTGAGTGCGGCCACGACCTCCAATTGGCGGCGCAGCCGTTCAGGCGACAGTCCGTTCGCCACAGTCAGCCGGGGCGAGTGGTCGGTGAGGACCGCCCACTCATGCCCCAGCTCGATCGCCGTCCGTCCCATCTCCTCGATCGGACTTCCGCCGTCCGACCAGTCGGAGTGCAGATGGCAGTCGCCACGCAGCAGAGCGAGCAGCGTTTCACCCCCTTCCATGAGGGGATCCGCGGCGGCGGCCTCCAGCCGCTGGAGGTAGCCAGGGACTTCCCCGGCGAGCGCTTCACGCACCACCTGTGCCGTCTTCGGCCCGATGCCCCTGACCGACTCCAGCGACCCCGACGCCACTCGTTCCGCGATCTCGTGGCCCGTCATCGCCCCCACCGTGGCAGCGGCCTTACGGAACGCCTGGACGCGGTACGTGGCGGCCTGGTCGCGTTCCAGCAGGAAGGCAATCCGCCGCAGGGCATCGACCGGGTCCATCGGCACCTCATTTCCGGCCCCGGCACGACGGGGCTGCGCCGCTGCTCCCTCCACGTTGGCACAGCCCGGCAGCAGGCGGCATCTTGTGCACGGGCGGTGGCCCGAGTCCGGTGAGGTACGTGTCATGGGGTGCGCATTCCGCCGAGTTCGCCCTTGGGCAAACCGATCACCAAGCGGGTCCGATGATGTTCCCGCCGTGCCAGGCCACGACGAAGCCAGTGACGAAGCCAGTATCGAGGCCACGTAGAGTAGGAATCTTCGGCTGGCGGAAGCCCTCTGAAGTACCCGAAGGACGTGCGCCCCCGATGAATCGTGACGAGGCTCCCGCTCGACTCCGTCTCAACGCCGCGCTGGACGGCCTCGCCGTGACCTTCCGTGGCATGACCGCTCGTTCCGACGAATACAACTGCCCGTGTCACTGGGGCAGCGCGGAGGAACTCGCGCAGTTGAAAGTGCCGGGCCTGGAGTTGGACCCCGATCTCCTGCTTCGCACCTGGGATGCCCCGGACTGGACCGACCACGCGGCCGTGCTGCGTCGCATCCTGCCTCAGTTCGCCGCGGCACTTGTCCGTGGCCTCGTCGAACCACTCGGCATGGAGGAGGCCGGACGGTCATTCGCCCGAGGCCACTGGCAGCGGTGGCCTGTCGGGCAAGCCGCAGCGGTGCGGGAGTTCCTGCACGCCTGGTGGGCGCTCAGTCTCACCGACCCGGATCCCACCGTGCCGGCGTACGAGGTCCTGGTCCTGTGCGCCGAGGCGTCCGGCGAGCTCAGTCCGTGGCTCACCGTCTGGGCGGAACTGCGTCACCCCGTGGCCGACCAGAACCTGGCCGAGGCGGTGAGGGAGTGGGAGTTCGACCTGCTGGGGGATCAACTCCCTTGGCACAGCCTTGAGAACAGGGATGAGATGTGCGCCGAGCTCGCCGCCTGGCTCATCCGCCACGCCCCTGACCGGCTGCGAGCCCACGGCGAATCCGAGGAATTGCTCCACCCGATACGGCTGCTCAGCCTCCCGGGCCCCGCCCGCTGGGAGGACCCGCACGCGCCCGGCTGCTGAGGCCCGGACCTGCGGCGCCGGTGACACCGCGGCGCTGCGGACGATGCCCTCTCCGGACGCCACAGTGGCCCGCCCGCGGCAGAGCCCGTGGGAGGGCCACCAAGTGGTGGACGAGGACGTCGTGCGCCGGGACTGTATCCCTTTCTTCCCGGTGGCGCCCGGCTGTCTATGCGTCGGGCTGTTCACCTTCGAGGGGCTGCGCAGCCTGGGTGCCCCCGGGAAGCATCAGTTCTGAGTCCGCGTGGAGCGTGATGCGTACCGGTGTGAAGTCGGTGGCGTCGACCGACGACTCCCCGGTGCCGGGATTGCGGGCGTAGCGCGGATGGGCACCTCCGCTGATCTGCCAGCGGACACGGTGACCGGCGGCGAATCGGTGGGCGGTCGAACTCATCGGTACGGTGACCGTCGAGGGCGCCTCCTCCACCGTCCGCAGCTGAGCCAGGCCGTCACAGACGTTGATGGAACGGCCTTGCGCGTCCACGTCGCACAGTCGGGTGAAGACGTCGGCGTATCCGGTGTCCGTGGAGATGCTCAGCCGCGCGAAGACCGGGCCGAGGACGTCCACGGGCTCGGCCAGCGGCGGGCCGGTGAACGTCAGGACGTCCTCTCGGGCTTCCAGGATGCTGTTGTCTCGGGGTCCGGCGGTACGGGAGAGCAGAGGGCCGCCGATGGACGGGGTGGGGTCGGCCGGGTCGTAGCGGATGGACGTCAGCGGTGTGTTGTCCGTGGGGGCCTGCTGGGTGAGATACCCGTCCGGGGCGGGGAACCATGACGTCGCGGCCGGGGTCAGCGGCCAGTCGTCGAGGTCCCGCCACTCGCCGGCACCACCGACGTGCACGCGCACTCCGGTGGGGCGCAGGCCGGAGGGGTCGGCGCACAGGTGCGCGCGCAGCCAGGCGAGGCTCTCGGCGAACACCTCGGGCCAGCCCTGTTGAAGTGCGGAGGTGTGTGTCCAGGGGCCGACGAGCAGGGCCGTCTCGCACCCGGCCCGACGCAGCCGGCCGTACTGCTCGAAGGTCTGGTCGGCCAGCGCGTCGTGCCATCCGGTGATCAGGCCGGTGGGCACGCTCAGCCGCTTCGCCGCCTCTCCCGGGGACGCGCCCAGCCAGTACGGGTCGTTGGCGTCAGGGTGCGTCATCACGTCGTCCAGCCAGGGCACTTCACCCCCCAGGGCGGACACGTACGCCCCGCGCAGCGGCTGCGCGGTCGTGATGGCGCGCAGTCGACGCTGCAGGCGCAGCGTCGCCCTCACCAAGGGGCCGATCCCCCGATGCTGGTATGTCATGCCGACACCGACGGCGAGGGCGTTCTCCAGGCGGAGTGCACCGTCGGTGTGAAACAGGGCGTAGGGATCGTGCAGACCCACCTGCACCACCATCGCCTTCAGCTCCGGTGGTGGGTCCAGGGCGAGCGCCCACTGCACATATCCCAGGTAACTGGGGCCGACTGTGCCCAGTCGTCCGTTGAACCAGGACTGCTTTCGAAGCCAGGTCACCGTGGCCTGGCCGTCGTCGGCCTCGTTGCGCCACAGATCGAACCGGCCACCCGAGCCGCCGGTGCCGCGGCAGCTTTGCAGGACCACGTGGAAGCCCTGTTCGGCGAAGAGCATGCCGTACATGGGTGACCACGGGACACCCCTGCCGTACGGCGAGCGCACGACAAGGGTGGGGAAATCCCCCGCAGCGCGCGGAAAGTAGTGATCCGTACGCAACGGGCTGCCGTCGGCGGCCGGGACCACCAAACCCGGCTCCCACCCGGCTTCGTGCCGCTTGGCCGGGAGATTGCGCCAAGTCGCCCTCATCATCCGTGCGGACAGCGGCGGCTTCCCGGAAGGCGGCGTCCAGGCCGGCCTCGGCAGGGCGTCGTGCGTGCGTGATGTCATCGTTGCCCTCCACTATTCTCGTACTGCGTACGAGAATAGTGGATGCTTGGATGGCTTCCACACGAGAGGCAGCGGCAAGGAAAGGAAAACGGAGATCGGTACCCCTGACGGCGGGTCCGGCGCCACGAGCGTCGACCCCCAAGAACTCTGGCTCGGCCCCACCCGGCCCCGCAGGGGGCGCAGGCCCACCTTCAGCCGCGAGGCGATCACAGCGGCAGCCGTCGCCCTCGCAGACGCGGAAGGGCTCGACGCGGTCACCATGCGACGGGTCGCCTCACAGGTCGGAGCCGGCGCCATGTCGCTCTACAGCTACGCCCCCGACAAGGAGACGCTGCTGGAACTGATGGTCGACCACGTCAGCGGAGAACTGCCGACGGCGGACGACCGCACCGGCGACTGGCGCACCGACCTGAAGGCCATCGCCCACCTCCAACGCGCTCACATGCTCCGGCATCCCTGGCTGCCCACTGCCCTGTCGGCCCGCCGGACACCCGGCCCCAACACCCTGGCCTTCCTGGAACGCGCCCTTGCCGCCCTGCGGCCCACCGGGCTGGACGGCGCAGCGAGGCTGGAGGTCTTCGCCCAGCTCACCGGATTCGTAGCCGGGCACGTCGCCCACGAGATCGCGCAGACCGCAGCCGCGCGATCACCCGACCGGGCCGCAGCCGAGGCCCGCTACCTGGCCGCTGTCGCCGCGGACGGCCATCATCCGGAGCTCGCCGAGGTCCTCGCCGCACCCGGACGCCCGCTCACCCCGGAAGCCACGTTCACCCGGTTCCTCAACCGCCTGGTCGACGGCCTCGACACCGACTGATCCGGAAGCCCTCCGAGAAGGACACGTCGGCCGCAGCGCCGGGCACATGCGCAGGCCCTCTGCTTCACCTGCGCCCGACCCGCGGAGCAGCGTCGTCGCGCCTTCGGGAGGGAGGGAGCCTCATGGCCTGGCCTTCCCGTTGAGGCTTCCCACCACGAAGGTCGGCACAGGCGACTACGAACAGCGCCACGCGGTCGAGCACGGAATAAACCGGCCGAAACGCCATCGGGTAGTGGCCAACGAGGTACGACAAGCCGACCGTCCGCCATGAGGCCACCGTGCTGGTCACGGCCATCCACGCATGGCTGCGACCAGCACTTTCGCAAAAGACCCAAGCGTATTGATTACGAGCGTTGTTGACACGTCGAGTCAGAACGGGCCGTGGAGCGCGCCGAGCCGCTCTGTGAGCCGCAGATTCTCGGAGTAATCGACGGGGCAGGCGATCACCGACACCCCGTCGCCGGCCAACGCACGCTGCAGCACCGGCAGTAGCTGACCGGCCGTCTCGATGCGGTAGCCCTGGGCGCCGAAACTCTCGGCGTAGGCGACGAAGTCCGGATTGGTAAAACGGGTGTGGCTGTGGCGTTCGAGTTCGAGCTCCATCTTCCAGGTGATCAGGCCGTACTCCTCGTCGACCAGTACGAGGACCACCAGCGGGATGTGTTCGCGAACGGCAGTCTCCAGTTCCTGGGAGTTCATCAGGAAAGAGCCGTCGCCCATCATGGCCAGCACACGCTGCTCCGGACGGGCCAGTTTCGCGGCGATGGCACCGGGCAGCGCGAAACCCATGGTGGACAGTCCGTTGGAGACCAGGCAGGTGTCCGGCTCGTACGCCGGATACAGGCGGGCCATCCACATCTTTCCGGCGCCGGTGTCGGCGAGCACGATGTCGTCGCGCCCCAGTGCCGCTCGCACGTCGGCGACCACGCGCTGCGGCACGAGCGGGCATGCGTCGCTCCGTCGTCCGTACTCCAGCTCCTCGTTGAGCAGGGCCCGGATGCACGCACCGGTTCCTGACTCGTAGTCGAGGCCGTCCGGCAGCGCGGCCGTCAGTGCGTCCAGTGCCTGCGAAAGATCGCCCTCGACGCCGACCGTGACCGGGTAGTGCGCATCCACCTCGGCGGGAAACCGGTGCAGGTGCACGATGCGCTTGTCGCTGTCCGGATTGATCTTCACCGGGTCGAACTCCTGGACTTCGTAGCCGACGCAAATGAGGACGTCTGCGGTATCGAAGCCGAAGTTGGAATAGTCGTGGCGCATGAAGCCGACCGCCCCGAGCGCGTTCGGGTGGTCGTCGGGGAAGACGCCCTTCCCGTGGAAGGTGGTCGCCACCGGCACGTTCAGCCGCTCGGCAAAACGCATGAGAGCCTGTGACGCCTTGCCCCTCGCGGCGCCGTGGCCGGCCAGCACGACCGGTCGGCGCGCCGTCGCGAGAACCTCCGCTGCCCGGGCGATCTGTGAGGGCGACGGCGCGTCGGCATGGACCGTGTCGACCTGCAGGGGGTTGAGCGGCTTGGTGATTCGTGAGGCTTCAATGTCCTCGGGGACTGCTACGAAGATCGCTCCCGGACGCTCGCTCTGCGCGGTCTTGAACGCCTTCCGTACCATCTCGGGCACCGCGACAGGGCTGTCCACACGAGCGGACCACTGGGTGACCGGCGCGAACATCGACACCAGATCGATGACCTGATGGGACTCCTTGTGCACCCGGTCCAGCGATCCCTGCGCGGCGAGAGCCACGAACGGTGTGCTGTTGGTCGTCGCGTCCGCGGCACCCAGCAGGAGATTGATCGCACCGGGCCCCAGCGTGGCCGAGCACACCCCGGCCCGCCCGGTCAGGCGTCCGTAGATCTCGGCCATGAACGAGGCGCCCTGCTCGTGGCGGACCAGGACGTATCGGATGCGCGAGCCGTCCAGGGCATCGACGAAACGGATGTTCTCTTCGCCAGGGATCCCGAAGATGTACTCCACGCCCTCAGCCTCAAGACAGCGGACCATCAGGTTCGCGACGTCCTCGGTCCTCGTCCCGGAGCTCGGCGGACCGGAGGTGGGGTGGGTATCCATGGGTCGAACGTATGCACATGCCGCAGGGCGAACCACGCACCAACCCCCGGTCGGGTGAAGGGCACGTCCATCAAGGGCCGGCCTGCCGGGTGCTCGGCTGTCGGAGTGATCGGCGGTGTTCGACTGTGCCGTAGCAGTCGTAGCCAGATCCCTGACAGCACGATGGTCGGTGTTGCGCCGCCATGACGGCATGGCGGCGGAAGCCAGGAGGATCTGTGACCACCCAGTCGCCCAGTGCCGACTCGTCGCCCGCTCGCTACGACGACCTGCGCGCCGTCGTCATCAACTGCACGCTCAAACGCTCACCCGAAGTCAGCAACACACAGGGGCTGATCGACAGGAGCCGGGCCGTGATGGAGGCGCAGGGCGTAAACGTCGACGTCGTACGGGCTGTCGACCACGACATCGCGACCGGCGTATGGCCGGACATGACGGAACACGGCTGGGCCAGTGACGAGTGGCCCGCACTGTACGACCAGGTGATGGCGGCCGACATCCTCGTGCTGGCCGGCCCCATCTGGCTGGGAGACAACTCGTCAGTCATGAAGAAGGTGATCGAGCGGCTCTATGCCTGTTCCAGCCTGCTCAACGAGAAGGGTCAGTACGCCTACTACGGCAGGGCGGGCGGCTGCCTGATCACCGGCAATGAGGACGGCGTGAAGCATTGCGCGATGAATGTGCTCTACAGCCTCCAGCACCTCGGCTACACCATCCCGCCGCAGGCCGACGCGGGCTGGATCGGGGAGGCGGGCCCAGGACCGTCGTATCTCGATCCCGGATCCGGCGGACCCGACAACGAGTTCACCAAGCGCAACACCACCTTCATGACGTGGAACCTGATGCACCTGGCGGCCATGCTCAAGCGGGCGGGCGGGATTCCGGCGCACGGCAACCAGCGATCCGAATGGGACGCGGGCTGCCGCTTCGACTTCCCGAACCCGGAACACCGCTGAAGCCAGAAGCCGGAACGTCGATGAAGGCGGTTCTGCTCCTGGTCCGGCAACCACAGACCCCGGCGACGCGGGCGGGCGGTCGTCCCGCGCGACGGAGCTCGACCTCCACATAGGTGCTCCACACCCGCAGTCGGCGCGCCACCGTCATTACATTCGGCGAAGTGGGCGCTACCGGTTGTATCGAGGTGCGATGAAGAGCGGCGTCACCACGCTGGCCACGTTGCTGTCGGTGGTCGGTGGCACGGCTGCCCTCGGCACATGGGCCGGGCTGGGCAACGCCTCCGTACAGAACTCCTCGACACCGCAGCGCGCGTCGTCCGCGGTGAGAAGGCCGACCCGGAGCGCACCTCCCGCGAGCTCACCGCTGCGGCCAGATCTCGGCAGGCGCTGGCGGCCGCCGCCCCCGGAACCACCGCCCCGCACCCCGAACAGGCCGCCGCAACCGACCGAGCAATCCATGGCCTGGAAGACATTTCCGTCGTCGCCGGCGTGCTCATCCTCGGCCCCCACCGCGATCCGGAACTGGCCGAGGCCGTCAGCATGGCGACCGATGCCTTGCGGTCAGGCGCAGAATCGGCGCCCGCCAGCGCCCCGCAGGCTGCGGACACAGAAGCCGACCTCCTTCTCGCCGCGCTCACGGCAGACGCACTCCAACTCCGCCGAGCCGGCGCCGCACTGACCTGAACCGAGCACCATCGTCAGATACCGGTCGACGACGTCGTGCGCGACGGCCGACTGCGATCGCCGGCCGAGCGACCGGCTGGAGAACCAATGGTGATCCGGACCTGGTGACGCCTGCGAGCCGGTGCTGCGGGCTGGCCTTGACCTGTCCTCGGCAACGGTACTTGCGTGGGCGGCCGAAGGTCCGGACGGCTGGGAGACGGTGCCCTCGATGCCATCGCCGTGGCGGTCCTCGGCCGTCCCAACGGCCGCCACACAAAGGTGTCTGGCGCCAGGCTCTTCGAGCAGGCCGCCGCCGAGCGTGTCGCCGACCTGCGCAAGCAACTGGGACGCGCCGAGGACTTCGCCGCCACCCCGCGCAGCCCGCTTGGAGCGGGCTGCGACCGCCCACATCCGAGTCGGCCCGTTGCCGGTCAGCGAGACAGATCGGCGTCGGCGGCCTCCTTCAGTGCCAGCCGCAGCCCCTCCAGCGGCGGTACCCCGGACAGGCCCAGCGGGCTCCGGTAGACCCGGCAGGCCAGCCCCGGCTCCCGCCCCTCTTCCGCGAACGGATCGCGCCCGTTGACCAGTACGGTCGGCGAACCGGTGAATCCGGCCCGCTCCGCCTCCGCCTGGGTCGTGACGGTCCGGGTGGCGAACGTGGTGTCGCCCAGGCCGACGTCGTCAAGCGCGCGGCGCAGCTGCTCGGTGGCGGGTATCTCGTTCGGGCAGTCCGGTACGACCAGGATCTCGATCTCCATGTCTCCAGGATCGCGCGCCGCGCGGACAACCCATCACGCAGGGGCTCGGAGATATCAGCGGCGGCTGCACCGGCGCGCCGCCATGAGCAGGCCCGCAAGGGCGCGGACCATCCCGGCCGCAAGCTGGGTGAACGCCGCGGTCGGCGAGATGGCGGTCCACAGCACGTCGGCCACGACGGAGGAGGTGAGGTTGCCAAGCGAGTGGACGGTGGCGAGCAGGCCGAACGCGGAGCCGTGCAGATCCTTGGGGACAAGGGCTGCGCCGAGGGCGTGCTGGGCTCAATCCACCGGAGACGGCCGCAGAGCGGTGCCGTTCAGCCCGGCGGATCGATACCAGTACGTCGACTGGCCCACCACAGGACTGCGACCTCAGGGCAAGCCTCTCCCCTGCCCCCGACCAACTTGGCTCAGTCCGCCGGCTGACGCGTTCTCCCGCCAACCGTCCCGCTCAGTCTCAAATGCTGTGACTGAATCTCTGTCGCACTTCCTGATCCGGCGGCCGCGTCGTCAGGGGGCACCGGGCGGCCAAGCCACTGCAGCCATGGACAGCAGCCGGCCAAGAGTCGCACCCTGCACCCCTGGGCGGCCCAACCATACGGGGGGCTCGACCATCCCGTCCCAGAAACGTCAGGCCAACCAGTGGCTCGTCACGCAGTCTTGCCGGGTAATCGACACGCTACTCCTCGGCCAGCAGACTGCCTCCAGGGTCTGATCTTGGAGGTGGTCGTGGGGCGTCGACCGAGTGTGTTCGTCCGGCCGGTCACGATGGAGGAGGGCTGGAAGCTACAGGCCGGTGCGGCGTCCGCGCCGCCCGCGGGCAACCTATAACCGCTACGGCGGTGTGAGGCACATGCTTGCTGCCCTCGATCTGTCGACCGGCAACCTGCACTACCGGATCCGCCCGCGCAAGCGGTGGCGGGAGTTCCTCGCCCTGCTCAAGGCCCTGCGCGTCCGCCGGCCCGGCCAGAAGCTGTATGTGGTGCTGGACAACTTCTCCCCGCACAAGCACGCCACGGTCCGCACCTGGGTGGCCGACAACGACATCGAGCTGGTCTTCCTCCCGACTTACGGATCCTGACTGAACTGGATCGAGGCCGAGTTCGCGGCCTTGCGCCACTTCGCGCTCAACGGCACCGATCATCGCAGCCACGACGAGCAGAACGCGGCCATCGCCACCTACGTCCGCTGGCGCAATGCCCGCGCCGAGCCGAAGACGAATTTCGCCTCGGGCAACGCGTCGGCGACCAGCAGCCGCGGCAGCAGTTCCGGTTCGAGCGTCATCGCGCGGAAGACCAGTGCAACGCTCACATCGTGGTCGGGCCGGTGCACGATCTCGACCGGGTCACCGGCACGGATTTCTCCCGGCTCGATCACGCGCAGATAGGCGCCCGGCAGTGCGGCCTGCGTGAACCGTTTGATCCAGCCCTCGCGCTCGAGCCAGCCTTGGAACGTGGCGCACGGGATCCGTGGGCACGACACCTCCAGGACCACCTGGGGCCCGATGCGCCAGCGCTCACCGATCAGGGCGCCGTTGACGTCGAGGCCAATGGAAGATCGGACTGCGCAGTCCGAGGCCGGGGTGGCGGCGCAGTGTGTTGTAGCGATGCGGTCGGCAGAACAGGTCGACTCGCTCGCCACCCGCATTCAGGTGTGACGCCGGGCCGCGGGTCCGGGCAGGACGGTGACCTCGACCGGGGTGAGCGCGCCATGCTCACCGGAGCACTCGACCACGACGTGAACCGGCGCGCCGCATGCGCTGTGCCGGATGTCCAGCACCGGCCCCTCGGGGTCGGCGACGTAGGTCTCACCCCACTGCCTGAGCGCCACGAGAATGGGCCACAGATCCCGCCCCTTGCGGGTCAGGCGATATTCGTGCCTGGTACGGCTGCCCTGTTCCTGGTACGGGACCGTATGCAGGATCTCGGCCGCGACCAGCTTGCGGAGTCGGCCGGCCAGGACCGCCTCCGAGAGCCCCACATGGTGGCGGAAGTCATCGAAGCGGCGCACTCCGTTGAAGGCGTCACGCAGGATCAGCAGCGTCCACTTCTCGCCGACCAGGTCGAGGGTGCGCTGGACCGTACAGTTCTCCGTGCTCATCTCGAGCCACTTCATCTCGCCATGGTAGCCGCCTGACTCTGTTATTGACAGTCAGCCGCAGCCACAGCTAGCTTCATCAGACAAAGTCAGGCGAGGAGGCGCAGCCGTATGGGACGGTCACGTACGTACGAGTGGGAAGATCCAGCGATCCCGGCGGCCGCCGTCGGACAGAAAACAGGTCTGGAGTTCCTGCGTGACATCGCCGCCGGACGGCTGCCCGCCCCTCCCGTCGGCACCACCCTGGCCTTCTCCCTCGACGAGGCCGAGCCCGGGCGCGTGGTCTTCTCCCTGATCCCGGGCGAGGAGCACTACAACCCCATCGGCAGCGTGCACGGCGGGATCTACGCCACACTGCTGGACTCGGCCGCCGGTTGCGCGGTCCACTCCACCCTTCCGCAAGGCATGGGGTACACCTCGCTCGACCTGACCGTGAAGTTCCTGCGCCCGATCACCGTCGACACCGGCAAGATCCGCGCAGTCGGCACAGTGGTCAGCAGCGGCCGCCGCACCGCCCTCGCCGAGGCACGGCTCCTCGACGGTGCGGACCGCCTCCTGGCTCACGCCACCAGTTCATGCATGCTCATTCCGGTGCCGACTTCCTGAACACGTCACCTCGCGACAGCCCGACCCCGCATCGGAGCACTCACCAAGGGCGGTCGGCAAACCTCGGGCGACGGTGAGATCCCGGGAAAGGGTTTACTCGGCATGCCGCGAGCGGCCAAGACGTGCGCACGTCCGCGACCGAGCACGGTACACGCCGTCGGCCGACATTCTCGGCAGGCAAGATGTGGGCTCAGATCGCAGCGGACGCGGCGTTGCGCAGCGCCATGATCCCCTCGTCGAGCGCCGCATGGAGATGGCTGGAGCGACCGGTCGACAGCAGGATCGACACCCCTCCCTGGATTCCCGCCAGCAGCGCCGCCGCGGTCCGGTCGGCGTCGAGCGAGATGGGCACGTGTCCCGCGGTTTGCATAGCCCGGATCCCCGTCGCCAGGTGCTCCTGCCACTGGCGCAGCAACTCGATCACGATCGCCCGCGCCCCTGGCGTGTTGCGGCCGATCTGCAGGAACAGCGAACCGAGCGGGCACTGGTCGCCCTGTTCTTCGTAGCGCGCAATGACCGTGTCACGCCACCGGTACCAGGCATCCCACGAGTCCAGGCACCCGAGGTGGGGTTGCTGGTCGTCGAGTACCTGGTCGGCCTCGAACTGCGCGACGGCGAGCAGCAGTTCGTCCTTGCCGCCGGGAAAGTAGTGGAACAGCTGGCTCTTGCTCGTACGAGTGCGTGCAAGAACATCGTCCAGCGTCGCCACCGCGACACCTTTCTCCCGCAGCACCGCGACAGCCCCCTGGACAATCCGGCCACGCGTCGCTTGCCCCTTGGCGGTCAACGATCCACGCATCCCCGCTCCTCCCGTCGGACCAGTCAATCCAACGTAGCAAAATTGGACTTGCAGGTCCATTTTTTGGCAGTCACCATCGGCCCCACAAGCCCTGCGAGAATTGGAGCCGATCGCATCATGAGCAACCGCCTGCAGAACAAGACCGCCCTGGTCACCGGAGCCACCAGTAACATCGGCCGCGCGATCGCCCTGGCCTTCGCCGCTGAAGGAGCACACGTCGCGGTGTCCGGCCGCAGCCAGGAGCGCGGCGAAGAGGTCGTTGCCGCAATCCGCACCGCAGGCGGCAAGGCGGACTTCCTGCCCTCGGATCTCGACGGCAGCGCGCCCGCCTCCCGCGCCCTCGCCGACGAAGCCGCCCGTGCCCTGGGTGGTCGCATCGACATCCTGGTCAACAACGCCGGCATCTACCCGAGCCCTTCCACGCCCGACACCGACGAAGAGACGTTCGACCTGATCTATGCGGTCAATGTCAAAGCGCCGTTCTTCCTGACCGCCGCGGTGGTCCCCGCAATGATCGAGGCCGGCGGCGGCGCGGTGATCAACCTGGGCTCGTGGATCGCCCGTCTCGGTATCCCGATCGGCGCCGTCTACAGTTCCTCCAAGGGAGCGATGGAAGCCCTCACCCGCGCCTGGGCTGCCGAGTTCGGCCCCCGCGGCATCCGCGTCAACGCCATCTCCCCCGGCGTGGTCCACACGCCGGTCCCGGCCGGGACCGGGGTCCACCCCGGCGACATCATGATGAAGGGCACCCCTGCCGGCAGCTTCGGGCTTCCTGACGCGATCGCCACCGCAGCGGTCTACCTTGCCTCCGACGAGGCGAACTTCGTGCACGGCACCGTCCTCGACGTGGACGGCGGACGCACCGGCGTCGCCGTCATCGCCCAATAGCCCGAACTCAAAGAGAGTTCATGGGCCGTGGAATCAGCCGCGTGACGCGGCGGCGGCCGCATCGAGCGCCTTGCCGCTTGAGCATGACATGGATGCTCGGGGATCCATGGGTTCCGCGCGACCCCGTCGGAACGTCGGTGATCTGTTCCGTCAACTCGGCGTCGCGGACCGCTCGGGGACCGGGCTTGCCGATGGGGGGCGCGGAAAGCGGTGCGGGGCACCTTCAGCAGCTCACACGCCCGTCTGGACACTGTGACCACCCTGCTTCTCCGTCTCCCTGAACGGGTGCACCGTCGACCCGACCGCTTCGGGCACAGGATGTCGGGTCCGGCAGGGTGGGCCTCTCTAACGTGAGTGATCGAAAGGGAAGGAGACGGGGGTGCTGGAGCAGCTGAACCAGGCCATGGAGCACATCGAGTCGCATCTCGACCAGCCGATCGACGTGGCCGATCTCGCGCACATCGCAGTGACGTCGGAGTACCACTTCCGCCGACTCTTCTCCGCGTTGGCAGGCATCCCGCTGTCGGAGTACATCCGCCGCAGGCGGCTGACCGTGGCGGGTGCCGAGGTGCTCGCCGATGAGCGGACACTGCTGGAGGTCGCTGTGCGCTACGGCTACAGCTCGGGAGAAGCCTTTGCGCGTGCGTTCCGAGCCGTACACGGTGTGGGTCCGGGCGAGGCCCGGCGGACTGGTGCGGCTCTGCACTCCCAGCCACGGATGTCCTTCCGCCTCATCGTCGAAGGGAGCAGCAGCATGCGATACAGGATCGTGGACAAGGAGGAGTTCCGTGTGGTCGGCAAGAAGGCGCGCGTCCCGCTCGTCCACGAGGGGGTCAACTCGGCGATCGCCGACTTCATCCGGGGCATCGGCCCCGAGACGCTACGGCGCATCACGGCGCTGTCCGACCAGGAGCCCGAGGGGATCGTCGGGGCGAGCGACCAGCTCGATCCGAGCCGGGCGGAGGGGAGTGAACTCGACTACTACCACGGCGTGGTGACGCACGCCCAAGCGCCGGAGGACATGGACGTGCTTGCTGTTCCGGCAGGGATGTGGGCTGTCTTCGAGAACTCCGGCCCGTTCCCGCGGGCGCTGCAGTACCTGTGGCGGGATGTGTTCACGCAGTGGTTCCCGTCGAATCCGTACCAGAGCAGGCAGGGGCCCGAGATCCTGCGCGTCCGCCCGACGCAGGACGGGGCGCAGGCGGACGCGGAGTTGTGGATTCCCGTGGAAAGATCCGTCGCCTGAGCGAGCACCACAAGGCGGCCCGGGACCGGACCCGGGCCGCCTTGAACAAAAAGAACAGCGCGTCGACCAGGGCGTTGACCGCCAGGAAGTCCTTCGCCGGGTCCAGGACGAACGCCGGGACGTTTGTGTACCCGTCAAAAAGCTGCCTCAGCGCCACATCGACGTTTCCCTCGGCAGGTGCCGGTCGCCGTCCTGCACCGTGCCCGCAGGCCGACGCCGACGAGCGGGCGGTGCAGCCCGATGGCGCTCCTTGCATCTCCCCACGCGCCGCTCAGGCGTGGACCGCAGCCGCTCA
Organism: Streptomyces sp. NBC_01669; assembly: GCF_026339735.1. Taxonomy (GTDB): domain Bacteria; phylum Actinomycetota; class Actinomycetes; order Streptomycetales; family Streptomycetaceae; genus Streptomyces; species Streptomyces yanii. The sequence goes on from NZ_JAPEQG010000001.1 coordinate 591,147, forward strand.
CCCCGCGCTCCCCACCCCTGCGGAGCGCGGTCTCGTTGAGGCGGGCGCGAGGGCGACCCTTCAGGTTCGGTTCTCGCTTCGGTCGCGGATCACCGACATCAGCAGCCCGTGGGTTTCGGCGTCGGCCGCCACGACAAGTCCGCGGCCTCCCTGCCCGATCCGGGCGCCGTCGATCCCGGTGACGACGCAGCCGGCGGCCCGGCACAGAGCGATGCCGGCGGCGAAATGCACGCTCTCGGACAGGTCGCCGCCATCGGTGACGTACGCGGCACGCTTGCCGGCAGCGACCCAGGCCAGCGCCAGCGTCGTGGACACGACCCGCGGCCGGAACCGCTCGATGAACCCCGGGTGGGCCAACAGGTCCACGGCCCGGAAGCCAGGTGCGTTCGGGAACGGCGGATCCAGGTTGACGTCCACCAGTTGGGTGGCGGACGTGGGCACCAGCTGCGCATAGGCCCCGTTGTGCCGTACCCGGGCGGTCTCACCGTCGGTGAAGAAGACTTCGCCGCTGAACGGGTCGGCCACCGCCGCCGCCCCGTCGCGCATCGCCACGTTGACGGCCACCAGCATGTTGCCGACGGCGTAGTTCAGCGTGCCGCACAAGGGATCCACCAGCCACTGGCGCACGGCGTCGGCGGTACCCTGCTGCCCGCCCTCCTCGCCGAGCACGGCATCCTCGGGCCGAGCGGCACGGATGACGCCGAGGATCGTCCTCTCGGCCTCGACATCCGCGGCGGTGGCGAAGTCCCCGGCTCCCTTGTCGATGCGGGTGAGCTGCCGGCCGTACATGGTGCGCACCACGTCGGCGCCGGCATGTGCCGCAGCTATCGCAACCCCAGCATCGTCAAGACTCGCGTATGAGTTGATCATGCCCGGCATGATATCGGTGGCAATTCCACCGGCCGGAACAGAATCGACCCGCTTCCGCCGCCGATGGTGCGGCTCCCGCCATCCCTGCGGTACGACCGGTCCTGCATGCCTGTCGCGCTGTTGAAGCGGTGGTTCAGCTGCCGACGGACCCCGCCCGGGCCAAGACGCACCGCCGGCGGCCTGCGACAGCGAGGCGGCAGGCCGAACAGCGGATCCACTCGGGGAGGCGCCCGCAGCCGGCCGTCCGCCTCACGGAGGCCGACACCGGTCTTCCGGAGCTCCTTGCGAGTCTCACCCGCCTTCCCGGCGAAGGATCTGGGCGCGGCACGGCCGCCGCGCCCACTGCCCAAGCCACGCTCTGGACCTGATGGGGCGCCGGCTGGCGATACACCTGATCAGCGCCACAGCGGAAGGACCCCGGCGACCGGTCGACACACCCACGTCGGTCGCTGACATTCTCGCGAGTCGCACCCCAGGGCTGTCCCGTAATCCCTGGAGGAACAGCGCCCGGCGTCGGATGCGGTGCATCGCAAGGCGGCGGAGCGTCCTCGTGCTGGGCGTATTCGGGCGTTCCGACGACGCAGCGAGATGCCGTAGCTGTGGTCGTGCGTCCGCAGGGGTTACGGGACAACCCGTAGGTCGTCGCCGCCGTCGCCCAGGCGTACAAGTCCGTAGGCACAGCGTTCCCTGAGGGTGTTCCGTGTGGCCTGCGAGCAGGTCGACACGGCCGCGGAGAGGCCGACATCACCCACCCGTTATATCCGCTTGATCCCTATAGTCGGCAAGGTGCGCATCCCATGGATGCTTTCTCCACGACAAGGAGGGCCACCCCATGTGCGGAATCTCCGGCTGGGTGTCCTACCGGCGCGACCTGCGGCAGGAACGCTCCACCGCCGAAGCCATGAACGTGACGATGGCCTGCCGCGGACCGGATGCACACGGCCTGTGGCTCGACAGACACGCGGCGCTGGGCCATCGCCGACTCGCCATCATCGACCTGCCCGGCGGCGTCCAGCCGATGACGGAGCGCACGCCGGACGGCGATGTCGTGCTGCTCTACTCGGGAGAGGCCTACAACTACAGGGAACTGCGCGACGAACTGCGTCGAAACGGCCGGCGTTTCCGCACCGACAGCGACACCGAGGTCGTACTGCGCGGCTACCTGGAATGGGACGCCGACCTCCCCGAGCGACTGAACGGCATGTTCGCGTTCGCGATCTGGGACGGCCGCACCGAGCGGCTGCACCTGATGCGAGACCGGATGGGCATCAAGCCGCTGTACTACTTCCCCACCGACGACGGCGTGCTCTTCGGCTCGGAGCCGAAGGCCATCCTGGCGAACCCGATGGTGCCCCGCGAGGTGGATCTGGAGGGTTTGCGCGAGCTGTTCTCGATGGTCAAGACCCCGGGTCACGCGATCTGGAAAGGGATGCGCGAGGTGGAGCCGGGCACGCTGGTGACCGTCGACCGCTCCGGCCTGCGCACCCACCCCTACTGGCAGCTGCGCTCTGTCGCGCACACCGACAGCCGCGACGACACCGTCGCGCGGGTACGCGAGCTGCTCGACGACATCGTCCGCCGCCAGCTGGTCTCCGACGTGCCGCGGTGCATCCTGCTGTCGGGCGGGCTCGACTCCAGCGCGGTCACCGCGCTGGCAGCCGAACAGCTGCGCGGCAAGGAGACCGTGCGCAGCTTCGCCGTCGACTTCGTCGGCCAGAGCGAGAACTTCGTCCCCGACGATCTGCGGGCCACCCCCGACACTCCCTATGTGCACGACGTCGCCCGGCACGTCGGAACCGACCACCAGGACATCGTCCTCGCCCCCGAGGGGCTGGCGGATCCGAGCGTGCGCGCCGCAGCCGTGCGGTCGCGGGACCTGCCCCTGGGGCTGGGCGACATGGACCAGTCGCTGCTTCTGCTGTTCCGGGCTATCCGCGAGCACTCCACGGTGGCACTGTCCGGTGAGTCCGCGGACGAGGTCTTCGGCGGCTACGCATGGTTCCACGATCCTGCCGCACGAGATGCCGGCACTTTCCCCTGGCTGGCGGCCCTGGAGCGCCAGCACGGCCGCGGCGGCAGTTCGGTGCTCGAGCCCGGGCTGCGCGAACGTTTGGACCTGGAAGGCTACGTGGCCCGGCGCTACGAAGAGGCCATGGCGCAGGTGCCGCACCTGGACGGGGAACGCGATCCGCTGGAGCGTCGGATGCGGGAGGTGTGCTATCTGCACCTCACCCGCTTTGTGCGGGTACTGCTGGATCGCAAGGACCGGCTGAGTATGGCCACCGGTCTGGAGGTGCGCGTTCCGTTCTGCGACCACCGTCTGGTCGAGTACGTCTTCAACACCCCTTGGTCGATGAAGACGTTCGACGGCCGGGAGAAGAGTCTGCTGCGGGCGGCCACCGCGGACCTGCTGCCACGTTCGGTTCTGGAGCGGGTCAAGAGCCCGTACCCCTCGACCCAGGACCCGGCCTACGCTGTGGAGCTGCAGACCCAGGTCCGCGACGTGCTGTCGGCAGGCAGCAGCCCCGCCCTCGACCTGCTGGACCGCGGCCGGCTGCAGGAGATCATTGCCACCGAGCCCGGCCAGGTCGGCACTGCGGACCGCACCGGTCTGGAGCGAACGCTGGACCTGGCCGTCTGGTTCGAACTGGAGCGGCCTACGCTCACGCTCGGCACCGGCGGCTGACGCAGCCCCCACCGGGTGCGCGGCAAGGCGGGGCCCATGGCCGGCAACAACGAAGCGGCCCACAGTGCTGGACGGGCGTCGCCACGAGAGTGTGGTGTATGAGCCAGGGTTCGTGCGTTGCCACAGCGCCGGGGAGGGCCTGCGCGTCCAGCGCGCATGTGCCACGCCCTGGGCGGTCGCCGGACGGTGCTCCGGGTGCCGGCCGCGGCCCTCGTCACGGCCTCGGCCGCCTGAGAGCCTGTCGGATGACCCGAGACAGGACCTGACCCCGGCCCACGGGACCCTGCCTCGGATCGGGTACAGCCGCTCCGGGTCAACGGGGTGTCGTGTGCTGCCTCCTCACCACCAGGCCCTTCGGGGCCTCGATGTGTGCCGTGCCGTCGGCATCGACGGAGATGTCCAGCCGCCCGTCCGCGACAGCGAGCCCCTCGACCTTCAGCGGCCGGTAGGCCTCCGCGAAGCCGGGCGCGACCGTGAGTATTCCGCCGGGGACATCGGCGGAGAGGCCCAGTACCGACTGGAGGATCATGACGGACGAGGCCGCCGCCCAGGCCTGCGGGCGGCAGGACGCCGGATAGGGCGAGGGCCGGGTGTCGGTCGCCGCTCCATGACCGGCGAACAGTTCGGGAAGCCGCGCGTCGAAGGCCGCCGATGCGGTCAGCAGTCCCTCGGACAGGGACGCGGCTGCGTCCGGGAAGCCGGCCCTGACCAGGCCGTGCACCGCGATCGCTGTGTCGTGCGGCCAGATGGAACCGATGTGATAGCCGTACGGGTTGTAGGCCACGGAGTTACTGCTCAGGGTCCGCAGACCATGGCCGGAGTCGAGGTCGGGAGCGCTGAGCCTGGCGGCCAGCAGGGCGCTCTCCTCGTGGTCGAGCAGGCCCGTGCCCAGCAGGTGGCCGAAGCCCGAGGTGACCGAGTCCACCGGCTTCCTCTCCCCGTCGAGCGCCACGGCCGGGTACGGTCCGCGCTCGTCCTCCACCCAGAAGTGCCTGCGGAAACGGTCACGCAACCGCTCGGCCCACTCCTCCCACCGGTCTGCGCCGGGGCGGCCGAAGGCGCGCAGCAGGTCCGCGCCGCCGCGGGCCGCCTCGTAGGCGTACGCCTGGACCTCGCACAGCGCGATCGGGGAGGTGGCGAGGCGGCCGTCACGGTACTGGATGGAGTCGCCCGAGTCCTTCCAGCCCTGGTTGGCCAGGCCGCGACCGGTGTGGTCGATGTACTTCAGAAAGCCGTCCCCGTCCGCGTCGCCGTGGTCGCGCATCCAGGCGAGGGCGGACTCCGCGTGCGGCAGGAGCTGTTCGACCTGCTCGGGCACGAGGCCCCAGCGCCAGGAGTCGTGCAGCAGGGTGATCCAGAGCGGGGTGGCGTCGACCGTGCCGTAGTAGCAGGGCGGCAGGGAGAAGTTGTCGTTGAAGTTCTGGGTGGCGCGGCGCACTTCGTGCAGGATCTTGCCGGGCTGCTCCTCGGTGTGCCGGTCGGACTTCGTGCCCTGCCGACGGGCAAGTGTGCGCAGCGTACCGGCGGCGAGACCGGTACCCAGCGGCAGCAGCATGCGGGCCGCCCACAGGGCGTCGCGGCCGAAGAGGGTGAGGAACCACGGGGCCCCGGCAGCCAGGAACTGGTCGGTGGGATCGACCGGGTCGGTCAGCCGCAGCCGGTCGAGGTCGGCGGCCGACTGACTCAGCCAGTGGTCGAAGCGCCGGTCGGCGCTGCGCAGGACCGGTGTGCGCCAGGGCAGGCTGCCGGCCGGGGGCGCAGGGAACTGGTCGCCGTCCTCATGAGCCGCGTCGCAGTGCAGTTCAGCGGTCCATGCCGAGCCGGGAGCGAGTTCGATGTCGTAGGCCAGCGTTCCGGCGGCCGGGTCGACGGCGGCAGGCCGCGGGTAGCTGGCGAGCCGTACCGCGAAGGTGTCCCTGGACCAACCGAGTCCGCCCTCCGTGACGTTGGCGATGACCGGGCTCTCGGCGTGCCCGGACTTGACGCGCTCGATCGGGGCGAGGTCCGTCCCGGCGGTGACGATCAGCCGGACATGGATATGTTGCCGCCCGGCGTTGGCGACTTCGAGGGTCTCCTCCAGATGCCCGGGGGTGACGTGGCGGCGCCGGTGCAGGGTGACGGCCGGATCCGGTGTCTCCTCGCCCAGGCCGCGCAGCACACTGCGAAAGGCCGCCCGGTCCGCTCCCTCGAAGGCTCCTCGGACAGGGGCGATCGCGACTCCGTCGGCCGCGACGGTCAGCCGGGCAAGGGCTCTGCTGTCGCCGTGGTAGAAGCCGTCGGCGGCACCGCCGATCTGTCCGTCCGCGTGGGAGATCGCGAAGCTCGGGGCGTACAGCGTCACACAGGCGTCATGCAGGAACGGCTGGAGGCCTTCGACCGCCGGGCCGGCCCCCGTGTCGGAGTTCGTCATGTCGTGGGTCTTGACAGTGGTGTCCAACAGAGCAGAACCTCTCAGGCATTGGAGCGTTCCAAGAACCCTAACGACGACTTCAGTGCGTTGACAACGGTTTTGGAACGCTCCAATGAACTCGCCCGCTCGTACGACCGGTTCCGGAGACACTGATGCCCCGCTCACCCAACTCCCCCAGACCCAAGGCCGGTTCAGTCACGCTGGCCACGGTCGCACAGCGGGCCGGAGTCTCTCCACAGACGGTGTCGAACGCGCTCAACTCGCCCGAACTGCTGCGTCCGGAAACCCTGGAGCGGGTCCGCCGCACCATCGACGAGCTGGGCTATCGGCCGCACCGAGCGGCCCAGACCCTGCGTACCCGATCGAGCAAGCTCATCGGGTACGGAATCCGTCCCACCGCCCCTGGCACCTCGGCCCCGGTCATGGACCGGTTTCTGCACGCTCTGTCCCAGACCGCCGACGAGGCCGGCTATCGGATCCTGCTCTTCGCCTCACCCCCCGGCAGCGCCGGTCTCGACGGATACGAGGAGCTCCTCGACCTGCACAGCGTGGACGGTTTCGTGCTGAGCGGCACCGAGCGGGGCGACCAGCGCCAGGCCTGGCTGGAAAAGCGCGGTGTACCGTTCGTGGGCTTCGGCCGAATGTGGTCCGGCCGGCAGATCGGCGACTGGGTGGATGTCGACGGCGCCTCGGGCACGGACGCCGCGGTCGAGCATCTGGTGGCTCTGGGGCATCGCAGGATCGCGTTCCTCGGCTGGCCGCGCGGCTCCGGGGTCGGTGACGACCGTGCCATGGGCTGGCAGCGCGCCATGCAACGGCACGGCCTGCCGGTGCGTGGTAAGCGGGCGCAGAGCATCGATGACATCGCCTCGGCGCAGGCCGCTGTCGGACCACTGCTCGACGCGGGCGTGACGGCCGTGATCGCCGCCAGCGACATGCTCGCACTGGGCTGCTACCACGCCTTGCGCGAGCGACGGGCCGTGCCGGGCAAGGATGTCGCGGTCGTCGGCTTCGACGACTCCCCCACGGCGGCCCTCCTCTCCCCCGGACTGTCCACCGTCGCCCAGCCGCTGGAGGCCGTCGGCCGCGAATGCGTCCGGCTTCTGCTGGCCCGGATGTCGGAACTCGGCGCTCCCCCCGAGCGTGTCCTGCTCGAACCGTCCCTCGTCGTGCGGAACAGCACATCCGCGTCGGACGACTGAACCACCCCCGCGCCTGTTGACGGGCCCCCCATTCACAGCACGCCCTTTCCGGGCAGCTGAGCCGCAACCCTCACCCCACCTGGAGGAATTCATGGCAACCCGTACGGCCGTCGCCGCTCTCGCCACCTGCGCGGCGCTCCTGGCCGCCACCGGCTGCTCATCCAGCTTCGGCAGCGACAAGGAGCCGGCGCAGGACAAGGCCGGCAAGCAGAAACTGACGGTACTGATCGCCACCTCGGGGGACGCCGAGACCCAGGCAGTCAAGACCGCCACTGCCGCGTATGCGAAGAAGTCGGGCAACTCGGTCTCGGTCGAGGTTGCGAAGGACATGAACCAGCAGCTCGCTCAGTCCTTCGCCGGGCACAAGCCGCCGGACGTCTTCTACGTCAACTCCGACCAGTTCGCGAACTACGCGAAGGGCGGCTCGCTGTACCCGTACGGGGACCGGATATCCGACGCCGACGACTTCTCCGAGCAACTGCGCGGCTCGTTCTCGTACGACGGGAAACTGGTCTGTCTGCCGAAAGACTCCTCCACCCTCGCTCTCGCCATCAACACCGACCTGTGGAAGAAGGCCGGGCTGACGGAAAAGGACTATCCGAAGAGCTGGGAGGAGCTGAGGACCGTCGCGGACAAGCTCACCGGCAACGGCGTCACCGGCCTGGTCACCAGCGACGAGTACCAGCGGCTCGGAGTCTTCATGAAGCAGGCGGGCGGCTGGCTCACCGACCCGAACCAGAAGAAGATGACCGCGAGCACCCCGGAGAACGCCAAGGGGCTCGACTTCGTCCAGTCCCTGCTCAAGTCCGGCTCGATGAAGTTCGCCAAGCAGGTGGACACCAGCTGGGGCGGTGAGGCACTGGGCAAGGGCAAGGCCGCCATGACCATCGAGGGCAACTGGCTCGAGGGCGGCATGAAGCTCGACTACCCCGATGTGAAGTACACCGTCGCGCCGCTGCCCGAGGGACCCGCCGGGAAGGGCACCCTCGCCTTCAGCAACTGCTGGGGAGTCGCCGCCGACAGCGCGCACCGGGCGGCGGGAGTCGACCTCGTGAAATACCTGACCTCCGCGCAGCAACAGCTCGACTTCGCCGACGCGTTCGGTGTCATGCCGTCGCGGACGAGCGCGCTCAAGACCTACGCCGAGAAGAAGCCGGCCGCCAAGGCCTGGGTGGAGGGCAACGCCTACGCGCAGGGCCCGGTGACGATCGCCGGCTTCGACAAGGTCCTGAGCCAGTTCAACACCGATCTGCAGTCGCTGCGCACCGCCGACCCGAAGAAGATCCTCGCCGACCTTCAGCGCAACGGCGAACAGGCGATCGCGAAGGGCAACTGAGCCCCATGCCCATCCGCACGATGCGCGCCGGCAGTATCCCCCGCACCACCGGCTCGCCCGGCGCACCTGACAGCGCACCCGGCAGAGCCGGTACGACCGCGAAGGTTCGCGCCCGGCGCGCGGGCCTTCGCGGGGAGGGCACCTGGGGCTGGCTGTTCGTCAGCCCCATGGTGCTCGTCCTCGGCCTGTTCATGGTGCTTCCCATCCTGATGGCGCTGTGGGTGAGCCTGCTGCACTGGGACGGACAGTCCAACCCGTTCTCCGGCCAGGCCGATTTCGTCGGCCTGGACAACTACCGGGCGCTGCTCACGCAGGACGGACTCGACCGCACGCTCTTCGCGACGTCCCTGCGTAACAACGCCTATTACGTACTGCTGACCGTCCCCCTGCAGACCATGCTGGCACTGGGTCTGGCCCTGGTCGTCAACCAGAAGCTGCTCCGGGGGCGTGGCGCCCTCCGCACGACGTTCTTCTTCCCGTCCGTCACCAGCTCCATCGCCGTCTCAACGGTCTTCCTCTTTCTCTTCCAGGGCAGCGGATCCGTCAACACCATGCTGTCCTGGATCGGGATCAAGGGACCGAACTGGTTCGCCGACCCCCGCGGGGTGCTCGCCCTGATCCTGGGCAGCCTGGGAATCGTCGATCCCGAGCGGCCCACCGGAATGCTGGCCGATCACTCGACCCTGGGACTGTCGTGGTTCGAGTGGCTCTCGGGCCCCTCGGTCGCGATGTGCACGCTCATCCTGCTCGCCGTGTGGACCACCTCCGGCACCTTCATGCTGATCTTCCTCGCGGCACTCCAGAACATTCCGCGGGAGCTGGAGGAGTCGGCCGCCATGGAAGGGGTCAACCGCCGCCAGATGCTCTGGCATGTGACACTGCCGGCGTTGCGCCCCGTGCTGTTCCTGGTCCTGACCCTGGGGCTGATCTCCACCTGGCAGGTCTTCGACCAGGTGTATGTGATGGGTCAGGGCGCTCCGGGCAATACGACGCTCACACCCGCCTTCCTGTCGTACTCCGCGGGCTTCGACAACGCGGACTTCGGGCAGGGCTCCGCGATCGCGTTCATCCTGCTCGCCCTGATCCTCATCCTGACCGCGTTCCAGCGCTGGGCGCTGCGGGAGCGCGGCGCAAGCACCGGGAGGAACCGATGACCGCCGCCGGAACGGCCATACGGGACCGGCCTCAGCGCTCCCCCCACCGTCGCGGCCCGCGCGACCGCGGACGCCCTGTTCTGAGTCGTTTCCCCTTGCGGTGGCGGCTGGCGGGATATGCCGCGGTGCTGGGACTGGGGCTGCTCTATCTGCTGCCGTTCGCCCTCCAGCTGGCGACCGGATTCAAGACGGACCCGGACGCTGCCGCGCATCCGCTGGCCCTGCTGCCCACCACTCCGACCACAGCCGCTTACCAGCGGCTGCTCGGGCTGAGCCAGGCCGCTGAGGGGGTGCCCTTCCTGCGCTGGCTCGGCAACTCGGCACTGGTGGCGGTGCTGGTGACCGCGGGCCGGGTGCTGTTCGACTCCATGGCGGGATACGCGCTGGCGCGGCTGCGCTTCTGGGGCCGCTCGACACTGTTCGCCTTTGTGCTCGCAGTGATGGCGGTGCCCGGAGTGGCCCTGCTCATCCCGAAGTTCCTGGTGCTCAACACCTTCGGACTCTTCGACACCTACTCCGGCATGGTCCTGCCGTTGCTGGTGGACGCGGCGGGCATCTTCATCATGAAGCAGTTCTTCGAATCGGTGCCGCGCGAGGTCGAGGAGGCCGCGCGGGTCGACGGGGCGGGTGTGTTCCGGATCTTCTGGTCCGTCGTCCTGCCGATGGCCAGACCGGCGCTGATCACCCTGACGATCCTGTCGTTCCAGGGGTCGTGGAACGAGTTCACGCACTTCCTCGTCAGCACGCAGTCCGGCCAGTACGAGACGCTCACCACGGGCCTGGCCCGCTTCGTCTCGGGCGGACTCGGTGGCGGAACGCAGTATCCGCTGAAGCTGGCGGCGGCCCTGCTCTCCACCCTTCCGGTGGCCGCGCTGTTCTTCTGCTTCCAGCGCTACTTCGTCAGCGGCGCCAACTCGGGTGCGGTCAAGGAGTGAGCGCCGGCCGGCCCGGATCACACCGAGGTCGGCACGGGGCCCGGCGGCCCGTTCGGGTCGACTCGGGCAACCGCAGCAGCGGTGGAGGCCCGCGGTGTCCTCGCTGGGTGGAGGTGCCGGTGCAGAGCAACTGCTGGGCCAGGGAGCTGCCGTGGGGCCGGAACCCGACCCGAGTGAGAACTCGCCTCAGCTGCCCTGGAGCGGATCGGCCGACTTCCCGCTCCGGTGATGCGTGCCGCCGTCGACGACGGACTCGAACTCGTCCTACCGCGCGATGCGGAGCTACCCCCAGAGGGCCCGCGAGCGACACACAGCAACCCTGACTCCTCCACTCCGTCAACGGACAACGTCAACGGACAACAGGGGGCGGCTGACACGCGTCGACCTGTGTCAGCCGCCCGAGGTGGACCGAACGCCGACGCCGGTTCGTGCGACTGACCACCCGTGCTCCGCCAAGCGGTCGAGCGGTGGTGGGGTCGCGCGAAAACCTGGACGGGCAAAGGGCCCGGTGGCACCAGAATGGCAGCGGCTCTCAGGGCACACCGGCGGCGCCAACCTGGGCCGCCTCGGCACCTGCCTCAGAGCCTGTCGGGTGACCTTCGGTCGGATAGCGGACGCGGTCTGGTGCGTGCGATTCCAAGACGGCGGGATGTCCTCGGATGGGGTCTCCCCTGCTCGAACGAAGCCGAGAGCTTGGGGAAGGAGCTACGAGGACATTTCGGCAACGCGGGAAGCGTGCGTGCCAGGGCGTGGCCGCCCGATCAGAGGTCACCCGACAGGCTCTCAGGCGCCGATGAGGTGTTCCGCCTGGTCGCGACTGGTGTGGAGGGCCCAGTAGTCGAGGGCGATCTCGTCGGGCGAGCGGTGCGGGACGCCTTCGGGAGCCTGGCTGCCGATCATGAGGTTGATGGCCACGGTGGCGGCGTAGATGCCCTCAGCGGCGAGGGTGTTGTGGAGGTTGACCGCCCAGTTCCGCAGGCCCGCCTGGGCGATGTTGGTGGTGGCGAGCATCGGGTAGGGGTTGATCGCGCCGCCGCCGGTGGTGAACAGCAGGGTGCCGGCCCCGGACTGGAGCATCCCGGGCAGCACCGCCCGGACGGCGGTGACCGCGCCGTAGAGCAGACCATCGATCTGCACCCGGAGGTTGTCGACGGTCACTTCCTTGGGCGCGGTCATGGCCAGGCCCGCGTGCGGGGAGAACTCCAGGACGTCGATCCGCCCGAACCGCGCGATGGCGGCATCGAGCGCGCCGGTGAGCTGTGCGGCGTCGGCGACGTCGGCCGGGAATCCTTCCGCGGTGATCCCGGCCTCGGTGAGTTCGGCGACCAGGGCGTCGAGCTTGTCCTTGGTACGGGAGATCAGGGCGACGTCGAAGCCGTGGCCGCCGAAGACCTTGGCGATGGACAGGCCCAGGCCCGGTCCGGCTCCGACGATGGCAATCGTGGGCATGCGTGCTCCTCGAGGGGTGGTGCGGTCCCGGCCGGTCGGTCGGGGCGAAGGAAGGGAAGGGGCGCCGGGGTCAGTCCCGGTCGGCCGCAGGGGTGGCCCCGTCCGGGGCCCAGTCCGTGGGACACGGGGCCTGGATGGCGCCGAGGATGCGCTGGGAGGCGGTGCCGAGCTGACGCTGCTGTGCTTTGGTCAGCGGGTCGAAGACCAGGCGGCGCACCGCGTCGACGTGGCCGGGGGCCGCGGCGGCGACCTTGTCCTGGCCCTCGTCGGTAAGGGTGGCCAGGGTGGAGCGGCCGTCGGAGGGGTCGGGGTGGCGGCGCACCCAGCCACGCTTCTCCAGGCGGCCGACCACATTCGACAGCCGGGAGAGTGTGCTGCCTGCGTACTGGGCCACCTCGCTCATCCGCAGGGTGCGCTCCGGCGCCATCGAGAGCGCGGACATGACCACGTAGTCGAAGTGGCTGATGCCCGCGTCCCGCTGCATCCGGGCTTCCAGCGCGGCCGGCAGTTGGGTCAGCACGTAGGCGAACGCGTACCAGTGCTGCTGTTCGTCGGCGTCGAGCCAGCGCGGCTCGGAGGCTTCCCGTGGATCTTCCATGCCCTCACCATACTTCAAGCATGAAGTGATCCGGAAGCATTTTTACTACAACCTTGAAGTTACTGGATGAAGTGGTGAGGGTCGACGAACATCTTTTCGTGGATCGTCACGGGTGCGCTGGCGGCCGTGTTCCTGCTGGCCGGGGCGATGAATCTCAGCCGTACCCCGCAACAGCTCGCCGCCTCCGGTCTGGGCTGGGCCGGGCCGGGCCGGGCCGAGTATTTCGGCACCAGGCCGGTCCGGCTCATCGGCGCGCTGGAAGTCCTCGTCGCCCTCGGGCTCATCCTCCCGCCGCTCGTTGGCGTGGCGGAGGTCCCGGCCCCGGTGGCCGCCGCTGGGCTGGTAGCACTGATGGGTGGCGCGACCATCACCCATGGCCGCTTGTGGAGAGCTCCAGATGATCAGGGTCAACGCTGTTACGAGCGGAGGGAGGCGTGCCCCGAGGCCGTCGCCCGGGCGCACGCCGACTTCGCCGACCTCCCGGACGCCGACGACATTCCTCGCTCCCGCCGAGTCCGCATCCGACGCCCGGACGATCCGTTGACGCCCGAGGAAGCCGGCCTTCGGCAACGCCGTCAGGACCAGGTCCTCCAGGCCACGGAGACCGAGCAGCCGACAAGATCAACCCCTTGGCGCGAACCGCTGTTCCATTCACGGGGCCGTACCAGGGCCACACCCGGATCGTCGTCGACCGTGACCGGAACGTCCTGCTCGAAGTCACCTTCGTCGGCCTCGGCGTCAGCGAACTCCTGCACTCGGCGACCGTGGCGGTCACTGGAGAGGTCCCGCTCAAGCGGCTGTGGCACGCGGCCGCCTGCTTCCCGACGGTCAGCGAGATCTGGCTCTTCCTCCTCGCCGCCTACCAGCGTGGCTGAGCCGCGTCGCGGAAACGCACCATCGGCTATGCCATTGAGGGGATGATTCGGCCGAGAGTCCTTCGCGGGCACGAATGGCCTCCCCCGCAGGTCGGGGGAGGCCATCGGTACCGCTGGACGCGAACGGTGCGTCACTGGGGCGGGAACTCGTCCTTCTGACTGCCGGCACGGCGTCCGGGCCTGTTCTCGGCCGCGCGTCCGCCCTGCTGTATGGGCTCAAGTAGGCGTCGGACCTCGTCGTGCAGCCTACGGCGTTCCATGGGATCGCTCGTGTGCTCGGCACGCTCGTTCAGCTCACGGACCTTGTCCTGCGTCTGCTGCGCACGACTGGCGGACTCGCCTGCAACGCTCATGATCGCTCCTGGGGACGGGAGGGGGTGGGAACACGTCGCAGCCAATCAGTGCCCTCTCTCCGCCGCACCCCGGAGGGTGACCGTGCGCAATCACTGCAGGTCGGTGTACAGCATGGCGAACCAAAGCCGTGACTCGCCCACGAGTGCCCTGTGTCCTGTCCGGGTTCCTTCCACGAGGGCCACAAGCGCGCCGGTCCGCGCGGTGTGTCCCCGCCCAGGTCGACTCTTGCTCTCTGCGAGTTGGCTCCGTGCGTCGAGCTGTTCTCCGCGAGGAAGCCGCTGCGGACGGACTTGAGAGGGGCCGTGACCGGGCTGCACACGCGTCAGGAAAGGACAGGAGTCGCGGGTCATCGAGACCGGCGGGAACGCGGGCAACACACCGTCGGGGGCCTCGCTGTACCGGCCCCTTCGCCGACACCGAAGGGGCCGCCACGCACGGCGAACTGCACCGCAGGTCCACCCCTGCCCGCATCCGACGCACGGACGGCCCGCTCACCCCCGGGAGAGCGGAGTTTCGCCACCCTGTCGAGCCCCGGGAGAGATGCGTTCCGCCTCAGCGAGCAGGAACTGGAGCATCCGAACGATCAAGGTCACGGCTCAGCACCGACGGCTGTTCCCTTGGTCCTCGGTGCCGGATACCCGGATAGTGCCTCCTCGTTGTCGTGGTCAGTGGCTCTGGGCCGCCGGCTCGAGGACGAAGACGGGAATCTGCCGGTCGGTCTTCAGCTGGTAGTCCGCGTAGTCGGGGAACGTCTCGACCGCGCGCTCCCACCACACGGCCTTCTCTTCACCGGTGGCCTCACGGGCATTCATGTCCTGCCGGACCGGGCCGTCCTGGAGTTCCACCCGAGGGTCCGCCGTGATGTTGTGGTACCAGACCGGGTGCTGGGGAGCGCCGCCCTGCGAGGCGACCACGGCATACGTTCCGTCGTGCTCGACCCGCATCAGCGGTGTCTTGCGGATCTTTCCACTCCTGGCTCCGCGCGTGGTCAGGATGATGACTGGCAGACCACGCATCGTGGTCCCCTCCGTGCCGCCCGAGCTCTCGAACAGCTCGACCTGATCGCGGACCCACTGTGCGGGGCTCGGCTCGTACTCACCTTTGAGAGGCATGGAATCTGTCCCATCGTCGGCATACGGACATTCGGACACGCGGACATCGGCGTGTCCCACTGCACCGAGAACTCTTTCATCATTCCGCCGTCGCGAGGGCGTGGACCGTACGTGTGTCACAGCGGCAGCCGGACCGGGGTCAGGAGTCGGTCGGTCTCCGGCGCAGCTGCAAGCATGGCCTCGAATCCCGCCTTCGGGTCTCCGGCCTTCGGGTCGTGGAGACCGATGCCCGCCACTGGGGCCGGGCGCGTGAGGCGGTAGCGGAAGGTGTTGTGCTGCGTGTCGTAGGCACGCAGATGGACGACGGGGGCCGTCGGGAAGATCGACTTCGGCGACGATGCGGTCCGTCAACTCCTGTGGCAGCAAGGCCGCATAGACGTCCGACAGCCAAGCGGTACGGCGCGGCGAACGGCCGGAGCCGAGGACCCGCAACGCCAGGTCCGCGTCGGCGCGCGAGCGGCGCAGTTCAGCAGGGTGGGCAGCGAGCCGGCCGATATCGATGGTGGGCGGGGGACCGGACGATGATCCCGCAGCCCACCTGTACTGGCGGATGCTGGATGCGCTCGCCTACGCACCGGACGCGGAGAAGGTCGCCCGGCCCTGGCGCGAACTGGGGCGGGACGACCTCACCCAGGCTCTGCTCACCAGCAGGCTGGAGGAGTATCTCCAGACGCTCTTCAACCGTTACGGCTGAGCCGCCCGGGGACGGAAGACGGAGTGACGTGCGCGTACTGTTCAACTGACGCTCAGGTCATACCTGTCTCACGTGCACGCCCGCCGCAGTCAGTGCGTCGACCTCTGCCTCGGGCGCGGCCTCGTCGGTGACGACGGCGTGCAGTGCGGTGGCGGGCGCGACAAGAGCAAGGGCGGTACGGGAGAGCTTCGCGCCGTCCGTGACCGCGATGACACGGCGGGCCGACGCGATCGCGGCCCGCTTGACGGCGGCGTCGTCCAAGTCGTACGCGGTCAGGCCGTTCGCGGCGTTCAGCCCGCAGCAGCCGACGACCGCGGTGTCGAAACGCAGGGCGGCCAGCGATGCCTCGGCGAGCGGGCCGGTGAGTGCGAGCTCTCCCGGCCGGGGGCGGCCACCGGGCACCAGCAGCGTGAGGTCCGGTGCTCCGGTCAGTGCGTTCACCGCGTGCAGGGACAGTGGCATGACCGTCAGGCGGCGGTGCTCCAGCGCGCGGGCCACTTCCAGGCAGGTGGTGCCGCTGTCGAGGACGACGGACTCCCCGTCGGCGATCAGCCCGGCAACCTCGGAGGCGATGCGTCGCTTGGCCTCCAGCCCCTCCGTCGCCCGCAGCCCGAAGGGGGGTTCGTCGCCGCGCAGCAGCAGACTCCTCGCTCCTCCGCGGTATCGCTCCAGAATGCCCTGCTCGGCCAGGGTCTCCAGGTCGCGGCGGATGGTCATCTCCGACGCGCCGGTGAGGGCGGCCAGCTCCGCGATGCCGGCACTGCCCGCGTCGCGTACCGCCTCGGTGATCCGTCTCAGTCGCTCTGTGCTCGCCACATCAGCGATGGAACACCACCAGCGTTCGCAACGCAAGCTTTCGAACATCAAAGATGTTCGATATGTTCGTCGATATGGAGAGATCGCTGCGGACCGGCCGGCTGGTCACGACCGCCTACTTCGCCCTGAACGGCTTCGTCCTGGGGATGTGGGTGGTCCACATCCCTGCTGTCGAGCGCCACGTGGGCATCAGTCATGCCGTGCTCGGCTGGCTGCTGCTCATCCTCGGCGCGGGAGCGTTCGCAGGGATGCGGATCACGGGCCCGCTCACCGATCGGTGGGGCGCACGCATCGTCGTCCCTCTGAGTGCGGCTCTGTGCAGCGCGGCCGTGGTCCTTCCGGGTCTGGCCACGGACACATGGACGCTGGGAACCGCACTCGCACTTCTCGGGCTTGGCAACGGCTGCCTCGACGTCAGCATGAACGCCCACGCCATCCAGGTCGAGCGGGGCTACCGACGCCCCGTCATGTCCGCATTCCACGCCACTTTCTCCATCGGCGGCGTCCTTGCCGCGCTGGTGGGCGCGCGCACACTCAGCTGGGGCTGGAGCCCGGCGGCGACCCTCGGCTCAGTGGCCGTCCTCGGCCTCGCCGTCGCCGCACTCGCCGCCCGCGGGCTCCTGTCTGCCGAACATGTCCCCTCCCCTGCCGAGAAGGCTTCCGCCGGTGTGACACAACCGGCGCACCGGACATCCCGCCGCATCTGGGCGCTGGCCGCGCTCGCGCTCATGCTCATGCTCTGCGAAGGAGTGGCCAACGACTGGAGCACTCTGCATCTGCGGGACGTCCTGAACGCCACCGCCGCCACCGCCGCTCTCGCCTACGGTGCGTTCGCGACCGCCATGACCATCGGCCGACTGCTGACCGACCGAGTGGCCATGCGCTTCGGGCCCGTCGCCATCCTCCGCTACGGGGCGGCCCTGGCCGCGGTCGGGCTGACGACAGCCACGTTCTCCACCTGGATCCCGCTGGCCCTGGCCGGCTGGGCCGTGTTCGGGGCCGGGCTGTCCGGCTGCATCCCCCAGCTCTTCAGCGCCGCCGGCCACGCCGACCCGGGCGCCGCCGGGACGAATGTCTCGCGTGTCGCCGGTCTGGGCTATCTCGGCATGCTGGCCGGTCCTGCCGTCATCGGACCGCTGACACACTTCCTCCCGCTCAACCTGACCTTCCTGCTGCCCCTTGGGTTCTGCGTCGTGGCATCGTGCGCAGCCGGCCTGCTCCGCTCGCCGCGCAGCGCTCCCAGCCGGCTGGAGGCCGAGGCGGCATGACCGGCACGGACCACACGAGCCCGGGGTGCAGCACACTGCGGCACTTCACGCTGAAGTGCGACGGCGAGACTCTGAGTTGCGTGGCAGCAGTCCCGCATATGTCGCACCCCACCCTGCTCGCTCGCCCCACAGCCGTACTCCTGCACGGAGCCGGTACAAGCGACACGTCACGCCTCACCGGTCTGCTGTCGGACTTCGCCGCTCGCGGACATCACGCTCTCGCCTTCGATTTCTCCGGGCACGGCGACAGCTCCGGTCGGTTGAGCGAACTGAGTCTGGAGCGCAGATTCGCCCAGGCCCGAGCCGTGATCGACAGTCGTGTTCCCGACGGCGGCCCGCTGGTGCTGATCGGATTCAGCATGAGCGGGCAGACCGTCGCCGACCTGGCGGCGCACTACGGATCCCGGGTCGTCTCCATCGGACTGTGCGCGCCGGCGGTCTACGCGCCCGAGGCATGGTCCGTTCCCTTCGGCGCGGGATTCACCGAGATCATCCGCACGCCGGACAGCTGGCGCAGGTCTCCGGCACTCGACGTCTTCCGCTCCCTGTCCACCCGCGCGGTCCTCGCCACACCACTCACGGACACGATCATTCCCCCGGCCGTGACACACGCGGTGGCCGGTGCGCTGGCCACCTCGCGCTGCCGCTTCACCGGGCTCGTCCACCCCGAGGCCGAGCACCGTCTGGGCCAGTGGTTCGCCGCCAATGCCGTGCCGCGCGGCCGCTTCGTCGACACCGTACTCAGCGACACACCCCCGACGTAGGGACCGTCCGCGAGACCAACGGCGCCCGACCGCACGGCGCCCCCATCAGCCTTGGCGGACGTGGGCGGCCGCAGCCCGAGGGCGTCGCAGAGGCGGCCGACTCCCCTGCCCCGCCCGGCAAACTCGTCTGCTCCGCCCGGCAAAACTCGTCGCGTCGCGGCACTAGGAAGTGACAGGTCCTCTCGCTACCCTCCGCGCATGATTTCCACGGTTGTCTGGGGCACGGGCAACGTCGGTCGCGCCGCGATCCGCGCTGTCGAGGCCCATCCGGCGCTCCGGCTCACCGCCGTGCTCGTCCACAATCCCGACAAGGTGGGACGCGACGCGGGCGAACTCGGTGGGCTCGATCGTCCGCTGGGGGTCGTGGCGGGCGGCGACGTCGATGCCGTGTTGGCCACCGGTCCGCGGGCCGTCGTGTACGCCGCGTCCGGCGACATCCGCCCCGACGAGGCTCTCGCGGACATCACCAGGGCGATCCGGGCCGGGGCCGTGGTCGTCACCCCCGCGCTGTACGCCCTGTACGACCAGTTGGGCGCCCCGTCGGAGCTGCGGGATCCGGTGCTGGCCGCCATCGCGGCCGGTGGCGGCTCGCTGTTCGTCTCGGGTGTCGACCCCGGCTGGGGCAATGACGTACTCCCGCTGCTGATCAGTGGACTCGGCACCTCCGTGGACGTGATCCGCTGTCAGGAGATCTTCGACTACTCCACCTACGACCAGGAGGAATCGGTCCGGTACCTGGTCGGCATGGGTCAGCCGATGGAATACGAGCCTCTGATGCTCGCACCGACCGTCCCGACCATGGTGTGGGGTGGGCAGATACGGCTGATGGCCAGGGCTCTGGGGGCCGAACTCGACGACATCCGCGAGACGTTGGACCGGCGCCCGCTCGACGCCACGCTGAGCACCAGGACAATGGGCACGTTCGAGGCCGGCACGCAGGGCGCCGTGCGGTTCGAAGTGCAGGGCATCGTCGGGGGCGAACCCCGCATCGTCATCGAGCACATCACCCGCATCCACCCCTCCTGCGCACCGGACTGGCCGACGCCGCCCGACGGGGACGGCGCACATCGAGTGATCATCGAGGGCCGTCCGCGCATCGAGGTCACGGTCGAGGCCACCGACGAGGGCGAGAACAGGTCCGCGGGCGGGAACGCCACCGCGGTCGGCCGGCTCGTGAGCGCCATCGACTGGCTCGTGGACGCGGAACCAGGACTCTACGACGCGCTCGACGTCCCGCTGCGCCCCGCAGTCGGCAGGCTCGGAAGGAGACATCCATGAACATCGACATCCCCGAAGGCAAAAACGCGATCGAGTACGTGTGGGGCGAGATGGTGCCAGGGATCGGGATCGCCGCATCGAACTTCTCGCTGTCGGTGTACGCCCACACGACCCTGGGACTGCGCGAGTTCGAAGCCGCGCGGTTACGGATCGCCCAGATCAACGGCTGCCTCTTCTGCCTCGACTGGCGGACCGAACGGGACGGTGTGAAGGTCGAGGGGCAATTCGCCGACGCGGTGACCCAGTGGCGTACCACCGACGCTTTCGACGACCGGACCCGGTTGGCCGCCGAATACGCCGAGCGGTACGCCCTGGATCACCACAACCTCGACGACGCGTTCTGGTCCCGGATGAGCGCGCACTACAGTCAGCTCGAGATCGTGGAACTGAGCATGAGCATCGGATCATGGCTGGCCTTCGGCCGGCTCAACCATGTGCTGGGCCTCGACACCGTGTGCGCGCTGCCCGGCCATTGATCGTCACAGGTCGGTGTCGATGATCTTCTCGATGTTCCGTTCGGCGAGCGCGGTGATGGTGACGAACGGGTTGACGCTGGTGTTGCCGGGGATCAGCGAGCCGTCGATGACGTACAGGCCCACGTAGCCGTGCAGGCGGCCGTAGTTGTCGGTGGCCCGGTTCAGGACCGCGCCGCCGAGCGGGTGGTACGTGAGGTGGTCGCCCCAGATCTTGTAGGTGCCGAAGAGATCGGTCCGGTAGATCGTCCCCTCCTTCTGGTTGATCCTGTCGAAGATCGTCTTGGCGGCGTCGATGGACGGCTGCTTCCAGGCGGTCTGCCAGTTCAGGTCGACCGTGCCCGTCGCGGCGTTCCAGGAGAACTCGGCCCGGTTCGGGTTCTTGGTGATGGACAGGTAGAACGAGGCGTACGTCTCGATCCCGGTGGGCAGCGGCGCAACCTCGGCGAACGCGCCGCCGGCGGCCCAGTTGTCGATGCCGCCCGTGGGAATGGACGCCTGAAGGCTACCGGTCGGGTCCCACAGGTGATTGGCCCGGCCGCACATGACGTTGCCGTTGTCGCCCCACCCTTTGCCGATCTCGTTGTTCAGGCCGGGGAGCGCGCCGGTGGCCTTCAGCTTGACCAGCAGCTTGCTGGTGCCCACGCTGCCGGCCGCGAAGAAGACCCGGTCGGCGGTCACCGTCTTGGTGGCCGTGGTGGCACCGCCGGTGTCGATCTGGTCGATGACGACCGTGTAGCCGCCACCTGCCGCCGGGGCGACCGAAGTGACCTTGTGCAGCGGCGAGATGGTGACCCTGCCGGTGGCTCTGATCCGGTCGATGTACGTCTTCTGCAGCGATTTCTTGCCGTAGTTGTTGCCGTAGAGGATCTCGCCGGCCAGCGCCGACCTGGGGACGGTTCCGGCCTCTTCCTGCCTCATGTAGTCCCAGTCGTACACGGTGGGCACGAAGACGAACGGGAAGCCGGCACGTTCGGCCTGCTTACGGCCGACCCGGGCGTACTGGTAGCACGCGGCGGTGTCGAACCAGGCCGGATCGATGGTGCCGGCCCCGAGCCCGGCATTGGCGCGCGGGTAGTAGATGCCGTACATCTCGTCGGCGTCCACCGACGGGAGGACGGCTCCGAAGTTCTCGCGCTTGGGGGTGACCGCCATCCCGCCGTTGACCAGCGAGCCGCCACCGACACCGCGGCCCTGGTAGACGGTGATCCCGCCGAACTCCTCGGCGTCGAGGATCCCCGTGCTGCGGGTGATGTTCTTGTCGATGGGGAAGCCGAGGAAGTTACTGAGGGGCTGCTTGGTCCTGGTGCGGAGCCAGTACGACCGACTGTCCGGGGAGGTCGTGTTGGCGAAGATCTTGCCGTCCGGGCCGGGGGTGTCCCAGGCCATGCCCATTTCGATCATGTGCACGTCGACGCCTGCCTGGGCGAGACGCAGTGCGGCGACGGAGCCGCCGTATCCGCTGCCGATCACCAGGGCCGGGACATGGGCCCCGGAGTCGATCGGAGCGGCTGCGGAGCCGACCCCGGCCTGGGCCGGGGTGGTGTGACCCGCGAGGGCCACGGCTCCTAAAATAGAACCAGTTCCTGTGATGAATCTTCGACGCGAAACGCCCTTGGGGCCTGCATCATGCATGGTAGAGTCACTCATGTGACACGCCTCACTCTCTTCAGAGTGAAACTGGTTCTACTGCTGTTTGCGTGTTAAGTCACTACATACCGGCGGGTAATATGCACCCGATCGAGGCGCCCGGACACGCAACGTCACGCGTCAGGCGGGCCGCCCCCGGTGGTGTTCGTTCCCCCTCGACGAACGCGCCGCGCGCCTGCGCGAGCAGACCGGTGCGGTAACGCCGGCACCTCTTCGACACGCGGTCTCGTCGCCCGTCTGGACGACGAGCCGGTCGGGTGGTGCGCGAGCGAGCCCCGCACGTCCCACCCCCGTCTGCTCCGCGCCCGCGTCCCCTGGACCGGGCGGCAGGAGGACAGGACCGACGACAGCATCTGGGCAGTGACCTGCTTCGTCACTCGCAAGGGCTTCCGCCTGCGCGGCATCACATGCGCGATCGCACGCGCCACGGTCGATTGCGCGCGATCGCGGAGCTCGCGCGGTCGAGGCCAAACGATGATCACACGGCCGGGAGTGCACATCCCCCGGGGCGAGCTCCATGCCGCGCCCGTGACGTTTTCGCCGACGCAGGGTTCGCCGAGGTCAGCAGGCCCACACTCAGGCCGGCCGTCATGCGGATCGACTTCTGAATTGTCTCCCGTGCGCGACACCGACGGGAACGGGTGGCGAAGCCCCATCGGACCTTCGCCACCCGTCATTCCCGAATCAACGCAACCGGGGGTCAGTAGGCCCCGAACACGTTGTCGATCGAGCCGTACTTGGCGGCGGCGTAGTTGCACGCGGCCGTGATGTTGGCGACCGGGTCGTAGGGGTCCATCGACGTACCGGGCACGTGGTAGGCCCGGAAGGTGGGGTCGATGACCTGCAGGAGACCCTTGGACGGCGTGCCCTTGGCTGCGTTCGAGTCCCAGTTGTTGATGGCCCGGGGGTTGCCCGAGGACTCACGCATGATGTTGCGGTGGATGCCGTCGTAGCTGCCGGGGATGCCGTGCTTGGCCATGACGGCCAGCGACTCCTTGATCCAGCCGTCGAGGTCGTTCGTGTACGTCGTGGGCTTGGAGGTGACAGCAGCGGCGGTGCTCGCGGCCGTCGTGGACTCGACTGCCGCGGGCGCGGCCTTGGCGCCGATGGTGAGCTTCTGGCCCGGGTGAATCTTGCCGGGGTCGGCTCCGATGACCGCTCGATTGTCCTTGTACAGCTGCTGCCAACCGCCGCTCACGGACTGGCTCAGGGCGATCTTGTAAAGGGTGTCACCGGCTATCACGGAATAGGTGGAGGGCGTAGCCGCCCGCACGGCGGTCGGCTTGGCGGGGGCGGCAGCGGGCGCCACCGTCTTGGCGACGGCGGTGACAGGCTGCGCCGGCGCTGCCGAGGCAACGGTGGCCCCGATCATCGGAAGAGCCAGAGCGGCTCCGCCCGTGCTCACGGCAATGATTCCGCGAGTCAGCGAACCGGACTTACGACGACGGTGGTTACCCATTGCGGGCATGGCGCATTCCTCTCCGTCGCCTACGAGGTGAGCTGTCGGGTTGAGGCTGGAGTTGCCTTGCCGTATGGGAATACGACTTCACCCCTAGCCGTTCCGGATACCGGATCGGCGGCTTGCCTGGGTCCCCCGCTCCTGCCGTACGTGAATGGTCGGGTTCCCGGACGGCGGCAGGATTCGGCGTTCCATCCGGATTGACGGTGACCGTAGGCGAGAAACTCCGACCTGAACAAGCCCCCATTTCTCGATCACAATTCATTTACAAGATCGAGTCGCGGAATTTCCCCCAATCCACCCAGGCCCACGAAGCCAACTTTCTTGGCGCAGCAGGGAACCGGGCGGCACGCCGCTGCGCCCGCGCGCCCGAAAGGTGACTCTCACCACTCAGCCCGAAAAGGGCGATTTGCCCAGCGCGTAAGGCCTCGACTCGTGAGGGTTGCGCATGCATCCAGACAGCCGAGCAGCTTCCCCTAATCGCCAAAATTGCGACATTTAGCAGATATTGGCGTCGGCTGGCAGGCACTCGGGCCTCCGACTCGTCGGGAAGGGCGTCCCCGGGGAGACGACCGGGAGCAGCCGCGCGTCACGCGTCTGCGCCGACTGCGGCGCACGAGTGGCCGCCCACCCCGGCCAGGTCGCGCAGGTTCACGCGAACGACACCACGACGGCCGCACGAGGTGCCGTACGCCTTCGGCATGGCCATGATGGTGCGCAAGAATGCCCTGCCCGCCCACCGGGACCGTCCGGCAGCACGAAAGAAGTGATGGCGATGGAGCTGTTCCCACCCATGCCGCTCGCCGAGTGGCGTGACACCAAAGAGACGCTCCACCGCTTCGCGCAGGTCATCGGAAAGATCCGACTCGCGGCCAGTGTCCGGCGCAATCACTGGTGGAACGTTCCGTTTCACCTCACTGGCCGCGGTATCACCACCCGCCCCATGGGGCAGGTCGACGGCAACCCGATTTTCACGGTGGACTTCGACTTCGTCGGCCATCGCCTCGTCATCACAAGACTGGACGGCGTGACGGTCTCGTTCCCGCTTTCGGGTCAGTCCGTGGCGTCCTTCCACAAGAAGGTCATGGCCGCCCTGGAAGCGCTGGGCATCGAGGTGGATATCAACGTGCCCAAGCCATTCGATCTGCCCGACGCCGACCGGCCGTTCGCCGAGGACACCCAGCACGCGACATACGATCCCGAACACGCCAACCGGTATTGGCAGGTTCTCAGTCAAGTGGCGCTGGTACTGGAGGAATTCGCGGCGCGGTTTTCGGGGAAAGTCAGTCCCGTGCACCATTTCTGGCACACCTTCGATATCGCCCACACCCGCTTTTCGGAGCGTCAGATCGACCAGCCCCAGCAGATCGACCCCGTGACGCGGGAGGCCTACTCCCGGGAAGTGATCAGCTTCGGTTTCTGGTTCGGTGACGACAAGTTCGCCGCGCCCGCGTTCTACTCGTACACCGCTCCCGAACCGGCGCGGCTGGCGGAGGAACCGCTCACTCCGGTGTCGGCGCACTGGGTGGATCGTGGCGGCAGCCACCTGGCGGTGCTGCCGTACGACGCGGCCCGCACCGAGAGCGATCCCCGTGCGGCCGTACTCGCCTTCTACGAAAGCGCCTATCAGGCCGGAGCGGGGCGCGCCGGCTGGGACATCAACCGTCTCGCCTGTCCAGGCGGGACGACCGATCCGTGTCTGAGGACCCGTATGTCTGCCGGTGGATGAGGAGCGCGGCTTCAGTGCAGCTGCCGCTCCCAGTCCGCGGGGACCTTGTCCTGGGGACCTGGGGTCGGCTGGTCGACCGGGTGCGAGGTGGGCGGGAGCAGCTCCAACCCCTCGTAGTATTCCTCGGTCTCGATGTTCCAGAGCCAGTTCTCCCCCGGCTCGAAGCTGGCCAGGAACGGATGTCCTGCCTCGCGTGCGTGCTTCGTACCGTGCTGCGAGGGGGAGGAATCGCAGCAGCCGATGTGGCCGCACGCGGCGCAGCGGCGCAGGTGCATCCACCATCCCGGTCCGTCGCCCGCCAAGCAGTCCGCACATCCCGCCCCGCTGGGAGCCGCGGCGAGATCGATGCCTGGGATCTGGTCAGGTGCCATGTGACGTGCCTCCGTGATCAGGCGCGAGACCGCGGACCCTGCGGGTCTCGGCCCCGGCGCTCTGAGGCTTCCGGTTCCCCTCCTGCATCGTAAGGCCGGGCTGCAGGGTCCGCCTGCGTCGAACAGCCGTGCCGGACTCCGGGCGCCGCTCGTTGGTGTGAAGTACCCGCCCTGCAGGGGGCATTCGCGTGTGTGGGCGGCAGCAGGGCCAGGGCATTCGGGCGTCGCGGGGCGCGCGGTCCCCTGTCGGTTCGCCCTCACGCTCCCGGGACTGTCGGCTGCCTGGCCCGGGGGCTGCCGAGCCGCCGCCGCAGTGCGCCGAGCCAGGGATGGCGTTCGTGCAGTTCAGCGGAGTGGCGGTCGAGTTCCTCGCCGAGACGTTCGGCGCGCTTGTCGATGTCCAGTTCATCCAGAATGCGGTCGACCTCGGCGAGCAGCGCGCCGTGCAGTTGCCACTGTCGGGGGTGCTCCTGGACGTCCTCGAGCAGGAGGTCGGCCACCACGTCCCGCGTGGCGCGGCTGGCGGCCAGTGCGGCGGCAAGTCGCGACTCCGCCTCCTCGGCATTGGCGGACACCGGGGTGGTGATCAGCGTGGAGAAGCTCTCGATGGCGTCGGCCATCTGCGCGAAGAGTTCCCGGAGCGAGGCGGCCACGTCCTCCGGGAACATGGTTTCCTCGGTCCGGGCTTTGGCCAGGTCCGTCAGCGTGCGGGCCAGCACGCGGAGCACAACGGCACAGATCTCCAGCGTGTCGAGTCCGGTACGCAGGACGATGCGGTACAGAAGACCCTGCCGGATCCGGGGGTTGAGCAGGAGACTCTCCTCGGCCTGCCGCAGCGAGGCGTCGACGGCCACGATGTCGTGGTCGAGTCTGCGGGCGTCGTGCAGTCTCGCCGCCGCCTGCGGGACGGAGATGTGGCCGCAGACGTCCTCGCCCATGGCCCGGAACATCCGTCCCATCTCCCGTGCCAGTTCGTCGATGGACACGCCCGCGTTCTGCACCCATACGGGCGGTGCGAGCAGGTTGAACAACAGGCCGACGCCCGCACCGATCAGGGTCTCCAGAACGCGGTCCCACGCGGTGGCGGCGACCTGGGAGACGCCGAGGACGAGCATCGCGCTGATGGCGACTTCCGGCACGAACTCGTCCACACGCACCATCCGGCCGATGATCAGCGAGCTGAAGATCGTCAGACCCAGGCTCCACCAGCTCAGACCCACCAGGGCGCTGAAGCCGATGGCGATGAGCACCCCGACGACGACGGAGTTGACGCGCCGGATGCCCGTGGTCAGTGTCGCGTACAGGGTGACCTGGACGACGAGGAGCGCGGTCAGTGGAGCCGTCAGCGGTGCGGGCTGCGGAAGGGTCCACACCGCGACGACATACGCGATGACCGCGGCCGCCGTCGAGCGCAGGGTCTGCGCCGCGACAGGCTCGGTGGTCTGCCGTACGAGCTTGATCACAGGTGCGGAGATTTCAGGCATTTCACTCTCCTTCCCTCGTACGACTGCTTGCAGCACCACGAATCCACCGGACGGGTTGCGCGTGGGCCCTGTCGATGGGGACGTGCCGCCTCCCGGGGTCGGCGGGCGGACAGCAAGGCGCGACGGCGGCGGAGTACCGGAAGTCGGCGCAATGCAGTCCTGTGGGTGTGGGGCGACGATCCCTAGGGTCGTGCCATGCGTGTACTTTTCGCCTCGACCAGCGGATCGGGCCACTTCAACCCCCTTGTCCCGTTCATCGACGCCTGCGCGGCGCGTGGGGACGATGTCCTCGTCGTCGCACCGCCCAGGCTCGAACCGTTACTGGCGACCCGGGAACAGCCCTACCGCATCGGCGGGGAGCCGCCGGAGGCCGAGCTCGTGCCGCTGATGATGCGGGTGTTGGGGCTGCCTGCGGACGAGGGCGTGTCCCTGATGACCAGGGAGGTGTTCGGCAGACTGTGCACCACCGCCATGCTGCCGACGATGGAGGAGCTCTGCCGGGAGTGGCGGCCGGATCTCGTCCTGCACGAGATGTACGAGCTCGCGTCGGTGGTGGCAGCCGAGCACCACGGTGTCCCGCATGCCCAGGTCGCCGTTTCTGCCGCGCAGTTCGCCGAGTCCACCGACGAACTGCTCCGCCCGGTACTCGATTCGTACGGTGCTGGCATCGGGGAACGGCTCCGGGCCTCCCCCTATCTGACCCGGCTTCCCACGTCCCTGGACCCCTCGCCGTACGCGGTGACCCGGCGCTACCACCAGCCACCCGCCCCGGACGCTCTGCCGGACTGGTGGCAGGGCAGCGAAGAACCGCTCGTTTACGTCACGCTCGGCACCGAGGTGGGCGGCATGCCGAACGCCTCCGCCCTCTACCGGGCGGTGCTGGCATCCGTGAGCGGGCTGCCGGCGCGCGTCCTGCTGACCACGGGTCCCCTCACCGATGCGTCGGACTTCGGGGCGATCCCCCGCAATGTCCATCTGGAGAAGTGGGTCCCCCAGGCCGACGTACTGGGCAGCGCCTCCCTCATCCTCTGCCACGGCGGTTCGGGCACGGTCTACGGCGCCCTCGCCGCCGGTGTCCCGCTGGTCTGCGTGCCCCTCTTCGCCGACCAGCCGACGAACGCGGAGCTCGTCACCGGAGCGGGCGCAGGTCTGACCGTCACGGCGGACGGACCGGGGCAGGAGACGGCCGGGTTCGGTCCGGACGGTGTCGCCCGCCTGCGGTCGGCCGTCGAACGGGTACTCAAGGAACCGTCGTACCGGGCGAGTGCCGAGCGCCTGGCGGCCGAGATGTGTGCCACGCCGACAGCCGGCGAACTGCTCGGCAGTCTCGGGGCCGTTCCGGCGCCCGGTCCTCGCTGAGAGCCTGTCGGGGGACCGGGGCAGGGGACGAGCGGCGGTCAGTGCCGGAACCCGGCACACCGGTGCCCGGGCTGCGGCACGCCCACTACTGCGCGGCGCCGGGCGGCTCCTCGTCGGATTCGAGGATCGAGTCCTCCAGCCTGCGCAGCAGCCGCGCGAGCTGGCGGCGTTCGGACGGCGACAGCCCTCCGAGCATCCGGCGTTCGTTGTCGAGATGCTCCGCGAATACGGTGTCCACCGTCGTGAGGCCCTTGTCCGTGAGACGCGAGTAGACGACCCTGCGGTCGTCGGCATCCCGTTCACGGACGATCAGGCCGTCCTTCTCCAGACGGTCGATCCGCAGGGTGACCCCTGCCGACGACACCAGTCCGGAGTCGGCGAGCTGGCCCGCCGTCAACCGGAACGGCTTCCCCGACCGCCGCAGGGCGGTCAGCACGTCGAAGCCCGCCACGGACAGACCGTGCCGCTCGATCGACGTGGTGAGCCTGGTGCTGTAGCGCAGGAACGAGCGGTGGAGCCGCGCGAGGACCTCCAGCGGACTGGTGTCCAGCTCCGGCCGTTCGCGCGCCCAGTCCTCGATCACCTTCGCCACGGCGTCCCGGTCCCCCGGCCTCGATCCAGCCATCCTCAACCCCTCGCACGGCTCCCGCAGACTTCTCACGGCCCTGAGAATCTTACCGCTGAGGGGAAGAACCGGGACCGGGGGTGCCTGCGCCGTAGGGCTTCACCTGCGGGAACGCCGCCGCAGCACCTGGAGCACCACCACCGCGAACAGCACGGCCGCCGTGGGCGCCGCAGCCTTCCTGAGCAGCACGGGCAGCGCCGCGGCACCGAGGTCGATGGCCTCCGGCTCGGGCGCGACCCGGCCCTGAAGCGTTTTCGTCGTGCCCGTCGTGGACACCGCAGACGCAGTCGGCCCGGCGTCCCGCAGCAGCTCTTCGAGGCGGGTGGCGAACTGCTGAACGATGCGGTCGCCGACCTCGGTCATGATGCCCCGGCCGAACTGCGCCGGACGGCCGGTGATGTCGAGGTCCGTGCGTACGCGCACCCGAGTGCCGGCCGGGTCGGCGGTCAGCGTCGCGGTGACCGTGGCCGACGCGGTGCCTGCGCCGCGGGTCTCGCTCCCGCTGAGGTCGAGAAGCATCGAGCGGGCGGCATCGTCGCGGGTGACGGTGCCCTCGCCGCGGTAACTCATCTGTACCGCACCGACCTTGACCTTGACGCGGCCGGTGAAGGAGTCGGCGTCGAAGGTGTCCAGCACGGCGCCGGGCATGCAGGGCGCGACCCGGTCGAGGTCGTGGAAGAGCTTCCAGGCGTCGTCGGGGTCCGCCGGAACGGTAAAGGTGTGGTCGAGCTGCATGGTTGTCCAATCGGGGAGTCGTCCGGCCCGGGCCGGACGTGGATGCGGAGTCGGTTTCAGGTGGGGCCGGACTCAGGTGCGGGCTGCCGTACGGATGAGCGCGCGCACCCGGCTCGGCGAGAGGGGGCCGCGGCGTACGACCACGTCGAAGGGGCGCAGCGCGTCCTCGACGGCGCCGGCGAGTACCGCCTGCGGGGCGATCGCGCCGCCTTCCCCGAGGCCCTTGACGCCGAGGTCGTTCATGGGGCTCGGGGTGAAGATCTCGTCCATGTCGAGGTCGGGGATCTCCGAGGACGTGGGCACCAGATAGTCCATGTAGGTGCCGGTGCGGGGCTGGCCGTCGGGGCCGTAGACCATCTCCTCGTACAGTGCTCCGCCGATTCCCTGCGCAATGCCGCCGGTGACCTGGCCTTCCGCGATCATCGGGTTGACGATGTTGCCCGCGTCGTGGACGACGACGTAGTGCAGGATCTCGATCTCGCCGGTGTTTTCGTCGACCTCGACGACGGCCGCGTGCGCTCCGCTCGCGACCGCGAAACCCGGTGGGCGGAAGTGCACGGTCTCGCTGATCTCGGTGCCGTGCCGGCCGTCGGTGGGTTCGGGGGTGCCGGGCAGCGGTGCCTTCCCGGCCAGTTCCGTCAGGCTGATGGACGGGCCGCCCGGCTCCTTCGCGTGCACGACGCCGTCGCTCAGGTCGAGGCCGTCCGCCGCGACACCGAGGCGCCGGGCCGCCGCTTCGACGATCTTCTCGCGGACGAGGCGGCCGGCCCGGTGGGTGGCGTTGCCCGCATTGACCAGGGCGCGGCTGGCGATGGTGCCCACGCCGAACGGAGTGGCCTCGGTGTCGCCGCCGACCACGTCGATGGCATCGAGCGGCACCCCGATGGCGTCGGCGGCGATCTGCGCCATGGACGTGCGGTGCCCCTGCCCCTGGGAGGGGGCGCCGATGGCGAGCCGCACCCGGCCGCTCGGGGCGATGTCGATTCGCGCGGTTTCGAACGGTCCGAGGCCGGTGGCCTCTATGTACATGGCGAACCCGATGCCGACTCGCTTGCCGTCGCGGGCACCTTCGCGTTGCTGGGCGCGTACCCGCTCGACGTCCGCCTTCGCGACGGCGCGGCGCAGGAGTTCGGGGAAGTCCCCGGAGTCGTAGGACTGCGGTCTGCCCGAGCGGTCCACCAGGCCGGTCGCGTACGGCATCTCGTCGGGCCGCACAAGATTGCGGGCCCTCAGCTCCTCGGGCTCGATGCCCAGTTCAGCGGCCAGCCGGTCCATCGCCCGCTCCATGGCGAACACCGTCTCCGGGCGGCCGGCTCCCCGGTAGGGCGTGGCGAAGGTGGTGTTGGTGAGGACACCGACGACATCGATGTGCACGTTCGGGACGCGGTAGGGACCCAGGAGATGGCACAGCGAGTTGTACGGCACGACCAGGCCGGTCATGTTGTACGCGCCGAAGTTGACGGTGATCCGGTCGCGTACGGCGATGAGGCGGCCTTCGGCGTCCGCGGCGAGCTCGATGCGGTGGATCTGTTCGCGGGCGTGCGAGGAGGCGGTGAGGTTCTCGTTGCGGTCCTCGCGCCACAGCACGGGGCGGCCGAGGCGACGGGCGGCGTGCGGGACGAGGAGTTCCTCGACGTAGAGGATGCCTTTCTGGCCGAAGCCGCCGCCGACGTCCGCCGCGATGACGTGGACCGTGGCGGATTCCAGGCCGAGAGTGTGGGCGATGGCGTCCCGCAACCGGTGCGGGGTCTGGGTGCCCGACCAGACGGTCAGCCGGCCGCTGTACGGATCGACCTGGGCCGAGATCGCACGGGTCTCGATCGGCGACGCGACATAGCGGTGGGCATCGAACTGCTCGCTCACCACCGCGTGCGCGCCGGCGAACGCCGCTTCCGGGTCGCCGACGCGAGTGGCGACGGCGACTGCGGTGTTGTCCGCCAGATCCTCGTGCAGCAGGGGCGCGTCCGGGGTCAGGGCGTGTTCGGGGTCGACGAGCACGGGCAGCGGGGCGTACCGCACTTCGACGAGTTCCAGGGCGTCTTCGGCAAGGTAGCGGTTCTCGGCGAGGACGACGGCGACGGGCTGGCCGACGTAGAGGACCTTCTCGCGGGCAAGCAGTGGCATGGGCGTCATCCGGACCACCGGGTCCAGGAGTTCGGCGAGGCCCGGCGGGGTGCGCAGTTCCTCCTTGTTCAGCATCGCGGGCAGGTCCGCCACGTCGTCGCCGGTCCACACGGCGACGACGCCGGGTGCGGCGAGGGCCGCGGTCACGTCGACCGACTCGATACGGGCGTGGGCGTGCGGGCTGCGCAGGAAGGCGGCCTCGACGGCGCCGGGGAGGGCGATGTCGTCGACGTAGCGGCCGTTGCCGCGAAGCAGCCGGTCGTCCTCGACGCGTGGGACGGAACGGCCGATCCAGCCGCCGTTGCCGGGCCGGGCCCGGTCGAAGTCGTGGGACATGCGGGTCACTCCCCGAATCGCTCGTCGAGTGCCTGGCACACGGCACGGCGGATGTTGCGGTAGCCGGTGCACCGGCACAGATGCCCGCTGAGCGCGTCGGCGACCTGTTCCTCGTCGGGGCGTTCGGACTGCTCGGTCAGGGCGGTCGCCGTCATGACGAATCCGGGCGTGCAGAAGCCGCACTGCATGCCGTGGCACTCGTGGAAGGCCCGCTGCACGGGGGTGAGGGGGGCATCGGCGGGGGCCAGGCTCTCGACGGTGCGGATCTCGGCACCGGCGCATTGCACGGCCAGGGTCAGGCAGGTGCGCACCGGCTCGTCGTCGACGAGGACGGTGCAGGCCCCGCAGACCCCGTGCTCGCAGCCGACATGGGTGCCGGTGAGGCCGAGCCGGTCGCGCAGGAAGTCGCTGAGCAGCAGGCGGGACTCGACCTGGGCTGTGACTGGTCGTCCGTTGACGGTGAGGCCGATCTCGTGCCAGGCGGAGGGCTCGGCGAGCGGCGGTGTGCGCGCGGCGAGCGGGGTGGGGACGGAGGGGGTCATCAGCAGCGCTCCCAGGCGGTGGTGCAGGCGTGGACGAGGAGATGGGCGGCGCCCTCGCGCCGGTACTCGGCAGTGGCGTGGACGTCGTCGGAAGGGGTGAGGCCGGCCAGCACGGCGCGGGCCGCGGCGGCGCGGGCCTGCTCGCCGGCGTCGCTGCCCACGAGCGCGTCCTCGGCGGCGGGCAGACGTACCGGGACGGGGCCTGCGCCGCAGAAGACCACGCGGGCCGTGCGGACGGTGCCCGCAGCGGTGTCCCTTTCCAGGACGACTGCCACGCCGACGGTGGCGAAGTCGCCGTGCCTGCGGGTCAGTTCCTCGAAGGCCCAGCCGTGGTGTGCCGGGGGCGGCGGGAACACGACCTCGGTGAGGAGCTCGTCCGCGTCGACGGCGGTGGAGAAGGTGGCGACGAAGAAGTCCTCGGCGAGGACCGTACGGGTGCCGCGCGGCCCGGTGATCACGAAGCGGGCGTCCAGGGCCAGTGCCGCGGTGGGCAGTTCGGCGGCCGGGTCGTGGTGGGCGAGGCTGCCGCAGACGGTGCCGCGGTTGCGAATCTGCGGGTGTCCGATGTGGCCGATCGCGGCGGCCAGGAGCGGCCATCCGTCCCGTACCGCGTTGTCGGCAGCGGCGTGGGCCTGCCGTACTGCGGCTCCGATGCGGAGGTTGCCCGACTCGTCCACATGGAGGCGGCCGAGTTCGGGAATGCGGGTGATGTCCACGAGCAGCTCGGGTCTGGCGAGGCGCATGCTCAGCATGGGGATCAGGGACTGGCCGCCCGCCACGACCTTGGCCTCCCGCTCCTCGTCGGCGAGGAGGGAGACCGCCTCGCCGACAGTGTTGGGGGCGGTGTAGTCGAAGGATGTGGGTTTCAACCTGCTGCCACCGGACCTCTCGGGTCGTCGTCGCGTCGTGGCATTCGACACGACGAGATCTATCTAATACCTGAAATGATTTACACTAAAGTTTCTTCTTGGCAAGAGGTTGCCCGAGATTTCACTGCCCGAGGAGAGCAATATGCGACACGTCATCGACCAGGCAGCGGCCTGGCAGCGCTCCGGAACCCGCTTCGCCATGGCGACCGTCGTGCGGACCTGGGGATCGTCCCCGCACGGTCCGGGCGCGTCGATGCTCGTGTCCGAGGACGGTCGCATGGTCGGCAGCGTCTCGGGCGGCTGTGTCGAAGCCGCCGTCTGCGCGATCGCGGAGGAAGTACTCGCGGGGGCCGCCCCGACGGTCGAGCGCTGGGGAGTCGGCGACGAGGACGCTTTCGCGGTGGGCCTGACCTGCGGGGGAACGATCGAGGTACTGGTCCGCGAGGTAGGTCCGGAGGTACCGCTCGGCCGGCTTGCCGCCGACATCGCGGCCGGCGCGCCGGTCGCTCTGGTCACCCCCCTCGACAGCGCCGGCGGCCTGGTCGTCGGCGGCGGGACGGCGACGGGTTCACTGGGCGACCCACGCGCGGACCGGGCCGCGACCCTGGCTGCCGAGGGAATGCTCGGCCGCGGCGCCAGCGGGCTCGTGACCAGCGGGGACGGCTCGACCGACGACACCGGCTGCGCACCCCAGCAGGAGTTGCTGGTGCAGTCCTTCGCATCCCGGCCACGGTTGCTGATCTTCGGCGCGGTCGAGTTCGCCCGGCCCCTGGCAGACATCGGCGCCGCGCTCGGCCACAGGGTGACCGTCTGCGACGCCAGGCCCGCCTTCGCGGTGGCCGAACGCTTCCCGAGGGCCGATGATGTCGTCACCGACCGGCCCGACCGCTGGTTCCACGCCCATGAGGACCTGGTCGACGCTGCGACGGCGGTGTGCGTGCTGACCCATGACACCCGGTTCGACGTGCCGGTTCTCGCCCTCGCCCTGCGCAGCCGGGCCGGGTACGTCGGAGCCATGGGCAGCCGCCGGACGCACGAGGACCGTCTCGCACGACTGCGCACGGAGGGCACGACCGAAGCGGAAATCGCACGGCTGCGCTCGCCGATCGGACTGGATCTCGGCGGCCGGGGACCCGAGGAGACCGCCGTGTCGATCATGGCCGAGATCGTCGCGGTGCGGCGCGGCGGAAGCGCACTCCCACTCACTCTGCGAACCGGCCCTGTCCACAGGGTGTGACCGTTTTTGAACGACTGTTTTTATGAACACTCGTTTAATGTGAACCATGTGGATCCAGAGAACAAGAGCCGTCGACGACCGGCCGGAAGCCCCACGTCAGGAACCGGGCAGGGAGAAGGGCAGCCGTCGCAGCGCCGCCCCGGCTCCCACGACCCGGAGGGCAACCGTCACGCGGTCCTCGACGCGGCCCGGCGGCTGTTCGGCGCGCACGGCTACAAGGGCGTAGGGGTCCGTGCCATCGCGGCCGAGGCCGGGGTGACGCCCGGCCTGGTGATGGCGTACTTCGGTACCAAGGACGGTCTGTTCCGTGAGGCGGTGGGCAGCGGGTCGGGCGTCACCACCGACGTTCTCGCGGCCGCGGCCGACAACTCGGGCGAACTGCCCGCGGCTCTCGCCCGCGCGTACCTCGACCGCTGGGACCGCCTGCCGGCCGACGATCCCTGGCCCGCGCTGATCCGCTCGGCCGTCAGCCACCCGCCGAGCGCCGAACTTCTGCGCACGATCCTGGAGAAGCAGGTCGGCGAGCCGCTCGCGCGGCTGCTCGGCGACTCGGCCGACGCCGAGGTGCGCGCCGCCGTGGTTCGGAGCGTCCTTTTCGGCGTAATCATGGAGCGGTATGTCTTCGCTCATGAACCGGCGGCCTCCGTCCCGACCGAGGAGCTCGCTCCGGCGCTGACGGACGTGCTCACCGCCGCTTTCGGCGAAGCCCTCGCCGGCGCTCCCCCATCGGCACCGGGCGCCGCGACCGCAGGCGAGGGCGTGCCCGCGCGCCCGCACGCGGACAGCCCGGCCGGGGTCGGCGCGACCCCGCGGCCCCCCTCGGTGACCGGCTCGGAGCCTGTACGCCCTGAGCCTCTTCGCGCGGAGCCCGTGGCCCCCGGTGCGGACGACTCCCCCTCGGCCCTGTTCGCGACACTGAACGCGTGCGCCGTTCGCCATCAGGCGCTGATCGGCAGGACCGTCCGCGAGTACGGCATCAGCCTGCCCGCTTACGACGTGCTCGCCACCCTCCGTGACGCGGGCGAGCCCTACCGCCGCACGATGGGCGAGGTGGCGGCGGCCGGCGCGGTCCGCGCGGGCGGTCTCACCCAGCACGCGGACCGTCTGGAAGCGGCGGGTCTGATCCGGCGGGAGCGCGACGCGGACGACCGCCGGATCGTCCGGCTGCGTCTCACCACGGAGGGTCTCGAACTCGCCGACCGGGTCTTCGCCGTACGGTCGGCCCAGGAGCGGGAGTTGCTCGCCGGGCTGGGCGCGTCAGACCGGCGCCGGTTCTCCGGGCTGCTCGGAGCCCTGGGGCAAACGCTGGGGGCCGATGTACCGGAGCAGTGATCGCTGCTCCGGGCCACCGGCCCCGCACCGGGACTGCCGATCGCGTTTCAGGAGTTGAGTTCCTCCAGCGTCCTGCCCTTGGTCTCGACGGCGAACCACGCGATCACGGCGCCCACCGCGGCCACCACGGCGAGCTGCGCGAAGACGACGGCCAGACTGCCGCCCGCGCCGATGATCGCGCCGACGGTCACCGGACCGAGGATGACACCGAACCGGTTCCACAGACCGCCGAACGCGGCGCCCTTGGCCCGGTTGAACGTGGGGTACAGCTCGGGCGAGTACAGGTAGAGCCCCGCGTTGATCGCGTACAGGAAGAAGGTCGTGCACGAGGCGAAGACGGCGACCTGACCGCCCGAGGTCGCACCGGCCAGTGCGAGGACGCCCAGCGAGAGCACGGTGCCGACGAGCGCCCCGACCAGCGCGGGCCTGCGGCCGATGCGGTCGATCAGCAGGGCCACGACGAGCGTGCCGAGCAGGCCGGTGACGTTGCTGAGCAGGGTGTAGACGAGCGCGGTGGTCAGATCCAGTCCGAACTGCTTCGTGTACAGCGACGGCAGCCAGGTGGAGATGCCGTGGTTGACGTAGTACGCGACGAACCACAGACCCGACAGCACGGCCGTCCGCCGAAGATAGCGCCCCCGGAACAGGTCGCTCAGCCGGCCCTGGGAGGTCTCGTCGGGCAGCGTCGCGGCGGGTGCCGGCAGCGGCTCGGCAGTGGCCTGGGTGACCTCCGCCTCGATACGGGCGAGGGCCTCCTCGGCCTCCTCCGTACGGCCACGGGACAGCAGCCAGCGCGGGGACTCGGTGACGTGGCGGGGCAGCAGGGCGGCGATCAGCACCGGGAGGGTGCCGACGACGAACATCGCGCGCCAGCCGAAGTTGGGGACCACCCATACGGCGACCAGGGTGGCCACTGCGAGTCCCGCCGGGAAGATCATCTCGTACAGCAGGACGAAGCGGCCCCGCTTGTCGGAGCGGGCGATCTCGTTGATGTAGGTGGCCGCGACGGGCACGACACCGCCGATGCCGAGACCCTGGACGAACCGGAAGAGCGAGAAGGTCTCGATGCTGCCGGAGAAGGCGACGGCGAGGCTGGCGAGACCGGTGACGGCGACGCCGAGGGCGACGGTGCGCACGCGGCCGATCCGGTCACCCATCCAGCCGGCGGCCAGTGCCCCGAGCAGCATGCCGATGGAGGCGGAGGTCACGGCGAAGGTGGCCTGCCCGGTGGTCAGGTGCCATTCCTTCATCAGGACGGGCAGTGCGGAGGCGGCCAGCAGCTGGTCGAACGCCTCGAAGAAGGTAACGGTGCCGATCAGGAATCGGACCTTGACGTGCCAGCGCGAGTGCGGCAGTCGTTCAAGTCTCGCGGCTATGGAGCCAAGGGCTGGCTTGCCGGCCACAGTCGTCATGGAGGGGGTCCTTCCGCTGACAGAGGAGTTGCGGAGACAGTAGGGTCCCGTATCTAAGCGGTCAATGGTTAAGGGCTTAGAAACCTGACGACCATCTATTTGTCGACTATCTTCGCCGCCACAGACCCCATGCTCAAGGCCCCCTCGATATCGATTTCAACTCGAGTCTTGCGCAGAGAAAGTTAAGCCCTTAGATTTCTAGCACTTCGACAGTGCAGGCAGCCCAAGCGCTCCGGTCTCGCGCCGAGCGCATCCGCACCCGAAGTCCCCTCATTCCGCCGCCTCGCCCGGAGGTTCTCCCGTGCCGCACTTCCCCACCGACATCCTGATCGCGGGCCAGTGGCGACGCGGCGCGGGTGAGCCCGTCGACACCGTCGACCCGGCGACCGGCCGCGTTCTCGCCACCGTCCACTCCGCGTCGGCGGACGAGGTCGCCGAAGCGGCCGAGGCCGCGGCGAAGGCAGCTGCGGACCCGTCCTGGCGGGACCTGCTCCCCCACGAGCGCGCCCGGCTGCTGCACCGGATCGCCGAACTGACCGAAGAGGCCGCCGACGAACTCTCGGCCCTGCAGACCGCCGACACCGGCAAGACCCTCGCCGAGACCCGGGCCCTCGCGCTCAGCGCGGCGGGCACCTTCCGCTACATGGCGGCCGCCCTGGAGACGGCGGAGGACTCCGTCACCCCGTCCCGCGGCCCGTACGTCACGATGAGCGTGTTCGAACCGATCGGCGTCGTCGGCGCGATCAACCCCTGGAACTCCCCCGTCGCCAGCGACGCGCAGAAGATCGCTCCCGCGCTCGCGGCCGGGAACGCGGTCCTTCTCAAGCCCGCGGCCTGGACCCCCCTGGTCTCCCTCGCCCTCGGCCGTCTGATCACCCGGGCGCTCGACGAGTTCGGGCTGCCCACGGCCCTGCTGTCGGTGCTGCCCGGCAGCGGCCGGGTGGTCGGGGACGCCCTCGTACGCCATCCCCTCGTCGCCCGCATCGGATTCACCGGCGGCACGGAGACCGGGCGGTCCATCGCCGCGGTCGCGGCCGAGAAGCTCGTCCCCGCCTCGCTGGAGCTGGGCGGCAAGTCGCCGACGATCGTGCGCGCCGACGCGGACGTCGAACAGGCCCTGGCAGGCGTGCTGTTCGGGATCTTCTCGTCCAGCGGCCAGTCCTGCATCGCCGGTTCCCGGCTCTTCGTGGCCCGCGAGATCTACGACTCCTTCGTCGGCGAACTCGTCGAGCGGGTCCGCAAGTTGCGCGTCGGCCCCGGCACCGAACCGAGCACCCAGGTCGGCCCGCTCGTGCACCACCGCCACCGCGACTCCGTCGCCGCCTATGTGGACCTCGCCCGCTCCGAAGGCGCGCGGGTGCTGTGCGGCGGGTCCGCCCCCGAGGGCGAGCGGTACCAGGACGGCGCG
Organism: Streptomyces sp. NBC_01669; assembly: GCF_026339735.1. Taxonomy (GTDB): domain Bacteria; phylum Actinomycetota; class Actinomycetes; order Streptomycetales; family Streptomycetaceae; genus Streptomyces; species Streptomyces yanii. The sequence continues at coordinate 630,093 of NZ_JAPEQG010000001.1, forward strand.
TACTACCTGCCGACCGTCCTCGACGGGCTGCCGAACACCTCCCGCACCTGCCAGGAGGAGATCTTCGGACCCGTGCTGGTCGCCCTGCCCTATGACGACGAGGACGATCTGGTCCGCCAGGCCAACGACTCGGTCTACGGGCTGGCCTGCGGCATCTGGACCCGCGACCTGCGGGCCGCGTGGCGGATCGCCCGCCGTATCGAGGCCGGCACCGTCTGGATCAACACGTACAAGCAGTTCAGCGCCTCCACCCCGTTCAGCGGGTGGAAGGACAGTGGCCTCGGTACGGAGAAGGGCCGCGACGCGATCCGCGCCTACCAGCGCCAGAAATCCCTGTACTGGGGCACCTCCGACCTCCCACTCCCCTGGGCCAACTGACCCGGCACGCCTGCCCGTCTTGGAGAGACTCATGCACCAACCACCACCCGGTCCGATCGCCCGGCTCCGATCGCTGCGCTACGTCGAGCTGCACACGCCGGCCTTCACCGAGGCCGCCGACTTCTACGAGGAGGTCTGGGGCCTTCGGACCGTCGAGTCCGACACCGGCGCCCGCTGGCTGCGCGGCACGGGAGACGAGCACCACGTGCTCCACCTGACCGAGCGGGAGCGGGTCGGCCTCGGCCGGATCGCGTTCGCCGTCGCGACGCCCGCCGAGGTCGACGAGGCCGCCCGGCGCCTCGAAGCACGCTCCATCGTTCCCGCCTTCGGGCCCGGCCCGCTGGAACAGGCGGGCGGCGGCTACGGGTTGCGGTTCACCGACCCCGAGGGGCGCCTCATCGAGATCAGCGCCCAGGTCGAGGCGGTCGTCCCGCGCGGCCGGGACGGCGCCGTGCCCGTCGGGGTCACGCACGCCGTGCTCAACACCACCGACATCGACACCGCCGTCGCCTTCTACTGCGATGTACTCGGTCTGCGCGTCTCCGACTGGTCCGAGCACCAGATGGCGTTCCTGCGCTGCAACGCCGACCACCACTGCATCGCCTTCAACCAGGCCGAGTGGACCTCGCTCAACCATGTGGCGTACGAGATGACCTCGGTCGACCACTTCATGCGGGGCCTCGGCCGGCTGCGCCACCACGGCATCACCCCCCAGTGGGGCCCCGGCCGGCACGGTCCCGGGAACAACACCTTCTCCTACTTCACCGACCCGTCGGGGCTGGTCTGCGAGTACACCTCCGAGGTCGCCCAGATCGTCGAGGACGCCTGGATCGCCCGGGTGTGGCGGCGGGTGCCCGACCTGTCCGACCTGTGGGGCACGGCCGGTCCGCCGTCGAAGGAGATCCGCTGCCACATGGCGGGCACGCCGGACCCCGGCCCGCTCGCTCCCCTCGACGCCCAGGAGGCAACCGCATGAGCACCGTACGCAAGGTCGGCGTGGTCGGCTGGGGTGCGATCGGCCGGGTCGTCGGCACCGCCCTCGCCGATGGGCAGGTGGGCGGCGCCGAGCTGGTGTGCGTCGTCGACAACCGTCCCCTCGGTGAAGCCGCGCCCGCGAGTCAGGTCACCTTCGAGGAGGCCCTGGAACTCTGCGACCTGATCGTCGAGGCCGCGGGCCAGGGCGTCGTGCGGGAGTGGGGAGAGCGGGTGCTGGCCTCCGGCACCGATCTGCTGATCGCCTCCAGTGGGGCGCTGACCGACGACGAGTTGGCGAAGCGGCTGCTCGCGGCGGGGCCGGGCCGGGTGTACTTCACGGGCGGCGCCGTCGGCGGTCTCGACCTGCTCCAGGCGGCACGCTCACTCGGCCCACTGGACGAGGTGCGCCTGACCACCACCAAGCTGCCGTCGACCCTCGAACAGCCTTGGATGGATGAGGAGTTGCTGACCCGGATGCGGACGGCAACCGGACCGGTCGAGGTCATGTCCGGCACCGCCCGCGAGGTTCCGGTGAAGTTCCCCAAGTCGACGAACGTGGCCGCGTCGGTCGCGCTGGCCGTCGGCGACCTGGACGCTGTGCGGGTCCAGGTCGTCGCCGACCCGGCGGCGCACCACACCCGGCATGTGATCGAGGCGTCCGGCCCGCACGGTGCGTACCGCTTCGAGGTGGCGCATCTGCCCGACCCGGGCAATCCGGCAACCAGCCAGGTCGTGCCGTACGCGGTGCTGCGCAGCCTCGCGGCGCTCGCCGGACGGACGGGGCAGATCCTTTGAGCGGCCGCGTCGACGTCCATGTGGAGGAGGCCGGTGACCGGGGTCCGCTGCTGCTGTGCCTGCACGGCATCGGCTCGTCGTCGGCCGCGTTCGCCCCACAGCTCGCCGAACTCTCCTCGTACGTAAGGGTCGTGGCGTGGGACGCCCCGGGCTACGCCAAGTCCCCCGACCCCGAGGAGCCGCTCACCCTCGACGACTTCGCGGACACGGCGGCCGCCCTCATCCGCGAGCGTGCCACGAACGCGCATGTGCTCGGCGTCTCCTGGGGCGGTGTGATCGCGCTGCGGCTCGCCGCCCGCCACCCGGAGCTCGTCGCCTCGCTGATCGTCGCCGACTCCAGCCCCGGCTCGGGCACGGACGAAGCGAAGGCCAAGGGCATGCGGGCGAGGGCGGCCGAGCTGGCCGAGCTCGGCGCGCGCGCCTTCGCAGAGGCGCGCGGACCGCGGCTGGTGTCGCCGGGCGCTCCGGACCATCTGGTGCGCCGGGTCGTGCGGACCATGGCGGAATCGGTACGGCTGCCGGGTTACGCGTACGCCGCCGAGTCCATGGCCGCGGCCGATCTGCGCGCCGAACTCCCCTCGATCACCGCGCCCACGCTCGTGCTCTGCGGCGACCAGGACAAGGTCACCGGCATCGAGGCGAGCCAGGCCATCGCCGGGGCCATCCACAGAACCGCCTACGTGATCGTCAAGGACGCCGGTCACCTGGCCAACCAGGAGCAGCCCGGGCACTTCAACGCCTGGGTGCTCTCCCACCTCCGCATCACCGCATCCATTCCCGAATAGGAGCTGTTCCCCATGCCTCTGACCACCACCGAGTACGACAACGGCGGCGACCTGTCCGCGTACACCGACTCCCTCATCGCCACCAAGAGCTCCCGCGTGGCGGACTTCGACACCCTCTCCTTCCAGGAGAAGGCCGGCCCGCAGTACCGTCGCGGCCAGATCCGGTATGTCGGTTCCGGTGCCACCGGCAACCACGAGAGCGACAGCCGCATCATCCCGTCCGGCGGTTTCACGTTCTCCAACATGCTGCTGCCGCCCGGCGCCGAGGGCCCGGCCCACACCCACCACGACGTCGAGGAGGCGTTCTTCGTCCTGGAGGGAGAGGTCAAGGTCGGCATCCACCGCGGTTCCGACGAGGCCGAGTACCGCACCCTCGGCTACCGCGACATGATCGTCGTCCCGGCCGGCGTGACCCGGTCGCTCAAGAACGAGGGCGACACCGACGCCCTGTTCTGCGTCGTCATCGGCACGCAGAAGCCGCAGGTGCCGACCTACCCCGAGTACTCGCCGATGCACGGCGTCACCCGTGGCTGACCAGCCTCCGGCCGACGCACGCACCGTCGTCGTCACCGGCGCGGGCCGTGGCCTGGGACTGGCCATGGCCCGCCGGGCGGGCACCGACGGCTTCCGGGTCGTCGTCGCCGAACTGGAACGGGAGCGGGGCGAGCACGCTGTCGCGGAGCTGCGCGCGGAGGGCTTCGACGCACACTTCGTACGCTGCGACGTCGCCGACCCCGCCTCGGTGGACGCGCTGGCCGACGCCGTGCGCGAGCTGGGCCCGCTGTACGGCCTGGTCAACAACGCGGCGCTCGCCAACGGCGTGGGCGGCAAGGAGTTCCAGGACATCGACGTCGAGGTGTGGGACCGGCTGATGACGGTCAACGCCCGCAGCCCGTGGCTGGTGTCGAAGACGCTGTATCCGCTCTTCGCAGGCCCCGGCCGCATCGTCAACATCGCCTCGGACGCCGCACTGTACGGATCCCCGCGCCTGGCCCACTACATCGCCTCCAAGGGCGCGGTCATCGCACTGACCCGGGCCATGGCCCGCGAGCTCGGCGACAGGGGGATCACCGTGAACGCGGTCGCCCCCGGACTCACCGAGTGCGAGGCGACCGAGACCGTGCCCGCCGAGCGGCACGACCTCTACCGCATGAACCGGGCCATCTCCCGGCCGCAGCAGCCCGACGACCTCACGGGGATCGTCTCCTTCCTGCTCGGCGAGGAGTCCCGCTACCTGACCGGCCAGGTGATCGCCGTCAACGGCGGCTTCACCATGAACTGAACTGTAGGAGAAACGAATTATGGATCTGGGCCTCGCCGACCGCACCATCGTGGTCACCGGCGGCAGCTCGGGCGTCGGCCTGGCCACGGTCCGCGCCCTCCTCGACGAAGGCGCCCGTGTCGCCACCTGCGGCCGCGACGCCGACCGGCTGGCCGAGGTGGCCGCCCGGCTCGGCGCCGGACGTGACCGCCTGCTGACCGGCGTGTGCGACGTACGGGACGCCGATGCGGTGCACGGCTTCGTCCGTCGCACCGCCGAGGAGTTCGGCGGCATCGACGGACTCGTCAACAACGCCGGACAGTCCCGAATGAAGGGTCTCGACGACTCCACCGCCGAGGACTGGCGCGACGAGCTGGAGCTGAAGTTCGCCGGGGTGCTGAACCCACTGCAGGCGGCTCGCCCGTATCTCGCCGCCTCCGGCGCGGCGAGCATCGTCAACATCAACGCGGTGCTCGCCAAGCAGCCGGAGACCCGGCTGATCACGACGAGCGCCGCCCGCGCCGGCATCCTCAATCTCTCCAAGTCCCTGTCGGCCGAACTGGCCGGCGACGGCATCCGGGTCAATTCCGTCTGCCTGGGACTCATCGACACCGGCCAGTGGACCCGACGCCACGCGGCCGCGGACTCCGGCAAGACCTACGAGGACTGGCAGGCGGAACTGGCCGCCGACCGGGGCATCGCGCTGGGACGCCTCGGCCGGGCCGAGGAGGTCGCGTACGCGATCGTCGCCCTGCTCTCACCCCTCGCCTCGTACATCACCGGCACCAGCATCGACGTCTGCGGCGGAGTCGGCCGCTCCATCCTCTGAGGAGACACCATGCGTTACGACAACGGAGGCGATCTCCTCGTCGCCGTCCTCCGCGAACTCGGCATCGACACCGTCTTCGGCATCGTCAGCGTGCACAACCTGCCGCTCGTCGAGGCCGTCGACCGCGAACTGCGGTTCGTCCCCGTCCGGCACGAGGCATCCGCCGTGAACGCCGCCGACGCCTACGGGCGGGCCCGCGGCACCCTCGGCTGCGCACTGACCTCGACCGGCACGGGGGCGGGCAACGCAGCCGGATCACTGATCGAGTCCCTGAGCGCGGGCAGCTCCGTGCTGCACATCACCGGCCAGGTGGAGAGCGAATTCCTGGGCAGCGGCCGGGGCTTCATCCACGAGACCAAGGACCAGCTCGGCATGCTGACCGCCGTCTCGGCGTACGCGGCGAGTGTGCCGGACGCGGAGCAGGCGGGCCGGATCCTGCGCGAGGCGGCCCACGCCACGCTGACCGCGCCGGGCGGTCCGGCAAGCGTGGAGTGGCCGATCGACCTCCAGTACGCGACGCAGACCGACGCACCCGCCGAGCTCCCCGCGCCCATCGTCCCCGCTCCGGCGGAGAGTGAACTGGCGGCCGCCGGAGCCCTCCTGGCCTCGGCGCGCCGTCCGCTGATCTGGGCCGGTGGCGGCGCCGTCACCGCCCGCGGCGAACTGGCCCGGCTGCTGGAGGCGACCGGAGCAGGACTGCTCACCTCGAACTCCGGGCGCGGAGCAGTGCCCGAGGACCACCAGCAGGTCATCGGTAACTTCGCCACCACCCCCGCGGTCCGTGCGCTGCTCGCCGACGCGGACGTACTGCTCACGATCGGCACGCACTTCCGCTCGAACGAGACCGCCGACTACACGCTGAAGCTCCCCGGAGCGCACATCCAGGTGGACATCGACGAGGCCGCGCTCGGCCGCGTGTACCCGGTGACCCACGCCCTGCACGGCGATGCGGCCGCCACCCTGACCGGTCTGCTGCCGCACGCCCGGCCCGCCGAGTCCGGCTGGGCGGACCGCGTCGCCGCCGTACGCACCGAGGCGCGGGCGACCCTGCACGACAGCATCGGCCCGCAGGCAGCGATCTGCGACGCGATCCGTGCCGCGCTTCCCCGCGAGGCGGTCGTGGCGCGCGACGTCACCATCCCGTCCAGCAGCTGGGGCAACCGACTCCTGGAGATGTACGACCCGTGTGACAACGTCTTCCCGCGCGGCGGAGGCATCGGGCAGGGGCTCGGCATGGGCATCGGCGCGGCGCTCGCCCGGCCCGACACGCCCACCGTCGTGATCGCCGGCGACGGCGGACTCGCCGTCCACCTCGGCGAACTCCTCACCCTCGCCCAGGAGCGGCCCCGCCTGACCCTGATCGTCTTCAACGACGGCGGCTACGGCGTACTGCGCAACATGCAGGACCGTTACGGCGAGCGCCGGTCCGGGGTGGATCTGGTCACCCCCGACTTCGAACTGCTGGCACGCGCCTGTGGGCTGCCGTATCTGCGGATCGCCGCCGAGGAGCACGCCGGACCGGTGCTCGGCGAGGCCGTCGCCTCTGGCGGGCCGACCCTCGTCGAGGTCGATCTGACGGCATTGGGCCCGATGAAGAACCCGTTCACCCCACCCGTGAGGATCCCGGGCCAGTAGCCCGGCCCCCGTACTGCCGGTAAGGAGGCAACAGGCCATGAGCGAGAACTCGCTGCAGCTGATCGTCCGTCGTATGACATGGGAGGCCGAAGGCGTACTGTCCGTCGAACTGACCGACCCCGACGGCAAACCCCTGCCCGCCTGGACGCCCGGCGCGCACCTCGATGTCCATGTCGGCGGCCAGGTCCGCCAGTACAGCCTGTGCGGCGACCCCCACACACCGGACGTCTACCGCATCGGCGTGCTCAACGAACCCGCCTCGCGCGGCGGTTCGCGATACGTGCACACACAGCTGCGTCCCGGGCAGCCGGTCACGGTCTCCGAACCGCGCAACCACTTCGCGCTGGAGGACGCCGACGCCTATGTGTTCGTCGCCGGTGGCATCGGGATCACCCCGCTGCTGGCGATGGCCCGGGAGGCCGCCCGCCGGGGAACCTCGTGGCGGATGGTCTACGGCGGCAGGGGCCGGACCTCGATGGCGTTCACCTCGGAACTCGCCTCGCTCGGCGGTGACATCACACTCGTCCCGCAGGACGAGCTGGGCCACATCGACCTGGACGCCGCACTCGCGGAGCTGCCCGGCGGCACGCTGGTGTACTCCTGCGGCCCCGAACCGCTGCTCACGGCCGTCGAGGAGCGCTGCCCCCAGGACCGGCTGCGCCTGGAGCGTTTCGCCGCACCGGTCGTGGAACGCACCGGCGACGACGAGGCGTTCGAGGTCGAGTGCCGCACCTCCGGGGTGACGGTCACCGTCGGCGCGGACACCTCGATCCTCGAAGCCGTGGAGAGCGCCGGGCTGAGCGTGCAGAGCTCGTGCCGCGACGGGATCTGCGGGTCCTGCGAGACCCGGGTGCTCGACGGCACCCCCGACCACCGCGACTTCCTGCTCAGCGAGGCCGAACACGCCGCCGGCGCCACGATGATGATCTGCGTCTCGCGGTGTGCCTCCGGACGACTCGTCCTCGACCTGTGACCCCTTCCCCCGCACTTTCAGGAGACACCGTGACCGACACCTGGCCGTACCTGGACGTCCACCAGTCCCGTACGCACGAGCCGACCCCGTACGAGTACAGGCTCGCCGCGACCCTCGAGGACGTCTTCACCAAGGAGGGCCACGAGCTGACCGACGTGGTCCGCGGGCTCAACGCCCGTCAGGTCCACGCCGCCGACGGCACACCGTGGACCGAGGAATCCTTCCGCGCCGAGATGAACCGACTGGGAGCCTGACCATGACGCTGTCGTCCTCCGCCACCGCGGACCACATCTACGCCACCGGTCTGCGCAACCAGTGGCACGCCGTCGTCCCCTCGCACTTCGTCGCCCCGGGTGCGATGCGCAAGGTGACCGCGCTCGGGGAGCAGTGGCTGCTGTTCCGCCGCTCCGACGGCACCCTGTCGATGCTCGCGGACCGCTGCCCGCACCGCGGCGCGCCGCTCTCGCTCGGCAAGCACCTCGGTGACCGGGTCGCCTGCTGGTACCACGGCGTCGAGGTCCGGACCGACGGCACGGTCTCCTCCGTCCCCGGACTGCCCGGCTGCAGCCTGGAGGGCAAGAAGCTGGTCGCCTCGCTGCCGGTGCGCGAGGTCGCGGGCGCGATCCTCGCCTACTTCGGTGACGAGGAGCACCCCGAGCCGGCCGCGCTGACGCTGCCCGAGCCGCTGACGGACCCCGGGGTGGACGCGTTCCTGTGCTACGCCGAATGGAACGTGCCGTGGCGGTACGCCGTGGAGAACCTGCTCGACCCGATGCACGGTGCGTTTCTGCACCACGAGTCGCACACGATGTTCGACGGAGACACGACAGCCAAGTTCCGCATCCGGGAGACCGGTCGCGGCTACTTCTTCGAGAAGACCGACCAGCGCGGCGTCAACTTCGACTGGGTGGAACTGTGCCGCACCGGCGTGGACTGGGTCGACCTGTCCATCCCGTACCCGCCGTCGGCCGGCCCCGGCGGACCGTTCGGCATCGTGGGCATGGTCTGCCCCGTGGACGAACAGCGAACGGGCGTCTTCTTCTGGCGCTACCGCCGCGTCGAGGACTGGCAGCGCGCGTCCTGGCGCTTCCTGTACAAGACCCTGATCGAGAAGCGCCATTGGGAGGTCCTGGAGCAGGACCGCGTGATGCTGGAGGCCATGCCGACCGACGCCGACCAGCGGGAGAACCTGTACCAGCACGACCTGGGCGTGGTCCGGCTGCGCCGGCTGTACCGCGCGGCGGCGGAGGCCCAGTCGTCGGCGGGCGCCTGAGAGCCTGTCGGGTGACCTTCGATCGGATAGCGGACGCGGTCTGGTGCGTGCGATTCCAAGGCGGCGGGATGTCCTCGGATGGGGTCTCCCCTGCTCGAACGAAGCTGAGAGCTTGGGGAAGGAGCTACTAGGATATTTCGGCAACGCGGGAAGCGTGCGTGCCAGGGCGTGGCCGCCCGATCAGAGGTCACCCGACAGGCTCTGAGAAGGACGGTGCCGGCAACGGCCCGGTGCGTGGCCTCGTTGCCGTCGCACATGACGTGTGGCCGCAGGACTGTCACTGCTCGCGGGAACCTGAGCCGTGTTACCCGACGATCCACTGCGCAACGCGGTCGCCGACCCGGGTGAAGCGCCGCATCTCGTCCGCCGGAACCACTCCCTCGGGCCCTGGCGGAACGGCCAGGGCCACGAGCCGGAAGATCGACCACGTATCCACCCGCCGCCGACCGCAGCGGGCGTGGCACGCGGAACCGCTCGTCTCCCTGAACACCGGCGAACAGCTCCGCAGCCCATTCGACACCTTCGGCGCTGCCTGCCGGCTTCAGGACAGCGCCGCCGGCGAAGACGCTCTGCCCCTGGCCGCCGGCCAACAGCACCGGCCGGCCCCGTCAGACCGAAAGCCGCAAGCACGCGAGGAGGAGGCAGCAACGCGGGCGTCACACCAGTCACGTCGAGCATCGTGCCGGACATGCCTCACCTCACGCATGCCGGTCTCGGCCCGAGGCGGCTATTCGGTACGCAGGGCGGTCGCCGTAGCGGTCCGAGCCGCCCAGCCGGCAGGAAGCATCGCCTGCCACGGCGATGACCGGTCAGCCCAGGATCAGCGGAATGAGGACGGGCAGGTGGTAGATCGCCATGTCGTCGGCCGGGATGACGGTGTCGGTCGCCCGGCTGCCCGGCGTTGGATGTTGACGGGGGTAACACGCGGGATCCTCCGTTCCACCTGGAACACATTGACGGTGTCGCCGTCATCGGTGAACCGACGACCTGCCCGGCTCTCGTCCGCAGGCGCCCGTGGGCCGGCTGCGGCGAACGTACGCGCGTGCACGCGTAGGTGGACCGGCACCTGCTGTCGGTTGGCGGGCGTACGCAGACAGACTCGTGAGATATCCGTTCGTCGGTCTGCTTCGCCGCCCGGGCCAGGACCAGGAAATCCCTCACCCCTCGCCCCTGTCCTCGCTCCTGTTCCCCACCACGGCAGTCCGGATCACATAAGCTCGAAGAATGGCGAAGTACTTCGACGTGCACCCCGAAAATCCTCAGCGGCGCACCATCAGCACGGTGGCTGACACCATCCGCTCCGGTGCGCTCGTCGCGTACCCGACGGACTCCTGCTACGCACTGGGATGCCAGCTGGGCAACCGAGACGGCATCGGCCGGATCCGTTCGATCCGGAACCTCGACGATCGTCACCACTTCACCCTCGTGTGCCAGGACTTCGCACAGCTGGGTCAGTTCGTACACGTCGACAACGACGTGTTCCGCGCGATCAAGGCAGCCACGCCCGGGAGCTACACCTTCATCCTCCCGGCGACGAAGGAGGTACCGCGTCAGCTGCTGCACCCGAAGAAGAAGACGGTCGGAGTCCGTATTCCCGACCATGTGGTCACCCAGGCCCTGGTCGCCGAACTCGGTGAACCTCTGCTGTCCAGCACCCTCCTCCTGCCCGACGAGGACGAGCCGATGACACAGGGCTGGGAGATCAAGGAGCGACTCGACCACGAGGTGGACGCGGTGGTCGACTCGGGTGACTGCGGCACCGAACCGACGACGGTCATCGACTTCTCCGAAGGCGAAGCCACGATCGTGCGCCGAGGAGCAGGAGACACCACCCGGTTCGAATAGACACGAACGGCCTGACCACGTGCGAGGCATGGGCCCGCGTGCCTGGCTCGGACGCCGCCCCGGGGCGGTCGGGCCCGGGACGTGTCCGGCCGCTCATGCTGCTCGCCGGAGTGCGCGGGGGTCGAAGATCCGCGCGAGGAAAGGCCCCCGACCGCCGCCTCATGCCCGCATCTCCGTGCCGGGCGCGGAGCGGGAGCGCCGCATCATGACCACGTAGAGCGCTGACGCCACGGCGATGCCGACAGGCAGAGCGAGGTCAACTCCGTCCAGGGCGCGCGCGAGCGGGCCGGCGTAGACGGTGTTCACGCAGAGGGCCGCCGCTGCGGTGCCTGCCGTGAGCGCGAGGGCGCCCGCCCAGTTGACGCCGGCGGTGAACCAGAAGGGGCTGTCGGGGGTCTCGTCGGTCAGCCCGGGGCCGTCATAGCGGTTGCGGCGCAGCAGGATGTCCGTGGCGTAGATGGCCATGCTCGGGCCGAGCAGGACGACGGTCAGCTGGAGGACGTTGCTGACGGTGTCGAGGAAGTTGGACACGAGCAGCGCGTACAGGGTCAGGGCGACACCGACGACTCCGTCGACGATGACGCTGAGGGAGCGGCGGATGCGGACGCCGACGGCCTGGAGCGCGAGGCCGGAGCTGTAGGCGGTCATGGCGTTGATGGCGATCGTCCCGAGCACCAGGGCGAGCAGGAAGACGGGGGTGAACCAGGTGGGCAGGATCGTCTCCAACGCGGTCTGCGGGTCGGTCATGTCGACCGCGGTCGCGGCCAACGCGCCCAGTGCGGTGACGACGACACTGGGCAGGAAGCCGCCGAGCGCGGTCCAGCCCACGATCGCCTTCGGGGATGTCGCCCGGGGAAGGTAGCGGGAGAAGTCGGCGCTGTTGGTGTACGAGAGCGGGCCCGAGGCGATGAGCGTGACGCCGCCCGCGAGGGCCGCCCACAGGCTGCCGCCGGTCAGCGGTTCGGCGGGCTCGTAGCCGAAGTCCGCGTGCCCGAGCACGCTGAAGGCCACGACAGCGAACGCCGCGGTGAGGACCACGGTGATCGGGAGGTAGAGCTTCACGATGGTGGCGTGGCCGTACACGCTGATGGCCAGCGTGAGCGCGGCAATACCCACCACGACTGCGGTCTTGACGCCCGTGTTCGGCGTGATGCCGGCCTTCTCGACGAGGGAGAAGGCGGCGAGCGCGGCCGCCGCCAGGTTGAGGGCGATGTAACAGATACAGATCACCCAGCCGGTGACCGCGATGTTCACCCGGTTGCCCCGGACGCCGAACATCGCGCGCATGATCACTTCGCTCGGCGTCCCCGAGGCCGGACCCGAGACGGCCAGCAGGCCGACCGGCACCCAGAACAGGTTGCCCACCACGATCACGGTGAGGGCCTGCCACAGGCTCAGGCCCATGAGTATCAGCGCACCGCCGACCACCAGGCTCAGGTAGTTGACGTTCGCCGCCGCCCAGACGGCGAACAGCTCCCGCGCACGGCCGTGTCGTTCCCGCTCGGGAATGTGGTCGATGCCGTGGACCTCGATGCGGCGCGCCCGGTCCGAGGACGGCGGTCCGTCGGCAGCGCCTGTGTTCGGGGCGGAAATCGTGGAAGCCATTGAGCCCTCCGAGTGCTGGGCGTACCCACCTGCTTGCTTATTGGTCGCACACTCAATAACATCACGGGTATGCCGTCAAGCGTCCAGCGCAAACGAATTCGAAAATCACCGGCGGACCGACGTGCGGAAATCGTCGACGCGGCCGCCACCGTCGCCCTGACAGAAGGGCTGGAGTGCATCACTCTGCGGCGGATCGGTGAAGAGCTCGACGTCCGCCCGGGGCTGATCAGTCACTACTTTCCAGCAGTGGAAGACCTCGTCGGCGAGGCATTCGGCAGCGCCGCGAGCGCCGAACTCGACCGCCTCGTCCCGGCGGACAGGCCCGACGGGACCCCCGTCCAGCACCTCGCACGCTTCTTCGCTCACGCAACAGGAGAGGCCTACGACGACATCAGCCGGCTCTGGATCAACGCCCGGCACCTGAGCCGCTACCGGCCCGTCCTGCGCGACCGGGTCGGCACGCAGGAGGAGGCCTGGCGCGGACGGCTCGAAGGCCTCATCCGTGAGGGGGTCGCGCGCGGCGATTTCCGCACGGAGGACCCCTATGTGACGACCATTCAGATCCTGGTGGTGATCGACGGCCTCGGCGCCCACGCCAACACCGACACCGACACCAGCAACCGTCCGCCCGCGGTGATGCGCATGGCCGTCGCCATCGCGGAACGCGAACTCGGCCTGCCGAGCGGCATGCTCACCCGCCTCGCCGACGAACTCGGTACGGGCCCGGCCGGCGCGCCCGCGACAGCCGGCGACGACGACCTTCCCGCTGCCGGGCAGCCGGCCACCCCCAACTGACCATTCCTCGAAGGAGCCGCTGTGCGCGCCCTCCCCCAAGCTCTCGACTTCGCTCGAGCAGGGCGGGACCCCCTTGTCCTGCTTTCCGCCCGTCTGCTCGACCCGGTCACCGGCGAGCTGCTGCCGGACACCGCCCTGGCCGTGTCCGGAGGGCGTATCGCCGCCCTCGGCGACGACCGGCAGATACGTTCGCTGGCAGACTCCTCGACCACGGTGATCGACCTGAAAGGGGCCGTGGTGACTCCCGGCCTGGTCGACGGGCATCTTCACCCGGTCTCCGGGGCCGAACTGACCCAGGGACTGGACCTGTCGGGTTGCGCCGGCCTGGAAGAGGTACGCGAAGCCCTGGCCCGGGAGGTCCGGACCCTCGCGCCCGGAGCTTGGCTGCACGGGTGGGGTCTGGACCCGAACGTCTTCGGGGACCGGCCCATCGAGGCTGCCGCCCTCGCCCCCGTACTGGACGGCGTTCCGGCCCTCCTCCAGCTCTTCGATGCCCATTCCATGCTGGCCAGCCCCCGCGCGCTCGAACTCGCCGGCGTCGACGGGCCGCGCAGGTTCGATCAGGCCGCCGAGATCGTCTGCGACGAGGCGGGCCGGCCGACGGGCCTGCTGCTTGAGGACGCCGCCTGCGAACTCGTGGAGCGCGCGGCCCCCCGGCCCACGCACGCGGAGCGCCGGGCCCGCCTCGCCGCCGCGCTGCGGAGCATGGCCGCCGCCGGTCTCACGGGCGGTCACGCCATGGACGCCAACGGCGACAGCCTCGCGCTCTACACCGACCTCGACGCGGCCGGCGAGCTGCCGCTGCGGCTGCGGGTCGCGCCCTGGTGCCAGCCCGGTACCGACGCCGACGCGTTGCGCGCCCTCATCGAGGAGCAGGGCACCGGGGGCGGGCTCTGGCGCACCGAGGGCGTCAAGCTCTTCATGGACGGCACCATCGACAACGGCACCGCCTGGCTGGAACGCCCCGACTGCCACGGCGAGTCCACGCACGCCTTCTGGCCCGACCCCGATGCCTACACCCGCATCGTCGGCGAGCTCCACCGGGCCGGGGTCCCCACCGCGACCCACGCCATCGGTGACGCGGCCGTCCGGCACGTCCTCGACTCCGTCGACAAGGCTCTGGCCGCGGGCGATCGCGTGGTTCGGCACCGGATCGAGCACATCGAGACCGTGCCCGACGACACCCTGCGCCGCTTCGCCGAGCTCGGCGTCGTGGCCTCCATGCAGCCCACCCACTGCTGCGACTTCACCCGGGCCGACCACACCGACAACTGGTCCCGCCGCCTCGGTGAGGAGCGCGCCTCCCGCGCCTGGCGCTGTCGCGATCTCTGGGACTCCGGCGCCACCGTCGTCCTCGGCTCCGACTGGCCGATCGCTCCCTATCCCCCGCTGGCCGTCATGGCGGGAGCCCGCCACCGCCGCCCCAGCCGCGATCTCACCCAGCCTCCGCACGGCCCCGACCAGGCACTGACCGCCCTGGAAGCCCTCCAGTCCATGACCATCAACCCGGCCTACGCGGCGGGCGAGGAACACGAGGCCGGCCGGCTCGCCGTCGGCCACCGCGCCGACCTCACGGTCTTCGCGGACAACCCCCTCACCACTCCCGCCACCGATCTGCCCGAACTCCCTGTGGTGCTCACCGTCCTCGACGGCCGGCCCACCCATCGCGACCCGAGCCTCTGATCGGTCATGCCGGCTGACGCGCGGCCGGCGGTCCTGGAGGCCGGTTCCACAGGCCCGGACCACGCGGCGCGGGAACGTCGGCCGACCGCACGGGCGTCGGTCCTCGCGCAGCTGACCGCGGCAGCGAGCGCTGCCGCGGTCAGCTCCATGTGCTCAGCACACGCGGCAGGTGGGAGCCGTGCCGCCGACTGCGCGGCTCCCACCCGGTCGGCTACTTCCGCACGCCGACCGCGCGGATGATCTCCTGCTTGACCGAGCCGCCCTTGTCGTCGGCGGCCGAGGCCCGCACGGAGATGTACCGCGCGTCGTCCGGCACCTGCACCGAGCCGGCCCAGGCGGCGGACTTGCCGCGTACGCCATCGAGTGCGACGGATGTCCACGTCGCGCCGTCGTCGAAGGAGACCTCCAGCGTGGAGCCGTTGATCCTCCCGGTGTCCGACGCGTCCTTGACGTACTCGGAGAAGATCCCGAAATCGAGACGCTTTCCGGCGGGCACATCACCATGCAGGTCGGTGTCGACGTCGAACCCGAGGTTGAGCATCGGCAGATACGTCCACCGGTCGGCCGGCGTGGCGGACGACTTGAAGGTCCATTCGGAGTGGCCCTTCGTGGCGAGCCGCCAGACGTCTGGGTCCAGGGTGGTGTCGGTGACCACCTTGAAGTCCTGCTCGGTCGGCTTGACGTCCCGGGCGTACGCCCCCGAGCTGCGCTTGCGGTCGACCCGCACCCCGTCCACGTACACCTCGGTGAACTGAGTCATCGAGCTCTCGTTATACACATCGCCGAAGCCGGTGTGGTCCGGTCCCGAGTCGCCCCAGCCCGGCGTGTTGAACTGCAGGTAGTTGCCCGCGCGCTGCTGGCCCCAGCCGAGGCCGGTACCCAGCCACGGGTGCCAGACAGGCTTGAACCAGTCCGTCCCGGAGCGGGTGCCGCCGCGGTAGTGCACGACGCCGCTGCGCTCCTCGATGGCGCCCGGGCCGTTGGACATGGACTCGTGCCAGCCCTCGCCAGGGCCGGAGCTGATGTAGTCGGTGCGCTCCGCGGGGAACTTGATCTTCTCCTGGAATCCGATGCCGTAGGGGAAGCTGTCGGTGATCGAGTAGCGGAACTCGCCGCCGTCGGCGGCCTTCGTCGCGTGGAACTTGTTCTTGACGACGGCCAGTTCGCTCCTGTCCGGCCGGTACGTCAGATCGGCGGGGATCGCCCCCGGGTATCCCTCGGTGAGGTCGTAGACAAACGGGGTGAACTGAGTACCGGTCAGGTCCACGCCCCGGCCGAGCCGGGCGGCCTCGATCAGTCGCGCCCCGTCCGCCGCGTTCACCGTCGCGATGTACAGCGGACGTGTCGCCCCGCCGGCCCCGCTGAAGTTGGCCATCAGCCGCCCGGGAACCTCGTCGGTGACAAGCAGGGCCTTGGCACCCGCGTCCTGCGCGTTCTGGGCCAGCTCGGCGGGCGTGATCGCGTCGGTGCGGCGCACGACGACCGCGTCGCCCGTCACGTCCTTGCCGGCGTAGTCGGCGGGGCTTCCAGTGCCCGCGTCCACCAGGGACATTCGCTTCCGCCCGGTGAACAGATCCGATCCGTACTGGACGGCCGTCTCGCCGAGCTGCCGGCCGCCTGCTTCGACATCGAGTTGCGGCTTGCCGAGCCGCCAGACGGTCCGGTACTCGAAGGTGCCTGTGGCGGGCTTGCGGGTCGGCGCGGCGAAGATGCTGTCGTACTTCGGCGGGACCTGCACGGCCGGCGCGAAGGACTCGCCGTTCGCGGACCGGTTGAACTTCATGATCAGCTGACGGGTCTGGGTCCGCTGGTCCACCTCGGCCCGGATCTCCCGCAACTTCGTTCCGTCGAGGGTGACTTCGCGGTCGCGGTCCATGGTGACCTCGGGCTCGGTGAGCAGACCGAGGCCGAGCGAGTCCTTGCCCTTGCTGCCACGCACATCGAGGAAGCTGGACAGGGTGTACATGCCCGGCTTCACGCGCAGCTTGAGCGTGCCGGATTCGCCGACCGAGGCCGGGATGACCGACGTGTCCTTGGCCAGCTGCTTTACAGCCACGTATGCGGCGGATGGGGCACCGTCGCGGTCCTTGACGTGGACGGTGAGGTTGTAGCGCTCCTCCTCCTTGGTCAGGCCGAAGGCCGTGTGCGCCACCACTGTGTCGCCGTCCTTGGCGACGATCCGGCCGGAGGTGGCGCCGACGGGCGCGGCGGTGCCGTCACCGGTGACCGTGGTCTGCGCGGTGCCGTGCGCGGGCACGGTGAGGGTGGAGTCGGCGAGGGTGACCACGCCGGTGGGAGCGCCCTCGGCGGTCAACGCCAGGGTGACCGGCCGGTCGGAGGCGTTGGTGTAGGTCAGCGTCTTCGTGACCGGCTTGTTCGCCTCGTAGGGCCAACTGGTGAATCCGAGGTCGGCGCTGCCGGTCGCGGTGATCTGCGCGGCGACCGCGGACGGGACGTCCACGCGGCCCGCACCCACCTCGTACGACGTGCCGCTGATCTGCTTGGACGTGCTCATCAGCCCGTCCTTGAGCTGCTGTCCGCTCCAGTCGGGGTGCTTCTCGGCGAGCAGCGCCGCCACGCCCGCGACGTGCGGGGTGGCCATGGACGTACCGCTCTTCGATGTGTACGGGCCGCTGCCGCTCACGAGCTGCGAGCGGGCCGCGAGGATGTCCACGCCCGGCGCGGACAGGTCAGGCTTCAGCGCGTTGTCGCCGAAACGCGGACCCTGACTGGAGAAGGGGGCACGCCGGTCGGCGGAGTCAACCGCGCCGATCGTCAGTGCGGAGTCGGCTGCGCCGGGGGAGCCGATGCTGCCGGGGTAGCCGGCGTTGCCGGCCGCGATCACGAACAGGGCGCCCGTGTCCTTGGAGAGGGTGTTCACCGCCTGGGCCATGGGGTCGGTGCCGTCACTGCCCTGCGACGATCCGAGGCTCATGGAGACGATCTTGGCCTGGACGTCCTTGGCCGCCCACTCCATACCGGCGATGATCTGCGATTCGGATCCGAAACCCTGGTCGGTGAGAACCTTGCCGACGGCGAGCGTGGCGCCGGGCGCGACGCCCTTCTCCTTGCCGTCGGACGCAGCACCGCTGCCACCGACAGTGGAGGAGACATGCGTGCCGTGCCCGTTCCGGTCGGCGACCTCCTGCCCCTCGATGAAGCTCTTGGTCTCGCTCACCCGGTCCTTGAGATCGGGGTGGGTCAGGTCCACGCCCGTGTCGAGGACGGCAACCTTGACACCCTTGCCGGTCAGCCCGGCCTCCCAGGCCGCGGGGGTGCCGATCTGGGCGTTGCTGGTCTCCATCGCGGCGTCGACGCGGGCGTCCAGCCAGATCTTTTCGACGCCGCCCGACAGACGTATACGGCCCGAAGTCGCGCTGCGCGCCTGGGAGGTGACGTCCGGTGCGACCGTGCGCCAGAACTCCCCGGACGTCGATGCCTCCAGGGCCGCGCCGCCCACGCTCGGAAGACCACGGACCTGGCGGGCTCCGTGGGGCGTCGCGCTGCGGGCGTTCTTCGTGTACGTCACGATGAGCGGGAGGCCGTCGGACGACGGGTCACCGAGCCCCTGCTCGATCAGAGCGGTGACGTCGAAGAGCTCGGCGTCGAGGACGCCCGCCTGGAGGTAGGGCCGGGCCTCGTCAGGTACGACGGTGATCCGGCCGTCGGATATCTCACTGCGAACCGCTCCGGTCGCGCCCTTGGGACGCTCCACGGCGACCGACTTCCGGCCCGCGCCGAGGTCGGTCACGGTCACCTGGTCACCGGTGATCAGGGTGACGGTTCGCGCGGTGCTGGGTGCGTGCACGGGTGACGTGGCACGGTCGGTGCCCGCCCCCGCCGTCCCCGTTGCCCCGGCTGCGACGGCCTGCCCGGCCGGCAGCAGTACGAGCGACACCCCCACTGCGAGCAGCCGGGATCTCCGCCTCGCGGATAATCTGGTCATGGATGACTCTCCTCCACGCACCCGGTGAATGGGTGGTTCCGGGTGCTGCGAAGAGTTTTCGCGGCGGCACCGTGCGTGTCGACCCTTCTGCCCTGGCGGATAGCTGCCTTGGCGGAGACCCGTCAGCGACGGCCGCGGAGCACGGACTCGCCCTACGGCCTCCCCCACGGCAGGGAGTGGATCAGCGAGCGGCGTCATGCGGCTTCGATTGCAAGGCGGAGGAGGGAGTCGACGCGGAGCGTCGGTGACTGACGACAACGCGGCAAGCGGAGTCGCAGGGCGTCGGGAGCCCACTCCCTGTCACGGGGGAGGCCGTTACGCCCAGCCGTGGTGGCGGGCGTACCAGCCGAGCTGGATGCGGGTGGTCGCCCCGGCCTGGACCATCAGCCCCTGGATGCGCCGCTGCACAGTGCGCGCCGACATGTCCACCTGCGCGGCCACCGCATGGTCGGTGAGACCGGCGAGCAGAAGACGCAGTATGCGGGTGTCCAGGACATCGATCCCGTGGTGCGGTTCGCCGTAGGGGCGGGCCCGTTCCCACACGGCGTCGAAGAGGGCCTGAGCAACGTTGGCGAGTCCGCCGCGCAGGACGAGGCTGGGGTCGACGTCGCTGCCGGAGCCGTGCAGCGGAAGCATCGCCATCTCGCCGTCGCAGACGATGAGCTTGAGCGGTACCCCGTCGACCGTCCGGATCCGCATGCCCCGGGCAAGCGACTCGTCCACATTGTCGGCCGCGCTCGGTTCGCCCAGGAACGACTGGTCGATGACGGCGCGCACCAGCAGGCCGCGCGACAACACGGTCGGCTCCTCGGTGTTCTCCGGGCCGACCACCTGGACGTCGCCGGTGACGAACGTGTCGATGGCGTGCCGGGAGGAGAGCTGGAGCTGGAGGTACCGCTGGCGCACGGCATCCCGCCCCTCGACGACCTCCACGAGATCGCGCTGCGCGCGTCCCATGGACCCGGTCCGGTAGGTCTCGACCAGCTCGGCGAGAGCGAGTTCCGCTCGGTGGAGGCGGATGCGGCGCTCGGTCAGTTCCGTGCCGAGCGCGACCGACGGCGGCGCGGCGACATAATGGCCGCTTCCGGGCTGTCTGTTGACCAGGGCGCGAGCCGCGAGCGAGTTCAATGCGTCCGCGATCTCCGCGTCGGGGGCGGCCGCCGCCGCGGCCACCTCGGCGAGCGAGGCCGAGGGCCGCTCGATCAGCACCCTGTATACGGATTCCTCGCAGGCGCCGAGCCCGAGATCTTCCAGTGCCAAAGCCACCCTCCGGTCCGTGTGTACCGCCGGATTCTCGCAGCTCGGCCCGGCGCACCCGACCGCGGGGCCCGGACGGTGCAACCGGAGCCGTCGAAACCGCGGCGGCCGGTGAGCCTGCCCCGCCGGGCAGGCCCACCGGCTGTCCGCCGAGCCGGTATGCCGTGGGGCGGTCGCGCGGTCAGCGGACCAGGGTGACCTCCGGGGAGGTCCAGATCTGGGTGCTCGGTGACTTCTGCGGGTCGCCCAGCGCCTTGTCGAAGACGAGGCGCAGCCGGTACGTGCCGGCGGGCGCCGGGGTACCGTCGGCACGCGTGGCGTCCCAACTGTAGAACGCCACCCCGGTGCCCGCGCCGGAATTACGGGTCACCCACGACGCGTCGTACGGGGTG
Organism: Streptomyces sp. NBC_01669; assembly: GCF_026339735.1. Classification (GTDB taxonomy): domain Bacteria; phylum Actinomycetota; class Actinomycetes; order Streptomycetales; family Streptomycetaceae; genus Streptomyces; species Streptomyces yanii. Next base: position 650,520 of record NZ_JAPEQG010000001.1, read on the forward strand.
TCGATCACCTCGCCATGGGTGTCGAGGACCTGGAGCCGCATCCGCTCCAGCAGGGGGAAGCCGTGGGACAGCATGACCCAGGCCTTGTCGTTGGCCGTGGACGTGTCGGTGAGGTCGACGGTGGTGGGCACACTCTTGCCGAAGGTGAAGTAGGCGGGACGCAGCGCCGGGTTGTCCAGCGTCTTGTTGATCGAGGTGAAGGTGGGGTTGATCGCCGACACCGCGTCGAAATCGCCCGCCATGCCCAGATACGGCACCCGGATCTCCGGGGCCGTCGAGTCGGACCGGGTGAACTCCACCCAGCCGCCGAACAGGGTGCCCTCGGCGACGTCGCGGGGCTGCCTGATGTTCACGGTGACGGTACGGCTGCCGTGCGCGGCCACGGTGATCCTGTCCCGGTCGTCGACCTCGGCGTCGCCTGTGGCGTCGGTGGGCTGCCACTCGCTGGTGTACGGCGGGGCTGCGGACACGGCGGCGCTCTGCCCGACCCGGTAGGTCACCGGACGGGCGGTCGGATTGTGGACCGTGATCTGACGGGTCCGTTGCCGGCCCTCGAGGTCGCCCAGGGCGAGTTCGGACGGCGTTGCCGTCACGGTGTCGCCGGAGACCGACGCCAGTGCGGCGACCGCGTCGACCCGGCCAGCGCCCTGCTGGGCGACGGGCTGCCGGCCGCGCTCGTGATCACCGGTCATGGCGAGCGGAGTGGCCGTGTTCTGCAGCGCGGTCTGCACCTGGGCCGGAGTGAGATCCGGCCGGGCCTGGAGCAGCAGGGCGACCACTCCCGCGACGTGCGGGGACGCCATCGAGGTACCGGACATGACGCCGTACCAGTCCTGGCCCGGGGGCAGCGCGGACAGGATGTACCCGCCGGGAGCGGCGACGTCCGGCTTGAACTCCAGCTCGTTGCCCGGGCCCCAGGAGGAGCTGGGATCCATCAGTCCGGCGGCGTCGGCGGTCATCGGTGCACCGGCGTACGCCCCCCAGGACAGCTCGGTTCCGGCCGGCGCGGCCTTGATGCGCTCGGCGTCCCGTGCACGGATCCCCACCACGGGGATGCCGATGCTGCCGCAGCAGGGCGAGAACGGCAGCGCATCCGGATCGGTGCCCGACGGGTTGTAGTGGACCGCGGCGATTGCACCCGCGGCCTCGGCGGTGCGGGCCAGGTCCATCACCCGGCACTTGAACACGTCGGTACCGGTGTACTCGGCGAACAGCGCGATCTTCCCTTGGAGGCTGCCGGCGGGAAGCGGGTCGCAGCTCGACGGTATGACGGTCACCGGGTGCGCGCCGGTCGAGGGAGCGGCCGGGGCCCGCCCGGAGTCCAGGTACGGGACGGGAGCAGAGGAGCCGTCGCCGAGCGTGAACGCGAGGAACGGGTAGCGGCTGCTGTAGGTGCTGCCGACCGCGATCGCCCCGTCCGCCACCGCGGGCGCCGCCGCGTTGAACGGACCGGCGTAACCGTTTCCATTGGCGACGACCGTGGGAACGCCGGAGTCCACCAGGTGGTTCACGGCGAGCGACAGCACACTGCTGCTGCGGTTACCGGTTGCGCCGAGGCTCATGTTGACGACATCCACCCCGTCGGCGGCGGCTCGGTCGAGGGCGGCCAGAATGATGGCGTCGGTCGGTGAGTTCTTCGTACCGAACACCCGGTAGGAGCGCAGTGTCGCGTCCGGGGCGACGCCCTCGATGTGCGTGTCGTCCCCGGCGACGATGCCCGCGACATGGGTGCCGTGCCCGGCAGCCGGGCCGAACTTGTCGTCGTACGGGTCGGCGTCCTCGTCCGCGAAGTCGTAGCCGCCGACCACCTTCGCGTTGGGGAAGCCCCCGCCGCCGAGGGCCGGATGGTCGTACGCGATACCACTGTCGATGATGCCGACGGTGACACCCTTGCCCGTGTAGCCCAGGCGATGGGCCTGCGGGACGCCGGTGAGATCCGTGGCCGTGACGATTTCCCGGCCCGACGGGGCCGCATCGCCGGACCGTGCGTCATGGCCCGCCTGGGCGACGGCCTTTGCGAGGACGTCCTTGGACACCGGGGTGGGCTTTTCGGGCATCTCGTACGTCACCGGCTCGGTGACCTGGGCCACACCAGGGAGTTCGGTCAGTCGGCCGGTCTGACCCGCGGGCACCTCGACGAGGAGACCGTTGACGACATTGCGGTACTGGCGTTCCACGGACAGCGCGATGCCCGCGTCGTGCGCGGCGTCGATCAGTGTCCGCTGCGCATGGGAGACCGTACGGCGGGCCGTTGCCCGGTCCTGCGGGGCGGCCTGCTGCGCGGCCGGGGCGCTGTCGAGCGTGACGATGCGCGTCACCCACGGCCCGGACCGGTCGTCCGAGTCCGCGTGCGCCAGGTCACCGGGCAGGATGAGCGAGACGAGGAGCAGCGCGGACGCTGCGGATATCGAGTGTCTGTACACGACGGTCGATCAAATGTGACCGGCCCCGGAAGGGCAACGGTCACCGCGTGTCGAGTCTCCGCCATGGCGGAGACTCGACGTCCCTCGTCCCCGATCTCGTCACAGACGTCCTCACCCGCAACTCGCCACATCAGCCTGTGGCCGCCCGGTCAGAGGTCACCCGACAGGCTCTGAGGTGGGAAAAGGCTCCATAAGAGTGCCTGGCAGCAGGCAGCGCGGGTGAAGGAGCGGGGCTGGGGTGCGTGCATCGCAAGGCGGAGGATTGAGCCAACGCGAAGGGGGTCCCCCATGCCCCTTCAGGACTATGGGGAAGTTGGTGATGGACGACAACGCCGCGAGGTGCGTGCACCGGCCCCGCGACGCCTACTGCCGGGCACTCTTACTCATCACGGCCTGTTCAGTGAGGTGCGTGCAGGCCTGTGATCATCATGTGGATCAGCAGGTCGTAGCTCTCGTCCAGCTTCTCCGGGAGCCCGAACGCGCCCTCGGCCTCCAGAACTGCGAAGCCGTGAACGGCCGCGCGCAGACAGCGGGCTGCGTGGATCGCTGCGGAGTCTGCCATGCCATACGCACGGAAAGTGGCGAGCATGATGTTGATCAATCGCGTCCCCGCCTCGACCGTGCGAGGCTCGGGCGTCTGGACGAGTGCCGAGTAGCGGTGCGGGTGCCGCAGCACGTAGTGCCGCCAGGCCATCATGAGCGCGCGGATCGCCTCGTCGGCGGAGCGGCCCAGCACGGCTTCACCGACCTGGTCCGCGATCTCGTTCATGATCCGCGCCGACATGAGGTCGCGCAGCTCGGCCAGATTACGCACGTGCTTGTAGAGGGACGGGGTGGCGACGCCTGCCCGGCCGGCCACCGCCGACAGGGTCAGGGCGGCGGGACCGCTCTCGTCGGTGATCAGCAGCGCGACATCGACGACGGCGTCCGTGGTGAGCGTGGTCCTAGCCACGTGCGCCGGCCTTGAGGAAGGCCAGGATGGCCGTGGCGACTTCGGCCGGGAACTGGACGTGCGGGTAGTGACCAGCGCCTTCGATCATCTCGAGCCGACCGAGCCCTGCGGGCATAGCGGCCACAATGCCCTCTCCTTCGGCCCTGGGGTCGGCCCAGTCAGGGTCGAGGGTGCCCTGGATGACCAGAGCGGGGCACTGGATGGCGTCGAGACATGCGCCGGCGTCCGTGGGCGCGGACATTCCCATCTTGCTGACGACTGCCATCCGGCCCGGCCTGCGCAGGTCGGTGTCGAGGGCGGCGACATGGTCGGCGTAGCCGGCGGGCTTGACGCCCGGGTAGGCGTGATCGAGGTAGCGCTTCCACAGCCCGACGCTGCGCAGCAAGCCGGCGCCCATGAGCAGACTCATGCCCTTGCGGTAGCGGGCTCGGGAGACCAGAGCTCCCACGTTGATCTTCTGCGCGCGGGTGAACGGGCTGATTTCGACGATGGCGCTGACCAGTTCGGGCTCCTTGGCCGCTGCGATGGTGGCGGCGCCGCCGGCGAAGGAGTGGCCCACGACGACGGCGGGGCCGCCCAGGTGTCTGATCAAGGCGAGGAGATCGGCCGCGGCGTCGGTACGGGTGTAGGACGCCCAGCCGGTGCTGGACTCACCGTGACCGCGCTGGTCCATGCTCGCGACCCGCAATCCGGCCGTCGCAAGCCGGGCAGCCACATCGCGGTAGGCCGCCCTGTTGTCACCCATGCCGTGGGCGAGCACGACCAGCGGACCCTCGCCCTCCACGCCGTATGCGAGCCGTCCGCCGCCAATCGCCAGGAAGTCAGCCATATCCACCCTCAGAAGCTAATCGATGTAGCCCTAAGGCTAACGTCATTAGCCATCTTCGTCAACTCCCGTTCCTGGGGCGCCAGCACCTGGTAGAGCTCGCGTGTGCCCGCCTTGTCAGGAGTACGTCCCGGCTGCAGCGTGTGGTCCAGAAAGCCGTCGGCGAAAAGCTCGTCGAAGAGGGCGAAGCCGCCGCCGCCCTGTACCTCCTCTGTGTTGCGACGGACGACCGCCTTGGCGGCCTCGCTCAGATTGTTCTCGTTCATGGGATTCCTTCGTGGAGAGGTGCGGTCGGTCCCGCGGTCACAGGTCGGGAGCAGGTGTCAGATCACCGTGGTCAGGCCGCCGTCGACGACGAGGGCGGCTCCGGTCACATAACTCAGCAGATCCGATCCGAGATACGCCACGGCGTCACCGATCTCGGACGGCTGCCCCAAGCGCCGCAGCGGAGTCCCCTGCCGGAACCCGTCCGCGGCCTGCACGATGTCGGGTGTGGACCGCAGCAGATGGGTGTCGATGGTGCCCCGCGGTGCTGGTCACGGACCCCGGCCAGGCCCTGCCGCCGGACCCGAGCCACGTCCGCCGCCTCGGACCCGGGCCACGTCCGCTGCCGCGCCACCACACCGAACCTGTGAGCCTGCGCCGGCACGTCCTTGCCGCCGGGCGCGACAAGCTGCTGCCGGTCACCTGGCGCGGCCGAGGCGAGTCGGCGCGGAAGGCGTAGACGTCCCTGTTCGCGCACAGCACGAGGCGGCCGTCGGGGGTGAACTCCAGGGCGCTGATTCTGGCCGGGTCGGGCACGGTGAAGGTTGGAAGTGCTGTCCCCGCCGAATCGTTGCATGCCGGGGCCGCATGCGGCCCGGCCCGGGCGAGGGAGCGCGACGTGTCGCGCGTGCCCGTCCGGTCCGCGGGAGCCCACCCGGTGGCGCACGATGGAAGCAGGGCCCGAGCCAGATCTCGTCGCTGCCGACCGGAGTGTCTCCACATGTCCCGTACACCGCATGGCATCCAATGTGCGAAGCCGGGGCTGTGATGCGTCGATCGACGGAAATCAGGCGATAAGTTACCCAATGGGCATACATAGCTAGAAAGTGTTAGGAATGTCGACATGGTCGACCATTCCGACCGATCCCGGAGCGGATCGGCTCGGTCACTGAGTGGCAAAGGACCGCGAAGCGTAGCCGGGCAGGTGTTCATCCTGCAGGCGGTGGTCATTGTCCTGCTTGTGGCGGGCGCGGTTGTGGCGCTGGTTCTCCAGTCGCTCCATGATGCCGAGACGGAGGCGGAGCGCCGTTCGGTGGCTGCGGCAGAGACGTTCGCGCACTCGCCGGGGATTGTGCAGGCGATCCAGTCTCCCGATCCCTCCAAAGTGCTGCAGCCGCTCACCGAGGTGGCGCGGAAACTGGCGGGCGTCGACTTCATCGTGGTGACGGACGCACATGGGACTCGTTACACACACCCCCGTCCGGAGCTCATCGGAAAGCAGTTCGTCGGCACCATCAAACCTTCGCTGGCGGGCCAGGTCCACGTGGAAAACGTCCAGGGGCCCCTTGGCCATGAAGTCCAGGCGATTGTCCCCGTCAACGCTCCCGACAAGACCGTCGTGGGCCTGGTGGCGGCCGGTCTCAAGGTCGAGAACATCTCCAACGCGGTCGACAAGCAGCTGATGTTCATCTTTGCCAGCGGGGCCGCCGCGCTCGGCCTGGCCACGGGCGGGGCGGCCCTGGTGGCCAAGCGGCTGCGAAGGCAGACCCACGGGCTCGATCCCGCCCAGATGACCCGCATGTACGAGCACCATGACGCGGTGCTCCACGCCGTCCGGGAAGGGGTGCTCATCGTCGGACACGACGGTCGGCTGCTGCTGGCGAACGACGAGGCCGAACGGCTTCTCGATCTGCCGCCCGACGCCCAGGGGCGCCCCGTCAAGGAACTGAAGAGCCTCGACCCGGCCACGGCGGAGCTGCTCGTCTCCGGTCGCGTGGCCACGGACGAGATGTACTTGGCCGGGGATCGCACGCTGGTGGTGAACCAGCGGCGCACCGCCCGTAACGGAAGCCCCCTGGGAACGGTGGCGACCCTGCGCGACTCCACCCAGCTCCTGGCACTGACGGGCAAGGTGGAAACGACGAACGAACGCCTCAGGCTGCTGTACGACGCGGGGGTGGGCATCGGCACCACCCTGGACGTGACGCGCACGGCCGAGGAACTGGCCGAGACGGCCGTCCCCCGGTTCGCGGACTTCGTCACGGTCGACCTCGCCGCCCCCGTCCTGCACGGGGAGGAGCCGACCGGCACGGCTGCCGACCTGCGCCGCACCGCCGTCAGCGGCATCCGGGACGACCACCCCCTCTACCCGTGCGGCGCGCTCATCACCTTTCTTCCCTCCACGCCTCAAGCACGCGGATTCGCCACCGGCCGGTCGGTGGTGGTGCGCGATCTGTCCTCCGCACCCGAATGGCGTGCTCAGGACCCGGAACGGACAGGCAACGTCGTCGACTACGGAATCCACTCACTCCTCACGACGCCGCTGCAGGCGCGGGGCGTGGTGCTGGGCCTGGCCAACTTCTGGCGCTCGCGGGAGGCCGGAGCGTTCGACGAGGAGGACCAATCGCTCGCCGAGGAACTGGTCGCCCGTGCCGCGGTCAGTATCGACAACGCACGCCGGTACACCCGCGAACACGCCCTGGCGGTGATGTTGCAACGCAGCCTGCTGCCGCGCGCTCTGCCCGAACAGAACGCCCTGGATGTCGCCCACCGCTATCTGCCCGCACAGTCCGGAGTCAGCGGTGACTGGTTCGATGTGATTCCGCTGTCGGGCAACCGCGTCGCGTTGGTCGTCGGCGACGTCGTCGGCCATGGGCTGCACGCCGCCGCCACCATGGGACGGCTACGTACCGCGGTGCACAACTTCTCCACGCTCGATCTGCCTCCCGATGAACTCCTCGACCACCTCGACGACCTCGTGGACCGCATCGACAAGGAAGAGGGGGGCGCGGACGTCGGTGCAGGCATCGTGGGAGCCACGTGCCTGTACGCGATCTACGATCCGGTCGCCCGGCACTGCACCATGGCCCGCGCCGGACATCATCTCCCGGCGCTGGTCCACCCCGACGGCAGCGTGGAGTTCCCCGAGCTTCCTGCCGGGCCACCGCTGGGGCTCGGCGGCATGCCGTTCAAGACCGCCGAACTGGATCTGGCCGTCGGTGCCCAGCTGGTCCTCTACACCGACGGGCTGATCGAGGACCGCACCCGGGACATCGATGTGGGGATGGAGCTGCTCCGCCAGGCCCTCGCCCATCCCGGCCGTTCGCCGGAACAGCACTGCCGGGCGGTGCTCGACGCGCTCCTCCCCACCCAGGCCAAGGACGACGTAGCACTGCTCATCGCCCGCACCCGCGCGCTTTCCGCCGACCAGATTGCCGAATGGGACGTTCCGCTCGACCCCGCCGCCGTAGCCGGGATACGAGCCGCCGTCGCGGAGAAGCTCGACGAGTGGGGCCTGACGGAACTGGCGTTCACCTCCGAGTTGATTCTCAGCGAGCTGATCACCAACGCCATCCGCCACGCCTCCGCGCCGGTCCGGGTGCGGCTCCTGCGTGACCGCAACCTGATCTGCGAGGTATCCGACGGCAGCAGCACCTCACCCCATCTGAGGTACGCGGCCACCATGGACGAGGGAGGCCGCGGACTGTTCCTCGTCTCGCAGATCGCCGAGCATTGGGGCACACGGTATACCCACGAAGGCAAGGTCATCTGGGCGCAGCAACCGCTGCCTCAATCCGCCCCGGGCGCGAACGACACGGACCCGTCGTCGGCTTCGTCGTCCTGATCACCACCCACGGCGGACGCGCCACAGGCCTGCCGTCGACCGGCGTGCATCGGCCCAGGGCCTCTCGGGTGAAGGTGCCGGGCCCGAACGCTCCAGCACTCCGGTGATCGAACGCTTGTGCCGGTCCGTCGGCGGGGTCGTCAGCGTCGACCAGCCCCTCGGCCACACCCACGGCGACCTCGCGGCGGATCCTGACACCCCCGCGATCGTGGCCACCGGTGAGCCGCCGCTCCACGCGAGGGCGGAAAGAGCCCATCCGCTTCTCGCGGATCCCGATTGTGCGGTGCACGGCCGCCAGCCGCTTCTCCGCATCCTGGTACGGACTCTTTCCGTCAATTTCATGAAAGCACCCCGAGTGGCAGGCCACCACCGCCCGGTCGGCCTCGTCCGGGTGTGCCGGAGCGTCGACGGAGTGGTGAACGTGGCCAATCGGCTCACGTACGAGCAGGACGACATGTCGGTCGACGCCCAGGAAGCCGCAGAGCGATAGGAGTGGACGGGTGAGACATCGAGACATTGGCGAGCTGATGACCCGCGCGGTCGTGACGGTCCCGGGGAATGCAGCGTTCAAGGACATCGTGCGCACACTCACTGAGCACCAGGTCTCGGCCGTCGCGGTCGTCGACGACGTGGGGCACCCGCTCGGAGTGGTATCGGAAGGCGACCTTCTGCCGAAGTCGGCCGATCAGGGGGACTTCCTGCGGTCCCTGCCGGCGCCCGAGCCGCGTGAGCGGGAGAAAGCGGAGGGCACGCGGGCCGAGGAACTGATGTCGGCGCCCGCCGTGTGCGCCAGGGCGGACTGGACCGTGGCCGAGGCGGCCCGGCTCATGGAGGCGCAGAGCGTCAGACGATTGCTGGTCGTGGACGAGGCGGACACATTGGTGGGCATCGTCAGCCGGCGCGATCTGCTGAAGATCTTCCTGCGCGACGACGAGACCATCCGCCACGAGATCACCGGCGACGTACTCGACCTGACCTTGCACCAGGACCCCGGCGCCATCACCGTCGAAGTGACCGACGGCCGTGTCGAACTGAACGGCTCGGTGCGGTTCAAGAGCCTGATCCCGGTGATCGAACGGTTGTGCCGCACCGTCGACGGAGTGGTTCACGTGGCGCAGCACCTCGGATACGCCGTCGACGACGCATCCGTCCCCTGACGTACGGCGTTCTCGCGGCACCGGCGGTCCGCGACCGCTGCCCCGGATCGCGCCCTGCACCGGTCCAGTCACCGAGGGGGGCCCGCCGTTCCACTCCGACATGGGCGAGGACAAATCCTCCGGCACACCCCACAGCACCGCACTCCTGAGGAGGGCGCCGTGGACCGCCACATCACCGTCGGCCTCGACGGATTTCCTGAAAGCGCAGCCGCTGCCCGTTGGACGGCACGCGCGGCCCGTCTGCGGGATGCGGCCCTGCACCCCGTCCATGCCCAGGCACGCCCTGCGCAGTTGGCCGCCCACGGTCCGCCCACCTCCTTGACTCGGCGGTGCTTCATGGACGGTGGGGTACCACTGCGACAGGACAGCTGGAGTGATGGAGCGCCGTGTGGGCCGTCCGGCCGAGTTGCAGACCCATGTGCCCCTTGCGCCGCGATGCACCCACGACAAGGAGGTCGGCGGCGGCGGAGCGCCGGACGAGAACTTGGTGGGCCGGCCCCTCGACAGTGGAGCGGGAGACGGCAACGGCCGGGAACTCCTCGATCGAGGCCTCAAGCGCTTGGTCAAGCTCTGTCGCCGCCCGCATCTCCCAGGTGAGGGCGGGCGGAGAGTCCTTGGCGCGCGGCAGGCCGACCGCTTCGGACGCGGGGCATCGCCAGGCACGTACTGCGTCGATCTCACAGTGCCGGGTCGCAGCCTCACGGAAAGCGAACCTCACGGCAGCCGACCCGTGGGCCACGTCCGCGACGCCGAGCAGGATGCGGCCGTGCGCTCCGGCTGTTCCTGCCGCGTCGCCGCGTACCACGATGACAGGACACTGGGCCCGGGACGCCAGGGCCAGACTCACGGAACCCAAGAGGAGCTCCTTGAGCTGGCCCCGGCCCCTGGATCCGACAATCAGCATCGCAGCCTTGTGCGCCTCGTCGAGCAACGCCTTGACCGTGTCCTCCGCCAGAACCTCGGTGGTGATCTTCAGATCCGGATTACGCATGCCTGCGCGCTTGACCGCGGTGGCCACGATGGTTTCGGCCAGAATCTGCTCGGAGGGGCGCTCGATGCCCCGATGCAGACCTGCCCCCTCGTAGCGTTCCCATCGGGAGGCGTAGACAACTCTCAGAGGAAGGCCGTGACGGGCTGCCTCCTCCACGGCCCAGTCGACCGCCCGCAAGCTCGAATCCGATCCATCCACGCCCACGACCAGGGGCTGCTCCATGGTCCCCATCGCCTCTCGTCCTGTTGTCGTCAGATGCCCACGTCGCCACCGCGCCATCCCCCTGAACTTCCCAGGAGGGACGATCAAGACCCAATCCTGAACATTCGACCTAATATTCGTAATAAACGGTGCGATCGATATATACCCCTCAGGAGGACCTGACGTATGTGTTCGGTGTGGATCCATCCCGCTGCCCCGGCTCGCATGTAGGGCCGATTGGTCCCCAGGTCGCCCCCGTAGAGCCCCTGGGGACCACAGATCTTTCGGCGCAGGCTGTTCTCAGTTCCGCCGGAGGAAGCGATATGACGGCAGCCTCGGCCCGCGGATGGCACGACCCTGTGGATCCCCACTGGTAGGACCCGCACGCAGTACAAGGATGCACAGTGCCGAGAGGAGCACGGCTCCGGCTCAGGCACTGCCGACAACGATCTCAAGATCCGTGCCGCCCTGTGGAGGAGACCAGATCATGACCACTCCAACCATCCGGTCGCTGGGCACCAAGCACCGAGACCGGCTCATGCAGTTCACCCGGGAAGTGTCGTTCCCGGAGGGGACACGCATCTTTGAGGAGGGGCAGAGGGCCGACCACTTCTGGATCGTGCGGACCGGCACCGTCAGCCTCGACTTTCGCATGCCGAAAGGACCGCCGGCGGTCATCGAGTCACTCGGGCACGGAGAGCTGATCGGCTGGTCATGGTTGTTCAGCCCTTATGTGTGGCAGCTGGGAGCCGAGGCGATGACGCACGTGCGCGCCTACGAACTCGATGCCGCGCAGGTGCGCCACGCCTGCGACTTGGATCCGGAACTGGCCGCCGCCGTGGCCCTGTGGGTCGGCCGGGTGATAGCCCACCGACTTCAGTCCGCCAGGGCCCGTCTGCTGGACCTGTACGCACCGCACGGAAGTGGGCTGCCCCATGTCACCTGATCCCCCGTCCCGGCCGGACGGGCCCCGGTGAGGAGATCGCCATGCCTCATTCACCGCACACGGTCAGCGATGTCATGACCCACACCGCCATCGCGGTGGGAGGACAGGCCAGTTACAAGCAAATCGTCGAGCTGATGAAAGAGTGGAAGGTGAGCGCCCTTCCCGTACTCGAGGGCGAGGGACGAGTGATCGGCGTGGTCTCGGAGGCCGATCTGCTCCCCAAGGAGGAGTCCCGGACCGACGACCCGACCCGGCCGGAGCTGCCTCTGACCGACCGGGTGAAGGCGGGCGCCGTGAGCGCAAAGGAGCTGATGTCGAGCCCGGCAGTGACCGTCCATCCCGACGCCCTCATAGCAGAGGCGGCACGCATCATGGCCCAGCGCCACCTGAAGCGGCTGCCTGTGGTCGGCGCGGCCGGACTGCTGGAGGGAATCGTCAGCCGCAGTGATCTGTTGAAGGTCTTTCTCCGCTCGGACGAAGACCTTGCCGACGAGATCCGCCGCACCGTCACAGACTTGTCCCACCCCGGAGGAGCCGTGACCGTATCCGTCGTGGACGGAGTGGTCACGCTCGGAGGCTCGGTACGCGACCGGACACTCATCCCGTTGCTGGCCCGAGCCATCCGAGCGGTCGAGGGCGTTGTGGACATCCACCTGGACCTGAACCGGACCACGGGTTAGGAGGCTGATTTTCGCCGGCGCCGGTGGGCTCGCGCGTTGTGACGACCAGTCGTCGCCGAGAGGCGACCGCCCTTCGCGAGCCACCCCGTGCGGCTCCGACCGGTTCCCCCAGCCAGCCGGGGCGCCCGGTGTGCATCGTGCCCTCTACGACGACGGGCAACTGGTGGTGGACCTGTGGGAGGGCGAGCAGGTCATGGCTGTGCCCCGCAGGGTCAAGGCCTGCGGGGCACAGCGGATCAGGGCAGCCCTCAGTGCGCCGAGAATGTGTGGACCGTGCTCGTGCGGTACGTCTGGCCCGGGCGGAGCACCGTCGAGGGCCAGGACGGCTGGTTCGGGGAGTCCGGGAAGTGCTGGGTCTCCAGGCACATGCCGTCGCCCTGCCGGTAGATCTTCCCCGAAGTGCCGACCAACGTGCCGTCCAGGAAATTGCCGGAGTAGACCTGCAGCCCCGGCTCGGTCGTGGACAGCCTCACCGTCCGGCCCGATGACGGGTCGCTCAGCGTCGCGATGTGCTCGGGCGCCGCGGTGACCCCCTTGTCCAGAACCCAGTTGTGGTCGATGCCCTGGCCGTACAGCAGTTGCTGGTTGCCGACCCGGATGTCCTCGCCGACCGTCTTGGCCCGGCGGAAGTCGAAGGGCGTGCCGGCGACCTTCGCCAGTTCGCCGGTCGGGATGAGTCCGGAGTCGACAGGCGTGTAGCGGGAGGCGGCGACGGCGAGTTCGTGGTCGTATATGGTGCCGCTGCCCTCACCGGCGAGGTTCCAGTAGATGTGGTTGGTGAGGTTGACGACCGTCGGCTTGTCGGTCGTCGCCTCGTAGTCGATGTGCCAGTCGCCGCGCGCGGTGAGGGCGTACGTGACCTTCGTCTTGAGCGTGCCGGGGTAGCCCATCTCGCCGTCGATGCCGGTGTAGTGCAGGTGGAGGCCGACGCGCGTGGAGTCCCGGAACGGCTCGACGTCCCAGACCCGCGTGTTGAAGCCCTTGGCGCCGCCGTGCAGGCTGTTTTCGCCGTTGTTGACCGAGAGCTGGTAAGTGGTTCCGTCCAGGGTGAAGCGGCCCTTGGCGATGCGGTTTCCGTAGCGGCCGATGAGTGCGCCGAAGAAGGTGGTGCCGGCGACGTACGACTCGATGTTGTCGTAGCCGAGGGAGACATTGGCGCGCCGGCCGTGACGGTCGGGGATCTCCAGGGACTGGATGATCCCGCCGTAGGACAGGACCTTCATCCGGGTCCCGCCGTTCTCCAGCGTCCACCGGTACACCTTCGTACCGTCGGCGAGTCTGCCGAAGAGCTCCTTCACCGGCACTCCGTGCGTGCCTGTCGCGTGGGCCGTTCCGACCGACGTGCTCGCTGCCAGCCCGGCGGCCGCGGCCGCCGTTATCACCGTGCGTCTGCTCGTGTCCATGTCGTGCGGCTCCTTCTGAGAAGTTACGAACCGACCTTGCGCTTGTTCCACACGTCGAAGCCGACCGCCGCCAGCAGCACCAGGCCCTTGATGACCTGCTGCCAGTCGGAGCCGACCCCGACGAGGTTCATGCCGTTGTTGAGCACGCCCAGCACCAGACCGCCGATGATCGCGCCCAGCACGGTGCCGACGCCGCCGCTCATGGACGCGCCGCCGATGAACGAGGCCGCGATCGCCTCCAGTTCGAAGTTGATGCCGGCCTTGGGGGAGGCGGCGTTGAAGCGGGCTGCGAAGACCAGGCCGGCCAGGGCGGCCATCATTCCCATGTTCAGGAAGACCAGGAAGACGACCTTCTTGTCCTTGACACCGGACAGCTTGGCCGCCGGGAGGTTGCCGCCGATCGCGTACACATGACGGCCGATGATCGCGTTGCGCATCACATAGCCGAAGCCGACGACCAGAACACCGAGGATCAACAGCACCACCGGTGCACCGTTGTAGCTGGCCAGCAGCATGGTGACGGTGAGGACCGCGGCGATCAGCGCGGTCAGCTTGAGGGCGAACAGTTTGGCGGGCAGGACGTCCAGCGCGAACTCCTGCTGCCGCTTGCGGTCGCGTACCTCCTGGTAGACCACGAAGGCGATCAGCGCGAGCCCCAGCAGCAGGGTGAGGTTGTGGTAGTTGGTGTCCGGTCCGACCGCGGGCAGGAAGCCGTTGGCGACCGTCTGCAGGCCGTCCGGGAACGGGCCGACCGTCTGGCCCTTCAGGAAGATCTCCGTCAGACCTCGGAAGAGGAGCATTCCGGCGAGGGTGACGATGAACGACGGTATGCCCAGATACGCGATCAAGTAGCCCTGCATCGCTCCCGCGACGGCACCGAGCAACAGCACCAGGACCACGGCCAGCGGCCAGGCCATCTTGTGGTCGACCATCAGCACCGCGGCCGCCGCTCCGACGAAAGCCGTGAGCGAGCCGACCGAGAGGTCGATGTGGCCGGCGATGATGACGAGCATCATGCCGATCGCGAGGATCAGGATGTAGCTGTTCTGCAGCACCAGATTGGAGACGTTGCGCGGCAGCAGCAGGTCGCCGCTGGTCCAGACGGCGAACAGGACGACGATCAGGCCGAGGGCGATGAGCATGCCGTACTGGCGCATATTGCGACGCAGCCCGTCCAGCATCAGCTGCAGGAGGCTGTCCCCGGCCTTGTCCTTGCCACCGGACGGGGCCGCCGTCGGGGTCTTGGCGGTCAGATTCGCGCTCATCGCTCTTCCCTCTTGTCCTTGGTCATCTGGCGCATCAGCACTTCCTGCGTGGCCTCGGCCCGCGCGACTTCTCCGGTGAGCCGGCCGGCGGCCATCGTGTAGATGCGGTCGCACATACCGAGCAGTTCGGGGAGCTCGGAGGAGATGAAGACGACCGCCTTGCCCTCGGCGGCCAGCCTGTCGATCACGGTGTAGATCTCGTATTTGGCGCCCACGTCGATACCGCGGGTCGGCTCGTCCAGGATCAGCACATCGGGACCGGCGAAGATCCACTTGCTGAGGACGACCTTCTGTTGATTGCCGCCCGACAGCCTGCCGACCCGTTCGAAGACGTTCGGCGCCTTGATGTTCATGCTCCTGCGGAAGCCCTCGGCGACCTTGCGCTCCCCGTGCTCGTCGACGATCCCGCGGCCGGCCACCTTGGGCAGGGCGCTCAGAGTGATGTTGCGCGTGATGGTGTCGATGAGGTTGAGCCCGTAGTGCTTGCGATCCTCGGTGACGTACGCGATGCCGTGCGCGACCGCCTCGGGGACGGTTTTCGTACGGATCTCCTTGCCGTCCTTGAGGACGGTGCCGCCCGCGTAACGCCCGTACGTACGGCCGAAGACGCTCATCGCGAGTTCGGTGCGGCCCGCGCCCATCAGGCCCGCGATGCCGACGATCTCGCCCCGCCGCACCTGGATCGACACCGAGTCGACGACCTTGCGCTGCTGGTCGATCGGGTGGCGTACGGTCCAGTCGCGGATCTCCAGCGCCGGGGCGCTGCCCGCCTCCGCCTCGTGCGGGGTGCGCTCGGGGAAGCGGTGTTCGAGGTCGCGGCCGACCATGCCGTTGATGATCCGCTCCTCGGTGGTCTGAGCGGCCTTCACGTCCAGGGTCTCGATGGAGCGGCCGTCGCGGAGGATGGTCACCGAGTCGGCGACCCGCTCGATCTCGTTGAGCTTGTGCGAGATGATGATCGAGGTGATGCCCTGGGTCTTCAACTCCAGGATGAGATCGAGGAGTTTGCCGCTGTCCTCGTCGTTGAGCGCTGCCGTCGGCTCGTCGAGGATCAGCAGCTTCACCTCCTTGGAGAGCGCCTTGGCGATCTCCACGAGCTGCTGCTTGCCGACGCCGATGTCCGCGACCCGGGTCTCCGGGTGATCGCTCAGACCGACCCGCCTCAGCAGCTCGGTGGCGTGCCGCAGGGTGTCGCGCCAGCTGATCACGCCGTGCTTGGCATGCTCGTTGCCGAGGAAGATGTTCTCCGCGAGGGAGAGGTAGGGCACGAGGGCGAGCTCCTGGTGGATGATCACGATGCCGCGCCGTTCGCTCGCCCTGATGTCCTTGAAGTGGCAGGGCTCGCCCTGGAAGAGGATCTCCCCTTCGTAACTCCCGTGCGGGTGCACGCCGGAGAGGACCTTCATGAGGGTCGACTTGCCGGCGCCGTTCTCCCCGCAGATGGCGTGGACCTCGCCCTGGCGAACGGTCAGGGAGACGTCGGAGAGCGCCTTGACGCCGGGAAAGGTCTTGACGATCGAGCGCATGTCCAGGACGGGTCCCGCCATGGTCGTGCCTTTCTGATCTGCGTTGCCGCTACTGATGGGACTGAGAGACCTGGTGGGTCACTTGAGGTCGTCGGCCGTGTAGTAGCCGGTGTCGATGAGCTCCTTGGTGTAGTTGCTCTTGTCGACACTCACCGGCTGCAGCAGGAACGAAGGCACGGTCTTCTTCCCGTTGTTGTACGACGTGGTGTCGTTGATCTCGGGCTTCTTGCCGCTCAGCGCCGCGTCCACCATGTTGGTGGCGACCTCGGCAAGCTTGCGGATGTCCTTGTAGACCGTCTGGTTCTGCTCGCCCTTGATGATCGACTTCACCGAGGCGACCTCGGCGTCCTGGCCGGTGACGATCGGCCACGGCTTGCTCGCCGTGCCGTAGTGGTCGGAGCGCAGCGAGGACAGAATGCCGATCGAAATGCCGTCGTACGGCGAGAGCACCGCGTCCACCCGGCCCGAGGTGTACGAGGACGTCAGCAGGTCGTCCATGCGCTTCTGCGCGGTGCCGCCGTCCCAGCGCAGGGTGGTGACCTGATTGAGCTTGGTCTGGCCGGACTTGACGACCAGCTGCTTCTTGTCGATGTACGGCTGGAGGACCTTCATCGCGCCGTTGAAGAAGTACTGGGTGTTGTTGTCGTCGTTGGAGCCGGCGAACAGCTCGATGTTGAAGGGCCCCTTCTTGCTGCCGTCTGCGAGCCCCAGTTTCTGCACGATGTAGGTGCCCTGGAGCGTGCCGACCTTCTCGTTGTCGAACGAGGCGTAGTAGTCGACGTGGTCGGTGCCGAGGATGAGCCGGTCGTACGAGATCACCGGGATATGGGCGTCCGCGGCCTGTTGCAGCACGTTGTTCAGCGACTTGTTGTCGATGGCCGCGATGACCAGGGCTTTGACGCCCTGGGTGATCATGTTCTCGATCTGCGAGACCTGGGTGTCGGGGTCGTCCTCGCCGAACTGCAGCTTGGTCTTGTAGCCGGCCGCCTGCAGGTCCTTGACCACGTTCTTGCCGTCGGCGATCCACCGCTCGGAGGACTGGGTGGGCATGGCGATGCCGACGGTGCCGCCCTTGGCGCTCTCCGCGCCGGTGTCCTTGCTGCCGCCCGAACTGCTCTGACCGCAGGCGGTGAGGGAGAGGCACAGGGTGAGGGAGGCGACAGCAGCCGTCGTGATGGTACGGATTCTCATGGTCATCAGTCCTTGTTGGTCTCATCGTCGAGAACAGGGAAGCGGCGAAGGATGCCCGGCAGCCGGGAACCGAGCGGTGACATTCCGGCCTCGGCCCCGTGCCGGGCCAGCAGGTCGAGCGCAAGACGGCCGCGGCGGACGCGTTCGCGCGCGGTGTTGAGGGTGTGGTCGCGCAGCTGCGCGCCGTAGGGGTAGATACCGGGGGACTTGGAGAGCCCGAACTTGAGATAGATCGGGGCGCCGCGCCTGATCAGCTCGGCCGCCTCATACATCCGGACGTAACCGCCGAGATCGTCCGGGGCCTCGATGTAGAGGTCCATGGGGGTCGCGGAGGCACGCCGGATCTCCGTGAAATGAGCGAGCGTCAGGTCGGAGGGGATGTTGATCGAGTCCGCGCCGAGCTGCTCGTACACCGCGTAGGAGGCCGGGTTGACCGGCCCGATCAGCGCGGAGACCTTGAAAGTGGTTTCGGCGGGCAGCACGCCCCGTGCCCGCAGCCGGTGGAGCGTCCAGAGCACGCCCTCATCGGCGACGAGCAGACAGGTGACGCCCAGCTCCGTTGCGCGCAGGGCATCTTCGACACATCCGGCGAGCGCGTCGTGGCCGCGGGCGCGCAGGCCGGCGCCGCCCGAGTCCGTACGCGTGGAGCCGCCGATGTCCCAGGTGCCGCGCGGTCCGGTGAACAAGCAGAGCTCGATGTCGCGCTCGGCGCAGGCCTCCACCATCTCGGTGATCTCGGCGTCGGTGAGCATCCAGACACCGCTGCCCTGACTGATGCGGTGGACGGGGACGTCGAGGCGCGAGGACTCCTTCAGTACGACGGCGAGCGCCTCGGGGCCCTCCACCGAGGGGATCTCGGTGCGCCAGGTGCCACCGTCGGGGAAGGCGTGCGGGGAGGAGTCGGCAGGATTGTCGGCGGGCGCGGCGAGGCCGAGCGTGGCGAGGGCGGATTCGCCGGGACGGCGGGCTCCTGAGGCAGTGGTCACGTGACCCCCCATGATTGTTCGATATTTCGTACACAGTTCGGAAACAACGGCACGGATCTGCCACGACGAGCACAGCAGGATCGCACCGACCTCGGGATCACCCCTGCCCACCACGTCGATGGCGCGCGAGAGCTCCTCCAGGGCCAGTTCATGCGCGACAAGCGATGCAGGCCCGATCGGACCGGCTCCCTCCGACGCCGATGGCACCTTCGCCGGCGTGGAGCGGCACCCAGGCGCGGACGCCACTGGGCGTTCCGGCGACGTGGGTGGTGATTCCCGTGATGCGCAAGGCAGTTACCCCCGAAGCTGTTCGGTATTTCGTCACACGTTCGAAATGCTGGCGTGAACGTAGTCGCGGACAGCGTGCATCGTCAATGGCCCTGCACCGGTCGATTTCATCGATGCGGCGGGGTGTTGACGAGAGGCGTACGGAACGGCAAGCTCCCGCCAGTCGATATACCGACAAGCATCCGAAATCTCGAACCCGCATATCGAGCTTGAGGAGCACCACGTATGACCGATCACCACATGAGCCGCCGCACCCTGATTGCCGCCGCGACGGCCGTACCGTTCGCGTACGCACTCGGAGGCGTCGCGGCCCCCGCCGCGGCCGCCGAAGCGCTCCCTGCCCCCGCAGCCCACTGGGCCTTCGACGAGGGGACGGGCACCAGCGCTACCGACACCTCGGGCAACGGCTACACCCTCACCCTGACCGGTGCGGCGGCCTGGGGCGCCGCCAAGGCCGGCGCGTACAGCCTCGACACGACGGCAAGCGGCTACGCCGAGCACGCGGGCGCAGTCGTCGACACCTCGGCCGCCTTCTCCGTCGCCGCCTGGGAGCGCCTGAGCCGTACCGGCGGATACCAGACCTTCGTCTCCGTCGACGAAACGCCCTCGCCGCCCCGGACAACCTGACCCCCCGCACCTCCCGGATCACCGGGCCGGCCCCCACCTTCTCGTACTCGTTCCCGGCCTACTCGGTCACCGTCCTGGAGATCGACGTCCCCCGCTGATCCGACGTCCCACGTGATCCGGGCAGCTCGTTCGGATCATCTGACCGTTGGTCCGGAAGTGCCGTCCACGGACGCGCAATGGGCGCGGATCGAGCCGCTGCTTCCGGACCGGACGCTCCGGCAGGGTGGGCGGTGGCGTGATCACCGACGGGTGATCGATGGGTTGGGTGACATGTTCGACATCGCCCGCGACCGCGACGGGACAGCGCGCCTCACCGTTCACTGCGACTCACCCGTCGTCGGCTTGCCCTGCCGCGGGATCAGTTCGACCGGGCAGTTCGCATGGTGCAGCAGGCTGTGGGTGACCCGGCCGAGCGTCGGGCCGAAGTTCCCGGGCGAGCGCCGCCCACCCATGATCAGCAGATCCGCGTGCCGAGTCGCCTCAACCAGGACACCGGCGGCGGACATGCTCTTCTCCGCATCCGCCTCCACGGTGAGTCCCGGGAAGTCGGCACGGATACGGTCCGTCACTCCCATCAACGTGCGAACGTGGTTGCGAGCCATCTCGTCCACGGCGTCGAGCATCGTCACGACATTCCCGACCGACTCCAGCACGTTCCATACGTGCACAAGTCGCAACGACGCCTTGCGCAGCTCCGCCTCACTCGCAGCGTGGCGTGCGAAGTCCACGTCGTGCTCGTCGTGGATGGCGGCCACCACAACGTCTGCCGCGGGAGCGCCTTCGGCGCCGCGCACCACGACCACCGGCGTCCTCGCACCCGCAGCAACCTTCAGGCCGACCGAGCCGAGCAACAGTGAATTGAAACCTCCGAGACCACGGTTGCCCACCACGATCGTGCCGTGGTTTCCCGCCGCGGTGTGCAGGCTCACCACCGGCTCACGACGGCTCAGCTCCTTCGTCACCTTCAGGCCTGGGTACCGCTCGGACACCATGGCTGCGGTCTCCTCGAGAAGATCTCGACCCGCGTTCCGGACCTGCTCGATGGTTTCCATGGACGCGTAGATCATCCGGCTGTCCGTGTCGGCCGCGTAAACGAGGTGCAGAGGACGATCACGCCGTCGGGCTTCCTCGGAGGCCCAGAGCACGGCCCGCATGGCGGGTTCGGAGCCGTCCACCCCGGCCACGAGTGCTCCGAGGACCGGCCCACCCCTGTCACTGGAATTCATGGTTCCTCCTCACCGATGCTGCCGGTGCAACTCTCACCCTGGCACCGCGGCCCAACACTGCGAGAGGGCCGCTCAGGACCCCGCGGGGGCCGAAGGTCCCTGTCGACTCCTCCGCCCCGTGTGCTTCTCCCGCACCATGGCGTGCCCGAACGACCCCGGGTGAGGCCCGTTCGGCCCTGCTTTCGGTGTCGCGGTCCAGCAGATCCTGAGTTCGGGACGAGAACGGGCGCCACGCCCCGGTGAATCTCTGAGAATGGGCAGGGGGTTGCCTCCATGAAGCACATCACGGTGGGAGACCTGATGACCGACGAGGTCGTTTCGGTCGTCTCCGCCAACTCCTTCAAGGATGTCGCGAAGTTGCTCGCGCAGCACAACATCAGCGGACTCCCCGTGCTCGACAGCGAAGACCGGGTGGTCGGTGTCATCTCCGAGAGCGACCTACTGGTCAGACAGACGGGCACCGAGCCGGCGACCGGCACCTCTCCCGAGGGCGCGGGCCGGCCGGTGGCCACCACCGCGGGAGAGGTGATGTCGTCGCCGGCGGTGACCGTCCTCGCCGACGAGACCGTGAGCGGTGCCGCCCGCCTGATGAAGCGCCGCGGTCTGGAGCGCCTCCCGGTCGTGGACGAGGAGGGCCGGCTCATCGGCATCGTCACCCGCCGCGATCTGCTGGGGCTGTTTCTGCGACCGGACGCGGAAATACGACGCCGTGTCGTCGAGGACGTACTCGTCGCCACGATGGGGCTGAGAGCCGATGTGGTCGCCGTCCACGTGGTTGACGGCGTGGTCACCCTCGAAGGCGAACTTGAGAGGCAGAGCGAGATACCCGTCCTGATACGTCTCACCGAGCAGCTCGACGGGGTGGTCGCGGTGATGTCCCATCTCACCACCTGCTTCGACAACGGCCGGCTCCGTCCTCCGGAGCGGACTGCCCACCCCATGTGGTGACCCGCGAATCGCCCCCACAGCTCGACCGGTGGGTGTGGCAGGGCAAGATCGGCGGATTACGCGCCGCGGGGCCGGGGCCGGAGCGCTGCGGCGGTGCTGGGCGGGCCGCACCGCGCCCACCGGATGCCTGCGGGCCCCCGCGCCCGGATCCGAGCCGCACGCCAGTTCGACCCCTGCCCTTCGCGCAGGACGCGGAAAGGGCCCTCCCCCGCTGCTCGTGATTTCCCGCGCATGTGCCCGAGGGCCGAACAGCCCCCGGCGAACCCCGGAAGGCCCTACCCCCTGCGCACGCCGGTGCCCACGCTCGGAGTATGGGCACCCCTCCCCGGGAGGAATCATGCAGCACCTGCGCACCGTCAACGACGTGATGGCCCACGCTGTGGTCTCGGTCGACCGCGGAGCGGCGTTCCAGAACATCGTGGAGTCCATGCAGCAGTGGCGTATCAGCGCGCTGCCGGTCGTAGCGGACGACGGGTGGGTCGCCGGTGTGATCTCCGGGGCGGACCTGCTGCCCGAAGCGCAGGGGGTGGACGTGCCGCGCTCCGATACGGCCGGACAGCTCATGACCGCGCCGACGGTGACGGTGACGCGCGACGCGACCCTGGCCGGCGCCGCCCCCGGAGTCGTGGAGGTCACGGTTCGGGTGAACGCCGACAATCCCCCGCGAAGGTGATCGCCGATGAGGCATCGCAGTGTCGCGGATCTGATGACGCCCACGGCCGTCAGCGTCCAGCGCGGCACGGGTTTCAAGGAGATCACCAGACTTCTGGACGAGTTCGGTATCACGGCCGTGCCCGTACTGGATGACGACAGGCATCCCGTGGGCGTCGTCTCCGAGGCCGATCTGCTCCGTCGCCGGAACGCCGGAAGTGGTACGCCCACCGCGGTCGATCTCATGTCCAGCCCTGCCATCACCGCTCGCCCCGACTGGAGTGCGGTCCGTGCTGCTCGTGTGATGGAGGAGCACAGAGTGAAGAGGCTCCCGGTCGTCGACGCCGAGGACAGGCTGATCGGGATAGTCGCCCGCAGCGACCTCCTCCAGTTGTTCCTGCGAAGGGATCGCGCGATCCAGGAGGAGATTCTTGAGGATGTGCTGACCTGCGCACTCGGGCTCAGCCCGTCTGCTTTGACCGTAGAAGTAGCCGACGGTCTGGTCACCCTCAGCGGCACCGTGCCCCGGCGCAGCCTCGTTCCCGTCATCCTGCGGATGTGCCAGAGCGTCGACGGCGTCGTGGATGTGATCGATCGGCTCGACTACGAGCAGGACGACCTGTCGGACGGCCAGATGAGAACACAGGACGGGGGGAGAACTCAGTGAGACATCGGGACGTACGTGAGCTGATGGCCTGTGCGTTCGGCGCGGTTCCCAGGAGCGCACCGCGCAAGGACCGCATGAGCCACCTCACGGCTACCAGGTGTCGTCGGCCGGGCGCGCCACTCGCCCGAAGCGGCCCCGGCAGGCCTTCCCCTGCCACCGTCGACGGGGCAGGAGGCTGCCCCCTGTCGTGAACTCTCGTACATCCGGCGATCCACCCGGTACGCGCTGCGACGAGCCCCGTGTCCGCGTGTCCGCATCCGTAGGAGACGAGTCGTCATGAACCACAGCATCGTCGTCGGCCTGGACGGGTCGACGGAAAGTACCGCAGCGGTTCACTGGGCCGCACGCGAGGCGCTTCTGCGGGACGCGCCGCTGCATCTTGTCCATGCCGCGGATTGGTCGTCCCCCCTCGGTATTCCGGCCACCGGCACCGCCGCCGGCCGTGAGTGGGCCGATGCGCTCCTGCGCGACACAGTGGACGAACTTCGCCGCCTTCATGGTCGACTGGAGGTCCGGGCCCGGTCGGTCGACGGCCGGCCGGCCGTCTCGCTCGCGACCGCAGCGGCCTCTGCGGACATGCTCGTTCTCGGCTCCCGCGGGCTCGGCACACTGACCGGGTTCGTCCTCGGTTCGGTCGGGATGGGTGTCATCCCCGCGACCGAGCGACCCGTGATTCTGGTACGTGCGCACGAGGACGCCCTGCCACACGCCGAAGGCCTTCACACGGACCGGGACATCGTGGTCGGCATCGATATCGGCCGGCCGTGCGACGCACTCCTGGACTTCGCCTTCGAGGAGGCATCACGTCGGCGATGCACTCTGCGTGCGCTGTTGACCTGGACGCTTCCGCCCCTCGCCGGGTACGGCGCGGCGTACGATGCGAGCCTCCATGAACAGATGGCCGACAGCATGACCGTCGGCCTGGACGACAGACTGCAGCCTTGGCGCGACACGTTCCCCTCCGTCGACGTGGTCGCGCGGGCGACGGTCGGCCACGCGGCGGAGCAGCTCGTGGAGACCGGAGCCGAGGCGGGTCTCGTCGTCGTAGGGCGTCGCATCCGTCAGTCCTCCGTGGGCGCGCACATCGGGCCCGTCGCCCACGCCGTCCTTCATCATTCCCGTGCGCCCGTCGCCGTCATCGCCCACCGGTGAGGAGCAGTATCTCCTGCCCTTCGCCGACCTGGATGCGTGGCGTCGGATCACCCCGGCGGCGGGCCGCCTCTTGCCCAGAGAGGCCGCGCGGGCCGGTGCCGAGTTCCCGGCGCAGCAGTGGAAGCGGCTCCAGCGGGTCCCTGCTCGGCATCGGAGCAGAGGCGGTGGTCCTGGCCCCGGTGGAGCCGTCAGTCGTCATCGGCCCCCGAGTCCCGGCGCAGCCGGCCGGACCAGCGCGGCTCCACGCGCTCCCACTCCTGGTCCCAGTGGGCAAGGCTGCGTGTCTCGACGCGGCGGAGCCTGAGGCGGACGACCAATCCGGCGGACAGGGCGACCACGCCCATGGCACAGGCCCCGGCTGCGGCGGCCTGCACGGCGCGATCTCCACGGGAATGCGGGGCAGCCGAAATCCTGCCCGAGTCATCCACCCACAGCGTGACCGTCCGGCCCACTGGCGTGTTCGGGGTGACCGCGATGGTGTCCGTGTGAGGTACGGAGGCGGGATACTCCCAGAAGGCCCGAGCCGTTGCTTCCGAAGCCCCCGCAAACCGGGCAGGGAGTCGGCCTTCGGCCTTGCTGACCGTTGTCGCCGTCACCTGGTGGCGGTGTCGGGCCTCGTGCTGCGCGGTCACGCTGTCGGCGTCCCAGACTTTGATTCCGACAGCGACGCCGCAGAACACTGCCACAAGCGCAAACACCAAGGAGGCGGCGAGCCAGCGGCTGCAGACACGGTCGGCAGTCCGTTGCAGCGGATTCCGGCGGCGCTCGAACGGTCGTCGTATGCGGCTTCTGTGCCACTTCCTGGGCCACATGGGCTCGGATCCGGGCGAGTCGGCCTGGAACATGTCACGCCTCCGCCCTGTGCCGTCGCCGTCCCCGCACGCAGCGGTGGGTTCGGCACCCGGGAGATGAGCTCTGGTCTGGCCCCCGGAAGAGTGCGGAAGTCTTCACCCCGGCCCGCTCCCGTGCGGGGTGGACACCGCCTCCGGCGGGTTGCAAGGGCACCCGCACGGTGAGGATGCCGTCCTCGCACGCCTCCTTGACGTCTTCCGGCGGACTCTCGGCCGGCAGGCGGACGGTGCGCCGGAACGAGCCGTGGCGGAGCTCCGAGTGTTCCTGCTCCGTCTTGCTCCCGGTGTGCTCGGCGCCGATGGCGAGGGTGTTGCCCTCGACCGGGGTCCGGATTTCTTTCTCGGGGTCCATCCCGGGCAGTTCGGCTCGCAGCGCCCACGCCCGTCCTCGTCGCTCACCTCGTTCGGGATCGGGTGAACATCGATGATCGGCCGCCACGCCGGGGACCGGGGGAAGCCGACGCCGAACCAGTCCATGAGATCGGGGAAGAGGCCTTGTCTCCGCTCCATCTGCGTTCCTGACATCGCGTGCTCCACTTCCGGCGCCTCGGGGGCGCCACCGCCACCATCGATGTCCGTCTTCAATTTCGCCCGGCAGGGCACACTCCCGCTTGGGGCCAACGGGCCTCTGCGGGGGCCGTCCGGCCCCCTCCTTGCCGGTGAACCTCGGCGGATGCCCACCGTCGTCGTCCCGGCTTTCGCGATCCATCCCACCGAAATCGGCACGCCGGAGGCCGCCTCATGCCGCCGTCTCCTGTCCGCGGTGCCGCGGCGGGACGGCTGCGGACATGGGCCGTCGGGTCCCGTCGGAGACCGGACGGCCCATGTTCGAACCTTTGGTCGGATCAACCCGTGAGCCGTCGAATCAGCGGCCCCGGCCCGGGAGACGTCATGCCAGGCAACCCGGACATCGTCGGTGATGTGATGACACGCGGCGTAATCACCGTCCGTGATGTCACCCACCCGGCCCCGGCCCGGAAAGGGCCACCGGTGGTGGGATCTCAGTCCTGACGTCCCTTCCTGTGACGGCGGGCGGGGCGTCGGCCCGACGGGAGATCGAGCCATCGCACCGTGCCGGGGACGATCATGTGGGTGTGGCCGCCCAGGACCAGCCGGACGGCTGGGTGGTGCGAGTCCGATATCGCGATCCGGAGCCGCTGCTCCCGTATGCCCAGGTCCACCTCGTGCCCGCGGAATCCGATGCGTACCCCGAATTGCGAGAGTTGGGGAAGCGGGGCGGGGGAGAGCCACAGTGCGTCGTCACGCGTCTCCAGCCCGGTCATTCCGCGCTGCACGAAATCGAGAGTGCCGGCCATCGCCCCCAGATGGATGCCTTCCGCCGTGGTGCCGCCCTGGATGTCGATCACGTCACCGGTCAGTGCTTCCTCGCAGTACGCCCACGCCTCCTCGCGGTGCGCCCGTGCCAGCACCCAGGCATGAACCAGGGAGCTGAGGGTGGAACCGTGGCTCGTACGCGCGAGGTAGTAGTCGACGGTGGCGCGCCAGGTGTCGTCATCCAGCACATGTCCGAGGCGCTGGAACAGGCCACCGAGTTCTCCCGGGGAGAACAGGTAGCCGAGCATCAGCACATCGGCCTGTTTGGATGCCTGGTAACGGTTGACCGTGTCGCCCTCCGCCTCAAGGATGCGGTCGAGCCGCCGGATGTCGCCGTAGCGCTTCCGGTAAGCGGCCCAGTCGAGTTCGTCCAATTCTCCGTATCCGGCGAACTGGCTGATGACACCACGGTGATACGGCACATGCAGCCGACGGGAGACGTCCTCCCAGCGCTCCAGCTCCGCGGGGTCGAGGCGGATGCGCTCCAGCAGGAGCTTCCTTCGATGTTCGGGCAGGTCGCGACACAGCTCCGTGGCCCGTGCCAGCACCCAGGCCGCCGTCACGTTCGTGTACGTGTTGTCGTCTATGCCTGCAGTCCCGGCTCCCGGATAGGCGTCGTGGTACTCGTCGGGGCCGACCACACCGCGGATGCGGTACCGGGCCGACGACGCGTCCCATGCGGCGCTGTCCGCCCAGAACCGGGCGATCTGCAGCAGCATTTCCGCGCCCTTGGAATGCAGGTAATCCGTGTCCGCGGTGGCCTGGCAGTACTGCCACACGTTGTAGGCGACAGCCGAACCGACGTGGTGCTGCAGACGTGAACGGTCGGGCAGCCAGCGCCCCGAACGGGGATTGAGATGGATTTCCTGGGTCTCCTCCCGGCCGTCGTCGGCACTCTGCCACGGGTACATGGCCCCGGCCCGTCCCACCTGTTGTGCCGCGCGGCAGGCCGCGGTCAGCCTCCGGTGGCGGTAGTCCAGAAGTCCCCGGGAAACCTCAGGGAAATGCAGACTCAGGAACCTCAGCACGAAGAGCTCGTCCCAGAAGACATGACCCCGGTATGCCTCTCCGTGCAGTCCTCTCGCCGGCACGCCCACATCGAGCTCTGCCGTGTGCGGGGACAGCGTCTGCAGCACGTGGAAGAGGTGAAGTCGCAGAATCCTGCCCGCTTCGCCCGGAACCTCGATCCGGGTCCGCTGCCACAGGCCGGCCCACGCCCGATGGTGGGAGGCCAGCAGCTCTGTGAACTCCGGGGCCGTTCGCACGCCGGCCACGGCAGCCCGCAGCGGGCTGCCGATCGCCGGGTCACGCGACGTGTAGAGCGCCACCGTCTTGTCCACGACGGCGTCGCATTCCGGATCCAGCGGCAGCACCAGTGTCTGGAAGACCTTCCGTGGGGTCTGCCGAGGACGGGGACGCCGCCCGGACTCATCGGGCTGCTGCCGCCCAGGACCGCCGGACGTGGCCACGATGCGGGAGGCCAGCGCGAAGCCGATGTCCGACTCCACGGTGCGACATCCGAGCCACACCACGTCGTCCTGTTCCGTTCCGGTCGACCAGCCGGTCAGATGACAGTCCGACAGGTCCCGGTACCGCGCGACACCGGCGTTCCGGATGTCGCCGTCGATCGCCGCCTCCACCTCGACCGCCCCCACCCACCCGGCCGCGGTGAAAGCCGTGCGCAGGGCGGCGAGATGCGGGTTGCCCATGTGCACCAGACGGCACTGCTCGACATACAGGCGACGGCCTGCCTCGTCCTGGTAGACGGACCGCCGGGTCAGCGTGCCGCGGCGCAGATCGAGCGTCTGCCGGTGTTCCGCGAGGTGATCGTGGTCCGGTGACAGCCACGGTCCGGGGCCTGTGCCGGCGGGGCGGATGCGGTAGCGCAGCGGCAGCCAGTTCGGCAGGTTGACCAGGTCGGCGTTCTCCACCTGTCGGCCCCGGACCGATGAGGTCAGCCGGTCGTAGCAACCCGCGACGTAGGTGCCCGGGTAGTGGGACCTGCTGGTGATGGTCTCGGATGCGGCTCCGCGGGTGGCGAAGTACCCGTTGCCGAGTGTGCACAGCGCCTCGCGCAGCCGCTCCGCCTCCGGCTCGTACCCCTCGTACAACCACTCCCAGGCCCCCGCCATCAGTCGTTGCCGATCAGCAGTTCACCGGGATCGGACACCACGATGTCGGCGCCATGGCGTCGCAGGTCCGCGGCCTTGCCGGGACCGCCTGTCCGGTCCACGCCGACCACAAGTCCGAATCCGCCGCGGCGGCCGGCCTCGACACCTGCCAGGGAGTCCTCCACCACAGCGGTGTCCGAGACGGGAACGTCGAGGCGCCGCGCCGCCTCGACGAAGAGCGCGGGATCCGGTTTCCCCGCGAGCCCCAGCCGCCGTGCCTCATTTCCGTCGACCACGGCACCGAACTGCCCGATGAGGCCGGCCCGCGACAGGAGTTCCGTCGCGTGGCGGGAGGCGGACACGGCAGCACAGGGCATCCGCTCACTGCGCAGTGCGTGAAGGAGACGAACCGTGCCGGGCCAGACATCGACCCGGTGGGTACGCAGCGTTTCCGTGAACAGCTCGTCCTTGCGTGCGGCCACCGCCCATACCGTCGCCGTGCCGGGCGGGTCGTCCGGGCTGCCATCGGGAAGGTCCAGCCCTCGCGACGCGAGGAAGGCCGCCGCACCGTCCTGTCGTGAACGGCCGTCGACGTGGCGGAGATAGTCGTCGACCGGATCGAAGGGCCGCTGTCCTTCCCGCTCCGACAGACAGGCGTCGAATGCCTTCTTCCAGGCCGCGGCGTGGCTCCGGGCGGAGTCGGTGATCACTCCGTCGGTGTCGAAGACCACGGCCCGCACGGAGTGCAGGCACGGGGCAGGAGACGGTACGGATGCCATGAACGGGGCGGTCCCTTCGCCAGGGCTTCGTTTCATGGCATCACGATTCCGGGACACGGGCGCGTCGTGGATCTCAGTAGGGCAGAGGCCGCCCGGACGGAGTACGCAGGTCGAGGGGCGGAGGCCCCGAGGGAGGCGGTGGGCGACGGACGATTCTGATGCGGCTCACTGCCACCACCTCCTGGCGCTCACCGGGTATGTGCCCAGGTGCGTCCTCCACAATCCTGCGGCGGGAGATCAGAGCCCATGGGCCGATCGGTCCCGGACCGCCCCCGTACGGCCCAAGCGGGCGGGTCGGTGAGCGGATCACCGTGAAAATCACGTGGAATGCCGGTCAACGGGCTGATGCCGTTCAGCGGGTTCGGGTGCGGCAGACCCCGGGGGTGCCCCATGACCGGGCCTCCCCCCGGAGCCCCGCCTATCGTTCACACCGGACGGTGGGGCACGCGGCCGCGCTGTCACGCGCGGAGCCGCCATTGCCCGCCAGGGACGGAGGACCCCATGTCGACGCACAGTCTGCTCGACGCGCTCCCGCCCGAGAGCCGGCAGCGCCTTCTCGACACGGCGGCACACGAGGTGCCGCTGGTCCTCGACTCACGCGTCTTCGAGGAGGGCAGGCGGGCCGATCGTTTCTGGATCATCCGCTCCGGCCGGGTCGAGGTCGACCTCCATGTGCCCGGCCGCCGCCCGGCGGTCGTCGAGACCCTGGGCCAGGACGACCTGCTGGGCTGGTCCTGGCTCTGCTCCCCGCATGTGTGGCACATGGGTGCGCACGTGGTCCACGCGGGTCAGGCCCTGGAGTTCGACGCCGCTACCGTCCGCGCGCTGTGCGCGGCCGATGCGGTGCTGGGCCGGGCGGTGTACAAGTACGTGGCCGAGACAGTGGCGGAGCGGTTGTACGGAACGCGGAAGAGGTTGCTCCAGCTGTACGGTCCCCAGGCCGACATCGCCGAGGACTGAATGGCCCGGGTGGTGCAGGGGCCGATCGGCTCTGGTGCACCGTCGGCGTGCGGGCCACGATGAACATGGGGCCGGTGGAGAGCCCTGCAGAAGCGAGGTGGGCGCCATGAGCGGCGAAGCCGCGTTCTCCGCGCAGAATCCGATCCGGGTGTTCCTGCTCGACGACCACGAGGTGGTCAGGCGCGGGGTGCAGGATCTGCTCGACGCGGAACCCGACATCGAGGTCGTCGGCGATGCCGGTACGGCCGATCATGCGCTGGCCCGTGGCCCGGCGTTGCGCCCGGATGTCGCGATCCTCGATGTGCGGCTCCCCGACGGCGACGGAATCAGCGTCTGTCGTGAACTGCGTTCGCGGATGCCGGACCTGGCCTGCCTGATGCTCACCTCGTTCGATGACGACGAAGCGCTGCTCGACGCCATCATGGCGGGCGCAGCAGGCTACGTGCTCAAGGAGATCAAGGGGTCCGACCTCGTCACAGCCGTCCGCACGCTGGCTTCCGGGCGCTCCACCCTCGATCCGGCGACCACCGCACGGTTGATGAACAGCCTGCGCGGAGAGGGTTCCGGCGCCGAGGCCGAGGCCGAGGATGCGCTTTCCACACTGTCTCCACGGGAGAAGGACGTACTTGCTCTGATCGGTGAGGGACTGACCAACAGCCAGATCGGCAAACGCCTCTATCTGTCCGAGAAGACGGTCAAGAACCACATTTCCCGCCTCCTGGCGAAGCTCGGCGTGGAGCGCCGTATTCAGGCAGCCGTGATCGCCGCGCACAGACCGGCACCCTCCTCGCCGCCCTCGGCGAGCGGTCGCGAGTACTGACGCCGAAACTGCGGCCTGCCGCGCGGTCCACGGATCATGTCAGTCGCAGAGGCACGCGCCACCTCACCCGGGTGCCGCCCTCCGCCGATGGCTCGACCGTCATGTCACCGCCGAGGTTCTTGGCGCGCTGCGCAAGGTTGTCCAGCCCACTGTGTGCGCCGTCGTGTTCCGGCATGCCCACTCCGTTGTCGGACACGACCAACGTCAGCGCTCCCTCACCGACCACCATCGAGACGTCCGCCGAGGTCGCCCGGGCATGGCGTGCGACATTGCTGAGCGCTTCGCCGAGCACCGCGATCACCTGGTCCGCGGTCTCAGCCGGCACGTCTGTGTCGATGAGCCCTCCCATGCGGAGGGACGGCTGGAAGCCCAGGGCACGTGCGGCCTGCTCCACCGCGGTCAGCGTGCGGACGCGCAGACCTTGTTCGGCACGGCCCGATTCGCGTGCGCGGAGGCCGAAGATCGTGGACCGGATGATCTTGATGGTCTCGTCGAGATCGTCCACGGCACGCAGCAGTCGTTCACTGGCCCGGGGATGGTCCACGAACCGCACCACGCTCTGGAGGGTCATACCGGTGGCGAACAGCCGCTGAATGGCGAGGTCGTGCAGGTCCCGGGCAATCCGGTCCCGGTCCTCCAGCAGGGCGATCTGCTCGGCGGACTCGCGCC
This sequence comes from Streptomyces sp. NBC_01669, assembly GCF_026339735.1. Lineage (GTDB taxonomy): Bacteria > Actinomycetota > Actinomycetes > Streptomycetales > Streptomycetaceae > Streptomyces > Streptomyces yanii. The sequence continues at coordinate 681,980 of NZ_JAPEQG010000001.1, forward strand.
GTTCCGTGAGTTCCATCGCCAGCGCCGCCTGCCCGGCGAACGTCAGCAGGGGCGCGGTCTCCCACTCGGTGAATGCGGGACGCTCCCGTACACGGGCCAGCAGCAGCACCCCCAGGACCCGTCCCCCCGTCTTCATCGGCACCGCGACAGCCGGACCGAGCCCTGCCCATCGCGGGGGCCCAGCGGTGATCCTCGGATCACACTCGACATCGAGGCTGATGATCGGCTCGCCGGCGTGGAGAGCTGAGCCGACGAACGAACCTTCGCGTGGCAGAACCAGTCCGCGGTGCGTGTCGGCGTCCACGCCGGAGGCTATCGCCACACGCAGGGCGCCCTCCCCCTCGGGGAGCGCCAGAACACCCAGGTCGGCGGAGAGGATACGGGAGGCATGGTCGACGATCATCTGCAGGACGTACGCCTCGTCCACCCCGCTCAGCAGACCCTCGACGATCTCGCTGTTGGCCTCCTGCCAACGCTGCCGGTCACACGTCTCCGAATACAGGCGTGCGTTCTCGATGGCGACCCCGGCTGCCACAGCGAGGGTGGAGAGCACCGTCTCGTCCTCGGCGTCGAAGGCGCGGCCACCCCGTTTCTCGGTCAGGTACAGGTTGCCGAACACCTCGTCGCGGACCCGGATGGGCACCCCCAGAAACGAGTGCATGGGGGGATGGTTCGGCGGGAACCCGTGGGACGACCGGTGGTCGGCGAGTTCAGTGAGCCTCAGGGGCACGGGGTGGCGGATCAGCTCGCCGAGGATGCCGTGCCCCTCGGGCAGCGAGCCGATGGCTTCTCTCTGTTCGTCCGTGATGCCCACGGGCAGAAACTGTGCAAGGCGGGTCCCCTCGCCGAGCACCCCGAGGGCTCCGTACTCGGCATCGACCACGACGACCGCGGCTTCGACGATCCGGCGCAGCACCTGCGGCAGATCGAGCCCCCTTCCCACCGACATGACGGCGTCCAGCAGCAGCGCCGCCTCGGCGGGTCCGCGCTTCGAAAGATCGAGGCGTTCCTGGAGGTCGCCGGGGAGTGTGCCCAGCCGACGGCGTTCCTCGCCGTTGCGGTCAGTGCCCTTGTCGCCCACGGTGCCTCCGCCGTGGCCCGCGCGTCACGGGCGGGCCATATGTCCACGGTAACGGCCGAACACCACGCGGCATCCGGTGGAGCGCACCCGAGGGAACACGTCCTGGTACGGAAACCTTCCGGCCGACGCGTCCTGAACGGCCCCGCCGAGGAGTCCGTCCGGCCCGACCGAGGGACGAATGGCCCATATCCCCGGGGAGGACGCCCCCTCCATCCTGAAGACGCTCCGACCGATATCCGCTTCCGGGGAGGCCCCCGATGCTCGCGCAGACGCCCGACGACACGACGGTGGCCGGCCTTGTCTCCGATGCCATCACAGCTCCGTCGATGCACAATGCCCAGCCCTGGCAGTTCCATTACGGACGTTCCCGTCGCACTCTTACTCTTCGGGCGGATTTCGGCCGTGCCATGCCGGAGGCCGACCCGGCCACCCGCGGACTGCATGTGGGATGCGGCGCGGCCCTCCTGAACCTGCGGGTGTCCGCAGCTCACCGGGGCCTCGCCCTGGAAACCACGCTGCTGCCCGTCCCCTCGGACCCGGCGCTGCTGGCGAGCGTCCAGCTGAAGGACGCCCCTCGGAATCCCGAGGAGGGTGCGCTCGTCGGTCTCCACCGCGCGATGCGGGAGCGGCACACCAGCCGGTACCCGTTCGACGACCGGGCGGTACCCGAGGACGTCCGCGTGCTCTTCACCGAAGCGGCCCGTGCCGAAGGGGCGGACTTCTCGTTCCTGACCCCGACGCACCTGGAGACCGTGCTGGCACTGATCCGGGATGCCGAGGGGTACGACCGGAGGGACCCCGCACGGGAGGCGGAGCAGCACCACTGGACCCGGGACACGGAGGCGGAGGCGTCCGTCGACGGGATCCCGGACTACGCCTTCGGCCCCTGCGACGCGTCCGGAAGGTCGACGGTCCGCGACTTCGCGGGCACCGCTGTCCTGGCGGGCCGCGCACGCGTCCTGTTCGAGAAGCAGCCGCAGCTGGCCCTTCTGAGCACTGCGGGAGACCGCCCCGTGGACTGGTTGCGCGCCGGTCAGGCCCTGGAACGTGTTCTGCTCACAGCCACGCTGAAGGAGGTGTCCACCTCGTTCGCGACGCAGCCCCTCGAATGGCCGGACCTGCGGTGGATCCTCCGTGACCCCGTCTCCGGCACGGGACACCCACAGATGATCATCCGCATGGGTTACGGGCCGACGGGGCCCCGCACACCACGCCGCCCCCTGGAAGAGGTTCTGACGATCGAACCGTAGAACCCTCCCGGACTGACCGGACGCCGCCGGGTGCGCCCCCCGGCACCGGGCAGTCGCAGCATGCGCGAACTCCCGCCCGCTGCACACCGCCCGCTGCACACCGTTTGCGGCGCGATCGGCGTGCCGGCGACGGCAGGCATCTTTGTCACTTCTGCACCACGCGACGCCCGGTGATACGGGTGGGGGTGACCACCATCCAATGGGTGCGGGGGCCACCCGCCCAGGGAAGGGAGCGGGCAACATGGTCCAGTCGCTGGATGGCCTGGGCAGCCGTGACACCTGATGCATCGCCCACCACCAGCACACTCCAGCCCTGGCTCATCACATCGTCGATGTGATCGGCCTCGAAGGCCACCTCGGTTCCCGCGGACGCGGCCAGAAGTCCGTCGCCGGTGGTCCGGAACGCAATCTCGTTGCCCTCCAGCACGTAGTTGACCGGGAAGATGGCCGGCCCGTCCGCCGTGACGATCGCGATCCTGCCCACACCGTGCGTCGACAGCAGTCGAAGGCACTCGGTGTCACTGAGCGCGATGAGTTCGGCGCCCGGCAGTGCCGCTGCCCTGCCCGGCGGACGTTCCACCGTCATACCGGTCAGCTCGGCCACGGTCGTCTCCAACGCATCCGCGAGGCGCACCAGAACACTGACGGCCGGTACGGCGGCCCGATCCTCCACATAGGCGATGTACGAGGGAGCGGCGCCGCAGCGTTCGGCCACCTCCTCACGGGTGAGACCGAGTTCCTGACGGCGCGCTGCCACCCGCCGACCGAGGTCGCTGCGGCCGGTCGGAGACTCGGTGGAAGCGGATGCAGGCGTGCCCTCGCTCATGGTCCTCACGTCCTTCGGGTCACGGCAGGTCGGGGACGGAGACGGCGTTGTGCTGCGGGCCGCCCAGCGTCACCTTAAGGGCTCCGGTTTCGGCGGCGCGGGAGAAGATGTCGTACGCCTCCTCCATCTGGCCCAGCTCGAATTGGTGGGTGACCAGCGAAGCCGACGGAAGGCGCCCTGCGGCCATCATGCCCAGCAACATCGGCGTCGAGTGGGTGTCCACCAGCCCGGTGGTGATCGTGACGTCCTTGATCCAGAGGTCTTCGAGGTGCAGGACCGCAGGCTTGCCGTGGACCCCGATGTTCGCGACCCGGCCACCGGGGCGGACCATCCGGGTGCACATTTCGAATGTCTCGGGTATGCCGACGGCCTCCATGGCGACATCGGCACCGAGTCCATCGGTGAGGTCCTCGACGAGGCGCTCGGGTTCCTCGCTCGCGCTCACGGTCGCGTCCGCACCGAGTGCGCGCGCGGTGGTCAGCCGGGACTCCGCGAGGTCCACCGCGATGATGCGGCCGGGGCTGTACAGACGCGCGGTGATGATGGCCGCCAGACCGATCGGCCCCGCACCGACCACGACGACCGTGTCGCCTGGCCGCACGTTGCCGTTCAGCACCCCGACCTCGTACGAGGTCGGGAAGATGTCGGCCAACAGGACCGCGTCGTTGCTGTCGACGGCACCCGGCAGCGGATGTACGGACAGGTCGGCGAACGGCACCCGCACGTATTCGGCCTGGGTGCCATCGATCGTGTGGCCCAGCACCCAACCACCGCCCTCACGGCACTGGCCGTACTGCCCGCCGCGGCAGAACCGGCACCGCCCGCAGGCGGAGATGCACGAGATCAGTACGCGGTCACCGGGGCGCACCGTGCTGACATCGCCGCCCGTCTCGACCACGGTGCCCACCGCTTCGTGCCCGAGCACCCGGCCCGGAACCACCTCGGGCACATCGCCCTTGACGATGTGCAGATCGGTGCCGCAGATAGTGACCGTGTCGACGCGGACGATCGCGTCCGCGGCGTCCTTGATGCCAGGATCCGGTACATCCCGCCATGAGGTCCGGCTGGGGCCCTGGAAGACGAGTGCCTTCATGACATCGCCCTTCTTCCTCTCAGGTCCGGTACGGGGCACTGTCAGGCTGACTCGGCAGGAGCTCGGCGCGCATGGGCCGGATGGTCCCCGGACGAGGACCTGGCGGGCCCTCCACTCCCGCCGACGCAGCAGCCGCCCCGATCTGCGGTTCCCGAAGCACATGGGGAAACCGGCCGGTTTGCCGGACCCACCCAGCGGCCGCAGGCTGGAGGTATGGGGCTCCCCCACTCACAGATGCTCAGCGGCTGGGCCGTCGGGACACCCGGACCGATCGGTACCGGCCCGCTGGTGCGGAGACACCGCCAAGTGAGCGCGCCCGCCCCGGATGAACTCCTGCTGCGGGTGGAAGCCTGCGGTGTCTGCCGCACGGACCTGCATCTCGCCGAGGGAGACCTCACGCCCCACCGTCCGTCGACGATTCCCGGGCACGAGATCGTCGGCCGGGTGGCAGCGGCCGGCGAGGCGACCGACGTGTTCCGTGTGGGCGACCGGGTCGGCGGTGCCTGGTTGCGCCGTACCTGCGGGTCCTGCCGCTACTGCCGCTCCGGACGCGAGAACCTGTGCCCCCGGTCCACGTACACGGGGTGGGATGCGGACGGCGGCTTCGCCGACCTGGTCCTTGTACCCGAGGCGTTCGCCTACCGGCTCCCCGAGTCCCAGGACGCGGCCCTGCTCGCCCCTCTCCTGTGCGCGGGAATCATCGGCTACCGGTCGCTGCGCCGCAGTGCGTTGCCGAAGGGTGGCAGGCTCGGAATCTACGGTTTCGGCGCGTCGGCCCATCTGGCCGCTCAGGTGGCTCTGGCCGACGGCGCGACCGTCCATGTGATGACGCGTTCCGCGCAGGCGCGTGAACTCGCTCTGTCCCTGGGTGTTTCATCGGTAGGCGGCGCCTACGACAGCCCACCGGAGCCGCTCGACTCGGCGATCCTGTTCGCTCCGGTGGGTGATCTGGTGCCGGTGGCCCTGGAGGGACTCGACCGGTCGGGCACCCTCGCGATCGCCGGTATCCATCTCTCCGACATTCCCGCGCTGAACTACCAGCGGCATCTCTTCCAGGAGCGGAATCTGCGGAGCGTCACCTCCAACACCCGCGAGGACGGCCGCGACTTTCTCGAACTCGCCGAACGCATCGGTATCCAGGTCACCGTCAGCCGCTATCCCCTGAACCGGGCTGATCAAGCACTGGCCGACCTGGCCGCGGACCGCGTGAACGGCGCAGCGGTGCTCACCCCCGACTGACAGGAAGCCGGTCCGCAGCCGCTCAGTCACTCCCGGGCCGGCGATGCTTGACCGGTCGCGCCGTCCGAGCACGCTGCGTGCAGCATCATCCACCCTGAGGAATGACGGCAACCCGGCCATGCGCGTGATGCAGGACTCCATGCGCGACCCGCACCGGTGGGGAACCAACACGGCGTGGGCGTCGACGGACCCTGCAGATCCACGTCTCCGGAAGTCTCGGCCAAAGCCCTGTCACCGACTGCATCCGGCGGATCACCGCATCAGTCCTGCACGCGCCCGGGCTGTTCGCACCGCGGCGGACAGCGCGTCGATGTCGTAGGCGCCGCGGTGCAGCAGGCCGTTGATGAAGAAGGTGGGGGTTCCTGTCACCCCGCTCAGATCGGCCGATTCCCTGTCCTCGGCGACCCGGTCGGCCCCCGCGTGAGTGCGCAGACTGCGATGGAAGCGCTCGGCGTCCAAGCCCAGTTCGTCCGCGTAGCGCATCAGGTCGGGCGCCCGGAGTGCGCCTTGGTGCTCCAGGAGAAGGCCGTGCATCTGCCAGAAGGCCCCCTGATCCGCCGCGGCCTCGGCCGCCTCGGCGGCGAGTTGCGCGCCGGGATGGACATCGGTGAGCGGCAGGTGCCGCCACACGTAGCGCAGATCGCCGAAGTCGGCGAGCAGGTCACGGACCACGGGTTCGGCCTGGCCGCAGTAGGGGCATTCGAAATCGGCGTACTCGACCAGTGTCACCGGAGCGATCATCGGGCCCCGCACGTGGTCACGATCGGGGTCGACCGGGACCACGAGATCGATCACCCTCTCGGCTGTGCCGAGCAGTACTCGTGCACGCCGCTGCGGCGGCAGGAGCCTGATCGCCATCGCCACGGCGCAGGTTGCGAGGAAGGAACAGGCCACCGCGCCCAGGATGCCCACCTTCGCCTCTTCCAGCCGGTCTCCGTCGAAGGCCAGCGTGGAGATCAGCAGGGCAACGGTGAACCCGACCCCGGCGATCGTGCCGCCCCCGGCGAGGGCGCCCCAACCGACCGGAGGCCGCAGCCGATTGCGGCTCAGCTGGGCAAGCAGCCAGGAGGCACCGGTGATGCCCACCGGCTTGCCGACGAGATAGCCGAACAGGATGCCCAGAGTGACCGGGGACGTTGCCGCCCGCGACAGCAGTCCCGCGTCGATGGTGATGCCGGCATTGGCGAGGGCGAACAACGGCACGATCACATAACTCGTCCACGGGTGGTACATCCGTTGCAGCCGCTCGTTGAGTGACAGCGCCGACGCCAGTCCTTGGCGCGCCGAGCGCTCCAGCTCAGGTGTGGGCTGCTCGCGGAATGAGATGAACAGATCGCTCGCGCGTTCCAGGTCGCTGCGTGCCGCCGGGTAGGCGTAGGTCAGCAGTCCCATGGCCAGACCCACGACCACCGGATCGACACCGGACTTGAGCAGCGCGACCCAGGTCGCGGCCCCCATCAGCAGGTACGTCAGTCCGTGGCGCACGCCCGCCGCCCTGACCAGCAGGATCAGGCCGAACAAGGTCACGGCGGAGAGCAGGGCGGGCACGGTGATGTGGTCGCTGTAGACGAGGGCGATGACCACCAGAGCCAGCAGGTCGTCGACGACGGTCACCGTGAGGATGAACGTGCGCAGCGCGTCGGGGAACCGTCGTCCCAGAATCGCCAGCATGCCCAGGGCGAACGCGGTGTCCGTGGACATGGCCGCTCCCCAGCCGTGGGCCGAGGCATCGCCCGAGTTGAACGCGAGGTAGATCCCGACGGGGACGAGCATCCCGGCGAGCCCCGCGGCCAGGGGCAGCATGACCCGCTGCCGCTCCCGGAGCTCGCCCATGTCGAACTCCCGGCGCGCCTCCAGCCCGATGACGAAGAAGAAGAACGTCATCAGGCCGCTGTTCACCCACTCGCGCAGGTCCAGCGATACCCCTGCCGATCCCACGGTCACCGACAGGTGCACCTCCCAGAAGGATGCGTACGCCCCGGGAGCCGCGTTCGCCCACACCAGTGCCGCCACGGTGGCGGCCAGCAGCACCGCCGCGCTGCCGGACTCGGTCCTGAGGAACGCGCGCAGCGGGGTCCGGGTCTCCGGGGCACGTGTGCTCTGCTCCCGGAAGGGAGAAGGGGAGGGGGAATCATGGGTCACGGGGCCATCACCGTGTGCCGAGGCCTTGTCGTCGGTGCAATGGCCCACCAGCGGCCGCACGGCGCTCAACCGCCACATGCATCCGGGTGGTTCCCGGGACAGGCCGCGGTTGTGATCGAGCACGGCGTCGAGCGCCACGGTGAGGGGATCGGGCGAGCGCCGTGACTGAGCCGGTATCGGCCTTCCCTGGAAGGCCGCCTGCAAGGCACTCCCCGGAGTCTTCCGACCCGGGCCGACCAGTCGACACACCGGCTGAGGCCGCTCCGCTCACGGCCTGGCGGGCGAGACGGTCCCCGCAGCAGCGGCTGGTGGAGGCCCGCACGATGTCTGCTGTCACCTTCACCAGTGAAGATCCCCTCGGAGCCCTTACCGTCGACAACCCGCCACTGAACCTCGTCTCCCATGAGACCATGGGCGCGCCGGAGAACGCGATCATTGCCGCTGCGACGCGAGGGCGCAGCTCAGTGGCGGCGAGGGCCGGATTGTCGTGGCCGGCATGGGCGTCCGCGGCTTCCACGAGAAGTCAGCGCTCCAGGCCCGCGTCATGTCCGGCCGAAGCCTCCCGTAGCAGACTCGGCTCGAAGGACTTCCCCTACTCGACGGTTGCTGCAGTTCGGGGATGTTTGCCGGGCCCCGGCCGGATGACCCGCCTCGGCACGCTTCTCGCCGACCGGACCGTCCGCGCGGTCGCTGATCTCCATGAGCACCTGGGCGTTCTGCACGCGGCCATCGACACCCACAGGCAGGCGCTCAGCGCCTGACGGCTGCATTCTGCGTCCCCGTTCGGCTCACGCACCGGCCCGTCGGCAGCGCGGGCGGACGCGTTCAGGGCAGCGTGGACGATGTAGCCCGCCCGGGAGTCCTTCGCACGTCGACCGGGCGGGCCGCTCCCCCGCCGCGGGTCACCACTGCGCGGGCGCCCCGGCCCAGCAGAGGTCCGCCGAGCCGGTCGATGCCGATGACGTCGGCACCGCGGCCGACAAGGATCACGCCGGGGGCATATTAGGGCGCACCCCGGCAAATCGATCGCCCTTACTCCGCACAGCGACCCATTCCGTCCTCCGACGTGACCATGGGGCCCGCTCACGGCATCCGGCTCAGGTGACACCGGGTGAATGATCGAAATGGCGGGCGGTTAGCATATGAGCACCGCCTAGCTCGAAAGATAAACCTGTGACTGTCAACGAGGACTCGTTCACCAACTGGAAGAACCGCGAGGAGATCACGGAGTCGATGATCCCGCTCATCGGGAAGCTGCATCGGGAGCGGGACGTCACCGTCCTGCTTCACAGCCGCTCCTTGGTGAACAAGTCGGTGGTCAGCATCCTCAAGACCCACCGATTCGCCCGGCAGATCGCCGGTGAGGAACTCTCGGTCACCGAGACGCTTCCGTTCCTGCAGGCTCTCACCACGCTCGATCTCGGCCCTTCCCAGATCGACATCGGCATGCTTGCCGCGACGTACAAGACCGACGACCGCGGCCTCTCGGTGGAGGAGTTCACCGCCGGGGCCGTCGCCGGGGCCACGGGAGCCAACAAGATCGAGCGCTGCGAGCCGCGCGACGTCGTCCTCTACGGCTTCGGCCGCATCGGCCGCCTCGTCGCCCGCCTGCTCATCGAGAAGGCCGGCTCCGGCAACGGCCTGCGGCTGCGCGCCATCGTCGTCCGCCAGGGCGGCGACCAGGACATCGTCAAGCGCGCCTCGCTGCTGCGCCGCGACTCCATCCACGGCCAGTTCCAGGGCACGATCACCGTCGATGAGGCGAGCAGCACGATCGTCGCCAACGGCAACGAGATCAAGGTGATCTACGCCAACGACCCGTCAGAGGTCGACTACACGGCGTACGGCATCAAGGACGCCATCCTCGTCGACAACACCGGCAAGTGGCGCGACCGCGAGGGTCTGTCGAAGCACCTCCGCCCCGGCGTCGCGAAGGTCGTCCTGACCGCGCCGGGCAAGGGCGACGTCCCCAACATCGTCCATGGTGTCAACCAAGACATGATCAAGCCGGACGAGCAGATCCTGTCCTGCGCGTCCTGCACCACCAACGCGATCGTCCCGCCGCTGAAGGCGATGGAGGACGAGTACGGCGTCCTGCGCGGACACGTGGAGACCGTCCACTCGTTCACCAACGACCAGAACCTGCTGGACAATTACCACAGCTCCGACCGCCGCGGCCGCTCGGCGCCGCTCAACATGGTCATCACCGAGACCGGTGCCGCGTCCGCCGTCGCCAAGGCGCTGCCCGACCTCCAGGCGAAGATCACCGGCAGCTCGATCCGCGTCCCGGTGCCGGACGTCTCGATCGCGATCCTCAACCTGCAGCTCGCGCGCGAGACCACACGCGAGGAAGTCCTCGACTACCTCCGCAACGTGTCGCTGACCTCGCCGCTCAGGCGCCAGATCGACTTCATCAGCGCCCCCGACGCGGTCTCGAGCGACTTCATCGGCTCGCGCCACGCCTCGATCGTCGACGCCGGTGCCACCAAGGTCGAGGGCGACAACGCGATCCTCTACCTGTGGTACGACAACGAGTTCGGCTACTCCTGCCAGGTCATCCGCGTCGTCCAGCACGTCTCCGGAGTCGAGTACCCGACCTTCCCGGCACCGGCGGTCTGATCTCGGCGGACTGTCCGGTCCGGTGCCTCGGCAGGCGGGGCGGCGGTGGGTGAGCAACCGGATGCCGATCGGTATCCGGTTGCTCACCCACCGTCGGCCGCCACCGGCAACGGAGTGGGCCGTACGCGGTTGCCCCCGGGTGACCTGCTGGTCACGACGTACGGCCCGCCGCGCAGTCCACTGACGCCCGGCAGGGCAGGCCAGTTCCCCTGCGCGACTGATGTCGGCACGGGCGGCACAAACACGCCTGGGTGACGAGGCGTTGGTTGAGGTCATGAACCCGACGGATGATCTGCGTGGATCCGAGCCCGGTCCAGCCTCCTGCATCACGGCGGTCGGACGGGAACCCCATTGCAACGGGGCTGCGGGCGCATATCCCAGCCGGTATCCGGCATCCCGGCCCCGCAGGACCTGAACGCCGAGGCCGGCGAGTGCGCCCGGCTCGGCTGCGACTTCGCCCCCGCTCGGCGTCCGGTGCGTGCCAGACGCCGCGGCGCGCGGGTCAGCCGGGCTGGCTGTTCTCCTTGAGCGTGCCCCAACCGTGCCAGCGGTCGATCTCGATCCAGGCGCTGACCCGGCCGCGGTCCCGCTGAGGGTACGGCGTGCCCAGGTACTGCTGGGCCAGGCGGTCGATGTCGGTGAGGTTCTTGTCCTCACGTACGTCGGCGACGTGTCCGATGATGCTGAGGTGGGTGTACCAGTTCCCCTCGGCGAGCACGGTGAGCGTGACCCGGGGGTCGTTGCGGATGTATTCGAGCCGCTTGCGGCCCTCATCCATGTTGACCAGGATCCGGCCGTCGCACCAGAGGTACCAGGTGGCCGTGGACACTGGCTGGCCGTCGGCCCGAAGCGTCGCGATGACGGCCTGGTTGGGCTTCTTCAGCATGGCGATCGCGTTCTCGGGAAGCGGTGGATTCGACACGGAATCTCCTCCTCGGTGATCCATTCTCGGTGATCCATCTGGCTGCATGTTCACCGTGCCACATCCCGGCGTGCCGAAGGCCTCACGCCCCGTCGGATCGGTCCGCGCGCCGCAGCTTCGGGTCAACGGATGGCATCGCGTCCCCTGCGGCCCGCGCCGGTGCTCGGCGGGCAGGCACGGCGGCTTCCGACGGGCTGCCGGAGGTGATCAGGGCCCCCGACTGAAGGGTGAGGGCGCCGCTGCCTCGGGCCCGGGGGCGGCGTAACCGTGCCGGCGGCTTTCCCGGCCGCGCGGAGCCCGGCCGGCGCGCGCTCGCAACCTGCCCTCGGCGAGGCCGAGTTGAGCCAGGAGAGCGCGGGCTTCGTGCTCCGTCTGCTGGTCGCCCGGCTGCCGGGCTGCTGCCGCGCCTTTGCGCACCCTTCGCCGACCGCCGCCTCCCGGCCAGGGCCCGACTCCTCCCGGACCCGAGATACCGGAGAGCGGCAGCCGGGGGGGATTCGTCCGGTAGTGCAGGTGGTCCCGGACACGGCAGGAGTACGACCCATGATCGGAGGCACGAGAAAAGGTGGTAGCAAAGGACGTCCGTACCCCGGGGGATCCGCTGCCTCCCCCGGCGCCGCCAGGCCGCGCCGTGCCTGACCACGTCCCCCGGAGACCAGCGTGCCCAGCAAGACCACACCCACCGCCTCAGGACGCGTCCCCCGCCAGGGCGCACCCTCCGGGCGGGCGGCCCACTACCGGGCCGCCCTGCGCCGCACCCCCGTCTCCCTGTGGAACGACGACCTCTCGGACTGGGCCGCCGCCCTGACGTACTACGCCATCCTCGCCCTGCTCCCGGCGCTCCTGGTCACCGTCGCCCTCATCGGCCTGGCCAACCCCCGAGCAACCGACGTGCTGATCGCCGACATCACGGCCTTCGCCCCCGCGGAGTCCGGCGCCGCGCTGCGCGAACCCCTGGAGGCCGCGACCCAGGAGCGCGGCGCCGTATGGCTGCTGGTCGCGACGGGAACCGTCAGCGCCGTGTGGTCCGCCTCCAGCTATCTGGCCGTCTTCCGCCGTGCTCTGCACGCCCTGTACGGCGTCCGCGACACACGACCCGCGCTGCGCAAGGCACACATCATCGTGACCAGCGCCGTCGGACTGCTCCTGCTGCTGATGACCAGCGCGTTCGCGCTGGTGCTGACCGGGCCGTTGGCCCACTGGCTGGGACACAGGATGGGCCTCGCACACGCAAGTGACACGGTCTGGACGATGCTGAAGTGGCCCATCCTGATGTTCCTCGTTGCCTGTCTGATCATGGTGCTGTTCCGTACCGGCCCGGCGGCGGCCAAGGGGTTGCGGCGAGGGTTGCCCGGCGGAGTGCTCGCCGCGTCCCTGTGGCTCGTGGCATCGGCCGGGTTCACCTTGTACGCCACCCACATCGGTTCGTACAGTCGGCTGTACGGGTCGCTCGCCGGGCTCGTCGTCTTCTTGATCTGGGTCTGGTTCACCAATCTCGCTCTGCTGGCCGGGGCCCAGTTCAATGTCGAGCTGGCACGGCCGGTGCAGGAAACTCCGTAACAGCGTCACCGCAACGCTGCGTCGGTAGCGGCGTCGCAGGGCCGCCGTTCCGGGACAGGCGGCGAAGGAGGCGTCCATGAGAGGCGGACCGCGTCCCGCAACTGAGAGCCTGTCGGGTGACCTTCGATCGGATAGCGGACGCGGTCTGGTGCGTGCGATTCCAAGGCGTCTGTGTGCCCGCGGAACCGGCCCATCCACGACCGGACAGCCAGGACCGCTACGCCATCAAGGAGGTTCCGGAACAGATCCGGCGCGAGGTCGTCGCGCGCCTCGCCGGAGCTGCAGGACACACTCGCCGTACTCGACGCACCGGCAGAAGAGCCGGAACCCATGCCGTCGGATCGACACCGGCGAAACCGCGCCGATGGCTGCTGACCGCGTTCCCGCGGAAGCGCATACTTTCCTGCGGTAACCATGTACTCGTCCGAGTTTCTCCATGGAATCCCAACGGTTCGAACATCAACCTTTTCTTGCAAAAAGCATGTCGGCACCGGAGGGGCCCTGGCGCGCAGCAACGGCGGTCACGAGCACATTCGACAGAGGCAGACCGCGAATAGCGCGCCAATATCCTGTCACTGCGTATTGCTAACCCGAGCGACTGAGCGAGAGTGAGAGAAGCCCAGCGCTCAGAGGCCGTCTTTCCTACCGAAGAAGCAGCAGCATGGCCGTTGGAGAAAAGAGCGTCGGCGGTCAACGTCGGCAGCCGTCCCGGAGCAAGGCCACGGACTCGCGCAGCGACAGCGCTCGCAGCACGAAGCCGCGGGTGCAACGTGATTCGTCGAGGTCTGGCCGCGTGTCCGCGCCGCAGGCGATGCGGTACGCGGCCGAGCAGCTCGAGGAGCTGCTGGGGAGGTCGCCCGAGTCCGTCTCTGCGGTGCAGCCCACCGAGGACGGCTGGGAGGCGCAGGTCGAGGTCATGGAGCTGGAACGCATCCCCGAGACCACCAGTGTGATGGCGAGTTACCGGGTGACGCTGGACCAGGACGGCGAACTGATGGCGTACGAGCAGACCCGCCGCTATGCACGCGGGCAGATCGACCGTCACGCATGACCCTTTTACGACCGCCGTCCCCGGCTGTCGGGTCGCAGGGCGAGAGCAGGGGCCGCCGAGCCACTGATGCGGCCGATGGCGAAGGGAGGGCACCATGACCGTGGTGCCGCAGGGCAGAGGCAGTATTTCTCAAGGACCGAGTTCCGGCACTCTGTACGACGTTCTGGAACTCATTCTGGACCGCGGCTTGGTCATCGACGTATTCGCCCGCGTATCGCTGGTTGGCATCGAGATCCTCAAGGTCGATGCCCGCATCGTCGTGGCGAGTGTGGACACCTACCTGCGCTTCGCCGAGGCCTGCAACCGCCTCGACCTGGAGTCCGGACGCAAGGCACCCAGCCAGCTGACCGACCTCGTGGGCGAAGTGACCGAAGGCGGAGCCAAGGGCAAGAGCAAGGGGGCACTGACCGGCGCGATGGAGGCCGTCACCGACGCCTTGCAGCAGGGCCGCAAGGACGAGGACGAGGAAGCCGAAGAGAGGCGGGAGCGGCCCCGCCCCCGGACGGCTCGCCGTGCTTCCCGGCACCGGGAGGACTGAGCCATGGCCGTGTATGTGTACGCCATAACGGCGGCCACGCATCCGCTGCGCCTGGACGATCTCAACGGCGTGGGCGACCCTCCCGCACAACTGCGTACGGTGCAGGGCGGAATCCTCAGCGCAGTCGTCAGTGACGCTCCGCAGGGGTTGCGTGCCAAACGCCGGGACGTTGGTGCACATCAGGCGGTCCAGGAGCGGCTGATGGCCAAGGGCACCGTACTGCCGCTGCGATTCGGTCTGCTGGCCCCTGACGACGACGCGGTGCGGGCCGTTCTCGAGGAGAACGCCGAGCGGTACACGGAACGGCTGGCCGCGCTGGAGGGGTGCGCCGAGTACCACCTGAAGGCGGCACAGGACGAAGACGCGCTGCTGCGCCAAATCCTCCAGGAGTCGCCTGAGGCCCGCAGACTCAACGACGACATCCGGGCCGGCCACAACAACCCCGACCTGCCGCTCGCCCTGGGCGAGCTCGTGGCGAACGAGGTCCAGGCCCGCCAGGAGGCACTGGCAGCCGCTGTCATCGAGGCGTTGCGCCCGCTCGCCCGCGATGAGCGGGCCTCACAGACGGCCGGCAACGACTTCCTGAACGTCTCCTTCCTGGTGGATCGACGCCGGGAGGACCGGTTCACTGCCACGGAGAAGAACCTCGCTGCCGAACTGGGCGAGGACTTCGACTGGCGGCTGCGTGGCCCGCTGCCGCCGTACAGCTTCGTGTAGGGAGCACTCATGGGCCTGTTCGCTCAGATTCTCACTCTCCCGCTGGCACCCGTGCGCGGCGTGGGCTGGGTCGTGGAGCGTGTCGTGGAGGCTGCGGAGCGGGACTACTACGACCCCGGGCCGGTCGAGCGGGAGCTCGCGGAGCTGGAGAAGGCGCTCCTCTCAGGAGCGATCGACGAGGAGACGTTCGACCAGCGCGAGGACGAGCTGCTCGACCGGCTCGACGAGATCAGAGCGCACCAGGAGATCCGCAGGACATGACCGAGATTTCGGCAATGATGAATGCGAAGACCGGCGCCCTACTGGGAGGCCGCGGCCGCCGGGCATCGAGCTGGACAAGATCGCCTGGCTCATCGCTTGTCTCGCCGGCAAGAAGCCGGCGGCTCACCGACCCGGGCTGGGCTCGTCCGCGCTCCTGTCGACGAGCAGCCGCTCAAGGAGTCGCTCCACGCGGGCAGGATGCGGTCGCGCCCGGCCTTCAGCCCGGGGTGGACCTGAAGAATGCCCGCGCCGTAGTTCTGCTTCCAGGCGCTGGAATCCAGGAAACCGAGGTCGACAGGCCGTGACAGAACCCGTTGCCAGCAGGTTTGGCTCCCTCCCATACAGGTCGTCCCCGCAGTACGCCCAGGGGTCCTCTGCCAACCTCGCCGACATTCTGGAGCGGGTACTCGACAAAGGCATCGTCATCGCGGGCGACATACAGATCAACCTTCTCGACATCGAACTGCTCACCATCAAGCTCCGTCTGCTGGTCGCGTCCGTGGACAAGGCCAAGGAGATGGGAATCGACTGGTGGGAGCACGATCCGTCACTGTCCTCCCGCGCGAACGGCAGTCGCGAGCTGGCAGAGGAGAACAAGCGCCTGCGCGCGGAGATCGAAGCCCTGCGCGAGGACGCGGAGCTTCCATCGGCCGAAGAGCGCCGTTCCGTGACCGAGAAACCGCCGCATGCGACGCCGCAGCGCCGGCAGTCGGCCAAGGTTCGCCCCAAGAAGCGGGATGAGTGATGACCGAGCCGATCAGTTACACGTATGCCGTGGTGCGAGACGCCGATGGACTGCCGGATGTCCTCGCCGGCGTTCAAGGCGTGGCGCGAGCCCCGGTGCACCTGGTCCACGGTCGGCATGGTGGTGACGTTGCGGCGGTGGTGAGCCCTGTACCGCCCGAGGACTTTCACGAGGACGCCCTCAAGCGGCATCTTGAGGACCTGGACTGGCTTGAGGCGGTGGCCAGGGCCCACCACAGCGTGGTTGAGGCGTTGTCCGCCCATACCACTGTGCTTCCGCTGCGGCTCGCGACCGTGTATCTCGACGACGAACGGGTCGCCATGACGCTCGACGCTTGCCAGGACACGTTCAGCGACCGGCTGTCCCGCTTGGCAGCGCACGTCGAGTGGGGCGTCAAAATCTACGTCGAACCCATATCGGTCACCGCCGCCCGGGCAGACACAGCTCCGGCGCCCGGTCTCAGCCCCGGGCGGGCCTACCTGCGCAGTCGCAGAGCACAACGGCATACACAGGAGGACGCCTACCGGGCGGCCGAACAGGCAGCCGCGAACGTCGAAGCCGCGGCCGGTATCCATGCGGTGGACCGGGCCCGGCACAGGCCCCAGCAGGGTGAACTCTCGGTCGGGTCCGGGGAGAACGTCGTCAACGACGCGTACCTCGTACCGGCGGAGCATGCGGACGCGTTCTTTTCCGACGTCATGCGAGCGGCCGAAGGCCTGGACTCGGTGCGCGTCGAGGTCACCGGCCCCTGGGCGCCCTACTCCTTCGCCTCGCCGCCCGATGCCGAACCCGCGGAGGGGACGGCGTCACCGTGACCGGGGCTGCCCGGCTACCCGTAGAAGCCGAGAGGGAACCGCTGCCCGGCCGGCAGATAGCCCTCATCGACCTGCTGGACCGCCTCCTCAGCGGTGGTGTGGTCCTCACCGGTGACATCACGCTGTCGATCGCAGGCATCGACCTTGTACGTGTCTCCCTGCGGGCGCTCATCGTCTCCATCACCGCGCAGAACCCGTCGCCTTGGGCGGAGGGCACACCACAGCCGCGAGACGGCCATGCCGAATGAAGACCGCGGGCCCGGACGTCGCTTCGACGAGGTCGCCGACGCAGCCACGCGGGCTTTCCGCCTGCTGCCCGCCACGTCCCAGGACGAGAAACCCCCGCACAGGACGACACGCCGGATCGTCGCGGAACCCGACACCGTGGAGCGTGACCTGGTCAAACTCGTCCTCACCCTCGTCGAACTCCTGCGACAGCTCATGGAGCGCCAGGCTCTGCACCGCGTCGACGAGGGAGACCTCACTGAGGAAGAGGAGGAACGCCTCGGGGCCACTCTCCTGATCCTCCACGACCGTATGAACGAGCTGTGCGCCCGGTACGACTTGACCATGGAGGAGCTCAACCTCGACCTCGGCCCCTTGGGGACCCTGCTGCCGCCCTCCGAATAGCTACTCGCATCACGATGAAGGGACATGCGGCAGGTCAGTCCCGGCCGGACCTGCACCGTCCCACTCAGGGCGGGCGGGGCCGGGGCGATGGGGCGGCGCCTGGTGCCGCAGCTCGCGGCGCGGGGGCACGAGGTGACGGCGACGACGACGAGCGCGGCCAAGCTGGGCGTGGTGGAGCAGCTGGGCGCGCAGGGGGTGGTGATGGACGGGCTGGACGCGGAATCTGGCTGCGTGCGCGGGCGAAGCGGCCGATGCACATCCCCACGTGGCTGGCCCGACTGCCGGCCGGGGACATGGCGGTGACGACGACCGAGGGGCTCTGCTTCTCCAACGCCAAGGCCAAGCGGGAACTCGACTGGCAACTGCGCTACCCCTCGTGGCGCCAGGGCTTCAAGGAGGAGCCGGCATGAGCAGGACTCAGGAGTTCCAGGAGCAGCGGCCGCTGCTGCTCTCGATCGCCTACCGAATACTGGGCAGCGTGAGCGAGGCCGAGGATGCGGTCCAGGAGACCTGGCTGCGCTTCGAGGCCTCCCCGACACAACCCAGGTCGGTCAAGGCCTTCCTCTCGGCTGCGGTGACGGATCTCGATCGACGTACTGCGCTCGGCCCGCGTCCGGCGGGAGGCGTACGTCGGGTCGTGGTTCCCTGAGCCGCTGCTCGCCGACCCTTATGAGGATCCGGCGCGGGCGGCGGAGCTGGCCGACTCGGTGTCGATGGCGACCCTGTTGCTGCTCGAGCAGGGCGAACTCTTCCGGCAGCGCTCCACCGACACCGGCGGGCGCCTCCTGACCCGCAGGATCGTGGAGTCCACCGCGACGACCCGGTTCAGGTCCTCGCCCGTCTCGGCCCGAGCCACCAGCACGCTGAACGTGCGCAGTCAGGAACCGTCGGCGGCCCACATCCGCGGCCGGTCGCAGTCATTCCTCCGGTTGGCGTACTTCTCCCCTCGGGCTCACTGGCTTCTCCCCTCGGGCTCACCAGGCGACCAGTTCGGCCGCGTCTGCGGTGAAGACGGCCTGCCCGGCGGCGATCCGTCGGTCCCGGTCGGGACCGGGGCGCAGCAGCCGGTCCAATGAGTTGAGCAGCCCGATCGTGTCGGCAGCGTGTTCGGTGAGGCCTGCGGCGGCCATTGCACCGACGCCCTCGGCGCCGTGGCCGGGGATCGGCCGGTACCCGACGACCGGTACGCCGGCGGCGAGGGCCTGCACGGCCGTCTGCCCCGCGGCGTTGTCCACCAGGGCGCTCGATGCCGCCATGAGCTCAGGCAGGTCCTCGACCCAGCCCAGCGCCAGGACGCCGGGAAACTTCGCGGCGCGGGTCCGCAGTCGTTCGTCCTTGCCGCACAGCAGCACCGGGAGGTGGCCTGCGTCGGCGAGCAGGAGCGCGGTGGCAGTCAGCCCCTGTCCCACGCCCCAGGCACCGGCCGAAAGCAGCACCGCAGGCCGACCGGGGCCGCGCCGCGCGAACTCCCGCGCCCAGCGCGACGGCCGCCCGCCCGCATTCTCGTGGGCGGCCGCGGCGAAGGCCGCAGGCACGACCGGGCCGCACACCTCCGCCGGGCGTCCGGTCCCGGCACGGACGCGTGCCGCGACGGCCTCGGTCAGGCACAGGTGCAGGTCGTTGCCGGGATGGAGCCACTGCCGGTGCACGGCGAAGTCGGTGACCACGACCGTGCTGGGCGGGCAGTCACCGCCCTGGGCGCGCAGCCGCCCTGTGACCTGGGCAGCCTGGTGGAAGGTGGAGACGAGCGCATCCGGGCGCCAGCGCTCGACGACGTCGCGCAGGCGTGGCTCCAGGGCTGCGGCCAGCGGCCCGGTGCTCGGCGCCCAGCCGTTCCGGTCGCGCTGGTCTCCGCGGTCGCGGAAGAATGCCGAGTAGACCGCCGCGTAGGCCCCTGGGCAGTGGCGGAGCGCCGTGCGGTATGCGGCGCGCAGCCCGCGCCCAGCGCCTGGGGGCAGAGTGTCGAGGAGGTCCACACGTGCGGTCAGGTGGCCGTCGGCCCGCAGCCGCCCGGCCAGTTCGGCGGCCACGGCGTCGTGTCCGGCGCCCATGCTCGCGCTGACGATCAGAATCCGGCGTCCCATTCTTGGATATTCCTCGCATCGCGGCCGGTGCGCCAACACTGGACGGGCGGGCCGTTAGCCCAGGTGCGGTCGAGCGCGTTTGCCTGTGCGCTGGTTGCATGAAGGATGACTCGGTACGGGCCGCTGCAGGCTGGTGCTTCATCAGGATGTCGGCGGCCCCGGAGGACGGAAGCCCATGCGCAAGAGCCACCCAGCCCACGACACCCCCGCAACCGGGACCGACGCGACGCAGTCGGTTGCGGCCGGTCCGCCCGCCCCCGGCCCGCGGCCGGTCGTGTTGATCACCGGGGCCTCGTCCGGTATCGGCGCCGAAATCGCGTCACGGCTCGGGGCGTGCGGGCAATGGGAGCTGCTGCTCAACGGGCGGGACGAGGGCCGGCTCGGCAGTGTCGCCGCGCGCACCGCCGGTGCCGCGCTGCCGATGGACCTGGCCTCCGAGGAGGGCTGCCGCAAGCTGGCCGAGGCGGCACTGGCTCACAGCGGAAGAGTCGACGTGCTCGTTGCCGGAGCGGGGCTCGGCTGGGCGGGCTCGTACACCGACATGCCGCCCGGCACGGTGGACCGTCTGGTGAGTGTCAACGTCTGCGCCGTACTCCACCTCGTCCGCCTGGTGCTGCCGCAGATGGTGTCCCGCGGGTCGGGCCGGCTGGTGCTGATCGGCTCTGTCGCCGGCCGGTTCGGTGTACGGGACGAGGCGGTCTACGCGGCGACGAAGGGCGCGCTGATCGCGTTCACGGAGAGCCTGCGCCATGAACTCCAGGGCACAGGCGTCCACGTCTGCCTGGTGCTGCCAGGTCCCGTGGACACGCCGTTCTTCACCCGCCGCGGCACCCCGTACACGCGGTCCTGGCCACGGCCGGTACCCGCCGGGCGGGTCGCGGCAGCGGTCGAGAAGGCGCTCGCCGGTCGCCGGGACGAGATCACCGTGCCGCGCTGGCTGAGCGTGCCGGGCCGGCTCCAGGGCATGGCTCCGCACCTCTTCCGCAAGCTGGCCATGCGGTTCGGCTGAGCGGGCCCCCGGCAACGGACCCGCGGGCAGGGTGGGTGACACGTGATCATCGTCTCCGTGGTACTGGCGCTGCTCGCCGCGCTCGGGAACGCGGCGGCCTCCGTGCTGCAGCGCCGCGCTGCGGCAGCGGACCTGCCCGGCCGCACGGGCAGCCATCGCCTCGGGAGCCTGAGCTTCGTCCGCCGGCCGGCCTGGCGCTGGGGGGCGGGACTGCTGCTCGTCTCGGGGCTGGCGCAGGCCCTGGCCCTGGCGACCGGGCCACTGGCTGTGGTGCAGCCGGTGATGACGACGGAGCTGTTGTTCACGTCTGTGCTGGCTGCGGCCGTCTTCCGGCGACCGCCCGGGGCGCGGACCTGGGGGGCGTTCCTCGGTATGGCGCTGGGCCTGGCGGCCTTCCTCCTGCTGGCCAGTCCGACCGGCGGTGTGGAGACCGTGCCGCCGAAGAGGTGGCTGCTCAGTGCTGTGCCCACCGCCGCCGTGTCGATCGTGCTGATCACGGTGGGAATGGGGTTGCGGGGCTCCGCCCGTGCGGCGGTGCTGGGGTCGGCGACCGCCATCGGCTTCTCCTTCACCGCGGCGCTGATCAAGGACACCCTCGGTTTGCTGTCCGGCGGAGTCGGGGCGGTGTTCACCACGTGGCAGATCTACGCGGCCGCGGCCGTCGGCCTGGGCTCGTTCCTGCTGCTGCAAGCCACGTTGCGGGCGGGCTCGCTCGCCGCGTCGCAGCCCGCGCTCACTCTCGGCGACTCATTGCTGAGCGTCATTCTGGGCGTCTTGCTGTTCGAGGAGCGGATCGAACTGGGCTGGCGGGTGCTGCCGGAGGCTGCGGCGCTCGGCCTCATCGCGTTCGCCAGCGTGCATCTGAGCAGTTCCCCGGTGGTCTCCGGAAAGGACGAACAGCGATGGTAGGACGCTCCGCCGCAGGGCGGACGGCGGTGTCATCCGGCGCGGTGGTCGGCGCTCTGGGTGTGGCTGCCGCGTGGCACATGGGGCCCGCCGCCACCTGGCTGCCGCCCGTACGGAGGATCCTCAGCCCCGCGCTGGACGGCCGCGGTCATCCCTCTCACGTGGCACTGACCTTCGACGACGGGCCGGACCCGGCCAGCACGCCGCACTTCCTGCGCGTCCTGGACGAATACCGGGTGCGGGCCACCTTCTTCGTCGTCGGCGACTCGCTGGAACGTCATCCCGCCCTTGGCCGGGCGCTTGTGGCGGGTGGTCACGAGGTCGCGGTGCACGGCTGGCATCACAAGCGCCCCTGGTTCCCCACACCGCTGCGCGACGTACGGGAGGTGACGCGAACCGCCGGCGCGGTACAGAGGATCTGCGGGACCGTCCCGCAGTGGTACCGACCGCCGTACGGCATCCTCACCGGCGGCCGCCTGGCCGCTGCCCGCCGCGCCGGGCTGCGACCGGTGCTGTGGTCGGCATGGGGGCGGGACTGGACGGCGGACGCCGATGCCCGCTCCGTCAGGGCATCGGTCCTCGCAGGTCTGACCGGCGGTGGCACCGTGCTGCTGCACGACGCGGACGGATGGAGCGCGCCGGGCGCGTGGCGAGCGACGCTGAGTGCGTTGCCCGGGCTGCTCGCCGAGTGCCGTCGACTCGGTCTGAGCGTCGGCCCGCTGGCCGAGCACGGCATCGGCCACGTCGAAACCGGCACGCACCTTCGCCGAACCCAACACCACGGATAGTTATGCATCATACATATATTGTGCATCTAGCACTTTACATGCATGGTGCATGCCTATGAGAGAATGGAGGGCGGGCCGGACGAGAGCGAGAGCGGCCCGGTGACAGGCAGGAGGCGACAGGCGCATGGCCCGGGCAACACACGAGGTTGAGTACGAGCAGATGCTGCTCAGTCGCCACTCGTTCGTGAACCAGCGAGGCAGACACCGCAAGGACGGGGCCCTGGAGCGCAGCGCCTACATCCTGCTCAGCCGCATTCGCATGCAGGGACCGATGTCGATCGGCGAACTCAGCGACGCCTTCGGGCTGGACGCCTCCACCCTGAACCGGCAGACGGCTGCGATCACGCGCACCGGACTCGTGGAGCGCATCCCGGACCCCGACGGCGGCATGGCCCGCAAGTTCCGCATCACCGACGAGGGCACACGCGTACTCGACAAGGAAAGGGAGGACATAGTCCGCTCCCTGGACCGGGTCATGGCCGATTGGCCGGAAGAAGACATCACCGCCTTCGCTTCCTATCTGCGGCGCTTCAACACCGACATCGAGCGCCTCGGTGCCCGGCCGTGGCCGCGCCTGAAGGCGCACCTTTGAGACAGATGTGAAAGGCGAGGGTCACAGGGCGATCCGGCCGGCCTGCCGATCGGGCCCGGGCACGCACGTTCCCCCTCGCTCCCCCGGGCGGTCGACGCCAAGGCCGTCCGCCCGTCCGCGCGTGCTCCGACCAGCCACGGGTCATCCGGCGCGCACCCGCACGCAGTCATCCCGCGAAGGCGCAGCCATGACCCACTCCCCTCACGGCCGCCCTCTGCCGGAGACGGAGCGGACGCGCCACCGACGCCTCCGCGAACAGGGCAACCTCGACCGCGCCGACCTCATCGCTGGGCCTCGGCCCGTGTCCGGGCGACGGAGTCCGGCGTGTCGAGTCGGGTGTCGCAGTCGCAGTGGGGGCGCGTCAGCAGTGGCTGAATCACCCACGCAGGCAGTCGGGGATGGGCATACTTGCGGGCATGGATCGCATGATGGGCTTAGCCGGAATGCCTGCCGGACGTGGTGACGGATACGTGCCGCGGGTGACCCGTCGGAATGACCACCACCCTTTCGATGGAGGCTCAGTTGACCGCCAAGGCCGCCGGTAGTTACGAGATCACGAGCTGGGACGAAAAGCCCTACGCCGAGGGACCCGATACCCCGAAGCTCACCAAAGCCCATTTCACCAACGCCTTCAGCGGGGATATCGAGGGAGAGGGAGCCGCTGAAACGCTCATGGTGTATCCCACCGACTCCACGGCGAACTTCGTCGGGCTCCAGACCGTGACCGGGACCGTGGGCGGGCGGAAGGGCAGCTTTGTCCTCCAGGCCACCGGTAGCTGGCTGGACGGCGTGGCCCGTGCGGATTGGTTTGTGGTGCCCGGTTCGGCGACCGGGGGGCTGGTGGGGCTCACCGGCAAGGGTGGGTACACCTCGCAGCCCGACGGAAGCTGTGCTGTGACGCTGGACTACGACTTCGAGGAGTGAGGGCGTAGGGGCCCGACGTCAGGAGGCCCGCACCCCACGAGGTGCGGGCCTCCTGACGTCGTCCGGGGGGAGCCGGACGATCAGCCGCGCAGTCGTGTCCAGAGATCACGCTCCTCGTCGGATGGCGGGCTGCCGGGGACGACCCGCTCGGGGTGGCCGGGTGGCGGACCGCTCATCAAGCCGGGGGGCGCGTCGGCACCCGCCGAGGACTCCGGCGGCCGAAGCGTGCTTCGGGGGTCTTCCGGGGCGGGGGCGTACGGGCGCATCAGCAGCTGGTATTCAGCGGTGTAGTGCCCGAAGATGCCCGCGGTGGCGATGAACCCACGTGCCAGGTCGTGCCAGAGCAGACGCATCGCCCACCACGTCCTGCCGCCGCGAGGAGGGCGCCGCCGGCCCCTCCCCCATGGCGGCCCGGCCATCAGCCGACGGTCTTGCCGGACCGCGCGCGACGCCTGTCGTTGAGATGGCTGACCACGTACTGGGCGTCGTCCTTGACCCACCAGATGAGCCCGGAGCCGTACGAGAACTGGCACTGGAGGCCCAGGAAGTACATGCCGGGTTCGCCGGTGACACCGCGGTCCTGGAGCGGTACGCCGTGCTCGTCCAGTGCCGGGAAGCCTATCCAGCTGAAGTCGTAGCGGAACCCGGTCGCCCAGACCACCGCGTCGACCTCGGTCTCGGTTCCTTCCTCGAAGCGGATCGTACGGCCTTCGGCTCCGACCGTGCGTCCGGCGAGCGTGAACCGGTGCCGCTTGGACAGCGTCTTGAGGCTGGGGCCGACCAGTAGCGTCTTCTTGTGCAGCCGGTCCCTCTCGCCGATCAGCGGCTTCTTGATGATGCCGAGTTTGTCGCCCCACCAGTGAATGCCGATGCCGAGGAAACGGCGCCCGAAGTGCGGCAGCGGGGAACCCTGCGACAGGGTGACCCGGTGGGTCTTCGCGAGTTCCGTGGCGATCTGGGCACCCGAGTTGGCGGCGCCGACCACCACGACACGACTGCCGGGAATCTGCTTCGGATTGCGGTAGTCGCCGGTGTGCACCTGGAAGACCTCTGCGCCGACCTTCTTCGATACCGGCGGGACATTGCCCAGCCGCTGCGCGCCGGTGGCGATGACCACGTGTTCGGCCTCGAAGGAGCCCTGGTTCGTCTCGATGAGGAATCCGCCGCCGGGGCGTTTGTCGAGGGCGGTGACCTCGGTGCGGAGGCGAACCTTCAGCCTGTTGGTTCTGGCGAACTCTTCGAGATAGTCGGCCATTTCGTCTTTGTCGGGGAACCGGCCGCGCCGCCCCGGGAAACGCAGACCCGGAAGTTCGCAGTACTGGGCGATCGTGAACAGCTCCAGCGAATCCCAGCGATTTCGCCATGCGTCGCCCACCCGCGATTCCCCGTCCAGAACCAGATGGGGAATGCCGGCCTTGGCCAAGTAGTAGGCGGTGACGAGACCCGTCTGGCCTCCACCGATGACGATCACCTCTGCGCGTTCCGCCATGATCCGGATTCCTCCTAGGGGAGCGGCCGTTGGAGGGTGAGCGTAATGATGCCTGTGGTGAATTCCTGCTCAAGACTGCGCATCGGCGGCGAGCATGCGTACGGGCGGGCACCCGGCCCGCCCGTACGCCTTGCGTCGATGCCGTGTCAGGCCTCCCCCGCCTCCGTTCGCCGCACGGTTCCCGGGGCCCCGGCGGCCCCTTCGGTGGCCTGTGGCGCCGGTGCCGCGTCGGCGCCGGCCGCCCCCGGCTGCGGCTTCTTCTTCCGGCGCATCATGCTCGGCATGGCACGCACCGGGACCTCCTTGAGGAACAGTGTTGCCACGAACCCGATCAGCACGATGAACGTCGCCGTCAGGAACACCGTGTGCAACGCGTCGGCGAGCTGTGCGGGCGGCACCGAGTCGGCGGCGGTGGCGTCCCTGCCCAGCTGCAGGGAGAGGATGGAGCCCATCAGCGCGAGGGACACCGGGCCGGCGATCATCCGCCAGAACTGCATCTGGCTGGTGCCGACTCCGATCATCTCCTTCGCGACGGCGCTCTGCACCACGATTGTCGCCATCGGGAACGAGATGCCGATGCCGATGCCCAGCAGGATCATCGCGACCACCGTGGATCCGCGTCCGCTGCCCGTGTCGACGGTCGAGAGCAGGAACAGACCGCCCGCGACAAGAGCCATCGCGAGGGCGCCGAGGATCCGGTAGCGGGGGACGGCCGTGATCGCCTTGCTCGCGATCGGCGGAACGATCATCAGGGCGAACATCATCGGGCTCAGCAGGCTGCCCGCGAACGTGGCGCTGGATCCGAGTACGCCCTGCATCAGCAGCGGTACGTAGAAGATCGCTCCCATCATCGCGAACGCGGTGAAGAACGACATGACCGCCAGCACCGAGAACTGGTTGCCGCGGAAGAGCGACAGCGGCACGATCGCGTGCTCCGCGCGGTTTTCGGCCAGGAAGAAGCCCACCAGCATCACGGCTCCGCCGATGAGCAGGATCAGCACCTCGGCCGACGTCCACGCATGGCCGTCACCCGCCAGGCTCAGACCGATCAGGATCGGCACCAGGCCGGCGATCAGCAGCGCCACTCCGAGGAAGTCGATGTCGCGCCAGCTGAACCGGGACTTCACGTACGGCACGCCGGCCATGATCGCGAGCACGGAGAGCAGCAGGATCGGAACATTGATGTAGAACACCCAGCGCCAGTCCAGGTTGTCGGTGATGACACCGCCGATGGGCGGTCCGATCACCATGCTCAGCCCGGCCACGCTGAAGAAGATCCCCTGCGTCTGCGCCCGCCGCTCCGGCGTGTAGATGTCGGCAACCACGGTGTAGATGTTGGCCATCAGGATGCCCGCGAACAGGCCCTGCGCACCCCGGTAGATCACCAGCTGGGTCATGGACTGCGCGGCGCCGCACAGAAAGGACGTGACCAGGAACCCGACCAGGCCGGTGAGCAGGAAGGGTTTGCGACCGAAGAGGTCACCGAGCTTACCGGCGATGGGCAGGATCACCGCCGCCGCCACCGAATAGCCGACTCCCACCCAGGAGTAGAGCCGGAGCCCACCCAAGTCTTCGGTGATCTTGGGCATGGCCGCGCCGACCACGGACAGGTCAATTGATGTCAGTGCCAGCGCAAGCAATACGCCGACGGTCGCGATCACTCTATTTCGCGGTAATACTGCCTCGGGTCCTTCAGGCTGAGGGACAACCACCGTCCGTACCTCCTCGATTATCTCACTCTGATTCGCGTTGGTGAGGATGTCGGTCCAACTGAAGTGTGTCAATGCCGAGTTGAGTGCTGCTACCACTCAAAAGTGAGCAGCAGGCGCACAAACAGGCGCCCTACGTTCACTTCATGACCGACATCGCCGCAGTGCCGCCGACGGTCCCGCAGCTCATCCTTGAGCGCGCGAAGGAGAAACCGGACCATATCGCCCTGGTCGTCGACGGAACCGACTCCCTGGCATACGGGGAATGGATACGCGCCTCAGGTGCACTTGCCCATCGACTGAAAACCGTCGGAGTACGGCCGGGTGACCGGATCGGTCTGTACTACGCGGAAAGCGACTGGATCGGGTACGCCGTCGGCCATGTCGCCGTGTATCTTGCGGGCGGCACGGCGATCGCGCTGACCGAGCGGCTCGGGGCCGCGGAGATCCGGCGCCGGCTGACGTACTGCGGCGCCTCCGGAGTGCTGCACGGGGCCGGGAGTGAGCCACCGGACGGTACGTGGTGGGCCGAGCCAGGGTACGAACGCGGTGCGCCGGCCGCTGCTGAGTTGTCGGAGCCGCCGGAACGCTCGACGTCGTCGCAGTTCTCGGACCGGGCGGAGTTCTCGGGCCTGGCCGAGATTCAGCCGCCCGCGGTGACGAGCGACGAGCTGTCGGACATCCTCTACACCTCGGGCACGACGGGTGACGCCAAGCCGGTCGCCGTCAGCCACGCGAACCTGACGTACCCGACATTCGCCTGGGGACATCTCTTCCAGGACGTCGGCAGCATTCTGTGCGCCGTTCCGCTGGGCACCAACGCGGGCCACAATGCGCTCATTCTGGCCCTGACCACGGACTCGACCATCCATGTGCTGGGCCGTTCGGATCCGGAGAGCATCGCCGCCGCCATCGCCGGACCGAGGCTGGAACTGGCGGTGCTGCCGCCCTCCGTCGCCATCCAACTGCTGGCCGACGGTGTGCTGGACACCCATGACCTGACCTGTCTGACGATGCTGATGTTCGGCTCGGCCAGCGTGCCGCTCGGCATGGTGAACAAGCTGTCGCAGGCGCTGCCCGACACCCGGATGATCATCGGCTACGGATCCACCGAAGTCTCCCCCGCGCTCACCTCCCTGATCACGGACCCCTGGAACGAGCACAAGGACCCGGAGTACTTCCGCAGGCCGGAACTGGCCACGGTCGGTGAGCCCCGGCGGGAGACCGGGGTGAAGATCGTGGATGCGGAGGGCTCACCCCTGCCGCCCGGGCAGGTCGGCGAGATCTGTCTGTCGTCCCCCGCGCCGCCCCGTTCCTACTACCGCGATCCCGAAGCTTCCGCCCGGGTGTTCCGGGACGGATGGGCGCACATGGGCGATGTCGGCTCCCTCGACGCGGACGGGATACTGACCCTTCACGACCGGGCCGCCGACGTCGTCACCCGCGAAGGACGCGCCTTCGCCTCGTTGCGTGCCGAGAACGAGTTGTACTGGCATCCCGATGTGGTGGAGGCCGCCGTGTTCGGTGCGCCGGGTCCGGACGGGCGGACGCTGCTGGTGGCCGCCGTGCGGCTGCGGTCCGGCGACCCCGACGGGTCCGCCGACGGTCTGCGGGACTTCCTCGCGCAGCGGCTGCCGGCGGGCGAGCTGCCCGATCGGATCGTCGCCGTGGACGAGCTGCCGCACGGGCCGATCGGCAAGGTGCTCAAGCGGGAGCTGCGCCGAGCACGACGCTGGTACTGATCCCGCCGAAGCCGAAACTGTTGGACAGGGCGTGCCGCAACGGCACGCCCTTCGCCGTGGGGCCGACGAAGCGGTGCGAGGCGTCCACCGGACTCGTCAGGCCCACCGTGGGGTGGACGAAGGAGTCCCGCAACTGGATCACGGTGGCCACGGCCTCCACCACACCGGCCGCCGACAGGCAGTGTCCGGTCAACGCCTTCGTCGCGTTCACCCAGGGGCCCCTGGACCCGAACACCTTGCGCAGCGCCTGGAGTTCGGCCGCGTCCCCGAGCGGCGCGCCGGTCCCGTGCGCGTTCACGTAGTCGATGTCGGCGGGCGACAGACCGGCCCGTTCGATGGCCGCCTCCATCGCGTCCGCCTCACCGTCCGCCGAGGGGTCCGCCAGCCTGTTGGCGTCGAGCCGCTGGGCGTATCCGCTCAGCTCGGCGAGCGGTGGCGCACTCCGTCGACGCGCCGATGCCTCCGATTCCAGCACCAGCACCGCGCACCCCTCGCCCGGTACGAACCCTCGGTGCCCGGTGTCGAACGGTGCCCCGAATCCCGTCGTGGCCGCGTCCCCGGCCGCCGCGGCGCGCAGATTGCAGTAGCTGCGCAGCTCCATGGGCGACAGTTCGGTCAGGGCCCCGACGACGAGACAGACGTCCAGCGCCCCGCACTCGATCAGCCGGGCGCCCTGAATGATCGCCACATTGCCGCTGGCCGACGCCCCGCCGACGGTGAATCCTTCACCACGGATGCCCAGGAGCTGACTCAGCGTCCCGACGTGGTCGGTGTCCTGATAGTGCAGGGCGAAGGTCGGTGGCAGGTACGCCGGGTCACGTTCGAAGCGCTGCCGCTGACGCCATTCGTAGCCGCCGTTGAGATTGGATCCGGCCACCACGACTCCGGTACGCGCCGGGGGCGCGGGCGACTCGTCGAGGGCCGCGGAGAGCCAGCCCTGCAGCGCCGTGACCGTGGCGACCTGAATGTTGTACGGGGAGCGTGCCACGCTGCGCCGAGCGGAGTCGAGCAGCGTGGCGGACAGTCCCTCGCAGCCGGCCAGTGCGTCCGCCAGTGCGAATCCGTCGATCACGGCGCTCCGGTCGGGCCACCCGGCTTCGTCCGAGGCACCGGTTTCGCGGCGGGTGATGCCGGAGTGGCCGGCGCGCAGGGCACCGGTGAACCCGGCCGGGTCCCGGCCCGCGGCGCAGAGCACGCCGAGGCCGGTCACCCAGGTCCGTAACGAGGCGGGGCTCACCGGTGTTTCCGCATCAGTGCGGCGACCTGGCCCAGCGTCAGGGAGCGTTCGAACTCGTCGAGCGGCACGACGACGCCGAGATCCTCCATGACCAGGGCGAGTATCTCCGCCCTGTCGATGCTGTTGCAGCCCGCCGCGGCCAGGCTGCTGTCGGCGGACAGCGGTGCGCCGTCGCCGGTGGTCGGCACCACCTCTGCGGCGCGCCGCCGGATGGTGGTGAGGATGTGCTCGTCGTCGGTCTGGGACAGGTCGGTCATGGTCTGCTCCCGTCGGTCGGTTCTCCGGTCGGTTCTCCGATGCGCTGTACGGCTCGGTGGGTGGCGAAGAATTCGGTGAGGATCTCGTTGACCCGGCCGGGGCTGGTGAGTCCGGGGAAGTGCCCGGCGTCGGAAATCTCCACGAGTTCGCTGTCTCTGATCAGCCGGTGCAGGAGCTGAACGGTGTCGACCGGGACAACCGTGTCGTAGCGGCCGTGAATGAGCAGCGTGGGCGTACTGATGTCCGCCAGCCTGTCCTGCGTACCGGCGTGTTCGGCGAAGGCGTCGAGATAGCGCATGCCGGTGTGCGGGTCCATGCTCTCGCTGCGCAGCAGCGTGGCCAGCAGGTCGTCGCGCGCGTCCGCCAGCCGGTGTGAGCCGCTGCCCGCGATTGCGGCGTCCAGGTCCTCCGCCGCGACCCTTGCCAGCTTCGCAACGCCGCCGGGGCGGTTGGCGAACCGGTGGGAGCTGGAGATCAGGGTAAGGCCGGCGGCGCGTTCGGGATGGGCGAGTACGAAGCTCTGCGCCTGGAGGCCGCCGAACGAGGCGCCGACGACGTGAACCGGGCCGGTGATGCCCAGCTCGTCCAGGACGTGCCGGTGCAGGGCCGACACCTCTTCCAGGCCGAGGCCGCCGCTCACCCGGGTGCGGCCCACTCCGGGACGGTGCACCGCCACCACCTGGTGGCGGTCGCTCAGCCCACGGAACTGCTCCACGAACAGGCCCGCGCCGATATTGAACGGTGGCATCAGAAGAACGGCGGGACCTCGGCCCCTCACGAACACCTCGGCCTCACCACCCGGCACGGGGACCATGCGTACCTCCACGTCGGGCGCCGCCTCGCGCAGCACCTGGAGGTTGGGGTTGCTCACGGTCCCGGCAGCCGGCGCCGGGCGGGAGCGGGGGTGGGCGTGGGGGACGGGGCGGGCTTCCGCGGAATCCCGGGTGTCGAGGCGGTAGCGGGCCTGGGGGGCGCGTACCTGATCGGCGGTGCCGTCGGCCGCGGCCAGGGCGATCGGCTCGGCGGGACCGGTCAGGAAGGTGGCGACCCGGTCCGCGACGGTGTCCGTCTCGGTGTCGGTGAGGCCGACCGGAACGGCGAGCCGCACCAGCTGGGCCTCGGGGCCGCCGCCCAGATGCGGGCCGCCGCGCACACCCGTCTCGCGGTAGAGCGTGGCCAGGAACGACGGTACGGGCTCGGGGAGTTCCGCGTACGGCGCCAGTCGGCTGACGTCGAGGACGACGCAGTGTCCGGCCGCGGGTCCGGTCAGCGGGGCATCGGCGTCGTGGAGGTGTTCCCACAACGTGGCGGTGTGCCGCATCCGCTCGGCGACCCGGTCGGCCGCCCAGTCGAGATCGTTCGCGGCGACCGCCAGGGCACGGCGGCCCCATGCGTGCAGTTGCGGTCCGTGGTCGGCCCGCTCGCCGTCCAGCCGGTCGGTGAGTTCGGACAGGTTCGTGGCGAGGAGCCCACCGGAGTCGATGCCGAAGTCCTTCGGCATGCTGAGGGTGACCACGTCCGCCGTGGCCAGCAGGTCGCGTACCGCGTCCCACACATCACCGTCCGGACCGTCCGTTTCGTCGGAGCGGACCCGGAAGGCGTTCTCCACGATCCGCGTCGCGTCGATGACGAGGGGGATGTCGCCGCCGAGGGTCCGGCGGACCTCGGTGAGATTGCCCCAGGAGATCGGGTGGCCGCCGCCCGCGTTGTTGCCCGCTTCCAGGCAGACGAAAGAGACGGGCGTCGGGGACGTGGCGAGCGCCGTGCGCAGCGCGGTGAGATCCACATCGGAACGGAAGGGCTGCCGCGGTGTGTCCGGCCGGGCCAGTTCCACCGGCCGGAATCCGTTCCCGGCCAGGCTGTACAGCCAGGTCGGGAAGACCCCGTCGTGCAGGACGGTGCCGCGCTCGCCGGGCCACAGCCTGCAGAGCAGGGCTTCGGCTGCCCGCCCGGACGGTGTGGCGACGATCCGTTTGAAGGGCAGCCACGGTGCGCCGTATTCCTCGATGTCCTGGCGCCGGCTGAACGACCTGGCGGTGATGTCGGCCATCCGGCGGGTGACCGAGGGGTGGTCGCGCTCCGCCCACGAGTCGGTGATCAGATCGAAGGGGACCTGGGCGGCCGGCAGCAGCACGGGGTTGTATCCGCAGGCCACCAGCTGCTGGGTGCGGCCCACGACGGTGTCGACGGCAGGGGGAACGGATTCCGTCCGGGGTGTCCGGACGGTCACCGGGGCCGGGCTCGATGAGGTGCCCGGTGCCTCGACCGGGGTCTTGTCCTGGTCCTCGACGGGAGACTTGCTCCGGTCCTCGACCGGGGTCTCGCTCCGGGCCATGACCCGCGTCCTGCTCGGGGCCCGTTTCGGATCCTTGGTCCCGGTCGGGGCGTGTGGCGGTGTGTGCGCCGGGGTGAGGACCACTCGGCCCCCTACCCGTCGCGGCTCCGTGCTCGCGGCCGCCGCGGTCACCGGGGGCGGTGTGTGCGAAGCGTCGGGTTCGGGCACGGTGAACCAGTGTGCGGTCCGGGTGAACGGGACTCCGGGCAGCGGTGCACGGCCCGGAACCGCGGTCCACAGCTCCTCCCAGTCAATCTGCGCCCCGGCCGTCCAGGCTGCCGCCAGGGCGTGCGGATCACCGGGCCCCGGTACGGCTTCCGGCACCGGGGTGTCGGACGGTTCGGGCACCGGGCCGGTGGCCAGCTCCGCAAGGGCGCGTAGGAGCTCGCCCCGATCGGCGGCGACCACTGCGTGGCGGACGCGGAACACCGTACGGCCCGTCTGAAGGGTGTACGCCACCCGGGAGAGCGACGCGGACGGTTCACGCCCGATGCTGTCCGCCAGCCGGGCTGCGTACTCACGCAGCGTTTCGCCGTCCGGTGCGGACAGCGGGAACACCCGGGGGCGCTGGTCCTGTTCGGCGGGGCGCGCGTCGTCGTACCCCTGCACGACGACATGCGCGTTGCTGCCGCCGAAGCCGAAGGAACTCACCCCCGCCCTGCGCAGCGCACGGTCTCCGTCCGGCACGCCTTCCCAGCGCTCGGCCCGCTCCAGCAGCCGCAGCGGCGAGCCGTCAAGCCGCAGGTAGGGGTTGACGGTGCCCAGGTGCAGATTGCCCGGCAGCCATCCGTGCCGCAGGCACAGCAGCACTTTCAGAAGCCCGGCCATGCCCGAAGCGGCCTCCAGATGGCCGATGTTGGTCTTGACCGCGCCCACTGCCACATGGGGGATGGCGGGAACGGGCAGTGCGTGTTCCTCGTACAGCTCGGTGAACGCCTTCTTCATCCCCTCGATCTCGATCGGGTCGCCCAGCCGGGTACCGGTGCCGTGACTCTCCAGATAGGTGACGGTGCGCGGGTCGACGCCCGCACGCCGGTACGCGCTCACCAGGACCCGGGCCTGTGCCTCCGGGTCGGGGGCGGTGAGCGAGGCGGTACGACCGCAGTGGTTGACGGCGCTTCCCTTGATCACGGCATGGATGTGGTCGCCGTCCTCCACCGCCTGCCGCAGCGGCTTCAGCAGCACGGCGCCCACGCC
This sequence comes from Streptomyces sp. NBC_01669, assembly GCF_026339735.1. Taxonomy (GTDB): domain Bacteria; phylum Actinomycetota; class Actinomycetes; order Streptomycetales; family Streptomycetaceae; genus Streptomyces; species Streptomyces yanii. The sequence goes on from NZ_JAPEQG010000001.1 coordinate 715,739, forward strand.
CTCGCCCCGCACATATCCGTCGGCGGCGGCGTCGAAGGTCTTGCAGCGACCGTCGGGGCTCAGCATCTCCGCCCGGACGAATGCCTTGAACAGCGAGGGGCTGAGCACGGCGTTGACCCCGCCGGCGACGGCCATGGTGCATTCGCCGTCCGCGAGAGCGCGGACGGCGCGGTGCAGCGCCACCAGGGAACTGGAACAGGCCGTGTCCACGGCCTCGCTGGGGCCATGCAGATCGAACCGGTGGGACACCCGGTTGGCGAGCACGGAGTGCGCGATGCCGGTCGCCATATGCGCCTGAACGGGAATGGCATGACTGGTCATCAGATCGTCGTAGTCCGAGGTGGCGACCCCCACGAAGAGTCCGGTGTCGGTACCGGCCAGCCGGTCGGGGCGGTAGCCGGCGTCCTCGAATACGCTCCAGACGGTCTCCAGGAACAGTCTCTGCTGCGGGTCCATCAGCGCCGCCTCGCGCGGCGAGATTCGGAATCGGGCGGCGTCGAACCGATCGATGCCTGCGAGGAACCCTCCGCGCTGAGCGGCGATTTCGGGGTCGCCCCGCAGATCGGCGCGGTCCTCGGGGACGGGGCCCGTGAGATCGTCACCGGCGATCAGACGCCGGAAGAAGGCGTCGGGATCGTCGGCTCCGGGCATCCGGCCCGCCATGCCGATGACGGCGATGTCCGTGTCGGTGACGTCCGTGTCGGTGAGGTCCGTCACGGCGATGCCCCTGTCCGTGATGCCCGTGTCTGCGGCGTCCGTCTCTGTGGCCTCCGTCTCTGTGGCCTCCGTATCGGCGAGGCCTGCGCCTGCGATGCCCGCGCTTGCGATCTCGGGGCGGGTGTCTTCCCGTGCGGTGTCGGAGCCGGTGAGGGGAGTGGTGTCCGGGCCGGCCCCGTGTTCCTCCACCAGGTACCGGGCGAACAACCCCAGCGTGGGATTCTCGAACAGCACGGTCGGCAGCAGATCGAGCCCGTACGCCTCGTTGACCTGGATGACCAGCTCCGTCAGGGACAGGGAGTCGAAGCCGAGCTCCATCAGGTCGGCATCGGTGTCCACCTCGCGCTCGTCCACCAGCAGGAACGCGGCGGCCAGAGTCCGTACCGTCCGTTCCACATCCGGCAGCGCTTCGGTCACCGTGGCGGTGTTCCGCTGCGGAGCGGATTCCGCCGCCGGTGCCGCACGCTCGACGACCATGACCCGGCTGTCGGGCAGTGTCAGCGCGCGGGTGAACGCGCGCAGTCCGGCCTCCGGAGGCATCGGGACCATCCCCCACAGACGCTCGAAGAGGCGTCGGGTCGCGGCGTCCACGCTCATGCCGCCGCCGTCCCAGAGCGGCCAGCCGATCGCCAGGGTCCGGCCCGGCCGCTCACCTGCCCTGCGGCGCCCCTCGCGTTCCTCCGCGAAGGCGTCGAGATAGGCGTTGGCGAACGCGTAGTCCGCCTGCCCCAGATTGCCGGACACACCGGCCACCGAGGAGAACAGGACGAAATGGTCGAGGGGTTCGTCCCGGGTGGCCTCGTCGAGATGCACGGCTCCGTACACCTTGGGCGCGACAACCTCCGCGATCTCCGCACGTGACTTCTCTGCGGCCCTGCGGTCCCTGGTGATCCCGGCGGCGTGCAGGACGCCGCGCAGGGGACCGTACAGCCTCGTGACCGTGCCGATCAGCTCGTCGACCTCATGGCGGGATGTCACGTCCGCGCGGTGGTAGTGGATCCGCGCTCCCGGACCCGCGAGTGCGGCGAGCCGGGCGGTCCGTTCGGGGTCGAGCGCGCTTCGGCCGGCCAGGACGACGGTGACCGGCCACTGTGCCACGTATGCGGCGAAGCGCAGACCGAGTTCGCCCGCGCCGCCGGTGATCAAATACGTTCCGGCCGGGTGCAGTCCCGGGCCGTCGGCGGGGACCCGCTCCGCCATGTGCAGCCGACACCGCTCGCCGTGCTCGTAGGTGACCGTGTCGGCGGACGCGGCGGGTTCACGGAGGAGTTCCGCGACGATCCGGTCGGCCGCCGTGGCGGGCTCGTCGCCCGCGTACAGCCGGGTCGCCCGCAGCCCGCCGTGTTCCAGCGCCAGTGCGGCGAGTGCGCCGGACACCGCCGCGTACGCGGGAGTGGGCTGCGTGTGGCCGAACACGACCCGCAGCCGCCGGCCCGAACCGGCGGCCAGTACCGCAGCGGTCAGGGACAGGACGGTGTGCAGTCCGGCGTCGAGTTGCTCGGGCAGAGTTCCGGGGCCGGCGACATACACCAGGCCGTCCGGCAGCTGCTCCTCGGCGGCGAGGGCCCGTGCCCAGGCACTCCGTTCCTCGGTGCTCTCCCCCGGGCCGGTGATCGGGCACGTGCCACCGGCGTCGCGGATCGCGGCCTCCACCGCTGCCACGGTCTCCGACGCTCCGGAGCCGGCGCCGAGCACCAGTACCCGGCCGGGCGCGCGGGGGGTGCCGGTCAGGTGCTCCGGGCGCCACTCGGGCACCAGGTACTGCGTCGCACCCGGCGGGGTTCCGGCGGAGGGCATCTCGACCTGTTCGGTCGTGGCCGCGTCGGACGGCGTGGGGGCCGGAGCGGGAGTGAGGGTCGGGGAGGTCGTCCGGGTGTCCGTCCAGTGCCGGGTGCGTTCGAACGGGTAGGTCGGGTACGGGATCCGGCCCGGCGGCTCGGGCCACAGTTCGCGCCAGTCCGGTCGGCCGCCGGACGCCCAGTGTCCGGCCAGCACGGTGAGATCGCGGGTGCCGGCCGGGGGCGCGGCCGACGGGCCCGCGGACGCGCGGACCAGACCCGGAGCGTCCTGACCGTGGGCGAACGCGGCCAGCCGTGCGGCGAGTTCCGGCACGTCCGCCGCCAGTACGGCGACGCGTTCGGCCATGTCCCGGCGTCCGGTCTGGCTGGTCCAGCACAGGGCGTCGAGTCGCACGTCCGTGCCTGGCCCGGTCAGGAAGTCCGCGATCCGGGCCGCGTGGGTGGCCAGCTGCCCCGGCGTACGGGCCGACAGCAGGAAGAGCTGTTCGCCGACGGGGACGGTCGGGGCCGGAAGGGAAGCGGGTGCCGGAGGTTCCTCGAGCACCAGGTGCACATTGGCGCCCCCCGCGCCGAACGAGCTGATCCCGGCGCGGAGAGGGGTCCCCGGTGCCGTCGGTTCCCAGTCGGTCAGCGTGCGGGGCAGGAAGAACGGAGTGCCCGCCAAGCTGATCTTCGGATTGACGATGTCCAGGGACGCGCACGGTGCGAGCTTGCGGTGCCGCAGTTGCAGCAGCGTCTTTGTCAGGCCCGCGATGCCCGCGGCCCCCTCCAGATGGCCGATGTTGGCCTTGACCGAACTGACGCCGCAGCGTCCGGGCACGGCCCCCGACTCCGCGAAGGCGCGGGCGAGGGCGGCGAATTCGATCGGGTCCCCGAGCTCGGTGCCGGTGCCGTGCGCCTCGATGTACGAGACGGTGCCCGGTTCGACGTCGGCCCGGCGCAGCGCGTCGGTGATCAGCACCGCCTGGGCGTTCGGGTTCGGGACGGTGTAACCGCCGGTCTTTCCACCCGCGTTGACGGACCCTCCCTTGATCACCGCCCAGATGTCGTCACCGTCCGCCATGGCTCGGTGCAGGGGCTTGAGCAGGACGGCGCCGACGCCCTCGCCCGGTACGAATCCGTCCGCCCGTTCGTCGAAGACCTTCGTGGCGCCGTCGGCGGACAGCATGTTCAGTCCCGACAGCGACACATGGTGGGACGGGTGCAGGATCAGGTTGACCCCACCGGCGATCGCGGTCTCGCATTCGCCGCGCCGCAGGCTTTCGCATGCCAGGTGGACGGCGGTGAGGGAGGAGGAGCAGGCGGAGTCGACCGCCATGCTGGGTCCGGTGAAGTCGAAGAAGTACGAGACCCGGTTGGCCACCGACCAGTAGGAGGAGTGGGCGCCGCTGAGCCGGCCCTCGTTCCAGAGGGTGGCGCCGAGCTGCCCGTAGGTGCCGTACATCAGGCCGGCGAACACCCCGGTGCGGGGTACCCGGGTGTGGGTGCCCAGGTGGCCGGTCTCTTCCAGCAGATTCCAGACAGTCTCCAGGAAGAGCCGCTCCTGCGGGTCGATCGCCGCGGCGTCGCGGGCGAGGATGGCGAAGAAGGCGGGGTCGAAGCGGTCGACGTCCTCCAGGAAGCCGCCCCAGCGGCCGTAGGTGTGCTGAGGGGTGCCGCGCCGCGCGTCGAAGTGGGTGCGCCAGTCCCAGCGGTCCGCCGGCACGTCTGTGACGCTGGTGGTTCCCGAGGCCAGGTTCTGCCAGAAACTCCGCAGGTCGGGGGCGCCGGGGTAGCGTCCGCAGACGCCGATCACGGCGATGTCGCCGTCGCGGGCGGCGGTGCCCTCGGGCGTGGGTGTGGGTGTGGGCGTGGACGTGGGCAGTGGCGCCGGTGCGGGCCGCTGCGGTGCCGAGGCCCGGAGGACCACTCCGAGACGGTCCGCGTGTTCGCGTTCCAGGTGGGTCGCGAGCTGCTCGATGGTGAGGTTCTCGAACAGCAGGGTCGCGGGCAGTTCGCCGAGGTCCTGCGCGAAGCGGTCGACGATGCGCAGGGTGACCAGGGAGTCGATCCCGAAGGTCTCGAACGTGGCCCGGTCATCGAGGTCCTCCGGCCGGGAGCCGAGCACCTCGGCGAAGACCTTTCGTACGTAGTCGGGCGTGGTCGCGGTGGTGACCGCTCGGTCCGCGGGGCCGGGGGCCAGGGTTTCGGGCGCCAGGAACTCGGGTGCCGGGGCCGCGGGCGCCTGGCTGTCGGGCGTCACGGGAGCGGGGGTCGTGGGCGGCCGTTCGGCGATGATCAGGCACTGCTCCAGGTCAGGGGCCGGGATGCCGGGGGCGCCTTCGGCCCGCACCTGGCGCAGACCGGCCTCCGTCAGGGCGTCGCGCCACTGGCCGGGGCTGAGCAGCGGTGCGCCGGGCAGTCGGCGCTGCTCGTCCTCGGCCGCCCACCAGTCCGGGGTGAGACCGAAGGTGACGGTCAGGTAGTCGGAGGCGCGGGTCACCTCGTTGATCAGCAGCAGTCCGCCGGGGCGCAGCAGGGACGCGGCGTGCCGCAGGGTGGTGGCGATGTCGGCGGTGGCGTGCAGGACGTTGGTGGCGAGGACGACGTCCTGGCCACCCGGTTCGAATCCCTGTTCCGCCGGGTCCCGGCCGATGTCGAGCGGCCGGAAGGAGACATGGTCGTCCCGGGTGCCGAATTCCGCTTCACCGTGGCGCAGGAAGGCCGGGGAGATGTCGGTGTAGCAGTACGCGTAGTCCTGCCCGGTCGCCGCGCACGCGGCCAGCACCGCCGCGCTGCTGCCGCCGGTACCCGCACCGATCTCCAGGACCCTCACGGGGCGGGCCGCTCCGGTCAGCACGGCGTCGGCGACCCGGGCGGCGAGCAGCCCGTTGACATGGTCCGCGATCGGCTGGCCCCGATAGACGTCCTCGACGAGGGAGAGGCTGCCGTGCGGGAAGAGCACCTCGAGGTGCGCGCGGCTGCCGGTGAGTACGTCGGTGAGGGCGTCGGCGCAGGTCCGCAGCAGCTTGACGTGCGGGGCCATCTCCGGGTGTGCGGTCAGCAGACCGGTCACGTCGGGGACGACTGGTTCCTCGGTGCGCAGCGGCACGACATCGTCGTTGTCGATGAGCAGGGCGCCTGAGCGGGCCAGCATCTCCAGGACGGCGCGCAGCAGCCGTCGGTGGTGCGGTGTGCCGGTGGTGAGGGCCATCAGGTCGGCCAGGGGTATCCGCCGGCCCGCCCGGTCCAGGCCGCCGAAGCCCGCCATGGCATGGCGGACCAGATCGCGGGCCAGGGCGTCCAGAGCGGTGAAGGCGGCCCGTGCGCTGTCCAGTCGTGGGTCGGTGCCACTGCCGGATGCGGCCGGGGGGCGTGTGGCCGTGGCGGGGCGGGCGGTGGGCGCGGGGGTGCCGATGCCGAACTGGGCGAGCCCCTGTGGTTCCGCCCGCAGGACCAGGGCCTGGGGCAGTCCGGACGACAGAATCCGGGACACTGCGGCGAGCCCCTCGGAGGGCTCGATGGATCCGATGCCGAGCGTGGCGAGGCGGCGGGCGTAGCGTTCGTCGGCGACCACTCCGACGCCGCCCCAGTACCCCCAGTTGATGACGGAGACGGGGTGCCCGAGGCGACGCAGCCGGGTGGCGTAGGCGTCCTCGAACATGCTGGCCGCCGCGTAGTTGGCCTGGCCGGCGCTGTCGGTGAAGGAGACCGCGGAGGAGAAGTAGACGAGGAAGTCGAGGGGCTGGTCGCTCAGCGCCTCGTACAGATTGCGGGCACCGTCGGTCTTGGGGCGACGGACCTCGTCGAGGGTGGGCCGGTCCAGGTTGGCCACCGTGCGGTCGCGGAGCACCAGTGCGCTGTGGAAGGCGCCGTGGACCGGGCCCCATGCCGCGCGCACCGCCGCCACGGCGGACCGCAGTGCCGCCGCGTCGGCCAGGTCGGCACTGAAGTAGCGCGCCCGGCCGCCGAGTGCGGTCACCTCGTCCAGGAGTGAGCGGACCGCCGGGTCGTCGGCCGGGCGTCTGCCGACCACCGCCAGGCGGGCCCGGCGGGTCGCCGCGAGATGGCGGCACAGTTGGCGTCCGATGCCACCGGTGCCTCCCGCGACCACGTACACGCCGCCGTCCCGGTAGGGGTCGGTGGTCTCGGCCGTCAGGTCGGCCGGGACGAGTCGCTGCACATAGCGCTCGGTGCCGCGCAGGGCGACGAGCCGGTCCTCGCCCGGTTCGGCGAGGATCCGCCGGGCCAGTTCGGCCGGGTCGTCCGCGCAGGTGCCGATGTCCAGGCACCGCACCGACCAGTGCGGGTACTCGGCGGCCACCGCCCGGCAGAGGCCCTGGGCCTCGGCGGCGTGCGGGAGCCGGGCCGCCGGGTCGGTGTCGTCCTCCCCCGCCACCACCAGGGTGAGCCGGAGGGGGCGGTGTGCCTGCCGGGAGGCGGTGAGGGCGGTGAGGGCGTTCAGTACGGTCGGAGCCGTGCTCTCGTCGGGTTCCTGACAGGCCACCAGATACAGGTCGTCGCACTCCTCCGGCCCGGGGAGGGAGGGGACGCCGTCCGCGTCGGCCCTCAGCAGCACGGTGTCCCGGCCGGGGCAGCGCGCCACCAGCGCGCGGGAGAGTTCGTCCGGTCCGCCCAGGTGGAGCACAGCGGTGCGGTCGGCACCGGTCGGCGTCACGCTGTCCGGGAGCGGTTCGGGCTGCCATCGCGGGATGTGGATCATGCCGTCCAGCGGGTCGGCGGCCGGCGCTGCGATGGGCCGGAGGGAGAAGCCCGTCACCTTCAGGTGTACGGTCCCCCGGGCATCCGCCAGCCGTACGGTGAATCCGTGCCGCTCCCGCAGGGCGTGCACCGTCAGCGGCCCGGCGGGAAGGGGGCCGTTGACCCACACCTCCTGCGCGGAGAAGGGCACCGCGGGCCGGTCTCCCGGCAGCAGCACGGCGGCCGTCTGCAGGGCGGCGTCCAGCACGGCGGGGTGCAGCGAATAGGGGCCCGCCGGGCCGGCGGGTGTCGGGTCGAGGGTGGCGACGGCCTCGTCCGTGCCGAAACGGACGCCGTCGAGCAGACGGTAACGCGGGCCGTAGCCGACGCCGGCTGCGGCGAAGTCCGCGTACAGCCGGGCGGCGTCCACCGAGCGGTCGCAGCGGCGCGCCGCCGCGTCGATGTCGAGGTGTTCCGCAGGGGTGCCGGCGGGCAGGGGCTCGGCCAGGCAGGTGGCGTACTCCGTACCCGATCCGTCGTGGAGGGTGAACCGGCGCGCCGGCGGACCGGCCGGGGCGAGGGAGACGTGGAGTGCGCGGGAAGCGGAAATCCGGCAGGGCCGCAGCCACCGTACGGAGCTCAGCCGCAGCCGTCCGGGGTCCGCTGCCGCGACGGCCATGGCGATGGCCGCCGCCCCCGGCAGGACAGGGTGTCCGGACACCCGGTGGCCGTCGACCAGGGGGTCGTCGGGGCCGATGCGCCAGGAGGGCGTGCGGGTGTCCCGCGGGTCAGTGTGCGCACGGTCCGGCCAGTGGCGTTCACGGGCGAACGGGTAGGTCGGCAGGGCGATCCTGCGGGTTCCGGGCCGGGCGTGCAGTGCCTCCCAGTCGATCCGTTCGCCCCGCAGGTACGAGGCGGCGATCCGGTCGGGCGGGGCGTCGCCGGACAGCGTGCCGGACGGCTCTGCGGGGTCGGCCGGAGCCATGCCGCGCAGATGGTCGGGACCGGCTGCGCCCGAGGCCGCGAGGCGCAGCGCGTGGCGCAGCCGGTCCACGCTGTCGACGGTGAACACCGCCCGCGCCCGCAGATGTCTGCGGCCGGTGGACAGGGTGCGGGCGAGGTCGGGCAGCGCGACGTCGGGGGCGGTGTCGAGGTGCGTGGCCAGGCGCGACAGGCTCGCGTCCAGAGCGGCGTCGGTGCGGGCCGAGACGGGGATGACGACGCGTTCCGCGGTGTGCGGCCGCGGTGCGCGCGGCCGGGCCGGGGCTTCGGCGACCAGGAGGTGGCTGTTGGTGCCGCTGAAGCCGAAACTGCTGACCGCGGCGATCCGTTCGCCGCGGGCGGAAGGCTGCCAGTCGGTCGGCTCGGTGACCGGGAAGAACGGACTGTCCGCGAAGTCGATCTTGTCGTTGGGGCGGCCGAAGCCGGGCATGGGGGCGAGCCGGCGGTGCCGCAGGGACAGCAGCACCTTCAGCAGCGAGGCGATGCCGGCCGCCGTCGTGGTGTGTCCGATGTTCGCCTTCACCGAGCCCAGACCGCAGAATCCGGTCCGGTCGGTGTCCGCCCGGAACGCCTCCGTCAGGGCTTTGACCTCGATCGGGTCGCCGAGCGGTGTACCCGTGCCGTGCGCCTCGACGTAACCGATGTCCTCCGCGCCGAGTCCGGCCCGACGCAGCACCGAGCGGATCAGTGCTGCCTGCGAAGCGGCGCTGGGGGCGGTGATGCCGTTGGTCTTGCCGTCCCCGTTGATGCCGCCGGCGCGGATCACGGCATGCACCTGGTCGCCGTCGGCGAGCGCCGCGTCGAGGCGTTTCAGTACGACCACCCCGACCCCTTCGCCGAGGACGATGCCGTCGGCGTCGGCATCGAACGGCGCGGAGCGACCGGTCGGCGAGAGCATGCCGGTCTGGCTGGTGCGGATCAGCAGTTCGGGGGTGACCATGACGGCGACCCCGCCGGCCAGTGCCGCCGTGCACTCGCCGCGCCGGATGCTCTCGCAGGCGAGGTGGACCGCCACCAGGGAGGACGAGCAGGCGGTGTCGACGGCCAGGGTGGGGCCGGTGAGGTTCAGGAAGTACGCGATCCTGGCGGCGAGGATGGACGGGGCATTGCCCAGGAACGCCTGTCCCGAGTCCCTGGACCCGCTGTCGGTGAGCAGTTGGGTGTAGTCGTTCGTCGCACACCCGGCGAACACACCGAAGGCCCGTTCGTCGCCGTCGCCCGCATACCCGGCGTCTTCGAGGGCGCGGTAGGACTCCTGGAGGAAGAGCCGCTGCTGGGGGTCCATGGCGCGAGCTTCGAGCGGTGACAGGTGGAAGAACGCCGGGTCGAACTCGTCGACCCGGGCGAGCATGGCGGCCCACCGGCTGTAGGTCTTGCCCTCGGCGCCCCGGCGGGCGTCGAAGTCCGGTTCGCAGTCGAATCGTTCGACGGGAATCTCACCGATGTCACTGCGCCCGCCGGCGAGGTTGTGCCAGAAGGCGTCGAGGTCGTCGGCGCCGGGGAAGCGCCCGGACATGCCGATGACGGCGATGTCGGAGGACCCGGTCGGCTCCGTGGCCTCCGGGGATCCGGTCGGCTCCGGGCGGTCGGCGGGGGTGTGCCCGCCGGGGGTGCCGCCGGCGACGGTGCGGCCATCGGAAGTGCGGTCGGTGACCGTGCGGCCGTCGGAAGCGGGGCCGTGCGGGATACGGCCGTCAGAGGCCGGGGCGGGTTCGGGGTGCGCGGAAACTTCGGGGCCGGCCGAGGCTACGGCGGGCGCGGGCGGGTCGCCTTCGGGTTCCCGGATGCCGCGCCCGAGCGGCGCCAGGGTGACGAGCGGGCCGGACGGGCCCGCTGCCGGAGCCGGCGCGGGCAGGTCCGCCTCCGGCGGCACCCGGCGCGGCGCCGGGGACCGGGTGTCCGGCCGCGGGTCCGGGAGTTCGCGCGGCGGCAACGGGGCGGCGGCCGATGCCGCCGACGGGGCCGTTGCGGGGTGTTGAGGCGCCGTGGGAGCGGTCGCCGCGGCATGCAGGGAACGCTGCTCGTCGAGCGCCGTGGCCACCAGACCGGTGAGGTCGGGCACGGTGGGGTGGTCGTAGACGGCGACGGAATCCAGGTCGAGCCCGTAGCGCTGGTTGAGGTCTCTGACCACCTCCACCGCGCCGACCGAGTCCAGACCCATCTCGTTGAACGTCAGGGCGGTGTCGAGCTCCTTGGGCTCGAGGTACAGCAGCGCGCCGAGCGCCTCGCGCACCGCCTGTTCCACCTCGGCGGAGTCGACCGGTTCCGGGGCCTGCGGAAGGGGGCCGGCGGCCGGCGGGTCGGCGCGGCGCGGTTCGGGGGCCGCGGGTGCTGCGCCGGATTCCTCACGGGTGTGGTGCCGGGCGTGGATACGGTCCAGGGACTCCTCGCCGAGTACGTCCCGGTGCATGCGTACCTCACGGTCGATGATCCCGGGCAGCTCGGCCCGTACGCGACCGGCGAACTCCGCCTTGAGCGCACCGGATGCGACCGCCGGATGCCCGGCGATGGAGCGGGCGAGGTCGAGCGCGGCGGGCAGCACCTGCGCGGAGGGCAGCACGGTGACTCCCGCACCGCGTCTGCTCAGTTCGGCGCCGGGGTAGGAGCGCCCGGTCAGCAGCATTTCGTGGGCGAGCGTCCGGCCGAGCCGGTGTTCCAGGATGTAGGTGGCGCCCATGCCGGGCGTGAAGCCGTACTTCAGGAAGTTGGCGCTGTAGGAACTGTCCGCGCTCAGCAGGACGACGTCGCCGTACATGCCGAAGGTGAAGCCGCCACCCGACGCGTGTCCTTGGAGTGCGGCGACGACCGGCTTGCGACAGCCCGTGAGAGCCCCGTAGACCACGGGCTCGTCGGTGAAGCTGCCCTCGCCCCGGGCCAGTTCCTCCAGGGCCTCGGGGGTGGCGCCCATGCTGAAGATGGTGTTGCTGCCGGTGATCACGACAGCGCGGATGTCGTCGCGGGTGTCGATCTCCGCGAAGGCGTCGGCCAATTCACGCAGCAACCGGTCGGTGAACATCGGCGCGCCGAGCACGACCAGGCCGACGCCGTGGTCGAGCACCCGCAGTTCCACACCGCCGTTCCCGGCCGGCCGGTCGGGAGCCGTGCGGGGCGCGGCCGCCACGGGCGGTGCGATGGCCGCCGCGGCATCCTGCCGGGACGGGCCGTGCGCGCGTTCCCAGGCGCCGAGCCAACAGCGTTCCTCCTGGAACGGATAGCCGGGCAGCGGGATCCTCCGTACGTCGCCGCGGTCCCCCGGCGTCGCCGGGGCGTCTGCGGTCTCACGCGCCTCCCGGTCCTCCCCGTCCAGGATCCTGGCCAGGGCGCGGCGAAGTTCCGCGAGGCTGTCCACCACGACCGACGCGCGGCACACCATCGATGCCCTGCCGACGCGAAGGGTGTGGGCGAGATCGGCGAGATAGCGGACTTGATCGGTGCCGGGGAGGTCGAGGGAGGCGAGATGGCTGTCGAGCGCCCGCACCTGGTCGAGCAGCGCGTCCTCGGTGCGGGCCGACAGTGTCACCCGCTGCGGGCCGGCCGGGACGGCGGCGCGGGGGGTGGGCAGATATTCCTCGACGACGGCATGGGCGTTGGCTCCACCGGCGCCGAAGGCGCTGATCACGGCCCGGCGGGGGGTGCCGTCGGGCACCGCCCAGTCGGTGGTGGTGCGCTGGACGCGGAAGGGTGAACGGTCGAAGTCGATCTGCGGGTTGAGCGTTCCGGCATGCAGCGAAGGCACCAGTGTGCGGTGTTTGAGCTGGAGGAGGACCTTGGTGAGGGCGGCGATTCCCGCCGCGCTCTCCAAATGCCCGATGTTCGACTTCACCGAGCCGATCGGGCAGCGCGCGGGCGCCCGGTCGCCGAATCCCCGGCCCAGCCCCTCGATCTCGATCGGGTCCCCGAGCGAGGTCCCGGTGCCGTGTGCCTCCACATAGCCGACCGTCGCCGGGTCGATGCCGCTGGACGCGAGGGAGTGACGGATCAGCTCCGCCTGGCCCGCCGGGCTGGGCACGGTGAAGCCGCTCGTGCGGCCGCTGTGGTTGACACCGGTTCCCTTGATGACGGCGTGGATGTGGTCGCCGTCGGCACGGGCGCGGGACAGTGGTTTCAGCAGCACCGCGCCGACGCCTTCGCCCGGGACGTACCCGGTGCCGCCCTCACCGAAGCTGCGGCAGCGGCCGTCCTCGGAGAGCCAGCGTCCCTGGGCGAGTTGGAGGTACTTCTGCGGATGGACCATGACGTTGACGCCGCCGGCGAGGGCCAAGGTCGACTCGCCGCGCCGGATGCTCTCGACCGCGAGGTGCAGGGCGGTCAGCGAGGACGAGCACGCGGTGTCGAGCGCGATGCTCGGCCCGCTCAGGTCGAGGGCGAAGGAGACCCGATTGGCGGCGGAGGAGTGCAGCGCGGTCGGTGCGACACCGCCGGCGCCGTCGGTAACCAGTTGGTAGTGGTTCCACATGATGCCGAGGAAGACACCGACGGTCTCTTCGCGCAGGGCGTCGGGCGGGTATCCGGCGTCCTCCAGGGTGTGCCAGGCAGTGGTGAGGAACAGCCGTTCCTGCGGATCCATCCATTCGGCTTCCTTGCGTGAGATGCCGAAGAACGCCGGATCGAAACGGTCGACGCTGCTGAGGAAGCCGCCCCAGCGTCCGTAGGTGCGCCCGGGGCGTCCCTTCTCAGGGTCGTAGAGGGCCTCCTTGTCCCAGCGGTCGACGGGGATCTCGGTGACGGAGTCACGTCCGGAGCGGAGGTTGTCCCAGAACGCGTCGAGGCTGTCGGCCTGCGGATAGCGCCCGGCGACGCCGATGACGGCGATCTCGTCCGTCGCCGCGTCCGCGTCCTCGGCGGGCCGGCCGGTGTCCATGGGCCCCACCCGGTCACGGGTGGTCGGACGGGCCTCCGGCCGTGTGCGGTCGCCGGGCTCCGGGGGCTCCACGAGGTGCAGCGCCGTGTCGATGCGTTCCGCTTCGCCGTGGCCGACCACGATCCTGCGTTCGCCACTGGCGAGTGCGGACCACAGTGTCCGCAGTCCGTCGACCGCCGGCATCGGGGACAGACCGAACTCCGCGCGGGCGCTCTCGACGGCCTCCGGGGGCACGCTCATCCCGCCGTCGGCCCAGTGCGGCCAGGCCACGGACAGGGTCCGGCCGGTGCGTCGGTTCGCGAAGTGGTCCATGAAGGAGTTGGCGTACGCATAGGTGCTCTGCCCCGGGCTCGGCACCACGGATGCGAGGGAGGAGAACGTGACGAACCAGTCCAGTTCGAGGTCCTCGGTGGCCGCGTCCAGGGCCAGCAGCCCGGCGGTCTTGGGGGCGAGCACCCGGTCGGTGCGTCCCGCTTCCTCACGGAAGAACACCCCGTCGTCGGCAGCCCCGGCACAGTGCAGGACCCGGTCGATACGGCCGAACCGGGCGACGCCCTCGGCGACCGCGGCACGCACCTCGTCCTCCCGTGCCAGATCGGCCCGGACGTGGTGGACGCGGGCGCCCAGTCGCTCCCAGCCGTCGATCCGGTGGCGCAGACCGGGGTCCGCGGGGCGGTGGCCGAGGAGGAGCAGCCCGACGCCGGGTTCGCGGGCCAGCCGCTCGGCCAGGAGCGTGGCAATCCCCCCGCCCGCGCCGGTGATCAGATAGACGGATGACGAGGGGCCCGGCGGATCCGCGTGCGCGGGGAGCGCGACGCGGGTGTGACGCAGCACGTACGGGCTGCCCGCCGCGTAACGCAGGTGCGGCTCGTGCGGTCCTGAGATGCCACCCGCCGCGACCGTGAGCAGGTCCTCCGCCCCTGCGGGCAGGTCCAGTTCGACGGCGCGGCAGCGTACTCGGGGGACCTCGGCGGTGAGTGTGCGGCACAGGGCGGCCAGGGCCGCGTACTGCGGCGACGGGGTGCTGTGTCCCGAACGGTAGATCTGGTGCACTCCGACCGGGGCGGACAGCGGCCGCGAGGCGAGGGCGGCGGCGAGCGCGCGCACGGTGTCGAACGCGTCGCGGTCCCCGCGTGCCGGGTCGTCCGGCAGCATCTGGATGAACGCCGCGGTGTCCGTGCCTTCGTCGACCAGCCGGTCCAGGAGGGTGGTCCACTGGTCGCGGCTGCGCGGGTCGAGGCGGTAGGAGTCCGGGCCGTCCGTCGCGAAGCCGGGGCCTGTCCCGACGACGATCAGCCGCCGCCCGGCGGGCATCCGGGCCCGCAGTCCGGCGGCGAGTTCGGGGGCCGCCCCCAGCAGCAGTACGTCCCCGGCCGGTTCCTGGTCCGGCCCCGGGACGGGATCCATCGGGTGCCAGACAGGGCGACAGGCCACGACGGCGGGCCGCGGCGTGCTGGGAGCGGTCGCCGCGGTCCCGGCCGGTTCGGCGGTCACTGTGGCGGTGGGTGTTGCGGGCGACGCGGCGGCAGGGGCGGGTCCCGGGCCCGTGGGTCCTGTGGCGGCCGGGAGCTGCGGGTGGGTCTGCGCCAGGTGCCGGGCGAGTTCGTCCACCGTCCCGTACTCGAACAGCAGGGTGGGGTAGAGCCGTTCCCCGATGAGCTGTTCCAGATCCTGGCCGAGCTTCAGCAGCGCGACCGAGTCGAGGCCCAGGGTGTAGAAGCCGGTGCGTGTGTCGACCTCGTCGGCCGTCACGCCGAGCGCACCGGCCACCAGACCCCGCAGCAGCACGACATGGCCGTCCCCGGCAGGGGCCGCCGGCGGCTCCTCCCCGGCCGGGTCGGTCGGCTCCGTGGCGGGGGCGTCGGCCGGATGCTCTGCAGCCGCGGGCACGGAAGCGGGAGCAGGAGCGGCGACGAGCGCCGTCACCTGTTCCGGAAACCTGATCCGCTTGCAGGTGAGCCCGGTGAACTCGGCCGCCGGGTAACCCTGTTCGTCAAAGATCAGACAGTCGCTGCTGACCAGCTGGCCGGATGCGGCAGCCGTTTCGGGGGCGGGCAGATACGCGTAACACCGGCCGCGCAGCCGACGGTTCGCCCGGAACCGCTCGATGAACATCGGGATGAACGGATCGCCCGTGGAACCGGTCATCCCGAACGCGACGAGTGTGGCGGCGTCCAGCTTGGCCGGATGGAGGTGGAAACCGTCCTCCAGCTCCTGCGAGCGCGGCGACAGGTTGAGCTCCGCCAGCAGATAGCCGGGCCCTTCCCACATGGCGCCCGAGCAGGTCATCGCCGGACCGTGCTGGATCTGCTCGGCGCGTGCCTGGGCGTACAGTTCGGCAAGATCACGCTGCTTCACGGCCCCCGCCCGCAGGGCGTCGAGGTCCACTGCGGGAGCCGGTCCCGCAGTGGTCCAGGTGAGGCGGCCGGAGAAATTGTCCCGCCAGGGCGGCGGGTCGTCCGGCACGGCCGCCCGGCTGCGGGCGGTGACGTCCCAGTCGCCGTCGGTCCGCTCGGTCAGGGTCACCCGGATGTCCCGGCCGGTCCCCGGGTCCGTCGCCACAGCCTCGGCGAAGACGATGTCGCGCAGTTCGCAGCCGGCGCCGTCGAAGCCCTGGGCCTCGATGATCCGGTGGACGATGTCGAGGAATGCCGCACCCGGCAGTACGGACACCCCGTGCACCCGGTGGTCGCGCATGATGAAGTCGTCCGGCGCGAGGTGGAGGTCGCAGTTGATCGTCCGCTGAGCCATGTCCGCCAGTCCTTCCCTAGGTGGTTCACTCACCGGCCGGGCGGTCCAGCCGCTGTGCCGCTGCGGCCCGCAGGCTTCCGCGGTCGATCTTTCCGTGCCTGTTCAGGGGGGCCTTCGGCAACGGCCAGAGGCGGCCGGGCACCATGTAGCCGGGCAGATCGCCGGCCAGTCGTTTCGCCAGCGCCGGGAGGTCGACGGGCGTGTCACCGAACACGAACACCGCTATTTCCGCGGCGGGTTCACCGAGAACGAGCGCCGTGGCGTCCTGCCCGGTGATCCTTCGTACGGCGCTCTCGATCTCGCCGAGCTCGACCCGGTAGCCACGGATCTTGATCTGCTGGTCGGTGCGGCCCAGATGGACGAGCCCGACGTCGCGCTCGTACCTGACCCGGTCGCCGGTGCGGTACCAGCGGCGCCCGTCGTGCTCCAGGAACCGGCCCGTATCGGCGGCCGGGTCGAGATAGCCCCCGAACATCTGGTCGCCGGTCACGCACAGCTCCCCCACGTCCTGGCGGATCTCCCCGTCCTCGCCGAGCAGCAGCACGTCCAGGCCCTCGTGCGGCACGCCGATCGGCACCGTGCCGGTGTCGGTGGGGTCACGTTCCGGATCCCAGGTGTGGGCGGTGCAGGCGATGGTCAGCTCCGTCGGCCCGTAGATGTTGTGGATCGTCGAGGTGGGAGCCGCGCGGTGCCAGGCGCGTGCGGTTGCGGCGGGCAGCGCCTCGCCGCAGAAGATGCTGTGCCGCAGCCCGTCGAGGCCACCCGCGGGCAGACCGTTCCTGGACTGGACGGCGCCCACCAGGCTGGGGGTGGTGTGCCAGACGGTCAGCCCGTTCCGACGGGCCGCGCGGACCGGGTCGAGGGCATGCAGCCGGGTCATCGAACAGACACAGGCGCCGACCGACCACGCCGTGAAGAGGTCGAACACGGCGAGGTCGAAGGTGAGTTCGTAGATCTGGCTGAACCGGTCCCGTTCGTCGAAGTCGTAGCGCCGCCCGGCGGCCCGCAGGAAGGCGCCGACATTGGCGTGCGAGACGGGTACGCCCTTCGGTGTACCGGTGGATCCCGAGGTGAACAGGACGTATGCCAGCCCGTCGCCGTCCTCCGCGCGGCTTCCCGCGCCCGCTTCTCCCCCGTCATCACCCGCCCGCTCGCGTGCGTCGCGTACGACCTCCTGCAGGCATGCGGCCTGTTCGGCGCCCGACGCGTCGGTGATCAGGGCGTCCACCCCAGCGGACCGCGCGACGGCGACATTGCGGGCGAGCGGCACCTCGGGGCCCAGCGGGACGTAGGCGGCGCCCGTGTAGAGCGCGCCCAACAGACCGGCGTACGCCTCGATGCTCTTGGCCGCGAGTATCCCGACCCGGCGCGGGGGCCGTCCGGCGTCCGCGATGAGCCGGTCGGCATACCGCCCGGCCAGCGCGTGCAGTTCGGTGTAGGTCCACTCGCGGCCGTGGATGGCCAGGGCGGGCCCGTGCGGGTTGCGCGCCAGGCCGTCGAGAAACCAGGTGTGCAGACCGCCGGGGCTCATCCGGCAGCCTCCGTCGGTTCGCCGCGGGCGGCCGAGAGCACCGTCCAGATCGTTCTCGGCGTGCGGAAGTTCATCGGGTTCACCGCCTCGTCGGGGATGACCACGGCGTACGCCTCCTCCAGTGCGGCGATCAGCCCGACCGTCGCGAGGGAGTCGAGTCCGAATCGCGTCAGCAGCGCGTCCGCCTCCAGGTCCACCTGATCGGGCAGACCGCGCAGCGAGGCCCTGAGCACCTTCTCGAATGTCACGTCCCACACGTCGCTCTCCCGTGGTCGCCCTGCGAGTGGGGCGATGCTAAGCGGACGGCCGGTACGTACGGTGCTCAAATGTGTGCGGTGCGCTGCGAAGACCGCCGCGCACGATGGGCGTCCCACCCGCCCGGACGACAAGTGAGACGCCTATGCGCGGACCTGTTCTCATCGCCGGCCGCCCGCGGTCGCTGGCCACGGCTCTCGCCGCCCGCTATCTTTCGGCGACCACGGCGAAGGTGATTCTGCTCAGCGCCGAATGCCATCTGGTCGACCGGGTGCTGGCCCGGCTTCCGCCGCGCGAACGGAGGGATGCAAGGACCCGGTTGATCCATGTGCCGCTGGTGAAGGACCCGGACGGGATGCTCGTGCCCGAGCCGCACGACGGCGGCACGGACGTATCCGCGGACGAGGTCTGGTGTCTGGCGACCGGCTGCGACCCCGACCGTGAGCGGGGGGACGCGCAGGACGCCGCGCTCACCCGCACGCTGCTGTCGCTCCTGCCGGACCTCGATGCCCGCAGCTTCGGCCATGTCGGTCCAGCCCGGCCGGTACAGGCGCGGAACCATCCGCAGCCGCTGCCCGAGGGGCCTTGGCCGGGACAACCGAGGGAGGACGAAGTGGCCTCCCGGTGCGCCGAGTTGGGGATAGTCGCCCACATCGTGCGTACCGATCCGGCGGCCGACCGGCCCGGCGCCCTGCCCGACGACCGCGACGGCGGTCTGCTGCACCTGCTGACGACCCTGGAAGCGGTGCGCGAAGAACTCGACGAGCGCGCACCCGGATATCTGCGCGATCGGCCGCTGCGCCTGCACGCGCACCCCGGGGCGGCGCTCGGCGCGCTGCCCGTGGACCGTATCGCCACCGCCCTGGTGTCCCTCGCGGGACAGACCGGGCCGGACTGCCGGTACGTCAATCTGGTGGCCGCCGAACCCGTGCCGGTGCCCGAGCTGTGCCGGCGGCTGAGCGCGGGGTACGGCATCACCGTCACCGCGGTCGACGACCCCGCCCAGCTGAATCCGGTGGACCGGCAGCTCGCCGACCGGCTCGGCGCGACCATGGACCAGCTCGGCGGGCCCGCCGTCGAACGGCGCCGGGATCACCTGGTCGCGTCGGCAGTGGACGGCTCGCCCCTGGACGGACCCGCGCTCAGCAGCCTCATCGGCTCCGTGCGGGCGGGACAGCGGATGCGCGGGGACACCGTGCGGGCCCGCGGCAAGGAGCTGCGCGACCGGGCCCCCACCGTGATCACCGCACGGGACGGCGCACCGCTGAGCTATCTGACCGCGGGAACCGTCGGCCCACCACTGCTGCTGCTCAACGCCCTCGGGTACCGCACCCGTTGGTGGCACCGCCTGATCGGCCATCTCGCACCCCGGCGGGTGATCGCCTGGGATCCGCGGGGCGTCCACGACACCGGTCCGGTGCCGTCCGCCGTGGCGGGCCAGGCCGACGACGCCGAAGCGATCATGGATCACGAGGGGATCGAGTCGTGTCATGTCGCCGCCTGGTGCACGGGTCCACGGGTCGCCCTGGAGCTGTACCGGCGCAGGCCGGACGCGATCGGGGCGATGGTCTTCCTCAATGGTTCGTTCAAACAGCTGGGCCGCAGTGACGGCCTGGACACGCCCTACGAACGCGATCTCGAATTCTTGTGCACGACGCTGGCCGCCCAGCCCTATCTGGTGGGGAGGCTGATGAGTCTGTTCGGGGCGGCACCGGCGGACCAGGACGGAACCGATCCGGACACCGTGCTGCGCCAGGTGGTCCCGGCTCTGCGCGCGGAGGTGCGCGCGCCGTTCGCGACCGGTCCCACCCTGCTGCGGTACGCCGCTCAACTCCTCGACCTGTGGTCGCACGATCCACTGGCCGGCGCCGCCGAACTGCGGGTGCCGGTGCTGTCGCTGGGGGGCGAGTACGACGACATCGCCTCCCCGGAGCGGTTGCGGGATGCCGTACGGACCTTCCCCGACGCCCGGCATGTGCGGCTGCCGGGCGCCACCCACTATCTGCTGCACGAGCGGGCCCAGGAGGTCAGCGAGCTGATCGGGGACTTCCTGCTGGACGCCACGACGCGCGTTCCAGCACATCGGCGGCCCCGGTCATGAGCTCTTCGGCGACGCCGTCCACGTGGCGGCGTCGCCAGTCCTCCAGCGCACTCCCCGCCACGAACCGGTTGAACGCGCCCATGGCGGGCCCGCAGTGGACCTGGAAGTTCGCCCGCTCCGACGGGTCACCGGCCATCGCCGCCCGGGTGGAGTACCCGAAGTACCAGCGGAACACGGCACTCATGCGCCGTTTGGCATCGCGCTCGCCGGCGACGGCCAGGTCGGTGCGGCCGGTCGTCGCGTAGCGCTGCCTGACGAGGTTCCACACCTCTTCCAGCGGGCGCCGGAAGCAGGTCTCCTCCAGGGAGCGGCGCGTGCCCGCGTCCAGCGCTTCGAGACCGTCGAGCTGACGGTAGAGCTGATAGAGCTTGTTGCCGCGGGCCGCGAACAGCGTGCCCTTGCGCACCACCTGTACCCGGGAGCCGTACTCGAACATGTCGCCGGCCGGTGCGTATGCGGTGTCCTGCACATCGAGTCCGGCGAGCATGTCCTTCACCGTGTCGGACGTTCCGGCCTCCACCGTGCACTGGTTGACCGAGCCGGTGACCACGAAGTCGGCGCCGAGCACGAACGCGGCCGCGAGCGCCTCGGGGGTGCCGATGCCGCCGGACGCGCCGATGCGGATGCGCCGGGGATATCGGTGCTGCCGCATGGCATCGTCCCGCAGCCGGGTCATGGCAGGCATCAGGGTCATGGCGGCGGCCCCGTCGGTGTGACCGGCCGAGTCCGCCTCGGCACAGATGTCACCGGCGACCGGAAGCAGCGCGGCGACCTCGGCCTCCTCACGGGTCAGCCGGCCGTCCGCGGCCAGTCGGGCCACCAGAGCGGCGGGTGCCGGGCGGGCGAACGCTTCGGCGACCTCGGGACGTGACACCTTCGCCACGATGTGCCGTACCGCCACCGGCGTGCCGTCGGGGGCCCGGTGCGCGCCGCTGAAGCGGAAGTGCACCAGGGGCTCGGTGACGCGCAGATAAGCGGCTGCCTCGACGCTGCGGATGTCGTGCCGGAGACAGAGATCCACGGTCGCGGCCTCGTGTGCGGGGTCCTCCGGGTCGTGCAGCAGATTCACTCCGAACCGGGCGTCGGGCCCTGCGTCGGCGCGGATCGTCCTTATCGCGTCGGCGAGTTCGGGCAGAGTGACGCCTCCGGCGCCGTAGAAGCCGAGCAGCCCGGCTCTCGCCATCCGCGCGACCAGGGCAGTGGAGGCGATGGCACGGAACATCGATCCGGACGCGTAGGCCCAGCGAACCCCGTGGTCCTCCCGGAACTCTGCAGAACCCAGGTCCTGCGGGGCGAGGGCGAGGGCGCGTGCCGGGCCGGCCGCAGGGGAAGGGGCGGGAGCGGCGGAGGCGGAAGCGGCCGGTGGGCTTGGTCGGGGCGGTACGGGTACGCGTGCCGGGGCCTGCTCCGGCGGGCTCTGCGGCTTCACCCGGATCGGTTCGGCGAGCGCGGACTCCCAGAATCCGGTCAGCACCCTCCCGGGCCCGATCTCGGTGATCTCCCGGACGCCTTCCGCGGCCAGATGGAGCATCGACTCGCGCCACCGCACCGGTCGGCGTATCTGTCTGCTGAGCTGTGCGGCGACCGTGCCGGGCCGATGCGGACGCGCGGTGACGTTGGACAGCACCGGAATCCGTGGATCGTCCAGCGGGACTCCGGTGAGGTACTCGCGGAACTCCTCCTCCGCGGCCGCCATGTCGCGGGAGTGGAACGACGCGCTCACATTCAGCGGGACCGCGCGGCCACCGGCATCCGCGACCCGGTCCACCAGCCCGGCGACGGCCGCGCGCGGGCAGGACAGCACGGTCTGGTCCAGCGAGTTGTAGTTGGACACCTCCACGGCGTCGCCCGGGTCGGCCCGGGTCAGCGCCTCGATCTGCTCCGGTGCCAGACCCACCACCGCCACCATGGATCCGCCCGAGGCCCGCGCCATCAGCTCGCCCCGGCGGCGCACCAGCCGTACACCGGTCTCGAAGTCGAAGCAGCCCGCGGCGAACAGGGCGTTGAGCTCGCCAAGGCTGTGCCCGGCCAGGAAGTCCGGCGCGGGCTCCCGCTCCAGCCGGACCAGCCCGGCGACAGCGTTCAGGACGAACATGACCGGCTGGAGATGACGGGTGTCGCGCAGCCGCCCGGCGGAGTCGGCCGCGCAGGCCTCCCGCACCGAGAATCCCAGCAGCCGGTCGGCCAGTTCCCAGTGGCCGGGCAGCAGGTCGGCGCAGTGGGCGCCCATGCCCTTGCGCTGGGAACCCTGACCGGTGAACAACCAGGCGCGCCGGCCGTTGCCGCTCATATGAAGTCCAGCTGGAGCAGCGACGGTACGAGCGGTGCGTCGGTGTCCGGCGCCGTCGGCGTCAGTGATCCGGAGACAGGCGTGGGGCCCGTTTCCTCGGCCACCGGGTGCCGGTCCAGCCACAGGCGCTTCCGCCGCAGCGGCGGGGGTGGGAGTGGCGCCCGTACGGTGGCGGGCGAGGTGCCGTGCCGGTCCGGGTCCAGGGCGGCGACGATCAGATGTACGTTGGTGCCGCCGAGCCCGAAGGAGCTCACTCCGGCGACCGGTGGACGTCCGGCCGGCCAGTCCCGTGCCGATGTGTTCGGAAAGAACGGCGAACGGGCGAAATCGAAGCGCGGGTTGGGGTTCTCGCAGAACAGCGTGGGTGGCAGGACCCCGTGTTCGACGGAGAGCACCGCCTTCAGCAGCCCGGCCAGACCCGCGGCGGCCAGCAGATGCCCCAGGTTGGACTTGACGCTGCCGATCGCGCAGAACCCGGTCGCGTCGGTGCTCTCCCTGAACACATCGGTGAGGGCGCGCAGTTCCAGCGGGTCACCGATGAGGGTGCCCGTGCCGTGCGCCTCGATCAGGCCGATCTCCCCGGCCGTCCGCCCTGCCCTGGCCAGCGCGCGCCGGACCACGGCTGCCTGAGCTGCGGGGTTGGGCGTGGTCCTGCCCATGGTCTGACCGTCGTTGTTGACCGCGGTGGACTCGATGACCGCATGGATGCGGTCGCCGTCGGCCAGGGCGGCGCTCAGCGGTTTGAGTACCACGACCCCACAGCCCTCGCCGGGGACAAAGCCGTCCGCGCTCTCGTCGAAGGCATGACATCTGCCGGTCGGGGAGACCGCGCGGGCCGCGCTGAACTCAAGGTACGGGCGCTCGTCGAGCAGCAGCTCGACCCCGCCGACCACCGCGGTCGTGCAGTCGCCGGCCAACAGTGACTGCATCGCCAGGCGCACAGCGACCAGTGAGGACGAACAGGCGCTGTCCACCACAAGGTTGGGGCCGTGCCAGTCGAAATGGTGGGCGACATGGGCGGCGATGAAGTGCTGGTCGGACTGGAGGATCTGCTGATGCAGACCGGCACGTGTCGCATAGTCGGAGGTACGGCCGCCGACGAACACCCCTATGTCGTCGCCCCGCAGTTCGTGCGGTTCGTACCCGGCGTCACTCAGACCGGTGGCGACCGACTCCAGGAAGAGCCGGATGGCGGGATCGAGCGCGGCGCCCTCGGCGTCGCTCATGCCGAAGTAACCGGCGTCGAAATTCTCCACTCCGTCGAGGAATCCGCCCCATCGGCTCAGACTCCTGCCCGGTTGCGGCGTCGCCCGGTAATAGCGGTCCGGGTCCCAGCGGGACCGGGGCACTTCGGTGATGGAGTCGCGTCCTGCGGTGAGGTTGTCCCAGAACGCCCCCGCGTCCGGTGCCCCGGGGAAGCGGCATGCCATGCCGATGACGGCGACCCGCTCATCGGGCCCGGGAGACCCGGCGCCGCCGGACCGGACCGGTGAGTCCTGCGGTACGGGGCGCTGCGCCGCGGCCGGGACCCGTGCCGGTGACGACAGGGGCTCCGACACCGGTGCCGGTGGGGTGACCTGCTCCGGCGCCGGTTCCTGCTCCGTGGCCGTTGGTCCGGTGATGCCGAGTTCCGCGAGCCGGCGGGAGAGGCGTTCCAGGGTGGGGTGGTCGAGCAGCATGGCCGGTTCCAGCTGACGGCCGGCCCGGTCCTCGATGCCTTCGAGGAGCTCCCCCAGCATCACCGACTCCACGCCCAGGTCGCCGAACTCCGTCGTCGGGTCCAGGTCGTCGAGGGGGACACCGAGGGTGGCCGAGAACAGTCCGGACAGCCAGCGCGGCACCCCCGCGGCAGGCACGGTCCCCGGCACGGGCGTGGACGCGGGCGCGGGTCCGGCGGCCGGTTTCGGTTCGGTGTCGACGCGCAACAGGGCGTCCCTGTCGACGGTGCCGTGCAGCGGCGGGCAGGGGACGGCGACCGTTCCGCCGGGAAGCGCGAGGACCTGATCGAGCACATGCAGAGCCGATGCGTCGTCGAGCGCGGCGAGTCCGACGGATGCGCACACGTTCGGTCCGCCGCGTCCGGAACCGCTGTCCTGCCACATGGTCCAGCCGACCGAGCGCAGGGGCGTCGGTCCCAGCCTCCGGCGGTAGCCGGCGTAATAGTCCATGAAGCCGTTGGCGGCCGCGTAGTCGAGCATCCCGGAGGCGAGCCTGGGCACGGAGGCGCAGATCGAGGAGAAGGTGACGAAGAAGTCCAGCGGCTCGTCGCGGCACAGCTCTTCGAGCGTCTGCAGGCCGTCGGTCTTCGGTTCGAGCACGGCCGAGATCTCGTCCTGGGTCCTGTGGACGAACGCGGGCCTGCCCCTGCCGACCGTTCCGGCACAGTGCACGACGCCGCCCAAGGGTCCGCCTGCGGCGCGCGCCCGGTCGAGGAACGCGCGCAGCGCGGCCCGGTCCGTGAGCGCTCCGGTGTGCAGCGACACCCGCGCCCCGGCACGTTCGAGTTCGCGCACGGTGACCTCCGCCTCCGCGTGCCGCCGGGTGCCGAGCAGCGCGATGTGGGTGGCCCCGCGGTCCACGAGGTGCCGCGCGACGCGCGCCCCGATCCCCCGGGTGCCGCCGGTGACGAGATAGGTCCTGGCCGGGTCGGGGCGCAGCGGGATGCCGGGGACGGTCACCGGACGCAGTTTCGGCTCATAGCGCACGGACTTGCGGTAGCTGACTTCGCCGATGCCCTTGGGCCTGCGCCATTCGTCGGCCACATACCGGGCGATGTCGTCGGGGGCCGCGTCTCCGACGTCCACCGTGGTGGCGATGACCGGGCGGTATTCCGCGCCGAGCGCGCGTACGAAGGCAGCTGTACGGGCTCCGGCGAGGCTCGGGGTGCCGCCGGGAAGGTCGACCAGTCCCCGGGTCAGATGCACGATCCGCAGTGGCCGGCCCGCCCGGCCGGCGAGGAGCTGTTGCAGCAGGGCGAGGCGGGTGTGCCAGTCCCCGTCGGCTTCGGCTTCGGCTTCGAGATCGCACAGGTCGATCCAGCCGGTCACCCGCTCCGCTGCCGGGAGGGTTCCGGTCTCGTCCGGGTGCACGATCCGGATGTCGCCGCCCAGCGTCGCGGCGAGCGCCTCGGCCGTCCGTCCCGACCGCCGGTCGGTGAGGCAGACGACGATTCCGCCGGACGCGGGGCCCGGCGTCACTGCGGCCGTCGCGGGGCCGCCGGTGACGGCGGGTTCCCAGACCTTGGTGCAGAGGGGGACCGTCCGACCGGGTTCCTGCGGGGTTGTGTCCTTCGCGGTCATCGACGCACTGCCGGTCGCCGCGACGTACCCGGGAACACCCGGCGGTTCAGCGACCCAGCAGCGGGTCCGGGCGAACGGGTAGGTCGGCAGGGTGACGGTGCGCGGGGCGGCGCCCGCCGCCCGGTCGGCCACGTACAGGGCGGGCCAGTCCACAGTGCCGCCCTGTGCCCAGTGCTGTGCCAGGCGGTGCGGATCGGGCGCGGTGTCGCCCGGCCCCGGCAGAACGGGGCCGGTCGTTCGCGCCCCGGCCGGGGCCCGGCCACGAAGCGTGTCGCCCGGCTCGCCGGCGAGGAACCGGCGGAGCTGTGCGGCCAGATCGGCCGTGTCGAGGGCGACCACGGCGAGCCGTTCGCGAAGATGCTCGCGGCCGGTCTGGGTGGTGTGCGCCACATCCATCAGCTCCGGGCCCTCGGCGGCCACGAAGTCGGCGAGGCGTCCGGCGACTTCGCGCAGCCGGTCCTCGTCGTAGCCGGAGAGCACCACCAGACGCGGGCCCGGGCGGTGCGGACGCCGGACGGGTGCGGGGGCCTCCTCCAGGACCGCGTGGGCGATGGTGCCGCCCGCGCCGAACGAACTGAGCCCGGCACGCCGCGGCCCGCCGCCCGCCGGCGCCGGCCAGTCGGCCCGTTCCCGCTGCACGGCGAAGGGGACCTCGTCCCAGGCGACGTTCGGGTTGAGCCGCTCGGCGTGCAACGACGGCACCAGCGTGCGGTGTTCGAGCTGCAGAACCACCTTGGTCAGCCCGGCGATGCCCGCCGCCGCCTCCACATGCCCGATGTTGGACTTGACCGCCCCGATGCGAACAGTGCCGGGTTCCGGCCCGGCCTCGGCGAAGCCGCGTACCAGCCCGTCGATTTCCACCGGATCGCCCAGAGCGGTGCCCGCGCCGTGCGCCTCGACGTAGCCGATGGTCGTCGGGTCCACACCGGCGTCGTCGAGCGCCCGCCGTACGAGATCGCCCTGCGCGACCGGGCTCGGCACGATGTAGCCGTTGGTGCGGCCCGCGTGCACCACCGCGGAGCCGCGGATGACCGCGCGTACCCGGTCACCGTCGGCGAGTGCGGCTCGCAGGGGTTTGAGGACGACGACGCCGACGCCCTCGGAGGGTACGAAGCCGTCGCCCCCCTCGCCGAAGCTGCGGGAGCGCAGGCCGGAGGCGGTGAGCTTCATCCGGCGCTGCTGGATGAACTTGTTCGGGTGGAGCGACAGATTGACGCCTCCGGCCACGGCCATCTCGCAGTCGCCCTGGCGCAGATCGCGGATCGCGAGGTTGATCGCGGTGAGCGAGGAGGAGCACATCGTGTCGACGGTCATGCTGGGCCCGTGCAGGTCGTAGAAGTACGAGACCCGGTTGGCGATGCCTCCGATCGCCGAACCCGTGTCGGTCGGATCCCCTGCGGCGGAGCGCTCCACCCCGAAGAAGGGGTACTCGTTGTACATCGAGCCCGCGTAGACGGCGACGCGTGAGCCGTGCCGGGTGCGCAGCCGCTCCCGGCTGTAGCCGGCGTCCTCGAACGCCTCCCAGGTGGTCTGCAGGAACTGGCGTTCCTGTGGGTCCATCAGGGCGGCGTCCCGGGGCGTGATGCCGAACAGCAGTGGGTCGAAGGTGTCGACGCCGTCCAGGAAGCCGCCCCACATGATGTCGACCGGCCAGCCGGGGCGGCGGCGCGGCTCGGGGATCGGACCCACACAGTCGCGTCCGGCCGCCAGATTGGCCCAGAACTCCCCGAGACCCGCCGCCTGCGGGTAGCGGCCTGCCAGGCCGACGATGGCGATGGCACGCTCGTCCACGTCCTCGGGGCCGGCGGCACAGGCAGTGTCGTCCACGCCGTCCTGCGGTCCGACTGCGGACAGCGGGCGTGCGGTGTCGCGCGGCGCGCCGGTGTGCTCGGTGAGCGCCGCCGCGACGCCCGCCAGGTCGGTATGGGTGAAGAACAGCGTGCGGGAGGTGTATCCGAGGTCCGCCTCGATGCGGGCGTTGAGCCGGTTGACGATCAGGGAGTTGAGCCCGTAGCTCTCCAGCGGGACCCGGGGGTGCAGTTCCGTTCCCGGGATCCCGGAGATCTCGGAGTAGAGCTCGACGAGGTACGCCTCCATGGGATCGTCGGCGGCGGGCGG
Source organism: Streptomyces sp. NBC_01669 (assembly GCF_026339735.1). Classification (GTDB taxonomy): domain Bacteria; phylum Actinomycetota; class Actinomycetes; order Streptomycetales; family Streptomycetaceae; genus Streptomyces; species Streptomyces yanii. The sequence goes on from NZ_JAPEQG010000001.1 coordinate 743,143, forward strand.
CGGCGCCGGTGTGTCCGGCAACCGGGTCGCGAACGGATAGGCGGGCAGCCGTACCCGGGTGCCCGGCCGGTCCCAGTACGGGGCCCAGTCGACTTCCGCCCCGGCGAGCCAGGCCGTCTGTGCCTCGTCGAACGTGCGCGGTGCCGGTACGGCCTCGGTGCGGGCGGCGGTCTGCGGCCCGACGACCGCGTGCCGCAGGCCCGCCCCCGGGTGCCCGTCGAGGAACGAGGTGAGGGAGTCGACGAGTCCGTCGGGTGTGGGCGCGTCGATCAGCGCCCGGTGTGCCATCGCCGTCCGGCCGGTCTGGGTGGTGTACGCGACGTCGGCGGTCCGCAGCCCGCGGTGCTCGCGCACATGGTCGCGCAGTCTGCGGGCAACCTCGCGCAGTTGCTCGGCGCCCGCGGCCGAGATCAGTACCAGCCGGTCGGCGCCCGGCACGGTGACGGCTGGTGGCGGGGCCGCCTCCGCGGCGGCGGGCGAACCGCCGTCCGTGGCCGGCCCGGTCCCCGCGGCCGTACGGGCGGCCTTCGCGGCGGCCCAGAACTTGCCCAGCACCTGGCCGGGCCCGATCTCGCGTATCTCGGCGACCCCTTCGTCCAGGAGAAGGTTCATGCTGTCCAGCCAGCGCACCGGACGGTACAGATGACGCCGCAGCATGTCGGCGATTCCGCCGGCCGGATAGGGCGCGGCCGTCAGGTTGGCGATGACGGGGAGCACGGGCGGCGCGAACCGTACGGCGTGCAGATCCGTCGCGAACTCGTCGGCCGCTGCCTCCATGTACCGGGAGTGGGCGGGCACGTCGACATTGAGCAGGACGCACTTCGTCGCCCCCGCATCCCGCAGCACGGGGCGCAGTTCCCGCACCCGCGCGGCGGGCCCGGACAGCACCAGCTGCTCGGGCCCGTTGAGGTTGACGAGGTCGACGTCGTCGAAGCCGCGGGCCACCAGCGTGCGGCCGACCCGCTCCGAGTCCAGTCCCAGCACGGCGAGCATGCCGCCGCCGGTGACACCGTCCATCACCTCGCCCCGGCGGCGCACCAGCCGGAGCCCGGTCTCGAAGTCGAAGCACCCGGCGGCGAACAGTGCCGCGTACTCGCCGAGGCTGTGCCCGGCGACGAAATCGGGCAGCGGGTCGCCGTCGTCACGGGCGGCCAGGAAGCTCAGTGCGTTCACGACGAACATCGCGGGCTGCGCGTAGCGCACATGGTGCAGCAGTTCGTCGTCCTCCAGGCACAGCGCCCGTACCGGGTGTCCGATGACCGCGTCGGCGATCGCGCACAGTTCCGGATAGCGGTCGAGGACGTCCTCCCCCATGCCCTTGCGCTGCGAACCCTGGCCCGGGAACACCCATGCGGTAGTCAATCCGAACTCCTCGTGGTCGGGGCGGTGCTGCTCTGCCACGGAAAGGTGCCGTCGGCGGCGAACGCGTCGAAGTTCCGGCGCACCCGGTCCGACGAGGTCAGCCGCATCAGTTCGGCCACGGCGATGTCCTCCGTCTCCGGGGGCATCGGCCGCAGCCGGTTCAGATAGGTCTTCAGGTCGCCCACCACATCGGGAGCGACCTTGCCCGCCCGGAACGCCACCCGTCGGAGCAGGGTCTCGGGATCGTCGTCCACAGCGTCCACAAGCCCGCGGCGTTCCGCGTCTGCCGCGGACAGCGGCAGAGTGGTCAGTGACATGGTGTACGCGGTCTGCCGGCCGGCCCGTCGGATCAGGAACGGCAGTACGCAACAGGGCAGCAGTCCCCACAGTCCTTCCGGCAGGCCGAACGACGAGCGGGGGGCCGCGAACATCAGATCGCAGGCCGCCGCGAGGCCGACGCCGCCGCCCGTGGTCTGTCCGTCCACCAGGGCGACCACGATCCGCGGGACGGTGGCGAGTCTGGTCATCAGGGCGAAGAAACGGCGGGCCGTGTGCTCGTCGTCCGCGGGAGTGTCCTGGGCCGCGCCCGCGATGTCCATGCCGGTGCAGAAGATGCCGTCCCGGCCCTGCAGGACCACGATCCGGCAGTCGGGGCTGCGTTCGGCCCGGTCGAGCGCGGCGTCCAGCGCGTCGACCAGGGCCGCGTCCATGGCGTTGCGGCGGTCCGGACGGTCCAGAGTGATCCGCAGGAGTGCGCCGTCCTCGCGGACGGTGATTCTCGGGTCCATGGCCGGCTCCATCAGCTCCACCGATAGGTGCGGCGGTAGGCGTCGATCCGGTCGAGTACCAGCAGCCCGCGCCCCGCCATCCGGCGCTCGTAGGCAGCCGCGTACGGTCCGGTGTCGAACAAGGCGTCCCTGGTGCCGAATCCACGGTCGTCGGCCATGCCGGTGATCCGGTCGTACTCGGCCACGGTCAGCGCGTAACGGTCGGCCAGCTGCCGGTCGATGCCGCGTCGGACGGGCGGTTCGTGACCCACGACTCCGCTGAAGAACTCCGAGGCGCAGCCGGAGCCGTAGGAGAACAGCCCGACCCGTTCGGGGCCGTCGAGACGGGCGTGGTCCAGGAGCGAGCACACGGCGAGATAGAGGGCGCCGGAGAACAGATTGCCCGTGTCGGCGCAGTACTCGAGGGAGGGGGCGACCCGTTCGGTGAAGTCCCGGTCGATCTCTGCCGCGCCCGCCGCCGCCTTCTTGCGCATCAGCAGCCGGTGTCCGCCCCTGACCATGCCGGGGAATGGGGTGTGCATGACCAGGTGGCCGAATGTCTTGCGCAGATCGGCGCCCGCTACCCGTTGGCAGTAGTGCTCGAAGCTCTTCTCCAGACAGGTCATGTACGCGAGCAGGGAGGCGTCCGCGTTGACCACGTCCACATCGGCCCGCGGCCGGGCGGTGTCCAGGACCTCGAAGGTGTGGAAACCGCTGCCGCCCGCGTCGAGCCGCAGGATCCGGCCCGGTGCGCCGACGAGCATCGCGACCGCACCGGCACCCTCGGCGGGCTCCCAGGTGGTGCCGCGGGCGGCGGTGCCCGGGGCGTCGGTGGCGATGACCAGGGCCAGCGCGCCCGGTACCGGACTGGTGGCGATCATCGCAGCGGCGGTCTGCAGGGCGGCGGTCCCGCCGTAGCAGGCGTGCTTCACCTCGAAGGACCGGCAGGCGTTGCCGAGCCCCAGGTGGTGATGCACATAGGTGCTGATGGGCTTGCCCAGGTCGAGGCCGGATTCGGTGGCCACCACCAGGAGTTCGATCCGTGCGCGTGCGTCCTCGTCCAGTTCGGCGAGGAGCGGCCGGGCCGCGTTGACCGCGTTGGTGACCGGGTCCTCGCACGGCAGGTTCACGGATTTTCGCCGCATCATGAGGTTGTCGAATCTGCTCAGGTCGAGGCCCCGGGCGACGAAGAGTTCCCGTACGTCGACGAAGGCCGGCCCGATGTACGAATGGATCGCTTCGATGCCGATTGCGCTGCCAGTACCCACGCGACTTTTCTAGCGGGCGGCCCGGCCCGGGTCTGCGCAGCATTGAGCAGGCGGCCGGGAGCGCGGTGGTCACGATGGGACCGTGACTTCGCCGAGCGGGTGGCCCGAGCACCCCGTGCATGTGTGGACCTGTGCGGTGGCCGGGCCACCGGACGGATACCTCCGGGTGCTGTCCGCCGACGAGCTGGATGTCGCGGAGCGCCGGGTCGGCGACCGCGCCGAGTACGTGGCGGCCCATGTGCTGCTGCGCACGGCTCTGAGCTGGTGGGTGCCGCGGGTTCCGCCGCACGCCTGGGCGTTCGTCAGGTCGCCGCTCGGGCGTCCGGAGATCGCCGAGCCGCGCGCGTACCGCTGGCTGCGGTTCAATGTCTCGCACACGGGAGGGCTGGTGGCCTGTGTGCTGGCCGCCGGTACGGACTGCGGGATCGATGTGGAGACGGTCCGGCGGCACACCGACACCGACGCGCTCGCCCGGCGGGTGCTCAGCTCCGGGGAGTACGCCGGGTTCGCCGGGCTGCCCGACGGGGTCAGGGCGCACCGCTTCCTCCAGCACTGGGTGCTGAAGGAGGCGTATGCCAAAGCGCGCGGTCTCGGGCTGCGGCTGCCGTTCGACGCCTGCGGATTCCTGCTCGGGCCCGGCCCGTTACGCGCCGAGCTGCCCGACGCCCCGCAGCCGTGGCGGTTCCAGCAGTGGCGGCCGACCCCGTGGCATGTGGCGGCGCTGGCGTTGCGCGGCGGCCAGGGGCGGCAGCCGCAGCCCGTCCATCACGGTGCGCCACCCACCGGGGCGGGGGCGAGCAGTCCGAGGTCGGTACGGATCGCCGAAACCACCGGTGGCGGAGCCGACTTGAGGTAGAAGTGGTCTCCGTCGAAGGTGCGCATTCTGAAGTCCCGGCCGGTCACGGCGGACCAGGCGGCGATGTCGTCCCGGGTGACCTCGGGGTCGGCGTCGCCGGTCAGTGCCGTGACCGGGCAGAACAGCGGCGGGCGCTCAGGCGCCGGATCGTAGGTCTCGTTCATCCGGAAGTCGGCCCGCAGCGACGGCAGGAACAGCTCGGCCATCCCGGGTTGGCGCAGGATTTCGGGCGGGGTGCCGCCGAGCTGGGTCAGCAGGCCGAGGAAGTCGCCGTCGGTGAGGGTGTGGCGGGGGGCGTGCCGTGCGGGCAGGTGCGGTGCACGGCGGCCGGAGACGAACAGGCGCAGCGGCGGGCCGGTCCCGCTCTCGCTGAACAACCGGGCCATCTCGTAGGCGACGATCGCGCCGAGGCTGTGCCCGAACAGCGCGAAGGGCCGGTCGGCGTAGGGCCGCAGGGCGTCGAACAGGGGCGGCAGCAGCTCGTCTAGCCGTTCGCAGGGCCGTTCCCTGACCCGGGTCTCCCTGCCGGGGAGGACCGCGGCGAGCACCCCGATCTCCGGGAGCAGGGGGTCCCGCCAGGGGCGGTAGAACAGCGGGCCGCCGCCGGCGTGCGCGAAGCACAGCAGCCGGATCGGCGCCTCCTCGAAACCCGGGCCGGTGGACGCCCAGACACCGGCGTTCATGACTGCCCCGGAACGGACCTGAGCACCGCGTGGCCGAGGGTGCCGGATGCTCCGGTCACATTGACCAGGGCGCGCAGCGGTGCGCCGGGGGCAAGCGGCTCCCAGTCGCGCAGAGTGTCCGCGAGCTGTACTCGTTCGAAGCCGATCAGCGGGCTGAGCGAGGCGGCCCGGACCGTCGGGGCGATCCGGCGGTGCTCGAACTGGAGCAGCACCTTGATGAGCTGGGAGAGCCCGGCCGCGGCCTCCAGGTGCCCGATGCCCGGTTTGACCGTGCCGACGAGCGGGCGGCCACCGGTGCGGAAGATCTCGCCGAGTGCGGTGATCTCGGCGGCGTCGGCGATGCTCGCACCGGCAGCGGCGCACTCGACGTAGCCGATGTCACCGGGGTCGAGTCCGACTCCGTGCAGGGTCTGGCCGATCGAGGCGGTCAGGGCCTCCGCGTTCGCCGAGCCGTAGCGGCCCGCCCCGCCGATGTGCCCGGTCCAGGTGGTCTCGATGATCCCGCGCAGCGGAACGCCACCGGATTCGGCACCGTCGGCCGGCCGGGGGCGCAGCAGGAGTGCGCCGATGCCCTCGCCCGGTATCCACCCGGAGGAGTCGGCCGAGAACGCCCCCGGCACACCGGCGGACCTGAGGAGGCCGCCGTCCTCCAGCAGCGCCAGGTGATAGGGGTGCGAGACGAGGCTGGCGCCGGTGACGACCGCCGCGTCGCACTCGCCCGAGCGCAGACTGCGTACGGCGAGGTGCAGTGCGGTCAGCGAGGAGGAGCAGGAGGTGTCGACGGCGATGCTCGGCCCGGTGAGACCGAAGTGGTGCGAGATCCGGTTCGGGATCTCGGACGCGCTGCCGAAGATCTCCGCCCGTTCGCCGCGCCGCCACGCGTCGGCGCCGGTGTGCTGGTGGTCCTGCCACATCGCCCCGGTGAACACACCGATTCGGGGCGCCGTGGCGCGCAGCGACGCCGCGGTCAGCCCCGCGTCCTCCAGGCATTCCCACACGGCCTGGAGGGTGAGCCTGGTCTGCGGGTCGAGTGTGCGGGCCTCGGTCGGCGAGATATGGAACAGCAGGCTGTCGAAGGCCTCGGTGTCCCGCAGATAGCCCGCGTCGGGTGCGTGCTGTCCCAGGGCCGCGCGGCGCGACGCGGGCGGCGGCCCGATCGCGATGTGTCCGGCGGCCAGGTTGCGCCAGTAGGTGTCGAGGTCGTCGGCGCCGGGAAAACGTCCGGCGGCTCCGAGCACGGCGATGTCGTCCACCGCGCGCGGTGCGTCAGCGGGGCGGGACTCCGTGCGCGGCCGCGTGGTGGCCCGCCCGGACCTGGTGGCCGCCCCGCGGTCCGGGACAGTGGCGGGGTACTGCGGCGCCGCGCCGTGGGATTCGTGGCCGGTGCGGGTGCCGCCGATGAAGGTGTGCAGCAGCCGGTGCCCCTCGTCGAGCCCGAACTCGGCCCGGATGGCGTCGAAGTTCAGCGAGCCGACCGGGCAGAGCCCGATGCCGCAGGTGGCCTGGGCTCCGGTGAGCAACTGGCCGATGTATCCGGCCTCCAACGCCAGGTACAGGTCCGCCTCCTGCCCGTACAGGGGGGTGATGCCGTCCCGCTGGCCGATCAGGAACAGCTCGAAGGCCGCTTTGTCGAAGACCGGCCGGTTGTAGAAGACATGCGCGGTGCGGTCGAAGTCCGGTTCCGGTGTGATCAGTTCCAGTTCGTGCCGGTCCGGCCGGTAGTAGTGGACGCCCCCTTCGACGCCGGTGACACGACCGGGCCGCACCCGCACATAGGCCTGGACGGCGTAGGTGTCGCCGGCCGACGGGTAGAGGTACCGGGGCCGTCCGCCCGTCGTCGTGCGGCGCAGCAGTCCGAGCAACCGGGCCAGGGATTCCGCGGGCAGGGGTGCGGAGTCGAAATCGCGCTGGGTGGACCGCCCGGCGTAGACCTCCTCGGCGAATCCGACGTCGGCGAGGGGGAGCACGCTGCGCGCGGGCGCGTGCCGGGTGGCATGGCCGGCGGATTTGAAGAGCTCCCGGTCCTCGGGCGAGAAGAAGTCCACGGCGGTGGGCCGCTCAAGGGCTTCGGGGATGTCCTGCGGTACGGTTCCGGGCTCCGCCCGAGCCACGGCGGGTTCGTCCGGTGCGTTCGGTGCAGGGGGCGGGGCCGGTTCGTCCTGCGCGGCCGGCGGCGCCACGGCGTCGGCGGCCCCGGGCGTGGCGGACAGATGCCGGGCGATCGATATGCAGGTGGCCTCGGCGAGCAGCACCGCGACCTCGGTCCGCCGGCCGTACCGCTCCTCGATGAGAGCGGATGCCTGCACCATGGTGAACGACGAGGCACCGCTGTCCCACAGGTCGGCGGCCGGGTCCAGCGTGTCGAGCCCGAGGAGTCCGGCGAAGACCTCGGCGATGTCCTCGGCGCGCACCCCTGCCGCGGTGGCGGGGGCGGCCGGCGTTGTCTGTGGCGCGGCGGGCGGCCGGGCGAGCGCCGCACGGTCGAGCTTGCCGTTGGCGGTCGCCGGGAACTCGGTGAGCTGCTCCACGTAGTTGGGCACCATGTAGTCCGGCAGCGTGCGTGCGGCGAAGGCGCGCAGGTCCCGCACCGCGGGCATCGTGCCGTTCGCGGGGATCACATGCGCGACCAGCTTGCTGTCGCCGTTCTGGCTGCGTACGACGACGACCGCGTCGCGTACGTCCGGGTGCAGCCGGAGCCGGTGCTCGATCTCCTCCAGCTCCACCCGGAAGCCCCGGATCTTGACCTGTCCGTCGGAGCGTCCGAGGAAGACCAGGTGACCGTCCGGCCGGTGCAGGGCGCGGTCGCCCGTCCGGTACATCCGCTCTCCCGCACGGGCGGCGAACGGGTCGTCGACGAATCGCTCGGCGGTCAGCTCGGGCCGCCGGTAGTAGCCCTGGCTCAGGCACTCCCCGGCGATGAACAGATCTCCTTCGGTGCCCGGTTCGCAGGGCCGCAACTCCTCGTCGAGGACGTAGTAGCGGGCGTTGTCGATGGGTTTGCCGTAGGGGATGCTCCGCCACTGGGGGTCGACCTCGTCGACCGGGAAGAAGTTCGACCAGACGGTGGCCTCGGTCGCCCCGCCCAGGCTCACGATCCGCGCACCGGGGAACACCGCGCGCACCTCGTCGGGCAGGGACAGCGGGGTGTAGTCGCCGCTGAGGAAGACCAGCCTGAGCGTGCCGGTGCCGGGGTGGTCCGCGTGGGCGGCCATTCTCGGCGCGAGTTGGGCCAGGGTGGTGGGCGCCGAGTTCCAGAAGGTCACAGGTTCCTCGACCAGGGCGCGGAGCAGCAGATCGGGGTCGTGCTGCTGTGCCTCGTCGGCGAGGTAGAGCGCGGCGCCCCGGCCGAGCAGTCCGAGGATGTCGAAGACCGACAGGTCGAAGCCGAGCGAGGTCACACACATGCCGAGGTCGCCGGGGGCGAACTCCCAGGTGCGATAACACCAGTTGAGGAGGTTGAGCACGGCCCGGTGGGTCACCGCGACACCTTTGGGGCGGCCGCTGCTGCCCGAGGTGAAGATGACATAGGCCGTGTCGGAGGGTGTGGCGTGGGCCGGTGGGTCGGTGCGTTCGCGGATGTCCGCGGCGAGCGTGGTCACGTCGACGGTGGTGACCGGGCTCTCCGCGGGCCACCGGCGCTGTTCCGGGCCGGCCACGAGCACGATTGCGACGGCGGCGTCGGCCCGTATGGATTCGGCCCGTTCGGGCGGCAGTTGGGGCTCGATCGGCACATAGGTGCCGCCTGCCTTGAGTACGCCGAACACCGCGGCCACCAGGTCGGGTGTTCTGGGCAGGGCGATGCCCACCGCCGTCCCCGGACCGACTCCGAGGTCCCGCAGCCGCCAGGCGATCCGGTTCGCCCGCCGGTTCAGCTCCCCGTACGTCATGGGCGGCCCCATGCGCCGGCGGACCGCTTCCGCGTCGGGCCGCCTGCGGGCCTGGTCCTCGAAGAGGCGGTGGACCGGGTGCGCGGCGGGGAAGTCGACGGCGGTGTCGTTCACCTCGCGTACGACGGGGTGAAGCGCCTGTGTGCGGTCCGGGACGTCACCGATGCGGGCGACCAGGTCACCGAAGGCTGCGAAGGCCTCGGCGAGCGCCTGCGGGTCGAAGGCCGAGGAGGCCACGTCCCAGCAGTAGTGCAGCCGGTCGCCGTCCACGGTCACGATGCAGTCGAGTGCCACCCCGGGAGTGCTGGTCAGTCCGGGACCGGGGGTGACGCCCGCGGGCAGGGCCGTTCCGGTCACGTCGTATGCGCTGGTGAGGACGACGGGGAGGGTGGGCGCGGGCCGGGTACGGACGCCGCGCAGGCCGGTCAGCGCAGAGGCGGTGTCCGCCGCGGTGTCCTCGTCGAGGATCCGCTGGTAGTGCGCGGCCCGCTCGTGCGACGGGAGGCGCGGTTCGGCCGGCAGCAGGCTCAGGGCCGTGTGTTCGGCGGGCCTCGGCGCCTGCGGCCAGCGGACCACTTCCAGCGGGTACGGGTCGGGGAGGAGTCCGGTGAGCGCCTCGGTGAGCGCGCCGAGCAGGACCGGGTCGCCCCGTAGCCCTTCGTCCCGCAGGGTCGCGGCGGCGGCGCGCCAGCCGGTGCGGACCCCTTCCAGACGGGTCCGCGGCCCACCGGTGTCCAGCGGTGCGGGTCCCGGCGGGAGTGCGGCGGCGCGGGCCCGCCAGTGCTCCTCGGCCCGGGTGTCGCGGGCCGGGGGCGGCTGCGGGGCGGGGGGTGTGTCGGGGTCCGGAGGTTCCGCGCCGTGCAGCAGACGCATCAGCCGGCGTCCGATGAGCTGGATGCTCAGCCCGTCCGCGGCGAGCAGGTCGACGGCGAGGTGCAGCACGGCGGGGCCGCCGTCCTCCCCGCCGGTGATCCGCAGGTCCCACAGCGGCCACCGGCCGGGCTGGAAGGGACGGGCGGTCATCTCCTGCGGCAGCCGCTGTGCCGCTTCGGCCGGCAGCACCGGGATGTGCAGGCTCCGGGGTGTGTGGGCACGTATGCGCAGCTTCCCGCCGGGTGTCACGTCCGTACGGAGCGCATCGGTGGATTCCACCAGCCGTAACCAGGCCGTCTCCAGCCGTTCCGGGTCGAAGCTGTCGAGGCGGAAGCTCTGGTAGACCTGGCAGCCCTCCCGGGCTCCCGCGAGCCGGTCGACGAGATAGCCCTGTTGCAGCTCGTTGAGGGCTCGCTCCTCGGCCTCCTCGGGATCGGCCAGCGCCACCAGCGCGCCCATGAAGTCCGCGAACAGTGTCCGGCCCGCGCCGGGCGCGAACAGCTCGGGCACCAGGTCCCAGCGCACCCGGAGCGAGCCGTCCTCCTCCCACATCTGGTGGTCGAGGGCGACGCCGGAGGTCTGGCCGACCGCGTACGACACCTGCCGGCCGAATCCCTCGTCGTGCCGCTTCGGCCGCAGATCGAGCATGCTGGTGAAAACGACCGGGAGCCGGGGGGCCGCGCTGCCGCGACGGCCGGTCCCGACCGCCCTGATCACCTCGATGCCCGAAGCCGAGGAGTGCCCGAACCCCTCCCACAGGCCGCGGTGCGTCGCCGCCGCCGACTCCGCGAGCGGCCGGGCGGGGTCGGGCCGCACCGGCAGCAGCATGGTCGAGGTGAGCGGCGCCACCAGTTCCGCGGTGGCCGCAGGGAGACGGACCCGGTCGCTGGTGGTCAGTACGAGCAGGAACTCCGGCCCGCCGCCCGCCCGTTGCAGTGCCTCGCCGAAGACGGTGAGGACCAGCGAGGTGGGCGACACCTCCCAGGCCGCGGCCTTTTTGCGCAGGGCCTGCCACTGCTCGGGGGCGAGGGTGGCCCCGAGCGGTTCGCGGCGGTGGCAGGACAGTTCCCCGCCGGAGGGCGGCCGGTCCGCCGCCAGAACGTCCGGGGCCGCGGGGATCTCGCGCAGCCGGGTGGTCCAGTAGTCGACATCTGCGGCGAACTCCGCTGTCCCGCGGTGTTCCTCCAGGGCCCATGCACAGTCCTGGGCGCTGATCCCGGCGACGGGCAGTTCCGTGCCGGGGGCGTGGTAGCACCTCCCCCAGTGATCGAGCAGGAGTTCCAGGCCGTAGCCGTCGGTCACCAGACCGTCGATGCTGAGGTGGACGACATCCAGGCCACCCGGTCCGTGGGACACCTCGATCGCGAACAGGGGCGCCATGTCGGGCGGGTAGCAGCGGTGGGACATCCGGTTCCGCACCGACGCCACATGGGCGTCGAAGTCCGCGCGGGAGCCGGAGCGCCGGTCGTGCGCCGTGATGTCCCATGTCCCGCCGTCACCGATGCGCTGACGGGTCCCGGCCACCACGACGCGCAGCATTGCGTGATGGCCGAGGACCGTGCGCCAGGCGTTCCGCAGCCGGTCCACATCGGTGTCCGCGAGCGTGAACTCGCGGTAGTGGTGGCAGCCGACGGTGTCTGGGCTCAGCTGCGGGTGCTTGCCGACCACGTACGACTGCTGGACCGAGGTGAGCGGGAACTCCTCGGCCCCGCCCGGTCTGCCCGGCGGGCGGGCCGGGACGTCCAGCTGTCTGATCCCGCCGGCGCGGCCCGGTGGTGCCCCCGGCCCGCCGGCGACCGCCCCGGCCAGCGCGGCCACGGTGGATGACCGGTCGAGCCGGTCGAGGGGCAGATCGACCCCGTACCGGTCATGGATCTCCAGCAGCAGCCGGGCAGCCATGATGGAGCTCAGGCCGATGCTCTCCAGCACATCGGTCTCCTCGATCCCGGACCGGTCCGTCAGCTCCTCCAGCATTCCGATGATTCCTGCCGTGACTCCGGCGGACGTTTCCTCACCGGCGGATATCCGTACGTGTGGCACCGAATTTCCCTTCATCAGACTGAGATGCCCACATAGTTCGCCAGTCGCTTCTCGTCGACGACGATGAATCCATTGCGGTCGAAGTTGAGTAAGCCGACCGCACCGAATCCCTTCAGGAAGAATCCGACCCTGGACCGGGTAGTCCCCACCATCTCGGACAGTTCTTCCTGGGTGAGCCGTTCGGAGATGCACAGGCCCTGCGGGTGCCGCCTGCCGAACTTGCGGCCGAGCTGCAGCAGTGCGGTAGCCAGTCGCAGCTTGCTGTCCATGGTCGCGAAACCGAGGATCACCTGCTGCTGTTCGGCCATCTGATTGACCAGGTACCGGATGAAGGCCTCCAGAAGTCCCTCCTCGCCCAGGGCGGCAAGGAATCTGCCGGCCGGCACTCTTCGGAGCACCGTGTCCTTCATCGCGCTCGCGGTGGCCTGCTGCTCGGGTTCGAGCAGGCAGCCCTCACCGAATATCTCGTCGGGGCCGTGCACGGACAGCAGGCAGACCTTTCCGTCCGGGGAGAACATCATCTGGTTCACCCGGCCGCTTTCCACGAAGTACACATGGGAATCGGCCTGCCCGCTGTTGTAGATGTTGGATCTACGCCGCACCCTGATCGGTGTGGCACCAATGCACTCACGGCGACAGATCGCGCCGATCTGGTCGGTAAGACACTTGTGTTCCGCGACGCTCAGGGCCATTACTCCCCCGTACTCCCCAATCCATCGGCCGACACGGGTCAGAAATCGGGATGCCACTGTTGTGGCGTCATCGCGGTGTCCACGAGGGTGCCCGGGAGGAACATCCGAGCCCAGGTGCCACCACCCTTTTCGGTGGAAATCAGTTCACGGAAGTACAGATCACGTACGTCCTCGTTCCGTACGTGCATTTCCAGCAGCCGGAAGTACGAGTCCATGGACCGCATGTGAATCAGCCAGTGCAGGTGGTCGGCGGGCCCGAAGGCCCCCTCGTACACGAATACCGACACGTCGTCACCGACATGACTGTTGATCGATTCGGCGACCTCCCGGGCGAACTGCCTTCCCTCGGAGCGCAGGTCGTAGTCGAGCACTCCGGTGCGGTGGATCAGCACACCGCAGTTGGCGGAGTTCAGCAGCCGGTCGAGCGGGATCGTGGTCTGCTGGTAGGCGGGGGGCAGGCCGGTGATGCGTTCGGTGCCCTGGAAGACGGCGGTCTGCTTGGCCAGGTCGCCTTCCGCGCTGGTGTTGTACATGCCCCAGAACTGGGGCAGCATGACGCGGTCCTTGACACTGCCGGGCACGAAGAGACGGCTCCACGGCTCGGGTCCGGTCGCCGCGGTCCGCATGATCCGCTCGTAGTCGCCCATCGAGCGCAGGTGGATCATCCAGTGCAGGCGCCCCTGCACACCGAACGTCTCGTCGTACACGAACGCGGTCGCCGTCCCGGGGTTGCCCTTGTTGATCGCCTCCGTGAGCTGGCGGGCGAACAGGTGGGCCTCGGTGGCGAGTCCGGCAGCGATCACCGCGGTGCGTTCGACGACGACTCCGGCATTCGCGGACTGAAGTACGTCATCGCCTGCGGCAGCCGCCTGGTGCAGGGCGGTGCGGTCGGTCGAGTCCTGGGTGTTCGGGGCTATCGACACTTTTCTGACTCCTTCCGTACGTCGTTGTACTGCGGGACAGATGCGGCAGGAACCGGGCCGGCCTGCTCGTTACCAGGTAACGGGCAGGCGGTGGACGCCGTAGACGAACATGTCTCCACGGAACGGAACCTCCTCGATCGATGTGGCCACCTTCAGATCGGGCAGCCTCCGGAACAAGGTGTTGAGCGCGATCTCCAGTTGTGCGCGTGCGAGCAGTTGCCCCGGGCACTGGTGCGGCCCGAAGCCGAAGCCGAGGTGCTCCCTTGCCCCCCGGTGCATGTCCCACCGGTCGGGGTCGGCGAACACCGACTCGTCACGGTTGGCCGAGCCGAGGACCACCAGCACGCCCTCGCCCGCCCTGATCAGTTCTCCACCTACCCGCACGTCCTCGGTCGCCACGCGCCGGGCACCGTAATCGGTGACGGTCTGGTGGCGTACGAGCTCCTCGATGGCGTCGTCCATGAGGGACGGGTCGGCCTTCAACTCGGCGAGCTGCTCCGGGTGCTGGAGCAGCACCAGCGTGCTCACACCGATCTGGCTGGCCACCGTCTCGTACCCGGCGACCATCAGCAGGGTGGCGATGCCGATGACCTCCTCGCGGCTGACCTCGGCCCCCTCGCGGCGTTCCAGGATGCGGCTGAGCAGATCGCCCGTGGGGTGTGCCTCCTTGCTGCTGACGAGCTCTTCCAGGAACGACCTGAGCTTGGTGCGCACCGTCATCCGCTCGGCTGTGCTGATGCTCTGGTCGCCGATCATGTTGGTGGTCTCGTAGAAGAACTCCCGGTGCTCGTCGGGGACGCCGAGCAGTTCCGTGATGATCACGAACGGCAGCGGCAGCGCGAAGGATTCGATCAGGTCGGCCGGCGAGCCCTTGGCGATCATCTCGTCGAGCAGCCGGTCGACGATCCGCTGGATCATCGGGCGCAGCTCCTGGACCCGCTTCAGCCTGAACTCCGGCACCAGCAGGCCGCGCAGCCTGGTCTGGTCCGGCGGGTCCATCCTGATGAACGTTCCGGGCCCCGGCGGACGGGACGTCAGCCGGGCCGGGAATCCCGGTCGGGTGAAGTCGGAGCTGAACCGGGTGTCGCGCAGTACGGTGCAGGCATCTTCGTACTTGGTGATCAGCCAGACCATGCTGTCGTCGAAGTCCAGCCGCACCCGCGAGATGGACGGCCGGCGGCGTAGTTCGGCGAGCTCTGGTGCGGGGTCGAAGGGGCACGTTCGGTTCATCGGGTAGGAATCCGGCACGACCGTTGTCACCTCTCCCAGGCGTATCTGAGACAGTGCGCAGCCTGACCCGGGTGGAAACCCGCCAGCCACTCAAGATTGAGCACTTTGTTCGGGTCTCGAAAACCTGCTCAATCCTGTTCAGCGGAGGCTCGACAGGATGCCTAGCCTGGCCGCATGCGTATACACGTGGATCAGGAGAGCTGCGTCGGAGCAGGCCGCTGCGCATGGGCGGCCCCGGAGGTGTTCGACCAGGACGAGGACGGTTTTGTGGTACTCCTCGACCCCGGCCCGCCGACGGAACTGGCTGACCGGGTCTACGAGGCCGTCACGATGTGCCCCGCCCGTGCCATCGATCTGGACGAGACGGCCGGGCAGGACGGAACGGATGGGGCGGACGGGCCTCGGTCTCAGTCGTCCGGCAGCCAGGCGTAGGTGCGGTGGTAGTCCTCGACACCCGTGAGGACGAGCATGTTCCTGTCGCCCATCGCCCTGCGGGCCAGCGGGCCGTAGCGGTCCAGGTCCGTGGTGCGGTGGGCGACGGGCGTCAGGCAGCGGGAGTTCTCGGCGAGCAGCGCCTCGTATTCCACGAAGCTCAACTCCACGCGTTCGCGAAGCCGTTCACCGATGTGCAGCGCGGCCAGTTCGGCTGCGGCGCCCGGTGCGAGGACTCCGCTGAAGAATTCCGAGGCGCAGCCCGAGCCGTACGAGAACAGCCCGACCCGCATGTCCGCCGTGTCCACGGCACAGTCGATGAGGCTGCACAGGGCCAGATAGACCGAGGCGGAGCAGAGGTTGCCGACCTGGCGCGGGTAGACGAGGGACGGGATCACCCGGCGTTCGAAGTCCTCGGCGATCTCGGGCTGCGCCGCGTCCGTGTTGTCCCGCATCAGCTTGCGGTGGGCAGCCCTGACCATGCCGGCGAACGGGGTGTGCATGGCCAGCTGACCGAAGGTCTTGCGCAGGTCGACCGACTCCACCTTGGAGGTGTAGTCGCGGTAGGAGTTCGTCAGGCAGTCGAGGTAGGCGAACAGGGAGCGGTCGGAGTCGGCGATGTCGAACTCCGGCCCGGGGCGGGCCGAGTCGAGCGTCTCGTAGCCGTAGGTACCGAAAGCGCCGAGGTCCAGCCGGAGTATCCGCGGTTCGTCACTGATCAGTACGGCGGCCGCGCCCGCGCCGGTGGCAGGTTCGGCGTACTCGGCGCGGGCGTCCACCAGTGCCACGTCGCTGCCGATGACG
Source organism: Streptomyces sp. NBC_01669 (assembly GCF_026339735.1). Classification (GTDB taxonomy): domain Bacteria; phylum Actinomycetota; class Actinomycetes; order Streptomycetales; family Streptomycetaceae; genus Streptomyces; species Streptomyces yanii. Next base: position 758,960 of record NZ_JAPEQG010000001.1, read on the forward strand.
AGAGCCTTGCCGCCGGGCGAGGCGGCGGAGGCAAGATAGCCGGCGCAGAGCTGGAGCGCGGCGGTGGCCGCGTAGCAGGCCTGTTTGACCTCCACCATGCGGCAGTTGCGGCTGAGTCCCAGTTGCTCGTGCACATAGGAGCTCACCGACTTGCTGTAGTCCACGCCCGATTCGGTGGAGACGATCAGTATCTCGATGCGTGATCTGGCCTCGTCGTCGAGGGCCCTCACCAGCGGCGCGGCGGCGTTGACCGCATTGGTCACCGTGTCCTCGATCGGCAGGTTCACTGCCCGCTCGTCCATCAGCAGGTTCCCGAGCCGCTTGGGGTCGAGACCCCGCCCCTCGAACAGTACGGGGACCGGGATCCGGGCGGGTCCGCAGTACACATTGAGTGCCTCGATGCCGATCACTGCTGCCTCACCTTCCAGAGAAATCCGACGAGCGCGCCGATGTCCGGGATGTCACTGAACTCCGCCATCGGCCGGTCGATGCCCAGCCGGTCCTGGAGGGAGATGATGATCTCCACACGGTCGACCGAGTCGGCCCCCAGGTCCCGCAGATGCGCCGCGTCGGTGATCCGCTCGGGGGCGACGCTCGGCAGGATGTCCGTGATCGCCTCATGGACGAGGCTCCGCATCTCGTCCCTGGTCACTGTGTTCCCTCCGCCGTGACGTGCAGGGTGCTGACGGCGATGACCTGGCCGGTGCCGGTGTTCTCCAGCACCACGGTCACGATCTCGTCGTGGGGTGCGCCCGGCCGGACCCAGCCGGTGACCTCGACGGCCAGTTCGGCTTCGGGGTCCGCGTTGCCGAGGTAGCACATCCGCTGGTCGAGGACCGTACGGCCCATGAAGTCGTGGACGTCCCGGCCGAGCCCGCGCCAGTGGCGCAGCAGGGCCCAGTCGGTGATGGAGAAATAGGAGGCGAAGTACAGCAGCCCGACTCCGTTGATGTCACGGGTGGCGTCGACCGCGTACGTCAGCCGGGTGGGCCCGGTCGGCAGCCGCCCGGGGGGCTCCCCGTCGAGGAAGGTCCGGTTCGTCCGGGCGTTGCGGTAGTCGGCTCTCGGTGAGTGAGGGGCGGGCAGCCGGGGCAGTTCGGCGTAATGGAAGTCGGGGGGCGAGGAGCGCACCAGGTCCTCGTTGCTGCCGGTGCGCCCCCGACTGATCCAGCGGTTGAAGTTCTCGACGTACAGGCAGTCCTCGTCCTTGCCCGCGTAGAACGCCTCGGGGTCGAACGGGCCCTCGTCCACCGGGGTGTCGCTGTCCTGCCTGCGCACGGTGTGCAGGGCGAGCACCGATTCACTTCCGTAGTTGAACAGACCGGAGGTCACCCGCAGCCGGTCGCCGAAGTTCAGGGCGCCCACATGGAAGCGGCGCCCGGCCCGGATCCGGAAGTAGTAGAACGACAGATAGGCGGGCTCACCCTGCCGGTTCCTGGCGGCGAACACATCGACTCCGCACAGGGCGCTCACCGCCTCCCAGGTCCAGTCCCCCAGTTGCCCCACGAACAGACCGGTGCCGCACATGCCCGGGGCCACGGTGACATCCCGGCTGACCGTGCTGCGGTCCAGAATGCGCGGCGACGCCCAGCCCGGAAGTCCCGGCGTGCCCGTCTCATCCTTCATCTGCGCTGCCTTTGCGTCCGGCGACGGTGAGGAACCCGTGCAGTACGGCGTTGAGTGCCGCGGCACAGGTCACCGCCGGGAAGTGGCCCGCGTCACGGATTTCGTGGAAGCGGGAGCCGGGGATCGCCGCATGGAGCCGGCGGCCGGTCGCGATCGGGACGACGGTGTCCCAGTGTCCGTGCACGATCTGGACCGGAGCGGCGATGTCGGCCAGTCGGGGCCCGAGGTCGGGCGTTGCCGCGAACACATCGAGGTAGCGCAGCCCGCTGTAGGGGTCCATGCTCTCGGAGCGCAGCAGGTGGGCGCGGTGCGCCTCGCGCTCGCGGCGCAGCCGGCGTGAACCACTGCCCTCGGCGGCGTACGAGAGGTCCCGGTCGGCGACCACGTCGAGCCGGTTGATCTCGCCCTCGCGGTTGTTGAGGGTGGCCGAGCTGCCGATCAGTGTCAGTGACGCGGTGTCGTCGGGGAGTTCGAGTGCGAAGGTGAGGGCCACCAGCCCGCCGAACGAGGACCCGGCCACGTGCACCGGTCCGGTGACGCCGAGCCGGCGGACGGCGGACAGGTCCGTCCTGGCCATGCCGGGCAGGCTCAGTTCGGAGCCCACGGTCGACGCCCCGACACCGGGGTGGTGGACGCACATCACGGTGTACCGGTCGGCCAGCGCGGCGAACTGTTCCGCGAACACTCCGGCACCGATGTTGAACGGTGTCATCAGCAGGAGCGCGGGTCCCGAGCCGGCGATGAACACCTCGACATCGGCGTCCCCGATCCGCAGCAGCTCACGTCGTACGTCCGGCTGCCGCTCACGGAGCACGGCACCGTTGTCGTCCCCGGGCGCGTATCCCTCTTCCAGCTCCTGCTGGATGTCCTCGGGAACGGCTTCGCGCGGATGGAAGCCGCCCTCGCCGTCCACCGCCATCAGCTCCGGCACAGGCGTGGTCGAGGTGGCCAGGGCGACGAGTGCGTCGGCCGCGGCGTCGAGTCGGGCCGTCGGCAGCTCCGGGGGCACCGCGAAACGCACGAGCCGGTCACCGTCGTCGCCGGGTACGGGTCCGGCCCTGACGCCCGTCTCCCGGTAGATCCAGACGAGAGCGGAGACGACCCGGTTGCCGTGGTTGCTCAGCTGTGCCAGTTTCCCCAGGTCGAGAAGGACTTGGTGGCCGTGGCCCGGGTCGAGGACGGGCAGCCCGGCGTCGGACAGCCGGGCGCCGAGCCGGGCCACCGCAGCGGTCCGCCGTGCCACCCGCGCGGCGGACGCCCCGAGGTCCGTAAGCGCCGCGCACACGATCCGGCGGGCGCCGAGGCTCAGCCCCTCGCCGTACAGCAGGACCTGTTCGTCGATCCGTCCGGCCAGGGCGGCGTCGCGGCAGGCCAGCAGGGCACCGTAGGGAACACCGTGTTCCGCGGGCAGGGACAGCACCGCGACATCGGCGGTGCCGAGCAGGGCGGTGAGGCTCGCGGGCACGTCCTCGGCTCCGGCGGAGCACTCCAGCAGCCGGGTGGCGTCGAGCACCGCCACCCTGTCCGGCGGCGCCGCGGCGAGCGCGGCCCGCAGCTGTTCCGGGCCGTCCCCGGGTGCGGGCGTCACGCGTATGTACGGTCGGGGTCCGGGCAGGCAGCGGCCCAGCGCGGCGAATGCGGCCGAGCGCGAGGCGAACAGGGCGATATGGGGCTGCGGAATCCAGTCCGGGGGCGTCTCACCGACGGCGCGCGCCGCGAGCTCCGCCATCCGCTGAGCGTCCCCGCCGTCGCCGTCGTACCACCAGGCACCGGCCGCGAGATCAAGGCCGGGGAAGCCCGCCGGGAGCAGTGCGGTGTTGTGATGGTGTGCGGCGAGCAGCCGTTCGCGTTCGGCCACCGGGCCGGGCACGGGATCCTCGGCACGCACGCTCCGCGGACGGCGTTGCGGATCCGGGTCCGTCTGCTGGGCGGGGGCCGTGGTCCCGGTGGCGGCGGGAGTGAGCCGGGGGTCGGCGATCATCAGGATCACATCGGACACGGACGTGGGTTCCTCGTCGGCCGGACGGCACAGGTAGATGGGGGTGTTGAGCGGCCGGAACTTGTTCTTGAACTGGAAGTTCCCCTCACCGAAGATCCCGGCGGACCGGAGCTCGCTGAGGCCCTGCTCGACCTCCGGCTCGCTGGTCGCCGAATCGGCGATGCCCACTCCGAAGCTGGCACCGAAGCTGAAGATGTCGCAGCCCTCCGCGACCAGTTGCCCGATGATCCGTACGATCGCCAGGTCGAGTCCGCCGAGCGGCATCCCGGGCGGATAGAACTCCAGGTCGAGCAGGTATCCGTTGGCGGCGGGCAGATCGGTGACGATCACGACATTGACCAGCTCGTCATCGAGATAGGTCAGGAACGGGCGGTAGCGCGGGGCCAGTTGTCCGGACCGGATCTCCTCCTTGACCACGGAGACGTACGGATTGGTCATCTGTTTGTTGCCGGTCCAGGACTCGATCATCGATGCGATCCGGCCGTCGGTGGCGGGATCGCTGCCGCTGCGGTATTCGACGGTGCGCCACTCCCCCAGCCGTTCGGCGCGCCGGACGAGATAGCGCAGGCGGGACATGGGCCCGCCGCCCAGGCTGAACGAACCGAGGTTCTCGAGCCGTTGGACCGCGCCGAACGGCGTGGCGGTGAGCGGGACACCGCCCGCTTCGGCGAGCGGGATCAGCGCGAGGAAGTTGGCCTTCAGCCCGTTCTTCCGCGCGTAGGCCACATATTCGGCCGCGAGCGGGGCGAAGTTCTCGTCGCTGCCGACGTAGCTCCAGGCGAAGAGGTTTCCGTCCCGTTCGGAGAAGTTGAAGTAAGCCGACCTGCGGGAACCGAGGAAAGCCAGGGGGGCGATGTCCCGTCCGGCGAGCCCGCTCTCCACCGCATGCCGTGTGTGGAGATCTTCCAGGACAGCGGCCAGGGCGGGCTGGTCCATGAGTTCGCGTTTGACGAGGACGGCCGGCTCGCCGTCGGCCGCCGGGCGGACCTCGTCCAGCGGCTGCGGTGGCCTGCCCGCCGGTCCGCCACCGGCGCCGTCGGCCGCGCCGAGGGTGACCAGACCGTACCCGTCGGCCAGGTGAGCGGCGAGTCCGGCCACCGACGGCTGATCGAACAGCAGCGTCTTGGGCAGCGAGCCGAGGCGTTTCTCCAGGACGCTGATCATCCGGAGCATGTCGAACGAGGTGAACCCGTTGTCGGCGAAGGCGGCGTCCCGGTCGAACGCCCGGCCGGTGACCTCGGCGGCCAGCGCCGCCAGTTCCTCCGCGAGATCTCCGTCCGCAGCGCCGGATCCGGTACCGGTCGGCTCCTCGGCGCGATGGCCGGCGCGGGGCCCGGGCTCGGTCACCGTTGCCGCCACCGGTCCGTCCGGCGACCCGTCCGGCGGCCCGGTCTCCGGTGCGCTCGGCCCACCGGTCCCGGCGTCCCGCGCCGCCACCGTCTCAGCGAACAGCTTCGCCAGCAGTGTGACGGTGTCGTGGTCGTACGCCTCGGCCGCCTGCAACTCGACCCCGAGGTCCTGGCTGAGCGAGCGGACCAGCTCCATCCGCAGGATGGAATCGACACCGAGGTCGTCGAACGGCGCACCATCAGCGATGTCCCCCGCCGGCACTCCGATCACATCGGCGAGCCGGTCACGGACCAGGGTGGTCAGTTCCGTCGGCTTCATCGGCCACCTCCAGGGCCCGACAGTAACGACGGCGATCCGCACCGCCTGCCCAAATCTGAGCAGAGAGCGCGACCGACGGGTCGATTACATGGACCGTCGCACCACCCACACCCAGGGATGGAGAACACCATGGCCGACACTCTCGAACCGATGCCCGACGACTGGAGCAGGGCGCTCGCGGTGGTCGCCCACCCGGACGACATGGAGTTCGGCTCCTCGGGCGCCGTCGCGGCCTGGACCGCCTCCGGAAAGAGCGTGGCGTATGTACTCGTCACCCACGGAGAGGCTGGCATCGACAGCATGAGCCCCGCCGAGTCCGCGAAGGTGCGGGCCGACGAGCAACTGGCCAGTGCGCGGATCGTCGGCGCGGCACCGGTAGAGTTCCTCGACCACCCCGACGGGTCCGTCGAGCACGGGCTGCCACTGCGCCGCGACATCGCCGCCGCGATCCGTCGGCACCGGCCGGAGCTGGTGATCACCTGCAACCACCACGACCGGGCCATCGGCGGTGGCTGGAACATGGCCGATCACCGCAACACCGGGCGAGCGGTCCTGGATGCCGTGGGGGACGCGGGGAACCGCTGGATCTTCCCGGACCTCGACCTCGAACCGTGGGCGGGGGTCCGTTATGTGGCCATCGCCTCGTCGCCCGTTCCGACCCATGCGGCGGATGTCGGTGGCCATCTCGACAGCGCGGTGGCCTCGGTGGAGGCGCACGCCGCGTATCTGGCGGCGCTGGGACCGCGGTTCGCCGACGTACGGGGGCCGCTCACCGGATATCTCACCGCGACCGGGGCCCGTGCCGGACTCGAGTCCGCGGTGCCTTTCGAGCTTCTTGTGCGCTGAGCGGTTCGGCCGCCCGACCAGCGCCGTGGGCCCGTACACCGAGGTGTACGGGCCCACGGGGCTCGGCCGACGCCCGCTCAGCGCAGCGGTGTGGTGCGCTGATGCGGAATCAGCAGGGTGTCCTTGATGCTCGCCGGACGGAACAGCCGGTCCCACTTGCCGCCGCCCTTGCTCGGGTGCAGGCGCTCGGCACCGTACACCTCCTCGGCGGTACGGCTGGAACGGTCGAACTCCGCCAGTGCTCGGTAGTCCTCCAGGGTGCGCAGGTGGATCAGCCAGTGGATACGGTCCTGCTGGCCGAAGGTCTCCTCGTACAGCAGCGAGGTGACCCGTCCGGCCAGCTCCCGGTTCACATGGCCCTGCCAGTTGAACGCGAACTGGCGTCCCTCTTCACGGAATTCGTAGAGCACCTCCGCGCTGCGCATGACGATCGCACCCGCGTTGGCCGAGTTCAGCTGGAGCTCGGCCGGCTGGCTCAGCTGCGCCCCGGCGGGCGGAACGAACGTGCCGGTGTCCTCATGGGAGTGGTCGTCGTGGATCAGTCCGTGCTGGCCGAGCATGATCCGCTCCTGGAGCGAACCGTAGGTGAACATCCGCTCCCAGTTGCCGCCTCCCTTGGCCTCCGGCAGACGGTCCTCGTTGGTCGCGATGTCGAGGTACTTGTCGTCGTGCTCGACCATGTCGAGGAGCTTGCTGTAGTCGTTGGGTGCCTTCATCTGGATCAGCCAGTGAAGGCGGTCGCGGGTGCCGAACACCTCCTCGTAGCAGAAAGTGGTGCAGACGCCGAGCTGCGCCTTGTTGATGTGGTCCAGCAGGTCGACGCTCCACTGCCGGCCCTCGGTCGAGAACTCGTATGCGAGCTGACCGGTCCGGTGGATGATCATCCCTGCGTTGGCCGAGTGCAGGAGTTCCTCGATGGGGAGCGAGGTCTGGTCCAGAGCGGTCGGCGTCGGGCCGGTCACGCTCGGGGTGGGTTCGGTGACGGTCATGGGTAGCTGCCCTCTCGTCGGCTGAACCTGTTCTAGGCGATGGGCGGCCTTGAGAACCGCCCAGTATTGAGCGTCAGGACGCGCCCTTCCTGGCCGCGTCGAGAATTTTCACCACGGTGTGGAAGTAGCGCGTCGTCGCGTCGCGGCCCAACGCGCGTTCCTGAAAACCCTTGGCCGCGGGTGCCTTGCCGTTGATCAGATACCAGACGACAAAGGCGTCGTACGCAGTGCTGCCTATGATCTCCATGTCCTTCTTCGGGGAGATCAGCGGCAGAGCCAGGTCCGGATCGATCCGCTCGGTCGTGAACACCACGCAGCAGCGCATGTCGTGGGTGACCGTGACGTCCTTGAACGGGTCGAGCGCGATCAGCGCCTCCAGTTCCGGGACCGTACGCAGACAGACCGCGACCTCGTAGCCGAGCGTCCCTCTGAGATGGTCACCGATCTGAGCACTGAGCACGGCACGGTCGGTCTCGTCGGACTCGAAGAAGACGTTCCCGCTCTGGATGTAGCTGCGCACGGAGTCGAATCCCATGTCCGTGAACAGGCTGCGCAAGTACTCCATCTTCACCGAACGGCCCGGCACATTCATCCCGCGCAAGAACGCGATGTACAGCAAAATCCAACCACCTGTCCGCAAGAAAGGGGGAACCTCGGCGTGCGCCCGACAGCGTAGCGGTGACGGACGGACCCCGCCGGGGAGACGCGTACGACGGTGTACGGCCCCGCGCACGGTGCGCCTCGGGGCGCCGCTCAACTTTGGGCAGCGGGGAGCCCCGGCTTCCGGCAGGCTGCGCGGCGCAACGGACTCACGCCGGAAAGGACCAGACGTGCGCTTGAAACGGACGATCACCGCCCTGGCGGTCGCGGCCACCACCTCCCTCGTCACCACGTTCGCCGTGGCCCAGCCCTCCACCGGGGCACGGCATCACCAGGACGATGTCCTCACGGTGGCTCAGCGCCCGGCGCTGCCCGCGTCCCTCCCGAAGTTCTCCGTGACCCTGCCCGACATTCCGCCGGGCGGGACCTTCGGGCAGGAGAACCTGCTCGACTGGGGTGGCTGCACCGGCGGGAACAAGTCGCCCGCGATCCGGTGGTCCGGCGCGCCGGCCGGGACCAAAAGCTATCTGATCTCGCTGTTCGACCTGGACTCCAAGACCTCCAGTGGATTCTGGCACTGGTCCGTCTGGAACATCCCGGCCGGCACGACGTCGCTGCCCGAAGGCGCCGGAATGCCGGGCAATCCGGGTCTGCCCGCTCCCTCGGTGCTCGGCAGGACCGACTTCGGGATGACCGGCTACGGCGGGGCGTGCCCGCCGCCCGGGGACACTGCGCACCGCTATGTGTTCACCGTGGCCGCGCTCGACACTGCCGACATCCAGGTTCCGCCGGACCTGCCGATGGCCGCTGTCAATGTCGTCATGCAGGAGCACGCGTTGGCGGCGGGATACCGCACCGTACTGACCGGGCTCTGACGGTCCCCGCCCAGCGAGCCCGACGAAGGGCCGGGACGACACGTCCCGGCCCCCGTCGTGCGCACGGTCCCCGCGTGCGAGTGGATTTCCGGTCCGTCGAGGCAGCGGGTCAGTCCCCGGCGGCGTCGGGAGAGACGGCCGCTTCACCCTTCTGGGAAGCCGGCACGGTGCACCGCGGAGGCCACCGGGCTCGCGTTCAGTGCAGGTCGGCCTGCGGCGCGGGAGTGCCGTCGAGGAAGCCGCCCGACTGGTGCTGCCACAGCTTCGCGTAGGCGCCGTCCGACGCGAGCAGTTCCTGATGCGTGCCCTGCTCGACGATCCGTCCGCGGTCCAGGACTACGAGCCGGTCCATGGAGGCGACCGTGCTCAGCCGGTGCGCCACCACGAGCGCCGTGCGCCCATCCATGAGCCGCCACAGCGCCTTCTGGACGAGAATCTCGCTCTCGGAGTCCAGGGCGCTGGTCGCCTCGTCGAGCAGCAGGATCGGCGCGTCGCGCAGGATCGCCCTGGCGAGGGCGACCCGCTGGCGCTGTCCGCCGGACAGCTTGAGCCCGCGCTCGCCCACCATGGTGTCGAAGCCGTCCGGCAGCGCGTCGGCGAACTCCGTGACGTGCGCCGCCTCGGCCGCGCGGCGGATCTCGGCGTCGGTGGCGTCCGGCCGGGCGAAGGCGATGTTGTCCCGCAGCGTGCGGTGGAACATCGCCGGGTCCTGCGGCACGTAGGAGATCAGGCTGCGCACATCGGCCTGACGCAGCGTGCTGATGTCCTGACCGCCGATCAGGATTCGGCCGGCGTCGATGTCCGTCATCCGCAGCAGCAGCCGGGTGAGCGTGGTCTTGCCACCGCCGGACCGGCCGACGAGGCCGATCCTCGCACCGCTGTGCACGGCCAGGTCGAGGCGCTCGAAGAGCGGTTCCGCACCCGCGTGGGCGAAGGTCACCTGCTCGAAGCGGACATCGGCGGCCCGGGACAGCAGCGGCTCCGGCGACGACGGATCGAGCACGGTCGGCGGCGTCAGGAGCAGTTCGGTGAACTGCGCGGCCTCCGTCATCGAGCTCTCCAGGCGGCGGTAGATCTGGTTGAACTCGAACATGATCCGCGTGGCGTTGGTGTAGTACGTGAAGGCGACAACGACCGCCTCCACGCCGTGCGCACCCCCGCCGAGAGTAACCGCGAGCAGCAGGCCCATCGCGTTGGTCAGCACGGACATCGGCGCGACCAGCGTGTCAATGCGCAGGTTGCCGTAGTCCCACGAACGCAACGACAGCCGCCGCGACTCCGCGACGCGGGACCGGTGCTCGGCGGCCTCGCGTTCCTCGGCGGCGAACGCCCGAACCGTGTCCATGTTCATCAGGCTGTCGGCGACGTGGCCCGACACCCGGGCGATCGCCTCCTCGCGCTGGTCGACGAGCGACTGGCGGCGACGGATGAGGGGCGCCACACACAGCGCCGTCAGCGCGATCATCGCCAACAGACCGACAACGAGCAGCGGTTCGTAGCGCCACAGCACCACCGACCCGAACACCAGCGGCACGAAGCTTCCCACGACCGAGAACGTCAGCGTGTCGACGAACTCCTCGAAGCGGGAGGCGAAGCTCAGGACCCGTTTGGTCAGCGACCCGGCGAAGTTGTCGTGGAAGAACGCGGTGTCCTTGGCGAACAGTTCGTCCATGCCGATCACGTACAGGTGCTCGATGCCGAGGGCATCGAGGCGGTTCAGGAAGTGCAGGCCGATACGCCACAGCGTCTCCGCGAGGAGCAGCACTCCCGCGAAGGCAAGGACGTAGGGCAGCATCGAGCCGATGGTGGTGTCGGCGTCGCCGGCGATTCGGCCGACGAGCTTCGCGACGACCAGCGGCGCGATGTAGGCAATGCCGATGTTGCCCAGCGCCGGCAACAGCATCGCGGGCACCGTCAGCCGCCGGAGCCTGGCCAACTCCCGTCCGTAGTAACGAAGTGCGAGGAGCACCGAGCCCCTGCCCGGCGCTTCGCGCGATTCAGGCGATCCCATACCAACCCTGTGTGGTCGTGCGGCAGCCCGCCTCGTACATCTGCGGGGTGAAGCCGTTGCCTCAGTGGCCGCGCGGAGCTTCTGTTCGAATAAGTGCGTCGCTCGTGTCCTCGTGCGACAGGCGGGGCACGGCGGCAGGGCCCCCGCGCAGCTCGTGGCGACGCTGACGTGCGAGTACGGGGAGGCCGGGCCCGGAACCTCAGTGTCCCGCGACAGTGCCCGCGGAGTCCAAGCGTTTTTCTCAGCCGGCGGCAACCCCGCCCTTGGCGCTGTGCTGTCCGCGGGAAGTCGCGAGTGACGGCAATCAGGTTCGGGCGGGAGACCGCGCGCAGGGAGTCCTGTTCCTTGACGGAGCCACCGACCGTGTTGTCCCGTGCTCAAGCATGATGCCGCTTGCTGACGAGGAGACTGCTGGACGACGCCTCCTCGTGAGCTTCGTCTCCCCTCACTCTTTTCCGGACCAGCAACTGAATGGCGGTGGACGACGGCGGACAGGGTTCAGGGCCTGTCCGGCGGATCTTGCCGGACAGGCCCCTGGTCCCGAGGAGGGCTCAGCTTGATCTTTAAGGCTGCTGCTCGGCCCCGCCGCGTCTAGGCATATCCGTTTTGCGCTGTTTCTTGCCGACTGGGTGGCGGGGTGCGGGGGTGGAGGTGCGGCCCTTGGGGCGGCCTGGGCCGGGGTGGGAGGCTTTCGGCGCGCGGGCCGGGGTGCCCAGGATCCGCCGGATGCGGGGATAGCCGCGCCGGACCCGGCCGGGGGTGAGCCGATCCGGTGTCAGGGGCTTTTCCCAGGGGCGCCGGAGGTCCTCGGTCAGGGGGCGGGCGAGACGGAGTTGCGCGTAGGCGGCGAGGATCAGCCACACCCACCGGTCGGCCTGTTCGGGGGTGCGCAGGCGGGGTCGGGTCAGGCCGAGGGTCTGCTTGAAGAAGCGGAAAGTGTGCTCGATATCGAACCGTCGAAGGAAGATCCGCCAGAGGCGGTCGACGTCGTGCGCGGTGGCGTCGGGGTCGCTGTGCCACAGCCATAGCGGCTTGGGGGCGCGGTTGCCGGGCAGGTGCTCGACCGCCAGATGGACCAACGTTCCCTCGACGAGGGGGAGTTCGCCTTCGTGGTGGGCCCAGGAGCCGCGCCGGTCCAGCTTGGGGTGCAGGCGGCCCCAGCAGCGGGCGAGGACCTGGCCGAAGCGGTCGTGGACGCCGGCCGACTCCTGGACCGGGGCCGGGTGGGCGGCGGGGTCGGCGAGGCGGAACTCCGCTCCATGTCGGGGCGGGCGCCCGGGGTTCGTTCCGCGGCGCTTGCCGGCCGGGGCGCGCATCACCCGGTCGGCGCGGATGCGGCCCAGCAGCCGCACCGGCTCCTCGCGCAGCAGCCAGGTCAGGCGCACGAGGTCGTAGCCGGAGTCCAGGACGAACAGCACCGGCAAGTCGCCCGGTCGCCACTGCCCGGCCCGCTCCAGGCGGGCGACAAGGTCGCGGATCTGGGCGGCGGTGACCTCGGTGGGATCGTCCTCGGGCCCCAATCGCACCGCGTCCAGCGGCCCGGTCCACGAGGAGCGGCCGCCGCCGAGGGCCGCCGCGACCTGGTAGGGCCAGCCCGGGATGGTCTGACGCACCCCGTCGCACCGGCACGGACGGTGGCAGTGCAGCCGCTGGGGCGAACACTCGGCATCCGGACGCGGCCACGGAGTGACGTCCAGCGCGATGGACAGCTGCCCGTCCGCCCCGCGCGGCAGTACGAGCCCCGCCAGGGCCATCCGAAGCCGGGACACGTTGATGTGCCCCTGGGCCAGCGCGTCGTACATCGCTCCGTGCCCGCGCCGATGCACCCCCGACAGCGAGAGTTCCGGCAGGGACGTCACCGGCCCGTCGGCGCACAGCACCGCGTCCATGAGCTCGAACAGAGCATCCGCCCGCAACGTCAGGCACTCGTACAGCTCACGGCGAAACCGGGACAACCCGGCCAGGGCCTCGACGCGCACGGCGCCGTCTTGCAGACTGTCCATCACGGCCTTTGGTTGATCAACGTGTCTCTTGGCGGAAACACATGATCAAGCAGAGGCCGCCCAGCTGTCAGGCGAACGACAAACCCCACCAAGAAATGATCTTGGTGGGGTTTAAAGCCAAGCTCAGCGCTTGAGCATGAAGGTGAAGTCGCCGGAGAGCTTGCCGCTCAGCCGGACTGCCGAAACGAGCTTCCCCTCCGTGATCAGTCTCTCGACCTCGGCCCGCGAAAGACCGCATCCTTCAGCGATCAGTCGCACCGGCCGGACAGGGATCCGCGCCTCAAAGCGGACCGAGACGTCGATCACCTCGCGGTCCAGGTGATCCGATCCGCCGGTGTCGAGGCGCCAGGCGTTGTCCCAGTCGAGGGCGATGCGATTACGGCGCCGCACGACCGGATCCTGGAGCAGCGCAGCTGCCAGACCAGGGTCGTTGTCATGCAGCCGGTCCAGCAGCTCAGGCCGTACGGAGCGCACATTCATCCGCTCCAGGACCGTGAGCTTTGCCGTGTCCCCGCAAGCGGTACAGAGCACGAGGAGCCAGGCGTCGAGGAGCTTGTGGTGTGCGTTGACGCGAAATTTACCGTTTGCCCGGAAGCGCTCGGACGCGCACGCGTGGCAACGGCGGAGAACGGTCGGCAGGCAGGTGGGCATGACCACCCAGTTATTGAGCACAGAAGTACACCGGTTTCAGTGAGAAGTCCGCAGCAAAAAGGAGCACGGCGCACATGCGCGACGCGCGACACATCAGCTCTCGGGAGGTCTCACAGGGTGTACAACGGCACGTCCTTGCCTGGACAACTTGGTTCGGTAGCACGGTAATGGCGCACAGCGGCGCTGCTCCACTGGTTTTCGAGCGCCTCACCGTCAGGTTCCATGCGGCGGATCACGGACGAAGCCGGAGCCGGATCGCGGCGACGGTGACGGTGCCGTGGAAGACGTAGGCCCGCTCGTCGTACCTCGTGGCCACGGCCCGGAAGTTCTTGAGCCTGTCGATCGTCCGCTCGACCTCGCTCCTACGCTTGTAGATCGTCTCGAAGCCGGCGGGCGTCCCTGCGCGTGTCGCCACCAGTCGCTGTCCCAGAAGCGCATGTCCCTTGTTCAGGGCGGCGTTGAGGCTGACCTGTTGATCTGCACGCCCTAGGATCGTCGGCGGGCAGGCCCGACCGGGACCGTGGATGTCAGGAGTTGCGCGGGGCTACCAGGCCGGACTCGTAGGCGAGGACGACGAGCTGAGCGCGGTCACGGGCTCGGAGCTTGGCCATGGCCCGGTTGATGTGGGTTTTTGCGGTCATCGGGCTGATCACCATACGGTCGGCGATCTGGTCGTTGGACAGGCCCTGCGCGACCAGGGTGACGGCCTCGCGTTCGCGGTTGGTCAGCTCTTCCAGCCCCGTGTCGGTGCCGGCGTTGAGCGGCTGGGTGACGAACCTGTTGATGAGCTTTCGGGTGATCGAGGGTGCGAGCAGGGCGTCGCCGCGCGCGGCGACGCGTACGGCGTGCAGGAAGTCTTCCGGCACGATGTCCTTGACAAGGAATCCGGCAGCGCCGGAGCGCAGCGCGTTGAAGACGTATTCGTCCAAGCCGTAGTTGGTCAGGATGACCACATGTACCCCGGCCAGGGCCGGGTCCGCGGCGATGCGCCGGGTCGCCTCAATGCCGTCGACGACCGGCATCTGGATGTCGATGAGAGCGACGTCGGGCAGGTGTTCCAGGGCCAGGGCCAGGCCCTCCTTCCCGTCGGCGGCCTCGGCCACCACCTCGATGTCGTCTTCGAGGTCGAGGAGCGCGCGGAATCCGCTGCGAATGAGCGGCTGGTCGTCGACCAGCAGGACACGGATCATGAGGTCCGGTCCACGGGGAGTTCCGCCTGGACGGTGAAGCCGCCCTCGCCCCGGGGTTCGGCGCGCAGCCGGCCGCCGAGGGCGGTGATTCGTTCGCGCATCCCGAGCAGCCCGACGCCGGGCACCGGGGCAGTGTCCGGCCTCGCCTTGCCGTCGTCGTCGATGCGTATCGCGAGGGCGTCCGGACGGCAATCGATCCGGACCGACGCCGTGGTGGCGTCCGCATGACGGGCGATGTTGGTGAGCGACTCCTGAACGATCCGGTATACGGTCCGGTCCACCGCGGCCGGCACGTCGTGTTGCTGTCCCTCGATCGTCAGCGTTGTGTCCAGGCCGAACGTACGCGCCCGTTGCACCAGTTCCGGGACGTGGTCGAGCCCACGCGGCGGGGTCGTGTCGTCGTCGCGCAGCGCCTGAAGGGTCGCGCGCAACTCCCGGCTCGCCTCACGTCCGGCCTCCTGGATCGCCAGCAGGGCTTCCGGCACCTCCTCTCCCCGCCTGCGGGCCACGTGCACGGCGACTTCAGCCTGCACTTTGATGACCGAGATCTGATGGGTGAGCGAATCGTGCAACTCCCGTGCAATACGGAGCCGCTCCTCGTCGGCGCGGCGCCGCGCGGTCTCCTCCCGGGTTCGCTCGGCCTCCTCCGCCCGCCACTCGGCCTGCCGCAGGGCCTCACCCGCGGCGCCGGCCGCGATCAGCCAGGCCAGCTCCAAGGCGCCTCGGGCCTGCGCGAACGCCTCGCCCGTATCGTGCAGGCCCGAGGCCAGGGCCGCGAGCGGGAGCACGGCCAGCATGGCCACGCTCGCCGCCACCGTGATGATGCGGTGTCCCGCCCGTACAGCCGCGTACACCGCGAACAGGTACGCGACAGCAGGCACATCGAAACCGGCCGCCTGGTAACCGACCGCGCACAACCCAGTGGCGGTCAGGACGGCAACCGGAGCCCGGCGGCGCGCGACCAACGCCAGCCCGCCGACCGTCAGCAGCGCATACCCGAGCAAGTCGAAGGTCGTGGCAGGACGTTGCCCGGACAGCCCGGTGACCAGCAGCGCCGCCGCCACGCCGACAGCGACGACCCAGTCTCCGACACGGGCCCGGACAGCGGACTCACCTGCACTCATGCGCGCACCCTAGCTGGCTGCCGCCGCAGGCGAGTCCCCCTTGTTGACGAGCCGCCCGCTACCGCACACGCAGTACCTACGCGCCTCCTGCGACGTCCGCGGTAGCCGGATGAGGCATCGGTGGCAGCACGAAGTGTCTGCGTCCGCCGGACGACCGAGGGCGGGTCCGGCAGACATGCTCAGGCAACACCCAGTGGTAAGAGGAGAAGGAGCACTCCATGTCGGTCACATCTGCGCTTGCGGCACCGGCGGCCGCGCACGCCTCCGTCCAGCCGATCGCCGCCAGTGTCTACACCATGACCCCTGGGCGCCTGGGCGCCGCCATGGCCGCGCTCATCGGGCTGACCGGCCTTGTCATCGGGGGGCTGGCGCTGGCCCGTTCCGTCGGTCGTATCAGCACCGGCAACGCGCGAAGCAGGGCCCTTGTTGCCCTGGTGGCGAGTCTGATCAGCCTGGCCCTCGGTGCGCTGGTCGTAGCCACCGCCGACGGTGGGCTCGGCACCGGCAACGGGCTGGGCGGGGGCATCGTTGCTCTGCTGGTGGGACTGATCGGCACGGTCCTCGGTGGGCTGGCTCTGGCCCGCTCCCGCCGTACCGCCGTAGCGGCTGACCAGCCGACCGGCTGACCGCGGCGAGCATGAGCGCCCGTTCGGGTCTGCCTGTGGACCGCGAGCGTGCCGTACGCGCCCACCCCAGCCTCATGCCCGGGTAGCTGCCCTCACGGCCGTGAGGTAGCCGGCCCAGCTGTCCTGTGCCAGTGCCGCCCACTGGAGCAGCGGTGTTCCTGTGGGTCTCGAAGAGGTCGCTGAGGATGATCGGCGGGAGCTCTACCGGCCATGCTGACGGCGAACTGCGAGCGGTGATCCCGGCGGGTCGCAACCAAGAGGCACAGCGCGCCGGACCGGTGGCTGCCAGGCCGGCTCGGATGACGGCGAGTTCCCCCTCGGTGCCCTGTGGCATGATCCGTTCGCAGGACCAATATGCCGAGCAACAGGCCGAATTCGTCCCAGTGATGATGGAGGAGATGTGAGCGGACAGCTCCGCTGGCACGAGTCGATATCCAGCAACGATGAGGGCGGCGCACGCGCCGAGGCCGCGGCACGCCCGCCGGCCCCGCGCATGTTCGGCTCCGTACTGGGCGGACAGGGGTAGGCGCGCGATGGGGGGAATCATCAAGGGAGGCAACTCCTTCGTACCATCCGTGCCGCTGCGGGTCGTCGTCCGGCACGGACTGGACGTCTCCGCCTTGCTCCTGACGGAGCGCGGACGTGTCCGGGGGGACGGGGATGTCGTATTCCACAGTGCGCCGGTCCATCCTTCGGGCTCCGTACGGCTGGTCGGGGGTGAGGACGGCACGGAGTGGTTGGAGGTCGGTCTCACCGCGATCGAGGAAGACATCGTTCGCCTCCTCGTGGTCGCGTCGACGGAGAACGGCTGCGTGCGGGACGCGGACGGGCCGTCGGTGGAGGCGTTCGCGCCGGACGGTACGTCCGTCGCCCGGTACGACGTGACCGACGGTGGCGGCGAGACGGCCATGGTGATGGCGGAGTTCTACCGGCGGGCGGGGGGATGGAAGTTCCGCGCGGTGGGCCAGGGGTACCTGGACGGCCTCGCCGGTCTGGCGGCGGACCATGGCGTGGACGTGGCCGGGGACGAGCCGGGTCCGGAAACGATTCACACACCTGTGCCCGCGCCTGTGGCTGTGCCCGCGCCGATGTCGGCGCCGGCCCCTGGGACGGTGCCCGCACCCGCGGCGGTGGTTCCTCAGCCCTTGGTGTCGGGCGCGGGCGACCCATGGATGGACTGGTCGTTCGGCCCGGTCTTCGAGCCGTACACCGAGACCGGCCGGGACAACGATGTGATCACCGTGGACGGGCTCCCGCCGGGACCGGTCGTCGTCGAGCTCAACGTCGAAGGTGACGGGTACACGGGCCTGTGGACCCTCGACCGGCGCAACAAGCAGAAGGACAACATCGTCAACAGCACCGAGGAGAACTTCCGGGGGCGGCTGCTCGCGGAAGTGCCCGAGCGGGAGCCCCTGCGCCTGCGGTTGCAGGCGGAAGGGCCCTGGCGGGTACGTGTGCTGCCGCTGGCCGCGGCTCAGCGGCTGACGGAGGAACAGTTGGAGTACAGAGGGCCCGACGTCCTGCTGCACACGCAGGGAGTGGCCGACCTCGCCATCCACTACCGAGGCGACGACAACCTCATCGTCCACCTCTACGAACTGGCGGGACACGAGGACTCCACGAGCCTGCCCAGGGGGGAGAACGTCGTCAACGAGATCGGCAAGCGGCGGGAGACCGTGCCGCTTCCCGAGGGGCCGGTCATCATTCAGCTGGAGATGGCGGATGGTCCATGGCGGGCGCGGCTGAAGCGGCTGCAACCTCACAGCCGACCAGTCACCGCCGCACCCGTCCCGCGAACAGCGCCGCTCCAGGTCGCGGACGGCGGTTCGACCGGTGGCGTGGCAAAGGTGTCCGAGAACCGCAAGGTGCAGAAGTGGGCCTGGCGGGGAAAACGGTGAGCCCGTGGAGCGTCCCGGCATCGCGTTGCGGCTTGTGGCCCCCGTGACGGGACCGTCGGGAACCTTGCCGGGGTACGCATCTCGACGAGCTGGGCGTGCTTTCGGAGCTTGCCTCGGATCAGGGCGTGGAGACCGGCGCACCGTACGCGGCGCTCGTCGCCACTCTGGCCGATCGCGGCCTCGCCTATCTCCACGTGGGCTTCGCCGACCCGGACTCCCCCGTCCACCAGGACATCCGCAAGCAGTGGCCGGGCACGCTCATCGCCAACCCCGTCCTGCCCACCGACCAGATTCCTGCCGACGGCGGCGAGCACGAAGCCGGGCGCCTGCTGGCGGCCGACGCCGACCTCATCGCCCTTGGCCGCCCCTTCCTCGCCAACCCCGACCTGGTCGAACGCCTCCGCACCGGCAGCCCCGTCAACCTTGTCCGGGACAAGTACCTGATGTACGTGGGCGGGGAGACCGGCTACATGGACTACCCCCTTCGGCTCGTAACGCCGCCTCGTGCCCCCCCGTTGAGGCCGTCCCCGGAAGGGCTCGGCGCTGTAACCCACGAGGGTCTGCCCCGGATCCCCAAGCACCGCCACGGCATGACCAACGCATCGTGCCTGTCGGCGAACGGTTCAGGCCGGAGGCGGTCGCGGGAGGCGATGCCGGCGATGCGTCGCAGGCGGCCTGGTGCGCCTCGGCGTTGCCGGGCTGCCCCGGCCCGCCGGGAGAGGCCTGGACACGGCGCGCCGGGCCTACCTCTTCACCTTTGGGTGGGCAAACTGGGTCCAGGTCGGGTCATGGCCGCAGCCGCAGCCGGATTGCGGCCACGGTGACCGCTCCGTGGAAGACGCAGGCGCGCTCGCCGTAGCGCGTGGCCACGGCGTGGAAGTTCTTGAGTCGGTTGATGGTGTGCTCAACTGCGGTGCGGTGCTTGCAGGTCTCCTTGTTGAAACCGGTGGGCCGACCACCTTTGCGCCGCGGCGATCCTGCTCGCCGCCCACCAGGGCGCCTGTGCAGCGCCGGCCTCGCCCTCGGCGCGGCCTTGCCCGACGGGCGCCTCGCCGCCGCCGAGCAGGTCGACCCGGCACTGTCGGCGCCGCCGCCCGCAGCGTCCTGGACCTCCTCGGTGGAACACTGTGCGAGGTTCACACCGACTTCAGGGAATGTCGTTTTGCATAATCATGCGGATTAATACATACTCTTCCCATGTCTAAGGTTCTCACCTCCCTGCCCACCGGCGAGCGCGTCGGCATCGCCTTCTCGGGCGGCCTCGACACCTCCGTCGCGGTCGCGTGGATGCGCGACAAGGGTGCCGTCCCGTGCACCTACACCGCCGACATCGGCCAGTACGACGAGCCCGACATCGCCTCGGTGCCCGGCCGCGCGAAGACCTACGGTGCCGAGATCGCGCGCCTGGTCGACTGCCGAGCGGCGCTGGTCGAGGAGGGCCTGGCCGCGCTCGCCTGCGGCGCGTTCCACATCCGCTCGGGCGGCCGTGCCTACTTCAACACCACGCCGCTCGGCCGTGCCGTCACCGGCACCCTGCTGGTCCGGGCGATGCTCGAGGACGACGTACAGATCTGGGGCGACGGCTCGACGTTCAAGGGCAACGACATCGAGCGGTTCTACCGTTACGGCCTGCTCGCCAACCCCCACCTGCGCATCTACAAGCCGTGGCTCGACGCCGACTTCGTCTCCGAGCTGGGCGGCCGCAAGGAGATGTCGGAGTGGCTGGTCGCCCACGGGCTGCCGTACCGCGACAGCACCGAGAAGGCGTACTCGACCGACGCCAACATCTGGGGCGCCACTCACGAGGCCAAGACGCTGGAGCACCTCGACACCGGTGTGGAGACCGTGGAACCGATCATGGGCGTGCGGTTCTGGGACCCCTCGGTCGAGATCGCCGCCGAGGACGTGACGATCGGCTTCGACCAGGGCCGCCCGGTGACGATCAACGGTAAGGAGTTCACCTCCCCGGTCGACCTGGTGATGGAGGCGAACGCGATCGGCGGCCGCCACGGCCTCGGGATGTCGGACCAGATCGAGAACCGGATCATCGAGGCGAAGAGCCGCGGCATCTACGAGGCGCCCGGCATGGCACTGCTGCACGCCGCGTACGAGCGCCTCGTCAACGCGATCCACAACGAGGACACCCTCGCCCACTACCACAACGAGGGACGGCGCCTCGGGCGGCTGATGTACGAGGGCCGCTGGCTGGACCCGCAGGCGCTGATGGTCCGCGAGTCGCTGCAGCGCTGGGTCGGCTCGGCGGTCACCGGCGAGGTGACCCTGCGACTGCGTCGCGGTGAGGACTACTCGATCCTGGACACCACTGGCCCGGCGTTCAGCTACCACCCGGACAAGCTTTCGATGGAGCGTACCGAGGACTCGGCGTTCGGCCCGGTGGACCGGATCGGCCAGCTCACCATGCGCAACCTCGACATCGCCGACTCGCGCGCCAGGCTCGAGCAGTACGCCGGCCTCGGCATCGTCGGCACGGCCCACCCCGAGCTGATCGGCGCCGCCCAGGCGGCGGCGACCGGCCTGATCGGCACCATGCCGGAGGGCGGCGCCGAGGCCATCGCCTCCCGCGGCGAGGTCTCCGAAGACGACGAGCTGCTGGACCGCGCCGCGATGGAGTTCGGCACCGACTGACCGGTGCGTCGGCCCGCTCCGGGCGGGGAGCGGAGCAGCCGAACCCGGTCGCAGCCGGGAGGCCGGGGCCTCGGGCGGTTCGACGCACTGCGTGCGAACCGCCCGAGGGCCCGAGCCGCTGTGCCGTATGGGCCAGCAGCCCGCGTTCGCCCGCGCCCAGGCGGCCCACAGCTCCGTGAGGAGCTCCGGGACACAGCCACGGCGACCCATTCGTGGGGCCGACCACCGCGCCACTGGACCCATCCCGGGTCATCCAGCAGGAGCCGGGCGTCGTCGAGCCAGGCGCGGCGCAGGAACTCGATCACATCGAGGTCGCTGTAGGCGATGCCGAGGATGCGGGTCTCGCCGGGCGTCCGTAGGGAGACGCGGCGGCCATCTCGGAGCTGGGCCGGTGGAGGGTCATGGGCGCACTCATCTCTCCACCGTGCCCCGGGCCCGACCGCGGCGCCACCGCCGGTGACGATGGCGCCGCGCGCGCCCGCTCAGACGGTCTCACGAGTTCCTTCTACTCCTCGATATCGCCGATGGCGACGCGGAGGTCATGCAAGCCCTCCAGGATCGCGATGACCGATGCCTCCGTCCGGTCGAGAGCTCGTCGGGTGGCCCGAATGTCACTGCGCTCGAAATAGAGCTGGGCGCTGAGTGCGTCCGTAGCCGCCACGACGGCCGCCCAGGACGCCGCCCGGTGAGGAGGCCCCTCTCTCTCGGGCCCCATGAGCTGCACCGCGGTGAGCTGCAACCGGTTCGCCAGCACGACGGACGAAACCTGTGAGTCGGGTCCTGCCTGCTCCGTCCATCCGAGCAGCGCTTCGGCGACGTCCTGCAGCGGATGCCCGCCCATGCCGGTCGAGGCGGTGATTTCCAATTCTGTTTTGGCCAGCAGGGCGCCCAGCAGTCGCTGCCGGTCCTCGGCCTGCGGGCCCTCGGGCCACACGTCCGGATCCAGTACTGGTTCAGCCCCCAGGGCGACGAGGGCTGCGTAGATCTGCTCGGCACTCACCGGGTGCACGCTTCTGATACTCACGTCCTCAGCTTCACTGCACGAAGGCGGCAGCGCACGCACCGCTCGCCGGTCTCTGTCGAGGACATCGCGATGGTGCCCGCACCGCGGAGCGCCGACTGCTGCGGGATCACCAGCGACGACGCGACCCTCTTCCTCATCGAGTGGCGCGGGGGCACCGCCGGCCACCTCATCACCATCGGCCGAGCTGATATCCGCAGGTTCGTTCTCGCGCGGGCCGTCATTCACCTCAGCGGTGGACGTGGCCGGCATGCCCTCCGTCGGGCCTAATTCGCCACTTTCGGCTGCGACTACGTCCCCCTTGAAGGAGTTGAACGACAAGTCCAGGCGAGCGCAGCGCCCGGACGCCGGGGGCCCTCGTCGACGCCGCCCCCGCTGGGTTGCTGCTGCCGGGTGAGTCCACATCAAGTCCCGCCCTCATCGAGGCGGTAGGTCGATCGTCGGCTGCCGAACCCCTGTCCAGCACGTGAAGCCCGTTGCCCACACTGCCGCCGGGCATACTGACGACCGCGGTGTGGAAGCGATCCATGCATGACCGAAAGTGCGAGCCCCCGTACCTCCACGCCGCGGATTACCGTGCTGGGAGTACAGCCCGGTGATCCTCCCTTCCGCCTTGTGGAGATCGACGGAGAGGTCGTGAGAGCGGCAGAGTCGATGACGGACGTGCTCTTCACCGCTGCTGCCGCAGGGATCACGGCTCACGACCCGTCGTTCGTGGTGGCAGCCCGAGCAGACGGCCCGCTTGTCGAAGCAGGGTGAACATCTCCACCGGCTGCCGACGCAGGGACGTGGAACGCTGCGGGAAAGCGCCGAATTCCGCGGCAGAAGGCGTTCGAGGAGAGTTACGAACTCCAGCGCCCCGTCCGGGCCGCAGCGCGCGGAGCACCCGGCGCGCAACGAGGCCGGGGCAGGGAGCGAAGCGGACTGCCCCACCGTGCGGCACGGACCACGTAGCGCCCTGCCCCGCCACACTTCGGCACCTGCCGAAATATCTGGATCCTAGGCTCCGCACCATGAACGCCGCACCTCTCACCACCCTGCCCACCGACACGGCCGCCCCCCGTATAGCGATCGAGCCGAACATTCTGTACTTCGGGACTCCGGTAGTCCTCCTCTCGACAGAGAACCCGGACGGCTCGTCCAACCTCGCTCCCATCTCCTCCGCGTGGGCACTCGATCGGACAGTCGTGCTCGGTCTGGGTCGCGACGGGCAAACCGCACAGAACCTGGGCAGCCGGCCCGACCTCGTGATCAATCTGCCTGCCCCCGCCCTGTGGCCTGCGGTGGAGCGACTGGCACCGCTGACCGGCCGGAATCCGGTACCCGAGACCAAGGCGCAGGGCTGCCGCTACGAGCCGGACAAGTTCACCGCGGCCGGCCTGCACAGCGCGCCCTCCCACACGGTACGGCCGCCTCGCGTTGCCGAATGCCCCCTTCAGCTCGAAGCCCGTGCCGAGCAGGTAAGGCCGGACGCCTCCGGAGACTTCGTCATCGTTGAGGCCGTCGTACGGAAGGTCCACGCCGACCCCCGGATCGTCGTTCCCGGCACCGACCACATCGACCCTGCCGCCTGGAGCCCGCTCATCTACAACTTCCGCCACTACTTCGGACTCGGCCCGGAACTCGGCCACTCCTACCGCACCCGGACCCCCGCACCTACAGAGCAATGAGCCCCGGCGTACTTCTCGGCATCATCTTGGCGTCTGCTGCCGGACTCGGGGCGTGGCACCCGTGACGTGCCCCTCGTCACGGGTGTTGGGCCCTGTGGCGTGCGCACCTTCGCCCCCTCGGGATGCGTACGCCTGGGCCCTGGACCCTCAGACCAGGGCCCAGCAGCCTTTCCCCGGGTGCTGCGACCGTGCACCGTGCCGGGCGGTGGGAAACCGGGGCCCGGGTATACGAGAGCGGCGTGCCACCACCCTCGGTGGGTGGTGGCACGCCGGATCGGAAGGGTTGCACCCCGGGGGCGGAAAAGGTGCATCCTTGGTCAGCGGCGGTAGCCCCAGGAGTGGGTGTCCACGGTGCGGCCGCGGTTGTCGCGCAGGGTCGCCCTGTCGGCGTAGTTGCTCCAGATGTAGTCCCGGCTGCCCTGGTAGACGTCCCGACGGGTGTCACGGCCGAACCCGGTGTGGACCCGGACCGTGGCGCGTCCGGCCAGGCGCACGTCGTCGAAGCGGTACAGATTGCCGCTCCAGTCCGTGAGCGACCATCCGTCCAGGTCGACCGCGCGGCGGCCGGTGTTGGTGACCTCCACCCACTCCCCGTTCAGCGAACGGTTCGACCAGTCGTCACGACCGGGACTGTCGTACTGGATGTCGCCGAGGACAACGTTGGAGTACGACTGGTGACGGCCGTGCCCGTGGCCCTGACCGCCGTCGGCGGCAGCCGGCATCGCCGCCACGGCGACCACGGAACCGGCCGCCACAGCAGTAGCGGCAATACGGCGAACGATACGAGAATCAGACATTGATGTCCCCTCAGACAAGGGCGCCCAGGACCCGATCAAGGGCCATGCTGCGCGGTGCGGATCCCGGCCCCTCAGGCCGAGAACCCACAGCCTGGACCACCTCCCCCACCTCCAGCCGCAACTCCGATTCGCGTTACCAAATCCGGACATTTCCGTAACTTACGCCTGCATTGATCACGCACCCCCGGCGGGGCGTGCCCCTGACCTCGACTGCCGGATCCACGCACCCACCACAGCCGGGAGCAAGCCTTTCCATCTCCCCGCGCACCCCGGCGCACCACCCCGCAAACCCCCATCGAGCACACACGCATCGGTAACAGCCACAACACCACATCATTCAGACACACATAGAGGGGTCGAACGCCCGCCCACACTGCTCGTGGCGGTCGTGGCGCGCATGGTCGTCCCGGGCCGCCGGGCCGGCAGGCGACCACGCCATCGGGGCGGCATGCCTCCGAGCCGAGCGCTTGCGCCACCGCCCTACGGAACGGGCGCGGAGCCGCGCCAGAATCCCGTTGCCACGCACAGCTTCCTCGGCTGCTTGGTGTTCTCGTTCGGCATTGCCACGTCCACGTTCGCGTGTAGGGCACAGCCCGCCTTCGGCCGGCCGCCGGACCTGCGACACCGCGTCGGTCATTGACCGACGCGGCCTGCCCATGAGCGAGCACAGCATCCGGCATGCTTCCCGGAGACCTACCGCCCCCATCCATCAGCGGCCATCACAGGCACGGACCCAGTGAGCGCAAGCGAGGCCGGCGGGCCGTAAGGCGGTCATGCCACGGCATCCAGACGTCGCCTCCGTCCCCTTCGCACAGGACGAGCCCTACGCCCAGGCCCTTGCGAGTCTCGGGCCGCTCTTTCGGGCGGGTCTCACCGGGCCGATCTCGAGCGATGCCGGTGGCGCAGTGGAGTTGTCGAGGACTTCGGCGGTGACGCGCACGCCTGTGAGTTATTCGGCGAGGGCCATCTGTCCCGGGATGCCCAGATCCCCATCCTCTGCGTCAAGGTCGAACCCCACGTGGGCCATGGCGTCAACGAGCGCATCGGGGGTGCCGCCTCGACGCTGCCGTGGCCATCAGACCTGGCCACGGCCGCTGACACAGGCAAGTCGAGCGCGGTCCGTGAGCCGAGCAGCACCATGCACATCCGGCCCCCTCCGCAGATGCAGTCGAGGGGGCCGGCACAGACACTCGACAAGTGACTCGCGGCAGGCGCATCACCGCAGGTCAGCGCACCCGCCCCCGCGGCTTCAGAGCCACCGGCGGGAGCTCGGGTGCGGACAGCCGGTCCCCGTCGTAACCCTTCACCTCGCCGAAGCGGGATGCTTCCATCCAGCCCCTGCGGGCCTCTTCGATTTCCTCGTGGGAACGGCCGATGAAGTTCCACCACATGACGAGCTCCTCCTCGAAGGGCTCGCCCCCGAGGAGCATCAGCCCGGCGTCGGAGTCGGCACGCAGCGGGAGTTCGGTACGGCCGCAGCCGAGGTAGAGCATCGATCCGGGCAGCAGGGGCACGCCGTCGACCTCCGCCTCGCCGGACATGGACAGCACGGCGTACTCGAAGTCCGGATCGAGCGGCAGGCGCGCCTCGGCGCCACGGGTCAGGGCGATGTCGGCGCCGACGATCGGGGTGTAGGCGGTGCCGGGAGAGGTGGCGCCGTCCAGCTCGCCGAGGATCACCGTGGCGGTGAGACCGGGGGCGGTGACGGTCGGCAGGTCGCTGTGATGCTGGAAGTGCGGCTCGACCCGGCGGTGAGCGTCGGGCAGCGCAACCCAGAGCTGGGCGCCGTGCAGAAAGCGAGCGTGCGGCTTCGGGCTCTCCTCGGAGTGGCTGATGGCCCGGCCGGAGGTCATCAGTCCCAGTTCGCGCGGGCGGATCGTCTGCAGGCTCCCCAGGCTGTCGCGGTGAAGCACCTCGCCGTCGTGGAGCCAGCTGACCGTCTGCAGGCCCATGTGGGGGTGGGGCGGCACCTGCATCCCGGGTTCGTCGGCGATGTCGTCGGGGCCGTAGTGATCGACGAAGGCCCAGGCTCCGACCATCCGGCGGCCGAGATTGGGCAGCAGCCTGCGAACCTCGGTGGACTCGCCGAGCTGGACGTGACGCGGGTTGAGGAGTTCACGCACTGGGTCGGCGACGACAAAGCCCCGGCCGCCGCAGACGGAGAGTGCGGCCTGGCGATCGAGATTGCTCATGGCGCTCAACCTATTCCTGTGCCGGCACGGGCGGTCGGTACCCACGCCAAAAGTTTGGTGGAATGTTCAACCATAGTGGCGTGTTGTGGAAGCTGACAGCGGGCTGCGCGAACGACGGGACGCATGGCCCGACGGATCGCCGAAAGCCGCGACCGAGGAGGACAAGTGAACGACACCTATTACGAGTTCGGCACGGCAGCCGACCGCTGGGACCGCGCCCGGATGTTCTTCGAGGCCAAGGAGTACCTGACCGCGGCCCGGATCCTGGGCGGACTGGTCGAGGAGGCCCCGGAGCAGGTCGCGCCGCGGCTGCTGCTGGCCCGCGCCTATTACCACTCGGCGCGCCTCGGCAAGGCCGAGACGGAGCTGCGGGCGGTGCTGCAGCGCGACCCGGTGGAGCACTATGCGCGGCTGATGCTCGGCCGCACCCTGGAGCGGCAGGGCCGGCAGGAGGAGGCGACGCCTCACCTGAGGATGGCGGCGGCGATGTCCGGGGACTTCGGGGAGGACATGGGCAGCTGAGACGGCGGGGCTTCGGGACGGACGCTGTCCGACGGGGAAGCCCTGCCCTCCTTCCTGGCCGCTGTGGGTGCAAGGCGGTGGGCCCGGTCGGCGTACGCATGCCGGCCGGGCCCACCGCTGCGGACGGACCGTGTCCACGTGCATCGGCCGGGGAGGTGCCGGCGGCATCGACCGGGGCCCGTGCCGGCGGAAGGCCGCCGCGTGGTCCTCCGCCCACTGCGCGAAGGTCAGGGCACTGCTGCCCACCCCTTCAGGCAGCAAAAAAACCGATAATTCCGGTGCGCCGAGGCTCGCCGCCGTGATAGTCCGACGGGTCATGGGAGATCTTGTGACACCTCGACTCGTACTCCACCCGTTGAGTCCCGCCGAGGCGGAGAACGTAGTGGCCCGCCGTCCGGGGCCAGGGGCCCTATGGGCACCGGAGTACCCCACCGACGGCGACGCGGCCGGGGCCGGGCATTTCTTGGAGCACTGCGCCGACACCGGCAACCCCCAGCCGTTCGGCGCCTACGAGATCCGCCTCCGCCAGGACGGACACGCCATAGGCGGAGTGGGCTTTCACGGCGCTCCGAACGCGGAGGGTCAGGTGACGATCGGCTACGGCCTGACCCCTGCGGCGCGTGGCAAGGGGTACGCCTCCGAGGCGCTGCGGGCGCTGCTGGAGTTCGCCCGCGACGAGGGCATCGCCGCCGTGAAGGGCGATGCCGACCTCGACAACATCGCGTCCCAGCGCGTCATGGTGGCGGCAGGCATGTGTTTCGTCAGGGCGGACGACCGGGTGAAGCACTTCCTCATCGAATGGTCGGACACGCCGGAGGCGCCGGACACAACGGAGGTGACGTACATGGCTGAAGCCACCGACACCACGGACGCCGTATAAAGGGCAGAACCCGCCGGGCCTCTCCGGCGGGTTCTGCCGTCATACGGCCGACGAGTCGGTCGGCGCCTCAGCTCGCAGCGGCGGCCGCATGGGACGTGGTACCGCCCCCGGACGTCACCGCACCGGTCTTCGGCACCAGCAGCCGCTCGGTCAGATAGCCGAAGACCAGACCGAAGGTGGTCCACAGCGTGGCCTGAACGGCGAGAGTGGCGAGGCGGAACTCCCACAGCAGACTGGCCGGGAAGTCCTTTCCGACCTCATTGAACGAGGGCAGGAAGGCGTAGGCCAGCCCGATGACGAGCACATAGGCGGCGGACGCCGCAATGGACGCGTTCCAGTTGCCGAGGCGGGGAGCCAGCCGCTTGCCGAAGATGACGGCAGCGACGGCCAGCAGCACGCTGAGGGCGACCATCAGGAAGAACAGGGTGGTGCGTTGGCCGATCGTGTCGGGGTTTCCGACAGCCGGCGGATTGGCCGGGTACTTGAGGAACGGCACGACATACACGGTCAGCAGGGCGCCGAACGCGATCAATGCGGCCGTGGCCCTCGGGCCGAACCTGCCGATGCGGCCGAGGGCGTAGCAGAAGACCAGGGCAGCGATGCCGCCGATCGCCACACCGAAGACCAGGACACCGGTGGCGAGACCAGCAGTGGACTGCATGGTGCGGCTGACGAGTTCCTCGCCGCCGCCGTGGTCGTGGCTGTGGGCCTCTTCGAGCGCGATCGCCGCGTCCACCCGGGATTCACCGAGGAAGTAGGCGACGGCAAGAGCGAGCGCGCCCGCGACAAGTCCGGCCAGCATGCCGCGGACGAGCAGGGCTCTGACGGATATGGAGTTCATGAGGGGTTCCCCTGAGGTGCGCAGCGTGTCAGTGGCAGGGGAAACCGAGCAGGTGGCGACCGTCGTGAACCCACTCGTGGACACCTTCGCCGGAGATGACGGCGGTGGCACCCTGCTCGGCGCCGACGAAGTACAGCAGGACGAGCATGAGGATGCCGAAGAAGACCGCCCACGGGGCAATGGCCTTCAGCGAGATGGGGGTGACGGCGGGTGTTGCGACGCTTGCGGGGGCAGCAGTCTGTGCCATGGCAGAACCTCCTGGGGGAACACGCGTCCCGATCGTGGTGCCTGAGACGACAGTGCCGGGTCTGACTTCCCGTACGGGTACGGGTTCACAGTGGCGCGACCGTGCCGGATTCTCACCGGACTTCCATCACACCGTCGTCATGTTCGTCGCGACCATACCGCCTGCGGGCACGCGCCGCCATGGCGCCATCCGCGGGGCCGGGAGACCCGGACGCCATGGTGTGCTTACCCGAGAGGCCACAGTTCAGGGAGTTGACACCGGTGTTGACGGTACAGGTGATGTTGATCTCACCGGCGCTCAATGCGGCGCTGCGTGAAGCCCGTTTCGACGGCGACGCCCCGCTCGACGCGTCCGGTGTCCGGCGGGCGCGTGCGGCCGCGGACGCGGTGCCTGCCGCCGACCGCCGGGTATGCGGCGCGGACGAGCGGTGCGCCGGGACCGCCGAGGCGTTGGGGCTGCGGTCCGAGCCCGAACCGGACCTCCGCGGCTGGGACTTGGGGCGCTGGAGCGGGCAGCGGCTGGCTGAGGTGAGCGAGGCCGAGCCGGAGGCGGTGTCGCACTGGCTGTCCGGCCCCTCGGCGGCACCGCACGGCGGTGAGTCGCTGCTGGACCTGTGTACGCGGGTAGGCGGCTGGCTGGACTCGTTGCATCGGGACGGCGCCGGTGACAGCCGCGTGATCGCCGTGGTCGAACCCGCAGTGGTGCGCGCTGCGATCGTGCATGCGCTGGGCCTTCCGCCGCAGGCGTTCTGGCGGTTGGACGTCGCCCCGTTGACGCTGACCGAACTCAGCGGCCGGTCCGGCCGCTGGAACCTGCGCTGCGGGCGGTCCCTGAGCACCGGAGCCGACGCCCCGTAACCCGGCGTCGGCCTCCACCGCCGGACCGGCCCACCACGCCCGTGACGTCAGATCACAGCATCTCTCCGACGACCGGTCAGTCTGTTCGAGTTCGCCGACGAAGAGACCGAAGCGGTCGTGGAGGCGGAGCCCAGGAAGGCGGGAGGACGAGAAGGGGCAGTCCGCCCACCCGCCCCTCCTCTCCGCGTGGGGCCCGCCCGTGGGTCCGCCCACACACCCGTACCGCACGAGCAATGTGGACAAATGGTACGTAAACTGGCCAAGGCGTTCGAACCCACCTTCTCATCGGAAGGGCGACCGACCATGACCGATCAAACACAGGTGAACCGGCCCGAAACCACCCGCTCGCAATCCGAGGCCACGCACGCAGCAGGACCGCACGGCGGAAACCGCCGAACGGAACCTGGGTCGCGGGGCCGAACCACGATCGCCGACGGCGTGGTGGCGAAGATCGCCGGGCTGGCGGCCCGGGGTGTGCCCGGAGTCCAGGGCATGGGAGGGGGATTCGCCCGCGGTATGGGGGCCGTGCGGGAGCGGGTACCCGGAGCGGGAGGTCAGTCCGTCACCAGCGGTGTCAAGGTCGAGGTCGGCGAGGTCCAGACGGCAGTCGACCTGTCGATCATCGTCGAATACGGATACTCGATCGTCGAGCTCACGGGCGACGTCCGGACCGAAGTGATCGCCGCCATCGAGCGGATGACCGGTCTGGAGGTCGTGGAGGTCAACATCTTGGTGAGCGACGTGAAGCTGCCCGACGAGGAAGAGGAGCAGCAGGTGCCGGAGAGGCGGGTCGCGTAGCGGTTCGCCGGACCGGATCTCGCCTGGTCGAGAAGGCCCATCGGACCGCCTCGTCGGCCCGAAACCCCGGCTGTCACGCGTGACCCACTGCGGTCCCGGCCAGGGATTCCCGGCCTTGGACGGCACTACGGGCCAGAGCGGTCGTCCGCCACACCGAGACACGCCGTCCGGCGCATACTCGAAGGTGGCCCTGAAAGATTGGGGGACGCAATGATCGTCCTCGGAGTCATTTTGCTCGTGATCGGCATGGTGGCCGGAATTTCCATCCTGTGGACCATCGGCGTCGCCCTCGTGCTGATCGGTGCGGTCCTCTGGATTCTCGGTGCTGTCGGCCACGGGATGGGGGGACGGCGCCACTACTGGTGAGAACCGGAAAAAACGCTTCGCCCCGTGAGCTCGCTGGCACTTCGGGGACGTAGTTGCAGCGTGCACCTGCGCGGGACGAAGCACACCGGCGGCGGGTCCCGCCGTCCCTCGGAGGGACGGCGGGACCCGCCGCCGACGCACCGGCTCACCAGCCGTCCTCAGCCGCGGTACGCCTCCAGCAGGCGCAGCCACACCTCGCTGATCGTCGGATAGGCGGGGACCGCGTGCCAGAGCCGGTCGATGGGGACCTCACCCGCAACGGCGACCGTCGCCGAGTGCAGCAGCTCGCCGATGCCGGGGCCGACGAAGGTGACGCCGAGTACGATCTCGCGGTCGAGGTCGACGATCATGCGCGCGCGGCCCCGGTAGCCGTCCGCGTACAGTCCGGAGCCGGCGACGGCGGCGAGGTCGTGGTCGACGGCGCGGACCCGGTGCCCGGCGCGCTCGGCCGCGGCGAGGGTGAGCCCGACGGATGCGGCCTCCGGGTCGGTGAAGACGACCTGGGGGACGGCCGCGTGGTCGGCGGTGGCGGCGTGTGCGCCCCAACGCTCGGTCGACAGCGGCGCGGTGCCCTGCGCTCGGGCGGCGATCGCGGCACCCGCGATGCGGGCCTGGTACTTGCCCTGGTGGGTGAGGAGCGCCCGGTGATTGACGTCGCCGACGGCATAGAGCCAGTTGCTGCCCTCGACGCGGCAGCTGTCGTCAACCTTCAGCCAGGATCCGGGCTTCAGTTCCACCGTCTCCAGGCCGAGGTCGTCGGTGCGCGGGGCACGGCCGGTGGCGAAAAGGATCTCGTCGGTCTCGATGCGCTCGCCGTTGTCCAGTTCCACGGTGACCGGGCCGTCGGGGCCGGCACGCCGCACGGAAGTGGCGGAGACGCCCGTACGGATGTCGGCTCCGGCCTCGGTGAGGGCCTCGGCGACCAGCTCGCCCGCGAACGGCTCCATTTTCGGCAGCAGCCCCTTGCCGCGGATCAGCATCGTCACGTGCGCGCCGAGAGCCTGCCAGACGGTGGCCATCTCCACGCCGACGACTCCCCCGCCGACAATCACCAGTCGGCCCGGCACCTCCTTGGCGCTGGTCGCCTCTCGGCTGGTCCAGGGGCGGGCGTCGGCGACTCCGGGAAGGTCGGGAACGACGGCGCGGCTGCCGGTGCAGACGGCGACGGCGTGCCGGGCGGTCAGCCGGTGTTCGGAGCCGTCGGGGCCCGTGACGGAGACCGCCTTCGTACCGGTCAGGCGTCCCTGACCCCGGTAGAGGTCCGCCCCGATCCTCCCCAGCCAGGCGACCTGTCCGTCGTCCTTCCAGTGCGAGGCGTACTCGTCACGGTGGGTGAGGACGGCCGCCGCGTCCAGGGGGCCCTGGACTGCCGCGCTGAGTCCGGGGACCTTGCGCGCATCGGCGCGGGCCACCACGGGGCGCAGCAGCGCCTTGCTCGGCATGCACGCCCAGTACGAGCACTCGCCGCCGACGAGCTCCGTCTCGACGACCGCCGTGGACAGTCCGGCAGCCCGGGTCCGGTCCGCCACGTTCTCACCCACGGGTCCCGCACCGATCACCACGACGTCGTACACGGCGTTCTCCACAGCATCTGTCATGGGGGACAGTCTGGCCGGGGGTGTGAGCCACGGCCACATGGGCAGGCGGAATAGCGCAGAACCGGACACCGTTGTGCCGGACACGTCCGAACGGGCACAGGAAGAGGTAACGAGAGCATGAGCACCGTAGAGCTCACCAAGGAAAACTTCGATCAGGTCGTCAGCGAGAACGAGTTCATCCTGATCGACTTCTGGGCTTCCTGGTGCGGCCCGTGTCGGCAGTTCGCGCCGGTGTACGACGCGGCGTCCGAGCGCCACGGCGACCTGGTCTTCGCCAAGGTCGACACGGAGGCGCAGCAGGAGCTGGCGGCGGCCTTCGAAATCCGGTCCATTCCGACCCTGATGATCGTCCGGGACAATGTGGCGGTGTTCTCCCAGCCGGGGGCCCTGCCGGAGACGGCGCTCGAGGATGTCATCGGGCAGGCCCGCAAGCTGGACATGGACGAGGTCCGCAAGTCCATCGAGGACCAGCAGAAGGGCGAGAAGTAGGCAGCGCGAGCGAGCGACGCCGAAGGGGTCCGGCCGGTTCGTCGGCCGGACCCCTTCGGCGTGCCCGCCACCGTTTAGAAGGGGTGGCCGGCCGGTTCGCGGCGGACCGTCGTCCAGCGCAGGTCGGTGAAGGCCTCCAGGTTGGCCTCGCCCCCGAAGCGCGCCCCGGTGCCTGACGCGGCGATGCCGCCGAAGGGTGCGACCGCCTCGTCGTTCACCGTCTGGTCGTTGATGTGGGCGATGCCGGTCGGGATCCGGTCGGCGAGTTCCAGGCCGAGGGCTGTGTCGCGGGTGACGATGCCGAGCGACAGCCCGTACGGGCTGTCGGCGGCCAGCGCCGCGGCCTCGTCCAGGGTGTCGAAGGACCGCACGGGGGCGACCGGGCCGAAGACCTCCTCCGCGTATGCGGGCGTCTGGCCGTCGACGTGGGTGAGGACGGTGGGCCGGTAGAACAGGTCGCGGTGGGTGCCGCCCGCCGCGAGCTTCGCGCCCCGTGCGGTGCTCGACTCGACCAGCCGGTGGATCTTGCCGAGCTGGCCGCGGTCGATGACCGGGCCGAGATGGACCTGCTCACGGTGCGGGTCGCCGACCGCCAGCGCGTCCGCCTTCGCGACGAGCCGCTCGACGTACTCGTCGTGCAGCGAGGCGTGGACGAGGTGGCGCCCGGTGGTCATGCAGATCTGGCCCTGGTGGAAGAAGGAGCCCCAGGTCGCCTGGGCCACAGCGCCTTCCAGGTCGGCGTCCTCCAGGACGACGAGGGCGGAGTTGCCGCCGAGCTCGAGGTACACCCGCTTGAGGAGCCGCCCCGCGGCCTCGCCGACGGCGCGGCCCGCCGTGGTGGAGCCGGTGAAGGAGATGACCGGGACGCGAGGTTCGGCGACGAGCGCCTGTCCGGCCTCGGTGCCGCCGGGCAGGACGTGCAGCAGGTTTTCGTCGAGTCCGGCCTCGGCGAAGACCGCGGCGAGTGAGAGTCCGCCGCAGACCGCGGTGCGCGGGTCGGGCTTGAGGAGAACCGCGTTGCCGAGGGCGAGTGCGGGCGCGACGGACCGGATGGACAGAATCAACGGCGCGTTGAACGGGGCGATGACGCCGACGACGCCGACCGGGACCCTGCGGGTGTAGGAGAGCCGCTGGTCCTCGCTGGGCAGGACCTGGCCGGCCGGCCGGGAGGCGAGCGCTGCGGCTTCGTAGCACTCCTGGGCGGCGACGTGGAGCTCGAAGTCGGCCTTTCCGGGGATCGATCCAGACTCCCGCACGAGCCATTCGCGCAGCTCGTCGGCGTGGGCGGTGAACAGGTCACCGGCCCGGCGCAGGACGGCCGCGCGCACGAAGTGCGGGGTACGGGCCCAGGCGGACTGGGCGGCGACCGCGGCCTCGGCGGCTGCCGCGATGTCCTCGGGCGCGGCGAGGGTGACGTGTCCGAGGACCTCGCCGGTGGCGGGCTCGACGACGTCCGACTCACCTCCCGCGAGCGTGCGGGACTGCCAGGCTTTGGGGTCGAGCAGGGACATGAAGACTCTCCAGTCGATCGGTTCGAGGGGTGGTCCCATGCGGTGGGGCGCGCAAAGTGTGCGGCCGCGGCCTCGCGGGACTACGCGATCCGGCGCAGCCGTGCGAGCTGCGTTCGGCCATCGAACGTGATCTCGCCCGGTTGAACGTGCAACATCGTAGTCACGCCGCACCGAACGAAAAGGGAATTGATCGAACTGCTGCTCCCTTTGGCGCGCACGGAACGGTGCGGACGTCACACACAAGCGGGTTGCCCAACTCCAGCCTTGTGCAAAGCAGTTGCCACCATCGGCGGTCAGCTGTCGGCGGTCCGCTCCGAGATCCTGACCGAGAGCCCGATGTCCAGTTCGGCACCGTCGACAAGCAGCGCCTCCACGGTGTGGGTCGCCGGATCGATGTCCGCCACCATGCCTTCCCCTGCGTACCGGGGGTAGCCCGATGCCCCCGTCTCGCCGGTGGCCTCCACAACGGCAGAGCGGATAGGGGCCCCGACGGGCCGGGCATCGGCGGACTCGGAGGCGCCCTTGGCCTTCGGGACCTCAGCAGGGCCTTCGGTGAACTTGGGGACCAGCAGGATCTCGTAACTCTGCGGTTGGCTCATGGTCATGACGCTAAGCAAGCGACGCGCGACGCGCACGTTGCCGCGCTGAACCTGCCTCAGCTGGACTCTCGGGGGATCACCCGCGCCCTCAGCAGATCATGGCGCTCCGGCACGCCTCCCGGATGCCGCACCAGCCGGTCGACGAGGTCCGCCAGCGGCTGCGACGTCGCCAGTTCCATCCGCACACTGCTCAGCCGGGGCCTCAGCAGCCTGCCGAGCAGCAGGTCGTCGGCGCCCACCACGGCCGTCTCGGCCGGTATCTCGATGCCCGCGTCCTGGAGGGCCCGCATCAGGAGCATCGCGTAGGCGTCGTTGTATGCGAACACGGCGTCGAGTCCGAGCGTGCGCCACCGGGCGGCAAGCGCGCCGGCCGACTCCTCGTCGTACCGCAGGGGCAACGGTTCGATGAGGGCTCCGCCATCGGCCGCCACCCGCCGGGCCTCGGACAGCCTCGGTTCGGCGAACAGGGCGAGGCCCGGTTCCTCGGGCATGACGACGCCGATCCGGCGTCGACCGCGTGCCAGCAGATGTCCGGTCACGCAACTGCCGACCTCCCGCTGGTCCATGACCAGGGCGTGGGCGCCGTCCACCGGTTGCGGGCCGAGGGTGATCACCGCCTTGGCGCCGGAGCGTCGCAGTACGGATATGCCCTGCGGGGTGAGCGCGACCCCGCCGGGTGCGATTACGGCGACGGGACGGAGTTCGGCCCAGACCCGGGCGGCGTCGTCGGCGTCCAGACCGAGGCTCCCGTGCTGGACCACGGTGTAGTCGAGGCGGCGCAGCCCGGATTCGAGTTCGTGGAGGAAGCGGTGGTGGAGCGGACCGGCCGGGTGGTCCCCGGTGGGCATCAGCACCGTCCGGGTGTGTCCGGCGCGCAGGCTCCGGGCCGCCGCGTGCGGCACATAGCCGAGTTCGGAGGCCGCCTCCCTGACCCGGCGGCGGGTGGATTCGCTGATCCGGACGGTCGGGTTGTTGTTGAGTACGTACGACACGGTGGCCCGCGAGACTCCGGCGAGCCGCGCCACGTCGGCGCTGGTCGGGACGGGGCCTTCGGTGGGCTGCTTGGGTAACTGGCTCATGGCGTCGGGCAGTCTTCCAGACCGCTTCGAGGTGGGTACGCTCCGGGGCATGGATGACTCGTCGATGGTGGGGCTGCTCGGCAGGGTGACCGGGACCGTGGGGCCGGGGCTGGTCGGTGAGGTGATCGTTCAGATCCGTGGGGGCGCCGAGCACTTCCTCGCCCATCCCGCCCCGCCGGGGGTCCGCATCGAGCCAGGGACGGTGGTGACGGTGATCGAGTATCTGCCGCCGCGCACGGTCTATGTGGCTCCTGCTTACGACAGTTGAGGTGGGTGAAGGACCGGCGTCCGGCGTGCGGCAGTCAAGATTGCGGCAAGGTTGCGCACACCCCTTCTCCGCCGTCGCGCGCAGGAGAAGACTCCCTCTGTTCAGCAGTGCCGACGGGGTACTGCGATAAGGGGGCGCATGCCGATGGTCATCGGCGTCACGGCGGGTCTCGTGCTCGCTGCCATCATTGTGTTGATCGGACTGTTCAAGCT
Organism: Streptomyces sp. NBC_01669; assembly: GCF_026339735.1. GTDB lineage: Bacteria > Actinomycetota > Actinomycetes > Streptomycetales > Streptomycetaceae > Streptomyces > Streptomyces yanii. The sequence continues at coordinate 795,659 of NZ_JAPEQG010000001.1, forward strand.
CATGTGGCGGGTGGCCGAGCCGAACGAAGCACTCGTCATCTCCGGTTCCAAGCACAAGACCGAGGGCCTCGGACAGGGCATGGGGTTCCGCATCGTCACCGGGCACGGCACGCTCGTCCTGCCCGGCGTGCAGGCGGTACGGAAGATGTCGCTGGATCTCAACGAAACGGAACTGTCCGTCGATTGCGTCACGCATCAGGGGATTCCGTTGCGGGTGCGCGGTGTTGTCATCTTCAAGGTGGGCGACGACTTCGTGTCGATCGCCAATGCGGCCCGTCGATTCCTCGACCAGCAGAAGATGATGTCGGAGCGGGTGCACAACGTGTTCGCCGGTCATCTCCGCTCCATCGTCGGCGGGTTGACCGTCGAGGACATGATCAGGGACCGGGAGAAGCTCACCGGCCAGACCCGGGCGGCGTGCGGCACCGAGATGGAGAAGCTCGGGCTGATCGTCGACTCGCTGCAGATCCACGAGATCGAGGACCCGACCGGGTACATCAAGAATCTCGCCATGCCACATGCCGCGGCGGTGCAGCGGGACGCACGGATCGCGCAGGCCGAGGCCAACCGGCGGGCCACCGAGGCCGAGCAGCAGGCCGCCGCCCGGATGTCTGAGGCGACCCGCGACAGCGAGATCCTGCAGGCCGGGTATCAGGCCGAGCGGGACAAGGCCGCAGCCAAGTCGCGGCAGGCGGGGCCCCTCGCCGACGCGGCGGCCAGGCAGGAGGTCGTGGTCCAGGAGACCCGGGTCGCCGAACTGGAGGCCCAGCGGCGCGAGCAGCAGCTGCAGGCGGACGTACGGAAGCCCGCGGATGCCCAGGCGTACGAGAAACGGACGCTGGCGGAGGGTGAGCGCGACGCCCGGATCTCCGCCGCCGAGGCGCATGCGAAGGAGACGGAGCTCGCCGCGATCGCCGAGGCCAACCGGGTCAAGACGGCGGCGATCGCGGAGGCCGAGGCCACGAAGGCGCGCGGCGCCGCCGCCGCGTCGGCGACTCGGGCGACCGGTGAGGCGGAGGCAGCGGCGGCGCAGGCCAAGGGACTGGCGCTGGCCGAGTCGACCCGCGCCAAGGGGCTGGCCGAGGCCGAAGCGATCAAGGCACGTGCTGCTGCCCTCGCGGAGAATCAGGAAGCCGTTGTCGCCCAGCAGTTGGCGGAGAAGTGGCCGGAGATCGTCGAGGCGGGCGCGGGTGCCTTCAGCAGTGTGGACCACATGGTGCTGCTGAACGGCGCCGACGGGATGTCGGAGATGTTCGCGAAGGCGCTGACGATGGGTGGCACGGGGCTGGGTCTGGCCCGGCAGCTGCTGTCCACGATGAGCGAGAAGGGCGGGACGCCAGGGTCCTCGGCGCCGGTCAACGGTGTCACGCCCGTCGTGCCGCCGTCGCCGCGCAAGGAGCGCATTCCGGTGACGGGTGATCAGGAGGGAAGCACACCCTCCTGACCGCTCCCGGTAGGTGTGGCCGGTCCTCGTCCGTCAGCCACGGGCGAGGACCGGCCACGGCACCGGGTCCTCGGCATGCGGCGCCCACAGCTCCGCGTCGACCACCCCGTGCCGACGGAGCACCGGCAGACGGGCGCCGCCGGCCTTGGCGCCGCCGGTGGCCGCCGTGGCGGAGGGGGCTCCGGCAGGCGCCCTCCCGGTCCAGTGGGGCAGCTGCGCGAAAGCGGCGGCGGGGTCCGACCCTGAACCTTCGGTTGACGTCGAGACCGGCGAGTATGAAGGCGCTGACGCTCCGACAGGCGCGGCCTGGAGAACGGCGTCACGACCAGTCCGGCGGCCGGGCACCTGCCCCTGCGCCGGGAAAGCCGGGCGCGGGCGTGCGAGCATGACGAGGGTGCAGCGCGCACGTGCGCGGGGCACGCGTCCGACGACCATGGTCACGGACTGCTGTCCGTTCGGCGGGCCCGGTCCACGGAATGCGCCGGGCAGCCCCTACGGTGTTCCGATGACCATCCCTCACCGTTCAGACCGCACGTACCTCTCGGACTCCACCCGCGCCGCCGACGGCTCGGCCGACTTCCCCGAGCGCTCCGGCCCCACCGCGACCGCCGAGGCGAACCCCCACGACGTGGGCCCGGTCCGCACCTCGTACGCCCCCGACCGCGACGGTGATCCCGACCCCGGCGAGATCGTCTGGACCTGGGTGCCCTTCGAGGAGAACGACGGGCGCGGCAAGGACCGCCCGGTGCTGGTAGTGGCCCGGGAGGCGGCAGGCACGCTGCTCGCCGTGCAGCTCTCCAGCAAGCAGCACGACCGGGACCGCGAGTGGGTGGCTCTCGGCGCCGGGCCGTGGGACAGCTCGGGCCGGCCGTCCTGGGTCGATCTGGACCGGGTGCTGCGGGTGCATGAGGACGGTATGCGGCGCGAGGCGTGCGCGCTGGACCGGGACCGGTTCGATCTGGTCGCCGACCGGCTGCGGGAGCGTTACGGCTGGCACTGACCGGCGGGGTCGGGGGGCCGCCCTGCGGCTGACGTTGACCCCTCTGGCTCAACGTCACCGTGTCGGTCGGTGTCCACCCCTCTGGCTCAACGGCAGGGTCAGGGAGTGCCCGGTCCCGACGGCCGCATCTTCTTTTCGAACGCGCGAGCGAATGCGGTACGAGTGGCCGATTCGGGACCGCGGTCGAGGATGCCGAAGACGATCTGCTCGAAATGTCCGGCGAACCGGCCCCCGTCGGTGAGCAGCGCCCGGAAGGCACGGGCCACCTGCGCCGGATCGTTGCGGAACACGCCGCAGCCCCAGGCACCGAGCACCAGCCTGCGGTATCCGCGCACCGTGGCGACCTCCAGCACCCGTTCGGCGCGGGACGCGAGCGCGACGGGGATGCGAGGGGCCTCCTCGGGGGTCCGGCTGCGGATCACTCCGGCGTTGGGTGCGGGCGAGGTGAGGAAGCCCACGGTGTACGGGATGTCCAGCAGACGCCCCCGGTCGTCCCGGAACACCGGTACACCGGGTGAGTGGATGACCCGGTCGGTGTAGAAAGCGCTGCGTTCGGCGCGGTGGTGGGCGTAGTGGTCGGGGGCGCGCAGCAGGGTGGCGTAGAGCGCCGAGCTGCGGCAGAGCGCCTCCTCCTGGGCCTGCGCGCCGTTGAGGTAGCCGCCGCCGGGGTTACGGGCGGAGGCGAAGTTGAGCACGGCGACCTTGCCGGGCCCTTCGCCCGTCATCCGGCGCGCGGCCTGCAGGCTGCTCTCGCCGGTGACCTCGACAACCGTGGCGCGGTCGGAGTCCAGAACGGCGACGGGGACCGGCTCGGGCCCGTACAGCCGGGTCCCGGAGAGCGCGGCGGCCAGAGCACGCTCGATACTGACCTCACGCCCCGCGGGCGTGTGGTAGAGCCCCTCCTCGACGATGGTCTCGGTCTCTCTTGCGATGGCGCGAAGCCGTGCGCTCATCAATACTCCCCCGTGTGGTGCATACGGGGCATGGTCGGTGCTTCCGAGGCCCGGATGCAACCGAATTTCTGTCGCACAGGGGCCCCCTTGTGCGATCTCCTGGCAAGGGTTTGGGTGGTACGGACGCACCGAAGAAGGAGGCCCCGGAATGTCACCGGACGCACCTGTCGGCCACGGTCCGGCCGAGTACAACCGGCCCCTCGGCGAGGGGGAGGCGGAGGATTTACTGCGATGTATCTGCTTCAAGACGGGCCCGCCCCGCACGGTCGGTGTCGAGCTCGAATGGCTCATCCACGACCGTGACCACCCCCGGACGCCGGTCTCTCACGACCGTCTCCACGCGGCTGTCGCCGCTGTACGCGCGCTGCCGCTGAGTGCGGCACTCACCTTCGAACCCGGCGGCCAACTGGAGCTCAGCTCGCGCCCCGCCGACTCTCTGATGGCCTGCGTCGATGCCATGACCACCGATCTGGCCGCCGTACGTGCCGCCCTCGACGCGGAGGACCTCGCACCCGTCGGTTTCGGCGTCGATCCCTGGCATCCGCCGCACCGTCTGCTGCACGAACCCCGCTACGACGCCATGGAGGTCTCGCTCGACCGGTCGGGTACGGCCGGCCGCGCCATGATGTGCACCACCGCATCCGTCCAGGTCTGTCTGGACGCCGGCGAGGAGGAGCCCGGGCCACTGGGCTACGGGCGGCGCTGGCAGCTGTCGCATCTGTTGGGTGCGGTGCTGGTGGCGGCGTTCGCCAACTCGCCGTACCGGCAGGGCCGGCCGACGGGACTGCGGTCCACCCGCCAGTCGATCTGGGCGGATCTCGATCCGGTACGAAGTCTGGCGCCGCCGGGTCATCTGGCCCCGCGGGACGCCTGGGCCACACATGTGCTCGACACCCCCGTGATGTGCATACGGGACGGCGAGGGGCCATGGGCCGTCCCGGAGGATCTGACCTTCCGCGACTGGATCCGTACGGGCGCGCCACGGCCGCCGGTGCGCGCCGATCTCGACTACCACATCAGCACGCTCTTTCCGCCGGTGCGCCCGCGCGGACATCTCGAACTGCGCATGATCGACGCGCAGCCGGGTGACGACGGATGGCTCGTGCCGCTCGCCGTCACCACCGCTCTGTTCGACGACCCGGAGGCCGCCGAGACCGTGTACCGCACCGTGAAACCGCTGGCCGAGACGGCGGGCCCGCAGTCGGCACCGCGCAACCCGCTCTGGACCGGCGCCGCCCGTGACGGCCTGGCCGACCCCGAACTGCGGGCGGTGGCCGATGTCTGCTTCCAGCTGGCCCGCGAAGCGCTGCCCCGGATGGGTGCGAACGATGCCGTGCAGGAGGCGGTGGCGAATTTCCACGACCGTCATGTCGCCCGGGGGCGATGTCCGGCCGACGATCTGTCCGGACTGCTGTCGAGGGAAGCGGTGCATGCGATGCCCGCGGCCACGCTCCGTCCGGAACCGGGAAAGAAGGCAGGCTCATGACGCACTCCCCCACCCCCTCGGCCACCGGCCTGGACACCGAGGCGCTCCGCCGGCGGGCTCTTGCGGCGCTCCTCACCGCCCGGGAACGCACCACGCTCCTCACCGACAGCGTGGACGACCATGAACTGACCGCTCAGCATTCACCCTTGATGTCGCCCTTGGTGTGGGATCTCGCACACATCGGCAACCAGGAGGAGCTGTGGCTGCTGCGGGGCGTCGCCGGGCGGGAGGCGATGCGGCCCGAGATCGACGGGCTGTACGACGCCTTCGAACATCCACGGGCGAGCCGTCCGTCCCTGCCGCTGCTGCCGCCGGCCGAGGCCCGCTCCTACGCGGCGGAGGTACGGGGCCGGGCCCTGGACATCCTCGACAGCACCGCCCTGACCGGTGGCCGCCCGCTCGTGGATGCGGGTTTCGCCTTCGGGATGATCGCCCAGCATGAACAGCAGCACGACGAAACGATGCTGATCACTCATCAGCTGAGGTCGGGTCCGGCCGTACTCACCGCACCGGAACCGCCACGGCCCACCGACGCGGCCTCCCTGCCCGCCGAAGTCCTGGTGACCGGCGGTCCGTTCACCATGGGAACGTCCACCGAACCCTGGGCCCTCGACAATGAGCGGCCCGCCCATGTGCGCGACGTCCCCGCTTTCCTCATCGACACGACACCGGTCACCTGCGGAGCGTACGAGCGCTTCATCGAGGACGGCGGCTACACCGAACGGCGCTGGTGGGCGCCGGAGGGGTGGGCCATGGTTCGCGAGCACGAGCTGACCGCCCCGCTGTTCTGGCACCGGGACGCAGGGCAATGGCTGCGCCGCCGGTTCGGGGTGACCGAGCCGGTGCCCGCCGACGAGCCGGTGCTCCACGTGAGCTGGTACGAGGCGGACGCGTACGCCCGCTGGGCGGGACGCAGACTGCCCACCGAAGTCGAGTGGGAGAAGGCGGCGCGCCACGACCCGGGCTCGGGCCGCTCGCGCCGCTACCCGTGGGGCGACGAGGACCCGACCGCAGACCGTGCCAATCTGGGCCAGCGCCATCTGCGTCCGGCGCAGGCAGGCGCGTACGCTGCGGGCGAATCACCGCTCGGCGTACGCCAGTTGATCGGCGATGTGTGGGAGTGGACGTCGAGCGACTTCCTCCCCTATCCGGGCTTCGCGGCGTTCCCGTACCGGGAGTACTCGGAGGTGTTCTTCGGGCCCGACCACAAGGTCCTGCGCGGTGGTTCGTTCGCCGTGGACGCGGTGGCCTGCCGGGGCACGTTCCGCAACTGGGACCTGCCGGTGCGGCGCCAGATCTTCGCCGGATTCCGTACCGCGAGGGATCTCTGATGTGTCGTCATATTGCTTATGTCGGGCCACCGGTTGCGCTCGGCACTGTGCTGACGCAGCCGTCCCACGCGTTGGTACGGCAGTCCTGGCAGCCCCGGCAGCAGAGGTACGGGACCGTCAACGCGGACGGTTTCGGGGTGGGCTGGTACGCGGACGGCGACCCGGTGCCCGGTCGCTACCGGCGCCAGGGGCCCATCTGGGCCGACCTGTCCTTCGCCGATCTGGCCAGGGTGGTGCGGAGCACGGCGCTGCTGGCCGCCGTGCGCGACGCCACCGAGCCGGGGTCGGACGGCGAGGCGGCAGCCGCGCCGTTCACCTCGGGCCGGCTGCTGTTCAGCCACAACGGCGCGGTGAAGGGCTGGCCCGGATCGCTGGCACCGCTCGCCGCCACGCTGCCCCCGGCCGAACTCCTCACCCTCACCGCCCGCTGCGACTCCGCCCTGGTCTGGGCACTCGTACAGCACCGGATCGCCCAAGGGGACGACATACCGCAGGCCGTCGCCGACACCGTGGGCGAGATCGCGGAGGCGGCGCCCGGTTCGCGGCTGAACCTGCTGCTCACCGACGGCACCACCATCGTGGCGACGGCCTGGGGAGACACCCTCTGGTACCTCACCGAGCCGGGCCGCAGCGCGGTCGTGGCCTCGGAGCCCTACGACGACGATCCGCACTGGCGCACGGTCCCCGACCACACCCTGCTCGTCGCGACCTGCACCGACGTTCTGCTCACCCCGCTCAAGGAGCCCACCGAGTGAGTCCCATTCAGCTGACCCGCACCCTGCCTGCGGACGCGACGGACGCGGCGCTGCGCGCCGATGTGCTGCACGGCCTGGCCAGGCACCCGAAGACCCTGCCGCCCAAGTGGTTCTACGACGCACGCGGCAGTGAGCTGTTCGAGGAGATCACCCGGCTGCCCGAGTACTACCCGACTCGCGCCGAGCGGGAGATCCTGGTCGCCCGCGCGTCCGGGATCGCCGCGGCGTCCGGGGCACAGACCCTGGTCGAACTGGGTTCCGGCTCGTCGGAGAAGACCCGGTATCTGCTGGACGCGCTGCCCGCGCTGCACAGCTATGTGCCGGTCGACGTGAGCGAGAGCGCGCTGCGCGGCGCGGCCGAGACCCTGCTCGCGGAGCGGCCGGACCTGTCGATCCATGCGCTGATCGCCGACTTCACCGATGGGCTCACCCTGCCGGACACACCGGGGCCGCGGCTCGTCGCGTTCCTGGGCGGCACGATCGGCAATCTGCTGCCGGACGAGCGGGCGGTGTTCCTGAAGTCAGTACGGTCGCTGCTCTCGCCCGGCGACGCGCTGCTGCTCGGCACGGATCTGGTGAAGGACGAGGAGACGCTCGTCGCGGCGTACGACGACGCGGCCGGGGTGACGGCGGCGTTCAACAAGAACGTACTGACCGTCGTCGACCGGGAGTTGGGAGCCGACTTCGATCCGGCGGACTTCGACCATGTGGCGCTGTGGGACCCGAAGCGGGAGTGGATCGAGATGCGTCTGCGGGCCCGCAGAGCTCTCACGGTGAAGATCCCGGAATTGGATCTGGTGGTGCCGTTCACGGCAGGTGAGGAACTGCGTACGGAGATCTCGGCAAAGTTCCGAAAGGAGGGGATCCGGGGCGAACTCGCCTCGGCCGGACTCACGTTGACTCAGTGGTGGACGGACTCCGCTGACCGGTTCGCGGTGTCGCTGGCCACGGCGGTCTGAGCGGTACGGGCAAGAGCACGGCGGCCGGGCCGGGTGCCCGCGGGGATCGGCGGCAGGACGCGGATCTCGGCGGTCAGCCCGGCCGCCGTGACCACCCGCCACAGCGAGGCGGCGAGCGGATCGTCACCCACGAACGCGGCGGCGCCGGCCGCGGGCCCGTCCGTCCGCGCCGTGCGGTAGGTGATGCGTACCGGACGGACCTCGGCGTACGCGTCGATCGCCGCCTGGAAGACAGCGGGCCGGAACCGGCCACCGGATCCACGCCCGCACCAGGTGCTGCCTTCGGGGAAAACCACCACCCGTGAGCCGCCGCGCAGTGCCCCCGCGATGGTGCGCACGGTCGTGGGCAGTGCCCGCAGCCGGTCGCGCTCGACGAACAGCGTGCCGCCGAGCGCGGCGAGCGGGCCGAGTACCGGCCAGCCACGGATCTCGCTCTTGGCGAGCATCCGGCCCGGGAACACGGCAGCGACGAGCGGGATGTCCAGCCATGAGATGTGGTTGGCGACGACCAGCGCGCCGGGAGCACCGGCGCGATCCGCCCCGGCCGTCGGCGCAGGGTCGCCGGTCACCTGAATCCGCACGCCGAACGCCCGCACGACCGCGTACGCCCACCACCGGATCAGCCGGTCGCGCTGCCCCGCGCCGAGGAGCAGCACGGGAACGGCGCACAGCACGCCGACGAGCACGAGGGTGCACCCGGCGAGCAGCAGGGCCGTGGCCGGGAGGACGCCGCGCACCGGGCCGTCGTGACCGGCGCAGGTGTGCGGCGTGCAGGGCGCGGTGGGCAGCCAGGCGCTCATGTCAGCGGGGCGAGAGACAGGAAGTGGCGCAGGTAGCGCGGGTCGGTGCGGCGCAGCGACAGCAGGACGTAGAGGTCGGCGACGTTGAAGTCGGGGTCGTGCGCGGGCGCCCCGCAGACCCAGGCGCCGAGACGGAGGTAGCCACGGAGCAGCGGCGGGAGGGCGGCGAGTCCGGTGCGCGCGGGGGTCCTGGCGGCTCGGCCGGCGCTGGTGGCGGCGTGGGGCTGCCAGAGGCGGTGCGGGGTGACCCAGTATTCCTCGGGGGCCAGGTACTTCGCCCGTACGGTGTCCCAGGAGTCGGCGGCCAGTACGCCGCCGTCGGCCAGGGGTATCGAGCAGCAGCCGGCCAGCCAGTTGTGTCCGCTGCGCTCCATATAGCGGGCGAGCCCCGCCCAGATGAGGGCGATGACGGCGCCATCCCGGTGAGCCGGGTGGACGCAGGAGCGGCCCACCTCGATCAGGTCGTCGCGGATCGGTCCGAGCCGGCCGAGATCGAACTCGCTCTCCGCATAGAGACGTCCGGCAACACGGGCCCGGTCGGGCGGCAGGATGCGGTAGGTGGCGATGACGTCGCCGGTCGCCACCTCCCGTACCAGCAGGTGATCGCAGTACGCGTCGAAGGCGTCGCTGTCCAGACCGGGTTCCGGCCCGTCCAGCCGGGCACCGAGTTCACCGGCGAACACCTGGTGGCGCAGCCGCTGGGCGGCCCGCACCTCATCCTGGGTGACGGCGAGGGAGACGCGGTAGAGCGGCGACGCGGGAGCTTCGGACCGTGCCGGGGCGGGCTGCTCCGGCACCAAGGAGGTGGAGGTGAGAGGGCCGACGACGAGCGATGGGGTGGGCAGCGCGTTCATGGCGTTCTCCGGGGACGGATCGGCAAGGGCGGCTGCCGGGCTGCCGCACTGCTGCGCCGGCCCGGCCCCTTACTTCTTCCGTGACCGGCTGGATTCGACATGACCGCTGCGGAGAGCCTGGATGTGCGACGGCTGAATCCCGAGGTGTCGGGCGGTGGATCGGGCGGGACCGACGGTCCGTCCGGCGGCGCGGCCCGGTCAGCTGCCCGCGAGCTCGGCGGTGATCCGCTCCGAAGCGGACTTCGCCTCGGCCAGCGGGTCACCGCCCTGCAGAACGGCCGACATGTAGGGCTTGATCGGGTTCTCGGCCTCGACCGCCGCCCACTGCGGCGAGTTGGGGGTCGCGCGACCGCGCCGGGCGCCCTCGGCCATCGCGGCGGTGCCCTCCTGGCCCTCGATGACATGTGCGAGGCTCGTCTTGTTCGGCACATAGCTCATGGTTCTGGCGAGGTCCGCCTGCCATTTCGCGCCCGCCAGCGCCTCGATCACCTCGATACCGGCCATACCGTTGTCCGCCTTCTCCGGAACGATCAGATCGGAACCGCCGGTGAAAACGGAACCGGGGTTCTTCGCGGTCTTGCCGGGTATCGGAAAATAGCCGATTTTTCCTTTGAGTTCGGGATTCTTCTGCTCGATGAGCTTGGCGCTGCCCGGCACGGAAATGATCTGCGCGACATCCCCCCTGGCGAACACATCGGTCTGCGGAGGGTGCTCTTCGTCGGCGTTCTTCGGGCCGCTGCCGAACGACTGGATTTCCTTGTAGAAGTTCATGCCCTTGATCGCGGCGGGCGTGTCGAGGGATCCCTCCCAGTCGCCGCCTCTGTCGGTGGCCAGATCGCCGCCCTCGTCCCAGATGAACCCGGCGAGTACGTACCAGTTCTGGCCCGCGAGAAAGATGCCCTGATTGCCGTTGCGGTTGAGCAGACGGCTGTCCTCGATCCACTCGTCCCGAGTCTTCGGCGGGCTCTTGATGCCTGCCTGCTCGAAGAGATCCTTGTTGTAGATCACCACACGGTTGGCCGCGTACCAGGGAATGCCGTACTGGACGCCGTCGATGCTGCCGGGATCGGCGAGGCCGGGCAGCCATTCCTCGCTGCCGAGATCGCGCATCGATTCAAGGGTCAGATCGCGCAGTTCGCCGCTCTCCGCGTACTGCGCGACCTGGGTGTTTCCGACCTCGATGACATCCGGGGTGTCGTCCCCCTGCAGGGCCGCGGTGACCTTGGGGCCGATTCCACTCCAGCTCTGAATCTTGAACTCCAGTTCGATGGAAGGGTGTTCCTCTTCGTATGACTTCTTGAAACGTTCCAGGAAATCGGCGGAAACACTGTCCTTCATCAGCCAGATCGTCACCGTCTTGCCGCCGGGGCCACCCAAGCCCGGGAGGTAGCCGCAGCCGCCCAGCGCAACGGTGGAAACAAGCACGGCGGCTCCTGCTGCGAGTACACGGTTCTTCACTGGGTCACCTTCTGCGAAAGGGCACGACGAAATCAGGACCCGGTGTGGGGGACTGCGGGCGGCGCTCGCACGGGCGTGGCTGGATTTTGGTATGGACCAATCATTTGGTCAAGGGCCGTTCACGCCGCATCCCCCAATTCGACCTCTCGCGTACCCGCACCAAGTGGGGCACCGTGGTATGAACGAAAGGGGACAGACGATGTCCAACAACACGTATCGGGTCACCGAAATCGTAGGAACCTCCCACGAGGGCGTCGACGACGCCATCCGCCGGGGCATCGCACGGGCGGCGGAAACGTTGCACAATCTCGACTGGTTCGAGATCACCCAGGTGCGTGGGCAGATCGTGGACGGCCGGATCGAGCACTACCAGGTCGGCCTGAAAGTCGGTTTCCGGCTCGACGAGACCACCTGACCCGGTACGCCGCGGTCAGGTACGCCCGCCGCCTTGGAATCGCACGCACCAGACCGCGTCCACTATCCGATCGAAGGGCACCCGACAGGCGCTCAGCCGATGAGCGCCAGACCGAGCACCAGCAGCACGGCCGCGGCGGCCGCCACCCCCACGGCCCGCAGGATCCGGCGCCGGGACCAGACCGAACAGACCTCGGGGCCGTTCCGCCCGGGGAAGACATAGAAGACATGGTCCTGATCGTCGCGGAGGACGACCTGGGCCAGCCGCAGCAGGCGGAGCTCGGCGCGCCTCGACACCTCGTCCCGTCGTGGAGCGAGTGCGGACTCGACGGCTTTGAGATGCGACGGATCCAGACCATCGGGCAGTGGTGCACCAGCCTCCGTCAAGGTGACGCGTTCCCAGGCGCCGCCGAGTGCGGTCATGCGCCGGACGCGCAGCGGCGGAGGCGGCTCGGGAAGGTTCAGTGAGTCGGGGCGGGTGGTGTAGGCGACCGTGCCTGCGGTGTACAGGGTGACCGTGCCCGTGCCATCGCATTCGTCGTGCCGGGAGGACCCTTCCCCGTCACAGTGTGGGCACTTCACGGCACCCGTACCCCGGCACGTCGTGCACACCTTGAATCCCTTTCCCTCGCAGCCGGGGCAGGCAGTGCCGGGCTTGTGGCACTGGGCACACCTGACGCGCGCGGGGGCCCCCGGAGTCGGGGCCCGCACCTCGCCGGTACGTCGCTTCCCCGTACCGTCGCACCAGGTGCACGGATCGCTGCCCTGGCACTTCGGGCATGCGACGCCCGTCTCGCAACGCAGCGTCCCGCGCGTCGAGCACCGCTTGCACAGGATCCGGCCGCCCACACAGATGCAGGGCGCCACCCGCACCGATCCGCGCAGGACGAACTCCACTGTCTTCGACCGCCCCGGGTCCGTCGGCGGATCGACCGGGCAGTCGCGCAGAGCGCCTTCGTACTCCGGCAGGTGCGAGAGGTCGGGTCTGCCGCCCCTGCGCACCGGCTTCGTGGTGCGGGTCTCGATGGACCGGTCGATGGTGAGGCCGAGCATCGGCACCGGGGTGATGTCCGCACCCTCGCGCCGGATCTGCGCTCCCTGTCCGGGCCGGCCGGTGTGCCGGGCCACCGCCTCGAGCACGTCGTCATCGGACAGCGAGTCGGCCATGATCGTCTCCCGCCTCCCCCGATCGGCGCACCCCTGCGCAGGAGAAGGGTAGGGCGGGCGGCGCGCGCTCTCAAGGGTGCGTCACCTGGGCCGAGTTGGCTATCTGCGAGGTCACGCAGGAACGGTTGGCGCGGAGCCTCCTGGCCGATCCGCGCCCGACGACCGGGTAGCCGGATGGTCACGATCCGCGTTCGCCGAAAAGGTTGTGCTGACCCAGATGGAAACTAAAACCTACGTAAAGCTAACCTTAATTCGTGGCATCTAACGTTACCGATGTGAAGCGAATACTCCTGCGCTCAGGGAAGAGCCCTTACGACGTCGTTCCTGTTGAGCGCGCCCTCCACGAGGACGTGTTCGCAACCAACTCAGGCAACCTGATCTTCAGCGATGCCGCGCACAAGATCCTTGAGACGCCGCGGACCAAGGTGGTCTCCAACGGCATCCGGACCAGGGTCGCCGCCGCCGAGCGGATCAACGAGGAGTACGACGCTTTCGTCATTCCGCTCGCCAATGCCTTCCGGCCGTCCTTCGAGCCCCAGCTCAAGCGGCTGACCCAGCTCATCTCGAAGCTGAAGATCCCGGTCATCGTGCCGGGCGTCGGCGCGCAGACCAGCACCAACTACTCCGCGGACCGGTTGCGGCCCATGGCGCCCACCGTACACGCGTTCGTCTCCGCGGTGCTGGACCACAGCGCTTCCATCGGGGTGCGCGGGGAGTTCACCGAGCGCTACCTGCGGGACATGGGCTTCCGTGACGTGGAGGTCATCGGCTGTCCGTCGATGTTCATGGGCGGCCGTGATCTCTTCATCCGTGAGAACACCCGGCCACTGGGACCCGAGTCGCGGATCGCGATCAACGGATCGCACGACGCCGTGAAGAAGTACAAGCTCGGGCGGATCATCGACCACACCCATGCGCGCTATCCCCATCTGCGCTTCATCGGGCAGAACCTGTCCGATGCCCGCCAGCTGCACTGGCGTGACCTGAGCCACGCGAACGCCGCCGTCACCGACATCCCGACCCACCCCGACCACCCGATGTTCGCGGAGGGCAAGGTCAGGGTCTATATAGACCCCAAGACATGGGTGGACGACCTGCGTGGCTTCGACTTCTCTTTCGGCTCCCGGATCCACGGCAACATCGCGGCGCTGCTCGCCGGAACGCCTGCGACGGTGCTCTGCAGCGACTCCCGGACGTTGGAGCTGTGCCGCTACTTCGACATTCCGCACCGGATGCTCGCCAAGGTGCCCGAGAACGTGGATCCCGCGGAGCTGTACGCCGAGGCGGACTTCGGGCCTCTGATGCGCGGTCACCACGAGCGGTTCGACCGGTTCATGAACTTCCTGGACAAGAACGGCCTGGAGAACACCTTCACCCACGGTGACGGGGGCGCGGCCTTCGAGTCCCGCATGAGCGAGCTGGCCTTCCCGGCGGGCGTCCGCCCCTGGACCGGCAGCGGCGTCTCCGAGATGAGCACTCGCCTCAACTGGCTCCAGTCCCAGATGACCGACCTCACCGACCGGAACACCCTGCTGGAACGGCGCCTCGCGAAGGCCAGCAGGCTGCCCGTCCCGCGCGAGAGCGAGGGGCCCGAGCGGCGGCCGTACCAGCGTGCCCGCCGGGTGATCCCGGGCCCCATCAAGCGGGCGCTGCGCAACGCCCGCTAGCAGGGCTTTCTCGGGCGGTGTTCCCCTCCCTGACCTGAGGGGTACGGAGGGGGACATCGGCGTCGGTGTTGCGGATCCAGGCACCGCCGACGCCTAGAATCCGACTGTTTGTCCCCAGCTGTCGGCCCTGCCCCCATCCGTACGGAGTTCCGCGCGCATGCCCACCCCCCACGATCCGTACGTCCGGGTGCGCGGCGCCCGTGAGCACAATCTGCGGGACGTCCACGTCGACATCCCGCGCGACACCCTCACCGTCTTCACGGGCGTCTCGGGCTCCGGGAAGTCCTCCCTCGCCTTCGGAACGATCTACGCCGAGGCCCAGCGCCGCTACTTCGAGTCCGTCGCCCCGTACGCCCGGCGGCTCATCCACCAAGTCGGCGCGCCGAAGGTCGGCGAGATCACCGGTCTGCCGCCCGCCGTCTCGCTGGAGCAGCGGCGTTCGGCGCCCGGCGCCCGTTCCTCGGTCGGTACGGTCACCACGCTGTCCAACTCGCTGCGGATGCTGTTCTCGCGCGCCGGGGAGTATCCGGCAGGGGCCGAGCGGCTGGACTCCGATGCGTTCTCGCCGAACACCGCCGCCGGGGCCTGCCCCGAGTGCCACGGTCTGGGGCGTATCCACCGCACCGCCGAGGAGCTCCTCGTCCCGGACCCGTCGCTGTCGATCCGGGACGGCGCGATCGCCGCCTGGCCGGGCGCCTGGCAGGGCAAGAACCTGCGCGACGTCCTGGACACGCTGGGCTACGACATCGATCGGCCGTGGCGGGAGTTGGACGCGCAGGACCGGGAGTGGATCCTCTTCACCGACGATCAGCCGGTGGTGACAGTCCACCCGGTGCGGGAAGCGGGCCGGATCCAGCGCCCGTACCAGGGCACGTACATGAGTGCGCGGCGCTATGTGATGCACACCTTCGCGGACTCCAAGAGCCGCACCCTGCGGGCCAAGGCCGAGCGCTTCCTGACCAGCGCCCCCTGTCCGGTCTGTGGCGGCACTCGGCTGCGTCCGGAGGCGATGACCGTCACCTTTGCCGGCCGTACGATCGCCGAGCTCACCTCGCTGCCCCTCGCGGGCCTCGCCGACGTGCTGTCGGCCGCGGGCGGCAATGACACCGCGCGGCTGCTGACGTCGGATCTGCTGGCCCGGATCGGGACGGTGACCGAGCTGGGGCTCGGCTATCTCAGTCTCGACCGCACGGCTCCGACGCTGTCCTCCGGCGAGTTGCAGCGGCTGCGGCTCGCCACCCAGCTGCGCTCGGGACTCTTCGGGGTCGTCTATGTGCTGGACGAGCCGTCGGCCGGTCTGCACCCGGCGGACACCGCGTCGTTGCTCGCGGTCCTCGGCCGGCTGAAGGAGGCCGGGAACTCGGTCTTCGTCGTGGAGCACCAGATGGATGTGGTGCGGCAGGCGGACTGGCTGGTCGACGTGGGTCCGCTGGCCGGCGAGCACGGGGGCATGGTGCTGCACAGCGGGCCCCCGGCCGGACTCGCGGACGTCGCGGAGTCGGCGACGCGGCGGTTCCTCTTCGGCGGGGGTCCGGTGCCTGCCCGGGAGCCGCGTACGCCCTCCGGGTGGCTGAAGCTGATCGGTGTCGACCGGCACAACGTGCGCGGGGTGGACGCCGCGTTCCCGCTCGGGGTGTTCACCGCGGTCACCGGGGTCTCCGGCTCCGGGAAGTCGACTCTGGTCGGTCAGGTGCTCGCCGGGGTCCTCGCCGACCGGCAGGCGTCCGCCACCGCCGGCCTTCCCGCCGCGCAGCCCATGGCCGGCTGCGCATCGGCGCAGGGGCTGGAGGCGGTGGACCGTCTCGTCCAGGTCGACCAGAAGCCGATCGGCCGTACCCCGCGCTCCAATCTGGCCACGTACACCGGGCTCTTCGATGTCGTGCGGAAGCTGTTCACCGAGACCGGCGCGGCGCGCGAACGCGGCTACAGGGCGGGGCGGTTCTCGTTCAATGTGGCGGGCGGGCGGTGCGAGACCTGTCAGGGCGAGGGGTTCGTCTCCGTCGAGCTGCTCTTCCTGCCGAGCACGTACGCGCCCTGCCCGGACTGCCACGGTGCGCGGTACAACCCGCAGACGCTGGAGGTCACCCTGCGCGGGCTGAACATCGCGCAGGTGCTGGATCTCACGGTGGAGTCGGCGGCCGGCTTCTTCGCCGGGACGCCCGCCGCCGAGCGCAGTCTGCGGACACTGCTCGATGTGGGGCTCGGCTATCTGCGGCTGGGGCAGCCGGCGACGGAACTGTCCGGCGGTGAGGCCCAGCGGATCAAGCTCGCCACCGAGCTGCAGCGCACCCGCCGCGGCCACACCCTGTATCTGCTCGACGAACCGACGACAGGGCTGCATCCGGCCGATGTCGAGGTGCTGATGCGACAGTTGCACGGGCTGGTCGACGCGGGCAGCACGGTCGTGGTCGTGGAGCACGACATGGCCGTGGTCGCGGGTGCCGACTGGGTGATCGACCTCGGCCCCGGAGGCGGCGACCGGGGAGGCCGGATCGTCGCGGTGGGGACGCCCGCGGAGGTGGCCGGGGCGGCGGACAGCCGGACCGCGGCGTACCTGGCGGCCGCCCTCAGGTCGGCCTGACAGCCCATCAGGTCCAACTGGCCTGTTTCCACGACTACGGTCCGGCGGAGACGTTCAACACCGCCGTGAACGCTTCGGCGTCCGCGGCCCCCGGCACGTACAGGACCACCGTGACGGCACCTCCGGCACGCTCACCCACTCGGCCACCTCCACACAGACGGTGCCCGGTCCGGCCCGCGGTACGGGCGCCCTGGTGAACGGCGACGTCGAGACCGGTTCGCTCGCTCCCTGGAGCTGTGAGAACGGCGGCGCGGTCGTCTCCAACCCGGCGCACGGCGGCGCGCACGCACTGGCGGCCGCGGCCACCGCGTGGCAGACCGGCGAGCGCAGGCAGACGCTCACCCTGTCCCGGGAGCGGGCGGCTTCCGGGACCAGGACCGACGAAATCAGCCCTCCTGGGGAGGGGGCGACCAGCAGAGACAGTGCCGCACACTCTAGACATCCGATCTGTCATCCGATGAAATGGCCTCGCTCTCGGCGTACGTCGACGCATCTCCCCCATATCTCCATTAAAGAACCGATCAATGGGCCAGGAGGTCTCTCGTGACCAATGAACCCCAACCGCAGAGACGAAGCATCCTCAAGTTCGGCGGTGCCCTCGCCCTCACACCGCTGATCACTCAGCTGACCGGGGGAATCCCTGTGGGACAGGCCGTTGCCGCCGGGGCCGTCGCACCGGCATCCGTCCACTGGCCGACCCTGTCGCGCAAGGCGCTGAAGTATTCGATCCCTGCCACGGACTGGCAGTCGCAGGCCCTGCCGATCGGCAACGGCCGGCTCGGCGCCATGCTCTTCGCCAACCCCTCCGAGGAGCGCGTCCAGTTCAACGAGCAGAGTCTCTGGGGTGGTGTCAACAACTACGACAACGCTCTCGCGGGCAAGCCGGACAGCGCATTCGACACCGGCATGACCGGCTTCGGCTCGTACCGGAACTTCGGTGATGTCGTCGTCACCTTCGCTCGCCGTGCGAAGGTCACGGCCCCGGGGGGACCGTACCGTACCTCCTCGACCGAGGGCGTCGACAAGACGTACGACGGTAACTCGAGCACCAAGTGGTGCATCGAGGCGCCCGGCTCGAAGGTGCAGTGGCAGGTCGAGCTCCCCGACCCCGTCGAGGTCGCGTCCTACCGTCTGACGAGTGCCAACGACGTGCCGCAGCGCGACCCGCAGGAGTGGACGTTCTCCGGTTCCGCCGACGGCGCCACCTGGACCGAGTTGGACAGCCGCGCTCTGGCGACGCCCTTCGAGAGCCGGTACCAGACGAAGGAATTCACCTGTGCCGACACCGCGGCCTACCGCTTCTACCGGTTCGACTTCGTTCCCGAAGCGGGGGTCAGCCACTTCCAGGTGAGCGAGATCGGCCTGTCCGGCGTCGACCTCGACGGGGGCGGCTCGATGTACCTGTCGTCGCCCAGCGGGCACTCCGAGGGATCCGGTCGGGCCACGGACATCTCGAGTTCGATGGACCGCGATCCGGCCACGGTCTGGCGGGTCGACGCCGTCGCACCGGCGGTCGTCTGGCAGGTCGACCTGTCCACCGCAACCGCCGTCACCTCGTACACGCTGACGGCGGCCCCGGACCGCCCGCACGACGACCCCCGGCGATGGGCGTTGGAGGCGTCGCAGGACGGGCAAGCCTGGGTGACCCTCGACACGCAGAACCCCGGCGCGCCTTTTGCCGGCCGCGGCGAGACCCGGACCTTCCGGATCACCAACAGCACGGCCTACCGCACCTACCGGCTCACGTTCACCCCCGGCGAGTCGTCCACCGGCTTCCAGATCGGGGAGGTCGTGCTGGAAGGCAAGGGGTTCGACACACGCATGCAGTCCACGTTCGTCGACTACCAGCGCGCCCTGGACTTCTTCGAGGGTGTCCATGTCACCCGTTTCGGCGCGCCGGGGCGGCGCGTCCTGCGGGAGGCCTTCGCCAGCCGGTCCGCGGACGTCATGGTCTTCCGGTACACGTCGGACAGCGACCGGGGACTCTCCGGAGCGATCTCGCTGACGTCCGGACAGGATCAGGCCCCGACGACCGTCGACGCCGACGCCCGGCGGATCGCCTTCAGCGGTGTCATGGGCAACGGCCTCAAGCACGCGTCCACCGTCCAAGTCGTACACACCGACGGCGACTTCAGCACCGACGGGTCGGTGTTGAAGTTCACCGGCTGCACGACCCTGACCCTGCTCCTCGACGCCCGCACCGACTACAAGCTCGACGCCGCCGCCGGGTGGCGCGGAGCCGATCCGAAGGCGGCCGTCGCCGCAGCGCTCGCCAAGGCGGCCGCCCGGTCCTACGCCGAGATGCGCGACGAGCACACCGCCGAGATACGCGCCCTCATGAACCGCGTCTCCGTCGCCTGGGGCACCTCCGACGACGCCGTCGTCGCCCTGCCGACCAACGCCCGGCTGGCGCGTTACGCGGCGGGCGGGGAGGACCCGACCCTCGAGCAGACGATGTTCGACTTCGGCCGATACCTGCTGATCAGTTCCTCGCGCCCGAAGGGTCTGCCCGCCAACCTCCAGGGTCTCTGGAACGACAGCAACTCGCCGGCGTGGGCCTCCGACTACCACACCAACATCAATGTCCAGATGAACTACTGGGGAGCCGAGACGACGAACCTGCAGGAGTGCCACGAGGCACTCGTCGGGTTCATCAAGCAGGTGGCGGTGCCCAGCCGCGTGGCGACCCGCAACGCCTTCGGCAAGGACACACGCGGCTGGACCGCCCGCACCAGCCAGAGCATCTTCGGCGGCAACGCATGGGAGTGGAACACCGTCGCGAGCGCCTGGTACGCGCAGCACCTTTACGAGCACTGGGCGTTCACCCAGGACCTGGTCTACCTCCGCACCGTCGCCTACCCGATGATCAAGGAGATCTGCGAGTTCTGGGAGGACCAGCTCAAGGAACGCGAGGACGGACTCCTCGTCTCGCCGAACGGCTGGTCCCCCGAGCACGGGCCGCGCGAGGACGGCGTCATGTACGACCAGCAGATCATCTGGGACCTGTTCCAGAACTACCTCGACTGCGAGGCGGCGCTCGAGGTGGATGCCGACTACCGGGCCAAGGTCAAGGACATGCAGGCACGCCTCGCGCCGAACAAGATCGGCCAGTGGGGTCAGCTGCAGGAGTGGCAGGAGGACATCGACAGCCCCACCGACATCCACCGCCACACCTCGCACCTCTTCGCGGTCTACCCGGGCCGCCAAATCACCCCGAAGACGCCAGGCTTCGCGGCCGCCGCCCTCGTCTCGCTCAAAGCGCGGTGCGGCGAGAAGGAAGGCGTCCCGTTCACGGCCGCGACGGTGTCGGGCGACAGCCGCCGCTCGTGGACCTGGCCCTGGCGGGCAGCCCTCTTCGCCCGCCTCGGTGACGGGCACCGCGCCCGGATCATGCTGCGCGGACTGCTGACCTACAACACTCTGCCCAACATGTTCTGCAACCACCCGCCCTTCCAGATGGACGGCAACTTCGGCATCTCCGGCGCCGTGGCGGAGATGCTCCTGCAGAGCCACGACGGCGTCATCCACCTGCTGCCCGCCCTGCCGGACGAATGGAAGGCCAAGGGTTCCTTCACCGGGCTCCGCGCCCGCGGCGGCTACGAAGTCAGCTGTGAATGGCGCGACGGGAAGGTCATGTCCTACAGGATCGTGGCCGACCGGGCGCGGAACCAGGGGAACGTCACCGTGCGGGTGAACGGCGTCGACACAAAGGTGAAGCCGATCAAGCCCTGACGTCGGCCGTCCGCGGACCGAAGCAGCGCGGCACGGGTCGTCGGTACAGCCGGTCTCCTCACCGGCTGTACCGACCGGCATCAGAACAGTCCTGGTGCCGTGACCGGCCATGTTTGCCCCATGAGGAGCGTCGTCCGGTGCGTGCGATCGCAAGGCGGCCGGACGTCCTTGGACGGGGTCTCCCCTGCTCGAACGGAGTTGAGACCTTGGGGAAGAACTACCAGGGCTTTTGGCCAACCCGGAAGGGGGTCCCCCTGGCCCTTAAGGCCTTGGGGGAGTGCGTGCCGGGCGGCGCGACGGGGCAAAGCTTGCCGGGCGGGGCACTAGCGTCGGACCTTCCGGGTCGCCCGCAGCCACTCCTTGTTCATCGCCGAGATCGACGGCAGCGGAATGCCCTTCGGGCAGGCCGTGGCGCACTCCCCGGTGAGCGTGCAGCCACCGAACCCCTCGCTGTCCATCTGCCCGACCATGTCGAGCACCCGGGTCTCGCGCTCGGGGGCGCCCTGCGGCAGGACGCCCAGGTGGTTGATCTTCGCCGAGGTGAAGAGCATCGCCGAGCCGTTGGGGCAGGCCGCGACGCAGGCGCCGCAGCCGATGCACTCGGCGTGCTCGAAGGCGAAGTCGGCGTCCGGCTTGGGCACCGGCGTGGCGTGCGCCTCGGGGGCGGTGCCGGTCGGGGCGGTGATGTAGCCGCCCGCCTGGATGATCCGGTCGAAGGCGGACCGGTCCACGACCAGGTCCTTGACGACCGGGAACGCCGAGGCGCGCCACGGTTCGATGTCGATCGTGTCGCCGTCCTGGAAGGAGCGCATGTGGAGCTGACAGGTGGTGGTGCGTTCCGGGCCGTGCGCGTCGCCGTTGATGACGAGGCTGCACGCGCCGCAGATGCCTTCGCGGCAGTCGTGGTCGAAGGCAACGGGGTCGTCGCCGGCGAGGATGAGCTCCTCGTTGAGAGTGTCGAGCATCTCCAGGAACGACATGTCCTGCGAGATGCCGTCCACCTGGTAGGTGGACATGGCGCCGGGGGCGTCGGCGTTCTTCTGGCGCCAGACGCGCAGGGTGAGCTTCATGCGTAGCTCCGCTGAGTGGGGTGGACGTACTCGAAGACGAGGTCTTCCTTGTGCAGGACGGGGGCGTCGCCGGTGGCCGTGAACTCCCAGGCGGCGGCGTACGAGAACTCCTCGTCCCGGCGGGCGGCTTCGCCGTCCGGGGTCTGCGACTCCTCGCGGAAGTGGCCTCCGCAGGACTCGGCGCGGTGCAGGGCGTCGAGACACATGAGCTCGGCGAGCTCCAAGTAGTCGACGATGCGGTTGGCCTTCTCCAGCGACTGGTTGAACTCCTCGCCGGTGCCGGGGACCTTGATGCGGCGCCAGAACTCCTCGCGGATCTGCGGGATCCGGTCGAGCGCCTTGCGCAGCCCCTCCTCGGTGCGGGCCATCCCGCAGTACTCCCACATGAGTTCGCCGATTTCGCGGTGGAAGGAGTCGGGGGTGCGGTCGCCGTCGACGGCGAGCAGCAGGTTCAGCCGGTCCTCGGTCTCCGCGACGGCTTCTTCCACGGCCGGGTGCGAGGCGTCGACCTCGCCGTGGTGCGGGTTGCGGGCCAGGTAGTCGTTGATGGTCGACGGGAGGACGAAGTAGCCGTCGGCAAGACCCTGCATCAGCGCCGAGGCGCCGAGCCGGTTGGCCCCGTGGTCGGAGAAGTTGGCCTCGCCGATCGCGAACAGGCCGGGGATCGTGGTCTGGAGGTCGTAGTCGACCCAGAGTCCGCCCATCGTGTAGTGCACGGCGGGGTAGATGCGCATCGGGGTCTCGTACGGGTTCTCCGCGGTGATCCGCGCGTACATGTCGAAGAGGTTGCCGTACTTCTCCTCGACCTTCGCCCTGCCCATGCGCTGGATGGCCTCCGCGAAGTCGAGGTAGACCCCCTGTCCGCCGGGGCCGACGCCGCGGCCCTCGTCGCAGACGTTCTTCGCGGCGCGCGAGGCGATGTCGCGTGGCACGAGGTTGCCGAAGGCCGGGTAGATGCGCTCCAGGTAGTAGTCGCGCTCGTCCTCGGGGATCTCGTTGGCCGGTCGGTTGTCACCCTTGGCTTTCGGGACCCAGATCCGGCCGTCGTTGCGCAGCGACTCGCTCATCAGCGTCAGCTTGGACTGGTGGTCGCCGGTGCGCGGGATGCAGGTGGGGTGGATCTGGGTGAAGCACGGGTTGGCGAAGTACGCTCCGCGCCGGTGGGCGCGCCAGATGGCGGTGGCGTTGGAGTTCATGGCATTCGTCGACAGGTAGAAGACGTTGCCGTAGCCGCCGCTGGCCAGCACAACCGCGTCGGCGAAGTACGTGTCGATCTTCCCGGTGACGAGGTCGCGCGCGACGATGCCGCGGGCCTTGCCGTCGACGATGATCAGGTCGAGCATCTCGGTCCGGGCGTGCAGCTCGACGTTGCCCGCGGCGATCTGCCGGGACAGTGCCTGGTAGGCGCCGAGGAGCAGTTGCTGCCCGGTCTGGCCGCGGGCGTAGAACGTGCGGGAGACCTGGACACCGCCGAAGGAGCGGTTGTCGAGGAGGCCGCCGTACTCGCGGGCGAACGGGACGCCCTGCGCGACGCACTGGTCGATGATCTCGACGGAGATCTGGGCGAGCCGGTGGACATTGGACTCGCGGGCGCGGAAGTCGCCGCCCTTGACCGTGTCGTAGAAGAGCCGGTGGATCGAGTCGCCGTCGTTGCGGTAGTTCTTCGCGGCGTTGATGCCGCCCTGGGCAGCTACCGAGTGGGCGCGGCGGGGCGAGTCCTGGAAGCAGAACTGGACGACGTGGTAGCCCTGTTCGGCCAGCGTGGCCCCGGCCGATCCGCCGGCCAGGCCGGTGCCGACGACGATGACGGTGTGCTTGCGGCGGTTGGCCGGGTTGACGAGCTTGGCCTCGAAGCGGCGGGTGTCCCAGCGTTCGGCGACGGGGCCCTCGGGGGCCTTGGTGTCGACGACGGGTGCACCCGTCTCGTAGTGCGAGTAGTCGGTCATGTCAGCTCACGACTCCGGTCATGACGGCGACGGGTACGGAGATGAAGCCCACCGTCAGCACCAGTGCGAGGACGTTGGCGATGGTCTTGAGAACACGGTCGCGGCTCGCCCTGCCCGCGCCGAGGGTCTGCGCGGCGCTCCAGAAACCGTGCTGGACGTGGAGTCCGAGAGCGAGCATGGCGACGATGTAGATGACGTTGCCGTACCAGGTGGAGAAGGTGTCGACGACGTTCTGGTAGGGGTGCCCCGACTGGAAGCCGCCCGAGTGGACGGTGCCGGTGGTCAGGTCGAGGACGTGCCAGACGATGAACAGGGCGAGGATGATCCCGCCCCAGCGCATGGTGCGGGTGGCGTAGCTCGCCCGGGGCTTCTTGTGGACGTACTTGCTGGGCCGCGCCTTGATGTCCCGGCGGCTCAGCTGGTAAGCCGAGGTGGCGTGCGCCACGACGGCGACGACGAGCACCACACGGACGATCCAGAGGGCCCACTCGTAGTGCAGGAAGGGCTCACCCATGACCCGCAGCCAGTGGGCGTAGTGGTTGAACTCCCCCGGCCCGAAGAAGATCTTCAGGTTGCCGATCATGTGGACGACCAGGTAGCCGAGCATGATCAGGCCGCTCACGGCCATGACCGTCTTCTTGCCGACGGACGAGTCCCAGAGCGTACGCGTCATGGACGGCCGTCGGTCCGTCCGTGTTGCCAGTGCCATGGACACGACGCTACGACCGAAGGTGCTCATCGGTCCAAGACATGACGTGGCTCATATCCATAGCCTCTGACTATGGAGCTGGCTAGGCTGGGTGTATGCAGTTTCAGCAGCTCATGTACTTCGTGGCCGTCGCCGAGACACGGCACTTCACCCGCGCCGCGGAGGAGGTGCATGTCTCGCAGCCGTCGCTCTCCCAGCAGATCAGGGCGTTGGAGAACGAGCTGGGGGCGGAGCTGTTCAGCCGGGCCCGCGGCAACATCGCCCTGACCGACGCGGGCGAGGCGCTGCTGCCGCTGGCCCGCCGGATCCTGGCGGATGCCGATACCGCCCGGCACGAGGTGCAGGAGCTGGCCCAGCTGCGCCGGGGCCGGGTCAGGCTCGGGGCGACGCCGAGCCTGTGCACGGGACTGCTGCCCGACGTACTGCGCACGTTCCACGACCAGCACCCGGGGATCCAGCTGCTGCTGGAGGAAGGTGGCTCGCACGACCTCGTACGGGAGCTGGCGCGGGGGGCGCTCGATCTCGCGCTGGTGGTCCTGCCGCTGCCGGCCGCGTCGCCTGCGCTGACCACGGTGGAGCTGCTCCAGGAGGACCTGGTGGTGGTGTCGGCGGCGGGGGCTCCGCGACCGGGGAAGGGCGGAAGCGTGCGGATCGCGGATCTGCAGGGCGAGCCGCTGGTGATGTTCCGGCACGGCTACGACCTGCGGGAGCTGACCGTGGCCGCGTGCCGGGCGGAGGGCTTCGAGCCGTCGTTCACGGTGGAGGGCGGCGAAATGGACGCGGTGCTCGGTTTCGTACGGGCGGGACTGGGCGTGGCGGTGGTGCCGAGCATGGTGGCGGTCCGGGCGGGGCACGACCTGCGGACCACACGGCTCGCCCCGCCGGGACTGCGGCGCACGATCGCGCTGGCGCATCGCAGTGACGTGGCGCCTCCACGGGCGGCGCGGGAGCTCCAACGAGTACTGCTGGCCAGCCGGCCGGACGGGCTCGGGAAATCGAGCCCGTCCGGAGGCTGAGGACGCGGCCGGCGCCGGGCCTCCCCGCTCAGACCGCGTCGGCCAGCAGCAAGGCGTGGATCCGGTCAGGCGCCCCGGGCCGCGCGTAGTACCACCCCTGGGCCGTGTCGCAGCCGAGCTTCCGCAGCTGCTCCGCCTGGGCTCCCGTCTCGACACCCTCCACCGTGACCGCCAGGTCCAGGCTGTGCGCCAGTGAGACGATCCCCTCGACGATCTTCAGATCGACCGGGTCGGCCGGATGCTGCTGCATCCCCCGGGTGAAGGAACGGTCCAGCTTGAGCACGCTCACCGGCAGCCGACGCAGATTGGCCAGGTTCGAGTAGCCCGTACCGAAGTCGTCGAGCGCTATGTCGACGCCCATCTCGGCCAGTTGCCGCAGCGGCTTGAGCAGATCGTCATCGGCTCCGATGAGCGCGGACTCGGTGACCTCCAGGCACAGCGCTCCCGGCTCGAGACCCGAGCGTTCCAGCACGTCGACGGTCTCGGCGACCAGCCGCGGATGGTGCAGCTGGGTCGGCGAGAGATTGACGTTGATCCGCAGGGGACCGCCGTCGCTGTGCCGCTCCTGCCAGAAGTTGGCCTGCCGTACGGACTCCTCCAGCACCCACCGCCCGAGCGGCACGATCAGCCCGGTGTGCTCGGCGAGCGGAATGAATCGGTCCGGCCCGAGCACCCCGTGCTGCGGATGGCACCAGCGCACCAGTGCCTCCGCGCCGTGGACCGTGCCGTCGCCGAGGTGCACGAGCGGCTGGTACTCGATGAAGAACTCGCCGCGTTCCAGGGCGGCGGGCAGCGCGGTGGTCAGCCCGTGCCGGGTGATGGCACGGGCGTCCGCCTCGGCGTCGGCTATTTCGAAGCGGTTGCCGCCCGCCGACTTGGCCCGGTACATCGTGATGTCGGCGCTGCGCAGCACCTCGGCGGCGCTGCGTTCGCCCGCCGGTCCTTCGACGACGCCGATGGAGCCTCGTACGGTCAGTTCGCGGCCGTCGAGCCGGATCGGCGTGGCGAGCACGCCGAGGATCCGGCAGGCCAGTTCGTCGACCTCCGACTCGGTGTGCGGGCCGGTGGTCAGCGCCACGAACTCGTCGCCGCCGAGCCGTGCCACCATCTCGCCCGGCGCGGTCGCACAGCTCTGCAGCCGGTCGGCGACCTCGACGAGCAGCCGGTCCCCTGCCGCGTGGCCCAGGCTGTCGTTGATCGCCTTGAAGCCGTCGAGGTCGAGATAGCAGAGCCCGAAGCGGCTGCCGTCGGCGGCGGAGAGCGCCTTCTCCAGCCGTTCGAAGAACAGCGTGCGGTTGGGCAGGCCGGTGAGCGCGTCGTGGGTGGCCTCGTACCGCAGCCGCAGGTTCAGCAGCCTGCGCTCCGTGGTGTCCTCCATGAGCGCCAGCTGGTACTGCGGCCGGCCCTCGGGGTCGCGGAGCAGCGACACCGTGAGGTTGGTCCACAGGACGGTGCCGTCGTTGCGGTAATACGGCTTCTCGACGCGGTAGTGCTCGCGTTCGCCGCGTACCAGCTCCTCGTAGTACTTCCACACGTGCGGCGAGTCCTCGGGGTGGACCCACTCGTTGACCTTGTGGCTGCGGACATGGTGGTCGAGGCCGCCGAACATCCGGGTCAGCGTGTCATTGACCTCCAGCACATTGCCTTCCAGGTCGGCGATCCCGATGCCGATGGCGGCGTCCTTGAAGACGGCACGGAACCGCGCCTCGGTGGCGTGCAGCGCCTCCTCGGCATTGGAGCGGGCGGTGAGCGCCGAGCGGGCGATGGCCTCCTGTTCGGCCAGGGTCCGCTCGCGCAGCGCCTGGGTGAAGCCGCCCGCCAGAGCGTGCTGCATGCGGGCACAGCGGGCCCTGCTGTCCTCGGTCGACAGGGTCACCGGGCCGTTGCCGCCGCAGTAGAGCACCAGGTACGAGTCGACGACGCCCAGTGTGGAGCTGAGCGCGTCCGGGTCCGTGCAGTGCGCGGCGACGAGCGCGGCTCCCACCTTGTTGGCGGGCGCGGGGTCGAAGGGACGCGCATGCAGGATGTCGTTCAACCTGCGGGCCAGCGGCAGCAGATGCTGTTCGAACTCCGGACGGGTCATGGACGTTGCCGTCGAGGGGAAGATGGCCCGGCTCCAGATGGTGGCGAATCTCCGGAGCCGGTCCTCGGCGCCGTCGGGCTCCGCGTCCGGCGCTCCGGACGCTTGGGCGGGAATGCTCACGCCTTGCGTCCCACTCCGCCGAAGCCCGAGAAGGCATATGGGTCTTCCTGCTCCTGCACCACGGGGGTGTCGGGACGCCAGTTGGGCATGGCCACGAGCCCGGGCTCGACCATCTCGTACCCGTCGAAGAACCGGCTGACCTCGTCGCGCGACCGCATGATCAGCGGGTTGCGGATGTTCCGGTAGACACCGACCGCACCGCCCGCCTCCTCCTGGGTGAGCGGGATGCCCTCGTACGAGGCGTGGGTGATGACGAGCAGGCTGCCGGGGGCGAGTGACTCGCTCAGCTCGGCCACGGCCACCTGCGGTTCGTCGGCGTCCTCGATGAAGTGCAGGACGGCGACGAGCAGCAGCGCCACCGGGCGTTCCAGGTCGAGGAGTTCGCTGACCTCGGGGCTCTTCAGAATCTCCTGCGGGCGGCGCAGATCGCCGGTGGCGATGACCGCGCGGTCGTTTCCTTCGAGTACGGCCTGGCTGTGCGCGACCGCAACGGAATCGTGGTCGACATACGCCACCCGAGCCTCCGGGTCGGCGGCCTGGGCGACTTCGTGGACATTGCCGAAGGTCGGTATGCCGGAACCGATGTCCAGGAACTGAGTGATGCCTTCACTCACCGCATGGCGCACCGCCCTGCGCATAAAGGCGCGATTGGCCTGCATGATCTTGGGGAGCCCCGGCATGAACTCCATGGCCTTGCGGGCCGCTTCCCGGTCCACCTCGAAATTGTGCGACCCGCCCAGATAGAAGTCATACATGCGTGACACGCTCGGCACTGAAATGTCAATGCCTTGCGGTGCCCAGGCGGGACGCTCCATCGATGTCTCCAACAAGTCGCCACGGCGATCCGGCCATGTTCATGGTCAGTGTTGACCAGAGGCTACTGACCGACCGCCAGGAGAGCGAGCGGAAACGGAAATTAGCGGTCCGTTATTGGTCACACACCAGTGGCATGTGCAACCGGCCCGTCGCTAACGGTGACATTCAGCGACGGGCCGGTCCGGAACGGCTGTTGTGGGGCTACTTCGGGGCGCCGACGAGCTTTGCCTCGGGGGACACCGCGTACCATGTGCCCCCGACACCCTGGCCGTTGGTGTCACCCGGTTTCGTGTCACCGGAGAAGGTATAGATGGGCCAGCAATCGATGGCCTGCTGCTTGAGACCGTCGGGGCGATTGAAGGTGACAAAGCCCTTGGTGGTGACGCCCTTCACATCATTCTTGGCCAATGGGGCGACAACCGGCCATTTCGAGAGGCAGGCACCGGTGCAGGCCGACTTCATGGGCCATGCCGTGTCCTTCTTGAACCGGTAGACCGTCATGCCGCGCTTGTCGACGACGATGTCTCCGAGTTTCGGGTCCTTGCGGACCGAAAGCCCCGCGAGATCGGCCTGCTCACCACCGCTCGGACCGTCGGCGTTCACCGCAGCCTTCTTGCCGTCCGGCGCGGAGGCGAACCATGTGCCGCCCACTCCCTGACCATTGGCGTCTCCGGGCTTGGTGTCCTTGGCGTACCGGTACATCGGCCACCCCGCAATGGTGAGTTGCTGCGCGCCGTCCGCACGGGTGACTTTGCCGATCAGTGCTCCATCGGTACCCGCGACGGCCGTGACATTGCCCGCGGGAACAACCGGCCAGACCTTCGCGCAGTCGCCCTCGCAATTCGACTTCGGCGGGCTCGCGGTGTCCTTGTCGAAACGGTAGAGAGTGAATCCCTCGCTGTCCGTCACGACCTTGCCGAGTTTCTTGCTGTCCCACACCGCGAGCTGTCCTGCCTGCTTGGACGTGCTCGCCTGTGCCCGGGAATCGGATCCGTAGTCGCCACCGGAGCCGTATCCGCTGTCGGTGCCGTAGCCGCTGCCCGCCTGACCGGCCGGGCTGGCATTGCCGACGTTCTGGCCGTTGGGCGCATCCGTGCCCTGCTCCTGACCGCACGCCGTCGTCAGCGCCAACAGGGCCGCCGCGGTGACCGCGAGCGAGGCGTTCCGCCAGGTGTTCATGTCAACTCCCGTGATTTTTCCGCCAGTTGTGACGCACGTCCGCGTCGTTCATGGCCCTAGGTACGGGCGACGGGTGCTTCCTTGTTCAACGCGTTCGCAGAAATTTCCCGATCCGCAAACCCTCAGTGCCCCAGGTCCCCTCCATCAGGGGAATCAGGACCGTGGTCCGCGTGCCGTCCCACCGGCCGGAACATGCTCCCCGTCGTGTACGGATCCCTCTTCGGGCGGCTCACCGCAGCCGTCGCACTCAGCTGGCTCCTGACCGCCCCGGTGCCCGCGGTGGCCGACAACTGCTCGTACGCCTCGATCGGGGACGGCGGCAGGAACTCGGCGGTCGCCACATCGGGTGACGGTCATTGCCAGGCGGGCCCGGCGCCCAGGCCGACCCCGCGGCCGACACCCCCACCGTCGGCCCCGCCTCCCCCTCCCCCGCTTCCGCCGCCCCCACCCCCACCGCCTCCGCCACCACCCCCGGCACCGGCGCCCACACCGCCGCCTCCGGAGCCC
This sequence comes from Streptomyces sp. NBC_01669, assembly GCF_026339735.1. Taxonomy (GTDB): domain Bacteria; phylum Actinomycetota; class Actinomycetes; order Streptomycetales; family Streptomycetaceae; genus Streptomyces; species Streptomyces yanii. The sequence continues at coordinate 825,706 of NZ_JAPEQG010000001.1, forward strand.
ACCCCCTCGGTACACCCCACGCCACCCCGGCCGAAGCCTGTGGCGATCCCCACCTACCGCAAGGCGCCGCGCAAGGTCCCCCGGCGCGGTCCCTCCCTGGTCACCCTCACGCTGCTGATCACCGCTCCTGCGGTGTTCGCCGTCGCCGTGCTACGTCCCCGCTCCCGCTGACCCACGGAGAAGCCCATGTCGGAATGGCTCGTTCTCACCCTCGCCATGGCCGCGGCCTGCGCCGTCGTGCTCACCATCGCCGTCCTCAACAATCGCCGCGTCGGGGAGGACGACGACCCGTCCGAAACCCCTGACGTCATCGAATACATGACGATGATGATCGGCGTGGTGTACGCCATCGTGCTCGGCCTCGCCATCGCGGGCGTCTGGGAGGGGCGCAGCGCCGCCCAGGAGTACGTCCGCCAGGAGGCCCAGGCACTGCACGAGGTGAACGCCCGCTCGTCGGTCTACCCGGCCGAGGTGCGTACCCGGATCCGCGCCGATGTCGACGCGTACGTCGGTCATGTCGTCCACGACGAGTGGAAGGCGATGGCAGAGCGCGGCAGCCTCACCGACGAGGGCGCAGAACTTCTCGGCCGGGTACGTGCCGACGTCACCGACTACCGACCGAGGAACGACCACGAGGGGCAGGCGTATCAGCCACTCGTCGACCAGGTCGCCGCGGCCGACGACGCGCGCAGCGCCCGCGCCCAGAGCGCCGGCGCCACCATGCCGGGCGTGGTCTGGTTCGGTCTGATCACCGGGGCGCTGGTGACGGTCGGACTGATTTTCACCCTGCAGATCCGCCGAACCTTCCGGGAGCTGCTGCTGGCCGGGCTGTTCAGCGTGCTCATCGCCTTCCTGCTCTTCCTGATCTGGGACTTCGACTCCCCCTTCGGCCGCGGCATCTCGGCCACAGCCGCGCCGTTCCTTGACCTCTTTCCCAACGTGTCGGGCTGACCGGCGCCCTGACGGCCTGACGTCCGGATGGTGCGCCGCCCGGGGGACACCTGTGCCCCATTCGCCGGTCCCCGATCGCGAGCGATATACAGCACTTCTAACGTTTCCTCCATCGAGGTGCATATCTGACACTTTGTGGATATTCGTTCCGCAGTTGCTCCTCGGGGAACCGGAGGATTTCACGATGCGCGCCATAGGTGTCGCACCCGTCGCCCTGCTCGGCGCCGCCGCATTCGCCCTGACCACTCCGGCTGCGTCCGCGTACGCCGTGACGTCAGGGGGCGCGCCGGGCGCGACCGGATACACCGTTGCTCCGTCGGTGATCGCGCCGGCCGGCCAGGTAACCCTGGCCGCCCGGGGGTGCCCAACAACAGCAACGGCCAGCTCGAGCATCTTCGACAGCGTCACTATTCCCAAGGGAGGCAGCGCCTCGGCCACGGTCGAGCGGGATGCAAAACCGGGCGCTTCCTATGAAGTGTCGTTCATTTGCAATACATCGCCGCCCTCCACGGCGGAGATCGGTCTCACGATCTCCGCCGGCACCCCTAGCACAGGCGCCACGGCGCTCGTGCCGAACGGTGTGCAGGGTGATCTCGGCGGCATCGGCCGGATGAACGCCGCGCAACTGGTCGGCGGCACGGCACTGGCCGTGGCCGCGACCACCGGCGCCGTCTTCGTGGTGCGCCGGCGCAACGAGAGGTACAGCCACTGACCGGCGCAGACCGTCGGTGGTACGCCCGTCGCCCCGGGTCCTGGATCAGGACCCGGGGCGACGGGCGTACTGGGCCCGTGGCCGCGTTCGGCCGGCCGGATCACTTGATGACTCATCCACCGAAGACGCACGGGGGACACGCCGCCACCGATTGCCGCGACAGCGGCCCGGGCCGGCTCCGAGCTCAGTTCCGTGGAGCCTGCGTCCGTCGATCGGTCGATCCGACGGGACACCCTTGGGCATGACGAACCCTCACCAGATCCTTGATCCACCCCTTTTTCGGCACTGCTCAACCCCGGTGATCCGACCCACCGGACCCCTGCCCCGCACATCTGACGGAGACGCAGGTCATGGGCAGTCAGAATCCGCTGTCCGCACATTCGCCGATCAGGTGGGCCTTTCCGGCGGCCACCCATTTGCCCGTCCCTGATCGCCGCCGGGCCACCTCGCGCTTACCGTTCCCATCGTCGCAACGAAGGGAGAACCATGGGCCGGGATCACTGGCGCCCCGAGCGGACCAGACCTTCGCCCTGGGGCGCGATCGCCCTGGTGATGCTCACCGGCGTCGCACTGATGCGGAACGGTCCGGAGCTCCTGCCCGGTCCACCGCAGCCCCTTGGCGCAGCCTCGGCAGGTCGCCACCCGGTCTCCGCCGGGGCGCCTGTGGCCGGCGCCGCGGAGACGCCGCGGGCGGGTGCCCCCGCCTCACGCGTGGTCATCCCATCGATCCGGGTCGATGCCCCGCTCGTGGAAGTGGCCCCGGACAGGAACGGCTGCATCGAGGCACCGGCCCCGCAGGACCCGACTCTCGCGGGCCGGAACCGGAACGGGGTCGCACCGGGACGGGTGGGCATGTCGGTTTTCGCCGGCACCACAGCGGGACCGGCGGTCTCCACGGTCTCCGTTCGCTGAAGTAGGGCAGCCGCATCGAGGTGCCCCGCCACGACGACCGGGGCGCGGTGTTCGAGGTCCACGGTGGCAAGGTGTTCTAGAAGCGAGCGGTCGCCGGAGGTGAGCACAGCGACGTGGCCGATGTCGGCCGGAGCGGCATTCCGCGACCGGGCGGACTCCGGTCACGCTCCGCGACCAACCGGTCGCAAGTCGGTCGGTCCACCCCTCTCGACGACATGGGGTGCGAAGGGTTGCGAGCTGCCGTCGGTTTACTGAGCCGAAGTGAGTGGTGGCGTGCGGGAGTGAGTCCTGGCGGTGCATTCGCGGGGGTGGGAACGGGGGTTCTGGGGCCGAATGGGTGACCTTGGTGGCTGCTGCTCGTTGGGTCGGGTGGCAGGTGTCCGGCCCGGTAGGGGGTGATGTGGTGGGTGGTGTGCGGAAGTTGGCCGTGCCCTTCGTGGTGCCCGGGCCCTGCGGGGTGGCGATCCGGGACCGCCTCAAACACCTAACGCCCCAGGACGAGAAGGTGCTGCGCGCGGTCGGCGAGCACCAGGGTGCGCTGGCTTCCGGTGATCTCAAGGCTCGCTGTGCGGACGGTCTGGAGCACAGTGCGGACACGTGGGCGGCGCGTAAGCGGGAGCTGACGGCACTGTCGTCGTCGCGGATCGCGGGTGCGATCACCAAGGCCACGCACGATCAGTGGGCGCTCGCACGCCGTTGCCAGGCAGCGCACATCCAGAACCTGGCAGCCGGGATCAAGACGCTGCGGCACCGCCTGTCCCTCCCGATCGGGACGCCCGGAACGAAGCGGGCGGCGGGCGGTTACCAGTCGAAGGGCGAGTGGTTCCGCAAGTCCCGCCGCCTCGCAGCACTAAAGGCGCGGCACGCTGCTGCTGTCGCCGACTGGCAGGCCGGACGGGTGCGGGTGGTACGGGGCGGTAAACGTCTCCTCAACACCCGCCACCACCTCACCCAGGCCCAACTCACCGAGGACAAGTGGCGGCAACTCTGGGAGGCGGAACGCTGGTTCATCGCTGCCGACGGCGAGTCGGGCAAACGGTTCGGGAACGAGACGATCCGCGTCACCCCGGACGGCGAGGTCAGCATCAAGCTGCCATTCCCGCTCGCGCACCTGGCCAACGCCGGGCACGGCCGGTACGTCCTCACTTCCACCGTGGCGTTCGCGCACCGGGGCGCGGAGTGGGCCGACCGCATCGAAGCGCACCGGGCCGTCGCCTACCGCATCCACCTCGATACGGAGCGCGGCCGCTGGTACCTCACCGCATCCTGGCAACGCCCCGCCGTCAAGACGATCCCACTGGCCGCCGCATGCGCCCGGGGCATGATCGGCGTCGACACCAACGCCGACCACTTCGCCGCCTACCACCTCGATGTCCACGGCAACCCGATCGGCGACCCGCGGCGTTTCCCCTACGACTTGTCCGGGACCACCGCTCACCGCGACGCACAGATCCGCCACGCCCTGACCCGGTTGATCAACTGGGCGATGCGTGTCGGGGTCGCCGCGATCGGCATCGAAGACCTCGACTTCACCACCGAGAAGACCCGGGAGAAGCACGGCCGCCGCAAAAGGTTCCGGCAGCTCATCTCCGGCATCCCGACCGGCAAGCTCAAGGCCCGACTGGTGTCCATGGCCGCCGAACACGGCCTGAGCATGGTCGCGGTCGACCCCGCCTACACCAGCATGTGGGGTGCCCAGCACTGGCAGAAACCGCTGGCCACCCCACGCCGAAAGATGTCCCGTCACGATGCCGCCGGTATCGCGATCGGACGACGCGCCCTTGGGCATCCGGTCCGGCGTCGGACGGCACCGCCCCCACACGACCGGAGTGATCGTGCGGGGCATCGGACCGTCCAGGCCGGACCAGGTCACCGGGGGCGTGAGGGAACCCGCCCACCCACAACGGACCGGCCCCCTGGAGGACCGTCGCCGAGCGGGAAGCGAAAGCGGGAACCCAGCGCATCCAAAACCGCTCGGGATGCGCCCAGTACGCAACAGTGGGTCCAAGACTCACTTACGCACACTGGCTAGGAACGGTTTTGCACCCATTCCAGGGATCGCATGCGCGACAACCGGCGGCTCCGGTCAGGGCAGCGGGCCGCCTGGGCCGGGTGCGGCGCCGGGAGCGGCTAACCTCACTGCCGTGACAGACCAGCAGCCTCACCAGTTCGAACGTGGCACAGACGGTCCAAAAGTGATCGTCGCGGGCCTCGACGGGTCCGACTCCTCGATGCGTGCCGCCGCGTACGCCGCCGGGCTGGCCCGTCGGCAGAACGCCATGCTCGCCCTCGTCTATGTCCAGCCGGTGATGCCCGCGGGCGCCGCGCTCGGCGCACCGGTCGCCGACACGACCGGCGAGGTCGCGGAGGGCCTGGTGAGCGAGATCAGGGCGGCCACGGAGCGGCTCAAGGACATATGGAATGTGCGCTGGGAGTTCCACACCTTCCGCGGTGATCCGTACAACGGCCTGGTCACCGCGGCAGACGAGTTGAAAGCGGATGCCGTCGTGGTGGGCGCGTCGGAGTCGGCGGGACACCGGTTCATCGGATCGGTGGCGATCCGGCTGGTGAAAGCGGGGCGCTGGCCCGTCACCGTCGTTCCGTAGACCGTCGGCTGCGTTGCGGCGGGCCCCGCCTTCCGGACCGTCAGGGGTTCTGCTCGAGGGATTTCTGGTACTGCTTCTTCATCTGGTCCAGGCCCTTGGAGCCCCATTCCGACCAGAACGGCTTCCACTCGCTCATCCTCTTGCGCCCGGCCACGATGTCGTTGATGAGGTCGTTGGCCTCGGTCGACATACGACCGTAGTACTGGGTGTAGGCGTCGGAATAATGGCCGACGGCCGCGTTCGGAATGGCGGTCTCGATCAGCTTCTGCTCGACCCCGTAGATGTCGCGGACGTCGTCGGCGCCATGCGTGCCGGGAAAGAGCGAGGGAGCGAGCACGAAGGGCGATGTCGTCGCCGTGGTCAGGCCGCTGAACAACCCCTCGACCTGCTGCTTGCCCTTCTTGGTGCGCTGCGGGAAGCCCTGCTTGTCGTAGGTGAAGTCGGAGCCTTCCTCTCCGAATTCAAGGAACTCGCGCTCCTTCGAGCCGAACGGCGCCGCGAGGTAGTTGAGCACGTCGAGCAGCATGCGCACACGCTTCTCGCTGCCCTTCTTGATCGCGGTGTACCCGATGGTGCCGAACGCGTGGTAGTGGGCGTTGGCCTTGTGGCCGTCCGCGTCGAAGGGGATGAGGATCTCGGCGGCAAGGGAGGGGTCGTTGGTGCGCGTGTCCTTGCGGGCGCCCGCCGGGTTGGCGTAGACGACCGCGCCGATCGATCCCTGGGCCATCTTCAGATAGGCGTCGGCCATCTTCGGGTCGCCGGGATAGAAGACGCCGGCCTTCTTCAGCTTGCGGACGAAGTTCAGGGCCTCCGCGTACTCGTCCGACTCCATCCAGAAGGTGACCGAACCGTCCTTCTCCCGGGCCCACTTGTTGGGGGATCCGTAACACTGGCTCAGCACGCTGACGGCATTCGAGTAGATCGGCTCGAGCGCCCACACCTTGCCGCCGGTGACCTCCTTGCACTTGGCGAAAAACTCATCGGTGCTGCTCGCGGAGAATCCGTCCGCCTTGTCCCAGATCCTCGGGTTGCCGCCGTACACCTGGCCCAGGGCCGGGTACGGGCTCGGCGCGCCCCAGATCTTTCCGTTGACGACCGCGGTCTTCCAGTGCGCGGGCGTCATCGCGGCGAGGTTCGGATAGTCCCTGACCGCGTCCCCGGAGACGTACTCCGTGATGTCCGCGCATTTGCCCTCCAGCAATTGGGCGATGTGCTGAAGGCCCTGGTTCGGCGGTATCCACATCAGGTCGGGCAGATCGCCGCCCGCGACGATGGCGGGGAACTTCTCCTCGTAGCCGGGGTCGGTGCCGAGTATGGCGGTGAGGTCGATGCCGAGTTCCTTGTTGACCTTCTGCCAGTAGTCGTTGGTGCCCTTGGGGAGCGGCGGCTGGGTCCAGATCTCGGTGAGCAGCGTGACCTTCGAGCCGTCGCCGGGGGTCTTCGCGATGCTCTGGACGAGCTCCTTGGGGTAGGAGAGGAAGCCCGCGGACAGGCCCTTGCTGCTGGGCGCCAGGTCGGGCTTCACCTTGGTGAAGGGGATGTACGACGGAAGCTTCACCTTGGCCGATGCTGCCTCGCCCTTGCCTGCCGTGGACGAGCCGCAGCCGGTGAGGAAGGTGGAGGCCGCACCCGCCGCGACGGCGGTGCTCAGGCCCAGGAAGGTGCGTCGGGACACGCCAGTGATCATGAGGATTCTCCGCGCTGGGGACGAGGGACGGGAAGGGTCAGCCCTTGATGGCGCCGGTGAGCACGCCCTTGGTGAAGTACTTCTGCAGGAACGGGTAGAGCAGCAGAATCGGGATCAGCGCGAGCATGACGACCGCCATGGAGATCGACTGCTGGGGCGGCAGATGGGCCACGCCGAGCTGGTCGGCCGCCATCTGCTTGTTCTGCACCACATAGGTGCGCAGCAGCAGCTGGATGGGCCATTTGCCGGAGTCGTTGAGGTAGAGCATCGCGTTGAAGAAGGCGTTCCAGTACGTCACCGCGTAGAAGAGCCCGACGACGGCGATGACGCCCTTGGAAAGCGGCAGCACGATCCTGGTGAGGATCCGCCAGTCGCCCGCTCCGTCGATCCGGGCGGCATGGTACAGCTCCTCGGGGATGTTCATGAAGAACGCCCTCATCACCACCAGATTGAAGGCGTTGACCAGGCCCGGCAGGATTAGCGCCCAGTACGAGTCGAGCAGTCCGAGCTCCTTGACCAGGACGTACATCGGGATCATGCCGGGGGCGAAGAGCAGGGTGAACAGGACGAGCAGCAGAACGGGCCTGCTGCCGGGGACGCCGCGCTTGCTCAGCGCATAGGCCAGGGCGATGGTCGTCAGCAGGGAGAGCGCCGTGCCGATGCCGGTGATCAGGACGCTGACTGTGACGGCGCGGGTGACCAGTCCGCCCGAGAGGATGGTGCGGTACGCCTGCAGGGTGGGCTCGGTCGGGAAGAGTACGTATCCCCCGGCGGCCGTGACCTCCTCGCGGGAGGCGAGGCTGGTGGAGAGGACGACCAGGAACGGCAGGGTCATCACGGCCACGATGACGGTGAGGACGACGGCTTTGGCAGCCGAGCCCAGCCGGGTCGGTGGCTCCTCCCAGGCGGCCCTGCGGTCGGCGGGCCGGGGCTTCAGCAAGGGCAGTCCGATGGTCATTTGCTGTACACCCCTTGCTCTCCGAATGCATGGGCGAGCCGGTTGGCGCCCCAGATCATCAGTGCGCCGACCACGCCCTTGACCAGGCCGGCGACGGCGCCGATGCCCCAGTCGCCGTAGACCACGCCGTGGTAGTACACGTAGGTGTCGAGGACCTCGGAGGCCCGGGCGCCGACCGCGTCGCGCTGGAGGAGGAACTGCTCGAAGCCGACGGACAGTACGTCGCCGAGGCGCAGTACCAGCAGCATGATCGTGACGCCTCGGACGGCGGGCAGGGTGACGTGCCACATGCGTCGCCAGGGTCCGGCGCCGTCCACGGCAGCCGATTCGTACAGACTCTGGTCGACGTTGGCGAGCGCCGCCAGATAGATGATCATGCCCCAGCCGATGTCCTTCCAGATCACCTGTGCGGTGATCAGCATCGGGAAGGTGCCGGGATCGGTCATCACGTCGAGGGCCGAGAGCCCGTGGTCACGCAGGAAGTTGCTGATGAGTCCCGCGCCGCCGAGCACCTGCTGGAAGAGGGCGACGACCAGCACCCAGGAGATGAAGTGCGGGAGGTAGACGACGCTCTGCACGAACTTCTTCACGCGGCTGCTGACCAGGCTGTTGATGAGCAGCGCGAGGGCCAGCGGGGCGGGGAAGAAGAAGATCAGCTGCAGCGCGGCGAAGGCCAGCGTGTTGCGTACGGACTCCCAGAACGCCGGATCGGAGAAGAGCTCCTGGAAGTTGGCCAGGCCCACCCACGGGCTGCTCTTGAAGCCGATGAACGGCTGGTAGTCCTGGAAGGCAACGATGTTGCCCAGCATCGGCACGTAGAAGAAGACGGCGAAGAAGAGCAGGCCCGGGGCCATCAGGGCGAGCATCACCCAGTTGTTCCGCAGCCGGATCCGCAGCGGTACGCGCCGCAGCGGGGGCCGGCCGGTCTTCGCCCTGGGCGCTGGTGGGGACGCTGCCCGGGGGCTGCGCGTTGTTGCAGGGGATGTCACACGTACTCCCTGGCCTGACGGAACGACGAATTTAGAAACCAACTTTCGGAAAAGAGTGGCCACATCATCGAAGCGTCGGACCGGTACGTCAACAGCCATTCACTCCTGTGGAGTTGGACTTTTCTGCACCGTGTTCTCGATATGTTCCAGTACCAGCCGGGCTGCCCCGATCGCAGTTGACTCCTCGCCGAGCGAGGAGTTCTGGACATGCGGCGTGTTGGGGCAGAGGGCGGCGAGTGACGCGGCGAACGGCTCGCTGAGCAGCGCTCCGGCCCGGGAGATGCCGCCGCCGAGCACGACCAGCTCGGGATCGAGGGCGGCGACATGGGGCGCCAGGCAGGCGGCGAGCGACTCGGCGAAGGCGCGCAGCGCGTACCGTGCGCCGCCGTCCCCGGCCGCCGCAGCCTCGACCACGGCGCGGGCAGCGCTGTCCCGGGTGGGCAGCTCGGCGCCCTGGTGTCCGGCGGCCCAGTCCAGCAGCCGCCGGTAGGCAGCCGACCAGCCGTCCGGGGGCAGCAGTTCGCCCGCGGCGCCGCCGTGGCCCCGGTGCAGCCGACCGTGCAGCCACAGGCCGATGCCGGGGCGGTTGCCCACGTAGAGGTAGATGGCGTCCCGGACCCCGACGGCCACTCCCCCGGCGCATTCGGCGAAGGTCGCCAGCTGGATGTCGTTGCCCACCAGTACTGGGCCCGGGGCGCTGTCCGCGAGCTCGCTCCCGAGGTCGAGTCCGGTCCAGCCGGGCAGCGCGGTGCTCCGCACCACCCGGCCCGCGAGGTCCACCATGCCGCTGGTGCCGATGCCGGTGGCCAGCGGGCGCACCCCGGCGCTCTCCGGCCGGGCCAGGCACGCCTCGATCGCCCCGCGGACGGTGTCCAGCCGTTCCCGGGCGGTCATGGCGGGGGTGACGGCGACCCGTTCCGCGGCGACGGTGCGGCCGAGCAGGTCCACGGCGTGCACCAGCACCTTGTGCGCCCCGATGTCCACGCCGATGACATGTCCCGCCTCGGCCCGGAACCGGAAGCGGCGGGCCGGGCGGCCCACGGAACCGCTGTTGGCCTGCAGCTCCACCAGTCGGCCCTCGCGCAGCAGCTGCGCCGTGAGGTCCTGGGCGGTCGGCCGGGACACCCCGATCAGCCCGGCGAGTTCCGGCACGGTGACCTCGTCGCGTTCGCGCATCACCCGCAGGGCAGCGGCCGTGTTCAGTCGGCGCAGCAGCGAGGCGTCCCCACCCCGGTCCATGGCGTCTCCCTTGACAGCATGATCGTCGGATCTCCATGGTGTCCCATGGCGATTCAGCAACTTACCTAATAAATAGCGCCCTTGAGGGAGTGCGGACATGGGTGAGCAGGGCCATCCCGAGCTGCAGTGCGGGCTCGGTTCGTGGGACAGCGACATGTACGGCAATCACCGGATCCTGGTGCGCGCCCCCTCGGGCGGCCCCGTTCTCGGGGCGGAACTGCCGTGGCGGCGCAGGGATCCGGACCCCGGGGCGGTGGATGTCCTGGTCCTCGCCCCGTCCGGCCGCCGGGTACGGAACACGGTCCGGATCGAGGTGACGGCCGAGCGCGGCCGGATCGCGTTCGAGCCGGTGGAGGGTCCGGGCGACTACGCCGTGCACTATCTGCCGTACGCGCACACGGGCCGTCCCTACTATCCACAGGCCGCCTACCGTCATCCGACGCCGACCGCGGACCCCGACTGGGTGCACCGTTGTGGGCTGCACCGGCCGGACGGGGTCTGGGCGTCGCTGCCGCGCGCGGAGGCGTTCCGGTACGAGGCCGTGAGCACCGTCGACTCCTTCGCCCCGCTGGGGTTCGCGGCCACGGCCGACGAGTGTGCGGCGCTGACCGCTGCGCATCCCGACGAGCCGTTCCTGCTGTTCGGCGAGGACCGCGACCATCCGCTGGGCCGGTACGACCGGCTGCCCGCCCCCTGGGCCCACGCCGTGCCGTCCGCCGCGTTCACGGGTGCGGCGTCGCGCGGCGAGTTCTACGTGCTGCAGGCCGGGGTGTACGCGGTGGAGCCGCTGACGGAGATCCGTACCGAGGTCCGGGGACTGCCGTTCCCGGTCCGGTCGCTCAGTGCGGGCGGCACCGACGCACGCGGGGAGCCGTTCGAGAACCGGATCGATGTCGTCAGGGGGCATGTCCACGCCCTCTGGTTCGGCCTGGACATCCCGGAGGCCGCCGAACCCGGCACGTACGAGGGCGAGATCGCCGTACGCGCCCACGGCACCGGAGAGCGGGTGCTGCCGCTGCGGATCACCGTCGGTCCGCAGACCGTTGCCGACCACGGCGCCGGGGACCCCGCCCGGCTGGCCCGGCTGCGCTGGCTGGACTCGACGCTCGGCCAGGACGACGAGATCGTCCCGCCCTTCACCCCGGTGAAGGTGGCCGGACGCCGCCTGGAGATCCTCGGCCGGGCGGTGGAGATCGGCCCTGCCGGGCTGCCGCAGCGGCTCGCCTCGTCGTTCACCTCCGGGGTGACGGGCACGGACGGTCCGGAACGCGATCTGCTCTCCGGACCGGTCGCGTTCACGGTCGGCCACCCGCTCGACCACGGTCCACTGAGGCTCGACCGGACCGGACCGGCGCGCGTCCGCTGGTCCTGCGGGGCCACCGGCCCAGGTCTCCGGCTGCGCACCGAGGGAGCATTGGAGGCCGACGGCCTTCTCGTCGTACGGACGACTGTCGAGGCGGTCGACGAGCTCGCCCTCGACGTGCGCCTGGACGTGCCAATCCGGGCGGACATCGCCCGGTACGCGATGGGTCTCGGGCTGCCGGGGCAGGTCTGCCCGGAGACGTACGACTGGCAGTGGGACACCCCCGCCCACAACCAGGACGCGCTCTGGCTCGGCTCCCCCGCCGCGGGTGTCCAGCTCTCGCTGCGCGACGAGCACTACGCACGGCCGCTGAACACCAACTACTACCGCGAGAAGCCCCTGGTCACGCCTCGCTCCTGGGCCGGCGACGGCAGCGGCGGGGTCCGGCTGCGCACCGAGGACGGGGCGCGGACGGTGAGCGCGTACAGCGGTCCGCTGCGGATGGCCGCCGGGGAGAGCCGCTGCTTCGAACTGCGGCTGCTGCTCACCCCGTTCAAGCCGATCAGGCCCGGACTCCAGCTCGCCGAGCGCTACTTCCATGCGTACGCCGCCCCCGCCGAGGTCGCCGCGTACGGTGCGAACGTCGTCAACATCCATCACGCCACGCCGCCCAACCCGTACATCAACGACCCGCTGCTGGCCGCCGATGTGCTGCGGGACTACACCACCGAGGCACACCGGCTCGGCATCCGTGTCAAGGTGTACGACACCGTGCGTGAACTGACCCGGCACAACCCTGAGCTGCCCGCCCTCGCCTCCCTGGGCAGCGAGGTCCTGGCGCCGGGGCCCGGCGGCGGACACGCCTGGCTGCGCGAGCATCTGGGTACGGACTACGTCCCCGGCTGGGTGGCGCCCGACGTCACCGATGTGGCTGTCGTGACCTCGGGCGACTCGCGCTGGCACAACTCCTATGTGTGCGGAATCGACCGGCTCCGCCGCCGGATCGGGGTCGACGGACTCTACCTCGACGACGTGGCGTACGACCGGACCACCATGAAGCGGGTCCGCAAGACACTGGCCCGGTCCGGCGACACCGCGCCGCTGATCGATCTGCACTCCTGCAACCAGTACCGGGAGCCGGACGGCTTCGCGTCCAGCGCCAATCTGTACGCGGAGCTGATGCCGTACACCGACCGGCTCTGGCTGGGCGAGCTGTTCGACTACGAGGGGACCGACCCCGCGTACTGGCTGGTGGAGCTCTCCGGGATTCCGTTCGGGCTGATGGGCGAGATGCTGGAGGGTGGCGGCAACCCGTGGCGGGGCCTGGTCTTCGGGATGACGGCGCGCGCCCCGATGACCGATGTCCGGCCGCTGTGGCGGGCCTTCGACGCGTTGCGGCTGCCCGAGGGCGCCTTCACGGGATGGTGGGCGGACGAGCCGCCCGTGGCGACCGGCCGGGCCGATGTCCTTGCCTCCAGCTGGCAGGGACCGGGCGGGACGGCGACCGCGGTCGCTTCGTGGGCATCGACGCCGGTGGAGTGCGTGCTGACCGGCTCCGGCGACCCGGTCGCGGCATACGCACCCGCGATCGAGGGTTTCCAGCCGGAACGCTCGTTCGCGGCGGGCGAGCCGGTCCCGGTCGCGCCGGGCCGGGGGTGGCTGCTGTCCGTACGGCCGGCGCCCGCTCCCCGCTGACCGTCACCGACCCCGCACTCGGCCACGCCGCAGGCCCGGCCGAGTGCGGGATCGCGCGCGCCGCACGTCGCCCGCCCCCTGTCCGTTCAGCGCCCGGCCGACCGTTCACCGCACCATTCGCCGCTCCGTGCGACCGCTCGTCGCACGCCTCGGTGCATCTTCTGTTCGTCGCGGCCTCGATGCGTTCGTATACGGCGCAGGCAGCGGCGAGGCGGCAGGGGCCTCCGCGGGAAAGGGGCGTTCACGATGACCACGACGACCGATGAGCGGGCCCTCGCGGAGTTGCAGCGCGAACACGGTCCCGCGCTCCTCCACTTCCTGCTCGGTCTGACCTTCGGCGACCGGCAGCGCGCCGAGGATCTGCTCCAGGAGACGCTCGTACGCGCCTGGCAGCACCCCGAGGCGTTCGACAGTCCGTACGAATCGATGCGGCCCTGGCTCTTCACGGTCGCCCGGCGGCTGGCGATCGATGCGCGCAGGTCCCGTCAGGCCCGGCCGACGGAGGTCAGCGACCTCGTACTGGAGAGCGCCCCGGGCCGGGAGGACACGGCGGAGGCGACCGTCGCCGCGCTCGATGTCCGCGAGGCGGTCCGGACGCTCAGCCCGGAGCACCGTGCGGTGCTGGTCCAGATCTACTTCCGCGGGCTGAGCGTGGGCGAGACGGCGCAGGTGCTGGGCATACCGGCGGGCACGGTCAAGTCCCGTTCCTACTACGCGCTGCGCCTGCTCTCCCGCAACCTGCCCGGCTACTCCAGCAGGTCCTCCTCGCTCAGCAGGCCGAGCAGGGACACCGTCTCCGCGACCTCCACATAGTCGGCGGCGCATGCGTCGCAGTCCTGCAGATGCTGCGAGACCAGCCGGGCCTCCCCGTCGTTGAGCGCATCGAGCACATACGCGCCGAGCAATTGCCGCATGTGCGGTCCCTCCCCGGGATCGGCGGTCATCGCAACCTCGTGTCTGTGACGGATCGGGTCGGACGGATCCTGTCCTTCTGGCCACGCGGGGCGCGCTCCCCCGGTTCAATGCTGCGTGTGGCCCGGTGCCGAGATGAGGAAGAGGCGAGACGGGATGCGTCCGGAACGTACGGATGGAACCAGTGGGGGCGGGCTGCTGGTCCCGATGGCCTGGATGTACGCCGAGTACATCGCCGATGAACTGCTGCGGACCGGCGACCTGATGGAGCCGTCGACGCTGGAGTACCGCGCGGGGCGCGAGGCGCTCGCCCTGACCATCTTCCTCTCCGACGGGGCGGTGGCCGATGCGCTGCCCGCGACCCGGATGGACGAGCTGCGGCTGCTCACGGCGTACGGGAGTACCTGGCGCCGCTGGGTCTGCGAGCGGCTCGACGCGGCGCCGTCCGCGGTCCCCCCGCCGGACGGCGGCCGGGATGTTCCGGATCCCGATCTGGCGCTGGCCCGGCGTGCCTGGCGGTGGCTGGACGAGACGGAGCTGCTCGCCACCGATCTCGACGCGATCGGGCCACCACCGTGGGAGCCGCTCGGCACCGAGGGCGACGAGGAGTCGGTCCAGGTGTGGACGCCCGCCTGGCAGCTGGGGCTGCCACTGGGGCATCTGGCGATCCATCTGTACTGAGCACGGCGGGTACCTTTGCTCCTCACGAACCGTGCACCCCGGCGCGGTACTTCGGCAGCCGCACCGTGATCTTCATCCCGGCGCCGATGCCCGTCTCGATCACGAGCCCGTAGTCGTCGCCGTACACCTGGCGGAGCCGCTCGTCGACGTTGAGCAGTCCGATGCCGGTGGAGTGTCCTCCTTCGCCGCGCAGGATGTGCCGCAGCCGTTCCGGGTCCATTCCGGTGCCGTCGTCCTCGATGACGACTTCTGCCTCCGAGCCCGCGTCCAGCGCGCTGATGGTGATGCGGCTGCGGGTGACGGCGCCTTCGAGTCCGTGCTTGACGGCGTTCTCGACCAGAGGCTGGAGGCACAGGAACGGCAGGGCGACGGGCAGGACCTCGGGGGCGACCTGGAGGGTGACCGCGAGCCGCTCACCGAAGCGGGCCCGGACGAGGGCCAGATACTGGTCGATGGAGTGCAGTTCGTCGGCGAGGGTGGTGAAGTCGCCGTGGCTGCGGAACGAGTAGCGGGTGAAGTCGGCGAACTCCAGAAGCAGTTCGCGGGCCTGCTCGGGGTCGGTGCGGACGAACGAGGCGATGGCGGCGAGGGAGTTGAAGATGAAGTGCGGGGATATCTGGGCACGCAGGGCCCTGATCTCGGCCTCGATGAGCTGCGTGCGGGACCGGTCGAGTTCGGCGAGCTCCAGTTGTACGCAGACCCAGCGGGCCACCTCTCCGGCTGCCCTGGCCAGGACCGCCGACTCGCGCGGGGCGTAGGCGATCAGGGTGCCGAGGACTCGGTGGTCGACGGTCAACGGCACGGCGACGGCCCAGCGCAGCGGGCAGTCGAGGTCGTCACAGTCGCTGTGGAAGGCGGTGTCGCGGCCGCTGGCGAGAAGCCCCTGCACCTGGTCCATGACGTGTCTGCCGTGGTGGTCGCCCTCGCCGTCCCAGACGAGGACCCGGTCCCGGTCGGTGAGACAGAGCGCGTCGGTGCCGAGCAGGGAACGCAGTCTGCGGGCTGACCTGCGGGCGCTCTCCTCGGTGAGTCCGGCGCGCAGCGGCGGCGCGGCGAGCGAAGCGGTGTGCAGCGTCTCGAAGGTGGCATGCTCGACGGGGGTGCCGACGTCGCTGGGGCGGACGGTGCGGGCCGTGCGGCGGCCGAGCAGGAACCCGGCGCCGAGCAGGAGGAGCACGAACAGGACGAGGACGGCGTACGTGGGCCCTGTCATCGGTGCCTCCCGGGTATCAGGGCCTCCGGCAGATGGAAGCGGGTCATCGCGGCATTCGTGCCGACCGGTATGCGACCGGGAGTGGCGAGCGACACCAGGACCATCGCGAGGAAGCCGACCGGGACCGACCAGACGGCGGGCCAGGCGAGCAGCGTGTGCGGCCAGCCGGGCGGGCGCACCGCACCGCTGACGGTGATCGCGACGGACAGGAACGCGGAGCCGCCGCCGAGCACCAGTCCGGCGATCGCGCCCTGTGGGGTGAGCCGCCGCCACCAGATGCCGAGGACCAGCAGCGGGCAGAAGGACGACGCCGATACGGCGAACGCCATCCCCACGGAGTCCGCCACCGGCACCCGGCTGACCATGAGCGACCCGGCCAGCGGCACACACATGGCGAGAACGGTGGCCAGCCGGAAGTGCCGCACGCCGCGCGAGGGCAGGACGTCCTGCGTGATGACGCCGGCGACAGCCATCGTGAGTCCGGATGCGGTCGACAGGAACGCGGCGAAGGCGCCGCCCGCGATGAGTGCGCCGAGCAGGTCCCCGCCGAGCCCGCCGACGACGCGTGCGGGCAGCAGCAGCACGGCGGCGTCCGCGTCCCCGCCATGGATCAGCTCGGGGGCGTACAGCCTGCCCAGTGCCCCGTACACGGGCGGCAGCAGATAGAACACGCCGATCAGGGCGAGGACGGCGACGGTGGTGCGCCGG
This sequence comes from Streptomyces sp. NBC_01669, assembly GCF_026339735.1. Classification (GTDB taxonomy): domain Bacteria; phylum Actinomycetota; class Actinomycetes; order Streptomycetales; family Streptomycetaceae; genus Streptomyces; species Streptomyces yanii. The sequence goes on from NZ_JAPEQG010000001.1 coordinate 842,272, forward strand.
GCGTCGCGGCCGTTCGGGCTGGTGTAGAAGCGGACGACGACGTGCGGCAGTCCCATCGTTCCGAGGAACGTCGCGATGATGAGCCCGTAGGTCGCGTACAGCGGATGGTCGGCCCGGAAAACGGACAGCTGCTCGTCGAAGGTGACCCGTGGCCGCCCGTCACCCTGCCAGGCCAGCACCAGGAAGATCGCAGGGACCAGAAGCGCCGTCAGTTTCAGCCAGTACTGGAAGACCTGGACGAAGGTGATGGACCGCATGCCGCCCGCCGCGACGGCGACCACGACGACGGATGCGACGAGCACATCGCCGAGCCAGCCGGGCGCCCCGGTCAGGATCTTCAGGGTGAGCCCGGCACCCTGGAGCTGCGGTACGAGGTAGAGCCAGCCCGCCCCGACGACGAGCACGCTCACCAGCCTGCGCACCTGCCGTGATTCGAGCCGCCCCTCCGCGAAGTCGGGCAGGGTGTACGCCCCCGAGCGGCGCAGCGGCGCGGCGACGAAGACCAGCAGCACCAGATAGCCGGCGGTGTAGCCGACCGGGTACCACAGCATGTCGGGGCCGTGCACGAGCACCAGGCCGGCGATGCCGAGGAAGGAGGCGGCGGAGAGGTACTCGCCGCTGATCGCGGCGGCGTTGAGCCGGGGGCGCACGGTGCGGGAGGCGACGTAGAAGTCCGAGGTGGTACGGGAGATGCGCAGCCCGAAACCGCCGACGAGGACGGTGGCGAGAACGACGGCGGCGACGGCCACCACCGCGTACGTGCGGCTCACTGCGCGGGTCGGCCTTCCACGAGCCGGGCGAAGTCGCGCTCGTTGCGCTCGGCCCGCCGCACGTACCACCAGGCGATCAGGGTCAGCGGCGGGTAGGCGGCGAAGCCGAGGACCGCCCAGACGACGGCGGCGCTGTGCAGGGCGGCGAAGACCAGCGGCAGCGTGCCGGCGACGACGGCGAGAACGGTGAACGCGGTGAGTCCGGCGCGCAGCTGGCTTCGCATCAGCGAGCGGACGTAGGCGCCGCCGAGCGCGGTCTGCTCGTCGATCTCCGACTGGGTGCGGTAGCGGGGCAGCGGGCGCACCCGCCGGGGCTCCCCCGTCACCACTTCACGCCGGGGCGTCGACTCTGCGGACATGGGCCCGGAGTGTACGCAGCCGGGGACCCCTCTGGGAAGCTTTCGGACCTGGGTAGTCCCTGGTCAGCGGCCGGTCTGCCGCATGAGCAGATCACGCAGGGCGCGGGTGTGTCGGCGGCTCACGGCAAGCGACGCGGTGCCGATGCGGACGCTCATGCTGCCCGCGTCGAGCCGCAGTTCGTCGATCCGGCCGAGGGCGACGAGATGGCGGCGGTGAATGCGGACGAAGCCGCGCGAGCGCCAGCGTTCCTCCAGGGTGGTGAGGGGGATCCGGACGAGGTGGCTGCCGCCCGCGGTGTGCAGCCGGGCGTAGTCGCCCTGCGCCTCCGCGTACGCGATGTCGTCGATCGGGATGAACCGGATCACTCCGCCCAGTTCGACGGCTATCTGGTCGGCTGCGGTGTCCTGGAGGGAAGCGGAGCGGTCGCCGACCTGTTCGGCGACGCGGCGGACGGCTTCGGCCAGGCGTTCGCGACGGACAGGCTTGAGGACGTAGTCGACGGCCTTGAGGTCGAAGGCGTGGAGGGCGAACCCTTCGTGGGCGGTGACGAAGACGATGAGCGGGGGCGCTGCGAACCCGGCCAGCAGCTGGGCGACATCGAGTCCGGTGAGGCCCGCCATGTGAATGTCGAGGAAGACGACATCGATGGCGGACGGGTCGTCGGGACCGGCGTCGACGGCGCTGCCGATCCGGCGCAGCGCCTCGGTGGCCCCGGTGGCGCCTTCGGCGCTGCGGATGCGGGGGTCGGCGCGCAGGAGGTAGAGCAGCTCCTCCAGGGCGGGTGCTTCGTCGTCGACGGCGAGTACACGCAGCATGAGGCCGGAGTGTAGAGCGTGTCCGGCGGTGTTGGCTTGAGTGATTCACGGGTGCGTTCCGTACCAGACTGCATGCGCACCCCGGAACCTCATCGCCATGTCGGCGCCTATGCACTGGGCGTGCTGAGCGCTGCCGATGTCTTCCGCTTCGAGGAGCATCTGGCGCAGTGCCCGTTGTGCGAGATCCGGGCGGCGGAGTTCCGCGCGGTGACGGCGGTGCTCGGGGAGTACGCCCGGCAGACGCCGCCGGGGGTGGATCCGGTGGTTCGGGCGGGTCCCGAGCTGGTGCGGCGGGCGGTGGACGCGGTGGTGGCCGGGCGGCGCAGGAGCCGCCGCAGACGTCTCGCGCTGGTGGCCGCCGCGGTGGTCCTGGCGGTGGGCGGGCCGCTCGCGGTGATCGGCGCATCGGCTGGGCCTGCGGGAACGGTGCGGGCGCAGCGATGGGCGGCGACGGACCGGGCCACGGGGATGGCGGCCGTGGTCACGGCCGGGGCGAAGGAGTGGGGCACGGACGTCGGTCTGGAGGTGGCGCGGGTGCCGGAGGCGGGGGTGTGCGCGCTGGTGGCGGTCGGGCGGGACGGCAGCGAGGAGACGGTCACCACGTGGTCGGTGACCGGGCCGGACGAGAAGACGCTGGTGGTGCACGGCGGGGCCGCGTTGCGCCCGGCGGCCATCGACCGTTTCGAGGTGCGTGCCGCGGACGGGCGGCAGCTGCTGGAACTCACCCGCTGAACTGCCCTATTTGAGGAGTCGGGAGAGGCGACGGTCGGCCAGTGGCCTGCCGCCGGTCTGACAGGTCGGGCAGTACTGGAGCGAGAAGTCGCTGAACGAGACCTCCCGGATGGTGTCCCCGCAGACGGGGCACGGTTCGCCCGTGCGGCCGTGGACACGCAGCCCGCTCTTCTTCTCCGCCTTGAGCTTCCCGGCCGCCACTCCGCTGGAGCGTGCGACGGCGTCGCGGAGGGTGGTGCGCAGGGCCGTGTACAGCCGGGTGATGTCGTCGTCGGTGAGGCTCGCGGCGAGCGTGAACGGAGACATCCTCGCGGCGTGCAGGATCTCGTCGCTGTAGGCGTTGCCGATGCCCGCGATCAGGGACTGGTCGCGGAGGGCGCCCTTGATCCGGCGCCGTTCCCCGGCGAGCAGTGCGGCGAACGCGTCCCGGTCGAAGGAGGCGTCGAGCGGGTCGGGTCCGAGGCGGGCGATGCCGGGCACCTCGCCGGGGTCGTGCACGAGGTACACGGCGAGGCGTTTGGTGGTACCTGCCTCGGTGAGGTCGAAGCCGTCCCCGCCGGTGAGTACGGTACGCAGCGCCAGGGGCCCCTTGCCGGGGCGCGGCGGGGCGGCGGGGAAGCTGTCCTTCCAGTGCAGCCAGCCCGCCCGGGCCAGATGGGTGATCAGATGCAGCGGGCCGACGCCGATGTCCAGAAACTTGCCGCGCCGGGCGATGCCGGTGACCGTGCCGCCTTCCAGGGCGGTGAGCGGTGGGTCGTACGTCTTGAGCACACTGACGGCGAGCGGCAGGACGCGGGCGATCTCCTTGCCGGCCAGGTGCTCGTCGAGAAAGACCCGCAGCGCCTCGATCTCCGGTAGTTCGGGCATGGATCCCAGGATGCCGCAGCCCGCTGCGCCCTGCCACCGCCCTCAGAGGCCGTAGGTCCGCTCCGCGGTGGTCGCGAAGACCGCCGACCGCTCGTCCGCGCCCAGTCCGTCGGTGAGGGCGCGTGCGGCGTCGACGACCTCCGTATAACTCGCCGCGAGCCGGCAGACCGGCCAGTCGGAGCCGAACATCAGGCGGTCGGGCCCGAAGGCGTCGAGGACGGTGTCGGCGTACGGGCGGAGATCGTCGACCGTCCAGGAGCGCAGGTCGGCCTCGGTCACCAGGCCGGAGAGTTTGCAGACGGTGTTGGGCCGGTCGGCCAGCGCCCGGACGTCTTCCGCCCAGGGGTGCAGGCTCCGGGTGGCGATGGGCGGCTTGCCCGCATGGTCGAGTACGAAGGTGAGTTCCGGCAGCAGCGCGGCGGCCCTGACGGTTGCGGGCAGCTGGTGGGGCTGGACGACCAGATCGTAGACGAGTCCGGCAGCGGCCACGGCGGACAGTCCGCGCTGCACCTCGGGGCGCAGCAGCCACTCGGGGTCGGGTTCGCCCTGGACCTGGTGGCGGATGGCTACGAGCCGGTCGCCACCGGGGAGTTCGCGCAGGGCGGCGAGGGTGTCGGCAATGCCGGGCGCGGTGAGGTCGGTCCAGCCGACGACGCCCGCGACGAGGTCGTTGCCGTCGGCCAGGGCGAGGAACTCGGGGGTCTCCTCGGGGACGGTGACGGTCTGGACGAGGACCGTGGCGTGCACCCCGGCGGCGCGGGCCTCGGGCTCCAGGTCGGTCAGGGTGAAGGTGCGCCGGAGCGGGGCCAGTTCCTCGCCGTTGATCCACTCCTGGTCGCGCACCGACAGGTCCCACACGTGGTGGTGGGCGTCGACGATCCGTTGCCGGCCCGTCATGTCACAGCTCCCAGGCGACGGGGAGACCGGCTTCGGCGCCGTCCGACGAGTAGTCGTGGGCCACGTCGAGGAGTTCGTCCATCCGGGCCTGCCAGGCGACGTTGACGGGCAACTGCTCGAGCTCGGCGAGGAGCCGGGCGTAGTCCTCGCACTCGATGACGTGGAACAGCTCGGTGCCGCTGCGCCAGATCGTCCAGGAGGTGGCGCCCGCCGCGCGGATCGCCGCGGTGAGCTCCGTGGGAACTTCGCGGTGCGCCGCCTCGTACTCCTCGATCCGGTCGGCGCGGACCTTGGTGTGCAGGGCGATTCTCATGGCCGGTGTCCGTCCTCGGTGAGCAGGCCCTCGGCGCGCAGTTCGTCCCAGAGGGCGTCGGGGATCTCGCGGGAGAGCAGGTCGGCGGCGTCGCGCATCTCGTCGGGCGAGCGGGTGCCGACGAGCACCGTGGCGACGGCGGGGTGGGCGAGCGGGTAGCGCAGGGCGGCGGCGCGCAGCGGTACGCCGTGGCCCTCGGCGACGGCCTTGATGCGCAGGGCCCGGTCGAGAAGGGTCAGCGGGGCGGCCGTGTAGTCGTACGTCGCACCGGGGCGCGGGTCGGCGAGCAGTCCGGAGTTGAAGACTCCGCCGACGACGACGCTGCGGCCGCGTGCGGTCGCCTCGGGCAGCAGCTCGGCGAGCGCGGACTGGTCGAGCAGGGTGTAGCGCCCCGCGCAGAGGACGGTGTCCACGTCGGTGTCGCGGAGGAAGCGGGTGAGCATCGCGGTCTGGTTCATGCCCGCGCCGATGGCTCCGACGACGCCTTCCGAGCGCAGCTTCTCCAGGGCCGGGTAGGCCTCACGGAAGGCGGATTCGGCGTGGTCGTCCGGGTCGTGCAGATAGGCGATGTCGATGCGGTCGAGTCCGAGCCGTTCGAGGCTGTCCTCGATGCTGCGGCGTACCCCGTCGGCGCTGAAGTCCCAGCGGCGGCGGTGGGTGGCGGGCACGGCGAAGCCTTCGGAGAGGCCGTCGAACGAGGCGATCGGGTCGGCCGGGAGGGGGTCGAGCAGCCGGCCGACCTTGGTGGAGACCACGTAGGAGTCGCGCGGCCGGTGACGCAGGGCCGCGCCCAGCCTGCGTTCGGAGAGACCGAGCCCGTAGTGCGGTGCCGTGTCGAAGTAGCGGACGCCCTCGTCCCAGGCGGCGTCCACGGCGGCCGCGGCCTGGGCGGGGTCGACCTCACGGAAGAGATTGCCGATGGTGGCGGCCCCGAAGGACAGCTCGGTCACCTCGACCGCACTGGTTCCCAGCCTGTTTCGCCGCATGCCGCTGCCGCCCTCACCGATGATCGTTAATTCCTGCACAACGAATATTCATCGGATCACTTCGGCGCGTCAACACCCCTGACCCCACGAATTACCGCGCCGCCGCCAAAATCTGTCCGATCTATCAGGACCGTTGGGAGGGTTGACTGGCCGGCAGCAGGGCGAGGAGCTCGCGCAGCTCGTCCTCGGCGCAACGGGCCAGCCGCTCCAGGTCGGAGACCGCCTTGCCGTCGGCCACCAGGCCGATCTGCACCCGGCCGCCGTACGTGGACAGGGCGATGGCCAGTGACTGCCCGCGCGCCAGCGGCGCCATCGGGTAGACGGCGCGCAGCGGGCAGCCGCCCAGCGAGAGCGCCGAGCGTGGCAGGGGCACGCTGGTGACCAGCACGTCGAAGAGCATCCTGGCGGCGCTGCCGGCGAGCGGGGCGCCGAAGCGGTGGGCCAGTGAGGGCAGTTGATCGGCGAGCACCGCGACGGCGCCCGCACCCCGCAGCGGTCCGGCGGCCTTGTTGCGGTCCATGGCGGTGCGGACGATGCGCAGCCGCTCCCAGGGGTCGGACTCGGAGACGGGGAGCCCGAGCAGATAGGCGGAGAGCCGGTTCCCGGAGGCTGCGCCGGTGCCGGGCCTGCGCCGGGAGACCGGCACGAGGGCGCGCGGGTCGGCGACCGGCAGCTGCTCGCCGCGCTCCACCATCCAGCGGCGGAGCGCTCCGGCGACGACGCCGAGCAGGACGTCGTTGGTGGTCCCGCCCGCGACCCGGCGGATCCGGTGGACGGACTCGCCGTCCAACTCCGCGGTGGCCAGCCGCCGGGTGCCGCTGGAGATCGCGGTGAGCGCGGGGGCGCCGCGCAGATCGAGGCGGCTGGCCCGCACGACGGAGGCACCGACCCCGAACGCCCGCGAGAGGTCCTCGATCCGGCCCAGCGCGAATCCGGCCACCTGGCGCGGTCCCGGCATCCACGAGCGGGGCGGGACCGGGCGCGCCCGACGGGCGCTCGCACCGCCGCGTGCGCGGGCTCCGAGGGAGGCGATCTCGTCGAAGATCCCGGCGCCGATGGCGACGGCGCGCATGCCGTCGGCGAGCGCATGGTGCAGCTTGACGAGCACGGCGAAGGGACCCTCGTCGGCGCCGGAGATGACGTACATCTCCCAGGGCGGCAGCCCCCGCTCCAGCGGCCGCTCCATCAGCTCACCGGCGAGCCGGGTGGCCCCGGCCATGAAGCCGCCGTCCGGCGACTCGTCGTCCCGGGGCAGCAGCACGCGCTGGACGTGACGGAAGACGTCGAAGTCCTTGTCGGCGGACCAGGCGGCGCCGCCGACCGGCAGCAGGACGTCCCGTACGCGCATCCGCAGCCGTGGGATCGCCGCGGCGCGGGCGCCGAGCAGCTCCACCACGGCGTCCGCGGTGACGCCCGGCGCCGGGGCGGGCGCCGGCGAGAAGACGGCGAGCGCGCCGAGGTGCATGGGGTGTGCATCGGTTTCGAGGTGCCAGAAAGCCAGATCGAGAGGTGCCAGTAGTTCAGTGCCCAACGGTTCCTCATGTCATCGAAGACAAAGATTGCCGGAGTCAACGACTGCCGCAGTCGCAGTCAATCGCTCGCGATCGGTTACGGTCAAGTACATACATGTTACTTTCTGTTACTGTCGGGTAGTCCGCATCACGCCCGTCGGCGTCAACCCTCGCCACATGTCACTCGCGCCCCGGGACGATGAACTCGCACCACACGCACTTGCCGCTGCCGCGGGACTCCACTCCCCAGGCGTCTGCCAGCCGGTCCACCAGCAACAGCCCACGCCCGGAGACGCCGGACTCCCCCGCGTCACGAGGGCGCGGCAGCGCGCTCGACCGGTCCTCGACATCGACCCGCAGCCGCCGTTCCGGCCCGGCGAGCACCCGGACGGTGACAATCGCCCCGCCGTCGGTGTGCATCAGCGCGTTGGTGATCAGTTCATCGGCGGCCAGCTCGACCTCGTCCGCAAGGTCCTTCGTGCCCCAGGCCCGCACCGCCGCGCGGATCATGTGCCGGGCCGAGCTCAGCGCCTCCGGATCGTTCTGGGCGACATGCTGCTGGAGCCGGCCGCCGGGCTGCGGCGCGTGGGCGGCTTTGCGGCGCAGCAGCAGGACCGCCACGTCGTCCTCGCCGCCCCGCTCGTCGACCGTTTCGCACAGCTGGTCGGCCAGCTTCTGGAGGTCCTGCGACCCGCCCCGGATCACGGAGGTCAGTAGCTGCATGCCCTCGTCGAGATCGGCGCCCGGCAGCTCCACCAGGCCGTCGGTGTACAGCACCATCGTCTGGCCGGGGTCCAGCTCGACGGTGCTGACCGGGTATTCGAGCCGGCCGAACTCGGCCGAGAGCCCCAGCGGCAGCCCTCCCTCGGCGGGCAGCCTGCGGCAGCTGCCGTCGACGTCGCGTACCAGCGGCTCGACATGCCCCGCCCGAACGAGCTGCACCACCCCGGTGGTCAGGTCGACCTCGGCGTAGGTGCAGGTCGCGAAGCGGTCGGTGTCGAGCTCATGGAGGAAGACGGAGGCGCGGGCCATGACGGTGGCCGGGCTGTGCCCCTCGGCGGCGTAGGCGCGCAGGACGATGCGCAGCTGTCCCATGACCGCTGCCGCGTCCGTGTCGTGGCCCTGAACGTCGCCGATGACGGCGCCCACCCGGCCGCCGGGCAGCGGAATGACGTCGTACCAGTCGCCCCCGATGTCCCGCCCGAGCCTCGCCGAGCGGTACCTGACGGCGATCTGCGCGCCCGGCACATCCGGGACCCGGCGCGGCAGCATGGCCTGCTGGAGCCCCTCGGCGAGGTCGTGCTCCTGCTCGTAGAGCATGGCCCGCTGCAGGCTCTGGGCGATGGAGCTGCCGAGGGCGACCAGCAGATTGCGTTCGTCGCCGGTGAAGCCGTCCTTGTCGCCGTAGAGGAGTCCGAGGGCGCCGATGGGGCGGGCCTGGGCGATCAGCGGCAGATAGGCGGCGGAGGTGATGCCGAGGTCACTGATGTGCGGCCACAGGATCGGGTACGAGGCGGCGAAGTCCTCGGCGGACTCGATGAAGCGGGGCGCGAGGGTGCGGACCACTTCACTCATCGGGTACGGCTCGTCCGTACGGGTGTACCGGGTGCCCGGCACGAAGGACCCCTCGGGCCCGTCGGCCACCAGATGGATGCGCCCTGCCTCGATCAACCCCATGACGAGGCTGGTGGCTCCGAGCAGAACCAGCCCCTGGGAGTGCTTGAGCACGTCGATGACGTCCCTGACGGTGCGGGCGTGGGCCAGGGCGGCCGTGGCGCCCTCCACCAGCCTCGTGCGCCGGCGCCGCTCCTCGTCCTGCTCGTGGCGGACGGTGGAATCGGCCAGCTCCTGGGTGGCGTCCCTGACTATGCCGATGATCCGGCGCGGGCGGCCGGTCTCGTCACGGCGGATGAAGCCCTGGGTGTGGGTCCAGCGCATCGTGCCGTCGCGCCGAAGGATCCGGAAGTACGCGCCGTAGTTGCTCTCTCCGCTCTTGAGTGCCTGCGAGACCAGTGCGTCGAGGCGCACCCTCTCGTCCGGCGGCACACGGGGGGAGAGGCTCTCCGGCCGGTTGTCGTATTCATCGGCCCGCAGGTCGAACACGTCGAGCGCGGGCCGGTCCATGTGCATGAGTCCGCTGTCGAGGTCCCAGTCGAAGCTGCCCATACGGTTCAGGGCGAGGCTGAGATCCGGGTGGGCGGGCCAGTCGTCCGGGAGTGACGGGGCACCCGCTACCCGATCGTCCATGTGGGACACTTTGCCATTAATTGTCCGATTCCTCGAACGATCCCGTCCGACGGACGGCAGGGCGAAGCGCTTCCGTGAACAGGTCCGGGCCCACGAGTGGTTGTCGCGGCTACCAGCCGAATCCGCTGGTGCGCCACTCCCGGCCGTCGGGTGTGACGGCGAGCGCCTCGTACCCGTCCAGCGACTCCAGCCAGCCGCGTGCTCCACCGCCCATGGCGAACGCAGCCGTGGCAAAGGCGTCCGTCAGGGTCAGCGCCTGCCCGACCACGGTGATCGACGCGAGGCCCAGGGCCGGTGTACCGGTGTGCGGGTCGAGGATGTGCGCGCCACGTTCGGCCGTTCCGGAGGTGGCGACGGCCAGATCACGCCCGGTCACCACGGTGGCCAGCGCCCCGCGGCGCAGGGGGTGGGCGACACCGATCCGCCAAGGGGCGCCGGGGGCGGCCTCGCCACGCAGTTGGAGGTCGCCGCCGCCGTTCACACAGGTGTTGTGCGCGCCGCTCTCGTACAGCAGCTGCGAGGCGGCCTCGACCGCCCACCCCTTGACCAGCCCGGAGGGATCGAGGACACCGCCGGGTGTGGCACTGAACCAGCCACGGCTGACCCGGGTGACATCGCCGCACAGGTCCAGGACCTCACGGACCTCGGCCGGACACGTGGTGAGCCCGGACTCACCGCGGCCGAGCCGGCTGATGGCACTGTCCGGACGGTAGGTGGAGAACACCGCGTCGACGTGGTGCAGTCCACGCACCGCATCGTCGAGGGCGCGACGGATCGCAGGGGTGGGCCGGTCCCTGATGTCGAAGGAGAACACCGTGCCCATCACGTGCTCGACATGGCGCAGCCCGTACGCGCGATCAGCCACCGGCCCGGTCCAATGCGCTCTGCAGGGACTCCATGTAGCCCTGACTGGTGTAGCTGGCTCCGGAGACGGAGTCGATGTCCGCGCTCTGGGCACCCAGCGCCTCCTGGGTGAGCCGGGGCAGCGCGAACGCGGCGATCTCCTGGTCGCGGCCGTTCTCATCGGGCGCCCGGAGCACCCGCACGGCGGTGAGCTTCCCCTTGACGAGGGTCGCGGCGACCTGCACCGGTCCGTACCGCGTGTCAATCGGATCGCCGTTGAACGTGCCCGTCGCGGTGGTGGCACCGGGCGGAGCACCGGTCGACGTGCGCGGGGAGACCGTGGTCGCCGGGCGCCTGCTCGCGTCGAGGAGACCGGGAGCCTGGTGCGGTTTCAGGGACAGCAGGACCACGACCAGGGCACTGGTACCGGTGGTGGTGAGGACGGCTCGGCGCATGGTGGTTCTCCTCGGGGCACTCGTCAGAACGCGAACGACTCGTGGTGGATGCGGCGGCGCGGCACTCCGGCGTCGCGCAGGGCGCGGATCGCCGCCTCGGTCATGCCGGGCGGACCGCAGAGGTAGACGTCATGCGCGGCCAGGCCGGGGACCAGACGGCTGAGAGCCGGTGCGGACAGGGGGGCATCCCCGTCGACGACGTAGTGGACCGTGGTGCGGCGGTGAGCGGCGATGGCGTCGAGTTCGGCGCGCAGCGCCAGGTCCTCGGTCCGTCGCGCGCGGTAGACGAGGGTCACCGGTCCGGGCAGCGTCTCGAACAGGGTCCGCAGCGGAGTGATGCCGACTCCGCCGGCCAGCAGCAGCACCTGGCGGGCGGTACGACGGCGCGCGGTGAAGCTCCCGTACGGCCCCTCGGCCCAGACCCGGGTGCCGGGTGCGAGACGCGCCAGCGCGGCGCTGTGGACTCCGCCGGCCTTGACGGTGATCCGCAGATGGCGGGGGTGGGCGGGCGCCGAGAGCGAGTACGGGTTGGCGGTCCACCACAGGCCTCGGGTGAGGAAGCGCCAGCGGAAGAACTGCCCCGGCTCGGCCCCCAGCTCGTCCAGGCGCTCTCCGGTGAGGTGTACGGAGACGACGCCGGGGGCTTCGGTGTGGACAGCGGTCACTGTCAGCCGGTGCCTCAGTCCGCGGCGTACCGGGACCACGAACCGGTACCAGACGACCAGGGCGGCGGCGCCCAGGTAGAGGGCGTACCACGCCAGCTGCGCGGGTCGGTTGCCGACGAAGTCGGCGCCGTCGGAGAGCTGGTGTCCGAAGGCGAGGAAGATCGCCAGATAGGTGGCGAAGTGGAGGTAGTGCCAGGTCTCGTAGCTCATCCTGCGGCGGGCGGCGCGGGCGGAGACGGCACCGGTGAGGAGCAGGAGCAGAAAGCCCGCGGTGCCCTTGAGGAGGTCCGGGTAGTGCAGGACCAGGACGGAGGTCTGGCTCACCACGTCCGTATGGGCGCTGACGGAGTAGCCCCAGATGACGAGAAGGGTGTGGGCCAGGACCAGGGAGACGGTCCACCGGCCGCCGGCAGCGTGCAGGCGCGCCAGCCGGTCGGTGCCGATGCTGTGGTCCAGCAGGGGGACACGGGCCATCAGAACCACCAGGACCGCGCACGCATACCCGGCCAGCAGCCCGGTGATGCGCCCGGCGTTGGTCAGCCGGCCCGCCGCGCCGACGACGGCGGACGTGTCGCTCCACCACAGAGCGAGGACTGCTGCGGCCCCCGCGCCGATGACGGCGGACACAAGATGCGGGGCGACGCTGCGCGGCGGGCGGCGGTGACGTGTGCCCTTGCTCGCGTACGGCGAAGCGGGGGCTGTGGTGGTCATGGGGCTCCCCTCGTAACAGACCGCTGGGGCGGTCGACAGCGGCAAGCCTCGCAGCGCATCCTCTGCGTACCTTCTGAATGAGCGGCGGCCGCCCCGGTCCACCGGGATTCCAGAGGGAATGCAGAGGCAACTCAGAGGGAACTCAGAGGCCCCCGGCGGCCCGCCGCCGTCCGCGCCGGGGGATGCTGGACAGATCATGGACAACCACCGCGCACAGCCGCCCCTGCACCGCCCCGACGGAGGCCCGGTGCGGGTGCTGGTCATCGACGACGAACCCGATCTGACCGAGGTGCTGGCCGGAGCACTGACCGGCGAGGGCTGGCAGGTCCGTACGGCCGCGGACGGCGCATCCGCCCTGGCCACGGCGCGCGAGTTCCGGCCGGACGCCGTCGTGCTGGACTGGATGCTGCCCGACATGGACGGGCTGCGCGTGCTGCGGGAGCTGCGCCGCGAGGCCCGTGAGGTGTGCGTGCTGTTCCTGACCGCCCGCGATGCGGTGGAGGACCGTATCGCCGGGATCACGGCGGGCGGCGACGACTACGTGACCAAGCCGTTCAGCCTGGAGGAGGTCCTCGCCCGGCTCCGCGGGCTGCTGCGGCGGGCGGGGATGGCCAGTGCGCCGGGCCGGCACCGGCTGACGGTCGGCGAGCTCACCATGGACGAGGAGGCCAGGGAGGTCCGACGCGGCGGCGCCGTCGTCGAGCTGTCCCGTACCGAGTTCGAGCTGCTGCGCTTCCTGATGCGCAATCCGCGCCGGGTACTGTCCAAGGAACAGATCCTCGACCGGGTCTGGGCATACGATTTCGGCGGCCGCGCCCATGTCGTCGAGCTGTACATCAGCTATCTCCGCAAGAAGATCGACGCGGGCCGCACTCCCATGATCCATACGGTGCGCGGACTGGGGTACGTCCTGAAACCGGATCCGTCATGAGGCGGCCGCCGCCGCACACACTGCGCGGGCAGCTCACCACCGGGCTCGTCCTGCTGCTCGCCGCCGCATGTCTCGCGGTCGGACTCACCACCGCCTTCGCCCTCCAGGGCTTCCTGGTGCGCCGCTTGGACCAGCAACTGACGGCGTCCGGCGGCAGGTTCCCCGCCAGCCTGGAGCACGAAGCCGCGCGGGACGCCGACAACCGCCCCGACTCGCGGGGCCAGGCCGACTCCACCTTCGGCGCCAGACTGCTGAACGGCCGGGTGACCCAGTCCGCCGTGGTCGATGAGCAGAACGTCCGCACGGTGCCGTTGACCGCCGACGACCGGCGCACGCTCGCAGCCGTGCCCGACGACGGGGAGGGCCGGAGCGTACGGCTCTCCGCGCTCGGTGGCTACCGGGTCGCGGCCGTCACCGGCGACGACCGGGACGTGCTGATCACCGGACTGCCACTGCACCCCGTGGAAGAGACCCTGCACCGGCTCGAAGCGGTCGAGGGGGTCGTGTTCGGCGCGGCCCTGCTCGCCACCGGGGTCGCCGGAGCCCTGTGGGTGCGGGTCTCCCTGCGCCCCCTGCGACGCGTCACGAAGCAGGCGGTCGGCGTGGCCCGGCTGCCGCTGGCCAGCGGCGAGGTCGCCATGCCCGACCCGCTGCCCGTCACCGATCCTCGCACCGAGGTCGGGCAGGTCGGCACCGCGTTGAACCGCATGCTCGGACATATCGGGGACGCGCTCGCCCGGCGGCAGGCGAGCGAGGAACGGCTGCGGCACTTCGCCGCCGACGCCAGCCACGAGCTGCGCACACCCGTCGCCAACATCCGTGGCCACGCCGAACTCGCCCTGCGCCACCACGGCCCTGTGCCCGCCGGGGTCCGGCACGCCCTGGAGCGTATTCAGTCGGAGTCCGGGCGGATGAGCCACCTGGTCGACGATCTGCTGCTGCTCGCCCGGCTCGACGCGGGGCGCCCCCTCGACCACGAACCGGTCGATCTGACCCTCCTCGTGCTCGACGCGACCGACGACGCACGGGCCGCGAGCCCCGGCCACCGCTGGCTCCTCGACCTCCCCGAGGAGCCCGTGACCGTCACCGGCGACGCGCACCGTCTCCAGCAGGTGATCGGCAATCTCCTCGCCAACGCCCGGGTACACACCCCGGACGGTACGGAGGTGACGGTGCGGCTCCGGGCAGAGGCCGCCGAGGTCCGGTTGACCGTCACGGACAACGGGCCGGGCATCCCCGACGCGCTGCTGCCGGAGATCTTCGGGCGCTTCGTCCGCACCGACCCCAGCCGCTCAAGGGCCACCGGCAGCACCGGACTCGGCCTGGCCATCGTCCGCGCGGTGGTCACCGCCCACGGCGGCACGGCCGATGTCGTGAGCCGGCCGGGACACACGGCATTCTGGGTGGCCCTCCCGCGCTGACCCAGGATCCTCGCCCGCCCCCGCTATCCCTCGTCGAAGTAGGCGTACGGAGCCACGGACACGCCCTCCGCGACAGCCCGCTCGTCGTCCTCCGAGGCGGCCGGATCGAGATCTCCCGCGCTCAGTGAGTGCATGGACCAGACGGCGAAGCCGACGTGGAAGTCGTGGCCGATGCTGGAGGGGGTGCTCGTGTATCCCTTGGCGTGAAGCTCGGCAACGACGTCATCGAGAAATCGGTGGGTCAGCCGGACGCCGTCGTAGCGGGCTTCGGCATCGTCGATGCCGCCGTGGTGGGCGATCTCCACGAGTTCGACCGTGTCGTCCGCCGCGTAGGTGATCACCAGCGTGGGCGAGGTGGCGTAGACGGCGCGGTCACCACCGGGCCCGTGGTAAGGCTGCCCCACGCGCTCCTCGACCTGGGCACGCGGATCACCGACCTTGACGAGGTCGACGCCGCGTCCGGGAATGATCTCCATGCGGGACATCCTGCCTCCTGCGGCGAGCCTGGTCACCCGCTCCCCCGCTCCCCCGCCGCAGCCGTCTTGAACGCGTTCAAGAAAACCTCTAGGGTCGGCACGGAAAGCTACTTGAACGCGTTCAAGGCGGGGGATGCGGCATGTCCGTACTGGTCGACACGATCGTGATGCTGGGCATGCTGGTCGTCATTCCCGCCGGTCTGCGCCTGACCGGCGCGCCCGAGCTCGACCGGATCCGCCGCCTGCGGCCGCTCTTCGCCGCACCCGGCGCCGACTCCACCCGTACTGCCCCGACCCGCACCGTCCCGTTTCTCACCGACCCATTTCTCACCGATCACGGAGGCAGGACGTCATGAGTACCCTCACGTACCCGGAGGTCGGGGCCACCCGGCTCGGCCCGCTCCCCGACGGCTACCACCATCTCCACCACCGGGTCGCGGTGGGCCGCGGCCGGGCCGACTTCGAGGCAGCGGGCGCGGCCGTCACCGGCTGGCACATGCACCGCACCTCCGGCGCCCGGGTGCGGGCGTCGACGGCCCGCGCGGAGCCCGGGACCTCCGTGCGGGTGTCGATCGGGCTCGGTCCGTTCCGGTTCGCCGCGCCGTGCGAAGTCGTCTGGACCGCGTACGAGAAGGAGCGCATCGGCTTCGCGTACGGGACCCGGCACCGGCACCCCGAGCGCGGCGAGGAGTGCTTCGTGGTGGAGCTGGCGGACGACGGCACGGTGTGGTTCACCGTGCTGGCGTTCTCCCGTCCGGCCCGGTGGTACAGCAGGGTTGCGGGCCCCCTCGTGCCGGTGCTCCAGCGGTGGTACGCACGCCGGCTCGGCACCACGCTGGGACGGATCGTGTCGGAGGGCTGAAGCGCTCAGTCGCTCGGCAGCGTCGATACTGGAAGTGATGGAATGGTTCACCGCAGATGGCTACTGGCTCAGCCGGCTGATCTTCCAGCGGACTCTCGCCTGCATCTATCTGGTCGGGTTTCTCGCCGCCGCCCTCCAGTTCAGGGCGCTGATCGGCGAACGCGGCATGCTGCCCGTGCCCGAGTTCCTGCGGCGAACGGACTGGCGGCTCGCTCCCGGTCTCTTCCGGCTCCACTACTCCGACCGGTTCTTCGCGGCGGTCGCCTGGACCGGCTGCGCGCTCGCGGTCGCGCTGATCGCCGGGGTGGATTCGTACGTTCCGCTCTGGGCGGCAATGCTGCTGTGGCTGCTGCCGTGGGCGTTGTATCTGTCGATCGTCCAGGTCGGCCAGCTCTGGTACGCCTTCGGGTGGGAGTCGCTGCTCCTGGAGACCGGCTTCCTCGCCGTCTTTCTCGGCAACGCGGACACGGCTCCGCCGGTACTCGTGCTGTGGCTGCTGCGCTGGGTGCTGTTCCGGGTCGAGTTCGGCGCGGGGCTGATCAAGATCCGGGGCGACGAGTGCTGGCGCAAGCTGACCTGTCTGTATTTCCACCATGAGACCCAGCCGATGCCGGGACCGCTGAGCTGGTTCTTCCACCGGCTGCCCCGGCCCGTCCACCGGGTGGAGGTGGCGGCCAACCACGTCACCCAACTCCTCGTCCCGGTATTGCTCTTCACCCCGCAGCCGGTGGCGAGTGCGGCCGCGGGGCTGATGATCGTCACCCAGTTGTGGCTGGTCCTCTCCGGGAACTTCGCCTGGCTGAACTGGGTGACCATCGCTCTCGCCCTGTCCGCCGTCGACTGGTCGCTGTTCGTTGCGCAGCCCGCGCAGTCGGCGCCACCGCTCTGGTACGAGGTGGTGGTCATCGCCGTCACCGCACTGGTGGTCGCCCTCAGCTACCGTCCGGCGCGCAATCTGATCTCCCGCCGCCAGGTGATGAACCGCTCGTTCGACCCGTTGCATCTCGTCAACACGTACGGCGCGTTCGGCAGCATCAGCCGGGTCCGGCTCGAGATCGCGGTCGAGGGCACCGACGAGACGGTCCTCCACCCCGACACCGTCTGGCAGGAGTACGGCTTCCGCGGCAAGCCGGGCGATCCGCGGAGGCTGCCGCGCCAGTTCGCTCCCTATCACCTGCGCCTGGACTGGCTGATGTGGTTCGCGGCGCTCTCTCCCGCGTACGCCCATCCCTGGTTCGGACCGTTCCTGGAACGGCTGCTGGAGAACGACCGGGACACACTGCGGCTGCTGCGCCACAACCCGTTCCCCGGCACCCCGCCCACGCACGTCCGCGCCAGGGTCTACCGCTACCGGTACACGACCTGGCGCGAGCTGCGTGCCACCGGGAACTGGTGGCACCGCACCCATGTGCGGGAATTCATCAGACCGGTGACCCTCGCCCCCGCCCGCATCAGCCCGACCATGCCCCCTTGAGGACCCGGACCCCGGGCGCACGTGGACTCCGCCCGGTGCGGTGACCGGGCCGGGACACGCCGGAGCCCCGGACTTCCGTGGTGTCGGAAGGCCGGGGCTCCCTGGCTGACGGGCGTCGCGGACGTCGGGCGGGCGCGCAGCCGGGCCCGTGGCTCAGTCGATGCCGGGCAGGATGTGCGGCTCGGCGAGATCGTCCTCGTAGCCGGCCAGCCGGATCGGTGCGGACCTGGCCCAGACTTCGAGGTTCTGGAGTTTCTCGGGCCGACGGGCCCGCTCTCCCTGTCGCTCTGCCGGTCGCTTCTCTTGCTTCGTCAGTTCTGGTGTCACCGCGCACTCCTTTGTGTCGCGTAACCCCGGGCGTCGCCGACACTCCGGCCTCATTACCGGACATCGACCACCCATGTGGGGCGGGGCAGGAACAGTTCGGTCGCGGTGGCGCCGGGCGTGGGGCGGAACGGCGGCCTGGTTACAAGCCTGTCCCAGGACGGCCCGGGGAGTTTTGTGGATCCCCGGGTGGCGTCCGTTCACCCCAGCCTAACCAAATGAGCGCCATCCCGCTCGATGGAACGTGTGCGCTCAGTCACTTTCGGACAACGGATCGATCTACCAGCCGGCCGGCGCGTAGTCCTTCAGGAAGCAGCCGAACAGGTCCTCGCCCGCTTCGCCGCGCACGATCGGGTCGTAGACCCGGGCAGCGCCGTCGACCAGGTCGAGCGGGGCATGGAAGCCCTCCTCGGCCAGCCGGATCTTGTCGGGGTGCGGGCGCTCGTCGGTGATCCAGCCCGTGTCGACGGCGGTCATCAGGATGCCGTCCTTCTCGAACATCTCCTGGGCGCTGGTGCGGGTGAGCATGTTCAGCGCCGCCTTGGCCATGTTGGTGTGCGGATGGCCCGCGCCCTTGTAGCCGCGACTGAAAACGCCCTCCATCGCGGAGACGTTGACCACATAGGCACGACGCCTGGCTGCCGTCGCGGCCATCGCGGGACGGAGCCGGCTGATCAGGATGAACGGCGCGGTGGAGTTGCAGAGCTGGACCTCGAGCAGCTCGATCGGCTCGACCTCTTCGACCGTCTGGATCCAGCTGTTCGTGTGATGCAGGTCCGGTACGAGACCACCCGCGTCGATCGCGGTGCCCGCGGCGATCCGTTCCAGCGAGGCGGAACCGGTGACCAGGGCCAGTTCAGTGACGTCCTGGGCGCTCAGCCCCTCCGTGCGGGCGGCGGGCAGGGCGGCGACGCGGTCGACCGAGCCGCTGCCGAAGGTGCCGATGACCTCGGCCGCGGGGAGTTCACCCGCGGGCAGCGGTGCGGACTCTGCGCCGAGCAGTTCGCTGTACGCCTGCGGGGAGCGGCGTACCGTCTGCGCGGCGTTGTTGATCAGGATGTCCAGCGGCCCCTCGGCGGCGACCGAGTCGGCGAGGGCGACGACCTGGGCGGGGTCGCGCAGGTCGATGCCGACGATCTTCAGCCGGTGGATCCACTCGTCACTGTCCGGCATCGCCTTGAACCGGCGGATCGCGTCGTTGGGGAAGCGGGTGGTGATGGTGGTGTGCGCGCCGTCTCGCAGCAGCCGCAGCGCGATGTACATGCCAATCTTCGCCCGGCCGCCGGTGAGCAGCGCCCGGCGTCCCGTCAGGTCGGTCCGCGCGTCGCGGCGGTCCCGGTTCTCCTTGGCGCACTGCTGGCAGAGCTGGTGGTAGAAGGCATCCACCTCGACGTACCGGGTCTTGCAGATGTAGCAGGAACGGGGCCGCTGGAGTATCCCGGCGATCTCGGCGCCGGCCGAGGAGGACGGCAGGACACCCTGGGTCTCGTCGTCGATGCGGTCGGCGGATCCGGTGGCGGTGGCCTCGGTGACGGCCTTGTCGTGCGCGGTCTTGGCGGCCCGGCGCTCCTGGCGGCGGCGCTGCTTCACGGTTCGGTAGATGCCGGCGGTGGCGCGGCGCACGGCGATGGCGTCGGGGTGGTCGACCTCGATGCTGTCGAGTTCGTCGAGCACGCTCAGGCAGACGGCCAGCCGCTCCGGGTCGATACCGGGACCGAACTCCTCGATACCGGGAGCGAACTCCGCGCTGTCCTCTGTCACCGTCATTGCCGTTCCTCTGTCAGTCATGCCGCCGGGATTTCTCGGCGGCCCCCGGCGCATCGCCGTAGCGGGCTCACGAGGACCGACTGTCCACGGGGCTGAGGCCCGGCTGCGGGCTTGCGCGAAGCCGCCGCACTTCGGGCCGAACGCCCCGCTCAAGTCTGCCATGTCCGCCGCGCTGCTCCATCCGGGTGCGTGGGGCGGCACAGCGGGCTGCTGGAGGGGACGCCATGGACCCGGGCGACGTCGGCGGTTCGGGGGGCAGGACCCAGGACAGGACCGCACACGCATCGGGGCAACAGTGGGTGCCGTGACCGGGCCGGCGAAAGGAAATCCGGATCTTCGCGCATCACTCAGGGGAAGCGGGGCATGCGCCGTTCGACACATCCGACGAACAGGGAGGGCGACGACATGGTGACCGCTTCGGAGCGGACCAGCGGAGCAGGAACGCTGCACCAGGAGACCGGTGCGCTCACCGGTGCCGGAGCTGCTGAGCTGCCCTGGATCGAGGACACCGGAAAGGTCGCTCCGAAGGATGCGCGCCAGCTTTCCAAGCTCTTCCTCGACAGGCTCCAGGTACTCGAAGAGGGCACGCACGAATACCAGTACGCGCGCAACACCCTCATCGAGATGAATCTCTCGCTGGTGCGCTTCGCCGCGGCCCGGTTCCGAAACCGCGCCGGTGACGACACCGAGGACATCATTCAGGTCGGCACGATCGGTCTGATCAAGGCGATCGACCGGTTCGACCTCTCCCGTGACGTCGAGTTCGCCACATTCGCCGTGCCGTACATCGTCGGCGAGATCAAGCGCTTCTTCCGGGACACCACCTGGTCGGTGCATGTCC
Organism: Streptomyces sp. NBC_01669; assembly: GCF_026339735.1. Classification (GTDB taxonomy): domain Bacteria; phylum Actinomycetota; class Actinomycetes; order Streptomycetales; family Streptomycetaceae; genus Streptomyces; species Streptomyces yanii. The sequence continues at coordinate 862,540 of NZ_JAPEQG010000001.1, forward strand.
CACGCCGGCTCCAGGAGCTGCGTGTCGATCTCGCGAAGGCGAAGGAGCAGCTCTCGGCCGAGCTGGACCGCGACCCCACCGTCAAGGAGCTGGCCGCCCGTCTCGACCTTCCCGAGGAGGAGGTCGTCGAAGGCCTCGTTGCCGCGAACGGCTACTCGGCCGGTTCCCTGGACAGTCCCTCGGCCGACACGGAGTCGAGCAAGGAGCAGCGGTCGTACGCCGAACTCCTCGGTGAGGCCGACCCCGGCATGGAGACGGTCGAGAATCTCCACGCGCTGGCGCCGCTGCTGGAGAAGCTGGACGACCGCGAGCGACGGATCGTGCAGATGCGGTTCGGGCAGGAGATGACGCAGTCCCAGATCGGCGCCGAGCTCGGCGTCTCGCAGATGCATGTCTCGCGGTTGCTGGCGCGGATCGTCCAACAGCTGCGCGTGGGAATGTCCGTGGAGGCCTGACCGCGGTACGGAGCGTGAGAAGAGCATTCGGCCATGGATCTCGCTCCGCTCGCACCGGCCGTGCGTCGCCTGCGTGATGCCGCGGCCGCCTCCGACGGCGCCCGCGCGCACCTGGAGCCGCACGCGGTTCCGGCCGTCCGCGCCGGATCGTCCGTGGAGACGGCAGCGGAACTCACCGTGCTCACCGGGCAGGCTCGTCGTGCCCGCCCGACCGTGGCGTCCCGGCGGCCGATGGACCGCACCGCCGGGTACGTCAACGTGCGACGGCACGACGACAGCACTCGTTCGCATATGCTGCGGGACGACCGGAAACGACCTGCGCCGACCGCGCGAGGGGGTGGAGAGTGTCTGAGCCGCGCGCAAGCGCCTCGGCACATCCTGCGGCCCCCGTCGCCCTCCCGGTACAGCACGGCTCAGGACGTTCCGTATGGAATGTCGACGCCGCGATCCTGCTGGTCGAGGACGACGCCGGTGACGCCCTGCTCGTCGAGGAGATGCTCGCCGACAGCGAGCTGGACTCCGGACTCATCTGGCGCAAGACGCTGGCCGAGGGCCTGACATTCCTGCGGACCGTCAGCACTCCGGTCTGTGTGCTGCTCGATCTGCACCTTCCCGATGTGCACGGACTTCCGGCGGTCACCCAGATCGTGGAGACGGCTCCGGACGCCGCGATCGTCGTACTGACCGGACTCGCGGAGGCCGAGGCGGGCCTCACCGCCGTGGCCACCGGTGCGCAGGACTACCTCGCCAAGGGACGGCTCGATCCTCAGGCACTGTCCCGCGCCATTCGCTACGCCCTCCAGCGCAAGCAGGTCGAGCGGGCCGCTGCCGCGCTGCGCGCCAACCAGCTGATGGCCCGGGAGAACGCCCGTCTGGAGCGCGGGCTGCTGCCCGTGCCGCTGCTGCGCGACCAGAGCTTCGACGCCGTCGCCCGCTACCAGCCGGGCCGGGCGCACGGTCTGCTGAGCGGCGATTTCTACGACGTGGTGCAGACCCCCGACGGCACCGTGCACGCCGTGATCGGCGATGTGTCGGGGCACGGGGCGGCGGAGGCCGCGCTCGGTGTGTGTCTGCGTGTGGCGTGGCGTACAGCGGTGCTGTGCGACACCGATCCGCTGGAACAGATACGGCTCCTGGAAGCGATTCTCGTCGCCGAGCGTTCCGACCCGCATGCCTTCGCGACGGTGACCTCGCTCGTCTTCCCGCCCCACGCCGGGCACGTCAGGGTGGTGCGGGCCGGACACCCGGGGCTTCTGGTGCGGCGCGGCACGGAGGTCGAGTGGGTGGAGCCCGAGGGCGGCATGGCGCTGGGGCTGCTTCCCGGAGCCGGCCAGTGGTCGACGACCGAACTCGCCCTCCCAAGGGACGGCGGTGTCGTGCTCTTCACCGACGGACTCTTCGAGGGGCGCACGGGTCCGGACTCCCGGCTCGGAGAAGAGGGACTGCTCGCCATGGCGCGGCGCCTCGGGGATCTTGCCGCCCGCCCCTTCATCGACGCGCTGGTCGCCGGCGCCACCGAGGGCGCTTCGCCCTACGGCGGCCTCGCCGACGACGTCGCCGTACTGCATCTCGGCTGGAGAAAGACGCCCCATGAGTGACACAGCGACCGGACCGGCTTCGCGCGGGCGGTGGCTCTCGCGCCTGTCGGTCCAGAACTGGGTGCATCTGATCCTGGCCGGTTTCGTGCTGGTCGTCTGCGGATGTCTGGTGGTGGGGGGGCTCGTGCTGTCCCGGATATCGGACCGGACCACCGAACTGGTGGACCGCATCCAGCCGGCCCGCTCCTCCGCCTTCCAGCTGCAGAACGCGCTGCTCGATCAGGAGACCGGCGTCCGCGGGTTCGCGCTCAGCGGCGACAAGACCTTTCTCGAACCCTACGAGGCCGGCAAGCGGGACGAACAGCGGCGGATCGCCCGGGTGCGAGCGGTACTCGGTGACGAACAGCCGTTCAGCAGTGATCTGAACCGGATCGCCGAGGCTTCCGCGCGCTGGCGCGCCTTGAACGCGGAGCCCTTGATCGCTGCGGTCCGGCAGGACGGTCCGGCGGCCGACTCCTCCACCAGGATCCTGGAGAGCAAGCGGGAGTTCGACATCCTGCGCTCGCTGTACGGCACGCAGCAGAAGCATCTCGATGCCGCCCGGGACCGGGCGCGCGCCCAGCTCAACGACGCCCGGACCATACGCGACCGGGCCATGATCGCCCTGGTGATCGGTTTCGCGCTGGCCGTGATCTCGCTCAGCATGCTGTTCAACCGTGTGGTGGGCCGCCCGCTGAGCGTTCTCGCCGCCGACTCGGGGAAAGTGCGGGCCGGCGCATTCCGCCACCGCATAGAGGTGCACGGGCCGTCCGACGTGCGGGCGGTGGCGGCAGCTGTCGAGGACATGCGCAGTCGTCTGGTCTCGGAGCTCGACGAGGCCCAGGAACGCGAATCGCTGCTGGCCCAGCAGACCGAGGAGCTCCGTCGCTCCAACTCCGAACTTGAGCAGTTCGCCTACGTCGCCTCGCACGACCTCCAGGAGCCGCTGCGCAAGGTGGCTTCGTTCTGCCAGCTCCTGGAGAAACGGTACGGCGAGGAGCTGGACTCGCGAGGCAAGCAGTACATCGACTTCGCGGTCGACGGGGCCAAGCGGATGCAGGTGCTCATCAACGATCTGCTCACCTTCTCGCGCGTGGGCCGGGTCCACGACAGCTGGAACTCCGTGGACTTCGACCGCTCGTTGGACCGGGCCGTGGCCAATCTCGCGCTGTCCATCGAGGAGACCGGCACCACCCTCGTCCGGGAGAATCCGCTGCCGCAGGTGACCGGTGACTCGACGACCCTCGCGATGATCTGGCAGAACCTGATCGGGAACGCGGTGAAGTTCCGCCACCCGGAGGTCCCGTGCGTGATCACGGTCGGCTGTGTCCGGGAGGAGGACGAATGGCGTTTCACCGTGCAGGACAACGGCATCGGCATCGCCCCCGAGTTCGCGGAGAAGGTGTTCATCATCTTCCAGCGTCTGCACTCCCGCGACGAGTACGACGGCACGGGCATCGGACTCGCTCTCTGCCGCAAGATCATCGAGTTCCACGGCGGCCGGATCTGGCTGGACCCCGGTTACCGCGAAGGCGCTCGCATCCACTTCTCGCTGCCGGTCAGCCCCGGTACGGCGCGCCACCCGGCGACGGACCCCGCCGCCGCTCCTGGTCCCGAACTCTCCGGAGATGCCCCGTGAACACCCCGGTACAGCCCATCGAAGTCCTTCTCGTGGAGGACGACCCCGGCGACGAGCTCATGACCCGGGAGGCTTTCGAGGACAACAAGATCAGCAACACTCTCCATGTGGCGCGGGACGGTCAGGAGGCCCTGGATTTCCTCTATCGCCGCGGCGACCACGGCGACGCTCCGCGCCCTGACCTGATCCTGCTCGACCTGAACCTGCCCCGGTACGACGGCCGCCAGGTCCTCGAGAAGATCAAGAGCGACCCGGAGCTTGCGCTCATCCCGGTGGTCGTGCTCACCACGTCCTCCGCCGAGGAGGACATCCTGCGCAGCTACAAACTGCATGCCAACGCCTATGTCACCAAGCCGGTCGACCTGGATCAGTTCATCGCGGCCGTGCGCCGGATCGACGAGTTCTTCGTGACGGTCGTACGACTGCCGGGCCGCTCCTGACCACCCTCGTCATTCCCAGGAGTGGGATCTCATGACACGGGTAGATGAACCGCGAAGAAAAGGTCACCGACCTCCCCTGCTGCGCCCTGGCTGGAGCTCATGAACCAACACGCCCTCTCCCGGCCGGACGACCCGCATCCGGGTCACTGGCCCACCGAGGCACTGCACATCGCCGAAGTGTTCGGTGGTGAGCCGGGATGCATCGCACAGGCACGCGCACTGGCCGACCGCTTTCTGATCAGGCTCACCACGGAATGGCTGGCGGTGCTCGGCGAGCACACCCGTAACGACCTGATGCTGGCCGTGAGCGAGTTGGTCACCAACGCCGACCGGTACACCCACGGCCCCTACCTGCTGGAGCTTGAGGGCACCGCGCGGCGGATCAGCGTCACGGTCTACGACAGCAGCACGGCGCTTCCCGTCCTCTTCTCCCCCGACCCGAGCCGCCTCGGCGGTCACGGCATGGAGATAGTCGTTGCCCTGTGCGACCGCCTGACCGCCGAGCGGGTGCCGGTGGGCAAGCGCATCAGGGCCGAGTTCGAACTCAGCAGCTGACCCGGGAGCAGCCCGGCCCCGGTCCTGTGAAGAGCCCTCAGCTCCTGTCCCGCCAGAGCCCCTAAGACCTGCCGAACCAGTCGATGCACAGGACGAGGGCGTCGTCCAGCGTCTCCGAGTCCCGGTATTCGGCCAGCTCACGCAGCACGGCGCGCGGCACGGTCGCTGCCGGCAGCAGCCTGGTCGCCATGAGCGCACGGGTCAGAGCCCGTTCCCCGTACAGCTCCCCCAGCGGCGACGCGGCCTCGTAGACGCCGTCGCTGACCAGGAGCAGCCGGTCCCCGGGCACCACCTGGAACTCCTGGACGGAGTACTGGGACTCCTCGAACATGCCGAGCGGAAGCTCCGCCTCCAAGTCGATGCGGGTGACCGTTCTGCCCCTCAGCCGCCACAGCTGGGGAGAGCCGGCGTCCACGGCGCCCACCCGGCCGGTGGCCAGGTCGAAGTGGAGCAGCAGGGTGGAGACGTGGACACTGCCGCGGTGCAGCCCGTAGATCGCCTGGTCCGCGAGGGATGCCTGGTCGGCGATGCCGATCCCCGCCCGTCTGGCGTTGCGCAGCGCGTTCACGGCGAGGTTGGTGAGCAGGGACGCCCGGATGCCCTCGCCCATGCCGTTGGTCACGGCGACGGTCAGCTCGTCGGTGTCGGCGGACCAGTCGAAGTTGTCGCCGTGGATGGCATAGGCGGGCTCCAGCTGGGCACCGATGGCGTACTCGGCCGCCGTGCAGGCCCGAGCGGGAAGGAGTTGCCACTGCATCTCGGCGGCGAGCGTGAGCCTGCTGACCCGACGCGCCCGGTGGTAGAGGTCGGTGTCCCGTTCCGCGACCAGGATCTCGTGGCCGAGGAGGTCGGCCACGTGAGTCAGCTCGTCCACCGTCCGCGCGGTGGAGCGTTCGCCCGGCAGCCGCACGGTGAGAATGCCGAGCCGCTCCCCCCGCACCGTCACTGGGAGGTGATGATCGAGTGCCTCGTCGTGCCGGAGGGGCTGCTCGCGCGGTTCCTGGCTGCCGAAGGCCCGGCCCTCCGGACTGTTGTACATCGACAGGGGATCGCCGGGGCCCTCGACCGGGTCGACGGGCTTGAGCACGGTCATGCCGTAGTCCGCCAGCAGAAGCTGGACGTGGAGCGCACCGTACTCCCTCCGGAGCGCTTCGCGGACCGTCTCCACCAAGGCGTGCGGTGCCGCTGCCCGCAGCGCTCTTTCGATGTCCGGGCGGGCGTTCACGGTCTCTCGGTCTTCCTTGGAGCGGCGGCGGGGCCGGTTCCGGGCTGACAGACGGGTGCGCAGGGTGAAAGAGTGGACAGATGCCCCGCCCCACCGGTCATCCGCGCCCCCTTGAGCAGGTGTCCGCGGATGTCTGTTCCGCCTCCGAGTTGCTGGAGGTGTTGTGGTCGCGGGGGCAGGAATCGGCGGATCCGGGCACGGTCTCGCCCTCCCAGCTGCGGGCGCTGCTCGTGATCGAGCAGCAGGAGGGCAGCAATCTCCGGTCGCTCGGTGAGGCGCTCGGTTCGCGCCCGCCCTCGGTGAGCCGGCTCTGCGACCGCATGGAGGCCATGGGCCTGATCCGGCGGGAGCCCAGTGCCACCAGCCGCCGGGAGGTCGAGCTCCGGCTGACCAAGCAGGGACGCACCCTGCTGGAAGAGTACCGGGCGATCCGGACCCGGGAGTTCGCCGCGGTCCTGGGACGCATGCCGTCGGCCGCGGTGGCGGCCCTCGCAGAAGGTCTCGCCGCATTCAACACGGCCGCTGCCGAGCGGATCGGCGGGGACGGCGGTCCGACTACCCGGCTGCGCGACGATGTCGCGGAGAGCGCCTAGCTTCATCCGGCCCCTGTCCTGGGCGTAACCGAGCCGCACCCGACGTGGGTGCGGTCGTTGTTGATCAACTGGAAATAGATTGTTACCCAGGGAGAATGTTGTCAAGCGGCAACTATCCCTTTTATCGTTTGGCAGGCAGCCCACGCCGCAAGCCGGGGCGGATCGCGACCGAGCCGTCCGCCCACGACAGTCGTCCCCGTTCACCGAGTGCATCCCGAGGTGCCTTCCGTGCTTCCACCGCCCAGCGGAGACAAAGCCATTCGAATCGTCCCACGCCAGGAGCGGGGAGCCCTGATACTCGCCTTGACGGGCGATCTCGATATCGACAACATCGGCGTTCTCGGTACGGCGCTGGAGAACGCGGCACAGGATGGGCAGGCTCCGGTCGTCGTCGAGCTCTCCGCCGTGTCGTTCGCGGACTCCACGACGGTGAACATGCTGCTCCACGGGCAGTCCTTGCTGGGCCCCCGGATGCGGCTGGCCACGCCGTCCCCGTTCATGGCGCGGCTCATCGGTGTGCTCGGTCTGGACAGCGCGTTGCCGGTCTTCGACACCGTTGCGGAGGCCATCGACCCTCCGCTGCCCACCTGACTCCGGCAACGGCGGACGCCCGCCCCCTCGTGCGCGGTGTTTCGATCACCGGGGGGCGGAGTCCGGTGAGGGTACCGGCCGACGGTCGAGGACACAGTCCCCGCAGAGGCCCCCGCCCGGGCACCGGTAGTAGAGACAGCAGCTGCGTCTGCGGAACGCGGGTGTGTGCGGGGAGCCGGTGGCGCGCAGATCCGGGTGGTCGAAGAGTTCGGCGACCAGGGCCCGGGCCCGTTGCGCGACGTCCGGGCGGTGGTGGGTCCGCGCCCAGGCGATCAGTTCACGGAGCGCTCCGGCCAGGGCCGATCCCGCGTTGCCCCAGAGCAGCCGCGGAGCGAGGTGTCCGTCCTGTCGGATCGCCTCCGCCAGCGGTACGAGATGGCCGAACTGGACGACCTCGCGGATCCGGTCCGCGGTGCCGGGCAGCATGGCGACCGGCTCGTGCCACAGGTCGTCGGGGGCGGGGCGCCGCGGGTCCCAGTGGAGCGTGCCGGGGGACAGATCGGGAAAGCGGCCCGCGACGGCCGCCGGCCCCAGGGCCGTCGACCAGAGACGGGCGGCCAGGCCCAGGTGAGCGACGGACGCGGCAACTCTGCGCTCGGGGGTACGGAGCGCGGCGGCGACCGCGTCGATACGGGCTGTGAGCGATGCCGTCTCCCCCGCGTACAGCCGGGCCAGCGGGCGGTGTGCACCGCCGGGCACCGGTGTGCTGCGCAGAGCGAAGAAGCCGCCCACCGAGGCCACGTCCGACTGCTCCGTGCGCTGTTCCTGCGCGGGTTCCATCAATCACTCCTGGTGACGTCGCGGGCATCCCGGGTCCCACGGCTCGCCGTTCACCGTATCGCTGCGGGATGATCGTCCTGAGGCCCGTCGGGAGGAGGACTACCGTCGGGAGGAGGACACGCGGACCACTGCCGTACTACCAAAGCAGTACGTCGGATCGCAGTCTCAAGGACGACGACTCGGCGGCTTTGAAGGGCCATCGTGGTGCACATGAGTTTCCTCGCACTGTCGGTGCTGCTGTCACTGGTCTCCGCGGTCGCGTATGCGGCCGGGGCAATCGTCCAGGAGCGCGTCGCCACGGCCGGAGACGGCCGCTCGCTCACCCCGCTGCGCAACCGCGTGTGGTGGGTGGCGGTGGCATTGAACGGTGTGGGTGCGGTGCTGCACGTGCTGGCACTGGCGTACGGCCCCCTCAGCCTGGTGCAGCCGCTCGGTGCGCTGACGATCGTCTTCGCCCTGCCGATGGCTGCCCTCTTCGTACGCCGCCAGGCCGGGGCGACTGCCTGGCGCGGCGCGATCATGACGACGGTCGGCCTTGCGGGTCTGCTCGCGCTCACCGGCAGCGGCGAGTCACACACGCTGGACGGGCCGGAGCAGTTCATGCTCGCGACCGTGACGTTCGGTGCGGTGGCGCTGCTCCTCGTGGTTTCGAGGGGCATGCAGAAGCCGGTGGTACGGAGCATGGTGCTGGCCGGGGCGGCGGGTGTCGCGTTCGGTATCGCCTCCGTGTTCACGAAGACGGTGGCGATGGAATGGACGTCGGGTGCCGTGGGCGCGGGACTGCCCTCGCTCGTGGTGATCGCGGCGCTGGCAGGGGCCGGACTGTTGCTGTCCCAGGCCGCGTACCGGGGCGCCGGCCTCACCGCTCCGCTCGCGACGGTGACCGTGGTGAACCCGGTGATCGCGGCGGCGGTCGGCATCACGCTGTTCGGCGAGGAGTTCCGGCACGGCACGGCGGGCACGGTGCTGGCGCTCGCGTGCGGCGTGGTGGCCGCAGGTGGGCTGATCATGCTGACGACGGAGCGGATGAGCGCGGAGCAGCGGATCCAGGGCATCGGCGCGGCTGCGTCGGAGATGGATGCCGGGGTTGCCGCGGAGGACATGGCCGGTGCCACGGAGGACCCGGAGAGTGCCGTCGAGCCCGCTGCCGCGGTGAAGCCCGCCGGTGCGCTGGAGTTCGCGGGGGCACTGGTCGTACATCGGCCACAGGCGGAGCCTGCCTGGGTCACGCCCGCCGTGTCCGGGTCGGCCGCTACCGAATCGATTCCCTCGCTGCTCCCACCGCCGGTGACGCTGGGGGGCCGTCGGGCGGGGCGGGTGGAGTTCGGCCCTGCGCCGCGGCCGCGCACCGGTTCAAGGCGACGCGGCCTGTCGGCCGCCGAGCCTGATGACCCCGCGCAGCCGCTCGGCAGCGTTCAGACGCTGACGCCGCCCGCCCTGAGGTAGGTCACGGGGTCGATGTCGGAGCCGTAACCCGGGCCGGTACGAATCTCGAAGTGCAGGTGCGGTCCGGTGACATTGCCCGTGGAGCCCGAGCGGGCGATGCGCTGACCACCGCTGATGTGCTGGCCCTCGCGCACATGGAGCGCGGACAGGTGCGCGTACTGGCTGTACTTGCCGTTGCTGTGCCGGATGACGATCTGGTAGCCGTACGCTCCCGCCCAGCCCGCCGACACGACCGTGCCGGAGGCAACCGCCTTGACCGAGGTGCCGGTGGGGACGGGGAAGTCGATGCCCGTGTGATACCCACTGGCCCAGGAACCTGCCTGGTGGTACGAGGTGCCGATGCGGGTCGCCGCCACCGGGGCGGTGAGCCCGGAGTGCTTCTCGGCCCGCTCGGTCTTCCTGGGCTGGGGCTTCGCTGCCTGGTGCGGCTTCGGCTCTGTCGTGCGGTGCGGTTTCGCCGCCTGGTGCTGCGGTTCCGCCTGTTCGTGCTTCGGTTCCGCCTGCCGACGCGGCTTCGTCTTCTGCTGTGGTCCGGTGGACGTGCCCGGCTTGAGGCCGGTCCTCGAAGCGGGCTTCGGGGTCCGGGCCACGTCCACGGTGAGCCGCTGGCCGGGGAAGATCAGGTCCGGGTCGTCGCCGACCACCGTGCGGTTGGCCGCGTAAAGATGCTGCCAGCCGCCTCTCACATGCTCGGTCGACGCGATCACGGAGAGCGAGTCGCCACGCGCAACGGTGTACGACTCGCGCTTGCCGGGCACCGTGGTCGGCGTGACGGGCGCGGGTACCTTCTCGGCCTCCGGTATCGCCTTCTTCGGGGTGGGAGTCCCCTTCGACGAGGTGTCGACGGGACCGCCGGTCCGCTCCGCCTGCGGCTTGACGTCGGGGGCGTCACCGCCCCGTGTCAGGCCCGCCCGGGTGGAGCAGGTCGGCCAGGCACCGGGGCCCTGCGCCTCCAGTACCTTCTCCGCGATGGCTATCTGCTGTTCCCTGGTGGCCAGATCGGCGCGCGGCGCGTAGGCAGTGCCGCCGTAGGCCGCCCAGGTCGAGCGGGTGAACTGCAGCCCGCCGAAGTATCCGTTGCCCGAGTTGATGTGCCAGTTTTTGGTGGACTCGCAGGCGGCGACCTTCTCCCAGACATCCGTCGACGCGGCGCCCGCCGAGGCTGCGCTGATGAGCGGGAGCGCGATGCCCGCACCGCCTGCCGTGACCGTCAGCGAGGCACGGTTGATGCGGCTGGGATGGTATTTGCGGTGCCGTCCGTTCGCGGCCATGACTTGGCTCCCCCACTGGCTGTAGGACACGTCGCAAGCGGCCAACTTATGGGCACGCAAAGGGTGATGACAAGGGTTCAGCCGCGAACCCACCTGTCACGCACGGAACGGGTGCACCTCGGATCACAGTTCATCAACAGGGGCGATGCCGGGAGAAGACGCTGGATCCCGCACGCGGGAGAGCGCGCCAGGAAAACAGTGGCACTGCCCTGGCACATGGCGGCGCCCGCACGGACAACTCCATGACAAGGCAGCGCCGACGGGGCACTGATCGTGTCGACCTACGCGGACGACCCACTGCCGGCCATGCTCACGGATGCGGGCCTGCCCGCGGTGCTGTATGCGCGCCCCGCCCGGCCGGTGCGAATCAGCTATGTCGACCTCGCGCACGAGGACGGCGCGCGGCTCGCCGCCGAACACCTGCTGGCGCGGGGCTGCCGCCGTATCGCGACGATCAGCGGGCCGCTCGATCTGCCCGCGGGCCAGGATCGGCTGGCCGGCTTCCGCGACACGATGGCACGCCGCGGACATCCGTGCATCCCCGTCGCCGAGGGACGGTTCACGCAGGAGAGCGGCGAGGCCGCGATGGAGCGACTGCTTGCCGAACACCCGGATCTGGACGGGGTGTTCGCCGCCAATGACGTGATGGCCATGGGTGCTTTCCATGCCCTGCGGGAGCACGGCAGGAGGGTGCCCGAGGTTGTCGCGGTGATCGGGTTCGACGACAGCAGCGCGGCGTCGGCGTGCCGTCCACCGCTGACCACGATCCGACAGCCGGTGGAGGACATGGCTGCGGAGATGGCCCGGCTGCTTCTCGACCGACTCGGCCGGCCGGGCGGAACGGCCACTTCGGTGATCTTCGAACCGGTCCTGGTGGTACGGGACTCGGCGTAGCCGGCCCACGGCACACCCGGCCCATGGCTCCGGGAGGCGAGCCGGAGCGGCGCACGGGTGACACTGCGGGCCCGGCAGCCGGGGCCGCCGACGCGACGACGGGCTCATGCCCGTTGCCCGGACGGCAGAAGAACCTGCCCCGCGCCGAGAATCCCTGTTCCACCGGCCCGGTCCGGCCGGATCCTCACCTGACCGTACGGGCGTTCCACTGCGGCGGCGTGAACGGAACCCGGCGGGGTGAACAGGCCATGCCCGCGTCCCGTATCCATACTGGTCATCCCGGCATCCTCGACAGATTGCAGGAGCACACAGATGAGCGGCACTGCGCAGATCGGCGTCACTGGACTCGCGGTGATGGGCCGCAATCTCGCAAGGAACTTCGCCCGCAACGGCTTCACGGTCGCGGCGCACAATCGTACGTTCGCAAAGACCGATGCCCTGGTCAAGGAGTTCGGCGACGAGGGCACCTTCGTCGCCGCACGCACACCCGAGGAGTTCGTGGCGGCGCTGGAGCGGCCGCGTCGGCTGGTCATCATGGTGAAGGCGGGCGATCCGACCGACGCCGTGATCCAGGAGTTCGCCCCGCTGCTCGAGGAGGGCGACGTCATCATCGACGGTGGCAATGCCCACTTCGAGGACACTCGCCGCCGCGAGAAGGAGCTGCGGGAGCGTGGGATCCACTTCGTCGGTGTCGGTATCTCGGGCGGCGAGGAGGGCGCGCTGAACGGGCCGAGCATCATGCCCGGCGGCTCCACCCAGTCGTACGAATCCCTGGGGCCGCTGCTGGAAAAGATCGCCGCAAAGGCGAAGGACGGCACCCCGTGCACCACGCACATCGGCCCCGACGGCGCCGGGCATTTCGTGAAGATGGTCCACAACGGCATCGAGTACGCGGACATGCAGCTGATCGCCGAGGCGTACGACCTGCTGCGCCGGGTGGCCGGCTACTCCCCCGCGCAGATCGCCGAGACATTCCGCAGCTGGAACACCGGGCGCCTCGACTCGTATCTGATCGAGATCACCGCCGAGGTACTCGCCCATACGGACGAAGCGACGGGGAAGCCTTTCGTCGACATCGTGCAGGACCGCGCCGAGCAGAAGGGCACGGGCCGCTGGACGGTGCAGATCGCGCTGGATCTGGGGGTGCCGGTCTCCGGTATCGCGGAGGCGGTGTTCGCCCGTTCTCTGTCGGGCCACGTGGATCTCCGCGAGGCCGCACGGGAGTTGCCGGGGCCGTCGGCCGTTCCCCTCACCGGGGCAGGGGCGGCAGTCTTCGCCGACCAGGTCGAACAGGCGCTGTACGCCTCCAAGATCGTCTCCTACACGCAGGGGTTCCACCAGATCCGGGCGGGCAGCGAGGCGTACGACTGGAACATCGATCTCGGTGGGGTGGCGGCGATCTGGCGGGCCGGATGCATCATCCGGGCCGCATTCCTGGACCGGATCCGCGCGGCGTACGACGCGCGCCCCGGGCTGGTGAGCCTCCTCTCCGACCAGCAGTTCGCCGCCGAGATCGGCGCGGCGCAGGACGACTGGCGGGCGGTGGTCGCCGAGGCGGCGCGCCAAGGGGTGCCGACGCCCGGGTTCGCCGCCGCGCTCTCGTACTACGACGGGGTGCGCGCCGACCGGCTGCCCGCGGCGCTCACACAGGGGCAGCGGGACTTCTTCGGAGCGCACACCTATCGGCGTACCGACCGTGACGGCTCGTTCCACACGCTCTGGGGCGGCGACCGGTCGGAGGTCTCCACCGGCTGACGGGGGCGGTCGGTCGCCCGGTCGGGTCACCCCGGGGTGCGACGGGGCCGTACGTATGCGTAAGTAGCAGCGAGTACCGTCGGCGTCCCGCACGACCGGGATGCCCCCGCCGAGCTGTCGCCACCACCCACTCGGAGCCTTCGCATGCCCGACGCCGTCCCGGACCCGGCCGCCGCCCAGCCCGTCGTCGCGCCGCTGACCACCGCCGCCCTGATCCTGGTCGCCACGATCGAACCCGGTGGTGAGAGCGCCGTACGCGACGTGCTGCCGGACCTTGCGGCGTTCGCCCGTTCCATCGACTTCCGGGTGCCGGACGCCGGACTGGCCTGTGTGACCGGGTTCGGCTCGGACGCCTGGGACCGGCTGTTCGCGGGGCCCCGGCCGGCCTCGCTCCATCCGTTCCAGGAGCTGCACGGCGCGCGCCACCACGCCCCCGCCACACCGGGCGATCTGCTGCTCCACGTCCGGGGCGAGCGGATGGACGCGTGTTACGAGTGGGCCGCCCGCCTGCTCGACCGGCTCGGCGGAGCGGTGACGGTCGTCGACGAGACGCAGGGGTTCCGGTACTTCGACCACCGGGACCTGCTCGGTTTCGTCGACGGGACGGAGAACCCGGTCGGCGCCGGTGCACGGACGGCGGCGCTGGTGGGCCCCGCAGCCGACCCCGCCTTCGCAGGCGGCAGCTATGTCATCGTCCAGAAGTACCTCCACGACCTGGCGTCCTGGAACACGCTGGGCACGGAGGAGCAGGAGCGCGTCATCGGCCGCACCAAGCAGGACGACGTCGAGCTGCCCGACGACGTCAAACCCCCCAACTCCCATGTCGCGTTGAACACCCTCACCGCGCCGGACGGCACCGCGCGCGAGATCCTGCGCGCCAACATGCCGTTCGGCAGTTTCGAACAGGGCGATTTCGGCACGTACTTCATCGGCTATGCCGCCGATCCGGACGTGACCGAACAGATGCTCCGCAATATGTTCCTCGGAAATCCGCCGGGCACGTACGACCGCATTCTCGACTTCTCGACTGCCGTCACCGGCACCCTCTTCTACGCCCCCAGCGCCGACTTCTTCGACGCCCCGCCGCCGTCCCCCGTCCTGTCCGGGACCGAGTCCCTGTCGCAACCGGCGTCCGCGCCGGTGGCACGGATCACGGTTCCGGCGGATGCGCGGGACGGTTCGCTGCATATCGGCAGCCTGCAAGAAAGCGCCCAGTGATGAACAACCTCCACCGCGAACTCGCCCCCGTCACGGAAGCCGCCTGGGACCAGATCGAGGAGGAGGCCCGGCGCACCTTCAGCCGTCACCTGGCGGGCCGCCGCGTCATCGATGTGACGGATCCGGAGGGACCGTCGTTCTCGGCGGTCGGTGACGGGCATCTGCGGGACATCGACCCGCCGACGCCGGATGTCATCGCCCGGGCCCGTACCTCGGTGCCGGTGATCGAGTGGCGGGTGCCGTTCACGGTGACCCGGGCCGCCGTGGACGATGTGGAGCGCGGCTCCGACGACAGTGACTGGCAGCCCGTCAAGGACGCCGCCCGGACCTGTGCGTTCGCCGAGGACATGGCCGTCATCGACGGGTATGCGGCGGCCGGGATCACTGGCCTGCGCGACGGTTCCTCGCACGCTCCGCTGCCGCTGCCCGCCGATGCGCGCGACTATCCGGCCACGGTGAGCCAGGCGCTGACCCAGCTGCGGCTGGCCGGTGTGGACGGGCCGTACCGGCTGCTGCTCGGCGCCGACGCGTTCACCGAGGCGACCGAGACGTCCGACCACGGCTATCCGGTGGCCACGCATCTCGCTCGGTTGCTGGACGACCAGATCCTCTGGGCGCCCGCCGTCGCGGGCGGTGTGCTGCTGTCCACCCGCGGTGGCGATTTCGAACTGCGCCTGGGCCAGGATCTGTCCATCGGCTATCGGGACCACGACGCGACACACATCCGGCTCTACTTCCACCAGTCGTTCACGTTCCGGATGCTGACGCCTGAAGCCGTGGTCCCGATCATCGCCTGATCGCCGGGGCCGGGTCCGCGGCTGCTGCCTACCGGCGCCCGGCCGCCTCGACGGTCCAGGTGAGCGTGTCGGTGGCCAGGGCGCGGACCGCGGGGTCGCGGATGGCGTCCGTACGGTCCACGGCCTCGGCGGTCACCCGGTGGCCGCGGCCGTCCGCGCGCACGCCGAGCGAGGCCGGGGTGACGGCGGTGCGGCCGCGGGCGGAGACCTTCTCGACACCGTCGACGTACCAGCGCAGATCCGTCCGCGCGAGACCGGCCGCCGGGCCGGACCCGTGTCCTTGGCCACCGGTGCTTCCCAGGCCGGCGAGGGTGACCCGGATCCGCTTGCCGTGCGTGATCGCGACGCTCGTGTCGAGGGTGCTGCTCAGTGCGTTGCCCGCGCGGTAGAACCCGGCGATCATCGCCTCGCGTCCCGGCAGGTTGAACTCGGTGCTGGACAGCTCACGCATGAGCGAGGTCGAGGTCGGCCGGTAGATGCCGAGCGGATAGTAGGCGCTGCCTTCGTACGTGCCGACCGTCGAGCCCGTCGGGTCGCTCTCGCCCAGCCAGCGGTACCACTTGGCGCGCTTCTCGGCGAGCTGCGCGGGGGTGTATGTGGTGGAGTTGGGTCCGTCGGTCTCGCCGCCGGTCCAGGTGCCGAACGAGGGGTAGGTGTACTCGTCGTCCAGGAGGCCCACCGAGTGGCCTATCTCATGAACGGCGATCATGCTCGACTTGGCGTTGTCGGAGGAGAGCGTGGACACGCCGCCGAAGGGGTAACCCTCGGCCTGCAGACCGGAGTAGCCCGCACCACCGTACTTGGTGGAGTTGGCGATGACGACGACGAGGTCGGCGGCGGGCGCCTCGGCCGCGTACGAGGCCACCTTGTCGATGTCGGCACAGACGAGGCGCTCGATGTCCCCGCACCAGAAGTAGCTGGAGAGCGCGGTGTCCTTGACGATGTCGGCGCCGGGGTCGCCGCTGATGCCGGACTCGTTGGAGACGGCGTCGACGGTCCAGACGTTGAACAGGCCCCGGTAGCTCCGGTACGGCTCGACGGCGGTGATGTCGGCCCACTTGGCGGTGGCATCGGCGTGGAAATCGGCCTGCTGGTCGGCCGTGTAGCCGTCACCGATGATCACGACGTCGAGCCGGTCGTCGGTCGAGCCGGTCACTTGCTGCCTGCCGACCGCACCGTCCAGAGCGGCCTCGGCTGCGCTCAGGGACGCGCCCGCGCTCCGGCCGCTCTTCCTGGGTGCGGTGGCCGGGACCTCGACGCTCTTCCCTGCGCCTCCCGGTTCCGGGAAGTACTCGACGCGATGGCTGCCCTTGCCGTCGCCCCCGGTCGGGGCGGCCGCCGCGGGGGCGGCAGCGGCAGCGGTCGCTGCGAGCAGGCCGGCAACGGCAAGCGCCGCCACCGATCCGGTGGTTCGGCGCGTGGCCGGGCGTATGCGCATGTACAACTCCTTGAGGGGCTCCGACGTCGAGCGGACGCGCAACGGTGCGCGATCAGCTGCTAATCAGCGAATTAAATCGACTTAGGTCGACGCTTAACCTAGGGGTGGAAGAAGCACGGAACAAGACCCGGAAACCGAGCGGCCGGTGATCGAATCCGGTCAATCGCCGCTCATGGAGACCGGATCGGCACCCCTCGCCGACCGGGCACCGGGCGTACTCCTGCCATCGGCCGGTCGCTCGTATGCTCGGTTCCCATGACGAGGCGCGACGTGCCCGAGCCTGAGCGGGAGCCGCAATCCGGGGTCACGCTCCGCGAGATCCTGGCGTTCGACGACAGCGGCACACTCCGCCTGTTGCTCGCGCCCGCCGACCACGTCGTCGGCGTCCGCGGTGTGGCCGTCGGTGACGAAGGGCAGGCACAGCCACTCGACCGGCGCATCGTGCTGGCCGTCGGCCCGCCGGCCTCCTCCGCCTCTGCGGCGGGCCCGATCCGTGAGGCCGCCCGCCGCGGCGCCTGCGCCGTAGTGCTCCGCGATACGGAAGGGGTGCCCACGGCGCCCGAAGTACTGGCCGCCGCCGAGGAGTCGGGCATCGCCCTGCTCGCCCGTGCGGCCTGGGCCGACTGGACCGACACCGCGACCCTGCTGCGTTCCGCGCTCTCCTACGCCGAGGCAGGCCGGACCGGGGAGACGGCCACCACGGGGGACACGTCAGCCGGCGGGCTGGCAGCCCTCGCCTCGGCCATCGCCGAGAACACCGGGGGCTCCATCACCATCGAGGACACCCGCTTCCGGGTGCTGGCCCACTCCGCCACCCGCCCCGAGGCCGACGGGGTCCGCCGGTCCACGATTCTCGGCGGCAGGGTTCCCCAGTGGCGGGTCGCCGAACTCCGGCGCAGCGGAATCCTCCGTGCCTTGTGGACCTCCCGGGACGTCATCCACCGGGCCGCCGAAGGCGACAGCCCCGAGCGTCTGATCATCGCGGTCCGCAGCGGCTCCGAAGTCCTCGGCTCCATCTGGGCGGCCAGGGACGGGCGCGCGCTCTCCGCGCAAGCAGCGGATGCGCTGCGGCGCGGAGCGGAGGCCGCCGCCCCTCACCTGGTGCAGCACCGGCTGCGCGAGAGCGGGGCCGTGCGCCGGAGGAACCATGCGCTGAGCGGTCTGCTGTACGGGCGTGGGGACCGGCGCACCCACGCCTGGTCGCTGGGGCTGCCACCGGACGCGCCGTGCGCAGTCCTGGTGGCCGAACGTGACGGCACGGCAGGGGCGTCGGCCGACCGCGTCCTGGATGTACTCGCCCTGCAGGCATCCTCGTACCACCCCTCGGCGCGCGTGCTGCGCGAGAGGGACCGACTGCTGGTACTGCTGCCCGTCGAGCGCGGCGAGGACAGGGAAGTGCTGTGTCTTGCACGTGAGTTGGACGCACTCGCCGTGTCGATGCCCGGCTCCGCCCCGGTCCGGGTCGGGGCGGGTCCCGTCGTACCCACCGCCCTGCGGGCCGCCGCCTCCTGCGAGGAGGCGGCGCTGGTCGTACGGGTGCTGCGCAACCGCGCCGTGGACGGCAGGGAGCCTGAGCCCCTGCGGTACGCCGGGGCGGCCGAAGTCGGTGCCTCCCTGGACGTCCTGCGGGTCCTGGACGCCGTACGGCCGGTCTGGGAAGCGGGCAGCGGGCCGGTGCACGACCTCGTACGGTCCGACCTGGCGACCGGGGGCGAGCTGGTCCGCTCACTCGCCGCCTACTTCGACGCGTCGGGCGACGTCGGCCGGGCCGCCCAGAAGCTCGTCCTGCACCCCAACACCCTGCGGTACCGGCTGCGCCGCGCCCGGGAGCGGTACGGCATCGATCTCGACGACCCCGACACCCGGCTGCTCATCACCCTCGCCGTCCGGCTGAGCGGCTAGGTTTGTCCCTGATTCGTACGGTCGTTGGACCCGCGGCCAAGGTCCGGCGCCGATCCTGTTCTGCTCGACAGAGACCTGTGGGGCCCCCATCACCGACTCTCGCCGTATGCCTCTCACCACGCCCGCTCCGGGCCCTTCGTCCTCCGCGCGTGTCGCCGCCGCGGTCCGCCACGCCGTCGGCACCGGGCTGCTCGGCGAGGGCCGGCCCGTCGCCGGGTTCATCGACACCGACGGGGTGCGCCACTCGGTCGCCGCCCTCCATGGCGCGTTCACCGACACGCCCGCCACCGTGCTGCACACCTTCGCCGCCAAGGCCGCGTCCCTCGTCCCCGTGCTGAGGCTGCTCGCCGACTGCGGCATGGGATGCGAGGTCGCCAGCCCCGGTGAGCTGAGGCTCGCCCTCGACGCCGGTTTCGCACCTTCGACGATCGTCCTCGACTCCCCCGCCAAGACGCGCGACGAGATCCGTCAGGCGCTCGCGCTCGGTGTGGCACTCAATGCCGACGGCCTCGACGAGGTGCGGCGCATCGCCTCGCTCCGGCCCCGGAACTCGGTCTCCGTCATTGGGCTGCGCATCAACCCACAGGTGGGCGGAGGCTCCATCAGC
The DNA here is from genome assembly GCF_026339735.1 of Streptomyces sp. NBC_01669. GTDB lineage: Bacteria > Actinomycetota > Actinomycetes > Streptomycetales > Streptomycetaceae > Streptomyces > Streptomyces yanii. The sequence continues at coordinate 881,723 of NZ_JAPEQG010000001.1, forward strand.
GCGATGAGCACTGCGACGCCGACCTCCAAGTTCGGCGTGGCGCTGCACGACCCCGGCGCGCGCGAGAGTGTCGTCCGGGCATTCGCCGAACACGCCTGGCTGACCCGCCTGCATGCCCATGTCGGCTCCCAGGGCTGTTCGTTGGACCTGATCGCGACCGGGGTCGCGGAGACGTACCGACTCGCCGAGGAGATCAACGAGACCCTCGGTGCCCGGCAGATCACCAGCATCGACCTCGGCGGCGGACTGCCCGTCAACTTCGAGGACGACTCCGTACGGCCCACCTTTAGCGCCTATGTGGCGGCGCTGCGCGCAGCGGCGCCGGGGCTCTTCGACGGCCGGTACGGGCTGGTCACGGAGTTCGGCCGGTCGCTGCTCGCGAAGAACGGCTTCATCGGGGCGCTGGTGGAGTACACGAAGGACGCGGGCTCCCGCCGTATCGCGCTCACCCACGCGGGCGCGCAGATCGCCACCCGTACCGTCTTCATGCCCGAGTCCTGGCCGCTGCGGGTCGGGGCGTTCGACACCGAGGGGCGTCCCAAGGACGGTCCGCCGCTGGTCCAGGACATCGCGGGACCGTGCTGTTTCGCCGGGGACGTCGTCGCGCACGCCCGGGAACTACCCGAACTGCGGGAGGGTGACTTCGTGGTGCTGTACGACACCGGCGCGTACTACTTCTCGACCCCCTGGTCGTACAACAGTCTGCCGAGGCCCGCCGTATACGGTTTCAGCACGGCCGGCGCCGGGAGCGACAGCTCGGGCGAGGAGACCGTGCGATTCGCGCCGGTGCGTGACGCCCAGTCGTTGGAGTCGATCGCCGAGGAGAGCGGGGCGGGACACGCCGACTCCCTCCTCGGAATCGGCCCCTGTCACACCGAGTAGCCGTCCGGCCCTGACTCGTCATCCGGCGGGGTGGGGCGTGGGCTCCGGCTCCGGTACCGGTTCAGGGTTGGGCGACGGCGGCTGGGGAATCGGGTCCGGCGACGGACCGGGCGGCACCGGACCGGGTACCGGCGGGGCAGGTGTCGGCTCCGGCAGCGGCGAGGGCGGTCCGGGCAGAGGTCCGGGTGTCGGCGCCGGCGGCACGGGGTCGGGATACGGGTTGGTCATCTCGGGCTCCAAAGTGCGGGCAGATCTCCTGTCCACCGTCTCCCGGAGCAGCTGCCCGCGCCTGCCGAGACCATACGTCCGGGTTCCGTGCCACCGGACGAGAACCCGTACGGCGGGTCAGTGCGCCGCCGCGGCCGCGGCGGCGAGCCCGGGCCGGGGACTGGAGAGGATCGGGATCCGCGTGACCGTCCGGGTGACGGCATCGGCCATGGACGCCTGGGCCAGCACGATCACATCGGCGTCCGCCACCCGGTCGGCGGCAGCGGCCACCAGCTCCAGATAGCCGTCACGGTCGCCGGCTTCGAACCGCGCCCACGCCCCCTCGACCAGCACCGTACGGATGTCCGCGGCCCGATCACCCGCCTCCTCGGCCAGCAGGGCCAGGGTCGGTGCCAGGGTGTCCGCAAGCGCGGCGAGGACCACGACGCGGCCGCGGCCGACGGCGTCCGCCGCCATCGGCCGGTCGACCCGCAGGACAGGGACGCCGAGCGCCGCCGCGGCGGACTCGGCGACCCCGCCGATCGTCGAACAGGTACAGAGCACGGCGCTCGCGCCTTCGGCGACGGCGCCCGCGAGCAGGGCCTGGATCTCCCCCTGCACCGCTTCGGGCCCCGCATCCCGGGCTCGGGCGAGCAGATCCTCGTACACGAGGTGGCGCAGGGCGAGACCGGGGTGATCGGTGTCGCGCAGCGCCTCGAAGACCGGAACGTGGACCGGGGAGGTGTGCAGAAGCGCGAGTGTCCCGGGCATCAGGACAGCTCCGGGTGGGTCTCCAGCTGTTCCTTCGCCCGCTCCACCAGCTCGGCCGGGGCCACGGGGGCCTGGTCGGGGTGGTTCTGGGCCCACTTCGCCGCGTACGAGCAGAGCGGGACGACAGGCACGCCCTCGCGGTCCGCCATGGCGTAGAACTCCTGGGCCAGGGCTCCGGCGTAGCCCTTGCCCCTGTGCTCCGGTTCGACGACGGTGTGCACGGCGACGAGTGCCGCGGGGGCGCCGTCCATCACGAAATACGCGATGACTCCGGCGGCCACGTCGTCGACGAGAGCGAGCAGATTGCCGTTCTCCCGGTCGTCGAAGAATTCGAGCCCGGTGTTCTCAGCCATGACGGGGACTCCCTGGCGGTGGAACGGTCAGTTGGTGGCGGGCACGGCGTACGGGCTGCGCTCGGTGGCGGTGCCCGGCACGGGCGCGGAGGCATCGGCGCCGAGCGCGACGATCCGGTTATCCGCGTCGACGTGGACGATGCTCGGGGTCAGCGTGCGGGCCTCGGCGTCGTCGACCTGTGCGTAGCTGATCAGGATCACGAGGTCGCCGGGGTGGACGAGGTGGGCGGCGGCGCCATTGATACCGATGACGCCGGAGCCGCGTTCGCCCTCGATGACGTACGTCTCCAGTCGGGCACCGTTGTCGATGTCGACGATGTGCACGAGCTCGCCGGGCAGAAGATCCGCGGCTTCCATGAGTGCGGCATCCACGGTGACGGAACCGACGTAGTGCAGGTCGGCCTGAGTCACGGTGGCACGATGGATCTTGGACTTGAACATGGTACGCATCATTGAGGCACTCCCGGATCTAAGCTCCCTGCCTGCATTTTTGCAGGTCAAGGGCGGTTTCCTTACCCTAGTCGCGTTTCCGGTCAGCTTCCCCGGGGTTCCCAAGGACTGATGCTGACCAATTGCCGACTTTCCTGACGCACCGTCAGGTGGGGTCGGAGGTCATCCGCGGACTGCCAGCGTCCGTCCCACCGCGAGGACGGCGCCAGCCTACGCGACCACCGGGACAGGGCGATCGTGCCGCCCGTAGGTGGCGAAGAAGTTCTTCGGCAGCTGGGCCCCGCCCGGGCGCCCGGCTCGGATGGAGCCGCGCTCCTGTGCGCCGCACAGCCCCAGCGGCGAGGCGGCCGGCTCGACCGCACCCTGCACGCGATCGCCGACACCCCCCTCACGACCGCCTGCCTGGCCCGCAACGAGCCCGGCGGCGCCCCCTGGACACTGCACTTGAGCACTGCGGGACAGGATGTCACCCGACTCTCCCTTGTACGACGTCGGCCCGGGCGCCCTGAACTACGGCTCTGATCCACGTCACAGCCGAGGTCATCGGGCCCGGCCAGGGGACGATCACCCATCCGCCCACCCTTCCTGAGACCTGCCCTCGCCGCTCTCCAGGGTGCCGTCGAACGGGTTCGGCTCGTCGGGCATCCTTGGGGTGGGCCAGCGAGACGGTTAAGGGAGCTGTGGTGGACGAGCGCGCGCAGGATTCGCGTGAGGTGGAGACATCCGGGATGTCTCCACAACTGCGGCTGGATGCACTGCTGGAGGACCTGCAGCAGCAGGTGACGCAGGTTCGGGGGGCCCGGGACCGGGTCCACACGCTGCTGGACGCGGTGCTGGCGGTCGGCTCCGACCTGGACCTGGAGGTGGTGCTGCACCGCATCGTGGAGTCGGCGGTCACCCTGGTCGACGCCCAATACGGGGCGCTCGGCGTCCTGGGCGAGGAAGGCACGATCAAGCAGTTCGTCACGGTCGGCATGGACGAGAAGGCCATCGCCCGGATCGGGCACTACCCGCGCGGCGAGGGCATCCTCGGGCAGCTCATCCGTCACCCGGAACCGCTGCGCCTGGCGAACCTGGCCCAGCATCCAGCGTCCGTCGGCTTCCCGTCCGGGCATCCGCCGATGACCAGCTTCCTCGGCGCCCCCATCCGGGTCCGCGACCAGGTCTTCGGCAACCTGTACCTGACCAACAAGCAGAGCGGAGCGGAGTTCGACACCGACGACGAGGCGGTGCTGCGGACCCTGGCCGCGGCGGCCGGTGTGGCGATCGACAACGCCCGGCTGTACGAGGATGCGGACCGCCGACAGCGGTGGCTGGCGGCCAGCAACGAGCTGACGCGTAGCCTGCTGTCCGGTGCGGAGCCCGCCGCCGTGCTGGAGTCTGTCACGGCCACCGTGCGGGAGATGGCCGGTGCGGACCTGGTCACCTTGGCGGTGCCGGTCGGTGACCGCGGCGAGTTGGCCATCGAGGCCGCCTCGGGAGCGTTGGCCGAGGAGGTCCGCGGGCTGGTGCTGCCCGCCGCGGCGCTGGCTGCGAAGGTCTTCACGTCCGGGGAGAGGATCGCCAGTGATGCCGTGAGCGCCGACCCGCGCGCCGAGGGCGGCAGCGCCTCGGTGGTGGAGCTGGGGCCGGCGTTCTTCGTACCGCTCGGCACCCGGGAGCACGTCCGCGGGGTACTGCAGGTGGCGAACGTACCGGGCAGCGCTTTCTTCACGGACGCCGTTGTCGACATGGTCACCGGGTTCGGCAACCAGGCTGCGTTGGCCTTGGACGTCGCTGAGCACCGGCGGGACACGGAGCGCATGCTCGTGCTCAATGACCGCGACAGGATTGCCCGAGACCTGCATGACCTGGTCATCCAGCGGCTGTTCGCCGGCGCGCTGTCGCTGCAGTCCACGCTGGGCCGAGTGGCCGACCGGCCGCAGGTCGGCGAGCGGATCCAGCGGGTTGTGAACGACCTGGATGACACCATCAAGATCATCCGTTCCACCATCTACGGCCTACGCGAGCACGATCAGACCCGTCGCGGCAGCGGGCTGCGCGCCCAGCTGGTGGCGGCCACTGAACGGGCCACCGAATCGCTTGCCTTTGCCCCGGCACTACGCATGACCGGGTTGCTGGACACGGCCGTGTCCGCCGAACAGGCCGAACAGTTGCTGGCCGTGCTCGGCGAGGCCCTGTCCAACGCCGCTCGGCACGCGCACGCCACCACCGTCGACGTCAGCGTCGATGTCACCGGCGCCGCCCTGCAGCTGCGCGTGGCCGACAACGGCCGCGGGATCGACCCGGCGGTCACCCGCCGCAGCGGTCTGGCCAACCTCTGCAGGCGCGCGGAGGAGATGGGCGGCACGTTCAACCTGTCTTCGAACGAACCGAGTGGCACCGTCGTCGAGTGGGTCGTCCCGCTGGCTGTGTAACTTTTCCGTGGATGTCGCTTCGACGTGAGTTCAGGAGTCACCTGCGTCGGTTCCGCATGAATCAATGTCGGTGGTGAGAATTGATGTCCCCCGATTTGGAGCGCAGGGCTCGTGGAGCTCATCGCGAGCCTGCGGTTCGGAAAAGAGCCCGCCACACCTCAGTACCCGGGGGACCACGAACGGGCGCACCACCTTGTCGTGCAATCAGCGGTCCCGGTAGAAGTCGTCCGCCTGCCGGCCGCCGGTTCTGTGCAGCGAGCGGTCGTTCGAGACCTGTGCGCGGGTGAGGAACCAGCGGGTGCGCACCAGGGCGTCCGTCAGTTCGTTGCCCATACCCGCGTGGCCCGGATTGGGGCCGGTCTACGTGCTCACAGTGATGTCTCTCCTGAGGAAGACACTGTTGTGCACCCCCTGGAGGCGGTTTTGATCAGTCCGTGGCACCGGCCGGGAGGAGGGTGCCCACGCGGGCGCGGACTGCCTCAACGGCTTCCCATTCCTCGGTGCTGAGGTTGGCCAGGGCAGCCGGGAAGACGCCGTCCTGCTCCTTGAGGATGTGGTTGCGCAGCAGGTCGAGGGTCTCGATCAGGCGCTCCGGCCAGGTGGGATCGGCCAGGAACGGTCCCTCGGCCTCGGCCAGCACGGCCTCGATGCGGCGGTGCTCGGCCTCCAGCGCGGCGATCTTCTCGGAGAACTCGGCGACCAGGGCGGGGAACAGGCCGTGCTCCTCGACCTGGGTGTGCGGACCGAGCACGGTAGCGATCTCCCGGGCCAGCTCCGCCATGCGCGTGACCTCGCCGTTGCGGCGGGCCTCACGTACGTGGCTGATGAGGTTGACGACCCTCTCGTGCTCCATGGTCAACTCGTCGATGGTTTCCAGCGCCTGGCAACCGCAGTACTCGCACATGGTGTGGTTTTCTCCTGCTTCAGTTGGTCAGTGCGGCGGGGGCGCGGTGGGTGAGGGCCCGGCGGACGCCGCTGCCGGTGAAGGCCAGCGCGGCGGCCGGGGCCAGGGCGACGCCCAGGACGCGAACCGGGCCGATGCGGTCCGACAGCCAGCCGCCCACCGGACGCATCGCCACGGCCAGCAGCACGAACCCGGCCATGCGGTTGGCCGCGTCGGCCTGGGTGCGGCCGTAGCCGGTCTTCAGGTAGGTGGGCAGGTGGACGGAGAAGGCGACGTAGCCGCCGAATGCGACCGCGTACAGTGCGCACGCCTGCCAGGTGATACCCAGCTTGCACGTGGCAGCGGGCGAGCGGCTCGGCGGGCACCATGCGGCCGGGCACGTCGCGCAGCACCAGCGCGGCCATGACCGCGCAGGTGCTGCCCGCATCCAACCGCGGATGCGGGCAGCTCACTGCGTCGCCGAACGTCACCGGCCCTGATTCCCCGTCTTGTGGGCCTTGATTGTGTGCTTCCTGCCGCCTCGGCGGTCGGACGTTTCAGCCCTCGGCGTGGGCCAGCCACAGGTCGGGGCCGAAGACCTCGTAGCGGATACGGCGCGCGGGGATACCGGCCTGGAGCAGTTGGGTGCGGACGGCGCGCATGAAGGGGAGCGAGCCGCACAGGTACACGTCGGCGTCGGCGGGCAGGTCAAGGCCGTCGAGGTCCATCAGGCCCGTGCGGGAACCGGGTTCCTCAGCTGCGTCCTGTTCGTACCAGAACTCTGCCCGTGCATCGGGCAGTTGCTCCACGAGACGGCGGGTGTCGGCGCGCAGGGCGTGGTCGGCCGGGGTGCGGTCGGCGTGCAGGACATGGACCGGACGGGCGGAGCCGGTGGCCGCGAGGTGTTCGAGCATGGCGACCATGGGGGTGCAGCCGATGCCGGCGGATGCCAACACGAGCGGGGTGTCGGCGTCGTCGAGGACCACGTCTCCGAACGAGGCTGACAGGGTGAGTTCGCCGCCGGTCCGGACGGTGCGGTGCAGTTGGTTGGAGACCTCGCCCTCGGGTGCCTCGGCAACGCTTGCCACCCGCTTGACGGTGATGCGCCGCAGCCGGTCGCCGGGGGCGTTGGACAGGCTGTACTGGCGGGTCTGGTGAATGCCGTCGGGCATGAGGACCCTGACGCTGACGTACTGGCCGGCGCGGGCCGGAGGCACGGGGCCGTCGTCGGCCGGGCGCAGCAGGAAGGATGCCACGTCCGGGCTCTCCTCCCGCCGCTCCACGACGTTCCATTGCCGCCACGGGTGCCGGGGGTCGACCTGGGCTTCCTGGTAGAGCCGGGCCTCCTGGGCGATGAGGGCGCCGGCCATCAGCCAGTACACCTCGTCCCAGGCGGCGGCCACCTCCGGGGTGACGGCCTCGCCGAGCACGTCGCCGATGGCGCGGAAGAGGTACTTGTGGACGATCGTGTACTGGTCCTCGGTGACGCCGAGCGCGGCGTGCTTGTGCGCGATCCGGGCAAGCAGCGCGTCGGGGCGGGTGTCGGGGTCGGCCAGCAGCGCCTGGGCGAAGGACGCGATGGACCCAGCCAGGGCTCGTCGCTGCTCGCCGCTGGCCTGGTTACCGCGGTTGAACAGCCCGTCCAGCAGCTCGGGCTGCTCGGCGAACATGGTGCCGTAGAAACGCGCTGTGATCTCGTCCAGCGCCCCGCCGACGGCAGGCAGGGTGGCGCGAATGACAGCGGCCGACTCGGGCGAAAGCATGGCTCTCCTTTGCAATGCGGGCACATAGAGGGACGGCGCTCACCGTCACAGCCGCGGTCCGTGATGCGGATCTGACCGGCACATCGATCGTGCCGGTGGCGCCGTGATCTCGAATAGGGCCGAACTTCCCTGAGGACAGGGCCCATCGGGCCGGTCCGTGTGAGGCCCGTCACTGCCTCCGGGCGGCCTACTGGCACGCCCGATTCAGAGATGTCGGGCCTGACTTTCCGAGCGGGTCACCAGCGATGGGAGGAAGCAAACCGTTCCTATGGACTGAGCGGGAGTGAGTCCTGTTGCCAGAACCCAGGCTCAGCCGCGTGTCCCGAACGGTGCTGGGCACGCTGGTCACCCGCGTTCGCTCCGCGTCCGGGCGGCACGCATCTCGTGCGTGGTCCGGGAATGCGGGGGCGGGGTCCCTCACGCCCTGGGGCATTCGGTCCGGCCTGGGCGGTCCGATGCCCGTACCCATCGCTCTGGTGGGTACGGGGCGGTGCCGTCCGTCGCCGGATCGGGTGCCCGAGGGCGCGCCTGCCGATCGCCACGGCGGCGGCGTCGTGGCGAGTGGTCTTCCTGGTGCTGGTGGTCAGGGGCTGCTGCCAGTGCTGGGCGCCCCACCGGGAGGTGTAGGCCGGATCCACCGCGACGAGCGCGATGCCCTGCTCGGCAGCCATCGATGCGAGTCGGGCCTTCAGCCGGGCGGTGGGGAAGCGGGAGATCAGCCGACGGAAGCGCTTGTTGCGGCCGTGTTTCTCCCGGGACGTGCCGTCGGTGAAGTCGAGGTTTTCGATGGCGATCGCAGCGGCCCCGCAGCGGCGGGTGTGGTGGAGCAGCCGGGTCAGGGCGTGGCGGATCTGCGCGTCCCGATGCTGCGTGCTGCCGGTCAGGTCGTAGAAGAACCGTCGGGGTTCGCCGACCGGGTTGCCATGGACGTCGAGCTGCCAGGCGGCGAGGTGGTCGTCGTTCATGTCGACGGCGACCACACCCCGGGCCAGGGCCGCCTCCAGCGGCAGCACGGGGGCAGGGGTGTGCTGCCAGGAGGCGGTCACGTACCAGCGGCCGCGGACCGGGTCGTGGTGGATGCGGTAGGCCACCGCCCGGTTCGCGGTGATCCGGTCCGCCCACTCCGCGCTCCGGTGCTGGAACCGGACGGCCGCGTCCAGCACGTACCGGTCGTGCGGGGCGTTGGCCAGGTGGGCGAGCGCGGCCGGGAGCCGGACCGAGACCCGCCCGGCGTCGGTGACGCGGATGGTCTCGTTGCCGAAACGTTTACCGGACTCCCCGTCCGCCGTCAGGAACATCCGCGCCGCCTGCCACCGCTCCCGCCACCCTTGCGCGTCCAGTCCCGCCTCGTCCAGGTGGTGGCGCAGGCGGGCGAGCCGTTTGCCGCCGCGGAGCACGTGAACGCGGCCTGCCGACCAGTCCTCCTCCAGCCGCGCCAGCCGGTCCTGGAGGGTGTGCAGGCGGCGGGACTTGGCGTGCCACTCCACCCGCGACCCGTACCCGCGCGGCAGCCTGGCCCGCTTGTCGGCCCTGGCGCCGAGCGGGCGGCCCAGCCGTGCCTCGATCGAGGCGATCTCCCCGCGCAGCCACGCCAGCTCCCGCGCCTGACCGCGCCGGGCCAGCGCCCACTGATCGTGCGTGGCCTTCGTGATGCTGCCCGCCCACCGCGCCGACGACAGACCGGTCAGCTCCCGCTTGCGCACCGCCCACGACCCGGCATCATGCCCAAGGCCCTGCCGGGAGCGCACCGCCAGATCACCGGCGGCCAGCCCGCCAAGGAACGCCCCGACCTCGCACAGCACCGCCACATCCGCCGCCGACAGACGCAGCCGCGCCCGGACCGCCACCCCCGCAGGGCCAGGCACGACGAACGGCTCCGCCAACTCCCACAGCCCCGCCCCCGATCCCCGCTCCGCCCGACCGTCACCACCCACAACGACCCGACCACGAGAAAGGTCACGCGTTCGTCCGACAAACTCCCGTTCGCCCCACAGGGATCCCCGGCCTTGCAATGAGCCGCAGCGGGGACACTCACGCACACCAGAACTCACTTGGGCTCGGTCAAGCGGCAGCAGTTCCGAACCCCCCGCACGTCCCGTACGGGAGGCGGTGGAAGGTGGTCGGGCACCGCACTACCACCCGCGTGTCGGCGCCGGAGGTACTGCGTTGCAGCTCAGGCCAGTGCGGCCTTGAGTGCGCCGAAGGCCGTCTTCGGGTCGGCGAGGGCGTGGTAGATGCCGGGGATCTCCTGCGCGTCGAGGCCGAGGAGGCCATGGACGGCGTGCTTGGCTCCGCGCACGGAGTACTCGACGGTGCAGACCACGTCCTCCGGAATCTCGAGAACATCCCGAACCGGACGGCGCCGTGGAGATCGTCAGCGCGCCGAAGCAACTACCCGCCTTCCGCAGGGCTATGCCTTGAACGTGCCAAGGCGTCGAGACGGACCTGCCGGGCAGACGAGCGGCGGACCAGCCGGGTGCAGCGGCTGGTCCGCCGTGGTGAGCCGTGAGTTGCCCGTGCGAAACCCGTTCGATCCGTCGTTCTCACACCGTGGTGTGCGCGCCGTGGTGTCGCCCAAGGCCGGCACGCGGAGCCCGGTCACCGCCCTGGACGGCGGCCCGGACACCGGTGAGGGTGTAGCCCAGCGCCGCGGCGGCCACAACCGCGAGGAGGACGAGTCCGACCGCGTATGACCCGTACTCCCCGTACAGCGAGCCCATCACCAGCGGTGGCACGAAGCCGCCCAGGCCGCCCGCGGCGCCGACCACACCGGTGACCGAGCCGACCTTGTTCGCCGGGGTCAGCAGGGCCACCAGGGCGAAGGTCGCCCCGCTGCCCGCGCCGAGCGCACCGGCCATGGCCAGGAAGGCGATGGTTCCCACCGGGGCCAGCGACGGGGTGAACGACTGCACCACCGCCCCGGCGGCCACCACGGTCAGCGACGCGGCCAGCACCCGGACCGGGCCGATGCGGTCGGACAACCAGCCGCCGACCGGACGCATCGCCACGGCCAGCAGCACGAACCCGGCCATGCGGTTCGCAGCGTCCGCCTGGTTCAGGCCGTAGCCGGTCTTGAGGTAGGTCGGCAGGTAGACGGAGAAGGCGACGTAGCCGCCGAAGGCCACCGCGTACAGCGCGGACGCCTGCCAGGTGATGCCCAGCCGGGCGGTGGCGGCCAGGCGGCGTCCCAGCGGCTCGGTCGGCACCGTGCGTCCGGGCGCGTCGCGCAGCAGCAGCGCCGCGGCCACGGCGTATACGGCAAGCATCGCGGCGGTGATCAGGAAGGGTGTCGACATGCTGTGCGCGTCGACCAGCTTGACGGTGGTCAGGGCGCTGATCGCGGTTCCGCCCATGCCGGCGCCGAAGACGCCGATGGCCATGCCGCGCCGTGCGGGCGGGAACCAGGCGTTGACGAACGGCACGCCGACGGCGAAGGCGGTGCCGCCGATGCCGAGGAAGAATCCGCCGACCAGCAGGGCGGCGAGGGAGGAGTGTCCGGCCAGTCCGAGGTAGAGGACCGGCACGATGGTGGCCGCCGACACGATCGGGAACATCACCCGGCCACCGAACCGGTCGGTCAGCGCGCCGACCGGGATCCGCCCCAGCGAGCCGACCACGACCGGCACCGCCACCAGCAGCGACTGCTGGAACGAGGACAGGTCGAGGAAGTCCTTGAAGCGCGGACCGAGCGGGCTGAGCAGCGCCCATGCCCAGAAGTTGACGGCGAAACCGATGGTGGCCACGGCCAGCATCAGCCATGCCTGGCCCGGCACCGGCGCGCCCGAGACCGGCCTCTCGCTCTCCGTCGTCGTCGGCTGGTTCATGTTGTCCGTCCCTTCCCTCTCACGTTGGTTCGGTGGCGCGGGGGCGCATGGGAACCACAGGTTCGCTGCCCCACAGATCGGACGCCTCGCAGCCACTGTCCGCATCCGGGCGCCCGAGCGGCATGGGCCATGGGTCCCTACGGCCGGGCAAAGGGCCCTCAAGGTCAGATCCGACCGCCCGCACCTCCTTGGATCCGCGCCCCGGATCGCCCGCGCGACTCCTGAGGCCGTGCGGCTGCACCCCGCTCCTGCCGGGACACAACAAAAGAGGGCCGACCGGCCCTACCCCCTACCCGGCGCCCACAGGAACGATGACCTGATGTCCCCGAACGACGCCTTTCGCACCCTCGACCGGCAGGAGTGCCTGCGCCTCCTGGCCAAGGTGCCGGTCGGCCGTGTGGTCTACACCCGACAGGCACTGCCCGCGGTCCTCCCCATCAACTTCTCCCTGGACACGGACGCCTCCGTCCTGCTGTGCACATCGCCGGACTCGGACCTCGTACACGCCATCGACGGCGTCGTAGTCGCCTTCGAGGCAGACGAGTTCGACGCGGCAACCCGGTCCGGCTGGAGCGTGGTCGTCACCGGGCGGGCCACCGTGTTGACCGATCCCGCTGAGCACGAGCGGCTGTCGCAGACCGGCCCCAGCTCCTGGATGCCCCTGCGGAACGCGGTGTTCGTACGGATCGAGTCCGAGATGGTCACCGGACGCAAGCTCAGGGGAGCGCTTGGCACACAGTGAGGCGCAGCCCGCAGCGACCGCGGGCTCCGACTCCGGCCGCTCGGACACAGGCGCGTACCGACGGCGCGGAGTCACTCCGTCGGCCCGGTACCCGAATGACCGACCGCCGACTGCGGCCCTGTGCGGGAACCAGGTCGTGGGACGTCCACAGCAGGCCGCCTGGGTATGGCGTTCGAAGCGCAGGGCGGACAGCCGTGGCACGGGTAGCGCACCGGTGAGTCCCGCACCGGTGTCCGCCCGGATGCCTCCCGCAGACCCATGGCTGTGATCATCACCGGTCGCGCCACGGTCTGAACGGTCTGGCGGCGGAGCACGAAACGGCTTTCACGGACAGTCCGCGCCCCTGGGTAACAGCAGCGGACACCATGTTCATACGGATCGAGGCGGAGCTCGTCACCCGGCGCGAGCTCGGGGCTGCCTGCGGCGCAGGCTGACGGGCCGTCTTTGCGGCGGACAGGTGCGGCCCTGTCCGCCGTGTTCCTTGGACGGCGCCGGAAAAGACCGCGTCCTCAGCTCGTTTCGGTAGCGGTTGCGGGCGGTGCTGCGGGACGAACAGCGCAGTGCCCGGGCGCTCGCGGGGTGCGGCCGCCGTCCGGTCCGTAGCCGAATCTGATCAGCATGTGCGGATGACACCGCTTGTGTCCCGGGAGGGCCGTCGCCGCCCGCAGGTCGGGCCATTCCATGGCCTGGTGCAGGAGTGACGCAGCCCGTGGGCAGTGGCCGTGAGCAGGACGTACTGCAGGGCCTGGCCCGCCCGCAGCCAATCCTCCCGCCGGTCGTGGGACGTCCACAGCAGGGCCACCTGAACGTGGCGTTCGAACCAGAGGGCGGGCAGGCGGAGGGCGGGCAGCGCACCGGTGAAGTCCCGCACCGGCATCCGCGCGGCCGCGTCGGGCGGGCCGAGGGCGGTGACGGGAATCCCGTAGCGGGTGTCTGCTCCCGGGGCGGTGATCCAGGTTCGGGTTTCGGCGGTGCGCTCCGGGTGAGCATGGTCGCGTGCCTCGGCTGCGGCGGTCACACGCAGCAGCCGCCGTGTTCCGGCGATGTCCGGCACGTGCAGGCGTGCGCCGGCGGCGCACGCGGCCGCCGTCATCTCCGCCACGATCGGCTCAGGCACCGGTCGGCCGGTGAACGGCATCCGGCTGGTGTGCCGCCGCGCGATGGCCTCATAGAGGCCAGGGTCCGACGGCTGGTCGTCCGCACCGAGTCGACCGGTCAGTCGTACGGTGGCCAGCAGCCCTGGTTCGCGCGAATCCGGCAGCAGTCTTACCTCCGGCCGCCAGCCCCGGTGGACGGCGGCGAGCCGGAGGTTGAAGACCGCGGCGCCCACGGACAGATACTGGGCGCGGTGCACCGGGTCGGTCAGCGGCAGTGTTCGCTCCGGCGCCGAACGGACCTCCAATGCCTGGCTGTCGGGATCCAGGCGGAAGCGCCAGGGCTGTGTGTTGTGGATCGACGGGGCTGCCACGGCCGCCGTCAGGAGCGACTCCACGGTGGCGGCGTCCAGCGGGGCTTGAGTACGCATGATGTCTCCTCTTCTCTTCGTCGTGGCCACGGGTCAGGTGGCGGGCAGGGCGGTGGCCAGCAGGACGACGCCGAGCGAGCCGACGAGGGAGGCGACCGCCAGGATCCGGGCACGTTCGGAGTGGCCCTTGGCGTGGGCGATGCCGTGGCCACCCGCGGCGAGCATCACCACCACGAAGAGGGCGAGTTTGGCCGCCAAGGTACGGCCGTAACCGGGTTCGGCGAGCGAGGCCCAGGTGACACCCTTGTGCCAGGGCATGGCCCAACCGGTGGCCAGCTGGGCCGGCAGGAACACCGCCCCGGTCAGCAGGCCGAACCGGCGGCCCGCCGCGGCGGTGAAGCGGTCCTTGGCCTCCGGTGCGAGCAGGTGGCGGGCCAGCGGCAGGATCACCAGGGACAGGGCCAGTTGGCCGCCGACCCACAGGGCGGCGCCGGCCACGTGCACGAACCGCACCAGGGACCACAGGCCGACGGTGTCCATCAGCCGCTCACCTCCACCATGCCCATGGCCCCGGCTTCGGCGTGACGCATGTCGTGGTCGACGAAGGGGTAGTGGCCGGCCTCGGGAAAGGTGGTCTCGACGAACCCGCCCTGGGCCGGGGCCAGGTCGAGCACCTGCCATCCTCCGGAGTCACCGGGCTTCAGTAGGTCGGCGCCTTCCTTGTACACGGTGTCGAAGAAAGTGCCGACGATGTGGAAGGCGACGCCGTCACTCGGTCCGGCGGCGACCACCCAGAAGCGGGCCCGCTCGCCGGCCTTCAGCGTCAACGGTGCCTTGGCGTACTGGGCGGCGATGCCGTTGAACACCCAGGCGTCCGGCGTGTCCTGACGCATCTTCGCCACTTGGGCCGCGCTGCCCGGCGTGCCGAGGTAGAGCTCGGAGGAGACCAGCACGTACTCGTGGTCGACCTTCTTCAGGCCGGGTTCGATCCAGCCGAGGAGCGTGACGTGCACGTGGGCCGGCTTCAGCCCGGTGTAGTGCTGCGGGCCCGCCCTGCCGGTGGCCAGCAGCCAGCCCAGTACCGCACCGACGATCAGGGCCGCGGCGCCGGCCCGGTAGTAGTCGGCGATCGGGGCGAGCCGTCCGCCCAGCGCGCCCCGGCCCATGCGGACCAGTACCACAAGGTGCGCGGCGACCGCGGTGACCAGCAGCGCGCATCCGGCACCGGTCAGGGCGAGCACCACCCAGGCCACGACCAGGGCGTGGGCGGCCAGGTGCCGACTGCGCAGGCCGGACGCCTTGAACCTGCTGGGCGGGCGGCCACCTCCGACGGCCGTGTCATCGTTCTTGCTGTACACGGTGCTCCTTGCCGCCCGGGTCGGCGGTCGGACAGGGACGAACAGGCGGTTCCTCGTTGCCGCCGCCGGACAGCAGCGCGGCCAGTTCCCGCTGGTGCGGGAAGGAACCGGGCCGGTAGCCGCACCACGGCTCCTCGGCGTAGGGGTCGCCGGTGACGCCGTAGGCCCGGGACCGCGAGCCGCCGCAGAGCTGGCGGAACTCGCACCGCCCGCACCGGCCGCCCAGCCGTTCGGGGTCTCGCAGCCCGGTGAACAGTTCCGAGGTGCGGTAGATATCGGTCAGGGGTGTCTCGCGTACGTTTCCGGCACCCAGCGGCAGGAAGCCGCTGGGGTGCACGGTGCCGGTGTGCGAGACGAAGACGAAGCCGCGGCCCGCGTTGACGTCCAGCGGCGGGCGCCGCACCCGGCGCGTTCCGGCGTCAAGGCCCAACTCGGCGGATCGCTTGCGCAGTTCCCGGTACAGCGGCCCGAGTCCGAGCACGGCCACGTGGTCGTCGCCGCTGTTCGCGAGCACGTGGCGCTGCAGGGCGACGCGGCGGAAGTGGTGGGCTTCGGTGGTCTTGGCGGGCACGGTCAGGCCGACGTCGTAGACGAAGTTGAGGACGTCCTCGACCTCGGCGGGGGTCAGTGCGCCGAGGGTGCGGCCGCGGCCGGTGGGCACCAGGAAGAAGGCACTCCACAGCATCGCCCCGTGCTCGGCGACCAGGCGGACGATGTCGGGGAGGTCGTACAGGTTGTGCCGGGCGACCGTCGAGTTGATCTGCACCTTCATGCCGAGGCAACGCGCTGTGTCCCAGGCGTCCAGGGTCCAGCGGAACACCCCGGGCACCCCGCGGAAGGCGTCGTGCAGCTCGGCGGTGGAGCCGTCCAGGCTGAGCGAGAGCCCGGACGCGCCCGCAGCGTGCACGGCGCGCAAACGCTCATCGGTGAGCGTCGGGGTGCCAGAGGGGGAGACAGCGACCCGGACCCCGACTTCCCTGCCGTACGCGATGAGGTCGGTCAGGTCGGGGCGCTGGAACGGGTCACCGCCAGTGATCACGAACAGCGGGGCGGGCTGCCCGAAGGCGGCCACCTGGCGCAGCAGGTCCTGCGCGGCGGCGGTGTCCAGCTCCCGCGGGTCGCGGTCGGGCACGGCCTCGGCCCGGCAGTGCAGGCAGGCCAGCGGGCAAGCCCGGGTGGACTCCCAGATGACGATGAACGGCCGCTCCCCCGCGTCGTGCCGCTGGCGGCGGATGGCACGGACGGCGGCGCTCACCGCACAGCCCTTCCCAGCGCCCTGAGGCTGTGTCCGGCCGCCCTGGAGTCAGGGCAGACGAAGCGGGCGGCCGGACGATGACCGGCCCGGACCGTGCGCAGCACCCATGACGGGGGACGTCGGTGTGGGCCGCACGGATGCTGGTTGCAGTAGGACACGGGATACCTCCGGATCGGTCGCTGATCAGCATGCGGAGTCGGGACCGACGAGCGCGGCGGCCGACCAGTCCTTCCCGGTAGGCCGACAGTCCCTCGATCCGGCACTCGCGCCAGGGCCGGACGGCCCGTCAGCACGGATGCATCGCACCAGGTGCACGTAGGCCGCCCAAGCGAAATGATCAATGCTCAGGATGCAACTCCGGGCACACCCGACCCCCGGCCGACCGGACCCCAACGCCGGGACCATTGGGCCCTGTTGCGGCGGTCCAGACTGGGCCGGAAGGCCATCCGGCCAGGACCGCCGGCCCCAGGTGCACCAGGGCCCGCACCACCTAGCGTTCCCAGCCATGGAGAACGATCAGAACACACGGCCTCAGGCGTCGAGCGCTGGTGAAGGCTGGCCGCTGGCCGCCCGGCGACTGCTCACACGCCGTGAGGTGTCGGCCGACGGGCGCGCCGTGTTCGGCGAGAACGACGGCAAGTGGGAGGGCTTCTACCGCGACCGCTGGGCGCACGACAAGGTAGTGCGCTCCACGCACGGGGTGAACTGCACCGGTTCCTGCTCGTGGATGGTGTACGTCAAGGACGGCATCATCACCTGGGAGCACCAGGCCACCGACTACCCGTCCATCGGTACCGACTGCCCCGAGTACGAGCCACGCGGCTGCCCGCGCGGTGCCTCGTTCTCCTGGTACACCTACTCCCCCAGCCGGGTCCGCTACCCGTACGTGCGCGGCGCGCTGCTGAAGCTGTGGCGCGAAGCCCGGAAGCGGCTCGGCGACCCGGTCGCAGCCTGGGCCGAGATCACCGGCGATCCGGCCAAGGCGCGCGCCTACAAGCGGGCCCGTGGCAAGGGCGGCCTGGTGCGCGCCGGCTGGGACGAGGTGAGCGAGCTGGTCGCCGCCGCTCACGTGCACACCGTCAAGACGTACGGCCCGGACCGCGTCGCGGGCTTCTCCCCGATCCCGGCGATGTCGATGGCGTCGTTCGCGTCCGGCGCCCGCTTCATGTCGCTGATCGGCGGCACCCTGCTGTCGTTCTACGACTGGTACGCGGATCTGCCGATCGCCTCGCCGCAGGTCTTCGGCGACCAGACCGACGTGCCGGAGGCGGCCGACTGGTGGAACGCGGGCTATCTGATCATGTGGGGTTCCAACATCCCCGTCACCCGAACCCCGGACGCGCATTTCCTGACCGAGACCCGCTACAACGGCACCAAGGTCGTCGCGGTCAGCCCCGACTACGCCGACAACGTCAAGCACGCCGACGAGTGGCTGGCCCCGCACCCGGGCACGGACGGGGCCCTGGCGATGGCCATGGGCCATGTGATCCTGCGCGAGTTCTTCGTCGACCGCGAAGTGCCCTACTTCCAGGACTACATGCGCAAGTTCACCGACGCGCCGTTCCTGGTGGCCCTGCGCGAGCACACCGAGGGCGGCCTGGTCCCGGACGGTTTTTTGACCGCTGCCGACCTCGGACACGACACGGAACATGCCGGGTCCAAAACCGTTCTCCTCGACGCGGCCACGGGCGAACCGTTGGTGCCGAACGGCTCGCTCGGCTTCCGCTGGGGGGAAGCCGAGCAAGGCCGCTGGAACCTCGACCTCGGCGACGTGGTGCCCGAGTTGAGCCTGCTTGAGAGCGCGGAGGAGACGGTCGAGGTCGCTCTGCCCCGCTTCGACGAGGGCGCGACGGAGGGCGGCTCGGCGATGGTGCGCGGGGTGCCGGTCCGCAGGATCGGCGGGCGGACGGTCACCACGGTCTTCGACCTGATGCTCGCCCAGTACGGGGTGGAGCGGCCGGGCCTGCCGGGCAGTTGGCCGGCGTCGTACGAGGACGCGAGCGAGCCGTACACCCCGGCCTGGCAGGAGACGGTCACTTCGGTGCCGGCGGAGCAGGCGGCCCGGATCGCCCGGGAGTTCGCGCGCAACGCCGAGCGCACCAACGGCCGGTCCATGATCGCCCTCGGCGCGGGCACCAACCACTGGTTCCACTCCGACACCATCTACCGGGCCTTCCTGGCGCTGACGACAATGACCGGCTGCCAGGGCGTCAACGGCGGCGGCTGGGCCCACTACGTCGGCCAGGAGAAAGTCCGTCCCCTCACCGGACTGCAGCACCTGGCGTTCGCCTTCGACTGGCAGCGCCCCACCCGGCACATGGCGGGCACCTCGTACTGGTACCTGAACTCCGACCAGTGGCGCTACGAGGCGTTCGGGCCCGATGAGCTGGCCTCCCCGCTCGGGAACGGGCGGTTCCAGGGCAAGGCGTTCGCCGACTGCCTGGCGCAGGCCGTGCGGCTGGGGTGGACACCCGGTCACCCCGGCTTCAACCGCAACCCCCTCGACCTGACGGACGAGGCGGCGCGGGCGGGCCGGCCGGTCGCCGAGCACATCGTCGACGAACTGAAGTCCGGGCGGCTGCGGTTCGCCGTCGAGGACCCCGACGACCCCGCCAACTTCCCTCGCGTCCTGACGGTGTGGCGTGCCAACCTGCTCGGCTCCTCCGGCAAGGGCAACGAGTACTTCCTGCGGCACCTGCTGGGCACGGACGCGGCCGCCCGCTCCGAGGAGACCCCGCCCGAGGGACGCCCGCAGGAAGTGGTCTGGCGGGACGAGGCACCCGAGGGCAAGCTCGACCTGCTGGTCACCATGGACTTCCGGATGACCTCCACCAGCCTGCTCTCCGACGTGGTCCTGCCGGCCGCGACCTGGTACGAGAAGGACGACCTGTCCAGTACGGACATGCATCCCTTCGTGCACGCCTTCACACCGGCCATCGCCCCGCCCTGGCAGGCCCGCACCGACTACGACAGCTTCCTCACGATCGCCGACAAGTTCAGCGATCTGGCCGCCGAGCATCTGGGTACACGTACCGACGTCCTGGCGGTGCCGCTGCTGCACGACACCCCCGACGAACTCGCCCAGCCGGGCGGCGTGGTGCGGGACTGGAAGACCGGGGAGTGCGAGCCGATCCCGGGGCGCACCATGCCAAAGCTCGTCGTCGTCGAGCGGGACTATGCCGCGACCGCGCAGAAGATGCGTGCTGTCGGCCCGCTGCTGGACACCCTGGGCACCACCACCAAGGGCGTCACCGTCCACCCCGACCGGGAGATCGACGAACTGCGCCGTCGCTGCGGCACCGTCCGTGACGGCGTGGCCGCCGGCCGGCCCTCCCTGGCCACCGCCTCCGACATGTGCGAGGCGATCCTCGCCCTGTCCGGCACCACCAACGGACGCCTGGCCACCGAGGGCTTCCGCGAACTGGAGCGGCAGACCGGCAGCGAGGGCCTGGTGGAGCTCGCCTCGGAACGCGAGGCCGAGCGGATCACCTTCGCCGACACCCGCACCCAGCCGCGTGCCGTGATGACCTCCTACGAGTGGTCGGGCTCGGAGACCGGCGGCCGCCGCTATTCTCCGTTCGTCATCAACACCGAGCACAAGAAGCCCTGGCACACCCTCACCGGTCGGCAGCACTTCTTCGTCCAGCACGACTGGATGGCCGAACTCGGCGAGCAACTGCCAGTCTACAGGCCCCCGTTGAACACCCCCCGGCACTACGGCGACGAGCAGCTGCACGAGACCGGCCGGGCGGAGGTCACGGTCTGCTATCTGACCCCGCACTCCAAGTGGTCCATCCACTCGAACTACCAGGACAACAAGTACATGCTCGACCTGTCCCGCGGCGGCCCGGTGATCTGGATGTCCACCGCCGACGCCGAGAAGATCGGCGTCAAGGACAACGAGTGGATCGAGGCGTACAACCGCAACGGCGTCGTCGCCTGCCGGGCCGTGGTCACGCACCGCATGCCCGAGGGCACCGTGTACATGTACCACGCGCAGGACCGCAACGTGAACGTGCCCAAGACCGAGGTCAGCGGCAAGCGGGGCGGCATCCACAACTCGCTGACCAGGCTGCTGCTCAAGCCGACCCATCTCGCGGGCGGCTACGCACAGTTCACCTACGCCTTCAACTACTACGGCCCGACCGGCAACCAGCGCGACGAGGTCACCGTCATCCGCCGCCGCAGCCAGCAAGTGGAGTACTGACATGCGCGTCATGGCACAGATCGCGATGGTGATGAACCTCGACAAGTGCATCGGCTGCCACACCTGCTCGGTCACCTGCAAGCAGACGTGGACCAATCGCACCGGCGTCGAGTACGCCTGGTTCAACAACGTCGAGACCAAGCCCGGCGTCGGCTACCCGTGCCGCTACGAGGACCAGGAACAGTGGAAGGGCGGTTGGATGCTCGACAAGCGCGGGCGTCTCGTCCTGCGCTCCGGGGGGCGGATCAGGCGGCTGCTGTCGCTGTTCTCCAACCCCGACCTGCCCTCCCTCGAGGACTACTACGAGCCGGTCACCTACGACTACGACAACCTGGTCAGCGCTCCCGCCGGGCCGGACATGCCAGTCGCCCGGCCCCGCTCCGTCCTCACCGGCAAGCCCACCGCCATCACCTGGGGCGCCAACTGGGAGGACGGCCTCGGCGGCGCGCCCGAGCACGCCGGCGGCGACCCCAACCTCACCGGGGAATGGGCGGAGAAAGTGAAGTTCGAGTTCGAACAGACCTTCCTCTTCCACCTGCCGAGGCTGTGCGAACACTGCCTCAACCCCGCCTGCGTCTCCGCCTGCCCATCTGGTGCGATGTACAAGCGGGTCGAGGACGGCATCGTCCTGGTCGACCAGGACCGCTGCCGCGGCTGGCGGATGTGCGTGACGGCATGCCCGTACAAGAAGGTGTACGTCAACCACGCCACCGGCAAGGCCGAGAAGTGCACCTTCTGCTTCCCGCGCATCGAGGCCGGCCAGCCCACCGTCTGCTCCGAGACCTGCGTGGGACGACTGCGCTACCTCGGCCTGCTGCTGTACGACGCCGACCGCGTCGGCGAGGCCGCGGCCACCCCGGACGAGAAGGATCTGCTGGACGCCCAGCGCGGTGTCTTCCTCGACCCGCACGACCCCGAAGTGATCGCCGCGGCACGGGAGTCCGGCATCCCCGAGGACTGGCTGGACGCCGCCCGCCGCTCCCCCGTGTACGACCTGGTCTCCCGCTACAAGGTGGCGCTGCCGCTGCACCCGGAGTACCGCACCCTGCCGATGGTCTGGTACGTGCCTCCGCTGTCCCCCGTGCTCGACGCCGTCGACGCGGCGGGCGGAAACCAGGACGACCCCGACCACGTCTTCGCCGCCGTCACCCGACTGCGCATCCCGCTGGAATACCTGGCGGAGCTGTTCACCGCCGGAGACACCGACGTCGTCGCCGGAGTGCTGATGAAACTCACCGCGCTGCGCTCGTACATGCGCGAACGCACCCTCGGTGAGACCGGTGACGAGGCCGTGCTCAACGCCGTCGGGCTCACCGCCCGCGAGGCGCAGGACCTCCACCGCCTGCTCGCCGTCGCCAAATACGCCGACCGCTATGTCGTCCCGGCCGCGCACAAGGAGGACGCGGCCGCGCTGACCGCGATGGAGAACCGATGCCCGGTCGAATCGTCCGGCGACCCGACGGACGACGGCGGGCGACGGGTGATGCTCGGCATCCCCACCCTGCGCCGCCGTACGCCCGAAACCCCCGCCGGAGGCCACCTGTGAGCCCGCTGCCCGCAACAATTCCCGCCCTCGTCCGCACCCGCGTCCGGGCGGCCGTACGCCGTCGCGCCCGGCTCACGCCCGAGGAGAGCGAGGCGCGCATTCCACTGCTGCGGCTGTGCTCGCTGCTGCTGCAGTACCCGGACGCCGAACTGACTGCCGCTCGACCGGTATTGACGGCTGCCGTCGAGGCATTGCCGTCCTCGCCTGCCGCCGAGCACCTGGCCGCCTTCACCACCTGGTTCACCGGGCAGGAGCCCGAGGCGCTGGAGCGCCACTACGTCGAGATGTTCGACCTGCGCCGCAAGAGCAGCCTCTACCTCACCTACTACCTGCACGGCGACACCCGCCGCCGGGGCATGGCCCTGCTCACCTTGAACCAGCGGTACCGGGCCGCGGGCTGGGACACCGACGCGGGAGAACTGCCCGACCACTTGCCGGTCGTGCTGGAATTCGCCGCCCTGGCCGGTCCAGGTGGCGGCGAGGCACCACTGCGCCAGCACCGGCGCGGGCTGGAACTGATCCACCGCGCCCTGACCGACGCCGACTCCCCCTACCGACACGTCCTGGCCGCCCTGCTCACCCTGCTGCCGCCGCCCACCGAGGCGGACCGCGCGGCAGTGGCCCAGCTCGTCGCCGAGGGCCCACCGAACGAAGAGGTCGGCCTCGCCCCCTACGGGTCGTACGGGGACGGGGAGTTCGCACCTCCGGGCACCTTCGTGCCGCCGGCGCCGGCGCCGCCGACCCGCGTGCCGCCCGCTTCGACCAGTCGTACGGAAGGCCCCCGATGAACGCCGTACCCACCCACTTGGCTGCCGCGTCCACGAGCGGCGCCGACCTCCTCCTCTGGGTCGCCATCCCCTACATCTGTCTCGCCGTGTTCGTCGTCGGGCACGTCTGGCGCTACCGCCAGGACCAGTTCGGCTGGACCTCCCACACCAGCCAGCTCCTCGAACATCGGTGGCTGCGCTGGGGCAGCCCGCTGTTCCACCTGGGTGCCTTCATGGTGATCGGCGGACATGTGGTGGGCCTGGCGGTCCCCGCCTCCTGGACCGAGGCCGCCGGGATCAGCGAACACGCCTACCACACCACGGCCGTCTGGGCGGGTTCGGTGGCGGGCGTCGCCATGGTCACCGGGCTCGGCATGCTGTGCGCCCGACGGCTGTTGACCCGCCGGATCCGGCTGGGCACCGACCGCAGTGACAAGCTGCTCTTCCCGCTGCTGTCCGCCACCGTCCTGCTGGGCATCACCGCCACCGCCGCGCACAACGTGTTCGGCCCCGGCTACGACTACCGCACCACCGTCTCCGTGTGGTTTCGCGGCCTGTTCGTGCTCCAGCCGCAGCCGGAGGCGATCGCCGGAGCCCCGCTGCTGTTCCAGCTGCACGCCCTGAGCGCCTGCCTCCTCTTCGCGGCTTGGCCGTTCACACGGCTGGTCCATGTGTGGAGCGCCCCGATCGGATACCTGGCCCGGCCGTATCTGGTATACCGGCGGCGGGCCACACCGGCCGCAGCCCCGACGGCAGGGGGCCGGCCACGGTCGTCCTCCGGCTCCCGGCGAGCGGCATGAGTCACAGGCCCGCGCTCGCGACGGACGCCACGACCACCCGGCGCACGCACGCAGCGGGCGCGAGCCGCCGAACGGGCCTGATGATGCTGCTTACCGGTATCGTCGGCTGGCTCGCCTCCTTCCAGCTCACCGTGGACGACCGGCGGCTCCACCGCTCTGTTCTGGTACGTGATGCTGCACTGCCTGGAGCGGGAATCGTCCCCGTGCCCTGGGGTGTGCTGGAGGTCGTCCGGGACACGCACTGGCTACTGCTCGCCGCCTGGTACGGGGTGATTACGCTGCTCGTCCTCACCCGCTTCTGGCCGTACTGGAGCAGCCCGCTGTAGCCGACCACCGCACCCGCACAAGCCGCTCACAGGTCATACGGATGAGAGAACGAGGATCATGGACGACGTACTGAAGGAATGGACGGCCGCTGTGAAGGCCGACCTGGGCATCGACCTCGAAGTCGACCGGGCCCTCCTGCTCGCCCTCGCGGGCGATGCGGCTCATGGCGTCGCCCGGCCCGCCGCCCCGCTGACGACCTTCCTGGTCGGGTATGCGGCGGGGCGTGTGGGCGGCGGCCCTGACGCGGTGGCCGCCGCAGCCCGGCGTGCCGGAGAACTCGCCGCCCGGTGGGCCGGTGAGGCCGACCATGGCCCGGGCTCCAGGACCGCATGACGAGCCCCGCCGCCGGTCACGCCCAGGGCCCCTGCGCTGCTGATGTTGCGATTGGCCCGTTCGGACCCCTGCTCGACCGGTAGGACAACCGCGCGCAAGCCCGGGGCGCCATCCGTGATCTGAACGGACGGCGCCCCGGGCTACGTCGGCGCCATCAGGGGCAGGCCTCCCGTGGGAGCCGAACAGAATGGCCCGCAGCGCCTGTTCCGGCTGTTCGGGGTCTTCGGCGGCGGCGACCTGTCCGAGGGTGGCGACGAAGGTCTCCCGGGCGGCCTGTACAGAGCAGCAGGAGCGGTTCCGGCGCCGGCTGGACGATCCTGTGCGGCGCTGGAAGCTGTCGCCGATGGACCTGGGGTCGATCACCCGCCGGGAGGCGTGCTCCCGGGCCCAGGACGAGATGCTGGTGCACACGGACATCACCGAGGCGCCGTGGTGTGTCGTGGAGAGCGACGACGAGCGCCGGGCCCGACTGAACACGATCGCCCAGCTACTCGCTTCGGGCCGGCACCGCGAGGTGCCCCCGCACGTCCTGGAGCTGCCGGAGCGGCCGCCGTCGACCGGCTACCAGCGCCCGCCGCGCGATCTGCAGACCTATGTCCCCGACCACGCCGCGAGCCTCTGAGCCGGTCACGGCCCTCACGCCCGCTGCGGCACGACGGCAACCGGGCAGGCCGAGTGGTGCAGCACCGCGTGGGCGACGCCGCCGAGCTGGAGACCGAAGTGGCCCTCGCGGCGCCGGGCTCCCACAACGAGCAGGCCGGCGTCGGCCGACGCGTCGAGCAGTACCCGGCGGGCGTGGCCCTCGACGGTGCGCCGGTGGACTTCAACGTCGGCCGGGACGTCCTGCAAGGCCGCTTCCAGCTCCTCCACGGCCCGTTCCTTGTGCAGCCGGGCGGGTTCGCCGGCCATCAGGGGGTGATCGGTGGTCTCGTGCGCGGGGCAGCGCCAGGCTCGTACGGCCTCCAGCGGCACGCCACGGCGTTGCGCCTCCTCCACGGCGAAGCGCACCGCCGCTGCGTCCGCAGGCTTCTCGCCGACGCCCAGGACGATGCGGCGAGCCCCGGTGCGAACCCGGTTGTCGTGACTGCCGCGCAGCACGATCACCGGGCAGTACGCGTGGCCGGCCACCGTGACACCGACCGACCCGAGAAGCGCCTCGGCCAGACTGCTGCGGCCGCGCGAGCCCAGGACCATCGCGGTGGCGGTGCGGCTCTCCCGTACCAGCGCGTACTCCGGTTCCTCGGGCAGCACGTCGGTGGTGACCTTCACGTCGGGCCGGCGGCTGTGCGCACGGCGCGCGGCGGTCGCGACGATGTCCTCCGCTGTCACCTGTTCCTCGGGCTTGCCGAGGTCCTGCGCGAGGGAGGTGCCCTCGTACCGCTCCCACAGCGAGGCGTACACCAGCCGTAGTGACGCGCCTCGCAGGGCGGCCTCGTCGGCCGCCCAGTCGACGGCGCGCATGCTGGGCTCCGAGCCGTCGACACCGACGACGATCGGGAGGTCCATCGTCCTCACCGTCCCGCGCCGAGGTCGAAGACGACCCGGGCCTTGATCTCGCCGCGCAGCACCGCGTCGATCGACTCGTTCACGGAGACGAGCGGACGGGTCTCGTAGATGACCTTCGTACGGCCGGCCGCGTGGAGCTGGAAGACCTCGGCAAGGTCCTGTCGCGTGCCGACGATGGAGCCGATCACCGAGGTGCCGTTCAGGACGGTGTCGAAGATGGGGACCTGGATGGTGCCGTGTGCGGGCAGGGCCACCATCACGAGCTTGCCGCCGCGCCGCAGACCGGAGTTGACGGCCTCGAACGCGGCCGGGTTCACCGCGAGGGCGATCGCCGCGTGGGCACCGC
Organism: Streptomyces sp. NBC_01669; assembly: GCF_026339735.1. GTDB lineage: Bacteria > Actinomycetota > Actinomycetes > Streptomycetales > Streptomycetaceae > Streptomyces > Streptomyces yanii. Next base: position 907,925 of record NZ_JAPEQG010000001.1, read on the forward strand.
CGTGCTCCTTCAGCTCCTTGCCGGCATCCTGCTTGCGGGCGTCAATGACGATGTCGGCGCCGAGCTCGGTGGCGAGCTGCAGCTTGTCGTCGGTGACGTCGATCGCGGCGACCGTAGCGCCGGCGATCTTGGCGTACTGCAGGGCGAGGTGGCCCAGGCCACCGACGCCGGAGATCGCGACCAGCTGCGCGGGCTTGATGTCGGCGACCTTCAGAGCCTTGTAGGTGGTGACGCCGGCGCAGGCCAGCGGGGCGGCCTCGAAGGCGGTGACGCCCTCGGGCACGGGCTGGGCGAAGTCGGCCCAGGCCAGCATCTTCTCGGCGTACCCACCGTCGCAGCCGTAGCCGGTGTTGACCTGCTGCTCGCACAGCGTCTCCCAGCCGGACAGGCAGTGCTCGCACCGCCCGCACGCCCGGCCCAGCCACGGCACAGCAACCCGCTGACCGACGCTCAGATGCGTGACGCCCTCACCGAGCTTCTCGACGAGGCCGACGCCCTCGTGGCCGGGGACGAACGGCGGGGTGGGCTTGACGGGCCAATCACCATGCGCGGCGTGGATGTCGGTGTGGCACAGCCCGGAGGCCTCGACGCGGACGCGGACCTGGCCGGGACCGGGCTCGGGGTCGGGGCGCTCCTCGATGACCAGGGGCTCGCCGAAGGCTCGTACGACTGCTGCCTTCATGGTCTCTTCTCTCTTTCTGCAGTGGCGCGTCAGTCGTGTGCGACGACGGCGACTGGGGCGGTGGCGTGATGCAGGACGGCGTGGGTGACGGTGCCGATGTGGGCGCCGACGGAAGAGCGGCGGATGCGTCGGCCGACGACGACCAGAGAGGCCTCTTGAGACGCGTCGATCAGGAGGTTGGACGGGCTGCCGTAGCGGGACTCCGCCACGACCTCGACGTCGGGGAACTTCTGCCGCCAGGGGCGCAGTTCCTCGGTCAGGACGGTGGAGTCGACCTCCGCCAGCTCCCGCTGGACCGCGGCCTCCAGGGCCATGCCGTAGGCGTAGTAGGGCGGCGGGTTCCAGCCGTGCACGACGCGCAGCGGCACGTTCCGCCGCGTGGCGGCGTCGAAGGCGAACCCGATCAGCGCCTCGTCGGGGCTGCCGACGTCGAGTCCGAGGACGACGGGGCGGAAGGGGGCGGTGGACGGGATGCCGGCCTTGTCCATCTCGTGCTCGTCGGTGGCCTGCTCTCCGGCGCGGACCAGGACGACGGGTCGCTCGGTGGACGCCACGACTGCGAGGCCGACCGAGCCAACCAGGAACCCGCCGAGTCCGCCCAGGCCGCGAGAGCCGAGGACGAGCAGTTCGGCGTCCTGCGCGGCGCGGGCCAGGGCCTCGGCGGGCCGTCCGGTGACGTGTTCGGTGGTCACCTCGACGCCGGGGTGGCGCAGCCGTAGCCCTTCGGCGGCCTGGCGCGGCACCCTCTCGGTCCAGTGCTGATGGGTCTCGACGCCGAGGAGCGGGGCCTGGGCCATGGGCTCCGGTACCGGTTCCCAGACCTGGACGAGCCTCACCGGTAGTCCGCGCAGCTTCGCCTCGCGGGCAGCCCATTCGGCGGCAGCCCGGCTCTCGGGCGAGCCGTCGAGACCTACGGTAATGGTGCGGGACATGATCTCCACCTCCTGAATCGGGGACCCGAAGGGACCCGATTCCAGCGTCGTGTTCAGGGGGTCTTTCGGGGCAGGGGCCACTGGTCCTTCAGCCGGGCCGATGGGCCTGTGCAGTGCTTGGTGCGACGGTCCCCGAACAAGCGGCCGTCGCGCGGTGGGCTTTCAGCGCAGCCAGGTGTGGTCGCGGACGATCGGGAGCCGCGCCCACAGCCGGCCCAGGCCCCAGGTGGCACCCGCGCCCGCGGCCGCCACGGCGATCAGTGCCACCGCGTAGATGACGTGGTAGTCGGCGAAGGGATTCGTCGACATGCTCGGCGACCCGTTCGACAGGTGCTTGGCCGGCGGCCACTCGGCGATCCACATCAACGCCATCACCGCCGTGCCCGCCACCGCCGCCGGTCGCAGAGCCACACCGGCCATGAGGGCCACGCCGATGCCGAGCAGGCCCAGCATGAACAGCCAGTCCGCCCAGGCGTCACCGGCCCACGAGTGGAACGTCGACTCCATCGGCCCGGCGGCAACGGAACCGAGGAAGCCCCTCGTCGGCGACCCGCCGTCGATCCAGCCCTTGCCGGACGCGGTCGCGTAGCCGAAGCCGAAAGTCTTGTCCAGGAACGCCCACAGGAAGACGAAACCGGTGAGCAGACGCAGGGACGCCAGGGCGTAGGCACCCACGGCGTGGGTGTCGGTGCGTGCCGACACGGCGATCGCGGAGTCGGTACGGTTCCTGCGGTAGGACAGGTGGAAACCTGGGCTCCGGTGAGGGTGCTCGTGCACGGCCATGGCGGTGATCCCTTCGGGGATGTCTGGTCGTTGTCCTGACACTCCTCACTCTTGTCGCGGGCGCCGCGCGCCGCCGGATGCCGAAGGTCTGCGGCCGTTGGGCTGAAGGTCCCTTTCTACGGGGCCTGTTGGAGCGAACGCGTCGTGCACGGTACGCGTGGGACCCCGTGGGCATCTCGTGGACCGCGCCCCCCAGCTGGAAGGATGGCGACGCTGCGGTGGATCCTGAAGGCGAAGGGCGGCTCATGACCGACGGCTCGGACGGGCACATTCCCGGGTGGCACCGCCTGATGCCCGGCCTCGCCGCGCTTCTCGGCTATCGGCGTGCGTGGCTGAAGGGCGACCTGCTGGCCGGAGTGACCGTGGCGGCCTACCTCGTGCCGCAGGTCATGGCGTACGCGGGTGTGGCCGGGCTGCCGCCGGTCGCCGGGCTGTGGGCGATCCTGCCGGCCCTGGCGCTGTACACGCTGTTCGGTTCCTCGCGCCTGCTGTCGGTCGGTCCCGAGTCGACGACCGCCATCATGACGGCCGCCGTGATCGGCCCGCTCGCCGCGGGGAACTCCGGGCGCTACGCCTCGCTGGCGGCCGGCCTCGCGGCCACGGTCGGGCTGTTGTGCCTCGTGGCGCGGACGGTGCGACTGGGCTTTCTCGCGGACCTGCTCTCCCGTCCCGTCCTGATCGGCTACCTCGCGGGCGTGGCCCTGATCATGATGGTGGACCAGGTGCCCGAACTCACCGGGGTGAGGACGACCAGCTCCGAGTTCTTCCCCCAACTGTGGTCGTTCGTCAGCCATCTGGACGAGGCGCACCCGACCACCGTCGTCTTCTCGGCCGTCGCGCTCGCCTTCCTCTTCCTGGTGGCCCGTTACGTCCGTGCGCTGCCCGGGCCGCTGCTCACCATGGTCCTCGGTACGGCGGCCGTGGTGGCCTTCGACCTCGACGACCGGTACGGCATCAAGGTGATCGGCAAGGTCCCCTCGGGGCTGCCGGACCTCGCCCTGCCCGACCTGAGCGAGCTGCCGCACCTGGTGCTGCCCGCCCTCGGCGTGCTCCTGGTCGCGTACACCGACTTCATCCTCACCGCACGGGCGTTCGCCGACCGCGAGGCAGATGGGCCCGGGCTCGACGCCAACCAGGAGTTCCTCGCCCTGGGCGCGGCCAACCTGGGTGCCGCTGCCCTGCACGGCTTCCCGGTGAGCAGCAGCGCCAGCCGCACCGCCCTCGCCTCCTCGGCAGGCGCCCGCAGCCAGGCGTACTCCCTGGTCGCCGGGGCGGCGGTGCTGGCCGTCCTGCTCTTCCTCAGTCCGCTGCTGACCCGCACCCCCGCCGCCGTGCTGGGCGCGCTCGTCGTCTACGCCGCCGTGCGGATGATCGACCTCGCGGGCTTCCACCGCCTGGCGTCCTTCCGCCGCCGCGAAGTGCTGCTCGCGCTCGGCTGCCTGGCCGGGGTGCTCGCCCTGGACATCCTGTACGGCGTGATCGTGGCTGTGGGCCTGTCGGTGGCCGAGTTGCTGACCCGGGTGGCCCGCCCGCACGACGCGGTGGAGGGGCTGGTGCCCGGCATGGCGGGCATGCACGACGTGGACGACTACCCCCAGGCCCGTACGATCCCCGGTCTGCTGGTCTACCGCTACGACTCGCCGCTGTTCTTCGCCAACGCGGAGGACTTCCGGCGCCGTGCGCTGGCCGCGGTCGCCCAACAGACCGATCCCGTCCACTGGTTCGTCCTCAACACCGAGGCGAACGTGGAGGTCGACATCACCGCCCTCGACGCGGTCGACGAACTACGCCGCGAACTGAGCGGCCGCGGCATCGTGTTCGCCCTCGCCCGGGTCAAGCAGGACCTGCTGGACGACCTGGAGGCGTACGGTCTCGCGGGCTCGGTCGGGACGGATCTCATCTTCCCGACACTGCCGACGGCGGTTGCCGCCTACCGTCGGTGGCTCGAGGCCCGGCCCGGCTGACTCCGGTCGCAGGTCAGCCGCCCGTGAGGTTCGAACGGATCAGCGTGCCCGACCTGCCATGAACGATCTCGTGCGCCGCGTCCAGAGCACCGATCGCGGCATGCCAGGCGGTGCGGGCAGCGGCGATTACAGGTCCTTCCGGCCCCAGGACTTCAGCGCCCTTCCTGCCTCTGCCGGTCCTGGACCTGGGTGGCCATGACCGCGGCCTGGATACGGCGCTCCACGCCGAGCTTGGCGAGCAGGCGGGAGATGTGGTTCTTCACCGTCTTCTCGGCGAGGTACAGCCGCTGGCCGATCTGGCGGTTGGTGAGGCCCTCGCCGATCAGGGCGAGGATCTCCCGCTCCCGCTCGGTCAGACCGAGCAGGGCGTCCGGCTCTTCTTCCTGCTGCTGCCCGCCCCGAAGACGGGCCATCAGCCTGGTGGTGGCGCTCGGATCCAGCAGGGACTGGCCGCGGGCCACGGTGCGCACTGCGGACACCAGGTCGGATCCTTGGATCTGCTTCAGAACGTATCCGGACGCGCCCGCCATGATCGAGTCCAGCAGCGCCTCCTCGTCATCGAAGGAGGTCAGCATCAGGCAGGCCAGCTCCGGCAGGCGCGAGCGCAGCTCCCGGCACACGGTCACGCCGTCACCGTCGGGCAGCCGGACGTCCAGGACCGCCACCTGCGGGCGCAGTGCGGGGACGCGCACCAGGGCCTGCTCCACGGTGCCGGCCTCGCCGATCACATCGATGTCCGGCTCGTCGTTCAGCACGTCGCGCACTCCACGTCGTACCACCTCGTGGTCGTCCAGCAGGAAGACCCGGATCGGGCTCTCGGGGCCGGGCTGCTTGCTGTCCGCCATCACTTGCTCCCTGGTTCCGCGTTACTCGTCGATGTCCACTTGGACCGTATCGGTCTCCGTGCCGGGATCTTTCCCGGGTCCGGGCCGAAGGGCCAGGGCCGGTCGGCCCTGTTTCCACAGAATCTCCCGCAGCCAGAAGCAGTGGTGCCGTGCGGGGACGAACTGGCGGGCCGGACACGTCCACGTCGAGGACCACGCCCCCCGGCGGCTCCCGGCAGCCGGTCGGACCCGCACTGCCGAAGGGCGAGTCCGGCGGCCCTGTAGGGGGAGGCCCTACGGCCCCGTTCCTGGGGCCTGACAGCCCTGGGCCCACGCCGGTCCTCGCAGAAGTCTGAAGCCGCTGCCCAACGATCGAAGGAGCGGAGCAGATGACTGCGAAGGACACCGGCACCCACGTCACCTCCACCGTCGCAGTACAGGTGCGAACGGAAGGCGATGTGGACGAAGAGGCACTCGCGTACGTTCGGACCAAGGTCGACACGGCTTTCAACCGGCCCGGAGTTCCAGACGTCAGCGGCGAGGTGAGGATCGCGAAGGCAGCGGCGCACCACGTCGAGCATCCCTGGTCTGCCGGGGCCGAGCTCGTCGTGGGGAACACTCTTGTGGTCGTGCACGCCCAGGAGGCGACGGCACATGAACTGGCGGACCGGTTGCAGGACCGCCTCCGCAGCCAGATGACTCGGGTCCTGCACCGCAAGGAGGCGGCCCGCAGGTCGGCCACTCCCCCACCGTGGCGTGGTGGCCAGGCCATCAGCGGGCGGGATTAGAGTCTCCCGGCCCTCCGGTGCGAGGCGGGTCGGTCCTCTACCAGGTACGTCTGGCCCTGCGCCGCGGCGCAGGGTGGCTGCGAGGCTGAAGGGGCGGCGAGGCGGTCGGCAGGTGCCTCGAGGTAGAGGCTCTGTCACCCAGCGGAGAGCAAGGCCTGCCCGCCTCCCGCTCGCACCGTGAAGGAGGGAAGCGCCATGAAGACGCGCACCGTCGGCGAAGTCATGACCAGCGAGGTCGTCTGCGCAAGCCGGCAGACGCCGTTGGACGACGTGGCGCGGTTGCTGGATCGGCACCGTATCCGCGCACTGCCGGTCGTCGACCACGATGACAAGGTGGTCGGGGTGGTCTCCGGCGCCGATCTCGCGCACGGCTCCGTGGCCACGACCGCGGGAGAGCTGATGACGACCCCGGCGGTCACCGTCCATCCGGAGCAACGTGTGTCGGATGCCGCACGGCTGATGGAACGTCAGGACGTCGACCGTCTGCCCGTGGTGGATGAGGAGGACCGCCTCATCGGTATCGCCACCCGCCGCGACCTGCTGCGGGTCTTCCTTCGTACGGACGAGGAGATCCGTCAGCAGGTGGTGGAGGAGGTCCTGGTCAGCGCGCTGGGCCTGCCACCCGGCGCCGTCGCCGTTTCCGTCCGGGACGGCATGGTCGTGCTGGAGGGACGCCTTCACCGCCGTAGTGACGTCCCTCTGGCCGTTCGGTCGACCTGGCGTTTGGAAGGCGTCGTCGGTGTGGTCAACAGGCTCGGGTTTGACATCGACGACTGCCGCCCTGCGCAGCCGACCGCGCACTGAATCGTCCTGAACCGGGCACCCGAGCGGCGACGGTCACGCCGCGAGCGCGTCACAATCGTCACCGACGCCACCATGACCCGCCTCGACTTCGTCGACCGTGTCAGCCGCATCCTCCAGCGCCGCCACGAACCGGTAACCGTGCAGATCATCGACAACGTCGAGCCGGAGCCGAGCATCGACTCCGTCCAGTGGGGTGCCCAGCTCATGCGGGCCTTCCGCCCCGACACGATCATCGCACTCGACGGCGGCTCGCCGATGGACGCGGCCAAGGTGATGTGGCTGCTGTACGAGCACCCGGACGTCGACTTCGGCAACATGCGGCAGAAGTTCTCCGACATCCGCAAGCGCGCCTTCCGCTTCCCGGTCCTCAGCGCCCGCGCCCGCCTGGTGTGCATACCCACCAGTGCGCGCCCGCCAACCCGCGGATGCCCATGCTCGACAACATGCAGGACATCATGCGCCCCGCCTACTACTGAGGTGGGCAGGGCCGGCCGGACGCGGACGAGGGTCGAACGGCCCTGGTACGAGGAGCTCCGGTGCAGTTCCAATGACCTGACCGAGCCTGCCCGTGGGGCCCACTTCACCCGGGTGCCACGGACAGGCAGCCGTCCACGGCTCGACTCGAAAGGGACGACTTACATGCCTGAGAGCCCCGGCCGTCACCACGGCGACCGGCCGCGCGACAGCATCCGCGCGTCGGCCGACGACACACAACAGTGAGCAACGAAAACCGTACGGAAGCCTGCCATGACCATCGACCACGCCCAGCCCCTTCCTGCCGGACCGCGCCGGAGCGTCGAGCTCGACAGTGACGAAGCCTTGCGGCTGCTGGGCTGCGTGTCCTTCGGGAGGATCGTCTTCACTCGTCACGCGCTGCCGACCATCCGCCCGGTGAACCACGTATTGGACAACGGCGACATCGTCATCCGCACTCACGAGGGCGCGGCGCTGACCTCGCGCGCGCGGCAGGCCGACGGCCAGGGCGTGGTCGTCGCCTACGAGGCCGACGCCATCGACCCGGACAGGCACCTCGGTTGGAGCGTGATGGTCACCGGTTACGCCCACCTGGTGACCGAGCCGGGTGAGCTGGCCCGCTACCGCGCACTGCTCAACCCCTGGGTGAACCAGACCATGGACTATGCGGTCCGCATCCGCCCGGACTTGATCACCGGCATCCGACTCACCGCCGCGAACACCTGATCACGGTCACGAACCGCCGAAGACCAGCCGTATGGCTCCTCACCGCGTAGGCAGCTCATGCCGGCGCATCGGCTACCACACGGTCGTCGACATTCCTCCCAGAACTCGCCGAACTCGGCCGCCCGGTATGGCCGAGTTTCACGGTTCCTGTGCCGCGATCGGTTCAGCGGCATGGTGCAGCACTGCATGGGTGACCGGGCCGATTGCGGCGCCGATCGGCAGCCGGCGCTCGCGGCGGCCGACCATGACCAGGGACGCATCGCGCGAAGCCTCCGCCAGGTGGGAGCCTCCCTTGCCGATCACGGCTTGCTCTGTGACCTCGACGCCGGGGAACTTGTTCCACCAGGGATCCAGGGTCTTGGACAGGGCGCCCTGTACCTCCCCCGTCCGCTCGGCGTGCAGTTCGGCGTTGAGGGCACCGCCATTGTCGTAGCGAGGGCGACGGACCCGATCAGGAACCCGGCGACGCCACTCAGAGCCTGTCGGGTGACCTCTGACCGGGCGGCCACGCCCTGGCACGCACGCTTCCCGCGTTGCCGAAATATCCTAGTAGCTCCGCTACGAGGACATCCCGCCGCCTTGGAATCGCACGCACCAGACCGCGCCCGCTATCCGATCGAAGGTCACCCGACAGGCTCTCAGGCCACGGGAGCCCAGCACCAGCAGATCGGCCTCCTCGGCCGCCGCGAGCAGGGCGGGGACGGGCTCTTCGGGAATGCGGTCAGCGATGATCCGCAGGCCCCGGTGGCGGTGCGCGATCTTCGCTTCTGCTTCGCGCAGCATGTGGTCGGCCCAGTTGCTCTGCGCGTCGGAGCGGAGGGACGCTTTGGTATCCCGCCCAGGGGCGCGTACATGTAGGGCTGCCACCGAAGAGCGTGGACCAGACGCAGAGGGACGTCGCGGAGCATGGCTTCCCGGGCCGCCCAGTCGGCGGCCTGGATCAGCCGGTCGGTGCCGTGCAGCGCCACGCGCCGGTAGTCGCCGATGATCCGGCCGCGGCTGTAGGCGTCGGGCAGCCCGGTGATGATCCCGGCCTTGCGCGCGGCCCGCATCTCGGGGGTGCAGGCGTCGAAAACGTCGTCGTTGTGGGTCTTGCGATGGGTGCCGAAGACCTTGGTGACGAAGGGGTCGGGCTCGTAGCCGTACGCCTTCAGGCCGTTCTCCACCATGGGCAGGCCGCCGCCCGGCATGATCGCCCGCTTCAGCGGGGCGTCGGTCTGCAGCCCGACGATCAGCGATGCTGTGCATCGCCGGCTCAGCTCACGGCGACGCCGTAGGGGCCGGCGCCGAGGGTGACAGTGGCGACGACCTTGCGGGATGCCGGGTCGATGACCGTGAGGGTGCCCGCTCCCTGGTTCGTGACGTAGACAGCGCGGCTGGTGACTTCCAGGTTGAACGGGTCGGTGCCGGGAGGGCCCAGGGCGATGGTTGCCGAGACGCGGTTCTTGCCGGTGTCGATCACGGATACGTTGCCCGGGCCGAGATCGGCGGAGTAGGCGAAGCGGCCGTCGGGCCCCATAGCCACGTCAAAGGGACCCTCGCCCACCTGTACGGCAGTCGCCTTGCCGGTACGGATTGCGACGGCAAGGACCTGCTTGCCCACTTCGTCGGCGACGTAGGCCGACTCGCCGTCCGGGGTGAGGGCTACGCCCACCGGGGAGCGCCCCGCGGGGAGTTGCCGCGCGACCCGGCGCGTGCGGGTGTCGATGACCGACAGGTTGCCCGACCCGGCGTTCGCCACGTAGGCCCTGCCACCGTCACGACTGAAGGCCACGTTCACCGGAGATTTTCCGACCGGGATGGTCGCGACCACCCGACTGGTTCGGGTGTCGATCAGCGAGACGGTGTTGGACTTGCCGTTGGTGACATAGAGTGACCTGCCATCGGGGCTGAGGCCGACACCGGTGGGACCCTTCCCGACCGGCACGGTTCTGACGATCTTGTTGCTCCGGGTGTCGAGGACCGAGACCCGGGCAGAGCCGCTGTTGGCGATGTACACGTGCTTGCCGTCCTTGGTGACCGCGAGGCCTCCCGGCGCCACGCCGGCCGGCACGGTCGCGACGACCCTGTAGGTTCGGGCGTCGATCACCGAGAGTGTGTTGTCCTGCTGGTTCGTGACATACACGCGGCCACTGGCGCCGGCGACGGGCGCAGTCGGCGCAATCGGCGCAGGAGCCGATTCCTTCTTGACCGAGGGGGTGGGCGTACAGGAGATCAGCAGGATCCCCATGCCCACGGCGAGTGCCGACCGGAGCGTCCTGCCGGGTCGCCGGCGGCCGCTGCCGGCTCGGGTCCGCAGGGCAGAGAACATCTCGCCTCCTGTGAGCAGTGCGATGGTTCGGTCCGGAACCGGGCGACATCCCGCCGACGGCTGCCCGGCAGCGGGATCGGATGAGGTCAGGTCAGGAGCCGGCGGGCGTAGTAGTCCTTCTCGTCCTGGACGCCCGGAAGTGCGAAGAAGTAGCCCCCGCCCCGCGGGCTGATGAATGGCACCAGTGCTTCGCCTTCCAACCGTGTCTGCATGGCGATGTAGGTCTTGAGTTTTTGCTGGAAGCAGACGAACGCATGCCCCATGTCGAGTTCCGGCAGGTTGGGGCTCCGGTCATAGTCGTAACTGCGACGCAGGATGGTGCTCGTCGCCGCGGTCTGCGGAGTCTGGGGATTGGCAAGACGGATGTGAGAGTTCAGCGGGGTGATCAGGCCCTGCGGGTCGTTGGTGTAGATGGGGTCGAAAAATTCCGGGGCGTTCTCACCCACGCCGTACATGGGTGCGCCGCTCGCCTTGCGGCGGCCGAAGATCCGCTCTTGCTGGGCAACGGGCACCTTCTGCCATGCCTCGATAAAAAAATGCACGATACGCACCACGTGGTACGTGCCACCCGCGGTCCAGGCCGGTTCGGCGCTCTTCGGCTGGACCCAGACCACCTGATTCATCTGGGCGTCGTCGGAGACGGCTGGGTTGGAGATGCCGTCCTTGAAGCCGAACCAGTCGCGCCGGACACCGACCGGACGCTCCGGATTGCGCTGGCCGTCGATGCGCCAGCGCAACTTCATCGCAGACTTGGTGTGGGTCAGGATGTCGAGCAGTGCATGCACCGTCGTGTCGCGGTGATCGGCGCAGATCTGGATCAGCAGGTCCCCCTGGCTCATCGCGGGGTCCAAGTCGTCATGGCGGAAGGGAGTCATCGTGACGAGCTGGACCGGCTTGCGCGGCTTGAGTCCGTAGCGGTCGTCGAAGAGGGATGCGCCCACTCCGACCGTCAGGGTGAGACCATCCGCCACGACCGTGGGTCCCAGGATGCCGTTGTCCGTCGGCGGTGCGGTCGGGGACGCCTTCGGTGGTCTGCCACCCGCCGTGAGGAAACGGGCTCGCGAGGTCAGCGTGCGGAACAGGTCGGTGAGTTTTGCTCGGCTCGAGGCGGTCACGTCGAACGAGACGAAAATCGCGTCCTGCTGGGGCAGAGTGGCGATGCCTGCCTGGTGATAGCCATGGAAGGGGATCACGCGAGATGCCGGTCCCATCTTGGGAACAGCCACTGTGTCGGCGTACGCCGTACCGCTGCCCAAGGCGACCGCGCCGGCCGCTCCGGCCAGGCTCGCGGCAGCACCGTGAAGAAACGACCGCCGGGCAAACGCACTCGCCGGACACCCTTCGCCGCTCCACCCTTCATCCGGGGTCGTGAACGTCTCGTCAGCCATCGTTCCCCTCAGGCAGGAGCCAGGTGGCAAGCCGCACCGTCTTGCCGCGATCGGATTCCGTGGGCCGGCCCGGCCCAGCAGGGGACGCCCCTAAGGGCTGTCCCAACCAGCGCTTGAAGGACCTTCAGTTTCATAACTGTCCACAAAACGGAATATATGCGACATCCTTGCTCGCGCCACTGGGAAGTGTGGCTCGAGGTAAGGGGTTTGGATCGCGTGCGGCGGCTTCGGCCGTGCCCGCGTGCTGTCACTGTGAGGCAGGCAGCGCGGCGGCTTCTCGGCGACCGGATCGCAGGCCGTCGACCGTCCCGGAGAGCTCCCCCGGACGGCTGACGGGCAGACCGGTGACTTCCGGAAACAGCCCAGTCGCGCCCGCAGGCGCGTGTTGAGCTCCCTGAGTCGGGCCGGCAAACCGTTGACGAAGGCTGGTGACTCGTCCGTGGAGCACGCTTTGGCGCGCTGCACTGCCTCGTCCAGGACGGCGGCGCCCGGCACCGAAGGCTCCGGGCAGAGCTCCCTTTCGAGCTCAGGTGATCAGGGAGCGCCGTTCACCAGGTGGCCCGGCAATTGCGCTACGCCCAGGCCGGCCCAGTGCCTGACGCGTCATCGGATGGCGAGATCCGAGCCGCCGGGGCCCGATCCCTTCACAGCCGGAACCGTGGACCAGGGCGAGCACGATGTGTTCGAACACGGCGAGGTTGGGGATCCGCCGGCGGTGGCAGCCGAGCGCGCGGCCGGGAGCGAACGCCTCGCGCACCGGCAGGCTCGCCTCCGAGCTGGGCACGGGCGTCGTCCCGAGCCGCGAGACAGTAAGTTCGGTCTCCGGCGCACGGGCGCCCTGGCCGGTGTGAACGCGGGATTCTTCGTCCTGCCCAGCGGCAGCAGCATGACACCCGGCCCCTGGCTCGCCGGAACCGAAGGCGACCCGGCCGGCACCACAGGCGTATTCGGCGGGTTCTCGCCCGGCGACGCAGCTGGGTATCCGGGCCGCCCCGGCTTGACCGGTCAGGCCGTCAGCTTTCATGGGGGCCCTCGCTCCCAGGAACGGTCACGGGTGACGAGGTCGCCGTGTGCTGCACCTCGGCCTCCGACGGGGAGGGGGCCCAGGCGCAGGCCAGGGAACCGCCGACAAGGCCGAAGAACAGTCCGAAGAAGAGGCCCCCGAAGTTGGCGAGGGGGAAGGAGACGAGGGTGAGCAGCAGGCCAGCGACCCCGGCGAAGACGCGCACCTGCTGATGGAACCAGAGCAGGACGCCCAGGGTCATGAGCAGGATCCCGATGATCAGTGATGCGGCACCGGCCGTGGTGGACAGTGCCACAGGGACGCCTTCCAGCGTGATGTGGACGTAAGGGAAGTAGATGATGGGCGCCCCCGCCGAGAGCATGAACAGACCGGCCCAGAACGGGCGTCCACCACGCCAGGTCCTGAATCTGCCTCGTGCGCCGGCGATCCTGTCGCGTCGTCCTGGGCGGGTGGCGAAAGGCTCGTTGATCACATGCGGCTTTCAGAGTGAGGGAGTGGGTGTCGCCTGACGGTCCGGTACGTCGAGTGCGTGCGCGTCCGGCCTCGGCTGACCGGGCACGGCTGGACTGGTCCACCACGGTGTGCCGGCGCGGCATCCGGGGCCGTAGCGGTGTGCCCGGAGTCAGAAGCAGTGCTGGTTGCCCTGCTTGAGACTCAATTCGAGGTCCGGGACGTTGAGGGTGGCAGCCGAGACCGCAACCACTTTTGAGCGCACGTCGGTCAGGGTGGTCGATACGGCCTGCTGTGCAAAGGCGTTGGGATCGAAGAACCCCGAGTCCCGGTCGCCCGGGTCGATCGGGCCCTTGGTGACCGAGCCCGCGGCAACACCGATGTCCATGTCATTGAAGGTCGCCCCAGCGGCCGCCAGGGATGTCGTGTCGATGAAGAGGTCCCGCGCCTCGACCGGCTCACCGCGGTCGCCGCCGGTGAGCAGCAGTGTGTACAGGCCCAGAACCGGAATCTCGACCGCTACGGACTGGCACAGGCGCTTGATCGTCGCATGCCTGGCGCCTGTGACCACGACGGGAACTTGGCGGCCCTCTCTGGTCACGTCCACCGTGCCGTAGATACTCAGACCGCGAGCGACCAGGGTGTCTGCAGCGATCCGGAACCGGGCGCCGGAGATGAAGAACGACGCGGCCAGTGCACCTTGCGCCATGCCAATGCCCAGGGCCGCGGCAGCCACCGTGCTGGGAAGCAGGACAAGAGCGAATCGCTTCCATCGGGTTCTGCCGCAGCCGTGCGACATGCCATGCCCCTCTCGTGTGAAGTGCAGGCCGCCCCCGAACGCCGTGCCTTTCGGACAGACTCGTCCGCCAGGCGGGACGGCGGGCATTCCGGTCGCGAAAAAAGCCTTGCAGGCACTTGGGGTCCGACATGGACCACGGCCCTGCCCCTTTGCTGGACTCTAGACTGCGGACAGGAAAACCCGTCAGCATGTCAGGCCGCCCAGACGGGTGAAACAGAGGCACCGGATCGCCGCTGCCCGCCGTGCGGTCGGGCCATCGCCAACAGGCTCGAAGCCGGACGGCACCTGGGCGGATACCACTCCAGGGTTCACCTCGACGCCTGCAATCGGCTGCCGTACCTGACCGGACAGCAGGGCACCAGCCCGCGCATCCGCGAGCTCCGGCGGCGGCGTGCCTTGCGTCGGCCCTGAGAGTCGAACAAGGCTCGCACCGCATCGGCCGGCGAAAGCGGGCCTCGCCCAGCTCCCGCGCCGCGTCCGCCATTTCTTGCGCACCGCCTCGGCCAGAGGGGCGCCGTAGCGGCTTCGCTTCTTCAACCGGGCCGTCAGGTGCACGGGATGAGCCCGCGCGTGAGTCCGGGTCAGGTGCGTCGGAACAGCAGCAGCGAGCTTGTGGGCTGGAAGCCGCAGGACAACGGCAAGCCACCGCAGAAGCGGCCTTCGACACCGTCTGGCGAGGCGAGTGACGAGGTCAGGGCCGGATGGCGAGCCGAGTCCGCACCGCCGAGCCCGTCAGTCGCTCGGTGATGAACCACAGATGATGCGCTCATGTAACCGAATCTGGAACTCGTGCCGACGACACATGACGTCAACGCGCGGTCGGCAAGAAAACCGATTCACCCGCCACGTCCGATTTGGCCGCTCGTTTGTCATGCATGAGCGTATAAAAGCCTTCACGGAAAGGTGACGATCATCGACAGGCGGACGTTTTCCAAGATTCTCGCCGTAGGGACAGCCGGAGCCTCGCTGTCGGCGCTCACGGCGACATCGGCCTCGGCACCCGACCGGGAAAAGTCGACGGTGCACCCCGTGGGTAAGCCGGGGAACACGTCTTTCGGCTCACTGAAGCAGATCAATGCCGGGGTCCTGAACATCGGGTACGCCGAGGCCGGTCCCACCAAAGGTCCCGCGGTCATTCTCCTGCACGGCTGGCCCTACGACATTCACAGTTATGTCGATGTGGCGCCCCTGCTGGCCGCGCGGGGCTACCGAGTGATCGTTCCGTATCTGCGCGGCCATGGCACGACGCGCTTCCTGTCGAGAAAGACGTTCCTGAATGCTCAGCAGTCGGTGTTTGCCCTCGACCTCATCGCGCTGATGGATGCGCTGAAGATCGGGAAGGCGATCCTGGCCGGCTTCGACTGGGGATCACGGACGGCTGACATCATCGCGGCTCTCTGGCCCGAACGCTGCAAGGCGCTGGTCTCGGTGAGCGGCTACCTGATCACCAACCGCGAGCGCAACAGGAAGCCGCTGCCGCCGGAGGCCGAGTGGGCGTGGTGGTATCAGTACTATTTCGCCACAGAAAGGGGCCGGCTCGGCCTTGCGAAGTACACGCATGATTTCGCGAAACTGATCTGGAAGAACGTCTCCCCGACGTGGCATTTCGACGACGCAACGTTCGACCGCACTGCGGCGGCCTTCGACAATCCGGATTGGGTCCCCATCGTGATCCATAACTATCGCTGGCGACTTGGCCTGGCCAAGGGTGACCCCCGATACGACCGTCTCGAAGAACGACTTGCCCGGAGCCCCGTCATCACGCTGCCCACGATGACCCTTGACGGCGAGTTGGATCCCTTCACTCCTCCCGGGGATGGCACCAGTTATCGCAGCCACTTCACCGGCCCATACGCCCACCGGACCCTGAAGGGCATCGGCCACAACGTGCCGCAGGAAGCCCCGAAAGCCTTTGCCGAAGCGGTCGTCGAAGTCGACGGTTTTTGATCGCGCCACCTTTACGCTCGGCGCCGCCGCTCTCGGGCGTGCCGGAGACGAGCCGCGCGCTGAGGCCGGCCCACGCTGCCGCCTTGGCAGTGCTTCGGGGCTGTGAAACGCTGATTCAACGGCATCAATGTCCGGCGTCTGCACATCGATCTCGAACGGGTGAGCCCGGCTGCCTGTCGGGATTCCCCAGGTCCAGGCTCCCGTTCGGGAGAAGGAACAGCCATGACGACGACCGATCACGCTCATGACCGCGACGACCACAGGGACCCCACCTTGTACCGCACTCCGGCGGACGCCGTCGCCGCACCCCCGGAGAAGCTCGCCTACGTCGTCGGTTTCGACCCGACCGCACAGCGCGCGGACGCGTTGTTCACCGTCGGCGCCGACCCCGAATCCCCCGTATACGGCCGCGTGACCTCCCACGCCGAACTGCCCGATCCGGGCAACGAACTGCACCACTTCGGCTGGAACGCCTGCTCGAGCGCGCTGGCGCATGCCGGTCATCATCACGCTGCGCGGCGCTACCTCATCGTCCCGGGACTGCGCTCTTCCCGGCTGCACGTCTTCGACACCGGACCCGATCCCGCCCGCCCCCACCTGGTCAAGGTGGTCGAGCCCGAGGAGTTGGCCGCCAAGGCCGGATATTCGCGTCCGCACACACTCCACTGTGGCCCCGACGGAATGTTCCTGTCCTGCCTGGGCGGCGCGGACGGTGCGGACGGGCCTGGCGGCATCGCGCTGCTGGACCACGAAAGCTTCGAAGTGCTGCGCGCCTGGGAGAGCGACCGCGGACCGCAGCAGCTCGCCTACGACGTCTGGTGGCATCTGCGCCAGAACATCGCCGTGACCAGTGAGTGGGGGAGCCCCTCGATGGTCGAGGACGGCCTTGTCCCCGAACTGCTGCTGGGTCGCCAGTACGGCCACTCACTGCACTTCTGGGAGCTGGACTCCGGCCGGCACCTGCAGCGCGTCGATCTGGGGGACGAGAACCAGATGGTGCTGGAGCTGCGTCCCGCGCACGACCCCGAGGCAACGTGGGGGTTCACAAACACCGTGGTCAACGTAGAGGACCTGTCGGCGTCTGTGTGGCTGTGGAACCGGGAGGGCGAGGACTTCGTGGTCCGCAAGGTGATCACCCTCCCTGCCGAACCCGCGCAAACGGAGGACCTGCCCCCGGCGCTGCAGCCGTTCGGATCCGTGCCCCCATTCATCACCGACATCGACCTGTCGGTGGACGACCAGTGGCTGTACGTATCCGCATGGGGAACCGGCGAGCTGCTCCAGTTCGACGTGAGCGACCCGTTCCGTCCGAGGCAGACCTCGTCCGTGCGTCTTGGCGGCGTGGTCGGCCGACACCCGTTTCCGGCCGAGCCAGATATTCCGCTGACCGGCGGAGCGCAGATGGTCGAGCTCAGCCGCGACGGGCGGCGCGTGTATCTGACGAACTCCTTGTACTCCGCCTGGGACGCGCAGCTCTATCCCGCGGGCATCGACCCGTGGATGGTCAAACTCGACGCCGACCCCTCGCACGGCGGGCTCTCCGTCGACAGCCGCTTCTTCCCGCACGGCCCGGACTTCCTCGGCTTGCGCGTGCACCAGACGCGCCTGCAAGGCGGCGACGCCTCCTCGGATTCGTACTGCTACCGCCGCTGACCGCTCACGCGCCGCGGGCGCCGGCGCCCGCGGCGGTTGCCGCCCCGGTTACGAAGAGAGCCATCAAAGATCTGGCCGTCCGACGGCGGAGCAGCGCGCACCCGGCAGGTGCAGCGCATCGAACTTTCCGTTCTCATCCCGGTGAGACCAGCCGAATTCATGAAAGCCGAGATTGGAGTGGCCCCCTCGTCTCACCGCTGAACCGCAGCGTGCCAGCCGTTCGTACCAAAGCCTGCGAGCCGTTCGCAGGAGTTCCGGGCGCAGACGGATCAGGCGCGGGCTCCGTGGTGGTCGCACCGTGGCCGGAGCCCGTCAGAAGCTCCCGGTGCGACGCGAGTGAGGTCTCAGCCGCCCACCGTCCGGTCCGGCGCATGCGCTCGGATCACGGAGCGGCACGGGGAGCCCACATCGTTGCCCTGACGGAACCCCCGGGGTGGGGTCGTGGGACTCCCGGAACACTTCAGCGACCTCCTGTTGCCGCTCCATGCCTATGAGGTTGTTCATTGGCTTACGCAAGTCGAGTTCGACTCAAGTGGTGACGAGTTTGTGATCGTGGCACGCTTCGCACTACGGGACAGCCCTTAGCGCAGCCATATGTTCCGACGAGGCGTTCCCCGGTCGGAAATTGCTGATGCGGCCATCCCTCAACACGATCATCTCTGACTCGCCGGCGCAGAGGCGAAGGAGGCACCTTGCCCACCGCGATCGTCCGCGTATTCCGGACGCCCGAACTGCGCAATAAGGTGCTCTTCACGCTCGGCATGATCGCCCTGTACCGCCTCGGGGCGCACATCCCGATCCCCGGGGTGAACTACGGGAACGTCCAGGCCTGCATCAATGCAGCACAGGCCGGCAGCAGCCGTCTCCTCGGTCTGTTGAATCTGTTCAGCGGCGGGGCACTGCTACATATCGCGGTGTTCGCGCTCGGCATCCTGCCGTACATCACCGCGAGCATCATTCTTCAGTTGCTGACCGTCGTCATCCCGAAGTTGGAAGCGCTCAAAAAAGAGGGCGGGGCGGGGCAGGCGAAGATCACCCAATACACGCGCTACCTCACGGTCGCGCTCGCCGTACTGCAGGGCACAGGCCTGGTCGCAACCGCCCGGAGCGGCGCCCTGTTCAGCGGCTGTCCGGTCGCCTCGGACATCGTGCCGGACAAGTCGAACTTCATGACCGCCATCATGGTGCTTACGATCGCCGCAGGTACAGCCTCCGTGATGTGGCTCGGCGAGCTGATCACGGACCGCGGTGTAGGCAACGGCATGTCGATCCTGGTATTCGTCTCGACCGCGGCCACCTTGCCCGGCACGCTGTGGGCCATCAAACAGAACGGCAAGATCGCCGGTGGCTGGATCAACTTCAGCAGCGTCATTGCCGTCGGATTCGTCATGGTGGGCTTGGTCGTCTTCGTCGAGCAGGCCCAGCGTCGCATCCCGGTGCAGTACACAAAGCGGGTGATCGGCCGGAAATCCTACGGTCACGCATCTACATACATCCCAATGAAAGTCAACCAGGCGGGAGTAATTCCGGTCATTTTCGCGTCGTCGCTTCTGTACATTCCACAGCTCATTGCACAGTTCTCCAGTTCGACCTCGGGATGGAAGGCGTGGATCGAACGTAACTTCGTCATGGGGGACGACCCCTACTACGTATTCGCCTATTTCCTGTTGACGGTCTTCTTTGCATTCTTTTACGTGTCGATCACGTTCAACCCCGAGGAAGTCGCAGACAACATGACGAAATACGGCGGCTTCATCCCGGGAATCCGAGCCGGCCGACCCACCGCCCAGTACCTGGGCTATGTCCTCAACAGGATGACGTGGCCGGGAGCTCTCTATCTGGGGGTGATCGCACTGGTTCCCACAGTTGCTTTTGCGAGTTATGGCGGTGCCAGCAGCCTCAGCGGAACAAGCATCCTCATCATCGTGGGTGTGGGTCTGGAAACGGTGAAGCAAATCAACAGCCAGCTCCAGCAGCATGATTACGAAGGCTTCCTCCGCTGATTCCCGAACCTCCTTTCCCGCCCCCGCATTTCAGGACGCATGGTCCTCATATCAAGGGTCGGGCTACGGCAGGGCAGGCGTCACCACTCAAGCCGGTGAATAATGAGAGAGGAAGAGGCGCGTCGTCGTTGCGCAGCGGTGAGGAGCCACCCGGGAGAAGTCCGCGCGACTCGGCCGCCTCCGGGTGAGAGGGCCATTGTGAGTGACCGGGCCATCTCCGACTACGCGCTGCTCTCCGACTGCCAGACTGCCGCTCTGGTCAGCAAGGAGGGCTCGGTCGACTGGCTGTGCCTGCCCCACTTCGACGTCAGTTCGGTACTCGGCCGGATCCTGGGGCCCGAGGCAGGACACTGGTCCCTCCAACCGGCCGACACCTTCACCGCCAAGCGGCGCTATCTGGAACGCACCATGGTGCTGGAGAGCGAATTCGCCACGCCCGCAGGCACGGTGACCCTGACCGACGCCCTTGCCTCGGGCTTGAATGAGCGAGAGCATGCGCTGGGGCAAAATGCCCCCCATCTGCTCCTGCGCGTACTCACGTGCACAGAGGGCACAGTCCGAATCGCCGGTGAGTTCGCACCCCGACCCGAGTTCGGTCTGGTCAGGCCCCTCCTCATCCCCATCGGCGGCGGACTGCGATGCCACGGAGGACCGAGAACACACCAGGACTGTCCTCGCCTGTTCCGTTCATCGTTTCCGACGCAGCACTCTGCCATTTCACGATGCACGCGGGCGAACAGGTGGCATTCGCGCTCCAGCACGTCCCGGCAGGCGGTATCCCGACGATGTGGAGCCAGGGCGAGATCCTCAGGCACCTCGATGACACCGTTGCCAGCTGGCGCTCGTGGTGCGGAACTCCATCAGGGCTACCGCGGCCCATGGGACGAGCTGGTCCATCACAGCGGTCGCGTACTCCAGGCGCTGACCTTCCAGCCGACCGGCGCGATAGTCGCAGTGATGCTTTCAGGTGCGGCGCTCCGCGGGCGGCGAGCGGGTGGGCCCGGGCGCTGCTACATCCAGTTCCGGCGGGCGGCCTGCCATGCCAGCTGCATCCGTGTGGTCGCGCCCGCGACGGCCATCATGGCCTGGATGCGTCGCTGCACGGTGCGTCGGCTCAGTCCCATCTGGCTGGCTATGGCCTTGTCGGCCACACCTGCGACAAGGAGTGACAGCAGCTGACGATCCGTCGCCGACAGCTCGTGTCCACGAGCGGCCTCGTCCGTGCCGTCGACCGTTCCGGACTCACTCACGTGCAACGGTACGGCGTCCACCCAGTAGCGCTCGAACAGAGCGACCAGGGCCTCCAGCAGGTTGCTGCCGCGGACCAATGCTGTGGTCGGCTCTTCGGAGCTCCCACCGGGGCCGCCCGGCACCAAGGGACAGATGGCAATGGCCCGGTCGGCAACGGCCAGCCGCAGCGGAAGGTGCGGGACCGCACGGGCCATCTCCCCTGCTCGTACGCCGTCGGCAACGTTGTCAACAGCACCGGGGTCGTCGAAGAACGCCCGTTCGTACAGGACGCGGTAACGCACCCCCCGGGCGAGAGCGTCGAACTCGGCCTGGTTGCTTCCCGAGGGCATAGCCACGTACTGCGCCTTGCAGAACCACAGCATCTCGTGGCGCGTACTGTCCTGGATCTGACGCAGATGCTGGCGCAGCCCTTCGGCGCCGGTGATGACTTCGATCAGCTGGTCGGGGTCCCTTCGACGCCTGGTACGCCGGTACGTCTCCAGCAGATCAGTGACCGCCGCGCGGGCCTGGTCAAGGGAGTCGGACTGCCTCTGGAGGTGCGGCAACAATGCGACGTCCGGAGGATTGGCAACGAAGCTGCGGGGCGTGCTGTCCATCCTGCTGGCCAATCCTTTGGCTTTGAGCGCCGCGAGCACGCGCTCAACTTCCAACGGCATCAGACCGGATTGCTTCGAAATGTCGTCAGCCGACGCGGTGGGCATCGTCACCAGAGTCCGGTAAACGGCTTCCTCAGCCGGGGTGAGACCCGCTGCCTCCAGCATCGTGTTCCTTTCCGCCCCTGCTGACGGCGTACAGGGTGAGAGGAGGAGTATGTCGGAAGCGCCCGACAACCGCGCCTTGCCGGAACGGGATCGACAACAGGCAACCGCACTATACGCCCTGATCGCGCCGCAACCGAAGGCCCCGAAGGGCAGCGGGGTACGGGGTCTCATGTGCCCCGGTGCCCGCCCCCGGCGGCCTCTGCCGTCGGTCCTGTCACGTCCTCTTCACCAAGCGAGCAGGCGCCACCGCACCCGCAGTCAGCAGCCCTCTCCCGCAGCCGAAAGCGCCACGCATGGCGCATGACGCCAGGCCGGTCCCTCAACGACCCAAGGCTGTCCCGCAACTGCTTGCTCGGTGCGCTGATGGCATGATCACGACGTGACCAGCGAACGAGCTCGACCTGTTCCCCGGAAGTACGTCCTGTTTGACGTCGACGGCACATTGATCGACGCAGTGGCGAATCAGCGGCAGGTCTGGGGGACTTGGGCGGTGCGATACGGACTGGACCCTGATGAGGTCTACCGGGTGGCGCTGCGGACGCGGCCGATGGAGACCTTCGCGGCAGTCGCCCCGGATCAGGATCCGCTGGAGTGCCTGGCGGCCTTGCACGCGCTGGAAGACGAGGACGTTCGGTCCGGTGTCTATGCCGCCTTCGACGGTGCGCCGGAGTTGCTGTCCGCTCTGCCCTCGGGTTGCTGGGGTCTGGTGACGTCGAACTACGAGCACCGGGTGCGCGGGCGGTTCGCCCGGACCGGTCTGCCGGTTCCTGACGTGCTGGTGGATGCCGCCGCCGTCGAGGAAGGCAAACCGTCACCGGTCCCCTACCTGCTGGCTGCCGAGCGACTCGGGGCCGGGCCTGAGCACTGCCTGGTCATTGAGGACGCGCCGTCCGGTGTGAAATCCGGGTTGCATGCCGGGATGACCGTGTGGGGAGTCAACGCTCCAGTTGCGGTGGAGGGAGTACACCGCCACTTCGGGAGCCTGCGCGAAGCTGTACCCGAAATCCTCGCTTTCACGACCGGAGCACGCGATTCTGCGGTCTGAGCGATCCGTCCGAGGGCGGCGCGCGCCGGCGCCGGACACATCGCTGGGGGTCGTTCAGCTCTCGCTTCACCGAGCCGGTCGGCGAGCGCCCGAGCGCGTACCAGGGCCGCTGCCATGACGAGGGCGCCGCCCTCCCGGCCTGTGTCGCCAAGATCCACACGTGACCGGTCAGAAATGGAGAAGCGAAACCTGGCCCCCGTCCGTAGCGTGAAACGCATGGACATCAGGCTTTCACAGTGCTTCATCGCCGTCGACGACCACGACAAGGCGCTCGCCTTCTACCGGGACGTTCTGGGTCTGGAGGTGCGCAACGACGTCGGGTTCGAGGGGATGCGCTGGGTGACCGTCGGCGCGCCGTCGCAGCCGGACGTGGAGATCGTCCTCGAGCCGCCGCTCGCGGACCCGAATGCCTCGCCCGCCGACAAGAAGGCCATGGCGGAACTGCTGGCGAAGGGCCTGCTGCGCGGCGTGATCTTCTCCACCGACGACTGCGACGCCACCTTCGAGCGCATCCGCGCCGCGGGTGGCGAGGTGCTGCAGGAGCCGATCGACCAGCCGTACGGCGTCCGCGACTGCGCCTTCCGCGATCCCTCCGGCACCATGCTGCGCTTCAGCCAGCCTCGCAGGCACTGAGCTCCGGTCCCACGGACCGGGCGCTACCCGGCCTGCGAACCCCGCGCCGCAGCCAGGCCCCGCGCGAGGTGAACGAGCTCCCCGACCGCGAGCTGATGCGCGACGGCCGCTGGTTGCTCTGACGCCTCGGCCGGGCGCGCCGCGTGGCCGGGTCCCAGAGGCGTCACGGGCCGAAGCGGCGTGGATGCCTTGGTTCTCGCGCCGAGCGCGACCCCGGCCGACACCGCCGATCTGGTAGACAGCGGACCGTTGCCGCAACCGCGCCGACGAGGAGAACCAGGAGTACTCCTCGAAGCTGGTCAGATCGAGCCGGGCGACGCCGACGGAGACCGCGAAGGCGGCCCCACCCAACAGATGGAGACACGATAAGCATGGCCAAGAGGACGGACACGCAGTCGACTGCGCTGCACGGTGCCGACAGCCACGATCTGATCCGCGTGCACGGCGCGCGCGAGAACAACCTCAAGGACGTCAGCATCGAGATCCCGAAGCGCCGGCTGACGGTGTTCACCGGCGTCTCCGGCTCCGGCAAGAGCTCCCTGGTGTTCGACACGATCGCCGCGGAGTCGCAGCGGCTGATCAACGAGACCTACAGCGCCTTCGTGCAGGGCTTCATGCCGACGCTGGCGCGTCCCGAGGTCGACGTACTCGAAGGGCTGACGACCGCGATCATCGTCGACCAGCAGCGGATGGGTGCCGACCCCCGCTCCACGGTCGGCACCGCCACCGACGCCAACGCGATGCTGCGCATCCTCTTCAGCCGACTCGGCAAACCGCACATCGGCCCGCCCAGCGCGTACGCCTTCAACGTCCCCTCGGTCCGGGCGAGCGGTGCGATCACCGTCGAGCGCGGTGCCAAGACGGCGGTCAAAGCAACCTTCACCCGCACCGGCGGCATGTGTACGCGCTGCGAGGGCCGGGGCACGGTCTCCGACATCGATCTCACCCAGCTCTACGACGACTCCAAGTCGATCGCCGAGGGCGCGTTCACCATCCCCGGCTGGAAGTCGGACAGCTTCTGGACCGTGCGGGTCTACGCCGAGTCGGGCCTCCTCGACCCGAACAAGCCGATCTGCAAGTACACCAAGAAGGAGATGCAGGACTTCCTCTACCGGGAGCCGACCAAAGTGAAGGTCGAGGGCGTGAACCTCACCTACGAGGGGCTGATCCCCAAGATCCAGAAGTCGTTCCTGTCCAAGGACAAGGAGGCGATGCAGCCGCACATCCGGGCGTTCGTGGAGCGGGCGGTCACCTTCACCACCTGTCCCGAGTGCGACGGCACCCGGCTCAGCGAGGGGGCCCGGTCGTCGAAGATCAAGCGGATCAGCATCGCCGATGCCTGCGCGATGCAGATCAGTGACCTGGCCGAATGGGTCAGCGGCCTCGACGAGCCGTCCGTGGCACCGCTGCTCACCGCACTGCGGCACACTCTCGACTCGTTCGTGGAGATCGGCCTCGGCTACCTCTCGCTCGACCGGCCGTCGGGCACGCTGTCGGGCGGCGAGGCGCAGCGCGTCAAGATGATCCGCCACCTCGGCTCCTCGCTCACCGACGTCACCTACGTCTTCGACGAGCCCACCATTGGCATGCACCCCCATGACATCCAGCGGATGAACGGCCTGCTGCTGCGGCTGCGGGACAAGGGCAACACAGTGCTTGTCGTGGAGCACAAGCCGGAGACGATCGCGATCGCCGACCACGTCGTCGACCTCGGCCCCGGCGCCGGGTCCGCGGGCGGCACCGTCTGCTTCGAGGGCACCGTCGAGGGGCTGCGGGCCGGCGGCACCATCACCGGCCGCCATCTCGACGACCGGGCCGCCCTCAAGGACACGGTGCGGACGCCCACCGGAACGCTGGAGATCCGCGGCGCGACAGCGCACAACCTGCGCGACGTCGACGTCGACATCCCGCTCGGGGTGCTCGCCGTCGTCACCGGTGTCGCCGGCTCCGGAAAGAGCTCGCTCGTGCACGGGTCGATCCCCGCCGGTGCGGGTGTGGTGTCGATCGACCAGAGTGCGATCCGCGGCTCGCGGCGGAGCAACCCGGCGACATACACCGGACTGCTCGACCCGATCCGTAAGGCGTTCGCGAAGGTCAACGGCGTGAAGCCGGCGCTGTTCAGCGCCAATTCCGAGGGCGCCTGCCCCAACTGCAACGGCGTCGGCGTCATCTACACCGACCTGGCGATGATGGCCGGCGTCGCCACCACCTGCGAGGAGTGCGAGGGGAAGCGCTACCAGACATCGGTGCTGGAGTACCACCTCGGCGGCCGCGACATCAGCGAGGTGCTGGCGATGTCGGTGACCGAGGCCGATGAGTTCTTCGGTGCCGGCGAGGCGCACACGCCGGCCGCGCACCGCATCCTCGGCCGGCTCGCCGACGTCGGGCTCGGTTACCTCAACCTCGGCCAGCCGCTCACCACGCTGTCCGGCGGCGAGCGGCAGCGGCTCAAGTTGGCCACCCGCATGGCCGACAAGGGCGGCATCTACGTCCTCGACGAACCGACCACCGGCCTGCACCTCGCCGACGTCGAACAACTGCTCGGCCTGCTCGACCGGCTCGTCGACTCCGGCAAATCGGTCATCGTCGTCGAGCACCACCAGGCGGTCATGGCGCACGCCGACTGGATCATCGACCTCGGCCCCGGCGCCGGCCACGACGGCGGCCGGATCGTCTTCGAGGGCACACCCGCCGACCTCGTCGCCGCCCGCCGCACCCTCACCGCCGAGCACCTCGCGGCCTACGTCGGTATCTGACCGAGGCTCTCGCGGACGCCGTGAGACGAGTTCTCTCATCTGTTTGAACTCGCCCCATTCGGTGTCCGCCGACGATCGGTCAGGACCGACGACTGCGACGCCACCTTCGAGCGCATCCGCGCCGTGGGTGGCGAGGCGCTGCGGGAGCCGATCGACCAGCCGTGCAGCGTCCGCGCCTGCGCCTTCCGCGATCCCTCCGGTACCATGCTGCGCTTCAGCCGGCCTCGCAGGCAGTCAACTCCGGCCCCGTGAACCGGGCGCTACCCGGCCGGCGAACTGATGTCGTCGCGCACCGCGTCGGCGTGGTGAGTCAGCGCGCGGCGTCTGCTGCGAGGCATCGCAGGGCGGAGGGGCGTCCGCATATTGGATGTATTCGGGCGTTCCGACAATGCGGCGAGGTGCCGTAGTCGACGCCGTGTGCCCGCCAGGGATGACGGGACATCCCGCATCACCAGCCTTCCCGTCCGCGCCGCGGGCCCGGCAGACGGACTCTTCCGGAACGCTCTGACGAACCGGCAAGGTGACCTTCGTCCGGAAACGCGGAACCCTGAGGAAGAGGAACGGAAAAAATGATGCCGGGCCACGCGAAGAGATAGGGCTCAGCCAAGTAGTGCCAGGTTTTATGGCTGTCGGCATAGGCGGATCGAGCAAATCCCCAAGGGGCCCCTCCCCCACCGGTTCGCCACCGATGCTCCGCTGTGGAGAAAGTCTCACCTTCTCCATCTGCTTGAGTCTTCCTGGAATTCCGCATACGGGAATTGCTGCTCCAACGATCACGTCTACCGCAGATTGTGAGAAAGCACTCCAGCAGGGTAGTCATTTCACGTACTCCTCACCCGGGATCGCTTCTCACCTCATCGGCGCGTCACGGATCGCTACAGCGGTGAAGCGGCACACCTTCCAAGCAAACCCCTCAGACGGACGGCAGCGACGGCGCCGAACAAGCCGCAACTTCCGGATCGACCCGTCAACGCACGGGTGCCGAGACCATCGAGATCGGCGTGAGGCCGGGGTACCGCAGGTGAACCCGCCCGTCTCTCGGCTCAGTACGGCACCGGCCGGATCAGCTGCCGCACTCGGCGGCCGCAATCGTCGCACGGAGCTGCTGCGCGTAGCCGGCAGCCGTGAAGTCCGAGCTGACGCCGTCGACCAGGACCAGATCACTGATGGTCCGGTCCGTGCGCAGATGAATGATCTTCTGATACTCCGGCGAGTTGTACCACGCCTGCGCCGTCTCCATGTCAGGGAACTCGATCAGCACCACCGAGCCCGGCCAGGCACCTTCGAGGACCTGCACCTCGCCGTCAATGGCGAGCCACTTTCCTCCGTAAAGCGCCGTGGTGGCCTCGACCTGCTCCAGATAGGCCAGGTTCTCCTCCTGCGGCATGCCAGGGATGCGCAGGTGATTGACCAGATACGTCGACATCGATACCTCTCCTCGTGGCGATGCTCAACACCGGAGGCGCCGGATGCCAACAGCATCACGCCCCGACCGGTCCAGGCGTGAACCCCCTTCCGCGGCAAGGCCGTCATTGCAACGCACGGACGACGACCAGAAGGACCAGCCGTTCCGTACGACACCGCGCCCTTCCTCTTCCAGTCTGCTCTCGAACCCCTGAGAAGGACCGCCGTCAGCGGGAGCGCCGACCGGACCGGGTGCGCAGCGCGGCAGCGGCCTACGCGACCGAAGGCCACGAGCCCGCGGCAATCATCGATCGCACCAGCGGGCTCCTGGCCGAACTCGATCCGGACCTGTTCGTGACGTCCTGCGTCCTCCGCTTCGACCCGGCCGACGACCTCTCTCCCGGCAGAGAGCGGTCTCGCGGCTGAGCACCTGGTGCTCCCGCCAGTCACCAACACAGCCGGACCTGCGCAAGGCGCTCCGTGATCGCTTTGACAGCCGTGTTCCTGGTGGGAGGGTGGACATAAGGAGGCGAATCGCCTCAGCGGACGGTGAGCCCCACAACACGGCAGCCGCATCGGCAGCGACAGAGCGCCCGCCCGCAGGGTCCCTCGCGCGGATTTGCTCGCCGGGTGCATTGGAGTTCGAGGTTTCGGCTGCGCCACAATCCGCCCCGCCCCTGGTGCAGGAGCGGACGCGCGCACGCAGCGTGCTGACAGCGAAGGGACCTGTCATGAAGGCACTGGTGTACGAAGGACCGCGCTCGGTGACGGTGAAGGAGGTACCGGACGCGAAGATCGAGCGGCCGACGGACGTCCTGGTGAAGATCACGACTACGAACATCTGCGGGTCGGATCTGCACATGTACGAAGGACGCACCGACATGGAGGCCGGACGGGTCCTGGGCCACGAGAACATGGGTGAGGTCGTCGAGATCGGTGACGGCGTGGACCTGGTGCGGGTCGGTGACCTGGTGTGTCTGCCGTTCAATATCAACTGCGGTTTCTGCCGCAACTGCGAGAAGGGCCTCACTGCGTTCTGTCTGACCACACCGGTCGACCCGACCATGGCTGGCGCCGCATACGGGTTCGCAGGAATGGGCCCGTACAACGGCGGGCAGGCGGAGTTCCTGCGCGTGCCCTACGGCGACGTGAACTGCCTGGTCCTGCCCGAGGAGGCGCGGGAGAAGCAGACCGACTACGTCATGCTCTCCGACATCTTTCCCACCGGCTGGCACTGCACCGAACTGGCGAAGGTACAGCCCGGCGACAACGTGGTGATCTACGGTGCCGGGCCGGTCGGCCTCATGGCCGCCTTGTCGGCGAACCTCAAGAGCGCGGCCAAGGTGATGGTCGTGGACCGTCACCCGGACCGCCTCGCGCTGGCCGAGGAGATCGGGGCCATCCCGATCGACGACTCCAAGGCCTCGCCCATCGATCAGGTCAATGAACTCACCAACGGCCTCGGGGCGGACCGGGGCTGCGAGTGCGTGGGCTACCAGGCGCACGACCCGCAAGGCACCGAGCACCCCAACCTCACGCTGAACAACCTGGTGCACTCGGTGAAGTTCACCGGCACCATCGGCGTGGTCGGCGTCTTCATCCCCCACGACCCCGGCAGCCCGGACAAGCTGTACAAGGAAGGCGAAATCGCTTTCGACTACGGGCTGTTCTGGTTCAAGGGCCAGTCCGTGGGCAATGGCCAGGCCAACGTCAAGGCGTACAACCGGCAGCTGTGCAACCTGATCGAACAGGGCAAGGCCAAGCCGTCCTGGATCGTCTCGCACGAGCTGCCGCTGGACCGGGCCCCTGAGGGCTACGAGCATTTCGACGCCCGCGACGACGGCTGGACCAAGGTTGTCCTCCACCCCAACGGCTCCTGAACCGCGACCGGGTGACCCTACGCACGCACTTCGCCGGCCCCGGATGCTTCCCGGGTCGGGGCTGGGGAAGGTGCGCGCGGAAGGTGACAGCGGCCGCCGGCCCCACCATGATCTGCGGGGTTCTCGAACCGACAGGCTCTCAGGCGTGTGGTGCCTGTTCGAAGCCGAGACGCCGGCCGGCCACAAGGGGAGCAGGCCCACCGGGACGCGGCATCCCGTTCTGCCGACACGACCCGCGACGGCGCGCCTGCTCGTTCTGTCGGCCCCATGACGCCTCACCCGAAACCCCGCAGCCGGTTTCGTGAGGCTTCAGCCGACCGAGTCCGCCCGGCGCGACATGGGGCACTCGGTCAGGCCTGTTCGGCGCGTTGTCGCAGTCGCCCACGTACGCCCAGTACGAGGACGGTCCTCCGCCTTGCGATGCACCGCACCGGACGCCGCTGGCTGATCCACGAAGATCGACCGGACAGGACCTCACACCTGGCACGACAAGGCGGATGTATAGGGCACCGAGCGCGGGTCGCGCACGTGCGCGCCGGTCAGGGACCGGATATCCGCCGAGGGGGGTGCCCCTCGTGCGGGAAACCCCGGCCCGATTCCGACGGGCCGGGGTTTCCATGTCATGCAGACCCTGCTCTACCTCCTGTGGAGGTGGCCCCTTACCACTCCTTGTCGAAGTGGTCCCGGACCACCCGGAAGCTGCCCACGACACCGTTTTTGACGAACACGCCGCCACGGATGTGCTGACGGGTGAAGACACCGTTGCTGGTGCTCCAGGGACCGACCGTCGCAACCGGGGAACCGTTGTCGCAGGTCGCCCCACGGAAGAACTCAACGGTCCGGCGGCTGTCGTTACGGACGTTGAAGCTCCGTGAGCCCAGACCGCTCACCACCGTGATGCAGCCATCCTCACCGCGAGCCGAGTACGACCGCTCGTTGATGAAGATCCGGCCCTCCTCCTTGTCGCCGTAACCACCACGCTCGTTGCCACCACGCTCGTTGCCGCCACGGTTGTTGCCGCCGCCACCGTAGCCGCCCCCGTTCCCTCTGCCCTCGTTCCCCCTGCCCCCGCTGTCGCCGCCGCCGAGGTGGGCAGCGGCGGGAGCGGCCTGCTGGACAGACGGAGCGGCCTGGGTGGAACCGACTGCCGAGGCGTAGGTGATGCCGGTGGTGGCGAGGACCGCTGCGCCCGCTACAGCGGCGGTAACGGCGAAAGTACGCGTACGCGTGGTCATGTCACTTCTCCCTGCTCTCAGAGACGCCGGCTGGGCAGCCGACCTGTGACGAACGTACTGACAGCCTGATTAGCTGTCATATCGGATATATCGAAGGCATGGCGCCAGAGAGCCAATCGGGTGTACGCACGGCACATGCCGCAAGGCGAGTTCAGATCTGATACTTCGTCAAAAAGCTGGGCAGTATGACCATCTGGCACATGATTAGGCTTTACGGGCGACATCCTGACGCCCGCTCACCCTGTCGGCAGCATGCCGCCGGACTCCGGCACACAGAAGACCCCGCCCCCAGCGCCCTGAACGCCCGTCATCAGCACCCACCGCGCCGCGTGGGCTTGAGACGCGACGACCTGCGGCATGCAGTGCCGGGGCAACCTCCGGGCCGTCCGCAGACACCCCGCATCACCGCAGGCAGGCACCGCCGGAGCGGTCGAGGCGGCACACCCGGCCCACGCAGGATCACCTCATGGACATGCGCCCATGGAAACCCGGAATTCGGCGGCGGAACGAGGCTCCAGTCCGGCGGTACACGCCCGGAACGCCCTGGGGCGGATGCATCGCGCGTGAGACCAGGTGCTCCTGAGGTCCGCCGGCTGCACGGCATTCTTCCGGGGTGTCGTGTTCGGCCACAGCCTGCCCGCCCCGGCACCGCGCAGACCGCCCCCTCATCGCCCCGTGGAAGGCATGCGCATACCGGTGCCCAGCTCCAAAGGGGCGGCAGCCACGACAACTCAGCAGAGCTGAAGGCCGCCGCCTTCCTGCGCCCCTGCAAGCTGGACGGCTGCCCATGCTCTTCAGCCCTCCGATGACGAATTCATCCGCCTCACGCCATGAAGATTCCGGGATACCGTCCAGGCGGACCGAGACGTCAGCGCCGGCCACCCCTCATCCGGCTGACGACATGACCGGAGAGTCGCTCCCTACGGACGGAGGCCGTCGAACGTGATGTTCAGATGACGGGGGCCGCGCAGGACCGCGTTCTGCCGGTAGGGGGGCGGGTCCTCCACCAAACGAGGGTTGTCGAGCCTGCGGGCCAGCGCGGTCAGGGCGAGCTGCGCCTCCAGCCGGGCGAGCGGCGCGCCGAAGCAACTGTGGATGCCGCTGCCGAAACCGAGATGCTGGATGTCCTTGCGGTCCGGGTCGAACCGATCGGGGTCCTCGAAGCGCTCCGGGTCTCGGTTGCCGGCGGCCAGGACGAGCCAGATCGACGAGCCCTTCGGGATGGTGACCCCGCGGACCTCGATGTCCGCGATGCACGTGCGCTGCGGCACCAACTGCACCGGAGGCTCGTAACGCAGCAGTTCCTCGACGATGTTGACGGCGAGGCGCGGGTCGTCCCGGAGCCGCTGGAGGACCTCCGGGTGGCGCAGCAGGGTGAGCATCCCGTTGGTGATCAGGTTGACCGTCGTCTCATGGCCGGCGATCAGCAGCAGGGCCGCGGTACTGAGCACCTCCATCGTGGTCATCGGGCCGTCCGGTCCATGGCTGGTCACCAGCTCGGAGAGCATGTCGTCACCAGGTGTCCTGCGGCGCTCCTCGACCAGCCCCGCCAGATACATGCCCAGCTGCATCCGGGCCTCGTGCGTGACCCGGTTCCGCTCGGTGGGGTCGTCGCCCGGAACCGGGTCCAGGCCGGCGGCAATGGTGTCGGCCCACGAGTGGAAGCGCGCCTCGTCCTCCCGCGGCACCCCGAGCAGCCGACAGATCACGGTCACGGGAAAGGGGTACGAGAACTGGTCGACCACATCGATCCGGTCAGCATCCCCGAAGCCGGCAATCAGGTCCGAGACGATCCCGGCGAGTTCGTCATGCATCGCGTGGACACGTCGGGGGCTGTGCGGTGGGCCGAACGGACGGTTGGTCATCCGACGCAGCCGGTCGTGTTCCGGAGGGTCGAGCCGCAGGAAGCTGGGCGGGAGAGCCGTCTCCTCCTCCTGCTCGGGCAACTCGTCACCGCCGCGCGCGGTGAGATTGGAGGCGTCTGAGCTGATCCGCGGGTCATGGAGCAGGCTCTGGATGTCCCAGTACGTGCTGATGACGAATGGGCCGCCTCCTCGCCCTGCGCGTCCGGTGCGTCCGGTGCGTCGACCAGAATGGCCTGGACGGGGCACGCCGCGACGGCGCGCACCACACTCTCGCGCTGTTCCTCGTCGGCCCGTGGGTTGTAGGTGAGCGCCTCCTCACCGTGCATGGCGAAGACGTCCGGCGCGAGAAACGCGCACTGCGCGTATCCCTGGCATTTGTTGAGATCGACGACAAGCCTCATCAATGATCCGCCCTTTCCGGCGGCCCGGTCCGGCACCCCCGTGCGTGCTCGGCGAGGGCGCCCGGACGGCGGTCATCTCCCCCACGCCAGCGTCGGAGGGCCGGTGGGCCAGCGCTCACCCAGGCGAGCCGAAGGAGTGAGCACCCGCGGACCCGTGGGGCCGGGAGCACCGTCAGGACGCGTCCGCGGCATCGGGCCTGGTGGTGCCGCCGACCACCAGAATGTAGCCGCTGACGATCAGGGACCAGGCCGGGAAGACCAGCTCCGCCCAGGCGATGTCGGGCGCCACGAAGAGCAGCGCCAGGGCGACGAGGAGGCCCAGAAGGGTGAGCCACCGCGGAAAGACCCCGAGGCGATGCCCCAAGGTCGATGTCGTGAGCGTGAACACCGCAGCCATCCGCATCGCGTAGTCCGTCAGCATCGTGTACGCGAAGTGGCGGCCGAAGTCCCAGGACGGCAGCCCCGGGTCGTTCCCGGACGGGACTCCGACGGACAGCACGCCTGCTGCGGCCGCGGCCGCCCCGAACAACGAGGCCACGAAGATCAGCCCGCTGCCCAGAAAGACGGTGGCGACGAACTTGTCCTCCGCTTCCCCGACGTGGGAGCGCAACACGCCCACGAACCACAGAAAGAAGATGCCCGCGAAGGGGACGAGGGCGAGCGCCGTCCTTACCGCGTTCCGGCGCGAGGAATCGTTGAATCCTTCAGCGGTGACCGCGCCCTCGTCCGCGGGGATCGCCAGCCGGATCAGGATGATGGCGGCCGCGAGCAGCACCGCGAAAACAACTCCGGCCAGCCCGGCCGCCCGCGGAGTCTGCAGCGCCTGCCCCTT
This sequence comes from Streptomyces sp. NBC_01669, assembly GCF_026339735.1. GTDB lineage: Bacteria > Actinomycetota > Actinomycetes > Streptomycetales > Streptomycetaceae > Streptomyces > Streptomyces yanii. Next base: position 941,540 of record NZ_JAPEQG010000001.1, read on the forward strand.
CCTCCCTTGTGGCTCCATGAGCGCTCGCTTCCTCTCCCGGGGGGACCCTGGGACCAGCAAGCAGCCGCCTGCCCGGACGCGCCACCGGAAGGCGGCCGAACGGCATACATCGGCGGACTCTTCGACAGTGCGTGAGCCGAGCGGGAGATGCGCACGCGTCGGTCGGACCGGCAGTGCGTACGTTCGGACGGACAGTGCGTACGTATCGGGCGAGCGGGCGGGAAGCCCGTACCGGTGTGGCGCCTACCCCGGGATTTCCGTGCGTTCCCACCATTCATAGATGGGCAATTGACCCTCGGCGGTCTCCTGGTGACGCGTCGTTGCCTTGAAGTGCTCGTACCCACCGCGGAACGGGATCTTGAGGTCCGGCACGGGTGTGGTGAGGGGAACGATACGGTCGGGAAGGTCGTCGGGGCCGCCCTCAAGGACTGCCTTCGTTGCATTGGTCATGCCGAAAGTCTCCCCGGACAGGGGTCCGGCTTCTCCGTGACGCGCCGAAAGGCCCGCTCCACGTCCCCTACCGGCATCTCCGCAACAGCCCCGGGTGGCAGGGAGGGACCCGGTGGCGCCCGGAGGACGGGCCCGGTCGCCGGTCTCGCCGAGGACGCACGTCACGCAAACGGGCGGTGCAGGGCCAGAAGCGCCTGGTCGTCCTGGCGTCTGCCGCCCGCATGACGTCGTACGTCGCGGATCAGTGCGTCGAGGGTCTGTGACGGCGTGGCGGATGTTCCGGTGCGCGTGCCACACCGGAGCAGGATGGGCAATCGGGTGGCGGCGTCGTAGAACGTGCCGGTGGCATCCCTGGATTCGGTGATTCCGTCCGTGTAGCAGAGCAGGGTCGAGCCGGGCGGGAACGAGAAGCTGTCGATGGGGACGACCCAGTCCCCCAGCGTGATCATCCCGAGGGGTGGCGCCTCCTGCGAGGGTTCGAGGACCGTGGCCGTCCCCTGCGGGTCGAGAAGCAGCGGCGGTGGATGGCCACGGTTCACCACTCGCACGACATTCAGATCGGTGGAGAACTCCGCGACCAGAGCGGTGGTGAAGCCCTCCTGCTGTTCCAGGCCCCCGCGCCGTCCTCCCTCGCGCACCAGCGCACGCTCCAGCGCGCGCACGAGCTGACCGAGGTCCTCGGCCTCGTCCGCGGCGTACCGGAAGGCGCCGATGTCGGCGCAGACGGCGTTCACCGCGCCCAGCCCCTTGCCGCGCACGTCCCCGACCATGAGGCGGGTGCCGTGCGGGGTGCTCTGCACGACGTACAGATCCCCGCCGATCATGGCCTCGTTCTCGGCGGGCACATAGCGTGCGGCGATCTCCAGACCGTCCAGCCGTGACGGTGGGTGGGGCAGAACGGCGCGCTGTGCCACGGCCGCGATGTGGAGTGCACGCCTGGTTCTGGCGTTCTGACGGTGCAGAGTGCGGTTGATGAGGACGGCGAGCACGGTGACGGCGAGGAGAGTGACCTGGTTGGCGACGCCGCGGTGCCAGCCGAAGGTGCCGTCGACCCTCGCCAGTCCGGCGTGTACCGCCATCGACACGAGGCCCACGGCGACAATGCCCCCGGGCATCAGAAGCGGGGCGGCCGAGACCGGCGCTGCCATCAGCAGCGGGGCGGACGTCACATTGGGCGGTGTCGCCAGGTCGGTCACCACGGCCAGCACGATGACACCGAAAGGGATCCACGGGGCTCTCCTCTGCTGCACCACTCCCCCACGTTCCACGGAAGGCGCGCGCGCCGCATCCCGGACGGCGCGAAATGTGTCCCGTGCACGAGGGCCATGGCCACCTCCGGACGGTCCGGCCAACCGGGGGATCCGCAGGCGCCCGCGTGCGGACGTACGTACGCTGAGACAGCCAAGTCCCGTACCCCCTGGGCTGCGGGTGCAAGGGGACGGCCCGCCACTGGCCCCGGCCGGTAAACCGGGCCGGCCGGGCGCATGGAGCCGGCTCACGCGCCCCGTGACCGGTGGACCGCCGCAGAGACCAGGACGGGCACCTCGATCAGTACCCTCGCGCAGGAGGACCTCGTGACCACTCCACCCGCCCCTGCCGTCGAGCGCCGTCACCCGGTACCGGACGCCGTCCTCACCTGGGAGCCGAGCGAGCGCCGGGTGCGCGGGAAGAAGGGCACGACCGTCGTCGTCGACAGCCGCCGACCGGTCCTCGTGTGGGAACCCGGCCGTGCCGTGCCGCTCTACGCCTTCCCTCGGGACGACGTCCGCACCGATCTGCTCCGCCCGGCGGCCGACCCCGACGTGGGTGCGCACTCCGGCTCCACGGTCTTCTACGACCTCGTCGTGGAGGGCGTCGCGGAGCCCAACGCCGCATGGACCTTTCCGGGCGCCGAGCTCGCCGGACACATCGCCTTCGAGTGGTTCGGACGCGTCGGCGTGGGCCCTGATCACTGGTACGAGGAGGACGAAGAGATCTTTGTCCATCCCCGCGACCCCTACTCGCGCGTGGACGCGCTCCGCAGCTCTCGGCACGTGCAGATCGAGATCGACGGAACTCTGGTCGCGGACACCCGCAGCCCGGTGCTTCTCTTCGAGACACGACTGCCTGTCCGCTACTACATCCCCCGCGAGGACGTCCGCCTCGATCTGTTCACCCCGACCGGCCTGCGTACGGGATGCCCGTACAAGGGGACGGCCGAGTACTGGTCCCTGACCGACACGGACAGCGACGCACCGACGCATGTGGCATGGAGCTACCCCGACCCCATCCCGGCCGCGGGGGCGGTCAAGGACCTCATCGCGTTCTACAACGAAGCCGTCGACATCATCGTGGACGGCGAGCAGATGGAACGCCCGGCCACCGGCTTCACCCGGCGTCCGGGCCCGTGAGGACGCGTCGCATCGGGCTCGTGCGAGCCCGGTGCGGCGTCGTCGCCCCGGAGCCGGTGCCCGCGCACGGCTCGTACGCATCCTCCAACGGCAGCGGGCACGGGAATGGGATGCAAGGGATCATCGTCGGGCGTCCGCGCGATCCGCAGGAGCACGGCGGCGTGGTCAGGGCTGCGGCGGCCGGTCCTGACCCTGCTCCGAACCGAACTCGTCCTTGAGCTTGTCCTGGGCCGTGTCGACCTGGCCGGTGTACTTGCCCTGCGTCTTGGTGTCGATGGCGTCACCCGCCTTGTCGATGCCCTTTCCCGCCTGGTCCTCGTGACCCTTCAGCATGTGCTTGATCTTGTCCATCATGGACATGGGTGGTCCTCCTCAGCGAGTCGCCCCCACCTCTCCAGGGTCGCCACACGACGCCGCTCTCGCATCCGCGCGAGCGGTCCGCAGAACCGTCGGATCAGCAGATCCGCGGCAGCTGCTCCCCGATCGGCAGGTCGACCACACGCGTCCCACCGAGCCCGGTGCGGGCCACGACCATGCCGGGATGCGCCTCCACGGCCTCGCCGATCACGGTCGCCTCCGCTCCCAGCGGATGCGCCCGCATCGCCTCCAGAACGGCTTCGGCGTGCTCGCGGGGGACGAACGCGACGAGTTTTCCCTCGTTGGCCACGTATAGCGGGTCCAGGCCCAGGACGGCGCAGGCATTGGCCACGGCCGGCGGGACCGGAACGTTGCGCTCCTGAATGACGACACCGGTGCCCGAGGCCACCGCGATCTCATTGAGTGCCGCGGCCAGTCCGCCACGTGTGGGATCGCGCAGGACATGGAGGTCGGGGGTGACCGCGAGCATGGTCTCCACCAACCCGCCCAGGGCCGCGCAGTCGCTCTCGATCTCCACGCCGAACTCGAGGCCCTCGCGCACACTCATGATCGCCACGCCGTGCACGCCGATCGCACCGCTGGCGATCACGACGTCGCCGGGGACCACTCGCTGGGGACGCAGATCGACGCCGGCCGGGACGAGGCCGATCCCGGCGGTGTTGATGAAGATTCCGTCGCCGTGACCGGCGTCCACGACCTTGGTGTCACCGGTCGCCACCTCGACGCCCGCTCTGCGCGCCGCTGCGCCCAGCGCGTTGGCCACGCGCGCGACGACCGAGAGCTCGACGCCCTCCTCCAGGATGAAACCGCAGGAGAGGTAGGCGGCCCTGGCACCGCTCATGGCCAGGTCATTGACCGTGCCGTTGACCGCGAGGTCACCGATGCTGCCGCCGGGGAAGAACAGCGGCCGCACGACGTACGAGTCCGTGGAGAAGGCCAGCCGGGCGCCGCCCAGCGACACCACGGCGGAGTCGGCCAGTTGCGCGAGCACGTCGCCCCCGTAGGCGGGCGCGAAGACGTGCTGGACCAGTTCGGCCGAGAGTGCGCCACCGCCGCCGTGGCCCATGACCACCCGCGGCTGGTCGCGCAGGGGTGCGGGGCAGGTCCATGCCGTGAGGTCGAGTACGGGCGCCTCGCCGGGGACGCCCGCGGTGGCGGTGACAGTGGCGTTCAGTGCTTCGGTGGTCTCAGGCAACGGGGCTCGTCTCCCTGGGTGCGGTCCTGATGTCCAGGCGCCGGTAGAGGTAGTACGCGGCGCAGGCGCCCTCGCTGGAGACCATGGTGGCCCCGAGCGGGTTGCGCGGGGTGCAGGTGGTGCCGAACGCCTCGCACTCGTGGGGCTTCAGCAGTCCTTGCAGGACCTCACCGCTGCGGCATTCGGCGGGCTCCTCGGTGGCGATGCCGGTGACGGAGAAGCGGTACTCGGCGTCGTAGTCCCGGTAGCGGGTGGAGAGCCGCCAGCCGCTGTCGGGGATGGTGCCGATGCCGCGCCAGGCGCGGTCGGTGACTTCGAAGACGTCCTCCAGCATGGTGAGCGCCGCGGGGTTCCCGTCCGGGTGCACGGCGCGGGGGTACGCGTTCTCCACAGTGTGCTCACCGCGCTCCAGCTGCAGGACGGTCCGCCGTACGCCTTCGAGGATGTCCAGCGGCTCGAAACCGGTGACCACAATGGGGACCTGGAACCGTTCGGCCAGCTCCGGGTATTCCCGCATGCCCATCACGCTGCACACGTGGCCGGCGGCGAGGAACCCCTGCACCCGGCAGCTCGGGGACTGCATGATCGCCTCGATGGCCGGGGGGACCCGCACATGGGACACCAGCAGGCTGAAGTTGGGAATGCCGAGCCTGCGCGCCTGATACACCGTCATGGCGTTGGGCGGTGCGGTGGTCTCGAATCCGATCCCGAAGAAGACCACCTCACGGTCGGGGTTCTGCTGGGCGACCTTCAGTGCGTCGAGCGGCGAGTACACGATCCGCACGTCGCCGCCCTCGCTGCGGACCCGGAACAGGTCACGGCCGGTTCCGGGGACCCGAAGCATGTCCCCGAACGAGCAGAAGATCACCTCGGGGCGGGAGGCGATCTCCAGCGCCTTGTCGATGACCTCCAGTGGCGTGACGCAGACGGGACAGCCCGGACCATGGATCAGTTCGACCTGCTCCGGCAGGAGTTGGTCGATGCCGTGCCGGATGATGGTGTGCGTCTGTCCGCCGCAGACCTCCATCAGCGCCCACGGACGGGTCACGATGGAGTGGATGTCGTCGAGCAGCCGACGCGCCAGGTCCGGGTTCTGGAACTCTTCGATGTACTTCACTGCTGAACCTCCTGCGGTACGTCGGCTCCGCCGGTCGGGGACGTTCCGCCGGCCTCTGCGGCCAGTTCCCACGGATCTCCGAACTCCTTCTGGAGCAGACCGAGTTCGGCGAAGAGGTCGAGCGTCTTCCGTGCCGACTCCTCGTCGAGACGCTGCAGGGCGAACCCCACATGGACAATGGCGTATTCACCGACCTGGAGGTCCGGCAGATATTCCAGGCACACTTCCTTGACCACACCGCCGAAGTCGACGGTGGCCATCCGGGTACCGTCACGTTCCTCGATGTCCATCACTCTGCCGGGTACCGCCAAGCACATGGCTGCTCCTTGCTGTGGGGGCGTTGCCCGGCTCTGCCGGGCAGGACGTCAGTCGGCGGCGCCGGTGTGGGCCGCTCCTGTGCGGGCGGCCACCATGAGCTGGCCGAGCGCCAGTCCGCCGTCGTTCGGGGGGACTTCCCGGTGGCGCAGGACGGTGAAGTCGTTCTCGCTCAGCGTCCTGGCGCACAGGGAGGAGAGAAGGGTGTTGGCGAACACACCTCCGGTCAGGGCGACTTCGCGCAGGCCGTGCTTTTCGCGGGCCGCGGTGCACACGTGGAGCACGAGGTTCGCGACGGCCGCGTGGAAGCGTGCGGCGACAAGGGTCGACGCCGTACCGGCGCGCACGTCGTCGACGACGGCTGCCAGTACCGGCGACGGGTCCATGATCAACTGCTGGCCTTCGGCCGTGCCCGCCGGGCGCAGCGCGAAGCCGTAACCGGGTCCGGGGTCCGCGGCGGCGCCGACCGCGGCGGCCTCCAGCTCGACGGCGGCCTGGGCTTCGTACCCGGCCCGGTGGCAGACGCCCCCCAGCGAGGAGACGGCGTCGAACAGCCGGCCCATGCTGGAGGTGGGGACGCAGTTGAGGTTCCGCTCCAACTGCCGCAGCAGCACGCGCCGTTCGTCCGGCGGGCAGGCTGCCGTGCAGGGCAGGTCGTCCGTCCGGCCGATGCCTGCCGCGTAGAGATGAGCGAGCGCCATCCGGTAGGGCCGGTGCACGGTGGCGTCGCCGCCGGGCAGCGGAACGTACGCGAGGTGCGCGAAGCGGTGGTACGTCTCGTAGTCGGCCAGCATGATCTCGCCGCCCCACACCGCGCCGTCGTCCCCGTAACCGGTGCCGTCGAACGCGACACCGATCACTCGGCGGCTGCCGTCCCTTCCGTGCTCGGCCATCGCGGCCGCGATATGCGCGTGGTGGTGCTGTACGCGGACGACCGGCCGGCCGTCGGCCCGGCGCAGGGCCCACTGGGCGGTGCGGTAGCGGGGATGCCGGTCGGTGGCCAGGATGCCGGGCCGCACTCCGGTGATGGTCTCCACGTGCTGTTCGGCGCGTTCGAAGGCGTGCTGGGTGGCGAGGTCGTCCATGTCGCCGACATGGGCGGACAGCCAGGCCCTGTGGTCCTCGGCGAGGCAGAAGGTGTTCTTCAGGTCGCCGCCGGTGGCGAGGGTCGCCGGTACCGGGTGCGGCAGGGCGAGCGGCAGCGGGGCGTAGCCGCGTGAGCGCCGTACGATCAGCCGCTCCCCGTCGCAGACGCGCACGACGGAGTCGTCGCACGGCACATGGATCGGGCGGTCGTGCGTGAGCCAGGCGTCGGCGAGGTGGGCCAGTCGCTCCAGTGCCTCGTCGTCGTCCGTGACGATCGGTTCACCGGCCACGTTGCCGCTGGTCATGACCAGAAGGCGCGGTCCCGGCGGGTCACCGGGCAGGCCCAGCAGGAGGTGGTGCAGCGGGGTGTACGGGAGCATGACCCCGAGGTCGGGGCTGCCCGGGGCAACCGCGTCGGACGGCCATGGGGTGCCGGGGCCCGGGCGGGCGTCGGTGCGGCGTCGCAACAGGACGACGGGCCGGACAGCGCCGATGAGCAGAGCCCGCTCCTCGGCGCCCAGCTGCACGAGGTGCGCGATGTCGTCGACGCCGCGGGCCATCATGGCGAACGGCTTGTCGCCGCGCGCCTTGCGGCGGCGCAGCAGGGACACCGCCGCGGAGTTCTCGGCATCGCACGCGAGGTGGTAGCCGCCGAGTCCCTTGATCGCGAGGACAGCGCCGTCGGACAGCAGTCGGCGGGCCTCCACGACCGGGTCGCGTCCGGTTGCGGGCTGTGCGGGCAGTGCGCGGTCCGGCTGCCCGACGAGCAGTCGCAGCCGGGGGCCGCAGTCGGGGCAGGCGACCGGCTGTGCGTGGAAGCGCCGGTCGGCCGGATCGGCGTACTCGCGGGCGCAGTCGGCGCACATGGGGAAGCCGGCCATGGTCGTGTGCGCGCGGTCGTACGGCAGGCCGGTGACGATGGTGAAGCGGGGCCCGCAGTGCGTACAGGTGATGAAGGGGTGCCGGTGGCGCCGGTCGGCCGGATCGGCCAGTTCGGTCAGGCAGTCGGCGCAGGTGGCCACGTCCGGGGAGACCAGGGTGCGGGCCGGTCCGCCGGTCCGGGAGTCCTCGATGCTGAAGCAGGATCCGCCGGCGGCGGGGACTTCCCTGTGGTCGACGGAGTCCACCAGGGCGAGCGGTGGGGCGTCCGCCGCGATCCGGTCGCAGAACAGGGCCACGGCGGCCGGGGCGCCCTCGACCTCGGCGACAACGCCTTCGGTGGTGTTGGTGACGTGTCCGGCCAGCCCGAGCCCGGTGGCGCGGGCGTACAGGTAGGGCCGGAAGCCCACGCCCTGCACGACGCCGCGGACCACGACCCGCCGCCGCTGCACGGCTCCGCCGACGGCGGTCCCGGGCTGTGGGGTCGTCACGGGCGGTGCTGCGCCGCGGAGGCGGGTGCTGTCGTCACGACGAGCGGCTCGTCGGGGTGCGCGTGGGCGTGCGGACCGGTGTGCGGGTGATCGTGGGTTCCGAGGTCCGGATGCGTGTGCGTGTGCACGCCCGTATGCGTGTGGGTGTGGGTGTGCTGACCTCCGTGCGTGCGGTGGTCCTGGTGGGTGTGCGTGTGCTGGTGGGTGTGCGTGTGCTGGTGGGACGGGTGCTGCCGGGCCATCACCGGTGTGTGGACCGGGGCGCCTTCCCCGGCGGCCAGGGCCCGGTCGAGCAGCATGCCCACCCCCTCACCGCGGCGGGCGGCGGTGAGCACCACGTCCACACCGGGGTTGACCTGCTGGACATGGGCACGGAATGCGGCCTCGTCGAACCCGACGGCCTGCGCAAGGTCGGTCTTGGTGACCACGACGAGCTGGGCCAGTCCGAACGCGGTGGGGTACTTCAGCGGCTTGTCCTCGCCTTCCGTCACGGAGGCGAGGACGACCCTGAGCGTCTCCCCGAGGTCGTACGAGGCGGGGCAGACCAGGTTGCCGACGTTCTCGACGAAGAGGATCCGGGTCCCGTCGGGCAACCAGTCGTCGATGTGGCGGCCCAGCATCCCGGCCTCCAGATGGCAGAGTCCGTCGGTCAGCACCTGTTTGACCGGGGCTCCGGACCGGGCCAGGCGGACCGCGTCGTTCTCGGTGGCGAGGTCGGCGGTGAGCGCGGCGACCGGCACTCCCCTCGCCCAGGCCCGGCCGAGTTCGCGTTCCAGCAGTTCGGTCTTGCCGCTGCCGGGGCTGGAGAGCAGGTTGACGACGGTGGTGCCGCGCGCCGTGAGCCCGGCTCGCAGGCTGTGCGCCGTCGCGTCGTTCTTGGCGAGTACCGCCTGTTGCAGGTCGACTTCACGGCACATCGTTCATCGCTCCTGAAAGATCGGTTCGCGGGTGTGTTCGTGTTCGGGTCCGTCCTGCCAGTGCACGCTGACGATCTGCAGCTCGCGCCCCGACAGGAGTTCGGCGGTCGGCTCGCCGCAGGCCGGACAGCACAGCCGGGGCGGCATGCCGACCGCCCATTCGTCCGCGCAGGGCTCGCACCGCGCGCGGGCCGCCACGGGTTCGACGACGAGTTCGGCGCCTTCCAGAACGGTCCCGGCGCAGGCGAGTCCGAAGCAGAAGGACAGGGCGTCGGGAACGACTCCGGCCAGTTCGCCGACCTGGAGCCGGACGGACCCGACCGAGGCGGCTCCGCCTGCCTGAGCCGCCTCCTCCACCTGGTCGACGACGGCCATGGCGATCGACATCTCGTGCATTGCATCTCCGTCCTGCCGTGCGTCATTACAGCGGCGGGTGACGGGGGCCGGCGGACCGGCTCGCCGGTACCCGTACGGCACATACGCCATTCGGTTCAGCCAGGGGCCGGGACCGGGCGGCGGGCGCCGTCACATGCAGCGCATCCGCAGATAGCGCTTGACGTCGGGCAGGACCTGCGCGGCGAGGGCGACAAGAGCGGCGGCGGTCAGGCCGCAGATGAGGGTCTTCTTCATGGGGTGGGTTCCTTCTGCTCAGTTCATGGCGGGTCCGGCCGCCGTCCGCTGGGCGGCGGCCCCGTGGTCTTCTTCCTGTACGAGGTCCAGGACCATCCGTACGGCCTGTGGCACTGCTGCGGCCACCGGAGCGCTCAGCCCGATCCCTTCGTCGACGTTGTCGGGTTCGCAGCCGACGACGAGCGTGCGTCTCGGCGGTACGGCTCCGGTGCCCGCGCACAGGGTGCCGAGCAGTGCCAGGACTGCGTCGGGGGACATCCGGTGGCCGTCGAGCAGTGCGTTCTGCGGCTCGACTGCGCCGGGTTCGTCGACCTCGATCAGGTACAGGGTTCCGGGGGCGCCACCGCGCTCTGTTGCGTCGATCAGGACGAGCGTGTCGTATCCGTCGAGGATCTGGTAGGCGAGGTGGACGCCCCGTACGCCGATGTCGACCACCTCGAGATGGTCCGGGAGACGGTGCGAGGACAGTGCGCGCACCGCCTCGACGCCGAAGCCGTCGTCGCCGAGGAAGATGTTTCCGATCCCGGCGACCAGGGTTCTCGGACGTTCCCGCACGGGGGCGTTCACGCATCCTCCAGGGGGGCGATCTCGTCCGGCTGGAAGTACAGGAAGCGCCCCTGCTCACGGCGGATGTCCGCGCCCGGGTCGCCTTCGACCGTGACCGCGAGGTGCACTCCGCCGTCGACGTCGTGGAGCACTGCTTCGACCTGTGCGCTGCGGCCCTTGAGGAACAGGTCCTGGGCATCGGTGCGCCGCAGTCCCGGTCGTAGAAGGACGCGGCTGCCCACGCCCACGGACCGGCCGTCCACCAGGATCCGGTCCCGGGCCGGGTCGGCGGTGTCGTCGCTCGCGGGGTCCCACCACGGGGTGTCGGGACGGAGCACGCCGCGGGCGTCGATGAGGTCGGCGCCGTCCGGGAGTGGGTCCTGGGCGGCGGGCGGGGACGTGTCGGGTCCGGTGATCTCGCGCAGGGCCCGCACCGCGCCGTGCAGCCGCTCCAGGACCTCGGGGGGCATCGATTCGGCCAGGTCGACGACCGCGGCCGCCCGGGCGTCGGTGCCGCGGGCCTCGCGCTTCTCCTGGTCGGTCAGGGCCGCCGTGCGCAGGGCGAGGATCTCGTCGATCTCGGTGGCGTCGTACAGCGCTCCGGGGCTCTCGGGGGCGATGGCCGGATGGTCCTCCAGGATGATCGGGGACGACAGCATCAGGTCCGCGCGCCCGGGTTCCCCGGCGAGCACCGGCCAGGTGTGCAGGTTGCGGCAGGCCGCGACCGCACCCTTCGCCCACTCGGGCGGGTCCGTCATCGACAGGAACGAGCCCGCGCTGAGACCCATCAGGAGGTGGGCGGCGACCAGCGACCGTGGGAGCGCGGCGTCCCGATCGGCCTCGGCGGAGTCGGGCGTCCAGGTGCTGGTGTTCTCCACCACGGCGGTGAGCCTCATGACCCGGTAGGGGCCGTCGAGTTCGCGGGCGGACAGCCGCACCAGGCCGCTGATCTCCTCGCAGCGGCGGACCAGGCGGCCCACCGTCCGCCCGTCCGTGTCCAGGACGGGTTCGGTCTCCTCGCGGGCGGGCCTGGTGAAGGGGACGGTGACACCGTCCCCGGCCAGTTCGGCGACGTCCACGACCACTTCGACGCGTTCCTCGGCGCCCTCGTCCCAGGGGACCAGCACCCGGTCGGCGAGGTCGAGTTCAGCCACAGTCGCGAACGTGCCGTCGTCGCGGGCCTGTTGCACCGTGCGCCGCTGGGCGTGCAGAAACCGTGCTTCGACGGCGAGCGTCGCGCCGGGCTTCGGCTCCATCAGGCACTCGGTGTGCTGGAAGTCGTGCTCCTCGCGGTCGGCGCCCCAGCCGGGCGGCACGAGCACCCCGAACTGCCAACGGAGCCGGTTCTTGGCTGCGGAGGCCCGGTACGGGTAGAGCACATAGCCCTCGAAGAGGACGGTGTCGGCCACCTGCCGTGCGATGGCGAACCGGGTCTCCAGTGCGGGCGTGAGGAGGGATGGGGTCACGGCGCCGTCCTCTCGGTGACCCGGGGCAGTACAGCCCGGTGCACGGGGCGCTCAAGGGATGGGGTCACGGCGCCGTCCTCTCGGTGACCCGGGGCAGTACGGCCCGGTGCACGGGGCGCTCAGGGGACTGCGGAGGTGGCGTACCTGCGGTTCCGGCCAGGTCGATCAGGGCCTGGACGGTCGCCTCCCAGGACGGCAGGGCCTGCTGCGAGCGGAAGGCGAGCAGGGCGTTCATGGTGTCGCGCGGCAGCCGGATCCAGCCGCAGCCCGGGAAATGCTGCTCGATCATGTCCTTCCACACCGCGACCGGCATCCGGAAGGGCGCCTCCCGGTCCCAGGGAATCGGTTCGACGTGGAAGCCGCTGTCCCCGGTGAAGGCGGTGCCGGAGAAGAGCAGGAGGAGCGGCACCTCGCCGTCCTGGAGCGCCTCGAAGTACCGTGTCGCGGCGATGTCCAGGTCGTAGGTGCAGGGCACGACGAGGTCCACCTCGGTCTCCGTGGTGAACGACGGGACCATGAGGGAGACCTGCGCGAACTGCAGGGGCTGGAGCGTGTTTCCCCAGCGTGAGCGATCGCCGAAGAGGTCGTGCAGTCCGTCTGCCTCGCCCGGCTCGTAACCGCGCCGGGCCGGTTCGATACGGATCTGGCAGCGAAGCGCAAGGGCGTGCACCCGGGCTTCTCCCGACGTGGTGATGCGCAGCCGGAAGACCAGTGTGGGGCCCGCCGCGTACGCGTCAGCGCGTACTCCGGTGCAGGTGAAGGCGAATTCCGTCACCGGGACTGCCCCTTCTCCTGGGTCCGGGCGCGTCCCTCGACGTGCGCGAAGAACGCCTGGAGATCCGCCCTCGCCTCGGCGCCGCCGTCGAAGCCCTGCCACAGCAGGCGCATGCGTCCCACCAGCTCGTAACAGATGTCGATCGGTACGAGGTAGCACTCGGCCCGGCCCTCCGTACGACGCATCAGCAGGGCCTCGACATCGGGTTCGAGGAGGGCGGCGAGGCGACTGGCGCCGAGCACGGTCTGCCAGGTCTCCGGGTCGAGTTCGCTCTCGGTGGCTCCGGCCGGGCTCGGGTAGAGCGCGACCAGCCGGTCCAGCGCCGCGTTGCGGAAGAAGAACGCGACGCCGACCGGGATCTGCAGACGCTCCCACGCACCGTCGTCGAGACGGTGGTCCGCATCCGACAGATAGCGGTCCGGGACCGTTCTGAAGCGTCCGTGGGCTGCGCCGGGCCGCTCGAACAGTAGGGCGCACGGGGTGCACGCACAGGCCAGCGCACGCTTCTCGGTGTCCACGAGATGCCGGTGACCGCCCTCGGTCACAGGCACGCCGCACAGCTCGCACCGCTCCTGCCGGGGTTCCGGCGGCGCGGCGAATCTGCGCAGTCCTCGGGCGCGGGCAACGGGCACCGGGCGACGCTCGGCCCTGGCCGGGGGGGCGCTCACGGTGCCGTCGCGGCAACGGTCGCCCCGGCACCGGCAGTTCCGGCCGGCGGGCGGGTGGCAATCTGGAGCAGGGGTGGCTCCCGGTCGATGGTCACCGACTCCATCACCACCTGCTCCACTTCCGGTACGAAGCAGGCCAGCGCGTCCTCGACGCTTCGCTGCGTCGCCGCGCCCGTGCTCGGGCAGCCGCAGCCACCGCCGTCACCGGCCTCGGCCGAGGGGCGCAGCCGCAGGATGCCGGTCTCCTCGTCGAAGCCGACGACCTCGACGGGGTCGCGTACGGAGTCCAGGGCGCGCGTGATACGTGTGCCGACGTCCTCCGGGTGCAGATCGTGCAGGGCCAGCAGGCTCGATACGAGTTCGTCGTCGAGCAGCGCGGCGAGCGGTCCGTCGCCGGTTCCGCGGTCCGCGGGGGTGCCGAGGCGGCCGACGATCCGGGCCAGGCCGGCGCCGTAGAAGTCCACCAGGACCCGCACCAACTCCTCTGCCGCGACGCGCACTTCCTGGTCGCCGGTGGTGCTCAGACGGTCGAGCAGGTCCTCGACCCGCTGCCCGGCCTCCACGGCGTCGAGGGCCCTCGGGGGTGCGACGACCGTCGCTGCGGCGCTCATCCGGCCAGTCCGCTCAGCCCGGTGGGCACATGCATCTGCTGGACGGTCTTGCCGCCGCCCACGTACATGTGGACGCCGCACGGCAGACAGGGGTCGAAGCTGCGGACGGTCCGCATGATGTCGATGCCCTTGAAGTTCTCCGGGGTGTTCTCCTCGAAGATCGGTGTGTTCTGCACCGCGTCCTCGTAGGGACCGGGGGTACCGAACGTGTCCCGCGTGCTGGCGTTCCACGGGGTGGGCGGGTAGGGGTGGTAGTTGGCGATCTTGCCGTCCCTGATCACCATGTGATGGGAGAGCACGCCGCGCACGGCCTCCGTGAAGCCGACGCCGATGCTCTCGTCCGGCACCTCGAACTTCTCCCAGGTCTGGGTGCGTCCGGCGCGGACCTCCTCGAGCCCCTTCTCGGCACAGTGCAGCGCGATCGCGGCGGCGTACGCCTGGAAGTAGGTGCGGGCGCGGTTGCGTTCCAGCGCGTTGCTCCACTTCGGGATCTTCCACTCGAAGGTGGTCTCGGGCTTGGTCATCGTGCGCGGCAGGTTGATGACGACGCTGTGGCCGGTCGCCTTCACATAGCCGACGTCGACGAGCCCGGACAACGCGGTGGACCAGAGGCGGGCGATGGGGCCGCCACCGGTGTCCAGTGCCAGGTGGTCCTTGCCGTCGAACCAGCGCGGCGACATCACCCAGCTGTACTTGTCGTCGAAGTTCCGCTTCTGCGGGGCGGGGATCGTGTGCTGGTTCCACGGGTGGCGGGGGTCCACCGGGTTGCCCAGCGGGTCATGGGTGACGAACTGTTCCTTGCCCTCCCAGTCGTCGTAGTACGAACTGCCGAGCAGGATCCGGATGCCGAGGTTGATCTCGGTGAGGTCGTTGGTGACCAGTTTGCCGTCCACGATCACACCGGGGGTGACGAACATCTTCCGTCCCCAGTCGGTCATGTTGGCGTACGTGAAGTCGCAGTGTTCGGGGTCGTTGAGCGCTCCCCAACAGCCGAGCAGCACCCGCCGGCGGCCGACCTCCTCGTACCCGGGCAGGGCCTCGTAGAAGAAGTCGAACAAGTCGTCATGCAGGGGAACGACCCGCTTCATGAACTCCACGTACCGCATGAGGCGGCTGAGGTAGTCCGTGAAGAGCTGGACGGACGCGACCGTTCCGACGCCGCCCGGGTAGAGCGTGGAGGGGTGCACATGGCGCCCTTCCATCAGGCAGAACATCTCCCGCGTGTAGCGGCTCACTTGAAGAGCCTCGCGGTAGAACTCTCCCTCGATGGGGTTGAGGGAGCGCATGATGTCGGCGATCGTGCGGTAACCGTGCTCCCCGGCGTGCGGCGCCTCGGTGCGCTCGGCGAGCTCCAGGACTCCGGGGTTGGTCTCGCGGACCATTTTCTCGCAGTAGTCGACCCCGACCAGGTTCTCCTGGAAGATGTTGTGGTCGAACATGTACTCCGCCGACTCGCCCAGGTTGATGATCCATTCACCGAGGTTCGGAGGCTTCACCCCGTAGGCCATGTTCTGCGTGTAGACGGAACATGTGGCGTGGTTGTCGCCGCAGATGCCGCAGATGCGGCTGGTGATGAAGTGGGCGTCCCGGGGGTCCTTGCCCCGCATGAAGACGCTGTAGCCACGGAAGACCGACGAGGTGCTGTAGCACTCCGCGACCCGCTTCTGCTTGAAGTCGATCTTCGTGTGGATGCCGAGACTGCCTACGATCCGGGTGATCGGATCCCAGGCCATCTCGACGAGACCACTGCCGTCGCCGGCCGCCTTCGTCGTGGGTGCCATTGTGTGTGCCATGACCCTTCTGGGGAGTGGGAGTTGATGGAGGAGCGAGCGGGGCGGAAACGGGACGGTCACCGACCGCGGGGTGCGGGGCGCCCGGCGGACGCCGCGCCCGTCACCGGGGCGATCGGTACCCGGTGGTCAGCTTGGAGCCCTTGTGGCGCCACTTCGGTTCCTTGTCCACGGTCTTCGCCGTGATCGACCGGAGCCTGCGGACCACCGCCCCGTACGCTCCGCTGGCGGCGCTGGAGACCTTGCCGCCGGGCGGTTCGTCCATGAACGGCATGAACTTGTCCGGGAATCCGGGCATGGTGCAGGCGATACAGATGCCGCCGACGTTCGGACAGCCGCCGATGCCGTTCATCCAGCCACGCTTGGGGACGTTGCACTTGACGACGGGACCCCAGCAGCCGAGCTTGACCAGGCACTTGGGCGAGTCGTACGTGGTGGCGAACTGGCCCTGCTCGTAGTAACCGGCCCGGTCGCACCCCTCGTGCACGGTGGCTCCGAAGAGCCAGGCCGGGCGCAGCTTGTCATCCAGCGGAATCATCGGCGCGGATCCCACCGCCTGGTAGAGCAGGTAGGTGAGGGTCTCCGAGAAGTTGTCCGGCTGGATGGGGCAGCCGGGCACGCACACGATCGGGATGCCGGCCTTCGAGGTCCAGTCCCAGCCCAGGTAGTCGGGTACGCCCATGGCACCGGTCGGGTTGCCGGCCATCGCATGGATGCCGCCGTAGGTGGCGCAGGTGCCGATGGCGACGACCGCCAGGGCCTTGGGCGCCAGCCGGTCGATCCACTCACTGGTGGTGATCGGCTGGCCGGTCTCGGGGTTGTCGCCGAAGCCGCACCAGTACCCCTCCTGCTTGATCGATTCGTTGGGGACGGACCCCTCGACGACCAGCACGAAGGGATCGATCTCGCCGCGTTCGCCCTTGAAGAACCACTCGATGAAGGTGTCCGCACCGCCTACCGGACCGCTTTCGAAGTCGATCAGGGGCCAGTGAACCTGGATCTTGGGCAGCCCGGGCAGCACACCGAGCACGATCTCCTCGATGCTGGGCTGCATCGCCGCGGTCAGCGACACCGAGTCGCCGTCACAGCTCAGCCCCGCATTGATCCAGAGGATGTGGATCGGGGACTCCTCGTCGGCGGCCGCACCGTCTGCCTGGGCGCCGACCGTGTTCGCTGTTGCTGCACCCATGGGGATGCCTCCTTGGAGAGCTCTGCGATGAATGCCCGCTTTTCGGCGTTCATGTCCAGCTAACAGTCAGCCGGTCCGGGTGCGACGGCGAGCGCCGCCGTTGCGGTGACATTGCGGTCCCGGCCGGCGGAAGGATCCGCCCTGCGCGTGCCGGGAACGCCGGTGCCGATGTGGTGCGGAGTCCGGACCGGGGGTTCCTTGCACACGAAGGCGCGGCGCAGCAAGTGGTAGGGCGCATCCGGGTCGAAGAAGATGGACCGCATCGCGGCCAGTTCCTCCTGCCGGTGGACGGCCAGCGGCTTGACCGCCTCCTGGTGCTCCAGCGCCGTCTTCTTCCGGGCGATCCGTGCCTGTACGTCGGTCGACGAGGCCAGCCGGACGGCCAGTCGGAGGGCCTCGCCCGGGAAGTCCTGGGGCCGGCAGGCGACCGTCCGGTCCACCAGGCCGAGCCGTTCGGCGGCTTCGGCGCCGAGCGGCAGCGCTTCATGGACGAGCCGTTCGGCGACCTCGGGGCCCACTCGGTGCGGCAGAGTGCGGGTCCAGTACTCCGAGCCGGACAGTCCCATCAGCCGGTAGTGCGGGTTCAGGACCGATCCCTTGCGGCACCAGACCTCGTCGGCGGCCAGGGCGAGCATTGCTCCTCCGGCGGCGGCGTTGCCGCCCACGGCAGCGATCACCAGCCGGTCGGTGGTGGTCAGCACCGCCTGCACCAGGTCGTTGATGGCGTTGATGTTGGCCCAGGACTCCTCGGCGGGGTCGGCCGCCGCCTCGATGACGTTCAGGTGGATGCCGTTGGAGAAGAAGTCCCGGCCGCCACCCAGCACCAGGACCGAGGTGGGCCGGGAGCACGCCGTCCGGTAGGCGTCCAGGAGGCGCGTGCAGTGCGTGGTGCTCATGGCCCCGCCGGGGAACGAGAACGTGAGATGTCCGACGGCGCCGGTCTCCTCGTAGCGGATGTCGGTCCAGGTTCCGCGGCGCTCGGGTGCGTCCGGCGGAACCGGGTCCTCGGGCAGCGGAGGCAATCGGTCGCCGAGCGCCAGGACGGCGGGGAGTTTGAACGGGGCGGGCTCTCCCGGCCGCCGCCTGGCGCGCAGCTCCGGGATCCATACGGCGCCGTCGGCGGTCGCCCTGCAGACCGCGCCGGCCCGCGTGGCGAGCAGCTCGCCGGGGCGGCCGCGCAGCCGGTCCTCGGGGTGTCCCCCGTGCAGGAACCACTCGCCGCCGAGCAGTTCGTCCAGTACACCGGGGGACGAGTCGGCTGCCCGCAGCTTGCGCAGCACGGTCTCCGTGGAGTCGGACCGCCAGTCGATCCGCCGGAGTTGCTGGCGGAAGTACGGCCGGGTGCCGCCCATGGCCCGTGTGCCGTCCTGGGGTTGAGGTCTGTACGTTCCCGAAGCGAACCGGTCGACGGCGAGCAGCACGGCCGTCAGCGCCGCGTCGGAGACCTCGTTGCGGTACAGGTCGCTCTTGCCGACCTGCGGTACGGAGAACCAGACCGACGCCCAGACGTCTCCGGCGTCCATCTCCTCCTCGGCCTGCAGAACCGTCACACCCCAGCGGGTGACGCCCTCGTGGACCGCCCAGTCGAGCGAGGACGGACCGCGGTCGCCCACAGGTCCCGGATGGACGATGAGGCACGTGTGCGCCGACCACACGTCCCGCGGGATGGCCGTCCTGAGCATCGGAGCGACGATCAGTTCGGGTGCGAACCGTCGGACCGCGTCCCGCAGATGGTCGTCGGAGAGCGCGAGTTCGACCGCCACGCCGTGGCCGCGGTCCCGCAGCTCGGCGTGGACGCGCTGAGTGAGGCTGTTGAACGCACTCGCGACGAGCAGGATGTGCACGGCGGACTCCCAGCGGTTCTGCGGCTCCCGGCCGGAGCAGGTCAGGCCGGCTGCAAGCCTCGGACACGCGGAACGGGCGCCGTGGGCGCCGGGGCGGCGGAGTCACTCGAAAGGGAACGTCCTGCGGCCACTCGACAGGCTCTCAGGTCTCCTCGGCGTCCCTGCCCTGCCCCCTGGCCCGCCTCCCGACCACCGCGGCGGCCGCGGCGGCGCTGCCCGCGAAGGCGAGCGCGACCATCCACGGCTGGTTGAACACATGCCAGGTGACATGGTCGAGGGAGTAACGGCCGGGGCCGGTCAGTCCGATCGCCGCGGCGGTGAAACCGAGGAACGCCGGGTATTCGTACCCGCCGCCCTGGGCGAAGAAGCCCGCGGGCGCGTGCACGGCGGCGGCGCCCGCCATGGCGCCCGCCGCCGCCGCACCGGCGGCGGGAGTGGCGAGGCCGAGGGCCAGCAGGGCACCCCCGCCCGCCTCGCCGAGTCCGGCGGCGACGGCGCTGTGCTTGGGCGGGTGGAAGCCCATGGCCTCCATGCCCGCGGTGGTTCCTTCGATGCCCCCGCCGCCGAACCAGCCGAACAGCTTCTGGGTGCCGTGCGCGGCCAGGACCGCGCCGGTGCCGACGCGCAGGACAAGAAGGCCGAGGTCACGCCGGTTGACGCAGGTCATGGGCGGTCTCCGTGGGGTAGTGGGTGTGATCCGGGTTACGGATCCACTCTCCGCGCCTCGACGGGTGGACGTACCCCGGTACTACTCCGTCCGGGGGATGGCGTCGGGTGGTCGGCACGGTGCGACGAACGCCATTATGCAACTTGTTGCATAATGGCGTTCCGGTGGTCTACAACTGGCGCAACGACACTGCGCGAGGAGCCGCCGGATGACCCCGTACCCGAATCTGCTGAGCCCGCTCGACCTCGGGTTCACCACCCTTCCCAACCGGGTGCTGATGGGGTCGATGCATGTCGGCCTGGAAGAGGCCGAGCGCGGCTTCGAGCGGATGGCGGCGTTCTACGCCGCCCGCGCCCGCGGCGGAGTCGGGCTCATGGTCACCGGGGGCATCGCGCCGAACGATCGAGCCCGCCCCTATCCCGGCGGCGCCAAGCTGACCACCGAGGCGGAGGCCGAGCAGCACGCCCAGGTAACCGCCGCCGTGCATGCGGCGGGCGGCCGGATCGCGATGCAGATCCTCCACTTCGGCCGGTACGCGCACCACCCGGATCTGGTGGCGCCGAGCGCGATCCAGGCCCCGATCAGCCCCTTCACCCCGCATGCCCTGACGGACGACGAGGTCGAGGAGACCATCGAGGACTTCGTGCGGACCGCCGAGCTGGCACGGCAGGCAGGCTACGACGGTGTCGAGATCATGGGCTCCGAGGGCTATCTGATCAATGAGTTCATCGCCGCCGGGACCAACCACCGCACCGACCGCTGGGGCGGCTCGTACGAGAACCGCATCCGGTTCCCCGTGGAGATCGTGCGCCGGGTCCGCGAACGGGTCGGCAGCGACTTCATCCTGATCTACCGGCTCTCGATGCTGGACCTGGTGCCCGGCGGCTCCTCGCTGGAGGAGGTCGTGCAGCTCGCCCGGGAGATCGAGGCGGCCGGGGCCACGATCATCAACACCGGAATCGGCTGGCACGAGGCCCGCATCCCCACCATCGCGACGTCCGTGCCACGCGGTGCGTACACCTGGGTCACCGAGAAGCTGCGCGGGGCGGTCTCCGTACCGTTGGTGACCAGCAACCGGATCAACACCCCCGAGGTCGCCGAGGAGATCCTCGCCTCGGGGCGGGCGGACATGGTGTCCATGGCCCGGCCGTTCCTCGCCGACCCGGACTTCGTCGCCAAGGCGAGCGCGGGGCGTGCCGACGCGATCAACACCTGCATCGGCTGCAACCAGGCGTGCCTGGACCACACGTTCAGCGGAAAGATCACCTCCTGCCTGGTCAATCCGCGCGCCTGCCACGAGACCGAACTCACGTTGTCGCCGACCCGGACCCGTAAGCGCGTCGCGGTCGTCGGCGCGGGTCCCGCCGGGCTCGCGTGCGCCGTATCGGCGTCCGAGCGCGGGCACGAGGTGACGCTCTTCGACGCGGCCGACGAGATCGGCGGCCAGCTGAATGTGGCGCGCCGGATCCCCGGCAAGGAGGAGTTCGACGAGACGCTGCGCTACTTCCGCACCCGGCTCGCGGAGCAGCAGGTCGAGCTCCGGCTCGGTACGAAGGCGACGCCGGACACGCTCGACGGCTTCGACGAGATCGTCCTCGCCACCGGCGTCACACCCCGCTCCCCCGCGATCCCGGGCCTGGACCACCCCAGCGTGGTCAGCTACCTCGACGTCCTGCGTGACGGCGCGCGCGTCGGACCGCGAGTCGCGATCATCGGTGCGGGCGGGATCGGCTTCGACGTCGCCGAATTCCTGACGGACGGCGGCGATGCGGCGAGCCTTGACCCGGAGGTGTTCTTCCGGCACTGGGGGGTCGACACTGCGTATCGGGAGCGTGGTGGCCTGCGCCTCCCCGAGCGCCCGAAGCCGCCGCGCACCGTACATCTCCTGCAGCGCAAGACGAGCAAGGTGGGCGCCGGGCTGGGCAGAACGACCGGCTGGATCCACCGTACGGAGCTGCGGCACCGAGGCGTCACGATGATCGCGGGCGCCACGTACGACCGCATCGACGACGACGGTCTGCACCTGACGGTCGACGGCGAGCAGCATCTCCTGCCGGTGGACACGGTGGTGCTCTGCGCCGGTCAGGAGCCACGGCGCGAACTGCACGAGGAGCTGGTTGCCGCGGGCCGTACGCCGCATCTGATCGGCGGCGCCGACGTGGCCGCCGAACTGGATGCCAAGCGGGCCATCCGCCAGGGGACGGAGCTCGCGGCAGCCCTGTGACGCCCGGGCCGTCCCTAGGATGCTCTCCATGTCACTCCCGCACGCGATCCTCACCGCCCTGCTCGAAAAGCCGTCGTCGGGGCTGGAGCTGACCCGCAGGTTCGACCGGTCGATCGGCTACTTCTGGTCGTCCACGCACCAGCAGATCTATCGCGAGCTGGGAAAGCTGGAGCAGGCCGGGCAGATCCGGGCCCTGCCGTCGGCACAGCCGGCCCGTGGGCAGAAGAAGGAGTACGAGGTCCTGCCCGCCGGCCGCGCGGCACTGTCCGCGTGGGTGGCGCTCCGGGAGGACCCGAAGCAGATCCGCGATCCGCTGCTGCTGCGGATGCGCGCGGCGGCGGTGGTCGGCGCACCGGGCCTGGACGCGGAACTGCGCCGCCACCTGGAGCTGCACCGGAAGCAGCTGGCCGAGTATCTGGCGATCGAGGAGCGGGACTTCCCGCCGGAGCGGAACTCGGAGGAGGACCGGCTGCGGCATCTCGTACTCCGCGGCGGCATCGATCTGGAGAACTTCTGGATCGGCTGGCTGACACGGGCTCTGGACGGGATCCCGGCCACCGGGTCGAGCCCGTCGGCGGGGTAGGGGGATCTCCCCCGTGCCTTTGGGGTCATAGGGGAGATCGAGGAGGAAACAGCCGCCGGATGCCCCTCGGCGCCGGCCCCCTTACGGCCCGCCGACCGGCGTCCTGCCGAGTTCCGGACGCAGCGTCAGCTGATCCGTCGTCCGGGCACTGCCGATCACGACCCGCGACGGCACACTCGGCGCAGGCTCCGCCTCGATCCTGGCCCGGTACGCCGACGGCGTCGTCCCGTCCTGCGCCCGGCTGAGCAGTATGACTCCCCGCACCGCCGCCGCGGACCCCAGCAGCGCCGGGACCAGCGCGATCGTCCCGCCCTGGAGGCGTTCGCCGAGCAGCGCCAGACCTATCGTCGCGGCGGCAACGGGGTTGGCGAGGGTCACGACCGCGAGCGGCGCGCCGAGACCCCCCTGGTAGGCGGTCTGCGAGAGCAGCAGGCCCCCCATCGCGAAGGCCGAGACGAGCAGCGCCACCGTCACCAGGCGCCAGCTGAACAGCGGGCCTGTGTGGTCCGTGACCGCCACCGTCAGTGTCTGGGTGAGCGCCGAGGCGACGCCCGACGTGATGCCGGATGCCGCAGCATGCCTCAGTCCGGGGCGGGCCCCCGGCCGGCTGAGTCCGGCGACGACCGCCATGGTCGCCGCACCGACCGCGAGCGCCTCGACCAGGCTCAGCGTCTCGTGCGGTGCGGAGCCGCCCGCCGTCAGCAGCAGGGCGCCCAGGCCGAGCAGGGTGAGGATCGTGCCGCGCCATTCGGTCCCGGTCACCCGGCGCCCGGCGGCGCGCGCACCCAGCGGCACGGCGGCGACCAGCGTCAGCGCGCCGAGCGGTTGGACGAGGGTGAGGGGCCCGTACTTCAGCGCCGCGACATGCAGCAGCGCGCCACTGGCGTTGAGTCCGACCGCCGACCACCACGCCCCGCGCCCGAGCATCCGGAGCACCGCGGTGCCCGGATCGGTGCGTCCGGCGAGCCGGGCCTGAGCCACCGCCGCCGAGGCGTACGCGGCGGCGGAGACCAGGGAGAGGGCGACGGCGATCAGCGTGGCGTTCATGGCCGGCCCCCGGACGACGATGCGTACGCCTGGGAGACGGCCCGGTCGGGAACACGGGACATCGGCAGCGCGGCACGGGCGAGTTCGGGCTCGCCCCCTGCGCCGGAGGGCCACGGCAGATGCCCGCGGACCGGCTCCGTCCGCTGGAGCCGCAGCGCCGCGAGAGCGACGGCCAGCAGCGCGCTGACGACGATCGAGTCGAGCCAGTAGTGGTTGGCGGTGCCGACTATGACCAGCAAAGTGACGAGCGGGTGCAGCAACCACAGCCAGCGCCACCGCGAGCGCGTCGCGACGATCAGTCCGACGGCGACCATCAGCGCCCAGCCGAAGTGCAGCGAGGGCATCGCGGCGAACTGGTTCGCCATCGAGTCGGTCGTCGGAGTGTCTCCGTACACCGTCGGCCCGTACACCTGGCCGGTGTCGACGAGTCCGGCGGCGGCCAACATCCGCGGCGGGGCGAGCGGGAACAGCAGGTGGAGCGCGAGCGCGGCACCGGTGAGCACGGCGAGGATCCGACGCGACCAGACGTAATGGCGCGGGCGACGCCAGTACAGCCAGGCCAGGAAGAGCAGCGTGGCCGGGAAGTGCACGGTCGCGTAGTAGGTGTTCGCGAGGCGGATCAGCGTCTCGCTGTGCAACAGCGCGCCCTGCACGGCGCCCTCGCCCGGCAGGTGCACCGCGCGTTCGAAGTCCCAGACGTGTCCGGCGTTGCGGTACGCCTCCTCGACGTGACCGTTCGCGGCCTGCCGCCCGAACTTGTAGATCACGAAGAGCCCTACGACGAGAAGGAGCTCGCGGACGAGGGGCGGTCGGGCAGAAGTGTCCGGCTCCCGATCTGCGGGCTCGCTACGGGCGTACATCACCCGGTGCCCCTTTGCTGACGAAGCGCTGTTACGACGGCATGGTCCAGTCCATGCCGTATCGATACGCCAGTGTACCGATACGTTGGCGTATCGGTACACGCGCGTTTCGGTACACTGACGTATCGGAAGACCTCGTCGCACAGTCGCAGAGAGGGAAAGCACATGTCGTCGCACGATTCCGTGCAGGAACAGGCCCACGCTCCGCGCCGCTCGAAGATCACACCGGAGCGGGCGCAGGAGTTCTACACGGCCGTGCTCGACCTGCTCAGGGAGAGCGGATACGAATCGCTCACCATGGAGGGGGTCGCTTCCCGCACCCGGTGCGGGAAGTCCACGCTCTACCGGCAGTGGGGCTCCAAGCCCGAGCTGGTCGTCGCGGCGCTCCACAGCACCCGACGGATGTTGCTCTCGCACATCGACACGGGCTCGCTCGCCGGTGACCTGCGCGAGGCGGCCCAGGCCATCGGTGCGGGCTCCGGACGCGACACCCCGCTGATGCACGCACTCAGCCATGCCGCACTGCAGAGCCCGGAGCTGCTCTGCGCGCTGCGCGAGGCGCTGATCCTGCCGGAACTCGCAGCCCTCGACGCCATGGTCCGGCGGGCCATGGAGCGTGGCGAGATCCCCAGGGACAACCCCGCGGCGGAGTTCGTCTCCGCGCAGTTGCTGGGCGTGATGCGGGCCAGGCCGCTGCTGGAGGCGAAGATCGCCGATGCGGCATATCTCACCCGCTTCGTGGAGAGCGCCATCTTCCCCGCACTGGGACTGGACCCGGCCGACACCGGGTCCTGATGAACGTGGGCCGTCGTCCGAGCGGATGACGAGGGCCCGCCTGCGCCGCACCGTGGGGACGGGGGCGGCGCACTGTCCGGCCGGCCGGTGACTCCTTCGGGAGTCACCGGCCGCCCGTGCTCCCAGGGCGCTCACCGGCCAGTCCACCGAACAAACGATTGGCGGATTCATTTCGATACGACTGTGGCGCGGCGCCGACGAACGGGCGGACAAGCACCCGTCCGACCGTTCTCGTCCCCTTGACGATATCAACCGACCCCATTATCGTCTTCATGACGACAATGAGGGGGATTCGACATGGCCGACATCACCAAGCGGTTCGGCCGGCGCCATCTGCGCTCCGCACCCACCGCCCACATCCGCCACCACGACCGCGGCCGGCTCACACACGACGGACCGGGACTGAGCTTCTGGTACCGGTCGCTGCACGCCGCACTCTCCGAAGTGCCGATCAACGAACGCGAGTTGGCGATGGCTTTCCACGCACGCACGTCCGACTTCCAGGACGTCACCGTGCAGGCCACCGTGACATACCGGATCAGCGATCCGGCCGAGGCTGCCGCCCGGCTCGACTTCTCCGTCGACCCCGACACCGGCGTCTGGCGCGGTGCGCCGTTGGAGCAGATCGCAACCCTCCTCACCGAGACCGCCCAGCAGCACACCCTCGACGTGCTGGCCCGCACCCCGCTGGCCGGCGCGCTGGTCGACGGGGTCGCGGCGGTACGGGAACGGGTCGCCGCGGGACTGGCCGCCGAGCCCCGGCTGCCCGCCACCGGCATCGATGTGGTGGCGGTGCGCGTGGTCGCGATCCGCCCCGAGGCAGAGGTGGAGCGCGCACTGCGCACCCCGGCCCGGGAGCAGATCCAGCAGGAGGCCGACCGGGCGACGTACGAGCGCCGGGCGGTGGCCGTCGAGCGCGAGCGGACCATCGCGGAGAACGAACTGGCCAGCCAGATCGAACTCGCTCGCCGCGAGGAGCAGTTGGTCGAGCAGCGCGGTACCAATACCCGGCGCGAGGCGGAGGAGAACGCGGCAGCCGACGGGGTACGCGCAGAGGCCGAGGCGACACGCAAGGTGCGGCTCGCCCGCGCCGAGGCAGAGGCCGCACGCGAGGTCGGTGCCGCGCGCGCCGAGTCGCAGGCGGCCTGGCTGCGGGTGCACGGCGAAGTGAACGCCTCGACGCTGCACGCCCTGGCCGCCACCCGGCTCGCCGAGAACCTGCCGCGCATCGACAGCCTCACACTCTCCCCCGATGTCCTCACCGACCTGCTCGCCAAGCTCGGCCGGCCCGGCCCGGAGACACGCGCGTGAGCCTCGCCCCGCGCGCGGTGCTCGTGCACCGCACCACCGAGTACGAGGAGTTGCTCGCCCGGCACGGCACACACGGCCAGGCCGCGTTCTTCCTGTCCACCCGCGGCCGCTCCATCGAGGAGGTGGCGCGGCGGCACGGGCGGACGCAGCAGGCGCTCGCCGATGTGGCGGCGGCCGTACCGCTCCAGTGGCGCCAGTCGCGGGTCGAGCGCGCGGATCTCGACCGCTTCCTCTTCGGTCCGGAGGACGTGGTGGTCGTGGTCGGACAGGACGGGCTGGTCGCCAACGTCGCCAAATATCTCTCCGGCCAGCCCGTCGTGGGCATCGACACCGATCCCGGACGCAATCCGGGGGTACTGGTGCGCCACCGCCCGGGCGATGCGGCCGCACTGTTCCGGGCAGCCGCATCGCCCGGCGCGACAACGGACGATCTCACCATGGTCGAGGCCGTCGCCGATGACACCCAGCGCCTCCTCGCCCTCAATGAGATCTATCTGGGCCCGCCCGGCCACCAGACGGCGCGATACCGTCTCGGCCCCGACACCCCGGACTCCCCCGCCGAACCACAGGCATCCTCCGGGGTCCTGGTCGGCACCGGCACCGGCTCCACAGGCTGGCTGCGCTCACTGTGGCAGGAGCGCGGGAGCGCACTGTCGCTGCCGCGCCCGACCGACCCCCGGCTGATCTGGTTCGTACGTGAGGCGTGGCCTTCGCCCACGACCGGCACCTCGCTGGTGGCGGGCGAACTGAGGCGCCAGCAGCGGCTGCGCCTCACGGTCGAGTCGGACCGGGTGGTGGTCTTCGGTGACGGAATGGAGTCCGACGCACTGGAATTGACGTTGGGTCAGACGGTGCGGCTCGGCATCGCGGCGACCTCGCTGCGGCTGACGGTCTGAACACGCACCCTCCACTCGACACCCGCAATGGGCGTCTTCGAATCGGGCTGAGCCACCCCGCCCCGCCCCGGGGCACACAATCCCTCGATCGGGCCCACCGTGCGGGTGAACCGAACGTCGGATGGCGACCGCTCGCCAGTCGCGCCCCGGGATGGCCGACCGGATCCTCGTCCTCGACCGGGCAGGATTCGGGAGGAAGAGACCTTCGCTCAACTGGCCCACGGCGACGGTCTCTTCACCGAGCCGTACGCCGTCTGACGGTTCGCCGGGTGAGGCGCTGGGTCACGAGCGCGATGGCAGCCGCGATGCATGGGCCACGACGAAGAGGAACAGTCCGCAGGTGGCGACCAGGATCCAGCCCGGACGGGATGCGTGTGCCAGCCCTGCCGGGCCTGTACCGGCGACCAGTCCGCCGGCGATGGCAATGCCGACCGCAGAGCCGAACTGGCGTGCGGTGGACGTGATCGCTCCGGCCACGCCGGCACGCGTCGCAGGCAGTCCGCTCACTGCGGTGTTGGTGATCGGCGCGTTGGCGAACCCGAACCCGATGCCGATGAACAAGTAGGCCAGCAGGAGCAGTGGCACGCTCGTGTGCAGGTCGAGCCTGACCAGGCAGAGTCCGCCTGCCGTGATGAAGCCGCCGGCCAGGACAAGCGGCCGCCGCGCTCCAAGACGACCGACCAGCCGACCGGACAGGGGTGCGCAGACGATCGCTCCGGCAGCCATGGGCAAGGTCGCCACCCCGGCGGCCAGTGGCGTCCATCCCCGGGTGTGCTGCAGGTAGAGGGTGTTGAGCAGCAGCGTCACGTTCAAGGCGACGAAGACCGCCACGGCGCCCAGGACCGCACCGCTGAAGACCGGACTCCGGAAGAGCTGCGGATCCATCAGCGGCTCGCGTCGGCGGGACTCGACCCACACGAATCCGACCGCCGCCACGGCGGCGAACGCGTACGCGGAAAGTGCAACGAGCGACGTCCAACCGATGTGCGGCCCCTCGATGAGGACGCCGACCGAGATCCCAATGACCGCTGTCAGCAGGGCCTGACCTGGCATGTCGAGCCGCTGCGCCCGCTGCGCCCGGGACTCCGGCACGAACACCGCGCTCAGCGCCAGGGCGACTACGATGACCGGCGCGTTGACCCAGAACACCGAGCGCCAGCCGATACCCGCGATGAGTGCGCCCCCCGTGACAGGACCAGCGGCCATGCTGAGCCCGAAGACCGACGCCCAGACGCCGATCGCCTGCGCTCGCTCCCTCGGGTCGGGCATCGCGTTCACCACGATCGCGAGAGCCACGGGACTGAGCATCGAGGCGCCGATTCCCTGGACAGCACGGGCCGCGATGAGCACGCCCACCGAAGGGGCGATCGCGCAGACCAGCGAGGCCACGCCGAACACGACCAACCCGCACTGGAACACCCGTCGGCGTCCAAAGCGATCCGCCAGCGCACCGGAGGAGATCAGGAGACTGGCCAGGACCAGGGTGTAGGCGTCCACGGTCCACTCGAGTCGGCGAGTCCCGGCATCCAGGCCGCGCCCGATGGCCGGCAGCCCCACGTTGATGATGGTGGTGTCCAGACCCACCAGGAACATGCTCAAACAGCAGACGGCCAGCACCGTCCAGCGCCTGCGTGCGCTCAGAACGGGCTGAACAGCGTGAGTCGTCGCGGTCACGGCCTACCTCTCAAGTCCGGAAGCATCTGCCGGCCATGCTCAGGGCGGAGGACGACCGCAGCCCAGCAGATTTGCGAAGACTGCAAAATGGTCTCCGTGGACAAGGAACTGGAACAGATACTCGACGGCATCGGGCCCCGGCTGCGTGCGCTGCGCCGGGACCGCCGACTCACGCTGGAGGCGCTTGCCGCGACGACCGGGTTCTCGGTGAGCACGCTGTCTCGTCTTGAGTCAGGCAAACGGCGCCCGACCCTGGAGTTGCTCATCCCGCTCGCGCGTGCGCACCGCATCGCACTCGACCAACTGGTGGCCGCACCGGCCAGCGGTGACCCGCGGGTGCATCTCACCCCCTTGCGCAAAGGGCACGGCAGCACCCTCGTGCCCCTGACGCAGTACCCAGGCCGGGTGCAGGTGTTCAAGCAGGTACTGGCTCCCCGAGAACCGAAACTGGTCACCCACGACGGCTACGAGTGGCTCTACGTCCTCGCAGGCGAGCTACGCCTCATTCTCGGAGAACACGAATTCACCCTCGGCCCCGGCGAAGTGGCCGAGTTCGACACCGGAGAACCCCACTGGTTCGGTCCGGCGAGCACGAGCGCCGTGGAAATCCTTCACCTGTTCGGGCCACAAGGCGACCGAGCAGTCGTCCGCGCGAAACCGTCTACGGCCGATCCCGCCCCGGTGACCAGCACAACCCCACCGTCAACAGCGTCATGACGAGCCCGGACTCCGGGGTTTCGCAGTGGCCAGTTCCCACGAAGTCATGGATCCTGGACCGCCGCACCCGCTGCACACCGGGTGCAGCGGCCCCGCCCCTCGATGAGCACCATGAACGCCCGTCCCCAGGCGAACCCCACACGCAACACCCGTCCGCCCGTCGCCCAAGCGGCACTCGGTGTGGGCGTCATCGTGCAGGACGAACAGGGGCGCATCCTGCTCGGCAGGCACCACGGCGGCACCTGGGAGCTGCCGGGCGGGAAGGTCGACCCGACGCACGAGTCGATCGCCGCCGCCGCCGTGCGTGAGCTCCGTGAGGAGACGGGTCTCGACGTTCCCGAGGACCGGGTGAGGGTCTTCGCGATGCTCCACGACGTGGTTGCCGGCATCAACCGCGTGACCATGGCCGCCGCCGTATCGGTGCGGGACGCAAACCCGCGGGTGACCGAACCCCATCTGATCAGCGCCTGGCAGTGGACCGGCCTCGACGCCCTGCCGGGGCCGCTCTTCGACCCTTCGGCGCAGATCCTTACGGCCTGGCGCCCCGATCTGAACGTCGACCATCCCCCCGCACACCGCCTGGACATCAGGACCGCCACCGGAGACGCCTCATGACCTAGGCCCATTAATCATTTGCCTAGGAGCCATAGGCAAGTTTAGCGTTCTCGGTATGAAGGCCGTGGCTGAACAGGACATCCGCGCGTCGTTCGTCAATTGCTCGAAGGGTGAGGCGAAGCGTCTGCCGATGCCGCGCGATCTTGCCGAGCAGCCCTGGGACGACCTGGACTTCCTGGGGTGGCGCGATCTCGCCGCGCCGGGTCGCAGCTACATCGTCACCGAGCACGACGGCGAACTGACCGGCATCACTCTCCGGTTCCCCTCCCAGCAGCGGGGTTTCCTGCACCGCAGCATGTGTTCGCTCTGCCTGACCACACACCCGGGCAGCGGTGTCTCCCTGATGACCGCCCCCAAGACGGGCCCGGCCAGGCGGGAGGGGAATTCGGTCGGGGTGTACATCTGCACGGATCTCGCCTGCTCCCTGTACGTTCGCGGGAGAAAGGTCCCGGCCTCCGGCGGCCGCTTCAAGGAATCGCTGACGCTGGAGCAGCAGGTGGAACGCACCAGAACCAACCTCGCCGCGTTCCTGGGCACGCTCTTCGTCTGAGCCGGGTCACGCGGATCCGCCCAGCGGGATCAGCAGGGTGAACGTCGTGGGTCCGGGGTTCGCCAGGACAAGCCGGCCGCCCGCCGCTTCGGCGATCTCCCTGGCCAGTGCGAGGCCGATACCCGCTCCGGTGCCGGTCGTGTGCCCGCGGGCGAACAGCGCCGCCGGGTCGGTACGGATCGCACCCTCGTCGCGGACGTCGAGTGCGACCGCGTCCGCGAGGTCCCGCGCGCTCACCTCGACCGAGCCGTGGCCATGGCCGCGCGCGTTGTCGAGCAGGATGTCCAGGATCTGAGCGAGGGGCCTTCCCGGTACGGGAACGCTGCGGAGCTCGGGGGCGACGGGGAAATCGAGGCGCCGGCCGTCGCGGGCGAAGAGCCCGTGCCACCGGTTCTCCAGGTCGTCGAGCAGCCGCCCGAGCGGCTCAAGGGCTGCCGAAGCGGGCGCGGGCTGCTGTGTGCGGGCGAGCTGGAGCACCTCCTCCACCGTGCCGTGCAGATGCCTGGTGCGTTCCAGGGCCTCCTCCACGGCGGTCCGCAGGTCCGCGCCGGGGGTCGACAGCGCTGATTCGAGGCCCAGTTGCAGGCCGGTGATCGGGGTGCGCAGCTGATGGGAGGCGTTCGCGGTGAAGTCCCGCTCATTCTGCAGGAGCTGGGCCAGCCGCTGGACCATCTCGTTGTGGGTTCTGGCGACCTGGTCGATCTCGGCGACGGCGCTGGGCGCCGCACGGGCCGTGAGGTCGCCGTCCGTGACGGCCCGGCAGGTCCGGGAGAGGTCCTCCAGGGGTCCGGAGAGTGCGCGGGCCTGTCGACGGGCGGTGAAGACAGCCGCACCGAGGGCGAGCAGGGCGATGCCCAGCAGTGCGAGCCATGCCGTGATCACGCGTCGCCACATGGCGGCGCCCGTGTCGGAGGAGGCGCGCACCACTCCGATCACCTGTTCGTCGTGAGGAACGGGGACGGCCACCACGAGCTGACCACCGTCATGAGCGCGTACGAGCTTTCCGGCGGCCGCCCGGCGGACGGGGCCGCCCGCGTCGGCGGGTCCCGTGCCTGCCCGCAGCCGCATCCGCGCGTCGTACAGCCCCAGCTGGCTCCCCCTGCCTGCCGCGGGCAGCTCCACCGGGTCGCCGGAGGTGAAGTCCGGACTCACGCGCACGGCGGCGGCAAGCGCGTCGCGTTCCAGCGCGTTGAGCTCGTCGGCGACGAGATACAGCCGGATGGCGGCCGCCAGCGGCAGGGCGAACAGGACGAGGGCGACCAGTACGGCTGCGACGGCCACGCGGACCACACGCTGTCTCATGCCCTCATCATGGCGGGCTGCAGGCCCCGGTCTGCGCTGCCGTCTGCGGGTTTTGCCGTCGTCTAACCCGGAGCGGGCAGGGCCTTAACCGCGTGCTGCCTAGCGTCGCAGACATGACCGTCCGTCTCGCGAGAAGGGCATGATCATGCGCAGCAGAATTGTCGTTCCCACCGTCGGTGTGGTCCTTGTCGCCGCTGTGGCCGCCGGCTGCGGTGGCGGGGGCAGCAACGGAAGCGGCTCGGCGAAGAACGGCGGAACGACAGCCGCCGCACCAACCGAGTCCAACCCCCCGGGCGACATCCCCGACAATCAGGCATACGTCGCCTACAGCCCGCCCGGCAGGGGCTTCATCGTGAAGGTGCCGGAGGGTTGGGCCCGTACGTCCAAGGGGTCGGCCACCACCTTTACCGACAAGCTGAACCGGATCGAGCTCGTCCCCGTCCAGGTCTCCACCGCGCCTACTGCCAAGTCCGTCACCACAGAGACCGTACCCGCGCTCGGGCATCAGGTCCCGAAGTTCGCGGCGGGCAAGGTATCGGTGGTCTCCCGACATGCGGGCAAGGCCGTACTGCTGACCTATCGGGGCGACTCCGCCGCGGACCCGGTGACGGGCAAGGTCGTCCGTGACGCCTTCGAGCGGTACTCC
The DNA here is from genome assembly GCF_026339735.1 of Streptomyces sp. NBC_01669. Classification (GTDB taxonomy): domain Bacteria; phylum Actinomycetota; class Actinomycetes; order Streptomycetales; family Streptomycetaceae; genus Streptomyces; species Streptomyces yanii. The sequence continues at coordinate 974,164 of NZ_JAPEQG010000001.1, forward strand.
TTCTTCCACAACGGCCACGAGGTGGACGTGACGCTGTCCGGCCCGGTGCACGCCGACAACGTGGACCCCTGGCGCATCGTCACCGACTCTTTCGCCTGGCGATGACCGTCATGTCCGACACGGAACACGAGGACGCGCTCGTCGCCCATGAGCTGTACCGGTTCTACCGGACCGGGGAGGAGGAGACACTCGCGCTGCGCGGGGTCTCCCTGCGGGTGCGGCGCGGCGAGACCGTCGCCGTCACCGGCCCGTCCGGCTCCGGGAAGTCCACCCTGCTCGCCTGTCTCGCCGGGCTGGACGAGCCGTCCGGCGGTGTCGTGCACGTCGCCGGGGTGCGGATCAGCCACCGGCCGGAGACGGAGCGGGCCCGGCTGCGGGCCCGGCGGATCGGTGTCCTGCTGCAGTCGGACAATCTCGTCCCGCATGTGAGTGTCCGTGACAACATCCGGCTGGCACGCGCGGCGGTGAACTCCGGGAGTCCCCAGGACATGGGCGAGCTGCTGGAGCAGGTGGGGCTGGGCCACCGCGCCCGCGCCCTGCCGCAGGAGCTGGCGGGCGGAGAGCTGGCCCGTGCGGGCCTGGCGGTCGCTCTTGCCAACGACCCCGATGTCCTGCTCGCGGACGAGCCCACCGGAGAGCTCGACGGTGTCACCGAGCAGCGCGTCCTCGCTCTGCTGCGCGAGCGTGCGGAGGCCGGGCGCGGGGTGCTGATCGTCACGCACAGCGCCGAAGCGGTGCGGATCGCCGACCGTGTGATCGCGCTCGACGACGGAAGGATCCGTGATGAGTCCGTCTGAGGTTCTCGTCGACTGCCGGGACGCCGCGCGGACGTTCGGGCGCGGTGCGGCGGCCGTGGTCGCGGTGCACGGCGCCACCTGCGCGATCCGCGCCGGAGCACGGATCGCGATCACGGGGCCGTCCGGTTCGGGGAAGTCCACGCTGCTGCATCTGATGGCGGGGCTCGAACAGCCCACCAGCGGCGAGGTGCGCCGGCCCGCGCTGGGCTCCTCGAGGGAGATCGGGCTGGTCTTCCAGGGGCCCAGTCTCATCCCGGCGCTGAACGTCGCGGAGAACACGGCGCTGCCCCTGGTCCTCGCCGGAATGAGCGAGCGACGGGCGGACGACATCGCGCGGGCGGCCCTGGGCCGAGTCGATGCGGCCGACCTGGCGGACCGGTTGCCGGAGGAACTCTCCGGCGGCCAGGGGCAACGGGTCGCCATCGCCCGGGTGCTGGCGTTCGCGCCCCGGCTGATCCTCGCCGACGAGCCGACGGGGCAGCTCGACCGGGCCACCGGCCGGCACATCGTCGACGTGCTGCTCGCGGCGGCCGACGAGACGGGCGCCGCGCTCGTCGTGACGACCCATGACCCCGCCGTCGCCGAGCGGCTGGCCACACGCAGGGTGATGCACGAGGGGCGGCTGCTGAGCACGCCCGAGGAGGAATCATGATCACCGCTTGGATCGGCGGGCTGCTGCGGCACCGTACGGGCAGGCTGTTCGCGACGGTCGCGGGCATCGCCCTCGCGGTCTCCCTCGTCGCGGCGCTCGGTTCCTTCCTCACGGCGTCCAAGTCGACGATGACCGACCGTGCGGTGCGCTCAGTCGCCGTGGACTGGCAGGTCGAGGTCCAGCCGGGCGCCGACCCGAACACGGTGCTCGGGGCCGTGCGGTCGGCCCACGGAGTGCACACGGCACTGAAGGTGGGGATCGCCCGCACCACCGGATTCCGGGCACATGCCGGCGGGAGCACCCAGAGCACCGGCCCCGGTGTGGTGCTCGGGCTGCCTGCCGGGTACGAGAAGGCGTTCCCGCATACGGTCCGTACGCTGACCGGGTCCCCTTCCGGGATCCTGCTGGCGCAGCAGACCGCGGCCAACCTCCATGTGGCGCCCGGCGGCACGGTCACGATCACCCTGCCCGGTGGGCACGGCGCACGGGTGCGGGTGGACGGAGTCATCGACCTGCCGCAGGCCGACTCCCTGTTCCAGAAGGTCGGCGCCCCGCCCCAGTCCCAGCCGACCGCCCCGCCGGACAACGTCGTCCTGATGCCGGCGGTCCGATTCGCCGCGCTGACCGCACCGCTCACCGCGGTGGACCCGTCGGCCGTCACCACGCAGGTCCATGTGGCCAGGGACGCCCGGCTGCCCGCCGACCCCGCCGCCGCGTTCACCGCCGTCACACAGGCCGCCCACAATCTGGAGGCGCGCACTTCCGGCGGCGCACTGGTCGGCGACAACCTCGGTGCCGCGCTCGACGCGGCCCGCCAGGACGCGCTGTACGCACAAATCCTCTTCCTCTTCCTCGGCGTGCCCGGCGTCGTGGTCGCCGCCGTGTTGACCGCGGCGGTGGCCGGCTCGGGCGCGGAACGCCGCCGCCGTGAGCAGGCCATCCTGCGCATCCGCGGGCTGCGGGCCGGGCAGGTCGGGACGCTGGCCGCTGCCGAGGCGGGCCTCGTCGGCGTGACCGGCGGGCTGCTCGGGCTCGGCGTGGCAGCGCTCGCGGGACACATCGTGTTCGGCACCGCATCGTTCGGGGCCACAGCGGGCTCCATGGCGGTCTGGTACGCGGTCGCGCTGGCGCTGGGGATCGCCGTCGCCGCCGCGGCCGTGCTCGTACCGGCTCTGCGTGATCTGCGGTCGGTCACCGTGACCGAGGCACGACGGACGCAAGGCCTTCCCCGCTCGCCCTGGTGGATGCGGTGCGGAGTGGACTTCATCCTCCTCGCGGTGTCGCTGCTCGTCTTCCGGGCCTCCAGCGGGAACCAGTACGCGCTGGTGCTGGCACCCGAGGGTGTGGCGAGCATCTCCGTGTCGTACTGGGCGTTCCTCGGTCCCGCGCTGCTCTGGTTCGGTTCCGCGCTCCTGCTGTGGCGTCTGGCCATACTCGCGCTCGCCCATGGCCGTGGAGTGCTGGTCCGGCTCGCCCGGCCGCTGACCGGCACCCTGTCCGGAACGACCGCTGCCACGCTGTCCCGCCGCCGGCGCCCGCTGGCCCGGTCGGTGGTGCTGCTCGCCCTCGCGCTCTCGTTCGCGGCGTCCACGGCCACGTTCAATGCCACGTACAAGCAGCAGGCCGAGGTCGACGCGCGGCTCACCAATGGCGCGGATGTCACGGTGACCGAGCCGCCCGGATCTCCGACCGGCCCGTCCGGTGCGGCGGCGCTCGCGGTGCGCGGAGTGCGCCACGTCGAGCCCGTCCAGCACCGGTTCGCGTACGTCGGATCGGATCTGCAGGACCTGTACGGTGTGCGACCCGGGTCCATCGCCGCCGCCACCTCTCTCCAGGACGCGTACTTCGCGGGCGGTACGGCGCGGCAGCTCATGGCCCGCCTCGCCCAACGTCCCGACTCGTTGCTCGTCAGCGCGGAGACGGTGCACGATTTCCAGCTCTCGCCGGGCGACACGGTGAAGCTGCGTGTGCAGGACAGCCGCACCAGGGCGCTCCGTACCGTGCCCTTCCACTACGCGGGCGTCGTGAAGGAGTTCCCGACCGCGCCGAAGGACAGCTTCTTCATCGCCAACGCCTCGTACATCGCCCGGACGTCCGGCAGTGACGCCATCGGTGCGTTCCTCGTCGACACCGGCGGCGCGCATCAGAAGGATGTGGCAGGGCTGCTCCGGCAGCGGCTGGGGACGACCGCGACCGTCAGCGACATCAGCCAGACCCGCTCCGCGGTCGGATCCAGCCTCACCTCCGTCGACCTCGCCGGGCTCACCCGTATCGAGCTGGCCTTCGCGATCGTGCTGGCCGCGGGTGCGGGAGGGATCGTGCTGGCGCTGGGACTGGCCGAGCGGCGCAGGACGTTCGCCATCGCCACCGTCCTGGGTGCGAAGCCCGGGCAACTGCGCGGACTCGTCCTCAGCGAAGCGGCCGTGGTCGCAGCCGGTGGACTGGCCGGCGGGGCCGTGATGGGCTGGGCGCTGTCGCAGATGCTCGTCAAGGTCCTGACCGGGGTGTTCGACCCGCCACCCGCAACGGTCGCCGTGCCATGGGTGTATCTGACCGTCACCGGGCTGGCCGCGGTCGGTGCCGTCGCGGCCGCGGCGCTGAACGGCGCACGCCGCTCGCACCGGCCCGCCGTCGAGGAACTCAGGGACCTGTGAGAGACGTCGTTCCTCCTACGCTTCGGAGCATGCGTACAGCGACAGCCTCAGACGGTCCCCGAGTCCTGGTCGTCGAGGACGACGAGACCATCGGGCGCCACCTCGACACCGGCCTCCGGAGCAGCGGATATGCGGTGACCTGGTGCCGCACCGGGACGACCGCCCTGGCCGAGACCGAACGCTCCCCGTACGACGTCGTGCTGCTCGATCTCGGGCTGCCCGACGGGGACGGGCTGGACATCGCCCGGCGGCTGCGTACCCGGTTCCCCGAGGTGCTCGTGGTCATCCTCACCGCGCGCAGCGAAGAGATCGATGTGATCGCCGGGCTGGACGCCGGGGCCGACGACTATCTGGTGAAACCGTTCAGCCTGACGGTTCTGCTGGCCCGTCTCCGCGCCCATCTGCGCCGCCGCCCCGCCGCTCCGCCGCAGGAGGAGCCGATCGAGCTGGGTGATCTGACCGTGGACACGGCCGCCCGGCGCTGTCTGCTGGCCGGACGGGAGATCGCCCTGCGTCCGAAGGAGTTCGAGCTGCTCGCGGCGCTGGCTCGGCGGCCGGACATCGCGGTGACCCGTGAGAGGCTGATGTCGGAGGTGTGGGACGAGAACTGGTTCGGCCCGACCAAGACCCTCGATGTGACGATGGCGTCGCTGCGCAACCGGCTCCACGCGGCCGCCGACGCCGCGGCGGCGCCCCTGCACCTGCCGCGGATCACCACACTGCGAGGACACGGCTACCGTCTGGAAACCGACGGTGCCGGTCACGATCACCGCGGAGCATGAGCCCGCCACTTTCGTCTACAGTCCTGTAGACGAAAGTGCTGCGACCGGGCTGCAGGCCCCCGACGAAAGACTCGACTGCCGTGACGGAACTTCTGCAACGCCGCGTCCTGGTTGTCGAGGACGACCACGGGCTGCGCGACGTGCTCGCCCGCGGACTGCGCGAGGAGAACTTCGCCGTCGTGACCGCCGCCAGCGGAGCCGGCGCCCTGCGCACCCTCGACGATCGAGTGGATGCCGTCGTCCTCGACATCGGACTGCCCGACTCGGACGGCCGGGACGTGTGCCAGGCCATGCGTTCAACGGGGCTGCAGGCCCCGGTGGTCTTCCTCACCGCGCACGACACGCTCACCGACCGGCTCTCGGGCTTCTCGGCGGGCGGCGACGACTACCTCGCCAAACCCTTCCACCTGGCCGAGCTGGCCGCCCGGATCCGCGCGGCGCTGCGCCGCGCCGGACCGGACCCCGTGGTCGAGCTGGCGGAGCTCCGGCTCGATCCCGTACGCCACCTCCTGGAGGTGCGCGGCAAGCCGGTGGCGCTCACTCCCACCGAGTTCCGCCTGCTGGCCGCACTGATGGCGGCGCCCGGAACCACCGTACGCAGACGGGAACTGCTGCGCGCGGCCTGGCCCGACGGGGCACAGGTCAGCGACAACACCCTCGACCAGTACCTGACCCGGGTGCGCCGGAAGCTGCGCGAGGCGGACAGCCCGCAGGGGATCAGCACGGTACGAGGCGTTGGGTACCGCCTGATATGAGGCGGCTCCGCGTCATCGGTCGCCTCCGCACCGCGTTGCCCCGCACCCTGCGGGGCCGCCTCGCCCTGCTCGCGCTGGCCTCCGCCACCGCCTGGGTCGCCGCGCTCACCGTCGCGTTCAACATCGCCCTCGCCGGACGGCTGAGCAGCCAGGCCGCCGACCTGCTGCAGACCCGTGCCGCGGCGGTGGCCGCCACCGTCGAGGCGCGCCCGGACGGCGGGATCGTCGTCCACGAGCCGGCCGACGACCGTGCCCTGGATGTCGGCACGTGGATCTACCGCGGCAGCACGGCCGTCGAACGGCCGAGCGCGCCCGCCGCGCTCCAGCGGCAGGCGGACGGGCTCGCCGGCCAGGGCATCAGATACCAGGAGTCGGGCGGCAGGAACGCCTCCCGGCTGTACGCCCTGCCGGTGCGCGCCGGCAACCGGCAGACCGGCACCGTCGTCGTCGCCGTCTCCCTCGACCCGTACCGCAGCACCGCCCGCGCCGCCCTCGCCGGTTCGGCGGTCCTCGGGCTGCTGCTCCTGGCCGGGGTGTATCTGCTCACCCGCACCATCGTCGAGCGGGCCCTGCGCCCGGTCGCCGAGATGAGCACCCGGGCGGCCCGCTGGAGTGAGCTCGGCGCCGCGGAACGCTTCGGCACCGGCCACCGCCCGGAGGAGCTCGCCTCGCTCGCCACCAACCTCGACGAACTCCTGGACCGGCTGGCCGCCGTACTGCGCCACGAACAGCTGCAGACCGCCGAGCTCTCGCACGAGCTGCGCACCCCGCTGGCCCGCATCGTGGCCGAGACCGACTGGCTCACCGCCCGGCCACGGGACGCGGCCGGACAGCACGCCTCCCACGAGGCGATCGCTGCCGCCGCCACCACGATGCAGCACATCTGCGACACCCTGCTGTCCGAAGCCCGGGCCCGCACCGAGCAGCCGCCCGGCCGGTGCCGACTGTCCGCTACGGCCCAGCACGTCGCCGAGCAGTACGCGCAGCAGCACCCCGACGCCCCGCCGCTGTCCGTACGGGGCGGCGCCGACGTCACCGCAGGGGTCTCCCCCGCGCTCGTGGAACGCATGCTCATGCCACTGCTCGACAATGCCCGCCGCTACGCCGCCACCGCCGTCACCCTGACGTACGCCCAGGCCCCGGCCGGTGTCGAGCTCGCCGTGACCGACGACGGCCCGGGTGTGCCCGCGGAGACCGGGGCGGAGGTCTTCGAGCCGGGCCGCCGCGCCGACCCGGACGACGGTCATGACGGGGCCGGTCTCGGGCTGGCCCTGGCCCGGCGGCTGGCCCGCGCGTCCGGCGGCGACATCGAGTGGGACCCGGCCGCCGCCGGAGCGCGGTTCGTGGTCAGCCTTCCGACGGGCTGACGGGAGCGGGGGTCGCGTCCCGCCGGGTCACCGTCAGATAGCTGACGAGGGCCAGGATCAGGACGAGGAAGATCGCGCTGGTGCCGACCGTACCGAGGCCGAGACCGCCGTCGGCGCGCGCCTGGGAGAGGTAATCACCGAACGAGGCGCCCAGCGGGCGGGTGAGGATGTACGCGATCCAGAACGCCGGGACGGCGGCGAGGCCGAGCCCGTAGTGGGCGGCGGCCACGGCGGCGATGAGCACGGCGAACAGCAGTGCGGACACCCAGTACCCGAGGTCCATCCGCTCCGCCGTGAGGTCGCCCGCCGAGGTGCCGAGAGCGAACGTGAAGAGGATCGCCGCCCAGTAGAACGCCTCACGGCGGACCGTGTGAATGGAGTGGATGGAGAGCGTCCGCTCGCTCCCATACCAGGCGGCGAACACCGCGACGAGCGCCACGGCGAAGACGGCCGTCGTCGTCTCCAGCGCCACTCCGAAGTTGTCCGTGAGGTTGTCGCTCACCAGCGTGCCGACCACGCTGATCAGCACCACGGCGAGCCAGTAGAGCCCGGGGACGTACTTCTTGGCCCGGAACTGGAACCAGAGCGTGCCGATCAGCAGCACGGCCATGACCAGCGACGTGTTCGTCAGCCCCAGACCGAGGTTGTCGTTGAGGAGATCGGCGGCGGTCTCGCCCACCGTCGTGCACAGCACCTTGATCACCCAGAAGTACACCGTGACTTCGGGGACCTTGTTCAGCATCTGCCGAGCCCCGGCGCGTACCGGAAACGCAGCTGTTTCGTTCGTCATGAAAGGTGAGGCTGGCACGGCGAACCTGAACACATCCTGACTGCTTCTCCGCAGTCGGCTTCGGCTCGGGGCAAGCCCGCATGCGGCTGCGAAGGACTGCGCCTGATCACCGCCAGGACGTCGAGCACACGCCTTCCGGCACGCCCGTCCACACCTGGTCGGCCCTCCGACCGGTCCCCCACCGAGGCGTCAGGCGCGCGCCTTGCGGGCCGACATCCATGCGTAGACCAATACACCCGCGAAGAGGAACAGCACGCCCTGGTAGACGGCGGCGTAGCCGGAACCCGCCAGGAGCCACATGGAGAAGGCGAAGGCGGCCAGTGCGAGCACGGCGTCACGGGCGAGTCGAGCCGGGCGGACCCGGTCGCGCCGGCCCGAGACCAGGAAGTACAGCTGGGCCGCCGTCGCCAGGAGGTACGGGACGGTCGCGGTGAAGGTCGTGACCAGCACCAGGATCTCGAACACCCGGGCCGTCCCGGCCATGTAGTTGTAGACAGTCAGCAGCGAGGCAAGGACGACCGTGGCGATCACGCCGAAGGTCGACACGCCCCGCCGCTTCACCGCGAAGCGTGCCGGGAACAGCCCGTCTCGGGCGGCGACGTACGCGGTCTGGGCGCTGAGCAGCGTCCAACCGTTGAGCGCTCCGACGATCGACACCAGCGCCGCGCACGCGACCGCCGCGCCGCCCCACCTGCCGCCGAACATGACGTTGACCGCGTCGGTGAACGGGGCGCTGGAGGTGAGCAGCTTGTCGTGCGCGACGGTACCGAAGACGGCGAGAGTGCCCAGCAAGTACACCAGCGCCGCGCCGAGCGTGCCGAGGACGGTCGCGCGCCCGACGTTGCGCCGCGGGTTGCGCACCTCACCCGCGCTGACCGCCGCCGATTCGACGCCGAGGTAGCTGAAGAGCAGGATCGCCGCGGATGCGGAGACCGCGCCGAGGGCGCTGCCTTCCGTGGCCTGGAAGGGACCGAGGTTGTCGGGGTCGAAGAAGAACAGCCCGCCGATCGCAACCAGTAGCAAAGGAACGAACTTCAGCACGGTGGAGACGAGTTGCACCGCGCCGACGTAACGGGTCCCGGCGAGGTTGGCGAGAGCCGGCAGCCACTGCACGACGAGTGCGGCGGTCATCATCAGCCACGGCGAGCCGTGCAGGGGCGGCAGCACGTCCAGATAGCCCACGGCGGTGACGGCGAGCGCAGCGTTGCTCACCCAGGAGGTGATCCAGTACGACCAGGCGGCCAGGAAACCCGCGAAATCGCCGAAGGCCTCGCGCACGTAGACGTACGGCCCGCCGGTGCGCGGGTCGCGCTGCGCGAGCCGCCCGAAGACGAGCGCGAGTGCGATGGCGCCGACGGTGAGCACACCGAAGGCGACGAGACTGATGGTGCCGTACGGAGCAACGGACACGGGGAGCAGGAAGATGCCGCCGCCGATGATGTTGCCCATGACCAGCGCGGTGGCGACCGGAAGCCCGAAGCGCCGGGCGTGCCGACTGCCCCCGTCCTGCTCCTGGGACGGAATGTGCCCCGTCTGGTCAGAGGCGGGGCCTTGGGTCGGGGCCGGAGCGGGGATGCCCGGGGCCGGAGCCGATTGCGAGTGGGCCCCTTACAGCGCGCTGACCTGCGGATTTCCTCTGACCTGCGCGAATGCTCAGCGCTTCGGCCCGTATCGCCCCGCCCCGACCCGTCCCGAGCCGTTTCGGCCCGCCGCCGTTTTCCCACGGGAAAACCATGGGAAAACAGCGAATGCGAAGTGCCCTGACCTGCGGTATCCACACCCGGGCTCCACGAGCCTGCGCCAGGCGCCAAGCTGGCCAAAAAACCTGTCTCACGCACGCGCGGCAGGCCCCGGCACCAACCCCTGGTGCCGGGGCAGTGGTCTGCCCGGGGCCTACAGGTCCACGCGGAGAGCGTCCCCAAGAGCGACCGCGTGCCGGGCCATCCCCTGCTTCCACTCCTCGCCCTGCGCCTCCTCGGCGATCTCCCGCCACAGGGCGGCCGTCGCCGCACCCAACGCGGCCAGGGCCTCCGGGGCCGCTCCGGACCAGGACGGGAAGCGGCCGGCGACCGCGAGCGCCGAGCTGACCGGGTGCCCGGCGTCCATCAGGCGCAGCGCCAGGGCGCCCGGGTCGATCCACGCGGCGCCCCGCGTCGGCCACGCCCAGTCGACGAGCCGGGCCCGCTCGCCGACGATCAGGACGTTGTCCGGGGCGAAGTCCGTGTGCAGCAGCGCGTCACCGTCGAAGTGCTGCAATGTCCCCGGCGGCGTGTACTCCGCCCACCGGTCCACGGCATCCTTGATCTCGACGTCGGCCGGGGCCGTGATCCCTTGCAGCTCGGTGAGCGCCGCTTCCACGAGCGGCAGGTCTGGCGAGCCGGGCGTGTAGTCGGCGTGGCGGCCGTCGACCACCTCGTAGCCGAGGAGGCTCCAGCCGTCGAGTTCCAGGTGCCAGTACAGGCGCGGGCAGGACTGCGGCAGGTGCGGGGCCACCGCCGCCTCACGGCGCTGCGCAGCGACCTGCGGGTGGTCGGCCGGGATGCCTTTCACGAAGACGCTGCCGCTGCCGGTTTCCATGACGGAGGCGATGCCGGAGTTCATGCCGCCGGGCGCGGTCACCGCCTGGTGAACGGCGCCGGTCTTGTCGGCGACGGCCTGGCGGACGTCGGCGGGAAGCTGCTCGAAGGGGATACGGGACATGGACACGCGCGGTTCCTCGGGTGCTCTGGGACAGGGAGTGCCACCCCGGCCAGAGTACGGCCGGGGCGGCACTCAGGGGCTGGAACGGGCGGCACGGGGTCCGCCCGCCGGGGGTTAGTACGGCTGGTCGTCACCGGCCGAGCAGCTGCACTCAGCGGCCTCGGCCGCCTCGTCCAGGTCGGCGAGGATCTGGACCTCGTCGTCCCCGATCGGGGCGACGGTCAGCGGCACCGGCAGGACGCCGGTCGGCCCGTCCGCCGGGCGCCGGGCGCCGGCCGATGGTGACCATCACCGGTTCGCGCGGCGGGGTTAGGGCTGCGGTGGGTGGAGTCATGATCCGTAGCCTCCATGCTGGCAGTAGAGATCTCGTCGGTCCCCCGCCTCCTGGTAGAGCTTGGCCAGCGGCCGACACGTACGGCACGTGTCCGCCATCGTGCAGCCGGAGCATCCACCGGTGCGGAGCTGTAGGGACTCGGCGATCGCGCCGAGTCGGGGGAGGGCTTCGACGCCCTCGGTGATGAGGTTCACGCTCGGGTCGCGGCCGACCTTGCAGATCGACGCGATGCCGTGCGGGTTGACGTGGAAGAACGTGTGACCGGCGTTGCAGCCGGTGAAGACGCTCCGGGGCTTGAGGTGGCTCTCCGCCTGCGTCGCCAGCGGGTTCGCCTCGCCGTCGATCGTGGGTGACATGTTCGTGAAGACCTGGTGCGGGAAGTCGTACGACTCCGCGAGGCGCACCATCGCGTCGACCTCGTGTGCGTTGTCGTCCGAGACGATCACGTTGAGCCGGATCGGTAGCGCGTCTTCGCGCGCGGCGTCCAAGCCCTGCGTGAACCGTGTGAAGGCGCCGCGGTTCCTCGTGACCGTGTCGTACGTCTCGGCGGTCGCGCCGTAGACGCTCAGGGTCAGCCGGTACGGGCGGTGCCGGGAAAACAGCTCCCGGATCGGCCGCTTCCGCAGCGACGAGCCGTTCGACGAGACCTGAACCATCATGCCGAGCTGGTGGGCGTACTCGTACGCCGCGCCGAACTCGCGGTCGATCAGCGCCTCGCCACCGGTGATCTGCAACCACAGGACCCCCACGTCCCGCAGCGTCTGGAGGAGCCGCTGCTTGCCATCCCAGTCCAGGCCCTCAAACCGCTTCTCGCCGAGGTAGCAGAACTCGCAGTCGTAGTCACAGCCGAGGTTGATCTCCCACGACGCCTTGCCGTACCCGTACCGGGACCGCTCGCGGACGAGGACTACGTCGCCGACCGGCGACGCGGGCAGCTCGGTGCCCCACGCCTTCGTCGCCGCGTCGGTCAGCCAGGCCGGGATCGGCCGACCCTCCGCGCTGGCCGCCGCCAGTTCCTCGTAGCGGACTTCGGGGATGCGCACGCCGGCCGCCTGGCCGGGCTGGACGAGGAGGTACTGGCCGAGGAACGGGCTGGCGACGAGCCGCGGTGCCGTGCCGTTCCGTGCTTCCTGGTCTCTGCTGGTGCTCATCGGTGCGGTCATGGGACCTCCACGGGTAGGTGCGTGCGACTGGAGCGGTCAGGCCCGGTGGTGGGCGGCGATCAGGGCTTCGATTCGACGAATGCACGGCAGACAGCAGTAGAAGGGGGCCTCCCCGTAACTCCAGGCTCTGGGCGGGCCCGAGCCACAGCACGGGAACGTCGGGCGCCTCACAGCGCCAGCACTGGCTGGTGATCCACGTCCTTTCCATGGGGCGGCTATCCGTCTTTGATGCCGAGGACCAAGGCGCCGAGCAGTGCGGCGAGGGTCACCATGTAGAGGACCTGACGGGTGCGCTCACTCACCGGGGGTCTCCCAGCCTCAGTGCGGGCGGGAGTCTCATATCTCTGTCCCGTCAGATCGGGCGGTGCATGGCAGCGAACGTGATCACCGCGTAAACAAGCACAAGCACGACAGCCGCGGTGATGAGCAGTCGCCTACGGGCCGGATCAGGCTCGGCCCCGCCTCGGCTCACATGAGGCCGCTCGGCTCGGCCGGTGGGATCGGCGGTGGGGGTGGGGTCTTGGGGCATGTCTGTTCCTTTCTCGTAGCGATGACGGAGACCTGCCCGTGGCCGATCGGCGCAGCCACGGGCAGGGGTTCATAGGCGGCGCACGCGCAACCGCTCGGCGCGGGTCTCCTGCAGCCAGACCAGGTCGGCGAGGACGTCATCGCCCCTGCCTCGCAGCCCACGGATATGAGCCGGACAGGCATACGTCCCGCCGACAGGCTCAAGCCCCCGCGCGGCGCCACACGTGATGCAGCTGGGGGCCCGGGTCACCGGCGGATCTCCCGCCAGGCGCGGCCGAGCCGAACAGCGGTCTTGCACGGCGCACCAGCACGGCAGACACCGCACGCCACGGTGTGGCCCACAAGCGTGCGGTACGCCTGCTCAGCACTCACTGCCGCCCTATCCATGACCGTCCTCGTCCGCCTCCGCCGCCCGGCGCTCCCCGAGGGCTCGCTGATAGCGGCCGTAGGCGACGAGCTGCGAGACCGCATCCGGGCTGCACAGGGCGCCGGGGCCGTCCATCGGCACACACCAGTAGGACCGGAACTGCTCCGGCTCAGTCCGCTGCGGGCGCGGAACACCGAGGAAACAGCCGGAGCCGAGACACTCGGCATCCGGCACCTTACGGTCAGCCCATTGCGGTAGCCGTGGCGTGCTCGCCGGTACGAGCGCGTAGTACCGCTGGGAGGACGTGTCGATGAAAACGGGGCCGTGGACCGCTTCGTCCAGATAGACGCCGATGCGCTTGGGATCCTCAGTGCCAGCGGCAGCCTGCACGATGCCGGCCGGGATGCGGATCGCGGCGAACAGTCCGCCGCACCGCAGGAGCGCGATCCCGGTCCCCTCCCACTCCCTGCGGGCCGCCTTCATGTCCTCGGCGGCCGCGAGGAGCCAGTGACTGACCGCCAGTTCCCGCTCACAGCGCGAGTGCACCAGGGCCTTCGGGCCCTTATGGAGCCGCAACTCCCCTGATGCGGTGAGCGGTGCAGCGCGCGTGGTTGACGCAGAGTCAACCGGCGTAGCGCCCTCGGGATCTGCAACGGTGCCCATTGCTGAGAGCCTCCCTCTAGGCTCGTCTGGTGATGACTACGACGGTAGAAAGCCGTGCTCAGCGCATGAAGTGACCGCGAGTACAGGTTGGTTGCCGTCAGCGATGGGGAATGGGGCAAGCCATGCAGTCGAGCCCGCCACAATCCCTGACCGGTGGTCAGGGTTCATCCGGACGCCCCCGTATGGGCGTCATCTCGGGCTACGTCTTCCGCGTGATACGAGAGCAGCAGGGGCGCACCCAGGAGGAAGCGGCCGAGCTACTCAAGGTGTCCTCAGACACGATCGCCGGATGGGAGACCGGGCGCCGCCCTCTCACCGCTGTGCCGACCGGACAGATGCTCATGCACCGACACCGGCTGATGCAGATGGGGACCGCCCCCACTCTCCTTCAGGCCCTTGAACGCGCGCTTGAGGCTGACGTCCTCCTCGCAAGCGCCTTAGACGAGGAGATCCCCGTCGAGGAGAGCCCGCTCGGCGCCTGGGTGATGCAACGCGACCTGGTCGAGGTGCTGGCCTGGCCCCTCAACGGCGTAGCGCCCCAGCCCGTGCGCGAACTCCCCCAACCTCCCCGGCCCCGCCGCGGCCCTGCACCCCCCGGGCCGGAGCTCCCGCCAACCGACCGGACCCGGTTCTTCCAACAGATGCGGCGCACAGCCGAGCACGCCCGTAGCGACGGGCAGTTCCTCCTTCGCCGCCAGGCCCTCTACCTCTCCGGATACGACGACCAGGCCGACACGTCGGAGTGGCTCGCCTACCAGCAACGCACCGAGAGGCCCCAGGACTGGCTCACTCGCTGGCTCAACGGCCGATCAGTGGCGGCCGTTGCCGCTAGACAGGGCGACCGCGACTGCATGAGCTACTTCATCGACAAGGACCTCACCGACGATGACGCGGGCGAGGCCGCAAACCTCAACTACTGGGCCTACTGGCTCGGTGAGACACCGCACCTTGAGCTTTCCGACGACTTCATTGCGGTCCGCACGCCCGGTCCATGGTCCGGCGAAAAGCTCCTCACACATCTGTCCCTCGGCCTCGCGCTTCATCACGGCTACGTCGACTTGAACATCCATACCGTGTGGTCACTCCTCCAGATCCGTCCCAACCTGCTGCGCTCCGGGGCCGCAGCCCGCGCCTTACGCGACCGCCTCACCGTGATGTTGGATAGCCGGGAGCTTTCGGCGCGTGCTCGTCGGGAGCTGGAGAGCATCCAGTACGCGATGCGCCTCGCCGAGGCGTGAGAGGAGTCCGAGGTGGCAGACGACCTGTCCGCAGTGGCGAGGTTCCTGTACGAGGCCGGGACGCTGAAGCAGACCAAGCGCACCGGGTGGTGGATGGCTGGCGTACGCGACCCCGAGTCGGTCGCAGAGCACTCCTGGCGCACCGCCCTCATCGCGTCGGTCATCGCGAAACTCGAAGGGGCTGACCCAGCGAGGGCCGCGTTCCTCGCGGTGTGGCACGACTCGCAGGAGACACGCACCGGTGACGTGAACTACCTGGGTAAGAAGTACGCCCAGAGCGCCGACCCTGAAGCGGTCACGGCCGACCAGGTCGCCGGCATGCCCGAGGTATTGGCGTCCGCTGTCCGGGAGGTCGTCGCCGAGTACGAAGCGAAGGAATCCCTGGAGGCGGTCTGCGCTCGGGACGCCGACAAACTGGAATGCATGATCCAAGGGATCGAGTACAAGACGCAGGGCTACGAGAACGCCCAGCGGTGGATCGATAACAGCCGCGGGCGCCTCACCACGAAGACCGCGAACGAGCTCGCCGACGCAGTCCTGGAGAGCGGATCGCTGGACTGGCTGCGCACCGCGCTGGGCGAGAAGCAAAGCTGACCGCTGCTCGTCGGTGGGCCCCTTCTCGGCGGACGGGGCGGGGCCCACGGCACGTTCCAGCACCACGGTGTACGCGCGTCGCATCATTTTCATCCCCCGCCCCTGCAGTTGGGGCCATGCCTTCCCGCCCCGGCCTCACGGCCTGCTGTGCCCTGTTCCCGCCCGGATCAACGCCCGCATCCGCCTGCTGATGGACGAAGAGCACAACCAGAAGCAGCAAGCCGAGGAGTACCGGGTAGGGGGCCGCATGAACGCTGTGATCTGTCGGATGCCGAGTGGCGCCTCGCCGACCGCCGAACACAGGGACAAGCGTTCTGACGGATCAGACGTGGCAGCGTACATTGACGAGCAGCGTGTCGCCGGGCAGTGCGAGGAGACAGGACTGAACACCCAGATGTTCGTTGCCGACGTCCGGCTCGTGGATGCACTCGGCACGCCCCTGGCACGCACCGTGCAGGGGCGCTTCCTCCAGTTCGTACCACGATCCACCTAGCGTCAGCACGTTGCGCGAAGACAGGAGGCTGAACTCGTGCTCGGCGGCCTTCGCTCGGAGGGCGTCGCGGAAGTCGATCAGCCCCCTCGGCCCACCTGCGCATATCCCGGGCAAACCGGGCTCCGGCGTGCCGTCCCAGCGGGCACGGTCGATGATCAACCGCGGGTCGTCCTCGTAGCCGGCCAGCACCGGCAGGCCCACGGTACCGTCGCAGATCCGGTAGTAGTCCCGCACATCCCGCTCCACGGCGCCCACACCGTCTCGCGCGAAAGGCGTCATCGCCTCTGCGGCCGCCTCGTCCACTCTCCCCGCGGCCGAACCGGGCAGGCACACGATGATCGACATTCCAGCTATCTCGGGATCGTAGGCAGGAAGATCACCGCACGCCATCCCATTGATTGGCAATGGCCAGACGAAAGGCGCAACTCACCGCAGCAGCGTGACCAGCTCGGGCACATCTCTTGGATCATGTCGCGCCCCACGACTCGGGAGACATGGCCAGCGGGTGACATGCTGCGTGGCGGGAAGATCACCGCTGCCCGTCTCATCTATTTCTGTGGAGTGAGCCGGATCGCCACCGATGCCATGGCCAGCACCCCAAGATCCGACGGATTCCGCAGGCACGAGTGAGAATGCACGAAGACGGCCGGAGCCCCCGCACGGGGGCCCCTCGCACCGCCCTGACCTGCGGTTCTCCTCTGACCTGCGCAAACGCTCAGCGCTTCGGCACGCTTCGCCCCGTCCCGGCCCGTCCTAATCCGCTTCCGCCCGCCGTCAGGTTCCCACGGGAACCGCGAACGCGAAGTTGCCCTGACCTGCGGGTACCCACCCCTGGGCTCCACGAGCCCGCACCAAGCCGGAGTGTCTGGATCCGATCGCTCGCACTCCCGATCGCCCCACCCGATCTCGTGCTCGCCATGGGAGTTCAGCGCTTCAGGATGCCGAAGCCCAGCGCCCCTGTCAGTGCTGCCAGGGCGACGACGTACAGGATCTGCGCGGTGCGGGCGCTCACTGCGTTCCCTTCCTTACAACGTGCACGTGCCGGCCAGCGGCCAGGGTGCCAATGGCGTTCCAGGTGTCGTCAGCCGGCATCGCCACGATCGGGACGATGGGGGCAGGATGCGCGACACCAGGGCTGCGGTGACGAGGAGGGCGGCCAGGTCTTCCGCGGTAGGACGCCGGCCGGCAGGCTGTTCGAGCACCGAACCCAAGGCGGTCTTGACAGCCGGCCATGTCGACGGAGTACGCAGCGGCACGCGGCCCGTGCCGATCTCCTGGCGAAGCTGAGCGTCCGTCAACGCCTCCGGGTTGATGCGACCGCAGACTCTCCGAGCTGACGCCGAGTTCCCGGGCGACCTCGGTCACCGTCCGGCCCGAGGAAACTACGAGCGCGACGTCATCGCGCTTGAACTCCTCCGGATAACGCTTCTGGTACTTGCTTCCCGCCTGGCTCTACTTCCTCTGGGCTCTCACGCCCCACTTTCCAGGTGTCCGTGATCAAGGAGAAGCTCCAGGCAGCGAATCGACCTGATTCGATGTCAGGTGTGTGTCGCCGTGGGGCCGGTGAACACCGGTACCGGCCACCGCGACAGATGCGGTTGCGGCACCAACTGGTACTCGGCGCCCGGACGAGCGGTCGGATCGCACCTTGCCGCACCGCTTCCGCGTCGGCGGGGAGAGCTTCTTCGGTGGTCCGGGCGGATTCGTGAGCCGCCACCGAAAGCAACTGCGTGTCCACTTCCGGAAAGTGCCCAGACCCGGACAGGCCGGGACCGGCCGAACAGTCGGGTGCACCACCAGACTTGCGTGGTCATGCACATGTCCTGCGTCTCATTCCGCGCCACCGTAAGTCGGAGGGAAGACCTTTGGCATCCCACGGAAGACACATCAGACGACTCGCCCGGCTGGTCGCGCTGGGCGTAGCCGCTGTCACGGCCCTGGCCGTGCAGCTGCCTGCCCAGGCGGCCCCGGGCAAGACGGCCGACCCCAGCTCCACTCGCGCGCCGAGTCCCACCGCTTCGGGTGATCACCCCTCGCACCGGGTGTGCGGCGCGCCCAAACACGCCGCGCAGATGGCCTGTCAGGCATTGGAACGCGACGATGTCAAGGTCCCGAAGGCGCAGTTGGCGTCCGGTACGGACCCGGCGGGTTTCGGCCCTGCCGCGCTGCAGAGCGCCTACAATCTGCCGTCGTCCTCCGGGGGCGCCGGTCAGACGGTCGCGATCGTGGATGCCTTCGACAACCCCAACGCCGAGGCGGAGTTGGCGGTCTACCGCCAGCAGTACGGGATACCGCCGTGCACCACCGCCAACGGCTGCTTCAAGAAGGTCGATCAGCGCGGTGGCACCAGCTATCCGGCCGCCGACAGCGGCTGGTCCGCGGAGATCGCCCTGGACCTCGACATGGTCAGCGCGTCCTGCCCGAACTGCCACATCCTGCTGGTCGAGGCGGACGACAACTCCGTCGGGAACCTGGGCGCCGCGGTGAACAAGGCGGTGGCGCTGGGCGCGAAGTTCGTCTCCAACAGCTACGGCGCCAACGAGAGCCCCGATGAGCTGACCGACGACGCGCAGTACTTCAACCACCCCGGCGTCGCCATCACCGCGAGCAGCGGTGACAGCGGCTACGGGGTGAGCTATCCGGCCGCCTCACCGTACGTCACCGCGGTCGGCGGGACGTCGCTGGTCAAGGACTCCTCCACCCGCGGCTGGAGCGAGACCGTGTGGAACGGCGCGGGCAGCGGCTGTTCGGCGTACGAGGCCAAGCCGTCGGTGCAGAGCGACACCGGATGCGCGCGGCGGACGGTGGCGGATGTCTCCGCGGTCGCCGACCCCAATACCGGGGTCGCGGTCTACGTGGCCGGCGCCTGGCACGTCTACGGCGGCACCAGCGTCTCCGCGCCGATCATCGCCTCGGTGTACGCGCTCGGCGGCACCCCGGCGCCCGGCACACTGCCGAATGCCTTTCCTTATGCCAAGCCGTCGGCGCTGAACGATGTGACGTCGGGCTCCAACGGCGCCTGCGGGGGCTCGTACCTGTGCAGCGGGCGTTCCGGGTACGACGGTCCGACCGGTCTGGGCACGCCCAACGGTGTTGCCGCCTTCGCCACCGGTCCGCACGCGGTGGTCGGCGGGACGGTCACCGACAGCGCCGGCGGAGCCCCGATAGCCGGCGCGCGGATATCGGCCGGCGACCAGAGCACCACCACCGACGCCGCGGGCCATTACCAGTTCTCTGTGCGGCCCGGTACGTACGACATCCAGGTCCTCAAGTTCGGCTACGTATCGAAGACGTTCCCCGCCGTCACCCTCGCCGACAGCCAGTCGGTCATCGAGAACGCCTCGCTCACCGCCAAGGCCAGGGTCAAGGTCACCGGACGGGTCCGCGACGCCTCCGGCCACGGATGGCCGCTCTACGCGGCCGTGCAGGTCAAGGGCGAGCCCACCAGCACCGTCCACACCGACCCCGCCACCGGCCGCTACAGCATCAACCTCCCGACCGACGACAGCTACACCCTGCAGGTCGACGCCGTCTACCCGGGCTACCAGCAAACCGGCCAGGACGTCACCGTCGCCGAATCCGACCTGTCCCAGGACTTCGGAGTCAAGGTCGACGCGGCCTCCTGCGACGCCGCCGGCTACACCGTGCGCTACGACGGCGACACCGAGTCCTTCGAGGGGGCGAGCGACGCCACGCCTCCGGCCGGCTGGACGGTGGTGGACAACAAGGGTAACGGCCAGACCTGGCGGTTCGTCACCAGCGACCCCGCAACCGGGGCGGCCGGCAACCACACCGGCGGCGCCGGCCAGTTCGCCATCATCGACAGTTACAAGTACGGGACAGCCGGAAGCCAGGACACCTCCCTGGTGAGTCCGGTGTGGGACTTCAGCAACCTCACCACCCCCTACCTCAGCTATCACAACGACTACCACGGAAAGTACGGGTCCGCCGACGTCGACCTGAGCGTCGACGGCGGAACGACCTGGCAGAACCTCACCCACTGGACCAGCGAGAACCGCTACGGCCCGCGCACCGAGAGGGTCGACCTGCCTGCGGCGGCCGGCAAGAGCACCGTACAAATCCGCTTCCACTACAGCAGCAGCTTCTCCTACTGGTGGGCGATCGACGACGTCTTCGCCGGTCAGCGCACCTGCGCCCCCACGCCCGGCGGGCTGGTGACCGGTCAGGTGACCGACAAGAACACCGGTGAAGGCGTGGCCGGAGCCAAGGTGGTCAGCACCGACAAGCCGGCGGACGGCGCCACCACCGTCGCCACCTCCGACGACCCGGCCCTGGATGACGGCTTCTACTGGTTCTTCTCCTCGCTCACCGGCTCCCACCAGGTCGCCATCAGCGCGCCCGAGTACACCTCCGCCACCGCGACCGTGGACATCGCCGCTGACAGGGCGAGCACCGCTGACGCCGTGCTGGCCGCGGGCCGGCTGCAGTTCACGCCGACCTCCATCGCCAAGACACTGGGGTGGCAGGGCACCGGCACCGCGAGGGTCACTGTCACGAACACCGGAAGCGCCTCCGCCCACGTCAAGCTCACCGAACAGGACGGCGGGTTCCGCATACAGGGGCAGAGCCCAGGCGCCGCGCTGCAGGAGATCCCCGGCACGTACGAGGCCGGTTTCATCCCGGCCGACCGCCTCGGCAGCCCGGAGACCCCTCCGGCCAACCCGGCCTCCCCGCCATGGACCACCGTGGCCAACTATCCAATAGCCGTCCAGGACAACGCCGTGGCGACCGCCGACGACGGCAAGGTCTACTCCGTCGGCGGCGCCTCCCGCACCGCCTACCAGTCCAAGGGCTACGTCTACAACCCGGAAACCACCTCCTGGAGCCCCATCGCGGACAGCGGCACTCCCCGCGAGGCACCTCAGGCTGCGTTCCTGGACGGAAAGCTCTATGTGACCGGCGGCTGGTCGCCCAGCGGCGCCACCCTGACAAGCACGCAGATCTACGACCCGGCCAGCGACAGCTGGACCACCGGCGCAAGCACCCCCAAGGGCTTCGCGGGCGCCGCCTCCGCGGTCCTGAACGGCAAGTGGTACCTCATCGGCGGCTGCACCGGCAATTGCGGCGCGACCGACGTCCAGGTCTACGACCCGGCCAGCGACAGCTGGACCACCGCTGCCGACTACCCCGAGGCCACCTCCTGGGAGGGCTGCGGCGCCATCGACGACGTGCTGTACTGCGCCGGCGGTTTGAGTACCACTTCCACCAAGCACGCATACGCCTACAACCCGGATGACGACTCCTGGTCGCACATCCCCGACATGCCCATCGACCTGTGGGGCATGGGCGCGACGGCGGCCAGCGGACAGCTGCTGCTGTCGGGCGGCATCACCAACGGAACGTCCACCCTCACCAATCGGGGCATCGCCTACTCCCCGGCCACCGGCACCTGGACGGACCTACCCAACTCCAACAGCACCACCTACCGCGGCGGCAGCGCCTGCGGCTTCTACAAGGTCGGCGGTTCCAACGGCGCCGGATTCAACCCGGCGAACTCCGTCGAGCTGCTCCCCGGCTACGGCGAATGCGCCAGCACCTCGGAGGCCAGCTGGTTGTCCGAGGACATCACCGACCTCACTCTCGCGCCGGGTGACTCCGCGGAGGTCACGCTGACGATGGACGCCTCTGCCGCCGCGGTCAACCAGCCGGGCACCTATGCCGCCAAGCTGGGCGTCTCGGAACACACGCCCTACCGCTACGCCCCGATCACCGCGGCCATGACCGTGTCTCCGCCGAAGAACTGGGGCAAGATCACCGGAACCGTGACCGGCGCCGGCTGCACCGGCAGCCCGACCGCCCTACAAGGAGCCACCGTTCGGATCGACGGAGGGTCGCAGAGCTTCACGCTGACCACCGACAAGAACGGCCACTACGCGCTCTGGCTCGACGCCCACAGCAACTCGCTGTCGCTGATCGCGGCCAAGGACGGCTGGACCCCGCAGGGACGCACCGTCAAGATCACCAAGGGGGTGACGACCACAGCCGACTTCACCCTCACCCCGGCCCGCGGCTGCACCTGATCTGCTGACCTTCGCTCGCCCAGCCCATGGGCGGGCCCACCCCGCGACCCTCGGGGTGGGCCCGCCCGCGTCTCCTCCTCGCAGCTCACAGCCAGTCGCGCTGCACCGCCCGAACCCCCGTCTGGAAGCGACCGGTGGCGCCCAGCCGGCCCAGAAGATCCTTGACCCGCCGGCACATTGTCCGTGCAGTCACTCAAGCTGTCCTGACCTCGGGGGGAACTACAGACACCCGGTCCACCCTGGGGACTGCCGGACCGGGTCATACATCCTTCTGGTTGACGAACCCGAGCGACGTAAGTCCTTCGGTCGCGCACAGGCGGTCTGATGCGCCGCCTACCTCGGTCTGTAGGAGTTGGTAAGCGGCACCGTGCTGGTGCCCCCAGTGCATCGCCGCGCGCCACAGGGCCCGACCATAGCCATGCCCCCGATGCTGCGGCAGCACCCCGAAGTACTGGGGCAGCAGCCGCGCGTCACCGCTGGGATCGGTCATGGTCTCCATGGGGCCGATGGCGCCGGCCACCTGGCCGTCACGCAGCATGGTCAGTACGGGGCCAACCGTTCCCGCCTGCATCTGTTCGTACAGGAACGCGAACGCGTCAGCGGCCATCTGTTCCGCGAAGTCCGCGTGGACATCCTCGGGGTTGTACTCCTGGACCGGCGCGGCCGGGGCCTTCCCGGGCCCGGTGCTGAAGTCCTTGAGCTGGACGCGGGTGCCCACACCGTGGGCGTACGCCTCGGGCTGGTCGGGACCGAGGAACCAGACGACGCGGGCCGTTACGGCTCCGTGGGCAGGGGCCAGCTTCCGAGCCAGGTCGGCGCCGGCGGAAAGGCTGTCGGGCGCGGCCCCGTACACGTGAACCTTGACCGTGCCTGCGCCGCGCTCGGCGAGGGTAGGAATCAGGGTCCGGCGCTGGTCGTGCTCGATGGCGTCGGTCAGGACGCGTTCGGTCTTGGTGTGGGACCAGCCGCACGCTACTCATCTCGCGTACGCGCCGCAGGCCTCGACGCCAAGACGTCGGGGCCTGTGCGTCGGTGGTGCCAGGGAACTTGCAGAACCCACCCTGGCCGCCCGCGGAAGGGGATCGACGGCGGCCTGGGCAGGAGTCATGAGGGTGCGGTGCACGGAGATCGGTCGAGCCCCGCCCGTAGACGATCGGCGTCACGTCCACGGGCGGGAGTTCAGCGCCGAGCCCGTACAGGCTCGCGTTCCACACCATCGAGCACCCGCCGGAACTTCATCTTGCTCCGGCTGCGCAACTTGCACTCCAGGGACTTGGGCGCATGTGCGTAGGAGTCCGCGCGGGCCGCAGACATCGAGTCGCCGAACGCGACAACGACATACGCGCCGGTGATCGCCCCATCGCAGTCGACGCAGATCATGACCGGACCCGCCTCCACTCCCGGTCCAGTCGCACAGCCTCCGGGCAACGATCAGTGCGGCATCCGGCGCACTCGGACGTATGCCCCACCAGGGCGCGGTACGCCTCCTCACCGCTGCTGAGATCCACAACTACCAGGTGCGGTGGAAAGACGGCGGCACACGGTCCGGTAGGTGGCAGTCCGAGCGCTTCGGCGACGAGGAGTCGGCTCAGGTCTTCAAGGAGGCCGTCGGTACTTGCAGGTCAGGGCGCAGATACGCAGAAACGGCCGGAGCCCCCGCACAGACGGTTCCGGTGTCGTACATAGGGATGGTGCGCCTTTCGTCGTGCTGGGTACCGTCGCCTGCCCCGCAGGGCAGCACCACGGCCCCCGGCCCGTGCAGCGGCTGCCCAGCGTGCGGGCGCACGCCGGCTGCGGGAACCGCCGGGGAATCCATCCCATGTTCAGTTATCGGACACTGCATACCAAATCGTCGGCGAATATTCGCCGAAGTGCTGGACGCGACCAAAAATCGGACGGAACTGGGCCCATGTGACCGCGCATCCTTCTCCACGGGTTCGAAGGTTCCAGCGGCCGCTGCGGCCGGCAGTCACCCGCCTGACGGGCCGAGGGGCAGCCCGACGCAACCGGTCGGCGTGGGGGCCTCGGAGCCGGCCGACCCCCTCACCGACCTCATTGGCGCCCAGGCCTTGGGGACCACCTCGCCGCCGCCGTTCCGGACCTCGTCGATCGCGAGCAGCTCGACCGCGCCGAAGCCGGCCGGCGGATCACCGACGCGGCCGACGCCGGCGACCCGTCGGATCCGCCACCCCAGTTCGACGGCGCGCGTGTCCCGCCGCGCCCCGCTACCTCAGCGCGTCCAGGAGAACACGCTCACGCTCGATACTCAGGCCGGCCCGGCGGGGTCGGTCCAGACCCTCAATTCGCTCCCAACGCAGCGTGTCCGCCAGCAGTTGAGCCCGGGGCCGGTGCCGCAGCCCGGCCGCGCTCGCTGCGGCACCGTTGCGGGCGCTGAAGCCGGCCCAGTCCGGGTCGGCCATCCACATCGCGAGCGACTCCGGGCCCATGAACTGGCCCACTTCCTGCCCGAGCAGCCAGTCGGGGTCGGCCTCCACCACCGGCCCGGTGTGCCCGCCGATCTCCCGCGACAGTGCGACCCACTCCCCGAAGGACACGATCGGGCCGACCGCGTTGTACGTTCCGGTCGTCCCCTTCTCCGCACAGTCGAGCAGCCACGCCGCGAGGTCCCGCGCGTCGACCGCCTGCGTCGGGATGCTGGGGGAAGCCGGCACCAGCAGCGGCGCCAGCGGGTCGCGCGCCGCACGGCTGACCCAGTAACCGGTGCGGCCGCTGTGGTCGCCCGGGCCGCCGATCAGTCCCGCCCGCGCGATGAGGAGCCGGTCGCCCACCGCGGCCGTCGAGGCTTCCTCACAGGCCACCTTGGCCTCCCCGTACTCCTCGCGGTCGACCTCGTCCCGCTCGGCCGCCGGGAGCAGTTCCGCCGCCTCGTCCGTGTCCGGCTCTGCCTGGGAGGCGTACGCGCTGACCGACGACACGTACGACCAGTGGCCTGCCCGCTCGCCGAGCGCCGCCAGCGCCCCACGGACGAAACCCGGCTGCCACGACACCTCCACCACGGCGTCCCAGTCCCGGCCCGCCAGTCTTTCGTATGCCGACGGGTCGCGCCGGTCCGCGGCGACCAGCGCCGCACCCTCGGCCACTTCGCCGCTCTCTCCGCGGGCCAGGCAGGTCACCCGATGCCCGCGTTCCAGTGCCTGCCGCGAGACCTCGCGGCCCACCCACGCCGTTCCACCCAGTACCAAGATCTCCATCGGCCCACTCAAACACGGACTATGAGCCTGCGCGCCCTGCTTCGCCGAGAGCGGAGCGGCCCGCGGGGAAGAGCTCTGGTCTCCGCACCTGGACCACCGCCTGAACCTCCCCACGCACGCGGCGCAGCACCGCAACGGCGACGTCGGGAAGATGTGTTGCGGCTGCGCTCCGGCACGCGGACACGGTCGACGCCCCGGTGGTGGGACAGCCGACAGCTCACCTCACCCGGACCAAGGAATCTGCGGCACCCTGGCCAGGGATGAGGACATCACCTGTCACCGTCGACAACGCGGCGAACTGTCGCGCGGATGTGTGACCATCGCGCTGCTGTCCGAATTATTAAGCATTGCACCTGTTACCCGATTTACGTGGCGCGAAGACAGAGCGCAGGATGGGGCAGCACGGTGCGCCGAGGGCCGGAAAGGGCTTGCCGCCGAACGCGGCCGGGATGGATGCCACTCCCAGTGAATGTCAGGGGCACGCTCACGCAAAGTGTGTGACCGTTACAGTCGCCGGTTACTGAAATGTCCGCATTGTGTAACGGGGGTCGGAGTCTCCGCCGGCGCCGGGGCGGGTGCTTCAGGGTGTGGGTCCTCGGCTTGTTGGGCCGGGACCCGTATCGCGCTGCATGGCCCTTGTCCGGGCCTGGGCGCCTCTGACTTGAGGGGACATCAGTGTCTGCTTCTCGTACCGTCCGTCGTCTTGTCGCCACCGGTCTGGCGGTCGGTTCCGCCGTCGCCGTGTCGGCGATGCCGGCGTCCGCCGACGACGGCCACCACTCGGGCCGTCACCACCAGGAGTACTCCAGGGTGGTGCTCGGTGACATCCAGTACAACAGCCCGGGCCGTGACGACTACTCCAACCGTTCGCTGAACGGGGAGTGGGTCGAGGTCACCAACACCGGTCGCCGGGCGGTGAATCTGGACGGGTGGACGCTGTCGGACGGGGACGGCAACCGTTACCGCTTCGATGACCTGCGCCTGGCAGGCCGGGCCACGGTCCGGGTCCACACCGGTTACGGCCGTGACACCCGCACCGATGTCTACCAGGACCGCAGCGACTACGTCTGGGGCAACCACTCCGACCGGGCCACGCTGCGCAACGACGACGGCCGGGCCGTCGACACCGAGTCCTGGGGCCGTGACCACCGCTACGGCGACCGCTGGAACCGCCGCTGACCTGACCCCCGCCCGCCACTGATCGCGGGCCCTCCTAGGGAACCAGGGCGTGCCGCCATCCCCCACCCCGGGGTGGCGGCACGCCCCTCGCGCGCTCACCGTTGTTCTTGCGGGCAGAGGATCGCCGGGGCAGCACGGACCGGACACGCACCGAGACCCTGGTGTGTGCATCCTGTGGGTTGGTACATAGCCGCGCACGCTACGTTCAACGACGCACGCACACGACAGGCACGGGGTGTCCTGCCGCACGCCCCGTGCAAGGACGCCCCTCCGCCTTGCGATGCCACCACATCCGACGCCGCGCCCTGATCCACCAGGAATGACGGGACAGCCCTGTGAGGTCCGCTTAGAGCCTGTCGGGTGACCTTCGATCGGATAGCGGACGCGGTCTGGTGCGTGCGATTCCAAGGCGGCGGGATGTCCTCGGATGGGGTCTCCCCTGCTCGAACGAAGCTGAGAGCTCGGGGAAGGAGCTACGAGGACATTTCGGCAACGCGGGAAGCGTGCGTGCCAGGGCGTGGCCGCCCGATCAGAGGTCACCCGACAGGCTCTTAGGACCGCCGCCCTCGGACGGGCTCCAGCCGTAGCTGCTGCGGAGCCGATTTCAGATGGGCCGAGAGGTCCGGAAGGGGTGTTGCCTCCCCTGCCGTGAACCAGAGCATGACGTCCTCACCGGTACGGACCGGCAGTGCGGGGAAGTTGTTCTCCGCGTGCTCGGTGCGGTGGACCGCCTGCGGAGGAGCTCCGGCGGCGGTCAGCCGGGGTCGCAGGTACTGCTCGAAGTGGTCAGCGAAGGCCACGTCCAAGGGGTGGCAGACGGTCGCGACGACCGGCTTCGCGGCGTCCGGAGCTGCAAAGCCCGGTCCGCGCAGCAGGAGGACGTCGTCCGAGTCCAGCATGGTCGCGTTGGCCGCCTCGCGGTGGGCCTGCCAGACGGGACCGTAGTAGAAGGCGTGCAGCGCTCGCGCCCGCGCAGTCATGTCCGGGAAGCTGCGCAGCCAGACGAAGCGGTCCGGGTCGTCCAGGTCCCGGAACCGGCCGCCGACGGTGATACCGACCGCCTCCTGACCTCTGACGAACTCCTGCTCGAAGAGGTCGACCAGCGTGTCCCGGGCGCCCGGGTGCAGGGTGTACTGCCGGAGTTCGACTATGGCGTTCATGGCCGGGAAGTTAGCAGCACTCCACTGACATCTCCTGTCAGTAGAAACGGGCATGCTCACGCGGCCCACGCATGACCGCAGGGGCCCACCCGGCCCGGAGCCGGACAGCCCTTGGCCGAGAAGGGCCGGGGCCCGCCGTCCAGCAGGGCCCGGACGAGCGGGGGTGAGGCTGTGCAGGACGGCGGTGCCGATCCGGGTCGTCGGCACCGGCCCCGCGTTGCGCAGCACGGTGGCGTGGTGCCGATCCGGGTCGTGGGCACCGGCCCCGCGTTGCGCAGCACGGTGGCGTGCCGACTGGCCGAGGCCAGGGAGACGCCGACGCGTTCGGCGAGCGCGGTGGTCGTCGCCGGATCGCGCACACATAGGAGGACCGCGGCGCAGGTCCGGCCGAGCAGCGGCCCGAGCACCCGGGGCGAGCCGGCCGGCGTGCCGGGAAAATGCATCGGTGGGGCGAGGACGGTCGACTCCTCGGGCCCGTACATGATCACGAGGCTCGTCGCGAACCAGGACGGCATGAGCAGCAGCCCCCGGCCGCACAGCGGGATGTCGTACGAGGAGCGCGACGGCAGGTGCAGGGTCGGCGGGTGTGATCGTCCGGGCGAAGCCTTTCGCCCAGACGTGAAAGGCCATGCGGTCGCGGGGCGCCCTGGGCATGCTCTCGAGCGTCCCCGAGCGGCGGGACCCACCCATGTACCCGGAGGTCGCAACGATGCCCGGCACCAACCGTCTTCTGTGTCTCGGCGCCTCGGTCCTGCTGGCCGGCCTGGCAGCCCAACCCGCCCCGGCCGTCGCGCACGATCTGCCGCGCACCTACGTCGTCGCACGGTCCCCGGGGGTATTGCCCGAGGGGATCGCGATCGACGGCGACGGCACGATGTACGTGTCCTCCGACGGCACCGGCGCACTGTACCGGGGGAACGTCCGCGCCCCCCGCCTGCGTCCCTTCCGCGCGGACGGCGTCGAGGACCGTACGAGCACCCTGGGGGTGCACACCGACGCCCAGGGTCGGGTCTTCTCGGTGGGAGGCGCCGAGCTGACCGTCCACGACCGCCGCGGGCGCCTGCTGGCCACGCTTACCGCACAGAGCGGACCGCTCGGCGCGCCCGACCTCAACGACCTTGTGATCACCGAGAACGCCGTCTACGTCACGGACTGGGCCAATCCCGTCGTGCACCGCGCCGAGATCCAAGGCGGCGAACTCGGGCCCCTGGAGCCCTGGCTCGACATCCGCTCCGCCTTCCCCCAGTTCCCGGCGCAGTTCTGGCTGCTGAACGGCATCGTGGCGGACCGGTCGGGGCGAACCCTGCTGGTGGCCTCCAACGGAACGGAGGCCGTGTGGCGGGTCGACGTCGCCACCCGAGAGGTAGGTCAACTGGATCTGGGCGGGGCGTCCTTCGGTGCCGACGGCATGCTGCTGCGCGGGCGGACGTTGTACGCGGTGCTCAACTACGGCGCCCCGAGCGGGGTCTACGTCGCCTCGCTCGACGAGGAGCTGCGCACCGGATCGGTGACCCACCGGATCACGGGCGAGCCGTTCGACCTGCCCACCACGCTGGCCCGCCACGGCTGCCGGCTCTACGTGGTGAACAGCCAGAACGACGACCCCCCGGGGGAGCCCCCGTACACCGTGAGCGCGATCGACGACCCGGTCTGCGAGCGTCCCTGACTTGATCTTTCACCTGCGCGGTGCGGTCGTGGGGTCGCTGACGATGACGTCCACTTCGAGGGCGACACCGTCTCCATCACGTTCGGCACATCGCCGGTCGTCCTGCCCGCGCTGTTGGCCGGCCTCGTCCTCGAGCTCGTCGCGACCCGCTGCGGCAAGTCCAGAATCGGCACTCCGCAGGACGTTCCCTGGCTGTTCCCAGGAGGACAGCCGGGACGTCCCCTCACCGACAGCCAGATCGGCAAGCGTCTTCATCAATCGGGATCCGTCCCGAACAGGACCGCTCCATCGCGTTGTTCACTCTCGCGACCGAAGTCCCGGCCGCGATCCTCGCCCGGATGCTCGGGGTCCACATCAAAGTCGCCGTCCAGTGGCAGCAAGCATCGGGCGGAGACTGGGCTGCCTACGCCGCCGATGTGAGTAGCGGGCACAAGAGCCCTGTTACGTCTGGACACTCTCTAACTCGCAGTCGGTGAGGGCGGGCTGCGCCCGCCCTCACACCGGCTCCGAAACATCGCTAGTGCCGCGCCAGGCAACGTTCGCCGGTATTCGATGTGGGATATCGTCCTCGGCCATGGGCGAGTTGATAATGATCAGGCATGGTGAGACCGAATGGAGCCGGACGGGCCAGCACGGCGGCCGCACCGATCTTGCGCTGACGGACACGGGCGTGGCCGCGGCCAAGGCGCTCGCCCCGAAGCTGGCCGGCCGCGACCTGGTCGCCATATTCAGCAGCCCCCTGAGTCGCGCGCTGCGGACCGCCGAGTTGGCGGGCCTGTCCGGCGTCACGCCCGACGCGGACCTGGTCGAGTGGGACTACGGCGGCTATGAGGGCCTGACTGCGGCGCAGATCCAGCAGATGCGGCCGGGCTGGGACCTGTGGCGCGACGGCGTCGTCCCCGGCGACGCCGACCATCCGGGCGAACAGCTCCATCAGGTGGCCGCGCGCACGGACGCGGTGCTGGAGCGGGTGCGGCCGATGCTGAACGATGGTGACGTCGCGATCGTGGCCCACGGTCACCTGCAGCGTGTTCTCACCTCGCGCTGGCTCGGCCTGGACCCGTCAGCCAGCCGACTGTTCGGCCACCCGCATCCAGGCACCATCAGCATTCTGGGCATGGAGCACGAGCAGCCGGTCGTGCTCGCCTGGAGCCTGCCGTAGCGGCTGGCGCGTCAGGCGACATTCGCTCTGGCGATGACCTTGCGCAGACTCGGGTCGGTGACATGCCCGTTGCGCCAGGCGATGTTGCGGCGGATCATGCTGGCTTGCACTCGATGGTTGGGATGGTCGCTGCCGTCCAGGGCGAAGTGGCGCAGCGCAGTGAACTGCAGCTCGATCCGGTTCAGCCACGAGCTGTTGGTCGGGGTGTAGGCGATCTCGACGTTGTTGGTCGCAGCCCAGTCCCCGAGCCTACCGTCCCTCTTCGTGGTCAGGTGGGGTGAGAAGTTGTCGCAGATGATCGGCCTGCGGGTTTCCACGGGGTGCAGGGAGCGGCAGAACTCCAGGAACTGCACTCGCTTCTTGCGCGGCTTGACGTGCCCGAACAGCTTGTCGTCGATCAGGTTGTAGGCGGCGAACAGATGCCGGACCCCGTCGTTGCGGTTGTAGGTGGCTCGCATCCGGGGCCGCGGCTCGCGGTCGGGGTTCTCTGGCCCGGCGGGATCAGCGAGCCAAGGGCGAGCTGTACCTGCGGGGGCTGATGCTGGACGGCAAGCGCAAGTCGATGCAGCCGATGGCCGAACGACTGGGCGTGGACCACCAGCAACTCCAGCAGTTCGTGGCCTCCTCGACCTGGGACTGGGCCAAGGTCCGTGAGCAGCTGGCTCGTTGGGCTGCCGCTCACATCTCGCCGAAGGCGTACGCGATCGACAATGTGGGCTTTCCCAAGGACGGCTACGACTCACCGGGTGTGGCGCGGATGTACTGCGGCGCGCTGGGAAAGCGCGGCAACTGCCAGATCGGCGTCAGCGTCAATCTGGTCAGCGACCACGCCTCCTCGGCGGTCAACTGGCGCCTGTTCCTGCCCGAGAGCTGGGACGACACCAAGAACACCGGCGATGCACTGCTGACCGGGGCAATCCAGCGCCGACGCGCCAAGGCGGCCATCCCCGACAGCGAGCGGCACAAGGAGAAGTGGCGCCTGGCCCTGGACATGCTCGACGAGGTCCGCGAGGGCTGGGAACTGCCCGGCCTGCCGGTGGTCGCCGACGCCGGATACGGCGACGCGACCGGCTTCCGCGAGGGCCCGACCGAGCGCGACCTGACCTACGCCGTCGCGGTCAAGGGCACCACCACCGCCTACCCGGGCGACACCGTCCCCGAGCGCCCGCCCTACAGCGGCCAGGGCCGCCCGCCCGGACCCGCCTACCCCGTCCAGCACAGCACTCTGCGCCAACTCGGCCTGAACACAGGGCGATCGGCGGCACGAACCGTGACCTGGCGCCAGGGCAGCAAGACCACGAAGCACAACCCCCGCGCCGACATGCGCTCACGGTTCCTGGCGCTGCGGGTCAGACCCGCAAACCGAACGATCCGCCGCGCCGCCGACGGCTCCCTGCCCGAATGCTGACTGCTGGCCGAATGGCCGCCCGGCGCCACCGAGCCCACCGACCACTGGCTCTCCACCCTGCCTGCCGACACCCCGCTGCGCGAACTGGTCCGCATCGCCAAGATGAGGTTGACCTTGTTGCAGGCGACGGCCTCCAGCGGCCCGTACCCGGGGGTCGGGCCGTCCCCGTCGGGCAGGTCCGCCCGCCGGAACCGCTGGTCCTCCGGGTCACGGAAGCGCGGGTGTGGGCGATTCCGTCAGGGCGAGTGGATGTCTGGGTGCAACGGCAACGAGGCGGTCAGCCGATGCACACAGCGACCAGGCAGATCTGCGTCGGAGATGTCGGATCACCCGGCGACGTGATCGGCAGAAGGTTCACAGCCGATGGTCCTGCGCCGCGGCGTTCGGCGGAAGCGGGCGCGGTCGTCTCCGGGGCCTGGGCCTGGGCCGGGGTGTCGGCGTTGCCGACGTGCGTCGCGTCTGCCGACTCGGGTGTGGTGTGCGGCGTAGCGCTCGGGACCGCGGGAGACGGGGCCGTGGCGGCGGCCTTCGGCTGCCGGCTCGTCGTCCCCGTGTGAGGCGCGGCAACGGTGGCGCTCCGCTGTCGGCTCGTTGTCGTGGGTGAGTGAGGGCCGGGTTGCCGCGAAACCTGGGTGTCCGGTTGCTCCGATACCGAGTCGGTGGTCGCTGTCCGGGGTGTGGCCGCGGTCACCGGCTCCGGCGGTGAGGCTGCGTGTGTGTGGCTGCTGGAAGGCCTGGTGGACGGCAGCGCGGCAACGGTCAGGCCGCCACCGACAAGGGCAACGGCCGTTGCGGCCGCGGCCCGACGCTTGTTCTTCTTCCAACGTGCCAGCTGCCGACGCCGAGCCGCCCGGCCCTGTCCGGTGGAGGCAGTGCCTTCGTGGCCGCTGATCGAACCAGCGCCCGAAGCATCCACCGCGTCTCCGAATGCGCCGCTGCCGATCGGTTCGGCATCGGAGTGTTGAGTGCCGAGGTAAGACCCCGGAGCGGGCATCTCCTCCGCGCTCCATGTCTGCCTGGTCGTTGCAGTAGAGGCGGCCGCGCCGGGGAGGCGCCGGGCGGGCGGGGCAATGTCGGGAGCGTATGCGCCGCACCCTGGACACACGAGTGCCCCATTGAGAATCCGGCGGCACGCGGAGCAGTAGTCCATCTGCGATCTTTCTGTGCTGGCTGCGCCGCCAGGGATGTCGGCGACCTGTCTCGGGTTTCGCACGCGGGATCGAGCGGGCAGCAACGCTACTGGGACCGGCCGAAGATGATGCGCAGCCCTTGTGACGCTGCTGCAAAGATCTACGGCGGTGGCGCGGCCATTGCATGGAGCGGGTGAAAGGAATCGAGCTCGGGCCCCGGGATCGGGAATTACCCTGCGGCTGCAGCGAGACAGCGCATCCGCAAACTCCTCATGGCGTGCGGGGCGGCCGCCGGAGCGCCGCCCGCCCCCCGCCTCTCGACGTCCATCGCCGTCATGGCATGGTCAACACGCACACGATCACGGCGGCCGAAGAGCGTGCGTGTGCCCGGACGTTGCCCAGCAGTTCCACCCCCTCGCCGCCGGGCCATGAACTTCTGCCCGAGATGCAGCCACCGGGGACAGCCGCTGACGCCGCGGACCTGGGGCAGGCGATGAGCGGGTCCCCGTAGTGATGGCCGGGGGCGCTCGGGCCGACGAGCTTCCCGGTTGGACATCTCCACAGCCTGCGTACCGTCTCCGACGACCCTGCAGGCGTGGCCCGTCCAGGCCCGAACCGCAGGAGAATCGCGCTCCTCGTCGTCCGCAGAGATACGCCCGCCGTTCCCCCGGCCGCGCGTACAGCGGGATCACTGCCCTGGGCCCAATGCGAACGGGATGCGGGCAGGAGAGGGTGGAGGCATGGCCATATCACTGAATCCCCCAGGGGAGACACCACCTGCCGAGGGCTGCATCAGCGAAGCCCACCAGGAGCGCCCGGACGGAGGCATCTGGGAACACCCCGCCCTATGGCTGGGACTCATTCTGCTGGGATCGGTCATCTTTGCCGCGTTCTTCATCGCGCGGATCTTCGGATACGGATGATCGGCCGACCCCGGCGCCGGCCGGTGACCGGACCAGGCCTCGGCCGGCGTCGACCGCGGTGAGCATCGGGCAGAGGGCCGGCGCCCCAGCGACGGTTGTCCGGTTTCCCACGGGGTGGCGTCCCCGTCGGCAGGCAAGGCCGGGGCAAGGCCGGTCCCGCCGGACACCGGACCCACCCGCTCGACGGACGCCCTCGCCGAGCAAGCACGGCCGGGCCCCCTGTACGCCACGGTGGCGGGGCTGCGTGGCGGACGGGCTGCTGGCGGCGGACGTGGTGGCGCTGCTTCGGATGCCGTAGGGGCGGCGGGTCCCGGAGCTGGAGCGGCTGCGCCGAATCGGATGGCGACGTCGGCGTGACCCGGCCGCCCCGACACCGACGAGGAAGGATGAGTCCCCAGGGTGTGCTCAGGGGGCGGCGGCATCGCCGTACGCGGCGCGTCACCGCTTCGGGAAGAGCTTGTCCGTTCACAACGGACGGCAAAAAGGCAAAGGCAAAGGCAAAGAAGTCACCCACTCCTTGCCACTCTCAACATATAGCGCACCGGGGGCCTTGCGGCAAGACCCGGGTCGTGCTGCAGAATCTCCGACCGAAGCCAGTACCTGGGGAAATCGGGGCTTCGCGAAGTACATGTGCTTTTGTCGACATGTGGGTCTCGCGGGACGCGAACCGTCGATGGGACTCGCGGTGCGGTCGCGGGCACTCGGCGCGGAGGTGCGGGTGTGCGCACCGCCGGGCTACGCGGAGCAGCTGGCCGAAATGCACATTTGTTGACTGGGGGGTTTCATGATTGACGTGATCGTTGCCGGCGGCGGTCCGACCGGCTTGATGCTGGCCGGCGAGTTGCGGCTGCACGGCGTGCGCGTGCTCGTGCTGGACAAGGATGCGGAGCCGACCGTGCAGTCCCGTGCGCAGGGTCTGCACGCGCGCAGTGTCGAGGTGATGGACCAGCGCGGTCTGCTGGAGCGGTTCCTCTCGCTCGGCAAGAAGGTCACGGTCGGCGGCTTCTTCGCCGGCCTCGGCCAGACGTGGCCCGAGCGGCTGGACACGGCACACTCGTACGTCCTCGCCATCCCGCAGCAGGTCACCGAACGGCTGCTGACCGAGCACGCCACCGAACTCGGCACCGAGATCCGGCGCAGCTGCGAACTGGTCGGGCTGAGCCAGGACGAGCACGGGGTGACCGTCGAGCTGGCCGACGGCGCGCAGCTTCGCTCGCGCTACCTCGTCGGCTGCGACGGCGGCCGCAGCACGGTGCGCAAGCTCCTCGGCATCGACTTCCCCGGTGAGCCCTCCACGGTCGAGACGCTGCTGGGCGAGATGAAGCTGACCGCGTCGCCGGAGGAGCTGGCCGCCGTGGTGGCCGAAGTCCGCAAGACCCAGGCGCGGTTCGGCGCCATGCCCCAGGGCGACGGTACGTACCGCGTCATCGTGCCCGCCGAGGGGGTGGCCGAGGACCGTACGACCGCGCCGACCCTCGACGAGTTCAAGCAGCAGCTGCGGGCGTACGCCGACACCGACTTCGGCGCGCACTCACCGCGCTGGCTCTCCCGCTTCGGCAACGCCACCCGGCAGGCCGAGCGCTACCGGGTCGACCGGGTGCTGCTGGCCGGCGACGCGGCTCATATCCACCCGCCGACCGGCGGGCAGGGCCTCAACCTCGGCGTCCAGGACGCGTTCAACCTCGGCTGGAAACTGGCTGCCGCGGTCAACGGCTGGGCGCACGAGGGTCTCCTTGACAGCTACCACGCCGAACGGCACCCGGTGGCCGCCGACGTGCTGGACAACACCCGCGCGCAGATGCAGCTGATGTCCACCGAGCCGGGTCCCCGGGCAGTGCGCCGGCTGATGTCGGAGCTGATGGACTTCGAGGAGGTGAACCGGCACCTGATCGAGAAGATCACTGCGATCGGGGTCCGCTACGACTTCGGTGAGGGCCACGAACTCCTCGGCAAGCGACTGCGGGACGTGGAGCTGAAGCGGGGGCGCCTCTACGCGCTGATGCACGGCGGCCGCGGACTGCTGCTCGACCAGACGGGAGGGCTCTCGGTGGCGGGCTGGGCGGATCGGGTCGACCACGTCGTCGACGTCAGCGAGGAACTGGACGTGCCCGCGGCGCTGCTGCGGCCGGACGGCCACGTGGCGTGGGTCGGTGAAGATCAGCAGGATCTGCTCAGCCGGCTGCCCAAGTGGTTCGGCGCTGCCGTCGGCTGAGCGCGCAGTCGTGGCTCGAAAGGGTGGGACCTGTCTCCGGCCGAGTTCGGCGCGGTCCGGTGCGTGACACCCGGTCCTGATGCTTGGGGTGGTGGCGGCCGCGTGGACGCCAGGCGGATTCCTCGGGATTTCCGGGGACCTCGATCCCTCGGTACACACACGGCCTTCCTCTGCGAGCCTGTGCAGGGCTTCGCGCGCCGAGGGCCGCGAGGCCGCCGCCGAGGATCCAGGGGTTTCGGCGGCCCGGAGCGGTCGGAGAAGTGGCCCGCAAGCGGGCTGAAGACGGTCGCGAAGTTCGCGGAGACGCCGGAGACGAGACCGGGGTTGGCCACCTTGTCCGCCGGGTCGACGAGTTCGACCTGGATGGGCAGGAGCACCACACCGATGCCCACGCCGACCAGGAACATCGCGGCGTTGGCCACCGTGAGCAGGCGTTGGCCACCGTGAGCATGGGCATCAACCGCAGCAGCGCGCGACCGCGAGTCTCGACGGGGCCGGCCGGTGCCGGTATCGCCTCGGCAGCGGGCTGCACTTCGGGGGTGTACATGCCGGAACTCCTCGGCCATGCATCCCGGTGGGGGCGGGCCTGGTCGCGCGAAGGGGAATCAGCGGGAGGGTGGGGATGCGGACGGCCGGGCGTCAGCTGTCGAAGCCGAGGCCGAAGCGGTCGAGCGTCCTGAGCCAGAGGTTGCGCCTGCCCTCGTTGCGGTCGGCGCGCGCCATCGACCACTTGGTGATGCCGATTCCCGCCGCTCGGACCGGCTCCGGCGGGAACGGAAGCGGCTTCCGGCGGACGAGTTGGAGCTCGGTCCGCGCAGTGCGTTCGCCCGCCAGAAGGTCGAGCATGACCTCGGCGCCGAACCGGGTGGCGCCGACGCCTAGGCCTGTGAACCCGGCCGCGTAGGCGACCTTCCCGTGGTGACTCGTGTCAAAGAACACGCAGAAACGGGTGGAGGTGTCGATGGCGCCGCCCCAGGCGTGGGTGAACCGGACCCCGTCCAACTGCGGAAAGGTCGTGAAGAAGTGCCGGGCGAGGGTGGCGAAGGTCTCGGGCCGCTGGTCGTGCTCGGCGCGGACCCGGCCGCCGTAGCGGTAGACGGCGTCGTAGCCGCCCCACAGGATGCGGTTGTCCGCGGAGAGCCTGACGTAGTGGAACTGGTTGGCGCTGTCCGCGAAGCCCTGCCGATTGCGCCAGCCGACGGAGGCGAGCTGCTGTTCGGTCAGTGGCTCGGTCATGAGGGCGTAGTCGTACACGGGGACGGTGTACGGGCGGTGGCGTCGGAGCAGGGAGGGGTAGGCGTTGGTGGCCAGGGCGACGCGCCGGGCGTCGATCCGGCCGTAGGGAGTACGGACCGTGATCCCGGCGCCGCGCTCGTCGAGCGAGGTGGCGGGTGTGTGCTCGTGGATACGGACGCCGAGGTCGAGGCAGGCACGCTTGAGCCCCCAGGCGAGCCGGGCCGGGTTGACCATGGCCACGTCGTCCTTGTTCCACAGGCCGCCGAGGAATGTCGGCGAGTCGATCTCGGCCCGGACGGCCTCGGCGTCGAGCAGCACCGGTTTGCCGCCGTAGCGGGTGAGGGCCTCGACCTCTTCCTTCAGGCCGTCGACCTGATACGGCTCGGTGGCCACGACCAGGGAGCCCGTGCGCTCCCAGGAACAGTCGATGCCGTGGCGTTCCACGGCGTCCTCGATGGCCTGGAGGTTAGCGCGACCGAGCCGTTCCAGGAGGCCGATCTCCTCGGGCCAGCGCTGGAGTCCGTTGTGCAGTCCGTGGGTGAGGCTGGCTTCGCAGAATCCGCCATTGCGGCCGGATGCGGCGCCGCCGGCCTCGTCCGCCTCGATGAGCACCACATCGGTGGACGGATCACGCTCCTTGGCGACGAGGGCGGTCCACAGCCCGGTGTACCCGCCGCCGACCACGAGCAGGTCGCAGGTGGTGTCGCCGACAAGGGCGGGTGCGGACTGCGGACGACCGGGGTCGTCGAGCCAGAACGGGGCCGGTACGGCGTCCCGGAGCGAGGCGAGGTGGTTCATGGGGCGGACTCCTTCGGATCGCGGAGGTACAGGCCTCCGAAGTGCCGCTATGAGACCGCCCGCGGGACAGCAAGGTCAATGGTGTTGACATAAGCGTCTCCCAACCGCCCCGCCTGCCGCCCCCAGGGGCTTCAGCCGACCTGCTCCCCCGCGAGCTCCCCACGGTCCAGGATCTGCTCTGCAATGTGGTTGGCCATGGGCTCGAACCGCCGCGCCAGTTCACGGAAGAGTGCCTCCGCGCGCGCGGCGGGCCACTCCTCGGGCAGGTGCTCGGCGGGGAGGTGGGGGTCTTCGCGGACCATGTCGAGCCAGTCGGTGTGGAGCCGGAGCCGGCGCCCCGGGCCGTCGCGCACCTCAGTGGGCGCGAGGCCGTCGCCCCACCGGGCCAGGAAGCGCGGTACCCCTCGGCGA
This sequence comes from Streptomyces sp. NBC_01669, assembly GCF_026339735.1. Taxonomy (GTDB): domain Bacteria; phylum Actinomycetota; class Actinomycetes; order Streptomycetales; family Streptomycetaceae; genus Streptomyces; species Streptomyces yanii. The sequence goes on from NZ_JAPEQG010000001.1 coordinate 1,012,579, forward strand.
TCGCGTCGACGTCGAAGGCGGTACGCAGCAGGGGCCCGGCCTCGGTGGGTGCGGCGGCCTCACCGTGGAAGGCCCTGATACGGTCCCCGAGCCCCAACTCCGCGGCCAGTGGGGCGACATCGACCCGGCCGGGGGCCACCCACAAGCCGCTCTGCAGGGGGCCGAATCCGGCCCGGACGAGCCGTGAGCGCAGGTCGTGGCCACACCTCCTGGAACTCGGCTACGCCCGGTTCGCGGGCCGTCGGGCCCGGGCGCGACGGTCCCGGGAGCCGTCCGCCGGAACGCTTGTGGCGGGCAGGCGCGCCGCCATCGCGTCAAGCATCAGTTCCAGGGCGAAGGGATAGCCGCTGCCACGCATGTCGTCGGCGAGCAGGGGCAAGGTCGCGGCGATGTTCGGGTGCGTGGCGGCCGGCAGTTTGCCGTACACCGCGTGCCAGACCTCCGCGTCCGCTTCGTGAGCCGCCTGCGGAAGGGCGAGGGCGGCGGCGTCCTGGGCCGCGAAGGCGAGGGCCTGGTCGACGAAGGCGTGGTACATCCGCACCACGAGAGGGTCCGGAAAGTTCGCCGAGCGCAGGACACCGAGGATCGTCTCAACGGCCCGGGTCTCGTGGGCGCGCCCGGTCGTGCGGTGCGCCGCCAGAAGGGCGGCCTGCGGGTTGGACCGGTAGGAGGCATGAATCCGCAGACCGATCGCACGGAGGTCGGCACGCCAGTCGCCGGTGGGCTCCCAGCCCTCCTGTGCACGGCCGATGAGCTCGTCGGCGAGGGAGAGCAGCAGTGCGTCGGTGTTGCGGAAATACCGGTAGATGGCGCTGGGATCGGCGCCCAGTGCGGCACCGAGCCGCCGTACCGAAAGTGCCTCCGCACCGTGCTGCGAGACCAGACGCAGCGCGGTCTCAACGATCATCCGTTCGGAGAGGACGGCGCCCTGTTTGGTCGGCCTGCGCCGCCGCCGCCCGCTTTCGGGAACCACACGTTCGACCATCCGGCGACCTTACGACAACACCATTGACGTGTAAATGACCGAGCAGCTTGCATGGCGCCCACCTGATGTTTCCTCACGTTCTGGAGCACCGTATGACCACGGCCGATCTGGTCTTCACCCGCGGCGCCGTCTTCACCGCCGATCCGGCCCGCACCCGGGCCACTTCCCTCGCCGTCGTCGGCGACCGGATCGCCGCTGTCGGGCACGACGAGGTGCGCGAGCTCATCGGTCCCGGCACCGAAGTCGTCGACCTGCGGGGGAAGCTGCTGCTCCCCGGCTTCCAGGACGCCCACATCCACGCGGTGTTCGGCGGGACGGAGCTGGCCGAGTGCGACCTGACCGGCACCGTCGGCGTCGAGGAGTACCTGGGCCGGATACGGGCCTACGCGGACGCCCACCCCGACCATCTGTGGATCACCGGCGGCGGGTGGTCGATGGAAAGCTTCGACGGTGGCCTGCCGACCCGGCAGTTGCTCGACTCCGTGGTCCCGGACCGTCCGGTCCTGCTGTCGAACCGTGACCACCACGGCGCATGGGCCAACACCCGGGCGCTCGAGCTGGCCGGAATCACCGCCTCCACCCCCGACCCCGCCGACGGCCGCATCGAGCGCGAACCGGACGGCACGCCCAGCGGGATGCTCCAGGAGGGCGCCTCGGCGCTGGTCTCCCGCCTGGTGCCGGCGAGCACCCCCGCGGACCGGCTCGCCGGTCTGCTGCGGGCCCAGAAGCTGCTGCACTCCCTCGGCGTCACCGGCTGGCAGGACGCCCTGCTCGGCGTCTTCAGCGGCAGGCCCGATCCGTCGGACGCCTATCTGACCGCCGCCCGCGACGGCTCGCTCACCGCCCGAGTCACCGGCGCGCTGTGGTGGGACCGCGAGCGCGGTGCCGAGCAGATCGACGAGCTGGTCGCACTGCGCGAGAAGTTGAACCACGGACGGTTCCGGGCCGGATCCGTGAAGATCATGCAGGACGGCATCGCCGAGAACTTCACCGCCGCGATGACCTCCCCGTATCTCGACGGCTGCGGATGCGCCACCGCCAACAGCGGCCTCAGTTTCGTCGACCCGCGGGAACTGCGCAGCCATGTCACCCGGCTCGACGCCCTTGACTTCCAGGTCCATTTCCACGCGCTCGGCGACCGGGCCGTCCGCGAGGCCCTCGACGCGATCGAGGCCGCCGTCGAGGCCAACGGGCACCGCGGAAACCGCCACCATCTCGCCCATCTCCAGGTCGTGCACCCCGACGACCTCGCCCGCTTCGCCCGGCTCGGTGCCATCGCCAACATCCAGCCGCTGTGGGCCGCCCACGAGCCCCAGATGGACGAACTGACCATCCCCTTCCTCGGCCCCGAGCGCGCGGCCTGGCAGTACCCGTTCGGCGACCTGCTGCGCGCGGGCGCCACCCTGGCCGCCGGGAGCGACTGGCCCGTCAGCAGCCCCGACCCGATCGAGGGCCTCCATGTGGCGGTGAACCGCATGGAACCCGGGGCCACCGACGGCCGGGTCTTCCTCCCCGAGCAGCGCCTGGACCTGGCGACGGCCGTCGCCGCCTACACCGCAGGCACCGCCCATGTGAACGGCCTGGACGACACCGGCAGTCTGCGTCCTGGCAACCTCGCCGACCTGGTGGTCCTGGACCGCGACATCTTCACGGCGCCGCCGGAGGAGATCGCCGAGGCACGCGTCCTGCGGACCTACGTCGGCGGCACGCTCGTGCACTCCGCCTGAGCCTGGTGCCGTGACCGGCCATGTCTGCCCTATGAGGAGCGTCGTCCGGTGCGTGCGATCGCAAGGCGGCCGGACGTCTTTGGATGGGGTCTCCCCTGCTCGAACGGAGTTGAGAGCTTGGGGAAGGAACTACCAGGGCTTTTGGCCAACCCGGAAGGGGGTCCCCCCTGGCCCTTAAGGCCTTGGGGGAGGGCGTGCAGGGCGGTGCGACGGGGCATAGCTTGCCGGGCGGGGGCACTAGCTCGTACGCAGCGAGGACGCCCGCACCTGGAGCCGGGTCGGCACCAGCACTCCGGCCGGCCCGGCGTGCCCCTGTTCCAGTGCGGCGACAAGGAGTTCGATCCCGGCCTCCGCAACCTCTCGGGGCCCCAGGCTCAGCGTCGTCACCGGCGGCTGGGTGTGGACGGCCGTCGTGTCCTCGCTGACGCACACCAGGAGCAGATCGTCGGGTACGTCGTATCCGTTGCGGCGCGCCACCTCCAGAACGAGCGGTGGACTGACCTCGGCCACGACGAGCAGGGCATCCGGCCGGTCGGCCCCGGTCAGGGCGTCCTCCACGGCTCGTACGACCGGTCCGTTGCCGGCTGTGGCGGCGAGCACGACCTGCTCCGGCAGCCCCTGCGCGGCGCACCACTCGCGGTAGGCGGCGAGGACGCCCACGTGGAATCGCGTCGTACTGTCGGGCAGCACGAGTGCGGGCCGCCGCGCACCCTGCGCCTTGAGGTGGTCCAGTGTCTCGCACACGGCCGCCGCGGCGTCGACGTCCACCCAGTGCGCTCCCGGCCGTCCCTCGACGGAGCGGTCGGTGAACACCGGGATCCGGGCGGCGAGCAGGTCCTCCACGATCCGGTCGTCGGCGACCGGATCGGCGACGATCACCGCGTCGAGCGGCAGGTCGGCCCATTCGCCGTGCAGCTCTCCCGCGGGCAGCATCACCAGGGCGTAACCGCGCTTGAGTGCGGCCGCCGCGGTGGCGCTCGTCAGCTGGGCGAAGTACGGCGACTCCAGGAACGTCCAGGGGGCGCCGGCGAATTCGCCCACCACGTATCCGATCAGCCGGGCCCGTCCCGCGCGCAGTTGCCGCGCGGTGGCGTTGGGCCGGTAGCCCATCCTCCGCGCGGTCTCCCTGGCCTTCTCCCGTACGGCTGGGGAAAGCCGCCCGGTGCCGTTGAGGGCCGCCGAGACGGTGGTCTTGGACAGTCCGGCCTCGCGGGCCACGTCGACGAGCCGTACGCGCGGAGGTGCGGGTGGTGAGGAAGGCCCACCACGCCCTGAAGCAGCTTTTGTCATGGGCTGATGCTGCCACCCCCGCGACCTCAGCAAAACCGTTCCCGCAAAGGCTTGTGCGGGAACGTTCCCGCAACAATACTCGCTCCATTCCCCAGCGCCCGTCACTACACCCGTAAAGGGGTGGGTCTCCATGCGCATGCCCAGAGTCATCGCGCTGCTCGTCTGTTCCGTCGCCGTCGCGACCACCGCCACCGCCTGCTCCGGCGCCACGGGCCCCCGGTCCGCCGGCAACGGCGCCGGCCCCGCCTACCGGATCACCCCGACCTCACCGCCGGCGAAGGGCCCGCTGGACTCGTTCACCTGGTCCCTCTACGCCGAGCCCTACACGCTCGACTACGCCCTCGCGTACGACTACCCGCCCAACACCGTGCTCGCCAACGTGTGCGAGCAGCTCCTGCGGGTCACGCCCGACATGAAGATCGAGCCCGGCCTCGCGGTCAAGTACACCCAGCCTGATCCGAAAACCCTGGTGTACACCCTGCGTCCGGGGGTGAAGTTCCACGACGGGACGACGATGACCGCGGACGACGTGGTCGCCTCCCTCAAGCGCCAGATGGCCCCGGCCACCGGCTCGCCCTGGGCGTCCGCGTTCAAGAACGTCAAGGCCATCGACAAGACCGGCCCCCTGGAGGTGACAATCCGGCTCTCCAAGCCCGATGTCCTCCTCAACGAACTGATGGCCGCCTCCCCCGGCACCGTCGAGAGCGCCGCCTTCCTGGCCAAGGCCGGCAAGGGTTACGGCGGCCCCGGGGGCAAGGTCAACTGCACCGGCCCGTACGCCCTCACCGACTGGGCCCAGGGCGACACCATCACCCTCAAGAAGCACGCCGCGTACTGGGACCGGTCCCTGGCCCCGAAGGCCGACAAGGTGACGTTCACCTTCATCGAGGACCCGGCCGCCCGCTCCAACGCCTTCCTCTCGGGTACCGCCGACGGCGGGTACATGGTGCCCTCCGCCTCGCTCGCGCAACTGCGCTCCAGCGGCAAGGGAACCGTGCTGTTCGGCCCCAACACCGCCGCGGCCAACCTCGCCGTCCTCGACTTCAAGGGCACCCTCGGGGACCTCAAGGTCCGCAAGGCCCTGTCCATGGCGCTCGACCGCAAGAACATCATCAAGGCGGCCGCCGGCGGCATCGGCGTCCCCTCCAAGGCCCCCGCCGCGCGTGGCGCCTGGGCGCTGGCTCCGGAGAAGACCGACGCCTACTTCGACGCCCTGCCCGAGCCGGCGTACGACCTGAAGGCCGCGAAGAAGCTCGTTGTCGAGGCCGGCGCCACGGGCCGGAAGGTCACCGTGGCCACCAGTTCGCTCGCGCCCGAGATCAGTGTCGCCGCCAACGCCGTCCAGGCGGCCGGCCGGCAGATCGGCCTCGACGTCCAACTGAAAGCGGTCGCCCCGGAGGCGTACAGCAGCATCTTCGTCGACCCCGACGCCCGCAAGGGCCTCGACCTCGTCATCACCAACGGCTACGACAACACCCCCGACCCGCTGGAGTTCTACCAGTACCTGCGCACCGGCGACTTCGGGAACTACGGCAAGTGGTCGAACGCCGAGTACGACGTCGCGTTCGACCGGGCGAGCGCGGAGACCGATCCTGCCGCCCGCGCCGACCTGACCGCCGAGCTCCAAAGGATCGCGGTGCGCGAACTCCCGATCATCCCGCTGTACGAGGCGCCGTACTCGGTCTTCCTCGGCAGCCGCGTGACCGGCGCCCCCACCGGCATCGCGCAGCTGTACTACCCGTGGGCCGCGACGATCGGGGCCGCGAAGCCATGACCCGCTATCTCGTCGGACGGCTCCTCGGCCTCGCGACGGTGCTGTTCGTGACCTCGCTGGTGGTCTTCGGCACGGTCCACCTGGCCCCCGGCGATCCGGTGTCCTTCCTGCTGCACGGCCGCCCGGCGACGCCGGAGGCCACGGCGGCGCTGCGAGCCCAGTACCACCTGGACGACCCGCTGCCCCTGCAGTACACGAAGTGGCTCGGAGGCGTGCTGCACGGCGACTTCGGCCGGTCCGCCCAGTTCCACCAGGACGTCGGGAGCCTCATCGGTTCCCGACTTCCGGGCACCGCCCTCCTGGTGGGCTACGCGGCACTGCTGGTCGCCGTCCTCGGTGTGGGGGCCGGTCTCCTTGCCGCGCTTCGCCCCGGCCCGGTGGACCGCGCGGTGCTCCTCGGCACGGGGGTGGCCACGGCGACGCCCTCCTTCGTGAGCGCCATGGCGCTCGTCTCGCTGTTCTCCGTCCAACTGGGCTGGTTCCCGGGACCGGGCGGCACCCCGGAGGGTTTCCCGGACCGGCTCTACCACCTCACGCTGCCCGCCTTCGCTCTGGCGCTGACCTTCGCGGGACTGCTCGCCCGGGTGACCCGCTCGGCGATGCTCGACGAACTCGGACGCGACCACGTCGAGGTGGCGCGCGCCCGAGGCGTCGCGCGTCGGGCCGTGGTCCGCCGACACGTGCTGCGCAACGCGCTGGGCCCCGTCGTCACCGTCGGCGGCACCATGCTCGCCGGTCTGCTCATCAGCACCTCGATCGTCGAGACCGCCTTCGACGTGTCCGGCATCGGCTCCCTGCTCGTGCAGTCGGTGACGGCCAAGGACTTCGCCGTCGTGCAGGCGATCACCCTGCTCAGTGTCGCGGCCTTCGTCGTGGTGAACCTCGCTGTCGACCTGCTCGCCCCGGTCATCGACCCGCGGCTGTCCCTCCGGGGGGAAGGCTCCTCATGACCACCACAGCAACTCCCGCTGCCGGAACACCCGATACGCTGCGCCGCCGCCCCGGCCTGCGCGGCCTCCGGGTCCTCGGCCAGGGCCCCATGTTCAGCGCAGCCGTCGTGGTCCTGGCCGCACTCGTCCTGGTCGCCGTCCTGGCACCCGTCCTCGCACCGCACGACCCCGAGTCGCTCGACCTGTCGGCGAGTCTGGTCGGGACCACCGGAGACCACTTCCTGGGCACCGACCAATCGGGGCGCGACGTCCTGTCCCGGCTGATCCATGGCGCGCGGACCGGTCTGTTCGGACCGCTGCTCGTCGTCGGTGTCTCCACGCTTCTCGGCACCCTGCTCGGCGTGGTCGCCGCCTGGCGCGGCGGCTGGGCGGACACGGTCCTGTCCCGGTCGATGGACCTGGTCTTCGCGATCCCCGGACTGCTGCTCGCGATTCTCCTCGTGGCCGTGGTCGGCTCCGGCATGACCGCTCCGGTCATCGCCATGGCCGTGGCCTACACCCCGTACGTGGGACGGCTGGTGCGAAGCATCGCGCGCCAGGAGAAGGCCCGTCCGTACATCGAGTCCTACCGGGTACAGGGCTGGTCCGGCTGGACGATCTGCCTGCGGCACCTGCTGCCCAACATCGCGCCCACGGTCCTCGCCCAGTCCGCGATGAACTTCGGGTACGCGCTGATGGACCTGGCGGCGCTCTCCTTCCTCGGCTTCGGTGTGCAGCCGCCCACCGCCGACTGGGGCGCCATGATCAACGAGGGCCAATCGGCCCTCCAGCAGGGGGCGATGCTGCCCGCCCTCGCGCCGTCCGCGTGCATCGTGCTCGCCGTGGTGGCGTTCGGCATCGTCGGCGAGGGGCTCGCCGACCGGATCGCGAAGCGGGAACGGTGAGTGCCATGACCCAGGACAGCCCTCAGGTGCGAAGCACCGGGGACGGCTTCCCCGTACTCGACATCGACGGGCTCGGCGTACGGCTGCCGGACGGGCAGGCAGCCCGGCCGATCCTGGACGGCGTCAGCCTCCGGGTCCAGCCGGGGGAAACGGTCGGCCTGGTCGGCGAGTCCGGCTCCGGCAAGTCGGTTGCCTGCCGCAGCGTGCTGGGGCTGCTGCCCGCCGGGGCGCGGACGAGTGGGACGGTACGGGTCGCCGGCCGGGACGTGCTGACCATGAACCGTACGGAGCTTGCCGCACTGCGGGCCCGGCAGGTGGCAATGGTCTTCCAGGACCCGCGCGCCGCCGTCAATCCGCTGCGCCGGGTCGGTGACTTCGTCACCGAGGGGCTGCGCGCATCCGGCATGCCCGCCGCCGCGGCCACCACCCGGGCCGAGGCTCTCCTCGACGCCGTGGGCATCCGCGATCCGCGGGGCGCGCTTCGCCGCTTTCCGCACCAGTTCTCCGGCGGCATGCTCCAGCGGGTGGTCATCGCCGCGGCCCTCGCGAGCGAGCCCGCCCTGTTGGTCGCCGACGAACCGACCACGGCCCTGGACGTCACGACGCAGGCGGAGATCATCGCGATCCTCACGCGCCTGCGGGCCGAACAGGGCACCGGACTCCTCTTCGTCACCCACGATCTCGAACTGGCCTCGGCCATCTGCGACCGCGTGTACGTCATGTACGCGGGCCGGATCGTCGAGACCCGGGGCACCGACGAGCTGTTCGACCGGCCTCGCCATCCGTACACGTCGGGGCTGCTCGCCTGCACCCCCCGCATCGAACCGGGCGCACCGACCCCCCGGCCCATCCCCGGCCGTCCCGTCTCCCTCGCCGAGGCGCCGCCGGGGTGCGCCTTCGCGGCGCGCTGCGCGCACGCGCAGCCGCGCTGCTCCGAAGAGACCCCCGTACTGGCGCGGTACGGCGACGGTCTCACCGCGTGCCACCGCGCCGACGAAGGGATCACGCTGTGACCGGAACGACGAAGGGGCTCGTGGTCGACGGGCTGCGCAAACGGTACGGGGACCACACCGCGGTCGACGACGTGTCGTTCACCCTGGCACCGGGGTCCTCCCTGGCCGTCGTCGGCGAGTCCGGCAGCGGCAAGACGACGACCGTACGCATGCTGGTCGGCCTGGAGCGGCCGGACGGCGGCACCGTCCGCCTCGATGGCCAGGACCGGTCGGCCCGCCCCCGGAACCGATCCGAACGGCTGTCGCGCGCCCGTGAGATCCAGATGGTCTTCCAGGATCCGTACCTCTCCCTCGACCCGCGGGTGACGGTGGCCGGCTGTGTCGAGGAGGTCCTGCGCCTCCACACCCGGCTGAACGCGGACGCCCGGCGCTCCCGGGTCGCCGAACTGCTGAGCCAGGTCGGCCTCGGCGAACGGGAGGCCACGGCCCTGCCCCGACTGCTCTCCGGCGGGCAGCGCCAGCGCGTCGCCATCGCCCGGGCCCTGGCGGTCGAACCCCGCATCCTCATCCTCGACGAGGCGGTCGCAGCGCTCGACGTATCCATCCAGGCCCAGATCCTCGATCTGCTCGCCGCGATCCGGCGCGACTCGGGGATCGGCTACCTCTTCGTCACGCACGACCTCGCCGTGGTCCGGCACATCGCCGAGGAAGTCATCGTGCTCAAGTCGGGGCGGCTCGTGGAGGCCGGTCCGACGGACCGGGTGCTGGACGCCCCGGAGCATCCCTACACGCGCCTGCTCCTCGACTCCGTGCCCCGACGCGGCTGGAACCCGGCCCTCGCGGCACCGGGCCGCCGTGCCCTCGGCTGACGGACACCGCAGGGAACGCCGCCTCGCGGGACCGCGCGGCGGCGTTCCCTGCGTTTCGCCGGACCGCGTGCCCCGCGCCGACCACCGGTCGTGGGACAACCGGGCTTCACGCCGACGCGGTCAGACACGGCCTCCGACCTGCGTATCCGCACGTCGGAACGACAGGATCGGAACCTGCGCCCCCGTGGCCCCCAGGAGTGCGGGTCACCTGGACTGTCCACATACATCGAACCGTTCTGGGCAACGTCTGTGCACCGACATGCTCGCAGTTCGGTGGCGCGCACGGCGTGTGGTCCCCAACCGGGCCCCAGGACGGAGCTGCTGTCCAGCCGTCAGAGGCACAGGGCTTGCTGGTCCCGGCCCTGAGCGCTGTGCTGGTGCGTCCTTGTCGCCTCGGCTATGAGCAGTTACACAGTCAGGTCGCGCGGGAGGCCGGGACGGTGGACCAGCTGCTCGGCCGCCGGACGTTCGAGCAGGTCGATCGCGTGCTACAGGCCTCACGTCCTTCGGCAGTTCAGATCACCGCCGTGAACTGGACCGACCACGCCGGTCGGTCCCTGGCCACTCCCGAAAACGGTCGAGGGGCCGTGGTGACCAGCTGTTCCTGGAACGCCTCGATCATGCGCGTGATCGCTGCGGTGGCCTTGGCCAGGGCCAGTTCGAGACGGCTGCGCTGGCGGGTGGCGGTCGTCAGCTAGCTTGAGGTAGGCGTCGCGGTCGGCGAGCTGGGCTTCCAGCGCGTCGAGTTGGCCGCGCAGGTTACTCTCCCGGGCCCGCAGTTCATCGACCTCGAAGGCTTCCTCGCCCAGCTCCGCGAGAACGCTCGGACAGCCGAGGTCCCCGAGCGCCAGCGCGTCCTGCGGCTCCTTCAAGGACGTCCTCGTCGGCCCCGAGAAGATCACCATCCGGCACCGCATACCCGTGCGTGAGCACACCGCCGACGACCAACATCAAGATCAAGACGCTACGGAGGGTGACTCATGCCCGAGTTACCCATTGCGTTGGGGGCGCGATCGCCGATCCCTGCGGGGTCCCGCGATCCCGTTGCTGCACCGAGCCGTCCGCTTTCGCCAGCGGTGCCGCAAGCCACCGCTTGACATACAACAGGACCCATTTCCCGTCCGCGTCGACATGTCGCTCGACGGCCTCGAGCATCAGCTCATGGTCCACGCTGTCGAAGAACGCCCGGATGATGTCGAGATCGACAACCCAGTCGTTCCGCCAACAACGCCGCCGGCAAGTCTCCACCGCGCGGCGTGGCCCCGCGCTGACCGCCATGCCGAAGCCGTAGGCAAGACCGCTGGACAAGACTGGCCCGGGCCCCTTGGCCCGGGCCAGTCGCCACTGTGGTGGCAGCGTCAGCCCTTGCCGCCGCGGTATGGGGTGTTCATGAAGACAAGGGCGTCGCCGACGGCCCGCTCGGTTGTCCCGCTCGGCCGGTTGACCAGTGCGCCCTCGACCGACATGGCGGTGGAGCCGCCACCGTCAAGGTTGACCGCGTCGCGCATGCCCAGCGCCTGAGCGACAGCAGCAGTCTCGTCCATCGTGGTGCCCACGCTGGTGGTCATGCGACCATCGATCGTCGCAAGCACGATCTTTCCGTCTTGCGTCGTGCCGGCGATGGTACGGGGGTTGCGCGCGAAGAAGCTGCCCGAACCGGCCGGTACCACGATCTGCCCGTCCGCCGTGAGCCGGTAGCGGCCGTTCACACCGAACAGCCCCTTGCGTACGGGGAGTTCCTCACCCTGCTCGTTGATCAGGGTGGAGGTCACCTTGAGGCTGCCCTGTCTTGCGACCTGCAGCAGGGACGCCGCATCCCGGCCCATCGCCTGCAGAGACGTCTGGCTGTCCGTCAGCTCCGTGCCACGAGTCGTCGAGGTACGCACCACGCAGCCGTGCCGGTCGAGAACGACCTCCACGCCGGCCCCGGACGGGGTGGCGCTGGCGAACTCGGGGGTGAACTGAACCACATCGCCGGGCAGGGTGCACTGGGTCTGGTCGGTGAGGCCGGAGCAAGCGCCCGGAACCACCGGCGGGTGGTTGATGTACTCCAGCGGCAATGTGGCCTCGGTCTGCCGGTTCTGCACGCTACTGGACCAGCTCAGTTTGCCCATGAGGACCCGGTTGCTATTGGCGTCCACGACGAAGTTGACCTCATCGCTGCCTCGGGTGGGCTCGCTGAGGAGTTTCCCGCCGTACAGGCCAAGGCCCACCGGGTCGCCTGGGTACTGCATGCTGGCGGTGAAGGTGAAGAAGGAGGCATTGACCCCGGCCAGGGCGCCGGAGGAGCGGACGAGGTCCGTGGTCTTCTCGGTCTTGGCCAAGTCCGGCCCATAGGTGGCCTCCAGGTGCCCATGGGTCTTGTGGGGGTCGATCGTCAGTACGTTGACCACCCACGGGCCGCGCGTCGTGGTGTTGATCTGGCCGGCCTGAGCGGGCTCGGTCCCACGGACGATGCGGGTCAGTGTGACACCGTCGGCCAAGGTCTGGCTGCTGCGAGTCTCTTCCAGATTGGCATCGCCCAGCGGAAGGGATGCGTCAGCGGCAGCGGCTTGGCTGGTCGGGACAAGAACGAGGGACCAAGCGGCCGTCGCAGCTGCCGCGACCGCTGCGGCACGCTTGAGCCGGAAAGCATATCGGGAGTGGGAAGTCATGCCGACGAGCTTCTTTGGCTTGGGAAAACTTTACCGCGTTGGTAGTTGATCGATTGGCGGCAGGCGGATTAATCATCCAGTGCGGTTCTGTATTTTCATCGTTGGCATGCCTTTTAAGTGCCTGATTAGCTGACTCTTCGTTATTGCGGCGGGAAGAGAGGGTTGCACCGTTCCCGTAGAGCGTCCGCTTTGATGGCTCTTCGTAGATAAGCCTGGGTGAGCCGCTTTTCGGGCAGCCGAACCGTTGCAGATGGGTCACCTTCAGCGGGTGGGTCTATTGAGACACCACGCTTCCAGCGCGCCTGTCGTCGCTGAGCTTCCCCGTCGGCAACGCGTCGTGCATCCGGTCTCGACCTGCCTGCTCACTGTGAGGCGACCGCTCTGGCCACAGGGCCGCGCCAAGTGCTGCGGGAAAATCCGAGCGCGACCCGTCAGCGACACCGGCCGGGCTTGAGCCGGGCGGCCTGGCGCGTCAGGTAATCGCGCTCGGCGAGGTTGGGTGCCTCGTGGGCCGCCTCGGCGTACAGCCGTGCCGCCGTCGCCAGGTCGCCGTCGCGCTCGGTTGAGCCGGACGACCGGGCTGTCGGTCAGGCGCGCGAGCTCGTAGTACCGCTCGACGATCGGCACCCAGTCGGTCTCCTCGGCGGTGGGCGCGTCGGCGTGGAGTGCCGCGATGGCGGCCTGGGCCTGGAACTCGAAGGGCGGCCGTTACGGCGTCGGTGGGGTGGCCCTCAGGTCGGGGAGGTGCTTGCGGAGGGATTTGGTCCAGGTGCCGTCCGAGATCATCTTCTGCAGTGCGGTGTCGATGCGCTGCTTGAGGGGGCTGTTGTGGGGGATGCCGATGCCGTAGCGCTCGTCGGACATCTGGAAGCCGCCGAGCTTGAACCTGCCAGGTTCCCGGGCGGCGTAGCCGGCGAGGATGGTGTCGTCGGTGGTGACGGCGTCCACGGAGCCGTTGGCCAGGTCGCCCAGGCAGAGCGCATACGTTTCGCGGGGCAGGAGCTCTGCCTGTGGGGCGTACTTCGTCTGGATGTTGAGGGCGGAGACCGAGCCCGTGACTGCGCAGACCTTCTTGTCGTTCAGGTTCCCCGGCACCTGGATCGACGTGTCGTCCGCGCGCACCAGGACGTCCTGGTGGGCCGCGAGGTAGGGGCCGGCGAAGTCGATGCGCTTGTCCCGTTCGTCGGTGATCGTGTACGAGGCCACGATGAAGTCGACGTCGCCGTGCTCGAGTTGGGTCTCGCGCAGGCTGCTGGCGACCTCCTTCCACACGATGTGGGCGGAGTCGTAGCCGAGGGACGCGGCGACGTACTTGGCCACGTCGATGTCGAAGCCCGCGTACGTGCCGTCCGTCGCCCGGAAGTCGAGGCCGGGCTGGTCGGGCTTGATGCCGATGGTGATCTTCTTGCCGTCGGCCGGGCCGTTGCCCCCTGTGCCGCCTCCGGTGGCGGCGGGAGCGGTGCTGCCCGGCGTGCCGGTTCCGGTTCCCGGGGAGAAGCCGCCGCCGGCGTTGTCGTTGCCGGAACCGTTGCCGTCGGGCAGCAGGGCCCACAGGAGGACGCCGGCCCCTGCCAGGGCGCCGACGGCGTAGGCGTACGCGCGGCCGTTCCTGCGGCGGGCGGCCGGTGGCGTGGTGGGCGGTACGGGCGGCTGCGCCGGTTGTGGGTCGGCCGGGTGGGGTGGGGCGATCCGGTACGAGGTCGGGTCGGTGGCGGGGGCAACGGCTGTATGAGGAGCTGGGGTTGACTCCGGCCCGGGGGCGGACGGCGGTTCGTCCTCGCGGGCGGACGGTGTGCGGGCCTCCGGGGTGGCGGGGGCTCCAGCGGCGGGCCGTGCCGGTGTCCGGGGTGCTGCGGCCGCCTCCGCCTCCGCTTCCGCGAGCATCCGGTCCAGCGCCTCGGCGTCCGGGCGGGCCGCGGCGTCGCGTACTAGGACGGACGTCAGCGCCTCGGCCAGCGGGCCGGCCTTGCGCGGCAGCGGGACGTCCTCACTGAGGACCGCCGCGAGCGTGGCGAGGGTGTTGGCGCGGCGCAGCGGGTGGTGGCCCTCGACGGCGACGTAGAGGGTCATGGCCAGGGACCACAGGTCGGCCGCAGGGCCTCCGTCCTGGCCGGCGACGCGCTCGGGGGCCATGTAGTCGGGGGTGCCGATGACGGACCCGGCGGCGGTCAGCACGGTGGCGCCTGGGACGGTCGCGATGCCGAAGTCGGTGAGGACGGGGCGGCCGTCGGGGCGCAGCAGGATGTTGGGAGGTTTGATGTCGCGGTGCTGGATGTCCGCCGCGTGGGCCGCGCGCAGTCCGGCCAGCACCCCTCGACCCAGGGCGGCGGCCTCGGCGGGGGTGAGGGTTCCGCCGTCAAGGCGGTCGTGGAGCGAACCGCCGGGGACCAGTTCCATGACGAGCCACGGGTAGGTGTGCTCGCCGCCGTCCACGATGTGGTGGATGGTCACCACGTTGGGGTGCACGATGCGCGCGAGCGCCCTGGCCTCGCGCAGGACGCGGGCCCGCAGGGCGGCCGCCGCCTCGGGGTCGTACTCGGCGAGTGAGGGATCCGGCGGCCGCACCTCCTTGAGCGCCACCTCACGGTGCAGCGCCAGGTCGCGTGCCCGCCACACCAGCCCCATGCCGCCACCGCCGAGCCGCTCCAGCAGCTCGAAACGGTCGTCGATCACCCGCGCCACGCCGCCCCCCTGTGCCCTTGACGAGGGTCCCGGCCACGGTCGTCGTGCGCTTCCCGGACCCTCGGCCGATGCCCTGCCCGACTCTGCCACAGAAGTCAGGGGCCGGGCAGCGGGATGTGATCGGTTGCGGAAATGAGGCCTGTTCGCAGCCGTGATCTCGGTTTCCGCGACCGTCGAGGCCGGTCGCGGAAACCGAGATCACGACTCATCGAAACTCGTTCAGTCCGCCTGCGGGGCGTGGATCGCGGCGAAGGCCAGGAGGGCTGCGGCGGTCCGTGGTGGATCCTCGTACATGGGTGAGTGTCCGATATCGGGCAGCAACTCGGCTGGGGAGCGACCGGATTGGGCGACCGCCGGTCAATCCAGGTTGACGCCGATCGGGGTGGGTGGGAGCGCTGGGAGCGGGAGAGGGCTCCCAGCGCGCTCCCGGAAACGCTTCAGGGGCCGTTCGAAAACGGCCCCTGAAGTGCGACATCCGGTCGTACGGATCGCGCAGGCGGGTCCGCGCAGCAGGTCGAACAGGGCCCGCACCGGGCGGACACCGAGCCGGCAGCGGGCGTGCCACAGCGCGGTCGCGGTCACTTCAACCAGCGGGAGCCCCACCAGGGCGCCGGTGAGCTTGCGCCATACCTCGCGATAGCCGCAGTCCTCGAACAGGGCCGCGGCCAACAGCAGGTAGACCACCACCCCGTGCGGGCAGCTTCCGCAGCCGCTGCTGGACCGTTCCGCACTCGACAAGCACGGCATCGACCAGCTCGAACGGAACGATCCTGGTCAACTCGCCCAGGTGGCCCGGTGCATAGAGCCCTTCGGCCACCGTGACCACGCGCGTGATGGCAGACTGTCCGGACAGCGGAGCCACCGGTGAGTGAACGGTTGTCTTGGTCGACTGCCAGTTCTACCGAGGCTCCGCTTCCTACATCCGGCAAACCCACAGATCACAACCGCCTGGACCGTCGCACTCAAGCCGTAACTTCACGGCCTTGCCCTTTAGGTACCCGACAAAAGGTGCCTGACCTGGTCTTTCGCCCGTCAGGTGCCTTTGCTCGCCCCGTCAGGTCGGGGACCGGCCTACGCCGTGACTCCCAGTTCCTCCTAGCCCTGTCCCGTTCCTGACCAGCCAGGACAAGGCTCCGGGTGTGCCGAAGGCGTAAGGCCGCTGGGCCATAGGCCGCCCGCAGCCTGCCCCGGGGGCCTGACGTCGGCGGACACCTCCGACTGGGGGTGGTGATGTGACGCGCGCCACGCGATTGTGTCCGCAGGGCCGCTGCCCAGGACATCCCTGGCCGCCCGGCGCCCCCCGCACGTACCATGCCGACACGAGAGGGGCTCCGATATGAGCGGTCACAGCGGGAACGAGCAGGACGTCCTGGAGGCCCTGGACTTGCTCCTCCACCTCGACACCGAGCGCACGCGCCGGATCAGCCTCCTCGACACACACGCCGTGCTGCGCGCGCTGACCGACCGGATACGCCACGAGCACGGCTTCGATGTCGCCCTCGCGGGTCTGATCGAGGACCGGGACCTGGTTCTCCGCATCTGGTCGGGCACGCACCACGACACCTTGCACGATCTGAGCGTGCCGCTGGGGCTCGGGCTGGGCGGCAGGGTCGCCGCTGTGGGCAGCCCGGTCGTCGTGGGCGACTATTTCGGCTCCCATCACATCACCCATGACTTCGACGCGCAGGTGCGGCGGGAGGGCGTGGCCGGGATGGTCGGGCTGCCGATCGGCAGCGGCACCACACGCGGCGTGATCTACGGTGCCCACCGGGATGCGGCGAAGATCGGTGACAACGCCGTCGACGCCCTCGGGCGGCTCACCCGGCTGGCGACGCTGGCGGTCGACGTGGCGGACGGCGCGGCCACGCTCGCCGACAGCTCGGTCGCGGCGGAGCGCCGCCGGATCGCCGAGTCCCTGCACGACAGCGTCGGAGCGATGCTCTTCGGCATCGGCTCCTCGCTGCGCCGTCTGCAGACCGAGGCGCGCGAGACCCCCTCCGTCACCCGTCAGCTGGCCCGGGTGGAACAGCAGCTGTCACTGGCGAGCAGCTCCCTGCGCGAGTCGGTCTCCCGGCTGCGCGAGACGCGCTCCGACCGGGACCCGGGACGGCTGGCGGCCGGCGTCGCGGAATCCGTCCGCTGCTTCGAGCTGCGTACGGGCGTCACGGCCGGCTTCGTGCCGGTGGGGCGGGCTCCCGACCTGGACCCCGAGCGCGCCGCGGTGCTGGTGCGCGCGGTCGACGAGGCCCTGCTCAATGTCGAGAAGCACGCGCGGGCCCGGTCTGTGGTGGTGACCCTGGCCTGCGGTGACGACCGAGTGAGCGTCGCGGTCATGGACGACGGGGTGGGATGCCCCACCGTGGACCCCGCCGCCGACGGCCGGTCGGGGAGTCCGGGCACCGCTGCCACGGGCGCGGGGCTGCCCGGGCTACGCACCCGGGTGCAGCGGCTCGGCGGCTCGCTGCGACTGCTGCGGGACGAGGACGGCACCACGCTGCGGTGCGACGTCCCACTGCCCCAGCCGGCTGCCGGGGCGCCAGGCGCGGGCGAGGGGCCGGCGGCGCTCCACGGCGGGGACGCGGCCCCGGACGCGGCCCCGGACGCGGCAGCGGCGACCAACCTTTGACACGACTGGTGATCCCCGCCGGCGGGTCACAGAAGATACTCCTCGCGGGCCCGCCGGACCGCCTCGACCCGGTTGCGCGCCCCCAGCTTCTGCATGGCCGACTGCAAGTAGGTCTTGACAGTGTTACGGGCCAGCCCGAGGTCCTCGGCGATCTCCGGGTTGGTCTTCCCGGTCGCCGCCAGGCGGACCACCTCGTACTCCCGCCTGCTCAGCGACAGCTGGAACAGCCGCGCCTGGAGCAGCGCCCCGCCGGACTCCCGCAGGCGCGGGTCGACGACCCTTACTCCGGCTGCGATGCGCCGGAGCTGCTCGACGAGGTCCGTGTGCGTGACGTCCTTGAGCAGACAGCCGTGTGCGCCCGCGGCCATCGCCACGTCCAGGGCCGCGTGGTCCTCGAACGCAGTGAAGATCACCACCCTGGTGGCGGGCGAGACGGCCAGCACACGCGGCAGCGCCTCGCTGCCCAGCATGTCGGGGAGACGCAGGTCGAGCAAAACGATGTCCGGCCGGAGCGACCCGGCCAGCTCGATGCCCTCCCTGGCCGTGCGAGCCGATCCGACGACATCGAGGTCGGGTGCGTAGCGGACGAGCGAGCGGACTCCGTCGCAGACAACTGGATGATCGTCGACGACGAGGAGCCGCAGCGTGCGTCCGGTGGAGGCGTGCAGCAACTTGGTGAACTCTCCTCTCCACCTGGGGGAACCGGAACCGGCCAGGAGGATGAAATATCGGGGTGACGGTATCGAAACATTGAGGAGATGGGCCATGGGCTCGGTCGATGACTTCCTTTCCGCCCGCGACGTACTGCTGCGTCATCGCGTGGACTACGAGGCTGCACGCCGCGCGTTCCAATGGCCGCGGCCGGCGACGTTCAACTGGGCCCTCGACTACTTCGACCTTATGGCCGAGGGCAACGATCGTCGCGCCCTGTGGGTGGTCGACGGGGACGGTGGCGAGCAGACCCGTACGTTCACCGAACTGTCGCGCCGCTCGAACCAGGTCGCGAACCATCTGCGGGCCCTGGGCCTGCGACGCGGCGACCGTGTGCTGGTCATGCTGGGCAATGTGCCCGAACTGTGGGAGGTGATGCTGGGGGCCATCAAGCTCGGCGTGGTGGTGATCCCCGCGACTTTGCTGCTCAGCCCCGACGACCTCGCCGATCGGCTGGAACGCGGCCAGGTCCGTGCCGTGATCGCCGCGCACGAGGTGGCCGACCGCTTCGCGGGCCTGCCAGGCGCCGCACTGCGGATCGCCGTGGGCACGGACACCGAGCGTGAGGGCTGGCTGCCGTACGCGGCGGTCGACACGGCGTCGGAGACCTTCGCCCCGGAGGGCGAGACCCCGGCCGACGACCCGCTGCTGCTGTACTTCACCTCCGGCACCACGTCCAAGCCGAAGCTCGTGGAGCACACGCACACCTCCTATCCCATCGGGCATCTGTCGACGATGTACTGGATCGGACTCCAGCCCGGCGACGTGCATCTCAACATCTCCTCCCCGGGCTGGGCGAAGCACGCTTGGAGCAACCTGTTCGCGCCGTGGAACGCCGAGGCGACGGTGCTGGTCTTCAACTACGGCCGCTTCGACGCCGCCCAGCTCCTCGACGTGCTCGTCCGCTGCGAGGTCACCACCATGTGCGCCCCGCCGACGGTGTGGCGCATGCTGATCCAGACCGACCTGGAGAAGTACGACGTGAAGCTGCGCGAGCTGGTCGGCGCCGGAGAACCGCTCAACCCGGAGGTCATCGACCAGGTCCGCGCGGCCTGGAATCTGACCATCCGCGACGGCTTCGGTCAGACGGAGACGACCGCCCAGGTCGGCAACACCCCCGGCCAGCCCCTGAAGCCGGGTTCGATGGGCCGTCCGCTGCCCGGGTACCACATCGCCCTGCTCGACCCGGAAGGCAACCCTGCCGACGAGGGCGAACTCGGTCTCGACCTGGGACGCCGTCCGGCGGGCCTGATGCGCGGTTACCACGACGACGAGGAGCGCACCGCCGAGGCCATGCGCGGCGGCTTCTACCGCACGGGGGATGTCGCGTCGCAGGACGCCGACGGCTACATCACCTACGTGGGCCGTGCCGACGACGTCTTCAAGGCCAGCGACTACCGCATCTCCCCCTTCGAGCTGGAGAGTGTACTCATCGAGCACCCCTCGGTCGCCGAAGCAGCCGTCGTCCCCTCGCCGGACCCGGTCAGGCTCGCTGTCCCCAAGGCCTTCGTGATCCTCGTCGGCGGTCAGGAGCCGGGCCCCGAACTCGCCCGCGACATCCTGCGATTCACCCGCGACCGGCTCAGCGCCTACAAGCGGATTCGCCGTCTGGAGTTCGCCGAGCTTCCGAAGACGATCTCCGGGAAGATCCGCCGCGTGGAACTGCGCACCAAGGAGCAGGAGCACGGCGAGGGCCGCAACCCCCACGAGTACTGGGAGTCCGACTTCCCGGACCTCAAGAACTGACCAGTGGGGTCGTGCGGCCGGCGTCCGGACGAGCCGCCGTCCGCACGACCCCCACCGGTCCTGGGTCCCCGTCCGGTCCGTCCCCCGGATGGGGGCCCTGGAGCGGTGAACCGTTGCCCCCGTCACGAGCACCGTGGCCACGGCAGCACTCAGCCCGACCGTGGACGACCGTGGTCGTCCACGGCGTCCACGACGCGCGCCCGGATCAGCGGTGCGTGAACGACGGCGAGCGCTTCTCGACGAAGGCCGACATGCCTTCTTTCTGGTCCGTGGTGGCGAACACCGCGTGGAACAGCCGGCGTTCGAAGCGCACGCCCTCCGCGAGGGTTGTCTCGAAGGCGCGGTTGACCGCCTCCTTGGCCATCATGGCCACCGGCCGGGACATGCCCGCCACGATCTCCCCGACTGCCAGGGCCTCGGGAACGAGGGTGTCGGCGGGGACGATCCGGGAGACGAGTCCGGCGCGTTCGGCCTCCTCCGCGTCCATCGAGCGGCCGGTCAGGCACAGCTCCATGGACTTGGCCTTGCCGATCGCCCGGGTCAGGCGCTGGGAGCCGCCTATGCCCGGAATCACTCCCAGCTTGATCTCCGGCTGGCCGAAGACAGCCGTGTCGGCGGCGATGAGGATGTCACAGAGCATGGCCAGTTCGCAGCCGCCGCCCAGGGCGTAGCCCCCGACGGCCGCGACGGTCGGCGTACGGAGCTGACCGAGCCGGTCCCAGGCGGTGAACCAGTCGCTGAGGTACATGTCCATGTAGTCCCGCGTGCTCATCTCCTTGATGTCGGCCCCGGCGGCGAACGCCTTCGCCGAACCTGTGAGCACGACGCACCCGGTCTCCGGGTCGCGGTCGAGGGCCTCCATGGCCTCGACGACCTCGTTCATGACCTGGAGGTTCAGCGCGTTGAGGGCCTTGGGGCGGTTCAGGGTGAGCAGCGCGGTGCTGCCCTTGCGCTCCACGAGGATGGTCTCGTACGTCTTCTCGTACGGCGTCGTGGTGGTGGTCGTCATCCGGTCGCTCCGTTCTGTGCGGGTGTGGCGAAGGAGAGTTCACGGTCGCCCCGGGGAGCGAAGAACGAGGCCACGTGCTCGTCCGTGACGGCGCTCAGGAAGGCGGGAGACCATTTCGGCGCCCGGTCCTTGTCGATGACCTGGGCTCGGATGCCCTCCACCAGGTCGGGGGCGGACAGGGACGCGGTCGCGATGCGGTACTCCTGTTCCAAGGCCCGTTCCAGCGAGCCGAGTTCGCGGGTGCGGCGCAGCGCGGCCAGCGTGACCTTCAGCGCGGTCGGCGACTTGGTCAGGATCGTTCCGGCGGCCTCCTTGGCCTCCGCGAGGCCGGTGTCGAGGAGGCGGCGCACGATCTCTTCCACTCTGTCGGACGCGTAGCACGCGTCGATCCACTCCCGGTGGCCGGCGAGTTCACCGGCCGGGGCCTGGGTCGCGTACCGGGGCAGCACCTCGGCGACGGGTGCCGTGGCGAGATCGGCGAGCAGGGCGGGGAGCCGGTCCGAGGGGACGAAGTGGTCGGCGAGTCCGCACAGTCGGGCATCGGCGACGCCGATCGGCGCGCCGGTGAGCGCGAGATGGGTGCCGAGTTCTCCCGGGGCGCGGGAGAGCAGGTGGGTGCCGCCGACGTCGGGTACGAAGCCGATGCCAGTCTCGGGCATAGCGATGCGGGAGCGCTCGGTGGCGACGCGGACGCTGCCGTGGGCCGAGATCCCGACGCCGCCGCCCATGACGATGCCGTCCATGAACGCGACGTACGGCTTGGGGTAGCGCGCGATCCGGGCGTTGAGCCGGTACTCGTCGTACCAGAAGTCCGCCGATGCCCTGCCGCCCGTGCGGGCGTCTTCGTGGATGGAGCGGATGTCGCCTCCCGCGCACAGTCCGCGCTCGCCCGCTCCCGTGATCACGACGGTCTCGACGTCCGGGTCGTGCTCCCAGTCGGTCAGGGTCTCGTCGACGCGGCGCACCATGCCATGACTCAGGGCGTTGAGGGCCTTGGGGCGGTTGAGAATGACGTGGCCCACGCGGCCTTCCACGCGCGTGAGGACGGAGTCGTCGGTCATCGGCCGGCTCCCGTCAGTGCGCGCGCGACGATGATGCGCATGATCTCGTTGCTTCCTTCCAGGATCTGGTGGACCCGCAGGTCGCGGACGATCTTCTCGACGCCGTACTCGCTCAAGTAGCCATATCCTCCGTGGAGTTGCAGTGCCCGGTCGGCGACCGTGAAGCCGGTGTCGGTGGCGAACCGCTTCGCCATGGCGCACAGCTGGGCGGCCTGCGGATCGTCGTGGTCCAGTGCCGCGGCGGCCTGCCGGACCAGAGCCCGGGCCGCGGTGAGCTCGGTGGCCATGTCGGCGAGCCGGAACTGCAGTGCGGACGAATCGATGAGCCGGGTGCCGAAGGCCTCCCGGTCGGACAGATAGGCGCAGCTGCGGTCGAGAGCACTCTGTGCGCCGCCCAGGGAGCAGGCCGCGATGCCGAGCCGCCCGCCGTTCAGGCCCTTCATGGCGATGCGGAAGCCCTCCCCCTCCGCGCCGAGACGACGGTCGGCCGGGATGCGGACGGCGTCGAGGATCACCGGCCGGGTGGGTTGTGCGTTCCAGCCCATCTTCTTCTCGTTGGGCCCGAAGGACAGTCCGGGGTCGTCGCGTTCGACGACGAAGGCGGTGATGCCGCGGGGGCCGTCGTCGCCGGTGCGCGCCATGACGATGTAGACGTCGGAGGAACCGGCGCCGGAGATGAACTGCTTGACGCCGCTGAGGACGTAATGGTCGCCGTCCCGCTCGGCGCGGGTGCGCAGTGCCGCCGCGTCGGAGCCGGCTCCCGGCTCTGTGAGGCAGTAGCTGCCGAGCGTGTCCATCGTGCACAGGCCCGGCAGCCACCGGGCCCGCTGGGTGTTGTCGCCGAAGCGGTCGATTATCCAGGCGACCATGTTGTGGATGGAGAGGTACCCGGCGATGGACGGGCAGCCCACGGCGAGCGCCTCGAAGACGAGGACGCCGTCGGAGCGGGTGAGGGCGGAACCGCCCCAGTCCTCCGCGACGTACACCCCGCCGAGGCCGAGTCCGGCGGCCTTGCGCAGCACGTCGACGGGGAAGTGTTTGTCCTGGTCCCATGCGGCGGCGCCGGGGGCGAGGTGCTCCTGGGCGAAGTCCAGCGTGGTCTCCACGAGGGCCAGTTGCTCCTCGGTGAGGCTGGTGGTCATCATGTCGTCACCGTCCAGTGGGTCGTCATGGGGGCGCGCGGGACTCACACGCCCCGGGTGGGGCATGGGCGTGGGCGACGGTGTCCGGCCCTACGGGGCTCGCGGAGGCTTCTTTCGCGACCGGTGCCCGAGGCAACGGAACCTTCCGGCCAGTGGGAGGCTGTGCGATGCTGGCCTGCCACTGTCTCCCTTCCGGCCTCTCCGCCGTCACATTGCGGAGGCGTTACGGCGACTTATGCTCCGCGTCTCGCGCATGGCCGCATACCCCCGGAAAGGGGTAGGAGCAAATGCATCCATCTCCGGCTCTCCCCCTCGCGTTGATGCGCCCCGACGACGGGGACGCGTTCCGGCTGGCCTTGAGAACCGCGCAGACACACGCTGATCTGCCGGTGGTCTTCGGCGGCCCCGTGCGGGACGAGATCCTCAGCCTCACCCAGCTGATCGGCGTGCGTACGACCGGCCTGCGCGGGCTCAGCGTGTGCGCCGCGGCCGGACTGGGGGGACAGGTGCTCGTGCGCCGCCGCCCCGTCGGCGTCGCCGACTACAAGTCGGCCGACACGATCACCCACGACTACGACAAGCCCGTCCTCGGCGAGGGCATCCGCTCGATCGTCGGCGTTCCGGTGGTGGTGGCCGGCGCGGTACGGGGCGTGCTGTACGGGGCCTCGCGCGGCTCGGTCCCACTGGGCGACCGCGCCACGGACGTCGTGGTCACGGCCGCGCGGCGGCTGTCGCAGGAGCTGGCCACCCGCGACGAGGTGGACCGGCGGGTACGGCTCCAGCGGGCGGCGGAGACCGAGGCGGCCTGTCCGGCGAGCCGTGCGGAGGCCGAGGAGATCCGCGAGCTCAACGCGGAGCTGCGCGTCATCGCACAGGCCATGGAGGACGCGTCCCTGCGCGCACGCCTGCTCGACGCCTCACGACGGCTGGCGGCCCTGGGCGCGGTGCCCGCGCCTCGGGAGGTCTCGCCGCTGGCGCCCCGGGAGATCGACGTGCTGTCCCAGGTGGCACTGGGGTGCACCAACGCGGAAGCGGGGGCCCGCCTGTCCCTGAGCCCGGAGACGGTCAAGGCCTACATGCGCAGCGCAATGCGCAAGCTCGACGCCCGCACCCGGTTCGAGGCCGTGGTCACGGCGCGGCGCCAGGGGCTGCTGCCGTAGTTCCAGGCCGGACTCGGCGGCCTCGGTCGGTCATCCCGCTCCGCCCTGCGGCGGTCGCGGCGCCGGCACCGTGTCCTCGAACCACCGCGCCAGGTGCTCGCACACGATCCTCACCCGCTCCACGTTGACCAGCCCCGACGGGACGATCATCCAGAACGTGCGCGTGATCGCGATCTCGTGGGTCAGGACGGGTACGACGCGGGGGTCGCCGTCGGCGAGGAAGGAAGGCAGCAGACCCACGCCCATCCCGGCGGCCACGGCCTCCAGTTGGGCGAACACGTTGCTGCTGCGGAAGGCGAACGACGCCGCCTCGGAGACGACCTGGTCGATGACCCTCAGCTCCGGCAGGTCCAGCAGTGACTCGATGTACCAGACCAGCTCGTGCTCGCGGAGGTCCGCCGCCACGCGGATCGGCGCGTGCCGCTCCAGGTAGGCGGGCGAGGCGTACAGCCGCAGCGCGTACTCGCCCAGCGCGCGCGCCCGCAGCCGTGGGTGCTCCGGCCGGTGCAGCGTGACGGCCACGTCGAACTGGCCGGACTGGTGGCTGATCAGGGCACTGGTCGTCATCAGTTCGAGGTCGATCCCCGGGTGTCTGCGATGCAGCGGCGCCAGGGCCGGAGCGACGATCACCGATCCCGCCGCGTCCGTTGCGACGATCCGTACCAGGCCCGACACCGGGCGGTTCTCGTCGCGCGCTTCGGAGAACGCCAGCAGCGCCTCGGCCTCGATCCGCTCCGCGTGCGGCATCAGCCGCCGCCCGGCATCCGACAGGTCCCACCCGGTCCGCGTGCGATCGAAGAGACGGTGGCCGAGGGCCTTCTCCAGAGCCGCGACCCGGCGGGACACGGTGGTGTGCTCGACGCCGAGCCGCTCACCCGCCGCGACGAGCCGCCCGTGCCGCGCCAGAGCCAGGAAGTACCGGACGTCGTCGAGATTCACCTTCACGTCGCTGTGCATGTCTGCACAGTACCTGTGTGAAATTGCCTCTTGCTCGTGCAGCTGTGCAGGACCGACCTTTGACACCCACACGAACTCCACGGCACCAGGAGGTAACGGGATGAGCACGGTCGGCTTCATCGGTCTCGGCAACATGGGCGGTCCCATGGCCGCCAACCTCGTGACTGCCGGACACGACGTGCGAGGCTATGACCTCTCGCCGGACGCTCTCGCCGCGGCCCGGCAGGCGGGGGTCACCCTCGCCGGCTCGGTCGCGGACTGCGTGGCGGGAGCACAGGTCGTGATCACCATGCTGCCGACCGGGCGGCACGTACGGGACGTGGTCGTCGGCCCCGGCGGGGTGGTCGAGCACGCCGCCGCCGGCACGCTCCTGATCGACTCCTCGACGATCGACATCCAGAGCTCGCGCGCGGTACACGCGTCGCTGACCGCGTGCGGACTGCCCGCCGTCGACGCTCCGGTGTCCGGCGGTGTCGCCAAGGCGGCGGCCGGGACGCTGACCTTCATGGTCGGCGGCGAGATGGACGCCGTCGACCTCGCCCGTCCCTACCTGGAGGCGATGGGGGCCACCATCGTCCACGCCGGCCCGGCCGGTACCGGACAGGCCGCGAAGATCTGCAACAACATGCTGTTCGGCACCACCATGACGGCCGTCGCCGAGAGCTTCGTCCTCGCCGAGCGGCTCGGCCTGGACGCGCAACGCCTCTTCGACATCGTCACCACCTCGTCCGGCGACAGCTGGGCGCTCCGTAACTTCTGCCCGTGGCCCGGCCTGGTCGAGGGGTCCGCCGCCGACAACGGCTACCGCGCCAACTTCGCCGCGGCGCTGATGAGCAAGGACCTCCGGCTGGCACTCGCCGCCGCCGAAGAGGCCGGCGTGGAACTGCCGGTCTCGGGCCGCGCCGATGAGCTGTTCCGCGTGCTCGCCGCCACCGACGGGCATCTGGACGCCTCCGCGGTGATCCACCCGATCCGCGGCCGCGACTGACTCCTCCTCCCCTCCCCCGGCTCCGCTCGCCGGCCCCCTCCCGCCGGGTTCGGCACCCTGCACCCGCACTGATCGCAAGGACTCCACCATGAGCGCTTACCCGAGCCCGGCCAGAGGCACCCGGCCCCCCACGTCCCTCACCAAGGTCATCGGCGCCGGCGTCATCGGCACCACCATCGAGTGGTACGACTTCTTCCTCTACGGCTCCGCCGCGGCGCTGGTCTTCAACAAACTCTTCTTCCCCTCGGCCGATCCGCTCGTGGGCACCATGCTGGCCTTCCTCACCTTCTCCGTGGGCTTCGTGGCGCGCCCGATCGGCGGCATCGTCTTCGGCCACTTCGGCGACCGCGTGGGCCGCAAGAAGCTGCTGACACTCAGCCTGATGCTGATGGGCGGCTCGACCTTCCTGATCGGCCTGCTGCCGACGTACGCCACGCTCGGCGCCGGGGCCGCCGCGCTCCTCGTCACACTCCGCTTCGTCCAGGGCTTCGCCATCGGCGGCGAATGGGGCGGCGCCGTACTGCTGGTCGCCGAGCACGGCGGGCCGCGCCGCCGCGGCCTATGGGCCAGCCTCCCGCAGGCCGGGGCCCCGACCGGCAACCTCCTCGCCGCCCTGGTGCTGTGGATCCTGGCCCTGACGCTCAACCAGGAGGCCTTCCTCTCCTGGGGCTGGCGTCTGCCCTTCCTCCTGTCGGCGGTCCTGGTCGCCGTCGGGTTCTGGATCCGGGTCTCCGTCGACGAGTCCCCGGCGTTCCAGCAGGCGAAGGCCCGTGCCGAGGCCGATCGGGCCGGTGCGGCGAAGGAGCGCGCCCCGCTGCTGCGGGTGCTGAGGGACCACCGGCGCGAGGTGCTGTGCGGCATGGCGGCCCGGCTGGTGGAGAACATCTCGTACTACGTGATCACCGCGTTCTCCCTCTCCTACGCCGCCGACACACTGGGCATGGACCGGGACCTCGTCCTCGGCGCGCTGATCGTGGCCAACGCCTGCCATCTGGTCGCCATCCCCGCCTTCGGCGCCCTGTCCGACCGGCTCGGGCGAAGGCCCGTGTACCTGGTGGGCACCGTACTGATGGGGGCCTTCGGGTTCGTGATGTTCCCGCTGCTGCAGACGCGCGACGCGGCGGTGGTGACCGCGACCCTGGCCGCCGGCATGGTCGTGCACGCGATGATGTTCGGCCCGCAGGCGGCCTTCTTCTCGGAGATGTTCAGCACCCGGATCCGCTACTCCGGCGCCTCCTTCACCTACCAGGTCACCAACATCGTCGGCGGCGGACTCGCACCGATCGTCGCCCTCTACCTCCTGGACCGTTTCGACTCCTGGCAGCCGGTCGCCGTCTATCTCGGCGCGGCCGCCGTCGTATCGGCCGCCGGTGTCCTGCTGGCCCGCGAGACGCGCGGCAGCGATCCCGACGCGCAGACCGGCGACACGAACCCGCTTCCCGCCGACGCCCCCGCTCCCACCCCCGCCGGCTGACAGCCGCCCCCGACTCCGAAGGACCGAACGACCATGACCCTCCAGCAGACCTCCGCTCCCCTGTCCGAGCACCACGTCGGCGACGCACCGATGCTGATCGGCGCCGCGTGGACCGAGGCCGCCGACGGCCGGTGGATCGACGTCGAGAGCCCCCGCGACAAGACCGTGCTCGGCCGTGTGCCGCGTGGCGGCGCCGAGGACGTGGCACGCGCGGTCACCGCGGCCGCCGGCGCCTTCCCCGGCTGGCGCGACCGGCGGCCCAAGGACCGCGGCGATCTCTTCCGGCAGATCGCCGATGCCTTGGAGCCCGAGCAGGAGCGCATCGCACGGCTTCTCTCCCTGGAGAACGGCAATGCGATCCGCACCCAGTCACGCGGCGAGATGCAGTTCGTCGTGGACTGCTTCCGCTACTTCAGCGGGCTGGCCGGGGAGGCCAAGGGCGAGAGCATCCCCCTCAATCCGCTCGTCCTGGACTACTCGCGGCGCGAACCGCTCGGTGTCGTCGGGGCCATCGTCCCCTGGAACGCCCCGCTGATGCTGTCCGCCCTGAAGATCGCCCCGGCCCTGGTCTCGGGCAACACGCTGGTGCTCAAGCTCGCCGAGGACGCGCCGCTGGCCGTGCTCGCCGTCGTCCAGGTCTGCGCACGCTTCCTGCCGCCGGGCGTCCTGAACGTCGTCACCGGGTACGGGCGGGAGGCAGGCGAGGCCCTGACCTCGCACCCCGGCGTCGCCAAGCTCTCCTTCACCGGCTCCACGGCGGTGGGCCGCCGCGTGATGGAGAAGGGCGCCGAGCGCATCGTCCCCGTCTCGCTCGAGCTCGGCGGCAAGAGCCCGCAGATCGTCTTCCCGGACGCCGACGAGAACTGGGTCGTCGACGGCACGATCGCCGGGATGCGGTTCTTCCGCCAGGGCCAGTCCTGCACCGCCGGCTCGCGGCTGTTCATCCACGAGACCGTCTTCGACTCCTTCCTCGACAAGCTGGTCGCCAAGCTCAAGGCCCTCAGAGTCGGCGATCCGCTCGACGAGACCAGCGACATGGGCACGATCGTCAACGGCCGGCAGTTCGACCGGGTCTGCGAGTACGTCGCCAGCGGGATCGACCACCCCGGTGCCGACGTCGCACTCGGCGGCCTCCCGCCGACCGACGGCCCCCTCTCCCGCGGCTACTACCTCAAGCCCACGGTCTTCGCCACCGTCGACAACTCCTGGCGGATCGCCGCCGAAGAGATCTTCGGCCCGGTGGTGTGCGCCATCCCGTGGAAGGACGAGGAGGACGTCGTCCGCATGGCCAACGACACGCACTACGGGCTGGCCGGCTTCGTGTGGACCCATGACCTCGGCGCCGCGTTGCGCACCGCGCATGCGCTGGAGGCCGGCTGGGTCCAGGTCAACCAGGGCGGCGGCCAGGTACTCGGACAGTCCTACGGTGGCTTCAAGCAGAGCGGCATCGGCCGGGAGTTCTCCCTGGAAGGCATGCTCGACAGCTACACCCAGCGCAAGCACGTCTCCGTCAACCTGGAGCGCTGACCGATGAGCACCGCGACTGGCCCCCTGGCGGGCGTCGTCGTCGTCGACCTCTCCCGCGCCCTGGCCGGCCCGCAGACGGCGATGATGCTCGGCGACATGGGCGCTCGGGTCATCAAGGTCGAGGCCCCGGACAAGGGCGACGAGTCCCGCGGCTGGGGTCCTCCCTTCGTCGGCCCCGACGAGGCCCCGGAGTCGACGTACTTCCTGTCCTGCAACCGCAACAAGGAGTCCGTCACCGCCGACCTGAAGTCCCCCGAGGGCGTCGACCTGCTGACCCGGCTCGTCCAGCACGCCGACGTCCTCGTCGAGAACTTCCGCCCCGGGGTGATGGACCGGCTCGGCTTCTCCACCGCGCGCCTCCACGAGATCAACCCCCGCCTGGTGATCCTCTCGATCAGCGGCTTCGGCCACGACGGCCCCCAGGGCGGCCGGGCCGGATACGACCAGATCGCCCAGGGCGAGGCCGGGCTGATGAGCCTCACCGGGCCGGACGCCGACAGCCCCACCCGCATCGGTGTGCCGATCGGTGACGTGCTGGCCGGCATGAACGGCGCGTACGGCGTGGTGTCGGCGCTGTACGAGCGGGCGCGCACCGGTCGCGGCAAGGTGGTACGCACCTCGCTGCTCGCCTCGATCGTCGGCGTCCACGCCTTCCAGGGCACCCGGTACACCGTGGCCGGCGAGGTGGGCCGGGCGTCCGGCAACCACCATGTGGCCATCGCGCCGTACGGCCTGTTCCGCTGCGACGGCGGTGCGATCCAGGTGGCGGTCGCCAACGACGGCCAGTGGTCGAAGTTCGCCGACGTCGTCGGTCTGGACCCGCACGATCCCCGCTACGCCGACAACGCCCGGCGGGTGGCCCACCGTGATGAGCTGGTCGCCGACATCGAGAAGAAGCTCCTCGAACACTCACCGGCGCACTGGCTGGCCCTGCTGGACGCCGCCGGGGTCCCGGCCGGCGAGGTCCGCACGCTCGACCAGGTCTACGACTGCCCGCAGACCCGTTCGCAGGGCCTGGTGATCGAAGTGGATCACCCCTCGCTCGGCACCATCGAACTCCCCGGTCCCGCCGTGCGCTTCGACGACGGCAGCCGCGAGCAGCACAGCGCACCGCCGCGGCTGGGCGAGCACAACGAGAGCGTCCGCGCCTGGCTGCACAGTCAAACGAAAGTCGCACGCACATGACATCGACACCACGCCCCAGCGAATCGGGTCTTCCGATCGAGCCGGTCTATGGACCGGACACGCTTGACGGGTGGGATACGGCCGAGAAGCTGGGCGAGCCGGGCTCGTACCCCTTCACCCGTGGCGTCTATCCCTCCATGTACACCGGCCGGCCGTGGACGATGCGGCAGTACGCCGGCTTCGGCACGGCCTCCGAGTCCAACGCCCGCTACAAGCAGCTGATCGCCAACGGCACGATGGGTCTCTCCGTCGCCTTCGACCTGCCCACCCAGATGGGTCACGACTCCGATGCGCCGATCGCGTCCGGCGAGGTCGGCAAGGTCGGGGTGGCGATCGACTCGATCGACGACATGCGGGTGCTGTTCGGCGGGATCCCGCTGGACAAGGTCTCCACGTCCATGACGATCAACGCGCCCGCCGCGCTGCTGCTCCTCCTCTACCAGCTGGTCGGCGAGGAGCAGGGCGTCCCGCCGGACAGGCTGACCGGCACCATCCAGAACGACGTCCTCAAGGAGTACATCGCCCGCGGCACGTACATCTTCCCGCCCAAGCCCTCGCTGCGGCTGATCGCCGACATCTTCAAGTACTGCAAGGCCGAGATCCCGAAGTGGAACACCATCTCGATCTCCGGCTACCACATGGCGGAGGCCGGAGCCTCGCCCGCGCAGGAGATCGCGTTCACCCTCGCGGACGGCATCGAGTACGTCCGTACCGCCGTCGCCGCCGGCATGGACGTCGACGACTTCGCTCCCCGTCTCTCCTTCTTCTTCGTCGCCCGTACGACCATCCTCGAAGAGGTCGCCAAGTTCCGCGCCGCCCGCCGGATCTGGGCCCGGGTGATGAAGGAGGAGTTCGGCGCATCGAGCCCCAAGTCGCTGATGCTCCGCTTCCACACCCAGACCGCCGGTGTGCAGCTCACCGCGCAGCAGCCCGAGGTCAACCTGGTGCGCGTCGCCGTCCAGGGTCTCGCGGCCGTCCTCGGCGGCACGCAGTCGCTGCACACCAACTCCTTCGACGAGGCCATCGCCCTGCCGACGGACAAGTCCGCGCGTCTCGCCCTGCGGACGCAGCAGGTCCTCGCCTACGAGACGGATGTCACCGCCACCGTCGACCCGTTCGCCGGCTCCTACGTCGTCGAGAAGATGACGGACGACGTCGAGGCGGCGTCCCTGGAGCTGATGGGCAAGGTCGAGGAGATGGGCGGCGCGGTCAACGCGATCGAGCGCGGCTTCCAGAAGAACGAGATCGAACGCAGCGCCTACCGCATCGCCCTGGAGACGGACAGCGGGGAACGGGTCGTCGTCGGCGTCAACCGCTTCCAGCTCGACGAGGAGGAGCCGTACGAGCCGCTGCGCGTCGACCCGGCGATCGAGGCCCAGCAGGCCGAGCGGCTCGCCAAGCTGCGCGCCGAGCGCGACCAGTCGGCCGTGGATGCGGCGCTGGCGGAGCTGAAGAAGGCGGCGGAGGGCACCGACAACGTGCTCTACCCGATGAAGGACGCACTCAAGGCGCGGGCCACGGTCGGCGAGGTCTGCAACGCGCTGCGCGAGGTCTGGGGCGCCTACGTCCCCACCGACGCGTTCTGACCCGGTCCGCGCGGCAGAACACTGGACATCGGAGCAGGTGGGAACAAGATGACGACAACAGCCGGCCCCTTGCGCGTGCTGGTGGCCAAGCCCGGTCTGGACGGCCATGACCGCGGCGCCAAGGTGATCGCCAGAGCCCTGCGCGACGCGGGGGTCGAGGTGATCTACACAGGGCTGCACCAGTCCCCGGAACAGATCGTCGAGGCGGCGATCCAGGAGGATGCCGCCGGAATCGGCCTGTCCGTCCTGTCGGGCGCGCATCTGACGCTCTTCGCGCGGGTGATCGAGCTGCTGGCTCGGCACGAGGCGAGCGACATCACCTTGTTCGGGGGCGGCATCATCCCGGAGGGGGACATCCCGCCGCTGGAGCGGCTGGGTGTCGCCCGGATCTTCACCCCGGGCACGCCGACGCACGACGTCGTGGACTGGGTCAGGACGCACGTGGGCGCGCCGTCGCAGGCCGGTGCGTGCCTCGAAGGTCCGGCGGGAGACCGCGCATGAGGCGGTGTGTGGCCGAGCTGAAGGACGTGAGTGTGCTGCGGCCCTCCACCGGCCAGGTCATCCTGGACCGCGTCGACTGGTCCGTCGGCGCCGGCGAGCACTGGGCGCTGCTCGGGCCCAACGGCGCCGGCAAGACCACGATGCTGCGGCTGATCGGGGCGCTCACCCACCCGACCAGGGGGACCGTCGACGTCCTGGGGCACCGGATCGGCCGCGTCGACCTGCGCGAGCTGCGCACCGCCATCGGCTTCGTGTCTCCGATGCAGGAGGTGCCACACCGGGCGACTGCGCACACCGTCGTGCTCACCGGCGCGACCGGGACGGTGCAGCCGCTGTGGCGCGCGTACGGACCGGCCATCCGCGACCGCGCCCACGAGCTCCTCGCCGAGCTGGACTGCAAGGACCTGGCGGACCGTCCGTACGGCGTCTGCTCGGGCGGCCAGCGCGCCCGTGTCCTCATCGCCCGGGCGCTGATGTCCGATCCGTCCCTGCTGCTGCTCGACGAGCCGTACAACGCGCTCGACCTGCCGTCCCGGGAGGACGTGATCGACGCGGTGCAGGGTCTCGCGGAGAGCCGCGGGGAGCTGGCC
This sequence comes from Streptomyces sp. NBC_01669, assembly GCF_026339735.1. Taxonomy (GTDB): domain Bacteria; phylum Actinomycetota; class Actinomycetes; order Streptomycetales; family Streptomycetaceae; genus Streptomyces; species Streptomyces yanii. Next base: position 1,045,610 of record NZ_JAPEQG010000001.1, read on the forward strand.
ACCGTCACCGTCACCCACTACCTGGAGGAGCTGCCGGCCAGCACGGGGCATGCGCTGCTCCTGCGGGAGGGCCGCGTCCAGGCGTCGGGTCCGGTCGACGAGGTGCTCACCGGTGAACGCATGACGGACTGCTTCCTGCGTTCCATCGAAGTCGAGCGTCGCGCCGGCCGGTGGACCGCGCGTTCGGGCGGCGGCCGCTGACCGGTCCCCGTCCCTTCCGAACCGCCGCGTCCCGGCCCGGACGCCTCCGCAGCCCTCCCCGCGGTGGCGTCGTCCCTCCCTGTGAGGCCGGGGCGCGGCTTCTTGCCGGTGTCCCCCGCTCACCCGGCGGCCGTCGGCCGTTGCTCGGCCCAGATCGTCTTGCCGTGCGGCTCGTGGCGCGTGCCCCATCGCTCGCTTAGCCGCGCGACCAGGAGCAGCCCCCGGCCACCCTCGTCGTACACCCGGGCGCGGCGCAGATGCGGTGCGGTGCTGCTCCCGTCCGAGACCTCGCACACCAGGCCGGCGTCGTTCCGGATCAGGCGCAGCCGAATGGGCGGGCGACCGTACCGAATGGCGTTGGTGACCAGTTCGCTGACCACCAGTTCGGTGACGAAGGAGGTTTCCTCCAGCCCCCAGGACCCGAGTTGACGCATCGCCAGCTTGCGGGCTCGGGACACCTCTGTGAGCTCCGGGGACAGGTCCCAGTCGGCCACCTGGGAGCCGTCGAGCGCGCGGGTCCGGGCGAGGAGCAGGGCGACATCGCCCATCGGATCCACCGCGCACGACACGTCCAGCACGTCGTCGCAGATCTCCTCGAGCGTGGGGGCCGGGTCCGCCAGGGCGTGGCGCAGCGGTGCGAGTCCGGTATCACGGTCGACCGCTTCGACGAGGCCTTTGGTGTAGAGCGCGAGCAGGCTGCCTTCGGCCAGTTCCAGTTCGGTCGATTCGAAGGGCAGGCCGCCGAGTCCCAGAGGCGGGCCCGCGGGCAGTTGAGGGAAGTCCAGGACGCCGTCGGGGCGCAGGACGGCCGGGCCCGGGTGCCCGGCGCGGGCGAGCGTGCAGCGTCGGGACACGGAGTCGTACACGGCGTAGAGGCACGTGGCGCCGACCTCCGAAGCGCCGGGCCCGCGCGATCGTTCCCCAGCCGGCCCGGATTGTTCGCCCTCGACCCGCAGGACGAGGTCGTCGAGGTGCGTGAGGAGCTCGTCGGGTGCGATGTCGAGGTCGGCGAGGGTGCGCACGGCGGTGCGCAGGCGCCCCATGGTGGCGGAGGCGTGGATGCCGTGGCCGACGACGTCGCCCACCACGAGGGCGACGCGGGCGCCGGGCAGGGGAATCACGTCGAACCAGTCGCCGCCGGCGCCCTCCTGCGAGCGGCCCGGCAGGTAGCGGAAGGCGACGTCGACGGCTGCCTGCTGGGGCGTTCGCTCCGGCAGCATGCTGTGCTGCAGGGCCAGGGCGGTGTTTCGTTCGCGCGTGTACTGGCGGGCGTTGTCGAGGGACAGGGCGGCCCGTGCGGCGAGTTCGGTGGCGAGGTGGAGGTCGTCCATGCGGAACGGATCGGGCGTGCGGTGCCGCAGGAAGATCACCAGGCCGAGGGTGGCTCCGCGGGCACGCAGCGGTGCCACGAGGTAGGAATGGATGCCGTACTCGCGGGCGCGCTGGGCACGGGCGGGTTCCCGGGCCAGCCACCGGACCATCTCGGGTGCGTCGATCCGGTGCCTCAGGACACGGCCGGTGGTGAGGGCCAGGCCCATGGGAGAGTCATCGGCGATGTGGTCCGCCCGACCCGTCGGGGTGGCGGCTTCCGGGCAGCCGTCGAGGACGGACCGCTGGGCGACTCGGTAGTAGGCGGTACCGCCGGTCACCGACTCCGGTGGCAGCCCGCGGAGCACGGATTCGTGCAGGTCGACGCCGACGAAGTCGGCGAACCACTCAGTAGCCACCTCCGCCAGTTCCTCGGCGGTCCGTGTGACGTCCAGAGTGGTACCGACACGCAGTCCGGCGGTGTTGACGAGGCTCAGCCGGCGCCGCGCGCTCTCTTCCTCGGTGACGTTCAGCACCACGATGGACGTGCCGCGCACCTGGCCCTCGGCATCGGTCAGGGGGTAGACGACGTTGGACCAGACGCGCGTCTGGCGATCGCCGGTGGCGCGGTCGGCAATGCGCGCCGTGACCGCCTCCCCGGAGCGCAGCACCTGGGCCGACAGCTCCTCCAGCCGATTGTACGGCGGCCGGGAGTGGATCTGCCCGAGTCGTCGGCCGAGCGTCCCGTCCTCGCGTACCGCCATGGCACGGCACGCCTCGTCGTTGGCGGCGACCAGCCGGTTCCGCCGGTCGAAGACACCGTGAGGCATCGGCAGCTGTGCGAGCGCCCAGCCCCGGAGCGTCGCCGTCTCCGCGCTGCCCGCCGGGTCCGTCGCCTTCGTGGCATCGTCCGGTCGGCCGGCCTCGGCGACCACGACCATCCATGCCGCGTCCGCCCTGCCGCCGAGCAGCGGTGTGACGTGTACGTCGGCTTCGACGTGGTGCCCGTCGCGATGACGCAGCTCGGCCCGGCCGCACCACTCTCGGCCCGCCGAGAAGCTTCTCAGGAGGGGTGCCGGGGGACCTCCCGCAAACAGCTCCGCCGCGGGGCGCCCGACGATGCCTTCCTCGTCATGGCCGAGCAGCCGCCCCACAGCCGGTGTCCATGCCGTCACCCGGCCCTGCGCATCCATGCATAGCGCGGCTCGAGCTGGAACGAAAGCCCTGCCGCCCGATTCGTCCACGGACCGCGTCCCGCCGTCCGCCTCGTCTCTCGCTGCCACCAGGGGAGCCCTGCCGTCCCTTACGTCGGACCAGCCCCCGTGCTTCTCATCCCAGCATGACGCCCGGGACGGCACGGCTCAAGCAGAGTCCCGGATCCATCCGTCCAGCGGGACCTCCGCGCAGAGCCGGACAACAGGGACCCGGCGGGCGGTCCGTCCCTGCTCGTCGACGATCGTGGTCGCGCTCGCGAAGAGGCAGACGCGGACGCCGGACCGTACGGCATGCGGGGGCCGTCGACCCTGCACCGCACGACGAACCCCTCGTCCATCAGGACGGGCCACAGGTCCGAAGCCGCGACGGGAACGGTGCGGCGGGGAACGACGATGCCGACGCCCGAGCTGCGCTCGCTCACGAGGTCCGTGGAGCGGCAGGCGGGGCAGAACACCCGCTGGAACATCGTGGACCGGCACCACGTACAGCGCTGGAAGAACAGGCCGGGGGCGCTGCCGGAATCCTCGGCGGCCTGTGCGGGGTGAGAAGCCGTTATGTTCCCGGCCACGCGCGCGTAGAACACGACGTCCGCTCCCTTCGCTCTTCCGGTCCGCGGTATGCGGACTCGGCGGATGGCGTCAAGTTAGGGCACTCCGATCCACGCACGAAGGACGCGCTTCCCCCAGATGGAGACGGTCGTTTCGCCGGCCCGGCGGCCACTTCCCCTCTCCAACTGGGGGTGTTGGTGTGACCCACGACACCGGATCGTCCATGTCACCCGCATCCCCAGAGCTGCGACGACGCCGTCGCCACATGTATCCGGAGCCGCACATGTCCCCCATCTCCGGCCGTTCTCCCCGGAAAACCGCCTCGCTCCCCAGAATCATCATGGTGAGCAGCGCCGGCTCGGCCATCGAGTGGTTCGATTTCTTCATCTACGGCACGGCCGCCGCACTGGTCTTCAACAGACTGTTCTTCCCGGCGACCGATCCCCTGGTCGGAACTCTGCTCGCCTTCACTACATTCGCCATCGGTTTCGTCGCCCGCCCGCTCGGCGGCATCGTCTTCGGGCATTTCGGTGACCGGGTGGGGCGCAAGCCGGCCCTGGTGACGGCCCTGTTCCTGATGGGCGGCTCGACCACTCTGATCGGTCTGCTGCCGACGTACGACACGATCGGGGTCGCCGCGCCTGTGCTCCTGGTGCTGCTCCGGCTGGTCCAGGGCATCGCGGTCGGCGGCCAGTGGGGCGGCGCCGTGCTGATCGCCACGGAGAACGCCCCGCAGGGGCGCCGCGGCCTCTACGGCAGCTTCGCCCAGCTGGGCGTGCCGGCCGGGCTGATGCTCTCCAGCCTGGTCTTCCTGCTGACCACGTCCTTGCTCGACGAGCGGCAGTTCACCTCCTGGGGGTGGCGTGTGCCGTTCCTGTGCAGCATCGCGCTGATCGTGGTGGCGGTCTTCGCCCAGTTCCAGCTGGAGGAGACGGCCGACAGCGGGCGGGCGCGGCAGAGCGGCGAGAACTCCGGCGCCTCGCGCTCGCCCGTGATCGAGGTGCTGCGCAAGCACCCCAGGAACGTCGCCCTGGCCGCAGGCGCGGTCATCATCATCGGCGCGGGCTTCTACCTCTTCGTCACCTACATGCTGGCGTACGGCACCGAGGTCCTCGGCATGCCCAAGAGCACCGTCCTCAACGGCGTCCTCGTCGGCGCCGCGCTCCAGGTGCCCGCGCTGATGGCCTTCGGCACGCTCTCCGACCGGGTCGGCCGGCGCAAGGTCTACCTGGCGGGTGCCCTCGGCATGGGGGTGTGGGCCTACCCGGCCTTCCTGCTGATGAACACCGGGCGCTGGCCCCTGGTCACCCTCTCCCTGGTGGTCGGCCAGCTGCTCTTCGCCGCGATGTACGGACCGCAGGCCGCCTTCTTCTCCGAGCTGTTCTCGGCGCGGGTGCGATACACCGGCGCGTCGCTCGGCTACCAGCTCGGTGTGATGGTCGGCGGAGCGTTCACGCCGATCCTCGCGACCTGGCTGTACGCGCGGTACGAGTCGTTCGTCCCGGTCGCGGGCTTCCTGGCGCTCGCGGCAGCGGTCTCCTGCGTGTGCGTGCTGGTCCTCAGCGAGACCTACCGCGAGGACCCGTCCCCCACTCCGGCGGACCCCGACACGGAACCGAGCCTGACGGCTCGCTGACAGCCGCCCCGCCCCGTGCCCGGGCGACCGCAGGCCGTACGCCGCGGTCGCCCGGGCCGCCGTGCGTTCGAGGTCCGGACTACCGCGTCCCCGCGGCCTCCGTCCGGCAAGCTGCGAAGCGCCGCCGGCGGAGGCGGAGGCACCTGCCCGGTCGCATGGAGCTCCGGCACGTCGTACGCCCCCGGCAACGTCGTCTCGTACGCGGGCCACAAGTACACCGCCACCTACTACTCCACCGGCGCCGTGCCGAACGGCCCCAGCTCCTGGGCGGTGTGGCGCGACGACGGTGTCTGTGCCTGACCCCGCCTCCGCGGTGTGACTCCGCCCGGGTTTCCGCCTCTCCATCCGGGGGTGGCGGAAGCCCGTCGGCCCGCGTAATCACCCTCAGTATGTGAGGCCGACGCAGGGCTGCGAGCGGAGGACGAGATGCGGGTACCGGACGACACTTTCATCACCGAGGCGGAGCTGCGGCCGGAGATAGGTCAGTCGTGGCGCCGGTCGTTGCTCAGCGGGCTGCGGCCGGACACCACGCTCCGGCTGGAGCCGCAGATCGACATCGACCTGCGCGGGCGGCTGCGCGTGGCGGCCGGGCCCGTGCTCGACCAGATCACGCAGGAGCTGGACGGCACCGGCTACGGCATTCTGCTCGCCGACAGCGGGGCGAGGATCGTCGCCCGGCGGTTCGGCGAGGCCCGCCTGGGCTCGGCGTTCGACCGGGCCGGGGTCGTCATCGGCAGCCGGTTCCAGGAGGAGACCACCGGGACCAACTCGATCGCCACGGTCTTCGAGCTACGGCGCGGCTTCGCGGTCCTGGGCGAGGAGCACTATGTCGAGTCGCTCAAGCGCTTCTCCTGCTACGGCCACCCCCTCTTCAGCAGGATCACCGGACGCCTCGAAGGGGTCCTGGACATCACCTGCCCTGCCGAGCTGGCGAATCCGCTGCTGGCACCGTTCCTGAGGCGGGCCGCCCGCGAGATCGAACAGCGGCTGCTCCAGGGCGCTCGGGAGGCCGAGCAGCGACTGCTGGCCGCCTACCAGTCGGCATCGGCCGGCGGGCGTCGAGCCGTGGCGGCGCTCGCCGACGGGGTGGTCATGGCCAGCACCGCGGCGATGGAGCTGCTCGACCCGTCCGACCACGCGGTGCTGCGGAGTCTCGCGGCCGATCTGTCCGCGGGCTCCCGTCCGGTCCACCGGAACCTGGAGCTCACCTCCGGGCGCAGGGTCGCCGTGACCTTGGAGCCCGTGATCGGCACGGGCGGTGTCCTGGTGACGGTGGACGATCGGACCGAACCCCGGCCTATGGTGCCGCGCAGCAGGGAACGCACGGTCTCGCCTGTGTCGGTGCGGGCCGCCGAGTTCGAACGGCTCCGCTTGGCCCGCAGGCCCGTGCTGATCAGCGGCGAGCCGGGCACCGGCCGGACGGCCACGGCGGACCTGCTTGCCGAAGGCCTCTCGGTGTGCCGGCTGGACGCCGTCGAGCTCAGCGGAACCGGAGCTGCGGAGCTCGCCCTGCGAATCTCCGCCGCGAACGCCGAGACGGTCGTGGTCGAGGATGTGCATCTGCTCCCTCCCCCGCTGGTCGCCCAGGTGGCCCGGCTGCTGCGCGACCAGGACGCCTGGACCGTGCTGACCAGCGCCCCGGTGGCCGGACTCGCTCCCGAGCACGCCGCCCTGGCCGCGCGCTGCCTGGCCCGGATCGAGCTGCCCCCGCTACGCGCCCGGCGCGAGGAACTGCCCTCTCTGATCGGCATGTTCACCGAGCGACTGCGGCCGGAAGCCCGGCTGCGGTTCACCCCGCAGGCGCTCGAAGCCCTGGCCGCGCATCCTTGGCCGGGCAATCTGCACGAGCTGCGCGAGGTGCTGCTACACGTCCTGCACCGCCGCTCGGCCGGCGACGTCACCCGGAACGACCTGCCACCGGTCTTGCGCGAAGCGGCCCGTGTACGCGGGCTGAGCCTGGTGGAGCGTGCCGAGTACGAGACGATCGTCGCCGCTCTGCGCAGCTGCTACGGGAACAAGGTGCACGCCGCTCGCATGCTCGGAATCGGCCGGGCCACGCTCTACCGGCGCATCCGCGCGCTGGGCATCGACGACGGCGTCTCGGCGCCGCCGGTGTCCCCGAACGCCCCGCTGTCTCAGATTGCGACAGTTACGGGCGGGTGAACGGGAGGATATTCCCTGTCATGCCCGTGTGACATCCGGCACACGGAACGTCCCTTTCCCTGGAGACTGGTGTGACTGACGCTTCCCGATTCCCTCTGCTGAAGCCGGTGCGGGACTTCATCGCGACCGAGCGGAAGCTGCTCATCGGCGGCGAGTGGGTGTCCTCGCTGAGCGGTGAGACGTTCGCGACGTACGACCCGGCCACGGGCAGCCGGATCACCGACGTCGCCAAGGGCGGTCCGGCGGACGTCGATCGGGCGGTGGCCGCCGCCCGCAAGGCCTTCGAGGAGGGCCCCTGGCCGCAGCTGACCCCGTCCGAGCGGCAGCGGCTGATCTGGCGGATCGGCGACGTGCTGCTGGAGCGCGCGGAGGAGTTCGGGCAGCTGGAGGCACTGGACAACGGCAAGTCGGCCGGAGTGGCACAGGCCGTGGACGTGGCATGGGCGGCCGACCTGTTCCACTACTACGCCGGGTGGGCCACGAAGATCGAGGGCCGGACTGTTCCGGTGTCGGTGCCGTGGGTGCCCGGTGGCCGGTTCCACGCGTACACGCTGCGCGAGCCCGTCGGTGTGTGCGGCCAGATCATCCCGTGGAACTTCCCGCTGCTGATGGCCGCCTTCAAGATCCCGGCCGCGCTCGCGGCCGGCAACACCGTCGTCCTGAAGCCCGCCGAGCAGACTCCGCTCACCGCGCTGCTGCTCGGCGAGGTGATCAACGAGATCCTGCCGCCGGGCGTCGTCAACATCGTCACCGGCTACGGCGATGCGGGGGCCGCGCTCGCCGCCCACGACGACGTGGACAAGGTGGCGTTCACCGGCTCCACCGACGTCGGCAAGAAGATCGTCGCGGCGGCGGGCGGGAACCTCAAGAAGGTCTCCCTCGAACTGGGCGGCAAGAGTCCGCAGATCGTCTACGCCGACGCCGACCTGGAGCTCGCCGTTCCGGGCACGGCCAACGCCTGGCTCTTCAATCACGGCCAGTGCTGCGTGGCCGGCACCCGGCTCTATGTCGAGGACTCCATCTTCGCCGAGTTCACCCGCGCGGTCGCGGACTTCGTGGCCCACGTGAAGATCGGTCCGGGTCTGGACCCGGCCACTCAGCTCGGCCCGCTGGTCTCCCAAGAACAGCTGGACCGGGTCACCGGCTACATCCGCGAGGGCCTGGCCGACGGCGCCCGCGCGCTGACCGGCGGCAACCAGGTCGGCGACCGGGGCTACTTCGTGGAGCCGACGGTCCTGGTGGACGTGCGGCCCGAGATGAGCGTCGTACGCGAGGAGATCTTCGGCCCGGTGGTGGTGGCCGCCCCGTTCAACGCGAAGCGGGGCGTGATCGCCGAGGCCAACGACTCGCCCTACGGGCTCGCGGCCGGGGTGTGGACCCAGGACGTCTCCAAGGCCCACCGCGTCGCGAGCCAACTCCAGGCCGGCACGGTCTGGGTGAACTGCTACAACGCGTTCGACACCGCGCTCCCCTTCGGCGGCTACAAGCAGTCCGGCTGGGGCCGCGAGCTCGGTGCGGCCGCGCTCGAGCAGTACACGCAGACGAAGGCCGTCAACATCCAGCTTTGAGCCAGGCCCTCGGGGCCGCCGTCACAGCCGGTCCCGAGCTCCCCCGCGTCGTCCGCACACATGCTCCCCCACCTGCCCGCGGTCCACGCCCGTCAGCGTCACCCAGGAGGTAGAGCCTTCATGAAGACCCGAGCCGCAGTCCTCACCGAGATCGGCAAGCCCTTCGAGATCGTCGAGCTGGACCTGGACGAGCCCAGCACCGGCGAGGTGCTCATCCGCTTCGTCGCCGCCGGACTGTGCCACTCCGACCTGCATCTGAGCGACGGCGACCTGCCGCCCCGCTTCCCCATCGTCGGCGGTCACGAGGGCGCCGGCGTCATCGAGAAGGTCGGCCCCGGCGTCACCAAGGTCAAGCCGGGCGACCACGTGGTGTGCAGCTTCATCCCCAACTGCGGCCACTGCCGCTACTGCTCCACCGGCCGCCAGAACCTGTGCGACATGGGCGCCACCATCCTCGAGGGCAGCATGCCCGACGGCACCTTCCGTTTCCACAAGGACGGCGTCGAGTACGGAGCGATGTGCATGCTCGGCAGCTTCTCCCAGTACGGGGTGATCTCCGAGCACTCGGTGGTCAAGGTCGACCCCGGCCTGCCGCTGGAGACGGCCGTCCTGGTCGGCTGCGGTGTGCCGACCGGCTGGGGCACCGCCACCAACGCGGGCGGCGTCCGGCCGGGCGACACCGTGGTGATCTACGGCGTCGGCGGCCTCGGCATCAACACCGTGCAGGCCTCGGTGGTCGTCGGCGCCAAGCACGTCGTGGCCGTCGATCCGGTGGGCTTCAAGCGGGACACCGCGATCCGGATGGGTGCCACCCATGCCGTCGCCACCGCCGAAGCGGCGCAGCAGCTGGTCGGCGAGCTGACGCGCGGTCAGGGTGCTGACCAGGCGCTCATCCTGGTCGGCACGGTCACCGAAGAGGTCGTCTCCGCCGCCTTCGACGTCGTCGGCAAGGGCGGAACGGTCGTGGTGACCGGACTGGCCGACCCCGCAAAGCTGACCGTCCACGTCTCCGGCGCGGTCCTCACCCTGTGGGAGAAGACCATCAAGGGCACGCTCTTCGGCAGCTGCAACCCGCAGTACGACATCAAGAAGCTACTCGGTCTCTACCAGTCGGGCCACCTCAAGCTGGACGAGCTGGTGACCCGGCGGTACTCGCTGGACGAGGTGAACCAGGGCTACCAGGACCTCGTCGACGGCAAGAACATCCGCGGCGTGCTGGTGCACGAGCACTGACGCGTCGCGGCGAGCGGGGCGCCGCCCAGGAGCGGGCGGCGCCCCCGTCCATCCGCCCCCCTTCCCACGAGCACGAATGAGGCACACCATGCGCGAAGCAACCGCCCACACCATCAACCACACCGAAGTCGACGCCGACTTCACGTCCGGGATCGTCACCGACGCCACCTCCGGCCTCGCCTCGCAGATCAACCTGCCGGCGGATGGGCTGGAGGACCTGCTGGTCGAAGAGGTCTCCATCGACGGCATGTGCGGCGTCTACTGACGGGGCACCGGGACGTGACCACCTTCGACCCGGACCTGCCCCACAGGTGCTCGCCCAGCGTCGCGCTGCGCCCGGAGCCCTTCGGCGCCCTGGCCTACCACTTCGGCACACGCCGGCTGTCCTTCCTGAAGACACCGGAGCTGGTCGAGCTGGTGACCGCACTGGGCGACCACACCGACGTCCGCACCGCCCTGGCGGCCTCTCCCGTTCCCCGGGCGCAGCACGGTGCCTACCTCGCCGCCCTGGCCGGGCTCCTCGAGGCGGGGACCATCGAACCCGCTGACCCCTCCTCGACCAGCGACGGAGCCGCACGATGAAACTCGTCGACCACTTCAAGCACGGCCTGACCTCACCGATCTGTCTGACCTGGGAGCTGACCTACGCCTGCAACCTGGCCTGCGTGCACTGTCTGTCCTCGTCCGGACGGCGCGACCCCCGCGAGCTGGACACCGCCGAGTGCCGCGCCGTGATCGACGAGTTGCAGCGCATGCAGGTGTTCTACGTCAACATCGGCGGCGGCGAGCCCACCGTGCGCGCGGACTTCTTCGACCTGGTGGACTACGCCGTGGACCACCAGGTCGGGGTGAAGTTCTCCACCAACGGGGTACGCATCACCCCCGAGCGGGCCCGGCGGCTGGCATCCGGCGACTACGTCGACGTGCAGATCTCCCTCGACGGCGCCACTGCCGAAGTCAACGACGCGGTGCGCGGGCGCGGTTCGTACGCGACCGCGCTCCGAGCCATGGACAACTTGGCAGCGGCGGGCTTCGGCGAGTTCAAGGTCAATGTGGTGATGACCCGTCACAACATCTGTCAGCTCGACGAGTTCGCCTCGCTCGCCGACTACTACGGGGCCCAACTTCGCCTCACCCGGATGCGCCCCTCCGGCCGGGGCGCCGACACCTGGGAGGAGCTGCATCCACGTCCCGATGACCAACTCCGGCTCTACGACTGGCTAGTGGCGCACGGCGAGAAGGTGCTGACCGGGGACTCCTTCTTCCATCTCAACGCGCTCGGCGAGACCTCACTGCCGGGGCTGAACCTGTGCGGAGCCGGACGCGTGGTCTGCCTGATCGACCCCGTCGGAGACGTGTACGCCTGCCCGTTCGCGATACACGAGCAGTTCCTCGCGGGGAACGTACGGGACGGGGGGTTCGCCGCCGTCTGGCGCGAGTCCGAGCTGTTCGGCCGGCTGCGCGCCCCACAGAGCGGCGGGGCGTGCGCCTCCTGTTCGGCGTACGACGCGTGCCAGGGCGGCTGCATGGCCGCGAAGTTCTTCACCGGACTCCCGCTGGACGGTCCCGATCCCGAATGCGTCAAAGGCCACGGCGCGGCTGCCCTCGCCACCGCGGACCGTGCGGGAGCACCGCGCCCCACGCGCGACCACTCGCACACCGGCCCCGTACGCGGCCGGCCGGTGGTACTCGGCATGCCGACGACCCGGCCCCTCCCCGCGGACCGCCTCTGCGACGAGAGCCCTCTGGCCGGAACCGGGCCGAGGTGAATCCCCGGACGGCCGGCTGCCCGCCCCGCCACCCCGAGCCCAGGAAAGGATCGGCACGATCATGAGTGGATGGTTCGAAACGGTCGCCGAGGCCCAGCGCAGGGCCGAGCGGCGACTGCCCGTGTCGGTCTACAGCGCGCTGTTGGCCGGTTCCGAGAAGGGCGGATCGTACCGGGACAACACCGAGGCGTTCGCCGAACTCGGCTTCGCACCGCACGTCGCCGGTCTGTCGGCCAAGCGCGAGCTGGCCACCCGCGTGATGGGCCAGGACATCGCCCTTCCGGTGCTCGTCTCCCCGACCGGTGTGCAGGCGGTGCACCCCGACGGAGAGGTCGCGGTCGCCCGTGCGGCGGCGGCCCGGGGCATCGCAATGGGGCTCAGCTCCTTCGCGAGCAAACCGCTGACGGAGGTCGTCGCGGCCAACCCTCAAGTGTTCTTCCAGCTGTACTGGATGGGAAGCCGCGACGCGATCCTGCGGCGCCTGGAGCACGCCCGTACCGGCGGCGCGAAGGGCCTGATCGTCACCCTCGACTGGTCCTTCTCCCACGGCCGCGATTGGGGCAGCCCCAAGATCCCCGAACGTCTGGATCTCAAGGCGATGCTGCGGTTCGCCCCCGAGTGCCTGGCCCGCCCCCGATGGCTGCTCGACTTCGCCAAGGGCCGGCGTCTGCCGGACCTTACGGCGCCCAACCTCGCCGAGCACGGCGGGCCGGCACCGGCCTTCTTCGGTGCGTACGGCGAGTGGATGGGCACGCCTCCCCCGTCGTGGGAGGACATCGCCTGGCTGCGCGAGCAGTGGGACGGCCCCTTCATGCTCAAGGGCGTCTGCCGGGTCGACGACGCCCGGCGCGCGGTCGACGCCGGCGTCACCGCGATCTCGGTCTCCAACCACGGCGGCAACAACCTGGACACCACCCCAGCTCCGATCCGTGTGCTGCCGTCCGTCGCCGAGGCGGTGGGTAACCAGGTCGAGGTCCTGCTCGACAGCGGTGTCCGCCGCGGCAGCGACGTGGTGAAGGCGCTCGCCCTGGGGGCGAAGGCCGTGATGATCGGCCGCGCCTATCTGTGGGGCCTGGCCACGAACGGGCAGGCCGGTGTGGAGAACGTGCTCGACATCCTGCGCGGCGGCATCGACTCCGCCCTGCTCGGCCTCGGGCGCTCCTCCGTCCACGAGCTCACCCCGGACGACGTGGTGGTACCGGCTGGCTTCACCCGTACCCTGGGCGGGTCCTGACATGGCGCGGAATGCGGCCGACGGGGCGGGACCACGATGAGCGGCCGCGTCGCGGTGGTCACCGGAGCCGCGCGCGGCATCGGTGCCGCCGTGGTGCACCAGCTCGCCGCCGACGGATGGCGCGTCGTGGCCGTGGACATCTGCGCGGATCTTCCAGGGCTGCACTACCCGTTGGCCCGCCGTGAGGAGCTGGCCGCGCTGGCGACGGCCTGGCCCGGAACGGTGCTCGACGTGCCCGCCGACGTACGCGATCCCCGAGCGATGGCCGACGCGGTGAAGCTGGCGCGCGACACGTTCGGCGGGCTGGACGCCGCCGTGGCCGCCGCCGCGGTCATGGCGGGCGGCTCGCCCCTGTGGGAGTCGACCGACGAGGAGTGGGACACGTTGTTCGACGTCGGCGTGCGTGGTGTGTTCAACCTCGCCCGAGCCGCCGTCCCGGAGCTGCTGGCCCGCCCGCAACCACGCTCGGGCCGGTTCGTGGCACTCGCCTCGGCGGCCGCCCACAAGGGGCTGTGGCATCTGGCCGGCTACAACGCGGCCAAACACGCCGTCATCGGCCTGATCAGGGGCCTGGCCTGCGATCTGCGCGGCACGCGGGTCACGGCCACCGCCGTCTCCCCCGGCTCGACTCGTACGGAGATGCTCCGGGCGACGGCCGACCTGTACGGCCTGGTCGACACGGCCGCGTTCGCCCAGCACCAGCTGACGGAGCGGCTGCTGGAACCGGAGGAGGTGGCATCCGCGGTCGCCTGGCTGTGCGGTCCGCACTCGGTGGCGGTCACGGGCACCGTGGTACACGCGGACGGAGGGTTCACGGCATGATGCTCATCCCCGACGCGCACCTGCGCGTCCTCGCCGACGGGCGGGTGCTGATCGGGTTCGCGCCGCTGCGGGTGCTGCGGCTGTCGCCGTCCGCCGCCCGGCTGGCCACTCGGTGGCTGGCGGGCGGGCCGGTCGGCGCCGACCCGGCGCACCAAGAGCTGGCCCGCCGTCTGGTGACCGCCGGGCTGGCCCATCCGTGCCACGCGCACACCCGCTGGGGACCGCAGGACGTCACCGTCGTGATCCCGGTCCGCGACGAACCACACGGCGTTCGGGCACTGCGGGACGCTCTCCACGGGCGACACCCGGTCCTCGTCGTGGACGACGGTTCGGCGGAGCCTCTCCCTGGCGCAGCGGCCCGGCACCCCGCGCCGCTCGGCCCAGCCGCGGCCCGCAACACCGGCGTCCTTTCGGTCACCACCGCCCTGGTCGCCTTCCTGGACGCCGACGTCACGCCCGGGTCCGGCTGGCTGGAGCCGCTTCTGGCGCACTTCGAGGACCCTCGGGTGGCTGCGGTCGCCCCGCGCGTCCGCAGCCGTCCGGGCCGCTCGCCCCTGGCCCGGTACGAACGGGCGCGCTCCCCGCTGGATCTCGGCGCCGCTCCCGCTGAGGTGGGCCCCGGCGCACGCGTCGGGTATCTGCCGAGCGCCGCCCTTCTGGTCCGCACGTCAGTCCTGCGCGAACTGGGCGGGTTCGACGAGCGGATGCGCTTCGGCGAGGACGTCGACCTGATCTGGCGACTGACCGCGGCCGGCCATCGTGTGCGCTACGAGCCGGCCTCCGAGGTGCTGCACCGGCCTCGTCCGAACTGGCCGGCCCTGCTGCGGCAGCGCTTCGGCTACGGCACGTCGGCCGGGCCTCTGGCCAGGCGCCACGGTCGGGCGGTCGCCCACGCACGGCTCTCGCCGGTGACGGCCGCCGCCTGGACAGCAGGGTTCGTAGGACGTCCGCGCACCGCGCTCGCCCTGGCGGGCGTCGACGCCGCGCTCCTGGCGCGCGAGCTGGTCCCGGCAGGCGTACCCGCTCGTGCGGCGCTGCGTCTGGCGGTGCGGGGTCAGTCCGCGGTGGGTCGCATGCTCGCTGACGCGGCGCTGCGCGCCTGGTGGCCGGTGGCCCTCCCCGCCCTGCTGACCGGCCGTCGGGGCCGTGTCGCCGTGGCTCTCGTCCTCCTGGCCCGGTTGCGCGGCAGGCCCTGGGCCCTCGACCCGATGACGTGGTGCGCGGCGGGACTGGCGGACGACCTGGCGTATGGCGCGGGCGTGTGGTGGGGTGCGCTGCGCGCCCGCACCGCCGTGCCCCTGCTGCCCGATCTGAGCACGCGGCCCCGAGGCAATGACGGACGGCGCACGGGTTTCGGCCCCCAGGGAGTACGACGATGAACGGGTCTCCCATGACATCGCCGCTGGTGCGTCGGCTGTCGCGGCTGACATGGCGGGAGGTCGACGGTGTCGATCCACGGCCGGTGCTCGTCGTCCCGCTCGGCGCGACCGAGCAGCACGGACCTCATCTGCCGTTCACCGTGGACACGGAGGTGGCCGTCGCCCTGAGCGAGCGGCTTGCCTCGGCGCGTCCTTCCGTGGTGCTGGCGCCGCCGGTGCCGTACGGATCGAGCGGCGAGCACGCGGGGTTCCCGGGCACCCTCTCCCTCGGCCGACAGGCCTTCGAACTGCTGGTCGTCGAGCTGGGCCGGTCCACCGACGCCTTCGCAGGCCTTCTGCTGGTCTGCGGGCACGGGGGCAACGCCGTCCCGCTGCACCGGGCCGTCGGGCGGCTGCGCGCGGAGGGACGCCGGGCTCGGGCGTGGTCGCCGGGCGGCCCGGACGACGACAGTCACGCGGGCCGGACCGAGACCTCGGTCATGCTGGCCCTGCGCCCGGAAGCCGTACGCCTGACCGAGGCGGAGCCCGGGGCGACGTCGCCTCTTCGCGAACTGATGCCCGCCCTGCGCTCCTCCGGAGTGGTGAACGTCAGCCCCAACGGCGTCCTGGGCGACCGCCGGGGTGCCACCGCCCAGCAGGGCGCGGAGATTCTGGACAGCTGGACGGCCGACCTGCTGCGCTCCTTCGACCACCACTTCGGCCGCCCGGCGCACTGAACCTCCGGACCTCCGACGCCGCTGTCTCACTTCGGGACAGTTACGGGAGCGCTTCACGAGGCAGAGTTCTCCCGCCCCGGGCCGTCTCGGCCCGGACGTTCCGTTGTCTCGCACGACACCATGGAAAACGGTGTGACAGACGCTTCTCAGTTCCCTCCCCCCGCCGCACCCCCGGGCCAAGCCCCTCAGGTGCCGGGACGGCATGCTCTCGGGGCCGATCGGCCGTCCGCCGACAGCCTCCGGACCGTGCAGTTCTCCTGCCAGCTGCTCTTCCGCAGGGAGGCCGAATTCGTCGACCACTTCTACGCATGCATGCTGGCGGTCGTGCCCGGTGTGCGGGAGCTGGCACCCCAGCACGGGCGACCGCTGTGCGACGGGCTGGTCCGTTCGGTGTTGTGGGCGGCACTGACCCAGGACACCCCCGAGGTGGTCGAGGCCACCCTGCGCCGAGTCGGTGCCTCGCACCAGCGACAGGGTTTCCCGGAAGCCTGGTACCGCTCGTCCGGGCGTGCGCTGCTCGACGCCGCGCACGAGATCCACAAGGGGGACTGGGGCTCGCTGCTCAGCTCCCATTGGATCGCGTACTACACCTGGCTGAGCAAGAGCCTCACCTCGGGCGCGGCGACGGCCCGCTCGCAGCCCGGGCACGCCGAGGCCCTGGGGCACACGGCGGGCTCGGGTGCGGCGGGCGACGCGCACATCGAGTCCCTCGGGGACGTGGTCGCCGAGCTGCGGACCCGATACTTCCCCGAAGACCAGCGTGCGCTCGCGGCCATCTGCACACGCGTCGCTCTGCGCACCGGAGCCGACCTGCGCAATCCGCGCCCGGACCAGCACGCGGAGCCGGCCGTGGTGCGCAACGTGCTGAACATCCTTCTGGTGCTGGGCTACTCGCTCGGCACGTATGTGTCCGACCGAGCGGCACCCCGCGCCTCGCCGCACGACGAGGGAGCGGTGCAGGCCCCCGATCGGCCCCTCGTGGGCGATACCGACGACGGGCAACTCGCCCTGGCGGACGGCATGCTGCGACGGTGGAAGCGACTCTTCAGCAAGGCGAACCGATGACTTTCTCCCCTCCCCCGGCCTCCGGCGTCGTCCGGGCCCATGCGACCGGACCGGCCGCGCAGGCGATGAGCCGGCTGCTCGCCGACATCGACCAAGGGCTGGCAGGACGCGCGGTCACAGCGCTGCTGTACTTCGCCTCCAGTGCCTACGATCCCGAGGTCCTCGCCCCGGCCTTCAGCGCCCGCTTTCCCGGCACGACGGTCATCGGGTGCTCCACCGCCGGAGAGTTCACTGATCTGCGCAACGGCACGGGCGGCATCGCCGCCGTGGCGCTGCCCGACGACGTGATCGCCCGGGCCGCGGCGGTGATCGGCCGGATCGGCGAGGCCCCGGGCGAGGGCACGGCGGCCGCCGTGCGAACCCTGGAGGAGCGGATCGGGGTCCAACTCCGCCACCTCGACCCCGCGTACCATCTGGGCTTCCTGCTGGTCGACGGCTTGCACGGGGCCGAGGAGCAGGTCAACGACATGCTGGGCAACGCGGCGCCGCTGCTGGACTTCGTCGGCGGTTCCGCCGGGGACGACTTCGCTCTGCACGCCACCTGGGTGGCGGTCGGCACGGAGGTGTCGCACGACGGCATGGCGATGATGGTGTGCCGCAGCGCCGTGCCGTTCCAGATCGTCAAGACGTGCTCGTTCACGCCGACCGGGACAGTGCTGCGCGTCACCGGCGCGGACGCCGCCTCGCGCACCGTCCACCGCTTCGACGGGCGCCCCGCGGCTCAGGCGTACGCCGACGCGGTCGGCGTCGCCGTTGAGGCTCTGGACGTCGACGTGTTCATGGAGCGCCCGGTGGGACAGATGATCGACGGGCAGCCGTGGATCCGTACGCCGCAGGCGGTCACCCCGGGCGGCGGGCTGCGCTTCTGGGCGCAGATCCTGCCGGGCACGGAGGTGGAGGTGATGCGCCCGGGCAACCTGCTCGCGGATACACGTGCGACCCTGCGCCAAGCACGCCTCGACCTCGGCGGCGCCTCCGGTGCGGTGCTGTTCAACTGCGGCTTCCGGCGTCTTGAGATGGACGCCAAGAACATCTCCGCGACCTTCCCGACCGCGCTGGACGGCATCCCCTCGGCGGGCTTCCACACCTACGGCGAGAGCTGGCTCGGGCACGTCAACCAGACGCTCACGGGAGTGGTGTTCGGGGTCGGCGCCAGCTGAGGCCGGAGCCTTGGCGCCGGCACCCGGCCGCCGGGTCCTGGGAACCGGGCGGCCGGCAGGTAACGGCGCACATGTTGCGGCCCGCCGTCCTTGCACACGGTCCAGCAAGGTGGATCCGTACGGTACGCCCAGGCCCACACCAGAGTCGTCCCTCGCCTGACTCCAAGGTGGACTGGACCAATATGGGCGTCAACCCCGGATCGCCCGAACACCGGCGGGCTCCTGCCGGATTCCACGGGGATTCCATTCGGATTCCATTGGCAGGGTCGAGCGGACGGCGCACCGGACCGCACCCGGCATTGACCGAATGATCCATACCAACTACCTTCCGATTGGCCCCGGTTCGGCGACCCACAGCCTGCACGCCGCCCCACCGTGACCACACACGGTCCCGCGACGCCTCCCGTCCACCCCACCGCGTCAGGGGGAACGCGTGAGAAGACCCGTCCGCGGTCACAGCAGACTGCTCGCACTGCTGGCCGCCCTGCTCCTGCCCCTGGGCGTGCTCACCGGCCTCGTCCCTCAGGCACACGCTGCCGCCGGTGTCACCGCCACCTGCACCAGCCAGGACAACGGCAGCTGGTGGAAGGGCACCAACGTCGTCCGTAACAACACGGCCGCTGCGCTCACCGGCTGGACCCTCGAGTTCGACCTCCCGGCAGGCATGACCATCAGCGACCACTCCAACGGCGACGCAACCGTCAACGGCAGCCACGTGACGGTCCGCAACGCCTACTACAACGGCACCGTCGCGGCCGGCGGAACAACCGAGCCGTACAGTTACTGGTTCGTCGCCAACGGTCCGATCGGCACGCCCACGAGTTGCACCGTCATTGGAGGCAAGTGCGACGGCAGCCCCGACAAACCGCCCACCGCGCCCGGCACTCCCCGGGCCACCAGCGTCACCGCACGCAGCGTCTCCCTGGACTGGAGCGCTGCGGCAGCCGGCGACTACCCTGTCTCGTCGTACAAGGTGCTCAGCAACGGCGCCGTGGTCGCCACCAGCAACGCCACAGACGTGATCCGGTCACGCGGTCAGTGCCAGTGGTGCTGTCCTTGGAGACCTGACAAGAAAGACGCGGCGACTGACCGTATGGCGCAGTCAAGTGCGCGGGTCCCCAACCGGTCCCCCAAAACGATCAAGGGGCCGTTTCAGATTCCTCTGAAACGGCCCCTGACCTGCGACTCTCACGAGTCGGGACGACAGGATTTGAACCTGCGACCCCTTGACCCCCAGTCAAGTGCGCTACCAAGCTGCGCCACGTCCCGATGCGATTCCGCCCGGTGTTCCCGGGTGGCCGCGCAGGACAAACATTACCTCACTCCGCGGACCTGATTGACGTCCGTGCCTGATGGGCGCGGGTCGCGAGCTCTTCGGCACCGCACGCCGTGGCCAGTTTCTGGGCCCGGGCGAGCTCGCGCGGGGAGCGGATGGCGATGCCGTAGTCGACACGGGCCAGGGCGTGTTCGTACGTGGACGGGGACGCCTCCAGGTGCCGGACCGCGTCGGCCAGCAGATGGTGGGCGTCCTCGGGGCGGGCGAACAGGGCAACGCAGCGCAGGGCCTCGCCGATCGCGGTGTCCGTGCCGAAGCGTTCGGCGTGCACCCGGGCCGAGGTGGCGAGCTGGGCTGCGCGGCCCGGGTCCTCGTCGGCCAGGGCGCGGGCGAGGTCGCCCGCCCATGGCGCCCAGATGCCGTTGAACCGGCCGCGCGGTTCAAGAGCCTGGCGGGCTGCTTCGAGTTCGGCCACGGCTTCCTTCGTACGACCTTCGGCGAGCAGGAGGCGGCCGCGGACGCACGGTGCGTCCGGAAGGACCATCGCGCTGGGATAGGGCATCCCGAAGTTGTACTGGTCAGCTATCGTGCGGGCCTCGGTGACCCGGCCCCGGGCCAGCAGTGTGTCGATGAGCAGGCAGGCGGCGTCCCAGTGGACGGGAAGGCCGCTGCCCACACGGTCGGCGAGCCGCAGCCCTTCGCGCAGGAAGCCCTCCGCCTCGGCCAGCCTGCCGCGACGGCGGTGGACGAGACCGAGGAGGGTGTGGGCGAAGGCGAGGTGCGCGCCGCTCCAGCCGGAGATCTCGAAGGCGCGGACGGCCTCGCTGAACAGCGCCTCGGCCCGGTCGAGCTGGTCGGTGAAGGCATAGGTGATCCCCACCGTGGTGGGGAACTCGAAGCCCCATTCGGTGTCGGTCCACCCGAGTCCGCGGGCCGGGCGCCCGTCGACCAGGGCGCGTTCGCAGAGATCGACGACGAGCTGGCAGTCCTCGCCCCGGAGCATGGCGTCGAAGGCACGCAGCGTGAGCAGGGCGCGTTCGGCGTTGTCGCGGCCGGTGAGGTGGTCGGCGTTGCCGGCGAGTCTGCGGGAGCGGCCGGGGCCGTCGTCCTCGGCGGCCTGCATGCCCTCCCACATGAAGTGCGCGGCCTGGAGCCGCATCCGGCCCGGTCCGGGGGCGGTGCGCCCGGTCTCGGCGGCGAGAGCCAGTGCCGCTTCCTTCAGCTGGTTGTTGTGGGACAGGGCGGCGGCGAGCCGGAAGGTGGCGTCGACGCGCACCTCGTCGGCGAGTCCGGGCAGATCGAGGGCGGCCCGCAGATGCTGCACGGTGGTGGGCGGGGAGCTGAGGAGTGTCGCGCAGCCCAGCTCGTACAGCAGCGTGGCCCGCACCTGGTGGCGTGGCGGTTCCTGCAGGGCGCGTTCCAGGCAGCGGCGGGCGGCTTCGGGGGCACCGACCGCGAGATGCTGGCCGGCTGCCTCGCGGAGCTGCTCGACCAGTTCCTGGTCGTCGTCCGGGTGGACTTCGAGGAGGTGGCGGGAGGCAGCGGCGGCGCCGAGTCCGGCGCGGGTGATCGCCCAGGCGGCGCGGCCGTGCATGGCGGTGCGGGTGGCCGGCGGGATGGAGCGGTACACGGCGGTGGCGATCAGCGGGTGGACGAACTCCAGCGGGTCGAAGCCGCTGACGATACGGGCGTCGCGCAGCCGCGCGGTGCAGTCGGCAGCCTCGGCGGGGCTCATTCCGGCGAGGGTGGCGGCGAGGTCCTGGGAGATGTCGGTGCCGAGAACGGCGGCGGCCCAGGCGAACCGGTTGGCGTTGGTGCCGAGCCGTTCGAGCCGGGCGACGAGTCCGCTGCCGCGGGCCGAGGCGCCGAGTTCACGCAGCAGTCCGGCCGACTCCTCCAGGGGCGCCAGTTCGCGGTCCTGCACCTTGGCGACGAGTTCGACCGCCTCGTACGGGTTGCCACCGGTGACGGCCCACACCTCGCGGCAGAACGGGTCGTCGGCGTGGTCGCCGAGAGTGGCCCGGACCAGTTCCGCGGTGGCGTCGGGCGTGAGCGCGCGCAGCGCGACCCGGACCTGGGCGGGGTGGCTGCCGCCGTCCCCCTTCCGCGCCGCCAGTTCCTCCGGGCGGTGCGCCTGGACGACGAGGACGGGCAGTTCGCCGAGGCGCGCGGTGAACGAGGCGAGCCAGGCAAGGGATTCGCCGTCCGCCCAGTGCGCGTCGTCGATGATCAGCAGCAGCGGACGGTGGCTCAGCCGGGAGGCGAGCCGCGACACGACGTGGTCGAGTCCGTCGCGCACACCCTGCGGGTCGGGCTGCGGGCCACTGGGCTCGGCGAGTCCGAGGGCGGGTGCGGCGACCTCGAACCAGGCGCCGAACAGACCGCGTACCTCGTCGGGCGGGAACTGGTCGAGTGCGGGCTGCAGGAGTTGGCGTACGACGTGGAACGGCACGGATGTGACCGTCTCGCCGCCGCGTGCGGACCAGATTGTGCAGCGGTCCGCGGCCATGGCCTGGATCTCGGTGAGCAGAGCTGTTTTGCCGATGCCTGCCTCACCGCTGAAGATCAACAGCCCCCCGGCTGCCTGGGCGCCGCAGAGGGCATCCACGGCTTGTGCGGCGGCAGCGAGTTCCGGTTCGCGCTCGTACAGCGGCCGGGACGGCTTCATGCCTACCCTCCCCTAGTGGTGCGGATGACTGCCGAGCCTAGTCGTGCGCGAGGGCCCGCGGACAGTGGTTCCGACAGTTCGCCGCAGGTGCGGGGCACAATCGACGGGTGGACGAGACTCGCAGGGACCGCGACGCCGAGGGCCGGGCGCGCAGTGCGCGCCCCCGTGACGGGCTGGGGCGCCCCCTGCCGTACGGGGCGCCCGGGGTGGAGCGGCAGCCGGAGGGGTTGGTGCGCTCCCCTGAGGAGACGCTGCTGGAGGCCCAGCGGCTGCTGGACGCGGGGATGCCGTTCCACGCGCACGAGGTGTTCGAGGACGCGTGGAAGTCGGGCCCGGATGCGGAACGGGAGTTGTGGCGCGGGCTTGCGCAGCTGGCGGTGGGGCTGACGCACGCGGCGCGCGGCAATGCGACGGGTGGGGCACGGCTGTTGCGGCGGGGCGCGGCGGCCCTCTCGGCGTACGGGGACGCGTCGGCGCACGGGATCGGAATCGATGCGCTGACCGGCTGGGCGCAGGAGCTGGCCGGGCGGGTGGAGACGGGTGGCGGGCGAACGGTGGACGCGGCCGAGGAGGCGCCCCGGCTGAGACGGGAGGGCGGATGAGCCGGATGGCGACGTTCGTTTTCGGCAACCGTCGCACGGAGCGGTGAACACGGCGCCGCGAAACTATTACCATCCCGCGTCATGAGCACTTCTGACCAGGACCAGTCCGTGGACACCCCGATAGCCGCCCTCGACAGCGACACGAACGGCACAGAGACCGACGCCGAGGTCGAGGTCGACGCCGAGGTCGGGGAGGCGGAGGCCGGGGACCGCAGATTGACGCCACGTCAGGCCAGACGGTTGCGGATCGTGCTCTCCTCGGTCGGCATGGCGGCGATGGCGGTCGTGCTGGCGCTGCGGATCGCGAGCCGGTCGTCCGTTCTGGTCGTCGGGGTGTACGGGCTGGCGCTGATCCTGTGCGGGATCGTCATCGAGCTCAGTCGTAACGGTCGTACCCGATTGGGGAGTTGGCTGCTGGCCGTCGGCCTGGTGGCAGCGATCGGTTCGGACTGGCTGCTGATCCCCTGACGTCCGGCCGGTTCAGACTGCTGTGATCCGCACGGTTCCGCCGTGCGGATCGACGCGATCGAGCCAGTCGGCGCGCAGCCGGAACGGCCGGTTCGGTTCGGCGGGCAGCAGCAGCCGCTGCCGGTGGAGTACGCGTCCGTCCTGGCCGACGACGAGGTGTGGGCGGGGCAGTCGCCGGGCGGTGCGCAGGATGAAGCGGCCCTGGAGCGGCCGGGCGCCGTCGGGGTCGAACAGGTTCGGTGCGATCCACTTCAGCGGGGCATCGACGGAGAGTGCGGGACGCTCGGCGGGCCAGCCCCCCGTCGCCAGCCGACGCAGGACGGGGGCGGCCACGGCCCGTCCCTCGGCTGCCGCCGTGCCCGCGCTCTCCACCGCATGCAGCAGATTGCCGACGGCGAAGACACCGGTCTCGGAGGTGCGGTACGAGGCGTCGTACGCGGGTCCGCGGGTCCCGGGGTCCAGGGTCAGTGCGCCGCGCCGGGCCAGCTCGTGGTCGGGGATCCAGTCCCCGGTGAAGACGACGGTGTCGCAGGGCAGGGTCGTGGTCCGGCCGTCGTGGTGGCGCAGGCCGACTCCAGTGAGCCGTTCCCGGCCGGTGAGCCCGGTGACGGTTGCGTGGGTGAGGAGCGGTGTGCGATGCCGCGCCCGCACGAGAAGCGGGGCGAGGGCGGTCGGCAGGGACGGTGGCTGGTCGGTGACCAGGGCGACCACGTCGACTCCGGCCACACGCAGGGTGTCGACGGCCGCGTGGCTGACGGCTTCGTTGCCGATGACGACCGCCCGTGTGCCGATCCGCTGGCGGAAGAGGTGGACGGCCTGCTGGAGTTCGCCGGTGGAGTAGACGCCGGGCGGCCGGGTGCCGGGGACGAGCCGGGCGCTGCGCGGCCGTTCGCGGGCGCCGGTGGCGAGGACGACCGCGCGGGCGGTGATGCGTTCGAGCCCGGTGGGTCCGGTGGTGTCGACGGTGCGTGGTCCGGCCCAGCCGGTGACGGTGATTCCGGTACGGAGTCGCGCTCCCGCCCCTACCGCGGCGGCCACGCACTGCCGGGCGTACCCGGGTCCGGTCACCGCTCCCCCGGCGCGACCGGTCCCGAATCCGCCGTGGAAGCAGTGGCGCGGGATGCCGCCCGCGACCTGTTCGCGCTCCAGGATCTCGACGTGGCCCGCGCCGGATGCGGCGAGTTCGGCCCCGGCGCCGAGGCCGGCCGGTCCGGCGCCGACGACCAGCACATCGACGGTTCGCTCGCGCCGGGTCATGGCGTGGCCTCCTCGATCAGGGCGCGGACCGCGGCCCCGCAGTAGAACCCTTGGCAGCGCCCGCCGCCGGCCCGGGTCCGGCGGCGCAGTCCGTCCTTCGACCGCGGCGGGACCGTGCTGGCCAGCGCGTCCCGGATCTCGCCCGCGGAGACGCCTTCGCAGTGGCAGACGAGGGCGCCGTAGGCCGGGTCCCGGGCGATGAGGTCGGCGCGCCGGTAGGGGCGGGGAGATGCCTCGCCCAGGTTGGGCATGGTCAGGGGCTCCAGTTCGGCCGGCGTGCCGAGGGCGAGGCCGGTGGCGGCCAGCAGTTCGGTGACGTACGCGGCGATGGCCATGGAGGCGGTCAGGCCGGTGGAGCGGATGCCGCCGACGGCGATGTACCGCTGGTCGGGGTAGTCCCGGATGCGGTAGTCCTCGTGGCCGGTGGCGGCGCGCAGTCCGGCGTAGACGGCGGTCACTTCCTCGTCGATCAGTTCGGGCAGGATCCGGCGGCCCTTCTCGCGCAGGAGGGCGAGCCCTTCGGCGCTGGATCCCGTGGCGGTCTTGTCGTCCAGCTCCTCGGCGGTGGGTCCGAGCAGGACGTTGCCGAAGACGGTCGGTGACACCAGGACGCCCTTGCCCGCCGCGGTGGGCACGGGCAGCAGGATGTGGTCGACCAGTGCGCGGGCGAGCTTGTCGAAGACGATGAGCTGGCCGCGGCGCGGGGTGACGGTGAAGGCGTCGTGGCCCAGTTGCCGGTCGAGTTCGTCTGCGTACAGTCCGGCGGCGTTGATGAGGTAGCGGGTGCGCAGCGGTCCGCGGGTGGTGGTGAGGGTGTGGATGTCCGGGCCGCTGTCGATCTGCTGGACCCGGCAGTCGAGGTGCAGATGAACTCCGGCGCGGACGGCCTGGGTGGCGTATGCGAGGGGGGTCGTCCAGGGGCAGATGATGCTCTCGTCCGGGATCTCCAGCGCCCCGAGCGCACCAGGGCCCAGATGAGGTTCGCGGGCCCGCAGTTCCTCGGCGTCGATGATCCGCGCAGCGTGGTAGTCGTTGCGCTCCGCCTTGGCCAGCAGGCCGGGGAGTGCGGCGAGTTGTTCCTCGTCCCAGGCGACGAGGAGCGCCCCGACGCGCTCGACCGGGATGCCGGTCGCGGCCGCGTACGCGGCGAGCCTGCGCTGCCCTTCGCGTACGAGACGGCCTTCCAGTGAGCCGGGGACGGCGTCGAAACCGGTGTGCAGGATCGCGGTGTTGGCCTTCGACGTGCCGTTGCCGATGTCGTCGGACCCGTCGACGAGGGCGGTACGGATCGGGTAGCGGGCCAGCTCACGGGCGA
The DNA here is from genome assembly GCF_026339735.1 of Streptomyces sp. NBC_01669. GTDB lineage: Bacteria > Actinomycetota > Actinomycetes > Streptomycetales > Streptomycetaceae > Streptomyces > Streptomyces yanii. Next base: position 1,071,213 of record NZ_JAPEQG010000001.1, read on the forward strand.
GGGCGGTGCCGACGACGCCTGCGCCGATGACGGTGACGTCGTACGCCGCCGCGCCGCCGTCGGGCAGGCTGTGGACCAGGTCTTTGGCCGTGGTGACCGTCGGCGTCACGCGCGGTCCAGCAGGTTCTCCACCGCGGCGCGGAATCGGGCGAGGCGATCGGCGGCCTCGTCCGCGCCGATCCGGGGTTCATACACGGCAGCCGGTTCCCATGCGGGTACGGCCTGCTGGAGCGATAGTTTCGGGTCGACGCCGAGGCGGGCGACGGCCCCGGCCCCGAGTGCGGTGACGTCCGGCAGTGCGGACACCTCGACCGGCCGTTGCAGCAGGTCGGCCTGGGTCTGCATGAGGAGCGCGGAGCGGGTCAGGCCGCCGTCCACACGGAGCGAGGTCAGCGGTCCGCCGAGGTCGGTGGCGACGGCGTCGGCGAGTTCGACGACCTGGGCGGCGATGCCCTCGCACAGGGCACGCACCAGGTGGCCGGCGGTGGTGTCCAGTCCCAGTCCGGTCACCGAGCCGCGCAGATCGCTGCGCCACCACGGTGCGGCGAGTCCGGCGAGCGCCGGTACGAAGGTGACCCCGCCGGAGTCGGGGACGCCCGTGCCGACGTGGTCGAGCTCAGCGGCACCGGAGATCACTCCCAGATCGGTGAGCCAGCGGACGGCGGACGCGACGGTGTAGACCTGCCCGTCTAGGCAGTAGCTGGTACGGCCGCCGAGCCGCCAGGCGACACAGCTGACCAGTCCGGTGGAGCCGCGGCGGGGCGTGGGCCCGGTCTGGGCGAGGAGGAAGGCGCCGGTGCCATAGGTGCATTTGGCGGTGCCGGCCTGCAGGGCGCCCTGGGCGAGCAGGGCGGCCTGTTGGTCGACGAGCAGTCCGGTCAGGGGCAGTTCGCCGCCGAACACCGTCGTCGTACCGACCGGGCCGGCCGCGTCGACGACGGACGGGAGCCGTTCGCCGGAGAGGCCGAAGATGTCCAGGGCCGCGGGTGACCAGCCGACCCGGTCGAGGTCGAGCAGCTGGGTACGACCGGCGGTCGCCGCATCCGTGACGAACGCCCCGGTCAGCCGGTGGACCAGCCAGGAGTCGCTGGTGGTGACGACACCCTCGCGGGTCAGCTCGCGGCGGATCCAGGCCATCTTCGGTGCGGCGAAGTACGGGTCGAGCGGCAGCCCGGTGAGTTGCCTCAACTCGTCTTCATGTCCGGCGAGTTCGCTGCAGACCGATTCGGCCCGGCGGTCCTGCCAGACGATTGCGTCGGTGAGCGGCTTTCCGGTTGCCGGGTCCCAGGCGAGCACGGTCTCGCCCTGGTTCGCGAGCCCGACGGCGACCACCGGTTCACCCGCCTCGCGCACCGCCTGCCGTCCGGCTTCGACGACCGATCCGAACAGCTCGGCGGGGTCGACCTCGACCACTCCCCCGGGCTCGTACCGAGGCCGCACCGGGGCCGCACCGGAACCGATCACGCCGCGTTCCGGGCAGATCACCAGCGCCTTGGTGCCGGACGTGCCCTGGTCGACGGCGAGCACCGGGCCTGTCATCGACACTCCTGCTGTGCGGAAGCTCTACGGCTTGAACGGAATCGTGATCAACGGTCGCTGACGCACAGACTGGTGCAGACCACCGCGTACGTCAAGCGCCTGCATTCTGCACCTTGCGGAATGACCAAATGATCGTCAACATCCTTCCATCTCGGGCGACTTGAGTAAGATCCGCGAATCGGTCAGGAGACCGGCAGAACGCGCTCTACACTCACCGCCGAGCAACAACCGGACGGTTTTTGGCAGTTCGTTTTTCAACAGCTGCTTCACCCCCCACGCCCTTGAGGATCGATGAGACCGACACCATGCCGCGGGCGCCGACATCGCGCATCCCGGGACGTCCGCTTATGCACGGATTCGCTGCCGTGCACCGGGGCGGGGGGAGTCCATGGCGACCAGTGATTTCCGGCCGGTCTATCACCCGGCCGGGCACGACAACGACTTACGTGCGGCATTACAGGACCTGCGCACCGGCCGCTGGGTATCCATGCGGAATCTGCTGGAAAGCACCCCGGACTGGACGCTGTGGACCCAGCGCACCCAGGTGCTCGGCGCGGTCGCCGCAGGCTCCGACGCGGTGCAGGCCTGGCTGGCCGAGGAACCCCGGAGTGTCGCGGCTGCCGTGATGCACGCGCGGGTCGTGGTGGAGCGTGCCGTGCGCGCCCACCGCGAGGGGCATCACGGGGCGCAGGAGTTGTGGCGGGAGGCCTGGGAAGCCTGCAGGTCGGCCGCCCACGCCACCCCCGCCGACCCGGTGCCCTGGGTGTGTCTGCTGGCCCTGTCACAGTTGGACGAGCGTCAGGAACTGCAGGAGCACCGGCTGCATCCGCCGGGGCCCATGCTCTTTCCCGGCCCGTGGGGTCTGCTGGCGGAGGCCGACCGGCGCGATCCCTGCAACCGCGAGGCCTACCACCGGATGCTCCAGTTCGTGTACGCGCGAAAGGCCGGCGGAACCCTCTCCGAGGCGGTCAACTTCGCGCAGTGGGCGGCCTCTTCGGCGCCCGAAGGATCCGCGCTCCATGCTCTCCCGCTGTACGTGCGGGTCGAGCGGTACCGCCGTGAGCACGGTCACGAGAAGGCGCTGGATCTCCACTGGATCACCGAGGACGCCGAGCGGGATGCCGAACGGGCCCTGCACCTCTGGTTCCACCGCACAGATCCGGCCAGGCATTCCCTGCTCGACGTCAACCATCTCGCCCACTCCCTGTGGGGCGCCCTGCAATTCGCCGACGCGGCACCGGTGTTCCGGGCACTCGGCCCGTACTTCACCACGCTGCCCTGGGCCTATCGCGCCCCCGACCCCCGCGACCCTTCGGGCGCCGAGGACGTGTATCTGCGCGCCCGGACCCGCTGTCTCGCCGCGGCACCCGAACCGCACTGGGGACCGCACGACTGACCCCGGCACGTTCTCCCCCGACAACAAACCGTCCCCGACCCCTTCCCCTTCACGGAGGTTTCCCCTCATGTCCATACCCACCTCGACCCAGCCGGGCGCGCAGGCCGCTCCCCAGAAGGACGAGGAGCAGCGGCTGCGCGAACTCGGCTACCAGCCGGTGCTGGCCCGTCGCATGGGCGGCTTCGGCAACTTCGCCATCAGCTTCTCCGTCATCTCGATCCTGTCCGGCTGCATGACCCTGTACGGCTTCGGCATGTCGGCCGGCGGCCCGTCGGTGATGCTGTGGGGCTGGGCCGGTGTCGGCCTGTTCGTCCTCTGCGTCGGCATGGCGCTCGCCGAGGTCACCAGCGCGTACCCGACGTCCGGGGCGCTGTATTACATGGCCGACCGGCTCGGCGGCCGCAAGTGGGGCTGGTACACGGGCTGGCTGAACCTGCTCGGTCTGCTCGGTGCGATCGCGGGTATCGACTACGGCGCCGCGCTGTTCACCGGCGCGCTGATGAACCTGCAGTGGGGCTTCACCCCCACCCCCGGCAAGACCATGATCATTTTCCTCTGCATTCTGCTGCTGCACGCCGTGCTGAACCTCTTCGGTGTCCGTCTGGTCAGCGTGCTCAACTCGATCAGCGTGTGGTGGCACCTGGCCGGCGTCGCCGTGATCGTCAGCGTGCTGGCGATCGTGCCCTCCCACCACCAGTCGCCGTCGTTCGTCTTCACCGAGTTCGTCAATGACACGGGCTGGGAGAACCCGCTCTATGTGGCGGCGATCGGCCTGCTGCTGGCGCAGTACACCTTCTGCGGCTACGACGCCTCCGCCCATCTGTCGGAGGAGACCTCGAACGCCTCGGTGTCGGCGGCGCGCGGCATCGTCCGCTCGATCTGGGTCTCCTGGATCGCCGGTTTCGTGCTGCTCGCCGGTCTGACGTTCGCGATCCAGGACTACGTGGGCACCCAGGAGAGCGCCACCGGTGTGCCGCCGGCCCAGATCCTGATCGACGCGCTCGGCACCTCGGGCGCCACTGCCATGCTGCTGATCGTGATCGCCGCCCAGCTGTTCTGCGGCAACGCCGAGGTCGCCGCCGCCAGCCGGATGGTGTTCGCGTTCAGCCGCGACAACGCCCTGCCGGGTTCGGCGCTGTGGCGCAAGGTGAGCGCCCGCACCCAGACGCCCGTACCCGCCGTGTGGCTGTCGGTCGTCGTCGCCGGACTGCTGGCGCTGCCGTCGCTGTACTCGGCCACCGCCTACGGTGCGGTGACCGCGATCAACGTCATCGGCATCACGCCCGCCTACGCGATCCCGATCTTCCTGAAGCTGCGCGCCGGGGACCGCTTCGAGCGGGGGCCCTGGCACCTGGGTCGCTGGTCCAAGCCGATCGGCTGGATCGCCGTGGTGTGGGTGGCCATCGTGACCGTACTGTTCCTGCTTCCGCAGTCGTCACCGGTGACCATCGACTCGATGAACTACGCGTCGGTCGCGCTCGTCGCCGTACTGGTCCTGGCCACCATCTGGTGGTTCGTCGCACGCCGTTCCTACAGCACGCCGTCGGCGTACGGGAACGCCCGCGAACAGGCGGAGATCGCCGCGGACATCGTCTGACACGACGGCTTCCGCGCTCTCCTCAGGTTTCTCCTCGAACCCTCCTGGACCGTCCGGTCCAGGAGGGTTCCGTCATGCATGGGTGCGGTCAGCGCAGCAGCAGCTGGAGTCCGCCGAGCACGGTCGCACCGAGCACCAGTCGCTCGAAGAGCTTCTGGTTGATCCGGTCCACACACTTCCGGCCGATGTACGCGCCCGGGACGACGAACAGCAGCATGGCCGCGTCCAGCAGCAGCGACTGCGCGTCGATGAGGCCGAGGCCCACACTGAACGGCACCTTGGAGGTGTTGACGATCAGGAAGAACCACGCCGATGTGCCGAGGAAGCCGAGCTTCCGGAAGCCCGCGGACAGCAGGTAGAGCGACATCACCGGGCCGCCCGCGTTGGCGACCATGGTGGTGAAGCCGCCGAGCACCCCGTACGAACGGGCCTTGAGCCTGCCTGCCCCGGACGGGCCGCCGGACTCGTCCGGAGCCACCTTGCTGTCGGCCCCGGTGCGGCGCCGCCAGACGGTGACGCCCGCCATGAAGAGCAGGATCGCGCCGATCGAGGTCCCCACGGCGTCGTCGTCGGCCCACATCATGAAGACGGTGCCCATCACCACGCCCACGGCGACGGCGGGGAACAGCCGCAGCAGCGTCGGCCAGTGGGCGTGCCTGCGGTAGGTGAAGACCGCGAGCGCATCGCCCGCGATGAGGATCGGGAGCAGAACTCCGGTGGACTCGCGGGCCGGGAGTACGGCCGCGAAGACCGCGAGACTGATCGTATTGGCACCACTGACGGCCGTCTTGGAGAAGCCGACGAGCGTGGATGCCGCGGCCAGCGCCGCCAGTTGCCAGAGTGTGAGGGTGTCCATGCCAGGACCAGATGCTAATCGCACGCACTTCCGAACCGCCAGCCGGTCCCTCTGCTCAACGTCCGCCTTTGCACCGACTCATCCGATGTGTTGACTCCGCGCACACGCGAGGCTCGCATCAATTGCCTTTATTTACCGCTTAGTTGCCTGCCCGAAGGCTTGACCCCCGATATCAGCATTGCAGGCATCGGATGTCTTCGTGAGTCGCTCCCTGCCTCCACGCGCATCGGCCCTCAGCGAGAGGCCCTCGAAGAGGCATGTCCGTCCCGGGCCGGGCGGACGCCGCGCCGGGAGCCACGGGCAGCCGGCGGCCAGCGGCGCCACGGACCACAGCCTTCTTGGTCTCCGGGCTCCCCTTCCTTTCCGATCGATCTCGAGTTCGCTGACGGTGGGTGGCGTCGAGCAGCGCTCGCGACGATGCCGCGGGGCCGGTGGCGCGTACGGGACGGACATGATCGGCCATGGACAGCGCGAGGTTGATCGCTATGCTGCGACCCAAGCGTTCGCAGGAAGCGTTCAAACGAACAATGCGCAGCGGCACGGCGAGGGGGCCATCAGCATGCGGGAGCCGGTTGAACTCAGGCGTCAGCGAATCCTGTCGGTGGTGCAGTCGCGAGGCGCCGTCAAGGTCAGCGTGCTCGCCGCCGAGCTGGATGTCTCGGTGGTCACGATCCGTCGGGACGTCGAGGAGCTGACCCGGGGCGGGAGGCTGCGGCGCGGGCACGGGGTGGCCCGGCCGGTGGTCGACGCGGCGGAACCCGTCCCGGTCCCGGCGGCGCGGACCGCGGAGCCGGCTGGCGACGGAGGCGCTGTGGCCATCGTCGTACCGGAGCGGCATTCGTATCTGTACGAGACGCTGCACGGCGCCCGGACCGTCCTGGAGGAGTCCGGGATGCGGATCGCCCTGCACATCGCGCCGCAGTCGGCCGGTGCCGAACGACCGCTGGTGGAACGGGCCCTGGCGGACGGGGCCCGTGGGCTGCTGATCGCCCCGCGCTGGCGCAACGCCCGCTCGGAGGAGCTGGACTACGGCTGGCTGGCAGAGGTGGGCGTGCCGACCGTGCTGATGGAGCGGCGGCCCCGGCCGGGCAGTGCGCTGCACGCCCTGGACTCGGTCTGCTCCGATCACTGGTACGGGACGCATCTCGCCGTGGACCATCTGGTGGCGCTGGGCCACCGCCGCATCGTCCTGGCCGCCCGTGACGACAGTCCGACGGCGCGCACCATCCGGGCGGCGTTCGCCCAGATCGCGGCGGACCGGCCGGAGGTGGAGGACTGGTCCGTGGTGCTCAGTTCACCGACTGCGGTGCCCGGGCCCGGACCCGGGTCGCCGAGCGCGGCGGTCCGCGTCCAGAACGCTCCGGCGCCGACCGAGGGCACCGCTCCCGATCTCGCCGCCCTGCTGCGCGAGCGGGGCGCCACGGCGGCCGTGCTGCACGGTGATGTGGACGCGCTGATGCTGGTGCAGCGGATGGCGGAGAGCGGGGTCCAAGTGCCGCGGGACTGCTCCGTGGTGGCGTACGACGACGTGGTCGCGGCCCTGGGCAGTACGCCGCTGACCGCGGTGGCGCCGCCGAAGGCGGAGATCGGGCGGGCGGCGGCCGAACTGCTGCTGTACCGGCTGACCGGGCCCGCCGGTACGACCGGACCGGTGCGCCGGACGGAGCTGCTGCCCGCGCTGAAGGTGCGCGGTTCGGCCCAGAGGGTCACCCCTGCCAAGAACTGAGCGTTTGACCGCTTTCATTTTCTTCTGAGCGATCTATTGACCCGTACCGATCAGCCGATCAGGATTCCCCGTGTCTTGAATCAGGAGCCGCGGGAGGCACCCATGCCTGGTCGACAGAGCCGTCGATCCGTGCTCGCCACGATCGCCGCCCTGCCTCTGACAGGCGCGCTCAGCGCCTGCAGCAGCAGCGACGGCGCATCGCAGTCGGGCAGCACGAGCAACGCCAACAGCACCGGCGCGAAGCGCGCCACGCATATCACCTTCTGGTCCGCTCTGCGCGGCAGCCAGCAGGTCGTGGACGCGTTCAATCGCACCCACGACCGCATCCAGGTCGACTTCCAGCAGATCCCCGCGGGAGGCCAGGGCGGGTACGCGAAACTCAGCAACGCGGCGCGGGCGGGCAACGCCCCGGACGTCGCCACGATCGAGTACCCCCAGCTCCCCGGCTTCGCGATCGACGGTGTCGCTCGCGAGATCACCGGCCTGATGAGCGACGGGCTGCGCGCCAAGCTGCTGCGGCAGGCGCTCGCGCTGACCACGTTCGAGAAGCGCACCTTCAGCGTTCCGCTGGATGTCGAACCGATGGTGATGCACTACCGCACCGACCTCTTCCGGCAGTACGGACTCCATGTGCCGCGCACCTGGGACGAGTTCGAGGAGGCGGCCCGTGCCGTACGCCGGAAGGGCAACGGCCGACGGCTGGCGAACTTCGCCACGGACGGCGCCCCCCAGTTCGCCTCGTTCGCCTGGCAGGCCGGTGCCCAGTGGTTCGACACCGCGGGAGGTGTCTGGAACGTCTCGCTCGCCGATGACCCGAGCCGCCGCGTCGCGTCGTACTGGCAACGGCTCATCGACCAGGACCTGGTCTTCATGAACCCCGTGGACGGCCGCCAGAGCGACGCCCAGATCAGCAACGGCCAGGTCCTCGTCCGGCTCAGCGGAGCGTGGGACGCCGGGGCGCAGATGAACGCCCGGCCTGCGCAGAAGGGAGCATGGGCCGTCGCGCCGCTCCCCCAGTGGGATACGGCCGCACCGTCCCTCGGCACCCACGGCGGCTCCACCTTCGCGGTGACGAAGGACAGCAGTCACCCGGAGGCCGCGATGGAGTTCATCGAATGGCAGGTGTCGCACCCGGATGCGCTGCGGGCCCGGCTCTCCAGCGGCACCAGCAGCCAGTATCCGGCCGCCCCCGGCCTCGTACCCGTCGGCCGCAAGGCCTTCGACCGGAGCTACTACAGCGGACAGGACATCTACCGCGTCTTCGAGGAGGAGGCGCACAAGATCCGGGACGGCTGGATCTGGGGGCCGCGGATGACCGCCACCAGCAAGGTGATGCAGGACGGCTTCGCGCGGGCGAGCGGCGGCCAGGGCTCATTGATCGATGCCGTACGCGCCGCCCAGAAGGGCACCATGCCGGACCTCAGGGCACTGGGCCTGGCCACCACCGAGCGCACCAGCTGACCGCCCCGTATCCCCTTCCCAGCAGCAGAGAGGCAGGTGACACCCATGACCAGCCCCCTCACCACCACCCCCTCCCCGATCGGCGCCACGCGCCCGGCCGACGCCCCGTCGTCCGCGGCGCCCGCACGCACCACCCGCCGGTCCTCCCGGCGGCGTGAACTCGGCGCATGCGGCGCCCTGATGACGCCCTTCTTCGTCCTCCTGGTGACGGTCTTCCTGATCCCCGTCGGGACGGCCGTCTGGCTGAGCTTCTTCAGCGACGACCAGCCGGGGCTCGGCTTCGGACCGGAGCACACCGTCTTCGTCGGACTGCGCAGCTACACGGCCGTGCTGACCGACCCGACGTTCCTCAGCAGCCTGGGCACGGTCGCGCTGTACTGCGTGATCTACATCCCGCTGATGGTGGTGTCCGCCCTCGCGCTGGCACTGCTGCTGGACTCCGGAGTGGTACGGCTGCGTGCATCGGCCCAGCTCGGACTGTTCCTGCCGCACGCCGTCCCCGGCATCATCGCCGCCCTCATCTGGCTGTACCTGTACACGCCCGGGCTCAGCCCGGTGATCGACCTGCTCGGCAAGGCCGACATCACCATCGACTTCCTCGGACTGCACACCGTCCTGCCGTCCATCGTGAACATCGCCCTGTGGAGCAATCTCGGCTACAACATGGTGGTCTTCTACGCCGCTCTGCAGGCCGTGCCGCGCGAGGTCATCGAGGCATCGGTCGTCGACGGCGCCGGACCGGTCCGTACCGCCCTCCAGGTCAAGACGCCACTGGTGCGCCCGTCCATCGTGATGGTGGCGATGTTCACGCTGATCTTCGCGCTGCAGCTGTTCACCGAGCCGATGCTGCTCGGCCAGGCCAGCCCGGTGATCAACTCGCGGTTCTCACCCAGCATGTACATCTACGACGCGGCCTTCACCCGGAACAACTACGGCCTGGCCGCCGCCGCCTCCGTCGTCCTGCTGATCTGCACCATCGCGCTCTCCTACGGCGTCACCCGCTGGACCAACCGCGCCACCGCCCCCGAGGAGGACGCCCGATGAGCGCGACGAGCACCACCACCCGCACCGCCACCACACTGCGTCCCCGGCTTCTGGGCCGCTCCGTCGTCAATCTCGTCGTGGGCATCTCGGTGCTCTACACGCTGCTGCCGGTGCTGTGGCTGGTGCTGGCCGCGTCGAAGGACCGGGACGCCCTGTCCGGCAGTGACGTCCTGTCACTGAACCACTTCTCCTTCGTGCAGAACCTCAAGGACCTGTTCGCGATGGACGGGGGACTGTACGGGCGGTGGTACGGCAACAGCCTCCTGTACGCGGTCCTCGGCGCCGCGCTCGGCGCCCTGGTGAGCATCGCCTGCGGCTACGCCTTCGACAAGTACCGTTTCGCGCACAAGGAGAAGCTGTTCGGGCTTGTCCTCGCCGCCGTCATGGTGCCGCAGACCGTGCTGGCCCTGCCGCTGTATCTGATGGCGTCCGGCACGGGGCTGGTGAACACCTTCTGGTCGGTGTTCATTCCGGTGCTCTTCAACCCGTTCGGCGTGTACCTCGGCCGGATATTCAGTCAGGGATACGTCCCCGACGAGGTGCTCGAAGCGGCCCGGGTCGACGGCGCCGGCGAGCTGACCACCTACTTCCGGGTCGCGCTGCGGATGCTGGGACCCGGCCTCGTCACTGTCTTCCTCTTCCAGCTCACCGCCATCTGGAACAACTTCTTCCTGCCGATGGTGATGCTCTCGGACCAGGACCTGTATCCGGTCAGTCTGGGGCTCTACACCTGGAACAGCTCCGCCACCGTCTCCCCCGAGTACTACCCCGTCGTGATCATGGGTTCGCTGCTCGCGGTCCTGCCGCTGATTCTCGCCTTCGCCCTGCTCCAGCGGTTCTGGAAGTCGGGGCTCACCGCGGGCTCCGTCAAGTAGCGGGCCAACCGGATCACGTCCGCGCCACTCCCCGACCAGGAGCATGATGCCCAGCACCACCCCGACCGTCCCGACCACCCCCGCCGCGCACCGCCGGCCACGCGCCGCCGTCGCCATGAAGCCGGACGCCGCGGCCGCCGTCCTCACTCCCGGAGCCCTGGCCGCACTCGCCGGGGTGTGCGAACTCGCCCCTCTGCCCGTCCTCGACGACTTCACCACCGACCGGGCCCGCGCCACGCTCGCGGACACCGAGATCCTGGTCACCGGCTGGGGCTGCCCACCGCTCGACGAGAGCGTGCTGGCCGCGGCACCGCGGCTGCGTGCCGTCGTCCACACGGCGGGCACCGTCCGCGGTCATGTCACCGAGGCCTGCTGGGAACGGGGCATCGAGGTGTCCTCGGCGGCGGCGGCCAATGCGCTGCCGGTCGCGGAGTACACCGTCGCGATGATCCTGCTCTCCGGCAAACGTGTTCTGGAGCGGGCCCGCGACTACCGTGCCGAGCACTGTCGCGACGACTGGCTGCGCACCTCGGCGGAGGTGGGTAACTACGGGCGCACCGTGGGCATCCTGTCCGCCTCGCTGATCGGCCGGCGCGTCATCGAGCTGCTGCGCCCGTACGACCTGCGGGTGCTGTTGCACGATCCGTACGTCTCCGAGGCGGACGCCGCCGAGCTGGGCGTGCGTCCGGTCGGCCTCGCCGAACTGTTCGCGCAGAGCGATGTGGTGAGCGTCCACACTCCGCTGCTGCCCGCCACTCTCGGTCTCGTCAGCCGCGAACTGCTCATGTCCATGCGCCCCGACGGGGTGCTCATCAACACCTCGCGGGGCGCCGTCGTCGATCAGGACGCGCTCACCGATGTACTCCGGCAGAACCGGATCCGCGCAATCCTCGACGTCACCGACCCGGACACGCTGCCGTCCTCGCACCCCCTGTGGGAGTGCGAGAACGCCCTGATCACTCCCCATCTCGCGGGCTCGCAGGGCAACGAGTGGCGGCGGCTGGTCGACCTGGCGGTCGGCGAGATCGACCGCTGGGCCGCGGGCGACGGCTTCGCCCACCCCGTACGACGCGAAAGGCTGGCATTCCTCGCATGACCTCTCCTCTTGAACTCCCTTCCGAAGGCCTCGGCTCGAGCCCGCACACCGGCTACACCCGGGCGCACTGGGAGGCGGTGGCGGACGGATTGCTGCGGGCTGCCTGGCAGTGGTCCACCCCCGGCAGCGCCCTGCTCGACCTGCCGGGGCGGCCGTCCGGCTCCGGGGTGCGCTCGGACGGTCTGGAGGGTTATGCCCGGACGTTCCTCGCTGCCGCGTTCCGGGTCGCGGGCGCGGACGGCAAGGACCCGCACGGCTGGCTCGACCGGTACGCGGACGGTCTCGCGGCCGGTACGCGGACGCCGGGCCGGGACGACCTGGAGTCCTGGCCGCTGATCCTCGACCACCATGTGCAGGGCCAGCCGATGGTCGAGTCCGCCTCGGTCGCCATCGGGCTTCGGCTGACCCGTCCCTGGCTGTGGGACCGGCTGGACGCCGGTGTCCAGGACCGCGCCGAGGAGTGGCTGCGCGGCGCGCTGCGGCACACGCCCGCACCCAACAACTGGTACCTGTTCCCCTACTCCGTGGCCGCGTTCCTGGAGTCGGTGGGCCGCGGTGACGCGGAGACGTCCCGGGCGAAGGAACGGGCGCTGGACCTGCTGGAGGGCTGGTACTGCGGACAGGGCTGGTACTCCGACGGGGACGGTCGCGCCTTCGACCACTACAACGGCTGGGCGCTGCACCTCTACCCGATGCTGGACGCGCATCTGTCGGGCGACCCGGAACTGTCCGCGCACTACGGCTCCCGGCTGCGCGAGCACCTGGACAACTACACGCTGCTGTTCGGCGGCGACGGTGCCCCGATCCATTTCGGGCGTTCGCTGACCTACCGGTTCGCGGCCGGTTCGGCGGTCGCGCTGGGTGCCGTCACCGGGCACACCCCGCTCTCTCCCGGCGCCTCGCGGCGGGTGATCAGCGGATCGCTGCGCTACTTCCTGGACCGCGGCTCGATGGGCACGGACGGGCTGCTGAACCTGGGCTGGCACGGCCCGCACGAGGCGACGCTGCAGCACTACTCGGGCCCCGCGTCCCCGTACTGGGCGTCCAAGGCGTTCGTCGCGCTGCTCGCCCCGGACGGCCATCCGCTGTGGACGGCGACCGAGGAGCCCGCGCCCAGCGAGGGCCCCGACCGGGTGCTGGCGTTGCCCGCACCTGGTCTGCTGATCCAGTCCACCCGGGCGGACGGCATCGTCCGGCTGCACAACCACGGCAGCGACCATGTCCGGCCGCACGAGGGCGAGTCGGGTGTGCAGGACGACCCGCTGTACAGCCGCTGGTCGTACTCCACGGTGACCGGCCCCACGTCGCGGGTGAACGCGGCGGACAACCACCTGGCCGTCGTCGTCGGCGGAGTACGCAGCGGCCGTCGCAGCATCCGCCCGCTGGGCGCGGGAGGGGGCGACGGCTGGGGCTGGGCGGCGTCCTGGCACCGCCCCGTCTTCACGTCCGGTCCGCCGATGGTGCCGGGGATGCGGGTGGAGAGCGTCACGGTGGTCCGCGGCCGGTACGAGCTGCGGGTGCACCGGGTGCTGGGCGCCCCGGACGGGGCGCGGGTGGAGCAGACGGGCTGGGCGACCGGCCCGGACGACTCCGTACGGTCCGAGCTGCACGGCCTGCACGGCTGGGAGACCCAGGACGAGGTACGGGCTCCGCAGGGCACGGCGTACGCCCGGTGGGCGGTGGTGCCGAGGCTGGGCGCGGACGCGGAGGGAACGGTTCTGCTGGTGTCGCTCGCGTCGCTGACGGCGGAGGCGGAGCCGACGGCGCTCGCGGCGGTCACAAGCGGGGTGAACGTGGACGGCGACACGGTCGAGGTCGGCTGGGCCGACGACGGGTCGACGACCCGTATCGCCTTCGAACCGCTGACGGTCGAGCACCGCTGATCGTAGGGTCCGCCGGACGGCCTCCTGGCCGTCCGGCGGATGCCCCCTACGCGTCGACGCGGATCACGACCACCAGTGTGCGCGGACCGTGTACCCCTTCGACCCGTTCCAGCTCGATGTCCGACGTGGCCGACGGCCCGCTGATCAGCGTCGTCGGGCGCTCCGGCACCAACCGTGCGACCGCCTCCGGAACCCCCACCTCGACGGCCGACAGATCGACGACACACACGTGCAGGTCGGGGACGAGCGACAGGGCCCGCCGGCCCTGGTCGGGCGAGCCGTCGAGAAAGATCGTGCCGGTCTCGGCGCAGCCGACGGCCGACGCGGTGACGACTCCGTCCAGCGCGTCGAGCCGGGGCGCCGGGATGTCGGCGGAGTCCTGCTGGACGTCACCGTCGTACGCGCCGAGCCACTGCTCGTCGAGCCCTGCGGGCACCCCGATCCTCCGCGCACCGAGCCCGTCCAGCACCTGGGCGATCACCTCGGCGGTGCGGGCGGCGGTGCAGGTGTGCACCTTCGCCTTGTAGTCGACGAGCCGGTCGGTGAAGAGTGCGAGTCGCTCGTCGTCGGGGAGCGTGCGGCCGGTCCGGTAGTCGCGCGGGATGGTGGTGTCCTGGGTGGGGGCGAGGGCCAGGGCGTCCCGGACCCGGCCGAGCACCGTGGCGCGAGCGGTCGTCACTTCTCCTCCTCCTGCTGGTTCCTGTCGTACTCGTCGGCGGCGGCCCGCATGGTCGCGGCGCCCTCGTCCGACGCCAGCCACGACCGGAAGGACTGCTTCGGCGGCGCCGCGGTGTCACGGCTGTCGCTCCATCCGTTGAACGGCGGCGGCAGATGGGAGATCTTCCCGTCCCGCCCACCGAGCACCCGGCCGAGCTCCGCCGCCTTCTGCGCGGCGGTGAACAGTTTCGGCCTCTTCATCACGCCGGCCGCCGCCTTCATGGCCAGCTTCTCCGCCGTCGTACCGGACTCTTCGGTGTGCTGGTGGCGCAGCTCGACCAGCAGCGACGGGATGTCGATCTTGACGGGGCAGGCGTCGAAGCAGGCGCCGCAGAGGCTGGAGGCGTACGGCAGGGAGCTGTTGGGGTCGTCCTTGGCGGCATGCATCCCGGCGAGCTGCGGCGTGAGGACCGCGCCGATGGGTCCGGGGTAGGTCGATCCGTACGCGTGACCGCCGGCCCGTTCGTACACCGGGCAGACGTTGAGACAGGCCGAGCAGCGAATGCAGTTGAGCGCCTCGCGCCCGATCCGGTCGGCCAGCGCGGCGGTCCGTCCGTTGTCGAGGAGAACCAGATGGAAGTCCTGCGGTCCGTCGCCGGGCGTGACACCCGTCCACATCGAGGTGTACGGGTTCATCCGCTCCCCGGTCGACGAACGCGGGAGCAACTGCAGGAAGACTTCGAGGTCCTGATAGCGCGGCAGCACCTTCTCGATGCCCATGACGGTGATCAGGGTGTCGGGCAGGGTCAGACACATCCGGCCGTTGCCCTCGGACTCGACGACGGACAGGGTGCCGGTCTCGGCGATCCCGAAGTTGGCGCCGGAGACCGCCACCTTCGTCGTCATGAACTTCTCCCGCAGATAGGCGCGGGCCGCGGCGGCGAGATGTGCGGGCACGTTGTCGAGCCGCGGGTCGACGCCGGGGATCTCCTTGAGGAAGATCTGCCGGATCTCGTCGCGGTTGCGGTGGATCGCGGGCACCAGGATGTGTGACGGTTTGTCGTGGGCGAGCTGCACGATGAGCTCGGCGAGGTCCGTCTCGTACGGGGTGATGCCGGCCGATTCCAGGTGTTCGTTGAGACCGATCTCCTGGGTGGCCATCGACTTGACCTTGATGACCTCCGTGGATCCGGTCGCCCGGACGAGCCGGGTGACGATCTCGTTGGCCTCGACGCCGTCGCGCGCCCAGTGGACGGTGCCGCCGCGCTCGGTGACCTGCTGCTCCAGCTGTTCCAGGAGCTCGGGGAGCCGGTTCATGGTGTCGGTCTTGATGGCCGAGCCGGCGTCGCGCAACTGCTCCCAGTCCGGGAGTTCGCCGGTGACGTTCAGGCGCTTGGCGCGGATCGTGTGGGTGGCCTTGCCCAGGTTGCGGCGCAGCTGCTCGTTGCGCAGCTCGTCGTGGGCGGCCGCGGGGAACTTCCGGTCGCCGCGCAGATTGCCCGTCCCGTACGGGGAGCGGGGCGGGGTGGCGGGCATGCCGAGGAAGGTGCTGCTCATCGGACGGCCTCCGTCAGGACGTACGGCGAGGTGCGGGTGGAGGAGAGGATCTGCGCGAGGTGCAGGGTGCGGGTACCCGACTTGATACGGGAGAGTCCGCCGCCAATGTGCATCAGACAGGACGAGTCCCCGGCGGTGCACACGGCCGCTTCCGTGGTGGCGATATTGCGCATCTTGTCCTGGAGCATCGCGGTCGACGTCTCCGCGTTCTTCACGGCGAAGGTACCGCCGAACCCGCAGCAGGAGTCCGCCTCGGGGAGCTCCACGAGGTCGATGGCGTCAACGGCGCGCAGCAGCTTCAGCGGCTTCTCGCCGACGCGGAGCATCCGCAGGGAGTGGCAGGTGGGGTGGTACGTGACGCGGTGCGGGAAGTAGGCGCCGACCTCGGTGACGTCGAGGACGTCGACGAGGAACTCCGAGAGCTCGTACGTCTTGGTCTTGACGGTGGCGACACCCGCGCGCAGGGCCGCGTCGCCGTACCGCTCGGCGACGATCTCGTGCTGGTGGCGCACGGATCCGGCGCACGATCCCGAGGGCATGACGACGGCGTCGATGGACGGGTCGCCGAACTGCTCGGCGAAGTTCCGCACCAGGGGGACGGGCTCGCGCTGGTAGCCGGTATTGACGTGCATCTGACCGCAGCAGGTCTGCTCCGGCGGGAACACCACTTCATGTCCCAGGCGGGCGAGCAGGACCGCGGTGGATTTCACCGCCTCGGGGAAGAGCGTGTCTCCCAGACAGGTGGCGAAGAGTCCGATACGCATGGGGCCTCTCCGATCGTTTCTCTGGCCTTTGTATGGTCGGACCATACTAGCCTCAGTCCGGAAGGTGAAGGGGCCGGGACATGCGAGAGGGGCGGTGCGCATGCACACCGCCCCTCGATCGCCCGATGTCCTGCGGGCTATTCCTTCTCGTCCACCAGCGTGCCGTGCAGGCTGCGGATGTGCCGCTCGACCAGATCGGCCGCCTTCGCCCCCTTGCCCGCGCGCACCAGCCGCAGCAGTTCGGCGTGCTGAGCGTTGAGCCCGGCTGCCGTGGCCGGCCAGTCCTCGGCCGCCTCCAGCGCCCGCAGAATCAGCGGACGTACGGACTCACGCACGGCGGAGGTGAGGGTGGAGGTCAGCTCGTTGCCGGAACTACGGGCGATCTGCACGTGGAAGCGGGTGTCCAGATCGTTGAACTCGGCCACGTCGACATCCGGCTCCCCCATGCGTACGAGCAGGCGCTCCGCCTCGTCCAGATCCTCGGCGGAGGCGTGGGTGGCCGCCGCTTCGAAGCTGGACCGTTCCAGCACGACGCGCGCTTCGAGGACATCCTCCAGGCTGTAGCTGCCGAGAGCGAAGTGCAGCCGCAGCAGCCGGCCGAGGGCGTCGTCGGGATTGCGCACAATCCGCGCCCCGGCATCCGGGCCGCGACCGGGCTGGGCGACGAGCACCCCGATCGTCTCCAGCACCCGCAGCGCCTCACGCAGCGCGGATCGGCTGACTCCGAGGACGGGCGCGAGTTCGCGCTCGGGCGGCAGCCGGTCGCCCGCCTTCAGCTCTCCCGCGAACACCCGCTCCTCGATGCTCTGGAGCACGAGCTCATGCGTACGGGACTGCCGTACGGGTTGCCACTCGACGGGCATCGTTCACCCCCCTGCCTCGGCTTTGCTCCCACTATGTCACACACGCCATGTGGTCGGACCAAAGATTCGGCGCATCGTGGCTGCCCCTGTTGCCTCCCGCCGCACACGGAACGCGGACGGCCTCGGCTACGCGACGCCCGGTGCGTTCACGGCAATGTTCCGCCGGACGCCGGGCTCGACCCCTTCGGCATACTTCGCCGACGGCGAAGGAGCCCAGCTCGGCAAGTGAGCTCCTCTTAGTAGGTGACGACGATACGGCGGGCGGGCCCGTCGACCCGGATGTGCCCGCCGTACGGGATCACCACCTGCGGGTCCGTGTGGCCGAGGTCGACATCGAGGACGGCCATCGTGTCGGGGGCGTACTCGCTCAACGCGCGCAGGACCGCCTTCCGTTGCTCCGCACGGAACCGGTCCCCCTCCTCGGCGCCGAGCGGCTGTGCGAACGACCAGCACTTGGCCCGCCCCATGATCAGCGCGGGGAACTGCTGGAGGAGCCCACGCTCTCCCATGCCCCGCAGAATCCTGTAGACCTCGTCGGCAGAGGGCATCTCCTCGGACGTCTCAAGAAAGAGCACGCTGCCGGTGTACTCGTCGACCGGCCGGATCTCGCGGTCGGCCATGAGCAGCCACGACAGGATCTCCAGGTTGCCGCCCCAGCCGGTCCCTTCGACGACCCGGTCGGCGTTGTGCCAGATCCAGCCGTCGGCGGGTCGCATCTCGGGCTCGGAGTCGAAGGTCCGGGGGTCCTCCCAGCGGCGGTTGACGTGGTCGGTCTCCTTGGCGGGAGTCAGTTCGTAGGTTCCCCGGGTGAAGAGGGCGGCTCGCAAGGAGTCGGCGGTCAGGGGGTGCATCGCGCCGGGGCGTCCGAGTTCGACCATCACCGACCCGCCGTGGTAGCCGACGATGCCCAGGTTCCGGAGGAGGACCAGCAGGTTGGTGTTGTCGCTGTACCCGAAGAACGGCTTGGGGTTGGCGCGCAGGAGCTCGCGGTCCAGGTGCGGAAGAACGGTGATCTGGTCGTCACCGCCGATGCTGGCGATCACCGCCTTGATCTCGGGGTCGGCGAACGCCGCGTGGATATCGGCGGCCCGCTCGGCCGGAGTCGATCCCATGGTGCGCGTCGCCGGATACTCCACCACTTCGAGCCCGAACTCCTCGCGGAGTCTGCGTAGCCCCAACTCGTAGGGCAGGGGCAGGATTCCGGGCAGTCCGGAGGACGGGGAGATGACAGCGACGCGGTCGCCGGGGCGGGGCTTGTCCGGGTAACTGGGTGTCGTCATCCGGCGAGCGTAGGACCAGCCCGTTCCCGGTGTCAGCCGGGTTTCGGCTCAGTCGGCGAACGAGCCGTGGCGGCCCGCACCGCCTCCGAACCGGTCGGCACCGGCCTTGGTCTCACCCGCGGTCAGCGGAACCAGTCCGTGCCGGTACTCGGCCGCCAGCGCGTCCGGCTCGCTCAGGCCGTGCTGCTCACGCACGGAGAGCCGGTCGTGACGCATGCACAGTTGAGGGAACGCGGCGATCTCCCGGGCGAGTTGCTCCGCCGCGTGGCGCGCCTGACCGGTCGGCACGAGCCGGTTGGCGAGCCCGATGTCATACGCCTCCGCCGCCGGGACCGGGCGGCCGGTGAGGATCATGTCCATGGCGCGGCTCTCCCCGATCAGGCGCGGCAGGCGCACCGTACCGCCGTCCACCAGGGGAACGCCCCAGCGGCGGCAGAAGACACCGAAGACCGCGTCCTCCTCGGCGACCCGCAGATCGCACCAGACGGCGAGTTCCAGGCCGCCGGCCACCGCATGGCCGGAGACCGCGGCGATGACGGGTTTGCCTAGCCTCATCCGGGTGGGGCCCATCGGCCCGTCCCCGTCGGCGAGGACCTTGTTCCCACGTTCCGTACCGATTCCCTTGAGGTCGGCTCCGGCGCAGAAGGTGCCGCCCTCGCCCCACAGCACGGCGACAGATGCGTCCGGGTCGGACTCGAACGTCCGGAAGGCGTCCGCGAGTTGATCTGCGGTCGGCCCGTCGACGGCATTGCGGACCGCGGGGCGGCTGAGGATCACCGTGAAGACGGGGCCGTCGCGCTCGATCCGTACGGCGGGGTGTCCGGTCGTCATTTTCCCTCCCACAGGGGGTCGCGCAGGGCCCGGCGGAGGATCTTTCCGACCGGCGAGTAGGGGATGGTCTCGACGAAGTGCACGGTCTTGGGCACCTTGTAGCCGGCCAGCCGGGCGCGCACATGGTCGCGCAGGGCCGCTTCGGAGACCGCGGCCCCGGGTCGCAGCGTGACGAAGGCGGTGACGGCCTCGACCCAGGTGACGTCGGGGGCACCGACGACGGCGCACTGCGCGACCGCGGGGTGGCTCGCGAGGGCGTCCTCCACCTCACGCGGGTAGACGTTGTAGCCGCCCGTGATGATCATGTCGCTGCTGCGGTCGACGAGGTGCAGATAGCCGCGGTCGTCGAAGCGTCCGAGATCGCGGGTGCGGATCCAGCCGTCGTCGGTGAGGCTCGCGGCGGTCAGCTCGGGGGCGTTGTAGTACCCGGCCATGGTGAACGGGGCCTTGACCCGGACCTCGCCGATCGCGCCGGGCGCCACGGGGGCGCCGTCCTCGTCGGTGAGGACCAGCTGCGCGTCGACCGCCGGATGCCCGGCGGCACCGAGCAGTTCGCCGCCCTCGGCGTGGTCGTCCTTGTCCAGCACGGTGAGACACAGCGGCGCCTCGGTCTGGCCGAAGTACTGGACGAACCTGGGGCCCCAGGCGTCCAGTGAGTGCTCGATGAGCGGGCGCGGCATCGGGCTGGCCCCGTAGACGACGGTGGACAGCCGGGCGAGGTCCGCGCGTTCGGCCCGCCCGTCGGCGAAGAGCATGCCGAGGGCACCGCGGCGAACCAGGTCTACGGCAAGCATGGCCGGGACAATAGACCCACCACATACAGTCCGTCCAGACTGTATATGACGGATCAGGCGTGCCGTACGCTCGCCGACATGCCCGCTCCGCGCCGTACCCAGCAACAACGCCGGGAGGAGACCCGGCTCAGGCTCCTCGACGCCACGATCGGCTGTCTGGTCGAGTACGGCTTCGCCGGCACAACGACCCAACGCGTGCAGGAGCGGGCCGGGGTCTCCCGCGGCGCGCTGCTGCACCACTTCGCCTCGAAGGCTGATCTGCTGGCGGCCGCGACACATCACGTCGCCGAATTGCGGCTCGCGCATATCCGTACGGAGACGGAGGGCGGCCCGCACGACCGCGAGAAGGGGCTCGCGCTGCTCCGCGCCGCGATGTCGGGCCCGCACTTCCTTGCCGGTCTGGAACTGTGGCTGGCGGCCCGCACCGACCCCGATCTCAGAGCGGCGCTGCTTCCGGCCGAGCGGCAAGTGGGCGCGGCCCAGCGTGCGGTGATGGCCGCCGTCCTCGGCCCGGAGACAGCGGCGCGCGAGGACTTCGCGCTGCTCTGCGAGTCGCTACTGGTCCTTCACCGCGGCCTCGCCCTCACCGGTGTGCTGCGCGAGGACCCCACGATCGACGACGCGTTGCTGCAGCTGTGGGCGGACCGGTTCCTGGGAATTCAGCCCTGAGGCGGCGCGCTCCGCAGATCGTGGACATACCAGTTGAACAAGGCCCCGTCAGCCTCCGGCACCTGCTTGACACAGGTGAAGCCCGCCCGCCGGGCGACCGCCACCGACGCACCGTTCTCCGGGTCCACCTTGATCACTCCCTGCGTCGCACCGGCGGCCGCCGCGTATCCACGGACCAGGGCGACGGCGCGTGTCGCCAGGCCCTGGCCGCGCCAGTCCGGATAGAGGCCGTAGGCGATGTTGACCTGCCCGGGCGCCAGGCCCGCCATGTCGAACCGCAGGTCGATGCTGCCTGCCAGCACCTTCCGGCTGCCCGCCCGTATCCCGAAGGCACGCAAGGGTCCGTCGACGGCCCACTGTTCCATGCAGTGCTCAACGTACTTCTCGACACCGGCCCGGGTGCCGGGACCGCCGCTGAGCCAGCGCACCAACTGGTCGTCCTCGCCCGCCAGATGGGCGTCGACATCGTCCGGGCACAGGGGTGACAGGGTGACGAAACCGTCCGACAGTTCCACGTCTCGCATGGCTTGACCCTCGGCTTCCCGGCGCCCTGATGCAATCGAATATCGCGACGCACCGGCGGAGGCCGAACCTCGCGTCGGGATCAGGCCTCCGCCGGGTGTCCCCGCCCGGCGCGGTCAGCTCGCCGTTCCGGCCTTCAGGTCGAGGGCGATGTCGGTGATCATGTCCTCCTGGCCGCCGACCATCTTGCGGCGGCCGGCCTCCACGAGTACGGCCCGGGTGTCGAGACCGTAACGGGCCGCTGCGTTCTCGGCGCTCTTCGGGGTCGCGGTGACGGTCCCGGCCAGCACAGCGCGGGCGGCATTCTCCGCGTCGATGGGGTCGGACTTGCCTCGCTGGCGGCGCACGCGCCGGTCCGGCAGGTTGACCTCGACCAGCCAGTGACCGTGCCTGCGCAGATGGAATGCGAGCCCGACGCCGTAGGAGCCGGTGCCCTCAACACCGAACGCGAGGACATGGCCGAACCGCCTTGCCCATGAGTCGAGTTGTTCGTAGACGGGACCCTTGACACCCGCAAGCGGTCATGTGGATGATTCACATCAACTTGACTAGATGTTGGGAACTTCCACATGAATGAAGAAGGCGTTCCCCCAGACGACTCCACCGCTGGCGTCCTGGTTCGGCTGCGCGGACTGCTGCCCTCGCTGTCGGTGAAGGAGCGGGCGATCGGGGACGTGGTGCTGAAGGATCCAGCCGGGGTGGCGCAGCTGAGCATCTCTCAGGTCGCCCAGCGGGCCGGGGTCTCGGACACCTCCGTGACCCGGTTCTGCCGCCGGCTGGGGCTCACCGGCTACCCCGAGCTGCGGCTGGGGCTTGCTGCGGCGGTGCAGCACGCGCACTCCGGGTGGCGGCTGCGTGTCGGCATGCAGGGCAATATCGAGCACGACGACACAGCCGCCGAGGTTGTGGTGAAGATGGCGCACGCGGACGCCGGCGCCATTCAGGACAGTGTGGAGCAGCTCGATACCTCAGCGTTGGACGCGGCGAGTCGGCTGCTTGCCCGAGCCCGGCGGATCGAGGTGTATGGCGTCGGGTCGAGCGCACTCGTGGCGGCGGACTTGGAGTACAAGCTGCAGCATCTGGGCCTGCTCTGCTCAGCGTTTTGCGATGTGCACCGTGCCCTGATGAATGCGGCCCATCTGCGGCCTGGCGATGTCGCCGTCGGTATTTCGCACTCCGGCCGCACCCGGGAGACCCTCGATCCGCTGCGCGAGGCGGCCCTGCACGGTGCGACGACCCTCGCGCTGACCAACGACGGTGGATCCCCTATCACCGAGCTGGCCGATCTGGTGCTGTGCTCTGCAGGACGGGAGGCCCCTTTCCGCACCGGGGCCACGGTCAGCCGCATCGGCCAACTGTTCGTCGTGGACTGCCTGTATGTGCGCCTGGCCCAGGCCAAAGGCCGTGATGCCGCCAACTCCGCGCTGAGCCACGCCTACCGCGCGGTGGAGCGGCACCGGACCGTACCCCACGGCGAGGACGGCACCAGCGAAGGAAAAGAACCACCATGCCCGTAAGGGAGAGTGCCCCGCCGCCCCTGGCTGAGTCGCGCTACCCGGCGACGCACGATCTGGACGAGCTGAGCGTTCCCCAACTCGTCGACCGGATCGCGGACCAGGACCTGCAGGCGCTGCAAGCCGTACGCGCCGCCCGCGGGGAGGTCGCCCACCTGATGGCCCTGGGCGTGGGCGTCCTGCGCGACGGCGGACTTCGCGATCAACAACGTCATCGCGCAGTCCTTCTTGACGATCCTACAGGTAGCCGGCGGGACCGCGACCTTCATCGGCCTCCTCGTGGTGACGGCGTTGGCCTGGCTGTTCATGTGGAGGATGGCCCAGGAGACCAAGGGGCGTCCGCTCGATGCCATCAAGGACTACTGGGAGAACGGCGGGTCCTGGCCCGCCAGCACCTCCGAAGCGGAGGCCGCCACGGACACCCCGGCGACGCCGTCGCACTGATTCCGGCAACACTCGTCCGCCACACATGGGAGTTGACATGAGATTCGACACAATAAGGCAAATATCCGGACGCGCGGCAGCAGTTGTAGTCGCCACGGGTGTGGTGGCGGGTTTGGTAACGGGGTCGGGTGGTGCGGCGGCTGCGCGGGAGCAGGAGCAGAGGGTGCGGGCTCCCGTGGTCTCGCCGACGCCGCAGCAGGAGACGGTGGCCGACACGTTCCGGGCGCCGGAGCGGGCCGTCGTCGTGCAGGACGCGGGCAGTGACCCGCAGGCCGTGAAAGCGGCGGTGGCGGCGCTGCGGGCGGCCGGGGTGCGGCGGGTGGAGACGGCCGGCTCGGCGCGGCCCGGCGCCTATCCGGTGTACGTCGACATGGCCTCGCCCTCCCGCGTCGCACCCGGCGCCGAAGGACCCGACGGGCTCGCGCCCGGAGGCTATGTGCTGGCCGTGACGGGGCGCGGCGCGGTACTAGACGGGGTGGACGCGGCCGGGACTTACTACGCGGCCGAGTCGCTGCGGCAGGTGTTCAAGAGGGACGGCGGCCGGGAGATCACGGGCGCGGTGGTGCGGGACTGGCCGGACTTCGCGACGCGCGGCGGGCAGGAGTCGTTCTACGGCGCGAAGTGGAGTTACGAGGACGAGCTCCGCGAGATCGAGTTCCTCGGCGCGCACAAGCAGAACACGTTCCTCTACCACCCGCGCATCGGGGATCCGCACAACGCGGGCGCGCAGTGGCGCGAGCCGTACGAAGGTGACCGGCTCGCCGAGCTGACGACGATCGTCGAGGAGGCGCGGGCGCGCCACATCCGGTTCATCTACCGCCTCGGCCCCGAGGCGCCGACGGCCCCCGGTCACGGCATCTGCCACACGTCCGAGGACGACCTCGCCAAGGTGCTCGCCCGCTTCCAGCAGCTGTACGACATCGGCGTACGGGATCTCTCCCTCGGCTGGGACGACGTGGGCAACAGGTTCGACTGCGCGGCGGACACGGCGAAGTTCGGCTCGGACGCAAGCCCGAAGGCGGCGGCTCAGGCGTATGTCACGAACTACGTCTATGACCACTTCGTCAAGACGCACCCCGGTACGCGGCTGATCACCATCCCGACCGAGTACTGGGGCGCGACCGCGTCGGCGTACAAGAAGCGCTACGACGCCCTGGTGGCGAGGGACACGTCGGTCTACTGGACCGGGCCCGCGGTCGTCTCCCCCGTCATCACGAACGCCCAGGCCGTCGCCGCCAAGGCCGCCTACGGCAACCGCAACATGCTGATCTTCGACAACTACCCCGTGAACGACTACGCGCCCAACCGCCTGCACCTGGGCCCACTCACGGACCGGGATCCGGCACTCGCGGGCACGGTCGAAGGGCTGACGACCAATCAGATGAACCAGGCCGCACCGTCGCTGATCGCCCTGTTCACGTCGGCCGACTTCACCTGGAACAGCGGCGCATACGACCCCGAGGACTCCTGGGACCGTGCGCTGCGGGAGCTGGGTGGGGCGGCGTACCCGGCGCTGAAGGTGTTCGCCGAGAACTCGCGCAGCGGGCCGCTGACGTCCACGAAGGATGCCGCGCGGCTGCGCGGTCTCACGGCGGCGCTGTGGACGGCGTGGGACGAGAAGGGCGACGTGAGCGGACCCGCCGCTCAACTCGACGCGTATTTCGGGGAGATGGAGCGGGCTCCGGAGATCCTGCGCGCCGGCATGCACGATGACGCGTTCGTGACCGAGGCCGGTCCGTGGCTGAACAAGCTGACGGCGTACGGGAAGGCGGGCGACGCGGCGGTCCGGCTGCTGCTCGCGGTGGCCTGGGGCGAGTCCACGGACGCGCTGGCGGACGAGGTACGCGCGCAACGGGCCGCGGCCGCCGCCCTGCCGCAGCAGCTGACCGGGGGCGCGATGGACGGCTTCCTGTCGCGGGCCTTGGCGGCGGCCTCGACGAGCTGAGCGCAACATGTGTGCGCGGTGAGGGAGTTCAGCGGGTCATCCCAGCGCGCACAGCATGTTTGACAGTCCTCCGTCTCTGGCGGAACTACGCCACCCTCTGTCCGCGATTCGATGTTGGCTTCCTGTGGCCCGCAGTTCAGCACCACCAACATGGGTCATCGCAGTTACCCCCGCGCGCCACCCAATCCCCGCGGCGGTCAGGCATCTGCGTGCCGTCGTTCCCCTCAGAGACCGGTCCTTACGTTGCGACGGTCACGACCCGCTGGAACATCCAGGTTCCCGGCGCTCCACCGTTTATCGCACCGTCCCGAGCGGACATCGGCGGCGCCGCTCGGATTGTTGTGTCGGGTTTCTGCCATGGAAGAAATCCGCCACTGACAATCGGTTGACCCATCCCCGTGTCGAGCTCAACCATCTACCCAATGCGGTGAGGATTGCCTTTGCCGCGAGAATGAGGAGGCACTTATGCATCCCCCGCCATATTCAAGGTGAACCCGAAAGAACGGCATCTCACGAGGCCTGGGCGATGAGGCATTTCGGGCGACGGTTGGTCGCCGCGGCCGCCGGCATCACCGCCCTCGGGGTGGCCCTGTCGACCACCTCGGCGAATGCCGCCAGCCCAGCCCCCCGCCCCGTCTGCCCCTACCGCCCTCAACCTGACCGCGGCCACGATGGCACGGGCGCCGGCGACGCGGTCCTCGCCGGCATGGAGTGGGGTGCCAAGGTGGTGAATTACCGGCGGCGCCCCGCGAACTGCGGTTCGCCGCCGACCAGAACGGTGGCCAGAGACTGACCGGGGCGGACCAGATCACTTCGTCGGTCAGTGATATCGCTGGCGCCCCTCCTGGCGTGACCGCCGCGTCGTCGATGTCATCGCATTTTATGATCGCGACCGGTGTGGAGGCATCGACAAGCATAGGAAGCGTTGCCACGCCGTGGCATCGAGCGCCCGAGTGCTCGACGACCAGCACGGGCTGCACCGCCCCGGAGGTGTTCCATGTACCCGAAGCTCCAGGACCTCGTCGACTCGCTGGCGGCCAAACTGTCACGCCCAACAACCCTCGAGGACCGCCGACAGCGGCTGGTGGCCTACAGCCGGCACAGCGAGCTGCCCGACGCGGTGCGCCATGCTTCGATTCTGCAGCGTTGCGTCTCTGCCGAGGTGCTGGCATGGCTGCGACAGTTCGAGCTGGCCAAGGCGCGACAGCCGGTCCGCATTCCCCACAACGCCTCACTCGGCATGCTGCCGCGGGTATGCATACCGATCCGGCACCACGACCTTCTCCTGGGGTATCTGTGGCTCATCGATGCCGACGAGTCGATGAGCTCGGAGCAGATCGCGCTGGCCGATACCGCCGCCCTAGACTTCGCTCTCGCCCTATATCGTGAGGTGCTGGTCGGCGAGCTCACGTCGGACCGGGAGACAGAGGCGATCAGGAACCTGCTGCTGTGTGGCAGCGATGTCCAGGCCTATGCGGCGCGCACCCTCATCGACGGCGGGCACTTCGACCCCTCCCTCGGCGTCGTCGTGCTGGTGGCCAGACCGGTGCTCACCCCCGACGCCGAGCCGGATGACCAGGTGCGGCTGGCCCTCGAACATGCGCTCGCCAACACCCGTCACGGGCTGCCCGCAAGACACGCCGTCCACCTTGTCTCTTCCAGCGACGGGTTGCTTCTCTTCGGTACGGAGGGGGAGGTCGACGAGCTAGCGGTGAACCGCTGTGTGTCCCACCTCGACCACGCCCTGCAGACCGCGTTGTCCGGACTCGAGCAGGTGTCGTCATCCGTGATCGGCGTCGGACAGCCACGGTCGGAATTGGCGCAGGCAAGTGGCTCCTATCTCGAGGCCTGCCAAGCCGCTCGTATCGCTGCTTTCATGCCCGACGTCAGCCGGATCGCCCGATGGTCCCAGCTCGGCATCTACCGGTTGCTCGCGCAGCTGTTCAGTCAAGACCTCGGCGAGTTCGTGCTTCATCCCGGGCTCGAGCGGCTTTTCACCAATCCGGAGGCGCTGCCTCTACTTAAGACGCTGGAGACCTACCTCGATCTCTCCGGGAACGCACTCGCGACCTCCGAACGCCTGAAGCTGCATCGTACGTCGCTGTACTCCCGCATTCAGCGTTTTGAGCACTTGGCAGGCGCCAACCTCAAAGACGGCAACGAACGTCTCTGCCTGCACCTCGGACTGAAACTCGCGCGGTTCACCGGCCGCTACCGGCCTGTCGGCTGAACCCTACGGCCTCGACGTAGCTGTCAACTTGACCCGGCCCCGAGGGACCGGGCTTGTGGGTAGGGCGCGACTGGCTGCCGCGTGGCCTCCCACGTCTGAGCCACCTAGGTGGTGGCTGGGACGCCTGGCTCACGCTCCGCTGTCCACGCTTCCTCGCCCTTGCGGGCGAGGTTGCGGGATGCACCATCGGATCGGTGGCGGGGCCCCGACCTGTCCGTGCGGGCCGGGGCCGGGCGGCCCGCACGAAGCGTCACATCAGGTGCAGGTGGGGTCGGGTTTGAGCGCGATGTCGACCGTGGTCGTCTTGCCCGGCCCAATCTTGGCCGACTGGGTCTGCGGTGCCCAGCCTTCCTTGGCCACGGTCACCGTGAACGGGTTGTTGTTGACGTGGAGCCAGAACGCGTACTGACCGTTCCGGTCGGTCTTCAGCGGGTAGCTCGCCTTCTCCGAGGCGATCTGCACGGTCGCTCCGATCAGTGGCGCCGACGTGCCGGTGCAGCCGACCCCGGTGACCGTCCCGGTGATCTTTCCCCAGGTCTTGGGCGGGTTCACCACGAACGTCACCGGCACCGGGGCGATCCGGTACGGGGTCTTCGCGCTGATCGACAGCTGCGCGGTGAACGTGCCCGGCTGGGTGATCTCGGCGATGTTCGCGTTGAAACTCACGTTGACGTTGACGCTCTCGCCCGGCTGAAGCGTCAGCTCGGTCTTGTCCTCTGACAGCCAGGGGACATCGGTTGTGGTGCACTGGTCATAGCCGGGCAACAGTTCCGAGGTCTGGACAGCGTAGAAGTTTCCGGTGGCACCACCGATCTTGTAGAAGCCGCAGGCGGAGCCGCCGCGGTAGAGAGTTCGGTTGGAGTTGGGCAGTGCGGTCCAGGTATCGGCACCCGGGTCGAAGGTGAAACCCCGGTTGGTGAGCGTGCTGCCGCCGTAGGTTATGCCACCGGACACGAGGAGCTTGTCGGCTGACACCGAGGAGCCCATCCCCCACAGGTCGATCGGCAGGTCGGCGACGGGAGCCCAGCCGGCGGACGCCGGGTCGTAGCCGTAGGCGTGCTTGGTGCCGCCACTGCCCGACAACCCGCCCGCGCAGTACAGCTTGGTCCCGATGCCGCCGCAACCGAGCCAGGAGATCGGCTCCGGATACGCCGCACCCGAACTCCAGGAGTCCAACGCAGGGTCGTACACCTGCACGTCCGTCTTGCCGCAGCCGGACGTGCAGCCACCGACGATGTAGATCTTGCCGTCCAGCACGGTCACGGCGGCGCCGGCGTACGGTTTCGGGTTGTCGGCGCCGGTGGACCAGGCGCCGGTCGCCGGGTCGTAGATCTCGGTCTTGGCCACCGGATTCCCGTTCCAGCCCCAGCCGCCGAAGACGTAGAGCTTGCCACCGTAGGCGGCCGCCTGTGGCGCCTCCCGCGCGACGCTCAGGTTCGGCAGGGCACTCCATGCCTGGGCGCCCGGGTCGTAGACGTATGCCTTGCTGAGGACATGCGTGCCGTCGGTTCCGGCGACCGAGTAGACCTTGCCGTCGATGGTCGCCACGGCGTTGTCCATGATCGGCGTGGGGTAGTCGGCTACCGTCGTCCACGGTGCCGCGTACGGCGTCGCCGAGGGCTTGGCCGCCGCCGTCTGCGCGGTCTTGCCGGGCCGGAATCGCAGGGGGCTGTAGTGTCCCTTCACTTCCTGCAGCGGAGCACCCTTCTGCGTCGCGGCGGGCTGGTGGCCGCCCGGCCACTCACCGATCTTGGCGGTCACCGGGGCGGTACCGGTGTTCTTCAAGGTCAGAGTGGAGCTGCCCTTGCCCTTCCAGTCGACGGTCTCGTTGAGCCGGGCCGGGCTGACCTCGATCCGGGGTGCGGGCAGGGCGAACGTGCCGTCCGATGCCTGGTCCGGGACCACGTTGACAGTGATGTCCTGTGGGCTGTAATAGTTCCCCGCCGTGGTGGTGAACCTGTGCTCCCCGGTGAGCGAGGAGAACATCCAGTAGAAGCCGTCGCCCAGGTTCGGGTCGTTCGGCGTCGCCGCCGAGGTCGTCTTCTCCGCGGGCTTGTCGGTCGACGTCACCGTGGCGCCGTTGATCCCGGCCCCGGTGTTCTTGTCGGTCACCCGGCCGAGGACCAGGCCGCCCGGTACCGGGTCACACGTGCGGTCGCCGAGGAAGACGTCGTCGACCTGCCACCACCACCCCCACTTGGCGGTGAGGTGGAACCGTACCTGGACGTTGGCCTTGCCGGCGGCCTGGGACAGGTCCACGACCTCGGTCCGCGGCCCCCGGGCGCTGTCCTTGGTGTGGTGCCAGACGTTGGTCCACGTCTGGCCGCCGTCGACGCTGAAATCGATGTCCCCGGTCTGTCCGAACGGGAAGCCGTCGTAGTCGGTGCGGAAGATCAGGGACGGGTGGCTTCGCCGGCTGAAGTCCATGACCGGGCTGATCAGCGAGGTGTCCTGCGCCTTTCCGTAACCGTAGTAGCTGCTGTCGACGATGGCGAAACCGCCGGACCCGCCGGTCTTGTTGCCTCGCTTGCCGGGGTCGGTGAACGCCCAGGTCTGGCCGTTGCCGACCTTGTCATCGACGGTCCAGCCCGCCGGCGTGGTGTAGCGGCTGAACGACTCGGTGGGGCCCGCGTACTGGAAGGCGTACCCGGCCGCGCTGCAAGTCGTCTGGTCGACCGGCGCGTTGACGTCATGCGTCACATCCGCCGAACCCACCTGCACATCCTGAGAGTCCCGCTGGTAACCCGGATACACCGGGTCGACCTGCAGGGTGTAGGTGTCCCCGGCGGGAACACTCAGCGTGTACTTCCCCGTCTTGGGGTCGGTGTAGGCGACCGCCGTCGGGTCATCCTTGACCCGCACGGTCGCATACAGCGGCCAGCCGTGACCGGAACCGTCATGGACCGTGCCGGTGACGTTGACGCTCGGCTTCGCGGTCAGCGCGAAGTCCTCGGTGACCTTCTGCCCGTCGGCGATCGCGACACCCGAAACGGTCTTGCCGGCGTACCCGAACTTGCTCGCGCTGACGTCATACGTTCCCGGTGGCACGGTCAAGGTGTAATGCCCCTGCCCGTCCGTCATCGCCGTGACGTCACCCACGGTGATCTTGGCCGAAGCCAGCGGAGCCGTGCCGTCGGTGACGGTGCCCGCGACGGTGCCGAGCGGCCCGGAACGGAACGCGGCGAGCCCGTTCGGGGTGCCGAGCCCGGTCGGCCCGTCATAACCCGACCCCGCATGACACAGGTAGTAGGCAGGCCAGCAGGTGCCGTTGCTTCCGGAGGTCACATCGTTGAGCGCGGACAGCTGGGCGTACGGGTAGGAGTTGGGCGCCGAACCCGTCGCCGGCGTCCCGGCCATCGCGTAGACCGAGGCGATGATCGGGGCGGACGCGCTGGTGCCGCCGAAGACCTGCCAGCCGCCGTGGTAGACCGCGACACCGGTGTTCGGGTCCGCGACCGCGGACACATCGGCGACCGCACGACCCGCGCAGCCGGTGTCCTTCTGGAACGACGGCTTGGTCTCATACGCCGAGCAGCCACTACCCGCACCCCACCATGCGCTCTCGGCCCAACCGCGGGTGGTGGAGGGGTCCTTGACCAGCGAGGTGCCACCGACCGCCGTCACATACGGTGACGCGGACGGGTACGAGACGTTGTAACCGAAGTCACCGCTGCTGACGGTGATCGCGACACCGGGGTGGTTGAAGTAGGCGTCGTCAGCCTGGGTCTCGTCGGGGTCTTCGATACCGCCGTAGCTGTTGGAGACGAACTTGGCGCCCTGGGCCACCGCCTGGTTCACGGCCGCGCCGAGATTGTCCAGGTAGCTGTCGTCGGCCTCGACCAGCAGGATCTTGCAGGTCGGGCATGTCGCGCTGACCATGTCGATGTCCAGTGCGATCTCCGCGGCCCACCCGGCGTCCGGTGACGGATAGTTCGTGCCGCCGCGCTGGTCGATCTTCTTGAAGCAGCCGTTGGCCGTGGTGCACGGCGGCAGCCCGTACTGCTGACGGTAAACGGCCAGGTCCGCCTCGGCGTTCGGGTTGTCGTACGCGTCGACGATCGCGACCGTCTCCGTGGAGCCGGCGGCGGGCAGGTTGTACGCGCTCTGCAGGTCGGACGGGCCGAAACCGCTGGGAGCGGCATCGGACTGGAGACCCTTCGCCGCGACGACATCGGCGCGGACCATGGCAAGGCAGGACATCTTGCCGGCTCTTGACGGCTTGGCGCACACCTGACTGGTGGGGTGTTGACCAGGCGAGGTCGGCCCGGCGGCCTTCGTGGTCGGGACAGGATCCTTGGCGGAGGTAGCGGAGGTAGCGGAGGTAGCGGAGGTAGCGGAGGTAGCGGAGGCGGTAGAGGCGGTAGAGGCGGAGGCGGAGGCCGCGGTCGGCACAGCGATCACCGTGAGTGCGGCGACGGCGAGCGCCACGACCAGCACGCAGACGCGTCCGGCCGTCGTGGTCAACGAGGCCGGACGCGATCTGCGGCGGGATGGTCGCGCGGCGGGGGGATGAGACATGTACAGCTCTCCTACGGGGTGCTTGCAAACCCGAATCGTGAATTCTTCATCAGGCAGATATCGGCTCAGTCGTATTTCTTCAGCCGCGACTCGTTTCCGCGGCCCAGCGTGCTGCAGTACGGACTGGGGTCCGTAATCACGAGGAGCTTGAGGCCCTATTCGGTCTCTTTCGGCCGGATGATGCCGGCCACGATCACGTAGGGATTTCCGTCGCCGTCATTGCCCAAGGCAGATTCCACGAGCACGTACTCACCAATCGCATCCTGATAGGAGAACGCGGCCGCATGAGGTCGTTTTCGACGACGGGGCCAGCAGATGCCTGTGCCTGAGCGGCCGCTGCCGGCAGGAAGCCGGATACTACGGCCGTCGCCGCTCCGAATACGATGACGAAACGCGAGAATATGTTCATTACCGTGCTTCCAGAAGCTGGATCAACCGGACGGGGTCGGCACTTTCCAGCCCCGAGGTGGTGCTCGGGGACACGAGGGTTTCGACAGGACACGGTGCACGAGAATTTGTTCGTCCCTTCTGCCGGACGACAGGTTCGCGCGGACTTTACGACCGGCGGCACAACCCCGTCATCGGCTGAATGTCGGGACGATTCCAGCGCCAGCCCGACGAATGTCGAATCGTGGTCGTTTTCACGCCAGACGGTGTCGCGGGGCGATGCTCGAGATCCGGGCACGGGCGGAGATCTCGGCGGCCGACAGGTGGGCACGACTGGTGACGACGATCGCGACCTGCTTGCTGATCGGCCGTCCGACCAGGTCGGTCACATCACGGCGGATGACTGCCCGTCAGGTGGCCGTAAGGCAGGCCGATGCCGTCGTCGATGGCGGTGGTCCACCGGTTGGTCCGCCCGTGGCCGGGCTCGCAGGTGATGTCATCGGGCACGGTGCCGATCAGTTTGCGTCCGATAGCGACGGCGGAATAAAGCCGCCAGCAAGCGCGTTGACGCACTGTCACTCAGCACCCGCACGCTCATGCAGCCTGCCCAGTCCGGTGTCGCCTTTCCTGAGCAGCTCCGCCGAACCGGTCGGCGGCTGCTCACGACCGGCCCAACCCGCAAGGGAGAAAAGCGACCTGAAGTTCCCCCTCTGGACTGGACAGCTTGATACTGGGACGGATGGTCCCGGAGGAAGCAGTCCCCATGCTCATGCTGCGCGCGAGCAGTTCGACGTTGAAGTCGACCATTGATCGAGCTGCCTGCAGGACCCGTGGCCTCGGGTATCCCGGCAGCGCGGTGTGGCTGCCCGCGTGCACGACCAGCAGTGTGGCGTTGTGCCGCAGTGCCTCCGGCGCCGCCCAGGTCAAAGCCGCCCATCCGCCCGGTGAGTCGCCGAGGCCGACTGCTCATCCACGCCCGCTGCGGACCGGGGGCGGCCGAGAAGGGTGGCGGCCCCGCCATCGGATCGGTGGCGGGGCCGCGACCTGTCCGTGCGGTATCGGGCCCGGGCCCGATACCGCACGAAACGTCACATCAAGTACAGGTGCGGTCGGGTTTGAGAGAGAAGTCGGCCATGGTCGCCACGCCCTTCGTAATCTTGACCGATCGGGTCTGCGTCCCCCAGCCGTCCTTGGCCGCGATCACCGTGAGCGGGTTGTTGCTGACGTCGAGCCAGAGCACGTACTGACCGTTCCGGTCGGTCTTCAGCGTGTAGCTGGCCGTCTTCGAGGTGATCTGCACGGTCGCTCCGGTCAGCGGCGCCGACGTGCCGGTGCAGCCGACTCCGGTGACCGTCCCGGTGATCTTTCCCCAGGTCTTGGGCGGGTTCACCGTGAGCGTCACCGGGACCGACGGGATCGCCCCGTACGGGGTCTTCGCGCTGACCGTGAGCTCCGCGGTGAACGTGCCCGGCTGGGTGATCTCGGCGACGTTCGCGTTGAAACTCACGTTGACGTCGACGCTCTCGCCCGGCTGGATCGTCACCTCGGTCTTGTCCACCGAGAGCCAGGGGACTGCTACGCACTGGTCATAGCCGGGCAGCAGCTCGGAATTCTTGACCGCGTCCCACCCTGCGGGGGAACCTCCGATCTTGTAGAAGCCGCAGGCGGAGCCGCCGCGGTAGACGGTGTTGTTGGAGTTGGGCAGCGCGGTCCAGGCGTTGGAACCCGGGTCGTAGGCGAAGCCCTGGTTGGTGATCGTGGTGAAGCCGTTGGTCACGCCGCCGGACACGAGGAACTTGCTGTCTGCCGCCGAGTAGCCCATTCCCCAGAGGTCGATCGGCAGGTCGGCAACGGCGGTCCAGCTGTGGGACGACGGATCGTAGCTGTAGGCGTGCTTGGTGGCGCTGACCGGGGTCGCCCCGCCCGCGCAGTAGAGCTTGTTCGCGATGGCGCCGCAGCCGAGCCAGGAGATCGGCTCCGGATACGCCGTGCCCGAACTCCAGGAGTCCGACACCGGGTCGTACGTCTGCACGTCCGTCCCGCCACAGTCGTCGGACGTGCAGCCGCCGACAATGTAGATCTTGCCGCCCAGTACGGTCACGGCGGCGCCGGCGTACGGTTTCGGGTTTTCGGCGCCGGTGGACCAGGCGCCGGTCGCCGGGTCGTAGATCTCGGTCTTGGCCACCGGCCTCCCGTACGGGTCCCAGCCGCCGAAGACGTAGAGCTTGCCACCGTAGGCGGCCGCCTGCGGCGCCGAACGGGCGATGCTCAGGTTCGGCAGGGCACTCCACGCCTGGGCACCTGGGTCGTAGACGTAGGCGTTTTTGAAATCGGATGCGCCGTCGGTTCCGCCGACCGAGTAGACCTTGCCGTCGATGGTCGCCACGCCGTTGTCCATGATCGGCAAGGGGTAGTCGGCCACCGTCGTCCACGGTGCCGCGTACGGCGTCGCCGACGGCTTGGCCGCCGCCGTCTGCGCAGTCTTGCCGGGCCGGAACCGCAGGGGGCTGTAGTGTCCCTTCACCTCCTGCAGCGAAGCACCCTTCTGCGCCGCGGCGGGCTGGTGGCCGCCCGGCTGCTTACCGATCTCGGCGGTCACCGGGGCGGTTCCGGTGTTCTTCAAGGTCAGGGTGGAGCTGCCCCGGCCCTTCCAGTCGACGGTCTTGCTGACCTGGGCCGGGACCGCGATCCGTGGTGCGGGCAGGGCGAACGTGCCGTCCGATGCCTGGTCCGGGGCCACGTTGACGGTGATGTCCTGGGCGCTGTAGGAGTTCCCCGCCGTGGCGGTGAACGTGTGCTTCCCGGTGAGCGAGGAGAACATCCAGTAGAAGCCGTCGCCCAGGTTCGGGTCGTTCGGCGTCACCACCGAGGTCGTCTTCTCCGCGGGCTTGTCGGCCGACGTCACCGAGGCGCCGTTGATCCCGGCTCCGGTGTTCTTGTCGGTCACCTGGCCGAGGACCAGGCCGCCCGGTGCCGGGTCACACGTACGGTCGCCGAGGTGGACGTCGTCGACCTGCCACCACCACCCAAAGCTGGCGGTGAAGTGGAACCTCACCTGGACGTTGGCCATGCCGGCGGCCTGGGACAGGTCCACGATCTCGGTCCGCGGCCCCCGGGCGGTGTCGGTGGTGTGGTGCCAGACGTTGTTCCACGTCTGGCCGCCGTCGACGCTGAGATCGACGTCCCCGGTCTCGCCCGGGACGCTGTTGTAGTCGGTGCGGAAGGTCAGGGCCGGGTGGGTTCGCCGGCTGAAGTCCATGACCGGGCTGATCAGCGAGCTGTCCTGTGACTTGCCGACGCCGTATTTCGCGCTGTCGATGATGGCGAAGCCGCCGGACCCGCCGGTCTTGTTGCCGCGCTTGCCGGGGTCGTTGAACACCCAGGTCTGGCCGTTGCCGACCTTGTCGTCGACGGTCCAGCCCGACGGCGCTGTGGTGCCGTCGAACGACTCGGTGGTGCCGTCGTAGTGGAGGCCGTACCCGGCCGTGCTGCAGGTCGTCCAGTCGACCGACGCGTTGACATCATGCGTCACATCCGCCGAACCCACCTGCACATCCTGAGAGTTCCGCTGGTAACCCGGATACAACGGGTCGGCCTGCAGAGTGTAGGTGCCGGAGACGGGCACACTCAGCGTGTACTTGCCCGTCCTGGGGTCGGTGTAGGCGACCGCCGTCGGCTCGCCCTTGACCCGCACGGTCGCATACAGCGGCCAGCCATGACCGGAACCGTCATGGACCGTGCCGGTGACATTCACGCGCGACTTCGCGGTCAACGCGAAGTTCTCGGTCACCGTCTGGCCGTCGGCGAGCGCGACACCCGAAACGGTCTTGGTGGCGTACCCGAACTTGCTCGCGCTGACGTCATAGGTTCCGAGTGGCGCGGTCAGGGTGTAATGGCCCTGCCCGTCCGTCATCGTCGTGACGTCACCCACGCTGATCTTGGCCGAAGCCAGCGGAGCGGTGCCGTCGGTGACGGTACCGATGACAGTGCCGTGCGGCGTGTAACGGAACGCGGCGACCCCGTTCGGGGTGCCGAGCCCGGTCGGCCCGTCATAACCCGCCGCTCCCTTGCACAGATACGCGGGCGTGCAACTTCCGTTGCTTCCAGACGTCACATCGTTGAGCGCGGACGGCTGGGCGTACGGGTAGGAGTTGGGCGCCGAACCCGCC
This sequence comes from Streptomyces sp. NBC_01669, assembly GCF_026339735.1. Lineage (GTDB taxonomy): Bacteria > Actinomycetota > Actinomycetes > Streptomycetales > Streptomycetaceae > Streptomyces > Streptomyces yanii. The sequence goes on from NZ_JAPEQG010000001.1 coordinate 1,107,830, forward strand.
GCCGGCGTCCCGGCTATCGCGTAGACCGAGGCGATGATCGGGGCGGACGCGCTGGTACCGCCGAAGACCTGCCAGCCGCCGTGGTAGACCGCGACACCGGTGTTCGGGTCCGCGACCGCGGACGCATCGGCGACCGCACGACCCGCGCAGCCGGTGTCCTTCTGGAACGACGGCTTGGGCTCGAACCGCGAGCAGCCACTGCCCGCACCACTCCATGCGCTCTCGGCCCAACCGCGGCTGGTGGAAGTGTTTTTGACCAGCGAGGTGCCGCCGACCGCCGTCACATACGGCGACGCGGCCGGGTACGAGACGCCGTAACCGTTGTCGCCGCTGCTGACGGTGATCGCGACACCGGGGTGGTTGAAGTAGGCGTCGTCGGCCTGGGTCTCGTCGGAACCTTCGTTGCCGCCGTAGCTGTTGGAGACGTACTTGGCGCCCTGGGCGACCGCCTGGTTCACGGCCGCGCCGAGGTTGGTCATGTAGCTGTCGTCGGCCTCGACCAGCAGGATCTTGCAGGTCGGGCATGTCGCGCTGACCATGTCGACGTCCAGTGCGATCTCTCCGGCCCACCCGGCGTCCGCCGGCGGATAGTCCGTGCCGCCGCGCTGGTCGATCTTCTTGAAGCAGCCGTTGGCCGTGGTGCACGGCGGCAGCCCGTACTGCTGACGGTAAACGGCCAGGTCCGCCTCGGCGTTCGGGTTGTCGTACGCGTCGACGATCGCGACCGTCTCCGTGGAGCCGGCGGCGGGCAGGTTGTACGCGCTCTGCAGGTCTGCCGGACCGAAACCGGTGGGAGCGGCATCGGGCTGCACGCCCTTCACCGCGGCGACATCGGTGCGGACCATGGCAAGGCAGGACATCTCGCCGGCTTTTGACGGCGTGGCGCACACCCGATTGGTGGGGTGCCGACCAGGCGAGGTGGGGCCGGCGGCCTTCGTGGTCGGGACAGGATCGTTGGCGGATGTGGTGGAGGCGGAGGCGGAGGCCGCGGCCGGTAAAGCGATCACCGTGAGTGCGGCGACGGCGAGCGCCACGATCAGCGCGCAGACGCGTCCGGCAGTCGTGGTCAACGCGACCGGACGCGATCTGCGGCGCGATGGCCGCGCGGCGGGGGGATGAGACACGTACACCTCTCCTACGGGGTGCATGCAAACCCGAATCGTGAATTCCTAATCAGGCAGATCTCGGCTCAGTCGTACTTCTTCAGCCGCAACTCGTTTCCGCGGCCCAGCGTGCTTTAGTACTGACTGGCGTCGTGATCACGGGGAGCTTTTCGGCCGGATGATTTCGGCCGCGATCAAGCCGGGATTTCCGTCGCCGCCATAGTCCGAGGCAGATTCCAGCACGTGCTCACGAATCGTGGCCCTCGCCACTCCTCATGCGATGAGGAAACGCGAGAATATGTTCATTACCGTGCTTCCAGAAGCTGGATCAACCGGACGGGGTCGGCACTTTCCAGCCCCGAGGTGGTGCTCGGGGACACGAGGGTTTCGACAGGACACGGTGCACGAGAATTTGCTCGTCCCTTCTGCCGGACGACAGGTTCGCGCGGACTTTACGACCGGCGGCACAACCCCGTCATCGGCTGAATGTCGGGACGATCCCAGCGCCAGCCCGACGAATGTCGAATGGTGCAGACCCCGACGGCTCTACACCCCCGCCTGAATATGCAGAAACACCTGGCCGGGCTGGCTGTCGGCCAGGTGTGCCCAGCGACCTGTGGTCCCGGCCAACTCGGCATGGCGTTCGAGCGGGGTCGCCACGCGCGGCATCGACCCGGTCGTTCCCCGGCCGCTCGTCGCCGATCAGCGGCCCAGAGCTGCCCTGCTCACCCCCGCCCGCTGCGGACCGGGGGCGGCCGAGAAGGGTGGCGGCCCCGCCATCGGATCGGTGGCGGGGCCGCGACCTGTCCGTGCGGGGCCGGGCCCAGGCCCGGCCCCGCACGGAGCGTCAGATCAGGTGCAGGTTTGTTTGAGAGAGAAGTCGGCCGTGGTCGTCTCACCCCCCTTGATCTTGACCGATCGGGCCTGCGGCGCCGAGCCGTCCTTGGACGCGGTCACCGTGAGCGGGCTGTTGCTGACGTCGAGCCAGAACACGTACTGACCGTTCCGGTCGGTCTTCAGGGTGTAGGTCGCCGTCTTCGAGGTAATCTGCACGGTCGCTCCGGTCAGCGGCGCCGACGTGCCGGCGCAGTCGACTCCGCTGACCGTCCCGGTGATCTTTCCCCAGGTCTTGGGCGGGTTCACCGTGAGCGTCACCGGAACCGACGCGATCGCGTACGGGGTCTGCGCCCTGATCGTGAGCAGCGCGGTGAACGTGCCCGGCTGCGTGATTGCGGCGACGTTCGCGTTGAAACTCACGTTGACGTCGACGCTCTCGCCCGGCTGGATCGTCACCTCGGTCTTGTCCTCTGAGAGCCAGGGGACATCGGTCGCGCAATAGCCGGGCAGCAGCTCGGATTTCTTGGTCGCGGCCCACCCTCCGGTGGTACCTCCGATCTTGTAGAAGCCGCAGGCGGAGCCGCCGCGGTAGACGGTGTTGTTGGAGTTGGGCAGCGCGGTCCAAGTGTCGGAACCCGGGTCGTAGGCGAAGCCCCGGTTGGTGATCGTGGTGAGGCCGTTGGTCACGCCGCCGGACACGAGGAACTTGCCGTCTGACACCGAGTAGCCCATCCCCCACAGGTCGATCGGCAGGTCGGCAACGCGAGTCCATGTGGCGGATGCAGGGTCGTAGCTGTAGGCGTGCTTGGTGGAGGTAGTGCCCGGCGACCCGCCCGCGCAGTACAGCTTGTTCGCGATGGCGCCGCAGCCGAGAAGGGCGAGCGGCTCAGGGTAGGGCGTGGCCGAACTCCAGGAGTTCGAGGCCGGGTCGTACACTTGCACATCGGTCTTGTAGGAGCCGCTCATGGAGCCGCCGATGATGTAGATCTTGCCGCCCAGGACGGTCACGGCGCCGGCGCCACGCGGTTTCGGCATGTCGGCGCCTGCGGACCAAGTACGGCTCGCCGGGTCGTAGATCTCGGTCTTGGCCACGGTCGTGTATGCGTCCCAGCCGCCGAAGACGTAGATCTTGCCGCCATAGGCGGCCGCCTGCGCCGCCATGCGGCCGGCCCTCAGGTTCGGCAGAGCACTCCACGCCTGGGCGACCGGGTCGTAGACGTATGCCTTGTTTGAGACGGAGAAGATTCCGTCGGTTCCGGCGATCGAGTAGACCTTGCCGTCGAGGGTCGCCACGGCGTTGTCCATGATCGTCGTGGGGTAGTCGGCCACCGTCGTCCACGGTGCCGCGTACGGCGTCGCCGACGGCTTGGCGGTCGCCGTCTGCGCAGTCTTGCCGGGCCGGAACGGCTCGGGGCTGTAGTGTCCCTTCACCTCTTGCAATGGAGCACCCTTCTGCGCCGCGGCGGGCTGGTGGCTGCCCGGCCACTCACCGATCTTGGCGGTCACCGGGGCGGTTCCGGTGTTCTTCAAGGTCAGGGTGGAGCTGCCCTGGCCCTTCCAGTCGACGGTCTTGCTGAGCTGGGCCGGGTTGACCTCGATCCGGGGTGCGGGCAGGGCGAACGTGCCGTCCGATGCCTGGTCCGGGGCCACGTTGACGGTGATGTCCTGGGCGCTGTAGTTGCTCCCTGCCGTGGCGGTGAACGTGTGCTTCCCGGTGAGCGAGGAGAACATCCAGTAGAAGCCGTCGCCCAGGTTCGGGTCGTTCGGCGTCGGCAGCGCGATTGTCTTCTCCGCGGGCTTGTCGGCCGACGTCACCGAGGCGCCGTTGATCCCGGCCCCGGTGTTCTTGTCGGTCACCCGGCCGACGACCAGGCCGCCCGGTACCGGGTCACACGTGCGGTCGCCGAGGTGGACGTCGTCGACCTGCCACCACCACCCAAGGCTGGCGGTGAAGTGGAACCTCACCTGGACGTTGGCCTTGCCGGCGGCCTGGGACAGGTCCACGAGCTCGGTCCGCGGCCCCCGGGCGCTGTCGATGGTGTGGTGCCAGACGTTGTTCCACGTCTGGCCGCCGTCGACGCTGAGATCGACGCCCCCGGTCTCGCCCGAGAAGCCCTTGTAGTCGGTACGGAAGGTCAGGGCCGGGTGGGTTCGCCGGCTGAAGTCCATGACCGGGCTGATCAGCGAGCTGTCCTGTGACTTGCCGACGCCGTATTTCGCGCTGTCGATGATGGCGAAGCCGCCGGACCCGCCGGTCTGGTTGCCGCGCTTGCCGGGGTCGTTGAACACCCAGGTCTGGCCGTTGCCGACCTTGTCGTCGACGGTCCAGCCCGACGGCGCTGTGGTGCCGTCGAACGACTCGGCGGTGCCGTCGTAGTGGAGGCCGTACCCGGCCGTGCTGCAGGTCGTCCAGTCGACCGACGCGTTGACATCATGCGTCACATCCGCCGAACCCACCTGCACATCCTGAGAGTTCCGCTGGTAACCCGGATACAACGGGTCGGCCTGCAGGGTGTAGGTGTCCCCGGCGGGCACGCTCAGCGTGTACTTCCCCGTCCTGGGGTCGGTGTAGGCGACCGCCGTCGGCTCGCCCTTGACCCGCACGGTCGCATACAGCGGCCAATCATGACCGGAACCGTCATGGACCGTGCCGGTGACATTCACGCGCGACTTCGCGGTCAACGCGAAGTTCTCGGTCACCGTCTGGCCGTCGGCGAGCGCGACACCCGAAACGGTCTTGGTGGCGTACCCGAACTTGCTCGCGCTGACGTCGTAGGTTCCCGGTGGAGCGATCAGGGTGTAGTGCCCCTGCCCGTCTGTCGTGGCCGTGACGTCACCCACGGTGACCTGGGCCGAAGCCAGCGGAGCGGTGCCGTCGGTGACGGTACCGCTGACAGTGCCGTGCGGCCCGGAGCGGAACGCGGCGACCCCGTTCGGGGTGCCGAGCCCGGTCGGCCCGTCATACCCCGGCCCCGCGGTGCACAAGTACGCAGACGTGCAACTTCCGTTGCTTCCAGACGTCACATCGTTGAGCGCGTAGGGCTGGGCGTAGGGGTAGGAGTTGGGCGCCGAACCCGCCGCAGGCGTCCCGGCTATCGCGTAGACCGAGGCGATGATCGGGGCGGACGCGCTGGTGCCGCCGAAGATCTGCCAGCCATTGTTGTAAACCGCGACACCGGTGTTCGGGTCCGCGACCGCGGACACATCGGCGACCGCACGACCCGCGCAGCCGGTGTCCTTCTGGAACGACGGCTTGGGCTCGAACCGCGAGCAGCCACTGCCCGCACCACTCCATGCGCTCTCGGCCCAACCGCGGCTGGTGGAGGTGTCCTTGACCAGCGAGGTGCCACCGACCGCCGTCACATACGGCGACGCGGCCGGATACTCCACCGCATAACCGTTGTCGCCGCTGCTGACGGTGATCGCGACACCGGGGTGGTTGAAGTAGGCGTCGTCGGCCTGGGTCTCGTCGGAACCTTCGTTGCCGCCGTAGCTGTTGGAGACGTACTTGGCGCCCTGGGCGACCGCCTGGTTCACAGCCGCGCCGAGGTTGGTCATGTAGCTGTCGTCGGCCTCGACCAGCAGGATCTTGCAGGTCGGGCATGTCGCGCTGACCATGTCGACGTCCAGTGCGATCTCCGCGGCCCACCCGGAGTTCGGTGACGGATAGTCCGTGCCGCCGCGCTGGTCGATCTTCTTGAAGCAGCCGTTGGCCGTGGTGCACGGCGGCAGCCCGTACTGCTGACGGTAAACGGCCAGGTCCGCCTCGGCGTTCGGGTTGTCGTACGCGTCGACGATCGCGACCGTCTCCGTGGAGCCGGCGGCGGGCAGGTTGTACGCGCTCTGCAGGTCTGCCGGACCGAAACCGGTGGGAGCGGCATCGGACTGGACGCCCTTCACCGCGGCGACATCGGTGCGGACCATGGCAAGGCAGGACATCTCGCCGGCTTTTGACGGCGTGGCGCACACCCGATTGGTGGGGTGCCGACCAGGCGAGGTGGGGCCGGCGGCCTTCGTGGTCGGGACAGGATCGTTGGCGGATGTGGTGGAGGCGGAGGCGGAGGCCGCGGCCGGTAAAGCGATCACCGTGAGTGCGGCGACGGCGAGCGCCACGATCAGCGCGCAGACGCGTCCGGCAGTCGTGGTCAACGCGACCGGACGCGATCTGCGGCGCGATGGCCGCGCGGCGGGGGGATGAGACACGTACACCTCTCCTACGGGGTGCATGCAAACCCGAATCGTGAATTCCTAATCAGGCAGATCTCGGCTCAGTCGTACTTCTTCAGCCGCAACTCGTTTCCGCGGCCCAGCGTGCTTTAGTACTGACTGGCGTCGTGATCACGGGGAGCTTTTCGGCCGGATGATTTCGGCCGCGATCAAGCCGGGATTTCCGTCGCCGCCATAGTCCGAGGCAGATTCCAGCACGTGCTCACGAATCGTGGCCCTCGCCACTCCTCATGCGATGAGGAAACGCGAGAATATGTTCATTACCGTGCTTCCAGAAGCTGGATCAACCGGACGGGGTCGGCACTTTCCAGCCCCGAGGTGGTGCTCGGGGACACGAGGGTTTCGACAGGACACGGTGCACGAGAATTTGCTCGTCCCTTCTGCCGGACGACAGGTTCGCGCGGACTTTACGACCGGCGGCACAACCCCGTCATCGGCTGAATGTCGGGACGATCCCAGCGCCAGCCCGACGAATGTCGAATCGTGGTCGTCTTCACGCCAGACGGTGTCGCGGGGCGATGCTCGAGATCCGGGCACGGGCGGAGATCTCGGCGGCCGACAGGTGGGCACGACTGGTGACGACGATCGCGACCTGCTTGCTGATCGGCCGTCCGACCAGGTCGGTCACATCACGGCGGATGACTGCCCGTCAGGTGGCCGTAAGGCAGGCCGATGCCGTCGTCGATGGCGGTGGTCCACCGGTTGGTCCGCCCGTGGCCGGGCTCGCAGGTGATGTCATCGGGCACGGTGCCGATCAGTTTGCGTCCGATAGCGACGGCGGAATAAAGCCGCCAGCAAGCGCGTTGACGCACTGTCACTCAGCACCCGCACGCTCATGCAGCCTGCCCAGTCCGGTGTCGCCTTTCCTGAGCAGCTCCACCGAACCGGTCGGCGGCTGCTCACGACCGGCCCCACCCGCAAGGGAGAAAAGCGACCGGAGAAGCGCATCCTGGGTGCGCAGTCGCACCCAGGATGCGGATCCGGCGACTGCCGTGCTCGATCACCGCGAACACGAACAGCCGCGCCCCGGACAAGGTGACCGTCTCCAGGAAGTCGCACGCCAGCAGGGCCTCGGCCTGCGAGCGCACGAAGTCCGCCCAGTACTCGAACTCCGTTCGGGCGAGGGGGCGACCCCGGTGTGATGCTGACCGATAGTTGGCCATCTCGATCCGTAGTTGGCCATCGCCCCGTTTCGACTGCCCAAGACAGGCCCAAGCGTCTGTCGGAGGCTCAGCTGCTCGCCTTAGTTCGGTGACCCGCGTCACACCCGACTCCTGTCAGTAATCGGGGCGCCGTCTCGTTCAAGGGGCACGCGAACGAGACAGGAGCAACGCCATGAAGCACCGCATCGTCGTACTCGGCGCCGGATACGCCGGGGCCTTCGCCGCCGGAAACCTGGCCCGCCGGCTCTCCCCCGCCGACACGGAGATCACCGTCGTCAACGCCGTGCCCGACTTCGTTGAGCGGATGCGGCTCCACCAGCTCGCGATCGGCCAGGACGTCGCGTTCCGCAAGCTCGCCGACGTATTCGCGGGCACCGGGGTGCGGCTGCGCCTGGCGCGCGTCACCGGCGTCGACCCCGAGCGCAGGACCGTCGCCGTGACCGGCGAGGACGGCGACGGCGAGTTCGCGTACGACACGCTTCTCTACGCGCTCGGCAGCTCCGTAGCCCACCATGGCGTCCCCGGCGTGGCCGAGTACGCCTTCGATGTGACCGGCCTGTCCTCGGCGCTGCGTCTGCGCGAGCGCCTGGCCGGCCTGGGCGAGGGCGGCACCGTGCTGGTCGTCGGTGAGGGGCTGACCGGCATCGAGACCGCCACCGAGTTCGCCGAGTCCCGGCCCGACCTCTCGGTCGCGCTCGCCGCGCGCGGCGAGCTGGGCGCCTGGCTCTCCCCGAAGGCCCGCCGTCACCTGCGCCAGGCCTTCGACCGGCTCGGCATCACCGTCCACGAGCACACCGGTATCGAAGCCGTCGAGCCGACACGGGCGATCGCCGCCGACGGTACGTCCATCCCGGCCGACGTGACCGTGTGGTCGGCCGGGTTCGCCGTGCACCCCATCGCGGCCGCCAGCGGCCTGGAGGTCGCCGAGACCGGCCAGATCGTCGTCGACCGCACCATGCGCTCGGTCTCGCACCCGGACGTCTACGCTGCCGGTGACTGCGCCTACGCGACCGGCGAGAACGGCCGGCCGCTGCCGATGTCCTGCGCCTCGGCCGGCCTGACCAACATGCAGGCGACCGCCGCGATCATCGCGCGCCTGACGGGCAGTGAGGTCCCGACCACCGGGCTGAAGTACTACGGCAACCACATCAGCCTCGGGCGGCGGGACGCGATCTTCCAGATGGTAGACGGGGACGTCCGGTCGAAGTCCTGGTACCTGGGCGGCCGGACCGCCGCGCGGCTCAAGTCGGGCGTGCTCAAGGGGGCCGGATCGGGCATCGCCCACCCGACCTTCGGCATGCCGAAGCGCAAGCGCCGCCTGGCCACCGCGCCTGATCGGGTCGGTGTGAGGGTCGCCGCATAGGCTGTACCGCATGGACAGCGCAGCCATCGATCGGTTCGAGGCCGGCCGGGACCGGCTGGCCTCGCTCGCGTACCGTCTGCTCGGCTCGGCCGCCGACGCCGAGGACGCCGTGCAGGACACGTTCCTGCGCTGGCAGGCCGCAGACCGCGAACGGGTCAAGGTGCCGGAGGCGTGGCTGACCAAGGTCGTCACCAATCTCTGCCTCGACCAGCTCCGCTCGGCGCAGGCGCGCCATGAGCGCGCTGTCGGAGACTGGCTGCCCGAGCCACTCCTCGAGGGCGACTCGATGCTCGGCCCTGCCGATACCTTCGAGCAGCGCGAATCGGTGTCCTTGGCTGTACTGACCCTCTTGGAGCGCCTCTCGCCGGCCGAGCGGGCCGCCTACGTCCTGCGCGAGGCCTTCTCGTACCCCCACGCCGAGATCGCCGGGATTCTCGACATCACCGAGTCCGCGAGCCAGCAGCATGTCCACCGGGCCCGGATCCGGGTCGCCGCCGAGCGCCGCGGCGGCGAGGTGGACCCCGCGTCCGCGCGCCGGGTCGTCGAGGAGTTTCTCGCCGCCGCCGCGTCGGGGCGCACCGATCGGCTGGTGGCGCTGCTCACCGACGACGTGACGGCGGTCTCGGACGGCGCCGGACTGGCCAGGCGGCTGTTGCGGTACAAGACGCGCGAGCGGGTCGCCTCCTACGTGCGGGCCGGCTTCAAGCCCACTCCGGCGAAGCGGCGGCTGGCCGGCGGCTCCCCCGCGATCCACGTCGCGCTGGTCAACGGCTCCCCGGCCGTCCTCGCCGTGGTCGACGACCGGGTCGTGGGTGCCGTGGCGTTCGAAGTCAGCGACGGCAAGGTCGCGTCCCTGCGCGGCATCGCCGCCGCGGACCGGCTCGCGCGCCTCAATGAGGCCTGGCGGCAGCACGAACCCGACGCGCCGGTCATCAACGCATGGTGACCAGAGCCACCGGAATCCAGTGACCTGAGTCGGAGCGAGGACGGCACCCCTTCGGCCCCCGCGCTGCACAGCAGCACGGGGGCCGAAGCACGTCGGTCTCCCGAATCAGACTCGGCCATGCAGTTCGGATCCCCGATGGCCAACTAGCGGTCGACGCAGTGGCCAACTACGAATCGTCACGGAGGGCTGACCAGGGCGGATCCGAGCGCCCCTGGCCACCTATCGCTCGAAGTCACACCCGGCCTCGTTCACGATCTCCCGTACGGTGGAGGCGGCCACCTTCACGCCGAGGACCATCAGTTCGCCGTGGAGTCGGCGATATCCCCAACTGGGATTCTCCCGCGCCAGGCGCAGGACCAGAACGCGGATGGAGCGCACCGTCCGCAGCCGTCCCGGTCGCTTCGGCTGGAACTCGGCAGCGTGGCGGCGGCTGGCTGCCGTTCGGCCTGACCGTTCCTAACCAGTGTGCGTAAGTGAGCCTTGGACCCACTGCTGCGTACTGGGCGCATCCCAAACGGTTTTGGATGCGCTGGGTTCCCGTTTTCGCGTCCCGCTCGGCGACGGCCCTTCGTGGGCACGGTCCGTTGTGGGTGGGCGGGTTCCCTCACGCCCCCGGTCACCTGGTCCGGCCTGGACGGTCCGATGCCCCGCACGATCACTCCGGTCGTGCGGGGGCGGTGCCGTCCTTCCCCAAGCTCTCAACTCCGTTCGAGCAGGGGATACCCCATCCCGGACCGAGTACCCAAGGGCGCGTCGTCCGATCGCGATACCGGCGGCATCGTGACGGGACATCGTGCGGTGGGAGGTGGCCAGCGGTTTCTGCCAGTGCTGGGCACCCCACAGGGAGGTGTAGGCCAGGTCGACCGCAACGATCGCGAGCCCCTGTTCGGCGGCCATCGACACCAGCCGGGCCTTGAGCCTGCCGGTCGGGATACCGGAGATGAGCTGCCCGAACCGCTTCTGGCGGCCGTGCTTCTCGCGGGTCTTCTCGGTGGTGAAGTCGAGGTCTTCGATGCCGATCGCGGCGACCCCGGCACGCACCGCCCAGTTGATCAGCCGGGTCAGCGCGTGGCAGAGCTGCGCGTCGCGGTGACCGGCGGTCCCGGACAGGTCGAAGCGGAAGCGGTGCGGGTCACCGACCGGGTTGCCGTGGACATCGAGCCGGTAGGCGGCGAAGTGGTCGGCGTTGGTGTCGACGCCGATCATGCCCCGGGCGCGGGCAGTCTCCAACGGCATGGTCTGGACGACGGGGCGTTGCCAGGACGCGGTGAAATACCAGCGGCCTCGCTCCGTATCGAGGTGGATGCGGTAGGCCACGGCCCGGTTCGCGGTGATGCGGTCGGCCCACTCCGCACCCCGGTGCGCAAACGAGATCCGGGAGGCGAGGACGTACCGGCCGTGCCCGGCGTTGGCCAGGTGCGCGAGCGGGACGGGCAGCTTGATCGACACTTCGCCGTCCGGGGTGTCAAGCAGATCCGCGACGCCCAGCTGCACGTGTTCGGCGGCTGCGGCCACTGGGTGCAGCTGGAGCGGCAGGCCGAGTTCGAGCGGCTGGTCACCGACTTCCTCCAGGAGCGCTGAGCCATGGCCACCCCGGCACCGTACGCAACCACGGAACCGGCCGCCCGCTGGCTCGACGGCGACGTCGCCCTGATCACCGGTGGCGCCGGCGGCCTCGGGCGCGCCGTGGCACTGCGGTATCTCGCCGAAGGCGCCCGCGTCGCGGTGTTCGACCAGGACGCCGAGCAGCTGACGGCCCTGGTCGGGGCCGCGGGAGGGCACGCGGACCGGGTGCTCGCCGTCACCGGTGACGTACGCTCGACGAAGGACCTGCACGCGGCGGTCGCCGGAGCCGTCGAGCGGTTCGGGAAGCTCGACATCCTGGTTCCCAACGCCGGGATCTGGGACTACCACCGCAGTCTCACCCGGCTGACCGGCGAGGAGCTGGCAGCGGCGTTCGACGAAGTCTTCGCCGTCAACGTCAAGGGCTATCTGCTCGCCGTGGAGGCAGCCTGGCGCGAGCTGGTCGCGACCCGGGGCAGCATCATCAATCTGTGGCGGAACGCGGTGAACGTCGACACCATGGTCGACACCCGTCCCGGCCACGTGAACCTGGCCCTCGCCCCGCTCTTCCACATCGGCGGGCTCAACGCCCTCACACTGCGCACCCTGACCCGCGGCGTCGTCGTCGTACGCCGCTCCTTCGACCCCGAGCAGTGCCTGGCCGACCTCGTGGCGCACCGGGTCACCAGCATCTTCGCGGTCCCCGCCATGTTCGCGGCGCTCACCCGTGCCCCTGGGTTCCGGGAAGCCGATCTGTCCGCGCTGCGCGCGGTGATCGTGGCGGGCGCCGCCGTACCTCCCCAGCTCATCCGGGACTACGCGGAGTCGCACGGGGTGCTGCTGCAGCAGGCGTGGGGGCTCACCGAGACGGCACCGTTCGCCACATATCTGCCGGCCGCGCGCACCCTGGAGAAGACCGGTTCGGCCGGTCTGCCGATGCCGTACACCGAGGTCTGCCTGATGGTCCCGGGCGGGGGCGGCGTCATCGACGAGCCCCAAGTGCGCGGTGAGATCTGCGTGCGCGGTCCCAATGTCGTCGCCGGCTACTGGAACAACCAGCAGGCGACCCGGGAGGCTTTCGACGACGCGGGCTGGTTCCACAGCGGCGACATCGGCTACCGCAACGAGGACGGCCACTACTACGTCGTCGACCGGCTCAAGGACATGATCATCAGCGGCGGGGAGAACGTCTATCCCGCCGAGGTCGAGCGGGTCCTGAGCTCCTTCCCCGGAGTCCACGAGGTGGCGGTCGTCGGCATCCCCGACCCGAAGTGGGGCGAGACCGTCGTCGCCGTACTCACCTGCGAGCCGGGGGTCGAGCCGACGCTCCAGGAAGTACGCGACTTCGGTTCCGGCCGGCTCGCCCGCTACAAGCTGCCCACGCGCGTGGTCCTCGCCCCCGAACTGCCGCGCAACGCAAGCGGCAAGCTGGTCAAGGGCCAGGTACGGGACATCGTCACCCACCAGGCCGGGCCGACCGGCAACTGATCCATCGCCCCGGCACCCACCGACCGGCCGGGACTCCTCCTCCCCCGGGCCACGGCCCGCCCGTCTCCCCCGACCAAGGGACGGGCGGGCAACTCCCACGGCCCGGGGCCGTCCCGGGCCCACCGCACGCCGGGATCCCCCCACCACGAAGGGTCGCGCCCATGACACTCACCACCGTCGGCCACCGCCCGCTGCCCGTGTCGGCGCTCCCCGGTCACATCGCCGGATGGTCACTGCGCGCCACCGGGTCCAAGCCCGTTTCCGACGCCGCCCCGTTCGGCCCGGCCCCGGCAGACACCGTCCGCGCGTACACCGCAAGCACCGGCCACGACGGGCCGCCGGTCGTGCGCGTGACGATCCATCGGGTGCTGCACCATCCGCTGCGCGGCTGCTACCCGGTAGGCGCACACGATCTGCTGCTGGAGCTCGTCACCACGGCGCCGCAGCCCCCGTCTGCCGCCGACGGCCCGGACACCACCGCGCTGCTCGACTCCCTGGTCGCCGCCCTCTTCGCCGCCGATCCGTCCTGCCGCCGCATCATGACGGCGCCCGCCATCGAGGACACCGCTGCTCAGGAGCAGTACGCCGCCGGGGGCTTCCGCCCGGTGGCCGAGGCCGATGTGCATGGAGGAACCGTGCTCCTGATGGTGGTCGAACCTGCGCAGGTCACCACCATCACCACGGCTCTGTCCGACATGCCGCACTGACACACCACGTCCGCAAAGCCGTATTGCCCCTGCCGTCGGCGGCTCCTCCTCGCCGTCGCCGCGCCCCCTGGCGGCCACGGCGACGGAGGTGACGCCCTTCGGCAACGATCCGAGGATGCATCTGTACGTCCCGGACAGCGTCCGGGCGCGGTCGGCCGTGCCGGCTGGGGTGCACCGCCGCGCGAGCTCCGGTCCGGCGTTCCACTCGGGCAGGGCGCGCTCAAGGAGTCGGGCACCACTCCGGTCTCTATCATGGGCAGGGGGAGGCCTGGGACGAGGTGGTGCCGGTGCGCGTACCCAAGGATTCCGGGGGCCTCGACGCAGGGTCGGGAGACCCGCTGTCGGGGGCGTGCACGGCCATCGCATACGTGGCGGGCAACGGCGCGATCTTCCTGTGGAGCCCGCAGGCGGAAGCGCTTCTTGGATACCCCGCGGAAGAAGTCTGCGGAAAGCCGGCGGTGGATCTGCTGACCGCCCGGGAGGACCGGGAAGCGGCGGTGGCTGCCCAGGTACGGCATACAGCCGGGCAGAGCTGGGACGGCGTACTGGGCATGAGGCACCGCGACGGGCACCAGGTGTCGGTGGCGGTGCGCGTGCGGCCGCTGCTCAGCAAGGAGGGCCAGGCCGGCTGGTCCGTCAGGGCCGCCGACGCGCGGGCGGTGGAGCGGGAGGAGGTCGACCGCGCGATCCTGGAGGCGCTCTTCAGCCAGTCCCCGATCCCGGTGACCGTCATGGACACCGAGCTGCGGTACCTGTGGGTGAACGCCGCGACGGAGCGCGTGACCGACCTGCCCTCCGAGCGGCTCATCGGCCGTCGCATCGGCGATGACTCACCGGACTCGGCCCCGACGATCGACCGGGTCCTGAGCCGGGTGCGCGACACCGGCGAGCCGGTGGTCGACTTCCAGGTGCTCGGGCGCCTTGCGTCCGATCCGGACCGCGAGCACGTATTTTCCGCCTCCTCCTTCCGGCTGACAGACGGGGCCGGCCGCGTCCTGGGAATGTGCCAGACGTACATCGACGTCACCGACGGCTATCAGGCCCAGCAGCGGCTGGCGCTGCTGACCGAGGCCGGCGTGCGCATCGGCACCACGCTGGACGTGATGCGCACGGCGCAGGAACTGGCTGACGCGGCCGTTCCCGGACTCGCGGACTTCGTCGCCATCGACCTGCTGGAGGCAACGGTGCGGGGCGAGGAACCGGCCCCCGGGCCGGTGGCAGGGGAGGTGCGTGCCCGCCGATCGGGACTCCGCTCCATCCGCGAGCACGCCCCGGAGGCCGTGTTCGTAGTGGGCGAGACAGTGGCGTTCCACCCGGGCACGCCACAGGTCCGGAGCCTGGCCACCGGGCAATCGGTTCTGGTGCGGAAACTGGACGCCGACGAGTGGTTCGCCCATGACTCCCGGCGGGCCGAGAAAATCCGCGCGTTCCGTTTCCACTCGTACATGACGGTGCCGCTGCGGGCTCGCGGCATCACGCTGGGTGTTGCCACCCTCGGCCGCAACCAGGATCTTCGGCCCTACGACGAAGGGGACCTGTCCCTCGCCGAGGACTTTTCGTCCCGCGCCGCGGTATGCATCGACAACGCCCGCCGCTACACCCGCGAGCACAACACCGCCCTGGCCCTGCAGCACAGCCTGCTGCCGCACGATCTACCCGATTACCCCGCCGTCGAGACCGCCCACCGGTATCTGCCCGCCGCCGCCCACGCCGGAGCGGGCGGGGACTGGTTCGACGTCCTGCCCCTGTCGGGAGCCCGCGTCGCCCTGGTCGTCGGAGACGTCACCGGCCACGGCCTGCACGCGGCGGCCGTCATGGGACGGCTGCGCACCGCCGTCCATACACTGGCCGACCTCGACCTCCCTCCCGACGAGGTCCTCACCCAGCTCGACGACCTCGTCATCCGTCTCATCGAGGAGGATCCCGACTGCGAGGGCGCCACGTGTCTGTACTCCGTCTACGACCCCATCTCCCGCATCTGCGCGTTCGCGCGCGCCGGTCATCCCCCACCCGTCCTGGTGCAGCCCGATGGTGCGGTGGAGATCCTCGACGACATCCCGCCCGGCCCGCCCCTGGGGCTGGGCGGTCTCCCCTTCGAAACCGCTGAACGCCGTCTCGCGGACAGCTCTGTCCTCGCGCTCTACACCGACGGCCTCATCGAAGCACCTGGCTGGGATGTCGACGCCGGGCTCGACCGGCTGTCCCGCACCATGGCCGGCCCCACCCGACCGCTCGAGCAGCTCTGCGATGCCGTAGTGGCCTCCCTGCTGTCGGAGCACCGGTCCGATGACGCTGCCCTGCTCCTTGCCCGCACCCGCGTACTGGGAGCAGGCCGGGTCGTCTCCTGGAAACTGCCGGTCGACCCCGCGCAGGTCGCCCACGCCCGCAACCTCACTACCCGTCAGCTTGCCACCTGGGGCTTGGAACCACTCACTTTCACCACCGAACTGATGGTCAGTGAGCTGGTCACCAACGCCATCAGGCACGCGCGCGGCCCCATCGTCCTACGTCTCATCCACGCCGCAGCCCTCATCTGCGAAGTCTCCGACGGCAGCCTCAGCGCCCCGCATCTGCGCCGCGCGCGCACCGGCGACGAGGGCGGCCGCGGCCTGTTCCTCGTGGCCCAGCTCGCCTCCCGTTGGGGCACCCGCTACGACCGCGACGGCAAGACCATATGGGCCGAGCAAGCTCTTTCTCCTGTCGAAGCACCGACTCCGGCGTTGTGACGCTCCAGCAGAGGCCCCCGTAAGCCGACCGCGCATCGGCACCACGGACGAACCCACCGCGTCATTGCCACGCACTCCTGCGTACAGGTGCTCACAGAGATGGGGTTAGTCTGTCCGTCGTACCGGACACGGGGTGCCCCACCCGAGGGCTGAGATCACACCCGTCGAACCTGAACCAGTTCGTACTGGCGGAGGGATGTCTTCCATGCCTTTGACGCATGTTTCCGGCGGGCTGCCCGCCGACGGCCGGCAGACCGTCTTCGACGGGCGGATGCCGGCGGCCCCCGGCGACCTCCGCGTCGAGACGCACGGCATCGAGCCGGTCCCCGAGAGCAACCGCTACGGCGGTCCCGGGCGCCTGTTCACCGTGTGGTTCGCTCCCAACCTGACCATGACCGGCGTGTTCACCGGCACTGTCGGCATCGCCCTCGGCCTGGACTTCGCCACCGCGCTCGTCGCCGTCGTGCTGGGCACCGTGCTCGGCGCGGTGCCCACCGCCTACCTGGGCACCTGGGGGAGCCAGACCGGTGCCGGGCAACTGCCGCTGGCCCGGCTCGCCTTCGGCCGGGCCGTGACGGTACCCGGCATCCTGCAGTGGCTGTCCTCGGTCGCCTGGGACGCGCTGATCGGGCTGTTCGGCGGGGACGCGCTCGCGCGGCTGTGCGGCTGGCCGTTCTGGCTCGGCGTCCTGGTCATGATGCTGGCCCAAGGCGCCCTCGGCGTCCTGGGTTACGAGGCCATCCACCGGCTTCAGATCGTCATGACCTTCGTGCTCGCGGCCGCGTTCGCGCTGATCGCCTGGCGGCTGCTCGACGATGTCCAGCCGGTCGGCTCGGGCACCGCCCACGGCGCCGACCAGGCCGGCGCGTTCGTCCTGACCAGTACCATCGCGCTGAGCCTGACCCTGTCCTGGGCTCCGTACGCCAGCGACTTCAGCCGCTATCTGCCACGCACCTCCTCACGCCCACGCATGTTCTGGTTCACGCTGCTCGGCCTTGTGGTGTCCTTCGTGGCGGTCCAGGCCCTCGGGTTGTGGGGCGCGTCCGTGCTGACCGACCAGACCGCCGCGGGTGTGGACAAACTGCTGGGCGGTGGCGCGCTGGGTGGGTTCGGGCTGCTCGCCGTGGCACTGGCGGCCCTCTGCAGCAACGCCATGAACGACTACAGCGGTTCCTTGGCCCTGCAGACCGTCGGGGTGCGCCTCCCGCGCCCGGCGGCCGCCGCCCTCGCCGCCGTGCTCGGCTTCCCCCTCGTGCTGTGGATGCACGCTGCCGACACCACTGCCCGCTTCCAGAACGTGCTGCTGTTCGTCGGTTACTGGATTCCCGGGTTCGTGGCGGTCGTCATCGTCGACTGGCTCGCACGGGCCCGGGCACGGGGCGGCGCCGCGATCGACCTCGCCGCCGAGACCGCCCGGCCGCAGTCCGGATGGCCCCCGTTGCTGGCCTTCGCCGTCGCCTTCGCCGCGGCCGTGCCGTTCATGGACACCAGTCTGTACGTGGGCCCGGTGGCGGCCGCCCTGCACGGCGCCGACCTCTCGTACTACGTGGCGTTCCTCGTCGCGCTCGCCGTCTACGCGCCGCTGCGTCTGCGCCCCCGCCCGCAGCACTGACCTGCCGCCGGCCCCCGACGTCCCCCGGCGCCCGAACACCCCTCCCCTCCCCCACGGAGCGATATCCCATGCCCCCGACATCCGCCGGTCACACCGCCTTCGCCCCGCAGGCCCTCGCCCGCGTCCGGGCGGACTCCCCTCTGGTTCAGTGCCTGACCAACTCGGTGGTCACGGGCTTCACCGCCAACGTCCTGCTGGCGCTGGGCGCCTCACCGGCCATGGTCGACATTCCGGAAGAGGCCGGCCCGTTCGCCCGGATCGCCTCGGGTGTCCTGATCAATCTCGGCACCCCGCACGCGGAGCAGCGCTCCGCCATGGTCGAGGCCGCGCGGGCAGCGACGTCGGCCGGTACGCCGTGGGTCCTCGACCCGGTGGCGGTCGGCGCGCTGCCGGTGCGCACCGCGCTGGCACGCGAGCTCCTGGAGCTGCGACCCACGGTGATCCGGGGCAACGCGTCCGAGATCATCGCGCTCGCGGGCGCGGGCGACGGCGGCCGCGGCGTGGACTCCTCCCACGGCGTCGAGGCCGCCGAGGAATCAGCACGCGGGCTGGCCCGTACAACCGACTGTGTGGTCGCCGTCTCCGGACCCGTGGACTTCGTCACCGACGGGGTTCGCAGCGCCCGGATCGCCAACGGGGACGCCCTGTTGACCCGGGTGACAGGTGGCGGCTGCGCGCTGGGTGCGGTGATGGCAGCCTTCGCAGCGGTCGACGAGGACCGGTTCGCCGCGGTGGTGGCCGCCGTCGCCGCGTACACGGTCGCCGCCGAGCCGGCCGCGAAGGAGGCCTCCGGGCCCGGCGGCTTCGCCGTCGCGTTCCTGGACGCGCTCGCCGCGCTGGAGGAAGCGGACCTCGCCGAGCGGGCGGCTCTCTCGTGACCACGACACCGGTGGATCTGTCGGTCTACCTGGTTACGGACACAGCCCAGTGCACGGCCCGCGGCCGGAGCGTGGCCGAGACCGTCGCCCTGGCAGTGGCCGGAGGTGTCACCGCCGTGCAGATCCGGGAGAAGCACGCCACCGGGAGGGAGTTCCTGCGTACGGTTCTGGAGGTGGCCGACGTCCTCCCCGAACGAGTGACGCTGATCGTCAACGACCGGGTGGACGTGTATCTGGCGGCCCGAGCCGCCGGCGCACGCGTGACGGGGGTTCACGTCGGCCAGTCGGATCTACCGCCGGCCGCCGTGCGCGAAATGATCGGAGAGCACGCGGTGCTGGGCCTGAGTGCGGCTACCCCCGATCAACTGCGCGCCGCCGCCGAGGAGCCGGCACGCGTCCACCACGTCGGCATCGGCGCACTGCACGCGACCCGGACCAAGGCGGACGCCCCGGCCCCACTCGGCCATGCCGGCTTCGCCCGCCTCGCCCGGCTCAGCGACCTGCCCGCCGTGGCCATCGGCGGCGTCACCCCGGCCGATCTGCCGCTCCTGCGGAATTCAGGGGCAGCGGGAGCCGCCGCCGTCTCCGGCATCTGCGCCGCCGAGGACCCTCGCGCGTCGGCCCGCGCGTACGCCCGGGCATGGCTCCGTACCCGAAGCGAGAACCTCACATGACCGCGTCGGCCCGCGTGCTGCCGATCGCCGGATGCGACTCCGGCACAGGAGCCGGAGTCCAGGCCGGCCCGCACTAGGAGTGGCACGTACGCAACCGGTCAAACCTCATTGGCTCACCGAAGCTGTTGCGGACGAACGTGACTTGCTCGCCTTCTTGCGAGCACGGTGAGCGGCCGCCTTCACCCTGTTTCCGCACGGGTCCATGGCACACCACTCACGGCGGCCGCCATGTGACTGATCGACCCGTCGACGCGGGGCGAGAGGGCCGACGAACTCCATGATGCCGATGGACTTGATCGCGCCCAGCGAGAAATTCTCGCCCCGGGGCCGAGTGTCGGCATGTGCCTCCTTGGAGGAGCTCACAAAATGGGCCGCCCGCCAGGGATTACGGGACAGCCCTTTGGGCTGAAGTGCCTTCACCAGGCTCCGACGGGAGCGAGCTGTCGTACGCGCGCCGAAGTGGGTTCTGAGGTGTGGTCAGCGCCGTCCTGCCCTGCGGGGGGAGGCTGGCCCGCCGTGCTCTGTGGGAGCGGCCGGGCGCGCGGTAGTGCGGTCAGTCGGCGGCCTCGGTGGCAGCGAGCGACCTTCGATGCGCGTCGCGCGGCGGATTTTCCGGGCCTGGACCAGCACCCCGCCGTCTCAAGGTCCACCCCGGACCACGGACACCCTTCGCCCCGGCCGGACGCGTCACGATCAGCTGTGGTTCGCCTGGCCGGCGGTCGCGACATGCCGGAGTGTGGCTGTGAGTTGGGTGAGGTCCTGGCCGCTGAAGTGGTCGACGAGGTGCCGTCGCACGCTGGAAAGATGCGTCGGCCAGGCCTGTTCCAGCCGGGCAAGCCCGACCTCGGTCAGTGCGGCGTTCCATCCGCGCCCGTCCTGGGTGCACTTGGCACGTTGGACCCAGCCTCGCTTCTCAAGTCGGATGACGACGCGGGTCATCCCGCTGAGGGAGAGATGGCAGGCGGCAGCGAGTTCGCTCATCCGCATCAGCTTCCCGGGAGCCTCGGACAGGTGCATCAGAGGCGTGTATTCGTAAAGCGGCAGCCCCGCTTCGCGCACCATGTCGGCGTCGACCACTCGTGGCAGCGCCAGCAGTACACGGCTCAGCGCACGCACGAACGCTTCCTCGTTCGGGTCGAGGGGTTGTGAGCTGCTGTCGGTTTGCTGCGCTGAAGTGAGTTGTGGTGAGCGGGAGTGAGCCCCTGTCGGCGGGTTCATGGGGGAACGGGGGTTCTGGGGTCGAATGGGTGACCTTGGTGGCTGTTGCTCGTTGGGCTGGGTGGCAGGTGTTCGGCCTTGAGGGAGGGGGTGATGTGGTGGGTGGTTTGCGGGAGTTGGCGGCGTCCTTCGTGGTGTCCGGGCCTGCGGGGGTGGCGATCCGGGACCGCCTCAAGCACCTCACCCCCCAGGACGAGAAAGTCCTGCGCGCGGTCGGTGAGCACCAGGGTGCGCTCGCTTCCCGTGATCTCAAGACTCGCTGCGCGGACGGTCTGGATCACAGCACCGATGCGTGGGCGGCGCGTAAGCGGGAGCTGACGAAGGAGTCGTCGTCCAGGATCGCCGGGGCCATCACGAGGGCCACCCACGATCAGTGGGGACTCGCCCGGCGTTGCCAGGCCGCGCACGTCCGTGTCCTCGACGCGGGTATCAAGATGGTTCGGCATCGGCTGTCCCTCCCGATCGGGGAGAAGGGCACCAAGCGCGCGGCGGGCGGTTACCGGTCGAAGGGCGAGTGGTTCCGCAAGTCCCGTCGCCTCGCAGCACTGGAGGCGCGGCACGCTGCTGCTGTCGCCGAGTGGCAGGCCGGACGGGTGCGGGTGGTGCGGGGCGGTAAACGGCTCCTCAACACCCGCCACCACCTCACCCAGGCCCAGCTCACCGAGGACCAGTGGCGGGCTCGCTGGGAGGTGGAACGCTGGTTTCTTGCCGCCGACGGTGAGTCGGGAAAGCGGTTCGGGAACGAGACGATCCGCGTCACCCCGGACGGCGAAGTGTCCATCAAACTGCCTGCCCCGCTCGCGCACCTGGCCAACGCCCGGCACGGCCGCTACACCCTCACCTCCACCGTGGCGTTCGCGCACCGGGGCGCGGAGTGGGCCGACCGCATCGAAGCGAACCGGGCCGTCGCCTACCGCATCCACCTCGATACGAAGCGAGGCCGCTGGTACCTCACCGCTTCCTGGCAACGCCCCGTCGTGAAGACGATCCCGCTCGCCGCCGCCCGCACCCAGGGTGTGATCGGCGTCGACACCAACGCCGACCACTTCGCCGCCTACCGCCTCGACCGGCACGGCAATCCGGTCGGTGACCCGCACCGCTTCCCCTACGACCTGTCCGGCACCGCCGCTCACCGCGACGCCCAGATCCGCCACGCACTGACCCGGTTGATCAACTGGGCGGTGCGTGCCGGGGTCGCCGCGATCGGCATCGAAGACCTCGACTTCACCACCGAGAAGACCCGGGAGAAGCACGGCCGCCGCAAGAGGTTCCGGCAGCTCATCTCCGGCATCCCGACCGGCAAGCTCAAGGCCCGACTGGTGTCGATGGCCGCCGAACACGGCCTGAGCATTGTCGCGGTCGACCCCGCCTACACCAGCATGTGGGGTGCCCAGCACTGGCAGAAACCACTGACCACCCCCCACCGAAAGATGTCCCGTCACGATGCCGCCGGCATCGCGATCGGACGACGCGCCCTCGGACACCCGGTCCGGCGTCGGACGGCACCGCCCCCACACGACCGGAGCGATCGTGCGGGGCATCGGACCGTCCAGGCCGAACCAGGTGGCCGGGGGCGTGAGGGAACCCGCCCGCCCGCAACGGATCACGCCCCTGGAGGCGTGCCGCCGAGCGGGACGCGAAAGCGGGAACCCAGCGCATCCAACACCGTTCGGGATGCGCGCAGTACGCAGCAGTGGGTCCAGGACTCACTTATGCGCACTGGTTAGGAACGGTTGCAGTGGCTGCTCTTCGGAGGGCATCCCGCCACTCTAGCTCCTTGACGGGTCAACGAGTTGGCATCCGCTTGTCGCGGCCGCGCGCACACCTCGGGCCCCTTTGCCGTCCGCCGGATGCGCTCCACCAGCCGGCCCGTCCACGGCGGATTCCTCGCCGACGGCCACGAGGTGCCCGGCACGGATGCGGCCATCGCCATATTGAGGGACACCGGCACCAGGGCTGGTCGAAGCCGATTGGCGCCACGGTACAAGCCCCGCGTGACGATCCGCACACCCTTCCCAGCGCCGACCCTGTACGTCGGCCGAGCCGCATCCGCCTGACGCCCCCGCGCGACTTCCCGCCTCGGCCGATCCGAGGCGGCGATCCGCCCTGCGGTGATCAGCCCCGTGGCGCCGCACACCTTTGACAGTTCTCGACCGGTCGTCTAGTTTTGAATAGTCGACCGGTCGGCTAGCCCATCGGCGACTACCTCCTCCACTTACCCCGCAACGAAACGGAGAGCCCCATGACCACCCCCGTGAAGCTCGCAATCGTCTACTACTCCGCCACCGGCACCATCACCGAGATCGCCAAGGAACTGCACGACGTCGGCATCAAGTCCGGCGCCGAGGTCCGCCTGCTCAAGGCCGCCGAGCTGGCCCCGCAGGCCGCCATCGACTCCAACCCCGCCTGGGCCGCCAACCACACCGCCACCGCCCACATCGCGGTGGCCACCCCCGAGGACGTCGAGTGGGCCGACGCCGTGATCTTCGGCACCCCCACCCGCTTCGGTAACGTCTCCTCGCAGCTCAAGCAGTTCATCGACACCCTTGGCGGCCTGTGGGCCCAGGGCAAGCTGGCCGACAAGGTCTACAGCGGCTTCGTCTCCACGGCCACCCCTCACGCCGGCCAGGAATCCACCCTGCTCGCCCTTTACAACTCCGTCCACCACTTCGGTGGCATCACCGTCACCCCCGGCTTCACCGACCCCGCCAAGTTCGTCGACGGCAACCCCTACGGCACCTCCCACGTGGACGCCCAGGGCAACAACCCCGTCAACGACACCACCCGCACCGCCGCCCGCATCCAGGCCGAACGCGTCGTGAAGATCGCCGCACAGCTCAAGGCCGCCTGACCGTCCACCGGTACGGGCCCCGACGTCGGCGCCGCCGGTATCGGGGCCCCGAGCCACCGCTTGCTCCGCACCGACCCGGGGGTCCCCTGCGGGCAACCGCGCCGGTGCAACGACTCCCCGAAGCCGCATCCGGGCTCTTCGGGTGTGCAGGGAGTTCGCCGCCGGTGGACCCGCCCGCGCACCGGACGCCCCACCCATGCATCGCCGAGGGCTGTCACCGAGGACTGCCGGTGAAGTCCGACGCCGGGTCAGTCCTCACAGGTCGCCGCACGAGAAGCCCGAGTCGCCCAAGCGTGTCCCACCCGCGAGCAGCAGATCGCGAGGGAGGAGTACGCCGCATCCGAGGCCCGCCCCGAAGGGCTCGGTTTCCGGGTCGGCGGGCGCGTCCACGGCAACACCTTCGAGCTCCACCACCTCCTGCACTTCCCCAAGGCCCGCGACCTCCAGGCCGAGCAGATGAATCTCGCCTTCCAGGTGAACTTCACAGAGGAGCGCTCGATCTACAACGAGGAGACCCTGGCGAGCATGGCGGTCTGGCTTCGTTCACTTCCACAGACAGCATTTGTTGATGAGTTCGAGCAGCGCTGTCGATCAAGGTGTGTGGTTTTTACTCGACGCCTGGACGGCAGGAGAAGCTCTCAATGCCGTAAAGGTGATCCACCGGTCCGCCTCCACCCTTGCTCGGCTCAGCCCCAGCACGCGGGCGACAGCGGCCTTGAGGTTGTCGTAGCGGACCTTGCTGCGCGGAACTCCTCTGATATGCGGGTCTCGATGTCAACCCACCGGTCGCGGTGAGGGGGCCCGGGTACCCGGTCTCACGCGATCTGGTCCGATGCCATCAAGGTTCAGCCCGCCGCAAGGTGTCAGTGAAGCTGCTCCGCGGCCCGAGGAAAGCATTGTCAGCGGCCGAGGTGATACTGACGTGATGAAGATGTCCTCCTCCACCGAAGCCAGTTCAGCCGAGCCTTCCCTCACCTGGGTCGAGTCGATGGGAGGCCCTCTGATCGCCGTTCCAGTTTCCGTATTGGACGGATGGCGTGGCTGCACGGAGTCGGGGATGGTCATCGGCGACGGGGACGTCCCGGACGACTACGACCGCGCCTGCAAGGTGGACGGCCTGGCCGGCGTGATTGCTGTCGGTGAGGAAGGCGCGCGAGGACTTGTCTTGGCAGACCAGCCCGCAACCACCTGCTATCTGCCGGAACATCACGCCTTCGTCCGGTGGCTCGGAGCCGGCTCCGAGGCCGATCTGATCGCCGCAGCCAAGGCTGTACTCACCGACCCCACCATCCCGTGGGAGGAGTGCGGTGTCTGGGAGACGAACGGCCCGGTGGTGCTCATGGATTCTGTCACCGCCGGAGTTGAGCTGGACGTCGAGTACCCCAACGGCGGAGGACTGCCGGAGCAGGCCTCTGTCCCGATACGACCAGGCCGCTGGACAGTCCGCGCCGTCCACGCTTCCCCGAACAACGACGTCTGGGTGGGGCTGGTCCAGCTTCTGCCCTCTGCCGGAGACTCATTTCCATCGGGACAGCAGATCAGGAGACTTCCTCATCAAGTCGGCTGAGGAGTCCGTCGAAGATCTGTTCCCGCGCCACCTAGAACCTTCCGGCGGCTCGGCACCGACACCCGGGTCGGGGCTTGTGGAGCAAGCTCCTATGACGGCACAAACGCCCGTCCGACCTCGTGCGTGGTGACGCCCGGAAGGCCGACAGATCCCCAACAGGACGGTCGAAACGTCAGCCGGTCGGCGGGTCAGACCCGCCTGCGGCGTCACCACGAACATCATCGCTGTCAGTCGAAGACGGGACCGACGGTGCGGCTGCGCTTGATCTCGTAGAAGCCCGGGGTGGAGGCGACGATGAGGGTGCCGTCCCACAGCCGTCCGGCCTGTTCGCCCTTGGGGGCGGGTGTGACGACCGGGCCGAAGAAGGCGACCTGGCCGGTGTCGGTGTCCGGGCCCGGTACGGCGATGATGGGACTGCCGACCTCCTCGCCGACAAGAGCGAGGCCCTTCCGGTGCGAGGCGCGCAGCAGCTCGTCGTAGGCATCCGTGTCACCGGTGTCGGCAAGGTCCGCGGGCAGTCCGACGTCTCGCAGTGCGGCTTCGACGGTCGGGCGGGTCCTGGGCTGCTGCTGCTGGTGGAATCGGGTGCCGAGCGCGGTGTAGAGGGGCTCCAGCACCTCGGGGCCGTGGGCTTGCGAGGCCGCGGTCAGGACGCGGACCGGTGCCCATGCCTGTCCCATCAGGACACGGATGCGCTCGGGCAGTTCGTCGAGGCGGCCTTCGTTGAGGATGGCCAGGCTCATCACATGCCAGGTGATGGCGACAGGCCGGGCCTTTTCGACCTCCAACATCCAGCGGGAGGTCAGCCAGGTCCACGGACACACGGGGTCGAACCAGAACTCGACGGGCGTGCGGGTGCGGGAGTCGTTCACGAGAGGATCCAAACGCGGTCGCGGAGCCCGCGGGACGGGCCAGGGATGGTTCAGCGGTCGGTGGGCAAGTCGGTGGACGCCGTCAGGTCGGCCCACGCGGCGAGGTCGTCGCCACTCAGCTGCTCCGGCCTCTATTCGATCAGGCGCAGGGCGTCGGTGCCGAGCACGAAGCGGACCGGCTGATTGTCGGCGTCCAGGACCCGCAGCAGTGCCTTGGCGGCTCGGGCCGGGCACCGGCCTGCCTGCCGCTTCGGGTGTGGCGGGCGGCACCGGATGGGATCGACGAGCGCCTCGTAGTCGGGGATGGTGCGCGGGACACGGGTCGTCGAGCGGCCGGCCCGGTCGGTGCGGAACGAGCCGAACGCGACGGGTCGGGGTCTGCGGGGTGTGCCCCTCTCGCGCCCGGCGATGGCCGGTGCAGGTTCTGCGGTCGAAGGCTCATGGCTCCGATGCGGGTGCCGGATCGCGGCAGGGGCGTGGCACGTGTCCCTGCCGCAGATCGTGCGGACCGGCCCGGCCACGAGTGCGGCACCCGGCCCGTGTGCCGCCCCGACGGGCCGGTACATCGAGCCCTGCCACCCCGGCATGCCGCGCCCGGAGTGCTCCGCGGCTGCCGGGACGGGGCCTGCCCCCGCACGGTCGAGGGACAGGTAGCAGGGCCTGCGGCTCAGTGACCGGCGCTCTGGCCGCCGTCGACGGGGAGGATGACGCCGGTGACGAACGGGGCGTTCTCGAGGTAGACCACCGCATCGACGATGTCGCTCACCTCACCCATCCGGCCGACCGGGTGCAGGCCGGCGAGGAACTCGTGGTACTCCTCGGAGTGCATGGGGGTCTTGATGGTGCCCAGGGCGACGGCGTTGCTGCGGATGCCGCGGGTGGCGTACTCGATGGCCAGGGCCTTGGTGGCGGACTGCAGGCCGCCCTTGGTCAGAGAGGCGAGTACGGAGGTCACCTTGGAGTCGGCCTGGTCGGCCAGGCTGCTCGTGATCTGCACCACGTGACCGCCGCCCTGCTCGAGCATGCGCTCGACCGCGACCTGGGTGATCCGGAAGAAGCCGTCCACGTTCACGCGGAGCACTGCGTCGTAGTCGTCCTCGGTGTAGTCGGTGAAGGGCTTCGCGATGAAGATCCCGGCGTTGTTGACCAGCGTGTCGATGCGGCCGAACCTCTCGACGCCCGCAGCGATGACGCGCTCGCCGGTGGCGCGGTCGGCGATGTCACCCTGGATGGTGAGGACCTCCGGGTCCTGCGACTGGGGAATGTTGCGCGAGGTGGCGACGACGGCGTAACCCAGCTTGCGGTAGGCGGCGACCAGGCCGGCACCGATTCCCTGAGAGGCACCGGTGATGACCGCGACCTTCTGACCCTGGCTGCTCATGATGACCTTCTTCAAAGGGGTGGGGAGTCTCGTACCGGTACTAGCCGACCGGTCACCTACAAAGTAGACGACCGGTCGAGAATCGTCAAAGGTTCGGCGTCGCGCGTCGATCCGCCCTGACCTCAGCACTGTCAGCTGGTACGAACTGCCAGGCGGGGGCGGATTCCGGATGCGGCACGCAGCGGCCCGAGCCGACGCGGCTGCGGCCCGGGTCACGTGAGCCCAGGGCGAGCGGAGCGCGCCGCCGGGTGTCACGACGGGGCGCCGCATCGATTCCTTCATGACACGTGCCTCGATGCGTGCGCATCAGGGCGGGACGGGGCGCGACTCTCCGCCGCGACCATGACTGGGCGGCGGGGAGCCGGGCGCGGGGACGAGGTGCACGGTCAGGCGGCGCCCCCGGTCCCGTCCGGGTCGTTGGGGTGCGACTGGACGGCGGTGACCACCGGGGTCATCCACGGCCACAGGGGCAGGGTGCCCAGCACCTTCTCGTACAGCTCGGCCTCGTCGGCGGCTCGCCACAGACCGACGCTGCGCAGTTCACCCACGGGGCGCCACAGCCTGACCAGATGGCCGGCGGCGGCCAGCTCTCCGGCCCGGACGGCTTCGGCGGCGCGACGGCGGTCGACCTCGGCCGGGTCGGTGCCCTCGGGGACGGTGGTGGTGAGCCCGACCAGAAACTCTTTCACGTACTTACCTCTCTCTGATGCTGTTGGGACTTCGGCGATGCCGGGAACACGCAGAAGGGAACGACGGTGCACTCCCGCGGCACACGGTCGTGCTCGCCGCGGCGAGCACGACCGGGCGGACGGCCGGACCGGCCGACGCACACCCGCGACAGGACCAGTGCGGCGGACCAGCCGCACCATGGGCGCGCCCCGGATGCCGTAAGAGCCCGCACAACGACATGCCGCTGGTTGTCCACGGCCTCACAGTGCGCCGGTGGCCCGGGGCGACGCCGCGACGGGCTCCCCCTGCTGGTAGGTGCACAGCATAGCGACCACTAGTCGACCGGTCTAGTAAAATATAGTCGAGCGGTCGTATACTGGCTTCATGGGACGGACCAGTGATGCCAAAGAGAAGATCCTCGGCGCTGCGCACTCGCTCATCGAGCTGCGCGGCTACTCGGCTCTGGGCGTGGCCGAGATCTGCAAGACGGCCGGAGTGCCGAAGGGCAGTTTCTACTACTTCTTCGAGTCCAAGGAGGCTCTCGCGCTGGCCGTGATCGACGAGCAGTGGGCCGTCCAGCAGAGCGACTGGACCCGCATCCTCAACAGCGACGCGGAGCCACTGCAGCGGCTGCGGCAGCTGTTCGAGGAGACGGAAGCCGACCAACGGGCCGGCCAGCAGAGCTGCGGGACCGTTTCAGGCTGCATGTTCGGGAATCTCACCCTGGAGATGAGCAACCAGACCGAAGCCGTCCGCAAGCACCTGCAGGAGATCTTCGAGGCCCAGGTCGAAATGGTCGACTCGGTCATCACCGAGGCCCTCGAGCGTGGCGAGGTCACCGTCACCGACACGCGTGAAGCTGCCCGATCCGTGGTCGCGCAGCTCGAGGGCCAGGTCTTGTTCGCCAAGCTCTACAACAACACTTCCCAGCTCAGCGCGCTCTGGACGAACTGCCTGGCGCTGCTGGGCGCTCGCACGGCGCAGGCCCCGGCCGACGCCTGACACGACAGCTGCAGACCTCGATCTGCAGCTGTCGCGGCCGGCCGGTGGGGCAGGGGCGGCGCCGGAAAGGCCATGGGCCCGGTGGCGGACTGCTTCCCGGGCCGGGCGACACGTACGACCTCGCACGACATGTCGGGGGCCGGACCGAAGACCGTCCCGCGTACCAACCGGAGTTCGGATCGCCGGGGGACCCGGCAAGGCGGGCATCGCCACCTCACAGGAAGAGCACACGCATCATGGACTCGCCACTGGCCGCTCTCGGGGTGAGCACCCCGGTTCTCGCCGCGCCGATGGCCGGCGGCCCCACCACGCCCGCACTGGTCATCGCTGCGGCCCGGGCGAACAGCCTCGGGTTTCTTGCCGGTGGCTACCGGACCGCCGACGCCCTGGCCGAGCAGATCGCCGAGGTCCGCTCCGACGGCGTGGGCTTCGGGGTCAATCTGTTCGCGCCCAACCCCGTCCCGGTTGATCCGGAGGCCTTCCGCCGCTACGCCCGGACCGTTGCCCCCGAGGCCCGGACCTACGGCATCGACATCCTGGGAACGGGAATCGTCGAGGACGACGACCACTGGTCGGACAAGATCGACCTGCTGCTGTCCGACCCGGTACCGGTCGTCAGCTTCACCTTCGCCGTCCCGGAGGCAGCCGTGATCGCCGCGCTGCGCGCCGCCGGGAGCCTGGTTGTCCAGACGGTCACCTCGGCTGCGGAGGCCGGCCTGGCGGCGGAAGCCGGCGTGGATGTGCTGGCCGTGCAGGCTTCGGCGGCAGGAGGACACTCCGGCACGCTCACCCCGCAGCACATTCCGGCGCCCGTTCCCCTGACCGACCTATTGGGCAAGGTGCGCCAGGCGGTGCCCCTGCCACTCGTCGCCGCAGGCGGAGTGGCCACCCCGGCAGACGTGACCGGGGCGCTCCATGCCGGAGCCGCGGCGGTCATGGTCGGCACCGTCCTGCTGCGTGCCGACGAGGCCGGCACCTCACGACCCCACCGGGCGGCACTGGCAGACCCGGCCCGGCGCCGGACCGTGGTGACCCGGGCCTTCACGGGGCGTCCCGCAAGGGCGCTGCGCAACAGCTTCACCGACCGCTACACCGACCTCGCCCCGGCCGGCTATCCCGCACTGCACCACCTGACCAGCCCGATGCGCAAGGCTGCCGCCGCCGCGGACGATCCCGAACGGATCAATCTGTGGGCCGGCACCGGGTATCGCCATGCCACCGCCGAGCCCGCCGGGCAGATCCTGCAGTGGCTGGCGTCCGGGCTCTGACCGGCGCACCGTGACCGACGCCCGGCACACTCCGGGCGACTCGAGCGCAGGGCAGGTCCGGCCCGGGCCCTGCCTCGATCACGGCTCCGGACACGGCGACGCCGTGGCCGCGCTCCCGTCGCCCGAAGCAGTCGACGTCGGCCCCGACCAGCCGGGGGCTGCCTGATCGGAAACTTCGGGGCCGAGGTCGCCGGCCGCAGCGAGACGATCCGCGCCGGCGTCCGCGAGTCGCTCGGCTACTGGGCCTCGATGCTCTCCGGCGCGCTCCTCGAGGCAAAGCAGGGCGGGGCTGCCCGCCGACGGCCGGGCCCGCCGCGTGCCCGGCCTGCGCCGCGACGAAGCCGCCCGTCTCGCCGGCGTCAGCACCGAGTACTACACCCGGCTCGAACAGGGCCGCGCGAAGAACCCCTCCGCCGAAGTCCTCGAAGCCCTTGCCCGAGCTCTCCAGCTCGGCTCCTCCGAGCGCGAACACCTCACCGACCTCCTTGCCCGCCCCGCCACGGCGCGCCGCGCTCCGGCCAGCCCCCAGCGGGTCCGGCCGGGCCTGCACCTGATGCTCCGCACCCTTGAGCAGGTGCCCGCCTTCATCCTCGGCCGACGCACCGACGTCCTGGCCTCCAACCGCCTCGCCCGGGAGGTCCTCACCGACTTCGACGCCCTCCCCGCACCTCGCCGGAACCTGGCCCGCTACTACCTTCTCGACCCCGAGGCCCGCGAACGCGTCGGTGAATGGGACCGGATCGCCGCCGAAACCGTCGCCGTCCTCCGCCTGGAAGCCGGCCGCCACCCCCACGACAAGCAGCTCTCCGACCTCGTCGGCGAACTCACCCTGCGCTGCCCCGAGTTCTCCACCTGGTGGAACGACCACCGCGTGCTACGCCGCACCCACGGCACGAAGTACTACCACCACCCCCTCGTCGGTGACCTGTACTTCTCCTACGAGTCCTTCCAAGCACCCGGCGACATCGACCAGACCCTGTGCGTCTACAACGTCGAACCCGGCTCCGCCACCGCCCAGGCCCTCCAGCTCCTCACCAGCTGGACCGCGCCCCAGCACGACACGCGTCAGCAGGCCGAACCCAGCACGCCGCCCGCGGGGGCGTCATGAACCGGAGCCGGCAACCGCCGACAAGGCAGCAGGCTGCACTGGGTGCCGACGTGGCGCATGCCCACGGGGCGGGGCAGGCGCACGCCCCTCGTTGTGCGACCTGACAAGCGAGGCTCCGACCAGCAGCGGGCGTCCCTCGTGGCCGGTGTCCGATCGTCGCTCCTCCACACCAGCCGCCGACCGGACCGGCCGGCGTGGCCGCGACCACACTGCGACCGCCACCTCCGCGGACGCACGAAAGGCCGCTCTCCCATGGATGAGAGAACGGCCTCCGACCTGCGAAAAGCATGGTCGGGACGACAGGATTTGAACCTGCGACCCCTTGACCCCCAGGAGTGGGGGTCAAGGGGATTATCGTGACATAGCAGATTAATCCTAGGCGCGAGTTGTGCGTGAACACCCAGCACGTTCGTTGTCGCGCACACCGTGTGGTCCCCAACTGGTCCCCAGAACGACTGTGCTTACGACCAGGCTCCTGCTTGCATACATCCGATCCGGCCGCGCGCGGGGGCGGGGATAGGCGTCCATCCCACCCGACTGGGTGCCGCCTCGTAGCCTGCCGACATGCCGTCGACTCAGGGATAGCTCCGCCATGTGCCACTCGGTTCTGCGTTCTGGCCGGAGGTTCCGATGCGACCGACCCATCACACATTGTCTTCAGCTGCCGTGCTTCGGCATCAGACAAGCACGAAACTCCAAGGTAGCCCCGAGCGCGGAAGAGTGCGATCCGCCACCTCCGTCAAGCAGATCGACTGCCTTTCAGCGAAGCTAGGCTCTGCGCGAACTGCCGGTGGCCGCTGTCGGCGAATATCCCCGTCTTGTTCCTCGGAGTAGCCGTGGTCGAGGTCGACTCCCTCTCGTCTCCGCCCGGCTGCCGACTACTGACCGGGTGCCCGCGCCGCAAGGCCCTCCATCCAGCTCTTTATGCGCCGGGACCACTCCTGAATCTCGAATGCAGCCCGGGCCCGTCCGCCTCCGTACTCGTCTAGCACGGCGAAGCTCGCGTCAATCACCCTCAGGGCGTCGTCGTAACGTCCCTCGTCGCCGAGCAGGACAGCGAAGTTGATCAGGCACTTGGCATGGTCCGTCCAGACACGCCGTGCCTCGTTCGGAGTCAGGGCGCCATAGATCTGTGTGGCCTCAGCGACGGCCGTCCGAGCCTCAGCATGCCGTCCCAGGTCTCCCAAGCGGCTGCCCAGGTTCGTGAGGCTCCTAGCCAGATCGCCCCCGCCCGCTGGCGAACCCAACTCCGCCCTTCGGCGACCGATGAGGACAGCCTCCTCGATAGCCTGGATTGCCTCACGGTGCCGGCCTGCCTCCGCCAGCCGGTTGGACAGGTTGTTCAGGGTCATGGAGTGGCCAGTGCCGAATACTCCGAAGTCCCCGCGCCTTAGCTCCCGGTACAGCGTCTCCGCTTCGGAAACCGCGTCGAGACTCTCCCCCGCCCGGCCGGCTTCGCCCAGTCGCACTGAGAGATTACTGAGGGCTTCGGCGAGACCAGACGAGAAGGAGACGGAGATACCCCCTACCGACAGCAGCTCTCGGTACACATCCACGCTCTCCCGGGCCGCAGCGAGGGACTCCTCCCGCTCCCCCTGGGAGGCCAGTTGGTTCGAGAACGTTAGGAGAAGACGGGCGAATTCCAGCCCGTAAATTCCGATGTCCCGTCCCGCCAGATCCCGAACCCGCCGGACATCCTCGGCGAGGACCTCTTCCACTACTCGGTCGGCCGTCGGGCCTCCGGACGCAAGGGCGAACGCCTCGGCCAAGGCGGCGGCGGAGGGTCTGCGGGCGGGGTCATGCTCCAAGCAACGCCAAAGAGTCCGCAGGAGCACCGCGCCGATCCCGGGGTTGCTTAAGGGACCATGTCCCGAGTTGTCGGCCCTGGGGTCGCTCCACCGTCCCGAGAGGAAGGCCAGCAGCAGCGCACCGACGGCGTACACATCGCTCTGCGGCGTGTGCGACCGCCCGTCGTCGTCCGCCTCCAGGTAGGTGTCGCTGAGGGGCAGCACGTCGCGGTGAGCGCTGTCGACTCCGTCGATCGTCGCGGTCGCCCATCCGACCAGCCGGACGTCGCGGTCGGTCACGAGAACGGCCAGGGGGGAGAGCGAGCCGTGCACGAGCCCCCGGGAGTGGGCGAGGGCAACGGCCTCCGTCAGACCCAGCCCGATCGCCAAAAGAAGCTCTTTCGGGACCGTTCCCCCGTGTTCGTCGAGAACGGCACGCAGGTTCGGTGCGGGCGGTGAGGACGGGGCGTCTGCGCGGCGGTGGACGCAGCTCGCCGCGACCCACGGTAACTCCCCCGTGGTGAGCGCCGCCACGCCGAGGAGTGCGGGGGCATGCGTGCCCTGCATGCGCGTCAAGCACTCGGCTTCCGTCCGGACGAGATCCCGCGCGGTTCCCGGGTCGCGGGTATGCAGCATGACCGGTGCCCGGACCGTGGCGCCGGTGCCGTCCTCGGCCTCGGCCAGGTACATGGTCAAGTGGGGCCAACCGTGGGCACTGCGTGCACGGAGCCGGAACCGGCCGAGCCGTACCGGGTCCTCCGGCAGGAGCTCTATCCAGCCGACTGGCGGGGCCCCACCGGGCGTGTCGTCGTACGCCTCATCGCTCTCTGCAGCTGCGGAGCCCTTGGTCCCGGCGGAAGCCCCGATCTCGCCCCGGGGGATTCCGCTTGGCCGCTCCGGCACAGGTGCCACCGGCCCGCCATCGGCGGACGGGATGCCGAGCCGCGTCAGCACCTGCTCCCGAAGCCAACCGAAGGAGCGTGCGGTGTCGTCGATGACGGCCGAGCCGTCCGGGTGCCCAACCCACGCCGGGAAGACCGGGGCGCGGCCGACGGCGACCTCAATGCGCCGCGTCACGGCCTCGGCGGTCCGCAGCAGTTCCCTCGGGGAGACGGCGCTGAGGAGAACCTGCCGGGCGTCGTCCGTGAAGTCGAACCGCCGGTGGTGCGGCAGCCGGTCCGCCCCGTCGTAGTCGAGCTCGTGCATCAAGCCGCCCAGGAACACCTCCATGAGGTGCCCAATGTCTGTCGGCGGCCCGAGGGCGCCCTGCACCAAGCGCATCACGGGCGGCGTGGCGGGGGCGACGGCCGCCACATGGGCCGCGAGCCGATACGCATCGGCTGACGCGGCCTCCCGGAAGCGGAGTACCTCTTCGACAGTGTCGCCGTTCCGGACGTCGGCTACGGTCCGGCTGGAGCCGGACCGACTGGCCTCCCACAGCGGGAGGAGCGCTGTGCAGCCGGGCGAGGAAATGAGCCACGCCCAGTCGGCGACGGCCGCAGAGGTAGGCGCGAGGACTGGGACTGGTACGGAGTCGAAGCGGACCAGGTCCGGCGGCAGGTCCGGGTCAGTGACGTGCCAGGCGCGGGTGGGGCCGCCACGGCGATGGGTGGTGACCTGCCAGTGCCGTGCGCTGATGCCGGTGCTCGCCCAGAGCCGAAACGGGAGTGCCTGGATGATCGCGGTGGGACCGCACCCTCCCCAGCGGTCCGTCACCTGGCGCATCCCGCCGTCCCGCCAGGCTTCGCCCACACCGTCGCTGACGACCAGGACGAGGGTGTTGCCGGTCGGGTCGCACAGGGCCTCCGGCCTCAGGACCCGACCGCGGTTGCAGTACGGGCTGGTCCGCAGGGACGGAGTGCCGCTGTGCGTGTCAAGTCCGTACACACGCACGTCTCGGAAGGCCCCGGCACGTTCCATCAGCGCCCGAACATCGGCGGCGAGCCGCTGCCAGAGGACCATGGAGACCCCGTCGTCAACCACGAGGGCCAGGGACAGCCAGCGAGTGCGCACCGCACGGGTGACGGTCTCGGGCACGCCCGTCTCAGCGATAGCGGCGACGGTCCGTGTGACGTCAAGTTCCTGCTGGCGCCGGTCGGGGAAACGCTGCCGCAGCGGCCGGAGGGACTTGCCGAGCGGGAGCTGCCCGGCGCCGAGGGTACTGCTGTCCGGGGCGCGGACTGCGACCGCCCGCGATAGGCCCGCGGGCGCCTGCGTGTCTTCGTCGGGACTGGGCTGCGCCGAGGCCAGGAGCGGGCGCGCAGATCGCTTCCCCGTGGACTCCGCAGCGGTCGGCTCTGGTGCGGGCTCTGCGGTCTCGGCCGCCGGCACTGTCGGCCCGTCGTGGTGGGTCTCGCCGTGCCGCTCCGAGGTCGCCGCGGCCGCGCCGGCGGAGCGCGCCAGGGGCCCGGAGTCTCGGGGCAGCTTCCCGGCGAGCCACATGGCATCGAGGAGTTCCTCGTGGGAGAGCTCCACCCCGTTCTCGGCAAGGGCCTTCATCACGCGCAAGATCACGGCGTCACACGGCTCCGCCGAGACGGTGTAGGACGCCTTGGAGGAGTGAAGCCGCGTCGAGGTTCACGCCGCCCTTGCGGAGGAAGACGGCGTTGAGCAGCTGATCGGTGGCCAGTTCGCCCTCGGTACGGCGTTCGAGGAACTCCCGCAGCAGGTCGTCCGTGTCCTCCAGGGCGTCGGGGCCGAGGTGCGCGGCGACGATGTCCCGAAGCCGCCGCTCGTTGGGCGGGGGGAGATCGAGGCGAACGCAGCGCCGCAGGAAGGCGGGCGGGAATTCCCGTTCGCCGTTGCTGGTGATGACTACAACCGGGAACTCACGGCAGCGGACGCGGCCGCGCGTGACCGGGGCGGTCTCATCCAGGTCGTCGGTTCGAACGTGTACCGGTTCGTGGCTCGCGGGCAGCCGGGTGAGTTCGGAGATGACGAACTCACCCTCCTCGAAGACGGTCAGCAGGTCGTTGGGTAGGTCGACGTCACCCTTGTCCAGCTCGTCGATGAGCAGCACGCGGGGGCGCTCCCGGGGCACAAGCGCGTTGCCCAGAGGGCCGAGCCGGATGTACTGGCCGATGTCCGGTTCGGTGCCGTCCGCGTCGCGCCGCAGGGTCGCCTCGCGCAGTCGGCCGACGGCGTCGTAGTGGTAAAGGGCGTCCTGAAGAGTTGATCGGCTGTTCACCGGCCACTGCAGGACATGATCGAGCACGAGTTCGTGAGCGATGGCGTGGGCCAGCGAGGACTTGCCCGTACCGGGCTGCCCAGTCACCAGGAGGGGCCGGCGCAGGTGGAGTGCCGCGTTCACCACCTCCACTTGGTCGGGACCGATGAGGTAGGGCCGTGGGTATGGAACCTTGTCACCGGTCACGGTCTCGTGCCGGTCGAACCGGCGCCACGGGGGTGCCGCAGGGAACGGCACCTCACGACGCTCGCCGTCTCCGCGGAACAGCCACCAGTCGGCGCCGCCGTTGGAGGATGAAGGCCGAGAGCTTGTCCCGGCCAGGGGCTCTGAGGTGGTCATGACGCGTGCGATCCTCTCCAAGGGTGCCTCAGTTGAAGCGACTCAGTCCGCGGGAGACGGCCTTCTGGTTCCCACACGAGGGAGGGCCGTGCCCGCCGCTCCGCCGGGCAAGCCGCCGAGTCGCTCCGGAAGCCCCGGACCCGCTCGGGAAGTCCCTCCAGGTCACCGGCGGGAGCCAGGTGCTCCAGTCTCCCTGCGTCCTCGTAGCCAATGGCCTCACGGTCCCACAGCACGACCGGGACGCCCAGGACGAGACATTTCAGCAACCAGGACCGACGCTCGTTGGCAGAGCCGTGCAGGACCACCCGCGCGGTATCACGATGCTTGGTCTTCAGCAGATTCACGAGCTGCCTGGCGTCGCCCGACGTCCGGCCGGTGACGAGCACCGACGCGCGTCCGTTCTTCCACCGGCGCTCCTGGTCGCCTTCGCGTTCCGGTCTTTGGTCACTGAGTTCCGGGCAGCTCAGGGAGACGCGGTAGTCTGCTCCGATCGGCCACGCCGGAAGGATGTCGTCGAGCGCTCCGGGCTCCCATTCGTCGACGGCCAAGTCGAGCCCCGCCCGGTCGACCACAACGCTCACCCACGGCACATGGTCGCCTTGCCCCGGCTCCTGGGCCGCGGCGAAGACCGCCTCGCTCAGGGTGCTCGCCGCCTCCCGCGGGGTCTTGGGCTCCGACTCCGCCTCCTTGAGCACACGGTACGACCCGTCGTCGCGGACGAGCAGAATCCGGACCCGGTACCGGTCGTCTCCCGCGGCGGGGTCGTGTGCCAACTCCATCACGATCCGTGACACCGGCGACGCTGCGCGCTTCGCCCACTGGGCGGCGTCTGCACGCCGCTCGCCCAAGGCCCCGGCGTGGATACCGAGCCGCCGGGCGGTCTTCCCCGCCCACGCGCGCAGGTCGTCGCCCAGCCCGTCGCCCGCGGCCGCCGCCACGTACTCGACGAGCCGCAGTAGCGCTGGCACCGGCGGGGCGTCCTCGGGACCGCTCACACCGTCGGACAGATCCTCCAAGCCCTCCACCACGCCACAGACGTCGTCCTCGCCGAGCTGCGGACGGGTAAGAATCTCCGGAAGTACGACGTACCGCAGCGCCTCACCGGCTGTTCGGGACAGCAGCCCCGGCTGCTTCTCGCAGACCCGGCACAGCAGGCCGATCAGAGCGTCATACTCCATCACGGAGAGCAGTGACCCGCAGTCGAGTGCCCTGGCCCACGAGAACAGATGAGTCAGAGCGGTGCGGGCCGTTCCCTGCGCGCCACTCGCGAGGGCTTCGCCGAGCGACGCGAGCGCCCGGGGATGCGCCATGAGGAGGGCCACAAGGTCGGCAGCAGAGGGCTCATAGCCCTGAGCCTCGTAGCCGAGTTCGCGCGCCAGGGTTCGGGCGTGATCGACTCGGACGCCGGGATGCGAGAACAACGGCGCAAGCAGTGTCTCCAGTTCGCGCTCCGTAGGCGTGCGCTCGGCTGCGGGCCCGGCCACGGGCAGGGGCGCACCGGTCACACTCAGCTCGGGAGACCGACCGGTTTGCTTCTCAACGTGGGACACGAACCCGCCGTCCCCGGCGAAGGAAGATACCGGCAGGGCGATCAGCCGACGGGCTCCGTAGGCATGGACCTCCTCGGTCACGACGCCGACCAGGTAACCACCGCAGAAGATCGCCGTGCCCGAGGCCCCGCCCCAGGCGTTCCCGCCGTCGGTACGGGCGGTGGGGGCCGGTACCTGGTCGAGGACATAACGGTTCTTGCCTCCGGAGAGAACAGGCAGGACACCGCGAAGGTGCTCCGGCTCCCGGGTCTCCCCTTTGGCGGCCCAGGGATAGCCGAGGCCCTGGTACGGCAGCGGTGCGGTGCCCGCAGGGCAGCCCCAGCGGACGGAGCTGGGCGGATCGATCTTGCGGTCGATGCGCAGTAGCGCAACGTCCAGTCCGTCCGGGTGGGTCCAGAGCAGCTCCGCGTCCACACGCGTCGTTTCGCCGTCGAGGGGGTGGCCTACGCGTACGGTGATTACCGGCCACAGCGTTCCCTTGTCGCGGTCCTCCAGCACATGGCGGGCGGTCAGCACGAGCTGCGGGGCGATCAGATAGCCAGAACCGATGGTTAAGCGCCCCTCACCGGTGCCCCCGCTGCGGATCAGCGCCAGTCTGCGGCGGTCCACGTCACTCCTCGTCCAGCGACCCGAACTCGTCGTCGCCGATATCGGGGCGCGCGCCCCCGAGAGCCCGGTCCTTGACCGAAAGCTTCAGCACCAGCTTGTGGGTACGGACGGTGGCTTGCTCGCCCCCCGCGCCAACGACAACCACGCCGAAGGAAAGCTTGCCCTCTCCCTTGGCAGACTTGCGCAGTTCGAGCTGCAGCTCGAGCTCCGCCTCTTCGACGCCGAAGGCGAACTGCTGGTTGGCGCCCAGCCGCTGCGCCTCGTACAGCTCCTGCCGCAGCTCCTCGATGGCTGCGGCCAGACCGATAGTCGACACCTTCGCCCCTCCCCCGGTTCAAGACACTCAGAAAACACTAGGTCCGCCGGTACGGTACAACGCTCGCGAGACACTTCGAACCTCGTTCATGGACAATAACTTGAGGAAGGAGCCCTCCACTGGCATGCCACCGCCCGACAAGAAGTCCACCGAGCAGGAGGAAACCTTGAGCGCCTCCACCCGCGAGGAGATCCAGGCGATCCTATGGAAGGCGACCGACAAGCTGCGCGGCTCCGTCGGCCCCGCCCAGTACAAGGAATTCGTGCTCGGGCTGATCTTCCTGAAGTACGTCTCCGACGCGTTCGACGAGCACCGGAACAAACTCGCCAAGGCGCTTGCCGAGGACGGCGTCCCGGACGACCGGATCAGCGACTTCCTGGAGGACTGCGACGAGTACACCAGCGCCCACGTCTTCTGGGTGCCGGAAGCCGCCCGCTGGTCGTGGATCGTCGCGAACGCCAAGAGCCAGGGGGTGGGCAAACTCCTCGACGAGGCAATGGACGCGGTCATGCGAGGGAACGCGGCGCTGACCGGCGTCCTCCCTAAGATCTTCAACCGCGACAACGTCGACCAGAAGCGTCTGGCTGAACTCGTCGACCTCGTCAGCGATGCCCGCTTTGGTAACAATGAGGAGAAGCTGGCGCAGGACGTGCTGGGCGAGGTGTACGAGTACTTCCTTGTCAACTTTGCACGGGCAGAGGGCAAACGGGGTGGTGAGTTCTACACGCCCCAGTCGGTAGTCCGGCTGATCGTGGAAATCCTCGAGCCGTACGAGGGGCGAGTGTACGACCCGGCATGTGGTTCGGGCGGCATGTTTGTGCAGGCCAGCAAGTTCATCGAGGCGCACCGGGGGCGCAGCCACAAGACCGACATCGCGGTCTACGGCCAGGAGTCGAACGAGCGCACGTGGCGACTGGGCAGGATGAACCTCGCCGTCCACGGCATCGACGGCAATCTGGGGCCTCGTTGGGGCGACACCTTCGCCGACGACAAGCACCCTGACCTCAAGGCCGACTTCGTAATGGCCAACCCACCGTTCAACATCAAAAACTGGGCGCGGGACGAGGGTGACGCCCGCTGGCGGTACGGGATCCCTCCAAGGAACAACGCCAACTTCGCGTGGCTCCAGCACGCCGTCTCGAAACTGTCCGACCGCGGGACGGCTGCCGTCGTCCTCGCCAACGGCTCACACTCCTCGCCCAGGATCGAGGCTGAGATCCGCCAGGCGATGGTGGAAGCTGACCTGGTCGCCTGCATGATTGCCTTGCCGCCCCAACTCTTCCGGACGACCCAGATCCCGGCCTCCGTGTGGTTCCTGACCAAAGACAAGTCCCCTCAGGGCGCGACACGCCTGGACGACCGACGCGACACAACCCTTTTCATCGACGCCCGCGGAATGGGCGAGATGGTTGACCGGACCGAGCGGAATCTGACAGAAACTGACCTCGCAAAAATCGCCAGCACGTACCACGCCTGGCGAGGCACGGCATCAGCACGGGAAGCAAACCTGGCCTACCAAGACGAGTCCGGCTTCTGCTTCTCGGCGGACATAGCGACTGTGCGCGAGCATGAATACACATTGGCCCCGGCGCGTTATGTCGGCGTCGGCTCTCCGGGGGCCCTGGATCCGCCAGCGGTCCCGCGGAGCGGGCCCGCCAGCCTGATGAAGGACCTGTACGCCATCTTCGACTGAGAACCGCCAGCGAGAGCCCCGGCATCGCGCACACCGTGTGGTCCCCAACTGGTCCCCAAGCCGCCCCCATGGAGCCCTGCAACGCCACCCCGACCTCGCCGCGCGCTCGCAAGCCTGAGACCACCGCTCCTCCGACCACTCGCTCACTGCAAAGCAGCCGCGACTTCGAACTGCCTCATCCACCGGGTCCTCTTCCTCCGGTGCCGTAACGCAGCACGTCTGGCCGTCCCAATCGTGGGTGGGGGAAGCCCGCCGATGAGAGAACCCGTCCCTCGTGATCATCGACACCCAGTCCATGCGTGCGGCCGCCGGTGTCCCGAGGACCACGACCGGACTGGACGTCAACAAGAAAGTGTCGGGCGCCGAGCGCGGGCTAGCCGAGGATCTCCTGGGCCTGGCCATCGGCGTGGTCGTCCTGCCGGCTTCCGTCCACGACAACACCGCCGGCATCGCCCCGCTCGACCAGGCCGTCGAGACGCCCCGACCTGCCCCAGACCGAGACGAGCACCGCCTACCACGCCATCGTGAACACCTTCAACCAGCACCCGGACCAGGCATTCCGGGCCCGGGAACTGCACGAACTCCCCGACATGCCCACCGACGAAGCGGCAGTCAACATCACCCGAAGCCGCCTTGTACGCCTCCTCCGCCAAGGCTTCCTCACCCAACCCGGACGAGGCCGCTACCAGAAACAGACATAACGTCCACTGAGATACCCGTCTGCCGGCGGAGCCTGGCTCACTGGTCCCAGTTCTCGTCACCGACGGCATGAGCGGCGAAGTCGCGGATGGCGTCTTCGACTTCGATCTGGTGTTCTCGGTCGAGCTTGCGGAAGTTGGCCTCGAACTCGTCCTCCGGCATCGCCTCAAGGCTGGTGGACAGGGTGACGACTAGCTGTTCCTGCTCATCGAAGCTCAGTTCTTCCGTAGCCAGATGCCCAACTCGTGGATGGTCGTGCTGCTCATGGACAGATCCCCGGAGTGTCACGCCGCCCTCTTCGTCGTCCAGCGCCGCGTGCAGCACGCTCATCAGTGCGCGCTCGGCTGCCCGTTCCTCGTCCTCGTCCACCTCCACACTCTCCCAACCCTCCGCGTAGCGCAGCACGTTGGTTAGCGTCTCGAGGTCGGCTTCGCCGCGCGGACCCTCGAATGGGGAGTGCAGGACGGTCGACAGTGCCCGGCGCGCCCAGCGCGCCACGGTGGCGGCGTCCCCCTCAGGCATCCACGGGTAGTACGGCATCCGCCCGATTTCGCCCAGCCTCTTCGTGAGCGCTGCATACTCCGAACCAGGTCGGAGGCCCGTCGCGCGGTCGAGCGCGTCGGCGAAGTCCGTGAGCAGCGTTAGGTCTGCCTCGGCGACCTCGAGGGTGGTCAGGTGCACCACGTTCCCGCCGTCGTAAGGACCCGTCAGTAGTAGCACATTGGGCGTGGGCGGGTACTCCTCCATGTGGCCGTCCGCGAACTCCTCCGTCCCCTCTGGCAGCGAGTCGCGTACCCGCCAGTACGCCTCAGTGACGTCCTCGATAGGCGCGCCAGGAACCGGAACCTGCCTTGACTCCCGGTACCCCGCCAGCACCCCCTCATGGTCCAGAACCATCTCCGCTCGAAGCCTCAAGAGGAGTCCGTCCAGTTCGAAGAAGCCAGCGAGGGCTTCCGCTACGAGAGGCAGCAGGACGCCGGCGGGGTGCTGCGGTTGCTGGCCGCCGGAGAGGGTGCGGTCGTTCGCCCGCATTGCCTCGGTGTACCGCGTACCCATGGCCTGGCTCTGCTGGCGGATCTCCCGTGTGCGCTTGCGCGACTTCCTGGGACGGCTCGTGGGCATGTCTGTCTCCATACAGCAGCGCGACCCACGCACACGCCGCTTTGAAGGCAGGCGAATTCCAATTGCACGATGCGTCGAAGGACGGCTTGGCCTACCAACGAGGCTCCGACGTGGGCGGAAGACCCCTTCAGCGGTCGGCGGTCGTGGCCGCCTGCACAGCAGCATACCGACCCGGCGGCAGCGGCACCAACGAACCCCAGACGCTTCCGCGCCAGAGCGGAGCGGTGCACAAATTCCCCTTGGTCACCCCATGGTCAACTTTGTGTGCCGATGGCTACGCTGTGGCGATGGATCACGAGGGGGAGGGGCCGGGGGGCCCGGTGACCAGTCGGGAGCAGGACGCGGTGCGCCTGCTGCTGCTGATCGACGGAGCGTGTGAGCCGCTGAGCGAGGCGGACAGGGTTGTGCCGCTGCTGGAACACGCGGTCGGAGTCATGCGCACGCAGGTCAAGCTGCAGAAGCTGGACTTCTGGCTGCGTAACCCGGACTACCTGGCCAACGAGCTGCTGACCGAATATGAGAACGACCGGGAAGAGGCACTGCTTGACATCGCCGACCGGATCCTCCGCTCTGAGGAACCGGAGGTCAGGCGGTACCCGATGCTGCGACACCACTTCGGCGCCTACGAGTGGCTGGACGATGCCCTGGCGGTGCTGCGCAGCGCTGGACTGCTGGTCCGCAGGCGCAGGGGCACGGTCAACCGAGTACGTCAGCACGACTATTTCCTCCTGGAAGAGGGCCGCCGGGTGTCCCGGGAGATCATCCGTGAGGCACCGGCCTTCGACTACTACGTGCAGCGGGTCGAGCTGGTCCTTCGGCTCGCGGGCGAGAAGTCCGGCAGCGAGCTGAAGAAGCAGCAGTACCTGACGCGTGAGTACGCCGAGACACCGCGCGGGACCCGGATCGCGTCGATCAGCGAGCAGGCCCGTCGGCGCCTGACAGCCATCCGGCACGAACTGCAGGAACAAGAGGCGGGGGCCGCATGAGCACGTTGCAGACCGAAGTTCTGTTGGAGACACGTATAGCGGACAAGGCGGGCGTGCCGGTCGATGACGTCCGCGACGTGTTCACCGAGTACGGGCTGCCGCTGGTCGTCTCTCCCGCGCGCCCACGGTCGCTGCGGGTGCACCGGCTGCGCGTGGTCGGCGAACGCACCGGTGATGTCGAACCAGGCCCCTTCAACACCCCTATGACTTTCTCTGCCGGTCTCACGGCCCTCGTCGCGTCCAACTTCCGCGGAAAGACCTCGGTACTGGAGCTGCTGACGTGGTGTCTTCGCGGCACCCCGCGCAGCGAGATGCAAAACCGTGTCCGCGGCTGGCTGCGCCAGGTGGACCTCGACGCGACGATCGCCGGCGAGGCCATGGGATTCCGGCTCGACCTCGCAGACGGAGAGATCACCTCGGCCGCCGTTCTGACAGGCAAGGATGCCGCCGCGCTGGCCGATGTCCGGGCTCCCGATCCCGCTCGCGGCGTCACGGCGCTGCTGCGAGCGGCCAGCACCGACAGCTACGCGGAACAGATCGCCGGACTGATGCTGGGCCGCATGGACCTGCAGCCGCTGGTCAACAGCTTCAAGGAGACCAGCACGCAGACGCACGGGTGGCCCGCCTACTTCGGCGCCGTCTACCTCCCGGCCGGCGGCGACAAGGCACTGCTGGGCGAAGTGGCCACCAACGGGTTGCCCGGCCGCCTCCTGCAGGTGTTCCTGGACCTGCCCGCCGCTGCCGCCCTTACCCGAGTCAAAGCCGTGCGCGATGTACGGGTAGCCGAAGCCAAAGCCCGCCGCTCCGCAGCACAGGCCGAAGCAGCGGAGCGCGCTTTAGAGCGAGAGCACCTGGAGACCGAACTCAGCCGGGCGCGTGACCACCTGGCCGACCTGCTCCCCGACAGCGAGAACGACACTCCTCTGGTCGACCTCGCCAGCGCCGCCGTCCAGCTTGCCCGGACACTGGCCGATGCCCAGCAGGCGTGGGACGAAGCATCCACAACCTTCCGCCGGGCCCGTACCGAGCGCCAACAGGCCGCCAAGCTCCTCAACG
Source organism: Streptomyces sp. NBC_01669 (assembly GCF_026339735.1). Lineage (GTDB taxonomy): Bacteria > Actinomycetota > Actinomycetes > Streptomycetales > Streptomycetaceae > Streptomyces > Streptomyces yanii. The sequence continues at coordinate 1,152,397 of NZ_JAPEQG010000001.1, forward strand.
ATGTCACCGAAAGCGCCACCGCACGTCTGCTCTTCCATGGCCTGAACCCGTCCAGCTGCCCACGCTGCGACCAAGCCATCGACGACACCCGCCGCCAGCAGGAGCACCAGTCCAGCACCTGTGCGGTCTGCGCCCGGGAAGTAGGCGGCGACGACGAAGAGCCACAAGAGGTGACCGACGAGGCACGGGAACGGCTGGCGACCAGCACAACCGTCGAAGTGACCGCCAAAGAGGCTCTCGAGCGGGCCGAGGAAACAGTCGACAGCCTGACCCGCGAGCTGGAGGCGGCAGAAACACAGTTGCGACGCGCGCAGTCGGCGGCCCAGCTTCCCGCACGCCTGGCCGCGCAGGAGAAGGTGCTGCGCCTGGAGGGCGCCCTCAGCGTCTTCCGTGAGCCAGAACCACCAGCCGCGGACACCGCGGAAGCAAGAGCCGTCACCATCCTCACGGCCGCCGCCTCTTTGCTGGACCAGGACAGCAAGGACGCCGCCGCCGCACTCTTCCAGGAGGTCAACCAGGAGATCGCGGAACTGGCGATCCTCTTCGGAGTCCCGTCCTTGGAAAAGGTGGCCATCGACCGCAGCGCTCGGCTGAGGATCTTCCCCCTGGGCAGCAAGCCGGAATGGTTCACGGAGCAGTCGGCGGGTGCACGCCTGCGGCTGCGGATCGCCGTCGTCATCGCCCTGCTACGCGTCGGCCGCCGCTACGGCGTCTCAACGCACCCAGGACTGCTTCTCATCGACAGCCCCAAGTCCGAGGAAATGCAGTCCGACGACGCCCGTAAGCTCTTCACAGAACTGGCGTCCGTCGCGGCCGAGAGCGACCTGCAAGTGGTCATCACCACCGCAGACTTCGATCTCGCCCAAGCCACGCTGCCCGCCCCCACCATCCGGCAGGCCGAGGTCGGTGCTTCCCTGTGGTGACATACGACATTGGCAGGAAAGGACGGACGCTGTGCCGCAACTCGCCGACCGGCTCTCCGTACTAGCCACCGAAGGCCAGCCCATCACCTTCCCCGCCATCGGTCTCGCTCTGGACACAGTCGCCACCCAGTCGCAGGACGTGGCCGCCGGCCCCTTCGCCGCCTACCTTGCTGAAGCCGTCGCGGACGCCTTCGACCGCGAAGACACCCAGTGGCAGCCCGCCGCCAGCGCCTTTCCGCAAGGTCTCGGCGCACAGCGCAGCGTCCTGCACCTCAGCGCATCCATCGACGCCCTGCTGAACAGCCCCGCCGCGGCCAAGGCTATGGGCAAAGCTTTGAACTCCGCCCTCCTCGACGATCTCCACACGCACATCGAACGCCTCCCGCTCCTCGCCGCCGCGCGTCTTGAAGCCGCACTACGGCTGGCCGTCGGCGACGCCGTCACGCCGTTCAAGGTGTGGCAGGCCCTCGAGGAAATCCCCAGTGGGAGCCCGGAGGACTTCACCGAGCGACTGCCCCGTCTGCTCGGGCTCTCCCTCGACCGTTGGGCTGGTGAGGACTCCATTGCCGACACGCTGCGCACCACCCTGCAGAGCCTAGTCCACGACGAGGCCACCGACGTGGACGCTATGTTCGAACTCGGGTGTGACCTACTGCGCCGCGCGTTGTCCGCCAATGACGTTGGCACCATCACTGCCTTCCTCACACAGGCCCGCAAGCAGTTCGAGACCGCCGCCCAGGCTGAAGAAGCACGCGACGACGCCCGCGCCTACGCCGCCGTCTGCGACGCCGTCCTGGCTTTCAGCCGGCACGACACCGTCACCATCGAACGTGCCGCCGACCAGATTGCCGAAGCCCTCGACCGGCGTGAAGCCTGGCTCAGGTGCACCCACGAAGCCGCGTGGCTCCAACCCCGGCGCTCGGCCGAGATCGCCTGGCACCGGCTCATCCTGCAACTGCGGGCCGCTGCACGAGCCCTGCACGAAGACGCCTGGCTGGACGCCTGGCAGGCCCTCGACACCGTGGTGAGCGCCTACCGCGCCGCCCGCACCGTTTGCCCCTTCGTCAAAGAAGCAGGACAAGGTATCAGCCGCCTGGTCCAGCCGGCGATCGAGGACCGCTTCCTGCAACAGCAGGCGTTCCTCGCTCAACTCCGCCGGGCTGCTGAGGAGAGCGACCAGCACGCCGTCCACGGCTTCGACACGGAGACCGCCGCCGCCCTGCTCAACGCCGTCGAAGCCGCCGCGCATCGGGAGAGCGGAACGGACGCTATCCCGGCAGCCGGGGACGGCAGCGATGACGACGACCCTGACGGAGGGCAGATCAGCCGCCTGCAAAGACATGCGCCCACACTCCTTCTCCTGCTGGGAGAACGAGCACTGAGTGTCGGCAGCGCACTCGACGACGGACAATTGCGTCTCGTGGAGGGGCTCGCTTACGACAGCGACGTCGCCCGCCTTGAGGCGACCGACCCACTCGTCGTGCCTCAACTGGACAAGATAATGACCGAACTGTCCAGGCAGCCCGCCTTCGTCGGCGAGACCCGCCGAACATTCCTCGCGCTGGTCGAGCAGACCCTCCTCTTCCTCAAGAGCCGCGCCAACATGACCCGTACGAACCTTCTGGGTAAAACCAAAAAGGAAGAACCGCCACCATTCGACTACCGGCGCAAGCCGGAGAAGGCGACGGACCGCAAAGCTGTCGAGGCGGACCTGCAACGCGACTACCACCAGTGGCTCCAGAAGGGACCGCTGCACAGCGTGGTCCTGGTAGAGACCGAAGACGACGCCATGGGACGCGCAGACGTCATGGTGCACTTCGGTTCTCTGCGCTACCTGACCGAGGTCAAACAGAACAGCACCAGCAACGACCGCACTTACCTTGAAAGCCGCTACCTGACTCAAACCACCGAATACAGCAATACCAACGCCCCGTACAGCCAACTCCTCGTCCTGGACCTCACACCCAAGACCGGCTCCCAAGGCAACTTGCGCCTCGACGAGGCGTCCTGGACGACAACCCACCGGCCCCACGGAGCGACGACAGACAGGGCCGTTGTCACAGGGATCGTCGCAGGAAATCGAGTGACCCCCTCTGTGTACTCGCGCTAGGTCGAGCGTCGGCACGTATCGGGCACTGAAGTCCCAGCGCGACGCGTACTCCCTGTCGCATGATCAGCGAAGCGAGCGCATGGACTTAAAGAGCGTTTGTCCCGACCGGGGTGCTTCATTGCAGTTCAAGGTGGCGGACCGCTTCGGGTCGGCTGGGGCAGTAGACGTCTCTTGTGGCAGATGTGGTGGATGACGGCCTTCGAGTGACCGTTTCGAACCCTTTGCTCCTATCTGATCCCAACACGCCTCCGGTCACGCCTGTTTGCGCCCTATGGCGGGGCGGCGGCCATCGGTACTACGGAAACATGCCTCGTCGACAGCGGCCCTACCCGAGTGACCTGTCCGATGCCCGTTGGGAACTGGTCGAACCAACCCTGACAGCCTGGCGAGCCGAGCGCAGAGGGAAGGGCCTGGACATCGGGCGGCCGCCCGAACACGACCTGCGCCGGATCATGGACGCCATCCGCTACGTCGACCGGACCGGGATCCCGTGGCGATACCTGCCGCATGCCTGAAGCGCGGCCACAACGTTCGTCACCCTGGCCGCCGCCGTGACGGCCGTAATCACCACACTTTTGCCCTGAGGGCACCACCCCTTCGCGGCTGGTGGCGGACCGGCGCGCAGGCGAACCGGGCTGCGCTTCAGCACAGACCAACTGCTCGCCAATGTGGCGAGCGGCTGCATGTACCGGGCACTGGTCCCCAGTCTTGGTCCCCAAGCCAGCACGGCTTCGTCTTTCTCGCTTCGGCACGCACGTCATGTACCTGCGGCACCAGCATTGATTTCGAGCGCGCAACCAAGGAGCTCGCGGCAACCATCCATTGGCGAAGCACGTGGCCGGGAGAAGTGCGTTTTAGCCAACCGGGGTCCCGAAGGAACGAGGCACAGGCGCTGCTGCCTGCCGATCTCGAACAGCCTTTACACGAGAGGACCTTCACCGTGGGGTAGAAGCGACGCAGCACTCCGAGTGACACGATGCCGTCTAACTGAATCAGGCGGTGGGTGAGTCCCGCCCATCTTCACTGGTAGCGACCGACTTTCGGCATGCGCTGGACGGCTGGATAGGGTCGCGGTACCCGAGATGGAGAGGTAGTTGCATGGCCCACGAGATTGTGATCGCGCAGACGACCAGTAACGATGAGGATCAGGCGAAGGCGCTAGCTCGGGGCGCGGTGGAGGGCAAGTTGGCAGCGGGCGTTCACATCGATGCGCCGATCACCGCCTTCTATTGGTGGAAGGGGAAGGTCGAGATGGCGCAGGAGTGGCGGATCTCGTACATGACTACGGCGGACCGCCTCCCGGTGCTGGAGGCGTGGCTGCACGAGAAGCACCCCTATGACGTCCCCCAGTGGATCACGCTGCCCGTGACCGGTGGGTCGGAGGCGTACCTGTCCTGGGTAGTCGAGGAGACGGCACAAGACTGAGAAGCGTCGGGCCGGCCATACGGTGTTCGCGTCCTGAGCTTGCTCGCCTACCGCGCGCAAGGAGAGTCAGGACGCGAACTGCCGCAGGTAGAAAGCGAGTTCCTGCTGGCTGTCGGGGAGGGAGGCTGCGATAGTCGCCGCACGCTCCTTGCCCATCGTGTTGGGCTTAGCCTGTGCCGCAGACGCGAACTGGCGTGCCACGTAGATCCCTTGGTCGACGTCACCTCCACGCAGGAGGGCCGAAGCGAGATCTCCGAGGACCACAACGCCTCCGTCCGGGAGTTCAGCTCCGAGACGGTGGACTGCGGTGTCGGCTGTAGCGGTGAGTTCGGGACGCCGCAACCGCCCGTATACGGAGAGAGCCAACGAGTCCATGCGGTACGGGGTCACGAACCGAACCCACGCCTGCTCGCTGGTGTGATCCGCGAAGTCGTAAGCGAAGCGCGCTCGGTCCAACGCCCGGAGCGCTCCCGTCTCGTCGCCGGCTGCCGCAGCTTCCTCCGCGTGCCTACCGAGGACCCAGGCGGCAGCAGTAGCGTTGCCGTGGCCTCGCACGTCGTTGGCCGCCTGGGAAAGGAACTCCAACTTCACCTTCGGCGTTGAAGCGCCGTAGCTGGCGTAGGTCAGGGCCAGGGCTCGGAGTGGAGGGTGTCCAGCGGTTGCCGCGCACTGCGACGTGACCTTGTAGTAGGCATCGGCTTTGTCGAGCTCGCCAAGGTCCCAGGCCACCCAACCAGCCAGGGCAGCCGTTTCTCCGGCTGCGAGGGTGAGAGCCCGTTCGTGCTCGCCGGCACGAGGCAGAGCGGCGGTGATCGCGTCAAGATGTGACTCGACCGTGCTTTGTAGTCGCCGGGCGCTGAGGTTGAGTTCCTGGACGTGCAGTTCAGCAGCCCGGTCGATGAGCGCGACGGCGGAGGGCGAATCGATCATGGACCCCTTACCGAGGGCGAGGGCGAGTCGCCCCCAGGGCTCGGCAGCCGCGCTCACGCCAATAGCAGCGCCACCCAGCAGTGTGCGACGCTTCACGGCGTCCTGGTCCTCCCCTGCATTGGCATACCCCATTCTCTTGCGAGCGCGGGCAGCCTTTGCCTCCCGACGTAGTTCCTCGAAGGGGACACCGCAGGCCGCCGCGATGTGGCCGATTGTGTGATTGGTAGGGACGTTCTCGAAGTTCTCATAGCGGCTGATCTCTCGGCGGGTCATGGTCTCGCGGCCGGAGACAGCGTTGATCGCATCTGCCTGCTCCTCCTGCGTCCGGCCCGCATCCTGCCGAAGCCGTAGGAGAAGGCCAGCGAACGGATCTGGCATGAGTGTGACCTCTATTGGTGGGCGGAATCCAATCATGACCTCAATTCCCCCTCCAGTTTCCCCCCTTGACAGAATTTTCCCCCGCGGGATTCCCCTGGTCGACGGCGTCTCCGCGCGATGCGATAGCCCCCATGACCAGGCTCCAAGAAGCACCCCCGCCCGACAGGGGCATCCGAGGCTCTGCGGCCACAGCAGGCGCGTCATACGTGAGGTCAGTTCAGGAGGACCGACGCAGCACATCAGCATGGGCAGAAGTACCCGCGGCATCCCATGCCTGTCAGGCGGCCTTGCTCCCTGATCTCAGGGTAGTTGCGGTGATGCGGCAGGTAGCCAGGGCGTTCCTGCGGCGGTGCCGTGTTTCGAAGCCGGTGGCAGAGTTCGTTGTACTGGCCGTCTCGGAGCTGGTCACCAACGCGGTGATTCAGGGTGAGGGCGAAGTCATCGTCCAGATCACGGTGGCCGGCGACGTAGTGCGCGTCTCCGTAACCGACCACAACCCGGTTCCAGCAGCACTCAAGGAAGCCGGACGCGACGGTGAATCGGGGCGCGGGATCCGCCTTGTCGACGCGATCTCAGACGTGTGGGAAAGCAACGGTGAGGAGACGTGGTGTGAGTTCCGGGACGCGAGGGCTGCGGCTTGAGTCAGACCTCCAGCCGGTCCTCGACCATGCGAATGACGAGTAGCACAACTCAGTCACTCCCGCTACGCAGAGCGCTCCGAGGGCCGTTCCGTTGCCTTCGCCCAGTAGTTCGGTTCAAGCATCTCGCCAGGCCATGCCGGCTGACAGATCGGGCCCCGAGGCCCCATCTGCTCGAAATACGGCGCCAGGTCAATCACCGGCGTCCCTTCAACGGCGTCGAGATCGGTGACCAAGAGGTCCCGACCTTCGACCTTCAGCAACCGCGGGTAACTGATCGCCAGTTGGTTGGGGCGCCGGTGGTTGCGGTGGACAAACGTACCCGTCGCCGGCCAGTTCTGGTTTCCCCGAGGACTGCGTGCATGGAGCTGGACGTCTTCGGGTTTCGCCAGGTGGAAGCGCCAGGTCACGACCAGGTGAGAGAACTCCTCAATTCCTTGCAAGGTCTCGAGCGGATACGCGTCGTCGAGCCTGATGATCGATTCGACCGCGCCTTGATAGTCGTCCTGAACGCGGGTGTGGCCCCCGACGACGGTTGCAATCGATTCGACCTCGTACGTCACCATCAGCGCTCGTTCCTCTCCCTGGGCGTAGCGCGTGCGGCGGCCTCCGGCCGGCGCCGCGGATCTGCTCGTCGGTCAGCCTATGGCGCGCAGCATGTCTCGCGCTCGCCGGTCCAGTTCGGCGATGTGGCGACCGCCGCGTTGCCGGACGGGCGAGAGGTCACTCTGCATGCGGACGATGACGTCGCGGGCGCGGCCGGACTGGACGCCGACCATGGCGTCGAGGGCCCGGTTCCAGGTGGCACACGCCTCGTCGAGGCGTCCCTGCTGTACCTGGACGGCGCCGAGGTAGCCGAGGGTCACGCTGTGGGTGCGGGCGTATTGCTGTCGGCGGCGGGTGGCAACGCTGCGCTGGAAGTGGATCTCCGCGTCCAGCGGCTGGCCAAGGTCGCGCAGGGCGCAGGCGGTCTCGTGGGCCAGGGAGGCTTCTTGGAAGAAGCCCACACGGCTGGGGGCATCGTTGTTGTCTGCGTGGGAGAGATCCCGCTCTGCACGGCTAATGGCCGCGAGGGTGCCGGCGCGGTCGCCGTCTGCCGCGAGGGCTCGGGAGTGAACGATCGCGAACAGAGCCCTCTCGCGGTGGCTAGCCTGGCCGTAGCGGTCGCGGGACATGGATGCTTCGGCCAGGGCGAGCGCTCGCCGAGGGTGCCCGAGGTCCACAGCTTGGTGCGCGAGGGCGCGCAGGATGTGACCCCCGAGCGGCCCGTCGCCCGCCTCGGCCGCGATGCGGGCCGCCAGGGTGAGATAGCGCTGGGCGGTGCGGTGCTCGGAGGCGTCGAAAGCCATCCACCCCGCCAGGTAGGTCATCTCCGCAACGGCCGAGTACGTGTCGCGACGGACCTGCTCCGTGCGGAACCTGCTGCCGAGCAGGGGCACCGTTTCGTCGCGAAGGTGGCCGGCGAGGGCCGAGCGCCCCGAGGCTCCACCGCGCTGCTGGTCCCGAGCGGAGTAGAAGGTCGTCAGGTCGCGGACATCATCGATGTCGGCCTGGGTCACCAGCCGGGGGGACACTGCTGGGCGCTTCGCCGCTGCGTTAGGGGCGGCTGCCCACCACGAAGCGGTGGGCAATGCGAGGCCGGCGGCCGAGTACGCGGTCGTCGCCAGCAGCTTGCGTCGGTGCATATCGAGGTCGTCGCTTCCAAGCTCGGCGAGCACGGTCAGAGGGTCGACGCTCCAGTCGGAACCGCTGTCGGTCGTGCCTGCCGGCTCGCCTTCCAGCCCGAGGTCAGCCAGGGTGAGGCGGCGGCCGAGCCTGCGGGACAGCGTCTCGCGAAGGATATGGGGCGCCCTTCCACTCGGCCGCGTGCCCTGGACCCACATGGCGATGTGCGAGCGGGAGATGGCCTCCAGCTCACGCGCGCCGCTCTCCGCGGCTACTCGGGCAACTGCGGCGGCTACTTGTGGCTGGGACCAGCCTGCTTCACGCAGGAGTGCGGCGAGGGCGACGTTTCGCGCACGGGCCATGGGCTGCCCCTCAGTTCCGAAATGATCTTTGACGCCTTTGACGGCCTTTGGGGCGGCGCAGGCATACCCCTCGGCAGGGATTCACGGTTCGCTCAACGTAGCGGTCGCACTACTCAAATTGCATGTCAGTCGTCGGTATTCCACGGCGAACCCCACTCAACTTTGGCTAATCCGAACGGGAGTTGTGCCATGCGTCTCTCGCTGGTCCTACATCGGGAACCCTATCTCCGCGATGGCCGAGGCAGGCGGGACCACTGCACCATGGGGCCGGCTGAGCTGACGCGCGATCAAGCGGTTGCCGCGGCGAAGACGGTGGCGCTCCTGCTGGGCGAGGAGTCACCGCTGCCGGAGAGCGCCAGCGATGTGGAGGAACTCGCGCGGCGCCTTCGTGGTCACATCAGCCAACTTGGGCTCGTCGTAACGCCGGGAGCGTCCGGGCTGCACGGCGCCCAGCAGCTCGCTTCGGAGGGCGTCCCTGACGGCTACATGCCCAGCAGGGTGCATCTGGTCAGGCTGGCCGAGGCCACCCAGGCACTCGTCGCGACCGTACAAGCTCACGGCTTTGTCCCAGCGAAGCCGAGGCGGAGACGACGTTGGTGGAAGCCGCAACTGAACGTGCTGCGCGGCTCGGTCTTCGCTGTCGCCTTCGCCCTCTTGGCCCTCGCCGCATCGGTACCCCGGACATGACCGTCACCGGGGCAGTTCTTATCGCGGTGGTTCTCGGCCCGATGGCGTGGCTGACTCTCCGCGGTGGCCGGGCAACCGGCCGCGCCGCTCCCCAGGACAGGGACTCCGCACCGGGGCAGAACCGGCCTCCCCCGCGCAAGTGACCACGGAGTCCTTCCTCATCTACCGTTCCCGGCTGCTGCTGCGGCCTTGATGCCATCCCCGGATCCGCGGGGTCTACGGAGATCCACACGATGACTCGTCTTCCGCGTATCGAGCAGTACGGCCTGATCGGCGACATGCAGACCAGCGCCCACGTCTGCGACGACGGCTCGATCGACTGGCTGTGCCTGCCCCGCTTCGACTCGCCGGCCGTCTTCGCCGGCCTGCTCGGCACCCAGAAACACGGCTCCTGGCAGATCACCCCGGCTGCCGTCCGATCCGATGCCGGAGCGGTCGCCGAGCGCCGGTATCGCGGGGACTCTCTCGTCCTCGAATCGCTTTGGCGCACCCCGACCGGATCGGGCCGGGTGATCGACTTCATGCCTCCGCGCGACGGGGCACCGCAGGTGATCCGGATCGTCGAGGGCGTGACCGGTGAGGTGGAGATGGTCTCGGCTCTGCGTCCGCGGCCGGGATATGGCAGCGTCAGCCCGTGGATCCACGAGGTCGGCGGCCGCATGGTGGCGGAAGCCGGCGCGGACGCCCTGTGGCTCGACACCTGCATCAAGCAGGTGGAGAAGGACGGCGTCATCGTCAGTACCTTCGCCGTCGCCGCTGGGCAGAGCGTGGCGTTCGTGCTCAGCTGGTGCCCCTCCCACGCAGCCGCCCCGGACGTTCCTGACCCGGAGGCCGCGTTGGCTGAGACGCTCACCTTCTGGCAGGACTGGACGCAGGGAGGCACCTACGAGGGCCCCTACCGCGAGCCCGTGGTCCGTTCCTCGATCGCGCTGAAGGCGATGACGTATGCGCCGAGCGGAGGAATCGTCGCGGCGCCGACCACCTCGCTGCCCGAGGAGATCGGCGGCGGACGGAACTGGGACTACCGATTCACCTGGCTGCGGGACGCCTCCACAACCCTTGCCGCGCTGCTGGGGACCGGGTACCGGCAGGAGGCCCAGGCGTGGCGGCGATGGCTGCTGCGGGCCGTGGCCGGTGATCCGGAGAACCTGCAGATCATGTACGGGATCGCAGGTGAGCGTGACCTGCGGGAGCGGCTGCTGCCGTGGCTTCCGGGATACGAGGAATCAACCCCGGTGCGGGTCGGGAACGGGGCGGCGGACCAACTGCAGCTCGATGTGTACGGCGAGGTGATCGAGACTCTGTATCTCGCGCATCAGAGCGGTGTCGCGCACTGCGCCGACACCGCGGTCCTGCACCGGCGGCTCATCGAGCACCTGGTCGAACGCTGGCAGGAGCCCGACGAGGGGATCTGGGAGATCCGCGGGGTACGCCGGCACTTCGTGCACTCCAAGGTGATGGCCTGGGTGGCCATCGACCGCACCATCCGCCTGGTAGAGGCCGGCGCCCTCGACATGAACCTGGATTCCCTGGTCGAGCTGCGCGAGACGATCCACCGCGACGTCTGCACTCAGGGGTTCGACCCGGTACGCAACACCTTCACCCAGTCCTACGGCTCGCAAGAACTGGACGCCGCCACGCTGCTGATCCCCCGCGTCGGCTTCCTTCCGCCCGACGACCCGCGCGTCATCGGCACCGTGGACGCGGTGCGCCGGGAGCTGGCCACGCCGGACGGGCTCGTGCGCCGGTACCCGACGGTCGGCGACCACGCCGGGGTGGATGGTCTGAAGGGCGATGAGGGCACGTTCATCCTCTGCTCCTTCTGGCTCGTGGATGCCCTGGCCTTGACCGGCCGCCTGGATGAGGCCCACACCCTGTTCGAGCGCCTGCTCGCGCTGCGCAACGACCTGGGCCTCCTCGCCGAGGAGTACGACCCCGTCCAGCAGCGTCAGCTCGGGAACTTCCCGCAGGCATTCAGCCACATGGGCCTGATCCAGAGCGCCCGGCTCCTTCATCAGCTGTGTCCACGCGGTCCTCCCCCCACCGAGGCGCGGCCTGCGTTCCTGCGCCCGGGTCACAGGAGCGCAGGCCGCGACAGACCTGCAAGGACCTGACGTCGCAGCACGCCTAGCCGCCCCACCCCACTGACGAGGAATCCCATGCTTGACAGCGCGTACCCGACACGGCCGGCCGCGACCGGCCACCGCCGACGGCGGCCCCCACGGACCGATGCCTTCACTGTGCACTGTGTTCGTCGTGCCGTGGTGCCGCCCCTGCTGCTTCTCGCAGCTCTGCTGGGCGCCGTCTTCACCGCCTGGTCGACGGCCGCGGTTCCTCTCGGCTGGCTCCTGGCCGGCCTGGTCTGCGGACTGACCGGCGTCGCGCTGGTGGCGGCCCGAGGCGTGCGAACGGCCGCGGGCACCGTGCAGGCAGCCGCAGAGGAACGTCGGACAGCGGAACTGACCGCGGTCGTAGGGGTTGCCGCGGCCGTCGAGAAGTCGGTGCAGTGGTCGGCGGACGAGCTGTGCCGAGGGGCACGGCCGCCGCTGCCGGACATGCAGATGCCGCAGCCGGCCAGTGCGACCGCGGAGATCGACAAGGCGTTGAGTGCACTCCAGGTGCAGGCCGTCGCCTCGCTGATACGCGTGCACGACGAGTCCCAGTCCGTCGTCCTACTGGAAGTGCTGCGCCGCCTGGCCAGGCGGGAACATGCCCTGGTCGGGAAAGCGCTGGCGGCACTCAGCCAGCTGGAAATGCTGACCGACGACCCGGAGCTGCTGACGAAGATCTTCGAGATCGATCACCTGGTGACGCGAATGCGCCGTCAGGTGGAGAGCACGGCGGTGCTGGGCGGGCAGTCCCTGCGCAGTGCGCGCCAGCCGGTCCCTGTCACGACCACGCTGCGCGGTGCGATGTCCGAGGTGGTGCAGTACCCGCGCGTGGTGGTGGCGGCCGGTTCCGTGGGCGGTGAGCTGGGTCTTCCCGGACACGTGGGTCCGGACCTGACCCACCTGCTGGCCGAGCTAATCGAGAACGCGTGCGAGTGCTCCGACCCGGCGACGAAAGTGACAGTGCGGGCGCAGCGGGTGCCTAACGGGCTGGCGGTCGAGGTCGAGGACCGTGCCATCTCCATGCATCCGCAGATCCGAGCCCAGATGAACCGTCTGCTGAAGGCTCCCGACCAGGTCGACGTCAGCGGCCAGGTACGAGCCGGGCAGCTCGGCTTGCTGGTCGCCGCGAAGATCGCTCAGTCGCACGGCCTGTCCGTTCTCCTGCAGGAGAACGTAACGGGCGGCACCACGGCCCTGGTCGTCATTCCAGCACGGCTCCTCGTGACGATTCCCCCTGTCGGTGGCGTGGGCACTCGCCGCCGGGAAGCACGCCCTGCCACACCCCCACAACGGCAAGCTGCCGCAGCGACGGCCGACCCCTCGGCAGGCCAGGTCAGCCACCCGATCGCCGGGGGCACGCCAGGAGCCGACGAGGCGGGACACGCTGCACCCGCACCCGACCTTCCCCGGCGTACGCGGCAGGCCGGTTCGTTCCCTCCACCGCGTGAGCGGGAGCAAGCCCCTGCGGCGGCAGCGACGCCTGGGCTCGCATCCGCCTTCCGCACCGGCGTCAAGGCCGGTGGGGCCGCCGGTTCTCTTCCCGCTTCGGCAGAGCAGCCCAGACCCTGACCAGCGCCCGCCCCTCCGCGTTCCCGGCCGCCCGGACGAATCCACCGGCCCTATCCCCCTTCTGGAGCGATCCCCATGAGCACCCACCCTGAGATGAATGACGTGACGACCGGCGTGACGCCCGCCTCCGAGGCGACAGCGAGCCATCAGCGTGACGACATGGCCTGGCTGCTACGGCAGTTCGTCGCCGATGTTCCGGGCGTCCTGCACGCCGTCCTCCTGTCGCGGGACGGGCTGCGGCTGCTGGACAGCGAAGTCGACAAAGACTGGGCGGACGAACTGTCGGCCGCGCTCAGCGGAGTGGCCTCCCTCGCGTCGAACACCACCGGCCCCAGCCACCAGAAGCGGCCGGCCAGGCAGGTCATCATCGAGCGCGACGACTGCCTGTTCTTCGTCCAGAGCGCCGGTCGCAGCGCGGCCTTCGAAGACCATCCCAGCAACGACCGCGGCGTGGTGGACACCGTCCTCAACGTCATCGCCGCCCCGGACGCCGACGCCGGCCCCATCGGATTCGAAACGGGACGCCTGATCCAGAAGTTCGCCCCCTACATGCAGATCCCCGTACGAGTCGGCACGGGTGATGAGGTCCGGTGAGCACTTACGGCGACGCGGCCGAGGATTCGACGTTCGTGCGGACCTACACGCTGACGCGCGGGCGCACCGAGCCCCGGCACCTGCTCGGGCTGGACACCGTGCTGGACCTCGGCCCAGGACGGCCTGGCCCGGGCCAGGCCGAGGAATGCGAAGAGATCCTCGCGCTGTGCCGGGAGCACCGGCGTTCGGTGACCGAGCTTGCGGGACGGCTCGGCCGCCCCATCACCGCCGCCAAGATCCTCGTCTCAGACCTCCTGGATGCCCACGCCCTGGTCGTTTCCGTCACAGATGCCTATGCCGCCGCCGACACCGACGCGGACGAACGCCCCACCACCCACCTGTTGGCCGCCCTCTCGGTGGCCCTGAAAAGGAAGTTTCCCGATGCCATCCCCTACCGCCAGGCCGGGTGACCCGGCTGTGGGACTGCGGACTTCGTCGCACTCGCATGCTGGTGCACCGACCGTGCTGAAGATCGTGATCGCCGGCGGCTTCGGCGCCGGCAAGACCACCGCCGTGGGCGCGGTCAGCGAGATCACGCCGTTGAGCACGGAGGAATACCTGACCGAGGCGAGCGCGGACGTGGACAGCCTGGAGGGTGTCGAGGCCAAGCAGACCACCACGGTCGCCTTCGACTTCGGGCGCCTCAGCCTCCCCGACGCGCCCAAACCTCTGGAACTGTTCCTGTTCGGCACGCCCGGCCAGGACCGGTTCGTCGACCTCTGGTACGACCTCTCCCGCGGAGCCGTCGGCGCGGTCGTCCTGGTCGACACCCGCCGCCTGGAAAACAGCTTCACCCCGGTCAGCTTCTTCGAAGACATCGGTCTGCCCTTCGTCGTAGCCGTGAACCACTTCGACGGAGCACACCTCTACCACCCCGACCAGGTCCGCGCCGCCCTGGACCTGCCCGCCTCTGTACCGGTGGTCACCGACGTCCCGACCGGCTGGGCAGCGGGAGCACGGGCGACCTCGTGGGACGCCCGCAATCCGAACCACGTCGCCGGCGTCCTGCTGACCCTCGTCGGCTACGCCGTGGAGCACGCATCGGAAGGCCCCGTTCACCCCGCATCCACCACAACTCTCCAGGACGCCTGATGTCATATCAGCCCAACAACTCCCACTTCGTGTCGCAGGCCACCCCACCCGCGCTGGCCTTACCGCAACGCGGCATGCGCGACGGCGCCCACGGGCTTTCCATCCCGGCAGGCGCCGCCGTCACCGGCCCGCACACCCAGCAGACGACCGAACTGGCGCAGCGGTACGCGCTGCTGGAGCGCCTGGGCGTGTCCCCCGCTGCCAGCGAGGACTTCGACGAGCTGGCCCGCGACATGGCTGAGAAGGCCGGGTTTCTGTACGGGTTCGTCAATCTGTTCCTGGTAGAGCAGACCTTCGTCGGACTGCACCAGCCGCCGGCGGACAGCGGGTACGTCATCGTCGGCCGCACCATGAGTCACGACCACGGCTGGTGCCCGGAGGTCGTGAAGCGCAAAAAGGCCCTCCCGCTGCATGACGTGCACGCCAGCCCCCGCTTCAGCGGCAACCACGTGGTCGACGCGGTCGGGATCCGCTCCTACTTCGGCGCCCCGCTCATCCACGAGAGCGGCGTGGTCCTGGGCACGGTCTGCGTCATTGACCCCGAGAAGCGGCCCCTGAGCGAAGCCGAACGGATCAGGGACATCACCATCAACTCTGGCGCGGAGGTGATGGGCAGCATCACCTCCGCGCCCGTCCGCTAGGCCCGCTCCACCGCCCCGCCCCGGAGCCGCTAGCGCTCCCCGGCCGCTCCACCGCGCGAACTTCAACCAGGGAGAGGGAGACGAGCATGCCAGCCACACCCGCCACACCGCCTCCGGCGCTGCGGCCCTATCTCACCGCCCGCCACGACCTGCTGTGGAACGAGGCGGACGCCTTCGCGGCCGAGCACGTCGCGCCGCGCGTCGCGCGGATGGAAGCCGCCCCGGGCAGGGTGGAGCGCAAGGTCGCCGACCTGATGGCCGCGCGGGGCTGGTTCGCCGTCACCGTCCCGGCCGCCTTCGGCGGTCTGGGCGCCGGCCATGTCGCCAAGACGGTCCTCATCCACCGCATCGCCCGTGTCTCGGCGGCTGCCGCGGCCATCCTGCAAGCCACCCTGATCCCCGTCGGCGCCCTGCTGCACTTCGCCACGCATGAGCAGAAGGGCCGCTGGCTGCCGCAGGTGGCGGACGGTTCGCTTCTCTTGTCGATCGCGGTGACCGAACCGACCGCCGGCGGGCACATCGGCGGCATCGAGACCACCGCCGAACGCGTCGGTAACCAGTGGGTGATCACCGGCAGCAAGGCCCACATCGGCAACAGCCACCTCGCGGGAGTCCACCTCGTGCTCGCCCGCACCGCCGAGGCGGGCGTTCGTACCTCGCAGGCGCTGACCGCGTTCATGGTCGAATCCGACCGCCACGGGCTCTCCATCGCCGACCACCGCTCCGGTCTCGGCCTGCACGGCTTCTCCGCCGGCCGCCTCGACCTCGACCACGTCCGCGTCCCCGCGGACAGCGTGATCGGAGAGCTCGGCCAGGGGCTCAGCGTGGCGCAGAGCAGCAGCATCTTGTACGGCCGCCCCAACCTGGCCGCGGTCAGCCTCGGGATCCACGAGGCTGTCGTCGCCACCACGACCGCTCGTCTCCAGGCACGCCCCCGCTACCGGGGCGCCCTGTCCGATCTGCCGGTTCTGCGGGACCGCGTCGGTGACATGGAGGCCCGCCTGCGCGCCGGACGAATCCTGGCCTACCAGTCCGTGCACCTCCTCGACCAGGGCCTGTCCTGCGACGGCGACCTGATCAACGCGAAGTACCTGGGCCACCAGTGGGCCATGACCTCAGCCCAGGACGCCATGGAACTGCACGGCGCCCAGGCCCTCGACCGCGACTACGTCCTCCAGCGCCTGTGGCGCGACATCCAGCACACCTACCCTCCGGCCGGGACCGGCGAAGTCCAGCGAATACGCCTCGCCGACGCCGCCTTCGACGACGACCCCATCCAGTGGTCCGAACGCCTCGCCTCCGAAACCGCCTGGGCGCAGCCCGACCCCACCGCCGCATGAACCCCCGTGCGCGGCACCCCGTGAATCCCGACCGCCTCGCACCGGCCCGTGTCGCCGGCCCCCGTCCCCCGCGGGGACCGGCGACACCCCTTCCGGTGACCGCCAAGCCAGCCGAGAAAGAGAAAGCCGTGTTCCCGTCCATGACGCCCAGCGCACCGATCACACCGCTGAAGCCGACCCACCAGATCGTCGCCCAGCATCTCGTGGAGGGCCTCACCTCCCAAGACATCGTCACGAGGACCGGGCTGTCACCCCACACGGTCCGTCAGTACCTCCGCGACATCCGGGTGAGCGTCCATTGCCCGCCCCGCTGCAAGCCGCAGGTGCTCGTGCATTTGCTGCTTGCTGCTGAGCAGGTCGCCCCGCCCACGACGGACCGGCCGGCGCCGGAGCTCAACGCAGAGCAGCAGCTGCTGCTGAGGGCGGTCGCGGAGCACAACACCCCCCGCGACGCCGCTCTCGCCGCCAAGATCGCCCCGGCCGATCTCGGATCCGCACTCGACGAGCTGCTCGACGGGGCCGGGGCCGCCGACGTCAACCAGCTCGTCGTCCTGGCCCACGCGTGGGGCCTGCTGGGCACCAGGCTGACCGGCACAGTGGAGAACGGAGCGGCTCAGTGAACACATCGCCCGCCGTGCCGGTCACCGAGCCTTCTCCCGCGCCCCTGCACGAGCGGGCGCCAGCAACCGTGTACGAGATGCGGACTCTGGGCACGGACGCCGAGCGAGACAAGGCCGTCGCGCTCGTCCAGGACCGTCAGCGCTGGCTCACCATGCGCGGCCTGTCGGTACCCGCCCGAGCCGATATCCCCGCCCTGTTCCGTGACTCGCAGGCGCAGCCGGCCGGACTGTTCGAGGACGGCCTGCTGCTGGCCTGCATGATCCCTCAGCGGACCCCCGACCTCGGATGGGGCCAAGGCCCGTGCCTCTTCCTGAGTTGCGTCCACACCCTGCCCGACCGCTCCGACAACACCGTCCAGCTGATCACTCTGTGGGCCTCCGACTTCGCCGCCCGACTCGACCTGCCGCTCGTGCGTGCCGAGGCTCTTGCCCGTCACCCCCTCGACGTTGATCCGATCGCCCCATTACTTCGTCGGCTCACCGACATGGGTTGGGACGTGCGCGGATCGGGCACTGGGCAGCACGAGGAGCGGGCCGCTCGCCTCGAACTCATCGCCGAGCAGCGTTCTGGACTGGGCGCACTCATCGGGTGTCGGGTCCACGAGCCGCAGTCCGCCGCTGACAGTCGGAGCATCGCGTGACGGCTTCCGATCCGCTGCGGCCGGACCTCGCCCGCGAACTCATCGTCCGCGCAGCGCAGTCTGCAGCGCGCCGGGCCAAGCGCGTGCGCAACCACCTTGACGCCGTGCAGCTCGGCCAGGACCGTCACGCCGACCACGCCGACACCAAGATCATGCGCCGCATCCTGGCCGAGCATGACTGGCCCGGCTACCGCCTCATCGGCCCCGACGCGGCGCGCGCCGCATGGAGCCTGGCTCTTCACGCCGACGGCGACGCCGACTTCCAGCGGGCGGCCACCACCCTGCTGGAACGCGCAGTCCAGGACGGCGACGCGCGCATCCAGCACTGGGCACACCTCTACGACCGCACCCTGGCCAACAGCGGTCGCCCCCAGGAGTTCGGGACTCAACAGGTCCTTATCGCAACAGGGGTTGAGCTGTGTCCGGTGCGCGCGCCCGACTCCTTGGACCAGCGAAGAGCCTCCGTAGGACTGTCACCGATCGCCGCGGCCCTGGAGACGGTGCGTCGCCGGCTCACCCAGGATCACCAGCCCGGCGACTCCTCGACCGTCGTGCTCGCGCAGGTCGCATGACCCGGCGAGCCCCGCTCACTCCACCGATCCGACCAACCCACCGATCACTCTTACCTGAAAGGGACCGCTGCCGTATGAAGCTCACCACCGCTGTCCTCGCCGCCGGCACCGCCGTCTCCCTCGCCACCGCCGTGGTCGGAGCCGCCCGGCTTCGGCAGCATGCGCGGCACCAGGCCGAGCGGAACGAGGCGACCGTCGCTCGGAACCAGCTCGACTGGTTGGCGCAATTGTCCACCAACCCCGGCCTGGCCAAGCTCTGGACCCCCGAAGACATGGACGTCCAGGAGTACATGCAGCTACTGAAGGCCAACCAGCTCATCTGCGCCCTCAGCCTGCGCGACCGCCTCGGCTTCATTCGCGACGGACAGCTGCCGTTCTTCGCCTCGATGGTCATGACCAGCGACGTCTGCCGACGGTACTGGGCCCGTTTCGGCGACCTCCGCGCCCAGGAGGCCGAAGGAGACGAGCGCGCAGAGCACTTCACCCGAGCCATGGAAGCCGCAGCGCGCTTCCAATCGGAACCCCAGACCACAGCGGTCTGACGGGCCTCAAGCATCCCTGACCGCTTCCAGTTCTCCGGCACAGCGCTCCATTCGTGCCGGCGCCGCACATGCGGCACCCCTTCAGCGGCGCTTTCTGAGCCGCACACCTCGCGAAGGAGATAGCAGATGGAAACCGACGAGTTCGACCTCGACATCAGCGTCGTCGAGTCCGGTGGGACGGCCGCAGTCGGTGTCGCTTCCGACGGCGGATGCGGCTCGACCTGCGGAACCAGTTGCGTGTCCAGCGGCACCTGACCACCCCAGACCACCGGCAAGGCGCCGATGCCGTGCCGGCGCCGCTCACGCGGCACACCCCCGGCGGCTCGATGGGAGCCGCGCACCCCTCTGAAGGAGACAGCACGTGGAGAACAACGAGTTCGACCTCGATATCAGCGTCCTGGAGTCCGGCGACGGACAGGCCACGCTGATCAACCTCACCGACGACGGCTGCGGCAGCACCTGCTCCAGCCCGTGCGCCACCAACGTGGCCTGACCCACAGCACGCACACGTGCCAGCCCGCGCGGTCATCCGCCGCGCGGGCTGGCACCCCCCACACCACGAACCAGGGAGGGCGCATGGATTCCAGGAAGGCCGGACCGCTGTACCGGTGCGCGGACATGGCACTCTTGCGCGCCGCCCGACACTCGAGGCTGCCGCTGCCCGCTTGGCCGGACCTCACCGATGACACCCCGGCCCGGCAGGTTCGGTGGCAGGCATGGCTGCGTGACGTCTGGTCGATGACCGAGATCGCCGACACCATCGAGCAGGCCAGCCCCGTGCTCGCGCAGCAGATCAACACCCTGTGCTCGGCTGCCGAACCCGAGATCCGTCAACTACGGCGCACGGTCGTGTCCGTCATGCGGTATGTGTTGCGGATGACGGGCCGAGCGACCCCCAACGGCCTGTTCGCCGGCATCGCACCCGCCTCCTTCGGAGCACAGCCGGGATGGACCTGGGGCACATGGCACCACACCGTCGCACGCGCCGACGCTGAATGGATCGCCGACCTGATCGCCCGCATGGAAGCAAAACCCGAACTCCTGCGGCAGCTCGCGGTGATGAGCAACAACACCGCCTTCGTACGCGGAGATCGGCTGATCGTGCCCTATCCGCCTCGCTCACGCCGCGCGGAGGACAGCCCCGCGGCCGAGGTGTCCCTCCGTTACACCACCGCCGTACGGATCGCTGTCGAAGCCGCCGCCTCGCCCATCCCCTTCGACACCGTCGTGGGACGGATCAAGGCCGATTTCCCCGACGTTTCACCTGACCGGGCAGAAGGACTCGTCAGGAGCCTGGTCGAGCGAGGCGTGCTCGTCAGCAGCCTGCATGCCCCCTCCGCCACCCTCGACGCCCTCGATCACCTGGTCGAGCAGTCCGAGGCCGTCGACGCACCGACGACCGCGGACCTCGTGGCCGACCTGCGCGCGGTCCGAGAGGCCATCCGTCAGCACAACCAACTTCTTGCCCCGGCAGACGGCCGGCGCTTGCGCACCGCCTTGCGCCAGAAGATGACGGCCTTGAGCCCCGCCAAGGCCCAGCCCCTCACACTGGACCTGCGCATGGACTGCTCGCTCACTCTGTCCCCGCAGGTTGCCCGCGAGGCGGAGGGGGCCGCCACCGTGCTGGCCCGGCTGACCGCGTACCCCTTCGGCACGCCGGCCTGGAAGGACTTCCACAACCGGTTCTTCGAGCGGTACGGCATCAACTCGCTCGTCCCTGTCCGGGACGTCGTGGATGCGGACGTCGGCCTCGGGTTCCCTGCCGGATACCGCGACGCGGAACCCGAACAGCGCGAGGCCCTGTCTCCCCGTGAACAGCGGTTGCTCTCCCTCGCCCAGGCGGCCGTGCTCGACGGCCGCGACGAAATCACCCTGGACGAGGAACTGATCCGCACGCTCACGGTCGGAGACCCGGACACGACGCAGGTGCCGGCCCACACGGAACTACGCTTCCGGATCCGTGCCACGTCACAAGCCGCGCTCGAAGACGACGACTTCACCCTCCACGGCATGACACTTTCCCGCGGGATCGGTACCACGATCGGCAGAAGCCTGGGACTGCTCACCCGAGAGGATCAGGCCCGCGCGGCCACCATGCTGAAGGAAATGCCGGTCAACGCGCCCGGCTCCCTGCCCACCCAGGTCTCCTTCGCCCCTCTCGAACGTGGCGACACCAACGTCACCCGCGTTGGTGAACTCCTGCCGGCCGTGATCAGTCTGGCGGAGCACCGCCCGGTGGACGAACGCACCGCCACGCTCGATGACCTTGCTGTGGGCTGCGACCGCCGCAGGCTCTACCTCGTCTCCCTGTCCCGTGCGCGGCTGTTGGACCCCATGACGCTGCACGCCCTCGACCTGCGCGGCCACACGCCGCCGCTCGCTCGCTTCCTCACCGAGATCAGCCGTTCCCAGACGGCTGTCCTGACCGCATTCCCGTGGGCGTCCGCCACCGCCCTGCCCTTCCTGCCGCGCGTCCGCTACGGCCGCACAATCCTCTCGCCGGCCCGGTGGCTGCTGGACCGATCGGAACTGCCCGACCGCCGGGCCTCCTGGGAGGAATGGCACAAAGCGGCCGACGAATGGCGTACGCGCCGCCGCGTTCCGGACGACGTCGCGCTGACCGAAGGCGACCAACTGTTACCCCTGGACCTATCCGAACGAGCACACCTCGGGCTGCTGCGCGCCCACCTGGACACCCACGAGTCGGCCGTATTGACCGAAGCGGATTCAGGAGGGGGCTGGTTCGACGGACGGGCCCACGAGATCATCGCCCCGATGACGGCCGCCCGCCCGCCGCAGTGGCCCGCCACCCCGCCCGTGACCGCTGACCGACTCCTCACCCGCGAACACGGTCACCTTCCCGGCACCACCCCATGGCTGCTGGTCAAGCTGTACGGGCACGTCGAACGACAGCCCGAGATTCTTACCGACCACCTTCCCCGACTTCTCGGCCAGTGGGACGAGCCGCCGACGTGGTGGTACATGCGCTACCGCGACCCTCGATGGCACCTGCGCCTGCGCATCGCGGTCCCCAGCGAGCAGGACTTCGCACTCACCGCGCAGCACGTAAGCGCCTGGGCGGCCGGGCTGCGCCGAGCCGGGCTCCTCACCGATATGCAGTTCGCCACGTCCTACCCGGAAACCGGCCGGTGGGGTACCGGGCCGCTGATGAGCCTGGCCGAAGAGGTCTTCGCCGCCGACTCCCGGGCCCTGGCCGTCCAGTTCGCCCAGCGCATACGACCCCGCCGACAGGCCCTCGCCGCCGCGAACTTCGTCGCCCTGGCCGCCGCCTTCACCGGCGGCACTACGGCCGGCATGAACTGGCTGATCACCCACGGCCGGATCACCGACCCACATCCCCTTGACCGGACGGTGCTCGGTGAGGCGGTACGTCTGGCCGATCCGACCGACGACTGGGCCGGCCTGCGCGCGGCTCCAGGAGGCGCGGCCATCGCTGCCGCCTGGAGCGAGCGCGCCGAGGCCCTGGCCCGCTATCGGCAGATGCTGAACGCGTCCGGCGACTTTGACCCGGACCTCGTTCTCGACTCGCTGCTGCACGCCCACCACATCCGCGCCGTCGGCATCGACAAGGACGACGAGCGGATGTGCGTACGGCTGGCCCACGCCGCCGCGACGGCCTGGACCCACCGAGGAGATCACCATGAACCTGCGTGAGAGCGCACGGGCCGCCGCCGACACCATCGCGGAACGGCTGGCCGCACCGCAGGACGTACGGGGGCTGCATCACCGACAGGGCTGGTGGCCGCAGTCACTCGCGCACGGCGCGGCCGGTGTCGCGCTCCTGCACATCGAGCGCGCCCGCACCGACCAGGGGCCGTGGCAGCGCGCCCACGACTGGCTCGCCTGCGCCGCAGCAGAACCCGCCATCGGGGGCACCGACAGCCACCTCTACTACGGGGCGCCCGCGCTCGCCTTCGCCCTGCACGCCGCCGCCGACCGCCCCGGACGCTACGCCCGCGCCCTGGACACCCTCGACCGGCACGTCACGGCAGCGATCCGTCACCGGCTCGTCAGCGCCCACGCGCGCACGGACCGCGGCCAGATGCCGGCGCTGGCCGAATTCGACGCGATCCGGGGCCTGAGCGGACTGGGCGCGCTCCTGCTGCACCGCGACCTCCACACCGACGGCCTCCAGGAGATCCTGACGTACCTGGTCCGGCTGACCGAGCCGGTCAAGCACGAGGGGGAACTCCTGCCCGGATGGTGGAGCCATCTCGCTCCCTCCGGCAAGACCTCCCCGGACTATCCGCAAGGGCACTCCAACAACGGCGTCGCCCACGGCATCGGCGGACCTCTCGCCGTACTGTCCCTGGCGGCCCGCCGCGGCATCACCGTGGATGGCCACCTCGACGCGATCACCCGCATCCTGGCCTGGCTCGACCACTGGCAGCAGGACAGCCCCACCGGCCCGTGGTGGCCCTACTGGATCACCCGCGAGCAGCTACGGTCCGGAACGCCCGGCCCCGGGCCCTCCCGGCCGTCCTGGTGCTACGGCACCGCAGGACTCGCCCGCGCCCAGCAACTCGCCGCCCTCGCCCTCAACGATCCCGTACGCCAGCGCATGGCCGAGGCCGCCCTCCTGCGCGCGATGACCGACCCCGGCCAGCTCGCCGCGACCGAGGACTTTTCCCTGTGCCACGGCTTTGCGGGCCTGGCCCACATCACGCGACTCGTCGCTGGCGACGCCATCTCTCCTGGCGTCACCGACCTCCTGCCCCGGCTCCTGGCCCCGATCACCGGCGCCGCCCCCGGCGCGCTGGCGGACTCCCTGATCGCCCCTCCCGGCGGCGGCGACATCGGGCTCCTCGAAGGGGCCGCCGGAACCGCCCTGGCACTCCACTCCTTCCACACCGGAACGCCGTCCGCGTCCGGGTGGGACACCTGCTTCCTAACCAACTAGCCTGCAAAGAGAGGGAAACATGGCCGCGGACGCATGGACGCAACGCCTTATCCAGTTCACCGACTGGAGCCACGCGGAGGCCACCGCCGTGGAGCATCTGCTCCCGGTACTGATCGCCCACGAGTCGGAACTGGCCCAGTGGTCCTTCCTGCGGAAGTCCCCCTGCTGGCGGCTGCGTTACCGCCCCGCCCACCCGGACTCCGCGAAGGCCCTGGATGCTGCCCTGGACGAGCTGGTCGATGCCGGCGACCTCGCCTCCTGGACGCACGGCATCTACGAGCCGGAAGAAGCTGCCTTCGGCGGACCGGCCGCCATGAAGATCGCGCACACCCTCTTCCACTACGACAGCCGTCATGTGCTGGACGACCTTGCCCGCCAGCAGGCAGCCGGCGACCCCGGGCTCGGGCGCCGCGAACTGGCGGTCCTCCTGCTCAGCGTGGCGATGCGCGCGGCGGGACTCGACTGGTACGAGCAGGGCGACCTCTGGGCGAGGATCGCGGCCGAACGCCCCGGCGAGGAGATCCGCAGCCCGCAACGGCACAGGGTCGCTGTCCACCGGCTGATGACGGTCGACGTCAGCACGACCAGCCTCAGCGTCATGCAGGGGCGACTCGCGCCGCTGGCCGAGTGGATAGCCACGTTCGAGTGGTTCGGCCAGCAGCTCGCAGACCTCAACCGCCAGGGCCGCCTGGAACGAGGACTGCGGGCCGTGATCGCCCACCACGGCATCTTCCACTGGAACCGTCTGGGCCTCCCTGCGGAGGACCAGCACACCTTGTCAACACTCGCGAAAGAAGCAGTCATGGGAACGAGCGACAACTCCGCGTCCACCCGAGCCGAGGGGGCGCCGAGCACTACGGTCACCGGGGTGAACAGTGACACCATCGAAGCCAGCTCCGCCGACCGCCTGCGCTCCCAGTTGATCGACCAACTGATCGAGAGGGGATCTGTGCAGTCACCCCGCGTCGAAGAGTCGATGCGGGTCGTGCCCCGCCACCTCTTCGTTCCACACGCCCCGCTGGAGAAGGCGTACGGCAACGCCCCCGTGAACACCAAGTTCGACGAATCCGGCGCGTCCATCAGCTGCGCCTCCCAGCCCGACATCGTCGCCATGATGCTGGAACAGCTCGACGTCCAACCCGGCCAGAAGATCCTGGAATTGGGGGCCGGCACCGGCTTCAACGCCGGACTCCTCGGCTACCTCGTCGGGGAGACGGGGCACGTCACCACGATCGACGTGGACCAGGACATCGTGGACGGCGCACGCGGCGGACTGGCCGCCGCCGGCATCCACAACGTGGAAGTGATCCTCGGAGACGGAGCCGTGGGCCACGCCCGCAACGCACCGTACGACCGCATCGAAGCCACCGTCGGCGCCCACGCCGTGCCCCACGCCTGGCTCGACCAGCTCGCCCCCGGCGGACGGCTCCTCACCCCGCTACGCCTGCGCGGCAGCGTCTCCCGCTCGATTGCCTTCGAGAACCAGGACGGAGCCTGGCGCAGTGTCGGCAGCCAGATGAACACCTTCATGCCGCTGCGGCAGGGCATCGCCGACGATCCGCGCGTCTTCGTTCCCCTGGACCCCGACAACACCGTCACCCTCGTCACCAACGGAGACCAGAAGGTCGACCCGGACGCCCTGCGCGACATCTTCCGCCAGCCGCGCACCGAAGTGTGGACCGACGTCACCCTCCGGGGCCCGGAGTCGCCGGAGTACCTGGAGCTGTGGCTCGCCTGCGCCATGCCGAACGGCCTGAGCAGGATGCCCGCCAAAGCAGAGGCAATCGAGAAGGGTCTGGTCACCGCGCCCTATCAGTCCTCGACCGCGGTCTTCGAGGGCGGCACGCTCACCTATCTCACCCGGCGCCCGTACGCGAAGAAGGCCCCCGACGGCGCCACCCTGTACGAGTTCGGCGTCATCGGCCACGGCCCCGACGCCGAGGCGCTCGCCGGAGACGTCGCGGACCAGATCCGCACCTGGAACCGCGACTTCCGGCCGCTCGACGTCGGGTTCGAGATCCAGTCGCTTGACGCAACCCCGTCTACGCCGAAGCCCGGCCGCTTCGCCTTCGACAACGCGCTGAACCGCATCGTCATCGAGTGGCAGTGATATGGACGTCGGCCAGATAGCGCAGCGGTTCCCGCTCGTTGCCCGACTACGTCCGGCCTGTCCGCCGCTTGCTGATCGGGTTAGCGAGATCAGCAACCTCGCTCGCGCCGCTGGGCGCGAGGGCAAGCTGAACTCCGCGACCGTCGCCTTGAACAAGGCGGCGCTGATCGCGAGCGACTGCGGAATGCCGGACCTGGCGCGCACTCTGTGCCGACGTCACGCCGAAGTCTTCCTGCGCGCTCAACCCCTGAGCGCGCAGGAGGCTCGGTACGCCCTGGAGCCCCTGGTCAACCTGGCACGTCTGCTCATCCGCGACGGCGACGGGAACGGCGCACACCAGCTGCTCGACTCCTTGAACCGAGCGGTGAAATCGAAGACGGACGCAGTCATCGACGGCCACGCATTACCCTTCACGCACCTCACGCAGTCAGCGAGCGACCACCAGCAAGTCTGCCAGTGGCTGTGGACCGTCCTCCTCGGCGATGGAACCCGCGCCCTCGTGGCAGCAGGCAATTGGGACCGCGCACGGGAACACAGCGAGCAGCACCGCGGCGTCGGCCAGCGCCTCTTTGACGGGCGCCAGGTGGAAGTGCTCGTCCGCTGCCTCGGTGGACGCCCCGCCGAGGCACAGGAGTACCTGAACCAGAGCACCCTGGTGGAGGACTGGGAGCACGCGGTCGCTGCGTGCCTCGCCGCTCTCTGCCGCAGCGCCGCCGGCGAGGACCCGACCGCCCACGTCGAAACGATGGTGAAGCACTATCTGGCCCTCGACACACCCCCCGAGCTTGCCCTCTTCCGCACCCGCGTCGGACTGACTGCGCTCGACCTCTCCCCACATGCCCGGCAGGCAGAAGCGGCACGCCGCCTCACCCGTGAGGCAACGGCATCCGGAGACGGGTACGTCGCGCGTGATGTCCTCGCTCATCCCGCCTGCCGCAAGAAGATGAGCTACGGCGAGCACCATGTGCTGTCGGCTGCCGTCGACTCGGCCGGCCTCGACAAGGGAAACATCCCCGCACCCCTGAAGAAGGCACTACGGGACGCAACCTCGGTCGCCGCCGAAGTCTGCGACCGCCACCTCAATCACCGACTCAGCTCCAACTCGCCCCGCTCGCTAAGGGAGGGAACGTCGAATGCGCAGACGTGACGCCCGACGCCCTCCAACTACCCCAGCCATCCGCTGAACTCGCCAGTCAGCTGATCCAGTTCGCCGCGGCCCGTACGCCGACCCAGCCCCGAGCCGATGATCCCCTCGATAGCCGGGCCTGCGCCGACGCCAACCGGCCGAGCGGATCGGTCGCCGACATGTCTCTGGCCAACTTCGCCCGGCCTGTTTCTCACAGTGTCGGCGTTTCGGCCATCTCCGGTTCGGAGCTGCTCCAAGCCAGGCCAAGGCCCCGGGCTCGCAGACCACCGTCACACAGGAAATAGGGGGCTTCCCAGCACGACCGAATGACGTGTGTTCGATATCGCGTCCGTGTCGTTAGACCTCACGACTCTGCCGCAGTGACCGTCCTAGGGGGAACGATGACCTCGGCCATTACACAGGACCAGCCGCCGCAACCACCGAAAGGGGCTTCGCCGGACGACGAACCGCAAGAGGTCAGTGTTCGAGAAGAGGAATACCTCTACCGCGACGAGTCACGGTTCCAGGCCGGCTCCCAGCTGACCTCCCGCACCATGGCGCGGCGCCTGCCCTCACTCGTACGGCGCTCGGTCCAAATGGCCTGGCGTGTGGACCGAGCAGCGACCATCGGACTACTGGTGTGCCAGATCGGGACGGGCGTCCTCGCAGCCCTCGGCCTCCTGGCCGTCACGGGCACCATCACCGCGCTGATCTCCTCGGGCGACATCACCGAGCGGCTGTGGGACGCCGCCCCGCAGCTGACCGTCATCGCCGCCGCCACCAGCCTGCGCGCGCTGCTGGGCATCGCGGTCGTCTGGCTGACCGGCCGTCTGCGCCCGGTGCTCGGCCGGGCAGCGGAGCTGACGATGGTCGAGGCCGCGCTCGGCGCGGAACTGGCCGCCAACAACAAGCCCGGCTACAACGACGCCTACGACATCGCAGACCGCGGCGCCCAGGTCACCCCCGACCTCGTCGAAGAAGCGCAGGACATCCTCGCGGCTACCGCCACGCTCGCCGCGAGCGCAGCCGTGCTGACCGTCCTGCACCCCGTGCTTCTTCCCCTCCTCTTCCTCGCGTGCCTGCCACAGGCCGCCGCTTACGTCCGCTCCGCCCGCGTGGTCTACCTCGCCGGTCTGGAGACGTCCGGGCGCCGCCGGATGCTGGGCAAGCTGCGCTGGCACATGGCCTACATGGAGTCCAGCGAGGAGATGCGGGCCTGCCTGGCCGGGCCCTTCCTGGTCGGCCGGTACCGAAGGCTGGCCGCCTCCGTCAACGCGGCCGAACGCCAGGCCGCGAACACCGGTGTCTGGATGGGACTGGCCGGAGCCGTGGCCGGCGGGGTCGCCTCGATCGCGGTGTGGGCGGCGCTGCTGTGGCTCCTGGCGTCGGGACGTATGAGCCTGGCGGCCGGAGGCGGCGCCGTCTTCGCCCTCCAGACCGCCACCAGCTCGGTGCGCGGCATCATCAACGGCGGGGCCCGCATGGTGCGAACCGGCTGGTACGTGCAGGACTGGCAGAACTTCCTCGACAACGCACACGGCCAGGCCATGACCGACTCCCGAGGCACCAAACCGCTGGCCGCCGCCCCGCAGCGCTTCGAGGTCCGCGACGTCACCTACCGCTACGACGGCGCCCCCAAAGACAGCCTGAGCGACGTCTCCCTGCACGTGAAGCGCGGCGAGATCGTGGCGCTCGTCGGGGAGAACGGCTCCGGCAAGTCGACCCTCTCGCGCCTGCTGTGCGGCCTACTCCTGCCCACCGAGGGCGACGTGGCCTGGGACCACGCCTCTACAGCGGACCTCGATCCGTGGGGAGCATGGGAGCATGTCGCGCTGGTGCCGCAGAAGTTCACGTACCTGCCGCTGACGATGCGCGACAACATCACGTTCGGGCAGGGCGACACCAGCGACGCAGCACTGCTCGCCGCGTGCGAGTCCTCTGGCGCCGCGGAGATACTGCCGGATCTCCGTTCCGGTCTGAACACCCTCCTGACCAGCGAATGGTTCGGCGGGCAGCAGCTCTCCGGCGGGCAGTGGCAACGCCTCGTTCTTACCCGCGCCTTCCACCGGCAGGCAGCGCTGCTGGTGATGGACGAACCCACGGCCGCCCTCGGCGCCCGCGCTGAGCACCGGATCTTCGCCGGCCTGCGCGAGCTGGCCAAGGATCGCGCCGTCCTGCTGATCACACACCGGCTCACCAACGTGGCCGTCGCCGACCGGATCGTGGTCCTGGACGAGGGCCGGATCGTGCAGGAGGGCACCTACACCCAGCTCACTCAGGAGCCGGGGCTCTTCCACTCCTTGTGGGAGCTGCAGCGCCAGATGAGCGGCGGCACCGCATGATCGCCCCCGCCCACCGTCCCGAAAGGCACCAACACGTGGCCTCCTCCGTCTCCCCCTCGGATCACGTCGCACCCGATATCAACCCGTCCGTGGCGCACTTCACCGCAGACCGGCACGCGGCGTGGATCGGCGCCGCCGCGATCATCACTGACGAGGTCGGCCGGGTCCTGCTGGTCCACCCCACCTACCACCAGGACGACTCATGGCTGCTGCCCGGAGGCGTCATCGAATCCGGCGAACACCCGCACGTCACCTGCCGGCGCGAGATCACCGAGGAGCTGGGCCTGGTGGACCTGCCCCTGGCGAGAGTGCTCGCCGTCCACTCCCTCCCCCCACACCACCCCGTCGATCAGCCCGGTACAAACTGCCCCGGAGAGATCCGGTTCGTCTTCGACGGGGGAACCCTCACTCCCGAACAGGTGGAGGCGATCCGCCCACCGCGCGAGGAGCTGTCCGAGTACGCCTTCCTGGAGACCCGGGACGCGGTGCGGCAGCTGCGGGCCGTGGACGGGCAGATCATGCTCGCCGCCTACCGTGCCCGGCTCGGCAACACCGCCACCGCTCACCTCGCCGACGGCCGGCACATCCTCGACGTACCAGCGCTCGATCGCCATGACGTCCACGTCCGCTACCGCCCCATGTGGGACAGCCCTCTGAACCGGACCCCGGTGCCCGACAAGCTTCCCGTGCAACAAGCCTGGGCGTGGTGCTTCGTCCCCGACGGCAGGGTAATTCTCGTTGCCGACCCCGGTCCCCGGGGCGCACTGCCCATGCTGCCCGGCGGCACCGTCGAGAAGGCAGACACCACCCCCGAGGACGCCCTCCATCGGGAAGCCGCCGAGGAAGCCCAACTCACCCTGGGCGATCCGGTGCGCCTGGGGTGGGTGCTGGACGAGACCGGCGAGGTCTACGGCGGGGTAGGGCCCAATGCCCGGCTTCGCCTGGCCGCCCGGGTCACCGCCATCGGGTCGGCGGCCGTCGACCCCGCCACCGGCCGCCCTTTCGCACGCCTGCTCGCCACCCCCGCCCAGGCAGCCGCCCTGCTGGGCTGGGGGCCGCCCGGAGCGCGGCAAGCCCAGCTCGCGGTGGAGACAGCACGGGAGCGGTGGGGCTTGCCCAGCGCTCGCGCCGCCGCCATCGAGGAGATCCCCGCGGAGGGGATGCAGCTGAGCTGACCCGAACGACCACCCCGCCTCGACTCGTCCCGCTCCACGCACCTCTGAGGTAGCCCATGCCGTCAACACCGTTGCGTTTGACCTCTGAGCTGTACGTCAAGCCCTGCTGAACAGCGCAACGGGACCACCTGATAGATCAACGATCGGCGAAGAAAGTCGATCAAGGTCAGGGATCCCGTTGCAGGAGAAGTCTGTCATCACGTCCACGATCGAGACAGCCCGGGGTGTGTTCGCGCCGGGTCATCTGGGGGAGTTGACCCAGGTCGTGGACTTTGCGCTGGTGGACGCGGTGCTGGAGGAGACCGGCCGGCGCGAGAAGCGCCTGCGACTGCTGCCTTCGCGGGTGGTGGTGTACTTCGTGCTCGCTCTCGCACTGTTCGAGCACCGCTCGTACCGCACGGTGTGGTCCAAACTGACCGCCGCCCTGACCCCGCTGGCCCTGGTGCGTCCCGCGGTCTCCTCGCTGACGCGGGCCAGGCGCAGGGTGGGGGCCGCACCTCTGCGGCGCCTGTTCGAGACACTGGCCGGGCCCGTCGCCCGCCCCGGTCAGGACGGGTCCTTCTACCGGGGCCTGCGCACGGTGGCCGTCGACGGGACCCTGCTGCACACCCCCGACGACGAGACGCTCACCTGGCGCTACCCCAAACGGGCCGGGGAGGGTCTGGAGTTCGGCTATCCGCTCCTACGGCTGCTGACCCTGGTCGAGTGCGGCACCCGCGCGCTCATAGCCGCCGCCTTCGGACCGGAGTCCGAGGGTGAACTCCCCTATGCCAAGCGGCTTCTGGCCGCCCTGGACAAGACGATGCTCCTGCTGGCCGACGCGGCCTTCGACGGCAACGAGTTCCTTGATGCCGTCCATCAGAGCGGGGCGCGGTTCCTGGTGCGCTCCGGGGCCCGCCGTGTCCCCACCCCCGCCGAGCACCTGGGCGACGGCTCCTACATCGCCCGCATCGGCTACGGCGTCCTGCGGGTACTGCTGCCGGTACGCGTGATCGAGGCAACCCTCACCGTCACCTTGACCGATGGCACCGTCCGCACCGAGCAGTGGCGGCTGATCACCAACCTGCTGGACCCCGTCCGCTATCCGGCCGCCGAGCTCGTTGATCTCTATCACCGCAGGTGGCAGGCGGAAACTACGTATTTTTCGATCAAGGCCACGATGCTCGACGGCCGCGTCCTGCGCTCCCGCAGCATCGATGGTCTCGACCAGGAGGTCTACGCCCTGCTCACCGCCTACCAGGCTCTGATCCGCGCCGGCGACGACGCCCTGACCGGTCGGCCGGAAGTACCCATGGAACGGATCAGTTTCACCGTCCTGCTGGCCGCCGCAACCGACACCGTCACCGCCGGCCATGGAATCTTCCCCAACACCCTCGTCGACCTGGTCGGCACGATCGGCCACGCGGCCCTGGACGCCCTCCTGCCCGCCCACCGACGGCAACGAGTGAAGGCCCGCACCCGCAAGAACCCCACCAGCAAGTACGGACCGAACGCCGGACAACACCCCACGACCAGCCAGAACTACACCGTCCGCACCACCGTCGCGTTCTTCGACCACGGCCTCAATAGCCGCTCACGGCGCTAACGCAACGGTGTTGCCCATGCCGTTGTCGCACGATCACATCCGCACCACCGTCGATACCTACGTCGCTCGCCACCCTTACGAGCGCGATCAGCTCGGCGCCCTCCTCGGCGCCCTCGACGACCCCACCGACATCGCCAGCCGTTCCACCTTCACCGGGCACGTCACCTGCGCCGCGATCGTCGTCGACCCGCTCGGCCACGTCCTGCACGTACTGCACCTGGCGAGCAAGAAGGTCCTCCCCCCGGGCGGACACGCGGAGCCCTCCGACGAGACCCTGCCAGCAGCGGCGCTGCGGGAGCTGCACGAGGAGACCGGGATCCCACCCCAGGCCGTCACGCCGTGGCCCGGCTACGAAACCGTGCCGCTGGACATCGACATCCACGACATGGACGCCCGCCCGAGCAAAGGCGAACCCGGACACGTCCACTTCGACCTGCGGTTCCTCTTCCGTCTGCACACCGCGGACGAGGTGCCGGTGGTGCTGCAGGAGGAAGAGGTGGGCGGCATCGAGTGGCGTCCTGCGGACCGGGTGTCCTCCCCGACCCTGCGCGAGAAGCTGCTCAAGCTCCCGCTCCAGGTTGAACCGGAGGCGGCCAATGCCTCGGCCCTGATCTACAACGATCGCGGCGAGTACCTGCTCCACCTGCGCGACTACTTCCCCGGCCTGATCTGGGAGCCGGGCATGTGGTCCCTGCTGGGCGGCGGCCGAGAGCCCCAGGACGCCACGCTGGAGGACACCGTGCGGCGCGAACTGGCCGAGGAAGCCGGCCTCGACATCGACGGCCTGACCCCGTTCGCCACCGAGTACACCTCCAACGACGACGGCGCGACCGTGCCCATCGCCATCCACGCCGGCCGCTGGAACGGCGATCCCCGCGAACTTCACCTGACGGAAGGGGTGATGCTGGCCTGGTTCACCCCCGACGACCTCCACCGACTACATATCGCAGACACCACCAGCGACCTCGTACGGCGCCACGCCGCCAGTCTCCCGGCCAACACCGCGCCCCGGAGCCGGCTCGCACCGCAGGAGGAGCGCCGAGCTTCTCCGCACGGCACGGTCCTCAACGTCATCGGGGTCCACCTCTATCTGGAGCGGCCCGACGGGACGGTGCTGCTCGGGCTGCGCCACCCCGACTCCGCGTTCGCGCCCTCCACCTGGCACGCCTTGGCCGGCCACTGCGAGCAGGAGAACGCCATCTCCTGCCTGATCAGGGAGGCGCGGGAGGAGGCCAGCCTTCACATCGAGCGCCAGGACGTCGAACTCGTCCACGTCGTTCACCACATCGACCATGCCGGGAATCGGCCCCGGATGGGCCTGTTCTTCCGCGCCCGCGTCTGGAGCGGCGAGCCGGAGCTGCGTGAGCCGGACAAGTGCACCCAGTGGAAATTCTGGGATCCGTCCGCGCTCCCTGACGACCTCGTCCCCTACACCCGGGTGGCCATCGAGAAGATCCAGAACGGGGAGCTGTACAGCGAGGGGGGCTGGGGCGCATGACCTGCACGCCGAGCGGCGCCCACCGCGACTGCCACCGACCGGCCCGAAAGGGGACGCCCGTGATCGCCTCCACCGCACGAAACTACTGGGACCCTCTGTGGGCCAACGGCCGCCGGTACCGGCAGCTCGCACCCACTGAGACCACGCTGTTGGCCGAACACCTCGGCCCCGGAGACGGACGTCCTGCCCTGGACATCGGAAGCGGCGACGGGGCCCTCGCACGCCACCTCCAGCACCAGCTCGGCTACCGCACTACCGGCATCGACTGCGCCCCCAGCGCGGTCGCTCTCGCCGCCGCCCAGGACACGGACACCAGCAATGGTCCGACCTGGCGCTGTGCGGACATCACCACCGACGGCCTCGACGTCCTGCCGGACACGGCGTACGCCGCCATCACCTGCCGCCTGGTCTACCGCTGGATGGACGACAAGCACCTGTTCCTGAACCGGGTACGTCAACTGCTCACCCCCGGCGGCTGCTTCTGGGTCGTCACCGAGATCGAAGGCCGTCGCGAAGCGACCGACAGCCTCAAGGGCCTCGGGATCACTGACGCCGAAGCCGAGACACTCACCGCCGGGTGGTCCATCGTCCGCACCGCGGACCTCGACGTACTGCGCTGCTACGCATTGCGGCCCTGACACCTGACCGCGACCGCCCACCCCCATCGGAGAGCCCTGTGAGCACACCGCCTGCCAACGAACAGAGTTGGACGATCTACGGCCAGCGGCAACTGGCCCGTGCCTACACCCCGCCCATCCCCGACCAGCTCGCCTGGACGCCCTGGGACGGGGTCGGACCGGGAGCCGAAGTCCTTGGTGACATCACCGGGCGCCGCGTCTTGGACGTCGGCTCCGGAGCCGGCCACCACGCCGTTCACCTCGCCCAAGCCCGCGGAGCACGCGTCACCGGGATCGAACTTTCTCCGACCCAGCACGAGCGCGCCATCTCCACCCACGCGGACGTTGAAGGTACGGAGTTCCTCCAGGGAGACGTAGTCAGCTGCCTGAACGAACTCGAGCCCTTCGAAGCCGCGTACGCGATCGGGACGCTCGCCTTCATCGACCCGCACCGTTCGCTGCCGGCACTGCGCGACGGGCTGCGCCCCGGCGCCCCGCTGATTCTCTCGCTCCTGCACACCGACCTGGACGGCCGCGGTCCGTCCACGGAGGTGGCGCCGCGCGAGCAGATGATCCTGCTGCGCGACGACCCGACCCTGCCCACACAGATGTGGGTCCTGGCACCACAGTTGTGGGAGGACCTGCTCACCGAGTACGGCTTCCGCGTCGAGGCCATCGACCTGTTCCCGCACCCCGACGAGAGCGCCGCAGTCGTCCAGCAGCTCATCCGCGCCCGGCGCCTGCCCGACCGGCCGGCGCGGGTCTCCAGTCGCTCCCGCAGCACCCGGCCGCCGGTGGCGCACGCCGCCGTCGGCGTGGGCGCCATCCTCGTCAGCGAGCAGGGACTCCTCCTCGGCCGTCATCGTCGCGGCACCATCGAACTGCCCGGCGGAACCGTCGAGGCCGGCGAGTCCTTCGAACAGACCGCGGTCCGCGAACTCAGTGAGGAAACCGGCCTGATCGCCCGCCTTGACGACGTCAGGCTCTTGGGCACGCTCGTCGACCACGTCGAAGGCATCCTGCGGGTGACCGTCGGCGCGCTCGTCCACGCCTGGCAGGGGCAACCGGCCACACAACCGGACGAGAGCGTCGGCGACTGGGCCTGGCACCCTCTCGATCAGCTTCCCGACGGCCTGTTCGTCTGCAGCGCCCACATCCTCACCGCCTGGCGGCCCGACCTAGCCATCGACCACCCGCCGGCGCACTTCACCCCCTTCGCCCAGGCCAAGTAGGCGGCGCATTCGCACACAGCGACGACCTCCCGCGACACGACGTAGGTGCCGCACCCCTGGCAATAACACCCCTGTTCAAGGTCAAGTTGGAGTCCTTCATGTCACGTCTCTCCATGCACCGACCCATATCCTCTGACGCCGCCGTCGGCTCCGAACGCCTGCATAACCTGGAGCGGGCTGCCCTGCGCCACGGAGTACCTGTCGAGGACGTGGTGCTGATCGCCGTCAACCTGTACGGGATCAGCTCCGACCAGGACCGTCACCGGGCCCGGGTCAACCTCCGCCTCGCGCGCCGCCCCGACGTCCCCTGGCAGATCATCGTCCCCCTGAACCGGCCGGCCAGCCCGTTCCGGCTCCAAGGCGACGAGCTGTCTCTGAACGGTGAGGTGGTCGCGCACGTCGAACGCATCGACGCCGACGAAGCGGTCGGAGGGTACTTCCGCAATGACGGCCGGGCCGCAACCCTCAACCCCAACGCGCGCAGCCGATGCGTCGGGTGCGGTTGGTGCCCCAACACCCTGGAAGCCGCCGCCGACCCACGGCTGCAGGAGGAGCAGGGGCTCGACGACCTGTTACGCGCCCTCGGCGAGCAACACCCCCGCCACAACCTGGCCGAACTGACCGAGGTCACCGTCTCCACCGGCTGCTTCGAACGGGAGGAGGCCGCTGTCGCGCACCTGACCGCCCTGCGGCCCGCTCTGGAACGGGCCGGCGTCGAAGCCCGGATCGGCTTCCTTACTTCCGTGCTGCGCAGCGATGAGGCGCTCAGGACCATCGCGTTGGAGGTGTCGCCGTTCGTGCTCAGGCTGACCGTCGAGCACTTCACCCGGCGGGAGGCCCTGATGAAGTCCACCAAGGCCGACCTTCGGCCGCAGGAAATCCCGGACCTGCTTGCGCGGGCGGGGGCTGCAGGGCTGGACACCTCGTACACGTACATCGTCGGGCTGGACCCGATGGAGGACCTCGTGCGTGGGGTGACCGCGCTGACGGATGTGATCAACGCGTTCCCGAACTTCCAGACGTTCCAGGCGCACACGGTGCTGATGCAGGGAATGCGGACGCCGGGTGCGGAGGGCCTGGATTACTACCTACAGGCGCGTACGGCTATCGAGCGGGCCATGGCGTCGACCGGGCTGCGGCCGGTGGGCTGGGAGTGCTACCGGCCGCTGTGGTACTTCACCTACGCGGGAGAGGACCTCGTCGATGGACCTCGATGACACGGTCATCGACCGGGTGCGGGTCGAGCGCCTCGATGACAGTGTGGGGGGTCCGTGGGAAACGGGCGACAGCCGCTTCGCGGTCGTGGTCGAGGCCCGCGGAGTGGCCGGGGTGTTCGCCCCGGTCGACGAGCTGCCCGCCGCGCTGGTCGCCACCCGGCTCGGACAGAGCGTGCTGCGGCACTCCGTGACCGACCACACGAGATTACTGCGCAGACTCTTGGCCGAACTCGGTCCACACTCGGCGGGGCTCGGGCGCTGGGCGGTGGGGGCGCTGGACTGCGCGGTGTGGGACCTGCACGGTCGCCTCGCCGACCTCCCGGTCGCGGCCCTGCTCAGTGACCGGCCCGCGCCGCGAGTGCCGGTATACGCCTCCTGGCTCTCCCTGGACCTGGCCGCCATGTCGGCCGCCATGTCGGCCGCCGAGTCGGTCAAGGCCACCGCCGGCGAGGGGTTCGCCTTCACCAAGTGGGCACTGCGCGACGCGGAAGCCGTTGAAGTGGTACGGCTGGCAGAGCGGGCGGCTACGTGGGCGGGGCAGAGCGTGGCGGTGGACGCCCTGGGCACATGGGGCCACCTACGGGCCATGGAGGTCGCGCCGCTCCTGGCCCCGGAGGCAGTGCGCTGGGTGGAGGACCCGCTCGCGCTGACCGACCGATCCGCATACACGCATCTGCGCGAGCGGGCGAAGGGACTGCGGGTCGCGTTCGGCGAACGGCTGTCCCACGTGGAGGACGTCAGGGCCCTGCTGGAGCACTGCCGGCCGGAAGCGTTCACGTTCGACGCGGTGTGGTGCGGCGGCATCACCGAAGCCCTGTCCTGGCTGGGCGCCGCCCACGACGCGAGGGTGCCCGTCCACCTGCACGGCCGGGCGTTCCTGCCCGCCCTGCACCTGGCCGCTGCCTTCCCCCGTGTGGCAGGCGCGGTGGAGTACCAGGTGGTGTGGGAGCCACGCCGCCAGCGGGCGCTGCGCGAAACGCTCCAGCCCGACGGCGGGCACGTCGCTCTGCCTGACCGGCCCGGTCTCGGGATGGAGGTGCGCCGGTAATGCCCATGCACACGGGCGAGCTGGCGGTACATGGCCGCCTGGAGCAGCGCGGGGGGCGGGTGTTGCTCGTCGTGGACGAGCGGCTGCACGGGCACGACACCTTTCTGTCCGCGACCCTGCGCCTCGACCAGCCGGTGCGCCTGCCCGAACTCCCCGTCCGGATCATGACGTTCGACGATGTCACCGTCCTTTCGCCTCTCGGCGCGGTCCTGCCGCCAGGGCAGGTCGGCGAGGAGTGGAGCGGCACGCTGCTGCTACCGCATGGCGCGCGCCCGCCGGCGATCCCCGACGACCTCGCCCAGGCGGCTGCCGAGGCCGGTGTCGACACCACCGGCTGGTCGCCGGCGGAGGCCCGGCAGCTTCTGACCTTCCTCGGGGAGGCCAGTTCCGGTCCTGTGCGCACCGAGCGGATCGGCATGATCATCGCGGCCCTGACGGGTCGTCCGTGAGCCCGGCGCCGCTCGTGCGACTGGTGAGCCTCGATGTCGGATACACCCTGGGTGAGCCGTCAGGGACGACGCTGACGCAGCGCCTGGTGGAACTGTCCCCGCTACCGGCCCGGCAGGCGAAGGAGATCGCCCAGCGGATCCTGCACGCCCTGGACCCGCACAGGGACGCGACGGGACCGCAGACGGTGTGCGCCGCCCTGGGCCTCGCGCCGTCCACCTTCCCCCACGATCACCGTCCGCCCGGCTTCGCCCTGTGGCCCGGCGCGGTGGAGGCGGTAGCACGGATCGCCCGAGTCCTACCGGTGGTCACGTTGTCGAATGTGAGCCACTGGGACGAACGGGAGACCGACGTCGCCGCCCTCCTCGCCCCCCACCTCCAAGCCCATCACCCGTCGTGGCAGCTCGGGTTCGCCAAGCCGGACCCCGGCGCCGTGCGGACTGTCGCTCGACTGCACGGCCGCGATCCCGCGGAGGTGCTGCACGTAGGCGACAGCTTCGACTACGACGTGCGCGGCGCCCTTGCCGCCGAAGCGCAGGCCCTGTGGATCACCTCGCGCCCGCCTTCGGCCGAAGAGCTCCGGCTGTTGGCCGAGCACCCCGGCCGGGTCACGGTCGTCACGGACCTCGCCTGCGCGGTCCGGCACATCGAGCAGACCCTCCTCCCATCAACTCGCACCACTAGGAGCGCTAAACCGTGAGTCAGTTCGACACCACCGCCCCGTTCTACGCCGCCTACCGGCCCGGCATTCCGGAGGAGGCCGTCCAGCTGCTCGCCCGTCGGATTGCTGGCAAGGAGCACCGGGCCCTGCTCGACCTCGGGTCCGGCACCGGGCAGGTCCCTCTCGCCTTGGCCGGAGAGATGACGGAGATCGACGTCGTCGAGCAGGACCCGGGCATGCTGGACGAGGCCAACAAGGCTCTCGCCGGGCTGCCGGTCACCGTCCGGCTGCACAACGCGCCGGCCGAGGAGTTCGCCCCGCCCGCCTCTTACCGGGCCGACCTCGTCACGGTCTGTCGAGCCTTCCACTGGATGGACCAGGACGTGGTGCTGTCGCATCTGGAAGGCATGACCGCGCCGGACGCGACCGTCGCTGTTATGGGCGACGGCAGTCTGTGGACCGCACGCGCCGAATGGACCGACGCCTTGCGAGCCCTGATCCAGGAGTACCTGGGCCAGGAGCGGCGGGCCGGAGTCGGCAAGAAGTACGCGGCGCACAACCGGCCGTACCGCGAGATCCTCGCCGAGTCCGCCTTCGGCCAGGTCGAGGAGCACACGATCGCCGTCGAGCGGGAGTGGAGCACTGAGTCGGTGATCGGCTACCTGTACTCGACCTCCTTCGCCGCCCGGCCGCTGTTCGGCGAGCGGGTCGACGACTTCGAGCAGCGCGCCCGCGCTCTGCTCGACGGGCACGCCGCCGCCGGCGGCCTGATCGAGCACGCATCCTTCCAGGTCGTCCTGGGCCGGCGCGGCTGATCCGCCCCTCGCTTCCTTCCGGGGCGGTTCCTTGCCGCCCCGGCCCTGTTCCGTCCTTCCGGAAGGAGATCCACCATGTCCCGACCCGTGACGTGGAACGACGAAGAGCGGCGCCGATTCATCGACGACGGCGTTCTCATACGCCGTGGCCTGGTCCACGGCGATCTCGTGTCCCGGGCCCGTGACCTCGTCGGCGGTTGGCTGAAGGAGGCGTACGACCCCGCGCGGCTCGCCGCCTACACCGAACGCAGCTTCGCGCCCGAGCTGGAAGAACACCCCGACGTCCTTGCCCTCTACCAGCGAAGCGGCTTGGCGGAGCTGGCCGGAGACCTGGTGAGGCCGGCGACCACGGCCCCCGTCACCCGGGCGCAGATCCAGGTCCGGCTGCCGGACGGCGTGCAGCAGCCGGTGAAGGCGATGCACGTTGACGGTGTCTCCTGCCCCCACCTGGAACCGCGTGACCTGCGCACGTTCACCTTCATCGTCGGCGTCGTCCTGGACGGCAGCGCCACCGCGGACGCCGGCGCGCTGCACTACGTGCCCGGCGGGCACCATCGGATGGCCCGATACTTCGCCACGGACTGGGTCCTGGGACAGCCGGCCCAGACTCCCAACGACATCGACGCCCAGGACGGCATCGCCCTCACCGCCGAGCCCGGCGACGTGGTCGTGATGCACCATCTCGTTCCGCACCGGGTCGACCTCAACACCAGCAGCACGCCCAGGGTGATGGCGTACTTCCGCGTCAGCCACGCCCAGCACCCCGATCTCGCCCTGCACGCTCTGTCGGATCCGTGGCTGGAGTACCCGGCGCTCGCCGCCCTCGCCCGCCCCAAAACCGTGTGAGAGGGAAGAGCACTGTGGACATTCTCAGCCCCGCCCAGCTCCCAGACGCGGTCCGGCTCCTCACTGCCGGGCTGGTGGTCGCCGTGCCTTCGCCCCGCTGGTACATGTTGTGCGCCCGTGCCGCCGATTCTGCGGCCACTGCCGCGGTCTTCCGCGCGAAGCAGCGTCCCACCGCCAAGCCGCTGCTGCTCCTGCTCGACACCCCGGCCTCGACCGAGACCTTATTCAACCTGAGCAGCGACGCACGCCTGCTGGTCCGGGGTCTGTGGCCGGGGGACCTCGCGCTGCGTCTTTCATGGAAGCCGGGCACCGAGCCCATCGCGGCGGTCGGCTCCCCCGCGCTCGTCGGGTGTCCCGACGGGATCCTGGGCCAGCTCGTCGCTCTGGCCGGCGAACCGCTGGCCGCCGCCGTGTGCAGCATCTCCACCCCCGCCGCCGGAGACGCAGACCATCCGGCGCTCACTGCCTCCCAGGTCGCTGCCTTCCAGCGGACCACGGGGGCCGGGATCGCTGCGGTGGTCGACGGCGGGATCTGCCCGCATGGCCGGCACATGACCATCGTCGACTGCCCCGCGGGCGCCGCCGCGCGCCTGGAGCGGGAGGGCACCGTCCATGCCCGCGCAGTCGAAGCCGCGCTCACCCCGGCAGGAGGACCGCATGTGGGCTGACCTCGTCCGCCGAACGAACCGCCTGGTGCCCGACGCGTCGGTGGCTGCCGTCGCCGACGCGCTCGACTACCTCTGTCTCGCCCAGCTCTATCTCCGCGACAACCCGCTCCTGGCCCGGCCCTTAACCCCGGCCGACGTCAAGACACGACCATCCGGCCACTGGGGGGTGTGCCCACCCGTCAACCGGATGCTCGCCGCCATGGGCCCGCTCCAAGCGGCCGTCCCCGACGGCTACGAGCTGCACGTCCTGCACGGCGCCGGGCACGCCGGGCCCTCCGCCCTTGCCCACGCCTACCTCACCGGCCATCTCGGCCGCGCCCACCCCGGCCTGTCCCAGGGCGAGGCCGGGCTGCGCGAACTCGTTTCCGGCTTCCCCCGGGCCGACATCGGCGGGGAGATCACCCCGATGATCCCCGGCCACCTGCACACCGGAGGCCAACTCGGCCCCGCCCTCGCGATCGGGCAGGGCACCGTCCTCGACGCGCCCCATAGGCTGTCCGTGGTCCTGATCGGCGACGGAGAGTGCGAGACCGGGACGACCGCCGCCTCCTGGCTCGCCACCCGCGCGCTGCACGGTACGGGCGACCACGGGACCGTCCTTCCCGTCGTCCTGCTCAACGGGATGCGTATGGGCGGGCCGAGTGTGCTGTCCGCCCTGAGCCGCGCCGAACTCACCGCCTATTTCACCGGACTTGGTCACCGGCCCGTGTACAGCGACGGGCTCGTCATCGGCCAGCTCCGCCAGGCGGTGGCCGAAGCGCTCTGCACCGCCCAGCCCCTGGGCATTCCGGGACCGTCGAGCGTCCTGGTCCTCACCCTGGACAAAGGCCACGGCACACCCGCCCACCTCGCCGGCACCCCGGCGGTCCACAAGACGCCGCTACGCGACCCGGCCGGTGTGCCCGCCGAGTTCGACGCGCTCGCCGACTGGCTGGCCTCCTACCAGCCCGCCCAGCTCCTCACTTCCGGCGGCCGGCCCCGGCCGCACCTGCTGCCCGCGCTCCCGCAGGCCCGGTCCGAGCCCGGCGGCCTCCCGGCCCCGCGCGGCTGTGTCGCCGCCTCGGCCCACGTCGCCGCCCACGCCGCCGGGCGCCCGTTCGCGCAGGTGGTCCCCGAGGTCCTGCGGGCCCGTGCCGAGCAGGGACCGTTCCGTGTGTTCAGCCCCGACGAGCTGGCTTCCAACCGCCTCAACCTCACCGACGAGGACGGGCGCCCGGTGCCGTGGGCGGCGGAAGTGCTCAGCGAGGAGTTGTGCCACGCCTGGGCTCAGGGCTACACGGAGACCGGCCGGCACGCGCTCGTCGCCACCTACGAGGCGTTCGCGCCCATCACGCTCAGCCTCATTCAGCAGCAGCTCAAGCACCGGTCCGTGCGCCGGCATGCCGGGCTCGCCCCGCTGCCCAGCTTGGTCTACCTCCTGACCAGCCTGAGCTGGCACAACACGATCACCCACCAGAACCCCAGCCTCACCTCGGCACTGCTGGCCAGCGGCGACCCCACGCTCCACGTCCTCACCCCCGCTGACCCCGCCCGTACCGCCGCCGCGCTCACCTTCGCCCTACGCAAGCTCGACCGGTGCACGCTCGTCGTCGCGGGCAAGCACGCGACCGTCCACCACCCGCTGGAGACCCTCGACGAGGAACTGCGGCACGGCATCGCGACCTGGCCCCACCTGACCCACCCTGGCCCCGGCGAGCCCGACCTGATCCTCGCCTCTGCTGGCGACCTGCCCGCCGAGGCCCTGACCACCCTCGCCCGGCGCCTGCGCGCCGAACGCCCCGGCCTGCGCCTGCGGTACGTCCACGTCCACGACCTCACGGCCCTCGCCGAGGACGGCAGCCGCCCCCTCGCCCTCGAACCGGACGCGTTCGCCCGCCACTTCGGCACCCGGGTGCCGATCGTCCTGGCCACCAGCGGACACCCCGCCGACATCCACGCCCTCCTCGGCCGCCGCCACCCCGGACCCCGGCTCACCGTCCTCGGTTACCGCGACCCCGGCCGCCCCGTCTCCCAAGAACACCTCCGCCGACTCTGCGGCCTCGACGACGCCGGCCTGTGGCAGCTCGCCACCACCCTCACCGACACCCCGAAGGAGATACCGGCATGAGCACCCCGTCGCCGCCCGCCGCGCCCGACGCCGGCACCCTCGACGCCTTCGAACGCGACGGGTACGCAATCATCCGCGACTCAATCACCCCGGACCTACGCGACCGGCTCCTGACCGCCGCCGAGGAACTGCTGGCCAGCGACATCACCCAGGGCCGCGACCGAGGAGGCGACGGCAAGGACGGCTTCCGCGGATGCCTCAACCTCGCCCCCGCCTTCCTCCCGCTCCTCGCCAACCCGGCCGTCCTGCCCACCGTCGTCCGGCTCCTCAGCCCGAACATCCACCTGCTCTCCGCCCACCTAATTGCCCTGCCCAGCGGCCCGCCCCGCACCATCCGCATCCCCGAACGCCACGGCTGGCACCGGGACATGTACGGCGTCGCCGCCGACCTCGGCTTCCCCCACACCCCCCGCATGGCCATCAAGGCCGCCCACTACCTCACCCCCGTCACCCCCGACTGCGGGCTGACCATGTTCCTTCCCGGCAGCCACCGCCTCACCGAAGAACCCGTCGTCCCCGGTGGCGCAATCGACCCACCCGGCGCCACCACCCCCCACATCACCGGAACCGACGCAGTGCTCTTCGAGAACCGAACCTGGCACACCGGAGGCATCAACCTTTCCGGCCGCCCTCGCATCGCCCTCATGCTCCAGTACGGATTCCGCTGGCTCCACCCCGTCGACGACCCGACCACAGACCTCCGCAATGACCCGGCCCTCACCCCCATCGAGCAGCAGCTCCTCGGCCTGCCCGACCGCCGACCGGACGGATCGCTCGCCAAAGGCAGCGGAGCCGCACCCATCCGCTCGTGGTGGGAGACCGGCCCGTGGACTTCCGTGGCGGCCAAGAAGAGCTAATGGTGTGACCGCATAGTTCCACCGGCTTGGTTGGCACGCTTAGCGTGCTCCCATGAACGATCACTGTGTTGCTCACGGTTTCACGTCGGTGGACACGCAGCCCCGGCCCGCTGAGTGGGTTCAGGTCCTGGACCGGCTGAGTGCGGAGCCCTTTTACGCCGCCTACAAGCAGCGGTTGCAAGAGTTCCTCCGGGCCGATCCCGGCGGGCTGTTCCTCGAGATCGGGGCGGGTACCGGGGACGCCGCTGTGGCCTTGCGCTCGAGCAGTGGGGCCGAGGTCGTCGCGGTCGACACTTCCTTGACCATGGCCGCGCAGGCACGGGACCGAGGGCTGTCACACGCCGCTGTCGCGGACGGGCACCGGCTGCCGTTCGCAGCGGATCAATTCGACGGCGCCTGGGCGGACCGGGTCTTGCAGCACGTCGTCGAACCGGCCCGGGTGCTGGACGAGTTGCTGCGAGTGGTTCGCCCCGG
Source organism: Streptomyces sp. NBC_01669 (assembly GCF_026339735.1). Lineage (GTDB taxonomy): Bacteria > Actinomycetota > Actinomycetes > Streptomycetales > Streptomycetaceae > Streptomyces > Streptomyces yanii. The sequence continues at coordinate 1,196,983 of NZ_JAPEQG010000001.1, forward strand.
CGGTCGGGTTGCCTTGGCAGACCCGGACTACGACACTCAGGTACTCGACATCGACGACCAGGAGCTCGCCCGCCGGGTGCTGCGCTTCAGGGCGGATGTGGGCCTGCGCAACGGTTCCCTGGCCCACCAGCATGCCGGATTGCTCGCGGCCCGCGGCATCCACGACATCATGGTGGAAGCCCGGACTCTGGTCGTGCGCGACCCGTCGGCGGCCGACAATGTCATGGGCCTGCGCACCTGGGCGCACGCAGCCGCAGACCGGGGCTACCTCGACACCGTGGACGCGGACCGGTTCGTGGCTCAGTTCGACGATGCCGTGCACGCAGGTCGCTTCACCTACGCCGTCACGTTCATCCTCACGGCGGGCACGCTGCCCTTGTCAGACTGAGACACGGTGGAGCGCTGCACGACGTCCCGGTGACAGAACCCCGGGCCGCGCCAGCAACGCCATTTGACGACTCTGTCGCGCGACGGTCGCGCTCGTCCGCCGACCCGCGTGGTGCAGGCCACCAGAGTCAACGGCTGATTGCCGCAGCCGTCCCTCCGAGAAGCGCCGCCAGGTGTTCAGCCAAGGCGAGCAAGGTCCGGTCCGAGTAGGCCGATCCCACGAGCTGCACGCCGATCGGGAGGCCGTCCGCATTTCGCGCAGCAGGCATGACCAGGCTGGGCAGACCAACGTGGCTGGTGAGGTTGGCCCAGCCAGTCTGGTCGAAGAAGCTCCGCTCGACGCCGTCGACTGTGAGAACGCGGGCGCCAGCCGGGATGGCCGCGGTGGGCGCCGCGGGGGTGATGAGGACATCGTGCTCGGCATCGGCGAAGAAGCGGTGCCACGTCTCTCGAAGCCGGAGGCGCTCCTCGTTCGCGCGGAGCCAGGCGCGGTGCGTCTGCGTTCGGTGGCGCAGGAAGGTGGCCCGTGGGCTCGCGTCATCCTCGTGCACGTCACGCGCCGCAGCAAGTTCGGCCGCGCCAGCTTCGTCGTTGGTGGCGGCCGTTGCGGTGGCGTGGAGAAGCTGCTCGAAGAGGCGAAGAGAGTCAGCGAAGCCGACCGGTCCCGCGGTGCGGACGACGTTCATGCCCACGGAGGCCAGAGCCTGCTCGACGGCGGCGAGAGCGTCTGCAGTTTCACGGTCGACGGGGCAGGACACGTCCTCGGCCCACACCGCTACACGGAGCTGGCCGACTGCGCGACGCGCTGAAGGCAGCTTCACGAGCCAGGGGCTGTGCTCTGCGGGTGACGGTGTGGTCAGCGCGTCGAGGAGCAGTCCCAGGTCGCGGGGATGGCGGGCAAGCGGGCCGGGGGTGACCATGTCGCTGCTGGTGATCCATCCCGGGGGGCGCGGGATGTGGCCGCGGGCCGGAACGAGTGCGTGCGTGGGGCGCAGGCCGTAGATGCCGCAGTAGTGCGCCGGAAGCCTCAGTGAGCCGGCGAGGTCACTGCCGAGGTCGGCGGGGGTCAGGTGTGCGGCGACGGCGGCGGCGGGGCCGCCGGAGGAGCCGCCGACGGTGCGCTTGGGGTCGTGGGGGTTGAGCGTGGGGCCGAACAGGTTGTTGTCGGTGTGCAGGTCCTGGCAATACGCCGGGGTGTTGGTCTTGCCCATGATCACGGCGCCTTGGTGGCGGAGCCGGGCTACCGCGTCGGCGTCTCGTGCGGGTACGTGATCCGCCAGATCTTCGGCGCCGCTGGTTGTGCGCAGTCCGGCCGTCTCGAAGCTGTCTTTGATCGTGAGGGGAAGGCCGTCGAGGATTCCGCTGCTCTCGTTGCGGGCTCGGCGGTCGTCGGCCGCGTGCGCGGCAGCTCGGGCCGCGTCGTCGTCACGGGTGACTACGGCGTTCACGTGGCTCGCGTCGATCCGGACGAGGTGAAGGTCGAGCAGTTCTCGGCTGGAGATCTCACGGCGCTCCAGGGCCTGGAGCTGGACGTGAGCGGGCTGGTGGGTGAGATCGTTAGTCATGCGGAGACTCGCTCAAGGTGGGGGGCTCGTGCGGGCTGGCGGGGCAGGTGGCGCGCGACGTCGAGGAGAGCGTCGACGTCGTCCATGGGCCGGCTGGTCTGACGTTCGGAGTCGGCGAACTCGGTGAGCTGGTTGGGGGCTGGGCGGGTGCCTGCGGCCCGGGCAGCGATTCCGGCGAGGATCTGGTCGGCCGTGACGGCTGAGGACAGCTCCTGGCCGTGCAGCCCTCGGGCCCGGTGATGGGCTTCACTGGCCTCGCGGACCGCGGCATCGAGATACCGGCGGACCACGAACCGGCCGTCCCGGATCTCGACTGCTCGGCGATAGAGCCGGATCGAGATGCGGCGGAAGCGCCGCCTCTGGGCCGGGTCGACTCGGTCGATCGGCAGCTCGATCTCGGGTGCCTCGCTGTAGAACGCCAGCCACAGGGGGCGCAGCCGGTAGTAGCTGCGGTACTGCTTGATCCGGTGCTGGACGCTCTGGGCCTGGTCGCTGATGGTGGGCACGAGCCAGCCGATGAGTGTGAGCATGGCGCCGACGTCGCCGCAGGTCCAGGCGAAGCCCTCCCAGTCCGCGAGGGAGGTGTCGAAGGCGCCGGCGATCACGTCGCCGATGCGGACCGCGCTGTATCCGAGGGTGACGGTGGCGCCGAGGGCGACGATGCGCAGACCGTAGCGGACGGACCTGCGGGTACTTCGGCGGGCCAGGCGCCAGCAGGCGCGCGCGAGGAACAGTTCCCCGATGGTGTAGGCCGTGACGTACAGGGTGAGGTACGCGGCATACCAATCGTCGTGCGCGTAGTACAGCGTGAAGTCGATCGGATGCGGCGCGCTGGGCGTCAGCAGGGCGAACAGCACCAAGAGCCCGGCGATCACCGCGAAGCCGGCCCCGAGCCACCGGCGGCTACGCCGGCGGGCGACCTCAGGCGGGGACCCCCAGTATGTGAGGACCACCTGCTGGCAGGCCAGGAGCGCGACCACGCACCCCTGCGCGAGGGGCACGGAGAGGTTGACGGTGCCGAGCACACGGTCGAGGTAGTTCCACATCGGCGTGATGGAGAACAGGAACGACAGCCCTGACAGCAGGAAGACTGCGGCCAGGGCACCGGAGGCGGGATCCCGGCGGCGGGTCGGCACGTCCCGCAGGAGGCAGAGGAAGCCGAGCGTGGCGACGACGAGGCTGATCGGATGGAGCAAATCCTTCACGGTCGGGCCTCCCGTCGGCGCAGGAGCGTGTGCGTGACCCGGTCCTGTACTTCGTCCCCAGAGGACTCGTCACTGCGCAGCCACCGGTCGATGATGCGGCGCTGGAGCAGCGAGGCGAGGAGCTCGGTGTCCCGCTCCTCGTCCTCGTCGTACTTCGTGCGCCCCAACATCATCTCCACGGTGGCCGAGCCCACGCTGGTGAAGAGCGTTGAGGAGAGAGCGGACGCCGGGCGGGTTTTGTGATGGCCGAGCAGCAGGTGGCTGAACTCGTGGGCGATGATGTGGTCCTGGTGCAGGGAGCTGGTCCGCGGGTCGTAGAACACATGGACGGCACTCTCCATGACGACGCAGGCCCCGCACACGGAGGGTGCCTGCTCACGTGGCTCTAGGACCACCTTCCGCCCCGTGCGGAGTGAGACCTCGTCGCTGAGATCGCGAATATTGGTGACGTGCGGGAGCTTCAGCTCGGCCAAGAGGTCAGGCCGGCGCAGCCTACGGGCAGACCACATTTCTTTTCCTTGATCACTTACTGAACTAAGCCCGTTCTACGCACCAGTTGAGGGTGGCAACCCCTCGGATTTTCGTACGCTCTCAACGATGCCCAGGATGGCTTCTTTTCCGTCTGCGGAGACGTCGGATAGGCGAAGAAGAACGTTCTTGATCTTCGCGTCACGAAGCAGCGCGAGCAACTCAAGCTCCTGCAGTGTCTTTTCAGCGACGGCATCATCGAACCAGTAGGCGGGATCCACGCCGAAAAACCCTGCGAGCGCTTCGAGGTGACGCTTCGTCGGGTTATCGCGCTGCCCTGTCCGCAGGAGCCACAGGTACTGGGCCGACAGCTTACCCAGCCCCCGCTCCTCCATCAGATCGGCCACTTCAGCGTTGCTGAAGGGGCCGCGATTGGGCGGGTGCACCGTGTCGAACAGGCGGTTCAGGCGGTCCATGAACCCCTTGGAGTCCATCTGGCCTTCATTCGGCTCTTCCATGATCCTTTTCCGGGCGGGGTTCAATTTCACTTCAACCACCCTACCTCGCGATAAACACCAGTTGACGAGCCGATCCCGCGTATGGAAAGTTCTTCCTCACCAGTACGTTTCCATGTGGCACGCACCGCCTGTTTTCAGGTCAGCCTGTCCGTTTCTACCAACAGGAGTACGTCGGGCGACGTGGCGCACGCCACATTCCCTCAGCGGCATGCGTCACGCCTGACACCCGAGCAATTGATCTTCGACCGGAAAGCGCAGAGGCGGCCGTGGAAACACCCCATCCACACCGCATTTCCGCTGCGGGAAATATCAGACACCCGCTCCAATGCGGACACGATGGCACGCTCTCGACGTTCGGGGCAACCGCGGCAACGGTATTCCTCGGTGCCGAAGGGCGGCCCACGCCAAGCCCCACACGCGGCTCCGGCGGCAGATCACGCGGTGACTCTCTGCAACCAGTACAGAGTTTAAGAACCAAGTCTGGATCTTGACAGGGGTCCGTGCGTATGTTCGTCGTCCCCGGGCAGCCGCCCGCGACGGATGGACGTGAGGAGCCAGCAGGCACAGACAGGACCAGAAGGTCCACAAATAGCGACGGCGCCCGAGAGCGGAACTCACGGACGCCGAACGCTTAAGCGGCAAACCCGCCCCGGCAAGGGCGGCGACTGCCCACCATCACCACGCTGAGTCCTTCCGACGGGCGCACCAGCGTGGCAACACTGCAAAGGGGAGTATCGCATGCCTCCTGCCCTGCGCAAAAGGCCGTTCCCTACGGCCTGCGCGGCAGTCACTTCCGCCCCGGCGCCTCAGCGCCCCAAACCGGAGTGCCCCATCCAGGACCGCCCCGTCTTCGGGAGGGTCCGATGAGCGCCGAAACCCGCGAGTGGGTATGGGAGCACAGCTCCAGCCGAGGGGCCGCGCGCCTGGTCCTCCTCTCGATCGCCGACCGGGTGGCCGACGAGCAGTGCATCTCGTACGCCTCCCTCTCCAGCCTGGCCAAGCGCACACGCGCCTCGGTCTCCACTGTGCGCGAAGCCGTGGAGCGCCTGGTCCTCGCCGGCGAGCTGGAACAGCTCGACGACCTCGTAGGACCGCAGCGCAGCACGGTCTACCGCCTGCCCCTCGCCGCCGAGGCCGTCCTTCAGGCCCAGCGAGAGGAACAGGAGGAGGACGGCGACGCGGCGGTGTCCGACGAGCCCGCTGCTCCGGCGAAGCTCCGCCTCTCGGTCCTCCGGCGGTACGGAATCCGCCCCCGTGAGCTGCCGGAATCCCACGCGACCTGCCGGAAACCGGCAGTACCGGAGACCGGCAGGTCGCGACGGAAACCGGCACCCCGGCGTACCGGTAACCGGCACAGCGATGTACCGGCCACCGGCACACAGAACCGTAGTGAACCTGATTTGAACCGGAGGTACAGCGGTAGTGGTGCTGCCGTCACCTCGGCTGCCGAGTGGAAGGTCGACCCAGCAACCAACGCCTGGCTCCGCCAGCAGGGACACCTCGACCGCCTCGGCGAGCATGGCCTGCAGGCCGCCGACGCGAAGTGGCGAGCCCACCGCGCCGACTTCAAGCCGAGGCCGGCGGACGCCTGGGCCGCCGACTGGAAGTCCTGGGTCGCCCGAGAGCACGCTCCTGGCCGCCCGAACCTCCACGCCGTACCTGGCAGCAAGGGCAGCACCGCGCCGGGCGGAATGACGCGGGCCGAGGCCCACACCGCCGCCCTGCTCGCCGCCCTCGACGAGCCGACCGGAACGGAGGGCTGACCGTGGACCGCCGCGAAATCGCCGCCCTGCTGGCCTACATCGGCCGCCTCGACCCCCGCACCATCCGCACCGACCAGGGCGAAGCACGCGACCAACTCGCCCAGTGGCACGAGCTGCTCGGCGATGTGCCGATGGCCACTCCGCACGGCTGGGACGTCCGCGTCACCGCCCGCCAGCACATCCGCACCTCGCCGTACCCGATCCTGCCCGCGGACGTCGCCCGCCCATGGGAGAGCTACCGGCGCGACCGCCTGGCACGGCACTCCGACCCGACGCCGTCCGTCGATCCGGACGATCAGGCCGCCTGGACCGCCGAGCTGGTCGGCACCCGGCGCGCCGTCGCCGGCGGCACCACGCAGCCCGCCCAAGCCCGAGCGATCACCACCGGTCGCGACGGTGTCAATCCGAGGCTGGAGGCAAGGCTGCGGGAGATCGGCTCTTGCATACCGCCCGCCGCCCGGGCAGCCCTCGCGCCCTACCGGCCCGCCCGAGCGGCACGCGAGGCAGCCGTCGCGCAAGGTCTACCGGACGCTCTGAGTGTCCGGTGCGAGTGGTGCCTCGCCCAGCCCGGTGAGCCGTGCCGCCGCCGCAGGATCGGCCCCGACGGCGGTGCCCGTGGCACCGCCCAGTGCGCAACTCATCCCAGCCGCCTCGACCTCGCCACCGCCCAGCAGGCCGTGCAGGCCGAGCAGGCCGAGCAGGTCCAGCAGCCCGCCGCAGCCTGACCTGCGCGCAAGGCCGGTGCATCCCGTCCGGTGCACCGCCCCCACTCCACCGTCCCGCCCCGGCTGCGGCGCACGCTCTCGCGCCGCAGCCGGCACCCGACGCCGCGTCCGCCCCGACGGCCCCCGCGGCAGCACATCGGAGATCCCCTTGCGCCACATCACCACCCACGATGCGCCGGCCACCGGCCTGCGCGGCATCGGAGACACCAGCTGGCACACCCGCGGAGCCTGCTACGGCCTGGACGTCGAGGACGCCGAGGCGGTCTTCTTCCCCGGCCCCCGGGACCACGAAGAGATCGCGGAGGCGAAGGAACTGTGCGGCTGGTGCCCCGTACGACGTGACTGCCTCGACTTCGCCCTGGAGAACGTCCTCAAGGAGGGCGTCTGGGGCGGTCTCACCGAGGCCGAGCGGCGTCCCCTGCACGACGGTCTGGCCCAGCGCCTCGACTACCGAAGGGTGACCGCCTTCTTCCGGGGACGCGACGTCCATCTCACCGAGGCCGAGCGGCAGGTCGTCATCGACCACGCCTACGTACGCGGCTGGAGCCCGTACAGGCTCGCCGCCGCCCTGCAGATCAGCCACAAGCACGCCCGTGACCTGCTCCGGCAATCCGCCAACAAGGTCTTCGACCGCGACCACACTTACGGCGTGCCACGGCCCAAGAAGAAGCGGAAGAAGACCGCCCCGGAAGCAGGCGCCCCTGCGCCAGCCAGGCCCTGCACTCAGCAGCCCGTACACCGCCCGGCAGCGTCGACTACGGCGCCCGCCCCTCTCGGAAAGGCCGCATGACCCACCCCGTCCTGGCCCTCGGTGTCGCTCCGGACCTCCCTCTCCTCCTCGCCGCAGTCGTGCCCGCCGCCCTGGTTCTCGTACTGACCGCCTGGACGGTCCGGCGCCGGGGACCCCGTACGCAAAAACGCCTCGGCGGTCCGGCGGTCAAGGTCGCAGCCCTCGCCGCCCTCGGCTGCACCGCCTACAGCGCCGACACCAGCTGGCGCTTCGCCGCTGACTACCTCGACATGGCCGGCACCGCCGAGCGGGCCGGCATGTTTGCCGCGGCCGAGCTGGCGCTCTTCGCCACCGCCCTGATGGCCCGGCAGAATCTGGCCACCCAGGGCGCCCCCGGCCTGCCGGGCACGCTGGTCTGGGTGATCACCGGAGTGCAAGTGATCCCCGCCTACGCCGAGAGCGGTCTCGTCGGCGGCACCGTCCGGGCCTTCGTCGGGCCAGTCATGGCAGCGATGCTGTGGCACCTCGCCATGGGCATCGAACTGCGTCTGCACACCCCCGGCGCCGCCTCAAACGGGCTGATCGCCGCCCTGGGCCGGGAGGCCCGCGAACGGCTCCTGTCTCGCCTCGGCATCGCCGCGCGAGACCGCGACGCCGCACAGATCACACGGGATCGAGCAACCGCTCGCGCGGTCACCCTGGCCGCCAAGCTCGCCGAGCGCACACCCCAGCAGCAGCGGAGCCGGCGGGGGCGGCGGCTCACCCGGCGACTGTCGGCAGCGGTCGGCAGGGCCTCGGTCGGCACCGATCCGCTGCAGCGCACCCAGTTGCTCGACCAGCTCGCCGCACGACGGCACGCTCTCGCACTCGCCACGGTCCCGCTGCCCTCCCCCTGGTCCCCGGCGCCCAACACCGCATCCGCGGCCACCGTCCCCCCGCAGCCGACATCGAATACGCCGGTCCCCGTGAACGGTCCCGCCGGTTTCGACGAGTCGAACGGGGACCGGGGACCGACCCTCGTGAAAGGACCGGTCCCCGATGTCGAGACCTTGAAGGCGCCGGAACGCATGGGGACCGAGGACGGGGACGCGGGGACCAGCGTGGGGACGAAGACTCCAGAAGCAGGCGCGGTCCCGGGGACCGGTCCCGCCAAACCGGAGGAGACAACGGAGAACACCGCAGGCGCGGGGACCGACGGTCCCAAGCAGGAGGTGCCTGCTCAAGGCCCTGATTCGTATCGGGGACCGACTGCCGCCGAGTCGGGGACCGAACCCACCGGGGACCGGGGACACAAGGTCCCTCTCCGTCGGAAGCCGAATACGAAGCCCCGAACAAAGAACAAGGGGAAGCGCGGACGGTCCCGCGCTCCGCAGACGCAGCGTCCACCACGAGAGCTGGACCCGCCGGAGCATCAGCTCGTCCGGGAGGTCCGTCCCCACGTCCCCGGTCTGCTCGAACGGGATGGCAACGCGTCCGTCACCCGGGTCCAGCTGAGGGAAATCATCCGCCGTGAGGGCCTGACGGGCTGCCGGAACGACCGCATCACGCTCGTCCTCCAGGAACTGCGGAATGACGACGCCACAACGACAAGGAGCACCGCCCGATGAAGACCTGCCACCAGTTCAAGACCGTCCGCGGGGAGTACGAGCGGGAGATCGGCTACATGCTCGCTCACTCCAAGCGATACGAGGGCAGGCCGGCGGCGAAGACCAGTGCAAATCAAGCAGCCTCGGCGAAACAGCGGATGGCCCGGGCGCTCAACAGCCACGTCGGGCGCTGCCCCGAGTGCGGCTGAACCGGCAAAAGCCCAGTTCATCCCCCTATCCGTCTCAGATGGTCCGGCTCCGTGCCGGGCCACCGCCCCCGCTCCGGGAGACACGCCGTGATCCCTCGCTCATCCGAGCCCACCGCCGCGGAGGCCAGCGCCTGGGCGGATGTCCTGGTCCGACGACGGCTCCTGCACGCCGCATTTCTCACGCCGACCGGCCAATGGCTCGTCCAAGCCCAATCCGACGGGCTCGTCCGCGTCCTCTCTGGGCCGGCCGACGTCGTCGCGCTGGCCGCCACCATCCAGCACCGCACCCGCTCCACGAGGTCCAAAACCCGATGACGAACGCACCCCAGAACGGCACCACACCGGAACCTGCTCCCGACTCCAACTCGGTCTCAGGGCGAGCAAGTTATCGCAAGAGCATTGCTCCCGTCGGGAGCAATGCTCTTGCGTCCCCCGCCCCTGGAGTGGCGGGAGCGGATCGGCACCGGGGGGCGCCGATCCGTGAGGATGCGACCGAGCGCGGCTCGCATCCTGAGAGGCAGGACCAGCACACCTGCCACAGTGCGAACTGCACTCACGCCGTGTCTTCGAAGCCGCATGTGCAGCAGCGTGAGCGCCTGCGCGACGAGAACAAGCGCATACGTCAGCCCAGCTGCCGCATGAACGACGACGAGTACCAACTCCTCTCCCGTGCAGCCGCTGTGTGCCACATGAGCGTCGCCAGTTTCCTCGCCCACGCCGCTCTCAAAGCCGCCCACGATCTCGACCGTACGGCGGCGGAGATCGCCGCCCAACGAGAAGTCCACAACGAGCTCTTCGCTTTGCGCCGGCACCTCGGACACATCGGCAACAACCTCAACCAGGTAGCCAAGGCCACCAACTCTGGTGCCGACGTCCCGTACGCCGAAGCTGTACTGGGCGCCGTTCAGCGGGCCACTCAGCGCGTGGATACCTTCATCCAGCACTACCTCGACACCGAAACGCGAATCGGATGATTCCGCGCGTCCACAAGCGCGGTTCGCATACGTTCGGCCTGCTCAACTACCTCTACGGCAAAGGGACCCACGAGGAACACGTCGATCCGCATCTCGTAGCGGCCTGGGACAGCTTCGCTCCCGATCCCGGTCGCGATTCACAGGCCACAAAGAGACAGCTGCAGCAGCTCCTGGACCAGCCCGTCCAGGCGCTCGCGGAGTCGCGCCGCCCGGCCAAGCACGTCTGGCACCTGTCGGTCCGGGCCGCACCCGATGACCCGGTTCTCTCCGACGAGCAATGGGGCGAGATCGCCCGACGCATGGTCGCCGCGACCGGCATCGCTCCGGCCGCCGACGAATCGGGATGCCGCTGGGCGGCCGTGCGCCACGCCGACGACCACATCCACATCATCGCCACGCTCGTCCGCGAAGACGGCCGGCGCCCCCGGCTCAACAACGACGCCAAGCGGTCTCAGGCAGAAGCCCGGCTGATCGAAGCCGAGTACGGGCTCAAGCAGCTCAGTACCGGGGATGGGACCGCAGCGCAACGCCCGACCAGCGCCGAGCGCCACAAGGCCCGGCGCCAGGGCCGCGAGCGCACCGCGCGCGAAGAACTGCGCGAGAGCGTACGTGGAGCGGTAACCGGTGCCAGAAGCGAAGAGGAGTTCTTCGGCCGCCTCGCCGCCGCCGGCCTGTTGATCCGCAAGCGCAAAGCTCCTTCTGGCGACCTGCTCGGCTACAAGGTGGCCCTGCCGGACGACCGCAACAAGGACGGCGAACCCGTCTTCTACCCTGGCGCGCGCCTCGCCCCTGACCTGTCCCTGCCTCGCATCCGGGAGCGCTGGTCCGCCGATTCCGACCAGATCTCGTCGACAGATACTCCCGGCAGCGCATCGCCCAACAGCCCTTCCGCCGCGCGGCGCCGAACGGCCACAGCTGCGTGGGTGGCAATCGGGGTCGTCGAGCACTGTGACGACGCGGTCGCTGCCGCATACATCGCCGCGACCGGCGAAGTCCTGGACGCCCTCGCGCTAACGTCCGCCGCCCACACCCGCAGCGAACTACGGGAGGCCGCCTTCGCGTTCGAGCGGGCCTCCCGCTCCCACGTACGCGCTGTACGCGGACACGACCGAGCCCTGCGGCAGGCCGCCCGCGACCTCGTCCACGCAGGCCCGGCCCTCGGCCGGGGCGAGGACGGCGCCACCACCGCGATGGCGATCGACATGCTGTTCTTCCTCATCGCCGCCGCCGCCCACTGGCACGCGAAGAAGGGCCACGCCCAGCAGGCCGAAGCCGCCACCCGTGCCGCCGAACACCTGCGCAACGCCTACCAGCCCGCCGCCGCCCAGCCGCTCGGCGTGCTCTACCAGCGCGGCCGACGCCTTAGCCGGCCGGTGCTGCTGCGGCAGACGGTGCTGCTGCGCGACGCGCTGCCGAGGTTGGCCGAGCAGATCCTCGCCGAGCCCGGCTGGTACGCCCTGGCCGCGACCATCTCGGAAGCCGAAGCCGCCGGCCACGACCCGGCCGCGCTCCTGTCCGACGCTGCAGAGAGCCGCGAACTCGGCACCGCGGAATCCGTCAGTGACGTCCTGGTGTGGCGACTGCGGCGGCGAGCGGATCTACCGGCCGACGCTACGGGGATACCGAAGAACCGCACGGTAAAGAATCCGGCGACCGTGCGCCCGGCAACGGCCCGAGCCACCACCTCTGGTCGCCGTTTCGGTGAACAGGCACCCGGCCACACACGATAAGCCCCCGCCGCCGGTGCGACTGCGCCTCAGAGGAACTCGTGGACGCCGCGCAATGTCGTGCGCAGCTTCGCCTGGGTGGCCCGGCTGTCGAGCCGGACGTCGAGTGCGCCGGCAAGCGAGGAGCCGGCGCGGAGGCCCTCCGGCAGTCGGGAAGCATCGAGGCCGTCCCGCTCAGCGATCAGCACACCCAGGCCGTGACGACTCACGGCATCGGTACCCGCAAGGTGGTGCATGCCGCGGGCGTCGGTGAAGGCCAGCTCCAGCAGGGCGGCGGCGAGGTCACCGACATGCACGGGGCAGCGGATGTCGTCGGTGAACAGGGCTCCGGATCGGGAGCTGGTCGCGAGGTCGTGCACAAGGCGTACATGCTCGGACTGGAGGCCGCCGATGATCAGAGAGGTACGGGCTATGACGGCGTCCGGAGCCAGAAGCCGGATGCCGGTCTCCGCCGCAGCCTTCGCTGCGCCGTACGGGGTGACGGGATCGGGACGACAGGATTCGTCGTAGTGGACTCGCGCGCCAGAGAACACGGCGTCGCTGCTCACGTGAACGAGGCGGCAGCCGTACTTCGCCACAGCCATCGCCAGGCGGACCGAGCCATCGGCCGTGACGGCCCAGTCGGCGCCGCCGCTGCTCGCGTTGATGACCACGCAGGGGGCGAGCGAGGCCACGATCTCGTCGACACGCTCGCCGTCCCGCAGGTCCACCTCGTACCAAGTTGCCTCCGGACCATCGCACGGCCTGGTCGCGAAGGTCGCAGCGACGCGATGTCCAGCGGCAGATGCCTGGCGGACCAACTCGAGACCCAGGAACCCGCTTCCGCCGACAACAAGGAGACTCATGGCATGCCACGGTAGACGGTCCTCGCCTCGCTCGAAGCGCCTCGTCCGGTGCAACCCCAGCCCGAAGCGAGGAAACACCTTATGGCCTGCGGAAAGTGACTGTGAACTTTGTGAATTGAAACCGCCAGGGGCATGGGACACGATCATGAAGCGAGTCGGACGAAGCAAGGGAGGACGCCAGGGTGTTTCACCGAATACGACGCAGGGCCAAGGGGCCGAGCGAGGAGCAGCGCCAGTTCGCCGAGGTCTATGCGCGGATGCAGAACCAGGTCCCGGCGGGCTTCGGAGCACCGCTGGCCGAGCCGGAGCCCAACGAGTCGGTCGCCGTGGTGGACGACTTCCTCCCGCCGGAGCTTCGCGTACCGAGCCACGACCAGCTCGACGGCAAGATGATGCCGTGGAGGCAGCCCCTCGTCCTCGACGGCGAGATGGTCGCCTGCGCCGAGTGCGGGGCATACCGGGACTGGCTCGTCCTCTCCACGCGCGACCAGATCTGGCTGCGCTGCCGGGCCGGACATCAGCAGCAGGAGATCCGCCTCGACACCGCCTGGTACAACCGCAACAGCGGGCCGGCGGACGCGACGCACGCCACGTTCGAGGACTGCCTGCGCCACCTCGGGCACTGACCACCACTCCTACGACCCCACCGGGCCTACGGGCCCGCACTGACCACCCGTCGCCAAGTACCAAGGGGTCAGTTCCGTCATGCGCGTTCGCGTCGCCACCACCATCCTCGGCATCACCGCCGCCCTCCTCGCCGTACCCGCCTGCTCCACCGACACCGTCGGGGCCACGTCCGACACCACGCCGTCCGCCCATACCGGAAAGCAGGCCGACACCGCCCAGCAGGCTGCTCCGCTCTCGTCGGCCGCGCTGGAGACGCGCCTGCTCAACGAGAGCGACCTGGGCAGGGGCTACCTGCGCAAGCCGGAGCGCCCCTCCCAGCACGACGACGTCACCGTCCTCGGCTGCCCGGCCCTGAGCGAGCTGGGCGGCGACGCCGCGACCGGCGGCACGCTCAGCTTCCCGCGCAAGGCAAAGGCGGACTTCACCTACGGCGGCAGCTCCTCAGAGGTCTCCGAGGAGCTGTACAGCGACAGCGCGGCCAAGCTGTCCAACGGCATCGGCCGGATCTTCGACGCCATGACCGACTGCCCGACCTATCAGGTCCTCGCTGGCGGCACTCCCATCGACATGGCCTCACAGAAGCTGACCGCGCCCCGCGGGCTTGGCGACGAGCAGTGGAGCCAGCTCCTGACGTTCTCCACCGGAGATCGCAGCACCGTGGTCAAGCAGATCGCGATCCGCGCTGGCAACCTGCTGCTGATCGTCTCCGGCTCCCCGGCCCTCGTCGACCGCCACCTCGGCAAGGCCCTCACCAAGGCCACAGCAGCCAGCTGATCGGCCCCGGCACGCGCTGCTGCCCCCGAACCGGATTGCGCCGGCGGGGGCAGCAGTGCGTGTAGCGGACGCCCGGGCGCCGTCCGGGACATTCCTAATGGGCCGCAACCCACGCTGCGAGATGGGACGTGAACGACGCTGCGAGTCCGCTCCCCGCCGTCGCGACGAAGGCCATGGCGATGGCCGCCACCGCCCAGGGCGAGATGCGTTGAACGACGACGTGAACTCCGCCGCATCGGAGTTCGAGGGCAGGCCGCTGCTTCTCTTCGGTTCGAGGCATGTGGCTATTCAGCCGCACGGGAACGTGGCACCGCTACGCCATACCTTCGCCACTTCGCCCCACTTCAACGCCACCCCGATTAACACATGTTGGGCCCGATTACTACGCCATAACGTGGCCACCTTGCCGTATTCGAGGCGCTGGCATTACCACGCAAGCGATCCCCACTGCTACGCCGGGCAGACCCCACTTCACCCCACTTCCCCGGCCCAGGGCCCGCCATAGACCCGGATGGAACGCCAGAAGCCCGGGCCCCCCTTTCGGGAGGACCGGGCTTCTCACTTCGGATCGGAGGGTGCCGCCGAACGCTAGGCCGGCGCGCGCAGCAGCCGCTCCCTGGTGGCCTCGGGCAGCACGCGCCGCAGGACCGGTGCGGTCGAGCTGAGAGAGGCGGCGAACACGGCGACGAGGTCGTGCGGGACGCTGGCGGAGAAGGACGCCGCCCACAGACACGGGGCCCCGAGTGCGGGCTCGGCCCAAGCCTGCCATCCGGCGGGTCCCACTTCGTCAGCCTCGGTGGTCAGGGCGCGCGGATCGGCGTCCTGGATGAGGGGCGGCACCTCGCCGAGGCTGATGTGCGAGGTGAACGTCGGGTCCGTCGCTCCCGCATGGGGCTGGTCGATGTCGCGGAGCCAGCCGTGTGCCACGACGGCGTCGAGTACCGCCTCAGGGCCGGCAAACGGCACGGCGGGCTGATCGCGGGCTTCGAGAGCGACGAGGTAGTCGGCCACCGCCTCGCCGGGTACGTCGGTGGTGAAGTACGACGACCACGCCGCGAGCGGGCTGCTCGTGTCCGTCCGGGCGGAGATCTGCCAGGCGATCGGCAGGTCCCCCAGGTGGAACGGCTCGTCCGCCAGGCTCCACTGTGCCCAGCGCAGGGTGTCGGGGCTGATGTGCAGGACGGTGCTGCGCAGGACCTGGCGGTCCTCCGGTGCCTCGTCCAGCTCGTGCCGTCCGCGGACGATCGTCAGGCTCATCCAGCCCAGGCCGGCGAGCGTGTCGGCAACGCGGTCGTAGAGACGCCTGTCGTCACCGGCCAGGTGCCGGGGACCGACCCAGAACGCGGGCTGACCGCCGCGCGGGGTGGACGGGCCGAGGGGGGAGTCGGGGTACAGGGGCGCCTCCAAAGGCTCGGTGCGGGTCTAGTTGCCGCCGGCACGGCGGCGAGGGCGGCGCGGGGGTGCCTGGACGGGACCCTGCCAGGTCAAGTCGACCGCGACTTCGGGCGGCAGATGACCGAGCTGCGCCTCCGTGTCGCGCCCCTCGGCGAGGTAGACGACATTCCGGCCGGTCTCATCGACGGACTGCACGACCTGCGCCAGTCGGTGGGCCATCGGGAAGAACGGGTTCATGGCCTGGCGGACCGGTGCATCCTGGTCGCAGCCGGACAACAGGTCGATGAGATCGGCGACGGTCATCTCCGAAGTCGTCACGAACAGCCTCCTGGGGTGAGGGGGAAACGAGGAGTGATGGAACGGGCCGGCAGCAGGCCAGCCCTCCGAGTGAGGCACAGTCATACGCGACGTGAAGTCGCCAGCACGCGTGCCACAACGGCGGCGACGATGTCCGCCGGCGTCTCAGTGTCGAACGACAGGCGGTATCCGGGCACCTTGGCCGTGCCGGTGACGGCGATCGTCCACCCCTCGCCATCCGTGCCGGGACGGCCGTCCGGGAACCAGCCGAGATAGAATCGGCCGTCTTTCGAGCTGACGTGCACGTCCGCGCGGTCGTCCACGATCAGGTGGAAGTCATCCGCTGAGAACTGGTCCGTCACGAGTGCGGGTTGGCCGGGGCCTAGCTGCCATTCGCGGAGCCGCATGGCTTCGATAGTGGTGGAGAAACCAGGGCCGACGGGTGCCACGGTCACAGGCAATCACCTCTCTGACCTGGAGTTTCTTGCAAGGTCGTCTACGTTGACATGCCCTTGACCGCGTTGGCCAGTCATTCTGCGATCTTTCCTGTCTGCCCGCGGCGAACTGCCAATTCCACCCCCGTTGGCGACGGCTGCAGGTCACATTTCGCGAGCTCCCTTCTCATTGACCATGACCCTTTTCTGACCGTAGGGACAACACTGCGAGACGAACGCCCACCCAACTCGTCGCAATACTGTTCTCGGTCCCGTTCTATAGAGGGGCGCCCTTCCGGTCGCGCATGGAGAGATCGCAGTTGGCCGAGAAGGGGAACCCTGCGCCCGCTTCAGCTGCTCGGTCACCGTTGGATGCACTTCTGGTTGCTGTTGGCAAAGCCGCTTGCGTGTGGCCGCGCCGCGGTCTGATGGTGGTGCTGTTGGCGGGGAACGGATCGGTTGGTGGCTGATGGGGATCACAAACGGCGAGTTGAAGCGCTGCCTGCATATCGGCAAGGTCGATCCGGACGAGTTACTGGAACTGCTCTCCCACCTCGTGGGTGAGTGCCAGAGCCTGGACGAACGACGCCTCATCTTTCCCTCGCCGCGCAGTGGTCCGGCGCGGATCATCCTGGGCTTCAACGCAGGCGGCAGGGTCACCGACGCGACTGTGGGCGAGGCACTCACCGAGGAGGACCTCGCCGAAATCGAGGCCCAAATACGCCGTCAGCTGCTGGCGCCGACCCAGCCGCGCGTGGTCAGGAAGATCCTTTACTCCACGCAACCGGTCCGCGGGCGCTGGCATTTCAAGAACACACTGGTGCTGCGTTCGCTGCCCGAGGGCAATCCAGAAGTGCCCTGGCTGTCCGACACCCACCCGCTGATCTTCGAGTGCGTCTACCCAGGCGTCGGGGACGTGGACTCCCCGGTGAACTATTCGCGCGGCGAGAGGTTCGCCGGCACGTGGATGAGCATCCTCGCCCTCGTCGCTGCGCATCTGGTCCTTCCCGAGCCGGGGCCAGCTCGCATGATGTGGGCTACGTCAGTGATGGGGCGTTCCGCACCGTCCAGCCAATGGGTACGCGCCGGGTACGAGCCGAACGTCTGGGATGAGCAGGGGACTCTGGGCGAGATCGCGGTGACCGATGAACACACGGGAGTTGCCCGGTGCGAGTCGCCACTTCATCTGCCCACATACCTCGCCCCCTGCCTGCAGGCGTTCGATTCTCTGGGCGCCACAGACCGGCGGTCGCTGCTCCACGCCG
The DNA here is from genome assembly GCF_026339735.1 of Streptomyces sp. NBC_01669. GTDB lineage: Bacteria > Actinomycetota > Actinomycetes > Streptomycetales > Streptomycetaceae > Streptomyces > Streptomyces yanii. Next base: position 1,214,477 of record NZ_JAPEQG010000001.1, read on the forward strand.
CCCACTGGGTCCGCCACGCGGCGCAGGCGGGACAGTCCCCGTCCGCGGCCTACACCGCAGTCGTGCAGAGTGTGGAAGTCCTGGTGAAAGGTCACGAGGGCGAGAGTTCCAGCAAGGCATTCAGGGACTTTATTGACCGCTATGCACCGGCCACTGACAAGGCGATGGCCAAGAGACACCGCGACCTGTACCGAATCCGCAGTCTTATCAGCCACGGTGAGCGGTTGTTCGTCTCCGACCGGGACATCCTCGGGATGATGATGCCGAACCCGCAGCGGTGGCACGAGGAACTCCTGCTCGCCCACGCGACCGCCGTCTGCCGGACAGCGATCATCAACTGGCTCTTGGCGGCGGGCGCTCAGACCCAGGCAGCAGGATGACGGTGCTCGGTCTTTGACACGGCTGCTCGCACACCGCCAAAGTTCACCGGCAGAACGACGCCACCTATGCGGCGAGCCGTTCCACGCTAACCTCTGGCTGCTATGGAGATCCCGGACCCCGCCGGACCGCCGTACATCAATCCGCATCGCGAGGACCTACAGCGGCCCGTATGCGGAATCTGCCCGGCCACTCGATACCCGCGCAAGCAGTTCGTGGTCTACAGCAGACCTCCTGGGAATGCCCGTTCCATCCGGATGTGACTGAGCGCGCTATCTGGCCCGGACGGACAACTTCGATGCTCAGGATTGGCCTGGCAAAAAAGAAGCCAGCCAGTTCAGATGGCTGCCTGAGGGTGAGCCGGGCTGAGGTAGTTAACGGTGCTCTGCGCGGAGTGCTCGGCGAGCAGGTCCTGAAGTTCGCCTGCGGCGGTCTTGAGGAGGTGGCCGTCGCGGGTGGCGTGGAGGGTTTCGAGGACGAAGGCGACGTGGGTGGAGTCTTCGGAGACGCGGGTGCGGTGGGCGTCGCGGTGGTTCCAGTGCCGTGTGAGGACGTCGGTGGCGTCGGTGTAGATGATCTCGCCCGGCTTGGGGTGTTCGGTGGTGTCGGGTTCGCCGAGCGGGGTGAAGGTCTCGCCGCCGTCGGCGTAGCGGATTTCTACGTCGCCGGTGACGTGCTCGAGGTCGAAGGCGCCGGCGGGCAGGCCGTGGCGGACGGAGACGGTGTTATAGGAGTCGACGGCCGGGTTGATGCGCGGCAAGGTGCCCTTCTTCGCCAGGCGGCGGCCGAGGGCATCGACGCTGGGGCGGATGCGGCGGGGGTTGGTGCCGAAGGAGCGGTAGGCGGTGTGCCATGCGTCGATGCGCGGGTCGCTCTCGTCGGCCGGCTGCCAGGTGCTGGCGGCGAGCTGCTGCTCCAGGTCCTGCTGGGCCGCGGCGGTGGCGGGCCAGGGCTCGTGGCCGTCCAGTCCGGTGGTGGTGACGACGGCGATGAGGGTGTCGGGGAATGCTTCCGCGACGGCGGGGCTGATGCGGAAGGTGGTCATCAAGGGGTCCGTTCCAGGGGGGTGCGTGCGCGGGCGGGAGGGCGCGGTCAGGGTTTCCAGGTGCCGATGCGGTCCAGGCGGCGCAGTTGCTGGGTTGCCGTGGGCGCGTCCAGGCCGGTGCCGCGTTCGATGAGGCGGTGGGCGATGTCGGTGCGCTGCTCGGCGGGTTTGTGGTCGTCGTACTTGAACTTGGCCCGTACGTCGGTGACGTTCAGGCGCAGGCCGCGAATGCCGGGCAGCATCCGGCCGTAGGGGGCCTGGTCGGGGTCGATGGGTGCGTGGTCGCCGTCGGGCTGGAAGTGGGCCATCTGGCTGCGCAGCAGGTCGGCCTTGGCCTTGGGGTCGTCGATGATCGTGGCCTGGCAGGTGAACTGGATGGCCGCGTAGTAGCTGGTGGGGACGCCGTCGGTGGGCAGGGTGTCGGGCTTGGCGCGCCAGGGGCCGGGGATGAAGGCGTAGTCGCTGGTGACGGTGAAGGTGACGTGCGGGTCCGCGTCGATCGCCATCCATACGGGGTTGGGGCGGGCGAGATGGATCAGCAGGGTGGTGTCGTCGACGGTGAAGTGGGTGGGTACGACGACGGGCGCCTGGCCGGGCAGGCCGTTGACGCTCAGGATGCCGAAGTCGTGGCCGTCAGCGATCCAGGTCTGCCATTCGGCGGCGTCGAGGGCGGCGTCCCAGGGCTGGATGAACATGCCGGGCTCCTTCCGGGGGGCGGGGTCAGGTGAGGGCGAGCAGGCTGACGGCGACGGCTGCCGCGCCTAGGCCGACCAGCTGCCCGCGATGTATCCGCTCCGAGAGGACACTGCGGGCGAGCAGGACGGTGCCGGCCGGGTAGAGGGCGGTGATCACAGCGACGACGGCCAGGTCCCCGCTGCGGGCGGCGAGCAGGAACAGCAGGTTCGCCACCGAGTCCAGCACGCCGGCCGTAGCCGACATCGCGTACGCGGGCTTCTCCGATCCGAGCCTGCGGTACATCAGCCCGGCCGCGGCCAGGATGACGGCCGAGGACACGGCACGTCCGACGATCAGCGGGCCGACGCCGCTGTCCGTCGGCGCCTGATGCAGGAAGACCAGCTGCAGCGCGATCGCCCCGCCCGCGCCGAAAGCCATCAGCAGCGCCGTGCGCGACGGGCGCGCGCTGCCGGCTCCGTGGCCGGCGCTGACCAGCACCACCGCCACCAGCGCCAGCGGCAGGCCGATCAACCCGGCGAGCCCCAGGCGCTCGCCCTGCAGCAGACCGACGCCGACCGGCAGCATCGCTGAGACCAACGCCGTGACCGGAGACAGGACGTTCATCGGGCCGATCGCAAGCGTGCGGTACAGGAGGGCGAACGCTGCGGCCGACGCGACGCCGGACGCCGCGCCCCAGGCGAGGGTCGCGGGGGCGAAGGAGGCTCCGAGGAAGGGCCATAGCACCAGCTCGACGGTGAGTGAGGCCGGGGCGGCGATCATCACGGTGCGCAGGACGTGGGCCTTGCGAGAGCCGAGGCCGCCGAGGAAATCGGCGCATCCGTAGGCCAGGGAACTGCCCAGGGCCAGCAGCAGAGCGATCACGGGGGGGGTACATCCCTTACTATCAATGGAACGACTACACCGTACAACGCACCGACCGACAGGTGTCAACCAACCGACTGTGCGGTGCATTGCACTGACCCATCCCTGGAGGGGTGACGTGATGGCCGAGACCGAGGCGGCGCTGCGGACGCTCGCGCACAACGTCCGCACAGCCCGCACCCGCGCCGGACTTTCCCTGGATGAGCTGTGCCGGCGCGCCAAGGTCAGCAAGGGGGCCCTGGCCGGGCTGGAGAAGGCGCAGGGCAACCCGAACTTCGCCACCCTGGTCCGCCTCGCCGACACCCTCGGCGTCTCAGTGTCCGCACTGATGGAGGGACCGGCCGAAGGCCGCGTCCGGGTCGCGACCGCCGACGCCCTCATCCCCCTGTGGAAGGGCGAACATGGCAGCGAAGCCCGGCTCATGCTGACCACCTCGGGATCAGCCCCGGTCGAGGTCTGGCGCTGGACGCTGGAGCCCGGCGAGGAATACCCCAGCCACCCCCACCAGGCCGGCGTCGTAGAGACCGTCAGTGTCACCGCCGGACAGATGGTGCTCGTCGTCGACGGCGCTGAGCATCCTGTCGAGGCTGGCCAGACGGCCGCCTTCGACGGTGACACCGCCCACACCTACCGCGGCGCGGGCACCGAGAGCTGCCACTTGATCATGACCGTCCACCTACCGCCCGGCCCCGCCTGAGATCTGCGGCCTCACCGAGTAGACCTGGCCCGCCGCGTCAACCGTGGAGCGCTGGTCGACTGCGGCACGGCGAGCCCTCCGGCATGCGGGCCGCATCGCCGCTGCCCCTCCCGGCGATCCGGTTGGCGTTCGCGCAGGTCAGGGATGTGAAGCCTGGACTGGGACCTTCAGCAGGCCAACTGCAATGCACGACGGGCCAACTACCGCGCTCAAAGGCCAGGTATCGCGCTCAGTCACACCGGAGAACGGGCATCGCTACACGAGGGAGGGGATGCCGGCCTGCGTACACCCGGACAAGGTCGGCTTGGAACCCGACAGAATCGCACCACCGCCCGAGGCCCCATCAACCCAGGATGCGTCGTCGGATCGCCGTTTTACCTGGCCTTTTCCTTGGCGCGACCGCCTCCCGCAGCGACGTCGACCGTCATGATTCCTGCGTCCGCCAGACCGCACCGAGTTCCGCCAGCCGCCCTCGAAGGACGCCACGCTGCTCCTCCAACTCCTGCGAGAGGGGCGAGAGGAGATACACGTTGTCGCGGTGGAGGCGAAACCCAATACTCTCCCACCCCAGCGCGATCATTGCGTTCACGCGGTCCCATTCGGACCGGTCCATCAGGCGCTGGCTACTGAGGTCGGTGATGCCGGGCGAGCAGGCGATGGCCCGGCATCCGGCCATGAGCCGGTGGATGGCCTCGCAGCCGAGTACGGCCGCCAGGCCGTGCCCACGCCACAAAGGATCAAGCGTCACCCGGTCCATTACAAGCAGTGCGGAACCGACGTAATCCAGTCGCTCGCTCACGTCGCTGGTGAAGAAGCCTGTCTCGGAATCAAGGAGGGCCTGGGCAGTCTCGAACAGTTCCTCGGACTCCTCCTCCATGGCCCAGAAGGCGTTGCGACCGCGGTCGAGGTGCACCCGGTAGAACACCATCGACCCCACGGTGGCGTCTGCGACCGTGCACGAGGGGCAATCCGCGGTGACACAGCTGCTGGCGGCCACCGTTTCCCCATCCTCGTCGTGCGCACGCCGACGGTGGAGGACGGTCACACTCCATCGCTCCAACGTGTCAGCCTGCGGGGTGTCCCAGAGTTCATCGTCGTAGGAGATGCGCAGGTACAGGTCGGAGGGATCACCAGGAAGCCGGGGCCGCTTGCTCACCCGGCAAACCTAAACGTTGACCTCCTGCGCGATGGCCTCAAGGACGTAGCGGAGCGCGAAGGGACGACGGAGATGCATCCGAAATCGAACAAGTGATTGAATATATTCATGGAGGCCACGCTTTACCCCGACGACCTGATGCACGCCCAACGCGAGTGGCACTGCACATACGAGGCACTCGCCGCACTGCCGCCAACCGCAGGGGCCACGACGCTGCGGCGCCGCCTGCTCCGGCTGTCATCGCGGATCGCCCAACACCCCCACTGGTCCGCTCGGGGCTGCCCCTCAGCCGCTCGCGCAGAGCTGCGCCGCGCGGCACGGGCACCGGAGGCCATGGCCGCATAGGGCGGATCAGCCCACCCTCCCGGAGTCACGGCCACCCGACCCACAGAGGCTCATGTGCGGCGCTGCGGGTCGGGCCCCAGCGTGATGGACATCCAAGACGCCGCCTCGTCACGGAAGCTATGCCCGACCGGGACCAGTTCAGCGCCTCGCGTGAGACTGAAGAAGGTAACCATGATCACGTCTGAGCCGTCAGCAACGGACGTGAGCTGCGTCCGGCAACGCTGACAGGACCCTCGGTGCAGGGTTGGCCAGGTTGAGAAATACGTCGGGCCGCCTGCGGGTCCTGTCCACTTCAAAGCGTCCTTGTGGAAGCCCACCCACGCCATCGCCGGCGCTCCGGAAAGCCGCGTGCAGTGCTCGCACGAGCACAGGTGAGGGTCGTCCGGGATACCGGACGCCTCGTATGTGGTGTCGCCGCACTGACAGCCCCCTGTCCACAGGTCGGGAACGGGAATCGACTCAGTCACGGAGGCTCCTCTGGCAGGGGGTCGCGAACTTCGCCGCAGTCTGTCGCACACCCACCCGCTCGCGCTGACGTTCGGTGCCGCGAGACACGAACGAGCGGAAAGATCCACCCCTGGCAGTGCCCCCTACGGGCATCACAGATCGTCCGCCCCTATATGCAGTGGCGGCGCGCGGCGAGCCCAGCGGGAGGCGGCGACACCCAAGCCCGTCGGACAACGGTCGCATAACGGTCTGCATCGTGGAGGGGGTGCGCACGACGGACGCGTGACAGTTTCCAACACGCCTGAGCAGCATGTTCGTTGATAATCGACCCTTCTGATTTGATTCGCGCGGTTACGTGAGTACATTAGCGAAAAGAGCAGGTCAGGATGGTTCGGATACCTTCAGGCGTATGACGATTGCTACGCAGTTCATGGTCTTCTCCGGCCCGCTCCTGGCGTTGCTGACGGTGCTGTTCGCCGTGGCGCTGTTCCACCCCGAACCAGTGGTCAGGGTGCGGGCCGAACGGCTCCTGGCAATGCTCCTTCGGACCCGGTAACCGCGGGCAGATCCCAAGTCGGGGCACCGCGATCGAATGAGGCAGTGGCCGACGTCGATCCACCCGCCCGCCCACGCGAAAGTCCCCGGGATCAGATGATTCCGGGGACCTTTGCGGTGGTGTGGAAGCGGCTAGCTCTCGTCGACGGAGTCCGCCGTACGACGCCGGCGGGCGACGATGAGGGCGCCTGCGCCAGCAGCAATCAGAACGCCCGTCCCACCTATCAGCCACGGGGTGGCGTCGGCACCGGTGTGCGCGAGCGAGCCTGCGGGGGCAGTAGGAGCAGTGCTCGACGCAGTCGTGTCAGCGCTCGGGATGTCCGAGGTGGAAGGCACCGGGACGTCCTTGTCCTTGCTGGGCTGGCTCGGGGAGGGTTTGTCGCTCGGCTTGCCGCTGGGCCTATGGGTCGGCTTGTGCGTGGGCGGCGCGGAGGTCGCGGTCTTGGCGTTGGTGACGGTCACGGGCGCCGGGGCGCCGGGGCCCGCGGTGAACGTCTTGGTCGGCTTGTACAGGTCGTAGCCGGCGGGGGCCTTGATCTCCTTGACCCAGAACTGGGTCTTTCGGCTCGTCACCGGCAGCTCTCCGGAGGCCGTGCCCTTGGCTCCCGTGGTCAGGGTGAGCAGTGTCGAGTCGCCGGTGCCGATGTTCACGGTCGCGCCGGGCAGGAGCTTGCCGGTCTTGTCGTCCTTGGCCTGTAGGAGGACCTTGGCCACCTTGAAGGGGTCGGTGATCGTCAGCCGCGTGGTGGCGCCTGGGGTGACGATGACGTCCTGGTCTGCAACGACCTCGTGAAGCGGGCTACCGGACGCCGTCTCCTTGAGCCGGAAAATGCCAGGCGCGAGGTCGGGGAAAGTCAGCTTCCCTTGTGCGTCGGTCTTCCCCTGACCGGCTTCCTGACCAGTGGAGTCGAGCAGCAGAAACGCGGCGCCCGGCAGCGCGTCCCCGGCCGTGTCCTTGGTGGTGATCTCGACGCTGCCCACGTCCGGGGCCGGTGTCTCGGCGGAGGCGGCGGAGGCCGAGGGGGTCGGTTCGGAGGGTTGGGCGCTCGCGGCCGGCGCCCAGCTGAGGGTGCCGGCCACCGCTGCGGCGACGGCAGCGGGTCGGACGAAACGTGCGTGCACGAGGAAGAGGACTCCTTGATCATGAGGGAAAGTCAGCGGATGTGGGCACCGTTGCGGGTGATCGGCGGGGCAGCCGCCTTGAGCGCGGTACGACCCGCCACGCGGCTGGAAGCGGACGCGGCCCACGCGCCGGGGAACCAGACGGCGGTGTACTGCTCGATGGCGTCACGCAGCCGGGTCGTGACGGCCCCGTCCCACGGCGGTCGGCCGGGACGGTGGTAGGTGTCGAAAGTGCCGTACTGCTTGGTGTTCGGACGGGTGTTGGTGGCTTCGTCACGACGGTGGAAAGTCCCGTGATCCAGAAAGCTGAGAGCCACCGCGTCGACTTCGCCGCGGTCTGGGTGGACGACCGCCAGGCGCAGCCCGCCGTAGGTATCCGCGTGGATGGTGCGGCTGAAGTCGATTCTCAGCCGCATTGGTGCGCCCGGGACGGGGGCGGCGAAGTAGGTGTTGCCCACGACGGTGTGGTCGTGGAAGGGGAGGCGCAGCTCGGCGAAGAACTCGGCGGCCTGCAGGGACAAGTGGGGTCTCCGGTCGGATGCGGGCTGGTCTTACCGGCGGGGGCCGGGCAGGGCCGGTCGGCTGGTGGTGCTCCAGCGCGGGACGCTGGACGCGGGGAGCGCGGCCGGACGTCGGGATGCGACGGCCCGCTGCACGTCAAGCGGTGTGGGAGCCGGCGGTTCGGGCGGGAGGATCGGGGTGAGCTGGGCCATGCCCTTGATGTAGCTGGCGGTGTCCTTCCGCCAGCGGAGCAGCGGGGCATGATCGGCGACGCACTCGGTGACGGCGGTGAGCAGGGCGACGGGGGTGTCGGTGCTGGCCGTGGCGTACCACACGGCCCGGTCGTTGGACTTGCCCGCCCACAACTGCCAACGGGCGTCCCTCGTGGTCAGCTCGGCCTCTGGGTCGAGGTCACCAGTGGTGAATTCCATGCCGGCGAGCCCGTCCGGGGCTTGGACGGCGAAGACACCCCAGCGCCGGCGCTCGATCTCCCAGCCCTGCTTCAGGAGGGGGACGAGAGCGCGGAAGGGCTCGTGCTCGTCGGTCCTTGGATCCGGTCGGGCGAGGTAGGCGTCCGGCCCTTGCTCGTATGCCGTGGCCAGGACCGTGGTGAATGCCTGGACGAACTCGGTGGGGACGCGGTCGTTGAAGCAGACACCCCAGGCCGGCGGGCCGAACGAGTCCTTGTAGGCGTTGATGCGCCAGAGCCCGTCGTCGTCGCCTTCGGGCAGGTAGCCCACACGTACGCGCCGGTCGGGCGCGCTGACATAGCAGTTACCGAGGTCGTCGTTCTGAAGATCCCAGCCGAGGTCGAGCAGCGGGGCGAGGGCCGGGTCACCGGTGTAGGTGCTGCTGGCTAGGTGGCGCGGGGAGACGTAGACGTCGCCGTCGGTGTCGAGGCGCGGATCAGGCAGGTGGCTCATCGGTCCGCCCGCGTGGTGAGAGTGATCTCGTCGGCCGCGGTGTCGAGGCGCTCGGTGACCTCGGCGGTGGTGCGGCCGGTGACGATGTAGAACCCGGCCCGGGCGGTGAACAGGTCGCCCTCGGGCGGCAGAAGAAGCGGGTCTCCGATCTCGCGGATCCACTGCACCTGCCGCAGCCATGGGGTGTGCGCGGCGAACGGGGTGTTGATCTGCCGCTGGGCGAGGATGCCGGAGGTGTCCGGGTAGATCATGCGGATGCCCGCGGCCCCTCGTCGGGTCGGGATGAGGTCCGGTGCCCGGCCGCAAGCGAGGTCGGCGGCGGCCTTCGGCAGGTCGATGCCGGTGGCGAGGCGGACGAGGTGGCCGATCATGTCGCCGCCAATCCGTGCGTTGACCTCGATCAACCTGGGCCGCCCGTCCACGAGGCGCAGCTCGACGTGCTGCACGCCATCGGTGATCCCCAGGGCCCTGACTGCGGCAGCGGCAGCCGGAGCGACCTGGTCGAGGAGCGGATCGGTGGCATCGACGGTGTGCCCGGTCTCGTCGAAGTACGGGGCGGGGCCCAGGTGCTTGCGGGTCACGGCGACTGCCGTGGTCTTGCCGTGGTGGGTGACGCACTCGACGGAGAACTCCGGCCCGTCGAGGTATTCCTCGACCAGGACGCCGGTGTCCTCGCGGCTGCGGTTCGCGCCCTGTGAGGCGAAGGCGAACGCGGCGGGGAGTTCTTCGGGGTGGTCGACGCGGATCACGCCGATGCTGCCGGCGAAGGCGGCGGGCTTGATGACGGCTGGGAACCCCACCGTCATCGTCGCAAGGCCGGCCTTCAGCAGGGTCCGTGCCTTCATCGAGGCGGCCGACGGTACCCCGTGGCGGGCGAACAGGGTGCGGGCGGTGGCCTTGTTGCGGCAGGCTCGCATCACCTCGACGGAATTCGAGGACAGCCCTAGCGCTCGGGCGAGGCGGGAGGTGGGGACGAGGTTCCACTCGTCCCAGGTGACCACGCCGGCGAGGTCGTGGCGCTCGGCCAGGGCCCGGCCGCCGGCGAGAAGGGCTGCGGGGTCGGTCAGGTCGACGGTTGCGTGGTCGACGATGAACGGCTTTTCCCACGACGGCTCGGCGCCGGTGAGCAGGACGACGTCGTACGCGGCAGCCACCTGCTCCAGGCAGTAGCCGCGGTAGGTCTCATCGCCCGGAGAGACAACGAGTACGAGGGGGCGAGCGGACAAGAAGAGGTTCTCCGTATCAGTGGACGGCAGGACGAGAGGAGAGAGACAGGCTGGTCAGGCGGCACGGCGGCGGCGCAGCTCGAACGCACTGGCCCAGTGCGGGTGTTCGTCGATCAGGAGGCGGGCGTAGAGGGCGGTGTAGTTGTTGTTCAGTCCGACTACGCCGTGCGGAAGCTGACGGCGCAGGTCCTCGAAGAGGTCCTTCAGGCTGATCCGGGTGGCGCCTGCGGCCAGGCGGCGGGCGGCCAGGCGTTCCAGGGCGCGATAGACGTGCGGGTTGTTGGCGTCGAAGGCGTGGAACTGCTCGGTGATGCTGCGACCGCTCGCGCGGTGTGATCCGAGGATGGCGGTGGGCATGGGGTTCTCCACAGGCTGGGGAGTGCGACAGGTTCAGGAGCGCAGGGCGGGATAGGTGCGCAGCCGGGCGAAGGCGCAGAACAGCCCGAGGGCCTGCAGGGTGGCGCAGGCGGTGATGACGTGTCCCAGTGCGTCGGGCGGGGTGAGCGCGGTGAGTACGCCGGCGATGGGGAAGGGCAGCAGGAGGATGAGGATGGTCGCCGACAGGGTGCTGCCGAACTTCTCCGGGGGAATCAGGCGGGAGCGCAAGGTGCGCAGGACGACTGTCATGCCGCCCTCTGCCGCCATGAGGACCGCGACCAGGACCAGGTAGGACCGGTAGTCCGGGGCCTGGGCAGCGGCGAGACAGGCGAGCGAGGCGAGGGCCGCGCAGAGGGCGCCGACCGGCCACAGTCCCAGGCGGTCGAGCGCGAACCGGCAGATGGTGACGCTGAGGAGCGTCGCTCCGGCCGCTGCGGACCAGACCAGGCCGACGGCCGTGGTGGACTGCCCGAAGTGCTGGACGACGATCACCGGGCTGGCTGCCTGGAGGAGTCCGGTGGCCAGGTTGGACAGCGTCAGCCCGGTCACGAGCCAGCCGAGCGCGGGCAGCGAGCGGATCGTGCGCCACCCGGTGAGGAGGCCGGCACCCGGCTGATCCTTCGGCGCGCGGGCCGGGGCGACCGGTGAGGGGGGCGTACGCAGGGCGAGCATCGCGGCGAGTAGCGAGAGCCCGGTGATCGTGGCGAGCATCGGCGGTGGCCCGGCCAGCAGGAGCAGTCCGGCGAGCGCGGGGCCGGCCAGCGTGGCGGTCTGGTCGATGCCGAGCAGGACGGCCTGGACGCGGTGAGCCCGCGCCCCTGCTCGGCGGCCGGCGGCGGCGCCCGCGGTCTCGGCCGCGATGTAACTGAACTCGGTGAGCACACCGGTCGTCGCTGCGAGCACCATCACGGTCACGCTCGCCACGTGGCCGGACGGGTGCAGGCGGAGCAGGATCGCGCCGGCGGCGAGCGCCAACGCGCGTCCCAGGGAGGCCAGGTGGAACACCACGGCCGCCCCGCGTCGGTCGACGACCGATCCGGCCCACCCGAACGCCGCCAGCCGCGGGACCCATTCCAGGGCGAATGCAACGCCCGTCAGCGCGGCAGAGTTCGTAGTCGCCAGGACCAGCAGCGGAATGCCGTAGGTGGACATCGCGAACGCCAACGCGTCGGCCGTGCGCGGCAGGTAGATGGTGCGCATCAGCCCGCCGGTGTGGCGTGCGTGCCGGGGTGTAACCGCTAGGCTCACGCGACCGGCTCGGGATCAAGAACCCGGGTGATGACCTGCGGGTTACCGGCAAGCCATGCGATCAGGAGAGCACGAGGGCGGGACAGGTCCGCTTCTGTGCCGGGCAGGGGGTCGGCCGACGGCCACGGGCGGCCATCGGCGTCCTGGGCAGCGAGTGAGGGGGCCAGCAGGTCGAGAACGTGTCGGATGCGGCTGCTGAACTCGCAGACCGGCGTCGGATAGGCGTGGTGTCGGGCCCAGCGCGCCAGTGCGTCGTACAGATCAGCCAACTCTGCTCCGACATCTGTAAGTTCGAGCCCCATGCCTGGCGTTGTTCGGACGAGACCGTGGGCACGAGCGGCTTCGGTGGCGTAGCGCTGTTGATGCGAGGAGAGGTCAGGGAGGGTATTGGCCAGCCGTCGCGGCGGGATGGCCCCGTTGTCGTCGATCTCGGTGATCAGGCGGATCATGGAGCGGGCAGCCAGCAGGTCGACAGCGTTGCGCACCTCGGCAGGCGTGAAGAGGTCAGTCATCGGCGCGGCCCTCCCGCCGGGATGGCCGTCTTCGGGCGCAGAGTCGTGGCATGGGAGAAGAGATCCCGGTTGTGCCATGCCGGAGCGGGCTCACCCGTTCGGCCTGGCGGGAGCGCTGCGGGGGTCGGCCGGGACTGGCTGCTGACCCAGGGCTTCGGTGCGGGCTTCGCCTGCGGGTGTCCCCAGACCGGGTGGTGGGCCGCCTGGTTGAGGGGCTGTCCAGCGGACCACGCGGACAGGGTGCCGAGCACCCGGCCCAGGCCGTCGCCCGCCGCGGACAGCCGGTAGGGGCGGCCCATGCCCACGGTGTCGACCAGGCCGTCGGCCACCAGTTGCCGCAGCGGCGGGTACACGTTGGTCCAGTCGCTGCTCGGCATCACGATCCGTGCCAGGGCCCTCCCGCTGACCTCGTCGCGGGACTTGAGCGCCCACAGGAGTGCGGCGGCGTGCCGTCGGGTGAGCAGCGTGAGGCTGTCCTCGATCTGCTCGATCGCGGGCACCGGCCGTTCTGCCGTCTCCAGATACTGCTCGGCCCAAGTGATGATCATCGGCAAGACCGGCAGTAGGGCAGATCCACGCTCGGTGTGGCCGTAGGTGACGTGTCGTGCGGAGTGTTCGGTGCGCTCGACGAGACCGGCGTCACAGAGCGACTTGAGCTTGGGGTGGAGCTGGCCTCCCTGCAGCCAGGACACCTTGGCCGCCAGCTCGCTGTAGCGCAGCGGCGGACCGGAGAGCGCCAGCATGATCCTCACGTTCCAGCGTGGGGTGATCATGGCGAGGGCTTCGGTGACCCGGGCGATGTCGGCGTCGGTGTCGGGAGGCAGAGCGGTGATGGCCAAGGGAGGAACTCCTGGGTGAGTACGGGAAATCGCCTGCAGGTCAGCGGCTGGGCGCCGTGTTTCGCGCCGAAAGGGGCGGAGCCGGTGGCGGCGGCGAGAGAGCCGGCGGGGGCGGCGTGGGGGCCGGGACGCGGGCGAGGCTCTGCAGGACGGCGGTGGCTGACTTGGTCTGCACGTCGCGTACGGCGACTGCTTCGGCGAGCCGGCGGGAGCCGTCGAGGAGGTGGGAAACCTCGTGCGGGCTGATCTGCCGCTCGGGGTTGAGAAGCCGGGCGAGGTGGTCGCGGTGGAAGTCGATGCTGCACTCGGCGAGGGCTAGGTCGTTGTGCATGCCGAGCAGGGCGGAGAGCATGCCGGGCGGCTGGTCCTGGGCGTGGGCTTCGAGGTCGGCGAGCGGTGCGCCGTACAGGTCCTCGATCCGTCCGGCTATCTCCGTGGACGCGAGGTGGGGCAAGGGGCGGCTCTCACGGTCGGCGGGCCCGGGCCGCCCCGGCACGCTGGGGTGCCGGGGCGGCAGACGGAGGCAGGGTTGCGGTAGCCCTGGGCTGCGTCAGGCGCACGGGCCGGGCCTGCTGTTCGGGCGCAGGCATGGGTGCGCAGCAGCTCGCCGAGGGCAGCGTAATAGCCGTTGCGGGCATCGAGCGCCGCGTGCAGCCACTGCGAGTCGAAGCGGAGCTTGTCCGCCGACAGGTCGCCCATGTCGCGGTCCGGATCCATGTCGGCATGCACGCGGTCACGGACGCGGGCGACCTGCTCCTCGGTGAGCGCGAGGAAGGAGCGCAGCTCCAGAGCGCGGGTGAGCGCGGCAGAGGCATCGGGACCCATGGCCGACTCGTAGAGCTCTGGTAGCGGGCGTCCGAAGACCTTCTGCAGGTCGGCGTCCATGGTGCTGGCCTTGTCCCGGCTCATCGGACGGCCCTTCCCGTCCCCCACGCCGACGCCGGCGCGGACGTCCCGGCAGGTCGGTGCGGGGCACTGGTCTGCACAGCCGGGCCGGGCCGGGGACGAAGCCGCGCGAGGCGTTCGGCCGCGAGGTCCTTTTTCCCCGGAGCGTCCGGGTCGAGGAGCCAACGCACCACCAGGGCTCGCCCGTCGCGGGCGGTGACGGCGGCGTCCACGCGGTGGGCGAGGCCCATCGTCGGGTCGTCGACCTCGCTGGGCTGGGTGTCCAGCGCGGCAAGGAGATCATCCTCCGCGCGGTCGAGCACCGACTGGGCCTCAGTGAGCAGGCCGTGCCACTTGACGACATCGGTGGCGTCGAGATTGGCCGTCGGTGCGGCGGCGACCGCGGCCTTCAACTGGCCTATGTCCATGCCGAAGCGCGCTTCTATTCGTTCGGTGAGCACGCCTACGACATCCTCGGCGTCATCGGATATGCCGTCGGACAAAGGAAAGCTCCTGTTCTGGAAAGGCCGATGCGTGGTTTTGAGGGCGAAGTGCCCTGGCAGCTCGACTGCTTCCGGGCGCCGGGCCACGTACCGGTCAGTCCAGGCACATCCGGATGTCGCGGTAGACGTACGTGCCGGAGACCCAGCCCTTGACGCCGGTCGTCTTGTCCGTGATGTAGACCCAGTTGCCGCTCTTCTTGGAGACGGTGAACTTGTGGCTCTTGTAGAGCACGCCCAGAGCTGTGGACTTCGAGCTGGCCTTGGAGCGGATGGTCACGGCCTTGGCGTGCACCACGTACGGCAGGTACGGCGACTGGTCGTAGCAGTCGCTCGCCGGGAGAACGGAGGCGGCGGTCGGTGCGGCGCTGGCGGTAGTGGCGGACAGCACTGGCAGGGCGAGTGCGCCAAGCATCGCCGCGGATATGGCAATTCGGGTGGAGCGCATGCGGAAGAAACCTCCGTGAAGGCATGGGGAATTAGTGGAAGGGGGGTGCCGCGGGTGGTGACCCGGCGGCTGTATAAGAGTCCGGAGAATCGCCGGTTTGGCTAACCGGCGATCGTCGGCTATGTTGCGCGGCTCACCACGGACGAGACGCTCAGCGCGAGCGGCCGGGCGGGCGCGGGGCAGGGGCCTTCGCTGCGGCAGCCGGGCGAGTGGCGGTGGCTGCCGGGCGGACGGGTGGGAGCGGGCCGGCCTCGCCGGTGAGACGGTCGTCGCACCACTGCAGCGCCTCGCCCACCGTGTCGAAGCCGCCCTCGCGCAGGGTGTGGGTCCAGGCGTCCGTGTCGACCTCCTCGACCACGACGCGGAACGGGTTGGGTGCTCGCTCGTCCAGGGCGCGCAGTGCCACGACGGTGACCATGTCGTCCGGGTCATCCGCGGTGTAGGAGTAGCCCATGGCGTAGTGGTCGCCGTCGCCCGCGAGGCGCTTTTCCAGCGCGCGGGTCGCTTCGTCTGCTGCCGGCGGGCCCAGTTCAGGGTTGAGGCCGATGGCGTCGTGCGGGCAGCCGCGGCTGATGAGCCAGGACTGCGCCATCGCGGGCAGCGGCAGCGGAGCCTGCTCGAAGCTGAACGTGCTGTTCTCGTGGTCCCGTTGCAGGTGTACGGCGAGCACCTGGGGCATACCGGGGTGCCCCCAGGTGGCGGTGCGGTCGAACAGGACGTAGTAGCTGTGCGCACCGTCGTGGTGTTCGGCGAGGGGAACGAGCATGTCCTCGTGGACGGCGACCTTGCGGTAGAAGTCGAGGTATTTCTCCTCGTCGGCGTCGAGGTCGTCCAGCTCGAAGTCGACTTCAGGGATGGGCTTCCGGGCCGGCGCCGGTTCGGTGGGAGACAACAAGAACCTTTCGGTGGGGTTCAGCGCCGCTGCACCGAGGTGGACGGCGACGTGCGGGGGCGAGCCGGGACTTTCGGCGCCTGGGTCGTCGGGGTCCGCCGGGCGGCGAACAGCGCAGTTCGGCCGCTGTCGGTGAGTGCGACCGGCTGGCCAGCGTGTACGGGGTGGTCTGTGTCCCGGACGACCAGGCCAGCGTCCTCTAGCCGCTGCAGCTTGGCGTGAGGGATACGGGTGCCGGAGGCGGCGGTCACGGTCAACCGGCCTGTCAGCAGGTGTTCGTAGAGCTTGGCGCCGCCGGCGATGGCGAGGAGAGCCGCTTGGTCGTCCGTCGAGAGCGGACTCGGACCGCCCATCGAGGCCGCCCAGGCGGCCTCGATGGGCACTAGGGAGGCGCTCACCGTCCGGGCAGCGGCGTCGCGGGTATGCGTGGCCTCCTCCAGCTGGTCCACCGTGCGGTCGATGCGCGTGAACAGGGCGTCATCGACATCGAACTCGCCGCTCGACAGACGGTTGAGGAGCTTGAGGTAGAACACGACGCCGGTCTGCGCCTTGGCCAGTTCACGGTGTCGGTCGACCAGGTGGGCGTGGAGCTCGTCGAGGACACCGCGGTCGCGATAGACCCACAGAGTGTCGATGTCATGGCCGGTGGCGGCTTCGATGCGATGGTCGAGCGGGGAGACCGCACGCCGCACTGGTGTCGGCGTGGGTTCAGGGGGCATAGGCGGATCTCCGTGCGTTCAGCGGGCGTGATGGTGCGCGGGATTGGATGCGGGACGGGGCAGCCCCGGCAGTGCGGTGGACGGCGGACCGGGCCGGGGCACAGGGCCGCGGGTCGTCAGCTGCGGAGGGCGAGAGCGAGCCGCGTGGGTGCGGGCGCTCAGCGGTCGGCGGGTCATCCCCAGCCGGCGGCCGACTTCGTCGTAGACGTCGTTGCCCGCGCGCGGCCGGACCGCGACAACGTGGATCTCCTTCGGGTGTACGGACTCCGAGGGCGCCGGGCGGACTCCGTAAACGACGCGCCAGTCCTTGCGCGAGTCCACGAACAGCTTCCGGTAACCCTCCAGGTCACCGTCGAGGCGCAACCCGAAGCGCCGGGCGTTCACGACCTCCTGCAGGTAGGCGAGGGTGAGGTCGCGGATGTCGCTGGGCGCCTGGAGGAGGTCGGTCAGGGCTCGGGGGTCGAAGCTCAGGCCGAAGGCGGGCTGCGCCTGTCCCGCGCTCACGACGTCGGCTCGGCCGGCCCGGCGCCCTCCACCGGGGATGCCGCCTCCGTCCGCACAGAGGGCGGAGGGCCGGGCAGGAGACGGTGTGCGGGGCGGTCGGGAGAGGTCATGCAGGCCGACAGCGGGCCACCCGGTGCGCGGATCACCGCGACGGCGTGGATGAGGAAATCGCGGTGCCACACGAACAATCCGGAGAGCCCGGCGTCGGGTTCCTTGTGCTGCTGGTAGGCGAGCCACAGCGCGTGGAGCCAGGCCACGACATCGTCGTGCTCCTGCCACTGCAGGCACCAGGGCGCCGCGGTGGTGACCTCGGATCCGTAGACGGGGAGGAAGAAGTCGTCGATCCAGTCCGACAGGGCGTCGAGTTCGTCTTCACGTTCCTCCCCGTCGAGTTCCAGGATCGGGCGGGGCTCGGACGACGCGGCGGGAGGCGGCCCGCCAAGCCCTGGCATGCCGAACGCCGCGAACGGCGACCCGCTGGGCTCCGGGGTGGATGCGAGGTGGTCGAGCTGCTGCGCCTGCTGTGCCGACTGCTCCATAAGCCGTCGGACGCTCGCCTCGATTCCCTCAAGCTGTGGATCCGGAATGCGAACCGGTTCCAACTCCCCCTCATCGTCGGGATTTGTGGATTCAGGCATGGAAGGTTCGGCCTCCTACGAGACGCGGAATGAGAGAAGGACAAAGGCGGCGACCCGCAGTCTCTTCAGCGGGGAACCGTCTCGGTCGTCGGAATGCCGCGGGGCGCCGTTCGCGCGGGCGCAGCTCAGACTGTGAGAACGACGTCGTCCTGCGTGAGGGTTTCGCGGATGGTTTCGGTGAGCCGGTCGGCCGCGATCGACGCATAGTGCTCGGTCTTCTCCACGCCGATGAAATCCCGGCCCTCCAGCAGGGCGGCGACGCCCGTGGAGCCGGAGCCTGCGCAGAAGTCGAGGACGGTGCCGCCCACAGGGCTGATCTTGACCAGCTCACGCATCACCTCGACCGGCTTCTGCGTGATGTGGTGACGCTTGGAGCCCGAAGGCTGCGACGCCGAGTACATCCCCGGCAGGTAGACCGGGTTCCGGGAACCGTCGATCGGCCCCTTGGACGCCCAGATGATGAATTCGCAGTTCTGGGTGAACCGCCCCTTCTGCGGCCTGGCCTGCGGCTTGTGCCAAGCCAGCACGCCGCGCCACAGCCATCCGGCCGCCTGGATCGCGTCCGTCGTGGTCGGAAGCTGACGCCAGTCGGTGAACAGCAGCGCGGTCCCGCCGGTCTTCGTCATACGGTGCGCTTCGGTCATGATCTGCGTCATCCAGAACGCGTACGACCTCTGGTCCATGTTCTCGCCGGTGAAGTCGGCAAGGTCGTTCTTGGAATCCGCGGACGTGTACTTCTGCTTGGCGGAGCGGGTGGTGCGCTCCTTCGCGGTCCTACCGCCCGAGTTGTACGGCGGGTCGGTGATGACAGAGTCGACGCAGCCGTCCGGGAGGCCGGCGAGAACGCTGAGGGCGTCGCCCTGATGCAGGGAAAAAGGCAAAGAGGAACCCCTATTCGGGTGTGGAAAAGGTGGAGGGGAACTCACCGCCTCACGCAGGAGTCCTCGCGGGCTGGAATCGGGCATGCAGAAGCCCAGGGCCACAGACCGAGGAGGAGAGGGGGAGTCCAAAAACTGTAGAGGCGAATCCGCCGACGACCAAGAAGCGCTTCGCTGAGGTGCCGGAAACCGGTACCTCCCACCGACTTTTTGGTCAACCGCCAATCCGCGCCTACTGTTTTTGAACCGCCCGGCGCACACCGTCGCTGGCTACTCCCCGCCACATCTCACGGAGGCACCCCCTGCCCTGGCACACCTAACTCGCGGTCCGGCCACGTGGAGCGAGCGGCAACTTGCCCACCCCGGCCCGCCACGATCGCCCACCCCGGCTGCCGCGCCCTTCCGAAACGCCTCGCGCACGCGGCACGCCGGACACTGCATCCCGAAGGACACGCTCATGACGTCTCGTTACCCGCCCCTGCCCAAAACCGGTGACCGGCGGGCGGATCGCTCCGGTTGAAGGCGCTCGCCGCCGGCATCGGCGTCGTCTTCCTCTCCCCGATCCTGATCGCCGGCACCGGGATGATGCTGGCCTCCTCCGCCGACGCCGTTCAGAGCAACGGTCTTGTCAGCAGCTGCCTGACCGACATCGACACCGACAAGGTCACCGAGCAGGTCGGCAAGATCCTCGACGGGGCGTCCGGCAAGGACGTACACGTCGAGGGCCTTGACCTTCCCGCCGAGCAGGTCCCCAACGCCCAGACCATCGTGGCCGCCGGCCTCTCGCTCGACGTCCCCACGAAGGGACAGATCATCGCGCTCGCCACGGCGATGCAGGAGAGCCGGCTGCGCAACCTGAACTACGGAGACCGCGACTCCCTCGGCCTGTTCCAGCAACGTCCCTCACAGGGCTGGGGCAGTGCCGAGCAGATCCGTGACCCGGTCTACGCCTCCGAGCAGTTCTACAAGCACTTGCTCAAGGTGAGCGGCTGGCAGCAGATGACCGTTACCCAGGCCGCCCAAGCCGTGCAGAAGTCCGGCCTTCCGGACGCGTACGCGAAGTGGGAGAACCTGGCCACCGCGCTGCAGTCCGCCATCGCCAAGACCTTCCCCGGCGGAGGCGATGACGCGAGCAAGGACGCGGATCAGGCCGAGAAGCCGTCGACCGGTACGAGCGGCTGCTCGCCGGGCCAGGACGGTACCGGCTTCGGCCGCATCCCCGAGGGGAGCGTCCCCAAGGGCTACTCGATCCCCAAGGACGCTGATCCGAAGGCACGCAAGGCCATCGAGTGGGCGATGCACCAGCTCGGCACGCTCTACCAGTGGGGCGGGACCTGTAAGAACTCGCACGGCCCTGACCCCATGGGGCGGTGCGACTGCTCCAGCCTGATGCAGCAGGCGTACGCGCACGCCGGCATCTCCCTCACGCGCACCACGTACACCCAGGTCAACGAAGGCAAGGCGGTATCACCTGCCCAGCTCAAGCCCGGTGACCTGATCTTCAGCCGCGGCAGCGCCTCTCGGCCCGAGCACGTCGGCATGTACATGGGCGAGGGCCTCGTCATCGAGGCACCGCGCACCACCAAGCCCGTCCGGATCACTCCGATCAAGGACTGGGACATCCTCGCCGCCCGCCGCGTCCTCTGACGACGCCCCCGCCCGGACCCCGCTCCAAGGCGTACCCCCGCGGCCCCTTCCGCGCCCCGAGCGCACCTCCCCCTCCGCATTCCCTTTCCGCCGGCCTTCGCCTGGCCCGCGTATGCAAGGAGCCCCGCCACACCCATGTCCCTCCCCCTCGCAGACCGTGTCATCCAGCTCGCCTACGACCCAGGAATCTCGCCCAAGGGCGGCGGCCTGCCCGGCCTCGCCGTGCTGAAGAACGTCGTCAACAGCATCAACATGTTCGGCATCATCGCCGTCGTCGGCGCCCTCGCCGTCTCACTCGGCGTCTGGGCCTGGGGCCACCACACCGGCGGCCACCAGGCCGAGGCCAATGGCAAGAAGGGCGCTGTCGTAGCCGCGGGCGCAGCTCTCGGCCTCGGTGCCGCGAACGGCATCGTGGCGTTCTTCTCCAGCCTGGGAACCCAGGTCCACTGATGCGGAAACGATTCCCCTCCCTCTCGCCGTCCTCGTACGGCGCAGGCTGGCCGGCCAGCAAACGCATCACGATCGTCGCCTCAGCCGTCGCCGTCCTCCTCGCCATCGCCGGGGGCGTCGCCCTGATGACCGGCGGCGGCAACGGCCACCGGGATCCGGACACCGCCGCGCCCGCCCCGACCGGCAGCCCGTCCTCCTCCGAGGCCGCCCCGAAGCCCTCCTCAGGATCCGGTTCGGTGCCCAAGCCTCCGCAGATCTCCGAACCGGTCGCCTACGCCAAGGCCGCAGCCCAGATGCTGTGGTCCTACGACACCCGCGACACCAGCCGTGACCAGCAACTCTCCGGCATGCGCGCCTGGATGACCGGCGAGAGCACGTACGCGGACTGGGCCTCGATCTCCGGCCAGGTTCCCGATCCGGTGCTGTGGTCGCGGATGGCCGACCAGGACCAGCACGCCAGTGCCAGCGTCACCGAGGGCCACTACCCCTCCGCGTTCAAGCAGGCACTGGCCGAGGACCCGTCCGCGATCACCAAGGCGTACATCTACGTCGTCACCGTCAACGGCAAGCAGCAGATCGCCTGGAAGAAGGGCGGGGGCGGAGCCGAGGAACGGGCCATAACGCTCGCCGTCCAGTGCCGCCCGAATCACGACTGCACCCTGGCCGCCCTCGCCCCGAGCGTCACGCAGTGACCCGCGCCTGAGACAAGACAAGGAGGAGTAACTCCCCGTGGGTTTCTGTGATTTCCCCCTGGCAGACAAGCTGTGCTCCGTCGGTGACGCGGTGAGCTTTGCCTCTGACCCCGGCAAAGCCATCGGTGACTGGATGGCGAAGTCCGCCGGCGAACTCGCCGCCGCCGCAGCCGACCTGGCCGCCGAGGCAGTCGACACCACCACGAAGGTGGACCTCAACGCCTCGTGGTTCGTCGACAACTACGAGATGCTGCTACCACTGGGCCTGGTCCTGCTGGTCGCCACCTTCTGCGCGCAACTGGTGCGAGCCGCCGTCCGGCGCGACGGACAAGCCCTGACACAGGCATTCACCGGCACCGCGTCCGGCGTTCTGTTCGCCTTCTGCGCCATAGCCTTCACCACGATCGCCATCGAAGTGGTCGACGCGATATCCGCCGGCCTGTTCAAGACCGCGCACCTGAACATCGAGTCGGCCGTGCGCCGGATCGTGAAGGTCAACCAGATCGGCAGTCTGGCCGGCCTGGGCTGGCTCGTCCCCGTCGTCGCCGGCCTCGGAGCCGCCGTCGGCGCGTTCCTCTACTGGTGCGTGATGATGGTCCGCAAGGTCGGCATCCTCGTCATGGTCACCCTGGCCGTCTTCGCATCGGCGGGCGGCGGCTGGGAGGTCGCCCGGCGTTGGCGCAAGGGCTGGATCGAAGCCACCGCCACCCTCGTGGTCTCCAAGCTCCTCATGACCGTGATCTTCGTCCTCGGCATCGCCGCCATGGGCAAGACCGAGGCCAAGGACGGCATCGCCGCGCTGGCCGACGTCATGTCCGGCATCGTCATCATGGTCCTGGTGCTGCTGTGCCCGTACGCGGTCTTCAAATTCGTGCACTGGGCAGCCGACGGCACCGACGGTGAGTCCATCCACCGGGCCGGTGGCGCAGGAGCACAGATCGCCAAGGCGCACGCCGAGAAGGCCGCCCGCAAGGCCGCCTCTGCGGCGGCCACCGCCGGGACCGGTGGTGCCGCGGCCGGAGCCGGCGCGGCGCCGCAGGGCCCCGACGCCGGCGGGGGAGGCGGATTCCCCGGCGACATCGCCTCCCACCCGACCGGCGGAGGCGGAGACGACAAGCAAGGGTCGCAATCCGGCGGAACGGGCGTCTCGCCCGGTGGCGATGCCGTCAAGTCCGGCCTGGAGAAGGCCGTCCAGCCCGCCCCGACCAGCGTGTCCGACGACACCAGCGGCCAGGTGGGCGGCAGCCAAGGGCCGGGCGGATCCGGCGCGAGCGCCGCGTCCGGCCAGGGCGATGGATGGCAGTCCACCCCGCCGAGCACGACCCCGCCGCCGCAGGGCGCACCACCGTCTTCCGGCTCACAGAACGCCACGTCCAGCGGACCGGCCGCGCCGCCGCCGACCGGCCTCTGATCCCCTGCCCGACTCCCGGGGGCGGGACGCACACGCGCCCCGCCCCCGGGTTCCACCCGCGCCTCCAGGACCCGCCCCTTGACTGATCTCTCCGTCGCCCCGGTCACGGTGAAGTTTCCGCACCGGTCCCGCCGCGGCATCCTCCTCGGCCTCTCCCTCCCCCAACTCGTCCTCGTGTCCTGCTCACTGGCACTGCTGCTGATGACGGTGATCTCCACCGGACTGCTCGGCGCCGCCGCCCTGGCCCCACTGTGGGCGGCATCCGGAGCGCTCGTCACGATCCGCCGGCACGGCCGGTCCCTCATCGACTGGGCACCGATCGTCACCCGCTACGCACACCGCCGCCGCAGCGGCCAGACGCTCTGGCTCGCCCGGCCCCTCACCCGGCCGCGGCAGGACGGCGTCCTCCATCTACCGGGCACCGCCGCCTCGCTGAAGGTGGTCACCCCCGGCGACTCCGCCAACCAGGCCGCCGCCGTACACGACCCCCACCAGCAGACCCTGACCGCCATCGCCCGCGTAAGCAGCCGCGCCTTCGCCCTCCTGGACCCCGCGACCCAGAATCACAACGTCTCCAGCTGGGGACGCGCGCTCGCAGGCATCGCCCGCACCGGACACATCGCCACCGTGCAGGTACTGGAGCGCACCGTTCCCGACAGCGGCGACACCCTGACCCGACACTGGGCCCAGAACGGGCAGCCCCAGGCCCCCGTCGCCGGACAGATCTACTCGGAGTTGGTCGCTTCTGCCGGCCCTGCCGCCGCACCGCACGAGACCTATCTCGCCATCTCCCTGGACCTCAAGGCCGCCCGGCGCCTGATCAGCCAGGCCGGCGGAGGGCTGCCCGGTGCGTTCACCGTCATGGAACAGACCACCGCCTCCATCGCGCAGGCCGCCCGCAACGCAGGTCTTCAGGTCACCGGCTGGCTGAGCGCGCGGGAGATCGCCGCCGTCATCCGCACCGCCTACGACCCGAAAGCCCTCGCCGCACTCCAGCAGTGGTCCGAGACCGGCCGCGCCGAAGCCGACCCCGCCGCCGCCGGACCCGTCGTCCAGTTCGAGGAGTACGACCGCCTCGCCACCGACAGCGCTCGGCATGCCACGTACTGGGTGGAGAACTGGCCGCGGACCGAGATGGGTGCCGGGTTCCTGCACGGAATCATGTTCACCGCCGGCGTGCGCCGCAGCCTCTCCCTCATCTACGTGCCGCAGGGGCTCGAGTCCGCGCTGCGTGACGTCCAGCGCAAGAAGGCGGCGATCATCGCCGACGCCAACGAACGCGCCCGCCGCGGACAGGTCGACAGCGAAGAAGACTCCGTCGAGTACGCCGACGTCAAGCAGCGTGAGCGCCAGCTCATCGCCGGACACGCGGATGTCGCCCTGACCGGCCTGGTCACCGTCACCGCCGAGACCGACGCCCTCCTGGACGCCGCCTGCGCACAGATCGAGACCCACGCCGTCACCTCTGGCGTCGACCTCCGCAGGCTCAACTACCAGCAGCCTGACGCCTTCGCTCTCGCCGCCCTCCCCCTCGCCCGCACCGCCCTGTGAACCAGACGCGCCAGTTCACATCGCAGATCAACCGCGATGGGCAGCCCGTCGCCACCCTGCCGTTCGGCAGGAAGGACCACCACCTTTGACCACTCCCACCCGTCCCGACGACGCGCACCCCTACCTCCGCGCCGCGAGCGCCGGAGTCCGCTACCACACACGGTCACTGACGCCATCAGGCGCCAACCCGCCCCAGCCTGCGGACCGCCCGCACCTCGATGTACTGCACGCCCACCTCACCGCTCTGCTCCAACTCCTGGACCGGCTCGCCGACAACACGCGGCCACCTCGCCCAGCCGCCGGCCGTCATCTGGCGACCGCACACACCCGCCTCTGGCAGGCCACCAGCGAGGTCCACGCCGCCTTCCACCTGCTGCCCAGCACCACCGTCGCAGACGCGGAGGCGAGCACCTGCCATCCGGAGCAACTGCCCGAGGGGCCGCCCGTACTGACCATCTGCCAGCGCCACCTCGCAGCTGGACACGTCGTCCGCCGCAAGACCACCCCGCGTGACCTCAGCGGCCCCGCCGGTGGACACGCCACCACCTGCAGCAAGTAGCTCCACCATCCCGAAAGGACCACATGCGCACACCGAAGCGCTCCGTCTCCATCGCTCTGGCCCTCGCCTCCGCTCTCGGCGTCGCCTCGCTCATCACCGCAGGCCCGGTCTCCGCCGCCAGCTACCACTGCACCACCAGCAGCGCATCCGCCGATGATCCTGCGTACAGCGGTCCTCTCAGCGACAACTACAACTTCAAGGTGACGCTGTGCGCCAAGCGTGTCAGCGGCGTCATTTACGCCTACGCCAAGGCCAGCTGGGACGGTCCGGTCTGGTTCGTCAACCAGACCGACACTCTGGACGCCGCCCGCTTCCACCTGCAGGTCAAGAAGTCGGTGAGCGGACCGGACCCGGTAATGAAGTACTCGAACTCCTACGGCATCGAATACAAGCTGGAGCACGGCAACACGGCGGGCAACAGCTCCTACACCACGCCGGTCATCAAGTACACAGCAGGCAGCGGCCGTTACCTGGCCGACGGCAACATCCAGCTCGACTGGAACAACGACGGCAAGAGCTACCGGACCACGCTGTTCTCCGCTTCCCCCAGCGCGTGACCGCCACCCCCCACGTGATCTGCTCCCCGAAAGCCACCGTCTCATGAGCCACCGGCCCGCACGCCGAGCCCGCCGCGCCAGCGCCAGCCCCCTTTTCACCCCCCACGGCACCGACCGCGCCAGCCGCAAGGCCGCCCATCGCCAGCTCGCCGAGGCATCCGCCAAGATCCGCGCAGAAGCCAGCGCCCACCAGGCCGAGAGCTCGTCCGCCGAACACGAAATGCCCGCCGCGCTCTATGCGCCGAGCGGACGCCCCGGGCCCGCATCCGCGCGCAAGAACCGTCTGAAGCTACCCGCCCACCGCATGACGACGGCTGTAGCCGCCGGCGCATATCCCTTCCTGGCCGAAGGCGGACTCGGCGCCGAGGGCATCTACATCGGGCGGGACGTCCACGCGGAAGCCAGCTTCGTGTTCGATCCCTTCGCGCTGTACGGCAAGGTCGAGGGGTTCACCAACCCCAACCTGCTGCTGGCCGGAGTGATCGGCCAGGGCAAGAGCGCGCTCGCCAAGAGCTTCGCCCTGCGTTCGGTCGCCTTCGGATACCGGGTCTACGTGCCGTGCGACCCGAAGGGGGAATGGACGCCGGTGGCGGAGGCCCTCGGCGGACGGTCCGTCGCTCTTGGTCCCGGGCTGCCCGGACGCCTGAATCCCCTGGACGCGGCCCCGCGCCCGGACAGCGTTTCCGAGGCCGACTGGGTCGGCGAGATCCGCAAGCGGCGCCTGCTCCTGCTCGGCTCCCTCGCCCGCACGGTCCTGGGTCGCGACCTGATGCCCATGGAGCACACCGCCCTGGACGTCGCCCTCGACGCCGTCGTCACCAGCGCCGCCGCCACACACCGCACCCCGCTCCTCGGTGACGTCGCCGCCACCCTCAACAACCCGGGCGTCCTCAGCGAGGCCGCCGGGATGATGTCGGGCCAACTAGGCGACGCCGCCCGCGACCTGGCCCACGCCATGCGCCGCCTGGTCCACGGCGACCTGGCCGGCATGTTCGACGCCCCCTCCACCGTCGCCTTCGACCCGAACGCGCCGATGCTCACCATCGACCTGTCCCGTCTCGGCGGCTCCGGCGACGACACCGCCCTCGTCCTGGCGATGACCTGCGCGAGCGCCTGGATGGAATCCGCCCTCTCCGACCCCTCCGGCGGACGTCGCTGGATCGTCTACGACGAAGCATGGCGCCTGATGCGGCACGTCGGTCTGCTGCAGCGGATGCAGGCCCAGTGGAAGCTGTCCCGCGGCCTCGGCATCGCCAACCTCATGGTGATCCACCGACTGTCCGACCTACTCACCGCTGGCGACGCCGGATCACAGGGCCGCGCTCTGGCCGAGGGGCTCCTCGCCGACTGCAGCACCCGGATCATCTACCGCCAGGAGACCGACCAGCTCCACGCCGCAGCCTCCCTGCTCGGCCTGACCTCCGTCGAGATGGACGCCATCGCCCACCTCAACCGAGGGCGCGGTTTGTGGAAAGTCGCAGGTCGGAGCTTTATCGTGCAGCACCTCCTGCACAGCTACGAGCTGAAGCTCTTCGACACCGACGCCCGTATGCACTGAGGAGCGAGAGGCCGTGAACCCGACTTCCAACGCGACCTGATTCCGAGCGATGACGCTCTCCACCTTATCGGCACGCTCAACGCCATGAAGGACAAACTGCACAATGCCGCCCGGCAATGGGAGCTGCTCGACTCAACCGGACATGTACCGGCCGCGCCCCCCTACCCCGCGCTGCTCCGGCACGCCATCGACGCACAGGACCTCTCCCGCGACGTCCTCCGGCTGACTGCCGACTTCGCCGAGAGCCCGCACCACACCACCCACGTCGGCAAGACCGTGCAGAAGCATCTCGCCACGGCAGCGACCATGTCGAGCCATGCAGCTCCTCACTTCGCCGAAACCGCGGAGTGCGCACTGACCCTGCCCCGGTCTGCCAACCCGACCGACCGGCACTACCTCACGAACCGCATGGTCATCGATCACGCCTGGGCCCGCGCCTTCCTGCGGCGCGCGTCGGAATCCCTTCGGGATGCGGCCAAAGAACTCGACGGCCACGTCGGCTTCCAACGCTTCCTCGCGCCGCTCATCCGCCAGGAAGGTCCGCCGGCGCCTCCGCCGCCCCGGCCGGGCGGTCGCCACCGCTGACCGCGCCGAGTCCACAGCCCGATCCATCCAGAACCCAAGGAACGATCTGAACCGCCCCGCTCATTTCAGCGACGCCGACTGGGCCGAGTACCAGCAGTGTCAGGCCGAGCACGACGATCTCATGGCGCAGGTCGCCGACCGCGAAGCCCAAATGGAACACGACCTGATCGCCACCTACGACGAATACGAACTCGACTTCAGTGCGACCCCGAAGCAGGAAGCCGACCCCAGCCGCCGGATACCTCCGCCGCGCCGATCGCCGGCCTTCCGCCGGAGGAGCCGTGGCCGCTGACGTGGACAACACTCCCGATACCCGCCCGACGGCTCCGCTTGCGCCGCTTCCCGACCACCGCAACGTGAACACCCCGTGGTGGCAGAAACTGTGGCGCCGCCACGCGCACATCACCACACCGCTGCGGGCACGCGGACTGCAGTGCGACATCGAGTTCGGCCTCAGCGCCTACATCGTGCGCGTGCCGCTCCCCGACGACAGCTACCTGATCATCAGCCCGCCACAGGAGCCCCCCACCGAACGGCCGCCCGGAGACCCGGAGGGCTGGATCGCAACCCGCGAACACCCAGACGACCAGACGCTGTTCGAAGTCCTCTACGACTCGGCCCCCTCCGACGACCCCGGCGCCCCCCATCGGCCCGAAGGGCGTCACGGCGGCAGCGCCCAGCCCCTGATCGAGGCACTCGACCATCGCCTCGCCCAGCTCGGGCTGCTCCCACATCCCGTCCTGCCCCACGAAGACCCGCACGCCAACCCAGCTCAGGCGCCGTCCGAACAATCCGAGGCCCCCGCCGTAGCCGACCGCGCTCCCTCCTACGTCTACGGCGACGCGATGCTCGCTCTGACCGACCGGCTCAACGGAGCCGAGTCGCACGCGGATGCCGCTGCTCTCCTCCACCAGGTCCTGGATCCGGTCAACGGCCTGCTGGAGCGGCTCGGCGAGTTCTTCGAGGCAGCCGGCGAAAAGGCCAAGGAAGCCGAGGAGGACGACGGCTTCGACCTGTCCAACGACCTTGCCGACGCCGCCGCCGAGATCCGCAATCTCGGCGAGGTCCTGCACGTGGCCGAGGACCGGATGCGAGCACTCACCCCGCTCGCTCCCACGTCGCGTCTCCACTCGACCCCTGCTCGTGCGCCGTCCCTGCCCCCGCGCGCCGTGCCGCCGGCACAGCCACGCCACAGCCGCTGACGCCGCGCCACCGCCCCGACCATGAGAGGGGAACCCCGCCCCCTTGCAGCCAGGCCCCCACTTCGCCTTCGGCGACCACGACACCCACGGCTTCGTCGCCTCCTTCACCCCCTCCATGCCCGCACACCTCGCCCACTGGTTCCTGGAACGTGAGCAGTTCGAGCCCGTTCCCGGAGAGCCCGGCCTGTACCGGCTCAGTGAGCCCGAACATGACGGTGCTCGCCGCACCCGTCAGGCCGTCCACGACCTGCGCCGCCAGGGCTACACCGTGCAGGCCGACATCCGCCTCGACCCGTCCCTCTCCGCCGGTCCACCACGTCCGATCCGGACCAACGGGCTCATGGAGCGCCGCAGTCGTCTCGCCCAGGCTGCCGCCGGCCGGACGACGCAGCGGTCCGCACCGCCCACCACCTCTCCACCCTCGGCCCGGCCGATCCCGCCGAAGCCCACCTTCGCGCCGACCGTCCACCTGGCGACCTCCGGCGGCGGTCGGTCCCGATGACGCCTTCGAGTAGTCCGGCCCCCGACAGCCGCCTGCCGAGCACCGCCCAACTGGCCAACGGTGCACGCTCCTTTCGGCTCCGCATGGCGGTCATCGATCGCGAGACGGAAGCCGCGCTCGACATGACACGCGACCGCTACGGCCGCACCCTCCACGCAGGCGTCGCAGAAGCCGCACGGGCCCACCGCGACAAAACAGCGCTTGAGGCGTACAGCATCCACCTCGCCCCACACGCCGACGCGCTGCTCGATACCGCCCGCTACGCACTCGACCAGCTACCGCCCGCCCGGCACCTGACCGGATGGCGCGCCGTGCTGGAGGGCCTGGCCACCTCTACCACCGAAATCCGCCAGGCTCTCGACCAGCCGGCCACCCCAGGCTCCCCGGCCGAACGCACGCAGCACGCAAACCTATGGCCCCACCTCACCGCCTGGGCGGACCACAGCGTCATCGCCAGCAACCTCGCTGACCAGCGCGATGGCCAGCACCACACGGCGCCCCTGACCGGCGAAGAACAGCAGATGTGGACCGAGCGGGCCCAGGCCGCGCAGCGGCGCGGCGAGCTTGACCTGACCGAGTCGTGGTACGCCGCCGACGGCCAGCCGATCACCCTCGCTTACCTGGTCGAGGACGACGACTCAACAGTCGTCGCGCTACGCGGAGATCCGGGCGCACCAGGCTGGCAGGTGATCGGGCACTACGCCCACGAATACGAAGCAGGGAAGGTACTGCCCGCGCCGGTCCCGCCCGGCGTGCTGCGCCCGGACGTCTCCCGGTTCAACCGTCCTGTCCCGGCCCCGGAGGTGTCCCTGCAGGAACTCATCCGCGACGCCGTCGAGGCCCAGCAGGCCGGTGACGCGTCCAACGCGCTGCTCAGTGCCACCCAGCGGGGCTACGACGCGGGCCCGATGGTCCGCCTCCAGGAACTCCTGGAGACCAGCCGCCAGTTCGCCAGTGCGCTGGAAACCTCACAGGGCCGCCAGATCGGCGCCCGCCTCTCCGCGCTGGGCCGGCAGATCGAGTTCCTCACCCGCGAAGTCGAGGAGGCGGCAGAAGACCTCGGCGCGACCGTCGCCGTCCTGCCCCCGCACCGTGCCCCCGTGCTGCCCACCCGACCGCGCCCGGCGGTGGACACCACGCCACCCGTACCGCCGCCCCGCGCCAGCACGCTCGCCCGTCACCGCTAAGCACCGAGAAAGTACCCGTTGTCCCTGACCGCACCCCCGGCCCCGGCACGGCGCATCACCTACGGCGCGGTGCTGGGCAGCCCGTACGTCGCTCGCCTCCTCGGCGGCACCCTCACCGGCCGACTCCCCAACGGCATGGCCCCCGTCGCCATCCTCCTGTGGGCCACCACGAGCGGAACAGCATCGCCTTCGGCGGACTGCTCAGCGCCCTGTACGGGCTGTCCTCGGCGCTGGTGCAACCGGTCAAGGGCCGTCTTATGGACCGCCACGGCCAGATGGTGGTGCACCTTCCGGCAGCTCTGCTCAACTCGGCCCTCCTGGTGGCCCTGCCCCTGGCCGGGCCGTACGGCGGACCGAGCCTCGCCACGGCCGTCGTGGTCGCCGGCGGCCTGACGACCCCGCCGCTGGAGGCGGGGCTGCGGGCCCTCTGGCCGAGCGTGCTGCCCGACACCCGGCTTCGGCACGCCGCACTCGCCCTCGACACCGGCACGCAGGGCCTGCTCTACATCGCCGGCCCCCTGCTCGTGGCTGCGCTGGCCTCCGCGTACGACTCCGCCATCGCGCTCGCCGTGACCGCGGTCCTCGGGCTGGTCGGCACCGCCCTGGTCGCCTTCGCTCCGCCTTCTCGGCGCTGGCGATCCGGATCGTCAACAGGCTCGCAAAGCTTGGCGAATCGCCGGTTGGCCAGCCCCGGCCTGGTGCTTCTGTTCGTCTCTCTCACCGGCACCGGCTTCGCAATCGGCGCGATGAACGTGTGGTCGATCGCCATGGCCGAGCACCACGAGCAGGACATGCTCTCGGGCATCATCCCCGCCGCGTTCTCCACCGGCAGCTTCCTGGGCGGCCTCGTCTACGGGCGCCGCACCTGGAAGGGAACCACCACCCGCCGGCTGATCACCGCCGGAGCCGTGTTCCTCGCCGGATGGCTCCCGCTCGTGGCGCTGCCCGGGCCCTTGGCAGCCACCGTCGCGGTGACCGTCCCTGGTGCGTTCCTGACCGTCGTGGTCGCCTGCGCCTACGTGACCACGGACGCTCTTGCCCCGGAGGGCCGCACCAGCGAGGCGTACGCGTGGCTCATCCTGTCGATCGGCGTCGGCCAGTCCGTCGGCACCGCCCTGGCCGGACGCCTTGCCGAGCAGCCGCTCGCCAGCGCGGCACTCCCCGCCGCCGGAGCGGCCCTCGCTCTCGCAGTCCTGCTCGCCGCGCGTCGGCGCCTGGGCCCCACAGGACAGCTGCCGCGCGCCCGACACCGCCGCCCGCTTCGAGGCCGGCACAAGACGCCCTGATCAGGGCGCACCCCAACTACCTGCCAAATTTTCTCAAAAGACCGATTCATGGCTGTTGTTGGTACGCCCGGCTATCAGAACGTGCGGAAAGGCGAGTCAGGCAGCTGTGGGGCGGTGAGGCCCGCCCTGGAGCATGTCGGCAGTCATTGCCCATCGTTCGTGGTCCAGCCACGCACCGTTGATGTGCTGGAAGCTCCAGGCCCGCCTCGCCTTCGCCCAACGCCCCACCACTTTCCCGCCACCACCGATAGGAGATCCGCCTTGCCCGAAGCGCCAGCAGAGCCGTTCATGACGATCCGGCACACCATCACCGGCGAGATCACCACCACCGGCTACAACGCCGCCGCCCGGCGGATCCTGCTCCAGGACGGCTTCGAAGAGACGCCCGTCTGCGCCTGCCGAGCGACGGAACCCAGTACGGAGCAGACGCACGGCCAAGCTCGGCAGCCGACGAGCTGCACGTCGCCGGCCATCCCCTGCACCGGGACCGAGCCCTCGGCCGTCCAGTGAGCGCCGACGGTACGGCCCGGTTGCCCCGGTCGCCGATCTCAGCACAGAACGTGATCCGCTCCGAGAGCGGCCAGCCTCTCCAGCGCATCGCCAACCCCACCCGCGCCCGCACCTGTTGAAGGACCATCGTTGTGACCACACCCGGAACGCCTACCAGTCCAGCGCGCACCAAGGGCGGCGAACTACGGGCCAAGGTGGCCAGACTGCTGGCCGACCGACCGGCGGACACGCTCACCATCGGCGACATGGCCAGGCAGCTGGGCCACTCCCACGGCGCCGTCCGCAACGCCGCCCACACCCTGGTGCGACGCGGTGAAGCCGACCAAAGCGGAACCGGACAACCGGAGTTCCGCGCGAACGCGAACACCTCCACCGCCGCGCAGACCGCTGTGATCAGCCCACCGGGCACCCACGCTCCCCGCGCCCAGCCGACCAAGACCCGCACGACCATTACCGCAGCAGCCACGCCCAGGCAGACTGGCCCGATCCGCCGCGCGGGGGGCCAGATCTACCACCCCCGGGAGCTGGCCGATCTGCCCGACGTCGAGGCGCTGAATCGCTTGCGCGACGCCGACGTGCCAGTGCTGCTCTACGGCCCTCCGGGCACCGGCAAGACATCGCTGGTCGAGGCGGCGTTCCCGGACCTGCTCACCGTCGCCGGTGACGGCGACACCACGGTCGGAGACCTGATCGGCGAGTACACGCAGGCCGACGGCGGAGGCTACGTCTTCCAGTACGGTCCGCTGGTCACCGCGATGACCGAGGGCCGTGCCCTGCTGATCGACGACGCCACCTTGATCTCACCGAAAGTCCTGGCGGCGCTGTATCCCGCGATGGACGGGCGCAGGCAGATCCAGGTCAAGGCCCACAAGGGCGAGACCATCAAGGCCGAGCCGGGCTTCTACGTGGTGGCGGGCCACAATCCCGGCGTCCACGGCGCGGTGTTGACGGAGGCGCTGTCGTCCCGGTTCAGCGTGCAGATCCAGATCGGCACGGACTACGACCTCGCCCTGGCGCTGAGGATCGATGCCCGGGTGGTCCGGGTCGCCCGGAACCTCGCCCGCCAGGTCGAACTCGGCGAGTTGGGCTGGGCCCCCCAACTGCGGGAGCTGCTCAGCTACCAGAAGACCGAGGCCGTCCTCGGCACCAATGCCGCGCTGGCGAACCTGGTCGGCATCGCTCCTGTGGAGGATCGCGACATCGTCGCCGACGCCGTCATCAAGGCTGTCGGCGTCAAGAAGATCGCGCCCCTCACCCTCGGCAAGCAGCTCCCGGCTTCGGCTGCCCGGCAGCCCCCGGGCAGCACCGGCTCCGCGCACCGGGGCCGCTCGCGATGAGCGCCCACCACCACGTCCAGTCACCCGCCACCACCCAGGACGACGACGCCGACCTCGCGCGCTGGGACGACGACGGCGCCCCGCCCGCGCAACCCCGTTCCTCCCCGGCCGCGTGGCTGCGCGTGGGAGCCGAACTCGGCGACCGGCTGGTCGCCCTCTCCGGCCGCCAGGACCTCCTCGTCACCTGCCGCCCCGGCACGCGCAGCGGCGCACCGGCCGCGTTCTTCCCCACTCTGGGCGAGGTCGAGGTCGACGCCCGTTTGTTCGCCCCGCTCCAGCCCCACGAGATCCATCCGCGGATCGTGGGCGACGAGGAGCGGTATCCCGCCGCCTGGGGAGTGTTCGTCCACGAGGCCGCGCACGCGGCCCACTCCGTCTGGACACAGCCTGCCGGAGCGAACCCCCGTGTCGTCGAGGCCGCGCTCCTGCTGGAGGAGAGCCGCGTCGAAGGCGCACACCTGATCACGCGGCCCACGGACCGCACGTACCTGCGCACCAGTGCCCGAACCCTGGTCATGCCCGACATCGCCCACCCCACCCTCCAGGGCATCGAGCACGCCGCCGCCGTGGCGGCCCTGATCCTCGGCCGCCGTGACGTCGGCATCCTGGA
Organism: Streptomyces sp. NBC_01669; assembly: GCF_026339735.1. Lineage (GTDB taxonomy): Bacteria > Actinomycetota > Actinomycetes > Streptomycetales > Streptomycetaceae > Streptomyces > Streptomyces yanii. Next base: position 1,248,514 of record NZ_JAPEQG010000001.1, read on the forward strand.
TGCCGGCGAGACTCGGGCCGTCGCCGATCTGTGCGAAAAGGTGCTGGGCGCAAACCTCCTGGCCACACTCACCCGCATCTGGACCGCAGCCCACCCGTGCGCCGACCACGACGCCACGACCATGCTCGCGCACGCTCAAAACTGGTGCGACGCTCTGGACACCGCGGCCCCCGCCCTGCCCGTGCCGGAGAACCTCACCGATCTGCTGTCCGGCGCCGTGGGGGTCGTCATGGACAGCACGGCAGCCACCGACGCCGCCGACCTCGCGGCACAGGCCGCAGCGACCAACGCCAAGGCCGCGCAGTCCAAGGCGCAGGCACAGGACCGCGCCCAGCGGGCCGGCCAGCGACGCAAAGCCGCCGCCACCGCCAAGTCGGTCTTCAACGCCCGTGGCACCACCGTCAACCCCGACGGCACACCGGCGCCCCACAGCAACCCGGTCACCGGCACCCGCAGGCCCACCGCCGCCGAGCAGCAGGCCGCCGCGCGCCTGAGCCGCGCCCTGCGTGCCGCCGCCTACCGCGAGCGGACCGAGGAGCGGACCACCAGCCCCACCCCGCCCGGCCGCCTCAACATGCGCGCGGCCCTCGCCCGCGACGCTCAGCGCGCGGCCGGGTCGGTCCCCACCGCGGAACCGTTCACCCACACCCGCCGCCGGAACTCCCCCACCCCACCGCTGCGGGTGGGTATCGCCGTCGACGTCTCCGGCTCCATGCGTGCCGCCTGCGCGCCCGTCGCGTCCGCTGCCTGGATCGTGGCACGCGCAGCAGCTCTGACCGACCCCGACTCCCTTACCGCCACCATCGCCTACGACAGGCACCTGACCGCATTGACCCGACCCACCCACCGAGCACCAGAGCGCGTGACGACATTCGCTGCCAACGGCGTCCACCACAACCTCGGCGACGCCATCGACGCACTCGACCACGGCCTCGAACTCACCCGCCCCGGCACCGGCCGCCTCCTCGTCATCGTCACCGACGCCCGATACGGCAGCGACGAAACCGCTGCGGCCGTCACCCGCGTCAAGCAGCTCACGACCGCCGGCTGCGCCGTACTCCAGCTCACCCTCACCGCGGAGTCCCACCACTTGCCGGGGACCACCTTGCTGCACCTGCCCCAGCCCTCCAGCGCTCCCGTCGCCATCGCCAAGGCGGCCACAGACGCCATCCGCAGGACACGCTGAGACGACGCAGAAGGCGGAAGCGTCCCCGAGACCACCGCCAAGCACTCCAGACCACCTTCGTCCGCCGGTCGTGGCGACACCACGTAGACCTGCTCGACCGCACTGCCGAACAGCTCGCCGAAAGCCTCCCGCGACGCACGCGCACCCCCTGAGCCGCTGCGGCCGTAAGCACCACACCCCCAACACAAGGAGATCACCCCGCACATGGCCGTCCGTACTACCTGGAAGATTGTCCACAGCTGTGGGCACGAAGTGACCATCAACCTGTCCAACCGTCCCGCCGACCGGCGCGCCGGATATGCCCGCTGGCTCGAAGGCCGCGACTGCACGGATTGCTGGAAGGCCGCCCGGGACTCCGACACGGAATCCAAGGAGGCATGGCTCGCCGCCAAGCGCGCCGAGGAGCAGGAATCCGCCCGCGCGTGGGCCGAGCAGTTCGACATGCCGCCACTCGAAGGGCCCGACAAGGCCCTCGCCTGGGGCGAACGATCCCGCCACCAGCTCGTCACCGCCGCGTACAACTCGCTGGTGAGCGAGGGCACCTGGGACGATGCCGACTGGCCCGTCCTGGAGGACAAGATCCGTACCGTCTCCCGCGCCGGATGGTGGATCGACCAGCGTGACGCTGAGGGCGCTGACCTGCCCGAACTCCTGGATGCCGCGGCGTCCGACGACATCGGTACGGAGAACCCCTTCCGCTGACGGCGGGGCAACATAGCCGGGAAACGCCGGTTAGCCAAACCGGCGTTCCTCCGGACTATTGATGCTCCCACCCCGCCAGCCACTGCGTGGAAGGAACTCATGTCCCAGCCCCCGCCCACCTCGGCGTTCGCACCGACGCCCGACCCGCTCACCCCCGACCGGGACATCACCCATTCCCACTTCCAGGCCGGCGACACCGTCGTCGTACTGAAGGGGGCGGCGGGCGGGGAGTTGTGGGGCGACGCAATGCGCGTCGTGGCCCCCTCCTGGCACACCCCGACCGACGAGGACGGTTGGCGACTGCGGGATGCGACCGGCGGCCCCCGTTCCTACGTCACCGCCCACCCCCGCTACCTCGTGCACCTCTCGCGTCGCTGCCCGGACTGCCTGATCTACCTGCGGGCCATGGAGGACACGCTCCTGGCGCGGTTCGCCGACCGCAACGAGCTGATCGACTGCGGCTGGTACACCACCACCGCCCTGGGCCAGCTCGTGCACATCGCCGAGATACGGCGCGGCCGGTGATCCCCCGCCTCCACGAGCGGACCCACGCGCCGCACGACCCGCTCGCCGAGGCGCTGGGGCGGCCGGTCTCCCCGAACGAGGGCCTGCCGGAGTACACGGTCGTCGCCCACTGGCCCGGACTGGATTACTTCACCCTGGACGACGAACAGAAGATCTGGACGTCCGTCCAGTGGGCCGAGCACCTCGAAGACCCTTACCTGGAACACCCGTTCGCCGCCAGCCCCGACGACGACCGGCACGCAATCCTCCACCTCACCGTCCGGCTTCACCCGGACAACCGGCAGCTGACCGGACCAGAGTGGTCCGAAACCGGCCACCGGCTCGCCCGGGCCGCCGGTATCGAGATCCCTGGCGAGGAGCACGGCTGCCGCTGGATCGCAGTCCAGGCCCAGCCCCAGCGCCTCGACCTGATCGCCAACCTAATCCGTCTCGACGGCGCGTGGCACGCCCCGCCCAACGACATCCTGCGGCGCCTCGCGGACGAAGCGCGACGCATCGAGCAGGACCTCCACCTGATCTCTCCGGTACGCACCGGGCCCACAACGCGGCCCGCCATCCGGAAGGCGCCCACCGCATCAGCCCAGCTCGCGAGCGTCCTCACTCAACTCGCCGATGAACAGGCCGGCCCACTGGCCGCGGTCCGTGGACTCGTCGAGCACACCGCGCACCGGGTAGCTCGCCAGCCCGGGGCCGCCGGCACTGACACCGCTCACCGCCTGGAGTTGATCGCCCGCCGCCTCCACGCCATCCAGCAGGACCTGGACACCACCGCCGTTCACCTGGTCCAGCCCCGGATCGCCGCCGCACGCCCCGTCGCCCGGCGCACCACCCACCGATCGCCGTAGGAGAAACGTCTCTTTGCCGCTCGCCGAACGCTTCCTGGACATCCGCCGCGATCCGCACTCCGAGGAAGTCCTCTCCCCCGACGGTGACTTGGAGGCTCACAGCGTCCTGCAGCGGGCAGGGTTCATCGCCGTCGTACGCGTCCACGAGACCTACCACCGCGCCCCCACCGGCCTGGCCGACAGGGATGAGGAACGTCTCGCCACCAGCGCCGTCGCCCGCCTGCGGGCAGCCGGATACCACGTCGACTGCGACGCGGACTTCGACACGGACGCCCGACCTGCGAGTTACCCGCCGTTGAGCTCGTCCGTCGCTCACCTCGCCGAGCGCATTCGCGAGGCGACCACCACGGACGAGACGGCCGAGGCACTGACCGAGCTGACTGCCGCCCACGACGGCATCCTCGCAGTGCTGGAGGAAGTCCTCACCGCCACCGCCGACTTCCACGCCGGCCTCGACCAGGCGGCCGACCCGCACATCGCACGGCGGCTGCGCTACCTCGCCGACGAGCCCCTCCGCATCATCCGCACCGACCTCGCCGACACCCGCAACGCACTCGCCGACCGGCACACCCCGCACACCGGCCGCAGCACCTGCAGCGCAGAGGTCCCCGCCAACGAACGCGAGCGCTCCGCCGTGTGCGCCTGCCCGCCCCCGCCACGCGCGCTCCCGGCCCCGCCGCCCCCGGTGGCCGCCGGACTGCGCCGCTGACTCCCACCTCGCCCAAGGACACCATGTACGACCACCACGACATCTCAGAGCGCCTCGCCTCATACGCCGACGTCCTCGCCGGCGAACTCCCCGACACCTGGAGCAGCTCTCACCTCCCGCCGGACGCCAAGGACGATCTCGCCGAACTCTCGGAGCGGATATGGGACCTGGACCTGGTCGCTGCCTCCCTGGCCGAGCATCCGCTCCAGCAGGCGGCCGTCCTGAGCCGCCTCGACGGCGCGCAGCTCGTCGTCCTTGACCGGCACGACGAACGCGACGGGTTCCTCGTCGCCGCCGTCGCCCCGCGCGCCCTGCCCGACGAGGCGTACCGCGCCGTCCCCGAGCCCAACGGCATTGCTCTGGCGGACGATCCTTTCCTGAGCGCCGAGCAGGTCGCCGGCGATCTGCTTGCCCGCTACGACAGCGCGCTGGCCCAGGTTCGACACAACGCGCTCGGCGGTCTCCAGCCCTCCCAGGCGGACCGGGTCGTGTTGACCTGGCAGCCGGACGGAAGCGTCGCCACCGCGCCTGTCGACAACCGTGCCGGTGCGATCCTCATCGCCCACGGCTTCGACCAGGACCCGCAGAGCGGTATTTACCGCCTCAGCGGCGACGATGCCCAGGCACAGGCCCGTGCCCTGCAGGCGATCGGCCCGCAGCTGGAAGCGATCGGCATCGGGACCGGCCTTCAGCATCCGGCAGGCCGGGCCGCTCCTACCTCCGCCCCGGCTTCCGTGCCGCCGGTTACGGCGGGTACCCGCACACCGGCAGCCCGCGGGCGATGAAGCATACGGAGCCCGACTTCTGGGTGCTGAGGTACGTCACGATCACCAAGGACCCGCGCACCGACCTGGTCGTCGCTATCGGTGGCACCGAGAATGCGGCGGACATCCTGCAGTGAATTCGCGTGTTCCCCGCAACCACGCCGCCCGCGCCCCGCGATCAACGGCCCTCACACCTCCGCCGAACCCCACCCGGCCCCGGGCCTCCCGGCGGCGTTGACCCCGGAGAGAAGTACATGGCCAACCTGGCCGATGAATACGGCACGGACGTCGAGATCTATATCAAGGCTCTGACGACGACCATCCACGCCGACACGCCCACCGGAGCCCCCGCCAGACTCCACGACCTGCTGGAGCAGCTCGGCCTGGAGCGCCACGAATACCCCACGGGCGGGCCGATCTACATATGGCACACCGTGCCCGAACACCTCGGCACGGACGAGCAGAAGCACCTGGCGACCCGGGCCATCCCCGCCCTGCTCCTGGCCGGATACGAGGTCAACTGCACGCCCGACGTCTTCGACGAAGCCGCCTACCGGCAGGCCGTGCAAGACATCCGCACCCGCGCTGCCCGCCCCGGCGTGCAGCATGCGGCACCGGCCAGTTCTCCGTCACGACCCGCACCAACCCGCCACACCCCGTAAAACCCCCGGGTGGCCCCGGCACCGCGCCGGGGCCACCCACCGAAACCGACCCAACTCCCGGAGAAACCCGTAGCAAGCCGCACACCACCACAGATCAGCCACCGGCTCACGCCCCGACTCGCGACCGCCCTGTTCCGCCGCTACCTGCGGGCCTGCATCCCCACCGGGCCCGATCGCACCTCACCGCTGGCCGGCGCCCGCCCGGAGGCCGTCCTCGCAGAAACACAGCGCGTCGGGCAGCGCCACCACCACTGACCGTCCAACGACCCGGAGGAGCATGTCCCACCCCACCCTCTACCCGGTGAGACTGGCCGACGAGATCACCCGCCAGCTCGGCCAGCTCGCCGACCACCTCTCCCAGCTGCCTCCGCCCCACGCCGCGCAGGTCATCGCCCGCGTTCTCGACCCGGACGCCGGCGTCCTTGGCGGCATCAGCCACCTCGTCGCCACCGGCAGCGCGTTCGCCAAGGACCAGGCCGAACGCGGCGCCCTCCCCGCGGAGGTGTGGCTCGCCCTGGGCCGTGCCTCGAACGAACTGCACGACATCACCCTCGACCTGGACGAACACCAAGACACCTTGCGGCACGTCGGCACCCAGCCCGTCGCCACCGCGGCGAAGCCCCCGGCACCCGCGCCGCTCGTCGTCCGGCGGCGCCGGTGAAGAAGAAGCAGTGGCAGGGCTGGGGGCCCAATGAGCAGGCCGAGCAGCACTACCTCGTCCAGCCCCGCGCCCTCGCCGGCGGCGGCGACATCCGGCACGTCTCGGAGTTCCTGCGCGCCTCGGGATGGCGGGACAAGTCCAAGACCGGCGGCCCCCTGCACATGGAGAGCCCGGACCGCACACTCCGTGTCGCCTACGACCCCTACGTCCTGCCCGGCGGATGGACCGTCCACGGCAGGGCGGACGGTGCGAACGGCGAGTGGTCGGCGCACCTGGGCCGACAGACCCCCGTGGAAATCGTCGCCGGCCTGACCGACGCCCTCACCCGTCCCCGCTCCGCCCACGCCCCCAACGTCTGGGCGCCCCTCGAAGAGCAGGAGTGGGACATGCGTTTCGAGGGCGAGACCTACACGGCCACCAGCCCCGAGGGCACCGCGTGGATGCAGTACCACCAGAGCCCTGACGGCTCGGCGATGTGGTGGACCGGAGCAAAGGACAAACAGGGCAACGGCTGGACGGCCAACTTCACGCCGAACACGCCGATGCACCTCGTGCAAGCCTTCTCGACCGAACTCGCCGGACCCGACCCCGTGATGCGCCCGCGCGGACGCGTCCCCCTGAGCGCGCAGATCCGTACCTGGTCGGTCTCCGTCAAGCCCTCCCAGCTCAGCGCATGGCAGCAGGCCCGCATCACCGCCGCCCGCGCCGCCACCTGGGCCCGCAACAGCGCGCAAAGCGCCCGGCCGCGCACCAGCGCCCGCCCATCTACCCCGGCCGGCGGCGCACGAACCCGCCGCTGAACCACCGCCCCGTTCCAAGGACACCGATGCCCGCACTCACCCCGGACACCATCCGCACCCTGACCGAGACGCTGGCAGATCTCACCGACTACCTGCGCGAGAACCCCAACCCCGCAGAAGCCCTCGCGCTCGTCGAGCCCCTCCTCGACGAGTACACGGGACTGCCCGTCCAGCTCTCCGACACCCTGCGCGCCCTCGCCCGCGCCGTACAGGACCACCCCGCCACGCCGCGCACCGCACAGGTCGACCTTCTGATCACCGAGCTGCGCACGGCCGCCTGGGAACTGGCCGACCAGCACACCCTCCACCACGCCCTCGACGATCTCCGCGACCTGTAAGGCAGTTCCCCACAGGGCGAGCCGGGGTGCTGCTGGTGCCGCTGAGCGAACGGCAGCTCGCCGCCTTCGCCGACAAGCACGCCTGGCAGATCCCGTTCGACACCAGCCCTCGCCACCTCGCGGGCCCCGGAGATGCCCGCCACGTCACGCACGGCCTGGCCGCCGCCGGGTGGAGCACCGCCTCCGACCCTCTCAGCGCCGAAATCGTCCTGCGCAGCCCCGACCTGCGCTACCAGCTCCAGTTCGACCCGCAGTCCGCCACCTCCGCGTGGTGGCGGCTGCGGGCCGAACGCGCCGATTCCGAGGCCGCCTGGTACGCCGAGTTCGGTGAACTCGTGCCCGCCGAGGTCCTCGCCGCCTGCACGGACGCCCTCATCGTCCCGCCGCAGCAGCAGCCGGACCCGTGGCAACCGGTGACCTCGGCGGGGTGGCACCGCGAATCGGAGGGCACAGCGCGCTCACCGGACTCCATGTGTCACGTCGAACAGCGCCCGTTGAACGAGTTCCACGACCGGCCGTCCTGGCACGTCGAGACCTGTGAGCCCGGCCACGGAGAGTTCTCCGGCCCGCGTATCTGGCACGCCTACTTCGACGAGCACACCCCTGCCCACCTGGTCGGCTCATTCCTCACCGCACTTGCCAAGCAAAGCCCTCTCCAACGCGGCATGTACGACCGCACCGGCCACTACAGCGCCGTGCATGAACCCAGCCCACTGCGCCCGCAGCAGGTGGTCGACGCCCACACCACACGCATCAACTCCCTCCGCGCGCAGGCACGCTCCGCCCGCCGACAGCAGACGAAACCCGCGACGACCCCGGCGAACTCACACCCGGTCCATCCGGCCGCTCGCCGCTGAAATGACAGGACCCGTCCATCTCCACCGACCACCTCGCGCACCGCGACGTCCTCCGCCATCTCGACCACTACGTGAAGGACAGCAAGAAGATCCTCGACGCCTGGGACACGTACTCCGACGAGCACACCGACCTCGACGGCTGGCCCTATGACGACCACGCCTACGGCCTGCGCGCGAGCCAGCGCGACGCCGACACCGCCGCGGCGTTCGAGCCGCTGCGCTACGGCGCCCGCCATCTGCTGGCCACGGCAGAGACACAGCTGACCCAGCTGCCGGAGAACGCGGTGCAGGGCCGCTGGGTCTACCAACTGGGTGTCCTGCGTGATGCCCTGGGCCGGCTGGACGAACTGCACGAGCAGTGGCTGGGGACCCGAGACTCTCTCCCTGCCACCGCCAAGCCGGGCACCGCCGACTTCGACGACGCCCTCGCGGAACACCACGCCGAATCGTGGAGCTACCTCGACGACTGGGCTACCCACGGCAAGGCGGTCCGGGAGGTCAACACCGCTGCGCGCAACGCCCGTTCGCCGCTTGCTCCGGTCCCGGCTTCCGCGCCCGCCCGGCGTAATGCGGCACGTAAGTGAACATGCCGCCGACGCACGAAACCGTGGACGTCGAATTCATTGCACCCCGTCATCTCGCGGGCGGCGGTCACCCATCCTGGGTCACCGTCCCGCTCCATCGGGCCTGTGGCTGGAGCCCCGCCCTGACGGCCAGTGATGGACCCTCTACAACGCCAACCAGCCGGGCCGGGCCCGCTTCGGCGAACACACCCCGCCACGCCTGATCACGGCGTTCACCACGGCCCTCGCCGACACGCGTCCCTTGGCTCGTACGGGCAGCCCGCACCGCCTCCCCACCCTCAACCCGAACCTCATCACTCGCAGGTCCACAGAGGTGCCCGCCGTGCGCGTCGCCTCCGCTCTCGATGAGCGCGTCCGCTCCCTGGCCACTCGTCACACCGTCCCGGCTCCGACACAGCGACCAGCGCGACAAGCGCCGTCCGCGCACGGCCGCATTCGCTGAACCCACCGCCCCCGCCCGGAAGTACGTAGCCCTTGCCCCCTCCTTCCTCCAACAACAACACCGACGGGTACGACATCGTCCTGCGCCTGCTAATCGGCGTGCTCGCCATCGTCGTACCCCTGTCCCACCTCGCTTGGCTATCCGGCAACATCACCGCCCACCTCACCGGAGGGGCCTGGGCGAGGTACCAGCCGACCGATGCCCTGCTCCATCCCAAGCAGGTCTGGCCCGGCGCAGGGGAAACGTCCCTGCTGATCGGCGCCCGCATCGTCCCCGTCGTCCTGTTCCTGGCACTCGGGGCACGAGCGGCCCTCCTGTGGGCACGGCACAAGAACCGGAGCGGCGGCCGGAAGAAGATCACCGACATGGCCAAGGCCCGGGACATCGAGCCGCTGATGGCCAAGGCGATCACCGACAAAGCCCGCTCCCTGCGCCCCAGCCTGAAGAACAGCAAGCACATCGAGGCGAAGGACACCGGGATCCTCCTGGGTAACCTGCAGGGCAGCCGCCATGAGGTGCGGATGGGGTTCGAGGACGTCGCCGTCGCGATCATGGCACCCCGCTCCGGAAAGACCACCTCGCTCGCCATCCCCTCCATGCTCGACGCACCCGGCCCGGTCCTGCTCACCTCGAACAAGGCCGCCGGTGACGCATTCACCACCGCCTACGAGGCGAGGGCACAGGCAGGGGCGATATGGACCATGGACCCGCAGCAGATCGCGCACGCCGCCCGCGAGATGTGGTGGAACCCCTTGGCCACCGCGAAGAGCCTCGACGGCGCCGGCCGGCTGGCCGGCCACTTCCTCGCCGCGAGCGTCGATGCGTCCCAACAGGGCGACTTCTGGTCGAAGGCCGGCAGCAACATCCTGAGCCAACTGCTCCTGGCCGCCGCACTCGACGAGCGGCCGATCACCGACATCATGCAGTGGCTCGCCTTCCCCGCCGACCGCACCCCGCTCGACATCCTCCGCGACCACGACTTCGCCGCCGTCGCCGCCCAGCTCAAGGGCACCGTGGAAGGCCCGCCCGAGACACGGGACGGCATCTACGAGACCGCCCGCCAGTACGCCGCCGCCCTGCTCAACTCCGAGATCGCCGCATGGGTGACACCCCAGAAGGACGCCGCCGAATTCCGGCCCGCCGACTTCGTCACCTCCACCGACACCCTGTTCCTGCTCAGCAAGGACGGCGGAGGCGGCGCCTCGGCGCTGATCGCGGCGTGCGCCGACTCGGTCATGCGCGCAGCCACCGCCCAAGCCGAACGCGCAGGAGGCCGCCTCGACCCACCCATGCTCGCGATCCTCGACGAGGCCGCCAACGTGTGCAAGATCAGCGACCTTCCGGACCTGTACTCCCACCTCGGCAGCCGCGGCATCATCCCCATCACGATCCTCCAGAGCTACCGGCAGGGCCAGAAAGTCTGGGGCGACGCGGGCATGGACGCCATGTGGAGCGCCTCCACCGTGAAGGTCATCGGGTCCGGTATCGACGACCCCGACTTCGCCGACAAACTAAGCCGACTGATCGGCGACCACGACGTCGAGACCACGTCCACCTCGCACTCGGATTCCGGCAAGAGCACGTCGGTGTCGATGCGGCAGGAGCGGATCCTGCCCGCCGACGCGATCCGCGCCCTGCCCAAGGGCACCGCGCTCTGCTTCGCCACCGGCATGCGCGCCGCCATGCTCGACCTCCGGCCCTGGTACCGGGAGCCCGGCGCAGAAGAACTGTCCGCGGCGTCCGGTCGCGCGTCCAAGGCGATCACCGACCGCGCCGTCGCCAAGCACGCGCCGACCCAGTCCGACTTCGGGACGGCCGCGTGAGCGACACCCCGCTGCACCTGGCGCCGTCCCCCCAGCACAACCGACCGGACCGGAGTGGCCCTGCACATGGTCGACCTGACCGAACACACCCCCCTGCTCGGCGAGGTCTCTCCCGCCCTGCAGGATCTGTCCGCCGAGGCCCGACGTATCCGAGCGGGCGAGATAGCCAAGCCCGTCCGCGAGATCGCACCCCTCAGCCTGCGAGTACACGAGCTGGCCGTGCGGTGCACCCGGCAGGTCCACGACCTGTCCGTCAGCCAATTTCCCGCGATGGAGGGCGGCGCCGAATCCCTGGCGCACCTTGTCGGCGCCTGTGCACAGATCTCGCTCGCCGCCACCCTGTGCAACCTCGCTATCCACCACCGAACCGAGATCTACGTCTACGAGGACGCCGACCGCACGCCCGCGACCAGCGCCGATCAACTGCGCCGCGCCGGAGACGAGATGCAGCGCGCCGCCACCACCTACCGGTTCGTGGCACAGCAGTTGTCCCGCCGCCTTGCCTCCTTCACGACGCGCCCCGAGGTCCTGCACCGCAGCACACCTCAAGCCCAAGCGAACCCGGCGGCGTCTGCATCCCGACGCCGCACCTGACCGCACCCCCGAGCCGACGACTCGTCGCACCACCCGCAAAACGAGCCGGACGAGTGCGGACCCCCACGCCTGGAGATGACCTGCACACCTACGAACCTGACGACCTCGACGACATGACCACACTCGACGCCGTGGACGCCGTGGCCGCGGACATCCGCGACCACCGCATCACCGTGGACGGCGCCGGCCTGTTCAACGTCACGCGACACATCGACCTCTTGTGCCACCTCACCGCGCGCATGGCCGCCGACGCCGAGTACGAGCTCGCGCCGAACATCGCCAGCCTCCCGCCCGCCAAGAACCTCGGTGCCAGCGTCGGCCATCTCGGACAGGCAGTCGCCCACTACAGCCAGGCACTCGCCCCGCTCATCACCCTCACCACCACATCGCGGGACACGCTCCAGCACAAGCTCGACGCATTCGGCCACCACAGCAGCGTGCGGATCCACCTCGACAGCGGCAGCCGGGCCCTGGCCGCCGCCCGTACCGCGCTGGAAACGCAACAGCCCCCCGCTGCCGCGGGCGCACCCACCCCAGCTCTGCGGCAGGCTCCGACAGTCCGGCGTCGCACATGACGACACCACCCCATGAGGGCCTCCTGTTCGACGTAGCGGCCCCGCCGACCCCCATCGAACGGCTGCTGCTGCTCGCCGGCCAGTACGTACAGCACAACGACATGCTCGACCGGCTCCTGCGGGCCCAGTCGCCGCCCGAGCCCGACGCCCACGTCGCGTCGGCCCAGCAACTCGCCGCCGCGACCCGCACCGCCCTCGAAGCGATCACCGACGAACGGCTCTTCCAGAGTCAGGACCTGGCGGACGCAGTCGTCCGACTTCGCCAAGTCGCCTTCCTGAGCAGCGCTTCCACCGACCACCCACTCCCGGTAGCCCGCACGCTGACCGCCCTGGCACCGGAAGCGGCCACGGGCTGCGCAGACGCCGTCGCCCGCGAACTCCGGCGCCGCCGTGGGCATACGACCAATGCCGACGACCACCGGCTGACCTCCGCGCATCGCACAGCCCTGTGGGAGATCGCCCGCGGGAACGTCGTGGCAACCAGTTCCCTGGGACGGCAGTACGTCCACTACCGCGATGAGCGCGTCCTGATCAGCACCCTGCGGTCGCTTGAGGGGGCCAGCCTGGCGGAGCGCGTCCCGAAGTCCGCGCCCTCCGCCTACGTGGGCGGACCGCTCCAAGACCGCATCCGTCTCACGGCCGCCGGCACCACCGCCCTGGCCACCGCCATCAGCAGCCCTCCTGCGCGCCGAGCTCCCGCCACCACGCCCGCGCCCGCTCCCGCCGCCGCGAACACAGCCGCCCAAAGCCGCTGACTGCACGGCCACGATCAGCGTCTCCGACCACCGGACGCCCAGCGGCACCCCGGCCGACAGGCACGGTCGGCCGCTCGCGCTGAGCCACCACGGCGTTCCCGCCCACGGCCGCCGCTGCACCCCGTACCCACTCACCGCCGACCTGGGCCAGCAGCCCATCCTCCGAGAAAGGCACCTTCTGGCGACCACCGACCTCCTCCACAGCATCCTCGGGGAACCGCGTTGCGCGCTGGGCGTGTTCGTCCCTGCCGGGCTCCACCCGCCCCACGTCGAGCGCCTCCATCTCGACCAGATGGCACGAGCAGGCACCTCCCTGTTCGAGATCGGGCTCGCCCACGATGACGCCGTCCTCGACGGGCCCATCATCCAGGCGGCCTACCACCGCGCCCTGCGACGCGAGAACGCCCTCGCTCACACCCTCCGCACGGTCGAGCACGCCGCCGGCCTGCGCCCGACCGTCGTCATGACGTACTGGGAACCTGCCAGGCGACACGGCCCCGAACACCTCGCCCGCCTCTTCGCCGATGCCGGTGCCGCCGGAGTGATGGTCGTCGACCTACCCAACCACCAGGCAGAGCGCTGGCAGGCAGCGGCGAAGGACGCGGGGCTGCACGCACCTTGCCTCGTCCCCCGGCACAGCACCGGCACCGACCTCGCCCGTCTGGCCGCCGGGGCATCGGGATGGCTCTACGCACCCGCGAGCACGGCTGCCACCGGCTACCGCGGCCCGCTCGACATCCCCGCCCTCGCTGACTTCACCGGGCACCTGCGCGCCGCGAGCACCCTGCCCGTGGTCTCGGGCGTGGGGATCTCCACCCCAGCCCTCGCAGCCCGCGTCGCGCCGCTGGTGGACGCCGTCGTCATCGGCACCCCCATCGTCCACGCCCTGGTCACCGATCCCGAACAAGCCCCTGCACTGACCGCCGCGTTCGCCCAGGCCCTGACACCGAATACCCCCACGGAGACCCGTGCCTGACCGCTCTGCCCCGATCCAGGTACTCAACCGGATCACGGCCGACACCCTCGCCCTGCAACGGGTGCTCCGCGCCCCCGCTCCCGATCACGCAGCTGCGCTGGCCACGCCGATCGCTGACGCTCAAGAACTTGCTGGCACCGCCATGCGGTTGTTCCACGACCTCGCCGAGCACACGCCGCACCCCTCGCCCGCGGAGCTGCTGCTCCTCGAACGGATCGCGCAGATCGCCAAAGCCGCACAGGACGCGGGAGCCGAGCTGGGTGCAGCCGTCGCCCGCGCCGTGGAGAACCGTCGCCGCCGAGCCGAAGCGCTGACAGGGCGGGTCGTCCTCATCGGGCCCTCACCACAGCAGTTCATCGAGTCGGCCACCGACCTCCTCGACCGCATCCCCGCCCTCCACCACGCCATAGCCCGCGACCGGCGGACCCCGCCCAGCCCGCTGACAGGCCGGCCGCGCTGAGGGCGCACCCCCATTCCCCACCCCCAGGACAGGCCATTTCAGATCAGCCTCGATTCCGCGCCCTTTCCCTGGGCGCGGGAGTTCAGTCCAGCACACTCCTCGCACTATCAGCCGAAGGGATTCTCCCCAGGGTCGACTACGCGATCTTCGCCGACACCGGATGGGAACCCGGAGCGGTTTACACCCACCTCGACCGCATAGAAGAGCAGGTGGCCAAGCCCGCCGGAATACCGATCCTGCGCGTGTCGTCCGGAAATATTCGCGATGACGCCCTGAATCCACATCACCGATTCGCCTCCATGCCCCTCCACATCCTCAACAAGGATGGGCGACCTGGGATGACCCGACGGCAGTGCACAGGCGAATATAAAATTAAGCCAATTAAGCACAAGGTCCGCGAACTCCTGGGACATCCCTATCCCTCACGCATCCCCAAGGGGGTGTTCGTCGAGCAGTGGGTGGGAATCTCCACCGACGAGTTCCACCGGGCTAAGGACGCCGACGTAAAGTACATGCGCAACCGGCACCCTCTTCTGGACCTGTCCTGGAGCCGGGACGACTGTGTCCGCTACCTGACCTCTCTCGGGCTTTCCGATACGCCGAAGTCGAGTTGCCTCGGATGCCCGTTCCACGGGAATGCGCAGTGGCGGCATATCAGGGACACGTCTCCGTCCGAGTGGGCGGATGTCGTCGCATTCGACGCAGCGATCCGGCAGGGCAATGCCCGCGCCAACGCATCAGGCAACCAGCTGCTCGGCGAAGCCTTCCTGCACCGCTCCCGCGTCCCCCTGGACCAGGCCCCCATCGACCACGTCACCGCAGCGGAACGCGCAGCCCTGCACCTCGCCGCGGATGAGGCCGACGTCCTGGAGAACGGTGTCGAGGACGGCTGCTCTCCCTGGGCGTGCCGCGGTGACGCAGACGCGTTGACGCGGGACGACTTCGGGCTGGCCACGTGATCCTCGACCTCTTCGCCGGCCCTGGCGGCTGGAGCAGTGCGCTGCACGTCCTGGGCGTACGCGACGTTGGCCTGGAATGGGACCAGTGGGCGTGTAAGACCCGTGCTGCGGCAGGCCAGTTGACCATTCGCACCGATGTGGCGATGTATCCGACCAGGCCCTTCATCGGCCGCACCCGCGGTGTGATCGCCTCTCCGCCGTGTCAGGCGTGGAGCATGGCCGGCAAGCGCCTGGGCCTGCTCGACCAGCCACTAGTCCACACGGCGGTCGAGGACCTCGCCGCCGGACGCGACACTCGCGCACGCCTCCTCGCCGCCTGCCGCGACGAGAGGTCCCTGCTCGCGGCCGAGCCGATGCGCTACCTGTACGCCCTGAACACCGTCGGCGAGCCCGACTGGGTCGCCATGGAGGAAGTCCCGGACGTCCTGCCGCTATGGAAGCAGTACGCGGCCGTCCTGCGCGCATGGGGTTCTCCGTCTGGTACGGGATCCTCAACGCCGCCGACTTCGGCGTCCCGCAGACCCGGAGGAGGGCGATACTCCTGGCCTCCCGCGTCCGCGCAGCCCAGCCGCCCACACCTACGCACGCTCAACTCGCCGAACCCGACTCGCTGTTCGGTCCTGGCCGCTCGCGTTGGGTAAGCATGGCCGAAGCTCTTGGGTGGGGTGCGACCGACCGGCCCGTTCCCACCGTCTGCGCCGGTGGCGGCCCCGGGGGCGGACCCGAACCCTTCCCCTCGGGCTCCCGCAAAGCGCTCTCCGACGCCCGGGAGCGGGGCACCTGGACGCCCCGGGCGGACGGTGTGGTCCTGCAGTCCCGCCGCGAAGGCGCAGGATGGGCTGCCCGCCACGGGGTTCGCGAGAACCGGGCCGCTGACGCACCGGCGCCGACGTTCACCGCCGAGGCTCACCGCTGGTCGTGGTCTCTGCGCAGCAACAACCAGGCCAATGCCACTGTCCGTTCGCTGTCGGAGCCGGCGGGCACGCTGTTCTTCGGCCACCGGGCGAACGAGTGCACCTGGGTCGCCGAACCGGCCCCCGTCGTGGCGGAGGCCACGGATACGCCGGCGGTGCCGGAGCCCATCCGGATCACCGCCCGCGAGGCCGGGCTCCTGCAGACCTTCCCCGCCGACTACCCCTGGGCCGGCAACAAGGGCCAGCAGTTCTCCCAGATCGGCAACGCCGTACCGCCGCTGCTCGCCGGCCACCTCCTCGCCCCGCACCTCGGCGTCGCTCTCGACCCGAACAACTTCACCCTCGCCGTCTGATGCCCGCCACCCCCGAACCCGACGCAGACGACCTCGACACCATCACGCCGCCGCAGCCGGTGTTCCACGTCGAGCAGGCCCTCCTCGGCGCCCTCCTCCTCGACCCCCACCGCCTGGGCGACGTGAGCGGCATCGCCGCCGACTCCTTCTCCACCGCCGCGCACACCGCCCTGTACGCCGCGATCAGCACCCTGCCGCCGCCCGACCCCATCGAGCACACCCAGAACACGGCCTGGCTCAACCGCGTCCTCGCCGCAGCGCGCGAGAAGGCGCACGGACTGACCGCCTCCTACCTGCACACCCTCATCCAGGTCTGTCCCTGGCCCCGCCACGCCCCTGCCTACGCACGCATGGTCGAGGCCGAACACGCACGCCACCGCGTGCTGAAGGCCGCCGAACACCTCATCCAGACCGCCCAGGACACGTCCCTGCCGGACCCTGTCCGAACGGTGCTTGCCGAGGCCGACGCGCTGGGCGCAGTCGTGGACGACATCGCGAGCCGCTTCCCGCCCCGCGCCGGAGTGCTGCCCCGCACCGCAGTACCCCCACCGGTTCCGCGCGACGGCGGCGAAGCGGTCGAGGAGGAACAGTTCCTGCTCGCCACCGCCACCGCCCACCCGGCCGGCATCGAATCCGTACGGTGGCTGCTCCCCGACGACCTCACCCTGCCTCTGCACGCCGGCCTGTGGCAGTGCCTGACCGCCCTCGCCCACCGCCACGAGGCCATCGACCCCGTCACCGTCCTGTGGGAGGCCCAGCAGCGCGGCCTGCTCGACGACGGAAGCGATCCGCGCGACGTGATCCGCCTGCTGGCCGAACCAGCCGGCTCCCTGGATTACTGGGGCGAGCGCACCCTGCAGCGCTCACTGCTGGCCACCGTCGATCAGGCCGGGCGACGCATCGAGGCGTACGCCGGCGACCCGGCAAACACACCGTTCCAGCTCGTCGTCGGCGCCCGCCGCTCCCTCGCCGACATCGCCGCCATACGCACCCGCTGGCAGCAAGCCACCGGCCCGGTGCCGACGCGAAGACCTCGACGTGCGCCGCCCACTCGCGCCGGGCCGCCGACCACCACCGCCGCCATCGCGCACACCGCCCGCGCTACGCGAGCCACCCGATAGCCCCCGCACACGCCGGTGGCCGGATCCGAAATTTTTCGGCTACCGGCAGGAGAGGCCACGCCCCATGTCCCCCGGACCCACCATCGATGCCCACGTCCGCCTCGACGTCCACCCCACGCACTCCAGCGCCGTGACCGCCACTCTGACCGGCCCGCAGGCCCGCATCGCACACATGGGCCTGGAAGCAGCCGGCTGGACCGTCGTGGCGGACAACGTCCTGGCCCTGGTCCGCATCGACGCCGAGGAGCCCTACTGGGCCAAGGACGCAGCCAAGCACCTGGCAGCCGAGGGGATCGCCGTCGAGATCACTTCTCGCCTCCAAGAGGCCATGGACGAGGAATGGACCTGGGCCAACTACCCGATGCCCTGGTGCACCCGCAGCGAAATCCGCGAGGTCTCCAACGAGGCCCAGAAGATCCACGACGACATCCGCCACGGCCACCTCCTCATCCACGCCCACGCCCACGACGGCCACACCACCGTCGCAGTCGGCACCTACCTGCACCGCACCGGCAAGTCCGTCTACCTCCACGGCGAGAACCACCTGCGGCAGGTCGCCGACACCTTCGACTCGCCCGCCCAGGCCCTGCTCGCGTTCGAGAAGGTCCACGGCGCGCAGATGCGCCCGGGCCCGGCACCCCTGACGGACACCGAGCGCTCCGCCGCCGAAGCCCGCAAGCCGCTCGCTCCCCCCACAACCGAGCCAAAACCGTCCGCGCCGGAGCCGGTCCCCGTCTACCTGGCCGACGCCGGCGACCACGACGCCCTCCTCGACCACTTCCTCTACGCGCACGGTGAATTCGAGAAGTGGCGGACCTGGTCGGATGAGACGACTCACGCCATCCACGAGTCCCAGACCCTGCGTATCGAGCGCGTCCACGAAACTCAGCCCCGCGACATCGCGTGGACCATCGCCGCCTACGAGACCCCCGTCTCCGAGCGCATGTGGGGCCTCGCCGCGACCGCCGCCCCGGTGCTGGAGGAACTGCTGAACCACATTGCCGACGGTGATGGTTGGGACACAGCCGTCAACACTCCCGTGGACGAGAGGGTGGGCACCGTGGCCGCGCAGCCACTTACGGAGGCCGGGTGGAAGCACACCTTGAAGGGGCACGGGATCCGCTGGACGTCCCCCGATGGGGAGGCAGGCGTTCAGTTCGCCCCCTTGACCGCCCAGCACCCTCAGAACCCAGCGACGTGGACGATCTGGGCCGGTCCCGGCCCGGAGCGGCCCACCTGGGCCATCACCGCGTCCCCGCCCACCCCGAGTTCGCTGCTGGCGGGCCTCTCCGAGACCCTCGCCCACGACATCGGCCATCGTCGCCGCCGTACCGCGGGCGAAGGACGCGGGACGAGTTTCGTCACCAGCCCACTGGCCATACCCGCGGTCGCAGCCAGCCCCGCTGGCAGCCGTTCACGCTGACCACCGGCTGCCGAGAGCGGGGCAACATAGCGCGGGATCGCCGGTTAGCCAAACCGGCGATCCCGCGCATCATTGATAGTCCACCGCCACGTCCCACTCGCACGTCGAAAGGCATCACCCCACGACCTCAGAACAGCCACGAAGCCGTCACGGCCTAGTAGGGCTTGGTCAGGTCGGTGCGAGTGCTGGTATGTCGCGGTGGCAGGTGGGGCAGGCGCCGGCCCAGGCTGCGAGCAGTAGCTGCAGCTCGCGGACGACTTGGTAGAGGCTCAGGCCGGCGCCGTGTCTTTTGGGGCTCTGGCCAGTCGCTGCAGGGTGCAAAAGGCGTGCGCGACGGAGACGAGGGTGACGTGGTGGTGCCAGCCGGTCCAGGTCCGGCCCTCGAAGTGGGCCAGGCCGAGGGCCTGTTTCATCTCCCGGTAGTCGTGCTCGATGCGCCAGCGAAGCTTGGCCAGGCGGACCAGGGTGGTCAGCGGGGTGTCGGCGGGCAGGTCGGACAGCCAGAACTGGACGGGTTCGGCCTGGTCGGCGGGCCATTCGGCCAGGAGCCAGCACTCGGGCAGCTCCGGGCCGTCAACGGCCTGGCGGACCTCGCGGCCGGCAGGCCGGATCCGCATGGTCACAAACCGCGAGTACATCCGTTTGAAGCCGCTGCGGCCGTTGCCGGGCCGGGAGCCCTCACGCCATTGCACCGGCTTTGCTGCCTTCCGGCCGGCCATGGTGACCAGCTGTTTCACCGATTGCGGCTTGTCCGGGTACTTCGCCACCGGCGGACGTCCGTTCCCGCTGTATGGCTCGGTCACCGGCACGGCTTCGCCGGGCTGAGCCGACAACGTGGTGGAGATGCCCACGACGTAGTTGAGGCCGCGGGCCTGCAGGCCGTGCCGGAACGCCGCCGCATCGCCGTATCCGGCGTCCGCGATGGCCAGCGGCACCTCGATCCCCCACGAGCGGGTCTCATCAAGCATGTCGAGTGCGAGCTGCCACTTCTCCACATGCCCGACATCGTCGGGGATCTGGCACGCGGCGCGGCGGGCGACCTTGTCCGGGTCGGCCTTCGCGGACCCGGGCGCCCAGGTCTCGGGCAAAAACAGCCGCCAGTCGACCGCCGCCGAGGCATGATCCGAGGCCAGGTGCAGCGAGACACCCACCTGGCAGTTGGTGACCTTGCCCGCGGTGCCGGTGTACTGCCGCGACACGCACGCCGAGGCGTTGCCGTCCTTGAGGAACCCGGTGTCATCGAAGATCAGCGCCTTCGGCCGGACCGCCACGTCCATCTTCCAGGCCAGCCGGGCCCGCACATGCGCCGGATCCCACGGACTGGTGGTGATGAAGTGGGCCAGCGCCTGCCGGTTCCCGTCCTCACCCAGCCGGGCTGCCATCGGCTCGACGGACTTGCGCTGCCCGTCGGTCAGCAGCCCCCGCAGGTAGACCTGCCCCCACCGACGCTGATCATCACGCGCGAACGGCTCGAAGACCTCTGCCGCAAGGTCCTCCAACTCGCCACGCACAGACGCGATTTCTTCCGGAGTCACACGCCTTCAACGACACACTGAGCCCACAGGACACGCACCACCAACACCGACCTGACCAAGCCCTACTAGAGGCCAGCAGGCGATCACGCCGCCGCGTAGCTCGCCAGGAACAGCTCCTGCGCCCGCTCCACGTCCCTCGGCGTACGGAGCTGCACCTCCAGATCACCCGTCCCGTGGTGACCGAGCCCGGACACGTCCCGGGTGAAGCCCGGAACGAGGTCGACGTCTTTCGGGTCGACCTTCAGGTAGACCAGGAGCTTGGTGCGCTGCGGCGGGCACAGACAGGCGAAGTTCCGCAGCCGCTGATATGCCCGGTACTGCTTGCGCTCCACGCGGTTCACGCCGTCCCCGAGCCCGAGCAGGGCCTCGTCGACCGCGCTCGCCAACGCCACCATCAACGCGTCCCCACCGTCTGCCGCTGCCTGGGCAACAGACTGGCGCCGTGCCCGGTGGGCCACCCGCATGCCGCCGCTCACGGACGCCACGGTCTCAAGACCGAGCAGGTCACTGCCGAAGAATCGGTAGCGGACCAGGTCGATCGAGCGCCGGTGCTCGCGCACGGCGTGCACGTCGTAGCGGGTGAAGTCTCCGGCGATACAGATCAGGCGCGGGCCGCTCCACAGAACCTGGGACGCGGCCGTCACCCCGAGCCGGTCGCGGACCAGGTGCTCGAACTCAGCCCGGTGGTCCATCAGCCACGCCAGGTAAAACAGGCCCTGGTTGATCACGCCTTCTCTGAACTCATTCGGTGCGCTTCCGGACGGTCATCGGCCAGCCGCTGGCATCAGTCCTGCCACTCATCCAGCGGGATGACTCCGAGGCTTCAGCACCCCGTGAAAGCGGGGGCCCATGTGAGGAGGATCCCGCTGGCCTCAGCGAGCGAGGTCCACCTGGGGTCAGCTGGCTGCTTCTCCAGCACCAGAACAGGGCGTATTTGACCGAACGTCCTTGCCAATTGCAGCTGATGGGCATAGTCGAGAACCTGTCCGATCCCCAGTCGAATCTGCTGATCCTCACTTGCGCCGGTCAAGCTCTTCACCTCGGCGATGAAGACCTCATCATCACGCGACCAGCCCGCATCGAATCGAGGAGCATTGCGAGCGTGCCCGCGGAGTTCGATGTCCTGGCGGGACAGGTGGTCGATGAGTGCCGCGATCGTCGACTCGTATGCCTCAGTGCCCTTGTCGAGGTGGGCAAGATCGAGGGCCAACACACCAGAATCGTGGCGACCGACTCTGTGTCGCTGCAGCGGGCCGCCCAAAATTCCGTCCCCAGCCTGCGGGAGGACGAGAACGTGATCGTCTGTGCCCTGCGCCCGTTGCAACTCTCGGCAACGCGCAGGGTGTCCGCCGATCAGGTCTGCGAAGCCGTCTCCGTCCACGACACATACGTGGTATCCCCGGTCGCGTTCCCATGCAGCGCGCACGAGCTTCTTGCTGTACTCGCGGTGAGTGTCGGTCACGGCCTGACTGGCGAGATCGCCGTGCACGAAGACCGTGATCTTGCGTGAGAAGTCCGGCTTCCAGCCCGCTCCGAGCTGTTGGGCCATCTCGCGACAGTCTTTTCGGATTACCCATTCGCCGTCTATGAGTACTTTGCCCGTGATGCAGAGCGTCTGCCCGCTGAGCGAGTGAACCCAGCCGTCACAGAGATTCCCGTCCATGAGACCCCCCTCTATGCTGTCGCGAATATCTTGCCGCACGGCGGCATCCGGCTCCGCTTGGGCGATGGGCAGCCATCATGAGGACGCTGTTCTCCTGTCCGGTTGGCTGGTCGGAATGCCGAGGTCGACGACGCTGCGGTTGGCGGGGCGCCGGTTGAGCTGCACGAGTTTCTCCTCTGCTCCGGCAAGGCTCACCTGCAGCCCTTCCACCTCGCCGAGCCACCCCTCGCGCTCGGCCTCGGCAACGCGGGCGAGGAGGTTGTCTCGGATCTCGACGAGCCGAGGGGCTTCTGAGCTGTGAAGATTGTGTGAGATCCTACGGGCGGCCCAGCCAGGGAACGCTTGCGTCTCCCTACCACCGGGGATCTACGATTCCCCCATGTGTCCCCCGCTTCCCGGGGGACAGCGCAAGGAAGCTGCGTTTTCGCAGGTCAGCCCCCGTAGCTCAGTGGATAGAGCAGGTGCCTTCTAAGCACACGCTGGCTCAGACTGCAGGGGCCAGATGATCCAGCGACGTTGCTGCGTTCGCAGTCGATCAGGCCAGCAGCGCTCTCCCCAGTCGGGCGTCCGATGCCGCACGCCCGTAAGGCGCCATCTGGGACGAGTTCATCGGATCTTCCGCGTCTGGCAGTGGCAAGTTCTTTGGCAGGAACCGCTTGTGTACACGCGGGCCCCGAGGCTCCGATACATCAGCCAATAACCACACCAGAAATAGGCCATTCGTTCGAATTCTACGGTCATTGTCAGTGCCGCCTGTCAAGGTATGCGCAATACGACTCGAGACGAGGGGCAGCATTGGTGTTCCAGCGAGATGACTCGGGAGTTTCCGAGTCATTCGATCTTGATTCATTGACAGTGGGCGACCGCCTGCGGCTGTTCAACTTCACCCAGCGCGATGACCACGTGGCTTACCTGTGGGTGCTGCGGGCGATGAACGTGCTACGTGCCGTCCACCAGCTGCAGGTCCACCCCGACGACGTAGCCAGCGCTCTCAACGAGCTCGCGACAGCGCATGACGAGGTGCCGTCTGCCGCAGACTTGAACCTACGAGCCATGCTCGACAACCTGTCCGCGGACAATGAGCAGGTCCTCTACCGGGTGGAGGACGCGGCGCGGTGCGGCAATTTGGCCGCGTACCGAAACCGGCAGTCGGTCTACCAGTTCACGGAGATTGGTTACCGCGTCTATTGCGCCGTGGAGGAGGTCATCGGCTCCCGCGTGCAGGACGCGAACCTGTCACGGCTGGTCTTCGCCGACATCCTGTCGGACTTCAAGGCGCTGGCGGCCGCGAACCGGGAAGGCGACCGGGACGAGGTGTATCGCAAGCTCGCGCGCCTCGACAGTGTGCTGGAGGACATGACGCAACGGGCGGCGCGTTTCTATCTGACCCTCAACGACGTGGCGCGTACGACGGATATCTCCCCGGAGACGTTTCTGCGCTACAAGCACGCGTTGCTGGCGCACATGAGTGAGTTCACGGCAGAGCTGGAACGCTACGCACCCCGGCTGGCCGAGGCCGTGTACGAGGTGGAGGACAGCGGGGTGGAGACCCTGTTGGAGCGGGCCGCCGGTGTAGATGAGCGGCCCATGATGCGTCCGGCCGCGCGGCTTGAGGACTGGCGGCGGCGCTGGACGGGACTGCGCCAGTGGTTCTTGGCGGAAGGTGCTGGGGAGACCAAGGCCGCCCAGTTGCAAGGCGCTACCCGCACCGCAATCTCCGGGGTCATCGCCCTATTGCGGCAGGTGACGGAGTCGCGGCGAGGCGGGGTGAGCCGGACCACCCAGCTGCGGCATCTCGCCACCTGGGCGGCCGGGGCGCCGGATGAGCAGGCGGCCAACGCTCTGGTGTCCGCTGCTTTCGACCTGCGCTCGGTGCGGCATCTGTCGGGCGCGCATGACGATGGTGATCAGATCTCGCCGCGTACGACGTGGTGGGATGCGCCCGGGGTGGAGGTCAGCATCAGCTTGTTCAGACATGGCAAGCGGCCGGCGCCGGGCGGCCCGCAGCCGGTCCGGGCGAGCCGTGGTGCCCATGCCCGGCTGCGTGAGCAGCAGTTGGCGGAGCGGGCCGCGGACCGGGAGGCCGCCACGGATCTTCTGGACCATGGGCCCCACGATCGGGTGCTGAACGCGGCGGAGACCCGCGCCGTGCTGAAACTGCTGACCCGTGCCCTTCAGGCGCGGACGATCGTGGCGGGCCGGCTGCGTTCGGGCACCGGCAGCAGCGACGTCCTGACGCTGCGCCTGGTCCCAAGCGAGCGCGGCAGCCAGCTGCGGACCGAGACCGGCACTCTGCACCTGCCTGGCTTCACTCTGGAGATCAAGCCCCACGGTGCGATGCGTCGACGCCGAACGGAGACGTCCTGATGCCCGCCCATCGCGTAGCCGCAACTGTGGAGCCTGCGGACCTTGGCTCGTACCAGCAAGCGGCCCGGCTCATGCTGCTGCACGGAGTCGTCAACGAGAGCTACCCGCGGGCCAAGGCCCTTGCGCTGGTGCTGCAGTGGGCCGACGAACTGGCCAAGGATTTCCGGGACCTGTTCGGCTACTCCTTGCAGACCAGCGCCCATCACGCACGGCTGCTGCGGCGGCTGGATGCCTTCGATGCCAGCCAGGCGTTCCTGACGGTGAAGAGCAAGAAGCCGTTCGACCGGCGCCGGCTGGCCTACCTGTGCCTGATCCTGGCGTGCCTGCACCGGTCGCGGGTCGAGATCAACCTCGCCGATCTCGTCAAGCTCCTCGCGCCCTCGGCCAATGCGATCGAGCACCTGGGCTTCGATGCGACCGCGCCGGGTCACAAGGACGCGGTCGTTGACGTGGTGGACTGGCTGGTCGACCGCGGTGCGCTGCGGATCTCCGACGGGTCCATGGAGGACTGGGCCCGTGACCACGACCGTGGGGACGCGCTGTTCGACATCGACCACGACACCTGCGCGGCGCTGTTCCGGCCGAACAAGCCCCTCCAGCATCTGGTCAGCGCTGCCGGCCTGTTGGATGCGCTGACCGCCGGCATCGGCCGGGACCCCCGGCGGCGGTACGCTGCCCAGCGAGCCCGGCGGTTGCTGATCGAGTACCCGGTGGTCTACTTCGGCGACACCGACGCGGAGACGGCGATAGCGCTGCGCCAGCCCACCCTGGCCGAGGACATCGCACGGCTGACCGGGTTGCCCGTCGAGCGCCGGGCCGAGGGGATCATGCTCGTCGACACCACTGGGCACTTCACCGACAAGCGGTTCCCCGGCCGCGGCGGCGCGGTCAACCGCACCGCCGGGCTGATGCTCGCGAAGATCGCGGACCTTCGGGAGGACCCGGACCGAGCCGGCACTCTCCAGTACCTGCTGCCCGCCGATCCGGGGGAGGAACACGCCGACCTGGTGCGCCGTATCGATATGGCCCTGCCGCAGGCCGGCACGCTCGAAGCGCTGGCTCACGACCCCCACGCGGACACCGGCCAGCACCCGGATGAGGCCGATCCCGGCGCCACGGAGGATGAGGGGCAGACGAGCTTGCCTTTCGTGGAAGACGGCACGCTGGAGCAGATGATCACCGAACTTTATGAAGAGTTCGGCCCCTCCTCCTTCACCAACAAGTGGCAGGCCGATCCCGGCGGGCTGCAGTCCGAGGCGATCGCACTCCTGGCGGACCTGTGCCTTGTCCATATCGTCCCCGGCGGGGTGCTGGTGCGGCCTGCGGCCGGCCGCTACCGCAACATCACCGCCGTCCTGCCACGTCCCGCGCTCGACGGCCAGTTCGCTCTCGACTTCCCCACTGAGGAAACCTCTCGATGACGCTCATCCCTCATTCCCGCACCGCTGACCAGCCGGAGGTTCGCTTCAAGCCCACGCGCGCCGGGGTGATCGGCCTCTGGGACTACACCGACGAGGAGTTCGTCTTCGCCGACGGCCGCCTGGTCCTGCGCGGGCACAACGGTTCCGGCAAGACCAAGGCCCTCGAAGTCCTGTTCCCCCTCGTACTGGACGGTGTCCTTGACGCGCGGCGTCTTGATCCGTTCAGCGGCGAGGAGCGGACCATGAAGTCGAACCTGCTCTACAAGGAGCAGGAGTCCGCTTACGGCTATGTATGGATGGAGTTCGCCCGCACCGGACCCGATGATGAGGTCCTTGAAGCCGTCACCGTGGGGATCGGCATGCGGGTGACCAAGCCGATGTCCACGCCGGCCCGCTTCTTCTTCGTCACCGAGGGCAGGGTCGGCATCGACTTCGGTCTGCTGGACGCCGCCTCGCGCCCGCTGCGGGAGAACGCCCTGAAGAAGCTGCTGGGCGAAGGGGCCATCTACGCAACGGCGGAGGCGTACCGCGAGGCGATCGATGACCGGCTGTTCGGGCTGGGCCGCGAGCGCTACAACCAACTGGTCAATCTTCTGCTCCAGCTGCGGCGCCCTCTGCTGGCCAAGGACCTCGACCCGGTCAAGGTGTCCGACACCCTCACCGCCGGACTGCGCCCCGTCGATGATGCCCTCGTCCTCCAAGCCGCCCGCGACTTCGAGAACCTCGCCGAGATCCAGGCGCTCCTCAACGCCCTGATGGGGGCGGATACCGCAGTCCGTAACTTCCTGCGTGAATACACCAGTTACCTGCGCGCCCATGCCCGTGACCGCGTCGACCATGTCTCCGGGCGCATCCAGGACACGGCCATCCAATGTGAGACGATCATGGAAGCGGCGGGCGACCGCCGCGCCGCCGAGCGGGAGCTGGCCACGGCACAGCAGGAGCGGGATACCAGCGAGCGCCGGTGCAATGAGATCGACGCCCGTCTGACCGAGTACAAGAACCACGACGCCATCAAGAAGCAGGACGGACTCAAGGAACTGCGCGAGCGCGTACGCACCGAGCGCCTGGGTATCGACGGCAGTGAACACCACCTCAACAGGGCCCAGGCGAGCTTGGCCACTCTCAAGCGGGAGGCGGACCGCGCCCTCCAGCGGCACGATGAACTGCGCAAAGCTGCCTCCCGGCACACCCACGGCCTCATGGACGCAGCGCGCCGTTGCGGCATCCTGAACGACGACGACACGCTGAATCTCGGTGCTGAGCTGGACACGCATATCGCGGGT
The DNA here is from genome assembly GCF_026339735.1 of Streptomyces sp. NBC_01669. Taxonomy (GTDB): domain Bacteria; phylum Actinomycetota; class Actinomycetes; order Streptomycetales; family Streptomycetaceae; genus Streptomyces; species Streptomyces yanii. Next base: position 1,275,814 of record NZ_JAPEQG010000001.1, read on the forward strand.
CGGGTTGCCGCGCGTCGCAGCGAACTGCAGGACGTACACGACCTCCTGGGCGCCTTCGAGAACGCCACGAAGGACCAAGAACGCGAGCAGGAGCAGTGCGACGCGGCGAGCAGCGAGCTGACGGAGACCGAGCGGCAGTCCGCCACAGCGGCCGAGCAGCTCACCACCGCCCGCGTAGAGACCGGCCAGGAACTGGACGACTTCATCGGCCGCTGGAGCGGCAGCGACGACACCGCAGTCCTGGTCGCCGCCGACGGCGACGTGCTGCGCGCTGCCATCGACGCCGTGGAGGAACCCGAAGCGGCCCCGCTGCCGGAGGTCTTCCATAACCTCGTCGACCGGCGCCGCACCAGCGCGCTGACCCGCGTTGCGACGTTGAAGCGGCAGCACAGCGACATTGCGGACGCTCTGCGCGCCACGCAGGCTGAGCGCGACACCGTGGCAGCCGAGGGCGACGATGCACCACCCTTCGGTGACCTGCGCCCTGCCAGCCGCGATGAGCGGCCGGGCGCCCCGCTGTGGCAGCTCGTACGGTTCGCCGATCACATCTCCGACGGCCACGCGGCTGCGGTGGAAGGCGCCCTGTACGCGGCCGGCCTTCTCACCGCCTGGCTGCACCCCGACGCTGCGCTGACCGACCAGGCGCTGCACGACAAGATCGCCGACGCCTATCTGCGCCCGCTGCCTCCTGCTCAGCGCCCCACCGGACGGACCCTGGCCGATGTCCTGCTCGTCGAAGATCAGCAGCACGTCAGCTCTGCCACCGTCCAGGCTGTTCTGGCCTCCGTCGCCGTCATGGACGACGCCCCGGCATTGGACGATGCGCTCTCTGCTCCCTCGGTGACCACCGGCTCGCACTTCTGCCTCGGCGTCCAGGTCGGTGCGCATCCCAAGGCACAGCCCGAGTACATCGGGACCACCGCACGGGCCGCCCGCCGGCGCGAGCGGCTGGATCGACTCGAAGAATCCATCGCCGCCCTGGAAGCTGACCTCGCCGGTATCGAGGAAGAGCAGCGGTACGCGCAGGAAGCATGCGACGACTTCGACCGCGCCAGGCGCGAGCTCCCCCGCACCCAGGCGATCACCGAAGCCGTGCGTGAGGTCGCGGTGGTGGCGGAGAAGGTCGCCGGAGCCCGCCGCCGCCTCACCGAAGTACGCAAGCGACTCGACGGGGCGATCGCCCGGGCCCATGAGAAGAACCGGCAGCTTCGCCATGCCGCCACGGCCGCACGCCTGCCCACCCATCGCGAGGAACTGGACAACGTCGCCCAGGCCATCGACGACTTCGCCGACGCCGGCAAAGAGCTCTCCACCTGCCGGGAGCAGACCGAGGCCGCCGAGCGCGACATCGCCGGCCGGAAGGAGATCATCGACGAGCAGACCGAGTCCTGCACAGAGCAGGCCGAAGCGCTGCAGGCGCGCACGGACGAGTTCGCCGTTCAGGAGGAGCGTCTGCGGACCCAGGAGGCAACGCTCGAAGCCCCTCTGCAGGAGATTCTCCAGCAGATCGCGGAATCCGAGGAACAGCTCGCGGAGGCACAGACAACCTACGGCCGTGCGAAGAAGGATGCACAAGAGCAGCGAGACCGGCTGCTGAAGGCGACCCACGCCCTGGAGTTCGGCCAGACAGCATTGGCCACGGCCGTGGCCGAGCAGGTGCGCACCACCCTCACACTGGAGCCGTACGCCCGGCCCGACCTTCTCGGCCTACTCGAAGCAACCACCGACACCCTCTGGCTGCCGCACGACATGTGGCCGAGTCCCGAGCAGGCAGTCCAAGCGCTCATGGACAGCCTCACCTCGCCCGAGACCTCCCTCACGGGAACGGAGGCCGCCCGAAGCGTCGTCCCCGAATCCGTCGCCTCACTGATCACCGCGCTCGACGAGGCGACCCGTGGTCGCCCGATCACCGCGAGCCTCCTGAAGACCGTCACGACAAAGATCTCCACCGCCATCACCACGCTGGAGTCAGCCCTGCTGGAATCCGACCAGGGCTACCTCTTCGAGTGGGAGCCGGCCGGCGACATCATCCTGGCCCGGGTCACCGACAGCGAAGGGCCCGCCCCCGTAGCGGACTTCGGACGCCGCCTGGCCGAACAGCTCGCCGACCAGAGTGTGCTGCTGGAAGACAAGGAACGCACCGTCCTGGAGGACGGGCTCCTGACCGGCCTGGCCCAGCAAATCCACGACCGCACCATCGCCGCCCGCGATCTGGTCAAGAGCATGGACGCCGATACCCGGGCCAAGCCGATGTCCTCCGGCGCGACGGTGGGCATCAACTGGGTCGTTTCCGACGCCCTCACCGACTCCCAGCAGGCCGTCAACAGGCTGCTCGACAAGGACGCATCCGGCCTGGGCCCCGCCGGGCTGGCCGAGCTCCGCTCCCACCTGCGCAGCCAGATCCGCACCAAGGCCGCTGCCGACAAGAAGCGCAGCTACCAGCAGGTCATCGCCGAGGTCCTGGACTACCGGGCCTGGCGCAGATTCGAACTCCGCCTGTTCCGGCAGGGCATGAGCCCGGAGGAGAAGAAGAAGGGGGAGGTCCTCACCAAGGCCAAGCACAGCGTGATGTCCGGCGGTGAGAAGTCTGCCTCGATCCACCTGCCGCTCTTCGCAGCCGCCCACGCCCAGTACAGCTCCGCCTACCCCACCTGCCCGCGCCTGATCGCCCTGGACGAGGCATTCGCCGGCATCGACGAGAAGTACCGCCCCGACCTTCTCGCCCTCACCGCCAAGTTCAACCTCGACCTCTTCATGACGGGCTACGACCTGTGGATCACCTACCCCGAGGTGCCGCAGATCTCGCACTACGACATGAAGCACGACGAGGCATCCCACACCGTCTCCGCCATGCTGCTCGTCTGGGACGGCGAACAGATCCTCGACGACCTCGAATATCCCGAATCCGACGACCTGGCTGCCGAACTCCTCGGCTTCGCACCCCGTCGCCATGTCCCCGCGCAGACAGGACTGCTCGGTGACATCCCCGACGACGAACCGACGAGCAACGCCGCCGAGGAATCAGCATGACCAAGGCAGCAGAGATATACGAGCGCTACCGGGGCCCTGAGTTCCGCCGCCTTCTGGCCGCTGCCCGGCGCTCGCTCGAGCGGAACGGCGGTGAGATCGAGGGCTCCATCAGCCTGACCAATCCGACCACAGCCGAGCGCAACGCGGTCATCGGCATCACCGGAACCTACCGCTCGCCTGACATCCGCCGCATCACCCTCCCTCTTTCGGTGCTGGAAGAGAGCGTCCGCAACGTCACGGGCATGTCGCTCCGCGAGGTCCTGGAACGGATCGGCCCCCCGCTGCGCTTCCGCTCCGAAGAGCGGACCACACTCGAACACGCCCGCCAAAACATCCTGGCCGAGGGCGAGACGAGCCCGCTGCACACCGAGCACCCCTGGTTCCGGAGATGGCTGGTCGGCCTCGCATCCGACGGCACGATCACCGGGCTGGTCAACAAAGCGGACACCCACCGCTTCAGCCAGGCTGTCCGCGTCCTGGAATTCCTCCACAGCCGCCCCAGCGGGACGCCTCCGGTCATGCTGCCCTCACTGGCCGACGCCACCACCGGAGACACCAAAGCCCTCAACCCCGACCGCGGCGCGCTGCCGACCCTGGTCCTGCGGGCCCTGGCCATCGCACGCGGAGTCCCACTCGGACCAGGAGCCGAGGCCCGACGCGAGCTGTGGGACGCCTTCGACGTCATCGTCGACGACCTCGCCAGCCGCGCGCTGGTCCTCAACCTCCCCGCGACGGGTCAGGGGCTGGGCCAGTGGCTCACCGACGCCGCCCGCTACGGCACCCCCTTCCACATCACCCTCCACCAGCTCATCACCCTGCCGATAGCCGTGAACCTGCCAACGGTGTACGTCTGCGAGAACCCCGCCGTACTGCGCCGCGCCGCCGGCGAGCTGGGCGCGGGCAGCCCACCGCTGATCTGTGCAGAAGGCCGCCCCTCAACCGCCTTCCACCGCCTTGCCCGCCTTATCGTCGACAACGGCGGTCTGCTCCGGTACCACGGCGACTTCGACTGGCCCGGCATCGCCATGACCAATGCATTGCGCACTCGCTACGGCGCCGAGCCCTGGCGTATGAGCAGTGGGGACTACCTCAACGGAGTCCGTGCCGACACCGATCACATCCCACTCAGCGGCAAGCCCCAGGGCACATCGTGGGACCCGAAACTCTCTGAGATCATGGCCAGGGAGAGAGTCGCCGTCTACGAAGAAGCGGTCGCCGACACTCTCCTGAACGAATGGGCGACGGCCACGTACCGCGCCACGGGGGAATCCGGATAGTCGAGCCTCTTGTATCGCCTACGAAGCTACTGGCGAGCTCTGTGGTTGTGAGGCGGCCCGGGGCTGCGGTGCCAGGGCCGCCCGTACCGCGTGACAGGGGGCTGAAGTCCCGTCCGGGTTGGTGATCGCTTCGTTAGAGTTGTGGCGCAAGTGGTCAGGCGTCCGTTGAGCAAAGTAATTCTGGGGGTAGTGAGGCGATGGACGCGGTACCCATGACAATCGGCCGGTACGCGGTCGAGCGCAAGCTCGGAGCGGGAGGGATGGGAGAGGTCTACCTCGCTTACTCGGCCGCAGGCGAACCTGTTGCGGTGAAAGTGATCCGCCCCGACCGCACAGATCCCCACACCCGCGCCCGCTTCGAACGTGAGGCGACGATCGCGCGCACGATCTCGGGAACCGGCCGGGTGGCTCGGTTCATCGATGCCGATCCGTTCGCGGAGCAGCCCTGGCTGGCTATGGACTACGTTGCTGGCCGGCCGCTCTCCGACGTGGTCAAGGACCAGGGGCCACTGGCCCCAGCACTGGTAGCGAGCCTCGGCGCACTGCTGGCCGAGGGTCTGAACGCCGTCCACGATGCCGGTCTTGTGCACCGCGATCTGAAGGCGCAGAACGTCATGCTGGGCGACTTCGGTCCGGTGATCATCGACTTTGGGCTCGGTGCATTCCTCGGCGCGTCGAAAGAGTCGCTCAGCCAGGCCGGGATACTCATAGGCACGGTCCGCTGCATGCCGCCCGAGCAGGCGCTGGGACAGGTGGAAGTGACACCGGCCGCCGACGTGTACGGACTTGGCACGGCACTGCTGTACGGGGCAACTGGTCACTATCCGTACGACGGCGCCCACTGGGCGGCCGTGGCCGCACAGGTCGCCAACGCGGAGTCCGGGCCGGACTTGTCCGGGATGCCTGGCGAGCTCGCCCCGGTCGTCGTGCCGATGCTGGCGTACCGGCCTGAGGACCGCCCCTCGCTGGAGGAGGTGACACGGCAGTGTGTCGATCTCATGCGTACGCTGGGGACCAGCCCGGCCCGTGCACGGCGTGCACTGATCCAGGCTACGACGGCCGTGGAGCACCCCACGATGGTGCTGCCACAGCCGGACGCACGAATGCTGGACCGGCTCGATGAGCTCGAAGTGCAGCTGCGCGAGGAACCGGACCCCAGCGCACCGACGCCCCCTGGCCCGACAGCGGGCGAGGGACCGGCGGCCGATGGCGGCACGACTCCATCGACAGAGCTGTCTCCCGTAACTGCCACGAGGCCCGGAAGGCCGGATGGTCCCAAACTCCGCCCGGCACGCCCCCCTGCTTCCCGCCGCGTCGCACAGGAACTGCGCGGGCGCTACGCGAGGGGTCCGGCGCTCGCCTGGCCCAAATCTTGACCCGCTGCCGACAATCCACATCTCCCGGTGTTCCCACCTCCTGCCGACGGACAGACCCGTGCGCTACACATGGCAAGGAGCGGACCCGCACATGAGCACTCCGCAGACCACAAGCACCCGCACCCCTAGGAGCACCACTTGACCACGGCGATGCAGCCCGAGGTTCCCGAGGCGAGCAACGCCGAGCCGGGCCGGAGCGGCCCATATGTCGCCACGCGCCCCACCTTCGCCCCCGGCGCCCAGGTCCGCATCCGTGACGAGCAGTGGCTCGTGAAGTCCGTCGAGGGGTCCCTCGACGGACTGATGGTCGAGGTCAGCGGCGTCTCCCCGTTCGTACGAGGCACCGACGCGGTCTTCTACTCCGGGCTCGACCAGATCGACGTACTCGATCCGCGGCGCACCCGACTCGTGGCCGACGACACTGCCCGGCATGCCAAGGCCCGCCTCTACCTGGAGGCGGTCATCCGCAAGACCGCGCTCCCGCAGACCGAGCACGGTGTCGCGCTCGCCGACTCCTATCTGATGGACCGGCAGGATCACCAGCTGCGCCCTGCCGAGTTGGCACTGTCCATGCGCAACCCGCAGCCCCGCCTCCTGATCGCGGACGTGGTCGGCCTGGGTAAGACGCTGGAGATCGGTGTCACGCTCTGCGAACTGATCCGACGCGGGCGTGGCGAGCGGATCCTCGTGGTGACTCCGGCGCACGTCCTGGAGCAGTTCCAGCGCGAGCTGTGGACGCGGTTCTCGCTGCCGCTGGTGCGCCTGGACTCCACCGGCATCCAGCGCGTCCAGCAGGAGATCCCGGCGGGTCGCAACCCGTTCGCGCACTTCAAGCGGGTCATCGTCTCCGTCGACACCCTCAAGTCGGCAACTTATGCACACCACTTGGAGAGCATCGACTGGGACGCAGTGGTCATCGACGAGTCCCACAACCTCGTCAACAAGGGCACCCGCAACAACCGCCTCGCCCGCCGCCTCGCCGAACGCACCGACGCCCTGATTCTGGCCTCCGCCACCCCGCACAACGGTGACGCCGAATCCTTCGCCGAACTGATCCGGATGCTCGACCCGGCGGCCATCGCCGACCCGAAGAACTACAAGGTCGCCGACCTCGACCACCTCTACATCCGGCGCACCAAAACCGACCGCGAGGTACGCGACGGCCTCAAGGACAAGCCGTGGGCCAACCGAGGCGCCTCCCTTCCGGTCACGGCCGACGCGACACCGCGCGAGGTCGCGGTCCTGGAGCAGCTCGCGGACCGGTGGACCCCTGGCGATCCGGACCGCTCCTCCGTGTGTGCCGACCCCCTGGTTGCCTACGGCTTCTTGAAGGCATTCCTGTCCTCCCACGTCGCGTTCGGCAAGTCCCTGGAGAGCCGCCGCGCGTACCTGGAGGATCCAAAGCGCCACAAGGCAGCAGGCGACAAGCCCGAACGCCGTGCCGCACTCTCCGCCGAGAGCGCCGCCCTGACCAAACTCGAAGACCTCCTCTCCGACTTCACCGACGAGGACTCGGCGAAGCTCGACGCGCTCGTGCGCACGCTGAAGGAACTCGGCGTCGGCCCGCGCTCCGAGCGCCGCGTCGTGGTCTTCTCCGAGCGGGTGCACACCCTGAACTGGCTTGCCCGGGTGCTCCCGGCCAAGCTCGACTTCAAGGAGAAGCAACTTGCCGAGCCCGACAAGACCCGCCCGTGGAAGGCGTACGGGGGCGCCGTCGAGGTCATGCACGGCGACACCACCAACGACCAGCAACAGCAGGAGATCGTCGACCGCTTCGGCCGCCGCGAGGAGCCCGTACGCCTCCTCTTCACCGGCGACCTCGCCTCCGAGGGTGTCAACCTGCACCACCAGTGCCACGACCTCGTCCACTACGACCTGCCCTGGTCCCTCATCCGCATCGAGCAGCGCAACGGACGTATCGACCGTTACGGGCAGGCCCTCAGCCCTGAGTTCCGTGCGATCACCCTCACCGCCGACGTGCCCTGGCGGCGCGACGAGGACAGCGGCGAGACGCTCACCCTCGACGACCGGCTCGTCGGTACGCGCCTGTTGCGCCGCGAGGAGCAGGCCAACCAGATCGAGACGGGCGAGGGCAGCGCCGAGGCCGTCACCGGCCTCTATAACGACAAGAAGGAAGAGGACCGCCTCACCCGCGACCTCATCAAGGGCTCCACCGTGGACCGCTCCATCAAGGAGTCCCGGCAGGAGGCGGGCGATATCCTCGCCGGGCTCCTCGCCAACGTCACTGCCCGTATCGCCGACCCCGCGGCCGCACCTGCCGCCGTCGGCAAGGCGCCGGTGCCCGAGGCCGACGTGCCCCACGTGTTCGCCGGCACCAAAGCGTACTTCGGCGCAGCGCTGGACCTCATCTACCCGCAGGCCGAACGCGAGGCCCTCGGCTTCAAGCCCGAAACGGCGGGCGGACGAATCGAATTCACTCCACCCGACGACCTGCAGTACCGCTTCCGCGAGCTGCCGAAGTCGTACCTGGAACAGGAGAAGATCCTCACCACGCCCCGGTACGACGGCACGCTCCGTCTCACCTTCGACAAGCAGTACGCCGCCGACCGTCTGGAAGCCGCCCGCAACGCCAAACAGGGCAAGGGCGACCAGCCGACCTCCCAGTGGCCCAACGTCTCCTACGTCTCCGACATCCACCCCGTCCTCGACTGGGTAACGGACAAGGTCCTTGCCAAGCTCAAGTACGACGAGGCGTTCGTCCTCGCCTACCAGGCCGACTCTGCCAAAGCCAAGAAGATCAACGAGGCGCTGCCCGCCGCCCTCAGCGGCCCGGTCTACCTCCTCCAGGGCGCCTACTCCAATGCCGCGGGTAGGCCCACGGTCGTGGAGTGGATGGCGGTCACCGGCCTCGCCGAGGCCGTCGCGAGCCCCCGCGTGTGGCGGATGGACTCGGCGTTCCTCGCCGCGTGCGGCGTCGGCCCGAACATGCCCGGCCGGGGCACGCCCGTCGACGCCGACCAGCTCCAGGCGCTCGTCCCCGCCGCCGTCGATGCGGCAGAGACACATCTGCGCGAGCGCCGCAGCGACTACGACCGGCAGGTCGACGCCTACCTTGCGCCGTACGAGGACCGGGTCCAGGTCTGGGAGCAGGCCGCGCTGGTCGCCGTCGGCAGCCAGCAGAGCCGTCACGACCAGGTGAAGGACACGGCCGCCGGCCGCCGCGCCCTGGTCCGCCGACTGCGCACCGCGGGCGACCCCATGCTGCGGGTGCTCGGCGTACTCGAACCCCTCCACACCGCCACCGCGAACAACGCCGAGGAGTCCGCACGATGAGCTACACCTACGACTCCTTCGCCAACCGTGGCGAGTACCTCTCCGCGCACTACTTCAGCGAGGAACTGGAGAACACACTCAAGAAGAAGACCGCGGGCGACGAGGGCCTGTTCACCCTCTGGACCACCCGGGAGACCGACGAGCTCGACCCGCGGCCCACTCCGCGCGAGGCACTGCCCAGGCTCCGCGGCGACTACCAGGCCACCATCCGCCCGTTCCTCGCCGCGCGTGCGAAGGAGGAGCAGGAACTCATCGGAAGCACGTACGACGACCCGTCCGGCGCGTGGCCCGAACGCGTCTCTGCCTGGCACACCCAGGTGCTTGCCGCCCTCGGCTACGAAGGGACGGCCGAGAAGTCGCGTCCGCTCGCCGTGCACAGCGCGGGCAAGGAGTACGAGGTCCAGACCGCCTGGCACGGCGACGGCATCGTCGCGCTCGACTGTGGCTGGACCGAGCGCCTCGACGACGCGCTGGATACCGACGGCGGATCCGGACGCCTCCTCCACCCCCTCAAGACGGCGGACGGCCTGATCGAGGCCGGCCAGAAACTCGCCGGGTGGCTCTTCCAGAGCGAGCTGTACGAGGCCGGCGGCGACGCACCTCGCTTCGTCCTGCTCCTGTGCGGCGGCGTCCTCGTCCTCGCGGACCGCAACGCCTGGGCCGAAGGCCGCTACCTGGCCGCCAATCTGGACGCGGCCTTCGCCCGCAACGACCTCGCCAAGTCCGGCGAACTGGCCCTCCTTGCCGCCCTCTTCTCGCACGACCTGCTCGCACCACGCGCCGACGGCAAGGGCCGCCGCATCGACGCCATCGTCAAGGCGTCCCGCGACAACGCCGTCGGCGTCAACTCCGAGCTGCGCAAGGGACTCCAGCGCTCCGTCGAGATCATCGCCAACGAGGTCCTCGCCCGGCTGCGTGAGACGGGCGTCGAACCGCGCGACATCGAGGACCTCACCCAGGGCCCGTTCGCCCGGCAGCTCACCCGCGAGTCCCTGCGCTACCTGTACCGCATTCTGTTCCTCCTGTACGCCGAGGCCCGCCCCGAGCTGGGCATCCTGCCCGCCGACGACTCGACATACGAGGCCGGCTACTCGGTCGCCCGGCTGCGCGAGCTAGTTGCAAGGGAGCGGAAGCTCGTCGACGAGGAGAGCCGCAACGGCTTCCACCTGTACTCGTCACTCGACGTCCTCTTCAACAAGGTCAACTTCGGGCACCGTTCGCACGGCACCGAGCAGGGAGACCACCTCCCCGCCGAGCAGCGCAGCCAAGGGCGCGGCCTCCGCTTCGAGGCGCTGCGCAGCGAACTGTTCGACCCGAAGAGCATCACCCTCATCGGCAGCCAGATCCTCGACCCCGCCTGGGACGAGGACGGGAGCACGGATCCTCTGTGGCTCGACCTGCGGCTGCGCAACGAGGCCCTGCACGAGGTGCTGCGGCTGCTCACCATGAAGGAGGCGGGAACGAAGGGGCGGCAGGGCGGCTTCATCTCCTACCGCAACCTCGGCATCAACCAGCTCGGAGCCGTATACGAGGGCCTGATGTCCTACACCGGTCTCATCGCCGACAAGGAGCTCGCCGAGGTCGCAAGACCGGGCGAGAAGCGGGGCGGCAAGCAGTACGGCGATCCGGAGAAGGGCTCGTGGCTGATTCCCGCGGACCGGCTGAGCGACTACCCAGAGAACACCCGGGTCGTCTACTCCGCCCAGGACACCGAACAGCAGGGCCTTCGCGGTCCGAAGAAGTACGCGGTGGGCGAGTACGTCTACCGGCTGGCCGGACGCGATCGCGAGACGTCCGCCTCGTACTACACGCCGGAGTCGTTGACGAAGGTCACCGTCGAACTGGCTCTCAAGCACCGGCTCACGGACGAGACGCGGGCTAGCGACCTCCTGAAGTACACGATCTGCGAGCCCGCGCTCGGCTCCGGCGCGTTCCTCAACGAGGCGATCAACCAGGTCGCCGACGAGTACCTCAAGCGGCGGCAGGAGGAGCTCGGCGTCAGCCTGGACACGTCGAAGGCGCTGGACGCGAAGCAGAAGGTCAAGGCGTACATCGCGCTGCACAACGCGTACGGCATCGACCTGAACGCGACGGGCGTCGAGCTCGCCGAGGTGTCGCTGTGGCTGAACACCATGCACCCCGGTATGCGCGCACCATGGTTCGGACTGCACCTGAGGCGCGGCAACTCGCTAATCGGAGCGCGGCGATGGGTGTACGAAGCGGACCGCATCAAGAATGAGCGGACCGTCGGAGGTACGACGCCGGTCAAGTTGCCGTTCCGCGACACGGAGGGCGATGGCGCGGAGCAGGCGCTGCCCGAAGGGGCGGTGCACCAGTTCCTGCTGCCCACGCCGGGGTGGGGCGCGGTCGCCTTGGTCAAACCAGCAAATCCTGCGGGCAATCTCATCGGGCAGTCGGCCAAGCCGGAACTCGACCGACTTGCTGAGTGGCGAAAAGCAGTAGGCGCCAAACCGAAGGCCACGGGTGGCAAAGGGAGCCAGCTCGCGCGGCTACAGGAGGCGGCCAAGCGTGTGGAGTTCCTGTGGCAACTCGTCGCCAAGCGGATGGAGCTGAGTGAGCGCGAGATTGCCCGCACTATCGACGTGTGGGGGGCCGGGCGGGAGGAGGATGCGGAGGAGTACGCGTTCCTACGCCGTGACAAAAGGAACGTGGAGGGGGACTCCTTGCCACTGACCAAGGAGCAGGTCTTCCAGGACTTGTTCGACGCAGAAGGTTCTCCCTACTGGCGGCTCAAGCAGGTCATGGACGCGTGGTGTGCGTTGTGTTTCTGGCCGCTGGACCAGGTGGGGCTGCTCGACGGGATGGACGCGGAGTACGAGACGTCGCCGGTGGTGACGGTCGATGCGCTGTTGTCGTCGGGGGTGCCGCAGGTAGGCGAAGTGGAACCTGCGCCTGAACCTCAGTACGTCGAGAGCGGGTTGCTGTTCGCTCTGAACGGGGACCAGTTGGCCCTCGGAGAGCGCGCGGACGCGAGTGAACTGGTCGAGAAGACGCAGGTTAAGAAGCGTCGCACGCCGTCGACGCCGAAGAAGGGCGGCGGAACGGCAGAGCGCCGCCCCGTCATCGCTCTGAAGGACCTGGCCGACTGGCTTGCTTTCCTGGAATCCATGGTTGGTACGGGCCCGGTCCCGGAGGAAACATTCGCCACCTCCGTTGACTCCCTGGAGGAGCTGAAGGCCCTCGAAGGGGCCATCCAGGGCGAGATGGGCATGGACGATGCTCGAAAGGCCGTGGAGACGCGATACCCGTGGATGCGGGTAGTGCGTGATATCGCGAAGGAACAGGGGTTCCTGCACTGGGAGCTGGACTTTGCGGGAGTATTCTCAAGTGAAGTGGGAGGTTTCGACCTCCAGGTCGGGAACCCGCCTTGGGTGGAGATCAAGTTCAACCGGACAGCCAGTTTCTCCGAGTTCGAACCCGACCTGACACTGCAGGAGAGCCTTACCAAGGAGCGCGAGGCAGAGTTGCGCGATCGTGTCTTGCAGGTGCCCGAATGGCGCATCCGGGTACTCCGAGACGCGGCCACGGACACGGCACTGGCGAGCTTCTACTCCAGTGCGGTCGTGTACCCGATCCTCGCGGGGACACCGGCGCACCTGCACTCGCGCTTCATGAGCCAATGTTGGGACCATGCGGCCGCAACGGGTGCCATTGGGCTCGTACACCCCGATGGTCACCTGAAGGGGAAGCAGAACCGGCACATCCGTGCGGAAGCGTATCGACGGCTGCGCGTGCACGGAGCCTTTGTGAATGCCTCGAATTGGGCCTTCCCGCGACCTGTTGGAGACAAGAAGGACTTTGCAGCCAACATCTACGGCCCTCGTCAAGAGGTCAACTTCAAGCACCTAAGCTTCCTCTACAGGGCCGATGTGCTCACAGATTCCCTGCGGCACGACGGATCTGGTCCGGAACCGGGTCTAAGGTTCGACGGGCAGTACGACACCCGGCCGCACCGGGCGCGGATCATCAACGTGAACACAGAGACTCTCTCCCTGTGGAGTGAGCAGCAAGGCGGCGAGTTCCCGGCGGCGGAGGCGGAGATGATGTATCCGCTGACGCAGAGTGAGCAGAATGCGGTCGCTCTGATGGCGAAGTACCCCATCCGGCTCTCCCGCGACGAGATCAGCATGAGCCGTGGCTACGACGAAGAGCGCGACCGTACTGCGGGATACATCAACTACCGCAGCCAGCGTCCGGATTCCTGGGATGAAGCGATCCTGCACGGCCCGCATATCGGTCCTGGAACACCCTTCTGTAAGGAAGACCCCGAACTCAAATCAGAGGGGGCGCGGATCGATCTGACCGCAATTCCAGCCGACTTCATTCCCGCCACCAAGATGGCCAGGTCATGCGATCGGGACAGGTTTGAGTCCATGGCTATGGTATGGAGGGACTGGCAGGGGCAGCCGCATGCCCGCCACTATCGCTTGGCCTTCCGGCGCCGGAACGACGGGAAGACGGAGAGGGTTCTGCAAGCCGGGATCATTCCTCCAGGTCCCACCCATGTTAACGGTGTCCACAGTCTTGCCTTTCGGAGTCGCCAGCATCTGCTGCTGGTCTCCGGTTTCTGGTCGGCGATTCCGCTGGACTACATGCTGCGTGCCTTCGGGATGAAGGACCTGTACGAGGCCGGTGCCCAGCGGCTTCCCGCTCCGTCTCCGGACCACCCGCTGGCGAGGGCCCTGGCCCTCAGGTCGGCCCGCCTGAGCTGTCTCTCAAGTGCCTACGCTGACCTGTGGGAGTCGGAGTTCCGCTTCTCATGGCTCTGCGAGGAGTGGGCAATTCCGTGGACGAGGCTGCGCCCACTGAACGCGATGGAACCCCGGTGGTCGTGGAGCACACCACTGCGCACGGAGTTCGAACGCCGCGCCGCGCTCGTTGAGCTCGACGCGCTGGCCGCTGTGTGGATGGGGCTTCCCGCAGACGCACTGATCGCCGCGTACCAAGCACGCCTGGACGTGCTGTCTGGCCGTGAAGAGCAGATGTACTTCGACGCGCACGGACGGCAACTTGCCGCAGATAGGTGGGTTTTCGGCACCGGGCAGACCAGCGAGCATTGGAAGGCTCTGGTGGAGCATCTGGCAGCACCCGACGCCAGCCCCGTCCCGGACGGCTACACCGCCCCCTTCTACAAGGCCGACCGCGAGCGTGAGATGCGCGCCGCGCACGCCTACTTCAAGCAGCGCCTCGATGAAACCGTCGCCCAGGGTCTGTGGGACCCGGAGACCATGGAGGTTCCGACCCGATGAGGCCGACGCTCGAAGCGCAGGGGCTGAAGGAGAGCCTGCTTCAGTACCTGTCCACGACCTACGGTCTCGCGGACGAGGGTGCTCGTAAGGCGTTGGAGGCGTTCCTCGGGAACGAGACGACGGGCATGTTCCGGGGCCCGTACCTCCGTCTCCGTACGCCTTTCAGCCGTGCCGAGGACGGCTGGCAGCAGCACCTGGACTGGCGGCGTACCGACGGCTGGTCTCCCTACGCGCACCAAGCCCGCGCGTTCGCCCGCCTGACCAGCAAGGATGGGCACACACCGCAGCCCACCCTCGTCACCACCGGCACCGGGTCGGGGAAGACCGAGTCGTTCCTGTATCCCGTCCTTGATCACTGCGCCCGGGAGCGGGCAGCCGGCAGCAACGGGGTCAAGGCCGTCTTCCTCTACCCGATGAACGCCCTCGCCACCGACCAGGCGGGCCGTATCAACGACCTGCTCACCGAGTACGACGAGTTGAGCGGCGTACGCGCCGGGCTGTACATCGGGGACAAGGCGGCGACGCACTACGACAGGGTCTACACCCGTCGTCAGGACATGCAGCTGTCGCCGCCGGACATCCTGATCACGAACTACAAGATGCTGGATCTGCTCCTCCAGCGGGCGTCGGACGCACCGCTGTGGGAGAGCAGCGACATCCGGTACGTCGTGGTCGACGAGTTCCACACATACGACGGCGCGCAGGGCACCGATGTCGCCATGCTGCTGCGTCGGCTTGCCTCCGCCGTCGGGGCGACTCGGGAGGGCGAACCGCTCGGGTCGATCACGCCCGTCGCGACTTCCGCGACGCTCGCGTCCGGCACCGACGAGGACGGGGTGCGCCGGCTCCTGGACGTGGCGACCCAGGTGTTCGGCAGCACGTTCACCGCGGACGCGATCGTCGGTGAAGACCGTTTGACGGTGGATGAGTTCATCCCGGACGCCAAGTTCCTGCCTGGGCAGGTGCCGGCGCCCGAAGCGCTTACCGTGCTGCCCGATCCGGCCTCCGGTCCTGACGCGCTCGGCGATCTCATCGAAGCCGTCACTGGCGCCCGTATCACCGACCCGGTCGCCCTCGGTGCCGCGCTGAAACGGAACCGGCTGACATACGCGGTACTCAAGGCGTTCGACGGCTCGGTGCACACGTACGACGAGGTTCTCGACGTGATGCGCCGCAGCGGGGCGAAGGCGTGGGACGAGGCGATCACGACGCGGCCGCAGATCGCCGCCTCCGCCCTCGCCCGGTTCGTGGCGCTTCTGTCCATGGCGCGCGACCCGGACGCGCCGGACGGGATGAGCCGCCCGCTTGTACAGGTCGAAGTGCACCAGTGGGCCCGGTCCGTGACGCGGATGCTGCGGGGTGTACTGCCGTGGCCGAGAGCGGAGTTCGCGTGGGACGCGGCCGGGTCCGCGCGGCAGCCGCGTGCCACCCCTGACACCACCACGTCGCAGGACACCAAGGTGTTCCTGCCCGCCGTGTACTGCCGGGAGTGCGGCCGCTCCGGCTGGTCGGTTCTCGCGCCCGAGTCGGACTTCGAAGAGCTGGGCTTCGAGGCACACAAAATCCGCCGGGCCACCGTCACCGCCGCCAAGGCGAAGGTGCGCACGCTGGTCGCGGCCACCGACAACGAGGCACGCGAGGGCAACGGGCGCACCGCCATGGACCGGGCATCCCAGAAGTCGCTGACCACAGGCGGCGCGGGCGTCCTCATGGTCCTCGACGGGCAGACCCAGCGGCTGAGGCTGCCTGACCCGCAGGGCGACTACGACGACGAGGGCAACCCCCGGCCGGCCGGACCTGACTCGGCGTTCGTCCTTGTCCAGCTCGGCGACAACGCCGAACGAGCCGCCAAGGACGACTGGTGCCCGGCCTGCGGTACGCACAACGCGATCCGCTTCGTCGGTACCGGCTCGGCGGCGCTGGCCGCTGCCTCCGTCACCCAGCTGTTCACCGGCGGGGAGATGGACAAGGAGCAGCGGGAGACGAAGACGCTAATGTTCAATGACTCGGTGCAGGACGCAGCGCACCGGGCCGGCTTCGTCGCGTCCCGGTCGTACACGTTCTCGCTGCGGGCGCTGTTCACCAAGCACCTGGCGGAGGAGCGGCCGCTCGCCCTGAACGACCTCCTCGCCGATGTCGTGGAGGCGACTACCGACCGGGAGACCCTGGCCGCCGTCGTGCCGCCGGACCTGCACGACGTCACGGGTGTGGCGCGGCTCCTCTCCGGTAAGGGGCGCGGAGGAGACCGCAGGACCTGGGACCTTATTGGGGAGCGGTTCGCGTTCGAGGCCGTGATGGAGTTCGGCCTGCGGTCCCGCAACGGACGCACCCTTGAGCTGACCCGTACTGCGGCCGCCTGGGTGGGCATCGCCGACGAGCAGGCCGCCGTGGCGCTCGTTCGGGCCGCGCACGAGGAGTGCACGCAGCGCGGACTCCCCCTCACCGCGCACGACGACGCGCGCTATCTGGCCTTCCTGCGGGCCTTCCTGGAGCGGCTGCGGACGCGCGGCGCGGTTGGCCACCGGTGGCTGGAGAAGTACCTGGAAGAAGCGGGCACCAGCCGGTTCTTCATCTGGGGCGGCCGGCCGCGCGGCATGAAGGCGTTCCCCCGGGGAGTGTCCGCGCCCAGCTTCCTACTCGCGCGCCCCAAGACGGGCAGCGAGTTCGACGTCGCAGCCGGGCGGCTTTCCTGGTACCAGACGTGGGCGCAGCGCTGCCTCGGCATGACGCGGGAACAAACTGACGACTTCTGGGTGCGGCTGCTCCCCCGGCTCACCGACGCCGGGCTGATCGCGTCGGGCACACCGCGCGACACCGCGGCCCGCTTCCACGGACTGCAGCCGGGCGCCGTACAACTCCAACTCCTGTCGGACACGCAGGTCAACGAGGCGTACGTACGCTGCCCCAAATGCTTCTGGGAGCAGACCACGCACCCCGCTCTGCTCGCGCAGTACCACGGCCAGCCGTGCCCGGCCTACCGCTGCGCGTCCGGCCGTCTCGTGGCAGGAGACCGGTGGCTGGAGACCGTCGACCGGCACGACCGGGACCGCGACTACCGCAACGACTACTACCGCGGCCTGTACCGGCGGGCCGGCACGTACCAGGTCATCACCGCCGAACACACCGGGCTGCTCACGCGTGCCCAGCGGGAGCGCACCGAGGATGCCTTCCGTAAGGGCGAGGGGTTCAACGACCCCAATGTGCTGTCCTGCACGCCCACCCTGGAGATGGGCATCGACATCGGCGACCTGTCCGCCGTCGTCCTCGGCGCGCTGCCGCGCCGACCGGCCAACTATGCCCAGCAGGCGGGGCGGGCCGGGCGCCGTACCGGCAACGCGTTCCTGCTCACCATTCCCGACCGGTCCCGCCGTGACCTGTACTTCCTGGACCGGCCGCGCGACATGATCGACGGGCGGATCGTGCCGCCCGGCTCCTATCTCTCGGCCATCGAGATCCTGCGGCGCCAGTACACCGCGCACCTCCTCGACCTGGCCGCTCGCGGTCGGCTGCTGCGCGAGGACGGTAAGCCGCTGGCCGCCCTGTCGCGCCGGGTCGACGAGCTCTTCGGCCCTTCCGGCTATCTGGCCGACTTCATCGAGGCCGCTCTCGCCCACGGCGAGAATCTGGTCGCCGGTTTCCTCGCGCTCTTCCCGACCGGAGTGAGTGAGACTGCCAAGGCTGAGCTCGAGAAGTACGCGGTGCGCGGCCTCCGCAGTGCGGTGGAGAAGGCCGAGCGCGCGTGGGATGGCGACAACCAGAAGCTGCGCACCCGGATCCGTACGATCCGGGCTGCGATCGACGAACTCCGGGACGGCGACGAGGAACAGGCGCGCACCAAGGCCGAGTTGGAGGCGGAATTGCACGCCACCTCGAAGCAGGGCGCGGCCCGACAGCGCAGACCCGCCCAGGAAGTTCTGTGCGACCTCGGCCTGCTGCCCAACTACGCCCTCATCGACGCCGTGACCACCCTGGACGCCACCGTCTACTGGCCCGAGGGCAAGACTGCCGAGGGACGCGACACCTACAAGTCGAGGTCGTATCGCTATGAGAGGCCGCGCGCCTTCGCGCTGTCCGAACTCGCCCCCGGCAACACGTTCTACGCCGAGGGCTACAAGCACCGCATCACCGGCATCGACATTGTCACCGGCAAGGACCAGGACTGGCGGCACTGGCGGTTCTGCCCCTCCTGCGGCTACGTCCGCACCGAGAACGCCGAGAGTGACATCTCGCCCTGCCCGCGCTGCGCGGACACCGGCATCGCGGATTCCGGCAGCCTGCGGCAGATTGTTCAGCCAACCGTCGTCACCGCCCGCGACAAGCGGGAGGACGCCAGGATCGGCGACGAGAGCGACGACCGAGACCGCCGCTTCTACACGACCATCGACATTGTCGACATCGCCCCCGGCGACTTCGCGAAGCGCAAGTCCTGGCGGCACAAAAAGCAGATCTTCGGCGTCGACTACACGCGGCGTGCCGTCATCCGGAAGATCAACGCGGGCCCGCTCAGCATCGGGGCGCAGGAGAACGACCAGATCGCCGGGAAGCCCGTGCGGATCGCCCCGTTCCATGTGTGCACCGGCTGCGGAGCCGCGAGCGCAGACGGACGCCCCGTCTTCGACGACGACCGCGACGCCGTCGACAACTCCGCCAACCGACAGCGTGCGCTGAAGCACCACACGCCCTGGTGCCCGCTGCGACGCGGCACGGCGGACGTGCCGCAGGAACCCGTATTGCTCGCCCACGAGCTGACAACCGAGGCGCTGCGGATCCTGCTGCCCGCAGCGACGGTCCTCGTCGAGGAAAAGGTCCACTCCTTCCAGGCCGCCCTGCGGCTCGGCGTGGACGCTGCCTTCGGTGGCGACCCGCAGCACCTCGACACCACGCTCGCCACCATGCCCGACCGCGACACCGCCGAGAGGCGGCACTTCCTCGTCCTCTACGACCGCCTCCCGCACGGCACCGGCTATCTCGACCGGCTCACCGACCCGGCCGCATTCCGGCAGGTCCTCGAAGACGCGCGGCGGCTCATGGTGGAGTGCCCCTGCCGGGAGGAGCGGGGGCCGGCCTGCCACCGGTGCTTGTACCGGTACACCGACGAACGACACATTGAATGCGTCTCCCAGCAGGCCGCCCTGGAGATCCTCGACGAACTCCTCGGCACCGAGACCGATGACTGGGACACCGTTTCGGTCGGCAACACCGACCGGATCGGCCTTGACGGACAGGTCGAATCCGACCTTGAAGCCCGTTTCCTCAAGGCGCTGCGCGGCTGGTCTACACAGCGCAAGGACGCCGACCTGGACGAGAGCGGTGACAACAGCGGCTACCTGCGCCTGGACGAGGCCGGAACCGTCCACGGCTGGCGGCTGACTGCCCAGCGCAACGAGGGGTTCACCCGTACTGACTTCACCTTCGAACAAGCCGACAGCCCCAAGCAGAAGATCACCGTCTACCTGGACGGCCATCGCTTCCACGCCTCCCGCCGTCACAACCGGCTCGCCGGCGACGCCGACAAACGCAACCGGCTGCGCGCGGACGGCCGCATCGTCTTCCAGCTGACCTGGGACGACCTCGACGCCTTCGAGGGGGCGACGGGCACGGCACCAAGTGCGGCAGCGGGCCGGGAGCCGGCCGAGCCGGTGTGGCCGCCGTACCTGCGCAGCGCCCAGGACCTCGCCCGGCAGCTGCACACACAGGACAGCGACGACCTGTCCGCGAACGTCTTCACCGACCCAATGAGCATGCTCCTCGCTTATCTACGCAGCCCCGACGAGGCAGCCTGGGGCAAACGGGCATCGGCCGTGGTCGGCGGACTCCTCGGCACCAACAACGACCCACTCGTCGCCAACGGAACCCCAGAGCGGACGCGGCAGGTGCTCGATCAACTCCTGGACGCCTGGGGTCGCACCGACAGCATCGACCCGGTGCCAGTCCGGGACGACGGCACCCTCAGCCTGTTCCAAACCAGTGACCAGTCCGGACTCCCCATCGCATTCCTCGTGGACGCCGCCTCCCAGCGGTGGACCGCGCTGATCTGCCTGGACGACACCGTCACCGACCAGCTGGGCACCCCCGAACACAAGGCGCGGTGGCGCGCCTGGCTGCAGTGGTCCAACCTGCTGCAGTTCCTCGTCCACGACGGCGGCGACGGAGCCCAGCTGACCACATCCACCGCCGGAGGATTCGACACCTCGGTCCTCAAAGCGTTCGGCGGGATCGGAGAACTGGAGTCCCTGGTTGTCGAGTTCGGTGCCGGAGCTGCTGTGCCGCAGACTTCGGCGAACCACCACCTAGGCGAGTCCTCCGCCGAAGCGGCGCTGCGCGACCTCCTCTGGGACCAGGAGATCCTCGAGTTCCTTGACGAGGACGAACCCGACGCGGCCCTCACACGTCTCGCCCACACCCTTGCCGACCACGGCAAACAGGCCCCCGCGTACGGCTACGAGCTCGGCGAGCGCGGCTGGCTCGCGGACTTCGCCTGGCACGACTCGGCCCAGGCACTACAGATCGCCGTTATGGCCGAGGCACACGACCAAACGGACGAAGAGAGCGACAAGACCTGGCGTGCCTACCGCGACGCCGGGTTCACCGTGCGGTCAGCCGACGAGTGGCTCGCCAACATCGGCGAGTTCCTCTCCCTCCTCCCCGACGCGACGACCCGCCCCGGTTCCGCCTCCGACCTCGACGAACAGAGTGCCGACCGATGACCGCACGCCTGAGCCTGTACCAGAAGGCCGAGAACGAGCTCTACAAGATGGACTCGTCGGTCAAGACGAAGTTCTACGACTTCTGCCACCAGTTCCGCAACGACCCCGACCACCCGAGCCTCGACCTCAAGCCCCTCAAGGGCGACGGCCGCATCTTCCGCGCGAAGATCGACCGCTCGTACCGAGCGCTCCTCGCCCGCGCCGGCACCGGTGGCGACGGGGTCCAGCAATGGCTGATCGTCGCCGTCCGGCACCGCAAGGACGTCTACGAAGAACTCACCGTCGCCATCAACCGGATCACCGGTGAGATCGAGTTCGTCGACCTCGGAGTCGTCGGCCAGAGCGTGCTGCAGCGCGCGGGGGTACAGCTCACCCCCACGCCCGAAGAACAGGCGACAACAGCAACGGCCGGGCCCTCGCCCTCGCAGCCCACCGAGCGTGCCACCGCCCAGCACACCACACCACTGCTGGCCGGACACACCGCCGAGGACCTGCGTCGGCTCGGCGTTGCCGAGGCCCTGATCGACCTCGCCCTCAATGTGACCAGCGAGGACGAACTCGACCAGCTGATCGCCAGCGCCCCTCGGCTGACCGCCGAGATCCTCACCGGCCTCGGCTCAGGCATGCCGCTCGACGAAATCGAGCAAGAGATCACCCGCCCCGCTGCCACCATCCTCGAACCGGGCTTCGAAGACGACATGGCGGCCGCCCTGGCCCGTACCGCGGTCACCACCGTCGACGACGACATCCGCAACGTCCTCGCCGAAGGTGACTTCCGCGCCTGGAAGGTCTACCTCCACCCCACCCAGCGCAAGATCGTCGAGCGGAACTACAACGGACCCGCCCGCGTCAGCGGCGGCCCCGGCACCGGCAAGACCATCGTCGCCCTGCACCGCGTCGCCCGCCTCGCGGCCGCACTGCCCCCCGGCCACAACAAACCGATCCTGCTGACCACCTACACCAAGAACCTCACCGCCGACTTGCGCTCCCGGCTCACCTCACTTATGGGACCCGAGCTACTCGGCCGCGTCGACATCAAGCACATCGACCAGCTCGCCCAGAACGTCCTCAACGAAAACGTCGCACCCGGGTCGCAGCGCAGCGTGATCGGCGACGAACCCGCCCAGAACGTCCTGCGCGAAGTCCTCTTCGAGCACGACGAGCAGCGCTGGGACGCCGAGTTCATCTTCGACGAGTGGCAGCAGATCGTCCTCGGCCAGTCCCTCGCCACCCGACAGGACTACTTCAAGGCCCGTCGCGCTGGCATGGGCCGAGCCTTGAGCCGCCCTGAACGGGCCGCCATCTGGAAGCTCCTCGAACAGTTCACCCTGCGACTCAACAGCATGAGCCGCGAAACCTGGGCCCAAGCCGCCGAACGCGCCGCCCGCTACGAGTACGAGCGCGCCCGCAAGATCCAGGCCCGCGCCGAGCGCAAAGAGGACATCGGCGGCGGAGACCTGATCCACCTCGACGACAACAGCTCCGGCATGCGCTACCTGCGCCACCGCTACCAGCACATCGTCGTCGACGAAGCCCAAGACCTCAGCCCTGCGCACTGGAAGATGCTCCGGGCGATGGCCGCACCCGGCCCCAATGACCTCTTCATCGCCGGCGACACCCACCAGCGCATCTACGACCGCCAGGTCACCCTATCCACCGTCGGCATCAACATCCGCGGCCGCGCCTCAAAGCTGACCCTCAGCTACCGCACCACCCAGGAGATCCTCGACCAGGCCGCCAAGGTCGTCAGCGACACCACGTACGACGACCTCGACGACGGGACCGACACCCTCAACGGATACCACTCCCTGCTCCGCGGCCCCGCCCCCGAACTCGCCGCCTGCACCGACTGGAACGAAGAGATCACCCAACTCGCCGAGACCCTCAAGGAATGGCGCGCCGAGATCACCCGCCCCGCCGAGGACGGCACCGTACGCGACCCCAGCGGCACCATCGCCGTGTGCGTCGCCGACAGCGACATGGCCGGCCGCGTCGCCACCGACCTGGAGATCAAGCACGGCATCACCACAGCAACCCTCACCAAGGAGGGGCCGCAGGGCGGCGGCGAGGTCCACATCGGCACCATGCACCGATTCAAGGGCCTGGAGTACCAGAAGCTCGCCGTCGTCGGCGCAAGCGACGGCATCCTCCCCCGCAGCTCTACCGCCGAGAAGTACGCGACCAGCGACCCCAGGCGCTACGAGCGGGAACTCAAGAAGAGCCGCAACCAGCTCTTCGTCGCCACCACCCGAGCCCGCGACGCGTTGCGTATCTCCTGGCACGGGAGTCCGAGCCCGTTCCTGCCGGTGTAGGCGATCCGGTGATGCTCCCCCCCCCAAGCCTTTGATCCCACCGTGACGCGGTTCCTCAAGCCGATGCCCGGCCGGCAACCGAAGTGCCCCGAATGATCGTGCGCCCAACAGAAGTTCGGCCCTCAGGGCGGCAAGTGCGCATTCGAGTATCACCTACCATAGCTGTCCTTATGGTAGGTGAGCCCGATAGCCTTGGATCATGACGACTCACCGGGACCGCACCGCCGCGTCCGCCCCCGCGGACCACACGGCGCACGCCCCAACGGCCCCGCGCAGGGCGGTTACCGGTGCCTGAGCACAGCACAGGCTTCACCGGCGCCGTGCCGCCGACGCCGCGCGGCCCCGAGTACTGGCAGCGACCTGCCGGACCCGTCTCCGCGGACGCGGGCGGACAGGTACACTTCCCGCCGATCGCCAACGGCCTAGACTACCTGCTGAGCGCCACCGAACATCTCGCACCCGACCCGGTCTCGGAGCGGGCGCTGAAGTACGCCATCCTGCACCTCGCCGCCGGCGCCGAGGTCCTGCTCAAGGCCCGACTCCAGTTGGAGCACTGGTCGTTGGTCTTCAAGGACCCGGGCCAGGCCACCCGCAAGGCCCTGGAAGGCGGCACGCTCACCAGCTGCACCCCCCAGGAGACGCTGCAGCGGCTGCGCGACATCGCTGGCGTGGTCATCGACGACAAGGACATGCGGATCCTGACCCAGCTGGCGCAGCACCGCAACGCGCTGCAGCACTACGGGCTGACCGGGCCCACGGCGACCGTGGGATCGGTGGAAGCGCGTAGCGCCGCGGCGCTCGACTTCCTTATCCGATTCCTCGACGAGGAGCTGCTTCCGGCACTCACCGCGGAAGAACTCGTCGCTGTACAGGATGAGATGACCACCATCCGCGGAAAGCTCGAATCGATTGAGAGTTTCGCGAGGAAGCGGTTGAAGCGTCTGCGCGCCGTGCTTGAGCCAGTGCGTGCGAACACCGTACGGTGCGGCGAATGCTTCCAGTTCGCCCTCGTCATCGGCGGCCCCCGGCCGCGCTGTCACTTCTGCTGGAGCAGCCCGCCCCTGGCCTACACGCTCGCCGTACACGCCTTGCTCGAGCTGGGACGGCGCGTGCCCGACGCGGCCTTCGAGCACGTGCTGACGGGGAGCGGGAGTTTGGGGGAACGCTGCGACCGCTGTGGGTGCGACACCGTAATGCACGGGGTCATGACCGCGGCGTACGACGATGCGGACGGCGGCCTAGTCGCCCTGTGCTTCTTCTGCGCCGAGGTCTCGCCCACCAAGCCGACGTGCCTAGTGTGCGGTGCGCGCTTCGAGCCGGGCCGCAGCGAGCTCGGCTGCCCCTCCTGCGTGCGAGAGTCGGAACAACAGTGAGCGAGCCGGGCCGCACGACTACTTCGCCCTGCTGGACGCCGGCGCCGACGAGGTAGGCCGCCTGTACGTGGCGGGCGACGGCGTCACCGCGATGCTGCGAGGCAACGCCGAGCAGTGGCAGAAGGAGGCCCGCCAGCGCGGCGAGCTCGACGCATGCACCCTGCTGGTGCTCTCCGACCGGCTGACCGAGCAGGCCGACCGGCTCGATGGACAATTCCGCGACCACGTGGACACGCAGACGAGCCGCGATTACCGGTCTGCCGCTTTCTCCGAACTAGGCTCCGGGAGTCATCCGTTGATGCTGAGACGCTCCTTGCGGAGCGTGAGGCAGACTGTGGCGGCGATGCCTGCTGCGACGACGAGGGATCCGGCGAGGGCCAGCAACTGGCTGTTGGAGGTGACGACGCCAGACCAAGCGAAGATCGCAGCACCAACGGAGAGTTCGCCGGCGACCATGCACGCAATCCCCTCGCCCGCGGACCAGCGGGAGCTCTGTGGCGTGAAGAGCGTGGATACCTCGCTCGAGGTTTTCTTGATCATCGAAGACTCCTGCGAACCGGATTGGGTTGCCACGGCGTGAATGTGAAGGCCGCTGCCGTGTCCTCAACGGTTCCAACACGGCGCCGCCAAGTCCAGGCTTTCAAGTCTTCGGAGTTCACTGTGAAACCCGAGACATGAAACCCTCCACGCACATATCGTGGGCCAATTATGTTGTGGCCTATGAACGTTGTTGCGCGGAGAAGCACGACTCCTCCGGAGCGCCCACCGTGGACTTGGGTTGAAGCGGTGCCGTCCTTCCACGACGGCGAAGAGGACTGGCAGTCAGACCAGCTCGTTGCCGTTGGCAGGAAGGGGTACCCGCCCCGGTTTCGGATCGCGATCACGTGCAGGACGACGGACACGGCTGTGTGCGTCCCGGTCCACATTGTGACCGGCGGGTTCACGGTGCCCGACCTTCAGGTGACCGCGCATTGCCCGGAGGGCTATGCCACTGCGATCCCTCCCGTCATGAAGGGGCGATACCCGTTTCTGGCCAGGGCGCTCATGATGGTGCCGGACTCGGTGGAGGTAGCACCCGACGGTACGTGGAGCTGGGTCCCCGCCAGCTGGGGCTGGGGCGGCCCCATTCCTGAGCGGGCCGTCATGAGTAAGGCTGAAGTACGGTCTGCGGCGACACCTGAAATGCTCCGCGAGATGAACGAGAGAGATAGACGCGAAGAGGAACTCTTCTCCGACATCAAGCGGCGACTCTCCCCAAAATGGAAACGAGACATCGTTCCTCGGCTGAAAGAATACGCCGACTTCATGGTGATCCGCGGCATCTCCCGCGCCGAACTCGCTGCCGAAATCGAAGTCCGGGAGAATATTTCGCGGTCGGAAGCACACAAGCGCCTCGCGCTTGCGGTTGAGATCGGCTTCATCCCAACTCGCGACGGCCACGCTCCCTTCTATGAGTCGTCCCATTGGACTCTGAGCGCACAGAAAGAAGGAGTGATCATCAATTCTCGACCCCGAGGTAGCTAATTGGGGAAGTTCAGACTTCCTACATCTGCCTCAAGGGGCCTTCGCTTCGCTAGTGCGAGCAGCGATCTGCTCAAAGAGAGGTATTCCTAGAAATACGGAGAATTCTTTCCGCTCTTGCCTCGAGTCGAGCGCCAAGCCAACCCTCGCGTTCAGCCTCTTCGATCCGGTCATCAAGTTTTTCGTGAATCTCGACCGGACGAGACCTGTCTGCAACGTCAATGATGAGAACTGGGCAACGGATAAAGGCTTCTCCGCACTAAGTTGAGCCGAGCCGTCGGGACTCCGCCAACCGCATCGCAGCGGTCGCTGATGGCGGTCCCAATTGCAGTAGCTGCGGGACAACCCAAAGCAGGTATTCAGATGGGCGCATACTCGATTTCCGTGCTTGCCCAAGTCCCAAGCTTGGCGACCACAACGCCTACCTCGTGCTCCACAGAATCCCCCAACCTTACATAGCGGATCGCTGCAGACAATGACTCGGCGAGCTCGGGGTCTTCAACTTCCACGGCAAACGCACGCAGGGCACGGAGTTTAGGCACACTGCGCATCCCGCCACTAATCGCGTCGATGGCCTGCCGCCCTGCCCAGCAACGAACCTGAGCTGCTGTTACACAGGGCTGGCCGTCGTACGCCCAGACCCGCTGAAACCGTGCAGCGGCAAGTCCATAGTTGTCGCCATCTCGATCGACTGGATCCAGGAAAGCGCGCAGGAGCGATACTGGGCCACTCAGGATGTGCCAGCCATCTTCGCGCTTGGCGTTAAGGGTGAGAGTCTCGACGCCGTCGGGAATTAGGGCGGATATTCCCCCCACCAAGACAGTCAATAGCGAACCTTCTGGCGCTTCTAGATGAACCGTCCAGGAATCCTGATGCTCCTCCAGGAAAATTTCTTGGCAGCCCATGCCTGACATTCCCACACTCAGCATGACGGCTGGAGATATTCCAAAAGAACGATAATTGGTCGCATCGACAAGGTTCATGTTGTCTAGTTGATTCAATGCAAGCGTGAGGCCAACGAGACACCCCATGGCGCTTTCACAAGTTTCGATGATCTCATCGATCAGTTCACCCCAGGAAAGCGACCGAGAGCCGGACTTAATCTCTACATGCACCCCGTCGTCCAGATAGCGCACCATTCGATGCGCTTGAGCTGTGCGCAAATCTAGGTTGAACCCACCTAGCAAATCCTCCATCGCGGGACGTGTGCGAGCACTGCGCAACAGATCCGTTGCATTATCTTGCCGGAGCTTATCGTAGGGCCTGGATTTTTGCCCCGCCGCCGTCAGAAGGGAAATTGCGACTAGCTGCCCTGCCCCCTCCACCAAGGTCGCAGCGATATCAACCAGAGATCGTCCCACTTGGCGCGGTATTCCGTCATTCACTGCCTGCGTGACCTGAGAGGATGCGTCGAACAGGTCTAGTATCGCTGCCTCATAATCAGATTTAAAGTGAGGACTCACCGTCAGACTCGAAAGGAGCTCAGGATTCCGGGAAAATTTTTCGAAACTTCCCTTTACGATGCACTCAAATCTATTCTCGTCTCCGTGTGCGATCATCAGGGCCCGCTGTAGGGCAAACTGCAGACCGCCCCCATGCCCATACTGAGGGGGAATTCCGAGGATTCGCGCAACCTCAGTCTCGGCTAGCACGCTAAGCTCCGTCAGGTCTGTTGCCCCCAATTCCACCATTGACTGCTGCAGCAACACAGCCATCTGATCTTGGAAGCTATCAACCTCCAACAGCTCGTTGAGCCGGTTAACCTTTTCCATGTGCATACCCAGGACGTCACCAGAGGCGTCCATTCGTTTCTGCGCAACATCTGCGTGACGCTGCGCTTCTAGCGGCGTAGGCGCGTCTAGCGCAGATAGATATGAACTTACTGTCTCTACGAGGTGCTCAATGCATGCTCTCGCGCCGTCCACCAAGGGTAGGTACGGGCGATGCCGAACAGCGGCGGATACCAGCGCGCGCTCATTCACCAGTTCCTGAACGACATCTCGAAGAGTCTCGTCGGACCCGGGAAGGGCTTGGCTTGCCGAGCGAACGGCAGCGAAGAATCGATAGAGCCATGCCTCTAGTCGCCTGACCAGCATCTCCATTTCAGCAGCTTGAAACGGACTTGGAGGTAGTTCCACTGGAGAAGAGGTCAGCAACTCGGCTGTAGCGCGTATCGAAGCCCGACGCGCCGCGGCGCGACGATCTATCTCCCACGGAGCAGGGCGTGCTCCACAGTCGGCGCAGTCAACACCGCGAACTCGCTTGATCCCGCACCTCGCGCACAAGACAAGGTCGTAGGACAAACGGAATCGCAGTTGGTTCTCTGAACTAGCCATGTGCTTCTCCCGGTTCGAGGGTTGGCTGCACTCAGGGAGGCGGCTCCCACGGGCATCATCTCGCGAACGAGAGGGGAGGACAGGAAGATTTTCATGCGCGTAGGTGAGCACGTCCACCAGCTACTGGCAGCAGGCTATTGATCCGAAACGCCTTGGGTTCAGGCTCGTTGGTGTGTGAGTGATCTGGTGGGGGGACGCGCGGACCTGGTCGCCGGACGCGCAGGAGGCCGTGCGGTTACTGGCGGTGTCGGCGCTCGTGGAGGGCCGGGACCGGATGGAGGTTGCCGCTCTGTTCAAGGTGTCGGTCAGGGCCGTGGACAACTGGTGGGCGAGGTGGCAGGCCGGCGGGCGGGACGCGCTGCTGTCCCGGTCGCGGGGCCGGCGCGCGGGTGAGCATCAGGTTTTGTCCGAGGTCGAGTAGGCCGCCGTGCGGCAGGCTGTCCTCGATCACACCCCGTCCGGCCTGGGGCTTTCGGGCCAGCTGTGGACGCGGGGGCAGATAGGCCGGCTGATCTTCAAGCTGTACGGAGTCCGCTTCACCGAGCCCGGGGTGGGCAAGTACCTCAAGCGCTGGGGACTGACCTTCCAGCGGCCGGACAAGCGGGCCGTCGAGCAGGATCCGGAAGCGGTCCGGACGTGGCACGAGGAGACCTGGCCGGCGATCCGGGCCCGGGCGAAGGCCGGTGACGGCGAGATCCTGTTCGCCGACCAGGTCGGGATCCGCTCGGACCAGGTCACCGGCCGCACCTGGGGTATGAAGGGGAGGACTCCGGTGGTTCGTCGCACCGGGAACCGGTTCTCCGTGAACGCGATGTCCGCGATCAGCACCAAGGGCCGGATGCACTTCATGGTCTTCACCGAGTCGTTCGACGCGACGGTCATGTGCCGCTTCCTCAACCGCATCGTCGGACACTTCGCGGAAGGTCCACCTGATCGTCGACCGGCACTCCGCCCACCGCTCGAAGACCGTCCGGGCCTGGCTCGCCGACCACGAGGATCAGATCGAGCTGCACTTCCTGCCCTCGTACTCACCGAACTGAACCCGGACGAGCTCGTTAACGCCGACCTCAAACGCAGCCTGCCCCACACCCACCGGGCCAGGAACCGGACCGAACTCGCCGCCGAGACCCGCAGGTTCTTCCACCGCCGACAACGCCAACCCCACGTCAGCACCGGCTACTTCAAAGCCCCCCACGTCCGCTACATCCTCGACGAGTGAACCCAATGAGTTTCTGATCAATACTGCGTCATCGGGAACATGAAATCGGCGTATCTCCTGATACTCCAGTCGCGTATGCGAAGGCTGGCGCATACGACGAATCTCATCGCAAACGGTAGCCACCTCCGGATATCTCGTAGCAGGCGAGGGGAACATAGCCGCACATCGCCGGTTAGCCAAACCGGCGTTTGCGCGGACGATTGTTGTCCACCGTTTACTCCGAGCACCACGCCGGATCGATCCATCTGCGAGCAGCGACACCTGCCGCCGACGGATTTCCCCGGAGTCACTTTGGTGCTCCATACCACCCGGAGATTCACCACACTTGCCCACCGAACCGATAACAGCCTACCCAGACCGCCATCCGCGCACGAATAGTGTGGACGATGCCCCTTTCGTCCAAGATGACAGCAGGTCTTCCCTCCTGGCTAACGCCTGGTATTCGACGAGCGACCTCGCCACCTGCCTGCGTGTAGATTCCTCGACCCTGCGCCGTTGGCGCACCGCTCGGCCTCCCCAGGGCCCGCCGTTCGTCGCCGTTTCGGAACGCGTCATCATGTACAGCGCGCTCGACGTTGAGGCATGGCTGCACAGCCACCGGACCGTCCCGCGCCGAGAAGCCTGATGGCCGAGAAATCCGTTGTACCGGTGGGTGTCCGGCTCACCACCGACATCGAGTACCGGCCTGATCGCCTAACCCCCTACCGTGCGCGAGTCCGCTGGTTCGATCCGGCTACGAAGCGCCGTCTGTCCCTGTCGGAAGGAAAGGCGGACGAGGACGAAGCACAGGAGTGGCTCCAGTCCATTATCGAAGCCGCGGAGGCAGGACTGTCCCCGTCACTCGCCACCATGAAGCTCGCCGAATACGGTGATGCGAACATGGATCTCGCCCTGCGCGGACTGGAGTTGAAGACACTCGACCCATATCTCGCGGGCTGGCGTACTCGTGTCGTCCCCGCCCTGGGCCATCTCCCGGTCCGAATGATCACTAACGGCGTTGTCGACCGCACCGTGCAGAACTGGATCGCCGACGAGCACAGCCGCTCAACAGTGAAGAACACCATCGCCGTCCTGGTCCGCGTCATGGAGCAGGCTGTCCGTGACGGCATCATCAAGGTGAACCCCGCTCGGGTCACCGGCTGGCAGAAGCTCTACAAGCAGGCCGAGGACGAGCTCCTCGACCCACGCGCGCTGGCCCTCCCCGACTGGGAGACGCTCATCGCACTGGCCGACGCACTCGTCGCCGCATCCCACGACCAGTACCGGGGGTGGGGAGAGGTGGTCACCTTCGCCGCGTGCACCGCCGCACGAATCGGAGAGATCTCAGGCTGTCGCGTCGGGGACATCGACACGACCCAGTGGATCTGGACCGTGCGGCGCCAGACCACACCCGCGCCCGGCGGACTGACCGACAAGGGCACCAAGGGCAAGCGGGCCCGCAAGGTTCCCATTGTCGAGGAGATTCGCCCTCTCGTCGCCCAGCGCATCCTGTCGGCCGGCCCCGATCCCGACGCCCGACTGTTCACTGGCCCACGAGGCGGACGCATCTCCACCGCCGTCCTGCGTGACGCCACACACTGGGACGACGTAGTCACCAAGCTCGGCTACGAACATCTGCGCCGCCATGACCTCCGGCACACCGCATTGACCTGGTTCGCCGACGCCGGAGTCCCCGTACACGTCCTTCGCAGGATCGCCGGCCACGGTTCCCTGACCACCACCCAGCGCTACCTGCACCCCGACGTACACAAGATCACGGCAGCTGGCACAGCACTCTCCGCGCACCTCAGCGTGCTCCGCGCACCGCGCTCCCTGCCGAGCCCGATCGTCATGACCCGCTGACCCGGTCAAGGAGGCTGGTCCCCAGCTGGTCCCCAGAAACGACTCAGGGCCGGTTTCGGATTGCTCCGAAACCGGCCCTGACCTGCGACTGTCTCCAGTCGGGACGACAGGATTTGAACCTGCGACCCCTTGACCCCCAGTCAAGTGCGCTACCAAGCTGCGCCACGTCCCGATGCTCGCCTGACCTGGACTTTCCCCCCTGGCCGAACGCGCATGAGAACAATACCGCACTTGAGCGGGTGCTCACGAACGCGTTTCCCTGCTTGACCTCAACCATTCTTGAGGTTGAATGCTGCACCCATGACGACCAAGACCGCCGCTCCGGCGCACACATACCGTGACCTGAACCGCCTGATGAGCCTGATGACCGGCGACGAGAAGCACGGCCCGGCCGCCACCTCCACCCTCGACGCCCTGTGGGTTCTGTACGACCAGGTGCTGCGCGTCACCCCCGACACCGTCAAGGCCCCGGACCGGGACCGGTTCCTGCTCTCCAAGGGGCACGGACCGATGGCGTACTACGCCGTCCTCGCCGCGCACGGCTTCCTCGACGAGGAACTGCTGCCCGGATTCGGGGGGTACGAGTCACCGCTGGGGCATCATCCGGACCGCATGCTCGTCCCCGGCGCCGAGATCGGCAGCGGTTCGCTGGGACACGGATTGCCGCTGGCTGTCGGCAGTGTGCTCGGGCTCCGGGCCCAGGGGCTGACCCGTCCCCGGGTCTGGGTGCTGATCGGGGACGCCGAGCTGGACGAGGGCAGCAACCACGAGGCGATCGCCTACGCCGGTCCGGCCGGACTCGAGCAGCTGCACACCCTGGTGATCGACAACGCCTCCGCCACCTTCGGGTGGCCCGGCGGCATCGCATCCCGGTTCGAGGCGGCCGGCTGGTCGGCCGAGACCGTGGACGGGCACGACCACGAGGCGCTGTACGCGGCATACACAGCACCGCATCCCGGGCAGCCGCGGGCCGTGGTCGCCCGCGTCTCCCCCAAGAACTGACCCTCGCACCACCGCACACCACCGCACACCAGCGATTCAGCGATTCCAGAATGAGGGAGAACCAACCCATGGACACCATGCGTGACCGCTTCATCACCACCGCGTCGCGGTTGCTGGACGACGACCCCAGGCTGGCCGTGGTGCTGGCCGAGATCAGCCGGGACGGCTTCGACCGCGCCGAGCGCGCCCATCCGGACCGGGTGATCAATGTCGGAATCCGGGAGCAGCTGCTGGTCGGCGCGGGGGCCGGACTGGCACTGACCGGGATGCGACCGATCATGCATACGTTCGCCCCGTTCCTGGTGGAGCGGCCCTTCGAGCAGGTGAAGCTCGACTTCGGGCATCAGGGCGTGTCCGGGGTGCTGGTCAGCGCCGGAGGTTCCTACGACTGGCCCGCCGGCGGCGTCACCCATATGGCGCCCGGCGATGTCGCGCTGATGGACACCCTCGACGGCTGGACGGTTCAAGTGCCGGGCCACCCCGACGAGGCGGAGGCCCTGCTGCGCCAGGCTGCCGTCGGGGAGGACAAGATCTACTTGCGGCTCTCGCTCCAGCAGAACGAGCGGGCCCGGGCGCTCGGCGCCGGGTTCACGCCGGTGCGGGAGGGGAGCAACGGGGCGGTGATCGCCGTCGGCCCCATGCTCGACAACGTCCTGGCAGCGACGGACGGCCTGGATGTGACGGTGCTGTACGCGACAACCGTGCGCCCCTTCGACGCGGGGGGACTCCGGCGCGCGGTCGGGGGCCGGGAGACGGCGGACGTGGTGATCGTCGAGCCGTACCTGGCGGGCACGTCGACGGGCGCCGCCAACGACGCGCTCGTCGATCTGCCGCACCGGGTGCTGGGGCTCGGGGTGGGGAAGGCGGAGCTTCGCCGGTACGGACAGATGGACGAACACCTCGCCGCACACGGCTTGGATCCGCACGGGCTGCGGGAGCGGATCACCGGCTTCCTGGGCGGCTGACCGGGGCAAGCGGCAGCCTCATCCGCCGCCGGCGCCCTTCCGGATCTGCGCCCGACGCGTCCCGCTTCCCGGTCCGGAAGCGGTCAGGCGGCACCCTCGCCGTCGACCGCGGCCCAGCCCAGCTCCGGATGGGCGTCCTGCAGTTTTCGGGGTGCCGCCTGGCGCCAGGAGTCGGCGAGGATCGCCGTCAGTTCGTCCACGTCGTCCAGTGCGGCGAGCCGCACCCGAAGCCACGCGTAGGTGTCGTCGTGGCCCTCGCGCGTGAAGAACTTCTCCGGCTCGGCGGCGATCAGCTCCGCCCGGTCCTCGACCGGGCACTTCACGCCCATCGTCGCGTCGTCGTCGCCGAGCGCGGCGAAGATCTTCCCGGCCACCCGGAATGTGGGCTGCCCCCAGGCCAGTTTCTCGGCTGTGTCGGGCAGGGCAAGCGCGATGGTGCGGACGTCGTCGGCGGTGGTCATCCACGGTCTCCGATCCGGTGAACCAGCCAGGTGCGGTCGGAATCGACCGTAGCGCCCGGCACTGACAATCGCCCGGAGCGCGGGACCCGGCCGCCGCCCCGAGCCGTCCACAGCAGGGCCGCACCCCCTCACAGCAGAGTCTCAGAGAGCCCTGCCGACCCATTGACCCCGCGGAAGACGTGAACCTACTCTGAACGGCGTACTTCAGAAAGCGCTTTCTACATCCCACAGTCGGCATCTACCGCACAGGGAGCGCCCATGAGTCACCATCCGTTCAGCAGACACCCGTCGCGAGGATTACCCTCATCCCTCCTCGCCCTCACCGCACTTCTCGCCCTGGTCCTCGGCCTGTTGGTGGCTTCGCCGCCTCGCGCCCACGCGGCCCCGTTCCGGGTCCTTGTCTACTCCGAGGTCACCAACTTCAGGCACGAATCGATTCCTGCGGGGATCGAAGCGATCAAGAAGCTCGGTACCGAGAACGGCTTCGACGTGGAGGCCACCGCCGACTCGGCCGTATTCAATGACTCCGATCTCGCCCGCTTCCAGGCCATCGTCTTCAACAACACCAACTCCACGCCGCAGAGCGGCAACTTGCTGAGTACCGATGAGCGTTCCGCGCTCCAGAAGTACATCCGTGCGGGCGGCGGCTGGGTCGGGCTGCATGCCGCGTCGGCGAGTGAGCGCGACTGGGACTGGTACGAGGGCCTGGTAGGCGCGATCTTCGATCAGCATCCTGCGGTGCAGACCGGCCGGGTCAAGGTGCTCGACCATGCGCACCCCTCCACCAAGGGCCTTCCGGACCTCTGGGAGCGTACGGAGGAGTGGTACAACTGGCGTACCAATCCGACCTCCAAGGTGCACACGCTCGCGCAGATCAAGGTGCGCGACGGCATCACCGGTCTGGACGAGGGCGTGGACCATCCGTGGTCCTGGTGCCAGAACTACGACGGCGGCCGCTCCTGGTTCACCGCCGGCGGCCATGCCGCGTCGGCCTTCCAGGAGGAGGGCTTCGTCAAGCATCTGCTGGGCGGCATCGAGTGGGCCGCGGGCGCCAAGTCCGGTGACTGCACGGCAACTCGGACCGGATCCTTCCAGCGCACGGCACTGGCCACCAGCGACCTCGCCGACCCGTTCGAGCTGGCGGTCGCCCCGGACCGCCGGGTGTTCTTCGCCCAGCGCACCGGGAAGCTCAAGGTCATCGACCAGCAGACCATGAAGGTCACAACGGCGCTGGACTTCGCGTACACGCCCGAGATGACCAGCCAGTCCGACGGGCTGCTCGGTCTCGCGCTCGATCCGGGCTTCGCCACGAACAACTGGCTCTATCTGCTGCATTCCGACAAGACCGAGAAACGGCTCAACCTCTCCCGCTTCACTGCCACCGGCAACACGGTCGACCCCGCCTCGGAGAAGAGGCTGCTGACCATTCCGACCTGGCGCGGCGAGGGCCGGGCCAACTCCCATATGGCCGGGTCGCTCGCCTTCGACAAGGACGGGAACCTGTACGCGGCGACGGGTGACAACACCGACCCGTTCGCGTCGGACGGTTTCAGCCCGATCGACGAGGGCGAGGGCCGCCGCGCCTGGGACGCCCAGGGCACGGCGGGCAATACGAACGATCTGCGTGGCAAGATCCTGCGCATCACCCCGAAGGACGACGGCACATACACCGTCCCCGACGGCAATCTCTTCGCCCCCGGTACGGAGAAGACCCGCCCGGAGATCTATGCGATGGGGATGCGCAATCCGTTCCGGATCACCACGGATCCGGTGAGCGGCGCGCTGATGGTCGCCGACTACGGCCCGGACGCCAAGGCCGCGGTCGCCGATCGCGGACCGGAAGGCACGGTCGAGTACACCCGGATCACCAAGGCGGGGAATTTCGGCTGGCCGTACTGCATCGGCAACAACACCCCGTTCAACGACTACGACTTCACAACGAGGACGTCCGGTCCGAAGTTCGACTGCGCGGCGATCGTCAATGATTCGCCGAACAACACCGGGCTGCGGAATCTGCCGCCCGCGCAGCCCGCGACGGTCTGGTACGCCTACTCCGCATCCGCCGAGTTCCCGGAGCTCGGGACCGGCGGCGGTGGCCCGATGAGCGGTCCGGTCTACGACTACGACCCCGACAACACGTACCGCACCAAGTTCCCCGAGTACTTCGAGGGGAAGTGGTTCACCTACGAGCTGACCCGGCAGTGGTTCAAGACGTTCTCCTTCCAGCAGAAGGACCAGACATTCACCGATCCGCGGTTCGCTCCCGTCAGGGCCGGTGAACTCCAGTCGATCAACGGCGTCTTCGCGGACATGAAGTGGAACCAGCCGTTCGATGCCGACTTCGGTCCCGACGGGGCGCTGTACGTCATCGACTTCGGGCTCGGCAGCGGCACCGGCCGTGGCGGCAGCAACGAGGGGGCGGGCATCTACCGGATCGACTACGTCGGTGACGGACGACTGCCCGACGCGAAGATCACCGCCAGCCGGGACAACGGTCCGGCGCCGCTCACCGTCGCGTTCTCCAGCGCCGGTTCCGGGCTGCCGGACGGCCGACCGGTCACGTATGCCTGGGACTTCGACGGCAACGGCACCACGGACTCGACGGAGCCGAACCCCTCGTACACGTACCGCACCAAGGGACTCACCACGGCGCGGCTGACCGTCACCGGCCCCGGTGGCCTCACCGCGCAGGCGGTGCAGGACATCACCGTCGGCAACACCCGGCCCGAAGTGACGATCAAACAGCCGCCGAACGGGGGGATGTTCAGCTTCGGCGACACCATCCCGTTCACGGTGCAGGTGAAGGACAAGGAGGACGGGAGCAACGGACGGCCGATCGACTGCTCGCGGGTGGTTGTGCAGTCGCAGCTCGGCCATGACACGCATCTGCATCCGCTCGACAACTACACCGGCTGCGCGGGCGAGATCGTCACGGATGCCGGGGGCAGCCACGGCCCGGGTCAGAATCTGTACTACGGGATCACCGCCCGCTACGAGGACAAGGGCGCCCCGGACGCCCCGGCGCTCACCGGCTCGACCTCGTTGACACTGCGCACCGCGTTCCGTGAGGCGGAGCACTTCACGGCGACGGGCGGAGCCCACGGCGGGGTGGTGGTCGGCAACAGGACCGACGCCTCCGGTGGGAAGCGGCTGACGGAGATCGAGGACGGTGACTGGATCAGCTTCGATCCGGTGCATCTGAAGAACATCGACTCGGTGACGGTCGGCGCGGCCTCCGGCGGGATCGGTGGCACTGTCGAGTTCCGGGCGGGTTCCCCGACGGGGCAGCTGCTCGGGAAGGTGACCGTGCCGAACACCGGGGACTGGGGCAAGGTCGTCTCGCCGACCACGGCCCTGGAAGACCCGGGGAGCAGCGTGAAGCTGTACGCGGTGTTCACCAACCCGGAGTGGTCGAGCGACAAGGCCGACCTGTTCGCCGTGGACTGGTTGCACTTCAACGGGTCCGGCGTCGAAAAGAAGCCCGGTACGCAGGTCACGGTGAAGGCGGACCCGGCCACAGGCACCTCGCCGCTCGCCGTCGCGCTGAGCAGTGTGGTCAGGCCGGCGGCCGGGCGCACGATCACCTCCTACCACTGGGACTTCGGCGACAACGTCAAACCCGCAGGGCCCGAGGGCGCCACGGCGACGCACACCTACGGCCGCAAGGGTGCGTACACCGCGCATCTGACGGTCACCGACGACAAGGGCGACACGAGCACCGGTTCCATCCGCATCGACGTGAGCTGAGCGGCGTCGACTGAGAGGAGAGACGATATGAACGGCACACGACGTGCGTTTCTCGGTACGGCTCTGGGCGTCGCCGCGGCCGCCGGAGTCGGTACGGCCCCGGCGTCCGCCACCGAATCCGGGCGCTCCCGCCGCATCCCGCCATCCGGGATCGGCATGCACCTGTACACCATGCGGACCCGTCTGGCGACGGACTTCCGGGGCACGCTGGAGCGGCTTGCGGAGATCGGCTACGCGACGGTCGGGGTGAGCGGCCGGCACGGCAACAGCGCGGCCGACATCCGGCGGATGCTGGACGAGACAAGGCTCAAGGCGGTCCTCGAACATGTCGCGTACGACATCGTGAAGGGCGCCGGGCTGCCGCAGGCGCTGGAGGACATCCATACGCTGGGCGGCAAGTGGATCGTCGTACCCAGTCTGCCCGGATCGCTGCACAGTCCGGCCGGATACCGCGAGGCGGCCCGGGAGTTCAACAAGGCGGGACTGGCCGCCCGCGAGTCCGGACTGAAGCTGCTCTACCACAATCACGGCACGGACCATCAGGTGGTGAACGGGGTCAGCCTGTACGACATCCTGCTCGCCGAGACCGATCCGGAACTCGTCGGCTTCGAACTGGATCTGTACTGGGCGGCCAACGGTGGCGCCGCGGCGCCGGGCGAGCTGTTCGTACGCCATCCCCGGCGCTTCCCGGCGCTGCATGTGAAGGACATGGCGCCGAACGGGGACTTCGCCGATGTCGGGTCGGGGGTGCTGGACTTCCCGGCGATGTTCGACACCGCGCGGCGGGGCGGGGTGAAGCAGTGGCTGGTGGAGCACGACTCACCGGCTGACCCGTTCGCCTCGGCGCTCGCCAGCTATACGTATCTGTCGCGCCTGCGGTACTGAGCGGACCGGCACGCGCGGCGGCCCCGGAGAGCGTTCCGCCTCCCCGGGGCCGCTGTGTGCTCAGTGGGCGGCGAGCAGCTGCCCGCACCGGGCGAAGGCCGCGTCCACGGTGGCCGGGAGAGGTTTCTCGAAGGCCGTAGGCCTGCTCGACGCCGGCGTTCGCTCTCACCCGGATCGTCGAGGACATAGGCCTCCCGGGCCCGGCGCTCCGCCACTGCTTCGCCGACCGCGACGACCTGCTCAACGCCCTGATCAGGGACGCGTACGACGGTGCTGCGAGGGCCATGGCGGAAGCCGTGGCCCACTCCGCGGCCGCAT
Organism: Streptomyces sp. NBC_01669; assembly: GCF_026339735.1. GTDB lineage: Bacteria > Actinomycetota > Actinomycetes > Streptomycetales > Streptomycetaceae > Streptomyces > Streptomyces yanii. Next base: position 1,314,749 of record NZ_JAPEQG010000001.1, read on the forward strand.
CGGCGAGCCCCTGTGCCCGCCTGCGCTCCCTAGCCGGAAAGGTTCACCGGCTCGCGACGCCCGGTGCGGCACCTCGCTGCGTTGTCGCCTCACCCGAGTACGTCCGGTACGAGGGCGATCCTCCGCCTTGCGATGCACCGCACCGGTCGACACGCTGGAGCGGCCCGAGCGGTGCTCGGGCCGCTCCAGCCGTCTTCTCCGACGGGTCAGCAGGGCCGGGGGTGGCCGTGGTGGTCGGCCGGATGACGGCGTGGGCCGGGGCGGACGTGGGCATGGGGCACATCGGCGACCCGCTGCTGGCCGTGCAGACCGAGATGCCGGCGGACGCGTTCGCGCTGGTGTGACGCCGGGGGCCGCACCGGGCGCCTTGCCGTGCGGGCCCGGGCGCCCTGGCGTGGTGGCGGAGCGGACCGCCCCGATCAGTCGTGGGCGGACGCCGCGCCGAGCAGATCGCGGATGTGGGCTGCGGCGTCCCGGAATTCCGGGCGGCCCACCGTCTCGCCGTACTCCCGTTCCGCGTCCAGCCCCACCTCGATGATCTCGGTGATGGTGCCGGGCCGTGGGCTCATCACCACCACCCGGTCGGCCAGATAGACCGCCTCCGAGATCGAGTGGGTGACCAGCAGCACGGTGGTGCCGGTCTCCCGCCAGATGCGATTCAGTTCCATGTTCATCTGCTCACGCGTGAGGGCGTCGAGCGCGCCGAACGGCTCGTCCATCAGCAGCACCGGCGGTTCGTGCAGCAACGCGCGGCACAGCGCGACCCGTTGCTGCATCCCGCCGGACAGCTCGTGCGGATACGCGTCCTCGAAGCCGCTGAGCCCGGTCATCCGGATCAGCTCGTCGGCCCGGGCGCGCGCCCTGGCCGCGGGCATCTTCCGGATCTCCGCCTGCAGAAGGATGTTGCGGCGCGCGGAGCGCCACTCCAGGAGGGCGGCGCGCTGGAACACGTAACCGATGTCGTGCCGTGGGCCCGCGACCCGTTCGCCGCCGAGCCGGACCTCGCCCGAGGACGGCTTCAGCAGTCCGGCGACCAGCTTCAGCAGCGTCGACTTGCCGCATCCGGACGGTCCGACCAGGGCGACGAACTCGCCCGGCGCCACGTCGAGCGAGACCTCGCTCAGGGCGGTGACATCGCGGTTCTTGCCACGGAACCGGACCGAGACGTCCGACACACCGACGGCCGGGGTGACGGCGCGACGGCCGCCGGCACCGAGCGGGTCCCGGGGCTTCGCGTCCTGCTTCGGCATCGTCATCCCTTCAGCGCCGTCTTCGCGTCCCAGTACTCCGCCACGGACTTGGGCTTGCTCACCATTCCGGCCTCGGCGAAGACGTCGATGGTCTGCTGCCAGTCCGCCTCGTCGTTGACCCCGGGCGCCTTGCCCTCGGTCGCCGTGGTGTGCAGCAGCGTGAGCGTCGTCCTGAACTGCTCCGCCAGCACAGTCTTCGGCGGCAGCTGCTCCGACGCCCCGTCCATGGCCGCGACCGCAGGCTCGGGCGCCTTCGCCGCGGCGGCCCATGCCTCGCTGACCGCCTGCACCATGCGACCCGCCAGCTCGGACTTGGAGGCGAGAAGCTTCTGCCCGGCGAGCAAACCGTTGGAGTAGAAGTTCAGCCCGTTCTCCGAGAAGCGGAGATACGAGACGGGTTTCTTGGCCTTCTCCTGCATGGTCGGGCCCTGGTCGCTGGCGTAGCCGAGCAGTCCGTCGGTCTTCCCGGAAATCACCGCGGCGATCTTGCCCGCCGGGTCGGTGTTCTGGACCTTCACCTCCGACTCGTCGATGTTGTTCTTCTTCAGGAAGATCGGGAACGTCTTGGAGAGCGCGTCACCGGCCGTCCCGGCGATCGTTCTCCCCTTCAGATCGGCGGGTGACTCGATGCCCTTGGCGTCGAAGGACTGCACGGACGCGGGAGTGGTCTGCAGGAAGACGCCGAGACTCTTGACCTGCACCCCCTGGTCGACCGCGGCGAGCAGCGCCGGGGTGTCGGCCCAGCCGAAGTCGGTCTGCCCGGCGGCGGTCGCCTGCACCGTCTTCTGCGAGCCCTGCCCGGCCTGGATCGTCAGGTCGATGCCGTGCTTCTCGAAGATCTTCTGCTGCTTGCCGTAGTAGAACGGCGCGTGTTCGCCGTACGGATACCAGTTGAGCGTCAGCGTGACCTTGTCCAGCTTCTTGCCCGAGTCATTGGTGGAGGTCGACGCGTCGTTCCCGCCGCAGGCCGTGGCCAGCAGGACGAGAGGTACGACACCGATCAGGAGTCTGCGCGCGTGCATGGGCTGGCCCTTCTGGCGACGGGGTCCGTGACAGCAATCAATGGGTGGCGCTCGGTACGGGACGGGGTGGCGTTCAGTACGAGGTGGTGGCCGGCGCGTCGCGGCGGCTGGCGTGCCAGGGGAGCAGGAGCCGCTCGGCGATCTCGACGGCAACGAAGAGGACGACGCCGATCAGGGACATCACCAGCAGCCCGGCGAAGAGCATCGGTGTGTCGAGGTTGCCGTTGGCCTGCAGGATCACATAGCCCAGCCCCTCGTTGGCGCCTACGAACTCGCCGACGACGGCGCCGGTCACGGCCAGGGTGACCGCGACCTTGAGACCGGAGAAGAGATGCGGAAGGGACGCCGGGAAACGGATCTTCAGGAAGGTCTGCCAGGACTTGGCACCCATCGTCGCCGACAGCTGAAGCATCTCCGGGTCGACCGCTTTGAGTCCCGTGACCATGGAGATGACCACCGGGAAGAAGGCGATCAGAACGGCGATGAGGATCTTCGGCGCGATGCCGAAGCCGAGCCAGACCACGAACAGCGGCGCGATCGCGATCTTCGGTACGACCTGGGCGAACAGCAGAATGGGGTAGAGCGTGCGCTCGACGGTGGAGGAGTACACCATGACCACGGCCGCCAGCACGCCGACGGCCACGGCGATCACGAAACCGAGCAGCGTCTCGTAGGTGGTCACCCAGCTGTGCTGCCAGAGATAACTCGTCTTCCCCGTGAGGACATCGAGCGTCGCACCGGGCGACGGCACGAGATACGACTCCACCAGCTCGGCCGCCGAGATCACCCACCAGACGACGAAGCAGACCAGCAGCAGGGCCACCGGGCGCCAGCTCTGCTCGGCCGCCCGCGCCAGCCGCTCCCCCGCGGACGGCCCAGCCCGCCGGGCAACACCCGCCACTTCGGCGGGACTTCTGGTCAACGCGCTCTGGCTCACGGTGAACTCCCTGCACTTCGGGGGGCAGTTGTGGAGAGTTGTGCGATCCTACGATGATGGAGAAGGCGCTTTCAGAAAGCGCTTTCTGGTAAGGTGCCGCCACGTTAATGACTGCCTGCACGCACGGTCAATAGGTCGTCCCGAAGTTTCGGGACCCTGCCGCCACCGCGCCCTTGGGGGTCGAGTTGAGTGAACGCGTGACCAGCGGACGGGCGACGCCGGACCGTCCGGGAGCGCGCCGCGCCGTCGCGGCCACGGCCCATGTGACGCTCGACGCCGTGGCCCGGGAGGCCGGGGTCTCACCGGCCACCGCTTCGCGGGCGCTCAACGGTACGGCCACGGTCCGCGACGATCTGCGAAAGCGGGTGCACGCGGCGGCGGATCGGCTCGGCTACATCCCCAACGCACATGCGCAGGCACTCGCCGGTTCCGCCAACAACCGTACGGTGGGCGTCATCTGTCATGACGTCAGCGACCCGTACTTCGCCGCGATCTCCAGCGGTGTGATGCGGGCGGCTGCGGAACGGGGGCTGCTCGTCATGCTGGCCTCCACGTTCCGGGAGCCGGCGCGGGAGATCAGCTACGTCTCCATGCTGCGGGCTCAGCGCGCGCGGGCGATCCTGCTGATCGGCTCGGGCTTCCAGGACCGCGCGTGGGAGCGGGCCATGGATACCGAACTGGAGCCGTATGTCAGGGCGGGCGGGCGGGTGGCGGTCGTCAGCCGGCACCGCAGCCTGCGGGTGGACACCGTACAGCCGGAGAACCAGGCGGGGGCGGCCGCACTGGCCCGGGCACTGGTGGGACTGGGCCATCGGAGGTTCGCGGTGCTCAGCGGGCCGCCCGAGCTGACGACGGTCTCCGACCGGTTGGCCGGGTTCCGGGAGGGGCTCGCCGAGGCGGGCATCGGGCTCGACCAGGTGGTGGAGGGGGCGTTCACCCGTGACGGCGGGTACGAGGCGGCGCGGCGGCTGCTGCTCTGCGCGGCGCGATCGCCGTACCGGGCCCGGCCGACGTGCGTCTTCGCGGTGACCGATGTGATGGCGGTCGGGGCGTTGGCGGCGCTGCGGGAGGCGGGGTCGCGGGTGCCGGAGGATGTGTCGCTGGCAGGGTTCGACGACATCCCGCTGGTACGGGAGTTGTCGCCGCCGCTCACGACGGTGGCGCTGCCCCTGACATCGATGGGCGAGAACGCGATCGCGCTGGCATTGCGGGAGGTGGGGGCCGGAAGGCGGGCCCGGGTGGTGCGGGTGGCGGGTGAGGTGGTGTTGCGGGGCAGTACGGGAGTGCCGGGGGGTGGGGTGCGGTGACCGGGTGCGTCCGGGATCCGCTCCGTCCTCCCTCACCGGACGGGCTTGATCGTGCCGAGCGGGCTTGAACCCCGCGCGTTGCACTGCGGACAGCGCCGGCCCCGGCCCGTCCGGCGATCGAGGCCCGGAGCGGCCACCAGGAGCGCATCAGGACCACGGAGAACGCAGGCATGAAGGTGCCGGACGGGCCAGGGCCCGTCCGGCGGGGTGGATCACATGCGGTGAAACCGCAGACCTACGGGTGGATCAGGACCTGGGACAGAGCCACGCGGCCCGTTCCCGACAGGGCGATCTTCACCGTGCGGGTCCTGCTGTCCACGTTCAGGACGGTCGGGCGCAGTGCCTTGCCACTGACGTGGACCGTGCCGTCGTCCGTGATGACGTCGAAGTCCGCTGTCGTGGTCGACGAGTTGTTCCAGATCTCGATCTGACGGACATGCTTCGTCGCCCCCAGGTCGACCTGCCACCAGGCATCCGCCTCGGACAGCGTCCGGGTGTCCGTGTTGGTGTCGGCATCGAGGGCGAGCGCCGCACCCGCCGTGCCCTCGGTCGAGGACTGGGTTGCGGTGCCCGTGCGTGCCAGGTCGGTGCGGAGCTGTTCGACGGAGCCTCCGTGGGCGCCTGCCCGTGCGGCAACGGCGAGGGCTTCGGCCGGCAGGCGGTCCAGGCCGGTCGAGTTGCCCGTCATGACGGACCCCGTTCCACCGAGCGCGGGCGCCGCGGTGTCGGTCCAGTTGCCGCGGGCGGTGTTCTGGATGCCGTAGTCCGCCCAGTTGGAGACCCACTTGTAGCCGATACGGGTGATGACGTTGTTCTCGACGGTGATGTACGAGGACTGCTCGTCGAGGTAGATGCCGTTGCCGTCGCGCTCGGTGTTGCCGAAGGCGGAGCGGTTGATGTAGTTGCCGGCGATGACGGTGCCGGGCTGGGCGCCCTGGGTGTAGATCGCGCCGCCGTCGTGCTGCTGCTGTGCGACCTCCATGACGTTCGTGATCCGGTTGTTCGTCACCTTGTTGTCGCGCAGCACGGACTGCCGCGACTCGGGCTGGTTCCAGCCCCAGCCGACCGAGATCCCGGAGTACGGCAGGTGATCGATGCTGTTGTGGTCGACGGTCAGCTCGGCCTCGTAACCGGCCCAGATGCCGACCGAGTCGGTGTACTCGACTCCGGAACGGGTGATCGTGTTGTACGCGATCGTGTTCCGCTCCCCCGCGAGCACCGGCGAGGGCATCGGCTCGGTGTCTCCCACGTACACCGCACCCGAGGACAGGTCGGTGAACGTGGAACGGGTCAGGGAGCTGTCCTTGGTGCCTGCTTCGAGCGTCGCGCCCGCCCCGCCGAGGTGGCTGAATCGCGCGTTCTCGATGGAGATGTGCTGTCCGCCGCGGACGGTGACCGCGGCGGACGGCTTGGTGTAGAAACGGCCCGCATGGTCGACGGGGCCGGTGGCTCCGGTCAGGGTGAGACCGGCCTGCATGCCCGCGTAGCCCTCGTCGGTGCCGGGCCGGCGGTACGCCGCATACGCGAAGCCGATCCCGCTGACGGTGACGTCGTGGGCGCCGTCGACGACGAGCAGCTCTTCGGTGTGCGGAGTGATGGCCTGCGCGCGTCGCATGTCCTCGCCCTTGCGCGGCAGGTAGGTGACGGTGCGGGCCTCCGAGTTCCAGACGAACTCGCCTGGCTGGTCGAGGAGTTCGGGGGCGTTCTCGAAGAAGGCGACGCCGCTGTAACGAGTGGAGTCGACCGTCGTGGTGTCCCAGGCGGGTCCGGTGCGGTTGGTACCGCTCGCGGAGTTCGTCCAGCAGGGATGGACGAAGGTGAGCAGGTCGCCGCTGACGCCCGCGATCCGGCAGTGGTAGTTGCGCCAGCGGACCCGGATGACGGCCTCGGCGTCCGTGGGGCGCTGCCAGTCGGCGATGCCGGTGGCTTTCGCACCGGTCATGCCGGTCTTCGTGGCGTCGCAGACGCTCGCCGCGCAGGCCTCGCCCCGGGCGCGGGTGGCACGCTTGCCGTCGACGAAGAGCTGACGCGGGGTGACACCGGCCGGGACCTCGGCGGTCCAGGTGCCGTCGGTGTTCTGCGTCCATCCGGCGAGGGTGCGGCCGCCGGACAGGATGGGGCGCGCGTCGGGCGCCGCGGTCCAGGTGACGGTGTGTCCGTCCGTGCCGGAGTCGTCGGCGCCCAGCCGCAGGGGGGCGTCGAGGTGGTACGTGCCGCCCTTGAGGAGGACGCGGATGTCGCGGCCGGTCTCGGTGCGCGCCTGGTCGCGGGCGCCTTCCGGGGAACACGGGCGGGCGACGGTACACGAGGTGCCGTGCCCGTCGGGTGCCGCGTACAGGGTGCGGGCACCGGGTGCGGCCTGGGCGGTCGGGGCGGCGATGAGGGCGGCGAGGGCCGCGGCGGTGATGGCAGCGGCGGTTCCCCGAACGGCGTTCATCGGGCGGTTCATGCGGCGGCCTTCCAGTCGGGGTGTCCGGGCATGGGCGGGTTCACGGCTCCGAAGAGCCAGTCGCGCAGGAACGGGTCGAGGGATGCGTCGCCGGTGATCTTGACGGTGTGGGCGATGAACTCCTCGCTGGTGTAGGTGGAGTCCTTGAACCGCTTGACCCACTCCCGCATGACCTGGTCGAACTTCTGCTGACCGATCCGGAGGCCGAGGGCGTACAGGACGAGCGCGCCGCCGTCGTAGATGTTGGTGCCGCCGAGCGCCTTGGGCCGTCCGGGCGGGCCGTCGGCGGCGCGGACCGCGTCGAGCTTCTCGTACGTGGCCTTCATCTTGTCCGCGAAGACCGACCAGCCGCGCTCCTCGCCGTACAGCCCGGCGTAGTACACAGCGGGGCCCTCGTTGAGCCACGCCTGCTGCCAGTCGTTCGGAGTGACGGAGTCGCCGAACCACTGGTGGGTCAGCTCGTGGACCATGGTGGTCTCGTAGCCCGGCTGGCCGTTGGCGTTGAGCTTGAACCAGTTGGTGGAGAAGAGGGAGAGGGTCTGGTTCTCCAGGGCGTCGGTGTAGCCGTCGTAGATGTGGAGGCCGTACACGGAGAACGGGTAGCGGCCGAACTTCTCCTCCAGCCAGTCCAGATGGTCGGCGGTACGGGCGACGATCGGGCCGTACTTCTCTTCCTGTCCCTGCGGGACGATGTGCCGCAGCGGCAGTCCGCGGTGGCTGGTGCCGTACAGATAGGTGCCCTTGACGACGGCGATGCCGATGAGTTCGGTCGCCATCCGCTCGCGCAGGGCGAAGTGCCAGACGGTGGAGCCGTCGGCGCGCGGGGTCCTGTCGAGCAGTTCTCCGTTGGCGGTCGCGACATAGCCCTGCGGCGCGCTGATGTGGAAGGTCCAGGTGGCCTTGTCGGACGGGGTGTCGTTGCAGGGCAGGAACGTGTCGGCGCGCGAGGACTGGGCGGCCGAGGCGAAGCCGCCGTCGGTGCCGAACTTCCAGCCGGTGAGGCCGAGTCGGGGTGCCTTGCCGTTGCCGTGGTAGCGGATCTCGACGGTGAACGGCTGCCCGTCGTGCAACGCTTGGGCAGGGGTGACGGTGAGCTCCTGGCCGCTCCTGCCGGCCGACAACGCCCAGGTCGCGGCGCGCCCGGCGACGGTGACGGAGTCGATGGTGTGCCCATCGGTGTCCAGGTTGAACGCGGACAGGTCCTGGGTCGCCCGGGCATTGATCTTCACGACGGCGGTGAAGTCGTACGTCACCGGGGTGAAGTCGAAGGTCAGGTCGTAGTGGACGACCTGGTAGCCGCCGTTGCCGAGGGTCGGGAAGAGCGGGTCGCCGACGCCGTCGGAGCCGGGGGCCGGGTCGAAGCCGCGGCTGCGGGCACTGGCGGGCGAGCCGAGGACGGGTACGGCGACCGCTGCCGCGACGGCTGCGCCGCCGAGCCGGAGCGCGGACCGCCTGCTGGTGGGAGCGCTCATCACTTCTTGCCCTTCTGGAAGGCCTGTTCGAACTCGCCGCGGGCCTGCTCGCCGCCCTTGGCCAGGTAGTCCTTGACCAGCTGGTCGTAGGCCGACATCGGCTTGCGGCCGGCGATGATGTCCTTCAGGGCGTCCCCCTTCAGCGTGCCGAGGCTGCCGGAGCCCTTCGAATCCCACGTGGGCGAGGAGTACTGGAGGGTCGGGTCCGGCACCATCATCGGGATCATCTTGGTGAACGCGTCGTGGACGTGACGGACGCCCTGCTCGGAGTCGGCGCTGAAGATCGCGGGGACGGCGGAGGCCGCGAACTTCCAGGGCACGGTGACATCCTGGGTGCCCTGCTTGGTGAGGGCCGGGTTGCCCTTGTCGTCACGGGTGAAGTCGGTGCCCTCGACGCCGTAGTTGATCAGCGTGTACTCCTCGCTGCCGAACGGGGATGCGGCGAAGTCGGCGAAGGCGAGGATCTGCTTGACGCGGTCCCCGGACGCCTTCTTGATGTGCGTGTTCTGCAGGGCGACGTTGTCCATCCACGTGACGGCGTCCTTGCCGAACGGGACGAACGGGCGCGGGTCGTACGTCGTGTCGATCGCCTTCATCGCGGCGATGTAGCCGACGCCGGGCGCCAGATAGGTGGGCATGCCGTCATAGACGTACGCGCCCTTGCCGTTCTTGAACATGTCCGTGTACTGGGCCTTCTGCGCCCCGGACATCTGGAGGGTGCCGGGGTAGTAACAGCCCGCCCTGTACAGGTTCCGGGCGGTCTCGACTGCCTGCCGGTACTCGGGAGTTTCCAGGTCCACGGTGAACTTGCCGGTCTTGGCGTCCAGCCGCCAGCCGCCCGGCGCGCCCGCGGACATGGCGAGCATCGTGGTGGCACCCGCGATGATCGCGTACTGGTCCTTCTTGGGCCGGGTGAGCTCCTTGCAGAGCTCGATGAACCGGTCGAGGTCGGTGATCTGGTCCAGGTCCGTGACGCCGGCCTCCGCGAAGAGGTCGTGGCGGTAGAAGCCGGCGCCGCCGGTGCCGGTACGGGCGATCGGCAGACCGTAGAGCTTGCCGCCGAAGATGGCGGCCTGCCAGGCACCCTTCGGGATCGCGGCCAGGTTCGGGTAGTCCTTGATCTTGTCCCCGGCGAGGAAGGGTGTCAGGTCGGCACATGTCGCCTGGAGGAAGGCGGCCTTGTTGTCGACGCCACCGGACTCCGGGTACATGAACAGGTCGGGCAGGCTGTCGCTGGCGACCATCGTGGAGAACTTGGTGCCGTAGTCGTCGGCGGGGACGGCGGTGATGTCCACCCGGCCTCCGAGGAGCTTCTCGATCTGCTGCCAGGCGGCGTTCTTGCCGCGCGCGGGCGGCGGCGGGGAGAACGTCTCCATCGTCGCGCTGATCGGCTCGGCCCCCTTCAGCGGGGTACCTTTCGTGGCCCGCAACGGCTTGGCCGGGTAGCTGAAGAAGCCCTGCGGGACACCGGTGGTGGTGCCCTGGAGGTCGGGCTTGAGGCCGATGTTGCGGACCGCGGAGTTCGGGAGCAGCGAGGCGCTCTTGGCCTCCGCCTTGGCGGTCGTGCCACCGTCGCCGCAGGCGGCGAGCAGCGGAGCGGCGGCCAGACCGAGACCGACGCCCGCGCCCAGGCGGAACAGCGATCTGCGGTTGATGGGGGTGGAGCTCGACACCTGGAATCTCCTTGGGAGAGAAGGGAAGGGAAGTGCAGGGGGTGGCGGAGTGGCGGTCAGCCCTTGATGGCGCCGGTGAGCACGCCCTTGGTGAAGTAGCGTTGGAGGAAGGGGTAGACGCAGAGGATCGGTACGACGGCGATCACCAGGACCGCCATCTGGACGGCCTGCTGCGGGGCGAGGACCTCGCCGGCCGACGCGGCGTTCAGGCTCTGGCCCTGGAGGACATAGGTGCGCAGGACCATGGGCAGCGGCCACTTGTCGGAGTCGCCCAGGTACAGGAGCGAGTTGAAGAAGGCGTTCCAGTACGTCACCGCGTAGAAGAGGCTGATCACGGCGAGGACGGCCTTGGAGAGCGGCAGGACGATGCGTACGAGGACGCGGAAGTCGCCGGCTCCGTCGACCTTCGCCGCGTCGTACAGCTCTTCGGGCAGGTTCATGAAGAAGGACCGCAGGACGACCAGGTTGAAGGCGCTGACCAGGGTGGGCATGACGAGCGCCGCGTACGTGTCGTACAGCCCAAGTCCTTTGACCAGGAGGAAGTTGGGGATGATGCCCGCGTTGAAGAGCATGGTGAACAGGGCCGTCATCAGGATGAAGCGGGATCCGGTGACATCGCGGCGGGAGAGGCCGTACGCCATGCCGACGGTGACGAGCAGGCTGGCGAGGGTGCCGAACACCGTGATGCCGAGGCTGACCACGAGCGCCCGGGTGACGACTCCGCCGGTGAAGATGGTGCGGTAGGCGTCCAGGGTGGGGTGATCGGGCCACAGGACCAGTCCGGAACTGCGGATGATGTCGGTCTGCGAGGCGAAGCTCGTGCCGATGACGCCGAGCAGCGGATAGGCGACGGCGGCGACCACGACGACGATGGCGAGGCCCTTGGCGGCCTGCCCGACGCGGGTCGGCTTCTCCATCCACGGCGGACGGCCGTCGGACTGCTTCTTGCTCCGGGGAGTCTTCTTCGCCGGCGCCTTGGTGGGTACGGACGTGGCGGGCGGCTTCTCAACGGTCAGCACCGCGGTACACCCCTTCGTGGCCGAGGCGGTGGGCGAACTTGTTCGCGCCCAGGACGAGTGCGGTGCCGATGACCGCCTTGACGAGTCCGACGGCGGCGGCGACGCCCCAGTCGTTGTCCTTGATGCCGTGGTAGTAGACGTATGTGTCGAGGACCTCACCGGCGTCCGGGCCGACCGCGTCGCGCTGGAGCAGGATCTGCTCGAAGCCGACGGAGAGGATCTGCCCGAGGTTGAGGATCAGCAGAAGGATCAGAACCGGTGCGATGCCGGGAAGAGTGACGTGCCACAGGCGGCGCCTGGGACCGGCGCCGTCGATCGCTGCGGCCTCGTACTGGCCCTTGTCAATGCCGAGCAGCGCCGCGAGGATGATGATCGTGCCCCAGCCGGCGTCCTTCCAGGCCACCTGAAGGGTCAGCAGCCAGGGGAAGGCGTCGGGGTCGCTCATCATGTCGTAGCGCGGCAGCCCCATGCCCCCGAGGACATCGGGCAACAGCCCGGCGCCGCCCAGGATCTGCTGGAAGATCGAGACGATGATGACCCAGCCGATGAAGTGCGGCAGGTAGACGACGCTCTGCACGAAGCGCCGGATCCGTTCGCTGACGATGCTGTTGAGCAGCAGGGCGAGAGCCACCGGGATCGGGAAGAAGAACACCAGCTGGATGAGGGCGATCTCCAGGGTGTTGAGGGTCGCGGACCAGAAGGCCGGCTCGCCGAACGCGGTGGTGAAGTTGGCGAAGCCCACACAGGCGCTGTGCATGTAGCCGAGGTACGGCTGGTAGTCCTGGAACGCCACGACATAGCCGAGCAGCGGAACGTAGTGGAAGACGATGAAGTACAGCAGGCCCGGAAGGGTCAGCAGCAGCATCACCCGGTCCCGCTTGATCCGCTGCCAGACGGTCAGCCTGCTCTGCGGGAGAACGGCCCGGGTCGACGAAGACGACGACGTTGCAGTCCTCTGTAGCCGTTTTGACCGCTTTTCCCGAGGCAGCGGGGGTGCTGTTTCAGCCATGGTGCGTCCTGTTCGGCCGGTTGGCGCGTGGTGAGCCTTCTGCGGCCGCAAGTTAGTAAGCGGTTAACCCCAGCGTCAAGAGATCTGGAGAAACGGCTGCGTTACGCGGAGCCCTCACAGCCGAATCCTGGGGGATGAATCAGCAAAATAACCAAGAAACAGGATAGTTGACCGACGGTCATGCTTGACGGTCGGGCCTCGGGGTACCTAGCGTGCCGGTCATTCCATAGAACACGCTTACTGTCCGGAGGCAGGGTGCGAACCACCGAAGAGGCACCGGCTCATTCCGCTACCGACGCTGCGGAACTGCCCCCGAGGCGGCCGCGCACGGTCCTGGTCATGAGCCCCGGACTGCTCGACGACGTCTTCCCACCGCCCGTACGGACCCGGCTGGAGGAGGCCGCAGATCTCCTCGTCCCGTCCGCGGTCAGAGATTTCGACACACCGGAGGCCGCCGTGGCGCTGGCCTCGGCCGAGGTCCTGCTCACCGGCTGGGGCTGCCCGCCCGTCGACGCGGCCCTGCTGGACCGGGCGCCACAGCTCCGCGCCGTGATCCACGCGGCCGGCACAGTGAAGACCTTTCTGTCGCAGACGGCGTTCGACCGCGGGATCGTGGTCTCCTCGGCCGCGGCGGCCAACGCCGTACCGGTCGCCGAGTACACCCTGGCCGCGATCATCATGGGCGCGAAGCGGGTGTTCCCGCTGGCCGGTCTCTACCGGACCCGCCGGACCCACCGCACCGGCGCCGATCTCGACCGGCAGCACTGGCTCGGTACACACGGACTGACCATCGGCGTCATCGGCGCGTCCCGGATCGGCCGCCGGGTCATCGAACTGCTCGGGATCCTCGATGCCGAGGTGCTGCTATACGACCCGTACGTCGACGCCGACGAGGCCGGACGGCTCGGGGTCACCCCGACCGATCTGGACACCCTGGTGGCGACCAGCGATGTCGTCACCGTGCACGCCCCCGACACCCCTGAGACCCGTGGGCTGCTCGACGCGCGCAGGATCGGCCTGATGCGCCCCGGCACCCTGCTCGTCAACACCGCGCGCGGCCCCCTCGTGGACACCGAGGCACTGACCGAGCACCTGGTCAGCGGGCGGCTGGACGCGGTTCTGGACGTCACATTCCCCGAGCCCCTGCCGGACGGTCACCCCCTGTGGGACCTGCCGAACGTCTTCCTCACCCCGCACCTGGCGGGTGCGCAGGGCAATGAGGTGGGGCGGCTCGGCGCGCTCGCCGTCGAGGAGCTGGTGCGGTACGCACAGGGCGCGCCGTTCACCCATCCGGTCCACCGGGCCGACCTGGGGAGGATCGCGTGAACCCCACCCGCGCCCAGGCTCTAGGCTCGGCGTCACACAACAGTCACCAGGGGGTGAGTCGGATGCGCCGGCAGAGCACGGCCGCGGACGGATCGCGCAGGGCGACCGTCACGGATGTGGCCAGGCGGGCGGGCGTCTCGACCGCCACGGTCTCGCGCGTCATGAACCGCAACTACCCGGTCGCGGAGGCGACCAGGGAGCGGGTCGAGGCCGCGATGCGCGAGCTCGGCTATGTCGTGAACGCGCACGCCCGCGCCCTTGCCGGCGCCTCCGGCCGCACCGTCGGCATCATCGTCAACGAGCTCATCGACCCGTTCTACGCGTACATCGCCCGCGGCGTGGAGCGGGAGGCTGCGCTCGGCGGGCGGCTCTGCCTGGTGTGCTGCGCCCAGGGCGACCCCCAGCGCGAGCTGGCCTTCGTCGAGCTGATGCACGAGCGCAGGGCCGACGCGGTGATCGTGGTGGGCGGCAGCGTCGCCGACCGCGGCTACACCTCGGAGCTGGCCCGCCGGGCCCGCGAGCTGGACGCCGGCGGATCGAAGCTCGTGCTGTGCGGCAGGCCGCCGCTGGGCGAGCAGGCACCGACGGCCGCGGTCGAGTACGACAACGAGGGCGGCGCCTTCGCCATCACCGACCATCTACTGATGCAGGGGCACGAACGGATCCTCTACCTGGGCGGCCCGCCGAAGCTCTCCACCACCCGCGACCGGCTGGCCGGGCACCGGCGGGCCCTGGAGCTGCGCGGGGTGACACCGGACCCGGAACTGGCCCAGCCCGGCACCTTCAGCCGGAACTTCGGCTACCGGCGGATGGCGGAACTGCTGCGGGACGGGCCGGACTTCACCGCCGTCTTCGCCGCCAACGACATCGTGGCGGCGGGCGCCGCCCAGGCGCTGGAGGAGGCCGGGGTGCGGGTGCCCGAGGACATCTCCCTGGTGGGGTACGACGACATTCCGGTCGCCCAGGAGCTACGACCGCGGCTGACCACCGTTCATGTACCGCTGGAGGAGATGGGACGGCAGGCCGTGCGGCTGGCCGTCGGCGGTGGGGACGAGGACGACTGGCGCGAGCCGACCACGGGCGCCCTGCGGCTCGGCACGCACATCGTGGTACGCGATTCCGTCGCACCCCGGTCCGGTCGGTCTACCCGGATGTGACCGGTTACTGCGCCACTGCCCGTAGTTGACCATAGTAAATAACAGTAACTTCCTGAGCCCTCTTGCGGCTCGATAGCAACCGCTTACATGCTGACGGCGAGCTTCACCCGTTCCGCACGCTTCCGCCCCTCAATTGTTTCTGCAGGGAGAGTTCCGCATGCGTCAGTCCTCTTTCTCCGCCGTCACGCCTCCGGCCGTCGCCTCCGTCCCCGTCGGCCGCCGTTCGGTTCTCGCCGCCGCGGCCGGCGTCGGAGCAGCAGTCACGCTCGGCACCACCGCCCCCTCCGCCCGGGCAGCCGGTACCGCTGTCGCGGATTCCGCACAGCCCGTCAAGGTGAGCGTGACCGCGCGGCCCGCCGCCGAGGCGGAGCGGCTGCGGCTCGGACAGGCCCTGCGCGGCTCCGAGTTCCAGCCCACCGGCCTGTACGTCCCGGCCGCCACCCCGCTCTCGTTCACCGTCCAGCCGAACGACGGCCTGGTACCCACGCTCTGGATCGGTACGTGGGACTACTACGGTGAGATCACCGAGCCCCGCAGCTACCCACTGACGGCCGGCGCGAACACCGTGACCGACCCGCACGGCGGCCCCGTCTATCTGACCCTGACGGGGGACGGCGAGCGGGCCGGTGTGGTCTTCCGCTCCGGCGCCGTCCCGATGCCGGTCTTCACACTGGGCCGCACCTCCGAGGCCGACTACCAGCACCAGCTCGACACACTGACCATCTCGCCGTACGTCGAACTCCACGCGCCGCACACGATCATGACGCTCACCCGCGACGGCGCGCTCCTGTACCGCGGCGAGGACCATGCGGCGCTGCTCGAACTGGTCGAGACGATCATCGACTCGCACGCCCGGATCAGCGGGCTCGACGGTTCGAAGCCGGTGCACCGGCGCAAGGCGGGGCCGTACCACTTCACCGAGGTCAGCAAGGTGCCGACCGGCGTCGGCGCGTACGCCACGCACGGCTACAACGGCTTCCCCCGCGCCTATCTCGACCGGGCCACCACGGTGGAGGGGCTGCGGACCCGCGGCTGGGGGCTGTACCACGAACTCGGCCATCTGCACCAGCAGATGGCGTACAAGCCGGGCGGTCTGACCGAGGTCACGGTCAACATCTACTCGCTTGCCGCGCAGCGCACCCTGAAGCAGCCGTCCAACCTCCTCACGATCGATCCGAAGACCGGGCTCACCTATTTCCGGTCCGCGCAGCTCAAGTTCGGCACGGCGGGGCTGACGTACGAGAAGTCCTTCGGCGCGTACGAGAAGCTCGTCCCGCTGCGCCAGCTGGAGCTCGCCTTCGGTGACGACTTCTGGCCGCGTATGCACAAGCTGGTGCGCGAGGAGAACCCGCAGTCGGACTACACGGAGACCGACAAGCGCTACCGGGCACTCGCCACCTATTCCAGCCGGGTCTCCGGCTACGACCTCACGGACTTCTTCGTGAACACCTGGGCGTTCCCGATCGACGCCGTCGGCAAGGCGGAACTGGCCGCGCTGAACCTGCCGAAGCCGCCCGTCGACCCCAGCACGCTCACGGACTGATCGCAGGCAAAAGGAGACACCATGAACCTCAGCAGACGCACCCTGCTCGCCGCGACGGGCGCCACCGCGGCCGTCGCGGCCACCTCCGCCACGACGCTCGTCGCCACGGCCGGCGCCGCGCAGGCGCAGCCCGTGGCGGCCGGCGAGACCGCCGGCACCGTGGGTTTCGACGCGCTCCTCCAGCGCGCCGAAACCCTCCTGACCGGCGGCGCGTTCGACCTGTCCGACCCCGACGTCGTCGCGGCGGTCGCCACTCTGGACACCACGGCGAGGGGGCTCTGGGAGACCCTGGACCGCAGCGCCGGGCGGACCGCCCTCTGGCCGGATCTCTCCCCGGTCACCGACCCCGGTAACTTCGGCCAGAGCTACACCCGGCTCCGTACGCTCGCGACCGCCTGGGCCACCCCCGGCACCTCACTGGCCGGCAGCGCGGAAACGGCGGACGCCCTCGTCGCCGCGCTGCGCTTCACGTACGACACCGCGTACAACCCGGCCAAGCGTGAGACCGGCAACTGGTGGTTCTGGGAGATCGGCGCCCCACGGGCGCTGATGGACTGCTCCGTCCTGCTGCGTGGGCGACTGCCCGCCACCGATCTGACGGACTATCTGGCAGTGGTCGACCGGTTCTGCCCGAACGCGGACCGTCGCACCAACTCCCCCACGCTCGCCGAGACCGGCGCCAACCGCACCGACAAGGCCGTCATCGTCGCGCTGCGCGGACTGCTGGGACAGGATGCGGCCAAGCTGGCATCGGCCCGTGACGCGCTCTCCGACGTGCGCGACTCCGGACGCAACAGCCTGTTCCGGTACACGGGTTCGGGTGACGGCTTCTACGAGGACGGGTCATTCGTCCAGCATGACGTGGTCGCGTACACGGGTACGTACGGCACGGTTCTGCTCGGCGGCGCCGCCTATCTGCTGTCCCTGCTCGCCGGCTCCGAGTGGGCGGTCGCCGACCCGCAGGTCTCCGTGATGTACGAGGCAGTCGAGCGGACCTTCTCGCCGGTGGTCTTCGACGGGTTGATGATGGACGCGGTACGTGGCCGGGCGATCTCCCGGGAGCGCGCCGGTGACCACCGGGACGGTGCGGCGACCGTCGCAGCGATCCTGCTCCTGGCGACCGGCGCACCCGCCGCGTACGCGGACCGCTGGCGCGCGCTGGCCAAGGGCTGGCTGACCCGCAACCGCACCACCCCGTTCACGACTCTCGCCACGCTTCCCCAACTGGCCCTCGCCAAGGCCGTGCTGAATGACCGGAGCATTCCCGCCGGGGCGCGCACGACCGGTCACTTCGTCTTCGCCGACATGGACCGGGTGGTGCACCGCCAGCCCCGCTGGGCCTGCACACTGTCGTTGTCGTCGAAGCGGATCTCGGCCTACGAGGCCGGCAACGGCGAGAATCTGCACGGCTGGTACACCGGCGACGGCATGACATATCTGTACGACGGCGACGACCTGGGGCAGTTCAACAACGGCTTCTGGCCGACCGTCGACCCGTACCGGCTGCCCGGCACCACGGTCGACACCAGGCAGCGCACCGATCTCGGCACGGGCGCCGGCACCTCCACCTACCGTCCGACGAACGCCGTCGCGGGCGGAGCGGTGCTCCACGACCGGTACGGTGCTTCGGCGATGGAGCTCATCGGTCCCGCGGGCAGTACCCTGCGAGCCAGGAAATCCTGGTTCCTGCTCGACAACGCGGTGATCGCGCTCGGCGCGGGTATCACGGCGACCGACGGACGCACGGTCGAGACGGTCGTCGAGAACCGCAATCTCGGCACGGACGGCACGCAGCGGCTGACGGTCGACGGCGTCCGACAGCCGGCGGAACAGGGCTGGACCGAGGAGTTCGGCCACGCCCGGTGGGCGCATGTCGACGGCGTCGGCGGCTATGTCTTCCCCGACCCCACTGCTCTTCAAGCGCTGCGCGAGGAGCGGACCGGAACCTGGCGGGCGCTCAACACCGGGGCGGACACCGGCGGCAGCACCGATCCGGTCACCCGCCGCTATGTGACACTCTGGGTCGATCACGGTGTCTCACCCACCGATGCGGGCTACGCCTATGTCCTGCTGCCCGGCGCGTCCTCGGCCGCGACAGCCGTCTGGTCGCACTCGCGTCCGGTCCGGATCGTCGCCAACGACGCCACCGCGCAGGCCGTGGAGGTCCGCAGGCAGGGGCTGACCGCGGTGAACTTCTGGGCAGCGGCCACCGCCGCCGGGATCACCGCATCCGGACCGGCCTCGGTGCTGGTCCAACGAAGGGACCAGGAACTCGCCGTCGCCGTCGCCGACCCGAGCCGCACGCAGACCACGGTCACGGTGGAACTGCCCTTCCCGGTGAGCAGGGTGGTCACGGCCGACCCGACCGTGTCCGTGACACCCGGCCGTCGCCCCGTCCTCACCGTCACGGTCGGTGGATCGCGCGGTCACACGCACACCGCCACCCTCTCCTGAACAGGCACCTGCGACCGGTCTTCCCCTCCTTCCTCAGGGAGTACGCATGCACGCTTCCCCTGCCTCGTCCCCGTTCAGCCGCCGCAGTGCCCTCGCCGTCCTGGCGGGCGCGGGCGCCGCGACCCTGCTGGGCTCCGGGACCGCCTCGGCCCGCCCCGGTACCACCACCGTCCGCGCCACAGCATTCCCCTCGGCGGAGACCGAGCGGCTGCGCCTGGCCACCACGTACCGCGGCTGTGACTTCATCACGACCAAGCGGTACGCCCCGGCCGGCGCCACCCTCACCGTCAGAGTGCGGGCACCGCACGGAGTGCTGCCGACGCTGCACATCGGCACGTACGACAACCACCACGACGTGGTGGCACAGCGGGCCCCGCGCGACCACACCCTGACTCCGGGCATCAACACGCTCACCGACCCCTACGGCGGACCCGTCTATCTCCGCTTCGCCGGACAGGGTGAGCGCGCCGAAGTGACCTTCCTCTCCGGTGCCGTGAACCTGCCGACGTTCACCCTCGGCGAGACCACGGAGTCCGAGTTCCAGGCGCTGGTGGACGCGGCCAACGACTCCGGATACGTCGAACTGACCTCGCCGCACGCGATCATCACCGTCACCCGGGACAGCTTCCTCGCCCACCGGGACGAGGACCATGACGCGTTGATGCGTCTCGTCGAGAGCCTGGTCGCCTCGCATGCGAAGGTCAGCGGGCTCGACGGCTCCCTCCCACTGCACCGCCGCAAGGCGGGCCCCTACCAGTTCAACGAGGTGTCGAAGGTTCCCGCCGGTGTCGGGGCCTATGCCACCCACTACTACAACGCCTTCCCCGCCGCGTATCTCGACCGGCTGATCACCGTCGAAGGCGTCAAGAACCGGGGCTGGGGTTTCTACCACGAACTCGGGCATCTGCACCAGCAGTTCGCCTACCGGCCGGCAGGCCTGACCGAGGTCTCGGTCAACATCTACTCGCTGGCCGCGCAGCGTATCTTCGGCCAGACCTCCAATCTGCTGACGGTCAACACCACCACCGGGCTCAACTGGTTCCAGACGGCGCTGCCCAAGCTCGGCACCCCCGGCCTGAGCTTCGCCACCTCCTTCGGCGCGTACGAGAAGCTCGTCTCGCTGCGCCAGCTCGAACTCGCCTTCGGCACCGGCATCTGGCCGCGACTGCACAGACTGATCCGGGAGGAGAACCCGCAGTCCGACTGGCAGACCCAAGACGCTCTGCGCTGGTCGAACTTCGCCACGTACACGAGCCGGATCACTGGTTACGATCTCACCGACTTCTACGTCGACAAGTGGGCGTACCCGATCGACGCGGACGGCAAGGCCGCCCTCGCCGCGCTCAACCTGCCCACACCGCCCGTAGACCCGTCGACCCTGACGGACTGAGGAGCACCGCCCGCATGACCCCGCCCTTCCTGCACCTCCCCCCGACCGACCGGCTGCTGTCCTCGCGGACCGGCTGGACGCGCGCACACTGGGAGGCCTCGGCCGACCGCATGCTCGACGCGCTCGTCCCTTACGCCACACCGGGCTTCGCGCAGTACCGGCTGCCCGGCCGGGCCAGCTGGTCGGGCGTGGTGTCGGACGGGCTCGAAGGATACGCACGCTCCTTCCTGATGGCGGCCTTCCGCATCGCCGGAGCCCGCGGGGACGTCGATCCGAAACTGATCGAACGCTACGCGCAGGGTCTGGCAACGGGCACGGACCCGGCCTCCACCGAGGCCTGGCCCAGGCTCACCGACTGCTCGCAGCAGATGGTCGAGGCCGCCTCGATCGCCGTCGGTCTGCATGAGACCCGCCCCTGGATCTGGGACAAGCTGGACACCCAGGTCCAGGAGCGGGTCGTCGACTGGTTCTCCGGCTTCGTCGGCGGTCGCACCTGGGACAACAACTGGCGTCTCTTCCAGGCGGTGTCCGAGCAGTTCCTCGCCTCGGTGGGCGCCCCCTACAGCCGCTCCGACATCGAGAGCAATCTGGACAGAATCGAGGACTGGTACGTCGGGGACGGCTGGTACACCGATGGGGACGGCCGGAACTTCGACTACTACATCGGCTGGGCCATGCATCTCTATCCGCTGCTCTGGTCGCGGATGGCGGGCCCGGACGACGACGGCGGCAGGACCGAGGTCTACCGGCAGCGGCTCTCCCGGTTCCTGCAGGACTATCCGCACTTCTTCGGCTCCGACGGTGCGCCGGTCCACCAGGGGCGCTCACTGACGTACCGGTTCGCGGCGCTCGCACCGGTCTGGATGGGGGCGCTGGCCGACTGCACGCCGCTCGCACCCGGACTCACACGCCGGCTCGCGTCGGGCACCCTGCGGCACTTCGTGGAGCGCGGCGTCCCGGACGAGCGGGGGCTGCTGACCCTCGGCTGGTACGACACGTTCCTGCCGAGCACCCAGCCGTACTCCGGTCCCGCTTCCCCGTACTGGGCGAGCAAGGGCTTCCTCGGGCTGCTGCTCCCGGCGGACCACCCGGTGTGGACGGAGCGGGAACTCCCGCTCCCCATCGAGGAGTCCGACCAGTACACCGCGCTGCCCGCACCGGGGTGGCTGCTGCACGCCACACGGCACGACGGCATCGTCCGGCTGATCAACCACGGCAGCGACCACAACCCGCCCGCCGCCACCGACGACACCACGGACGCGGACACGGGCGAGGAGGACCCGCACTACGCGAAGCTCGCCTATTCGACGGCGACCGCGCCCGAGTCCGCGCCGCACGCCGTGGCACGCGCCATCGACGGCCATCTGGCACTCCTCGCTCCGGACGGAACCCCGTCACGGCGGCGCAGGATCCATCCGCTGCGTTGTGAGGACCGCGTCGCCTCGTCCTGGTACGCGGCCCGGCTACCCCGCGACGACCGCACGTACCGGATCGAGACCGCAAGTGTGCTGCACGGCCCGTGGGAGATCCGGGTGCACCGGGTCGAGGCGCCGGAGGGTGCGGTGGTGCGGGACGGCGGACATGCGGTCGCGCACGCCGAGCGGCCGTTCTCCTCGTCGGGACCCGGCTGGGCGCTGACGCGTACCGCCGACGGTCTGACCAGTGCCGTGGTCGCCCTGTACGGCTGGGACGTCGCGGCGGGCGGGACGCCCGAGGAGGCAGCGGAAGGGTCCGGCGTCGCGCGGGACGTGCAGTCCAACGCGTACGGGCCGCACTCCGCGATCCCGTATCTTCGGAGCGACCGTCATCCGGGCGGGCGGAGCATCCATGTCTCGCTGGTCGCGCTGTCCCGCGACACCGTCCATCCGCAGGCACTGCGTGAATCGGTGGCGGTGCGGGCCGATGATGAGTCGGTGGTACTGACCTTCCTGGACGGCACGACGGTCGAGGTCTGAGCGCGGGCGTCCGGGCATGGGCGGCGGCTCGCACACGTCCGAGGCGCGGGCGGCACGACGGATCAGAGCGCGATGGTGCCGTTGTCCTCCCGTCGGTGGATGTGGCCGACGAGTTCCTGCGCCAGGGACTTGATCGTGTCGAGACCGGCCCGCCCCCAGGGGCTGGGCACGGTGTCGACGGCGCAGACCGCCCCCAGCGCGATGCCCGTACGGTCGATGAGCGGCGCCCCCAGATAGGAACGGATGCCTATGTCGTCGACGACCGGATTGCCGGCGAATCTCGGGTAGTCGCAGACGTCTTCCAGGACGAGCGCCTTCCGTCGTGCGACGACGTGCGGGCAGTAGCCGTGATCGAGGGCCACGTACCGACCGCCACGGCCGCTGCCCGCGGCCATGGCACCCAGTTCGCAACCGGTGTGCGTACCGGTCGGCGTGTGCAGTCCGGCGAAGAACTGCCGGTTCCCGTCGATGAAGTTGACCACGGAGAAAGGAACATCGGCCATTTCGGCCACCTTGTCCGCAAACGGGTCGAAGCTGTCGAACGACCCACCGGCCCGTTCCCCGAGCCCGAGCGTCCGAAGCCGCTGGGCGCGGACGGGGCATCGCGGTCGACGGGGGTCAGTAACAGCCGGCCGCTGGTGCGTCCGTTCACGGGTGGGCTCCCAAGGTGGAGAGCGGGGCGGGGTCGGAGGTGGCGTTGATCAGATGCTGGACCAGAGTGACCAGCGCTCCGGTGCCCGAGTTCGCGATCCTGGCGTCACAGGGGACGACCGGCACCTCGGGCGGAAGGTCGAGCGCGGCCCGTACCTCGTCGGGGCCGTAGCGGTAGGCGCCGTCGAACTCGTTGACCGCGACGATGAATCCGATACCGCGCCGCTCGAAGAAGTCGACCGCAGGGAAGCACTCCTCGAGCCGCCGGGTGTCGGCGAGCACGACCGCTCCCAGCGCACCCTGGGAGAGCTCGTCCCACATGAACCAGAAGCGCTCCTGGCCCGGGGTGCCGAACAGATAGAGCACGTGCTGCTCGTCGAGGGTGATGCGGCCGAAGTCCATGGCGACCGTCGTGGCGGTCTTCGACTCGATACCCTCCAGGCTGTCGGTCGCCGCACTGACCTGGGTCAACAGCTCCTCCGTGCTCAGCGGTGCGATCTCGCTGACGGCGCCCACGAACGTCGTCTTGCCGACGCCGAAGCCGCCCGCCACCAGGACCTTGAGCGCGACGGGGAAGCATTCGGGGCCCCCGGGGGCGTCGCCTCGGCCCGAGATGCCGGAGCCGTCAGAGCTGTCGTCGTAAGCCATCGAGCACTGCCTCCAGCAGAGATCGGTCGGTGGGCATGTCATGGAAGGCGGGCGGATGCGCGGTGACTGCGCCGCAGTCGACCAGATCGGAGACGAGCACCTTGGTGACGACTGCGGGCAGTCGCAGATGTGCGGCGATCTCGGCCACCGACGTGGGCCCGCCGCACAGCCCGAGCGCCACGGAGTGCTCGGGGCCGAGATGCGTCTGCGGATCGGTGCCGGTGGCCCTCACCAGGGAGAGCAGATCGAGCACGGCGGTCGGACGGGTACGGCCGTTGCTCACGGTGTACGGACGGATGAGCCGGCCCGCCGCGTCGTCGAGCAACGGCCCGTCGTGCGGGGCCGACACTCTCACAGCCCCGTGGTGCTCGGTGCCCCGGCCGCTTGCCTGGCCGGAGTATGCAGATACGGCCGGACGCTCTTGACCAGCATCGTCATCTCGTAGCCGAGCACCGCGGCATCTGCCTCGCGTCCGGCGAGGACAGCGAGACAGGTACCGGAACCGGCGGTGGAGACGAAGAGCAACGTCGAGTCGAGCTCCACCACCACCTGCCGGACCTCCCCGTTGTCCCCGAAGCGCGCCCCGGCGCTGCGGCCGAGGGAGTACAGACCGGCGGCCAGCGCCGCCATATGGTCGGCGCTGTCCGCGTCCATGCCGTGGAGGGACTTCACCAGCCCGTCGGCGGAGAGCAGGACCGCGCTGCGCGTGTACGGCACGCGCTGTACCAGCCCGCTCAGCAGCCAGTCGAGGTCCGCGACCTGACCGGACGGCGTATCGGTCGTCATGGTGCATCTACTCCTTCAAAGTATTCGTTTCGAGGGGGTCCGGTTCGGGAGGGAGCGGGGAGGCGGTCGCGGTGGTTCCCCGGACGGGCAGCGGTTCGAGGGGCTGCCGGGCCGGCGGTCCGGACGCGTCGGGAGCGCTGTCCGGAGCCTGTGCGGTGTCGGCGTCCCCTTCGCTCCGGGCCTCGGCGAGCTCGATGCCCCGCCGGAATGACGCCATCAGCCCCGGGTCGTGCGGGGGGGGTTCTTCGTCCTCGGCACGGGGGGCGGGGGCTTCGCGCAGCTGCGGGACCAGGTGTTCCTGGTGCGCGCGCCTGGGGAGTTGGGGTCGGCCCATGGTGCCGCGCACGGTTCCGGGCTCCGGCTGGACGGCCAAAGGCGCGTCGTCCGGGCGCTGGATGCCGGGTCGGGCGTCGGCGGGGGTGGGCCGGCTGACACGCTCGACGCGCAGCGGCAGCAGCGGTCCCTCACCCTGCCTTCGCGGCTGCTGGGGCGTTTGGTGCAGGCGGAGCGGCTGACTGGGCACCTGGGCCTGCCGGTTCGGGGCCGGGCTCAGATTCCGCTGCTGCGCGGTGTCGTCCTGGGCCGGTGGCCGGTGTACGGGCCCGGGCGGCGGGACCGGGACGGCGTCGGCCGTGGTGGGTGCGTCGGGGTCGACGCCGAGCAGGGACTGCGGGAGTACCAGTACGGCCTGGGTGCCGCCGTAGATGTTGCTCTGCAGTCGGACCGCGATGCCGTGCCTGCGGGCCAGCGATGCGACGACGAAAAGCCCGATCCGGCCGTCCTGGAGCAGATGGGCGACATTGACCTGGTCGGGGTCGGCGAGCAGGGCGTTCATCCGCTTCTGCTCGTTGCCCGGCATGCCGAGCCCCCGGTCCTCGACCTCCAGGGCCAGCCCGGCGGTGACGTGCTGGGCCCGCAGCAGCACCTGGGTGTGCGGGGCGGAGAACACGGTGGCGTTCTCGACGAGTTCGGCCAGCAGATGGATCACATCGGCCACGGCGTGACCGCGCAGGGTGCCGTCGATCGGCGGCACCAGTTTGACCCGCGGATACTGCTCGACCTCGGCGATCGCCGAGCGCAGCACCTCGGTCGTGGTGACCGGGTTGCTCCACTGGCGCCGGGAGACGGCTCCCCCGAGTACGGCGAGGTTCTCGGCGTGCCTGCGGATGCGGGTGGCGAGGTGATCGACCTGGAAGAGGCCCTTGAGGAGATCGGGGTCCTCGACCTCGTGCTCCAGCTCGTCGAGCAGCTGGATCTCCCGGTGGACGAGGGACTGCAGGCGGCGGGCGAGATTGACGAAGACCTCGACCCGCTGTTCCTCGCCGGAGTTGTTGCTGAGCCGGGCTGCCTGGACGACGGCGGCGACGGCCCCTTCGTGCGA
The DNA here is from genome assembly GCF_026339735.1 of Streptomyces sp. NBC_01669. GTDB lineage: Bacteria > Actinomycetota > Actinomycetes > Streptomycetales > Streptomycetaceae > Streptomyces > Streptomyces yanii. The sequence continues at coordinate 1,340,178 of NZ_JAPEQG010000001.1, forward strand.
CCGGCCCATTTCCTGGGCGAGCAGGTCGAAGGCGTCGCTGCCGGCGGCGACGGGCCGCGGGGGGCGCCGCGCCGGCACCGGCCGTCCGTTGCGGAGCTGCTCCACCAGCCGCTGCAGGTCGGCCTGGTCCTGGGCACTGGCACGGCGCAGCGCCAGACAGCGGCCGAGGACGGTGGTCGTGACCCGGTTGGCGCCAAGGAATGCGGCGACCACGGCGGCGACGGCCAGCGCCCCGGATCCGCCCAGCGCGGTCCAGAGCTGGATGGTCGGGCGGGTACCTGTGGAACGGATGGTGAAGATGACGGCTGCGGCACCGCTCAGCACCGCGGCGATGGCCGGGAGCAGGGTGGTACGCAGGATCTGTGGGCGCATGCGGGCGTCAGGAGATGGCTGTGCGGCGCGCGGCCTGGCCGCGGCCGAGTGGGAACGGGCAACCGGTCGGCCGTGCCGCGCGCCCTCTCGGCGTTCCGGTCGCGCTTCAGGTGCGCGAAGTTGAGACATCAGCGTCCTCGGTACATGGGGCACCAGGAATCGGCGTTCATACGGTGGCACCTACGGTGGTCGGTCAGGCTCGGGTCAACGCTCGGGCAAGCTCGAACGATATGAGCCCAGCGTTGACCACCGGCCACACACAGTAGTCGCCAATCGGGCTCCCGCGACGGGCAGTTGTCAAACTTGCCCGCGATCCGTCCCGCTCTGGTATGAGCTCTCGCACAAGAGACCGATAACGCCGCATTGACACGGGTCGCCCAGCAGCCTGACCGCCGGGTGCGACGGACCGACGGACCGACGGACGCGCGCGAACGGCCCGGTCGACGGTCGCGGCGGCCAGTGGGTGCAGTTCGGTCTGGACACACTTGCCGTGGCCGGGAACGAACCGGAACCGCATCCCGATGGTGACCCGTTCGCAGCCGGCCACCCCAAGTCCCTGGAGCTACGCCACACTGCTCCTGCAGTCACGCAGCCGCCGCTGCCTCACCGGCGAGACCGATGGCCGTAGTCGAGCCTCGACCGGCAGCGGACGCTCGGAGGATCCTGGGCGGTTCCTCGCCACGGGGCGCCCGCCGCCAGGTGACCTCGGGCGCCCGGTGCGACTGCTGTCACCTCACGTTGAGCGCCGTGTCGTCGATGACGAACGAGGTCTGGAGCATGGAGCCCTCGACGCCGGTGAACTTGATGGTCACGGTCTGGCCCGCGTAGCTGCTGAGGTCGAAGCTGCGCAGAGTGTAGCCGCCGACGGCGTTGAGGTTGGAGTAGGTGGCGAGGGTGCCGAGCACGGTGCCGGAGCTGTTGAGCACCTGGGCCTTGAGGGTGTCGTAGGCGGTGCTGGTGGTGGTCTCGGCGGTGTCGATGTGGAGGTAGAAGCTGAGGGTGGCGGCGCAGCCGGACGGGATGGTGACGGACTGGGAGAGGGTGTCGGTGGTCGCTGAGCCGTAGCCGCCGAGCCAGGCCTTGTAGGAGCCGGTGCGGGCGGCCTCGCTGCTGCTCGTGGTGATGACGCCGCTGCTCGCGGTCCAGGAGGTGTTGCCGGACTCAAAGCCGGGATTGGCGAGCAGTTGGGCGGCGGTGCAGGTACCGGTGCCGCCGCCGCCGCTGCTGCCGGAGAGCCACTCGGTGGCGTTGAGGGCGAGGGTGGCGTTGGTGGCGCCGGAGTCGTTCCAGCCGTCGTACAGAGTGTTGCCGGACTGGCCGGTGCCGTCATCGATCGGCGAGCTGTCGCCCCAGAAGGCGACGCGGCCGCTGCCGAAGGTGCTGGTGGCGAAGAAGGCGCCGGTGTTGCCGGAGTACCCGGTGCGGTAGAGCAGGCCCTTGACGCTGGAGTTGTCGGCCGGCTTGAGGGTGGCGGTCGTACCGCTGGCGATGAGGCTCTTGGTCACCGTGCCGAAGGAGCCGTGCAGCACCGCGTTGGTGCTGTCGGTGATTGCCGCCGGGTAGTCGGAGCTGATGCTGAGCGAGTCGACGGAGAAGCCGAACGGGTCGGTGCTGTCGACGGTGTTGTTGGTCATCAGGTCGTTGATGATCTCGACCGCGTCCTCACCGTCGCTGTTGCGGTCGGCGCCGGTGTGGTCGGAGATCAGGAACAGGCCGCCGCCGTTCTTCACGAAGTTCATGACGGCGGTCTTCTCCGCCGCGGTGAGCAGAACGTTCGGCTCGGGCAGCACGAAGGTGTCGAAGTTCATCAGGTCGGTTGCGCTGGTGGTGCCGTAAGTGATCGAGCTGCCCGACGGCAGCGTCTTCAGGCTGTACTTGCCGGTCTTCTGCAGGGCCACGCCCCAGGAGGAGAGGGCGCCGGTCCAGGAAGTCTCCGAAGTGGGGCTGGAGTTCTGGCCCAGAGGGTCCGGCTGGCTGGTGCTGATGATCCAGTCCGCGTTGCCGGCCGTCTCGGCGTGTGCGTTGTCGAACAGCACGCGGTTGGTGGTGGCTGCGGTGGCGGTGGGGGCGGCGTGAACCGCCTGGACGGCGGTGCCGGCGGCGAGAACGCCCAGAACGGCCATACCGCTGACGAGCCTGCGACGAGGGGACTTACCGGATCCAAGCATCCGTCATACCTCCGGGAGGGGTTGATCTACGAGGGCACAGCCGCTGGGTACTGAATTCTTCGCGCGTAGAACAATGGCTGGGATGCGACCTGGCAACAGAACGTTTAAGCGTACATGACAAACAGCTGCAAGGAAGAGCCCCCGCGCTCAATGGGTGACCGGGCGAATCGACCCCACGCCGCTGGGTGCGGTGCGGGGTCGTGGCAGTTGTCGTGGAGTCTCGGGCCTCAGTGCGCCCTTGCGCTCCCCCATCCGCCGCCAGAAGGTACCTCTTCCGAAGACCACGACCACTGGCCTGCTGACGCACTACCAGATGGAGTTGCCTCCTTGACGCATCCGAGCGGCTTTCGCGAGATCGTCCACGCCGGCATCACCGCTCCCCCGCAAGGTCGAGATCACCCCGGGCGGCCGACGCAGTATCCGGCACCTCGGAGCGGCGCCACGGGTGCGCAATAGGCGCGGACACCGCGCGCCACCAGGGGTCCGTGGGGAGCATCCCCGCCGGCTCGAAGGGTTCGCCGGGCCGGGGGAACGCCACCGCCTGCCCGACCTCCGCAGCAGCATCCTTCGTCCCCTCCCCCGGCTCGGCCCACGGGTGCGGGGCCAGATTGAACGTGGCCCAGTGGATCGGCAGCATCGCTCCGAGCGGCTCCCCGCCCTGGAGGTCCAGATGGGCTCGCATGCCCTCCGCCGGTGTCATATGGATGTCGGGCCAGTACTCGGAGTAGGCGCCGATCTGAATCATCGTCGCGTCGAACGGGCCGTGCTCGGCGCCGATGTCCTTGAAACCGGGGAAGTAGCCGGTGTCACCGCTGTGGTAGATCCGGTGCTCCGGGCCCGCGACGGCCCAGGACGCCCAGAGGGTGTGCTGCTGGTTGCGCAGGCCGCGCCCGCAGAAGTGCCGGGCGGGGGTCGCGGTCAGACTGATCCCCGCGATGTGCGTGGTCTCGTTCCAGTCGAGCTCGCGGATCCGGTCGGCGGAAACGCCCCAGCGCTCCAGATGGGCGCCGACGCCGAGCGGCACGGCGAAGACCGTGTCCGTGCCCGCCAGGGACTGGATCGTCGGCAGGTCGAGGTGGTCGTAATGATCGTGGGAGATGACGACCACGTCGACCGGGCCGAGCGCGGCCAGCGGCAGCGGGACGGGGTGCAGCCGCTTGGGCCCGGCGAACGCGAAAGGCGAGCATCGCTCGCCCCACACCGGGTCGAAGAGCACCCGGCGGCCGTCGATCTCGGCCAGCACGCTCGAATGCCCCATCCAGGTGAGCCGCAGCCCCGTGACGGGCGGCGCGGCGAGGTCGGCGAGCGTGGTGGCGTGGACGGGTACCGTGCCGGTCGGCGTCCGGCGGGCCCTCTCCTCCTTGCGGAAGAAGACCTTCGCGAACTCCAGCATGGAGCCGGACGGCCTGCTCCGCGCCCCCATGGGGTTCTGGAAGACGCCGTCGGCGAAGTTGGGTGAGCGCCGGATGCGCTCCATGCGGTCGCCGTCGGGGTCGGCGCCGAATGCGGCAGGTCGCAGCGTACGGAGCCGGGTGCGGAGCGGGTGCAGGGAGTCAGCGCCGGTCACAACATCTCCTGAGGGAGTCGGTGTCGTTTCATTATGAGCAGGGGGTACGACGGTGCGAGTACGGAACGGCCAGGGGAATGAAGGCCGGACCCCGCCACCTCAGCCACGCGGCTGCCCGTACACATGCTCCACGTGCAGTCGCAGGACGATCCGCCGGTCGCGGACCATGGCACTGCGGTAGCCGTCCCAGTCGGGGTGCTCGCCCTGCACGTCGCGGTAGAGCGTGATCAGCTCCTCCACGGTCGCATCGTGCGGATCGACGGCGACCGGCGACAGCTCGGCGGTCCCGTCCGCGACCGTCCAGGCCCAGCGATCCTTGCTCGTGACGTGGTAGCTCGCCCTGGGATCGCGCCGGAGGTTCCGCGTCTTCGCCCTGCCCTCGGTGATCGAGACGCGGATGATGCGCTCCTCGGGATAGTAGAAGTGATTGACATTGGACAGCTGGGGCCGGCCGTCCCGCTTCAGCGTCACGAGCACCCCGCCGTCCTCCTCGGCGATCAGCCGGAGAAGCGCGTCCTTCTCTGCATCGATTCCCGTCATGCCGGAACCAACGTCCGCACCCGTCGCAGGATTCCGCGATCGGCCGCTGTCCGATGTCACATCCGGCAGCCCTCGCCCGTCGCATCCGTGACAGCAGCCGCCGCCGGCACCCCCAAGGAACCGCGCGGCGGGCTCGGAACCGAACCGAAGGAGACCCGTCATGACCGCCCGTATCTCGCTCGACCCGCCCCGCAGCCTCCTCTTCCGCACCGTGTCGTGGTACTCGAACCGAACGTTCGGGAAGGTCATCGATCCCGTACGGGCCACCGCCCACCACACCAGGGTGCTGTGGGCCGGGCTCCGCTTCGAGCTGGCCGTGGGCCGGTGGAAGGCGCTGGACCCGCAGTTCAAGGCCCTTGCGGTGATGACGTCCGCGGCGACCGTGGGCTGCAGCTGGTGCATGGACTTCGGCTACTGGGAGAACCACCGGCACGGGATGGACCCGCGCAAACTGCGCGAGGTGCCGGTGTGGCGGGACAGCGAGGCGTACACACCGCGGGAGCGTGACGTCATGGAGTACGCGGAGGCGATGAGCCTCACCCCGCCGGAGGTCACGGACGAGCTGGTGGACCGGCTCAGGACCGCGCTCGGCGAGAAGGCCCTGGTGGAGCTGACGACCATGGTCGCCGTGGAGAACATGCGCTCGCGGACGAACTCCGCACTGGGTCTGACCAGCCAGGGTTTCAAGGACGAGTGCGAGGTGCCGCGCCCCGCCGCCCCCTGACGGTCGCACCTCAGCTACTGAACACCGATTCAGTAAAGATCACATTGACAGGGGCGTCCCCGCCTCCCAATACTGACTGGCGATTCAGTAAATCGACCTGTTGGTGGAGGGAGGCAGTGTGTCCGAGCAGCCGAGGCCGACCTCACTGACCGGCGGCGAAGCCGTGGTTCGCGCACTGGCGGAGCACGGTGTGACGCAGGCGTTCGGGATTCCGGGAACGCACAACCTGGAGATCTACCGGCATCTGGCCCCGTACGGAATCGCGCATGTCACCCCGCGCCACGAGCAGGGCGCGGGGTACGCCGCCGATGCGTACACGCGGGTCACCGGGCGCCCCGGGGTGGCGATCACCACCACCGGTCCGGCGCTGCTGAACATCGCGGCGGCGGTCGGGCAGGCGTACTCGGACAGCGTGCCGTTGCTGGTCGTCTCGCCCGGCATGCCACTGCGCCACCCACGCCAGTCGACCGGTCTGCTGCACGAGATGCGCAGCCAGACCGAGGCGCTGCGGGGGGTCTCGGCATTCAGCCACCGGGTGTCGACGGTCGAGGAGATCTTCTCCGCGGTGGCGCGCGCCTTCACGCTGTTCCGCACGGGACGCCCTCGCCCGGCCCATATCGAGGTGCCGCTCGATCTGCTGGAGAAGCCGGAACTGGCGGGTCCGATGCGGCTCGCCCCGCCGACGCCCGCGATCTGCCCGTCCCTGCCCGCGCTGCGGGACGCGGCGCGGGTGCTGCGGTCGGCCCGGCAGCCCGCACTGGTCCTCGGTGGCGGTGCCAGGAACGCCGCGGCACAGTGCCTGACGCTGGCCGAGGAGCTGGGTGCGCCGGTGGTCACCACTGCCAACGGCAAGGGGATCGTCGACGAGACGCACCCGCTGTCGCTCGGGGTGTCGCTGCACAGCCCGTCCGTACAGCAGTGGCTGGCCGGGTGCGATGCGGTGCTGGCCGTGGGCACGGAACTGGCCGAGTCCGATCTCTGGTCCGCGCCGCCCGCGCTGCGCGCCACCCTGATCCGGGTGGATGTCGACCCGGATCAGATGTACGCGGGACTGCCCGCGCAACTGCCGCTCGTCGGCGACGCCCGCGCCACCCTGGAAGCCCTGCGGCAGCAACTCGCCGAGCCCCACGGCGCACCGGCTTCCGGGGCTCCGGACCGGACCGGTGCCGTACGGGCGCTGCGCGCCGGGCGGGACGCGGAGACCGCTGAGCGCGATGCCCACCGGCTGCCGTATCTGCAGGCCGTACGGGCCGTGCTGGACGCGGACGCGATCCTGACCTCGGACAGTGCGCAGTGCTGTTACTACGGCGCGATCCCGCATCTGCCGGTGGGTCCGGCGGGGCGCTATCTCCATCCGACCGGCTTCGGCACGCTCGGCTATGCCCTGCCCGCCGCGATCGGCGCGAAGACCGCGTATCCCGCCCGTCAGGTGGTGGCACTGAGCGGCGACGGCGGGCTGCAGTTCTCCGTGCAGGAGCTCGCCACCGCCGCCCAGCTGCGACTGCCGCTGCCCGTCGTGGTGTTCGACAACGGCGGATACGGCGAGATCCGCGACGAAATGACGGCGCGCGGCGACACCCCCACGGCGGTCGATCTGCCGTCCGTCGACCTCCCGGCGCTGGCCCGTGCGTACGGCGGCCACGGTGTCCACGCCGATTCACCCGAGGCGCTCACCCGCGCCCTGTCCCTGGCCCTGACCACCCCTGGGCCCACCCTGATCACTGTGACCGAGGAGACCCCCCGATGACGACGCCGACGACGACCGCGTCCCCGACCACCCCGCCGGCTCCGCTGATCTCGCTGACCTGGACGGACCACGTCACCGGACGCCAGGGCCATCTGGTCGTCGACCGGCTGGTGCGCGGTGTGTCCAGCGGCGGGCTGCGGATGCGGGAGGGCTGCACGCTCGACGAGGTGGCCGGACTCGCCCGCGGCATGACGATGAAGGAGGCCCTGCACTTCGACGCCGACGACGCACAGGCCCGCTACATACCGCTCGGCGGCGCCAAGGGCGGCATCGACTGCGACCCGCGCGCCCCGGAGGCGTATGGGGTACTGGTGCGCTATCTGCGGGCCGTGCGCCCGTACATCGAGAACATCTGGACGACCGGTGAGGACCTCGGGCTGACGCAGGACCTCGTCGACCGGGCGGCCGCCGAGGCCGGGCTCATCTCCTCGATCCAGGCCGTCTATCCCCTGCTCGACGACGAGACGGCGGCGCGGCAGCGGCTCGCCGACGCGTTCGCCGTCGAGGTGGACGGCATCGGGCTCGACGAACTGGTCGGCGGCTGCGGGGTCGCCGAGTCGGCGCTCGCCGCGCTGGACCGGGCGGGCGTGGCGTACTCGCAGGCGCGCGTCTGTGTGCAGGGCTTCGGCACGATGGGCGGGGCGACGGCGCGGTTCCTGGCGCGGGCCGGGCTGAAGGTCGTCGCCGTCGCGGACATCAAGGGCACCATCGCCAACCCGGCGGGCCTCGACGTCGAGGCGCTGCTCGCCGCCAGGGACGCGTACGGAACGGTGGACCGCGGTGCGCTGCGGGACGGGGACCGCGAGCTGCCCGCCGACGCCTGGCTGGCCCAGGAGGCGGAGGTGCTCGTCCCGGCAGCGGTCTCGTACGCCATCGACGCCACGAACCAGGCTCTCATCACTGCCCGTTGGGTGGTCGAGGCGGCGAACATGCCGGTGCTGCCGGAGGCGGAGGCGCTGCTCGCCGGGCGCGGGATCACCGTGCTGCCCGATGTGGTCGTCAACTCCGGTACGAACGCCTGGTGGTGGTGGACCCTGTTCGGCGACATCGGCGCCGACGCCGAGGAGGCGTTCGGGCACACCCGTCGCTCGATGCGCGCCCTGATCGACCGGATGCTGGTCCGCGCCGAGGCCGACGGCTCCACGCCCCGTGCGGCGGCCCATGCGCTCGTCGCCGAACGGCTGCCGGTGATGGCCGAACGGTTCGGCTGGTACCGGTGACGCTCCGCAAGCCTTCGCTCAACTCCCGTTGATCTAAAGGGTTTACGGCGAATAGCTGCCATGGCAGCTTCCCGCCAGCACCGACCGGCCCCGCGCCGCCATGCTCCTGACATTCTCGCCTCACCACCCCCTGGGAACACACGAGTTCACGAGGTGAGAATGAGACGGACCAGATGGGCGGCGGCCTGCGCCACAGCGCTCGCCGCCGCCCTTGCCGGTGGATCACTCCCTGCCGCCGCCGACAACGCCCCCGCCTTCGCCGACCCGGCCATGTCCCCGGCCGCAGGTGGCGCAGCCCGCACCGTCACGCTGCTGACCGGCGACGTGGTGACGTACTCCGGCAGCGGGAACGCCCTGCAGATCAGCTCGATCGTGCCGGGTTCCGGCCGTGAGGGCATGGGCTTCACTCGGTTCCGGGCGGACGGCCACGAGTACGCGGTGCCGATCGACGCCGTCGGACAGATCGCGCAGGGCCGCGTCGACCGACGGCTGTTCGACGTGACCGAGCTGGTCGCATCGGGCTACGCCGACAGCAGCACCGACACCCTGCGGGTCCTGGTCGGCGGCGACACACCGTCCGCCGCGAGCCCCGACGCGCCGAAGGGCGCCCGCGTCGCCGTGGCCTTCCGCACCGCACGCACCACGGCGCTGAGCGTGCCCAAGAAGTCGGCCGGCACCGTGTGGAAGCAGCTCGGCACGGCGTCCGGGGCCCGCAGCGAAGGCATCGGGAAGGTCTGGCTCGACGGCAGGGTACGGGCGACGCTCGACCGGTCCGTACCGCAGATCGGCGCGGACACGGCTCACCGCGCCGGAATCACCGGCAAGGGCACCAAGGTCGCGGTCCTCGACACCGGCTACGACCGCACCCACCCGGACCTGAAGAACGCTGTCACCGCCTCGCAGGACTTCACCGAGGACGGCGACGTCCAGGACCTCCAGGGCCACGGCACCCATGTGTCCTCGATCATCGCCGGATCCGGCGCCGCCTCCGGGGGCCGGTACGCGGGTGTCGCGCCGGGCGCGGAGCTCGTCGAGGGCAAGGTCCTCGGCAACGACGGCTACGGCTACGACTCCTGGATCCTCGCCGGCATGCAGTGGGCCGTCGACCAGGACGCCCGGATCGTCAACATGAGTCTCGGATCGAACCGGGCCTCCGACGGCACCGACCCGCTGTCCGCCGCGGTCGACAAACTCTCCGCCGAGCACGGCACGCTCTTCGTGATCGCCGCGGGCAACAGCGGTGACCGGACGATCGGCGCGCCGGGCGCCGCCGATGCCGCGCTGACGGTCGGCTCGGTCACCAAGTCCGGTGAGATGTCGGCGTTCTCCTCACGCGGACCGCGCCAGGGTCGGCCCGCCGTCAAGCCGGAGATCTCCGCACCGGGCAGTGCCATTGTGGCCGCCCGCGCCGCCGGCACGCTGGACGACGCGGCCGTCACCGAGCAGTACGCCTCGCTGTCCGGTACGTCGATGGCCAGCCCGCATGTCGCGGGCGCCGCCGCCCTGCTGGCCCAGCGCCACCCCGACTGGTCGGGGGCGCAGCTGAAGTCCGCACTGGTCGGCAGCGCCGCCCCGGTGGCGGGTGCGTCGGTCGCCGACACGGGCGCAGGTCTCACCGACGTACCGGCGGCGCTGGCAGCGAAGGTGGTTGCCGTCCCCGCCACGCTGGCCGCCCACGCCACCTACCCGAGCGCCTCCGCCGCAGCGCAGAGCCACCAGGTGACGTGGACGAACACCACGGACAAGCCCGTGGAACTGCGGCTGTCCGCCGGGCCCGGCCGGGTGATCGGGGTGGGCGCGGAGACGGTGACTGTGCCCGCTCGGTCGTCCGCGGTCACGGAGGTCGTCCTCGATCCGTCACGGGTCGAGGCGGGGACGACGTACAGCGGAGCGGTCACCGCGACCTGGCCGGGGCGCGGCAGGGCGACGGTGCCCGTCTCCGTCGAGGCCGATCCGGAGACGTACACCCTCACCCTGACCGGTCCCGCACCGCGCGAAGGCACCGAGCGCACCTCGACGGGCGCGGTCCTGCAGAACGAGAAGACGGGCGCGTCCCAGCTGATCGGCCTGGACGGCACCAAGCCGAGGACGGTGACGCTGCCGCGCGGCAAGTACCGCATCCTGGGGCACACCTGGGAGTACGACACGGTGGGCAACACGGTCGTCGGGACCACCGCGATCCATTTCGCCCACCGGGTGATACTCGATCGGAGCAGCACCCTCGCACTGGACACCAAGGACGCAGAGCCCGTCAGGATCGGTGTCGACGACGGGTCCGCCCGGGTGTCGCTGCAGTCGGCCACCGGGATCGCGTCACGGGTCGGTTCCGGCACGGATGCCGCGGACACCGGGCTGGTCGCACCGAGCTCCGCCGGCCAGTACCGCGTGGAGGCGGTGCCCTCCACGGGCGGGACGCTGGACGGGCTCACCTTCTTCGGCGGTCTGAGCTGGCAGCAGCGGGAGGTCGACGCCCACGAGCCGGGCTCATCGGCCGACGCGCTGAGGCTGCTGCTCTCCCAGTACAGCATCTACAGCTGGCTGGGTACGGCCACCGGCGAGGTCGTCGACATCGGCACCGGGGCGGACACCGACCCGGCGGCCATGGACCTCAAGGGAAAGATCGTCCTGTGGACACCGGCCACCAGCCAGACCGCGTTCAACAACGCGCTCTACCAGAAGCTGACGGACGCGGGCACGGCCGCCATCGTGTATGTCGGCTACGGGCTCTCGGTCTACAAGCCGACACCGGTGCTCAGGCTGGACACGGCCAGTGTGCCCGCCCTGCGGGCACGGCTGGCCGAAGGGCCGCTGACGCTGACGCTCGACGGCATCAGCACCTCGGCGGACGCCTACTTCCTGCACCACTCGGTCGACGGCAGGGTCCCGGCGGGGGCCGACTGGTTCGACCGGCGGTCGAATCTGGCCTGGGTGACGACGGTGGAACGCACGCACGGCTACCCGACCGATCCCAAGGGCATGTACGCCTGGACGACGTGGCACGGGCTGACGCTCTACCAGCAGTCCACCCGCTACCGGCCGCCGTCGGAGCAGACTCTTTACTACAGCCCGGACGTCGCGTGGACGACGGCGACCTTTCACTACCAGTACGACGTCTCCGACCTCGTCTACCCGTTGGGGACGCTGGTCGGCGCGCCCACCGTGTACCACGCGGGCGGTGACTACCGGGACGACTGGATGTCCGCGCCCTTCAACCCGGCGCTCGGCGAGCAGGCCGGGGCGGCGCAGATCACCCGGGAGGGCGACAAGCTGAATGTGGCGCTCCCGGTGTTCTCGGACGCGGCCGGGCACCGTGCCGAGACGGCGCCGGGGGCGGACACCGGCAGCACGGTCCTGGCGGACGACGGCGGGAAGGTGCTGGCCCGCAACGACGCACCGGGCCGCGCCACGTTCGACCTGCCGCGCAAGGACGACTGGTACCGGCTGACCGTCGACGCCACCCGTACGTCACCGGACCCGGTGACGTGGATGCTCGGCACCCGGATCACCAGCGAGTGGCGGTTCCGCTCCGGTCACGAGAAGTCGGCTGCCGCGGCCCGGCTGCTGGACCTCGACTACCGGCTGCCGCTGACCGGCGAGAACGCGGCCGACGCGGGAAGGCCGCTCGATTACATGGTCGGACTCACGGCGCAGGGCAGTCGGCAGGCGCTTGCCGTCGCTTCGTTGAAGGTCTGGTACGCGACGGACGGCACCGGCTGGAAGCAGGCCGCGGCGGCGCGTACGGCCGACGGCAGGTGGAAGGTGACGGTGCCTGCGATGGGCACAGCCAAGGTCGACCTGCGCACCACCGTCACGGACACCTCAGGTGCCTCGCTGACGGAGACCCTGATCGACGCGTACAACTCCGGCTGCGCCGATATCTGGTGCTGACCTGCGCCGGAGCCTTGAGGTGACAGGTGGTGAGCAGGGGGCGGGGCCGTATGCGGTCCCGCCCCCGACCTGTCCGGGAGCGGCGCATTGGTTAGGGTGACGCCGTGGCAAGAGTGCGGTTGAGCGTGGCGGAACGACGCGAGGAGCTGCTCCGCGCTGCCGTCGAACAGATCGAGGTGCGAGGTGTCGCGGCGGTACGGATCGCCGATGTCGCGTCCGTGCTCGGCGTGAGCAACGCCCTGGTGCTTTACCACTTCTCGACGAAGGAGAAGCTGGTCGCAGCCGCCTTCGCGCATGCGGCCGAGGCGGACCTCGCCCATCTGCGCAAGCTCCTGAGCCGTCGCACGAGTGCGGTACGGCGGTTGCGCGCCGCCGTCCGCTGGTACGCACCGACCGGGCAGGCCAAGGGCTGGCGGCTGTGGATCGAGGGCTGGGCGGCCTCGCTCCGGGACCCGGCGCTGCGCAATGTGGCCGGCGATCTCGACCAGCAGTGGAAGGCGGAGCTGGCCGAGGTCATCGAAGAGGGCGCCGCCGCGGGTGAGTTCCACTGCGACGACCCGATGTCCGTGGCCTGGCGACTGACCGCCCTGCTGGATGGTCTGGCCGTCCAGATGACGTCGTACGCCGGTCCGCTCTCCCGGGCCACGATGCTGGCGTGGACCGATGAGGCGCTCGCCCGCGAACTGGGCATCGACCGGGCGACGCTGACGGCCTGACCCGGCCGGCCACTCCGCCTCCTTCGCTTCCTTCCCGCACTGTCGACCGATCAGGTCTGGCGCAGAGGCGTGTACGCGTCTCCGTCCAGCCCGAAGGTCCAGGCGACGCCGCCCTTCGCGGTCCTGGTCGAGGGCGGTACCCGCAGCCAGTACGTGCGATGGGTCCCGTCGGGCTCCGGGGTCGAGTTGACCACCTCGACCATCACCACGTCCTCGTCGCCGTCCAGCGCGATCCGCCACAGGATGCCCGTCTCGTCCCGGTGCACCGGCTCGGCGCCCGACTCGGTGAGGTAGCGGTCGTAACCGTAGAACTCCAGCATCACGCGGCGCAGCTCCGCGTTCTCCTCCTCGCGTATCCGCTCGGGGGTCAGGGCCGTCAGTTCCGCGAGGAACTCGGCGGGAACAGGCATGCCACGCCAGGCGTACAGCGTGAACCCGTCACGGTACGAGAGGGCAGGGCCGTCCCCGCGGTCGAGCCGGCCCGCCTCGTCGCGGTGGAGCGTCTCCGGGCGTTCGCTGATCACCACGGTGCGCTCGTACGGCCACCACCAGCCCGCGTGCCTGGCCACCTCCGCCAGGCCGTCGAGCCGGTCCCCGCGGCCGTCGAACGCGGCGAGCCACGCCGCGTCGTGCTGGCCGAGGACCGCGTCGAGCAGCACCATACGCACATCCGTCTCGTCCTCCGGGCTCTCGGCGAGGGCCGCGACGACACCGGTCCGTATCCGCTCGGCGAGCGCGGCTGTGGTCTCCCAGAGCTGGGCGCCCGTGGCCGACCAGAGGGAGGACCAGCCGGCCGGACCCAACTCGTCGTACATCCGGCGCCGTTCCTCCGCCCACGGCCGGGTCCGCACCTCGTCGCGCACCGAGCGGCCGGCGCCGACGAGTTTCTCGACCACCTCGACGGCCGCCTTCGGCGAATCGGCCCAGACAATCTGCTCCGGCTCGGCCAGTCCCGCGCTGCGGTAGGCGAGGCGGACCCCGTCCTCGGCCGCTCCCCGGTCCGCCGCACCGGTCGCCGCTGCCACGGCCCGCCATGAGTCCACGTACTGCATCGGTTGTCCCCGTTCCCTGTTCACTCTCTTGGATCTCTGCTGTTCGCCGCCTGTCCGGCGGTTCGCCGTGCCGCCCGGTACCGGCCCGCTGCGTCGCGCGCCGCCTGTCCGGACCGGCCGGCTCAGTCCGCGACGATGCGGACCGCACCCGGTGCGTACTCCCGCTGGCGCACGACGCGGTACCAGCCCTTCGACAGCGGTATCGCCGCATGCTCCTCGTGCACCACCCGCCCGCCATCGGGGAGATGGAGCAGCATCGGGCCGAAGGCGCCCGCCTCACGCATCAGCCGGCCGGGTCCTTGGACTGCATGCGCATGACCGGTGACCTCGCCCAGCGCGAGCACCATCCGCCCGCGGGCGTCCCGCGGCTCCCCCGGCGCGTCCGCCAGGTGCGCGGGCACCTCGGACTCGTCCAACGCCACGATCAGTACATCGCCCTGCCGGTACACAGACGTCTCCCCTCCAGGGTGGCACCCGCTGTGCCGACCCTGGAGAAAACGCTAAGGGGAGGGTCTGACAACCGGTCACAACCGCTCCCCCGCCCGCCGCATTGTCAGTGGGACTTGATAAACCTTGCGGACATCAGCCGTCCCCCAGTCTCAGGAGCTCAGGGCCATGTCCGGTGTGGATCATCTGCACGAGTTGCTCGGCCTGCCGGCCGTCGACTTCCGGCACGCGACGAACGAGGCGCCGGCGCAGGCCGCCGATGCCGCGGCCTGGCGTATCGCGGTCGATCCGTACGACGACGAGTCCGAGATGACCTGGGAGCAGGCGTTCCAGGCGTTCCTCGGGGCGGTCGATCCGGGCGGCGTGCGGGCCCTGATCATCGGACAGTGGGGGGAGGCGACCGACGAGACGTCGTCCTACCCGATCGGTCTGGTGACCGCCGCGGCCGACCGTCTGACTTCGCTGGAGGCGATCTTCGTCGGCGACATGACGCGCGAGGAGAACGAGATCTCCTGGATCGAGCAGTCCGACGTCACCGCGCTGCTGAGGGCGTTCCCCGGCCTGCTGGAACTGGGCGTGCGCGGCGGCACAAGCCTGGAGTTCTCCCCGTCGAAACACGAGCGGCTGCGTTCGCTGACCATCGAGACGGGCGGGCTGCCGGCCGGAGTGATCCGCGGCATTCTGGACAGCGAGCTGCCCGCGCTGGAGCGGCTCGATCTCTGGCTCGGTGTCGCCGAGTACGGCGGCGACGCCGATGTTTCGGACCTGGCCCCGCTGCTCTCCGGCTCGCGCTTCCCCCGCCTGCACCACCTCGGTCTGCGCAACAGCGAAGTGCAGAACGAGATCGCGACGGCCGTCGCGGGTGCCCCGGTCGTCGCCCAGCTGCGCACCCTCGATCTGTCGCACGGGACGCTCGGCGACGAGGGCGCGGCCGCGCTGCTCGAAGGCCAGCCGCTGACCCACCTCGAACGGCTCGATCTGCACCATCACTTCCTCACCACGCCGATGGAGCGCCGGATCAAGGAGGCGCTGGAACCGTACGGAGTGCAGGTCGATGTGTCCGAACGCGAGGAACCATGGGGCGATCGTGGGGCCGAGGGCCGCTACACCACGGTTTCGGAGTGACGCCCCATGACTGACATCGACCATCCCGAGACGTTCCACGGCCTGCCGGTCCTCACGCTGCCCGGCCCCGGCCTGCCGCACACCGTTCCGCTTCCGGCGGCGGACGCGGTCGCCTGGCGGCTGGAGAGCGCCTGGCAGGGCAGCCTGACATTCGCCACCCTGTGGCAGCACTTCCTCGACACGGTCGACACCACCCAGGTGCGAGCCCTGCTGATCGGTCCGTGGTGGCAGGAGGAGTACGAACCGTTCGCCCCCGTCGTCGACCTGCTGGCGGGCCACGCGGACCGGTTCCCGTCCCTGCGGGCGCTCTTCCTCGCCGATGTCGTCAGCGAGGAGTGCGAGCTCTCATGGCTGGAGATGGCCGACATCACCCCTGTGCTCGAGGCGTTCGGACAGGTGCAGGAGCTGACGGTGCGCGGCTGCGGCGAGCCGATCGCCGGCAAGCAGACCCTTGATCTGCGGCCGGTGCGGCACGAGGCACTCACCTCGCTGCGGTTCGAGTCCGGCGGGCTTCCGTCGGCCGTCGTACGGGCGGTCGGGGCGTCGGAGTTGCCCGCGCTGGAGCGCCTCGAACTCTGGCTCGGCGTCGCCGAGTACGGCGGGGACGCGACGGTCGAGGACCTTGCGCCGCTGCTCTCCGGTGCCGCGTTCCCGAACCTGCGCCATCTGGGTCTGCAGAACAGTGAGATCCAGGACGAGATCGCGGCCGCGGTGGCGTCCGCCCCGGTTGTCGCCCAGCTGGAGTCGCTCTCCCTGGCGATGGGCACGCTCGGGGACCTCGGAGCCGAGGCGCTGCTCGCGGGCCAGCCGCTCACCCACCTGACCTCGCTGGATCTGCATCACCACTACATCAGTGACCCATGGCTGGACCGTCTCAGGGGACTGCTCGGTGCCGACCGGGTCAACGGTGAACCGAACGAGGTGGAGTACTGGGATCCGGATGAAGACGACGAGCGCTATGTCGCAGTCACCGAGTAGGGCGGGCGGCCCGGCGGTGCGCTTCGCCGTCGTGGGAGTTCCCGGCAACCGCCGGGTCACACTCTTCCGGGACGCCGTACGCGCCGCCGGGCTGCCGGCCGCGCGTGTGGTGCCCTGGCTGGATGTCCTGGGCGGCAAGGCCGTTTTCCGGCGGGGCGAGACCGTACGGATGGACT
The DNA here is from genome assembly GCF_026339735.1 of Streptomyces sp. NBC_01669. Lineage (GTDB taxonomy): Bacteria > Actinomycetota > Actinomycetes > Streptomycetales > Streptomycetaceae > Streptomyces > Streptomyces yanii. The sequence goes on from NZ_JAPEQG010000001.1 coordinate 1,356,898, forward strand.
CGCCCGGTGAGGACGCCGAGGTCGAGCGGTTGCTGCGGTCGGTGGACGATCCGACGAGGGTCGAGGGCACCGCCCTCTGGTACACCCGGTTCACCGGAGCGGTGCGGACGGTCGCGCGGGCGGCCGACGCGGCCGGAGCGGTCCTGCTCGACGCCCCGGGCGATGTCGCCGTGCTGTTCGACAAGCGGCTGTGCCATGCCGTGCTGGACGGCGCCGGGGTCCCTGTACCGGCTTCGCCGACCTCCGGCGCTGCGGCGCCCGTGGTGCGCGACTGGGCAGATGTGCGCGAGCGGATGGCTCAGCACCGGATGCCACGGGCCTTCGTGAAGCTCGCGCACGGCTCGTCCGCCTCGGGGGTGCTGGCCGTGGAGACGGCAGGTCCCGGCCGGGTGCGGGCCACCACGTCGGTGGAGCGCGACATGTCCGGACGGCTCTTCAACTCACTGCGGGTGCGCGGCTGTACGACGGAGCGCGAGGTGGCGGCGATCGTCGACGCGCTCGCACCGGACGGGCTGCACATCGAGCGCTGGCTGCCCAAGGCATCACAGCGTGGGCGCTCGGCCGACCTGCGGGTCCTGGTGGTGGCGGGCCGCGCCACCCATGCCGTCGTACGGACCAGTCACTCCCCCATGACCAATCTTCACCTCGGCGGCGAGCGCGGAAGCCTCGACGAGGTCCGCGCGGCCGTCGAGGCGGCGGGCGGCAGCTGGGCCGAGGCCCTGGCCGTGTGCGAGCGCGCCGCTGCCTGCTTCCCGGACACGCTGTGTGTGGCCGTCGATCTGCTGCCCGCGACCGGCTGGCGGCGGTTCGCCGTCGGCGAGGTCAACGCCTTCGGCGACCTGCTGCCACGCCTGACCGGGCTGCCCGGCAGCGGCTTCGAGGGCCTGGACACCTACGCGACGCAGGTCGTCGCCGTACTGAACAGAACAAGGAACCGCCGTGCAAGCGCCACCCCCTGACGCCGGACAGGCCGTCGCCGACATCCGCGACGTGGACGCCGCTCCCTCGGAACACGCCGGGAATCCGGACATGAGCGAGATCGTGGGCAGTCACGATCTGCTGCTCATCACCCTCGACACCCTGCGCTACGACGTGGCGGCGGAGCTGGCCGCCGCCGGACGCATCCCGCATCTGGCCCGCCATCTCCCGGGCGGCATCTGGGAGAAGCGGCATGCCCCGGGCAGCTTCACCTATGCCTCGCACCAGGCGATCTTCGCGGGATTCCTGCCGACGCCCGCCGCCCCCGGCCCGCACCCCCGGCTGTTCGCGGCACGCTTCGCGGGCAGTGAGACCACCGCTTCCCGGACCTTCGTCTTCGACACCCCGGACCTGGTGTCCGCTCTCGCCGGGGCCGGCTACCGCACGGTGTGCATCGGAGGCGTCGGCTTCTTCAACCGGCAGGGCCCGCTCGGTTCCGTGCTGCCGGGCATGTTCCAGGAGAGCCACTGGGAACCCGAGTTCGGCGTCGCGTCACCCACCTCCTTCGAGGCCCAGGTGGCACGGGCCGAGCAGGTCGTCGCGGGGCTCCCCGCCGAACAACGGCTGTTCCTCTTCGTCAACGTGTCGGCGCTGCACCAGCCCAACTGGTTCCACCAACCGGGCGCCACCCGCGAGTCGGGTGACTCCCGCGCCACGCACGCCGCAGCCCTGGAGTACGTCGACGCACACATCGGCCGGCTCCTTGCCGCCGCGAGCAGCCGGCGACGCTGCTTCGCCATCGTCTGCTCCGACCACGGCACGGCGTACGGGGACGACGGCTACACCGGTCACCGGCTCGGCCACGAGTCCGTCTGGACCGTTCCGTACGCGCACTTCTTCCTGGAACCGGGGGCCACCGCACGATGACCGGTTCGCACACCGTCCGCCCGTACCAGAGCTACGTCTACGCCTATCCGCACAAGACGGCGTACCGCCCGCTCACCGGCCACCCCGCCGGCCGGCCCGCGCTGCGCGAGCTGTGGGCGGGAGAGCGCAAGGACGCGCTCTCGCTCTATCTCCACATACCGTTCTGCGAGGTCCGCTGCGGTTTCTGCAACCTCTTCACCCGGATCGGCGCCCCCGACGAGCTGACGACCCGCTATCTCGACGCACTGGACCGGCAGGCCACCGCCGTCCGCGACGCACTGGGTGACGACGAGCCGGTGCGGTTCGCCGCGGCGGCGTTCGGCGGCGGCACCCCCACCTTCCTGACGGCAGCCGAGCTGGAGCGGCTCTGCGACATCGCGGAGAAGCGGATGGGCGCCGACCTGCGGTCCGTACCGCTGTCGGTCGAGACCTCGCCGTCGACCGCGACAGCCGACCGGCTGGCCGTCCTCGCCGACCGCGGGACGACCCGGATCAGCATCGGCGTACAGAGCTTCGTCGACGCCGAGGCACGCGCGGCGGTCCGCCCCCAGCGCCGCGCCGATGTGGAGGCGGCGCTCGGCCGGATCCGCGACGCACGCATCCCGGTCCTCAACATCGACCTGATCTACGGCATCGACGGACAGACCGAGGACAGCTGGCGTTCCTCCCTGGACGCGGCCCTCGCCTGGCAGCCGGAGGAGCTGTATCTCTATCCGTTGTACGTGCGTCCGCTGACCGGCCTGGGCCGGGTCGGCGCCGACGCCGAAGCAGCGGCAGACGCGGTCTGGGACGAGGAGCGGCTGCGGCTGTACCGGGGGGGCCGGGACCATCTCCTCGCCCACGGCTACGAGCAGGTGTCGATGCGGATGTTCCGTCGCGGCGACGCCCCGCGGCAGGGTCCTGACGACTACGCGTGCCAGACGGACGGCATGATCGGGCTGGGCTGCGGCGCACGCTCGTACACCAGTCGGCTGCACTACTCGTTCGACTACGCGGTGGAGATGCGGGAAGTGCGGGCGATCATCGACGGCTACACCGCCACCGAGGACTTCTCCCGTGCGGAAGTGGGGCGGTATGTAGACGGCGACGAGGCGCGCAGGCGCCACCTTCTGCAGTCGCTCCTCCAGGCCGAGGGGCTGCAGCTGGCGGAATACCGCGAGCGGTTCGGCGCCGCTCCCGGTGACGACTTCCCAGGTGAGCTGGACCGGTTCGAGGCACGCGGCTGGCTGGACGGGTCCGCCATGGCGTCCGGGCTGCTGCGGCTCTCGCCCGAGGGGCTCGCCCACTCCGACGCGCTGGGTCCCGAACTGTTCTCCCCCGCTGTACGGGCCGCGATGGCCGCGTACGAACTGAAGTGAGCACTCCCATGGATCTGACGATCCTCTATCGGGGCCCCCTGGCGTCGTGCGACTACGACTGCCCGTACTGCCCGTTCGCCAAGCGGCGCGACAGCCCGGAGCAGCTCCGTGCCGACCGCGCCGCGCTGGAGCGGTTCACCGCGTGGGCCGCGGCGCAGACCAGGGACAGGATCTCGGTGCTGTTCACGCCGTGGGGCGAGGGGCTGGTCCGTTCCTGGTACCGCCGCGCGTTGGTGGAACTGGCGCAGCTGCCGCACATCGGCCGGGTCGCGATCCAGACCAATCTCAGCGGTCGTACACGGTGGTTGGCCGAGGCCGGTGGAGCCGGCCGCGACAAGATCGCGCTGTGGTGCACGTATCACCCCGGGCAGACACCGTACGACCGTTTCCTCGCCAGGTGCCGGGAGCTGTCCGCTCTGGATGTCCGGTACAGCGTCGGTGTCGTCGGTCTCGAGGACCATTTCGACGAGGCGCGACGGCTCCGTACCGACCTGCCCGACGAGGTCTATCTCTGGATCAATGCCGCTGAGGGGCAGAGCTACACGGACGAGGAGGCGGACCGCTGGACGGTCCTCGACCCCCTCTTCCCGTACAGCCGCCACCCGCACCGCTCGGCCGGCCTGCCGTGCCGGACCGGCGAGTCCGTCATCTCGGTGGACGGTGACGGCACGGTGCGCCGCTGCCACTTCGTCCCGGCCGAGCTGGGCAACCTGTACGACGGCAGCTACCGGAGTGCGCTCGGTCCGCGGGCCTGTCCGCTCGCCGTCTGCGACTGCCACATCGGCTATGTGCATCTGGAGACGCTGCCGCTGTACGACGTCTTCGCGGGCGGCGTCCTGGAGCGCATACCGGTCCGACGCCCGGGCATACCGGCGCCCTCGGGACGCCGGCTTCTGCCGCTGTCCCCCGTCGCCGGACAGGCCTGAAGCCCCCGGGAGTCAGAAAGGGAGCGGGCCCGTCCGGCAGCCGAGGCCGAAGACGGGTCCTAAAGCGGCAGGAGGTCCGGCCGCTTCGCCTCGACGTGGTCGCCGGAGGACTCGCCGCGCAGCCGCCGTCCTATCCACGGCACCAGGTACTCGCGCGCCCAGTGGATGTCGTCGCGCCGGACCTCCAGCGTGCCGCGCTGTGCCTGCGGGGGCCATTCCTGGTCGGGGTCGGCCGGGACATCGAGGCCGAGGACCTGGGCGGCGCGCAGCGCGACCCGGGTGTGCCCCTCGGGTGACAGGTGGAGCCGGTCGTCGTCCCAGGCTCGCCGGTCCTGCACGGACTTCAGCGACCACAGGTCGAGGACGGGGCAGTCGTAGCGGTCGGCGATGGAGCGCACATGGGCGGTGTACGTGGCGATCTTGCCGCGCAGATGGCGCAGTACGGGAACGCCGCGGGTGTCGAAGCCGGTGGTCACCAGCACGGTGCCGACCGAGTCGGTCAGCTCGGCGACCGCGCGCTCGAAGCGCTCGGCCACGTCGTCCGGGTCGGTGCCGGGCCGGATGATGTCATTGCCGCCCGCGCAGAAGCTCACCAGATCGGGTGCGAGCTCCTTGGCGCGCGGCACCTGCTCCTCGACGATCTGGTCGAGGAGGCGTCCGCGTACGGCGAGATTGGCGTACCGGAAGTTTCCGTGCGCGGAGCCCTCGGAGCTCGTCGCCGCATCGGTGTCCGGGAGCTGGTCCGCGAGAAGTACCGCGAAACGGTCCGCCCAGCCGACGAAGGTTCCGTCCGGGCCGGGGTCTCCGACTCCCTCGGTGAAGCTGTCGCCAATCGCTGCGTACGACCCGATGGCGCCATGCCGGTTGATGACGCCACGTTGATTGTTTCTCGAATCGTCTGCCACAAGCGCATATCCTGCACCGCCGAATGTGACTTACGCGACCGTAATAAGGGGTTGACGGGTGGTGAGATAGACCACCCGGTCAGGTTTTGGTAAAGGGGGAATAAGTGAAGGGGCGGTGCGCCGCCGCGCACCGCCCCTTCACCGAGCCGACCGGATCAGCCGTGGATCAGACGTAGATCCCGTGCGAGGCCAGGTAGGCGATCGGGTCGATGTCCGACCCGTACGCCGGGCCGGTGCGGATCTCGAAGTGGAGGTGCGGGCCGGTGGCGTTGCCGGTCGCGCCGGAGAGACCGACCTGCTGGCCCGCGGTCACGGTCTGGCCCGCCGAGACGGAGAGCGAGGACATGTGGCCGTACTGCGAGTAGTGGCCGTCGGCGTGCTTGATGACGACCTGGTTGCCGTACGCGCCACCCCAGCCGGCGGTGACGACGGTGCCGGAGGTGATCGCCTTCACACTGGTGCCGGTGGCGACCGGGAAGTCGATGCCCGTGTGGCTGCCGCTGGACCAGTTGGAGCCGGAGGCGCGGTAGGCGGTGGTGTGGTTGCCCGGGACCGGGTGCACATAGCCGGAGTTGGTGCTCTGGCCGGCCGCGGCGGAGGTCTTGGCGGACTCCGAAGCCTTGGGCTGCGACGCGGACTTGTCGGCCGAGGAGGTCGACGGAGCGGCCTTCGACGGAGCCGGGGCGGACTGCGTGTCCGCCGTCGCGGCGGAGCCGGCCGGCTTGCCGCCGAGCGTCAGCTTCATGCCCGGGAAGATCAGGCCCGGGTTCTCGCCGACGACCTCGCGGTTGTCCTGGTACAGCTTCTGCCAGCCGCCCTTGACCTGCTGCTCGGCGGCGATCTTCGACAGGTAGTCACCGGCGACGACGGAGTACGTCCGGGTCTCGACCTGCTTCTTCACGACCGGCGCGGCCTCGACGGCGACGTGCGTGGCTGCCGACTGCGCGGTGGGCGCGGCCTGCTCCGCGGCGTGGGCACCGGTGGCGCCGAGCAGCGGAAGGGCAATGACGGCCCCACCGGCGCCGGCGGCGGCGACGCCACGGGCGATCGTGCTGGACTTGGTACGGCGATGCTTACCCGATGTGGGCATGAAGAATTTCCTCTCCGGCGCCTACGAGGTGAGCTGTCGGGTTCGGGCTGGAGATGCCCGGTCGCAGTTCGCGACTTCACCCCGAGCCGGCCGGATCTCTCCGGGCGGCGGCTTACCTGGTTCCCCCGCTCCTGCCACACGTGAGTGGGTGCGAATTCCGGGCGGCGGCAGGATTAGGCGGTCCGTCCGGATTGAGGGTGACCGTAGGCGAGTGAGGACGGCGGAAACAAGCCATCGATTACTCAAGGGAATCCGCGAAGGGAAATCGGCGCGGAATTCCGGTCACCCTCCGTGGATTACGGATCTTGGCTTTCCGCGCGACGTCCGGAATACCCATCCGTGGCGCCACCACACACCGTCACGGATATGATCCCGCTCACGAGTAGGGCATCATCTCCCGCAGAAGTAGGCCATGTTCCACTAAATGCCGCAATACGGACATGTCATGGGTGTCCGCCACGTCGGAGCCTCAGCACCTTCGCGTCCAGGTCCCCCCGCAGCCCGGTGTGCAGACCCTGATGCAGCAGCACGGCGCCGTGGTGGACCGCCCCGGTGTCCAGGTCGGTGTAGGTCGCCGCAGGGTCGAGCCCGCGCAGCCGCAGGGCCGGCGGCCGCTCCCCGTACCGCTGCGCCTCCAGCCACATCAGCACCACGGCCTCGTCGCCGTGCACGTACTGCACGGCGCTGAGCCCACCGCGCGGGGCACGCAGCCGGTACAGCGCGCCGTGCTGCACCGCGGGACGGATCTCCTTGTAGAGATCCACCCAGCTCCGGGCCTCGGCCAGCTCCTCGTCACTCCACTCGGTGAGATCCCCGCCGACCCCGAGCACCCCGGCCATCGCGCTGACGAAGCGGAAGCGCAGCGAACTGGTCCTGCTGTTGAGCTGGACATTCGGACTGTCGGTGACCCAGGCGGCCATCACCCGCGCCGGATGGATCTGCCCGAAGCCCTCCTGGATGGCCAGCCGGTCAAGCGGGTCGGTGTTGTCGGAGGTCCACACCTGGTCGGTACGGGCGAGGATCCCCAGGTCGATCCGGCCGCCGCCGCCCGAGCAGGACTCGAAGGCGACGCCGGGGTGGGCGGCCCGCAGCCGGTCGATCAGCGCGTAGAGCGCGTCCACATGCGCGATCCAGAGCTTCTGCGGATAGTCCTCGCGCGGCCAGCCCGCATCGGTGAAGCAGCGGTTGAAGTCCCATTTCACATAGTCGATCGGGGCGCTGGAGAGCAGCGTGTCGAGCTGCTCCCACAGATGGTTCTGCACATCGGTCCGGGCCAGATTGAGCACCAGCTGATGACGGAATTCGGTCCGGGTCCTCCCGGGGAAGTGCTGCACCCAGTCGGGGTGCGCGCGATACAGATCACTGTCGGCGTTCACCATCTCCGGCTCGACCCAGATGCCGAACTGCATGCCGAGTCCGTGCACTTCGTCGGCGAGCGGCTTCAGCCCGCCGGGGAATCGCTCGGGGTTGGGGGTCCAGTCGCCGAGTCCGGCCCGGTCGCTGGTGCGCTGCCCGAACCACGCGTCGTCCACGACGAACAGCTCGACGCCCATCGCGGCGGCGCGCTCGGCGAGGGCGCGCTGCTGGTGCTCCGCGATGTCGAAGCCGGTCGCCTCCCAGGAGTTGTAGAGCACCGGCCGCAGGCTCTCGGCGTCCGGGACGACATGGGCCAGTTGCCAGGCGTGCCAGGCCCGGCTCGCCCCGCCGAACCCTTCGGCGCTCCACAGACCGGCGAACACCGGTGTGGTGTACGTCTCCCCCGGTGCGAGCCGCAGCAGCCCGGAGTCGTCGTATCCGGCGCCTCCGGTGATCTGCACGAGCCCGTCGGGGAGCTGCTGCACCGCGATCCGCCACGAGCCGGACCAGCCGAGCGCGCAGCCGTACACCTCGCCGTCCTCCTCGGTGGCGGCGCCGTCCGCGTCGAGCGCGACCCATGGCAGGAACTGGTGTCCGGTGTGGCCGCGCCTGCTGGAGAGGACCTTCTCGCCGTACGTCAGCTCCGACCGTACGAGCTGTGTCTCAGCCGCCCAGCGGCCGTGCAGCTGGCTCAGCCGCCAGCTGTCGCGGGCGGGCAGCGCCCAGGCCGCCGCGTCGGCGCGCAACAGCTCCAGCGGCGGACCGTCAGGACCGGTGTGGGTGACGGTGGCCCAGCGCTCGATGACATCGGAGTCGTCCCGCATCCGGTAGTGCAGGGTGAGCGCGAGCCACTGCCCGGAGTCGGCGAACGCGATACGGAGTTCGTCGCCGTCCACGGCGGCCCCGGCGAACACCCATTCGGTGCCACGGACTTCGGGGGTGCGTACGGAGAGAGCGGGCCGGACGAAGCGGGGGCCGCCCTCGACCGGGTACTCCTCGCGGCCGTCCAGCTGCGACTCGAAGCCCCGGAAGGGCGGCTCGGGCGCGGCGGCGAGGGCCTCGGCGGCCGCGAGGGAGATCCGTGGCCCCCAGTGCAGATGCAGCAGTTCGTCCCGGTCGCCGAGGTGCAGCGCGTAACTGCCGCTCGCCCCGGTCAGCAGCCAGGTCCGACCCCAGTCACCCGTCTCGATCATGTCATCCCCACATTCCCACAGTTCCGCACATCATCGACCGCCGGCCGACAGCCGGGCAACGCCCGTGCGAGGGGAATTCCGTGGGGAGTTCAGCAGGAAACGGCCGAGATGATTGCCCGAGGAATCAATGTCGTATCGTCGCAGGAACTGACCTCGCCGGCGAGCCGCGCCGACGCCAGACACTCCAGGAGACACCGTGACGCAGCAGGTGCCGCAGGTCCCGTCGACGGAACCCGAGCTGGCAGGTGTGCGCAACTTCCGCGATGTGGGTGGCCTGCCCACCACGGACGGCCGCCGGGTGCGGTACGGACGGCTCTTCCGCAGCGGTCACCTCGCGCACGCCACCGACGAGGACGCCGCGTTCCTCGGCGGCCTCGGGCTGCACACGATCTTCGACTTCCGCAATGCGGCGGACCACAGGCTCGACGGCCTGGACGTGGACCTGCCGGGCGTACGCAATGTGAACATTCCGCTCTCCGACCCGGCCGACGGCGCCGAATTCTGGCGGATGGTCCGCGACGGCGACATCGAGCAGCTGCGCTCGATCCTTGCCGACGGCAAGGGAGCCGCGCGGATGACCGCCTCGTACAAGTCGATCATCAGGGACCGTACCGCCGAGCACAGCCGGGTGCTGCACGCCCTGGCCGAGGACAGCGTTCCCGCACTGATGCACTGCGCGGCCGGCAAGGACCGTGCCGGTCTCTCGATCGCGGTGTCGCTGCTGGCGGTCGGCGTCGAGCGTGAGGCCATCGAGGCCGACTACCTGAAGTCCAACGATCCGCACCGTCGGTACAAGGTCCGGCGCACCGACACCTCGTCGACCGGGATGTCGCCCGAGGTGATGGAGCTGCTCAGCCCGCTCTTCGACGCCCGCGCCGAGTACCTCGCCCAGGCCTTCAGCACCATCGAGGAGACCTGGGGCAGCACGGACCGCTATCTCGCCGAGGGCCTGAAGCTGACTCCGGAGATCCTGGAGCGGCTGCGCGGACGACTCCTCGACGAGGCGTAGCGGGACCGCGTAGGTCAGCCCTTTCCGGCGACCGCGAAGAGCAGGTAGAGGAAGGCCGCGAAGATGTGTCCCGCGATGAGATAGGCGAACAGCCTGATCACCACGCCGCGCGGAAACTTCCGCTCCTGCGCCTCGTAGTTCTTCCGGGACCTCGGGGTGAGCGGATCGAAGTGCTCTGAATCGGACATGACAGTCCTCTCTGGTGACCGGCCGGGCCGGTCTCAGCGACGGTGGATACCGCTGCCGAGGCACAGCTCGGCGGCGGGGCTCTGCAACAGGGTGTGGACGAAGAGCAGCTCGGATCCGTCTCGGTCCACGGCGGCGATCCGGTGCGGGGTGAGCGAGTCGAAGTGGGCGCTGTCGCCCGGGTCGAGATCGTGCACGGTGTCGCCGAGGCTCACCCGCAACCGCCCGGCAAGGACGTACAACCACTCCTCGCCGGGATGGACCCGCACGAGATCGCCCTGGGTCCCGTACGGGACCCGGACGCGCAGGGCCTGCATGGCCCGGCCGGACCCGCCGGCCTGCCGGTACATCCAGCCGTCGGCCTCGGCCCCCTCGAACCGGCCACCGCGGACGATCGCGTCACGTTCGGGGGCGATCTCGCCGAGCAGCTCGGAGACCGTCGTACCGTAGATCCTGGCAAGCCCGAGGAGCATGGGCAGCGACGGCTGCCTCCGGCCCGTTTCGAGCCGGGACAGATGGGCCGGGGAGAGCCCGGCGTGCTGGGCGGCGGCCTCCAGGGTCAGACCACGGCGGCGGCGCAGATCGCGCAGTCGTGGCGCGACCCCGGGCAGCTCGTCGGCCACCCCTCCATGGGGAGAGTTCATATACCTATTGGGCCAGGATCATGCCTCAGAGGCAAATGTTTTGCCTCTGAGGCAACTCGCCCTCAGCGGTTGGCGACGGCCTGTTTGACCAGCGTCTTTCCGAAGTCCCACATGAGCCCGCCGCCGCTGTGCGCGTCCTCCATCACCGCTGTGAACGCGGTCACGAACCGGTCCACCTCCGGCTCCCCGATGACCAGCGGCGGAATCAGCTTGATCACTTCCAGATGGTCGCCGGAGACCTGGGTGAGGATCCGGTGCTTCTGCAGGAGCGGCACGACGACCATCTGCGCGAAGAGACCCTTGCGGGCCGCCTGCAGCATGGTCCAGCGGCTGCGCAGCTTCAACGAGCTCGGCCGGCCGAACTCGATGCCGATCATCAGCCCGCGGCCACGGACCGCGTGCAGCAGTTCGTAGCGCCCGGTGAGCGCGGCGAGCCGCTCGCGCAGCAGATCACCGGTGCGGCGGGCGTTCGCGACGGTCTCCTCGTCCTCCATCACCGCAAGGACCGCGAGCCCCGCCGCCATCGCCTGGGCATTGGAGCCGAAGCTCGCCGAGTGGACCAGAACCCGGTCCATCGACGAATAGACGCGTCTGAAGATCCAGTCCTTCCCGAGGGTCGCCCCGACCGGCACATAGCCGCCGGATAGCGCCTTGGCGACACAGACCAGGTCGGGTTCGACGCCTTCCTCGTGCTGGTACGCGTAGAAGTCGCCGGTCCTGCCGAGACCGGTCTGCACCTCGTCGGCGATGAGCAGCGCCTTGTGCCGGTGCAGCAGCTCCTGTGCGGCGCGCAGGTAGCCGGGCGGCGCCTCATGGACGCCCTTCCCCTGGATCGGCTCGACGACGAGCGCCGCCACATCGCCCCGTCCCAGTTCGCGCCGCAGTGCGTCGAGATCGCCGAGCTCGACGGCGGTGTCGGGGAGCAGCGGTGCGAAGCCTTCCCGGAAGCCCGATTCCCCGTTGACCGAGAGCGAGCCGGCGGTCAGGCCGTGGAAGGCGTGGGTGCAGTAGAGAATGCGGGGCTTCCCGGTGGCGTACCGGGCAAACTTCAGCGCGGTCTCGACGGCTTCCGTACCGCTGTTGCCGAAGAAGACCCGGTCCAGATGCGGACTGTGCGTGAGCAGCTTCTCGGCCAGCAGTCCGGGCAGCGGCTGGCAGTCGAAGCGGGTGAGGTCGGCGAGCGAGGCGTCCATGACGTCGTGGAGTGCCTTGCGGACGACCGGGTGGTGGCGGCCCAGACCCATCACGCCGAAACCGGCGAGCATGTCGAGGTAGTCGTTGCCGTCCGCGTCCCAGAAGTGGGCGCCCTCGGCCCGCTCGTACACCCTGTCGAAGCCGATGGTGTGCAGCATCCGAGGGAGCTGGTGGTTGAGGTATTTCGCGTGCAGCTCGTATCGCTCGGCCCCGCGTTCCGCGAGGAGCTGCGCCAGATCGAAGCCCTTGGGCCCGTCGTCCTTCATTCCCCGCTCTCCTCAATCCCCCGGACCGCTCCCTTGGCGGCCAGCGCGCCACTGATCCGGCCGGCGATCTCGACCGGAGTGAGCCCGATGTCGGCCAGCACCTCCGCACGCTTGCCGTGCGCGAGGAACTGCTCGGGGATACCGAAGGTCCGCAGCGGTACGTCGACACCGGCGTCGCGCAACGCCTGCCCGACCGCCGAACCGACGCCTCCCGCCCGGCTGTTGTCCTCGACGACGGCGACCATCCGGTGGCGTGCGGCGAGCGGGGCGAGCTGCTCGTCGACCGGCTTCACCCAGCGCGGGTCGACGACCGTGCAGCGGATACCGCCGCCCGAGAGCAGGTCGGCGGCCTGCAGGCAGACGGAGGCGAGCACACCGACCGCCACGATGAGGACGTGGGGGTCGTCGGCGCGGTGCAGTACGTCCATGGAACCGACGCGGCCTGTCGCCGGTACCGGCTCCCCCACCGACTCCTTGGGGAAACGCAGCACGGTCGGTGCGTCGTCGACGGCAACGGCCTCGCGCAGCTCCTCCCGGAGCCGTTCCGCGTCACGCGGGGCGGCGATCCGCAGCCCGGGCACGACCTGGAGCACGGACATGTCCCACATGCCGTTGTGCGAGGCGCCGTCGGGGCCGGTGACCCCGGCCCGGTCGAGGACGAACGTCACCCCGCACCGGTGCAGGGCGACGTCCATCAGCAACTGGTCGAAGGCGCGGTTGAGGAAGGTGGCGTAGACGGCGACGACCGGGTGCAGCCCCCCGGTGGCGAGCCCCGCCGCGGAGACCGTCGCGTGCTGCTCGGCGATACCGACGTCCCAGACCCGCTCGGGGAACGCCTCGGCGAACTTCGTCAGCCCGACGGGGTGCAGCATCGCCGCGGTGATGGCGACGACATCCGGCCGCTCGGCGCCGATCGCGGCGATCTCGTCCCCGAACACCGAGGTCCACGACGGACTCACCATGGGCGCGAGCGGTGCGCAGGTCAGCGGGTCCATCGCGCCGACGGTGTGGAACCGGTCGGCCTGGTCGCGCAGTGCGGGCGCGTAGCCGCGGCCCTTCTCGGTGAGGCAGTGCACCAGCACCGGGCCGTGGAAGCGTTTCGCGCGGCTCAGTGCGGATTCGACGGCTGCGATGTCGTGCCCGTCTATCGGCCCGACGTACTTGAGTCCCAGGTCCTCGAACATGCCCTGCGGGGCGAAGCTGTCCTTGAACCCCTTCTTCGCGCCGTGCAGCGACCCGTACAGCGGCTGTCCGACGACCGGGGTGCGCTGCAGGACGTCCTTGCCCCACGTCAAGAAGCGCTCGTACCCGTCGGTGGTACGGAGGGTGGCCAGGTGGTCCGCGAGCCCGCCGATCGTCGGGGCGTACGAGCGCTCGTTGTCGTTCACCACGATGATGAGCGGCCGGTCCCGCGCCGCCGCGATGTTGTTGAGCGCCTCCCAGGCCATGCCGCCGGTGAGCGCCCCGTCCCCGATGACGGCGACGACGTGGTCGGGGCGGCCGAGCACCTCGTTCGCCTTGGCCAGGCCGTCCGCCCAGCCGAGCACCGTCGAGGCGTGCGAGTTCTCGATGATGTCGTGCACGGACTCCTCGCGGGAGGGGTAGCCGGACAGGCCGCCCTTGCCGCGCAGCTTGGAGAAGTCCTGCCGCCCGGTGAGCAGTTTGTGCACGTAGCTCTGGTGCCCGGTGTCCCACAGAATGCGGTCCACCGGTGAGTCGAAGGCCCGGTGCAGGGCGATGGACAGTTCCACCACCCCGAGGTTGGGCCCCAGATGTCCGCCGGTCCTGGCCACCGCCTCGACCAGGAACTTCCTGATGTCCTCGGCGAGTTCGTCGAGTTCCGGTCCGCTCAGCGCCTTCAGGTCGTGCGGTCCCCGGATGGTCTCCAGAATGGTCACGCTCGGGCCCCCTCTCCGGTCCTGTCTCAGCTCACGGTGACGGCGGGGACACCTGACGGTGTCCCGGCGTCGTCCATGTCCTCGGCGATCTTCAGGGCTTCCTCGATGAGCGTCTCGACGATCTTCGACTCGGGAACCGTCTTGATGACCTCGCCCTTGACGAAGATCTGCCCCTTGCCGTTCCCGGACGCCACACCCAGATCCGCCTCACGGGCCTCACCCGGACCATTGACGACACAGCCCATCACGGCAACCCGCAACGGCACCTCCATGCCCTCAAGACCCGCCGACACCTGATCCGCCAGCTTGTACACATCCACCTGCGCCCGACCGCACGACGGACACGACACGATCTCCAGCCGCCGCTGCCGCAGATTCAACGACTCCAGGATCTGGATACCGACCTTGACCTCCTCGGCCGGCGGCGCCGACAACGACACCCGGATCGTGTCCCCGATCCCCTCACTCAGCAACGCACCGAACGCCACCGCCGACTTGATCGTCCCCTGGAACGCCGGCCCCGCCTCCGTCACCCCCAAGTGCAACGGGTAATCACACTGAGCCGCCAACTGACGGTACGCATTGACCATCACCACCGGATCGTTGTGCTTCACCGAGATCTTGATGTCCCGGAAACCGTGCTCCTCGAAGAGCGACGCCTCCCACAACGCCGACTCCACCAACGCCTCAGGAGTCGCCTTCCCGTACTTCTTCAGCAGCCGCGCATCCAGCGAACCCGCATTCACACCGATCCGGATCGGCGTCCCCGCATCACTCGCGGCCCGCGCGATCTCCTTGACCTTGTCGTCGAACTGCTTGATGTTCCCCGGATTCACCCGCACCGCCGCACAGCCCGCATCAATCGCCGCGAACACATACTTCGGCTGAAAATGAATATCCGCAATCACCGGAATCTGCGACTTCCTGGCAATCGTCGCCAACGCATCCGCATCATCCTGCGTCGGACACGCCACCCGCACGATCTGACAGCCCGACGCCGTCAACTCCGCGATCTGCTGCAACGTCGCACCGACGTCCGACGTACGGGTCGTGGTCATCGACTGCACCGACACCGGCGCATCCCCACCGACCGCCACCGACCCGACCTGGATGCGCCGCGAGGGGCGACGCATCGCGAGCGGCCGGGCCGGCAGCTCGGGGAGACCCAGTGCGACTGGTTCTCCAGAGGTCATGACGTCACCGGTTCCCGGAGACGGTTTCCCGCGCGGCGCGCAGGGATTCCTTCAGCGACCCCATCGTGGCGAGGACGGCGGTCGGCTCGTAGCCGCAGTGCGCCATGCAGTTGGCACAGCGCGGGTCCTTGCCGCGGCCGTACTTGTCCCAGTCGGTCTCCTCGATGAGTTCCCGGTACGTCGGGACGTACCCGTCGCTCATCAGATAGCACGGTCGCTGCCAGCCGAAGAGCGAGTAGTTGGGGATCGCCCAGGCCGTGCACGGGAAGTCCGCCTTGCCCTCCAGGAAGTCCAGGAAGAGCGGCGAGTGGTTCAGCCGCCAGCGGGCCCGGTTGCCGCCCGCGAAGGACTTCTTGAAGAGCTCGCGGGTCTGCTCGACGCCGAGGAAGTGCTCCTGGTCGGGCGCCTTCTCGTACGCGTAGGCGGGCGAGATCATCATCTCGTCGACCTTCAGATCGTCATTGAGGTAGTTGAGCACCTCGATGATGGTCTGCGGGGTGTCGGTATTGAAGAAGGTGGAGTTCGTGGTGACCCGGAAGCCGCGCCGCTTGGCCTCCTTGATCGCCGCCACCGCCTCGTCGAACACGCCTTCCTTGGCGACCGATTCGTCGTGCCGCTCACGCAGGCCGTCGATGTGCACGGCGAAGGCGAAGTACGGCGAGGGGGTGAATTTCTCGATCTTCTTGCGGAGCAGCATCGCGTTGGTGCAGAGGAAGACGTACTTCCTCCGTGCGACCAGTTGCCGCACGATTTCGTCGATCTGCGGGTGCATCAGGGGTTCGCCCCCCGCGATGGAAACCATCGGGGCACCCGATTCCAGCACCGCGCCGACGGCCTGGGCCACCGGCATGCGCTGCTTCAGGACTCCGGCCGGATGCTGGATCTTTCCGCAGCCCTCGCACGCCAGGTTACAGGCGAACAAAGGCTCCAGCTCGACAATCAGCGGGAACTTGTCCCGCTTGCGGAGCTTTTGTTCAACGAGGTACGTCGCAACCTTGATGGTCTGACGGAGCGGCATGGCCATCTAGCTCACCTCCTGGGGAGCAGCAAAGATCGGTGCCATTCATAGAAAGCAGGGAGGACGGCACGAAGAACACGGAAGGCTGATATTCCACCGCGTACTGTGCCGATGCGGACGAGCTCGTGCTCCGGAGCGTCCACGACCACCCGTACAGCCGCAACCGGGCGCGGCCCGGTGCGCAGGGCGGTGCGAAGAGTGGCGGCGGACTCCATGTCCACCGCGATCGCCCCGGTGGCCCACAGTTCGGCCCGCTCATGTCCGCGTACGACATGGCCGGAACCGGTCAGCGGACCGATGTGGACGGTGCGGCCGGGCACCGCCCCGGCGAGTGCCTCGGCGAGCAGATCCACGCCGGTACAGGCCGTCGACTCCCCGGCTTCCCGGGTCTCGTCGGCGACCACCAGGTCCCCGGGGTGCATGCCGGGTGCGAGCCCGGCACAGAACCCGGAGGCAATGACCGCGGAACCGGCCGTCCGGCCCTGGGTGAGCGCGCGTTCCACGGCCGTCTCGGCGGCTTTCGGACCCATGCCCGTACGGAGCACGGTCACCGTGCCCGGGGCGTCGCCGGCCCGTCCTCTGCCGCTGCGCAGGGCCAGTTGCTCGATACCGAGCGCGCAGGCGATCAGCAGAGGCGCTGCGGGGCCGGGCGGCCCCGGGGTATCGCCCATCAGGCCCCCTCGCCGGTGGCCGTGCGGGCGGCGAACGGGTCACCGTACACGTACCGCCCGAGCGCGGTGAGAGGGAAGACCTGGCGGTAGAGGTGGTAGTTGATGGAGAAGTCCCAGGGGAACCCGGTGCCGGTGAAGTACGGCTCGTCCCAGGACCCGTCGGCCTGCTGGTTCTCGGTCAGCCAGGTGATGCCGCGGGCCACCGCCGTGCTGTCCCGCCGGTCGGCGGCGAGGAGGGCGAGGAGGGCCCACGCGGTCTGGGAGGCAGTGGACGAGCCGTGCCCGATCCACTTCTCCTCCCGGTACGAGCGCAGGTCCTCGCCCCAGCCGCCGTCGTCGTTCTGGACGGACTCCAGCCAGCCGACCGCCCGGCGGATCGCAGGATGGGAGGCGGGCAGCCCGGCAGCGATCAGGGCGGGCACCACCGACCCTGTTCCATACACGTAGTTGACGCCCCAGCGGCCGAACCAGGCACCGCTCGCCTCCTGTTCGGCGAGCAGCCACTCGATGCCGCGCCGGGCGGCGGGATGGTCGGACCGCCCCTCCATGGCGAGCATCTCCACCACGTGTCCGGTGACATCGGCGGACGGCGGGTCGATGACCTCTCCGAAGTCGCAGAACGGCAGCCGGTTGGGGAACGGGCTGGTGTTGTCTGCGTCGAATGCGCCCCAGGCGCCGTTGCGGGACTGCATGCCGAGGTTCCAACGCACCCCGCGTTCGATGGCGGCCTCGATACTGGCCGGGTTGGGGTGCCGGACCCGGCGCAGCGCGAGGACCACCTCGGCGGTGTCGTCGATGTCCGGGTAATTGTCGTTGTGGAACTCGAACGCCCATCCGCCTGGGTCCAGTTGAGGTCGACGCACGGACCAGTCGCCGAACCTGACGATCTCCTCGCCGAGCATCCAGTCCGCCGCTTTCACGAGCGCGGGGTGGTCGGGCCTGACTCCGGCATCGGCGAGCGCGATGGTGGCGAGGCAGGTGTCCCAGACCGGTGACTGGCAGGCCTCGATCATGCGGGCGCCGTCCTCGCGCCAGACTGCGAACCGGTTCAGCGAATCCAGGCCGGCCCGCATCACGGGGTGGTCGAGGTCGTAGCCGAGGAGGTGCAGGGCGATGACGGAGTACACGGCGGGCGGCTGGATGCCGCCCCAGCAGCCGTCGTTCTCCTGGCGTTCGATGATCCAGCGGGCGGCCGCGTTCATGGCGATCCGGCGCAGTCGGCGCGGGGCCACCTTGTGGTAGACGTGCAGCGCCTTGTCGAGGCGCTGGAAGACACCGTCCCAGCTGGCCGCCGGGGCGGGGCGCCTGGGCGGGTTCGGGACGAGCGGGTCGGTGTGCAGTTCGTCGAGGGCGAAGGGCGCGGGCCGTACCGGCCGCTTCGCCGAGACGACGGTCAGCGGCACAATGGTCTGCCGGGCCCAGCAACCGAAGTCGTAGATGTTGAGCGGGACCCACTTCGGGAAGAACATCAGCTCCGGTGGGAGCTCCGGCAGGTCGTCCCATTTCCACCAGCCGAAGAGGGCCAGCCAGATGCGGGTGAACACGCGGCTTTCCGCGATGCCGCCCTGTTCCCGGATCCATCCGGAGGCCCGGGCCATGTGCGGCTCGTCCGGCCGGTCCCCGGCCAGCCGCAGCGCGACGTAGGCCTCGATCGTGGCGGAGAGGTCGCCCGGGCCGCCGTAGAAGGTGGCCCAGGTGCCGTCGACGAGCTGCTCGCCGCGGATGAAGAGTCCAGCCGCCTCGACGGTGGCCGGGTCCTGGATGCCGAGGAACTGACGGAGCAGCAGGTCCTCGGCGTCCATCGTGACGTTGGTGGCGAGGTCGCCCTTCCACCAGCCCTGGGCGTCCTGCCTGCCGAGGAGATGCCCCACCGAGCGTTCCGCGGCCCGCCGCGCGGCGGCGAGCACATCGTCCGCGGCGATGGTTGATTCGGTCGGTTCGCTGGCCGAGGCTGCGCGGGGGTTCACAGCCCCGGTGCTTCCGTCGGTCGTCGCTGTCATGGCTTCCCCTTCGTGCAGTTGGTCCTCTGCTGTGCTGGGGTCTCCGTCGGCCGGCGCCCCCTACGGGCACCGGCCGGCGACTGCGAGTCATATGCGAATGGTGATCATCTCTTTCGTACGACGACGAAGTCCGCGAGCGCAGTGAGCTGCGCCCGCACGGTTTCCGGCATGTCGACACCGTGCAGCGCCTCGATGGCGACCGCATGCTGCCGACGGGCCTCCTGGGCGGTCCACTCCCGGCCGCCCGCCTCCTCGATGAGCGCCGCCCGGGCGGCGAACTCCTCCTCGGAGAAACTGTCGAAGTCGCTGCTCTTGGCGTCCGCGGCGAGCAGTTCACCGAGGCGCTCCGAGGCCGGTCCGCCCGCGGCGAGCGCGGCGACGACCGGCAGGGACTTCTTGCGCTGACGCAGATCGCTCCAGGTCTGCTTGCCGGTGGACTCCGGGTCGCCCCAGATACCGAGCAGATCGTCGACGGCCTGGAAGGCGAGGCCGAGGTGGTAGCCGTACGCCTCCAGGGTGTCGGCGGTGCGGTCGTCGGCGCCGCCGAGCACCGCGCCGATGGACACGGCGCAGGCGAGCAGGGCACCCGTCTTGTTGCCCTCCATCTCCAGGCACTCCTCGACGGTGACCCGCTCGCGGTGCTCGTAGGAGATGTCCTGGGCCTGCCCGTCGATGAGCTTGCGGCTGGCGGTGGTCAACCGGCGGGCCGCGCGGCCCGCCTCGACCGTGCCGAGCTCCAGCAGGATCTCGTTGGCCAGCGCGAAGAGCGCGTCGCCGACCAGGATCGCCTGGGCGGGGCCGTGCACCTTCCACACGGTGTCGCGGTGACGGCGCTGCTCGTCGCCGTCCATCAGGTCGTCGTGCAGCAGCGAGAAGTTGTGCACGAGTTCGACGGCGACGGCGCCGGGGATGCCTGCCTCGGCGGCGGCGCCCGCCGCCTCCGCGGACAGCAGGGCGAGCGCGGGGCGGACGGCCTTGCCGCCGTCGCCGTCGGCGGGGCGGCCCTGAGCGTCGATCCAGCCGAAGTGGTAGGCGGCGACGGTGTCCATGGGTGGTGCGAGCCGGTCAACGGCGGCCCGGAGCACCGGAGCGGACATGGCCCGTCCGCGCTCCAGAAGCGCGGTGACGTCCGCGGTGTCTGCCACGGTGTCGAAAGCCGGATTCGCCGGGGTCACTGACTCTCCTCTTGTTCCGGTGGTACTGCTCATGCCGCCTCCTGCAGCGGATGTTCATGGGTGCGGCCGAGCGAGGAGAGCGCGGCGCCGGCGGCGCTGAACCCGCTGCGGACAGCGCCCTCCATCGTCGCGGGCCAGCCCGTGGCCGTCCATGCTCCGGCCAGAAGGAGGCCGGGGGTACGAGTGCGGGTCCCGGGGCGCAGCCGGCCGACGCCGGGGGCGGGGGCGAAAGTCGCCGTCCGCTCCCGGGTGACGAAGAAGTCCCTGATGCCGGCTCCGCGGGCGGCGGGGAGCAGCCGCTCCAGTTCGGGCAGGTAGCGACGGCGCAGTTCGGCGACGGGCAGGTCGATCTCGTCGTCGGCCGCGGACTGGGAGATCGCGAGGTACTGCCCGGGCCCGGTGAGTCCGGAGGCGTCCGTACGGTCGAAGACCCACTGGACCGGGGAGCCGAGTGCGGCGAAGAACGGGCGGCGCAGCACCTTGCGGTCGTAGACGACGTGCACATTGAGGATCGGCGAGGTGCCGATGTCGAGCAGCCTGTCCGGCGCGTCGAGTGCGCCCTCGGGCAGCAGCCCGTGGGTCTCCCGCTGGGGGACGGCGAGGACGACGGTGTCCGCCTCGATCCGTTCGGCGCCCGTGTCGACGATCCAGCGTCCGTCGTCGGTACGGGAGAGGCCGTCGGCCTTGGTGCGCAGCTCGGTCCGTACGCCTGCGGAGTCGAGCGCCTTGCGGGCCAGCGTGTCGTGGACCTCGCCGAGCGGCACGCTCGCCCAGCCGATGTCGGCGGCGCCGGGCTCGGAGAGAAGTCCGGTCTTGAAGACCTTCGCGGCGAGGGCCAGGGAGGAGTTCGGTGCGGTGGCGTTGAGTGTGGCGACGCCGACCAGGTCCCAGAGGGCCTCGATGGTGCGCGGGGACTGTCCGTGCCGGGCCAGCCAGCTGCCGAAGTCGATGGTGTCGAGCGCCGGGTCGTCCGGGTCGAGGCGGCCGAGTGCCAGCGCGGCACGTCCGACGGACGCCCGTTCGGCGAGCGAGAGGTGCGGATAGCCGGCGAGTCCGGCGGCGAGGTGGAACGGGACGGGAAGCGCATTGCGGCGCAGCCGTCCGAGCCGGGGCCCCGAAGAGCGTCCGACGTCGAGAACGGGCACGTCCAAACGGTTTTGCAGGGGTGCCAGACGGGCGCCGTCGACCCGGTCGAGGAACCAGCGGTAAGCGGTGCAGCAGCGCAGATAGACATGCTGCCCGTTGTCGACCGTCAGTTCGCCGCGACGGAAGGAGAAGGCGAGTCCGCCGAGCCGGGGCCGTCCTTCGAGCAGGGTCACGTCAAGCCCGGCATCGGCGAGACGGAGGGCCGCGGTGATGCCGGCGAGTCCGCCGCCGATCACGACGGCGCGGGAGGAGCGCAGGGCCTCGTCGGTCATGCGTCCCCCCTCCGTTTCCGCCGGGTCGAACCGGCTGGGCTGGTCATGTCGGTCAGGCACGTCGTTTCAGTCAGGGACGCGTCATCCCGTCGGAGGGTTGCCCGCCGAAGAGACCGGATGTCCGTGATGCACATGTTGCGCGAGTTGTCCTCGATACGCATCAGACACGCCCCCGGGCCGTCCGGCGCGAAATGTACCGCGCGTCCAGACCCGACAGGCCACGCACCGCGACATACGCCTTCTCGTGGCCCGGCAGCGAGACCCGACCGCGCAGCACCGCCTCCGGGTCGCGCTCGATCCGGTCGAGCAGCCGCCGGTAGATACCGGCCATGGCGGCGACGCAGGCGCCGCTGCGGCGGTCCAGCATCGGCAGCAGCCGGTAGCCCTCGGCGAAGAGGGCACGGGCGCGCCGGACCTCGAAGTGGACCAGGCCCGCGAAGTCGGAGCCCGGCGGCGGTGTGGCCCGGTGGAAACCGGCGGAGCAGCCGAACTTGGCAAGGTCGTCGGACGGCAGATACGTACGCCCGTTGCCCGCGTCCTCGCGGACGTCGCGGAGGATGTTGGTGAGCTGCAGGGCGAGGCCGAGCGTGTCGGCGTACTCCGCGGCCCGGTCCGCGCCGGGCGCACCCGGTTCCGTCCCGAAGACGCCCAGGCTGAGCCGCCCGATGGCTCCGGCGACACACCGGCAGTAGACCTTGAGGTCGTCCCACGTCTCGTACGTCGCGCCGCGCACGTCCATCAGCACGCCGTCGATCAGCTCGTCGAGCCCACCGAGCGGCAGCGGAAACCGGCGTGCGGCGTCGGCGAGCGCGACAGCCACCGGGTCGGTGTCGTCCTCCTCGACCGCGCCGTCCCGGATCCGGTCCAGGAGTGTGCGGGTGCCCTCCAGCCGGGTCCGCTTGGTCTCCCGGTCCAGCTCTCCGTCGCCGATGTCGTCGACCCGGCGGGAGAAGGCGTACAACGCCGACATGGCCTGCCGCTTCTCGGTGGGCAGCAGCCTGATTCCGTACGCGAAGTTACGCGCCTGCTGTCCGGTGACGGCCTCGCAGTAACTGTATGCGGCCTGCACCGGCGCCGACATGTACGTCGTCTGTCCCTCCACGGTCCGGCTCACCCCTCTCTACGCGCTCTTCGCAAGACAACTCCCACCTCGCGCAGCAGGCTGGGCTTGGTGGGCTTGGGCGGTCCGGGCAGTACGTCGAACCCGGCGGCCGCGATCGCGGTGAGGGCGGCGCGCCCCCCTCCCACAAATCCGGCGAGAAGCAGCTTGAGCCTGCCGTGGACGCTACCCACGAGGGGGGTGCCTTCATTCAGCAGGTTCCGGGCGCGTTCTGCTTCGTATGCAACCAGTGCGCGCACCGATGCGCCCCCGGAGGGGGTTGCGAGGTCGGCCTCGGTGACATGGAACCGGGCCATGTCCTCGGCCGGCAGATAGATCCGGTCGCGACCGAGGTCCTCGGTGACGTCCTGGAGGTGCTCGACGATCTGCAGGGCGGTGCAGACGGCGTCGGAGCGACGGATCCGCTCGGGACTCGCAGTCCCGGTGATCCCGAGGACCAGCCGGCCGACGGGATTGGCGGAGAGCTCGCAGTAGGCGAGCAGTTCCTCGTACGTTCCGTACCGCCGGACCTTCTGGTCCTGCCGGTTCGCCTCGATGAGCCCGAGGAACGGTTCGGGGGTGAGCGCGCAGCGCCGCACGGTGGGGCGCAGTGCGCGGAGCAGCGGGTGGCGCGGGCTGTCGCCCGCGGGGTCGAAGACGCGGTGCAGATCGGCCTCGAAGGCGTCGAGCATCGCGAGCCGGTCATCGGCCTCTGCCGGATCGAGTCCGAGGTGGCGGGCGTCGGCGCCACCGGGGGCGAGGTCCCCGTCGCCGATGTCGTCGACGAGACGGGCATATCCGTACACGGCCATCAGATCGTTACGCCACGCGCGCGGCAGAAAGAACGGGGCCACAGGGAAGTTCTCGTCCGCGGCCTTGTCGAGCGTGGCGGGTACGGCGGCGTCATGGCGCGCCTGCCGGGTACGAGTCACCACGGACCGCCCGGCGCGGGGACGGCATATACACCTCGGAGCTGGAGATTTTCCGTCATTGCCGTCACATCTCCCGTTCTACACTGCCGACCCAAAACATCCCATTCCGGACACGCCGCCCGCTCTCCCGAGTGCGGAGGACCGTCTAGGGTCGGTACTCCCAGGCGGTATCGCCCCACTTGCTACGAATCAGCACCGGTACAGCTTACGTTGTACAACGCTCAGCCATACGCCCGGGTGCAGTGCGCACTGCAACAACGCTGCCTTTCCCGCCAACCTTCCCCGTGCGCAAGGAAATTGACGTCATCCGCCGGGAGGAGATCGCCCCTGGCGTGGCGCAGAGCCCCGTGCACGCGCGCCGGATGCCCACGATCCGGACACGGCAGCGGCCTCCGCCGGAATGCTCCGGCGGAGGCCGCTGCCGTGAGGGGGACGGCGGAGCGCCTACTTCCCGGTCTCCCGCTCGTACGCCTTGAGGACCTCGTCGGTCGGGCCGTCCATCAGCAGCTCGCCCTTCTCCAGCCAGAGCACCCGGTCGCAGGTGTCCCTGATGGACTTGTTGCTGTGGCTGACCAGGAAGACCGTGCCCGCCTCCTTGCGCAGCTCGCGGATGCGCTTCTCGGAGCGGATCTGGAACTTGCGGTCACCGGTGGCCAGCGCCTCGTCGATCATGAGGACGTCGTGGTTCTTGGCGGCGGCGATGGAGAACCGGAGCCGGGCGGCCATACCGGAGGAGTACGTCCGCATGGGGAGGGTGATGAAGTCGCCCTTCTCGTTGATGCCCGAGAAGTCGACGATCCCCTGGTAGCGCTCGCGGATCTCCTCACGCGTCATGCCCATCGCGAGCCCGCCGAGCACCACGTTCCGTTCGCCGGTCAGATCGCTCATCAGCGCCGCGTTCACGCCGAGCAGCGACGGCTGTCCGTCCGTGTACACCTTGCCGTGCTCGGTCGGCAGCAGACCGGCGATGGCCCGCAGCAGGGTCGACTTGCCGGAGCCATTGGTGCCGATGAGACCGATGGCCTCGCCCCGGTAGGCGGTGAAGGAGACACCGCGGACGGCGTGCACCTTCCGGACTCCGCGCGCCTCGCCCTTGCCGCGGCGCACTATCCGGCTCAGCGCCGCGGTGGCACTGCCCTTGCCTCCGCCGGCGCCGTTGACCCGGTACACGATGTGCACATCGTCGGCGATGACGGTGGGGATGCGCCCCGAAGTGTTGTCCTCAGCCACGGCCGTACCGTTCCTCTGCCTTCCAGAAGTACACAAAGCCCGCGAGGCCGATGAAGACCGACCAAACAAGCCCGACGATCCAGACGTGCGGCGGCAGGTTCTCGGAGCCGTAGCCGTCGATCAGCGCGAAGCGGATCAGGTCCATGTAGATCGCCGCCGGGTTGTACTGCAGCACGCTCGCGATCCACTCCGGCTTGTCCTTGAGCATGACCGGGATGGAGAACATGACACCGGACGCGTACATCCAGGTGCGCATGATGAACGGCATCAGCTGGGCGAGGTCGGGGGTCTTGCTGCCGAGCCGGGCCATGATCAGGGCCAGGCCGGTGTTGAAGACGAACTGCATGACCAGCGCGGGAACGATCAGCAGCCAGGAGAGCGACGGGTAGCTGCCGAAGCCGATCGCCACGACCGCCAGCACGATCATCGAGAACAGCAACTGCTGGAGCTGCTGCAGCGAGAACGAGATGGGCAGCGACGCGCGGGGGAAGTGCAGGGCTCGGACCAGTCCGAGGTTGCCCGAGATCGCCCGCACGCCCGCGGTCACCGAGCTCTGCGTGAAGGTGAAGACAAAGACGCCCGTCACCAGGAAGGGGATGAAGACCTCCTGGGTCATGCCCTTCCTGGTGCCCAGGATCAGCCCGAAGATCAAGTAGTAGACCAGGGCGTTGAGCAGCGGCGTGGCCACCTGCCACAGCTGGCCGAGCTTGGCCTGGCTGTACTGGGCGGTCAGCTTGGCGCGGGAGAACGCCATGATGAAGTGGCGGCGGCCCCAGAGCTGCTGGACGTACTCGAACAGCCCGGGCCGGGCGCCGCTCACCGTCAGGCCGTACTTGCCTGCCAGTGCGGCGGCGCTCAGGCCGTCGTCGGCGGATGGCGGGGTGCTCAGCGCGACCGCACCGTCATGGGTTGTGTCACTCACCAGATGAAACTCTCGTATTCAAGATGCGCAGCCAGTCGCGGTCGCGGTTCAGGCGGACAGGTCCCAAGAAAAAAATACGCCTCATGCTCTCAGAGGAGAGCTTCTCAGATCACGGGAGGTCGGCCGAGTCTGGTCAGCCGCCACACCGTGCGCCACTTCATCGGACGGCGTGGTCCGGAGGGCTTGGTCCAGCCTTCCCGGAAGCCGCCGAACCATGCCTTCAGCGCGGGGCCCGAGGGCTTGCGGAGCAGCGTCAGCAGCAGCCAGACGCCGAGGTAGACGGGGACCAGGGGCGCGGGCAGATTGCGGCGCGCCAGCCAGACCCGGTTCCTGGCCACCATGCGGTGGTAGACCGCGTGCCGGGACGGGGCGGTGGTCGGGTGGTTGAGAACCATGTCCGCGCGGTAGTCGATCATCCAGCCGGCGTCCAGTGCCCGCCAGGCGAGATCCGTCTCCTCGTGCGCGTAGAAGAAGTCGCCCGGCAGCCCGCCGACCTCGGCGAGAACCTGGGTACGGACGGCGTTGGCGCCGCCCAGGAAGGTCGTCACCCGCGACGAGCGCATCGGGTCGGCGGCGCGCAGCCGTGGCACGTGGCGGCGCTGGGTCACGCCGGTGTCCGGGTCGGCGATCCGAAAGCTGATGATCCCCAGCTTCGGGTCCTGCTCGAACGCCTGCCGGCACAGCTCGGCGGTGTCGGTCAGCGGCAGCAGTCCGTCGTCGTCGAGGAAGAGCAGCGCGTCGACGTCGGCGCCGGACGGGCCGAACGCCTCGATGCCGACGTTGCGGCCGCCGGGGATGCCGAGGTTCTCAGGGAGCTCGACGGTCCGTACACCCGCGGGGACGTCCGGGACCGGCGCGCCGTTGCCGACGACCACCACCTCGATCCGGTCGCCGTCCTGCTTGGCGACCGAATCGAGGAGGGCGCGCAGTTCGTCAGGACGGTTGCCCATCGTGATGATGACCGCGCCGAGCTTCATGGGGCTCACTTCAGCCTGCTCGACGCCAGGACCGACACCAGGTGCAGCAGCGTCTGTACGAGGGCGATACCGGCCAGCACGGCGACGCCGAGCCGGGAGAAGAACAGGTCGCCCCTGACCGCGTCCAGGACCGCCAGGACCAGGATCAGCAGGGATGCCTCGATCCCGAGCACCAGGCGGTGGAACTTCAGCGCCGCGGCGGCCTTGCGGGCCAGTGCCAGACCGGACGAGCGCGGCTCCGACGCCGCCTCCTTGACGGGCGGCAGTCCGCCCTGGTGACGGGCGACGCCGACGAGGTCGGTCTCGGCCTTGATCAGGACAGCGCCGAGGGCGGCGAGGGTGCCGAGGAAGGCCCACAGCCAGTCGATCCGCCCGGAGCCCCACAGATCAGCCGCGCGCAGCCCGAAGCCGACCAGCACCGCGGCGTCGCAGAGGTAGGCGCCGACGCGGTCCAGGTAGACGCCGCCGAGCGAGAACTGCTTCTTCCAACGGGCGATCTCGCCGTCGATGCAGTCGAGCAGCAGATAGAGCTGGACCATCACCACCCCGAGGACGGCGCCCGCGATCCCGGGCACCAGCAGGGCCGGGGCGGCGAGGACGCCGCAGACCGTCATCAGGTAGGTCAGTTGGTTCGGCGTGATCTTGGTGTTCACCAGGTACCGGTCTATGTGCAGCGAGATCTCCCGCATGTACATGCGCCCGGCCCAGTGTTCACCGCTGCGCCGGTCCTTCACACCCTCCGGGTGAACGACCGGACGGAGTTCAGCTACTGATGGTCTTGGCATAGTCGGCGTACGCGTCCCTGATCTGGTCGGTGGACAGGTTGAGGTGTTCGAGGATCGTGAAGCGTCCCGGACGTGTCTGCGGGGCGTAGTCGACGGCCTGGACGAACTCGTCGGCGGTGAAGCCGATGTCTTCGGGCAGGACCGGCAGCCCGTGCCGGCGCAGGGTGGTCACCATGAGCAGCGACTCCTCGCGCGCACCTCGCAGGTACATGGCGAAGCAGGCGCCGAGGCCGACCTGCTCGCCGTGGCTGGCAGCGCGCTTGGGGTACAGCAGGTCGAAGGCGTGGTTGATCTCGTGACAGGCGCCCGAGGCAGGCCGGGAATCCCCGGCGACCGACATGGAGATGCCGGTGAGCACCAGGCCCTCGGCGAGCACCTTCAGGAAGGCGTCGTCGCCGACCCCGCCGGGGTGGCGCAGCACGGCCTCACCCGCCTGCCGGGCCATGGCGGCCGCCAGCCCGTCGATCTCCTCGCCCTTGACGTCGTGGGCGAGCTCCCAGTCGGCCACGCAGGAAATGTTGGAGACCGCGTCGCCGATGCCGGAACGGACGAAGCGGGTGGGCGCCTCGCGGATGATGTCGAGATCGATGACGACGGCGATCGGGGTGGGGACCCCGTACGAGCCCCGTCCGTTGTCGTTGTCCAGGGTCGCCACGGGCGAGCAGAGACCGTCGTGCGAGAGGTTCGTCGCGACCGCGACCATCGGCATGCCGACGCGCGCCGCGGCGTACTTCGCCACGTCGATGATCTTGCCGCCGCCGAGGCCGACCACGGCGTCGTACCGGTTGCCCTTGATCTCGTCGGCGAGCCGCACGGCGGAGTCGATCGTGCCGTCGGCGACCTGATACCAGTGGGCGCCCGGCAGCACCGGGGACAGCCGCTCGCGCAGGACCCGGCCCGAGCCGCCGCTGATCGCGACGGCGAGCTTGCCGGAGGAGGAGATCCGCTGGTCGGCGAGGAGGCCGGCCAGGTCGTCCAGGGCGCCGCCGCGGATGTCGACGACGACCGGGGACGGGATGAGCCGGGTCAGTACAGGCACGCGATCTCACGGCCCTTCGCGAGGTCGTCGTGGTTGTCGATCTCGACCCACGTCACTTCGCCTATGGGGGCCACGTCGACGGTGAAGCCGCGGTTGACGAGCTCCTGGTAGCCGTCCTCGTAGTAGAGGTCGGGGTCGCGCTCGAACGTCGCCTTCAGGGCGTCGGCCAGCTCCTCGGCGGCCTCGGGCTCGATCAGGGTGACGCCGATGTACTCGCCGGTCGCCGTGGTCGGGTCCATCAGCTTGGTGATCCGCTGGACGCCCTTGTCGCCGTCGGTGATGACCTTCATCTCCTCGTCGGCGAGGTTCTTCACCGTGTCGAGGGCGAGGATGATCTTCTGTCCGTTGCCGCGGGCGGCGAGAAGCGTCTTCTCCACGGACACCGGGTGCACGGTGTCGCCATTGGCGAGGATGACGCCCCGCTTCAGGACCTCACGGGCACACCACAGGGAGTAGGCGTTGTTCCACTCCTCGGCCTTGTCGTTGTCGACAAGAGTGAGCGTCAGGCCGTACTTCGCCTCCAGCTCGGCCTTGCGGTCGTACACGGCCTCCTTGCGGTAGCCGACGACGATCGCGGCCTCGGTGAGGCCGATCTCCGCGAAGTTGGCGAGCGTCAGGTCGAGCACGGTCTTCTCGCCGTCGACCGGCACGAGGGCCTTCGGAAGCGTGTCGGTGTAGGGGCGCAGACGCCGTCCTGCACCGGCTGCGAGTACGAGGCCGATCATGCGGGTTCTCCTTCGTCGTGAACGGCAGGTGCTCCGGAGGACACCCAGAAGCGGATGGACTCGGCAAGCACCACCACGGCCACGGCCACCGCGAAAGCGGTGAGTGCCACGGTGAAACCTGAATGCTGAGTGAGTACGGCGGCGAGTACGGCCACCACCAGGGTCCGGCCCTCGTGCCCACCGATCGTTCGCACCAGCCACCGGGGCGGCGCGCCGGTGCCCCCGCGAATGCGGTACACCGTGTCGTAGTGATGGTAGGCGACGGCCGAAATCAGTCCGAAAGCCGCAGGAAGGGCTTGATCGACATCACTGCGGGCGGCCAGAGCAAGGATCGTGCAGTACTCCGCCGCCCGGAATATCGGGGGCACGAGCCAGTCGAGTGCGCCCTTGAGGGGACGGGCGACGGCGACGCCGGAGCAGACCGCGTAGAACACCGCGGCGACGATCATCTGCCGACTGCCGAACGGTTGCAGCAGAGCGGCGGCGATCAGGGCGGCCGCACCGACGAGGGCCACCACCGGGGCGGCCCACCCGCCCCGGATGCGGGGTCCCCTCGCCGCGACGAGGCCGGCCAGCGGCCCGGAGTCCGCGAGGTCGGCGAGCGCCTGGGCGGCCCGGTCGGTGCGCTGCGCCTTGCGGGTCAGCGAGCGCAGCAGGCGGCCGGCGGTGGTGTAGCAGGCGGCGACGGAGCAGCCGATCAGCAGAGCGTAGAAGACGATCCGCGGGGTCGTCACCGCGGTCAGCACGGCGATCATCGCCCAGCGCTCGCCGATCGGCAGCACTATCATCCGGCGCAGCCAGACCGTCCAGCCGACGCTGTCGAGCTTGTCGGAGAGGGCTGCCGTCGGGCTCGAATTGGCGACCGCGTCGTGGTTGGCCTCGTTGAACGAGAAGTCGACGACATGACGGCAGGTCTGCAGCACCATCGCGCCGAGGGCGAGCGCCCATACGTCGTCGCCGTTGCGGGCCGCGCCGAGGGCGAGGCCCGCGTAGTACGCGTACTCCTTGGCCCGGTCGAACGTGGCGTCCAGCCAGGCGCCCATCGTCGAGTACTGCAGCGAGTAGCGGGCGAGCTGCCCGTCGGTGCAGTCCAGGACGAAGGAGAAGAGCAGCAGCAGTCCCGCGGCGATGTACCCGCCGCGGCTGCCGGTCGCCGCGCAGCCCGCCGCGATCAGCGCGGTGAGCAGGGAGGCGGTGGTGACCTGGTTCGGCGTGAGGCCGCGGCGCGCGCACCAGCGGGCGATGTAGCGCGAGTACGGGCTGATGAAGTAGGTGGTGAAGAAGCCGTCGCGGGCCTTCACGGCGCTGCGCAGCCGTACCGCCTCGTCGTCGACCGCGTCCACAGCGGACTGGGCGGTGGCGCGGGCGGCCTGGTCGACGGGGACGGCCGCGACGAGCGAGCCGAGCTCCGGGCGCTGCACGGCGGTGCCCTCGGCCTCCAGCGCGACGGCGAGACGGCCCGGCACGGTGCGGTCGGTGACGGGCACGGTGTCCGCGCCGCCGGCCCGTCCCAGCGGGACGCCCGCACCGATGGCCGCGGTGGTGCTGCGCAGGGCGCGGGCGAGCGCGGGGCGCGCCTCCGGCTGTGCGGTGAGCGCACCGGGGACGGTGGCGGCGGGGAAGCGGGGGTCGGTCAGTCCGAGCCGAAGGGCGTGGACGTGTCCGACGAAGCGGGGATCGACGAGCGCGACGCGGGCGTCGGCAGGGGCTGCGGAGAGCAGCTCGGCGGCCTCGGTGACATCAGCGGCGGTCTGCACGTCGAAGCCCAGCGACCTCAGATCGTCCGCGAGCGACGATCCGGGTACCGATGCACCGGTGAGGATGGCGGTCGACAGACGAACTCACTCCTTGGTGCTGACAGGGTCGGCGCGCGACAGTGCGGCCCGGATGCGGGCCGGCGGCACGTCGGCAGAGGCTATCGGATGAACGGAAGCGGGAGTTCACTGCCCGTTTGTGCTCCGTTCGGGGCGGACCGGCATCATGCGGCGCCGCCCGCGATCATCATCGTCGATCCCGGCCCCGGCTCACAAACCGCGGGGGTACCGGGCTCCCCCTCGGCTCACACGCCGCAGCGGCATAGACCTAGGCTGACGGGTATGACATGGCTGATCACAGGCGGAGCGGGATATATCGGGGCACATGTGGTGCGGGCCATGGCGGCTGCCGGGGAGCGGGTGGTCGTGCTCGACGACCTCTCGACCGGCATCCGCGACCGGATCCCGGCCGATGTACCGCTGATCCGCGGCTCGACCGCCGATCGCGCGCTGCTCGACCGCACGCTCGCCAGGCACACGGTGACGGGTGTGGTGCATCTCGCAGCGAAGAAACAGGTGGGCGAATCCGTCGAGAAGCCGCTGCACTACTACCGGGAGAACGTGTCGGGGCTGACCGTCCTGCTGGAGGCCGTGGTCGCCGCCGGTGTGCGGAGCTTCCTCTTCTCCTCCTCGGCCGCCGTGTACGGCGTACCGGACGTGGAACTCATTACCGAGGAGACTCCCTGCGCCCCGATCAATCCGTACGGTGAGACCAAGCTCGCCGGGGAGTGGCTGGTCCGGGCGACCGGGCGGGCGCACTCCCTGTCCACCGGCTGCCTGCGCTACTTCAATGTGGCGGGAGCGGCCGCGCCGGAACTCTCGGACACGGGCGTCTTCAATGTCATTCCGATGTTCTTCGACCGGCTGACCCGCGGCGAGGCCCCCCGGATCTTCGGCGACGACTATCCGACGCCGGACGGGACCTGCATCCGCGACTACATCCACGTCGCCGATCTCGCCGACGCGCATCTCGCTGCGGCCCGCAGACTCGCCGGGCAGGACAGCCCCGGGGACCTGACCGTGAACATCGGCCGCGGCGAGGGCGTCTCGGTGCGCGAGCTCGCTGATCTGGTGGGCGAGGTCACCGGCCACCCGATCAAACCGGAGACCGAGCCGCGTCGGCCCGGCGACGCGGCCAGGGCAGTCGCCTCCGCCGCCCGGATGTCCGAGGAGCTGGGCTGGACGGCCCGGCTCGGGGTGCGGGACATGGTCGAGTCGGCCTGGGAGGGCTGGTGCCTGCGCCACCCCGAGGCGCTCGCCTCATGATCCGCGCCTGAGCGTTGCACCGCCCTGACCTGCCACCATTTCCGCAGGTCAGGGCACATGACAACGGTGTTCAGTGCCGTGTTGCCCGATACCCCCTACCCGTAGTTCACTGGCCTTCTCGGGCCGATACGGGTCCGGTTCCGCAAGACGACCGGAGGCGTCCCCATGGGAGCTGGGCACGATCACGGACACTCGCACGGCGGGCCGCCGCCCACCGGCACCGCGACCGCCGCGTACAAGGGACGGCTGCGCATCGCGCTGTGCATCACACTCACCGTGATGGTCGTGGAGATCATCGGTGGTCTGCTCTCCGACTCGCTCGCGCTGATCGCCGACGCCGCCCATATGGCGACCGATGCGCTGGGGCTGGGCATGGCGCTGCTGGCGATCCACTTCGCCAACAAGCCGGCCGGGCTCAACCGGACCTTCGGCTACGCCCGGGCCGAGATCCTCGCCGCTCTGGCCAACTGCCTGCTGCTGCTCGGTGTGGGCGGCTACCTGCTCTACGAAGCGGTCGAGCGCTTCGTCACGCCCGCCGAGACCCGGGGCGGGCTGACGATCGTCTTCGCCCTCGTCGGCCTGGCCGCCAACATGGTCTCCCTGTCGCTGCTGATGCGCGGGCAGAAGGACAGCCTCAATGTGCGCGGCGCCTATCTGGAGGTGCTCGCGGACGCGCTCGGCTCGGTCACCGTGCTGGTCTCGGCCGGCATCATCCTGGCCACCGGCTGGCAGGCCGCCGACCCGATCGCCTCGCTGCTGATCGGCCTGATGATCGTCCCCCGTACGGTCAAGCTGCTCCGGGAGACGCTCAATGTGCTGCTGGAGTCGGCCCCCAAGGGCGTCGACATGGGCGAGGTACGGGCCCACATCACCGCCCTGCCCGGGGTGCTGGACGTCCATGACCTGCATGCCTGGACCATCACTTCGGGGATGCCGGTGCTCTCCGCCCATGTGGTGGTGCAGCAGGAGCTGCTCGACTCGATGGGGCACGAGAAGCTGCTGCACGAGCTGCAGGGCTGTCTCGGCGACCACTTCGACGTCGAGCACTGCACGTTCCAGCTGGAGCCGAGCGGGCACGCGGAGCACGAGGCCAAGCTCTGTCACTGAACGGCAATTCAGCGCGATACCCGAACTGCCGTCCTGGAGCGGGTGTAGGGTCCTGCGCAGAGGCATACGTGCCTCCCCCTGCCTGAGAGAGGAGCTGAGGTTGATGACCGTCGCGACGGCGCTTGCCCGGCGCAGCATCCGGTCCTTCTTCAGCTCCCGGGTTCCCGGCTAGCACCCCGGCTCACGCACGCCGAGTCGCCACGTTGGCCGGAACCCTCTCACTCAAGGGTTTCCCACGTTGACCGACAACGATCACACCGCCCGTTACGAGGCGTTCTTCTCCCTGCACCACCACCTGCCCCGGCAGAGCCCCGGCTCCGACGCCACCACCCGGTGGATGCTGGCCCGCACCGGCCGGCTGCCGCGGCGTCCGCGCGTCCTCGATCTGGGCTGCGGTCCCGGCCGTGCCGCGCTGTTGCTCGCCGCCGAAGCCGGCGCCGAGGTGACGGCCGTAGACACCCATCAGCCGTTCCTCGACGAGCTGCGCGCGTCCGCGGAGGCGCGCGGGCTCGGCGACCGGATCCGTACCGTCCACGCCGACATGGGCAGGCTTTCCGGCCCGGGTACCCCGGACTTCGCGGACGCGTCGTTCGATCTGGTCTGGGCCGAGGGGTCCGCGTACATCATCGGCTTCGACACCGCGCTGCGGGACTGGAAGCGGCTGCTCGCCCCGGGC
Organism: Streptomyces sp. NBC_01669; assembly: GCF_026339735.1. GTDB lineage: Bacteria > Actinomycetota > Actinomycetes > Streptomycetales > Streptomycetaceae > Streptomyces > Streptomyces yanii. The sequence continues at coordinate 1,390,815 of NZ_JAPEQG010000001.1, forward strand.
GGCTCCCTGGTGGTCAGTCACTGCGTCTGGACGACGGACGCGCCGTCGGACGAGGCGCGTGCCTTCTGGGACCAGGACGGCCCGATGCTCCCGGTGTCCGCACAGACGGCGCGGGCCGTCGCGGCGGGCTATCACGTCCTCGGGGCGCGGGTGCAGCCCGAGAGCGACTGGGACGAGTACTACGTGCCGCTCGCCGAGAAGGTCGCGGCCGCCGACCCGTCGACGCCCGGCATGGCGTGGGCGCTCGCATCCACCCGGGAGGAACTGGCCATGCGCCGCGACCACGGTACGGAGTACGGCTATGCCGCGTACGTCCTGCGCCCCGCCGACCCCCGCTGGACCACCCGGCCGGAGACGACGGCGGACATCGATGCGGTGCACGCGGTCAATGCGGCAGCCTTTCCGACTCCGGACGAGGCCCGTCTCGTCGACGCGCTGCGCACCGATCCACAGGCCTGGCTGCCCGGTCTGTCCTACGTGGCACGGGAAACCGGAGGGACCGGGGACATCGCGGCGTACGCCCTGCTGACCCGGTGCCGGGTGGGTGACGCACCGGCGCTCGCACTGGCCCCCGTGGCGACGGCCCCGGACCGCCGGCGGCAGGGTGCGGGTCAGGCGGTGGTGCGGGCCGTGCTGGACGCGGCCCGACTGCGGGGCGAGTCACTCGTCCTGGTGCTCGGGCATCCCGACTACTACCCGCGATTCGGCTTCGTACCGGCGTCCCGGTTCGGGATCCTGGCGGGCTTCGAGGTGCCGGACGAGGCGATGATGGCTCTGGTCCTCGACGATTCCATGCCCGTACCGACGGGCACGATCCAGTATCCGGCGGCATTCGGGATCTGACGTGCTGTCCGGTACCGCCGCATCCACCAGGTGCGGCGGGGCCGGACATGCCAGGACCCGAAGTACGGACAAGCCGCTTTTGTACGGCAGACTTGAGCAGACTCGAGGGGACCGGCGCACCAGGCCGGGGACCATAGCGAAGGATGGGTATGCCGACCACACCAGCCACCGCGGCGAACAGCTCGTCGAACGGCACAGCAGAAGCGATCATGCTCGAACTGGTCGACGAGAACGGCACCACCATCGGCACGGCGGAGAAGCTCGCCGCCCACCAGGCACCCGGTCAACTGCACCGGGCATTCTCCGTGTTCCTCTTCGACGAGCAGGGCAGACTGCTGCTGCAGCGCCGGGCGCTCGGCAAGTACCACTCCCCCGGTGTCTGGTCGAACACCTGCTGCGGCCACCCGTACCCGGGCGAGGCACCCTTCACCGCCGCCGCCCGGCGTACGTACGAGGAGCTCGGGATCTCGCCCTCGCTGCTGGCCGAGGCGGGCACCGTCCGCTACAACCACCCCGACCCGGCATCGGGCCTGGTGGAGCAGGAGTTCAACCACCTCTTCGTCGGCATGGCGCAGGCGGAGCTGCAGCCGGACCCGGAGGAGGTCGGCGAGACGGCGTTCGTGGCCGCCGACGAACTGGCGAAGCGGCATGCCGAGGCACCGTTCTCGGCGTGGTTCATGACGGTGCTCGATGCCGCGCGCCCGGCGATCAGGGAGCTGACCGGCCCGTCCGCGGGCTGGTAGCGGCGAACCGAACGGCGGGCGCGGGACGGGTGGGGGGGTCAGAGGAACGGGGTCAGCGGCAGTGCCGCCCAGATGACCTTTCCGCCGCCGGCGGTGTGCTCCACATCGCAGGTGCCGCCTGCCTCGTTCGTGATCTCCCGGACCAACAGCAGCCCGCGCCCGCCCGTCTGCGCGTAGTCCGTCTCCAGCGCCGTGGGCCGGTACGGGTGGTTGTCCTCGACGGAGACTCTGACCCATTCGGCACCGACGGCCACCTCGACCGCGAGCTCCGGGGAGAGCAGAGCGGCGTGCTTCACGGCGTTGGTGACCAGCTCGGAGACGATGAGCAGCAGGCCCTGGGTGATGCCCTCGTCCATGGGCACGCCCTGGCGGTTCAGCAGATCGCGTACGGCGTGCCGGGCCTGCGGTACGGAGACGTCGACGGCCGGCGCGGTGAACCGCCAGACTCCCTCGTACGACACGGGCCTGGCGGGGACACTCCCGCGGCTCTCCATAGTTCCCGCACCCGCTCTCGACTCGACAGTCACTGCACGTCGAAGTACAGAGTGCGGGGAGTAGTTGGTCCGGGCCGTGCCACTGAACAGAAGTCGACCTCTATCGACAGAATTTTTTCGAATGAGTATGACAGCGTCAGTTCTCGGACTGGTTCTGATCTTCTTCTGAGGGCTTGTCCGGCAGTTCCTCGGTCGCCGTCCGGTCCGAAACCAGCGGGACGACGCGGCGGCCACCGACCCCGGTGCAGACGGGACCGGCCAGGCCCGCCACGACCAGGAGGGCACCGAGCAGGACGAGCCCGCCGAAGCTGCGGCTCGGTTACCCGCCCTGGAATTCGGGCCGTCCATCTGACAGCTCCTCACGGTGCGTGACTTCGCGACCCCTTCTTGATCACAGGTTCGAACGGTGCGGATAGCATCCGGCGCATGGACCGTACGGAACCGCAGCTGCAGCTCACCGTCGCGGACGGCATCGCCACCGTCGTGATCAGCAACCCGGCCAAGCGCAACGCCATGACGGCCACCATGTGGCAGGCGCTGCCCGGACTGCTGGAGCGGATGGCCGCCGACCCCGCCGTGCGCGCCCTGGTTCTGACCGGCGCAGGGGACACCTTCTGTGCGGGCGCGGACATCTCCTCGCTGCGGGACCGGGCGAGCGATCCGGCGTACGATCCACAGGCTCTGGCAGTCGCGGCCGAGGAGGCCCTGGCCGCCTTCCCCCGGCCGACGCTCGCCGCGGTGCGCGGCTACTGCGTGGGCGGCGGCAGCCAGCTGGCCGCCGCCTGCGATCTGCGGTTCGCCGAGGAGGGCGCGTCCTTCGGCGTCACCCCGGCCAAGCTCGGGATCGTCTACGCCGCGTCGTCGACCCGGCGGCTGGTCTCGCTGATCGGACCGGCCGCGGCAAAGCATCTGCTGTTCTCCGGCGAGTTGATCGGCACGGAACGGGCGCTGCGGACCGGACTGGTGGACGAGGTGCTGCCGGCCGGTGAGCTGGACAAGCGGGTGGAGGCGTACGTACGGATCCTGGCATCGCGCTCACAGCTGACACAGGCGGCGGCGAAGGAGTTCGCCACGGGGCGGGAGGACCGGGACGCGTACTGGGTGGAGCAGGCACGCCGCAGCGGCGACACTGCGGAGGGTGTCGCCGCCTTCCTGGAGCGGCGGGCGCCGCGCTTCACCTGGACGACCTGAGCGCCGGACATGATCCGCCGGACATCCCGGCAGGGCGTGTCGGCAAAGTCTCGCCCGGCCCGCGGCGGGCCACGCCCTCCGGGCGGACGGCGGTCCTTCGCAGCCACCCCCGGCGGTACTGTGCGGCCCTCCCCTATCGGAGGATGAAGCGGCTCTTGGCGCGGAATTCCTCGACGAGCGCGGCCGGAGCCTTCTCCGGTGACCCCGCGTCGTACGGCGGCTGGGGGTCGTACTCCGTCAGCAACTGCACGGCCTGGGCGTGCTCGTCGCCGGCGATGCGGCCGAGCAGAGTGAGCCCCATGTCGATGCCGGACGAGACACCGGCGGCCGTCACGTACTTGCCCTCGATGACGACACGTTCGCCGGTCGGCTCGGCTCCGAAGGTCTTGATGAGGTCCAGGGCGAGCCAGTGCGAGGTGGCGCGCCGCCCCTTCAGCAGACCGGCTGCGGCGAGCAGCAGCGAGCCGGTGCAGACGGAGGTCGTCCAGGTGCTGGTCGCGTCCGCGGCGCGCAGCCAGCCGAGCAGCGTCTCGTTCTCCATCTGGGCGCTCTGGCCGGGGCCGCCGGGGACGATCACCACATCCGGGGCGGGTACGTCGGCGAGGGTCCGATCGGCGACGAGCGCGAGGCTGCCGCTGTCGTTGCGCACGGGGCCGGTCCGCTCGGCGACGAAGACGGTCTCGGCGCCTGGGGCGCGGGAGAGGATTTCGTAGGGGCCGACGGCGTCGAGGGCCGTGAAGCGGTCGAAGAGGACGATGGCGATCTGCATGGTGATCCTTTCAGTTGACACTGGTGGTCGCGCTGGTCATGGGCTGGGACGGAAGCGGCGCCGGTATTCGGCGGGGGCGGCACCGAGGGCCTTGATGAAGGCACGGCGCATCGCCTCCGGGGTGCCGTACCCGCAGGTGCGCGCGATCCCGGCGACCCCGTCGGTGGTGTCCTCCAGCAGTCGTCTGGCGTGTTCGAGCCGGACACGGTCGACGTACCGGCCGGGGGTCATCCCCGTCTCGGTCTGGAAGGCGCGGGCGAAGTGGCGGGGCGAAAGGCGGGCCCGGGCGGCGAGCGCGTCGACGGAGAGGTCGTCGTCGGGGTGTTCGGTGATCCAGTGCTGGACCTCGCGCAGTGGCTCGCGGCGTGCGGTCTGTGCGGTGAGCTGGGCGCTGAACTGGGCCTGGTTCCCGGGTCTGCGCAGAAAGACCACGAGGTGGCGGGCGACGGTGAGGGCCACCTGCCTGCCGAAGTCCTCCTCGACGAGAGCGAGGGAGAGATCGATGCCCGCGGTGACACCGGCGGAGGTGGCCAGCTTCCCGTCGCGTACGAAGATCGGGTCCGGGTCGACCTCGACGTCCGGGTAGGCGCGGGCGAGGTGCTCGGCGACCACCCAGTGGGTGGTCACCCGGTGCCCGTCCAGCAGGCCGGCGGCGGCGAGGAGCAGCGCTCCCGTGCAGACCGAGACCAGTCGTTCGGCGTGCGGGGCTTGGGTGCGCAGCCAGTCGACGAGTGCCGGATCGGGGTGACGGGTGCCCTGGCCGCCGGGGACGAGGAGGGTGTGGGGCGGTTCGGCGTCGGCGAGGCTGCCGTCCGGAACGAGGGTGAGGCCGACGCTCGTGCGGACCGGTGCCCCGTCGAGAGAGGCGGTGCGGAGGCCGTACGTGACGTCCGGGAAGCGGGAGGCGCCGGCGAAGACCTCCATGGGCCCGGTCACGTCGAGACTCTGAACGCCGTCGAAGAGGACGACGAGTACGGATCGCTGCGTCATGTCTGCCATCCTGGGCGGCCGCGAAGATGGCTGCAATGACGAAGAACCCACCTTTTCTGCCATGCCGGTTCCGGTCGAAATTGGGCCGGGTCCCGGGGTTACGGGACGTACCGACCAGTCGGTAACGTGCGGGCATGAGTACTCTGCCGCCGCGCGCCGGACGCCGCTGCCACAACGCCATCAACCCGCTGCACTCGACGGTCTACTTCTCCCCCAACCTCGGCAAGGAGCTCGCAGAGCTCGGCATCCACGACTCGAACGCCACCTACTTCGCCGCACGCGGAGCGGCGCTCGGCGCCGTCGGACCCGGCACGGTCACCGCCACCTTCTACAACTTCAACCACGAACTCGTCGCCCGGCACCTCCCCGCGGTGTGGTCCGTCGCCTCGCCGCAGGCGGTCCTGGACGCCCGGCTGCGGGCCGTGGACACGACGCTGCGCCGGCTGCTCGGCCCCGAGATCATCGACTCCCCCGAGCTGGCCGAGGCCGCGGAGCTGGCGCTGCGCGCCACCGAGGCGTGCACGCGACACGCCCGGCCGCTCTACGCCGCCCACGCCGATCTGCCGGTGCCGGAGCAGCCGCATCTGGCGTACTGGCACGCCGGGACGCTGCTGCGCGAACACCGCGGTGACGGCCATCTCGCCGCGCTCGTCGCCGCCGGCCTCGACCCGGTCGAGGCCCTGGTCAGCCACACCGCGACCGGAAAGGGGATGTCTCCGCGCTGGGTGCTCGCCACCCGCGGCTGGCGCCGCACGGACTGGGAGGACGCGGCCGAACGGCTGCGGGGGCGCGGACTCCTGGACAGCGAGGGCGAGTTGACGGAGGCGGGCGTCGCACTGCGGGCGGAGCTGGAGGACACCACGGACCGGATGGACCTGGCACCGTACGAGCATCTGGGAGCGGAGGGCGTGGAACGGCTCACCGAGCTGGCGCGCGGATTCCTCCTCACGGCGGCTTCCGCGGGTGCGTTCCCGGCGGATCTGGTCGGCAAGGGCTGAGCCGCCGACCGGTCGACAAACGGGGTGGTCGGGCGACACGGCGCCCGACCACCCGGCACAATGCTGGCGAAGGGGCCACGGCGTGCCCTGGCCCCGGTAAGCACAGCCAGTACGAGAAGGCGAGTCGGTAGAAACCGTGACGACGTCCATCGAAGGCAGGATCGCCGAGGAGCTCGGCGTACGCGAGCGGCAGGTGAAGGCGGCCGTCGAGCTGCTCGACGGCGGGTCGACCGTGCCGTTCATCGCGCGCTACCGCAAGGAAGCGACCGAGATGCTCGACGACGCGCAGCTGCGCACGCTCGAGGAGCGGTTGCGCTATCTGCGGGAGCTGGAGGATCGACGTTCGGCGATCCTCGAGTCCGTACGGGAGCAGGGCAAGCTGGACGAGGCTCTGGAGGCGCAGATCCGGGCGGCCGACACCAAGGCCCGTCTGGAGGACATCTATCTGCCGTTCAAGCCGAAGCGGCGGACGAAGGCGCAGATCGCCCGGGAGGCGGGGCTCGAACCGCTGGCCGAGGGTCTGCTCGGCGACCCGTCGGTCGACCCGCTCGCCGCGGCAGCTGCCTTCGTGGACGCCGACAAGGGCGTCGCGGACGCGGCGGCGGCGCTGGAGGGCGCCCGGGCGATCCTGACCGAGCGATTCTCGGAGGACGCGGACCTGATCGGCGAGCTGCGTGAGCGCATGTGGTCGCGCGGGCGGCTGGCGGCGAAGGTGCGGGACGGCAAGGAAGAGGCCGGCGCGAAGTTCGCCGACTACTTCGACTTCGCCGAGCCGTTCACCGCGCTGCCCTCGCACCGGGTGCTCGCGATGCTCCGGGGCGAGAAGGAGGACGTGCTCGACCTGGTCCTGGAGCCGGAGGAGCCGTCGGACGAGCCGGGCCCTTCGACGTACGAGAACATGGTCGCCCGGCGCTTCGGCGTGGCCGACCGGGGCCGCCCCGGCGACAAGTGGCTCGGCGACACGGTGCGGTGGGCGTGGCGGACCCGGATCCTCGTCCACCTCGGGATCGATCTGCGGCTGCGACTGAGGACGGCGGCGGAGGACGAGGCGGTACGGGTCTTCGCCTCGAACCTGCGCGATCTGCTGCTCGCCGCGCCGGCCGGAACGCGCGCCACGCTGGGGCTCGACCCCGGTTTCCGTACGGGTGTGAAGGTCGCCGTCGTCGACGCGACCGGCAAGGTCGTCGCGACGGACGTCATCTACCCGCACGTCCCGGCGAACAAGTGGGACGAGTCCCTGGCCAAGCTGGAGCGGCTGGCGAAGGAGCACTCCGTCGACCTGATCGCGATCGGCAACGGCACGGCGTCCCGCGAGACGGACAAGCTCGCCGGTGAACTGTGCGAGAGGCACCCGGAGCTGAAGCTCACCAAGGTGATGGTGTCCGAGGCGGGCGCCTCGGTCTACTCGGCCTCCGCCTTCGCCTCCCAGGAACTCCCCGACATGGACGTGTCGTTGCGCGGTGCGGTGTCGATCGCGCGGCGTCTGCAGGACCCGCTGGCCGAGCTCGTGAAGATCGACCCGAAGTCGATCGGTGTCGGCCAGTACCAGCACGACCTGTCCGAAGTGAAGCTGTCCCGCTCGCTGGACGCGGTCGTCGAGGACTGTGTGAACGGTGTCGGCGTCGACGTCAACACCGCGTCCGCCCCGTTGCTTTCGCGGGTCTCGGGCATCGGCTCCGGCCTCGCCGAGAACATCGTCGCGCACCGGGACGCGAACGGGCCCTTCCGGTCCCGGAAGGCGCTGAAGGATGTGGCGCGGCTGGGCCCGAAGGCGTACGAGCAGTGCGCGGGCTTCCTCCGGATCCGGGGCGACGACCCGCTCGACGCGTCGAGCGTGCACCCGGAGGCGTACCCGGTGGTGCGGCGGATGGCGAAGGCGGTGAGCGGCGAGGTCGCTGCGCTGGTCGGCAACTCGAGCGTGCTGCGGTCGCTGCGCGCCGACGACTTCGTGGACGAGAAGTTCGGTCTGCCGACGGTCACGGACATCCTGAAGGAGCTGGAGAAGCCGGGTCGCGACCCGCGGCCCGCGTTCAAGACGGCCACCTTCAAGGAGGGCGTCGAGAAGATCGGTGATCTGGCCCCCGGGATGGTGCTGGAGGGGGTCGTCACGAATGTCGCCGCGTTCGGGGCGTTCGTGGACATCGGTGTGCACCAGGACGGTCTGGTGCATGTGTCGGCCATGTCGAAGACGTTCGTGAAGGATCCGCGGGATGTCGTGAAGCCGGGCGACATCGTGAAGGTGAAGGTGATGGACGTCGACATCCCGCGGAAGCGGATCTCGCTGACGCTGCGGTTGGACGACGAGGCGGCACCGCAGGCTTCCGGCGGCGGCCAGGGCCGGCGCCGTGAGCGCGCCCAGGGCGCACGCCCGCCTCAGCAGCGCACCCCCCGCGAACGCAGAGACGGCGGAGGCGGCGCCCGCCAGGCGGCGGCCCCGGCCCCGGCCCCCACGAACAGTGCGATGGCCGACGCCCTACGCCGCGCGGGCCTGGCGGACGGCGGCAGCCCCAGGGACCGCCGCGGCAAGCGCTGACCAGGCCGGGGGCCGGGCCGGGTGACGAGACCCGGCGGGCCCCCGGTGGGCCCACCCGGAATGCGCCGAGGGAACCGGCCGGGACCGGAGCCGGGCGCCCGCTGAGCACGCCGACCAGCCGGTGCACCGTGCTGCTTCCCGCTGAGCTGCGCAGTTCCCGTACGAGGGGCGGGCGCCCCAGGGTGTGCACCCTGGGGCGCCCGCCCCTCGTTCGGGTGGCCACTAGTGCCGCGAGCGCGCGTGCTGGGCGGTGCGACGGGGCAAAGCTTGCCGGGAGGGGCACTAGCCTCCGGCCACCCCCGCCGTCTCCTTCCGGTCCGCCCTTTCCCCGGTCGCGCGGAGCTGAAGCGACGCACGGTGGGCCGGGATCAGCAGGGCCACGAGGGCCGCGGCGAGGCAGAGGAGGGTGAGCAGGGCGAAGCCGTGGGTGTAGCCGGACTCGTACGGGAGCCCGGTCGGCTGGAGCCGGCCGGTGACCAGGATGCCGGTGACCGCGGCGCCGATGGAGCCGCCGATGGTGCGAATGTTGGCGTTCATGCCGGTCGCAGCGCCGGTCTGCTCGGCCGGGACGCTGTGCACGATGAGGGTGGCCATGGAGGCGAACGCCAATCCGATGCCGAGGCCGAACACCCCGGCGGCCACGGAGACCTGCCAGACCTGTCCGTGCCAGACGGTGAGCAGTCCGCAGGAGACCGCACCGAGAGCCGCGCCGGTGACGAGCAGGCTCTTCGCGCCGACCACGGGAGCGAGGCGGCCACTGAGCACACCGGAGGCGAACATCGCGACCAGCATGGGCAGCATCAGCAGTCCGGCCCCGGTGACACTGGAGCCGAATCCGTACCCGGCGGCCGACGGGGTCTGTGCGAAGCCTGGCAGGAATGACCACACCGCGTACATGCCCGCCCCGAAGAGCAGTGCGGTCGCGTTGGTCGTCCACACCGGGTACAGCCGCATGATGCGCAGATCGATCAGCGGGTGTTCGGCCCGCGCCTCGGCGACCAGCCATGCAGCGAACAGCACGACGGCGACGCCGAACAGGCCGAGGACCCGGGCCGAGCCCCAGCCCCACGAGCTTGCCTGGCTCAGCGGCAGCAGCAGCGCCACCAGCCAGCCGGAGAGCAGGATCGCACCGCTCCAGTTGACGCGGCCCTCGGCGCGCCGCGGCGACTCGGGCACGTACCGGAGGGCGATCGCGGCGGTCAGCGCGACCACGATCACCGGAAGCCAGAACAGCCAGCGGTAGTCGAGCGTGGCGACGATGGGCCCGGCGAGGACGATGCCGAAGCCACCGCCCGCGGCGATGACCGCGGACAGGTTGCTGATGCTGGCGCCGACCCGGGAGGCGTCGAACTCGTCCCGGATGATACCGAAGGACAGCGGGAAGAGGGCGCCGCCGATGCCCTGCACGACCCGCGCGACGATCAGGATGCCGATGTTGGGCGCGAGCGCGGCAAGCAGACAGCCGACGAGTACCGCGACCAGTGCGGCAACGAGCGTGCGCTTCTTGCCGATCAGGTCGCCGACGCGACCGAGGATCGGGGTGAAGATCGAGGCGGAGAGGAGATAGGCCGTCATCACCCAGGTCACCGTCGCCTGCGAGGTGTGCATGGCGTGCTGGACGGTGGGCAGGGCCGGTGCGATCAGAGACTGGAGGAGGGAGAACACACCCGCACCGGTCGCGAGGACGGCGAAGGTGACCCGGTTCGAGGAACGCGGTCGGGATGGAGCGGACAAAGTCGGCTTCTCTCTCGGGTATGCGGGCATGCCGTTTCTGCGGGTCGGCGGAAACCGGCCGTATGCACTGGTAGGGAGTGCGGGGTGCCCTGGGGGCACGGACGCGGGGCGCGGCCTCGCTGCCGCGTCCCGAAGGATGGGAGCCGTCGGGCACAGCCGACGCCGGAAGCCGCTCCACTGGTAAAGTGGAGGAGCACCTCCAGATTAGCGGAGGCACCCCTCCGGTTCAAGTCAGGGAGACACAAGGTGGCGCACACCCCGGTGAGCGAGATCGTCGAGGCCCGGCGCCCGCGCCGAGCCGACGCCCGGCGCAACTACGACGCGCTGCTGAAGGCCGCCCGTGAGGCCTTCGCCGCCCAGGGCGCCGACGCCTCCCTGGAGGACATCGCGCGCCGCGCGGGCGTCGGCATCGGCACGCTGTACCGCAATTTCCCGACCCGCCTCCAGCTCTTCGAGGTCGTCTACGCGGACGAGGTCGACGCCCTGTGCAAGGTCGCCGACGAGGTCGCGGACGAGCCGCCGTGGCAGGCACTGACCGTCTGGCTGCGCCGCTTCGTCGAGTACATGGTCACCAAGCGGGCGATCCGCGAGGCGGTGGACGGCGAGTCCGATGTGTTCGTCTCCTGCCGCACCTCGATGTACGAGGCGGGCGGCCCGCTGTTCACGCGCGCCCAGGAAGCCGGCGAGATCCGGCCCGACATGTCCTTCGACGACCTGATCCGCATGGTCGCGGGCGTCACCGGGGCGTCGTACCCCACGACCGAACAGCGCGACCGCGTCCTGGAGATCGCCCTGGACGGCGTACGCACCCGCTGACCCTCAGCTCTCGGTGACCCTGCCCCCGTCCACCCGCAGCATGCGCGTGGTGCGGACGACGTCGAGCATCCGCCGGTCGTGCGTGACCAGCAGCAACGTCCCGGTGTACGAATCGAGCGCCGACTCCAGCTGCTCGATCGCGGGCAGGTCGAGGTGGTTCGTCGGCTCGTCGAGGACCAGGAGGTTGACACCCTTGCCCTGAAGAAGGGCGAGGGCCGCGCGGGTCCGTTCGCCTGGGGAGAGAGTCGTGGCGGGCCGCATCACATGGTCCGCGCGCAGCCCGAACTTGGCGAGCAGCGTGCGGACATCGGCCGGTTCGGTCTCGGGGACGGCTGCGCAGAACGCCTCCAGCAAGGTCTCCGAGCCGTGGAACAGTTTCCGTGCCTGGTCCACCTCGCCCACCACCACGCCCGAGCCGAGCGTCGCATGGCCGGAGTCCAGCGGAAGACGGCCGAGCAGTGCCGCGAGGAGAGTGGACTTGCCGGCTCCGTTGGCGCCGGTGATCGCCACCCGGTCCGCCCAGTCGATCTGCAGCGACGCCGGCCCGAACGCGAAGTCGCCGCGCACGACCTGCGCCTCGCGGAGCGTGGCGACGACCGATCCGGAGCGCGGGGCCGTGGCGATCTCCATCCGCAGCTCCCACTCCTTGCGCGGCTCCTCGACGACATCGAGCCGTTCGATCATGCGCTGCGTCTGCCGGGCCTTCGCGGCCTGCTTCTCGCTCGCTTCGCTGCGGAACTTGCGGCCGATCTTGTCGGAGTCGGTGGCCTTGCGGCGGGCGTTCTTGACGCCCTTGTCCATCCAGCTGCGCTGCATCTGGGCGCGGCCTTCGAGGGCGGAGCGCTTGTCGGCGTACTCCTCGAACTCCTCACGGGCGTGCCTGCGGGCCCGGTCGCGCTCCTCAAGATAGGCCGCGTACCCACCGCCGTAGAGGTTGATCTGCTGCTGGGCGAGATCGAGTTCGAGGACCTTGGTGACCGTACGCATCAGGAACTCGCGGTCGTGGCTGATGACAACGGTGCCGGCGCGCAGCCCGGAGACGTACCGTTCCAGTCGCTCCAGTCCGTCCAGGTCCAGATCGTTGGTGGGCTCGTCGAGGAGGAAGACGTCGTACCGCGACAGAAGCAGCGAGGCGAGTCCGGCGCGGGCGGCCTGGCCACCGGAGAGCGCGGTCATCGGCAGGTCGAGGCCGACGGTCAGACCGAGGTCGGCGGCGACCTCCTCGGCGCGCTCGTCGAGGTCGGCGCCACCGAGGGCCAGCCAGCGTTCGAGGGTTTCGGAGTACGCGTCGTCCGCCCCCGGTGCCTCGTCGACGAGGGCCTGGGTGGCGGCGTCCATCGCCGTCTGGGCGTCGGCGACGCCGGTCCGGCGGGCGAGGAACTCCCGCACTGTCTCGTCCGGACGGCGTTCCGGTTCCTGCGGAAGGTGGCCGACGGTGGCGGTGGGCGGGGAGAGCCGCAGCTCGCCCTCCTCCGGCCGGTCGAGCCCGGCGAGCAGCCGGAGCAGGGACGATTTTCCGGCTCCGTTGACTCCGACGAGACCGATCACGTCACCGGGTGCGACGACGAGGTCGAGTCCGGCGAAGAGTGTGCGGTCGCCGTGTCCGGCGGCGAGGTCCTTGGCGACGAGAGTGGCAGTCATCAGGGTGTCGATCCTAGCGACCTGGTGCACGACAGCGAGCGGGCTCTCTGTCGTGCACCAGGTCGTAATCGGCGGACGGCTTCGCTCTCGACGGGTTTCAGAGCAGCCCGGCCAGTTTGTAAAGGGCGAGGGAGCCCGCCACGGCGACGTTCAGGCTCGCGCCTGTGCCGATCATCGGTATCTCCACGCACGTATCGAGGAGATCCAGGGCCTCGGGCGGGATGCCGTGCTGTTCATGGCCGAGAACGATCACGGTCGGTTGGCGGGCTGCGGGCAGGTCGGCGAGGCGAATCGCTTCCTCGGCCAGCTCGACGCCGACGATCCGCAGGCCGCGTTCGCGCTGCTTCCGCAACCAGCCGAGGGGATCGCCGGTCCAGTGGGTGCAGAGAGGTTCACGGAGGGTGTTGCCGCGGGCGAGGGCCTCGGGGACCCAGGGGAAGCGGGGAACGGTGAGGCAGGCGCCGACCGCGTCGCAGGTGCGGGCGAGGGTGCCGAGATTGGCGCCGTGCAGCGGCCAGAGCGGTGCTGCGTAGAGGTGGTCCCAGCAGGAGTGGGCGCGGGGGCGCCGGGTGCGGCGCAGTTCCGCGCGGGTGCGGGTGCGGATCGCGGGGGCGGGCTTGCCCCGGTCGCCGCTCATCGCGGCACGGAGGCGGACCTCCTGGACGACTGGTGGTGCGTTCGAGGCATCGTGTGCGGCGATTGGCGGCTCGCCGGGGCCATCGACTCCGTGCTCAGTGGTGGACCATGGGTGCCACCAGGACGCTCCCGGTGGTGCGTGCCACGACGAAGGATTGTCCCTTGACGGCCCGTGTGTCCAGTGGAATTCGGTGCTGCCCCGGCTCCAGTACGCCGTCGAAGACCTCCTGCACGTGGGTGCGGTACAGCCGGTCGAGGCGGTACGCGACCAGGCTGACCCGGCAGGCCGAGGTGACGTCGACCTCGGCCGTGCCGTCCGCCGCCGTCAGCCGGACCAGGCGGCGCCGGGCCGGTGCGCTGCGGTCCAGTGCGTGCTGGATCTGGGCGACCAGCACCGGGATCACCGGGGCCAGGCCGTCCACGTAGGCGACGTCCGTGGCGGCCCGGGTGAACGCGTGACGCACGGCGGCGCGTTCGTCCTCGGTGATCGCCCGGCCGAAGGCCACGGCGCGGTAGCCGCGGAGTTCCTCGGCCGGCACCTGGGCGGCGTCCGCGGTGATGTCGGCGCCGATCCCGATGGTGCGGAGCGCGGCGGCGAGCTTGGCGAGTACGGCGACGCGAGCGCCGATGAGCAGCACGCGCTGCCCGGCGGGCGCGTCCGGGCCCGGTTCCGTGCCGTCCGCCGCCTCGGAGGGGAGAAGGCGTTCCAGTTCCTGCCGGTACTGGTCGCCGTCGAAGCGGAACGGCCCTGTCCCGTGGTAGCCACCCTGTTCCAGGTCGACGGCCTCGTATGTCTGCCAGGCGAAGTCGCGCCAGACGATGTCGGTGCCGTCGCGTTCGATGACGGCGGTGACCGCCCCGCATGCGAGGCTCTCGCACTCCGGACACCCGTAGATCACATAGCGTCCGTCGGGCAGCGGGGCGTCCGCTTCGAGGAGCAGGCGCCGCACGTGGGTGGTGAAGATCGCGGGCGGTACGTCGGAGGCGAGCGGGGAGACAGCGTCGAGGTCGGAGAGATGGAACAGCAGCGGACGGCCGTCGATGACGAAGTCCATGAAGTCCCGGTGCACCCGGTAGTCACCACTGGCCAGGACTCCACCGGCTCGCATCGCCGGCGCAAGGCCGAAAGTCGCGTACTCGGCAGACATGTTCCGAGTATTCCCAACGCGGACCTCTTGTGCGCACTGCAGCGCGGATTCCGTTAGCGTCCGGCCATGAGCGACACACGGGCAGAGGTGACGGGGCGGGCGGACGTGCCGGACGTGATCGTGGTGGGGGGTGGGATCAGCGGGCTGACCACAGCCCTGGTGCTGGCCGAGCGCGGCCACCGGGTGCGGGTCTGGTCCCGGGAGCCGGCCGCGGCGACGACGTCGGCAGTGGCGGGGGCGTTGTGGTGGCCGTACCGGATCGAGCCGGAGGAGCTGGTCGGCGGCTGGTCGCTGACCTCGCTCCGGAGATATGAGGAGTTGGCCGGGCGCCCGGACGAGACGGGGGTGCGGCTGATCCCCGGTCTGCACGGGGGCGAGCGGCTCGTCGCTCTCGGGTCGTGGACAGGGCAGCTGAAGGACGTGGCGGAGGTCGCGGAGGGGCTGCGGGTCCGGCTGCCGCTGATCGACATGCCGGTCCATCTTCACTGGCTGGAGCGGCAGTTGGTGGCGGCCGGCGGCGCTGTCGAGCGGCGTACGGTCGCCTCGTTCGACGAAGCCGCCGCGGAGGCGGCGACGGTGGTCAACTGCACCGGTCTCGCGGCGCGCGAGCTGGTCCCCGATGCCGGGGTGCGCCCGGTGCGCGGCCAGCTGGTGCTGGTGGAGAACCCGGGGATCGAGGAGTGGTTCACCGAGGCGGACCCGGTGTCGGACGCGACGACGTACTTCTTCCCACAGCCCGGGAGGCTGGTTCTCGGCGGCACGGCCGAGGTGGGTAACTGGAGCACGGTGCCCGACCCCCGGACCGCCGAGGAGATCGTGGCCCGGTGTGCCCGGATCCGGCCGGAGATCGCGGGGGCCCGGGTCATCGGGCACCGGGTGGGTCTGCGTCCCGCGCGTGACGCCGGTGTGCGGATCGGGGTCGAACCACTGCCGGGCGGCGGGCGGTTGGTGCACAACTACGGGCACGGGGGTGCGGGGGTGACGGTGGCCCTGGGCTGCGCGCGGGCGGCGGCCGATCTCCTCTCCTGAAGCGGGCCGCGGGGCGGAGGGCGCGGGCGGCCGGGCAGATCCGCCGTTACCGGCAGATCCCCCGGCCGCCCGTCCTCTGTTCGTCCTGCGACACGAGTGGCACCTTTCACGGAAGCCGAGTTCCGCTCTCCGTAGGCAGTACCACACGCATCACATGGTTCACGTGATCAACAAGCCGTATCGGGTTGACCGTTTGTGAGGTGATATGTCGCCCGCTCGTCCAGGAGGAGCGGGATCAGGTTCCGGGCCGACTGCCGCAACGGTACGTACGCTCCGTCACCGTCGGGCCGGGAGGTGACGCCGTGCAGGGCGAGTTCGTCCTTGACGTCGGCGAACTGCTCGGCGCTCAGGCGGTAGCCGCACGGCGGATCCTGGAGGATCTTGACGGGTTCGGCCGGTTCGTTGTCCGCGCCCCCGAGGTAGACGGGACCGCGGTCGGCGTACCCGGCCGCACGGGACGCGGCGGTGGCGGCGCCGATGGGACCACGTCGTTCGTCGGTGAAGCGGAACAGACCGTCGAGCGCGACGAGTTGCGAGTCGACGCGGCGCCGGCTGTTGAGGGCGGGGTCGGCCTTCTCGGCGTCGGTGAGCGCATCGACGCGGGACTCGATGAGCAGGCCGACCGCGTGCTTGATGCCCGAGGTGTTGCGCAGGATGCGCTCCTGTCCGTCACCCGCCGTCTGCTTGATCGGGTCTCCGGTGACCGGGTCGGTCCAGATCCCGTAGAGACCGCTGCTGTAGCCGGCGTCCTTGGCGGTGGGCCGCACGTACTGTTCCGCCAGGGTCTGCGATTCGTTGTGCACCCGGTCGGTGGCGTTGAGGTTGCGGGGCCACAGGACGAACAGGTCCTTGTCGTAGTACGGCGGGGTGGCACCGTACTCGTGCAGGTCGTAGATCACCTCGGGCTTCCGGTCGCGGATGACCCCTGCCATGGCGCGCGCCTCGGCGGTCTGCAGGGCGATGTGGTCGCGGTTGATGTCGACGCCGTCGGAGTTGCCCCGGGTGTTCGCGGCGCGCCCGTCGGGGTTGGCGGTGGGCACCACGAGGACATCGGTGTGCGAGAGGAAGGTGCGGGTCGCCCGGTCGTCGGCGTACGCGAGATCGCGGATGGTGGTCAGACACGCCTCGCGGCCGGACGGCTCGTTGCCGTGCTGACTGCAGATCAGCAGGACCGTGGTGGCCGCGGGACCGTGGTTGCCGATGCGGACGAGCTGGAGCGGGCGGCCCTGTTTCGTCGTGCCGATCCGGTCGACGGAGACCCGGTCGCTGCCCCGGTCGACGGCGGCGAGGAAGGACTGCTCCTCGGGCTGGCCGGTCCAGTGGGCCCCGTTGCTGGTTTCGAAGCCGGTACGGGGCGGGGTGTGCGCGGCCTCGGCCGGCGCGGCGACCAGGGGGACGGCCAGCGCCGTCGCGACGACGGCGATGGCGAGGTTGCGGGCGAGCGGGATACGGGGTGTCATGAGCGGCTGCCTCCCGGGATACGGAGTGCGGGACGCGGCGGTGCCACGCCTTCGGGACGGGATGCGTGGGGGGTGGCTACCGCGTGCGCGGGGCCCGCGGTGGCGCGTACGAACGCTGCGGCGCCGCCGACGAACGGCAGCTTCGCGGACGTGCGCGCCAGATCGAGGGTGAGCGTGGGGGTGGAGGCCGGCGGGTCGATGAGGTCCCGGTCGGTGCCCGCGACGATCAGGGCGAGGCGGTGTCCGGCCGGCACCACGTGATCGCTCGCGGCCAGATCGACCGTGATCGTGTAGCGCTTGCCCGGGGTGAGCGGGCGGCCCTTGCCTGCGGAGGCGTACGTACCGAGGTCGGCCCAGCCGCGGCTGAAGACGGTCCGGTCGACGGCGGCGGTCCTGGCCGTCGTCTCCTTGAAGCAGGAGCTGTCGCCTGCCGTGCTCGCACCCCAGCAGGTACGGTCGACGAGGGTTCTGATGCCTTCGCCGGATGCGCCGTAGTCCCGGATGGTGTCGGGGCCGACATCGACGAGGACGGCCGAGAGATGGGCGGTCGAGGTGGTCGGGGTCGCGGTGACGGTCACCTTCGACGAGCCGGAGAGCCGCAGGTCGTGGGCGAGCGGCGCGGTGAGGAACCCGGCCTTGGCGTCCGTGGACCGGTCCAGGTCGGCGGCCCAGTCCGTCTCGCTCTGCTTCGGGTCGTCGGTGAACGTCTCGGTGGCGCCGGGTCGGGCGGTCCTCCGGGTGAGGGTGCCGACGCCGGGTGCGGTGCCGGTGCCGGGGCGCACGGTGGTGGCGGCGGTGGTGCGTGGCGGCCAGACCTTGTCGGTGGACCATTGGTCGGGGTGGCGTTCGATGTCGGCCATCGGTGCGCGGTCGATGCCGTTGTCGTAACCGAGGAGGTAGTGGTCGAACCACCGGTGCAGCGTGTCGACCCACTCGGCGCGCCGGTAGTCGAACGGGTCGACATGACCGGTCTGGGAGAGCCAGATCTTGCGCTCCACACCTTGGGCGGCAAGGGCGTCCCACCACTGGCCGAGGTGCTTGGTGCGGACGTTGAGGTCCTGCATCCCGTGCACGGCGAAGACGCTGGCCTTCACCTTGCGGGCGTCCTTCACGTAGTCGCGCTCGCTCCAGAGCTTCGTCCAGTCGCCGGTACGGGGCGCCTCGTCGACGAGTTTCTGCTGCACGGCTGCGCAGCGCGCCCGCGCCTCGGGGCTCTCGACATAGTCGGAGAGCCATTCGGGGCCACCGTCGTAGAGGGGGGCGCCCTGGGCGAAGTAGTAGTCGTACCAGGAGGAGATGGAACCGATCGGGACGATGGTCCGCAGCCCGTCGACTCCGGTCGCCGCCACACCGTTGGCGATGGTGCCGTCGTAGCTCTTGCCGATCATGCCGGTGCGGCCGTTGGACCAGCGTGCCGTGGTGCGTTCGGTGCCGGTGCGGGTGGTGTATCCGCGGGCCCGGCCGTTCAGCCAGTCGATGACGGCCGTCGCGGACTGGATGTCGGAGCGGCCACCGACGTCGACGCAGCCGTCGGAGCGATTGGTACCGGCCAGATCCACGGCGACGAAGGCATAGCCGCGCGGCACGAAGTAGTTGTCGTAGTAGAGCGGGAACTGGACGGGGTCGCCGTTGGTGTCGTAGGTCTTCAACTGGCTCTCGTTGCCCCGCCCGCAGCACGAGTAGTACGGGCTGGCGTCCATGATCACGGGTATCTTCCGGCCCTGTTGCGCGGGTTCGCGCGGCCGGACGATGTCGACGGCGACGCGGTCGCTCTTTCCGTTTCCGTCGCCGTCCAGTCCGGTGTCCACCCAGACGGACTCACGGACGGCGTTCCCGTACGAGTAGACGGCTCTGCTCTCCCGCGGGCTCGCGCCCTGTGCACCTGCCGGTGAGAGCAGGACGGTCATCAGGGCGGCCGAGGCCGCCACCACCAGCGATCTGTACGTCAAGCGGGTGCTCCGCGCACGTATCGGCATCTGCGGACGGTACCCCGGTCAACTCCTGCGCAACAGGGGGCGATCACAGGCCGATGTGACGGACAGGCAGTCAAGGTGCCACATCGGCCGAATGGCGATCGTGTGACAGCTGTGGCCGTGGACACGACCAGGACAGGGGACGCTGAACAGGGTCGAAAAGATCATCCGCCCCGAAGACGTGGAGCATTCGTGCACCGCAGACTCATCGTCCCGAGCGCACTCGCGGCCTTCCTGCTGCCGGCGATCCCGGCATCGGCCGCCGAAGGCGCCGCGGGCGCCCCGGGTATCGGCGACCCCTACTACCCGGCCGGCGGCGACGGCGGCTACGACGTGTCCCACTACGACCTGCGGCTGAAGTACGAGCCGATCCACGACCGGGACTGACCCACAGGGCCACTGTCGGCGCCGTCACGCCCGGGCGGGGGTGACGGCGCCGGATAGGCTGGCGGGGTTCGTGCTGGTCCGCCAGCCCCGGCCGCTCGCGGCCGGTCCCGTGCGCCCGAGGAGCGTCCCTTGCCCGGTCCGAGCCCCGATTCCGCTCGCGATGTCCGTCCCACGCTGGAGGCCGTGGCGGCCCTCGCCGGGGTCTCCAGGGCGACGGCCTCCCGGGTCGTGAACGGCGGGGCGGGGGTGCGCCGGCCGCTGGTGGACCAGGTCCGCAAGGCGGTCGAGGAGCTCGGCTACATACCGAACCATGCGGCACGGACCCTGGTCACGCGGCGCAACGGCGCGGTCGCCGTGATCATCGACGAGCCGGAGTTCCGGATCTTCTCCGACCCGTTCTTCTCCCGCCAGATCCGCGGAATCAGCCGTGAACTGAATGTGTTCGACGCCCAGTTGGTGCTGCTCCTGGTGGAGGGCAGCGGCGACTTCGACCGGGTCACCCGCTATCTGGCCGGGGGCCATGTGGACGGTGTGCTGGCATTCTCGCTGCACACCGACGACGAACTTCCCGCGATCATCCGCCGGTTCCGGGTCCCCACGGTCTACGGCGGCCGCCCCGGCACGACGGGCGCCGCGTCGGAACATGCCGTCCCCTACGTGGACTGCGACAACCGTGGGGGGGCCATCGAGGCCGTACGCCATCTGGTCTCCCTCGGCCGGCAGCGGATCGCGCACATTGCGGGTCCCCGCGACCAGACGTCGGCGCTCGACCGGATCGACGGCTACCTCGAGGTACTGCCGGACGCCGATCCGTCCCTGGTCGCGGACGGTGACTTCACCACCGAGGGCGGCGCCCGCGCGATGGCCGAGCTGCTGGCGCGCCACCCCGACCTCGACGCAGTGTTCGCGTCCAACGACCTGATGGCGTCCGGCGCCCTGCGGGTGCTGGGCGAGCACGGCCGACGGGTGCCGGAGGATGTGGCACTGGTGGGCTTCGACGACATGGAGCAGGTCGCCGAGGCGACCGATCCGCCGTTGACGACGGTCCGTCAGGACGTAGAGGGCATGGGGCGGTTGATGGTTCGTCTGCTGATGCAGCGGCTGGACGGCGAGGGAGAGGAGCCCGATTCGGTGATCACGCCGACCGAGCTCATCAAGCGGGCATCCGCCTGAGCAACACCACTCTGTGCCAAGCTCTGTTCATGAATGATCCTTCTCGCTCACTTACCGACAGGCTGCAGACGGACCGGCCACACTCGGCCCGGGTATGGAACTACCTCCTCGGAGGCAAGGACAACTACCCCGTCGACGCCGAGGCCGGCGACATGATCCTGCAGGCGTTTCCCGACTTCGCTCAGATCGCCCGGCTGCAACGGGCGTTCCTCGCCCGCGCGGTGCACTTCCTGACCGCGGAGGCCGGCATACGCCAGTTCCTCGATATCGGCACCGGCCTGCCCACCGCCAACAACACCCACGAGGTGGCTCAGCGGCTGGCGCCGGAGTGCCGGGTGGTGTACGTCGACAACGACCCGCTCGTACTGACCCACGCCCGCGCACTGCTCGCCGGCACCCCCGAGGGCGCGTGTGCGTACATCGACGCCGATGTGAGGGACGTCGACGCAATCCTCGAACAGGCGGCCAGAACACTGGACTTCAGTCGGCCGATCGGTCTGACGATGCTGGGAATCATGGGGCAGCTGCCCGACGAGGACGGTCCGGGGGCCATCGTCGACCGGCTCGTGGCCGCGCTGCCCTCGGGCAGCTACCTGGCGCTGAGCGACGGTACGAACACGAGCGAAACGCTGAACACGGCCGTCAGGACGTACAACGCGAACTCGGCCAGCTCGTACCACCTGCGCAGTCCGGAACAGATCGCCGGCTTCTTCCACGGCCTGGACCTGGTCGACCCCGGCGTCGTCAGGACGGCGGCCTGGCGGCCCGATCCCGGCCAGCCGCAGGCTGATGCCGCACAGGGCCACGCGGCCAGCGGTGTCGGGCGCAAACCCTGATCCGAACGCCTTGTCCCAAGGCCTGACGGGCGGCGCCGTCCACGCCGCCCGTCCACTCCGGAGGTGCTTCAGCGAGAAGCGCCCCGGACCGCTCTGCGGTGCCCCGCCCGCGCCTCGCGGGCGAACCGCAGATAGCGCAGCCGCTCAGGCAGCACGGGCACCACGACCCGGACGACACCGCAGAACCGCCGCAGCTTCCGCTCCTGCGCGTCCGTCCACTCCAGACCGATCGCCTCGCGCGCGTCCGGCGGCATCAGCCCGATGGTGATGAACCTGCGGAACCGGGCCAGTGGCGGGAACAGGACCGGCCACAAGGCCTTGAGCAGCCACCTGACCGGCAGCGGACCCCGGACCGGCGGCGGTACCGGCCGGTCCGTGGCGACCAGCTCCTCGACGACGACGGTCGCCTCGATCTCGTCGGCGAGCATCTTGCGGTAGTACGGCCAGAACTCCTCGATCGACTGCGGCATGTCCCGGTCGTGGATGCCGAGGACCCGGCCGACCTGAAGCCATTCCCGGTACAGGGCCCGTTCCTGCGCCTCGGTGAGGGGGCGAACGAGATAGCGCGTGGCGTGCCGGTACACGGGGAAGCCGGTGGCGTGCACCCAGGCGTAGTTCTCCGGTGACAGCGCGTGGTAGCGGCGCCCTCGGCTGTCCGTGCCCTGGATGGTGCGATGCAGCTTCCGCAGCCTCCGCCCCTCCGAGGCTGCTTCCTCGCCCCCGTACACCCAGAGCTGGAGCGAGCGCAGAGACCGTTCGCCGCGCCCCCACGGGTCCGTACGGAACACCGAGTGCTCGTCGACACCCGCGCCGACCGCCGGGTGCGCGACCTGGAGGGTGAGGGCCGCGGGGAGCATCAGCAGGGCGCGGACGTCCCCGGCGAGGCTCCACAGCACTCCGCCGGGCGGCGGCGGCTCCGGGCCGCTCCCCCGGGGTTCTTCGCTGCTCATGCGGGCGCTCCCAGCAGTCGGCGGGCGTGCGGATCGGTACCCGGTTGATGTGTCTTCCAGTATGCGATCTCCGGCGAGCGGCAGGGGCGGCGGGATCCGGCCCGGCAGCCGCGGCAACTCCTCGCCCTCCCCCTTCGGTGAATCGGAGTGCTCGTCTATCCAGGCCAGGGTCTCGGGCGAGATGACGCCGGACTCCGGTCCGCTGTTCCGTACGGCCGGCCGCCGCAGCAGCTCTTCGCGGTCGCCCTCGAAGTGCACCAGCTTCCCGTGACGAGGGTTCAGCCACGGTGCGCGACGGGCCCCTCCCCGTAGTCGTACACCGTCACGGATATCCCCCGGCCCACCAGCCGCTGCTCGATCAGCGGCTCGATCCGGGACCAACTGCCGCCCGAGAGACCGCAACCGATCCGTGGCATATGGACCGACGCCCCCAGCTCGACTGCCCGTTCGGCGACGAGGCCCAGCGCGGTGTCGATCGCCTCGTACCGTACGGGCACCCCCTTGCTGCCCGTACGCATTCCCCGCTGCCCCACCATGTTCGCCACCCACACGTACGGCCCCACCTGGACGAACTGCGCCGCGCCCAGGCCGAAGTCGTTGCCCGCGCGCTCCCGGTGCCAGCGCCGGTAGGCGGCCTCCGGTTCCGGCCAGCGGCGGGAGACGGCGAGGACGAACCCCTTGCCCCACCCGCCCAGGTCGTTGCAGACATGCGCGATCAGCTTGACGCCCTTGCCCTGTGGTGCGGTGGCGTCCCCCCGTACATACGTGATCTCCGACATGACACCACCGTACGGACCACCACTGACAACCGACCGGGTTCAGCCCTCCCTGTACAGCGCCTCGATGAGCTCTGCGTACCTGTCGTGGATCACCCGGCGGCGCAGTTTCAGGGACGGGGTCAGTTCGCCCGTCTCCGGACCCCATTCCTCCGACAGCAGCCGGTACCTCTTGACCTGCTCCGTCCCATTGAGCCTGGCGTTGGCCGCCTCGACGGCGCGGGCGATCTCCTCCCGTACGGCTGGGTGGTCGGCCAGTGCGGCCGGATCGCTGTCGATGCCCCGGGCCGCCGCCCAGGCCGGGGTCATCTCGGCGTCCAGGACCAGCAGGGCGACCAGGTAGGAGTGGCCGTCGCCGTGGGCGAGGGCCTGGCCGATCAGCGGGTGTTCCTTGAGGGTGTTCTCGACGAGCGCCGGGGAGACGTTCTTGCCGGTCGAGGTGACGATCATTTCCTTCTTGCGGTCGGTGAGCCACAGGTAGCCGTCCTCGTCGACCCGGCCGATGTCACCGGTCGCGAACCAGCCGTCCGAGTCGAGCACGCGCTCCACCGTGCCGTCGGCGCGCAGATAGCCCGTGAGGACCGTCTCGCCGCGGACCAGGATCTCGCCGTCCTCCGCGATCCTCACCTCCATCCCGGCCAGGGGCCGCCCCACCGAGCCGAGCCGGAAGCCGGTCGGGCTGTTGCAGGTGAAGACGCCGACCGTCTCGGTCAGCCCCCACGCATCCATGATCACGATGCCGAAGCCGGCCCAGAAACGGACCACGTCGAGCGGCATCGGCGCGGACGCGCTCGCCGCCCACACCAGCCTGTCGAAGCCGGCCCGTGCCAGGAGCGGTTCCAGCACCGTCGTCCTGGCCTGCCGGTAGGCGGCTTCCAGCTCGGCCGACGGCTGTTCGCCGCGCTCGCGGTGGGCGACGTGCTCGCGGGCCGTCCCGGCTGCCGCGTCGATCGCCGCGCGCTGTTCCTCCGGCAGGGCGACGAGGGCGGCCCGCACGGATGCGGCGAGCTTCTCCCAGACTCGCGGGACGCCGAAGAACTGGGCAGGGTGCAGAGCCCGCGCCGCAGCCGCGACCGCCGACGGGTCGGGGCAGAGGTGGACGTGCGAGGCGCGGAAGACCGGCAGGTAGATGCCGAGCATCCGCTCCGCGATGTGGGCGAACGGGAGGTAGCAGATGTGCGCGGCATGGTCGGGGAGTTCCACCACCCGGTCCAGGGCGACAGCGTTGACGACGACGCTGCGATGGTTGATCGGGACGGCCTTGGGGTCGCCGGTGGTGCCGGACGTGTAGACGACGGTGAGCGGGTCCTCGGCCCGCGACTCCCGCCATGCCTTCTCGAAGGCGTCCGGCCGGTACAGGCGGGCCCCGGTGGCGTGCAGCGATCCGTACGTACGGTGGGGTCCTGCCTCCGCCGCCTCGACGACGACCAGCTTCTCCAGCGGTACGGTGCCGTCCGCGAGGAGCGGCTCCCAGCGTTCCCGTTCCCGGGCGCCCTCGACGATCGCGAATCGAGCGCGGCTGTGCCGGGCGATGTGCGCGATCTGTCCGGGGGCCGCGGTGGAGTACACCGTCACGGGGACGGCTCCCAGGTGGGTGAGGGCGAGGTCGCTCAGCCAGTGTTCGGGCCGGTTTCCCATCATCATGAGAACCTGCTCGCCGCGTTCCACGCCGAGCGCGGCATATCCGGCGGCGAGTACCGCGACCTTGCGCCGCACTTCGCGCCAGGTGTGGGTCGTCCATCCGGAGTCGTCACCGTCGGCCCGCCACGAGAGCGCCGGAAGATCACCATGGTCCTCGGCGTTGCGCAGCAGCAGGGCGGGGAGCGTGAGTTGCCCGGGTTCGGCGGAAAGTCGCAGGATCGTGGTCACGGCCGCCTCCTGGCGCCATCGGCCGGACCGTGCGGGTCCGTACCGGGGGTGGGACTGCGCTTCGATGGTGCCGGACACTTTCACAACAGTGGTGAGACAGCAATACTGTTGAACCGGATTGATGCAACGGATGCGGCCGTGCCCACGTACAGCCGTCACCGAGGACAGCAGTGCCCAGCGGTCAGGACCAAGGAGCAGACATGGCGACCAGGACCGAGGAGCCGACGCTCACCGTCGACGAGCTGGCGGCGCGCGCCGGAGTCACCGTACGCACCGTGCGTTTCTACAGCACGCGGGGGCTCCTGCCACCCCCGGTGATCGGACCGCGCCGGGTCGGTCACTACGGGCACGAGCACCTCTCGCGGCTGGCGCTGATCGAGGAGCTTCAGCACCAGGGCATGACCCTCGCCGCGATCGAACGCTATCTGGAGCAGCTGCCGCCCGATCTGAGCGCTCACGATCTGGCCATCCACCGGGCGCTGGTGGCGTCCTGGGCGCCGGACTCGGCGGAGCACACGACCCGGGCGGAGCTGGAGCGGCGAGCGGGACGGGCGCTGGCCGAGGGGGACATCGACCGGCTGGCCGCGATGGGCGTTCTGGAGCGTGCGGATGCGGCGGCCGGGAGCTACCGGGTCGATCCCGGGCTGCTGCGTCTCGGCGTCGAGCTGCTCGACGTCCCGATCGCGCACGAGACGATCCTCGCGGCCCGCACGGTTCTGCTGGAGCACACCCGTTCCGCCGCGCACGAGCTGACGCGGCTGTTCCGGGACGAGGTGTGGAATCCGTACCGGGAGCGGGAGTCGGACCCGGAGCATGTGGCGGCGATGAAGTCGCTGTCCGCCCATATGCAGCCGATGGTGCTGCAGGCGCTGGTGACCGCGTTCCAGCGGTCGCTCAAGGAAGAACTGCGGGCGGCGTTCACGGCGGAGTGAGCCCCGTCGGCGACAGGGGCTCACTGTCGGCGCCTGGCCTGTTACGGGGCGTCGTCCCACAGCTCGGTGGTGTGGGCGTCGATGAGCGCGCCGATCCGTTCGAGGAAGGCGTCGGCGGGTTGCGGGTCGAGGCGGCGTCCGTCGCGCAGCCGTACGGCGACGTGGTCGTCGACGGCTTCCTTGGCTCCGATCACCGCTTGGTACGGCACCAGGCGGTCCTCCCGGATGCGGGCGCCCAGGGTGCCACGTTCCGGCCCGGCGATCTCGGCCCGCAGCCCGCGGTCGGTGCAGCGCGCGGCCAACGCGACGGCGTTCGGCAGTTCCGCCTCGGAGACCGGGAGGATCGCCAGCTGGGTCGGGGCGAGCCAGGCGGGGAAGGCTCCGCCGTGCTGTTCGATGAGATGGGCGACGGCACGCTCCACGCTGCCGATGATGCTGCGGTGGACCATGACCGGCCGGTGCTTCGCGCCGTCCGCGCCGATGTAGTACAGATCGAACCGCTCGGGCTGGTGGAAGTCGACCTGGACGGTGGACAGGGTGGATTCCCTGCCCGCACCGTCGGTGACCTGGACGTCGATCTTCGGGCCGTAGAACGCGGCCTCGCCCTCCGCCGAGTCGTACGGCAGGCCGGAGCGGTCAAGTACCTCGGTGAGCAGGGCGGTGGACCGCTGCCACTTCTCGGGGGCGGCCACGTACTTGCCGCCGGGGCCGGGGAGGGAGAGCCGGTAGCGGGCCGGGCGGATGCCCAGCGCCTCGTAGGCAGTTCGGATCATCTCCAGGGCGGCCCGCGCCTCGTCGGCGACCTGGTCCAGGGTGCAGAAAATATGCGCGTCGTTCAGCTGGATGGCCCGGACGCGGGTCAGCCCGCCGAGCACACCGGAGAGTTCGGAGCGGTACATGCCGCCCAGTTCGGCCATGCGCAGCGGGAGCTCGCGGTAGCTGTGCGAGCGGGAGCGGTAGATCACCGCGTGGTGGGGACAGAGACTCGGCCGCAGGACGACCTGCTCCGATCCCAGGTCCATCGGCGGGAACATGTCGTCGCTGTAATGCGACCAGTGCCCGGAGATCTCGTACAGCTCCCGCTTGCCCAGCACCGGCGAGTACACATGCCGGTAGCCGGCCCGCCGCTCAGCGGTGCGGATGTACTCCTCCAGGGTGTGCCGCACGGTCGCGCCGTCGGGCAGCCAGTACGGAAGTCCCGCGCCGATCAGCGGGTCGGTGTCGAACAGGGCCAGTTCGCGGCCGAGCTTGCGGTGGTCGTGCATGGCGGTCTCCTCGCGGTCATCGGGCGAGTGGCCGCAAGCCGAAGCCCCGGGGCACTCGCCCCGGGGCTTCGGACTGAGACATCGGTCAGCGCGCCGGGACACTCTCCGGCGTCGTCGTCATGGCAGCAGCGCGCTTCATGGCACCGACGCTAGCAGGGTGTCCCGCTGTCCACCCGGCATTTTCCGGCCGGAGGGTGCGGATGCCGCAGCCTCCGGCCGTACGTGGCCCGCTGGGCCGCCGGTCAGTCGTGGAAGGTCTCGCCCTTCTCGGCCTTCTCCAGCAGCAGCGCGGGCGGCAGGAACCGGTCGCCGTACTTCTCGGCGAGTTCCCGGGCGCGCGCCACGAAGCCGGGCAGGCCGCCCTCGTACCCGTTGATGTACTGGAGCACGCCTCCGGTCCACGGCGGGAAGCCGATGCCCATGATGGAGCCGATGTTGGCGTCGGCGACCGAGATGAGGACGTTCTCCTCCAGGCAACGGACGCTGTCCAAAGCCTCGGAGAAGAGCATCCGCTCCTTCATGTCGACGAAGGGGATGTCGGTGCCGGCCTTCGTGAAGTGCTCGCGCAGCCCCGGCCACAGCCGGGCCCGCTTGCCGTCCTCGTCGTACTCGTAGAACCCCGCGCCACCGCTCCGGCCGGTACGTCCGAACTCGTCGACCATCCGGTCGATGACCGCGTCCGCAGGATGCCCGGCCCAGGTGCCGCCCGCCTCCTCGACCGCGCGCTTCGTCTCGTTGCGGATCTTGCGCGGCAGGGTCAGCGTCAGTTCGTCCATCAGCGAGAGGACCTTGGCCGGGTAGCCGGACTGCGCCGCTGCCTGCTCGACCGACGCGGGCTCGACGCCCTCGCCGACCATGGCGACGCCCTCGTTGATGAACTGACCGATGACCCGCGAGGTGAAGAAGCCGCGCGAGTCGTTGACGACGATCGGCGTCTTCTGGATCCGGCGGACCAGGTCGAAGGCGCGCGCCAGGGCCTCGTCGCCGGTCTGCTCGCCCTTGATGATCTCGACCAGCGGCATCTTGTCGACGGGCGAGAAGAAGTGCAGGCCGATGAAGTCGGCGGGGCGCGTGACCCCCTTGGCAAGGACCGTGATCGGCAGGGTCGAGGTGTTGGAGCAGAGCAGCGCGTCGGGCTCGATGATGTCCTGGATCTCCTGGAACACCTTGTGCTTGAGCGCGGTGTCCTCGAAGACCGCCTCGATGACGGCGTCGCAGCCCGCCAGATCGGCCGGGTCGCCGGTCGGGGTGATGCGGGCCAGCAGCTCGTCGCGCTTCGCCTCGGTCGTGCGGCCCCGGGAGAGCGCCTTGGCGAGCAGCCTCTCGCTGTACGCCTTGCCCTTGGCGGCCGCCTCGGTGGAGACGTCCTTGAGGACGACCTCGATGCCGGCGCGCGCGCAGGAGTACGCGATACCCGCGCCCATCATCCCGGCGCCGAGGACGGCGACCTTCCTGACCTGGCGCTCCTCGATGCCCTTGGGGCGGTTGGCGCCGGAGTTGACGGCCTGAAGGTCGAAGAAGAACGCCTGGATCATGTTCTTCGAGATCTGGCCGGTGACGAGCTCGGTGAAGTACCGGGCCTCGATGGTCAGTGCGGTCTCGAAGTCGACCTGGGAGCCCTCGACGGCGGCGGCCAGAATGTTGCGGGGCGCCGGCATGGGGGCGCCCGCGAGCTGCTTCTTCAGGTTGGCCGGGAAGGCGGGCAGGTTGGCCGCGAACTTCGGGTTCGACGGGGTGCCGCCGGGGATCCTGTAGCCCTTGACGTCCCAGGGCTGCTGGGACTCGGGGTTGGCGTCGATGAAGGCGCGGGCCTTGTCGAGCATCTCCTCGGGCGTGGCCGCCACCTCGTGGACGAGGCCGTTCTCCAGGGCGCGCTTCGGGGTGTACTGGGTGCCCTGGAGGAGGACCTTCAGCAGCGCGTCGGCGACGCCCATGAGGCGTACGGTGCGGGTGACGCCGCCACCCGCGGGCAGCAGGCCGAGGGTGACCTCGGGCAGGCCGATGCGGGAGCCGGGCGTGTCGAGGGCGATGCGGTGGTGGGAGGCGAGCGCGATCTCGTAACCACCGCCGAGGGCCGCGCCGTTGATGGCGGCGACGACGGGGATGCCGAGGGTCTCGATGCGGCGCAGTGAGTTCTTGATGGCGGTGCCGACGTCGAAGGCGTCCTGGGCGCTCGAAGGCCCGACCTTGATCATGTCCTTGAGGTCGCCGCCCGCGAAGAAGGTCTTCTTGGCGGAGGTGTAGATGATGCCGCGGATGGAGTCCTTCTCGGCTTCCGCGCGGTCGGCGATGGCCGCGATGGAGTCCTTGAAGGCCTGGTTCATCGTGTTGGCGGACTGGTTGGGGTCGTCGAGTACGAGGGTGACGACGCCGGTCTCGTCCTGTTCCCAGCGGATGGTCGTGCTCTCGGTCATTGCGGTGTTCTCCGTAAGCAAGGGGTGGCCGGGGACGGTCAGAGACGCTCGATGACGGTGGCGACGCCCATGCCGCCGCCGACGCACAGGGTGGCGAGGCCGTACCGCTTGTCCTGGCGCTCCAGTTCGTCGATGAGGGTGCCGAGGATCATCGCGCCGGTGGCGCCGAGCGGGTGACCGAGCGCGATGGCGCCGCCGTTGACGTTGATCTTGTCGAGGGAGAGCCCCATGTCGCGGGCGAAGCGGAGGACGACGCCGGCGAACGCCTCGTTGATCTCGACGAGGTCGATGTCGTCGATGGTGAGCCCGGCCTTGGCGAGGGCCTTGCGGGTGGCGGGCGCGGGGCCGGTCAGCATGATGGTCGGCTCGGATCCGGAGACCGCGGCGGAGACGATCCTGGCTCGCGGGGTCAGACCGTAGCGCTCGCCGATCTCCTTCGAGCCGATCGCAACGAGTGCGGCGCCGTCCACGATGCCCGAGGAGTTGCCCGCGTGGTGGACGTGGTCGATCTTCTCGACCCAGTGGTACTTCTGCAGTGCCACGGCGTCGAAGCCGCCCAGCTCGCCGATGGTGGCGAACGAGGGCTTGAGCGCGGCCAGCGAGTCGGCGGTGGTACCGGGGCGCATGTGCTCGTCGTGGTCGAGGACGACGAGGCCGTTGCGGTCCTTGACCGGGACGACGGAGCGCGCGAACCGGCCGTCCTTCCATGCCTCGGCGGCCCGCTCCTGGGAGAGTGCGGCGAACTCGTCGACGTCGCGGCGCGAGAAGCCTTCGATGGTGGCGATGAGGTCGGCGCCGACGCCCTGCGGGGCGAAGCCGGTCTCGTAGTTGGTCATCGGGTCCATCGCCCAGGCGCCGCCGTCGGAGCCCATCGGCACCCGGGACATCGATTCGACGCCGCCCGCGAGGATCAGGTCCTCCCAGCCCGAACGGACCTTGGCTGCAGCCAGGTTGACGGCTTCCAGCCCGGAGGCACAGAACCGGTTCTCCTGGACGCCCGCCACCGTGTCCGGGAGCCCGGCGGCGATGGCGGCGATCCGGGCGATGTCGGAGCCCTGGTCGCCGAGCGGGCTGACCACGCCGAGGACGATGTCGTCGATGGCGGCCGGGTCCAGGTCGGGGAAGCGGTTACGGATTTCGTGGATGAGGCCGACGACGAGGTCGATCGGCTTGGTGCCGTGCAGGGCGCCATTGGCCTTGCCGCGGCCGCGCGGGGTGCGGATCGCGTCGTAGACAAATGCTTCGGTACTCAAGACAGCAGCCTTTCGGGGGTGGTCGATCGTCGGGGTCAGGCGAGCAGCGAGCGGCCGATGATCTCCTTCATGATCTCGGTCGTGCCGCCGTAGATGGTCTGGATGCGGCCGTCGGTGAACGCCTTGGCGACCCGGTATTCCGTCATGTAGCCGTAGCCGCCGTGGAGCTGGAGGCAGCGGTCGGCGACGCGCTTCTGCAGCTCGGTGGCCCACCACTTGGCCATCGACGCGTGCACGGCGTCGAGCTTCCCGTCCGAGTGGTCGACGATGCACCGGTCGAGGAAGGCCCGGGTGACGGCGCACTCGGTGGCCATCTCGGCGATCTCGAAGCGGATGTGCTGGAGCTTGGAGAGCGGCCGTCCGAAGGCCTCGCGCTCCTTGACGTACTGGGTGGTGATCTCCAGGAGGTACTCGGCGGCGGCGATACCGGCGACCGCTATGCCCATCCGCTCCTGCGCCAGGTTGGTCATCAAGTGGATGAACGCGCCGTCGCGCTCACCGAGCAGGTTCTCCTTGGGGACGCGGACGTCGTTGAAGAACAGCTCGGCCGTGTCCTGGGACTTCTGGCCGATCTTGTCGAGGTTGCGGCCCCGCTCGAAGCCCTCCGCACCGCGTTCGACGACGATCAGCGAGAGCCCCTTCGCGCCGCCCTCCGCGGTGGTCTTCGCGACGACGATCACCAGGTCGGCGAGGATGCCGTTGGAGATGAACGTCTTGGAACCGTTGAGCAGCCAGTGGTCGCCCTTGTCCTCGGCGGTGGTGCGGATGCCCTGGAGGTCGGAACCGGCGCCGGGTTCGGTCATCGCGATGGCGGTGATGATCTCGCCGCTGCAGAAGCCGGGCAGCCAGCGCCGCTTCTGTTCCTCGGTGGCGAGGCCGGTGAGGTAGGGGCCGATGATGTCGTTGTGCAGGCCGAGCGCGAGCCCGGGGGCGCCGGCCCGGGTGAACTCCTCGGCGAGGACGGCGCTGTAGCGGAAGTCGGTGGTGCCGCCGCCCCCGTACTCCTCGGGGACGGCGAGGCCGAGCAGCCCTTGCCGGCCGGCCGCGAGCCAGGCCTCGCGCGAGACGATGCCGTCCTTCTCCCACTGCTCGTAGTGCGGGAGGACTTCCTTGGTCAGGAAGGTCCGGACGGTCTCGCGGAACGCGTCGTGCTCCTCGGTGAAGATCTGCCGCTGCACTGCGGGCCCCCTAGAGCCAGTTCTTGACGGTGGAGATCAGCCGGGCCGGGTCGGGACCGACCGGGATGACGTTGAGCATGGTGACGCCCGACTCGCGGAACGCCTCGATGCGGTCGCGTACGTACCCCTCGGGCCCGCACAGCGACATGAGCTCGCAGAATTCGTCCGGGACGGCGGCCTCGGCCTCCTTCTTCTTCCCGGAGAGATAGAGCTCCTGGATGAGCGCGGCTTCCTTCTCGTATCCGTACGCGACGGCGAGGTCGTTGTAGAAGTTCTTGCCCTTGGCGCCCATGCCGCCGACGTACAGGGCGATCTGCGGGCGGGCGAGGTCCCTGAGTGCGGCCGCGTCGTCGCCGATGGCAAGCATCCCTCCGGCTACGGTCTGCAGCGGTCCGCGCGCCGGGTCGCGCTCGGCGGCACCTTCGGCGAGGGCCGTGCCCCACACCTGCTGGGCCTTCTCGGGGAGGTAGAGGGTGGGCAGCCAGCCGTCGGCGATCTCGGCGGTCAGCCGGACGTTGGCGGGGCCGAGCGAGGCGATGTAGAGCGGGATCTCCTCGCGCACCGGACGGGTGAGGATCTTCAGCGGCTTGCCGAGCCGGCCGCCCTTCTCCTTGGGCAGCGGCATGTCGGTGATGCCGTGGTGGTCGATGACCTCGCGGCGCCAGATCCGGCGGCACAGGTCGACGGTCTCGCGGGTCCGGCCGAGCGGCTTGTCGTACGCCTTGCCGTGCCAGCCCTCGACGACCTGCGGCCCGGACGCGCCGAGCCCGAGCAGCGCCCGGCCGCCGGAGATCGCGTCGAGTCCGGCACCGGTCTGGGCGATCAGGGCGGGGGTGCGCGAGTAGACGTTGAGGATCGCCGCACCGATCTTCATACGTTCGGTACGCGCGGCCAGATAGCCCATGAGGGTGGGCGAGTCGAAGCCGTAGGCCTCGGCGACCCAGACGGCGTCGAGCCCGGCGGACTCCAGCGCTGCGACCTGGTCGCAGGCCTCGCGCGGGTCACCCGCGTAGTTCAGCGGCAGGGAGAGTTCCATCAGGCGGTGGTGTCCTTCCGGGACCGGTGGATGCTCGGTACGTCCCAGTCCCGGGCGACGCCCTCGGTGTCCGCGCCGGGCTGCGCGGGTCCGCTGCGTACGGAGACCGGGGTGGCGGAGAAGCGGGGTGCGGGGGCGGGCTGGGTGAGGCCGGCGTGCTCGACGAAGGTGGAGCGGGCGGCGAGGTGCGGGTGGTGCGGGGCCTCGCGGAGCGAGAGGACCGGGGCCACGCAGGCGTCCGTGGCTTCGAAGACCTCGGTCCACTCCGCGCGTGTCCGGTTCCTGAACCGGTCGGCGACGACCGTGCGCAGCTCATCCCAGCGGGTGAAATCGCTGCGGTCCGGGGCCCGGTCCTCGATGCCGAGGAGCTTGACGAACTCGTCGTAGAACTGCTGCTCCAGCGGGCCGACCGCCATGTACTGGCCGTCGGAGGTCTCGTACGACCCGTAGAACGGGCAGCCGCCGTCCAGGAGGTTGGAGCCGCGCCGGTCCTGCCAGCCGCCGGCCGCCAGCATCCCGTGGATCATCGTGGCGAGATGGGCGGCGCCGTCGACGATCGCCGCGTCCACGACCTGGCCCGTGCCGCCGGGGGTCCGGGCGTGCTGGAGGGCGGCGAGGACGCCGACGACGAGGTAGAGCGAGCCGCCCGCGTAGTCGCCGACCAGATTGGCGGGGACGGTGGGCGGCTCGCCGGGCTTGCCGATCATGGAGAGGGTGCCGGTGAGGGCGATGTACGCGATGTCGTGCCCGGCCCGTTCGGCGAGCGGCCCGTCCTGGCCCCAGCCGGTCATCCGCCCGTACACGATCCGCGGGTTGCGGGCCAGGCAGGCGTCGGGGCCGACACCGAGGCGCTCGGCGACGCCCGGCCGGTAGCCCTCGATCAGGATGTCGGCGCGTTCGACCAGGTCCAGGACGCGGTCCGGGCCGTCCTCGGCCTTGAGGTCGACGAGTACCGAGCGTTTGTTGCGGTTGGTGAGGTCGTACGCGGGGTCGATGCCGAGCCCCGCGCCGCCGGGCCGGTCGACCCTGACGACGTCGGCGCCGAGGTCGGCCAGCAGCATCGCGGCGAACGGGCCGGGTCCGATACCCGCCAGCTCGACCACGCGCACACCCGCGAGAGGGCCGTGCTCTGTCGTTGCCATCGAACCCCCAGCGGTGTGACACAACTGATGTAACAGCGACGATGCTAAGAATGCTCCGCGCTCCGCACAACCCTTTTGGCCGAGCAAGCGCTTAGTTCTTTCTCGAGGATCCTCCCCCACGAGCGCCGCCCGACTGCACACCGCCACGAACCCCTCCGCTAACCTCTGCCTGCTACATCGGCGCCGGCCCCTGCGGAGGCACTCGTGAACAGGCAGAACGGGGCACAACGCCCCTATGACATAGTCCTCTTCGGCGCCACCGGCTTCGTGGGTGTCCTCACCGCCGAATATCTCGCCGCCCACGCACCCGACGGCTGCCGCTGGGCGCTGGCCGGCCGCAGCCCGGCCAAGCTGCAGAAGCTGCGCGAACGCCTGGCCGTCATCGATCCGCGCTGCGCGGACCTTCCGCTGCTGCACGCCGACGCCGACGACCCCGGTTCACTGCGCGCACTCGCCGAATCGGCCCACGTGGTGGCCACCACCGTGGGCCCCTACGTCTGGTACGGCGAGCAGTTGGTCGCCGCCTGCGCGGAGGCAGGGACGGATTACACGGACCTGACCGGCGAGGCGGAGTTCGTCGACCGGATGTTTCTGGAGCACGATGCGCGGGCCCGCGAGACCGGGACGCGGCTCGTGCACGCCTGCGGCTTCGACTCCGTACCGCACGACCTCGGCGTCTACTTCACCGTCCAGCAGCTGCCGCAGGACGTGCCGCTGACCATCGACGGGTTCGTCCGCAGCAACGCCGCCTTCTCCGGCGGCACGTTCGCCTCGGCGCTCACCGCCATGGGCCGCGGCCCGCAGATGCTGCGCGCCGCGCAGGAGCGACGGCTGCACGAACCGCGCCTGGTCGGACGCCGCGCCCGCGCCCGCCTCGGCACCCCGCACTTCAGCGCCGAGACCGGCACCTGGGCGCTGCCCCTGCCGACACTGGACCCGCAGGTCATCGAGCGCTCGGCGCGGGCGCTCGCGCGGTACGGCCCCGACTTCCGCTACCGCCACTTCGCCTCGGTGAAGACGCTGCCGATGGCGCTGGGCGGCACGGCCGCGATCGGCGCCCTCATCGGCGCCGCGCAGCTGCCCGCCGCGCGCAGCCGGCTGATGGACCGGTACGAGCCGGGTGAGGGCCCGGACGTGGAGCGTCGGAAGCGGAGCTGGTTCACGGTCCGGTTCGTCGGAGAAGGCGGCGGACGCCGGGTGTTCACGGAGGTCTCCGGCGGCGACCCCGGCTACGACGAGACGGCGAAGATACTCGCCCAGTCCGCGCTCTGCCTCGCCCTGGACGAACTCCCGCCGACATCCGGGCAGGTCACCACTGCCGTCGCGATGGGCGACGCACTGCTGGAGCGGCTGCGCGGGGCCGGGCTGCGCTTCCGGGTCGCGGCGACGCGCTGAGCGGATTCACGCCGGGACGGCCGCATCCGGCCGGCCGTCCCGGCGTCAGA
The DNA here is from genome assembly GCF_026339735.1 of Streptomyces sp. NBC_01669. Lineage (GTDB taxonomy): Bacteria > Actinomycetota > Actinomycetes > Streptomycetales > Streptomycetaceae > Streptomyces > Streptomyces yanii. The sequence continues at coordinate 1,426,469 of NZ_JAPEQG010000001.1, forward strand.
ACATCCAGGACGCGAGCGTACAGATCATCGAGATGGTCCAGACGACCCCGGCAAGGACCCCGAGAGTCATCCCTATGGCGACGCGCCGCTGGGCGACGTAGACGGTTCCGGCGCGTGTGGACGTTCGATGATCGGTCATACGCACCAGCGTGCCGTTCATGATCGGCACGTGGTATCCGTACGCATACTCAGATACTCGGACGCGGGCGCCGTCGGATGCTCAGACGGTCGCGTCCCGGAGGACCCGCCTGCAGAGTGCGTCGGCCCTGCGGGTGGTCTCCGGCTGGCGGAAGTCCCTGGCCAGCAGGAGTGTGTGCGCGCAGGCGTTGTCCAGACCGGTCCGGTGGCCGACGGACACGTACACCGGCTTGGTGCCGTCCTGGGTGCGCAGCGCCCTGCCCACCTCCTCGTCCCCGTCGACGAGCGGGGAGAAGTCGCCGCGCCGGGGGCCCGGCTGTTCGTACGTGAAGGTGAACGGGTTCTTGGCGACGCCGATGACCGGGAGTCCGGTGAGGACGCCGAGGTGGCTGGCGAGCCCGAACCGGCGCGGGTGCGCCCTGCCGTAGCCGTCGCAGACGACGAGGCCGGGGTCGACCGGGAGGGATTCCAGCGCGGCCAACACAGTCGGTATCTCCCGGAAGGCGAGCAGCCCCGGGATGTACGGGAAGGTCACCCGGCCGGTGGCGGTGGCCTCGGCGACGACATTGAGGGTGGCCGCGTCGAGCACGACCGCCGCCGCCACGACGAGGTCGCGCTCGTCGTCGTAGGCGACGTCCACACCGGTCACCCGTCCGGTGCCGGGCGGCGGTCCCGGCTCGTCCAGCACCACGCGGGCGCGGAGGGTGTCCTGGATGGCGCGGGCTTCGGCTGCGTCGGCCGGGGTGCGGAGCGTCGTCATAGTGCCTTCCAGCTTAGAAGTCCCGTCCGCCCTCCCTCGATGAGGCCTCGGTAGGGTTGCGAGCTGCTGTCGGTTTACTGAGCCGAAGTGAGTGGTGGTGTGCGGGAGTGGGTCCTGGCGGTGTATTCGCGGGGGTGGGAACGGGGGTTCTGGGGCCGAATGGGTGACCTTGGTGGCTGCTGCTCGTTGGGTCGGGTGGCAGGTGTCCGGCCCGGTAGGGGGTGATGTGGTGGGTGGTTTGCGGGAGTTGGCCGTGCCCTTCGTGGTGCCCGGGCCTTGCGGGGTGGCGATCCGGGACCGGCTCAAACACCTAACGCCCCAGGACGAGATGGTGCTGCGCGCGGTCGGTGCGCACCAGGGTGCGCTGGCTTCCGGTGATCTCAAGGCTCGCTGTGCGGATGGTCTGGAGCACGGTGCGGACACCTGGGCGGCGCGGAAGCGGGAGCTGACGGCACGGTCGTCGTCGCGGATCGCGGGTGCGATCACCAAGGCCACGCACGATCAGTGGGCGCTCGCACGCCGTTGCCAGGCAGCGCACATCCAGAACCTGGCGGCCGGGATCAGGACGCTGCGGCACCGCCTGTCCCTCCCGGTCGGGGCGCCCGGAACGAAGCGGGCGGCGGGCGGCTACCGGTCGAAGGGCGAGTGGTTCCGCAAGTCCCGCCGCCTCGCAGCACTAAAGGCGCGGCACGCTGCTGCTGTCGCCGAGTGGCAGGCCGGGCGGGTGCGGGTGGTGCGGGGCGGTAGACGTCTCCTCAACACCCGCCACCACCTCACCCAGGCCCAGCTCACCGAAGACCAGTGGCGGGAACGCTGGAAGGCGGAACGCTGGTTCATCGCCGCTGACGGCGAGTCGGGTAAACGGTTCGGGAACGAGACGATCCGCGTCACCCCGGACGGCAAAGTGTCCATCAAACTGCCAGCCCCGCTCGCGCACCTGGCCAACACCCAGCACGGCCGGTACGTCCTCACCTCCACCGTGGCGTTCGCGCACCGGGGCGCCGACTGGGCTGACCGCATCGAAGCGAACCGGGCCGTCGCCTATCGCATCCACCTCGATACGGAGCGCGGCCGCTGGTACCTCACCGCGTCCTGGCAACGCCCCGTCATCCGGACCGTCCCGTTGGAGACCGCCCGCGCCCGGGGCATGATCGGTGTCGACACCAACGCCGATCACTTCGCCGCCTACCGGCTCGATGTCCACGGCAACCCCATTGGTGACCCGCGGCGTTTCCCCTATGACCTGTCCGGTTCGGCCGGCCACCGTGACGCACAGATCCGCCACGCCCTGACCCGGTTGATCAACTGGGCGGTGCGTGCCGGGGTCGCCGCGATCGGCATCGAAGACCTCGACTTCACCACCGAGAAGACCCGCGAGAAACACGGCCGCAGGAAACGGTTCCGGCAACTCGTCTCCGGCATCCCGACCGGCAAGCTCAAGGCCCGACTGGTCTCCATGGCCGCCGAACACGGCCTGAGCATCGTCGCGGTCGACCCCGCCTACACCAGCCTGTGGGGTGCCCAGCACTGGCAGAAACCGCTGACCACCCCACGCCGAAAGATGTCCCGTCACGATGCCGCAGGTATCGCGATCGGGCGACGCGCCCTCGGGCACCCGGTCCGGCGTCGGACGGCACCGCCCCCACACGACCGGAGTGATCGTGCGAGGCATCGGACCGTCCAGGCCGGACCAGGTCACCGGGGGCGTGAGGGAACCCGCCCACCCACAACGGACCGGCCCCCTGGAGGACTGTCGCCGAACGGGACGCGAACGCGGGAACCCAGCGCATCCAAAACCGTTCGGGATGCGCCCAGTACGCAACAGTGGGTCCAAGACTCATTCACGCACACTGGTTAGGAACGGTGAGACCCATGTTCGTACTCGAGTTGACCTACACCGCCCCCGTCGAGCGCGTCGACGCGCTCCTGGAGGCGCATGTCGCCTGGCTGGACACGCAGTACGCGGCGGGGGTCTTCATCGCGTCCGGGCGCAAGAACCCACGCGACGGCGGGGTGATCCTCGCCGTCGGGGACGACCGCACGCAGATCGAGAAGATCACGGCGGCCGACCCGTTCGCGGCCGAGGGCGTGTGCGCGTACCGGATCACGGAGTTCATCGCGACGAAGACGTCGGACGAACTCGCCCCCTACCGGCAGCAGTTGCCGTAGGGCTTCTCGTTTGGATCATGCCGGGCCCGCGGGGCCCGGCACGCACATCTGCCGTGTTGTCGTCAGTCTTCCCCAAGCTCTCGGCTTCGCCCGAGCAGGGGAGACCCCCATTCGCTCCGCGTGGCTCCTTCTCCGCCTTGCAGCTGCACACGCCACGGCGCCACCAGCCGCTCGCGGCGGGCCGTTCCCTGATCCGGCCTGACCCGAACGAAAGACCGTAGCGGTCCAGCAATCGCGCCACCCTGGCGTGGAATCCGGGTCCTGGACGAGGGTCCCGGAGCGGTGCTGCCGGACCTGGTCTTCGCTGGGTGGCCGTGCCGGCGGAGCAGGGTGAGCCCGCCGACGAGCCTGTCGAACCTGCGCCGGGAACCCTCGAGGCTGATCGCGCAGTAGGCCGGATCCTCGTTCCCGTGCCGGCCTGACCCGAACAAAGGACCCAAAGGGCTGTTCCGCCAGGGACTACGGCGCAGCCCTTAGTTCATCCGGGCGATCCGCCCCTTCTCCCCCGCCGCCCAGCAGCCGCCGTCCTGCGTGCAGTCCACGGTGTCGTACGAACCCGTGTCGACGGTGTGCCAGGTGCGGCCGCCGTCCGTCGTCAGATCCGTCCCGGTCGGTCCGACGGCGAGTGCCGTGGAGCGGCTGTTCGGGGCCCAGGCGACGCCGGAACGGTAGGCGGTCGGCGGGGTGGTGGATCGCTGCCAAGTCCGGCCTCCGTCGCCCGTGACAGCCGCGGCGTCCGGAGAGGCCTGGCCGGCGCGGTAGTCGCCGCCGACGGCAATGCCGTGCGTACGGTCGCGGAAGGCGAGACCGAAGACGCCGCGGGCCGGGTCCCCGGCCGGGATCGTCGATTCGGTGGCCGTCCAGGTCAGCCCCCGGTCGGCGGAGTGCAGCACCCGTGCGGTGGCCGCCCCGCCGGTCGCCAGCCAGACGTCCTTCGGTCCCGAGCTGACCAGGCACTGGCCGCTGGCGGCGAAGCCCGCCTCGCCCGCCTGGGCGGCCGGCATCCCCGCTGTGGGCAGTACGTTCCAGCTGCGGCCACCGTCCGCGGTGGACAGGATCCGGTACCTGCCGTCGACGGGATCGCTCATGGCGAGCCCGTGGCGGCTGTCGAAGAAGGTGAGGCAGTCGTAGAAGGCACGGGCATCGGTATTGCGGAAGGACTCGGTCCAGGTCGCTCCACCGTCGTCCGTACGGAACACCCGCGACGCCTCGCCCTCACCGATGGCCAGCGCCACCGCACGCCGCGCGTCGAACGCCTCGATGTCACGGAATTCCAGTGCCGCCTCCGCCGCTCCCGCCGGCGACACGTCGCGCCAGTGACGGCCGCCGTCGGAAGTGCGCAGCACCGTGCCCTTCGAGCCCGCGGCCCAGGCGGTGCGGCGGCTGACGGCGGAGAGGCCGCGGAAGCGTGCGTCGGTTCCCGTCTCCGTGAGTGTCCAGCCCGTCCGGTCGCCGGGTCCGTGCCGCTGCCCCGGCGCGGCCTGCGCTGCCGGCGTGACCAGTGCCGCGGTCAGCGCCGCCCCGCACAGTCCCCATGCCATCAGTCGTATCGTCTTCCCCTTGGGCCTCATGGCGCAGGAAGCTAACCCACGGACAGTACGCCGTCCAGAGTGCGCCGCCGCCACGCGGGCACGTGCATCGAAGGGGGTGCGGTGCGGTGACGCAGCTCACCCCCTCGCCCGTGCACGGATCAGGAAGTTCCGTCGTCTCTGTCAGTGCCGGGAACCGTTCATCTGGCCGCAAGAGGGAGCAGGTCTTGTCCAGCGTTATCGAGCAGTCCGTGCAGGCCCGCATGGTCGCATCCGCGCCGCGGATGGAGACCCTTCCCGCCACTCTGCAGTACGACCGCAGGGATCCGTTCGCCGTGCGCATGGCCTTCCCTGCCCCGGCAACCCTGGAGGGCACCGAGGTGTCCTGGGAGTTCTCCCGCGAACTGCTGGCGGCAGGAATGGAAGGTCCGGCCGGGGTCGGGGACGTACGGATCAGGCCGTTCGGCTACGACCGTACGGTCCTGGAGTTCCATGCCACCGAGGGCATCGCCATGGTGCATGTCCGCACGGCGGAACTGTGTCGCTTCCTCAGGCGCGCCGAGGAGCTGGTCCCGTCGGGGCAGGAGCACCGCTTTCTGGATCTCGACCGGAGTCTGACGGACCTGCTCGGCGGAGCGTGCTGAGCCGGTCAGTCCGTCTTCACCGGTTTGACCTCCACCAGGTTCCGATCGTCGCAGTACATCACCGCGGCGGAATTCGCAGCGGGGAAGGCAATGCAGTCCGACGTCCAGCGTCGGCGCACCGCGCCGTCGTAGCCGACCAGCAGTAGTTTCCGCCCGACCTGGAAGAGGCCCTCCACCACCTGCCGGGCCCCCGCCCCCAGCGCCTTGGTCCGCTTCCGGTCGGCCAGGGCGGCGCCGAGCGGGCGGTCGGGGCGGCCGGGGGCGCGGATCAGGTCCGGGGAGCCCCTGCCGTCCGCCGCGACCACGTACGCCCCCTCGGCGAGCCGCCGGGGGCTGTGCTCCGGGCCGAAGTACGGGTCGAGGACCAGGGCGCCGCCCCGCTCGGGCAGCACCAGGTCGTAGGCGGTGTTCAGGGGCAGGCTGGGGTTCCAGCGGCACCCGGTGTGCGGATCGCGTGCGGCCTGCGGCTGGTCCCAGACGAAGTCGTACCGCCACCCCTTGTGTTCGTCTCCCGGCGGAGCGGCCGCCAGAACCGTCGCCCGGCAACTCCCCCTGGCCGGTGCGGTGACCAGGAAGGTCCGGTAGCTGAACCGGGCGACCCGGTCGACGGTCCCGGCCGGAGGGCGCAGACCGGGGATCCACTCCGGGCGGTGCGTCTCCTCGTCCAGGGTGCCGACCCGGTCCTTGCCGATGACCAACGGCTCGCACAGCCCGGGGGCGGCTTCGCGGCCGCCCAGCGCGTCGGCGCCGCACGGGGTCAGTACCCGGTACGCCCCCGGGATCAGGCGGCTCCACTGCCGTGTCCCGCGGTGGACGTCCCAGGCGGTGAACCGGCATCCGGCCCCTGAGCAGGTGGCCGCTCCGATCGCCGGCCCGGTGGTGCCGGGCAGCGCGAGGACCCGGCTGCCGGGCGGCAGGATGTGCCTCCAGAGGAAGGCGCCGCTGCTCGGGTCGGCAAGGGCGACGGCGGTCGGATCCGTGCGGCCGGTGCGGCCGCCGATCAGCACGATGCCGTACGGGAGAGGGACCGCCGAGTGGGGTCGGCCCGGCAGCCGCGAGGTGATCGCGAACTCGGCGGGAAGGGCTGCCGTCCATCCCTTGACCGGCGCGCGCACGCCCTTCTCGCCCTCCTGCGGGATACGGGCGAGCTTGCGCCCCTGGCCGATGAGCCCTTCCTTGGCAACGAGCAGCGACCAGCTGCCGTCCGGCCCCGGCGGGACGGTCAGCGGAATGCGCCGCTGCTCGGAGGGGACGGACACGCCGTCCCCGAACCTCGGCGGCTGCGGTCCGAAGCAGCCGGTCAGCACCGCACCGGCGCAGAACACCGTGAGCATCCTCAGGGCTCTGCCCGTCCAGTGACCTGTCATTGTGCGGCCCCCGATCCGCCGCACCCACCGGCGCGGCCGGGATCAACGTAAATCGTTTGCCGGGACGCGAGGTCCCGTCGTACCGTTTGTGACGTCCTTGTTGTCGTCGGATCGGAGAAGGACGTTGCTCGTCTGAGGTCGTGAGACACCGCGTTGCGCGCCGTGTCCGGACAGTGCATGCCCGTTCAGGTCTGTCATGTCTGTCATGTCTGCGCGCCCGAGTGTGACCTCAGCTCTTCGAGCCGTCCTCCGCAACCGGGGCTCCTCCTTGGCCATGTCCGTGGAACGCCCGTGACCGGTGTCTCACCCGTTGCCCCCTGCCCTTCCTCGCAACCGGGAGATCCGTATGTCTACCCCCATGACTCATATCGCCTGTTCGTCGCTCTCCTTCGCCTGGCCCGACGGCAGTGAGGTCTTCGACGAATTCCAGCTGACCGTGGGCCCCGGCAGGACCGGCCTCATCGGCGTCAACGGCTGTGGAAAGTCCACCCTGTTGCGGCTGATCGCGGGTGAACTCACCCCCACCGAGGGCCACATCCGGACCCGGGGCGAGATCGGGTATCTGCCGCAGAATCTGGTCCTGGACACGGCGCTGCGGGTCGATGCGGCCCTGGGCATCGCCGGCACCCGGGCCGCTCTGCACGCCATCGAGGCGGGTGACGTCCGCGAGGAGCAGTTCGCGGCCGTCGGCGACGACTGGGACGTGGAGGAGCGCGCCCGCGCGACGCTCGATCAGCTCGGCCTGGGTCACATCGGGCTCGACCGCACGATCGGCGAGATGTCGGGCGGCGAGTGCGTGCTGCTGCGCCTGGCCGCGCTGCTGCTGGCCCGCCCCGGGGTGCTGCTGCTCGACGAACCCACGAACAATCTGGATCTGTACGCGCGCAGGCGGCTGTACGAGGCGATCGGCGCATGGGCGGGTGTCCTGGTCGTCGTCAGCCATGACCGTGAACTCCTGGAGCGGGTCGACCAGATCGCGGATCTGCGGGACGGATCGGTCACCTGGTACGGCGGGAATCTCTCGGAGTACGAGGAGGCGCTCGCCGTCGAGCAGGTGGCGGCCGAGCGCATGGTGCGGGTGGCGGAGGCCGACGTGCAGCGCCAGAAGCGTGAACTGGCCGACGCACAGGTCAAGTTGGCTCGGCGCAAGCGCTACGGACAGAAGATGTCGGACACCAAGCGCGAGCCGAAGATCGTCATGGGCAACCGCAAGCGGGCCGCCCAGGAGTCGGCCGGCAAGCATCGCCTGATGCACGCCGGGAAGCTGGCAGAGGCGAAGGAGCGCCTCGACGACGCCGTCGAGGCGGTGCGGGACGACGACGAGATCAGGGTCGAGCTGCCGCACACCAAGGTGCATCCGGGCCAGGGTGTGCTCGTACTGCGCGATCTGGAACTCGCTTACGGAGCAAGGGTGAGCGGCGGGTTCGAGCTGCGGGGCCCCGAGCGGATCGCGTTGGTGGGCCGCAACGGCGCGGGCAAGACGACGCTGTTGCGGACCATTGCCGGTGAGCTGGCACCGGTATCCGGCGAAGCCACACCCCAATTGCCGCTGGGCTTTCTGCCGCAGCGTCTGGATGTGCTCGACGACGGACTGAGCGTGGTGGAGAACGTGGTGCGATTCGCACCGAATGCCACGGACAACCGGATCAGGGCGAGGCTGGCGCGCTTTCTGTTCAAGGGGGGCCGGGCGGACCGGCCCGTGGGGACGCTGTCGGGCGGGGAACGCTTCCGTGCGGCACTGGCGGCGCTGCTGCTGGCCGAACCGGCACCGCAGCTGCTGATGCTGGACGAGCCGACGAACAATCTGGACATGGCGAGCGTACGTCGGCTGACGGCGGCTCTGGAGTCGTACGAGGGAGCGCTGATCGTGGCGAGCCACGATGTGCCGTTCCTGGAATCGCTCGGCATCACGCGCTGGCTGCTGCTGGACGGCGAACTGCGTGACACCACGGCCGAGGCGGTGGCGACGGAACTCTGAGAGCCGTGGGAGATGCGGGGGAAAGGCGGCGGCCGGGACTACCGGTGGAGTAGGCCCGGCTCCTGCAGTCGCCGGCCGGAGTCAGTGCGAAAGGGAACTCCCGGTCCCCCTGCACTGCGAGTCGACCGCGGCGGCGAGCAGCCCTATGCTCTCGCTGCGGCGCTCGCGACCTTCCTCGGACTTCTCGACCGATCCGTGGGACGGATGCTGACGGATGCTGTTCGCAGAGGAATCCGCAGGGCATCGAACCGCCGGTCGACCCGGAGCAGCATGTCCCGGTCCGGCGCCGCAGTGCCTCGGCTCGACACGGTGCAGCTCGGCTCCTCGCACGGCTCGATGCCGATATGTAACTGCGCCGCTACCGGGGATCGTTGGAGCGACTGCGGACACTTGCTCCACCGGCCCAGGCATCGCGCTACGTCATCCGAGGCGTGGCCGAGGTGGCCGGCCCGCACCTCACCCCGAAACCCTATGGAGGGAACTACCCGTGCCCAGCAGAAAAGCTCTGGTCCGCCGCCCCGACCCACGTCTCACCGAGGGTCTCGTCACCCATGTCGAGCGCACCCCCGTCGATGTCCGCCTCGCCGTCGAGCAGTGGGAGCGGTATGTCGCCGTCCTCGGCGAGTACGGATGGGAGACGGTCGAGGTGAAGCCGGCGGCCGGATACCCGGACAGTGTGTTCGTCGAGGACACCGTCGTGATGTTCCGGAACGTGGCTCTCATCGCCCGGTCCGGCGCGGAGTCCCGCCGGGGCGAGACGGCAGCCGTGGAGGAGGCACTGGCCGGGCTCGGCTGCTCGGTGAACCGGGTGAGGGAGCCCGGCACGCTGGACGGCGGCGACGTCCTGAAGATCGGCGACACGGTCCTTGTCGGGCGTGGCGGCCGGACGAACGCGGAGGGGGTGCGGCAGCTCAGATCCGCGTTCGAGCCGCTGGGCGCCCGTGTCGCAGCCGTGCCGCTGACCAAGGTGCTGCATCTGAAGTCCGCGGTGACGGCGCTGCCGGACGGCACGGTCGTCGGGTACCCACCCCTGGTTGACGAGCCGTCGCTCTTCGGCCGTTTCCTGTCGGTTCCGGAGGAGGCGGGCTCGCACGTGGTGCTGCTCGGTGACGGGAATCTACTGATGGCCGCGAGCGCGCCGAAGACCGCGGAGTTGTTCGCGGGGCTCGGATATTACCCTGTATCGGTTGATATCAGCGAGTTCGAGAAACTGGAAGGGTGCGTGACCTGCCTCTCCGTACGCCTGCGTGACCTGCAGACATAACAGTACGTAGTCGGACTTCGCGCGGGCGGGGTTGGCGGGGGCCTTACTCCCCCTTTAACCTACGGTCTCGTAACCTACGAGGCCGTAGGTACTTCTCCCGTCCCCAGGAGCCCCCCGTGACGATCACCTCTCCCCACCTCGGCAGTTCAAAGGCGTGGACCGACGCCCAACTGCTGTACGCCCTGGAAGAGGTGGTGGAGAAGGAACTCAACCGCCATCTCAAAGTCGCCAAGGACTGGATGCCCCACGAGTACGTCCCCTTCTCGGACGGCCGGAATTTCCCCGGCATCTTCGAGGACGGTAAGGCATGGCAGGCCGACCAGTCCAAGGTCACCGACATCGGCAAGATCGCACTGGTCGTGAACCTGCTGACCGAGGACAACCTCCCCAGCTACCACCACGAGATCGCCTCCCTGTTCGGCCGTGACGGCGCCTGGGGCACCTGGGTGCACCGCTGGACTGCGGAGGAGGGCCGGCACGGCATCGTGATGCGCGACTACCTGCTTACCTCGCGCGCCGTCGACCCGGACAAGCTGGAGCAGTTCCGCATGGCGCACATGGCGGAGGGATTCGAGTCCGACAACCGACACTCGATGCTGCACTCCGTGGCGTACGTCGCCTTCCAGGAACTCGCGACCCGCGTCTCGCACCGCAACACCGGTCACCAGTCGGGCGACCCGGTCTGCGACCGCATGCTGGCACGGATCGCCACCGACGAGAACCTGCACATGGTCTTCTACCGCAACCTGCTCGGCGCGGCCTTCGAGCTCGCCCCGGACCTGACGATGCAGGCCGTGCGTGACGTCGTGGTCAATTTCCGGATGCCCGGTCACGGCATGCCCGGCTTCGAGCGGGCCGCAGCACAGATGGCGATCGGCGAGATCTACAACATGCGGATCCATCACGACGACGTGATCCAGCCCGTGCTGCGCTACCTGAAGGTCCTGGACATCGACGGGCTCGGCCCGGACGGGCTGAAGGCGCAGGAGGAACTGGGGCTCTTCATGGGTGGACTGGACACCGAGGCGGCCAAGTTCGACGAGAAGCTGGCCACGCGCAAGGCGCGGATGGCCGCCCGCGCGAACGCCTGACCCGCCCGCCTCGCGGAGGCCTGGGCCCCAGGCCTCCGCGAAACGCCTGACCCACAGCCCGCACGGCACCCGACGGCCCACGAGCCCGCTCACTCGTGGGCCGTCGTTCTTGTGTGACGCGGAGGCCGAAGGCGGCGGCGAGTCGTCGTAGGTGCGTCCACGGAGCTTCCCTCTGGCTTTCCCGACGGCCATGCCCTCGCGGGTTCGGGCGCCAACGGGGTCGGCCTCGAACTCAGTGGCCGTCGCGAGGACGTTGAACAGCAGCCGGCAACCGGCCCATCGGGGTCGTGCACGCGGGAGCCGATCCGGAGCTTCACGCCGTTGTCGGTGAGCTCGTCGACGATGTCGCGGGCGTCCCGGACGGATCGGGCGAGCCGGTCGAGTGTGGTCACCACAAGGGTGTCACCGGCCCGGCACGCGGCAAGTGCCTCACGAAGTCCGGCGACCTGCGGCAAGATTGAGCCGTGCCGACTGAGTCAGACAGGATTGAGCTGAGCGAACACGAACTTCGTGAAATCGCGGGCTACGCGGCCGATTGTGCGAGCAGGGCGCTGTCGATCTTCGAACAGAGTCTTCCTGCTGACACGCGCCCTCGTGACGCCATCGACGCAGCTCGCGCTTTCGCTGGGGGCGGCCGGCGCACGGCCGCTCTGCGACAGAGCGGTTGGGCGGCGTTCAGAGCGGCACGAGAAGCCGATTCACCCGCTGCGGTCGACGCGGCACGAGCGGCAAGCCATGCGGCCGGCGCCGCGTTCCTTCATCCCCTGGCAAACGCTCATCAGGTGAAGCACATTCTCGGTGCGGCAGCGCATGCGGCGCGTGCCGAAGAGTTGGCGTCCGGAGAAGACCGGAGTGTCACTGCGGGGACCCTTGAATGGGCGTGTCATCACGCACCACCATCGGTCACCGCGGTGCTCGGCCGTTTTCCCGCCGCACCTCCCGGAGGCGGGCGCGTGGGAGAGTTCATTCGCGATCTCGACGCCGCTCTCCGGCCGTCCTCCCAGATGCGGGCGCTCCCGCGCGACCGGCCCGCGGGGAGCGCCACGGGCGGGCCGTACGCGTGAGGGGGTGGAGTCATCCTCTGCCGGGCTGCTGCCGCTCGGACCCCCTCGCCGGGCTCCCGTTCAGTGCGGGTCGGCCCGCGCGCAGGCGTCGTCGAGGAAGCCGCCCGACTGGTGCTGTCACAGCTCGGCGTGGGCGTCGCGTGCTGAAGGCGGCGGGGAAGTGGACGTGCTGGTGAAGGCGGGGTCGGCGCGAGGCAGATTCCGGGCGCCGGGCCGGGGCGTCACTTCAGTTCCATGAGGATGTCGGCGCGGGCGAAGTAGTCGGCCACCGGGAGACGGTCGCGGGTGATCCTGGCAAACCCGGCTTTCTCGTAGAGGTGGATGGCGGGAGCAAGCTTGCTGTTCGTACCGAGAAACAGCCGGGCCCCGCCGAGTGCGCGGGCGCGATCGACCGCTGCGGCAATGAGTTGCCGGCTCACGGCTGGCCCACAGACTTGTCGCGCGGTTCAGTCAGCACAAGGTCATGCTCACCGCTGCCCGGGGCGCAGTCGCTGTGCAGGGGCGGCGTCCGGTATGGGCCGGCGTCAGGGGACGGTGCGCCGCACGACGGCCATGTGGTGCGGGAAGCCGATCCGCAGGACGGCGGCGGCAACGGCGGCGGCGAGGACCACAGCGCCGAGGACGGTACGGCAGCCAGACCGACCAGCACCCAGGCGCCGCTGCCGGCCCAGCCGGGGGAACCCTGCTCGATCGCGGCGACCAGGAGGACCTGGAGCGGCTCGGCCTCCAAGCCCGGCTCATCGGCGCCGACCGCCTCTACGCCGTTTCCACCGGCGATGTACGCGCCCAGGACACCGTCGTCCTCCTCGACAACGACGCCACGTCCTGGCGGTCCTGGAACGTCTACGCCGAACAATTGGCCCACGACACCGGGGCCCGCACGGTACACATCTCCGACGGCGGCGTCACCGGCCCCGCTTTCTTCGACCACGTCCGCCGCAGTCGCCGCCCGGTCATCAACTCGCCCAAGGGTCAGGCCGCCCCTCTGCCGCCCGACCTGGTCCAACGCCCGGTCGTCACACCGGAGGTGTACTGGACCTGGTCCCTGGTCCAGCGCGCCGGCGAGGTCCGCTCCGCGGTACGCGCCGTCGTCGACGTGCTCTGTGACGGCGTCGGCGACCTGGGAATCCACGCCCCGGGCGCCTGGCTGCCCGACGGCGACGCACACAGGCAGTAGGCAGCCCCGCTCCCCCGCCGAAGCGGGCCCGGGGTGCCGGCCCGACAGCCCCGTCCACCTGGGCCGGGAGGCTGCGCCTGCCGGCTGCGAAGAAGCCGGTGCTGGAATCGGCCCTGATGCCAGTTGACTCATTCTCGACCGGTCGTCTATATTCAAATAGCCGACCGGTCGGCTAGTAACAACCACTTCAGTTTCGAGGTCGGTCATCATGAGCTCTCAGGGTCAAGGCCGCAGTCCTCACCGGCGCCTCGCCACATGGTCGTCGAACCATACGGAACCCGGCCCGCCGACAACCGGCACAGGCTTGCGGCATGCGACGGCCGAACCCGCGGCCGACGTCATGACCGGCCTGACCCAGCAGCCCTGAACCCGATTCCACCCGACAGGAGAACCCTGATGAACAGCACGACAGACAGCGAAGCGATCCTGCGCGGTGTCCTCGACCAGTGGAAAGCGGCCGTCGACGGGCACGAACCGCAGCGGGTCGCCTCCCACTTCACCGAGGACGCGATCTTCCAGGGTCTGCGCCCCTACAGCGTCGGCCGGCAGGGCGTCGCCGACTACTACGATTCCCAACCCCTCGGGCTGAAGGCCGCGTATCGGATTCTCGAAACCAGGCGGCCCGCCGACGACCTCGTGCTCGGTTACCTGAGCGTCGACTTCTCGTTCACCGACCGGCCCACCCTCGGCGTCAATCTCGGCGTACTGGTCAAGCGCGTGGAGGACGGCTGGTACATCAGTCACTACCAGGTGTCCCGCCTCGATTGATTACCGCAGGCCGGCCGGGGCACCACCGAGGAACGGCGATGCCGGCCTCCGCGATTGCGAGAGCCGGCCCGTCCGGTGGTGTATCAGTTGATCCCGGTCGTCGCCCTCCCCCGGGGCCGCAGTGCGCGTGCGGTCACCCTTCACCATTCCGCTTCCCGGTAGTCCTTGAGGAAGACGCCTGAGACGGGCGATCCCGCCTCGCCACGCACGATCGGATCGTAGACGCGGGCGGCGCCGTCCACGATGTCGAGCGGGGTACGGAAGCCTCCGGCGGCGATCCGCTCCTTCTTCGGCACCGGGTTCTCGTCGGTGATCCAGCCGGTGTCGACGGCGCACATGTGAACGCCCTGAGCGGCGAGTTCGGCGCCGCTGGTGCGGGTCAGCATATTGAGGGCGGCCTTCGCCATGTTGGTGTGCGGGTGGCCACCCGTCTTGTTCCGTACCGCGAACCGGCCCTCCACCGCCGTCACATTGATGATGTAGCGGCGCGGCCGCGGGGAGGCCAGCAGGAGCGGGAGCAGCCGGTCGCAGAGGAACACGGGGGCCAGGGAGTTGACGAGCTGCGTCTCCAGGACTTCGGCGGGGTCCAGTTCGCCGATCCTCGCGGACCAGGAGTTCACGGGCGCGGTGTCCGGCAGCAGGCCGGCCTCGTCGACGCCGGGAAGCAGGCCCGATCGATCGACACCGTCCGGCAGTCCGGCCTGCTCGGCGTCGGGGAGCACCAGTGCCAGTGCGCTCGACGCGGAAGGCCCTTCGAGGGCGGTCATGGCCGCGTATCCGGGGGCGCGGAGCACACCGGCGGGCAGTGATCCGTACTCCCCCGCCGCCAGCAGCGCGTACGACCCGGGCGGGCGGCGAACGGTCTGGGCGGCGTTGTTGATCAGGATGTCGAGCGGCTCGCCCGTATCCCGCAACTGCTCGCACAGGCCGAGGACCTGGCGCGGGTCACGGAGGTCGACGGCGGCGACGGTGAGCCGGTCGAGCCACTTCGGGCTGTCATGGACGGCCCGGAAGCGGCGCAGGGTGTCGTGCGGGAAGCGGGTGGTGACGACGAGTTCGGCGCCGTCCCTGAGCATCATGAGCGCCAGCTGGAAACCGATCTTGACCCTGCCTCCGGTCAGCAGGGCGCGGCGTCCCGAAAGGTCGGTGGAGAGCGCGCGGCGGGACCTGTTCTTTGCCGCGCAGTCCGGGCAGAGCAGGTGGTAGAAGGCGTCGACCTGCCGGTACGGGGTCTTGCAGATGTAGCAGCGGCGGGCCCGCGCCAGTGTTCCCGCCGGACCGGCGGAAACCGCGCCGGGGTCCAGCGGGGCGTCCTCGCGCCGGTCGGCCGCGCCGGTCGCCGTCGCCGAGGTCACGGCGACGTCGGCCTCGGTCCGCCGCTCGCCGCGGATTCTGCGACGCCCCAGCCGGCCGTCGCGGGCGAACGAGGAGGCGACCTGTTCCGCGCGGAGCCGGGCGGGGTCGTCGACGGGCAGTGCCCGGAGCCGGCCGACGAGGCGGTCGAAGGCCGCCAGCTCCTCGTCCGTGATGCCGCTCTCCATGGCTCCGCCCCCTCGTGGTCCCGACCGGATTCGAACCGGCGTCCTCCCGCATGCCATGCGGACGCGACTGCCTCTGCGCTACGGGGCCCCGAGGGGGCGACCTGCCAGGACGGCCGGATTCGAACCGGCGTACCCGCCTTGGCAAGGCGGTGCGCCTGCCTCTGCGCTACGTCCGGGCATTGGGGAGATCCTAACCATCTGTCACCCGCGCGTCCTCACGAATTATTTCGGCCGCCCGCTCGGCGATGGCGACAGGGGGCGCATGGGTGTGGCCGCGGGTGCTACGCGGCATGGCCGAGGCGTCGACCACCCCGCAGTCCCGTCACGCCGTGCACCCGCAGCCGGCCGGAATCCGGATCTCCGGCTTTGGGTCACGCCCTCCTGACTCGACGAGCGCGACCCGGACCGTGGGGTCCTCGGAGAGGCGCGCGGCCGGTACGCAGCCGGCCGATCCCGCCCCGACGACGATGTAGTCGCAGTCGCTCAACTCGGCCCCCTGGAGATGCGGGCTCAGGACTGCGGAGGGCTGAACCATGGTGCGTACCGGGGAAGTTCAGGCCCTGCCGCGCTCAACCCTGCGCAGCCGCTCCCGCTCCTTCTCCGAAAGTCCGCCCCAGACGCCGAACCGTTCGTCGTTGTCGAGGGCGTACTCCAGGCATGCCACTCGCCCCTCGCAGGCGTTGCACAGCTGCTTCGCCTCACGCGTGGAGCTGCCGGGGGCAGGGAAGAAGAACTCGGGTCCCGCTTGCGCGCAGAGCGCCGTCTCCTGCCAGGCGAGTGCGGGGTCGGTCACGGTGTTGATCAGCATGGTGCACACAGTGCCCGGTCGCGATAAACGACTGATCAACGCCGCATCAATGCGTGGTCCGTGCGCCCTCCGGTCAGCTTTCCGACGCGTCCGAGCTCTTGATCACGGCGAACTGCGCCCCGTACGGATCGGCGACGTTGGCGAACTTGCCCACGCCTTCCATCTCCATCGGCTCCAGCGTCAGTTTGCCGCCCAGCCGCTCCACGTCCGCGACCGTGGCGTCGCAGTCGTCCACCTCGAAGTACGGCAGCCAGTGCGGCCCCAGGACACCCTGGGTCGCAACGGCCTCGAGAGGTACGAGCCCGCCGAAATCGGCATGCTCGCCGCCACCCTTGGTGCGGATCAGAGTGTAGGACCCACCGCCGCCGGGGTACGCAACCTGATGGGTCTCCCACCCGAAGACTCTGCCGTAGAACGCCGCGGCCGCGGGCACGTCCGGGGTGTACAGCTCGGCCCAGCAGAGCGAGCGCGGCACGCCCACCACGCCCAGGCCGGTGTTCTTCTTCGGCTGCCAGGTCCCGAAGTACGCACCGCCCCGGTCCGTGAAGCCGCCCATCCGACCGAAGTCGAGGACATCCATCGGCTGGAAGGGCACCGCGCCACCGGCCTGCTCGACCGCCTTGGCGGTGGCATCGACATCGGGGGTCTGGAAGTAGACCGACCAGGACGACTTCGCCTGCTCCTGGGTGACGGTCATGGCGCCCGCGACCGATTTCCCGTCCAGCATGAACATCCCGTACCCGCCGGTCTCGGGACCGCCGGGAACGAAGTCCCAGCCGAAGAGGCCCTGGTAAAAGGTGGTGGCCCGGTCGAGGTCGGGCGTGCCGAGATCGAGCCAGTTGGGGGATCCGGTGACAAAACCGGTGGTGAGCATGGTGCGCTCCTTCAGCGAGTCCCGCGTGTGCACTGCAGGGGTTTCTCCTGACCATCCGAGTCTTGCACCGGGCACCGACAACCGCAGACTGCGCAACGCGGGAAACCATTGCGCCTCGGCCCGGCCCTCATGGATGATCGGCGCATGACCATCAGAAAGGCTCATGCCTCGTAGGCGCCCTCTGCTCCGCCCCTCGGCCCACGCGCCGCCGGCACCTGTGCATGCCCCACAGCCGCCCGGTTCACGTTCCGCGTTCCTGCTTTCCTGCCGAGGAGCACCATGGAGTCCACACCTCTGACCCCGTACGCCCGTCTGCCGCACACCTACCGGGGTCTGCACATGATGAGCAGCACCGTCGACGCGCACGGCCGCGCGCACTGGCTGCTGAGCGAGCGCATCCCCGTGCAAGGCACGTCCGATCCGTACGAAGCCACGATGGTCACCGCGGACGACGGCCGTGTGTACGAGACACACCTCAGCGCGGTGCAGCTGTACTGCCCCGCCTTCGACGCGCTCCCGGACGGCGGATTCGTACTGGCGGAGAGCCGCAGCACCATCGACAGGCAGCACGTGCAGGTCTTCGACGCGCTGGGACGGTCGTCCTGGACATTCCGGATGGGCGATGCCATCGAGCATCTGATCGCCGACGAGGCGGGTGATCTATGGGTGGGCTATTTCGATGAGGGGGTCTACGGCGGTGATCCACTCAGCCATCCCGGTCTGCGCCGCTGGAGCAGCACCGGCGAGCCGCTCTGGTCGTTCCGCCCCGGCCCCGGGCTCATCGACATGTCGGACTGCCTGGCGCTGAACGTCGACGGCGGGACTGCCTGGGCCTGCCCGTACATGCACTACCCGCTGATCGAGGTGCTCGGCGACGGGACCGTACACGTGCGCCCCACATCGGTGCGCGGTGTGCGCGGTCTCGCGGTGAACGGCGAACGGGTCGTCTTCCTGACCGGCAACGGCACGCTGGAACACGGCCGGATCACCGAGACGGCTGTCGAGCCGGAAGAGCGAGGGACGCTGCTGGCCCGGCCGGACGGCGGCGTGCCGGACCGGAACGCGGTCGTCTGCCGTGGCTCCCGTATCTACCTGCGGGAGCGCAAGGGCACGGACTGGTCGGTGTTCGACCTCAGCGCGTAGTACCGCGGCAGTCCGCCCCTCGTATGTATCGCGGTCGGCGGGGTCCTACTTGGTGATCCGTCAGCGGACGAGGTGTTCGCTCACGGCCGGGAGCATACGGCACGGCCCCCGCCGACCACGCAGACTGTCCGCCTACCCCCGCCGCACCCCCAGTGCCGGCAGCACGGTCTCCGCCACCCGGTACGCCTCCTCCAGTAGCGGATTGCCGGAGAGGATGAACGTGTCGACGCCGAGCTCCTCGAACTCCTGGAGTCGCTCCACGACCTGTGCCGTCGAGCCGACGACTGCCGTGCCGGGGCCGGGGCGGAACAGGCTCATGCCGGGCCACATGTTGGGGTGCACCTCCAACTCCCTTGCGCGTGCGGGGACCTTCCCGCCGTGCTGGCGGAACTGGCGCTGCCAGCCCACCCCGTCCTCGCCCGCCCGGTCTCCGAGCTGGCGGGCGTACGTCGCCTCGCTCGTGACATCGAGCAGCCGGTCGGCCGCCGCCCATGCCTCGTCCTCCGTGTCCCGGACGATGAGGTGGAGCCGCAGTCCGATCCTGAGGGTCCTGCCGTAGGCAGCGGCGCGTTCGCGGACCCGGTCCAGCTTCTCCTTCAGCAGGTGCGGGGGCTCGCCCCAGGTGAGGAAGACATCGACGTGTTCGGCCGCCATCTCGATGCCGGGGGCGGACGAGCCGCCGAACCAGAGCGGGATGTGCGGGTCCTGGACGGGCCTCAGCTCCCGGAAGGAGGCGCCCGCGTTCCTCAGGTCGTAGAACCTGCCCTTGTGGTCGAACACCTCCCCCGCCGTCAGCCGCTTCACGATCGACCAGTACTCGGCGCTCAGTTCGTACCGCTCGTCATGCTCGACCTGGAGTCCGTACTCCTGAAGCGCTTTCGTGGAGCCGTTGACGACGTTGAAGCGCAGCCGGCCACCGAACAGCGTGTCGAAGCTGAGCGCCATCTTCGCCAGAAGGGTGGGCGAGATCAGCCCCGGGTGGACGGCGAGGAGTGGCTTGAAGTGGGTGCTGGTGGACGCGGCGAGGGCGCTGCCGAGCGGCCAGACGTCATACAGGTCGGTGGCGAGCAACGCCCCGCTGTAGCCGAGGCGTTCGACCGTACCGGCGAGCTGGGTGAGATAGCCCAGGTCGACCGGGCGGCGTCCTTCGGGCTCCCAGGGGTAGGCGCCTTCGCGCGGGATGATGTACCAGAGGACTTCGGTCGCCATGTCGGTCAGGCCGCCTTCTCGGAGGCTGCGTCCGCCAGCGCACGGGCGACGATGACAGGGCGCTCGATGAAGCCGGTGCGGTGGAAGATGTCGGCGGCTTCCTGCTGTTCGGCGATGAACGCGTCGGTGACGGGCTCGATCCGCCACGGCAGGGCGCGCAGCGCGGTCTCCCAGTCGTCGGCGGATCCGCCGAGGTCGGCGGCGGCGATCTCGGCGGCCTGGCGGGGATGCGCGGCCGCCCAGTCATCGGCGCGCTGGAGTGCCCGGGTCAGCGCCTCGATGATCTCGGGGCGGCTCTCGGCGAGGTCGCGGCGGGCGAAGAAGACGGACCGGTCGGTGATGACGTCGCCGGTGCGGACGAGGGTGCGCAGTCCGCCGGTGCGGCGGGCGGCGGCCAGCTGGGCGCCCTGGGCGACCCATCCGGCGATGGCGCCGGTGCGGAGCAGGTGTTCGCTGTCGTCGTTGCTGCGTACGGCGGTGATGTCGGTGGCGTACGAGAGTCCGGCGTCGTCGAGCGCCTTGGCGATCAGGTGGGTCTGCCAGGAGCCGATCGCGAGGTGGACGGTGGCGCCCTTGAGGTCGGCGACCGTACGGACGGGACTGCCCTCGGGGACGAGGAGCGCGCCGTGCTCGGGGCGCGGGGCGGAGACGGCGGTGTAGACGATGTCGTGTCCGGCGGCCTGGGCGGTGACGGGTGGGGTGGAGCCTGTGCCGCCGAAGTCGATGACGCCCTGGGTGAGAAGTTCGCCGGTGCGGACGCCGTTCGTGTACGGGTGGAAGACGACGGTCTCGCCGAGCGGGACCAGTTCCTCCTGGGCGAGGCCGAGGCGGGAGAGGTGGTACAGGTGGTAGAGGGACGGGTTGCTGCTGTGCACACCGATGGTGATGGTCATTCAGATCACTCCGACTTCGGTTCGGCCAGGGGTGGGTTCGACGGGGGCGGGTACGGGCTGCGGGGGCGCGGCGACGCCGAGGTCGCCGAGCAGACGTCGGCGCAGTGCGGCGAACGCAGGGTTGCCCGGGTCGCGAGGCCGGTCGACGGTGACGGTCTCGTCGGTGATGAGCCGGCCGTCGCGCAGGACGGCGACGCGGTCGGCGAGGCGTACCGCTTCGTCGACGTCATGGGTGACGAGGAGTACGGCGGGGCGGTGGATGCGGCAGAGCTCCCCCACCAGGTCCTGCATCTTCAGCCGGGTCAGTGCGTCGAGGGCGGCGAACGGCTCGTCGAGCAGGAGGAGTTCGGGTTCGCGGACCAGGGCCCGGGCGAGGGCGACGCGTTGGGCCTCGCCGCCGGACAGGGTGGCGGGCCAGGCGTCGGCGTGCCGTTCGAGGCCGACTTCGGCCAGGGCGCGCAGCCCGTGTGCGGAGCGGCTGCGCGGCAGGGCGACCGTCACATTGGCGAGGACCTTCTTCGACGGGACGAGGCGGGGTTCCTGGAAGACGATGGTGCGGGCCTCCGGGACGAGCACCTCTCCCCCGTCGGCGCCGTCGAGGGCGCCGAGGATGCGCAGCAGTGTGGTCTTGCCGCTGCCGCTCGCCCCGAGCAGGGCGACGAACTCGCCGCGTGCGATGTCGAGTTCGAGGTCGTCGAGCACGGCCCGGTCGCCGAAGACGCGACGCAGGTCCCGTACCCGTACAGCAGGCGTGGTCGGCGTGTCGGTGGTCATCGGGAGGCTCCCTGTGGAGTGCGCCAGGGCATCAGGACCCGTTCCAGCAGGCGTACGACGATGTCTGCGGCCAGTCCGAGGAGCCCGTAGACGAGGATGCAGACGGCGAGGATGTCGGTGCGGGCGTAGCTCTGCGCCTGGGACATCAGATAGCCGATGCCTGCGGTGGCGTTGATCTCCTCGGCGGCGATCAGCGCGATGACGCTCAGCGTCATGGAGAGCCGCAGTCCGGCGAGCAGGGACGGCAGGGCGCCGGGGAGGACGACCTCACGGACGGTCGCGAGGCGGCCCATTCCGAAGCTGCGCATGGCCTCGATGAGCTTGGGGTCGGTGTTGCGTACGCCACTGGATGTGGAGACATACATCGGGAAGGTGGTGGCGACCGCGATGAGCAGGATCTTCGCCGTCTCGTTGATCCCGAACCAGACCATGAAGAGCGGGACGAGGGAGAGGAAGGGGATGGTGCGCAGGGTCTGGAGGGAGGAGTCGAGGAGTTCGTCGCCGAGGCGGGTGAAGCCGGTGGTGATGCCGAGGGTCAGGCCGGCGGCCAGGCCGATGAGCAGGCCGATTCCGGATCGTGTGAGGGACGTGGTGAGCGCATCGGACAGCTGCCCGTTGTCCCACAACTCAACTACGGCACGAAGGACTTCGGCGGGCGAGGCGAGCACGTCGGGGGTCAGCAGTCCGGTGGCGGAGGCCACCCACCAGAGCGCCAGGAGCACCACCGGGCCGAATGCGCGGACGGTCAGGGCGTAGGAGCGGCTGCGCGCCTTGCGGAGCTGGGGGCGCGGGGTGACAAGACCGCTCGCGGTCGTCTTCGGTGGGGCGCTCATGTCAGCTTCTCGATGTCGAGGAGATGGGCCGCCACATCGACCTCGGTCTTCGTGACCTTCTGCTCGGCGTAGAAGGCGGCGACGGCTTCGAAGCGCTTGATGTCCTCGGGGCCGATCGGTTCGACCGTGGCGCCCTTGCCGGTGACCTCGGTCTGTACCTCTTTGGCCTTGCCGGTGACGGCGGTCGGGCCGGCGTCGGTGAAGACGTTGAGGTACGCGGCCGGGTTCTGCTTCTCCTTGACGCTGCCGTCGTGAAGGTACTGGTAGAGCGCCTTCACGATCTCCGGGTGCTGTTCGGCGAAGCCCGTACGGACCGCATTGAGGCTGTAGTTGTCGGAGCCGATCGCCGCGCCGTCGGCGACGAAGTGGGCCTTGCCGCTGCCGATCTCGGCGACGGCGTAGGTCGCCCAGACGGACCAGGCGTCGACCTTGCCCGCGTTGAAGACGGCCGCGGTCTGGTCGGGCCGCAGATAGACGCGCTTGACCTTGTCGGCAGGGATGTCGGCTTTGGCGAGCGCCTTGAGGAGCAGGTATTCGCCGGTGCCGCCCTGATTGACGGCGACCCTCTTGCCGACCAGATCCGCGACAGAGTCGATCCCCGAACCGTTCTTGACGAGAATCCCCTCACCGGCCGCGTCGGGGTCGACCGCGGTGAAGAACTTGAAGCCGGGCCGCTGCGCGAGCGAGGTGATGCCGGAGGTGATGGAGCCGGTGGCAATGTCGAGCTGGTCGGCGTTCATCGCCTGGGCGGCCGGGGCGAAGGGCCCCGCGCTGCCGGTCCACTCCACCTTCGCGCCCACCTCGGCGAGCGCCTTGTCGAGGCTGCCGTCCTTCTTGCCGAGTGCGAGCACACCGGAGTTGCCGGGGTCGGGGATGCGCACGGACACCGCATCCTTGGCGCCGGAGCCGGTGCTGCCGCTGTCGGCTTCTGAGGTGCCGCAGGCGGTGAGTGCGACGAGGGCGGTGACCGTGAGGAGCGCGGGGGTGACAGTCGAACGGAGGTGTGGTCGGGGGAAGTTCATGGTGATCGGTTCCTCGGGGCTCAGGGGGCGGAAGGTCGGTGGGCGGGTTGCAGCCGGGCCAGGGCTGCCGCGCGGCGCAGCGGTTCGGGGTCGGCCCAGGCCGTGACGTCGACGGGTTCGGGCAGGAACCCGTGTGCGCGAAGTCCTGCCTCCTGCTCGGCGAGCAGGGCGAGGCGCTGGTCGGACAGGTCGGGGTGGAGGGTCAGATGGGTACCGGGCCGGTAGGCGCCGGCAACTCCGGCGGCGCCTGCCCCGGTCTCGGCGCCGAGGATGCGGGCCACCTCGTCGGGCTGTCCGGTGGCCCAGTCGGCGGCCCTGAGCAGGACGGCGAGGAAACGGTCGACGAGGTCGGGGTGGTCGTCGAGCAGCTGCTGGTGGACGGTGATGGGGCGCGGGGTGCCGTTGTTGATGCGGAACCTGCGGTCGGGCAGCTCATCGAGCTCGACGGCGACCTCGGCACCGGCCCGCCGCGCCGCCTCGACGGCAAGCGCGCCCTTCACGTACACGGCGTCGACGTCGCCGCGGCGCAGCGCGGCCAGCTCGGCGGCCCACTGGCCGTCGTGCTCGTCGGCGGGCACGTCGACGAGCGTGGCGTCGTCGAGCGTGTGACCGGCGGAGGCGAGCGCCCCTTCGAAGCCGCGTAGGGCCATGGCCCGCCAGAAGTCGATGGCGATCGAGTGCCGGGGCACGGCGAGACGAAGCCCGCGCAGCGCGTCGGCCCCCCGGATCCCGGAGCCCGGCGCGACCAGCACGGTCTGCCGTTCCTCGATCCAGGTGAGCCCGATCAGGCGGGTCCGCTCCCCCCTCGAGCGGGCCCACAGCGCGGGAACGTTGCCGCCTTCTCTGAAGAGGCCGGGCAGAGCATGGGTGAAGTGGGCGGCGCGGTCGGCGTCGGGTACGGCGTCCTGGAGGGAGCGCACGGTGATTCCGTCGGGGGTGAACTCGTCGGCCAGCCACTGCCGGTCGGCTGCGATACCGGTTGCGGTGGGCACGGGACAGCGGGTGAACCAGAGGGTGTGAGGCAGGACGGCATGCGTCATGAAGTCTTCCCGGAGGATCGACGAAGCAAGGGAGGGCGGCGCGGTAGGTCACGTGTCCCGTACGGGCATGGTCACGGTGACGCGGTCCCTGCCGTACCGGAACAGCACGGCAGGCACGGGGAGGGGCGCCGGATGACGAGGGGGAGAAGATCAGCGACAGGCGGCGCTGGCGACGCGCGCCAGGTCGATGTGACGGCGCAGCGTGAGGGCGAGCGGGGCGGGAGCGGCAGGCGTACGGGTCGCGGTTCGGCGACCGGCCATGGCACTGCTCCCTTCCGCTCGTCGGTGGTGACGGCAGCAGCCTGCCACGGACGCCCGCCCGCTCACAACTCGCTTCCCATGATGTGGGATTGAGGATGAACGGAGTGTTTCACAACCTCGTTAACACGCCTCCTCCCTCCCGTAGTGTGGCAACCGACTGTCCCACCTTTCCCCACCCCACGAGCGGAGAGTGATCCCGACATGACCGAGGCCGCGACAGTGCGTGTCCCCGGCGGCGCGCAGGCGGTCCAGCGCGCCCTGGACGTCCTGCACTGTTTCCACGACAACGGCCCCGACCTCAGCGCCTCCGAACTGGCCCGCCGCCTGGAGCTCCCGGTCTCCACGGCGCACCGGCTGGCCCGCACGCTGCTCGGCGCGGGATTCCTGGAGCAGGACGCCCGTACGTCCCGCTACCGGCTCGGCCCGGCCGTGACCGAGCTGGGCCGGCTCTCGTACCACCAGCGCGGTCTGCATCTCGCCGCTCCGGAACTGAGTGATCTGGCCGAACGCACCGGCGCGACCGCCGATCTGGCGCTGCGCAGCGGTCCCCATGCGGTGATCGTCGCGGGAGGCTCGGTCACGCCCAAGGTGGGGCTGCGCCGCCCGCTGCACTCCACCGCGCTCGGCAAGGTGCTGCTGGCCTGGGCACGGCCGGGTGAGGGAGGGCCGTCCTCGCTCCCCCCGCTGCCCGCCTTCACCGACCGCACGATCGTCGAACCTGCCGCCATGGAAGCCGAGTTGGCCCGCGTACGGGACGATGCCTACGCGCTCAACGACGGCGAGTCGGCGTACGGGGTACGCACGTTGGCCGTCCCGGTGCTGGACGGCGCCGGTCATGCGCGGTTCGCCCTGGCGGTACGGGCGACGCCTGAGGTGATCACGGCGGCGCGCACCGAGTGGTTCCTGGTGCAGGCGCGGTCCTGCGCCAGGGCACTGGAGGTCCTGCTGCTGTCCCCGGCCGAACGCCGTCCGCCCGCGTCCTGACCGCGCACCGGGGCTCTCGCTCCGTCGGGCCCGCACCGTCATCGGCCCATGGCACGATATGTCTCACTCGGGCAGCTGCCGGGCAAGGCGGCAGCGGGGCTGCGCGGACAGAGGAACGTACATGACAGAGGCCGGGGAGACCGGTACCGGGGCGAGGGACACCGGGGCGCCGACGGGGAAGGCAGCCCGGGAGCTGATCGCAGAGGCCGAACGGCTGCTCGACGCGGCGCGTGCCGTGCTGGCCGACCACACCCGCGCGACCGACGCCATACATGCTGCCCTCACCCCGATCCTCGACTCCCTGATCCACCGTGAGCTG
This sequence comes from Streptomyces sp. NBC_01669, assembly GCF_026339735.1. GTDB lineage: Bacteria > Actinomycetota > Actinomycetes > Streptomycetales > Streptomycetaceae > Streptomyces > Streptomyces yanii. Next base: position 1,452,119 of record NZ_JAPEQG010000001.1, read on the forward strand.
GCCGCGATCCCGGTCTCCCGGCTCAAGGACGTCACCGAGGGCCGACTGCGCCTCGGCGCGGTCGAGCAGGCCGGCTACACGACGGTCGGTCAGGTCCATGAGGCCAATCGGTACGAGCTCCGCCAGATCCCCGGCGTCGGTGCGCAGACCGCCGATCAGGCGCTCGCCGCCGCGGGCCAGATCGCGCACGCGGTCCGGGACACGGTCGCCGTCCGGATCGACGTCGAGGCGCCCGACGAGTCCACGACCGCCCTGCTCATGGCGTTGCACCGGCTGGTCGAGGCGGGTCCGGACGTCCGGCGGGCCGTGGACGCGGCCCGGCGGCTCGTCGGGCAGCTGGAGCCGCTGCTCACCGAGGCCGGACCGGCCCGCGGGCGGTTGCGCATGCTGTTCGCCCGGCGGCAGGCCCGCACGGCGGCGCTCACTGCCGTCGCCTCTGTCCGGACCGTGGTCGCGGAGGCGACGGAGCGCGGGCTTCCGCTGCTGTTCGGGCAGGTGTCGGTCGATCTGCTGCGCGCCCCGGAGTCGGACCTCGCGGCATGGGTCGACTTCGAGCTGCGGTCCGCCGAGTACTACAGCCTGCTCGCCCAGATGTCGGGCACGCACCCCGACCGGGACGCCGCCGAGGGGTTCCTTCCGTCAGGGATCGCCGACCGGGTACGCGGGCTGCGGCTCGACGATGCGCATCTGCGGGTCTCCCTGCGGGGCTACCAGTCGTTCGGTGCGCGCTTCGCGCTCGCGCAGAAGCGGGTGATCCTCGGCGACGAGATGGGGCTCGGGAAGACCGTGCAGGCGATCGCCGCGCTCGCGCACCTCTCGGCACGGGGCGAGACGCACTTCCTGGTGGTCTGCCCGGCGAGCGTGCTGATCAACTGGGTGCGGGAGCTCCGGGCCCGGTCCACCCTGCGGGTGCTGCCGGTGCACGGCCCCGAGCGGCAGGAGGCGTTCGCCGATTGGCGCGAGCGCGGCGGGGTCGCCCTCACCACCTTCGACGCCCTGCACACCCTCCCGGCCGCCCGGGACGGCGGGAAGCGGCCCGGCATGCTGGTCGTCGACGAGGCGCACTACGTCAAGAACCCCGCCACCCGCCGCTCGCGCGCGGTCTCCGGCTGGGCGGGACGCACCGAACGGGTGCTGTTCCTGACCGGTACGCCGATGGAGAACCGGGTCGAGGAGTTCCGCAGTCTGGTCCGCCATCTCCAGCCCGAACTCGCACCGTCGATCAGGACCACCCACGGGGTGGCCGGTTCGCACGCCTTCCGCCGCGCCGTCGCACCCGCCTATCTGCGGCGCAACCAGGAGGATGTGCTGACCGAACTCCCGGCGCTGGTGCAGGTCGACGAGTGGGAGGAGTTCAGCGAGGCCGATCTCGACGCCTACCGGGAGGCGGTCGCCGCCGGACAGTTCATGCGGATGCGCCGGGCCGCGTACGCCCGCCCGGAGACCTCCGCAAAGCTGAACCGGCTGCGCGAGCTGGTCACGGAGGCCGCCGGCAACGGGCTCAAGGTCGTCGTGTTCTCCTACTTCCGCGAGGTGCTCACCACGGTCCGGGAGGCCCTGGACAACGGGGTGTTCGGGCCGGTCTCCGGCAACGTCCCGGCCGCCCGGCGGCAGGAGCTGATCGACGAGTTCAGCACGGTGGACGGCCACGCGGTCCTCCTGAGCCAGATCCAGGCCGGGGGCGTCGGGCTGAACATGCAGGCCGCGTCGGTTGTCATCCTCTGCGAGCCGCAGATCAAGCCGACCATGGAGCACCAGGCCGTGGCCCGCGCCCACCGGATGGGGCAGATACGCACGGTCCAGGTGCACCGGCTGCTCGCGACGGACAGCGTCGACCAGCGAATGCTGGACATCCTGGCCCGCAAGGAGCGGCTGTTCGACGCGTACGCGCGGCGCAGCGACGTCGCCGAGACGACGCCGGACGCCGTGGACGTCTCGGACGGGAGCCTGGCCAGGCGCATCGTCGAGGAGGAACAGCTGCGCCTGGCGACGGGACCGGCGGAACCCTGACCGGATTCTGTCGGCCTCGGTCCGTCGGCCTCAGGTCTTGTCCGTCATCGCCTTGTCGTTCATCGGTGTGTCGGCCTTCATGTCATGCATGGCATGGGGGTCGTAGCCAGGGACCGTGCCGTCCGCCTTGGCGACCAGCAGCAGTCCGGCCATACCCATGTCGGAATGGCTCTGCACATGGCAGTGGTACATCCAGGCACCCGCGCCCACGTATTCGCCCGCGATCCGGATCAAGGAGCTGTAACCGCTCGGGGAAGGTCAGGAGGCTGTGGCCGCATGCTGAGGCATGCCGTCACGGCCTCCGGGGTGCCGGTGGCGCCATACCCAGAACACCGTGCAGGAGACCAGTGACCAGCCGGCGAGCACCAGGTAGGGAAAGATCCGCTGGTGCCCCTGGTAGTAGACGGCGGCGTGCTGGGCGTTGACCGAAGCGCCCGGGGGGAGCCAGCGGCCGATGAAGCCCAGCACCGACGGCAGCAGCGGCCAGGACACCGCACCGCCGGAGGACGGGTTGCCGAGCAGCACCATCAGTCCCCAGGTGGGGATCATCGCCCAGCGCCCCATCAGGGCGTTGAACATGGTGAAGACCATGCCCGTGGTGAACATCGTGAAGGCGAGGATCATCCACGACTGGACGAACGGCAGATCGACGGAGCCGAGCAGCCAGTCCACCACGGCGGCGATCGCGAAACCGCCGAGCAGCGCGTACGCGACGGTGAAACCGATCCGCTCCAGCGGGTTCAGCCCCTTGGCGTGCACGCTCAGCTGGATGGCGCCGACGAAGCCGATGATGACCGCGGCGAGCGAGATGTAGAAGAGAGCAAGGCCACGGGGATCACCCCGCTGCAGTGGTTTCACATCGGTGACCTTGACCGGCACATGCGTCGCTTCCGCCACCTTCAGTGCGGACTCTGCGAGCAGCTGGGCGACCGAGGCTCCGGACGCGCTCGCGACATCGAGGGCGACCCCGCCGTTCGCGGACCACAGGACGGCGAAGACCTTCTGCTCCTCCAGGGCGATGCGGGCCTCGGCTTCGGTGGCGTAATCGCGCAGCACCAGCGAGGTGTCGAGCGCGACCTCCAGCCGGGCGAGGAAGGCCTTGTCGCGCAGCGAGTCGAGGCCGCCGACCACGGCGGCCGGGATGTTGCGCGGGGTCGGATTGGCCATCGCGTACGTGTACGACCCGGCGAAGAGACCGGCCGCCGCCGCAATGATGAACAGCAGCACGACGGCGGGCAGATACGGCGACTCCTTGAACGCCGCCCAGCTGTCACCGCGGGTCCGGGGGCGGGCGTGTTCCCCGTGCGGCGTGACGGGCTCCAGGTCGGGCGCGCTCATGCCTCCCCGTCCTCGTCGCGCCGGGCGCGGCTCGGCTGGACCCGCTTGGGTTCGCCGGGCATCTTCGGGTACTCCGGCGGGTAGGGCATGTCGCCGAGCCCGCGCTCCCGCTCGTCCCGGTCCGCCAGTTCCAGCAGCCGGTCGAGCCGGAAGGCGTGGTCGTCCATGTCCGCGTGCACGTCGCCGACCTCCCTGTACCGCTTCGGCATGGTGCGGATGTCGAAGTCCTGCGGCTCGGCGTCGTCGATCTCGTCCCATCGCAACGGCGCCGAGACCGGGGCGTGCGGGTGGGGCCGCACGGAGTAGGCGGAGGCGATCGTCCGGTCGCGGGCGGTCTGGTTGAAGTCGACGAAGATGCGTTCGCCGCGCTCCTCCTTCCACCACGCGGTGGTCACCCGGTCCGGCATCCGGCGTTCGAGTTCGCGCCCGGCCGCGATGGCCGCGCGACGGACCTCGGTGAAGGTCCAGCGGGGTTCGACGGGGACGAAGACGTGGATGCCGCGGCCGCCGGAGGTCTTGGGCCAGCCGCGCAGACCGTGGTCGTCGAGGACGACGCGCAGCTCATGGGCGGCGGTGACGGCGTCGGCGAAGTCCGTGCCGGGCTGCGGGTCGAGGTCGATGCGGAGCTCGTCCGGGTGGTCGGTGTCGGCTTTCCGTACCGGCCAGGGGTGGAAGGTGAGTGTGCCGAGGTTGGCCGCCCACAGGACGGCGGCGAGTTCGGTGGGGCAGATCTCGTCGGCGGGCCGGCCGCTGGGGAAGGCGATGCGGGCGGTGGGGATCCAGTCGGGGAGGTTCTTCGGGGCGCGCTTCTGGTAGAAGAAGTCGCCGTCGACACCGTCGACGAAGCGCTGGAGTGTGGTCGGCCGGTCCCGCAGGGCGCGCGTGATCCCGGCGCCCACGGAGAGGAAGTACTCGGCGACGTCCCTTTTCGTGTAGCCCTTCTCCGGGAAGTACACCTTGTCGGGGTTGGACAGCCGTACCGCCCGTCCGTCTGCATCCAGCTCCACCGCCGCGCCCATGGGGCCACGGTAGGCCGGGAGCTCGCATATGCCGCATATCGGGAGCCGTGTCGAGGTATCCGGGCAAGAATCGGTCCATGGATCTGCCAGTGATGCCGCCCGTGAAGCCGATGCTCGCCAAGTCCGTGTCCCGGATCCCGCCGGGCATGCAGTACGAGGCCAAATGGGACGGCTTCCGGGCGATCGTGCACCGCGACGGCGACGAGGTGGTGATCGGCAGCCGCACCGGCAAGCCGCTCACCCGGTACTTCCCCGAGCTGGTCACGGCGGTCCGGGAGAATCTGCCGCCGCGCTGTGTGATCGACGGCGAGATCGTCGTCGCGTACGACGGGAAACTGGACTTCGACCGGCTCAGCGAACGCATCCATCCGGCCGATTCACGGGTGCGGCTGCTCGCCGAGCAGACGCCGGCCAGTCTGGTCGCCTTCGACATCCTCGCGGTGGGCGACGACTCGCTGCTCTCCACCCGGCAGGCGGACCGCCGGGCCGCCCTGGAAGCGGCGCTGTCCGGTGCCTCGGCCCCCGTCCATCTCGCCCCCGCGACCACCGACCCGGCCGTCGCCCACGAGTGGTTCGCACGGTACGAGGGTGCCGGGCTCGACGGTGTCGTCGCCAAGCCGCTGGATCTGCCGTACCGCCCGGACGTCCGCGTCATGTACAAGATCAAGCACGAGCGGACCGCCGACTGTGTGGTGGCGGGATACCGCTACCACAAGAGCGGACCGGTCGTCGGCTCGATGCTCCTCGGCCTGTTCGACTCCGAGGGCGCCCTGCAGCACGTCGGGGTCTGCGCGGCGTTCTCGATGAAGCGCCGCGAGGAGCTGGTCGCCGAGCTGGAGCCGTTGCGGACGGAGTTCGCCGACCATCCGTGGGCGGCGTGGGCGGATGCCGCCGCGCACGAGACAGCCCGGCTGCCCGGTACGCCGAGCCGCTGGTCCGGGAAGAAGGACCAGTCATGGGTGGCGCTGCGTCCGGAGCGGGTGTGCGAAGTCGGTTACGACCACATGGAGGGCGACCGGTTCCGGCACACGGCCCAGTTCCGCCGGTGGCGGCCCGACCGTACACCCGGGAGCTGCACCTACGCACAGCTGGAAGAAGTGGTGCGGTACGACCTGGCCGAGGTGCTGTCAGCCCGCTGATGCCGCGCCCGACGGGGTGGCGCAGGGGTCGTCGCCCGGGCTCGGGTCCGGTGACGGCGAGTCCGTGGCCCCGGCCGTGTCGGTCGGATCCGGCGACGGGCTGTCCGTCGGGCAGCCGGGGTCCGTCGTACCCGGATCGGGCTCCGAGGTGGTGGGGTTCGGGTCGGGGCTCGTCGTCCCGGGGCGGTGGTGGCCGTCCGCTGTCGGTCGGATCGGGGCTGCCGGGATCGGTCGGGTCGGCGGAGCCGCCCGGGTCCGGCGAACCGGAGTCCGTCGGCGACGGGGCAGGGGAGCCCGAGGACGTGGGGTCCGTCGGATGGGTGGGCTTCGGACCGATGATGATGCCGTCGCTCGGGCTGCTGTCGGAGTAGTGGCACTCCGCGGCCCGGTAGTCACTGCCGGAGTCACTGCCGGGTGCGAGACGGAACGACCGGTGGGCGACTCTCCTGGAGAGGGTTGCCCCACCGGGGCGCGTACGGAGAAGTCGTCGGCCGGGCATCCCTAACGATCGTCGGCACGGCCGTCCGGGTCGTCGGGGTCGTCGGACGTCAGCCACTGGTCGGTGACCGGGTGGTCCGGCATGGCCGCCACCATGTCGGTGAGCCGTGCGCAGAGACGCTTGATCTCGTCGTGGGTGCGGTTTCGCTCGGTGATGACCGCCGCGAGCAGCAGCGCGGTCAGTGCCGTGGCGCCGTTGAAGGCCTGGAGCGTGACCATATTGGTGAAGAGGTCCTTATGGGCGAACGGACCGGCCCCGCGACCGGCGGCCAGAATCGCCAGTGTGGAGACTCCGAGCGCACACGACGCGGCGCCGGCGCGTTCGAAGCGGAACGCGGCCCAGATCAGGAACGGGAAGACAAGGAAGAGCAGGGTGGCACTGCTGCCGCCCGTCACCAGGAGCGTGATCGCAAGGGTGCCGAGCAACAGGGTCGCCGCTTCGACCCACCGCAGGAGTGCCACACCCCGAGGCCACCGCGCCTCGCGAAGGACGAGCAGAAACGGTGCGACGACCAGCACACCCATGGCGTCGCCCGTCCACCACACCGACCACGTGGGCCAGAAATCGCCTGCGGACAAGGCGCCGGAGAGCACCAGCACGCTGCTGCCCACGGTCGCACTGATGAGCATCCCTCCCAGGGCACCGATGAAGACCAGCGCCAGCGCGTCGCGCAGCCGGTCCAGGTCGTTGTGGAACCCCGCACGCCGCAGCATCAGGTAGGAGCAGACCGGTGCGAGCGTGTTTCCCACCATGATGACCAGAACGGTGAGAGCCGTCGGCCCGATGGACACGTTCGCCAGAAACGCCCCGATCGCAATGCCCGGCCAGACCCGGAGTCCGAAGACCAGCAGACCGGCCAGGGCAATGCCGGTAGGGGGCCAGAGCGGCGTGACTTGTCCGCGCACCAATTGTTCGAGCAGGCCCAGCCGGGCGGCACCGTAGTAGGCGGCTGCGACAGCGAGGACCAGGAGAGTCGCGACGCCCTTGCGCCGAAGCTCCGGATTGGTCACCACGGCAGTCATCAGACACCACCTGGAAGGGCTCTTCCGGCCAGGACACGCCGGGAGCCACCTCGGTCGCTGCAGCGCGGAGCATGCATCGCGTGCCGTGGCTACCCTGCGCTGGGGAGGCCGGCATATCGAACGACGAGGACGGCGGCATCGTCGCAGTGGCCCGTCAGATCGGCCACCTTCACCACTTCACGAGCCAGGTCGTCGGGGTCGCCGTCGTAACCACGGCACACCCGCCGCACCACCTCCTCCAGCCCTTTCTCGATCGGGTAGGTCGGTCCTTCCACCACCCCATCGGTGACCATGACCAACGATCCCGGCTCCTCCAGCCGTCTTCGCGTCACCGGATAGATCTCCCCGGGGAGAATGCCGAGGGGCGGGCCGCCGCTGTCGAGGATGATGCCGGAGTGACCGGCGGACGTGGCCCAGACCATCGGAATGTGGCCTGCCCGGGAGATGGCGAGCGCGCCGCTGAGCGGGTCGAAGGTCAGGAAGCAGCAAGTCGCGAAAAGGCCGCAGCCCATGGAAATGAGCAGATCATTGGCGCGGCTCAGCACCTCGCCCGGATCGGTCGTGGCGCAGGCGAGGGCCCTCAGGCTGGTGCGGGCCTGTCCCATGAAGGCAATGGCTTCCACGTCGTGACCCTGCACGTCACCGATGGCGATCCCGACCGCCCCGTTCGTCATCGGAAAGGCGTCGTACCAGTCGCCCCCGACATCGAGACCGTCATGCGAAGGGGTGTAGCGGGCCGCAATGGCCAGGCGGGGCAGCTGCGGAAGCTGGGGCGGGAGCAGATGGCGCTGCAATGCCTCGGCCAGTTCCACACGCGCCCGCTGGATCCTGATCCGCTCCAGCGCCTGGTCGACAAGACGCCCGAGGGTGAGCAGGGCTTCCTGGGCGCTGTCGGGATGGGTGGTGCGGTGTCGGCGCATGGCCCCTCCGGGGGCGTTCCTACATGACCCGTATACCACCTTAGTTCTCTTCGCGCCTGGGGGCCGGACTACTGACCGACGGTGCAGGAGACCTCGACGGATGGGGTCACGGTTGTTCATGCGACTCGTCCGACGTAGGCGGACCACTCACCACCGGATCCGGTCCCGACGACGAGGCCGTCGTCCAGACGCACGCTCGACCACGCGCTCCTGGGCACCCACGCGGCCATCGGCCTGACCGTTCCGACCGTCCTCGCCTCCGACTCGATCCGCTGGGCCCGCCGGGTCCTCGAACTCATCGATACAGGCGTCATCGACGACGCGCCCGTCGTCCTCCGCGAGGACCACCTCATCACCCTGTGGCTTCTCTCCGACCCGGTCCTCCTCGACCAGCTCGCCCGGCGCGAACTCGCGCCCATCGCGGAGATCAGCGCCAACCGGCGCGAACGGCTGATCGAGACGCTGCGGATCTGGCTCGAAACCCGCGGCACCGCCGCCCAGATGGGCGAGCTGCTCGACGTGCACCCGCAGACGGTCCGTTACCGGATGCGCAATCTGGAGACCATCTTCGGCGAGCAACTCGTCGACCCCGAGTCGCGGTTCTCGACCGAGGCAGTGCTGCGTGCGATGCAGCTGCGCACCCGCAGCGACGACGCGCCCCTCTGATCGGCGCAGCGCGGATTCCGACCGAGCACGTACCTCACGTGGAGTCAACTTACTTACGGGTAAGGGGAAATAGCCGGTCACTCTCAAACGGTTGCCAGACGGAGACGTTCTCAATGAGAAACCCGGAACTGCGTCCCGTTACATAAGGAGGAGTCGACCGCCCACCCGGCGGCCGCTGAGCACCACCTCCTGGTCAACCATCCGAGAGGGCCCCCCATGACCGCCTCGCACCTCCTCGTCCCCGTGCCGATCCCGGACCGGGTCGCCGAACTGATCGGGTCCTGCATCCCGCCGCACATCGTGCAGGCGGAGTTCGACGCCGAGTGCGCCGCCCGGGAGGTCCGCAGGTTCCGCGGCCCCCGGCTCGGCATCGAGGATCAGGCCGATCGCGAACAGGCCTTGTCCGAACTGGCCCGGGCCAACAAGGTCCTGGCCGCCCACCATCCCCGACTGGCGGTGCGCCCCGGCAGCTCCTGGTGACTCACCCGCATCCCGCCCGCTCCGCGCCTCCCTCGCGAAGGGACGGCACCCCCCTACCTTACCCGAAAGTAAGTTTACTTCAGAGTAAGGAACTGGCGTGGCCGACAACAGCAGCGGCAACCTCATCGACGATCTGGCCGGGCTCGACTTCTCGGCCGTCTCCCCCAAGGAGTTCGCGCGGATCGTCAAGGGACTGTCCGCCAAGCAACTCGGCGCTCACCGAGGAGCAGCAGGACCTGCGCAACTGGGTGCACGGCTTCGCCGCCCAGGCCGTCCGCCCCGCGGCCGCCGAATGGGACGAGCGGGAGGAGACCCCCTGGCCGGTCATCCAGGAGGCGGCGCGGATCGGTCTGTACGGTTTCGAATCGCTCGCAGACATGTACGGCGACCCCAGCGGGCCCTCTCTCCAGATCGCCAACGAGGAGCTGTTCTGGGGCGACGCCGGGGTCGGCATGGCGCTCTTCGGCACCTCCCTCGCCGTCGCCGGAATCTTCGCCTCCGGCACGCCGGACCAGTTCACGGAGTGGGTTCCGCAGTGTTACGGGGACAAGGACGACCCGAAGGTCGCGGCATTCTGCGTCTCCGAACCGCAAGCGGGATCGGACGTCTCAGCGATGACCACCAAGGCCCGTTACGACGAGGCCCGCGACGAGTGGGTTCTCTCCGGGCAGAAGGCGTGGATCACCAACGGCGGCATCGCCGAGGTGCACGTGGTCGTCGCCTCCGTCGATCCACAGGCGGCGTTGGCGACCTTCGAGGTCAGCCGCCCGACCGTCGGCGCACAGGCACTGGGCATCGCGCGCGCGGCGTACGAGTACGCGTTGGAGTACGCGGGAGAGAGGGAGGCGTTCGGCCGGCCCATCATCGAGAACCAGTCGATCGCGTTCGCCCTCGCCGACCTCCGGACCGAGATCGAGTCCGTACGGCTGCTGATCTGGCAGGCCGCCTGGATGGCCCGCAACGACCGGACCTTCGACGCGGCACAGGGATCCATGTCCAAGCTGCGGGCGGGCGAACTGGCCGTCGCGGCAACGGAGAAGGCCGTTCAGATCCTCGGCGGCGCCGGGTACAGCAGGGAGCATCCGGTGGAGCGGATGTACCGCGACGCCAAGATCTACACGATCTTCGAGGGCACCAGCGAGATCCAGCGTCCGGTGATCGCGCGGGCGATCTCCGGGCGGCACATCCGCTGAGAACGGGTCGTCAGTGCCCCGCGGCGGACTGTACGGATGCCGGGCAAGGATCTTCAGCTCGAAGCACATGCCACCGCCGGGCACCACACCTCCGTGGACGCCTCCGGAGACCGGCCCGGCAGCCGACCGCGCCCGAGCCCCCCGCCCGTGCGGGCGAGGGGCTCTCTGCGGGCGTGATGCCTGGGGCCTCTCGTCTGGATCCTGCCGGGCTCACGGGGTCCGGTACGCACATCTGCCGCGTTGTCGTCGGTCGACGACGCTCCGCTCCCCGATCCAGCCTCATCCGAACGAAATACCCTAGTGCCCCTCCCGGCGGGCTTTGCCGGTCACTAGTCGTGCTTGAGGGAGTCCTTCACACCCTTCACGCTTTCGCCCGCGTGGTGGACGGCACCCTTGACCTGCCCTTTGGCCTGGTCCGTCTTGCCTTCGACCTTCTTGCTTCGGTCGCCGGTCATCTTGCCCATGGCTTCCTTGGCCTTGCCCTTGGCCTTGTCCTTGGCGCTTCCGCTACTCACTACAGCTCCTTGGATCGTACGGATTGTGCCTGCCCAACGTAGGACATATCCGCCCATATCGCCTGCGGTGAGATGGGCGACCCCACCGTTCCGCCACCCGAACCCGTTGTGGCACCGGCGCCGAACCGTAAGGGCGGCCATGCGCCCACCCCGGCCACCCCTCAGCGCCGATCGAGACGCCGTCAGGGGTGGCCGGGCGAGACGCGAAACCCTACGATCACATGCGACCGGCGCACGGGGGGCGACGTCGGCCACACCATCGCATGCGTGCCCCCAGAGGGAGATTCCATGCGACCAACCACCCTTTCCTCGCTGGCAGTCGTCACGACACTCGCCTCGGCACTGCTGGGTGCCGTGCCCGCCTCCGCGGAGACCGCAGCACCCGGGAAGGACGGCTGGGTGCCCGCCCCCACCCCATCGTTCGACTATCCGGCCGGAGCCCGCTGTGACTTCCCCATCCACACCGAACCGATCGTCGACGAGGTCGTGAAGAAGGTACTGGTCGCCCGTCCGGACGAATCCCCCTCGAAGATCGCGTTCAGGGGCGATCTGGTCGTCCGGGTCACCAACACCGACACCGGCGCCTCCTACGACGCCGATGCCGGTGGCAGCGCGATCGTCGACATCCACACCGACCACTCGCAGCTCTGGCACGTAGTCGGGCCGGTGCTCGTCGGCGTGGGTGAGAACAACGGCAATCTGCCACGCGGCGAATACCGCATCGACGGCGTCTACACCCTTGCCATCAGCTCCACCGGGTACAGGACGCTGAATATGTTCAACGGGTCCACGGACGACGTCTGTTCGCGCATCGGCTGAGGGTCGCTCGGTCAACCGGAGGCGGGGGTGAACCGGACCGACAACGATTGCGGACCCCTGGTGAAGACGCCCCGTTCAGCGGGGGTGAATCCGTCCGCGAGACGCAGGTCGGGCATCGCGTCCAGCAGTTGGGTGACCGCGGTCTCCACCTCCGCCCTGGCCAGCAGCGCCCCGACACAGAAGTGCCGGCCGAGCGCGAACGCCAGAAGGTGTCGATCAGTTCGCGCGCGTTGCGTTCGATGACCGGCAGGAACTTCTCCTGGAGGTCGGTGCCACGGAAGGCGGGGGCGACCAGGGCCCGGCGCACCGTGTGCTCACGCCCGCTGAGCTGCAGGATCGTCCGGCCGTGCACCGGTTCGATCTGCCAGTCGTAGTTGTCGGTGGTGAACTCTCCCGCCTTGTCCTTGAAGACCCGCTCGACGTCCTCGTACCGGGAGACGAGGTAACTGTCCGTGGCCTCGTGGTGGATCAGCGGGGCGCTCTCCCTCATGGTCCGGTAGGCCCCGTAGGGGTCGGCGGCGAAGGCGGGCGAGAGAATGTCGGGCAGTGGCGACACGTGCGACTCCTGTGGGGCAGAGGTCATGATGCTCCGACGTGGTGAACGAGCAACGCCATCAAGGTTATTGATCCGCTGTCCGCCTCCAAACCCCCTGGGAGAACGTCATGCCCGCCGGTCCGCGCCTGTCCGTCCTCTTCGTCACCGACCTCGCGTACCAGGCGCGCGGCCGCCGCTACTGCGACGAGGACATCTTTCTCACCTCGCGGCTGCGCGAGGAATTCGATGTCGCGCTCTGTCATCCGCGCGACGCGGCCGCGCTGCTCGACGGCTTCGACGCCGTCGTTGTCCGCAACAGCGGGCCGGTGCTGCACTACCAGGAGGCGTACGACGCGTTCTGCGCCCGCGCCCGCGAGCGGAAGGTGCCGGTGTACAACCCGCTGACCGGGCGCGGTGACATGGCGGGCAAGCAGTATCTCGTCGATCTGAGCGCCGCGGAGTACCCGGTGATCGCGACCGTGGACCGGGTGGGCGATCTGGGGCTGCTGCCCGGGGCAGCCGAGTATGTGATCAAGCCGAAGCTGGGCGCGGACTCGGTCGGGCTGCGCTTCGTCACGCCCGACGCGCTCGCGGCCGAGGTGGGCGCCGAGCCGGACGGCAGCGTGCTCGTCCAACCGAGGATCGACTTCCGCTACGAGGTGTCCTTCTTCTTCATCGACCGCGACTTCCAGTACGCGCTCTACGCACCGCACCCCGAGCAGCGCTGGGTACTGGACCAGTACGAGCCGACGACGGCGGATCTGGACTTCGCTCGCCGGTTCGTGGAGTGGAACGACCTCGCGCACGGCATCCAGCGCGTCGACGCGTGCCGGACGGCGGACGGTGACCTGCTGCTCGTCGAGCTGGAAGACCTCAATCCGTATCTCTCGCTGGACCGGGTGACGGACGAGGTGCGGGAGGCGTTCGTGGCCCGGATGAAGACGTCGATACGGGCCCTGCTGCGCTGACCCGTCCGGTCGTCCCCCGCATGCGGACCCGGACCGTCTCCGGCGCCCGGCCGGAGCGGGTCGAGGAACGGCTCTGGATTCCCACGGCGCCCGGCCCGACAGCTGGGCGTCATCCGCGCCGATTTCGCGCTGCCCGACCGGCACGGCGCGTCACGCGGGGCTGCCACCCCGTAGCCATCACCTCTCCGGCCGTCGCGGCGCGATCAGACAGAAGGCGCCACTCCGGTACCGAGCTGCTCGCGTCATTCCGTGGTCGGGCGGTGCCGGCCGGAGGCCCAGGTGTGACTGGTGGCGACGATGGACGTGACGATGTCGAGTTCGGCTTCGTCCCGAGGCCCGTAGACAAGCACCATGCCCGGAGCGAGCCGGACTCCGGCGAGCGGATGTGCCACGGCCCAGCCGTGCGCGACCGCGTCGGCAGCCAAGTGCACAGGCAGCGCGACATGCAGCGAACCGTCGGGGTCAGGGTGCAGGTGGGCGAACTCCCCGGCATGCGGTACGAGGAACGCGTCGTCGGGTCCGGCCTGCGGTGCCGTGACCATGAATCCACGCGCGCCCGGGACAGAGAGGGCGGACTGACGGCTGTGCACGCCGGGTAGCGCGCTCAGTCGGGCGAACAGCTTCTCCTGCACCTCGACAGGTGCGTTGTCGGTACGTTGCCGCTGGGGAATCGTCGTACTGACGTCGGGACGCGGACCGGTCCGGTCCGGAAGGTCCCCGGGCAACGTCTCCCAATGAGCCGGCGCAGGTACCGGTCCGCCCTGCCGGGCGAGGAAGGCTGCCCGCTCGACCAGCCAGCCTGCCAGGGCCGCCAGCGCGTCACGGGCGATTCCATGGCCGACCTGGTCACGCCGGGAGATCGCAGGTGCCCCCGACTCGACAGTCAGGTAGCGCCATGTCCGGTCGAGCAGGTCGCGGGGAATGACCTGGTCGTAATCGCCTTGTGCGACGAAGACGGGCACTCCGGCGAGCCGTCCGGCATCGGTGGGAACCCCTGCCTCGAACGGCAACGTTCCGTACAGGATCGCCGCACCGGCGAACCGCGCGGGATCGTCCAGCAGAAGACCCCCCGCGAAGGCGGCTCCACCGCTGAAGCCGACGAGAATGACCGGGCGGTCCGGCGGGGCGATGCCGTCGAGCCACAGCCGGAACCAGTCCATGGTGGCCCGCAGCGACTCCGCGACGGGACGGCCGATGCCACGGTTGGCAAACCAGGCGAAGCCGCCGTGTTCAGCGATAGGAGCGCGAACCGCCGCGTAGGAGAGGCCACGGGGCAGAGCGTCCGCCAGTCCGATGATCTCGGTCTCACGCGAGCCGCGGCCGTGCAACAGAACGACCAGTGGCCCCTCCGCGTCTCCTCGGGTCACCACAACAGGTGTGTCGAAACGGCTCACCACGCGCCTCCCGTATCAGTGCCGTGGGTCGGTGTCGCAGGAGTAGTGCTCACGAATGCTGTCCTTTCAGGCGGTGGGGCCGAGCAGTGCCCGGCCGGTCCGCCGAGGCCGGTTGTTGCCGGCGGTGGGTGAAATGGTGAAAAGGCCCGGCTCGTGATCACGATCCGTGTCCTGGACCGCCCGTCCGGGCAGCTCGTGCGCGACGGACGAAGCCGAGAACGTTGCTGGAGAAGTGCACAGCGAACAACTGTGGTCAGTTACGGATGAGCAGCACGAGAGCAGCGATCACAGCGGCAAGCACCAGGGCCGCGACGCCGTATCCAAGCCGATGGGCCCGCAGCCCGGGGAGAAAACGGTCGACGGCGAACCTGCCCGGCCCGGTGAGGGCCAGCCCGGCCGCACCCGCGGACAGCAGGAGTTCGTACTCGACACCCGTCGGGGCGAAGAAACCGCCGCCCCACTTGACTGCGAGCGCGTTGATCATTGTGCCGAGCACGGCCGCGCCCGCGAGCGGCGTGAGCAGCCCGAACACAAGGCCGAGTCCGCCGAGGACTTCACTGAGTCCGGCAATCAACGCCATGGTTTCGCCGGAAGGGTAGCCACTCATGGTGAAGAACTGACCAAAGCCTTCAAGCCCGCCGCCACCGAACCAGCCGAAGAGTTTCTGCGCGCCGTGGGCGGCCACTGTCAGACCGAGGGCCAGGCGCAGGATCAGCAGCCCCACATCGTAGGCATGCAGAGAGGGGCCCTCCGCGCGGGCGTCGGAGGAGGTGGTGGTGGCGGCGGTGCGCAGGGTGGAGGTCATTTTTACACGTGCCCTTCCGCAGGGAGTTGAAGTTGAACTTTCAAACGTTAGGGGAAGCTTACCTGTTGCGTGAAACTTCAAGCAACTTCTGTTCGTCGCCACGATGCCCTCCTGAGATCCCGGCGGTCTGCCGCCTGGCTCTACGGCCGTACCGTCGGCCGAGGTGGCAGACCACTCGCAAGGACCGCGGCCCTGCCGCCTCCCACCCGGGTCCGACAGGCTGCCGCCGGTACACCCCGGTTGTCCCCACGTCGTCCTCGTCGACAGCGCGAGGAGCGCAGCATCCGCCGGCGTTCGCCGGACCCGGAATCGGGCAGGACAGTCACGGTGACGCCCTACGGCGAGGACAACTGGTGCCGTAATGTGCCCACAATCAGCGGCACCACCGCAACGCGTCTCTTCCTCGATGGTCAGGAGCCGGTCGACCCATCGGTCGCGGACCACCCAGTGCGTCTCCGCGGCCACCGGCGGCCGGTATGTGGCGCGTGTCGACGACGCGCACATCCATTACGGGGTGCCGGCTGTCACGTATGTATTCGCGAGACAGTGATGAGGGAGCGTATGAGGGGCGGGATCGGGGACGTCGTCCGCGGGGGCGTGTGCCTGCTGCTGGCCGCCGTGCTGCTGGGGGCGGCCTGGCCGCTCTGGCAGCGGGCGGAACAACTGCGCGCCGACGACGTGGACTTCGCGAAGGTGGCGGTGGTCGAGGACGGGCACCCCACCGACCGGCTGAAGGTGTGCGGGGACCGCTATCTCAAGCCGTACTGCATGCAGCGGGAACACGTCACTGTGCGGGACACCGACTACGAGCTCAAGCGCGCGTCCACGGTGTACACGCTGGAGCTGACCCGGGCGGACAAGCGCGCGATGGAGCTGCGCTACCGCGACCACCGCTCGCACGAGGAGCGGGACTCGGTATACGGGCGGGCACGGGCCGGGGAGCCGGTGACTCTGTTGTGGTGGCGCGGATCGGTACGGATGATCCAGGCCGGTGAGGGCGACGACACCACCACCGTGCGCACCGGCCACTACCCGGGACGGCTCTTCAGCGGGCTCGCCGCCCTGACCTCCGCGCTGTGCGGGATCGGTCTCGGGCCGCTGTGGGCAGCGCTGTGGCTGCTGCTGCGCGGGCGGCGCAATCCGCTGACGATGGCCTGGCAGTGGCTGGCACCGGCCCTCGCGCTGGGGGCCGCGGGCGGTGTCGGCGCGGTGGTGGCGCTGATCGCGCCGCGGCCCGACGCGGTGGTGCGGGGCTTCGCGGTGGCGGCGGTGGCACTGCTGGTACCGACCCTGCTGTGGCTGCGGTGGTGGACGCGGACGCGGCTGCCGCGCAAGTGCGAGGTGGAGCCGGTCGAACCGGTCGAGGTGCACGCGGTGGACGGCGCCGTCGCAGGAACGGGCCCGTGGAAGCTGGACATCAAGGGCCCGCTGTACGTGGGGCCCGGGGTGCTGGGCACAACTCCCGACCCCTGCGCGAAGGTGGCGTTGAAGCCGCTGCCGGGCCCGCTGCGGGTGCTCGCCGTACGGCCGCCGTTCCGCAGTGATCCGCGGGCGGTACGGCGGTACTCGATCACCCCCTACATGAACGAGGAAGCGCGCGCGAGAAGACCGAAGGGCCGGTACCAGCAGGTGGGGGCAGAGGCGACCCATCCACTGGTCGCCGTCTGCGAGGTACTGGACGGACCGGGGCGTGGCTCGCGGGTGCTGATAGGGGCGCCGGAGCAGGACATGCCCGAGGTGCTGGGAGCCATCGCCGCGCACGCGCGGCGATGGCGCTGAGCCAGTACGTCAGCAGCACCTGTACCGTGCGATCGTCGCGCACGCGCGAGGATGGCCGACGGCGCACGCCCCGGCCACGTCGATGGCGTGGGCGCTGCCGACGACCGCCCTGTCGACCGGACCGAGCAAATCGCGGGCACCCCAGCCGCCGGGCAGGTCGCCCAGTGTCTCGTCCATGGTGACGACCAGGTCGGCGTTGTGGATCGGCAGATCGGCAATGGTCACGGTTCCCCGTCGGTGTAGTCGTCCAGGATGGACAACGCCGCGGCGGTCGCGGCGATCGGATCGCCGGCGAGTACGGCCTCGAACAGCGCGGTGTGGAACGGGTCGTCGCCCGCGTCGTCCATGCACTGGTTGGCCTTGACGGTCTCCCACAGGGCGTCGCTCATGTTCCGGTAGAGGTCACCGAGCAGCCAGTTGTGGGAAGCCTCGGCGATGTACAGGTGGAAGTCGACGTCGGCGTCGGTGAAGGCGTCCAGGTCGGCCGCCCGGCCTGCGACAGCGCGACGTTCCATGGCTTCCCGGAGCTTGTCCAGGTCCTCCTCGGTGCGCATGGTCGCGGCCAGTCGGGCCGCAACGATGTCCAGACCCCGCCTGACGTCGAGGATATCGGCGGTCTCGGCCCGGCCGAGGTGGCGGCGGAGCGCGACCTGGCCCTCGTCCGTGGCGGTCACGTAAGTGCCGTCGCCCTGACGGGCGGTCAGCAGCCCGGCGTGAATGAGCACGCGGACAGCCTCGCGGATCGAGAGCCGGCTTACGCCCAGAGTCTCGGCGAGTTGGCTCTCCGGGGGGATCCGGTCACCGACCTGCCAGGCGCCCCGGGAGATTTCCTTTCGCAGTTCGATGATCAAGGTGTCGACGATCGACACTCGTCCAACTGGCTTCACCCAAACCCCTTCTCAGTCATCTGATGACCTGATAACTATATGAATCCCCTGGGCTGGGGTCCAGTCCTTCCGACAGATTCAAGGGGGTAACGACCCGTGGGTCACGTGCTGTTCACCCGAGTCCGCCCGTACGGCGGCGCCCTTCGCGACCTTCTCGTGACCGATGGCCGCATCGCTGCCATTGATCCCACGAACCGGCCGGAACATGTTCAAGTCGTCGAGGGTGGCGGCGCACTCGCGCTGCCCTCACCGGTCGACGCGCACATCCACCCCGACAAGTCGACCTGGGGCCAGCGCTGGCTGAGCCGGGAACCCGCCGAGACCCTGCGCGAGCTGATCGACGGCGACGTCGCCACGCGGATGCGGATGGCCGCCTCGGTCGAGGAGCGCGCCGGTGCTCTCATCGCCCACGCCGTCGGCCGGGGGACTCGGGCGATGCGTGCGCACGCCGATGTCGCACCGGTCTACGGAATGTCCAACGTGCACGGGGTCCGTGCCGCCGCCACGCCCTTCGCCGAGGCCATGGACCTTCAGGTGGTGGCCTTCCCCCAGCTCGGCCTGCTCACCGAGCCCGGCACCGCCGACCTGCTGGAACAGTCACTGAAGGAAGGGGCCGACATCATCGGCGGCCTGGACCCGATCGGCGTCGACGGCGACCTCGACGGCCACCTGGACCTCCTGTTCGGCATGGCGGAGCGGACCGGCGCGCCGATCGACATCCATCTGCACGACCGCGGTCGTCCGGGCCTGGCTCAGGTCACCGAGATCGCGCGCCGCACCCGGACGGCCGGCATGCAGGGAAAGGTCACCATCAGCCACGCCTTCTGCCTGGCCGAATGCGACCCGGCCGAGCTGGAGCGAACAGGTGAGCTGCTCGCCGACGCGGGAGTGGCGCTGACCACCTGCGCGCTGGGAGACGAACCGGTCGTCCCGTTCCCGCCGCTGCGCGCCCGCGGAGTGCTGGTCGCCGCGGGTTCCGACGGCGTACGGGACCCGTGGACGCCGTTCGGCGACGGCGACATGATCACGCGGGCGCACCTGCTCGCCTACCGCACCGACGCCAGGACCGACGAGGAACTGGCGGCCTGCTACGCCGTCGTGGCGCACGGGGGCGCCGACCTCCTCGGTCTGGACCGGGCCGACCTGCGGGTCGGCGATCCGGCCGACTTCGTCCTGCTGACCGGGGAGACGGTCGCGCAGGCCGTCGTGGACCGTCCCCTGCCCGGCATGGTCGTACGCGCCGGGAACGTCATTGCTCGTGCCGGTCACCTCGAGAGGAATCCCCGATGAAGCGTCGTACTTTCCCCCTGGCGGCGGGCGGCCTCGCGCTCGCCCTGACCGCCTGCGGCGGCTCGGCCGGGACCACACCGCACGCTGTCGACAAGCTCGACCTGAAGACCACGACCGCACCGGCCGGCCACGGCCTGGACAAGATCACCTGGAATCTGCCGTACGAGCCGCAGACCCTGGACCCGATCCGTTCCTTCAACTACGCCGAGAACACGGCCCTCGCCAACATGTGCGAGAGCCTGATGCGGCTCACACCCGACCTGAAGATCGAGCCGGGGCTGGCCGAGAAGGCGGCGAACCCGACCCCGACCACCTGGGTCTACACGCTCCGCAAGGACGTGACGTTCTGGGACGGCACCCCGCTGACCGCCGACGATGTGGCGGCCAGCCTGAACCGCCATCTCGATCCCGCGCTGGGCACGTGGTGGAGCGACTACTTCCGCACGGTCGACTCGATCAAGGCAACCGGGCCGCGCCAGGTCACGGTCGTCCTCAAGCAGCCCGACGTGCTGTTCAACCAGGCCATGGCCACCGCGGCCGGGGCGGTGGTGGAAAAGTCCTTCCTCAGCAAGGCCGGCAAGGACCTCGGCTCGCCCAAGAGCGGGGTCATGTGCACCGGGCCCTTCAAGTTCACCGGCTGGACGTCGGGCAACTCCATGACGCTGACCCGCAACGACACCTACTGGGACACCGCGCTCAAGGCCAAGTCGAAGTCGCTGGTGTTCCGCTTCATCGCCGACGAGACGACCGCGGTCAACGCGCTGCGCTCCGGCGAGATCGACGGACAGTACTTCTACCTGCCGCCCGCCGGGCTCGGCCAACTCCAGAAATCGCCCACCGGCTCGGTCACGCTCGGCCGCTCGCTCACCTTCTGGACCCTGCTCGGCGCCGCCAAAACCGGCCCGTACGCGGACCCGCGGGTCCGCGGGGCGCTGTCGGCAGCCCTCGACCGCGCGGCGATCGCCAAGGTGATCTTCCAGGGCGCCGCCTCCCCGGACCGCGCCCTGGCCAACCCCGACTACTGGGGTTACTCCACCGACAGCTTCCGGAAGGCCTACGACACCCTGCCGGCCGGTGGCGCCGACCTGGCCAAGGCCAACAAGCTGCTCCAGAAGACCGGCAAGCCCTCCCAGCCCATCACCATCGGCATCCAGGGCAGCTCGGCGGTGCACGAGCAGACCGCCAACCTCCTCAAGGCCACCGGCGAAGCGCTCGGCCTCAAGATCAATATCAAGGTGATCCCGGTCGAGCAGTACGGCAACCTGTACAGCGACCCGAAGGCCCGCACCGGCATCGACGCCTTCCTGAGCACGTGGTACGGCAACGTGCCCGACCCGCTGGACGTCTACCGTGTCTTCACCAAAAACGGCCGGTCCAACTTCAACAACTACCCGGCCGTCGACGCCGACATCATGAAGGCCCAGGCCGCGTACGACCCGGCCGAGCGCGCGGCGCTCGTCACCGGCATCCAGGCCAAGGTCACCCGCGACGTCCCCTGGACGCCGCTCAACAACCTGCCCGTCATCCTTTACATGAACAAGCGGGTCACCGGCGCGGTCGCCTCCTTCCCCTACCTCTACTACCCCTGGGCCGCCGGGCTCGGTGCGCGATGAGCTGGCCCCTCTTCCTGGCGCGGCGGCTGGCCGCGCTCGTGGCGGTCCTCCTCGTCGCCTCGTTCCTGGTCTACGGGCTGCTCTATCTGGTCCCCGGCGGGCCGATGGCCTTCCTGCTGGGCAATCGGAGCGGCAGCCCCGAACAGATCGCCGCCATCCGTCATGAGTACCGGTTGGACGATCCGTTCCTGATCCGCTACTTCGGCTGGCTGGGCGACGCACTGCGCGGCGACTTCGGCCAGTCCCTGGTCTACCGGCAGGACGTCTCCGACCTGATGTCCACGCGGCTGGCGACCACCGGGCTGCTCGTCCTCTACGCCACCGTGATCATCGTGGTGGCCGGCGTCGGACTCGGCGTCCTGGGAGCGCTGCGGCGCGGCACGGTCGACGCGGTCATCTCCCTGGTGAACAGCATCTTCCTGGCCACCCCCACGTTCGTCGTCGGAGTCCTGCTGGTCATCGTCTTCGCCCTCGGACTCGGCTGGTTCCCGGTCTTCGGCCCGGGGGCAGGACTGCCGGACCGCCTCTACCACCTGACGCTCCCGGCGATCGCTCTCAGCCTGGGCAGCGCCGCCTTCCTCGCCCGGATCACCCGGGCCTCGGTGGGAGAGGAACTCCGCCGGGAACACGTGGAGACCGCGCGCAGCCGCGGCTTCTCCCAGAGCCACATCGTCCGCAGGCACGTCCTGCGCAACGCCTCCATCCCGGTCGTCACCGTCACCGGCCTCACCGTGGCCGGCCTGATCGCCGGCTCGGTCGTCGTGGAGAACATCTTCGCTCTGGACGGACTCGGTTCCCTGCTCGTCCGGGCGATCCTCCAACGGGACTTCGCGGTGGTCCAAGGCGTCGTGCTGGTCCTCGTCACCGCGTTCGTCCTCATCAACCTGGCGGTCGACGTCTGTTACTCCCTCATCGACCCGCGTCTGTCTCCCGGGGAGGCGACATGAAGGCACGCCTGGGCCCTCTGGGGCTGGCCACCGTACTGCTGCTCGGCGTCCTTGCCGTGGTGACCGCCTGCGCACCGCTGCTGGCCCCTCAAGATCCGAATCAGCCCGACCTCTTCAACGCGCTGGCCGGCAGCTCCGGAACCCATCCGCTCGGCGGCGACGCACTCGGCCGAGACGTCCTGTCCCGACTGATGTTCGGTGCCCGTACGACGCTGCTGGGCCCGCTGTTCACCATCGTGCTGTCCACGGCGGCGGGCACGGTGCTGGCGGTCACCGCCGCCTGGGCCGGCGGCCGGGTGGACGCGGTCATCTCCCGGCTGCTCGACGTGCTGTTCGCGATACCGGGCATCGTGTTCGCCCTGGTGACCGTGGCGGTCCTCGGACCCGGCATGACCGGTGTGGTCGCCGGCCTGGCCGTCGCCTACACCCCCTACGTGGCCCGGGTCGTGCGCAGCGCGGCCCTCCGCGAGCGCAATCTCCCCTACATCGCGGCCGCCTGGGTCCAGGGCAGATCAGCCGTCGCCATCTGCAGCCGCCATCTGCTGCCCAACCTGCGGCCGATCATCGTGGCCCAGTCGGTGTCCGCGCTCGGCTTCGCGATCATCGACGTGGCTGCGATCTCGTTCCTCGGCCTGGGCGTACAGCCGCCGACCGCGGACTGGGGACTGATGGTCAAGAACGGACTGGACAGCGCAGTACGCGGCCAGCCGATGGAGGCGGTCAGCGCGGGTGTGCTGATCGCGCTCGTCGTGGTGGCGGTGAATCTGCTCGGCGACCGGCTCGGCAGGCAGGAAGGTGATCTGAGGTGAGCAATGATCTTCTGGTCCTGGACCAGGTGAGGCTCGACATCCCGGCCGGCCGAGACTGGCGGACACTGGTCGAGAACGTCAGCCTCACCATCGCCCCGGGCGAGGCCGTCGGGCTGGTCGGCGAGTCCGGATCGGGCAAGTCGATGACGGCCCGCTCCGTGCTACGGCTGGCCCCGCCCGGTGCCCGGCTCAGCGGCCGGATCGAGTTCGACGGCACCCCGGTCCTGGACCTGGGCCCGCGCGACCTACGTGCCCTGCGGACCCGCCGGATCGCGATGATCTTTCAGGATCCACGTGCGCACATCAACCCGGTCCGCAGTATCGGCGACTTCCTCACCGAGGCCATGGTCACCCACCTGTCGGTACCGGCGCGGGAAGCGCACGCCAGGGCCGTACGGCTGCTCGCCGATGTCGGTATCGCCGACGGTGAGCGCCGTATGCGGCAGCATCCGCACGAGCTGTCCGGCGGGCTGCTGCAGCGCGTCATGATCGCGTCGGTGCTGGCCGTGGAACCCGACCTGGTACTCGCCGACGAGCCCACCACCGCACTGGACGTGACCACCCAGTCGGAGGTCATGGCCATCCTGGACGACCTCCGCAGAGAACGCGGCATGGCCATGCTGCTGATCACCCACGACCTCGAGCTGGCGGCCGCCACCTGCGACCGCATCGCCGTCATGTACGCCGGGCGGATCCTGGAGGTGCAGTCCGCCGAGACACTTGTCCAGACGCCCCGACACCCCTACACCACGGGGCTCATGGTCTCCCGGCCCAGCATCGACCGGGTCGCGCACCGATTGCCGGTCATCGCCGGACGGCCGGTCGCCGCCTTCGAGGCAGGGGCGGGCTGCGCGTTCCAGCCGCGCTGCACCCAGGCCGGACCGGAGTGCCTGACCGGCCGGCCCCCGCTGCGGGAGCTGGCCGGCGCCCATGTCGCCTGCGTACGAGCGGAGGAATCGTGACCGAGATCCTGGTCAGGGCCGATGGGCTGCAGAAGGTCTTCGGGAAGGACATGGTCGCCGTCGACGACGTGTCCTTCACGGTCGCCCGCGGTCAATCGCTGGCGGTCGTGGGGGAGTCGGGCTCGGGCAAGACCACGGTCGCCCGCATGCTGCTCGGGCTGGAGACCCCCACCGGCGGGACGATCAGTGTCTGCGGGCGCGTCCGGCAGGGCCGCGCGGGTTCGGCCGAGCGCCGTCGCCGGGCCCGGGAGATCCAGATCGTGTTCCAGGACCCGTACTCCTCCCTGGACCCGCTGCAGCACATCGGCGATGTCATCGAGACCGGCCTCGCCCTGCACTTCCCACTGACGGCGACGGAGCGGCGCACCCGCGCCCTCGAGCTGCTGGAGGCGGTGGGGCTGACCGAACGGCATGCCGTGATGTTGCCCCGCCAGCTGTCCGGCGGGCAGCGGCAGCGCGTCGCCATCGCCCGGGCCATCGCCGTCGAACCGAAGGTGCTCGTCCTGGACGAGGCGGTCGCTGCGCTGGACGTGTCCATCCAGGCCCAAATCCTCAACCTGCTCGCCGACATTCGGGAACGGACCGGCATCAGCTACGTGTTCATCTCCCACGACCTGGCCGTCGTCAACCAGATCAGCGACACCGCCATCGTGATGGCCGCCGGCCGGGTGGTCGAACGCGGCCCCACCGCCGAGCTCCTGCGCACCCCCCAGGAGGACTACACCAAGGCGCTCCTGGCCGCCGTCCCCCGCCCCGGCTGGAAACCCCGCCGCCGCACCCCGTCGCCCAGCGGTTCCCCGGCCGGAACCCCGTAACCGTCCATGCCGGGCATTCCTGGTGAGCCGCCTGTTTCCTTCCGACGCGCTCCACGGTGTCCGTTCACCGCACGGACTTGGTCTGCGGTGGCGTCGGTCTCGTCCTTGCGCGGGGCAGGCGGACCGCGTCGAGCGCAGTCCAGGACGTGCGCCCCGGCTCCGGGGTCGCGACGAAAGAACTCGGAAGGCCCGGGGCAGAACAGCTGCTCCGGGCTGGTGGCACAGCGCCTGCACGGGGGCCACTCGCCCCGGCAAAAAAGCACCGCTGCCCAGGAGAGTGGCGCCCCGGCCTTTACGGCCTGGTGCACGATAGCGAGCGGGCTCCCGGCGTCATGCGACTCCGCCTACGGCGTTGTCGCATGACGCCGCTCGCTGATCCACTCTCTATCGTGCGCCAGGCCGTTGGACCGGGACGCCACCTTCAACCAACGCAACGCTTCTCAACACAACCCGGACAACCCCAGGCCGGCCCCTACACGGACTGTCTCGCGATCCCTCGCTCGGCACCCCCGTCGATCCCTCTGGACGAACCATCAACACCCCGGCTCACAGAGCACCCGACGCACCACCTACCGCCCCCCTGGGACGACAGTGGAAATACCGGCGGAAAGAGTTCGTTCACCGGGCGCCGACGACAGTCGCGCTCCGGATAAGCCGCGCGCATCACATCGAACAGCTGCTGACCGGCTCCGCCTCAGCGCGGTGAGATCGACACCCGGGATCGAGCCGTTGCGCATGACCACCTTGCCCGCGACCATCGTCAGGACTGCGTCGCGGGCAGTGCCGTTGAGCACCAGGGTGCGCAGCGGATCCTCCGTGACACCCATACGGAAGTCGTCCAGGGCGAACGCCGCCAGGTCGGCGGTGGCCCCCGCGGCCAGACGCCCGAGGTCCTGGCGGTGCAGCGCGGTCGCCCCACCGGTCCAGAGCGCATCGAAGTAGCCGGTGAGATGGCCCTGGCCCAGGTCGCCGGCCTGGAGTTTGGCGACCTGGGTGCCCACGTCGATTCCCCGGATCAGGTCGGGCGGGAAGGAGTCCGTGCCCAGACACAGGTTCACTCCCTGTGCCCGGTAGCCGGCGAACGTGTGCAGGTTGTGGGCATACCGGGCGTTGGTCAGCGGGCAATGCGCGATCGAGACGCCGGCGTCGGCCAGCACCGCAACATCTCCGGTGTCGCTACCGAGTACTTCGGGATGCACATCCAGCACTACCCCGTGCGGAACGATCAGCCGGTCGGACAACAGCCCGGAGTCGGCGATCAGCTGCAGCGGGGTACGCCCGTAGGTGTGTTGGATGTAGTCGCGCTCCGACATGCCTTGCAGGGCGTGCAGGCGCACCAGCGCGCCGCGTTGGTCCGCGGCTCGGGCGGCGTCGCGGAGCAGGTCGGGGGTCAGGGTCTCGATCCGGCACGGGAGCAGCACCCCGGTCACCAGAGGATCGGCGAGCTGCGCGGTGTGGTCCAGGAACCGCAGCGCGTCGGCCAGACCCCGCCGGCCTGCCTCCTCGTCGAACCTCACGGTGCGCTTGCCGTCGGCGCCGATCACGTTGACCCCGGACCGGAACGACGGCCCGAGGAAGGCGCGCAGACCCAGTCGCGTGGACACTTCGGCCATCGCCACCAAGTCCTCGTAGGTCTCCGCCCAATCGCTGTGCACCTCGGAGGCGATCGGCATGTAACTGGTGATGCCGTGCAGGGCGAGCTGGGCCAGCGCGTACTCGCGCACCGTGCGCCGTTGCGCGGCGTCGAACACCGCCCGGGGCGCGGCGAAGTACTCGGTCGACCAAGTGAAGCCGGCGGCCAGCTCCGGGGACGCCCAGGAGTCCAGGATCAGATGGTCGATGTCGGTGAGGGCGTCCAGGTCGATGAGGCCGGGGGTGACCACCGCGTCACCGAGGTCGATGCGTTCGTCGGCCTGGTGCCGGTCGAGTTCGGCGCGCTCGCCCACATCGACGATGGTGTCCCCGTCGATCAACACGGCCCCGTCCGGTATCTCCACGTGCGAGCGTCCGTCGTGGGCGATCACCCAGGAAGCGGTCACCAAGGTCTTCATCGACATCCTCTCAGATTTGGTAAACCAAATTATCGAACCGGCCACCGCTGACCCGAGCGCGGGTTGCCGCACCCCTCCACCGAAGGACTCACCGGCTGCAGCCCGCACATCCTTTGCGTGACCGTAATCCCTCCACCACAAGGGAAGTGTTGCGGCTGGCGGTCCGCACTACGGGGATGCAGCCGATGTCACAGCACCCTAGTGGAAACCGCGATTATTGGTATACCGTTCCGGCCACCCACACCCCCGAGCACCGAAGGATCGACGTGCCGGATCCGCATGAGTCGCCGAGTCGGACGCGCCGCGCCAGCACGCCGGAGCCCTCCGACGGACAGGTGGCCACCTTCTCTTCACCGGAATCCGCGGCCGCAACAGCCGAGCGCAGGCCCACCGCGGAGATCGCCACCGCGCGGTCGCTGCTGGGCACGGCGTGGCTTCGGATTCGGCGCAGCCGGATCGCCGTCGCCGCGCTGATCGTGGTGGCCCTGATGGTGCTGTTCGCGATCCTGGCCCCGGTGTTGGCGGCCATCGAGGGATCGGATCCGTTCACCGCCCGGACCGGGCCGGACTTTCTGGACGACTTCTACACGCCGGGCTTGCCGCTGTCATACTACCGTTTCCCGTCCGGCGAGCACTGGCTCGGCCTCGAACCAGGGCTCGGTCGCGACATCTTCGCCCGCATGGCCTACGGCGCAAGGATCTCTCTGACCATCGCGCTGCTGTCCACGGCGGTGTCGGTGGTACTGGGCACCGTGCTCGGCGCCGCCGCCGGATACTTCGGTGGCAAGGTCGACATGGCGATCAGCCGAGTGATGGATCTGTTCCTGGCCTTCCCTCACCTGCTGTTGGTACTGTCGCTGACCCCGATCATGCAGTCCCGACTGCGCGGCACCGCGCTCGATTCGGGCAGCCTGGTGCCGATCGCCTCACTGGTGATCATTCTCGGATTCTTCGGCTGGGCGTACCTGGCCAGGGTCGTGCGTGGTCAGGTGCTCTCGATCCGGCAGCAGGAATTCGTCGAGGCCGCCCAGGCCTACGGAGCTTCGCATCGAAGCATCATCTTCAGGCAGATCATCCCGAACGTCATGGGGGTCGTGCTGGTCTACGCGACCATGATGATCCCCACCAACATCACCGCAGAGGCGGCCCTGTCGTTCCTCGGCGTCGGGGTCAAGGACCCCACGCCCTCCTGGGGCCAGATGCTCAACGCGGCCCAGTCGGGCAACTGGTACCTCTCCGACCCCTGGTTCCTGGCCGTTCCGGCCGGCGCACTGGTGATCACCGTGCTCGCCTTCAATCTGCTCGGCGACGCGGTCCGGGACGCGCTGGACCCCAAGTCCTCTCGAAGCTGATGCACCCGTGATCCACCCTCCGCGCCATCCCTTTCTCGTCCGCAAGGAGACGCAGTGAAACGAAGCACCATGACGGCGCTCGCCCTGACGGTCAGTGCCGGGCTGGCCCTGACCGCCTGTGGCGGCGCCAAGCCGGCCCCTGGTTCCGGCTCCGACTCCGACTCCAAGGCCGACACCTACGCGCCGGTGACGATCGGGAAGGGCTACACCACCAAGGGCGGGAACATCAACGTCCTGATGTCCTCGGACTTCCAGACGCTGGACCCCGGCAACAGCAACTACGTGCAGACCGCCAACGTCGGGCAGCTGTACTACCGCACACTGACCATGGCCAAGGAGACCGCCGGCCGGCCGCCGACCATCGTGCCGGATCTGGCCACTGACCTGGGCAGGCCCTCCGCCGACGGCCTCACCTGGACCTACACCCTCAAGAAGGGGTTGAAGTTCGAGGACGGCACGCCGATCACCAGCAAGGCCATCAAGTACGGGGTCGAGCGCACCTACGCCCGCGATGTCTTCACCCAGGCACCGCAGGAACTGAACTCCGCCCTGGCCGACGACGGGTACAAGGGCCCGTACTCAGGCGGTGACTTCAAGGCGATCGACACCCCGGACGACCACACCGTCGTCTTTCACCTCAAGCAGCCGTTCGCCGAGTTCCCCGCCCTGGTTTCGCGGTCGAACACGGCACCGGTGCCGCGGGCCAAGGACACCAAGCTCGACTACACCAACCACCCGGTCTCGTCGGGCCCGTACAAGATCAAGTCGTACGACCGCGGCCGGTCGATGAAGCTGGTCCGCAACGACCAGTGGGACCTGGCCACTGATCCGAACCGGCCCGCCCTGCCGGACACGTTCACCTTCACCCTGTCCACCGCCCAGGCCACCATCAGCCAGCAACTGCTCGCCGACTCGGATCCGACGGCGATCACATTGGACAGCAACGGTGGCCTGCAGGCGTCAGACGCGGCCAAGCTCAACGATCCCAAGACCAAGGCGCGCACCGCGGCCGGCCTGCTGGGCTGCACGGACGTGCTGAACTTCAACACCGAGACGATCAAGGATCCTCAGGTGCGCAAGGCGATGGCGCTCTCCATCGACCGGGGCGCCGTCCAGGTGCAGTACGGCGGCGGACGGTTCGGCAAGCTGGCCCAGTCGTACATCAACCCGGCTCAGCGAGGATACGTCGAGCAGCACACCGCCTTGGACCCGACCGGCAAGCCGAAGCTGGACGAGGCCAAGAAGCTCCTGGAAGGCAAGAAGGTTCCCAAGAAGCTGGTGTACGGCTACGCCGACACCAACGCCCGGTACAAGAACGTCGGCACCGTGCTGCAGCAGAACTTCAAGAAGCTCGGTATCGACCTGCAGCTGCGCCCGATCCCGGCCGCCAACTACTACACCGTGCTGGCCGGTGACCAGATGCCGGACATCGCCCGCAGCGGCTGGTGCGGCGGCGCGGACAGCGGTTCGGTGCGCACCACCATCGACCCGAACGTGGGGCCGAGCCTGGACGGGAAGACCTACGGCTTCTCCAACATCCCGCGGTACCACGACCCGAAGATCTCCGGCGACATGTACAAGCTGCGTGGCACCAACGGGCCCAGCGAGGAACTCGGCAAGAAGTGGGCCACCCTGTTCGACCAGGCCATGCAGGACTACCCGCTGGTTCCGTTGGTACGCAGCTACACCAGCAGCGTGGTCGGCTCCAAAATCCGCAACGCGCAGATGGGTTACTTCTTCGGCGCCATAGACCTGTCGATCGTCGGCGCCGAGCACTGACGCTCGCGGCACAAGAGAGGTGGAACGGTGAGTTCATCCCGAGCCGGCAGGTCGCGCTCATGACCGGTTTCCTGATGCGGCGGTTCGTCGCGATGATCGTGCTTCTGTTTGTCATCAGCTTCGTGACGTTCAGTCTGTTCCAGCTCGGTCCGGCGGACCCTGCCGCCGCGGCCTGCGGTCAGGAGTGCACTCCGCAACGCATCGCGGAGGCCCGGGTCGCGCTCGGGATGGACAAACCGTTCCTCACCCAGTACCTCACCTACATGTCTGGGCTGCTGGGCAGCCACATGGTCGGCGCGCCGGGAGCCGAAACCCTGTGCTCCTGGCCGTGTCTGGGCAAGTCCTTCCAGACCAACGAGGATGTCACCACGATCATCGAGCGAGCCCTGCCGTACACGCTGTCGATGGCCAGCGGTGCGATCGTGCTGTGGACCGTCGCCGGCGTCGGGTTGGGCCTGCTCGCGGCACTGCGCAAGGGCCGGTTCACCGACAAGCTGATCGTCGGCGCAGCCTCGGTCGGGGTGTCCCTCCCCATTCCGGTAACCGGCCTGTTGCTGCTGCTGTTGTTCGTCAGCACGCTGAAACTTCTGCCGTTCACCACGAATGAGATCGCCTCACCGTTCGGCGCCGCGGGTCCGGGCGGCTGGTTCTTGAACTACCTGCTGCCCTGGGTGGCACTGGCCGTGCTGTTCAGCACGCAGTACATCCGGGTCACCCGCAGCAACATGCTGGAGACCTTCGGCGAGGACTTCATGCGCACCGCGCGCTCGAAGGGCCTGTCCCGGCGGCACATCGTGTTCAAGCACGGTGCGCGGGCCGGCATCACTCCGGTGGTCACCATGCTCGGGCTGGACATCGGCGGCCTGTTGGGCGGTGCTGTGCTCACCGAGCAGATCTTCTCGGTGCCGGGTGTCGGATTCACCGCGGTGCACGCCGCACAGGCCGGCGACCTGCCAGTCACCATGGCCATCACCATGATGGCCGCGTTCTTCATCATCGTCGCCAACGTCCTGGTCGACATCGTCTACGCGGTGATCGACCCGCGAGTGAGGGTCGCCTGATGACCACGCCCGAAGCCGCGCCCATGCTCGCCATCCGCGACCTGCGGGTGAGCTTCCCGACCGACGACGGCGTGGTGCACGCGGTCAACGGCATGGACCTGACCCTGGCGCGCGGGGAAACCGTCGGAATCGTCGGCGAATCCGGCTCCGGCAAGACCGTCACGAGCCAGGCGCTGATGGGGCTGCTCAAGGGCACCTCGGCCACCGTCACCGGGCAGATCCTCCTGGACGGACAGGATCTCAACGCGCTCACCGAGGCACAGATGCGTGCCCACCGGGGCACGAAGATCGCGATGATCTTCCAAGACCCACTGTCGGCGATGCACCCGTTCTACCCGGTCGGGGTGCAGATCGCCGAGGCCTATCGGGTACACAACGACGTGTCCAGGAAGGCCGCGGCGCAGGTCGCCATCGACATGCTCGGCCGGGTCGGGATTCCCGACCCGAGCCGCCGATACTCGGCGTACCCGCACGAGTTCTCCGGCGGCATGCGGCAGCGCGCGATGATCGCCATGGCGCTGGTCTGCGAACCCGAGCTGCTGATCGCCGACGAACCCACGACCGCGCTGGACGTCACCGTGCAGGCCCAGATCCTCGATCTGCTGGGCGAGCTGCAGGAGGAGACCGGGGCCTCGGTGATCCTGGTGACCCACGACCTCGGCGTGGTCGCCGAGGTCTGTCACCAGGTCGTGGTGATGTACGGCGGGGAGTGCGTGGAGCAGGCGACCGTCGCCGACCTGTTCAGCGACCCGCGACACCCCTACACCCAGGGACTGCTGGCTTCGATGCCGTCACTGGCAAGGCGGTCCGAGCGGCTCAACCCGATCCCGGGTTTCCCGCCGTCTCTGCTGGCGCTGCCCGACGGCTGCCTGTTCGCGGACCGCTGTCCGAAGACACACCTGGTGCCCGACAACGCCTGTGGTACGCGCCGGCCGACCCTGATCGGACCCGACGGGCACCCGTCGCGGTGCCACCTCGAGATCCTGCAACCGACCGGAGATGTGGTCCGATGACGCCGCTGCTGCAGGTCACCGACCTGACCAAACACTTCCCGATCCGCTCCCGCGCCTTCCGGTCCGCCGGCGGCGTGATCAAGGCGGTTGACGGCGTCAGCTTCTCGGTCGACGCCGGGCAGACCCTCGGGCTGGTGGGAGAGTCCGGTTGCGGCAAGTCGACCACCGGCCGACTGCTCATGCGGCTACTGGCGCCCACGTCCGGGAGCATCCAGCTCGGCGGCCGGGAGATCGCCGAACTGCGCCGGTCGGACCTGCAGGAGTACCGGCGCCGGGTGCAGATGGTGTTCCAGAATCCCTCGTCCTCCCTCAACCCGCGTCAGTCCGTGGGCAGCGCGATCGCCGCACCGCTGCTGGCCCAACGGGTCACGCCGGCCGGCGGCGTCAAGGCCAAGGTGCGGGATCTGATGGACCGGGTGGGGTTGCGCCCCGACCACTACAACCGCTTCCCGCACGAGTTCTCCGGCGGCCAGAAGCAGCGCGTGGGCATCGCCCGGGCGCTCGCCCTGGACCCGCAGCTGATCATCTGCGACGAACCGGTATCCGCGCTGGACGTCTCGGTGCAGGCGCAGGTGATCAATCTGCTTGAGGACATCCAGCGGGACACCGGGGTTGCGTACCTCTTCATCGCCCACGACCTGTCCGTGGTCCAGCACTTCGCCGACCGCATCGCGGTGATGTACCTGGGCAAGATCATGGAATACGGAGACACCGCAAGGGTTTTCGGCGCTCCGGAACATCCCTACACCCAGGCGCTGCTGTCCGCCGTCCCACAACCGGACCCGGCGGCAGACCGGAGCGGGCGGATCCGGCTGTCCGGAGATCTGCCCAGCCCGGCCGACCCGCCGCGCGGCTGCGTGTTCCGGTCCCGGTGTCCGGTGCATCCGCGGCTGGACCCACAACGCCGGCAGCTGTGCAACGACAGTGTGCCGAGCGGCGACATCGCCTGCCATCACACCGATGTCGCAGCCGAGGCACTGGCCACGACAACCCGATAACCCGTTCCGCATCCGGGTGAACAGCCCTACCGCACAACAGAAAGGTGACAACAGTGTTGATCCGTGACGTCCGTCCGTGGGGTGGCCGGCGCAGCGACATCGACCTGTCCGGCGATCGCATCGCGGCAATCCGACCGCACGACCCGGCCGCGCAGCCGGCCGGCGAGGTGGTCGAAGGCCGTGGCCGGCTGTTGCTGCCCTCGTTCAGCGATGTGCATGTGCACCTGGACTCGACCCGGATCGGCCTGCCGTTCCGGCCGCACACCGGCGGCCCGGGAGTCTGGACGATGATGCTCAACGACCGGCAGAACTGGCGCACCGCAGAGGTTCCCCTCATGGAACGGGTCGCCGGCACGCTGGAGCAGATGATCGCCCGCGGCACCACCCGGGTGCGGTCGTACGCGCAGGTGGACGTGGACTGCAAGCTCGAGAAGTTCGATGCCGTGGTGGCCGCGAAGGAGAAGTTCGCCGGTCAGGCCGACGTCCAGATCATGACGTTTCCGCAGGCCGGCATCCTCCGTGAGAAGGGCACCGTCGACTACCTGGAGGCCTCGCTGAAGGCGGGCGCCGAGGTGATTGGCGGCATCGATCCCTGTAGCCTCGACCGGGATCCCAAGGGACACTTGGACATCGTGTTCGGGCTGGCCGAGAAGTACCAGGTCGAGGTGGACATCCACCTGCACGAGCCGGGTCATCTCGGGGTGTTCTCCACCGATCTGGTGCTCGAGCGCACCCGGGCAGTGGGCATGCAGGGCAAGGTCACGATGTCCCACGCCTACGAGCTGGGCTCGGTCTCCGAATCGGTGAGCCGCCGCATCATCGACGACTTCGCCGAGCTGGACATCGCGATGGCCACCGTGGCACCACCGGACCGCGGACAGCTGTCTCTGGTGGCGCTGACGGAGGCCGGTGTCCGGGTGGGCCTGGGCGAGGACGGCCAGCGCGACTACTGGAGCCCGTACGGCAACTGCGACATGCTCGATCGCACCTGGCAACTCGCATTCACCAACAACTTCCGCCGCGACGATCTGATCGAAATGTCGCTGGCGGTCGCAACCGTCGGCGGAGCCTCGATCATGAGTCACGACGTCGCCCGGCTGTCCGGGACCGCCGACCGCCCCGGCCTGGCCGTCGGCGACCGTGCCGACCTGCTGCTCGTCGACGGCGAGACGCCGGCCAGTGCCGTGATGGACCGCGGCACCGACCGCACCGTCCTGCACGACGGCGTCGTCGTCGCCGACCAACTGGCCCTGGTACGCCGCTGAGCTCGCGAGCAACAGCCCTTGCCCGTCCCGACGACGAGAACTGCAGCTCGCCGTCCGGACCACCACTCGCCCGCCGGACATCACGAGTTCACGCCGAGCAACTCGGCCCACAACGTCCGGCACGCTCTCGTCGTCGATCAGAACGTGTCCGCCGGCGCACCCGGCCGCGAGGTGTTGGCCGCATCGGCGCACGATTCCCGCTGCGCAGGGTGATGGGACACTCTCGTCCCCCGGCATCCGCGGACCGGTGAGCCGTGGCGGCCGTCCGGCGCCGGGGCGACGGTGCCGCTGGCCACAGAGGTCTGGGCGTATCTGGCCTTCCCCCGGGAGACCTCGCCGATTCCGGCGTCCGGCACGCTGCCGGACGGCGTCCTCCGCGACGACTATCCGCTGCCGCCCCACCCGATGTACACATTACGGCCGGACAAGCAGGTGTTCCTGAACACGCCGGCGAGGCTGCCGGCCGTCCGGCAGCCGTGGCTCCGCGATCTCTACGACCGGGTGCGGAAGGAGCGCAACACCTTCCTGGGCCAGTGCCGTGACCGGCAAGCTTTGCCGGTCACGGCGCTGGGGAACTCGGCCCGCAGACCGCCATGATCTCGGGCATCGCCATCGGCTGCGGAATGCCGGCGTTCGTGGCCACTACCGGGGTGGGACAGCCCTTGGAGGTGATGCACGGCCGACGTCTCGTGGCGCGGGAACGGGGGGAATGCGCGCGACTATGCGGCCTCGTCTCCGCTGTACCTCCAGAGCTGAGGAACACAGAGCGCGAGCACCGCAAGCACCGCGACCAGCAGCAGTGCGCTCAGGAACGTGGTCGTCCCCACTCCGGCCCACTGCGCCGCCGCGCCGAGACCCAGCGACGCGAACGGCATGACACCGATGGCCAGTTCCTGGATTCCCAGGACGCGCCCCTGGACCGACGGTTCGGTGACCATGAGCAGCAGGGTCGTCTGCAGTACGCCGAAGGACGCGCTCATCACGCCGATGCACGCCATCAGGACGAAGGAGAGAGTCACGCTGTGGGACAGCGCGAAGAGTGACCACAGGGACGCCCACGTCGCCGTACCGAAGACGAACAGGCCGCCCTTGAACCTGAAGTCGCCGAGCGTGGCGATGACCAGCGAGCCGACGAGTCCGCCCGCGCCGCTGCAGGTCAGGAGCCAGCCCAGGCCCGCGGCGTCGAGACCCAATGCCTCTTGGGCGAAGACGGGCATGAACGCCTGGTAGATGGGCCACAGAAGGACGTTCGCGGCGAGTGTGACAAGGAGGACGCTCGTGGCGAGCCGGTTGGTGAGCACGGTACGGACGCCGGCGCGCAGCATCGTGACGAAGGACCCGGGGCCGAAACCGGATGCGACCCCGGTCGTGCGTCCGCCGCTGGTGCGGAGCGGCCACAGGGCCGCAAGTGACACCCCGTACCAGGCAGTTGAGATCCAGAGGGCCTCGGGTGCACCCAGGGTGCTGATCATCGCGCCGCCGATGGCCGGTCCGACGACCTGGGTCATGTTCATCGCCATGGCGTTCAGGGCGTTCGCGTTGCTCAGGTTCTCCCGTCCCACGAGATCGAGGACCAACGCGAAACGGGCGGGCTGCGACGGCGACTGTGCCAGACCGATGGCAAGCCCGCCGAGCACCAGCGCCCAGTACGGAACCCGGAAGAACGACTCCATCGTCGCCACCACCGCCACCGCGCCCAACGCCCAGGAGCAGGCGAGGGCGAGGAGGCGCACCCGGTCGTATCGGTCCGACAGCACACCGGCGAACGGGCCGAACAGCATCGGGGCCAGGCGCACCGCGGTGAACACGGCGAGGAGCATCTCGGAGCGGGTCGTCTCGAAGACGAGCCAGCCCATGATCAGCGTCTGCGTCCAGGCCCCGCAGAAGAAGAACAGGTTGGACACCCACAGCCACCGGAAGCTGGTGCTGCTCTGCAGGGACGACAGGGCCCTGGTCGCTCTCGGGGCTGTGGGTGTCGCAACGGTGTGGTTCCTGGGAGGGGAGGCCATCTATCGCGCGGCCGCCGGCCTCGTGAGGACCCGCTCCAGAACCACGTACGCGACCACGGCCACGACGAGGCCGCTCACTGCGTCCGAGAACTGCGGCGCATACCAGTGCACGAGCCCGCCCACCATGGCGCCGGCGGCCCACGCGGCGAAGGCCGTGGGCCGTACGGCAGTGGTGGGGCGCCGGTCGACGCGGCTGCGCAGAATCACCTGATCGGCGATGAGCACGCCGCCGAGGGGCGGGACGAAGACGCTGAGGACGACCAGCCAGTCGAGGAAGTGGTCCCATACGCCGGCGAGGGCGGCGGCAGTGCCGATGATGCCCAGGACGAGGGTCGTGATCCGCATCTTGGTACGGGTCAGGTGCGACCAGCTGAGCGCCCCGTTGTAGAGGCAGTGGCTGCACACCGAGCCGAGGTTGACGAAGACGAACACGGCAGCGAGGGCGTCGAGGAGGAGGCCGTGGTCACCGGTGAGGATCGGCAGGAAGTTGCCGCCGACCGTGGCTGCGGAGGCGATGGCACCGGCCGCGACGACAATGCCGCCGGTGATCTGGGCGACCATGCTGGCCAGCGGGAACGCGGTCGCGGTGGCGAGGACGGCCTGCTTGCCGTTCTTGGACCATCGGGTGAAGTCGGCGGTCATCGTGCCCGAGTCGGCGAACGTCGCCATGATGAGCGACACGGCCGCGCCGAACGTCATGGCGCTGTCCGGTGCGACGCCCTGGTAGTCGAGCACCGCACCCAGGCTGTGGTCCCGGGACACGATGACGATGGCTATCAGGCCGACGATGACGAACAGCGGCGCGGCGACGGCACCGAGCCACGACAGGGCACGGATACCGAGATAGGTGATCGCGACGAAGGCCGCGCCCGCGAGTACGGCGACGAGTTGTTCGTGCCAACCGAAGGCCTGGTTGAGGGTCGCTCCGGTGGCACCGGTGTTGAAGGCGAACCAACCCACGACGATCGTGGCCAGGAAGCCGGAGGCGACGACATGACCGACGCGGCCGAAGGTCTTCGTTGCCTGGAGGGCGAAGTTCTCGCCGGTGCTGCCCGCTCGATAGCTGAGCAGACCGACGTACACGAACATGACGAGGTTGGCGACGAGGACGGCGGCCAGCCCGCGCCAGAAGCCCAGGACGGCGACGACGACCCCGCCGGGTACGGCGTTGGTGAGGATCATCGGGAATCCGAACCACACGGCCGACACGGTCAGGAGGGACTTACGCCGTTCCTGGGGAACGGGGCTGTGCTCGTACTCCGAGTCGAGCTCTGTGCTCGGGTGCGCGGCATCGGCCGCGACGGGTATACGACTGTCCATGGGCGAGTCTCCGAGGTGGGGCAGGTCCTGTCGTCCCACTCCCGTGGTCGCCGGGAGGGCGGACGGGAGTGGGACGACAAGGACCTGGCGCGTGGTCAGATGAGGGAGTCGGCGAGGGCCTTGGCGGCCTTCTCGAAGGCCTCGACGGGCGGGTGTGTGATGCCGGCGCCGATCATGCCGATGCCCGCTTCCTTGTGGGCGATCGCGGTGTTGATGACCGGCAGGATCCCGGTGGCCAGGACCTTGCGTACGTCGATCCCGGTGGGGATGCCCTGGAAGTCGAGCATGGGGATGGTGACGTTGGGGTTCTGTGCCGTGGTGATCTCGCCCATCTGGCGTGTGAAGCCGATGGCCTCCTGCACGGTGCCGCCGACGAGGGCCACGATGGCGGGCGCGGTGGCCATGGCGAAGCCGCCGAAGCCGTAGGTCTCGCTGATCGCGCTGTCGCCGATGTCGAGGCCGGAGTCCTCCGGCTTGTATCCGGCGAACATCGGGCCGACGACCTTTTGGGCGGGCCCGGTGAACCATTGGTTTCCGCCCAGGCCACTGACCCGTACGCCGAACTCGACGCCGTTTCGGGCCATCGTGGTGACGATGGTCGAGCCCTCGATGCCATGGGCCGCGTCCATGGCGGCCTTGGCCATGGCCAGCCACGTCGGGCCGGAGAAGTAGTCCGAGCTGGCGATGAAGTCGAAGACTTCCTTCTTCTGCTCGGTGGTGAAGCCGGTCTGCAGCAGGGACGGGGCGAGCGCCTGCAGGAGCAGCAGGGTGCCCGCGATATTGCGGTTGTGGCACTCGTCGCCCATGTGCAGCGCCTGCGAGAGCAGCAGCCGCAGATCGACGGGGCCGCCGATCTCCATGGCTTCCTTGAGCATGGGGCCGAGCACGTCGCGCATCCAGACGAGCCGCTCGATCACCGACTCGTCGTTCGCCCCCATGCGGAGGATCTTCGCCATCTGCTCGGACAGGTTGGTGTACGCCGTGTTGCCGTACGTCTCGTTGTGGACGATGTGCATGTACATCGACGCGGAGGTGACTCCGGCCATCGAGCCGACGCAGTCGTGCTCGTGGCACGGCGAGAAGGTGATCTCACCGGAGGCGGCGAGTGCGGCGGCCCCTTCCAGGTCGGCGGCGAGGCCCTCGAAGACGAGCGCACCGGTGACGGCGCCCTTCATCGCTCCGGCCATGCGGTCCCAGGTGATGGGCGGTCCCGCGTGCAGGATCGTCGTCGGGGTCATGCCGGGTACGACGTCGATGGCGCGGCCGAAACCGGTCAGCATGGGCTGCGAGTCGGCGATCCGTTCGACGGCGAGGGCGTTGGCCTCCCCGATCCGCGCGGCAACCTCCGGGACCTCCAGGGCGTCGAGGGCGGCGAGGATCTCGGGCTTGCCTCCACCCGGCGGCGTCCAGTCGAGCGTGGTGACCTTGGCGCCCTGGGCGGCGATGTCCTCGTCGAACATGGCCAGACCGACGTTGACGACGTCGAGGTCGCTCTCGAAGAGGCTGGTGATGCGGTTGCTCATGCGTGCTTGACCTTCCGGGCTAGGGCACGGGCGAACTGGCCCGTCTCGGTGCTGCTGCGGGTGACGGTGACGCCGGCTGCCTGCAGGGCGGCGATCTGGTCGGCCGGCGCCGGGGTGTCGAGGTCCGTGCCCAGGACGTAGCCGACGATCTCCAGGTGGCGGCCCGCTTCGGCGGCGATCCCCTTGGCCTGCTCGATGGCCGGCAGGGTGACGCCGACCGGGTCCTCGTGGGCGCCGAAGCCGAGGACGAAGTCCATGACGACGGCGGCGACCTCCGGGTCCTTGGCCTCCTCTACCAGGCGGGCCAGCCGCAGGGAGGGGTCGATCATGGGGTGCGGGCGGCCGTTGGTGAAGTCGTCGTCACCGAAGTCGAGGAAGGTGTGCCCCGTGCTGGGGCTGTCGGCTGTCAGCCGGCGCCCGGGGTCCTTCTGGATGTTGCTCCATACGTCGTCGCCGCTCTCGAGCATCGCGTACATCGACTCGTCGCACAGGGTGCCGCCGCAGAACAGGCCGCGTACGAACCGCTGTTCCGGCTTGAAGAGAGCGGCGACCTCGTCGATCCGGCGCGTGTCGAGCGGCTCGACTGCCGCGTCCGGGTTCACGCCGAGACGTACCGCCTGCAGGGCGGCGTCCTGGCTGCCGGACGCGAAGTGTCCGCCGGCCGCGACGACCGCTTCTTCGGAGCCTCCGACGAAGTAGACGACGACGGGCTTGCCCGCGGTGGCGATCTCGGCAAGCACCTTCTTCTCGACCGAGGGGGCCGGCGGCTTGGAGACGAGCACGATCACGCTGGTGGCCGGGTCGGCAGCGAACGCCCGGATGCCGTCGATCATCATGATGCCGCCGACCTGCTCGCTCAGGTCGCGACCGCCGGTGCCGATGAGCTGCGAGACACCCGCGCCCAGGGCGTGGATGCGGACGCTGACCTCCTGCGCGCCTGTGCCCGATGCGGCGACCACGCCGACCGAGCCGGGGCGGACGGCGTTGCCGAAGCACAGGGCGACATTGTTGATGATCGCGGTGCCGCAGTCCGGGCCCATCATCAACAGGCCCTTTTCGTGGGCCAGTTCCTTGAGGGCGACCTCCTCCTCGACCGGGACGTTGTCGCTGAAGAGCAGTACGTGCAGGTCATTCTCAAGGGCCTTGCGGACCTCACGGCCGGCGTAGGCGCCGTTGACCGCGATCACGGCGAGGTTGGCGGCCGGGTTGTCCTGCGCGGCGGCCGCGATGGTCCGGTGGGTGATGGTCGCCTCGCCCGTGGCGGACGCCTTGCGCTGGAGGAGCTCCTCGACACGCGCGAGGACCTCGTCGGCGCCGGCTCCCTCGCGGGCTTCGACCACGACCATGAGGTCGCCGTTGCCCGCGGCCTCGAGTTCGGGTGTGAGCAGGCCGAGGTTGCCCAGCACCCCCTTGTTCATCTCCGTGCCCATGGCCACGAAGGCCTGCTTAACCTCGTCGAGGCTGTTCGCCTTCGTCGAGATGGCCATCAGGGATACAGAGTCGAAGTAGGTGTTCTTCTTGACGACTGCTGTGATGCTCACAGCGAACCTCGCAGTTCTCTCTCCAGGTGAAGCCCGGCCACCAGACCGGACAAGGTGTCGGTGCCGGAGGTGTGGCCGTGGGCCAACGCGCGGCGGACCGGGGCTCGGACGGTTTCGATCGCCTGCACTTCGCTCTGCCCGGGGGTTGCGGCCAGGGAGCACAACACATCAACCAGTTCGGCGCGGAAGCGTCCTGACAGTGCCTCACGCAGGGTGGTCGTACTCAACAGCGTCGTACGGCCGGGCTGCTCGTCGAGTACGTCGTGGAGTA
Source organism: Streptomyces sp. NBC_01669 (assembly GCF_026339735.1). Taxonomy (GTDB): domain Bacteria; phylum Actinomycetota; class Actinomycetes; order Streptomycetales; family Streptomycetaceae; genus Streptomyces; species Streptomyces yanii. Next base: position 1,492,726 of record NZ_JAPEQG010000001.1, read on the forward strand.
CCCGGGCGAACAAACCGAGCCCGCTGCCGTCGAGCGACGACAGCAGGGCGATGGCGGTGAGGAAGTCGTCGCCGGCCGGGGTGAGTCCGGGGCCGAGGCCCAGGAGGGCGAGGACAGCGTCGCGCATGCCGACGGTGTCAGAGGAGCGTACGGCCCGCACCAGCGCATCGCGTCCGTGCTCCAGCGCCGTGCAGACAGCCACCTCCATCGGCGCAGCACCCGGCGAAGCGCCGAGCATCCCACCGGGCTCGCCGTCGACGGACACCAGGTGGTGCAGGGCCCGGGCCGAAACTGCCAGCTCTGACGGCGTCAGGGAGTCAAGACGCGGCAGAATGGGATGCCATTTTATGGCCCCCCGCACGGAGACCCGAAGGCCACCGAAAGCGCCCTGCAGGGCGATGCCGTCCGGGCCGAACTCGACGGCCCGACCCGCTTCCACCCCACGGTCGAGCCAGTGCGCGATGTCCACGACAAGGGTCCGGGGAGCGTCCCCACTCCCCCGCACAGCCAGCGCCATCAGCCCGCCATCCGGCAACAACAGGTTGATCACGCCCCGAAAGACGCTCTCCACACTCCCGCACCCCCTGAGCGTGCGCAGGTGCGCCAGGAGCACGGCATCACCGGAACACGGGCGCAGAAGCGTAGTCGCGCTCACCGATACCACCACCCCTCCTGTCCGACCGGACCGCCAGGGCGCGCTGCGCCCCTTAACCTCAACCACTGGAGACTGGTATACCATTTTGCAGCCGGAAGCGAACTAGTCGGAGGAGGAGTCCATGCGCATCGTCGTGGCTCTCGGAGGCAACGCGTTGGCACGGCGAGGCGAGCCGATGACGGCGGACCATCTGCGTGCGAACGTCAGGGCATCCTGTGAGGCACTCGCCGGACTCGCCGGCGAGCACGAGGTGGTCATCACCCATGGCAACGGCCCGCAGGTGGGCCTGCTCGCCCTGCAGAACCTGGCCTACCAGGACGTCGCTGCGTACCCGCTCGACATATTGGGCGCGGAGACACAGGGCATGATCGGGTACGTCATCCAGCAGGAGCTCTCCAACGCACTGGGTGGCCGGCGCGAGGTCGCGGCGGTCCTCACGACCACCGAGGTCGACGAGTCCGATCCCGCGTTCAGCCACCCCACCAAGCTGATCGGCCCCATGTACTCCGCCCACGACGCCGCCGACGCGGCGGCCGAGTACCGGTGGACCATCGCGCGTGACGGCGCAGGCTTCCGCCGCGTCGTCCCCTCGCCCCACCCGTTGCGCATCGTGCAGGCCCCCCTCGTCCGCACCCTCCTGGAGAACGACCGGCTCGTCGTGTGCGTCGGCGGTGGCGGTGTGCCCGTGAAGACCGACAGCAAGGGCCGCCAGACCGGTCTGCAGGCGGTCGTCGACAAGGACCTCGCCAGCGCCGCCCTCGCCGCCGAACTCAAGGCGGACATGCTGGTCATGCTCACGGACGGCGACTACGTCAGCGAGAACTGGGGGACGCCCGAGCAGCGGGACATCCTCACGGCCTCACCGGAAGCCATCTCCGAGCTGGCTTTCGCCGAAGGGTCGATGAAGCCGAAGGTGGATGCCGCGGTGCGGGTCGCGAAGGCCGGCGGACGCGCGCTCATCGGCCCGCTGGACCGCCTGGACGACCTCCTGGCGCGACGGGTCGGCACGGAGATCCGCTCCGATGTCGCCGATGGGATCGTCTTCGTCTGAGCCGAGGGGATCACCTTGGCGTGTGGCTGAGGGATCTCCTTCGCGTGCGCCGAGGGAATCACCTTGATGCACGCGAAGGGGTTCACCTTCGTACAAGCCGCCTCACGAGCGCCCGCGTGTCGCTCAACCGACCGGCTCCGCCTACTCCTTGGAGGACCGCAGATGGGCCGCAGCCGCGCTGCGGCCCATCTCCAGGTGCTTCAGCACGAGCTCCTCGACGCGCGGCACGTCCCGCGCCACGATCGCGTCGTAGAGATTCTCGTGCTCCCTCGCCACACCCAGCAGGTCGTCGTGCCGGCTGAGCAGCCAGCGCATGCGGCTGCGAAGGGTGCGCTCCAGCTCGCTCAGCAGCTCGTTCGCGGCCAGTGACGTCACTGTCTCGTGGAAGTCGGCCGCGGCGCGCCTCGCCTGTACGGCGTCTCCGCGCTGCGCCGCCTCCAGCTCGGCATCGAGGTCGGCGCGCAGCTTCTCCAGCCCCGCGCGGGTACGCCGCTGAGCCGCCAGCCGGAACGTCAGCGTCTCCAGCGCGGAACGCACCTCGCCCAGGTCCGAGACGTCGGTGGGGCTGAACTCCCGCACCACCGCCCAGGTCCGCGGCCGGGGCGTCACAAGGCCCTCCGTCACCAGTGCCTTCAGGGCATCGCGGATGGGCAGCCGGCTCACTCCGAGCTCGGCGGCCAGCTCACGCTCGACGAGCTTGCTGCCGGGCCGACGCACACCATCGAGAATGTCGTCGCGCAACTGACGAGTGACCCGATCCGACTCGGGCTCGAAGCCTTCAGAACCTGCCATGCCGCTCATTCTCTCATCACGTCGAGGAACGTCGGGTTTGGTATACCGCTAATACGCCGCCGACCGCACCCGTCACGGTCAGGAGGGTGTGTAGCCCCGCTCCCGCACCAGGCGGCTCGCGAGCCGGGTGAAGGCCCGAGCCGCCGCACTCTGGTACGCGCTGTCGCGGCGCAGGAGAGTCACTCGACGCGCGGGCAGGGGCGGATCGAGGGCGATCGTTGTGAGGTGCGGATGGTCGTGCGTGATGGCGTCCGGCAGCACCGTGGCCAGCAAGGGGGTGCGCTGCACGATCTCGATGAGGGCCTGAATGGAGTTGGCCTCCACGGCGATGGGCGGGTTGATGCGGTGCTCGGTGAAGTAGCTGTCGATGTGTCCGCGCGTGACGAAGTCATTGCTGAGCAGCGCGAGACGCTGCTCGGCCAACCTGCTGGGCGGCATCGGCTCCCGCGCCGCGGAATCCGCGTCATGGGCCGCGACGACCAGGCTCAGGGTCTCGGTGAACAAGGCGTGTGCGCTGATGCCGGCGGGATGTGGCGCCTCGAACGCGATCCCCAGGTCGATCTCGTCCGCCAACAGGCTTGCCTCGATGCGATCCTGTGTCATCTCCCGCACTTCCAGGGTGATCCCGGGATGGCGGGTGTGCAGCTCCTGCACCAGCGGGCCGATGAGGTAGGCCGTAAACGTCGGTGTCATCGCCAGCCGCAGCCGGCCCCGGGACAGGTCTGCCACGTCGAGTACGGCACGGTCGGCCGCCGCGAGGTCCCGCAGAGCCCGCCTGGCGTAGTGCACATAGGCGTCGCCGGCGTCCGTGAGCCGGACACTGCGGCCGCTGCGGTCGAGCAGTTGGACGCCGACCACTCGCTCCAGCTGCTTGACCTGCTGGGACAGCGTGGGCTGAGAGATGCGCAGCTCCTCGGCGGCGCGGGTGAAGTTGCCGTGCTCGGCTACCGCGATCAGGTAGCGGAGGTGGCGTAGCTCGGGACCCATGGCCCGAACTATAGGTGTGGGGGCACGGTCCCTCCTGGTCAGGACTTCCCGTCGGCTGCGGCCTTCCCCGGGCGTTCGGTGGCGTCCCCCCGCGCCTACGCGATCCCCGTCATGCCACGCACCGTACGAACGACCGCTGGCACTCGGCCCTGCACACCCGCCGGCACGCACATAGATGTCATCTATAGCAGGCATGGATATCAAGTCTTGGACACTATAGGTGCGGTTCATGCATGGTGAATGACGTCGGCCCGCAAGGGCGGCCGGCCACCCGAGGGGAGTGAACGAATGCACCATCTGTCAGCCGGCATCGCGCATTTCCGCCGTGCCGTGTTTCCCGCCAAGCAGCAGCTTTTCGCCCACCTGGCCACGCATCACCGGCCTGAGACGCTGTTCATCGGCTGCTCCGACGCCCGGGTGACTCCCGAGCTCATCACGCAGAGCGAACCGGGCGAGCTGTTCGTCATCCGGACCGCGGGCAATCTGGTTCCCGCCTACGCGCCTGGCGCGGACGGTGTCGCAGCGAGCATCGAGTACGCCGTTGCCGTACTCGGTGTGACCGACATCGTCGTGTGCGGTCACTCGGCCTGCGGTGCGATGACCGCCCTGGCCGAGGGGCACGACCTGAGCGCGGCCCCGGTGATCGCGGACTGGCTGCGGCATGCGGACGCGGCCCGCGCCAGGGCTCGGGCGACCGCGGCTCCCGCCGCATCGGCCGAGTCCAGGGTGACCACCCTCGTACGCGCGAATGTGGTCGCCCAGCTGCAGAACCTGCGCACCCACCCCTCGGTGGCCCGCGCGCTCGCCGAGCAGCAACTCTCGCTGCATGGCTGGATGTTCGACATCGCGTCCGGGTCGGTCGAGACGCTCGACGACGTCGATCGCGCCTCCGCGGCGGCCTGACGCCCGGCCGGTCCGTTCCCGCTCTCCCCCTCACCTGCCGCGCCTCCCCCGGGCCGGCGCCTAGGAAAGGAAACCCTCATGATTCACGCCCAGTTCTCCCCCACCGCCCGTGAGGCCGTGTCCGTGGCCGCTGTTGCGGCCAAGACCAGCAAGGACCTGACGTGGCAGGAGATCGCCGACGCGGCCGGTCTGTCCGTGGCCTTCGTGACGGCCGCCGTACTGGGCCAGCACGCGCTGCCCGAGGACTCCGCCAAGGCGGTCGGCAAGCTCCTCGACCTCGACGAGGACGCGGTGCTGCTCCTGCAGACCATCCCGACCCGTGGCTCCATCCCCGGCGGCATCCCGACCGACCCGACGATCTACCGCTTCTACGAGATGCTCCAGGTCTACGGCACCACCCTCAAGGCCCTGGTCCACGAGCAGTTCGGCGACGGCATCATCAGCGCGATCAACTTCAAGCTCGACGTGAAGAAGGTCGCCGACCCCGAGGGCGGCGAGCGGGCCGTCATCACCCTGGACGGTAAGTACCTGCCGACCAAGCCTTTCTGACCATAGGTCGGTGACGGCGTACGTCAGGGTTCGACCACCGGCGCACGCCGAAGGCCCCATGACGGCGGTGGGCCGCAGCACCCCTCCCGGCCCACCGTCTCCCCCTTGCTTCCGTGAAGCACCACCCCGAAGCACCACCCGCCCCACAGCCGAGAGGCAGTCCCGGAGGACCCCATGGACTTCGCGCAGCGCACCATCGAGCTCGCCCGCCAGAACGTCGAAGAGGGCGGACGCCCCTTCGCCACCGTCATCGTCAAGGACGGAAAGATCCTCGCCGAGAGCGGAAACAAGGTCGCGCAGACCTCCGACCCAACCGCACACGCGGAGATCCTCGCCATCCGCGAGGCCTGCACCAGGCTCGGCACCGAGCACCTGACCGGCAGCACGATCTACGTGCTCGCCCACCCATGCCCCATGTGCCTGGGCTCGCTGTACTACTGCTCGCCGGACGAGGTCGTCTTCCTGACCACCCGCGACGCCTACGAGCCGCACTACGTGGACGACCGGAAGTACTTCGAGCTCGACACCTTCTACGGCGAGTTCGCCCGCGACTACACCGAGCGCCGACTGCCGATGCGGTACGACCCGCAGGACTCCGCCGTCGACGTCTACCGGCTGTGGCAGAAGCACAACGGCGGCAGTCGACGGATCGAGGGCGCACCCACCGCCTGAACGATTTGGTCAACCACCACAGCGCCGTCCGCCCCGCCGGCGGGGCGGTCCCGCCCTGACTGCCCGGAGGGACCGCCCCCTGCGAGCGAGTCGCGGAACGATGAGCGCCCACGTCCCCCGCATCAACCGATCGGCTGACCCGCGGGTCGTCCCCACGTCCCCTCATCTCCAACCGGTTCAGCGACGACGGAGGCCTATGCGCGGACCGAGCATGGACCGTACTGCCCCTCGCACCCACGCCCCGGTCACCGAAGCACTCCGCCACCCCAGCTCCAAGGACGTCACCCACCACAGCTCCCCCACCGCACCGAAAGAGGAACCCCATGGCCTCTCTGGGCCGCACCACCCGCCTGTTCGTCTCCCTCGCCGGCCTGGCCGTACTCGCGACCGCGTGCAGCACGCAGTCCGACGGTGACGCCTCCGCCCGGCAGAAACCGTCGGCGGGCAGGACCGACTCCGCATCCCCCAAGGACAAGGTCGAACGCTCGGCCTCCCCCAAGCGTTCGGCCGCCGACCCGGCCGCGAGCCGGGACCTGCTCGAAGGCGCACGTTCCGGTGACGCCGACGCCATACGCAGCGCGATCAAGCGGGGCGCGGACCTGGAGACGCGCGACAGCGACCGTCGCACCCCGCTGCTCCTCGCGGCCACCGGCGACCATGTGGAGGCGGCCGAGGTACTCGTCGAGGCGGGCGCGGACCCCGATGCCCTGGACCGGCAGCACGACACCCCCTGGCTGGTGACCGGAGTGAGCGGCAGCGCCGCCATGGCCCGCACCCTGGCGAAGGCCGACCCCGACTACACCATCGTCAACCGGTACGGCGGCACGTCCCTCATCCCGGCCGGCGAGCACGGTCACGTCGACTACATCCGGGAGGTCACCACCAACCCGGACATCGACGTCGACGTCGACGTCAACCATGTCAACAACCTCGGCTGGACCGCCCTCCTGGAGGCCGTCATCCTCGGCGACGGCGGAGAGGACCACCAGGAGTCCGTGAAGCTCCTCCTGGACGGAGGCGCGGACAGGTCCATCGCGGACAAGTCCGGCACGACGGCGCTCGAGCACGCCGAGGAGCGCGGCTACGACGAGATCGCCCGACTGCTGCGCAAGTGACGCACCGCCTGCCGCAGCATGCGACTACAGACGGTCTTGGACCAGCTTTCCGTCGCGGGCGACGACCCGGCCGCCATGGACGACCAGGTCACGGGTGGGCATGTCCACCACGACCTGCGGCAGCCCTTCTCCGCGTACGAGGATGAAGTCGGCCGGCGAGCCGGGCCGCAGGTCGGCCCGGTCCAGACCCATCACCTCGGCGCCGCCGTACGCGCCCGCCTCGAAGCAGTCCGTCAGCTCCTGGTCCAGGCGCACGCCGGTCACCCAGCCCAGGATGTGCGCACGGTGCAGCATGTCGGCGTTCCCGAACGGGCTCCACGAGTCGCGCACCCCGTCCGAGCCCAGACCGACCCGTACACCGTGCTCACGGAGCTTGGCGACCGGCAGCACCAGCGACGCACTCGGCGCGACAGTCGTCAGCGAGATGTCGAGGTCGGCCAAGTCCTTTGCAATACCTGTCAGTTCACTGTCGGACAGGGACGGCAGGCAGAAAACATGGCTGACGGTGACCCTGCCGCGCAGGGACAGCGCCCGGGTGCGGTCGATGATGCCGCGCAGGACCGGCATGCCCTTGTCGCCGCGGTCATGGAGGTGGATGTCCACCCCGACGCCGTAGCGGTCGGCGAGACCGAAGACCAGGTCCAGCTGCTCGTCCATGGCGTTGTCGAAGCTGATCGGGTCGATGCCGCCGATGAAGTCCACGACCCCGCTGCGGACCGCCTCCTTGAGCAGGTCCGCGGTACCCGGTGTGCGGATGACACCGTGCTGCGGGAACGCCACCGTCTACACATCCAGGGCATGCTTCAGGCGCTCACGAGCCTCGGCGAGCCCTTCCACGCACGCCAGCCCGTAGGCCGGGGCGACATCCGCGTGCGCACGCATCGCACGGGTGCCTCGAGTCACCGCGTGGGCCATCAGGCCGTACGCCCGCTCCCCCACCGGACGCCGCTGGCTGCGGAACAACTCCGCGTCCTGCTCGGCAAGTTCGGCGATCGAACCGGCCGGTTTGCGCGACACCCACTCACCACCCCATGTCGTCTTGTCCGGGTGAATGTGCGCATCCACCAAGGACGGCAGGGCGATCCGGCCGTCACCGTCGATCACATCGGCCCCCGCAGGAGCCGCACCCTCGCCGATCCGGCCGTCGACCACGACCAGATCCACCGGCTCGCGCGCCCCGAAGGGCCGCACATTGCGGAAGACCACGTCCCTCAGCGGTCTTGTCCCGGCGTCGGCGCGAGCCGATGTGGATGCCGTGGACGGGTCGGCCGCTGAGGTACGGGACGTCATGTGCGAGGACTCCTTGGGGTCGAGTGAGTGCAGCGGGGTCAGAGCGGGAGGCCCTGTCGGACGACGCGGACCGGCGTCTTGAGAAGGGACACATCCTTGTGCGGGTCACCGGACAGGAGGACGGCATCACCGCTGAATCCGGGGGCCAGCCGGCCCAGGGTCCGCTCCTGGCCGAGGAGTCGGGCAGCGGACGTGGTCGCCGTACGGATGGCGTCCAGCGCGGACAGGCCGGACTCCTTCATCAGCTCCACCTCCCGGCCGATGGGGCGGACCCGGCCGCCGGAGGAGTCGGTGCCTGCCGCCAGCGGTACGCCCATCTCGTGCGCGTCAAGCACGGCACGCTTGAGTACGGGCAGGTAGGTGCGCCCGCGCTCGGCCAGGATCGGGTTGTCGGAGTCGGCGAGCCCGGCGATGGCCGTGAGGGTGGGGGTGAAGTACGTGCCCCGGCGGCGCATTTCGTGGAGCGTGTGCTCCCCGACGAAGACGCCGTGCTCCAGGGAGCGGATGCCCGCGGTCACGGCGTCGTGGCAGCCCTGGCGGCTATAGCTGTGGCAGAGGACACCCTTGCCGCCACGCCGTGCGGCGGACACGATCTCGGACAGCTGCTCGTACGAGTACACCTGTGCGAGCGGGTCCTGCTCGGGCAGGCCGGCGCGTTCGTTGACGCGGGTCTTGATCACGTCGGCGCCACGGGAGAGGTTCACCTCGACCACGCGGCGCAGCGCCTCGGCCGACCGCACGCCGTCCTTCAGGCGGGCCAGGGGGGTGAGGTCCGGGTCGGCGAGAATCGTGTCGCCGAGGTCGGGCGTGACGAAGACGCCCGCGGCGCTGAGCCTGGGCGCCGATTCAGGCAGCCGACGGGCCAACTCCCGTACGGCGATGTCCTGGTAGAAGTTGGTGGAGCCACTGCGTGCGCTGGTCGCGCCCTGGCGGACTGCGTCCCGTGCCTCGGCGACGGTGTTGATGTGGATGTGCGCGTCCACCAGACCGGGCAGCACCCAGCGACCCTGTGCGTCGAGGCGCGGCAGGCCGTCCGGCGTGTCCACACGACCGCGGGCCCCGGCTGCACGTACCACTCCGCCGCGGATCACGACGACCGCGTCCTCGGTGACCTCACCGGTCTTCGGGTCGAGCAGCGTGCCGCCCTCGATGATCAGGTCCCCGGTGCGCTGGGCGCCCTTCGGGGTGGCACCCAAGGCCTGGGGCGCGGCACTGAGCGCGGCGGCGGTGCCGGCCAGGGCGGCGGCACCGGCCAGCACTCCGCGACGGGTGACCCGGCTCGAGGGGGGTGGGACTGACTCGACACACATGGCGGACTCCTGGGCGTTTGATACCTGCCTCCGGCCCACTTTTTGTATACCAAATGAGTGAGACAGACAAGATCCCGTCCCACCAATCCCGAATAATCCACGCATTGACACCTTCGATGGGGCCGGTCTTGGTATACCCAACTCGAAGGTGAGCGAACGCGAGCTCACCGCGCCTCGTGGATGACGTTCTTGCTCAGCACGAAGCGCGCGCCCTTCACGCCGTTCACCATCTTTGTGGCCCTCAGGTCCCCGGCGACGCTCAGCAGGGAGCAGGACTCCCGCCGGGACAGTCCCCAGCAGCGCAATTCAGACGCGCATCGCATGGTCGAACACTCGCCCGCGGCAGGCCGCACGATTCGATCACCGTCACGCGGGTGGGTGCATTCGGGCGTTCCGACAACGCAGCGAGGTGCCGCAGCTGTCGTCGTGCGCCCGCCGGGGATCACGGGGCAGCCCTTGCTGATCGCTTCAGAATGAGGGCGCGGGCGGCGGAGGCAGATGAGGCTGCAGGCCAGTTCGAGCAGGACCGTGGATGTCCGGGTCCTCACGTAGGGCAGCGGCGACCAGGCCTCCGAGGGCCTCGCGCGGTACGTCGCCGCCGCTCACCAACCGGTCGAAGACCAGTCCGTCGACGCAGGTCAGCAGGGTGTGAGTGCGATTCGAAGCCGCGCTCGCCCGCTACGACGCCGAGCGCCGACCGCGCAGCCAGGCAGTCGCGCGGGCCGCCCGGCAGGCCGGGCGGATGGGCCAGCAGCTCTCCCACCCACTGGCCGTCGCCCTGCGGAACACGGCAATGAGGCTGACACCCTCCCACCTCGCAACCCGCATGATCCTTCGTCACCACGCCTGGGCCCCACCACAGCTGAACTGATCCGATTCGCCCCCTCCAATTCACCACCAGACACCTTGCGGGACAAAGTCGAGCTGCGGGTCCTGCCCCTGGAGGACTCGGTGGGCGGGGTGTCCGCGTGCGTGCTGATCTTGTTCCGGACGACCTGGGGGAGCGGGTGGCGCCACTGTTGCCACCCTCGCCTGAACGGCGCCACCGCTACCCCGGGCGACTGCGCGTTCCCGACCGAGCAGCCCTCGCCGGCGTCATGTACGTGCTGCGGACCGATGTCGCCCGACGCGACGGCCAGCGGGCCGCGGAGTTCATTGAGGGCGTGTCCGGGACTCCGTCGGCGCATCTGCCGTACGCGGATCTCGCGGTGACGCTTCTGGACGAGGCCGAGAAGCCGACGCTCCACCGCAGGCGGGTGTCCGTCTTCAACTGAGCCGGGCACGGGCAGCCGTCAGTCGACGAAGACCGCTGTCTCGTAGACCCAGGCACCCTCGTGCCGGACGAACCGGCTCTTCTCATGGAGCGAGTCCGGTCGGCCGTGGTCCATGTAGTGGGCGCGGAAGGTGACCGTGCCCGTGGTGTGGAACGCGCTGCCGTCCGTCGTCTCCAGGATCTCCAGGCGCACCCAGCGCATGCCGGGATCGAAGTCGAGGACGGGCGGCCGGGTGTCCGGGTGCCAGGTGCGGAGGAGATACGCCGCGTCCTGGACGACGAAGGCGGCGTACCGCGAACGCATCAGCGCCTCGCAGGTCGGCGCGGCGGCGGTCCCTGCGTGAAACCGTCCGCAGCAGTCCGCGTACGTGGCGGGCAGGCCGCACGGGCACGGCGAAGCCGGAGTGATCGAGCTCTCCGGGGCGGTCCGGGTGCTTGCGGCGGAGGGCTGCCGGGGGCGTGTGCTGCGTCGGGACATGCGTCCATTGTGACCTGCGGCGGGACCGGGTCAGTGCGTCAGGGTGAACCTGCGTCGGTACTCGGTGGGGGTGAGCCCGGTACGGCGGCGCAGCTGGGCGCGCAGGTTCGTCGCCGTTCCGAGCCCGCTGGCTCGGGCGACCACCTCGAGGCGTTCCTCGCCGCGCTCCAGCAGCCGGCAGGCCAGGGTGATCCGCCGCTCGGTCAGCCAGCCGAGCGGTGTCGTGGCCAGCTGGGCGCGGAAGCGGCGGTGCAAGGTGGCGGGGCTGACGGCGGCGCGGGCGGCGAGGCCGGTCACCGTGAGCTCCGTCCCGAGGCGCTCCTCCGCCCAGGCGAGCAGCGGACCCAGCGAGGTGTCGGGGACCTCGGGCAGCGGGTGCTCGACGAACTGGCGCTGGCCGCCGTCGCGGTGGACCGCGAAGACCAGCCGGCGGCTGACGGCGGCCGCGATCTCCGCGCCGTGATCGCTCCGGACGATGTGGAGGCCCGTGTCGAGGGCGGCGGCGCTGCCCGCCGCAGTGATCACCTGCCCGTCGTCGACGAACAGCACATCGGGGTCGAGTCGGACCTGCGGGAAGCGGGCGGTGAAGGCGCCGGCCCAGCTCCAGTGGGTGGTGGCCCGGCGTCCGTCCAGCACACCGGCGGCGGCGAGCGTGAACGTGCCCGTACAGAAGCTGACCAGTCGGGCGCCCCGGTCGGCGGCGCGTCGGATCGCGTCGAGGACGGCCGGGGCGGGGTCGGTTTCCGGGTCGGGGCGGTTCGGAACGATGACGGTGTCGGCCCGGTCGACGGCTTCGAGTCCGGCGACCCCGCCGAGCTGGAAGAAACCCTGGTGCATCCGCACGGTCGGGGTCTCGGCGCAGAGCGCGAAGTCGTACCAGGGCACGGGCAGCTCAGGGCGGCGCAGCCCGAAGAGTTCGGTGGCCACGCCCATCTCGAAGGGGTTGGAACCGGCCGAGACGATCATCACGACCCGATGCGAGGATTCTTGCGCCATATGCGATTCATAGCACTCACCCTTCGTGGGGCCCGGCGCCGAGGATGGGGATCATGAGCGATGACACGACGAAGGCCGGTCCGGACCCCATCCTGCTGAGCGAGGCCCTCGCGACGTTCGAGACCCTGTGGAGCCCGCGGATCGTGACCCGCGTCAACGACTACGACGTACGGGTCGCGAAGGTCCGGGGCGAGCATGTCTGGCACGTCCATGACGACACCGACGAGTTCTTCCTCGTCCTCGACGGCACACTCGACATCGTCCTGCGCGAGGACGGCGGCGAGCGCATGGTCACGCTCGACCGGGGCGCGGTGTTCGTCGTCCCGCGCTCCACCTGGCACAAGCCGTTCTCGGCGGACGGTGCCTCGCTGCTGCTGTTCGAGCCGTCCGGTACGTCGACGGTGGGCGACCGGCACGACGACGTACCCGGACATGTCGACGCGACGACCGGACACGCCTTGGGCGGCTGAACACGGGGCGGAGCAGCGGGGGGTTGACACTCCGTCGGGCTGCGGGCCAGAGTCCCGCCGATGGAGATCACCGAGCTGACTGCCGCCGAGCGCCGTGTCCGGGACGCCTTCCCGCGCGGCACAGCCGTCGATTTCCGTACGGGGGTGGCGGCCGAGGACGATCCGGAGACCGGGGACAGCTGGGGTCCTGAGCGCACGGTACGTGCCGAGGTGCTCAGGGCGCTGCTGGTCGGCGGCCCGCAGGAGGACGGGCAGGTGCCCGCTCTGCGGGTGCTGGGCGCACGGATCACCGGCGCTCTGAACATCCGGTACGTGACCACGGAGTGCGCGGTCGCGCTGTCCGGATGCCGGTTCGACCAGGCGCCGAACCTGTACGGCGCGCGGCTGCGGCAGCTGGCGCTGAGCGGTTCGGTGCTGCCGGGACTGACCGCGGCGACCGTCCACGTCGACGGCGTACTGCGGCTCACCGACTGCCGGATCTCCGGCCCGGTCCGGCTCGGCGGTTCGAAGATCGCCCAGGCCCTGTTCTTCGACCGAACCCGCATCGGAGTGAACGCGGACGGTACGACCGCGCCCAACGGCGAGGCGGTGCTGCAGCTCAATCACGCGGTCGTCGAGGACGACTTGTGGTGGCCCGGTCTCGTCGTGCACGGCGAGACCCGGCTCGGCGGCGCCGCCGTGACCGGGCAGATCCTGCTCGACGACGCCCACCTGTGCAACCCCGGGGCGACCGCACTGCATGCCGAGAATCTCGGTGTCGGCTCCGATCTGCACGGGATGCGGATCCGGGTCCAGGGGCGGGTCGATCTGCGCGGCGCCCGGATACCGGGGCAGCTCAACCTCGCGTACGCCTGGCTGTCCAACCCCGGCGGCGTGGCGCTCCGTGCCAGCAGTAGCACGATCGGCGAACTCTGGCTCCGGGAGGCCGCCCCGATCGACGGCAGAGTGAATCTGCGCCGGGCGAAGGCCGACCTCATCCATGCCACCCCATCGGTCTGGCCGGAGCAGGTCCGGCTCGACGGGCTGACGTACGCCACGCTCCTCCCCCATCTGCCGGCCGAGCGGCGGCTGCCGCTGCTCGAACGGGAGGAGGAGGGCTATGTGCCGTACGCGTACGAGCAGTTGACGGAGGCGTACCGGCGGATCGGCGACGACGACGCGGCGCGCACGGTGCTCCTCGCAAAGCAGCGCAGACACCGTGCCACCCTGCCCGCGTACGCACGGCTGTGGGGGCATCTCCAGGATGTCACCGTCGGGTACGGCTTCCGGCCGGTGCGGGCCGCGGCCTGGCTCTTCTCGCTGCTGCTGGCCGGGGCGCTGGTGTACGCGCTGCATCATCCGAGCCCGCTGAAGGCGGACGAGGCTCCGCCGTTCAGTCCGTTCGTCTACACACTGGACCTGCTTCTGCCGATCGTCGACTTCGGGCAGGAGCGGGCGTTCAATCCGCAGGGCTGGTACCAGTGGCTGTCGTACCTCCTCATCGCGACCGGGTGGCTGCTCGCGACGACGATCGCCGCGGGCATCACCCGGTCGGTCAGCAGGCAGTGAGCGTGCCGGTGACGGCCCGGGTCAGGGCTTGCGGGCCACACCCGCGTAGCCGGGGATCGGCTCGTCGCCGGGTACGTCGATGACCTCACCGAGCTCCGGGCGCCAGTCGGCGGAGAGCGAGACGCCCGGCTCCACGAGTTCGAGTCCGTCGAAGAACGCGGTGAGTTCGGCGCGCGAGCGCGGACGCAGCGTCATCCCGCGGGCCTTGTACATGGCCGACGCCTGCGCCGCACCCTCGGGGTTGAAGTCCCCGGTGGTGTGCGAGAGCACCAGGTAGCTGCCCGAGGGAAGCTTCTCCACCAGCCGGTCGACGAGCTCGGCGGCACCGTCCTCGTCGTCGAGGAAGTGCAGCAGGGCCAGCAGGGACAGCGCGATCGGCTTGCTGAAGTCGAGTACCTTGCCCGCCTGTTCGAGTATGGTCTCCGGCTCGCGGGCGTCGACCTGGAGGTACTCGGTGGCGCCCTCGGGAGTGGAGCGCAGCAGAGCCGCCGCGTGCGCGAGGACGATCGGGTCGTTGTCGCAGTAGACGATGCGCGCGTCCGGGGCCGTCTGCTGGGCGATCTGGTGGAGGTTCGGCTCGGTGGGGATGCCGGTGCCGATGTCGAGGAACTGCCGTACGCCCTGGTCGGCGAGCCAGCGGGTGGCGCGGTGCATGAACGCCCGGTTGACCCGGGCCATGTCACGGCCGCGGGCGTCGAGGGCCAGGAGCTGCTGCGCCATCTGTTCGTCGACCGGATAGTTGTCCTTGCCACCGAGGAACCAGTCGTACATCCGGGCGGGATGCGGCTTGCTGGTGTCGATCTCGATGGGCTGGGCCTCGTGCCCGGTCATAGCGCGCTCCTGGGGTCCGTGGATCGGCGAACTGAGACTGAGTGTGGAAAGGACAGACGCCGGAGGCGTCAGATTCCGGTCAGGAGGAAGTCCGCCTGGCCGGCCTTGGCTCCCTGGATGAAGGCGGCGATCTCACGGTGGGTGTAGATCAGGGCGGGGCCGTCGGGATCCGCGGACTGACGTACAGCGACTCTGCCGTCGGCCAGCTTCATGGCCTCGACGCAGTTGCCGCCGTTCCCACCGCTCCACGGCTTGTACCAGCCTTCGGAGCCGAGTTCGCGGGCGGGCATGCCGTTGTATATGGGGTCCATCGATCACAGCTCCTTGCGGAATTCCCGGAGGATTTCCTTCGTGCGTTGTGCAGTTGCGGCCTGAGCCGCCATGCGGTCCATGACTTCGAGGTAGGAGGCCACCTCGGGGCGCGCGTCGAAGTAGACGGCGCCGGTCAGGTACTCGCTGTACACCATGTCGGGCAGTTCGGGGACGCCGAAGCGGAAGAGGACGAACGGGCCGTAGGTACCCGGGTGGTGACCGGTCGCGAACTCCGCGATCTGCAGTGTCACATGGGACATCTCGGTGGCGTCCAGCAGCCGGTCGATCTGTGCGCGCATGGCGTCGGCGCTGCCGACGGGACGGCGCAGGACCGTCTCGTCCATCACCACCCACAGCTTCGGGGCATCCGGCCGCGTCAGCAGGGACTGCCGCTCCATCCGCAGCGCCACATGACGCTCGATGTCCTCGGGCCGGGTCTGGCCCACGGCGCCGGTACCCATCACCGATCGGGCGTAGTCCTCGGTCTGCAGGAGTCCGGGGACGAAGTGCGGTTCGTACATGCGCAGGAGGCTCGCTGCGCCCTCCAGGCTGACGTACATGCTGAACCAGTCGGGCAGGACGTCGTGGAACCGCTGCCACCAGCCGGGCTTGTTGGCCTCCTCGGCCAGCTCGACGAAGGACTCGGCCTCCTCGTCGGCGATCCCGTAGGCCTTCAGGAGCAGTTGCACATAGGGGATCTTGAGCGCGACCTCGGCGGTCTCCATCCTGCGTATCGTCGCGGGAGCGACCCGGAGCACCTTGGCAGCCTGGTCACGGCTCAGGCCGACGCGCTCCCGCAGATCCTGCAGGCGCTTGCCGAGAACGACCTGACCCACGGTCGGGGCGGACCGCGGTTCGCTCACTTCAGACCTCCCGATGCGCTGTTTGCGAGCAGTGTGCCATGCGTATGCCGTCAAAGACACGACCACTCTGAAAATTTCAGAGTGCCCCTTGCCAAGTGTTCACGACAGGGGGAGAGTTGGTGAGTGAACCAGTTCACGCAGTCATGCCCGCCCTCATGCCCTGAGATGCGCGGCGTGACGAAGCCCCCACTGTGAGGAATCGGTCGTGGCACCTGGCAGTGCGCTCATCCCCCGGCTCATCGACCTCAGCCCCGGGACGGAAGCGCTCCGATACTGCTTCGCGCTCCCTGCGCACCCGGAGTCGGTGGCCGGTGCACGGCGACTGACAAGGACCCGGCTGGACGAGTGGCAGCTGGACACGGAGGCGCACGACGCGGCGATCCTGATCGTGTCGGAACTGGTCACCAACGCGGTGGTGCACACCGTGAGCACGCGCGTCGTGTGCGAGCTGCGCTGTCTCGAGAGACGGCTGCGCATAGCCGTACAGGACCAGGGGCACCAGCCGGGTGGCCCGGAGCTGCGCCGCACCGCCGACGACGAGCACGGACGCGGCCTGCTGCTGGTCGACGCGTTGAGCAGCGCCTGGGGATCCCGTGACACGGGCGACGGATCGGGCCGCATCGTCTGGGCAGAACTGCCGCACGGCACGGAGCGGACATGTTGAGGAACGCGATGTCCCATCTGCTCGGATCGCGCCTGACCCGCGAGTCCCGGCTGCCCGGTTCCGGGGGTAACCTCGTGCAACTGGCGCTGCCTCCCGCACTGTCGGCGAGCCTGGGCTGCGACGCGGTGGGCGTGCCTGCCGGGTACGGCTTCCGGCTCATGTCCCATCTGCCGCGCACCGGCTGCGTCTTCGCGGACGCCGACCGCTGGTGGTGGATCGTACCGGCGGGCTCGGACCTCGATCTGGACTGGCCGTCGCAGGTCGCATACGCCAGGGGCGCGCACGTCCCCGCCGTGCGGCCCCGACTGATCCACGCACCCGACAGCCGCACGCCGTACACCCCGCCCATCCCGCTCTTCCTGATGGTGTGCCAGGTCACGGGTGTGACGCCGTCCTGGGCGGCGGCCGGTGGTCCGCACGCGGTACCCGCCGGCTGATCGGCCCGTACGGCCGAGGGGGCCGGGGCGTCGTCACCGTCGCCGCGGCCCCTCCGGCCTCTCTTTCGGATCACGCCGGGCTCACGGGGTCCGGCCTGATCCGAAAGAAGGGCCCTCGCCGTGATCGGAGCGGCTTGCTCTGCTGCCGGACGGAGCGGTGCTCATCAATACGGCACGGGGCTCGCTGGCCGACACGGCGGCGCTGACGCATGAGGGGGCGAGTGGCCGGATCGGGGCCGTGCTCGACGTGACCGATCCGGAGCCCCTGCCGCTCGGGGATCCGCTGCTCGACCTTCGAGGTGGAACAGCTGGTCGCGGGGCTGCCGTTCGCCCGCCCCGTCCGCCGCGAGGAGCTGGCACATAGCGCCTGACCTGCGAATTTTCACGTTCTGTAGACCGTCACGCTGCGTTGTCAGTGGCGGGATCTAGTGTGGCAGCACTGATCGAGAAGCCCGCCGCAAGCGGGCTGTCCGGATGTGAAGGGGGCGGGCCGGTGCGGCGCTGGGAGTACGTCGAGGGGACTGCGTCTAAGTTCTGGGAGACCGGGGCCGACGGCGGCGTGGTGACGGTGCGGTACGGGCGGGTCGGCAGCGACGGACGGACGCAGAGCAAGGAGTTCGCGTCGGCGGACGCCGCGCAGGAACAGCTGCGCAGGACGATCGCGGAGAAGGAACGCAAGGGGTACCGCGAGGTGGGCGGGGCGGCATCAGCGGTGAGCCCGGCCCCGGTGGTCGCCGAAGGCGCTGTGCCGGAGGGGACTCCGGGCGCCCTTCCCGACGAGGACACCTTCGAGCTGCCGGCCGTCTGGCGGCGCCACCTCCACCCGAGGCGCGGGGGTGTGCGGCGCGCGACGGCCAGGATCGCGCAGGACACGCTGGACTCGGTGGAGCTCAGGCTCTCCGAGGACCGCGAGTGGATCGCCGAATTCCTGGCAGCTCCGCGCAGCGACGACCGGCTTGTCGAGGCCACCCGGGCGCATCTGGCGGGCAGCCCCGATCCGGTCGGTGCGGCGGTCCTCGCCTCGGTGATCGGCCTTCACCCGCTGACGTACGCGGCATGGGCGGACCACTGGGTCCATGCGTACGGGCTGCCCTTCGCCGCCCGGGCGGTGGTGGAGCTCTTCATGGTCGAGGCGCACTGGATCCAGGAGGGAAGGCGCCGGTACGACCCGTGGCTGGAGCCGCTGACGGTCCGTCGCGGCGCGTTCTGGTCGGGGGCGCGACGACCGGCCGCCGACCGGGTCCGCGCGCTCCTCGCCACCACCGACGAGGAGACCTACCGGGTGGCGGTCGCCGCGCTCGGCGGCTGCCGTGACGAGGTGGTGCGCCGGATCATCGTGTCGTACCTGGTGCCGAGCGAGACGGAGTGGGTGGCCGAGCTCTGCGCCGACCCGCAGGTGGCCGGCGAGAGCGACAGCACCCTGCGCTCCATGGTGTTCTGTTCGCTCCACGCTCCCGAGCAGGTCGGCCAACTGGGCGGGCGGGTCGGATACGCCTGGTCGGCCGCGACGGTCGGCACGGTCGCCGAGGGCATCGGAACGGCGGTCGCGCCGTTGCTGGCCGACCGCCTGAGCGACAACTACTCCACGGACTATGTGAAGTTCCTCGCGAACGCGCTGGTGGAGCTGCCGTCGGACGAGGCGTTCGGCTTTCTCCTTGCCCACTCGGACGCGAAGCACGTCCGGGCCGCGCTGTTCGAGGCGGCGCACCGCTATCCGGTCCGCGCTCTGCGGCTGCTCGCCGCTGCTGTGCGGGACGGTTCGGCTCCGGGGTCCGCCGAGTCGACCAGGCTGCTGCTCGCCGGGCACATCGCCGCCCACCGCGACGTGGTGACGACGGTGCTTGCGACGCTCGACCCCGACCTTGTCGCGGTGATCGATCCGCTGCTCAACCCGGTCGGCCGGGTCGCCGACGTCGCTTCGGACACGCTGCCGGAGCTGCTGGTCTCCCCGCCGTGGTCCCGGCCGCGCAAGCGCACCACCGCCACGGTGATCAGCGGGCTGACGGCCGAGGCGGAGCCGACCGTGTCCTGGCTTCCGGGAGAAAAGGAGGAGTGGGCCACCTGCCGCTCCTGGTACAACCGCGAGCGCGGGCAGGGGGACGCTCCGTACTGGGAGAAGCAGGTCGCTGTGTACGAGGCGACGGACGCGCTGACCAGCCTCCAGCCCGCCTGGATGTTCCTGCACGGCCCGGAGGAGCAGGTCAGGCCCTGGCTCGACAAGTGGGCACCGGACGATCTGTGGGACGTCGAGGAGACGCTGAAGCCGGTCGCCGCCCGCTTCGGACTCGACATGCTTCCGGTGCTGCTCCGCGCGGCGCCCCATCAGCCGAGCTCCATCGCCCCGCTGCTCCTGCCGTATGTGGATGTCGCGGTCGCCCGGCACATGGCGGACTGGTCGGCACGGCTCAAGTCGACTGCGGCGACAGCCCGTTCATGGTTCGCCCGGCACGGCGCCACGGCTGCCGCCCACCTGGTGCCGGACGTGGTCGGCAAGGCGGGGCCCGCCCGTCGCGCCGCCGAGCAGGCACTGGTGCAGATCGCCGCGGTCCACGGGGACGCGGTGGTGCACGACGCCGCCGCCGGGTACGGCGCGGCAGCCGCGGCCGTGGTCGACGAGCTGCTGACGGCCGATCCGCTGGAGCGGGCGCTCCCCGCCAGGTTGCCGGTCGTCCCCGAATGGGCGGAGGCCGCTCTGCTGCCGCAGATCCTGGTCAGGGGCGGCGGCGCTCTGCCGGAGGAGTCGGTCCGGCATGCCCTGATGGTGCTGGCACTGTCCAAGCCGGGGGAGACGTATCCGGGCGTTGCCGTCCTCATGGAGACGGCGGATCCGGAGTCGCTCGCCGCCTTCGCCTGGGCGCTGTTCGAGCAGTGGCGGCTGGCCGGAATGCCGGCCAAGGAGTCCTGGACGCTGCAGTCGCTCGGGCAGCTCGGTGACGACGGGACGGTGCGTCGGCTCACGCCGGTCATCCGCGCCTGGCCCGGCGAGGGCGCCCACCACCGGGCGGTCGAGGGTCTCGATGTTCTCGCCGCCATCGGCACGGATGTGGCACTGCTGCATCTGCACGGCATCTCGCAGCGGGTGAAGTTCAAGGCGTTGAAGGTCCGGGCCCAGGAGAAGATCGCCGAGGTCGCCTCGGGGCTCGGGCTGACCGGCGAGCAGCTCTCCGACCGGCTGGTGCCGGACCTCGGACTGGACGCCGAGGGCTCCACGGTCGTGGACTACGGCACCCGCCGATTCACCGTCGGGTTCGACGAACAGCTGCGGCCCTACGTGCTGGACGGCGACGGCAAGCGCCGCAAGGATCTTCCGATGCCGGGTGCGCGGGACGACGCGGAGCTGGCCCCGGCCGAGCGCAAGCGGTTCATGGCGCTGAAGAAGGATGTGCGGACGATCGCTTCCGACCAGGTGCGGCGCCTGGAGGCGGCGATGGTCGCACGGCGCTCCTGGACGATGGCCGAGTTCCGGGAGCTTTTCCTGCAGCATCCGCTGCTCTGGCACCTGGTGCGCCGGCTGGTGTGGCTGAGCGAGACCGACGGGGTGACGACCGCGTTCCGGGTGGCGGAGGACCGTACCTTCGCGGATGTCGAGGACGACGCCTTCGAGCCGGCCGACGGGGCGACGGTACGGATCGCGCACCCACTGGCGCTGGGCGAACGGCTGGACGACTGGTCCGAGGTGTTCGCGGACTACGAGATCCTGCAGCCGTTCCCACAGTTGGGACGCGCCGTGTTCCGGCTGACGGACGAAGAGGCCGACGGCTACCGGCTGACCCGGTTCGAGGGACTCAAGGTGCCGACCGGCAAGGTGCTCGGGCTGGAGCGGCGCGGCTGGGAGCGGGGGACGCCGCAGGACGCCGGGGTCGAGCGGTGGATCTCCAAGCGGCTCGCGGACAACGTGTACCTGGTCATCGCCCTGGACGACGGGATCGCGGTCGGAGTCGTCGACATGTTCCCGGACCAGACCCTCGAAACGGTATGGCTCGACGATCACCCCAGCGACCACTTCCCCCGCCACTCCTATCCGCTGCGGTTCGCCGGGCTCGACGCGGTGACCGTCTCCGAACTCCTCGCCGACCTGGCGGAGCTGACCGAGGGTGTCGCGTCGTGACCGCGCAGACGCCGGACGGGGTGTCGGGGCCCTCCGTGCAGCGGCCCCCGGCCGAGGTCAGGTACGCGGCGGAGCTGGACACGCTGCGCGCCGGCGACGGCGATCCACGGCCGCCGGGCTGGCAGCTGAGCCTGCGGGCGGCGCGCCGGTTCATCATCGGTGACACGGACGCCGGCATCAGCCGGAAGTTCGTCGGCAATCCGTCGCTCGTCGACCGGGCGCTGGTGACCCTGGCGACAAACCGCGGCCTGATGCTGGTGGGCGAACCGGGTACCGCCAAGTCGCTTCTCTCCGAGCTGATCGCCGCCGCGGTCAGCGGGGACTCGACGCTGACGGTGCAGGGTGGCGCGGCCACCACCGAGGACCAGATCAAGTACGGCTGGAACTACGCGCTGCTGGTCGCCGAGGGCCCTTCGGCGCGGTCGCTCGTCCCGGCGCCGATGCTGCGCGGAATGGCGGAGGGCCGACTCGTACGGTTCGAGGAGATCACCCGTTGCCCGCTGGAGGTGCAGGACTCGCTGCTCTCGCTGCTCTCCGAACGGGTGGTGGCGATCCCGGAGCTGACCGGGCCGGACGGCATGGTCTTCGCCCGGCAGGGGTTCAACGTGATCGCGACGGCCAACACCCGGGACCGGGGCGTCAACGAGATGAGCGCGGCGCTCAAGCGGCGGTTCAACTTCGAGACGGTGTTCCCGATCCCCGACCTGGACACCGAGCTGGCACTCGTCGAGGCCGAGGTGAGCACGCTGCTGCGGCGCTCGGGCGTGGAGCCGCCGCCGGACCGGGATGTCCTGGAGGTGCTGGTCGGTACGTTCCGCGAGCTGCGCGCGGGCGCCGGGGCAGGCGGTTCCGACGGCTCCGGGGGCTCGGGGACGGGCTCGGACCGGCCCTCGGCGGTGATGAGCACGGCGGAGGCGGTCTCGGTCGCCCATGCCGTCGGCGTACGCGGCTGGTTCCTGCGCGGCGAACCGGGCAGCGCGGCCGATGTCGTGGCCTGCCTGGCCGGTACGGCGGCCAAGGACAGCCCGGAGGACCTGGCACGGCTGCGCCGCTACCTGGAACAGCACGTGCCGCGCCGCCGCGGCCCGCAGTGGCAGGCCCTCTACGACGCGCGCCACCTGCTGGCCGACTGATGTCCGCCGTCTTCCTGGGGGTGCGCCACCACTCCCCCGCCTGCGCCCGGCTCGTCGAGCGGACCATCGAGGAGCTGCGCCCCGCCCACGTCCTGGTGGAGGGCCCGGCCGATATGAACGCCCGGCTGGACGAACTGCTGCTCGGACACGAGCTGCCGGTCGCGGTGTTCAGCCACTACCGCGACGGGCAGCGGGCCGCGACGTCCTGGGCCCCGCTGTGCGACTACTCGCCCGAGTGGATCGCACTGCGGGCGGGCCGGGCCGCCGGGGCGGAGGTCCGTTTCATCGACCTGCCGGCCTGGCATCCGGCGTTCGCGGAGCGCACCAACCGGTACGCCGACGCGGAGGTCCGGTACGCGGAGGCGACCGAGCGGCTCTGCCGTCATTTCGCGGTGGACTCCTCGGACGCGCTCTGGGACCGGCTGTTCGAGGTGGAGCCGGACAACGGTCTCGCCGCGCGTCTCGATGCGTACTTCGCGCTGGTACGCGGGGACGCGGAGGCGGATTCGGGCGACCGGGCGCGCGAGGCGTACATGGCGGCGTGGGTGCGGGCTGCGGTCGCTGCCGCCGGGGAAGGGCCGGTGCTGGTGGTGACCGGTGGCTTCCACCAGCCGGCACTGCGGGTCCTGGCGTCATCCGGCGGGGACCGCGGGAGCGACGCGCACGGTTGGGCGCTCGGGGCCGACGGGTGGCCGGAGGTGCCCGCTCCGCCGGAGGAGGCGCAGGCCGGGAGCTTCCTCGTGCCGTACTCGTTCCGGCAGTTGGACGCGTTCGCCGGGTATCAGTCGGGCATGCCGTCGCCCGCCTACTACCAGCAGGTGTGGGAGGCAGGTCCCCGGGCGGCCGCCGACGCCTTGCTGCGGGTGGTCGTCGAGCGGCTGCGGGCCCGGAAGTTCCCGGTTTCCACCGCCGATCTGATCGCGGCCCGCAGTCTGGCCGAGGGCCTCACGGCGCTGCGCGGCCATCCGCGGCCCGCCAGGATCGATGTGCTGGACGGCCTCGCGGGCGCCCTGATCACGGACGACCTGGACCGTCCGCTGCCATGGACGACTCGGGGCACGCTGACGACGGGCACCCACCCCGCCGTCGTCGAGATGGTCGCGGCCTGCAGCGGAGACCGCGTGGGGCGGCTGCATCCCGCCACCCCGGCACCGCCGTTGGTGCACGATGTGGCGGCGCAGCTCGGCCGGCTGGGCCTCGACGGCGGCGGAGGCTCCTCGTACCGCCTCGACCTCACCGACGCCGCCGATCTGGAGCGGAGCCGGGTACTGCACCGGCTGCGGGTGCTGGGAATCCCGGGCCACGGTCGGACCGCCGGTCCCGAGCACGGCATCGACCCGGTGTTCACCGAGCGGTGGGAGCCTCGGCCGTCACAGGGGCGGGAGGCCGCGCTGGTCGAGGCGGGGGCCTACGGGGCGAGCCTGGCGGAGGCGGCGGCAGCCGCGCTCACCGAGCGGACCCAGGGCGTTGCCGCCGGGGCCGACGCACTGGCCGAGGTGCTGTTCGACGCCGTGCTGTGCGGGGTGGGCACGCTGTCGGAGCAGTTGCTCACCGAACTGGTGGCGCGAACCGGCGAGCTGAAGGCCGTCGGGCCGCTCGGCGACGTACTCGCCACGACTCTGGGGCTGTGGCGCCACGACCGGGTGTTCGGGGTGGCGCGCGGTCCGCTGCTCGCCGCCGTGATCGACGGGGCGACGGAGCGGCTGCTGTGGCTCCTGGAGGGCGCACGCGGGGGGCCGGGGGTGGACCTCCCCCGGCTGCGGGCCGTGGTGGCTGTGCGGAATGCGGTGCTGCACGCGCAGGAGTTGCTTGCGGTGTCCCGGCCGACCGTGGCCGGGATCGCGCTGCGGATCAGCCGTGACGCGGATGCGCCGATCGATCTGCGGGGCGCCGCTTTCGGGATGCACCGGGCGCTGGGGGGCTCGCCGGGGGCGTCCGGGGATCCCGCCGCGGCGGTGCGTTCGGTGGCGGCGGCCGGTGCGGATGCGCTCGGCGACTGGCTGGCCGGACTGTTCGCGCTCGCCCGCGACGAGGTGACGGGGGAGGCGGAGGGCGGCGGGGACCGGTCGGGCGCGGAGTCTCTCGTCGATGTGCTGGACAGCGTGGTCTGTGCGTTGCCCGACCATGACTTCCTGTCGGGTCTGCCCGCTCTGCGTCAGGCGTTCGCGTTCTTCCCGCCGCGCGAACGCGAACGGATCGCCGGGCAGTTGCTGCGGCGGCGCGGGGTGCGCGGCTCGTCGCGCACGCTGCTGCGGACCACCGCGGACCCGCTGGTGATCGCCCGCGCCGGCGCCCTGGAGAGGAACGTGTCCCGACTGCTGTCCCGTTACGGCCTGGGAGCCGCACCATGACCACGACGCCCGACCCGATGACGCACACGACCCCCCAGGATCGCGGCGGGGTTCCCGACCCGGGGCTGGAGCGCTGGCGGCTGATCCTCGGCTCCGCAGCCGAACGGCACACCGGCCCGCTGGGGCCGGGTCATGCCGACCGGGATGCCGCGCTCGACTGGCTCTACGGCCGGGACCCCGACCTCGCCAGGCGCGGTGTACGCCGGTCGGGGACGGCCGCCCGCCGTACGGGCGGGGACGGCCCCTCGCCGGTGACCGCGATCGACTGGCTCGACGACATCCACCGGCTCTTCCCGAAGGAGACCATCGAGCGTCTGGAGCGGGACGCGGTCGAGAGGTACGGCATCCAGGAGATCGTCACCGACCCGACGGTCCTGGAACGCGTCGAGCCGAGCCCGACCCTGCTGCGGGCGGTGCTGCGCACCAAGCATCTGATGAACCCGCAGGTGCTGCGGCTGGCCCGGCGCATCGTCGAGTCGGTCGTCAAGCACCTGCTGGCCAAGCTGCAGCCGGAGATCCGCCGGGCGTTCCACGGCACCCGCTCCCGGCAGCCGAGCCGGGTGCCGCTTGCCAGGGACTTCGACTTCCGGCGGACCGTACGGGCCAACCTCGCCCACTACCAGCCGGCGGAACGGCGCCTCCTGATCGAGCGGGCGCACTTCCATTCCCGTACCCAACGCCATCTGACGCAATGGCAGTTGATTCTGCTGGTCGACCAGTCGGGCTCGATGGCCGGATCGGTGATCCACTCGGCGGTGACCGCCGCCTGCCTGTGGGGGCTGCCCGGTCTCAAGACGCACCTGGTCGCGTTCGACAGCAATGTGGTGGATCTGACCTCCGATGTGACCGACCCGGTGGAGTTGCTGATGCGGGTCCAGCTCGGCGGCGGCACGGACATCGCACGGGCCGTGCAGTACGGCGCGGGCCTGGTGGAGAACCCGCGTCGCACGATCGTCGCCCTGATCACCGACTTCTACGAGGGCGGCGACTCCTACCGGCTGGTGCGCACGGTGCGCGGGCTGGTGGAACAGGGCAGCACGGTACTCGGCCTGGCCGCGCTGGACGAGGACGCGAACCCCGACTACGACCGCGAACTGGCCGGCCGACTCGCCGAGGCGGGGGCGCACATCGGCGCGATGACACCGGGCCGACTTGCCGAGTTCGTCGCCGAGAGGCTGGGCCGATGACCCGGACGAGCACCGGCGCGGGGCCCGGGATGAGCACCGGGACGACCGCGGAGGCAAGCACCGATACATCCGGCGCGTCCGCAACCCGTGCCGACCTGCTGGCCCTCACCCCGGAGACACTCGCCGCGCTCGCCAATCGTGGCCTGGTCAAGCGCGCCACGAAGGACTTGGACACGGGCACGGCGCCCGCTCTCACCACCGGGCCCGACACCACCGTGAGCGCTCGCTTCGACGACGGCACCACGACAGTCCTGCCGCCCGGCGCCGGTCTGGGCGACGGCAGCTGCAGCTGCGCCGCACCGGGCGTGTGCCGCCACCTCATCGCCCTCGTCCTCGCCTATCAACGCCATGCCGAGGCCGACGCGGACGCCTCCCCCTCCCCCGTCAGTGACTGGTCGCCCGGCAGCGTCGACGACCGCGCCCTGACCGAGGCTCTCGGTGCCCGGGCGCTCACCGCGGCCCGTCGCACGTTCGACCGCGGCTACGGCGCCCTGGTGCACCGGCCCACTGCTGACCGCCCTGGCCCCTGGGTGGAACTGCCCACCTGCACGGTGCGGTTCCCGGTGCCCGGCGAGATCGCGTACGCGCTGACGGACGCGTCCGCCGCGGTGCGGGACGAGATGGTGACGCTGGCGGTCTGGGCGTTCCGGGCCGCCGACGAAGCGGGGACCGAGGACCGTTCCACCACCGTGCAGGTCGGCGGCCGCTCCACCGGCACGCACCCCGCGGCACGGCCCGAACTGGACGCCGCCGCGGCACTCGCCGACGAACTGCTGCGGGAAGGCGTGGCCCATGCCGGTCCGCTGCTCCGCGCTGCACTGACCCGCGCCGGTGAGGCGATGACCGCGGCGTCCCTGCACTGGCCGGCCGGTGCGGTCGCCGACCTGGCCGGCCAGCTCACCGCCTACGCCGACCGCAGTGCCCATTACCGCCCGGAGCTGGTTGCCGCTCTGCTCACCGAGGTTCACGCCCGTCGACGGGCCGCCGCGGTCCCCGGCGCCCTCGGCACCCGGGAGACCGGGGACACCCCGCTGCGCCGGGTCCGGCTCACCTCGCTCGGCTGCCGGGTCCGCGGCACGGCCGAAGCACCCGTCGCCGAGGTGTATTTCGCGCACCCCGGCGCAGGAACCGTCCTGGTGCTCCGCAAGGAGTGGACCGCCACCGACGGCCAGGAGCTCACGGGCCACCGGCTCGCCACACGCCGGGTCCTGTCCACGCCCCTCGCCTCGCTGGCCACCGGAAGCCTGGTCAGCGAGAACATCCGGCGCACCGCGAGCCGCGCCCTCACCATCACCCGGAGCCGCCTCGGCACCACGAGCATCACCCCGGTCGGCGCGGCCTGGACGGAGCTCCCTGAGCCGTTGCTCGTGCGGGACCTCTCGGCGCTCGCCGCGGGCTGGGAGGGGCAGCCGCCGCGGCTGATCCGCCCCCGCGTCGAGGCGGAAACCGTCCGGGTGGTCGCCCTTTCTGCGATCGAAAGCGTCGGGTACGACCCCGCGGAACAGCGCCTCGAAGCAGCGGTACGGGACGTCTCGGGGACGTCCGCCCTGCTGACGTCCCCCTACCGGCCGGAGTGCCCCGGCGCCCTGGACGCCTTGGCCGATGCGCTGGAGAGCGGAGCCACGCACGTCAGCGGTTCGGTGCACCGCGCCGGCGGCGGGATCCGGATCGACCCGATCGCGGTGCTCACCCCGGCCGGGGTGACGGTGCCCGATCTGGCCCGTGGTGACGGGTCCACGGCCCTGGCAGCGGCCGTGCACCGGACACCCGATCCGCTGACCGAGGCGCTGGACGAGGCGATATCCGCTCTTGCCGCCGCGGCCCACAACGGGCTGCTCCGTCCGACGGCACCGGCCAGGTCCCGTATCGACGCGGCGGCGACCGCCTTGTCACGGACCGGGCTGTCCCGAGCGGCGGCACTGCTGCGGGCGTTCCTGAACACCCTGGACCAGCAGCCGGAGAACGGGCGCACCGAAGCCTGGCTGGAGGCTCAGCTCCACCTCCTGATCAGCAGCGAACTCCGGGCCGCCGAAGGCTGACGACGCTCCGGACTCGGCCCTGTTCTCCCAGGGCGACGGCCGGAGATCCGTACGGCATGCGGGTGCGGGAGCCTGTCAACTCCACGCTCGCCCACGCCGCCGGAGCGGCCCGTGCCCACGTCGGCGGGCGGTTCACCTCGCCTCAGCCTCCAGGAGTTCGGCGACCGGCGCCCGTTCGACCGCGGCGGTACCGATGCCCACCGGGCCATGGGCCACCTGCATCACAGACACCTCCCGGTCCGGGCTGCACGCGCGCCTCGCGCAGGGCAAGCCCGTCGCGGTGACCGACCACGGAGCCTGTGCGAACCGGGCCCGGGTGAGCGCGGGTGAGCGCGGCGGCCCGGCGGTGCACGCCGGGCCCGGCCGAGCACGGCCCCGACCACCTGTGCCGCGACCGGAGGCCGGCGCCTCTGCTGAGTTCCGTCACGACAGCCGCTCTGCATGCCGGCCGCTCGGTCCACGCAGGCATGCGCGGGATACGGGTCCGGTATGCCGCGGCACAGGGCGAACCGGGCCGGCAGGCACGACCGCCGGTCCGGCCCCGCCCTGGTTCGGCGGGGCCGGCCGTTGTGTCACCGGGACTCCATCCCGTCGGGCGCCTTGCTGAGCGCCGGGGCGAAGCCGGTGGGACGGGTGGTGAAAGTCCCCCGGCCCTGGGTCCGGCTGCGCAACCGGGTCGCGTAGCCGAACAGTTCGGCCAGCGGCACGGTCGCGGTGATCACCGCCGTGCCCGCCCGTGCGACCGAACCCGAGACCCGGCCGCGCCGTGCCGCCAGGTCGCCGAGCACCCCGCCCACGGCGTCGTCGGGCACGGTGACCGTGACCTCGACCACCGGTTCCAGCAGCACCATGACACCGGCGCGCAGGGCCTCCCGAAGTGCGAGCCGGCCGGCCGTCCGGAACGCCATCTCCGAGGAGTCCTTCGCATGGGTGGCTCCGTCGGTCAGCGTGACCCGCAGCCCGGTCACCGGGTGACCGCCGAGAGGCCCCTCGACAAGAGCATCCCGGCAGCCGGCCTCCACCGCCCGGACGAACTCCTGCGGCACCCTGCCACCGACGACAGTCGACCGGAACACGAAGTCCACTGCACTGCCGGTGCCGTTGTCACCGGACGTGCCCGGGGCGGACTCCAACGGCTCCGTGTCGAGGACGACATGGGCGAACTGGCCGGCGCCTCCGTCCTGCTTGACATGCCGGTACACCAGCCCCGACACACCGCGCGCGACGGTCTCCCGGTAGGCCACCCTCGGCCGACCGATGCCGACATCCAGTCCATGGGCGCGCCGGATCTTCTCCACCGCCACCTCCAGATGCAATTCGCCCATCCCCGACAGGACCGTCTGGCCCGTCTCGCGGTCGGTCCTGACCGCAAGCGAGGGATCCTCCTCGACCAGCCGCGCCAGCGCCGACACCAACCGGTCCGTATCGGTGCGCCTGCGGGCCTCGACCGCGACGGAGACCACCGGTTCGGCGACGGTCGGCGGTTCGAGGAGCAGAGGAGCTGCGGGTACGCACAGCGTGGCCCCGGCACGGGCCGACTTCAGTCCGACCACCGCGACGATGTCCCCGGCCACCGCCCGGTCCGTCTCCGCATGGCGGTCGGCCTGGACCCGCAGAATCCGGCCGATCCGCTCGGTGCGCCGCGCGCCGACGTCCAGCACCGCATCTCCCCTCTCGATCGTTCCGGAATACACACGCAGGTACGTCAGCCGCCCCGTGGCGGTCGAATTCACCTTGAACACCAGCGCCGCGAACGGCGCCGCCGGGTCGGCGGCCCGCTCCTGCGGCTCGCCGCCCCGGGTGCCACGTACCGCCGGCACGTCCAGCGGCGAGGGCAGATAGGCCACGGCGGCCTCCAGCAGCGGCTCGATCCCGCAGTTGCGGTACGCCGAGCCGCACAACACCACCACGCCCTCACCGGTACGGGTCAGGTCGCGCAGCGCGGATGCCAGAGTCTGCGCGGAGACCGTCGACTGAGCACAGAACTCCTCCAGAGCGACCGGGTGGAGTTCCGCCACCGCTTCCTCCAGCAGCCGGCGACGCCGGTGCGCCTCTTCGCGCAGCGCTTCCGGCACCGGGCCCTCCTCGAACGTGTCGCGGGCCCAGACCAGCGACCGCATGCGCAGCAGATCCACCACCCCTGTGAACCCGTCCTCCGCTCCGATCGGCAACTGGACCACCAGCGGGGCCGGATGCAACCGTGCCCGGATCGACTCGACCGCCGTGTCGAGGTCGGCACCGGCCCGGTCCAGCTTGTTGACGAAGGCGATGCGCGGCACCCCGTGGCGATCGGCCTGCCGCCACACCGACTCGCTCTGCGGCTCGACCCCGGCAACAGCGTCGAACACCGCAATCGCGCCGTCCAGCACCCGCAGCGAGCGCTCCACCTCGTCGGAGAAGTCGACGTGGCCCGGGGTGTCGATCAGATTGATCCGGTGGCCGTCCCAGGCACAGCTCACCGCAGCGGCGAAGATGGTGATCCCACGGTCGCGTTCCTGGGAATCGAAGTCGGTGACGGTCGTCCCGTCATGGACCTCGCCACGCTTGTACGTGGACCCGGTGACGTACAGGATCCGTTCGGTGATGGTGGTCTTGCCGGCATCGACGTGAGCGAGGATGCCGAGGTTACGGACGCCGGTCAGCGGGCTTGTGGGATGACGGTTCAGGTTGGTGCGCACGGCCCATGGCCTTTCGGGATGATCCGGAGCGGGCAGCGCAATTTCCGGGACGAATGGGCCCGCAGTCAGGCCACGTGGGAACCCCTGATCCGGCGCAACCTCATCGGGATGTTCCCGACCGGTTGACTCGACACCGGGCTGACAGGGGTCAGGTGTTCGTCACGGACATCCGGTTCCGGCCGCGCAGCCGGCACCGGGCGTACGAAGACACCAGGATCACCTCATACCGTGACCGGGGAACAACAACAGCGGTGCGGTAGCGCACGGCCGGGCTCCCCTCACTCGTCACGGCGCGCGCCGCGTTGGCGTGGTAGCGCGCGATTCCCGGTCAGTGTAGGGAACCGGGCTCAGGCGTGAAACCGACTTTTTCCGCAAGGAGTTCGACGCCGTGTGCAGGCTCGTCGCCGTACGCACCAGGAGGAAGTGTGATCCCCGGGTGGGTCCGGCCCGAGCAGTCCGGGCGCGCCACCCGGGTGCGGCACGGCGCGTGTTCAGGGACGCGGCGGACACTCCGGCCGCCCACTGCGCAGTCGTCCGGGTCCGGGAAGTCATCCGATGACCCTGTACGCCATCCCTTCTCCCGGAAGGGATGCGCCGCTACCATCATCCTGCACATGGGAGCGCTCCCACTTTTGTATCGGACCCGCACCGCCACTTCTGGCGGTCCCGCTCGGAGAGGACTCTCCCGTGCGCTCAAGCGCAAGACCCATCGCCGCCCTACTGGCGGCACGGGGACGTACGGTCTGTGGCACTCCACCGACTCGGGTGCGACGTTCAGCAGGGTCTCCGGTGTGGAGCAGGCGGACAGTGTCGGCTTCGGCAAGGCCGCCACAGGAGCCTCGTACCAGACGGTCTTCGTCAGCGCGAAGATCGGCGGGGTACGCGGAATCTTCCGGTCCACAGATGCCGGAGCGAGCTGGACGAGGATCAACGACGATGCACACCAGTGGGGTTGGACCGGTGCGGCGATCACCGGGGACCCACGGGTCTTCGGCCGGGTGTACGTCTCCACCAACGGACGCGGAATCATGTACGGCAATTCCCCCGACGGCGACAGCGGGGGCACCGACCCCGGCCCGGACCCTGATCCGGAGGAGCCGCCGGCGAACGCCGAATGCTCGGTGACCTACAAGGTCACCCAGGAGTGGTCCGGGGGCTTCCAGGCGGATGTGACGGTCACCAACACGAGTGATACATCGTGGAACGGTTGGCAGTTGGGCTGGTCGTTCCCCGACGGGCAGAAGGTCACCCAGATGTGGAACGCCACGCCGCAGCAGGAAGGGGCGAAGGTCACGGCCACCGACGTCGCCTGGAACGGCAACGTCGCGGCGGGTTCCTCGGTGGGGTTCGGCTTCACCGGCTCCTCGTCGGTCAGCAACGGCAAGCCGACCGCCTTCACCGTGGGAGGTGATGCCTATTCCCTCGGCTGATCGCCGACGGGCGGGGCAGGCGCCCGGGGCCCGGGAGGTTGGGTACACCGGCCGGGGCACCCGCCCTCCTTCCGCGGCCGACAGCCGGCTCCGCCTTCGGGCACGGAAAGCCCGAAGGCGGTACCAGGAGGCAGGGCCGGGCCCTCAAGGACGGTTCAGGTAGGCGAGCCCGGGATGGACCTTCGTGTATCCGTCGACCAGTCGGCGGGCGACCGAGACCGAGTCGACGAGGGGGTGCAGTGCGAAGGCCTGGACGGCGGTCGCGCGTGAGCCGCTCGCGGCCGCGTCCAGGACGGCGCGTTCGACGGCCTTGACCGCGGTGACCAGTCCGACGGCGTGGTACGGGAGGGGGTCGACGCTGACGGGACGGGCACCGTTCGCGTCGACGAGGCACGGCACTTCGATGACGGCGTCGGCGTCGAGCACGGAGAGCGTGGAGCGGTTACGGACATTGAGGATGAGCGAGGTCCGTTCGTCACGCGCGACGGCCCGCATGAGTGCGAGGGCGACCTGCTCGTACCCGCCGGACTCCAGATCGCTCTCGTCGCGCTCGCCGACCCCGGCGACCTCCCTGTTCTCCGACATATAGGTGGCCTCGCGCTCGGCGCGGGTCCGGTCCCAGGCCGGAAAGGCGGGAGCGGCCGGGTCCTTCATCCGGGCGTAGAAGCCCTCCTGTTGATCGCGGAGGAAGGCGCCGCGGGTCTGTTCCGCATCCTGGTAGGCGCGGACGGCTTCCCGGTTGAAGTAGTAGTAGTGCAGGTACTCGTTGGGGATCGCACCGAGTGACTGCAGCCAGTCGGTACCGAAGAGCTTTCCCTCCTCGAACGAGCCGAGCAGGCGCGGGTCGGCGAGCAGGCGCGGCAGTTCGTCGCGGCCGTCGACGTGCAGCCCGCGTACCCAGCCCAGGTGGTTGAGGCCCGCATAGTCGATCCGGGCCCGCTCGGGGTCGACGCCGAGGGTCCGGGCGATCCGGCGGCCCAGGCCCACCGGCGAGTCGCAGATGCCGATGACCCGGTCGCCGAGGTGACGGGACATCGCCTCCGTGACCAGACCCGCCGGGTTGGTGAAGTTGATGACCCAGGCGTGCGGGGCGAGCCGGGCGATGCGCCGGGCGAGTTCGACGGCGACGGGGACGGTGCGCAGTCCATAGGCGATGCCGCCCGCACCGACCGTCTCCTGCCCGAGCACGCCTTCGCCGAGGGCCACCCTTTCGTCGGCGGCACGTCCTTCGAGACCACCGACCCGGATGGCGGAAAAGACGAAGTCGGCGCCGCGCAGTGCCTCGTCGAGCTCGGTCGTGGCAAGGACGGCGGGTGCGTCCGGCACCCCTTCGGCCTGATCGGCGAGGACGCGGGCCATGGCGGTGAGCCGGTCGGCGTCCGTGTCGTAGAGGGTGACGGCGGTGACACGGCCCTCGGCACGGTCGGCGAGCAGCGCCCCGTACACGAGTGGGACCCGGAATCCGCCGCCGCCCAGAATTGTCAGCTTCACGCTTCCGCATGGTACGGGGGACCTTGTGCCTGCGCCGTGCCCGCCACCACGGCAACACCGCGCAGGCCGGTGGCCCGGAGCCAGGGGCCCCGGGCCACCGGCCCGTATGCATGTCGTCCCGCGGACGGTCCGGTCAGGAGCCGCTCCACCACCGTGTCACCGCATGCCACAGCCGAGCCGGTGCGGCGGGCCTGCGCTGCTGCGGGATCCGGTCGGCGGACGCACCATGGGGCGGTGCATCGGTCCGCACCCCGTCTGCGGGGCTCTGCCCGGCCTGCGCGGCCACCCCCGCCGGAACGGGCGCGGGAGTCGTGTGCGAGACCGGCGACTGCCCCTCCCAGTCCTCGCGCGGCGGTGTGCTCCGCGCCATCGACGGCAGCTCGTCGTCGTCCTGCGGCGAGCGTGCCGCGAAGCCGGCCGGCAACTCCAGCAGATGCCGGGACATGATGTTCCCGATCCAGTTCAATTTGCCTTCTTCGACGGCGAGTTCGAGGTCGGGAAGACGCATCAGCAGTGCGTCGACGCCGACATCTGCGATCGCCCGTCCGATGTCCTGCCCGGGGCACTCGTGCGGTCCGCCGCTGAACGCCAGGTGCGCGCGGTTGCCCTCCATGTCGGCGGCCAGATCGGGACGAACCACCGGGTCCGTATTGGCGGGTGCGATGCCGACGATCAGCGCGTCGCCCTCCCTGATCCGCTGCCCGCCCAGCTCCGTGTCGCCGACCGCCCAGCGGCCGAAGACCGCGGTGAACGGCGGCTCGTCCCACAGGGTCTGTTCGACCGCCTCCGGCACCGTCATGTGGCCGCCGCTGAGCCTGGCCCGGAACCGAGGGTCGGTGAGGACCATCCGCAGCACGTTGGCGATCAGGTTGGCGGTCGCCTCGTACGCGGCGATGAGGATCAGCCGCAGATGCTCGGTGACCTCGGTGTCGGTCATGCCCGCGGGATGCTCGACGAGCCAGGTGGCGAAGTCGGCGGCGGGTTCGGTCCGGCGGCGTCGGACGAGCCGGTCCAGTGCGGCGACCACGTACGCGTTGCTCGCGACGGCGGTCGCCGTGCCCCGGGTCATGTCGCGGGCGGCCTGCACCATCCGGTCGTTGCACTCCTCGGGCATGCCGAGAATCTCGCACATCACCATCATCGGCAGCCGCTCGGCGAACTGACCGACCAAGTCGACACGGCCGTCCTGGCAGAACTCGTTGACGAGCCGGTTGCTGTAGCGGTTGATGTGGCGGCGGACGCCGCGGTGGTCGATGCGCGCCATGCTGTCGGTGACCGCGCCGCGCTGCCGCTCGTGGGTGGCGCCGTCGGCGAAGACGCACACCGGCTGCCAGGTGAAGATCGGGGCCAGCGGGTGGTCGGGGGCGACGCTGCCGTCCTGCAGGGCCCGCCAGCGCCGGGAGTCGCGGGAGAACTGCGAGGGGGTGCGGGTCATGTGCAGGTTCTCGCTGTGCCCGAGCACCAGCCAGGCGGGTACGTCTCCGTGCAGCAGGATCGGCGCCACCGTGCCGTGTTCGGCGCGCAGCTTGTCGTACAGCCCGGCCGGGTCCCGCTCGGCCTCGGGGCCGTAGAACCGGCGCAGCCCGCCGGGTCCGACGCCGAGTCCGTGAGCCGGGCACTCGGGGGGCGGAACCGGCCCCATGGCCGCTCCGGGCTCGTGATGGAAAGGGGTTGTCACGATCGCTCCAGGGATCAGGCTTCCAAGGATCAGTGCGAATGATCAGACGGCGTGCGAGCAGGGGGTGGTCAGGCGAGCGGGACGGCCAGGCTGTGCAGATAGCGCATCAGGGTCATCAGCACATCGCGGCTGGAGCCGCGCAGTCTGGCGTCGCAGTCGATCATCGGCACCTCGTCCGGCAGGTCCAGTGCGCTGCGCAACGCCTCGACGGGGTGCTTCGGGGCGTCCGGGAAGGTGTTGATGGCGACGACGAACGGCACACCGCGTTCTTCCAGGCGTCCGATCACGTCGAAGCTGACCTCGAGACGCCGGGTGTCGATGAGGACGACGGCGCCGAGGGCGCCCTCGAAGAGACCGTTCCACAGGAACCAGAAGCGTTCCTGGCCCGGGGTGCCGAAGAGGTAGAGGATCAGTTCCTCGCTGATGCTGATCCGGCCGAAGTCCATGGCGACCGTGGTGGCGGTCTTGCTCTCCACCCCGAAGTTGTCGTCCACGCCGACCCCGGCCTGGGTCATGGTCTCTTCGGTGGTGAGGGGCCGGATCTCGCTGACGGAACCGACCATGGTCGTCTTGCCGACCCCGAACCCGCCGACGATGACCACCTTCACGGCGGCCGTGGCCGTGGTCGGAAGGATGTCCTCGGTCCTGGGGCCGGTGATCGTGTCAGAGTTTCTGAAGTCCATGCATCACCGCTTCGAGAAGGGATCTGTCCGGGAGAGTGGCGCGGACGATGGGCGCGCGTGATTCGATCAGTTCGCTCGCGAGGAGTTCGGTGAGGAGCGAGGTCACCACGCTGAACGGCAGGCTGAGGTAGGCCGAGATCTCGGCGACGGATAACGGTGCCTGGCAGAGCCGTAGGATCACGGCCTGCTCGGGCTGGACCGTCGGCGTCGGCTGCTCCTTCGCAACGACCATCGTGACCAGGTCGAGCGCCGCTCGCTCGCCGCCGTCGGGATCGCCGGTGATGACGTACAGCCGCTCCGGGTCGCTCAGCGCCGGATCAGCCTCCCGGCGCTCTCGTCGGGGAGAGCTCATCCGGCCTGCCCGTCATGGCGCGGCGGGCTCGTGAGATGGGCACCGATGCGGACGACCATGTCGCGCATCCGTGCTCCGACGAGTCCCGCGTCCACCGTCTCTCCGGCGAGGACGGCAAGGTACGCACCGGTCCCCGCGGCCATCAAGTAAAAGAATCCGCCGGTGACTTCGATGACGACGAGCCGCATCAGACCGTCGCTGTAAGGGATTTCGGAGGCGACGGCGGCCGCCAGACTCTGCAGTCCGGCACAGGCGGCGGCCAGGCGGTCGGCGACATCGGGGTCGCCGCCGTGCCGGGCGATGCGCAGGCCGTCCGCGGAGAGCACGACGATCTGATGGATGTCCGGAACGTCGTCGGCCAGTTCCTTGAGCATCCAGTCCATGTTTCCGCGCTGCTGGATCACTTCAGGTCTCCCTTGTCCCACGCGTCATCGGTGTCTTCGCCGGTCCTCGGCTCCTGCGGCACGCCGTTGACGGCGTTGGTGAAGGCCTCGAGCCAGAGCCCGGGGGGCTGCTCCTTGCCGCTGTCGCTCCCGTTGGCGTGACCGTTGCGCTGTCCCGAGGGCGGAGCGGCGGGCTGCGCGGGGAGGTTGTGCGAGCCCAGCGGTGCGCGGCCACGGCTGCGGCGCTGCGGGAGTCCGCCCGCGGTCCACTCGGTCACGACGGGGGCGTCGTCGCCCATGGCCGCCGACGCGGCCACCGGCCGGGAGTCGGAGGCGACCGGTCCGGTGGCCGGGCGGGCTTCCACCGGGAGAGGCTTGCGGCGCTTGCTGCGCGGCGGGACGACGTGCTTCATGCCCGCCACGTCGATGTCGCTGGTGGGCCTCGACGTGGCGCCGATGCCGTGGGCGATACCCGGGGCGGGACCGGTGGTGATCATGGCACGGGGCACGACGAGTACGGCGCGGACACCGCCGTACGCGGACTGTCGCAGCGAGACCTGGAGGTCGTACATCCGGGAGAGCCGGCCGACGACGGCCATGCCGAGCCGGGGGGACTCGCCGAGGTCGTTCATGCTGGACCCGGCCTGGGCCCGGGCGAGCATGTTCTCGGCCCGCGCACGGGCCTCCTCGCTGAGGCTGACGCCGCCGTCCTCGATCTCGATGGCGATGCCGGTCTGGACCTCGACCGCGGTGACGTGCACACGGGTCTGCGGCGGCGAGTAGCGGGTGGCGTTGTCGAGGAGTTCGGCGCAAACGTGGATGAGCGGTTCGACGGCGGTGCCGATGATGGCGACCTTGGCGATCGAGTGCAGGTCGACGCGCGGGTATTCGAGGATCCGGGACATGGCACCGCGCAACACGCTGAACAGCGGTACGGGCTTGGGCCATTGACGGCTGGGGCGGGCGCCGCCGAGTACCGCGATGGAGTCGGCGAGCCGGCCGATCAGCGCGGTGCCGTGGTCGATGCGGAGCAGGTCGTCGAAGACATCGGGGTTTCGCCCGTGGTGCTCCTCCATCTCCCGCAGCTCGCTGGCCTGCCGGTGGACGATCGCCTGGACGCGCCGGGCGACGTTGACGAAGGCGCGCTGCGCGGAGTCGCGCATCGCCTCTTCGTTGTCGATGATGTTCAGCACCGTGCGGACGAGGGCGCGTTGGGCTTCGGGAAGGTCGCGGTACACCTCGTCGGCGTCGACGATGTCGCGCAGCACCTCATCGGGCGAATTGCCCACGCGGAGCCGGTGGATCGCGGCCGGCAGGAGCTCCTTGTTGATCCGGATGGCCTCTTCGTCATGGGTGGCGAGGCGGTGTTCCAGGACGGCGAGGCGGTGCTCGTACTCCGCGCGCTGTCTGCGCATCGCGCGGGCGCGACGGGCCAGCGCGACGGTGAGCGCGGCGACCACGACGGTAGTGACCGCACCGCACGAGACGACTGGCACCCGGGTGGCCCCGGAAACCAGCGCCGCGGCGGCGGCGGTCGCTCCGGCCGTCAGGAGCACGGGGAGCAACGCGGCTCGGGCAAGGGGGATTTCTCGGTGGGTCGGCGGTGATTCAGCACGAGCCATCTAAGACCTCTGGCGGTTGATTCGGGAGGTATACGCACTTGTAGGGCACGAGGGAACAAGCACTCGAATTCATATCAACTCGACTTCACTGCGCGTGAGCTTAGTCAGATCGAGACAGTGCTTCGGCACATTCACCCAACCCCCTGCGCGAGCGTTCCCGCGGTAATACACTCACGAGTTTTCGCACGCAGCGCCTCCGGCCGCGTGCAAGGAGTGACGATCGTCGAAAGTGTCGCAGTGATACCGGGTGCTCAGCACTCTGGAAGGGCGCGGGTTCGCGATCCGTGACTCCTCCGGCCGCGGTTACTCGGCCGGCCCCGAGCTGGTACGGCTCGGCCGCCCGGCGGGTTTCGGCACCGCCGTCCGCGAACAACTGGGAGCCGTCCTGGACGACGCCGTACGGCGCACCGGCGAGACCGTGCAGAGCGCTGCGCTGATCGGCGACCAGATCATCATCACCGACGGGCGCGAGTCGTCCCACCCCGTACGGGTGATGCTGGAGACGGGGCGCACGCAGCCGGCGCACGCCACCTCCGGCGGCAAGCTGCTGCTCTCCCGGATGACGACGGAACAGGTCTGCTCGCTCTACCCGGAGGAGCAACTGCCGGAGGTCACCCCGCACACCCTCACCACCCGTTCCGCGCTGCTTGCGGAACTCGACGGGATCCGCGAGCGCGGGTATGCGCTCAGCCGCGGGGAGTCGGTGTGGGGCATGCACTCCGTAGCCGTGCCACTGGCCGGCTCCAGCCGGCCAGTGGCTCGCCCTGATGGCGTCGGCGCCCGCCGACCACAGCGACGAAGCCGCACTCGTCCGCCGGGCCGAAGAACTGCGGCAGTCCGCGTCGCTGCTCGGGCCGGCGCCCGGCGGAGCCCGTGCCGACCGGCCCCCGCGCCACCCCTGACAACCGGTGGCCGTCACCCACTCGCGCGGAGCGGGGTCCGGTGCGTGGTTCAGCGCCGGGCCCCGCCGAGGCGTCCCTCCAGTTGGACCAGCAACTCACTGAGCTGGGAGCTGAGTTCGCCACGGGTCCG
The DNA here is from genome assembly GCF_026339735.1 of Streptomyces sp. NBC_01669. Taxonomy (GTDB): domain Bacteria; phylum Actinomycetota; class Actinomycetes; order Streptomycetales; family Streptomycetaceae; genus Streptomyces; species Streptomyces yanii. The sequence continues at coordinate 1,532,089 of NZ_JAPEQG010000001.1, forward strand.
TTCGTCGAGACCGGACAGCACCGTGCGTTCGTACGCCAGTTGCCGGGGCAGCAGCTCGTCGACCAGGGCACGCCCCTCGTCGGTGAGACGGACATGCGCGACGCGGCGGTCCCGGGCATCACTGCGGCGGTCGACCAGGCCGCGCTCCTGGAGGCCCCGGAGGCGTTTGGTGACGGCGGCGCCGGAGGAAAACGTTTCCCTGGCCAGTTCACCGGGGGTGAGTTCACGGTTGGTACGGCGCACCGCGCCGAGCAGGTCGAACTCGGCGCGGCTCAGTCCGGCGGAGCGCAGCGGGGCGTCCTCCGCCTGCTGGAGCAGGGCGGCGCAGCGGTTGATGCGCCCGATGAGTTCCATCGGTCCGGTGTCCAGCTCCGGGTTGACGGCCTGCCACTGCCGTACCACCGAGGCGACGATGTCGTCGGTCACACCGCTCCGTTCTCCTGGGCGGGGACGATCAGTCCCTGCCGTGTTGCTGTCGCCGCGAGCGTACGGTGTCCGGCCTGCTCCGCCGCGAGGACCCGCTCCTCGGGCAGGGCGCGCTGCCACCATTCGCCCGCCGCGGTGTCGCCCGCCTCGCGCAGCTCGACGAGCGATCCCGTCAGCCTGCGGCGAGCGGCGTCGAGCGCGGCAGGTGGGGGTGCCGGGGCGGCCAGGGTCTTTGCGGCGTGGGCGCGGGCCCGGTCGGTGGCGGCAAGGGCCCGCTCCAGGCGCCCGGCGGCCCGGCGATTGGTGACGGCCATGGCGGCGAGCAGTCCGACGGCGGCGCCGATGACGGTGTCCAGGACCCGGTCGCCGATGAGTTCACCGGCGGGGTGGGTGCCGCCGAACTCGATGACGAGGAGGGCCATCGGGGTCACGGCGATGGAGCCGAGCCAGTAGTTGCGGGTGATCAGTGCCTCGGCGGCGAAGTTGAAGACGAGGCAGCAGCCGATGAGCGCCAACGGCCCCGTCCGGGTGACAGGGAGGACGGCGGCGAAGACGAGCACGCCGAGGAGGTTGCCGAGGGTGCGCTGCAGGGCTCGGTTCCAGGAGAGCGTGACGTTGGCCTGGTAGAGGGAGGCGGCGGTGACGATCGCCCAGTAGGGGCGGCCGACGCCGAGGGCCATGGAGACGTATCCGGCGAGGGCGCAGCCGATGAGGGTACGGGCGGCGATGGGCAACAGCGGGGAGCCGGGGCCGAGCGCGCGCAACAGTGCCCGGCGGGCGTCGCGGCGGCTTCCGGTCCGCCGTGCGGCGCGCTCGGCGTCGATCCCGAAGAGCTCCTCGGCGGTGCCGGGGGCGGGCGGCGGGGTGGGGACGGGTCCGCGGGCCCGGGTCTGCTCCGCCCAGGCACGCAGTCGGTCGGGGTCGGCGGTGCGGGACCCGAGGGCGGCCTCGGCGAGGGCGGCTTCGGCGTGCACGAGGAGCCGTTCCAGCGCCCGGCGTACGGGGGTGGGGCGCCCGGCGGCGAGCAGCGTCTGCCAGCCGGCGTGCACGGCGGCGGCCGCGGCGTGCCGGGTGCGGTGTCCCGGGTCGGTGGCGTATGCGGCGGCGGCGTTCAGCGCGCGGGCCGTGGCGCGGCGCTCGGGGCCCTCCCGGCGGATCAGGGCGGGACCGACGGTGACCAGCCAGGCGACCGCGCCCGCCGCCACGGTGAGCGCCAGGTGCCCGGGCACCTGGCCCAGGTGCTGCGGGGCGAAGAGGGCGGCCGAGGTGACGAACGTGAAGATCACATGCCCGGGAGGCCCGATGCGGGTGGCGTCGCAGAGCGCCTTCTGCCCGGCCGCGAGGAGTGCGCCGACGGCGATCAGTACGGCTGTCGAGTCGGTGAGCGAGGCCGCGACCAGGGAGATCGCAAAGCCGACGAGCATGCCGAGGACGACTGCGGCGACGGTGCGGGCGCGGCGGGCGTACGGGAGGCTGTGGCCGTACAGCGCACAGAGCGAACCGGCCATCGTGTACATGACGAGGTCGAGCCGGCCGAAGGCGAAGAGCACCAGGTTCGGCACGGCGGAAGCGACCACCACGCTCAGCGCCGGCTTGAACCACATGTCCGAGGGGCGGGCCAGGCGCAGGGCGGGGGCCAGCGGAAGTCTACGGACGGAGGGCTGCCGGGTTCGCATGGTCGTATCACTCACGCAAACATCTTAGCAGGTATTACACCCGTAAAACACTTCTCCCCGACCACGGGCCGTCGCCCGGATGGCCCGGCTCCCCGGCCGGTCGTAGGTTGCGGGAAGACCCGCACACGCGCGCGTCCCCGGAAGAGAAACACAGGGAACGGAATGAAGCTCTCCGAAGCGGTGCCCGGCGGTCCCTGCTGGATCGAGCCGAGCACCCCGGACATCCCGGCGGCCACATCGTTCTGCACGGCGCTCTTCGGCCGGCGGTCCGAGGCCGATCCGCGCGAGGAGGCCGGCGGCTGCACGATGGCGCACCTCGGCGCCGCGCGGGTCCGCCGCCCTCAGAGCCTGTCGGGTACGCCCGAAGACGTCAGAGGCCGGATGTTCCGGCGCCGAGGGGCTCCTCAGGATTACGCAGCCCTTCGGCCGCGCCCGAGACCCGGCGCAGCAGATCGAAGAAGACAGCCTGCTCCTCGGCCGAGAGCGGGCCCAGGAAGACCTGGTTCATCCCGGCCGCCCGCAGGGAGATCCTGCGGTGGGTGCGCGCCCCGTCCTCGGTGAGCTGCAGCAGGGAGCGGCGGCCGTCCTGCGGGTCGCGGACCTTGTCCAGCAGCCCGCGCCGCGAAAGTCTGCTGATGACCTCGGCGATGGTGGAGCGGTCGAGTCCGACCCGCTCCCCCACCGTGCGCTGATCGAGGCCGGGCTCGGCGATCAGGCAGGTCCGGGCGCCACCGACTGGGATCTGCGCACCGCCGACACGATCGGCACCACCGCGCCGCCCGCGCCCCAGGGGCTCACCGCGCTGCGCGCCCTCGAGGCCGCATGACCCGAGCGTCCGACGCCCCCCGCGGGCTGCTCCACCACCTGTACACCCGGATCTGTCTGCGGGCTGCGGACGGCACCGTGCCCGCCGGTGACCCGTTGCTGGAGTCGCTGGACGCGGAGCGCCGGGCCACACTGATCGCGACGCCCACCGACCGGCGCACCCACCGGTGCGACATCCATCTGCAGGGCGTCGGCGAAACGGTCTTCCTGGAGTTCACGTGACGTACGAGAACGATGCCGGTCTGCTCGCCCCCGGGCGGGCCGGCTCCCCCGCCGAGACCAGCACCGACGATCGCGCCGTCCTGCAGGCGATGCTCGACGCCGAGGCGGCGCTGACCCGCGCCCAGTCCGTATGCGGGCTCGCCCCGGCGGAGGCCGGGCGGGCGGTCACGCAGGCGGCGGACGCCGACCGCTTCGACGTAAGGGATCTGGCGCTCCGGGCGCGCTCCGGCGGCAACCCGGTCATCCCCTGGTCACCGACCTCGCGGCGGCGGTGCCCGAGGAGGTGCGGCCGTATGTGCACCGGGGTGCGACCAGCCAGGACATCCTGGACACTGCGGCAATGCTCGTCGCCTCGCGCACACTGGCCGGGGTGCTCGACGATCTGATGCGGATGGCGGACGAGCTGGCGCGGCACTCCGCCGCGCACCGCAACACACCGATGGCGGGCCGTACGCTCACGCAACACGCCGTGCCGACCACATTCGGGCTCAAGGTCGCCGGGTGGCGTGCGCTGATCCTCGACGCACGGGACCGGCTGGCTTCCGTACGGGATTCCCTCCCCGCCCAACTCGGGGGTGCGGCGGGAACCCTGGCCGCCTTCTCCGCCTTCTCCTTCGAGGAGAAGAGCGTGGACGGACTCGCCCTCGTCGCCGCGTACGCACGCGAACTCGGACTGGTGGAGCCGGTGTTGCCCTGGCACACCCTGCGCACCCCGGTCGCCGATCTCGCCGGCGCGCTCGCCTTCACCGCGGGCGCGCTCGGCAAGACAGCGGCCGATGTGCTCACGCTGTCCCGTACCGAGATCGGCGAGGTCGAGGAGGGCCGGCTCGGGGGTTCGTCCGCCATGCCGCACAAGGCGAATCCCGTGCGCGCCACGCTGATCGCGGCCGCCGCCCGCCGGGCGCCCGGCCTGGCGGCCACGCTGTACGGCTCGCTGGCCGCCGAGGACGAGCGGCCCGCCGGGGCGTGGCACGCCGAGTGGGAGCCGCTGCGCGATCTTCTGCGGCTCGTCGGCGGCGCCGCGCGGGACGGCGCCGAACTCTCGGCGGGGCTGCGGATCGTCCCGTACGCCATGCTGGAGAACCTCCACCTCACCGACGGTCTGATCGTCTCGGAGCGGCTGGCCGCCGCCTTTGCCGAACGCATCGGCCGGGCCCGCGCCAGGGACGTCCTGGCGGGCGCGGCGGACCGGGCCCGGTCCGAGACGACCGACCTCTCCGATGTGCTCTTCGACGTCCTGGACGAGGAGCCGGAGCTCGCCGGTCTCGATCTGGCCGAACTGACCGACCCCGCCCGGTACACCGGATCCGCGGGCCCCCTCACCGACCGCGCACTGGACCGCCGATGACTTCCCCGCCCGACCGCCTTCTGCACCACCGCACGGAGGGTCCGGCCGCTGCTCCCCCGCTGCTGCTCGGCCCCTCGCTGGGTACGTCGACCGGGCTCTGGGACGCCGTCGCGCCCGACCTCTCCACCGCCCACCGGGTCGTACGGTGGGATCTGCCCGGACACGGCGGATCGGCCGCGGACCTGATCGGGCCGGGTGCGACGGTCGCCGATCTTGCCGCGCTGGTGATCGGTTGGCCGACTCGCTGTCCCTGGACCGGTTCTCGTACGCGGGGTGTCGCTGGGCGGCGCGGTCGGCCTCTGGCTCGCCGTGCACCACCGGGAGCGCATCGACCGGCTCGCCGTCGTCTGCTCCTCCGCGCGCTTCGGCGAGCCCGGGCCGTGGCAGGAGCGGGCGGCGCTGGTCCGGCGGGACGGACTCGCCCCGGTCGCGACCGGGGCCGCGGCGCGCTGGTTCACACTCGGCTTCACCGCCCCGGAACTGCGATGCATGTCCGGGCGGCACTGCGCAACGGTCTGACACCGGAAGAGATCGGCGCGGCACTGCTGCAGACCGGGGTCTACTGCGGTGTGCCCGCCGCGAATTCGGCGTTCGCGGTGGCCCGCCGGGTCCTGGAGGAGATACAGGAGACCGACCGGCCGGACGCCTCTCTGCCGAACTGACCGCCTCAGAGCCTGTCGGGTGACCTCTGATCGCCGGGCCGGAGAACATCCGACGTGGGGCAGCGCCGTCCGACGGCATGCGTACACGCCTGCGCCCCCGTACGTGAACGTACGGGGGCGCAGGCTGCTGCGTACGACAGGATTCCGTCAGCCGAGGCCGCGGGCGTCCTGCTTCAGGGCCGTGTCCACGGTCAGGGCCGTCGCCACGACGAGGCTGAGCAGCGGTTCGGGCAGCTGATAGTGGATCTGCAGCACGTAGTTGTCCGCCGTCGTGAACATCGTCTTCGCGAGGCCTTCCCAGGTCTTGGTGATCCGGGCGATCTCGGCGTCGTTGTGGTCGACGATCGCGAAGTTCCAGGCGCGCCAGTTCTCCGCCTTGATGGCACCGATCTGCTGACCGTCCACCATGATGGCGAAGTTGATCTTGCCTATGGCGTTCTGCTGCACGATCTCGCCGACCGGCTGCCCGTCCGGGCGCTGCACGATGACCCGGGACTTGATGAACTTCGCCGGCCGGGTCAGCAGCAGCTGCGGCTGCCCGTACGCGTCACGGATCTCCAGCTTGTGGGTCAGATACTGATCGATGCTGGAGACGAACCGCAACACCTTGCGCAGCGCGCTCTGGCCGACCTGGATGACCGAGCCGATCGTGTTGCCCTGCTGGTCGAAGACGCGGTACTCGTTCGTCACCTCGATCAGCTTGGCCTTCTGGTTCACGACCAGGACCTGCTGATTGAAGAGCGTGGCGCCGCCGGGAGCGATGCCCTGCTGCTGAGGGGCGGCCTGCTGGTGCTGGGGGGCCGCCTGCTGGTGGGGCATCTGGAACTGAGCGGGAGCCTGCGCGGGCGCCTGGGGCTGAGCGGTAGCCTGGGGCTGCTGTCCGCCGGCCGGGTTCGTGTGCTCGGTCCACTGGGAACCGTCCCAGTAGCGCAGCAACTGGGGCGCGCCGTGCGGATCCGGATACCAGCCCGCAGATACGTTCGAGTGCGTTGTCACCGGGGCACACTATCCCGCCGATCCGACAGGGCAAGCCCCATCCGTCACATTAATAGCATCCCCACACTCGTTGAAACTTCACACACCGCGTACGATGTCGGGGATGACCAGACTCAGTGAACGGACCGACCGACGACGGGACGGCGCCCGCGCGTCGGCCGTTCTCGGCTGGCTGCTCATCCTGCTGGCCATGGTCTCGTGCTGTTCGCTCGCCGAGACGGGCGCGGCCGCCCACCACACCACGGTCCGAACCGCGACCGCGGCCGCGACTCCTGCCCTGACTCCGCCCCCGGCCTCCGCCGCGCGGATCGTCGTGGTCGTCGCACCGGACGACCGGGGCGTCAGCAGTTCCTGCCACGGTCTCTCGGAGCACGCGACACCCGTCGTGCTGCCCGCCCAGGCCGCACCTGTCGCACTCCCCGGCTCTGCGGTCACCGCTCCGGCCGGCCGGCTCGCCGGCGCCGCCGGTATCCGCGGCCCCTCCAACGACGCCGTGGGCGCCGTCGACCATCTCCGCCTTCAGGTTCAACGGATCTAGAAGCAGGGCCCCTTCTCCCGCCCTGCCCTCTTTCCGTACATCGTCTTGAACCCGAGGACTCTCCATGGCTTCCGCCAAGAAGCAGAACACCCCTGCCGCCGCGCGCCGCGCCAAGCTCGAGGAGGCCCGCCGCAAGGAGCGGGCCCGCGAGCGCAGGAACCGCATCATCACCATCTCCGCCTCCGTCGCCGTCGTCGCCGCACTCGTCGCGGGCGGCGGCTATCTGATGTCAGCAGCCGACAAGCAGGACCAGGCCGAGGAGAAGGCCAAGTCCTCCCCCGTCCAGGGCGAGCGGAGCTGGGACAAGCTCACCCAGAACCATGTCGAGAAGCCGGTCGACTACCCGATGAACCCGCCTGTCGGCGGCGACCACAACCCGGTCTGGATGAACTGCGACGCCGACGTCTACACCGAAGCGATCCCGAACGAGAACGCCGTCCACTCGCTGGAGCACGGCGCGGTCTGGGTCACGTACAACGACAAGGCGCAGCCCGCCGACATCAAGAAGCTCGCGGACCGCGTCGCCAAGACCCCGTACTCCCTCATGAGTCCCGTGAAGGACCAGGACGCCCCGCTGATCCTCAGTGCCTGGGGCAAGCAGGTCACGGTGAAGAGCGCGACCGACGCACGCGTGGCGCAGTTCTTCACCAAGTACGTCCAGGGTCCGCAGACACCGGAGCCGGGCGCCGCCTGCACCGGCGGGATCGCCAAGTGACGTCCTCGGTCCGCGCGCTGCGGCCGATGGTGCTGGCGGGTGCTGCGGTACTGCTGCTGGCGCTGGGGCTGGTGGCACTCATGCTCGTACGGCCGTCCGCGTCGTCCGCCCCCCAGGGGGCGGCCCGGTCGGCCGTGCCCGCGGAGACGTCGGTCGATGTGGGGTTCGCGCGCGACATGTCGATCCACCATCAGCAGGCGGTCGAGATGTCGTTCATCGTCCGTGACCGGACGTCCGACGAGAACGTGCGGCGGCTCGCGTACGACATCATCAACACCCAGGCCAATCAGCGCGGCATGATGCTCGGCTGGCTGGAGATGTGGGGCCGTGCCAAGAGCTCCGGCCGCCCCCCGATGGAGTGGATGGGCCACACCGTCGCCCCCAGGGGCGATGGTTCGCTGATGCCGGGCATGGCGACCGACACCGAGCTGGACGCGCTGCGGGCGGCGAAGGGCAAGGACGCCGAGGTCCGGTTCCTCCGGCTGATGACCATGCACCACCGGGCCGGCGCGGAGATGGCGCAGGCGGCGGCCGACGCGGCAGGCACGGACGAGATCAGGAACCTGGCGGCGGGCATGGTCCTGGGCCAGCAGCCGGAGATCAGGCTGATGGCCGACATGCTGAAGGAGCGGGGCGCCACGGCATGAGCCGGCGGTCCGGGGCGTGGTGGTCCCGTACCTGCGTACGCGGCCACCACGCCCCGGTTGCTGCGGTCCGTCGGACGACGACCAGCTGTGGACGCGCCGGGGCAACGTTTCCGTCTGCAAGGTTGAAGTCGAGCGTGCATGCGTCGCTGCGGCGAACGGCACGCGGCGACCGCGCCCGGTCACCACGGTGTCGCGGCCCGCACCTCGAACGCGGCGGTTTCCGCCGCATGCTGCGAGGGGAACCGGTGCCCGCTCCGGACCGTACTGACGTGCGGAATCGCATAGGCTCAGCAGCGATATGAAGAGCAACCTCACGACGCTGGGGCCCAAGGCCGACAAGGACACCGTGCGACGGAGCAACCTCAGCCTGGTGCTGCGGGCCGTCCGTGACGAGGGCGAGCGCGAGGCGACCAGGGCCGGGGTGGCCGCACGCGTGGGGCTGACCCGTGCCGCCGTGTCCTCACTGGTCGAGCAGCTGCTCGACAGCGGGTTCCTCACCGAGTCCGGCAAGACGTTCAGCGGGCAGGCCGGGCGCCCCGGCACCGCACTCAAGGTGGCGCGCACCGGCCCCGCCGGGCTCGGCGTCGAGGTCAACATCGACTACGTGTCGGTCTGTGTCGTGGACCTGGCGGGCACTGGTCGGGTCCGGCTGACGGAACACCTCGACAACCGGGGCGCTCCGCCCGCCGAGGTGCTGGCGCGGGCGGCCCGGATCGCGGCCCGCACCCTGGATTCGGCGGCCGAACAGGAACTGTTCCCGGTCGGGGTGGCCCTGGCGCTGCCCGGACTGGTGTCGGGCGGCGCGGTGCGCCAGGCGCCCAACCTGGGCTGGAATCAGGTCGCGGCGGAGGAACTCTTCGCCGCGTCGCTCGCCGCGCTGCGTCCCGGCAGCCCGGAACTGCCGGTGAGTTCGGAGAACGAGGCCAATCTGGCGGCGCTGGCCGAGCTCTGGTTCGGCGGGCTCGACGAGATCCGCAGCTTTCTGTATCTGACGGGCGAGATCGGCGTCGGCGGCGCCCTGGTCATCGACGGTGAACTGCTGCGCGGTGCGCACGGGTTCGCCGGTGAGATCGGGCATGTGGTGGTGGACGCGGAGGGGCCGGAGTGCCGGTGCGGTTCGCGCGGCTGTCTGGAGCAGTACGCGGGACAGGCGGCGCTGCTGCGGGCGGCCGGGATCGAGGAGACCGGCAGCGGCATCGGGGTGGCCGAGCTGGAGCGGCGCACCCGGTCCGGGGACGAGCGGGCCGTGGCCGCCGTGGTGGAGGCGGGCCGGATGCTGGGGCGAGTGCTGTCCGGGGCGGTGAATCTGCTCGACCCGGACGCGGTGGTGCTCGGCGGGATATACCGGGGCCTGATGCCGTGGCTGTCGCCGCCCGTCGACGAGGAGCTGACGGGCCGGGTGGTGTCCGGGCTGTGGTCCCCGCGCGGCGGCCGGCTGCGCGCCTCGTCGGTCGCGGGCGACGCGGCACGGGGTGCGGCAGCGCTGGTGATGCAGGACGTACTGACCGACCCGGTGGCGTACGCGGCGCGGGTGGCGGGCTGAAACGGAAGCCGGGCCGGACCTGCCTTGCACAGGTACGACCCGGACTCGAACCGGAGCCGGGCCGCACCCGCCTGACACAGGTACGACCCGGACTCGCATGCGGAGGCGGGGGCGGACCTGCCCGACACAGGTAACGGCCTGGTGACGACAGAGAGCCCGCTCGCTGTCGTCACCAGGCCGTAAGGCCCCGGATCATCCGCCCGTGCTGTCAGCGGACCCCGAGCAGGTGGTCCATCGCCAGCTGGTCCAGCACCTCGAACGCCATGCCGCGCTCGGCCGCCGCGTTCACGTCGAAGTCCTCGAACGCCGAGCGGTCGGCCAGCAGCCCCGCCAAGCCGTCCTCGGCCGTCGGCCGGGCCAGCTCGTCGAGCCGGGAGGCGCGCAGCGCCTCCTGGACCGCCGGGTCGGCGCGGAAGGCGGCGGCGCGCTCCTTGAGGATGAGGTAGTTGCGCATGCAGCCCGCGGCCGACGCCCAGACACCGTCGTAGTCCTCGGTCCGCGGCGGCTTGAAGTCGAAGTGACGCGGGCCCTCGTAACCGGCGGTCTCCAGCAGGTCGACCAGCCAGAACGCCTGGCGCAGGTCACCGGCACCGAAGCGCAGGTCCTGGTCGTACTTGATGCCGGACTGGCCGTTGAGGTCGATGTGGAAGAGCTTGCCCGCCCAGATGGCCTGCGCGATGCCGTGCGGGAAGTTCAGCCCGGCCATCTGCTCGTGGCCGGTCTCCGGGTTGACGCCGACGAGTTCCGGGCGCTCCAGGCGCTCGATGAAGGCGAGGGCGTGGCCGATGGTCGGCAGCAGGATGTCGCCGCGCGGCTCGTTCGGCTTGGGCTCGATGGCGAACTTCAGGTCGTAGCCCTGCTCGACGACGTAGTCACCGAGCAGGTCGAAGGCCTCCTTCATCCGGTCGAGGGCGACCCGGATATCCTTCGCTCCGCCCGACTCGGCGCCCTCGCGGCCGCCCCACGCCACATAGGTGGTGGCGCCGAGTTCGACGGCGAGGTCGATGTTGCGGAGGGTCTTGCGCAGCGCGTACCGGCGCACGTCCCGGTCGTTGGCGGTGAACCCGCCGTCCTTGAAGACGGGGTGGGTGAAGAGGTTCGTCGTCGCCATGGGCACGACGAGCCCGGCCGCGTCCAGCGTCTGCCGGAACCGCTTCACGATGCTCTCGCGCTCGGTGTCCGACGAGCCGAACGGGATCAGGTCGTCGTCGTGGAAGGTCACCCCGTACGCACCCAGCTCGGCGAGGCGCTGCACGGTCTCGACGGGGTCGATCGCCGCGCGGGTCGCGTCGCCGAACGGGTCGCGCCCCTGCCAGCCCACGGTCCACAGGCCGAAGGTGAACTTGTCCCCCGGGGTGGGCTTGAAGCGTTCCGTCATTGTCTGACCACCTTCGGTGCCGTCCGGTCCGCGGCCGGTGGAGGCCGCCGAACCTCTATTTGTTCAGTGTCATGACTAATCATGCACGGTGCCCCGCGGAGACGTAAACCCCCCACCACCGGGAATCAAGGACGACCCCTGTTCCGAACGGGCCCGATCGCGTAATTTGTTTTCCGTACGATCAAATAGGTCGCACCAGCCCTCCGGCCCTCCGTGGCCCCCTGCACCGCGAGAATGAGGTAACCCCATGCCGCCGCGTACCGTCGTCATCGGCGTGGACAGCTCCACTCAGTCCACCAAGGCGGCCTTCGTCGACGCCGCAACCGGCCGGCTGCTCGCCGTCGGACGTGCCCCGCATGTCGTCACGGGCGAGGCGGGGGCCCGCGAGACCGACCCCGAGGTGTGGTGGCAGGCGCTGCGCACCGCCGTCGCCGCCGGCCTGAAGGAATCCGGCGTGCCCGCCGCGGCCGTCACCGGCATCGCGGTCGCCGGTCAGCAGCACGGCCTGGTCGTCCTCGACCGTGCGGGCCGCCCGCTGCGCCCGGCCCTGCTGTGGAACGACACCCGCTCCGCCCCGCAGGCCGCTGCCCTCACCGCCACGCTGGGCGGCGCGGACGCCTGGACCGCCCGCACCGGATCGGTCCCGGTGGCTGCGATGACCGCGTCGAAATGGCAGTGGCTGCGTGAGAACGAGCCGGAGACCGCCGCCGCGACCGCCGCGATCCGCCTCCCCCACGACTTCCTCACCGAACGGCTGACGGGCGCGGCCGTCACCGACCCCGGCGACGCGTCGGGCACCTGCTGGTACTCCACCGCCACCGGCACGTACGACCCCGAGCTGCTCGAACTGCTCGGTCTGGATGCCGCGTTGCTGCCCGAGGTGGCCGAGACGGGTGCGTCCCGCGCCGGTTCGCTGACCGAGGAGGCGGCGCAGGCGCTCGGTCTGCCGGCCGGGATCGCCGTGGCGGCGGGCACGGGCGACAACATGAGTGCCGCCGTCGGCCTCGGTCTCGGCGGCGCCGGACTGCTGGACCACCCCGTTCTCAGCCTCGGCACCTCGGGTACGGTCTTCGCCGCCTCCCGGGCCCGGCCCGCATCGGCGGCGCTCTCCGGATTCGCCGCGGCCGACGGCACGTACCTCCCGCTGGCATGCACGCTCAACTGCACGCTCGCCGTGGACAAGGTCGCCGCCCTGCTCGGCCTGGACCGCAACGATGCGGCGCCCGGCGGCGAGGCGGTGCTCCTCCCCTATCTCGACGGCGAGCGGACCCCCGATCTGCCCACCGCCTCCGGTCTGCTCACCGGCCTCCGGCACGACACCACCCCGCAGCAACTGCTCGGCGCCGCCTACGAAGGCGCGGTCGTCACCGTGCTGCGTGCCCTGGACGAGCTGCTGCGGGCCTGCGGGCTCGACCCGGCGGACCCCGAGGTCGCCGCCCGCCCGCTGCGCCTGATCGGCGGCGGCGCGCAGGGGCGCACCTGGGTGGAGACGGTACGACGGCTGTCGGGGCGGCCCGTGATCGTGCCCGGCAGCGGCGAACTGGTGGCCCTGGGGGCGGCCGCTCTCGCCGCGGCGGCGGCCGGCGGCGAGGACCCCGTCGCGATCGCCACCGGCTGGAACGCCGGCGAGGGATCCGAGGTGGACACCGAACTGCCACCCATGGCACGGGACATGGACACCTGGAACCGGGTCAACTCGGTATTGGAGCGGGCCGCAGGACCGCTGCTCGGCGGGGACCGGTAGCCACCCAGTCACCACATCCTGCAACGACCACTGACTGGCTGTCACTCGCCCCCGCCGGCCCGGGACAACGGCAACCCGGCAACCCCCGGACCGGTTTGGGGGTGGCATGTGATCTTCACTAGTATCCGGCGATGATCATAAGAAGAAGGCTGACGGTCGGGGTGGGCATCCTGCTCGCCACCCTGACCGCCGGGCTCGGCACGGCCCTCCCCGCCGCCGCCGATGAAACCCCCACCAAAGCCTCCCCCAAGGTCGAGCTGGTGCTCGACGTCAGCGGCTCCATGCGGACCCGTGACATCGACGGCCAGTCCCGGATGACCGCGGCGAAGCAGGCGTTCAACGAGGTCCTGGACGCGGTGCCGGAGCAGGTGCAGCTCGGCATCCGGACCCTCGGCGCCGACTACCCGGGCGACGACCGGAAGGTCGGCTGCAAGGACACCAAGCAGCTCTACCCGGTCGGCCCGCTCGACCGGGTGGAGGCGAAGACCGCGGTCGCGACGCTGGCCCCCACCGGATGGACCCCGATCGGGCCCGCCCTGCTGGGCGCCGCCGACGATCTCGAAGGCGGCGACTCCACCCGCCGGATCGTGCTGATCAGCGACGGCGAGGACACCTGCGGCCCGCTCGACCCGTGCGAGGTCGCGCGCGACATCGCCGCCCGCGGCATCCACCTCGTCATCGACACGCTGGGCCTGGTGCCGAACGCCAAGATCCGCGAGCAGCTGACCTGCATCGCCGAGGCGACCGGCGGCACCTACACCGCCGTGCAGCACACCGATGAACTCTCCGGCCGCGTGAAGCAGCTGGTGGGCCGGGCGGCCGAGCCCGTCGTCACCCCCGTGGCCACCGAAGGCGCGGACAGCTGCTCCGCCGCGCCTCAGCTCAAGGCCGGTCTCTACACCGACCGCGAGAAGATCGGCGAGCACCGCTGGTACCGGGTGGACGTGCTGCCCGGCCAGGAGCTGCGCGCCTCGGTGACCGTGTCCGCGGACCGCGCCGTCAACAACGACTACGGCGTGCTGCTGCGCGCGGTGACCGTGCACGGCCGCGAGATCGTCAGGGGTTCGGAGTCCGGCACCGGTCGCACCGACGCGATCTCGTCCGGGCTGCGCTACCCCAAGCCCGAGCAGGACGGCACGGACAGCGAGGACAAGCCGGCCGCGGAGACCGTCTGTCTGCAGCTCAGCAACTCCTTCTCGGCCCCGGCATCGGTGAAGACCTCACCGGGCATGCCGGTCGAGCTGACCGTCGACGTGGTGGACGCGCCGGACGATGCGGCCGATGCCGCCGCGTTCGGTCTCGGCCGCGGCTGGTGGCTCCTGGGCGTACTCGTCCTGACCGGACTGATCGCGGGTCTGCTCTTCGGCTGGATCTCGCGCTGGCGCATCGCCGTATGGAGGACCAACTGATGGTGCGTACACGACGGGTACTCGCGGGTGCCCTGCTGGCCGGGATGGCCCTGCTGACATCGGCCGGGTCGGCCGCGGCCGACGACCCGTCGGCGAGCCCGAGCCCGAGCGCCTCCGACGGCGGTACGGGACCCACCGAGGCGGGCACCACCTTCCGTACCGCGACGACGATCCAGCCGAGCCAGCGCGCCACCGCCGGGGCATCCACGGGTGACTACCTGTACTGGGTGTTCCCGGCCGACGCGGGACAGCGCGCCACCGTCAAGGCCACGGTCACCCTGCCCGGCACCGCCACCCGGCACGGCGCCTCGACCTGGCAGGTCGATGTGTACGACGGGCTGCGGCGCCGACAGGCCTGCATGTACGGCCACCAGACCAGGAAGGCGGCCGCCGACGCGTCGACCGTCGAACTCTCCTGCGTCCTGCGGACCGTTCGTGCCTGGTCCGAGCCGTGGGCGAACGACCCGCTGCCGGGCAACTACTACGTGCGCCTGACGGTTGTCGACCTGCCGTCGGCCGACCTCGGGCAACCGGTGCAGACCGCCGTCGAGGTGACGGCGGCCGACCAGGGCGGCGCCCATGACGTCGACGGCATGCTGAGCGAACCGCTGGCGCCCGGCGCGGCCTCGTTGCAGCAGACGGTCGACGCCTCGTCCGACGGCGACTCCATGTCGCCGGCCCCGCTCGGCACCGAGCCGGACGACGGCTGGGCCTCCGGCTGGTGGACGGACCGCTGGATCTGGACCGTGGGCGGCGGCGTACTCGGGGCGCTCGCGGCCGTGTTCGGCTACTCCCTCACCCGCGGCAACGGCCGCCCGTCCCGGGTCCCGCCGGGCGCCTGACCCGCCCCGGCCGCGAACCGGCCCTCATGCGCGGCGCCTTCGCCCCACACCGGTGGGGCGGGGGCGCCGCGGTGTTTCCCGTGGCGGAGCCGTCTGCTGAACGGGCCCGGACCAAGAGGGGGCCGGGAGGATCAGCGATCACGAACGGATCGCCCCCTCTCCCGTTCACGTGGGTACGGGACAGCACACACGATCCTTCGTCGGCAGTACCGCCCGGCCGACCACACTCCCGTAACGAGACCCGGATACCCTCGACAACTCACGTACTCCACAAGGCCGATGGGGTTCACCGACCCTGCCGGCACTCCGGAGTCCAGCCATGTCGCCGCGTACCGGATGCCGGTGCGCCACCAGGGAGCGGAGACCTTTCATGTCCACGGAGACCGGTCCGGCCGCCGATGCCGAGCCGCGCGGCCACGTGCCCGTTCCAGGCCCGAAGGGGCTGCCGTTCCTCGGGAATCTGCCGCAGTTCGGGAAGAACCCGCTGGAGTTCTTCGAGCGGCTGCGCGGGTACGGGGACATGGTGCGGTGGCGCTTCGGCCCCAACCCCTGTGTGTTCATAGCCGATCCGGAGTGCATAGGTGAGTTGCTCACCAGGACGGAACGCACCTTCGACCAGCCGGCGCTGGGCATCGCGTTCCGTACCGTGATGGGCAACGGCGTGGTGGTCGCGCGTGGGCCGGACTGGCGGCGGAAGCGGTCGCTGGTGCAGCCCTCGGTACGGCCGAAGCAGGTGCGGTCGTACGCGGCGACGATGGCGGGCAGCACGGTGGAGCTCGCGGACACCTGGTCCGGCGGTGAACGCATCGACATCAAGCGGGAGATGGCCGCGCTGACGCAGAAGATCGCGGTCCGCACCATCTTCGGGGTGGACACCCCGGCGGACGCCGAGGCGATGGGACGGGCGATGGATGTCGCCCAGCAGGAGATCGGCAAGGAGTTCAGCGGCATCGGCGCCCTGCTCCCCGACTGGGTGCCGACGCCCGGCCGGGCCCGGATCAAGAAGGCTGCCGCGGTCATCGACGCCGAGGTGGGCCGGGTCGTGGCCCGGCACCGGGACGGCGACGGCGAGCGTCCCGACCTGCTGAGCCGGCTGCTGACCGCGGTGGACGAGACCGGCGCGCACCTCACGGACGAGGAGATCCGCGACGAGACCGTCACTCTGTACATCGGCGGGCACGAGACGACCAGTTCCACGCTGGTGTGGGCGTGGTACCTGCTGTCGCGCAATCCGCAGACGCGCACGGCGCTCACCGAGGAGCTGGACCGTGTCCTCGGCAACCGGGAGCCGGAGTTCGACGACTACGCGCGGCTGACGTACACCCAGGCGGTGGTGAAGGAGACGCTGCGGCTGTACCCGACCATCTGGCTGGTGACCGGAGTCGCGAAGGACGGGGCGCGGATCGGCGGCGTGAACATGCCGAAGGGAACGAGGGTGTGGAGCAGCCAGTGGGCGACGCACCGCGACGAGCGGTGGTTCCCGGAGCCCGAGGCGTTCCGCCCGGAGCGCTGGGACGCCGACAACGGCGACGACGTGGCGGAGTACGCCTGGTTCCCGTTCGGCGGCGGACCCCGGGTCTGCCTCGGTACGCGGTTCGCGATGGTCGAGGCGGTGCTGATCCTGGCGGTGCTCGCGCGCCGGTTCGAACTGGACGTGGACCCGGGTGACGTCAACCCCGTGCCGACGCTGACCCTGCAGCCCGACCGGGACGTGCTGGCCACCGTGCGGGCGCGGTAACTCGGCGGGGAGCGTGTCCGTAAGGCGGAACACGCGCGGGCGCGATGTGACCTCGGCTTCCGCCGTACGGCATCCTCGTGCTGAACGAGCAGCGCGGCCCCGGAGCGGCGAGTGATCTTGCCGGTTCGGGGCCGTACCCGACTGTGGAGGATGCGGAACCCGATGACTGACAACTCCGACATGGTGGCCTTTGTCCGGGCCCGCCTGGCCGAGGAGGAACAAGTCGCGCGAGCGGCCGGCGGCGAGAGCTGGCGGTGCCCGGCCGAGGCACCGGGCGAGATCCACGACCGGACCGGCGCCATCGCGTTCAGCCTGCGGACGCATGGCTACGACGACCACATCGCCCTGCAGGATCCCGCGCGCACACTCCGCCGTATCGAGACGAGCAGGGTGCTCCTGGACGAGTACGAGGAGGTCGCCGCCCTGGACGCCGACCGCCCCCACCACGACTTCCCGTCGGGCCGCGCGGTCGGGCTCGGGTTCGTCGTCCGGCAGATGGCGGCGGAGGATGCCGGCCACCCCGACTATCAGGCCAAGTGGCTGCCGCGGTTCACCCGGTGACGAGCCCCTCGCAGGGGACAGTGACCGAGTTTCGAGACCGCGAGCTGTACGCGACCGGCGTCGGCGTCCTGCCGGGTTGAGGAGGGCCGACACCATGAGCGGATCGGTCAGGCCGCGCCGCCGCAGGGCCGCGGCCGGTTCGCTGACCTACCCGGCTCGCACGCCGCGTACGGCCACGGCTCCGTCCGGGCGCCGCCGGGACACCGCCTACGGCTGCGGCTGCATGACGGCTGTCGTCCTCGGCATCGTCGTCCCGGCGGTCGGGGCCACCTTCGGCGGCGCGGCGCTCTGGCGATGGGCGCGTGACACCTTCCCCGGCGGGGGCTACGGCTTCGCGGTGACGGTCGGCGCGCTGATACCGACGACGGATCACGAGGTGCACAAAAGGGCGGTCCGCCTCGGGCGGACCGCCCTCCTGTCTCTTGACTACGCCTTGGCGGCTACTGCTGGATCACGCCGCGGGCGAGCCATAGATGCCCATCTCGTAGACCGAGTAGCCCCAGGTCGTCTTCCGCTTGACGCCCTGCATTCGGACATACTGCACCGCACTGCCGGAGTTGATCTTGATCACGTCATTGCCGCAGCTGTCGGGGTGCTGGGTAGCCGCCTCGCTCCAGTTCGTCCCGTCCAGGGAGGTCTGGATCTGGTACTCCGTCGCGCAGGCGCCCTCCCAGGCGAGGGTTACCGCTGCGACCTCGGCGGGGGTGGCGAGCTTCACCTGGACCCACTCGTTGTCGCTGTAGCCGGATGCCCAACGGGTACCGAGCTGACCGTCGTTGACGTACCGGGCCGAGAGCCGGTCGAGGTTCTGCTCGACGCTGGATGCGCTCGCCGTGCCCTTCAGCGCGAGATTCTCCGAGCCGCCCGCGGCATCCCACAGCTGAAGCCGGATGTCCGCCTGGATGAGGAAGGAGTCGAGTACCCCGTCGCCGACCTTGGGCTGGGCCTTGCCCCAGGTGTTGCGCGCCGGATCGACCCGTACGGCCCGGGCCTGCTTCTGCAGATCCTCGGAGTCGGCGAGCAGCGCCTCGGCCTTCTCCTTGTCACCGGCCTGCCGGGCTGCGAGCGCGTCCAGTGTCTTCACCATCGACATGCCCCACAGCTGGGCGGCGTCCAGCCAGGGCTTGGCATCGGCGGCGAAGCCCTGCTCCACCGATCCGGCGCGGATGGCGGCCGGGGCGTCCTCGATTTCGTTCGCGTAGGTGCGCAGCGCCTTGACAGAATTGGTGCGGTCGCCCGCGTCCCATGCCTTCCAGAACTCGGCTACCCGGCCGGCGAGTTCGGGTGCCTGGGACTGCCAGGGGGTGGTGCCGAACGTCGGGGCCAGGTGTTCCAGGTCAGCGAAGACGAGCAGCGCGTCGGTGGCCCGGCGGTCACCGCCCGCGAGGTAGGCCATGGCGCGCGCCCAGTTCGCCTTCGCGTCGTACGCCTTGTCGTTCCAGGTGAAGTCCGCGGTGCCGAAGACCGCGATCTTGCTGGCGTACGGCTGGTTCATCGGGTTCGCGACGATGCCGGAGAGGTGGCTGGACAGGCCCGCCTCACGCTTGTCGTAGGGAGCGAGCAGCAGCCGACCGCTGGTGTTGCCGTAGTCGTTGACCGGGTAGTTGTCCCAGACGAAGACCTTGCGGCCGAAGAGCTTCGAGGCGCCGTCGGCCTGCTCGTTGGTGATCGCGGGCGGTACGACGTCGGTACCGGTCCACATGACGACGACCGCCGGGTCCAGGGTGGCCCGCATCGTCTGCTTGTAGCTGGTGTCGGTGAGGTCGCCGTACTCGGTCGGCACCATCTGCAGCGGCCGGGCGCCCTCATGGGTGGCGATGAAGTTCCGCTGGAGGTCGTTGAGCAGGTCGACCTGGGCCTTCGCGGCCGCGGTGCGTCCCGGTTGGCCGTACGCCGCCTGGTCGGCCGCGCAGTTCCACCTGGTGTAGCTGATGTCGTCCAGCGGGATCGAGAAGGACCGGGTGCCCAGGTCGTAGAGGGCCTGGAGCTTGGCCTTGAGGGCCTTGCGGTCGTCGGGGTCGGAGTAACAGACCGAGCCGCCGGGTGAGACGGCGAACGTGAAGCGGACGTGGTTCGCGGTGGCCCGGTTCACCAGCTCGCCCAGTTCGGCGAGTTTGTCGGTGGGATAGGGGTCGCGCCACTTGTCACGGTGGTAGGGGTCGTCCTTGGGCGCGTAGATATAGGTGTTGGCCTTGACGTCGCCGTAGAAGTCCATCTGATCCAGCCGCTCGGCGTGCGTCCAGGGCTGACCGTAGAAGCCCTCGATCGTGCCTCGCAGCGGCATCGACGGGAAGTCGACGGCCTGCGCGCCGGCGATCTTCCAGCCGTCGTCGCCGCGGACGAAGAGCTGATGGAGCGTCTGCACGGCGTAGAACTGGCCGGTGGCGTCGTGACCGCCCAGGGCGATCTGCGTGCCCCGCTCACTGACGTTGACCCGCAGGGCGTATCCCTCGGCGCGGTCCGGGGCGGCCACGTCGCCGAGCACCTCGGCAACGTCCGGCCGGGCGGCCGGGCCGATCCGCACGGTGAGCAGGCCGGCGGCGGCCTTGGGGACGTTGCCGGGCGTGACGATGTCGACCCGGTCGGCGCCGTGCTTCCTGAGCTCGCGGACGAGGCGGTCACGCGCTGCGGCGTCCGTGGCGTCGTCGGCGACGAGGAGCACACGGCCGGTCACGGTGGCATCGCGGCCGGAGCGGGTGAGCGACTGGGGCGTCGGGGAGACGGGCGGCAGCGGTTCGGCGGTGGCGGGCAGGTCCTGCTGCGATGTTGCGGCAAAGGCCACGGGGCCCTGAGCCAGCGCGCCAGAGGCCATGGAAATTGCAAGTGCGAGTGCGCTCAGAGCGGTAACGCGTCTTCCCACCAGGACTCCAAGAGGTCTAGACCACTATTCTGCCCGCAAGGATAGTGGTGGGACTCCATTCCCCGTCAAGGGCGTCGACCGTATTTGGGGTGGGCCATTGCCCGTTTCTCGGCTTCGCGCTCGGCAATCACCAACTACCCGACCGTCTCGGCCGGGTTCGCAGCGATCCGAGGTGCCGCGGGCAGGTGGCGGAGGCGGTCGGGAGCCGCGCACACAGGTGCGGACTCGGCTGCCCCTCACCATCACGTTGTCGGCTCAGCCCGGCGAAGCCGTGCCGGTGACCGAGCCATACAGCAGGAACGGACGTCCGCCGGTGGCGAAGTACCCGGACAAGCCGCAATCGGTGAAGCAGCTGGTCACCGTGCCGGTCGGAAAGCGGCAGAGCCGGTGCAATGACGTGAGGGCTCCCGGCCCGGCACCGGCCGCGGTGGCTTCAAGCGGATGTATTCGCGGTTCGTGGTCTTATCGAGCACGATTACCGGGAGATGAAACAGGCCCTGGGTCTGGCCTACTTCGAGGGCCGGACCTGGACCGGCCGGCACCACCACGTCACCCTCGTCTCCGTCGCACATGCCTTCTGCGCCCTGCAGCGACTGGCCAGAGCCCCAAAAAAACACGGCGCCGGCCTGAGCCTCTACCAAGTCGTCCGCGAGCTGCAGCTACTGCTCGTAGCCTGGACCGGCGCCTGCCCCACCTGCCACCGCGACATACCAGCACTCGCACCGACCTGACCAGGCCCTACTAGTCCTCGCCGCCGAAAACACCCCTCGCTCAACCGCTGTCGTCACAACAGCCCTCCTCGTCCACCAAGTCACAGGCTCGTGAGGAGGTCGTCGAGGGGGGCCGGTACCTGTTCGGGGGCGAGAGCCTCGACGAGGAGGCGGCCGTAGCGGATCTTGCGGCCTTTCTTCGTGCCGAGGAAGCGCCGCAACTGCTGCTGCCGGGGGCGACCGTGGTGTGCGGGCTGGTGCAGGAAGGTCTGCCAGGGGCGGAGGTCGCCCTCGGTCCGGACGACCTCCTCGACCCTTGCCGTGCCCAGCGCGCGGATGAGCTCGTCCTCCAGGTCCGCCGCGCACACGAAGATGTCCCGGCGTGGCGCCCGTGCCCGCTGCAGGCCGCGGTCGAAGAAGCGCTGCTCGCGCTCGTCGCACAGTCCTGCCAGACGCAGGCCGAGGCCGGGCGGCCCGAGGAGGCCGGCGTAGCGGCCGACGCTCATCGCCCCGCCCATCGGCACCACGCACACCCCCTCGGCGGCCAGGTCCCGGCCACGCAGCGCGGCCAGTGCCTCAACGGCCGCGAGGTCACTCAGCCCTTCCAGCAACACCGCCGTCCGCACCCCCAGTCGCACAGCCAGATCACTCGCCGGCCCGCCCGGACCGCCGCTCGCCCAGCCACTGACCGCGTCCCGGAACGCCCTCATCTCCGCCATGGAGCGAGTCTGCACCTCCACCGACAGCACAGCACGGGATTATTCGACGGCCCCGCTCGACATGACCGGCGCCCTCGTCACCTGGGCAGCCATCACCCTGAAAATCCGCCCATCACCTGCGGCACCGAGCCCTGCGAACCATCGGACGCCCGTCACCGAACGTCACTCCCAACAGAGATCAACGCCGTTGGCATTTGAAAAGCAGGTACTCACGTGAAAAGCAGGTACTCACCGGCAGAAGGTCCATAGCCGTCACAGCGGGCAGCTCGCAACCGGACGGCAGATACTGATCGGGTCCGTCCGCACCAGCCCTTCGCGGGGGCACACCGGCCACCCTGCCGCGATCACCGGCCGTCGAGCATCCGGGAGAAACACCATGCTTCTGCGCCCCACCATCGCCTCCGGCTTCACCGTCCCGGCCGCCGCCACCGCGATGGTTCTGGCGGCCACGGGCGCCACGGCCACGGCCGGCACCGCGCCCGCCGCCCCTGCGGCACCCTCCCGGCTCGGCACGTGCCAGGAGAAGGCCCTCAGGGTGAGGGCCGCGCCCGGCGGTCAGCAGAACGTGGTGCGCATCAGTGTCACCAATCGGGGCAGTCGCAGCTGTGTCGTCGACCGGATCCCGACCATCACCTTCCGGGGCCTGGACGGCTCCGCCCAGGCTGTGCCGCCTGCCGGGAGCGCCCCTTACGTGCTTTCGCGCGGTGGGCGGGCGTACGCCGCCCTGCGTACCGCCGATCCGGCGGGTACCGAAGGGCATGTGGTCGGCAGTGTGAGCGTGGCGGCGGATCCGGCCCACTACGGGGTCACGTTCGCAGCGGCCGGCGTGGGCATGCCCCGGGGGATCCGGGTCTGGGAGCCGGTCACCACGGTCTGGCAGGTGTCGGCGGCCGCCGCATCCGAGGCCCTGGCCGACGGTCTGGGCTGATCGCCGACGGTGCAGCGCTCGCCGAAGGCTCGCCGGCAGCCCGGTGCCCCGGGCTGTCGGCGAGCCTCTGCCAAGGGGGTCAGCCCGTCACGGTCACGGTCCCCGTCCCCTCCCCCGTCGCCCCGCTCTCCTCCACGATCACGCGGTACGGCCGGTCCGTTCCGTCGGCCGTGACCCGCAGCGTGTCCGCGTCCCGTGTGACGTGGAAGGTCGCCGCCGGGACGCCTGCCAGGTCCGGCACCGTGACCGGCGTGCCGGTCGTCGCCGACGCCGGGCCGAACACGCGCAGCGTCAGTCCGTCCAGCCAGTCGCCGTCCGGGCGCTGGTCGTCCGCACCCCACGGGAGCACGGCACCGGGGCGGACCAGGATCGGCAGGCTGTCGAAGCCGTGTGTCTCGTGGCGCCAGACCGGCCCGGTGACCGTTTCGCCGGTCAGCAGGTGGGTCCAGGTGCCTTCGGGGACGTAGTACTCGACCTGGCCGTCCTCCGTGAAGACCGGGGCCACCAGCAGGTCCGGGCCGAGCATGTACTGGCGGTCCAGCATCCGGGTCGTGGGGTCGCCGGGGAATTCCAGCAACATCGGACGCATCACCGGGATGCCGGTGCGGTGGGCCTCGGCCGCGACCCCGTACAGGTACGGCATGAGGCGGTGCTTGAGGAGGGTGAACTTCCGGGCCACGTCCACGGCCTCGTCGCCGAACGCCCACGGCACCCGGTACGACACATTGCCGTGCAGGCGGCTGTGCGAGGAGAGCAGTCCGAAGGCGAGCCAGCGTTTGAAGACCGCCGGGTCGGGGGTGCCTTCGAAGCCGCCGATGTCGTGGCTCCAGAAGCCGAACCCGGACAGGGACAGGGAGAGGCCGCCGCGGAGCGACTCGGCCATCGCGGTGAACGAGGCGAAGCAGTCGCCGCCCCAGTGGACCGGGAACTGCTGGCCGCCCGCCGTCGCCGAGCGGGCGAAGAGCACCGCTTCGCCGTGCCCGCGCTCCTTCTCCAGGAGTTCGAAGACGGTGCGGTTGTAGATCTGCGCGTAGTAGTTGTGCATCCGCTCAGGGTCGGAACCGTCGTGCCAGACCACGTCCGTCGGCACCCGCTCGCCGAAGTCCGTCTTGAAGCAGTCGACGCCCTGGTCCAGGAGGACACGCAGTTTGGCGTTGTACCACTCCCGGGCGGCCGGATTGGTGAAGTCGACGAGGGCCATGCCGGGCTGCCACAGATCCCACTGCCAGACGTCGCCGTTCGGCCGTCGCACCAGATATCCGTGCTGGGCGCCCTCCGCGAACAGCGCCGACTTCTGAGCGATGTACGGATTGATCCACATGCTGATGCGCAGGCCGCGTTCCTTGAGCCTGGCCAGCATGCCCTCCGGGTCGGGGAAGACATCCGGGTCCCACTGGAAGTCCGACCACTGGTACTCGCGCATCCAGAAGCAGTCGAAGTGGAAGACCGACAGCGGAATGTCGCGCTCGGCCATTCCGTCGACGAACGAGGTGACGGTCTCCTCGTCGTACGAGGTGCAGAACGAAGTGGTCAGCCAGAGGCCGAACGACCAGGCCGGGGGCAGCGCGGGCCGGCCGGTCAGTGCGGTGTAGCGGGCAAGGATGTCCTTCGGGGTCGGGCCGGCGACGACGTAGTACTCCAGCGACTGGTCCTCGACGCTGAACTGCACCTGGCCGACCGACTCCGAGCCGATCTCGAACGACACCTTGCCGGGGTGGTTGACGAAGACGCCGTAGCCGCGCGAGGAGAGGTAGAACGGGATGTTCTTGTACGCCTGCTCGCTGCTGGTGCCGCCGTCCGCCTGCCAGATGTCGACGGTCTGGCCGTTCTTGACGTACGGGGTGAAGCGTTCGCCGAGCCCGTAGACGTTCTCGCCGACGTCCAGGGCGAGTTGGGCGATCATGTGGTGTGCTCCGTCGGGAGTGGTGGCGAAGGCGGTGCCCTTGGCGTCGACCGCGGTGAGGCGGCGGCCCCCGGAGTCGAGGAAGGTCATGCCCCACGGTCCGTCGCCGTCCATGCGCAGGGTCAGCGGGCCGCTGGTCAGTTCGGTGACGGCGCCGTCCCGGCGGGTGCGGGCGGCGGCGGTCGCGGGGTCGAGTCCGGGGAACTCGAAGTCCGGCCCGTGGTTGACCTTGCCTGCGTGATGAGTGGTGCGTACTCCGATGATCCCTTCCGCCGGGGAGAAGCAGTCGACGGTGATCAGCGGGGTGTTGAGGGTGTCGCCGCGCTGGGCGACGTGCTTGACCGCCGCGTAGGCGGTGAACCGGTCTGCGGTGACGCGCAGATCGCGGATCTCGGTCGCGTAACAGGCGCGGACGCCCTCACGCATGAGCCAGAAGCCGTCGGTGAACTTCATGAGGACTCCTTGCCGGGGGCAACTGGACGGGAAGAGGCGGGGGTTCGGCGGGCGGGCGAGGTCACTCGGTGGCTCCGGTGAAGGTGAGCCCGGCAAGGCGCACGGTGCCGCGCAGGGTGACGCGCACGTCCTGGACACCGGAGGCCGTCAGCGGCGCCTCACGGGCGCGGTAGTCGTACGGTCCGTCGGTGGCGGGGATGTCGATGTCCGTGGTGCGGCCGTCGACCGTGATCTCCACGGCACCCTCCCCCGCCGCGGACACGGCGACGATGCGGATTCCGGCCGCGAAGTCGCAGCGACGGTAGAGGAGTTCGTTCCCGGGCGCGGTGGCGGTGACGGCGTCGCCGTCCGTCTTCGTACGGTCGACGATCTCGGTGGCGAGCTGCTCGTCGTAGTCGGCGGCTTCGAGACCCCGGTGCAGGACGGGGCGCGGGCCGGACGGTTCGCCGCCGACCGTGACGGTGGCGGTGAGCCTGATGTCCGTGCTGGAGGCTCCGGCCTGGACCTCGTACGTGCCGGGTTCGACGGTCCAGCGGCCGTGCGCCACATCCCAGTGGCCGAGCTCGGTCACCGCAACCGTGAAGTCCACGCGCTGCCCCGCGCCCGGCGCCAGGTGCAGGCGGCGGTGTCCGACGAGCTGCCGCAGCGGCCGGACGACGGACGGTGCCACGGCCCGTACGTAGAGCTGGGCGACCTCGTCGGCGGCGACGGTGCCCGTGTTGGTGACGGTCAGCGACACCCGCAGCAGGTCGCCGTCGAGCTCCGCCGTCGCACCGGAATAGGCGAACGCGGCGTACGACAGCCCGTGGCCGAACGGGAAGAGAGGCGTCCCCTCGTAGTACAGGTACGTCTGCCGGGAGCCGATGATGTCGTAGTCCAGCAGGCCGGGCAGTTCGGCGTCGGAGGTGTACCAGGTCTGCGGCAGCCGGCCGGCCGGGGAGACGTCGCCGGACAGGATCCGGGCGAGCGCGGTCCCGGCGGCCTGCCCGCCGTGGGCCGTCCAGAGCAGAGCGGGAAGTACGGCCGCGGCGTCGGTGAGTGCGTACGGGTAGGCGGAGGTGACCGCCAGGACCGTGCGCGGGTTCGCGGCGTGCGCGGCGCGCCACAGGCGCTCCTGCTGGGCGGGCAGGTCGAGGGTGGTGCGGTCCTCGGTCTCGCGGCCGTTGATGTGGGCGTCGTTGCCGACGACGACGATCACGGTGTCGGCGGCGGCTGCCGCGCGGGCCACGGTGTCCTCGCCGCGCTCGGTCACCTCGATCTCAAAGACGGTGGCGACCCCCGCCGCGGTACCGTCGGAAATTTTCTCGTCCGCGTCGGCAACCTTTACGCCGTCGGCGGCGACAGAGACATACCTACCCGTTCCGATGTGCAGAAGGCGGTGACCTCCGACGTGCCCTTCCACCTCTTCCCGGCGGAATGTCTCCTGGACGATCCAGCCGCCCGGCTCATCCGCGGACGCGCGTACGTAACCGTCCTCGGCGACCGACAGATAGCGGCCCGCGGGGTCCCGCAGGGTGATCACGCCGTTGCCCCAGTCGACGAGCGCCAGCTCGGACGGGGTGTCGCCGCAGGTCAGCGGGGGCAGGTCGGTGCGGCCTGCCAGGAGTGCCGGGTCGAGGGCGCCCTCCGCGCCCCGGTCGGCGCTGTCGCCGTCGTCGGTCTCGGGGATCTGCAGCCAGCCCGCCGCGCACTTCAGGCGGACCAGGTCGGCGCCCTCCGCGAAGGTGACCCGGTCCGCGCCGAACCGGGCCCGGATCCCGTCGAGCGGGGTGGAGCGGTGGATCAGTGTGCCGCTGTACCAGTCGAGCTTGCAGGCGTCCGCGAGCAGGCCGACGACGGCGACCGTTCCCCTCTCCTCAGGGTCGAGCGGCAGCAGCCCGTCGTTCTTCAGCAGGACGACAGCCTGTTCGGCGGCCTCCTGGGCGAGCGCCCGGTGCTCGACCGTGTCGAAGGCGGTGGTGTCCGCGTACGGGTCGAGCCCGGGGTCGAACTCCCCCAGCGAGAAGCGCAGCTCCAGGAGCCGGCGGACCGCGGTGTCGATGTCGTGCTCGTCGAGGAGCCCCTGCTCCAGCGCACCGCGGATGCGGCCGGTCATGACGGCGGATTCCTGGCCGTGGTCGGTGAAGCTGTCGACCCCGGCCTTCAGCGCGGCGGCCGTGGCCTCTTCGTGGGTGTCGAAGTAGTGCTCGGAGTCGACCAGGTTGGACGGTGCACCGGCGTCGGAGCAGACCACCAGGGACTGCTCGGTCCAGCTCCGCAGCTGCTGGGACAGGAGCGGCGAGACATGGTTGGGCCGCCCGTTGACCAGGTTGTACGCGGGCATGACCCCGGCCACCGCGCCCGCCCGCACGGCGTCGCGGAACGCCCGGAGGTCGTACTCGTGCAGGACCCGGGGGCGGACCGACGAGGAGGAGATGTCACGGTCGGTCTCGTTGTTGTGCGCGAGCCAGTGCTTGAGGACGGGGGCGGTCCGCCAGTAGTGCGGGTGGTCGCCGCGCAGTCCCCGGGTGTACGCGACGGCGATGGCGGAGGTCAGCGCCGTGTCCTCCGCATATCCCTCCTCGCCGCGCCCCCAGAGGGGGTGGCGCAGCAGATTCACTGTCGGGGCCCAGACGTTGAGGCCGACCCGGTCGTCCTTGGCGCGCTTGGCGCGGGCCTCGTTGCCGACGGCCTCGCCGACCCGGCGCACCAGCTCGTCGTTCCAGGTGGCACCCAGCCCGACGGCCTGGGGGAAGACGGTCGCGGGCCCCATCCAGGCGACGCCGTGCAGAGCCTCCTGGCCGGTGCGGAAGGCGCCGAGCCCGAGCCGGTCCACCGCGGGCGCGAACTGGTGCAGCATCGCGATCCGCTCGTCGAGGGCGAGCCGCCGAAGCAGATCGTCGATGCGCTGGGCGAAGGGCAGCTGCGGGTCGCGGAAGGGCTGCGGTTGTTCCGTCACGTGCGGGTCCCCTTGGAAAGGTGGGAGGTCTTTCGATGTCCGTGCCAGGAAAGAGGTGGCCGGGCTCCGAGGGATCTGTCCAGACATCGGAAGATCTTTCGAAGCGCTTCGATGCTCCGTTCTCAACCCCACAGGTGTCAAGGGTGCACCTCCGCCAGTTGTCCGCAACCGAGCCCCGTGGCGCCGGGAAACGGTTCGGAAACAGGTCGGAGGAATCTGGAAACCGACTCTTGTGCGGCCGGAGCGCTTCACTTAACCTCACTGCAACATCGAAGCGCTTCGACAGAGTGTCGACAGAGCCTCGATGGGGTGCCTGTCACCTTTGATCTCCCCGGATGGTGACATGCTCTGCCACCTCCTTGTTGAACCGCTTCACCTGGGCAGGTTCAGCCGGTTCCGCCGGTCCTCCCGGCCCAGCCAGTAACGCCTCACCTCAGACACAGGAGCCGAACGGCGGTCGCCCGCCGCGTGTCGTCCTGGTGCGCCTCGAAGGGTTGACGCAATGACGCCGAATTCCTCCCCCGCCTCCACCGCCCCGAGCCGGCGAAGCTTCCTCGCCTCCAGCGCCGTCGCCGCGGTCGCCGTGGCCGGCGGGGTACCGTTGCTCGCCGCGTGCGGCGGCGGCTCCGGTTCCGGGAGCAAGGACGGTACGACGACGGGCAAGGCACTCAAGAAGGTCCTGCCGGACTACATCCCGTCGAACCTGGTCCAGCCCGACGTGGCGAGCGTCAACGGTTCGAGCCCCGGCTTCACCAAGCTGCCCGACCCGCTGGTCGCATCGGTGAAGTCCGTGCCGGGCAAGGGTTCCGCGTTCCGGATCATGACCCCGCTGTGGGGCACCGTCCCGAAGAAGAACAACCCGTACTACACGGCCGTGAACAAGGCCGTCGGCGCGACGCTGAACTTCGACCCGCAGGACGGCAACACGTACCAGGACAAGATCGGCGCCGTGCTCGCCGGTTCGGACATCCCGGACGTCGTGACCATCCCCGGCTGGAACATGCAGGGCCAGATCCGCAACGCGATCGTCGCCAAGTTCGCCGACCTGAGCCCGTACCTGGCCGGTGACGCGATCAAGAAGTACCCGAACCTGGCGAACATCCCGACCGGCGCCTGGCAGTACTCCGTCTTCGGCGGCAAGCTCCGCGGTCTGCCCATGCCGTCCCCGATCCTCGGCAACGCGATCTTCTACCGCAAGGATCTGGTCGGCTCCGGAGCCGTGCCGGCGAGCGCCGACGATCTGCTGGCCTTCGGCAAGGAGTACACGGACGCG
Source organism: Streptomyces sp. NBC_01669 (assembly GCF_026339735.1). Classification (GTDB taxonomy): domain Bacteria; phylum Actinomycetota; class Actinomycetes; order Streptomycetales; family Streptomycetaceae; genus Streptomyces; species Streptomyces yanii. The sequence goes on from NZ_JAPEQG010000001.1 coordinate 1,561,143, forward strand.
AAGAAGAAGGTCTGGGCCTTCGACGACCTGTGGACCTGCATCCAGAAGATCTTCGGGCTGCTGCCCGACGCCCCGCACTACTGGAAGTTGGAGAACGGCAAGCTCGTCCACAAGATCGAGACGCAGGAGTACCGGGAGGCGCTCGCCTTCGCCCGCAAGCTCCACGAGGGCGGTTACGTCCACCCCGACGCCGAGGCGGGGAAGGACGCCGACTCCAAGATCCGCTTCACCGGCGGACGCGTCCTGATGTACAACGACGGCACCGGCGGCTGGAAGGGCATGGTCACCGAGCAGGCCACCGCCAACCCGAAGTTCGACATGCAGGCGCTGGACTTCTTCAACCACGACGGCGGAAAGCCGGTCCTGTGGCAGGACGACCCGGCAGGCATCTTCACCTTCCTCAGCAAGAAGCTGCCGAAGGCGAAGATCGAGGAGATCCTCGCCGTCGCCGACTTCGCCGCGGCGCCGTACGGCACCAAGGAGTTCATGCTCACCAACTACGGCGTGCAGGACACCCACTACACGATCAAGGACGGGGTGCCGACCTTCACGCCACAGGGCATCCAGGAGGCCCAGCCCTCCACCTTCATGTTCCTCGCGTCGCCCCCGCACACCGTCGCGTTCCCGGACGAGCCGCAGTTGGTGAAGGACTACGCCGGCTGGATGGCCCGACAGGCCCCGAACGTCAAGAAGCCGCTCTTCTTCGGTATGCAGATCGTCGAACCGCAGCGGTACGCCTCCCTCTACACGCCCTTCGACGACCTGCAGAAGGACATCCGGCGCGGCCGCAAGAAGGTCAGTGACGTCGACGCCGCGGTGACGACGTGGAAGAACAGCGGCGGCGACAAGCTGCGCGACTGGTACCAGGACATTCTCGACAAGAACGGCTCCGGCAACTGACCCGTACGGCGGACACGGACCCGTACGTACGTAAGGCAGCGAGACGGCCGCCGGGCGCAGGGACGCCCGGCGGCCAGGGCGGAGAGCACGACATGGGGAGCACACGGTGAATCCACGGGCCACGGTTGCGACCGAGACGGACCGCGCGGCCGACCGGCCGACGGACCCGATCGGCGACAGCGGGGACAGCACCAGCAGGGACAGCAGAACGAGTAACGGCGGCAGGAAAAGCAAACGCCCGGCGAAGACCCCACCGGCGGCCGGCGGCATCACTTGGCGCCTGCGCCTGCGCCGGGACCGCACGCTCGTCCTGATGACACTGCCCGCCATCGCACTGCTGCTGATCTTCAACTACATCCCGCTGCTCGGGAACATCGTGGCCTTCCAGGACTACGACGTGTACGACCTGGGCATCACCGGCAGCCCCTTCGTCGGCTTCGACAACTTCGCCCGGATCTTCGAGGACTACCGCTTCTGGCAAGTCCTCATCAACACACTGGTCATCTTCCTGACCCAGCTGATCCTCTTCTTCCCCATCCCGATCGCCATCGCCCTGCTGCTCAACACGATCATGAGTGCGCGGGTGCGGGCCTGGGTGCAGGCCGTCGTCTATCTGCCGCACTTCTTCTCCTGGGTGCTCGTCGTCACCGTCTTCCAGCAGATGTTCGGCGGGGCCGGCCTGGTCGCGCAGTGGCTGCGGGAACACGGTCATGAGGGCTTCGATCTGATGACCAATGCGAGCTTCTTCAAGTTCCTGGTCACCGCCCAGGCCGTGTGGAAGGACGCCGGGTGGGGCGTGATCGTCTTCCTCGCCGCACTCGCCGCCGTCAACACCGATCTGTACGAGGCGGCGGCCGTCGACGGTGCGGGGCGCTGGCGCCGCATGTGGCATGTCACGCTGCCCGCGCTGCGCCCGGTCATCGCGCTGCTGCTCGTCCTGCGGGTCGGCAGTGCGCTCAATCTCGACTTCGAGCAGATCCTGCTCCAGCGCGACCAGGTCGGGCCTGGCGCCTCCGAAATCCTCGACACCTACATCTGGTGGACGGGCATCAAGACCGGCGACTTCGGCTACGCGGCCGCCGCCGGAATCTTCAAGGGACTGTTCAGCGTCGCCATGGTGCTGGGTGCCAACAAGGTCGCCCACATGCTGGGCGAGCAGGGGGTGTACTCCAAGAAATGACGACTCTCCTGGAAACGGACAAGGACAGGAACCGGACGGAGCAGGCCTCCGTGGGGCCCGTGGAGTCTCCGCTCCAGCGCGCGCTGCGGATCGAGCCCCGCCCCGTGTGGGAGGAGGAGCCCACCAGGACCGGTCTCGCCTTCAAGGGCTTCGGTCTCGTCGCGATCTGCGCGATCGTGCTCGTGCCTCTGTGGGTGGTGATCGTCACCAGCCTCTCCGACACCAAGACGATCAACGACGCGGGTGGTCTGGTCGTCTGGCCCAAGGCCATCACCTTCGTCGCGTACAAGGAACTGCTCAGCGGCGGTGCCGTCACCCGCGCCGCCCTGGTGAGCGTCGGCCTGACCCTCGTCGGCACGGCGTTCAGCATGGTGATCTCGGTGCTGTGCGCGTACGGACTGAGCCGACGGGACTCCTTCGCGCACGGCAAACTGCTGATGACGCTGATGGCGACGATGTTCTTCGGCGCCGGACTCATCCCGACCTATCTGCTGGTCACCGGCATCGGCCTGAGCAACAGCTACTGGTCGATGATCCTGCCCAGCGCGATCAGCGTCTTCAACATCCTGGTGCTGCGCGGCTTCTTCATGGACACCGCGCCCGAACTGATCGACGCGGCCCGGATCGACGGCGCCGGCGAGTGGCGGATCCTGCTGCAGATCATCATGCCGCTGTCCCGTGCGGTCATCGCGGTGATCTCGCTCTTCTACGCGGTCGGCTACTGGAGCCAGTGGTTCAACGCGATGCTGTACATCCAGGACAGCGAGAAGTATCCGCTGCAGATGATCCTGCGCCAGCTCGTCCTGCAGCACCAGGTTCCGCCGGGCGCCATGGGCGCGGCTGTCAGCAGCGGTCAGATCAACAGTCTCGCCGTGCAGATGGCGGTCATGGTGCTGGCGCTGATCCCGGTCGCGGTGCTGTCGCCGTTCGTCCAGAAGCACTTCCAGAAGGGCATGCTCACGGGCGCCGTGAAGGGCTGACCCGCAGCGCACGCCCTCTTCTCACCGCGCCCCCTCTCTCCCGCTCTCCTTTCCTCCACCGGAAGGTGTTCGCCATGCGCGCTTCGTCCGCGCCCACGCCCCGTCGTCGCACCGTACTGGCGGGAGCAGCTGTCGCGGCTGCGGCCGTTGCCCTGCCGGTCGCGGACCCCGCCGCCGCCCATGCCGCCGGCCGACGCAGGCCGCAGGGGACTCGGGGCGCCGAGCCCCACCGGTGGCGCACGGCGGCGATCGGCGGCACGGGATTTGTCACCGGGCTGCTGTTCCACCCGGCCGTCAAGGGCCTGGCGTACGCCCGTACCGACATCGGTGGGGCGTACCGGTGGGACGACAGGCAGGCCCGCTGGACCGCGCTCACCGACCAGCTGGGCTGGGACGACTGGAATCTGCTGGGTGTCGAGGCCCTGGCCGTCGACCCGGCCCACCCGGACCGGCTGTATCTCGCGCTCGGTGCGTACGCCCAGTCGTGGGCCGGACCGGGTGCGGTACTCCGGTCCGAGGACCGGGGGGCGACCTGGGCGCGGGCGGATCTGACGGTGCGGCTCGGGGCGAACGAGGACGGCCGGGGCGCCGGAGAGCGGCTGCGCGTCGACCCGCGCGACAGCGAGCACCTCTGGCTCGGCACCCGCCACGACGGACTGCTGCACTCCACGGACAGCGGTGCGACCTTCACGCGGGGCGCGACCGGGCTCCCGTCCGGGGATGTGCAGTTCACGACGGGCTGTTCCGGTCGGTGGACGGCGGCATGACGTTCACTGCGGTGGCGGGCTGCCAGGCTTCGCACGCGCTGGGCTTCGGTGCTGCCGCGCCGGTCAGGGGCGGCGCGTCCGGGCGTCGCCCGGTCCACGCCGGCTACCCGGCGATCTTCCAGACCGGACGGGTCGCTGCCACGTTCGACGGGGTGGCGGTGCTGCGTTCGGACGACGCGGGCACCACCTGGGTCCGGATCAACGACGACAGCCACCAGTGGGGCTGGACCGGCGAAGCGATCACCGGCGACCCCCGCGTCCACGGCCGTGTCTACCTGGGCACCAACGGCCGCGGCATCCAGTACGCAGACCCTGAATGAGGAACGAGAACTCCATGCCGTCCCTGCGCGACGCAGCCCGTGGCCGCATTCTCTTCGGCGGCGACTACAACCCCGAACAGTGGCCCGAGGAGGTGTGGGAGGACGACGCACGGCTGATGAAGGAGGCCGGGGTCAACACCGTCACCCTCGGGGTGTTCTCCTGGGCGCGGATCGAACCCCGCCCGGGTGTACGCGAGTTCGGGTGGCTCGACCGCCTGATGGATCTCATGCACGCCCATGGCATCGGCGTCGTGCTCGCCACACCGACCGCGTCCCCGCCGCCGTGGATGGGGGTGAAGCACCCGGAGACACTGCCGCGCGCCGAGGACGGTTCGGTCGTCTGGTACGGATCGCGGCAGCACTTCTGCGCGAGTTCGCCGGTCTACCGCCGTTACGCGGCGTCCGTCACCGAGGACCTGGCGGCGCGGTACGCCGACCACCCGGCGCTCACCGTGTGGCACATCAACAACGAGTACTGCACGTACTGCTGGTGCGACGAGACGGCCGCACACTTCCGCTGGTGGCTGCGGAACCGCTACGGCACCGTCGAGGCGCTCAACGAGGCGTGGGGAACGGCGTTCTGGAGTCAGCGCTACGACACCTGGACGGAGATCCTGCCGCCGCGCAAGGCGCAATACATGAAGAACCCCACGCAGGTTCTGGACTTCAAGCGGTTCACGTCCGACGCCCTGAGGGAGTGCTACGCGGCCGAGCGGGACATCGTCGCCCGGCACACCCCGCACATCCCGGTGACCACCAACTTCATGCCGCTGTGGTCGGGCCAGGACGCCTGGGCGTGGTCGGCGCAGGAGGACATCGTCTCCGTCGACATCTACCCCGACCCGAAGGACCCGCAGGGCGGTCAGTACAACGCGATGCTCGCCGACATGACGCGCTCGCAGGCCGCCGGGCCGTGGATGCTCATGGAACAGGCCGCGGGAGCGGTGAACTGGCGCGGCGTCAACCATCCCAAGCCGGCCGGCCTGAACCGGCTCTGGTCACTGCAGTCCGTGGCGCGCGGCGCCGATGCCGTCTGCTACTTCCAGTGGCGGCAGTCCCGGCAGGGCTCGGAGAAGTTCCACTCCGGGATGCTCACGCATGCGGGTGAGCACGGTCGTACCTTCCGGGAGATCAAGCAGCTCGGCGCCGAACTCGCCACGATCGGCGCGGCGGTGAGCGGCACGGACGTGCCCGGCGAAGTGGCGATCCTGCACGACTGGGACTCCTGGTGGGCGAGCGGGCAGGAGGGGCGGCCCTCCGCGCTCCTCGACTACACGGACCTGGTGCAGAGCTGGCACCGCGCCCTGTGGGAGACCGGAACCGCCACCGAATTCGCCCGCCCGGACGCCGACTTGAGCCGGTTCCGGATGGTGGCCGTGCCGCAGCTGTATCTGCTGTCGGACACCGCGATCGACAACCTCGTCGGCTATGTGCGCGGCGGCGGGACGCTGGTCTGCGGCTTCTTCAGCGGGGTCGCGGACGTGGACGACCGGATCAGACCGGGCGGCATGGACGAGCGGCTGCGCGAGCTGTTCGGCATCCGTACGCTCCACGAGTGGTGGCCGCTCGACGCGGACACGACGGTGGAGTGCGACGGCTTCCGGGCAGGTGTCTGGTCGGAGGAGCTGGAGGCGGAGCCGGGTACGGAGATCATCTCCGCGTACCGCGGCGGCGAGCTGGACGGGCTGCCCGCGGTCCTGCGCAGGGACCGCGCGTACTACGTGTCGACGCTGCCCGAACCGGAGGCGCTGCGCGCCCTGCTCGGCCGGGTGGCGGCAGAGACGGGGGCCGGGCCCGTGCTGGCCGGGCTGCCGAAGGGTGTGGAGGCGGTCCGCCGCGGCGAGCTGCTGTTCCTGCTGCACCACGGGCGGGGCAGTGTCACCGTGCCGGTCCCCGGCCCACACGTGGATCTGCTGACCGGGGCGGACGTCGACGGCCTTGTGGAGCTGGGCCGTTACGGCGTGGCCGTGCTGCGAGGCATCACACCATGAGCGACGGTAGGGAGGCAGGCGCCCGGAAGTGCGACGGTACGTGGGAACCGTGTCCCGCGGCCCGCTGGGAGGACGCCTTCCTGAGCGGAAACGGCCGGCACGGCGCCATGGTGTACGGGGACCCTGATGATGACCGGGTCATCGTCAACCACCACACCCTGGTCCGCCCCAACGGCAGGGAACACGCCCGCCCGCCCCGGCTCGCCGACCGGCTGGAACGCCTCCAGGACGCGCTCCTGGCCGGGGACGTCACCGCGGCCGAGCAGTTCGGAGCGGGCCACCCGTTGCTGTGGGTGCAGCCGTTCCACCCGGCGTTCCAGACCCGGGTACGTCGCGCTCCCGCCCCGGTCTCCGGCTCCATCGGGACGGCCGGCTACCGCCGCGCCGTCGACTTCACCACCGGGGAGATCCGCGCCTCGCAGGAGGACTGGCGGAGCCGTGTCTTCGTCTCGCGGGCCGACGACGTCATCGTCCAGTACATCACCGGGTTCGGGCTCGTCGTGGACCTGACCCTGGACCACGCACTGCCCGGTGCGCCGCCGCGCCTCGCCATCGGCCGCAGTACCGTACTGACTCCTGACGGCGCCCAGTTGGCGCTGCGTGCGGGCTACCCGGACGGCGATCTCGCGTTCACCGGCGTCACCGTGGCCCGGGCGGACGGCGGCACCGTGACGGTGTCGGGCGAGGGCATCCGCGTCGAGGGCGCGCGAAGTCTGCTCCTACTGACCCGGGTGCGGCGCCACGCAGGCAGCCTGGACCTCGCCGAGGAGTGGGCGGCGCTGCCGTACGCCGACTATGCGACGCTGCTCGCCCGGCACCGGCCGCTGCACCGCACCGCCTACGAGCGCGCCGCCCTCACCCTCCACGCCGACTCCGGCGAACGCGGTTTGCCGGGGAGCGAGCTGATACGCCGCCCCGACAGTCCCGCGCTCCTGGAGCGCCTCTTCGCGGCGGGCCGCTACCACCTGCTCTCCGCCTCCGGAGCACTTCCGCCCCGGCTGACGGGCCTGTGGACGGGCGACTGGAACACGGCCTGGTCCGGTGCGTTCACCACCAACGCCAATCTCAATCTCCAGATCGCCTCGGCCGCCGCGGCGGGGCTGCCGGAGGTGTCGGAAGCCCATGCCGGTCTGGTCCGCGGCCAGCTCGCCGACTGGCGGGACAACGCCCGCGCGATCTTCGGCACCCGGGGGATCGTCGCCCCGACCCACACGGACGGCGAGTCCGGCCACAACTACCACTTCCAGCGCGCCTATCCGCATCATCTGTGGACTGCGGGAGCGGACTGGCTGCTGCAACCGCTCCTGGAACATGCCGAGACCACCGGCGTCACGGACCCGTGGCTGACCGGAGCACTCACCGAAGCGGCCCAGTTCTACGAGGACTTCCTCACCCGCCACGCCCCTGACGGCACCCTCACCATCGTCCCCTCGTACTCACCGGAGAACCGACCGGCCAACGCGAGCTGGGGAACGGTCAACGCCACCATGGACATCGCGGCGGCCCACCACGCCCTGACCGCCGCCGCCGACCGCTCCCCGGGCCACCCGGCCGCCGCCCGCTGGCGCGTCCTCGCCGACCGTCTCCCCCGGTTCCGCGTCAATGAGGACGGGGCGCTCGCCGAATGGGCGTGGCCGGGCCTGCGGGAGACGTACGACCACCGTCACCTCAGCCATCTCTACCCGGTGTGGCCGCTGGCCGCGATCAACCCGTACGACACGCCGGAGCTCGCGGACGCCGCACACCGCGCACTGGAACTGCGCGGTGCGGAGAACGACTCCGCCCACGGCCATCTGCACCACGCGCTGATCGCTGCGCGGCTGCGGGACGGTGTGCGGGTCCTGGACGCGCTGAATGCCGTGCTGGAGGGCGACTTCTTCCACCACTCGCTGATGAGCTCGCACTATCCGTCCCGCAATGTCTACAACGCGGACTCCGCTCATGCACTGCCCGCGGTGGTCATCGAGATGCTCGTCCAGTCCACGTCGGACCGGCTGATCCTGCTGCCCGCGCTTCCCGACACGTATCCCGCCGGCGAACTGTGCGGTGTACGAACCCGGTTCGGCGCCCGCATGGACCTGTCCTGGACCGACGACGGTCACGCCACGGCCGTCCTGCGCCCCACCCGTGACACCCGTGTCGATGTGCGTACGGGCGAGGGGCGCACCCTCACCGATGGCGCGACACCCGACCCCACCGAGACCTCCGCCGGAACTCCCGTGACCCTGCTGGACCTGACGGCCGGCGTGGACCGCGTCCTCACTCTGAGGCCGCGGTAGCCCACGGCGACGTCGGCGCGTTCGGCACCTCGCAGGGAACGCTAAGGAGTCGGCCCCCGCGGGGGGCCGGCTCGTCCGACTCGTGCGCGCAGCTCAGCCGAGTGGCGCTGGACCGCTGCTCGCTCGCACCGTCAACTCCGGTGCCAGCAACTCGACTTCGTCCGTCCCACGCCCGCCGAGCTTCGCCACGACCTGCTCGACGGCGCGCCGCCCCATCTCCTGCGCCGGTATGGCGACCGAGGTGAGACGCACCGAGGCCTGGGAGGCCACCTGCTCCGGGCAGATCGCGACCACCGACACGTCCTCGGGCACCGCCCGTCCCTGCTGCCGCAACAGATTGAGCAGCGGCTCGACGGCCGCCTCGTTCTGCACGATGAACCCGCTGGTGCCGGGCCGTTCGTCGGAGATCCGGGCCAGGGTCTGGGCCATCGCCGCGTACCCGCCCTCGCAGGACCGGTGCAGCACCCGCACCCCTGCCTCCTGCGCCTTCGCCCGCACGCCGTCCACCGTCCGCTCGGCGAACCCGGTGTGCCGCTCGTACACCGCCGCCGCCTCGCCGATCACAGCGATCTCGCGGTGTCCGAGCCCGGCGAGGTGTTCCACGCAGAGTGCTCCGGTCGCCTCGAAGTCGAGGTCCACACAGGTCAGTCCGTCGGTGTCGGCGGGCAGGCCGATCAGCACGGCGGCCCGGTCGGTCTCGCGCAGCAGCGGCAGCCGCTCGTCCTGCAGTTCCACGTCCATCAGGATCATGGCGTCGGCGAGCGAGCTGCCCGCGATCCGCCGCACCGCCGTCGGACCTTCCTCCCCGGTGAGGAGCAGGACATCGTATCCGTGGGTGCGGGCGGTGGTGGCGACGGCGATGGCGATCTCCATCATCACGGGCACATACATGTCGGTGCGCAGCGGCACCATGAGCGCGATGATGTTGGACCGGCTGCTCGCGAGGGCGCGGGCCCCGGCGTTGGGGTGGTACCCGAGCTGCTGAATACTTCGCTCCACCCGCTCCCGGGTGGACATGGAGATGGACCGCTTCCCACTGAGGACATAGCTCACCGTGCTCGCGGACACTCCGGCGTGCTGGGCGACCTCGGCAAGGGTGACCATTCAGCTCTCCATCACAGGACGACAGTGGATCGAGGGGCACGGACAAGAGATCGACAGCGGATCAAGAGCAAAGGGCGAAGCGCTTCGACTGCACCCCTTCCCGGCTGTGACATGCACAGCAGTGCGAGAGTAGCTCCGCTCGCAGAGCGTGTCCAGAGGCGGTGTCGAAGCGCTTCGACACGGTTGTACCGGACGAGTGCCGGGGCGGGGCGGCCCACCCCCACGATAGGCCGCCCGCGGCCGCGAGCACACGGGTCGGCGCAGCGCGGACACCCCTTTCAGGAGGCCGACGGCGTCCAGCTGCCCAGCCAGTCTGCGATCTCCTGCCCCGTGGCCTGGTCGTCCGTGAGCTGCGGCCGGTCGCTGCTCGCGGATCCGGCACCCGGTCCGCTGTGCGGGTACCCGGCGAAGCGGTCGTCCTTCCTGTCATGGCCTGAACCGTCCCGTGCGGGTGGGGAGTGGCGCTCAGGCAGTAGTTGCCGCCGGGCTGCGAAATGGTTGCCGTGCTTCCGGAAGTCTGCACAGGTGCTGATTCACGTCATGCCCGGCGCCGGTCGAATCGCCGGTCGCGCGGAGTGAGCGCCGCGCGCGGACCGGTCACCCAGAGCGGCACATAGAGGGCGCCGGCCGTCCTGGGGTGAGTACGCCGGCACCAGGAGGAGAGCCACGCCATCGACACCGGGGACCAACGCGCTCGGGAAGCCCATCACCCCAGCCTCGCCGACCGGCCGCCGGCAGGGAGAAATACGTACCGCCGCGCCCGGTTGACCGGGCGCGGCGGGTGTGGGCGGTGTGGTGGAGAAGAAAGGTCAGAAGGTGAGGCTCCAGCTGTCGAGGTAGCCGGGGTCGACGGTGAAGATGCCGGGGGTGTCGTCCTGGACCCGCAGCTTCCAGGTGCCGTTGGCGGGAACCGCCGACGCGTCGACCGTGTAGGTGGTGTGCAGCTCGCCCTCGCCGGTGTCCCAGTACCAGTCCTTGACCGGGATCTCCGTGCCGTTCTCGCTGACCAGGCTGATCACCTGACCGCCGACCCACGGGTGGTAGAGGTCGACCGTGACCTTGAGGTCACTGGAGGCGTTGCCCTTGCGGCCGCTGACGATGAGCGGTGACTCGATGGACTTCCAGTTGGGGATGTCGAAACGGGCGGGGTTGACGAAGAAGTCACCGCCGGAGTCCAGGACGGTCCACACGAACCGCACCGTGCGCTTGACCGTCGGGGAGTTCTTGATGGTGACGGCCGCCGCGAAGTCTCCGGCCTTCCTCGGAGTGCCGGTGATCAGGCCCGTTTCGGCGTTGATGGAAAGGCCCTTGGGCAGCCCGTCCGCGGAGTACGTCAGGGGGCCCGGCCGAGAGCTCGTCGCCTCGATCTGACGGCTGGTCGGCTGGCCGACGGCCGACTTCCGCGTGGAGGGGGCGATCACGGCGATGTGGTTCACATAGCGGGCGCCGACGTTGACGGCCGCCCAGGCGTTACCGACGGCCTCGTAGGCGTCGCTGGTCTGGCCGAACAGGTCGGCGGCCGCCTGGAGGGTGGCGGCGCGGGCGCCCGCGTAGTCGGTGCTGCTGGTCATGTAGAGCGTCAGCGCCCGGTACCAGACGGCTGTCGCGTCGCTCTGTCCGAGACCGACGACCGGCAGGCCGTCGTACGTGGGGCTGTCGTAGGCGACGCCGTTGATGGTCTTCTTCCCGCTGCCCTCGGAGAGCAGGTAGAAGAAGTGGTTGGCCACGCCGGAGCTGAGGTGCGGGTCGAGCTTCCTGGTCTCGGGGGTCCAGTAGTCCTGCGAGGTGCCCTTGACGGAGGCGTCCTTGGAGGGCTGGTCCATGTAGCGCAACGGCTTGCCGGTGCCGCGGACGTCGGCGAGCTCGCCGATCATGTAGTCGGGCACGTCGGCGGGGTTGTCGGCGAAGAACTCCACAGAGGTGCCCATGATGTCGCTGGTGGCCTCGTTCAGGCCGCCGGACTCACCGGAGTAGGTCAGGTTCGCGGTGGCGTAGGTGACGCCATGCGTCATCTCGTGGGCGGCGATGTCGAGTTCGGTGAGCGGCTTGGCGTTGTTCAGGCCGTCGCCGTAGGTCATGCAGAAACAGCCGTCGTTCCAGAAGGCGTTGGCGTATGCGTCGCCGTAGTGGACCCGGGAGGCGGCCCCGACACCGTTGTCGGCGATGCCGTTGCGGCCGAAGCGGTCGTGGTAGAAGTCCCAGGTCTGCCGCTGGCCGTAGGCGGCGTCCACGGCCGCGGTCTGGCGGTCGGCCGTCGTTCCGTCGCCCCAGACATCGTTGTCGTCGGTGACGAGAACGCCGTTGCCGCCGACGCCGGTCAGGTCGTACGTCTTGTGGCCGCCGCGCTCGGGGTCGGTCAGCTCGTAGAGGCTGCCGTTGTGCACGGTGCCGACCTCCACCTGGCCGCTGTACTGGCTGTGGCCCGTGCCGGTGCGGATCTGCTCGACACTCTGGAGCTGCTTGCCGGTCGTGGCGTCGGTCACCACGCTCAGACTGCTCGGGGTGCCGTCCTCCTGGACGCCGCTGACGACGGACTGCCAGGCGAGCGTGGGCTTCCCGTCCCCGAGCCAGACGACCAGCTTCGGTGAGCCGTCCGGGGCCGCGTCCTCGGTCTTCTTGGTCTTCGCGGCGGCCAGGGCGGACTTCCTCGCCGTCGCAGCCGTGACGGCGGCCTCGGTCGTCGGCACCGACACCTTCGCGTCCGAGGCCTTGGTGACGGTACGGGCCGCGCCCTGCTCGTGGACCACCAGGTCGCCGCCGATGACGGGCAGGCCGGCGTAGGTGCGCTCGTAGCGGGTGTGCACGGTGCCGTCGGCGTCCTTGACGACATCCTTGGGTATCAACTCCTCCCGATCGCCCAGCTTCAGGGAACGGGCGGTGGTGGCACGAGCGTCGGTCGCAGCCTCGAGCAGCTTCCTGCGCTGCGCGGGGGAGAGCGCGACGGACCTGGCACCGGGTCGGGGCTCCGCCGTTATCTGCCGTAGTGCTTGGTCCGTGCCGACCGGGGCGGAGACGGTGCCCGAGGCGGGGAGGGCCGAAACGATGAGCGCGGCCAAAGCGACGGCCGCGGTTGCCGCGACGCGCCCATATGTGGAGGTTCCACGAAGGGAGGGATGGGGTTCATGAGGCGACGTGGCCCTGTTGTTAAGGAAGTTGTTCGGCACTGCTGTATCTCCTTCTGTCCGGACGTGTGGTGACGGCCGGCGGGGGTGGGGAACCGGAGGCTGGGAGTGCCTCCGACGTGACGGTGTGCGATGCGACGCGGGTGTAGGTCGTCGCGCTCGCACCGGCGGTGGTCGGGACGGACTGTGTCACCGCCCTCTGCTAGGGCAGCGAAAGATGGGGCCGCGGCCGGCCATCGGCTGAAGCGGCTCGGGCTGCCCCAGGACATCGCCGGCGCTGTCGGCCTTCCTGCTGTCGGACAAGGCGGTGTGCGAGCGCTTGGCCATGCGGCAAAGACATGGACCTTTGTGGCGCCGCGGCACCAACTCACCTGTTCCGACGAAAGGTCGGACGATCGAAGTCGGGGGCGGCCACCGGCGGGGGTCCGGCGGCCGCCGTAGGTGGTGCGGCTCAGCCGCAGTTCCCAGCGGGGCGGGACCGTGTCACCAGATCGGTGTCGCTGGTCGCGCCGTCGATCCGAACGACCCGTCGGCTGGTGTCCGCGGAGGCGTACGGAGGACCGGAAGACCGGCGTTGACGTCGGCATGTGTCCCGGTGATCGTGCCGGGCACCACCTCGGCGACGGGCGTCGCGTCGGGTGTGGCCGCCCGGGCCGGTGTCACCGCCGCAAGCAGGGCGGCGGCGCCGAGCGGGGCGACGAGCCCGGAGTTCCGCCTGCCGCGCAGCGGTGCGGGGTTGAGCTGTGGCATGAATGTCTCCCACGTGCCGACATGTCTCGACTGGGCCCTGAATATCCGAACAGGTTTCGACGCATCGCCGCGTCGGCGGCTTGTGATCACCCTGTCCGGCGCGCGATCCGCCGGACAAGGAGGTCCGGAGTGCGGGTCCGCGCAACTGCGCAGATGTGAACAGGAACAGACATGAACGGAACGGTTCCGCACCGGTCGTACAGTGATGTAACGCGCGCGTGATCCCTCCGGCCGACTCCGCCGCGTACGATCGGCCTCGCCAGCACGCCGAAAGGGGGGACAGCTGTGGCGGTGTCGTCGGATGTGCCGTGGGCCGGGACCGGTCTGGGCCCCTTGGCCGGCCGGGTACTCGAATGCCTGGTCACGCAGCCGGAGCTGAGCAGCGAGGCGGTTGCCGAAGCGCTCGGGGCCACACCGGCTGCCGCCGAACGCGCCCTGCAGGCACTGGAGAACGAGCACCTGGTCATCCGCGTCGGTGACCGGCCCACGCGCTGGAGCGCGGGCCCGCCCCGCTCCACCCTCGGTTCGCTGCTGGCCCAGAGGCGGCAGGAACTGGCGCGGGCGGAGCTGTACATGGAGCGGTTGCACGAGGCATACCGCTCGGCGTCGCACCGTCGGGTCACCTCCGACCTGTTCGAGGTGGTGGAGAGCGCCGAGCAGGTGGGGGTGCGTTACGCGCAGCTGCTCGCGTCCAGTCGGCACGAGGTGCTCCACCTCGCCAAACCTCCGTACGTCACCCGGTCCGCGGTGCTCGACCGCACCTCGGTGCCGACTGACCTCGCAGCTGTTTCGGACGGGCGGCCGACCCCGGAGGTGCCGGTGCCTGACGGGGTGCGGCTCCGGTCGGTGTACGACACCGACGGGATGACGGACACCGTTTCGCTGCGCACCGCCCTGAGCGGCACAGCCCGGGGCGGGGAGCTACGGCTGCTGGCCGGGCTCCCGATGAAACTGGTGGTGTTCGACATGACGGCCGGCATCATGCCGCTGCGGCAGGAGGACCCGTCCGCGGGTTCGCTCATCGTGCACTCGGCCACGCTTCTCGAAGTGCTCACCGCGCTCTTCGAAAGCGTCTGGGAACGGGCGACCCCGGTGTCGCTGGACAGCGGCCCCGGTCGGCCGCCGATCACTGCGGCGGAACCGGACGGCCGGCCTACGGGGCGGATGCGCGACATCCTCTCCCTGATGTGCGCGGGTCTGACGGACGACGCGATCGCCCGGGTCCTGGGGCTGAGCCGACGGACGATCCAGAAGCACATCAGTGAGACCGCCGAACTCCTCGGCGCGCGGACCCGCTTCCAGATCGCGCTGCTGGCACGCGAACGAGGCTGGCTCGGGGACGCCTCGGGCGTGGCGGCGGCCCCCGCCGAACGAACGGCCGGGTGACCGGCCTGAGGTCCCGGCGTGTGCAGCGCGACACGCCGGGGGCATCCGGACGGCCGGGCCTGGCGCCGGAGCATGAGAGTTCGTCGACGAGGGCCTTGATCAGGGCGAGGCTCGTCGTTGCCATGACCCGCGCTCGCGACGTCCTGCGCCTCGGCAGCATCCGCCCGAAGTCGCAGAGCGAACCGGTGGCCCGGCCCGCGGACCGCCGGGCAATCCGCCGCACGAGGTGCGCGGCTACAAGCCGTACGTGACGCCCCCACGAGGCGGCCGCGAACCAGGCGCATCGGTGGCGCACAGCGCCCCGCTCTCCAAGCCGACGTTCACCAGCCCCACCGCCGCGTCGCCCTGGTGCTCGATGCGCAGGGCATGCCACCGCGGCAGCCAGTACACCCGTCCCCGGTGCTCGGCAAGGAGCTCCTGGAGCGCATGCGGAGCATGCATCCACACATCGGGCAGGTCCTCGGCGTAGTCGAACGCGGGGCGCAGGCCGACCCACCCATCGTCACGGACATCGTCCGAGGTCAGCAGCAGTTCCACGGCCTGGCCCGGCTCCTGGCTGCACTTCTTGGCGTAGATCCAGTGCAGATGATGGCCGGGGCTGTACCGGGAGCATCCGTCGGTACGGAAGGGGTGAGGAAGCATGGTGAGGAATCGCCTTCCCGGGATCGTGGACCCCGGCCGCTCACACCCTGGTGGTCCGCTGTTCCCCGTACGTCGTGCACGGGGCAGGTCGTCACCCGGAGCACCCGCAGCGGAGCGGGGTGCCGTCCAGCCAGCCGGGGCTGCGCACTGGAACTCATGACCTACGAGAAACCCTAACCCACGACCCTCGGTGGTCGACACACAGTCAGATTCCGCACCTGAACACTGAGTTCTGTGCGGGCTGCCCCCGTCACCCCGAGATGCGGGACGACGGCGGGCGGCCCGCGCTCTCCCTGTTCAGCCGTTCAGCAGCACAGGGAAGGACTCCATGTCGTTCTGCGTCATCACCGGCAGCTTGCGGAGTTCCTCGTCCGGCACGGCGAGCCTCAGCCCGGGGAAGCGGCCGAACAACGCGGGCAGGGCGATCCCCGCCTCGACCCGGGAGAGCGCCGCGCCGGGACAGATGTGCGGGCCGTGACCGAAGGTCATGTGGCGGATCGGCGTGGGCCGGGTGATGTCGAAGGCGTCGGCGTCGGGGCCGTGCTGTTCGACGTCGCGGCCGATGACCCGGTAGGAAATGACGACGCCCTCCCCCTTGGCGATCACCTGGTCGCCGACCTGGATGTCCTCCGTCGCGAACCGCATCAGCAGATGGGTGGTGGGGGTGTCCCAGCGCAGCGTCTCCTCGATCACCGTCTCCCACGGGATCTCGCCGTCGAGCACCATGCGCAGCTGGTCGGGGTGGGCGAGCAGGGCCCTTACCGCATTGAGGATCAGCCCGATGGTGGTCTCGTGGCCTGCCGCCACCATGGCCTTCAGGTTGCCGACCACTTCCTCCTCGGTGAGCGGCTCTCCGCCCTCCTCGGCCAGGATGAGCGCACTGGTGAGGTCGTCCGTCGGCTGCGCGGTCTTCCTGCGGACGAGCGCCGCGTAGAAGACGTCCAGCTCGGCAAGCAGGGCAAGCCGCTCCTCGTGCGGGGTGAGCATGGAGAAGAAGGCCTTGTACCTCCTCGTCAGCATGGGGTGTTCGGCTTCGTCCACACCCATCAGCATGCCGACCACCCGCATGGGCAGCGGCTGGGCGAACACGGACTTCAGGTCGACGACACCGTCCTTGCCCTGCTCGGCCAGGGCGTCCAGCAGCTCCTCGGTGAACTTCTCGATGTCCGGGCGGATGGCCTCCAGCCGGCGTGGTGTGATCGCCTGGGAGGTCTTGGTGCGCAGCCGCCGGTGTTCCTCGCCGTCCACGGTGAACATGGACCGTCCCGCATCGATCATGCCGATCAGCGGCCAGGCATGCGTCACCGCACCGCTCTGCCAAAGCCCCCAGGCATCGAGGTCCTTCACCAGGCGTGGGTCGACGAGCAGTTGACGCGCCTCGGCATGCCGGGTGACGGTCCAGGCAGGGACCCCGAGCAGTTCGATCCTGGCGAGCGGCCCGGCGTCCCGCAGGCGCGCCGTCTCCCCGTCCAGGTCCTGGACCATGGGGTCGATGACCACGGTCCCGCCCCCCGTAGTGGGCTCGTGGGATGCGGCGTGAGGACAGTTCAAGAGAAGTCTCCTGTCATGCGTACGGGCGTGAACCGGACGGGCAGCGAGGTCATCCCGCGCAGGAAGGCGGACTGCCGCCGGACGAGCGTCTGCGCGGGCACCGCGAGGTCGAGGTCGGGCAACCGGTCGAGGAGCACTTCGATACCGGTCCGGGCTATGGTCTCGGCGATCTCCTGCGCGGGGAACGGACAGCGGTACTCGCCGTAACTGAACGCCAGGTGGGCGCTGTTGCCGCCCTGGCCGGACATTCCCTCGGTGGCGATGCGCTGCCGTACGTGCGGGTCGGAGTTGGCTGCCCCCAGGCCGAGGAGCAGCATGTCCCCGGCGCGGATGTTCCGGCCGGCGAGCCGGGTGTCGCGGGAGGCCCAGCGGCCGGCGAGGATCTGGGTCGGGCTCTCCTCCCAGAGGACCTCGTTCATCGCCTCGGCCACACTGTGCCGTCCCCCCGAGAGGGAGTCGGCGAACAGGTCGTCGGTGAGCATCAGCCGCAGGGAGTTGCCGATCCAGTCGGCGGTGGTCAGATGTCCGGCGGCGGTGATGGCCATCAGGTCGAGGACGTATTCCTCGTCGGTGAACGGCTCGTCGTACGCCAGCATCCTGGAGGTCACGTCGTCTCCGGGCACGGCACGCTTGGCCGCGACCAGCCGCTGCATGTGCTCCCCGAACCGCACATGTGCACTCTGCGCCTCGGGACCGCCGTCGGCGAGGTCCTTGAGCACCTGTGCGATGTCCGCTCCCTCCGCGTCCGGGAAGCCGACGAGCCTGGCGAGGACCAGGACGGGCAGCGGCTCGGCGAACTCGGCCACCAGATCGGCCGTGCCCCGCGTGCAGACGGCGTCGACGAGCCGGTCGGCCAACTCCTCACAGTGGCGCCGGATTTCGAACGGGTCGGCACCCTCCAGGGCCG
This sequence comes from Streptomyces sp. NBC_01669, assembly GCF_026339735.1. GTDB lineage: Bacteria > Actinomycetota > Actinomycetes > Streptomycetales > Streptomycetaceae > Streptomyces > Streptomyces yanii. The sequence continues at coordinate 1,579,022 of NZ_JAPEQG010000001.1, forward strand.
GCCCCACCATGTCGGCGTGGCGGCGGTGCTCGGCTCCCGCGGTGAAGTAGATCGACGGCATCGGACGGCCGACCATCGGGAGCAGTGGCCAGTCCTCGGGAATGTTCTCCCACTGGTTCCAGAGTCCGACGTCCCGGGGGAACAACTCGCCGTCGCTGGTGACCTGGTGGAGTTCCCGGTATCCGATGACCAGCCAGGCGGGGAAACCGCCGGGCAGCTCGACGGGCACGACAGGCCCGTGATCACGTCGCATGGTGCGGTAGAGGGCCTGGGGCTCGGTATGGAATTCGGGACCGCTGAGTGGCACCGCGGCCGAGCTGTGCCGCACAGGGCAGCCGCCGCCGGTGGGTGTTTCGGGGTCGGGCACGGGCACGGCGGAAGAGGGGCGCGTCATCGAACTGACTCCTGTGGCGGCGGCTTCGCGTTGCGGACCCACGATCAACGCGGCACCACTATAGGGATGTCGAGTGAAGGTTCAGGCGTCAATCACGACCGATCTCGACACTTTGACGGTCACAAGAGGCAGACAGCGAAGCATGTTTGACCACAAGGGGGGTGAACTCCCCCGACGCACCGCCCTTTCGGCGACACCGACCACCCCACCCCGGACCGTTGACATGCACCCGCATGAGGGTGAATCCTCGCGCGAGAAGTTGCGCGATCTCACGCATGTTCAAGCATTTGCAAACATCCAGTGCTTGGTTCGAAAGGGATGCATCCCGTGCGAAGACTTCAACACCGGTCCCGCTGGACCGCCCTGGCCACGACGGGGCTCGTCGCCGCCCTGGCCGCCGCCATGCTCAGCGCCCCGGCCGAGTCAGCCCACGCGGCCACCCCCGCGAGCGCCGTGCTCGACGAGGCCCACAAGAGCGTCACCTGGCAGAGCCCCGTCTACCCCAAGGGGACGGTCGGCGGCCCCAAGGAGTGTCCGCCCGCCGCCGACGACCCGGACAACAAGGTCTGCGACCGCTTCGACCTCACCGTGTCGACGCCCGAGGGCTACTGGGACGACAACCCGGAGGGCGGGGTGCCGATCTCCATCGAGTGGCAGAAGCCCGCCGAGGACTTCGACATGTACATCTACGACTCCGTCGGCAAGCAGGTCGCCTCCAGCGCGGGCACGGCCGACCCCGAGGCCACGGTGATCCCCCGGGCCGAGGGGACGTACCACGTGATCGTCGTGCCGTACGACGTCACCGACAACTCCTTCACCGGCACGGCGTACCTGCCGGAGACGACCGACTCGGGAAACCTGACTTCCTTCGACGGGGGCGACGGCAGCTACTCCATCGAGGCGGGAGAACTCAAGGCGAAGGTCGACTTCCTGACCGATGGTCAACTACGCCTCCAGGCCACGCCGTCCGGGGAGTTCACCGACCCGGCCGGGGCGGCGATCATCCGCAGGCAACCCACCCTGCAGAAGCACACCAGCACCTTCGACAAGGGCGACTACTACGGGATCCGCTCTCCCGACGCCGTGCTCCGCGTCTACAAGAAGCCGCTGCGCTTCGGCCTCTACAAGGCCGACAACCGGACCCGGATCTGGCAGGAGGACAAGCCCCTGCGCTGGTCCACCGGAGGAATGCGGCAGAGTCTGGAACGCGGCGCCGACGAGCAGTTCTTCGGTGGCGGCGAGCAGAACGGCAGCTTCTCGCACCGCGACAAGACGGTGTACGTCGCCAACAACACCAACTGGAACGAGGGCGGTTACAACAACTCCCAGCCCTTCTACCTCTCCAGCGCGGGCTACGGCGTCTACCGCAACACCTTCGCACCCGGCGTCTACCACTTCGGCTCCCCGGTCCAGACGGGCCAGCAGGAACGACGCCTCGACGCGTACTACTTCATCGGGGATGCGAAGAAGGTGATCGGCAAGTACACCGCCCTGGTCGGCAAGCCCTTCATGCCGCCGGTCTACGGCCTCGAACCCGGTGACGCCGACTGCTACCTGCACAACGCCAACCAGGGCGAGCGCCACACCCTGGACGCACTGAAGGTCGCCGACAGCTACACGCAGAACCAGATGCCACTGGGCTGGATGCTCGTCAACGACGGCTACGGCTGCGGTTACGAGAACCTGCCGGAGACGGCCAAAGGCCTCCAGGACCACAACGCCCAGCTGGGCCTGTGGACCCAGAACGGCCTCGACAAGCTCGCCGACCAGGTGAAGGCCGGCCAGCGGGTCGCGAAGCTGGACGTCGCCTGGGTCGGCCAGGGATACGGCATGGCGCTCGACGCCTGCGACAAGGCCAAGTCCGGCATCGAGGAGAACAGCGACGCCCGCGGATTCGTCTGGCTGCCCGTCTCCTGGGCGGGCGCGCAGCGCTGCGGTGTCCTGTGGAGTGGCGACCAGTCCCTGTCGTGGGACTTCGTCCGCTGGCAGATCCCGACGTACGCCGGCGCCACCATGTCCGGCATCGCCTACAACACCGGTGACGTCGGCAGCATCTACCGCCACGACGCCAAGATGTACGCCCGCGACCTCCAGGCCAAGTCGTTCCTCCCGGCCCTGATGACGATGGACGGCTGGGCGACGGACCTGACGACCAAGAAGAAGATCAACCAACAGCCGTGGGTGGACGGCGAACCGTACACCTCCATCAACCGCAAGTACCTCCAGCTGCGGGAGCGCCTGCTGCCGTACCTCTACACCCTGTCCGCCGAGGCCGCGAAGACCGGCGTGGGCTCGGTCCGCCCGCTGTGGCTGGAGTACCCGGACGACCCCGAGACCCTGGGCGCGAACGCCAAGTACGAGTACCTGGCGGGCTCCGACTTCCTGGTCGCTCCGGTCTACGAGGACTCCGACACCCGTGACGGCATCTACCTGCCCAAGGGCACCTGGACCGACTACTGGACGGGGAAGACGTACGAGGGCCCGACCACGGTCAACGGCTACCACGCCCCGATCGACACCCTGCCCCTGTTCGTCAAGGGCGGCTCCATCGTGCCGATGTGGCCGAAGGGCACGACGTCCTGGCAGAACCGGGACCGGAGCGAGCTGGACTACGACCTGTACCCGCAGGGCACGAGCACGTACACCCTGTACGAGGACGACGGCGTGACCCGGAAGTTCGCCGAGGGCTCCTCGGCCACACAACGCGTACGCGTGCAGGCACCCGCCAACGGAGGGGCGAGCACCACCATCAAGGTCGGTGCGAGCATCGGAAGTTACGAGGGGAAGCCGGCCACGCGGACGTACCGATTCACCGTGCACGGCAAGGACGCACCGTCGCAGGTGGTCACGAACGGAGGCCGCCTCCAGCGACTGAACTCCGCGACGGCGCTCGCCTCTGCCGAGTCCGGCTGGTACACGGACCCGGCGACCGGGGTCACGGAGATCAAGACGCCGTCCGTCTCCACGGGCCACGGCTTCACGGTCGAGCTGCAGAAGTAGCGAGAAGCAATCACCGGACAATGTCAGGGGCCGTCTCCGGACGGTCCCTGACACGCGTCCGGAGCCAGGGACTCTTGACGTGTCCGTGAGCCGGGGCTCTCGTACGGCAGGCCCGCTGTCCACCGCGAGGCAACCCGCAATCAATGCCGCTCGCCGTTGTCCGGCGCGGCCGCAGTCCCGCCTGCCGCGGCTCACCCCGTGTCCGTGACGAGGCGGTAAGTCGCGGCTCGAGCAGCGGACCCGTACGGATGTGTCAGGCCTCGGGCTGCACAGCGTTCGGGTGCAGCACCCGGGCGAGGAAGGCCTGTGTCCTGGGGTGCTCCGGCCGGGCCAGTACATCCTCCGGGGCGCCCTCCTCCACCACTCGGCCGCCGTCCATGAAGACCACGCGGTCGGCGACGTCACGGGCGAAGCCCATCTCGTGGGTGACGACCATCATCGTCATGCCTTCGTCGGCCAGGGTGCGCATGACCCCCAGTACGTCGCCCACCAGTTCGGGGTCGAGCGCGCTGGTCGGCTCGTCGAAGAGCATCAGCCCGGGCCCCATCGACAGGGCCCGCGCGATGGCCACACGCTGCTGCTGGCCGCCGGAGAGCTGGGAGGGGAAGCTGTCCTCGCGGTCGGCCAGTCCGACTTTGGCGAGGTTCTCTCGGGCGATGCGGCCGGCTTCCTCCCTGCCGCGTCCGAGAACCCGACGCTGAGCGATCGTCAGGTTGTCCAGCACGTTCAGATGAGGGAAGAGGTTGAACTGCTGGAAGACCATGCCGATGCGTCGGCGCATCGCGTCCAGATCGATGTCTGGATCGGTCATGTCGACACCGCCGACGGTGACCGTGCCGCTGGTCGGCTCCTCGAGCAGATTCACACAGCGCAGCAGGGTCGACTTCCCCGACCCCGAGGGTCCGACGACGCATACAACCTCGCCGGGCGCGACCGTGAAGTCGATACCGCGCAGCACTTCGACGTCGCCGAACGACTTGTGCAGCCCCTGGATCTCGATCGCCGCAGTCATGTCCGCCATCCCGTGATCACCTCGCCTGTGCATGTCGGGCCTCGAGGCGCCGTACGAGATAGCCGAGCGGGACAGTGACCAGGAGGTAGCACAGGCCCGCGACGAAAATGGGGGTGGTGTTGGCCGTCGTACTGGCCAAGTCGCGCCCGAACTTGGTGAGTTCACGCTGCTGAAGTGTGACACCCAGGAAGAGCACCAGCGAGGAGTCCTTGAAGAGCAGGACCATTTCGTTGGTGAGCGGCGGCACGATGATCCGGAAGGCCTGAGGAATCACGATCGACCGCATCGCGGTGGCGTGCGACATGCCCAGCGTGCGCGCCGCCTCCAATTGGCCGCGCGGTACGGCCTGGATGCCCGCCCGGATGGTCTCCGCCATGTACGCAGCGGAGACCAGACCGAGGGCGCAGGCGACCTGCCCGTAGGTCTCCCCGGGGAAGACAATCCCCGGGAAGGCCAGTGGGACACCCACCCCGACGAAGATGAAGATCAGCAGGGCGGGCAGACCGCGGAAGAACTCGATGTACGCCATCGCGAGCCAGCGATACGGCGCAACGGACGACAGCCGCATCAGGGCCACCACGAGGCCCAGTACGAGTCCGACGCCGAAGCCGGTCAGCGTGTACACCACGGTGTTCAGCAACGCGACCGTGATGAGTTCGGGGAAGAGCCGCTGGGCGACCGACAGGTCCAGAAACTGCTCCTGGAGCTGCTGCCAGTCGGCGAGCGCGCCCACGACCACCACGGCGACCACGAAGACGGCGTACTGCACCCCGCGGGAGATCCGGCGACGGCGGCGTGGCGACATCCGGGGCCGCCCAGCCGTCTCCTCCCGGTCCTTACCGGTGATCAGGGTGGTCACTGGGCGTCGACACCCTTCGGCATGGGCCCGATCCACTGCTCATACAGCTTCTTGTACGTGCCGTCGGACTTCGCGTCCTTGATGGCCTGGTCGATCGCCGCGAGAAGCTTGGGGTTGCCATCCTTGCGGACCGCGAAGCCGTACTGCTCACCTGTGTCGAGATTGCCCACGATCTCGAACTTGGCCGAGTTGGCCGGGTCCTTGAGCCAGTTCTGCACGACCGGGTAGTCCTGCACGATGACATCGACCTGGCCGGTGCGCAGTCCGTTGAGCTCGGCATCGGAGCTCTCGAAGGACTGCGGGTCGGCACCGTGCGCATGGGCGAAGTCCTCGCCGGTGGTGGAGGACTGGGAACCGAGCTTGAGCTTCTGCTTGGTGATGTCCTCGACAGTCGCCGCCTTGACGCCCTTGCGGGCCAACAGGGCCTGGGTGGCGTCGAAGTACGGGACGGAGAAGTCCAGATTCTGCTTGCGCTCGTCGGTGATCGTCATGCCGGCGGCGGCCACGTCACAGACACTGGCATTGAGGTCGGCACCGGTCTTGATCGTCTCGAACGACTTGTCCACGACGACCTGCTTCACACCCAGGTCCTCGGCGACCAGATCGATCATCGAGACATCGAAACCGACCACCTTTCCATCCTTCTCGGACTGGAAGGGTGCGTACGGCAAGTGCGTACAGGTGGTTATCTGGCCGGACTTGATCAGCTTTGCACCTTTGACGGTCGCGCCATCACCGCTGCTGCTACAGGCACTGAGCGGGAGAGCAAGCGCGACGGCCGCGCACATCGCGGCGATCCGGCGGGAGGGCAGGCGGGACGAGCTCATGAGAGTTCCCCTTGTGCACGAAGGACGGACTCGCGGACAGTGGTGAGGACGGACTCGCGGATCGACGCCGAACCGCGATCAAGGTCCGCACAGAATGTCGGAGCACTGACCGAAAGTCCACCCTGCCGTGGTGGTCCGGGACTTCGTCCCGCTTCACTCCGGGCTGCTCACCCCCGGGGGCTGCCGCGCGGGACTTCAGCTCCCTGGGTTGCCGAGGGGGGATCAAGGGAGCAGCGAGGCTGCCCGTGTCGGCGAGCAAGGACACTGATCACCCATGCCGGTCGCGGGCCATCGGCCGAGCCAAGTCACTCACCGCGGCAATCAGACCACCCGGCAACTGGTCCAGATCCAGCGCGTGCTGGTGAATGACGATGCGTGCGTGCCGCACATGATGGGCGGCATGCGGGGCGTTGCCCTTCCGTGCATATACACACGGGTGACAGCTGGGCAGCCGGTCGAGCACATGGCTCGCAAAGAACCGGGGCACGAGTTGTTTCGTTGCGGAGCCGTTCAGCAGCGGGGAAGCGCGCGCCGGAGCGCCGACCTGGTCTTGCTGAAGTCCAAGTCCGGCCGAAACGCCCGACGCCGCCTTCCCCCAGCTGTCCCGTCAGTCCCCCGTCGGCGCCGTGGGCCGCTTCCGGTCATGGGCCTCCAGTGCTGCGCGGGCCCCGTGGACCACCTCGCCGTGACGACCTTGGGCCTGCTCCAGCGCCAGGTCGATCGCCAGCCTCACCCGGGGAGCCTCCCCGTAGGCATACGCAATGCCGGAGGTCTTCTGCCGGTTGCTCACCGTGATCAGCGTCCGGGCCGTCCCCTCATGATGTTCATGGTGGAGCCACTTGCCGTAGGCCCACTCCCGTCGGCCGGCCACACCCGCGAAGAGGACGCGCTTGTCAGTGACGGCGATCTCGCCCACCCACGTGTTCTCCATATGGCTCATGCCCTGTCGCGTGCGGACCTCCACCAGCGACGCTGACGCGATCAGGAGCACGCGCTCGTCCCGCTTGCGCGCACCCCAGCGGAAGTCCGCCGCGCTGTACTCCGTACCCCGTAGTTGACGTACGAAGTCGTGGTCGGCCGCGAGCCTGTCCCGGATTCGCTGCCAGTCGGCCAGTTCGCGCTCGTATGCCTGCTGAGCACTTCGGAGCGCTTCCCGGCGACGGCGCGCATCGGCCTCCTGACGTGCCGCGCGGACACGGGCCGCACGCTGCTCGGCGGCTATCCGTGCGTTCTCCCGCCGGCGGGCCCACCACGCGATGACCGCTCTGCGCCGCCGCCACAGCAGAAGCCCGCCGAGAACCAGGACCAGCACGACGCCGACCGTCCACAGCAGGGCGTTGCGGATCCGTGCGGTGGTCCAGTCGTCCGAGACGTGGAGGGTGAGATCCGTGCGGTTGACGTTGCCGTGGGCGTCGGTAAGCCGGGCGATCAGCCTGTGGTTACCGGGCGCCGCGTGCCAGCGGAAGGTCCGGCGCTCCGCACCCAGGGTGACGGTCCGCTTCTCGCCCGCGCCGGACAGCGCCAGGCGGGCGCCCCGCTCGCCGGTCACGGTGAGGACTACGTCGCCGTACTTGGCACGTTCGGCGTCGTACACAAGCTTCAGTGCTGGTGGAATGGTGTCCACGGTGAAGGTGCCGGAGCTCCCGGTGCCCGCGCGTCCGAAGGCGTCATTCAGGTTCACCAGCACACGGTGGGAACCGTCGTCGACCGAAATGGACACATCGGCGCGCCCGTCGCTGTCGAGCCGCACGGACTCGGACTCGCCTTCGGTGGAAACGATGCCTGCCGCACCGGGCGGTCCAGTGACCTCGACCTGCGTCGTTCCTCCGCCGACCGGAGACTGGACGCGCACCTGGGGCCGGAGCTTGTCCAGCGACACGGTGGCGGCGGCCTCTGTACGTGTCTGGTTGCCCACCTCGTCCCGCACCAGCGCAGTGAGTCGGTACGAACCGTTGGGGAGCCAGAGCGAGTCCCGCACCATGCCGTCGTCACCGACCGTGCCGCTGAGCTGTTCCTTGCGGCCCTCGACACTCACTTCGTACCGTGCGCCCGCTTCGGCTTCGAAGGAAACCTGGACCGCACCCGTCACCGCGTCGGCCGCAGTCACGACCGGCTTGCCCGCCTCGGGCCGGCTCGCGTCGACGGTTACGGAGAACTCCTCGCTCGCCTCGCTCGCATTGTCGGCCGAATCGACGGCCACGACGGAGTAGGTGTGGTCACCGTCCTTCGCTTTGAAGGTGACTGTCTGCGCTGAGCCGGTGGCCGTGGCTCTGCTCACGACCGAGTCCTCGGCGTCCCGCACCTCGATCCGCGATCCCTTCTCGGCGGTCACGATGACAGTGACGCGGCCACCGGTCACGGCCTTCGCGCTCTTGGTCCTCGGCCGGTCCGGCGCCTCGATGTCGGCGGCTTCTTCGGCTCCGGAGCCGGAGCTCGGCAGAGAGCTGTAGCCACAGTAGGTGAAGTACCCAAGGTCCCCACAGATGTAGGACCCGGTGTCGGACGGACAGGAGTGCCAGCGGTGGCACCCGTCCCGGTGCGCGGCCGCGGGCGGCGCACCAACCCAGAGGGCGGCCGACGCGATGAGTAGCGCGAGAACGACATTAAGGGCACGACGAAGGCAGGTACGTATCTGCACGTGGCTGGTCCCCCCAGCTCAGCGACGGCTCAATGCACGCCGGATGCGGGATGGTGTCAGACAATGTGAAGAAATTGCAAGTTACTTGTGGAGAAGGCCGGCTGGCTGATCCGGGCATGCCGGCGGCGGCGTGAGACGGTCCTACCCACGCGGCTGGCACGAGGCAAAGCCGCAGGACCATCAGGGCGAACTCGGTCTGGACACGAATGAATTGTTCACCTTCATCGGTGAGACCCAGATCGACGAATCGAGCGACCTCGCCGACACCTACTGCCGCTGTGACCCGAACGACGCGCAGCGCGGTTTCGCCCGGACAAGGGCCTCCAGTCCTCCCACAACCGCAGCGCCCGCCGCGCCGCATGGCGGATGATCCGCCGCGAGGAGGGCGTGGACGACGCGACCTGATGGCCGGGGGTCTGTACGCACGCGTGGGACCCGCCGCAGGTGGTGCGCGGCAGGTCCCACGGGGTTGCGAACGGCTCAGGCCGACCGGTCCACGGCCATCCCAACGAGCCCGGCCCACGCGTGGGGGGCGACGATCAGGACCGGTCCGGCAGGAACTTCGAATCCCGGATGTGTACGACTCCAGTGGCGTTGGCCACCTCCACGCCCTGAGAGGCCCTGCGACACCAGGTGTTCCTCACCGACACCCCGTACTCCGGCGGCGGTTCCGCACAGTTCCTGGAGGCCCGCCACCGCGGGCATGCCACCGTCGAAGACCACGCCGCACTGCCCCGTCCCGCCGGCTGACCGGCGAACCCCTGCCCGCCCACGACCCGAAGGACCCCGGAGAACCCGACCATCGCGCCGGGACCTCACCATGCCCGAACTGAGAAAACACCTCGGCCAGCAGACAGTTCATAAACCCGACGCCTCAACACACCAACCGTAGGGTCGGGGGCTGGCGCGGTGGCGTAGTACGTACGCTCCGTTTCCAGCCCCCGCCACATCGAACCGTGCATACGGTTCTCCCGCACACGGCTCACCGACGCCGTTCACCACCGGCATTCGGCCTGCCCCGCCAGTCCCGGAAGGGCCTGGGTGCAACAACGGTCCCGTGCAAGGCGATCAGGCCCAGGGAATCCTGAGCGGCGGAGGAAACCACCGCCCACCCGAACTTCCTGGTGCGCCGATGCTTCTTGGCGAGGAATCCGCCTATCCGCATCCGCGCATACGAACCGATCTGGTCAAAGAAATGAGCCGAGTTCCCGAACCGGAAATACGCGGCCCATCCGCGAAGGAACGTGTTCACGTCCTCCACGATCACCTTGACCGGCAGCAGCAGTCTGCGCCGTTCCGTGAGTTCACGGATCCGGTCGCGGGCATGCTGCATGGCCTTGCCCGCGGGCCAGCGGGCGAGGAAGGTCACAGGGCGTTTCCCGTCGCGGGACCGGGATGCCACCAAACGGTGGTGGAAGCCGAGGAAGTCGAATCCCTCGCCTGCCACCTCCAGGTGAACGATCCGAGTCTTGGCTGCCTTCGGTTCCAGACCGAGGTCAGCCAGCAGGCGTGTCAGCCGTTCCAAAGCGGCTTCGGCCTGCTCGCGGGTCGCGCACATCACCACCGCATCGTCGGCATAGCGGACCAGCACCCCGTGCTGCCGTGTCTCCCACGCCCGATCGATCCGGTGCAGAAAGACATTAGCCAGGAGCGGGGAGACAACCCCGCCCTGAGGAGTACCGGTGACCGGCCGGCGGACCTGACCGCCTTCCATGACTCCCGCCCGCAGCATCGCGCGCAAGAGCTTCAGGACAGACTGGTCACAGACGCGTTCCTCGACCGCCTGCATCAACTTCTCGTGGTCAATCGCCTCAAAGCAGTTGGCGATGTCCGTCTCAACGACCCATCGCCGTCCCCGCCAGGACTCATCGATCAAGACCTGGAGGGCATCGTGCGCACCGCGCCTGGGCCTGAACCCGAAGGAACACGGCAGCATGTCGGCTTCGAAGACCGGCTCGAGCACGATCTTCAGTGCGGCCTGCACGATGCGGTCGCGGACCGCAGGAATCGACAAGGGCCTTTGCTCCGCCGTGCCGGGCTTGGGAATGAACACCCGGCGCGCCGGGAGCGGCCGCCACCTGCCGTCCTTCAATTCCGCGGCCAATTCATCAAGAAGCCGGGCGACCCCGTACTCCTCGACCTGCCCGAGATCGACCGCGTCGATGCCCGGAGCGCCGTTGTTACGACGCACCATTGACCACGCACGCGCCAGGACATCCCTGCGGTGGACCTTGTCCCCCAGCGCGTGGAACCGCCGTCCGGGATCGGCCTTGGCCGCCCGGTAGAGCGCATGCTGCAGGGCACGGACCGGATCCGAGGGAGAACGTCCCCCGACGGCGGGACTAGCCACACGGGCACTCACCGGGCCCCTCCACTTCAGCAGTACGCATCGACGAAGCAGCGGCCCTTCCCTCACCGGCGGTTGTGTTGTCCGTCCGGCTCAAGCAGTACTACGGCCGCCTCCGACGCCCACCCGGCCCGCTTCCCCTTCCCGGGGTTCACCCGGTTATAGGTCGCGATGCTTCCGACAGCACTCTTGCCGCAGGCTGCCGGGCCAGGGAGGGCCTCCCCAGTTCCCGCCGTCACCGTCGAAACGTTCCATGTCCCATACGCCGGGGAGTCCTTCGCGGCTGCCCTTCCAGGATCTTCACCGCTTCCATGGCCTTCACCCTGATTTCGGGGGCTCGGCTCTCCCTGTCCCCACCCTCACGGGCGGGCCTCTAACGACGCCGCAGACTTCGCGTGATGCTACGGACCGCTTCTTCGCTCCCCCTTCGCAGGGCTTTCGACGCTGGACTTCGACGCCGGGCGTTTCCCCCCGACGCCGCCAGCCTGCTACCGGGCCTCCTGGCAGCTACCCGGACCGGACTCACACCGGCAGGCGACGACGAGCTTACGAACCACGATCAACCACCTACATGGCCAACCTCCAGATTCTGCTGGGCGTACGAAACAGCGAGGTTAGATAGGCGTGAGCGATCAAGTGTAATTGATCTTCGCGTCGCCCCTACTGGTCGACGCCTTCGTCGCCATGGCATCATCGGGCCACGCCAACCTTGTGGGGGATGAGCATGGCGGAGCAGACCAGTTCGCGACGCAACACAATTCTCCTGGCAGGGACGGCTTTCGGTGCCGCTGCTCTGAGCGCGACCGGCGACCTCATTTTCAACGTCTTCGCTGAGCCCACGGCCAGGGTGATGTCCATCGGTGCCACCTTCGCGGCTGGCTCCCTCGTGGCCTATCAGGTGGTCAAGGCCCGGCAGGAGGAGTCCGTACGTGTGGTGGCGTCGGACCGGACCCGGCCGCATCAACTGGGCAGGGTGGAGCCCTTGGTAGGGCGCGAAACCCTCCTGGGCGGATTACTGACGTTACTTAGCGATGTGCCCACTCCGACCCGTGGTTCTCTGCCGGTAGGCGTCACGGAGAGCCAGGCGAAGATCGTCGTCGTGCACGGCGCGGCGGGCGTGGGGAAGACCACACTCGCCCTCAACGCGGCACACCGAGTGAAGGACTCTTATCCCGACGGCCAGCTCTACGTCAACCTCCAGGGCGACGGCCACACCCCCAAGCCCAGTAGCGAGGCGCTGGAGCACCTCCTGCTCAGCCTCGATGTCGCCCGCGACGATCTGCCGGCGAATGTCGACGGCCGGGCCGCCCTCCTCCGCAGCCTCACCAACGACCAGCGGCTACTGATCGTGTTGGACAACGCCCACCACACCGAACAGGTACGGCCACTCCTGCCAGTGGGCGCGGGATGCTCAGTCCTGATCACCAGCCGGAAGCCGCTCTCCGGTGTCGCCTTGCGTGAGTCCCTGCCGGTCTCGCTGCCGGACGAGAGCGAGGCGTTGGACGTGCTGGCCCACTACGCCGGCCGCGAGCGCATCACCAGTGACCCCGCAGTCGCCCTGCAGATCACCCGCTTCTGCGGCAGGCTCCCGCTGGCCCTGCGCATCGTCGGTTCGAAGCTGGCACAACGGCCTGACCTAAGCCTGAGCCGCATGCGGGCGCGGCTGGAGGACGAGAAGCTCCGCCTGAGGGAACTCGTCTTCGAGGACGACAGTCTGCACGCATGCCTGATGCTCACCTACCGGGACCTTGAGGAGGCCACCCGAGCGGCGTTCGGTCTGATCGCCCGGCTGCCGGTCGGAAGGCTCAACGACTGGCACTTCGAGCACGTTGGCACCACCCGTAGGGCGGCGTTCGCGACATGCGACGAGCTGATCGAGGTCAGTCTGATGGAGGCCCAGGGGAACGAGGAGGCGGGTACCAGCTATCGCGTCCACGATCTGGTCCGTGTCTTCGCAGCCGAGCAGTATGAACTGCTGCCGCCAGAGGAGCGGCGGCAGCACGAGGTCCGCTTGGTGAAGGCATACCGTGAGGCCGCGGTCAGCCTGGCCTCGCAGCGTGCGCCGGAACTCGGTGCGGAAGTGCCCGCCGAGAGGATCAACGATCTGCGCCGGGAGTCGGCCGCCAGCTGGGTATCCGCTGAGCAGGAACGGCTCCTCTGGGCCATCGGCCGCGCCAGAAGCCTCGACATGAACCCCGTGGCAGCCGAGATCGGAGAAGCGCTGTCCTACTTCCTCGACGACATCAACATCCCCCCCGGCTCTGCGGACTGGCTGTTCGATGCGGCGCCGACCGAGACGCGGCCTCGCGTGATCGCCAGCCTGCGCCGTGCCCGCGCTTCGGCGGCCGTGGCCGAAGGTGCGCCGGACACCGCGCTGACGCTACTTGACCGCAACGAACCGGACGACAGCGCCGACCCGGTCGGGAGGGCCCGGGACGAGATGGTCGTCGCCCACGGGTACGCGGCGAAGAGGGACTTCCGGGTAGCCCTGGACCACATGACCACGGCTGCGGAGCAGCTGCGTACTTCCGACGACCCGTGGCACCTCCTCAACTCGCTTGAGAAACTGGGCGAGTTCCAGAGGTGGCGCGGCAGTCCCGAGCTGGCGGAGCAGAGCCAGAGGGAGGCCCTTCGGCTGGCCGAACGCACCGGTGATCTCAGGGCCCAGGCCCGTCTACGGCGCACCCTGGCGGAAACCCTCGGATATCTGCGCCGCCCGGAGGAGGCGGCTCCCCTGCTGGAGTCCGCCATTCACGACTTCCGGGTGCTCAACGACCGCAGGTGGGAAGGCGCCAGCCTCTACGCTCTCGGCAAGATCTACCGCCTACTTGGCCGACGCCAGGACGCCCGAGAGCGCTACGACCGGGCTGAGGAGATCTTCGGGCCGATGGGTGAGAGGCACTGGGTGGGACGCGTCACCAACGCCCGGATCCGCGTCCTGGCCGGCATGGGACGCCTCGACGAGGCCGCGGCCACGGCCAGGACCGCCCTGAGCCTCTTCGAGCAGGTCGGCGACGAGATGTGGCAGGCGCACACGCAACGGGACATCGGATGGCTCCACATCAAGACCGGTCAGCCAGAGGCAGCCGTCGAACCGCTCACCCACGCCATCGAAGTGACTGAGCGAGCGGGAGACGCCTATGCCGGCTCCATGGCCCGGCATCTCCGCGGCGTCGCCTATCGGGAACTCGGCCGGTACCCGGAGGCACACGCCGACCTTGAAACGGCACTCGACATCTACCGGTCCGGCTCCTACGAGTGGAACGAGGCGGCTGTCACCCACGACGTGGTCCGCGTGCTCCGTGCCGAGGGGAAGATGACGGAGGCCGACAGCCTGGAAGAGACCTCCGCTGCCACCAACCCGATCTTCGTCCGCATGCGTGGGCGCGACGGGGCCGAGGCCGTACCTGACGAGGACTGACCGAAGCAGCCGGGCAGCCAGTCGTCGGCGTTGCCGCTCTGCGCAGCGGGCTCGCCGCCCTCGTCGAGGACAAGGAACTGCGTGACCGCGTGGACATCACCACCGTCGACGCCCTGGCCAGCCGGGTCGTCTCCACGTCGCGCCGCCCGCTGAGGGGCGGCGAGGAGGAGACCCGCTGGGAGCAGGCTGCGCGTGCCACCGGCTTCACGGGCACCGCACAGTTCCTGGCGCAGGAGTACAAGCACGTCGTCCTCGCGCAGAACCTGCGGAGTCCGGAGGAGTACGAGGTTGCCGACCGGCGTGGCCGAGGGAGCCGCCTCCCGGCCGCCGAACGCCCCCTGGTGTGGCGTACGGTCCAGGAGTTCTCCGACCGGCTGGCCGCCGACGGCCTGCGCACGTACTTGGGAACGTGCGCCGAGGCCGCCGACCTGCTCGAAGCGAACGGGCCCCTGTACCGCCACATCGTCGTCGACGAGGCCCAGGACGTGCACCCCGCCCTGTGGCGGCTCCTGCGCGCCGCCGTCCCCACGCGCCCCGACGACCTGTTCATCGCCGGCGACCCGCACCAGCGGCTCTACGACTCGAAGGTGTCGCTGAAGGCGCTCGGCATCAAGGTCGCGGGCCGCTCGACGAAGATGCGGAAGAACTACCGCAGCACGCACGAGATCCTCAGCTGGTGCACCGCACTGCTCGTCGGCCGCCCCATCTCACAGTTGGAGGACGACGACCGCAACGAGACGCTGCTGGGATACCGTTCCGCCCTCCACGGCGGCGGCCCGGCCGTGCACGCGGCTGCGTCGGAGGAGGCCGAACTGGACGCGCTCATCACGCAGATCCGCACCTGGACCGAGGCCGGTGTCAGCCCTGGCGAGATCGGCGTCAGCGCCCGCTTCAACAAGAACTGCGCCAGGCAATCGAACGCCTGACGGCCGTCGGCATCCCCGCAGCACAGTTGCGGTCCGACGCCTCCGAGGACGCGCCAACCGTACGAGTGGGAACGATGCACTCCTTCAAAGGACTGGAGTTCCGGTGCGTGGCCGTCATAGGCGCGCACGAGGGGGTGCTGCCCTACCCGGGCGCCGTGACGCCGGCCGACGTGGACCGCCTCCAGCACGAGGCGGATCTCATGGCTGAGCGCTGCTTGCTCTTCGTCGCCTGCACCCGGGCCCGCGACGGGCTGTACACGTCCTGGTGGGGAGAGCCGAGTCCGTTCCTGGTCGAAGCGGGGGCGGCCTGAGGTCATGTCGAAGGGGGCGTAGCCATCGCACCCGCCCGGCCGCCCGCATCGACTCGGGCACGGAAGGACGTACTTCCTGTGCCGAGGGATTGCCGGGAACAGGAAGGCACAACGCCACGCGGCTGCCCGTTCCTGCTCTTGATGACTCGTCCGGGTGCAGGCCAAGCTGAACGTGCAGGACGTACTGCCGACGAGACGCAACGGGGGATCGCGGATGAGGCACGTGCCGTTCTTCCGGTGGGTGCTGGCACTCGGTCTGGTGCTGATCGCATGTTCGGCGGGCCTATATATGGCCGCGCCGGGTTACCCCGAGCTCCGGCAGGTCGACCTGACCGTGCTCGACGAGAAGCCCGACGGGGCGTGCACGGTCCGGTGGACGGATCCCTTCGAGCTGCGCCAGCGCGAAGCGCCGTACCTGTGCGACGCCGAACGGGACCCGATCCTGAAGGCACCAAACTACGACCCGATTTCCGGCCACGGCTGGGACACCGGATTCGTGGTCGCTGAGGGCTCGGACAAAGGCGAACTCCACTCACTGGACGAGGAGGGCGAGGGAACCGATGGGCGGATCGAGCTCTCCGACACGCTGGTGGCGGTCGGACTGCTCCTGACGGTCATCGGCGTCGTCGGCGGGAACATCCGCTCACTGTTCCGGGTGATCGGCGTGAACCCGGAGGTCATCCGCCGAGCGCGGCGGCTGAGCGAAGCCGCCGCGCTGGTGGCCCAGGACCACCGGCGGGCCGTGGAAACGGTGCGGAAGGCCTGGGTCCCGTTGCACCAGGAGTTGGTGAACGAGGAGTTGGACCGGATTCCGGTCGCGCGGCTGCAGGATGTAGCCGGAGGACGGCTTCCGACCGAGGAGTTGGAGAAGGGCGGCGTCCGGACTGTGCACGATGTGCTCGACGCCGGGGTGTGGAGCCTGGGGCAGGTTCCCGGTGTGGGACGGCGGACAGCCGCGAAGGCGGTAGCCGCCGCGCGGCGGACGGCCGATGACGTGGGCGAGATCGTGGCGGTAGGGATGGATGCGGACCGGCCCGAGCCGCGGACCACAGCGCTGGTCGTCGCTCTGCGGGTGCTGGTGGAGGCATGGCCTCGGGCGCGGAACGTGGCAGAGGCGGGCAGGGAACTGGCTGCGCGGCTGGAGCCGCTGCTGACCGACGCCGCACCCGCCTCCGGGTGGAAGCAGATGCTGGATGCGGGGCAGGAACAACGTTGGCGTGCCCGGGTCGCCGTAGCTGAGCTACGCCTGCTGCTGGACAAGGCCGAACGGCAGAGCATCACGCAGCAGTTCGCGCAGACCTCGGTCGACCTGCTGCGCGGGCCGGACAACGATCCGGCCGGACTGTCGGCCTGGGTGGACTTCGAGACCCGGTCCGCCGAGTACTACAGCCTGCTTACGGAAGTCACAGACCATAGCCTCTCGTCGGTCGGCTGATCCACAACGTGGGTACGGACCACTGACATCGGCCGATGCGCACCCAGACCAACGGTGGCGGCCCAGTCGCTGCGAGGGTTCGATTCACGTAGCACTCCGCTCACTCGCCTCGCGCCGATCGCGCTCCACGGCCCGGTGGTACGCCGAGTCCAGCTCCCCCACCCCGCTGCCGGGCCTCCCCACCCGCAACAGTTCCCGCCACCGTTCCTGGCTCCAGTCGGCCGGGGCCGTGGTGCGCACGAAGTCCTCGACCAGGGCGCGGAAGCGCGCGGGGTCGCTGTGGAAGGGGAAGTGGCCCGCGCCCTCGAAGATCTCCAGGCGGCTGCCGGGCATCGCCGCGTGCGCGCCGTACGCGTGCCGGACCGGCACCACGCTGTCGCGCGATCCCCACAGCAGCAGCGTGGGCATGCCCTCCGCCAGATAGCAGCGGTCGAGCATGGTCACCACCTGGCCCCGCCAGTCGACCACCGACCGCAGGGTGCTGATGAACGCGCTGCGCGACGTGGCGTCGGGGAGAGCATCCACCACGTTGAGCAGCTCTGCGGCATCCTGCCCCAGGTCGGTGTCGAGCCGTTTGATCAGCCGGCTGAAGAGGCCGACCTGGCTGCGCATGCCGGGCAGCCGCAGCGTGGACAGCATCAGGTCCGCGCCCGGCAGCGACACCGCTCGCAGCACAGGGTTGACCTCGCGCCCCACGCCGCCCGTGCTTACCAGGATCAGGCGGTCGGTGCGCTCGGGGAACTGGTACGCGAACTGCATGGCCACGCCGCCGCCAAGCGAGTGACCGATCAGGGTGGCACGCTCGATGTCCAGCACCCCGAGCAGGTCGCGCATGCCGTTCGCGTAGGCCGCCACCGAGTAGTCGGCCCGCGGCTTGTCGGAGGCGCCGTGGCCCAGGAGGTCGGGGGCGATGACCGTGTGGTTGCGGGCCAGGTCGGGGATCAGATCCGCCCAGGTCGCGGAGGAGTCGCCGATACCGTGGATGAGCAGGATCACCGGACCGTCTCCGGCGATCCGGTACGCGCGGCGGTAGCCGTGCACCACGTGGTGGCGCAGCGGCACGTCCTGCCCGGACACCGAGCGCAGGCGGCCCGCTCGGGGCGGGCGTGATTCAGGTTCTGGGGCGCCGACCACAGGCTCGTCTCCCGTCTGCTTCCCCCGCTTGCTCCTCGAGCGTAGAGCCTCCGGCGCACAGGGGATTTCCGGGACGTTTCAGGCAGTGTGCGTCTGCTCGGCGAATCCGAGCGGGAAGAAAGTGGAAGGACTCCCGTCGAATCGGCATGCAACCACGTGCCCGCGAATTCCGTAACACGGACGTAGCAGTCGGGTGAGTCTCCGCACCCTATGATCACCCCCAGCACACCCGCCGCCGGCTTCCCTTCACCTGGCGCGGTTCTGCGCCTCTCCCTCTCCCTGACCGGGCACGGCCGTGCGCCGTCATGCCCGCGACCCCTGGAAGGCGGCCTGAATGGTCTCTCCCGTACGCGTCTGGCTCAACCGCACGTACGCGGAGAACGTGTTCTTCATGGATCAGCTGCGGGACAATCCCCAGGGCCGCCCCGTGTCGATCCATGCCACGCACGGCGACCCCGACTCCCCCGTGCTGGCCGCCGCCGATACCGCGGCGCTCGAACCGGAGGGCCTGTCCCCGGCCGCTTACCTCGAATACGCGCTGGCGCAGTGCGCCCGGCACGCCATCGACGTGTTCGTCCCGGTCCTCCATCAGGCGACCGTGGCCGCGCACCGCGAGGAGTTCGCCGCGCTCGGTACCGCTCTGCTCACCCCGCCCGCCGAGGCCGTCACCACGTTCCAGGACAAGGCGCGTGCGTACGAAAAGGTGCAGGAGATCGGTGTCGCGGTGCCGCCGTGGTGGCGGGTGCGCACGGAGGAACAACTCCTCGCTGCTGTAGACGCGTTGGAGGAGGCAGGCCACAAGGCATGTTTCAAACCGGCTGCGGGAGCGGGCGGTGTCGGCTTCCGCATCATCACGCGGACCCCGTTCTCGCTGCTCCACCTCGGCGGCTTCCCGAGCCCGTACGTCCCTCTCCAGCTGGTCGTCGACGCCCTGCGCCGCACCGACCGCCGCGTCGACTGGCTCGTCATGCCGCGCCTGGACGAGCCGGAGGTCTCCGTCGACTGCCTCACCGGCCCCGACGGACGGGTCAGAATGGCCGTGGGGCGCACGAAGAACGGACGTCGGCGCGGCTTCACGCTCGACCCTTCATGGACCGGACCGGCCCGCCGCATCGCGGAGACGTTCGGACTGCATCACCTGACGAACATTCAGTTCAGGCTGTACGAAGGCGAACCGGTGCTGCTCGACGTCAACACCCGCCCCGCGGGTGGTCTCCACCAGCTTTCCCAGTGCGGCCTGAACGCCCCCTGGGCCGCCGTGCGGCTCGCCCTCGGCGAGGAACCGGGCGACCTCGAACCGCGGTTCCTCGGTCCGGACTACGCGGTCGTGGCAGGACCGCGCCCGCTCCAGCCGAGAGCACTGCCGCACCAGCGGACCGACTCTCCGGTGCTGCAGCCCACAGCCCCGACCACACCCACTCCCTCGTCGGCGACCTCGCCCACCCCCGCGCCCTCCGGACCCGAGCGTGCCGACGCGGCGCTGCCGATCAGCTGAGGGGCCTCTTGGCAGTGAGAACGAGGATTACTGAGGCCCTTGTTCCCACTCCCGTCGGAGGCACGTGCCGGGTGGAGAAGCGCATCGGGTCCTACCCGCGTGTGCGTGTCGGGCCCCGAACCTTTCGTGACGGTGCGGGAGCGGGCCGACGGTTTCGGCCCGCTCCCGCGAGGTCACTCGTCGGCCGGAGTGCCCGTCACCTTCAGGTGCCGGACGCGGCCCGCGTTGTCGAAGGATCCGAAGCCCACCCGGCCCGAGGCGAAGACCGGGTCGGTGGCCGTGATCAGCGGGTTGCTGCTGCCGTCCAGGTAGACGGCGGTCTCACCGGTGTCGGCGCAGTGAGTCAGGCGCACCTTGTGCCATCCGTCGTCCTTGATCGCCGGAGGTGCGCCGAAGGATCCGTTCCACTGGTCGTCGATGCGCAGCCGGTCGGCATCATTGACGGTGAACATCCCGTTGTGCGGGTAGATGGTGTTGTCGCTCGACAGGTGCGCGTACTGGAATCGAGTGTCGGACTGGTAGTCCCAGATGAGAATGACGTCACGGTTGGTGATCTCGACGGGGGTGTCGATCCGTACCTCCGCCTCCACGGTCACAGAGGCGTAGCGCGGGCCCGCGGTCAGGACGGCGTACTCGAAGGGGCGGCGCGGTCCCGGGCGGGAGACGCCCGGCTCGGTCAGGATCGTCTCGCGTTCGATGTAGGCCCACTTGGCCGGGGTGACCGGCGCCCAATTGTCGGGCCCGGTGGTGTGGGTGGTGGGGGTGTTGCCGATCTCGCAGTCGGCGAAGGTGCGGGTCCCGGTCACCTTCCAGACCTTGCCGTTGGCCTTCGAGACGATGTACAGGCCGCCG
Source organism: Streptomyces sp. NBC_01669 (assembly GCF_026339735.1). Lineage (GTDB taxonomy): Bacteria > Actinomycetota > Actinomycetes > Streptomycetales > Streptomycetaceae > Streptomyces > Streptomyces yanii. The sequence continues at coordinate 1,599,673 of NZ_JAPEQG010000001.1, forward strand.
CTGCGGTCGGAGCCGAAGCGAAGGTCGACACGTTGGTCACCGGCGAGGTCGCGCATGGTGACCGTCTTCCCGGTGGACTTGTCGAAGAGCATCAGCTGCTCGAGCGGCGCGAGGTCGGCGCCGCGCTTCATGTCGCGGGTGTCCGCGGCGAGGATCCGGCCGTCCACGAGGTCGCCGAAGATGTACTTTCCGAACAGCGCCGGCGCGTCCTTGCCGCGGTAGACGGAGCCTCCGGCGATGGCGCGGCCCACGTCGGACCGGCAGTTCCAGTCGGGTCCCGGGTCGTGGTCGTAGGCGGCGACCGGATAGGTGTAGCCGTACTGGGCGTCGTCGGCGGGGAGGGGGAGGATGCGGGCGCACGGGTCGGTGGTCTTCTTGTCGAAGGCGAAGGGGCCCTCGCGCTCGCTCCAGCCGAAGTTGTCACCGGCCTTGACCTCGTACACCGACTCGATGGCGTGCTCGCCTATGTGGCCCAGATACATACGGTGGCTGCCGCCCGCGTCCCAGCTGAAGCGGTGCGGGTCCCGCATGCCTATCGCGTAGATCTCCCCGAGAGCACCGGGCTCACCGACGAACGGGTTGGACGCGGGGATGCCGTACCTGCCGTTGGCGCTGTCGCGGCCCGCGGGGTCGATCCGCAGAAGTTTGCCGTGCGGGAGCGTCAGGTTCTGCGGCTCGCTGTTGCCGACGCCCTGCCCTCCGTCGCCCACCGCGAGGTAGAGCAGGCCGTAGTCCTCGTCGTGGGGCTTGGCCGTCGGGTTGAAGTCGATCTGCTGAATGCCGTGGACCTGGCCGCTGAAGCCGATACGCAGCACCTCGCGATGGGTGCCGTGGAAAACGTCCGCGGAGGGGTCGTCGGCGGTCCACTCAGTGATGACGCCGTGATAGCTGAGCGTGCCGGCCTGCCGGTAATCGGGGGTCTCGGTGGCCTGCGAGGCGAGCTCGGTGTGGATGGTGTAGAAGCGCCCGTTCGTGCCGAACTCCGGGTGGAACGCGGCGTACCCGAAGCCCTGACCGAGACCGCGGCCCGAGAAGAAGTGCGGGAATGCCGCCTTGACATCCAGGTAGGGGTGCGGGGTGCCCCCGGAGGTGCGCGTCGCCGCTCCGGGGTCGGTGAGGTACAGGGTGCCGTTGAGGTCGGGGGTCGCCATCCGGCCGGAGCCGTCGGGGAGTTCATTGATGGTGTTGATCCGGGCGTGGCGCATCAGGCGCGGGTCCGTCGGCGCCGGAACCGGTTCCGACTTGGGGAACTGCGCGAACTCCTGCAGGACGAGACCCGTCCTGGACTGGACGGGCTTCTGCGGAATGGGGTCGGTCAGGGCGGCTGTCGTGGCCGCGGCAGGCTCATCGGCGTGGGAAGGCGCGGCAAGACCGCCCAGGACGAGAGCTGCGCCGACGGCCACGGCCGCCCAGTTCCTTCGGTATGTACGTCGTGACGCCATGCGGGTCCCTTCGGGCTGGCGCGAAAAGTAGGAAAAAACGATCCAGGGATGCGAAAGGTCAGTGGCCCCGCGTCATGCGCTGGTACTCCGCCGCCACCGCTCCGGCCGGAACCGGGCGGTCCAGGAACAGGAGGTCGTCCATGCGGCAGTCGCAGGCGTTGTTCTCCCGGGTGTTCTGGGGGAAGCTGCCGCCGATCTTGATGCCGCGGGGATCGGTGGGCGAGGCACGGTGGGGCGCCGGTGTGGTGGCGAGTTCCCAGGGGTCGCCCGGCGTGACGTAGAAGCCGTCCAGGGGCTTGCCGTCGCGGTAGAGGGCGAGGGTACCGTCGCGGAAGTCGAACGTCGCGGCCAGGTGGACCCATTCACCGCGGGGCAGCAGCTCTTCCCAGGGGACGTCGGCGGCGAAAGTCTGGGAGGCGCCGCTGTCCAGGCGTCTCCCCAGCGCAACCAGCTTCAACTCGCCGTTGACCTGGATGAGTTCGAGAAGTGCACGCACCGCGTGACCGTCAGACGTTCCGGACAGTACGCCGGCCAGCCCGATCGCGTTGTAGCGGTCGCTCGGGTTGGCCGTGTTGGAGTTGAGGGCGGGATTGTCGCCCGTCATCTTGAACCAGCCCATGACGGTGGCACCCCGGGCACTACGGAAGGCCCCGAGGGACGACATGCCCTCGGCGTCCCAGGTCCCGGCCTTCCAGTCGTCGTTGCCCGCAGTGGCCGGGTTCTGCTGGCGCACCTGCAGGGCGGGCGAAGCGCCCGGGTACGCCTCGTCGGCCACGCGCATCGCGGAACCGCCGTTGATCAGGCTGAGCGTGGTGCCGGAGCGTCCGATGTCCTGCTCGCGACCGGGGTCGGCGGGGTCAGGGTGCCCGAAGTCGTACGCCGCCACGGCCTGTGCTCGCAGCGGAGTGTGGGTGGTTGAGGGGTGGGCCGCCTGGGCCGGAAACGTGGCGGCGGCAAGCGATGCGGTCGCGGCGAGCGCGGCGACGGCGAGTGAGTAGCGTCTGGTGCGGGGCGGTGTCATACGGCCTCCCAGCGGCAGCGAAGGGTCAGTCGGCCGGGGGCTCCCGGTCTATAGAAAGCGCTTTCGTCCGCGTGCGGGGACCATGTAACCCCTTCACCGCGCCCCTGACAATGGGCGTGTACTCGCCAATTTTTTTGGCTCGTGCTGCACACTGGGATCGCCCGGGAACACCTGCCGCAGGAACTCGGCTTCGGCTCGGGCATGACGTGCCGGTGCCGCCTGACTGAGTGGACCGAGGGCGCCGCGAACAGGCAGGCACCATGAACGCCGAGCTGAGCGATGCCCCGTAAGCGATCTTGATATGCGATGGTCTTGGGCTGTGGCTGGTGTGATCACGGCGTCGGAGCCGTCTTGGACAGCCCCGTTCACAGGGCTGAGCCCGCGTACCTTCGGCAAGTTGGTGACTCAGTTTCGCCGTGAGGGTGCCGGCGCGCCGGGCCGTCCTGGACTACTGCCGCCAACGACTGTCGGACGATCCGTATCTGTGGTCCACCACGCTGTTCGACAAGGTGGCCGGGCCGGCGCCTTCCTACTGGCTGTTCGCGCCGCTCATGGTCCCGAAAGGCGTCTTCGGCCCGAGCGTCGACGTCACGGCGGCGTAGGAAGCGGCGTGGACGGCGGCGTGAAATTCCGCCTGCCGATGACGTTCTCTGCGTGTCGCTGGTCCATTTAGTTGCCGTCACATGAGATGACTTCTATCGATTTGTCCCATACGGGGGCCCGTATTGGAACAGGAGCAATCCGCATGGCATCACAGGCATCGGCCCGTAGACCCCATCCCAGCCTTCGGCGGCTGACCACGGTCGCGCTCGCCCTGGGCACGCTCGGCGCGCTCGTCGCCGCGGCCCCGCCAGGGGCCGGGGACGCGCCGCGCAAGGCCCATCACGGCTTCCGGGAGCGCGATCTCGTATCCGACATCCCGGGCCGGGCGGAGAAGACCGATCCGAACCTGGTCAACCCCTGGGGTCTTGCCCGCACACCCGCCGGCGAGATCTTCGTCTCGGACAACGGCTCGGACAAGGCCACGACGTACTCGGGCGCCCGGGACAACCAGCCGGTCAAAATCCGCCCTCGGGTCGTGTCGATCCCCGAGGGCGGCGCCCCGACCGGGGTCGTGCGCAACGACACCGACGCCTTCCGCTTCACCGACGACCAGTCCGGGAAGTCCGGGGTCGCCCGCTTCCTCTTCGCGGGGGAGGACGGTGACATCTTCGCCTTCAACCCGCACGTGAACCCGACGAACGCCGTCCGGGTCGCGCACGAGGACAGCGATGGCGAGACCGCGGTCTTCAAGGGCCTGACGGTCGTGCCGGGCCAGCAGGAGCACGGGAAGGACAAGGGGCATGGGGAGGACTGCAAGAAGGGCGACAAGCGCCACAAGCCGCGCCTGCTGGTCGCGAACTTCCGTGACGCACGCATCGACAGCTTCGACACGAACTTCAACCTTCTGCCGCCGGACGACCGGTTCCAGGACCCGAACATCGAGAGCGGCTTCGCGCCGTTCGACGTCAAGCTGATCGGCGACAAGGTCTTCGTGACCTACGCCAAGCAGGACGCCGACAAGCACGACGACGTCGCCGGTCCCGGAAACGGCTTCATCGACGTGTTCAGCACGAAGGGCAGGCTGCTCAAGCGCTTCGCGAGCCACGGCGTGCTCAACTCGCCCTGGGGCCTCGAGACGGCGCCCGAAAAGTTCGGGAAGTTCTCCGGCGACCTGCTCGTCGGCAACTTCGGAGACGGCAAGATCAACGCCTTCGACCTGAGGACCGGCCGGTTCGAGGGAACCCTCCGGCACCGCAACGGGAACCCGATCGTGATCCCCGGGCTGTGGGGCCTCCAGCGCGGCACCGACAAGTCGGGCGGCAGGCACAGCGTCTGGTTCGCGGCGGGAATCAACGCCGAGAACAACGGGCTTCTCGGCACTCTGCGCGCCGAGAAGTGATCCGTCGCCGCACCCCGGGTGCTCGCCGGGCGGCTGCACCCGCCGGGCGAGCACCTGCCCGGCCACGGCTGCTCGCCCTCGCCTACCGTGACGCCCTGGCCGGCCGCGTCGTCTCCACGTCACGCCGCCCGCTGCGGGGCGGCGAGGAGGAAACCCGCCGGGAACAGGCCGCGCGCGCCACCGGCTTCACGGGCACCGCCCAGATCCTTGCCCAGGAGTACAAGCATGTCGTCCTCGCCCAAAACCTGCGGAGCCGGAGGAGCACGAAGTCACCGACCGGCGTGGGTGAGGCTTCGTCGCTCGTCAGGTCGAGTCGCGACGCTTTGAAGTGCCCGAGGCAGCGCCGCATCTGCGCGGCGTCATGGCGGTCATGCACGGGTACCAGGACGCGGACGGCGGCCAAGGGGTGGGGCCGGCGGACGCGATGAACGTGGTGCTCGCCGCCGCATTCCAGACCGCTGATCTGTTCACCGCCGACCGGCACTTCCGGATGATGCGGCCGCTCACCGCCCACAAGGCGTTCCGGCTCCTGCCCGACGACCTCTGAGGGCGGGCCAACAACGGGAGGACCTGCTCCGAAAGCACCGGCACAGAGCTCTCCACCGCTCACGTAGCGCTGCGCTCGCTGGCCTCGCGCAGACCCCGCTCCACGGCCCGGTTGTACGCGGATTCCGGCTCCCCCGCCGTGCCCCGGGCCGCCCCAGCCCCAGCAGCTCACGCCACCGTTCCTGGCTCCAGACCGCCGGGACCTTGGTGCGCACGAACTCCTCGACCAGGGCGCCGAAGCACGCGGGATCGCTGTGGAAGGGGAAGTGGCCCGCGCCATCGAAGATCTCCAGGCGGCTGCCGGGCGCAGTGGGCCGCACCAAGAATGTCCGCCGGCGCGGATTCACGCTCCGCCCGTCGTGGATCGAGCCGTCCCGGCTGATCGCCCGCACCTTCGGACTTCACTGGCTGACGAACATCCAGTACCGCATGTACGAGGGCGAACCGGTTCCGATGGATGTCAACACCCGTCCCGCAGGCGGACTGCACCGGCTCTCCCGGTGCGGGCTGAACGCGCCATGGGCCGCCGTGCGCCTGGCGCTGGGTGACGATCCCGGCGATCTGACCCCGGACTTCCTGGGAGCGGACTACGCGGTCGTGGCGGGTGCGCGCACACTGCGCCCGGTGGCGCGGCCGCAGCAGCGGACGGACTCCCCCGCCGGGGCTGTCTCGCTCTGATGCCCCCTGCGACATCTCGGCAGGGAGACCGCCAGGGGCTTAACCCCCAGGAGACGCGTGGGGGTAAACCCCCAGTGAAGTCGGGGATTAACCCGGTCGCTCGGACGACGCCCGGTCCGTAGCTTCTGGGGTGGAATCGACACACCGTTCCACCCAGCCTACGGAGGCCCCTCGTGACCGCCCCTTCGCGCCCGCGCACGCGCACTCTTCATCCGCTCGTCGCGGCCTTCGTGCGGTTCGTCGTGTGTGGTGGCGGTGTCGGGCTGGCGTCCAGCGGGGTGCTCGTGCTGCTCAACGACCGGATCCCGATGGCCGTTGCCAACGCGCTGGTCACCGTCGTCTCGACGGTCATCGCGACCGAGTTGCACGGGCGGGTCTCCTTCCGGAGCGAGCGGAAGGGGTGGGGAGTCCATCTTCAGTCCGGGGTGACGGTCGCCGTGAGCTACGGGTTCACGACAGGGGCGCTGTTCTGCCTGTACGCCGTCCGGTCCGAGCCCTCGGCCCTGGTCGAGCAGACGGTCTATCTGTCGGCGTCCGCCCTGGCGGGGATCGGACGGTTCGCACTGCTGCGGGTTGTCGTCTTCGCCGACCGGACCCCTGCGCGCGACGCCTCGCTCAGCAAGGCTGCGGTGGCCATGGCCGCGTGACGCCGCCTTCCCGGGAGACGTGGGGCGTATTGCTGCGTCAGGGAGACCTCCCCGGTCACCGCGCGCTTGCCGCTACCTCGCCTGCGCCAAGTCCGCGAGGAGGTCGTCGAGGACGACCTCCTCCTCCACCCGGACCCCGAGCTCGGTCAACGCCGGGGCCAGGGCGGGGTCCCAAGGGGCCGTGGCCGGTGTGCCTGTCAGTCGAGGTCCGCGGGAGGCAGCGGCCGCCGTACGGTAGTCGACCGCCGTGTAACGCCAGGGCCGCCAAGGAACGTGGCGCAGCAGGTTCCTGCCGATACGCAGACCACCCCAGTCGAAGTCGCCGTGGTAGAGCAGGGTGGCGCCGTGCGCGTCGAGGTGGCGCAGGAGGGTGAGGGCGGCGGCCGAGGGCTGGCCCTGGAGGCAGACCAGTGCGGGGCAGTCGGCGCCGTACAGGTCGGCCGCGGCGGAGAGTACGGCCGGGTTCTCACAGATACGGACGATGGGGGTTGTCGGGTCCGGCAGTCCGCGAGTGAGCTGACGTAGCGTCAGTACAGTGGGTTCGCCCGCGTCCGCCATCCAGTCCAGGGCGCGTGAGCCGCGCAGGTTCAGGCTGAGGACGGTCGAGGAGACGTCGTCCCTGAGCAGTCCCGCGGACGCCCAGGCCTCGCGCCGCCACTGGGCTCCCGACCCGTCCGGGAAGCCGGTCAACGCGCGGACGCCGGACAGGACCACGGTGGCCAAGGGCGTGCCGTCGTCCAGGGCGTGTGCTTCCCCCAGGACGCGAGCCGCGAAGGCGGGAAGCGAGGCCGGGGGGTCGGCGGGCAGATCGTGCAGTGCCGCCGCCCCCGCCATGAGCAGGGTGTGGGCAGCTTCGGGGGTGCGGCACAGGCGGCGCACGAGCCCCTCGGCACGCAACCGGTCTGCCCAGTCAGCCAGTTGAGGGGTGGTGGCGAGGAGTGGGGCGAGGGGCGCGTACGCCGCCTCCCAGGCCTGTACCTCCCGGTCCCGCACCTCGCGGAGTGGGACTACGGGTCCGGTGAGCGCGATCACGGCGGCCGCGAGTCCGTCGGGGCTGATGCCTGAGCGGCGCAGCACCTCGTCCACCGCGTCGAGCCGTACGGTGAGGGACTGACCGACGCGCGGGGCCCGGCCGAGAAGGCGATCGGCCGCCGCCCGTTGTGCGGCTGCGGGACGGGCGAGGGTGACGGATCCGGTCAGGGGCTCCTCGCGTTCGAGGCGGCGACGAGCGCGGTCCACCAGCCAGGACAGGTCCGGGGCACCCAGCAGGCGGCCCAGGCGTACGCGGTCGATCCGGTCGGACTCCGGCTTCTCTTCGGTCGGCTCCTCTTGGGCCAGTTCCCGTGCGGTCGGCTCCCCTTCGGTCGGCTCCCCTTCGGTCGGCTCCCCTTCGGTCGGCTCCCCTTCGGTCATGCCCACAAGGACTCCTGTCCGGTGCCGGTTTCGGCCGGCGCCCCCGCGATGCGGACCGGCTCCGCGCCGCGCACGCGGTCCGTACCGTCCCACTCCCACCGGGTCACCAGTACCGCCGCCAGCTCGTCGATCCGCGAAAGCTGGGCGATCGCGATGCCGGGCACCTGCGGGTAGCACGCCCACTCGCGTTCGCTGGTCATCACCACGTCCAGGTCGAAGGCGTGCAGCAGGCCCAGGCATTTGGCGCGCGAGTCGTCGTCGACACCCGCGAACGCCTCGTCCAGGGTGACCAGGCGGGGCGCGTACGGGCTGGCCGCGGTGGCGTAGTGCGAGGACGCCGCCGCGAACAGCGGTACGGAGACCGCGAGGACGCGCTCGCCGCCCGAGGCGGGCCCGGTCGCCGGTACCCACCGGCCGTGCTGATGGCGCTCGATGCCGAACTCGTGCCAGCCGCGGTAGTCCAGCGCCGCGGTCAGATGCTCCAGCCAGCTGCCCGAGCTGTCGCCGGTCTGCTGCTGCGCGATCTGCGCCTGGAGGAACTCGCCCACCGCCGCCCGTTCCCCGGGCGACCAGGCGTCCGCGGACTGCCGCAGGCGCTCGCGTGCCTGGGCGAGACCTGCCGGCGCCTTGCGCGAGGAGCGCCACACCAGGCGGAGTTTCATGCCGGTGGAGGTGGGTCGTTCCTCCAGTTCGTCATTCATGGCCCCGACCTGCCGCTCGGCCGCAGCGATCAGTTCCTGCAGGGTGCCCGCGACCTCGGTGAGAAGGTGGGTCTCCAGGATCTCGCGTTCATGAGCGGACAGGATGCGCTGGAGTTCGCCGACCTCCATGGCGAGCGCCTCGGCCAGTTCGGGTACGGCCCGCTCCCGGCCCTGGTAGACGATGTCGACGACCATGCCGTCCTCGACCATCCGCGCCGAGGCGGTGTGCCCGTGCCGGGAGAGGGCGTCCTGGAGCTTCTTGTACTCCTCGCTGAGGTGGCGCTGCACACGCTCCCAGGCGCCGTCCGAGTCGTCGATGGCGGAGAGTTCGGCCTCGACACTGCGGGCCAGGGCGACGGCCGGGGTCGCCGCCCACGGGCCGGCGTCGAGAGGGGGCACCGCCACCTCCGGCAGGGCGACCGCCAACAGCCCCGTGGCAGTGAAGCGCTGGAGCGCGGCAACGGCTTCCTCGCGGGTGGCGACCGCTTCGGTGACGTCCTTCTCCAGCTGGTCGATACGGCCCTCGGCGCGGCTGGCGCGCCGGTCGGCGTGCGTTTGCTCTTCGCGCGCCCGCCGCTGTGCCTGCTCGCACTCGGTCAACGCGCGGGCCGTCTCGGCAAGGCGGCGCTCGAGTTCGGCGACAGCGCTACCGACCGTGGAGCGCAGGGTGGTGTGGTGCGCGTCGGCGGCGGCCGCCGTGCGCAGAGCTTCCTCGGCGCGCGCGGCAAGTTCCTCGACGCGGGCCGCGGCCTGCTCGGCCTCCGTGCGCTCCTCGGCCAGGGCGCGTGTCGCGTCGGTGCGCTCCCGCAGAGCGGGCCACAGGGCGGCGAGGACGACCGCATAGTCGGCGAGGCCTCTTCGTACACCGGCAAGTCCCGCGCGGTCGGCGGGGAGGCCGAGATCGGCGGCCGTTTCGGTGGCCTCCACTGCGGCTTCGGCCGCTCGGCGTGCGGCATCGGCCAGCTGCCCGGCGCGTTCATCACGGCGGATACGGGCCCGGTGGGCATCGTCGTGGGCGGTGGCGGAACGCAGATGGGCGTGGCGCAGCGGGGCGTCGTCGGGTACGGCCGCGAGTTCGGCGTCCAGGGTACGGCGTCTGTGGGCCACCTGCTCATGCTCGGTCGCAGTCCATGTCAACTCGGCATCCAGTACGTCGAGTTCGCCGCGCACGATGGTGATCCGCTTTCGGCGCGCCTCCTCGCGGGCCCCCTCACCGACGTACTCGGCACTCGGCTTGGCCCAGCTGCCCGTGAGCGCGCCGACGCGGAAGCGGCCGTCCGCGGTCACCCAGGTGTCGCCGTCCCCGCCGCCCAGCCCGATCGCGGCGAGCAGCCGCCCCACCGCATCCTCGCCCACCGGCGCGGCCCGTGTGTCACCGTGGTCGACCGCGGGACGCAGTACGTCGGCCAGTGACGCCCCGGCGACGGGCCCTCCCGGCGCGAGCAGCACATCGTGGCCCCGCGCGTCCAGGGCCGCCCCGTCCGGACGTACCCAGGCGTCAAGCAGCCCGGAGGCCTCCAACGCCGCCTCGATACCGGCGCGCTCCCCCTCTCCGAGGTGCTCACGGAAGTCGACAAGGCGCCACAGCGGCGCGCCGGGAATCCGTTCCCGCACGCCGGGTGTGCGGGTGTACGGAGCCTCGGGCCCACGCTGGCCGCCTGCCTCCAGCTCGCGCAGCTCACTCTCGGCCCGGGCTCGCTTCTCCCCCATGACCGTTTGCCGCTGCGCCAGCGCCGCCGCCCGGTCGGCCAGGCCGCCCGCCAGTGACCGGTGCGCCGTATCCGCCTCGGCCCGCGCCTGATACGGACCGTCCAGATGCGTCACCCAGTCCTGCAGCCGGTCGAGCACGCCGACCGGATCGGGCAGCCTCAACTCGCCGCACCCGGCGAAGTGTTCCCGTACGAGATCCAGCAGCTCCCGGCCCGCGGCCTCGGCGGCTTCCTCGGCTTCGGCCTGCCGTCGTCCGGTGTGGCCGACCTCCGTCTCCGCCTCGTCGACACGCCGCGATGCCGCGAGCCGTTCCGCAGCGGCCGCTTCGGACCGCCCGGCCAGCTCCTCCACATGCTCGACGGCCCGTCGTCTGCGCGCCACCGACTCCTCGGCTGCCCGACGCAGTTCGGGCTCGGGTGCGCCCTCGGTGCGCAGCTCGCCCTCCAGCCGTGCGGCCGCGGCGGCCTGCTCGCTCTGGGCCACCACGTCGGCCAGCAGTTCCTGCGCGGCGGTCAGCCGGTTCCCGGCCACACCGAGGCGGCCGAGCGCCCGGGTGTGCAGCCGCGCGGCCTGGTCGCGGTCCGCATCGGCACGTTCCCGCTCGCCCCGGGTGCGTCCGGCGTCGACCGCTGCCTGTTCCAACTCGCGTGCGCTGCGCATTTCGGGGCCCGCGCGCAGCGCCGTGTCCTGCGCGCTGAGCCGTACGCCGGCCTCTTCGAGCGACGCGATCCGCACCTCGGCCGCCGCCCGGTCTTCCTGGGCGCTCTCCCGCTCGCCCTGCGCCTGGGACAGGTCGCGGTGGAGCTGCTCGTAACGGGCGTGCTCGGTGCGCGGAAGCCGCGCCCTGCGGCGGGCGGCGACCCGCGCGTAGCGCCGGTAGTGGTCGAGGAACGCGGAGGCCGCCCGCTCCGCCTCGGCCGCGGCCCGCAGCTCCTCCTTCTCCTCGTCCAGCGAGCGGAACGCCTCGGCGACGTCCGCGATCACGGCCTGGTCCATCGGCGGCAGCGCCTCGGTCAGTGCCCGCGACAGCGCGGTCTCGTTGGGGCGCTTCGACAGTTGCGGCTGGCGCAGCTGGATGAGCAGGTCGACGAGCGCCGCGTACCGCTGCTCGCCGAGGCCGAACAGCGCCTCGTCGACCGCCCTGCGGTACGCCTTGGCCTGGTCGTACACCATGCCGCGCCCGGCGACCGCCTCCGCGAGCCGGTCCCGGGACAGTGCGGTGCCGGTGGCGTCGAGCAGATTCAGCTCCCCTCCGACGCGCTGGTCGGTGACGGTGTACCAATGACGGGCGATGCCGCGCCCGGAGACCGCCTTCAACCCGCAGGCCAGGGTGCGGAAGTGTGCCTGGCCGCCCTCGTCGAGGCGCCCGAACTCGATCCAGGTGTAGCCCAGCCGCTCGGGGTGCGGGTGTTCCCCGCCGAGCAGCAGGTTCCACTCCATCCGCTTGTGCGGGTCACCGTCCGGCTCGACCCGGCGCGCGGACAGGTCGCCGTCGAGCAGGAAAGGCAGGGTGAGGGCGAGCACCTTGGACTTCCCGGTGCCGTTGTTGCCGCGCAGCAGCAGCCGGCCGTCGCGGAACCAGAACTCCTCGACGTCGTAGTAGAAGAGATCGACGAGTCCGATGCGCAGCGGCTGCCAGCGCCCGGGGGAAGGGGCGGGAAGGGCGGGGAGGGCGGGGAGGGCTCTCAACTGTGCTTCGCCTTTCGGGTGGTGGCTGCTGCTCCTGGATCGCGTACGGCTGAATCGCGTACGACGATCTCGCCGACCGCGTACCGGGCGAGCGCGGGGCGAGGTTCCGCGCCCTGGGGTGTACGGGTGGCCAGACCCAGGGCCGCGAGCTTGGCCACCGCCTGCTCGACCAGTTCGGGTTCGGCGCCCGGTTGCTTGGCGGTCTTGGACCAGAACCCGCCGTGCTCGGTGGCGAGTTCGCGTATCCGTCGCTGGAGGTCGGCGGTGGCGACGGGGCCGGTCGCGTCCGCGAGGTGCTCGGCGAGCAGCAGGGTGATGTGGCCATGGGTGCCCTGCTCCGGCATCCGTACGTCGGTGAGGTCGTCGTACGGGTCGACCATGGCGATGCCTTCGGCGCGTACCTCGGCGACCAAGCCGGTGAGTTCGCTGATACGGGCCGTGAGGAAACCGCGCTGCCTGGTCAGGTACGACAGCTCGGCGTCGGTGAGCTCGTCGTAGTACAGCACCGGGTCGTCAAGGAGGCGGCGGGTCAGCCGGTGGCGGATTGCGCGGAACCTCAGCTCGTCGCTGTCCAGGGCGGTCTCGGCGGTCAGCTGTGCGAGCCGTTCCTCGAAGCCGTCGACCCCGTCGGCCTGGACGATCGACGGGCCGACGCGGGTGGCGAGCAGGCCCGCGAGCACGCGTCGCTCGACGTCGTACAGCGCGTCGCCCGCCCCACTGACGTACGCCTCCTCGTCGCCCGCCACCCGCCGCAGGACACCGAGCCCCAGCAGGAGTCGGACCACTGCCGCCAGATCGAGGCGTTCGTCGCGGCGCTCCAGGGTGAAGACGATGCCCGAGGCGGCGAGGTGCGGGTCGGCGGCGTCCAGGACGACCTGTTCGGCGAGGCGGCCGAGCGCTATCTGCGCCTCGCCGCGTTCGAGCGCGGCCAGGGCCAGGCAGAGCAGGACGTAGCGGCGGCGGGTGAACGGGGCCGCGGCGCGGGTCGTCTCGCGCGCGGGGTGGGTGGGGTCGGTGAGGGCGCCGGGAGCTTTGCGCAGCCGGGCGGTCCCGGCGTCCACCTGGAGGGACCAACCGGCGTTGCGGTCGAACCAGTCGCGCAGCTCGGTGGCGTGCCGCCGTACGAGACGGAACTCGTCGGTGTGCGGGCCGTGGGCGAGCAGCAGGGGTTCCTTGAGCAGGGCGCGCGCGGCCCGCTGGAGGTCTGCGGTGTGTCGGCCTTCAAGGACCTCGGTCAGAGGGGTGCTCATCCCGCTTCCTCCTCTTCTTCTGCTTGTTCTGCTTCTTCCTCCGGCAGGGTGCTCGTCCCGTGCGTCAGATCGACGATCTCCACTCTGTGGTCCGGACCCCGGAAGACCCCGTTCGGGGTGCGTATCTCGGCGAGCGTGCCGTCGTCCAGGGCGGTGAGCCGGATCTCCATGGAGCCGTCGTTGCTGGTCGCGACGGTCCTGGTCATCCCGGGCCGCCAGGTGGCGAGGGCATCGCCGAGCAGTTGCAGGAACAGACCGAAGGCCAGCGGATCGAATTCACCCAGCCGGGACAGCCGGGTTTCGCCCACGGTCGCGAGCCGGGCGCGGGCCGCCGTGGTCTCCGCCGCCTGCTTGGCCGCGACCTCGGCGAGCCGCCGACGCGCCTCGGAACGGTCCTCGACCCTGCGGGCCTTGCCGCGCCGCTCGTAACTGCCGGTGCGGCGCAGCTGCGGGCTGATCCGCAGCGGATCCGCCTCGGCCCACGGCGTGGACGCCGACACCGGATGCACTGCGCGCTCGGCAAGGGTGTCGGCGTCGACGGTCAGATGCCGGGCGGGGTAGAGCCCGAACGCGGCGCGCCACAGCCGGTGCCGGGCGCCGTCGTCCGGGGCGTCGGCGAACCACCGTGCGAGCGTACGGAAGTCCGCTGAACGGTCCGATCGACCGACCCGCCGCTCGTTCAACGACCGTACGACAGCCAGTAGTTGCGGGATCGCACCGAGTGCCCGCCCACGCAGCAGCCGGGCCTGCGACTCGCGTCCGTCGCGGGACAGGAACCAGGCGGCGAGTCCCGACCAGCGCCCGGCCCACTGCTCGTACGCCCGTTCCTCTGCGCGCTCGGCCTCGCCGGGGGACGCGTCGAGCGCCTCGCGGGCGGCGGCGGCCCGCAGCGCCGGCTCGACACGGTCCTCCAGTTCCACGATCAGCCGAGCGATCCGGCCGCCGAGGGTGATCAGGTCCTGGATGAACCGTTCCAGATACTGGATGAGCCGGTCCTTGTACGCCAGGAACACCTCGACTTCGACATCGTGCAGGTCGATGGTGCGCTGCAAGGACCCCATGAACACCCGCGCGTTCTCGGCGAGCGCCGTGAACCGGGCGGTCAGTACGGACAGCGCGAGATGCGCCTTGGCCGGATCGGGGTCGTCCTCGGCCGCGATCAGCAGGAGTGCCCGAAGCTGCGTGATGATGTCGTGCAGTGCGACGGCCTGCAGCGCCCCGCGCCGCCCGAGCGCCTCGTCATAGGTGGCCAGGGCCCCCTCGGCGGCCTCTCCGGCCTGGGTGAGTTGGTAGATGAACCGCTTGCGGTAGAAGTCCTCGACCGCGGTGACACGCGCGGTGTCCGGATCGGCCCGCAGATTGCCCCAGCCGGCCAGGCTGTCCAGTGCCTTGACGACGGTCTCGATCTCGGCGGGACGGCTCTCCATCGGGAGCGCCGCGTGCACGTCCTCGGGCCGCAGATGCACGGCGAACCGCTCCTTGGCGGTGAGGAACACCCCCATCACCAGGCGGTACAGCGCGGAGTTCGGTGCGGTGAGGTGCGCGAAGGGGGCGTAGTCGGCCCGCTGCGGACCGCCGTGCTTCGATGTCATCGCCCCGTATCCTCCCCGATGGGCAGGCTATTCCCCAGCCTGAGCCAAAACCATACAGAGTGTGACGGGTGCCAACCCGGCGCACGCCGGCAGCCCCCGAAGCGACCCGCACGCACGGATCCGGTTCTCCTCCGCCGTGACTGTCCGCGGGTGGATACGGGTTCCGGTCGCAGGTGGCCCTGGCCTGGCTGCCGGCCCAGGACGAGGACGTCGCCCCGATCCCGGGCACCGAGCGCGTCGAGGAGACCACCGCAGCCGCTGGCGTCGAACGGAGCGCCGAGCAGATCGAGGAGCTCGACAACCTCACCCCGGCCCCATGGCCACCACGAAGAGGCGGCAATTGGGCCGCTCGGCCGCTGACCCGGTCCGGTGTCCCGCAGCGGCGTCACCGCCGCCGCTTGCCGCCCTTGCCGCCTCGGCCTGGCCGGCGCCGCTGATGGCCGCGGCCCAGACGCACAGCCGGCTGCCGACGGGCCTGCTCGGCGACCGCCTTCAGGTCCGCCAGGCCCGACCGGTCGGGATGACCGGATACGAGGGCGGCTTCAAGAGCCTCACGGGCGGAGAGTTCCTGGCCTCCCAGGACTTCGAGGAAGCTCTCGGGGCCCGCCGTCTCCAGGAGCTGGAGCAGACTCTCGGCGACCATGAGGAGGCTCTCGGCCTCGGTGAGGTCCTCGGCATCCAGGACCTCCCGGCGTACCAGGACACTCAGGGCGGTGGGTGCGAGGAGCGGGTCGCCGCGCAGGCCGCGCAGCACGGCCTCGCCGTCCGGGTACGCGTCGACGAGTGCGTCCAGCATGGCTTCGGCGCGGGTACGGAACGGGGCCGCGCGCACCGCGTCCGTCAGCTTCTCCAACGCTTCGGCAGGGCTCTCCCGGGCGGCGACCCAGGCAGCGAGTTCGGTGCGGGCGGCGTCCGGGTCGTAGTGCTCGGCGATGACGCCGAGGAGCCCGGCGGCGGGGGCATGGGCGAGTTCACCGACGAGCGGGGCATCACGCCCCTCGGTGAGCAGCCGACGGCGTACGGAGTCGTGTCCGAGGGCGGTGAGGCGGATCAACTCGACGGGTCCGCCGGTCAGTTCCGCCCGCTGCTCCTTGCTCCGCTCTTCGGCATCCTCGCTCTCCCTCTGTCCACCGGCGACGGCGCCGAAGAGCTCGGCGAGCTCCGGCGGCATCCCGGCGGGCGGCAGCACGGACTCCTCGAGCGGTAGGTCGAGGAAGACCGGGTCGGCCATGCCCTCGTGCCGCTTGATCGCGCCCAGGTCCTCCAGTACGTCCAGTGCGGTGCGCAGATCACGGTCCGCATGTCCGAGTTCCATCTTCCAGGCGTAGTACCCGGTCAGGTCGTACTCGGCGCGGTAGGCCAGGTGCAGCGAGTCGCGCAGCCGGGGCCAGGGCATGGCGTGCGGAAGGCTGTAGAGGGTGTTGAGAACATCCGGCACGATGTCCTGGAAGCTGTCGAAGAGCATCGACTCGACATGTCGGCTGCTGCGGGTACCCAGGAGTGGTCCGCGCAGCTCGGAGAAGGTCTCGAAGGCACGCCGCCACAGCGCGAGCGGGTCCTTCAGCAGGGGCTGCGCCTTGGCGACCGCGTAGAGCCGCCCCTTGACCACCCGTACCAGCCGGGCCTTCTTCGCCCACTCGACCGCAAGCCCCAGCCGCGACAGCTGCGTGGAGGAGCGCACCGAATCCACCGCGTCGCCTGTCCCCAGCTCGGCGACGAGGGCTCGCGCGTCTGCCATTCGCAGGTGGCCCGTCGCGGTGAGCACGCGCCCCTCGGGGCCCGCCCAGTCGGCGATCCCTCGCAGCCACCGCAGCGCGCGGGACGTCTCGGCGCGCGCACGCAGCTCCTTCTCCGCGGGCAGCAGGACCGGCAGCTGCGGTTCGGCGCGTGTCACGGCCGCCGGGCCGCGCGTCAGATGGTTGCGCACCACCTCGTCCAGTACGTCCTGGTCGTACGTCACCTCGCCTCGCTGAGCCCGCTCCACGAAGCGCTGAAGCGCCGCCGGATCGTGGATGTCGACACCCTGCTCGGCTGCGGTAGTCGTCCAGAACTTCGCCATTCCCCATCGGCTGCGGTCAGCCATGGCGGGGGCGTGCCGCGGTGCGAGGGTCTCGATCGCAGCCAGGTTGTCGGCCAGCGAGGCCCCGCGCGGGTCGCTGAGGCCCATCGCATCGAGGTAGCGAAGCAGGGCTGCGAGCGTGCCGGGCACATCCGCCGGCTCCTCGCCGGGCAGCACGGTGATCGTGCGCGGCAGCCAGTCCAGCAGATACGCCTCGATGTGCCGGGGTTCCCACAGCCCCAGTCGCCCGTCGGGGGTACCTCGATGGCGATAATCGAGCGCCGTCTCGACGACGAAGGGGTCCACGCTCTCGCCGCGCTCCCCGGCCCACTGACCCATCCGGTGGATCAGCAGCGAACACGCTGCCTCGTATTCTTCGGTCTCCTCGGGCGCGAAGAACATCCGCATCACACCGGCCCTGCCTGTCCTGTCGTACGGTCCACGTCCGACCGCACGGTAGCGGTCCCCGAACCGCCCGCGCGAACCGATCCTGTTCTCCACCGCCGTGACCGTCCGGGCACCCACCTCACCCCGGAGGGCGTGGCGGCCGGTGCGGCAAGAGCCTGCCCACGGGCGGGGGCGGAGAGTGCGCAGTGGGGGAGCGGCTCGGAGAGGGCAAGGTCCGCTTCCCGCCGGGCCGGAGTGGCGATCCGAACTCCTCTACGATCGTCCGGGTGTGCGCCAACGTCATCGTCGCGGAAGACGACCCGAAGCAGGCCGAACTCGTACGCCGCTATCTGGAACGCGAAGGGCACGCGGTCACCGTCGTCGGGGACGGTCTTGCCGCGCTCGACGAGGTGCGGCAGGGGAAGCCCGACCTGCTCGTGCTCGATGTGATGATGCCGCGGGCGGACGGGCTCGACGTGGTACGTGTGCTGCGGGCCGAGCACCGGGAGCTGGCGGTGCTGATGCTGACGGCCCGCACAACCGAGGACGATCTGCTGCTCGGTCTCGACCTGGGCGCGGACGACTACATGACCAAGCCGTACAGCCCGCGCGAACTGATGGCCCGGGTCCGTACGCTCCTGCGCCGCACGAAGCGGTCGGAGAAGGTGGCGCCCTCCACGGACACCGTTGACGAGGTGCTCTCCGTGGGCGCACTCAGGGTCGACCCCGCCCGGCACGAGATATCGGTCGACGGTACGCCGGTGGAATGCACGCCGGGCGAGTTCCGCATCCTCGCCGCGATGGCCGCCGAGCCCGACCGGGTCTTCAGCAGGCAGCGGCTCCTGGAGGAGCTGCACGGCTTCGACCGGTACATCAGCGACCGCACGGTCGACGTGCACATCATGAACCTGCGCAAGAAGATCGAGCCCGCCCCGCGGAAGCCGGCCCGGCTGCTCACCGTCTTCGGAGTCGGATACAAACTGACCGACCCCTCAAGGAGCGCGTCGCGTGCGTAGCCGTGGACGGGTCGACCGCCGGCGACTGCCGCTACGCAAGAGTCTGCTCGGGCGGCTGTTGGCCGTATCGGCGCTGGTGGCGGCCTGTTCGGTGGCGGCCACCGCCTGGCTCGCCGTACAGACCACCTCTGGTGCCATCAAGCGGGAGCAGGGCCAGAACCTCACCGCGGATGCCCGGATCTACACCGAGCTCCTCGGCTACGCGGCGGGTCATTCCCAGTGGGACGGTGTCGACAAGACGGTGCGCGATCTGGCGACGCGGTCGGGCCGCCGGATCGCCCTGACCACCCAGGGCCGGGAGATCATCGCCGACTCCGCGACCGGGGCGTCCCCGCCCGCGCTTCCCACACAGGCGTCGGCCATAGTCGACCCGCTCTCCGTGGACACAGCGCTGGCGGCACAATCCTCCGGAACGACCGGCGCCTCGGCCGACCGCGTCGACCCGCGGGCCGTGGGACCGTTCCGCCTGCCTCCGGCCGAACGTACGCAGTTGCGTCGCACCGCCGACCGGGGCGTGGCGTGCCTGAACGACGCCGGGATCGCCTCGGACGTCGTCGAGGAACCGAGCGGGCGCCCCCGCATCCAGATCGTCGGCAACGACCCCGACCGGATCCTTGGCACCAGATGCTCGACCGACACGCTGGACAGACCCACCGAAACCGAGAAGAAGGCACTCGACGCGCTCAATAAGCTGGCGAACGCCTGCCTGGATCGCCAGGGCCGCGCAGCCGTTCACCTGCGCCTGGACCTCTCCTGGGGCCAGGACCCCGAGCCGGAACCGAGCGCAGGCCCGGCCCGTCGGCCGTCCACCCCTACCCCCGTCCCGGTACCGACCGTCCAGAGCAGCGACAACGACCGGGCGATCGCGTCATGCGTGGGCACCGCCCGCCGCGAGCAGCTCAGTTCGTACGTCGCCTCGCCCGCACTGTTGTTCATCGGGGACGCGGGCGGCGCCACCGTCCCCGGTTTCGATCTCTCACCGGCGAACACCGCCCGTATCGCGGGTGTCGCGGCCCTGGTCCTCGCCCTCACCGTCGGCGCCTCGGTACTGGCTGGAGCCCGGCTCGTACGGCCGTTGCAGGCACTCACCGGTGCCGCCCAGCGGATGCGGGACGGCGAGGAGTCGGCGCCCGTGCCGGTCACCGCGGACAACGAGATCGGGCGACTGGCCGCCACGTTCAACGACATGACGGCACATCGCGCACGCCTTGAGGAACAACGGAAAGTGATGGTCAGCGACGTCGCCCACGAGTTGCGCACCCCGCTGAGCAACATCCGCGGCTGGCTGGAGGCGGCGCAGGACGGCGTGGCCGACCTCGACCCGGCTTTCGTCTCCTCGCTCCTGGAAGAGGCCGTTCAACTGCAGCACATCGTCGACGACCTTCAGGACCTGGCCGCGGCCGACGCGGGCGCGCTGCGTCTGCACCCGGCGCCGATACGGATCGACGACCTCCTCGGCCAGGTCGCCGCGGCGCACCAGGCCCGCGCCGAGACGGCCGGAGTGACGCTGACGGTACGCACGGCGGACCCCGGGCCCCCGCCTCTCCCCCTGACCGCCGACCCGGTTCGGCTGCGGCAGGCCCTCGGCAACCTGGTGTCCAACGCGGTACGCCACACACCTCCGGACGGGCGCGTGACCCTGAGCGCGTACGGCTCCGAGTCAGGTGACGAGGTGGTCGTCGACGTCGAGGACACCGGCAGCGGCATATCGCCCGAGGACCTCCCGTACGTCTTCGACCGTTTCTGGCGCGCGGAGAAGTCGCGGAGCCGCCGCACCGGCGGCAGCGGACTCGGCCTGGCCATCGTCCGCAAACTCGCCGAGGCGCATGGTGGCGCAGTGAGCGCCGCGAGTACGGAAGGAAAGGGCTCGGTCTTCACGCTGCGCCTGCCGACGGGTCCGCATCGCACACCGGTGGGCAGGCCACCGGCGCCGTCGGACCGTCCGGACGAGGCCGCGCCGGACCATCAGGGCTGATGCGATGACCACAGCGATCTGACAGCTTCTTCATAAGTTCACGCGAGGCTGACGGCATGCCCGGCGCCTGGTGCGAATCGGCATCCAGGCACCACCAAGGCCGGGCTGGAACTGGAGCCACGTATGTCCCACCGTCCCCGTCCGACCCTGCGCACCGCCGTCCTCACCGCCGTCGCGGCGGGCGCAGTACTCCTCCCCTCCGCCACGGCCCTCGCATCGGTCCCTTCCGACGCAACGCCCAGCCCTTCGGTGACGTCCACCGAGCGGACCCCGGCGCCCGCTCCGGAAGCCGGGTCGAGCAGGCCCGCACGTGGCGAGGGACCGTCGGTGGCGCCCCGCGGCGGCGTGGCCGCGGGCGACAGGCCCAGCCCGGTCCCGGCCGCGCCCTTGAAGCGTGGTTCCGCCGAGCCGCGTGGCGGCGTGGCCGCGGGTGAGCGCCCGATCGGCACGACGAGCAACACCACCACCGCCGTCGCGGGTTCGGTCGCCGCCGCGGCCCTGCTCGGGGGCGCGGGCACTCTGGTCCTGCGCCGCCGCCGCGCGACCGCACACCGCAACGGCTGACCCTTGCGGTGGCGCCGCCCCTCATGGGCGGCGCCACCGCCCGTCTCCGCCCCTCCTGTCCCCTGCTCCGGAGCCCGCATGTCCCCTGCGCACCAAAGACCCCAGCGATCCGCCGCGCTGACGGCTCTCGCCTGCCTCACGCTCGCCCTCCTCACCGGCTGCACATCCCACGCCGCGGAGCCGGCACCCCCTGTCCGCTCCCCCACGCACTCCCCCAATTCCCCCGCCTCCCCCGCCTCCCCCGGGGTGGAACAGCCCGCGGTTCCCGCCCAGGTGGCGATCCCCTCGATCGGAGTGACCAGCTCCCTGCTGCCGCTCGGCCTCAACGCGGACGGCACCGTCGAGGTCCCACCGGCGGAGAAGGGCATGACGGCGGGCTGGTACACGGGAGGTGCGATCCCGGGCGAGCGCGGAGCAGCCGTCCTCATCGGACACAACGACACCCGGTTCGGCAGGGCGGTCTTCCACGACCTGAAGAAGATCGGCAAGGGCGCGGACATCGTCGTGCGCGACGAGCAAGGCCAGGCAACCCACTTCACCGTCACCGGCACGGAGTCCGTGAGCAAGAAGGCGTTCCCCACGAAGAAGGTGTACGGCAGCACCGACGACCGCGCCCTCCGTCTCATCACCTGCGACGGCGCATTCGACGCCCAGGGCCACCCGGTGGACAACCTCATCGTCTACGCGACCGCCCGCTGACGGCACGCCCGACGAGGCCTCCACCACCATGGGTACGCGATGGAAAGCCTCCCGACACCCAACGTCTACCCATGAGTAACTCCCGCTGGTTGGATGTGTGTTGCCTGTCCCACCCCCATCAGCAGATGCAGGAGACCCCGTGCCGCTCACCGTCCTCCGCCGCGCCTCCGGCGTGACACTGTCCGCCGCGCTCGCCGCCGTCACGCTGGTCGCCAACGCCCCTCAGGCCTCGGCGGCCGACGTCCCGTCCCTGCGCGTGCTCACGTACAACACGTTCCTGATGAGCAAGAACCTCTACCCGAACTGGGGACAGGACCACCGAGCCGCGGAGATACCGAAGGCTTCCTTCTTCCAGGGCAATGACGTGGTCGTCCTCCAGGAGGCGTTCGACAACTCCGCCTCCGACGCGCTGGCACGGAACGCGTCCGCTCAATACCCCTACCAGACACCGGTGATGGGCCGGAGCAGGAGTGGCTGGGACGCCACCGGCGGCGCCTACTCGGCCACCACTCCGGAGGACGGCGGGGTCACCGTACTGAGCAAGTGGCCGATCGTCCACAAGGAGCAGTTCATCTACAAGGACGCCTGTGGCAGCGACTGGTGGTCCAACAAGGGCTTCGTCTACGCCGAACTGAACGTCAACGGCACCAAGGTCCATGTGGTGGGGACCCACGCGCAGTCGACCGACTCCGGATGCAAGGCGGGCGAGGCGGCGCAGATGCGCAGCCGGCAGTTCAAGCAGATCGACGCCTTCCTCGACGCCAAGAACATCCCCGCGTCCGAAGAGGTCATCGTGGCAGGCGACCTGAACGTCGACTCCCACTCCCCCGAGTACGCGTCGTTGCTCGCCGGCGCCGGACTGACGGGAGCCGATGCCCGTACCGGACACCGGTACTCCTTCGACACCCAGGACAACTCGATCGCCGTCGACCGCTACCCCGACGACCCGCGCGAGGACCTCGACTACGTCCTGCACCGCACCGGGCACGCGAAGCCGGCGAGCTGGACGAACGAGGTGGTCAAGGAGCAGAGCACGCCCTGGACCGTCTCCAGCTGGGGCACGGACTACACATACACGAACCTCTCCGACCACTACCCGCTGATCGCTTCCTCCCGATAGCGGATCCGAACCCCGCACCCCCGTCACCCCCGTCGCCCCACTCGAACACCGTCGGTGGACAATCGGATATGACGAGGCGGAGTGCCGCAGGCCCGGCACTCCGCCTCGTCGATGTACCCAGCGACGATCCGCCCCGAAGGAACCCTCGATGCTCCACGCACACCAGCCGTTTCGCCTTCTGCCCGGCGGGATCGCCTCATCGGTCCTGCTGCATGTGCCGCACTCGGCTCGCCACATCCCCGAGCAGGTGCGTACCGGAATCGAGCTGGACGACAAGGACCTGGAGCTGGAGCTCGACCACATCACGGACTCCCATACGGCCGAGCTGGCCGCCGAAGCCGCTCTGGCTGCTCCCGTCACGCCCTGGCGATTCGTCAACAACCTGTCGCGGCTCGTCATCGATCCCGAAAGGTTCCCCGACGAGCGTGAGGAGATGCTGGCGGTCGGCATGGGCGCGGTCTATACGCAGACCACGCATCGCGAGCAGCTCCGCTCACCGGCAGTGGATCCGGAGCCCCTGATCGACCGCTACTTCCACCCCTACGCGGAAGCCATGACCACCGCCGTCGACGAACGACTGGCCGCCACCGGCCGCGCCGTCATCATCGACGTCCACTCCTACCCGACGGCCCCGCTCCCCTACGAACTCCACGGCTCCGGAACGCGCCCACCGATCTGCCTGGGCACCGACGCCTTCCACACTCCGCCGGATCTCCTCGCCCAGGCCGAGAAGGCGTTCGCCGGTTTCGGGGGCACCGGCATCAACAGCCCCTTCGCCGGTACGTACGTACCGCTGAAGCACTACGGCACGGACCCGCGCGTCAGCGCCCTGATGATCGAGATCCGTCGCGATGTGTACATGTCCGAGCCAGGTGGACCTGCCGGCCCCGGCCTGACCGCGCTGGCTTCGGCACTGGCCGATCTGGTCGGGGCAGTGTCCGGGGCGAGCGAGCCGGGGGCGCGAGCATGACCCCTCGCTTCGCCACGGCACGATTCCATGTCCGGTCCGGTCCGGACGCACTGTTCACGCGGGTGCGACACATCATGGGGGTGCCTGTATCGCTACGAACCGGCCGGCACGCGCTTGAGCGACTGGCGGGACGGCACGCCCCGACTGGCCGGCTCGTCGAGTTCGATCCGGATACCTGGGAACTGGTCTCCGCCGACGTACGGACCGACACCGGCAAGTGGGTCAAGTCCACCTGGAGCGTGGACGTCGACGGTCGGCGGTGGTGGGTGGTCATCGGCCTCGGGAGCACCGTCGTGACAGCTGTCACGGCCTTGAGCGCACGCCACTGACGAGCTGGCATCGCACCGGGTTGCCCGCGTCCGGAGCCGCCAGGATCTCGACGCCTTCAACGTCGAACCCGTGCCGGAACAAGAGATCTGCCCACAGGTTCGGCGCAAGCACCCACATGTGCACGGGGAGAGGAGCGTGGCCGCGTAGGCGTACGTCCTCCATACGTGGCCGCACACTCTCCGAGGGACCCACGCGGTCCGCGTTGGTGTGCAGAACCGAGAACACCAGTCGGCCGCCGGTCCGGAGTGCGTCCCGGATGACAGGCAGCGCCCGGTCCGGGTCGATGTAGCTCAGACCGTGTACGGAGTAGACGACGTGGTACGGCGCACCGGCTCGCGCGTACTCAATCGCGTCGCCGTGCACAAAACTCACCCCATGGATGTCCCCGTACTGGTCAAGAGCACGCCGGAGTTGCGTGGCCGATGAATCGATCGCGTCGACCTGGGCGCCGCACGCGCGGGCGACGTGAGCGGCGTAGCGACCGGTGCCGCAGCCGATGTCGAGGACTCGTTTGCCACTGACCTCGCCGAGAACCTCCGTTCCGGGGCTCTCTCCCCAGAACCCCCAGTCGATGGAGTCAGCCACGGGCGGAAGGTAACCCCTATGAAGCTGGCGCCGCCCGTACTCCGTCCAACTCCGCGCGTTCTCGGATTCCCAGGTCTCCACGGTCACGCACCTCGCACGCTGTCCGCCGGTTCGTCGACAGCCTGCACAGGCGCTACCCCGGTGAGGGCATCCCTACACGAACACCCAGTTCCGCTCCACCCGTGCGAGCTTCACGAACCTTCGCGACTCTGTCACCCACGGATGCGGAGTGCGGAAGCGGGTCAGGTCGTCCACGGATACGACGGGTATCGGTGCCGGATGGCCTGGAGCGCCGAACCGAGCAGGCTCAGACTCGGCGGGTGAGGCGAGGCCGCCGTGCGCCCTGTCGTCATGATGCCGCGCCCGTCGACCACGAGACTCGGGCAGCGTTCCTGCATGGGTGCCCACGACTTTCTGGTGAAGGAACTGTTCCAGAAGGCCTCGGAGGCGAAGACGGTCTACCGGCCGGGTGACCCGCAGTGGCTGGGCGAGGCGGTCGACGGATGGCTGTACTGAGCGCCTCGTGGCCCCCGTCGGCAAGCCGGCAGGTCAGGGAGGCCATCGAGGACCTCGCAGCCTGTGGTGGGATGGTTCCGTGAGCCGCACCGTGGAAGAGACCAACCGCCGCATGCTCCGGGCACGGGATGCGATGGACCGCGCGTACGCGCAGCCGCTGGACGTCCCGGCCCTGGCCCGGATCGCCCATGTGTCCCCGGCACACTTCGCACGTACCTTCCGGGCCACCTTCGGCGAGACGCCGCACCGCTATCTGCAGCGCCGCCGTGTTGAGCGGGCGATGTCCCTGCTGCGGGAGACCAACCGCAGTATCACGGACATCTGTTACGAGGTCGGGTTCGGCAGCACCGGCACTTTCAGCCGCACGTTCCGCGACATCGTCGGCCGGTCACCGAGGACGTACCGCAAGGAGACGGCGGCCGTGAACGTGCCCACGTGCTTCACGAAGGCGTGGACGCGGCCGAGCGCCTGAGCGCCGGTGCAGCCCCTCCACATGGGCCGTCGGCTGAGCAGTTTTGGATAAGTTTTCGCCGGGCCGGCCCACTAACGTGATGCACATGTTCAACGCCATCACGCACTCTCAGATCTACGTCCTCGACCAGGACGAGGCCCTCGACTTCTACGTCGGCAAGCTCGGGCTGGAGGTCAACGCCGACGTCGACATGGGCTTCATGCGCTGGCTCACGGTCAGCATCCCCGGCAATCCGGAACGCCAGATCCTGCTGGAGAAGCCGGGACCTCCAGCGATGTCCGAGGAGACGGCTCAGCAGGTCCGCGAACTGGTGACGAAGGGCGCCATGGGCGGCTCGCTCATCTTCACCACGGACGACTGCCGAAAAACGTACGAGACCCTGCTGGGCCGGGGCGTGGAGTTCACCGATGAGCCCACGGACCGCCCATACGGAATCGACTGCGGCCTCCGCGACCCCTTCGGCAACAGCATCCGCTTCACTCAGCTCCTGGGTTGAGAACCGGAGGGCGGGCGCCGGCCGGGATCACGGCGGTGCATCAACCGATTGAAGCAGTGGCGCGGCCCGGCGATGCGATGCGACCAACTCGCCGTCGCCTGCCGGGCCGCGTTACACCCGCCGCGATCTTCAACGGGGTGCACGTGTCGTGGTCGGGCGCGCCGAGCGAGTTCCTGGTGGAGGCCTGGGTGTGTCAGGCCTCATAGGCGGGAGGAGCGAAACCGGGGCGCTGCAACGCCAGGGCTGCCAGCGCGGCCGGGGCGCCCTTCGGCCCGCGGATGCCCGGGAAGGCGTTGATGTCGACGACGACGGGCGTCCCTTCGCGGTCCAGCAGGTCGACACCGTAGACGTCCAGGCCGAAGACCTCGCCCATGTGAAGGGCTGTTTCCGTCCAGTCCTGCGGCAGGTCACGGACCAGTGCCGCCGGCAGCGCACTGTCCGGCGGGGCGCCCACCGGTGCGGGGCGCACCCCCGTGAACACCTCTCCCGCGATCACCCACAGCTTGTGGTCCCAGCCGCTGTTCGCGACGAACTCCTGCAGGACGACAGGCTCGTCGGGCCACGTTGCGGCAAGGTTCCGGAGCTCGTCCGGGCCGTCCACGCGGGCGACCAGGTCCGCGCGCCGGCTGTGGCGACTCTTCACCATGAGCGGATAGCCGTACTCCGGGCGCTCCGCTCCGGGGAGGGCTTCGGACAGCGTGTCCAGGGTCTTGGTCCGGGGCATCGGCAGGCCGGCGCCTTCGGCCACGGCTGCGATCCGGCTCCTGTCCTGGCACAGCTCCGTCGCAGCGGCGGAGTTCACCACCCGGGCACCATGTGCTTCGAGGAAACGGGCAAGCTCCAGCGCCCGGGCGTTGTGGGCCTTGAGCAGGTAGACGTCCGCGAGATCGTCCGGGATCACCAGTTCCGACGGGCATCCGGTCCCGGTGTCCGGGTTCAGGAACGTCACCTGGTGCTCCGCCTCGATCAGTGCGAAAGAGGCGGCAGCAAGCAGCGGATGATCCGGCTTGTCGGTCAGCAGACACACCCTCATATCTGGGCGACTCCCGGTACGGCCGCCAGCATGTCCGCTCCGGGGTGCGGGTGAGGCTGTCCGTAGGGGATCAGAGACTGGGAGGGAATGCGCGGAGCCGGGGCGAGTACGCCCGTCCGCGCGCTGCCACCCGCCCTGGCCAGATCGAGGACGGTGCCGGCCAACCGGGACACGGCGTCCGGGACCTGACGGAAGCTCGGGAAGTCATTGATGTCGACGATCACGGGCCCGTCGGGGCCGAGCACCACGTCGATGCCGTACAGGTCGAGGCCGAAGACCGCCCCCACCTTCGCCGCCGCTGCGGCCACCTCGGCGGGCAGGGGGACAGCTCCCTCCTGGACCGGCCCGTCCGGGTGGAGCGGGGAGCGTCGCAAGGTCGCGTGGAACTCGCCCGCGAGACAGTAGACCTTCAGGTCGGAACCAGCGTTGGGCACGTACGGCTGTGCGATCAGTTGGCCTTCCCCCGCCTGCTCCGCCTCCGCCAGGCACCCGGGTTCCGGCACGAACCGCACCCCCCGCCCCGAGCTGCCATCGGCGGGCTTGACCACCAGGGGGAAGAGCTCGTCGGGGACATCCGCGAACAGTGTGGCCCTGGGTGCCGAATAGGTCACCGGAACCGGTAGCCCGTGCTGCCGCGCGATGACCGATGTGAGGACCTTGTCGCGCACCGCACGGATCGACCGCGCGTCATTCACCGTAGTCAGGCCCACGGCCGCCGCGGCCTCCAGAAGGGTGAGCCCGGGGCCGCCGGACACGGTCTTGAGCACCCAGGCGTCATGGGTCCCCGCCCGCACCTCTTCCGAAATCCGCAGCAGCGAGCCGCCGGGGCGCACCACGTCCACCTGGTGTCCCCACGACGACAGTCGTCGGGCCACGTCAAGCGGCATGCCGTCATGCCGGTACAGCTCTTCGACGAGGAAGCAGAGCTTCATCCCAATACCCCTCGGTGCCCCATGACTGATGAGGGCACAACGATGCCTTGCGGTGCTTTTCCGAACACCACCAAAAGGGCAACGCTACGTCACGCTCACCCCAAAGCAACGCCGGCCGGGTGTTACTGATGATGCGTTCCCTCATCCAAACAGATCTTCGTAGGGTGCGGCCATGGAGTGGATGGCCTCGCACCGGCCGAGTCCGCTATCGGGTCACGGAGTACGGAAGTGCGGAAGTACGGGTCCGTTCCGGGGGCAGACATCGTGACGCGCACGGGTCGAACAGCGGGGACGCCCGGGGTCACGAGCGCTCGCGACGAGCTGTACGTATCGTGGTCGGGTCGACCGGGCGAATTCCTGGTGGAGGCCGGTGTGTGAGGTCGCGCGTCGCTGCCCGCGGCAGCCGGAGTCAGAGCTGCGCCTCCCAACGATCCATCAGCTCTCTCGCCAGGGCTTCCCGGCCCGCCGCCAGTACCGGTGAGTCGAAGGTGAACTTCCGGCCGCCCGGTCCGAGGACTCCCCATACTCACCGGAGTTGTTTCCGGAGGCTTCAACGCAGCAAGTCCTCCGGCCTCTGCGGGACGCCCCGCAGATGGCGGTCGGCCGCTTCCATCGCGATCAGGAGTCGATAGCCGTCGTCTGCCACGATCAGTTCGCCGGCAACGGCCTCGCGCATGAGGTCGACCGTGTTCTTGACGCAGATGCCTTTGCGGCGGGCGTAGCGGCCCGCTTCTCCGTCGTCCGTTATCCATACGGAGTTCGCCAACTCCCTGCGGTGTTCGATGATGACCAGCGTCTCCGCCTCACCCAGGTGTTGCAGCGGCCGGGACGGTGAGCCGCCGAACACCACGCGGCGTATGCGGTCCACGAGTACGGTTTCGGCCGGGTCGTCGATCTCGATGGGATCGCCGAGCCACCCGTCCTCGCTCACCTGGCGCAGCCGCGGCCAGTACCGGGTCGACTGCTGAGCCTCCGCCGCGACCGCCTGCGTCCAGCGCCCCCGACCGTCCAGGACCTTTTCCAGCAGGCTCAGGCGGTCGACCGCCGCGAAGTTGCACAGCACAGTGTTGTCGGGGAACCAACAGTGGCGTGTCATGGCTGGAAGACCAGGTCCCCTTCGTCCGCGTCGGCTGTGGACGGTGTGCCGTCCTCCGGCTCGGGTTCGAGCGTCGCGCGGATCTCATCGACGTCCAGGCCGGTGTAGGCGGCCAGCGGGCGCAGGGTCGTCTCTCCGGCGAGGTAGGCCTCGTTCAGCGACCGGATGGGGCGGTAGGGCAGCCGTGCGGCTTCCGCCCAGGCAGTGCGGGCTGCGAACGCGTCGCTCTGTCCGGTCAGCAAGTGGCAAGCCTCCGTGGTGAGTTCACGCAGTCTGCCTCGTGTCTCCGCATCGATGAGGCCCAGCTGGGAAAGCCGGGCGGCGAGTGCGCTCGGCGACACCTTGAAGCGCACGACGAGCGATCTGAGCTCTTCGTCCGTGAGGTCACGCCCTTTCGCAGCAGCGTTCAGCTCGTCCCTGGGCATCAGCAGGCCGGCGGCGAACACATTGGCGCGGATCTCTGTCAGGTCCTTCTGTCGCCCCGGCGCGAGATGAGTCTCCGTGAGGAGGTCCTGGGCATCCCGGGCCAGGATGTGCCCGAGTTCATGGGCGAGCGTGAAGCGCTGGCGCGTCGGCACCTTCGTCCGGCCGATCATGATCAGCCGGAATCCGTCCGCCTGCCAGGCCGCACCGTCGACCCCCTTGGGCAAGCCGATCTTCGCCACGTCCACGCCGAAGGCACGCTCCACGACGTGGATCAGCTCGGATGTCTCCAGATCACTGACGGCCGGTGTCCCGGCGGCTGCCAGGGCGTCCTCGGCCAGAGCCACACCCTGGTCGACATGGCGCTTCACCTCGCTCCGGACCGACGGCAGTTCCGGCAGCTCCGGTGACCGGCCGAGAAATTCCAGTACCTCGTGGGCCGTCGTGAACCTTTCGACGAGATCCCTGAGTCTGTCGCGCCCCTGGTCATCGGCTTCCGGGGCGCTTGCGCGGGCCGCGAAGGCAGGACGGAGCGGCTCGCGGCCGGTCAGCAGCCAGTCGACGGTGGTGGTGCCGAACTCGGCGATCCGGGCGAGGTCAAGAGACGTGAATCGTCGGACGCCGCTGAGAGACTTCGACAGTTTGTCGGGGGTCAGTCCTATGGCCTCGGCGAACGCTGCCTGGTGGACCGAGGCCGCGTCCATGACTTTCCGTACACGTTCGCTCACAGTCTCACTCATACGGTCAGCGTACGAGGGCGTTGCGAAAATCGCAACGCGCATCGCTTGCGCCACGGTCCCGGCACCGCCGATATCGCAGCGCCCCGACCGCATTCGCGAACACCATCACCTCCGTCGAGGTCTTCACCATCGCCCGCGGCATATCGGGACGCATGGAGGTGTCCACGCCCTCCCTTGCTTACCGCCCCGTAACCTCTGATGTACCTCAGATTTATTCCTGAGTGATGTAGGGCACTGTCAGAATCACAGGATTCCCGGATGATGGCCGTCGAGCCGTGCCACGGTGACGACATCCTGGCCGGCGATGGCCGGGACCGCCCACCTTCCCCTCACAAAGGCGAATCTCCTCCATGAGTGACCGCTCCACTGCGGCCGAAACGCTCGCCGCCGCCCCACCGGCGACGAGCTCCCCCCACCGGGACGCCGGCGATGCCGGTTACAGCAAGGACCTCAAGTCCCGTCACATCAACATGATCGCCATCGGCGGCGCGATCGGCACCGGCCTGTTCCTGGGCGCGGGCGGGCGACTGGCCGGTGCGGGTCCCTCGCTCGCCGTCGCCTACGCCGTCTGTGGTGTCTTCGCCTTCTTCGTCGTCCGCGCGCTCGGCGAGCTGGTCCTCTACCGGCCCTCCTCCGGTGCCTTCGTCTCGTACGCCCGTGAGTTCATGGGCGAGAAGGGCGCCTTCGCGGCCGGCTGGCTGTACTTCCTGAACTGGTCGACCACCGCCGTCGCCGATATCACCGCGGCCGCCACCTACGCCCACTTCTGGGCGATGTTCAGCGACATCCCGCAGTGGATCCTCGCGCTGATCGCCCTTGCCGTCGTGCTCACCGCCAACCTGATCTCGGTGAAGTACTTCGGTGAGATGGAGTTCTGGTTCGCGATCATCAAGGTCTCCGCCCTGGTCGCGTTCATGCTCATCGGGATCTTCCTGGTGGTCACCCAGCACCCGGTGGACGGTCACACGCCCGGCTTCTCCACCATCTCCGACAGCGGCGGCATCTTCCCCACCGGCATGCTCCCGATGCTGATGGTGATCCAGGGTGTCGTGTTCGCGTACGCCTCGGTCGAGCTGTGCGGTGTAGCCGCAGGTGAGACGGAGAACCCCGAGAAGATCATGCCCAAGGCGATCAACTCGATCATGTGGCGCGTCGGCCTCTTCTACGTCGGCTCGGTGGTGCTCCTGGCCCTCCTGCTGCCGTACACCTCGTACTCGGGGGACCAGAGCCCGTTCGTCACCGTCATGGACAAGCTCGGCATCCCGGGCGCAGCCGGTGTGATGAACCTGGTCGTGCTGACCGCGGCGCTCTCCAGCCTGAACTCCGGGCTGTACTCCACCGGCCGCATCCTGCGGTCCATGGCGCTGGCGGGCTCCGCGCCCAGGTTCACCGGCCGGATGAACAAGGGGCAGGTGCCCTACGGCGGCATCCTGCTGACCGCCGGTTTCGGTGTGCTGGGCGTCGTGCTCAATTACGTCATGCCCGGCCAGGCGTTCGAGATCGTTCTCAACTTCGCGTCGATCGGCATCCTCGGCACCTGGGGCATGATCATGCTCTGCTCGCTGCTGTTCTGGCACCGCTCGCAGGACGGCAGGGTCACCCGCCCCTCGTACCGGCTGCCCTGGGCCCCCTACACGCAGATCGTCACGCTGTTCTTCCTCGCCGGTGTCGTCTTCCTGATGTGGTGGGGCGGCGGAGTGGGCCGTACGACCGTGCTGTGTCTGCCGCTGATCGCGGCGGCGCTGGTCGGCGGCTGGTTCGTCGTCCGTGGACGGGTCAATGACCTTGCGCGGGAGCGCGAGGTCGCCTGACGTTTCCAGGCCCCGGCGACGGCCCGCGCGAAGTCATGTCCGCGCGGGCCGTTCGCGTGGATGAGGAATGCCGATCTCGTCGAAGCGACGCATGAGCGCCGGCTTACCCCGATGGGCCTCGCGCAGGCGTCTCGCCCGCTCCTCGAATGCGGTGATATCGCCGGTGCGGGCGTGGGCGGCGCGCAGGTCGTCCAGGAGCGCGGAGGCGCGGTCGTAGGCTGTGGGCTTCTTCTGCGCGATGAGGTCCTCGACCCTTCCCCAGGTCTGCTCCGCGTTGCGGGTGAGGTGGTCCAGTTGGTCGGCGCGGGCCGCCTCGGCGGCCTCGACCCGACGGCGCTCATCCGCTTCCCGCGCTGCACGTACCCGCTCAAGGCGCCCGGTGCGCTGCGCGTGAGCGGCATCCAGCAAGTGCGCGGCGCTGCGCCGCGCCTCCGGTGCGGTGTCCTGGTTGTCCCTGGTGGCTTCCCGGTAACGGGCCAGCAGCTCTGCTCCGGAACGCGGCTCGCTGCCCATGGCGGCGTTCAGTAGCAGGGCGTCCTTCTCTGCGACGGGGAGCTCGGCAATGAACGAGGCGAGCTGTTTCCGGTCCGCCCGGGGCTCGGTCGCGGCTGCGCTCGCCTGCGCGGCTACGCTCAGGAGGTCCGGGTCGACGCGCAGGAACTCGGCCAGTGCATGCTGCGCGCCGGTGAGCGTGCCCAGCCCGGCGGGAACTGGCGGTTCCACCTGGCGCGCGTACTCCTCCTCGTCATCGTCCGCGAGCTCCCAGACGCCAAGACCGGCCAGCCACGCCAGGTACAGCGGCCGCAGGTCGCCCGCGGCGAGCTCGGCCCGGAGCCCGATGAACGCGGACAGCGTCCAGGACGCCATGGCCTCCCAGTCCTCCTCACCTCCGTCATCCGGCTCCGGGCAGAAGTCCAGCAGGGTGTGCCCTTTGCGGGTATGGACGCTCAGCGACTCGTCCAGCGCGTAGACCGATGCCGTCTTCGCAGGGAGCACAGCGGCGGGTAGACGCAGCAGGAGGCGGCGACTTCCCCAGTTGGCGAAGTACAGGTGGGCGTCGTAGAGCTCCTCGACCAGTTTCGTCGTATCCCCACGGAAGTCGCCCCAGTGGTACTCGTTGACGAACCGGGTCGTCGTGATGTTCGCCCGGGTCGACAAGGCTCGCACCTGCGTCACCTCGGCCTTGCTCAGCGGGCGGTCCACGGCCAGAAACTCGTAGTACTGGTACTCGCTCACGCTCCGGGAGCCTACCGAACGCTGCCGGTGTGCTGGGATGCTGCGCCTGGGTGAGGCGCGCACCCTGTACACGCTGGTGGACTGGCTACGCGGGGACAAACAGCGCGGCCCGTACGCCGGACTCCGTGAGCACGTCCACACTGCCTGGGCCGTCCGTGAACGGCTGCCGTAGGGCTGCCACTCATCAAGCACAGCCATGCTCCGGAAACTCCCAGGCGTCGTAGAAGGCCAGGTCGCGCCCCGGTTCGACCGGCTCGCCGGTCGAGGTGTCGATGCTGCAGGCGTCCCGGATCTCTGCCGCTGACAGCGGCAGAAGCTGTCGGTCCGCCGGCCGCCAACCCCTCACGGTGTCTTCGGTGAGGTCCGCAGCATCACGCCGGTCGTTCGCAGCATGACGCTCAAGGCGCCGGATATTTGAGGCAGTTCGACCACGAGTTCACCTGTTTCCGTGACGTCGATCGCCATGCTCATCTCGTCCGCGACGAGCAGATGCCGAGAATCTGGCTTCCCCTCGACACCGAGCAACGCCCGCAGGAGTCCGTGAACTTGCGTAAGCGGAACCGACTGCGCCAGCCGACGGGCCCGGTCCACTGGCGCCAACGTCTCGTCGTCGGGGATCACATCCCGCCAACTGGTGAATCCTCCCGCGGCAATCCTCACGATCCCGCGCACCAGTCCGGGTGGCACAGCTCCCCGCGGCTCATGCGCCGAAAAAACGGATGCCCGGCAGCTGAACGCCGCACCCAATCGTGCCCATGTTCGCCAAAACGACGTGTCTGCCCAGCAGTTGTGAACCCCGTCGTCTTCACAGGCCGTGCTGGTCGAGGAGCCGCATCAGGTTCCGCTTGCGCTTCTGCCCTGCGCGCAAGGCGGCGAGGTACGCGGTGAAATCGTCCGGGGCGCCCAGGCGGCGGTGGCAGTCGCGCATGCTCAGGAGCAGGCTGGTGAGCCGCTCGTAGACTGCGTTGCCAGTCTGCTTCTCAAGGGGTTCGGCCAGGCGCTGGTAGACGCGCAAAGCGTCGGCGGGGCGGATGGCGCGGGCCTGGTCGGCGAGGGCGAGCCACTGACGGTCATCGGCGCCGGTCGTGGTGGCGGCCTGCCAGGCGGCGTCCACGTCCTTGTCGTCGAGCAGGGCGTCGATCAGGACCGGACCGCCGTACCAGCCCCGCTCGCGCTGTGCCGTGTCGGCACGCAGCAGCGCCAGGGCCTTCCCCCGCTCGGCCTGCCAGCAGTCGGCTGCCTGTGCCGCCGTACGCAGCTGCTCGTACGCGGCGAGGGTGCGGTGGGCGGCGAAGTGGGCGCGGCGCAGGGCGACGGCGTCGGGGAGCCGGTCCGAGCGTGTATAGCGGTCACAGAGGTAGTCGACCAGGTCGATGGCGGGGGTGGTGGTGTCGGAAACTTCGGCGATGCCGCGCTCCGCCCAGCGCAGCGCGTCGCCGGGGCGGCCGGCAGTGTCCAGTTCGCGGGCGATGACCAGGTGGGTGCTGCCGTCCCGTGCCAGGTCGGCCGCGTGCACGGCGATCACTGCGTCCACATCGCCGGACGCCTTGGCCAACCGCTCCATCAGGTACTTCTCCGCCCAGCCTGTGCGGTTGCCGCGCCAGGCTTCGAGCGCCAGTTCCCTTACTGTGGTCATTCCCTGTTCGCCGAGGATGTCCTCGTAGTCGAGCGGGTCAATGTCGGTCAGGTCGTCCAAGTCGCTGAGTACATGGCTGACCAGCCACCGCGCGGTCTCCTCCGGATCGGGGCAGGCGGCGCGACACGCGTCGAGATGGACTGCGGCAAGAGCGGCCCCGACCTCACCGAGGCATCCGTCGGAGTCGTCGATCGAGTCCTGCACCTCGCTCAGCATCCGCATCGCGTCCCGGGACAGGGAGATCGCGTCCGCGGGCCGCCCGGTGGTGGTCAGCGCGGCGATGGCGGAAACCGCCTGCGAGGCCTGTTCGCCGTAGGCGCGGGCATCGGCGTACTCGACGTATCCGTACCGCGCGAAGCGGCCGATGTCGAGGAGTTCGCGAATCCGGGCGCGGACTTCGGCGAGGTCTCCGCGGGCACTCGCCGCACGCAACTCCAAGCGGCGGCGCACCTGGCGGTCCTCGGCGATCTGCTCCCGTACGAGCGCAAGCAAATCCTCCCTGGAGAGCGCGGCCAGCCACGCGTCCAGGTCCTCAACGCGGCTGCGGGCACGGGCGTACTGCCTCGGCAGACTCTCCGGCCGGGCCAGCGCGGTCAGGCCGAGTGCGACCAGGTGCTTGCAAAAGTTGCCGTCCATTCCGTACGGGCAGTCGCACTCCCCGGTGAGCCCTTCAGGCTCGTCGAGGGACAACTCCACCTCGTAGGCGTTCGTCCCGTGGACCGTGGCGGTGATCCAGCCGTCGCCGACCTCCAGGCCGGTCACGGCGTCAAGATAGCCCTGGCCCCGCTCGAAGGACCGCGGCCCGGCCAATGCCCGCAGATCCGCCTCGGTGAACCCACCCATGAAGCCCCCTCCTCGGCCTGCCTACCTCGGCCCTTGAACCCACGCCCCTCATTCTGCCTGCTGCGGGTACGGCTCCGGGACTCGTCCCTGCCTCCGCCCTGGCTGATCAACTCGTACGGCCTGACGGACCATCCTCGTGCCGGTTGAACCATCCCGGTTGAACAGCGCGCAGGTGGCTGCCTTGGTGGAGTACGCGGACCTTGCCTGTCGGGCCCGGTCGCGCCGCTTGTTGACCGGGCCCGACAGGCACCAGCGGCAAGCGCGGGGCCACGCAGCGGCCCCGCCCCGACAAAGCCGCCTCAGGACAGGGCCCTCAGCGTCCCTGCCAACGCGGCTCGCGCTTCTCCAGAAACGCTCGGGCGCCCTCCGTCTGATCCTTCGGAGAGGTAGACGTCCGGGCCTGGGTCGAGCTGGATGGCGGTGTGCGGCGGCATGCCCGCGGTCTTGCGGTACGTGAGCTTCAGGCGCTGGAGGGAGGGCGGGGCGGAGGACACGACGCTTCCGAGGAACTCCGTAGCCCTGTCCATGAGTTCTTCTGCGGGAACCACGCGGTTCAGCAGGCCCCACCGCTCGATCTCCTCCATGCTGGTGCGGGGGCCGATGTACAGCCACTCCATCGCTATGCCAGGCGGAACCGTCACGGGAAGCATCACGGAGGCGAAGTACGCAGCGCACCCTCTCTTGGCCTCCGGAACGGCGAAGAACGCGGTGTCCGCGGCGATCCTCATGGCACAGGCCAGTGCGAACTCGAAGCCTCCGGCCATCACCGAGCCGGAGCTGGCCCACACGATGATCGAACGGTTCCTGGACGCCGGGCACCGGGTCGGCTGGGTGACCGGCGACGAGACATCCGATGCGGAAGATCTGTCAAGCGGCCTCGGTGAGTTGAACGTCTGACGGGACGGGGAAGGCGACGGTTTCGCTGTAGCAGACGCGGTGGGTCAGGCAGTGGTGGAGGCAGCCGATCATGCGGTTGAACAGGTTGCGCTGGGCGGAGGTGTGGCGGTCTCCGGCCTCGCGGCGGCGGTCGTAGTGGGCTCGGGCGCCGTCGGAGTGGGACATGGCGGCGAAGGCCCACATGTAGCCGGCAGCGGCCAGCCGCTGGTTCTTGACCCGGCGGGCCAGGACAGCCACGCTCTTGCCGGAGGCCCTGGTGATCGGGGCTGACCCGGCGTAGGCCTTCAGGCCGCGTGCGTCGGCGAAGCGGGATCGGTCGTCGCCGATCTCGGCGAACACCCGGGCGCCGCTGAGAGCGCCGAGCCCTGGGAAGCTGGTGATGATCTCGGCGTCGCACCAACATCGGCCTCCCAGACCTACGGCCGGGAGGTTAGGCGGAAGACGGCGACGGACGACCGAATCTCATCACAGGGGTCGGGGCCCCTGGTCTACGGTGCGGTTCCCGATACCGCCGTCTGCCCCCCCCTTCCTCCACTGCCCATTAGGTCTACGGCGGCAACCCGAAACTGAGGGCAGCCTTGGAAAAGCGCGGCCTGGGCTATGTCCTTGCGATGGCCTGCTCGGCCGAAGTCACCACCGGCGCGGGCACGTTCCGCGCCGATGCACTGGCCAGGAGGCTACCGAAGCGGGCCTGGCAGAAACTGTCCGCCGGACCCAGCGCGAAGGGACACCGCTACTACGACTGGGCCGTCATCGATCTCGCCGAGGCGACGCCGGGCCACCGTCAGCCGCTGATCCGGCGCAACCGCACCACCGGTGAACTCGCCTACTACCGCTGCCATTCCACCGGGCCGGTCCCGTTGCGCGCCCTGGTCACAACGGCCGGCTCCAGGTGGCGCGTGGAGGAGACCTTCCAGACCGAGAAGGGCCTGGCCGGACTCGATGAACTCCAGGTCCGCCGCTACCCGTCCTGGGGTCGTTGGGTCACCCTCGCCATGCTGGCTCACGTCTTCCTTGCCGTCGTCCGCGGAGACGAACACTCACGCCGCGCCGGACCGGAAGCAGACGGACCCGGTGCCGGTCCGGCGGCCGGACAGCTGCTCGGCAGGCAGCTGTCCGGCCGGTCCTCAGCTGGTGGCGAAGACTCCGAACTCCTTGAGGCCCCAGCCGTATCCGTTGGCCGGTGCGCCGGTCTTGGCGGAGACCCAGCTGTTGACGCTCAGGAGCACGTAACGGGCCTTCACCTTGGGGAAGGTGTACGAGTGCGGCTGGCCGCATTTCTGGACGCCGTGGGCGGCGCAGTCGGTGGTGCCGCCGGAGTCGGCTTCGCCGGCCACGGTTGTCCAGTTGGTCCCATCCTCCGAGACCTTGAGGTCATAACTTGTCGGGTAGTTCTCCCAGTCGGGGTTGACCTCCATCCGGCTGACCGCGGTGCTGGCGCCCAGGTCGACCTTCAGGCTCCAGGGATCGCTTGTGGTCGACTGTGCAAGGGTCGCGAGATTGCCGTCGACGGCGTTCTCGGTGGGCTTGCCCCAGGCGGTCGCCGGGGTGCCGTTGATCATCGTGACCGGCTTGTGGGCAGCGAGATTCACGGGCTTCGCGGGCGGAGGGGTGGTCGAAGCGCCCCAGCTCTGCGGCGCTGCGTCCATGGTGAACGTGAGGTGTCCGCCGCCGGTGAGGTCGGAGTGGCTCAGGAAAGGCTTGGTGATGCTCTTGCCGTTGAGGCTGAGTCCCTTCACGTACGGCTTGAGTTCTGCGCCCTTGGATTTGATCACCAGCGGCTTGGTGGACCCGGGCAGCCGCAGCGTGACCTTGTCGAACATGGGGCTGCCCACCGCGTACTCACCGGAGGCCGGGTTGACGGGGTAGAAGCCCATCGCGGAGAACAGGTACCAGGAGGACATCTGGCCGCAGTCGTCGTTGCCGGAGAGACCGTCGGGGGCGGCGTGGTAGTTCTCGTCGGCGATCTGGCGGACCAGTTCCTGGGTCTTCCATGGCCGGCCGGCGTAGTCGTACAGGTAGGGAGAGTGGTGGCTGGGCTCGTTGGTCTGGTTGTTGTGTCCGCCGTCGAAGTAGCTGTCGAGCCACTCGGCGTACTTGGCGTCGCCACCCTTGAGGGCGATCAGGCCAGGGACGTCATGCACGACATCGTTGGTGTATACCCACTTGTCGCCCTCGGTCCAGCCGCCATTGTTCCAGGAGCCGTCGAAGTTGCGGGCCTGCATGAAGCCCGTCGTGGGGTTGTACAGGTTCTGGTAGTTCTTGCTGCGGTCCAGGAAGAACGTGGCGTCGTCGGTGTTGCCGACGGCCTTGGCGACCTGTGCGACGGCCCAGTCCTCGTAGGCGTAGTCAAGGGTGCGGCTGCCTGCTTCCGCGGTGCGGTCGGCGGCGACCCAGCCGTTCTGCTTGTACGTCGTCAGGCCTGCGCGCGCCTCGGCGGGCGTTCCCTGCTGCCGATCGCCCCACCACAACTCGGTGTCCTTGTCGGGAGGCGTCATCGCGTCCTTGCGGACGGCCTCGTAGGCGAGGTCCAGGTCGAACCCGTCGAAGCCCTTGGCGATAGCCTCCGCGATGATCGAGTCGGCGTTCGTGCCCACCATGATGTTGGTCTCGGCAAGGTTCTTCCACATGGGGAGCCAGCCGCTTTGCTTGTAGTCCTGAAGCATCGAGGTGACCATGTCGTTGATGCGTTCCGGAGCGAAGAGGGTGAGGAAAGCGTTCTGCGCCCGGAAGGTGTCCCAGAGCGAGTATCCGGTGTAGCTGACGCCGTCGTGGACCTGGTCGTCGTAGGCGCTGTAGTAGCGGCCCTGCTCGGACATCTCCGAGGGGTACTGCAACGCGTGGTACATGGAGGTGTAGAAGGTGGTGCGCTCGTCGGGCGTGGCGCCAGAGATGTCGACTCGGTCCAGCTTGTCGGCCCAGGCGGCCCTGGTCTTGGCCGCGGTCGCATCGAAGCCCTGGCCGTCGGGAACCTCTGCGTCGAGGTTGGCCCGCGCCTGGTCCACCGAGATGAATGAGGTCGCGATCCGAACGTTGACCGTCCGGCTGCCGGCGGGGAACCGGACGTAGCCTGCGAGGTCCTGGTCCGTGCGGTCGCCCTCCCCGTTGAACTGAGTCGCACCCTTGGCCGTGCCGTAGCTGTCGAAGGCGGTGTCGAACCGCGCGACGAAGTACCCCTTGAAGCCAGGTGCCCTGGACGGGCCGAGCTTGCTGTCCTGGCGGTCGGGGTTGTAGCCGGTGATCTCCTTCTTGGCCGGGTCGATGTGCACATTCCCGGTGATTCCGGACCGGGTGGCCTGCATCACGAAGTTCGTCGCGGCCTCGGGATAGGTCAGCCGCAGGTGACCGACCCGGGAGGTTCCGGTGAGTTCGGCCTTGAGCGTCTGCCCGGGCGCCGGAATCATGTTCACCGTGTACTTGTCCGGCGCGGCAGTCTCATCGGCGTGAGTGAAGGGCAGGCCTCGATCCGCCTCAGCCGTCTTGACCGCGCCGATTCCGGGCATGCCCACCACGTAGCCGGAGTCGCCCATCCAGATCGCCGGCTGATGGGTGCCGATGAACCCGGTGATCTTCGTGTCGTTGTGGTGGTAGGGCAGCCTGCTGACGTAGTTGGTGCGGGTCATCGGCGACCATCGGGTCATCGCGAAAGGGGGCGCCGTACTGGGGATCATGCCCCCGTACTCGGTGCTGTTGGCGCCCGCCGTCCCGATGAGGGGATTGACATGCGTGACGTTGGACGCCGCAGTCACCTCGGACGGGGCTGCGGCCGCCGGGCC
Source organism: Streptomyces sp. NBC_01669 (assembly GCF_026339735.1). Classification (GTDB taxonomy): domain Bacteria; phylum Actinomycetota; class Actinomycetes; order Streptomycetales; family Streptomycetaceae; genus Streptomyces; species Streptomyces yanii. Next base: position 1,639,916 of record NZ_JAPEQG010000001.1, read on the forward strand.
TGTCGCGCCGATCCATGGGACCAATGCTGCCAGCAGTCCGCCCGCGATCAGGGCTGCCAGCCCCCTGGGGGCCGGCTTCGCGCGTCTCGCGAGCGAAGTCCGGGCCGGGGCTCTCCCGGAACTGCCCAGATACCGGCTTGCGTTCATCAGCGCCTCCAGGGTTGGAATCAATAGACAACGTTGTCATAAGCCCCGAGAACGGAGCCGGAGGAGATCTACAAGGTGCTTGCCGCAGGCCCCCGGTCGTGCCGGTCGGCCGATCGGCCGCCGCCGTACGCAGCCACAGCGACCGCCCAGGCGCCCGAGCAAGTGCCCACATCTAACTGGCCAGGCGCATTCTGAGCAAGGCCTTGTTGCAAGAGAGATGCGCGAACATGGCTCTCTCATGTCAAACATGCACGGATGGCGATCAGACCATTGCGAGCAGGGGTCGCATCGAACGCCGTCGGGCCCTCCGGGGCACCCCGATACGCTTCCTCGCCTGGAGAGTGCTCCTTTCATGCGACGACCTGGACCCAAGACAAGCCTCATCGTTGCAGGTCAGGAGCACTCTTCACGTTTCTGATCACCCACCGGGCGTCGCCGGGGTCCACGTTCGTCACCGAGGGTCGTTGACGGGCCGCCATCCCTCTTCGTCCCACTCGTACGTGTCCCTGCCCAGGTCGAGCCAGCGCAGCACCCCTGCGCGCAGACACGGCCAACCGCTCGACGGGGGAACCCGTTGCCCGGATCGAGCCCCCTGCCTTCCTGCAGCGCGGCCGCAATCTCGTCGAGCCACCGGGCCAGGGGAGCCCCGTTGCAGGTGAAGACGTCTTCGAGGTCCACTCAGCGACGTGGTCGGCAACCTGCCCAACCAGCTGACCACCCACGGGTACAGCTTCGCGGACTACGCCAACCAGGGCCTCCCCACCCAGTGGCTCCGCTACAAGAACATCCCGGGCGTACCGGGCAACCTGAACCCGATGGGCAAGCGGCAGGAGGAGTTCCCGACCACGCCGGACGGGTTCGCCGAACTGCCCACCGTCTCCTTCTACGTGGGCAACGGCATGCAGAACATGCACGACGGCTCCATCGCGCAGGGCGACGCCTCCGTCAAGAGCACCTTCGACTCGTACATCCAGTGAGCCAACCCGGGTACCGAACCGCTCGGGCGCCACCCGCTGCACATCATCCTCGGCCTGGGTAGGCCGAGGATGATGTGCAGGAGCCCCTGGCTGGAACTCGAATCCGACTCAACGCGCCGGTGGTTGCCGCGGCGCATGGTTACGTGCGCGGGTGAGTACCAGGCTGGCGGTTGGCTCAGGCGCAGCTCACTCGGGCGTCGGCCCAGTCGGCGTGGTCGAAGCCGTTGCCGTCACCGCCGTCCGTACAGCGACCAGGTCCATCCGCTGGAGGCGGTCTATTGACGCCTTCAGCGAGTGGGCAGCAGAATGCGACCGTTAGACAACGTTGTCAAAGACTTCGGGCCCATACCGGAACTCTGCGGTAGCCACCCTCCGCGCACGTCGGGCAGCGTCTTCCTGTCCCGATCTCGCGCCGCTGGGTCCCGCCGGATTCCGCTCGGCGAAAGCGCCGTACCGCTCCGGATCTTCAACAGTTGAGGAGCCTTCGTGTCCATAGACCATCGCACCCCTGGTCGTAGGTACCCAGGTGCCCGGACGGGCTTGTCGGACAGCCCGACACCGCCCGCGCCGTCGACCGTGGTGACCGCGTCACCCCTGCGACCGACTGCGGGGCCGGGTGCCCCGGTCCTGGCTCGGACCGGGTGGGCGGACATCGTTGCGGTCGGCTGGGATCTCCCGGGGATGGACTTGGAGGGCGAGTGCCTTGCCGGCGCCGACCTGACCGGCGCCGTCCTGGAATCGGCGCACCTGGCAGGCGCGGACCTGAAAGGCGCCCGGCTGGTCAAAGCCGTGCTGCGCGAGGCCGACCTCAGCAACGCGGACTTGACCGGAGCCGTGCTGCGCGATGCCTGCCTGTGCGGCGCTGATTTGTGGGGGGCGAATCTCGCCGGTGCCGATCTGCGCGGAGTGTGCCTGGAGGGAGCGCTGGTGAGCCCGTAGACGGCCCTTCTCGTGGCGCTGTCGACCGGTGCGCAGTGCATGGCGGATCCGACACCCCGTCCTGCTCTACCGGGCGGGACCGAGCCCGCTGCCGACGCCGACTTCGTCGACCAGACCGAGTACGGCGACCCGAATACGTCGGCCGCCTGTGCGCACCCGGCCGGATCACCACCGGCGCCGGTGAATGCGGTGATCTCGCTGGAGGGACATGACGCCGACCAGCCGAACCCACAGCAGAGGTCCGCGGCCTCCGGCGCTGGCCGGGATCGGCGAGTTCGCCGTCTTCGCGGCGTCGGGCGTGGACATCTACGCGTTATTCGTCCTCGCCCCCGTGGCCATGACCGTCTCCTACGGCCGGACCAACCGCAGCCCCTTCAATCCCCCGACCCGCTTCGATGGGCTGGACAACTACACCCAGCCCATCCTCGTCTGCTACTTGGTGAGGTACTTCGTCAAAGGCCTCACCGGCGGAGCCACCCAAGGGTGAGCCCCGCCGCCACCGGACGAAGCCCAGACTCCCTTGATCACGATGCCAGGACGCGGCCGGCGGCGATGGCTGAGGCGACGGTGCCGCCGGTGACGACGGCCCAGGCGGCGATGATCGGGATGCGGGTGCTCCAGGTGCGCAGCGCGGGCGAGGTCGAGGCTCGGGCGAGGAACGCGTCGCGACCGCGCAGTACCACAAGGCCGACGCCGGTCAGGGTCAGCGCCATGCCGGCACCGAACGCCGCCACCATGGCGATCGCCGCGCCGACCTGGCCGGTCAGCAGTCCGCTGAGGAGGACGAGGAACGCGGACGGGGAGGGGAGCAGGCCGCCGGACGTGCCGAGCAGCAGGATGCCGCGCCAGGTGAGCAGGGACGTGGACGTCGGGATGTGGTGGCTGTGGCTGTGGCCGTGGTCGTGGTCGTGGCCATGATGATCGTGGTCATGTCCGTGATCGTGGTCGTGGTGGTGTCCATGGCTGTGGCCGTGCTTGCGGTTGGTCAGGTGGCGCCGGAGCAGTCCGATGCCCACGGCGACGACGATCAGGGCTGCGATCAGCTGAAGCCAGTTCGTCACCGCTGCGACGTCCGGTGCTTGCTGGGCGGCGAGCCACCAGCCCACGGCGAGTACGGCGACCGATGCGGTGTGCATGACGGCCACGATGGCGCCGAGCCACACCGCGTCCCGCGCTCTGCCCTGGCCGCCCACGAGGTACCCGGCGGCGAGCGACTTCCCGTGGCCGGGGGCGCAGGCATGGAAGGCGCCCACGGCTGCCGAGACGAGAAGGGCCAGGGGCAGTACGACGCCGTGGTCCAGCAGTGCCGCAAGGTCTGTGGTCCACACGGTCGTCGGCCCCGTGGATGCAGTGGCGGCGGAGCTGCCGGCTGTGCCGAGGGCGAGAGTAAGGGCGGGGTCGCTTGCTGTGTGCAGGCCGCCGCCGCCCTTCTTGGTCACCGAGATCGTGCGATAGGCCGGGTTGACGTCGGTCAGTGCGGTGATGGTCAGGGAGACCGTGTCCACGGGTTCGGGGCAGGTGTAGTGGATCAGGGCGCCCTTGCTCGCGAGCCGTGCAGTGTCCACGGCCCCGAGCCGGCATGCGCGCCCGTCCTGGTGCACGGTGATGTGCGAGCCGAGGTAGGCCGCCTCGTCTCCCTTGGCTGCCTGGTGCAGGACGTCCAGGTCGTTCTGCTGGGCCGACCAGGTGATGTCGACGGTGCGGCCTTCGGCCCTGACCTGGGCGACCGGCGGTGTGCCGAAGGGGTGCGCCTGGGCCGTGCCTGCGGCGCCGAGCAGCGCCAGTGCGGCGGCCAGGCCGAGCAGCACGAGACGGGCGGCGTGGGTGCGGGTGGTGTGGAGGATGTGCACAGCGGTGGTCCCGTCGGGGAGTGGAACGCCGCGCGTTGCCTCCCCCGGCAAGGGGAGGCAACGCGCGGACGGTGGGTCAGCGGCCGTTACCGCGCAGGCGGCGGGCGGCCGGTGCACATCACCCTCGGCTTGATGGTCCTTCGGTCTGCCACGAGCCCGACCTTGGGTCCACGTGTGCCGAGGATGATGTGCAGGGATCGCTGGTGGGAACGCGGATCCGGCTCACCGCAGCGGCATGTGGCCAACCGCGCGGGTGAGACCGGACCCGCGGCGGGTGGCTCAGTCGCAGACCACCCGGGCGTCGGCCCAGTCGGCGTGGTCGGAGCCGTTGCCGTCACCGCCGTCCTCGATCCGCAGCGTCAGTATCCTGACCCCCGTCACATCGGCATCGACGGCGCGGGCACTGTCGGCGCCGCGGACGACAGGGGTGTCGGCGAGTTGCTTGCCATCGCCGAGCACCTGATACGCCACCGATCCACCCCCGACCTCGTCATCGATACCAACCTCGGCATGGAAGGTGTGACAAGCACTGCCGAGCCAGACGGTGACCTCGCTGGCCGCGTGCGCCCCAAGGCCCTTGGCGTACGTCTTCCCGCCGATGGTCAGGGCTTTTCCATCGCCGGCGCTGTTCTCGCCGTTGGACTTGTCGCGCTCGACCGGGCCCCACCCGTTGGACGAGCTCAGGAACGGCAGGTCGCTGACATTTGCGGTTCCGCTCGGGTTGGCGGGCGGCACGAACACCCGGACTGCCTTCTCCACACGCACCGGATGGTCCACCGGATCATTGGGGAAATGGAAATGGTAGGTGGCGACGACCGGCAGGTCGTAATACCCCGAGTCAGCCTTTACCGGTGGCGTGACGGCCCATCGGCCCTCGATGGACGAGCCGTCCTGCATATCCGGCTTCGACACCTTCGCACCGTCGACCTGCCACCCGGAGGGCGGCGTCACGCTGAGGTCCACGTCGCTGATCGGCCCGTTCGCCGAAAGATTGAACGTGCCGCTCATGTCGATGGCGCGGCCCGGTTGCGCATCCGTCGTCCCGGTCGGGGTCACCGTGAGGGACGTCTTCGGCCGCTGGCGGCCGTTCGCAGCCAAAGCGTGGACCGACCCGTCGTCGGTGAGGGCGATCACCCAGTCACCGCTGACGGACAGTGCCGAGGTCACCCCGCCGCCGAGGTTGTACTCGGTCAGCAGCGTGCCGGCGGCGCGGTCCAGGACGAGCAGACGCCCGTCCCGGGTGCCCGCGTAGACGTAGTCCTTGGTGGCCAGGGCGTGCATCGCAGGGGATCCGGGCCCCGTGTTCTTGGCGCAGCCGCTGGCCACCTTCGCCTTGTCGTCCTTGGGGCTCTCCCCGGGCAGGTAGCCGACCTTGGTCTCCCACAGCGGCTTGGACGGGTCGGCCGCCTTGGTGTCGTAGGCGCGGATGAACCCTTCACGGCTCGCGACGTAGGCGATGTCGCCCCAGACGGCGGGGCTGGTCACCGGAGCCTTGCCGTTCTCGCAGAGCCAGGGGTCGTCCGAAGGGTTCTTCCACAGGACCTTACCGGTCGTGAGGTCGAGCCCGCGGACACCGCTCGCGGTCGCCGTCACCAGCTGCGGGTCCCCGCTGGCCGGATCGGTGAGGACCGGGGAGGAGTGGCTGTCGATGCCGCCGCCGGTGTCCTGTGCCCACAGCTGCTTGCAGGTCGCCAGATCCATGGCGATCAGCTTGTTGCTGGAACCATCGTGCAGGTAGGCGGTGTTGGAGCCGGGCTGACGGATCGCCGTGCTGTGGAACTGACCCCAGCCGAACGAGCCGCCGAAGCCGCCGGGCAGCATGCTGCCGGTCGCGCCATCACGGCAGCGGATGTTGTACGCGTCCTGGTAGACGGCGACCGAGCGCTGGTCGGTGCCCGCAAGCGCGAAGACGCTGACCGGACCGCCCGCGCGACCGTAGCGACGCACGGTGTTGCCGTGCTGCTCCTCACGGTCGATCGACTGCCACACGACGTGGCCGTCCTCGGAGTCGAGAGCGTAGATCCGGCCGACGCCGGTGGTCAGGTAGACCTTGCCGTCGTGCAGGGTCGGCGCCGACTCGGCGTCGCCGTCCAGATAGGTGCGCCAGATCTCGCGGCCGGACTTGAGGTCGTAGGCGAGCATCATGCTGTACGGGGAGTCGAACGCCCGGGAAGAGACGATCACCTTGCCGTCGGCGATCAACGATCCGTTGAGGTTGAACTGCTCACCGGTGTTGGCGGCCCAGCGCAGGCTGAGCTCGCTGCCCGGGTTGTCCGTGCTCGCGGAGCGCCCTGCCTCGTCGCGGCCCTGCCGGGTCCAGTCCTGGCCGCTCTTGGGCTTGTGCAACTGGCTGTCGGGCACCACCGTGAAGGTGTTCTCGATGGTGGGCCACGCCTTGCCCTTGGTGTCGACGGCAATCATCTGAGCCGTGTACGTTCCCGGGGCCAGACCCTCGATGCGGTCACTGGCCCGCGTCCAGGAGATCCGGGCGTCCGGGCAGGTCTCCGGCTTGCCGCCGGGCGCCGTGTAGCAGTTCTCGATGCCCGTCCGGTCGTTGCCCGCGCCGAACTTCAGGCGCTTGTGCTTTTGCACCGCATGGCCGCGGCTGTCGCGGATGGTGAGGGTCGCGTTGTCCGGGGTACGGCCGTCGTCCTCTGCGTACATCTCGAGCGGGATCTTGGCGCTGGCGGGGTGGACGCTGTCCTGTGAGGGGCTGACCAGCGCGGCATCGTCATGGACGTTGAACTCCCGGTGCGTACCCGTGACGAGGCCGGTGTCTTCGTTGCGCTTGGTGGCCGGGTCGTCGGTGATGTCCTTGAAGTCAAGGATCTTGTAGTCCGGCTGGGAGCCGTCGATGCCGTAGGTGCCCTGGTTGTTGATCTCAACCGAGCGGTCCCAGGCGCCGCGCCGGTACTCGGCCTGCTGATTGTGGCCCGCGGCGAACAGCCGCACGTCGTACTTCGCCAGCTCGTCGACGGTCGGCTGCATGCCGGCGCCAGGTCCCCACTGGGTGAACAGGGACCGGTGCGCGAAGACCAGCACCTGCTTACCCACGGCGTGGCGCTTGAGGTCCTCCCGCAGCCACTCCAGCTGCGGCTTCAGACCGCTGGAGTCGTAGTTGTCCTCAAGCACGACGATGTGCCGGCCGTTGCGATCGAAGCTGTACCACTCCGGGCCCATGTTCCGCCGGTAGAACTCCATACTGCCGCCATAACCACGGGAGTTGACATCGCCACCGAAGTCATGGTTGCCGATCACCGGGTAGAAGGGCATGCCGAGTTTGCCGTCGGTCAGGCCCTTGCGCAGGCCGTCCCAATTGCGCTGCCGGCCCGACGGCGCAGTCCCGTCGATGACCGTCATGTCACCCGTGTCGATCGCCATCGACGCGCCGTCGACCTCGGACATCGCCTCGACGTGGCCGGTCCACTCCGGGTCGCCGGCCGTCTCGGTGTCGGAGACCATCAACCACTTCTCGGTGGGGTTGGCGGCGTTCTTGTCCTTGACGAGGGCGAAGTCGATGCCGGTGCTCGGACCGCCCTCGGGCACCTTGTGGAAGTACTCCGGGACGTAGTCGTCGCGCAGGTGCGGGGTGTAGCCGTTCGGGGAGACGATGCTGATCAGGTCGGTCTCCCGGCGGGCCGGGTCCATCTGCAGGCTGTACGAGCCGTCCGCGCCGGTCGTCGTCCAGCCGGCGCCGTCCGTGACATCGACCCCAGCCATCGCAGCTTCGCCCGCGTCACGCTTGCCGTTGCCGTTGGCGTCCTCGAAGACCGTGCCCGTGACCGTGACCGTGTCCGCGGTCGCCGCTGCCCCGTCGGCGAGCGGCGCCGCCGAGGCCACCTGGGGAGCCAGGAAGGACAGCGTCACCACGCCGACGGCGGCCAGCTTGATCCGCCCGCGGCCGGCGCGCACCCTGGCGACCAGCTGGGCGACCTGGAGCCGCCCGGTGCGGATCTGCCACACCGCGAGCAGCAGCGCGGCGGCCGCCGCGATGCCGAGCGCCACACCTGCCCACGGGAAGGTGGGAAGCGCGTGGGCACCCGATGCGTCGACGACGGGGGTCTGCGCGTTGGCATTGACCGTGGTGCCGTCGAACTCGGCGACGACCTGGGTCAGCCCGCCCTTCTGCAGCATCGCGCTCAGGTCGAGCTTGTCGACGTGGCAGCTCCACGCCAACTCGACCACCACACCGCCGGGGACGCCACCGCCGTCCCCGGCGACGCCGGAGCCGGTGGCAGGGCAGCTCGCGCTCAGCAGGTGCGACGCCCAGGCACCTGCCTTCTGTGGTGACACCACGTCATGGTGGACGATCAGCCGCCCACTGGTGACGTTTTCCTTGGTCGATATGACGAGTTCGGCGTGCTCCGGTGACACATGCGCAGCAGCTGGCTGTGCACAGAAGCCCAGGATGAAGAAGAGCAGCGCAAGGCCTAGACCTGCTGCTCTACGAAGGAATCTCATGGGCAAGGACGCTAGCTTGACTGGACAACTTACCGGTCAGGAAGCGGCAATCTTCATCGAACGGTCCGCCGGAATTCACGGAAGGGCGCATGAGGTCTCCCATGGCGGCGCCCCTGCTCCACTGCCGATGGTCCTGGAGGACACGCGATACTGCCCAGAAACGGGACCGAGCACGGGTGCGCATCGTGCCAAGCCGGGTCGCTGCACACACGCGGGGCCCGGCGTCGTTCCGACCAGACAAGGAAAACGGCCCGCCTGGGCTACCGGCGGACCGTCACGCAAGACCGGGGCTGCACGACTCGTGAAGATCCTGCCGCGGTCGCCCGGCTCGCTTTACCGCCCATCGGGCCCATACGCGGAACGAGGTCGGCATCTCAGGATGTCCAGGCCTGCGTGTGCTGTCCTGGCTTGCCTCTGCCGGGCGGATGTCCGGCGGTCGCCAGGCGGTCGCCAGGCGGTCGCCAGGCCGTCACGTGAGGGAGTTCAGCGTGGTCGAGGAGCACGTCGCCGTGCGCGATCCGGGCCGCCCGCCCGAGACGGACCGCATACGGGATATGCGTCGCCGACCGGGACGCGAAAGCGGAGGACCAGTGCGCCCAAGACCGTTCGGGGCGTGCCGGTGAGCCAGGACTCACTCCTGCTCACTGCCCAGGAACGGTTCGCTCATGACTGTGCCTCGCTTCCTTCCGGTGCGCCGTCCGCGGTGAGACCGCCTCCTGCCCCGAACACGGGCAGGAAGACGTGCTGATGGCCGTAGCCGGCCTCGATGTTCGCCACATCCAGTTCCGTGGCGCCGATGGACCAGATGACCAGCGCGCTGTCCCGCTTGGCGGTCGCACGGGTGATGAGTTGCTTGGAGAGCCGGGAGGGCGCGGCGAAGCTCAGCGCATACGTGGCTGCGACGTCGTCCAGGCCCTTCACCGCCTGGGTGAAGCCGGCGCGCCCGACGTTGTAGGAGGTGTCGCCCGACGGCGGGCTGCCGAGGGCGCTCAGCGCCGCCGTGGTTGCACGCCGCCACCCGGCGACGGTTTGGGCGCTGGGCGGCTTCGCCTTCCCCGCCCCCGGGGGCGGCATGGCGCGGTACATCTCCTGCAGTACAGGGGTGAGCTGCTTGACGAGGCCGCGCGTGGTGCCCGTGAGGACCTTCACTTCGCGCTTGTTGCGGACGGCGTCCTGGGCACGGATCTTGGCGGCGGTCGCGTGGATGGTCTCGGCCGTGCTGGGAGGACGGACCAGGACCGTTGCCGCGACGATGCCGCCCACCGCGGCCATCGACAACGCGCCGACCAGCGCCCCGCGCCGGAATGCGCGCGCACTGCCGGTGGTGGCGTCGGCCGACTGGTGGCGTCGGCGGCGGGGAAGGACGGGACGAGATGACGTGCTCGAAGCAGGCATGGGCCGTACTCCTTGTCTGTGCGTGGCGTGACGGGTGGTGCCGGGTGCGGCCGGGGAGAACCCGGCCGCACCCGGCACCGTGAGTGGTGCGATTACTTCCCCAGTGCCTTGTTCACGGCGGCCACCTGGGCGGCAACCGTCTGGTAATCGGCCGCTGACAGTCCCGCCTCGGAGGCGGTGCCGCCGAGCGCGACGATCAGATACTGCGCATCGCGGTTGAGCAGCGTCCGATCGGCGGACGTCAGGGTCACGTTCGCCTTGCCCGCGATCATGGCCCGCAGCTCGTCGAGCTCCTTGATGGCCTGCTTGGCCTGACCGCGTTCCTGTGCCTCCGCGGCCTTGTCGATCTGCCGGTGCAGCTTGTTGGCACTGCGCTGGTCGAGCTGCCCCTTGGCCACGGACTGGTCGATCAGCGCCCCCATGTCCTTGTAGGACGTGGTGACGTAGAAGGTCAGCCGGACGACGGTGGTATTGCCCGCGCTGTCGCGCGCTGTCACCACGAACGTGTGCTCCCCCAGGTCCAGTTGGCGCAGTGGCAACTGGGAGGGCGTCGTCGTGGTGACGGGCTTGCCGTCCAGGGTCGCGCTGCTGGAGGCCACTCCCGACGTGGCGTCGGCCGCGCCGACTCCGATCGACACGGTCATGCTGTCGCCGTACACGGTCTTGTCGGTCAGGCCGCTGACCAGCACCACGGGCGCAGTGCCGTCGATCTTGAGCGTGCCGGCCTTGACGGACTCAACGTTGCCCGCCTTGTCGGTCGAGCGGTAGGAGATGGTGTGAGTTCCGTCGCCGCTCACGGTGAACGCACCCGTGAACGGCTTCCAGTCGCCGCCGTCGACCTTGTACTGCGTGGAATCGGCTCCGGAGCCGCTGCCGTCGTCGGTTTTGAGCGTCACCGAGGCGGTACCGGTCTGCCAGCCATTGTCGCCGGTGGGTCCGGCTATGGCCGCCGTGGTGACCGGCGCGGTCGCGTCGACGTTCACCTGCTTGGTCACGGCGTCGCCGGCGTTCCCGGCCAGGTCCGTCGGATGCACGACGAGCGTGTGCTTCCCGTCGGCCATCGAGACGGGCGTGGTGTATCCGACGCCGGTCTTGCCGTCGAGGTCGTACTTCAGGGCGCCGGCGCCACTGCCGGCGTCCTGGGCGGTGACCGTGGCGGTGACCGGCGAGGTGTACCAGCCGTTCTTGCCGTTCGGTGCGGCCGGGTCGAGCGTGACAGCCGCGGTCGGCTTGTCCACGTCCACCTTCACCGTGACGCTCTGGGCCGTCTCGATGTTCCCGGCCTTGTCCACCGACCGGAAGTCCACCGTGTGGGTTCCCGTGGTGTCGATGGTCAGCGAAGCGGTGTAACGGGTGTACGAGGCCGCGCCGTCGAGCTTGAACTCGGTGCGGTCCACCCCGCTGCCGCCCGCGGCGTCGGTCGCAGCGAGTGACACCGAGACCGGCGAGACGTACCAGCCGGCCTGCCCGTCCGGGGTGCCGGGGGTCAGTGTCGCCTTGGTAACCGGGGGCGTCTTGTCCCCCGTACCCGTCGCGCCGTCGAGATGGAAGTAGTCGAACTTGGCGGTCGCCGGCGTCTGCTGGTTCACCCCGATGGCGAACACGCCGAGCGCTGATCCCGTGTCCAGAGCGGTGTTCGTCAGCGGGGCCGACATCTCGGTCCAGCTTTTGCCGTCACTGGAGTAGAAGCCGTGATAGGTGCTGCCCTGCTTGGCGATCCGCAGGTACCAGACGCCACCGGTCAGGTTCCTGACGTCCGGCGCGGTCGCGTCGACCTTACCGCCCGCCTCGGAGCGGAACTCGATGCGCCGGCTGGTCGCGGAATCCGCGATGTAGTCGAGCTTGACGTAGTTGTCGTCGTCGACGCGGACCATCACGCCGCCCTGCTGATAGCCCTGGTTGAAGGCGGTACCGTCGATCTTGGTCTCGATCGTCCAGTCGCCGGCCGGGGCCTTCTGCAGGATCAGGTTCTTGGGGTCGGTGTTGGGTGTGGAGAAGATGTCTCCCTTCGAGGTGGTGATCTGCAGCTGCCCGTCACTCATCCCCAACGCGGTCGGGTCGGGCCGTACGAGGGAGTTCCAGCGGCAGCCGTCCAGCGCGCTGCCGTCGAACTCGTCACCCGGGGTGGCCTGGGGGGCCGACGCGTCGGGCGTGATGTGGAACCAGTCGAAGGCCGCGTCGATCACCGGCGTGGTGCCCTTGCCGGCCAGGCTCATCAGGCCGATCCGGGGGTTGGTGATGCCGCTGATCGGCTTGGCGCCGGGGATGTCCTTGAAGGTCGCGCCGTCCGAGGAGTACGACCCGGTGATGTTGGTGCCGTCGCTCGTCAGACGCAGGTAGACGGTGCTGGGGAAGTTCGGGCCAACGGCGGCGCTGTTGGTCTCCGAGGGGCTGCCGTTGTTCTCACGGGCGAACTGGAAGACGTTCTGCGCGGAGTCGGGCGAGCCGGAGCGGCCCTCGAACATCATCTTGGCGTAGTTGTTGTCGTCGCCGTACAGGACGAGGCCCGCCTGCTGGTAGCTCTGCACCGCGGGCAGGGTCAGTTTCGTGGTCGCCTGCCACGCGCCGGAGGGGGCCGGCTGCAGGACGATGTTGGGGGTGTCGCCTCCTGCGCCGTAGATGTCGGTGTCGCTGGTGGGTATCACCAGGCTGCCGTTCTTGACCGCGAGGTCCTGGTTCTGCCGGACGACGCTCCACCGGGTTTCGTCCAGCGAGGTGCCGTTGAACTCGTCCGACAGCTTGCCCAAGCAGCTGATGGTGGGGAGGGTGGCGGTGCCGCTGATGGTCTCTTCCTCGATGCTCGAGACCCCGAGGGCGTTGGTTGCGGTCATCTTCGCGGTGAACGGCCCGGCCTTGGTGTAGGTGTGGGTCGGGTTCTGCTCCGTGGAAGTGGCTCCGTCGCCGAAGTCCCACTTGTAGCTGAGCGCCGACCCCTGGGGGTCGATTCCACGGGCGGTGAACTTCACCGCCAGAGGCACGTCGCCGCTGAGCGGCTGCCCATCCACCATCACGAACGGCTGGGCGGTGCCGGCCGTCGCGCCCCTGCCGTCGAGGTGCATCCAGTTGAGCCGGAAGAGGTTCTGGGCTCCGGCGCTCGCGCCCTTGAAGACCAGGTACAGCGTGTGGCTGCCACCAGGGTCCTTGACCGGGGCTGTGATGTAGCTGTACTCGCCCTTGCCGGCCGGTACGGCGGCGGTGGCGATCAGCGGTCCGGTGACGCTGTCCGCGCGCGCCTCGATCGTGCCGCCGGCCAGGTTGGCCACCCGGAAGGTCAGCGAGTCGATCCGGGAGAAGTTGACGTCGCTGTAGGCGGTGTACGACCCGTCGTTGATCCCGGCAACATCCACTTCACCGTGGGTCGGGTCGGTGGTGGCGGCCGACACGATGCTGCTGGAGGCGGCCGTGCGGAACTCCGCCTGCATCTTCTTCGGATGCAGGACGATGGTCTTCTTACCGGTCAGCGGGCTGGAGCCGCCGGCGCCGCCCTTGTCCCGGTAGGTGGTGTCCAGCACCCAGAAGATGTTTTCGGCCCCACCGTGTCCGGGCGACATCTCCGTCTGGCTGGTGCCCTGGCAGGCGTGGAACTGCTCCAGCGCGTGCGCGTGGGTCGCGTGACCGAGGGACGCCGTCACCGTCAGCTGGGAGCAGTCGATGCCGCCGCCCGGGTTGGTCGAACCGTCCTCGGGGTCGGTGACGGTCGTGGAGAAGTCGACCTTGTCGCCCCAGTCGAACGCCCCGCCGTCGGCGGGTCCGTCGAAGGTGACGGTCGGCTCGGTGTTGCCGACGGTGATCTGCTGGGTCAGCGAGGCCGACTTGCCGGCCGTGTTGGTCACGGTCAGGCTCGCGGTGAAGTTGCCCGCAGTCGTGTAGGTGTAGGTCGGGTTCGGTTCGGTGGAGTCGACCGTGCCGTCGGCGTTGTAGTCCCACGCGTAGGTGAGCGAGCCGCCGTTGGGGTCGGTCGATCCGTTGGAGGAGAACTTCACGGTCAGCGGTGCGCTGCCGTTGGTCGGGGTGGCGGTCAGCTTGGGCACCGGCGACCGGGTGCCGTTGACGTAGTCGATGCGGTAGATGCCCGAGTCGGCGTTGTTGCCGCCGAAGCTGCTGCCCCATTCGATCATGTAGAGCGCACCGTCGGGCCCGAACTTCATGTCCATCGGCTTGGCGAAGCTCATCCCCTTCAGGAAGGGGTTGACCTTGTTGACCGCGGACTGGTTGTCGTCGAGCTGGAACGTGTACATCTGGCTGCTGTTCCACTCGGCGAAGATCGCCTTGCCGTCGTAGTACTCGGGCCACTTTTTGTCGGAGTTCAAGGCCGCGTCGTACCGGTAGATCGGGCCGGCCATGGGAGCGCCGCCGCTCAGCGGGGGAAACTCCGCGCTGCCGTCGTAGTGGTACCAGACGGTGGCCGGGATCGGCTTGGGCAGCTGCTTGAGCCCGGTGTTGTTGGGCGAGTCGTTGACCGGGCCGTTGGTGCAGTCGTAGGGCGCACCGGACACGCCGGTGGCGTAGTCGTAGTGGATGTACGGCTGGTTGTTGGCGAGACAGAAAGGCCAGCCGTAGTTGCCCGGCTTCTGCAGGATGTTCCATTCCACCGCGTTCTTCGGGCCACGCTTGGGGTCGTCACCGCCCGCGTCCGGGCCGTAGTCCGCGACGAGCACCCGTCCGGTCTCGGGGTCGGTGCCGATCCGGAAGGGGTTGCGGAACCCCATGGCGTAGATCTCCGGCTTGGTCTCCGCGGTACCGGGCGGGAAGAGGTTGCCCGACGGGATGCTGTAGGTCCCGTCCGCCTCGGGACGGATCCGCAGGACCTTGCCCGACAGGGAGTTGGTGTTGCCCGATGAGCGCGCGGCGTCGGACGCCGACTTGCCCGGCCTGTAGTCCAGCGGCGCGCGGGAGTCCGTCGGGCTGCCGAAGGGGTTGGTGTTGTCGCCGGTGCTGAGCCAGAGGTTCCCGTCCTTGTCGAACAGCATGGCACCGCCGTGGTGGCAGCACGTGTCCCGCTGCACCGGCACCTTGAGCACGACCTTCTCGCTCGCCTTGTCCAGGGTGCTGTCGGAGTTGACGGTGAAGCGGGAGATCTGGTCCACCGACTCACCTGGCGGCGAGTAGAAGACGTACAGCCAGTTGTTGGTGGCGAAGCCCGGGTCGAGCGTGAGACCGAGCATGCCGCTCTCATTGGCCGTCAGCACGTCGAGGTGCCCGGATTTCACCACCTGGTTGCTGTCCGGCAGGATGGCCTTGACGTCACCGTCGAGGCTGGCGTAGAACACCCGGCCGTCCTTGGCGACCTGCAGCATCATCGGGTCTTCCGTGTCGGTGTCCAGCGGGACCTTCTGGAAGCTCGAGGTGAGGGAGGCGGAACAGTCCGCCTGCACTGCTCCGGCGGTGGTCTGAAGGCCGCCGAGGAGCAGGTGCAGGAAGTTCGGGTCGGTGTAGCTCTCCTTCGTGTGCCCCAGGCCGGTGTACCAGGACTTGCCGCCGTCGTAGTTCTGGCACCAGGTGTTGGGGTGGTCCGTGCCCATCCCGCCGCCGCTGTACGACTTCTCGTCCAGCGAGGTCAGCACGTGGACCTTGCCGCGCGGGTTGGCCTGGTAGTCGTACCACTCATCGGTGCGCGACCACCGGCTCGGCAGTTCCTCGGTCGACGGGTGGGCCTGATCCTCCACGTTGAGCGTGGCCTGCTGTATGGAGGGGTGCGTCTTGAAATAAGCGCCGACCAGATTGCCGTACCAGGCCCAGTTGTATCCCGAGTCGGCCGCGGCGTGGATGCCCACGAAGCCGCCGCCGTGCTCGATGTACTTCTGGAACGCGGCCTTCTCCGACTCCTGATCCAGCGGATCACCCGTGGTGGAGAGGAAGACAACCGTCTGGTACTTCGCCAGGTTCTCGTCGGTGAAGAGCGTCGCGTCCTCGGTCGTGTCGACAGCAAAGTTGTTGTCCTGACCGAGCTTCTGGATGGCGGCGATGCCGTCGGGGATCGAGTCGTGCCGGAATCCCGTGGTCTTGGAGAAGACCAGGACCCGGAAGGGCGGAGTGTCTCCCGTATGCGCATGTGCGGTGCCTGCCAGGCCCGCCAGCAAAGGTACGGTGAGAAGCACGGCCGTCACTGCCGCCAGCAGGCGGCTTAGTGATCGTCTCACTGATGCTCCTGTGTAGTGAGTTGTGTGCACGAGATATGGAGTGCTGTGAGATGCGGCGGGGTGGAGGTGCGGCTGCGAATCCGCCTCCACCCCGTTTCGTGCGTTCCTTGCTTACCGGCCCGACCCTGTGGAGGGGCGAACCGGCGTTCTGCGGACAGCGGCGTGGCGCCAGGCAGTGGGCCGGCCGTCGCTGTGCGGTGTGTCGTGGTGTGCTGTGTGGGTGCGTGTTGGGCGGCGGAGCCTGCCGGGTCACGTCGGTTCGACGCCGGTCCAGTTGCTCCCGTCGGCCGCGCTGCGCTCGACGGCGGCCAGCACACGCTGTACCTGGAGTCTGTCGGCGAACGACGGCGCGGGGTCGTCGCCGGCCGCGACGGCGAGGAGCAGGTCGCGGATCTCGTGCGTGAAACTGTGTTCGTACCCGAGCGGGTGGCCCGGCGGCCACCAGGCCGAGAGGTACGGGTGCGTCGGCTCGGTGACGAGAATGCGCCGCATGCCGGCCGTGGCCGCGTCCTCGGTCCGGTCGTAGAACATCAGCTCGTTCAGCGACTCCAGGTCGAACCCGATCGAGCCGTCCGAGCCGTTCACCTCGATACGCAGCGCGTTCTTGCGCCCCGTGGCGAACCGGGTGGCTTCGAAGGTGGCCACGGCTCCGCCCGCGAACCGGGCGATGAACAACGCTGCGTCGTCCACGGTCACCTGGCCGGTCTCGGCGCCACCGGCCGCGCTGAGCCCGCTCGACCGTTCCGGCAGCGGCCGCTCCTTGACGAACGTCTCGGTGAGAGCGGAGACCCCGGTGATCCGGTCTCCGGTCAGATACTGGGCGAGGTCGACGATGTGCGCTCCGATGTCACCGAGCGCTCCGGACCCGGCGTGCTCCTTGCGGAGCCGCCATGCCAGGGGGAAGTCCGGGTCGACGATCCAGTCCTGGAGGTAGACGGCCCGCACATGGCGGATCGTGCCGAGCCGGCCCGTGGCGATGAGTTCTCGCGCCAGCGCGATCGCCGGGACCCGCCGGAAGTTGAACCCGACCATGGAGCGTATCCCGCGCCCGCGGGCGCGCTCCGCCGCTTCGGCCATGGCGACCGCTTCGTCAAGGGTGTTGGCGAGTGGCTTCTCGTACGCCGTGGCCGCCGCGGCAACCGTCCCGGTCCGCTCTTTCACGAGGTCTCCGTTCCATGACCAGGTCCAGGACCTGCGATTCGTCGATATGCCGCGCAGCGCTCTGGTGTACGATGCGGCCCTCCTTCACCACGCGGACGCGGTCGGCGAGACTGAGCACTTCGGGTACCTCGCTGGAGACCAGCAGGACACCGATGTCCGAGTCGGCCAGAGCGCGCACCAGCGCGTACAACTCGGCGCGGGCACCGACGTCCACACCGCGGGTCGGTTCGTCCAGCAGCAGTAGTCGGCAGCCCTTGAGGAACCAGCGCGCCAGTACGGCTTTCTGCTGGTTGCCGCCCGAGAGCGTGCGCACGGGCCGACTGGGATCGTCGGGGCGCATCTCCAGTGAACGAGCCTGCGCGGCGGCCTCGTTGCGCTCGGAACTGTTTGGTGATATTTCGCATTTCGAGCAAAGAAGCAGACAAGTCGACACCCTCGGATGTGACGTATCGGCAGGCTGTCGCAGCGCGTGCCGTGTGATGTGGGTTGCTGACCGGGCCGGCGGGAGAAGCTTCGGCGGGTTGCCGACGCCCTGGAGCAGGATTCAGCCCGACGCCGCGCCGCCGCCTGACGACGGCGTGTACACATGCTCGCTGACGAGCTGTCGGGATACGGCTGAGAACAAGGTGCCGGCGGTTGACGCTCTACCGGAGGCCCGTTGGGGCGGAAGCCTCGAACACCCTTTAATTCGTATGCTGCCCTGACAAAATAGGGTCGGAGCCACCAGCGGTCAAGAAGTTGGTCAAAGCCCGCCGCGACCTTGTACCAGTCCGAACACATAGATGGGAAACTCTTCTATGCGGTCCAGCTCCCACAGCCGATGCCAGAGAAGCTCGCGCGCGAGCGGGTCCCGGCCCAGCAGGTCCGCACGGATCCGACGCTGGACGAGGTCGGCCACGATGAGGCCGCGCCGGGTGTGCGCCTCCCCCTCCAGCCCGTCATCGGTGTGGACACGCAGGATGCCGCCGGTCACCGAATCCTCCGAGCCCGGCAGCCCGTTGCGCCAGCGGAACAGCGGCTGCGCGGGCAGATCAACGAGCTCCACCGTGACATCAGTGATACGCATGACCGTCCTTCACCTCCCTGGAATCGTATGGATCAAGAAGAGGCGTCGCCGTCGGGAAGGAGCCGTTTGCGGATCGCCCGCCGGAACTGACTCACCGTCATGTCGATGTGTCCGGCCATCAGCGATTCCGCCTGCTCGTCGTCCCCGAAGGCGATGGCCGCGGCGATCGCCTGGTGCTGCTCGGCAGCCACCACGAGCGACCCGCCCGCGACGCCGGCCAGCCCTATGGCACTGACCTGTCGCTGCAGATATCGCACGGAGTCGACCGTCGCGCCGAAGAACATGTTCGACGCCGCCGCGCCGATCGCGCCATGGAACCCCTCGTCGGCCCGGGTGAAGGCCTCGATGTCGCTGTCCAGCGCCGCCTCCATCGACCGCACGGCCGCCTCGCGGATCGCATTGACCTGCGTGGGAGCGGCCCGTTGCGCAGCCAATCGCGCCGTCGCGGTCTCCACGTAACGGCGAAACTCGAACATCTCGTCCACCTGCCGCAGGTCGGCCGGCAGGAACTGCGAGAACGACTCTCGCCACTGCGCACCCTCCGGGTCGGCGACATAAATGCCGCGCCCCTTCTGCACGGACAGGCGCCCCACCGCGGAGAGGATCTTCACGGCTTCCCTGACCACCGTCCGGCTCATCTGAACGGCGTCGGCCAGGTCCTTCTCGGTGGGCAGCCGGGTACCGGGGCTGAGCCGCTCCTTGACGATGTACTCAAGGATGCGCTCGGCCGCGATCTCGTAACCGGGACGGTACCCGCCCCTGGTGCTCGCCGACTGAAAACTGGATGACAGCTCGAGCGTCAAGCTGTGCTCCCCTCACATCTTCAGGGCTTTTCACGGACTCGGATCTCACTTGCCCGCCCCCACTTGCGCGAATGTTTCAGCTCTATTCGAGAACGCACTGGGCAGTTAATCAAATCTAAAGCCTTGACGCGAGAGGCCCGGCGCGCCCAGACTCGTCTAGCTCCGGGTGATCTACGTCAGGTCCCACCACCGGGGCGTCCCCCCTTCCGTTTCGACACCGCACACCGCGACACCCCACGGGTGGCATGTGCCTGATACAAGCCCGGGCCGCTGGCCCGGGTAGGACGGTGGACAGCGCAGCCACCGCCGCGTTCGCCGCCACCGCTCGGATACTGCGCCCGATCCCCGCATCCGGCGGCCGGAGCCAAGCCCCGGCCCACTCCCCTCCGGACAACTGCAGCACTCGTCCCCTCCCCGGTCGGTCTGCTCAGCCTCGCTCCTGCACACGCACACGCTTCGCGACCGGATTCACTCATCCCGCTCCAGCAGAGGAGACCCTCGTGGGAAAGCGACGAAGTGCGGATCCTGGCGGGCGGCCGGCGTGTCCGGCCGCCCGCCCGCCAGTTCCCTTCTTCCTGTTCTGCTAGGAGAACCGTGAACGCAACCCCACCCGCTGCCGCAGAGCTGACCGTCACTGATTCCGGTTTCCTGCGGGCAGGACGGCCGCACCAGATCGTGTCCGCAGCCATTCACTACTTCCGGGTCCACCCGGAGCTGTGGGACGACCGGCTGCGGCGGCTGCGCGCCATGGGCGTCAACACCGTGGAGACCTACGTCGCCTGGAACGTCCATGAGCCCGCGCCGGGGCAGTACGACTTCACTGGCGCGGCCGACGTCGCCACCTTCATCACCACCGCCGGCCGGCTCGGGCTGGACGTCATCGTGCGGCCGGGCCCGTACATCTGCGCGGAATGGGAGTTCGGCGGTCTGCCCGGCTGGCTTCTGGCGGATCCCGCCATGCGCCTGCGCAGCCACGATGAGCGCTACCTCGCCGCCGTGGACGCCTGGTTCGACGTGCTCATGCCCGTCCTCGTGCCGCTGCTGGCCCAAAACGGCGGACCGGTGGTGGCCCTGCAGATCGAGAACGAATACGGAAGCTACGGCAACGACACCGCATACCTCGAACACCTGCGGCAGGGCCTGATCCGGCGGGGTGCCCACTGCCTCCTGTTCACAGCCGACGGCGCCACCGACCCCGTCCTGCGCGGCGGCACCATACCCGGTGTCCTGGCGACCGCTACCTTCGGTTCCCGGCCGGAGGAGTCACTCGCGGTGCTCCGCCGCCATCAGGCGACCGGCCCGCTGGTGTGCATGGAGTACTGGCATGGCTGGTTCGACCACTGGGGCGAAAGGCACCACGTGCGCGACCCCAAGGAAGCCGCCGACGAACTGGACCGCATGCTGGCCCAAGGAGCCTCGGTCAACATCTACATGGGCCACGGCGGTACCAACTTCGGATGGTGGAACGGCGCCAACCACGACGGCAACACCTACCAGCCCACATGCACCAGCTACGACTACGATGCCCCGGTGGGCGAGGCAGGCGAACTGACCGCGAAGTTCCACGCCTTCCGGGAGGTCATCGCCCGGCACACCGGGCCCATCGAGCACGAGCCGCCCGCACCGCCCGACCGGCTGGCACCGCAGTCGCTGACCGTCACAGGCACCACGACACTGCGGGAATCGCTGGACGTCCTGGCCACTCCGCTACGGCGCGTGTCGCCCGAGCCCATGGAGGCTCTGAGCCAGAGCCTGGGACTGATCCACTACCGCACCCGGCTGCGCGGGCCGTGGCCCGCCGCGATGCTGCGCATCGACGGCCTCGCGGACCGCGGGCAGGTCTTCCTCGACGGCGTCGCGATCGGCGTGCTGGACCGCGACCACCCGCAGGCCGAACTGCCGGTCACTGTGCCCGATGACGGCGCCGAGCTGGAGGTGCTGGTGGAGAACATGGGACGGATCAACTACGGCCCGCTGCTGGGCGACCGCAAGGGGATCACTGGTGGAGTCCGCCTGGACACCCAGTTCCAGTTCGGCTGGGACACCCGCCCCCTTCCCCTCTCCGACCTCACCGGACTCCGGTTCAGCCCGCAGCCCGCGGACCGGCACCCGGCCTTCCACCGGGTCGAAGTCGACATCGCCACCCCTGCCGACGGATTCATCGCCCTCCCCGGGTGGAACAAGGGCATGGTGTGGGTCAACGGCTTCGCCCTGGGCCGCTACTGGAGTCGCGGTCCTCAGCGCACCCTCTACGCGCCGGGCCCGGCGTGGAAGGCCGGCCGCAACGAGATAGTAGTGCTGGAGCTCCACCAGGCCGGACGCACAGTCGAGATCCGCGACACTCCGGATCTGGGGTTCGAGACAGCGATGGCGCTGTGAGGGCGGCTCACTGCACGTTCACCGGTCCGCTGCCCACAGCCACGCCGGATCGGCCAGGATCCGCCGCACCTTCAGCGCTGCGGCGCCGATGACTGGGCCCCGCCGAACACATTGTGCGCGGCGGTTCATGTGAGCGGTCACGATGACACTCTGTTCCCGCACCATCCGTGAGTGGCACCCCGCGGTGGGCGACGCCATGACGCGTCGCCCACCGCGGGGTGGGCCAGTGCTTCCTTTCCTAGTTGCTGCCGCAGGTCAGGATGGGGTTGACCCAGTCGCCGTGGTCGTTGCCGTTGCCGCCGTCGCCCACGGACAGGTCAAGGATCTGGCCGCCGGTGACGGGGACGTCGATGGCTACGGACGCCGACTTCCCGTTGAGCACGGGGGTGGTGGTGAGGACCTTTCCGTCGAGGAGGACGGAGAAGGTGGCAGTGCCCGGGTCACCATTGTCGAATCCGACGGTGGCGGTGAACTTGCTGCACTGTCCGCCGAGGTAGATCTGCACGTCGCTGGGCGAGTTGGTGCCCGGTCCCTTGGCGTAGACGGTGCCGCCGAGCTTGAGCGGGGTGCCGTCGTTCGGTGCGGTGCCGCCGACGCTCTGGTCGCGTTCGACCGGTCCCCAGCCGTTGGTGGCGGACAGGAACGTCAGGTCGCTGACCTGGTTGGTGCCGGCGGGCGGCGGGACGGGGGTCGCCCCGACGATCCGCTCGTCGGCGACGGTCTGCCACCGGCCGCCCTGGACGAACTGCACGGTGGCGGTGAGCGGGTTCACCTGGCCGGGGGTGGCCGGCGCGGTGACGTCCCAGGTGAAGATGGCCGATGTCCCGCCGGGCACCCGCACGGGGTCGGCCGCTGCGGGGCGCGGGCTGACGGTCCAGCGCCGCGTACGCCCTGCAGCCGCCAGGTAATGGTGTGTGCGCCCAGCGGGTCCCCTACCAGGGCGGCGCGGGTCAGCCCGCAAACGGTGCTGGCGTCGGACCGTCCCCAGTTCTCGTCATGTCCCATGTTCACGGCGAGGACGGAGACGACGTTGTCGCCGCCGGTCTTGAGGACGCCGGCCGGGAAGTTCTAGGTCTTCGGGCCGTCGGCGGTGGAGCTGCCGAGGAAGGTGCCGTTGAGCCACACGGAGGAGGCTGCCGCCTTGCCGCTGCTCCGGGTGGACAAGATGATGCCGGTCGTCTTGTCGTCGCCGGTGAACCGGCCGCGGTACCAGGTGGATCCCGTGTGGAAGCCGTAGTCGTCGGCGAACAGCACGGGCAGGGTGACCGGAGGGGTGATCTTCGACGCGGCGCATCAACCGCTATCAGGCCGCCCTCGAAGCCGGAGCCGACCCAGCCGTGGTCACTCAGTGGATCAACGAGGCACAACGCGACCAGGAAACGGCGCAAAAGAAGCCCGACGCGCTGCCCGCCGTCACCCGAAAGACGGAGCCACAGCTCACCGCCGACCAGATCCGCGCGATTACTGAGAGACTCGGAGACATCGCACAACACATCCGCGCCGTCGACGCACAGAAGAAGAGCCCCCTCTACGAAGCCCTCGGCATCACCATCAGCTATGAACACACAACGAGGACCGCGACCGTAAGGTCGAGGCCCTCGCTTCCGTATCGTTATAGCCAGTGTCCGAGGGGGGACTTGAACCCCCACGCCCGATAAAGGGCACTAGCACCTCAAGCTAGCGCGTCTGCCATTCCGCCACCCGGACTAGGTGATCGGCCCCGGTCTCCCGCGGCGACAAAGAAAACAATACCAGGGGTTTGGGGTGCCTCTCACCTGCATATTCGGTGGTCAGTGGGGGTGGCGGGCGCACGGAACCCGTTGGCCTGGCCGTGCGTACGGTCTGTCGTCGTTCGTGCACGTGCAGTACGTCCGGCTGCCGCGAAGACGGTCGGGCTAGCTTCGCCTGCATGAGTGATCGCGGCTATCGGCGGCCCCGTGCGCTGTCCCCCTTGCGTGAGCATCTGCGCGATACGTTCTGGTTCGCTCCGACGGTGGGCCTGGTGTGCGCCTTCGCCGCGTGGTGGGGCGTCTCGACGCTGGATACGGAGATCATTGCGCGGCTCCAGGGCGAGCACGCGTACGGCGAGGTCAGTGATCTGATCAAGTTCGCCGACGACGCCAGGACCATCGTCACCACCGTCGTATGTGAGCGCCACGCTGCGGCTCATGCAGGTGGGGCCTGTGGTCGATCGCATCACCCGTGAATCCGTGCGGATGCTCCGGCGGATGCCAGCTCGGGCGGGTGCATCACCGGGACCGGGCGGGGGCGGTGCGGCTCGTGCAGGAGGGGCCGGGCTGGTCCGATCTGGTGGATCTTGCCCTTGAGGAGATCCGGTGCTGCGCGACGAGGAGTCCGCAGGTGTCGCGGCGGATGCTGGCCGGGATCGATGACCTGCTGGTATTGGCGTCGGAGGACCGGAAAGGCGTGCTGGTCAGGCACCGTACGCTCCTGGTGAGGGCAGTGGAGCGCACGGTGCCTGACGTCACCGCGCGGGAGTTCGCGCTCCTCCCCGATCGTCAAGGGATCGAGTGAGGACCAGGGTTTCCCCTCCGGTTACGGCATCAGGTGGTAGTCCGGGAAGTTGCCCGGGAGCCGCTCTCCGGGCGGGCCGTCCGTCACCGCTCTGACCAGCAGTTCGCCACCCACGAAGGCGCCCCGCCAGGAGGCACCGAACCCGCCGAAGAGTTCCTCGCGGTCGCCGCGGGAGCGGGGTGTGCCGTGGCCGGTCTTGAATGCCCGGATCTGAGGGGCGAGGCGGGCGTACGTTGCCGGGTCGTCGGTCGACAAGGTGGCGACCAGGGCGCCGTTCGACGCGTTCATGGCTGCCAGGAGTTCCGCCTCCGTATCGACGAGGACGATCGTGTCGACCGGGCCGAACGGTTCCGCGTGATGGAGCGGCGACGACGGGGGCGGGTTGAGGAGGGTGACCGGGTGGAGGTACGCGCTGGTGTCCTGCCCCGGGAGGAAGTGGGCGTCGGCCGTCGACCCCCGGTGGAGCGGGACCGCGCCCCGGTCGATGGCCTCCGCGACCTGATCGGCCAGCTCCTTGGCCTTGGCTGCGTTGATCAGCGGGCCGAAGTCGAGAGTGGGGAGCGGGTCGGTGGGGCTTGCGACTGCCAGGGGGTGGCCCGTGCGGAGGGAGCGGACGGCGGGGAGGTAGGCCGACAGGAACGCGTCGAACGCGCTGCGCTGGACCACGAAGCGGGGGTACGCGGTGCAGCGCTGCTTGCCGTAGTCGAAGAGCTTCGGGATGACGGCGGTCAGGGAGGGCCAGTCCGTGAAGTTCCAGATGCCCCAGGTGTTGAGGCCCTCCTGCTCGAGGATGTGCCGTTTGCCGAGGTCGGCGACTTCGGTGGCGATGCGGGCCCCGGTGTCCCGGCCGCCGACGAAGGAGACGCAGCCGATCTCGGCCGAGCGGACGAGGGGCGCGGAGAGTTCACTGCCGCTGCCGCTGACGAGGGTGAGCGGGATGCCCTCGCGGGCGGCGAGTGCGCAGGCCAGGGTGAGGCAGGCGACACCGCCGTCGGTGGGGGTCTTGGCGATGACCGCGTTGCCGGCCAGGGCCTGGACGAGCATCGCGTGGACCAGCACGGACATGGGGTAGTTCCAGCTGGCGATGTTGGAGACCGGGCCCGGCAGCGGGGTGCGGTCGGCGAGGAGCCGGTCTATGTGGTCGACGTACCAGCGGACTCCGTCGATCGCGCGGTCCACGTCCGCCTGGGCGAGGCGCCAGGGTTTGCCGATCTCCCAGACGAGGAGGAGGGCGAGGAGTTCCCGGTGTTGGGTGAGCGCGTCGAGGGTGGCTGATACGCGGGCGCGGCGTTCGGGGAGTGGGATGTGGCGCCAGGCGCGGTGCTGGTCGAGAGAGGCCCGGACCGCCTGTTGGGCGGTGGGGGAGTCCAGACGGGGCGGGCCGGCGATGGGAGTGCCGTCCACGGGGCTGGTGGCGGGGAGGGGGTGGCCGTCCTGCTGCCAGGAGGCGGCCCAGAGGTTGAGGACCCGGTCGCCCCGGAAGGCCTCGGGGGCGGTGGTGAGGCAGCGCTGCCAGGCATCGGCCCAGGCGGTGCCCGGTTTGAGGGTGAGGGGTGGGGCGGGCGTGTTGTCGGGCGTGTGGGTGGGTGCCATGAAGGTCTCCGCTCTCGGTGCACAGTCGGGGCGGGAGGTGGGATGGCTCGCTCGTTCCGGACGGTGGTGAGTGGGGATGGGGGGTGGGCGTGACGTTGGCTCAGGGGTGAGGGACGTCACGGTCACGTGGTGAGGGGTGAGGGGTCGGGGCTGGGTGGGGGTCCGGGTGCGGGGTGGTGGGGCGCCTGCGGCGGGGCTTTCCCCTACCCGCCCCTTCCCGAAACCGGGGCTCCGCCCCGTACCGGCTGTCCTCAAGCGCCGGACCGGCTGGTTTTCGGGGCTCCGCACCGGACCCCGGTCCTCAAGCGCCGGACGGGTTGGATGTGCCGGACGGGACGGATGTGTCCGAAGGGCTGGATGTACCCGAAGGGCTGGATGTACCCGAAGGGCTGGATGTACCCGAGGGGTTGGAATGCTCCCCCAGCTTCTCCCGCACCAACCGCGCCGTCTCCGTCGGTGTCGCGCCCACCGCGACCCCCGCCGCCTCCAGTGCCTTCTGCTTCGCCTCCGCCGTGCCCGACGAGCCCGAGACGATCGCACCCGCGTGGCCCATCGTCTTGCCCTCGGGGGCCGTGAAGCCCGCGATGTAGCCGATCACCGGCTTGGTGATGTGCTGTGCGATATGTGCCGCCGCTCGTTCCTCCGCGTCGCCGCCGATTTCTCCGATGAGGACGATCAGCTCGGTGTCCGGGTCGTTCTCGAACGCGGTCAGACAGTCGATGTGCGTCGTGCCGATGACGGGGTCGCCGCCGATTCCCACCGCCGATGTGAAGCCGATGTCGCGCAGTTCGTGCATCAGCTGGTACGTGAGCGTGCCGGACTTCGAGACGAGGCCGATCCGGCCCGGTCCGGGGGCGATGTCGGCCGGGATGATGCCCGCGTTGGACTGGCCGGGGGTGATCACGCCGGGACAGTTGGGGCCGATGATGCGGGTGCCGCGGCTGCGGGCGTGGGCGTGGAAGGCGACGGCGTCATGAACCGGGATGCCTTCGGTGATGACCACCGCCACAGCAATCCCCGCGTCGACCGCTTCGATGACGGCCGTCTTGGCGAACGGCGGCGGTACGAAGACCACGGTGACGTCCGCTCCCGTGGCGTCCATTCCTTCGCGTACGGAGCCGAAGACGGGGATCCCGGCACCGTCGATGTCCACGCTCCGGCCTGCCTTGCGCGGGTTGACGCCGCCTACGATCCGGGTGCCCGCCGCCAGCATCCTGCGGGTGTGTTTCATGCCCTCGGCGCCGGTCATGCCCTGGACGAGGACCTTGCTCTCCTTGGTGAGATAGATGGCCATGTCACGTCTCCTTAGGCTGCGGCGGCCAGTTGGGCCGCTCGGCGCGCGGCGCCGTCCATCGTGGTGGACTGCTCGACCAGGGGGTGCGCGTGTGCGTCGAGGATCGCGCGGCCGCGGGCGGCGTTGTTGCCGTCGAGCCGGACGACGAGCGGTTTGGTCAGGCGTACGGACTGCAGCGCCTGGACGATGCCGTCGGCGACCGCGTCGCAGGAGGTGATGCCTCCGAAGACGTTGACGAAGACCGACTTCACTGCCGGGTCGGAGAGGATGACGGAGAGGCCGTCGGCCATGACGGCGGCCGAGGCGCCACCACCGATGTCGAGGAAGTTGGCCGGGCGGGCTCCGCAGCCGGCGACGACGTCGAGGGTGGACATGACGAGTCCGGCGCCGTTGCCGATGATGCCGACCTCGCCGTCGAGTTTGACGTAGTTCAGGCCCTTGGCCGCGGCGGCCGACTCCAGGGGGTTGCCGTGGGGGTCATCGGATTCCGCACCCCAACGGGACTGGCGGAAGCGGGCGTTGTCGTCGAGGGTCACCTTGCCGTCGAGTGCGAGAATCCGTCCGTCCGTCGTCCGGACCAGCGGGTTGACCTCGACGAGCAGGGCGTCCTCCCTCGTGAGGACCTGCCAGAGGCGGTGGAGTACGGGGGCGGCATCAGGTGGTAGGGCTGCCGCTGCCGCGATCTCCGCGGCCTTCTTCTCAGTGACTCCTTCCACCGGGTCGACGGGGATGCGGGCCACTGCCTCCGGGCGGGTCGCGGCGACCTCCTCGATCTCCATGCCGCCCTCCGCCGAGGCGATGGCGAGAAAGGTGCCGTTCGTTCGGTCGAGTACGTAGCTGACGTAGAACTCCTCCTCGATGTCGACGGGTTGGGCGAGCATCACCGTACGTACCCGGTGGCCCTTGATGTCCATGCCGAGGATCTGGCGGGTGGTCAGTGCGGCCGCTGCCGGGTCGGCGGCGAGCTTCACTCCGCCCGCCTTGCCGCGACCGCCGGTCTTGACCTGGGCCTTGACGACGACGCGACCGCCGAGCCGGCCCGCTGCCGCCTTCGCCTCGGCCGCGCTGTCGATGACCTCGGCCTGTGGTACCGCTATGCCGTGTTCTGCGAAGAGTTGCCGTGCCTGGTGCTCGTACAGATCCATAGCCACTCCCGATCGTGCCGATTGTGAAAGTGCCGCACGCCCCCTGGACACCACCCACCGGATGCGGGATAACAAGCTTCATACAGTATTCGTCGACTGTATGCAATGTACCGGAGCACCGCAATGGTTCCCGCACTCCCCTACGAAGGGACAGGATCGCCATGCCCGAGGACAGCCAGGAACTCATTTCCGGTGGGCACTTGGTCGCCAAGGCGCTCAAGGCCGAGGGGGTGGAACGCATCTACACCCTGTGTGGCGGCCACATCATCGACATCTACGACGGCTGCGTCGACGAGGGCATCGAAGTCGTCGACGTACGTCATGAGCAGGTAGCCGCGCACGCCGCCGACGGGTACGCCCGGATCACCGGCAAGCCCGGATGCGCCGTCGTCACCGCCGGGCCGGGGACCACGGACGCGGTGACGGGCGTCGCGAACGCGTTCCGCGCCGAGTCGCCCATGTTGCTGATCGGTGGTCAGGGAGCGCACAGCCAGCACAAGATGGGCTCGCTGCAGGATCTCCCGCACGTCGAGATGATGGCGCCCATCTCCAAGTTCGCCGCCACCGTGCCCGATACGGCCCGCGCCGCCGACATGGTGTCCATGGCCTTCCGCGAGTGCTACCACGGGGCTCCGGGCCCCTCCTTCCTGGAGATACCGCGCGATGTACTCGACGCCAAGGTGCCGGTGTCGAAGGCCCGGGTACCGGAGGCCGGGCAGTACCGGGCCTCGACCCGTACGGCCGGTGACCCCGAAGCCGTCGAGAAGCTCGCCGACCTCCTCGTCCACGCCGAGAAGCCGGCGATCCTGTTGGGCAGTCAGGTGTGGACGACCCGCGCGACGGACTTTGCCATCGAGCTCGTGCGGACGATCGATGTCCCCGCCTACATGAACGGAGCCGGGCGCGGCACCCTGCCGCCCGGCGATCCGCACCACTTCCAGCTGTCGCGGCGCTACGCCTTCTCCAACGCCGATCTGATCGTGATCGTGGGGACACCGTTCGACTTCCGCATGGGGTACGGCAAGCGGCTCTCCACCGATGCCACGGTCGTGCAGATCGACCTCGACTACCGCACCGTCGGCAAGAACCGGGACATCGATCTCGGGATCGTCGGGGACGCGGGGTTGGTCCTCAAGGCGGTCACGGAAGCCGCGAGCGGACGGCTGAACGGAGGCGCGGTCAAGCGCAAGGCCTGGCTGGAGGAGCTCCGAACCGCCGAACAGACCGCGATCGAGAAGCGGTTGCCCAGTCTGAAGTCGGATGCGTCGCCGATCCATCCGTACCGGCTGGTCAGCGAGATCAATGACTTCCTCACCGAGGACTCGATCTACATCGGGGACGGCGGCGACATCGTCACCTTCTCCGGTCAGGTCGTGCAGCCGAAGTCGCCCGGCCACTGGATGGACCCGGGACCGCTGGGCACGCTCGGCGTCGGGGTGCCGTTCGTGCTGGCGGCGAAGCAGGCCCGGCCCGACAAGGAGGTCGTGGCGCTCTTCGGTGACGGCGCGTTCTCCCTGACCGGCTGGGACTTCGAGACGCTGGTCCGCTACAACCTCCCCTTCGTCGGCATCGTCGGCAACAACTCCTCGATGAACCAGATCCGATACGGCCAGAAGGCGAAGTACGGGGACGAGCGTGAGCGGATCGGCAACACCCTCGGCGACGTCCACTACGACAAGTTCGCCCAGATGCTGGGGGGTTACGGCGAAGAGGTCCGCGACCCCGCCGACATCGCGCCGGCACTGCGGCGGGCCCGCGAGTCCGGTCTGCCGTCGCTGATCAACGTCTGGGTCGACCCCGATGCGTACGCCCCCGGAACCATGAACCAGACCATGTACAAGTAGCAGAGGAGCCGTTGGCATGACCAAAGCTCTTGAGGGCGTGCGCGTCCTCGACATGACGCACGTACAGTCCGGTCCCTCCGCCACCCAGCTGCTCGCCTGGCTCGGCGCGGACGTGGTGAAGCTCGAAGCGCCGAGCGGAGACATCACCCGCAAACAGCTGCGCGATCTGCCGGATGTCGACTCCCTCTACTTCACGATGCTCAACTGCAACAAGCGGAGCATCACGCTCAACACCAAGAGCGAGCGCGGCAAGGAGATCCTCACCGAACTGATCCGCCGCAGCGATGTGATGGTGGAGAACTTCGGCCCGGGCGCCGTCGACCGGATGGGGTTCACCTGGGAGCGGATCCAGGAGATCAATCCGCGGATCGTGTACGCCTCCATCAAGGGCTTCGGTGAGGGTCCGTACACCAACTTCAAGGCGTACGAGGTGGTCGCCCAGGCCATGGGCGGCTCGATGTCCACCACCGGCTTCGAGGACGGTCCGCCGCTCGCCACCGGTGCGCAGATCGGCGACTCCGGAACCGGCATCCACGCGGTCGCGGGCATTCTGGCCGCGCTGTTCCAGCGCGAGAACACCGGGCGGGGACAGCGCGTCAACGTCGCCATGCAGCATGCGGTGCTCAACCTCTGCCGGGTGAAGCTCCGTGACCAACAGCGGTTGGCACACGGGCCATTGGCTGAATACCCGAACGAGGACTTCGGCGACGAGGTGCCGCGCAGCGGCAATGCGAGCGGCGGTGGGCAGCCCGGATGGGCGGTGAAGTGCGCGCCCGGTGGGCCCAACGACTATGTGTACGTCATTGTGCAGCCGGTGGGCTGGCAGCCGCTCGCCTCGCTCATCGGACGGCCGGAGCTGGTGGACGACCCCGAGTGGGCGACGCCCGAGGCCCGGCTGCCCAAGCTCGACAAGATGTTCCAGCTCATCGAGGAGTGGTCCTCGACGCTCCCCAAGTGGGAAGTGCTGGAGCGTCTCAACGCACACAACATCCCGTGCGGCCCGATCCTCTCCACCCAGGAGATCATCGAGGACGAGTCCCTGGTCGCCAACGAGATGGTCGTCCAGGTGGAGCACCCGGAGCGCGGCACGTTCACCACCGTCGGCTCCCCGCTGAAGCTCTCCGACTCCCCGGTGGATGTGGTCACGTCGCCACTGCTCGGTGAGCACAACGAAGAGGTGTACGTCGGTGAGCTGGGCCTCGGCGACGAGGAGCTGTGGCTGCTGAAGACGAACGGAGTCATCTGAGCATGGTCGAATCACAGGACCGGGAGACCGTACGGGCGTTGCTCGACTCGGTACGGGCCGCCGGACGCAATGCGCTCACCGCGCCCGAGGGCAAGATCGTCGCCGATGCGTACGGGATCGCCGTGCCGGGCGAGGAGCTGGCGCAGGACGTCGAGGAGGCGGTGGCCGTCGCGGACCGACTCGGCGGACCGGTCGTACTGAAGATCGTCTCCCCCGATGTGCTGCACAAGACGGATGCGGGTGGTGTCGTCGTCGGGGTGGAGGGCGTCTCGGCGGTCCGGGCCGCGTTCTGCCGGATCATCGAGAACGTGCGGGCGTACGCGCCCGACGCGCGGATCGACGGTGTCCAGGTCCAGCAGCTGGTGCCACCCGGCCAGGAGGTCATCGTCGGCGCGGTCACCGACCCGACGTTCGGGAAGGTCGTCGCCTTCGGGCTCGGTGGCGTGCTGGTGGAGGTGCTGAAGGACATCACCTTCCGTCTCGCTCCGGTCAGTGCGGACGAGGCGCAGTCGATGCTCGACTCGATCGGCGCCGCGGAGATCCTGCGCGGGGTGCGGGGTGCGCCGCCGGTGGACCGGTGGGCACTGGCCGAGCAGATCCGGCGGGTCTCCCAACTGGTCACGGATTTCCCGGAGATCGCGGAGGTCGACCTCAATCCGGTCATCGCCGCTCCGGAAGGTGCGGTCGCGGCGGACATCCGGATCCTGCTGTCGACGGAGGTGGTGGCGCCGCGGCGTACGTACCCGCGCGAGAAGATCCTCGCGTCGATGCGCCGGCTGATGGAGCCGCGCTCGGTCGCCGTGATCGGCGCCTCCAACGAGCAGGGCAAGATCGGTAATTCGGTGATGCGCAACCTCATCGACGGCGGATTCTCCGGGGAGATCCATCCGGTGAACCCCCGGGCCGATGACATTCTGGGCCGCAAGGCGTACAAGAGTGTCACCGACGTTCCCGGTGAGGTGGATGTGGCGGTCTTCGCGATCCCCGCCAGGTTCGTGGCATCGGCGCTGGAAGAGGTGGGGCGCAAGGGGATTCCGAATGCGGTGCTCATCCCTTCCGGATTCGCCGAGACCGGTGAACAGGCCTTGCAGGACGAGATCGTGGCGATCGGCGAGCGGTACGGCGTACGGCTGCTCGGGCCGAACATCTACGGCTACTACTCGACGTGGCAGCACCTCTGCGCCACCTTCTGCACCCCGTACGACGTGAAGGGCGGGGTGGCGCTGACGTCGCAGTCCGGCGGTATCGGCATGGCCATCCTCGGCTTCGCCCGTTCCACGAAGACCGGTGTGTCGGCGATCGTCGGGCTCGGCAACAAGTCGGACATCGACGAGGACGACCTGCTGACCTGGTTCGGCGAGGACCCCAACACCGACTGCATCGCGATGCATTTGGAGGATCTCAAGGACGGGCGCGCGTTCGTCGAGGCGGCGCGCGCGACCGTGCCGAAGAAGCCGATCGTGGTACTGAAGGCCGGCCGTACCAGCGCCGGTGCGAAGGCGGCGGGATCGCACACCGGGGCGCTGGCGGGCGACGACGCCGTGTACGACGACATCCTGCGCCAGGCGGGGGTGATCAGGGCCCCGGGGCTGAACGACATGCTGGAGTACGCGCGGGCGCTGCCCGTGCTGCCGACGCCGAAGGGCGACGACGTCGTCATCATCACGGGCGCCGGCGGTTCGGGTGTGCTGCTGTCGGACGCGATCGTCGACAACGGGCTCTCCCTCATGGAGATTCCGCCGGATCTGGACGCGGCGTTCAAGGCGTTCATTCCGCCGTTCGGTGCGGCGGGCAA
This sequence comes from Streptomyces sp. NBC_01669, assembly GCF_026339735.1. Lineage (GTDB taxonomy): Bacteria > Actinomycetota > Actinomycetes > Streptomycetales > Streptomycetaceae > Streptomyces > Streptomyces yanii. Next base: position 1,672,686 of record NZ_JAPEQG010000001.1, read on the forward strand.
CCCGATCGACATCACGGGCGGTGAGCCGCCGTCGACGTACGAGGCAACGATCAGGCTCGGTCTGGAGGATCCGCGGATCCACTCGCTGGTCCTCGGCTACTGGCACACGATCGTCACTCCCCCGATGGTCTTCGCGGAACTGACGGCCCGGGTGGTCGCGGAATTCCGCGAGCGCGGGATCGAGAAGCCCGTGGTGGCGTCATTGGCCGGCGACACCGAGGTGGAGGAGGCGTGCCAGTACCTCTTCGAGCACGGCGTCGTCGCGTACCCGTACACGACGGAGAAGCCGGTGGCCGTACTGGGGGCCAAGTACCGATGGGCCCGTGCGGCAGGGCTGTTGGACGGTGATCGATGACCTGAGAGCGACGGCTCGAACCACGGGGAGTGCGGCGAACCGCTCGGCCGCAGACCCCGGGCGACGCGAAGTGGGAACGGACAGGGGGCGCTGGCCAGACTTCTTCCACGCAAGGGGTTCGATCGATCATGGCAACGACTGACATCTCCATATCCGTCCCCTTCAGGGAGGTGACGGACCGCAACGGCCGTGTGTACCGGCTCGGCGAGACCGACCGGGACATCATGGGTCGGCCGCGCTGGACCATGGTGCTCTTCCCATGGATCGGCATGTTGGGCATCAGCTCGTCGGAGTACGCGTTCACCTCCGCCGAGGAGACGCTGCACGACGCGCACATGTGGGCCAGCGGCCACATCTTCTGGCTGATGGGGGTCTGGATCTTCTTCCAGGCAGCCGTTGCCTTCCCGGCCGGACAGCTCCGTGAGAGCGGGCGACTGCCGGCCAGGAGCGCGATGCTCCTGGGAGCGCTGGGCACCCTGCTCGGCTACCTCTCGCTGGCGTACGCGCCGCATGTCATCGTCGCCTACTTCGGCTTCGGCATGTTCAGCGGTATCGGCGCCGGTCTCGTCTACGCGACCTGCGTGAACATGGTCGGCAAGTGGTATCCGGAGCGCAAGGGCGGCAAGACCGGCATGGTCAACGGCGGTTTCGCCTATGGCTCGGTGCCGTTCGTGTTCCTGTTCACCTCGTACATGGATCTGTCCAACTACCAGGGTGTGCTGGTCTCCGTGGGGGGCATCTGCTGTGCGGTGGTCGCGGTCGCGGGCTGGTTCTTCAAGGACCCGCCGAAGAACTGGTGGCCGCCGCACGTCGACCCGCTGAAGGTCTCGGACGACCCGCGGATCGTACGGTCGCTGGCCAAGAACCCGCCGGCGGTCAAGCAGTACACCCCGCGTGAGGCGGCCCGGACTCCGGTGCTGTGGATGATGTGGTTCTGCCTGCTCTGCACGGCGGGGATCAACATTTTCGGTATCGCCATGCAGGTGCCGTTCGGCAAGGAAATGGGGTTCGCCGGCGGCATCGTGGCCACGGCCATGTCGCTCAAGGCGATCGTGAACGGGACCGGCCGGGGTGTCATCGGCTGGATCTCCGACCGGTACGGGCGCCGCAACACGCTGATCATCGTCTGTGTGGTGCTGGGGTCCGCGCAGTTCGGGGTCTTCTTCTCCGGCGACATCGGCTCGATGCCGTTCTTCCTGTTCTGCTCGATGGTCTCCGGCTTCGGTGGCGGCGCGATCTTCCCGCTGTTCGCGGCGATGACCGCGGACTACTTCGGTGAGAACAACAACGCCTCGAACTACGGAATGGTCTACAGCTCGAAGCTGATCTCCGGCCTGGTCGGCTCCGGTGTCGGCGCCTTCGTGGTCGGTGCCTGGGGCTACGGCGGTGCCTTCGCCCTGGCGGGCAGCATCGGTCTCGGCTCGGCGGTCCTCGCGTGCTTCCTCAAGGCGCCGGGCCGGTCGAGCGCCAAGCGCATCGAACCCAATCCGCATCCGATCAGCCGGGAGATCTCCTGATGTGACAGCGGAACCATACGTAACGGAGACCGCGTCGGCCACCACGGCGGGCGCGGGCTTCCGCGAAATCACGGACGCTCGTGGCCGCGTCCACCGCATCGGAGAGACCGACCGGCAGGTCCTCGACCGACCGCGCTGGACGATGGTGGCCCTCCCGTGGCTGGCCGTGCTGGCCATCAGCGTCTTCGAGTACCCCTTCGGCGCGGCGGAGGACACCCTGTCCTCGGCACACCACTGGACCTCCTCCAACACCTTCTGGGCCCTGAGCGTCTGGATCTTCTTCCAGGCGGGGCGGCCGGTCCCGGTCCAGTGCCGGAGGGGCACTGGATCCGCTGCCGTCCAAGCAACGGCCCTCCCGGCGCGGTGCGGGGAGGGCCGTCATGCGGTTGCTCGCCAGTGCCGTGACCGGCACGGTTTGCCCCATGAGGAGCGTCACCCGGTGCGTGCGATCGCAAGGGTCGGTTTCGGCGAGCAGGACGTCGTAGAGGCGGGCGTTTGCGCTGTTCCCCGGTCGTCAGGAATTCGGGGTGAGGCGCGGCCCGCCCCTCCGATGCCGCCGATGGTTCTACTTGCGCAGCGCCGCCAAGTTGTCGTAACCGATCCGCGCATGGTTCAGGGACTGCGCGGGGACGGCCGAGCTCGGTGCGTTGTCCTGCTCGACCATCGGGTTGTGGTAGTTCTTCGCCCCGACGCGGCGGAAGAACGTCCGGTAGTCGATGACCCCGGTACCGAAGGGGACCATGTCGTAGCCGTTGCCACTGTTGGTGTTGACGACGCCGTCCTTGGCGTGGAACAGCGGGTAGCGCTTGGTGTTGCCGCGGACCAGCGCCGCCGGGTCGAAGATGTTCTCCTGCTGCGATCCGTCGTGCGCCGTGTAGGTGTGGAACTTGTACTGGGCGACGTGCGCCCAGAAGATGTCCATCTCCAGCCATACGGATTTCGGGTCGGTGACCTGAAGGAAGTACTCGAGCTTGCGGGTGCCGGAGCTGCGCGTGGGGCGGCCCTGTGCGTCCAGCGGACCGCCGTCGAGCAGGAAGCCGTAGGCCGCGTCGTGGTTGTGGGTGTACAGCTTGAGGCCCGCACCCTGAGCGATCTGTCCCAACGTGTTCCACTTGTCGGCGGCCACGTCCCAGTCGGCACGGTAGGCACTGCCGGTGGGGTCGCCACCGGTGCCCATGTGTTCCATGCCGAGGATGTTCGCTATCTCGAGGTGAAGCTTGAACCGGTCCAGGTCGCTCTGGTTCAGCGGCCAGGACGACGGGATGAAGCCGTGGTTGCCCTGGGCGCGCAGACCGTACTCGTCCAGCCACGAGCGCAGCAGCTTCGCGCCTTCCACCGATTCGAGGTTGTTTCCACCGGGTGCGTTGGCGTGCTGGCCGTACCCGGCGAACTCGACCTGCTTGTAGCCGTAGCGGGCCAGCTCCCCGAAGACCTCACGGAAGCCCGAGGGAAGGTCGGTGCTGAGCGGATCCCGGCCCGTGGCGTCGCGCACGGTGTACAGGATGATTCCTCGCCTGTCCGCCGGGACCAGAGCCAGGCCGACGCCCTGACCCTGGTCGGGGACGGGCTGGGCGAGGGCCGGCGACGCGCCGAAGGCGGGTGCGGCGATGGCCGCTGCCGCAGCGGCCGTGCAGGTGCTCAGAAAGCGGCGGCGGCTGACGCCGAGGCTGCGGCGCAGGGCGCCGTCCGTTCCGGATTCGTCGTTGTACGCGGTCACGGTCTCTCTCTTTCTCGAAGATGCTCGAAACGCTGTGCATGGACCGATCTCATGCGAGGCCGGCAAGCGTGAGGAGCAAGGACTTCACTTCGGTGGCCCGGACGGGTCCGGTGAACGCGTGGGGGGTGGAGCAGAGGATGAGCGGACCTTCTTCGTCGCTCGTGGGGAGGCGGCCGTGGCTGCCGCGAATGGGTGACGGGTCGAGGGGCACGACCGCCATGCGGTAGCGCATGCCGAGTTTCTTGCGGGCCACGGCGGTGGCCGCCTTCACCCGGACGTACGGGTCCTGGGGGTCCAGGAAGAGTTCGACCGGGTCGTAACCGGGTTTGCGATGGATCTCGACGAGCTGCGCGAAGTCGGGGGCGCGCGCGTCGTCGAGCCAGTAGTAGTACGTGAACCAGGCATCCGGGTCGGCGACGGCGACAAGCTCGCCGGAGCGCGGGTGGTCGAGGCCGTGGGCTTTCTTGCCCTCGTCGTCGAGGAGCTGTTCGATGCCCTGGACGTCCTGGAGCGCTTCACGGGTCGCATCGAGATCCTCGGGACGGCGTACGTAGATGTGGGCGAGTTGGTGGTCGGCGACGGCGAAGGCACGGGAGGCCATCGGGTCCAGGTACTCCATGCCATCCTGGGTGTGGACCTCCAGCAGGCCGGCGCGGCGCAGTGCCCGGTTGATGTCGACCGGGCGGTCGACACGGGTGATGCCGTACTCGGAAAGCGCGACGACGGTGCGCCCCTCGCGGCGGGCGTCGTCGAGCAGCGGGGCCATGGCCCGGTCGAGCTCGGCCGCCGCCCGGTACGCGCGGGGGTCGTCGGGCCCGTAGCGCTGCAGGTCGTAGTCGAGGTGCGGCAGGTAGCACAGGGCCAGGTCGGGGTGGCGGGTGTCCAGGATGTGCCGGGTCGCGTCGATGATCCACTGCGAGGATACGAGGTCGGCGCCGGGTCCCCAGAAGTGGAAGAGCGGGAAGGTGCCGAGCTTTTCGGTGAGTTCGTCGTGGAGGGCGGGCGGCCGGGTGTAGCAGTCGGGTTCCTTGCGGCCGTCGGCGTAGTAGACGGGACGCGGGGTCACGGTGATGTCGGTGTCGGCGCCCATCGCGTACCACCAGCAGATGTTGGCGACGGTGTAGCCGGGGTGGACCCGGCGGGCGGCGTCCCAGAGCTTGTCCCCGGCGACGAGGCCGTTGTGCTGGCGCCAGAGGAGGACGTCGCCGAGCTCGCGGAAGTACCAGCCGTTGGCGACGATGCCGTGTTCGGCGGGGGTGGTGCCGGTGAGGAAGGTGGACTGGGCGGCGCAGGTGACGGCGGGCAGCACGGTGCCGAGGGGGGCGTGGGTGCCGGACTCGCCGAGGGATGCGAGGTGCGGCATGTGGTCGAGGAGCCGGGGGGTGAGGCCGACGACGTCGAGGACGAGGAGGGGGGTGGGGGCGCCGGTGGGGGACGTGCCCGTTTCGACGGCTGTCACGGGAGCTCCTTGAGGCCGAGGTCGACCAGGAGGTCGCGGGCGAGGATGAGTTCGGCGGCGATGCCGTCGGCGAGCTGGGGCCGGCTGCGGGGGCGCAGCTCGGCGGGGAGCGCCTGCCAGGTGTACGTCTCGACCTCCAGGTGACGGGTCAGCGGCCGGGCTCCGCCGACCAGGCGGGTCAGCGTGGACTGGAGCACCGGGAGGGTTGAGGTGAGCGGTGGCGCGGGAGGTGCGTGCAGCGGGACGTGGAAGTGGGCGCGCCACGGGGTGCCGTCGGGCAGTGCCTGGCCGGTGACCGCCTCGTCGAGGTCGTCGGTGCCACGCAGTCCGTGCGTGGTCCGGGTGCGGGTCTGGTGGAGGAAGCGGGGTTCGGCGAAGGCCGCGAGCGCGGTGCGCACTTCGGGGAGGTGCGGGTGTTCGGCGTGGAGTGCGGCGGAGAGCTGGCACTTGGCGACCTGGACGCCGGCTGCGGCGAGTGCCTCGAGGGCGGTGTCCGGGTCCTCGAAGGAGGTGGCGAGATGGCAGGTGTCGATGCAGATGCCGATGCGGTCGTGCCCGACGGCGGTGAGCGGTGCGATGGCGTCGGCAGTGGTCTCGACCGTGCAGCCCGGTTCGGGTTCGAGACCGATCCGGATGGACTTGCCGGTCAGCTCGGCGAGGACGTCGAGCCGTTCGGCGAGGGTGCTGAGGGCGGTGTGCGCGGTGCGGGCGGCTTCCGGGTCGCCGGTGTACGGGGTGCGCCAGGCGATCGGGAGGGTGGAGATGGTGCCTTCCGTGACGTCGTCCGGGAGCAGGATGGCGAGCAGCCGGGCGAGATCGGTGGTGTGGGCGAGGCGTTCGGCGTCCGTCCAGTCCGGCTTGTACACCCGGTACTTGACCTCTTCGGCGCCGAATCCTTCGTACGGGAAGCCGTTCAGGGTGACGACTTCGAGGCCGCGGCGGTCGAGTTCGGCGCGCAGGGAGCGCAGTTGCCCGGGGTCGTTGATCAGGGTGTTCGCGGCGTCCTTGGCGAGCCAGAGGCCGATGCCGAGGCGATCGCGGCCGAGGCGTTTGCGGACTGGTTCGCAGTGGTCGCGCAGTTGGGCGCGGACACCGTCCAGGGTTTCGGCGGGGTGGACGTTGGTGCAGTAGGCGAGGTGGACGGTGGATCCGTCGGGGTGGCGGAAGCGCATCGGGTCACTCCCCGCCACGGAGGATGGAGTTCCCCTCGTGGAGTGGATCGGGGGTGGCGAGGTCGAGTTGCAGGCGGCCGCTCTGGCCGTAGAAGGCGACGGGGTTGCGCCAGAGCACCTGGTCGACGTCGTCGTCGCTGAACCCCGCGGCGAGCATGGCGTCGCCGACCTTCCGGGTCTTGAGGGGGTCGCTCCTGCCCCAGTCGGCGGCCGAGTTGACCAGGACCTTCTCGGTGCCGTGGGTCCTGAGGATCGCGATCATGCGATCCTCGTCCATCTTGGTGTCGGGGTAGATGGAGAAGCCGGCCCAGCAGCCGCTGTCCATGGCGTCCTTCACGGTCGTCTCGTTGAGGTGATCGAGCAGGACCCGCTCCGGGGGGAGGTGGGATTCGCGGATCACGTCGACGGTGCGGTGCAGACCACCGAGCTTGTCACGGTGCGGGGTGTGGACGAGGGCGGGCAGCCCGTGGTCGGCGGCGAGCTGCAGCTGGGCGGCGAGGGCGGTGTCCTCGGCGGGGGTCATGGAGTCGTAGCCGATCTCGCCGACGGCAACGACGGAGTCCTTGACGAGATACCGGGGCAGGGCGTCCAGGACGGGGGTGCAGCGGGGGTCGTTCGCCTCTTTGGGGTTGAGGGCGAGCGTGCAGTGGTGGGCGATGCCGTACTGGGCGGCGCGGAAGGGTTCCCACCCGAGCAGGGCGTCGAAGTAGTCGAAGAAGCTGGCGGGCGAGGTGCGGGGCTGGCCGAGCCAGAAGGAGGGTTCGACGAGGGCACGGACACCTGCGTCGTACATCGCCTGGTAGTCGTCCGTGGTGCGGGAGGTCATATGGATGTGGGGGTCGAAGATGCGCATCAGAAATCCTCCGTGGGGGCGGCTGGTGCGGGTGCCGTGAGGCTGAGGACGTGACGCAGGTCGCCGGGGACGGCGCGGCCGGCGGCGGTGCGTTCGGCTGCGAAGTCGCCCAGCATGCGGGCGAGTTCCGCGTCGCCGCGGGCGCGGTGGGCCAGTTCGTCGACGGCCTCGACGGGGACGCCGGTGAAGAGGCACTTGAGGACGGCGTGGCGCCAGTGGTGCGTGTCGAGATGGGCGGCGGCGTACGGACCGACGGCGGCGGCGACCAGCCGGGTGTCGTTGGTGCGCAGGGCGTCCTCGACGAGGTGGAGGGCGGTGGGGCCGAGCTCCAGCCGGTGGAGCGTGAGGAGGACGGCGCGCCGCTCGGCGGCGGTGCCCTGTTCGTAGAGCCTGGTCACGGCGGGGAGGTCGGCGCGGACTTCGAGGAGCAGCAGGGCGCGTACGGAGTCGGCGTGCTCCAGTCCGCAGTGCCGGCCTGCCGCGGCGAACCGCAGCTCCCACGGGGGTACGGCGTACGGGCCTGCGGGTGCGGTGTCCTCGTGGTCGGCGGCGTGCGCGGCCTCGGCGAGGGCCTCGTCGAGCCAGGCGCGTGCGGCGCCGCCGAGCTGGGTGTCGAGTTGCCCACGGGTCAGCAGCGGGGGCGTCTGCGGCGAGGCCGGCGGGGTCATCGGCATGACGTCGCTCCCTTCGGGAGTCTCGACGGGATGCGGGAGCGGAGGAAGTCGAGGGAGCTGCGGGCGAGTTCGGGGCCGGCGTGGGAGTGGCGGGGCAGTTCGACCACGGTGAGGCCGCCGTATCCGGTGTCGCCGAGCGTGTCGAGCGCTTCGAGGACGGGCGGGAAGTCGATCTCGCCGTCGCCGAACGGCAGATGCTCATGGATGCCCCGGCGCATGTCCTCGATCTGGACGTGGCGCAGCCAGGGTGCGGCGTCCCGGACGCAGTCCGCGGGTGAGGAGGGCTCCAGGCACTGACAGTGGCCGATGTCGAGGGTGAGCCCGAGTGGTTCGGGGTCGCCGCTGAGGAGGCGCAGGTGGTGGAAGTCGGAGAGATCGGCAAGGAGATGCCCGGGTTCGGGCTCGATGGCGAGCGGGACGCCGGTGCGGTCTGCGGCCACGAGCACCGGGGCCAGGGCATCGGTCAGCCGCTGCCAGGCCGTGTCGGGCGTGGTGTGGGGTGGGGTGATGCCGCTGAAGCAGTGCACGGCGTGGGCGCCCAGGTCGGCGGCGACTTCGACGGCCCGGACCAGGAGCCGGGTGCGGGCGGCGCGGGCCTCCGGGTCCGGGTCGAGGAGGGACGGGCCGTGCTTGCGGCGCGGGTCGAGTACATAGCGGGCACCGGTCTCGACAGTGACACCCAGCCCGAGCTGTTCGAGTCTCTGCGCCACGCGGCGGGTGCGGGCGGCGAGGTCCGGGGCGAGCGGGTCGAGGTGCATGTGGTCGAGGGTGAGGCCGACGCCGTCGTACCCGAGGCCCGCGAGAAGCGCGAGCGCGTCGTCGAGGCGGAGGTCGGTGAGCCCGTTGGTGCCGTAGCCGAGGCGGATGGTCATGTGGGGCTCACCTTCCGGGCGAGTGTGCGGGCGAGAGGGACGAGCCCCATGACGGCGAGTCCGGTGCCGGCCGCTCCGGCACGGGCGGCGAGCGCGGCCTGGAGCGGGATCATCGCCCGGATGCCGCTGCCCACGGCGCGCTGGGTCAGCGGCGGGGACGGGTTGAGGGTCGCGTGGAGGAGCGGCTCGGCGGCGGTCCGGAGGTAGGCGCCGGTGAGTGCGGTGAGGAGGATACGGGGCGAGGTGGGAGTGGTCGCGGATGCGGATGCTCCGGGTTCGGGGCGCCGGCTGCCGCCCGACGCGCCTCTTCCCGGGACGGGGGTCACGTCCCCGGGCCCCCGCTGCTCGCGCGCCGCGGTTGCGCCGAGCGCGATGACCGCCGCGAGCGCGGAGAGGGGCGCGACGGTGGAACCGCCCTGCGTCTCGTGGCGCGAGACGGCGGTGACGGCGTAGGTGTGCGCCCCGAGCAGGGCGGCGGCGGGGAGTGCGGCCCTCAGCGGGAGGTCTGCTTGCCGGGACGGCTCCCCTTGACGCGGCCGCGCATCACCGGCTGCTTCTGCCAGGGTGCGGCCGCCCCTGCCGACGAGTCGGGCGATCGGTCCGCGGCGCCGCTTCCCCGCGGATACCGGGATGGGCGCGGGTGCCCGGACGAGGCCTGTCGCCGGGCCGGGCGCGGTGACCGTGCGCGTGCCGGAGTGCTCCGGCTCCGCACCTGCCCCCCAGGTCGCGGTGGCGCCCAGCAGCAGGTCCAGGGCGCGCGCCGTGGCCATCGCGGCCGGCCCCGCCTGGGTGTGTTTCAGGTGGAGGTCGTAGGCCCAGACCGTTGCGGCCAGGCCGGTGGCCACCGTCAGGGCCGGGCGGCCGGCGCGGGCTGCGAGGGACAGGCCCGCGGCCGTCAGCGCGCCTGCTGCAGTGAGGGCCGCGCCCGGGGTGATCCGGCCCGAGGGGATCGGGCGGTGCGGACGGTCGACGGCGTCCTCGTCGCGGTCGGCCCAGTCGTTGAGCGCCATGCCCGCCTCGTACAGGCAGAGGGAGGCGCCGACGGCCAGCGCGGTGCCACGGCCGGGACGCCGTCCGATGGCCGCCGCCCCGGCGAGTGCGTCCCCGGGGACGGTGAACAGCGCCGAGATCCGCAGCAGCTCGGCCCAGGCCCGTACGGTAGCTGTCACTTCTCCCCCCGCAGCCGTTCGGCGAAGGCCAGCAGCGCGATGTACTGCTCGGACAGTGCGGCGGGACCGCCGTCGGGGTCCTTGAAGTAGAAGCCGAGTTCGGGCCGCGGGCCGGTCAGGCCCACCTCCTGGGCGCGGGCGAGCAGCCGCGCCAGGTCGAGGACCAGGGGGGCGGCCAGCGCCGAGTCGCAGCCCTGCCAGGTCGTCTGGAGGACCATGCGGGCGCCGAGGAATCCGTCGAACGCGATGTGGTCCCAGGCCGTCTTCCAGTCGCCGAGCGCGGGCACGTCGTCGATGTGCACCTCCCCCTCGGGAGCGGCGCCGAGCGTGTCGGCGAGGACGCGCTCCTTGCCCGCGTTCTTGGCCGCTGCCGCGCCGGGGTCGGCCAGTGCCGCTCCGTCCCCGCCGCCCAGCAGGTTCGTGCCGGACCAGGCCCGTACGGGCAGGGCGCGTTGCACGAACATCGGGGCGAGTACGGAGCGGAGCAGCGTCTGGCCCGTCTTGCCGTCGCGGCCTGCGTGAGGAAGTCCGCAGTCCGCGACGGCGTCCTGGAGCGCGGGAGCGCGCAGTCCGGTGGAGGGGGTGAAGTTGATGTAGGGGCACCCGGCCCGGAGCGCGGCCGCGGCGTAGAGCGAGCTGGCGGGCAGCCGGTTCTCGGCGGGTTCCGGGACGGGCTCCGTCGACGCGACGTTGACGACGACCGTGCGGGTCAGGTTGCCCCGGCGGCCGAAGTCGGTGAGGTCTGCGGCGAACGCGGCGATGAGTTCCTCGTCGGTGCGGGTGTCACCGGGCAGCGGGCCACCCGGGCGTATCTCGGCGTCGGCGGCCGCGAGTTCGGTCCGTACGGCGGAGGGCAGCCCGTGCGGGAGCACTCCCCCGGCGGCCAGTGCCTCCGCCCGTTTGGGGAGCGGACAGCCGACGGTGTCGTGTCCGCCGAAGACCAGGGAGGTCAGCGCCGGCAGCCCGCTGTCGGCGAACGGCGCGGTCTCGGTGACCATGCCGTTCGCCGGGTGAAGCCCCGCCGCGACGGCCGCGCCGCCCGCCATGGCGGTGGTGGCGACGGAGCCGCGTGCTCCGATGAACCAGACTCCGGTACGAACGGCGTGTGCTGACACGGGCTGCCTCCCTGACTGGGCATCCTGGCTGGGCAGTGCAAAAAAAGAGCGGCGCTGATCGAATCGAGGCGGACAAGGGTGGGGGTGACGGCGGGCGAGGTAGGGCCTTTGCCCCGCCCGCCGTCGGACTGCGGCTGTCGCGCCTAGGCGGCGGGCAGCTCCTTCAACTCGATGTTGCGGAAGGACACCTGGTCATCGGCTCCGTGGTTCTGGAGGCCGATGTAGCCGTTCTTCAGGCTGCGGACGGGATCGGTGTTGGTGAAGTCGTTGATCTTGACTCCGTTGAGGAAGACCTGGAGCCGTTCGCCCTGGACCTTGATCTCGTAGCTGTTCCACTGGCCGGGCGGCCGCAGGACCTCGTCACGGGCCTTGATGTTCGCCGCCTTGAAGGTGTAGATGGAGCCCGTGGTGCGGTCGGGCGCATCGGTGGCGTCGATCTGGACCTCGTAGCCGTTGTTCACCGCGGACCACGGGTCGTCGGACTCCGGGAAGCCGACGAAGACACCGGAGTTGTCGTCACCCGCCAGCTTCCAGTCGAGCTTCAGGGAGTACGACCCGAGCTCCTTGGCCTGGTAGGTGAGGAGACCCATGCCGCCCTCGGAGCGGAGTTCACCGTCGACGACGTTGAACTTCCCGGGGCCGGCCTGCTTCCAGCCTTCGAGTGTCTTGCCGTTGAAGATCGGCCGGTAGCCGGTGTCCGGCTTGCAGTCGGCCTTCACCTGTCCGGCCGCGTAGCGGACGCCGCCGAGGAGGAGCTGGCGGAAGGCCGGTTCGGCGTACGACTCCTTGGTGTGGCCGAGGCCGGTGTAGAAGGAGCGGCCGCCCTGGTAGGTCTGGCACCAGGTGATCGGGTGATCGCCCTTCATGGTGCCACCGGTGTAGGTCGTCTCGTCAAGGGTGGCGAGGACCTTCACCTTGTCGCGCGGGTTGGTGCGGTAGTTGTACAGCTCGTCGGTCCGGTTCCAGGCGTCGTCGAGGTGGGCGGTCGCCGGGTTCTTGTGGTCCTCGACGCGGACGGTGACGGGCTGGATCGCGGGGTGCCCGGCGAAGTACGCGCCGACGAGTCCGCCGTAGAACGACCAGTCGTACTCGGTGTCCGCGGCGGCGTGCACGCCCATGTAGCCGCCGCCGGTGGCGATGTAGTTCTCGAACGCCTTCTGCTGGTCGGCGTTGAGGACGTCACCGGTCGTGGACAGGAAGACGACAGCGTCGTAGCGGGCCAGGTTACTGGTGGTGAACTGGCCTGCTTCCTCGGTGGAGTCGACGGTGATGTTGCTCGTCGCGCCGAGTTCCTTCAGAGCCGCGATGCCCTGGGGAATCGCGTCGTGGCGGAAGCCGGCCGTCTTCGAGAAGACCAGGACCCGCTTGGCGGTCCGGTCGGGGGCGCTGTTGGAGAGCTCGAAGTCGTCGACGTCGTAGAGCGCCCCGTCGCCGCCCTTGAAGACCAGGAAGAGCTCGGTGGCCTTCCCCGGGACGCCGCGCAGCGGTACGTCGATGTCCTGGAAGTTCTCCCAGCCACCGGTCACCGGCACCGGTGCGGAGCCGAGGATCTTGCCGGTCGCGGAGCCGGACCGTACTTCGAGGAAGCCTCCCGCGCCGCCGGACGAGATCCGGGCGGTGAGCTTGGTGGAGTCACCGAGGATGTACGGCTTGAAGGCGATCCAGTCGCCGTTGTTGATGTCGCCGACCGTCTTGCCGCCATGCGCAGCCGCCTTGTCGTACGTCCGGATGCCGGACGACTCGGTGAAGTGCTCGGCCTGGCGGTGGCGGGGCTGGAGCTGCGACTGGTCGTGGCCGGAGAGCGCGGCCTGGCCGCCGCCCCCGCCATCGGTGTACGAGGCGTCGATGACTCCGAAGATGTTGGCGTTCGGGTCGTGTCCGCCGTCGATCTGGGTGCTGATGGTGCCGGTGCAGCCGTTGGCCGTGGTGATCGGGTGGCCGTGGCTGTCATGGCCGAGCACGAAGCGGACCTCGACCTTCGAGCAGTCGATCGTGCCGTCCTCGGGGTCGGTGACGGTCACCTTGAACGGGATCTTGTCCCCGAAGCTGAACAGCTGCCCGTCACCCGGGAGTTCCAGCTTCACCGTGGGTGCCGTGTTGCCGACGGTCACATGGACGCTCGCCGATCCGGTGCGTCCGGTGGGGTCCTTGGCGGTGACGGTCGCGGTGTAGGTGCCGTTCTTCTTGTACGTGTACGTGGGGTTCGCGACGGTCGACGTGCCGCCGTCGCCGAAGTTCCAGGCGTAGGTGAGGGCGTCGCCGTCGGAGTCCGTGGTGCCGGCCGAGGAGAACTGCACCTTCAGCGGGGTGGTGCCGGACGTCTTGTCGGAGGCGGCCTCGGCGACCGGTGAGTGACCGCCGGTGGCGTTCTCGATGCGGTAGAGCGCGGAGTTCTCGTCGCCGCCGAACCAGGAGAGACCGTAGTCCAGGACGTACAGCGCCCCGTCCGGGCCGAAGGCCATGTCCATCACCTGGGTCCCGGTCCACGGGATGTTGTTGATGGACTGGACCGTGCCGTCGCCGTCCTGCTCGATGCGCTTGATCCAGCGCCGGCCGAACTCACCGGCGAAGAAGTCCCCGTCGTACGCCTCGGGGAACTTCACGGGCGAGTCGAGGTTGGCGTCGTAGTGGTAGACGGGTCCGCCCATCGGCGACTCGGAGCCGGTGCCGAACTCGGGCACGGATCCGCCGTCGTACGGGATCCAGGCGGGCTGCGCCGGGGGCAGGTCGACCAGGCCGGTGTTGTGCGGCGAGGTGTTCTTCGGCGCGGCGCAGTCGAAGGTCGCGCCGGACGTCTTCGTCGCGAAGTCGTAGTCGACGAAGGGGTCGTTCTTCCCGGTGCAGAACGGCCAGCCGAAGTTGCCCGCCTTGGTCACCCGGGCGAACTCGACCTGTCCGCCCGGTCCACGCTTCGGGTCGGCCGCGCCCGCGTCGGGACCGTAGTCACCGACGTACGCGATGCCGGTGGCCTTGTCGACGCTGAAGCGGAACGGGTTGCGGAAGCCCATCGCGTAGATCTCGGGCCGGGTCTTGTCCGTGCCCGGGGCGAAGAGGTTGCCCTCGGGGATGGTGTACGAGCCGTCGTCGGCGACCTTGATCCGGAGGAGCTTGCCGCGCAGGTCGTTGGTGTTGCCCGAGGTGCGCCGGGCGTCGAACGCCGGGTTGCGGTCGGGACGTTCGTCGATCGGCGTGTAGCCGTCGGAGGCGAAGGGGTTGGAGTCGTCACCGGTCGACAGATACAGGTTGCCCTGCGCGTCGAAGTCGATGTCGCCGCCGACGTGGCAGCAGATGCCGCGCGACGTCTTGACGTCGAGGACCTTCTTCTCGCTGCTCAGGTCGAGGGTGCCGTCCTGGTTGAGGACGAAGCGGGAGAGCCGGTTGACGCCGTCGAACTTGGCGAAGTCGGCGGCGGTGCCGGTCTCCGGGGCGTCGCCGGGCGGGGTGTCCAGCGGCGGCGCGTAGTAGAGGTAGATCGCCCGGTTCTTGTCGAAGTCCGGGTCGATACCGACGCCCTGGAGGCCTTCCTCGTCGTGCGAGTAGACGGGGATGACGCCCGAGACCCTGGTGTTGCCGGCGCTGTCGGTGATCCGCAGCTCGCCGTTGCGCGAGGTGTGCAGGACGCTGCGGTCGGGAAGCACGGCCAGGGACATGGGTTCGCCGGTCTCGGCGGCGCCCTTGGCGAGGGTGACCTGCTGGAAGTCCTGGGTCGCCGCCGCGTCGGACGCGGCCGGCGAGGTCGGGCCCGATGCGGCTGCACCGGGCGGGGCGCCCAGGGCGAGGGTGGCCGCGGTGAGCAGGCCGCCGGTGAGCAGGGCGAGGGATGTACGGAATCGGGGCCGGGTTCTGGTTCTGTGCACGAGTGTCCTCCGGAGAGTGCCGGTTGTACGGGCGAGTGCTGCCGTGCCGTTCCGCGCGGGGACTGCCGCGCAGGTCACCGAAGGCCTGGTGGGGCTCCGGTGACGCGAGTCATGTCGTGTACACCAAGGGGACGGTAGACGGGTTCGTCCCGGGTGGAAAGCCCTTGTGCAGGAGTTAAGTTGAACTTTTTCCTACATCAGGACAAAGGGGGTTTGGGGCAGCCTGGACCGTCCCGACGGCGCATGTGCCACCGGGCTGCGCAGACCTGCCCCCTACCCGCCCCGCCCCGCCGGGGCTCCGCCCCGGCCCCCGGTACTCACCCGCCGGACGTGCTGAAAGAGTGCGAGTGAGGAGCGGAGATCCGGGGGCGTAGCCCCCGCGAGGAACCGTCAGTCGCCGCCTCCGAATGCCGCGTCGAACGACGCGGCCGGCGGGTCGAAGTCGTACCGCTTCAGCGTGGCAAGCGCTTCCGGTGCGCCCGCCAGCCGGTCCATCCCGGCGTCCTCCCACTCCACCGAGACCGGGCCTGCGTAGTCGATCGAGCGGAGCATCCGGAACACGTCCTCCCACGGCACGTCACCGTGCCCGGCGGAGACGAAGTCCCAGCCGCGCCGCGGATCGCCCCAGGGAAGGTGCGAGCCGAGACGGCCGTTGCGCCCGTCGAGACGCTTGCGGGCCTCCTTGCAGTCCACGTGGTAGATCCGGTCCCGGAAGTCGTAGAGGAAACCGACCGGATCGAGGTCCTGCCAGACGAAATGGCTCGGGTCGAAGTTCAGCCCGAACGCGGCCCGGTGGCCGACGGCCTCCAGGGCACGGTGCGTGGTCCAGTAGTCGTACGCGATCTCGCTGGGGTGCACCTCGTGGGCGAACCGCACGCCCTCCGCGTCGAACACGTCGAGGATCGGGTTCCAGCGCTCGGCGAAGTCCTCGTAACCGCGCTCGATCATCCGCGGAGGCACCGGCGGGAACATCGCCACCAGGTGCCAGATCGACGAGCCGGTGAAGCCGATGACGGTACGGACCCCGAAGGCGGCGGCCGCGCGGGCGGTGTTCTTGATCTCCTCGGCGGCCCGCTGCCGGACCCCTTCGGGCTCGCCGTCGCCCCAGATCCGGGCCGGCAGGATGCCCTGGTGACGTTCGTCGATCGGGTTGTCGCAGACCGCCTGGCCGACGAGATGGTTGGAGATCGCCCAGCACTTCAGACCGTACTTGTCGAGCAGCTGCCGCCGCCCGTCGAGATAGCCGGGGTCGGCAAGAGCCTTGTCGACCTCGAAGTGATCGCCCCAGCAGGCGAGTTCGAGCCCGTCGTAACCGAAGTCCCGGGCGAGCCGGCAGACCTCCTCCAGCGGCAGGTCGGCCCACTGACCGGTGAAGAGCGTGAAGGGACGGGGCATGCGCGGAACCTCCTAGGACTGTACGGGGGTGTGTACGGAGCTCTTCTCGGCGCTTTCCTCCACCGCCGCGAGTACCCGCTGCACCTGAAGTCCGTCGGCAAACGACGGCACGGGGTCCGCCCCTTCGGCGATCGTCAGGACCAGGTCGCGGGCCTGGTGGATGAAGGTGTGCTCGTAGCCGAGTGCGTGGCCCGGCGGCCACCACGCCTCCAGGTACGGGTGCTCGGGCTCGGTGACGAGGATGCGGCGGAACCCGGCGGTGGTGGCCGGTTCGGTGTGGTCGTGGAAGGACAGTTCGTTGAGGCGTTCCAGATCGAAGGCGAGCGAGCCCCGCTCGCCGTTGATCTCCAGCCGCAGCGCGTTCTTGCGGCCCGCCGCCATCCGGGTCGCCTCGAACGAGGCCAGTGCTCCGGAGGCGAGCCTGCCGGTGAACAGGGCGGCGTCGTCGACGGTGACCGCCCCGCGTGCCCCGCTGTCCGCGGTGCCCGAGAGCCCGGCCGACGCTCCGGCGAGCAGCGGTCGTTCCCGTACGAAGGTCTCGGCGACCGCCGACACCCCCACCAGGAGCTCCCCCGCCAGATACTGGGCGAGGTCGACGATGTGCGCCCCGAGGTCGCCGAGCGCACCGGATCCCGCGTGCTCGCGCTTGAGCCGCCAGGTGAGCGGCGACTCGGGGTCGACCAGCCAGTCCTGGAGGTAGGTGGCCCGTATGTGCCGCAGGACGCCGAGCCTCCCGTCGGCGATCAGCGTCCGTGCGTACGCGATCGCGGGCACCTTGCGGTAGTTGAAGCCGACCATCGCCACCTGGCCGCGGGCCCTGGCCCGTTCCGCGGCCTCCGTCATGGCCTCCGCCTCGGCGACCGTGTTGGCGAGCGGCTTCTCGCACAGCACGTGCTTGCCGGCTTCCAGGGCGGCGATGGCGATCTCCGCATGGCTGTCGCCGGGCGTGCAGATGTCGACGAGCTGGACGTCGTCCCGGGCGATCAGGGCGCGCCAGTCGGTCTCCGCCGCCGCCCAGCCGTGCCGTTCGGCGGCGGCGTCGACCGCCGTACGGTCGCGTCCGCAGATCGCGGCGAGAGCCGGCTGCATCGGCAGGTCGAAGACGTGTCCGGCGGTGCGCCACCCCTGTGAGTGGGCGGCGCCCATGAACGCGTATCCGACCATGCCGACCCCGAGCGTCGCCTCCGGCACGGTCGTCGGCGGCGCTGCGGCCTCCTGCTCCGTCTCTTCCCTACGGGCCATACGGGCTTCCTCCTCGTCGGTCGTTCGGTGGGCGCACGGCAGGAGGGTCAGCACCCTCCTGGACGGCGGATCAGCTGAAGCCCGTCGGCAGGTACTGGTCGATGTTGTCCTTGGTGACGACGGCCGAGTAGAGGGTGAGACTGGTCGGGATCTCCAGTTCGGAGAGCCCGCCGATGCCCTTGCCCTGGCCCAGGGCACGCGCCAGGTCGATGGCGGACGCGGCCATCGTCGGCGGGTAGAGGACCGTGGCCTTCAGGACGCTGTTGTCGGCCTTGATGGCGTCCATCGCGGACTTCGCGCCCGCGCCTCCGACCATCAGGAACTCGTCCCGGCCGGCCTGCTGGATGGCGCGCAGCGCGCCGACTCCCTGGTCGTCGTCGTGGTTCCACAGGGCATCGAACTTCTTCTGTGCCTGCAGGAGTTGGGCCATCTTCGCCTGGCCCGACTCGACGGTGAATTCGGCGGCCTGACGGGCCACCAGCTTGATGTTGGAGTAGTTCTTGAGGGCGTCGGCGAAGCCCTGGCTGCGCTGCTTGGTGAGCTCCAGGTTGTCGATGCCCGCGAGCTCGACCACCTTGGCGTTCGGCTTGTCCTTGAGCTGTTCGCCGATGTAGGTGCCGGCGTTGAGTCCCATGCCGTAGTTGTCGCCGCCGACCCAGCAGCGGTAGGCCTGCGGCGAGGCGAAGATGCGGTCCAGGTTGATGACGGGGATGCCCGCCTTCATCGCCTCCAGACCGACCTGGGTGAGCGCCTTGCCGTCGGCGGGGAGGATGACCAGGACGTCGACCTTCTTGTTGATGAGGGTCTTGACCTGGCCGATCTGGGCGGCGGTGTCGTTGGAGCCCTCGGTGATCTCCAGGGTCACCTCGGAGTACTTCTCCGCCCGCGACTTGGCGTTCTCGTTGATGGCGTTGAGCCATCCGTGGTCGGCCTGCGGTCCGGCGAAGCCGATGGTGACGGGCTTCCCGGGCTTGTCGTCGGCGGCCGGCTGATTGCTCTGCGCGGTCTGCGACTTCTTCGGCTCATTGCTGGTGCAGGCAGTGAGGAGAGCGCCCGCGGAGACGGCCGCGGTGCCGAAGAGCAGTCCTCTGCGGCTGGTTTCTGGCATGGCTGTGGAACCCTTCATCCGGTGCGTGGGTGGCATGCGGAACTGCGGGTGAGATGGGGTGGGGTGGAGTGGGGAGAGCCCGGGGACTCAGGTCTCCCCGTGGGCCGAGGTTCGGCGCTGGACCAGGACGGCGGCAACGATGATCGCGCCCTTGGCGATCTGCTGGACATCGCTCTGCAGATTGTTGAGCGCGAAGATATTGGTGATGGTGGTGAAGACGAGGACACCGAGGACGGAGCCGACGATGGTGCCGCGTCCGCCGCTGAGCAGGGTGCCGCCGATGATCGCGGCGGCGATGGCGTCGAGCTCGTACAGGTTGCCGTTGGTGTTCTGTCCCGAGCCGGACAGGATGATCAGCATGAAGGCGGCGATGCCGCAGCAGAGCCCGGAGAGCAGATACAGGTAGAGCCGCTGCCGCCGTACGTCGATCCCGGCGAGGCGGGCCGCTTCCGCGTTGCCTCCGACCGCCACCGTGCGGCGTCCGAACGTCGTCCGGTTCAGCACCAGCCAGCCGATGACGGTGACCGCGGCGAAGACCATGACCAGCGGCGGGATGCCGAGGACGTACGAGTCGGGCAGCCCCAGGTCGAGGACCGACTGGACGGTGACGATCTGTGTCTTGCCGTCGGTGATCTGCAGGGCGAGACCGCGGGCCGAGGCGAGCATGGCCAGCGTCGCGATGAACGGCACCATCCTCCCGTACGCGATCAGCAGCCCGTTGACGAGTCCGGCACCGAGGCCGACGAGCACGGCGGTGAAGAGGATCCCCGCGAAGCCGTACTCCTGGGTGGCGAGCGTGGTCGCCCACACCGAGGCGAGCGCCACCATCGCGCCCACCGAGAGATCGATGCCGCCGCTGGTGATGACGAACGTCATGCCGACGGTGACGACGCCGATGACGGACGACTGGGTCAGGATCAGCTGCAGGTTCCCGGTGTCCAGGAAGGCGTCGGGCTCGGTGAACCCGCCGACGGCGATCAGTACGGCGAGGACGCCGAGCAGCGACAGGTTGCGGACGTCCGCGCGCACCCCGAGGGCGCGCAGTCCGCCGCCCTTCGAGGGCGGCGACGCGGCGGGGGCGGGCGGGGCCGCCTTGTCCGGCCCACCGTGCTGCGCCGAGGAGACGGGCTGAGTCATGACGTCGGGCTTCCTTCCATCACGAGGTCGAGTACGCGGTGCTCGTCGAGCTCCCGGGCGTCCGCCGTATGCACGACGCGGCCCTCGCGGAGCACCAGCACCCGGTCGGCGAGGCCCAGTACTTCGGGCACTTCGCTGGAGACCAGCAGAACGGCGAGGCCTTCGTCGGCCAGCCGGCGGATCACGGCGTAGAGCTCGGCGCGGGCGCCGACGTCGACACCGCGGGTCGGTTCGTCGAGCAGCAGCACCCGGCAGCCGCGCAGCAGCCAGCGGGCCAGGACGGCCTTCTGCTGGTTGCCGCCGGAGAGGGTGCGGACGGGGGTGTCCGGGTTGTCCGGGCGCAGCGAGAGTTCGCGGGTGGCGGTGCGGGCCGCCCGGCGCTCGGCTCGGCGGTCGAGCCAACCGGCCCGGGAGAAACGGGACATGGAGGAGACCGACACGTTACGGGTGACGGATTCGAGCATCAGCAGGGCCTGCGCCTTGCGTTCCTCGGGGGCGAGTCCGATGCCCGCGGCGACGGCGGCGCGGACGCTGCCGGGGCGCAGCGGCCGCCCGCCGACGAGGACCCGGCCCGCGCTCGGCCTGCGGGCTCCGTAGATCGTCTCCAGGATCTCGGAGCGCCCGGATCCGACGAGTCCGGCGAGCCCGACGATCTCGCCGGGCCGCAGTTCCAGGTCGACGGGGGCGAACTCGCCTGCCCTCGCGAGCCCTTCGACGGTGAGCACGGGGTCCTGCCGACCGTCGTCCGCGGGAGCCTCGGGGCGCTGCGGGAAGACGTACTCGACATTGCGGCCGGTCATCATCGCAACGATGTCGCGCGTAGGGGTGGACTCGGCGGGCAGCCCGACGGCGACGGCTCGCCCGTCCTTGAGCACGGTCACCCGGTCGCCGATCCGGCGGATCTCCTCCAGGCGGTGGGAGATGTAGACGACGGCGACCCCCTCGGCGGTGAGCCCGGCGACGATACGGAAGAGGTTGGCGACCTCGTCGGGGTCGAGGGCGGCGGACGGCTCGTCCATGACGATGAGCCGCACGTCGTGGGAGAGCGCCCGCGCCATGGAGACGATCTGCTGCTGGGCGGCGGAGAGCGCGCCGACGGGACGGGCGGGATCGATCTCGGGGTGGCCGAGGCGCTTCAGCAGTGCGGCGGCGGCCGCGCGTCCTTCGCGGGTGCGGACGACGAAGCGGGCGGTGGTGGGTTCGTGGCCGAGGAAGATGTTCTCGGCGACCGAGAGGCCCTCGACCAGGTCGAGTTCCTGGTAGATGGTGGCGATACCGAGACGCATGGCGGCGATCGGCGACTTGAGCGAGACGGGTGCGCCGCGCCAGGTGATCTCGCCGCCGTCGGGCTGGTGGGCCCCGGCGAGCACCTTGATGAGGGTGGACTTGCCGGCGCCGTTCTGCCCGAGCAGACAGTGGACTTCGCCGGCCTGGACCTCCAGGTCCACGCCGTCGAGGGCGCGCACACCGGGGAACGACTTGGTGATGCCGGACATGGTGAGCAGGGGTGGTTCTGGTGCCATGACAAATCCCCTCGGCGGGTGCGGGCCGGTGAGTGGGCAGGGCGGTGCTGTTCCGGGGGCGTCCCCCGGACCCCGGCCGGATGAGGCGGGAGCGGTTCGGTGGTGCGTACCGGTCGAGGATCAGGCCGGTGAGAACAGGTGGTCGCTGATGAGCCGGGCGGCGCCGATCACTCCGGCGGCCGGCCCCAACTCCCCCAGCACGATGGGGAGATTGCCGGTGGCCAGCGGCAGGGACTGCCGGTAGACCTGGGTACGGACGCTGGCGAGGAGCGTGTGGCCGAGGCCGGTCACACCGCCGCCGATCACCACCAGTCCTGGGTTGAAGAAGCTGACGAGTCCGGCGATGACCTGGCCGACCCGGTTGCCGCCCTCGCGGATCAGGTCGAGCGAGGTGGCGTCACCGGCGGCCGCGGCGGCGGCCACATCGACTGCGGTGAGTCTCCCGGCCGCCTCCAGCCGGGCGGCGAGTTCCTGCGACTGTCCCGCGCGCGCCGCGTCCTCGGCGTCGCGGGCCAGCGCGGCGCCGCTGAAGTGGGCTTCCAGGCAGCCCCGGTTGCCGCAGGCGCAGGCGCGGCCGTCGGGTTCGACCTGGATGTGGCCGATGTCGCCGGCGCTGCCCGTCGTACCGCGGTAGACGTCGCCGCCGACGACGATGCCGCAGCCGATACCGGTACCGATCTTGACGCAGAGGAAGTCGCCCACGGAGCGTGCGACGCCCGCGTGCTGTTCCCCCATCGCCATCAGGTTCACGTCGTTGTCGACCATGACGGGGCAGCCCAGTTCCTGGCTGAGCGCCTCGCGGACCGGGAAGCCGTCCCAGCCGGGCATGATCGGAGGTGCGACCGGTACGCCTTCGGGGAAGCGGACCGGTCCGGGTACGCCGATGCCCGCGCCGTCGAAGCCTTCGGCGAGTCCGGAGGCCCGGAGCTTGGTCGCCATGGACAGCACCTGTTCGAAGATCGCGACAGGTCCTTCGCGTACGTCCATGGGGTGGTTGAGGTGGCCCAGAACCTCCAACTCCGCGTTGGTGACAGCCACATCGATCGATGTGGCACCGATGTCGACGCCGAGGAAGCGCAGTGCGGGAGCGAGCCGGATGTTGTGCGAGCGACGCCCGCCGCGCGAGGCGGCGAGTCCGTCGGCCACGACGAGTCCGGTCTCCAGCAGCCGGTCCACCTCGACGGCGAGCTTGGAGCGGGAGAGATCGACCTGATCCCCCAGCTGTGCCCGGGAGTTGGGCCCGCCGTCGCGCAACAGCCGGAGCAGTCGCGCCTGATGCGCATTCGCGGGTCGTGCCGTCATACGTCTCACGCGCCCCTCCCCGCCACATCGGCTTATCCGTCGGGCTTTCGAGTGGAACGTAGCAGCGGTTGCCGGAACTGGGAAGAAGTTGCGCAGGAATCCGCTCCAACTTTCTCCACATCGAGGACAAAGGCGAGCGGTCGAGTCGTGGGTCTGCCGTCGGCGCGGAGGCATTTCGAGGCCCGCGCCGTGGCCGGGCGGGCAATCAGGAGTGCCGGTACGGGCCGTCCAGGGCCGCCCATTGCAGCAGCATGATGGTCTTGGCGTCGGCGATGGCGCCGGTGCGGACCATCGCGAGCGCCTCCGCGAAGGGGAGTTCCACCGTCGCGATGTCCTCGCCCTCGGCCGCGATCCCGTACCCGTCGGCGGCGGAGGCCTGCGGACGGTAAGGGGCAGCGAAGAAGTGCAGACGTTCGGTGACCGAGCCGGGGCTCATGTACACCTCGAAGACGCGCTCGGGGGTGCCGATGGTGTGTCCGGTCTCCTCGGCCGTTTCCCTGCGGATGGCTTCCTCGGGGCTGTCGCCGTCGAGGAGCCCGGCGGCGGTCTCGAGCAGCATGCCGTCGGGGTGCCCGTTGACGTAGGCGGGCAGACGGAACTGGCGAGTCAGCAGAACAGTGCGGCGATCGGTGTTATAGAGCAGGATCGTGGCGCCGTCGCCCCGGTCGTAGGTCTCCCGCTGCTCCCGGCTCCAATGGCCGTCACTGTGCTGGTAGTCGAAGGTCGTCCGGCGCAGGACGTACCAGTCGCAGGACAGCACTTCCACGTCTTCGATTCGCACCCGCGGGTTGCCGGTCAGGTCGCGGCCGTGCCGGTCCAGGCCGGTACGGCCGCGGCGGTCGGGGGTGTCCAGGCCGGCCGTCACCGGGCGGATGGGACGTCGTCGATACGGGTGTAGATGTCCAGCCCCTGATCCCGGGCCCTCGCGACCATCCGGTCCGCGCCGTCCGAGGGGCCGCCGATGCGCAGCACCGCGTCGCAGCGCGCCAGCAGCAGTTCGGCGACGGGGTGGAAGATCTCCTGGAATGCCGCGTCGCCCGGACCGGTGCTTCCCGCGGTCTCCAGCAGGGGAAGGGCCAGAGCCTCGCCGGTTACCGGCAGGTGGCCGGAGCGGAAGAGCACCAGTGCGGCCTGGTTCATCGCCCGCACATGGGCGTCGAGCTTGACCGGATCGTCCCCGGTGCCCGACCGGTAGGGGCCGGCGACCAGGATCATCAGCGGTCGTGGGACAGCGGTCATGATGCGCTCCTCATGGCGGACGGTGTTCAGGCCAGGGCCGTGCTGACGCCCGCATCGCGCAGGGCCGTCAGGGTCAGCGGGCCATTGGGGTGCGTGGCGGCATCCTGGGCCGCGGCGTCGGTGACAAAGGCGTCCACCGCCCCCAGCGCGGCGACCTGGCTGAACGCGCGCACCCCGAGCTTGGTCGCGTCCGCCACGGCGATCGTGCGCGCTGCCTGCGCAAGGGCGGCCTGTTTGACGGCCGCGTCGTCCAGCGAGAACTCCGACCACCCGTACTCGGCGTGCACACCGCCGATGGACAGCACAAAGCAGTCGAAGGCCAGGGCCTCGAGTGTGCGCAGGGCCAGCGGGCCGACCAGCGACTGCTCCGCGGAACGGGACCGGCCGCCGACGACCAGCAGCTCGATGCCGGGCCGGTCCGCCAGGCAAACCGCCGCCTGCAGACTGAGCACCGCGACCGTCAACGGGGCGCGTTCGACCAGATGCTTCGCGACGTGCACGGTGGTGGTGCCCGCGTCCAGCAGCACGCGAGATCCCGGCTCGACCATCGCGGCCACGGCCGCACCGAGACGGTCCTTCGTCGCGGCCTGCCACAGCTCACGGGCCGCGAAGCCCGCTCCCTCCTCACGCGAACGTGTGGCGACGGCGCCGCCGTGCACCCGGCGCACCAGCCCCTGTAGCTCCAGCGCGTCCAGGTCCCTGCGAACGGTCATTTCGGAGACCCCCAGGCGATGGGAGAGCTCCGACACGGAAACCCGGTCGGAGCCCTGCACCAGTCGCAGGGTCAGGTCCAGACGATTGGCGACACCCATGACTCATTTCTAACACATCACTGTTCGTTTGAACATCGATATGTGTGAATGTCGGGCAGGACCTGCCCTTCGATGTGCAGGAGGAGGGCACCGGCGGGTGGCAGGAGGAGTGCCCTGTCATGCCCGTCGGGGACGTGCCGGAGCACATGTACTGCGATTTCAGTAGCGGGATTGTCGGCAGGCGCACGACGACGGGACGGGCCGTGCCCGGAGAACCTGGGGAGGTATCCGAGATTCAGATGTGGAGACCCCTGCCCGTGGCTGCTTTTCTCTATCGACTGGGCCGTCTGGCCTTCCGGCGGCGCTGGTACGTCGCCCTGCTGTGGGCGGCGGTGCTGGGCGCTGTCGGCTTCGGCGCCGTCACAGCTCCCGCCGCCCCCGACGAGGGGTCCTCCATGCCGGGCATCGAGTCCCAGAAGGCATTCGACCTGATGGAGCAGCGCTTCCCCGGGTCGATGGCCGACGGGGCGAGCGCCCGGGTCGTCTTCGTCGCTCCCGACGGTCAGAAGGTCACCGCGGCCGGGAACCGGTCGGCCATCGAGAAGACCGTGGTCGAGGCGGCCGACGGGGCTCAGGTCGCCGGTGCGGTGAGCCCCTTCCAGGCGCATTCGGTGAGCAAGGACGCCTCCACGGCGTACGCGACCGTCACTTACAAGGTGAAGGCCGACGACCTCACCGACGCGAGCAAGCAGAAGCTGGAGGACGCCCTGCAGGAGGCCCGGGACGCGGGCCTGACCGTCGAGGTCGGCGGAACCGCGCTGGCGACCCAGCCAGCGGCGGGCGGAGGGGCCGAGGGGATTGGCATCGCCATCGCCGCCGTGGTGTTGCTGATGACCTTCGGTTCACTGGCCGCCGCCGGGCTGCCGCTGCTGACCGCGATCATCGGCGTCGGTGTCGGCATGGCGTCGATTCTCGCCCTGGGCAGTGCCCTGGGCCTGTCCGCGACGACCGGCACCCTGGCCACGATGCTCGGCCTCGCGTGCGGCATCGACTACGCCGTGTTCATCGTCTCCCGCTACCGGGAGGAGCGGGCCAAGGGACACGTACCCCAGGAGGCGGCGGGTCTGGCGGCCGGCACCGCCGGGTCGGCGGTCGTCTTCGCCGGGCTCACCGTCGTCATCGCACTGGCCGGGCTCTCGGTGGTCGGTATCCCGATGCTGACCACGATGGGCCTCGCCGCCGCAGGGGCGGTCGTCATCTCCGTCGTCATCGCGCTGACGCTGGTCCCGGCCCTGCTCGGCTTCTGGCCGCGTACGGTGCTGTCGCGCTCCGTCCGGAAGCGCGGGAGGAGCAAGGAAGGCGGCGAGCACAACGGAGGCAGCCGCTGGGCCCGGTTCGTCCTGCGCCGCCCCGTCCCCGTACTCCTCGCGTCGGTCGCGGGTCTGGGGGCACTCGCGCTGCCGGTGATGGATCTGCAGCTGGGCATGCCCGGAGACGAGGCCAAACCCACCTCGACCACGGAGCGCCGCGCCTACGACGCGCTCGCCGACGGCTTCGGTCCCGGCTTCAACGGGCCCCTGACCATCGTCGTGGACGCCAAGGGTGCCGACGACGCGAAGGCCGCGGTGACGACGATCGAGCAGAAGATCGGCGCCACCGAAGGAGTCGTCTCCGTCTCACCGGCGCGGTTCAACCCCGCCGGTGACACCGCGGTATTCTCCGCCGTCCCGGCCGCCGGGCCGAGCACCGAGAAGACCAAGGACCTCGTCCACACCATCCGCACCGAACGCCCCGCGGTCACGTCCGCCACCGGAGTGACCTTCGATGTCACCGGCACCACAGCGATGAACATCGACGTCGCCCAGAAGGTCCAGGACGCGCTGATCCCCTACCTCGCGGTCGTGGTGGGTCTGGCCATCCTGCTCCTGATGGTGGTCTTCCGCTCCGTGCTCGTACCGATCAAGGCGGCCCTCGGCTTCCTCCTGTCGGTGCTGGCCGCTCTCGGCTCGGTCGTCGCGGTCTTCCAGTGGGGCTGGGGCGCCGGCCTCCTCGGCGTCGAGCAGACCGGCCCGATCATGAGCCTGATGCCGATCTTCCTGGTGGGCATCGTCTTCGGTCTCGCCATGGACTACGAAGTCTTCCTGGTCGCCCGCATGCGGGAGGCGTACGTCCACGGAGACCGGCCCGGCCAGGCGGTCGTCACCGGTTTCCGGTACAGCGCCCGCGTCGTGGTAGCGGCCGCGCTCATCATGATGGCCGTCTTCTCGGGGTTCATCGGCGCCGGCGAATCCATGATCAAGACGATCGGGTTCGGTCTGGCCACGGCCGTCCTGTTCGACGCGTTCGTCGTCCGCATGGCGTTCGTCCCCGCCGTGCTCGCCCTGCTCGGCAAGGCGGCGTGGTGGCTGCCCCGCCCGCTGGACAAGCTGCTGCCCCGCGTCGACGTGGAAGGTGAGGCTCTCAGCCGGCGGTCCGCAGTCGCCCCGGCGCAGGCCGAGGCGGCCGACCGGGAGTCGGTCAGCATCTGACCGCCGCACCCACCGCAGGGCCGCCCGTGGAGAACACGGGCGGCCCTCGTTGGCTGCTCGGCGCCCGCGTCGCCCACCATGGATCTACCGGACCGGAGAATTCGATGATGACCAACTGGCAGCGATACGCGAATGACCATCCCCGCGGCGTCGACGCGGCGGTGGCCCTGCTGCTGTTCGTCGTCTCCGTCCCGGGAAGCGTGATCAGCGGCATGGAGCCCGCCATCCGGGCCGAGTGGTGGATCGCCGTGCTGTTCTCGGCCGTCGGCTGCGCGTCCCTGCTGTGGAACCGCAGCCACCCCCGCACTGTCGTCGTGGTGACCGCGGTCTGCGCCGTGGCCACGGGCGTGCCGGGATTCCTGCTCACCCCCCTGCTGCTGGGACCGGTCATGGTGGCGCTCTACCGGCTGGCCGTCGGCGCCGACCGGACGATCACCAGCGCCTACACGCTCACCATCGCCGCGCTGCTGACGGCGACGACGCTGCTCGCCACCCGAGGTGACCAGCCGCTCATCCTCAGGACGATCAACCCCACCGCCTGGATTCTGCTGTCGGCAGTGCTCGGCAGCGCCGTCCAGCTGCGCCGCGCCTATCTGGAGGTCGTACAGGCCCGTGCCGCACACGCCGAGCGCATGCGTATCGCCCGCGAACTGCACGATGCCGTCGCCCACCACTTGACGCTGGCCCACGCCCAGGCCGGTACGGCCGCGCACCTGGCGCGCATCCACCCCGAGCAGGCGCAGACGATCCTTGCGGACCTGGTCGGCACCACCTCATCGGCGCTGCGAGAACTCAAGGCCACCGTCGGCCTCCTGCGCCAGGCGGACGACACCGACGCGCTGGCACCGGCCCCCGGCCTCGCGCAGCTCGCCGATCTCACCGACTCGTTCGCATCCGCCGGGCTCATCGTCACCGTCACCTCCGAGGGCGAGGAACAGCGGCTCTCGCCGGCAGTGGACCTGACGGCGTTCCGGATCGTGCAGGAAGCACTCACCAACGTCACCAAACACGCCACCGCACACGCGGCGCACGTACAGCTCGACTACACCCGCGACAGGCTGACCGTCACGATCACCGACGACGGAGAGGCCACAGCCCGAACCACTGCGGCCCGGAGCGGCGGATTCGGTCTCATCGGCATGCGTGAACGCGCCCATTCCGTCGGCGGTCACCTGCACGCCGGCCACCGGTCCGAAGGCGGCTTCCACGTCACCGCCCAACTGCCACTGCACCCCCGGAACCCGGAAGAGGGCTTCATCGCATGACCATCCGCGTCCTGCTCGCCGACGACCAAGCCCTCCTCCGGGCGACCTTCCGCATGCTGATCGACTCCTGTGACGACATGGACGTGGTCGCCGAAGCCGCCGACGGCAGGGAAGCGGTCGAGCTCACCCGCACCCACCGTCCCGACCTCGTCCTCATGGACATCCGCATGCCCGGCATCGACGGCCTGGCCGCGACCACCGCGCTCTGCGCCGATCCGGACCTGTCCGGCACCCGCGTCCTCATCCTCACCACGTTCGAGACCGACGAGTACGTCGCCCGGGCACTGCGCGCCGGCGCGAGCGGCTTTCTCGGCAAGGACGTGGACGCGGACGGACTCCTCGCCGGCATCCGCACCGTGGCCTCCGGCGACTCCCTGCTCTCCCCGCCTGCCACGCGCTCCCTCATCGCCCGCTTCCTCGCCACACCCGAACCCGGCAGCCACCTGGTGCCGCCCGAACGCCTCGCCGTTCTCACCCCCCGCGAGCGCGAGGTGATGGCTCTGGCCGCCGAGGGGAAGTCCAACGCCGAGATCGCCGGCATGCTCGTCCTCAGCCCGCTGACCGTGCGCACCCACGTCCAGCGCGCCATGGCCAAGCTCCACGCGCGGGACCGCGCCCAACTGGTCGTCATCGCCTACCAGTCCGGCCTCGTACAGCCCACGCCGCCGCCACCGCACTGAACGCCGACGGGCCGTCCACCGCCATTCCTCCCGCACACGTCGGCGCAGAATGGATCAAGACACCACCGGCGCAACGAGCCTCGCGGAGAAGCCTGCGGACCGCAGTGGCCATCACCACAGCGTCGGCAGGGTTGTGCCGTGCTGGTCGACCGGGGGCAGCGGCGATACGCGCGACCACACGGCCCCTGTACTCCGCGGTGATCGCCGGCGCCATCCGGGTACGGACCAGCGGGCGAGCCGGGGCGGGACCACGGGTCCACGGGCAGGGCGGCGGTCCGGTGCGGAACGCAGAGGAGGGCCGGGGCTCGGAGCCCCGACCCTTCCTGGACGACCCGTTACGACTTCGACCCGTTACGACCACGATCCGTCCGAACCTTGACGAACCGTTCGAACGGTCCGGCTTGTCCGGCCGCGCGCTAGCCCTCTTCGCGCTGGTGGTACGTCTTGCGTGTGTGCTCCGTGTGCGCCCGCATGATCTCGGTGGCCCGCTGCTCGTCCCGCGAGGAGATCGCCGCGATCAGCGAGCGGTGTTCGATCCAGGACTGGGTGCCGCGCCGGCGGGCCACCGGTGTGTAGTACCAGCGGACCCGGCGGTCGACCTGTCCGGCGAGCTCGGCGAGCACCACATTGCCCGCCAGCTCCATGACCTTGGCATGGAAGGCGGCATTGGTGGCGACGGCGAGATCCACATCGTCGTCGGCAACGGCCTGCTCACCCCTGGCACAGAGCTCCTCGAGGGCGGCGATGCCGGCCGTGCCGGAGTTGGCCGCGGCCAGCCGGGCAGCCTCGGCCTCCAGCAGGGTGCGGACCGAGAGCAGTTGGTCCGCCTCCTCCTCGGTGGGTTCATGGACGAACGCACCCTGAGCGGGACGCAGATCGACCCAGCCCTCGGTGTTCAGCCGCTGCAATGCCTCGCGCACCGGCTGCCGGGACACACCGAGGTGCCCCGCCAGCTCGCTCTCGACCAGATGCTGGCCTGGGCGGAGCGCACGCGTGGTGATCAGTTCGAGCAGCGCCTCATAGACGCGCTCACGCAGCGGACCGGGCCGTTCCAGCTTCGGCACGGCCCCCTGCGGCAGTCCTGTGGACAACATCGCGGTCCCCCTCCGGGCGACGAGCAATTGCTTATCGTCTACAGTCTACCGAGCACCATGGGGGTCAGGGGCAGCGGATCACCTGACCCGCGTACGAGAGGTTCCCGCCGAACCCGAAAAGCAGTGCCGGAGCGCCGCTGTCGACCTCGCCGCGTTCCACCAGTTTCGACAGGGCCATGGGGATCGAAGCGGCGGATGTATTGCCGGAATCCACGACATCCCGGGCGATGACCGCGTTGACCGCACCGATCTTCCTGGCGACCGGTTCGATGATCCGCAGATTGGCCTGATGCAGTACCACCGCGGCGAGATCCTCGGGGGCGACTCCTGCCTTTTCGCACACTTTGCGCGCGATGGGCGGCAGCTGGGTGGTGGCCCAGCGGTAGACGGACTGCCCCTCCTGGGCGAAGCGCGGCGGCGTCCCCTCGATCCGGACCGCGCGGCCCATCTCCGGCACCGAACCCCAGAGCACGGGGCCGATTCCGGGCGCGGCGTCCGCGTCGCCCCGCGGGTCCGCGACCACGACCGCGGCGCCCGCACCGTCGCCGAGCAGGACACAGGTGGAGCGGTCGGTCCAGTCGGCGATGTCGGCCATTTTGTCGGCGCCGATCACCAGCGCACGGGTCGCGGCGCCTGCCCGGATCGCATGGTCGGCGGTGGCGAGGGCGTGGGTGAAGCCGGAGCAGACCACGTTGATGTCCATGACGGCGGGCGAAGCCATGCCGAGTCGGGCGGCCACGCGCGCGGACATGCTGGGCGAACGGTCGATCGCCGTGGAGGTCGCGACGAGGACCAGATCGATGGCGGCGGGGTCGAGACCGGCCGTGGCGAGCGCCTTGGCCGCCGCATGCGCGGCCATCTCGTCCACCGGCTCGCCAGGGCCTCCCACATGGCGGGTCTTGATCCCGACGCGACTGGTGATCCACTCGTCGCTGGTGTCGACCATGGCCGCCAGGTCGTCATTGGTGAGCACCTTGGCGGGCTGATAGTGGCCGAGCGCCACGACACGTGAGCCGGTCATGTAGAGGTTCCCCTCGCTACGTATGGCAGGAACTATCCAGTCTTGGTGGCTACCGTCCGGTACGGGGGCACGTGATCCCACAGGATTAGCGGCCTGGCCTTGGAGGCTTGACAACCCTTGACCCGACTGAACACATACTGTAGACAATATTCTGTCGACTTGACATCGTCTCCTGTTCCCTCGCTCGGTCCCTTACCGAACGGAGAGCCCCGTGAAAGTCGCAGTTGTCGGCGCCGGTGCGATCGGCGCCTATGTCGGGGCCGCGCTCCACCGCGCCGGCGCCGAGGTCCATCTCATCGCCCGCGGGCCGCACCTGGCCGCGATGCGGCGGGACGGCGTCCGCGTCCTCAGTCCGCGCGGCGACTTCACCGCGCGTCCGGCTGCCACCGACGATCCGTCGGAGGTCGGGCCCGTCGACTATGTGTTCCTCGGGCTCAAGGCCAACTCGTACGCGGCGTCGGGCCCGCTGGTCCATCCGCTGCTGCACGACCGCACCGCCCTGATCGCCGCTCAGAACGGCATCCCTTGGTGGTATTTCCACGGCCTGTCGGGCCCGCACGCCGGCCGGCGTATCGACAGCGTCGACCCGGCGGGCACGGTCAGCGCCACACTGCCGCCCGAGCGCGCCATCGGGTGTGTCGTGTACGCGGCCACCGAGATCGAGGCACCCGGTGTCGTGCGCCACCTCGAAGGCACCCGGTTCTCGATCGGCGAGCCGGACCGGACCGTGTCGCAGCGCTGCCACGACTTCAGTGAGGCCATGGTCGCGGGCGGGCTCAAGTGCCCCGTCGAGCCGGATCTGCGCAACGACATCTGGATCAAGCTGATCGGCAACATCTCCTTCAACCCGATCAGTGCGCTCGCGCGGGCCACCATGGGGCAGATCTGCCGCCATCCGGACACCCGGGCCCTTGTCGGGTCGATGATGCGCGAGACCCTCGCTGTCGCGGCCGCTGTCGGCTGCCGCCCCGAGATCTCCGTGGAGCGGCGCATCGCGGGGGCCGAACGCGTCGGCGACCACAAGACCTCCACCCTCCAGGATCTGGAGAAGGGCAAACCACTCGAACTCGATGTGCTGCTCGCGGCCGTCGTCGAACTGGCCGATCTGGCCGGGGTGCCCGTTCCGACGCTGCGCGCCGTGCACGCGCTCGCCGATCTCCTCGCCACCACCTCCTCGGCCACCACGGCCACAGCAGGGAGCGCACCATGAGTGACAACCGCCGCCGACGGCAGCAGAAGCAGTACGAGCGGCTGACGCATCCCCTCGTGAGGGACGCGAACGGCACGCTGCGACAGGCGAGGTGGGACGAGGCACCGGAACGCGCGGCGGGCGGCTTCCGGCGGACGCGCGACGCGTACGGTCCCGACGCCTTTCGCGATGCTGGTGTGCCCCACCGGGGCGCTCTCCTTCAAGACCGAATTCGACATGCGGGCGGCCTGGACCTGGGACGAGCCGGCCCGGACGGAAACCACCACCGTCTGCGCCTACTGCGGTGTCGGCTGCAGCGTCACACTCCATGTGCAGGACAATGAGATCGTCAAGGTCACCTCTCCGCACGACAACCCGGTGGCCCACGGCAACCTCTGCATCAAGGGCCGCTTCGGCTTCCAACACGTACAGAATCGGGTTTAACCGCCATGGGACGGGTCACCGAGCGCCGCCGCACCATCCGCATCCGGGACGGAGCGGTCTCCGCACGCCCCGACACCCTCGTCGCCGAGGAGCCCCTGGAGATCCGGCTGAACGGCAGACCGCTCGCCATCACGATGCGCACGCCTGGCGACGACTTCGCGCTGGCGGCGGGCTTCCTGGTCAGCGAGGGCGTGATCGGTGACGGCTCCGAGGTGCAGTCGATCGTGTACTGCGCGGGAGCGACGGCGGACGGCGTGAACACCTACAACGTGGTGGATGTGAAGCTCGCGCCCGGCGTGCAGGTCCCCGACATCACACTCGAACGCAACGTCTACACGACCTCGTCCTGCGGGCTGTGCGGCAAGGCGAGCCTCGACGCGGTCCGCACCACCACCCGGCACCCGATCGCCGACACTCCCCCGGTCCGGGTCGAGCCCGCACTGCTCTCGGGCCTCCCCGACCGGCTCCGCGAGTCGCAGCGGGTCTTCGACCGGACCGGGGGCCTGCATGCGGCGGCGCTGTTCTCCGAGACCGGGGAACTGCTCGACATCCGGGAGGACGTCGGTCGGCACAACGCGGTCGACAAGCTTGTCGGCCGGGCCCTGACCGACAACCGGCTGCCGCTGTCCCGGGCGATTCTGCTGGTGTCGGGGCGGGCCTCGTTCGAGCTGGCCCAGAAGGCGGTGATGGCCGGGATCCCGATGCTCGCCGCAGTCTCGGCGCCGTCGTCGCTCGCCGTGGATCTGGCGGCGGAGACCGGACTGACCCTGGTCGGATTTCTGCGGGGTCCGTCCATGAACGTGTACGCGGGTGAGCACCGCATCGCCCTGGAGGCGACGGTCGGCCAGGGCTGAGGTGCCCGGCCCGTGACACGGGTCAGGGGTCCGGCCGGCGGGGAGCGCCCCCTGCGCCGGCCGGTCCCGCCCCCGTGGCGTCCGCCATCGGCGCCTTCGGGTTGGGGCGAGCGCGTCAGCCCACCGGGACGCGCGTCTGCGCCACCGGACCGCTCGCCGGAGTCCCCGGGCTCTCCCGGAGTTCGTCCTGCGGATCCCGCGAGCGCCGCTTCGCGATCACCGCGCACACCATCAACTGCATCTGGTGGAAGAGCATCAGGGGCAGCACGGCGAGGCTCGCGTGCGCCCCGAAGAGCACGCTGGCCATCGGGAGCCCGGACGCCAGGCTCTTCTTCGAACCGGCGAACTGGATGGCGATCCGGTCTCCTCGGTCGAAGCCGAGCCGCTTCGCCCCGAACCAGGTCAGCGCGAGCATCAGCGCGAGCAGCACCGCTTCGGCTGCGAGCAGCGCACCGAGCCTCGCCGGAGTGACCTGGTGCCAGATGCCGGCGACCATTCCCTCGCTGAACGCCGCATAGACGACCAGCAGGATCGAGCCGCGGTCGACATAGCCGAGGACCTTCTTGTGGCGGGTGAGGAAGCCGCCGATCCAGCGGCGCAGCAGCTGGCCGGCGATGAACGGGAGCAGCAGCTGGAGCCCGATCTTCAGCAGCGCGTCGGCCGAGAATCCGCCGCCGCTGTTGCCGAGCAGTGCTGCGGCGAGCAGCGGGGTGAGGAAGATCCCGGCGATCGAGGAGAAGGAGCCCGCGCAGATCGCCGCCGGCACGTTGCCGCGGGCGATCGAGGTGAAGGCGATCGACGACTGGATGGTCGACGGGACGAGGCAGAGGAAGAGGAAGCCGCTGTAGAGCTGCGGGGTCAGGACGTACGGAACCAGCCCCTTGCCCGCCAGTCCCAGCAGCGGGAACGCGACGAAGGTGCAGATCAGGACGGTGAGGTGGAGCCGCCAGTGCCTGAGGCCGTCGAGCGCCTCGGCGGTCGAGAGGCGGGCGCCGTACAGGAAGAAGAGGAGGGCGACCGCTCCGGTCGACGCACCGTCGGCGACGTCCGCGGCGGCCCCCGATGCGGGCAGCAGCGCCGCGAGCACGACGGTGCCGATCAGCGCCAGGATGTACGGGTCGATCGGCAGCTTGAAGGTGCGGCGGCTCATGTGCTCCACGTGTCTCTCGTTCAGATCGTGCCCTCCCCATCCTGCTCTTGATCACCGCGATCGGGAATCCGGCATACCGCTCTCACTGTCATCATGATTCGCGATAGCCTGGGCGCTATGTACGATCCTGCACAGCTCCGTACCTTTCTGGCCGTCGCCCAGACGCTGAGCTTCACCCAGGCCGCCCGTCGGCTGGGCGTGCGGCAGTCCACGGTGAGTCAGCATGTGCGGCGGCTGGAGGACGCGACGGGGCGCCAGTTGTTCACCCGGGACACGCACCGGGTCGATCTCACCGTGGACGGTGAGGCGATGCTCGGCTTCGCGCGGACGATCCTGCAGGCCCACGAGCGGGCCGCGGCGTTCTTCACCGGGACGCGGCTGCGCGGGCGGCTGCGGTTCGGGGCGTCCGAGGACTTCGTGCAGACCCGGCTGCCGGAGATTCTGGAGTCGTTCCGCCGCGACCATCCGGAGGTCGAGCTGGAGCTGACGGTCGAGCTGTCGGGGACGCTGCACCGGCAGCTGGCGGCGGGACGGCTCGATCTCGTCCTCGCCAAGCGGCGGACCGGTGACACGCACGGCGAACTGGTCTGGCAGGACGCCCTGACCTGGATCGGCGCACCGCACCTGCGGATCGACCCGGACCGCCCGGTGCCGCTGATCCTTTTCCCGCCGCCGGGCCTCACCCGGGCCCGCGCTCTGGAAGTGCTGGAGGAGCACGGCCGGTCCTGGCGGGTCGCCTGCACGAGTACGAGCCTCAGCGGACTCGTCGCAGCGGCCCACGCCGGTCTCGGCGTGATGGCTCACACCCGCGGGCTCATCCCGCCGGGACTGACTCCCGTACCGGCCAGGGCGGGGCTGCCGGAACTCGGCGACGTGGATTTCGTCCTGCTGCACGGCCGCCGCCGCGACGCGGCGCAGGAGGCGGCGGACGCGCTCGCGGCGGCGATCCTGGCGGGCGGCGACCGGCTGATCCGTGGCATCGGCGGGATCAACGCGATCAGCGGCCGCGACGGCGCATGACCGCACGCGTGCGCGGGGAGGATGGGCAGCAGGTACCGAACACCCCCCCCCTGACCGTCACGACGGGAGTGGCCGAGGCGTACAGATTCGGTGGAGATTCCGGCGCGAGCTACTTACTCCACCGTCAGAAGCACGCCCGAGCCTGGCCCATCTGGCCGGATATCTGTGGCTGACCTGTGCAGATGGCACGCTTTCCGGTCGTTCCGGGCCCTCCCGCCGCGCCAACCGGTGGGGTAGCGTCACGGCGCTGTGCGGAGCGCCACAAGGAGCAGGTCATTGCGCGAGTTCACTGTCCCACCCATGGCGATCGCGCCCCAGGTAGGCGGGCTGGCTGATGCCGTCTTCGACTATGCGGAGGAGGATCCGCACCGGGTCGCGCTGGGCCGCAAGGACGCGGACGGACGCTGGCGTGATGTCACCGCGGCGACGTTCCGCGACGAGGTGCTCGCGCTCGCCAAGGGGCTGATCGCCCACGGTGTCCGGTTCGGCGACCGGGTCGCCCTGATGGCGCGTACCCGTTACGAGTGGACGCTCTTCGACTTCGCGCTGTGGACGGTCGGCGCCCAGTCCGTGCCGGTCTATCCGACGTCCTCGGCCGAGCAGGTCTTCTGGATGCTGCACGACGCCGAAGTGTCCGCGATCATGGTCGAGCACGAGGACCATGCGATGACGATCGCCTCGGTGATCGACCGGCTGCCCCAGCTCAAGCGGCTCTGGCAGCTGGACTCGGACGCGGTGACCGAGCTGGTCGAGGCGGGCGTGCACATCGAGGACGAGGTGGTGCACCGGCACCGGCGGGCGGTGACGCCCGATTCGGTGGCGACCGTCATCTACACGTCCGGCACCACGGGCCGCCCCAAGGGCTGTGTGATCACGCACGCCAACTTCATGTTCGAGACGGACACGATGGCGTCGCGCTGGGAGTCGGTCTTCCACTCCAGGCCGGGCGACGAGGCCGCTACGCTCCTCTTCCTGCCGCTGGCGCACGTCTTCGGACGGATGGTCGAGGTCACGGCGGTCCGCGGCCGGGTGAAGCTGGGCCATCAGCCGGAGCTGTCGGCGAAGGCGCTCATGCCGGACCTGGTGTCGTTCCGGCCGACCTTCATCCTCGCGGTTCCGTACATCTTCGAGAAGGTCTTCAACGGCGCCCGGCGCAAGGCCGAGGCGGAGGGCAGGGTCGGACCGTTCGACAAGGCCGTCGAGGTCGCGGTGAAGTACGCGGAGGCGATGGAGCACCGGGCGTTCGGGACCGGACCCGGCCCTTCCGCGGGGCTGCGGATGCAGCACCAGTTCTTCGACAAGGTCGTGTACAAGAAGGTCCGCGACGCGATGGGCGGCCGGGTCCGGCACGCCATGTCGGGCGGTTCGGGGATGGAGCGGCGGCTCGGTCTGTTCTTCGAGGGCGCGGGCGTCACGGTGTACGAGGGGTACGGACTGACCGAGTCCACTGCGGCGGCCACCGCCAACCCGCCCGAGCGCACCCGGTACGGCACGGTCGGGCAGCCGATCCCCGGCACCACCGTGCACATCGCCGACGACGGCGAGGTGTGGGTGTACGGCGCCAATGTCTTCGGCGGCTATCTGGGCAACCCGAAGGCCACCGCCGCGGTGCTGCACGACGGCTGGCTGGCCACCGGCGACCTGGGTGCGCTCGACGAGGACGGCTATCTGACGATCACCGGACGGAAGAAGGAGATCCTGGTGACGTCGGGCGGCAAGAGTGTGTCGCCGGCCGGTCTGGAGGAGCGGGTGCGGGCCCATCCGCTGGTGGCGCAGTGCATCGTGGTCGGCAACGACCGGCCGTACATCGCGGCGCTGGTGACCGTGGACCAGGAGTCCGTGGACCACTGGCTCACCATGCAGGGGCGGCCGCCGATGAACGCGGCGGACCTGGTGCGGGACCCGTATCTGGAGATGGAGGTCAGGCGGGCGGTGGTGGCCGCCAACACGGCGGTGTCGCAGGCCGAGTCGATCCGTACCTTCCGGATCCTTGCGCATCAATTCACCGAGGAACACGGTCTGCTGACCCCGTCGCTGAAGCTGAAGCGGAAGGCAATCGAGACGGCGTACGCGGTCGAGGTGGACGCGCTGTACCGCTGAGAGAGGGCCGTGCCGCCCCGCCGGAGGTGAACTCGCCCCGACGGGACGGCACATGGACAGAGCCCGCTGCGTGATCGAGATGCGGAACAGCTTGTCCGCACCGTCCGGTTCGCCTCCGTTGTTGTCGCAGTCGGTGGTGGAGAGTCAGAGCTGGTCCGGGCCCGGCACCTTGGTGGCCGTGCACAGCCGGCCGTACGTTCCGACGTGGTACGCGGTCGGTGTGGCATCGCGAGTGCGCGGCGGAGGCCCCGGGGGGCCGGCGCGGCCGCCCGCACGCGGACGTCAGCCGACCAGGCAGGTGCGCACCGCCGCGGCCAGGCGGTTCGCGCGGGCGTCGCCGTGACCGATCATGCGGTTGGCGATGTACGCGAAGCCCACGCCGAACTCGTCGTCGCCGAAGGCGAATTGGCCGCCTGCTCCGTCGTTGCCGAAACTGCGCTCCCCCAGCATCGGCCGGAAGGCCGACGAGTCGAGCAGGAAGCCCGAGCCCCAGCGCGCCCCGGCGTCGAAGCCCAACCACCCCTTGCCGGATGACACCTCGCGGACCGCGTCCGTCACGGTGTCCGGTGTGAGCAGCCGCTCCCGGCCCTCGATGCCGGTCACGGCCGCAGCGTAGAGCCCGGCCAGGCCGCTCGCCGACGCCGTGGCACCCGCTCCGGGCAGCTCCATGCCGAGCAACGCCGGGTCGTTCCAGCCGCGCGGCTCGTCGAGACCGGGGAAGACCAGGGCGCCGTTCATCGTCACGATGCGGGTGAGCAGATGCTCGGGCCCTGGCATCCCTGGCCGCCCCTCGGCCTCGACGAGCCGGGCACGGCCGTCCGTCTCCTCGGTGGGCAGGCCGATCCAGGCCCGTAGTCCCAGCGGGTCGCCCACGGCACGGCGGAAGTATGCGCCCGGAGTGAGCCCGGTGATGCGCCGGATGACCTCACCGATGAGGAAGCCGAAGACGTGGCCGTGGTACTCGTATGCCGTGTCCGGCTCCCACAGCGGCTTCTGCTCCTCGATGGCCCGGGTCACCGGTGTCCAGGCGGCGATCTCCTCGAAGCCGAGTACCCGGTCGAGGGCGGGAAGTCCGGCCCGGTGTCCGAGGACCATGCGGCAGGTGATGGACTCCTTGCCGTGCTGCGCGAACCCGGGCCAGTACTGGCTCACCGGGGCGTCGAGGTCGAGATGTCCTTCCTGCGCGAGGAGGTGGGCGCACAGGCTCACGATGCCTTTGGCGCAGGAGAAGACCGGTAGGACGGTGTCCTGGTCCCACGGTCGGCCGGTCCGCTGGTCCGCGACCCCGCCCCACAGGTCCGCGACCTTGTGTCCGTCGACAAACACCGTGACGGCTGCGCCGAGTTCGGGGAAATCGTCGAAGTTCCGCGAGAACGCGTCGGCGACGGCTCCGAAGCGCTCGTCAGCCCATCCGTTGCACTGCCCCACCGTGTCCCGTCCTCCGTGTGATCGTGGCTCCGCGTGGGGCCGCCAAGGACAGTGCCCGTGCGCCCCGCGGTCGTCGACCGGTCACAGTACGGCGGTGTGCGGCCGCGGCACGAACGATTTGACCGCCCCGGCCTCGCCGAGGTGGGGCAGGGAGGAATGGGGATACTCGTGCAGGTCCCTGCCCGTACCCCGTCCGCGTACGGTTCACGGGGCCGGCCGTACGAGAGGCGGGCGAATCCGGTGTCCGGGTACACGTCGCGCACGCTGACGACCCTCCCCGGACCGGGCCGGTGGTGGGTGACGAACACCGGTCCGCGGGTGCGGCCCTTGGGCAAGGGGGGCAGCAGCCGGGCGGTGTCGGCGTCCCGGCAATCCGATTCCGGCATGAAGTCCTCGCACGCCCGGTGCCGGCGGCGGGCCTTGGAGGAGCTCACACAATGGGCGCCCTTGACCCTTGCCTGGGAGCAGTGCTCGGTGCCGTGAAACCGGCATCGAGCACCAGTGCGACGCAGGTCGCGGTCAGCAGTCCTGTGAACCGGTGGTGCTCCGATGTCTTCGCGCGATCGAGCGCCGTCCGTACCAGCCCTCCTGAGGTGGGGGTTCAGGGTGAGTGGGGTGTGGCTGCAGTTCAGTGAGGCGCCCCCGAGTTACTCCATGACGGGTCCCGGTCAACACCTCGGACCAATGCGGTCGGAGCACTGTCGAACCCAGCTTGTGTCGGTCCCGCGCGGGACAGGTGAACGGGTACGGAACGGCCGGTCGGCAGGGAATGCATGACGCCTCCTGATCGTTGACCATGCGAATACCAACCGACGACGTAAAGGATCGACCGCTCGTGAGCCAGGTCCCCTCCCTCACCCTCAACAACGGCGTCGAGATGCCGCAGCTCGGTTTCGGTGTCTGGCAGGTGCCGGACGACGAGGCCACGAAGGCGGTCGCGACGGCTATCGAGTCCGGGTACCGGAGCATCGACACCGCCGCGATCTACGGGAACGAGGAGGGCACCGGCAAGGCCGTCGCGGCCTCCGGTGTCCCCCGCGAAGAGCTCTTCGTCACCACCAAGTTGTGGAACGGCGACCAGGGCTACGAGTCGACGATGCGCGCCTTCGACGCCTCGCTGGACAAGCTCGGTCTCGACTATGTCGACCTGTACCTGATCCACTGGCCGGTGCCCGCCAAGGACGCGTACGTCGACACGTACAAGGCGTTCGAGAAGATCTACGCCGACGGCCGCGCGAAGGCCATCGGTGTCTCCAACTTCCTGCCGGAGCACCTGGAGCGCCTGCTCGGCGAGACCTCCGTGGTTCCGGTGATCAACCAGATCGAGCTGCACCCGCAGCTTCAGCAGGCCGAGTCGCGCGCCTTCCACGCACAGCACGGCATCGCCACCGAGGCATGGTCCCCGCTGGGCCAGGGCAAGGGCCTCCTGGAGGTCCCGACGGTCGTCGCGATCGCCCAGAAGCACGGTCGCACGCCCGCGCAGGCGGTGCTCCGCTGGCACCTCCAGACGGGCAATGTGGTGATCCCGAAGTCCGTGACGCCGTCGCGGATCGCCGAGAACATCGATGTGTTCGGCTTCGAGCTGGACGCCGACGACCTGGCCGCGTTCGCCGCGCTGGACGAGGGCAAGCGCCTCGGCCCGAACCCGGGCGAGTTCAACCTGGGCGCCTGAGAGCCTGTCGGGTGACCTTCGATCGGATAGCGGACGCGGTCTGGTGCGTGCGATTCCAAGGCGGCGGGATGTCCTCGGATGGGGTCTCCCCTGCTCGAACGAAGCTGAGAGCTTGGGGAAGGAGCTACTAGGATATTTCGGCAACGCGGGAAGCGTGCGTGCCAGGGCGTGGCCGCCCGATCAGAGGTCACCCGACAGGCTCTGAGCCCAACCGCTGAAGACCGAATCACGCACAGACCGCCGTCCGGCTCCCCGTCGGGCGGCGGTCTGCTGCGGGTGAACCCGGAGGAGACACCGTCATGAGCGCGGACACCGCACCCGTCGTCGCACCGGGTCTGTACCGGCTGCGCAATGTGGGCAGCGGACTGCTGCTGGAGGTGTACGGCTCCGCCAGGGGCAGCGGCGCCAAGGTGCAGCAGGGCGCGGAGAAGCAGGAGGGGGCGGGCGGCCAGCACTGGCAGCTCTCCCCCGTGCACGAGGGCGCCGCGCTGTACCACCTGACCAATGCGCACAGCGGCAAGCGACTGGACGTCGCCAATGCCTCCACGGAGAACGGCGCCAACATCCAGCAGTGGAAGGCCAACAACTACGGCGCCCAGGAGTGGCTGATCGAACAGCACCTGGATGCGCCGGGAACCGTGACGCTGGTCAGTTTCATCAGCGGACTCGTCCTGGAAGTGGCCGACGGCTCCACGGCGGACGGCGCCGATGTGCAGCAGTGGGAGGACACCGACGCCCCCGGCCAGTGGTGGCAGTTGGAGCCGGTGCCGGACACCCCTTAGAGGAGCTCACACAAGGGGCGCCCGGCTCGCATTCTGAGAGCTCCTCTGTGAGCTCCTCTCAGGCGCGTCGGCCCAGGTGGACCGTGCGCGCCGTCAGCAGGAAGAGGTCGGGGCGCTGGTGCAGTCCGGCGGGGTCCTCGGGGTCGAGCAACCGGTCGAGTGTGGCGAGGTCGTCCGCGGCGAGCTCCTCGGCGAACGCCTCGCGACGGCGGGCGAATTCGGCGATGACCTGGTCGCGCGCCTGGCCGGAGAGGGGCGCGGGCAGGTCGAGCAGGAAGCTGCGAGTGCCCTGCGGGGCCAGCCCCACCGCGGTGAACAGGGCGCTCCAGTCCTCCACCTCCTGCTTGGCGTCCGGGAGCGCCGCGCGCATCTCCTCGAACCACTCCGCGTGGATCGCGTCGAGCCTGGCCTCCAGGCCGGGCCGGCCGATGCCGATGTCGCGCGGAAGCTGGCGGGTCGGCAGCCCGCCCTCGACGAGGGCGATGGTCCCGCCGGGGCGCAGCAGTCCGGCGAAGCCGGCAAGGACGGCGCGCTGGTCTCCCATGTGATGCAGTGCGTTGCCCGCCCAGATCAGGTCTGCCTCTCCCAACTTCGGCAAGCCGTCGGGGAGTTCCGCGTGCAGGGTACGGACGCGGTCGCCGAGTCCGAGGCGTTCGGCGCGGGCCCGGGTGCGCTCCAGGAGCGCCGCGGTGCCGTCCACGGCGACGACCTCGGCCTCGGGGAACTCCTCGGCGAGCAGGCAGGAGATCACGCCGGGTCCGCTGCCGATGTCGAGGACCCTGCGTACCTGCGGGGCGGTGGGCAGTCCGGCGATCCAGCGGGCCGCCGCCGTGTACTGGGGACTGCTGAGCTCGCCGTTCTGCTCCAGCAGCGGGCCCAAGACGTCCCAGTCGAAGTCGGTGGTGTCGTGGTGGTGACTGTGCCCGGTGCGGTCGTGCCGACCGTGGGCGCTGTCGTGGTGAGGGCCGTGATCGGCGTGCTTCGTCATGCGGACAAGCCTCCCCGGGCCTCGGGCAGGTGGCGAACTTTGTTGCCGGTTCGGCAAGCCGCAGCCCCTCGGGGCGATGCCGACCATCGTCTGGATCACGCTGCCGACGACATGCCCGGTCAGGAAGGACGCCCAGGAGATCGAGATCGTGCGGAACCGGTTGACGATGCCTTCGGTCATGTCGAC
Source organism: Streptomyces sp. NBC_01669 (assembly GCF_026339735.1). Classification (GTDB taxonomy): domain Bacteria; phylum Actinomycetota; class Actinomycetes; order Streptomycetales; family Streptomycetaceae; genus Streptomyces; species Streptomyces yanii. Next base: position 1,715,545 of record NZ_JAPEQG010000001.1, read on the forward strand.
GCAGACGGCGGCCGCGGTGGACGGGGCTCCGGAGGTGGCGGCCATCAGGATGATGCCCGGGGCGACACAGTCGATGCAGTACGACCCCCACCCCCGATCCCGCCGGATGTCAGCCCCTGCGCCGGAACGCCAGCAGCCGGTACTCCGGCTCGCGGCGCGGCCGGTCCGGCTCGGGCAGCGCCAGCAGCGCCGCCGCAAGATCGTCGGCCGCCGCCCCCGGCAGCTCCAGACGCGAGACGAAGTGGCCCGCACGCACCTCACGCGCCGCACGCTGCGGAGTCCGCCCCTGCCCGTGTCCGAGGAATCGGTTCTCCCCCACCACATCGAGCCCGGCCTCCGCCCCGTACGCGACGACCAGTTCCTCGGGGTCGGACGGGCTCGGGCGCAGGTACGGGGCGAACAGCTCATCGATGTCGCTGCCCACGTCGTGCGCGGCGTCCTTGTCGACCGTGGTGACGAACACGCCGCCGGGCCGCAGCACCCGTCCCGCCTCCGAGACCACCGCCCGCACGTCACCCGCCCCCCGCAGCAGATGCAGCAGCCAGACGGTGCCCACGGCGTCGACCGCGGCGGCGGGCAGCGGCAGCCGCCGCGCGTCGGCCAGCGCCACCGCGCCGATCCGCTGCCGCGCGAACCGCGCCATGCCGTACGAGGCGTCGGTCCCCAGCACCCGCAATGCGGGCCGGGCCAGCGCCATCCGCTCGGTGACCAGCCCCGTACCGCAGCCGATGTCCAGCAGTGTGCGGGCGGACTCCGGGACCAGGCCGAGCAGCGCCCGGGCCGCCGCCTCCGCCCGGGGCACGCCGCCGCGCGTCGCGTCGTATGCAGCTGCCTCAGCGTCATAATCCAACATGAGTGCGACTGTAGGACAACCGCCTGGTATCGATGGGCAGAAAGCAAGGTCGACCCAGCCGCGGGAGATCGGTGCGCGGCAGCCCTGCGCATGGATCGCCTCGACGGCCACCCGGGTGTTGCCCTTCGGGACCCACATGCTGCCGAAGCCCACGTGCACCGGTGGTGTGCCGGCGTCCGGGATCGCCACCGACTCGGCCGGGAGCGGGCGTTCGTCCGGCCGACGTCAGGAGCTCGTGAGGATGACGAGTTGCTGGGTCGCTCGGGTCATCGCGACATAGCGGTCGACCGCTCCTTCGATGCCCTTGCCGAACGCCTCCGGGTCGATGAGGACGACCAGGTCGAACTCGAGCCCCTTCGACAGCTCCGGTGTCAGCGACCGGACGCGGGACGTCGTCCGGAATGTGGGATCGCCGATGACGCAGGCGATCCCGTCGGCATGTGCGGCGAGCCAGGTGTCGAGGATCGAGTTCAGATCCGCAGCAGATCCGTGTACGACGGGGACGTCGCTGCTGCGGACGGAGGTCGGCACGTTGGCGTCCGGGAGCACGGCCCGGATGACCGGCTCGGCTTCCGCCATGATTTCTTCCGGCGTCCGGTAGTTGATGCTCAGGGAGGTCAGGTTGATCCGGTCGAGCCCGATCCGCTCGAGCCGTTCCTGCCACGACTCCGTGAACCCGTGCCTGGCCTGGGCACGATCCCCGACGATGGTGAAGCTCCGGGACGGGCACCGGAGCAACAACATCTGCCACTCCGCGTCGGTCAGTTCCTGAGCCTCGTCCACCACGATGTGCGCGAACGGGCCGGCGAGCAGGTCCGGTTCGGTGCTGGGCTGTGCGGTCACGTCGACCAGGGTGTCCTGGAGGTCCTGTCCGCGCAGCATCGTCATCACACCTTCTCCGTCGTCATCGGCCTCGAGCAAGGCATCGACGACCTTGGCCATGTGCTCGCGTTCGGCGGCGACAGAGGCGCTGTGCCGACGCTTACGTCGCGCAGCCTCCGGGTCGCCGAGCCGCTGCCGTGCTGCGTCCAGGAGCGGCAGGTCGGACACCGTCCAGGCCTGGGCGACCCCGCGCTGCAGCTGCTGAACCTCATCGGAGCTGAGCCAGGGAGCGCACTTCCGCAGATAGGCGGGTACCGACCACAGGTCTCCGACGAGGTCAGCCGCTTCGAGCAGCGGCCACGCGCGGTCGAAGGTCGTGAGCAGCTCCCTGTTCTGCAGCAGCGACTTGCGGAGCAGCTCAGCCGAGGCGTCGCCGTCGTGCTTGTCCACCAGGATCGTGAGCAGCTCCTCCCGGATCTGGTCGCGCGCCTCGTTGTGCGGAATACCGGGTGCTGCTTCGAACGCCACGGCCCAATCCTCGGCGCTCAGCCAGATGTCGGACCAGTGGGTCGTGACGGTCATCCCCGTGGTGGGCGGCTCCTCGTAGAACCTGACCGCCGTCTCGATCGCCTTCACCAGGTTCGCGGACGACTTCAGGAGGGCCACATTCGGGTCGGCCTCGATCGCTGCTACGGCTCCCTCGGCGACGAGGTCCCGCAGGGTGCAGGTCTGCACGCCCTCCTCTCCGAGGCTGGGGAGGACGTCGGCGACGTAGCCCAGGTAGGGCTGGTGCGGACCGACGAACAGCACGCCGCCCCGGCGGTGTCCGAGGCGAGGGTCGGAGTGGAGGAGGTAGGCGGAGCGGTGCAGAGCGACGACGGTCTTCCCCGTACCCGGACCGCCGTCGACGACGAGAGCGCCGCGGGATCCCGCGCGGATGATGGTGTCCTGGTCGGCCTGGATGGTGCCGAGCACGTCTCGCATCCGTGCCGACCGGTTGCTGCCCAGGCTGGCGATGAAAGCGGACTGGTCGTCCAGCGCGGCGTGCCCGACAAGCCCGTCCGGGGTGAACACCTCGTCCCAGTAGTCGCTGATCCGGCTGCGGGCCCAGCGATACCTGCGGCGGCTTGCCAGACCCATCGGGTTGGCGTGGGTGGCTCCGAAGAAGGGCTCGGCCGCGGGGGAGCGCCAGTCGAGCAGCAGCCGACGACCCGCGCTGTCCGTAAGGCCAAGTCGTCCGACGTACACGGGCTCGGGGTTGTCCGCACTGACCATGTGTCCGAGGCACAGGTCCATACCGAAGCGACGCAGTGCGCGCAGGCGAGCGGTCAGCCGGTGGATCTCCATGTCCCGGTCCATCGCCTGCCGGCCTGCCCCGCCGGGCGCCTTGCGCTCGGCATCGAGGCGGTCGGACAGGTCGGCGATCGACTGCTCGAGGCACTCCGCAATGGCCGCGAAGTGCTGTTCGTCGTCGGCGATCAGCGCCGGGTCGGCCTTGGGGGAAAGGTGGCCGGGAAGGTCAAACGCGCTGGTGGTCAGGGGGTTCACAGCATCAGTTCCGATCTGAGGTCGATGGCAACCATTGCGCACGGCAAGGTGTCTGGACCGGCGTGAGGAACCTGGTGGCCATGACGAGCAACGCTCCGCCTTGACGTGGGTCCCGTGGCCGTTGTCGGTTCAGGTCGCCAGGGTGCAGGTTCTCGGGTTCTGGGTTCCGGCTCGACGATCCCGTGTGGTTCACGCGGACACGTGCGGCCTCTCTTGGCTGACCGTGTCGAGCTGCGGCGGCGCGCACACCCGCACCTCCGCTCCGAGTGCCCGCAACTGCACCACGAGTCCTGCCAGCGGTTCGGCGTTCCCGCGCGACCCGTACGTCGCCATCAGCACTCGCACTTCGTGGATCTCCCATTTCCGCAGGTTCTGGCCTCGGCCGACGATTCTGCGGCATGACCCGGGCCTTGCCGCAAGGCCCCCGGTGCGCTATACGTTGAGAGTGGAAAGGAGTGGGTGCTCCCCTTTCCCTTCATCGTCCGCTGTGGACGGACAACCCCCTCGCGAAGCGGCGGCGCGCCGCGTGCGGCGGCAGCGTGGGCCCAGGAGGATCTCCCGTGCGCCGCACGCCGTCCGTCAGGCGCGGGCAGAGTTCGACTCCGGGTGCCCAACTCGGCCACGAGGTTGGTTACGCGCGTCGGTAGTTGATCAAGAATGAGATGCCACCGGTGGCGCCCCGGCCACCGGCGGCCTCCCCCAACTCCCGTCCCCGAGACCGTCGAAGGAAATCAGTCATGCCCAGGCGCATCGACCGGGTTCTCGGGGTGGCACCGCTCCATCCGGCGCGGCGCCCCGACGAGCGCGGGGCCACCACGCGGCGCGGCGCCCCCGTTCCGTCACGCCGCGCCGTGCCCCGCGGCGATCGCCTCCACACGCGCGGCAAGTTCCAGGTCGTTCTCGGTGACCACCCCGCCGGCGTCGTGCGTGTTCACCGAAAGGGAGACGGTGTTGTAGCCGAGCGTCAGATCGGAGTGGTGGTTCAGCTCCTCCTGGATCTGCGCGACATGGATGGTGAGTCCGGCGGCGGCGAAGTGCGAGGGGAACCGGTATCTGCGGGTGATCCGGTCTCCCTCCAGCGCCCATCCGGGCAGCTCGCGCAGCCGGTCCTCGATCTCTTTCTGTGACAACGGTTCGGCGGGCATGGTGCGGCTCCTCACAAGGTCGGGTGCGATGGGCGGTGCCGGTGACGTTACGGTCTCCGTATGACAACTGTCGCGCTTGACACGGGTGTAGGGCCACTGCTGCGCAGTTGGCGGGAGCAGCGCCGGCTGAGCCAGCTGGAGCTGGCGCTGCGCGCGGACTCCTCGGCCCGCCACATCTCCTTCATCGAGACGGGCCGTTCCCGCCCCAGCGAGGAGATGGTCCTCCGGCTGGCCGAGCATCTCGATGTGCCGGTCAGGGAACGCAATGCCCTGCTGGTGATGGCCGGTTATGCGCCCCGTTACACGGAGACCGCGCTCGACGATCCCGCGATGGGCGCGCTGCGCGAGGGCATGGAGCAGCTGTTGCAGGGGTACGACCCGTATCCGGCGCTCGTCGTCGACGGGACGTATAACGTGGTGGCCGCCAATCGGGGTATCGCCCTGCTGCTGGAGGGGGTGGCCGGGCACCTGCTCGCAGCTCCGCTCAACGCCATGCGGCTCACCCTCCACCCGGAGGGTCTGGCTCCGCGCATCCGTAATCTGCGGGAGTGGCGGGCCGACCTGCTGGCGCAGATGGAACGTCAGATCGCGCTGGCCCGTTCGGCGGAGCTGCGTGAGCTGTACGAGGAGGTCGCCGCCTATCCCGTACCGGAGAGCGCCGACGGGCAGGACGAGCCGGCGGGACCGCCGTCGGCACTGTCGTTCGCGCTGCCGATGGTGGTCGAGCACGACGGGCGGGTGCTCTCGTTCGTCTCCTCCATCGCGACGTTCAATACGCCGATGGATGTGACGGTGGCCGAATTGGCGATCGAGACGTTTCTGCCCGCCGATCAGGAGACCGCCACGTATTTGAGGTCGCTCGGGTCCTGACGGTCCGCCGTCCGGTGCGTCACTTCTCGGTGAGAGGGCGGGTCCACGGTGCGTCGGTGCGCGCCAGGGCGGTGGCCGCGGCACTCGCCGCGGCCAGGATCGCGACGGCAAGCAGCAGCGGCAGCGTCGGGTGTCCGTGCAGGACCGCGGCGGCTCCGGCCACGGCGCCGAGCAGCATCGCGCAGGCCGAGACCACCCGGCGCCCGGCCTTGTTGCCGGCGCCTCCGGTGAGGTGGCTGTCGGCGGCGATGCCGGCGATGGTGAGGGTCAGCACGGTGGTGGTGAGGTCGGGGACGGCGAGCGCGCGGGCGGCGGAGTTCTGCACGCCGAGGCCGAGCGCGAGCAGCACGATGAGGGTGAAACGGACCCCACCGGTGTACGGACTGCCGGACACCTGGGTGACGATCACGGCGGCCGCGACGAACACCGTCTCGGCGAGGAGCGCGTACTGCAGGTTCCTGCCCCGGTGCGTGCGGGTGCGGTGCACGACCAGGCCGCCGAGCAGCGCCCCGGCGGCGAACGCGGTGAGCGCCACGAGCGACGCGGCGAGCGAGAAGCCGGGGGCCCCGGCGAACGCAAACCCGGAGAAAACCACATTGCCGGTCATGTTCGCGACGAAGACCCGGCCGAGTTGCAGATAGCTGACGGCGTCCACCAGCCCGGTGACGACCGTCAGGGCGAGCATCAGCGGCGGCAGCGGCCCGTGCCGGTCCGTCACGTCCGGTACGAGGGTGGCCCATGCCTCACGCAGCATGACGGGCATGGGCACGCTCCAATCACCGGGACGGAATCAGGATTGTGCCGCGACCGGGGTGCGGAACACAGGACCGCCGCGACGTGTGCCGCCCCCGCCCCGGCGGGCTCGGGCGGGGGCGGCACACGCTGCGGGAGCGCGAAGCCGTTACACGCGCGCCCCGTTGTCGAGCGTGTCCCGGCGTTTCGCCCCTGCGCCGGAGGTGCGCCGGGGCGCCCGCTTGCGGGCGGGCGGCGGGGCCTTGCTGCTCTTCTCCAGGACGAGTGCGACCGGTACGGCGGTCAGGACCGAGGAGTACGTGCCGACGCAGATGCCGATGAGCAGGGCGAGCGCGAAGTCCGCGAGGGAGTCGCCGCCCAGCACGGCGAGGGCGGCCAGGATGAAGAGGGCGCCCATGCCGGTGTTGACGGTTCTGGGAACGGTCTGCAGGACGGCGCGGTTGGCGACGGTCGCCACGGGTACGCGGCGCGCCTTCGCCCACAGTTCGCGGACCCGGTCGAAGACCACCACCGAGTCGTTGACGGAGTAGCCGATGACGGTGAGGAGTGCGGCCAGGAAGATGCCGTCGACGGTGCGACCGAGCCAGGCGAACGCGCCGACCAGAATGATGACGTCGTGGACCAGCGCGGCAACCGATGCCAGGGCGAACGTCCAGCGGAACCGGACCGCGAGGTAGGCGAGTTGCACGAGGACGGCGATGGCGAGCGCGATCAGCGCGTTGCGCCGCAGCTCGTCGCCGAGGCTGGGGCCGATGAGTTCGTCGCGCACCTTGGTGGTGTGGCCACCCTCCTCGGCAAGGGCGGCACGCAGGGTGTGCTCCTCGTCGTTGCTGAGGTCTCCCGTACGTACGGAGAGGTCGCCCGCGCCCGCCGTGGTGACCTCGGCGTCGCCGAAGCCCGCGTCGGCCAGGGCGGTCCGGGCGGTCTCGACGTCGACGGGCCGGCTGGTGGAGTACTCGACGAGCCGGCCGCCGGTGAACTCCACGCCCAGGTTGACACCCCGTACGACGATGCCGAGGACCGCGACGGCGATCAGAGCCGTGGAGATCAGCAGCCAGCGGCGGGAGGACCGGAACAGCTGCGGATCACGGCGGGCCAGCCAGGTCCGTACACGGCCGGGGCGGGCGATGCCGTTGACGCCCCGGTAGTCGCTGACGAATCGCGAGCGGGACGCGATCTCGGTGAGGGCGCGAGCGATGACGAGCGCCGAGAACATCGACGCGAGAACACCGATGGCGAGCGTGACTCCGAAGCCCTTGACCGGTCCCGAGCCGAGGAAGAAGAGCAGACCGGCCGCGATCAGGGTGGTCACGTTGGAGTCGGCGACCGCGCTCCAGGCGTTACGGAATCCGGCGGCCATGGCGGAGCCCAGGGAGCGGCCGGGACGTTCCGCGTACTCCTCCCTGGCGCGTTCGAAGACCAGCACGTTCGCGTCGACCGCCATCCCGATGGCGAGGACGAATCCGGCGAGTCCGGGGAGGGTGAGGGTGACACCGAGAGCGACCAGCGCGGCGTACGAGATGACTGCGTACGCAGCGAGGGCCACCGCGGCGAGGGCGCCGAAGAGCCGGTAGACGAATGTGATGAAGAGGGCGGTGGCGGCGGCGCCGATGAGGGCGGCCCGGGCGCTGGCGTCGATGGCGGCGGCGCCGAGCGTCGGACCGACGGTCCGCTGTTCGACGATCTCGATGGGGACGGGCAGCGCGCCGCCCTTGATCAGCAGCGCCAGATCGCGGGCCTCGTCGGCGCCGAAGGAGCCGGTGATCTGCGTGGACCCGGACGGAAGGCCGACGTTGCAGCCGACGGACGGGGCGACCTGGGGCGAGGAGATCACATGGTCGTCGAGGACGATCGCGACCCGCCGCCTGTCATCCTGCACGGGATGACAGGCGGCTTCGCCGGTCAGCCGGGTCCAGTCCCGGCCCGCGCCCTTGTGGAAGTCGAGGGCGACGGTCCAGCCGGCGCCCTGCTGGGCGTCGAAGGAGGCCCCGGCGTCCTTGACGCCCGCGCCGGTGAGCCGGGCCGGGCCGAGGTCGAGAAGGCGGCCCTCCTCGTCGGGCAGCGTCAGGCCGGTGCCCTTCCCCTTCTCCTGTTCCGTGCCGGGGCCCTGAACGGCGTGGAAGCTGAGCTGTGCTGTCCTGCCGATGACTTCGGCGGCCTTGCGCGGGTCCTGGACGTCGGGCAGTTCGACGATGATCCGGTCCTCTCCGGACCGGGTCAGGGTCGGTTCGGCGACGCCGAGCGAGTCGATGCGCTGGCGGAGCACCTCGAGGGTTCGGTCGGTGCTCTCCCGGTCCGCCTTCGTAGTGGCGGAGTCCTTGGCCTGGAGCACCAATCTGGTGCCGCCCTGAAGATCGAGGCCGAGTCTGGGTGACATGGTCAGCGTGATGAGCACGGAAACGAGCAGCACGGCCGCAGCCAGAACCGCTCGCACCGTGGTGGCGCGAGTCATGGAAATCCTCCGAGAGGGACGCCTGCCGCCCTCACCTCGGCGAGGACGCGGCGTCAGGTCTGTCGAGCAGAACGGTGGCCGGGGGAACGGTCCGTCCTCGGAGGGCCGCGTACGCCGGGAAGCGCCACGCGGGGGCGATCGGCTGCGAAGGAGGGGGCGTCCGGGGCCCGTTGCCGGGCCGGAAGCGGTACGGGGATGCCGGGCGCCCCCGGCAGCAGGGCGCCGCCGGGGCCGGGCGGCGGGAGCTGGTGCTGGATGCGGATGTGGTCGGTGGCGACCCAGGGGCGGGGAACGGCCGGGAGAACGGTGCGGTCGTGGCCGCTCGCCGTTGCCGTGCGGCTCCGCCGCGTGTCGTGCGGGTGGCCGGGGCGGGCGGTCCGGTCGGTGTGCTGGGCGGGCGGCGGAACGACAGGGGTGTGCGCGGCGGCGGGCGACGGACCGGACAGGGAGCGTGGCGGCGTTACGGCTCCGGCGGCCGCGACGGCCGCGGAGGCGCCGCCGACGACGGTGAGCACGACGAGGAGGAACACGGCCAGGGTCTGACGGGCCGCTGTCGCACGCCCTCGGCGCGCCGTACGGTGTGCCGGGTTGTCCGGTCGCCCTCTCGGGGGTGTGTTCCCCGGGGGCGGCCCCGGGAAGAGGGTCACCTCGCCGGGCCGGGGAGGGCCGGCGCCGCGGCGGCGTGCCGGAGCGCGGAGCTGAGGATCAGCCCCGCGCCGCGGACCACCGTGGTGGCCGGGTCGTCGGCGAGCCGCACCGGAACCCCGAGGCGGACCGCGATCCGGTTGGTGATGTCGGGGCGTAGGGCACCGCCTCCGGTGAGCAACGGGCCCTTGCGCAGGGCTCCGAGGACCGCGCCGTGCCGGTCCTGCTGCCACATCTCCATGATCATGTCCAGTGCGGTGCGGACGACGGCGGTGGGCGGCTCGGCGGGTCCGAGGTCGCTGAGTCCGGTCTCGGCCTGGCGGGCGTCCCGGACCATTCCGTCGACCAGGAGGGTGACTTCGGTCAGCTCGGCGCCGATGTCGACGACGAGGAGCGGGCCGCCGTCCTGCGGTCCTGCGTATGCGGCGGCGGCTCTGGCGCTGTTCAGCACGATGACGCTCGTCGGCCCGAGTGCGGCGAGGAGCTCCCGCGCCTCGGCGCGGTGTTCGGGCCCGGCGAGGACCGGGTGGCTGAGGACGATCAGGGTCTCGCTGCGGTCGGCGCCCAGCGCCGTGTCGGCGATGCGGCTGAGCATCCGGCCGCAGGACTCGGGGTCGACGATGCGCCCGCGCCGGACCGGACGGCCGTGACCGCGCCCACCCTCGGGATCGTCGGTGGACTCGGCGTCGGTGACGATGCCGAGTCCGGGGATCCAGGCGCGGGTGCGGGAACTGCCGAGGTCGAGGGCGAGTCCGCGGGTGACACCGCGGTATCCGTTGCGAACGGACCGGCCGTGTCGCCGCCCGTCGTGCGGAGAATGCATCGTCCCTCATCCCCCGGCCTGCCGCAGCAGCCGTTCACACACTCGTCGGCTCGCTGATAGCGAGGCATGACCGAGCCCTCACTATGCAATAAGAAGGCAAAGAAAGCCACTCTCAGGCAAAATCCAAGGGCTCGGCGCGCTCGCCCGTCCACCCTCGCGGACGGGCGCCCGCGGGTCCGCCCCTCACACCTCCGACGGCAGGAACTCGGCGATCAGTTCCGCGAACTCGTCCGGCGCGGCGATCCGCACACCGAGGTCCTCCGCCTTGGTGCGCTTGGACCCGGCTTTCTCGCCGGCGACGAGCAGCGTGGTGCGCTTGGAGACGCTGGACGAGGACTTCCCGCCGGCCCGCTCGATCAGCTCGTTCATCTGGTTCCGGGAGAGCTTCTCCAGCGCCCCGGTCATGGCCCCGGTGACGACCACGGTCATTCCGTCCAGCGGCCGTTCGGCAGCCGTCTCGCCCTCCGCGACGGCGGCAGCCGCGTCCGTGCCCTCCTCGCCCGGCTCCGGCGGCGGCGTCGCCCCGGGCTCCACCATGGTGACCCGGGCGGCGACCAGCTTCTCGATCAGCGGGGCGAGCTCGACCAGCTCCGCGACCACCCCGGCGGCCTTCTCCTTGCCGATGCCGTCGACCTGCTGGAGGGTGTCGACGTCGGCGGCGCGGATCCGGTCCATGCTGGCGAAGTAGCGGGCGATCCGCCGCGACATGGAACGCCCCGTGCCCCGGACGCCCAGGGCGCAGAAGACCCGGGAGAGCGGGCGGGTACGCGCCGTCTCGATGGCGGCCAGGAGGTTGTCGGTGCTCGTCTCGCCCATCCGCTCCAGGCCGAGCAGCTGCTCGCGTTCGAGCGTGAAGAGATCGGCGAAGTCGGTGACCAACCCGGCGTCGACGAGCTGGACGACGCGGGTCGCGCCGAGGCCCTCGATGTCGAGCTGGTCGCGGCCCGCCGCATACGAGATGGAGGCGACGAGGCGGCAGTCGCGGCCCCGGACACAGCGCCAGCGCTGCTCGCTCGTGTCGATCTCGGAACCGCACTGCGGACATGTCTCGGGGAAGACGATGGGCTGCTCGTCGCCGGTCCGCAGATGGGCGACCGGAGCCTCGATGCGGGGGATGATGTCGCCGGCCTTGTAGACCATGACCCGGTCGCCCAGGCGCAGATCGCGGCGGGTGATGTCGGCGGGGTTGTGCAGCGTGGCGTAACTGACAGTCGATCCGTCGATCTCGACGGGTTCCAGCACGGCCCGCGGGGCGATGATGCCGGTCCTGCCGACGTTCCACTCGACGCCGAGGAGCCGGGTGACCTTCTCGACTGCCGGGAGCTTGTACGCGATGGCCCAGCGCGGCGCCCGGGTGCCCGAACCGGCCTCGCGCTGGTCGGCCGCGAGATCGGCCTTGATCACGATGCCGTCGATACCGAACGGCAACGAGGCGCGCAGCGCGGCGATTTCCTCGACCCGGGACTGCACCTGCTCGACCGTGGTGACGGTGCGCGGCGCGACGTCCGTCTCGGCCGCGGTGTGCACGCCGAGCCCGGCGACGTACCTGAGGACTTCGCTGTGCGGGAGTTCGGCCAGCGTGCCGGTGAGCTCGCCGGACTCGGGCAGCGGCAGGGCGCCGTACGCGAAGAACGTCATCTCGACCGTGTAGGGGCGGTCCTTGGCGCGGAGGGTGCCCGCCGCGCCGTTCCTCGGGTTGGCGAAGGGGTCGCCGCCGTGCTCGGTGCGGACCGTGTTGGCCTGTTCGAACTGCTCGTTCGTCATCAGGATCTCGCCGCGGACCTCGATCGTCACCGGCTCACCGAGCTGCTCCGGGAGTCCGACGACGGTGCCGACCGCATGCGACACGTCCTCGCCCGCCGTGCCGTCGCCCCGGGTGATCAGGCGCTCCAGGCGGCCCGACCGGTAGCGGGCGGCGACCGCGAGCCCGTCGAGCTTGGGCTCCACGCTCCACGCGGCGACCGGTCTGCCGATCCGGCGCTCCAGGGAGGCCGTCCAGGTGGCGAACTGCTCGGCGGAGAAGACGTTGTCCAGGGAGAGCATCGGCACCGTGTGCGGTACGTCCCCGCCCGCGGCGCCGCCGGCCACCTTCCCGGTCGGCGAGGCAGCCAGCACGTCCTGCGGGTGCTCCTCCTCATATACGGCGATCCCGCGCACCAGCCGGTCGTACGCGTCGTCGTCGAGCGTGCTCTCGCCCCCGGCGTAGTACGCGGCGGCGGCCGCCGACGCTTCTTCTACCGCGGCGGCGTAGGAGGCGGCATCGGCGAGCACAACAGCTGAGTTCGTCATGGACACCATCCTGCCGTCCACCACTGACAATGCTCCTCAGCCGGCTGCCGCCGCCGTCCCGTCCGCCCCGCCGGACTCATCGGTGTCGTCCGAAGTCAGCGGTACCTGTGGTCCGGAACACTCCCGCAGCCAGCGCCGCAGCACCTCGTGCACCTGCTCGGCCCCCACCAGCTCACCGTCCGCACCCGGCCCCGCCGATATGCGGGAGGCCATCGGCTCCGACATGGTGCGCGGGTGGAGCAGGAACGGCCGGGACTGCTCACCTCCCAGCCCGCCGTGGGAGCCGATCTGTTCCTCGAAGGCGTGCACACAGCCCGTGGTGGGGTCGTACATCGAGTTGACCATGACATCGGCGACATGCGGGAAGGTGTCGGTGCGCCGCACCGCGTCCGCCGCGCCCGGGCCGAACGGTTCCAGCAGGCCTTCCCCGTCCGCCAGTTCCGACACCGGTGTCTGTGCACCGCCACGCCCCAGCACCACCGATCCGTGCAGCTCGCTGCGGACCAGCAGGAAGCCGATGCCGGGGTGGTTGGCGAGGGTGCTCAGCAGCGCGGGATGGCGGCGGTCGAGCTGTTCGCGGGTCGCGCGCCCGTCGATGTCGGGGAAGGAGATCAGGCCAAGATTGCCGGAGGCGAGGACGACCGGGTCGGACGGGGCCGCGGCGGTGTCCGTCCCGCCTTCCTCGACGGGCCGGTGCAGGGCTGTCCGTACCGCGTCCCGTGCCTCCGAGCCGCTCTTCGTACGCTGCGCCCGCCGGGGCACGGGCAGCCCGCAGCCCGCCCGCACCAGGTCCTTGAGCGTCAGCCCGTACGCCCCGGCGAAGGTCTCCCCAGGGCTCTGTCCGTGGTCGGAGAGCAGCACGATCCGGTAGCGGCGCGGGGTGTGTTCGGCGACCTTGACGATCAGGGCGAGCGAACGGTCCAGGCGCGCGAGGACCTTCTCCGCGTCGCGGCTGTGCGGCCCGGAGTGGTGCGCGACTTCGTCGTACGCGACGAGGTCGGCGTAGACGGCGGTGCGTCCGGCGAACATGTCCCCGATGACCGCCGCGACCACCACGTCACGCTCGACGACGGTCGCGAAGGCCCGGATGAAGGGGTAGAGCCCGCCGCGCTTGATCCGGGGCGCGTCCTTCCGGATCCGCGCCCGGGTCGACTGGCTGATTTCCCGGCCGACCTCGGCGACGAACGACAGGGCGGTACGGACGGCGTTGGCCGGGTCGGAGAAGTAGGCGAAGTAACCGGCCCGGGAGCGGCGCCCCTTGCCACGCCGGGCAGCCATCGACAGGACGAGGGCGAGCTGGTCGGCGCCGCCGCTGAACAGGTTTCCGCGGCTGGCGCCGTCGAGGGTGAGCAGCCCGCCGTCGTGGGTGCGGACGATGGCGCGGCGCTGCAGTTCGAGGGCGCTCGCGGGTCTGCTGGAGACCACGACGTCGCCGGTCTCCTTCTCGTACCAGCGGAAGGCGGGGATGTCGAAGTTGCTGCCGTGCAGGATGCCCAGCTGGCTGGCGCCGGTCTGACTGGACCAGTCGGTGCGCCACGGAGTGAGCCGGTGGCCCGACCCATCGGCGAGCCAGTGCGCGACGGTGGGCATCAGACCGCCCTCGGCGGCCCGCGCGAGGACGTCGTGGCCGACGCCGTCGAGCTGGATGAAGACCGTGCCGGGCGGTCCGCTGCGGCCGCCGTCCGCGCCGCTGCGGCGGCGCCGTCGGTCGGCGAGGCGGGAGAGCCTGCGGCGGTAGGCGTTGTCGTCGCGGACGGCGAGCGCGGTGGAGGTCGCGGAGGCGACGGCGGACATCACGGCGGCGACGACGACCGCGGTCTCCGGGTTGGCGGCGCCGCGCCCGTCCGGGATGAGCCGCAGGGCGACGAGCAGCAGCGAGCCGTTGAGGAAGAAGACCAGCATCCCGAGGACGAGGGCGGGCACGATGAGCAGTGCCCGCACGAGGGCCGGCCAGACCAGCGCGGAGAGCAGACCGAACGCGCCGGCGCCCCAGGCAGCGGTGAACGCGATCTTGGTGACGCTGTCGCCGTTGTCCGACTGGAGCTGGAAGTCGGGCAGAATCCCGGCGAGCACCAGCATGGTGAGGGTCGAGACGGCCCACACCACGATCACCCGCATCAGGGCGCTGCCGGCCGTACGCCATCGCCCGTCACCCACGCCGTTCCCACCTCACCCGTCCGGGCCCTGCCGTTCCGGACCCGGCCCCAGCCTTTCACAGCAGGTTCGCACGGCACGGAGCCCGGGGAGTGCGACGGTCAGCAGCCGTCGTATCCGGCGGTCGGCATGGAGAGCCTGCGGTGCACACTCGCCTTCGTGCGGGAGCTGTACGACGGCTCGTCGAGACCGGCGAACTCCAGGCGTACGCCTCGCCGCTCGCACTCCGCGACGAACTCCGGCACCGAGGTGAGTGCCCGCGCGAGCACCCGGTCGTTGGGCGCCACGAAGAGTTGGACGTCACCGTCGTCGACATCCGCCCACAGGGCGCGGTGGTCGGGGCGCAGCCCGTAGAACCGCAACTGCCGCGTGACGACATAGCCCTTGTCGGCGGCCCAGCGGGCGCACATGGCGTGCTGGCTGCGCGTGTCGACGAGGAACGGGTCGCTGTCGAGCTCCTCCAACGGCGTGAGACTGGCGATGGCCGCCACCCGTACGTCCTCCATGGGCGTTCCCCCCGTGCTCGGCGTACGGGCGACCCTACCTCTCCGACTCCCGCACAAAAAGGCGTATGTCAGGACGGAAGAACTACATACAGGCACACACATGCGCCCCGGCGCCGGGGCGGGACCCGGGGCGGGGGCGCATGGAGGAGCAGGTGTCAGAGCGAGGTCATGACGTGCTTGATGCGCGTGTAGTCCTCGAAGCCGTACGCGGAGAGGTCCTTGCCGTAGCCCGACTGCTTGTAGCCGCCGTGCGGCATCTCGGCGACGAGCGCCATGTGCGTGTTGATCCAGACGCAGCCGAAGTCGAGGTTCTTGGACATCCGCATCGCCCGTGCGTGGTCCTTGGTCCAGACGGAGGAGGCGAGGGCGTAGTCGACGCCGTTCGCGTACTCCACGGCCTGGGCCTCGTCCGTGAACGACTGGACGGTCATGACGGGTCCGAAGACCTCGTTCTGGACGATCTCGTCGTCCTGCCGCAGACCGGAGACGACGGTCGGGGCGTAGAAGTAGCCCTTCTCACCGACCCGGTGGCCGCCCGCCTCGACCCTGGCGTGGTCGGGGAGGCGGTCGATGAAGCCGCTGACCTGGGCGAGCTGACCCGCGTTGTTGAGCGGGCCGTAGAGCACGTCCTCGTCGTCCGGCTGCCCGGTCCTGGTGTCGGCCGCGGCCTTGGCGAGGGCGGCGACGAACGCGTCGTGGACGGACTCCTGGACCAGGACGCGGGTCGCGGCGGTGCAGTCCTGGCCGGCGTTGAAGAAGCCGCCGACGATCAGGTCCTCGACCGCCTTCTCCAGGTCGGCGTCCTCGAAGACGACGGCCGGGGCCTTGCCACCGAGCTCCAGGTGGACGCGCTTGACGTCCTTGGCGGCGCTCTGCGCGACCTGGATGCCGGCCCGGACCGAACCGGTGATGGAGGCCATCGCCGGGGTGGGGTGCTCGACCATCATCCGGCCGGTCTCACGGTCGCCGCAGATCACGTTGAAGATGCCGCGGGGCAGCTCCAGCTCCTCCAGAACGCCGCCGATGATCTCGGCGATGAGCACGGTGGAGGCCGGGGTGGTGTCCGAGGGCTTGAGGACCACGGCGTTGCCCGCGGCGAGCGCGGGCGCGAACTTCCAGACCGCCATGAGGAGCGGGTAGTTCCAGGGTGCTACCTGGGCGCAGACGCCGACCGGCTCGCGGCGGATGATCGAGGTCATCCCCTCCATGTACTCGCCGGCCGAGCGGCCTTCGAGCATCCGCGCCGCACCCGCGAAGAAGCGGACCTGGTCGATGGCGGGGGCCAGTTCCTCGCTGCGGGTGAGGTGGAGCGGCTTGCCGGTGTCCCGGCTCTCCGCGGCGACGAGTTCGTCGGCGCGCGCCTCCATCGCGTCGGCGATCTTCAGCAGGGCCAGCTGGCGCACGGACGGGGTGGTGTCGCGCCAGACGGGGAACGCGGCAGCGGCGGCCGCCATCGCCGCGTCGACGTCCGCGGCGCCGGAGAGCGGGGAGGTGGCGTAGACCTCGCCGGTGCTGGGGTCCACGACATCGAGCGTGCGGCCGTCCGAGGCATCCGCGAAGGCGCCGTCGATGTAGTTGCGGAACGTGATGCTCATGGAACCGGTCTTTCTCATGGTCGGGCGGCGGTACGGGTGGTGCTCGTGGTCACCCGGTGGTGCGGGCGAACGTTCGGCGCGACGGTGCCGTCAGCCGGTGGTGCGGGCGGACAGGTGCTCGTGGACGGCGGGCCAGCTGCCGTCCTCGGCGCGGGCGAAGATGATCGTCTCCCGCTCGTGGACGGTCTCCTCGCCGGCCCGCGTGGCGATCCTGGTCTCGACGTCGTGGCTGAAGACGGCGGTGGAGCCGAGGTGCTGGATCAGCTGTCCGGTGGAGGTGCAGGCCAGGATCCGGAAGTCGTCCTCGGCCACCCACTGCTGCCACAGCGCTCGGTACTCGGCCGTGGAGGCGAGCCGCTGCGGGGTGGAGTGGAAGACGAAGGTGGCGTCCGGCGCGAAGGCACCGAAGTAGTCGTCGAGGCGTCCCTCGGCGAAGGCGGCGACGAGCGCGTCGGCGGCGGCCCGGATCTCCTGGACGGGGGTGTTCTCGGTCGTGCTCATGGGTGGCTCCTGGTGACGGGCGGGGCGAGCGCTCAGTGAGCGGCGGCGGGTTCGGCGACGGGGGACTCCTCCGTACCGCCGGTGATCGGCGGGACCTCGGTGTCCGACGCCCGTACGATTCGGGGTCCGTCCGGCCCGTACACCCCGCGCGGCTCCGGGAACACGGTGAGCAGGGTGAGGTAGAGCACGGCCGCCAGGGCGAGGCCGACCGGCAGGGAGATGTCCGCGCCGTTCGCGAGGTTGCCGAGCGGGCCGACGAACTGGCCGGGCAGGTTGGTGAAGAGGAGCGCCACGACGGCCGAGATGACCCAGGTGGACATGCCGCGCCAGTTCCAGCCGTGGTTGAACCAGTAGCGTCCACCGGTCTGGCGGCGGTTGAAGACCTGGAGGGCGTCCGCGTCGTACCAGCCGCGCCGGGTGAAGTAGCCGAGGGCCATGACGATCATCCACGGGGCCGTGCACGTGATGATCAGGGTGGCGAAGGTGGAGATGGACTGCGCGAGGTTGAGCGCAAACCGGCCGACGAAGATGAAGGCGATCGACAGGGCCCCGATGAAGAACGTCGACTGGACCCGGCTGAAGCGCGTGAACACGCTGGAGACGTCGAGCCCGGTGCCGTACAGCGCGGTCGTGCCGGTGGAGAGGCCACCGATCAGGGCGATCAGGCAGAGCGGCAGGAAGTACCAGCCGGGCGAGATGGCGAGCAGTCCGCCGACGTAGTTGGGGGCGGCCGGGTCGACGTACTTCGCGGCCTTGGCGGCGATGATCGAGGCTGTGGCCAGGCCGAAGAGGAACGGCAGCAGGGTGGCGACCTGGGCGAGGAACGCGGCGCCCATCACCCGGCGGCGCGGCGTAGCGGTCGGGATGTAGCGCGACCAGTCGCCGAGGAAGGCGCCGAACGAGACCGGGTTGGACAGGACGATCAGCGCGGAGCCGATGAAGGCCGGCCAGAAGAGCGGGTCGGCGGTCGAGGCGAAGGCTCCCGCGTACCCCGGGTCGAAGTCTCCGGCGAAGGCGAAGGCGCCGAGGACGAAGAGCGCCGAGGCCGCGAGAACCGCGATCTTGTTGACCAGCAGCATGAACCGGAAGCCGTAGACACAGACGACGAGCACCAGTCCGGCGAAGATCGCGTAGGCGACGCCGTAGCTCACGTCGGACTCGGGGAGACCGGCGAGCCGGTGGGCTCCGCCGACGAGTGCGTCACCCGAGGACCACACGGAGATCGAGAAGAACGCGACCGCGGTGAGCAGCGAGAGGAAGGAGCCGACGATCCTGCCGTGGACGCCCAGGTGAGCGGAGGAGGAGACGGCGTTGTTGGTGCCGTTGGTCGGGCCGAACAGCGCCATCGGGGCGAGCAGCAGGGCGCCGACGAGCAGCCCCAGCACGGTCGCCGCCAGCCCCTGCCAGAAGGACAGCCCGAACAGGATCGGGAACGCGCCGAGCACACAGGTGGCGAAGGTGTTGGCACCGCCGAAGGCGAGCCGGAAGAGGTCGAGGGGACGGGCGGTGCGGTCCGCTTCGGGTATCCGCTCGACCCCGTTGGTCTCGACTTCGGTGATCGAGGAAGTCACGGGCGCTCCACCTACTGTTCATGCGCGGGGACTGGCCCCTCAGTTTGTGGTCCCGAACCGTGCGCGGCAATTGTGAAAGTCACAAAGGGATAGGCTGTTGTCTGTGGCCAGCGACAAACTCACCGTTGAGGATCTTCTCTCGTACCCCGCGCTCCAGCTCACGGTGAAGGCGGGCAGCAGCGGTCTGGGCCGCTCGGTCTCCTGGGCGCACGCGAGCGAACTGGCCGATCCGACACCCTGGTTGCTCGGCGCCGAGGTCATCATGACGACGGGCCTGGCGGTCCCCAGGACCGCCGCCGGGCAGCGCGCGTATCTGGAGCGGCTGGACGACGCCGGGGTCTCCGCGCTGGCCCTCTCGGCGCAGCTGCACATGCCCCCGCTGCACGACGCGTTCTTCCGGGCGGCCGAGGAGCGGGGCTTCCCGGTCCTCGAGGTCCCGCTCGCCGTCCCCTTCATCGCGGTGGCCCAGGAGGTCGCCGCATCGGTCCAGGAGGATGCCCGGCACCGGCTCGGCGCCCAGCTGCAGGTCTTCGGTTCGCTGCGCTGGCTGGTCGCCGAGGACCTCGACACGCCAACGCTGCTGCGCCGTCTCGAACGCCTCTCGGGGTACGACGTGTACCTCTGCACGCCGCAGGGGCGCCCCCTCCTGCCGGGCGTACCGGTGCCTGATCCGGGCGTCCTGCCCGACTCGGTCGACGCCCCGCCGACCGTCCCCGGCGGATTCGTGCTGCCCGTGCCGGCGCCGGGCGGTCCGGCCGGGTTCCTTGTCGCGTACGAGCGGGAGGGCGCCCAGCCCGCCGGACTCGCCGTCGTCCAGCACATCGCCACGGTGGCGGCGCTGCGGGTCGCGATGGTGCGCAACGAGCGCGAGACGCTGCGCCGCGAGGGCGCGGAGACCCTTGCCGAGCTGCTGCAGGAGGTCCTCGACCCGGAAGCGGCACGGCGCAGGCTCGCCCGGCATGCGATCGAGGGCGACACCGTGCTGCTCGTGGTCCGGCAGACGACGGACGAGGCGCTGCTGCGCTGCCTCCAGGACCATCCGCACCTGCTGCTCACCCGGGGCGAGGACCGCTATGTCCTCGGGGTGCCGCAGCTGGCCGTGGAGATCGGCGGGCTGCCGGGCGTGGCGGCCGGGATGAGCCGCCCGTTCCTGCCGGGCGCTGCGCTGCGGGTCGCGCAGCGCGAGGCGCTCTGGGCGGTCTCGAAGGCCGTCGAGTCGGGCCGCCCGGTGATCCGTTACGGGGACGATTCCATGGGCCGCTGGCTGCCCGACGACCCGGCGGTCCTGACCGCGCTGGTCGAGCATGTCCTCGGTGAGGTGCTGCGCTACGACAAGGCGCACGATTCGCAGCTGCTGGTCTCCGCCCGCACCTGGATGGAGCGCGACCGCCGCACGGATGCGGCCGCGGCCGCGCTCCACATCCATCCGAACACTCTGACGTACCGGCTGCGGCGATTCGGTGCGCTGGCCGACCGCGATCTGGCGTCGACGGGGGCGCTGGCGGAGGTCTGGCTGGCGATCCAGGCGGCGGGGGCGCTGGGGCTGACGGACTAAGAGGAGCTCCCCTTCGGGTCAGCGGCCGGACGCATCCGCCCGCACCCGCTCCGGCACTACGCTCGAGGGACCGGAACAGAGAGCCACGGCGGACGGGAGACAGACGGTGCCGGTGGAAGTCACCTGGTGGGGTCATGCCACCTGCACCATCGAGGACTCCGGAGTCCGCGTCCTGACCGACCCCCTCCTCGTACGCCGCTTCGCGCATCTGCGTCGTCGCCGGGGTGCGCTTCCGGGCCCCGAGGCCACCGTCGCGGACGTCGTCCTCGTCTCCCATCTGCACTCCGACCACCTGCATCTGCCGTCGCTGGCCCGTCTCGCCCCCGGCACCCGGCTGATCGTGCCGGTGGGCGCCGTCCGTTCCGTACCGGGACTGCGGATGCTGCGCCGCGTGCGCGGGCTGCGGATCACCGAGGTGGCGGCGGGGGACGAGGTACGCGTGGGTGAGGTTCTGGTACGGGCCGTCCCCGCGCAGCACGACGGCCGGCGGCTCCCGGTGGGCCCGCACCGTTCCCCCGCGCTGGGCTATGTCGTCGAGGGCGAGGCCCGTACGTACTTCGCCGGGGACACCGGGCTGTTCGACGACATGGCGGAGGCGGTCGGCCCGGTGGATGTCGCGCTGCTGCCGGTCGGCGGCTGGGGCCCGTATCTCGGCCACAGTCATCTGGACGCGGGCCGGGCCGCGCAGGCGCTGACCCGGCTGGCGCCGCGCTCGGCCGTGCCGGTGCACTACGGCACGTACTGGCCGATCGGGATGGACGGGGTCCGGCCGCACGAGTTCCACTCACCGGGTGACGAGTTCGTCCGGCAGGCGGCGCTGCTGGCGCCGGACGTGGCGGTGCACCGGCTGACCCACGGCGAGCATGTGCGGCCGGAGGCCGCCAGGTGATCCTGCAGGTCGTGGGGCAGCTGCCCCCTGAGTCGACGCAGCAGGCCGTCGGCTATCCGTCCCTGTTCCTGCTGGTGGCGCTGGGTGCACTGGTGCCGGTGGTGCCGACGGGGGCGCTGGTGAGTTCGGCGGCCGTGGTGGCGTTCCACCAGACGGACCCGTTCGCGCTGCTCGTGGTATTCGGGGTGGCGGCGTCGGCGGCGTTCCTCGGGGACATCTGTCTGTACTGGCTGGGGCAGCGCGGGGTGCGGTCGAAGAACGGCTCGAAGTGGCTGCGGGCGATCAGCGACCGGGCGGCACCGGAGCGGCTTGTGCAGGCGCAGCAGAAGCTGGACGAGCACGGCGCGGTGGTGCTGGTGCTGTCGCGGCTGGTGCCGGCCGGGCGGATTCCGGTGATGCTGGCCTGTCTGCTCGGGCGCATGCCGATGCGGAGGTTCGCGCGCGGTGACATACCGGCCTGTCTGGCGTGGGCGGCGACGTATCAGCTGATCGGCATTCTGGGCGGTTCGCTGTTCCCGGAGCCGTGGCAGGGTGTCGTCGCGGCGGTCGGTCTGACGCTGCTGATCAGCGGTGCTCCCGCGGTGTGGCGCAGGATACGGGCCCGGTTCAGCCACTGATGCCCCGGGGCGCCCGGGGAGTGTGCGGGGTGTGGAGTGCCTGCGGGGCATGGGTCCCGTCCAGCAGCCGGGAGCCACCGATCGGCAGGTCCCACAGGCGTTCGCGCGGATGTCCGGCGTGCTGCCAGGCGGTACGGAGCCGGGTGAGCGGTTCGAGAACGGGCTCCGCGGAGAGCAGGAACGTCGCCCAGTGCATCGGCGCCATCGCGCGGGCGCCGAGATCCTCGTACGCCTGCACGGCCTCTTCCGGGTCGATGTGCACGTCGCCGAGCCACCAGCGCGGTTCGTACGCCCCGATCGGCAGCAGGGCCAGATCGATCCCGGGGTGGCGGCGGCCGATCTCCGTGAACCAGTGCCCGTAGCCGCTGTCCCCTGCGAAGTAGACCCGCGGTCCGTCGCCGCCACCGATGGCCTTGACGACCCAGCCGCCCCACAGGGAGCGGCAGGTGTCGGTGAGGGTGCGCTTGGACCAGTGGTGGGAGGGCACGAAGTCGAAACGGACGCCGCGCAGCACCGCCGACTCCCACCAGTCGAGCTCGGTGACGCAGGAGAAGCCGCGGCGACGGCACCACGGGCCGAGCCCGGCGGGTACGAACAGCGGCGTGTCGCGCGGCAGCCTGCGCAGGGTGGGGGCGTCGAGATGGTCGTAGTGGTTGTGGCTGATGACGACCGCGTCGACGGGCGGCAGGTCCTCCCAGCGGACACCGACGGGCGTGATCCTGGCGGGTGTGCCGAGGATGCGGCGGGACCAGACGGGGTCGGTGAGGATGGTCAGCCCGCCGGTGCGGATGATCCAGCTGGCATGCCCGGCCCAGGTGACGGAGGTGGTGCCCGCGTCGGTGGCGGGCAGCGGTTCGGGGGCGTACGGCAGTCGGTGGATGCCGCGCAGCCCCTCCGCGTTGGGCCGCATGGCGCGCTCACGGGCCAGTCTGGGCATGCCCCTGACACCCGGGAGCGGGGCGGTGAGCCGCTCGGCGAAGTCGGCGGGCCAGACCCGCACCTCACCGAGGGGGCGCGGCGGGACGATCTCGCCGAGGGGGGGCGAATGCGTGGCCCCGGCACCGGAGCGCTCGGTCTGTTCCGTCATCGAAGGACTCCCGTCCCGGAAAGCGTCGTCGGTACGTCAGTGCTCACGTATGCCGGCGCGTCGTCGGCACGTCGGTGCGTACGTCATCGGAGTTCGGTTCCTCATCGGAGTTCGTCGAGGGCTGTTCCGAAAATGCTCAGCGCTCGGGCGACATGCGGCAATTTCAGGGGCTCCACCGCAGTGAGGGACTCCATCTGCTGTTCGGGGGTTGATCCGAGCAGCGGTCCGGTGCCCAGCCGCACCCGCAGCGCGCCCAGTTCGTCCCCGAAGCGGTGGCCGCCGGGAGTGGGCGCGCCGAGGCGTTCGGTGAGGTACTCCTCCAGTTCCAGGGAGTCCGTGACGCCGCGGGTGGCCAGCCGGGCCCGGAGCGGCCCCAGGTCGGCGTAGAGATGGCGGCCCGCCTGCGGGGGCCGGGCCAGCGCGCCCGAGGCGAGCACCGCCCGGTGGGCCGCGGCGGCGACCTGCGCCTGCAGGGCGGCAGCCCGGCGGACCCGGGCCGTGACGGCCTCCGGTTCGGTCAGCGCGTGGGCGGCCGCTGCGGCGACCGGGCCCGCGACAAGGGCGCCCAGAGCGGTGAGGATGTCGAGGGTCCTGGCGTGCCGCACCGCCGCCCGTTCGGTGTCCGGGAATCTGGCGACCGCGACCGGCCAGGCGGACGGGGTCAGCGCCCCGGCCAGATCGCAGACGACCGTGACGTCGTCGGGGCACATCTCGGCGGGGCTGAGCAGGACCGTGTCGTGGGGGCGGTGGAGGGTGTCGCGCCAGGTCTCGTCGCTCACGATGTGCATCCCCTCGGCGACCGCTGCCTCGCACGCCTCACGGACGAGCTCCGGTGGGGCGACGGTGGCGGTCGGGTCGTCGACCACGGAGATCAGCAGCAGCCGGGGCCGGCCGCCTTCGGCACGCACCCTTCGTACGGTCTCCAGCAGTGCGTACGGGTCGGGCACGCCGCCGCACTCGGCCGGGGTCGGCACATGGTAGGCGGGCCTGCCGAGCAGCCGGGCCTGCGGGATCCAGGTGGCGGGACAGGGGCGCGGCGTGAGGACATCACCTCCGTGCGCGGCGATCAGGGCGAGCAGCAGCGGCGAGGCGCCGGGGGCGGCGGCGATGTACTCAGGTCCGCCGCGCAGCCCGCGCCGGGTCCAGTAGGCGGCGGCCGCCTCGCGCAGGGGTTCGCCGCCACCGGTCGGTTCGGGCGCGCTGCGCCCGGCTGCCGCGGCGAGCACACCGGCCAGCTCGGGCAGCACGGGCAGCCCCGGATCGGGGGCGGGCGGCCCGTAGCGTACGGGCCCCCGATCCTCCCGAGGGGTCCACGCGGCACGCCCGGCATCCCCGCCCGGCCCAGCCCGCTCCGTCCGCTCCCGCGCCATCCCGGGTCTCCTTCGCTGCCGCTCCGTCACCTGTCCGGCTCCGGCTCGCCCTGCCTTGTACCGTCTCGCTCCCAGGGCCCTTTATACGGAGGTTTGAGCGACACCGCCCGCCCGGCAGAGGCGCCCGTGCGTCTCCCCGGGGGCGCGGCCGGACTGTCCGAGCAGGAGTTCGGCCCCGGCGGGGAACCGAACCCGGACCCTGCGGCCCCATTGACACTCGCCCCGCAGCGTCATTACGGTCACGCCAGGATTTCGAACGCATGACGAAATATCGAACAAGTCGAGGGGCAACTCCCGTGCGCATCACCGGAATCAGCACACATGTCGTCGGCACGCCCTGGCGCAATCTCACCTACGTCCAGGTCCATACCGACGAGGGTCTCACCGGCGTCGGCGAGACCAGGATGCTCGGCCGTACCGATGCTCTCGTCGGCTATCTGCGCGAGGCGGAGGCCAACCACATCGCCGGCTCCGACCCCTTCGCCGTGGAGGACCTCGTACGCCGGATGAAGTACGGCGACTACGGGCGGGCCGGGGAGATCGTGATGTCCGGCATCGCGGTCGTCGAGATGGCCTGCTGGGACATCAAGGGAAAGGCGCTCGGCGTCCCGGTCTGGCAACTGCTCGGCGGAAAGGTCACCGACCGGGTCAAGGCGTACGCGAACGGCTGGTACACCACCGAGCGGACCCCGGAGGCGTACCACAAGGCGGCTCGGGCAGTCGTCGAGCGCGGCTACCGCGCCCTGAAGATCGACCCGTTCGGGACCGGTCATTTCGAACTGGGGCAGCAGGAGACCCGGTACGCGGTGTCGCTGATCGAGGCCGTACGCGACGCCATCGGCCCCGACGCCGAACTGATGCTGGAGATGCACGGGCGGTTCAGCCCGTCCACCGCCGTGCGGATCGCACACGAGATGGCGCCGTTCCGGCCGGCCTGGCTGGAGGAGCCGGTGCCGCCCGAGAACCTCAAGGCGCTCGGCAAGGTGGCCGACAAGGTCGACCTGCCGATCGCGACCGGTGAACGCATCCACGACCGGATCGAGTTCCGCGAGCTGTTCGAGTCGCAGGCGGCCGACATCATCCAGCCGGACCTCGGCCACATCGGCGGCATCCTGGAGACGCGCAAGCTCGCCGCGACCGCCGAGACCCACTACACACTCATCGCACCGCACAATGTGGGTGGCTCGGTACTGACCGCGGCCAGCCTCCAACTGGCGGGCTGCACACCCAACTTCAAAATCCTTGAACACTTCAATGACTTCGCGGACGCCGACATCAAGAAGGTCGTCAAGGGCGCACCGCAGGTCGACCCCGAAACCGGCTGCTTCGAGCTCTCCCATGCTCCGGGTCTCGGAGTTGAGCTCGATGTGGACGCCGCAGCCGAATTCCCCCAGCAGCAGGCCCGGTTCGACCTGTGGGCGGACGGCTGGGAGAAGAGGCAGCCCAAGTGAGCTCCACCCACTCGCGGGCGATCACGGTCGAACGGCCCGGCGAGCACACCCTGACCACCGGCCCCCTTCCGGAGCCCGGCCCCGGCGAGGTCCGGGTACAGGTCGCCGCGGCCGGGATCTGCATGAGCGACCGCGAGGTGTACGACGGCCATCGCGACCCGGGCTATGTCCGCTACCCGGTGGTGCCCGGCCATGAGTGGTCGGGCGTGGTCGACGCCCTGGGTGCGGGCGTCGATCCGGCGCTGCTCGGACGGCGGACGGTCGCCGAGGGCTTCCGGTCCTGCGGCAGTTGCGAGCGGTGCCGGAGCGGCGAAACCTCGCTCTGCACATCGGGGTACGACGAGACGGGCTTCACCCGGCCCGGGGCATTCGCCGACCATGTCGTGGTCCCCGCACGGCTGTTGCACCCCCTGTCCGACGATGCGGATCTGCGCGCCGCCGCCCTGCTGGAACCGGCCGCGGTGGTGGCGGCGGCGGTGCGAGCCGGGGCCCCTGAGCCGGGCGAGCGGGTCGCCGTGGTGGGCGCCGGGACGCTCGGGCTGCTTGCCGTGCAGCTGCTGTCCGCACTGTCCCCAGGCGAGCTGACAGTGATCGACCCCCGGAGCGAACGGGCAGGCCAGGCACTGTCGTTCGGGGCAGGTGAGGCCCGCACCCCCGAGGAGGCCACGGAGGTGAACGGCCGCTACGACCTGGTCGTGGAGACGGCCGGCGCGCCGCCCACCGCCGCCGACGCCTGTCTGCTGGCGCGGCGCGGCGGCCGGGTGGTGCTCACCGGCATGTTCGCGCCGGGAGCCGTCGGTATCGATCCGGTTCATCTGTCGCTGAGCCAGCTCACCGTGCGCAGCGTGTTCGGCGCGTCGTCGGCGGCCTGGTCGTATGCGGTACGGGCGTTCACCGCCGGACTGCTGGATCCGGCGGCGCTGATCACGCACGAGTTCCCCCTGGACCGGTTCGCGGAAGCCGTGGCTCTGGTCGGGGGCGGCGATCCCGGGACGGGCAAGGTGCTTCTTCGCCCGTAATCCCCCGTCACCGACCGGCAGTTGGCGCGCACCCCGGAACTCGAACCACGTCCGACATATCGAACATGAAGGGTCACTCATGACCTCATCCGACTCGTCCGTCCGTCGCCCCGGCGAACCCGCGCTCACCGCGCTCGGGATGGATGCGCCCGCCGCCGACCCGGCCGACACCTCTTCGTACGCCTTCCCCGACGGGGGCACCTGGCGGACCGAGATCCCGTCCGTCGAGGGTCCCGAGGCGCTCGCCGTCGTCCTGAAGGAGTCCTCGCGGCTCGATGTGCCGGTCCACCGGATCAGCCAGGGCAGCGGCATCTGGATGCTGAGCGACGCCGAGATCACCGAGATGGTGGAGGGCTGCGCGGAACGCGACATCGAACTCTGTCTCTTCACCGGGCCACGCGGCAGCTGGGACACCGGCGCCTCCACGCGTACCGACTCGGGCGGAGCGGGGCTGCGCGCCCGCGGACATGACGCACTGTCCGGATGTGTCGAAGACGCCCTGCGGGCATCGGAGTTGGGCGTCAAGTGTCTGCTCGTCGCGGACGAAGGGGTGCTCTGGACGCTGCACAGGCTACGAGTACGGGGCGTGCTGCCCGCCGATACGACCCTCAAGGTGTCGGCGCTCATCGGCCCGGCGAACCCCGCCTCGTACGCGGTCCATGAACAGCTCGGCGCCGACTCGATCAATATCCCGTCCGATCTGACACTTGCTCATCTCACCGAGATCCGGCGGGTGTCGGGCGCTCCGATGGACCTGTACATCGAGGCGCCGGACGACCTGGGCGGCTATGTGCGGATGTACGAGGCGGCGGAGTTGATCCGTCGCGGCGCGCCGATCTATCTCAAGTTCGGCCTGTCCAGGGCGCCCGGTATCTATCCGTACGGTGCACAGCTGCGCGACGCCGCCCTGAACACGGCCCGCGAGCGGGTGCGCCGGGGGCGGCTGGCCCTCGATCTGCTGGCCCGGCACGGCGCCGGCGGGAACATGTCCCCGCTCGGCTCCCGGCTGCCGGGAGCACTGCGCCGTTTCGCGGGTTAGTGCCGCGACCGGCCGTGTTTGCCCCACGAGGTCGGCAAAGCTCGCCAGGAGGGGCACCAGTAGCCCGGGACGGGGCGATTCCTTCGGAGATCGCCCCCTCCGCTTCAGCCCGCGAAGGCAGTCCCGGGGATTCCCTGTCCCACATCCGGCAGCACCAGCAGCGAACCGGACAGCGGATGCGGGGAGTCGATCCCCGTCCTGGCCGTGGAGATGTACAGGTCGCGCAGGTCAGCACCGCCGAACGCGCAGGCGGTCGGGCGCCGTACCGGCAGTTCGACGGTCCGGTCCAGTGCGCCGTCCGCCGTGTAGCGGCGCAGCGCTGCGCCGTCCCAGAGGGCGACCCAGACGCCTCCCTCGGCATCGACCGTCAGCCCGTCCGGGAAGCCCGCTCCCCCCTCGACGGTGGCGAACGTCCGCCGGTTCACGGCGTGTTCACCGTCGAAGTCGAAGACGTCGATCCGGCCCGTCGGGGTGTCGATGTAGTACATGAGCCGCCCGTCGGGGCTCCATCCGGTGCCGTTGCTGCACGTCACCACAGGCAGCACCGGAGTGACCGTGCCGTCGGGCGAGACGCGGGTGAGGCTGCCGCCGGTCTCCGCTTCGTTGTAGCGCATGGTGCCCGCCCACAGCGCGCCGTCGGGCGCGACAGCGGCGTCGTTGCCTCGCCGTCCGGGCTCGGGGTCGTGGACCAGCCAGCGGAACGAACCGTCGGGGTCGTACAGGCCGATGCCGTCGCGCAGATTGACCACAAGACCGCCGCCGGCCCGCGGCTTCGCCGCTCCGACGTGCTGTTCGGTGGCCATGACCGTACGGCGGCCGCTCACCGGGTCGTAGGTGTGGACGCGGGCCGAGAGGATGTCGACCCAGATCAGTCGCCCGGTGGCCGGATCCCAGGTGGGGCCCTCACCGAGCTCGGCGTGCTCGCGCACCGCCACCTCGGGGCGCGGGCCGCGCATCACTTCCCTCTCGCGTGGTGCCCGAGCCGACCGGAGAGGGCATCGGCGCCGTCGGCCGCGAGGACCGCCAACTCCTCCTCGCGCTGCTCGGTCCAGCGGATCATCGGCACGGAGATGGACAGCGCGGCGACGACCCGACCCGACCGGTCCCGCACCGGAGCTGCCACACAGCTCACATCAGGGTTGGACTCACGGTGTTCCACCGCGATGCCCCGCTCCCGGACAGCTGCGAGGACGGTCCGCAGCTCGGCAGGATCCGTGATGCTGTTGGGAGTCATTCCGGTCAGTTCGCGGCCGTCGAGCCGGGCGTCGAGCTCCCGGTCGGGCAGCGCGGCGAGCAACATCTTGCCGACGGAGGTGCAGTGGGCGGGCAGCCTGCGTCCGGCCGCGGAAACCATCCGGACCGCATGGGTGGAGTCCACCTTGGCGATATAGATGACGTCGGCGTCCTCCAGGATCGCCACATGGACCGTCTCGCCGCACGTCTCGGCGACCTCCCGGGCCACCTGCTGCCCCTCGGCGGCGAGGTCGAGCTGCTCGGCGTACCGGCTGCCGAGCTGGTAGGTACGGACGCCGAGGCGGTAACGGCCGGGCTGCTCCGGGACCGCCACCAGGTAGGAGCGGGCGGCGAGGGTGGTGAGCAGTTCGTGGACGGTGGTGCGCGGCAGCTGGAGCCTGCGGGTGACCTCGGGCGCGGAGAGTGTTCCGTCCCCGTGGAGGAAGAGTTCGAGTACGTCCAGGGCCCGCGTCACCGCAGGGACGAGTCGCCCCATGGTCGTGCACCCACCTCTCATGTTCGACACTCCGACCAGTGATCGGAATCGCGAACACAGGCTAATCGCAGCACACTTGCCACGGCAATGCCGCCGACCCGGTCCGATACCCTGCCGGTACGCCGATATGACCCGTTTACCGCCTTTTTGTCACACCCGTCGTCCGAGGAGCGCGAGCAACTGGGTCTGCGGGTCGGCGTCCTCCTCGGTCCCGACGGCCGGGGCGAACAGACCGGTATGCGAAAGCCCCTTCGCATACGGTGCGACCTCGCGCCGCGTGAACGCGACCAGATCCTCCGGCAGCCCCTCGTCCGCCCCGATCGCCCGGGCCAGGTCCCAGGAGTGCACCACCGCGTCGCTCACCATCTGCGCACAGTACGCGTCGGCGGCGGTGTCCCCGTACGACAGGTTCACGGTCCGACCGAACGCCCCCGGTGCCGCGAAGGCCTCGCGCGCCCCTGCCGCCGCACGGTCCCAGACGGCAACGGGGTCGTCGCCCAGCACATCACCGTCGTAGGCGTCACCGACCTCGGCGACCGTAAGCCCTTCCGTGACCAGCGGCGGAACCCACAGCTGCTCGGACGTGAGATGGGCGACCAGGTCGCGGACGGACCACTCGGTGCACGGCGTCGGCGCGGACCACTGGTCGTCGCGCACGGCGTGCACCCGGTCGGTGAAGAGCTGGAGCGCCTCGGCGTGGCGGTCGAGCAGGTCGCGGTCGGAAGAGGAGCGAGATGCCATGGGACCACTGTCTCCGTCCGGAGAGCCGCGCGCGAGCGCGCCTGCTGCTTCGACCCTGCCGAAAGGGGTATCCGCACTCCCATGTCGTCACCGAGCAGCGCATCCTCCGCCCCCTCCCCCACTGGACTCCGCACCTGGCTGCACCGGCGCGATCTCGCCGTCTTCCGGAGCGTCGCCGGCCGGCACTGGCCGGGCGCCGGCCCCGTGCTGCCACGACTCAGCCGCAGCGCCGATCACGGGCTGCTGTGGTTCGGCGCCGCGGCGGGCATGGCGGCCTTCGGCAGCAGCGCCCGGGCCCGGCGCGCCGCGCTCCGCGGGGTGGCCTCGCTGGCCGTGGCCTCGGCCGCGATCAACACCGTGGGGAAAGGCGTGGTGCGCCGGGAACGGCCGGTACTGGACGCCGTTCCGGTGATACGTCGGCTCACCCGCCAGCCGTTCACCACCTCCTTCCCGTCCGGGCATGCCGCGTCGGCGGCGGCTTTCGCGACGGGCGTCGCCCTCGAATCGAAGGGCTGGGGCGCGGCGGTCGCCCCGCTCGCACTGGCCGTCGCCGCCTCCCGCGTCTATACGGGGGTCCACTATCCGAGTGATGTGCTGGCCGGTGCCGCGCTCGGCATAGGAGCCGCGTTCGCGCTGCGCGGTGTCGTGCCGACGCGTGGGCAGCTGCCCGCGCCGGGCAGACCGCCCGCCCACGCGCCGGCCCTGCCGGGCGGCCGGGGCCTGGTGGTCGTCGCCAATCAGGAGTCCGGCTCGGCGACGGCCACGGCCTCGCTGGTGCGGGACGCGCTGCCGCTCGCCGAGGTGGTGGAGTGCGCGCCCGGCGAGCTCTCCGACGAGCTGGAGAAGGCAGCCGGACAGGGCCGTGCGCTCGGGATCTGCGGGGGCGACGGCACGGTCAACAGCGCCGCTTCGGTCGCCGCCGCACACGGTGTGCCGCTCGCGGTGTTCCCCGGCGGGACCCTCAACCACTTCGCCTACGACCTGGGCATCGAGACGGTGGACGACGTGTGCGCCGCACTGGTCGCGGGCGATGCGGTACGGGTGGACCTGGGCCGCTTCCGTCCGGGCCCGGACGGGCCGGGCGGCGCACCCGGCTATTTCCTCAACGCTTTCAGTCTGGGCGCCTATCCGGAGCTGGTACGGACCCGCGAGCGCTGGGCGTCGCGCATCGGCGGCTGGCCTGCAGGCGTCGTGGCGGCGCTCCACGTGCTGCGCGGCGAACGCCCGCTGGAGGCCGAACTTCAGGGCAAGCGGCGCCCGTTGTGGCTGCTGTTCGTGGGAAACGGCCTGTTCCGGCGGGTGGGCCCGGCGCCGGGCCGGCGCCACAACCTCGCGGACGGACTGCTGGACGTCCGGGTGGTGCACGGCGGCCGCACGCCCGGCCTCCGTCTCCTCGCGGCTGCGGTCGCGGGCCCCTTGACCCGCTCCCCCATTCATGCGGCGGTACGACTTCGAAAGGTCCGGATCGCCGGCCTGACCCCGGGAACGCCTTATGCATACGACGGCGAAGTGGCGCACAGCCAAATGGAGTTGGTGATCGACAAACTGCCTGAGGCGCTGACCGTCTACTGCCCGATGCCTACGTGAGCCCGCGACATGGGTCCATATATCAAGATGCTTGTCTCACCATCCGACATCTCAGCGTACGGTTGGCGCATCGCTCAGCGGTTCGCATCACGCTCCGAGAGAGGACGCACAGCCATGCCGAAGGAGACCGCCGTCTACACCCACGGCCACCACGAATCGGTGCTGCGCTCGCACCGCTGGCGCACTGCCGCCAACTCCGCGGCCTATCTGATCGGCGAACTCCGGCCCGGCATGGCGGTGCTGGATGTCGGCTGCGGTCCCGGCACCATCACCGCGGACCTGGCGGCACTGGTCGCCCCCGGCAGGGTGACCGCCGTCGACACCGCCCCCGGGATCCTGGACCAGGCCGCCGAGGTCGCCGCCGAACGCGGCCTGGACAACGTCGAGTTCACCACCGCCGATGTGCACGCCCTGGACTTCCCCGACGACTCCTTCGATGTCGTGCACGCCCACCAGGTGCTGCAGCACGTGGGCGACCCGGTGCAGGCACTGCGCGAGATGCGGCGGGTCTGCCGTCCCGGCGGCATCGTCGCGGCCCGCGACAGCGACTACGCGGCGATGACCTGGTATCCCGAATCGCCCGTCATGGACGCGTGGCAGGAGCTGTACGGGCGGGTGGCCCGCGCCAACGGCGGCGAGCCGGACGCGGGCCGGCGACTGCTCTCCTGGGCCCGGCAGGCCGGCTTCACCGACATCACCCCGTCCGCCGCCACGTGGTGTTACGCCACACCGGAGAACCGCGCCTGGTGGAGCGACCTGTGGGCGGACCGCACGGTCGGCTCGGTGTACGCGAAGCTGGCCGTGGACGGCGGCCACGCCACCACCGAGCAGCTGACCGACATCGCGGCGGCCTGGCGCGCCTGGGGCGAGCAGGACGACGCATGGTTCATGGTCCCGCACGGCGAGGTGCTCTGCCGCGCCTGACACCGCCGAGGACCGGCGGGTGGAATCGATCACTTGGGTCCGACCCGCCAACTACCCTGTTTCGCATGGAAATTCTGGGAACCACGCTGCGTATCTGCGTCGATGACCTGGAGGCCGCGGTGGCCTTCTACGAGGACCTCACGGCCAGTTCGGCGCTGCGCTTCGAGCGCGGCGGGGTCTCGGTCGCCGCGATCAGCTGCTTTCTGCTGATGAGCGGCCCCGAGTCAGAGCTTGAGATCCTGCGCAAGGTGACGGCGACGATCGCGGTGAAGAATGTCGACGAAGCCCACGAGTCCCTCGTCCGGGTCGGCGCCCGGATCGTCGCGGGCCCGGTGCCGACGCCGGTCGGCCGGAATCTGATCGCCGTCCACCCGGACGGCTCGGTCTTCGAGTACGTCGACCGGAACCTGCCCGTCTGACCCGGCAGGTTCCGGTCACGGCACCCCCTACTGCGACTCCGTGCCCACGTGCGTCAGCACCTCGTCCGCCAGTTCGCGCGTGGGCCGCTCGCCGTCCAGGAGCACCGTCCCGGACCGCAGCGTGTCGACCGCGGCCACGCACTGCGTGATCTGCGCCTCGGGCCACCGCCGGTGCAGCTCGGCCACCAGTGTGGTCTTGCCGCTGCCGAACGCCCCGTTCGCCCAGACGATCACGCGCCGCTCCTCTCCTCGACGTGGCCGGTCAACTCTTCGGGCGCATCCGGTAGTTGTACGCATCGGGCAGTGGATCGTCGGTGAGCGCGGACCATACCTCGTCCAGGATCTCCGCCCCCTCCCGCAGGTCCGCGACCTCGAAGCCCTCGTCGAAGACGGCACGGGCGGCAGCGCGATCTCCCTCGGCCAGCAGAAGTCGGGCCTCCAGCAGGCGGAACCGGCCGCGCTGCTGGATCGCCGGGCTCAGCCCGGTCCAGACCGTCCGGGCGTCCTCGGTCCGCCCGGCCGACAGCAGCGCCTCGATCGCCTCGCGGCCGAGAGCGATGGTGGCTGCCGTCCAGGCATCGCCGTCGTCCCGGCGCTCCGCACACAGGTCGTCGAACGCCTCGCTGTAGAGGTCGGCGACCCGGTCGCGCTGGCCGCCCTCCTGGGCGGCGACGGCCAGGCAGCGCAGCAGCGGCCAGCGGGACGGAGCGAGGGCGAGACCGCGTTCCCAGCTGCGGACCGCCTGGGCGCGGTCGCCGGCGTGCCACTGGGCGATGCCGAGGTGGTACTCGGTGAGGGGTTCGGCGGCCGCCGTCTCCAGCATGTCGCGCCAGTGCGCGGAGACCAGCGACGCTCCTGGCGGCGCCACGCGGCGCGGTTCGGGGAAGCCGCCCCGGTCGAGCAGGTGCAGCCAGGGCGCCTGCTGTTCGCCCAGGGTGGACTCGGCGAACGGCGTGCCGGGGAGCTTGTATCCGGCGCGCCGGACTTCGAGGGCGCCCCAGCCGGAACCGGTGGCGAGGGACTCGCCCGGCTCTGTGTCGGCATACGGGCGCCAGGACGCGTACGCGGCATCGACGTCGGCCCGCGGCAGCGCCTCGGCCAGCCGTTGTTCGGTCTCGGCGCGGGCCGCGGTCCAGTCGTCGCCGTGCACGACCCCGGGGTCCGCGGACAGCGGACCGTAGGACTCCAGCCAGCTGAACTCGGCGCCGGGTTCGAGCGGGATGTGCTCCAGCTGGGTGCGGGCCAGTCCGGCCTGGATCTCCGCGTAGCCGACGGTGCCGGGTTCGGTGAGCCACTGCTGCCAGCGGCGTCCGCCGGGCCCGTTGCCCCAGACGAAGAGCTTGCGGCCCCGCAGCAGGTCGGTGGAGGTCTGCACGAGGCCCCGGCCCTCGGCGTCGAGGGAGGCGATCCAGCGACGGGCGCCGTCGGGCACTTCGTAGAAGTAGTCGGCGGGGAAGTCGCTGAGCAGCGGGTACGTACGGTCGACGGAACCGGTCTCCGGGACGGGGACCCGGGTCAGTGTCCGTTCGTAACCGAAGTGCCAGGCCTCGTCCGCAGGGGCCAGGACCCGGGTGCGTTCGCCTTCCGGGACGGCGATGTTGGACCACCAGTAGACGGGCGCGGTGTGCTCGTGCGGGTTGCGTATCCGTACGCCGACGTGGAGGAAGTCGGAGTCCGCCGGCAGCCACAGGTCCACCTGGAAGGGGAGGTCGCGCAACCGCTCCCACTCCCAGAGCCGGACCATCTCACCGCCGTCGGGGGCAGGGACACGGGCGGCATGCACCGGGGCGCAGGACAGCGTGGTGTGACCCGTGGCGCCGATGTTCCACTCGATGCCGCCGGAGAACCAGGCGCCGTTGAGCGCGAAGTCGGCGGGCTGCAGGACAGGGTTGGTGTAGAGCAGTTCGCGGCCGGTCGGCTTGTGGTGGAGGGAGTGGATCCGGCCACCGAGCCCCGGCAGGACGGTGGCCCGCAGCCGGTCGTTCTCGATGATGATCGCGTCCAGGCCGGTGGGCGTGCGCTCGCGCCCGTACCCGTCGAGGATGCGCACCGGCAGGACGGTGCCCAGCGGCTCGTAGCCGATCTGCCGTGCCATGTCACGCGGCAGTCCTGCCCGGGCCTGGTCGTCGACGACATGCATCTCGTCGAGCGGCCGCAGCGCCGGCAGCGGGTTCTCCGGGCCCAGCGGTGCGGCGGGCAGAGTCAGTACGGCACGTCGTACGGTCGTGGCCAAGGCAACCTCGCTCCCTCGCGCGGGCCGCCGCAGGTCCGGGCGCCCCCCGATGACCATGGAACACGCTGGAAGCCGCCCCGACCAGGGGCGCAGCCGTCAGACTTCGGCAAAAGCCGCCACCAGCAGGTCGGTGAGCAGCGCTCCGGCGGTGCCGTCGGGGTCGAGATCGGGGTCGTACACCGTGACGTCGAGGCCGACGCGGCGCGGCGAGCGGACGAGGACACGCAGCAGCGGGCCGAGCTCCTCGGGAAGCAGTCCGCCGTCGTCGGGGCTGTCGACGGCGGGCATCACGGCCGGGTCGAGCACATCGGCATCGAGGTGCACCCAGAAGCCGTCCAACACCTGGTGTTCCAGGCTCCGTACGGTGGCGGCGGCAGTGTCGGCCGCACCCCATGCAGCCCGAGATCGGACGGGGCGTCGACGACGACAATATTCCGCATGCCGCTCATCCTCGCCGTCGTAACCTTGATCCTCAACGACTTGTGCAATGAAGGCGGCAGGACACGATGAGCACCCAGCACACCTATCGAGTGATCGTGCGCGGCACCTTTGACGGCCTCACGGACGAGGCGCGCGCCCGGCTGCTGGCCGAGGTGGAGCAGCACGGCCTGACAGCGATGCAGTTCACCGAGGAGGGTTCACTCACCTACGACGCGGTGCTCAAGCACTTCAGTTTCCGGTACGTGATCGTGTCGGACGCCGAGGACGGCGAGGAGATGGCTTCGGCGATCGCCGAGGACCGGGCGGAGACGGCCCTGAAGGAGTACGGCTACGGCTTCCGCGAACTGCGGTCCACCGCGACGGGCATGGACACCATGAAGATCAATTACAAGGGGCGGCGCGCGGCGGGCTCGGTGTGACGCCGCGGCGAGAGCCACCGGACGGCCTCTGATCCGGAATTTCGCGTCTTCCGGCTCTGTCATGGGCTTTCCTTCTCGCGCACCGGATCGTCGCGCGCATGCGCCACGGAGCCGGTCGGGATCAGCCGTGCCTCACGGCCTGTGGGGGCCTGGCTGAGGAAACAGTGGGCAGCGATGCGACTGGTGGGAAACCCGAACCGCACGTCCGTGAGCAGGCCGACGAGATCCATGCCGAGAACGCCGGGGACGAGCAGTTCGAGATACCAGTCGAAGCTGCCTGGCCCGAACAGGTCCACGACCTCCTTGTAGTCGCTCGGCAGGGGCGTGCCCAGGGCGGCCTCGGTGGCGGGCCAGTCGACGGCCGGCCGCGGTATCGGCTCCCAGCCGGTGAGGAGGCGCAACTTCTCGGTCCACGAGGCACTGTCCGGGATCCCCGCGGTGGCCGGGTCCACGCGTTCGGCGACGACGACGACCGAATGGGTTTGCCCGGCGCGGTGCACCTGGCCGCACCCGATCCAGTGGGACCAGTAGGGCCACCCGTGCATGTCACGCAGTTCCTCCCCGAAGGGCTCGACGAGCGGCAGCCCGGTGCGCTCGGTGATCGCCGACACGGTGAGGCCTCCCGAGATCAGTTGCCGGGGTTGCCCTGCCCGGCAGCCCACTGCCTCGACGAGCTCGGCGAAGCCGGTGCCCTTCGGCGCCTCCAGGACGACCGGCGAACGGGGGCCGGGAGAGGAGTCGGGGTGGAGCATCTTCCAGACGGTGGCGATGAATTCGGAAATAGCCATGGCCCCAGTCAACTTCATGCCTCCGACATTCCTCGGCGGCCGGACTCCGCTGTCGTGGGGGTCAGCCTCGGAGCAGTTCGGCTGTCAGTGCTTTCGCCTACGCTGCGCCTCGGTTGAGCAAGGCGAGAGAGGAGCAGCGCGCAGTGGGCGGTAACGCGTGGGTGCAGACGGGGCCGTACCAGCAGGAACTGGGGGCAGCGTTCCGGAGAGCGCAGGAACAGGAGTTGGAGAAGGACGACCATGGCTTCGGGGGCCAGAGCCTCGATGAGCTGTGGGAGAACGAGGACTGGCACGAGTACATCTTCACCGGGGGCACCGGCACGGTCCTGGACCTGTACCAGCTCATCGACGCGGGGACCTCCGACGAGTTCGCCATGATGCGACCGCTGACCGAGGACCAGATACGTGCCTGGGCGCCGGACGGCCGTCCCACTTACAGTCAGTTGGCCGACGCCCTGCAGTCCGAACAGCTCGCATTCCCCGGACGCGGCTGCGGGAGGTGCACCGTGCTCTACCGCGACGGTGGGCCCGCGGAGATCGGCTACTGGGGGGTCACCGCGGACTGACTGATCGCCGGTCCGACAGGCGATGTCGATGGTCGACACGCCGACGCCCTGAGCTCGCACAGGAGGGCTCCGGCCCCGGACCCGGACGACGATGCGCTCCGCGGGCCGCCGCGGATGACGGCGTGCGGCCCATGGACACTCCCCTCGGGGCGTGTCCATGGGCCGGGACGAGGGGCGCCGCCGCTTGGGCGGCGCCCCTCCGGGTTCAGCCCACGGGCAGGGTCAGGGCAGCGGTGTGGAGCTTGCCGCCCGTCTGGAACTGCAGGAACAGCCGCCAGTTGCCCGAGGTGGGCAGTTCGGCGTGGAAGGACAGGTCGGGGCCGCCGTGCTCACCGTTCACCTCGGTGGTCGGGTGGAGGTGGGCGAATGCGGCGTCGCCCTCGTGGAAGGCCGTCAGATGGGCGTACGTGTCCAGGTAGGGCTGCAGATCGGTGACCGGCTCGCCGTCCTTGGACACGGTGACGGTCAGCGGGTGCGCCATGCCGGCCATCGGCTCGCCCTTGACGGTGACGGTGTAGCCGTCGACCTCCGCGCTGCCGGCCCCTGCGGGCAGCGGGGTCTTCGTGGGTGTCCCGGGGACGGTGACGGTGCGGCTCAGGACGAAGTCCTTGCCCTTCCCGGTGCCAGTGTCCGGGGTGAAGGAGGCGAACATGTGCCAGGAGCCGGGGGCGAGGGAGGTGAGGTCGGCGGTCCAGGTGCCGTCGGCGGCCATGACCGGGTGGATGTGCTGGAAGCCGGTCAGGTCCGAGCGGATGGCGTAGAAGTGCATCCGCTTGGTCTGGT
This sequence comes from Streptomyces sp. NBC_01669, assembly GCF_026339735.1. GTDB lineage: Bacteria > Actinomycetota > Actinomycetes > Streptomycetales > Streptomycetaceae > Streptomyces > Streptomyces yanii. Next base: position 1,753,729 of record NZ_JAPEQG010000001.1, read on the forward strand.
CGACGGCGAAGTCGGTGACCGGCTTGCCGTCCGGGCCGTTGACCGTGAACCGGTACGCGGCCTGCTTGCCGGAAGGCATGGTCGCGTCGTGGGGGGTGAGGCGGTAGCCGTCCTTGTTGTCGGACAGGCCGTTGTCGGCGGCCATGTGGTCCATGCCGGGCATGTCACTCATCGAAGGCGACGCGCTGTGCGAAGAGGGAGCCGAGGCCTTCGCGCCGTGGTCCATGCCGGGCATGGACGAGGAGTCGTCGGAGGAGCCGCACGCGGCCAGGGTCAGCGCGAGGGCCGCTGCGGTGCCGGCCGCCGCGACAGCGCGGCGACGCAGGGCGAAACGGGAAGAGGCGAACATGAGAGAGGGTCTTTCCGGGTGGGCGCACCACGCCGGTGGCGCGCGGGAAGGGCAGGACACGGGGCCGGTCCGGTCAGTGACCGGGTTCGGCGCAGTGCCTGTCACGTCCGCGCGACGCACACCTGGATGAGGAGATCTCGCCCGCCGGCCGGCGGTCCGCGCCGCCGTGTCCAGCCGGTGGCCGCCCGCAAACCCGCCGGGAACCATGCGACCGGCAGTGCCCCGGCGGCGTAGAGGCCGGCCGTCGGCAGCGGATTCCGCTCGTGTGCGGGGGTGGAGACGCATGGCACCCCGTGCATCGCCGAACCGTCACCGGCCCGGGCGGCCTGAGCACTCTGTGCGGTGGTCGGCGGCGCCGTTGAGGCCATCGTCGGAGCGGCGTGGCCGTCGTGCATGGGCACGGTGACAGAGGGCATCGCACCGTGGCAGCCCTCGGCGGCGGTGGCCGGCGCGCCGTGCATGAGGAACAGGCCGAGCAGGACGGCACAGACCGCGATGAGCCGGGCGCTGCCCCGCTCGCTCGGTTGTCCGATGCTCACTATGCAGCTCCCTTCCTCCTCGTTGCTGCGCGCCCGTGGCCGCCGACCCGTACGACAATACCCCGGCCGGGTACCCGGCGCCCTTCAGCCCGTCGGATGCGGGCGATGAGTGCGCGCCGTTCGCCGCCGACCGGCCCGCCCCACGTGATGGCGAGGTCAGACGGCGGTGTGGTGGGCGAGGGCGGCGTGGGGGTCGCCGTGGTCGGCGGTGTGGTCGGTGTGCACAGTGGCGCCGGTCAGGCGGGGCACGGCATGGATGAGGGCGTGCTCGGCCGCGACGGCCAGGGCATGGGCCTGGACCACGGTGAGCCGCGGGTCCACGACGATGTCGGCCTCGGCGCGCAGCGCGTGGCCGATCCACCGCATGCGGACCTGCCCGATGTCGCGGACACCGTCCACGGCGCGCAGGGCGGTTTCGGCGAGGTCGACCAGGGTGGGGTCGACGGAGTCCATCAACCGCCGGTAGACCTCACGGGCGGCATCCTTCAGCACCATGAGGATCGCGACGGTGATGAGCAGCCCGACGATCGGGTCGGCGGCCCGCCATCCGAGTGCCGCGCCGCCGGCGCCGAGGAGAACGGCGAGCGAGGTGAAGCCGTCGGTGCGGGCGTGCAGTCCGTCGGCGACGAGGGCGGCGGAGCCGATCGCGCGGCCGGTGCGTATGCGATAGCGGGCCACCCATTCGTTGCCGACGAAGCCGACCACCGCGGCGGCTGCGACCGCCCACAGGTGGGTGATGTCGCGTGGGCTGAGGAGACGGTCGACCGTCTCGTACGCAGCGAGAGCGCAGGAGGCGGCGATGGTGAGCACGATGGCGACGCCGGCCAGGTCCTCGGCGCGTCCGTAGCCGTAGGTGTAGCGGCGGTTCGCCGCACGGCGGCCCAGGACGAACGCGATGCCCAGAGGGATGGCGGTCAGTGCGTCGGCGGCGTTGTGGATGGTGTCGCCCAGCAGCGCGACCGACCCCGACAGCACGACGACGATCGCCTGGATCACCGTGGTCGCCCCCAGGATGCCCAGGGACAGCCACAGGGTGCGCATCCCCTCCCGGGAGGTCTCCATCGCCGAGTCGACCTTGTCCATGGCCTCGTGACTGTGCGGCGTGACCACGTGGGAGACCTGGTGTCGCACCCGCGACCAGCGCGAGCCGTCGCGCTCGTGACTCTGCGGGTACCGGTGGTCGTGCGCGTCCTCGTGACCGTGGTCGTGCGCGTGCCCGGCGCCCGGCTCGTCAGGACCATGGTGGTGCTGGCTCACAGCACGCTCGCTTTCGTCAGGCGGCGGGGTGGACGGAGATCCCACCTGCCTATTATGTGCATATGAATGCACGCATGCATCTATCACCTGCGCAGGGTTCGCAGCCGCGAGAGGTGGGCACTGAGCACTTCCTGGTCGCGGCCGAGGTCCTGGGCCTGCTGGCGGACCGCACCCGCCTGGCGCTGCTGCATGTCCTGGCAGCGAATGAGGCGGACGTCACCTCGCTGGCGGAGGCCGTGGGGGCGGCCCGGCCGGCGGTCAGTCAGCATCTCGCCCGACTGCGCATGTCCGGGCTGGTGACGACCCGTAAGGAGGGCCGCCGGGTGATCTACACGCTGCCCGACGGGCATCTGCGACGCGTGGTGGCCGAAGCCCTCGAACTGGCCGACCACCGGCTGACCGGGCGCGCGCCCCACGCGTGAGGTGCACGCCCGGCCAGCGGCTCAGGCCACTGCCGGCGCCGGGACACCGGCGGCAGGGTCGAGGTGGCCCGTGCGGCGCAGTGCGGTCAGGGCCGTCGCGCAGCCGCCACCCACGGCGGCCAGCACGGCCCAGGGCAGCCACGGTGCGCCCAGGCGGGCGGCGAGGTCGAACAGGGCTCCCACACCCAGGTTCCCGACGGCCACCGCGATCCCGGAGACGGTGCTGTACGCGCCGTAGTACGTGGCGACCAGCCGCTCGCCGGACAGCCGGACCAGGGTGTCCATCTCGAACGGGTACAGCAGCGCCGAGCCGGCGGCCAGCAGGCCGGCGCACAGCACCAGGCCGGTCATCCCTCCCCCGGCCGACAGCCCGTCGGCCCGATGGTAGGGGCCGGGCAGCAGAGGCAGGAAGGCTGCGCCCATCAGGACGAGGCCGATCGCGATGGCTTGGGGGGCATCGAGGCGTTTTCCGGCCCAGGCCGTGAGTCGCAGTTGTCCGGCGACAGCGGTCAGGGCGGAGACCGCGAAAATCACGCCCATGGCGGTGCCGCTGTCCTCACCGAGAAGGGTGCGGGCCTGAAGGGGCAGGGCCAGGTAGGTCTGGAAGGCCAGGAGGTACGAGCCGGCCATCGCGGCGGAGAACAGCACGAAGGGCCGGTTCGTAGCGATGGTCCGCCAGTCCGCGGCGATCCCGCGCAGCCCGCCCGCGCGCTCGGTGTCGGCGGCCGGGTGGCGCGGGGGCAGGGCGCGGGCCTGCACGACGGCAAGGAGTGCGAAGACCGCGGCCGCGACCGTACACACGACGCGGAAGTCCCAGGCGAGCAGGGCAAGGCCCACCAAGGGGCCGAGCAGGATGCCGGCCTGGTAGAAGACGTTGAAGGCGGCGAATGCCTCCACTCGGCGCTCGCCCGCTCCGGCGGCGAGGTAGGCGCGGACGGCAGGGTTGAACAGGGCCCCGGCGAGCCCGGTGGCGGCGGACGCGATGACAAGCGCCGGGAGGGTGTCGGCGAGGGCCAGCAGGGCGAACGCCCCGGTGCGCAGGCCGCAGCCGGTCAGGATGAGGGCTTTGTAGCCGATCCGGTCGGCGAGGGTGCCGCCGAGCCAGAACATCCCCTGCTGGGAGAGGTTGCGCACGCCGAGCACCAGGCCGACCGCCCAGGCGGCCAGGCCCAGGCCGTGGGCCAGATGGTCGGCGAGGTAGGGCATCAGCATGTAGAAGCCGAGATTGATACCGAACTGGTTGAACATCAGCAGCTGGACACCGGGGTCGAAGGAGCGCACGCGCGCGCACAGTTGCTTCACCGCACACCCACCACGGCGCGAACGCCTGCGGGGTCGGTGCGATCCAGCGGGTCGGTCACGCGGGCGCAGCGCGTCCAGCGCCGCACGGTGTGTTCGGCCGGGTCGTCGATGGTGTCGGGTTCCTCGGGCGGAAGGTGGCCGAGCAACTGGTGCTCCTGGCACCAGGCGTCGTTGTAGATGGTTTCCAGGTAGCGGTGGGGGCCGTCGGGGAAGATCGCAGCGATGCGGGTGCCGGAGGGACAGGTGCGGGCCGCCCATCCGGCGACCCGGGCGACCGCGCCGACACTCCAGCCGCCCATGGCGTAGTGGTGGCGGGCGAGTTGGCGGCAGGCCCAGACCGCTTCGGCGGGGGCGACCCAGTGGACTTCGGTGAAAGCGCGGTAGTCGACGTTGCCCGGATGGATGCTGGAGCCGAGGCCGCGCATCAGGCGCGGGGCGGCCGGCTGGCCGAAGATCGTCGAGCCGGTCGCGTCGACCCCGATCAGCACCAGATCGGGGAAGCTCTCCCGAAGCACGGTGCTGATCCCTGCTGAGTGGCCGCCCGTGCCGACCGAGGCGACGAGTACGTCGATACGGCCGAGCTGGGCGATGAGTTCGGCGGCCAAGGGCGCGTACGCGGCGACGTTGTCGGGATTGTGGTACTGGTCCGGGCACCACGCTCCCGGGTTCGCGTCCAGCAGCTCGGCGACCTGTTCGCGGCGGGCCTGCTGCCAGCCGCCTGCCGGATGCGGGGCGGCCACCTGCTGCACTTCGGCGCCCAGCGTGGCGAGAAGGCGCAGCATCGCCGGTTCCATGCCGGGGTCGGTGACAACGGTGACCGGATGGTTGTGGGTCAGTCCGGCCAGGGCCAGGCCGAGCGCGAGGGTGCCGCTGGAGGACTCGACGATCGGGGCTCCGGGCCGGAGAGCGCCACGGCGACGGGCTTCCCGGACCATGTGCAGGCCGGGCCGGTCCTTGATGCCTCCAGGGTTGGCTCCCTCCAGTTTGGCGAAGAAGCCCCGTCGGGCAGGCGCGAAAGGCTCGCCCACCCACAGGACCGGGGTGTTGCCCACCAACTGGTGGGCGCCGCGGGCGACCGGCGGCGCGGGGGCGAGTGAGTTCGCGCAGAAGTTTTCGAGCAGGGGGACATGCATGATCGGCAACGCTCCTTGGTGCACACCGGATCAGGCCGGGTGTGCGAGGCAGACGGGTCACAGGCGCGCGAGCACACCTCCGGTCCCCCGGGTCCGAGCGGGCACGGGGGGAGAAGGCATGCGGGCGCGGCCTACTGCCGCAGGACGCAGAGCCGGGTCAGAGTCGCCTGGCCGCCGCCGGTATCGCCCCTCAAGGATTCCGCGCCCACCGGACCGGACGGGCCTGGCACCGCGCGGGGCGCGTAGGTGAGAGGCGCCGTGTCACCGGGATCGGTGATGGCGTGGTCCGCCGGGGAGCGAAGACGGTCCACGGCGTGGTCGACCACGTCCGCGTGGCCGCCACTGTGGCCGGGGGCTCGGTCCGCGCTGTGCACCGCCGCGGCGTGCGAACAGCCGTCGACGGCCGCATGCGCGGACGCAGTGGCGAACCCCGGCCCGTGCAGTGCGCCTACCAGATGACAGGCGACCAGCAGGAGCAGGGCGAACAGCAACGCTGCCCGCACCGGGCGCCTCACCGCCCCGCTGCTCACCCCCTGGACCACGTGCTCAAAGTAGTCGATCACTCACGCATAGTCACTTCTCTTTGCAACACCCTGTCCCCCTCCTTCGGCGGGCGAGGCCCCGGCACCTCGGGAAGGCGCCGGGTCGGCCCACGGCAGCACCGTCGACGTCACCGCAGGTGCGGTCGCCCGGGAACGTCCGCACAACCGGAGTCACCCGAGGTGGCACGGCCTTCGATCGATGCGCCAAACGTATGCGTACCACCCGTGAACGGCACCGAAGTGATCTTCTTCGGAAATCCGGGCACATCTTGCGTACAACCCTTGTGCCCCATGCGCTGTCAAACACGGCGCCGGACAAGGAACGGGCCCTTTCCGGATACCCCCCGTGCCCCCGAGCAAGCCCGGCCCTTCGTGAGCCAAGGAGCCGCTCATGCGCAAGCACCGCTCGGCCGCCGTTGCCGCGGCATCGTTTCTCCTCGTGACGGGGGCGGCCATCGCCGCCGCCCCGTCCGCGTACGCCGGAACCCCCGGCGGCACCCACGCCAACGACCGCAACACCGACTTCAACGGCGACGGCTACGACGACGTGCTCGTCGGCTCTCCCGGTGCGGCCGTCGGCGGGCACAAGGGGGCGGGCATGGTCACCGTGCAGTACGGCGGACCCAAGGGCATGGGCACCTCCCACGTCAGGGCCTTCAGCCAGAACACCTCGGGTGTGGCCGGCGCCGCCGAGGCCGGCGACGGCTTCGGCAAGACGCTCGCCACCGGCGACCTCGACGGCGACGGCTACGACGACGCGGTCGTCGGCATCCCCGGCGAGGACATCGGCACCGTCTCCAACGCGGGCGGCGTCGTCGTCCTGTGGGGCACGCCGAAGGGACTCATCGGGTCGGTGAGCAACTGGCTGCAGGCCGACGAGCCCACCGCGGGCGGCAAGTTCGGCACCTCGCTCGCCGCGGCGCGGTTCTCCGACACCACCCCGGGCGACCTGCTGGCGGTCATGGACTCGGTCGGACTGACCACGTATCAGTTCGAGCCGGCCACCGAGCCCAGCGCGAAGAGTGCCGGCCCGCAGATGCGGCAGCCCGTGCAGAAGTCGCGTGCGACGCTCTCCGCGCCGTCGAAGAAGGTGCGCACCGGGTCGGCCGCCGCCGAGGCGCCGGGCATCCGGCCCGCGTCGATGACGACCGGCGACTACGACAACAACGGCTACGCCGACCTGGTCGTCTCCGGAACCAGCGTCGGCGACGAGCCGGGGCACGGCTGGTCGTACATCCTCCCCGGCACCGCCTCCAACGACGAGCCGCTGCCGGTCACCGCGGTACGCGGCGGCCCGGTCGTCGCGTCCGGCGACATCAACGGCGACGGATACGACGATCTGGCCACCGGTGAGCCGCACAGCCCGGACGACGGCGGTGAGAGCATGACCGGCGGCCTGGTCGGCGTCTACTACGGCAGCGCGGCCGGCCCCGCAGGTCAGGAGGGCCCGGGCACCCCGCCCGTCTGGTGGACCCAGAACTCTCCCGGCGTACCGGGATCGAACGAGCGGGGCGACGGCTTCGGCACCGACCTCTCCATCGGCGACACGAACAAGGACGGATTCGCGGACCTGGCGATCGGCATCTCCGGCGAGGACGTCGGCAACGTCGCGGACGCGGGCGCCTTCACGGTGCTGCGCGGCTCGGCCCGGGGGCTGACCGCCACCGGCGCGCTGTCGGTGACACAGGGCACCGCGAAGGTCCCGGGCACCGTGGAGAAGGGCGACAAGTTCGGCGGCCAGGTCTCCTTCACCGACCCCAACGACGACGGCCGCTTCGGTCTGCTCGTCTCGGCGCCCGGCGAGAACACGAACGACGGCTACGTCTGGGTCTTCTCCGCGAGCACCGGCGGCGTGACAACCTCCGGTTCGTGGAACTACGGGGCGAGCGCCTTCGGCGGTCCGTCACTCGACGCGCTGTACGGGGCGGCGATCGACGACTGATACGACGCGGGCGGGCGCTCGTCCCGCCCGCGCCCGATTCACTGGTGCCCCGGCGGCCTCCGGGGCACCAGTGCGTTCACGGAAGGCCGGATAGTGTCGGACCCATGGATGCGTTCCTACCGCTCCTCACGGTCGTCGGCGGCCTCGCCGCGGTCATGGGCTTCTTCACCTGGCTGGCATTCCACGTCCGTCGCCGCGGTACCGCAGGCGCTGCGATCACCGCAGCCCTGGCCTCCTACGACGAGGCGTTCCGGGTGACTGCTCACGAAGCGCACCACGAGATCCGGGCGCAGGCCGAACGCAAGGCGCCGATCCTGTCGCCCGGCGATCACTGGCGGCGCAGCCCCGACGAAGGAAGCCGGCCCGGTGCGGGGAACCGCCGGCCGCGTCGGGCGCGCCCGCGCCGAGGGCTGTGGGGTCTCGGCCGCCGGGTCGGCCGCCCGAATCCCCGCCGCTGATCGTCAGCGCGTCGAAACTCTATGAGCTGACGCGGCACACCTGGCAGGATCCGGTCCGTGACGAGCAGTGGGACGGCCGAGCTGTTGCTGAGCGGCATCGTGCTGATCGGCGCCTCGGTGCAATGGCTCACGGGGATGGGGTTCGCGCTCATAGCCGTGCCCGCCCTGGTGCTGGTGCTGGGCCCGGCCGAGGGCGTGGTGCTCGCGAACTGCGCGGCCGGTGCGATCAGCCTGGTCGGGCTCGCGAGCGGCTGGCGGCAGGTGCGCCCGGCCTCGATGGTGCCCCTGGTCGTGGCCGCGGCGTGCACGGTGCCGGCCGGGAGCTGGGTGGCGGCCCGGTTGCCGGAGCCGGCGTTGCTGGCCGGCATGGGGGCGCTGGTGAGCGGGGCCGTGCTGCTGGTGCTGCGGGGCGTCCGGGTGCCCGCCCTGCGCGGGCCCGGAGGGGCGGTGGCCGCGGGTGCCGTGGGCGGGTTCATGAACTCGTCGGCGGGCGTCGGCGGCCCGGCGGTCTCCTTGTATGCCGTGAACGCGGGTTGGACAGTGCGGGAATTCGTGCCGAACGCCCAGTTCTACGGGGTGGTGGTGAACGCGTTCTCCGTCGCCGCCAATGGTGTTCCGCAGCTCAGCGCTCCCCTCTGGCTCCTCATCACTGTCGGCCTGGCGGCGGGCGCCCTGATCGGGAAGGCGCTCACCGAGCGGGTGCCGGAGAAGCGGGCCCGACTGCTCGTCCTGCTGCTCGCGCTCGGCGGTGGGATCATCACGCTGGCCAAGGGAGTGTGGGCACTCTGACGGTCGGGCCACTGCCCGGATCCACCCACGGATGATCTTCACGGACCGCCGCCCGGTCGGCAGGGCCCTGTCGAACAGGCGGCGGTCACGGGATATCTTGATATCAAGCAATGTTGCAGACGTGGAGCGGAGCACCCGGTGACTGACTCGACCATCATCTATACGCACACCGACGAGGCCCCGGCCCTGGCGACGTATTCGTTCTTGCCTGTGATCGAGGCGTACGCCTCGACGGCCGGGGTCACCGTGGAGAACCGCGACATCTCCCTGGCGGGGCGGATCATTGCCGTCTTCCCGGAGCACCTCGACGAGAACCAGCGCATCGATGATGCTCTCGCCGAGCTCGGTGAGCTGGCCAAGACGCCCAGCGCGAACATCATCAAGCTGCCGAACGTCTCGGCGTCGATCCCGCAGATGAAGGCGGCCATCGCCGAGCTTCAGCAGCAGGGTTACGCGCTGCCCGACTACCCGGACGACCCGCAGACGGACGCGGAGAAGGACGTCCGCGCGCGCTACGACAAGATCAAGGGCAGCGCGGTCAACCCGGTCCTGCGCGAGGGCAACTCCGACCGCCGTGCCCCCGCTTCGGTGAAGAACTACGCCAAGACGCACCCGCACCGCATGGGCGCCTGGACGGCCGACTCGAAGACGAACGTCGCGACGATGAACGCCGACGACTTCCGCTCCACCGAGAAGTCCGCCGTCATTGCCGAGCCCGGCTCCCTGCGGATCGAGCTCGCCGGTGACGACGGCACCACCACCGTCCTGCGCGAGTCGGTACCCGTGCTCGCGGGCGAGGTCGTCGACGCATCCGTGATGCGGGCGGCGGCCCTGCGCGAGTTCCTCGAGGCGCAGATCGCCCGCGCCAAGGCCGAGGGTGTGCTCTTCTCCGTACACCTGAAGGCCACGATGATGAAGGTCTCCGACCCGATCGTCTTCGGCCACGTGGTGCGCGCCTTCTTCCCGAAGACGTTCGCGAAGTACGGCCAGGCGCTGACCGCCGCCGGTCTGTCCCCGAACGACGGCCTCGGCACGATCCTGAACGGCCTGGACGGCGTGCCCCACCTGGGCGCCGAGATCAAGGCGTCCTTCGAGGCCGAGCTCGCCGAGGGTCCCGCCCTGGCGATGGTCGACTCCGACCGCGGCATCACCAACCTGCACGTGCCGAGCGATGTCATCGTCGACGCGTCCATGCCCGCCATGATCCGCACCTCCGGCCACATGTGGGGCCCGGACGGCAAGGAGGCCGACACCCTGGCCGTCCTGCCGGACAGCAGCTATTCGGGCGTCTACCAGGCCGTCATCGACGACTGCCGGGCGCACGGCGCGTTCGACCCGTCGACGATGGGCTCGGTGCCGAACGTCGGTCTGATGGCGCAGAAGGCCGAGGAGTACGGCAGCCACGACAAGACGTTCGAGATCGCCGCCCCGGGCACGGTCCGCGTCGTCGACGGTTCGGGCAACGTGGTGCTGGAGCAGACGGTCGCCGCCGGTGACATCTTCCGCATGTGCCAGACCAAGGACCTGCCGATCCAGGACTGGGTCAAGCTCGCCGTCACCCGCGCCCGCGCGACCGGCACCCCGGCCGTGTTCTGGCTGGACGAGGGCCGCGCGCACGACGCGACGCTCATCGCCAAGGTCAGGACGTACCTCGCCGACCACGACACCGAGGGTCTGCAGATCAAGATCCTGTCGCCGGTCGAGGCGACCGCGTTCTCGCTGGAGCGCATCCGCCGGGGCGAGGACACGATCTCGGTCACGGGCAACGTGCTGCGTGACTACCTGACCGACCTGTTCCCGATCCTGGAGCTCGGCACGAGCGCCAAGATGCTCTCGGTCGTCCCGCTGATGAACGGCGGCGGCCTGTTCGAGACCGGCGCCGGTGGCTCCGCTCCCAAGCACGTCCAGCAGCTGGTCAAGGAGAACTACCTGCGCTGGGACAGCCTGGGCGAGTTCCTCGCGCTCGCGGTCAGCTTCGAGCACCTGGCGCAGACGACGGGCAACGCGCGCGCCCAGGTGCTCGCCGACACCCTCGACCGCGCCACCGGCACCTTCCTCAACGAGGACAAGTCGCCGAGCCGCAAGCTGGGCGGCATCGACAACCGCGGCAGCCACTTCTACCTGGCCATGTACTGGGCCCAGGAGCTGGCGAAGCAGACCGCCGACGCGCAGCTCGCGGAGGCGTTCGCCGGTCTCGCCAAGACGCTGACCGAGCAGGAGCAGACGATCGTCGACGAGCTCATCGCGGTGCAGGGCTCGCCGGTCGACATCGGCGGCTACTACCGTCCGGACGCCGCCAAGGCGTCGGCCGTCATGCGCCCGTCGGCGACGTTCAACGAGGCCATCGCCTCCCTGGGCTAGTGCCGTGACCGGCAATGTCTGCCCGACGGGGCAAAGCTTGCCGGGAGGGGCACTGGCCCCTGGAAGTCGCCGGTCTCCGCGAAACCCGCGATGACTGTTCCGCCCCGGCCGCACATGCGGCCGGGGCGGTCCCGTCTGCGGGGAGCTCGGGCCCAACCGTGATCCCCGTACGCGCTGCCGGTGCGCTCGCGGACGAGGCGGACAGGGTCTCCACTGCAGCCTGGGGTGCCCTGCCGTTGTCGCCGGTCCAGCTGGACTTCCTCGGCCGCCGTTGCGGGCCCTCCCGGGTGTGACGGGTGTGGGTCTCACAGGTCTCGGCGGTGGACGGCGATCGTTGCGATCACCATCGAGACGAGAGGCCAGGCCGCGAAGGTGATCCACGCTCCGCCGAGCGTCGCCGGGTAGTGCGAGACGAAGACGTTCGTCATGTCGACCTGGGCCAGGCGTCGCCAGGCGGTGAGCGGCATGGCGTGCAAGACGTCGGCCGACCAGCGGTGGGTTTCGTTGAAGAACGAGGGGAGGAAGAAGAGCACCAGCACCGTGCCGACCACGGTGGCCGCGCTGTGCCGGATCAGGACGCCCATGCCCATGCCGATGAGGGCGCAGACCGGGGCGAACAGGGCGGCGGCCGCGATGAACCGCAGGGCGCCGGGGTGGGTGATCGAAAGGCCGATGTGCCGGCCGGACAGGATCGCCTGGCTGAGGCCGAACGACGTCCCGGCGACGAGGATGCCGTATCCGAACATGACCGCTGCCAGCACGCACGCCTTGGCTGCCAGCACCGCGCGGCGGTCGGGGACGGCCGCGACAGTGGTGCGGATCATCCCGGTGGCGTACTCGCTGACGATCACGATGGCGCCGACACTGCTCGCGACGAGCATCAGGATGTCGGCGGCAATCATGGTGAACGAGGCGTTCAGCGCTGTCTGCACGTACATGGACGCGGTGTCGCCGGCGGTGAAGTGGTCGTAGGTGTATTTCGCGGAATTGAGGTTGGCGCCGATGATGGCCAGGGCGCTGAGGCCGAGCACCCAGGGAGTGGAGCGCAGTGACCAGAGTTTGATCCACTCGGCGGCGAGCAGATCACGGAACCGGCCCCGGAGCTCGGCGGCGGTCCGGGGTGCGTCCGGGGCAAGGGTCAGGGTGGTCATCGGTGCTCTCCTGCGAGGTATTCGACGCTGTCGGCGGTGAGTTCCATGAACGCCTCCTCCAGGGAGGCGGTGCGAGGGGTCAACTCCTGCAGCAGGAGCCGGTGTTCGAGGGCGAGTTCACCGATCCGGGCCGCGTCGGTACCGGTCACGGTGAGCGTGTCGTCGTCGCCGGGGTGCACGACGGCGCCCGCGGCGGTCAACACGCCGGTCAGCGTGGCGGGTTCGGACGTACGGACGGTGACGCTCACCCGAGTGGCACGGGCGGCGAACTCCGCCACGCTCTCCGCGGCGATCAGCTTGCCGCGACCGATGACGATCAGCTGGTCCGCGGTGTTCTCCATCTCGCTCATCAGGTGGCTGGAGACGAACACCGTCCGGCCCTCGGCCGCGAGGCGGCGGAAAATGCCTCGCACCCACAGCACGCCCTCCGGGTCCAGCCCGTTGAGCGGCTCGTCGAACAGCATCACCGGCGGATCGCCGAGCAGCGCGGTCGCGATGCCGAGCCGCTGCTTCATACCGAGCGAGTACCCACCGATCCGCCGGCCGGCCGCGCCGGCCAGCCCGACCTCGTGCAGCACCTCCTCCACCCGGCTGCGCGGGATGGCGTTGCTGCGGGCCAGGGCGCGCAGGTGGGCGCGGCCGCTGCGTCCGCCGTGGACATCGCTCGCGTCGAGCAGTGCGCCGACGTGGCGCAGGCCGCGCGAGCGGTCCCGCAACGGGCGGCCGTCGACCGTGGTGGTGCCGCTGGTGGGGTCGTTGAGCCCCAGAACCATGCGCAGGGTGGTGCTCTTTCCGGCACCGTTCGGGCCGAGGAACCCGGTGACATGGCCCGGGCGGACGGTGAAGGTGAGGTTGTCGACCGCAGTGGTGCGGCCGTAACGCTTCGTCAGTTCGTTGACTTCGATCACGTGGCCAACGGTGCCGCGGCGGGGCCCGGCGGGCATCGGACCAGAACTGACACTCGGTCGCGGCGTCCGTCAACCCTGGTTGTACACCCCTGGTCCGATGCCCGAAGGCGAGCGCCTGGTTACGATCACCACATGTCCGTGAAACCGCCCGTGCTGAAGCGCGTGTCACCGGGCGCGTGGACGGCCCTGGCCTGGTGCGTTTCGGTGGCGTACCCCTCCGTCGTGCTCGGCGCACGACCTGACCACCCGCCGGTCACCTCCTCCGACGCGGGCCTCCTCCCGCAGCACCGGGACTGGGCGACCATCACGCTCGCCACGCTCGTCGCGTTCACCGCCGCCGCTCTGCTGCGCCGTCGGCCGCTGGTGGCGACCGGTCTGCTGATCGCCGCCACTGTCGCGGAGACGGAAGCGTGGCGCTCGAACGTGCAGCTCCCGCCGACCGCTCTGCCGGCGGTCGCTGTCGCCCTCTGCCTGGTCACGGCCACCTGCCCGCGCCGGACATCGCGCGCCGCCGCAGCCATGGTGGTCGGCGTTCTGTTCGGCCATCTGGCCATGCTGTCCGAGATGGGCGGCGGCCTGTTTCTCACCGGCACCACCATCGGCGCCTCGGACGGTGGCCTCCTGGTGGTCCTCATCGCCTGGCTGGTAGGCCGCTCGATGCGTCAGTCCCGGGAGCACGCCGAGACGTTGGGCGCTCAGACAGCCGCGCAGGCGGTCACCGCAGAACGGCTGCGGATTGCGCGCGAGATGCACGACACGGTGGCGCACAGCATCGGCATCGTCGCCCTGCAGGCCGGTGCGGCGCGGCGGGTCATCGACAGCCGGCCGGACCGGGCGCGCGACGCGTTGACCGAGATCGAGGCCGCCGGGCGGGAGACGCTGGCGGGGCTGCGCCGCATGCTCGGCGCCCTGCGCCAGGCCGATCAGGAAGCAGGCGCGGAGGTGACCGCGCTGCACCACATGTCAGGCCTGGCCGACCTCGACCGGCTGACCGCCGCGACGACGGCCGCCGGTGTGCGGGTCGATGTCCGGTGGCACGGCGAGCGGCCCCCGCTCCTGCCGGAGATCGACCTGGCGGCCTTCCGCATCATCCAGGAGTCGGTCACCAACGTGTTGCGTCACGCCGGCGCCCGCTCCTGCCAGGTGTCCATCGACTGCCGGAATGCGGACGAGGTGGCCATCGAGATCACCGACCGGGGCCGCGGCCACAGCAGCATCCCGGGCAGCGGTTACGGCCTCGCGGGACTGCGCGAGCGGGTCGCCCTGCTGCACGGGGAGTTCCACGCGGCACCCCGGGCCGACGGCGGCTTCCAGGTGTCGGCCCGGCTGCCCGTGGCGGGAGGAGCATGATGACCGTCCGCGTCGTGCTGGCCGACGACCAACCGCTGGTCCGGGCCGCCCTGGAGATGGTCATCTCCGAAACGCCCGACGTCGAGGTCGTCGGGGAGGCCGGAACCGGCGCCGAAGCGGTCCGGCTGGCCGAGGAGCTGGACCCCGACGTGGTGGTGATGGACATCCGCATGCCGGGCATGGACGGCATCGAGGCCACCCGCCTGGTCACCGCGGGCTCGGGAGATGCGCGTGTCGTGGTGCTCACCACCTTCGACGACGACGATTACGTCTACGCCGCACTGCGCGCGGGTGCGTCCGGTTTCCTCGTCAAGGACATGGCGCTGGACGACATCCTCGCCGCGATCCGGGTGGTCGCCGCCGGGGACGCCTTGATCGCGCCGAGCGTCACCCGTCGGCTGATCGCCGAGTTCGCCGGACGGCGAGAGCCCGCCCCCGCCCCCGCGACGCGGCAGCTCGGCGGCATCACCGACCGAGAACGGGAGATCCTCACCCTCGTCGGGCGCGGCCTGTCCAACACCGAGATCGCCGCCGAGCTGGTCATCAGCGTGGCCACCGTCAAGACGTACGTGACGCGGCTGCTCTCCAAGCTCGACGCCCGCGACCGCGTGCAGCTGGTCATCCTCGCGTACGAGACGGGCCTGGTGACGCTGCCCCGCTGAGCAGTACACCCATCGTCGTGCTCACCCAGAGCGCCGCGTCCTCCTGCTGCGCCCAGTCCTGCCACGCCGGCGCACAGTCCTCCTCCTCGAAGGCGACCTCACCAGGATCGGCGACCTTGACAGTGATCCCCATCGTGGCCGTGCCGTCCTGTGCGGGGGCGTCTACCGCGCTCTTCGGAAGGCGTTCGACCGCCCGGGTACCGATGATCGGGATCGCCGGGATGTGAAGTCGCTCAGGGGTGCATTCGCGCGCCCTTGAGGACCTTGTCCACCGCGTTGCGCGGCCCGTAGACGGCCATCCCCACCAGATCGAGCTGGTCCTTTCCCACGGCCCGTACCGCCGCCCGGTTGTCCCGGTCGTTGCCCGTGCTGAACAGATCCGAGGTGAACACGGCTCTCGGCAGCAAGCGCGACAGCGCACGGCCGTGCGCAGCGGTCAACGTCTCCTTCGTTCCTTCGAAGACCAGCACGGGCTGGCGGAACATCGGCAGATACGTGGTGTCGTCGGCGTCCGTGTACGGCTCGCCGATCACCTCGGGTGACGCCGTGCCGAGCCCGCTGAGCAGGAAGGCGGTCACATTCAGCCGCTGCCAGGACTCAAGATCCTCCCGCAACAGGACAGCGATCTTGGTGTCGAAGCGGACAGGCACGTTCTCATTCCCCGCA
The DNA here is from genome assembly GCF_026339735.1 of Streptomyces sp. NBC_01669. Taxonomy (GTDB): domain Bacteria; phylum Actinomycetota; class Actinomycetes; order Streptomycetales; family Streptomycetaceae; genus Streptomyces; species Streptomyces yanii. The sequence goes on from NZ_JAPEQG010000001.1 coordinate 1,769,560, forward strand.
CCGGTCGCAACCCCGGTTCCGGCCTCGGTCTCCTCGTCAGTTCTCATGCTTCGAGACTCCAGGGTCCGCGCCCTCTCCGTCTTGTACGTTCTTTGCGTGACGCCCCGGCAGGAGATCTCCGCTTGGCGCCCCCGAGTCGCGGGCGTCGTGGAGGTTTTCCACGCACACTTCACCGAGCACGCGTACCCCATGCACGTCCACGATGCCTGGACGTTGCTGATCGTCGATGACGGCGCGGTCCGCTACGACCTGGACCGTCACGAGCGCGGCACCCCGAACGACACCGTGAGCCTGCTCCCGCCGCAGATCCCGCACAACGGCTCACCCGCCACCCCTCACGGCTTCCGCAAACGCGTGCTCTACCTCGACACGACACAACTGGACGAGAGCCTCATCGGGCCGGCCGTGGACGGCCCGGACCTCACCGATCCCGTGCTGCGCAGACGCGTCGGACAGCTGCACACCACTCTCGCGAACCGGGGGGACGAGTTCGAGGCGGAGAGCCGTCTGGCCTTCATCGGTGAGCGACTGCGCACGCACCTGCGCCCCAGGCCGGCCCTCGGTAGCGCGGGGCCCCACCGCGACATCGCCCGGAGCCTGCGTGACCTCCTCGACGAGCGCCTGCTTGAAGGCATCACCCTGGAAGAGGCCGCGCGCCTGGTACACGCCCACCCCACGCATCTCGTACGAGCCTTCAGCGGCGCCTTCGGCATCGCCCCTCACCAGTACGTGATGTCCCGTCGCGTCGACCTGGCCCGCCGTCTGCTGCTCGACGCACAGCCGGCGGGCGAGGTAGCGACCGCTGCCGGCTTCTACGACCAGTCCCACCTCACCCGGCACTTCAAGCGGGTCGTGGGCATCACCCCGGGCCGGTACGCCCGAACCGGGACCATCCGCTGATGGTGGACCGCCCGCGCATGCCGCCACACCTGCACCCCAGCGGGAGAAGCGGCTTCGATGCGGTTGAGCCACGAGGAGTTCGTTCCACCCCGGGGTGGTCGCCGGGAGCGCGGTGGCCCCGGCCGCTCGCGCCAACAGTCCGAGGTGGGTGAGCTGGGAGGCCATGCCGAGGAGGCGGCGGACCTCCGCGACCGTCATCCGCGCGATGTAGCGGGCCCACTACCCACCGTCGCGCACCACACACCACGCCACGAACGGCAGAAGGTTCGTGCGCCCGTGCCCCCATGAAAACGGTCCCCTCGTTCGAGAGGACCGTCCAATCCACCTTTCCCGAAGTGGGCTCAGTAACCGCCGTAGCCGCCGTAGCCGCCGTAGCCGCCAGGTACGGTCACCAGGACGATGGCTACGGGGCCGTTGTCGTAGCCGTAGCCGTAGCCGTTGTCATAGCCGTACCCGTACCCGTAGCAGTTGTCCCACCAACCGCACCAGTCGTAGGAATTGCTGGCCACGGAGGTCGCGTGGGCAGGAGCCGCCGTGGCCGTACCCGCCGCCCCGACAGCGGCGCCACCAGCCAGCATCACACCGGCGGCGGCTACAGCGAGAGAACGCTTGATATGAGGTGCTCGCATGAGTCTTTACCTTTCCTTCCACCACTGAAGATCGAAGGTGGACGGGCACAGCGCACGCGGAACATGCGGCGCGGTTCGCAGAGGTCACAGCTCGAAGCGGGAGCACGTCTCGCGGATGATCGGTTCCCACCTTTCGGGAACCTTGCCGCCCAGGGCGCGCCCCGGTTGCGACTCTCACAACCATCACGCTAGTAGCACCTGCCCGGTCCAGCATCTTGAACAGAAATCTCCTCGAACCCACAGGTCAGCAGCCGACGGCCAGGACCGAGCCCGTGACGTCCGCCCTGACACCGTCTCTCTTCGACGGTGACGCCCCAAAGGCCCACACCACCCGCATGGAGCAATGGCAGAGAAATAGAGAGGCAATCTCGTTGCGGGCGGCAGAAGAGCCGCGCAGGCTGACGCAGCGGACCCGCCAGGCCGTCGCTGCAGGAGAATCCGTCACGTGGGCATCCTGCTTCGGCGTCGCCGTGCACCACCCTCCGTGCGCGTACCCAGACGCTCGTGTCCCGTGTCGGTGGACACTGACGCGCCATCGGCTTGGACGGTTCACCCGAGCATTTCACTCGCTGCCCGAGGACCCGCTCATACGACGGCGCTCGCGTACACGGCGATGACGCTCGGAGCGCCCGGTAACCCAGCGGGCGCACTCCGTGCCGAGCCCCAACGCCAGAAGCAGGGCGAGGGCGGCGGCGATCAGGGCCTGCGATACACGAGTCGCCGGCAGGCCGGCCCGGTAGGACCCGCAGCCGACCATCGTCAAGCCGGCAGGCCCGACCGTCAGCACCAGGCAGAGCCGCGCCGTCGCGCCGGAGAGGCGCCCACCTCCCGCGGCCCACTGTTTGAGGTTTTCCAAGAACCACAACGCGATAGGCGCCCCCCTCCAGTGCTACGAGCAACACTCCCAGGACAAGGTCAGGGGCCGATAGATTCCAGAGCATGAGCGTTGAGACCGAGGTCGTTCACGAGGCGACCGACGAAGTGGTGGAGGCGTTTGCTCGTCTCCTTCCGCAGCTGTCGTCCAAGGCAAAGCCCCTGAGCCATGAAGCAGTGGGCAGATTGACGGCTGCCAGTACCAACACGTTGCTGGTGGCCCGTGTCGAGGGCGTGATCGTCGGGACGTTGACGCTGGTGATGTCCCCCTTGCCGTCCGGTCTGCGGGCTCACATCGAGGACGTGGTGGTCGATGCCGCCGCACGTGGCCACGGGGTCGGCAGAGTCCTGATCGACAAGGCCCTCGGCCTGGCCGCGGACGCGGGAGCTCGAACCGTCGACCTCACATCGCGGCCTTCGCGAGAGGCTGCGAACCTCTTGTACGAGCGGGCGGGTTTCCAACGGAGAGAGTCGACTATCTATCGAGTCACCCTGGGCTGAAGCGCGGTGCGGGCTCACTCGCGATCAACATCCCTGACCCGTGTGTCACCGTTTTCGGATGCAGTGGCCCCGTCCGCGAGACCGGTCCATGCCCAAGGCGCGCGCGCCGGCCCCGCCGCGGGCTGACGCTGTCGGCGGCATCGGCCACCGACGGCGCCCCCTCGTCCGCGGCTTGGTCAGCTCGGCCCTTCAGTGCTGTCCGGACGCCCTCGGTTCATGAAGGTCGGCCGCCGAACTGCCAGTTGTGGACCTCGATGTCGGCATACCGGTCCGGGGTCAGGACGGCACGTGCCGTGTCCGGGTCCGGCGCCCGGACCAGCGCCGCCGTACCGAGCCAGGTGGTGCCGTCGTCGGACAGCAGCGGCCCGTACGCGATCAACTCGTCCCGGTCGGACGGCACGACGAGGTCGACGGCCTGCCCCATGCCGAGGCCGAGCACCAGGTACCGGTTGCCACCGATGCGGCCACCGGGGAACTCCCACATGGTGCGCCCCAGCATGTTGCGCCATCGGCGCAGCAGCACGTCCCGGTACACGCCGGCCTGGTAGCCGGGCTCGTCGAAGACGAACGCGCGGGCGGCGGCGGGATCCGGAAAGTCGACGATGTGCACGCTGCCGGTGGGCGCGTCACCGTCGCCGGTGAGGGTCGGGCCGCGGGCGATCATCTCTTTCTCGTACCGGTCCATGTAGGACCAGTGCCGTTCCAGCAGCTCGTTGCGCAACGCCACGGAGTCGGGGCGATCGCGGTGGTAGCAGAAGAACTCCATGCCCACAGTCTGGACGAGCACCCATCCACGCGAACATCGAATTAAGACCGACTGGTGGCAGCTTCCTTGACGACGAGCCGACTCCCCATCTGCGTCAGAAGGCGGAAACGGGCAGGTACTGCTCATGCCGTCGATGTCGAAGGTGCCGCCGTACGCGGCGATCCGGCGTGACCACCCCGCCCACGTCGGAGAGAGGTACGGGTCAGGAGTTGCGAGGCGTTGACGGGTGCTCAGAAGCGTTGACCACCCGAGCGGTTGCTCTTATCGCTCTTCGATAGCATCGATATTCGATATGGGGGCGGTTGCTGATGTCCGCTGAGGTACAGAGATCCAAGGGGCCCGAGCTGCCGGATGGACCGCCGCCTCAGGGCGACCGGGCCGAGGCCAGACTGCTGGAGCCATTCGCCACTGTGGTCCGGGGCATCTACCGACTGTTTCTCGTGGGCCTCGTCGTCGGCGCCGTGGGACCCCTGACCGGCACCAAGCTGGGCACCCAGCGGGGCGGTCCGTACGTGTGTGCCGAGGCGCGCTCGGAATTCAGCGCGGACGGATTCACCGGCATGTTCCGACCCCATGCAGGGGTCGAGGTCATGGCCCTGCCGTCGTACTGCACCGATCACGCCGACAGCACCCAGCGGCTGTTCGACCTCCTCAGCAGCTTCCCCTCGTGGCTGCTGGTCCTGGGCATCCTCTTCCTGCTCGACCGCTTGGTACACGGCGCGTCCCGCCAGGGCGTCTTCACCGCACGAACGGCGAAGCACGTGCGGCTCGCGGGCTGGTGGCTGCTGCTCGGCTGCCTGGTCGCCGACGTGGTGGAAGCCGGCGCGCACGCGGCTCTCCTGGCGACCCTGGCCCAGGACTCCACCTTCGATGCGGACAGCTGGCTGGGAGCCTGGCAGCCGCCCTACGCACTCGTCCTCACCGCTCTGGGCATCCTCACGTTTGCCCGTATCATGCGCGCCGGGGTGGCCATGCGGGAAGATCTGGAAGGGACTGTGTGATGGCGTCGGACGACCACGACAGCCACGCGATCGAGGTCCATCTCGACCGTATGCTCAGCGAGCGCGGCATGAGCCTCGCGGAGCTCGCGTCCCGGGTCGGGGTGACCAACGTGAACCTGTCCATCCTGAAGAACGGCCGGGCCCGCGCGATCCGCTTCACCACGCTGACCCGCATCTGCGAGGTCCTCGACTGCCAGCCGGGCGACCTGCTCACGTACCGGAGCACCGAACGCGAGCGCGGGCGCCCGCCGACAGCCCTGTGAGGCGGGCCGGGCCGACGCCGTGGTCTCGTAGAAGTCCAGCAGCAGCCCCCGCCATGATCCGTCGGCCCGGGTGACGGGCGTACGCCGCACCCCCGGAGCCCCGCGAACCGGACCAGCCACAGCGCTTCCCCCTCCGTTCCGTGCCGAGCAGCGTCTCCCGATCCTCTCGATACCGGCCCGTCCCGGCCCCCGGATACGGTGCGACCGCCGGTGAGCTGCGAGTATGTCGAGGGGCGGCCACCTCGGGACAGGTCCGCCGTCCGAGCAGCCGACCGATTCGGAGCAGCACATGCCCGCACCACTCACCGTCGCCGTCGCCCAGCCCGTCTGTGAGCATCTCGACGTTGCCGCGAACGCCGCAGCCCATGCCGAGGCGATCAGGGACGCGAGGGCTCGGCTGGTCGTCTTCCCGGAGCTGTCACTGACGGGCTACGACCTCGCTGCCCCGGCCGTCTCGCCCGACGACGCCCGCCTCCGGCCGATCGTCTCCGCGTGCCGCACCACCGGAGCGACGGCCCTGGTCGGGGCACCGGTACGCGAGGCGGACGGGCGTGAGTACATCGCCGTGCTGGCCGTCACGGAAGAGGGCGCGCGGGTCGTCTACCGGAAGATGTGGCTGCACGGCGAGGAGTTCGACCGCTTCGCTCCGGGCGAGAAGCCGCAGGTCCTGGTGATCGACGGCGTGCGGCTTGGCCTTGCGGTGTGTTACGACGCGGCCGTCCCGGAGCACGCCGCCAAGACCGCCGCGCTGGGCATCGACGCGTATGTGGCCGGCACGCTCTACGGTGCGGGTCCCGAGTCGGCGGCCCGGCGCGACGGGCACATGAGGGAGCGGGCGCTCGCTCATGGGGTGTGGGTGGTGCTGGCCACCTCGGCGGGGGCCAGCGGTACGTATCCGGAGACGTCCGGCGGTTCCGGTGTCTGGGGTCCTGACGGAGCCGTGGTCGTGCAGGCCGGGCCGGAGCCCGGCGCCGTGGTGTCCGCGGCGCTCGGGGGAGCCGTGCCTGCCTGAGGCGTGTCCGGCGGATCAGGACGGGACACCCCCTGGGGCCACCCTTCTTCCGGATCAAGGACCTGGGGCGAGCATCTCCGACGTGATCGCCCACCGTTCGTGGTCCCGCCACGCCCCGTCGATGAAGAGGAAGTCCGGCGAGAAGCCTTCGAGGCGGAAGCCGGCCCGGCGCACGAGGGCGATCGAGCCCTTGTTGCCGGGTTGGATGTTCGCTTCCAGGCGGTGCAGGGCGAGCGGGCCGAAGGCGTACCGCAGGACCAGGTCGAGGCCTTCGCTCATCAGACCGCGCCCGGCCGCATGGGCGAACGCTCCGTATCCCAGCGCGCCGCAGCGGAAGGCGCCGCCGACGATGTTGTTGATGTTGATGAAGCCTGCGATGGGGCCGCTTCCGGCCGCGGTCCCGTTCCCGTCATCGACAGCCGTGCGTTCGCAGACGAGGAAGCCCGCCTTTGCGGGGTCCTCGATCAGCCGGCCCGCGTAAGCGACGTACGCACGCGGGTCGTCGGGCGGGAACAGCCACGGTTGGTGCAGGCCGCCGCTCTCCTTGGCCCGGCTGGTGAACTCCTCGGCGTCCGCGGGGGTGAAGGGGCGGATCCCCACGCGCGGGCCCTCGGCCAGGTAGACGTTGTCAGACATCCGGACAGCGTAGACAGCGCGTCGGGCTCACTTGGGACGGCGGCGGAACAGATAGCCGCCGCACGCCATGCCGGCCGCGAACATCGCGAGCAGCACCACGTACAGGGGCAGCGTCACCAGCGGGATCACCAGACGGATGGTGACCTCGCCGGTGTTCTCGGCGATGAAGACGATCGACAGTACCGCGATGACGAGGACAATGATGCGGGACGGTGAGAACGGTCCGACGCCGCCCTTGCCGCCGCTCGATACGTCCTTCGGGCTCATGGCTGGGCCCCTTCCCTGGTCCTGATGCGCCACCGCCCCCGACTCCAGGATGCCCCCATCCCGCTCCCGGGGGGCGGTGGCGTGCGGCCGTACAGGTGACGGTCCGCTCCGGATCGGTTCACCGGTCCTGCGACCACCGGCAGCTCCAGAACACCGTTGTCCTGCGGGCTGCTGACGACGGTGACCGGCTTGATGCCGCTATTGCCGAAGTACGCGCTGTCGCCGGCCGCGATCACGAATTCGAGCCGGTGCCCCGCCTCGTACCGGTGCACGATGCCCGGCAGCTGTACGGTGAACGGCCGGGTGACGTCGGGCACCCGCACCGGTGAGACCAGCCGGTTCACCAGCGTTCTGGAGCCGTCGGGCGCCCCGTCGTACACCTTGGCGAACAGCACCGGTTTGTCTGCGGCGTCCCTGCTGTTCTGCACGCCCTCCGTCCGCGGCGAGACGACCTTCAGCGTGGCCTTCGGTGCGCCGACGACATCGACGGCGGAGGTCAGCGGGGCGCTGGTCCAGCCGAGATGGGTGCCCTTGGTGTCGTAGGGTTTCGGATCGGGCAGTGTCAACGCTCGCGACAGCGTTTCCTGAAGGACATTCAGCTTCTTCGCAGCCGGATTTCGTTCAGATCAGCGCGGGCACCTCGACGGTGAGCGTGCCGGGGCCGCCGTCCTCCGGCGCGTCCAGCACCGCGGGCACGCCGAGCGGAATCGTCAGCGCCGTCGGGCCGTGGCCGAAGCCCAGCTCCTCGACAACGGGCACGCCCAGCCCGCCGAGCCGGTCGGCCAGGACCGCACGCACCTCCTCGTACGGTTCGCAGCCCTGCCAGGAACCGCAGGCGACCCCGGATACCCCGGACAGCGCCCCGGCCCTCAGGAGTTGGGTGAAGATGCGGTCGAGGCGGTACGGATCCTCCGTCGTGTCCTCGATCATCAGCAGTCCGCCCCGGGCGGACGTCCGGGCGTACGGAGTGCCGATGTCGGCGGCGAGCAGGCTCACACAGCCGCCGTACGTGATGCCACGGGCCCGGCCGGGCGCCAGCACCCCGGCCGTACGAAGGCCGAGGGTCCGCACCGACTCCGGCTCGAACAGGGTGGCCCGCAGCGACTCCTGAGTGTCCGGGTCCTTGAGGAAGGTCTCCGCGGCGACCATCGGGCCGTGCAGCGTCGCGAGCCCCATGCGCTGGGCGAACGCCTCATGGAGCACGGTGATGTCGCTGTAGCCGACGAACACCTTGGGCCCGGCCGCGCGCATCGCCGCCCAGTCGACCAGGTCGACCATGCGGTGCCCCCCGTACCCGCCGCGGGCGCACAGCACCGCATCGAACGACGGGTCGCACCACGCCTGCTCGAGGTCGCGGGCGCGCGCCTCGTCCGTACCGGCGAGATAGCCCAACTCCGGGTGCAGATCACGGACATGGGGCATCTCGACAGGCTCCAGACCCCACCCGCGCAGCACGTCCAGGCCCGCCTCCAGGCGGTCGTCCGGCACCGGACCGCTGGGCGACACGACGGCGACCCTGGCACCCGGTCGCAGACGGGCGGCGCGGGTCAGAGGAGTCAGCGTCACTTCTTCAGCTCCAGTTGTGGTACGTCGGGGCGGTCGATGCCGAAGGCCTGGGCGTAGAGGGAGAGTTCGGCCTCCAGTGCGGCGATCATGGTGTCGGCACGCCGGAATCCATGGCTCTCCCCCTCGAACGTGAGATACGCGTGCGGGATGCCGCGCCCTTCGATGGCGGTCAGGAACCGCTCGCACTGGACCGGTGGGCAGATCACGTCGTCCAGCCCCTGGAGCAGCAGGAACGGGGTGGTCAGCCGGTCGGTGCGGTTGATCGGCGACCGCGCGCGGTAACGGTCCGGGACCTCGGCGAGCGGGCCGATCAGGGACTCCAGGTACTGCGACTCGAAGTCATGGGTCTCGTCGGTGCCCCAGCCGGTCAGGTCGAGGATGGGATAGATGACAGTGCCGCAGGCGTACACGTCGGTGCTGGTCAGGGAGGCGGCGGTGGTCCAGCCGCCGGCGCTGCCGCCGCGGATGGCGAGCCGGTCCGGGTCGGCCGTTCCCTCGGCTGCCAGCGCCCGGGCGACGGCGGCGCAGTCCTCCACGTCGACGATGCCCCACTGTTCGCGCAGCCGGTTGCGGTAGGCCCTGCCGTAACCGGTGGAGCCGCCGTAATTGACCTCGGCGACGCCGATGCCGCGCGAGGTGAAGTAGGCGATCTCCAGGTCGAGGACGAGCGCGGCATGCCCGGTGGGGCCACCGTGCGCCCACACCACATAGGGCGGCAACTCGCCTTCCGGGCCGCCCCGTTCGGGGTTGCGCGGCGGGTAGATGTGGGCGTGGATGTCGCGGCCGTCGGGCCCGGTGAAGGTGCGCTGGTGAGGTTCGGGGTAATAGGCGGGATCGACATCGTCGCGGTGCTGCGCGCCGATGATCCGGGTGCGGCCCGTCGCGGTGTCCAACTCCACTACTTCGTACGCGCTCTGCGGGCCCGCTGCGACGCCGACGACCCGGCTGCCGTGAACGGCGAGTGTCTCGGCCCACTCGGTCCAGGGACCGGCGGTGTCGGCGAGTTCGCCGGTCTCCGGGTCGAGGATGCCGAGGGTGGTGGTGCCCTTGCCGTGGATGGTGGCGATCAGTCCGTTCTCCAGCGGACGGAACCAGCTGAGCCCGATCTTCCAGAGCGGCCCGGCGAACTCCTGTTCCCGTGTACAGAGCGCCACCGTGCCCCGGTGCGGATCGGCGCGGTACAGGTTCCACCAGCCGCTGCGGTCGCTCGCGAAGAGGAGCTGTCCGTCGGTGGTCCATTCGATCTGCGGCACCGATTCCCCGGGTCCGCCGCCGAAGCTCCAGGCGCTCCGGAACGTACCGTCGTCGGTGACGTCGGCGAGCATCACCTCGGTGCCGTCCCACGGCATCCGCGGATGGTCCCAGGCGATCCACGCCACACGTCGCCCGTCGGGCGACAACTTCGGCCCGGTCACGAAGCGGTGCCGGCCGTCGGAGAGTTCGCGTACCGCGCCGCGGTCGTCGGCCGCCGATCCGTCCAGCGGTACGGCGGCGATCACCCGGCGCACCTCGGTGGGCGCCTCGCCGGTGAACTCCTCCAGGACGCACCACACTTCGCCCCGCTCTCCCCGATCGAGGTGCAGCTGCGGGTCGACCCAGCGCAGTCCGCCACCGACGGCGGAGACCGGGGTGAGCGGCCATGGTTCGTCGGGCCCGTCGGGCGCGTACGCGTACAGCCGCTGGTCGGTGAAGTTCACGAAGACGATCAGCGGTCCGGCGTCGGCACGCCCGGCCCCGGCCCAGGGCAGTCCGCCGTACTCGATGACGCGGCTGCGGACGTTCCACGGAACGGGCAGCACGGATTCGGTGGTCCCGTCCGCCCGGCGGCGGACCAGGGCGCGGCGGCCCGCTTCGGCCGGGCGCGGCTCCGTCCACCACACCTCGTCGCCGACCGCGCCGACGTACTCCGGGCGGCCGTCGTGCGAGGCGGCCAGCCGTGCGTCGATCGGCGACGGCCATGTTCCGTAGGCCTCTGTGGTCACCATGTTCAATCCCCCCGTGCGGGTCAGGCCGTGCGCAGATAGTGGTCGAGTACGCGGACGCCGAAGTGCAGTGCCTCGACGGGCACGCGTTCGTCGACGCCGTGGAAGAGCGCCTGGTAGTCGAAGCCGACCGGGAGCTTCAGCGGTGAGAAGCCGTAGCCGGTGATGCCGAGCCGGGAGAACTGCTTGGCGTCCGTGCCGCCCGACATGCAGTACGGCACGACGTGGCCGTCCGGGTCGAAGCGTTCGACGGCGGCGCGCAGCTTCGCGTACGTCGGTGAGTCGACCGGCGCCTGCAGAGCGACCTCGCGGTGGTGGAACTCCCAGTCGACGTCCGGTCCGGTCAGCCGGTCCAGGGTGGCGTGGAACTCGTCCTCGCCACCGGGCACCGTCCGGCCGTCGATGTAGGCGAGGGCATGGCCGGGGATCACATTCACCTTGTACCCGGCTTCGAGCATCGTCGGGTTGGAACTGTTCCTGACGGTCGGCTCGACCAGGGCCGCGGCCGGTCCGAGCTTTCCGAGCAGTTCGTCCACGTCGAACCCGGGGGCGTCGACATCGACGCGGATGCCGTGCAGGGCGGCGATCTCGGTGAGGGCGGCGCGTACGGTCGGGGTGAGCCGCACCGGCCATTCGTGCGTGCCGATCCGGGCGACGGCCGCGGCGAGTGCGGTGACCGCGTTCGCCCTGTTGACCTTGGAGCCGTGCCCGGCCTTGCCGTGGGCGGTGAGCTTCAGCCATCCGGTGCCGCGCTCGCCCGCGGCGATGGGGTAGAGCGGCATCCCCGGTCCGGCGTGAAAGGTGAAGGCGCCGGATTCGCTGATGCCCTCCGTGCACCCTTCGAAGAGTTCGGGGTGCCGGTCGGCGAGGAAGCCGGAGCCGTCCTCCGCGCTGGCCTCCTCGTCGGCGGTGTACGCGATCACGATGTCCCGGCGGGGCCGGACACCGGCCCGGGCCCAGGCACGGACGACGGCGAGGACCATCGCGTCCATGTTCTTCATGTCGATGGCGCCGCGGCCCCAGACGACGCCGTCGCGGACCTCCCCGGAGAAGGGGTGCACGGTCCAGTCGTCGGCCTCGGCGGGCACGACGTCGAGATGCCCGTGGACGAGGAGCGCGTCGGCGGACGGGTCGGTGCCCTCGATCCTCGCGACCACGTTGGTGCGGCCCGGGGTGCGTTCGAGCAGTTGGGGTTCCAGTTCGGCCGCGGCCAGCCGTTCGGCGACGTACTCGGCGGCCGGGCGCTCCCGGCAGTCGCCGCCGCCCCGGTTGGTCGTGTCGATCCGGATCAGTTCGGACGTGAACGTCACGGATTCGTCGAGGGCCAGGTCGTCGACGGATTCCTGGGGGGTGGTCGCCTCAGCCATACTGTTCCTCCACGGCGGACGACACGATCGTCGTCACCGCCTTGAACGTGCGAATACCTTCGTACATCGTCGCGCCGGTGTAGGCGACGCGCCGCTCACCACTGGTCGCCACGCCGGGAACGACGGTGGCCGCCGCGGCCAGATGCTCGGCATCGAACTCCAGCTCCACCGTGAACGGGCCGCCCTGCACCGGCTCGAGGCGTCCGGCGAGCGAGGTGGCCTCCTTGGCGGCCGCGCGGATATCGGCCGCGGTACGTGCGGGGGTCCGGCACACCGCGGCGTATCGCGACACATAGTCCTTCACCGCGACCTTGCGGGCGGCGGGGGCGTATCCTTCGGCGTCCACGCAGGTCAGGTCGTCGCCGGTGACGAGGACGACGGGCACGCCGCACTCCGCGGCGACATGCGCGTTGAGCAGCCCCTCGCTGGCGCGGACCCCGTTCAGCCAGACGCCGGTGATGGAGTTGGCCAGGTATGTGTGGGCGAGCACGCCCTCCGTACCGGCTCCCGTGTGGTAGCCGACGAAGGCGATCGCGTCGACGTCACCGTGCTGGATGCCCTCCACCATGCTGAGGGGCTTGTGCCTCCCGGTGAGCATCTGGACCCGCTCGTCGAGCCGCTCCAGCAGCAGGTTGCGCATGGACCAGTGGGCCTCGTTGATCAGCACCTCGTCGGCGCCTCCGTCGTAGAAGCCGAGGGCCGCCGCGTTCACATCGGAGGTGAACATCGATCGGCAGCGCTCCCACTGCGGCGTCCCGGGCAGCACATCGGCCGGCCAGGTCACGCCCGTGGCGCCTTCCATGTCCGCACTGATGAGGATCTTCACGGTGTATCGGTCCTCTCGCAGGTCAGCAGGCATGCGTGCCGGCCGTGACAGCGGTTGCCGGCCTCGGCCCCGGAGGAACGCCCGACAGGCTCCCGAAGCGGCCGTTCGCGAAGGGAGATCTTCATGCGGCAACACCGTACGCGGCGGCGGAGTCCCAGGCCAGAGGTGTTGTCAGCTCCAGAGGTCCAGTCCAGTGTGGGGTCAGTCGGACGGCCGGTCGGCGAGGGGGAGCCCGATGCCGGGCCTCCATCAGCCCGGATCCCGTGCCCGAGCCGCAACCGGCATGCCGCGGCCCGTCCGTGGGCGACACGAGGGTTGTGAGCTGCTGTCGGTTTGCTGAGTCGAAGTGAGTGGTGGTGAGCAGGAGTGAGTCCTGGCGGTGCATTCGCGGGGGTGGGAACGGGGGTTCCGGGGCCGAATGGGTGACCTTGGTGGCTGCTGCTCGTTGGGTCCGGTGGCAGGTGTCCGGCCGGGGAGGGGGTGATGTGGTGGGTGGTCTGCGGAAGTTGGCCGTGTCCTTCGTGGTGCCCGGGCCTTGCGGGGTGGCGGTCCGGGATCGTCTCAAGCACCTGACCGTCGAGGACGAGAGGGTGCTGCGTGCTGTCGGTGCGCATCAAGGCGCGCTGGCTTCCGGTGATCTCACGGCCCGCTGTGCGGATGGTCTGGAGCACGGTGCGGAGACCTGGGCGGCGCGTAAGCGGGAGCTGACCGGGGTGTCGTCGTCGCGGATCGCGGGGGCGATCACCAAGGCCACGCACGGTCAGTGGGCGCTCGCGCGCCGTTGCCAGGCGGCGCACATCCAGAAGCTGGCGGCCGGGATCAGGACGTTGCGGCACCGCCTGTCCCTCCCGCTCGGGGAGCCCGGAACGAGGCGGGCCGCGGGCGGCTACCGTTCCAAGGGCGAGTGGTTCCGCAAGTCCCGCCGCCTTGCGATGCTGGAAGCGCGGCACACGGCGGCTGTCGCCGACCGGGAGGCCGGGCGGGTCCGGGTCGTGCGGGGCGGTAGGCGTCTCCTCAACACCCGCCACCACCTCACCGAGGCCCAGCTCACCGAAGACCAATGGCGGCACCGGTGGGAGGCGGGACGCTGGTTCATCGCTGCTGATGGTGAGTCGGGGAAGCGGTTCGGGAACGAGACGATCCGTGTCACCGACACTGGTGAGGTCAGCATCAGGCTGCCTGCCCCGCTCGCGCACCTGGCCAACGCCCGGCACGGCCGGTACACCCTCAGTGCCCGTATCGCGTTCGCGCACCGGGGCGCGGAGTGGGCCGACCGCATCGAAGCGAACCGGTCCGTCGCCTACCGCATCCACCTCGACGTGGACCGTGGCCGCTGGTACCTCACCGCATCCTGGCAACGCCCCGCCGTGAAGACCATCCCGTTGGAGACTGCCCGCGCCCGGGGCATGGTCGGCGTCGACACCAACGCCGACCACTTCGCCGCCTACCGGCTCGACCGGCACGGCAACCCCGTCGGCGACCCGCGGCGTTTCCCCTATGACCTGTCCGGTTCGGCCGGTCACCGCGACGCCCAGATCCGCCACGCCCTGACCCGGTTGATCAACTGGGCGGTGCGTATCGGTGTCGCCGCGATCGGCATCGAAGACCTCGACTTCACCACCGAGAAGACCCGGGAAAAACACGGCCGCCGCAAAAGGTTCCGGCAGCTCATCTCCGGCATCCCGACCGGCAGGCTCAAGGCCCGGCTCGTGTCCATGGCCGCCGAACACGGCCTGAGCATCGTCGCGGTCGACCCCGCCTACACCAGCCTGTGGGGTGGTCAGCACTGGCAGAAACCGCTGGCCACCCCCCACCGAAAGATGTCCCGTCACGATGCCGCGGGCATCGCGATCGGTCGACGCGCCCTTGGACATCCGATCCGGCGTCGGACGGCACCGCCCCCACACGACCGGAGTGATCGTGCGGGGCATCGGACCGTTCAGGCCGGACCAGGTCACCGGGGGCGTGAGGGAACCCGCCCACCCACAACGGACTGGCCCCCTGGAGGGCCAGCGCCGAGTGGGAAGCGAAAGCGGGAACCCAGTGCATCCAACACCGTTCGGGATGCGCCCAGTACGCAACAGTGGGTCCGAGACTCACTTTACGCACACTGGTTAGGAACGGTCCCTCGGGTCACACCGTGGTGATGAGCCCGCCGTCGATGACGAAGTCGGATCCGGTGACGTTGCCCGTACTCTCGCTCGCCAACAGCACGACCAGGTCCGCGACTTCGTCCGGGCGGGTGAACCGGCCCGTCACCGGCTGGGCCGCGGCCCTGGGCGACGTCCTCCGGTGCGGCGCCCGACGAGGCTGCGACCGTGGCCGCCACGCCGACCCTGCCCAGCCAGAGATCGGTTTTCGACCGGCCCGGGGCTGACCGTGTTGACCCGTACCATTCCTGGGCAGTGGGCAGGAGCGAGTCCTGTCGTGCCAGGACGCCCCGAACATTCTTGGGCGCACTGGTCCTCCGCTTTCGCGTCCTGAGCGGCGACGCATATCCCGTATGCGGTCCGTCCCAGGCGGGCGGAATCCCTACGACCTGGCCATGTGGGTGTGGCCGGAGGCGACGGGGGAAGCCCCGAACCATCTCTCCGGTGACACGGGGGCCCCGACCGCTGACACCACACCCGGCGTCCCAGATCGCACCGAGAACGTTACCCACACCTCACCGTACATACCCACAGATCGTCACACCGATCACCCCCTCGTGATCATGTTCGCCAAAACGATGTGCCTGCCCAGCAGTTGTGAACCCCTTGGGGACCGACCTCCTTGGAAAGGGCCTTGCAGAAGTTGGTCAGGGCCGCCTTGTCCGCGCCGTATTCGATGATCTACGGATCTGGCAGCGAGGCGTTGACCGAACCGACGGTCACAGTCGGCTTGGCGCCGTCGGCGGTGTCGGCGACCGCGGGCCCGGCGGCTGCGGCGACGGCGCGCGCCGTCGCGGTGAGCGCCGCGATCGCGGGACCGCGGCGCGGACGTATCCGCCGTGAATGCGGGGCAGGAACCCGGGAGACACTCACGCGGGTTCTCTCCTCGGGGGAGGGGAAACGACGCACTCAGCGTTTCCGGGCCCGGCCGGTAGCGCGCGGCCCAGGGTGCAGTGGTGTGACATCGGTCGGCCGTCCGGGTGAAGACGGCTCACGACCGCATGCCGACCGGCGGATCGGGTCACCTGTCACGGCCTCGTCCCACGGCTCCGTTCCACGGGGAAGGGGCCGGCCGCTCGACAAAGTCCCCGTCGTCCCCCACCGTGTGCTCCTGCACCGCCGCACCGCGCGGCACCGCCCGCACGGACAGGGGAGGCACGGCCGAGTGGTTCCCACGCTGCTCCCCCGCGGTTCCGTCGATGCGCTCGCGAGGGAAGGCCGCCGGCAGTCGGTCTCCGCCGCCGGTGCCCGTCGCACGGGGCACCGACGGCGGAGGCCGGGTCCGGACGAGGGACCTCAGGAGGTCTTCAACAGCTCCTCGATCCTGGCGAGTTCCTCGTCGCCGAACTCCAGGTTGCGTACCGCCTCGACGCTGTTCTCCAGCTGAGCGACGCTGCTCGCCCCGACCACGGCGGAGGTCACACGCCCGCCCCGCAGCACCCAGGCCAGCGCCATCTGCGCCAGGGTCTGCCCGCGCTCGGAGGCGACCAGGTCGAGCGCGCGCAGTCGGGCCACCAACTCGGGGGTCACCGACTCGGGCGTCAGGAAGGGACTGCTGCCCGCCGCACGGGAGCCCGCCGGGATCCCCTTCAGATAGCGGTCGGAGAGAATGCCCTGCTCCAGCGGCGAATACGCGATGGAACCGACGCCCAGGTCGTCCAGCGTCGTGAGCAGTCCGTCCTCGACCCAGCGGTCCAGCATCGAGTAGCGCGGCTGGTGGATCAGCAGGGGGGTGCCGAGCTCCTTGAGGATGCGGGCCGCCTCCCGGGTCTGCTCCGGCGAGTAGTTGGAGAGACCGACGTAGAGCGCCTTGCCCTGGCGTACCGCCGAGTCCAGCGCCCCCATCGTCTCTTCGAGCGGGGTGTCCGGGTCGGGCCGGTGGGAGTAGAAGATGTCGACGTAGTCGAGTCCGAGCCGGGTGAGGCTCTGGTCGAGCGACCCGAGCAGGTACTTGCGTGAGCCCCACTCCCCGTACGGCCCGTCCCACATCAGGTAGCCCGCCTTGGTGGAGACGACGATCTCGTCCCGGAGCCGGGCGAAGTCCGTCCTCAGGGCGCGTCCCATGGCGGTCTCGGCGGCGCCGGGAGGCGGGCCGTAGTTGTTGGCCAGGTCGAAGTGTGTGATGCCGAGGTCGAACGCCCTGCGCAGGATCTGTCCCTGGGTCTCCGCGGTCCGGTCGCTCCCGAAGTTGTGCCAGAGGCCGAGCGAGAGAGCGGGGAGCCGCAGACCGCTGCGTCCGGTGCGCCGGTACGGCATGGCCTGGTAGCGGTCGGGCGACGGCATGTACATGCAGGGCTCCACGGGGAGGGGAAGGCGGGTACGCGGGGAAACGCGCGGTCCTCAGGCTCCCCGACAATGATCCAGCAGTCCAACAGGAGATTCAGGTTGGATTCATCGCCTAGATTTCTCAATCATGGAATTGCGCCAGCTCGAACATTTCATCGCCGTCGCCGAGGAACAGCACTTCACTCGTGCCGCCGAGCGCGTCGCCGTGTCGCAGTCCGGGCTGTCCGCCTCCATCCGCTCCCTGGAACAGGAGTTGAAGACGCCGCTGTTCAGCCGGACCACACGCACCGTGCGGCTGACCGAGGCGGGTCGCGCCCTGCTGGTCGAGGCGGAGCGCACGCTGGCGGGCGCACGGGCGGCGCGGGACGCCGTCGATGCGGTACGCGGACTGCTGCGCGGCACCCTGACGGTCGGGGTCGAACAGTGCGTGGCCGGTGTCCGGGTGCCGCAGCTGCTCGCGGCCTTCCACCGGACCCACCCGCAGATGGAGATCCGGCTCCGGCAGGAGGGCACGACGAGTCTGGTGAACGGGGTGGCGGGCGGCCGGCTCGATGTCGCGTTCGCGGCGGCCGTCAGTGCCGCGGAGTGGCGGGGCGAGCTGATCCCGCTGGCCCGGGAGCGCATGGTCGTCCTGTGCGCTCCCGGTCACCGGTTCGCGCAGGCGGCGGACGGCGTCGCGTGGGACGAGCTGACGGGTGAGTCCTTCATCGACTTCCATCCGGACTGGGGCCCCCGCCGCGCCGCGGACGAGGCGTTCACCACGGCGCGGGTGCGCCGCACGGTGGGGCTGGAGGTGACCGACGTACACACCCTGCTGGAGCTGGTGCACGAAGGGCTGGGGATCGCGGTGGTACCGCACCACTTCTCGCGTAAGCCGGAAGCCCTGGGGCTGGTCGCGGTGGAGCTGGACGGTCCTGAGCAGCCGTACTACGAGAGTGTCGTGGTGCTTCCGGCCGCCGGGGCGATGAGCCCGGGCGCCCAGGCGCTGATGACCTTGGTGCGCGGTGACGTACCGGGTGACGCCGGGCGCTGACGGCGGTCATCCCCCCAGCGCGCTCGCGAACGCTCCCGGCTTCTGCTGGACTCCGCTGCAGGTGTCGCTCGCCGTCGACGTGTCCTTGTCGGTGCACTCCTGGTCGCGGAAGGTGGCCCACATGGAGAGCGCGCCGACGCCGGTCCGCCGGGCGAAAGCGCGCAGGGATGCAGCGTCGGCGAGGGTGAACGTCTCCCCTGCCACGTCGTTGACACCGAGCATCACCGTGATGTGCAGCGACTGCCAGGCCTCGGCGTCCGACAGCCCGAGTACATCGGTGAGCTGGTCATGGGTTGCTTCGGCGGCCTGTCGCGCGTAGTCGCTCATGTCACCGTCGTGGGACGTGCTGTAGTTCATGGCCATGATGTTCACCGCGGAGATGTCGACCTTCTGCTCGGCGGCGTCGCTCAGGAGGCCCGTACCGGTGGACTCCAGGCCGTCCGGCATCACAGGCAGGGTGTACGTGACATCGAGGTGCCGCCGCTTCTGCAGGAGGCGGAGCGCCTTGTCGCGGAGGGTGATCGACGCCCGATCGGTGAGTGCGTCGCCCTCGATGTCGAAGTCGGCCTTGGTGGCACCGACGGCGTCGAGCACCTTGGCGTAGGCGTCGGCCAGCTCCTCCGCGCTGTCACACGCGAGCGCCAACTCGGTCCCCGCGGCCCCGCCGAACGAGACCCGGACGTCCGCGCCGGTCGACGTCAGCCGGGCGACGCGTGAGGTCACCGACGCACTGGTGGCCTCGGCGGTGCCGCCCCAGAGCGGGGTGCAGGTGTCGTCGCCGGCGACGACGAAGGCGAGGTTGTACGTGTCGGGGGAGCCGACGGAGTCGGTATCGGCCGCGGTCGTGGCGCTGACGTACGGGGTGTAGGCGGTGGTGACAGCGGAGGCCGCGGGGCCGCCGGGGCGGGGGGACGAGGTACCGCCCTGGTTCGCCGCCGCCCCCGTCGTACAGGCCGAGCAGGCGAGCCCGAGCGCGACGAGTCCGGCGACGGCGGCGGTCGCCCGCTTCGCACGGCGCGCCGCGCCGCCCGGAAAGCGCTTCGGTGACATGCGCATAAAGGTTGCACCTGGTCTCGTGAGAATTGTCCCGCCACAGCAACAATGAAAAGCGGGAACACCGTAAACCTCTCACACGTCGCCAGGCGCCCGAACGCGGCGCATATCACCCCGCACGCACAGCAGCATGTCCGGAAACGGCTCATCCACCCAGCGCCGCACGGGTCATGACGTCGCGTCGGCGCGACGGAAGGTGCCGGGCGAGCGGCGGTGTTCTCAGTTCGCTCACAGACTTCCCGCGTTGTCACAGCATTCGGCAAGGAACGCCTCAGACTTCGCACATCGCAGTTCGTCAACATGCGCTCATGCATGTCGATACCGCCATCGAGAAAGATCCGCCCCGCAGCGGCCGCCGTAAACACGCCGGTACACCGACGTCCCGGGACGCGGCCGGGACCGGGACCGAAGCCCACGGAGGCCCCGTCTTCGTGGACAGCTCCGGGCGCCGCGCCCGCCTGTTCCGGCGCGCCGGTATCGCACTGGGCGTCGCCTGTGTCGGTTACGTGGCCGTGCTGGGCCTCGCCTTCATGGGCGGCATCTCCATGTCGCCCTCGGAGCTGATCCCGTTCGGCGGCGCACCCTCCGCCCAGGGCGGTCCCGGCGGAAACACGCCTCCGGGAGGTGCGGGCGCACCACCGAGCGGTCCGCCGGCCGGCGGACGCCCCACGGCTTCACCGTCCGTGTCGGCTTCCGTCACCGTCCCGGCCTCCGCCGCGTCCGTGTCGGTCACCACCGGAACCGGCTGATGGAGACGGACCGGGCACACGGCCCGACCTCCGACCGGCGGCCTGACCAGCAGCCGGACCGCGGAAGTCTCCCCACCGCGGCGCCTTCCCCCGTACCGCCGAAGCGACGGCATGCCACGCCGAACCGGATCGAACGTGTCCGCCGCCAGGCCGTCCCCAAGCCGCGCGTGGTCATCGCTCTTCTGCTCCTGCTCGGCCTCGTCTCCGTGATGCTGCTCGACGGCTATCTGCGGGCGGAGGTCGGAAGCGACCAGCGTGTCCGCTCCGACGCGAGCGCGAGCAAGGTGCCGGACAGCGTCCTCGACGGCGGGCCCTTCCTCAGCTTCGAGGGCGGCACGGCGCGGACCCGGTCCGTGCCGGACAAGACGATCGTGCTCACCTTCGACGACGGCCCGGACCCCGAGTGGACCCAGAAGGTGCTCGACATCCTGGACGACAACGAGGTGCCCGGCACGTTCTTCCTGGTCGGCTCGATGATCTCGCGGTATCCGGACGTGGTGCGCCGGATGGTCGACGACGGCAACGAGGTGGGCGTCCACACCTTCACCCATGTCGATCTGTCGTACCAGAGCGCGGCCCGCGTCAAGCGGGAGATCGCGCAGACACAGCTCGCTCTGGCGGGCGCCGCGGGCATCACGACGACCCTCTTCCGCGCCCCGTACTCGTCGACGAACGACGCGATCGACAACTACAGCTGGCCCGTCTACAAGAAACTCGGCGCTATGGGCTACACCAGCGTCTTCATCGACACGGACAGCGAGGACTGGCAGCAGCCGGGCGTATCCAAGATCATCAAGTGGGCCACCCCGAAGAGCGGGAGGGGCGCTTCGGTGCTCTTTCACGACGCGGGCGGCAATCGCGAGCAGACCCTCGAAGCGCTGCCGCAGTACATCAAGAAGATGAAGGCGAAGGGCTACACCTTCACCACGGTCAGCGGCGCCCAGCAACAGGTACAGGGGCAACAGGCACAAGGGCAGCAGGGCGCACAGGCCGGCGCGCCGGCCCCGGGGATCAGTACGGCCGGCTCACCGCAGAGCAACCCCGAGCAGGCCGCGCACCGCACAGCCGACACGTCCACCCTCTGGGAGGGCCGCGCCCTGCTCGGCGCGGTCGCCGTCGCGGAGTGGACCGTGCCCGGTCTTGCCGTGGTGCTGGCGGTCGTGGGCGTCGCCGTGCTGGGCAGGTTCGCGATGATGCTCCTCCTCGCCCGGCGCCACTACCGGCAGCGCAACAGACGCCGGTTCGTCTGGGGCCCCGGAATCACCGAACCGGTCAGTGTGATCGTGCCCGCGTACAACGAGAAGGAGTGCATCGCCAACACCCTGGGCTCCCTTGCCGCCAGCACCCATCCCATCGAGATCGTGGTCGTCGACGACGGCTCGACCGACGGCACGGCGGAGATCGCCGAGTCCCTGGGGCTGCCGAACGTGCGGGTGATCCGCCAGGCGAACGCGGGCAAGTCCGCGGCGCTCAACAACGGTGTGCGGCATGCGCGTCACGACATCGTGGTCATGATGGACGGCGACACCGTCTTCGAACCCGACACCGTTCAGCGGCTCGTGCAACCCTTCGGTGACCCGGAGGTCGGTGCGGTCGCGGGCAATGCCAAGGTCGGCAACCGCAACACCGTGATCGGCGCCTGGCAGCACATCGAGTACGTGATGGGCTTCAACCTCGACCGCCGGATGTACGACCTGCTGCGCTGCATGCCGACCATCCCGGGCGCGATCGGGGCGTTCCGCCGCGAAGCCGTGTTGGGGGTCGGCGGGATGAGCGAGGACACGCTCGCCGAGGACACCGACATCACCATCGCCCTGCACCGCGCGGGATGGCGGGTCGTCTACGCGGAACACGCGCGCGCCTGGACCGAGGCGCCCGCATCGCTGGGGCAGCTGTGGCGGCAGCGCTACCGCTGGAGTTACGGCACGATGCAGGCGCTCTGGAAGCACCGGAAGTCGATGACGGACCGGGGGCCGTCGGGCCGGTTCGGCCGGGTCGGCATGCCGCTGGTCGTCCTGTTCCAGATCGTCACCCCCGTCTTCGCGCCGCTCATCGACGTGTTCACGGTCTACGCGATGATCTTTGTGGACTTCAAGGGGTCCCTGCTCGCCTGGCTGGCGGTGCTCCTCGTCCAACTGGCCTGTGCGGCCTACGCCTTCCGTCTCGACCGCGAGCGGTTCCGGTATCTCCTCATGCTGCCTCTGCAACAGGTTGCCTACCGGCAGCTGATGTATCTGGTGCTGATCCACTCGTGTGTGACCGCGGCGACGGGCGGCCGGCTGCGCTGGCAGAAGCTGAAGCGCACCGGTGAGGTGGGCACACCGGCCTCCGGCACGGGGGCGCGCTGATGGCGGGCGCACACCGCAAGGGCGCACTGCGGACCGGGATCCCGATGCAACGGCCGGCCGAGCACTCGGGGGAGGATACGGAACCCGGGCCCCCGGCCGGGGAAACCGCCCCGTCCTCTCCCGCACCGCTCCCCGGCCCCAGCGCGGGCCGCGACCGATGGTTCGACGCACTGCGGGCCTTCGCACTGGTCCGTGTCATCACGTACCACACCTTCGAGTGGCCCTGGCTGGGGCTTGTCTTCCCTTCCATGGGCGTGATGTTCGCACTCGCCGGCTCGCTCATGGCGCGTTCGCTGGAGCGGCCCGCGGCGCACGTCCTCCGCGGGCGGCTGCGCAGACTGCTGATCCCGCTCTGGGCGTTCGCGCTGGTTCTCGGTACGGCGATGCTGCTGCACGGCTGGCTGCCCGGCCCGGATGTCCTGTACTGGGTGCTGCCGGTCGGCGATCCGCCGGGCAACGCGTGGGGCGAGCAGGCCTGGGCGGTGCTCTGGTACCTGCGGACGTATCTGTGGTTCGTGCTGATGTCGCCGGTGCTGCTGCGCATCTTCCGGTCCGCCCCGCTGCCCGTGCTCGCGCTGTCGCTCGTGCCCGTCGTGGTCCTGGAGACCGTGGGCGGCGTGCCGGACGGGCGGCTGGGCAGTGCGCTCAGCGATCTGTCGGTCTTCCTGTTCTGCTGGCTGCTCGGCTTCGCCCACCGAGACGGCGTCCTCGACCGGATGCGCCCCGCCGCCGTCGTCCCCGTGGCCTCGGCCCTGCTGGCGGCAGGCGCCTGGTGGGCCTTCCACCACCGGGTCGACGGTTCCTACGATCTCGACGACATCCCGCTCGCCCAGGCGCTGTGGTCCGCCGGGTTCGTCCTGCTGCTGCTCCGCTTCCGTCCCGACTTCGCCGGGCTCGCCCGCCATCGGGTGGCCGACAGGGTCGTGAAGGTCTTCAACGCCCGTGCCGTGACGATCTATCTGTGGCACGAGGTCGCCCTGATGACGAGCGTGCCGCTGATCGATCTGATGTGGAACGTGCCTGCTTTCGAACGGGATCTGCCGTTGGACAGCATGTGGTTCCAGTTCGGGGTCGCCTGGGTGCTGATCGCGGCGGCCGTGGCCCTCTTCGGCTGGGTCGAGGACATCGCGGCCAAACGGGGGCCGCGCCTGCTGCCTTGACGCGGCCCCCGCCGCACCGTGCGTGACCGCCGCCGGCCCTACCGGTCGGCGGCGAGGACGAACCAGCGGGCGGGCAGGTCGATGCGGGTGCCGTCCGGCAGGTGCTCGGTCTGGGCGAGCGCCGTGTCGCCGGTCGCGAGCGTCGTCAGCCCCGCCGCCCGCAACAGCTCCGGCACCTCCTCCTCCGTGGCTCCGGCCGGCCGGAGCCCGTGCTCGAAGACCCGTCGCAGTTTCTCGGGCGGACCGCCCGGCCCCTGGGCCGCCTGCTGCAGCACCGTCTTGGACGCCGGGGTCAGCTCGGCGACGAAGGCCCGCCCCCGCGCCCCCAGGAGCGTCGCGACGGCTGCCGCGACGGCGGGACGCGCCTCCGGCTCGCTCTGGTGGATCACCGCCCGCATATAGACATTGGTGTCGCCGATCCGTTCCCGCAGGGCCTGTACCGCTTTCCCGTCGACCAGGTTGAGCTGCTCGAACTCGGCGATGCCCACGGAGTCCGCGCGGCGTGCGTGCCCGATCGCCGCCTGCGCGAGGTCCACGCCGATGGCGCGGGTGAACCGGGTGGCGAGGTAGCGGGTCTGGGTGCCGTTGCCGCACCCGAGGTCGACGACGGGCAGCGAGGTGTCGGCGTAAGGGAGCAGCAGCTCACTGTGGGGTACCGAGTTGAGGGACGGGTCGGAGTCCCAGATCGCCTCGCCGGGTGCGTCGGAGGTCGACGACCAGTAGCCTTCCCACGCTTCGCGGTAGCCCTGTGACACGTCCATACGTACTCCCAAGTCCGGTGCACCCACAGCCATTCGCTGGGCAACGGCCTACCGTCCCGGCAGCGTCCGGGGCAAGAGAGCGGGCATCATCCGCCGTTCGGCGCACCTACTTTCACCTGGTGTTCGACCGGGGGCGGGGAAATCGGACAAGCGGCTGCTCGAACCACACGGTCTTGCCATGTGCCGTGGTGCTCGTGCCCCACTCCCGGGCGAGGTTACTCACCACCAGCAGGCCGCGTCCCGACTCGTCGTGGGCGGAGGCGCTGAGGAGGGTGGCGGGAGCCGGTTCGTCGTCGCTGACCTCACAGAGCAGGGCGCCGGTCCGGACCAGACGCAGCCCGATGTGGCGGATGCGCCCGTGGTTCACGGCGTTGGTGACCAGCTCGCTGACCATCAGCACCGCCGACTCCACCGCGTCCGGCAGATCCCAGTCGAGGAGCTTGCCGCGCACCAGGCTCCGGGCTCGTGCCACTTCCCGAGTGTCCAGGGCGAGTTGCCATTCGGCGACGTCGTCGTCCGGGATGCCGTTCAGCCGGGCCATCAGCAGCGCCACGTCGTCCTTGCGGCCGTCCTTCGGGTTCAGGGCGCGGATGATCGTGTCGCAGGCGTCGTCCATCGAGGCGGCGGGGTGTGCGGCGGAGGCGCAGAGCGTGGCGAGTCCGGCGCCGATGTCCTGGCCGCGCACCTCGACCAGCCCGTCGGTGCAGAGCACCAGGCGGTCGCCGGGCCGTACCGGTATGGTCGCGGTCTCGAAGGCGACACCGCCGACACCGATCGGCGCCCCCGTCGGCAGGTCGAGGAGCTCGGCCCGGCCGTCCTCGGCGCGCACCAGCACGGGCGGGATGTGCCCGGCATTGGCGATCTGGAGCTCGGAGCGGATCGGGTCGTAGACGGCGTAGAGGCAGGTTGCGAGATATTGCTCGCCGAGGCGCTGCGCCAGGTCGTCGAGATTGCGCAGCAGCTGGGCGGGTGGCATCTCCATGGTCGCCATCGTCAGCACGGCGGTGCGCAACTGGCCCATCATCGCAGCCGAGTTGAGACCGTGTCCCATGACGTCCCCGACGACCAGCGCGGTCCGGGAGCCGGGCAGCTTCACCGAGTCGAACCAGTCGCCGCCGATCCTGCCGAGCCGGGTGCCGGGCAGGTAGCGGGTGGCGATGTCGCAGCCGGCCATGCGGGGCTCGACCTGGGGCAGCATGCTGTCCTGGAGGGTGTCGGCCACATTCTCCTGGTACGTGTACATGCGGGCGTTGTCGAGGACGAGCCCGGCACGGGCGGCGAGTTCGGCGCCGGTGGTGCGGTCCATGTCGTCGAAGGGCTCACGGCCGGGGCGGCGCATCAGGACCATGAAGCCGAGCACCACGTCGCGCGCCTTGAGCGGGACGATCAGCAGGGATCGGTGGGTGATCAGCGGCCGCAGGTCGCGCTTCTCGAACTCGCCCGAGATCCGGTTGCTCAACTCCTCGCTGACGTACGGGATGAGGACGGGTTCGCCGGTGACCATGCACTGGAAGAACGGCGTGTGCTGCGGGAAGGCGATGGACTCACCGACCGGGACGGTGTCGTCCCAGCGGCCGGGTTCGTCGTTGTGCTCGACCCATACCCGGTGCCAGACGGTCGCGACGTCGGGCGGCCCGTCCGGGAAGCCCTCACCGGCGAGGACCGCGGCGCGCAGATGTGTACCCGCGAAGTCGGTGAAGCGGGGGACGGCGGCGCTGGTGACCTCGCGGATGGTGCGTTCCAGATCGAGGGAGGTGCCGATGCGCCCGCTCACCTCGTTGAGGAACTCCAGCCGTTCGCGGACGGCGGCGTACTCCAGGTCGAGTTCGGGGCGGGGCACGGCGCGCGGTGCCGGAGCCCCGTCGGCTGCGGTCTCCGGGTCATCGGGCCGGCTGCGCGAACTGCGGCGCGGTACGCCCCAGTCGGGGGTGACCGGGACCCGCGCATGGTGGCTGAACTCCAGGATCGGGTAGCCGAGTTCGAGTACCTGGGAGACGATCCGGGTCGCTTCGTGGACGCCCATGTTCGGCAGGATCTCGGGGAGGCGGCCGGCCAGGTCCCGGTAGCCGGGGAAGTCGGTGTGGCGCGCGAAGCCGGGGGCGATCGTCTCGCTGTCCGGGTCGCCGCCCTCGTCACCGCTGTGCAGGGGCACGGCGTCCGCGGCGAGGACGAGGAGCCGCTCCGCACCGGGGCCGACCAGCGGGTAGGCCCACCACAGGATGTCGATCCGGCCGCGCTCCGGTTGGTCGACCCTGGCCCGCCCCGCTGCCGGGTAGGCGACGGTGCCGCTCAGCGAACCGTCGAGCTCCGGGCCGAAGTCACCGTACGTATCGCCGGACCGCCCGGGCTCCGACTCCTGCGGTAACGCCCCGGAGACCGGGAGGAGTTCACCGGCCGGGCAGCCGATGGCGTCCTCCCTGGCCACGCCGAAGAGCCGTCGGGCCCCGGTCGACCAGTGCGACACGAGGCCGTCCATGTCGACGACCACCACGGCGAGCGGAACCCGCCCCGCGACTGCTTCACGCGGTTGTGGTGCCCTGTGCGGCGGCACATCCAGGTCCATGGGTGGAAGGCTCCTTCCCCACCGCAAGGTTCTGCAGTATGTGACTCCACGGTACGTCCCCGCGTCCGGCGTCCGCCGGTCATCGGCGGAATCGCCCCCGGAGGCGGTGCGCCCGCGCACAACCACGCACCACCACGCACCACGCTGCGCCGGGACGCGGCGTCAGTCCTCGTGACCGAGTTGCAGGTCACGCTCGGTGCGCCCGCCGCCCGCGACCTGGAGGACAGTGGCCACCGGCGGGTACCCCGCCGCGATGACGGTGTACTCGCCGGTCGACAGGTCCACGAAACGGAACGCCCCGTCGGGCCCGGTCGTCAGGGTGTCGACGACATTGCCCGCCGCGTCGAGGAGCGTGACCCGGGCGTCCTCGACGGGCCGTCCGCCGCTCGCCCGTACGACGCCGCGCAGCACCGCACCCCCGGCCAGCTCGATGTCCTGCCGGGTCTCCCTGGCCGCTTGCACGCTGACCGGCAGCGCGGCGGGCCGGAAAGCGGGGGCGCTGGCGGCAAGGGTGTACTCTCCGGCCACCAACTCCGAGATCACATAGCCGCCTTCACGGCCGCTACGGGTGGACGCGACCACCTCGCCACGCACATCGGTGAGCGTGACGGCGGCATCCCGCACCGGGATCCCGTCGGCCGTGACGACAGTCCCGGCCAGCCGGCCCGCACCGCCGAGCACCACGTCGAGCTCGACGGGCCGCTCCCCGACGGTGACGCTGACGGCCTGCGGCTGGTGTCCTCCGGCCGCCGCGATGAGGACGTACGAACCGGAGCCGGGCACGCTCAGCGCGTACCGCCCGTCGTCGCCGCTCGCGCCGCGGCCGACCTGCTTCCCCTGGATGTCGATCAGGGTGAGGGCGGCGCGTGGGACCTTCGTACCGTCGGGGTGCTGGACGCAGCCGCACACCGGGACGCCCGACAGGTAGACGGGCGGTGGAGGGGCGTGGGTGGCGCGGGCGGCGGGGATGGGGGCGGCGGACTCGGCGGCTGCGGATTCGGGGCTGTGGTGGGACACCAGCGGTTTCTCCTTGAGGAAGAAGGCGATGACGAGGCCGAGTGCGAGCACCGGCACGAGGTAGAGGAAGATCCGCGGCATCGCGTCTGCGTACGCCTGGATGTAGCTGTCGCGAAGGGCCGGCTCCATGGCGTGGACCAGCTGCGGGGTGATCGACTCGGGGTCGGGGAGGTCGGCGCCGGACGGGAGGCGGACCGCGAGGGCGTCGGCGAGACGGCCCGCGAAGAGCGTCCCGAAGACGGCGGCGCCGACGCTGCCGCCGATCTGCCGGAAGTAGTTGTTCGCACTGGTGGCGGCGCCGAGGTCGGCGGGTGGTACGGAGTTCTGCACGGCAAGGACGAGCACCGGCATGATCAGGCCGATCCCGATGCCGAGGACGGCCTGCGCGATGCTGTATTCGACGCGTGGGGTGCCGGTTTCGAGACGGGAGAGAAGCCACATGCCGACGACCGAGATCGCACCGCCGAGGATCGGGTAGACGCGGTAGCGGCCGGTACGGGAGATCAGCTGGCCAGAGACGACGGACGCGCCGACGATGCCGCCCATCATCGGGAGCATCAGCAGCCCGGATTCGGTGGCGGTGGCGCCGTCGACCATCTGCAGGAACGTCGGCAGATAGCTGGCGGCGCCGAACAGGGCGACGCCGACGACCGCGCCGACGAGCGCGGTCACGTTGAAGATCGAGTCGCGGAACAGCCTCAGCGGGATCACGGGTTCGGGCGCGCGGCGCTCGACGACCAGGAAGAGGAGAGCCGTTCCGACGGCCCCGACGGCCAGCCCGAGGATGGTGCGCGAGCCCCAGGCGTACTCCGTACCGCCCCAACTGGTCAGCAGCACCACGCAGGTGGAGGCGGCGGCCAGCAGCAGCGCGCCGAGTACATCGAGCCGGGGCCGGACGGCGGGTTTGGGGAGTTTCAGTACGACGGTGATGACGGCCAGCGTGACCAGTCCGAACGGGACGTTGATGTAGAAGCACCAGCGCCAGGACGCGTGGTCGGTGAAGAAGCCGCCGAGCAGCGGTCCGGCAACGGACGCGAGACCGAAGGCGGCGCCGATCAGCCCCATGAAACGGCCGCGCTCGCGGGGCGGTACGACGTCCGCGATGATCGCCTGGACCCCGATCATGAGCCCGCCGCCGCCGATGCCCTGGACGGCGCGGAAGGCGATCAGCTCGTCCATGGTCCGGGACCAGCCGGCCAGCGCGGAGCCGACGACGAAGACGACGATGGCGAACTGGAAGACGCTCTTGCGGCCGAAGAGATCGCCGAGCTTGCCGTAGATCGGCAGCCCGATGGTGGAGGCGAGGAGATAGGCGGTGACGGCCCAGGACATCTTCTCCAGGCCGTGCAGCTCACCGACGATCTTCGGCAGGGCGGTGGCGACGATCATCTGGTCGAGCGCCGCGAGCAGCAGGGTGAGCATCAGTCCGAGGAAGACCAGCCGGATCCGGCGGGGGCTGATCTCCGCGGCGTCGGGACCCGGTGGGGACGAGGCTGGAGTCACCGCACCGGGCAGGGCGGCGGTCTGCACACCGTGCGGATCCGCGGTCGCCGCCTCGGCCTCGCCCTCCGCACCGTCCGGCTCGTCCTTCACCAGAGTGATTCCACCCGCCACGTGCCGCTCCCCTCGTCGCATCTGCGCCGCCCATTTCTCGCATTGCGCGACAAGGGAGGGCAAACGCGACGGGGGGCGCCGACGGCGCACTCGGGGGGCTTATCCCCCGGTGGGAGCCACTACGGCGCACAACCGACCGGCCGGGAAAACCACCCGAACCGGTGAGGCCGGTCAGCGCTGCACGAGGCTACTTCTCGACCTCGGTCGCAAGGTTCTGCAGCAGCTCGTCGTAGATGCGTCCAAGCCCCTTGGGCGCAAAGGTCTTCTCGAAGAATCCACCGATGCCGCCCGCGCCGTTCCAGACGGTCGAGACGACGGCCTTGGACCGGCCCTCGCCGGCCGGGGTGACGGTCCACGTGGTGACCATCGACGAGTTGCGGTCCTTCTCGATGAGCTGCCCGTCGGTCGGCTCGGTCACGTCGAGCAGGCAGTCGCGGACCCGCTTGCTGGTGGCCTGGAGCTTCCAGTGGACGAGGGTGCCCTCACCGTCACCGCCCTCGCGGACCTCGTACTCACTGAAGTGGCCGGGCAGGACCTTGCCCCGGACCTCCTGGTAGTCAGCCAGCGCGTCGAACACCGTCTCCGCGTCCGCCGCGATGATCCGCTCTGTCGTGGCCTCGACCTGCGCCATGGCTGTTCCTCCAGCACTCGGTTGTTCGGGGGTGTGCTGAGCCAATCACCTCCGGCACGCCGCTCAAAATCCGGGCCGGGACGAACGGGAGAAAACGATCAAGGGAACAAGTGTTCTATTCTCTCTCCAGTGCTACCGAGGAGGCGTCCATGCGCTGGGACAATCTGGTCGAAAACACCCGAGAGGCCGGAACGGGCACGCTCTTCGCCGCGGACGCGGTGACCACGCGCACCTTCGACACAGCCCCGACCCCGGGTATGACAGAGGTCGCGGCGCATGGCGGGGCGACGGCGACTGACCGGCGAGTATCGACAGGTGCCCGCGCACCGTCCGGGGTCAGTAGCGGTACGTGAAGGGGCACCTGCTACAGCGCATCAGGCCGTCTCGCACCACGATCGCGATTCCCGCCGCACCGCTGTGTGCCTGCGCCTTCATGACGTCCTTCTCCATCACGAGAATCCTCTTCACTACGAAATCCTCAAGGCCGCCACCGGAGCACTACTGGGCGCCCAGCACTACACCGTTTTTCCCATTTCTTCCATTATGTCCCCACCTCCCATTGCGCCCGCCTTCCCCATCGATCCCATCTCTCCCGTTCCACCCGTCCGTCCCGTTTTTGCCCGGCGGGCCGACGGGGCCGGGCGGACCGGGGGGACCGGAGCGACCTGGCGGACCGGACGGGCCGACCTCGACGCGGTGCGCCTGAAGGTCGACGTTCCGTGCCCGCATGTCGTCGATCTGCATTTGATGGGCGACAAGCGCGCCCGACTGCGCGACCAGCGCGGTGATCAGCGCGGCGCCAAGCACGAGGGGACGCCACTTACGCAGTATTTCGTTTACGCTTCTCACGTTACCCCTCACGCTACGTGACGGTAAGCGTAAATGGCGAGGAGCCAGACAAGGCGGACCTCCTCGTCGCGCGTCTATCCCAGAGCGAACCCGAAGGCCGCGAGCTTGTCGATCACCGCACGGAAGCGCTGAAGTCCGTCATCGAGGCAGGGACTAAGAGGAGCTCGCGGACTCGTTCCCGACGCGCGGCACACACGCCCGTCCGCGGGGTACCGGTGCTGGTTCCGCGGTTCGTCGTGTATTGCCGGCCGCAACCGCGAGGGCCCCGTCCTTGACGTCCCCATTGTGGCCCTGGGGCTCAACTGTGGCCCTGGGGGGCGGTTGGCGCTGGGTTGGCAACAGCATTTTGCCCGTCCTTGCCGTCCTTGCCGTCCTTGCCGTCCCTCCCAGGCCTCCCGTCCGCTCCAGGCCTTCCGTCCGTGCCGTTCTTCCCATCCGTCCCGTTCTTTCCTGCCGGGCCGGCGGGGCCGGGCGGACCAGATGGGCCTGGCGGGCCGGAGGGGCCGACCACGACGCGTTGCGCCTGGAGGTCGACGTGCCGTGCCCGCAGATTGTCGATCTGCATGTCCTGGGCGACAAGCGCAGCCGACTGCGCGACCAGCGTAGTGATCAGCACCGCACGGAGCACAAGGGGGCGCCGAGGTCTACGCAGCATTTCGTTTACGCTTCTCACATCATCCCTCACGCTGTGTGGCGGTGAAAGTGTAAATGCCCAGGCGTCGGAGAAGGTGGACCTCTTCGCGTGCCTGTTCCGGGACGACCCCGAAGGCCCCGAGTTGGTGGATCACCGCACGGAGGCGCTGGAGCTTCGGCTTGGAAGAAGAGGACGAGACCCTTGTGGGCCGTCCGTCTCGCCTTCCGTCTCATTCAGCCCCGTTCACGGCCGTTCAGGCGAGACCTCTAGCCGCCCCTCCAACAGTGGCCGCACGACACCGCCTCATCAACCGTGCCCCAGGTCCTTCAACTGGTCACAGCACCGTCGGGCTGCTGACGCTGATTCGCCCTTTGGCTCGTCAAACTCATGTAGGCGTGTCCCCCGCGCGCCCGCTGGTGGCGCACGGTGGAGCCCGGCACCCCGTCCCCCGAGCGCCGGCTGGACGTCGTGCGCACCCTGAGCGGGAACGGCATCGACTGCGGCGTGCTGATGGCACCCGTCATCCCGTTCCTCGGTGACCGGCCGGACCAGCTGCGGGCCACGGTCCGCGCGATCGCCGACGCCGGGGCGAGCTCGGTGACCCCGCTCGTCCTCCATCTGCGGCCCGGCGCCCGGGAGTGGTTCATGCAGTGGGTCGCGCAGCACCATCCCCAGCTGGTGCGGCGGTACCAGCAAATGTACGCGGACGGGGCGTACGCGCCCACCTGGTACCAGCGCACGATCACACGCCGGGTCCACGAGCTGGCGGCCGAGTTCGGCATCGGACCGGCGCGCCGCGGCGAGGCACGCCGGATCTCCGTCCAGCAGGAACGGCTCGACCGGCAGTCACCTCCGGGCGGTCCCGGGTCCACCCAGCTGACCGTTCCTAACCAGTGCGCATGAGTGAGTCCTGGACCCACTGTTGCGTACTGGGCGCATCCCGAACGGTGTTGGATGCGCTGGGTTCCCGCGTTCGCGTCCCGCTCGGCGACGGTCCTCCAGGGGGCCGGTCCGTGGTGGGTGGGCGGGTTCCCTCACACCCCCGGTGACCTGGTTCGGCCTGGGCGGTCCGATGCCCCGCACGATCACTCCGGTCGTGTGGGGGCGGTGCCGTCCTTCCCCAAGCTCTCAACTGCGTTCGAGCAGGGGATACCCCATCCCGGATCGGGTGTCCGAGGGCGCGTCGTCCGATCGCGATACCGGCGGCATCGTGACGGGACATCTTTCGGTGGGGGGTGGTCAGCGGTTTCTGCCAGTGCTGGGCACCCCACTGGGAGGTGTAGGCCGGGTCGACCGCGACGATCGCGAGGCCCCGTTCGGCCGCCATCGACACCAGCCGGGCCTTGAGCTTGCCGGTCGGGATGCCGGAGATGAGCCGCCGGAACCTTTTGCGGCGGCCGTGTTTCTCCCGGGTCTTCTCAGGCGCGAAGTCGAGGTCTTCGATGCCGATCGCGGCGACACCGACACGCACCGCCCAGTTGATCAGCCGGGTCAGCGCGTGGCGGAGCTGCGCGTCACGGTGACCGGCCGAACCGGACAGGTCGTAGGGGAAACGGTGCGGCTCATCGACCGGGTTGCCGTGCCGGTCGAGCCGGTAGGCGGCGAAGTGGTCGGCGTTGGTATCGACACCGATCATGCCCCGGGCGCGGGCAGTCTCCAACGGGATGGTCTTCACGGCGGGGCGTTGCCAGGATGCGGTCAGGTACCAGCGACCACGGCCCACGTCGAGGTGGATGCGGTAGGCGACGGCCCGATTCGCTTCGATGCGGTCGGCCCACTCCGCGCCCCGGTGCGCGAACGCCACGGTGGCGGTGAGGACGTACCGGCCGTGCCGGGCGTTGGCCAGGTGCGCGAGCGGGGCAGGCAGTTTGATGCTGACCTCGCCGTCCGGGGTGACGCGGATCGTTTCGTTCCCGAACCGTTTGCCCGACTCGCCGTCGGCGGCGATGAACCAGCGTTCCGCCTTCCAGCGTTGCCGCCACTGGTCCTCGGTGAGTTGGGCCTGGGTGAGGTGGTAGCGGGTGTTCAGGAGACGTTTACCGCCCCGTACCACCCGCACCCGTCCGGCCTGCCAGTCGGCGACGGCAGCAACGTGCCGCGCCTCCAGTGCCGCGAGGCGGCGGGACTTGCGGAACCACTCGCCCTTCGACCGGTAACCGCCCGCCGCCCGCTTCGTTCCGGGCGTCCCGATCGGGAGGGACAGGCGGTGCCGCAGCGTCTTGATCCCGGCCGCCAGGTTCTGGATGTGCGCTGCCTGGCAACGGCGTGCGAGCGCCCACTGATCGTGCGTGGCCTTGGTGATCGCACCCGCGATCCGCGACGACGACCGTGCCGTCAGCTCCCGCTTACGCGCCGCCCATGTCTGAGCGCTGTGATCGTGGCCGTCCGCACAGCGTTCCTTGAGATCACGCGAGCTCAGACGGCCTTGGTGCTCACCGACCGCACGCAGCACCATCTCGTCCTGGGAGGTGAGGCGCTTGAGCCGGTCCCGGATCGCCACCCCGCAGGGCCCGGGCACCACGAAGGGCACGGCCAACTTCCGCAGACCACCCACCACATCACCCCCTCCCTCAAGGCCGAACACCTGCCACCCAGCCCAACGAGCAACAGCCACCAAGGTCACCCATTCGGCCCCAGAACCCCCGTTCCCACCCACCGCGAATACACCGCCACGACTCACTCCCGCACGCCACCACTCCCTTCGGCTCAGTAAACCGACAGCAGCTCGCAACCCTTCTCTGAGCATCCGTCACCACCCCGGCAAACGGGTCAACTCTCACCCGATCATGTCCTTCCGTGTCCGAATGTGGGGAGCATGCGGCGGGGGCTGTGCCACACGCAGCCGCATTCCCTCCACCACGGGAGGCCATATGACGAATCGTTCAGGAATTCTGATCGCCGTCGGCGCGACGGTCGCCGGTCTGGTGACCGCCGTGCCGTCCCCGGCGGCCGCCACCGGCGTCGCACCGCATGCCGCGCCACTCCGCTGGACCGGCTGCGGCACCAAGGTGTATCCGAATCTGCAGTGCTCAAAGGTCAGTACGCCGCTCAATCATGACGACCCGTCGGGCCGACGGATCACTCTCGCCCTGTCCCGGATCCCGCACACCGCGAAGACTTCGCAGGGCCCGCTGATCGTCAACCCCGGGGGTCCCGGCGGCAGCGGACTGGCCATGGCCGGGTTCGTGGCCTCCTCGCTCCCGAAGGACGTCGCCGCGCAGTACGACGTGATCGGGTTCGACCCGCGCGGGGTCGGGCAGAGCTCCCCGGCGCTGGACTGCGTACCCAAGTACTTCAAGCCGCTGCGGCCCGACTCGGTGCCGCAGACCCTCGCCGACGAGCGCACCCGCCGCGACCGGGCGCGCAACTTCGCGGAGGAGTGCGGCAGGAAGTACCCCGATCTGCTGCCGTACATGGACACGGTCAGCGCCGCCAAGGACCTCGATGTGATCCGGCAGGCCACCGGCGCCCCGAAGATCAACTACTTCGGGTACTCGTACGGGACGTACCTGGGCGCGGTGTACGCGAAGCTGTTCCCGCAGCGGGTGCGGCGGCTGGTGCTCGACTCGAACGTCGACCCGGACGGGGTCTGGTACGAGGACAACATCGGTCAGAACTACGCGTTCGACGCCCGCCAGAAGGCGTTCGCCGCGTGGGTGGCGAAGCACGACGAGACGTACCGGCTCGGCAACGACCCGGCGCGGGTCGAGGCGGCCTGGTACCGGATGCGCGACGCGTTGCGGAAACAGCCCGCGGGCAAGAAGGTCGGTCCGAGCGAGCTGGAGGACACCTTCCTGCCGGGCGGCTACTACAACGGGTACTGGCCCTTCCTGGCCGACGCGTTCGCCGCGTACGTGAACCACAAGGACCAGGACGCGCTCGTCGCCGCGTACGACCGGCTCGGTGCCGTCGACGCGAAGGGCGACAACGGCTACTCCGTCTACCTGGCCGTGCAGTGCCGCGACTCCCGGTGGCCGCTGAGCTGGAACACCTGGCGCAACGACAGCTGGAAGGTGCACGCCAAAGCACCCTTCTACGCCTGGAGCAACACCTGGTACAACGCACCGTGCGCCTCCTGGCCGGTGGAGCCGCTGAATCCGGTGGGGGTCTCGAACCACGCGCTCCCGCCGGTGCTGCTCTTCCAGGCCACGGAGGACGCGGCCACACCGTACGCGGGCGGGGTCACCCTGCACCGGCGGCTCCGCGGCTCCAGCCTGGTCGTCGAGCAGGGCGGCGGCAACCACGGTGTCACGCTGAGCGGCAACGCATGCCTGGACAAGTACCTGACGGACTATCTCGCCAAGGGCACCGTCCCGCGCGGCCACGGCAGCCTCGCGGACGCGGATGCGGTCTGCCCGACGTCGCCCGACCCGAAGCCGCTGACCGCCGAGGCGGCGAAGGTGAAGTCGGCGAAGCGCGCGGACAGCAGCGGCAGCACCTTGCACGGGCTGCTCGGCTTCCACGGCTGACAGGAGGTCACTGCGCGCCCCGTGACCCGATCGCACGCCCTCGGGGGCGTACGCCACCATGGTCCGCATGACGACACGGCCGACCTCCGCGTACGCCCCCGACCCGTCCGTCCGGTCCATGACCGTCGACGACTGCGAGGCCGTCGCCACGGTCCGGGTGCGCGGCTGGCAGGCCGCGTACGCCGGGTTGATCCCGCAGGCATATCTGAACGCGATGAACATCGCCGAGGACGCGCAGCGACGGCGCGGTTTCTTCGCCGAGCGCAACACGGTCGTCAATGTGGTGGCCGAGCGGCCGGGCCGGGGTGTGATCGGCTGGGCCTGTTACGGCCCGTACCGCGCGGACGGCAGCCGGCTCGCCCGCGCCGAGCTGTAGGCCATCTACGTGCTGCCCGAGCACCTCGGGACCGGGGTGGGCCGCGCCCTGATGACGGAGATCCTGGCTCGCTCCACCGCGGACGGGTTCCCCGATCTGGCGCTCTGGGTCCTCAAGGAGAACGCGCCGGCCCGCCGCTTCTACGAGCGTGCGGGCTTCGCGCCGGACGGCGTCGAGGAACCTTTCCGGGTCGGCGGCGTTCTCGTGCCCGAGATGCGTTACGTACGCCCCCTCAGCCCGTCGGCAGCCGGCTGATCGCCTCCTCGGCGGCGCCGCCGAGCCTCGGGTGCGGCAGCGCCGCCTCCAGGACCGGGCGGGCCTGCGCGTCGCCGAGCTGCCCCAGACCCTCCACACAGGCCAGCGCGACCCGCCAGTGCGGCTCGTCCGGCGCCAGCAGCCGCTCCAGGGTGCTGATCAGCGCCGGGACGGACTCGGGGGCCCGCAGGGCGGTGAGCAGGCGGACCGGGTGCAGGGCGTACGCGGTGCGCAGGGTGTTCGTCGCGAGCGCGGCGGCGGCACGCGGGGTGCGGGGGTCGCCCAGGCGCACCAGGGCGTGGGCCGCGGAGACGCAGCGCTCCGGGTCGCGGTGGTTGAGCAGCAGAACCAGTGCTTCGAAGGCCCGTCGGTCCCCGCCGCAGCCGAGCCGGAACGCGGCGATCTCACGCGCCCAGAGCGGGCGCTCCCGTTCGACGAGGACCCGGGCCAGTTCCTCGTCGTCGTCGGTGGCGAGCAGCCTGCGGTAGGCCGCCGACTCCCCCGCCTCGTCCGCCAGCCGGTCGGTCAGCGACCGGAACTCCTCGTCCATGACCCTGAGGGTATCGGCGGCCACGGTGAGTGTGAGCCGGCGCACAGCGACTCGGGGCTGGCGCGCTCGTTACTCGCCGGTTAATCTCATGTGAGCGGGACACACTCCCCGCCGACTCCAGTGGCCTGGTGACGCAGCCACTCGGAGTGCTTGTCGGTTCGGCAGCTTTGTGAGACGCGACTCCGGGACAGAGTCGGTCACCCCCTTTCCCGTCCGGGCGTGCCTCCCGCACCTCCGGCCAGGAACACCTCGACACGCAATTCCCGCACGCCATGCGCTGGTTGGACCCTTTCGGTCCCAGCTGATCCGTGCGCGCCGTGCGCCCACTCAGTCGTCACTCATTCTCTGGAGTCCCGTGATGGACACCCCTCTCTCCACCATCGCCGTCGTCGGTCTCGGCACCATGGGCATCGGCATCGCCGAGGTCCTGGCCCGGGCCGGCCGCGAGGTCATCGGTATCGACGTCAGCGACGCGGCCGCCCGTCAGGCCGTCGCCGCCCTGGAGGCCTCCACCGCCCGCGCCGTGAAGAAGGAGCGGATCACCGAGGGGGAGCGCCTGGACGTGCTCGCCCGGTTCCGTACCTTCTCCGACCTGCAGGCCGTGGCGGACGCGCAGCTCGTCATCGAGGTCGTTCCCGAGTCGTACGAGATCAAGCAGCAGCTCTTCCGTGAGCTCGACGCGATCGTCTCCCCCACCACGATCCTGGCGACCGGCACGAACGCCCTGTCGGTGACCCGGCTCGCGGCCGAGTCGCAGCACCCCGAGCGCGTGCTGGGCCTGCACTTCTTCAACCCGGCGCCCGCGATGAAGCTGGTCGAGGTGGTCTCCTCGGTGCTGACCGCGCCGCCGGCCGTCGAGGCGGTCACGGAGCTCGCCCGCGAGCTCGGCAAGGAACCGGTTGCGGTGGGCGACCGGCCGGGCTTCGTCGCCGACGGGCTCCTCTTCGGCTACCTCAACCAGGCCGCCGCGATGTACGAGGCGAACTACGCCTCCCGTGAGGACATCGACGCTGCCATGAAGCTGGGCTGCGGCCTGCCGATGGGCCCCCTCGCGCTGCTCGACCTGATCGGCGTCGACACCGCCCGTACCGTCCTGGAGGCGATGTACTCCGCGTCGCACGACCGGCTGCACGCCCCCGCTCCGATCCTCAAGCAGCTCAGCGAGGCCGGTCTGACCGGTCGCAAGGCGGGCCGTGGCTTCTACACGTACGTGGCGCCGGGCAGCCAGACCGTGGTGCCGGACGCGCAGACGCCGCTGGAGAGCGCCGGAGCGGAGGCCGGGCGCACGGTCCGGTCGGTGGGCGTCGCGGGCTCCGGGGCGATGGCCTCGGGCATGGCGGAGGTCTTTGCAAAGGGCGGTTACGACGTGGTGCTCGCCGCGCGCAGCCAGGAGAAGGCGGACACCGCGAAGGGGAGGATCGCCAAGTCGCTGGAGCGTTCGGTCACCAAGGGGCGGCTGACGGCGCAGGCGCGGGACGAGACCCTGGGCCGGATCACCGCTGCCGGTTCGCTGGACTCGTTCGCCGATGTCGACCTCGCGGTCGAGGCGGTCGCCGAGGACCTCACGGTCAAGCAGCAGCTGTTCGGCACGCTGGACAAGATCTGCAAGCCGGGCGCGGTGCTCGCCACCACCACGTCGTCGCTGCCGGTCGTGGCGTGCGCGCGGGCGACCTCGCGTCCGCAGGACGTCATCGGGATGCACTTCTTCAACCCGGCGCCCGCGATGAAGCTCGTCGAGGTCGTCCGTACGGTGCTGACGGCGGACGACGTCCACGCAACCGTCCGTGAGGTGTGCGGGAAGATCCGCAAGCACCCGGTGGACTGCGGGGACCGTGCCGGGTTCATCGTGAACGCGCTGCTGTTCCCGTACCTCAACAACGCGATCAAGATGGTCGAGGAGCACTACGCGACCCTCGACGACATCGACGCCGCGATGAAGCTGGGCGGCGGCTACCCGATGGGCCCGTTCGAGCTCCTGGACGTCGTGGGGCTCGATGTCTCGCTCGCCATCGAGAAGGTGCTGCACGGCGAGTTCCGCGACCCGGGCCTGGCCCCGGCGCCGCTGCTGGAACACCTGGTGGCCGCCGGCTGCCTCGGCCGCAAGACGGGGCGCGGCTTCCGCGAATATGCCCGGCGCTGAGGACCGGCAGGTGTCCGAACGGCGGACCGGTGCTCCGGCCGGGCGTGAGCGCCCGGCCGGGGCACCACCGGCGGCTCCCGGGCCGGGAGCCGGATGGGGAGGGCTGCTCGATCCGCCCGCGCAGCCTGCGACGCGGGACGTACGGCCGGGCGGTCCGCCCCCGCAGGCGCGCTCTCCTGCGCTGATGCAGTACGTTCACACCATGTCCCAGTCCGCCAGGTCCCCCCGTGTCTCCGCCGCGCCCGACGCCCCGGAGAGTGCCGCAGGAACGCGCGCCGCCGCCCAGCGCCTCAAAATGCGACGCGAACTGGCCGCTGCGGCGATGGAGCTCTTCGCCACGAAGGGGTACGAGGCCACCACGGTCGACGAGATCGCGGGCGCCGCGGGAGTCGCCCGGCGGACCTTTTTCCGGCACTTCCGCTCCAAGGAAGAGGCGATCTTCCCCGACCACGACGACACCCTCGTCCGGGCCGAGGCCGTCCTCAATGCCGCCCCTGCGCACGAGCACCCGCTCGACACCGTCTGCCGCGGCATCAAAGAAGTCATGAAGATGTACGCGGCCAAGCCCGCCGTCTCGGTGGCCCGCTACAAGCTGACCCGTGAGGTCCCCACGCTGCGGGAGGCCGAGATCGCCTCGGTGGCCCGTTACGAGCGGCTGTTCACGCGCTATCTGCTGGGCCACTTCGACGAGCGCGACCACCATGTCGGCAACGACGACCCGCTGCTGGCGGAGGTCGCGGCGTCGGCCGTCGTCACCGCGCACAACCATGTGCTGCGTCGCTGGCTGAGGGCGGGCGGCCAGGGCGATGTGGAGGCCCAGCTCGACCACGCCTTCGCGATCGTCCGGGACACGTTCGGGACGGGCATCGGGGCCGGGCGCATCGCCGGGACCGAACCGACGCCGGCGCCCGCCGCTTCGGTGAGCACCGAGGGCGAGGTGCTCGTCGCGGTGGCGCGGACGGACGCACCGCTCGACGAAGTGATGCGCACGATCCAGCAGGCGCTCAAGGACCGCTGAGCGGGGGCCTGTTGGCCGGCCGCTCCACCGTCGCCGGACGAGCTCGCAGCCGAGCCCGTCCGGCGTTCGCGCGTCCGGGCGGAGAAACCCGGTTGCCGCGCCCGTACCGCCGTGTTCCGGTGGGCGGATGACTCACGACCGCGACATCCTGCTGACTCTCTTCGACCGCGAGTTGCGCGAGCACGCCCGCCCCGACGGACCCGGCGTCCGCGTCGAGCGCACCGCCGATGTCGTACGGCAGGCCGGGGCGGCCGACGACTGGAACGGTGTCGTCTGGTCGTCCCCCGGTCTGGACGCCGTACGGGCGGATGCGGCGATCGCCGAGCAGGTGGAGCACTTCACCGCGCTCGGCCACGAAGCGTTCGAATGGAAGCTGTACGCGCACGACCGGCCGGCCGACCTGGGGCAGCGGCTGGTGCGCGCCGGCTTCGTCGCACAGCCGCCGGAAACCCTCCTGGTCGCCCCCGTCGCGGACCTCCCGACGGCCGTGGAGCTCCCCGAGGGGGTCACGCTGCGCACGGTGACGGATGCGGCCGGTGTGGAGCTGATGGCCGCGGCCCACGAGCGGGCGTTCGGCTCCGACGGGTCGCGGCTGCGGCACCAGGTGCTGGCGCGGCTGGCCGCGGCCCCCGACAGCTTCGTCGGGGTGCTGGCCATCGTGGGCGACGAGCCGGTGAGCTCGGCCCGGATGGAGCTGTACCCGGGCACCGGCTTTGCGGGGCTCTGGGGCGGCGGGACCGTGGAGCCGTGGCGCGGGAGGGGCATCTACCGGGCGCTGGTCGCGTACCGTGCCCGCATCGCCGCCGAGCGTGGCTTCCGGTATCTGCAGGTCGACGCGACCGACCTGAGCAGACCGATCCTCCAGCGGCTCGGTTTCCGTGTCCTGACCACCACCACGCCGTATGTGTACCGGCGCCCGGCCTGACCGGACTCAGCGGGACAGAGCGGCGCGAAACAGCCCCGTCGTTGCTCATGCGTGCCCAGCGGATGACAACTGAGAGAAATTGTTGGCACCGAGTGCCTTGCCAGGTGTCAC
Organism: Streptomyces sp. NBC_01669; assembly: GCF_026339735.1. Taxonomy (GTDB): domain Bacteria; phylum Actinomycetota; class Actinomycetes; order Streptomycetales; family Streptomycetaceae; genus Streptomyces; species Streptomyces yanii. Next base: position 1,810,841 of record NZ_JAPEQG010000001.1, read on the forward strand.
GGAGTGCCATACGTTGAAGTTGTCCGGGCGGCCGGCGTGCAGAGATCTCACGCACGCCGGCTGTCCCCGCAAGCCATGTGCCTGCGCGCCCGGGCGCCTGCGTCACAGGCAAACCCTTCTGCTCCACCAGAGCAAGCCGAAGCTTTACCAGCCGAACCGACGGCAGCACCTCCACACCGCACCGCACCCCCCGTTGGCAGGGACCCTCAAGCGTCCCTCGACGCATTCCCCAAGCTCTCGGCTCCGCTCGAGCAGGGGAGACCCCATCCCGGAGGCACACCGTGAAGGAAATCCTGGACGCGATCCAATCGCAGGACAGCACCGCCGCAGATTTCGCGGCCCTGTCCATCCCTGAGTCGTACCGCGCGGTGACCGTGCACAAGGACGAGACGGAGATGTTCGCCGGGCTCGCCACGCGCGACAAGGACCCCCGCAAGTCGCTGCACCTCGACGAGGTGCCGGTTCCGGAGCTCGGGCCCGGGGAGGCGCTGGTCGCCGTCATGGCCAGCTCGGTGAACTACAACTCCGTCTGGACCTCGATCTTCGAGCCGCTCTCCACCTTCGGGTTCCTGGAGCGCTACGGAAAGCTCAGCGAACTCACCAAGCGCCACGACCTGCCGTACCACGTCATCGGCTCCGACCTGGCGGGCGTCGTCCTGCGCACCGGCCCCGGCGTCAACGCCTGGCACCCGGGCGACGAGGTCGTCGCGCACTGCCTCTCGGTCGAACTGGAGTCCTCGGACGGCCACAACGACACGATGCTCGACCCCGAGCAGCGGATCTGGGGCTTCGAGACCAACTTCGGCGGCCTCGCCGAGATCGCGCTCGTCAAGTCCAACCAGCTGATGCCGAAGCCGCAGCACCTCAGCTGGGAGGAGGCCGCGGCTCCGGGCCTGGTCAACTCCACCGCCTACCGCCAGCTCGTCTCGCGCAACGGCGCCGGCATGAAGCAGGGCGACAACGTGCTGATCTGGGGCGCCAGCGGCGGACTCGGTTCATACGCCACGCAGTTCGCGCTGGCCGGTGGCGCCAACCCGATCTGTGTCGTCTCCAGCGAGCAGAAGGCCGACATCTGCCGGAAGATGGGCGCAGAGGCGATCATCGACCGCAACGCCGAGGGCTACAGGTTCTGGAAGGACGAGCACAACCAGGACCCTCGCGAGTGGAAGCGGTTCGGCAAGCGCATCCGTGAGCTGACCGGCGGCGAGGACGTCGACATCGTCTTCGAGCACCCGGGCCGCGAGACGTTCGGCGCCTCGGTGTACGTGACCCGCAAGGGCGGCACGATCGTCACCTGCGCCTCGACCTCGGGCTACAACCACGAGTACGACAACCGCTACCTGTGGATGTCGCTGAAGAAGATCGTGGGCTCGCACTTCGCCAACTACCGCGAGGCGTGGGAGGCCAACCGGCTGGTCGCCAAGGGCAAGATCCACCCGACGCTGTCGAAGGTCTACTCCCTGGAGGAGACCGGCCAGGCCGCGTACGACGTGCACCGCAACCTGCACCAGGGCAAGGTCGGCGTCCTCGCGCTGGCCCCGCGCGAGGGTCTGGGTGTGCGCAACGAGGAGCTGCGCGAGCAGCACATCGACGCCATCAACCGCTTCAGGAATGTCTGACATGACGGGCCGCCGGAAGGACCGCCCGTGGCTCATGCGGACGTACGCCGGTCACTCGACCGCCGAGGCGTCCAACGCGCTCTACCGGCGCAACCTCGCCAAGGGCCAGACGGGTCTGTCGGTCGCCTTCGACCTGCCGACCCAGACGGGTTACGACCCCGACCACATCCTCGCCCGCGGCGAGGTCGGCCGGGTCGGCGTGCCCGTCTCGCACCTCGGTGACATGCGGCGGCTGTTCCAGGACATCCCACTGGAACAGATGAACACCTCGATGACGATCAACGCCACCGCGATGTGGCTGCTGGCGCTCTATCAGGTGGTCGCCGAGGAGCAGGGCGCCGACGCCACGAAGCTCCAGGGCACCACGCAGAACGACATCGTCAAGGAGTACCTCTCGCGCGGGACGCATGTCTTCCCGCCCGGTCCCTCGCTGCGGCTGACCACCGACATGATCACGTACACGGTCAACCGCATCCCGAAGTGGAACCCGATCAACATCTGCAGCTACCACTTGCAGGAGGCGGGGGCCACTCCGGTCCAGGAGATCGCGTACGCCATGTCGACGGCGATCGCCGTGCTCGACGCGGTCCGTGACTCCGGGCAGGTGCCCGAGGAGAAGTTCGGCGATGTCGTCGCCCGCATCTCCTTCTTCGTGAACGCCGGCGTCCGCTTCATCGAGGAGATGTGCAAGATGCGCGCCTTCGGCCGCATCTGGGACCAGGTCACCCGCGAGCGGTACGGCATCACCGACGCCAAGCAGCGCCGCTTCCGCTACGGCGTCCAGGTCAACTCCCTCGGACTGACCGAGGCGCAGCCGGAGAACAACGTCCAGCGCATCGTCCTGGAGATGCTGGCCGTGACCCTCTCCAAGGACGCCCGCGCCCGGGCCGTGCAGTTGCCCGCGTGGAACGAGGCGCTGGGTCTCCCCCGGCCCTGGGACCAGCAGTGGTCGCTGCGCATCCAGCAGGTACTCGCGCACGAGAGCGATCTGCTGGAGTACGAGGACATCTTCGCCGGATCGCATGTGATCGAGGCCAAGGTCGACTCCCTGGTCACCGAGTCCCTCGCGGAGATCGACCGGATCCAGCAGATGGGCGGCGCGATGGCGGCCGTCGAGTCCGGCTATCTGAAGTCGGAGCTGGTCTCCTCGCACGCGCAGCGGCGGGCCCGGATCGAGGGCGGCGAGGAGAAGATCGTCGGCGTCAACATCTACGAGACGACCGAGCCGAACCCGCTCACGGCGGACCTCGACGGCGCGATCATGACGGTCGACCCCGCCAATGAGGCAAGGGTGGTCTCGGCGCTTCACGAGTGGCGCGACAACCGTGACGAGGCGCGCGCCTCCGAGGCTCTCGCGGCGCTGAAGAAGGCCGCGGCCGGCACCGAGAACATGATGGAAGCGACCGTGGAGTGCGCCCGCGCGGGTGTCACCACCGGCGAGTGGTCCTGGGCGCTGCGCGACGTGTTCGGCGAGTTCCGTGCCCCGACGGGCGTCTCGTCCGCCCCGGTCGCCGTCACCGCGGAGGCCGGCACGCCGCTCGCTCTCGTACGGGAGAAGGTCGCGCGCACCGCCGAGGACCTCGGCGCCGGACGGCTGCGGCTGCTGGTCGGCAAGCCGGGCCTGGACGGGCACTCCAACGGCGCCGAGCAGATCGCCGTACGGGCCCGTGACGCCGGGTTCGAGGTCGTCTACCAGGGGATCAGGCTGACCCCCGAACAGATCGTCTCGGCGGCGCTCGCCGAGGACGTGCACTGCGTCGGTCTGTCGATCCTGTCCGGCTCGCACGCCGCGCTCGTGCCGGACGTACTGAACCGGCTGCGCGAGGCCGGCGCGAACGACATCCCGGTGATCGCGGGCGGGATCATTCCGCCCGCCGACGCCGCCGTGCTGATCGAGGCGGGCGTCGCCGCCGTTTTCACCCCGAAGGACTTCGGCATCACGGAGATCATCGGCCGTATCGTCGACGAGATCCGGAAAGCGAACAAGCTCGACCCTCTGGAGGTCCCCGCATGACCCAGCCTGCCCACCCGTCTCCCGCCACCACACTTCCGGGGAGCGGCTCCGCCGCGCACCTCCCGAACCGTCTGCGCCCGCGTCGCTCCTGCCTGGCTGTGCCGGGCTCGAACCCGCGCTTCCTGGAGAAGGCCCAGGGTCTCCCGGCCGACCAGGTCTTCCTGGACCTCGAGGACGCCTGCGCCCCGCTTGCCAAGGAGGGCGCCCGGCACCACATCGTCGACGCGCTGAACAACGGCGACTGGACGGGCAAGACCCGGGTCGTCCGCGTGAATGACTGGACGACGCACTGGACGTACCGCGACGTGATCACGGTCGTCGAGGGCGCCGGCCAGAACCTCGACTGCATCATGCTGCCGAAGGTGCAGGACGCCCAGCAGGTCGTCGCGCTCGACCTCCTGCTGACCCAGATCGAGAAGACGATGGGCTTCGAGGTCGGGAAGATCGGCATCGAGGCGCAGATCGAGAACGCCAAGGGCCTGGTGAACATCGACGACATCGCCGCCGCCTCGCCGCGCCTGGAGACGCTGATCTTCGGCCCGGCCGACTTCATGGCGTCGATCAACATGAAGACCCTGGTCGTCGGTCAGCAGCCGCCCGGCTACGGCGCGGACGCGTACCACTACATCCTGATGCGCATTCTGATGGCGGCCCGTACGCACGACCTCCAGGCGATCGACGGCCCCTTCCTGCAGATCCGTGACGTGGACGCGTACCGCGAGGTCGCAGGCCGTGCGGCGGCGCTGGGCTTCGACGGCAAGTGGGTGCTGCACCCCGGTCAGGTCGACGCGGCCAACGAGGTGTTCTCGCCCTCGCAGGAGGACTACGACCACGCCGAGCTGATCCTCGACGCATACGAGTGGTGCACCTCGGAAGAGGGCGGCAAGAAGGGTTCGGCGATGCTCGGCGACGAGATGATCGACGAGGCCAGCCGGAAGATGGCGCTCGTCATCGCGGGCAAGGGCCGCGCGGCCGGTATGCAGCGCACCTCCAAGTTCGAAGCGCCGGAGGCCTGATCATGCAGTTCGGACGTACCTATGAGGAGTTCGAGGTCGGTGCGGTGTACAAGCACTGGCCCGGAAAGACGGTCACCGAGTATGACGACCACCTTTTCTGCCTGCTGACCATGAATCATCACCCGCTGCACATGGACAGCAACTACGCGGAGAAGACGACCGATTTCGGCAAGAACGTTGTAGTGGGCAACTACATCTACTCGTTGCTGCTCGGCATGTCCGTGCCGGACGTCTCCGGAAAGGCGATCGCCAACCTGGAGGTCGAGTCGCTGAAGCATGTCGCGCCGACCTTCCACGGCGACACGATCTACGGCGAGACGACTGTCCTCGACAAGACTCCGTCAAAGTCCAAGAGTGACCGCGGAATCGTCTATGTGGAGACCAAGGGGTACAAGCAGGACGGGACGCTCGTCTGCGTGTTCCGGCGCAAGGTGATGGTCCCCACCGAGACGTACATCAAGGAGCGCGGCGGCGAGCAGCCCGGCCGCCCGGAGCTGAACCAGCCTTCGCAGAAGAACGTGGAGAAGTAGCCATGACGCGACTCGCCCAGACCGCCGGTCTGAACGACATCCAGCAGGAAATCCTCTCCACGGTCCGGGATTTCGTCGACAAGGAGATCATTCCTGTCGCGACCCAGCTGGAGCACCGCGACGAGTACCCGACGGAGATCGTCGAGGGGCTCAAGGAACTGGGCCTGTTCGGGCTGATGATTCCCGAGGAGTACGGGGGTCTGGGTGAGTCGCTTCTCACATACGCGCTCTGCGTGGAGGAAATCGCCCGCGGCTGGATGAGCGTGTCGGGAATCATCAACACGCACTTCATCGTGGCGTACATGCTCAAGCAGCACGGCACCCAGGAGCAGAAGGACACGTTCCTGCCCCGCATGGCGCTGGGCGAGGTCCGGGGCGCGTTCTCGATGTCCGAGCCGGCACTGGGCTCCGACGTCTCCGCGATCACCTCCAAGGGCGTCAGGGACGGCGACGAGTACGTCCTGAACGGCCAGAAGATGTGGCTGACGAACGGCGGCACGTCCTCGCTCGTCGCCGTACTGTGCCGGAGTGACGAAGGCCACCCCGAGGGCACGGCCCCGCACAAGTCGATGACGACCTTCCTGGTGGAGAAGGAGCCGGGCTTCGGCGAGGTCCAGCCGGGGCTCACCATCCCCGGAAAGATCGACAAGATGGGTTACAAGGGCGTCGACACGACCGAACTCATCATGGACGGACTGCGCATTCCGGCCAATCGTGTACTCGGTGGCACCACCGGCCGCGGGTTTTACCAAATGATGGACGGCGTCGAAGTCGGCCGGGTAAATGTGGCTGCGCGTGGTTGCGGTGTCGCGCAGCGTGCATTCGAACTGGGTGTCTCCTACGCTCAGCAGCGCCACACCTTCGGAAAGCCGATCGCCCAGCACCAGGCCATCCAGTTCAAGCTGGCCGAAATGGCCACCAAGGTCGAAGCCGCCCATGCAATGATGGTCAATGCGGCACGCAAAAAGGACTCCGGGGAGCGAAATGACCTGGAGGCAGGGATGGCGAAGTACCTCGCCTCCGAGTACTGCAAGGAAGTCGTCGAGGACGCCTTCCGCATCCACGGCGGCTACGGCTTCTCCAAGGAGTACGAGATCGAGCGCCTCTACCGGGAGGCCCCGATGCTGCTGATCGGTGAAGGTACCGCCGAAATCCAGAAAATGATCATTGGGCGCCGACTCCTCGAGGAGTACCGGTTCCAGGGCTGATTGTCCCCTTCAAGGTGATTTGGCCGCGAAGAAGATCACACCCTGTCATCCTCAGCCGGTGCCTTCCAGCCGTCCGACTCGGCTGCTGGCTTGCCCAGTTGCGGCTCGCAACCGATAGCATCGCCGGAAAAGCCGCCGTCCCCCGTTGCCAGCGCGGCCTCATCCGCTACGAAGGTCATCCATGCCCGACAGCCAAACCTCTGCATCACGCGGCGGAGTCCGCCTTGCGCGCGGAGCTTCGCCGTGGCTCCTCCCGACCGTCGCCACCGCGGCGCTCAGCCTCACCCGGGCCCGCAAGTCCGGACGCTGGGCCGCCGTGGCCGTGCCCACCACCGCCCTCGCGGCGGGCATGCTGTGGTTCTTCCGCGACCCCGAGCGCGAGATCACCCAGGGCCGAGTCATCTCTCCTGCCGACGGCGTGGTGCAGAGCATCATGCCGTGGAAGGACGGACGCACCCGCGTCGCGATCTTCATGAGCCCGCTGAATGTCCACGTCAACCGCGCGCCCCTGGCCGGCACGGTGACATCGGTCGAGCACATCCCCGGTGGGTTCGTCCCGGCATTCAACAAGGAGAGCGAGAACAACGAGCGCGTTGTCTGGCACTTCGACACCGAGCTCGGCGACATCGAGATGGTGCAGATCGCGGGCGCGGTTGCCCGTCGCATCGTCCCGTACCTCCCGCAGGGCACAAAGGTGGAGCAGGGCGAGCGCATCGGCCTGATCCGCTTCGGCTCCCGGGTCGACATCTACCTTCCGGAAGGTATCGATGTCGCGGTCGAGGTCGGCCAGGCCACCACCGCGGGGGTGACTCGAATTGACCGTGATTGATCCCGACACACAGGCCGGCTGGGTGCCGGAGAGCGAGTGTGAGGACGACACCGAGGACATGCCGCTCTCTCTGCGGCTGTCGATAGCGGACACCCTTACTCTCGGTAACGCCACGTGCGGTTTCATGGCGGTGTACTTCACCACCACGGGAATCCTCATCCCGCACCTCACGGGCAGCGATGAGAGCGGCATGGCCCGGCACTCCGCGGCCACCGCCGTGATCCTGATGCTCCTCGCCGCGGTCTTCGACCTCTTCGACGGGCTGGTGGCGCGCAAGCTCCGCTCCTCGCCGATGGGCGCGGAGCTGGACAACCTCTCGGACCTGATCAGCTTCGGCCTGGCCCCGGCGTACTTCGTGCTGGTGTACGGCATGGTCGCGGACGACGCATACCAGCGGGTGTCGGCGCTCGCGGCGATCGTCGTCCTGCTGGCCGTGGTGCTGAGACTGGCCAGATTCTCGTGCGTGACCATGAAGGACGGCATGTTCCAGGGCATGCCGAGCCCCTTCGGAGCGCTCACGGTCGTCTCGATCGTGCTCCTGGAGCTGCCCTTCGTACCGACGCTGCTCGCGATCATCGGGGTGGCGTGGCTGATGGTCAGCCGGGTCGAGTACCCGAAGCCGCGGGGAGTCCTCGCGGTGGCGATGCTCAGCTGGATCGTGGCCGCGATGGGTCTGCTCGCCGCATGGGCGTTCGACGCCCCCGGCGGTCACCTGCTCCTGCAGACCGGCTGCGCGCTGCAGGTGGTCCTGGGAGCGGTCATCCCGCTCTTCGCGACGGCGCGGCGGGTGAACACCTTCCGCGACAACCGGCGCGAGGCCCGGGCGGCTCAGCTGCCCTAGGGCCGCGCGGCGAAGCCGCACAGAACGTACGACGAGGGCCCGGGTGCTTCCCCAGCACCCGGGCCCTCTCGCATGTCCGGCCGGGCAGCCGCTACGCGCGCTGCGCGCGGACCCAGCGGGCGGCGAGCAGGACGGCGATGTCGTCGGGGCGGTCGGGCTCCCGTCTCGCCTCCCTGATCACCAGGTCCGCCATGCCGGCGAGGGACGGCGCATCGGCTGCCTCGATGATGCCGCGCAGCCGCTCGACTCCGTCGTCGATGTCGGCCCCCGCCTGCTCGACCAGTCCGTCGGTGTAGAGCGCCAGGATCGCGCCCGGGAGCAGCCGCAGGCTGCTGACGGGATAGGTGGCGTCGGGGGTGACGCCGAGCACCACCCCGCCAGGGAGTTCCAGGACCTCGGTCGTGCCGTCGGGGTGGCGGAGCAGGGGCTGCGGGTGCCCGGCCCGGACGAACTGCGTCCGACCGGTGGCGGGGTCGAGGACGATGTAGCAGCAGCTGGCGATCTGGCCCGGGTCGAGGTCGATGAGCAGCCGGTTGGTGCCGCTCATCACTTCCTGCGGGTCGTGCCCGCTGAGCGCGAAGGCGCGTACGGCGCTGCGGAGTTGGCCCATCGTCGCCGCAGCGGCGACGCCGTGCCCCTGGACGTCCCCGATGACCAGGGCCAGCCCCCGGTCGGTCTCGATGACGTCGTACCAGTCGCCGCCGATGTCCATGCCCTGGGTGCCGGGGAGGTACCGCCCCGCGGTGTCGACCTGGTCGAGTACGGGCAGGCGGTGCGGCAGCAGGGCGTTCTGCAGGCCGCGGGCCACGGCGGACTCGGTGTCGTACCGCTGGGCTCGTTTGAGGGCCTGGGCGATGAGTCCGGCGAGCGCGGTGAGAACCGTGCGTTCCTCGGGGCTGAAGCCGCGCGGCTGGTCGAAGCCGAGGATGCAGGAGCCGACGGGCCGCCCGGAGGCGATGAGCGGCAGGAAGGCGCGGGCGCCGACGTTCGCGTCCAGGGGTATGCCGGGGTAGGCGGAGGCCAGGCGCTGCATGGATTCGAAGAAGATGGGGCGGCCGGAGGTGAGCGTCTCGACGCCGGGCAGATGGGCGTCGAGCGCGACGCCGTCGAAGCGGTTCAGGAAGCCGTGCGGGAAGCCGGTCTCCCAGGCCAGGTAGAGGTGGCGCTCGTGCAGCAGGTAGATCGCCAGCTGCCTGCCGCCGAACGCGGGGAGCAGCTCCTGGGTGACCACTGCGGACACCTGGCGGGCGGTGACGGCCTCCGTCAGCGCGATCGCGAGGGCGACGGGACGGTACACCTCGGCCGAGCCCTCCAGCGGGGAACCCAGGACCTCGCCCGGTCCGGCGGCGTCCGGCGGGAAGGAGGGCTCTTCCGTGGCGGTGAGTGCGGCGGTCACGCCGTCGTGGCCCGGGTACAGGGACACCGCCAGCCAGTCCCGCTCGGTGCGGCGCGCGAGGAAGTGCACGGGTTCGTGGGACAGCAGTGTGGCCCGGAAGTGGTCCTCGTAGGCGGGATGCCCGAACCACGGCAGTGCCTCCCACAGGAGGCTTCCGACCAGCTCGACCCGCTGCCGGCCGAGCAGCTCCTCCGCCAGCTGGTTGACGTAGGTGATCCGTCCGAGCCGGTCGAGCGAGAAGATGCCGCGCGGGAGCCGGTCGGCGGCCTCGGCGATGACCGGTCCGACCCCGAGGTCCACCAGGAATCCGGTCAGCGTCCCGGCCGTGCTGCTGCGCGGTGGCTGGGCCCAGCGGCTGGAGAGTTCCAGGAGGTTGGTCCGGCCGTCGGGGCCGCGCAGCCGCATCCTGCGTACGAGCGGTCCGCCCGCGATCGCCGCCTGGCGGGCGAGGGTCCACAGTCCGTACACGTCCTCCGGTGCCAGCAGTGCCATCAGGGCGTCGATGGTGCCCGGGAACCGCGTGGGCTCGGTGCCGAGGATCCCGCACAGCTCCGCGTCGGCGTCGACGGCACCGGTTTCGAGGTTCCAGTGGAAGTGCCCGATCCGTACCGGTGGCATGGTGACGGAGGGTAGCTGCACGGAGACCGGCTCGCCGTCCCATACGACCTTGGTGCCCCCGGCCGCCAGTCCGGCGAGCTCCGCGCCGAGCCGCTGGGCGACGTCGCGGAGCGCGCGCCGGTCGGCGTGCGAGACGGGTTTGCCGGGGGTGGCCGGGCGCAGCACCACGAGGACGCCGAACTTCTCCCGGCCGCCGAAGACGGGCACGTACAGCGAACCGAACGGGAACGGCATGCCCGCCATCAGCTGCGGGAACCGGCGCATGCCCTCCTCGACGTCGGCGAGGTGGACGGGCTTCCCCGAGCGGTACACCTCGGCCACGGGGAAGGGCCGGTTCACATGCATGCGCCACCAGGGGCGGAACAGCTGGGTCGGAAGCCCCGCGAGCACGGAGAGGCGCAGCAGCTCGGGGTAACGGGAGCACAGATATATGCCGCCGGCATACCCACCGGCGGACTCAATCGCGCTCACTGCGGCCTGCGCGAGCACCAGGGACAATTCGTCCGGCACCCCGCCGCCGCTCGCCCTCCCCGGCGCCGCCACCTTCTCGGGCGGAGGGTACGGGGGCAGGCCGTACGAGGTCACACAGCCAGGATGCGCCCCGGCCGGCCTGCGGCGCACCTCGGTGCCCCGGGCGGGAAGGATGCGCAAGGCGGGGGCCGCCGGACGGGTGGGGCACCGGTCCGGCGGCCGCCGCAGCTACTTCTTCGGCGTGTACGAGTTGGCTGCCGCTGCCGCCTCGGCGGGGCGGACCACCTTCGGGCCGCCGGGCGTCCCGGCGTCCGGCTTCATGATCACGCTCTCCCGGGTGGACGGCGCCGTCGGGTCCGAGAAGTTGTGCGACATCCCGAAGTCCTTCCCGAACGCCGTGATGGTCAGCAGGGTCTTGTCGACGCCCTCACGGGTGAGGTCCTTCGCCGCGCAGGCCTTCGTCAGCGCCTCGCCGTAGAGGGACGCGGCGGTGTATCCGGCGATGACGCCGTTGTCGAGGCCGTCCTTCGGGTATTGCGCCGCGTACTCCTTCGGGTATTGCGCCGCGTACTCCTTGGCGAGCTTCGCCGGGCCCGCACCCGGGTCGCCGATCGGGCGGGGTGAGGCCGCCGCGAGCGGGGTCTCCCCGAGACTCGGATCATGGCAGACCGCGCCTACTGACGCCGCCCGGTCCCGAACGGTGCAGCCCTCCGAGGCATCGGAGAGGGGCGGGGAGAGCGGTGAGGGCGGGGACGGATCCGGAACGGGCCCGCCTCGGGCGCCCCACCCCGCCCGCGGCGGCCTCACCCCGCCCGATCTGCTCGACTCACCTCAGCTGGGCACGGGCTCTGCTCACGACAGGAAGTCGCGCGCGATCCCCTCCGCCACCCGTTCCAGCAGTGGTCCCGCCTGCGCCATGCACACGGCAGGGTCCGGCTCCAGGTCCGTGAGCGCGTACGCGCGCCGGATACCCGCATGTCCCAGAGCCTCCGGGGGCAGCGCAAGGCGGCCGCAGACCGCCACCACCTCCAGGCCCACCGCGCGGGCCGCCGCCGCGACGCCCACCGGAGCCTTGCCGTGCAGGGTCTGCTCGTCGAGGGAGCCCTCCCCCGTGATCACCAGCGTGGCGCGGGCCAGCGCCGGGGCGAAGCCGAGGACGTCGAGCATGACCTCGATGCCGGGGCGGAACCGGGCTCCGAGAGCGACGAGCGCCCCGTACCCGATGCCGCCTGCCGCACCCGCCCCGGGCAGTTTCGCGTGGTCCGGGCCCAGGACGGACGCGTAGTGGGTGAGTGCCGCGTCGAGGGTCGCGATGTCGTCCTCGGTCGCGCCCTTCTGCCGCCCATAAACCTCTGGGGCGCCCTTGGGGCCGGTCAGCGGGTTGTCCACGTCGCTGGCGAGGATCAGGTCCACGTCGGCCAGCCGCGGGTCGAGGCCGGTCAGATCCGCCTCGGCCAGCGCCGCAAGGCCACCGCCCCCGGGGCCGACGGGCTTGCCGTCCGCATCGAGGAAGCGGGCGCCGAGTGCGGCGAGCATGCCCGCGCCGCCGTCCGTCGTGGCACTGCCGCCGACCCCGAACACAATGGTCCGGGCCCCCGCGTCCAGCGCCGCGGCCAGCAGCTCGCCGGAGCCGTACGTCGTGGCCGTCAGGGGGGCGAACACCCCCGCCGGAAGGTGCTGGAGGCCGGAGGCCTCGGCCATCTCCACCACCGCGGTGGTGCCCCGCAGGGCGTACGCCGCGGTCACGGTCTCCCCGCGCGGCCCGGTCACCCGCGCCTCGCGTCGCTCGAATCCGGCGGCCACCGCCGCCGCCACCGTGCCGTCGCCGCCGTCCGCCACAGGCAGGGTCTCGACCTGCACCTGGGGTACGACGCGCCGCAGCCCGGCCGTCACCCGCTCCGCGACCTGTACCGCCGTGAGCGAGCCCTTGAACTTGTCCGCCGCGACGAGCACGCGGGCGGTCTCCATCACTGCTCCGTCCGTCACCTTGCATCCCTTGCTTTCGAACAGGCAGTCGCGCCGCCCCGACCCTATCCGGAGCACCGGCCCTCTGCCCATGGGTGTCCGGGCCCTGGACCTGCGGAACGGCGGACGCGCCGGCCCCTATTACGCTGCGCACGTGACCACCACTGACTACGCCACGTACATCGCAGGGCTGCCCAAGGTGCTGGCCGCCGCGGCAACTGTCTTCCGGGACGGTGCAGGACGAGTGCTGCTCGTCGAGCCGAACTACCGGGACGGCTGGGCCCTGCCGGGTGGCACGATCGAGTCCGACGAGGGCGAAACCCCGCGGCAGGCCGCGCGCCGTGAGACGGTCGAGGAGATCGGGCTCGATCTGGAGCCGGGACGGCTGCTCGCGATCGACTGGGCGCGCAGCCCCGAGCGGCCGCCGATCGCCGCCTACCTGTACGACGGCGGGGTCCTGGACGAGGCGCACTTGACGGCGATCCGGCTGCAGGAGGAGGAGCTCCTCTCCTGGAAGCTGGTGGAACGCGGCGCACTCGACCGGTATCTGCCCGCTTCCCTCGGACACCGGGTCCGGGCGGCGCTGGAGGTGCTCGACTCCGGGGCGGGCGCCGTGGAGCTGGAGGACGGCAGGCCCGTCGCCGCCTGATGGGAGCTACGGAACCGGGGAATGCTCGGTTCCGTAGCCGCCAGCAGGTGAGCACTGACGCCGCTTGACACCAAACGACATGGGGTGTCCGACCTCCTGACTCACGGTCAGTCATCCCTAGCAGCAGCATGTGCCTCTGCATCCCGTCACGCGAGTTCCGCGTCGAGACCGACGGTGACCTCGGTCATGGGCGAACCCTGGACGAAACTGCTAAAATTGGGTGATTCCGCCCACATGATGGGGTTGTTGGGGCCTGCCGCAACACGCCTTGCAGCGGTACTGGGCCGCAGAACACAACGGCTGGGATGAGTACATGAGAACCTCCCGAGCGGTTGACGACACTCCGAAGGGCACGCGCCTGAGAGGAGTTCGCCCCAGAACCTCGCGCCCCGCACGCCGCACGGCTTTGCTGGCACCCTGCGTAGCCGTCTTGATCGCGGGGGGCACCCTTCCCCCCGGCTCGACCGCCACGACGCCCGCGGACCCGTCGACCACTCCCGCCGCGACGGCGACCGCCCCTTCCCCCGTTCCGTCAGCCCTGAAGCCGATCGATCCGGCCGCTTTCCAGGCTGCCGTGGGCCGCGCGGCGAAAACGCTCATGGTGCCCGGCGCGGTGGTTCTGCTCCGCACCCCGCAGGGGACCTTCCAGGCGGTCGTCGGCACGACGGAGCTGGGCACGGCCAAACCTCCGGATACGGGCGACCACTTCCGGATCGCCTCCAACACCAAGACCATGACGGCAGCGCTGATCACGCTCCTCGCCCAGGACGGCAAGCTCCGGTTGAGCGATCCGGTGTCCGCCTACGTCGCGGGGGTGCCCAACGGCGGGAACATCACCATCGCCGAGCTGCTGAAGATGCGCAGCGGGCTCTACAACTACACCAGTGCAGCCGAATTCGCGGCAGCTCTGGACGCCGACCCGGGGAAGGCCTGGACCCCGCAGGAAGTCCTGGCCATCGCATTCCGCCACCCGCCGAACTTCGCGCCCGGCGCGTCCTACGAGTACAGCAACACCAACTACGCCCTGCTGGGCCTGGTCGCCGAAAAGGCCGGCGGCCGCCCCCTGGCCCAGCAGTTGCGGGACCGGCTGTTCGTCCCGCTCGGAATGAAGGGGACGTCACTGCCGGACGCCCACGACCGGTCCCTCCCCGAGCCCTACACACACGGCTACATGTACGGCGGATCGGCCTACGCGCTGACCGACAAGCCCTACCCCGCCGAGATGCGCAAGGCGGCACGAACGGGAAAGCTCCAGCCGATCGACTACACCCACCAGAACCCCTCCTACGCCACCGCCGCCGGAGGAGTCATCTCCACCGCGGAGGACCTGTCCACATGGATCCGGTCACTGGTGACGGGCAAGGTCCTGAACGTCGCATCCCAACAGCGGTGGCTCCACAGCCCGCAGGCCGAGGACCCGGCCGCGCCCGACGGCCAGAAGTACGGCTACGGCATCTCCTACCAGCGCTTCGGCCCGAACGCCGCGATGTACTACCACGGCGGTGAACTCCCGGGCTTCAACTCCTTCTTGGGCCACGACCCGGACAACGACGTCACGCTCGTGATCTGGACGAACCTGGCCCTGTCGCCCGACGGCCGGACCACGGCCAACGCCCTGCTGCCCACCGTCCTCAACCAGGTCTACACCGGGCTCGCCCTCCCCACCGCCCACTAGGGCTTTGTTACGTCTCCGGGCAGGCCGTGGGCCCGGTGGTTTCCTGCCGGCATGAAGGCGGAGGAACTTGTCGCGCGTCGTGGGCGGTTGGAGGGATGACGTCGTCGGCCTGGCCGGTGGACACGGTCCGTCCCGGCCCGCCGGGCGGTGACCTTCGTGCGTCCTCGGGTGTGGGTGGTGGACGACACCAGGTTTCCCGGGGACGGATCCTCCTCGCCCGGGGCGGCGAGGAAGTACTTCAACCTGACACCGGCCGATATCACCTCGCGGACGGCGGACGCCGCTGCGTACGCTCGCCGTATGACTCTCGTCGCGATCCTCAGCGGCGCCGGGATCTCCACGGATTCCGGCATCCCCGACTACCGCGGGCCGAACGGGCTCTGGCGGAAGGACCCGGAGGCCGAGAAGCTCGTCACGTACGACTTCTACATGGCCGATCCGGAGGTCCGCCGCCGCTCCTGGCAGATGCGCCGCACCAGCGCGACCTGGCGCGCCGAGCCGAACGCCGCCCACCGTGCCGTGGCGGACCTGGAGCGGTCCGGGGTCCCCGTGCGGGTGATCACTCAGAACGTCGACGGGCTGCACCAGCTGGCCGGCCTCTCCGCCCGCAAGGTCCTCGAACTGCACGGCACCGCACGTCAGGTGGTCTGCACCCGCTGCCACATCCGCTCACCGATGGCGGCGGCGCTGACCCGCGTGGAGGCGGGTGAGGCGGACCCGGCGTGCACGGTCTGCGGCGGCATCCTGAAGTCGGCGACCGTCATGTTCGGTGAGCGGCTCGATCCGGTGGTGCTGGGCGAGGCGGTATCGATCGCAAAGGCGTGCGAGGTGTTCATCGCGGTCGGAACGACGCTGCAGGTGCAGCCCGCCGCGTCGCTGGCCGGGATCGCGGCGGAGCACGGGGCGCGGCTGATCGTGGTGAACGCCGAGCCGACGCCGTACGACGAACTGGCGCAGGAAACGATCCGCGAGCCCATCGGGACCGCGCTGCCGTCGCTGCTCGCGCGGCTGTCCGCCGAGGCGGGCACGGGGACCGACAGCTGAGCTGCCACCGACGGCCCGATCCGGCGCGAGCGCGACCCGGAGGACCGCCGCCGTCTGCGCGTCGCGCTCACCGAAGCTGTGCGCACAGGGTCTCGCCCTGAGACCGCTCGTTCACGTCGCACACGACGCTCGGGGCATGGTGTGCGGGACGCGTGCGCGGCTGGTCGATGGCGCCCTGTTCCGCGCCGCCACCCTGCGGCGCGCCTCGGCCGACCCCGTGGAGCGGGACGAACCGCCGGGCGCGCAGCGTCCGTTCGGCCTGCGCCGCCTCACCCTCGTCACGGTCTTGCGATGGGCCAAACGCCGCCGCGGCAGCGCCGGCTGTTGGCCCTCCGGCTTTGACACGTCGGTCCGGTGTCAGTCAGCGCCGCAGGCTCCGCCGGGTGGGTCGCCTTGGCGGTGATCTGCTCTCCTGAAGCCGCCACCTCAGCCTGGGCATTCATCCTCGCCCCCCGTTCCCCATCGGCCGGGCGTACCGGGGGGTTAGCCCCACCTGGAGCCGGGCGGGTAGCAGGATCGCCCCGGGTGGTCGCGGCCGGAAATGCTGGGCCCGGAACATACCGCTGGTTTCCCAACGATTCCATAGGAGTTGGCTCGTGCGTGAGCAGGCATGGCAGAAGTTTCGTCCTTCCAGGCGGCAGCGGGGCAGTAGGAGCAGAGCCGTGCCGGCCGCAACCGCGGTGGCCGTCGGCGTCATGACGATGGGTGTCCTGGCGCCGCCCGCCGCGTCCGCCACCGCCAGGCCGGACACCGTCCAGCAGGGCCTGAACGCGCTGGTGCACACCGACGGCTTGCCCGCCGCGCTGGCGGGCGTCAAGGACCGTGAGGGGCGCACCCGTACGTACACCGCAGGGGTCGGCGACCTGGCCACCGGCGCGAAGGTGCCCAAGGACGGTCAGGTGCGGATCGGCAGCACCACCAAGACGTTCACCGCGGTGGTCGTGCTGCAACTGGTCGGTGAAGGGAAGATCGGCCTCGACGACACGGTCGACACCTATCTGCCGGGCCTCGTCCGCGGGGAGGGGATCGATGGACGCCACATCACCGTCCGTCAGCTCCTCCAGCACACCAGCGGACTTCCCGACTACGAGAGCCTCATCGGCGACGACATCCTTCAGCACCGGTACTTCGACCCCCACGACCTTCTGGATATCGCTTTCCAGCACAAGGCCGACTTCGCCCCCGGGACGAATTGGGGGTACAGCAACACGAACTACGTGGTGGCCGGCCTGATCATCCAGAAGGTCACCGGCCGGCCCCTCGCCGAGGAGGTGGACCAGCGCGTCGTCAAACGCATCGGGCTGCGCCACACCTACTTCCCCACCCCCGGGGACATGACCATCCGAGAAACCCACCCCCAGGGCTATCACAGGGATTCAGCAGGCGCGCCTCTGCGCGACGTCACGGAGATAGACCCCTCCGCGGGCTGGGCGGCAGGCCAGATGATCTCCACCAACTCCGACCTCAACCGGTTCTTCACCGCGCTCCTGGCCGGCCGCCTCCTCCCGGCGGCCCAGCTCGCCCAGATGCGCACCACCGTACCCATCGGCGACACCGGCGCCGGCTACGGACTGGGGCTCATGAGCAGGCCGCTGTCGTGCGGCGGTGTCTACTGGGGCCACGGCGGCGACATCCTGGGATACGAGACCCGGGGCGGAGTCACCGACGACGGCCGCGCCGCCAACGTCGCAGTGACCAGCATCCCGACCGACGGGGCAGCCACGAAGCATCTCGAGAGTGTCGTGGACACGGCCCTGTGCCGCTGAGCCGCCCCTCCTGAGGCGTGTCCGATGGTTCATGTGGCTGGGCTGGGCATGGCGTCGTTCCGGCCGTTGCCCAGGAGTTCTTCTGCCCATGATCTGGGAGACGCCTGCGGGCGCCGGCCGCGTTCTGATGTGCCCGGCACACCGTCTGCGCACGCCATGCTCCAGTCCAGGCGGACTTCCGCGTCGACATCAGCTTGCACCGCCCGCAGCAACCGCTCCCAGGTGCCGTCTGCCGACCACCGGCGGTGCCGGGAGTGGGCCGTCTGCCACTTCCCGAACCTTCGCGGCAGATCCCTCCGCGGGATGCCGGCCCGCAGGCGAAAGAGAGTCCCGTTGAGCCCCACCACCAACGGAACGACGCGCATGGAGAGTGTTCACGGACCCATCGGACAGCCCCTACGGCTGATCCAGTTCCTGCGCGATGCGGCGCGAGGGCCGGAACGTGTAGAGGTCGAGAATGTCGGGGGCGTCCGCGAGGCCGGGGCCGCCCTCCCCGACCCAGGTGACGATGTCGGCGACGGCGTCCGGGTCGTTGACCAGGCCGAGCCAGACCGGGCGGCCGCCCGCCCTCCTGCCCTCGGCCGACGGCTGCACGACGATCACATTGGCCTGCTCGCACGCGTCCAGACATTCGACGGCGCGTACTGCGGCGATCTCACCGAGTGACCGGCGCAGCGTGGCGAGCTGTTCGGCATGGTCCACGTCCGGGATCTTCGGCGTACCGCAGCAGCAGCCGCGGCAGACGCTCACGGTGGGGCGGGGCGCGCCCCGGGCGGGCGTGGCGGCCTTGCGCGTGCGGCGGCTCATGCGGGAACGCTCCAGGTGATGGCGCGGATGATCACCGTGGGACTCTATCCAGTGCCCCTCCCGGCACGCTTTGCCCCGTCGCACCGCCCAGCACGCCCGCTCGCCGCGTTGACCGACGCCGCCTTGGGATCGCACGCACCGGACGACGCTCCTTATGGGGAAAGCATTGCCGGTAACGACCCTGAGAGGGTCCATAATCGAACACCTGTGCCCCTCTTGCGTCGGCCGAGTGAACCGGTGAGGTAAGGTGGGTGACTGCGAAGGGGAGTAGCCCCGCAAACCGGTCGTCGACACACTGGAGCCCCCGGGTTCCCGGTGGCCGGGCCCGTAGAGCATTACGGGCGGGCGAGACCTTCGGTCAGGTATGACGCGCCCGCACCCTGTGGGCGCTGCAGTCATGCCGGGCCGAGTGGTCCTCCGAAAAGCCCGAGTGGCGCTTCGTGGAAAGGCCCGGGCCCGGCTCTCACAGAAAGCCACCCGGAATGCATCTCGACCCCCTGGCGATCGTCACCGCCTTCGGGCTGATCTTCCTCGCGGAGCTCCCCGACAAGACCATGTTCGCCTCGCTGGCCATGGGCACGCGCATGCGGCCGCTCTACGTCTGGTTCGGCACCTCATCCGCATTCCTCGTGCATGTCGCGATCGCCGTCGGCGCCGGCGGTCTGATCGGGCTGCTGCCCGACTGGATCGTCAAGCTCGTCTCGGCGGCCCTCTTCGCGTTCGGCGCGTTCATGCTGCTGCGCGCCGGGGGTGACGACGGCGACGAGGAGAGCGAAACCAGGACCGTGACCGGCTTCTGGCCGGTCTACTCGACCGCGTTCATGGCGGTGTTCATCAGCGAATGGGGTGACCTCACCCAGATCACCACGGCCAACCTGGCCGCCAGCAACGGCACCTGGTCCACGGCCATCGGATCCGCGGCCGCTCTGATGTCCGTCTCGGCGCTGGCGCTGATCGCCGGGCGCTTCATCGCCAAGCGGGTGCCGCTCAAGACGGTGCAGCGCATCGGTGGGCTGTGCATGCTGGGGCTGGCGATCTGGTCGGTCGTCGAGATCTTCACGGCCTGAGCCGGTTCCGTAACGCAGCCACCACGAAGCCCGACGGCCGCCTCGTGCGTCCGCCGGGCTTCGCCGTGTCCGGTCACGGCACCAGGTGTATTGCCCTGGCGTGTTCGAGATGTGGGCTCGGTGCGGGTTGGTGCTGGTCACGATCCGATCGCTGCTGTGTGTCGGATCGCTCCTCAGCTGCTCCGCCAGGGACGGAGCTTCTCGGGGTTTCGCACCGCCCAGATATGCCTGATCCGGTCGCCCGCGATCTCGAACGCGAACACGGTCGCGATGTTGCCGTCCTGCTGCGCTACCAAGCCGGGCAGGCCGTTGACCGTGCACTCCAGGAATGTCGTGCGGTCGCCCGACACACGGGCGATCTCGGCGTAGGCACGTGCGATCTGCTCACCGCCCACGATCGGGTGCAGGTGGGTGACGGCCAGCCCTCCGCCGTCAGCGGTCGCGGTGGCGTCGGGGTCGAGCAGGCTGATCAGGGCGTCGATGTCCTTGGCCTCCCACGCCGTTCTGAACTGCCTGACGATGCCGGCCTGCCCGGCACTCGGGCCCGCCGGGGCCTGCGCAGTGCGGATGCGACGGCGGGCGGACGAGGCCAGTTGGCGGCACGCCGCCGGAGTGCGGCCGACGATCTCGGCGACCTCGCCGAAGGGGTAGCGGAAGACGTCGTGCAGGACGAACGCGACGCGCTCGGCCGGGGTCATCGAATCGAGGACGACCAGGAAGGCCATCGTCACTGACTCGTCGAGGGTGACCCGATCGGCCGGGTCGATCCCGCCGACGCCGGAGCGCCCGGTGATCCACTCCGTGGGCTCGGGCAGCGGTTCCGGGATCCAGTCACCCACGTACGTCTCCCGCCTGGCCCGCGCCGAGCCGAGCAGGTTCAGGCAGATGCGGCTGGCGACCGTCACCAGCCAGGCGCCGGGCGACTCGATGGCCTGCTGCTCCCGTGCGGACATGGCGTACCAGCGGGCGTAGGTCTCCTGCACGACGTCCTCGGCGTCGGCAAGGGATCCGAGGAGTCGATAGCCGAGGTTGATCAGCCGGCGCCGCTCGCTCGTGATCGCGCTGAGGCCCGGATCGCTCTGATCGTCGCCGGGCTCGGCTCTGGTGGTCATGGTCTGGCCGTCTCCCCCGCTCGCTTCTGTGCCTCTACCCGGTACGACAAGACAGCACACCGGACTGTGAGGCCGAGGCGCCGCCTCACATTCCGAAGGGCTGCGTTGTCGTACCGGTGAGGACGACAACAAGACGGAGAGGTGACTGACGGTGAACGACTTCCAGGCCATCGCGGACCGCGTCGAGATCGAGGCACTGCGCGGCGAGTTCACCGACGCGGCGATGATGCGCGACCGACCCCGCCTGGCGTCGCTGTTCACACCGAACGGTGCCCTGCGCATGCCCAACATCCCCGCCGAGCAGGTCGGCCAAGAGGAGATCCGTGCCGGGGGCGAGCGGCTGCAGAGCCAGTGGGACTTCTTCGTACAGACCACACACCCCGGCACGATCCTGCTCGACGGCGACACCGCGACCGGCCGCGCCTACATCCAAGAACTCGCGCGCGCCCTCGACGGACGCCAGGGTCTGAACTACGCCGTCTACCACGACCGCTACCAGCGCACCGCGGATGGCTGGAAGTTCGCCGAGCGGGTGTACGAGGTCAGGTACCTCGACACCTCCCCGCTGGCGGGCACGGCGCCCCACGCGGCGCAGGGCTCAGGGACCAACCCGGCAGACGCCACGGCCACCCCGGCTCCGGCCGCATCCTTCGCCGACCCGGCATCGGTCGAACGACTGGAGCGGGTAGCCGCCGCGCTGCGTACCAACGGCTTCGCCGCCGAGATCCTCGACGACGCCGCTGCCGCGCGCGCCCGCATCAAGGACCTGGTCCCCGAGGGCGCCAGCGTGCTCACCGGAGCCAGCGAGACCCTCCGACTGTCCGGCATCGACGAGGACATCAACACCGGCGGCCGGTACGACGCCATCAGGCCGCGCGTCCTGGCCATCGACCGTGCCACCGGCGCCGACGAGATCCGAAGGCTGGTCGCCAGCCCCGAATTCGTCGTCAACAGTGTCGCCGCGGTCACCGAGACCGGCTCGCTCGTTCTTGCCTCGGGCAGCGGCAGCCAACTCCCTGCCAACGCGGGCGGCGCCGCCCACGCGCTCTGGATCGTCGGCGCGCAGAAGGTGGTGCCTGACCTGCGCACAGCGCTGCGTCGCGTCGAGGAGCACGCCCTCCCGCTGGAGAACGCCCGCGCCCAGGCGGTGTACGGGATGCCCAGCGCCGTCAACCGCCTGCTCATCCTCAACGCGGAACCCCGCCCAGGGCGCGGCACCGTGCTGCTTCTCCGAGAGGCCATCGGATACTGACCCAAACACGCCCTAGAAGAGCGCCGGCGTGTCGCCCTCCGCGCCGTTCTCGAAGGCCAGCAGCCGCTGCTTGCGGTCGAGTCCGCCGCCGTAGCCGGTGAGGCCGCCCGACGCTCCGATGACCCGGTGGCAGGGGACGATGATCCCGACCGGGTTCTTGCCATTGGCGAGGCCCACAGCTCGTGAGGCACCCGGCTTGCCCAGGTTTTCGGCGAGTTCCCCGTACGAGCGCGTCTCGCCGTACGGGATCGCCTGGAGCTGTTCCCAGACGCTGCGCTGGAACGGGGTGCCGTCCAGGTGCAGGGGCAGGTCGAACTCCCGCAGCTCGCCCGCGAAGTAGGCGTCCAGCTGGCGGATCGTCTCCGTGAAGGGGCGCGGGTCAAGGTCGCCGAAGGTTTCCTCCGGCGGGCGGTGCCGCTGCCCGGTCATGTAGAGGCCCGAGAGGACTCCGTCGGTGGCGACGAGGGTCAATGGCCCGTACGGGCTGTCGACGACCGTGTGCTGCCGGGTCGGGGTGCGTGTCGCATTCATGAGTGAACTACCTTATGCGGGAAGGTGGTTGATGGGGTGGTCGTCGACGGTCCACAGGTACTGGACCGCGTACGCCCGCCAGGGACGCCAGGCCGCCGCGCGTGCGGTGAGCGCCGCGGGGGTCGACGGGAGGCCGAGTTGCTCCGCCGCCCGCCGGATGCCGAGGTCGGTGGGGAGGAAGGCGTCCGGGTCGCCGAGCGCCCGCATCGCGATGACCTCGACGGTCCAGGGGCCGAAGCCGGGCAGTGTGATCAGTTCGGCCCTGGTCCTCTCCCAGTCGGTGTCGGTGCCGAGTTGCAGCGAGCCGTCGGTGAGCGCGCCGACGAGGGTCGTGAGGGTGGTGCGACGGCTGCGCGGCAGCGCGAGCTGCTCGGGGTCGAGCCCGGCGAGCGCTTCCGGGGTCGGGAAGAGGTGGGTGAGACCGCCCTCGGGGTCGTCGACGGGGACGCCGTGGGCGGTGACCAGGCGGGCCGCGTGGGTGCGGGCGGCGGCGGTCGAGACCTGCTGGCCGAGCACCGCCCGTACGGCGAACTCCGCCCCGTCGACGGTACGCGGCACCCGCCGCCCCGGCGCCTTGTCGACCAGCGGGGCGAGCAGCGGATCGGCCCGCAGCTGGTCGTCGACGGCCACCGGGTCGGCGTCCAGGTCGAGCAGCCAGCGGCAGCGGCTGATGGCGAGGGTGAGATCGCGAGGGTCGGTGAGCGAGAGCCGGCACGCGATGTGGTCGGGGCGCGGGGTGAGGGCGACGATGCCGTGCCCGTACGGGAGGGTGAGCGTCCGGCGGTAGGCGCCGTCGCGCCACTCCTCGACGCCGGGGACCGCGGTCGCGGCGAGATGACCGAAGAGGTTGGAGGGATTGAGCGGGGCCCGGTAGGGCAGCCGAAGCGTTATCACTCCCGGCGTCGCCGGCGGTTTCGCGGACCGCGCGGCCCGGGTGCGCAGCTCGCTCGGCGCGAGCGCGAAGACCTCACGGACGGTGTCGTTGAAGGTACGGATGGACGAGAACCCGGCCGCGAACGCCACGTCGGCCATGGGGAGTTCGGTCGTCTCGATGAGCAGCCGGGCGGTCTGGGCGCGCTGGGCGCGGGCCAGGGCGAGCGGACCGGCACCCAGCTCGGCGAGCAGCTGCCGCTCGATCTGCCGGGCGGAGTAGCCGAGCCGCGCGGCCAGCCCCGGCACACCCTCGCGGTCGACGACCCCGTCCCCGATGAGCCGCATCGCACGGGCGACGGAGTCGGCGCGGGCGTTCCACTCCGGGGAGCCGGGGCTGGTGTCCGGCCGGCACCGCTTGCACGCCCGGAAACCGGCCTGCTGGCAGGCGGCGGCACTGGGGTAGAAGGTCATGTTCTCGACCTTGGGCGGCACGACGGGGCAGCTCGGACGGCAGTAGATCCGGGTGGTCAGGACCGCCGTGAAGAACCAGCCGTCGAAGCGGGCGTCCTTGGACTGGACGGCCCGTACGCAGCGCTCGGTGTCGGTGTACATGGCTCAAGCATGAGCCACCCGGCGCACGCCCGGCTGGCGGAAATCCGACATCAGCCTTGCGCTGCCAGGGCCTCTTCGAACTCCGCGTACGCATGTGCGTCGAACAGCACGAAACGCACCTCCTCCACCGGAGCCCCAGCCTCGGCCAGGACCGTTCGAACGGCGATCCGCGCGCCGTCGTCCAGGGGCCAGCCGTAGATACCGGTCGAGATGGCGGGGAAGGCGACGGTCCGCGCACCCAGCTCGGCGGCCACCCGCAGTGATTCCCGGTAGCAGGAGGCCAGCAGCGCGGAGCGGTCCTCGGTGCTGCTCCACACCGGCCCGACCGTATGGATCACCCACTGGGCGTCGAGCTTCCCGGCTGTGGTCGCTACCGCCTGACCGGTCCGCAGCCCTTTTCCGTACTGCGAGGCGCGCAGTTCGCGGCAGGCGGCGAGGATCTCCGGGCCGCCGCGCCGATGGATCGCGCCGTCGACTCCGCCGCCGCCGAGCAGTGAGGAGTTCGCGGCATTGACGATGGCGTCGACGGACTGCTGGGTGATGTCACCGCGGACCAGGGTGACGGTGACGGCCGAGGGTGTGCGCATGTCGGCCATCATGCCGCGACCGGGCGGCCCGGTGGTCTCAAACCGCCCGGAGCCGTCGCGAGACGTGAACGCGCCGCACGCGATGTCGCCGAACGGGGAGCGGATGAGGGCGCCCGGTGAAGCGTCTCCCCGCGGCAACTGCCGGCCGGACCGCGCATATCCGCGTGGCGGATATTTGCCGTGGCCAGTCTCCGCCACGACATGACGGCATCTGTTGGATCTTCGGCGGATAGTCTCTCGGCCGCACACCACTCTTCCGCGCGGGGCAACCGGGACTGCCGACTGCACGCTGGAGAGAGTTGCTTGTCCGTGCAATGCCTATGGGTTGTGGGGTGGGATGCTCGAAGCGATCGGGATCGGAGCTGCCGAGGAGAGTCTGTACGTGGCACTCCTCACCGGGCCCGCCGTCGGTGCGGCCGAGCTGGCGGACCGCACCGGATTGCCCTTGCCGGAGGTGACCGCGGGTCTTGCCGCACTGGAGTCCAGAGGCCTGATGACACTCCACCCCGGCCGACGCCGCGCCCTGCGCGCCGCGCCGCCGGACATCACGCTGAACCTGCTGGTCCTTCAGCACATCGACCACCTGCGCAAAGTACAGCTCGCCGTCGCCCAGCTCGCCCGCGGCCACCAGGGCGACGACCTCTCTGGCGGCGCCACCGAGACGATCGAGGTCATCGAGGGCACAGCCGCCATCGCCGAGCGGTTCGCCCAGATCCAGCGAACAGCGTGCGAAACGATCCGCGCCTTGACCTCCGGTCCCGCCGTTGCCGTCCCGGCCGCCGCGAATCGCGGTCAACGCGACGCCATGCGCGCTGGTGTGCGGTACCAGGTCATCTACGAACGAGCCTCCCTGGACCTGGATAGCCGGGAGGCACCGCTGCTGCTCGACGAATGGGCCGCACTGGGCGAGGAGATGCGGGTGGCGGTCGATGTGCCGCTCAAGATAGTCATCGCCGACGACCGGCTGGCTCTCGTCGTACCGCGAGAACACCCGCGCGGCGAACCGATTGCCCTGGTCACGCGCATCCCTGCCCTGCTCGAGGCCCTCGGCTGGATCTTCCGCAGGATCTGGGAGTCCGCCGTACCGGTGCGTGCCGTGCCGACGACAGCATCCGACGGCCCTCTGTCGGCCGACGACCGGCGCCTGCTCTCGCTGCTGCTTGCCGGATACACCGATCAGACGATCGCCTCTCAGCTGGGCGTGAGCAAACGCACCGTCCACCGACGGGTTCAGCGGCTGCTTGCCCTCGCGGGAGTGCAGACCCGGCTTCAACTCGGCTGGCAAGCAGCTCGCCGCGACTGGCTCTGACGCCGCCGACCAAGCCAAAAGCCTCCCCCGACCATGCGAGGGGCGACCAGCCCGTCGTACGGCTGTCAAATTAGTGACAAGTCATCAAACCGCCAGTTCTCCACACTGATCAGCGCTCTTCACCGATGACATGGTGTCGATGTTCGAATGCCCCCGAGCAGAAGGACGCTGATGTTCCGTCATCATGTCGACAACACCTCGCGCAGATCCCGGCTGATCACCGCGGCGACAGCCGCCGCCCTGTTCACCAGCGGCTGCCTGTCCCTGACGTCCATACCGGCCAAGGCCGATACTGCCCCCGCCCGCCCCGGCGCCGCGCCACTGTTCTCCACCGGAGCCGCCTCCGGTCCGGGCTCCTCCACCGTCACTCTCGTGACCGGCGACCGAGTCGCCTTCATCGGACGCGGGACGAAGGTCCAGGTGACCGGCGTCACCCCGGCACCGGACCGGGAGCGCATCGGATTCACCCGCTACCACATGAACGGGCACGAGTATGTGATGCCCACCGACGCCGAGGAACTGGTGAACCGCGGCACGGTGGACGAGGCCCTGTTCGATGTCACCGGACTGGTGGCGCTCGGCGGTGACGACAAGCACAGCAGCACCGTCCCGGTCCTCGCCGCCGGGCCCGGCGGCGGCCGCGACGGCATGGGCGGCACCGCCTTGCGTTCCGCGCCCGCCGGCACCAAGGTCACCCGCTCGCTCCCGCGGCTCGGAATCACCGCGCTGAGCGTCGACAAGGACAGGGCCGCGACCGCCTGGAACCGGCTCACGGGCAGCGGCACCGGGAAGGCCCGTACCGCACGCGCCGCCGCCCGGCGGCTGTGGCTCAACGGCAAGGTGAAGACGACCCTCGACGTCAGCGTCCCGCAGATCGGCGCACCCGAGGCGTGGAAGTCCGGCCTCACCGGAAAGGGCGTCAAGGTCGCGGTGCTCGACACCGGCTACGACACCGGGCACCCCGACCTGGCCGGCCGGGTCACCGGCTCGAAGAACTTCACCTCCGCGACGAGCATCCAGGACCGCAACGGCCACGGCACTCACGTGTCCTCGACCATCGCCGGCTCCGGCGCGGCCTCCGGCGGGCGGTTGAAGGGCGTCGCCCCGGACGTCTCCTTGATCGAGGGCAAGGTCCTGGACGACAACGGCAGCGGCTACACCGACTGGATCCTGGCCGGCATGGACTGGGCCGTGGCCCAGGGCGCCGACGTCGTCAGCATGAGCCTCGGCAGCAACGCGAAGACCGACGGCACCGATGTTCTGTCGGCCGCCGTGAACAGGCTCTCGGCGGAATCCGACAGCCTGTTCGTGGTCGCCGCCGGTAACTCCGGCGCCGCCTACACGGTCGGCGCCCCCGGCGCCGCCGACTCGGCCCTGACCGTCGGCTCGGTCACCAAGCAGGACGCCGTGTCCTCGTTCTCCTCTCGCGGTCCCCGCTTCGGCGACGACGCGATCAAACCCGAGATAGCCGCCCCCGGCACCGGCATCGTCGCCGCCCGGGCTGCCGGCACGCTCGCCGCGGAGTCCGTGAACAGCTCGTACGCCAAGCTGTCCGGCACCTCGATGGCTACACCGCACGTCGCGGGTGCCGCTGCCATCGTCAAGCAGGCACACCCCGAGTGGACCGGTGAACAGCTCAAGGCGGCTCTCGTAGCAGCGTCCGACGGGGTCGAGCAGGCGGGCGTCTTCGACGTCGGCGCCGGCCGCGTCGACATCCCTGCCACG
This sequence comes from Streptomyces sp. NBC_01669, assembly GCF_026339735.1. GTDB lineage: Bacteria > Actinomycetota > Actinomycetes > Streptomycetales > Streptomycetaceae > Streptomyces > Streptomyces yanii. The sequence continues at coordinate 1,838,357 of NZ_JAPEQG010000001.1, forward strand.
CTGAACGGCCGAGTCTCGGCGGAGCCCGCCGTGCTGCAGACCGTCAAGGCCGCCCAGCCGGTCGCGAGCAGCAGTCCGACGGTGCGCCGGGTCACTTATACCAACCGCTCGGACCACGCCATTCAGCTGAACGTCCGGGAAGAGGCCACGGGCCCCGACGGCAGCACCGCACCTGCCGCGCTCGCTGTCCTCGACAAGAACCACCTGGACATCCCGGCACACGGCAGCGGCACCGTGAACCTGACCCTGGCCCCGGCCGCCGCGGTGAAGAGCGGCGCCTACAGCGGCATCGTCTCCGCCTCCGGCAGTGGGCAGAGCATACGAACCCCGTTCGCGCTCACGGTCGCGCACACCACCCATAACCTCACCCTGACAGGCGCCGACAACCGCCCGGGCGTGGACAAGAGCACGACCAGCGCACTGGTCCAGAACACGTCGACCGGTGATTCCGTACGAATCTCCCTCGCCCCCGGGAAGACGAAGCAGCTCGCCCTGCCGGCGGGTGACTACCGCGTCTTCGGCCTCGTCTGGGAGCAGCGTCTCAGCGGCACCACCGAGGTCGCCACCGCGGCCGTGCACTACGCCTACCAGGTGTCCTTGGACAGCGACCGCACGGTGGCCGTCGACATCGCGGACGCGAAGCCGGTGGCACTCGGCGTCGACCGCGACGACGCCGTCTCCACCACCTATGCCGGCACCGGACTGGTCTCCACGGTCGGCGGTTCATCGGGCAGCGCCACCACCGGCCTGATCGCCCCGCTGAACGCCAATGCCCACTCGGTCTACGCGGTCGCCAGCACCGGTCCCGAGATGCCCGGCTTCAGCTTCTTCGGCGCCGGCAGCTTCCAGCAGCCCTGGGTCACCGCCCGGGACACCTCCACCAGCAAACCGATCGATGTACAGATCAACCCCTACTACTTCGCCGGCTGGTTCGGCGACGTCTCCGGCGCCGTGGTCGACGTCGCCAACGGGGCCGACATCAGCGGCCAGGACCTGAAGGGCAAGGTCGTACTCTTCGAGCCCGGCTTCATCGACCCCACCGCCGTGCGCACCGCCCGCTACAACGCCATCAAGGCCGCCGGCGCCGCGGTGATCGTCGTCAGCGGGTACATCAGCGGCTCCCAGCCCACCGACCCGATCCTGTCCATCGACGTGGCCAACACCAAGCGGCTGCGCGCGCTGCTCGCAGCCGGGCCGCTGGCGCTACGGTTGACGGGCACCACGGGCAGCGCGTACCACTACCTGACCTTCCACCAGGTCGACGGCCGGGTCCCGGCCGGTGCCCGGTGGACGGACCGGACCAGCGACCTCGCCAAGGTCCGCACCACTGCCTGGGCGCCGGGGTACCCGAACGACATCAAGGGACTGTACGGCTGGATCGAGCACAACGGCCTGGTCTGGCTGCAGCAGCACACCGCGACGCGCTCGCCGATCGCCACCGATCTCTATCTGACCCCGGACGTGCCATGGTCCACGGCGACGTTCCACATCCTGGACGCCGAGGGCGCCACGGTGGGCGCGCAGTACACCGAGCCCACCGAGTACCAGGTCGGAAAGAGCTACTCCAACGAGTGGTTGAAGGCACCGTTCAACCCCTCACTGTCGGTGCGCGACTCGAAGGGCGAGCCGCAGGTGGCACGTACCGGTGACGACCTGTCGATCGAACTGCCGATGTTCTCCGACGCCGCCGGCCACCGCTCCGACAACATGTCGGGCATGGACAGCGGCAGCACAGTGCTGACCCGGGACGACGGCACCCCTGTCGCGGACAACAACGTGCCCGGCAAGGGCGAGTTCAGGCTCTCACCGGACGACAAATGGTACCGCTTGAAGATTGCCGCGCACCGGGACGGCGGCCCGGAGCTGGGAAGTCACTGGCCGATGTCCGACTCGGTGACCGACGAGTGGCGCTTCCGCTCCGGGCACACGGACACCGACCGGCCGAAGGCCGCCTCGCTGCTGGACCTCCGCTACGATCTGCCGCTCGACGGACTGGAGGAAATCGAGATCGGTAAGCCGGCCACATTCCATGTGTCCGTCGCCAGGCAGACCGGTTCGACCGGCGCACCGGTGACGAAGGTCGGCATGGACTACTCGGTGGATGGCGGTACGACCTGGACCGCGGCATCGGTCCGGGCCGACGGCGACCGCTGGGCGGTGGAGATCCCGGCCCTCGCCCAGGGCCGCGTCGCGCTCCGTACCCATGCGGTGGCCGCCGACGGCAGCGAGGTGACGGAGACCGTCCGCAAGGCGTTCGAGGTCGGCTGCGTCGAGTACTGGTGCGGACACGTCGGCTGACGATCCCGCTCCTGACCGCGGCCCGCCGCCCGAACCCGGGCGGCGGGCCGCCCAGCTCTCCCGCCCTCCGTCCCGGGCCCGCTCTTGCGGTGGGGCACGGCCCCGGCCCCGGCTCCGGGGAGACCGTCATGGCCATTGCCTCGGCCGGTGCTCCGCCGGTTCACCGAAGCCGACGGGGACGGGGTGGGCCCCAACCCCCAGCCTCCGCCGGCACTCGGGGCGCTGCACGGAGGCCCAACGACGACCAAGGGGCGCGAAGCCTCACGCACACCGGTTTCGGGTGCCCGCAGCCCAGAACCCGTACCCGTCGGCACGTTGATTGCCCGGGGCTGCCCCGTCCCGCCGTCTCACTCGGCGCGCAGCCTCCGCCAGACCGCCTTCGCCGCGTGGTGACCGGACATGCCGTGCACCCCGGGCCCGGGAGGCGTGGCCGACGAGCACAGGAACACCGCCGGGTGCGCCGTCGCGTACGGCACGCGGGCGAGCTTGGGCCGGATCACCGTCTGCAGACCGGCGAACGCGCCGCACGCGATGTCACCGCCGACGTAATTGGCGTTGCGCGCGGCGAGTTGCGGCGGGCCCGCGACGGCGCGGGCGAGCACCAGATCTCGGAAGCCGGGGGCGAACCGCTCCAGCTGCCTCTCGATGACCTCCGTGGCATCGCCCTCCCAGCCCGCCGGGACATGTCCGTACACCCAGAAGACATGGCGGCCCTCGGGTGCGCGGGACGGGTCGACCAGGCTGGGCTGTGCGGTGATCAGAAACGGCACGCTCGGGTCGCGGCCCGCCACGGCTGCCCGCATCGCGCTGTCGATCTCGCCCGCCGTGGGCCCGATATGGACCGTACCGGCCCGCTGGGCCTCCTTCGCGGTCCAGGGGACGGGGCCCGACAGCGCATAGTCGATCTTGAAGCAGGATGCGCCGTACCGGTAGCCGCGGTAGGCCTGGCCCAGCCCGGCGATCCGCGCGAGGGCGGTCGGCGAGGTGTCGAAGACATAGGCACGGGCGGGCGGGAGCTCGTCGAGGCGTTTGACCTCCATACCGGTACGGATCGTGCCGCCCAGTTCACGCACGTACGAGGCGAGGGCGTCGGAGATGGCCTGTGAGCCGCCGCGCGGCACCGGCCAGCCGTTCTCGTGGGCCGCGACGGCGAAGAGCAGCGCGATACCGCCGGTCGCAAGGCCGCTGGTGGGGGCTATGGCGTGGGCGGCGAGTCCGGCGAACAGGCCGCGCGCCTTCGCGCCCCGGAACCTGCGGGCGAGAAGCGTGGCGGGCTGGATCGCGTCCAGCCCGAACCGGACCCAGCGGTACGGGTCGCGCGGCAGGCCGATCCACGGGGTACGCAGGAAGTCCTCCGCGAGCGTGTCCCAGTGGCCGAGGTACGGGGCGAGCAGCCTGCGGTATGCCCCCGCGTCCTGCGGTCCGAGCGACATGGCGCTCTCCCCCACGGAACCGGTGAGCACGGCGGCCGAGCCGTCCGGGAAGGGGTGAGCGAGCGACAGCTCGGGCTGGAGCCACTCCAGGCCGTGCCGGGCGAGCGGCATCCCGGCGAACGCGGGCGAGCCGATGCCGAGCGGGTGAACGGCGGAACACGGGTCGTGACGGAAGCCGGGGAGTGTGAGCTCCTCGGTACGGGCACCGCCCCCGACCGCCTCCTGCGCCTCGAACACCTCAACGGAGAAGCCCCGGCGGGCCAGTTCGGCTGCGGCGGTCAGTCCGTTGGGGCCCGCCCCCACGACGACGGCATCGAGCATCGATGGCACCTTCGGACTCCTTCGTCAGCCGATGGCAAGAAACTCCAGGATATTCCGCTGCGCCGACAGCCGGACCGCGGGTACCGTCCGGGCCGATGAATACGGAATCGGCAGCAGAACGAGTGCGCGCATCGATGGTCGCCGACATGGCGGCCCGGCTGGCCGCGGTGCCCGGCGTCCGGGCCGTCGCCCTCGGCGGCAGCCGTGCCCGCTCCACGCATCGCCCGGACTCCGACTGGGATCTCGGCGTCTACTACCGCGGGACACTCGACCTGGTCGCCCTCACCTCACTCGCCTCTCAGGCGCAGGGCTCCCGGGTGGAGGTGGCCGGCCCGGGCGGCTGGGGTCCCTGGGTCAACGGCGGCGCCTGGCTACGGGTGGACGGCACGGCGGTGGACTGGATCCTGCGCGATCTGGACCGGGTCGAGAGCGTCTGGTCCGACTGCCGCGAGGGCCGCTTCGAGGTGGGCGTCCAGCCCGGCCATCCGCTGGGATTCTGGTCGCCCTGCTATCCCGGCGAGGTCGCCCTGGGGCGCGTACTGGCCGATCCCTACGACGAATTGACGGAACTTCAGCAGCAGACGCGCGACTATCCGGAGCCCCTGCGCAGGGCGCTCTGCGACGCCGCGTGGGAGGCGGACTTCACCGTCGCGGCGGCACGCAAGTCGGCGTCCTCCGGGGACACGCTCCATGTCGCGCTCTGCCTGTCGCGGGCGTTCGGCATTCTGGCGCAGACTCTCCACGCCCACCACCGCACCTGGTGCCTGAACGAGAAGGGGGCACTGGCTGCGGCCGCGCTGCTGCCGGAGACTCCGGCGGACTTCAGCGAGCGGGTCGATGGGGCGCTGCGCGGCCTGGACACGGCCGCGGTGGAGACGGCGGCGTCCGTGGTGCGCGACGTGCGGGCGGTGGTCGGGTGAAAAGGGTCTCCGCAGAGCACCGGGCCCGGTCTAGGATCCCGGCATGATCGCCGAACTTCAGTGCGTGGTACTCGACTGTCCCGATCCCGTACGCCTGGCCGAGTTCTACCGGTCGGTCCTCGGCGGCCGGGTCAACGAGCCGGACCGGCGGTGGGGGCTCGACGAGAACTGGGCGACGCTGCACACCGACGCCGGTCTCGTCCTGGCGTTCCAGCGGGTGGCGGACCACCGGCCGCCGCAGTGGCCGGACCCGGCGCGGCCCCAGCAGTTCCATCTGGACTTCGGTGTGCCGGATCTGGACACGGCGCAGACGGAGGTCGTCGCGGCGGGCGCGACCGTGCTCGACGACGGGAGCACGAGCGGGACCGGGGCGGCGGACGCGGAGCGGGCGGAGCGGCCGTGGCGGATCTATGCCGATCCGGCCGGGCACCCGTTCTGCCTGGTGCTGCACCGGGTGGCGTAGCCGCTGCCTCTCAGAGCCTGTCGGGTGACCTCTGATCGGGCGGCCACGCCCTGGCACGCACGCTTCCCGCGTTGCCGAAATATCCTAGTAGCTCCGCTACGAGGACATCCCGCCGCCTTGGAATCGCACGCACCAGACCGCGTCCGCTATCCGATCGAAGGTCACCCGACAGGCTCTCAGGCGCTCGGTCACCATCTCGTCCTCGATCTCGCCGTCCGGGGAGCCGCCGCCACCCTGTTGCTGCATGGGCGGGACGGCGGGCGGCTGGACGACGTCGCCGCCGAAGTACGGTCGGCGGCGCCGGGCACGGAGGTACGGACCCAGCTCGCCGATCTTGCCGACCTCGACCAGGTCCGGGCCATGGCCGCCCGGATCCTCGACACCGAGCCCCGGCTCGACGTCCTGGTCAACAACGCGGCAGTCGGCGGCGGGGCCACCCCGGACCGGCGTGAGGTGAGCCGGCAGGGGTACGAGCTGCGGTTCGCGGTGAACCATGTGGCGCCGTATCTGCTGATCACCGATCCTGCTCTGGCCACCGTCACCGGGCGGTACTTCGACCGGTTCACGGACACCAGGGCCCATGAGCAGGCGTACGACCTGGCGGCCCGGGCCCGGCTCGCCGCGGTGACCCGGACGCTCATCGCCTGACCTGGGCCGTCGGGAAGGTCAGCCCCCGGCGCGCAGCGCCGCCAGGATCCGTTCGGCCGTCGCCTTGTCGCGGGCGGCGGTGAACGGCAGGTCGTTGCCCCCGGCGATACGGAACGGGGCACCCGAGAGCGTGGCCTGGGCGCCGCCCGCCTCGGTGACCAGGAGCAGGCCCGCCGCGTGGTCCCAGGCGTACTCCCAGTTGAAGGCGACCGCGTCCTGGTCGCCGCGGGCGACGGCCAGGTATTCGAGGCCCGCGGAGCCGCACGGACGGACGTGGATGCCTTCGACGAACAGGCCGAGCAGCGCCCGCTTCTGGGCGTCGGTGGTGTAGTCGGGGTGCGACATCGCGACTTCGAGTGCGGCACCGGGCACGGGCGATCCGGAGCGTATCGGCACACCGTTGAGCACGGCTCCCCGGCCGCGTATCGCGATCGCCATCTCGTTCAGTGCCGCGGCGTACGTCCAGGAGGCGAGGAGCTCGCCGCGGTGGGCGAGGGCGACGAGGGTGCAGAAGCCGGGCTCGCCGCGGACGAACTGGCGGGTCCCGTCGACCGGATCGACGATCCAGACCGGTGCGTCGCCGTCCAGGGCGTCGTACACCTTCGGATCGGCATGGACCGCCTCCTCGCCGACGACCACCGAACCGGGAAGCAGCCGCGTCAGGGACGCGGTGAGGTGTTCCTCGGCAAGGCGGTCGGCGGTGGTGACGAGGTCGTGCGGGCCGCTCTTCTCGACGATCTCGTGTGCGGCGAGCTGCCGGTAGCGCGGCATGATCTCGGCGGCGGCCGCTGCGCGGACCGCCTCCTCGACCTCGGTCAGGTCCCCGGCAAGGAAGTCATCGATCATGGCTCCAGCTAAGCACGGCCCATCGGGAACCCGACGACCTGGTCATGAAGCGGAGGTGGCCGGTCAGCGACCCACGGCGTACCCCTGCATGCCGCGGGGGTTCGCGGCGGCGGAGAGCACCCCGGTCTCCGGATCGCGGGCGACGGCGCACATCCGCCCTTCCGACCACGGGTCGCCCACGGTGACGTCATGGCCGCGGCGGCGGAGCTCCTCGACGACATCCGGGTCCATGCGCTCCTCGACGGTGACGCTGCCGGGCCGCATGCCGCGCGGGAAGAACGAGCCGGGGAAGCTGTCGTTGTGCCAGTTAGGGGCGTCGATGGCGCCCTGCAGGTCGAGTCCGCCGCGTACCTCGGCGCGCAGGGCGACGGCGAGGAAGAAGTGCACCTGCCACTGGTCCTGCTGGTCGCCGCCGGGCGTGCCGAACGCCATCACCGGGACGCCGTTGCGCAGGGCGAGGGACGGGGTGAGCGTGGTGCGGGGGCGGCGGCCGGGGGTGAGGGAGTTCGGCAGGCCCTCGTCGAGCCACGCCATCTGGAGACGGGTGCCGAGCGGGAAGCCGAGCTCCGGCACGACCGGGTTGGACTGCAGCCAGCCGCCGCTGGGGGTGGCGGAGACCATGTTGCCCCAGCGGTCGACGACGTCGATGTGGCAGGTGTCGCCCCGGGTCGCGCCGTCCGCTGCGACGCTTGGCTCACCGGCAGCGGCGCCGCCCTTGGCGACGGTCGGCTCGCCGACGCCCGCAGCCGGGATGCCCAAGGCGTCGAAGCCCGCCTCGCCCGCGGCGACGGCGTGCGCGTGGCCGCTGAGGACAGGGGTGCGGCCCCCGGGGCTGCCGGGGCGCAGCTCGTGCGATGCCTCGTCGGTGATGAGCGCGCGCCGCTCGGCGTTGTACGGCTCCGAGAGCAGGATGTCGAGGGGCACCTCGGCGGCGTCGCCGTACCAGGCCTCGCGGTCGGCCATGGCGAGCTTGCAGCCCTCGATGAGCAGGTGCACATACTCCGCGGAGCCGTACTGCGGAAGCTCGGCGGGAAGCAGGGCGAGCTGCTGCAGCAAGGCGGGACCCTGGCTCCAGCCGCCGGCCTTGGCGAGCGTCCAGCCGTTCCAGTCGTACGTGGCGGGCGTCTCGTACGACGCGGACCAGCCGGCCAGGTCGGCGGCGGCGAGGGTGCCGGTGTGGCGGGCGCCGCTCGTGTCCATGGTGGGCCGGGCGGCCTGGCGGACCAAGGCCTCGGCTATGAAGCCCTCGCTCCAGATCTTCCGGGCGGTGTCGATCTGGGCGGCGCGGTCGTCGCCGCCGGTCTCCTCGGCCTCGGCGATCAGTCGGCGCCAGGTCGCGGCGAGTGCGGGGATGCGGAACAGCTCCCCCGGCTTCGGGGACTTGCCGCCGGGGAGGTAGACGTCGGCGGACGACTGCCACTCGGTCTCGAAGAGCTCGCGGACGGTCTCGACGGTCTGGCCGATCCGCTCGACGGGTGCGTGGCCGTCCTCCGCATATCCGATCGCGTACCGCAGCACCTCGGCGACCGACTTGGTGCCGTGGTCGCGCAGCAGCAGCATCCAGGCGTCGAACGCGCCGGGGACCGTCGCGGCAAGCGGTCCGGTGCCGGGGACGAGGTCGAGACCGAGGGAGCGGTAGTGGGCGACGGTGGCGCCCGCCGGGGCCGGGCCCTGACCGCAGAGAACCTGCACCTCGCCGTCCTTGGGCGCCAGGATCATCGGCACTTCACCGGCCGGGCCGTTGAGGTGCGGTTCGACGACGTGCAGGACGAATCCGGCGGCGACGGCGGCGTCATAGGCGTTGCCGCCGTCCTCCAGGACGGCCATCGCGGACTGCGAGGCGAGCCAGTGGGTGGAGGACACCATGCCGAAGGTGCCCTGGAGGGTAGGACGGGTCGTGAACATACGGCCTCTCACCTCGCTGTTTCCGGACCTCGGCCAGTCCAGTTGGCGCTCAGGATCGGTCCTGGGGAGAATCTGGGGAGTCCGGGCCGGAACCCTCCTTCGTGCACTCCCCCGGCAGGCTATCAATCGCCCTGCGCCCCTTCTTCCCCGCTTCTGGCATGAAAATGATCACTGGAGAGCCGGGTGATCGGACTCCCATTTTGCGAGCTCCACTTAGTAGGGCACCGTGTCACACAAGGTCTCCGCCCAGGCAGAGGCGCCGTACTTGTTGGCCGCGCGCACCGTGACGCAGATCTCGTCACCGGAGTACGGACCCTTGATCGTGTAGCTGGTGCTGCCGGTTGAGTAGGTGGCGTCGACGTTCTTCTTGGTGAAGTTGCTGCCCGTGTTGGTGTAGTGGATGTCGTACCTGGTCGCTCGGGAGATCGCCGACCAGCTCACCTTGATCGGCATGTCGCACGCGCCGACACAGGAGTTGGTGTACACGGCCTTGTAGCTCGTCATGGCGGGCGGTCGGGAGCCGGAGGACGAGCCGCCGGAGCCGGACGAGCCGCCGCCGTCCGAGCCCGAAGTGCCAGACGACCCCGTAGAGCCGGACCCGCCGCTGGTTGCGGTGCCGCCGCTGCCAGAGCCGCTGGTGCCATCGGATGAACTGACGCCGCTCTCCTGGGTGTTCGGCTCACCCGGCTTCTTCTCGCCGCCCTGCCCCTTCTCGCCGTCCTCACCCTTGCCGTCACCCCCGTCCTTCCTGTTTCCTCCCTTGGAAGGTGAACTGCTGGGCGCGCTCGGCGAGTTGCTACCACCGGGAGTGGCACTCGCGCTGCTGCCCGGTGGCTGGGCGTGTGCTCCGTCCCCGCCGCCGCCCTCGAAGGGCTGGAGCAGGACGACCGTGCCGCCGCCGACCGTGATGACGGCAACGACGGGCAGAACGATGAGCCTGTGGCGCCGGCGGGGCCGCCGTTCGTGCTCCCGCCGTCCCGTCGTGGTGTCGTTGTCCGCCGGGACGACTTCGGGAGGCCCGTTCTTCGGCCGCAGCCCGACGGTCGCCAGGTCCACGGGCTCCTCCCGCAGCGGCGCCGCCTCGGCGTCGAGCAGCCGCGCGGACTGCTGCGCGAGGTGCGCGACGACGCCGGCAGGCAGCCAGGCACCACGCGCGGCGCGGGGACGCGGCCGCTCGGGATCCTCCAACAGCTCGTCGACGTCCGGCCGTTGGTCGATGCCCTTCGTCAGGCACCGGGCGATGAGCGCCCGCAGCGCGGCGTCCTCGACACGCGTCAGGTCGGGCTCGCCCTCCACGATCTGGAACATCACCGCGTGCTGATTGCTTGCCCCCTGCCCGAACGGCAGCTGCCCCGTCGCCGCATACGTCAGCACGCACCCGAGGGTGAACACGTCGCTCTTGACCCCCGCGCGCTGCCCGCGCACCTGCTCCGGCGACATGAACCCGGGTGAGCCGATGGCCATCCCCGTACTGGTCAACAAGGACTCGACGGACGTCTCGAGCGCCCGCGCGATCCCGAAGTCGATGACCTTCGTGCCGTCCACGGTGAGCATCACGTTGGACGGCTTCAGGTCGCGGTGCACGATCCCGGCGCCGTGAATATCCTTGAGCGCCTTCAGTAACCCGTCGGCGAGGAAGTGCAGGGACGAGGCCGACAACGGCCCGTACAGCCGGACGACTTGCTCGAGCGAGAGCCCGGGAACGTACCCCGTGGCGACCCACGGCGGTTCGTCGCCCGGACCCGCGTCGAGCACCGGCGCCGTGTACCGCTCACCGACCCTCCGCGCCGCCTCGATCTCCCGCCGGAACCGCGCCCTGAACTGCTCGTCGGACACGTGCTCTTCGTGCACGACCTTCACGGCTACGGTCCGCCCGCTGTCCGACCGCGCGAGGAATACCCGCCCCATGCCACCGGCACCAAGCCGCCCGAGCAGCAGATACGGCCCGATGCGCGCGGGATCGCTCACCGCGAGCGGCTTAATGCCCCCGTCGACGCTGTCGTCCCGCGCGTCGCGTCCGTCCCCGTTCGTACCGCTCATGATGGTGTGACTCTCCCGCTCTTCCCGCCTGGTCAACGGCGTAACTCGGTGAGAATAGACGCTGTTGATCTACCTGGTGAAGTTGAGGGACGCGTTGTACGAGCGGGGCGGTTCCTACGAGTTGGTGCGTGATAACGGGTGAGGTGTTGACGCTGGTGGGTGGCATGATCCGTATGTAGCGGTCATGGTCAATCGGGCGGTTCTCGCGCATTGTCTGTTCAGGCGGCGGGCCCTCGGTGCGGCGGGCGAGCATGTCGTGCGCTCGACCGCCGTGCGAGGACCCGCTTCACCCAGGCCACGGGCCGCCGGGAATCACGGCACGAGCGCCACCAGGTGTCCGCTGCCGCTGAGCGACGTCAGGTCGATGTCGGCCAGGCAGCGGACCTGTACGTAGTTGAGCGTCAGTGTCCCTTCCACGTGCACACTGCCGGTGCCCTTCGCGAAGTCGGCGCCGCCGAGGTCGGTGGCCGCCTCGTCGACGCGCACCCCGAGGTCCGTGGTCCCGCCGGAATCGGGGAACTTGACGAAGACGTACCCCATCTCGGTGAGGCGCCGCTGAAACTCCTCCAGGGAGGCCGACGGGCCGCCGACGACGACTTTCTGCCCCTCCTTGGAGAGACGCTCGACGAGTTCGTCCATGAATGACTCCTCCATGACTGCTACGGGCTTTTTGACGAGCGCGGTGATCCAGCCGGCTAGCCGGCCGTCTCCTCCATCTGCCGACGCAGACTCCTGGGGCGCATGTCGACCCAGACTTCCTTCACGTAGGCAAGGCACTCCTCCTTCGAGCCGACCTTTTCCGTCTCCCTCCATCCGGAGGGAACGTCGAGGTACGTCGGCCACAGGGAGTACTGGTCCTCGTCGTTGATGAGCACCTTCATGCGGGTTTCTTCCATTGCTCTTCCGTCTCTGCTGTCGGGAACGGTTCGCCGCACGGCGGCGCGGTCTAGGCGAAGAGCCAGGGCGCCTCCTGCCGGCGGCGCAACTCGTAGGCGAGAATCTCGTCCTTGTGGGAGAGGGACCATCCGATGTTGTCGAGGCCCTCCATCATCGAGTTCTTCTTGAAGGGGTCGATCTCGAAGCGGAAGACCTGGCCGTCGGCGGTCGTCACGGTCTGGGCCGGGAGGTCGACGTGCAGGGTCGGCGATGTGGCGCTCGCCAGGGCAGTGCAGATCGCATCGACCTCCGACGGTTCCAGGGCGACCGGGAGGATGCTGCTGTTGAAGCAGTTGTTGTGGAAGATGTCCGCGAAGCTCGGGGCGATGATGCAGCGGAATCCGTACTCCCGCAGCGACCAGGGCGCGTGCTCGCGGGAGGAGCCGCAGCCGAAGTTCTCGCCCGCGATCAGGATGCCGGCGTCCTCGTGACCGGGCTGGTTGAGGGCGAACTCCGGGTCGGGCGTGCGGCCGTCCTCGAGGTAACGCCAGTTTGCGAACAGGTGGTCGGCGAAGCCGGTACGACGGATCGACTTGAGGAAGCGGGCGGGGACGATGTCGTCCGTGTTGACGTTGGACCGCATGAGCGGCACCGCGGTGCCCTCATACGTGATGAATTTCTCCACGGAGATCCTTTCTCTGCGTGTCTGTCTAGAGGTCACGGACATCGGCGAAGCGGCCGGTGATTGCGGCGGCAGCCGCCGTCACCGGGCTGACCAGGTGGGTGCGGCCGCCGCGGCCCTGGCGTCCCTCGAAGTTGCGGTTGCTGGTCGAGGCGCAGCGCTCTCCGGCGGAGAGACGGTCCCCGTTCATGGCGATGCACATGCTGCATCCGGCCTCCCGCCACTCGAAGCCCGCCTCGCGGAAGACCTCCGCCAGCCCCTCGTCCTCGGCTTGGCGGCGCACGCTCATCGAGCCGGGGACGACGATGGCGCGCGTGCCGGCCGCGACCCGCCGGCCGACGACGTACTGGGCCGCCAGGCGGAGGTCCTCCAGCCGCGAGTTGGTGCACGAGCCGATGAAGACGGTGTCGACCGCGATGTCCTGGACGCGCTGACCGGGTTCCAGGCCCATGTACTCCAGGGCGCGTTCCATTCCCGCCCGGGTCACGGGGTCGCTCTCGGCGGCCGGGTCGGGCACGGTTCCGGTGACATCGACGACCATGCCGGGGTCCGTCCCCCATGTGACCTGCGGGACCAGGTCGCCGACGTCCAGGTGGTGTTCCGCATCGAAGCGGGCGCCCGGGTCGCCGGCGAGCTGCTTCCACTGCTCCGCAGCACGCTCGAAAAGTTCCCCGGAGGGTGCGAAGCGGCGCCCGCGGACGTACTCGACGGTGACGTCGTCGGGTGCGACCATGCCGGCCCGCGCGCCCGCTTCGATCGCCATGTTGCAGAGCGTCATACGGCCCTCGACCGTCAGGGACCGGACCGCGGATCCGCTGAACTCGATGACGTGGTTGGTGCCGGCGTCCGTGCCGAGTCGGCGGATCACGAACAGGGCGATGTCCTTGGCTGTCACGCCGGGCGCCGGCGTCCCGTCGATGCTGATGTTCATCGTGCGGGGCTTCTGCTGCAGCAGGCACTGGGTGGCCAGGACGTGCTCCACCTCGCTGGTGCCGATGCCCACCGCGAAGATACCGAGGGCGCCGTGCGTGGAGGTGTGGGAGTCCCCGCACACCACCGTCATGCCGGGCAGCGAGAGGCCCAGCTCCGGGCCGACGACGTGCACGATCCCCTGGTCGGCGTCGTTCATGCCGAGGAGCCGGACGCCGAACTCGCGGGCGTTGTCCTCCATCGTCTCGATGCACATGACGCTCTGGCTGTCGACCACGTCGATCAGGCGGCGGCCCGGCATGGTGGGGACGTTGTGGTCGATCACCGCGACCACGCTGTCCGGGCGGTGCACCGGAAGGTCGCGCTCCCGCAGCCCGGCGAATGCCTGCGGTGAAGTCGCCTCGTGCGTGAGATGCCGGTCGATGTACACCATCGGTATCTCTCCGGGCTCGTCACGCACCACGTGCGCGTCCCAGATCTTCTCGAACATCGTCTGTGGCATCGTGCGGTTCTCTCCTCAGGGGTGCATGTCGTCTCGGGAAGAAGGGACGCTCAGGCTCCGTGCGGCGCGTGCATGTCCGCGAAGCCCTCTTCGAGCTCCTCGGGGGTCAGTTCGCGGCCCAGCTCGTTGGCGCGGGCCAACAGGCCCTCGACCATCTCCGGGGAGAGCTCCCCGGGATCGCGCCCGCTCAGCATGCAGGCGAGCTTCACCGAGCTGGCGCCGCTCCACGGGCTGACGGCCACGGAGGGGACCCCGCCGACGGCGGCCGGGTCGACCGCGGAGTACACGGTGCGGGACATCTCCCGCAGCGCGCCCTCCAGCTCCGCGTTCCCCGCCTCCCTGGCTCGGTCGGCCAGGTGGTGGGCCTTGAGGATCGCGGCCGTGTGGATGCCGGAGGAGGTGTGGCTGTAGCGCTTCCCGAGCACTCCGTGCTCCGGCGGGGCGACGCCGACCATCTCCTGGTAGAACGTGATCAGCCGGAGCAACTGCGACATGTCCCACGAGACGGGCAGGCCGGCCTCCTCCTCGATGGCGGCGAAATTCAGCACGACCTCCTCGAGCGAGGCGTTGCCGGAGCGCTCGCCGACACCGCGCGACACCACATGGATGCGACTGGCGCCTGCCGCGACCGCCGCCATCGCGTTGCCCAGGGCGTTCCCGGTGTCGCGGTGGCCGTGCCAGTCCACCTGCATCTCGGGTACGCCCAGGGCGTCGAGCTGTTCGCGGACGAAGCGCACCAGCCGGTAGGTGCCGAGCGGGCGGATCACGCCGATGGTGTCGGCCATGGCGACGATGTACGCGCCGCTCTCGACCTGGACGCGGGTGATGGCGCGCAGGTCCTCGGGGGAGGTCTGCGTGGTGTGCTCGGTGCCCGCGACGACGGGGATGCCCATCTCCACGGTCTTCTTGATGAAGGTCTCCAGCCCGTTCAGGATGAACCCCAGGTCCCAGCCCTGGACGAGACGGCGGGAGGGGGCGCTGCCCATGAAGACGACGGACTCGAGGCGCGGGTGGATCTCCCTGCACTCGACGGTCCACCGCAGGGACTCTTCCGTGCACATGGAGAGCACGGAGGGCACGATGGAGGGCAGTTCGTCCCGCATGCGCGCGAGCAGTTGCTTCATCGTCGCGCTGAGCCTGTTGGACTCTCCCGGGTAGATGCCGACCGTGGCGTACGTGATGCCGAAGTCGCCGAGCAGATGCAGGTACCGCATCATGTCGTCAACCGTCGGGTAGCCGGGTATGCCCTGAAGGCCGTCGCGCAGACACTCCGAGAAGATCTGCGTTCTGGCGACCTGAGCGGCGAGCGGCTCGCCGGGGATGCGCGTGGGGAGGGTCGAGAGCGGGCTCTCGTCGCTGTTCCAGTTGAAGTTGACCGGGACGTCGAGGCTGTTGATGTGAGTCTTCGCGGATCTCGTTTCCTTGTGCATGGTCTCTCGCTTTCCTTCTCGGGGATTCGACTGCCTCGCCGGCGCGTTGCCGTCAATCCGGCACGACCGGAAGAATGCCGACGGAGAAACGGATGTAGTCGTCTGAATAACCGAAGGTGGAGCCGGGGATTCCGGCGATCCCGGTCTTCTCCAGGACGGAGAAGGAATCCTCACCGGCCCTGAGCCGGCTCCAGTTGTAGATGGTGGCGTCGTCGTCGACAAAGACACGTTCGAAAACACGGTGTTCTTCGTCGAACCGCTGCAACTGGGCGCGCAGCCGGGTGCGTCGCAGCCGGTAGAGGCCGCGGATCATTTCGATGATCTGTGGATTCTGGCGGAAGAGCGCGTGATAGGCCATGAAGCGGAGCTGCCATTCTCCTGGCAGACAGCTCACGCTGTTCATCCAGCTCGACCGCATCGCGACGGAGAATTTCGGATCGCCGAAAACGGCCCAGCCGAACCTGTCCCCGGTGAGGGTGTACGTCTTGGAGAAGCTGTTCACGTAGATCATCTGGTCGGCCACGTCGGCCGCCGAGGCGAGGCTGAGCATGCGGGCCTCGTCGTCTACGGGCCGGCCGGTGCCGATGTAAGCCAGGTCGGCGAGAACGTGGACGCGGCGCCCTCGCTGCGCGAAGCTCCGTACAACCGCCATGACGGCCGAGAGCTCATCGGGCGTGTACGCGAAGGTCGTCGGGTTGTTCGTCACCGTCAGGTAGACGACCTCGACGTCCGGGTTGTCGTCGAGGTGCCGTGCGAGGAGCTCTTCGGTCAGCTTGAACCCGTCCTCGGCCCGGGTGTGCACCCGGTGCAGCCGGAACCCGTAGGCCACGGCCTGCAGTTCGGGCATGTTGAACCCGGGAGCCGCGAAGAGGACCGCTCCGGGCGTCCGGGAGCGGAGACGGGCGAAGTGGGCGAGGCCGCGGAGGATCTTGTCGATGCAGTCCGTCGCGCCCAAGCCGAGAGCCACGTTCTCCGCGGAGACCGTCACCCCCCATGGACGCATGTCCTCCGCCAGCAGGCCGCGCAGCACCGGGTTGCCCACGCCCTGGATGTCGTAGATCCGGGGGTCGTAGCCGGAGGCGAGGAGTTGCCGCTCCGCGTCCATCATCTGTTCCCTCAGCCACGCGTAGCCCTTGCCCGAGGCGGTGTAGCCGTTGATGTCCTCCCCGGGCAGCGCGATGCCGAGTTCGTCCCCCAGCATCCGGTAGTCACCGGGGCCCCCCTCCTCCCCCTCGCACTCGGTGATGCGGCGGACGTTGACATCACCGATCGTCCGGTTGACGATCTCCAGCCGGGTGGCGACCGGGTCGAACCTCCGCTCCGCGCACTCCCGTTCCAGGTCGTCGACGAGGCGGGCCATGACCCGGATGGGCGGTTCCGCGGTGTTCGCCTGGCGGGCCCGGTGGCGCCGCACCATCTCGGCGCGGGCCCGGCGGACGAGCAGGCGCTGCTCCGCGAGGCCTTCGGAGACCTCCGGGGAGGAACTCTGTGACGTCATGCGCGGACGACCTCCAGTTGTCGTTGCGTCCCACAAGGGCATGAGGAATGGGCGGGAGTTCAGGACTGCCGGAGCCGGTCCACGATGCGCCGCCCCATCTCCCGGGTCCCGACGACCGCGCGCACCCCTTCGCCGATGTCCTCCGTCCGGCACCCCTCGCGGATCACGTACTCGACCGCCTCCTCGACAGCCGCGGCCTCCCGTTCCAGGCCGAGGGAGTGACGCAGGAGGAGGGCGGCGGAGAGGATCGCGCCGACGGGATTGGCCCGATCCTGGCCGGCAAGGTCCGGGGCCGAGCCATGGACGGGTTCGTAGAGGCCGAACATGCCGGACTCGGTGCGCCGGGCGCCGAGGCTGGCCGATGGCAGCATCCCGATGGAGCCCGTCAGCATGGACGCCTCGTCGGTGAGAATGTCGCCGAACAGGTTCTCGGTGACGATGACATCGAAGTCCGCGGGCGTCCTGATCAGCCGCATGGCGCAGGCGTCGACCAGCATGTGCTCGAAGGTCACCGTGGGATGGTCGGCCGCCACCCGCTCGACGACCTCCCGCCACAGGACCGAGGAACTGAGCACATTCGCCTTGTCGACCGAGGTGACCTTCCGCTCGCGGCCGGCGGCGATCCCGAACGCGGCTCGCACCACGCGTTCGATCTCTTCCTCGGTGTACAGAAGGGTGTCGACGGCCTCGGTTCCCCGGGCCGTACGGCGGATCTCGCTGGGCTTGCCGGGCACCGACTCCAGGCGCCCGTAGTAGAGGCCGGCCGACAGTTCCCGTACGAAGAGCATGTCCGTGCCCTTCAGGTGTTCGGGTTTCAGCGAGGACGCGGCGTAGAGGGACTCGAAGGGGCGCACCGGCCGAAGGTTGGCGAAGAACCCGAACTCCTTGCGGAGGCGGAAAAGCGCCTGCTCGGGCCGGGGGCCGCCGCTACGGGCCTGCCCGGCCGGGAGGCTGCCGACCGCTCCGAACAGAAGGGCGTCACTGTGGGCGCAGGTCTCGAAGGTGTCGTCCGAGATGGCCGTCCCCTCGGCCTCGATGGCGTCGAGGCCGACGCGGCGCTCGTGGACCGTGAAGGTGTGGCGGTACTTCTCCTCCACGGCGCCCAGCACCGCCAGGGCCTGGGCGGTGACCTCCGGCCCGACGCCGTCCCCCGGAAGCACCGTGATCGTGGCATTGCTCATCGGACTCACCTTTCTCGAGCGGTTGCGTTTCTCGTGCGCTGGGCGGAATTCCGCGGTCTCACCGTCCTGGGGCGGGTGAGTCCTTCGGCCGGGGGTGGAACGACAGCAGGCGTTCGACGATGGTGCCGCGCCAGCAGATCATGTCGTGACCGCCCATGTATTCGCTGTAGTCCACCGTGTAGCCCTTCTCCACGAGGACGTCGTACATGTTCTGATGGGTAGTCATCGGGTCGTAGTCGACAATGGCCCGCTCCAGGCTCCCGATGTCCATGGAGAATCGAATGGGAAGTCGGGGGCTATTCTCGAACTGCCGTGTGAGCCACTCCTCCTCCCGGCCGGGCACGTCTTTCCCCGGCCACCAGAACGACCCCGACTGGGAGATCACGTTGCCGAATCTCCCGGGCGTCCTGAATGCCGCGTACGTCGCCGCCAGGCCGCCGAAGCAGGAGCCGCCGACAACGGTGCGCGCCGGGTCGGAGGTGATGTGGTAATTCCGGTGGACCCACGGCATGAGCTCCCGGTTCAGGAATTCGCTGAACGGCTCGTGGCAGGGCAGTTCGCGGGCGCGGACGTCCTGGTCCTCGTTGGTGTGCATGACCAGGACGTACGGGGGGATGCCGCCGGCGTACAGCAGGTTGTCCAGCACGGTCGTGATGGCGGCGAAGTTGTAGTACGACCATCCGTCGAAGAGGACGAAGACGTTGTAGGCGTCACCGTCGGTGGTGTAACCGGGCGGCACGTGGACGGTGACGTGCTGCCGGGTCTCCAGGATCTCGCTGTCCATGGTGTGCATGCGGCTGGTGCCCTTGGGCACCCCGCGGCGCGGGATGTTCCACGGCTGTTTCGGGGCCCCGGGAAGTTCGAGCACCGACACCTTGAACTCGTTCGGATTGCCCATGAGCGTGTAGTCACGGGGGTTCAGGGGATCGGGCCGGTACTCCGGGAGACGCTGCAGCACCTTCGCGTAGGAGGTGAACGGCACCATCGCGTCGTTGACCGAGAACAGGTAGGTGGTCCGCAGCCGGGAGGGCAGGAAGTAGGAGCGGTACCAGAGGTCGGTGCCCGGCAGATGGTCCATCCGGAACTCACTGAAGTCACCGCTCGGCGCGCTGCAGAAGAGCACCACGACGTTCTCGGTGTCTCCGGGGTCGCGCCACAGAAAGGTGACCAGGGTCCGGGAGTCGTCGGGCCCGACCTGTTCCATCAGCGGGGTGCCGGACTCCTCGACCTCCTTCCAGAACACGTCGAGGGCCTGCCGGTCGCCCGCGTCGAGGGCCGCCGCCACTCGGGCGATCCGGGGACTGATCAGGGTGGTCTCCGCAGCGAACACTGTCTTTTCTC
Organism: Streptomyces sp. NBC_01669; assembly: GCF_026339735.1. Lineage (GTDB taxonomy): Bacteria > Actinomycetota > Actinomycetes > Streptomycetales > Streptomycetaceae > Streptomyces > Streptomyces yanii. Next base: position 1,857,671 of record NZ_JAPEQG010000001.1, read on the forward strand.
CTTCGCGGGCGTGCGGGACGGGGGGACAGCGACGAGGGTTGCGCCGGAGCTGTCAGAGCAGGTCGAACAGCTCCGCCGCGTCCAGTTCGCCGTCGTCGCCCTCCTCGACGCTCTGGTCGATGACCTGTGCGAGTGCCGCGACGGTCCGGTTCTTGAAGACCGTGGTGAGCATGAGCGGAATGCCCCACTTCTCCTGGACCTCGGTCGCCATGGAGGCCACGAGGAGCGAGTGGCCGCCGAGGGCGAAGAAGTCGTCGTGGATTCCCACGCGGTCCAGTTCCAGGAGGCGGGCCCAGAGCTGCGCCAGGGCCTCTTCGGTCCCGGTCCGGGGATCGACGTGGCTCTCGCCCGCCCGCGCCTGCTGCACGACGTCCGACAGCGCCGGCAGCGCCTTCCGGTCGACCTTGCCGTTGGCGGTGAGCGGGAACTCGTCCAGCTGCACGAAGTAGGCGGGCACCATGTACTCGGGGAGCCGTTCGAGGAGATGCGCCCTCAGCTCGTCCTGAGGCGCCTCCCGGCCGTCCTTCACCGTGAGGAAGGCGGTCAGCCGCTTGTCGGCGGACGTCACCTCGTGCACCACGACCAGGCAGGACCGGACGGCCGGGTGGTCTGCCAGGACGGCCTCGATCTCCTCGATCTCGATGCGGTAGCCGCGGATTTTGATCTGGTGGTCCTTGCGCCCCGCGTACTCGATGACGCCGTCCGGCCGGTACCGGGCCAGGTCGCCGGTCGCGTAGAGGCGTCCGGGACCGAAGGGATCGGCGACGAACCGTTCGGCGGTCAGGTCGGGACGCCCCAGATAGCCGCGCGCCAGCTGGACGCCACCGATGTGAAGCTCCCCGATGACACCGTCCGGCGCCGGCTCCATCGCGTCGTTCAGGATGTACAGCCGTGTGTTGGCCACCGGACGGCCGATCGGGACGGTGGTCGCCCCCGCGGTGTTCCGGCACTCCCAGAAGCTGACGTCGACCGACGCCTCGGTGGGCCCGTAGAGGTTGTGCAGCCGGGTGTCCGGCAGGGCCCGGTGGAACTGCTCCTGAACCTCGGGGGGCAGGGCCTCCCCGCTGCACATCACGTGGCGTACGCCCCGGCACTGCCAGGGCACGGTCTGCTGCTGCAGGAATGCCTGCAGCATCGAGGGCACGAAGTGGAGGACGCCGATCCCCTGCTGCTCGACCAGCTCGCTCAGGTAGGCGGGGTCGCGGTGCCCCTCGGGGCGGGCGAGGTGCAGGTGCGCGCCGGTGATCAGAGGCCAGAAGAACTCCCAGACCGACACGTCGAAGCTGTACGGGGTCTTCTGCAGGACGCGGTCGTGCTCCCGCAGGCCGTAGGCGTCCTGCATCCAGAGCAGACGGTTGCAGATGCCACGGTGCGACAGCATCGCGCCCTTGGGCCGGCCCGTTGAGCCGGAGGTGTAGATCACGTAGGCCAGGTTGTCCGGGCTCACGGCGACGTCCAGGGGATCGGGGCTCGCCTCCAGCCAGGACGTGTCGCTCCCGCCGAGTTCGACCGGCCGGACTCCTCGCTCGGCCAGGAAGCCCACGCGGTCCGCGGTCCCGGGCTCCACCAGCGCCAGTTGCACCCCGGCGTCCTCGGCCATGTAGGCCAGCCGTTCGGCCGGGTGGTCCGGGTCCAGCGGCACATAGGCGCCGCCGGCCTTCAGGACGGCGAGCAGACCGGTCACCAGGTCGAGGGAGCGGTGCATGCAGACGCCGACGCGCGACTCCGGACCCACGCCGAGGTCGCGCAGCGTCCGCGCCAGCCGGTTGGCACGCCGGTCAAGCGCGGCATAACTCACCTGCTGGTCCTCGTAGGACAGCGCGATGCGGTCGGGCGACTGGCGGACCTGCTCCGCGAAGAGCTCGTGGAGGCACACGGGCCGCAGGGCGTCATCGTCCCGCGTGGCGTTCCGTGCCTCCACGATGCGCGCCCGCGCCGTCTCCGGAAGCAGCGGGAGGCGCCGGACGGGCGTCCGCGGTCGGGTCAGAGCCGCTTCGAGGAGGATCCGCAGGTGCTCGCCCATGCCGGCCACGGTGTCGCGTTCGAAGAGGCTGGTGCTGTACTCGAAGGTGTACTGCAGCTCGCCGTCGCGCTGCTGGATGCTGAGGCCCAGGTCGAACTTGGCGACGCCGATGCCGTCCTCCGTCACGTCGTGGATCCAGGCGGGCTGCTCCTGCGTCCCGGGCAGCTCCTCGAAGAGCTTGTCCAGGCCGGTGAACATCACCTGGAACACGGGGCTGTAGCTGAGGCTGCGCTCGGGCTTCAGCTCCTCGACGATGCGGTCGAACGGCACCTCCTGACGGCTCTGCGCCTCCAGGAGCTTCCAGCGGACCTGCGCCAGCACGTCCGAGAAGTCCGGGTCGCCCTCGAGGTCGACGCAGAGCGCCACCGTGTTGACGAGGAACCCGATGAGCGGCTCGGTCTCGACGCGGCCGCGGTTGGCGACCGGGATGCCGATCACCACATTGTCCTGTCCGCTGTAGCGCGAGAGCAGGACGGCGAAGGCGCTCAGCAGCACCACGAAATGCGTCGTCCGGTTCGTGCCGCTCACGCTCGCGAGCTGCTCGACGAGCTCCGGCGGCAGGGAGCGGGTGAGGTTGGCGCCCCGGAAGTCCTGCACCGCCGGCCGGGGGTGGTCGGTCGGCAGCGACATCAGCGCGGGCGCGTCGGCCAGCTGCTCCTTCCAGTACCGCAGGTGCGGCCGCAGCCGTTCCTCCTCGAGCCACTGCTGCTGCCACACCGCGTAGTCGGCGTACTGGAGGGCCGGCGGGGCCGGCATCGGCGGGCCGTCCGGCCCCAGAGCGTCGTAGATCCGCAGCAGCTCCTCGTTGAGGATGCCGACCGAGTAGCCGTCGAAGATCGCGTGGTGGGCGCTGAAGGCCAGGAGCGCCTCGTCGTCGGACAGGCGGACGAGCAGGGTGCGGAACAGGGGTCCATCGGCCAGGTCGAAGGTCTGCGTCCACAGGTCGCGGGTGACGGCCTTCACCGACTCGGGGCGCCGCTCAGGCGGCTGTGCGGACACATCGGCCTCGGTGAGGACCACGGTCCCGGTCTCCGCGATGTCCTGCCACACGCGCCCCTGCCCCTCCCGGAACGTGGTCCGCAGGATCTCGTGGCGGGTGATCAGCTCCTCGAGTGCGCGCCGGAGTCTGGCCGGGTCCACCGCGACGGGGCGGTGGAGCAGCCAGCCCACGGTGTACAGGGAGCTGTCCGGGTGCAGGCGATCCATGTACCAGAGCCGCTGCTGGTCGAAGGTCGCGGAGATGGGCTCGTCGCGCGGCACCGGCACCAGGGGGACGGCGGCGTACGGTTCCCGCGCCTCCAGCAGGGTGTCCAGTTCGGCCGCGACCCGGAAGAGGGCCGGCTGCTCGAACAGGACCCGGACCGGGAGGTCGACGCCGAAGGTCCGGCGGACGCGGGCGGCCACCTTCACGGCGAGCAGTGAGTGTCCGCCCAGATCGAAGAAGTCGTCGAAGGCGCCCACGGGGCGGTGTCCCAGCACCTCCTCCCAGATCTCGGCCAACTTCGCCTCGGTACGGGTCCGCGGGAGCGCGCTCGCCGGGAGCGTGGCCGCCGGGCCGTCCTCGGGCAGCGGGAGGGCCCGGCGGTTCAGCTTGCCGTTGCTGTTGAGAGGGAGCTCGTCGAGGAACACGAAGGCGGACGGCACCATGTAGGCGGGCAACTGCTCCCTCAGGTGGGCCCGCAGCGTCTCCTGCGCCTCGGCGGCGTGCCGGAAGTCCTCGTCGAGCACCGCGTAGCCGACCAGGCGCCTGCCCGGACCGTCCGGCTGGGCGAGCACGGCGCAGTGGTGCACCAGCGGGTGCTGCTCGAGCACCGTCTCGATCTCTCCCAGCTCGATCCGGAAGCCCCGGATCTTCACCTGGTTGTCGATGCGCTCGACGAACTCGATGCTGCCGTCGGGCAGGTATCTGACGAGGTCCCCGCTCCTGTAGAGGCGGCCGCCCGGTTCCGCGCCGAACGGGTCCGCGACGAAGTACTCGGCGGTGAGATCGGGGCGGTTCATGTAGCCGCGGGTCACGCCGACGCCGCCGATGCAGAGTTCGCCGGGCACCCCGGCCGGGACGGGCTGCATGTACGGGTCGAGCACGTAGAGCCGCACGTTGGTGATCGGCCGGCCCATGTGGACGACGTCCAGGTGCTCGTCGGTCCGGCCCCCGGTGGCAAAGACGGTGGTCTCGGTCGGCCCGTAGACGTTGAAGAAGGTACGTCCGGGCGCCCACGTCCGGATGAGGTCCGCCGAGTACGCTTCGCCACCGACGACCAGGGTGCGCAGGTGGGGCAGCGCGTCGTCGGTCGGCAGGGTGGCGAGCGCGCCCGGTGTGAAGTTCAGGCTCTCGATGGCCCGCTCGGCCAGGACCTTCTGGAGGTCGGTGCCGATCATCCGTACACCCGCGGCGGGGATGTGGAGCGTGCCGCCGGTCACCAACGGCAGGAGGATCTCCCAGACGGAGAAGTCGAAGCTGGTGGAGGCGACCTGCAGGACGTTCTGGCGCCTGTCGAAGCACGGGTGGCGGCGGATCCACGGCACGATGTGCTGGACGCACCGGTGGGCGACCATCACGCCCTTCGGCCGTCCGGTCGACCCCGAGGTGTAGATGATGTATGCGAGGTTCTCCGGAGTCACCGTGGTCGCGGGCGCCGTCGCCGGCCCGGAGGCGACAGCGGACCAGCCGGTGTCCAGGCAGAGGGTCTCCAGTCCTTCACCCGGCAGCCTGGACAGCAGGGACGACTGGGTGAGCATCAGGCGCAGGCGCGCGTCCTCGACGACGTACTCCATGCGGTCGAGCGGGTACCTGGGGTCGATGGGGACGTAGGCCCCGCCTGCCTTGAGGATGCCCAGCAGGCCGATGATGCCTTCCAGGGAGCGCTCGAGACACAGTCCGACCAGGACGTCGGGCCCCACCCCGCGGTCCCGCAGCCAGTGGGCCAGCTGGTTGGCGCGGCGGTCGAGCTCGGCGTAGGTGAGCTGCCCGTCCTCGTGGACCACGGCGACCGAGTCCGGGGTGACCCGCACCTGCGCCTCGACCAGTTCGTGCAGGAGCACGGGCTCGACGGCCGTGGTGGTCGCGGTGCTCCACTCGCCGAGCGCCCGGGCGCGCTCCGCGTCGGTGAGCAGTGTCACCTGGGCGAGGCTCTGCTGCGGCTCTGTCACCAGCGCGTGGCAGATCTGCCGCAGGTGCCCGATCATCGCCTCGACGGTCCGCCCGTCGAACCGGCGCGTGTCGTGGAGGATGCTGACGCCTATCCGCTCGCCCACGGTGATCGCGGTGTTGATCGGGTAGTGGGTCTGCTCCTGCGAGCCGAGTGCCTCGAAGCGCAGGGCGTCGTCACGGCTCTCGCCCTCCGGGTAGTTCTCGAAGACGAAGAGGCTCTCGAAGAGGGGGACGCCGACGGGGAGCCCGCTCCACCGCTGGACCTCGCTCAGCGGGCTGTACTCGTACTGCCGCATCCGCAGGTTCTGTTCCTGCAGGTCCTGGAGCCAGCCGAGCACGGTGCTCTGCTCGGGCAGCCTCACGCGCAGGGGGAGCGTGTTGATGAAGAGTCCGGACATGCGCTCGACGCCCTCCACGTCGGCCGGACGCCCGGAGACCACCGTTCCGAAGACGACGTCGTCCGTGCGGGCGTAGCGGCCGAGCAGGAGCGCCCAGCAACCCTGCAGAACGGTGTTGAGGGTGAGACGGCACCGCTGTGCGAAGTCCTGCAACGCCGTGGTCTCCTCCTCGTCGAGGAAGCCGTCGGCCCAGGCGTACGGAGCCGGCTCCCCCGGTCCGCTGTCCGGCGCGTCCAGCGGCTTCCCCGTCTTCGGGGAGGTGGCCTCCTCGACGCCGTGCAGGGTTTCGCGCCAGTACTCCTCGGCCTCGCGCAGGTCCTGCCGCTGGAGCCAGGACACGTAGTCCCGGTAGGGGCGCGCGGGGGTCGGGTCCAGTCGGCCGCCCCGGCTGAGGGCGCCGTACCACTCGGCGGCCTCCTTGAGGATCAGACTCATGCTCCAGCCGTCGAGGATGGCGTGGTGGGCGCTCCAGACCAGCTCGTACCGCTGGTCGGCCGTGCGGACGAGGAACATCCGCCACTGCGGGGCGTCCTGCGGGTCGAAGCCCTGGACGCGGTCCTCCCGCAGATGGCTCTCCAGGCGGTCCTGCTGACCTGTGGGGCTCTCGGACCGCCAGTCCCGGATTTCGAGGGGGACCGGGAGGTCGGCCCAGACCAACTGGAGGGCTTCGTTCTCCGCCGTGGTCCGGAAGCCGGTCCGCAGGATCGGATGCCGCCGCATGACCTCGGCCCAGCTCTGCCGGAAGACCTCCACATCCAGTTCCTGATCGATGCGCAGCACGTTCTGCACGTGGTAGAAGCCCTCGCCGCTCGCGTACTGGCTCTGGAACCACATGCCCTGCTGGGTGGGTGTCTGCGGGTAGCAGTCGTCGAGCGGACGCGCGGACCGGCTGTTCTGCCAGGCGGGCAGCGCGGGCAGTTCGCCGGCGAGGTCGTCGATCTGCTGCTGCGTCAGGCCGCTCAGCGGAAAGTCGGAGGGGCTGTAGCCCACCGTGCCGGGCCGGGCCGCCTCGCCGACGAGCTCCCTCAGGGCATCCAGCGTGCTCTCGGCGACCCGCCGGATCGTCTCCTCCTCGTGAGCCGCCCCACTGTAGGTCCACTCCATACGGAGCTCGCCGTCCTGCACACTGCTCACGATGTCGATGAGATGAACGCGGTCGTTGGCGGGATCCACGTCGGGGCCGGCCAGGCCCGTGAAGGCGGCGAAGTTCCCGGCGAAACTCCCGTCGAACTGGCCGAGGTAGTTGAAGCTGATCTGCGCGGGTGCGGTCCCGGTCAGAGCGGTCGCGACCGGCCCATGAGCAAGGAGACCGTAACCGATCCCCTGCCGAGGACGGACACGCAAAAGCTCCTTGATCCGCTTGAGCCCCTCTCCCAGACCCCCGGCCGAAGGAACCGGCAACCGCAACGGAGAAATCGTGGTGAACCAACCCGTCGTCCGGGACACATCAAGATCATCGAAGAGATCCTCACGACCATGCCCCTCGACATCCACCCGCACATGACCATCACCGGTCCACGCACCGACCGCAGCAGCCACACCCGTCAACAACACATCATTGACCCGCGAGTTGAACACCGCAGGCACATCACGCAACAGCGCCCGCGTCTCCCCCGCACCCAACACCGCCCGCAAAACCCGACTGCCACCGACCGTGTTCCCCCCGGCCCCCCGACCGTCCAACGGCAACTCACCGACCGCCCCCGCCTGCTCACTCCAGTACGAAACCTCCCCCACGGTCGACGCACTCAGCGCCTCCTGACGCAGACGGCCCGCCCACTGCTGCCACGAACTCGACTTCGCCGGCAAAACCGGCTCCCGCCCCTGCCGCACCAGCTCGACCAGAACCTGCAGATCCTCCAGAAGAATCCGCCACGACACCACATCGACCACCAGATGGTGCGCCACCAACAGCAACCGGTCCGCCCGCCCCGGCAACCCCGTGAACAACACAGCACGGAACAACGGCCCATCCGACAGACTCAAACCCGCCTGCACCCGCCCCGCAATCCCCCGCAGCCGCTCCTCCCACTCACCCGACGGACACGACGACAGATCGTGCACCTGCCACGGCACCGTCTCCGGCACCCCGGCAACCTCAGCCCGCCACCCGCCCCCCTCCCGCCAAAAACGAGTCCGCAGACCGTCATGCTGCTCCAGCAGACACCCCACCACCCGCTCCCACTGCCCCGACGAAAGACCCGGATCCACCTCCGTCAACACCGACTGATTCACATACTGCGGAGCCACGAAATCCTGCTCGAAAAACCACCGCTGAACAGGCGTCAGCTCCACAGCCCCCGACACCAGACCCTGCTCCGCCCGCACCAGCGCAGCATCCTGCCGCTCCACAACCAAAGCCAGCTCAGCAATCGTCTGAAACTCGAAAAGCTGCTTCACCGTGAAGAACAACCCGCACTGCTTCGCCCGGAAAATCACCTGCAGACTCAGAATCGAGTCCCCACCCAGCGAAAAGAAATCATCGTGCACCCCCACCGGCCGGCCCGTGCCCAGCACCGACTCCCAGATCCCCGCCAGCCGCTCCTCCACCTCCGACCGCGGCGCCACGAACTCCCGCCCGTCCACCGCATGATCCATCCACGGCAACGCAGCCAACGCCCCACGGTCCACCTTGCCGTTCGGACTCAACGGCAGAACCTCCAACGGAACGAACACCCCAGGCACCATGTGACCCGGCAACCGCTCACCCAGAAACGCCCGCAACTCCCCCGAAACCACCGGCCCATCCGAGACGACATACGCCACCAACCGCCTCGACCCCGCCTGACCCTGCACCAACACCGCCGCACCACGCACCAACGGATGCCCCACCAGCGCGACCTCGATCTCACCCAACTCAATACGAAAACCACGAACCTTCACCTGATCATCGACCCGCCCCAGGAACTCGACGTTCCCGTCGGGCAGGAAGCGCGCGCGGTCGCCGGTCCTGTAGAGCCGGCTGCCCGCCTCCTCGTCGAATGGGTTCGCGATGAACGCCTCGGCGGTCAGCTCGGGACGCCCCAGATAGCCGCGCGCCAGACCCGCCCCACCGATGTACAGCTCACCGGCGGCACCCACCGGCTGGAGCTGGAGACGGGAGTCGAGAACGTACAGCCGCGCCCCGTCGATGGGACGGCCGATGTGGACGCGTTCCAGTTCGGGCCCGAAGCGGGCCACGCTCACCGCGATGGTGGCCTCCGAAGGACCGTAACCGTTGAAGAACGACCGGCCGGGAGACCAGGTGCGGACGAGGTCGAGAGGACACGCCTCACCGCCGACGGAGACACAGCGCAGGAAGGGCAGTGATTCCTCCGGAAGCGTGGCGAGCGCCGCCGGTGTCAGGTTGATGTTCTCGACGGCCTGCTCGAGGAGAAGATCGGTGAGATCGGAACCGACCATCTTCAGCCCGGCGGGCGGCAGCACCAGGGTGCCGCCCGACAGCAATGCCGCCGTAAATTCCCACACTGAGATGTCGAAGCTCAGCGATGTTCCCTGCAGTACTCGCTGCGGTGTGTCCAGGCCATAGTTCTCGCGCTGCCACCGGGCGATGCCGCGGATGCCGCGATGGGTGACCTGCACACCCTTCGGCCGGCCCGTGGAACCGGAGGTGTAGATCACGTACGCCAGGTCGTCGCAGGTTCCGTCCGTCTCCAGGGGTGTGTCGGGCCACCGGTCGAGCTCCGGCCAGACGTCCTCGACACTCAGAACCAGGGCATCGGACTCGGGCAGCACCCCGGCCGTCGACCGCTCGGCCAGCACCACCCGCAGCCCCGCGTCCTCGACCATGTACGCCAGACGCTCCCGCGGATACGCCGGATCCAGCGGCACATACGCCCCGCCCGCCTTCAGCACCGCCAGCAGACCGACCACCATCTCCACCGAACGCGGCACACACAGACCGACCAGGCTCTCCCGCCCGACACCACGATCCCGCAGCAGACGCGCAAGCCGGTTCGACCACCGGTCCAGACACGCATAACTGAGCTGGTAGTCACCGAAGGCCACAGCGATCCGGTCGGGACACCGGCGGACCTGAGCCGAGAACAGCTCGTGGAAGGGCGCCGGACGCGCTGACTGCTGCTTGATCTGCTGAAGCCTCAGACGCAGCATCGCCTGCTGCTCCGCAGTCAGGTTCTCCAGCCGAGGAAGAAGTTCACTCATGATCGTCACTCGTCTCGGTAGCCGGTGAAGCACTCGGAGTCCGGGCCTGGAAATCGCTCGGCGACATACCCTGAACCTCGGCGACGAGTTCCTCAAGGAGTTCGCGCTCTTCCGCGTTCCTGATCCCCGCCGCGTAGGCCGACAGGTCGAAGTCGGCGTCGGCCGCCGTCTGCTCGGTCGTGGAGTTGCCCTGGCGGAGGATCTGCTGCCGCTCCTCCTTCGTGAGGACGGTGATCCCGCTCAGCCTCACCTCCGGCTCCCGGGCGATCTGGGAGCAGACGCTGCGGAGATGGCCGAGCATCCGCTCGATCGCGTCCCGCTCGAAGCGCCCGGTGTCGTACTGCACGGTGATCCGGAGCCGGTCCTCCGGAACGGTCGCCACCAGGCCGATGGCGTAGTCGATCCGTTCCTCGGAGCGGGTGAGGTCGATGCGCAGGGCTGCGGAGTCTCCCTTCGCCACCGGGTAGTTCTCGAAGACGAAGAGGCTCTCGAAGAGGGGGGCGCCGGCGGGGAGCCCACTCCACCGCTGGACCTTCCCCAGCGGGCTGTGCTCGTACTGCCGCATCCGCAGGTTCTGGTCCTGCAGGTCCTGGAGCCAGGCGAGCGCGGTGCTGTGCCCGGGCAGCCCCACCCGGACGGGGAGCGTGTTGATGAAGAGGCCGACGGTGCGTTCGACACCCTCCACGTCGGCCGGGCGCCCGGAGACCACCGTTCCGAAGACGACGTCGTCGGCGCCGGTGTAACGGCCGAGCAGGAGCGCCCAGCAACCCTGGAGGACGGTGTTGAGGGTCAGCCGGTTGGTCTTGGCCAGCGCGTGCAGCCGGCGGGTGTCCTCGGCGTCGAAGAGCACGTCGAGTTCCTCCTGGCCGCTCGCGCCGGACGGCGTCGCCCCCGTGGCCGCATACCGCTCGATGCTCAGTGGGGTGGCCTCCTCGACGCCGTGCAGGGTTTCGCGCCAGTACTCCTCGGCCTCGCGCAGGTCCTGCCGCTGGAGCCAGGACACGTAGTCCCGGTAGGGGCGCGCGGGGGTCGGGTCCAGTCGGCCGCCCCGGCTGAGGGCGCCGTACCACTGGGCCACGTCGTTCAGGATCAGGCCGAGGCTCCAGCCGTCGAGGATGGCGTGGTGGGCGCTCCAGACCAGCTCGTACCGCTGGTCGGCCGTGCGGACGAGGAACATCCGCCACTGCGGGGCGTCCTGCGGGTCGAAGCCCTGGGCGCGGTCCTCCCGCAGGTGCCTCTCCAGGCGGTCCTGCTGACCTGTGGGGCTCTCGGACCGCCAGTCCCGGATTTCGAGGGGGACCGGGAGGTCGGCCCAGACCAACTGGAGGGCTTCGTTCTCCGTCGTCGTCCGGAAGCCCGTCCGCAGGATCGGATGCCGTCGCATGACCTCGGCCCAGCTCTGCCGGAAGACCTCCACATCCAGTTCCTGATCGATCCGATGGATCATCTGGACGTGGTAGACGCCTTCGCCCCGGGCGTACTGGCTCTGGAACCACAGTCCCTGCTGGACGGGTGTCTGCGGGTAGCAGTCCTCGAGTGGACGGGACAGGCCACTCCCCCGCCACTCGGGCAGCGCGTGCAGTTCGCCGACGAGGTCGTCGATCTGCTGCTGCGTCAGGCCGCTCAGCGGAAAATCGGAGGGACTGTAGCCCACCGTGCCCGGCCGGGCCGCCTCGCCGGCGAGCGACCGCAGGGCGTCCAGCGTGTGCTCGGCAACCCGCCGGATCGTCTCCTCCTCATGAGCCGCCCCGCTGTAGGTCCACTCCATACGGAGCTCGCCGTCCTGGACACTGCTCACGATGTCGATCAGGTACGGGCGCCGGTTGGCGGGGTCCCAGTCGGGACCGACCAGGCCGGAGGACGTGGCGAAGCCGCTTGCGAAACTCCCGTCGAACTGGCCGAGGTAGTTGAAGCTGATCTGCGCGGGCGCGGTCCCGGTCAGACCGGTCGCAACCGGCCCATGAGCAAGGAGACCGTAACCGATCCCCTGCCGAGGACGGACACGCAAAAGCTCCTTGATCCGCTTGAGCCCCTCTCCCAGACCCCCGGCCGAAGGAACCGGCAACCGCAACGGAGAAATCGTGGTGAACCAACCCGTCGTCCGGGACACATCAAGATCATCGAAGAGATCCTCACGACCATGCCCCTCGACATCCACCCGCACATGACCATCACCGGTCCACGCACCGACCGCAGCAGCCACACCCGTCAACAACACATCATTGACCCGCGAGTTGAACACCGCAGGCACATCACGCAACAGCGCCCGCGTCTCCCCCGCACCCAACACCGCCCGCAAAACCCGACTGCCACCGACCGTGTTCCCCCCGGCCCCCCGACCGTCCAACGGCAACTCACCGACCGCCCCCGCCTGCTCACTCCAGTACGAAACCTCCCCCACGGTCGACGCACTCAGCGCCTCCTGACGCAGACGGCCCGCCCACTGCTGCCACGAACTCGACTTCGCCGGCAAAACCGGCTCCCGCCCCTGCCGCACCAGCTCGACCAGAACCTGCAGATCCTCCAGAAGAATCCGCCACGACACCACATCGACCACCAGATGGTGCGCCACCAACAGCAACCGGTCCGCCCGCCCCGGCAACCCCGTGAACAACACAGCACGGAACAACGGCCCATCCGACAGACTCAAACCCGCCTGCACCCGCCCCGCAATCCCCCGCAGCCGCTCCTCCCACTCACCCGACGGACACGACGACAGATCGTGCACCTGCCACGGCACCGTCTCCGGCACCCCGGCAACCTCAGCCCGCCACCCGCCCCCCTCCCGCCAAAAACGAGTCCGCAGACCGTCATGCTGCTCCAGCAGACACCCCACCACCCGCTCCCACTGCCCCGACGAAAGACCCGGATCCACCTCCGTCAACACCGACTGATTCACATACTGCGGAGCCACGAAATCCTGCTCGAAAAACCACCGCTGAACAGGCGTCAGCTCCACAGCCCCCGACACCAGACCCTGCTCCGCCCGCACCAGCGCAGCATCCTGCCGCTCCACAACCAAAGCCAGCTCAGCAATCGTCTGAAACTCGAAAAGCTGCTTCACCGTGAAGAACAACCCGCACTGCTTCGCCCGGAAAATCACCTGCAGACTCAGAATCGAGTCCCCACCCAGCGAAAAGAAATCATCGTGCACCCCCACCGGCCGGCCCGTGCCCAGCACCGACTCCCAAATACCCGCCAGCCGCTCCTCCACCTCCGACCGCGGCGCCACAAAATCCCGCCCGTCCACCGCATGATCCATCCACGGCAACGCAGCCAACGCCCCACGGTCCACCTTGCCGTTCGGACTCAACGGCAGAACCTCCAACGGAACGAACACCCCAGGCACCATGTGCCCCGGCAACCGCTCACCCAGAAACGCCCGCAACTCCCCCGAAACCACCGGCCCATCCGAGACGACATACGCCACCAACCGCCTCGACCCCGCCTGACCCTGCACCAACACCGCCGCACCACGCACCAACGGATGCCCCACCAGCGCGACCTCGATCTCACCCAACTCAATACGAAAACCACGAACCTTCACCTGATCATCGACCCGGCCGAGTACCTGGATGTCGCCATCGCGGAGACGGCGCACCAGGTCACCGGTCCGGTAGAGCCGGCTGCCCGAGCCGAACGGATCGGCGACGAACGCCTCGGCGGTCAGCTCCGGCCGCCCCAGATAGCCACGCGCCAAACCCACTCCACCGATGCACAGCTCACCGGCGACGCCCACCGGGACCGGCTGCAGGGAGTTGTCCAGCACGAACACCCGAGTGTTGTCGAACGGCCGGCCGATCGGCAGCTCGGCAGGCACCTGGTCGTGCGGCTCCATCCGGAAGCAGGTGGCGAAGGTCGTCGTCTCCGTGGGCCCGTAGACGTCCACCACCACCAGCTCGGGACAGGCTGCGCGCACCCGCCGCACCGCATCCGCCGCGACCGGTTCGCCGCCGGTCCACACCTCGCGCAGACCGGCCAGGCAGCCGGGGTCGTCCTGAGCGAACAGATGGAACAGCGCCGTCGTCATGAACACCGCGGTGATCTGGTGGGCCGCCACCAGCTCACGCAGCGACTCCGAGGTCACGGCCGCCCCCTGCGGCGCGGCAACCGCCCGGCCGCCGGAGAGCAGCGGGGTCCACAGCTCGTAGGTCGACGCGTCGAACGCCTGCGGTGAGTGCATGAGCACGCACTCGTGCCCCCGTACGAACCGGCTGTCCAGCGCCAGCGCCGTCACATCGGCATGGGTCACGGCCACGCCCTTCGGGCGGCCGGTCGAACCGGAGGTGTACATCACGTACGCCAGGTCGTCGCCGGTCACGCCCGATTCCAGGGGTGTGTCGGGCCACCGGTCGAGCTCCGGCCAGACGTCCTCGACACTCAGAACCAGGGCGTCGGACTCGGGCAGCACCCCGGCCGTCGACCGCTCGGCCAGCACCACCCGCAGCCCCGCGTCCTCAGCCATGTACGCCAGACGCTCCTGCGGATACGCCGGATCCAGCGGCACATACGCCCCGCCCGCCTTCAGCACCGCCAGCAGACCGACCACCATCTCCACCGAACGCGGCACACACAGACCGACCAGGCTCTCCCGCCCGACACCACGATCCCGCAGCAGACGCGCAAGCCGGTTCGACCACCGGTCCAGGTCGGCGTAGTACAGCTCCGTGTCACCGAACGTGACGGCAATCCGGTCGGGATACCGGCGCGCCTGCTCCTCGAACAGCGTCTGCAGCGAAGTCGGCCGGAGAGCACGCTCGTTGAGGGGCCCGGTCCCCTGCTCGACGATCTGCCCGAGCTCCACCTCATCGACCATCGGGAGGCGCCGCACCCGCTGCCCGGGGTCGGCCAGCGCGGCCCGCAAGAGCACCTCGAAGTGGTCGGCCATGCGCGCGACCGTCCGTTCCCGGAACAGGTCGGTGCTGTACTCGAATCCGACGTGCATACCCTCGGGATCGGCCTGGATCATCAGGGTGAGGTCGAAGCGGGCGACGCCGACGCTCATTCCCTCGGCCATCAGGTCGTGCATCCACGGTTTCGGCTGCACCGAGGCCGAGTCGTGGTCCAGGAACGGCAGGCTCTCGTCGGCGAACATCACCTGGAAGACCGGGTTGTACGCGAGGCTGCGCGCAGGCCGGAGTGCCTCGACGAGCCGCTCGAACGGCACCTCCTGATGGGCCTGGGCGTCGAAGAGCTGCCTGCGGACCTGGAGCAGGACGTTCTCGAAGCTCGGGTCGTCGCGCAGGTCCACCCGGACGGCGGCCGTGTTGACCAGGAACCCGATCATGGACTCCAGCTCGACGCGGTTCCGGTCCGCGATCGGCACGCCGATGACGACGTCGTCCTGACCGCTGTACCGGGCCAGCAGGAGCGCGTAGGCGCTGAGCATGGTGATGTAGTTCGTCACCTGGTGCTCACGGCTCACCTCGACGACCTGCTGCGTCAGCTCGGGTGACAGCTGCCGGCGCAGGAAGTCGCCCGTGAAGCTCTGCGCGTCAGGACGCGGGAAGTCGGTCGGCAGGGTGAGCAGTTCCGGAGCGCCGGAGAGCTGCTCCTTCCAGTAGTCGAGCTGGAAGGAGAGCCTGTCCTCCTCCTCCAGCCGGCTCTGCTGCCACACGGCGTAGTCGGCGTACTGCACCTGAGGAGCGGGCAGCGGGGAGGGCTCGCCCTCGGCGAGGGCCCGGCAGATCTGGAGGAACTCCTGGCCGAAGAGACCGATCGAATAGCCGTCGAACACGGTGTGATGGGCGCTGAACGCGAGGACCTGCTCCGCCTCCGGCAGCCTGACGAGCCGGGCCCGCAGCAAGGGGCCTTCGACGAGGTCGAAGGGCTGGTCCCACCACCGGTGGATCTCGTCCCGCGCCCGCTGCTCGGCCTGCTCGCCGGGAAGCCCTGAGAGATCGGCCTCCTCCAGCTCGACCTGCCCCTTGTCCGCGACGATCTGCCAGACCTGGCCGTCCTTCTCCGTGAGGGTGGTGCGCAGGGTCTCGTGACGGCGGATCATCTCGTCCAGGGCGTCCCGGAGCACCGGTGTCCCGAGGGAAGCCGGAAGGGGGACGAGCCAGTTGACGGTGTAGGAGGTGGTTCCGGGGCTCAGCCGGTCGATGAACCAGAGCCGCTGCTGGTCGGATCCGGCCGGCAGCGGGCCGCCTCGGGGGGCGGGGACGAGGGGACGCGGCGGCGAGGGCTGCCGCTCCTCCTGCCGGCGCCGCAACTCGCGCGCGACCTCGGCGATCGTCGGCAGGTCGAAGAAGAGGCGGACCGGCACCTCCAGCGAGAACACCTGCCGGATCCGGGCCACCAGTTGCACGGCGAGCAGTGAGTGCCCGCCCAGCTCGAAGAAGTCGTCGAGGACGCCGATCGGCGAGCGGGACAGGGTCTGCTCCCAGATCGGGACGAGCAGGGCCTCGGTGGTGTTCCGGGCGGGCACGGAGCTCGGCCCGGCGGCAGGAGCCGGCGGGAGCAGCAGCGCATGACGGTCGAGCTTGCCGCTGGGGGTGACGGGCAGGGCGTCGAGGGCGACGAGGCCGGACGGCACCATGTAGCCGGGGAGTCGCTCGGCCAGGTGGGCGTGGAGCCGGGGCATCACCAGGTGCTCGATCTCCGCCTTGAGCGGCTGGTTGGCGTAGTCCGACCAGCCGCTCGTTCCCCGCCCGGGCTCGGACGGGACGACGAACTCCTCCTCGTCCGGGGCCTGTTCCACTCCGACGCGGGTCAACAGCACGGAGTAGTCGCCGTCCGCGCCGTGCCGGCTCCAGTCGACGGCGGCCCGGTAGCCGGCCTGCTCGGCGAGTTCCCTGACGTCCTCCGGGTCGATGCCTCGCAGCGGCCGGTCCTGTCCGCGCCACGCCTCGGCGGTCTCGGGTCCGGTTCCGCTCTTCAGCCAGCGGAGCGTCCGTGCCGCTTCCTCGACGCGGGCGTTCGGGACGTCGCGCAGCCGGAGCCGGTCGGGCCGGTCGCCCGCCAGCATCTCGCGCAGCTTCGCGGGGGTGAGACGTTCAGCCGTCCAGTCCAGTTCGGGGACGGCGGCCGGCGCCGTCCGGCCGGCCCGGTCGCGGGCGGAGCCCACATGGAGCACTGCCTGGTAGCGGAACATCGACATCTCGTTGAGGCTGCGGCCACCCTTGGGCCGGATCTCGACGCGGGAGACGCGGCCGGTGGCGGCGGCCCAGTCGCGGAAGAACGCCGGGTCGAGGGTCAGTTCCTCCTCCAGCTGCACACGGCGCTGGACGCGCTGCCAGAGCTGCTGACGGGTCAGGGACTCGGGTGCGTGGTGCAGCTCGACGTCGGCGTGGAATGCCTCGAGCAGCGGCAGGCTCCGGACGTCTCCGACGATGATCCGGCCACCGTCGACAACCCGGGACAGCGCTTGGTCAAGGACGCGGAGCAGGTAGTGGACGTCGGGGAAGTACTGGACGACCGAGTTGACGACGACCGTGTCGACCGGTTCGAGCTCCAGGTCGTCGAGGGCGTCGGCCTCCCGCCGGTGCAGGACAACGGTCTCCCGGAGCTCCGGCCGGGAGCCGAGACGCCCGCGCACGGCGTCCAGGGCGGACGAGGAGAAGTCGGTTCCGTAGTAGCGGCGGCATCCTGCGGCGAGCGGGAAGAGCAGCAGTCCGGTCCCGCAGCCGATCTCCAGGATCGTGCAGGGACCGTAGCCGTGGATCAGCGCGACCGTGTCGTCCTGCCAGGCCAGCATCTCCTCCCGGGGGATGGGGCCGCCGGTGTAGCTGCTGTTCCAGCCCGAGAAGTCGTGTCCGTCCTCCGACTCCCTCGCCGCGTCCGGGTCGAACGCGTCGTACACCTCGCGCCAGCGGTCGATGCGCCGGCCCACCAGCGAGTCCTCGTCGTCCTGGACGGCGGAACGGGCGCGCTGCGGATGGAGGACGACGTACGACACCAGGGAACGGTCGCCGGACGCGTCCTCCCGGACGACGGTCGCCGCGTCCTGGACGACGGGGTGCTCGCCCAGCGTGCTGTCGATCTCTCCGAGTTCGATGCGGTAGCCCCGGATCTTGACCTGGGAGTCGGTGCGTCCGAGGAACTCCAGGTTCCCATCCTCCCGCCACCGTGCCATGTCACCGGTCTGGTAGATGCGTTCTCCGGGCGTGGCGCCGAAAGGCGACGGAATGTATTTGCCGGCCGTCAGCTGCGGCTCGTCCGCATAACCGGAGCTGAGGCAGATGCCGCCGATGTAGAGGTCGCCCGGCACGTCCACCGGACAGGGACGCAGGCTCTCGTCCAGGACGTAATAGCGTGCGTTCTGGATGGGCTTTCCGTACGGAATGCTCGACCAGGCGGGGTCCACCACGTCGACAGGGAAGAAGTTCGACCAGACGGTCGCCTCGGTCGCCCCGCCGAGGCCGACGACCCTGACCTCCGGGAAGGCCGCCTTCATCAGGTCCGGCGAGTGGACAGGTATCCAGTCCCCGCTCATGAAGATCAGGCGCAGGGACCGGGAGACGATCTCGTTCGCGCCCTCGCCGTCGGTGGGCAGGAAGGGCGCGAGCTGCATCAGGGCGGCGGGCGCCGAGTCCCAGAAGGTGATGGGCTCGTCGGCGAGGTGGCCCAGCAGGTTCGCCGGCTCCTGGATGTCCTCACCCGTGGCCACCCGGATCGACCCGCCGGCGGCGAGCACACCGAAGACGTCGTAGACGGACAGGTCGAAGGTGAGTGAGGTGATGAAGAGGATGCGGTCGTCCGGGCCCACGGAGAAGGTGGTGTTGACCCACTCGATCAGGTTCACCGCCGGGAAGTGCGCGACCGCGACGCCCTTGGGCGTTCCGGTGGAGCCGGAGGTGAAGATGACGTAGGCGATGTCCCGCGCAGTGCCCTGCGGCGGAAGGTTCTCGCGGGGCAGGTCCGTGAGTCCGGCCGAGGGGTGAACGGTGTACGGGCAGTGGGCGGGCACGGGCAGTTCGTCGTCCGCCGGGTCCATGCACACGATGTGCGCGAGGTCCGGCAACGGGTCGGCGGACATGACGCGCGGCACCAGGGCGCGCTGGGTCAGGACGCAGGTGACCTTCAGCGAGTCGATGATCCAGTGCCACCGCTTGACGGGAGCGTTGACGTCGAGGGGGACGTACGTGGCGCCGGCCTTGAGGATCCCCAGCAGGGCGGGAATCATCTCCGCGGAGCGCTCCATCAGGATCACGACCTGGTCGCCGCGTCCGATCCCGAGTCCTCTCAGCCGGTGCGCCACCTGGTTGGCCCGCTCGTTGACCTCGCGATAGGTCCAGCGCTCGTCCCGGAAGAACAGGGCCAGGGCCTCGGGGGCCTCCTCGGTCCGCCTCTCGAACAGCTGGTGAATGCATACGTCCTGCGCGTACGGCGTGTCCGTGTCGTTCCACTCATGGACGAGCCGGGAGTGCTCGGCCGGGGTGAGGAGGGCCAGCTCCCCGAGGCGGGCGTGCGGCTTGCGCACCAGCTCAGCGAGGATCTGCCGGAGGTGTCCCGACGTGCGCTCGACGGTCCGCGGCGCGAAGCGCCCGGTGTCGTAGTGGACGGTGAGCGTGAGGCGCTCCCCGAGGGTCGCCACGACGCTCAGCGGGTAGGCCGCGTGGCTCTCCTCCCGGACCACCCGGAAGGAGCCGGTCCCGGTTCCTGTCTCCTGGTCCTCGACCATCAGGACGCTGTCGAAGAGCGATTCGCCCGGGCCGACCCCGCTCCACTGCTGGACCAGCCGCAGGGGGCTGTACTCGTGCTCCAGGATGTCCGCGTACTTCCGCTGCAGGCCCTGCATCCATTCCGCCCAGCCTGCCGGGGCCGGAACCTCGACCCGCAGGGGAAGCGTGTTGATGAGCAGCCCGACCATGTCCTCGACACCCGGCAGGTCGGCGGACCGGCCGGGGGTGGTGACGCCCATGACCACCTCGTCGGCGCCCCGGTAACGGCTCAGGAGGAAGGCCCAGGCGCCCCGTACGATCGTGGGGAGCGTCAGGTCCCACTGCGTTCCGGCGGCGCGCAGGGCGGCCGTCTCCCGTTCGTCCAGGACCAGCGACACCTGTTCGTACACGGCGGGCGGCGCCTCCGCAGCGGCGTCCTCGCCTGCGGGGGGCCTGAGTTGGAAGGGAAGCGGGCTGACGGGCGACACCGACCGCAGCTCGTCACGCCAGAAAGCCTCGGACCGACCGGCGTCCTGACGTCCCCACCACTCCACGTACTCCTGGAACGGCACCACCGGCGGTTCGTCCAGGGGCTGCCGGGAGGTCAGCGCCTCGTGCACCTGCTCCACTTCGCGGAGAATCCTCGTCTGGCTCCGCGAGTCCATCAGGAGGTAGTGGAGGCTCCACAGGACCCGGTACCGCGCGTCCGCCAGGTGGGCGACGTGGAGCCGCCACAACGGGGCCTCGTCCAGTGAGAAGCCCTGCTCGCGGTCCTGCCGAAGCCGCGCCGTCAACCGGTCGGACTGCTGCTCCTCGTCCAGGGAACGCCAGTCCTCGTGGACAAGGGGAACGTCCACGCTCTCACGGACCGTCTGCACCGGTTCGCCACCCGGACGATCACGGAAGCCGGTTCTCAGCGCCGCGTGCCGCTCCGTGACCCGCGCCCAGCTCAGGCGGAACGCGTCGACGTCGAGATCCTGAGCGACCTCGAACTCGACCTGCGTGTGGTACAGGCCGGTCCCTTCCCCGTGGCGGGCCTGGAAGAGAATGCCCTGCTGCGTGGGTGACAACGGGTAGGAAATCTCGGCCCGCCGGTCTCCGGAGAGGGCAGAGAAATGTTCGGCTGGGTCGCGAAAAGTACTCAAGGCCGCAATCCTCTGAAGTCATGAGCGATGATGCGCACTTTCGCTCCGGCCGAGCGGGAATACGGTCGCCATGGACCGCCCCGAAGCCGTGCGGGCGCGCTGGATCGGTCGATCTTTACGGGCCCGAAAGAGGGCCCGTGAATATCTCGTCAGTGACGTGCAGAAGAACCAGGGAATTCCGGTGCCGATCGGTGGGTGAAAGGCGCCCCGGCGGCGGCGCCGACCACGGGGCCGACCGTGCGAGTGCCTGGGATCCTCGGTCCCCCCGGGGCAGCTTCGGCGACAAAACGCAGGTCACACGTGCCGGACGAGGTCAGGACGCCGGGACGGCCCACAGGGCGTGTGTGCACGGTTCCGAGTCTGGCCCGTCTTCCCATTTTCAAGTCCCCCGAACGCGAACAGTGCGTGTACGACTCACAACGAATGGGATCTCGCATGTGCGGCCCCTAGGTGGGGCTGCGCTCATTCGAACCTTCAACATCGATCGGTATGCTCATGCAGCCCACAGCGCCTGTCAACCGACCGGATGCGCGCCGCCGCCTCGTGATCGATACCGCATTCTTGGTCCGGCCGGCGATTCACGGAGCTGCTTGTCGCAGGTCAGTGGGGATACCGGCCCCGAAATACTCCCGGGGCCGTCACCCTTTGATCCGGCGGACGGTCGGGGACGGCGGACGCAGGACTAGGAAATCGACCATTCTTTGGCACAGTAGGAAGCAGACACGCGCCCGGCGGCTAGGTTCGACACATGTCACGGACCGGCACTGCTCTTCTCCTCCTGAACGCCGCCTTGATCCTCTTGGCTCTGACGGCCGTCCACCGGTACCTGTTCCGGCGCCTCGTCAAAGACGTCTCCCACGAGGGCTCCCCGTGGCGGCGTGCCGGCACGGGGCTGGTGTGGCTGCTCTCGGCGACCACAGCGGTCCTGCTGTTCGCCGGGCCCGCCGAGCCGCCGTTCGAGATCGCACGGGTCCTCACCCCCGCGGGTGAGGTCTGGCTACCGCTGCTGATGTACCTCACCCTCGCGCTGCTCCTGGGCGAACTCGTCCGCCTCCTGCTCCGCCGGGGCTTTGCCCGGCGGGCCGGCACACCGTCACCGGACGGACCCGACGCCCCTGGCGGGAAGGACCCCTCCCGGCGGCTCTTTTTCGCGCGCAGCGTCGCGATCGGCGCCGCCGCCTTCGCCACGGCAGGCGTCGCCGCCGGGGCGGGCGGAGACTCGGGCGCACAACGTCCGGGGGCGCGGGGTGTCGAGCTCTCACTGCCCTTCACCGGGCTGTGGCGTGCCAGGAACAGCCCGGCACGGCGGATTCCGAGTCATGGGACCGAGCTGTTCGGCAGCAGTCACGCCATTGACTTCATCGGCGTGGACGACCGCCACCGCACGGCCGGCCACCGCAGCTGGCGGACCTTCTTCGCCACCGAACCGCCCGAGCTCTTCCACAGTTTCGGCCGGCCGGTCCTGGCTCCCGCCGCCGGCACCGTGATCGCGGCCCACGACGGCGAACCCGACCACGAGGCACGCCGGTCGCAGCTCGCCCTGGTGCCGTACATGCTGGGCCAGGCCGCACGGGTACGCCGAGGGGCGAACGCCATCGCAGGGAACCATCTGATCATTTCGCTGTCGGAGCACGGCCCCTACGTCGCCCTGGTGCACCTCAAGTCCGGCTCCGTCCAGGTGTCCGCCGGACAGCGGGTGGTGGTCGGCCAGCACCTCGCGAACTGCGGCAACTCCGGCAACTCGACCCAGCCCCATGTGCACATGCAGGTCATGGACAGCTCCGACCTCTCGGTCGCCCGAGGCATGCCGATGCTGTTCCGGCGCTTCCGTGAATGGCCCGGCGGCCCAGGTGGGGATTCCCGGGTCAGGGAGTTGGCTGTGCCGGACGAAGAGGCGGTCGTGGAAGCGCTTCCCGCCCCGGCCCGGGACTGATCGGTCCCGCTCGTCCGTCGGTCGGCCGGCCCCGGTTGCCAGGCGCGGCGCGCGGCGCGCCGGGAGGGAAACGCCGGTCGCAGTGGATCTTCTGCGGCTGCCGGACCGGGCCGACAGCCGGGTGCCCTCCCTGTTCGCCGGTGGTGTCGAAGGCCACCATGAAGATCCTGTGGGTCATGACGTGACCGGGGTGCGGGTGGCCGCCGTTCTGGCGGTCATCCCGCGCGGGCTGAACGCGCGCGGATGTCCGCCCGAGGGGAGTGTCGCCCTGGAGCCCGGGGCTGAGGACGGATCCGCCGGGCGACGCTCCTGGCTCACGTGGGCCCGGCCAGGTGCGTCGCTGTCCGCGGTCGCGGCTCAGGGCCGCCGGGCGGTCATCCGGTAGGTGATGAGGAACCCGATGAGGGACCACACCGCCAGGACGGCGAAGGGGAGCGCTGCGACGCCCTCCGGTGGCCTGTTGAGTGTGTCCCGGACCGCCTCGGCCATGTACTGGAACGGGAGCACCCTGTGCACGGACTCGAACCAGTCGGGCAGCCGGGACGCCGGGAAGGTGATCGGCGAGAACATCAGCGCCACGAACACGACCAGCTGGGACATCATGCGGGCGGCCGCGGGCGCCAGTCCGTATCCGATCCCGTAGCCCAGACCGATGGCGGTGAACGCGGTCAGGAGGACGGCGGGAAGGACCAGCGGGCTGATGTGGAGGGTGAGGTCGAACCGCAGACCGGCGACCACAAGGGCGGCGACCATGCCGGGCAGCGCGGTGAGCAGGGCAACCGTGGCGTCCGACGCGATGAGGGCACTTCGGGGAACGGGCAGCGACCGGTTGAAGTCGAAGATGCCCTCCTGCTTCGAGGAGGCGACTTCCTGCGGGCCGATCACCATGCCGACGGTGATGAGTCCCAGCACCGGGGCCCCCGTCGCAAGGTAGAGGGCCGTGGCGTCGTCCATCTCGGGCACGAGATAGGCGAATCCGACGATGATGCCGACCGCCAGGAAGGTCTGGATGATGAGATTGAGGGGGAGCGTCGCCCGGCTGCGCAGCGCGGTCCATCCCAGCAGCAGTCCGTAACTACGCAGCCAGTGACTCACCGTGCTCTCCCTTCTCCGCGTCAGGTGCGGTCTCGCCGCCGGCAAGTTGCAGATACACGTCCTCCAGGCCGACCGGCACCAGGGCGAACTCGTCGACGACCCCCGCTGCGCGGAGTTGCTGGCCCCAGGCAAGCGCCGCCGACGCCGCTTGGGAGTCGAGGGGAATCGCCAGCCGCCGGACGGCGCGCAGCGGCGGGCCGGCGGCGGGGATGTGGCCGGGGAGAGGCGGGATGCCGTCGGCGCTCGGCGCCGTCAGTTCCAGTCTGAACTCACCGACCGTCCGGGAGCGGAGCTGTGCGGCCGTGCCCTCCGCCAGCACCTTGCCGGAACCCATCACGACGATCCGGTCCACGCTCCGCTCCGCCTCGGCCACGTTGTGGGTGACGAGGAGAACGGCGCAGCCCCGGTCGGCCAGTTCACGGATCTGCTCCCACAGCAGCCTTCGGCGGACCGGGTCCACGTCGTTGGTGGGTTCGTCGAGCATCACGACACGTCCGGGCGACGACGCGGCCATGCCGAACGCCGTCAGCCTCCGGACGCCTCCGGAGAGCCGTTCCCCTGTCGTGTCAGCCCATGCTCCAAGGTCCAGCGCACCGATCAGCTCGTCGGTCCGCGCACGGCTGTCGTGCTTGTTCATCCCGCGGATGCGAGCCATGGTCCTGATGGCCTGCCGAGGCGTCACGCCGGCCAGCGGCGCGTGGGCCTGAGGCATCACCGCAACCATCCGGCGGACTCTGGCGGGCTCCGCGACCGGGTCGCACCCGTCGACCCGAATGGTGCCGGACGTCGGTACCGCGAGCCCGGCCACCTGGTTGATCAGGGTGGTCTTGCCGGCTCCGTTGTGCCCGAGGAGGCCGACGACCTCCCCTGCCTCGACCTGCAGGCTGACGCCGTCGTTGGCGCGTGTACCGCCCCGGTAGCACTTCACGAGGTCTTCGATGATCAACAAATCTTCCACCATTTGAATCGAGACGAGATGCGGGCTTCCCGGATCGCCGGCGGCGTCCTCCCCGGTCGACACGCGCCGGATCGGCAGAGGAGGAGGCCACCCGTGACACCGGTGTCAATACGCCAGCTGCAGGAGCTTGTTGGGCGTGGAGCCGGTCGGCACTCCGGTGAGCGCCCCCACCACTGCCGCACGGTCCAGGGCCCTACCCACCGCGGCCGGGGTGGCCTTGGGGTGTCCGCCGAGATACAGCGCGGCCGCACCGGACGCATGCGCCGCGGAGACCGAGGTACCGGAGTCAGTGGACGTCCCCCCGCCGGGCCAGGTGGAGGTGATGTCCACGCCCGGGGCATAAAGGTCCAGCCCCTCACCGTAGTTGCTGAACGAGGCGACCCGGTCGGCGCAGTCCGAGGATCCCACGGTGATGGCCTGGGCCACCCGTGCCGGGGAGGAGTTGGCGACGTCGTCGAAGCTGGCGCCCGCCGACATCGCGTACGTGACACCGGCGGCTATCGAGTTGCGCACCGCTTCGTCGAGCACCTCGCTGGCGGGAGCGCCGATGACGAAATTGGCCACCGAGGGTCCCTTGGCGTGCTCGGTGACCCAGTCGATGCCGGCCACCACCCCGGCGAGGGTGCCGCCACCCTGGGCGTCGAGCACCTTCACCGAGATCAGCGTGGCCTTCTTGGCCACTCCGTGTTCGGTGCCACCGATGATTCCGGCCATATGGGTGCCGTTGCCGTGCTCGTCGCTGCCGTCTCCGCCGAAGGCGTCGAAACCGGGCCGGGCGCGCGGGCGGAGATCGGGATGGCTGTAGTCGATGCCGGTGTCGATCACGTAGACATCCACGCCGTTCGCCGCACGCGGCGGGTAGGCGTAGGAACCGTCGAGCGGAAGCGAGCGCTGGTCGATCCGGTCGAGCCCGCAGGACGACGGGGCCGACTGCGTCAACCTCGGCCGGGCAAGCCGCCCCACCAGGGTGTTCTGCTCCACCCGTTTCACCGCCGGGTCGGCCGCCAGTCGCCCGGCCTGCGCTGCGCTCCCCTCGACCAGCACCCCGTGCAGCGCGCTGTCGTATCTCTCCCGCACCCGCAGGCCGTATTCCGCGACGACGTCCTGGTGCGCCCCCTCTTCGAACAGCACCAGATAACTGCCGTTCACGGCATTTTCACTTCCGGCATTCACGACGGTGCCCGCGTCCTTGGCGTATCCCGGGGCGACCACGGTTCCCATGCACAGAAAAACACCCGCAGCGACAACGGTGACGCACTTTGCGCGGCGACCGGGCGACCAGGCTGATGTCACTTCTTCTCCTCGCACTGAACGTCTCTTTCCGTTTGCACGACAGCGCCCACGCTGCCCCGGTGAAGGCAGGCGGAACAAGCCCCCGTGACCCGACGCCGGTGAGCGGCTGCCCTCACGGTCCCAGTGATGTCGGCCATTCGGCTGCTCATCGCTCAAGCGCTATAAGAATTCCCAGTTTTTCGGGAGCGGCGTGACGACGGGACAGCCCTGAGGGCTGTCCCGTAATCCCTGGTGGATCAGCGCGCGGCGTCAGATGCGGTGCATCGCAAGGCGGAGGAGCGTCCTCATACTGGGTGTATTCGGGTGTTCCGACAACGCAGCGAGGTGCCGTAGCTGTCGTCGTGCGCCCGCCAGGGATGACGGGACAGCCCTAGGTGAATCCCTGGTTGTCGCGCGGCGCGTGCGGCGGCTAGCCTGGCAAGCACCTCGTCGGCCCCGCAAACTCAGGCAAAACCTCGACACCCGACCGGTGTTCCGGGTGCGTGAAGCAACGGACGGTCGGTTTCAGTCCGGTCGGCGCCGACCGGGCGTGCCGGACGAGGAGCGCACGGTGGGCCCAGTGCCGGCCCGGGGCAGACGGAGCCCCACGCTCAATCCGTGGGGTTCGGCCGGGGCGAACGTCAACTGTCCTCCGATGACCGCCGCCATCTCGCAGGCGATGCTCAAACCCAGTCCGGTGCCCGGCACTTCCCGAGTCGCGGCGCCCCGCCAGAACCGTTCGCCGATGCGGTCGAAGTCGTCCGGATCGACGCCGGGACCCTCGTCGACGACTTCGACGGTCGTCATGGGCCCGTCGTCCCGGAGACGTACCGTGATCCGCCCTCCCTCCGGACTGAACTTGATGGCGTTGTCCAGCAAGGTGTCCAGGATCGAGCCCGCGAGGGTCACGTCGACGCAGAGGACCGCCGACGACGCGGCCGCGACCACGAGCCGGAGCGAACGGGTTTCGGCCTGCGGCCGCCATGCCACGACCCGGTCGGTGACCAGGTCCATTGCGGCCATCGGGCCCGTCCGTACCGGGAGCGTGGTCCGGGAGGAGGCCAGCTCCAGAAGCCGGCCCAGTATGACGTCCAGCCGGTTCATCTCCTCGCGGATCAGGTCCGCCTCCTCGCGCCCCTTTCCCTCCACGCTCAGGGAGAGCATCTCCATGCGAAGGCTCAACACGGTCAGCGGGTTGCGCAGTTGGTGGGAGACGTCCACCACGATCGCGGCCTGTTTCTCCATACAGGTGCGCACTGAGTCGGCCATGTCGTTGAACGCGTCGGCCAGCCGCCGCACTTCCACCGGGGCCCGGGGGTGCACCGACACCCTGCCGGACAGGTCGCCGTCGCCGATCCTGCGGGCCGCCCGCACCAGCTCGCGCAGCTGACGCCGCTGCCGGGTCCACCGGAGCCCCACCAGGAGGGCCACGAGCAGGGAGCCCAGGACGACCGGTCCCGAACCGCAATCGGCCTCGGGGGACGTCTCGACGGCGGACGACCGGGCCGAGTACAACAGGACACAGCAGACGAACGCTTTCATCTGACGGATCGCCATCGCTTACGCGGCTCCGGGAATCGACAGCCGATGCCCCCCTCCTTCGACGACCTCCAGCAGATACGGCACGCCGAGCCGTTCACGCAGCGACGAGATGTGATGCTGCAGCGAGGCCTCCAGCCTCGCCCGCTGGGTCCGCTGGATCTCGTCGACGAGCCGGTCGGCGGACAGCGTCTCGCCGGGCTGCCGGGCCAGCGCGACGAGAATCCCGAACTCCTCCTCCGGCATGTCGGTCGGGGCGCCGTCGACCAGCACGACCCCCTCCCGCACATCGATACGCACGGGCCCGGCCAGGAGCAGATCCCCGGGCGGATCGTCGGCGGCCGTACCCACGGACGGACGGTGACGGCGCATCACAGCACGTAAACGGGCCAGTACTTCCGCCAGGTTGTAGGGCTTGACGAGGTAGTCGTCCGCGCCGAGGTCGAGTCCTCGCACGCACGAGGCGTGGTCCCCACGGGCGGTCGTCACCAGGATCGGAATGGAGCTCGCCGCCCGCATCCTGCTGCACAGAGTGAAGCCGTCGCAGTCCGGAAGACCCAGGTCGAGCAGGACTGCATCGGGACGTGCCCGCTCCAGCAGTTCCATCGCCGCCTTGCCGGTGGTCGCGCACACCGCACCCACGCCTTGTTGGGCCAACGCCGCCCGGAGGGCTGCCGACACCCGCTCGTTGTCCTCGACCACCAGTAGTTCCACTTTGCCCCCGTAGCGCTCAGAGCCCTCACGCCGGCGGGGCGGTTCGCTCGGGCATCCACCCACCCCGTCGGCGTCACAGTGGTGACTCTCCACACATCGAGCTTCAGCCTAACGAGCGTTGTGGATCAACGTCTACGGCCGCCGGGCCTCCATGCGGGTCTCGCCACCCGCCCGGTCCGCTCCCTGGGGGTCGGAGCGGATGGAGTCGGGGCGAAGCCTGGGCGGCCAGCAGCCCATGCTGAACATGCCCATCGAGTACGCCTTGGCCGCCAGCGCCGTACGATTGGGCACGTCGAACTGTCGCAGGAGGGCGCCGACGTGGTACTCGATGCCCTGCCGGCTGAGGAACAGTTTGGCCGCGAGGCGCACGGTCGGATCCCCCGCCGCCA
Organism: Streptomyces sp. NBC_01669; assembly: GCF_026339735.1. Classification (GTDB taxonomy): domain Bacteria; phylum Actinomycetota; class Actinomycetes; order Streptomycetales; family Streptomycetaceae; genus Streptomyces; species Streptomyces yanii. The sequence goes on from NZ_JAPEQG010000001.1 coordinate 1,886,057, forward strand.
CGCCTTCCAGGACCTTCGCGCTGAGGGGAGTCAGCTTCCCCTGCGGCCCCACGCGCGCATGGTGATCGCCGGCCGTCTCCCTCGGCGTGAACTGCACCATGATCGCCTTCACCCGTCCCGAGTCGTCCTCCACCGGGAAGGCGGTGAGTTCGCCGGAGACCGCGGTGTGGTCGAAGCAGGTGTCGATGGCGAGATCACCGAGGCACGCATTGCGTCCCTGGACCAGTCGGCCGAACTGGCGCAGCACGTACTGCCGCACGCTCGGGTGCAGGAATTCAGCGAATTCACGCCCGCGCATCTCCTCGGGGCGCATTCCGCACCGGGCGCTGAAGGCGCTGTTGACCGACCGCACCCGGAGGGTCGAATCCAGGACCGCGAGACCGATGCCGGAGCGCTCGAACAGCGAAAGGAACACATCGCGGTATTGCTCGCCCGGAATCTCGGCGTTCAACAAGGAGGGATCGATGTCGCGCAATTCTTCGACGGGGCCCAGCAAGTCATTCTGCATAAGAGATGTCCCCTCGATCCCTTGCCGAAGCTCGCTCTTCGTATCACTCTCCGCCTCGGCCATGTACGACAAACCGTCCTCGCATTCCTGATTCCCTGTATTCCGGCCGACGCCGAGCAGACTAATGAGGCCGAACCACGGCGTGCAATGGGGACACTGGCACGCCGCCCAACACTGTGGTCGTCGCCGCACAGTTCGGAGCGACCGCGGCTTCTCACACCGGCCGGTACGGACGGGACAGCCGTACACCACGCGTCGGAGTGCGGGTTCACCGCAGTTCACCGGGACGGCCGGGACGAGTCCGGAACGTGCTGTCTTCGCACCTGAGGGCCCCGGGGGGCGACTCCGGATACCAGGGGGTAGCCCGCTTGGTGCACCGATCGGCCACCGAAGCGGGGGCGTCCCGTCCGGACCCGGCGGAGTGGTGGCCGGGCGGGATGCGCGGTGCGGCACGGATGCGGCGAGCGGCTCCAGAACCGGCGAGCGGGGGCCGCCCGTCCTGCCCTGCACGGCCGGCCCCGGGGCGCGGGCCCCCGCCCGCCCAGCCCGTGGGGGAACGCCGGGTGATTCGATGGACGGTCAGAGTCGCTCGGAAAGCATCCCCGAGGACAAGGCGGCTCTTCCCGCCATCCGCCGCACCACCGGAAGCAGCCTGGTCCGCCCCTCCACGCCCAGTCGCTGGTAGAGCCTGGTCAGGGTTTTCTCCACGGCACGCCGAGTGACGCCGAGCGCCGCCGCGACCTCCTGATTGGTGTGTCCGAGAGCTACGAGGGCGGCGACCCGGCGCTCGGTGTCGCTGAGTGCGCCGCCGCCGGGCGGCAGAGCACGGTTCGGATCACCGCGGAGGGTCCCGGCCCAGCACCGCAGGGCCGACTCGCCCGCCGCGTCGACGAACCGGTCGGCCTCGGCGAGGAGCTCGGCGGAGCCGGGCCGCCCGGCGGCGCGCAACCGGTTCCCGTACGCCGTCAACGCCCTGCCCAGCTCCAGCGTGTTGGAGCCTTCCCTGAGCACGGAGACCGACTCGGCAAGCAGGGACAGGGCATACCGGCCGCCCACGACGGTGCCCCACATGCGCAGGATCCGGCCGAGGTCGTACGGGGAGCCGGAGGCCCGAGCCGCCTCACAGGCGCGGGCGAGGAGCCGGAGCGCGTCCTGCGGCCGGTCGACGCGGAGCAACGGGGACACGCACCACAGGTCCACCGGGAACAGCGTCCGGTTGCACCAGCCCGCCGCCTCTGCTTGGTGCGCCGCCTCAAGCAGGTCGGAGAGCAGGGCGGGCAGTTCGGGTTCCGGGGCCGACTGGGCGCGCATCGCCCGACGGGCCAGGCCGGTCAGCGGTATGACGGCCTCCTGGCGTTCGCGCAGCAGGGACCGCAGCCGGTCGGCCAGCCGCGGGTCGCGCGTCTCGAGCGCCACGGACGTCAGGCCGACGACGGCCGACCAGTCGTCGTCCTCCAGCGGGCCCGGGGCCGCCGCGCAGGCGTCCGACGCGTCCGCCCAGGCGTCCGCGAGCCGGCCGGCGTGCAGGGCGGCCAGTGCCCGCCAGCCCAGCAGCCGGGTCTGCAGCCGCCCGTCGCCGCGGCCTCGTGCCGCCTCGAGTGCCATGTCCAGCCAGCCGCGTACGGGTTCGTCCGCCCCGGACGCCGTGCCGGAGGCGATCATCAGGGCCGGCGCGGCATGGACGGAGGCGGCGGAGGCCGGCTCGTGGTCGAGCATCCAGCGCACCAGGGCAGCCGCCTCGGCTGCGGGCAGCCGTCCGCCGAGGATTCCCGCGTAGACCAGGACCGACACGAGTTCGCGCTGCGCGGCGGTACCGGGCCCGGGCCCCGGGGTCAGGGTGCGCAGCCGCTCGACCGCGGCAGCCGGGGCGCCCGGGGCGCCGAGCCGGTGCAGTCGCGTACGGGCCTCCAGCCGCAGCCCGAGGTCCGCCGCTTCCGGGCCCGCCACGGCCGGCTCTCCGGCGGATTCCAGTACCTGGGCCGTCTGCGGGGCGGTGAGGAACAGTGTGAGCGGCACGTTCGCCACGACCGCGGCGCGCTCTCGGTCCGAGGACAGCAACTGGTTCGCCTGGACGGCGTGGCGGAGCATGGCAGGGACGCCGGTGTCCTGCTCCGCCTCGGACAGGGCCGCCAGGAACGCGCCGCGCTCCGGGCTGTCGGGCGGGAACTCCCGCAGGGCACGGCGAAGGCAGTGGATCGCGAGGGCCGCGTCCCCGCGACGCAGCAGGTCGTCAGCGGCCTCGCGCAGCACTCGGGCCGTCCCGGTCCACTCGCCGGGACCGACCTCCAGGAGGTGGGGGACGATCCGATCGGGCGGAGAACCCGCCTCGTAGAGCAACTCGGCAGCGCGGCTGTGCATCTCGCCGCGGTCGGCGAGGGTCAGGCGGTCCTCGGCGATCTCTCGTACGCAGTCCCATAGAACGGGCGGCGTCCAGCGCTCCACGTTCCAGCCGAGGCGGAGCAGGGCGCGCGCGGCCGCGGCTTCCTCGGCCGGGCCCAGGTCCGAGAGTCGGGCGAGGACACGCGGCTCGGCAGGGCCGCCCAGGATCGCGGCGCAGCAGGCCAGCCGCTGGACGGGCTCCGGCTGGCTGCTCAGGACTGCGGCCACGCGCAGCCTCAGATCCCAGGGCGCCGGCCGGGTGCGGGCGATGTCGAGGAGCTGCTCGAAGGCGACTTCGTGCACAGCCTCCACACGGTCGAGCAGCGAGACGACGAGTGCCGGGTTCCCACCCGTCGCGCGCGTCCAGGCCGCGAGTTGCGCGCCGGTGAGCACGCCGAGTTCTGCGAGCAGGGCGTGTACTTCCTCCGGACCGAGCGGGGCCGTCCTGATCACTGGATCCGCGGCCGCCAGCAAGCCCTGCACTCGCGGCAGTTCGGCGCACGGCTCGCCCTCGCGCACCGTCACCACGGTGAGCAGCGGGACGGGACACGGGTCGGCGAACCATCGTGTGAGCCGGGCCAGCGATGTCTTGTCGAGCCACTGCAGGTCGTCGACGAGATACGCCGGGAAGTCGGCGCCGGATGCGGGTCCGGCCTGAGGGAAAGGCCCTACCGGGACGCAAGGGGACTCCTGTCCCGGACGGCCGCCGCAAGCCCGCCGGACGGTGAATCCCTCCTCCGTCGCGAGGTCCGCGACGGCGTCCAGGAAGGCCGAACGGCCCGTGCCGGGCGGGCCGGTGACCGCCACGAGCACGGCGGCCCCGCCCCGCACTCGGCTCATCGCCGCCCGGATCGAGGCGAACCCGTGCGTCCGGCCGACGAGTGGCACAGGTATCTCCGTTCACCGAGGCGACTGAACGACGCCGTCATTGCCGAGATCCTTCACCGAGGCATCTTCAGCGGGCGGTTGGGCCCGGCAAACCCTCGGCGCGGTCTTCACGATCTCGACACAAGGCCATCTTCACACGACACAGAATTGTCATATGGTAAGCACGTGAGGAGCCGATTGGATCACCCGCGTCCCCCCGCCCCACCTCCGGCTTTTCCACCCACGTCCTTACCTGCCGGCACCGCCTTCGACCGGTCCCCGCCCACGCACCGCCCGTCCTGCCGGATCCCCGTCGGCCGCTCCGGCGCCCGCTGCGTGGTGATGTTCGGGTCCGTCGACAGCCGGCCCGTGGACGCGATCGTGCGTCACATCGGCGACGTATGCGGGCGGGAGCCGAGCGTGCGACGCGTCGACTGCCGCCTCGACGAGGCCGGCGCCGAGCACGCCGTACTGCGGCGGCTGCTCGGCCTGCGCGGCAGTGAGCCGTTACCCCCGCACAGGACACGGCACTCGGCCCTGAAGCTGGTCGAGAAGTCGACGGCCCAGGCTCCGCTGGTGCTCGCCGTCGGCGACGCCCAGTGGTGCGACGAGGGCACGCTCCGTTGGATCGACCGGCTGATGCGCGGCCCGGCCCAGGAGCCGCTGACCGTTCTGCTGAGTCTGGCGCCCGGCGTCCCGGCGCCCGCAGCGCCGGCGTTCCACGAACTGATGACGCGCGACGGCTGCTCGGTCACCGATGGATCAGACCTCTGGCCGGCCGGTGTCGCCCCGCCGTCCAGGGACGCGGAGGGCCTCGGCCGGCGCGAGTCCCGGCTGCTCCGGGTCGCCCGGGCGGCTGTGCTGCTGCGCAGCACCGACCCCCACCTCGTCGGCCCCCTCGCCGGACTTCCCCTCCAGGTGACCGGACGGCTCCTGGAAGCGGCCCGGGATCTCGGGCTGCTCCCGAGGCGGATGCCCGCGCGGTGCGTGCCACCACAGTTCGACGCACTGATGGCCGCACTGCCCGACGCAGAGGGCGAGCAACTGCGCGCTCAGGCCGCCGAGATACTCAACGACGCCGCACGGCCGGCCGGACAGGTGGCCGAGCTGCTGCTGGGGCTCCGCGCGCTGGACCGCCCCTGGATGAGAGCCCTGCTCAAGGAGGCGGCCGCCACTGCGCGCCGCGACCGCCCGGCGACCGCCGCGACCTATCTGCACAAACTCCACGAGTCCGCCCCCGACGACCTCGCCGTCCGCGCGGAGCTGGCCGCCGTGCTGACCGATGTCGACCCTGCGGCCGCCCTGGAGCATCTCGACGGCGTGCTGTCCCGCACCGACGACCCGCCGACCCGGGCGCTCGCCGCCGGGCAGCACCGGCTCACCGCGCTCATGACGCATCGCACGCCCGACACGCCCGAAGGGCTCGGCGAGCTGCTGCGCGAGCTGCGGGAGTGCGCGTCGCCCCTCTCCTGCGGCGGTCCGACGGACGACCTGGCGCTCGCCACCCGCGCTCTGCGCACCGCGCTGACCGGCGCCGACCCGGCCGCCGCGGTCGCCGACGCCCATGAGGTCCTGCGAACCGACCGGCCGCGCGCCGCGTGGGCGAGAGTCGCCGCCGCCCAGGTCCTCGCGCTGGCCGGCGACACCACGACCGCGCTCGGCCACCTGGACCGGACCGTCGCGGACAGCCGGCGCCGCGAGGAGGCATGGGCCCAGTGCCACGCCGGGTCGGTCCGGGCGCTGCTGCTGCTGGAGTCGGGCCGGGCGGACGACGCGGTCGAAGCCGCGCTGGCCGCCAGCAGCCTCGCCGAAGAGCAGCAGCGGACAGGGCGCACCAGCCTGGCGCCCATCAGCCTCGCCCTGACGCTGGTGGCCCGCGGCGATCTCGACCGGTCCGAGTCGGTCCTGCGTCGGCTCGACGGCCACGACTTCGACGGCTCCGTCCGGGAACACCACCTCCACCTGACGGCCAGGGCCCTCGTCGAACGCGGCCGGGGCCGGACCGAGCAGGCCCTGCGGCTGATGGAGCAGTGCGGGGCGGGTCTCACCGCCGCCGGCATCAAGAACCCCCTGTTCACGACCTGGTGGCTGCACAGCACGGAACTGCTCATGGCCCTGGGACGGACGGGCGACGCGGCGGAACGGGCCGAACTCGGTCGGCACCTCGCCGAACGGTGGCCGACGCCCCGCAGCACAGGGCTGAGTCTGCTGGCCCGGGGCATGGTGGCCACGGGCGCCGACCGGGTGGAACTGCTCGCCGAGAGCGTACGGGTGCTGCAGGACAGCTCCGACCACCATTCCCGCGCGCTCGCGGAGATGCGTCTCGGCACGACGCTGTTGCGGCTCGGTGACGAAAAGGCCGCGCGCGGGCGGCTGCACGCGGCCAGGGCGACGGCCGTGCGGTGCGGCCTGACCGCCGTGGCCGGTCAGGCACGGGTCGCGCTCGCGGCGGCGGGTGGCCGGCCCGCGTCGGTGGCACTCAGCAAGGCCGAGCGGCCCGTCGCGGAGATGGCCGCGGCCGGTGCGACCAACCGGGCCATCGCCGACACCCTCTGCCTGACCGTGCGCACCATCGAGTACCACCTGACCAGCGTGTACCGAAAGCTCGGCGTCACCGGTCGCGCCGGCCTCGCGCACGGGCTCGCGTCGCCGGGTGCGCACGGATCGGCACGTCTGCCGGGCGAAGAACGTTGAGCCCGCCGCCCCCTCCCTGCCCGGCCGACGCGTCCGGGAGGCTCCTTGAGCGGTCGGCCCACCTGGCGCTGCTCGAGCGAGCCGTGCGCCATGTCGCGGAGGGCGGCGCGGCGACCGTCGTCGTGCACGGACGGCCGGGCACCGGGCGCACCGCCGTGCTCGCCGAGGCGGCTTCGCTCGCCCGGGGGGCCGGACTGCACGTCGTCACCCCACACGCCCGGCGTGCCGGCCCGCGACGGCTCCGCGACATCGCGTCGCACCTGTCGGCGCAGACGGCGTACGGCCCGGCCGGCACACCGCTGGCGGTCCTCGTCGACGACGCCGAGGACGTGATCCGTCAGGAGCACGACGTCGGCTGCGCGGGACGACGGCCCCTGCTGCGGGTGACGGCCGGCACGGACTCGGCGGTCCTCGGTGCGGACGGCCCGCCCGCATACGAGCTGGTCCTGCGCCCGCTGAGCGCCGACGCCGTGCGGGTGCTGCTCGTCGAAGCGTACGGCGAAGAGGCCGCCGGTCCGCTCGTGCCGGCCGCGACGGCCGCGACGGGCGGCAGTCCGGCGGTCCTGTGCGCCGCTCTCCGGTGGTGGCCGGCGCCGGCGCCCGGTCCGGACGAATTCGCCGCGCTCGCCGACCAGATGGGCAGGCGTCACGTGCGCCACACTCTGGCCCGTGTGTCTGGGCGGACGGTCGCGCTGGTCGAGGCGAGCGCGGTGGCGGACGGCGACCTCCCCTTCGACCGGGTCTGCGAACTGGCAGGGATCCTTCCGCCGTGGCGCGAGCGGGCCCGTGCGGAGCTGGCCGGCACCGGGCTGCTCGACCAGGTCGGTCACCCGCGGCTGTACGAACCGCTGGTGGCCGACCGGGTGCTGGGCCTCATGGACGACGGCCGGCGCCGCGATCTGTATGAGCGCGCCGTGCGGCTCGGGCGCGGGGACGGGATACCCGAGCCGGTCCTCGGCCGGCTCGTGGCGCATTCCCGCACGGCCGAGCCGTGGGTGCCGGCTGCCCTGTACGCGGCGGGCGTGCACGCCCGGCGGTCCGGGCACGAAGCCGACGCGGTCGCCTTCCTCGAACAAGCGCTGGACCGCGGGGCGTCGGGTGAGCTGCGCGCGAAGGTGCTGCTGGCGCTGTCGACGGCGCGACTGTCCCTGCGGCCCGAGGCGGCCGACCGCGGCTTCCGGCGTGTGCTGACGGAGACGTCCGGCCCGGACGGCGCCGCAGTCCGGCTGCTCGCCGCCGACCTGCTGCTCCTGCGCGGCGGCGGAAGCAGCGTGGCAGCGGCCCTCGACTCGGCCGCGGCACGGAGAACGACATCCGCATCGGAGCGGCGAACCCTGCTCGGCCTGCGGGAACTTGCTCTGGAGAGGGGCCCGGCCGAAGCGTCGGCTGTCCCTGACCACGGGGACGGGGCATCGCGGCCCGCGCTCGACGCGGCCGAGGCCGCGGCCGCCGCCTGGCGGCACTGTCTCGCGGGACGGGAGATCGGCAGGGCCCGGCGGCTCGCCATCACCGCGCTGGAGCGGGCAGAGGCCGGGCTGTTCGCTCCCAGGCTGGTCGCGGCGAGGGTGCTCGCCGTCACCGAGGACGTGGCGCTCGCCCAGGTCGAGCTGCGGCGGATCGAGGCCGAGGCCCGGCGGCACGCGGTGGGCCCCGCGATCGGGCAGGCTCTGCTGGGCCTGGCCGAACTCGCCCTGCGGACCGACGATCCGGACGAGGCCGGGGCCCGGCTGGCCGAGGCGCTGGCAGAAGTGCCCCACACACACTGGCATCCCCGGAGTCTGCCGCGGCTGGCAGCGACGGAGGCACTCGTGGCCCTGGGCGACGGACGGCCGGACCTCGCCGAGTCCGCGCTGGTGGGAGCCCTGCCGGACCGGCACGAACACGGCGTCGGCGAGAGCCAGTTGCTGTTCGCCGGGGGCCTCCTCGGTCTGCACACCGGTCGCGCCGCCGAGGCGGCGTCACACCTGCGCGAGTGCGGCCGCATCCTGCTGGCCATCGGCTGCCCGAACCCGGCCGTCGTGCCGTGGCGTTCACATCTCGCCATGGCGCTGGCGTCCGTGGACCCGTCGGCCGCGGCGCGCCTGGCGGCCCAGAGCCTGGCGGAGGCCCGGGCCTGGAGCGCGCCGGGCACGGTCGGTTCGGTCCACCTCTGGACCGGTCTCACCCTCACCGGCCTGCCGGCACTCGCCCATCTGCAATCCGCGGTGCGGGTGCTCGCCGGTTCGCCGGCCCGGAGACGGTATGTGCGCGCGACGGCGGAGACGTCCGCCGCCCTGCTCGACGACGGTCGACCTGCGGAGGGACGGCGTCTGCTGGACGAGGCCGTCGCGGCGGGGCGTGCCGACGGGGAGCGGCCGGTCCCCCGTGTCCAGGAGGTCGTCGCCATGTTCGCCTCGCTGCCCAGGCTGAGCCGGGCTCAGCTGAGCCCGGCTCAGCTGCGGGTCGCGCTGCTCGCCGCCGAAGGGTGGTCGAACAAGGCGATCGCCGAGAAGCTGTCGGTCAGCCTGCGCACGGTCGAGCTCCATCTGACGAGCAGCTACCGGACGCTGGGCATCGCCGGCCGGACCGATCTGACCGAGATGCTGGGACACGCGGGGTCCGGACGGCGCTGACTCGACCTTCAACCTGCGCGGCGGGGCCCCGCATGCGTGGCGTCCCGCCCATCACGTGCGCAGTGACTCACCCGTCCCCACCAGCCCCTCGCGCAGGGCGACCGCGACGGCCTGGGTGCGGTTGGGACAGTTCAGCTTGGACAGTACGACCGCCACGCTGCGCTTGGCGACGTGCTCGGACACCCCCAGCGCCTGTCCGATCTGCTTGTTGCTCAACCCGTCGACGAGCAGTTCCAGCACCTGTCTCTCGCGCTCGGTGAGCAGCCCGATCGACGGCTCCGTGCGCGGCCGCGCCTCTTGGCCGCTGAACCGCGACGACGGCACCCACGTGGCCGGCTCAAGCAGCAGCCGCTCGCCGTCGGCGAGCCTGCGCAGGGCGTCGTCCAGCCCCTCGGTGGTGAGGGCGTCCTGGTCCAGCACGCCGTCGCAGGGCAGGGCCTGGCCGGACGCGACTCGCTGTACTTCGGCGCCGGGCAGGATCAGCACCACACGGATCCCGTTCCTGCGGACCACCGCGGCCAGTTCGGCCGCCCAGGCGTCCTCACCGGTCCCGAAGGCGTTCACGCACCACACCACGAGCACGTCGCAGGAGAGGACCAGCGTCTGGATGGCGTCCACCGGGGCCGCCGCTGTGAACTCCTCGGGTTCGTAGACGGAGTACTGGCCCACGTGGGCGGCCTCCGCCAGCATGGCGGCGAGCCCTCCACGAGCCACCTCTCCCCGTGCCACGACCGCGACCTTGACCGACCCCGACGTGTTCATGTGCCGCTCCCGTCCACCCAACCGACTGCCCGGTGTCTTTCGGCCAACCGGAATCCGTTCTTCGCACACAGTGGCGATTATTGCTCGGCGGAGCACGCTGCCCATCAGGCTGTTCTGTTGCAATAGTCCGACAGTCGCCTCACCTTCGCAATGCGCGTAGAGCTTCCTGATCAATACGGTCACGAGCACGTGACAAGACGTCAGCGACCAAACACACCTTCGGTGTACACGTGGGGCGTATTAAATCCCGTGGCGCGCACCGGAGTTGCTTCCGCCCGCCCTGCCGTGGACCGATGTAGGTCCTGGATGCTGATGGGGTTCGTTCCGGCCGAAACCGATGCCTCAGTGATGCCGGTGCTCTCGCAGGCCGACGTGGTGCTGGGGACCGTCCACAGGAACCATGGAGTGTTGCTGTGAGCACGTGCGTCAGCATTCCTGATTCACCCTGGTCCTCCCGCAACGGCATACCGACGGGGAGGGAGCGGGAGCGTGAACGTACTGCACGACCGTCCCTCGTTCGCGCCCGAACACCCGCTGCGGGACCTGACTCGCGCCCGCACGACCGCCGCCCGGGAACGCTCCCGGATCGTCCGGCGCCTGGAGAACCTGCTGGAGCACACCGGGATCAGACGTCTCCGCGGTCGCCTCCGACAGCTGTCCCGGCCACCACGAGTCCCCCGACCGCACCAAGAACACCCGGAGAGCCCGACCGCACCGGGAAGGGCGGACGGGGCCGGCCGGCCTGCGGCGCACTCACGCGAAAGCTCATGGCTTTCCGCCGCAGTCCGGCCATTCCCTCAGCGGTTGTGCGACGACGCGTCAGCCGCACGCGTCAGCTGCGCCCGAACCGCAGCGTGATCAGCTCGAACGGGCGCAGCGTCAGCTGTACACCGTCGCCCGCCCGCTCCGGTACCGTCGCCCCGGCCAGCGGGCGCTCCAGCAGGTCGGTCACTGCGAGGTCACCGAGCTCGAATCCCGCACCGAGCCGGACCCTGGCGCGGCCACCCGTCGACTCGTAGAGCCGGACGACCACATCGCCGCTCGCGTCGTCGGCCAGCTTCACCGCGCTGACGACGACCGCGTCGTTGTCGACGGTCACCAGGGGCGCCACCGCGCGGTCGCCGGCCACCCGGCGCTCCGGCAGGTTGATCCGGAAGCCCTCGCGGACCGCGTCGCCGATCGTCGCGCCGGGCACGAGCGCGTGGCGGAAGCGGTGCACGCCCTGGTCGGTCTCGGGGTCGGGGAAACGCGGGGCACGCAGCAGGGACACCCGGACGGTGGTGGTCGTCCCGGCGGTCGAGGCGCGGACGGTACGGGTCACGTCGTGGCCGTACGTCGAGTCGTTGACGAGCGCGACGCCCCAGCCCGGCTCCTCCAGGTGGACGAAGCGGTGGTTGCATGCCTCGAACTTGGCTGCCTCCCAGCTGGTGTTGGTGTGGGTGGCCCGGTAGAAGTGGCCGAACTGCGTCTCGGAGGCGTACCGCTCGGCATGGATGTCCAGCGGGAACGCGGCCTTGAGGAACTTCTCCGTCTCGTGCCAGTCGACCTCGGTGTCGATGTCGAGCCGCTTGACGCCCGGGGCCAGTGTCAAAAGCTGGGTGACCTTCGAGTCGCCGAAGCTGCGGACGATGCGTACGCCGACCGATCCGTCCTCCTCGACCGGGGTGAGGTCGTCCAGGTCCGTCAGGTCGGTGACGGTGTTGCGGTAGAACGCGTCGACGTCCCACGCGTCCCACATGTTCGGGAAGTCGGGGTGGATCTGCAGCAGGTTGGCCGCCCGGCCGGGCGCCACGGTCTCGCGCTCGGCGCCGATGTCGTACGCGGACACCACCAGGCCGCGACCGTCGATCTCGACCTGCAGCAGGCCGTTGTCGAGTACGTAACCGCCGGCTTCGCGCGGTGCGAGCCGTCCGCCGCTGCCTGCGGTGACGGTTGCGGCGCCACCGGCCGGGATGCCGCCGCGCAGGTGCGGTGCGGAGTTGAAGAGGAGCGTCCCTCCCGCCGCGGTGTCGCCGGCCAGGGCCCGCTGCGCCGCGTCCACGATGGCGTTCAGTTCCTCGGCGACGGCCGCGTAGGTCTTCTCGGCCTCGCGGTGGACCCAGGCGATCGAGGAGCCGGGCAGGATGTCGTGGAACTGGTGCAGCAGCACTGTCTTCCAGATCCGGTCCAACTCCTCGTACGGATAAGGGAAACCGGTCCTCACGGCGGCGGTGGCGGCCCACATCTCGGCCTCGCGCAGCAGGTGCTCGCTGCGCCGGTTGCCCTGCTTGGTCTTCGCCTGACTGGTGAGGGTGGCGCGGTGCAGCTCCAGGTAGAGTTCACCGACCCACACGGGCGCGTTCGGGTACTCCGCCTCCGCCTTGGTGAAGAAGTCGGTGGGGGTCTCCCACGTCACGGTCGCCGAACCTTCGAGGCTGCGCATCCTGGCCGCCTTGGCGATCATCTCGCGGGTGGTGCCGCCGCCGCCGTCCCCCCAGCCGGACGGCGCGAGGGAGTGCTGGGCGACGCCCTTGTCCTTGAAGTTCTTCGCCGCGTGGGCGATCTCGCTGCCCTTCATCGAGCAGTTGTAGGTGTCGACGGGCGGGAAGTGGGTGAAGATCCGGGTGCCGTCGATGCCCTCCCATTGGAAGGTGTGGTGGGGGAACTTGTTGGTCTGGCTCCACGAGATCTTCTGCGTGAGGAGCCACTTGGAGCCCGCCGCTTTGATGATCTGCGGCAGGCCCGCCGCGAATCCGAACGTGTCGGGCAGCCACGCCTCGTCGTTCTCGATGCCGAACTCGTCGAGGAAGAACCGCTTACCGTGCACGAACTGACGGGCCATCGCCTCGGAGCCCGGCATGTTCGTGTCGGATTCGACCCACATGCCGCCGGACGGCACGAATCGCCCGTCCGCCACAGCCTTCTTGACCTTGGCGTAGACCTCGGGGCGGTGTTCCTTGATCCAGGCGAACTGCTGGGCCTGCGACATCGCGAAGACGAAGTCGGGCTCGTCCTCCAGGAGAGCGGTCATGTTGGACGTCGTACGGGCGACCTTGCGGACCGTCTCGCGCAGCGGCCACAGCCAGGCGGAGTCGATGTGAGCGTGGCCGACGGCGCTGATGCGGTGCGCGGACGGCTCGGCGGGGGTCGCGAGGACGTCGACGAGCTCGGCGCGGGCGGCGGCCGCGGTGCCGTTCACGTCCTGCAGATCGACCGCGTCGAGGGCGCGGCCGATCGCCCGCAGAAGGTCCCAGCGGCGGGCGCCGTCGACGGGAAGTTCCTGCATCAGCTCGCCCAGCACCTCCAGGTCCTGGACGAGGTTCCACACGTTCTCGTCGAAGACGGCGAGATCCATCCGGGCGAGGGTGTACTGCGGTTCGCTGCCCGCGGTCTCCTTGTCGCCGAGCCGCGTCGGCAGGAAGGGGTGGTAGTCGAGGATGACCGGGTTGGAGGCGGCCTCGATGTGCAGCAGCACCTCCTCGCCACCTGCGACAGGGGCTCCGACGCGTACCCACTGATTGCGCGGGTTGAGGCCCTTCACCGGGGTGCCGTCGGGGCGGTAGACAAGGCCCTCGCACTGGAAGCCGGGCATGTTCTCGTCGAAGCCGAGGTCGAGGAGCGCCTCGACCGTGCGGCCCGCCCACGCCTGTGGAACGGTCCCGGAGACCCGGAACCAGCTGGTGCCCCAGGGTGCGCCCCACCGGTCGCCGACCGCGATCGGCACGGTCGGGCCGGCGAGGCCCTCGGCAACCGGTACGGGCTCGCCCGGCACGGTCAGGACCGCGACGTCCAGTGGTACGGACTCCGGGTATACGGCCGGCCGGATGCGCTCGTCGAGGACGCGCTTGAGGCGGGCTTCGACCAGGCTGCGGTCGTCATGCATGAGGGTGGCTCCGTCGTGAGGTGGGGGCGGGTGGGGCGGATGCCGGGTGCGCGGGGTGCACCGGGCGGGGTCAGCGGACCTGGTCCGGGGTGAGGACGTCGGTGATGCCGCGCGCGGCCAGGTGCTCCGTGTTCCCGGCCTGGCTCGCGAGGACGGCCGTGGGCCGGACCCCGTCCGCGGTCAGCCGGGCGAACGCCTCGAAGAACGCGCCACCGGGGGCGCACGTCGAACGACGGGGTGCGGTCTCGTCGTCGCCGGTGTCGACCACGAGGGCCGTGGTGCGGGGAGTCGGCCGGGCGGCTACCCCCCGCTGCTCCTCGACCATCCGGGCGATGGCTTCCCCCGCCGGTTTCACCTGCCGGTCGTTGGTCAACAGGCCCAACCCGTATTCGAGTTCGGGGAAGTCGGCCAGAGAGCGGGACACGTCGTGGGAGCACCACCAGGTGACACCCCACACGTCCTCGCAGTCCAGCGCGTTCGCAACGGTCGCCTCGGTGAACGCGGCTGCGTGCTCCGCGGGGATGAGCGGGGAGGGGGCGCCGACCTCCTGCAGCCAGACCGGCCGGTGCGGGTCGACGGCCCACGCCTTGGACAGTTCGATCAGGTAAGCGGCGTGGTGCTCGGTGGCGGTACCGGTGCGGCCGTGCCGTTGGGCGGTGCCGTTGAAGACCCAGGAGTGCACGGCGGTGACGGCGCCGATCCGGGCGGCGTGGGCGGGGGTGAACGCGTGGTCGTCCTGGTACCAGGCGGCGTCGTACTCGGCATGCAGATGCAGCTTGCCGGGCGCCCCCTCCTCGCAGGCGTCGAGCAGGGTGCGCAGCCAGCTTCCCGCCTGAGCCGGGGTGATGGGGTCGGGGTCGGGGTGCGGAGGGCCTGAGAACTGGTTGATCTCGTTGCCCAGCGTCATCCCGATGAAATTGGGGCGGTCGGCGAGGGCGGCGGCGAGCGTGCGCAGGTACGCGGCCTGGCCCGCCACCACGTCCGGATCGGTGAAGATGTTCCGTCGGTGCCAGGTCTGCGTCCACGCGGGCAGGAAGTCGAAGCTCGACAGGTGGCCCTGCAGTCCGTCCACGTTGACGTCGAGGCCGCGCTCGGCTGCGGCGTCGACGAGCTGGACGAGCTGTTCGACGGCGCGTGGCCGGATCAGGGTGCGGTTGGGCTGGAAGAGCGGCCAGAGCGGGAAGACTCGGACGTGGTCGAGGCCGAGTACGGCGATCGAGTCCAGGTCGGCGCGGACCGCGTCGAGGTCGAAGTCCAGCCAGTGGTGGAACCAGCCCTGGCTGGGCGTGTAGTTGACGCCGAAGCGCAGCGGGGAGTGAGGCATACGGTACGGGTGTCCTGGTTCTTTGGTGCGGGGTGGCGGCTCGGGGTCAGCCCTTGACGGCGCCTTCGCCGACGCCTCGGAAGAAGAAGCGCTGCAGGCAGGCGAAGAGCACGATGAGCGGGAGCACGGCAATGATCGTGCCCGCGGCGACGAGCCGTTCGTCGTTGGCGAAGGTTCCGTGCAGATAGTTCAGTCCGATGGTCAGGGTGAAGTTCCCCGGGTCGCTGAGCACGATCAACGGCCACAGGAAGTCGTCCCACGCCCCCATGAAGGCGAAGATCGCGACGACCGCGAGGGTGCCTCTGACCGAGGGCAGGGCGATCCAGAGGAACCTCTGCCAGACATTGGCGCCGTCGACGAACGCCGCCTCCTCCACTTCGTGCGGGAGGTTGAGGAAGGCGTTGCGCATCAGCAGGACGTTCATCGCGGCGACGGAGCCCGGCAGCAGCACACCGATCAGGGTGTTGTTCAGACCGAGCTCACGCATGGTGGTGAACTGGGCGATGATGATGCCCTCGACGGGCACGAGCATGGCGAGGACAAACGCCAGCGTCGCGGCCCTCCGCCCCCGGTACCGCATCCTGGCCAGCGCGTAGCCGGCCAGGGCGGAACCGACACAGTTGGTCACCACATTGGCGGTGGCCACCTTGAGGGAGTTCAGCGCGTAGTCCCAGACCGGGATGGTGTCGGCGACCCGTGCATAGTTGTCCAGCGTCGGATGGCCGGGCAGGAAGCTCGGCGGCGAGCTGAAGATGTCCTCGCCGGGCCCCTTGAGCGAGGTCGAGAGCTGCCAGAGGAACGGTCCGACGGTCAGTGCGAGTACGGCGAGCAGCAGGACGTAGCGGAGCAGGAGCCGCCAGGCCGGGATGCGGCGTCCCTCGGCGTCGGTGATGGTCAGGATGCTCACGCGTCCTCCTTGCGGTCGGCGCGGAGCACCAGGAGCATCAGGGCGACCGTCACGACGAAGATGACGACGGAGATGGCCGAGGCATAGCCGACCCGCCCGGTCAGTCCGGTGCCCACGCGCTGGACGAGCATCACCAGGGTGGTGTCCTCGCCGGCCGGGCCGCCGGAGGGTCCGGCCATCAGATAGACCTCGGAGAACACCTTGAAGGCGGCGACCGAGGCCAGTGCCCCGACGAGGACCATGGTGGAGCGGACGGCGGGGACGGTCACGGTGAAGAAGCGGCGTACGGCTCCGGCACCGTCCACGGACGCCGCTTCGTGGAGTTCCCGGGGGACATTGGCCAGCGCGGCCAGATAGATGATCATGTAGTAGCCGAGGCCTTTCCAGACCGTGACCGTCATCGCGCTGAACAGCAACAACCACTGGTCGCTGAGGAAGCCGACCTTGCCGATCCCCACGGCCTCCAGCACCGCGTTGATCAGCCCCCGGTCGTCCAGCATCCACACCCAGATCAGACCGACGACGACGATGGAGGCGACGACGGGGGTGTAGAACGCGGAGCGGAAGAAGGCTATGCCGGGGATGTGCCGCTGGACGAGCATCGCCAGCAGCAGCGGCAGGATGACGAGGGCCGGGACGACGCCGAGGACGTACAGCGTGCTGTTCCGCAGCCCGGTCCAGAACATGTCGTCATGGATCAGCTCCCGGAAGTTCGCCAGGCCGACGAACTTCCCGGGCATCAGCGTCCGGCGGTCGGTGAATGCGTTGACCAGCGTGCTGAAGAACGGGAACAGACTGAAGGTACCGACGACGAGCAGTCCGGGAGCCGCGAACAGCCAGGGACTGAAGGGCAGATGACGACTGATCCGGTGGCCGGACCTGCCGGGGCCGGAGCGTGTGCGCCGGGCCGCCGGAACCGCTGCGACGGTGTCCCTGCGCGGCGGGGAATCGGTGGGCGATGGCACGACGGGGGTCTTCACGAGGGACTCAGCTCTGCTGCAGGAGCCGGTCACAGGCCTTGACAGCGTTGTCAAGAGCTTCCTTGGGGCTCTGCTTCCCCTGCAGGGCCTTCGCGATCTGATTCCGCAGCTCGGTCTTCATCTGGTCACTGAAGAGGACGGGCGTGTAATTGACCGCCGTCTTCAGGGACTTGGCGGCGGCTACCCGGACGCGCGTCACGTCGGTGCCGTCCTCCTCGGTGAAGTACGGGTCGTCGAGGGATCCTGCGGTGCTCGGGAAGATGGCGACCTGCTTCGCGAACTCCATCTGGCGGGTCGCGTCGGTCACATAGTGCGCGAAGGCCACGGCCGCGGGCTTCTGCTTCGTCTGCGCGTTCACCATCACGCCCATGACGTACATGTTGGCCTTGCCGGTGCTGCTGATCTGGTCGGTGATCCCGATGTTCTTGTAGAGACTCGGCGCCTGCTTCTTGAAGTTCTCCAGATCCAGCGCGCTACCGGGATTCATCGCCACGGAGCCGGTGAGGAACTTGTGGCCGGACGACTCAGGGGTCGCGGTCAGGGCCTGCGGGTCGAGCGCCTTGGCGTCGTACAACTCCTTGTAGCGCGTGAGCAGTTCGATGCCCTTGGCGTCATTGAAGGCGAAGCCCGTACCGTCCTCGTTCGTCAGCTGTCCGCCGTACCGGCCGAAGTCCTCGATGGTGGGTACGTTCGCCAGCGTGGCGACCTTGCCCTTGCTCTGCCCGGCCAGTTTCAGACCGGAGTCGAAGAGTTCGTCGTATGTGGTCGGCGGCTTCTCCGGGTCGAGTCCGGCCTCCTTGAAGAGGGTCTTGTTGTAGAACAGCGGGCCGGTGTTGAGGTACCAGGGGAAGGCGTACGTCCCTTCCATGCCCGGTATCCGGTGGCTCTGCCAGGCGCCGGGGAGGTACTCCTTGCGGTACTTCGACGCCGCCTTGTCGAGGTCCAGCGCGATCCCCGCCTTGGCCAGCGGTGCGACCAGGTCGGGCGAGACATTGACGACGTCCGGCAGGGTGCCGCCGGCCGCGTCGGCGCTGATCTTGTCCGCGTAGCCCTCGGCGGGCCGGTCGACCCACTTGACCTCGGCGCCCGGGTACTTCTTCTCGAAGTCCGCGATCAGCCCGGTGAAGTACGGCTTGAAGTTGGCCTGAAGGTTCCAGGTCTGGAAGGTGATCCTGCCCTGTACCTTGCCCTCGACTTTGCCGGACCCGCCGGACGAGTCCCCGGTTCCACCTCCACAGGCGCTCAGCGGGAGGACGGCGGCGACAACGGCGGCAGCGGCGACTGCTCTGCGGGAAATGCGCACGGTGAACGGCTCCTTTGCTCGGACCAGGCGTGCGGACGGGACGCGCCGGGTCCGTGGTGGACTCACCGGCTGCGTACGCCCAGCAGACCTTCCAATGCACGCGGCGCAAAGTCAATACATTCGATTGAAGTTACGCCAACTTTCGCCATCCATGCAGGTCAGAGCGGTGTTTACAGGTATTGACGATGTTTGACTAATGCGCTTTAGGGCCATGGAACTCAAGCGCTTTAGTCGCTGGTGGACTTCGTTCGACCAGTGCCGTCGGAAGGCTTAGGATGCCCCGGGGAGGAGCGAGCACCGCGCCCCTCGAGGAGCATGCGGAACGCAGGGAGAGGGCAGACCGGGTGACACCGAAGGGGCCGCCGGGCGGGGAGACTCCACCGACCCGGCGCACACCTGCGCGACGGCCGACCATGAAGGACATCGCCCAGCGCGCCGGAGTGTCCGAGAGCGCCGTGTCCTTCGCCCTCAACGACCGCCCCGGCGTCTCGGAAATCACCCGGGACCGCATCCGGCGCGTCGCCGAACAGCTGGGCTGGCGGCCGAGCACTGCCGCCCGCGCACTGTCGGGCGAGGGATCGGCCACCGTGGGCCTCGTCGTGGCTCGCCCCGCGGCGAGTCTGGGTGTGGACTCGTTCTTCCTGCAGCTGATCTCGGGCATTCAGGAGGTGCTGGCCGAGCGCCAACTCGGCCTGCTCTTCCAGGTGGTGGAGGACGTAACCGCCGAGTGCGCCGTTTACCGGCGGTGGTGGGCGGAGCACCGGGTCGACGGGGTGCTGGTCGTCGATCCGCGGACGGACGACCCGCGTGCCGAACTGCTGGACGAGCTCGGGCTGCCCGGAGTCGTCATCGGGGCGCTCCCCGGCAGCGACACCGGTCCGCACCCGGGCCTCTCCCAGGTGCGCGCGGACGATGCGGCTGCCATGGCGGCGATCGTGGGCCGGCTGCACGAGCTGGGGCACCGGCGCATCGTGCACATCGCGGGCCTGCCCACGCTCGCCCACACCGACCGGCGCATCCGCTCCCTGCGCATCGAGGCGGACCGGCGTGGGCTGGCCGAGGCCCATTCGGTGACCACGGACTACTCCGATACGGAGGGGGCGGCTGTCACCCGCCGGGTGCTGGAACAGTCCGTCCCGCCGACCGCGATCATCTACGACAACGATGTGATGGCCGCGGCAGGGATCGCCGTCATCGCGGGGCTCGGCATCTCGGTCCCCCGCGACGTGTCGGTCGTGTCGTGGGAGGACTCCGCGCTGTGCAGGCTGACGGCCCCGTGGCTGACCGCGCTGTCCCGGGACACGGTCGCGTTCGGGCGCATCGCCGCACGGGAGCTGACCGCGCTGCTGGACGGCGGCGCGGCCCGCACCGTACAGGTACCGCTGCCCGGGCTGATCGAACGCGGAAGTACGGCCCCGGCGCACGGCGGTTGACGGAACCACACCCCGTCCGGCAGCACTCTTCCCGGCATCCGGCAACGGCCGGTGCGCCGTGGCAGACTGCGGTCATGACTGAAGCCGTGAAGGGCCCCGCCAGCTACTTCCCGTCGATCGAGAAGACGTACGGCCGGCCGATCCCGGAGTGGAAGGACCTCATTCGGTCCTCGCCCCTGACCAAGCACATGGAGCTGGTCTCCTGGCTCAAGGCCGAGCACGGCCTCGGCCACGGCCACGCCAACGCCCTCGTCGCGCACACCCTCGCGGAGGACAAGGGCAAGTAGCGGCGCCGTGATCGCCGGGTCGCCTCCGTGATCACGGCTGGCGGCCACGAGCCGCCGCGCCACAGGTGCGGTGATTTCGTTCTCGCGTGCACACTCGGCTGCGGGCGCGCCCACAGCACCTCAACTGAAGGGCGGGTGCTTGTCGGTGAACTCCCGCTCGATCCACGCCAGCCGCTCCTCGATGGACCGACGGCACGGCTCCGGTGCTGTGTTCCGCAGCCTGCTCAGCAGCGCCCGAATGCGGGACAGCACCATCGGCGAGTTGGAGGCCGCGCAGAGCATGTCGTCGATCCCGACACGGATGAACTCGTCCCAGGACGGCAGGCACAGCACCACACGCACAGAGCCATCGCCCCCGGCGATCGACCGGGCGCCAAGGTCCGCCGAGGTGAGGTAGCGCAGCAGGTCTTCCGTGGCATCGAGAACCTGCACAGCGGTCGCCGGGTCGTTGATCGCCGAGGAGAGCGCACGCAACCCGATGTCGGACAGCAGCCGGAAGGCAAGCATCGGATCCTGGTGGAACGTGCGCTCGACCCCCGCGACCACCGACCGCAGCACCTGGTCGCCGGGGACCCGCCGGCCGCGCACCTCCGCCACGACGTCGCCTGCGTAAAGCGTGGCCCCGACCGGCACCCTCAGCACGATGACCGCATCGGCCGACGCAGCCACCCGCACCAGCCTCCGCAGGTCCACCTGCCCGACAACGACGGCACCGCGCGGCCACACGACACTCGACGTCACCTCGGGCAGGCGTCGGGGCCCGTCCCCCTCCTCTGCCGCCCGGGGTCCAGTGCCCGCAGGCGGATAGAAGGTGCGCAGCACCTTGCGTCCCCGGTCGCGTACATCGGTGAGGACGTGGGCGAGCTGGATGGACCGAAGGGCACCGAGCTGCAGCCGCCGAACCAGCACCAGAGCCGCGGCCGACAGGACCAGGGTCGCGGTGGGAACGGTCACCGACACAGTCGGCTCGGAACCGATGGCCAGAATCGCGGTGACCGCGAAGACCAGCAGCCCGACCACGAAGGCGAAGACGCGCCACACCGCCGGGTCGGACCGGAACAGGGCCAGCCGATGACTGAAGTTCCCGGCCGCCCACTGCACCACCAGGAACAGCAGCGAGAAGATCAGCGTGGCGACGCTCAGCACCCCCAGACCGACGACCTTCAGCACGTCCACCGCCCGGTCGGAGGCCACCTGGTAGCCGCCGTCGATCCTCGGCAGGGCCATCCCCAGCACGAGCCCCGCCGCCGCGGCCACCGCTTGGGCGCTCCCGGCACGCAACGCGCGCCGTGGACGTACGACACGCTCGGCCGACTGATCCGAACCGAACGATGCCGGAGGGGGGACGTCCACGGTGATCTCCGATCGAGGGCATGGTCGCAAGGAAATGACACGCTCGGACCACGGACGGCGCCTGGCAAGACACCATGCCGCCATGCGGCCGAACGGACCTGCCACGCCCGTCTTCGGCACTGCCACCGGCTCAGGGATCGGGACGCTCCTCCGGTGGAACGTGCGCCGGTTCAGGCGAACGGCTGCGGTGCGGTTGCTCCGACCTCCCGGACGGCGGAGCCTGGTCGATACCGCCCTCGCAGAGCCGGCTCGGCTGCTGCTGGGGAAGGAGCCGATGGTCGCGGGCCGCGATCGCGGCGGCCGGCAGCGCCGGCCGTGACCGGAGAGAGGGGCTGGCCGGCGATGGCGGACACGTGGGCCGAGCGCATCGCGACGTTCATCGAGCCGCTGCGCGTGAAGCCGGGGTCGACGGTGGATCTGGCCAAGGACTTCGATCCCCGCTACAAAGGGCACCTGAAGAAGCGGCAGGGCGTCGAACTGCTCCGTACCGGCGTGTCGCTGCTGGCCGAGTACCAGATGCGGCTGGCCGCCCAGGACACGTACGGGGTGCTGCTCTGCCTCCAGGCGCTCGACGCCGGAGGCAAGGACGGGACGATCCGCCACGTCATGAGCGGGGTGAACCCGCAGGGCGTGAAGGTCAGCAGCTTCAAGGTTCCCTCGGCCCAGGAACTCGACCATGACTACCTGTGGCGCTACGCCCGCCGGCTGCCCGCGCGCGGAGACATCGCGATCTTCAACCGCTCGCACTACGAGGAGGTCCTCGTCGTACGGGTGCACCCCGAGGTTCTCGACCGGCAGAGGCTGCCGCAGTGTGTCCGGGGGACGGAGATCTGGGACCGCCGCTACCGGGAGATCAACGACTGGGAGCGCTACCTCACCGACAACGGGTTCAAGGTGGTGAAAATCTTCCTGAACCTCTCCAAGGAGGAGCAGCGCACCCGCTTCCTCAAGCGGATCGACCTGCCCGAGAAGAACTGGAAGTTCTCCGCGGCCGACGTCCGGGAGCGCCGCCGGTGGGACGACTACCAGCTCGCGTTCTCCGAGATGCTGTCGGCCACGAGTACGAAGTGGGCGCCCTGGTACGTCGTACCGGCGGACCGGAAGTGGTTCGCGCGCATCTGCGCGGCCTCGGTGCTCGCCCACACACTGATGGACATCGATCCCCAGTACCCCACGATCGGGGACGAGGCCCGAAAGGACCTGCTCAGCGCCCGGCGGGAGTTGGAGAAGGAGGCCCCCCGGGGAGCCCAGGCCGACCCGTACGCAAGCCGGCGCCGGGCGAAGAGAGCGAAGGGCACCTAGGGCACTGTCCTGTCGGCCCTCGTGGATCGGCCCGGGGCGTCCGGTGCGGTGCATCGCACGGCGGAGGATCGTCCTCGTACGGGACGTACGTGGGCGGCTCCGACAGCACGGCGAGGTGCCGTGCCAGGCGTTCCGGGCCACGAAGACCGCCGGGACAGGGCCTGGGACGGACCGGCGGGCCGGGAGCAGACCGGTCAAGGATCGGAGGCATGACGATGACGGTGCAGCAACACCCTGCGGGGCAGCGTCCGCCGCCCCCGGCAGACTGGTACGCACGTTCTCCGCAGGACGTCGCATCGGCGCTCGGTGTGGACCCGGCCGTCGGGCTCTCCGCGGTGCGGGTGGCGGAGCTGCTGGCCGCGAACGGCCCGAACGCGCTGCCCGAGGAGCAACCGCGCCCGGCCTGGCGGCGATTCCTGGACGAGTACCGCAGCTACATGCAGATCATTCTCGTGGCCGCCGCGCTGGTCTCGTTCCTGATCAAGCAGTGGAGCACCGCGATCCTGCTCGTCCTGCTCACGCTGCTGAACGCGGTTGTCGGCCTGCGCCAGCAGGGCAAGGCCGAGAGCGCGATGAACGCGCTGAAGTCGATGATGAAGGCGACGGCCAGAGTGCGCCGCGACGGCACCGAGTCCGAGATCCCGGCCGAACAGCTCGTCGCGGGCGACATCGTGCTCATCGCCGCCGGTGACCAGGTGCCCGCCGACGGACGCATCATCGAGGCCAACGCCCTGCAGATCGACGAGTCGGCGCTCACCGGCGAGAGCGTCCCCGCCGCCAAGGACGCCGGCACCCTGCCGCACGGGGGGAGCCGGCCGGGGCCCGGCGACCAGACCAACATGGCCTTCATGAACACCCCGGTCACGCACGGCAGCGCTGTTCTGGTCATCACCGGAACGGGCGAGGACACCGAGCTCGGCAAGATCTCCGGAATGCTGTCGGCCACTGCCAAAGAGGAGTCGCCGCTCACCAAGGAACTCAACGCCCTGACGCTGTGGATCGCGACGGCGGCCGGTCTGACCATGGTCGTGATGTTCGCCCTGGGCCGCGCTCGCGGCCAGGCATGGGACACGCTGTTCGTCAGCGCCGTCTCCCTGGCCATCGCGGCCATCCCCGAGGCGCTGCCCACGGTGACCCAGGTGATCCTCTCCGTCGGCAGCCTCAACCTGGCGAAGCGCAACGCCATCGTGAAGGAGCTGCCCTCGGTCGAGACCCTCGGCTTCACCTCGGCGATCAACTCCGACAAGACCGGCACCCTGACGATGAACCAGATGACTGCCGTCGAGGTGGTGAGCCCCACCGACCGGTACACCGTCTCGGGCATCGGCTACGGACTCGAGGGGAAGATCCACCACGCCGCGGGCTCCTCGGCGGGCATCGAGGACGCGATCCTCCCGTACGTCGTCGCCAGCGACGCGAACCTGGTGGACGGCACGGTCGTGGGCGACCCCACCGAGGGAGCACTGCTCGTCCTCGGCCACAAGGCCGGGCTGGACATCGAAGCGACCCGGGAGCGGCTGCCCCGGCTCGCGACTCTCCCGTTCGACCCGGACTACAAGCTGATGGCCACCTTTCACAGGGCCGTCGATGCCTCGGGGCGGTCCGTCGTGCGGTGCTTCGTCAAAGGTGCGGCGCCGGCCGTCATGTCCCGGGCCGGCACCGCGCTGGCGGCGGGCGCTGCCGTCCCGTGGGACGCGGAGCTGAGCCGGCGCGCCCGCGAGCAGACCGAGCGGATGGGCAGCGAGGGACGACGTGTCATGGCCGCGGCCACCCGTGACCTGGACCCGGCGGACTTCGATCCGGACGGCGATCTCCTCGCCCTCGTCACCGATCTCCGGATGACCAGCCTCGTCGGCATGATCGATCCGCCCCGCGACGAGTCCCGTGCCGCCGTGGCCAGCGCCCAGGCCGCCCACATCCGGGTCCGCATGGTCACCGGGGACGACGTCACCACCGGCGCCGCCATCGCCGGACAGCTCGGGATCCCCGGAGAGGCCATCCTGGGCGCGGACTTCGCCGCCCTGCCGGAACACGAGCAACTCGCCCGCATCGACGACATCGGCGTCGTCGGCCGTGTCGCGCCGGAGCACAAGGTCCTGCTCGCAGACACCCTCAAGAAGAAGGGCGACGTCGTGGCGATGACCGGTGACGGTGTCAACGACGCGCCCGCCATCAAGGCCGCCGACATCGGCATCGCCATGGGCACGGGCACGGACGTGGCCAAGAACGCCGGCCGGATGATCCTCTCCGACGACAACTTCGCCACGATCGTCTACGCCGTGGAGGAGGGCAGAAAGCTCTACGACAACCTCACCAAGTACATCCGCTTCGTCCTCCTGCTGCTGGTCACCTTCGTACTGACCTTCCTCGGCGCCGCCCTCTTCAACATCGCCGCCGGTGAACCGTTCACCCCGCCCCAGGTCCTCTGGGTCCACTTCATCGTCAACGCCCCCTTCGGCTTCGCCCTCGGCTTCGACCAGGTGAGCCCCGGGCTCATGCGGCGCACGCCGCGCCCGCGCGGGGAATCGGTGCTGACCAAGGCCGTGCTGGTCACCATCGGCCTTGGCGGGCTGGCCATCACCGTCCTCCTGCTCGCCCTCATCAAAGTGGGCGAGAGCCACTTCGACAGCGCCCGGATCGGCAACTCGATGGCGTTCACCGCCTTCGCCCTCTGCCTGATCGTCGCCGCGTTCGAATGCCGCAGCGAAACCGGCTCGGTGTTCACGACCGCGACCTTCGACAGCAAGCAGATGAACTGGGCCGCATTCTCCGAGTTCGTCCTCGCGGTGCTGGTCACCCAGATGGACGGCTTCCGCCGCATCCTCGGCACCACCGAGATCGACCTCCGGCAGTTCGGCTGGGCACTGCTGGCCGCCCTCGTGCTCCTGCTCCTGTGGGAACTGGGCAAGCTCCTGGCGCGCAGAGCACGGGCCGCCGCCTAGGGCCGTGAGGGGCACTACGCCGGCCGTGCGACCGACAACACGGTCGACGTCTCCACCCACGAAGTGGCCCTCACCCCCACCGCCAAGGAGGTCAGTGCCACCCGCCGTTACGCCCTGATGACCCAGCGGCGGCTGCCCAAGCGTTCGCCGGACTCGATGCTCGACCGGATCCAGGACTCGACGCCGCAATTCCGGCGGAGCTCGGGGCACGACGGCCTCCGGTTACTGCCGGACGGTCCGTTTTCTCCAGCAATCCGGCTCCACAGGAACCGGTGAACACCACCACGTTCGACGTCAGCGATCACACACGGGCCTCCATCCGGAGGCTGGGCCGGGCAGAGGGAAGGCTTCGCCGAGTGAGGCACGGTCGCGCGACCTCTGCGCCGCATGGATCTCAGCCGACGCTGTTCTCGGTGACGGTGGGGGCGGGGAGTTCGCCGGTGCAGGTGGCGCGACCGTAGGTACCTGAGGCGGTAGCACTCTGGACGTGCCTGCCGCGGACGGCGAGGGCGCAGAGGGCCTGGCCTCCCTTGCCGTCGAGGGTGATGTTGACGCTGGGGGCCTTGCCGAGCGGAACCCGGACAGACTTCTTCCAGGGGAGCTTGGCGGTCTTCTCGACGGTTGCGTCGCCGGACTCGCTGCGGGCGAGGTAGGAGATCTCGACGGTGCCGGTGCCGGTGACCTCGTAGGTGACTTCGGCGGTGGGGACGGCGCGCGGCTTCGGCTCGTCCTCGGTGTTGAAGACGCCGTACAGGACGAGCCCGATGCAGGCGGCGACGACCGCGGCGGCGGCGACGAAGCCGCGGCGGTCCGTGCCCTTCGGGGTCGCCTGGTGCGACTCCGGGGGTACCGGGCTTTCGGTCGGTTGCGGCGTATCCATCGTTTCGGGCGTAGCCATGGAGCTCCGGCTTTCGTTCGGCATGCGTTCCCGTCAGCGAACGCACTCGGTGCAGAACTGTGGGTTATACACGAGATGATGCGGCCCGGTCGAGCGAGGAGAAATATCGGGCAAATAGCCAACGAGTCGCGTCAATTACCCGAAATATGAGCCGACTTGACGGGCCATGTAAATCCTGGATAAATATCGCGCCGCCAAGATCGAACTCTCGGTTCGTTTGCGGCATTCCTGCGCGCACATCGCGTCACAGAGAGCGAAAGGCGCACCTGTGAAAGTCCCCCGCAGGAGACATCTCTCCTATCTCATCGTCTCGGCAGTAGCGGGAACCCTGCTACCGCAGGTGGCGTATGCAGCCCCCGCCTCATCGTCCGACGACGACGGCAAGGGTGTCGTCGACACCGTCAAGGGCTGGTTCGACGACAGCGAAGACGACAGTAAGCCGCCCACTGGCGGGAAGCTGGCGATACCGAGTCGGCAGAAGCTTCCGAAGGGCAAGAATCTGCCGAAGGCGACCCGGGTCAAGGAGTTGACGGGCAAGCGCACTTCGCAGGCCCGCTTCTGGCAGATGTCGGACGGCCGGGTGGAGGCCGAGCTGTCGGCCGTGCCGGTCGACTACAAGTCCGGCACGTCCTGGAAGCCGATCGACACCGGACTGAAGCCCACGAAGGTCAAGGGCTTCGAATTCGCCAACACCAGCAACACGGGCCGGAGTTGGTTCGGCTCCGACGCCGGGAAGCTGCTGCGCTTCAAGTCCCCCGACGGCCGTTCGGTCACGATGGGCCTCGAGGGCGCGAAGGGCGACCTGAAGCCGCAGGCCAAGGGCGAGACCGTCACCTACAAGGACGCGGTTTCCGGGGCCGACCTGGAGTACAAGGTCGGCCGTGGTCAGGTGAAGGAGAACATCGTCCTGGACCGGGCCCCGGCGGGCCCGGTCTCGTACACCTTCACGCTCGATACCGACGGGCTGACCCCGAAGGCCCGCAAGGACGGCTCGGTCGCCCTGTACGGTGAGCTGCCGAACACTCCGGTCATGGTGATCCCGGCGCCGTACATGACGGATGCCAAGAAGGATCCGCTCTCGCCTACCGGCGGCACGTACTCCACTCGCGTCACCCAGAAGCTGACCCGGGTCGGTAAGCAGTGGAAGCTGACGGTCACCCCGGACGCCAAGTGGCTTGCTGCCAAGGACCGTCAGTACCCGGTGGTGATCGATCCGACGATCACCATCGCGCCGGACGCGGCGGCCTCGCAGGACGCCATGGTCCTGTCCGACCAGCCCGCTGTGAACTTCAACAACACCTGGAAGCTGGCCGCGGGCAAGACCGACACGGGCATCGCCCGGTCGCTGGTCAAGTTCCCGCTGACCGAGATCCCCTCAGGCACGAAGATCGACTATGCGCGCCTGAAACATGTACTTCGACCAGTCGCACACCACCAATGCCAACGATGTCACCATCGAGGCGCACCGGGCGACCGGTGCCTGGGACGAGACGACGGCGACGTGGAACAACACCAGCGCGCTGGTCGGCGAGCTGTCCGGCACCACTGTGCAGATCGACGACGGTGACACCGGCACGGCCGCGGTGGGCGAGTGGCCCAAGGGCACCACGACCGGTGGCGCCGCGACCAACGACGACTTCGTGTTCAACAAGAACACCGCGACCGGTGAGACGTACACCTGGCAGCCCCAGGTGGCGGAGACAGCCTCGTACCGCGTGGAGGCGCACTACCCGGCGGCTTCGGACGCGGCCACGGCGGCCCCGTACACCGTCACCCACCGGGACGGTACCAACAACTACACGCTCAACCAGACCGGCACGGGCGGCACCTGGAAGGCGCTGGACACCGCCCAGCTGTACTTCGCCAAGGGCAACACCGGCAAGATCGTCCTCGGTGACACCGGTTCCTCGACGACGCGGACGCTCGCCGACTCGATCCGTCTGGTCAACCCCAGCCAGATCGTGAAGAACACCGGTGAGTACAACCAGTGGCACGACTTCCCGGTCACCGACACGGTCCAGAAGTGGGTGTCGGGCACCGCTACCAACTTCGGCTTCGTGCTGCAGGCCAAGGACGACACGCTGGCCGCGACGCCGACCGGCGGTCCGCGCTACGAGGCCGGTGACGGCGCGTACGGCGGTGAGACCTCGACCATCCCGAAGCTCACGGTGACGTACGGCAAGGTGGGCACCTCGCTCAACTCGCCGACCGTGGTGCACTCCACCGGTCCCGAGCTGTCCTGGTCGAAGTACACCAACACCACCGGTGACCCGAACCTGGACCCGGTCGAGTACCAGCTGCACCGCTCCACGCAGCAGGTCTTCACCCCGTCGGCGGCGACCCTGATCGCACCGATCGACAAGGCCGCGACCACGTACACGGACACCACCGCGGTGCCGACCCCCGACTCCAGCTCGGCGGAGATCGGCAAGTCGTACTACTACCAGCTCGCAGTGAAGACGAAGGACGGCCAGCTCCTCGGCTCGCCGACCCGCGTGGTCGGCATCCCCAAGGCCGGCCGCACCATGAAGATCATCCAGGGCAGCCAGGGCGGCGTCACCGACACCACCCTCTCCTCGCAGCAGCCGACCACGAACCAGGACACCATCCAGTCCTTCGCCGTCGGCCAGAAGTGGCTGAGTGTCGGCAACAACTCGACGACCTACGGCAAGACCCGCGCCGTCCTCAAGTTCCCCGCCACATCCATCCCCTCCACCGCCACGGTGTTGGAGAACAAGATGTACATGTGGGGCGCCGAAACGACCACCGGTACCGACGGTGCGATCTACGAACTCCACGGTCTGACCAAGGACTTCGACGAGACCACCGCCACCTGGAACAACCTCAACGCCACCACCGCGTGGACGACCGCGGGCGGCGACATGTCCGCCACCGTCTCGGACACCGTCGGCACGGTCAGCGAGGTCGGCCGGCACTGGTGGGACGCGACCAGCCTGATGCAGTCGTGGGTGAAGACCCCGACGGCGAACAAGGGCGTCGCGGTCAAGCTGAAGGACGAGACGACCACCGGCCCCCAGGAGCGCACCCTGTTCCTGAACGCCGAGACGGCCGACCCGCAGCTGCGCCCGTACATGCAGGTCATCTACGTCGACTCGACGACCGAGGACACCTACTACGCGCCGCAGACCCCGGCACGGATGACACCGAACTCCACGTACACGGTGGACTTCACGGTCACCAACACCACGGCCGCGGCGTGGGCGGCGGGTGAGCGTGAGCTCTCCTACACCTGGAAGCTGCCCGACGGCACGGACACGACGACCGGCGGCAACCAGCTCAAGACCGCGATTCCGGCGCTGCTTCCGGGCAAGTCGGCCACGATTCAGGCGAAGGTCCGGACGCCGATCAACTCGGACAACGGGTCCAAGCGCACGGACTACGTGCTCGGCTGGGACGTCAGGAAGATTGCGGACGGCTCCTGGCTGTCAGCGGGTAGCGGCGGCATCCCGGCACTGAAGCAGAACGTGGCGGTCGAGGACCCGACCTCCAACGACCTGGGCCTGGAGAAGTTCTACTCCTACAACGGCAAGAACACCGGCGCCGGCTCGACACTGATGAACAACCTGTCCTCGGGCAACATCGTCTGGTCCTATGACGCGTTCTCCAACCCGGGCCGGGGCCTGAGCACCTTCGCGCGCTTCGCGTACAACTCGCTCGACACCTCGGACACAGTGCTGGGTGCGGGCTGGTCGGGTCAGGCCGCGGGCCCGATCCGGATGGGTGCGCCGCTGGACTTCCACCCCAACCCCAACCCGACCGAGATCAAGCTCCCGGACGGCGACGGCACCACGCACATCTTCACCAAGCAGGGCGACGGCAGCTGGAAGGCCCCGGCAGGCGTGCACTTCAAGCTGGCCCCGAAGGCCGGTCTTGACTGCACCCCGCTCAAGGACCCGATCCCGGATGCCTGGACCATGACCCGTCCGGAGGGCACTCGCTTCCTGTTCGGTTGCGACGGCTATCTGACCTCGACGATCGACAAGAACGGCAACACGCAGTCGTTCACGTACGAAGAGCGCAAGTCCAACAACAAGCCGACCAAGTTCCTCAAGTACGTTACCGACCCGGCAGGCCGGGAGACGCTGACCGTCGACTACTTCGACAAGAGTGAGAACAACAACCCGAAGATCATCGACCATGTGCAGTCGATGACCGACATCTCGGGTCGCACGCTCACGTTCGAGTACTCGGACAAGGGTCTGCTGACCAAGCTGACCGACGGCGCGGGCTCCTCCCAGCCGAAGGTCTTCGTCTTCGAGTACGACGCCACACAGGGCAACAAGAACGTCAAGCTGGTCAAGGTCACCGACCCGCGCGGCAACGCCACGACCATGGCGTACAACGAGCCCAAGGCCGGCGACGACCCGAAGTACCACTGGTGGACCAAGACGATCAACGACCGTCTGAACGGCGCGACCGGCTTCACCTACGCCGCCGACGCCACCAACAGCAAGTTCACCGACGCCAAGGTCACCGACGCGGAGGCGCACACCACCACCTATGTGGCGGACGACTTCGGCCGGCCGGTCCAGACGACCAACGCCAAGTCCCAGACCACCAAGATGAGCTGGGACGCGGACAACAACGTCACCTATCTCGCAGAGGCCAACGGCGCCAAGACCGCGTACTGCTACGACCAGAAGACCGGCTACCCGCTGTGGCAGCGCGACGCGGAGCGCAACAAGGCCGGGGTTCCGCCCCAGTCGGACTGCGCGCCGGGCACCTACCCGGCCGACAGCCAGAAGTTCGAGTACCAGACCCGGCTCGACGGCTACTCGGCCGACCTGTTCACCAAGACCTCCCCGGAGGGCCGCAAGTGGCAGTTCGGCTATGACAGCCACGGCAACCTGAAGTCGGTCACCGACCCCAAGGGTGTCGCCACCACCGGCACGGCGGGTGACTACACCACCTCGTACGAGTACGACGCCTACGGTCAGCAGACCAAGGCGACCGACGCCAACGGCAACCCGACGACCAACAGCAGCTTCGGTCCGACCGGCTACCCGGCGACGATCACGGATGCGCTGGGCAAGTCCTCAGCCTTCGTCTACGACGAGCGCGGCCAGGTCACCCAGGTGACCGACGCTCTGGGGAAGAAGACCACGCAGACGTACGACACCTTCGGCCGTCCGCTGGTCAGCACCGTGCCGAAGGACCAGGCCGCGGGTGTTCTGATCACCACGCCGGCTCCGGTCTATGACGCCAACGACAACGTCACCATGTCGACGGCGCCCAACGGCGCGACCTCCACGGCGGTGTACGACCCCGCCGACCAGGTCAAGGAGGCCACGGCCCCGAAGGACAGCTCCACGTCGAGTGAGCGGAAGACGACCTACGGGTACGACAAGACCGGTCATCTCCTCACCACGACGGAGCCCAACGGCTCGCTGACCACGTCGGTCGCGACCGACTATGTGACCACCAACAACTACGACGAGATCTACCAGCTCGCGTCGGTGGTCAACGCCGACGGCGACAAGATCTCGTACACGTACGACAACGTCGGCAACCTGATCAAGGTGGTGGACCCGAAGAAGACCGCCACCGCGGACCCCGACGACTACACCACCAAGACCGACTTCGACCTGAACCACCGGGCCACCGTGTCCACGGACGCGGCGGGTAAGACGAGCAAGCGTTCCTATGACAAGGACTCACTGGTTCTCTCCTCGACGGACGCGGAGAACAACACCACGCTCATCACCTATGACGAGCGGGGCAAGCAGACCGAGGTCAAGGTCCCTTACTCGGGCACCACGACGCGGTCGACGAAATTCGAGTACGACCAGGTCGGCAACACCACCAAGGTGATCAGCCCGCGCGGTGCCGGCACGGCAGCCACGGACGACTTCGTCTCGGAGACCACGTATGACGTGCTGAACCGTCCGAAACGCCAGATCCAGCCGTACGACCCGGCGGACTCCCGCTACAACAAGAAGGTCTGGACGGAGACGTACTACGACGAGGTGGGACGGGTCTCCAAGTCCTCCCTGCCGCCGTCGGAGGGCCAGACGGTCCGCAACGACACCGACTACACCTACTTCGACAACGGCTGGGCCAAGTCGGCCACGGACCCGTGGGACATCAGGACCACGTACGACTACAACGACCTGGGCAGGCAGACCGCCCGCACGCTGACGTCGGCCGGGGGGGGCGTCGGACCGCACCATGAGCTGGTCGTACTACCCGGACGGCAAGCTGAAGTCGAAGTCGGACGACGGCGTTCCGGTCGGTAGGTCGGTGGTCCTGGTGGACAACTCCGACACCCAGAACACATCCTCGACCGGCAC
Source organism: Streptomyces sp. NBC_01669 (assembly GCF_026339735.1). GTDB lineage: Bacteria > Actinomycetota > Actinomycetes > Streptomycetales > Streptomycetaceae > Streptomyces > Streptomyces yanii. The sequence goes on from NZ_JAPEQG010000001.1 coordinate 1,918,781, forward strand.
CTGGTCGGCGGGCGACGTTACCGGGCAGCAGGGCTACGACCACCGCACGCATGCGGCCGGTACGGGCACCGACGCCTTCGCGTGGACGCTGAACGTCCCCAAGGACGGCACGTACACCGCGTATGTGAAGTACCCGAAGGTGATCGGCGCCGCCACGACGGCCAAGTACACCCTCACGCACGGGACGACGACCGAGCCTTCGGTGACGAAGGACCAGAACGCCGCCACCGGCACCTGGGTGTCGCTCGGCTCCTACAGCCTCAAGCAGGGCGAGGACGCCAAGCTGAAGCTGGACCAGAACAGCGGCGGTGTGGCGGTCGCGGACGGCGTCAAGCTGGTCCGGGACACCACCGGCGAGACGGACAACGAGAAGAAGTCCTTCGCCTACGCCTACGACGCCAACGGCAACCTGACCTCGATCGACGACACCTCATCCGGCGCGAAGATCGACGCGTACACGATCGCCTACACGGGCCTCAACCAGGTCCAGAAGGTCACCGAGGCACTGGCCGGCCAGGAGAAGAAGGCCACGTCGTACGCGTACGACGCCAATGGCCAGGCGGACACCGTCACGCACCCCGACCAATATTCCAAGTACACCTACGACCTGCGTGAACTGGTCGAGACGGTGTCGGTCGGCAAGTCGGCCACGGACACCTCGCCGAAGGTCACCTCCTACACGTACACCGACCGCGGTCAGAAGCTGAAGGAGACCAAGGCCAACAGCAACACCGTCGACTACGCCTACTACCTCAACGGCCTGCCGAAGACCGAGACCGAGAAGAAGTCGAACGGGACTCTGGTCAGCGACCACACCTACGCCTTCGACGCCAACGGCAACAAGGCGCAGGACGTCGCGAAGAAGATGAACGCCGACGACCACTCGGCGTACCTCACCACGACCACCGACTACAGCTACGACCCGGCCGACCGGCTGGCGAAGTCGGTGAAGACGGGTACCGGAGCAGGCACCGAGACGTACGTCCACGACGACAACGCGAACGTCGTCTCGCAGACGGTCAACGGCACGACGAGCTCATACACCTACGACCGCAACCGGCTGCTCTCCTCGGTCACATCGGGCACGACGTTCTCGTACAACTACGACCCGTTCGGCCGTCAGGAGTCCGTCTCCGGCGGCGGCAAGGTCATCGAGCGGAGTGTGTACGACGGCTTCGACCATGTCGTCGACGCTCAGAAGATGGACGACACGGGCGCGTTGAAGTCCACGAAGTACACGTTCGACCCGCTGGACCGCACCGCATCGAAGACCGCGGACGGCAAGACCACCGACTTCACCTACCTCGGCCTGTCGGGCGAGGTCCTGAACGAAGAGGTCGCGGGCAAGCTCACCACGTCCTACCAGTACAGCCCGTGGGGCGAGCGCCTGTCGCAGGTCAAGCACAACACGGACGGTACGACGGAGGACGGCTACTACGGCTACAACGGCCATTCCGACGTCGAGACCCTGACCACGAAGGACGGAGACACCAAGGCTACGTACGGCTACACCGCCTACGGATCCGACGACAAGGACCAGTTCACCGGCATCGACAAGCCGGATGCGGCCGACCCCACGAAGGAGGCGTACAACGCCTATCGCTTCAACGCGAAGCGCTGGGACGCAGCCTCGGGCACGTACGACATGGGATTCCGCGACTACAACCCGGGTCTCAACCGCTTCACCACCCGGGACATGTACAACGGCGCTCTGTCGGACATGGAGCTCGGTTCCGATCCGTACACCAGCAACAGGTATGCGTTCAGCGGTGGCAACCCCACCAGCTTCATCGAGCTGGACGGGCACGCGCCGTGCGTCGACGGAATCAAGGACGTCTGTGGCATGCCGGCAGGTAGCTCCTGCTTCCTATGCCTCACCAACCCGAACCCGGGCAAGACGGCGCCGCGTGCGCGAAAGCCCGTCGTGGCGAACAAGGATCTCGACGGAGCGCTGAATCAGCTCTACGCGAGGGACTTCGTCAAGGACGGCGACCTCATGGGTGATGGAAAGACCACCACGGCGCTGCTGGACGAATACAACTCGGGCAAGCCGGTGGGTGAATTCCACATCAAGAAGGCATCCAATGCCATGGCCAGCCTGGCGAAGATCCTGGAGAACGACCGGAGGGGTCGGGCCGGGGACAAGAAGCTGAAGAATGCGATTCTGTCCGAAGCGGACCTGGAAATCGCTCAGCGTGAGTCAAAGGAACTCTGGAGTGCTCTCAATTCCAACGATGTGACCGGGGCAGTTACCCGACACGTCCAAGGAAATGCAGAGATCCTCAAGGAGATCAACACCAACAGGGAGTCGATTCTCGGCACGAAGGCCCTGGAAGATCTCACCGGTCAGAAGTTCGCCGATCTTCATCCGCTGGCAAAGCAGGCGCCGGTGGGAGACGCCCCGAGGTTGCGCGGTGGCTTCAAGGCGTTCGGTGTGGTCGGGAGTGCTGAGTGTGGCGCAGGCACCCAGCTACATCGAGCAATACGGTGTGGTCGACGGCCTGACCGAGATGTTCGTGGATTCCATCGATCCATTCGGTTTCCACCACGCGTTCGATCCGCCGCCGCCTGTCACGGCCTAGTCGCATAGCGAAAATTGGGCGGGAGCCTGTCCGGTGCAGCCGGGCGGACTCCCGCCCTTCGACACGTTAATGACCGACTGTGGTGAATGCTATTATCTGCCACGACTTCCCCTTCTCGACAGGTGGTTACATGCAGGCCATCCGGCTGGACTCCGTCGTTTCTGCTTATGTGCAGCAGGTTCCGCGATCCCGTGATGTGCTCGACGAAATCAGAACGAGCGACCCCGAACTCGTTGACGAATGGGAAGCGGGACGAATTCCCGACTTGCTGGAGTTTCTACTGACGGCCTTCAGCAGGCCGATCCTCCTGCCTCTGTTGCGGAGCGGAGAGCCCTCTTTTGGTGATATCGATGCCTGCTTCGGCTACATTGAGGGGCTGTCATCGAACGAAAGCAATCATTTTCGGGAGTCGATGCTCTTCGGTGTCTTCGAACAATTCCTGGAGGGGCGGGATATTGTATTGCGCGCCTATCGATACAGTCTTCCGGTGACTCGATCCAGGATCGTAGGAATGCTCAGCGCGTACCCTGAAACGTACAATGAAATTCGCCCCGACCTGGAGGCGCTCGACGGATGAGGCATGTCGGCTTCACGGTCGGGAGTTCCAGGCCCCCTGGAGCGTCATGCCGCTTTCCGGCACCGACCATTGTCGTCACATCGGACCCGCTCGTCTGGCTTCAGGCATCTCGTGCCGGGCAGCGTTCAAGCGTGGATCCGGAAGAGTGGCACACTCCACGCACGAGGGATTCCAAGTCCCCCAGTAGCGGTGGGGCAGTGCCTCGCTTCACTGCCCATTAGGCGGCGTTGACGTTGAAGTCGCGGGAGGGGAAGCGGCCGAAGCCGGTGTTCTTCCCGCAGCGGATGTGGTCTTCGACGGTGGCGTGTTCGCGGTGGCGGACCTCCAGGAACTGCGCGGAGCCGCTGCCGGGGTAAGGGAGTTGCCCGGCCGCAGCCGGCCGGACACGGCCTCGCCGGTGTTCGCGAGGAAACACAGCAGCGGGTGGAAGCCGAAGCCGCCCTTATAGGTGGGCGCGGCCTGTTCCTTCTCCGAGGACCAGGCCGGGAAGTTCGCGTCCGCCGGCCCGAACAGCGGGTATGCCCTCGCCGGTCTCGGCGGCCTGCAGCCAGGCGACTTCCCGGGCCGTGGCGCGGGCCGCTCGCAGCGAAGCGAGTACAGCCTGGTCGGTGTCGGCGAGCAACCGCCAGGCCGTGGGCGTGGAGGCGACCGGGCCGAACACCTCGCCCTGGTCCCGCAATACGGCCAGATCCGTAATGGCCGCGTCGCCGTCGGCAAGCATTACCGCCAGGTCGGTGGCGATCCAGCCCGGATCGTCTCCGGTCCCGCGCGGCCGAAGCGGCCTGAGAGCGGCGGAGTACGTGGCGGTCAGCCCGGTGGCATCAGCGAGACCGGCCAGCAACCGTGCCCCGGGATGCCCGACCACCCCCGAACCATCGGCACTGACATGGACCTTGGGACGCAAACCGATAGCCTGTACGTAGAAAGTGCCCTCCGCCTGGACCGACAGAATCCCTCAGCAAGGTTCATCGTCCCAGGTCAGGAAGGGCACTTTCGCGTTTCCGCCACACCAGCCGCCGTACCCAACCGAAACGGCGTTGCGCGTACGCGCCACGCGCTCGGTCGGGCGAAAACTGGGTCAGGTAACCCATTGTCTGATCAACACGTCTCTGCAATCCTCGCCCGGTCGGCGATGGCTGACCTGCCGGGACGCCGGTCGACAGCGAACGCAGAGGGGAATTCACGTGACGCGCAGACGTCGCCAGTTGCTCGCCGCACTCGTGGCCGGGATGCTCGCTATCTTGGCCTGTGTAGTGGCAACTTATCCGTCAGGAACCGCAGCACAGGTCGCGCTGGGCCAGGATCTGGACAAGCTGCACCGAGCCGACCCTGGTGACCCGCTCGAGGAAGGCTCGGAATCCGGCGAGGAAGGCGAGGAAGGCGAGGAAGACCCGGGATCCGCCGCGCAAGCCGCATTCCGCCAGCGCGCCTACCCCGGTGACACCATCACCGTGGCGCAGTTGAACGGCGCGCGCGCCGCCTACCGCTCGGCCAAGGGCCGCCCGTTCCCGACGGGCAAGGGACAGAAGGGCACCTGGGTCACGGTGGGGCCCAAGGAGGCGGTCTACCCGTACGCCCCGTACCGCGACTCATCCAGCTATCTGCCCAACGAGTACGTCGCGGGTGGCCGTACCACCGCAGTAGCGATCAGCCCCACCTGCGTACCGGGTCGCTGCAAGATGTGGATCACGGCCGCCGGTGGTGGCGTCTGGCGGACCGACAACGCGCTCGCCGACGAGCTGCACTGGCGGTACCTCGGCGGGCCGCTGGGCATCAACGCCGCCGGTACGGTGACCATCGACCGCAACGACGCCACCGGCAACACGGTCTACGTCGGCACTGGCGAGGCCAACGGCTGCTCCTCCGGTTGCGTGGCCGGCGTGGGCATCTACAAGTCCACCGACGGTGGCGAAACCTGGACCGGGCCACTGGGCCAGGCGGAACTCGGTGGCAAGGGCATCGGCCAGATTGCGGTCAAGCGGGGTGACCCCCGGACGATTTACGTCGGCACCACCACCGCGATCCGCGGTATGTCGAGCACCTGCTGCTCCGGGATCAGCCGTCCGGTGCCCGACGCGGCCAAGTGGGGCCTCTACAAGTCCACCGATGGTGGAGCCACCTGGACCTTCGTCCACAACGGGTCGGCCGACGCCGCGGACTGCACCGGCAGCCAAGCCGAGTACGCCAACCAGACCGCCTGCTCGCCGGGGGGTGTCCAGGGCGTCGAACTGGACCCCAGCGACCCGGAGATCGTGTACGCGGCCTCGTGGGCGCGGGGCATCTGGCGGTCGCCGGACGGCGGCACCACCTGGAAGCAGATCAAGCCGTCGCTCAATGCGGCGAACGCCTATACCCGGCCCGCCTTCGACGTGACCCGGCTGCCGAACGGCAAGACCCGGATGTACGTCTACGAGGGCAACATGAGCCAGCCGGCCTCCCGGCTGTTCCGCACTGATGACGCGGCCACCGACACCCCGGCCTTCACCGATCTGACCAGCTCCGACGTCACCAACCCCGGGTTCGCCTGGCTCGGCCTCTGCGGTCAGCTGTGCTGGTACGACATCTTCGTCCACACCCCGGAGGGGCACCCGGACATGGTCTACGTCGGCGGTTCCTACGCCTACGGCGACAGGATCGCCAACAAGCGGGGATTGGTGCTCTCCACCGACGCCGGGGTGAGCGGCACCGACATGACGTTCGACGGCACCGACCAGCTGCATCCGAACGGCCTGCACCCGGACCAGCAGGCCCTGGCGACGAACCCCAACAACCCGTTCCAGTTCTTCGAGGCCAGCGACGGCGGCATGATGCGGTCCAGCGGCACGTTCGTCGACCGCTCGGCGTGGTGCGACGACCCTCGCCGGAACCTGGACGAGAAATCGAAATCCCGCTGCAGGCAGATGCTCTCCCGCATCCCGGCCGAGCTGCGCAGCATCAACAAGGGTCTGTCCACATTGCAGTTCATCAGCCTGTCGGTCAGCCCGCACAACAGCAACGTGCTACAGGGCGGGACGCAGGACAACGGCACCTGGCAGACCGACGGCAGCCCGAACCTGTGGCGGAACACCGCGATCGGCGACGGCGGCCAGTCGGGCTTCGACGTCGGCCGGCCGGAGTTCCGCTTCCACACCTTCAACAGCGCGTCTGTGGAGGTGAACTTCAACAACGGGAACAACTCCGACTGGATCTGGACCGGCGACCCGATCAACGGGAAGGGCTGGAGCGAGTTCTACCCGCCGGTCATCAGCGACCCGAAGGTCAGCGGCACGATGTTCGCCGGCGCGGGACGTTCGGTCTACCGGACCAAGACGTTCGGGCTCGGTGACCGGACGCTCGAGGAGGCCAATCGGCTCTGCAACTCCAGGACCCGCGACCGCACCGTGGTATGCGGCGACTGGGTCGAACTCGGGTCCGAACCGCTCAACTCCACTTCCTGGGGCGACCGGTCCGGGCGCGGGGTGGTGGCCGTCGAGCGCACCACCGTCGACACCGCCACCGCCTGGGCGGCGACGGCCACCGGCCGTCTGTTCATCTCCCACAACGTCGACGCGGAGTCGGCGACCTCGGTCTCCTGGACCCGGATCGACGACGACGCGGTGACCCCGAACCGGTTCATCAGCAGCATCCACGTCGACCCCGCTGACGGAAACCACGCCTGGATCTCCTACAGCGGCTTCGACTCGGTCACGCCGACCACCCCTGGGCACGTGTTCGAGGTCCGGTTCGACCCGGCGACCGGCAAGGCCAGCTGGACGGACCGCTCGTACGACTTCGGTGACCTGCCGGCCAATGACCTGGTGCGCGACGACGCCAACGGTGACCTCTACGCGGCAACCGACTTCGGCGTGCTGCGGCTCGCGGCCGGGACCACGACGTGGACCAAGAGTGCCCCCGGGATACCCAACGTCGAGGTGGCGGGCCTGACCGTCGTGCCGGGCAAGCGGATCCTCTACGCCGCGACCCACGGGCTCGGAGCCTGGAGGCTCAATCTCGGCTCCGAATGACACCGAGGAAATACCACGCGAGGGGCCGCACCCGCGGCCCCTCGCCCTGCCCCATCACCTCCTAGAGGTGGCAAGGCTTAGCTGATGTGCAGCTGCGTACAGAGAAAAAAGTGAGAAAGATGATCAAGCGTCGAATGGCCCTCGCGGCAGGTGTCGCTGCCCTTCTGGTCGGCTGCGGAACCACTTCCACGCCCGCCACCGGCGGCGACACGACCATCCGTGTCCAGGTCTCGGGCGAGCCGGAGGAGACTGCCGGATACAGCGCGATAGCGAAATCCTACGAGCTGAGCCATCCCGGGACGAAGGTGCAACTCGTGCCCGTCGCGAATAAGTCCGATCACCTCACCCGCCTGTCGACGGCGTTCGCCGGCGGCGAGCCGCCGGATGTCTTCCTGATCAACTACCGGGAGTACGCCCAGTTCGCGGCCCGCGGCGCCATCGAACCGATCGGCCCCCGCCTGGCCGGCGTCGGCGTGGACACAGCGGACTACTACCAGCAGCCGATCAGCGCGTTCACGTACGACGGGCAGGTGCAGTGCATGCCCCAGAACCTCTCATCCCTGGTCGTCTACTACAACCGCACGCTGTTCGCCGAGGCGGGTGTGCAAGCCCCGAAGCCGGGGTGGACCTTCGAGCAGTTCAAGGAAGCGGCCACCCGCCTCACCGGCGACGGCGTCCACGGCCTGGGAATGGATCCCTCCATCGTTCGCCTTGCTCCGTTCGTCTGGAGCAACGGCGGCGACATCGTCGACGACCCCCAGCACCCGACGCGACTCACGCTCAACACGCCTGCTGCTCGGCAGGCCCTGGAGTCGCTGGTGCAGCTTGTGCGGAACGATGGTGCAGGACCGGACAGAACCGAGCTCGCGGGTCAGGACCTGCAGGCCCGGTTCGCCTCCGGCAAGCTCGCGATGTTCCTCGATTCCCGTAAGGAAACCCCGGCCCTGCGCGAAGTACAGGGTCTCGACTGGGACGTTGCCGCCCTGCCGGTGACCCGCAAGCCGGCCGGCGTCCTGCACTCGGACGCCTACTGCATCGCCCGCAAGTCGAAGCACCACAGTGAAGCCGCCCGCTTCATCGCCTTCGCCACCGGGAAGGACGGCCAGCGGATCACCTCGCTGAGCGGACGTGTGGTGCCGTCCCTGCGCGAGGTCGCCAACTCGTCGGCCTTCCTCGCCCCTGTCAAGAAGCCGGCCAACTCCCAGGCGTTCCTCGACGTCCTTCCGTATCTCAAGAGCCTCCCGGTCCTGGCGACCTGGCCGGAGATCGAGGACATAGCCGACGAGGAACTGGCCCGCGCCTTCCACGACGGCGCACCCCTGGATGACGTGATCAAGCGGATCGACGAGCGCACCCGGCCGTTGTTCACCTCCGGTGACGGCACCCGGTGAGAAGGCTTCGGGCAGTGCTGATCACCGCAGGGGCCTGCGTAGCCCTGCTGACGGCCTGCACCGCTACCACGGCAAACACCGAATCCGGGCCCGGCTCGGCAGAAGACGCTGCCATCTGCCCGGTTCCCAGCCCGGCAGCCAATATCTCGGACCTACCGTCCGGGTTCAAGGTCGGCGACCTCGGCGTGGTCACCACCGTCCGCAAGCAGCACGACTTCACCTCTATGGTGATCTCCACCCGGGAATCGATCCGGGAGGCCTTCGGACACGTGCACAAGCTGGCGGACCAGGCCGGCTTCACCGTCCTCAGCTCGCAGAATGACGGTATCGACGCGGAGATCTTCGTCAAAACGCCCCACGGCCAAGGGTTCGTCGGCATGAGCGAGGGGTCGTGCGGCCAGGTCATCGCGATCGTGGAACTACCGGAGCCCCCGAAATGACAGTGCATCAGGAGGCGCGTGTACGACGACGAGCCCGACTTCGTGGCAGCACGGCAGGACGGGCCCTGGCAGCCTGCATGGTCGGGGTCGTGTTCTCCTTCCCGCTGGCCATCATGGCCGTCGGCTCGCTGCGCAAGCCCGGACTGCCGCCTCCTGGCGGGCTCGAACTCCTGCCGGACGTGCTCTGGTCGGGGAACTACGAGACCGCTGCCGGGCTGATCCCGCTCGGCCAACAGCTGCTGAACTCGGTCCTTGTCGTGTCAACCGCGGTACCGGTCACCGTACTTGTCGCCTCCTGGGCCGGGTTCGCGATCGCCATGGCGCGCCCCGCCGTACGACGCCTGCTGATCGGCATCGCGCTGGTGGTGCTCAGCATGCCCGCGTCCGCCATGTGGGTGCCGCGCAAGGTGATGCTGGAGCAGCTGGGGCTGACCGACCACGCCCTCGTCGTCGCGCTGCCCGCGGTCATGGGAACCACACCGTTCTACGTGCTGCTCTTCGCATTCGCCTACCACCGCATCCCACGGTCCCTGTATGAGGTCGCGGCAGTCGAACAGGCATCGGTGTTCCGTATCTGGAGGTCGGTCGCATTCCCACTCGCCCGGCCGACCATGTTCGCCGTGGCGGCGCTCGCCTTCGCCGCCTACTGGGGGAACTTCATCGACCCGCTCATCCTGCTCACCACGGAGGACGACTGGCCGCTCGCACTCGGCCTGCGCGCCCTCTCCGCACTCGAGCCGACACTGCATCCGCTCTACATGGCAGCAGCCGTCATGGCCACCGCCCCCGCCGCGCTCGCCTTCCTCGCCGCACAACGAGCGCTCGCCCCCCGCCGCGACTTGGAGACATGACCATGGGCATCGCAATCCACGGTGCGCACAAGGCCTACCGTTCACGCCGTAAGCAGCCCATCGCCGCCCTGACCGAGGTCGATCTGCACGTGGCCAGGGGCGAGCTCATGGTGGTCGTAGGACCGTCAGGTTCCGGAAAGAGCACTCTGCTCAGAGCAACCGCCGGACTCGAGGCACTCGACGCCGGCCGAATCGAGATCGGCGGACGCGACGTCACGACGGCCGCACCGGGCGATCGAGACATTTCACTGGTCTTCCAGGACTACGCACTCTTCCCCCACCTCACCGTCGCCGAGAACATCGCCTTCGGCCAGCGCGCCCGAGGCGTGCCCAAGACCCAGATCACCACCGACGTCGCCCAGGCCGCAACCATGCTCGGCCTCACCGCAGCTCTGGCCCGGTACCCCCGCGAACTGTCAGGCGGAGAACGCCAACGCGTAGCACTCGCCCGGGCCATGATCCGCCGACCCAAGGCCTTCCTCCTCGACGAACCTCTCGCCAGCCTCGACCCCGACCTGCGACTGCGCACGCGCGCCGAAATCCGCGAACTCCAGCGCCGCCTGGGAGTGTCGATGCTTTACGTCACCCATGACCAGACCGAGGCACTTGCTCTGGGCGACCGTATCGCCGTCGTCCGAGCAGGCCGCATCGAGCAGGTGGGCACACCTGACGAGCTCTACTCGCGCCCAAGCACGGCATTCATCGCACGCTTCATCGGAACTCTGCCGATGAACCTGCTGCCACCCGAAGCGCTGGGCCGCGAGAACGGTCCGGTGACCGGCATCCGACCTGAGCGCACACACCTGGCACATGCGGGACACGGGCATCTGACGGGACGCATCGCCGCCGTGGAGCCAAGCGGCGAAGAGACGGTCCTTCACGTCGTGTGCCCCGACACCACGCGCATTCTGGTCAGGGTGCCGTCCTCGGACGGTGTGCCCCGGCCCGGAAGCGAGACCGGCATCACCTGGAGCAACGCCGACGAACACCACTTCGCTTCGGCCGAAGGACCGCGCACCGCATGAACGAACAACACTGCCAACCCACTCGGCCCACCCCTCACCGCAGATGGGACAGGGCGCGCACACCCTCACTCAGACATCGGCCGACAGCACTGGCCCTACCATGGCTCGCCGCCACAGCCCTTCTGGTGGGCATCCCACTCATCGGCTCGGCATGGCTCGCCTTCACCGACTACTACGGCTTCGGCGCCCCCTCATTCACCGGCCTCGACAACTGGCACCGACTCGCCACCGACGAAACCTTCTGGCACTCTCTCGCCAACTCGGCCAAGATCGCAGCCATAGCCATACCCCTGCGAACCGCACTCGCCATCGGCTGCGCGCTCCTACTCCACCGCCGCAGCAGCATGAACAGCGCCGCCCGCACCGCAGTATTCCTGCCGTCCATCATTCCTGACGCCGCATGGGCTCTCCTGTGGCTCTGGCTGCTCAACCCTCTCTACGGGCCGCTACCTCTCACCCTCGAAGCATTCGGCCTCCCCTCACCCGGCTGGTTCACCGACCCCGCTGCCGCACAAGGCGGACTCGCGCTCGTCGCCTCCCTCCAGATGGGCGAGGGTTTCCTCGTCGCCCTCGCAGCCCGCCGCCTCCTGCCAGGCTCCCTGCACGAAGCCGCCGCCATGGAAGGCGCGGGACGCATCTTCACCTTCAGACGCATCACGCTGCCGCTGATGGCACCGATCCTTACATTGCTCGCACTGCGGGACGTCGTCCTCCTCCTGCACACCACGTTCATCCCGGCCCTGCTGATCACAGCCGGCGAACCGCACTCCGCGACACTGGTGGCACCGCTCTACGTCTACCGCCGCGCATTCCTGTACGGCGAGCTCGGGTATGCCAGCACCCTCTCGATCACGCTGCTGATCACCGCTGCCGCCGTCGCGGCCGCTCAGCTGATCGTTCTTCACCGTACGCGCCTTCTCGAGCTGCTCTGACAGTGAGGATGTGACGTGGGTCTGTACGGTCAACGGCTCTGTCCCGTAATCGGCTCTGTCGCACATCCGGTGGTAACGGAGTGTGAGTATCCGCCGCCGCCAGTTGCAGGGCATGCGATCGACGCCCTGACCTCGATGTTTCACGAGCAGACGGCGCTGCCGTGGGGACTGCCGTCTCGGCACGCCTGCTCACATCGGCGGGCACCGTGCCCGTCGGCCGACTCCACACAGCGATCGCTGCAACGTGCGGACCTGCGACTCCTTGATCGGTGGGTCCATCCACCGCCATCATCACCGTCCGTCACCACCGGATGTGCGACAGAGCCGTTAACTTTACAGACCCTGCCTTCGGCCACGGCGTGCACCTCTGCATCGGCGCGCCCCTTGCCCACCTCGAAGCCCGCATCGCGCTTCCCGCTCTGTTCGAGCGATTCCCCGACCTCGCACTTGCCGACCCCGCCGGTGCCCTCCAGCCCGTCGAGTCCTTCATCGCCAACGGTCTGCGGCATCTGCCCGTCCATCTTCAGAAGGACCCGTCAGGCGCCTGATCCGCCCCGTACCGACCTGCCTCGCACGTGAACAACGAAGGGATGGCTGATTCCGGTGCCCGCACAACCCCGCATGACACCGTTGCCCCTCACCCGAGCTCAAGGCCGAGTCCTCTCCAAGATCGCCGAAGGGAGCAACACGGACGAGACCGCCGACGAACTGGCGATCGCGCCCGGCACGGTCAGCGTGCAGCTGATCAGCATCAGTCGGAAACTCGGAGTGAGCGGACGCGCCGCCCTCGTACACGCCGCCTACCTCACCGAGCAGCTTTCCCGGCCGGAGCGTGAAGCCTTCGACGGCGAGTTCACCGACACGGAAATCCAAACGTGGCGGCTCGTCGCATCCGGAGCGTCAGCACAGCTCGTAGCTGACGTCTGCCGGATCTCCCGGGATACCGCCCGCGACCGGATCAGAATCTTGCGGCGCCGCGTAGACGCGGCCAACGACCCCCACTTGGTCACTCTGGGATGGCGCTACGGGGTAGTTGACGATTCGCTCGTCGACATGGCCTCTGGAGTGCTCATCGCCGTGCCTGTGCGTGGATGAGAATTCCCCCGCAATCACCGCAGGCCAAACCGGCTCGCGATCAGTTACCCGCGTCTGCTCGACGTGGACGGCAGGGACCTCCTGGTCACCGACCTCGATGCCGTAGACGGCACTCCCGTGATCGACCTGGCGCCCTACTTCGAGCAGATGGGGCCGCGCGGTCCTGTTCGTCAGCCAGCCTGGCCCGGCGAAATGCTCGATCCGTGCTACTGGGCGGACACGAGCGAGCGTCCAGCGGGCGGCGAAGAACTCTAACGTCGGGCCAGAGTTCTGGTCTTCAGCTGAGCTCTAACAATGCCGCACCGCCAGCACAAGCACCTTGAGGCCAGGGCTGCTCCTGGCCTCTCCGCCCAGGGACTTTTCAGGGACTTTCAGCACTGTCCGAGGGATTCCTGAGGGACTTTTCGCCGCCTAACGCGGCAAGCCCCTGAAAGCTCAGAAAGGGCCTCCGACGCAGGTCAGAGGCCCTTTCGAAGGAAAAGCCGCAGGTGGCGGCAGACGAGTCGGGCTGTACGCCGGGTTCTGTTCCCCCACAAGGAGACAGCCGGGACAACAGGTCGGCATCCCTTCCACCCCTCCAGTGCCCTTGGGGCTGCGTATCCGCTCGCTACGGGCGAGCATTAAAGTGCAATCCGAAACATGTGCGCATCTGTCCGAATGTCAAAGCAACAGGCTCAGGACACACGCCGCGCACTGGAAGGGAACGAAGCCGTGCATGGCTCGTACAAGGTGCCCGGCGGCAAGCTGGTCGTCGTAGATCTGGATGTCGAGGAAGGTGTCCTGCGCAACGTGCGAGTCGCCGGGGACTTCTTCCTGGAGCCGGACGAAGCGATCTTCTCGATCAACACAGCCCTTGAGGGTGCACTCTCATCGACGGACGCTGCAGGGCTGGCCGCCCGGATCACGGCGGCGCTGCCGGAGTCGACCGTGATGCTCGGGCTGACCGCGGAGGGCGTCGGCATCGCCGTCCGGCGTGCTCTGGCCCACGCGACCGAGTGGAGCGACTACGACTGGCAGCTGGTGCACGTGGAGCCGCAGGCACCGGCCCTGCACATGGCGTTGGACGAGGTGATCACCGCCGAGGTGGCCGCTGGGCGACGAGCCCCGACTCTACGGGTATGGGAGTGGGCCTCGCCTTCTGTGGTGATCGGCAGCTTCCAGTCCCTGCGGAACGAGGTGGACCCCGAAGGGGCCGCGAAGCACGGGATGACCGTGGTTCGCCGTGTTTCTGGTGGTGGGGCCATGTTCGTAGAGCCGATGAGTACGATCACGTACTCCCTGTCCGTGCCGGAGTCCCTGGTCTCGGGCCTCTCCTTCGCAGACAGCTACGCCTACCTCGACGACTGGGTGCTGGGCGCACTCGGCGACATGGGGATCAAGGCCTGGTACCAGCCCCTGAACGACATCGCCACCGAGGCCGGCAAGATTGCCGGTGCCGCCCAGAAGCGCATGGTCGGCCCTGATGGCGGCCCTGGAGCCGTCCTCCATCACGTGACGATGTCCTACGACATCGACGCCGACAAGATGCTCGAGGTGCTCCGCATCGACAAGGAGAAGATGTCCGATAAGGGGACCAAGAGCGCCAAGAAGCGCGTCGACCCGCTCCGCCGGCAGACGGGCCTCGCGCGGGAGCAGGTCATCGAGAACATGATCGCCTCCTTCCGCAACCGCTACGGGCTGACCACCGGCGAAGTCACGGCGGAAGAGATGGCCCGCGCGGAGGAACTGGTGCGGACGAAGTTCGCCACCGAAGAGTGGACCGCGCGCGTGCCGTAAACGCCGCGCCCTGCCGGGTGCCGCGTGGCACCCAGCAGGGCGAGTAGGCCCTTGCCCATGATCACGCCGGCTCGTAGTGTCTTCCCCGTCCGACCTTCGTGGAACCGGGCAACACCATCACGTACTCGCTCTCCGTCCCCGAGTCTCTGGTCTCCGGCCTCTCCTTCGCCGACAGTTACGCCTATCTGGACGACTGGGTGCTCGAGGCGCTCGGCGACATGGGCATCAAGGCCTGGTACCAGCCGCTCAACGACATCGCCACGGACGCCGGGAAGATCGCGGGCGCGGCGCAGAAGCGAGTGGTCGGCGGAGAGGGCGCCGTGCTGCACCACGTGACCATGTCGTACGACATCGACGCCGACAAGATGCTCGACGTGCTCCGGATCGGCAAGGAGAAACTCTCCGACAAGGGCACCAGGAGCGCCAAGAAGCGCGTCGACCCGCTGCGGCGGCAGACCGGTCTGACGCGCGAAGCCGTCATCGAGCGGATGATCGACTCCTTCCGGACCCGGCACGGTCTCACCCGGGGGAACGTGACGGACGAGGAGATGGCGAGGGCCGAGGAGCTCGTGGCGACGAAGTTCGGGACCGAGGAGTGGACCGCACGCGTGCCGTAGGGCTCCGCCCCGCCGCTCCGGACCCCCCGATAGGTCGCGGCTATCGGGGGCATTCGCCAATCGTGCATTGTGACAGCCCTTCTCCTGCGCCAGCCTGACCTGGTCCGGCACTGCTGCCGGTGGGTCCAAATGAAGGGGAGGGCATGTCACAGCACCTTCGGCTCAACTTCATCGACGGACAGTGGGTCCCCGCGGAGTCGGGGCAGGTCCGGGAGAACGTCAATCCTGCCGATTTCGCCGATGTGATCGGTGAGTTCACCGAATCCGGCGGTGTCGACGTCGACCAGGCGGTCGACGCGGCCGCCGCCGCACTTCCGTCCTGGCGCGGCCGTGGCCCGATCGAACGGGCCGCGTATCTGACCGCGGCCGGCCGCATCCTCGGCGAGCGGGCCGCGGAGGTCGCCGCCGTGATCACCCGCGAACAGGGCAAGCTGCTGAGCGAGGCGCGCGGCGAAGTGAACCGGGCGCGGGCCGTGCTGGAATTCACCGCCGGTCAGGCGCGACTGCTCGGTGGGGTGACTGCCCCCGCGGAGGAGGAGCGCACCTTTGCGTACACCTTCAGGAAGCCCATCGGGGTCGTGGGGCTGGTGTCGCCGTGGAACTTCCCCCTCGCGATCCCGATGTGGAAGGTGGCACCCGCGCTGCTGTCCGGCTGCACGGCGGTGCTCAAGCCGTCCCCGCTCACCCCGCTGACCTCGGCGCTCCTGGTGGATATATTCCAGCAGGCGGGGCTCCCCGGCGGGGTGCTGAATCTGGTCCAGGGCGATGTGGCGGCGGGCGAGGCACTGGTCGCCAACCCTGCTGTCGCGGGCATCAGTTTCACCGGATCGCTGCCGGTCGGCACCGCCATCCACGCCGGTGGTGCGCATCGGCTGCTCCGCACCCAGCTCGAACTCGGCGGCAAGAACGCGCTGATCGTGTGCGACGACGCCGATCTCGCCAAGGCCGTGGACGCCGTGGTGCACGGAGCCTTCGGTCAGGCGGGGCAGCGCTGCTCGGCGACGAGCCGGGTGGTGGTCGACGTACAGGTACGGGAGGAGTTCCTCGACCGGCTCGTCGGGCAGGTCGCGGGGCTGCGGGTGGGGCCCGGGGACGATCCCGCTTCCCGGATCTGCCCGGTGGTCAACACCGCACGCACGGAAGCGGCGTTGGCAGCCGTCGCCGGCGCGCAGCGCGACGGTGGCAAGGTGCTGTGCGGAGGCGGGCGGGAGCGGCGTGACGACCTGCCCGAGGGCTGCTACGTACAGCCGACCGTCATCCGTGATGTGCCGTGGGACAGCGAGCTGGCCCAGGAGGAGGTGTTCGGACCAGTGCTGGCCGTCGTCGACGCTGACGGGTTCGACGAGGCCATGACGATAGCCAACTCAGTGAAGTACGGGATGTCGGGGACCATCTTCACCGCGTCCCAGTCGCGGGCGTTCGAGGCGATCGACCGGTTCGAGGCGGGGATGCTCCATGTGAACCGTCCCGGTGTCGGGGCCTACGCCCATCTGCCGCATGTCGGTTCGAAGGCCTCCCAGTACGGGCCGCCGGAGTGCTCCCCCGAAGTGTGGGACTTCTACACCGAGTGGCACTCGGCCTGCATCGCCTACTGAGCGTCTCTAGAACTCTGTGTGTGCCTGTGGTTTTCAGGCTTTTCGGGCGCGGCGTGGCCGTGTGCGGTCACCGTTGTGGGGTCCGAACCTCGGGGTGAGGGGGTGGACTTGGGTGGCGTGCAGGTGGTGGAAGCCGGTCCGCTCGGCGGCGCGGGTGCGTCGTCGACAGGTTCTGCGTGAGAGCCGCGTGCGTCCGGGTGGAGGAAGGTCTTCCTCCGGCCGTACATGGGCGGGTACTCCATGACCTGGCACCGGCCCGGTGGGGGTGGGTGTCGTGGTGTCATGCCCCGCCGGACGCTGGACCATCCCGGTGGGGGTGGTGGCGGGGACCGTACGCGCGTCGGGCATACGGCGGGAAGTCTTCGGGCCCGGGGCCTGCTCTGCGGCGGCGCGCGGGGCGCCTCGGTGCCGGGGACCGGTGGGCCTGCTGGGGGTGGGGCGCCCCTTGCCCGGGGTGATGTTGGTTCCGTCCGGCCGGGGCGGGGCCTGCTCCGCTTGGCGTTGGCGGCGCATGCGGCGGGTGGTCTTCTTCGGGCGCCGCACCAGGGTCACGGTGCCGTCCACGGTGGTGCGGATGGTCCGGGTGTGGGTGGCACGCTCGGTGGTGGTGTGGGTTTGGGCGAGCAGGCCGCGGGAGACGATCCGGCGGGCGGCGGCATGGTCGCGGTCCATGGACAGCCCGCACCCGGCGCAGTGTGCCCATTTCCAGGCTCGCTCACCGAGCCGGTCGGGGGCCGGGCGGTGGGTGAGGTTACCGAGGCAGCCGGGGCACAGTTTGGAGGTGCCCCGGGCCGGGACGATGACCACTACGATGCCCGCCTTCGCGGCCAGGTGCCGCATCGCCTGGGCCACCGTGCCGCGCACCTGCCCCGACAGGCGGGCATTGCCACGTCGGTGGCCTCGGGCTTCGAGGGTGGCGAGGTCTTCGAGGTAGATGACGCTCGCGCCGAGCGCTGCCGCCTGGTCGACGGCCCAGCGGGCCGCCGACCGGGCCAGTGCGTCGTTCAGGTGCCGGATCCGGGCACACACCCGCCCGTGCTCGACCTCCAGCACCCGGGCCCGATCGAGGTGTTCGCCCCAGCGAAGGTGCGGGGAGCCGAGGCCGTCCGCGAGGGCCCGGTGGTGATCGCGCTTGGCGGCGAGGTGCTCGCGGACGCCGCGCAGCCGGTGCAGGGTGGCGCTGATGGTGGTGGCGTCGAAGATCAGGGGCCGCCCGTCGGTGAGAACCCGCCGGGTCTGTCCTTTGCCGGTCAGGCGGCCGAGCGTGCCGGTGAGCAGGGTGCCCACACCCCAGTCGAAGCCGAGTGCCACGGTATGCCCGCTCGCTTTGGTGGCCGGGGCGGGCCGGGAGTGCGGCAGGCCCACCGCGATCCTTCCGGCCCGGGTGGGGCGCAGGGTGGGGGTGTGCAGCACCGAGTCCACCCCGACGGTGCCGGGCAGGCGGATGTCGATCACGTGCCAGGCCCCGTCACGGCCCGAGGCGGGAGCCGCACACAGCGGAAGCTTGAGACGCAAACGGGCGGTGGTCTCGTCCACCCTGGCCAGGGTGACCTGCTGGCGGTCCATCGCGGCAAGGAGCACCAACTCGCCGACCTGCGGCGGTCCCTCCAGCACGCACAATCCGGCGGGCCGGTACCCGTGCTCGGCCACGTACGCACGGATCTGGCGGGTGCGGTTGCGGATTTCGGCACCGCTCACGCCGGCGGGCAGCAGCTTCCGCAGCGCCGCCCACTCCGCCTCGGTGCGCCGCCTCGGATCGGTGGGCCAGGTGGCCAGGATCGCGGTCACGATGGTGCGACGGTGCAGGGCCAGGCGCAGAGTCCGGGCCGCGTACTCCTCGGCACCCCGCCGCACCCGGTCCGACACATACACCCCGGCCGGGGGCCGCATCTCCTGCGGCCAGTTCAGGCGGCGTATCGCCATCCATCCCTTGGACGGCAGGTCTTCGCCCCGCTCGTCGACCCCGGCGGCCAGCACGTCCAGGGAGTCCTCGTCCCACCGGGAAGCCACCAGAGCACCGGTCAGCTCCTGGCTCAACCGGGCCCAAAACCCCACCCGTTCGAACAGCAAGCCCTGCCCGACCCGCTCACCGCTGCTCTCCAGGACACCACGGAAGGCGGTACAGGTGGCCGTCGCCATCAACTTGGCCACACCCATCCCCCCTTCCTTTTCCGCACGATCCCGGTCAGTCCCCCGAAGCGGCCACCCCCGGCGCTTTGATCGGACTAACGAACGACCCTCACACAAGGACACGGCCTTACCGTGTCCCGTCGATCCGCCCGAGCCCTCCGCACCCCGGGGCACCGCAATGCACGGGGAAACCAAGATCGTCGACGTCCCACGACGCAGAGAAGGAGGAACCCCCCTCGCAACAACAGCGGAAACCGTTACCAGGAAGGAGGAAACGGGTGGGAGAGTCCGAGGAACCGTCCCAATAACGCGAAGCAGCATCAACCAGCCTGCTTAAGCCAAACCCCCAACAGTTGAAGACCCTCCGCACGGCCCGGAACATGCCGATGCCCCTCATCTGCCCGGCAGATGAGGGGCATCGACGTGACGTCACGTGCTGATGATGTCCTCCGCCAGTCCGAACGAGAGCGTCATCCCCGCCCCGCCGACCCCGTTGACCACGGTGACGCCCGGTTCCGGCTCGACGACCAGTTCGGTCCGGCCGTCCCGCAGCGACGGGTAGTAGCCCACCCAGCGCTCGGTGATCCGCGGGTCGGGCAGCGCGGCGAACGTATCGAGGTAGTCGAGGACCGCCTGGTTGATCGCCTCGTCCTCGAACGGGTCGAGCGTCTTGGCGTACGCGTGGCTGTCACCGATCGTCAGACGGCCGTCGGCCGTCTGGGAGAGCAGCACATGAATGCCGTTCTCCCGGTGGAAGGGAAGTTCGAGTCCCATCCGCTCGGCGAGCCGGGCCTTGGACGTACAGTCGTCGAACGCCGCGTAGTGCAGCAGGGTCAGCCCGCCGCAGAGCATCGGGCCGAGGTCCCAGCCGTCCGGCTGGGGGCCCGTCCGCATCATCTGGAGCTTGCAGCGCACCAGGCCGCTCTCGGCGAAGACGTCGGGGTACAGGGTCTCGAAGTCGTTGCCGCTGCAGACGTAGGCCCGGTCGACCGACCAGTCGCCGTCGGTCGTCTCCACGGTCGGCAGATTGATGCCCCGGACCGTCGCCCCGAATCTGATGTCGACGCCGTACTCGGCGACCAGATACGAGGCGAGTGCCGGGATGGCCCGGCGCGGGTCGACGTTGAGCTCGGTCGGGCTCCACATCGCGGCGAGGAGCCCGTCGGCGCGGGTCGTGCCGGAGCGCTCCAGCGTCTCCCGCGGCGTGATCATCCTGACGCCCCGTTCCCGGGCGGGCGGCGTGGTCGCGAGAAACTCTTCGAGCACGTCCACCTCGTCGGGGTGGTGGGCCAGGTGCAGTGATCCGGTCTCGGCGGCCCACAGGCCGGTCTTCGCGGCGGTCTCCAGCCAGATCTCACGGCTGCGCAGTGCCCGCTCGTACGTCGCGCCGCGCTGCTGGCCGATGGACCAGATCATGCCGAAGTTCCGGATGGAGGCGCCCACGGCGTAGTCGTCGCGCTCGAACAGGACGACTCGGTCGCCGCGGCGGGCGGCGGCCAGCGCGTGGGCGAGGCCGACGATTCCGCCGCCGACGACAGCGGTGTCGGCTCGGTTCACAGTCATGGTGATCCCCTTCTCAAGGCGTACGGAATGAGGGTGCGCGGTCCGGTGGCGTACGGGGTTCGGCGGCGGCATGCCGGCCGACGGCGTACGGCCCGTGGCGTGCTCACGCGGTGCGCGGAAGCCGGTTCCAGTGGGGCAGCATCAGCAGCCCGGCGAGCAGCGCGGCCCCGGCGAAGCCGGTGAACAGGACGCCGCCGGAGAGGAATCCCGGCAGCAGCCCGCCGAGGATCGCACCGATCGAACCGCAGCCGTTGACCAGTCCGGCGGCCGTCCCCGCGCCCTTGGCACTGCCGAAGTCGACCGCTGCGACGCACGAGATCATGGCGTCGGCCGCATAAACGGAGAGACCGATCACCGCAAGCACCGCGATCATCACCTCGGCGCTGCCGGCGGCGGTGAGCGGCATGAACAGAGCGAGCGCGGCGGTCAGTACACCGAGCGCGATGACGCAGGCGGGTGCCCGTCGGGACTGGAAGAGCCGGTCGGAGACCCAGCCGACGAGAATCGGGGCGAGGATGCCCGCGGCCCCGAAGGCGACGGGGATGAGGGTGGCGCCGACCTTGTCGATCTCGGGCAGCCGACGGCTGACGATCACCGGTCCCCAGAGCAGGATGGCGTACCGCGCGGGCTTGAGCAGGAAGTACGAGAGTCCCAGTGTGAGCACCATGCGGTCGCGCAGCGTCTCCCGGTAGAGGGCGAGACCGGTGAGGGAGGGCTCGATCGGGATGGATTCGGGCGTGGTGCCGGATTCGGGGTCCGTCTCCTCGGTGGGCTCGACCAGACCGACGTCCTGCGGCGCGTTGCGCTGGAAGAGCACGAAGAGCAGCAGCACCGCGGCGAGTGTGGCCGCGCCGGCCAGGAACGCCGCGTGCCAGCTGTCGAAGACCGAGTACGCGACCCAGCCGAGGAACGGCGGTGCGGCCAGGCCCCCGAACGCGTAGTTGGTGGACCACAGCCCCAGGATCCGGCCGCGTTCGGCCACGGTGAAGAAGTTGCCCATGTTCTTGCAGAGCGGCGCCCACCCGGCCGACTGCGACAGTCCCTGCAGGACCATCGCACCGCCGAACACCAGGAGTGCGCTGCTCACGCCCATGATGCAGGCGGCGGCGACGGCCCCGATCATGCCGCCGATGACGACGACGCGGGGGCCGAACCGGTCGGCCCACATGCCCCACAGGAACTGCCCGGCCGCGTAGGCCGCGAGGTAGACGGCGTCGATGACGCCCAGCGCACGCTCGGTGAGCACGGTGTTGACGGCGGGATCGTCGAGGATGCCCAGTTTCGCGACGGAGAATGCCTGCCGTACGAAGTAGAAGCCTGCGTAGGCGATCCAGGTGATCGCGAAGATCTGCCTACGCCAGCGGGCGGCGCGTGCGCTCTGCAGGAGCGGTGACATCCGGTCCAGTGCGTCGCGGGTGGTGACGGGTGCTCCTTGGTTCTGTGGTACGAGGTCGGCCATGGCGGGGTCCTGTCCTCGATGTGCGTGGTTGGGGAGATGAGCGGTTCGGTGGGGGCGGTCCGCAGGCATGACAAAGGCAGGGCGCGGCCCCGGCGCGTGCCTCGGCAGCGCGCCGGGGCCGGGTCCTTGGGGTGGTGCGGCGGCACGGTCAGGAGGTGAGCGGCCGTCCGGCGGCCAGGGCGTTGCCGACCCAGTAGGCGTCGAAGTTGCGCAGCCGGTGTCCGTCGGGGAGCGGGCCGGTCGGCGCGTTCACGAGGAACGGCACGCGTTGTTCGGTGAGACCGCCGTGCGAGCGCAGCGGCTCCTTGAAGCCGGAGATGTCGTGTCGGGCGGGCGTGGTGCCGAGCGCCGTGTTGCGGGTGGCGATGACGACGAGGTCGCCGATGCGGTCGCCGGGGAGTTCGAAGCGCTCGCAGGCCTCCTCGCGGGTGAGGACGGTGTCCACGCCCTCCAGGGCGGCGAGTTCGGCGAGCAGACCGGCCCGGTCCGTGCCGTCCGGCAGGTGCACGGTGGCGTACGAACCGAGCGCCCCGTGGTGGACGGTGTACGGGTCGGTGATGGGCAGGATGACGCGGGCGGCTCCGGCGCCGAGCCGGCTGTCGAGCAGGTCCTGGAGGAAGACGACCTGGGCCGTGCCGTCGGCGTCGCTCTTGGCGTTCATGCCGTGATCGGCGGTGATGACGAGGACCGCTCCGAGTGCGTCGATCTGCTCGAAGTAGCTGTCGAGCATGGCGTAGAAGTCGTTGGCGACGGGTGATCCCGGCGCATGCTTGTGCTGGATGTAGTCCGTCAGGGAGAGATACATCAGGTCGGGGCGGTCCTTGGCCAGGATGTCGGTGCCCGCGGCCATGACGAGCTCGCTGAGTTCGGCGCTGTAGACCGAGGGCAGTTCCATGCCGACGCGTTCGAGGACCTTGCTGATCCCGTGGGACTCGTCGGTCACCTGGTCGGCCTTCTCGGCGGAGAAGCAGATGCCGTCGGTGAGGTCGCGGCCGAGCAGCCGGCGCAGCTTGTCCTTGGCGGTGATGACCGCGACCTTGGCACCTGCCTGCGAGAACGCGGCGAACAGGGTCGGCACCCGGAGCAGCTCCGGGGCATTCATCATGATCTCGGTGCCGGACGTGGTGTCGTAGAAGTAGTTGCCGCAGATGCCGTGCACAGCGGGCGGCGCACCCGTGGCGATGGAGATGTTGTTGGGATTGGTGAAGGACGGCATGGTGCAGTCGGCCCGCAGATCGCTGCCCCGTTCCAGCATCCGTTCGAGGAAGGGCATCCTGCCGTCCGCGATCGCCCGCTCGTGGTAGGCGTCCTCACTGCCGTCGATGCAGACCACGACGACGGGCCGCCGGGGCCAGGCGTAGCCGCGCCCGTTGACCTCGAACTGCTCGGCAACAGATTCCTTCATGTACGGATCCACCCCTGAGGTCGAAGTACCGAGGCGGTGGTTGCCGCCTCACAGCTCATGGGTAGCACCCGGCGCGGGGCGGGCAGAACCACCGGGATTGCTATAGCCGTCATAGCCGCATCCGCCCTGCCGCACCCTCTCCCCACCAGGCCGGATCGGGGCTAGGCTCCGCGCCGACGATCAACTTAGGGAGGCGTGTGGAACTCAACCTCCACCGGTTGTGGATCTTTATGCAGGTGGTCGAGCACCAGGGATTCTCGGCGGCCGCGCACAAGCTGTACATGAGCCAGCCGTCGGTCTCCAATCAGGTGCGCCGGTTCGAACAGTCCTTGCGCGTCACGCTGATCGACCGGTCGGGGGCCAGGATCAGGCCGACGGCCGAGGGCGAGGTGCTCGCCGAGTACGGCCGGCGGGTCTTCCTCCTCGCCGACGAGGCGGTCGCCGCCGTGCAGCAGGTGAGCGGGCTGACGTCCGGGCGGCTGCTGGTGGGCGGCACGACGACGGTCGGCACGTACCTGCTGCCGCCGCTGCTCGCCCGGTACCAGGAGCGGCATCCGGGCATCGAGTGCGACATTTTCGTCGGCAACAACGAGGCTGTGCTGGAGCGGTTGTTGTCGGGTGCCATCGGGATCGCGGTGGTGGCGGGCGCGCCGACGGCCGCGCAGCTGGTGCCGGAGACCGTTCTCGACGAGCGGCTGGTGCTGATCGCCGCGCCCGGCCATCCGCTGGCGGACGCGGGCGAGGTCCGGCCGCAGGACCTCTCGGAGTCGCGGTTCCTGCTGCGGGAGCCCGGATCCCAGACCCGGGAGCTGCAGGAACAGGTCCTGGCGGAGTGGGAGTTGACGGAGGTTCCGCACGGAGACATCTGGGGTCCCGAGGCCGTCAAGCAGTGCGTGGCAGCGGGGCTCGGGGTGTCCCTGATCTCGGAACACGCCGTGGTGGACGATGTGAGCGCCGGATCGCTCGCCGTCCTTCCGGTGACTCCGCAGCCCCGGTCCCGCCCCATCAGTCTGGTGCGACGGCGCGACCGGGTGCTGTCCCCGGCGGAGCGTGCGTTCATGGGACTGTTCCGTGAGATCGGCCGCTGGCCGCAGGAGCTTCCGGGCCGATGATTCCGTCGTGGCCCCGACAGGCTCTCAGGGAAGCGGGTCCCGCGGCACGACGAGACCCGACTCGTAGGCGAAGACGACGAGTTGGGCCCGGTCCCGGGCGCCCAGCTTCGTCATCGCCCGGCTGACATGGGTCTTTGCGGTGAACGGGCTGATCACCATGTGCGCGGCGATCTCCTCGTTGGTCAGCCCACGTGCGGCCAGCGCGCTCACCTCGCGCTCGCGGCGGGTCAGTGTCTCGAAGCCGGGGGCCGTGGCCCGGTCGGGCGGCCGGGAGACGAACTCGCCGATCAGGCGGCGGGTGATGGCGGGCGACAGCAGCGCGTCGCCGCGGGCCGCGACGCGGATGGCCTGGAGGAGTTCGGCGGGCTCGGTGTCCTTGAGAAGGAACCCGGCGGCCCCGGCGCGCAGCGCGTCGAAGACGTACTCGTCGAGCCCGTAGTTGGTGAGGATGACGACGTGGACACCGGCCAGCAGCGGGTCGGCGGCGATCTCGCGGGTGGCCTCGATGCCGCCCATCACGGGCATCTGTACATCGACGAGGGCGACGTCCGGGGTGTGGTGGCGGGCGAGTTCGACTCCCTGACGGCCGTCGGCTGCCTCGCCGATCACTTCGATGCCGTCCTCGGCGTCCAGCAGGGCGCGGAATCCGGCGCGCATCAGGGCCTGGTCGTCGACGATCAGCACCCGGATCGTGTCCTGGTGGTTCATACAGCGGTTCCCGTTGTCCGCAGGGGCAGTTCGGCGCGTACGGAGAAGCCGCCGGCCGGGCGTGGTGCGGCGGCGAGGGTGCCACCGAGGGCCCTGACACGCTCGCCCATGCCGGTGAGGCCGGTGCCCGCGGTGACGGAATCGCCGGGGGCGCAGGGACCCTGATCGTCGACGCTCACGGTCAACACGTGCTCTCCGTAGACGATTTCGACGGTCGTCCGGGCGCGGTCGGCGTGCCGGGCCACATTGGTGAGTGATTCCTGCACGATGCGGTAGGCGGCCCGGTCGACGTCCGACGGCAGGGTGCGTTCGACGCCGGTGACGGTGACGGACAGTGCGATGCCCGCGGTACGGGCCCGCTCGGCCAGCTCGTCGATACGGTCCAGCCCCGTGCCCGGCTCCACCACATCGGTGCGCAGTACCTCCAGGGTCGCGCGCAGCTCCCGCATCGCTTCGCCGCTCGCCTCCTGGATCGCGAGCAGCGCGGGCTCCACCTCACTGCCGCGTTTGCGGGCCAGGTGAACGGCAACTCCCGCCTGAAGCTTGACGATCGAGATGGAGTGGGTCAGCGAGTCGTGCAACTCCCGGGCGATCCGCAGCCGCTCCTCCCCGGCGCGGCGCAGCGCCGTCTCGTCGCGGCTGCGTTCGGCGTCGAGCGCCCGCTGCTCGGTCTGGCGGAGATACGCCTGCCAGTTCTTGTCGATGAGTCCGGTGACGCCGGCGCAGAGGAACCAGCCGAGCAGCAGCACGGTCCGCTCGACGGTGTCCTGCGCGCTGGGTGCGGCGACGATCAGAACCATGAAGTACCCGGCGAGGAAGAGGGCGCCCGCGGCGATGCCCCACACGCGGTGTCCGCTGCGCGCCGCCGCATGCACGGCGGCCAGCACGGGGAACGCCGCCCAGGTTCCGGGGTGCTCGTGCACGACGTACCCCAGCATGGAGACGGTGGTGACGGCGAGCACGGCGCGCGGCGCCTGCCGGTGCCCGGCGAGAGCCAGGCTACCGACTGCGACAAGCAGCAGGTCGAGGGTGTCCGGCCCCGAGGCGGCGTAGGCCGCGGCGAGAACCGCCGCGCCGATCGCGACGGCGAGTGCGGTGTCCAGCAGGTGAGTCCGCCGGTCGATGTCCGCCTGCATGAGCCGCACCCTAACTCCCGTACAACGGCGTGGTCATCATCCCGCGGGACGGACTCCGCACTACTCCCGGGGCAGTAGTCACGGCCACCATCGGTCGGCCGGGACCATCCTCAACTGCCTTCGGCCGTACGACGACCGGGCACCGTCCGACGGGTGAGCATCGTCGCCATGACCGGACCCTTTCGCTACACCTCACCCGAACCGCCTGAAGCGGCGACCGGAGTGGTCGCCGATGTCTACGCACAGCTGGCCACCGACTTCGGTATCGACCGCGCCACGACCTTTGTCGTCCTGTCCGCCGCGCCGCCGCTGCTGGCCAGCACCTGGGCCGTCATGCGGGAGTCCCTGCTGGCCGGGCAGGCGTCGCGCACCGGAAAGGAGGTGGTGGCGGCCGGGGTGTCGCTCGCCAACCGGTGCCCGTTCTGCGTCACCGCGCACACCGTGCTCCTGCATGCCACCGGCGACCACGCCCTGGCCGAGAGGATCGCCCGCGGCGAACAGCCCGAGGACTCCCGAAACCGTCAACTGCTGGCGTGGGACAAGGACATGAGCACGCCGCAGCCGTTCCCGTCCGGGGAGGCACCGGAGTACATCGGGACGGCGCTCGCCTTCCACTTCATCAACCGGATCGTGTCGTCCCTGCTGACCGAGGAGATGCTGCCCGGGGGCGCCGAGAAGTATCGCCTGGTACGGAGCGTGGCGGGCCGCTCGCTGGCCCGTACGGTCCGCCGCGAACTGGTTCCCGGCGAGAGTCTGGCCCTGCTGGAGACCGAGGGGGCGGCGCCCGTGTGGGCGGCGGACACGCCGATCGGCACCGCGTTCGGCGCGCTGCGCGCGGCGGCGCACCTGGGTGCGGGGCTGCTCAGCGACGAGGACGCGGCGTTGGTCCGGGCGTCGGTGGCGGCCTGGGACGGCGTCGCACCGCTTCCCCTGCACGGCGAGGAACTGCCGGCCCGGGCGGAGCGGCCGGGCGCACGGCTCGCGCTGCTCGCGGCGCGTGCCCCGTACCGGATCACGGACGAGGACGTGGCGGCCTGGCTGGCGCCGCCGTTCACCGATCACTGCCTGGTTCATCTGATCGCGTTCGGCGCGATCTGCGCCGTCGAGCGCATCGAGGCCACCCTGACCGCAAGGACCGAGGAGCACGCATGACTGTCACCGACGCGTGGAACGGACCGATCGGCCTGCACTGGGCCGACCATCCCGATCGCTACAACACCATGCTGGCCCGCTTCGACGAGCCGCTGTTCGACGCCGCGGCGATCGGCGCGGAGGACCGGGTCGTCGACATCGGCTGCGGCAGCGGGCCCTCGACCCGGATCGCCGCCCGGCGCGCCCCGCGGGGCCGGGTCACCGGCGTCGACGTCTCCGTGCCGCTCATCGAACGCGCCAGGGCTCTCACCGACCCCCAGGAATTCCCCTCCGTCTCCTACGAGTTGGGGGACGCACAGGTCCACCCGTTCGAGCCGGGAGGCTATGACGTGGCGATCAGCCGGGGCGGCGTGATGTTCTTCGCCGACCACATCGCGGCGTTCACCAATATCGCGCGCGCCCTGCGCCCCGGCGGCCGGCTGGCGTTCATCTGCCCGCAGCCCCCGCTGCCGGACAGCGAGGAGCGCGAGGCGCTCGGGCTGCTGGCTTCCCTGCTGGGACAGGAGCAGCCGGTGGAGAACGCGGTGGCGGTGGCCATGGCCTCGCTCTCGGACCCGGAGCGCGTCCGGAAGGTGCTGGGCGCGGCGGGCTTCGAGGAGATCGGCATCGCCCCCGTGACGACCACGACCTGCTGGGGGCGCGACGCTGCGGACGCGGTGGACTTCTTCGTCTCGCGTACGCCGGGTCTCACCGTCTCCGACGCCACCCGGGCCTCGATGACGGACAGCCTGCTGCCGTACGAGACGGCGGAGGGCGTACTGCTTCGGGCGGGGGTGTGGGTGGTCGGCGCCCGCCGCCCGCTCTGACCGGCGGTGCGTCAGGAGCCCGCGGGGGCAGGCGGCCGGTGCTCGTACCAGCGCTGATCGGCCTCCAGCTGGGCGGCGAGGGAGATCAGCAGCTCCTCGCTGCGGGAGGGTCCGAGCAGCTGGGCGCCGACGGGGAGCCCGTCGCGGGTGAACCCGGCCGGGACATTGATGCCGGGCCAGCCCAGCACGTTCCACGGCCAGGCGTACGGACACGCCTCGGTGATCGCCACATCGGTGCGCCAGGCGCTCAGGCCGTCGAATGTGCCGATCCGGGGTGGGGGCGCGGCGGTCGTCGGGGTGAGCAGTACGTCGAACCGGGCTCCCACCCGGGGCGTGTGGAAGAGCGCACCGATCCTGTGCTGCTGGCGCACCTCCCGGGCCCGGGCCGCCCGCACCACCCTGCCCCCGAGCCGGGTGCCGGTGCGCAGGGCGCTGCGGGTGCGCGGGTCGAGGAGGGCGGGTTCGGGGTGGAGCGCGGCAAGTTCGGCGATTCCGGCCGTGGCACGGGGGACGAAGCCCAGACCGATCAGCCCGTAACGGGGCCTGGCCTCCTCGACCTGATGGCCGAGCCGGGCGAGCGCCTCGGCGAGTGCGGTGACGGCCCGTCGTACGTCGGGGTGGGGGGCGGTACCGGTGAGGGTGAGCGGGGGCCGCCAGGCGAGGGCGATCCGCAGCCGGCCGGGGTCGCGGCCCGCGGCGGCGGAGGCCGCGACGGGCGGGGGCCGGTGCAGGTCGTCGGGGTGTGGCCCGGCGACCGCGTCGAGCAGCAGGGCGGCATCGGCGACGGTGCGGGCCAGCGGTCCGTTGACGGTGAGGCCCTGGAAGGCGTCGTGGTGCGGGTGGACGGAGATCCGGCCGCGCTGCGGTTTGATGCCGACGAGATGGGTCCAGGCAGCGGGGATACGGATGGACCCGGCGCCGTCCGAGCCGAGCGCGGCGGGTACCAGCCCGGCGGCCACGGCCGCGGCCGAACCGCCGGACGAGCCGCCGGGAGTGTGGCCGGTGTTCCAGGGGTTGCGGGTGGCACCGAAGGCGGGTCCTTCGGTGAAGGGCCACTGCCCGAGCTCGCAGGAGTTGGTCTTCCCGACGATCACGGCCCCCGCGGCGCGCAGTCGGCGGACGACCTCGCTGTCGGCGGTGGCCGCGGGCAGGTCGCCACGGCAGCCGAAGTAGGTGGGCATCCCGGCGACATCGGTGTCGTCCTTGACGGCGACCGGCACCCCGAGCAGGGGCAGCCGCTCCCCCGCGGCGAGGCGCCGGTCGGCTTCGGCGGCCTCGGCGAGCGCTTCGGTGGCACGAAGGTGCCGGAAGGCGTTGAGAGCGCTCTGGCTCGCTTCGATGCGTTCGAGGGCGGCGGACACCTGCTGGGTCGAGGTGGTCCGGCCGTCGGCCAGCTCGCGTGCGCTGTCCGCCAGTCCGGTCGACTCCGTGAACTCTGCTGAGGACATGGGCTGTACGCCTCCCGGATTTCGGCGCGTGCCCGCGCCTTCCGAATCTGTCCGCCCAAGCGAACTTACTGGAGGGTAACGAGTAGCGGCCGGTCCACTCAACCGTTCGGCGTGGAGTGTCAGTACCCCTTGCTGGTTTCTCCGGCAGGAGTGGACAGAACCGAACGGCTGGGGTGGGGCCTGTGGAAGCGGAGTTCGCGGGAGAGTTCGAGACGCACCTGACGGTGCGCCTCGGCACCGCGGCAGGCGCCATGGACGCGAGTGCACGCCTGGAACACCGGGCGGCACGGATGGGGCTGAAGCTCACCCGCATCGTCCTGGACCGCGGCGCCATGCCCGACCAGCCCATGCTGACCGAGACAGGGCGCGGCACCCTCACCGAGCGGCAGGCCGCCGCCCTGCTCCGTTCGGCCGAACTGCGGGCGGCGGGCTTCCCCGTCATACGGGTGAAAATCGAGGCCTCCCCCTGGAACGCGGACATACCGCAGACGGCGAACGAGGCTGCCGCGCCGTCCCCCGCCTGTCACGTCGAACACCACGTCAAGCTGCTGCTGCCCGGGAGCCGGAGGTGGCCACGGCGCGGGCCGTGGCCGAGCGGCACAGCGCGCACCTCGCGCGCAATGCCCGCCGTGCGGCGCGGCGTGGGCGCCACGAGCAGTTCGTCACCCAGCGCTGCCGCACGGTCGGCCGGCCGGAGGCCCGCGCCCGGCTGGACGCGCTCCTCGGTGCGCTGACCGCCGCCGGGCTGGAGGTGGCCGAGGTCGAGGAGGAGTTCGTGGTGCACGACGACCCGGCTGTCGCCCCGGCTGCTGCGCACGGTGCTCGGGCCGCACGCGTCCGGCTTCGGCCCTGACACAGTGCGGGACTGGCGGGTGGACTGGTCGGCGTTCCACGCCGCCCACCGGTGGGTGGACGGCGACGCGGGCGGGCTGCGGGAGCGGCTGGCGAAGGCGCTCGCAGCCCTGTTGGAACGGACAACCGCGCGGTGACGGACCTGGTCGGCCGAGGACGGTCGACACCACCACCGTGCTGACTCACGTCTGCTCCGGCGGGCTGCCCGAAGGGCTGTCCCGTAATCCCTGGTGGATCAGCGCGCGGCGTCAGATGAGGTGCATCGCAAGGCGGAGGGGCGTCACCCTGTGTACGGGGGTGGGCGGCCGTTCCGACCCGGGCGTACGCCCACATGGTCGGGCGCCGGCACCGGACCGGGCCCGGCAGCTCCTTCCGTGGGAGGCGACGTGACCGGTCATCGCTCCGGCACGCGGACGTCGGCCCGGGCGACGGTGATCGTGCTCGGTCTCACGAGCGGCGACGTCATCGGCGGCGGGGCGGGCGGACGACACCGGCGACACGCTGCCCGCCGAGCAGACCGCCGCCCCCTCGCGCGACGCGCTGCTGAGCGTGCACACGCGACCGTGGGCTACTTGGCATCCGACCAGCCGGTGCCCACGGCCACGCCACCGCCGGCCGAGACGCTCGGCAGCAGCGCGCTGCTGAGCCGTTCCCAGCAGTCGCTGTGACCCCGGACCGGCCACTGAGCAGCACGTACAGCAGCAGCGAGGAGGCCAGGCCGACCGCCCAGCCGTAGTCCGCGAGCGGTTTCAGGAACGGGATCAGGCCGTCGGCCGGGAACGGGCCCTTGTCGGGGGCTGAATGGGAACCACCGATGGCCAGGACGCCGCCGACCGTGAAGGCACCGACGGCACGCCAGTTCCAGCCGTCCGTGTACCAGTAGCGGCCGCCGGGGCGATAGAGGTCGGCGAGGTCGAGCACGGTGCGTCGGACGATCCAGTAGTCGGCGATCAGGATGCCGGCCACCGTACCGAGCAGACCGCCGACCAGACCGAGCCAGGTGAAGATGTACAGCTCCGGGGTCTCGGTGAGCTTCCACGGCATGATCAGCACACCGACGACACCCGTGACCATCGCGCCCGTACGGAAGTTGATGAGCTTGGGTGCGAGATTGGCCAGGTCGTACGCGGGTGACACCACATTCGCCGCGATGTTCACGGAGATCGTCGCGATCAGCACGGTCACCAGGGCGTAGAGCAGTCCGAAGACGTTGTCGGTCCTGGCGACGAGCTCGACCGGATCCCAGATCGCCTCTCCATAGACGGCCTGCGAGCCGGAGGTGACCAGGACCGAGAGGAGCGCGAAGAGCGTCATCGTGGTCGGCAGGCCCAGCGTCTGGCCCCAGATCTGGGCGCGCTGGCCGGCGCCGAAGCGGGTGAAGTCGGGGATGTTCAGGGAGAGCGTGGCCCAGAAAGCGATCATGCCCATCAGGGACGGGAAGAAGACCGGCCAGAAGTCCGCGCCCCAGCCGAGCTTCGAGGGCTGGTCGAGCAGCGGGCCGAAGCCGCCGGCCTTGACGGCGACCCAGACCAGCAGCACCAGGGCGCCGACGATGACGAACGGCGCCGCCCAGTTCTCGAACCGCCGCAGAGTGTCCATCCCCCGGTAGAGGATGGCGAGTTCGACCGCCCAGAAGAGGGCGAAGCAGAGCCAGAGCGTCCAGGGTTGCCCGCCGATCTCGGAGGCGTTCGCCCAGCCACCGAAGATCTTCCCGAGCAGGGTG
The DNA here is from genome assembly GCF_026339735.1 of Streptomyces sp. NBC_01669. GTDB lineage: Bacteria > Actinomycetota > Actinomycetes > Streptomycetales > Streptomycetaceae > Streptomyces > Streptomyces yanii. Next base: position 1,951,160 of record NZ_JAPEQG010000001.1, read on the forward strand.
AAGATGCCGACGCCGCCGATCCAGGTCTGGATGCCGAACCAGGCGCAGGCGACCGCGGCCCGGATCAGCGCGGGCAGGTTGGCGCCGCGCAGACCGAAGGAGGCGCGGGCCAGCACGGGAAACGGGATGCCGTACTTGGGTCCGGCGTGGCCGGTCAGCAGCATCGGGCCGAGCACGATCAGGTTGGCCAGTGCGATGGTGAAGACGGCCTGCTTCCAGTCCATGCCGAGGGCGACGAGACCGGAGGCGAGCAGCCACGACGGGAGGTTGTGGGCCATCCCGACCCACGGCGCACAGAACACATTCACCCGGTCCCACGGCGGGAAGTCGGCTGGCATAGCCCGCCACTTGATGCCGTTGTCCCAATACCGTTGCTTGAGCTACTGAAGTATCGCGGGCGTAAGGGTGATGACCTTCTCCGGAACCCGTCGTGTCCCTCGCCTGACCTGGTCTTTCTGGCTCTCCTGTCGCTTCCGTGGGTAGGTTCATGCAGCTTGACGCCCTGGTAGGTGGGGTCGGTGGCCGCCGAGGCTGAGCATGGCCAGTGCGATGAGCGCTGCGGGGTCCTTGAAGCCGAAGGCCATGCGGGTGATCAGGCGGATCTTGGTGTTGATGCTCTCCACGATCCCGTTGCTCATGGAGTGCTCGGCTGCCGCCGTGATGGCGTCCCAGTGCTTGACGATGGCCCGTTGCAGCTTGACGAAGGGCTCCAGTCGGGAGCGGCGGGCCCAAGACACCCAGTCGAGGAGGGCCTCGGGGGTGTCGGGGCCGGACTTCAACGCCAGGCGAAGGCCCTCCTTGAACAGGTATGCGCGGTGCAGGACGGGGTGGGCTTTCGCGATGAACTCCAGTTGCGCGCGCTGGTGTTCGGTAAGGTCCTCAGGGCGTTTCCACAGGGCCCAGCGGGCCTTCTTCAGTGACTTCGAGCCCGGGGTGGCGCGGCCCTTGCCGCCGCGCTCGGCGTTCCAGACCTCGCGGCGCACGGTGTCCAGGGCGTCGGTGGCCCACTGCACGACGTGGAACGGGTCCATCACCCGCACCGCCTGCGGGCAGCGCTCGGCGACTACCTTCGCGATCCAGTCGGCGGCATCCGCGGACACGTGGGTGATCTTCGCGGAGCGTTCAGGTCCGAGCAGGTCGAAGAATGACCGCAGTGTCTCCTTGTCCCGGCCGGCCGCCGCCCACACGAGCCGGCCGCTGTCGTGGTCGACCACCACGGTCAGGTACTTGTGGTGCCGCTTGTAGGAGATCTCGTCGATACCGACCCGGGTAAGGCCCGCGAGCAGGTCCACGCGCTGTTCGACGTCCGACCACACGCGGGCGCAGATGCCGCCGACCGTGCGCCAGCCGATCCTCAGCAGTTGGACCACCGTGGTCTTCGAGCAGTGCGTGGCCAGCCAGGCCACGGTGTCGTCGAAGGCCAGGGTGTGCCCGGCACCGTGGCGGGCCCAGGGCACGTGGGCGACGACCACACCGTGCTCGGGACAGGACACCCGCGGCGCGTCGGCCTCGATGAACGCCCGGACCACCCCCAGGTCCAGGGCACGCCAGCGCCGGCGGCCCTCGCCGTTGTCGAACCGGGCGCACCGGCGACCGCAGACCCCGCACCGCTGCCGCCGCCTCTTCGCCGGGCGGGCATGGGCCACGATCACCACATCCCAGGGGCCCGCCTCCGCGCCGTTGCCCTCCTCGGCCTCGACCGACGCGACCACCGTGTGTTCGACTCCGAGCAGCCGAGTCCATATGCTTGCGATCGCACGCCGTATCCAGGTTCTTCCGTTTCGTACTGTCGCAAGTCGAAACGTAGCCGGGCTACGGCGTGTTCTGCGTATCAGCCCTGGTCAGCGACCCACGGAAGCGACAGGAGAGCCGTCTTTCTTGCGCACGATGTACCGCGAGACCGGATGGCGGGTGTAGCGGTCCGCCTCGCGTAGCCGTCGCAGACCGTTGTCGAGCTTGCGTACGACTTTCGTGGCCATCCGTTTCATGAACTGCCGCAGACGGCGGGTCGACCGGCCTACCTGGAGAACAACACTGCGTCGTGTGTGTTTAAGGACCTTGACGAACGAGATCCGGTCGGGGTCCAGACCTTCGCCGTCTACCAGCCGCATGATGATCCGGTTCAGACAGTGATGGAGGGTCAGGTGAGCCCAGATCTCCTGCCGCACCAGTTCCGGCGACACCGACCGCAGCACCTCGGTCCTTCCCCGCTGAAAGGTCTTCAGCTGTCGGTAGGCGGATTCGATCTCCCAGCGCTCGTGATACAGGGCTGCCAGCTCCTCGGAGGGCCAGGCCTCGGGGTCGAGCAGGTCGGTCAGCAGCCTGGCTGTCTCGCCGCCGTCGACCTGGTAGTCGATCACCCTCACTGTCACTCCGCCCGGATGGGAGCGTCGCTGCCCGGCGAGATTCATCCGGGTCAGATAGGTCCCGTCGGGCAAGACCTCCGTGGGCTTCGCGGCGACGAAGGTGCGGGCCCTGAACCACGCGGTCGACGATTCGCAGGCTGACCGCGGAGAAGTCGAGGGGGAGCAGTGCCTTCACGGTCGTGCGGGATGCAAACGCGGAGGCATACCTGCTCATGTCGGCGGCCCGCAGCGTGCGGCTGACTCGGTCCATCGGTCCCACCCCTCGCGTATGGACCGATGCGGTTCCCCCGGCCCCCTGGCTCCTCGGGAGGACCGTGGGTCCTCCACGTCCTCCCAAGAACCCAGCGGAACCGGGCACCGGATCATCACGGGTCCGCGCTGTGATCAGCGCCATATCTCCGGGCAGGCCTGCTATCGACCGAAGTCGGGGTCGACAGAAGTGCGCTTGTAGCGACATGAAAAGGAATAGGGATCCCCCCCGTCCGCCTCGACACTCCCATTCATCTGCAGCTTCCCCTGCTCCAAGGTGAACGGCAGAAGCTGATGGTCGTTCTGATGGTCGAAACGAAGCACCAGGTAGGGCGGCAGGCCAGGATCTTTGTTGACCGCATGCCATTTTCCGTCGGCCGAACGGCGCGTCACCTTCGCGTCCGGCACGGGGCCGTCCCACGCGACCGGGACACCCTTGGCAGAAAAGGTGTAGTCGTCACGCAGTCGAATGACGGGCGAGCCGCATTCCGACGCCCCGCCCCCGTCCCACCGACCGACCAATTGGGAATGCTGTACGGCCTTCGGAAAGACAGGGGCGGGCCGGCCTGGCCCGCAAGCGGTCGAGGCGATTACCGTCAAAGCGGCAGTCGCAAGGCCCGCACCGATGCGAAATACGTCGAGCTTCACGCCATCTACTTCCAGTCGTTCCGGGCGGCGGGGCTGCCCCTCAGGGATCCCTGGGGAGCAGCCCCGCCGTTTTTCAAGGCGCGTCCCGACCGGTCAACCGGCGGGAACGAGCGCGCGTCGGCCTGCCGTCAGAAGAGGCTGCCCAGGAAACTCGTCACGGTGTCCAGGAAGCTACTCGATTCCTCCGACGACGAGGACGAGGACTGCGACGGAGCCTTGGGATCGTTGAGGTCGACCGTCTCCGTCCACGTGATGTCCTGCGACTTCGTACTGAAACGCCCCGACTCGTAATACGAATTGAGGGGCTTGGCGATGTTCTCTTTCCACCAGTCGCTGTACCCGCCGAGCTCCGGGGCAATATGCGTTCCAGAGTTCATGGTGCTGTCGTTGTCCACATGGAACTGAATGGTCGCCGTCCCTGCCTCCTTGTCGACGGACTTGACCGTGTAGTCCATGTTGTAGGAACCGAGGAAGGCCGCGGACATGTTCGACGTGAAGTCCATGAAGACGGTCTTGGAGTTCAGCGAGTGCTTCAGACCGTTATTCTCCATCACCTTCGTTTCCTTGTTGTACGTCTGGGCCACGTTCGCACCCAGATTGTAGTTGCCGTTGCTGATGTTGTCGGCCGCGATCTCCCGCACGCGCTGGACGTGGTAGTGGTCCATGAGCGTCTGCGTGAAGGCGTCGTTTCCGCCGAAGTCTCGCTTCTTGGGGCCGGAGCCTGAGACCCATTCGAATCCCAGATCCACTCCGTTGGGATTACCGGGAGTTCCGAAGCATCCGGGGCACTTGTCCCGCAGGATCGGCTCCGCGGCCATCACGGGGCTCGCAAGCGCGTCCGCGGCAGTCGTGACGGTGCCGACCCAAGCAGAGGCGAAGTTGTCGTCCCAGGGGCAGAAGGAGCCACCTGTGCACCAGTTGTGACCGTCGATCTCGACGCCGCTGATCGGGTTGCCACCGGTGAAAGCGTAGCGGTTCCCGGTGAAGGGATCCGATCCCAGCCCCATGTCGGCCAGGGCGCCGTTGTACATGTCCCGGCTGGTGAAGCGGTTCAGGCCGGGGCTGTAGTCACGGAAGCCCATGTCGTAGGTGCCGCTGGAGGCGTCCCAGCGCTTGGCGTTGAAGCGGTAGGGGTTGTAGGCCTCCTTGTCGGGCTGGGCGGTGTCGGGCTTGTCGATGCCGGTGAACTCGGCTTCGTTGTTGGTGCCGTAGGCGGTGTAGCCGTAGGTGGACTTGGTGTCACCGCTGGTGTCAGTGAGGGTTTCGACGTCGGTGTGGCCGTTGTAGCCGTAGACGCCGAGCTCCTCGGAGCCGTCGGTGTTGCGCTTCAGCTGCGTCAGGCGTTCGCCCCACGGGCTGTACTGGTAGGACTTGGTGACCTCGCCGGCAACGGCCTCGTTGAGAACCTCGCTGGAGGTACCGAGGTAGTTGAAGTCGGTGGTCTTGCCGGCCTCCGTCTTGGACGCCGTGCGGTCCAGGGGGTCGAAGACGTAGGTGCTGGTCTTCGTCGTGACCCCGTCGGTCTGCAGCTTGGCGTTCTTGACCACGTGGTCGAAGCCGTCGTAGTCCCGGTCCTCGACCACCTTGCCGCCCGCGACGACCGTGTCCAGTCGGCCGAACGGATCGTAGTTGTAGCTGTTGCTCGCGGCGCCGATGCTCGAGCTGAGGAGCCGGTTGCGGTCGTAGGTGTAGTTGGTCGTGACGTTCTTGATCGTCTGGGTGACGACGTTGGCGTTGTTGTCGTGGACGTAGGTCTCGGTGCCCGCGCCGGTTCCTGTCTTCACGGACTGGGCGAGCCGGTTGACCGGGTCGTAGGTGTAGTCCGTGGTGGAGTTCAGGTACGCGCCGTGGTTGTCGGCGTTCATCTTGGACGCGACGTCCTGCGCCTGGTTGCCGTTGGCGTCATAGGCGTAGGTGTGCGAGGAGACCAGGGTGCCGTTGGGCTTGTTCTCGGTCTGGGTCTTCAGCGCTGCGTTCAGGTAGTAGGTGTAGTCGACCGTGTTGCCGTTGGCCTTGGTCTCCTTCAGCCGCAGGCCGCGGTCGGTGTAGGTGTAGTCGGTGGTCTTCGGCGAGGCGTCCGAGGCGGACTTGCCGACCTTCACCGTCTTGACCAGCTCACGCAGGTCGTAGATGTACTGCGCGTACTGGTCGGGGTGGCTCGTTGTCTCCTTCTGGCCGTTGGCGTCGTAGGTGAACGATGTGGCCTTCTTCTCGGTGCCGGACAGGGACTCGCTGACCTTCTGGACCTGGTTGAGGCCGGTGTAGGTCATCGAGTACGTGTCGATCTTGGCACCCGAGGAGGTGTCCCCGATCGTGGTGGTGTTGCCGTTGAGGTCGTACGAGTAGGTGAAGTTCTTCTTCTCGTTGTCCGTCTCGGTGGCAGTGCGGACGATCTTCACCGCGTCGGCGACGACCTTGCCGGAGGCGTCGGTCGCCAGGGTGATCTTGGACGTGTTCCCTTGCTTGAAGGTGAACGAGCCCAGGGAGACCCAGGTGCCGCCGCCGGTGGTCTGGTTAACCGTCTTGGCAGTGGTGCCGGCGTCGTGGGTGACGGTGTACTTCGCCGCCGTGGAGGCACCCGAGGTCGTCGGGTACTTCGCGTAGGCGGTGTAGCTGCCGTCCTGCGGGACGTTCAGGGTCCAGGTGAACGTGTCCGTCGACGTCCCCGTCGCGTGGGTACGGTGGTCGTAGCCCTGCTGGCCGGTGGCCGAAGCCGTGGCCCAGGTGCCGGTCGCCGAGGTGGCCTGGGTGTCGGAGTTGTCGGCCACCACCACGTGGGCGCCGACCGGCACGCCGTCATCGGAGCGGGCCTGGAGGCTGCCGTCGGGGTAGTACGCCCAGCCCTGGGTCCGCGAGCTCGAGCCGCCGGCGGAGGTGAGGGTGCGCGAGACCTGCTGGCCGGTCTGGTTGTAGCCGTAGGAGGTGACGATGTCCCACGGGTCGGTGGACGTCTTGGTCCAACCGTTGTCGAAGTAGGTGTAGTCGGTGTCGTTGCGGACCGTCTGACCTGCCGACGGCGGCGCGGAGACCCGCGAGGGGCGGCCGACCGCGTCGTAGGTCGTCTGGGTGTAGACGTTGGGGTCGTTGTAGCGCGCGTCCGCCGGGTCGTAGGGCTGGAACCGCTTGACCGGGCGGTTGAGCTTGTCGTACTCGGTGCGGTTGGTGAAGTCGTCCACGGCCGCGGTGGCGGTGCCGCGCGGGCTGATCACCTTGGTGGTGTTACCCATCTGGTCGTACTCGTACTTCGTGATGCGAAGGGTGCTGCCCGAGTAGGGGACCCGCTGCTCGATCGTCTTGCCGCGCTGGTCGTAGACGACCTCGCTGGTGTTGCCCTCCTTGTCGGTGCTCCTGACCAGCAGCGAGTCCTTGTCGTACTCGCTCGTGGTGAACTTGCCCGCCGCGTCGGTGACCTTGGTCACGCGGTGGTTGAGGTCGAAGGAGCTCTTGCTGGTGTAGTCGGTGGTGTCGGCGGTGGCGCTCTTCTTCGGGTCGATGACCGTGACCGCGTTGCCGACGTTGTCGTACTCGTAGGAGACCTTGTCGCCCTGGGCGTTCACCACCGCCATGAGCTGGTAGATCTCGTTGTAGGTGTTGCTGGTGACGTAGTCGTCCGGGACGGAGGTCGTCGCCACACCCTTGGGCTCGGTCGTGGTCTTGACGTTGCCGACCTTGTCGTAGGTGTAGCGCGTCGTGCGACCGCTCAGGTTGTTGTCCGGGCCGGTCGACGAGGTCACCTGGTCCGCCGGGTCATAGACCGCGGTGGACACCACGCCGTCCGCGGCGGTGCTGCTGGTGACGTTGTCGTTGGCGTCGTACACCGGGGCCGGAGTGGTGATGAACACCCCCTGCGCCTGGTCCTTGGGCAGCTTGTTGACCAGCGGACGCTTGAAGGCGTCGTAGGTCTGGGTGGTGGTGGTGCCCAGCACGTCGGTCACCGAGGTGACCTGACCGCGCTCGTCGTAGACGAACGAGGTGGCGTGGCTCTCCGCGTCGGTGATCGTCTTGGGGTAGCCCATGACGTCGAAGTCGGAGTTGACGGTGGCGTTGCCATTGGCGTCGGTGGCCTTGGTCAACTGCCCGTAGGCGTCGTAGTCGTACGTGGTGGTGTAGTCGTCGGGCACCGAGGTGGTGGCGACGCCCAGGGGATCGGTCACCGTCTTGAGGTTGCCGAAGGCGTCATTGCCGAACTGCCACTTGCGGCCCTCGGGGGAGGTCTTGGTGGCCAGATCGGCCGAGAAGCCGTCCAGACGGGTCTGGTACGTGTAGACCGTCCCCGCGGTGCCGTTCTTGTTGGCCTCCGCGTCCTTCATCGTCAGCGGGTAGCCGGTCTTCTGGTCGTACGTCCAGGTGGTCTGGGCGCCGTTCGCCTCCTTCTGGAGGATGACGTTGTTGTCCGCGTCCCAGGACATGTCCATGGTCTCGGACTTGGCGTTGGTGGACTTCACCTGGCGGGAGAAGTCGTCCAGGACGTAGTCCGTGGCGTGCGACTCCGCGTCGGTGACCTTGGTGTCGGTGAAGTTCGTGTTCGTCGTGTTCGCCTTGTAGGCGAACGTTGTGGTGTTGTTCAGCCGGTCCGTGATGGTCTTGGTCCACCAGTGGTACTTCGGGTCGTCGCCGGTCTGCGGGGCGTAGTAGTCCAGCTTGGTGGCGTTGCCCCGGGGGTCGGTGGCCGTCACCATCTTGACGTTCTTGTTGCCCTGCGTGGCGTCGTAGACGAACTTGAACACCTTCGGCTGCGAAGAGCCCACGCCGTCGGTGAACTGGCCGAGCAGACCCTTGTCGGTGTACCAGAAGTTGATCTTACGGCCGGAGGCGTCGGTGCCGGAGACGTCGGTGACCGACTTGATGTGGTCGTAGATCTTGGAGTTGGTCAGGTTCGAGCCCGTGGCGATGGTGCCGGTGTCCGAGACGTACTCGTAGGAGGCGTCGCCCTTCTTGAAGTAGTCCACCGTCAGCGTCTGCCGCGACGCGGGGTCGGTGATGTACGTCAGGAACTTGGTCGGCTTGTTGTTGGACTTGCGCTCCTCGTAGGTGAACAGCATGGTGTTGCCGTTCTTGTCCACCGTGGAGGTCAGGTAGCCGTCACAGCCGAACAGGAAGCGGGTGCCGTCCGGCCGGGTCATCGTCCAGGCGTCCGGGATCGGGTCCTTGGTCGGCTTGCAGTCCAGACCTGCCTTGGCGGCCAGCTTGTAGTGCACACCCGCCGGCGCCTTCCACGAGCTCGTGGCCGAGTCCCAGCGGAACACGTGGGTGGTGCCGTCGCCATCGGGCAGGCGCACCTCGGTGGGGTTGGGGTTGGGGTGGAAGTCCAGCGGTGCCCCGAGCCGGATCGGCCCTGCCGCCTGCATGGACCAGCCCGCACCGGAGACCGTGTCGGAGGTGTCCAGGCTGTTGTAGGCCAGCCGGAAGAACGTGTTCAGACCCCGACCCGGGTTGTTGAACGCGTTGTACGACCACACCACGTTGCCGGAGGCGAGGTTGTTCATCAAGCTCGCACCGGCGCCGGTGTTCTTGCCGGTGTAGCCGTAGAACTTCTCCAGGCCCAGGGTGTTGGAGGTGGGATCCTCCACCGCTACGTTCTGAGCGAGGCCCGCGATGGCGGGGGTGCCGGCGGACTGCCACTGGCCGGTGGACCTGTTGCGAATGTCCCAAGTCAGGACGTAGTCGGAGCGCTTGTTCCCGTCAGCGGAGTTGATCGGGGTCTTGACCTGCGCCTGCAGGGTGCGCGACTGGCCGGGCAGCAGTGTGGCTGACAACGCGGTGGCGACCTGGTTGCCGCCGGTGGTGGCGTCCGTGCCGTCGGGCAGCGACCAGCGGTAGGACAGCTCGTGGCTGGTCGGGGTCCAGGTCGTGGCCGTGGTGTTGGTGACCGTCACTTCCACCGTGTAGGTGGAGTTGGGGGTCATACGGGCCGGGGTCTGCTGGGCGGAGTACGTCGACGGCGTGGTCGAGTCGACATAGGTGACCTGGAGCTGCGGGCGCAGCTGGGTCTCGAGTGCCTCGGAGGACAGGAAGGTGGTGCGTTCCTGTGGGCCGGTCGCACTCTCGTCGGCCAGTCGGATCGCCACACCCTTGTTGCCGGTCGGCGTCTTGATCCAGTTCTGGGTCAGCGAGGTCGCGTCCCACCGGTACCGCTTGGGGTCGTTGGTCGCGTTGGAGACCGTCGAGGCCTCGGCCGCTCCCATGTCACCGCCGGCGGTGGTCCAGTTCCCGGCGGCGCTCGCCTTGGTCCAGGTGGCCGTTTCGTCGAAGTCCCGGGTCAGCGGGTGCATCCGGTAGGTGGCACCGTTGCCGTTGGGGTTGGTGGTGGTGCCCCACAGGTCCAGGTTGGAGGAGATGACGGTGGCGCTGGCAGGGATGTTGGTGCTGACCGGGAACTTCAGCAGTGCCCGGGTCTTGCCGAGGGTGGGGTGGTTGTTTCCGACGCTCATCCACTTCTGCGCGACCGCTGTGTCGGTGATGGTGTCGTGCGCTGTCGTGGACTCGGTCGAGGACAGCGTGGTGTCCGCGATCCCGGACTGGGTCTGGATGATCTCCGTTGTGCGGCCGGCCAGCGGCAGACGGACCAGCTGGACCGGCGAGCCGAGCAGCGAGCCGTCCTTGGTTTTCACCGCGATCTGGTAGTAGTACGCGCGCCCCAGGCCGCCGCCGTTGGCGTCCGGCTGAGTGACGGGGGCGGAGGTGTCGGTGTAGCTCGTGCTGCCCGACGCGATGGGAGCGACCAGGGTGGAGGCGTCCGGGGTGAAGCCCTGGAAGACGCTGCGGTGGATCTGGTACTCGACGATGTCGTCACCAGTGTCGACGGGGTCGCCGTTGTTGTAGGCGCTCCACGACAGTTCGGCACCGGTGTCGTGCAGAACGGTCGGGGCCTTGAGGCTGGTCCCGACCTTGCCGAAGGTGACCGTCAGCTTCGGGTACGTGGCGGTCTCGCCGCCGAAGCTGTACTCGCTGGCCTCGTACAAAGGGCCGCCCTGACCCAAGGTGGCCTCGTCGGAGGCCTGCAGCACGAAGCCGTAGTTCGTGGCGGTGCCGGAAACCCACTTCTGCACGGTGTCGGTCACCGGGAAGTTGTGCCACTGGTTGTACTCGCCGGCGTCCTTGACGATGGAGCCGGGATTGACCAGGCGGACCGCGTCGGCGACCGTGCGATGGTTGGCATCTCCGGTGTCCTTGAGGACGACCTTGCCGGCGGTGCCCTTGGCGAAGTTCAGCTGGGAGGAGCCCAGCTGCTTCCATACCGGGCTCGAGCCCGCGCTCTGGTCGACGGTGTAGTTCGCCGTCGCCGGGGTGCCGTTGTTGTCGTAGGTCACTGTGTACGGGGCCGCCGTCGTGGCATCCGACAGCGGGGCGAAGTGCGCCTCGACCTTGTACGTCCCGGCCTCGCTGACCTTCGGCTGCCAGGTGTAGGACTCGCCGGTCAGGCTGTTTTTGTTGTAGGCGTAGTCGTTGCCGACGTTGACACTGCCGATGGTGCCCACGCGGGGCCATTCACCGACCGCCGCGGTGCCCGCATCGCCGTCGTCGACCTGGACCGTGGTGCCGGACAGCTCGCCGGACAGGGAACTGGTTTTGTTCCAGGTCGCGGTGGTCTGCTCCCACGGACCGGTTGCCCTATGGGCCTCGACCGTCACGTCCTTGTCACCGGTGGTGTGGGTCTGGTCGAAGTACAGGCCGAGCCGCGCACTGTCGATCTTCGCGCCGGCGGGAATGCCGTCCAGAGGGAACTGCACCAGCGAACGGCGTTTGCCCGTACTGGTGGTGCCCACCCCGAGCTGCCAGTTGCCGGTCTTGGAGGTGCCCACGCCGTTGTAGTTCTTGTCCGGCACGGAGGAGTCGACCATGACACCCTGCGAAAGGCAGCCGACGTAGTTCGAGTCATCGCACGGCGGCGGCGCGTAGGTGATGGTCGGGTCGATCATCACCGGATACGAACGCGCCTTGGAGGCCAGCCATGTGGCGTCCGGGGTGACGGTGAGCTTGTAGTCCTTGCCGTCCCGGGTGAGCTTCTGCGTCACCTTGGTGGAGGCGGCGTGCCCGTAGGGGGAGGACTTGTCCTTCTTGGCGTCCGTCATGAAGGCGGCCGGGATGACCATCACCGGCTGCTTCACGCCGTCCTTGTACAGGGCGATGGTGCCGTTCTTGAGCGCCTTCGGGGTGAGCCCGTCGGTCTTGAGCGTGAAGACGAACTTCACTGCCTTGTCCGGCTTTTCGGCCAGGACGATGTTCTCCTTGACCGCACCGTTCTTGACCTCGTAGACGAGATCGGCGCCGGATACGACGTCCCTGTAGGTGACGGTGTTGCCCTTGACGCTGGGCTTGAGCGAGTCCTTGGATCCGCTCAGCCCCAGAGACACGGCGTGGGCGGAGTCGGCCTCGAACCGCAGCAGCTTGTCCGGACTGTGCCCGAAGTAGGAGCGGCCCAGGTTGTCGGTGTTGGCGAAGTCGAAGCCCTGGCGCGAAGTGGCCTTGAGCTGGGTGTCGATCGGCTTCCACTGCTTGCCGTCCCTGAACGACTCCGGAACGCCCGACAGCTCGGCCTCGACACGGCCGTCGGAGAGCTGCCAATAACGGGCAGACGCCGTCCGCTTGGACTTGAGTTCCTTGACCCGCTTGGCCTTGGGCCGGACCTTCCCCTTCGGCAGCTTCTGCCGGCTTGGTATCTCCAGCTTGCCGCCGGTCGGCGGCTTTGCCTCATCGTCGGAATCGTCGTCGCTGAACCAGCCCTTTATGGTGTCGACGACACCCCTGTCATCGTCACCGCCCGAGGCCGGTGCGGCATAGGCGAGTTGCGGCAGCGCAGTACTGGCCACTGCCGAAACGATCAGACAGGAGATTAGTCTCCTGTAGCGGACTTTCACGTCCCAGGTCCCTTCCGTTGCGGCGCCCGCGCGAAATGTGTGCGGACAGCACAAATGGGCCGACGGCATGCCAGACCGTCGACCGGACCGCCCGATCGGCTGTGAATTCACTGTGTGGCGGAGGAGTTGTAATCCCCTGGATACACCCACGTCAACTGTTCGAATAATTGGGGCAGATTATGTGAATGCAGTAGTCATGGGACGAGGCGGTCGGCTGAATTGGCAGGGTCTGTCCAGGCGTTCGCCCGGGTGACTATGCATGGGATATAACCGCCGGGCTCGTGTGCGGGCCGTCCCGCAGCATCCCGGCCGCCCCCCACCGCCACGGCATCCTTCGCTGCGACTGTGCGTCTCTTCAAGGAGATTGTTATGGCGCTTGTCCCCGCCCGTCTGCGTTCGCGTATCGCCATCGCAGTGGCCGCCGCCGCTGGTGCGGCCCTGCTCGCCGTGCCCCAGGCCGCCTACGCCGTAGTCGCGCCGGTGACGGCCGACTTCAACAAGGACGGCAAGGCCGACCTCGCCGTCGGCATCCCGCAGGCCGCCGACACCACCATCACCGGCGCCGGCGCCGTGTCGATCGCCCCCGGCTCCGCCACCGGGTCCAACGGCGCCACCAAGATCACCCTCACGCAGAACAGCCTCGCCGGCGGGATCGACCTGCCCGGCAGCTCCGAGACCGACGACCAGTTCGGCGCGACCACCGCCTGGGGCGACATCAACGGTGACGGTTACGCCGACCTCGCCGTCGCCGCCCCCGGCGAGGACGACACCTCCGGACACACCGACGCCGGCGGCATCACCCTGCTGTACGGATCGGCCACCGGCCTCACCGCAGACACCACCATGTACTTCGCCCCCGCCTCCGCCCGCGTCGGCGGCGACCGCTGCGGCGAAGCCATGACCATCGGCGACTTCAACGCCGATGGCAAGGCCGACGTGCTGGCCTTCTGCCCCGGCAGCTACGCCATGTGGGTCATCGACGGTGCCACCCGCACCGTCAAGGACACCGCGCCGCAACAGGTAACCGAGGGCGCGTCCGCCCTGTCGCTGACCTCGGCCGCCGACGCCGACGCAGCCTCGGGGGACATCGACAAGGACGGCTACCCGGACGCCGTGGTGACCTTCACCCAGTGGGACGGCACCAGCCCCCTGTACATCCTGCCCGGCTCTGCCACCGGACTGCATACCGACACCGCCACCAGCCTGGAGGGCGCGGGAGGCGCCGACGTCGCCGTCGGCGACCTCAACAAGGACACCTTCCCCGACGTCGTCGTCGGCCAGCCGGCGGCCGTCACCGGAGGCCGCGTCACCGCCTACTACGGATCCGCCACCGGCCTGTCCGACACCTCGAAGACGACCCTGGACCAGGACTCCTCCGGCGTGCCAGGCGCCAGCGAGTCCGGCGACGACATGGGCGCATCCGTCGCCGTGGGCGACGTCAACAAGGACGGCTATGCGGACGTGCTCACCGGCGCCCCTGGCGAAGACCTCACCTTCAACGCCGCCAACCAGGCCGACGCGGGCACCACTCTGCTCCTGAAGGGATCCGCCACCGGCCTCACCGGAACCGGCTCCGTCTCCCTCAACTCCGGCACCATCGACGCCACCGGCGACATGGCCGGCGCCCCCGAGCCCGGCGACCGCCTCGGCACCGCCGTCGCCCTGCTGGACGCCACGAATGACGGCTACGCCGACATGGCAGCGGGAGCCAGCGGCGAGAACAGCGGCGACGGCATGGTCCTGATGGCCAACTCCAGCGCCACCGGCATCCTCGCCTCCTCCAGTGCGGGCCCCGGCATCGGCACCTTCAACGTTCCCGCCGGCGCCCACATCGGTGACGTCCTGGCCCCCTGACCACACCTGCAGGAGTCCACTTCCATGACCATGTTCAAAACCACTGCCGATACGGCGCCACCAGCCTCCGGCGCCGAACCGTCAAAGCCGACGGAAGTCTCGCCCGAGGACAGCAGCGAGCCCGCCACGACAGGCGCCCCCGCCCCGCGCGATATCTCCCGTCTGATGCGAGTCGGCGTCCCTACGGTGCTCGGCATCGCCGGCGTCGCACTCCTTGCCGTTGGGATCGCCATCACCTAGGGCGGGAACGGCAAGACACGGCCGTCCTACTCCGTACCCATCGCCCACCACGCCACCGGGACCGGCACCGCCGACATCACCTACCACGCCGGCCTCACGACAGGGTCCAGCAAGACGGCCGCCTTCGGTCATGAAGCCACGGCCCGACTGCCTTGGCGCGCAGCCGCACGCGTCACGCCCGCCAACGGCCCTGCCACAGTGACCGTGCAGCTCGGTGCCAAGGGTGGCCACGCCTCCTGCCGCGTCGACCTGCGTGGCAAAAAGGTCCAGTTGGCCACGGCCTCGGGCCCGTACGGACGCGCCACCTGTACCGCTGAAATCCCGCCCAAGTAACGCTGAGACCTTCGTGCCGGGAGGCAATCGTCACCTTCATGGCGACGGTTGCCTCCCGGCATGTGGCGTTAAAGTCCCGCATTCAGTCACGGATTCCTCTGATGCCCACCGTGAGCGGCGCCAGCAGGGTGTGACGCATGTGGTGCCAGGTGCGCTGGAGTGGAGGGCAGACCATGTACATCGAGATACCAGGGCAGGAATCTGTGACGAACAACAGGAATACAGGGTTGGGCAGACGCAGGCTGCCGCAGCGAAGAATGCGCAGGATCGTCCTCCCCTCCCTCGCCACGGCGCTGATCGGTTCCGGGGCGCTTGCCGCCCTGGCCATCGGCACCACTTCCTCGCCCGAGGACTCGCAGCGCAAGGTTCGTCCCGCCGCCGTCCGCACCCTGGCCCTGGAGGGTTCGTCCGCGACGGCGCGCGAGCGGCAGCAGACCACCACCGAGGATTTCTCGATGGTGGCCGTGAGCTGGCCCTCGGCCAAGGCGCGGCTCAGCGGCGAGGTGGAGATCCGCACGCGTGCCGCCGGCAGCAGCACCTGGAGTGGCTGGCGTGGGCTCGAGATCGCCGACACGCCGCCCGACTTGGGGCGTGACGGCTCGGGCAAGGGCATGCGCGGCAGTACCGAGCCGCTGTGGGTGGGCCCGTCGGACGGCATCGAGGCCCGGGTGAGCGGCAAACGGTCCCTGCCCGCGTCGATGCGTCTGGACCTGGTCGACCCCGGGACGGGCGGGTCCCCCACCGCGGGCAGCGAGCTCGCCGCGTTCACCGCCGAGAGCGCGAGCCCGTCGCCGTCGCCGACCTCGGTGGCCGGGCCGCGTTGCCTGGACGGCCTGTCGACTGCGCCCGCGACCCCGGCCACCGGGCCTGTCCCCAAGCCTGCGATCATCTCCCGCGCCGCCTGGGGCGCGGATGAGTCGATCGTGCAGTGCCCGACCGTCTACAGCCCGACGGTCAAGGCCGTCGTGGTCCATCACGAGGCGGGCAGTAACAGCTACAGCTGTGCGCAGTCCGCAGCCATGGTCCGGTCCATCCAGGCCTTCCACGTCAAGACCCAGGGCTGGGGCGACATCGGGTACAACTTCGTCGTCGACAAGTGCGGGCAGATCTTCGAGGGCAGCAAGGGCGGTGTCGACAAGCCGGTCAAGGCCCGGCACACCCTCGGCTTCAACCCGGACACGGTCGGCGTCTCTCTGCTGGGCAACATGGAGACCGCGAAGCCCACTCCGGCCGCGCTCGCCGCGATCTCCCGTATCGCCGGGTGGAAGCTCGGCCTGTACGGCGCGGACCCGCTGTCGAAGACGACGCTGACCGCCGAATTCGACAACGGCCGCTACACCGCGGGCCAGCAGCTCGAGACCGACCGCGTCACCAGCCACCAGGACCTCATGGCGACCGCCTGCCCCGGTGCCAACCTGCACGACCGGCTCGCCGACCTGCGAGCACTGACCACCTCACCCACCGCCTCCGCCGCCCGCCCCACCGCGGACCTGGGCCGCGACGGCGTCAGCGACCTCGTCGCCGGCATGCCGAAGAACGCGAGCGGCAGCCTCACCGTCGTCCCCGGCTCACTGACGGGACCCTCTGCAGCCGCCAGGAAGACGCTGACCCAGGCCAGTTCGGGCGTCCCGGGCACGGCGGAGAGCGGCGACTCGTTCGGCGCCGCCACGGCAGTAGGCGACATCAACGGGGACGGCTACGCGGACCTCGCCATCGGATCACCCGGCGAGGACGACACCTCCGGCAACGCCGACCGCGGCGCCGTCACCGTCCTCTACGGCCCCGGCCTCACCTCAGGCCTCTCATACACCACGGTCGGCACCGCCGCGGCGGGCGCCAGGCTCGGTTCCGCCGTCACCGTCGGCGACTTCAACGCCGACGGCAAGGCCGACGTCTTCTCCGCGGGCACCGGCAGCGGCGGCAGCTGGAACACCCACCTGACCGGCACCACCACGCAGTACGGCACCCTGACCACGGCCACCACCCAACTCGCCTACGAGGACGCCGCACCCGGCGACTTCAACCGAGACGGCTACGCGGACGTCGCCCTCACCTACCGTGACGCCACCGGCATCGGCCGCCTCGTCTGGTTCAAGGGCGGCAGAGGCGGCCTCACCAAGGCCGGGCTCCTGTCCGTCAAGGGCGGCCGCTCCCTCGCCGCCGGCGACATCAACGGCGACGGCGTCGACGACATCGCCGTCGGCCAGCCCTACACCTCCGAGTCCGGCGCGCACGCGGGCGGCCAGGTCACCGCCCTCTACGGCACCGCCGGCACGGGCCTGACCTCCACCGGCGTGTCGGTCGTCCACCAGGACACCTCCGGCGTGCCGGGCGCGGCCGAGTCCGGCGACGCCATGGGCACCGCCGTCTCGGTCGGCGACTACAACGCCGACGGTTACGCGGACGTCCTGACCGGCGCCCCGAACGAGGACATCACCCGCAACTCGGTGAACCAGTCCGACGCCGGCACATCGATCCTCCTCAAGGGCAGCCCCACCGGACTCACCGGAACCGGCGCCCAGGCCATCTCGCAGGACACCAGTGGCGTCCCCGGCTCAACCGAGAAAGGCGACAACCTGGGCTCGTCCGTCTCCCTCACGGATCTTTCCGGCTACGGCCGCGCCGACCTGACGATCGGCGCAGCGGGCGAAGACCTGGGCAACGGCACGCTCCTGGCCGTCCCGAGCAACAGCACGGGCCTGGGCCTGTCCACGTCCACCTCCTACGGATCGACCCAGCTCGGCACACCGGCCGGGGCGCACCTGGGGACCACCCTGACCCCATGAGCCCCACCCGTGGTGCTTCCGCGTGGCACGGCAACAACCGCGCCTCCGCGTAGACATCGTGGGCACGGCGGTGGGCGGTCCGGTCTCCAACCGGACCCCCCACCCCAGCACCGCGAGCAGTGATCGCTACGTTGAGGTGGGTCTCAGCCAGCATTTCTGTTTCCCGGAGTCGTAAGTTCGCTGGCCCGCCGATTGTCAGCGCAGGCCGGGCCCCGTCGGGCCAAACTGCCCGCTCTAGCCGTGCGGCAGCAGCGCCGACGGCTGCGCCAGGCCCGTGGCGAGCTGGTTGGGGTCGGCTGGGCTCTCAGCGCCTGGTGCGTTCCCCAAGGTTGAGGAGGGTGTAGAGGAGGAGGGAGGAGGCGAGGCCGACGGCCCAGCCGTAGTCGGCGAGGGGTTTGAGGAAGGGGATGAGGCCGTCGGTGGGGAAGGGGCCCTGTGCGGTGCCGTTGGCGTCGACAGTGGAGTAGGAGCCGCCGATGGCGAGGACACCGCCGACGAGGAGGGCAAGGACGGCGCGCAGGTTCCAGCCACCCGTGTACCAGTAGCGGCCGACAGGGCTGTACAGCTCATCGAGGGCGAGTTCGGTGCGGCGGACGATCCAGTAGTCGGCGATCAGGATGCCCGCGACGGTGCCGAGCAGGCCGCCGACGACGCCCAGCCAGGTGAAGATGTAGACGTGCGGGTTGGCGATCAGTTTCCACGGCATGATGGCGATCCCGACCACGCCCGTGATCAGCGCGCCGGTACGGAAGTTGATGAAGCGCGGGACCAGGTTGGCAAGGTCGTAGGCCGGGCTGACGACGTTGGCCGCGATGTTCACCGACAGGGTGGCGACCAAAACCACGAGCAGGGCGAAGAGGGTGCCCGCGACGCTGTCCATCTTCGCAGCGAGCGCGATCGGGTCCCAGATCGGGGCGCCGTAGACTGCCTGCGAGCCCGAGGTGACCAGCACCGACAGCAGCGCGAACAGCGTCATGGTGGTGGGCAGACCCAGGGCCTGACCACGCATCTGGGCGCGCTGGCTGCCGCCGAAACGGGTGAAGTCCGAAATGTTGAGCGACAGCGTGGACCAGAACCCGATCATGCCCATCAGAGCCGGGAAGAACACCTTCCAGAAACCGCTCCCCCACCCCAGCGCCGACGGCTGCGACAGCAGCGGACCGAACCCACCCGCCTTCACCGCGATCCACACCAGCAACGCCAGCGCACCCACGATCACGAACGGCGCGGCCCAGTTCTCGAACCGCCGCAGGGTCTCCATGCCCCGCGCGATCAACGCGATCTCCAGCGCCCAGAACAGACCGAACGACAGCCACAGTGTCCACGGCTGACCGGCGACCTGACCAGCGCTCTGCCAACCGCTGCCGAAGAGCTTCCCGGCCAGCAGGAAGATCCCCTCGCCGCCGATCCAGGTCTGGATACCGAACCAGGCACACGCCACCGCCGCCCGAATCAGCGCCGGCAGATTCGCACCCCGCATCCCGAACGACGCCCGCGCGAACACCGGGAACGGAATCCCGTACTTCGTCCCCACATGCCCCGTGAGCAGCATCGGCACCAGCACGATGAGGTTGGCCAGCGCGATGGTGAGGACCGCCTGCTTCCAGTCCATGCCGAGCGCGACCAGACCCGAGGCCAGGGTCCAGGACGGGATGTTATGAGCCATTCCCACCCAAAGACTCAAATAGTTGTAAACACCCCAGGTGCGTCTCTCGACGGGCACCGGCGCCAGGTCGTCGTTGGCGAACCGGGCGTCGTCCAGGACGACCCCCTCGGCGAGGGCGACGCGACCATCGGGATAGGTCTGCTGGATCGTGGACGTGTCGGGTATTGACGGTGCTCTGGAGGACATGAAGCCACCTCGGTTCGCGGAGTCTCGTGCGGGGGGAACGTGACCTCCCCGAGAGCTCGGCACTGGGCCCTCGGGGTCATACGACGGCGCGGGACGACAGTCAGCCCCTGGTGCTGCTCGCGGAAAAGGGGCCGAGGCCGCAGGCACCGGTTCAGCCAGATGCAACAGCAGCAGCCCACGGCGACAGGCCGAACCCGGACGAACCGGACCCTGCACCTCCCGCCTGACGAGCACTCCCACGAACCCGCAGGTCAGCGCTACGCGCCGATGTTCGTGTTTTCTCTTGCGCGATACAGAGGGCGGCGAAGTTGTACGTGGTCCAGTTGCGCCGCTCCAGGGGAACAGGCAGCAGGTCCTCATTGATGAAGCGGTTGTCGGCGGGGACAGCTCCGGGGGCGAGTTCCACCCGGTCCGGCGGCGCGGATATGCGGTCCTGCGGTGGGATCGGTGGAGTGGGTGGGACGGTCGATGTCATGGCGGCTGGACCCTTCGCTCGGGAGCGGTGCCGTGCGGGCTGGGGAGAGGGGCGCGTACAGCCGGGGGGGGAGGCGCGGGTCAGGCGGACAGGGCGGGGATGATCTCGGAGCCGTACGCGTCGATCGTCGCTTCGCGCGCATCGTGCATGTTGTAGACGGCGAACTGGTCGACGCCCAGGTCGCGCAGCGCCCGGAGTTTCTCGATGTGTGCCTCGGCGGGGCCGAGGAGACAGAACCGGTCGACGATCTCGTCGGGGACGAAGGCGGTGTCCGGATTTCCGGCGCGCCCGTGGTGGCTGTAGTCGTATCCGGCACGCCCGGCGATGTACTCGGTCAGTGCCTCGGGTACGAGGCCGGAGTGTTCGCCGTACCGGGACACCAGGTCGGCGACGTGGTTGCCGACCATGCCGCCGAACCAGCGGCACTGCTCGCGGGCGTGGTCGAGGTCGTCGCCCACGTAGGCGGGGGCGGCGACGCAGATGGTCACGGAGTCCGGGTCGCGGCCCGCCTCCGCCGCCGCGTCCCGTACGGCCTTGATCATCCACTCGGTGAGGAACGGGTCGGCGAGCTGCAGGATGAATCCGTCGGCCTTCTGTCCGGCGAGGGCGAGCGCCTTCGGACCGTACGCGGCCATCCAGACAGGCAGTCTGCCGTCCTTGACCCACGGGATCTGGACCGGCTGCCCGTCGACGGTCGCCTCCCGGCCCTCGGCGAGATCGCGGATGACGCCGATGGCCTCGCCGAGGCGGGCCAGGGTGTTGGGCTTGCGTCCGGCGACGCGCATCGCGGAGTCGCCGCGGCCGATGCCGCAGACGGTGCGGTTGCCGTACATGTCGTTGAGGGTGGCGAAGGTGGAGGCGGTGACCTCCCAGGTGCGGGTGCCCGGGTTGGTGACCATGGGGCCGACGATAAGGCGTTCGGTGTGTTCGAGGATCCGGCTGTAGATGACGAACGGTTCCTGCCAGAGCACCGCCGAGTCGAAGGTCCAGCCGTAGCGGAAACCGTTGCGTTCGGCGCGCCGCATCAGGCCCACGACGGCCGAGGCGGGCGGGTCGGTCTGGAGGACGAGTCCGAAGTCCATGGCAGGTGCTCCTAGTCCAGGTACTGACTGGTGGCGCGCGGGGTGTACATGCCGTGGCCGGCGCGCCCGGTGAACTTCCGCCGGTCGATGACGACTTCGCCGCGCGAGAGGACGGTCTCGACCTGTCCGGTGATCCGCTTTCCCTCGTACGCCGAGTAGTCGACGTTCATGTGGTGCGTCTCGGCGGAGAGGATCTGCTCGGCGTGCGGGTCGTAGATGACGACATCGGCGTCGGCGCCCGGGGCGATGGTGCCCTTCTTCGGGTAGAGGCCGAACATCCGGGCCGGGGAGGCGCAGGCGATCTCGATCCAGCGGCGGCGGGAGATGTGGCCGTCCACGACCGCCTGATGGAGGAGGTCCATCCGGTGCTCCACGCCGGGCATGCCGTTCGGGATCTTCGAGAAGTCGCCGCGGCCCATCTCCTTCTGGCCGGAGAAGCAGAACGGGCAGTGGTCGGTGGAGACGACCTGGAGCTCGTTGTTCCGCAGGCCGCGCCAGAGCGCCTCCTGGTGTTCCTTGGGCCGCAGCGGGGTGGAGCAGACGTACTTCGCGCCCTCGAAGTCCGGCTCGGCGAGGTTGTCGGTGGAGAGGAAGAGGTACTGCGGACAGGTCTCGCCGAAGACCGGAAGTCCCTTGTGACGGGCGGCTGCCAGCTCGGCGACGGCCTCGTCGGCGGAGACATGCACGACGTACAGCGGGGATCCGGCGACACGGGCGAGCTGGATGGCACGGTGGGTGGCTTCGGCCTCCAGCGCCACCTTGCGGACGTCGCCGTGGTAGCGCGGGTCGGTGCGGCCCGCGGCCAGCGCCTGTTCGACGAGGACGTCGATCGCGATGCCGTTCTCGGCGTGCATCATGATCAGCCCGCCGTTCCCTGCGGCCCGTTGCATGGCGCGCAGGATCTGGCCGTCGTCGCTGTAGAAGACACCGGGGTACGCCATGAACAGCTTGAAGGAGGTGACGCCCTCCGAGACGAGGAGGTCCATCTCCTTTAGCGAGGACTCGTTCACATCGGAGAGGATCATGTGGAAGGCGTAGTCGATGGCGCAGTTGCCGTCGGCCTTCGCGTACCAGGCGTCGAGTCCTTCGCGGACCGCGCGCCCCACGGTCTGGATGGCGAAGTCGACGATCGTGGTGGTGCCGCCCCAGGCGGCCGCCCGGGTGCCGGTCTCGAAGGTGTCGGCGGCGTAGGTGCCTCCGAACGGCATCTCCATGTGCGTGTGCGCGTCGACACCGCCCGGGATGACGTACTTGCCGGAGGCGTCGATGGTCCGGTCGGCGGTCCAGCTCGTGGCCGCGTCGGTGCCGTGCGCGGCGAGCGCGGCGATGCGGCCGCCCTCGATGAGTACGTCGGCGTGGATTTCGTCGGACGCGGTGACGACGAGGCCGCCGTGGATGACGGTGCGGCTCATGTACCCCTCCTCACTGTGGCGGAATGGGTCTACGCACGTAGATAGGGTGCGTGGTGAAGAACGTAGAAGTGGGTTACCCACTGTGGCAATACCGCTGCGGCTAACCGCTGAAGACGTTTCGGTTTCCGGGCATGGCGTACACCGTCGGCCCAAAGCCGACGCCACGTCTCGTCGTATACCGCCGGGCGGACTTGCCACAGCTCTCCAGGTGGCCGTTCGGCCGCTCTGTGGACGGTCGGGCGACGCCGGAAGACCGGTCTCGACAGCTCCGGCCGGAACCGACCGGCACCAGAACACGGGCGCCCCCTCGGGAACCGCACCCTCCGCAGCCCTTGACCTGTCCATCGACGAGGTGACGCCAGGAAACGAAGCCCAGGGAGAGCCATGAAACCCTTGAACGTCACGAACCGCGGGAAGGTCCCCGCACTCTCGCATTCCGAGCTGACATCAGTACTTCCGCCCTGCGTGAGCCGACGCAGGGTCAGCCGCGGCGCCTTCGAACGCGTACGGCAGGATGGGCGATCGCGTCGGACCCCAGTCCGCACGTCCGTGTCTCCCGACGCGAACCGCACACCCGAGAAACAAACAGGTAAAACCGTGACGAAGCATCCCGTCCGGCGCCCGGAAGCGGCGGCGGTTCCCCCCATCAGTCGTGTTCCCCGGACAGCGGGGGCGCAGCGGTGAACCGGGCTCTCACTCTGCACGACTTGATCGTCGCCGGTATAGCGGTGGCTGCCGGCGTCGCGGCGGGCCTCCTGCTGCGCGTGACTCTGCGATGGCTGGGAGAACGAGCCAGCAGGACGCGTTGGAGCGGTGACGACGTCATCGTCGACGCCTTGCGGACGCTGGTCCCCTGGGCGGCGATAGCCGCCGGCGCGGCGGCGGCAGCCACGGCGCTTCCGCTGACCGCCAGGGTCGGGCACCACGTCACCATGACGCTGACCGCTTTGCTCATCCTGGCCGCGACGCTCACGGCGGCCAGAGTGATCACCGGTCTGGTGCGGTCCGTGGCGCAGTCCAGGTCGGGGGTGGCCGGATCGGCCACGATCTTCGTCAACATCACGCGCGTCGTGGTGCTGGCGATGGGCTTCCTCGTCATGCTCGAGACGCTGGGCGTCTCCATCGCACCTCTGCTCACCGCGCTGGGTGTGGGCGGTCTGGCGGTCGCTCTGGCGTTGCAGGACACGCTGGCCAATCTGTTCGCGGGCGTGCACATCCTCGCTTCGAAGACGGTGCAGCCGGGCGACTACATCCGGCTCAGCAGCGGCGAGGAGGGCTATGTCGTCGACATCAACTGGCGGAACACCGTGGTGCGTCAGTTGTCGAACAACCTCGTGATCATCCCGAACGCACGGCTCGCCGGCACCAACATGACCAACTTCAGCCGGCCGGAACAGCAACTTTCGATCACGGTCCAAGTGGGTGTCGGCTATGACAGCGACCTCGAACACGTCGAGCGCGTCACGACCGAAATCGTCGAGAACGTGATGACCGACATCACCGGCGCCGTCCCCGACCATGAACCGGCCGTCCGGTTCCACACGTTCGGGGACTCCAGGATCAACTTCACGGTCATTCTGGGGGTCGGCGAGTTCAGCGACCAGTACCGGATCAAGCACGAGTTCATCAAGCGCCTGCACGAGCGATTCCGGGCCGAGGGCATCACGGTCCCCGCTCCGACGCGCACCGTGACAGTGCAGCCGGGAGCGACGCCGGTCGCGATCCCCCACCAGCGCGAGGCCACGGAGTCGTTGTCGTAGCCGTGGTCGCATCGCAGTCATGCGGCTGATCACGACTGCCTGGTCACACCGCTCCCACCGTCGGCCTGCGGGTCGTGGATGACGACATCGGCGTCGGCACCTGGCCGATGTCGTCATCGTGGCGCGTGCCCCCAAGCGGGCGACGAACGGCCCGGCGACTGTCCGGGACCGGTCCGGTCGCGCCGACGGGCCGTCACGCCGACGACTTTCGGGCGAGCTTCGCGCAGTACGGTCACGCCGCCGGACAGTCCTTCGCGGTGTGCGGCCACGCGTGGCAGATTCGCCCGGAAGTCCGCCGGGCGGGCGGCGGTACGGACCGTTCGGCTCCGCGTTGCACAACTCCGGCCGTTCGTGAACACCGCGCCGCACCCCTGCCTGCGCAACCTCCGGCCAACACCGCCTGAAACCTGATGAGTTCGCGTCGGATCACTCGGCGCGACACCGTCGCCCCGCGGACGATAACAACCGAGTCAAAAATAACGTAACGGTTACGGGTCTGGTCCAAATGTTGGGTACGGTTCACGCGCTCGTCCCGTTTCGGGCGTGAGGCGATCACCGCGGACGACGAGTCTGTGGCGCGTCACCGAACACCCGTTGTCCGGTTTCCCCGCTTTCGATCCCGGAGGATCACGTGCCCATATCGCGCTCCGCGCGTACCGTGCTGGCCGCCGCCACCACCGTCGCCGCAGCCCTTCCGCTGTCCGTCGCCCCGGTCGCCCACGCCGACGAGTCCCGGGCCGCCGCAGCCCAATACGCCGGTCTGCCGTCCGGCAGCAAGCAGGCGAAGACCCTCGTCATCGGCATCGACGGCGCCACGTTCGACGCCTTCGCCCGCGCCGACGTACCGCACCTCAAGCAGCTGATGTCCGAGGGGCTGACCGCGCGCAGCAACCTGTACGCGAACCCGATGGCCCCGACCGTCTCCGGCGCCGGCTGGTCGTCCATCGCCACCGGTGTCTGGCCCGACAAGCACAACGTGAAGGACAACAACTTCATCGACCCGAACTACGGCCAGTACCCGGACTACGCGACCCGGTTGGAGGCCGCCGACCCGACCACGTCCACCCTGGTCGTCGGCACCTGGAGCCCGGTCCCCCAGATCATCTTCGGCTCGACAACGGATCTGCGGATCGCCGGCGGCAACGACGAGGGCACCACCTCGAAGGCCGCGGACTATCTCGCCCATGGCAATCCCGACTCCACCTTCGTCCACCTCGACGAGGTCGACGGCGCCGGGCACGCCTCCGGCAGCGCGAGCGACGCCTACCTCAAGGCGCTCAACACCGTGGACGGACAGGTCGGACGGCTGCTCGACGCCGTCGCCTCCCGGCCGACGTATGCCAAGGAGAACTGGCTCGTCGTCATCACCGCCGACCACGGCCACACCCCGACCGGTGGCCACGGCGGCAACACCCCGCTGGAGCGCGGCACCTTCGTGATCGCCCGCGGCCGGGGCATCGAGCCCGGTTCGGTACGCGACGACGTCAAGATCACCGACATCGCGCCGACCGTTCTGCACCACGAGGGCGTCGCCATCGACCCCTCCTGGAACCTCGACGGCACCGCGCTCTCCGCCCTGAAGCCGGACGCCTTCGACACGCTGCGCGACACGCTCCGCACCCCCGTCGACGAGACGAAGCTCCCCGCCGGCACCAAGGGGTGGACGAACACGGCCCCCGACGGCTGGACCATCGACAACTCGAAGATGCCGGCCGGTGGCGTCACCGAGTGGCGCGGCTGGTCCTTCGCCACCGACGAGTTCTGGACCAACGCCGAGCGCGGCCAGGGCCGCGAGACGAACGTCCGCGCCCGCAATGTGTTCGCGGTCGCCGACTCCGACGAGTGGGACGACAAGGCGCACGACGCCGGACAGTTCGACTCCACGCTCGTCAGCCCCGCCTTCCCGTTGAACGGTGCGGCCACGGCGAACGTCTCGTACGCCACGAACTACCTCGTCGACGGCCCGCAGACCGGTGACGTGTACGTCTCGTACGACGGTGGCGCACCGCAGCTCGTGAAGTCGTACCGGGCGAACACCAATACGGTCGAGCGCCTGCAGCTGAACGTTCCGGCGGGCGCACAATCGGCGAAGCTGAGCTTCCGCTACACCGGTACGAACAGTGCCTTCTGGACCGTCGACCAGGTTGCGTTCGGCCAGCCCAACCCGCCGTCGCAGCTCGCCGTCGCCTCCCTGAAGGCCGACACCGAGCTGCTCGGCCGGCCGGGCTCCGACGCCGCGTGGAAGGTCACCGCGGACGGCGCGGTCAAGACCGCGCAGGGCGCTCCGGTGCGGGGCGCGAAGGTCGTCGCCGAACTGCGGTACGGCAACCAGGTGCAGAAGCTGACCGGCACGACGAAGATGGACGGCTCCGTCCGCTTCGGGGCGACCGTGCGGCAGGGCAACGCCGAGGCCACCCTCACCGTCACCGACGTGCGCTACCAGCACCTCGCGTACTACGGCGAACTCGACGCGGTCCGCAGCCTGGCCCTCACCCGCCCCACCGGCCACCGGGGCTGACCGATCGGCCGGGCCCCGGAGACACCCACCGGGGCCCGGCCCCATCGCGCACACGCCGGACAACGGCCCCGGCCGCGCCGCTCCCGCGCCGGGTTACCGTGGCAGTTCCCGCCGGTGCGGCCCTCCACAGGCCGCCGGGGCACACAGCACAGCGGCCCCCCACGCCACTGTGCGCTGCGCACAGGTTCCCGCCCCCGGGCCTGTCTACTGTGCCGCCATCCCCACCCGCTGAGGGGTGAGTCGGTCAGTACGAAAGCCTGGAGGACAGCCGGTGAGCGCGACAACTGCACGTTCCGGTGCAACCGGAGAACCCCTGGAGACGGGTCCGGACAAGGCCGGGGCCGCCGGGCTCCGCCCCATCGGCGCCTACTTCGAGGCCATGCCGTTCGGCCGCGCCCATCTCCTGGCGGCGCTGGCCCTCTTCATGGCCTTCGTCATCGAGTCGTGGGAGCAGCTCGCCCTCGTCTACGTCTCCGGTGATCTCGGGGACGCGTTCTCCATCGACGCGGGCCGGATCGGCTGGGTGCTCTCCGCCGTCGCTCTCGGCATGATCCCGGGTGCGCTGGTCTGGGGCCCGGTGTCGGACCGGATCGGCCGGCGCGCGGTATGTCTGTGGAGCCTGTCCGCGTACGGAGCCATCGCCCTGGCCGGCGCCTTCTCGCCGAACTTCACGGTGCTGCTGGTCACCCGGGTGCTGTCGGGGCTGGCGCTCGCCGGCATCTACACGGTCACCTTCCCGTACTTCCTGGAGCTGCTGCCGTCCAGGACGCGTGGCCGGGCCGCGGTCTATCTGTCGATCGGCTGGCCGATCGGTGTGCTGGCCGCGGTCGGGGTGACGCAGCTGCTGGCCGGCCTGGGCTGGCATGTGGTGGCCATCGCCTCGGCCCTTGCCGGGCTCTGGGTGTTCGCGATCCGCGCCTGGGTGCCGGAGTCCCCGTACTGGCTGGCCGGGCAGAACCGGCACGACGACGCGGCTGCCGTGCTGCGCAGGCTGGGTGCCGATGTCCCCGCCGGCACCCGCTTCGAGGTCGTCGCCCCCGAGCGGGCCGGGCGTCCGGTGGAGCTGCTGCGCGGCAGGCTGCTGCGGATCACGCTGCAGATGCTCGTCGTGAACTTCACCTTCAACTGGGGATACTGGGGTCTGCAGACCTGGCTGCCGACGCTGCTCCAGGACAAGGGCCTGAGCATGTCGGCGAGCCTGGGCTTCGTCGCCCTCAGCGCCCTGTTCATGATCCCCGGCTATGTGTCCGCGTCCCTGCTGACGGGGCGCTTCGGCCGCAAGAAGGTCTTTCTGCCGTACGTCGCACTCGCCGCAGTCAGTGGAATCTTCTTCGCCTACTCCGGCTCGATGACCGAGCTGTACATCGCGAACTTCGCGCTCTCCTTCTTCAGCCTCGGCGCCTGGGGCGTATGGAACACCTGGAACGGTGAGTTCTTCCCGACCGCTCTGCGCGGTACCGGGTACTCCTGGGCCACCGCGGCCCAGCTGGTCGCGACTTCCCTCGCCCCCTCGGTGGTCGGCTTCCTCCTGGCGCAGGCGACCGGCTTCTCGACGACGATCCTGTTCATCACCTCCTTCCTGGTGGTGGCGCTGCTCTTCGCCGCTCCGCTGCCGGAGACCGAGGGCCAGGACCTGGAGTAGCGGCCCGGTCGTGACGGCCGCGACGAATTCCGCCCGCTCGGCCGTCTCCCCCACCGGCCGGCGGCCTGTTCCCACGGCGCGCGCCCCAGGGCCTGATGGCAGGATGATGCAGGTGAGACTCGGTGTGGACGTGGGGCGTACGACGACGGTGGCCGTTCTCGTCGGCCCCGACGCCACGACATCGGCACACGCCGTGGTCGACTCGTCGGCCTCCCTCGACCGTTCGCTGCGCGATGTCCTGGACGCGCTGGGCCCCCTCATGAACGTCCCGTACGAGCGCGTCGAGGTCGTCTGTCTCACGACCGACCTCGACCGCACGCCCTACGACCCGTCGCCCGTCGCCGTGCTGCGCATCTCACCTCCCAGCCATCCCGCGCTCGGCCCGTCCCCGCATCCGGGCGGGCTGACCCGCGTCGTCACGGGCGGGTCCTCGCTCACCGGCCGGACACTGGCGCCGCTGGACCGGGCCGGGGTCGCGGCGTTCGCCCGGGACGCGGCGGCTGCCTCGATCACCTCGTTCGCACTCTGCGCGGCGGGTTCGCCCGCCCGCCCGGAACCGGAGCTGGCCGCGGCCTCCGTGATCGCCCGCCACCTGCCCGGTGCGCACATCACCCTCTCGCACGAGATCGGCTCCCCCGGTCTGCGCGAGCGCGAGAACGCCGCCGCCGCCAACGCCGCGCTCGGCCGCTGGGCCGAGCACCTCACCACCACCGCCGAACGAGCACTGCGCGCCCGTGGCATCACCGCCCCGCTGTTCTTCGCCCGGGACGACGCCGGTCTTGTCTCCGCCGAGTACGTACGCCGCTACCCGGTGATCGCCACGGTCTCCGCCACGGCCTGCGCGCTGCGCGGCGCCGCACTGCGGGCGGGCGCCGAGCGGGCGGTCGTGGTGGACGCCGCCGGTTCCGCGGTCCGCTGCTCAGCCGTCACGGACGGCGAACTGGAGGCCGGGGACGCCGGCCCGGGGCCCGGCGGGCTCTGGATGGATGTGGGCAGGCCGCGCCTGAACACCCTGCCGTTCGGCGGCGAGGATCTGCCCACCGACGCACGGCCCCGGGTCGACGCGCTGGTGGCCGGAGTGCTGGAGCGCGCGCCGGGCAGCAGGGTGCTGTACGCCGGCGGCGCGGCCCCGCACTTCGGTGGTGACCGTGAGGCGATCTCGGCGGCGGCGTACGGCGCGGCGCGCGCGGACACCCGAGTGGAGCTGGAGCAGGTGGTGGTCGCGCCGGGCCGGGCGGAACTGGACCGGCTCATCGGACTGGCCCGCGACCAGGCGCTGGCCCGGGTCGTGTCGGCGGGTGCGGCGCCGGGCGGGGCCCGGGTGGCACGGGCGGTCCACACGCCCGTCTCGTATCTGCCGGGCGGGGTCCACCGCATCAGGGTCCGGGCCGTGGGCCCACCCGCAGGAGCCACGTCATGAGCGGGGCCCCGCTCCGGGTGGACGCAGCCGTGCTGGAACAGCTGGCGACCGGGTCGCTGGTGCTGGCGGCAGGCGCGGCGGAGTCGGCATTCCGGGTGGCGCTGGACTGGGCACGGGCATCGGTGGCCGCGCACGGGCCGGTGCGGCTGCTGGCCCCCGACGAGCTGCACGGCCTGCGTCTGTGTGTGACGGTCACGCTGGTCGGCTCATCGGCGGCGCTCGCCGAGCAGTTGCCGACGGGTGCGGAGACGGTACGGGCGGTGCGTGCCCTGGAACGGCTGCTGGGCGCCCGGGCGGACGCGGTCGTCGCGCTGAACACGGCTGGGGAGAACGCCCTGCTGTCGGTGGCCGCCGCGGCCGACTGCGGGCTTCCGCTGGTCGACGGCGACGGCTGCGGACGAGTGCTTCCGCTGCTGGAGCAGTCGACGTTCACTCTGGCCGGGGTGGCCGCGGCGCCGCTCGCGCTGGCGACCCCGTCGGGCGATGTGGTCGTGGTGGAGTCCGCCGGCGGGCGGGTGGAGGATCTGGTGCGGCCGCTGGTTCCGGCGGCGGGCGGCTGGGCGGTGGCCGTCTGCTATGCCATGCCGGGCGCAGTCCTGGCGGGTTCCGTGGTGCCGGGCACGGTCAGCAGGGCGATCCGCGCGGGCACGGCGACGCCCCGCGATCTGTTCGCGCCCTGGTCGCTGCGGCGGCTGTGCCGGGGCCGGATCACGGCGGTGGAGCACCCGGCGGACGAGCACGGCTACGGGGCGCCGGAACCGTACGAGCGGGTCGGCGGCCCGGACACCCACCCGTGGCCCGCACTGCCGTCGCGCCCGACGAGTGTGCTGGTCGCCGAGACGGAGGGCCTCGGCCGTCACTTCCGTCTGGAGGCGCACAACGAGGTGCTGCTGGCGCTGGCGGACGGGGCGCCCGTCGCCGCCGCGCCCGACCAGATCCTGATCCTGTCGGCCTCCGCCGACCGGCGCGTGCTGGATGTGGAACGGGCGGTGCCGGGCGTGGAGGTCGAAGTGGTGGTCATCCCCGCCGCGCCGGCCTGGCACACGCCCGAGGGTCGACGGCTGGCCCGGGCCGGCGCGGTCGGTCCGCAGGACACACAGGAGGACTCGTGGTGACCAGGCCGACCGGCCGCCCGGTCCGCGAGGGCGCGCTCACCGTCGCCGAACTCGTCCAGCAGGGGCGGCTCGCCGGGGTCCGGATGTCCGGGGCCAGCGGCCGGGGCACCGAGGTGCGGTCGGTGCGCATCGTGGACCGTACGGCGGCCCTCGACACCCTCGAACCGCACACGGCGGTCGTGCTGACCGGCAGGGTGGCTGCCGCGGGCTGGACCGTGGAGATGGCGCTGCGCAAGGCGTGGGAGCATGCCGCGGCCTGTGTCGTGGTCACCGAGTCGGCGGGGCGGCCGGGTTCGGTGGGGGCGCTCGCCGACCGGCTCGGGGTACCCCTGCTGGTGATCGACGAGGACCCGCTGGACGCTGCGGTCCGTATCGCATCGGCGGTCGCCCGCCCGGACGCCGGACGGACCGCCCTGGTGGCCCAGGCGGCCCGGGCGCTCGCCGACGCCGGACTGCACGCCGGACGAGTGCTCTCCGCGTTGCACGCGGTACTGCCGTCCACGGCGGTGGCGCTGACCGGGACGGCCGATGAGGTGCTGGCGGGCCGACGGGCCGCGCTCTCGGTGGAGGGCGGGGCGCTCACGGTCCGGGTGGAGGTCCCGGACGGCGACGGCGGCTCGCTGGGCACCCTGGTCGCCCGGTCGGGCTCGCGGGTCGCGGGGTGGGAGGAGACGGTGCGGGACGTGCTCGGGCTCGCGGTCGCGCCGCTCACCGCGTGGTGCGCGCTGCGCCGTCTGGACGACGAACGGACCGGCCACCGCGCGGAGTTGTTGCTTCGCCGACTGCTGAAGGCTGATGCCCGAGCCTTGGGCGACGACGGGCCCGGGGCGGGCCCGGGTGAGGAGGAGCGTGCCGAGGCGGCGGCGCTGGGCTGGCCCGCCCGTGGCCCGCTCGTCGCGTACGCGCTGCGCCCGGTCGCGGGCCGGGAGGGCCCCGACCCCGGCCCTGCGCTGCGCGCGGTGTGGGCGACGGTCGGGCCGGGAGGGCCGCTGGTCGCATACGAGGGTTGCTGGGTGGCCTGGCAGTCGGTGCCCCCGGCGGAAGGAGCGGACCCGCTCGACGACGCGACCCGGCACCTGACCGACGCCCTCGCGGCCCTGGCCGCCTATGTGCCGGTCGCGGGCGGGGTGGCGGGAACGGCGGACTCGCTGCTGTCCCTCGGTCCGGTCCTCGCCGATGCGTGCGCGGCGGCCGGTGTCGCAGCCGCGGGTGATCCGGGGAGCGTGGTGCGCGGAGACCGGATGGGCGCGGCCCAACTCCTGTCTGCCGTACCGACGGAGTTGCTGCGCGGACCGGCGGAAGTGGTGCTCGCCCCGCTCCTCGCGGCGGACCGGGACGGAACCTTGCTGCGTACGCTGGCGGTCGTCCTCGACGCGGGCGCCGCGCCGACGGCGGCGGCCGAGGTGCTCGGGGTGCACCGCAACACGGTGGCGGCCCGGCTGGAGCGTATTCGCTCACTGGGTTTCGATCCTGACGATGCGTCACAACGGCTGGCGCTTCATCTGGCCTGCCGGGTGCTGCTGTCCGGGGACGGTGACGGTGAACGCTGAGCGGCTCACCGTCGCTGTGTCCGCGGGAGATACCGGCTGCGGCGCGGAATGTCCCGCGGCGGCCGCTCCCGGTCCTCGGCCCGCTCGCCGTCGATCGCACGCCGAGTCTCCGCGTCCGCGAGCACTGCCGCGGATACCGGAGGCCGGGTGAGCAGGGCGGCGCGGCGCAGATGGGCCGGCGGGGGCCCCGGTGCGACCGGCCCCGGCGCGGGGCCGGTCCGCTGGTCAGGCTCCGTAGACGGCCGCCACATGCGCCGCGGTCAGCAGGCCCTGCCGCACGTCCTCGGCCACCGCCTCGGCGGCCCGTTCCCCCGCCGGGCCGAACCCGCCACCGCCCCCGCTCTCGCAGCGCAGCACATCGCCCTCGCGCACGGTCAGCGCATTGATCTTCAGCAGTGAACGCTCGCTGTCACGCCCCGGGTTGAGTGTCACCCGCGGGGCCGCACCCGCCGTGCCGCCGAAGACGCCCCAGGCCGGGGTGACCGAGCGTTCCCACCACAGGGAGAGTTGCTGGTCGGCGGCGAACCGGTACTGGCGCACCACGCCGTTGCCTCCGCGCGTGCGGCCCGCACCGGCGGAGTCGGGGCGTATCGCGTACTCCTCGACGCGCACCGGGAAGAGGGTCTCCAGCACCTCGACCGGCATGTCGCGCAGCGACCCGTTGACGTTGTTGATCAGGCAGGACTCGCCGTCGGACGTCTCCCAGGCGCCCCAGCCGCCGACCGTCGCCTCCTGGGAGACGAAGAGCTTTCCGCTGCGCGGGTCGGTGCCGGTGAACTGGACGATCATCGAGTCGCCGTAGCTTGCCGCGGCGGCGCGGTCCGGGACGGCCGGGGCGAGTGCCTCGACGACCAGGTCGATGACGAGACCGAGGTGCGAGTAGTAGTACTGGCAGGCGGCCGGTTCGACGGCGGCGAGCATGGTGCCGGGCCGGGTGAGAACGTCGAGCGGCTTGAACGAGCCGCCGTTCAGCGGGACTTCACCGCTCACGAGCAGCTTGTAGCCGACCCGGCAGGCTGCGACGGTCTGCGCGGCACCGCAGTTGACGGGTCCGGTGGCCTGGTCGGCGCAGTCGGTGACGTCCATCGTCATGCGGTCGCCGTCGATGGTGACACGGACGGTGACATGCAGGGGTGTGCCGAGGTCGATGCCGTCGTTGTCGAGATGCCCCGTGGCCTCGTACACACCGTCGGGGATCGCGGAGATCTCCTGGCGCTCCAGTCGCTCGGTCTGGGCGAAGATCGCGTCACGGGCGGCGAGCACGGTCTCCAGGCCCCACCGTCCCACGATCTCCGCGAGCCGTCGTGCACCGGTGCGCGCGCAGGCCACCTGGGCACGCATGTCGCCGAGGGTGGGGTACGGGAAGCGGACCTGACGCGAGATCAGATCATGGACCAGTTCGCAGGGTTCGCCGTTCTCGTAGATCTTCAACGGGCCCATGCGCAGGCCCTCCTGATGGATCGTCGTGGAGTCCATGGAGCCGCCGGGGTCCTTGGATCCCATGTCGATCCAGTGCGCGCGGGAGGCGGCGAAGCCGACGAGTTCGGCGTCGACGAAGATCGGGGCGTACACGGTGACGTCGTTGAGGTGCGTGCCGCCGATGTACGAGTCGTTGAGCACCCAGACGTCGCCGGGCCGCCAGATTCCGGCGCCGTACATCTGCTCCGTGGCCCGGGTGCACTCCTCCAGGTTGCCCAGGAAAATCGGCAGGCCGGAGGACTGGCCGAGGACATGGTGGTCGCGGTCCAGGAGCGCGACGGCGCAGTCCTTGGCCTCGTAGATCGTCGGGGTGTAGGAGGAGCGGATCAGCGTGGTGTTCATGTCCTCCGCGGCCTGGAGCAGCGCGCAGCGGATGATCTCCGTGGTGACGGGATCGACCGCGACCGGGGTGATCGGGTCGACGGCGACCTGGGCCGTACTGGTCATGCGACGCCTCCGAGCTTGATGACGAGGAATCCGTTGTCGTCCACGGTGACCGTGGCGTCCGGCGGGACGACGGTGGTGGAGGTGGCCTCGACGATGACGGCGGGGCCGGGGATGTGCTGCCCGGGGGCGAGGTGCTCGCGGCGCAGCACCGGGGTGTCGTGCGCGGCGCCGCCGAAGACGACCGGCTTGACGATGGCCTCGGGGGCTTCGCCGGCTGCTGCCGCGTACGGGACGGCGGCGAGTTCGGGGAGTCCGCCGAGCGCGGTGGTACGCAAAGCGACGAACTCGACGGGCGCCTCGGGAGTCGCATGGCCGTAACGGCGTTCGTGAAGCCGGGCGAAGCGTTCGGCGACCGAGGTGAGGAAGCCTCCGGCGGCCGGCTCGGCGGGGCCGGAGAGCGGCACGGTCAGGGTGTAGTCCTGGCCTTCGTACCGCATGTCGACGGCATGCTCGATACGGTGCCGGGCCGCCGGTACGCCCTGCTCGGCGAGGGCTTCGAAGCCTTCGGCCTGCAGTCCGGCAAGGGCGTCCGCCATGGCCGCGCCGTCGAGGTCGGCGCCCGGGGTGAAGAACTGGAGCGTGAGGTCACGGCGGACCTCGGTTCCGAGCATGCCCCATGCGGAGAACGCGCCGGGAAAACGCGGGACGACGACCTCCTCGATGCCGAGTTCGCGGGCGATCTCCACCGCGTGCATGGGTCCGGCGCCGCCGAAGGCGAGAAGCACGAACTCGCGGGGTTCCAGGCCGTGCTCGACGGTGAGGGTACGGATCGCCTGGGCCATCTTGGCGTTGGCGACGTCGCAGATGCCGCCGGCCAGCTCGATGGGATCGAGACCGAGCGTGTCGGCGAGTTCCGCGACGGCGCGGTGGGCCGCTGCGGTGTCCAGGGTCATGTGCCCGCCGGCGAACCAGTCGGGGTCGACGCGGCCGAGGACGGTGTTGGCATCGGTGACGGTGGCCTGGGTGCCGCCGCGCCCGTAACAGGCGGGGCCGGGTACCGCGCCCGCCGATTCGGGGCCGACGCGCAGTCCGCCCGCCTCGGCGTAGGCGAGGGAGCCACCGCCTGCACCGATGGTGTGCAGGTCGACGAGCGGCATGAGGACGGGGAAGCCGTCGGCTGCGCCCTCGTTGGAGACATTGGGCCGCCCGCCGAGGACGAGCGACACATCGAACGAGGTGCCGCCCATGTCGACGCAGATCGCGTTCGGCCGCGCCAGCAGGGCGGACGCCGCGACCCCGCCCATGGTGCCGCCGACCGGTCCGGACAGCAGGGTCTGGAGGGGGTGGCGGCGGGCGAACGAGGCGTTGACGACGCCGCCGGAGGACAGCATGACCTGGACGGGAACGGTCAGCCCGTGTGCGGCGAAGCGGTCCTCGATCCGGCCGAGGTAGCGGCGCACGACCGGACCCGTGTACGCCTCCAGTACGGCGGACGAGGTGCGTTCGTACTCCCGCCATTCGCGCGCCACCTGGTGGGAGAGCACGATCATCACGTCGTCGCCGAGCTCTTCGGCGAGGATCTCGCCGGCCCGCACCTCATGAGCGGGGTTGACGTAGGAGAAGAGCAGCGCGACGGCGACGGCATCGACGCCCTCGTCGCGGGCGCGGCGGGCCGCGGCCCGCACGGCGTCCTCGTCGAGCGGCACCAGCTCGGTGCCGCGCGAGTCGAACCGGCCGCCCGCCTCGGCGGTGGCGTACCGGTCCACGAGCGGCACGGGCTTGCGGTAGTGCAGGTCGAACATCCGGTCCCGGTTGCCGCGAGCGATCTGGTAGACGTCGCGCAGCCCCGCCGAGGCGAGCAGCAGGACGCGGGCGCCTTTCCGCTCCAGCAGGGCGTTGAGGCCCTGGGTGGTGCCGTGGACGAAGAAGGAGATGTCGGCGGGGTCGTCGACCGCCCGGCCCAGCGAGGAGAAGACGCCCTCGGCGAGGTCTCCCGGCGTGGTGGGGGTCTTCGCCGCGTCGAAGGTGCCGCGCGTCTCGTCGTACGCGACGACATCGGTGAATGTGCCGCCGATGTCCATGGCCACCCGGTAAGTCATGCCGCCTCCCGGCTTTCTCAAGGGAATGGCGTGACGTTATCGACGGGGTGCGGCGGGCGGCTGTGCGCTGCGCACGGCACACGAAGCCCGCCTGTGCGCAGCGCCGGGTTCCTGCCGAATCAGCCGGCCGGTCCCGGCTGTCGCACGTCCTCGTGAAGGTGGACGATCCGCCAGCTTTCCCCGGCCCTGTGCAGGATCACGGTGTTCCGGATGAGTTCGGGGCGGTTCGGGCCACCGTCCGCGGCGGGTTCGAAGTCGACGCGCAGCCAGAAGCGCAGGACGGCGATGTCTCCGAAGACGTCGACGGTGCGGTCGTACGCGGTGAGGCCGGTCTCCACCGGTCCCGCACCGGCTGCCGGGCGGGCGTCACGGATCCGGTCGAGGTCGGGCTTGCCGAGCAGGAGCGGGTCGGCGGCGGAGTCCCAGACGGTCGCCTCGGGGTCGAGTGCCCGGTCGATCCTCGTCCGGTCGCCGGCCTCGTACGCCTCGTACATTCCGGTGAGGACGGCCCAGACGGCGTCGGCGTCGGTCGCCGATGCGCCGGGCCTGGCGGTGGACGGGAGAGGGCGGGTGTTCTCGGGCATGGCGGTGCTCCTGAGCGGACACGGGGGCGGTGGCGGCACGTGGGCGTGATGGCGACACGAGGGTGTCATGGCGACGCCGCGGTGCGGGTGGCGGCCACGCTACACAGCCGCGCACCGGCCGCCACCCACACCCCGTCGTTCATTCGCCGCTTCTCATCGGCCGCTTCTCATGCGCCACCGCTCACTCCACCGATCGAAGAGCCTCCGCCAGGATCTCCGCGCCCTCCTCCGCCTCGGCGATGGACAGCGACAGCGGCGGGGCGATCCGGAGCACGCTGGTGTTGTGCCCGCCCCCCTTGCCGATGAGCAGCCCGCCCTCGCGTGCCGCTTCGAGCACAGCGGTTGCCGCCTCCGGGTTGGCCTCGTCGGTGCCGGGCTTCACCAGCTCGATGCCGATCATCAGACCCCGGCCGCGCACCTCCCGCACGCACTCCGAGCCCGCGACGATCGCCCGCAGCCGCTCGATGAGCAGTCCGCCGACGCGTCGCGCATTGCGCTGGAGGTCGTGCTCCAGGAGGTACGAGAGGTTGGCGAGGCCTGCCGCCATGGTGACCGGCGAGCCGCCGAACGTCGAAATGGAGTTGGCGTCCAGGCAGTTCATGACGTCGGCGCGGGCCACGACGCCGCCGATCGACATGCCGTTGCCGATGCCCTTGGCGAAGGTGAGGATGTCCGGCGGGCCGTTCCGGTCGTGCGCCTGCCAGCCCCAGAAGTGTTCGCCGGTACGGCCCCAGCCGGTCTGCACCTCGTCGGAGATCCACAGGATGCCGTGCCGGCTCAGCACTTCGCGGAACGCCGCGAACAGACCGTCGGGCGGGGAGGTGAACCCGCCGACACCCTGGATGGGTTCGGCGATCAGCGCGGCGGCGTCACGGGTGTGCCCGA
Source organism: Streptomyces sp. NBC_01669 (assembly GCF_026339735.1). Lineage (GTDB taxonomy): Bacteria > Actinomycetota > Actinomycetes > Streptomycetales > Streptomycetaceae > Streptomyces > Streptomyces yanii. Next base: position 1,988,754 of record NZ_JAPEQG010000001.1, read on the forward strand.
GGAGGTCCTCCAGGTCGGCCACGCACGCCTTGATGAACTGTGCGTCGCTGAGTTCCGCGTACGGGCCCCGGGTCCGGACCCCGCCGTGGATGTACAGCGTCTGCAGCGGGGACAGACTCGTCGGCGACCAGGCCTTGTTGCCGGTGATGGCGACGGCCGAGAACGACCTGCCGTGGTAGCTGTTGCGCATCGCGAGGATCTGGTTGGACCTGCGGTACGTGGTGGCGAGCAGCAGCGCCGTGTCGTTGGCCTCGGTGCCCGAGGTGGTGAAGAAGACCCGGGCGTCGGGGATGCCGGAGAGCGTGGCGATGCGCTCGGCGAGTTCGACCATCGGCCGGTTGAGGTACAGCGTCGAGGTGTGGATGATCCGCCCGGCCTGCTCGGTGACCGCCTTCGTCACTTCGGGCAGCGCGTGAGCGGTCATCGTGGTGAGGATGCCGCCGAAGAAGTCGAGGTAGCGCTTGCCGTCCGCGTCCCAGACATAGCGGCCCTCACCGTGAGTGATCTCCAGCGGGTGCCGGTAGTAGAGCGCGAGCCATTCGGGGCTGACGGCGAGGTGGCGGTGGTGGAGACTGCTCACGGCTCCACCAGTCCCTCGTACGCGTCGGGGCGGCGGTCCCGGTAGAACGCCCACTGCTGGCGCACTTCCTCGATGAGGCCGAAGTCGAGGTCGCGGACGAGGAGTTCCTCCTCCTTGTCGCTGGCCACCTCTCCGACGAACTGGCCGCGCGGGTCGACGAAGTAACTGGTGCCGTAGAAGTCGTTGTCGCCGTACTCCTCCTGGCCGACGCGGTTGATCGCGGCGACGAAGTACTCGTTGGCCACGGCGGAAGCGGGCTGTTCCAGCTGCCAGAGGTAGCTGGAGAGGCCGCGCGAGGTCGCGGACGGGTTGTACACCAACTGGGCTCCGTTGAGTCCGAGTTGGCGCCAGCCCTCGGGGAAGTGACGGTCGTAGCAGATATAGACGCCGACCTTGCCGACGGCGGTGTCGAAGACGGGCCAGCCGGCGTTCCCGGGCTTGAAGTAGTACTTCTCCCAGAACCCCTTGACCTGAGGGATGTGGTGCTTGCGGTACTTGCCGAGGTACGAGCCGTCGGCGTCGATCACCGCGGCGGTGTTGAAGTAGAAGCCGGACTGCTCGATCTCGAAGACCGGCACGACGATCACCATGCCGGTCTCGCGGGCGAGCTCCTGCATCCGCCGGACGGTCGGCCCGTCCGGGACGGCCTCGGCCCAGCGATAGTGCTCGGGCTCCTGCACCTGGCAGAAGTAGGGGGCGTTGAACACCTCCTGGAAGCCGATGATCTTCGCCCCCTGCCGGGCGGCCTCGCGAGCATGTTCCTCATGCTTGGCGATCATGGATTCGGTGTCGCCGGTCCAGGTCGCCTGGACGAGTGCGGCGCGTACGACGTGGGACATGAGCTGCTCCTTCGACGCGGCGTCAGAGAGCCTCTACGCGTTTTCTACGCACGTAGATTCGGTGCACAGGAGGAGAACGTAAGCCCCGCCACACGGTGGGGCAAGACCATCGCCGTGAACCGGCCGAGTCGATCATGTTTCGCACCCGTGCGGTTCACACTCTCTCTTCCTTCCCCAGGGGAGAGCAGATGCCACGCCGACAGACCCCGTCCGGCACGGAAGCAGGTACGGGTGATCGGCTCGTGGACCCTGCTCCACACCGTGCCCCCGGCGCCCGCCGCAGCGGCGTTCAAGGCCGGCGCCCTGCCGGCCGTCGCCGCCGCCTCGGTCTCCGCCGGCACCTCCTCGACGCGCCGCGGGCCATCACCGGGCTGGTGAAAGTCGAGGGTTTCCGCGGGTCAGCCGGGCGCGCCCGCGATGCCCGCGACCCGCAGGGCGTGCACCAGGTCCCACTCCCGGTCCGGGGACACCGCACGTGCGGCGGCGAGCAGTTGCGGTACGAGCTGACGGGGATCGCCCTCCGCGATCCGAGCCGCGTCCTCCGGGGTGTGTACGCGGACGAAGGCGCCCATCAGCGCCTGTGCCTCCGGTTCGAGACCCGCCCGGTCCAGGGCCAGCACCGCGTCGGCGATCTCCGCCGCGGGCCGAGCCACCCCTTGGCGCAGCAGCTGCCCGCAGTCGTCGGTGCGCCCCGCCGCGGCCAGCGCGCCCGCCGCGGCGGCCAGTTCGACGGGAGGAAGCGAGGCGACCTCCCAGAGCAGAGTTGCCCAGTCGGCCGCCAGCCCCGACCGGTGCAGCTCGTCGGCGAGCAACGGCAGCCGGTCCGCGGGCCAGCCCGCCGCCTCGCAGAGGACGACGTGGGCCTCGCCGCCGCGGCCCTCGGTACGCAGCCGGACAAGCGTCTCGACGGCCTCGGCGGCGGCGCGGCGCACGGCCGGGTCGGGGGCGGTCCGGGGCGACTTACGGGCATGGGCATCGACGTCCTCCCCGGTCGGTGCGCCGCCGAAGCGCGCGCCGCGCGGCCCGGCGGCGGTAACCGGCGGGACAGGCAGGACAGGTGCGGTCATGGGGGCGTCGAGGCCGTTGTCGTCGTCCACGTCGAGTCCGGCGAAGCGGGCGCCTCGCGGCTTCTTACGTTTGCGGGCGGGCGGCGGAGCGGGGGCAGGCGACGGAAGCTGCCGCTCCTGGGAAGCGGGGGCGGGGGCGGGATCGGGGGCGCTGCGGGGGCCGGGCACACGGGGCGACTCGGGCCGCTCCGCCGCCCCTCGCGACTCCTCCGCCCGGAACCAGCCCTGCGGCACCGTCACGGCCGCCAGCCGCTTTCGCAGCTCCGTGCAGCGGGCAGAGGCGCGCGCGTGGTCGTCCTGGGCCCATGCCAGCGCCTGCTCGTCCGGCGCCGGTGTGCCGTGCGGCCCGGCCGCGCGCAACCGCTGGGCCGCGTAAGCCTGCTCCCTGAGCATCAGCTCCAGCCGGTCCACGAGTGCCTGTCGTCCGCCCGGCCGCCTGTCGTGGGCGGCGGCCGATGCGGAGTACAGGGCGGCGGCGCGTACCGACTCACGTTCCGCGAACCCCGTGCCGCGTTCTGTGGCCAGATCCTGGAGCAGCGACTCCACCACGTCCCACGGCGGGATCTCCGTCCCGTCGAGGCAGGCCCGCATGCCCTCGGGGTCGCGTCGGCAGAACACCCCGTACCAACCGCGTCCGGGGTCGAGCAGAGCCGTGAGACTCCGCAGATACGTCGCGAACTCGGTTACTTCCGCAGCACGTTGATGTTCCGTCATCGTTGCCCTCACCCACCGTCGACTGGAGCGTTCCAGTCCGCAGGCATTCGACCGCAGGCGTGTTACGGGACGGCTACGTCCGCTTTTCCACTGGGGTGCGGTCGGCGCACGGCCGGAAGCGCGCACGCCCCCGCAGCGCCGTTCAGAAGGTGACGGCGATCCCGGTGTGCGGCCGCTTCCCGAGGCGTACGACCATGGCCGGCCAGTCGACCAGCCAGAACTTCCAGGTGTACTTGCGGGCCAGCACGCCGCGTACGACACGCGTCCCCGCCTCGTCGAGCAGCCGCGCCGTGCCCTCGGCGCTCGGCGCACCGTCGGCGATCCGGCCGCGCACGTCGCAGACGGTCACCGTGACCCGGCTGTTGTTCCGGATCCTTTTGACCTTCCACGAGTCGCTCCGGGTCCAGATGAACAGCTCCTCACCGTCGGCCGCCGCCCACACGGGCGTGGCGACGGGCGCGCCGTCCTTCCGGTACGTGGTCAGGCTCACGTACTCACTGCGGTCGAAGTCCTGGAGTGTCTGAGGAGTCACGGGCGTGACCCTACGCGTCCTGTCAACGGGGCGCGTATGCCTCGTGCGCGCTCACCGGCTCCGGAAGATGCTCCCGGGTCCATACGCAGGCCGGGCCGAGCAGGGGGAGCGGGCCGGCGCCGGACCTGGCGATCGCGCCGCTCGACGAGATCGACGCACCGGGCCACCACCGCATGCAGCCGGCGGTCACCCGACAGGCTCTGAGCAGCGCCCACGCGGATCCGCGCCGCCCGGGGCCGTCAGGCGCTACCCGGCCAGTGGGACGGCCGTGTCAGGTTCCTCGGCGCAGCGGATCAGCAGATCGTCCATGGAGAGGCCGAGTGCGCCGGCCAGTGCCGCCACGGTGAAGAACGCGGGGGTCGGGGCGCGACCGGTCTCGATCTTGCGCAGTGTCTCGGCGGAGATTCCGGCGCTCGCCGCGATCTCGACCATGCTGCGCGCGCCTCGCGCCTCGCGGAGCAGGCGGCCGAGCCGTTCGCCGCGAAGGCGCTCTTCCGGGGTGAGGGGCGTTCGTACCATGCCGCCATTCTAATGCCGGCGGTATTCTCATACCGCCGTTATTCTCATACCGCTTCGACCGGTATAGTAATTGGCATGGTGCAGCTCAAGACGGATACATCCATAGAGGCGATGCGCGAGACCGGGCGGGTCGTGGCCCAGCTCCTGACAGCCGTACGGAAAGCGGCGGCGGTCGGTGTGTCGCTGCGCGAACTCGACGAGGTGGCACGCGGCGTACTACGCGACGCGGGCGCCGGGTCGCCGTTCCTGAACTACCGGCCGCACTTCGCACCCACCCCCTTCCCCGCGGTCATCTGCACGTCCGTCAACGACGCGATCGTGCACGGCATCCCGACCGACCAGCGGCTGCGCGACGGCGATCTGGTGAGCATCGACGCGGGCGCGACGCTCGACGGCTGGGTCGGCGACTCGGCCGTCAGCTTCACCGTCGGCCGCGCCCGGCCCGCGGACACCCGACTGGTCGACACGGCGTTCGCCGCACTGGACGCGGGGATCGCGGCGGCGGTCGTCGGCAACCGGATCGGGGACATCGCACACGCGATCGGAACGGTCTGCCGGACCGCCGGATACGGCATTCCGGACGGGTTCGGCGGCCACGGCGTGGGCCGCTCCATGCACGAGGACCCGGCCGTCCCCAACGAGGGACGACCGGGCCGCGGCATGCCGTTGCGGCACGGAATGGTGCTGGCGATCGAGCCGATGCTGATCGGCAGCGGGCATGACGCGTTCCATCCGGACCGGGACGGCTGGACGCTACGCACCTCCGACGGCAGCCGGGCGGCGCACGTCGAGCACACGGTGGCGATCACGGACGCGGGGCCCCGCGTCCTCACCGCCCTCTGAACAACCCGGACCCACGCCCCCGTCACGGCCACGGGGCCGGCCCATGGCCGCCTGCCGGCCCCGAACCAGCCCCGTGGCACTCTTAATTGACGCATGATCACATTCAGTCGCTCGGCGTCACGACCATCGCGGATCCGCCGCCGCGCCGCACCTTCTCCGCCGCCGCGAGCCACCGCCCGTCCGGCAGCCGCTGCACACCGGTGGCCGCCCCGATCTCCGGGTTCAGCTTGAAGGCATGGCCGAGCGACTCCAGTTCCGCCCGCAGCGGACTGTTCCACAGCGCGGGTTCGAGCTCGGTCGTCGGCGAGTTGCGCTGACTGGCGCGTGGCGCCGCGATCGCATCGACGAGCGGAAGACCGCGGTCGACCGTGCCGATGAGCGACTGCAGCACCGTGGTGATGATCGTCGCGCCGCCCGGCGAGCCCAGGGCCAGTACCGGCTGCCCGTGCTTCAGCACGATCGTCGGCGAGATCGACGACCGCGGCCGCTTGCCCGGGCCCGGCAGGTTCGGGTCGTGCACCGCCGGGTTGGCGGGCGCGAACGAGAAGTCCGTCAGCTCGTTGTTGAGCAGATAACCGCGCCCCGGAACCGTGATGGCACTGCCACCGGTCTGCTCGATGGTCAGGGTGTACGCGACGACGTTGCCCCACTTGTCGGCGGCCGTCAGATGCGTGGTGTTCTCCCCCTCGTAGGTCGTCGGGGCGGCCGTTCCACGGTTCGCACAGTCGGCCGGACGGCGCGGGTCGCCGGGGGCGAGGGGGCTGGTCAGCACCGCGTCGTCCTTGATCAGGCACTCCCTCGAGTCGGCGAACCGCTGACTCAGCAGTCCGCGCGTCGGCACGTCCTCGAACGCCGGGTCGCCGACCCACCGCCCGCGGTCCGCGAACGCGATCCGGCTCGCCTCGATGTAGCGGTGCAGATACTGGGCCTCGCTCGCCCGCGAAAGGTCGGTTTTCTCAAGGATGTTGAGCGCCTCGCCCACGCTCGTACCCCCGGACGAGGACGGCGCCATGCCGTACACGTCGAGCCCCCGGTAGCCGACCTTCGTCGGGGCCTGCCGCAGGGCACGGTAGGAGCGCAGGTCCTTCGCCGTGAGATCACCGGGGCGCACGACCCGGCTCGCCTTCGGGTCGACGGGCGGCTTGCGGACGGTCCGGACGACGTCGTCGGCCAGATCGCCGCGGTACAGCTCGTCGATGCCGTCGCGGCCCACCTTCTCGTACGTACGCGCAAGGTCGGGGTTCTTGAAGACGGAGCCGACCACGGGCAGTTGCCCGCCCGGCAGGAAGAGCTTCGCGGTGTCCGGGAAGTCGGCGAACCGGGCCTGGTTGCCCTCGGTCTGCGAACGGAATGTGGAGTCGACGACGAAGCCGTCCCTGGCGAGCCGCTCGGCCGGCTTCAGCAGCCCACTCAATGGCTTGCTGCCCCAGGCGTCGAGCGCGGTGGCCCAGGTGGCCGGGGTGCCGGGCGTGCCGACGCCCAGACCACTGGTGACCGCGTCCGCGAAAGCGAGGGGCTTGCTGTCCTCCAGGAAGAGCGAGGAGTCCGCGCTTCGCGGCGCGGTCTCGCGGCCGTCGATGGTCTCCACAGTGTGCTTTTTGGCGTTGTAGTAGACGAAGTAGCCGCCCCCGCCCAGGCCCGCCGAGTAGGGCTCCGTCACGCCGAGCGCGGCCGCCGTCGCCACGGCGGCGTCCACAGCGTTGCCGCCGTTGCGGAGCACCTCGATCCCGGCGGCCGTGGCGTCCGCGTCGACGCTGGCTACGGCGCCGCCGTAGCCCACGGCGACGGGCGACTTGGGGGGCGGCGATATCGACGATGCGGACGAGGGCGGTGCGGCCGCCCCGACCGAGACGACAGCGGCGAGAACACCCAAGAACGACACATTCCGCGCGACTGAACGTCGCATGCGCACCTCCAGTGAAGGATCGTCCGCGCAGGGTAACTCCGCCTCCTACGTCTCGTCAGGACCGCGGTGAACATGGATCCGAATCACCGATAACATGCCCGCCCATGACTGACGACGTACGCAACCTCGTGCTCGGCGTGATAGCCGCCGGCATCAGCGCCGCCCTCGGCTGGTTCGTCCGAACTTACCTCTGGCGCCGCAAACTCCGCCGCAAGCAGGCGTTCTTCGGACTGCCCGGGAACTCCGAGTGCCTGCTCGTCGTCAACCGCGACGCGGGCGGCGACGGCGCCGTCCACCGCCACGACGTCTTCGCCCTGCTCGAACTCTCCGCGCTGATCAAGGACTGCTCGGCGCACGCGCAGATCCTCTCGCACGACGTCACCCAGCAGGGCTTCGGCGAGCGCACCGAGTTCTGCGTCGGCGGTCCGGTCTCCAACCGCCGGATGGCCGCCCATCTGCATTCGCTGCTGCCGGGCGTGAAGGTGAACACGGATCCGGAGCCGGGTCCGGACCGCGGCGCCTTCCAGATCGGCTCGGAGCGCTACCGGGTGGAGAAGGGCGTCGCCGAGTACGTGGTGCTCGCTCGACTGACGGCCGGTCAGGATGTCCGTCCGGTCTTCCTGTTCTGCGGACAACAGGCGATCACCCATCAGGCCGCGTCACGCTACCTGGCCCGCAATTACGAGAAGCTGTCGCGCAAGCACGGCACCAACACGTTCTGCCTGCTTCTGAAAGTGGTCAACTCGCAGGCGTACGGGCCCGATGTGGTGGAACTGGTCGCGGACGTGACACGGGCGGCGCAGACACCCGTACCCGCGCCGCGGACCTCGCACCGCGCGGCGAGCTGATCGGCCGCGACGTCGGCCCGACCGGGCCGGTCCACACCGATGCGGCCCGCACCGGGGCGGATGCGAGCACCGACACCTGGTGGAACCCGCCGTCGAAGGTCACCGGCCCACCTCGCCGGGACAACGCCTTGATCAGCGTGATCGGCTTCGAGCGCCCGGACGGCACTCCGGCCCCGGCCGGGTCGCACCCGGCCGGACGATGTCGTCCCGAGTCCACCCGGGGGCGGTCAGACGGTGCAGTGGGCGGGCCCGACGGAGCCATCGGTGCCGGACAGCGTCACCGCCGCACCCGGATCGGGCACGCCGGAGTGGACTGCCGTGCAGATCAGCTGCTGCTGGGCGAGTCCGGAAAGTCCGGTAACAGGGCCGTCCAGCCGGACCAGCACCCCGCTCCGGGTCACGGCCATGCTCAACCCGACATGGCTCTGGGGGAGTTCCGTGGCCATTCCGGCATCCCGCTCCGTTCTGGAGGGGCCCGCGAAGAGCAGGCCGAGCGCCTTGCCCGACGAGCTCTTCAGATCTCCTGTACCCGAGGACGCGGTCTCCACGGGCATGTCGATCTGCCGTACGACGGGCAGCAGCGTCCCCGGGGATGACGAGGAGACGAAGTACAACAGCATGCCCTCCCGGCTCCCCGCCGCCACGTCCACGGTCGCCGGATCGCCGACCTCGACCACGTCCGAGGCCCGGATGCCGCACCCGGTCACCGGCAGCGCGAACGCCATCAGCGCGACCAGGACGCGCAGCCGCCTCACACCCCCTCCCGTGGCAGCTCGACGGTGAACACCGCACCGCCGGACGGGACGTTGGCGGCGTGGACCGTGCCACCGTGCAGCCGTACGTTCTCCTGCGTGATCGCCAGACCGAGTCCGCTGCCCGCCGACCGGGTTCGTGCCGCGTCGGCCTTGTAGAACCGGTCGAAGATGTGCGGCAGCACGGCGGCGTCGATCCCGGGACCGCTGTCCGCGACCTCCGTCACCAGACGGTCCCTCCCGTCCCGCCGCTCGGTCCACAGCCGTACGGAGACGGGCTCGGCGCCGTGCCGCAGCGCGTTGCCGACCAGGTTGGCGACGATCACATCGAAACGGCGCGGGTCGAGCACCGCCCGTACGCCTTCCGGGAGTTCGGTGGCAACCCGGTCCTCCCACCGTCTGCTCTGCAAGGTCTTGCGGATCGTCTCGGCGACATCGACCTCGTCGGGATGAAGGTCCGCGGCCTTCGCGTCGAAGCGGGAGATCTCCATCAGGTCCTCGACCAGTGTGGCCAGCTTCCCGGTCTCCGCGCTGATCAGCCGCACGGCTGCCGCGGTGTCGGCGTTCAGGTGCGCGGCGTCCTCGTCCAGGACCTCGGTGACGGCGAGCATCCCGGCGAGCGGGGTGCGCATCTCGTGCGAGACGTCGGAGGCGAAGCGTCTGGCCCGTTCCTCCGCCTGCCGGAGCTCCTCCACGGACTGCTGGAGCTTGCTGGACGACTCATTGAACGTCCAGGCCAGATCGGCGAGTTCGTCCGAGCCCTTCACCTCGATGCGGGTGTCGAGCTCGCCTCGACCGATACCGGCGGCGGCCCGCCGCAGATCACGCACCGGGCGCAGCACACTGCGGGCGGCGAGCAGTGCGGGCACCAGCGCGATGAGGAGGGCGGGCAGGGCGCCGTCGCGGGCCGCGGTGACCATGGCGCTGACATTGGCCTCCTCCGGGAGGAGCGGCATCACGGCGTAGAGGACGAGCCCGGTGGGCTGACGCCCCTCGCCCTGGTCGAACATCACGGGCATCCCGATCGTCAGCCAGGGTTTTCCGTCCTTGACGACCCGCTGGAACGAGGCGTGCGCGGTATTCCGGGCCGCATCGCGCAGTTCCGGTGTGATCACGTTGGAGACGGACCGGTCCGAGGACGAGACCCTCAGGTCCGCGTATTCGGCGAAGACGATCCAGGTGTGCGGCTTGCCCTCGCGGGCGAGCGTCTGACACATCGTCCGGAGCCGGGGCGCGTCGACGGGCAGGGACACCGCCTGCGCGGTGATCCGGTCCCGGAACTGGGCCACCGCCGTGTCCTGCGCCTGCTGAAGGATCGCGGACCGGGCCTCGCGGTAGGTCAGGGTCGCGGTGGTGACCGCGCTGATCGCCGCGACCAGCAGAAAGGCGGATATGAGACGGATGCGCAGGCCGAACCGGGCGGCGAGAAGCCTCATTCGAGCGGCCCGAATCGGTAGCCGAAGCCACGGACGGTCTGGATGTAGCGGGGGCTGCCTGCCACGTCCTCGATCTTCTGCCGCAGCCGCCGCACACAGGCGTCGACGAGCCTCGCGTCGCCGTGGTAGCTGTGCTCCCACACGTATTCGAGGAGTTGCTGCCTGCTGAAGACCTGCTCGGGCGAGGCCGACAGGTACAGCAGCAGCTTCAGTTCGGAGGGGGCGAGCAGGAGGCGTGCCCCCGCCTTGGCGACGGACAGCCCGGCGCGGTCGACGGCGAGTTCGCCGTGGAACTCGATGCCGCTGCGCCCGACCGGCTCGGCGAGCCGTCGCAGCACGGCCCGGATCCTGGCCTCGATCACCTCGGTACGGGCGGGTTTGACGATGTAGTCGTCGGCCCCGGCCTCCAGTCCGACGACCACGTCGAAGTCGTCGCCGCGTGCCGTGAGCATGATGATCGGCAGCTGGCTGGACTCCCTTATGCGACGGCAGACCTGGACGCCGTTCATGCCGGGCAGCATCAGATCCAGCAGGACGAGATCGGGCCGGAACTCCGCCAGCGCACCGAGTCCCGCCTCCCCGCTCTCCACGGCCCGGAGTTCATGCCCGCGCCGACGCAGCCCGAGCTCGACCCCTTCCCGTACGGAGGGGTCGTCCTCGATCAGAAGCACACGCGGCATGGCACCAGTATCCCCACGATCACGATCAAACCTGTCCGGCACATCAAACCCCTCCGGCCATGGGGAACCGGGCGGCAGCCGGACGCGAACGCCACGCTCTCACCGGCCCCCGACCCCCCGGATCCGCGCACGCCCCGCACCCAACATCGCGCTGACCTCGCTCAACCGCAGCGGCCGGGCCAACATCCCCACCACCCCCAGCAGCACTGCCGTACCCGCCCCCGCGGCCGCGAAGTCCCCGAACCCGTCGCACGCCCGGGCCACCCCGTACGCCAGCGCCCCCGCCGGCACACACGCCACCACCAGCCGTGCATGCGCCCACAGTCCGGCCGAGCGCCACAGCACCGACCGCGCTCCCCCGGCGCCTTGAGACACCCTGCGATGCAGCACATACCCCGTGACCGCGAACCCCGCGAAGAGTGCCACCGAGTACGCCCCCGCCATCCCCGTCACCGCCCACCGCGCAGGCAGCATCAGATAGGCGAGCGCCGACAGCCCGGCATTGAGCGCGGCGATCACCAGGTTCAGGAAGAACGGCGTACGGGTGTCGCTCATCGCGTAGAACCCACGGGACAGCACGTACTGTCCGGAGTACGCGATGAGCCCCGGCGCGAACGCCATCATCATCCCCACCATCACCGCGATGTCGGCGTCGCCGGTACGGCCGTATCCGAACACGGCCCCCATCACCCACGGCGCCAGCGCGAAGAACGCACCCGCCGCGGGCACCACCACCGCGGCCGTGGTCCGCAGCGCGTACGAGACATCGCGGCGCACCCCCGCGAGGTCGCCGTCGGCCGCCGCCCGGCTCATCCGCGGCATCAGCGCCGTGACGAGCGAGACGGTCACGATGCCCTGCGGCACCACCCACAGCTGAAAGGCGTAGCTGTACGCGGTGTAGCCCGCGCCGCCCACCACCCCTTGCTCGACGGCGTGCTGTCCGGTGATGGTGGAGAGCCGGGTCACCACCCAGTAGGCGCCCTGGTTCGCCAGGACCAGCATGACGAGCCATCCGGCCGACCTCAGCGGGCGGGTCAGACCGCTCCCCCGCCAGTCGAACCGGGGTCGCCAGCGGAACTGCGCGGCCCGCAGCGCGGGCACCAGGGCCAGCGTCTGCACGACAATTCCGGCGGTCGTCCCCCAGCCCAGCAGCCGGGCATGGGTGGCGGTCAACTCCCCGCCGGAACCTGCCACGACCGCCAGATAGAGCCCGAACACCGCGATGATGACCACGTTGTTGAGGACTGGGGTCCACATCATCGCGCCGAACCGGTTCCGGGCGTTGAGTACTTGGCCGAGGAGGGTGAAGAGCCCGTAGAAGAGGATCTGCGGCAGGCAGTAGCGGGCCAGCGCGATCGTGAGCTCCGCCTGCTCCCCGGAGTAGTCCGTGTACGTGCCGACGATCAGCGGGGCGCCGACGACCGCGAGCGCGGTGAGGGCGACGAGGCCGACGGTGCAGACGGTGAGCAGCCGGTCGGTGTACGCGGCGCCGCCGTCGCTGTGTTCCCTGGCGGCCCGCACCAGCTCCGGGACGAACACGGCATTGAGGGCCCCGCCGATCAGGAGCATGTAGAGGATGTTGGGGACGGTGTTGGCGACCGTGTAGCCGTCGGCCGTGAGTCCGGTACCGAGGGCGGCGACGACGACCGCCGAGCGTATGAACCCGGTCGCCCGCGAGACGACCGAGCCCGCGGCCATGACGGCGCCACTGCGCAGCACCGATCCCGGCTTCTGCTGTCCCCCCGGCCCCTCCTGCGCGACCGCCCCGGTCGTCTGTGCGGCGGTCATCGGCGGGCCAGGTACGCCTGGAACGCCCTGTACAGCGTGTTGTTGGCGGCTCCGCCCACCGATGTCTCCCACTCCCCGAGGGTCTCGACGACCTGCCCGCCGGTGCCGAGCTTCCAGCGCAGCAGTCCGAAGGAGCGGACGCCGGGGTCAAGGGTGGAGGGTACCCCGCGCATGTCGTACAGCTCGGCGCCGAGGGCGTGCGCATCGAGCATCATCCGCCACTGGAGGGCGTTGCTGGGGCGGACCTCGCGCCGGTGGTCGGCGGACGCGCCCGTCTGGTACCAGACCTGCCGCCCGGCGCTGATCATGGTGTGCGCGGCGAGGATCTCGCCCTCGTGGACGGCGAGATAGAGCTGCATCCGGCCGGGCTGTTCGGCGTTGAGCACGGCGTACTGCCGCTGGTAGTACGCGAGGGAGCGGCCGAGCCGGAAGCCGTCACGCTCCTCGGTGATCCGCAGCAGCCGGTGGAACTCGGGCAGTTCCGCCGCGCCGCCGACGACGATCCGGACACCGGACTTCTCGGCCTTGCGGACATTGCGGCGCCACTCCTGGTTGAGTCCCGCCCACAGCTCGTCAGGGGTGCGTCCGGCGAGCGGCACCTGGAAGACGTAGCGCGGCTGCGCGTCGGCGTCGTTGCCCGCGTCGCCGTCCCCGCCGCACCGACGCCAGCCGCGCGCCCGGAGCCGGTCGGCGACCGCGGTGCCGAGCGGGTCCGCCTCCGTCGCCAGTACGTCGCGGATCTTCCGGCCGGGCCCGGTGGCCGCCTTGAGCCGGGCGGCGTCCCAGCGGCGGTACGCCGGTGAGGGCCCCATCCGTACGGCGAAGGCGCCCGCCTTCCGTAGATACGCCGTCAACGGCCGCAGCCAGCGGTCGATCTCCGGATCGGCCCAGTCGGCCACCGGCCCTTCCGGCAGATAGGCAAAGTATTTGCGGGTGCCCGGGAATTGCCGGTAGAGGACCAGGGAACTGCCGGCCAATTCGCCGTCGGCGCCGTGCCATCCGACCATTTCCGACGTCCATTGGTCCTTCACTCCGGCCCAGGACGGATACTGCAGAAAGCTCGCCCCGGGCCGCGCGGTCACACCCGCCCGGTGCTCGGCGGCGGTGAGGCTGCGTATCCGCATCCCCTGTTCACCTCTGCGGTCACCGGTCGCGAGCAGCGCTGACATGTCCGTGGCCCTCCCCTGGTCCCGCCCCTCCACTCGGCTCTGCGGGGCTGCACAGGATGCTCACAGCGGTCCATGACGGGTCCGAGCGGCGCATGTGACCGGACCATGACCGTTGCGCTCCATTCCTTGTCACACAACGGAATCCATGGCTTTTCGGGGATTTGAGGATCCTAAAGTCGGGTGAATGCCTCTCCACCGGTGAGAAGCACAGCCCTGGAGGTTTTTCGTTGTTCTCTGCACGCCGGCACATACGCCGTACCGCGCCCTTGGCCCGCCCGGCCCGGCTCACCCTGATAACCGGAACGGCGGTGCTCGGCGCCGCCCTGACCGCCTGCTCCGGCGGCGCTGCCGCATCGGACGCCGGTTCCGGATCCGGTCACGCAGCCGGGACTTCTCAGGCTCCGGACACCAGGATCTCGGTGAACCTCCAGGGCTCCGGGGCCACCGCGGGCAGGCCGGTGAAGGTGACGCTGGCCGACGGAAAGCTCAAGACGGTGAAGGTGACCGCCACCGAGGGCGACGCGCTCACCGGCCGGATATCCGGCGACGGCCGCAGCTGGACCTCGGACCGGGTCGCCGCACCCGGCACCGAGTACAGCGTCGAGGCGACGGACACCCGGGGTGGCACGGACCGCGCCGGCTTCTCGACAGCCGAGGCCGACAAGGTCAACAAGCTGACGCTCGCCCCCGGCAAGAACACCACGGTCGGTATCGCCCAGCCGCTGTCGATCGTCTTCGACAACCCGGTGAAGGACAAGGCCGCAGTCGAGAAGGCACTCAAGGTGTCCACGTCGAACAACACCGAGGGTTCCTGGGGCTGGCTGCAGGACTACTCCGGCAAGGACCGCGTCGACTGGCGGCCCAAGGACTACTGGAAGTCCGGTACCCGCGTCACGCTCGACGCCGAACTGGACGGCATCAACTCCGGAACGGCCGGCGGCTGGTTCGTGCGCGACTACCGGACGACCTTCACCATCGGCCGCAACCAGGTGGTCAAGGTCGACCTCGACCGTCACCGGCTGGCGCTGCACCGGGACGGGAAGACAGTCATGGACGTGCCGATGTCGGCGGGCACCCCGGGCGGCGAGAAGGCGTCCTGGCGGGGCACCGCCGTACTCATGGCGAAGGAGGGCACGATCAACATGCGCTCCGAGACGGTCGGTCTGGGCGATGCGTACGACAAGATGGTCGACTCGTCGATGCGGCTGACCTGGTCGGGGATGTACGCCCATGCAGCGCCGTGGAACGCCGCGTACTTCGGGGTCGCCAACCACAGTTCCGGCTGTGTGGGAATGAGCAATGCGAACGCCGCCGAGCTGTTCGAGAAGGCGCAGGTCGGCGACCCGTTCGAGATCAGCGGCGCGGACGCCAAGGGGACGGTCGCGGTGGGCAACGGCTACGGGGCGTGGAATGTGACCTGGGCCGACTGGCAGGCGAAGAGCGCACTCAGCTGACCCGTCGCCCTGCTCTCGGCCGCTACTGACATTGCGTCCAACAATCGTTACCCTCACGCAACTCACCGGGGAGTTACCAACGGTAAGTGACTGGGGTTACCGTCGGGTCACTTTGCACTGACACGCGTGAGGAGTGACCCGTGGGACGTCCGTACCCGGCTCTGCGCACCACCGCTGCCCTCGGAACCGCCGCCGTCCTGATCGCCGGAGCCGCCCTCGGCGCGGCCCCGGCGGCCGTCGCCGACACCCCCGCCGCGCCCGTGGCGGATTCCGCCCCGAGCCTGACGTTCCACGACATCCCCGGCTCCGGCGGAATCACGCTCAAGGGCAATGTCTTCACGCCCGCCGGTGCGAAGGCCGGCGAGAAGCACCCGCTCATCGTGCTGCCCACCAGCTGGTCGATGCCGCAGATCGAGTACCTGGCGCAGGCACAGCAGCTCGCCGACTCCGGCTACGTGGTGGTCAGTTACACCTCGCGCGGCTTCTGGCTCTCCGGCGGGAAGATCGAGGTCGCCGGTCCGCCGGACATCGCCGATGTCTCCGCCGTGATCGACTGGGCGCTCGACCGGACGCCGGCCGACCCGCAGCGGATCGGCATGGGCGGAGTCTCGTACGGCGCGGGCATCAGCCTGCTGGCAGCCGGACACGACAAGCGGATCAAGGCCGTCGTCGCGCTGAGCGGCTGGGCCGATCTCATCGACTCCATCTACAGCGGCCGCACCCAGCACCTCCAGGCAGCCGCGCTGCTCGGCGGCGCCGGCCTGCTCACCGGCCGCCCGAGCGACGAGCTCAACGAGACACTCACCGACTTCCTCGGCTCCAACCTGGCCAAGGAACAGGACATGATCGCCTGGGGGAAGAAGCGCTCCCCCGCCACATATCTGGACGAGATCAACGCCAACGGCGCCGCCGTCATGATGGGCAACGCCTGGGGCGACACGATCTTCCCGCCCAACCAGTACGCCGCGTTCTTCGAGAAACTCAGCGGCCCCAAGCGCCTGGAGTTCCGCCCCGGCGACCACGCCACCGCCGAGGCCACCGGGCTGCTCGGTCTGCCCAACGACACCTGGACCGACGCCCACCGATGGTTCGACCGCTACCTCAAGGGCGAGCGCAACGGCATCGACCAGGAGCAGCCGGTGCAGTTCAAGTCCCGTACGGACAGCGGTTACGAGGGCTACCCGGACTGGAAGTCGGTCGGCGCCGCCAAGGAGCGGCTCGCGCTCGGCGGTACGGAGAAGATCTACGCGAACATCGACTCGGGCGCCAATGGCGGCATCACCCTGCTGTCGAACGCCCTCGACCAGTTCGTGAAGCTGCCGCCGGTCGCCTCGATCCCGCTGCTGCCGCGCACCTTCGCAAGCGTCTGGCAGTCCGAGAGGTACGGCTCCGCGCGGCACATCCGGGGCACCGCGAGGCTTCACACCGCGGTCACCAGCAACAAGGAGAGCGGCACCCTCGTCGCGTATCTCTACGATGTGGGGCCGCTCGGCCTCGGCAAGCTGGTGAGCAACGCCCCCCATACCTTCCACGGACAGCCTCCGGGCCGCCCGTTCGCCGTCGACCTGGAGCTGTTCTCCACCGCGTACGACGTCCCGGCCGGTCATCGGCTCGCCCTGGTGATCGACACCGTCGACCCCCTGTACATCGAGCACAACCCTGCCGGCGCACAGCTGACCTTCTCCTCGCCGGGCGCGGACCCCTCGTACCTGTCCGTCCCGTTGCGCGAGAAGTGATCACCGGCTGCTGCCGGGCGGGTACCGCTCCTCCGGACCGCCGTACGGCCGGTCCCGGGCTACTTCACTCCCGGCAGCAGCGTTCCTGGTTCGGCCGGTGCGACTTCCACGGCTTCCGTCTTCGGACTGCGCCGCTCCCGCTTGGCCACCCAGGTGGCGAACCAGGAGAGCAGCATGCACATCCCGATGTAGATCGGCGAGATCACCATCACCACGGGGATGAAGGGAAGATCGTAGTCGAGGTTGGACGCGATGAGTTTGCCCGCGTGGAGGAACTCCTCGTAGGTGATCAGATAGCCGAGCGAGGTGTCCTTCAGGGCCACCACCAACTGGCTGATGATGGTGGGCAGCATGGCGCGGACCGCCTGAGGGGCCAGCACGAAGGTCATGACCTGCGTCTTGCGCATCCCCAGTGCGTACGCGGCCTCGCGCTGGCCGCGATCCACCGAGTTGATGCCGGTACGGAACACCTCGGCGAGCACCGAGCCGTTGTAGAGGGTCAGTCCGGCGACCAGCGCGGGCAGCGGCTGCACCTTCAGCGCCACGAAGATGAAGAAGATCATCACCAGGACGGGCATGGCCCGGAAGAACTCCACGACGAGCGTGGCCAGCCAGCGCACCGCCCGGTGTTCGGAGAGCCGGCCGACGGCGAGGACCGCCCCGAGAGCCAGTGAGAGCACCGCCGCGTAGGCGAAAGCCTTGAGTGTGTTGCCGAGTCCGCGCAGCAGGAGTTCCTGGATGCCCTTGTACTCGAAGGGGGTCCACTTGGCGCTGGTGAACTGCTCGGTCTCGACGAGCAGATAGATGATCCAGCCGACCAAGGCAATGATCACGGCCGTCGAGACGATTCCGTACACGAAGTGGCGTTTACGGGTCCGCGGGCCCGGGATGTCGTAGAGCGCGGAGGCGGCCGCCGTCTGGGTCATCGGGCCACTCCGTAGCGCTTCTCCAGCACGTTGAAGAGCGCGCTGATGGACAACGTGATGATGAGGTAGCCGACGGCGATCCAGACGAAGGTCCAGATGATGCTGTAGCCCAGCTCGTTGAGGGTCTTGTAGGTGCCGAGCAGTTCGGTGACGCTGAACGCCCCCGCGATCGCCGAGTTCTTGGCGAGGGCGATGAGCGTCGAACCGACCGGTGGGATCACCGAGCGGAACGCCTGCGGCAGCACCACGTTGCCCAGCGTCTGCCCGAAGGTCATTCCGAGACTGCGGGCCGCCTCGCCCTGCCCCTGCGGCACGGTGTTGATGCCGGAGCGGAGCACCTCGCAGATGAACGCGGAGGTGTAGCAGCCGAGTGCGAGGATCGCGAAGACCTTGAACGGCAGGACCAGACCGAAGCGCGGCAGACCGAGCAGGACGGCGAAGAAGAGCAGGGTCAGCGGGGTGTTGCGCAGCACCATCACCCAGACCGTGCCGAACACCCGCAGCGAGCCGACCGGCGCCACTCGGAACGAGGCCATGACGAGGCCGAGGACCAGCGCCAGGATCGAGGCGTAGACGGTGAGTTCGAGGGTGCCGAGGAAGCCTTTGCCGTAGAGCGAGAAGTTCTCTGTGAGTACGTCCATGGACGTGGCCCGTCCTCTCAGGTCGCCGGGTAGCGGTCGATGGGCGGCGGAGTCGGCGCGGGCACCCCGGACAGGCCGAGCGTGGCCTCGAACGCCTTCTTCCAGTTGCCGTTCTTCTCGTTGGCCTCAAGGGCGTCGTTGAGTGCGAACCGGAGCGCGTTGTCGCTGCGCTGGACGCCGATGCCGTAAGGCTCCTCGGAGAACGGCTTGCCGACCACCTTCAGCTCCTTGGGCGCCTTGGCCGCGAAGCCCAGCAGGATGGCGTCGTCGGTGGTGACGGCGTCGACCTGGTACGTCAGCAGGTTGTCGACGCAGATCGAGTACGTGTCGTACGCGACCAGGATCGCCTTCGGGTAGTCGGCCGCGATGCGCTGGTACGGGGTCGAGCCCGCGGCCGAACAGACGGTCCTGCCGGCCAGGTCCTGCGGGCCGTTGATGTCGTGCTCGTCCGTGCGCACGAGCAGGGACTGACCTGCCATGAAATACGGCCCGGCGAACCCGACGAGCTTCTTGCGCATGTCGTTGATGGTGTAGGTGCCGACGTAGTAGTCGATCTGCCCGTTCTGCAGCGCGGTCTCGCGGTTGGCGGAGGCGATCGTCTTGAAGTGGATCGTCTTCGGGTCGAAGCCGAGCGAGGCCGACATCATCCGGGCGATCTCGATGTCGAATCCGGAGTAGATGCCCGTGGCCGGGTCCTTCTCGCCCAGATAGGGCTGGTCCTCCTTGGCCCCGACCCGGAGGTATCCGCGCTTCTTGGCCTTCGTCCAGGTCTTCGATTCGGGCAGCCGGAACGCTGTGTCGACCTTGTAGACCGGCAGCTGGCCGGGCTTGGGCCCCTTCACCGGAGGGCTGCCCTCCTTCCCGCAGCCGGCGGCGAGGACGGCCAGCAGAAGGCCCGCGCAGGCGGCCAGAAGTCTTCTCGTACGCAACAGGGGGCCTCCCGTCAGTGCTTGAGGATCTTGGACAGGAAGTCCTTGGCCCGGTCGGTCTCAGGGGCGGTGAAGAACGCCTCCGGGGTGCGGTCCTCGACGATGCGGCCGTCGGCCATGAAGACCACGCGGTTGGCGGCGGACCGGGCGAACCCCATCTCGTGGGTGACGACGACCATGGTCATGCCGTCCCGGGCCAGCTGCTGCATGACCTCCAGCACCTCGTTGATCATTTCCGGGTCGAGCGCCGAGGTCGGCTCGTCGAAGAGGAGGGCCTTGGGGTCCATGGCGAGGGCGCGGGCGATGGCCACCCGCTGCTGCTGACCGCCGGAGAGCTGGGCGGGGTACTTGTCCGCCTGGGAGGCGAGCCCGACCCGCTCCAGCAGCTCCCGGGACCGCAGGTCGCACTGGTCCTTCTTGCGCTTGCGGACCTTGAGCTGGGCGAGCGAGACATTGGCCAGCACGGTCTTGTGCGCGAAGAGATTGAAGGACTGGAAGACCATCCCGACTTCGGCCCGCAGCTCC
Organism: Streptomyces sp. NBC_01669; assembly: GCF_026339735.1. Lineage (GTDB taxonomy): Bacteria > Actinomycetota > Actinomycetes > Streptomycetales > Streptomycetaceae > Streptomyces > Streptomyces yanii. The sequence goes on from NZ_JAPEQG010000001.1 coordinate 2,008,638, forward strand.
GCGAGTCCCTTGCCCTCCTCCGGGAGGGGCCTGCCGTCGATGGCGATGTAGCCCGACTCGATCGTCTCGAGCCTGTTGATGGTCCGGCAGAGCGTCGATTTGCCGGAGCCGGAGGGGCCGATGACCACCACCACCTCCCCGCGGCCGACGGTGAGATTGATGTCCTGCAGTACGTGCAACTTTCCGTAGTACTTATTGACGTCCCGCAGCTCGATCAACGGATCGACGGCCATACGCTGCCCTACCCACTTATCGCTGTGTCGAGGTCAGCGCAAACTATCCATCCCGGCAAGGGACTTCGTACCCGACACGCACAAATGGGGTATAAGGCGTTTTATTAGGTTTTGGCGTTTCGCCTACCCTTCGGCTGACTCCGCGTACACCTGCGAGAGCTCAGGGCTGCCGGCCATCGCCCAGTCGAGCCCTGCCTCGACGACATCGATCTCCCGCCCGGAGGCGAGCCGCACCACCGGCTGCCCACTGGGCCAGATGCGCCAGACGGCACCGGGGACGTTCCGCACCAGGACCGTGCCGAGGTACAGACCGGCGTCGTTACCCAGCCAGGGCAACTCCTCGGGGTCGTCCCGCCAGCGGGGCGGCAGTTGGTCGAGCGCCGTCAACGAGGCCGGAGTGTCGTCGAGTTCGAGCCCTCGCTGCCCCGCTCGGACACGCAGCAGCTCACACTCCGCGAGCAGCTCGGCCACGCCGTCCGGGTCGGCCTCGACGGCGGCCGCGAGGCCCGCCCCGCGCCTACCGTCGTGACGCTTACGCCAGTTGTCCAAGAAGGGGATGTTCATGCCACTCAGGGTCGCATCCCAGCCCGGTTACGCACCACAGGGCGCGCGGCCTGTCGTTCGAGTGCTGAACCAGGTGCGCCCGCCCACCCGTGCGCCGCCGCGCGCGCCGCCCGCAACCGCCGGGCAGGCCGTCACACCCGCCCAACCCGGCCGCCGGACGGCGGGCCGCGGCCCGGGTCCGGCGCAAGGACGGCCAGCAGCTCGTCGGCGAGTTCGCTGTCGACCGGCCGGCGGGTGGCCAGGACGCGGTACCAGAGAGTGCCGAACACGATGTCCAGCACCGTGGACGGAGCCGGACTGGCCGGCAGGTCGAGGCGAGTCGACTCCCGCAGCGTCAGGCCCGTCGGACGAGTCATCAGCACCTGCGCACCGACGAGCTCGTCCGCCATGACCGCGCAGCCCACCCAGGTACGTGTGCAGGCCATTCTCTTTGAAAGGGGTGGAGGCGGAGTGATCCCGACTGGTACGTTCGCGATCATGTCCAGCCCCGAGGCGAACAGAGACTAGCCACCGGTCCCGCCGGTGGCTGACCCGCTGTCGAGTCGATCCCGCACGGCCGATCAGGCCGGAGGATCGCTTCTGCCCGGCTGCCACCGCAGGACCACCGCAGTGTGGGCTGCGCTTCCCCGTATGCGTTCGCGCGCTGATTCCCGGCCACGACGCTGCCCGCCGCGTTGTCGCGTCACGTCCATGAACAGGCCTGACGCTCTTCCGCGTTGCCGCTCGACCCGTCGGGCGGGCGCGGCCCACACCCCCTGCCTGGTCCGTCCATCAGTCTGCCCATGGGGTTTCTTCATGCCATTTGCTGTCTACGCGCTCGGGCTCGCCGTCTTCGCCCAGGGCACCTCCGAGTTCATGTTGTCCGGTCTGGTCTCGGACATCGCCGACGACCTGCACGTATCCATCCCGGCCGCCGGCCTGCTGACGTCGGCGTTCGCGGTCGGGATGGTCGTCGGCGCACCCGCGATGGCGCTCCTCAGCCGGAACTGGCCCCCGCGTCGCGCGCTGCTGTTCTTCCTCTCCGTCTTCACCGCCGTCCATGTCATGGGCGCGGTCACACCCGGCTACGGCCTGCTGCTGGCGACACGGATCGTCGGAGCGCTGGCCAACGCGGGTTTCTGGGCCGTGGCGCTGGTGACCGCGGTCTCCGTGGCCGGACCCGGCGCCCGGGCACGCGCCACGTCGGTGGTAATCGGCGGTGTCACCGTCGCCTGTGTCGCGGGGGTGCCCGCCGGTGCGGTTCTGGGCGGGCACTGGGGGTGGCGCGCTGCGTTCTGGGCCGTGGCCCTCGTCTCCGTACCGGCTCTTGCGGTGATCGCCAGGACGATCCCCGGCGAACGGGCCGCGTCCCACGCGGTGGGCGGGCGTGCCGAACTGCGGTCCCTGACCGAGCCGCGGCTCGTCCTCACCCTGCTGACGAGCGCGCTCGTGCAGGGCGCGACCTTCTGCGCGTTCTCCTATCTGGAGCCGCTGGTCACCCGGGTCACGGGGGTCGGCGCCGGGTGGGTGCCTGCCGTGCTCGCGCTGTTCGGGGTCGGCTCGTTCCTGGGTGTCACCGTCGCGGGCCGGATCGTCGATGCGCGGCCGGTCGCCGTCACCACCGCCGGGCTGGTGGCGCTCACCGCCGGTTGGGCCGGGCTGGCACTGACCGCGGGGAACCCGGTCGCGGTCGTCGCGCTCGTCCTGGTCCAGGGCATGCTCGCGTTCGGCACCGGAACAGCGCTGATCTCGCGGGTGCTCCAGTCGGCGTCCGGCGCGCCGACGCTGGCCGGCTCGTTCTCCACGGCCGCCTTCAACGTGGGCGGCGCGCTGGGGCCTTGGCTCGGCGGCATCACGATCGATGCGGGGCTCGGCTTCCGGTCGCCGCTGTGGGTGAGTGCGCTGCTGATGCTCCTGGCGATCGGCGCCACCGCAGCGTCGTCCGTATATGACGCCCCGCCCGGCGCTGAACGGGCGGGGCGGTCCGAGTCTTCGCAAGCAGCCAGCAAGCGGGACAATGACAGGAATCACCGTATCGGCGGCCACTGACAATCGGTCCGGGCCGCATCTGAGATGCTCGCCCTCGCACGTGGGCGAACAGGGGGAAGCGCATGACCGAAGACCGCGACGGCATGGTCGTCTACTGGCGGCCCGGCTGCCCGTACTGCATGAAGCTCCGCCTGCGGCTCCGCTTCAGCCGCCTCACCTACACCGAGGTGAACATCTGGCGGGATCCCGAGGCGGCGGCGTTCGTCCGCTCGGTCGCCGACGGGAACGAAACCGTTCCGACGGTGTCCGTGGCCGGGCACGCGATGGTCAACCCGTCCAAGCGGCAGGTGCTCGACGCGGTCCGGGCCCACGCGCCGCAGCTGGAGGCGTCGTAGGTCCGGACCTGATCAAGGCGCCATTGTGCGCCAGGAGCAGCGGGACGTCACCGGCCGGCGGTCACAGATCCAGATCGACGACCACCGGCGCATGGTCGGACGCGCCCTTGCCCTTGCGCTCCTCACGGTCCACATAGCTGTCCTTGACCGCCGCCGTGAAGGGGGCGTTGCCGTAGACCAGGTCGATCCGCATGCCCTTGTTCTTCGGGAAGCGCAGCTCGCGGTAGTCCCAGAAGGTGTACGGGCGGTCGTACTTGAGCGGGCGCGGCATCACGTCCGAGAGGCCCTCCTCGCGGAGGGTGGCGAGGGCGGCACGCTCGGCGGGGGTGACATGCGTGGCGCCCTCGAACAGGGCGGGGTCCCAGACGTCCTCGTCGGTCGGCGCCACGTTGAAGTCGCCGAGGACCGCGAACGGCTGGGAACCCGCGGCGTCGGGGCCGACCGCCTTCTGCAGGGCCTCGAACCAGCGCAGCTTGTACGCGTAGTGCTCGTGGGCGATCTCACGGCCGTTCGGCACGTACACCGACCAGAGACGGACCGGGCCACAGGTCGCCGAGATCGCCCGGGGTTCCTGCACGCCCTCGTAATCGGGGCCGCCGGGCAGCCCCGTGACGACATCGGCCAGGCCCGCCCGGGAGACCAGCGCGACCCCGTTCCACCGGCCCGTGGCGTTGACCGCAGACTCGTAGCCGAGCTCGCGCAGCTCGTCCGCCGGGAACTGCTCGGCCGCGCACTTGGTCTCCTGGATGCACAGCACATCCGTGCCGGTGCTCTCCAGCCAGGCCAGCAGCCGGGGGAGGCGGGCGGTGATCGAATTGACGTTCCACGTGGCGATGCGCATGTACGTAAACCTAGCGGCTCCCGCTGACAGTCGCCGGACCGGCGCCGGTCACAGGCCGGTCGAATCACCCGGGGTCAGCCGGCCGTGCTCGGCGCCGCCGAGGCTGCCGATCTGCCGGTCGTAGACCGGGCGGGCCAGATCGGCGAGCAGCGCGTCGTGGATGTCGATGGCGCGCCGCGGCTTGACCTCGCGTACGTAGTCGATGACCTCGGAGATCTTGTTCCAGGGAGCCATCACCGGGAGCATCAGGGTGTCGACGGGGTGGTCGGGGACGGTGAGCGCGTCGCCCGGGTGGAAGAGCGAACCGTCCACCAGGAAGCCGATGTTGGTGATCCGCGGGATGTCGGGGTGGATCACCGCGTGCAGCTCGCCGTGCACCTGTACGTCGAACCCGGCCGCGGAGAAGGTGTCCCCGTGTCCGACGGTGTGGACACGGCCGGGGAAGGCCGCGGAAAGCTGGTCGGCGACGCTGCGCAGGGTCCAGATCTCGGCGGCCGGGTTGGCCTCCATACCGGCGCGCAGCCGTCCCTCGTCGAAGTGGTCGAAGTGCTCGTGCGTCACCAGCACCGCGTCGGCGCCGACGGCTGCGTCCTCCTCCGAGAGGCCGCCGGGGTCGATGACGAGCGTCCGCCCGTCCTTCTCCAGACGGATGCAGGAGTGCGTCTTCTTGGTCAGGGTCAGGTGCACGGGGTTCACAGCGTTCATGGGCCCCATCCTGCTACGGGCGGGGCGTCGTTTCTTCCTGAATCACGGACTGGGCGATCGTGAACGCGGCACCCGCGGCCGGTATGCCGCAGTAGACGGCGGTCTGCAGCAGCACCTCCTTGATCTCCGTGGGCGTCAGCCCGTTGCGCAGGGCGGCCCTGATATGCGCGGCCAGGCTCTCCAGATGACCGGAGGTGACCAGCGCGGTGAGCGTGATGCAGCTGCGGGTGCGGCGGTCCAGGCCCTCGCGGGTCCAGGTCTCCCCCCAGGCGTAGCGCGTGACGAGCTCCTGGAACTCGCCGGTGAACTCGTCGGAGGCGGCCATGACCCGATCGACATGGGCGTCGCCGAGCACTTCGCGGCGTACCTTCATGCCCGGTTCGTACGGGTCGGCGCGGCCGCTGGTCGCGGCCTCCGGCTGATCCGTCGCGGGGGCGATCTCCGCGATGGGCAGCACGGGGGCGGAGAGCGCGGGACCGGTGCCCGGGACGGGGATGGCGGCGAGGGTGTCCTGCCAGCTCGTCGAGAAGTGGGTGACGAGCAGGTCGGTGACGGCGGCGGGCTGCTCGACCGGGGCGAGGTGCGAGGCCCCGGGTACGAGGGCGAGCCGGGCGTCCGGGATGCCCGCGACCAGGGTTCGGGCCTCGGCGGGCCCGGTGACCCGGTCCTCGGCGCCGACCAGCACGAGGGTCGGGACGCCGATGCGGCTGAGCTCGGTACGGATGTCGAAGGCGGCGAGCGCTTCGCAGGCGGCGATGTAGCAGCCGGGGTCGGTGGTGCGGACCATCTGGACGGCCCACTCGACGATCGCGGCCTGGGCGGCGGCGAAGCCGGGGGTGAACCAGCGTTCCGGCGCGCTGCGCGCCATGGGCTCCAGGCCGTTGGTGCGGACGACCACCCCGCGCTGCCGGAACTCGTCGGCGCTGCCGAACCGGGGTGAGGCGGCCACCAGGGCCAGCGAGGCGACCCGGTGCGGATGGCGCAGCGCGAGGTCGGCGCCGATCGCGCCGCCGATGGAGCAGCCGGCGTACGCGAAGCGCTGGACGCCGAGACCGTCGAGGGTGGCCAGCAGCCGGTCGGAGAGTTCAACGACGGAGGTGGCCGGGTGGGCGGGGGCGCCACCGTGGCCCGGCAGGTCGAAGCGGAAGATCCGCCAGTGCTGGGAGAGCTCCGGTATCTGCCGGTCCCACATGTGCCAGGTGGTGCCGAGCGAGGGGCCGATGACGAGGACGGGGGCGTCCTGCGGCCCGTCGAACCGGTACTGCAGGGTGTGCACCGGCTGCGTGTGGGAGGCCTGCCGGGGCGGGGCGGGCTGCGTCGGTGGCGCGGGCTGCACGGGTGGCGCCTGCCGGCCCGGCGGCACCGGCTCCAGGTGTGCGGCCTGGAACGGGGCGTGCTCGGGCTGCGCGTGCGACGGCGGCGCCGATGTGGTCTGCGGTCCGTGGAACGGATCCACCGGCTGGAGGTGCAGCCCGGGCTGCGTGCCTTGCGCGGCGGCGTACGGATCCACGGGCTGCAGGCCCGGGAACGGCTCCACCGTCTGCGGCCCCTGGAACGGCTGCGCCGGTGGTGCGGACTGCGGCCCCGGGAAGGACTGCGCGGACTGCGGGGTCTTCGTCTCACTTACATCGCTCACTCGCTCCAGGTTAGTGAGCGCCCTGTCAGCCTCCGGTCAGGGGGTGGCCGCAGATACGACATATACGACAGGGGCTGCCGGATCGGTCATGTCGACACTGATGTTCTGGGTGGGACGCGGGTCCTTGTTGGTGTGCGTGGTGCCCGCCCAGTCGGCGCCGGGGCCGAAGTACCAGCCGGCGATCTTGGTGTCGCGGGCCCCGATGGTGACCTCGCCCTCCTGCAGGGCGGCGCGACCGCTGCCGAGACGGCTCAGGAACCGGTCGAGCCCGGCGGACGACGTGCGGAACTGCACGTACATCCGGCTGGCCTTCCAGTTGTTGGTCTCGTAGTACTGGACGTCCAGGGCGTTGCCGGGGATCGGCAGTTCGAAGATCCTGCGCTGCATCCGGGACGGCCAGCCCTCGCGCATCCCCTGCGCGGCGGCCTCGGCCTCCTTGTCCTGACCGGAGCGGCGGCTCTGCCCTGCGGAGATCAGCAGATAGCCGGCCGGGACGCCGATCAGCAGCACGATGATGGTCGCCGTGATCAGGCGCCGGCGGATCGTCCGGCGCCGGTCCTGCGGGGGCCTGCCGCCGTCCTCGCCGGGCGGCGAGGACTGGCGCGGCACAACGGGGTGCTCGGCTGTGGTCATGTTCTGGGAATCCCTAGGAGGTGCGGGTGTTGCGCGTGGAGCGGATGGTGTTCGCGGCCTGGTCGTAGATCTGCGCATACCGCTCGTACCGCTCGACGCGACGGCGGTTGGTGCGGCGGAACCTCCGCGCGACCAGCCGGGCCAGGTCGGCGGCGCCGACCATACCTGCCTCCGGGCCGAGCTGCGCCTTGGCGATCCGGGCCTCGGGCCGGTAGCCGCGGCCGGTGAGGTGGCGTTTGAAGGCGTCCCTGGCGGGGCCGATCAGCAGATCGTCCGCGGCGCTCACACCGCCGCCGATGACGAAGCAGGAGGGGTCGAGCGCGGCGGCCAGATTGGCGATGCCGACGCCGAGCCACTGGCCGATGTCCTGGAGGAGCTCGATGCACATCGCATCGCCCTCCCGGGCCAGTTCGGTGATGAGCGGCCCGGTGATCTCAGGGATGTTCCCCTTGACGCGCTCGATGATGCCGTGGGCGACCGGGGAGTCCGCGGCGGCCAGCTCCCGGGCCTCGCGGACCAGGGCGTTGCCGGAGCTGTACTGCTCCCAGCAGCCACGGTTCCCACAGGGACAGCGGTGCCCGCCGGGCACCACCTGCATGTGGCCGAACTCACCGGCGACGCCGTACTTGCCGCGCTTGACCTGACCGTCCTCCAGGATCGCGCCGCCGATGCCGGTGCCGAGCGTGATCATGACCAGATGGTCCTCGCCGCGCCCGGCGCCGAAACGCCACTCCGCCCAGGCGGCGGTGTTCGCGTCGTTGTCGACCATGACGGGGACGACGAGGCGCGAGGCCAGGGCGTCCCTGAGGGGTTCGTCGCGCCAGGCGAGGTGCGGGGCGAAGAGCACCTTGGAGCGGTCCGCGTCGACCCAGCCCGCCGCGCCGATGCCGACGGCGTGCACGTCGTGCCGGTCGGAGAGATCGAGGACCAGCTCGACGATGGTGTCCTCGACGACCTTGGGGCTCTTGGACTTGTCGGGCGTCTCGGTGCGCAGCTGCTCCAGGATGTTGCCGTCGGCGTCGACGACGCCCGCCATCACCTTCGTACCCCCGATGTCGATGCCGACGGTGGGCACCCGGGGCGCGGTGAGGTGCGAGCGCCGCTCACGGGTGCCGACGGTCCGCAGGACGGTGGCGCGGGCGGAGCCGCGGTGTGTGAAGTCGCGGTACGTGCTCATCGTCCCTGCGGGGTCTGGGGGGGGCCGGGTGGTGATGCTCCCGGCGACGGACGGCGCCCGTCGGGCTCGATTCTGCCACTGCCGGGGCGCCGGGGCGGGCGGACGGGACCCGCGGCGCCCCGTTGGCGCCCCAGGCTCTAAGGCGTGTCGTCGGTGTCCGGGCGCCCCGGTGACGTGGCCCGCTGGAGCTCGTGGCTGAGCTCCTCGAGCTCGCTGCCGCCCGCCATCTGGCGGGTCAGCTCGTCCAGCGTGATGCCGTCCTTGGCGTGGCTGCCGGACATGGCACCCCTCTTGAGCAGCACGAACCGGTCTCCGACCAGATACGCGTGGTGCGGGTTGTGCGTGATGAGAACCACGCCGAGTCCGGCGTCCCGGGCGGCCGCGACGTACTTGAGCACGACCCCGGACTGCTTGACGCCGAGTGCCGCGGTGGGCTCGTCCAGGACGAGCACCTTGGCACCGAAGTAGACGGCGCGCGCGATGGCGACGCACTGGCGCTCGCCGCCGGACAGGGTGCCGATCGGCTGGTCGACGTCGCGCAGGTCGATGCCCATGCGCAGCAGTTCGGAGCGGGTGGTCTCGCGCATCTTCCGGACGTCGAGCGTCTTGAACGGGCCGACACCCGTCGTCGGCTCGGAGCCGAGGAAGAAGTTCCGCCAGACGGGCATCAGCGGGACGACGGCCAGGTCCTGGTAGACGGTGGCGATGCCCCGGTCGAGGGCGTCGCGCGGATTGGCGAGCGTGGTCTCCTCACCGTCGATGAGGAACGTGCCTGCGTCGTGCCGGTGCAGGCCCGCGATGATCTTGATGAGGGTGGACTTGCCCGCGCCGTTGTCGCCCAGTACGCAGGAGATCTCGCCCGCGTGGACCACCAGCGAGACGTCCTGGAGCGCCTTGATGTTGCCGTAGAACTTGCTGACGTGGTCCAGCTCGATCAGCGCCCGGGGGGCCGGGGTCGTCATTTCGTCGCCTCCGCGCGCTTGCGTACCCATGCGTTGAGCAGGGTGGCCAGGAGCAGCATGGCTCCGAGGAAGAACTTGAACCAGTCCGGGTTCCACTCCGCGTACACGATGCCCTTGCTGGTCATGCCGAAGATGAACGCGCCGACCGCCGAGCCGATGGCGGAGCCGTAACCTCCGGTGATCAGACAGCCGCCGATGACGGCCGCGATGATGTACGTCAGCTCGTTGCCGACGCCCTCACCGGACTGCACCACGTCGTACGAGAACAGCAGATGCTGCCCGGAGACCCAGGCGGCGAAGGCGACCCCGAGGTACAGCCCGACCTTGGTACGGATCACCGGGACGCCGACCGCGCGGGCCGCGTCGGCCTCGCCGCCGACCGCGAAGATCCAGTTCCCGAAGCGGGTACGGAGCAGGATCCCGGTGGCGATCGCCACGAGCACCGCCCACCACAGGATGGTCACCTTGAACTCGACCCCGCCGACGGTCCACTCCGAGGCGAAGACCTTGCGGGCCGAGTCGAAGCCCTCCATGTCGCCGATGGACTTCGTCGACACGGTGCCGCTGATCAGCTTGGTGAAGCCGAGGTTGAGACCGGTCAGCATCAGGAACGTGCCGAGCGTGATGATGAAGCTCGGAAGTTTGGTACGGGTCAGCATGAGCCCGTTGAACGCGCCGATGGCCAGGGTCACCAGCAGCGACACGAAGACGCCGACCCAGACGTTGGCCGTCATCTGGTAGCTGAACATCGACGAGACCAGCGCGGAGCTGGTGACCAGCACACCGGCGGAGAGGTCGAACTCGCCGCCGATCATCAACAGGGCAACCGGCGCCGCCATGATCCCGATGGTGGACGCCGCGTACAGCACCGTGCCGAAGCTGGACGCGCGCAGGAAGCTGTCGGCGACGATCGAGAAGAAGAGAAAGACGGCCGCGGCGCCGACGACCGATCCGAGTTCGGGGCGGCCCAGGAGCCTGCGCAGCGGTGAGGTGCGCAGCAGCCGCTCGTCGGCCCCGGACGGGGCGGGTGGTTGCTCCGTCGTGGTCATCGGGTCCCCCGCTTCGTGTACTCCGCCAGTTGGGCGGCGTCCTTCGAGGTGATGATCTGCGGGCCGGTGAGGACGGGGCGGCCGCCGCCGAGCACATTGCGGTTGTAGCGGTAGAGCCAGAGCAGGTCGACGGCCTCGTACCCCTGGAGGTACGGCTGCTGGTCCACGGCGAAGCCCAGGGTTTTGTCCTGGAGTGCGGTGGCGACCTTGGCGTTCAGGTCGAAGGTGTCGATCTCGGCCTTGGAGCCCGCGGTCCGCTTCGCCTTCACAGCGGCGTCGGCGAACGGCGCGCCGAGGGTGACGACCGCGTCGATGCTCTTGTCCGCCTGGAGCTTCGCCTCGATGGACGCCTGGACGTCGGGCATGTTGGTGCCCTCGACGTACAGGTTCTGCATCTGCCCGTCGAAGGTCTTCTTCGCCCCGGCGCAGCGCTGCTCGTGCCCGATGTTGCCCTGCTCGTGCAGAATGCACAGGGCCTTCTTGCGGCCGCGCGCGTTGAGCTCGTCGCCGACGGCTTCGCCCGCGACGGACTCGTCCTGGCCGATGTGAGTGAGCGCGCCGAACGCCTTGGACTCCGCGGAGCCCGAGTTCACAGTGATCACCGGGATCCCGGCCCGGGTCGCCTTGGCGACGACGTCCTTCAACGCGTCGGGCTTGGCGAGCGTGACGATCAGCCCGTCGACCTTCTGGTCGATGGCGGCCTGGACGAGCTGGGCCTGCTGCTGCGCCTCGTCGTTGTGCGAGTACAGGAACTTGATGTTGTCCTTGACGGCCGCCTGCTTCGCACCGTTCTGGACGATGTCCCAGAAGGTGTCGCCGTCGCCCGAGTGCGTGACCATGGCGAAGGTCCAGCGGGGTGTGTTCACCGCGGACCGGCCCTCGGCGGCGGCCCGGGCCGCGCGCTCCTCCGCCCGCTTGCCACCGGTGCTGCTGCATCCCACGAGGGAGGCCCCGAGCACCGCCGCAAGCACGGCGCCCATCGCACGTACCCCTGTCCGAACCCTTGCCACGACGTGGTGCCCTTCTTGTGCTGCTCGCTGTGCTGCTTGGTGCCGACCTGCGGTGTTCCCACCCGGTCCGGCTGGCCAAGTATCCCCGAGTCCGACTCGGCGCCGCCCGGCAGGGGCGGGCCGTGGGCGTCGGCACGGAGTGGGCACGGCGGTCCGCACGCGGGTCACCGGGTACCGCGCGCGGTGTATTTCTCCAGCTGCGGCACGTCGGCGGCGGTGACGATCGCCGGGCCGGTGAGCACGGGCTTTCCGCCGCCGATGACGTTGCCGTTGGTCCTGTCGAGCCACAGTTCGTCGACGGCGAGATAGCCCTGGAGGTAGGGCTGCTGGTCGACCGCGAAGCCGACCTCGGAGGCCTTCAGCCGTTTGACGACCTCGGCATTGAGATCGAACGTGTCGACCTCGGCCTTGGAGCCGGAGCCCTCCTTGGCCTTGACGGAGGCGGCGGCAAACGGCGCGCCGAGGGTGACGACCGCGTCGATGCCGTGGTCGGCCTGGAGCTTCGCCTCGATGGAGGACGTGGAGGCGGGCATGTTGGTGCCTTCGATGCTGAGGTTCTCGACGCTTCCCTTGAAGGTCTTCTTCACCCCGGCGCAACGCTCCTCCAGCGACACATTGCCCTGCTCGTGGATGACGCAGACGGCCTTCTTGCGGCCCCGCTTGTTGAGCTCCTCACCGACGGCCTCGCCGGCGACCTTCTCGTCCTGCCCGATATGGCCGATCGCACCGACACCCTTCGAGAACTGCGCGCCCGAGTTGATGGTGACGACGGGGATGCCCGCCTTCACGGCCTTGGCGACGGCGTCCGCCACGGCTTCCGGTTTGGCGAGGGTGACGACGATCCCGTCGACCTTCTGGTCGATGGCGGCCTGGACGAGCTGGGCCTGCTCCTTGCCCTCCTTGTTCGCGGAGTAGAGGAACTCGACGTTGTCCTTGGCCGCCGCCTGCTTCGCACCGCTCTGGACGATGTCCCAGAAGGTGTCGCCCTCCCCCGAGTGCGTGATCATCGCGATCTTCATCCGGGGTGTGGAGACGCCCTTGGCTCCCTGCCCACTGCCGCTGCCGGACCTGTCCTCGGAGCTCTTGCCGCCGGAGCTGCTGCATCCGGCGACGACGGTGACGGCGAGGCTGATGGTGCAGATGGCGATCAGGGGTGCTGCCTTGCGAGGAGTACGCATGGTGGGTCCGCCTTGTCTCCCGGCCGCCCGAGTGCGGCTTGGGGAGTTGTAGCGAGGAGCGGGGACCCCGTCAACGGGCCGATATGCGGGCGTCAGCGGACAAGCAGCTGGAAATCGAAGGCGTAGCGCGACGCCCGGTAGATGTGCGAGCCGAATTCGACCGCCCGCCCGGTGTCGTCGTACGTGGTGCGTTCCATGGTCAGCAGCGGCGCGCCCTCGGGCTCGGCGAGCTGTGCCGCCTCCTCGGCCGTGGCGAGGCGGGCGCCGACGGTCTGGCGGGCGCTGTGCAGGGTGACTCCGGCGGCCCGCAGCATCCGGTAGAGGCCGGTGGCCTCCAGTCGGTCGGTGGACAGGTCGACGAGGCCGGCCGGCAGGTGGTTGCGGAGCAGGGTCATCGGTTCGCCGTGCGCGGACCGCAGCCGTTCGACGAGGTGGACCTCGGTGCCTTCCGGGACGCCGAGGGCGGCGGCGGTCGCGGCGGGGGCGGGCTCGACCGTGTTGCGCAGGACGCGGGTGGTGGGGCGCTGCCCGGCCGCCTCCAGGTCGTCGTACAGGCTGCTCAGTTCGAGCGGACGCCGGACCTGGCTGTGGACGACCTGGGTGCCCACCCCGCGGCGACGGACCATCAGCCCCTTGTCGACGAGCGACTGAATGGCCTGGCGGACGGTGGGGCGGGACAGGCCTAGCCGGGCCGCGAGCTCGATCTCGTTGCCGAGGAGGCTGCCGGGGGTGAGCCGGCCCTTCTCGATGGCCGCCTCCAGCTGCTGGGACAGCTGGTAGTAGAGCGGGACCGGGCTGCTGCGGTCCACGCCGAGTTCGAGGGCGGCGGGGTCGGCGGTGGGTTTGGACACGGCAGGAGCGTAGCTGTCACGTCCGGACTGCCGGTAGTCAGGTCGTCCTGTTGTCCGGACAATCCGGGTCCTGCGGCTCGGGGCATCGAACACACCCTCGTTTGTCAGGACATAAAGTTGACAGCGCAGCTGGTGGGCGGCACGTTGGGTCCATGCGTATCGGACTCATCGGCACCGGCCGGATCGGTTCCTTCCATGCGGGCGCGCTGGCCCGCCACCCCGAGGTGGACACCCTGGTGGTGACGGACACCGACGGAGCGCGGGCGGCCGGGGTCGCGGACCGCATCGGCCGCGCGACAGCCGTCGGGTCCGCGGCCGAGGTGCTGGGCGCGGGGGTGGATGCCGTCGTGATCGCCGCGGCCACCTCGGCACATGCGGAGCTGATCGCACTGGCCGCACGGGCGGGCCTGCCGGCGTTCTGCGAGAAGCCCATCGCACTGGATCTGGCGGGGACGCTGGGCGCCCTGCATGAGGTCGAGCGGGCCGGGAGCGTACTCCAACTGGGCTTCATGCGCCGCTTCGACGCCGGGTACGGTGCGGCGCGCACCGCCGTGCGGAGCGGGGCGCTGGGCAGGCTCCACACCGTACGGGCCATGACGTCCGATCCTGCGCCGCCACCCGCCGCGTATCTGCCGCACTCCGGCGGCCTGTTCCGGGATTGTCTGGTCCATGACTTCGACATCCTGCGGTGGGTGACGGGCCGTGAGGTGGTGGAGGTGTACGCCACCGGTTCGGATGCCGGTCCCGCGATGTTCCGGGCGGCGGGCGATGTCGACACGGCGGCGGCGCTGCTGACCCTGGACGACTCCACACTGGCGACGGCGACAGCGACCCGGTGCAACGGCGCCGGATACGACGTACGGATGGAGCTGGCGGGCGAGCTCGACCAGGTCGCGGTCGGTCTGGACGACCGTACGCCGCTGACGTCGGTGGAACCCCAGGGCCCCACCGCCCCGGCCAAGCCGTGGCCGGGGTTCCTGGAGCGGTTCGCCGCGGCGTACGAGGCGGAACTCGACGCGTTCGTACAGGTGGTGCGGGGCGAGGCGGCCAACCCGTGCGACGGCCGGGAGGCTCTGCACGCACTGCGGATCGCGGAGGCGTGCGAGCTGTCCCGGCGCGAGCACCGACCGGTGGCAGTGGCGGAGATCCGCACCGGCTGAGCGGGCCCCGCTACCAGGCGACCGGCAGTCGCTCGGGACCCCGGATCAGCATGCCCGTACGCCAGGTCAGGGCGGCGGGATGCGCGTCCAGAGCCAGGTCGGGGCAGCGCTCCAGCAGGGATCTGATCGCGATCCGGGCCTCGATGCGGGCCAGGGGCGCACCCAGGCAGTAGTGGATGCCGTGGCCGAAGGCGACATGGCCGCGGGCGTCCCGGGTGATGTCGAAACGGTCGGCGTCCTCGAAGCGGTCCGGGTCGCGGTTGGCGTCGGCCATCGCGATCAGGACCAGTTCGCCGCCGCCGGGAACGACGGTGCCGCCGATGTCGAGCGGCTCGGTGGTGAACCGGTACGTGGGGGTCTCGACCGGCCCGTCGTAGCGCAGCGTCTCCTCCACCGCGTTGTCGATGAGTCCGAAGTCGGCGCGAAGTGCCGCCAGTTGGCCCGGGTGACCGAAGAGAGCCAGAACGCCGTTGGAGATGAGGTTGACCGTGGTCTCGTGTCCGGCGACGAGCAGCAGCCAGGCCATGCCCATCAGCTCGTCCTCGGAGAGCCGGTCGCCGTCGTCGTCCGCCGTGTGGATCAGCGCGCTCATCAGGTCGTCGCCGGGCTGTGCGCGCTTGTCGGCCAGCAGCCCCGCCATGTAGCGGGTCATGTCCCCGGTGGCGGCCACCCGCGCCGCAGCGTCGACCGACGACACAGCGATGTTGGACCATTCACGGAACGAAGCACGGTCCAGGAACGGGACCCCGAGCAGTTCGCAGATGACGGACATCGGCAGCGGGAAGGACAGCGCTTCGACGAGGTCGGTCCTGCGGTCCGGTTCCGCCAGCATCCGGTCGAGCAGTTCGTCGGTCATCTCCTGGATCCGTGGGACGAGTTGCTCCATGCGGCGCGGGGTGAACTCGCGGGTCACCAGCTTGCGCAGCCGAGTGTGCACGGGGGCGTCCGAGCTGAGCATGGACGCCCCGGCGGAGACCTTGCTGACGCCCAGGGCGGGTGAGGCGTTGTCCCACTGCTTGGACAGCCGCGGGTCCGCGAGCGCGGTGCGGCCTTCTTCGTATCCGACGACGAGCCAGGCGTCGGTGCCTTCCGGCATCCGGATCCGGTGGACGGGTCCACGCTCCCGGAGCGCGGCGTAGACGGGGTGGGGGTCGCGGGTGAACGTCTCGCCGAGCGCGGCGAGATCGACGACAACCGCGGATTCGGTCGCTTCGGTCGCTCGACTGGTCAAGGAGGGTCCCTTCACTGTGTCCGGGCGGAGAGCACGGTTCCCTGGGCGACCGCGCACAGGGCTTCCGCGCCGTCGTCCGCCGCGGCGAACAGATCGCAGCGGACCACCGCCTGGCGACGGCCGGTGTGGACGACGGTGGCGCGGGCGATCAGGGTGCGACCGGTGGCCGGACGGATGTACTGGATCGAGAAGCCACCGGTCAGTACGGCCGGCCCGAGGGTCGTTCCGGCGGCGAAGGTGATCGAGTTGTCGGCGGCGTACGACAGCACGCCGCCGTGCACGAAGCCGTTCTGCTGCTGGAGTTCCTGCCGGATGTCCACTTCGAGGGTGGCGGCGCCGTCCCCGAAGGCGGTGATCCGTGCCCCGACGAGCCCGCTGAACGGCTGGCTGTCGAGGACCTTCTGCGCCATCTGCATGTCAAGTCCGCTCATGACAGGCCTTCTTATCTCACCAGCGCACCGGCAGGTGCCGGACCCCTCGGATCAGCATCCCGGGCAGCCAGTCCAGCTCCGCACCGGCCGGGTCGAGTGCGAGATCCGGGCACCGCCCCAGCAGCGTACGGATCGCGATCCGGCCCTCCATCCGGGCCAGCGGCGCCCCCATGCAGAAGTGCATGCCGTGGCCGAAGGCCAGGTGGCCCTGGGCGTCGCGGCGGATGTCGAAGCGGTCCGGGTCCGGGTAGCGAGCGGGGTCGCGGTCGCCACCGGCCAGGGCGACCAGGACCGCCTCGCCCGCCGGAATGGTCCGGTTGCCGATCTCGACCGGCTCCCGGGCGAAGCGGAAGGTGGCGGTCTCCACGGGTCCGTCGTACCGGAGCATCTCCTCGACCGCGCCGTCGATCAGACCGGGGTCGGCGCGGAGTGCGGCGAGCTGTCCGGGGTGGGCGAGCAGGGCCCGTACCCCGTTGGAGATCAGATTGACGGTGGTCTCGTGTCCGGCGACGAGCAGCAGGAAGGCCATGCCGACGAGTTCGTCGGGCGACAGCCCGTCACCCTCCTCGTCCCGCACCCTGATCAGCGCGCTCATCAGGTCGTCGCCGGGCGCGCACCGCTTGTCCTCGATGAGCTCCACGAGATAGGCCCCCATCGCGCGGACCGCTTCGCCTCCCGTGTCCGAGGACGTCGGGGCGACGATGCCGTTCGACAGCAGGCGGAACCGGTCGCGGTCCAGGTCCGGCACGCCGATCAGCTCGCAGATGACGGTCATCGGCAGCGGGAAGGCGAGCGCGTCGACGAGGTCGCCGCGCCCCGCGGGCACCATCGCGTCGAGCAGTTCGTCGGTGATCTGCTGGACCCGCGGCCGCAGCGAGTCGATCCTGCGGGCGGTGAACTCGCGGGCGACGAGCTTGCGCAGCCGGGTGTGGTGCGGCGCGTCCATCTCCAGCATGTTGGCGTTGATCGGATCGCCGTCACCGATCCAGAGGTCCGAGGTCCGCCAGTCCTTGCTGAGCCGTTGGTCCGCGAGGGCGGCGCGGCCCTCCTCGTACCCGACGATCAGCCAGATCCGCTCGGCGTCATCGGTGCGGATGGTGTGCACCGGGCCCTCGGAGCGCAGCTTCGCGTACGTCGGATAGGGATTCGCGGTGAAGTCATGGACCCCGCGAAGATCGATGTCGACTGCGGACACGGTTCAACCCCTCCCGGCCGGTTCGGTTCGATCGCCTCGGATCGAACCGTCTCAGCGTACGTCGCCCGCGCCGTCCTCCTCCTCGTCGAGCAGCCCCGCATCGTGCACCAACAGCGCGATCTGGACACGGTTGTTGAAGTCGAACTTCGCAAGAATGCGTGACACGTGTGTTTTCACGGTGGCCACGCTGAGATAGAGGCTCGCGGCGATTTCCGCGTTGGAACGGCCGCGTCCGACGGCGACCGCGACCTCGCGCTCCCGCTCGGCGAGACCGTCGATCCTCCGGCGTGCCCGCTGGGCCCGGCCCGCGCGGTCGTCGGCGCCGGCCCCCGATCCGATGCCCGCGGCCCGGTCCATCAGCTGCCGGGTGACGGCGGGCGACAGCACGGGGTCACCGGCCGCGACCCGGCGCACCGAGTCGACGATCTGCGCGGGCGGCGTATCTTTCAGGACAAATCCTGCGGCCCCGGCGCGGATGGCTCGCAGCACCTGCTCATCGGCGTGGAAGGTGGTCAGGACGACGACTTCCGGGGCGTCGGGGCGGCTGCGCAGCGCCTCGGTCGCGGCCAGTCCGTCCACGGTCGGCATTCTGATGTCCATCAGCACCACGTCGGGGCGGAGCCGGTCGACGAGGTCCGCGACCTCGGAGCCGTCCGCTCCCTCCCCCACGATGGTGATGTCGTCCGCGCCGCCGAGCATGAATGTCAGCCCGGCCCGCACGAGCGGATCGTCGTCGACGATGAGCAGCCGCACGGGCTGTGCCGGAGGATCCAGGGGGGTGGTCATGAGGTCCACGGTAGCCAGGCCCGGATCCCGAATCCGCCGTCGGGTTCCGGCCCGTGGTCGAGGCGGCCCCCGGCGAGGGTGGCGCGCTCGGTCAGACCGATGAGGCCCTGGCCGGAGCCGGGGACCCGCTCGAACGGTTCGACGGGCGCCGGGTTGCGCACCTCGATGGTGAGACCGTCGCCCGGACCCCCGGTGACGGTGACGGTGACCTCGGCTCCGGGGGCGTGCTTACGGGCGTTGGTCAGGCCTTCCTGCGCGATGCGGTAGACGGTGCGGCCGGTGGCGGCGGGGGCGGCGGCCGGGTCGGCGATGCGGTTGTCGAGGGTGACCTTCATGCCGGCGCGACGGGACTCGGCGATCAGCGCGTCGAGGGTGGCGAGGGTGGGCTGCGGCCGGTTGCCCTCCCCGTTGTCGCCGGGGCTGCGGAGGACACCGATGATCTCGCGGAGGTCCTGGAGCGCCTCGTGCGCGCTGTCCCGGATCACCCCGGCGGCCCGGCCGACCTCGGCGGGGGGCGCGTCGGGGCGGAATTCGAGGGCGCCCGCGTGAACGCTCAGGAGGGTGAGGCGGTGGGCGAGGACGTCATGCATCTCGCGGGCGATGGCCTCGCGGGCCAGCCGCTGCGCCTGCTCGGCGCGGAGCCCGGCCTCGGTCTCGGCCCGGTGGGCGCGCTCGCGCAGGGTGATGACGAGCTGGCGCCGGGACCGCACGACCATGCCCCAGCTCAGCACCAGCAGGACCAGCAGCACACCGATGATCGTGGAGGCGGCGAACGAGGTGTCCGGGTCGGGGCGCAGATACGGTTGTACGGGGGCGACGGCCAGGGCCAGCGCACCGACGGCGGCCACCGGTTTGAAGGGCCGGTGCACCGCCACGCTGAACAGCGCGACGAGCAGCGCCCCGCCGGCCACCGGTTCGACGGTGGCGAGCAGCGTCAGGACCACGGCCAGCCCGACCGGCCACCGGCGCCGCGTCCACAGCGCGCAGCAGGCCGCGGCGCCGATCAGTGAGTCGACGAGGACGACACCGTCGGGGGTGGTGCGGTCGGCGTCGATCGCGGCGGCCGCGAGCAGGCCGATGCCGGCCGCACAGAGGAAGGCCGTGATGTCGACGGCCCAGTCCCGTACCGTGCGGCGCGCCCGGCGGCCGTGGTCGCCGGGCAGCTCGGGATCGGCCATGGCCGAGGGCAGCAGCCAGCGGTACTCCGTACGCGTCATATCGACAAAACT
The DNA here is from genome assembly GCF_026339735.1 of Streptomyces sp. NBC_01669. Classification (GTDB taxonomy): domain Bacteria; phylum Actinomycetota; class Actinomycetes; order Streptomycetales; family Streptomycetaceae; genus Streptomyces; species Streptomyces yanii. The sequence goes on from NZ_JAPEQG010000001.1 coordinate 2,027,872, forward strand.
ACTCAAGTGACGCGCTCGTACCGGCCGTGCGGGAGCGGGAAGCCACCAAAGTTGCCGGATCGGATACTTTCGGCGCCGTGCCGCAGACCGGCGGCCGACGCCGCGGCCGGAACGGGCCCGCGAGGCTCTCCCCCATGAAGAAACTCTGCGAGTCGGTCGGCTTCATCGTGTTCATCCAGGGCGTCGCCGGACTGCTGCACGAATGGACGGGCTGGTTCCGGCTCTGGGCGGTGGTGCGGCGGATGGAGTTCCTCAGCGGCTACCCGGTCTTCGTCAACATCGTGCTGGTGGTGGCGGGCGCCTCGGTGATGGTTGCGGCGGACCGACTCCAGGAGTGACGGCCTCCCCGCCACAGGGAATGGATCAGCGAACGGCGTCATGCGGCTTCGATGGAAAGGCGGAGGCCGCAGTCGGCGCGGAGCGTCGGTGACTGACGACAACGCCGCAGGTGGAGTCGCGGGAGCCCCACTCCCTGTCGTGGGGGAGGCCGTAACCGGCCGGCTCACGGAGCAGCGGCGGCGCGACGCCCCCAGCCCGTCCCGGCGAGGACGAGCACCGCGCCCACCACGCCCAGGACGCCGAGCCGTTCTCCTCCGATGGCGATGCCCGCGGCGGCGGCCCACAGCGGTTCCGTACCGAGCAGCAGGCTGACCCGGGACGGCGAGGTGCGGCGTACCGACCACATCTGCACGAAGAACGCGAAGAGCGTGCAGAAGACGGAGAGGAAGAGCAGCCCGCCCCACTCCCGGACACCGAACTCCGAGGCCACCGCCCACGGCGACGCCCCGGTACCGGGCACGCCGGCGAGCACGGCGAAGACGGCGACGGCGCTGCCGAGTTGCACGGTGGTGAGCGACAGCGAGTCGGCGTCCTGGACGGACTTGATGCGGGCCATCAGCAGCACGTGGAGGGTACGGGCGAGTGCGGCCACCAGCATCAGCAGATCGCCAACCGAGGGGCTGGTGAAACCTCCGCCCTGGGTCAGCAGCACCACACCGGCGACGGACAGCGCGGCGGCGGCGAGGAAGGCTCTGGGCGGCCGGACCCGGGTCACTGCGGCCTCGGCGAGCGGTGTGAAGATCATGGTGAGGCTGATGATGAGGCCGGCGTTGGTCGCCGAGGTGTGCACGACGCCGTACGTCTCCACAAGAAAGATCCCGCTGAGGACCAGCCCCAGCAGCCCCGCGCCGCGCCACTGCGCCGCGCTGAGCGCCCGCAGCCTGCGCCACCCCGTGGCGGCCAGCACGGGCAGCACGATGACGAATCGCAGGACGAGGACCGCGATGACGGTCTGCGTGGTCGTGATGCCCTTGGCGGCGAGATAGCTGGCGCCCCAGACGACCGCGACGAGCAGCACGGGCAGATCGGTGAGCCAGGCCCGGCGCGGTGGTGCGAGGGCGGGCAGGGCGATCGAGGACACCTGGTTTCTCCTGGCACTCGTGGTTCTCGTGATGCTCCACAGCGGGAACCATGGGGAGACCGCACCGGCTCACCCGCGGAACGATCACGGTACCGGGAGGTCCGCGGCACCGGGAACACCTGTCTCACCGCTCGGGCTTGACCGGCGCTCATTCACCAACGGGCCCGGGAACCCGGGTGCAGGGGCGACGCGCGCAGTGGCCACATGACGGACGGGCGGGTCATCCCGACGAGGCGCAAAAGGCCGCCCACCGGGCGGGCGCGGTTCGGAGGAGTTCACAAAATGGGCGCCGGGCTCGCGGCGCCTGGCATGCACGCTGATCGGACTCCCATTTTGCGAGCTCCCCTCAGTCGTCGACCGAGCCGAACCGAGCCCGGCCGACGGGCCGGTAGGTGTGGATCGCGATGCCTTTGGGGGTGATGCGGGCGCCGGTCAGCCTGAACGCGGTGGGCAGCCCGCCCTCCGGGAAGAGCCGACGGCCGCGGCCGAGCACAACCGGGTAGGTCAGCAGGTTGTACTCGTCGATCAGGTCGTGCGCCATCAGGGACTGGGCGAGCGCGCCGCTGCCGTGGATCTGCAGCTCGCCGCCCACGGTGCGCTCCTTGATCCGGGCGACCTCCTCGGCGACATCGGCGGAGACGACGGTGGTGTTCTCCCAGTCGGCCTTCTCCAGCGTGGTCGACACGACGTACTTGGGATACGGGTTCAGCCGGCAGGCGATCGGGTCGTCCGGGTCGGTGACCTTGGGCCAGTACGCGGCGAAGATGTCGTACGTACGACGGCCCAGCAGGAACGCCGCCGACCGGTCGAACACCTCGGTCATGAACTGCCCCATGCCCTGGTCCATGAACGGCGCGAGCCAGCCGCCGTACTCGAATCCGCCGCTCCGGTCCTCGTCGGGGCGGCCGGGCGCCTGCATGACGCCGTCGAGGGACAGAAATGTGGTGAGAGTCAGCTTCGCCATGGTCCTTCTCCTTCCGGGCCGTCCGGCTCCTTCGGGGCCGTCCGGGCGGTCATGCGCCGTTATCCCTTCCGACCCCACTTTCGCCCGGAACTCATCGGTCCACACTTTCGCCCGGAACTCATCGGTCCACCCGGCGGAGCTTCCGCCGTGTAGGCGTCCGTTTCCCGCCGGTCACCGTGCGGCGAACGGACTTTCCTTGTCCCTGTCGAAACAGCAGCCCCGACCGGCAAGGAGCCCACCATGACCAGCACCGACACCAGGACCGCACTCGTCACCGGCGGCAGCCGCGGCATCGGCGCCGCAACCGCGCTGCGGCTCGCCCAGGACGGCGCCGATGTGGCGCTGACGTATGTACAGGACGAGGACGGCGCCCGTGAGATCGTCCAAAAGATCGAGGCGTACGGCCGCCGCGCGCTCGCCCTGCGCGCCGACTCGGCCGACCCCGAGGCGGTCCCGGCGGCCGTGCACGAGGCCGCGGACACGTTCGGCCGACTCGACATTCTCGTCAACAACGCGGGCATCGGCGTCCTCGGCCCCATCGGCTCACTCACCCCGGCCGATGTGGACCGGGTGCTGGCCGTCAATGTCCGGGCGGTGTTCCTCGCCTGCCGGGCGGCGGCCGCCCGGATGGAGCGCGGCGGTCGCATCATCTCCGTCGGAACGGCCCTGAGCAGGCGCGCGGGCGGTCCGGGCGGCACGCTCTACGCCATGAGCAAGTCGGCGCTCGCCGGCCTCACCAAGCCGCTCGCCCATGAGCTCGGCCCGCGCTCCATCACGGTGAACCTGGTCCAGCCCGGCCCGATCGACACGGACCTGAACCCGGCCGACGGCCCGTACGCCGCCGGACAGCGCGCCGGCACCGCCCTGGACCGCTTCGGCACGACGGCTGAAGTGGCCTCCCTGATCTCCTACCTGGCCGGTGACGAAGCGGCGTACATCACCGGTACGGAGGTGGTGGTGGACGGCGGCCACGCGGCCTGACCCGTACTCCGCCCGGCCGCGCCCTCCCAGTCCCGTGCCCCTGCCCGTCCTACCCTGGTCAGGATGGTTTCGAACGACAAGGGAGATCATGACCGAGACCCCGGTTCACCCCCTCATCGACGGCCGCACCCTCCCCGCCGTCGGGCTCGGCACCTGGCCGATGAAGGACGACGCGGCGGAGGAGGCCGTGGCCGGAGCGCTGGACCTCGGATACCGGCTCATCGACACCGCACTCAATTACCGCAACGAAACCGGCACCGGACGCGGGATCGCCCGCAGCGGTGTGGCGCGCGCGGACATCGTCGTCACCACCAAGGTTCCGGGCAGGCATCAGGGTTACGAGCAGACCCTGGCGTCGTTCGAGGAGTCCCGCCGCAATCTCGGGCTCGACTACGTGGACCTGTATCTCATCCACTGGCCACTGCCCCGGGTGGACCTGTACGTCGACACCTGGAAGGCGATGATCCAGCTCCGCAAGGACGGGCTGGTGCGCTCGATCGGCGTCTCCAACTTCACCGCGTCCCAGCTCGACCGGCTGGAACGGGAGACCGGAGTCCTGCCCGCCGTGAACCAGATCGAGATGCATCCGCGCTTCCCGCAGGAGGAGCTGCGGGCCGTGCACGCAGCCAAGGGCATCGTGACCGAGAGTTGGAGTCCGCTGGGCCGCGGCCGCGATCTCCTGGCGGACCCCGCGCTCGTCGCCGTCGCCGCGGCACACGGGGTGACCCCCGGTCAGGCCGCGCTGCGTTGGCACACTCAGCTGGGGGCGGTCCCGATCCCGAAGTCCGCCGATCCGGGGCGGCAGCGCCAGAATCTGGAGATCTTCGGCTTCGAACTGACGGCGGACGAACTGGCCAGGATCTCCGCCGGACCGCGGCGGCGGTACGGCGGAGACCCGGATGTCCACGAGGAGTTCTGAACCGTCAGGACTCACGGATCACTGACGGCTGGGTGTGAGCTCCGCCATCCGGGACCAACCGTCGCCCTGGACCTCGACATTGATGATCTCCGGGGACACGGCGACGAGGTCCGCCATCAGGTCCATCGCCGCCGCGAAGTGCTCGGACTTCACATGCGCCTCTCCGGCCTCGGGGGAAGCGAAGGCCTCCAGGAGCACGAACTGGTCCGGGTTCTCGACGCTGTACGACCACTCGAAGAACACGTTGCCCGGCTCCTGACGGGTGGCAAGAGTGAAGGGCTCGACGGCGGGCAGCCAGTTGTCGCGCTCTTCGCTGTGGACGGTGAACTTGACGGCGATGAAGATCATGACGACTCCTGCTCGGGATGTGCGACGCACCCAGGGTCCCATAAGCCCTGGATGCGGACGCATCGGGCGCACCCGGGGGGTGGCGGGAGCTGCCGCGCACGAAGGAGTGACAGGTGCCGCCACCCGCGAGGCGGCAGGGCCGCCCGCCCTCGTCAGCCGCCCAGTTCCTGGTGGCGGGCGGCCAGTCGTGCGGCCCCCTCCTCCGTCAGCGAGCCGAACAGCCGCAGCCGTGAGATACCGCCGTCCGGGAAGATGTCGATCCGGACGTGCGTGGCGCGTACGGCCTCCGGGAGGACGAAGCGGTGGTTCGTGTCGGGCTGCAGCCGGGTCCGCGGCAGGACTTCCGCCCAGTCGCCGCGCGTCCCGTCCCGCACCGAAAGGCTCGCCCAGCCCGCCGAGTTGCCCTTGAGGCAGGCGGTGTCGATCTCGACGGCCCGGATCTCCGCCTGCTCGGCGAGCCGGTAGCGGATCCAGTCGTTGCCCTTGTCGCGGCGGCGTCGGGTCTCCCAGCCGTCGTCCATCTGGCGGGAGCGACCGGGCTGGATGGTGTTGGTGGCCGGGGAGTAGAAGCGGTCGGAGGCGTCCTCGACCTGGCCGCCGTTCTCCAGCGCGGCAAGGTCGAAGGTGGCGAGGGCGGCCAGCCAGGCGGGGTCGGGGGCGACCTCTCCGTAGACCCGGAGGCGGGCGATCCCGCCGTCGGGGTGCTGGTTGACCCGCAGATGGGTGACGCGCCGGTCGGCGTCGACCGCGAAGCCGTTGGCCGCGTGGCCGCCGACGGCCGTACGGGGTATGAGGGTTGTCCACTCCACGTCCGGTGCGAGGAGTTCCTCGGGGGACGGGGAGCCGGGCACAAAGGCCGCTTCGACGGAGACGGCCTGCGGGTGGTTGCCGCGGAAGTGGGCGGTGTCGACGACGATGCCGCGTACGACGCCGGGCGCGCCGAGCCGTACCAGCGCCCAGTCGTGGTCCTCGTCCGAGGGGTGCGGCTGCGCGGCACTGACGCCGCGGCGGCGACGCGTCTCCCAGCCGTCCATGATCTTGCCCTTGTGCCCGAAGTGCTCCGGGTCGAACTCCGCGGGCCCCGGCTTCAGCAGGTTCTCACGCTCGGCGAAGAACTCGTCGTTGGCTGCGATCACACCCGCGCCGAGCCGCCGGTCGGCGAGATCGACGAGGTCGGTGAAGGGGAAGTCGGCGGTGCGGTAGTCGGCGTACGGGTCGCCGCCTGAGTACGGGTCGGCGGCACCGGTGAAGTGCGCTGTCGCCGTCATGGTCAGTGGTTCCTTTCGAGGAGGCGGCCGGTGGGCTCGGCGAGGACGCCGTCGGCTGCGATCCGCCGCCCGCGCAGCCAGGTCGACTTCACGACACCGTGCAGGGTCTTACCGGCGTAGGCGGTGACCTGGTTGCGGTGGAAGAGCTCGGCGGGGTCGACGGTGAAGGTCTCGTCGGGGGCGAGGACCGCGAAGTCGGCGTCGCGCCCGGCCTCGATGGCGCCCTTGCGGGTCAGTCCGGCCAGCTCGGCGGGGGCGGCGGACATCCAGCGGACCACGTCGTCGAGCGAGTGGCCGCGCCGGCGCGCCTCGGTCCAGATGGCGGGCAGTCCGAGCTGGAGGGAGGAGATGCCGCCCCAGGCGGAGGCGAAGTCCGGCGTCTTGAGGTCCGCGGTGCAGGGCGAGTGGTCCGAGACGATGCAGTCGATCGTGCCGTCGGCGAGCCCGGCCCAGAGCGCATCCTGGTTGGCGGCTTCCCGGATCGGCGGGCAGCACTTGAACTCCGTCGCCCCGTCAGGGACTTCCTCCGCGGTGAGGGTGAGGAAGTGCGGGCAGGACTCGACGGTGACGCGTATGCCCTCCCGCTTGGCGGCGGCGATCAGCGGCAGCGCGTCGCTGGACGACAGGTGCAGGACGTGGATGCGGGCGTTCAGCCGCCTGGCGTGCGCGATGAGGCTCTCGATGGCGGTGTTCTCGGCGTCACGCGGCCGGGAGGCGAGGAAGTCGGCGTAGGCGGGTCCGCTGCGCTGCGGCGCGGCCGCCAGGTGGTGCGGGTCCTCGGCATGCACGATCAGCAGTCCGTCGAAGCCGGCGATCTCGGCCAGGGAGCGGGCCAGCTGCTCCTGGTCCAGCTCCGGGAACTCCTCGACCCCGGAGGGCGACAGGAAGCACTTGAAGCCGAAGACCCCGGCCTCGTACAGCGGCCGCAGGTCCTTCACGTTGGACGGGGTCGCACCGCCCCAGAAGCCGGTATCGATGTGCGCCTTGGTGGCTGCCACCTGCTGCTTGGTACGCAGATGGCCGACGGTGGTGGTCGGCGGGAGCGAGTTGAGGGGCATGTCGAGCAGGGTGGTGATCCCACCCGCTGCGGCGGCGCGGGTGGCGGTCCAGAATCCTTCCCACTCGGTGCGGCCGGGGTCGTTCACGTGGACATGGGTGTCGACGAGGCCGGGCAGCAGGACGTCATCGCCGAAGTCCTGGAGCCGGGCACCGGCCGGCACCTCGGTGTCGTACGGCAGGACGGCGTCGATCTCGCCGCCGGCGACGGCCACCGCCGCGGGGCGCGTCCCCTCGGGGGTGACGACGCGCGTCGAGCGCAGTACCAGGTTCACGTCCGCACCGGACACCCGTGCTCCTCACTTCCGCATGGTCGGCGGCTCAGAGCCTGTCGGGCCACCGAAGAAATTCAACGAACTGTTGAAGAAGTCTTCACTCGGGATTCGAGCCCGTCAAGACCCCACCTTCCTCGCCGGACAGCAAGCGGACCACTCGCACACCCGATTGGAGATTTCCACAAAGTAAAAGACTCTTTTCGGAGAGCGGAATGTAGCATGGGCCAGGTGCGGCATCGCGGAACGGTCCGGCTGATCCCGGACACCCGGACAAACAGGCCCTGACCGGCCAGGACGCCGCACCGGGAGCAGTGGGCCGATGGGGAACCTCCCGGTAGGCTGCTGCCTTGCCCTTACGCCTCGAAAGGACCGTTGACGTGCCGCCGTCCCACGCCAGCACATCCGACTCCAAACCCGCCGGTTCCAGCGGCGGTGTGCAGTCACTTGAGCGCGCCTTCGATCTGCTGGAACGGATGGCCGACGCCGGGGGCGAGGTCGGGCTCAGCGAACTCTCCGCGAGCAGCGGTCTTCCGTTGCCCACCATTCACCGGCTGATGCGCACCCTGGTCGTCTGCGGCTACGTACGCCAGCAGTCCAACCGGCGCTATGCCCTCGGCCCGCGCCTGATCCGGCTCGGCGAGTCCGCGTCGCGGCTGCTCGGAACCTGGGCCCGCCCGTATCTCGCGCGGCTCGTCGAGGAGACCGGCGAGACCGCGAACATGGCGCTGCTCGACGGCGACGAGATCGTCTACGTCGCCCAGGTGCCGTCGAAGCACTCGATGCGGATGTTCACCGAGGTCGGCCGCCGGGTGCTCCCCCACTCCACCGGGGTGGGCAAGGCGCTGCTCGCGCACACTCCGCCGGAGGAGGTACGGGCGCTGCTGGCCCGCACCGGAATGCCGGCCGCCACCGAGAAGACGATCACCTCCCCGGACGGTTTCCTGGACGCGCTCGACCAGGTCCGCCGGGCGGGCTATGCGGTCGACGACAACGAGCAGGAGATAGGGGTCCGCTGCCTGGCGGTCTCCGTACCCAACTCCCCCACCTCGGCCGCGATCTCGATCTCGGGCCCGGCGGGACGGGTGACGGAGGCGGCGACGGAACGGATCGTGCCGATCCTGCAGCAGGTCGCGAAGGAACTGTCCGACGCGCTGGCCAGCAGCGGTCCGACCGGCTGAGACCACACGGACGCAGCGGTGCCCGCCGGGCAGGGACCCGACGGGCACCGACATGTTCGGGTCAGCTGAGCACCGCTTCCGTCAGCCGCCCGTCCCGCATCACCACCGTCCGGTCCGCCCGTTCCAGATGCGTGCGGTCGTGGGTGACCAGCACGGTCGCCGTCGACCGTTCCCGGGTCAGCGCGATCAGCAGGTCCAGCACCGCCGCGCCGCGCTCATGGTCGAGAGCGCTCGTCGGCTCGTCGACCAGGAGTACCGCCGGATCGTTCATCAGCGCCCGCGCGATATTGATCCGCTGGCGCTGGCCGCCCGACAGCTGGTGCGGCCTGCGGTCCGCCTTGTCGGCCAGACCGACCGCGTCGAGGAGCTCCAGCGCCCGCCCGCGGGCGCCGCGCGTGGTGCCGCCCGACAGATGGGTCATCACCTGAAGCTGTTCGACGGCGGTCAGCGACGGCAGCAGGTTCGGCTGCTGGAAGACGATGCCGATGCGTTCGCGGCGCAGCGCCGCCTTCTCCGCGCGTCCGAGTCCCGCCGTCTCCTGGCCTGCGACCACGACCCGCCCCTCGTCCGGCGTGACCAGCGTCGCGGCCACCGCGAGCAGGCTGGACTTGCCGGAACCGGACGGTCCGACGACCGCGGTGAGCGAGCCCTCGGGAACGTCGAGCGAGACCCGGTCGAGTGCGGTGAGCCGGCCGTCGCCGTCGGGGTAGGTGAGGGTGACATCGGCGAGGGTGAGGGTCATCGGGCACTCCCGAGTGCGGTGAGCGGGTCGACGGCGGTGATCCGCCGGATGGACAGCGCGGCCCCCAGGGCACCGAGGGCGATCATGACGGCCGCTGGAACGAGGACGGTCGCCGCGTCGAGGACGAACGGCACGGCCCCGCCGCTGACCACCGCGCCGATGCCCGAGGCGAGCGCGGTCCCCAGCCCCGTACCGATCGCGAGCATCACGACGGCCTGCCCGAGCGCGTCGCGCAGAAGGTACGGGGTGGAGGCGCCGAGCGCCTTGAGGACGGCGACGTCGCCGCTGCGCTGGATCGTCCAGACGGTGAAGAAGGCGCCGATCACCAGGGCCGAGATAGCGAAGAGGAAGCCGCGCATCAGCTGGAGCGAGCCGTTCTCGGCCTGGTAGGAGCCGATGGCGGTGAGTGAATCGCCGAGGGAGAGCGTGCTGGTGCCGGCCGCCTTGTCACCGGCGGCGAGGTCGGCGCCACCGGTGGTGGTCAGGGCGATCACCGTGGCGTGCGGCGCGCCGCCCGCCCCGCTGTCCGCGAAGCGCTGCCAGTCGTCGAGCGAGGTCCACACGACCGGCGTATGGCTGTACGAGGCATCTCCCGCGACTGCCGCCACACGCACCTCGACGCGGCCGAGTCGCACCCGGTCACCGACGGCCGCGCCGAGCTCGTCGGCCGCCTGCTCCGAGAGCACGACCCTCCCCGGGGCGACGCGCGCTGCGCCGGCCGTCGGGGCAAGGCCCGAGTCCTGCTCGACACCGAACGCCGACACGGCAGCCGTCCCCTTCCCCCGGGCGGCGGCGGCGTTGAGCGTGCGGATGCCGAGGGGCTGCGCGGCACCGACACCGGGCTGCTCAGCCCAGCTCCGCCACGCACTCTCCCCGACGGTCGAGTTGGTGAAGGACACCGACTGGCCGTCGGGCGGGGCGGCGAACGCGAGGTGATCGGCGTTCAGCCCCGTGACGGCCGAGGTGTTCTCCCTGGCCAGACCGGCCGTAAGACCGGACAACAAGCCCACGAGCAGCGTGATCAGCACCACGACCGTGCCCATGAGCGCGAACCGGCCCCTGGCGAACCGGAGATCTCTCCATGCGACGAACATGGCTCCAGCCTCGGTCGGCCGGTCCGCGAAAACATCGCACGCCGGTGGGGCCTGACATCAACCTTTCGATTGACCGGCCGCGGACGCCGCGCGTCTACGCTGGAACGCATCATGGATTCGCGTTCGCACACCCCGGTCACCACCGCACTGCGGCTGTGTCTGCACGCACTGCTGCTGGGACTGCTGGCGCTCGTCGCGGTGCCGGCCGTGAGCGGCGGCGCATCGAACGCGACCGCCGTGGTCGCGCTCGCCTGCGTCATGGCCGCTGTCTACGCGGCGGGCGCGCTCGCCCCCGCCGTGCAGCCGCAGAACAGGGCGGCCGCCCTGTGGCTGTCGCTCCTCGGGACACTCTGGCTCGCGCTTCTCGTCCTCTCGCCGGACGCCCTGTGGCTGGCCTTCCCGCTGTACTTCCTGCAGCTGCATCTGCTGCCGATGCGCTGGGGTCTGCCCGCCGTCGTCGTCACCGCGGCGGCTGCCATCACCGGCTTTGTGCTGCACGGCGGGCAGATCACGCCCGGCGCGTTCATCGGGCCGTTGCTCGGTGCGGCGGTCGCGATCGCCACGGTCCTCGGGTACGACGCGTTGTTCCGGGAGAGCGAGCGGCGCCGCAAGCTGATCGAGGAGCTGGTCTCGACCCGGGCGGAGCTGGCCGTCGCCGAGCGCACGGCGGGAACGCTCGCCGAACGCGAGCGGCTGGCCCGCGAGATCCACGACACACTCGCGCAGGGCCTGTCCAGCATTCAGCTGCTGCTGCGCGCCGCCGAACGCACCCTTCCGCCGGACGCCCCCGCCACCGCGCATGTGCGCCGGGCCCGCGAAGCCGCGCAGGACAATCTCGCCGAGGCCCGCCGCTTCGTACGCGCCCTCTCCCCGCCCGATCTGGAGAACGGTTCGCTCGCGGGCGCCCTCGAACGCCTCTGCGCGCGCACCACCGGACCGGATCTGGCGGTGCAGTTCGCGGTCAGCGGGACGCCGGTGGAGCTGCCGACGCCGTACGAGGTGGCGCTGCTCCGCACCGCCCAGTCGGCTCTGGCCAACACGGTGCAGCACGCCGCAGCCCGGCGCGCGGAGATCACGCTCAGCTTCATGGACACCTCGGTGTCGCTGGACGTCGTGGACGACGGCCGGGGCTTCTCGCCGGGCGCACCCACGGTCTCGAGGGACACGGAGACCGGCGGTTTCGGTCTCCCCGCCATGCGGGCCCGGGCCGGTTCGCTCGGCGGCACGCTGAGCGTCGAATCGGCCCCCGGCCAAGGCACCGCCCTGGCGCTCACCCTCCCCCTCCCGCTGCCCGGCCACGAAGAGAGGTCCGCCGCATGAGCGCCGCCCCCATCCGCCTGCTGCTCGCCGACGACCATCCGGTGGTGCGTGCGGGGCTGCGGGCCGTCCTCGACACCGAACCGGACTTCCGTGTGGTCGCCGAGGCCGACACCGCCGAGCGGGCTGTGGCGCTCGCGGCGACGGGCGAGTTCGATGTCGTGCTGATGGATCTCCAGTTCGGGACGGGCCTGCATGGCTCGGAGGCCACCGCGGCGATCACCGCGGCGCCCGACGCGCCCCGGGTCCTGATCCTCACCACCTACGACACGGACGCCGACATCCTGGCGGCCGTGGAGGCGGGAGCGAGCGGCTACCTCCTCAAGGACGCCCCGCCCGAGGAGCTTGCGGCAGCGGTGCGCACGGCGGCGGCCGGCCGCTCGGCGCTCGCCCCGGCCGTCGCGCACCGGCTGATGAACCGCATGCGGACGCCCGCGGAGGCCCTGACCAAGCGCGAGCTCGAGGTGCTGCAACTGGTCGGTGAGGGACTGTCGAACCTGCAGATCAGCAAGGCGCTGTTCCTCAGCCAGGCGACGGTGAAATCGCACCTGGTACACATCTACGCCAAATTGGGCGTCGACTCCCGCACGTCGGCAGTGGCTGCGGCAACGGCACGGCGCCTCATCCGCCGCTGACCCCCGCCGCACCCCCTCCCGTACTCAGTGGCGCGGCGGCTCGCCGAAGAGATCCACGGCGACCCGCACGTCCCTGAGCGCGGATGCCAATGCGCTGACCGAGCCGATCGCCCCCGCGATCAGCAGCAGTGAGCGGCGCAGCCGCGGAATCTCGGGCACACCGGTGGCCGCCATCGCGTCCAGGGCCGCCAGTTCGTCCTCGGCGATCCCGCGGTCGGGGAACTCGGCGGGATGCCCCGCCAGCTCACGGCGGAGCCGCGAGACGGCCGTACGCAACTCCGTCACCCTCGGGTCCTCGTCACTGCTGGTCACCCGCGTCTGCCCCACGCTTCGCAACAAAGCACTCCCCCTCGCACATCTTTGTGCCGGTGTTTCGACCCTGCCCCGGACCGTGGTCAAGTGTCCGGGGATGCGCGCAAGTTAACGCCATGGAAGGTGCCGTGCGCCACTCCGGTGACTGAAATCGGGGTGACCGCGAGGGGACGCGGGCCACGGCCGGGTCGGGTAGGAGTTCATGGGCGTGGTGAGGTATTGAGGGCCTCATGGCTCATTCATCTCACCCCCTCGTCGCAGGTCTGCTGCTCGCCGCAGGCGGTGGCCGACGGCTCGGCGGCCGGCCGAAGGCGTTGCTGCAACACCGCGGTCGGCCGCTCGTCGAGCACGCCATACGCATTCTGCGGGAGGGCGGCTGCGACCCCGTCCATGTGGTGCTCGGCGCCGCGGCGGACGAGGTGCGGGCGCTGGCGGACCTCTCGGGATGCGCGGTGACCGTCAACCCGCATTGGCCGGAAGGCATGGGTTCCTCACTGCGGGCAGGGCTCGGCGCGCTCTCCGGTACGGAGGCGGACGCGGCGCTCGTCCTCCTGGTCGACCAGCCGGGCATCGGTGCGCAGGCGGTGGCGCGGGTCCGGTCGGCGTACCGCTCCCGGGTGACGCTGGCGGCAGCCTCGTACGACGGGGAGCGCGGCCATCCGGTGCTGTTCGGTGCCGACCGGTGGACGGACATCGCGGCGGGTGCCGTGGGCGACCAGGGGGCGCGTGCGTACCTGCGGGCGCACCGCGATGCGATCACCCTCGTCGAGTGTTCCGATGTGGCGGAGGCCTACGACATCGACACCGCGGAGGACCTGAGGCACCTCGACTGAACGTGCTGTGAGCGCGTTGGCACGCTGCGCCGACCTCACCCCACTTGTGTCGACCCGGAGAATCTCGACATCAACAAACCATTGAACTTCCACCATGAGGAAACTATTATCCACTGGTCAGAAGCGCTCTGTACCCCAGACGGCGCCCACGGCCGTATCCCGGAGCCCTGGCACGCCGTGCCATTGAGGCGACCCGGCGGCCACGAAGGCGCCGCCCGCACCGCCCGCTGAAGGAGTGACAGCTCATGTCCGCACCAGCGCCGTCCCCGCTGGCCATCGTCGATGCCGAGCCCCTGCCCCGGCAGGATGAGGTCCTGACCGACGCGGCCCTCGCGTTCGTGGCCGAGCTGCACCGGCAGTTCACGCCCCGCCGTGACGAGCTGCTCGCCCGCCGCGCCGAGCGCCGCGCCGAGATCGCCCGCACTTCCACGCTGGACTTCCTGCCCGAAACGGCAGCGATCCGCGCGGACGACTCCTGGAAGGTCGCCCCGGCCCCGGCCGCGCTGAACGACCGCCGGGTGGAGATCACCGGTCCGACCGACCGCAAGATGACCATCAACGCCCTGAACTCGGGCGCCAAGGTCTGGCTCGCCGACTTCGAGGACGCGTCCGCCCCCACGTGGGAGAACGTCATCCTCGGCCAGCTCAATCTGATCGACGCCTACGAGCGCCGCATCGACTTCACGGACCCCAGGTCCGGCAAGTCGTACGCACTGAGGCCCGCCGACGAGCTCGCCACGGTCGTCACCCGCCCCCGCGGCTGGCACCTGAACGAGCGTCACCTCCAGCTCGACGGCACCCCGGTGCCGGGCGCGCTGGTCGACTTCGGCCTCTACTTCTTCCACAACGCCCAGCGCCTCATCGACCTCGGCAAGGGCCCCTACTTCTACCTCCCGAAGACGGAGTCGCACCTGGAGGCCCGCCTCTGGAACGACATCTTCGTCTTCGCCCAGGACTACGTCGGCATCCCGCAGGGCACGGTCCGCGCGACCGTCCTGATCGAGACGATCACCGCCGCGTACGAGATGGAGGAGATCCTCTACGAACTCCGCGACCACGCCTCCGGGCTGAACGCGGGCCGCTGGGACTACCTCTTCTCCATCGTCAAGAACTTCCGTGACGGCGGCTCGAAGTTCGTCCTGCCGGACCGCAACGCGGTGACGATGACCGCCCCGTTCATGCGCGCGTACACCGAACTCCTCGTCCGCACCTGTCACAAGCGTGGTGCGCACGCGATCGGCGGCATGGCGGCATTCATCCCGTCCCGCCGCGACGCCGAGGTCAACAAGGTCGCCTTCGAGAAGGTCAAGGCCGACAAGGACCGCGAGGCGAACGACGGCTTCGACGGCTCCTGGGTCGCCCACCCGGACCTCGTCCCGATCGCGATGGCCTCCTTCGATGCGGTTCTCGGCGAGAAGCCGAACCAGAAGGACCGCCTGCGCGAGGACGTCTCCGTGGCGCCGGGTGACCTGATCGCCATCGACACCCTGGACGCCAAGCCCACGTACGACGGCCTGCGCAACGCCGTCGCCGTCGGCATCCGCTACATCGAGGCGTGGCTGCGCGGGATGGGCGCCGTCGCCATCTTCAACCTGATGGAGGACGCCGCCACCGCGGAGATCTCCCGCTCGCAGATCTGGCAGTGGATCAACGCGGACGTGGTCTTCGAGAACGGCGAGCACGCCACGGCGGACCTGGCCCGCAAGGTCGCCGCCGAGGAACTCGCCGCGATCCGCGAGGAGATCGGCCAGGAGGCATTCACCTCCGGCAAGTGGCAGCAGGCCCACGACCTGCTTCTCCAGGTGTCGCTGGACCAGGACTACGCGGACTTCCTGACACTGCCGGCGTACGAGCAGCTGGTCTGAGCCGCTCCGACTCCGTAGAGCTCTCCGCCCCCGGTACCGCACAGCACCGGGGGCGGAGCGCTGCTGCTCGGTCAGCCCTCACATCGTGCTCGGCCGATCGGCCCGCGGGGCGCGAAGACCCCGCGAGGGCCGTTCCTCCGGAAGCCATCAGCCCGTCGCTCAGCACCAGGGGCACCGGGTCGCCGCCGTCCTTCCGCGGGAACGCGGGCCCTTGCTCGCCCCGCACATGTCACTCATGTCCGTGCTGACAGGTTCTGCCACACAGGCATTTCCCGCCGATCAACTGCGCTGTCCCCGAAGGCATCACCTGACCCGCATGCACGGTGGCTCGTTGACGGAGCGGCGCAAGGCCGCGACCCGCTTGGACATCGCCCGTACGGCGGCGGCGCTCTTCGTGGAACACGGCCTGCGGACCACACGCGCCGAGGACATCGCCCGCGGCGCGGGCGTCGCCCCGCGCACCTTCTACCGCTACTTCGCGACCAAGGAAGAGGCCGTCGCGCCACTGCTCGCCGCCGACGCCCGGCAGTGGGCGGAGGCGGTACGGGACGCCCCGGGCGCGGCGAGCGATGCCCCGGCGAACGGGCCGCTGGGGCCCGCGGCATTGGCGGCACGCTGCCTGACCTCCGCGGAGGGCGCGCTCCGCAGGGTTTGACCGTCCACTGCGGGTGGGAGTCAGGGGTGTGGTCCGTGGGGCATTTTCCCACCGTGCAGCCGAGGAGACATCAGATGCGTGGAGGCCGGGTCGTCGTCGTGGGCGGCAGCGTCGCCGGATGCGCCGCCGCACTGGCCGCGCACCGGGGCGGCGCCGACGAGATCGTGGTCCTGGAGCGCGCGCCGGGGCAGTTGGCGGAGCGGGGCGTCGGGCTGGCCGTGCACGACGACCGTTACGAGGAGCTTCGGTCGGCCGGGTATCTGGACGCGGGGATGCCCTGGATCCAGCTGAACCGCCGTCGCTGGTACGTACGCGGCGAGGGCGGCGCACCCCTCGGACAGCTGATCGGCGAGATGCCCTTCCCGTTCCGTACCTACAACTGGGGTCCGCTCTGGCGGGAACTGCGGACCCGGCTTCCGGGCGAGGTCGACTTCCGGACCGGCACCACCGTCGGCGCGGTGCGGCACACCCCGGACGGGGTTGCGTTACGCATCACGGGCGTCGACGGCAGCGACCGTACCGAGGTGTTCGACTTCGCCATCGGTGCGGACGGATACCGCTCCCTCGTCCGCACCGAGGTCTGCGCCGGGCTCGCCGCCGCGGCTCGCCCCGAGTACGCCGGCTATCTCGCCTGGCGCGGCGCCTTCCCCGTCTCCAGGATGTCCGCCGCCGACCGGCGGCTGTGGGACGTCGAGGAGTGTGCGTACGTCGTCTTCCCGGGCGGCCACGTGATCGTCTACCTCATCCCGGACGCCACCGGCGGCCAGCGGGTGAACTGGGTGCTCTACACCGCTCCTCCCCCGGATCTCGAGCTGTCGCTGGAGACTCCGACGAGCCTGCCGCCCGGCACGCTCACCGACGCCTTGCACTCCCACCTCGCGTATATCGCCGCCGAGTTGCTGCCACCGTACTGGGGCCGCCTGGTCGGTCTGACCGCGCCGGACGAGCTGTTCGTCCAGCCGCTGTACGACTTCACGGCGCCGCGCTACGCCACCGGCCGGCTCCTGCTGACCGGCGACGCGGCGACCGTGGCCCGCCCGCACACCGGTGCCGGTGCGGTCAAGGCGCTCCAGGACGCGACGGCACTGGAGTCGGCGCTCAGGTCCGCACCCCACTGGGCCGAGGCACTCCGCACGTACGACTCCGAGCGCACGGCGGCCGGCCGGGCCAT
The DNA here is from genome assembly GCF_026339735.1 of Streptomyces sp. NBC_01669. Taxonomy (GTDB): domain Bacteria; phylum Actinomycetota; class Actinomycetes; order Streptomycetales; family Streptomycetaceae; genus Streptomyces; species Streptomyces yanii. Next base: position 2,044,905 of record NZ_JAPEQG010000001.1, read on the forward strand.
GGTGGAGCTGGGGCGGCGACTGGGGCATGCCCTGGTGGAGGCCCCACCGGAGTGGGGCTCGATGGACCCGCCGGCGCTGGAAGCCTGGTGGCAACGGGCCGCTGCGGCCGGAGGGTTCGGTGGCCGCGCCCTGAAGGCATGACGCCGGACCCGGACCCGTCCCGCTCAGGTCCGGCCCCCCACAGCCACAAACCCGTCGATCGGCACCGACAGGGGTTGCGAACTGCTGTCGGTTTGCTGCGCTGAAGTGAATTGGAGCGAGCGGGAGTGAGTCCCTGTCGGGGTGGTTCACAGGGGTGGGAACGGGGGTTCCGGGGTCGAATGTGTGACCTTTGGTGCCTGCGTTTGTTGGGCTGGGTGGCGGATGTCCAGCCTTGCGGGAGGGGGTGGTGTGGTGGGTGGTGTGCGGGAGCCGGCCGCGCCCTTCGTGGTGCCTGGGCCTTGCGGGGTGGCGGTCCGGGACCGTCTGGGGCACCTCACGGCCCGGGACGAGACAGTGCTGCGTGCGGTCGGTGAGCACCAGGGCCGTCTGGCTTCCCGTGATCTCAAGGCCCGCCGGCTTCTCGGCCGTGGGCCCGCCAGCCGCCACCGTCCGATCTTCTCGGTGCCCCCGCGCGCGACCGGGTCCGTGGAGTCCGCCATCGTGGTCGCCAGATCAGTGCCCCCTCAAGCGACCCCTCCGCAGCAAGCGTGCTCTCGGTGGTGATCCACTCGTCGCTCACGGGCGCGATCCACCTTGTCGGCGGGCCGCGCAAGCCCCCCGGCCTGCGCTGCAGGGATCGCGTTGCACACCGGCTGACGACTGGCACCCACCACGAGGCACGGCGTGTTACCGCACATTCCGGAGTCGGACACAAGCGCCTCAAGGCATGATCAACATCACCACACTCAGCCCAAGGTTGGCCATGGTTCCCCCAGTTGATCCTTTTTCCCAAGTAAAACTTTGGAATGGATTCCCTATATGATCATCTCGGCATTGCCGCAGAAATATGCATTTGGCATGCATTTGACATGTAAGAGGGGGTAAGGATGAACAGACGGTTCATAGCGGCGGCCACGTCGCTGGCGCTGTCCTTCACGCTCGCGCTGCAGACGGCGGGCGCTGTTCAGGCCGACGAGGCCTCAGGGGAGACGCAGTCGGCAACGGGTAAGAAAATCAACGGTCTTGAGCGAGTCACTGAAGCAGCTGACATCGACTCGGCCAGGCTGGCCGCAGTTCTGACGGGTCATCGGGTCGAGGCGCTGTCCGAGCGCACCGGCGACTCCATTACCTGGGTGAATCCGGACGGATCGCTCACCACCGACGTCGCGTCGGGCACTGTGCGGGTCAAGGAAAATGGCCGATGGACGCGGATCGACACCACTCTGGTCGACACCGGTAGCAGGCTGGAACCGAAGACCACGGTCGCGGACGTGGAGCTGTCCGACGGCGGGGCGGAGGACTTCGCCAGTGTCACCCGCGGTGAACGCACCTTCGGCCTGGACTGGGGCACGGCGCTGGCGGCTCCGCGGATCGAGGGGGACACCGCCGTGTACCCGTCGGCCGTGCCCGGCGGCGACCTTCATGTCACAGCGCTGCCGCACGGCTTCACCGAGTCGCTCGTCCTCAACAAGCGACCCAATGAGCCTGTTGAGCTGCGCCTGCCGGTGACACTGAAAGGCGTGAAACTGAAGAAGACCGCTGAGCGGCATCTGCGGCTGGAGGACAGCACAGGCGCACTCGTCGCCAGCGCCCCGGCACCGCGGATGTGGGGCACCGGCCTCGACCCTGTCTCGGGCGAGCCCCTGAAGGATGCGGAGATCGCCACGACCGTCGAGCAGACGGCCGAGGGCACCACACTGGTGCTGCGTCCGAGCCAGGAGTTCCTCAACGACCCGGACCTGACCTACCCCGTCACCATCGACCCGACCACCACGCTGGCCGCGTCCACTGATACGTGGGTCGCCACCAACTACCCTGACTCCCAGCGGGGTTCCACGGAGCTGAAGGCCGGAACGTACGACGCGGGTACGACGAAGGCGCGTTCCTTCCTCAAGTTCGACGTCGCCAAGTACACCGGCACCAACGTCCTCAGCGCAGAGCTGCGGCTGCACTCCTACTGGTCCGCCAGCTGCTCGACCGCGAGCTCGGGGGTGGAAGCCCGACGCATCACGCAGGGCTGGGACCCCAGCGCCGTGACGTGGGGCGCACAGCCCACCACGACCGCGACCGGTGCCGCGGTCTCCAAGGCCGCCTATGGGTACAGCTCCGCGTGCCCGGCCAACTTCATGCGCTGGAACGTCACAGGCATTGCCCAGGCATGGGCCGACGGCGAAGCCAACCACGGCCTGCAGATCAAAGCCGTGGACGAGGGCGACTCCCTGAGCTGGCGCCGGTTCCGATCCGCCAACTACGTGGACGGCTCCCAGGGGCCCACAGAGCCCGCATTGTCCATCACGTACAACACGAAGCCCGGCGTGGGTGCCCCCGTCAGCCCGGCCTCTGGTGCCGTGACCGCTGACACCACGCCGACGTTGCAGGCGAAAGCCAGCGACGCGGACGGCAACACGGTCCGCGTCACCTTCGAAGTGTGGAACGCCGCCGGCACCACCCGGGTCTCCACGGGGAACTCCGCCTACGTCGCCTCCGGAGGGGCAGGCAGCTGGACGGCACCGGCGCTGCCTGCTGGCACCTACAAGTGGCGCGTGACCACCTATGATGGAACCGACTGGAACGGCACCTGGTCTGTGTGGCGCACACTGACCATCGACACCTCGATACCCGCCGCCCCCTCCATTGCCTCCACGGCCTACCCGGACGACGGGCTGTGGCACGGTGACGCGGGCACCGCGGGCGCGTTCACTCTCACCGATCCGGCCGGCAAGGCCGTGTCCGTCGAGTACGCCCTCGACCAGGAGACCGTGCGCGCCGCGACGCTCACCGGCGGCAAGGCCGTTGTCACGATCACGCCCGCCACCCGCGGCGTGCACTCCCTGACCGCCCGGGTCAAGAACGCAGCCGGCACCTGGTCGGAGTGGGGTGAGTACACCTTCCGGGCGGGCTCACTCAGCGGAAATCTCTCCACCTCCTTCATCAACGAGATAGCCGAAACCCACTTCTCAGCCATCCTCCACCCCGCCGAGGACGAGGACGAGATCACGGAACCGACCGAGGACATAGCGGAGGAGGATGACACGCCACCCGGCTACGTCGAGGAGGAAGACCCCGAGAAGACCGAGGACGAGGAAAGTGTGACCGCGGGCCCGGTCACCGAACTGCCGGCAACCGCCGACAGCACCGTGGTGGGAACCAGCGCCGACGGCAACACCCAGACCCTCATCGACCTGCCCGTCGCGTCCATCTCACCAGCTGAGCTGAGCAGCACCGGCCTTGTGATCTACCCGAACACCCAGCGCGACGCCGACATCGTCGCGATCCGGTCCGAAGCCAGCCAGGTGGAGCTCTTCCACCTGCTGCGGACCGCGAACGCACCTCATTCCTTCACCTACACGGTGGATCTGCAGCCCGGCCAGGAGATGACAGCCGTCTCCGAGAACACGGTGATGATCGCGGACGGGCAGGAAGGCTTTGCCACCTTCGTCTCTGCGCCGGTCGCCATTGATGCCAAGGGCAATACCGTCCCGGTGTCCATGACGACCTCCGGATCCGCGATCGTCATCTCGCTCGCACCGGCAGCCGGCCAGACCGTGCACTACCCGGTCCTGCTCGATCCAAGCGCCGCCGGCTACGGGATGACGCCGTCCGAGAAGCGCTACTGCCTGCTGAACCCATACGACTGCTCCAAGGCCCGCGACCAAGCGGAAGTGGCGGTCCACTATGCCAAGGAGTACTACGCGGACAAAACTCTGTTCCAGGGCACCGGTGACGCCTTCCGCCACTGCTACTGGAACGCCACGATGGAGATCTTCATCGACCACGAGACGGCCTACGAGGTGGCCACACGCCATGAGTCGGAGTCCCGGGGCAACGACAAGGAGATGGATCTCCGGAACAACAAGATCGGTCGCGCCATCGGCAGAAACTACAAGAGCAACAACTCCAAGGCGACGGCGGCGAGCAAGTCCCGCGGCGCCTGCAAGAGCTACGTGTCGAAGGGCAAGCTCTGGATCATCAAGAGCGGCAAACTCGTAAGGAGCAACGCATGAAACAACTTCTCAGTCGCCGTGTTGCGCCGGTCTTGCTAATCGGGCAGATTGCCTACGTCGCCCTCGTCGGGCTGCTCTTCGCCCTGCCGGTCCCTGACACCAGCGAAATCGACCACACGGCACCGTCCGTCACCAGCCACGTCCTGTTCACAGCGTTGCTCGTCGTGACGCTGCTGGTGATGGGAGGCGGGGCAGCACTGCTGGGCTGGGAGAAGGTCCGGACGCGCGCTCCGCTCGCCGCCCAAACAGCGTGGCTGGGGGTACTTGGACTCGGCGAGATCGCCATCGCAGCGGCCTTCCTGAACGCCGCCTCCCAGGAATCCTTCGGCCCGGACACTCTGATCGCGGCACTGGCCATTGCCGTCAGCATCGGCGTTGCGCTGACCTGCGTCAGCGAGGTCCATGGGCACCTCCGCCGTCCCAAGCCCAAGCCGCTCGGCTGAGTATCAAGGCAACCGCCACGGGCAAAGGAATCATTGTCCTCGCGCGGCAGCTGAAACGGGTCCTGCCTGCTCCCCTCGAAGGAGCAGGCAGGACCTCAGCGTGTGCGCCCTACGATCTCAAATCGGCGGACCCGGCAGTGATCGTCAGCTTGCTTGCAACTGCGGTTGTCTTCTGAATGCCAGGTGGGATCCCACACTGGGGCAGTCGTGTCGTGGCTGCCGGTGGCGGCACGGGTTCCCTCCGGGTTGATCGCCATCGCCCCGACCGGGCCGCTGATGCTTGGCCGACGGGCACCGCCTGTCACTGAACCCGACGCTCATGACCTCACACCCACCCCGTCCGACGCGACGCCCTCACATCCGCTTCTCTCTCAGGATCTTCTTGCCCAGTCCGCCCTCGACGACATCGCGGCCGCCCTGCACAAGGCACATATCGAAGGACGGAACCGACTGAAACTCCCATACGGCTCGAAAAGTGACTGCCGAGACGGCGGTTATATGCGCACTGGTCAGGAACGGTTTCCGGGATCAACAGCCCCTGTCAGCTGCCGAGGACGACGGTGCGCCGGGCGGAGAAGTCGCCCCACTTCCCGTCCGGGAGCTTGGCGCGGATCTTCATCGAGTACCGCGTGCCGCGCGGGTCGCCGACGGTCAGCCGGTAGCTCGCCCGCCCCTTGGGCGGCTTGCCGCCCCACACGATCGTGGTGGTCAGCCGGCCGTCGATGAAGAGCTGGTACGCGGGGATCTCGCCGCCGGTGTCCGGCTGCTTCCAGTCGAGGTCGATCACGTACTCCTTGCCCTGCACACGACTGTCGGTCCGCAGTTCGGTGGGAGCGGTATTCGCCGGGGCGGACGGGGTGGTGAGGTCGAGGTCGTTGCTGTCCGGCGAGGACGTGTCGGCGGCGTCGCGGGCCCGGACGGTGAAGGTGTAGACGGTCCCGGGGCGCAGCCCCGTGAGGTGGGCCGTGGTCTGCGTGCCGGGCACGCTGTGGATACGGGAGTCCTCCTGGTAGATGTCGTACGAGGTGACGCCCACGTCATCCGTCGAACCTCCCCAGGACAGGGTCGCCGAGCGTCCGCCGTCGGCCTTGCCGCGCAGCTCGGCCGGGCGGGTCGGCGGCCCGTGGTCGGCAGGCGTGGGGGCGGGGGTGGTGACGGCGACGGCCCTGCTCGCAGCGGAGAGGTTTCCGGCGGCGTCGCGGGCCCGGACGGTGAAGGTGTAGGCGGTCGAGGGAGTCAGTCCGTCGACGTCGATCATCTGCCGGGTCGCCGCGACAGACCTGACCTGCTTGCCCTTGCGGTAGACCTCGTAGCCGGTGATCGCCTTGTTGTCGGAGGACCGGTTCCACATGACGTGGACGGAGGTGGCGCTGCTCGCCTGCGCCGTCACCCCGCCGGGCGCGGTCGGTCTCTGCGTGTCGGCGGCGTCGGCGGTCCCGCCGCACGCGGTGAGCGTGGCGAGGAGCAGGGCGGCGGAGGTGGCCAACGCGGCGTGTGCGTGGGGGCGTTGCACGGTCTTGCCTTCCATCCGGCAGCAATGGTCTGGACCTATATGACACTGCTGGCGGGTCCACGACAAGAGGATGGGGCGGTACGTTCCGCATATGCCGGTGCGGGGCGTGGACTCCCCGCGCGAGGACCGATGACTTCCGGGCGCCGGAGCGGTCTGAAGAGTATGGATACCGAAAACAAGACGATGCCCACGGCCGATCTGGGACCTGCCGCACGCCAGATCGCCGCACTGCTCGACGGCATCGAGGAGAAACAGCTGACCGACCCCACCCCCTGCCCCGACTATGCGGTACGGGAGCTGCTCGCCCATCTGGTCGGGCTGAGCATGGCCTTCCGCGACGCGGCGCGGAAGGATCTCGGGCCGACGACCGACAGCTCACCCGGCCGCCGCACTGCCGGTCCTCGGCGACGACTGGCGCGAGGCACTGCCGCCCCTGCTGGACGAGCTGGTGACAGCCTGGCGCGACCCTGCCGCCCGGCAGGGGATGACCAGGGCGGGCGGTGTGGATCTGCCGGGCGAGGTGGCCGCGATGGTCGCACTGAACGAGCTGGTCGTCCACGGCTGGGACCTGGCCCGGTCCACCGGGCAGGCGTACGAGGCGGACGAGGCGAGCTTGCGGGTGTCGCTGGCCATGCTGACGCCCCGCGACGACATCCCGCGACCCGACATCTTCGGACCGCCGGTCCCCGTACCGTCCGACGCGCCCCTCGTCGACCGGGCAATCGCCATGAGCGGCCGGCGCCCGGACTGGCAGCCCGGGGGCTGACGTCTGCGCGGTGCGGCCGCCGCCGGAGGGGCGTGGCGGCACCCGCCCCACGACCGGCCGATACGGCGGGCCGTACCGGAGGCCCGCCGGTCCGTCCCGTCTCGGCGTTGCCCGCGGCGCGCAGGCGATCCCGCACGCGTGGTCAGTGCGGTCGCAGCGTACGCACCGCCTCGCGCGCCCGGTCGCGCAGTCGTTCGTCGGCCGGGGCGATGCCTGACTCCAGTCCTGACGCCGTCACCCGCAGGTCCCGTTCGGCGAGGGCGGTCAGCCGGTTCAGGTGGTCGTCGGTGAGGGCGGTCGGACCGAGGGCAACCAGGGCTTCGATGGCGGTGACGGGTTCGGCGTCCGCCTCTGCGGCGTCCAGGAGCAGGCCGGCCAGCCGAGGGGCGTCGAGGGACTCGGGTGCGATCGCGTGCAGGGCAAGTACCGCGGCCGGGGTCTGTTGCCGGTCCGTCAGCAGGCCCTCCAGCGCGGGGACCAGCGGGCGGGCCACCTCTCCGATGAGGGCCGCCGCTCGCGCGGCGCGGATGAACGTCCAGCGCATCCAGGCCGGTTCGACCTCCGCGAGCACCCCGGCGAGCACCGGCACCGCCTCCTCGGCGTCCCCCGTGATCCGCCACAGCGCGGCGGCGATCTCGACATCGCCGTCCAGCTGCGGGATGGTGCGGTTCGGCTCGGGGACACTGAGCGCGGACCGCAGGGCCGGCACCAGATCGGCTGCCTCCGGGCCCAGTTCGCCGGCAGTGCTCGCAGCCTCCCGCACGTCGTAGCCCCCCTCGGCGAGCCGTGCAGCCGTCGCTGCCAGCAGGGTGCCGGTGTCGCCGGTCAGCTCGCGCACCGCCCCGGCCGCCGCGAGCCTGCCCGCCTTCGGTCCGGAGCGGGCCGCGGTCGTCAGGAGCTTCGCCGCCTCCGCGCGGTGTTCCGGCGGGCAGACCGCCACCAGCGCCCTGGGGACGACCTTCGGGAACCGCGCCAGCGCGGACCGCAGTTCGGGCAGGGCCGAGGATGCCCGGCTCCCCCAGGCGGTGAGCAGGGCCGTGAGCCAGAACGGCTCATTGCCCTCGAGATCGTCCGCGACGAGGCGGACACGGATCGCGTCCAGCAGGTCGGGGTCGTACGGGAAGGAGAGGGCGGCTGCCCCTCGGACCGGGAAGCCGCATACGGCACCGAGCGCGCGCGGGCGCTGCCCCAGGTCGCGCGCAAGGAGCGGCGCGGCCTGCGCGGGGGCCACGGCGACAAGCGCTTCGAGGGCCCGGTCCGCCGGATCACCCTGCCCTGCTGCGAGTTGGGCCAGGACCGGGGCGGCCGCCGCTCCATGGACGCCCAGCTTCCGGAGGAGCGAGTACGCCGCGGGCACGGCAGCCGGGTCGGCCGTCAGCGCACACAGGGGTGCGGCCAGCCGGTCGGGCGCGCTGCGCGAGAGCTGACAGGCGGTCTCGGCCGCCCACAGCGCCTCGGCGCGGGCGTCGGGGTCGGAACGGCGCAGTGCCACGTCGAGCAGGCCGTAGGCCGCTTCGCGGTCCTCGGGCGTGTCACGGAGCAGCAGGGAATCGACGACATACTGCAGCGGTTCGTTGCGCTCCTGGTCGAGGCGGCTCCGGACCAGCCCGTCGGCCGGGAGGAGCATCAGCATCGCCTCGTGGTGGGCGGAGCCCCAGGGCCGGCCCGCGTCGACGCCGGCCAGCAGGGCCGCGATCCTCACCTCGCCCGGCTCGCCCGCACCCATGGCTTCGGTCGCCTCGGCAACGCTGCCTGCCGGGTCCAGATGGGCGATGGCGCCGAGAAGTTCGGCCCGGACAAGGGGGTCCGTCTCTTCCGCCCAGCGCCTCCGGAGCACCGGCAGCACCTGACCGGATGCCCCTGTCATGGCCCCGGTCCACGCGGCGGCCTGCCGCAACCCAGGATTCTCGTGGGCGATCCAGCCCAGGATCAACGGCAGTTGGGCGACGACGGCTGCCCGGCAGGCGGCTTCATCCGTCTCCCCCTGGTCCTCGCCGCCCTCCGCGATCCCGCCGAGCAGCACCAGCAGATCCTCCGTGCGGTGCCCGGCCTCCGCGAGCCGCGCCAGATACGGCACCGCGTGGGCCGTCGCCTCGTACACCGACCCCTGGTGCAGGATGCTGCCGTACAGCTCGGAGAGCGCCTCGGACGCCGCGCCCTCGTCGTCCCCGGCGAGCGCCCGCAGGCAGTCGGGCACATCGGCGGCGCTTCCGTACGCATGCTGCAGCTCGGCCCACGGCTGGGCGTCGACCTCGGCGAAGAACAGTGCAAGCTCCATGCGAACGATCTTGGCACCCGGCACTGACAATGGGGTTTCAGCTGGTGAAGAACTCTGTGATCTGGTGGGCGACCTGGTCGGCGTGGATCTCGTGGACCCGGTGGCCGCCGCCGAGCGTGATCAGCCGGCAGTCCGGGATCAGGGAGGCCATGTCGGCCAGCCGGCCCTGCGGCATGGTGCTCTCCGGGCCGCCGGCGATCATCAGCGTCGGCGCGACGATCTCGCCGAGACCCTCCGCCCACTGCGGGTCGGGGTCGGCGACCTGGGCCCGGATGGGCGCGACGACATTCCAGTCGTAGTCGACCGGCCCTTCGGGCTGCGCGGCGGGCCGCGGCTCGCTGGGGAACGGCGGCGGGGTCTCCACCAGCACCATGCGCTCCACCCGGTCCGCGTGCTCCTGGGCGAGCAGATGGGCGACGACGCCGCCCATGGAGTGGCCGACCAGACCGACGCGGTCGAGCTCGCACTCGTCGAGGAAGCCGAGGACATCGTCCCTCATCAGCTCGAAGGAGTACTCGTCGGGCCAGTCGCTCTCCCCGTGCCCGCGCAGGTCGAGGGCGTACACCCGCCATTCCTCGCCGAGCAGGCTCCCGACCGCTTCCCAGCTCGCGGCGGAACCGCCGAGGCCGTGCAGCAGGACGACGGGCGAGCCGAACGGGTCGCCCCAGGTCCGGTACGCCAGCCGGACGTCGCCGACATCCACAACAGACTGATCTTCCATACCCCTGACGCTACAGGCGAACGGACCAAGATCCCTCCCCGTGCCTGGCAGGCTGGAGAAGTGAAGGTCATTCCGCGTTCCCGGCTCGCCCCCGCCACGGCTCCGTTCATCGCTCTGGTCACGGTGGCCGCCCTGCTGGCGGGGTGTTCCGGGCGCTCGCCCGGGCGCTTTTCCGGCAATGGCTCCCCGGCGGCCGGGCTGGACGATCCGGCGAAGAAGGAGATCGCCATGCAGCTGGTCTCCAGCGCGGAGAACTCCACACTCGACTGGAAGGCGCAGTACAAGTACATCGAGGACATCGGCGACGGCCGCGGCTACACCGCGGGCATCATCGGCTTCTGCTCCGGCACCGGCGACATGCTGAGGGTCGTCGAGCGGTACGCGTCGGCGCGCCCCGGCAATCCGCTGGAACGGTTCCTGCCCGCTCTGCGCGCGGTGAAGGGCAGCGACTCGCACGACGGCCTCCGGCGCCCGTTCACCGACGCATGGGTGGAGGCGGCCGCCGACCCCGCGTTCCGATCGGCGCAGGACGCCGAACGGGACAGCTCGTACTTCGATCCGGCGGTCGAACAGGGAAAGGACGACGGTCTCGGCGCCCTGGGCCAGTTCATCTACTACGACGCCTATGTGATGCACGGGGCCGCCGACTCGGACGGCACGGTCGGCTTCCGTACGATGCGCCGCGAGGCTCTCGACGCCGCCGAACCGCCGTCCCGGGGCGGCGACGAGGTGACGTATCTGAACGCCTTCCTCGATGCCCGGGTCACCGCGATCCGCAAGGAACCCTCGCACTCCGACACCAGTCGCGTCGAGACGGCGCAGCGGGTCTTCGTACGCGAGGGCAGACTCCAGCTGGAAACACCGTTGGAGTGGAAGGTGTACGGCGACAGCTACCGTATCGACGGACCCTGAACCCGCGATCGGCGGTCTGCACGGTCGACGAAAACGGGGTCGAAGTCTCAACTGCCGTGTCCAGTAGGGGCATCGGGCCATGGGCGACCTGCAGGGTGGCCCCACGGGCGTATGGATCCACGTGGCCTACCCCGACTGCTGACAGCCATCGGCCAGAGGGTGTCCGCCCCTGATCCGCAGGCCGCCCCGTACCGCCCCGCACCGCGCGTCCGGCACGTGGTGCGGGGCCTTTCCGTAGCCGGAGCCGGACTCAACTCGCTTGCGCCGAACGAGTGCACGACTCTCACTCCACCACGACTCTCACTCCGCTCTGGTAGGAAAGCTTCCTAGCGGATCCGGAACGACGAACTCCCTTTGGAGGAATGGTGCCCGCTTCCCATAAGCACGCCGCACGTCATAAGCACGCCGCACGTCGCAACACTCGCCCCGTACGGCTCACGCTGGTCGCATTCGGGGTGACCCTCACGGCGACACCCGCCACCGCCCACGCCGGCGCCTCCACGCATCCAGCCGTGCGCCACGAGGTCTCCGCCACCCGGAAGGCGGCTGCCGCCACCGGGCTGGACAATCCGGCGAAGAAGGAGATCGCCATGCAGCTGGTCTCCAGCGCGGAGAACTCCACACTCGACTGGCAGGCGCAGTACAAGTACATCGAGGACATCGGCGACGGCCGCGGCTACACCGCGGGCATCATCGGCTTCTGCTCCGGCACGGGCGACATGCTCGACCTCGTCGAGCTGTACACCCGGCGCAAGCCGGGCAACGTCCTCGCGAAGTATCTGCCCGCTCTGCGGGAGGTGAACGGCACCGACTCGCACGACGGCCTCGACCCGGACTTCGCCGAGGACTGGGCGACCGCCGCGTCGGACCCGGCCTTCAAGCAGGCGCAGAACGACGAACGGGACCGGGCGTACTTCAACCCGGCGGTCGATCGGGGGAAGGCCGACGGCATCGGCACACTCGGCCAGTTCGAGTACTACGACGCCATCGTCACGCACGGCGACGGCAGCGACAGCACGAGCTTCAGCTCCATCCGCAAGCGCGCGCTCGCCAGGGCGAAGCCGCCGTCGCAGGGCGGCAACGAGGTGACCTACCTCAACGCCTTCCTGGACGCGCGGGTCTGGGCGCTGCAGCAGGAGGGGGCCCACTCGGACACCAGCCGGGTGGACACCGCCCAGCGGGTCTTCCTGAGGAAGGGAAATCTGAACCTGGATCCGCCGCCGGAGTGGAAGGTGTACGGCGACAGCTACCACATCGGCTGAGTCCCGCCCGGACCTGCCCGGAATACGTCTGTGGCGCGTACGGCTGGAGCCGTGCGCGCCACAGCGCCGTACCGGACACACTCAGTGCGCGCCCACCGGAGCCGTTGCCGGGACGGAGGGCTCCTCCTCGTTCCCCTCCTCCGGCTTCCTGCCCAGGTGGTTGAAGGCCAGGTTGAGGACGATCGCCACGACGCACCCGGTGGAGATCCCCGAGTCCAGCACGACGAGGAGGTCCTTCGGGAACGCGTGGTAGAACTCCGGCGCGGCGATCGGGATCAGGCCGATGCCGACGGCGGCCGCGACGATCAGCGCGTTCTCCCCCTTCTCCAGGGCGGCGGTGGCCAGCGTCTGGATGCCGCTCGCGGCGACCGAGCCGAAGAGCACGATGCCCGCACCGCCGAGCACCGGCAGTGGGACGAGCGCGATGACGGACGCGGCCACGGGGACCAGACCGAGCACGATCAGGATGACGCCACCCGCGGCGACGACGAACCGGCTGCGCACCTTGGTCATCGCGACCAGGCCGATGTTCTGCGCGAAGGCGCTGCACATGAAGCCGTTGAAGAGCGGGCTGACGGCGCTGCCGAGGGTGTCGGCGCGCAGACCGCCCTCGATGGTCCGCTCGTCCGCCGGCCGGCCGACGATCTTGCCGAGGGCCAGCATGTCGGCGGTGGACTCGGTCATGCAGACGAGCATCACGATGCACATCGAGACGATGGCGGCCATCTCGAACTGCGGTGCCCCGAAGTGGAACGGGGTCGGGAAGCCGATCAGGTCGGCATCCCTGATCGCGCCGAAGTCGGTGATGCCGACCGGGATCGCGATCAGGGTGCCGGCGACCAGACCGAGCAGGATCGCGATCTGCTGCAGGAAGCCGCGCAGCAGTTTGCGCAGGGCGAGGACGATGACCAGGGTGACGGCGGCCATGGAGATATTGGTCGTCGACCCGTAGCCGTCGGCCGTCGCGTTGCCGCCCTGGGACCAGTTGAAGGCGACCGGCAGCAACGAGACACCGATCAGGGTGATGACGGTCCCGGTGACGACGGGCGGGAAGAAGCGCACCAGCTTGCAGAAGTAGGGGGCGAGTACGAAGCCGAGGAGACTGGCGACGAGGATCGCACCGAAGATGACAGCGATGCCGTCGTGCCCGCGATCCTTGCCGATCGCGATCATCGGCGTCACCCCGGCGAACGAGACGCCGTTGACGAACGGCAGCCGGGCGCCGATGCGCCAGAAGCCGAGGGTCTGGAGCAGGGTGGCGATGCCCGCGGTGAAGAGGCTCGCCCCCATCAGGAAGGCGGTCTCCTTGGCGGTGAGTCCCACGGCGGGTCCCACGATCATGGGCGGTGCCACGACGCCCGCGTACATCGCGGCCACATGCTGCAGTCCGCTGGTGAACATCTTCAGTGGGGGGAGGGTCTCGTCGACCGGATGCTTGCCGTCGGCGACCTGCGGGTCGTCCGGTACGGGCTGCTGGTCGGGAACTGCGACTGCGTCGTTGTGAAACCTGGGCTGTGCTGCCACGGCGGTTCCTCCGGTCGGATACACGTCAAGGCGACGTGGGTGTCAGGGAGGTGGTGCAGGTGGTGCAGGTCGTGCAGCTGGTGCGGCAGCTTGGGTCACCGGTCCGGCGAACGCGCACTTCTGCGTGCGTGTTCGCCGGACCGGCTGCCGTGGACCCCGCTCGGGTCCACGGCGGCCGGCCGAGGGCCGTCCCCCTCCGGTCGGCCGTTCTGGGGGAGGTGCCCCGGAGCCGTCAGGCCCCGGCGGCGATCTGCGCGAGGCGGCGAGCCTCGTCGCGGGTGGCGCGGGCGATGGCGTCCTCGTCCACCGTGGTCAGGTGGTTGCCCTCGACGACCGTCTTCCCGTTGACGAGGGAGAGGGTGACGGGGGCGGCGGCGCCGAAGACGAGCGCGGTGACCGGGTCGGCGATGGAGGCGTGCGCGAGCGTGTCCAGCTTCCAGAGCACCAGGTCGGCGAGCTTGCCGACCTCCAGGGAGCCGATCTGGTCCGCGCGGCCGAGGACCTGGGCGCCGCCGTACGTTCCCAGGCGCAGGGCCTGACGGGCATTCAGTGCCTTTTCGCGGTGGGCGCCGAGGCGGTTGATGAGGAGGGCGTTGCGCAGCTCGGTGTGGAGTTCACCGGACTCGTTGGAGGCGGTGCCGTCGACACCGAGCCCGACGGGGACACCCGCGGCCAGCATGTCGGGGACCCGGGCGATGCCTGCCGCGAGGCGGGCGTTGGAGGACGGGCAGTGCGCGACGCCGGTGCCGGTGCGGGCGAACGCGGCGATGTCGGAGTCGTTCATATGGACGCAGTGGGCCATCCATACGTCGTCGCCGAGCCAGCCCGTCGACTCGAAGTAGTCGGTCGGGCCCATCCCGAACAGCTCGTGGCAGAACTTCTCCTCCTCCACGGTCTCCGAGCCGTGGGTGTGCATCCGGACCCCGCGGCGGCGGGCCAGCTCGGCTCCCTGGCGGAGCAGTTCGGTGGAGATGGAGAAGGGCGAGCAGGGTGCGACGGCGATCTGCGTCATGGAGTCGAAGGAGCCGTCGTGGTGCGCGTCGATGGTCGCCTCGGTGCCGGCGAGCGCACCGTCGAGCGTCTCGACGGCGAAGTCCGGCGGCAGCCCGCCTTCCTTCTGGCTGCGGTCCATGGAGCCGCGGGCGAGGGTGAACCGTACGCCCATGTCGCGGGCGGCTCCGATGATGGCGCCGGACAGGTCGCCGGAGCCCTGCGGATAGACGTAGTGGTGGTCCATGGCGGTGGTGACACCGCCGCGGACCATCATCGCGAGCGAGCCCTGCGCCGCGGCGCGGACCATCGGCTCGTCGATGCGCGCCCAGGTCGGGTAGAGGGCGACCAGCCAGTCGAAGAGGTTGTCGTCGGTGGCCAGGCCCCGGGTGATCCACTGGTAGAAGTGATGGTGGGTGTTGATCAGGCCGGGGGTGACGAGGTGCCCGGCGCCGTCGATGCGTCGCACGACGTTCTCCAGCCCCTCGGGGGCCCGGCCGGCGCCTACGTACTCGATGCGGTTGCCCGCGACGACGACATGGCCCGAGGCGTACTCGGTGTCGTCGGCGTCGACGGTCGCGATCGAACAGTTCTCGATGACGATGCGTTCCACACGATCAGGGGCTGCCATGGCGCTTCCTTCTTCTCTCTGTGATGAGGTGGGCACGGCAGGACCCTAGGAGGATTTGAGTGCCACAGCCGTGAGGCTGTGGGTGCCGAGATGGTGGAAGAACAGGTTGAGCAGGACCGCGACGAGCGCTCCCGCACTGATCCCGGAGCCCAGCACGGTCTGCGCCCAGGACGGAAATCCGGCGTAGAAGGCGGGCGCGGCGAGCGGGATGATGCCCGCGCCGAGCGCCACGGCGACCAGAATGATGTTGGAGCTGTCGTCGAGTCCGGCCTCGGAGAGCGTACGGATGCCGCTGACGGCGATCGAGCCGAACAGGACGATTCCGGCGCCACCGAGCACGGGCATCGGGACGAGGGAGACGACCGCGCCGAGGACGGGGAAGGCGCCCAGGACGATCAGTGCTCCGCCCGCCGCGGCGACGACGTAGCGGCTGCGTACCTTCGTCAGCGACACCACGCCGACGTTCTGCGCGAACGCGCTCGTCGGGAAGCCGCCGAAGACCGGGCCGAGCAGGGTGGCGATGCCGTCGGTGCGCAGGCCGCGGGTGATGGTCCGCCCGTCGGCGCGCCGGTCGCAGATCTCGCCGAGCGCCAGCATGCCGGCCGAGGACTCCGTCATCAGGACCAGCATGACGATGCAGAGGGACAGGATGGCGGCAGGCTTGAACTCGGGGGCACCGAAGGCGAAGGGTGTGGGCAGGGCCGCGAGCGGTGCGGACCTCAGCGCGGAGAAGTCGGCCAGCCCGAACAGGATCGCGGCGAGCGTTCCGATCAACAGGCCGAAGAGCAGGGCGACTTGTTTGACGAAGCCGCGCCCGAATCGCTGGATCAGCAGGATGACGGCAAGGGTGAAGGCGGCCAGCGCCAAGTATTTCATGGCGCCGAAGTCGGCGGCTTCCTTGTCACCGCCCTGCGCCCAGGAGGCCGGGACCGGCATCAGGGTGACGCCGATGAGGGTGATGACGACGCCGGTGACGAGCGGCGGGAAGAAGCGGAGCAGCCGCCCGAAGAACGGTCCGACGGCCAGACAGAAGGCTCCGGCGACGAGCACCGCCCCGTAGACCGCCGGGAGTTGGTGGCCGGGGGCGCTGGTCTCGGCGATGGCGAGCATCGGGGCGATGCCGGCGGAGGACGCGGCGTTGACGAACGGCAGCCGGTTTCCCGCGACGCCGCCGATGCCGAGCGTCTGCAGGAGGGTGGCGAGTCCGGCGATCAGCAGACTGGCCGCGATCAGCCGGGTCATTCCGGCCGGGTCCAGGCCGGCGGCCTGGCCGATGATGAACGGAGGGGTGACGACGCCCGCATACATGGCGGCGATGTGCTGGAGCGCGGCGGGGACGAGCCGCGAGGGGGAAAGCTTTTCGTCCACCGGATGGACTGAGTTCTCCGGTGGTGCGGTACAGGGGCCGTCTGCTGCCGGGCCCGTTGCAGGCTGTGCCATGGGGTTTCCCTCCGGGTCGGCCGGTCCCCGCCCGTCGGCGGGCAGGGACCGGCTCAGGGCCGCGTCAGAGGTTGGTCATGTCGACCGGGATCTGCGGCTCGATACCGTCCCGCAGCACGGTGGCCTCGATGAGTCCGTACGGGCGGTCGGCCGCAAAGTAGACAGCGCCGTCGGCGGTCTCGTTCTTGAGACCGAAGGGCTCCAGGTCCACCAGGAAGTGGTGGTTGTTCGGCAGGGAGAAGCGGATCTCGTCGATCTCGCTGCGGCTGTTGATCACCCTCGACCCCATCTGGTACAGGGTCTGCTGCAGCGAGAGGGAGTACGTCTCGGCGAAGGCCTGCAGGATGTGCTTCTTGGCCTGCTCGTACGACTTCTCCCAGTTGGGCATCCGGTCGTCGTCGCTGGTCCAGTTGTAGCGCCAGGCGGCAGCGACATCGGTGCACAGGATGCGGTCGTACGCCTCCTTGAGCGTCGTGTACTTGTCCTTGACGTAACCCCAGAACTCCGAGTTGGTGGTGTTCATGACCGTGAGGTCCTTGAGTCCCGAGATGATCTGCCAGTTCTCACCGTCGTAGGTGATCTGGGTGGTGCGAAGCTCCTGGCCCTTGCGGGCGAAGGAGTGGTTGACCTCGTCCGAGCCAATGAACTTGGAGTTGTTGTCCGAGGTGGCGATGCGCTCCCAGGAATACTCCTGGATACGGATGCGCGCCCGATGGATCGGCTCCTGCGACGTCACGAAGTGGCGGGCGAGGTGGATGCCGAACTGCTCGGCGGACTCGATGCCGTGCTCCTTGGCGAACGCGTACACCGTGTTCTTGGTGGTGTCGGTCGGCAGGACGTTGGCGTTGGAGCCGGAGTAGTGGACGTCGTCCATGTCGCCGGAGAGGGCGACCGAGACGTTCAGGTCCTTGATGTGGTGGGTGTCGCCATCCCGCGTGATCTTGACGACGCGGTTCTCTGCTTTGCCGTACTGGTTCTGGCCGAGAATCGTGGGCATGTCTGCTAGCTCCCTCGGTATACGGAGTAGCCGAACGGGTTGAGCAGCAGCGGTACGTGAAAGTGCTCGCCCGGTACGACGGCGAAGGTGATCGCCACTTCCGGGAAGAACGCACCGCTGTCCCTTACGCGGGGGGCGTCCTGCTGCGCCTCGGCTTGCTTGTTGAAGAAGTACGCCTCGGTCTCGAAGTCGAGACGTACATGGGTGGTGCCCTCCGGCAGCGCCGGCAGGTCCTTGCATCGCCCGTCCGCGTCGGTCGCGGAGCCGCCGAGCGTCACCCACGGCGCGTCGCTGCCACTGCGGGCGGCGAGCGTGACGGCGACGGCTGCGGCGGGGCGGCCGATGCTGGTGTCCAGGATGTGCGTGGACACCGATGCGGTGGTGTCGGTGCTCAAGACCGTCACTCTCCTTCGGTTACGAGGCGGGTCAGCCGGATGCGGTTGATCTTGCCCAGCTCGGTGCGCACGATCTCGCGCTCCTGCTCGGGCGAGTTCCCGATCCGGGACTTCACCGCGTCGCGCATCTGCTCTCCGGTGGCACCGGTGGCGCAGATCAGGAAGACATGTCCGAACCGCTCCTGGTAGGCCAGGTTCAGTTCGAGCATCTCGGCCTTGAGCTCCTCGGTGGCGTCGGCCATCCCCCGCTGTTCGCGGGAGGAGGTCGGGTCTCCCGGTGCCGGGCGGCCGATCGGGGGGTGACCGGCCATCGCGTCGGCCAGATCTTCGCGGGTCAGCTCGGCCATGACGGCATCACTGGTGGCGAGAAGGGCTTCTGTGGTGGTGTAGGGGCGCCGGGAGAGGATCGCTCTTCCCCATGCCGCACTGGCACACACCTCGTGCAACGCGGTGGTGGCCTCGTCGTCCGCCAGAGTATTGAACCGGGTGAGGCCCGGTGTGGAGCTCAGAGTCACGGGAGCCTCCGTGGCTTTTTTCGCTGTGCGTTGGTCGGGCTGCGGATAGCTAACGCCCTCCACAACACCACGTCAACACTTTGTTGAAATTCCGCGAACGTCAAAGGCCGTCGCCCGACGATCCGGGCGACGGCCTTCCGCATACTTCCGCGGTCTTCGCTCAACTACTCACCTTTGGCGGCATTTTCCCGATTCAGATAGTTGTAGACGGTGAAGCGGCTGACCCCCAGCGCCCCCGCCACCGTCTCCACACCGTGCCGCACCGAAAAGGCACCCCGTGCCTCCAGGGTCCGTACGACCGACTGTTTGGTCCTACGGTCCAGCTCGGCCAGTGGCATGCCGTGCCGCCGCTCCATGGCGGCCAGGATGTGGTCGAGCGAGTCCGAGAGCTGCGGCAGCCGTACGGCTATGACGTCCTCGCCCTCCCAGGCCAGCACCACGTCGTCGGTCCGGGCATCCCCGGGCCCGACCAGCTCGGCGCCCATGGCGTCGACGAGCGGCTTGACCGCGGTGACGAGGGGGTGGTCCGCGGGTTCGGTCACTTCGAGTCCTCCCCGATGACGTTGACCTGGAGCGATACCCGGGTGGCACCGGACTCCAGGGCCTTGCGCAGCAGGGAGTCCACCGCGGTGAGCACCGCGTCGGCGCCGCCCTCCGCCGTATTGCCGAAGGGGCCGACATCCACGGCGTCCAGCTCGGCCGTCTGGATCACCTCACGGGCCACCACCGCATGGGCGGGCGCCTCGTCGAGATCGAAGGGCTCGGTGGTGAACTCCACTCTCAAGCGCACTGTGCCTCCATCATGTGCTCGCCGCACCCGGGGGCCCGCGGCTCGGCCCCGACCCTAACGGACCACTGGGGTTTCGCGTCGGGATCAGCCGCGCCGGGACCCGAGCGGCAGCACGCAGACGGCCGCCGGAGCGGCGAACGGGGTGGTACCGGTGCGGCGCAGCCCGCCGTCGGCCCGGTCGACCGCGAAGACCGTCACCGTCCCGGACCTCTGATTGGCGGCGAAGAGCAGGCCCCCGTCCGGCGAGAAGGCGATGTGCCGGGGGAAGTCGCCGCCCACCGGCACCGCGTCGATCAGCCGCAGCGCTGCCCCGCCGCCCTCGACGGCGTAGCGGGTCAGGCTGTTGTGCCCGCGGTTGGCGAGGTAGGCGAAACGGCCGTCGCCGGTGACCAGGAGCTGGGCGGGATAGCTGGTGCCCGGGCCCGTTCCGGTGGCCTGCGGGGCCCCCGGGGTGAGGGTGCCGGTCGAGGGGTCGTAACCGCAGACGACGACGGTGTTGTCGACCTCGCAGGCGAGATAGGCGAAACGGCCGCCGGGGTGGAAGGCCAGGTGGCGCGGTCCTGCACCCGGGCGCAGGAGCGCGTACGAGACCTGGTGGAGCGCGCCCCGGCGCAGATCGAGCCGGTAGGTGTACACGGTGTCGTTGCCCAGGTCGACGGCGAGGACATGGCCGCCGTCGGGGGCGGTGACGATCTGATGGGCGTGAGGTCCGTCCTGGCCGGGACCGGGCGACGGGGTCGTGTGGGCGACCAGAGCGGTGCGCTCCCCCAGGGAGCCGTCGGCGGCGATCGGGTGGACGGCGACACTGCCCGAGGCGTAGTTGGCACTCAGCAGCCACCGCCCGGACGGGTGGACGGAGAGATGGCAGGGGCCGGCGCCACCGGTGGAGCGGGTGCCCAGCACCCGGAAGGTATCGTCCGCGGCGAGAGCCACGGCGGTCACGCCGCCCTGCTCCTGCTCATCGACGGCGTAGACCGTGGCGCCGGAGGGGTGCGGGGCGAGGTACGAGGGGTCGTCGACGCCGGTGACGGTGGTGCGCCCGGTGATTCTCCCGGTCGCCTGGTCGTACCCGGCCACACCGATCCCCGTGCCCCCTCCGGCGGTCGAGGTGTACGCCCCCAGGAGGAGCGTCCCGGACCGTCGGTCCGGGACGGCAGAAGTCTCCCGTCGGCTCGCGGGCCGGGCCGTCGTGGGCGGGGCCGGCGCGGTGGTGAGAGCGGCACCCGCCAGGAGCGCTCCGAGAAGGGTGCGGCGACTGGCGGGGGCGGTCATGTGGGGCACCTCGGGAGATCGGCGGCGGCTGTGCCAGCCACAGTGTCCTGCCCCGATCACCGCCGCAAGGGGCGCATATCCGCTGGAGCGGACGTTGTTGTCGGTCGACGTCAACCAGTGGCTGATCGACCGTGTCCGGACGAGCCCTGACCGGCCCGAATTCCGGTCACCCCCTTGACAGCCTCTCCACTCCCCGGGCAATCTTCCGTTAAGCAGAAACTAACTTCCGCAATACGGAAGGAGCGCCTGACCCTCATGGCCTCTCTCGATTCGCAGAAGACTGGGCCGGACCAGCGCTTCGATGTGAACCTTTCGATCCTCTTCACGGAACTCCCGCTCCTGGAGCGTCCCGCGGCCGCCGCCGCGGCGGGCTTCACGGCGGTCGAGCTGTGGTGGCCCTGGATCGAGACCCCCACCCCGCCGCAGAGCGAACTCGACGCCCTCAAGAAGGCGCTCGACGACGCGGGCACGCAGCTGGTGGGGCTGAACTTCTACGCCGGACAGCTACCCGGACCCGACCGCGGCGCGCTCTCCGTGCCCGGCCCGGAGTCGGACCGCTTCCGCGCCAATATCGAGGTGGTGGCCGACTTCGCCGCCTCGGTCGGCTGCAAGGCGCTCAACGCGCTCTACGGCAACCGCGTCGACGGCGTGGACCCGGCCGTGCAGGACGAGCTCGCCCTGGAGAACCTGGTCCTGGCCGCCCGCGCGGCCGACCGGATCGGGGCGGTCCTGCTGATCGAGACCCTGAACGAGCCGGAGTCGCCGCGCTACCCGCTGGTGAGCGCACCGGCCGGAATCGAGGTCGTCGACAAGGTCAACGCCGCGACGGGGCTCGGCAATGCGAAGTTCCTGCTGGACCTGTACCACCTGTCGATGAACGGCGAGAACCTGAGCCAGGTCATCTCCGCGTACGCCGACCGGACCGGTCACGTCCAGATCGCCGACAACCCGGGGCGCGGCGCGCCCGGCACCGGCTCCCTGCCGCTGGAGCAGCTCCTCGACGAGCTGACGAAGGCCGGTTACGACGGCTGGGTCGGCCTGGAGTACAAGTCCGGCGACCAGCCGAGCGCCGAGTCCTTCGCATGGCTCCCGGCCGAGGCCCGAGCGGCCCGCTGAGGGCGTCGGACTCCCCCTCGTACACACGTTTTCAGGAAGGCACCCCCTCATGAGCAACAACCTCCCCAAGGTTGCGTGGATCGGACTCGGCATCATGGGCTCCCCCATGTCCGAGAACCTGATCAAGGCCGGTTACGACGTCACCGGATACACCCTGGAGCAGGACAAGATCGACCGGTTGGCCGCGGCCGGCGGGCACGGCGCGGGTTCGATCGCCGAGGCGGTCCGGGACGCCGATGTCGTCATCACGATGGTGCCCGCGTCCCCGCACGTCGAGGCCATCGCGTACGGCCCCGAAGGCATCCTGGCGAACGCCAAGTCGGGCGCCCTGCTGATCGACATGTCCTCGATCACCCCGCAGACCTCCGTGGACCTCGCGAAGAACGCGAAGGAGAAGGGCATCCGGGTCCTGGACGCCCCGGTCTCCGGTGGCGAGGCCGGTGCGATCGAAGCCGTGCTGTCGATCATGGTCGGCGGCGAGCAGGCCGACTTCGACGCCGCGCAGCCGATCCTGCGGGCGCTCGGCAAGACGATCGTGCTCTGCGGCCCGCACGGCTCCGGCCAGACGGTGAAGGCCGCCAACCAGCTGATCGTCGCGGTCAACATCCAGGCCTGCGCCGAAGCCGTCGTCTTCCTGGAGAAGTCCGGGGTCGACCTCGCGGCCGCGCTCGACGTGCTGAACGGCGGACTGGCCGGCTCCACCGTACTGACCCGCAAGAAGGACAACTTCCTGAGGCGCGACTTCGCGCCGGGCTTCCGGATCGATCTGCACCACAAGGACATGGGCATCGTCACCGACGCCGCCCGTAATGTCGGTGCCGCGCTCCCCGTCGGCGCCGTCGTCGCCCAGCTCGTCGCCTCGCTCCGCGCGCAGGGCGACGGCGGCCTGGACCACTCGGCCCTGCTGCGCGCGGTTGAGCGCCTCTCGGGTCAGCCGGTCCAGGCCTGACCGGCCGCCCCACAGACTTCCGGATGGTGTCGGCGCTGACACCTGTCCTGTCGCGCCCAGGCGTCGACACCATCCGGAACACCTCAGCCCCAATTTCAACAAACTGTTGACGTCTGGTTCGGAGCGTACCTACGCTCCTGGAGCCCCCAGGGCGTCGCAGTTCAGCAGCTCCCGTACGGAAGGTCGCCCCGACACCATGACGCAGCGTGTGCTTACGACCGAGTCAGGCGCCCCGGTCGCCGACAACCAGAACTCCGCCACCGCCGGCGTCGGTGGCCCGATCCTCCTCCAGGACCAGCACCTGCTGGAGAAGCTCGCGCGCTTCAACCGGGAGCGCATCCCGGAGCGCGTGGTCCACGCCCGCGGTTCCGGCGCGTACGGCTACTTCGAGGTGACCGACGACGTCACCGGCTTCACCCGGGCCGACTTCCTCTCCGCCGTCGGCAAGCGCACCGAGACGTTCATCCGGTTCTCGACGGTCGCCGACTCGCTCGGCGGCGCCGACGCCGTACGCGACCCGCGCGGCTTCGCCCTCAAGTTCTACACGGACGAGGGCAATTACGACCTGGTCGGCAACAACACCCCGGTCTTCTTCATCAAGGACCCGATCAAGTTCCCCGACTTCATCCACTCGCAGAAGCGTGACCCGTTCACCGGCCGTCAGGAGCCGGACAACGTCTGGGACTTCTGGGCCCACGCCCCCGAGGCTACGCACCAGGTGACCTGGCTGATGGGCGACCGGGGCATTCCTGCCTCGTACCGCCACATGAACGGCTACGGCTCGCACACCTACCAGTGGACGAACGCCGAGGGCGAGGCCTTCTTCGTCAAGTACCACTTCAAGACGAACCAGGGCGTGCGCTCCCTCTCCAGCGAGCAGGCCGCCGAGCTCGCGGGCAAGGACAGCACCTCGCACCAGACGGACCTGCTGCAGGCCATCGAACGGGGCGTGAACCCGTCCTGGACCCTGTACGTGCAGGTCATGCCGGCCGCCGAGGCCGCCGACTACCGCTTCAACCCGTTCGACCTCACCAAGGTGTGGCCGCACAGCGACTACCCGCTGCAGCGCGTGGGCCGGCTGGTCCTGGACCGCAACCCGGACAATGTATTCGCCGAGGTCGAGCAGGCCGCGTTCTCCCCGAACAACTTCGTGCCCGGCATCGGCCCCTCCCCGGACAAGATGCTCCAGGGCCGCCTGTTCGCCTACGCCGACGCGCACCGCTACCGGCTGGGCGTCAACCACACCCACCTCCCGGTGAATGCGCCGCGGACGGCTGTCGTCGACAACTACGGCCGTGACGGTCTGCACGCCACCCGCAACGGTGCGCGCCACGACAAGAACTACGAGCCCAACTCGTATGCGGGCCCCGCCCAGACCGACGCGGCGCTTTCCGCCCCGCTGGCGATCCACGGCTGGACCGGCACCCACGCGGCGCCCGCCCACACCAAGGACGACGACTTCTTCCAGGCGGGCGAGCTCTACCGGCTGATGTCCGAGGACGAGAAGGGCCGCCTGGTCGCCAACATCGCCGGAGGCCTCTCCCAGGTCACCCGCGACGACGTGATCGAGAAGAACCTCGCCCACTTCCACGCCGCCGACGCCGACTACGGCAAGCGCGTCGAGGAAGCGGTCCGCGCCCTGCGCGAGGACTAGTGCCCCTCCCGGGACGGGCACTGGGGTCCTTCGTCCGGATCAGGCCGGATCGCCCCGTGAGAGCCCAGCCGTGATCCGAACGAGCGCCCCTGGAACACCAAGACCGCGCAAGAGACATGACGGGAGGTCATCTCTCCTGCGCTGTCCGTCCGGCCGGCCCTGAGGGGTGTCCGGCGGGACGGACGTGACCGAGGACCGCGGCGGCGTGCGAGCCAGTGCGGTGGTGAAGGCAGCCGGCGGCCGCTCTCGACCTGAGAGAGAGCGGACCCGGCCGCCCATCGCCCGCCGCCGCGGTCCCGGCGCAACAACCGGCCTCTCAGCCTGCAGAACTCCGCCCGGCGGCGCGAACGAAACGGTCGCGCCGGCCTCTCGCCGTCGGGCGGTCACCACCCCGGGCGGGGGTACGGCGGTCCCGTGCCCCCGCCCATTCGCCTGCACGTCAGTAGCCGGCCGGTCGCACCAGGCCCGTCTCGTAGGCGAAGACCGCCGCCTGCGTCCGGTCGCGCAGCCCCAGCTTGGCCAGTATCCGGCTCACATGGGTCTTCGCGGTCTGCTCCGCCACCACCAGCAACTGGGCTATCTCCGCGTTCGACAGACCCTGTGCGATCAGGGACAGCACCTCGGTCTCGCGTTCCGTCAGATCACCGATACGGTCCTTCAGCGGGGCCCGGGGGGCGGCGGTCATCCGGGAGAACTCCACGATCAGCCGCTTGGTGATATTCGGGGCGAGCAGCGCGTCACCGGCCGCCACCACCCTGACCGCACGGGCCAGTTCCTCGACCGACGCATCCTTCAGGAGAAAGCCGGACGCGCCGGCGCGCAACGCCTCGTACACGTACTCGTCGAGATCGAAGGTGGTCAGGATGAGCACCTTGACCCGGGCGTCGGGCGCCGAGGTGATGCGGCGGGTCGCCTCGATACCGCCGAGCACCGGCATCCTGACGTCCATGAGGACGACGTCCGGGGCGAGCTCGGCGACCTTGGCGACGGCGTCGAGGCCGTCCACCGCCTGACCGACGACCTCGATGCCGGGTTCGGCGTTGAGCAGCACTGTGAAACCCTGACGAACCATCACCTGGTCGTCGGCGATGAGTACGCGAATGGTCGTCACGGGGTTTCCTCGGCAGATTCGGCGGCCAGGGCAGGGGCGCTCACCGGCAGGATAGCCGTGACCTCGTAGCCGCCGTCCGGGGTCGCCCCGGCCGCGAGTTCGCCGCCCAGCATGGCAGCGCGTTCGCGCATCCCCAGCAGTCCGTGTCCCATGGACTGCGAGCGCGCGGGCGCCCCGTCGGGCGCGGTGTTGGTGATGCGGACGGTCAGCCCGGTCGTCCCGTAGGCCGTCTCCACCCGCACCTGCGCGCCGGGGGCGTGCCTCATCGCGTTGCTGAGCGCCTCCTGGATGATCCGGAAGGCCGACAGCTCGACACCGGGCGGCAGCGGGCGCGGCGCACCGGTGGTGGCGGTGGCGACCGTGAGCCCGGCAGCGCGCACATTGGCGACCAGTTCGTCGAGCCGGTCGAGGGTGGGCTGCGGGGTGTGCCTCACCCCTTGCGACAAGGCGTCCTCGGAGCGGAGCACGCCGAGCACATGGCGCAGTTCGGTGAGCGCCTCGACGGCATTCTGCCGGATGCCCGCGAGGTTCTCCCGGAGCTCGTCGGACGGGTTCTCGACCAGGTGCGGGGCGACCTGCGCCTGGATGGAGATCACCGACATGTGGTGGGCGACCACGTCGTGCAGCTCGCGGGCGATCCGGTTGCGCTCCTCCAGGAGGGTGCGCCGGGCCCGCTCACCGGCGGTGAGCTCTTCCTGGACGACGAGCTGGGTGCGGGCCACCCGCAGACCGCGCAGCGAGGCGCCGAGCACCACAGCGGCGATCAGGACCGGAGTGGAGCGGTAGATGACGTAGTTGTGCGGCGTGGTGGTGAAGAGGGTGCAGGACAGTCCGGCGACGAGAGTGATCACCAGCGCCCCGGCCGCGCGGCGGGGCGGGACCCGCAGCGCCAGCAGGAAGAGCGCCCCGCACTGGAGCGCGAGCCCGGGAACGCTCCATGGGAACAACTGGTCACGGCTCATATCGGGCTCGGAGAGCCGCGCGGTGACGACCATGAGGACGGTCGACGCCCACCAGGCCGACACCGGGCGGAACATCACGGCGACGAGCGCCGCCCCCTGGGCGAAGCCCAGCACCCCGTACTTGGGGATGCCGCCGCCGTCCCCCGGACTCATCTCGTTCACATAAAACACGGTGAGGAAGGTCGCGCAGATGACCAGCAGCATCCCGAACACCGGCCGCCAGACCGGCCATCCGGGCTGGCCCATGTCTGGCAGCGGGTCGGCGGGCGCCGTCAGATCCTCGAACAGGACGCGAGGCGCCCTCCGCAGGGTGGCCTTCACCCGCTCCTTGTCCCCCACCGGTTTCCACCTCATCCGGACCACCCTATGGGCTGCCCCGTAGTCCCTGACGGCCGCACGACAACAGCTACGGCACCTCGCCGCGTTGCCAGAACGTACGAATACATCCCGTATGTGCACACCCCTCCGCCTTGCGATGCACCGCATCTGACGCAGCGCGCCCTTCCGCCAGGGACTACGGGACAACCCCTTAGGCACGGCGCATCACCGAGGTCCTGGTGGGACGGTTCTCACGGACGATCCGGCCCTTCTCGCGTCGGGGCCGCCCCTCCTCGTACTTACGGAACGCCGCCCAGCAGACCAGCAGCGCCACGGCGAACACCGGCAGCCACGCCAGACGGGCGAACACCCATCCCGAATCCCTGGGCACCGTGTGCAGTCCGGGCAGCGCCTCTCCCGCGAGCAGGCCGATGGCGGTGACCGCCATCATCGCGGTCTGGTGCCAGAGGAATATCGTCATCGCGGAGAGGTTGACCAGCGCCACCGCCGCCCAGGCCGCAGGGCGGCGCAGGACCCGCCGCAGCGGGCCGAGCAGCAGCCGGGCCGCGCCGCACTGGGCGAGACCGAAGGCGACGGCCGCGAGGGTGGGTGGGTCGAGGTTGGAGATCCT
Source organism: Streptomyces sp. NBC_01669 (assembly GCF_026339735.1). Taxonomy (GTDB): domain Bacteria; phylum Actinomycetota; class Actinomycetes; order Streptomycetales; family Streptomycetaceae; genus Streptomyces; species Streptomyces yanii. The sequence goes on from NZ_JAPEQG010000001.1 coordinate 2,072,241, forward strand.
GCTGCCCGGCACCCCGACCATGGACGCGGGGTAGCCGGCCCACAGGACGAGTCCGGCGGTGGCGATGGCCCCGACGAGCAGCAGCGCCCATCCGGTCGCCCGGCTCTGCAGGCCGCCGCGGGCCCAGGTCGTGCCCAGGCAGTAGGGGACCAGCCAGCCGGCCGCCACATTGATCCAGCCGAGCCAGGTGGGTCCGCCCAGTCCGAACCGGATCAGGTCGACATGGAGCACCACGGCGAGCGGCCAGAGCGGATGGAGCCTGGAGACCAGTGGGGTGACCGCGGTCAGCGCCGCGAAGACGAGCAGGAACCAGAGCGGCGACAGCACCAGCTTGAGCAATGCGTGCACGGTCTCCGTGCCCACCCCGGAGGCGAGCAGCGTGCCCGCGATCACGGTCCACACCACCAGCACGGCGGCGACCGGCCGGAACAGCCGGAGCATCCGGGCGCCGAGCCACTGCCCGTACCTGGTGCCGCGGGCGCGGGCGGAGGCGTAGCTCTTCGCCGCCACCTGTCCGCCGACGAGGAAGAAGACCGCGAGGGTCTGGAACAGCCAGGAGACCGGGATCAGTTCGGGCATGTGCTGGAGGGGGCTGGCGGCGCGCACCGTGCCGGTGTCGGCGATCAGGGCGGTGACCAGCCAGTGGCCGAGCACCACGCCCAGGATGGCGAGGGCGCGCAGGGCGTCGACTGCCCGGTCGCGGCCGGGCGGGGTGGCTGCGTCGATCCGCCGGACGAGTTCACGCATGACGGCCCTCCTCGGCAGGGGTCCGGCCGGAGACGATCCGGGCGAGGTTCTTCAGGGATAAGGAGCCGGGCTTCAGGTAGTCGCTGTGGCCGCCGTCGCCCGCCGCGAAGTGCCGGGCACCGAACTCGGGCGAGACCGGGTCCGTCCCGAACCCGAAGGTGACGAAGGGAAGTCGGAGCCGTGCGTGCGGTACGTGGCCGATCCAGTCGCTGCCGCCCCGGCCCGCCCAGACGGTGGCCGGGGTGTGCAGCGCTGCGACGCTGTGCGCGCCGGTGCCGGGACTGCCGTACAGGACGATGTCCGAGACCTTCAGATCGGACGCGGCCTCGGCGCAGACGACGGAGCCGTAGGAGTGACAGAGCAGCGTGATCCGGGCGGACGGCTTGGACCTCTTCAACTCGTTCAGGAATGCGCGCAGTTCGGGGGCGGCATGCTCGGCCAGGCCGGGGGTCACCGCTTCCGGGCTCACCGTGGCCGGCGTTGCGTACCCGAGCCAGCCGATGACTGCCGATCCGTCGCCGAGCTCCCGCTGGAGCGCGACACCGCCGGCCCGCAACCGCCAGTACTTGTCGAGACCGATGCCCGCACCCGGGACCAGCACCGCGATCCGGCGTGCCGTGGACAGATCACCGAAGACCTCGACGCTGCGTCCACCGTCGCGGCCGTCGAAGAAGAGGAAGTGGCGTTCCGGGTCGGCCAGTTCGCGCAGCGCGGCGGCCCGCTTCCGGTCGCCGTGGCCGGTGGCCATCCGTTCGGCCGCCTGGATGGAGCCTCGGTTGACGGCATATCGCACGGCCAGGGCGGCGGGGGTCGCACGCAGCGGGGCGAGGGCGGCGGGGGCGGGCGCCGGGACCGCGGAGGGGCGTGCCGCACCCGAGACGGGCACGGCGACCGCGGCGATGACGAGGGCGGCGAGGAGGGTACGGGCGCCGCGCGGGCGGCTCGTGAAGAGACGGCGCGTGCGCGGGCGGCTCCTGGGCTGGCGGGGCACCATAGGTGGATGGTCCTTCCGTACCGGATGTCCGTCGTGCTTCCGGTACAGAAGCTAGGGAGCAGACCGCGTGGTCGGCGTCCACCCGTGGAGGGCACCTTCCGCGTAGCTCTCAAGTACTACGGGTAGGGGCGTCGGCCGGGTTCGCCCCGGCCAGGACGGGCAGGTGGGGGCGGATCACCGGGTTCCGGTGATCCGCCCCCACCTGGGAGACATACCGAGGAGTGGTGCGTCAGCTCGCCACGAACGGGCGGATCGCCGTCGGGGCATGGCCCGGCTCGGTGGCGATGTCCTCCCACTCGTTCACGGCGTCGATCCCGGCGCCGCTCATCGAGATGTTGGTGATGCGCTCCAGGATCGCCTCGACGACCACCGGGACGCGGAACTCGGCGGCCAACTTCTTGGCCTCCTCGAACGCGGGCAGAAGCTTGTCCGGCTCGGTGACCCGGATCGCCTTGCAGCCCAGCCCCTCCACGACCTTGACATGGTCGACGCCGTAGACACCCAGCTCCGGGGAGTTGATGTTCTCGAACTCCAGGTTGACCTGGAAGTTGATGTCCAGGTTGCGCTGTGCCTGGCGGATCAGCCCCAGGTAGGAATTGTTCACCAGGACATGGACGTACGGGATGTTGTGCTGCGCGCCGACCGCCAGTTCCTCCAGCATGAACTGGAAGTCGTAGTCCCCGGAGAGCGCGACGACCTGGCCCTCGGGGTCGGCGGTGGCGACACCCAGCGCGGCGGGGATGGTCCAGCCGAGCGGGCCGGCCTGGCCGCAGTTGATCCAGTGGCGCGGCCGGTAGACGTGCAGCATCTGCGCGCCGGCGATCTGGGAGAGGCCGATCGTGGTGACGTAGCGGGTCTCCGGTCCGAAGGCCCGGTTCATCTCCTCGTACACCCGCTGCGGCTTCAGCGGCACTTGGTCGAAGTGGGTGCGGCGCTGCAGCTTCGCCCTGCGCTCCTGGGTGGAGGCGGCCCAGGCGCTGCGGTCCGGCAGCCTGCCCGCGGCCTTGAGCTCCTTGGCCACCTCGACAAAGAGTTCCAGCGCGGCCCTGGCGTCCGAGGCGATACCGAGGTCCGGCGGGAAGATCTTGCCGAGCTGGGTGGGCTCGATGTCGACGTGGACGAACTTCCGGCCCTTGGTGTAGACGGCCAGGTCGCCGGTGTGGCGGTTGGCCCAGCGGTTGCCTATGCCGAGGACGAAGTCCGACTCCAGGAAGTTCGCGTTGCCGTAGCGGTGCGAGGTCTGGAGGCCGACCATCCCGGCGTTGAGCTCGTGGTCGTCGGCGAGGATGCCCCAGCCCATCAGCGTCGGGATGACCGGGGTACCGGTCAGCTCGGCGAACTCGACGAGGAGTTCGCAGGCGTCGGCGTTGATGATGCCGCCACCGGCGACGATCACCGGGCGCTCGGCGGCGAGCAGGAAATCGATCGCCTTCTCGATCTGGGCGCGGGACGCGGCCGGCTTGTAGACGGGCAGCGGCTGGTACGTCTCCGGGTCGAACTCGATCTCGGTCAGCTGGACGTCGATGGGCAGGTCGATGAGGACCGGACCCGGGCGGCCCGAGCGCATCAGGTGGAAGGCCTGCTGGAAGACGCCGGGCACCTGCGCGGCCTCCAGGACGGTCGTCGCGGCCTTGGTCACCGGCTTGGCGATCGACGCGATGTCGACGGCCTGGAAGTCCTCCTTGTGGAGCTTGGCCACCGGCGCCTGGCCGGTGATGCAGAGAATCGGGATGGAGTCGGCGATCGCCGAGTAGAGCCCGGTGATCATGTCCGTGCCGGCGGGTCCCGACGTACCGATGCAGACGCCGATGTTGCCGGCCCTGCTCCGGGTGTAGCCCTCGGCCATGTGGGACGCGCCCTCGACATGGCGGGCCAGGGTGTGGTCGATGCCACCACCGGCCTTGAGCGCCGCATAGAAGGGGTTGATCGCCGCTCCCGGCACGCCGAACGCGTGGCTGACGCCTTCCAGCTTGAGGATCTCAACTGCCGCTCGGGCAGCGGTCATTCGAGGCATTTGAGTACTCCTGCTCGGACCTGGTGGAGTCGGGCTCTGTCGCGCCACCTGAGAGCGCCAATTCCGTATTACGGAAGTTCATTTCTGCTATACGGAAGCAATCTAAGCGGCCGTCGGTCGGCCGTCAAGAGAGGGCGCCGGGCCCGCTGCCACGCGGTGCCGGAACAGCCGCGAATCCTCCAAGTCACTCCCCCACGCCCCACTCGTGGTGGAGCATGAGGGCACGGGGCGCGGTCGGACGGTGACGGCCACGGAGCGCCGACGCGCCCGAAGACAGGCACCGGGGCGCGGCAGCGGTGCCGGAGGGAGGCCATGGTGGAGCCCGTGCCGGTACGCTGCCCGGCCTGCCGCCGCGAGCACGCGTACCTCACACCGGTCTACCCGTGCCCGTGCGGGTCCCCCACCGCCGCCCCGATGCTGCGCGGCGCCGCGCCCGAGCCGATCACGCACCGCACCTGGAACGACGACTGGGTGACCGTGCGCTGCCGCGCCTGCGGACGCCATGACCAGTGGCCGCAGCCGGAGCTGTGCTGCCCGTGCGGGACGGTGCTGCGGATCCCGGTCGGACCGGTCACGGCGGCCGGCGCCGACCCTGCGGACGGAGTCCGGCCGTCTCACATCCCGCTGCCGCGCACGGCGCCCGCCCCCCGCCCGTCGTTCCGACCGATGACGATCCGCACCGGCCGCGACGCGGTCACGGCCGCCGCGATGTATCTGCGGTGGCTGGGCTACCGCGACGTCGTCATTCCGGCGGAGCGGCCCTCGTCGCGGATCGATCTGCGCGCCGCCGGACTGATCGCCCAGGTCGACTCGACCACCCGGCCGAGCACCCTGCGCGACGTCGAATGTCTCTGGCTGAACGCCCTCAACACATCGGTGACCAGCGTCTTCTTCTCGCTGGCGGGGTATGGGCAGGACGCCGGGGCGCGCGCCGACGGGCTCGGTATCCCGCTCTTCGTGATGGACCTCACCGGGACCCCGCAGCCGGTGAACGGTCCGGCGGACGAGCTGCTCTCCACAGGGGCCTGAGGGTGTCCGCACAAGAGCGCCGTCCGCCCGCAGGAAGGGGCCGCGGCGACCGGCGCGGCACATCGCAGGGCGCCGGAGCATCCTGACAGCGGAGGGGTTCGGGCGTTGCGGCAGTGATCAAGGCATCTGGAGCACGGTGCTGCGGACACGGCGGCCGGGTCAAAGCTGCACGATGACCAGGGCGGTGTCGTCGGTGACGCCGCCGAGCGGGAGCAGGTCGGCCAGCAGGGCGTCCGCGAGGGTTTCGGGGTCGGCTGTCCGGTGGCTCGCCAGGGAGCGGGCGAGCCGTGCGAGACCGGTGTCGATGTCTTCGCGGCGGCGCTCGATCAGGCCGTCGGTGTACAGCGCGAGGACGGACCCCTCCGTGAAGGGCACGGTGGCCTGTGGCCGGGGGGCGGGTTCGGGGCGGGCGCCGAGCGGGGGGTCGGTGGCCTGGTCCAGGAACTCGACGGTTCCGTCCTCGTGCAGGAGGACCGGCGGAGGGTGGCCCGCGCTGCTGTAGGTGATGGTGTGGGTGTTCCAGTCGATGAACGTGTTCGCCACAGTGGTGTTCTCGGCGCCGTCGACCGAGCGGGCGTACAGCCCGAGGACTTCCAGCGCACGGGCGGGGCCTTCGGTGACACGGGAGGCGGCGCTGAGCGCGCTGCGCAGTTGCCCCATGACCTGAGCCGCAGACAGGCCGTGGCCGACGACGTCGCCGACGGCGACCGCGATGCGGTCGCCGGGCAGTTCGACCAGGTCGTACCAGTCACCGCACACGTCCAGCGCGTCGACGGCGGGCCGGTAGCGTGCGGCCGCCGAGTGGCGCCCGACCGGGCGGAGAGCGGGCAGCATCGCCTCCTGCAGGCTCAGCGCGACCACGCGGGCGCGGATGAGCTCGGTGACGTCCTCCACACGGTGCATCAGCAGCGACACCCGCCCGTCCGAACCGAAGACGGGAATGTTGATCATGGTCAAGTAGCGCTCGCCCGACACCCAGGGCCGGTCGGGATCCTCCATGTCGTAGCGCTGCACCTCCATGGTGTCGCGCTCACCGGTTTCCGTCACCCGACGTAGTGACGCCTCGATGTTGCGCACCACGGCCGCGCCGGGGTCGTTCGGGCTGTGGGCAAAATCGTCGCGCATGTCGCAACCGATGACTTGGCTGCGAGTGCGGCCCAGCACGCGCAAAAACTCTTCGTTGACGTCCGCGTAGACCAGCTGCGGGGTCAGCAGCGCCACCGCACCGGGCAGGGCCTGGAACACCGCTGCGTAATCGATCTCCGGTTCCGTCACGTCTGCCCCGCCTCGACGCCGCCGCTGGTGTGTCTTTTCACGATAGGCACGGCAAGCCGAAGCAGCGATACTTCTCTTCCCGTGGGGCTGAGCAGGTCACACGGTTGGCCCCGGCGGCTGCCGGCGAGGGCCGGGAGAGCCGGATCGGCAGCCTGGCAGGCACGTCACGGAGGAGCAGCCGGTACGCGGTCGACGCGGCGCCCCGTCAACCGGTCGCACGGATCGGTCCGTGCGACCGGCGGCGTGCCGGATCTTCGCGCTGTGCGTCGTCCGCTGTCCCCGACCGAACGTGGCCGGGTCCCCGAAGGAGAACCCGGCCACACGGTGTCAACGTCTGCCCCACGGGTCCCCGCGAGGACTCAGAGGTTGTCGGGTTCCCAGACGGGCAGCCAGACGTCGTTGGTCGTCCCCTGGGCGGTGCAGTCGTACTGGACGAGGGGGCGTCCGGCGCCTACTCCCCCCGCGACGTTGAGACACATGTCGCTGGACTTGACGACGATCTGGTAGCCGATGCCCTCGGGTACGAGCCTCCACAGTGCGTTGTCGGAGTTGCTGCAGGTGTACTGGATGACCGGGGTGCCGTTGGCGGTACCGCCTCCGCTGACGTTGAGGCACTTGCCGCTGCTGACGGACTTGAACCGGTAGTAGCCGCCCGCGACCGCATTCGCTTCCCAGCGCTCGTTGGCCGCAAGGGACCACGGGTACTGGATGATCGGGACGCCGTTGCCCTGGGCCGCTCCCCGCACGTTGGCGACCTGGCCCGGAGCGGCGGCCAGTCTCAGAGTCAGCTGCTTGGCGACGACGGACCGTGGGGCTGCCCCCGCGGGGTCGCTGGCGACGGCCGGGCTGAATGAGCCAGACACCAGCGCGGCACTGGTTGCGACGGCCCCCAGGCCCACAGCCCACCGCTTGCAAGATTTCACGTTCATTTCTCCGATCCCGCTGCCGCACACGTCGACCCCAATGTCGCCATGCGCAACCAGCTCGCTACAGAAGGTAGCGAGTCGGTTGCATGCGCCACAGATGACATTGGGGTCGCGCGGAAATCGACAAACGCCTCCGCACGCCCCCTCGGTACCAGCAGCATCACCCTTGGCGGCCGTTTGTCGTGCTTGACCGTCCGTCAGGGAGCCCTACGCGGTCCGGCCCGTCCACGCTGACGCACCACACCCGCGCCCCGGGACCACGCCCGGCCGGCCCCGGAACCGCGGGCCGGCAATCCGGGGCCCCTGCCTCCGCACCGGCCGCCGACGCCATACTGGCGGCATGCGCATCCGTCCCGCACGCCGCTCCGATCTCCCGCTGCTCCAGGACATCGAACGCGCCGCCGGCGAACCGTTCCGCACCCTCGGCATGTCCGCCGTCTCGGACGACGACCCGCCACCCCTCGACCTGCTTGACGACTACCGCAGGGCCGGCCGCGCCTGGGTGGCCATCGCATCCGACGACCTCCCCGTCGGCTACCTGATCGCCGACGAGGTCGACGGCGCGGCCCATGTCGAGCAGGTCTCGGTCCATCCGTCCGCCGCCCGGCGCGGCGTGGGCCGGGCGCTCATCGACCACCTGGCCGGCTGGGCGGGCGACCGGCGGCTCGTGGCCCTCACCCTGACGACGTTCTCCCATGTCCCGTGGAACGCGCCGTACTACACGCGCCTCGGCTTCCGTACGCTCGCGGAGTCCGAACTCACCGACGGGCTGCGGAAGATCAGGGCGGAGGAGGCGGAACACGGCCTGGACCGCTGGCCCAGGGTCTGCATGCGACGCGAACTCTGACCCGGCGTCAAACCCCCTGACCCCGGAGCGGAACCGGTCGGCGACAGCGAGTGCAATCGGTCACGTTCGCGCCTGGGGCCACAATTGTTCGGGCTGTGTCAGTGGGCCGCCGTAAGATAGCGCGCATGGTCTTAATTCCACGACACTCCTCCTCTTCCGACCCGCTGCACGCCGCACAGCCGACACACCCGTCCGCCGTCGAGGCGAACGAGGCGATCCGTGCGCTGGTGGACGCGCGAGCCGGGCAGGACTGGTCGTCCGTGGAGTCCGCGGCGTACGAGGTACTGCTCATCGAGTGGGCGGCGGCGACCCGCGGCGCTGCCGGCGACATCATCGAAGCCGCCTGACCGCGCCCCGGGCACCGCCTCCCGCCTCACCGACTATCCGTAGTTCTCCCGCAGTTCGATCTTCCGGACCTTCCCGCTGACCGTCATCGGGAAGGTCTCCAGGATCTGCAGCCTCCGCGGGATCTTGTAGTGCGCAAGCTGCTCGCGGCAGTACTCCGTGACCTCGTCCAGGCTCGGCGGGTCCGCCGGGTCCCTGGGGATGACACAGGCCAGGATCTCCTCGCCGTACGTGGCGTCCGGTACGCCCACCACCTGCACGTCCGCGACCTTCGGGTGGCCGTAGAGAAATTCCTCGATCTCCCGCGGATACACGTTCTCGCCGCCGCGGATGATCATGTCCTTGATCCGGCCGACTATCTGTACGTAGCCGTCCTCGCGCATCACCGCGAGGTCGCCGGTGTGCATCCAGCGCCCCGCGTCGATCACCTCGGCGGTCCGCTCGGGCTGCTCCCAGTAGCCGAGCATCACGCTGTAGCCACGGGTGCAGAGTTCGCCCGCCTCCCCGCGTTCCACGGTCACCCCGGTGGCCGGGTCGACGACCTTCACCTCGATGTGCGGCATGACGCGGCCGACCGTGCCGGTGCGGCGCTCCAGGTCGTCGTCGCGGCGGGTCTGGGTGGAGACCGGAGAGGTCTCCGTCATGCCGTAACAGATGGACACCTCGTCCATGTGCATCTCGGCGACGACCCGCTTCATCACCTCGACCGGGCAGGGCGATCCGGCCATGATCCCGGTGCGCAGCGAGGAGAGATCGTACGAGGCGAAGTCGGGGAGGTTGAGCTCGGCGATGAACATGGTGGGAACGCCGTAGAGGGAGGTGCAGCGCTCCTGCTGGACGGCGGCGAGGACCGCGGCGGGCTCGAAGGCGGGAGCCGGAATCACGATGCAGGCGCCGTGCGAAGTGATGCCGAGGTTGCCCATCACCATGCCGAAGCAGTGGTAGAAGGGGACGGGCAGACAGACCCGGTCCTGCTCGGTGTAGGCGACCAACTCCCCGACGAAGTAGCCGTTGTTGAGGATGTTGTGGTGGGAGAGAGTGGCTCCCTTGGGGAAGCCGGTCGTGCCCGAGGTGTACTGGATGTTGATCGGGTCGTCGCAGGACAACTCGGCTTCCCTTACGGCCAGTTGCTCGGCGGTGACCGATCCGGCCGCTGCCGTCAGCTCGTCCCAGGACGGATCGCCGATGTAGTGCACGGACCGCAGGGCGGGGCACTCCCCCCGGACCTGGCCGACGAGGGCGCGGTAGTCGCTGGTGCGGTGGGCGAGCGACGAGATCAGGATCGAGATCCCCGCCTGGCCGAGCACGTACTGCAGCTCGTGCGCCCGGTAGGCCGGGTTGATGTTGACCATGATCGCGCCGATGCGGGCGGTGGCGTACTGGACGAGCACCCACTCGGGGCAGTTGATCGCCCAGATTCCGACGCGGTCGCCCCTGGCCACCCCGGAGCCCATCAGCCCGCGCGCCAGCTCGTCGACCGCCGCGCCGAATTCGGTGTACGTCCAGCGCCGCCCCGAGACGACGTCGACCAGCGCCTCACGCTCCGGGTACGCCTCGATCGCACGGTCGAGATTGCGCCCGATCGTGTCCCCGAGCAGAGCGGTGGTGCCGGTGCCGTGGGCGTAGGACAGCCCGGTCCGTCCGGTCATCGCAGATCCCCCTCGTCGTATTCGGTGCCGATGCCCTGGGCCGTGCGCTCGCGCAGCTCGATCCGGCGGATCTTCCCGGAGACGGTCTTCGGCAGCTCGGCGAACTCCAGTCGGCGGATCCGCTTGTACGGGGCGAGGACCGCCCGCGAGTGCGCGAACAGCACCTTCGCCGTGTCCGGGCCGGGCTCCCAGCCCTCCGCCAGGACGACGTACGCCTTCGGGACGGCGAGCCGGACCGGGTCCGGCGCGGGCACCACCGCGGCCTCGGCGACCGCCTCGTGCTCCAGCAGCGCGCTCTCCAGCTCGAACGGCGAGATCTTGTAGTCGGACGCCTTGAACACATCGTCGGCGCGGCCGACATAGGTGATGTAGCCGTCCTCGTCGCGGGAGCCGATGTCGCCGGTGCGGTAGTAGCCGCCGGCCATCGCCTCGGCGGTACGGTCCGGGTCACCGTGGTAGCCGGTCATCAGGCCGACCGGGCGGTACGACAGGTCGAGGGAGATCTCGCCCTCGGTCGCACCGGGCTCACCGGTGACCGGGTCGAGGAGCTCGACCTTGAAGCCGGGACTGGGCCGTCCCATCGAACCGGCCTTCAGTACCTGGCCGGGAGTGTTGGCGACCTGGACGGCGGTCTCGGTCTGGCCGAAGCCGTCCCGGATCGTGACGCCCCACTCGCGCCGGACCGTCTCGATGACCTCGGGGTTCAGTGGCTCTCCGGCGGCGACGACCTCGCGCGGCGGGGTGTTCAGCTGGGAGAGGTCGGCCTGGATCAGCATCCGCCAGACGGTGGGCGGGGCACAGAAGCTGGTGACGCCCGAGCGGTCCATTTCGGCCATCAGGCGGCCCGCGTCGAACCGGGTGTAGTTGAAGATGAAGACGGTGGCCTCGGCGCTCCACGGCGCGAAGAGGTTCGACCAGGCGTGCTTGGCCCAGCCCGGTGAAGAGATGTTGAGGTGGACGTCCCCGGGCTTGAGACCGATCCAGTACATCGTCGACAAGTGACCCACGGGGTACGAGACATGGGTGTGCTCGACCAGCTTGGGGCTGGCGGTCGTGCCGGAGGTGAAGTACAGCATCAGCGGCTCGTCGGCGTCGGTCTCCCGGTCCGTCTCGAAGCTCTCCGGCTGCTCGTCGGCGCCGGTGTACGGGAGCCAGCCCGGTACGTCCTCGCCGACGGCGATCCGGGTGTAGTCGCCGGGCACCTCGTCGAACTTGACGGCGTCCGCGTCCCGCACGATCACATGCCGGACCCGGCCGCGCTCCACCCGGTCGCGCAGGTCGACGGGGCCGAGGAGCGGGGTGGCGGGAATGACGACGGCGCGCAGCTTCATCGCGGCGAGGGCCGTCTCCCACAGTTCGACCTGGTTGCCGAGCATGACGAGGATCCGGTCTCCGGCGCGTACCCCTTGGGCGCGGAGCCAGTTCGCGGCCCGGTTGGAGCGGGCGGACATCGCGGCGAAGGACACCTCGGTGCGGCGGCCGTCCTCCTCCACGATGTGCAGGGCGGTGCGGTCGTTGTTCTCCGCGATGACGTCGAACCAGTCCAGCGCCCAGTTGAAACGATCGGCCCGGGGCCAGCGGAAGCCCTCGTACGCCGTCGCATAGTCCTCGCGATGCTGCAGCAGAAAGTCCCGGGCGGCCCGGAACGTTTCCGTCGCGCTGGTTGCCGACATGTGCCCTCCTTATTGCGGACCGGACCGGTCCCTTAACATCATGTAAACAGTGACCCAGGTCTCACCACCCCCGAACGGGGGTGACGCGGGCGGGGCAGAGAGGCGACAGCGTGCCGGAGCCGGTCGATGCGGTCGAGATGCAAGCGGCCCTACTGCGGTTGCGCCGGGCGAGCGGGCTGCCCGTGGCGTTCGGCGGACTGCTGTCGGATGCGCGTCACGCCCGGATAGCGGAGCTCAACGGGGCGCAGACCACGGCGCTGCGCGGCCTCGTCATCACTGCGGGCAGCGGACTCGGCGGCAAGTCGATCGCCCTGTCCCGGCCGTGCGCGGTGACCGACTACCCGTCGTCGCGGCACATCAGCCACGAGTACGACACCGCGGTCGCCGCGGAGGGGCTGCGCTCGGTGGTCGCGGTGCCCGTCGTCGTACGCCGCAAGGTGCGGGGCGTGCTGTACGGGGCGCTGCGTGAGCCCCTCACCCTCGGGGACCGTACGTTCGACGCGGCCGTCGCGGCGGCCCGCGACGTGGAACAGGCGCTCGCCGTGCGCGACGAGGTGCAGCAGCTCCTGGCCGTCACCCGGGACCAGGTGACGGACCCGCGGACGGCGCCGGGTGCGTGGGAGGACGTCCGCGAGGCGCACCGCGAGCTGCGCGCGCTGGTCCCGAAGGTGGCCGACCCGGCGCTTCGCGAGGAACTCCTCTCGGTGTGCGGGCTGCTGGCCTCGGCGTCCGGGACATCGGTGCCGGGCGCCCGCGGGGTGCAGCTGGCGCCGCGCGAGATCGATGTCCTCGCCTGTGTGGCCGCGGGCGCGACAAACGCGGTGGCGGCCGACCGGCTCGGGCTGCGGCCCGAGACGGTGAAGGGGTATCTGCGCGCGGCGATGCGGAAGCTGGGGGCGCACACCCGGCTGGAAGCGGTCGTGGCGGCGCGCCGGGCGGGGCTCCTGCCGTAGGCGCGCGCCGGGCGTCCGCCTCGGTCGCGCGCCTGACGTCCGCCGGGGTCTCTGCCGTACGGTCGGGGCCAGGGGGTGACGGACATGGTGTCCACGCATCAATATCTTGTCTTCGCGGCGATGTCCCTGCTGGTGATCGTGATCCCGGGGCCGAGCGTCCTCTTCGTGATCGGCCGGGCCCTGGCCCACGGCCGCCGCACCGCGCTGGCCACGGTGCTGGGCAATGTCGCCGGTTCGTACGTCCTGGTCGTGGCGGTCGCGCTGGGCATCGGTTCGCTGGTCGAACGCTCGGTGGTGGTCTTCATGACCGTGAAGCTGGCGGGTGCGGCGTATCTGGTCCTCCTGGGGGTGCAGGCGTTCCGGCACCGCAAGGAGCTGAGGCCGGGGGCTGTCGAGGCGTTGCCGGAGCGGCCCGCGCGCGGTGATCTGCGGACGGTGATGGACGGTGTGGTCGTCGGCGTCACCAACCCCAAGGGCATCGTCTTCTTCGCCGCGGTACTCCCCCAGTTCGTGGACCCGTCGACCGGTCATCTCCCGGCGCAGATGCTGCTGTTGGGGCTGGTGCCGATCGCGATCGGGCTGGTGACGGACACCCTCTGGGGGCTCGGCGCGTCGGCGGCCCGGAGCTGGTTCGCCCGGTCGGACAAGCGGCTGTCGGTGATCGGCGGGGCGGGTGGCTTCGCGATGATCGGTCTGGGCGTGACGGTGGCGGCGACGGGCCGCGCCGACAGGCTCTGAGAGGAGCTGAGCCCCGCTCCCGGTCAGTCCCCGAAGTCGACGAAGGGGGCGAACCGGATGTCGTGCGCGGCCGGGTCCGCGGGTCCCATCGTGGCGAGCATCCGCAGCCCCTCTTCCGTGACGGCTTCGCGCTCCGCCGGGCTCAGCCTGCCCAGCGCCTGCACGGTGACGGTCCCCTGGCCTCCGGGCTTCTGCCCGGGCGCGCCGAACCGCCAGATCGCCGCGAGGAGGCCGTCGACGAGCACGGCTCCGTATGCCTGATTGCCGTTCCCGTTGCGTCCTTTGAACTGCGGCGGGATGACGCGCGTACGGTCCGCATGGCCGAGGAGGACGTTGTCGAACTCGGGCAGGAAGCGCGGTGGGGCGGGGGTGTCCGGGTCGGGACGCGGGGCGTCCGGCAGGTCGAAGAGTTCCACGCCGTGCTCGTCGCGGAAGGTGATCAGCCGCGGCCGAAGCCGTTCGAAGACCTCCTGCAGCCGGGTCAGTCCGGCCCACATCTGCATGTCCTTCACGGAGGCGGGTCCGAAGGCGCCGAGGTAACGCAGCACGGTCGCGTCGGGTGCGGGTGTCGGCTCCGACGGCCGGCCGAGCCAGTGCTCGGCGGTGGTCAGCGCGACCTGTCCGCTCCGGCCCCAGAGCCCGCGCGGGGTGACCTGGACCAGGGGCAGAGTGCAGCGGGCGGCCACGGTCAGGGCCTGTGGGTCGGCGTCCGGCCACTGCGCGAGGAGTACCTCGCGCAGTTCCTTCGGGGTGCGCGGGCGCTCCTCGACGAGCTCTCTGCCGATCGCCGCGAGCCGGTCCAGGTCCACCCCGCCGAGTCCCTGCCGGAACATCTTCAGCTCCCGGCTGCGGGCCGGCTGGACCAGCGGACGCAGGGTCAGCGCGTCGTCGGCGGTGTGGGTATGGATGGTGGATCGGAGGGTGACGATGCGGACCACCTCTCGGGACCCCATCAGCGTGGAGAGCTCGGCCGGGTCAAAGCCTTCGAGCCGGGCGAAGAGCTGGTAGTACGGCGGCTTGGTGTTCTGCGCCTGGAGCCCGACGAGATGCCCGACGGCTTCCTTCGCGGACATCGGGCTCCGGCGCAGGAGCAGTTGGCGCTCCAGAGTGGCCCGGCCCAGTGCGCGGGGCGTGAGCAGCGGGGACTGGGCGGATGCGGCTCGTGCGGCGGGGTTCGTCTTCGCGGCCATGAACGGCACGGTACGCGGACACGCGGACACCTTCCGTCCGCAATGCATTCTCCCCGTCCTTCCCCCGGCCGCCGCACCGCAGGGCGGCAGGACCCCGGAATACGCGCGGGCCGCCCGCATCATGGACGGGTGATCAGCGTCCTGTTCGCCATCCTGACCGCACTCAGCAACGGCGCCGCGTCCGTGCTGCAACGCCGTGCCGCCCTCGCCGTACCCGACACGCACGCGATGCACCTGTCGCTGATCGGCCATCTGCTGCACCAGAAGGTGTGGCTGGCCGGGATCGGGCTGGTGATCGTCGCCGCCGTCTGCCAGGCCGTCGCGCTGGCCACCGGCCCGATCTCGGTGGTCCAGCCGATCTTCGTCATCGAACTCCCGGCGACACTGCTGCTGGCCGGGTTCGTGATGCGGGTCCGGGTACCGCGCGGAGTCTGGTACGGCGTGGCTGCCGTGACCGTGGGGCTGGCCCTCGGCATGGCTTCCGCCGCTCCGGGTGGCGGCAGCACGTCGGTGCACGGCGCGGTCTGGGTCCCGGCGCTGATCGTGACGGGGATCTTCGAGGCCGCTCTGATCACCGGCGCGATGAGTACCCGCGGAAACCCCCGGGCGGCGCTGCTCGGGCTCGCCGCCGCATGCGGGTACTCGCTCACCGCCGCACTGATGAAGGACGCCATGGGGCGGCTCGATGACGGCGGGGTGACCGCGCTCATGACGTCCTGGCAGCTGTACGCCACCGCCGCCGCCGGAGTGGGTGCGCTGTTCCTGCTGCAGAACGCACTCCAGGCGGGCACCCTGGTCGCCGTCCAGCCGATGCTGACACTGGGCGACGCGCTGATCAGCATCCTGTACGGGGTGACGCTGTTCGGCGAGGAACTGCGTACGGGCTGGTGGCTGCTGCCGGAGCTGGTCGCCATGGTTCTCATCGCGCTGGGCTGCATCGAACTGGCGCGTTCGCCGCTGGCGACCGGGCACGCCGCACCGCCGCGGCGCAGCACCCGCGTGACGTGACGGCCCGTACCGGGCCCCGGGGGCGGGCGTCCGGGTCCCGGTGCGGGCCGACGACGTCGAGGTCGGGGTGGCGGCGAACAGCGCGACGGCGATCGGCCGCAGAGATGGCGGACGGCGCACGGCGGTGGCGGCGTGGCCCTGCTCCGACTCACCTGTTCGGCCCAGAGCCCACCGAGTCCGGCACGACGGAGAGAGTGCGAGTTCCGGACGGCCCCGGATGACGCCCATCCGGCCTCGCCCGCCCTTACGGCGTGCATCAGGTCGTCAGAGGAGCTCGCATACGGCCGCCTGCCCCTGCGACGCTCGCCCGACACGCGGAACCGGCCCCCGGGAGGAATTCCCGGGGGCCGGTTCCCGCCGAGTCGCTTCAGGCGGTCTGCCCGGATCCCGAACCCGTCACGGCCGCCGCCTTGATCCCCTCGGTGATCTCGTCCATCACCGCGAGCGCGGGCGCCTTGGGGCTGACGTCGAAGCCGGACCTTACGACAACCAGCATGTCCGTGGAGCGAGGGGAGGGAAAGGCCAGCGACTGGACGTAACCGTCGTCGCCCTTCTTCGTGACCACCTTCCAGCGCACCAGATAGCCCTTCCGGCCCGCGACGGTGACCGCCTCGGACTTGAGCTGCTCGTGCGAGGTGATGGCGCCGTAGGCCTTGCCGCCGTACGACGACGTGGCGTTGACGGAGATGTCCGCCTTCGCCGCCGCCTCCGCCGTCTTCGCCGTGATCTTGAGCGCCTGGGCCGGGGCGACGAACGCCCCTCCGCGCTCGCACTTCTGCGAGGCGTCCGCCGGGCACGTGTACGACCCCGTGCTCACCGAGGCACCGATCAGGGCCGACTGACCGGTCCAGCCGTCGGGCACCGGCAGGCTGATGCCACTGCTGGCGTCCGTGGCATACCCCTCCTCGGACGGCGGTTGCTGCTGGTCGGGCGCCGGACTCCGGCCACCGGGGCCACCGGAACCGCCCTGGCCGTTCTGTCCCCCGGGGGAACTGGGCGCCGGCGACACGGCACCACGGGAGGTGTTCTCGGAGCTGTGGGATCCATCAGTCAGCAGGATGGCGCCACCCGCGATCGCGGCCAGCACCACCACGCCCGCGGTGACGCCGACGCCGATCCAGATCCGACGGCGCCGGACGGCCGCGGGCGGCGTCCGGAGCTGATCCGTCCACTGACTTCCGTCCCACCAGCGTTCCTGGACAGGGCCTGTTCCTGTATACCCGGGGTCCGTATGCCAGCCGGGAGGGCTCATCTCGGTCACGACGCCCACCGTAGAGGCGCTCCGTGAAAATCCCATGAAACGGTGCGAGGAACCCTCTCAGGGCCGCCGACAGTGCGCGGACCACCGAATCGGGGCGTAATGGGCTAGGACGTCTCTTTCGGATCAGGCGCGCCATCGGGAGTGCGGGCAGGTCCCGGCGAGCCGGGCACGCTCCGAAAAGAGGTCCCAGGAGCCCGGACCACGACCGGACCGGGCCGTGCGATGGGAGAGCCATGCCGTACATCACCGTTGGCGAGGAGAACTCCGCCGGCATCCATGTGTACTACGAGGACCACGGGATGGGGCAGCCCGTCGTCCTGATCCACGGGTTCCCGCTGAGCGGCGCATCCTGGGAGAAGCAGCTCCCGGTCCTGCTGCGCGCCGGGTACCGGGTGATCACGTACGACCGGCGCGGCTTCGGCCGCTCCTCGCAGCCCACCACGGGGTACGACTACGACACTCTCGCCACGGATCTCAACGCCGTCATGGAGAAGCTCGACCTGCAGAACACCATCCTGGTCGGGTTCTCCATGGGCACCGGCGAGGTCGTCCGCTACCTGGGCAATTACGGATCCGCGCGGGTCGACCGGGCGGCACTGATCGCCCCGATCCCGCCGTTCCTCCTGAAGACCGGGGACAACCCCGAGGGGGTCGACCGGAGCGTCTTCGACGACATCATGAGTGCCATCGCCTCGGACCGTCCCGCGTATCTGACGACCTTCCTCCACGACTTCAACAACGTCGACAAGCTCGGTGGTACCCGGATCAGTGACCAGGCGCTGCAGCTCCAGTGGATGGTGGCCGCCGGTGCGTCGGCCCACTCCACGCTGGCCTGTGTGCCGGCCTGGCTGACGGACTTCCGCGACGACCTGCCCAAGATCGACGTGGAGACGCTGATCGTCCAGGGCAACGAGGACCGCATCCTGCCCATCGACTCCTGCGGGCGGCGACTGCCCGACCTGATCAAGAACAGCCGTCTCGTCGAGATCCCGGGCGGCCCGCACAACATCGGGTGGACGCACGCCGAGGAACTCAACGCAATTCTCATGGGGTTCCTGGGCCGGACGGCCTCCTGAGCGCCGCACGCCGCCGGGGCGTCCGGTCATGACCCAGGAGGTAATCGACGCTTCTTCGCGCGTCGGACATCGTGTTCCTCACAAGCCGTACAGGAGCCCGGCCGCAGGGCCGGGACCGTGACCGGGAGGACAGCACGATGACCGCATACGAGGACGCCGTTCAGCGCTACTTCACCGCCTGGAACGCGGCCACCCCCGAGGAACTGGCGAAGGCCGTCGCCGCCGCCTTCACCGACGGCGCCACGTACACCGACCCGCTGGCCTCCGTGCGGGGCCACGACGAGCTGGTGGCCGTGATCAGCGGTGCCCATCAGCAGTTCCCCGGCTTCGAGTTCAAGCTGACCGGCGCCCCCGAAGGACACCACGACATCGTCCGGTTCAGCTGGGACCTGGTCTCCACCGCCGACGGCTCCGCGCCCGTCGCCGGGTCCGACGTCGTCACCCTCGACGACGACGGGCGCATCACCTCGGTCAGCGGCTTCCTGGACCGGGTCCCCGGAGCGTGACCGGCGCTACGCGGGCGCGGCCGAACGGCGACGCAGCGAGGGGTCGGTGAGCGCAGCCGGGTGGTAACCGGCGTCCCGCGCGGAGAGGTTGCGGCCACGCTCCCCCATCGGCTGGAGATGACCCGGTCGGAGCCCGGCGACCATCTCGTGGGCGCCGACCGCGCGGACCGCCGCCTCCACCTCGGTGCCGGTGGCGTCCGGGTGTCCGTATGCGATCGCCTCGTGGACGGTTCCGCTGCACCGGCACCGAGATCGCGGACGCGGAAGGCCTCGGAGCCGTGTCCATGCAGCGGGTCGCGGAGCAGCTCGGCAAGACGAAGATGTCGCTCTACCGATACCTGCCCGGCAAGGCGGAACTGATCGCCGTCATGGTGGAAACGGCGCTGGATGACGCACCGGAGGGCGGGGAGGATGACTGGCGGGCGCGCCTGACGGCCTGGTCGTACGGCCTGGTCGAGATGCTCCGCCGTCACCCCTGGCTACTGGAGGCGACGGTCGGCCCGCGCCTGATGGGCCCGAAGGAACTCGGCTGGATGGAGCGGGCCCTCTCCGCGCTGGACGGCACCGGGCTCACGGGCGCGGAGCGCATGGACGCGGTGGTGCTGCTCACCAGCCATGTTCGGGGCATCGCGCTCCAGAGCCGGGCGGCCGCCCCCTCCAGCGCACCGGAGGCCCAGCTCCTCGCCGCGCTCGGCACGGTGCTGCGGGACCACGGCGCGGACTACCCGCACCTGGCCGCGGCGACGGCCTCCTCGGTCGGTTCCGGAACCCAGGGACAGGACCAGGCTCTGGAGTTCGGTCTTGACCGCATCCTGGACGGCCTGGAGGTCCTGATCGCCGAGCGCGCCCGGAGGTGATCCACCCGAGGGCCCGCAGCAACAGGACTACTGCAGGGTCGTGACGGGCGGATGCCCGTACGAGTCGGTGCACCGGTAGACCTGGAGTGTGTACCCCCGGCCGACGGTCACCATCGTGGGGCAGTCCCAGTCGGGATACGGCGGCCGGCCCGCGTCGTCCCTGTCCTCGACAGGACGCCAGCCACTGCTCTCGCCGTCCCATTCGCTGCTGTCGACGGTGAGGAGGGGGGCGACCGGGGCACCGCAGTCGCAGCGGACCTCCATCGGGTCGCAGAAGGTCCAGGGGGCGGACCAGCCGCCGACCTTCCAGCCCGGGGCGACCGACAGATCGCCCCGGTAGCCCAGCCCCTGCCTCTCACTCTGTTGCTGCTCCTTCTCCCATGCGTATATGCGATCGGTCAGCGCATGGTCCAGCTCATGGGCCGCCGGATACTCGACGACCCGCTCGGGGTGCAGGACGCACGGGGCAGGTACGTAGTCGTCGAGGCCGACGAAGTCCGGCGCGGGCGGGTGGGCGAGGACGTCCCGCACACTGCCGGACTGCCGCCACCGCAGGTGCACGGCCGACGGCGAGTCCTCGATCTCCGTGAACGGGCACCACAGCACCTGCAGCATGTCCGTGCCGTCGGGACAGGGGAGGTCGGGAACATCCCGGGCGTAGAGCTGCGCCAGCGCGATCAGCGGCAGGGGCTCCGTCGGGAGCAGCGACGGGTCGTGTCCGGCGTGGATCCGGTCCACCACCGCCTGCTCGTCAGGGGTGAGCAGATTCGTCCGCGGCGGCCTGGGCCGCTGCCAGGCCTGCGTGAGGATGCGGCGGAGTGTGCGCACGTCCTCCAATGTCGTGAGCCGGTGCGGGTGATGGTCGTCGGCGCAGACCGGCCAGGCCTCGTCGGCCGGCCACAGCAACGGTCCGCCCACCGAGCTCTCGTGCACCGTGGGATCGCCCGGGGACGGATGAAGCCGGGTTGCCGTCCGTGCCATGCCCGCCAGCGCCGGAAAGACCGAGGCCACATCCCAAGGGCGCGGCGGTGTCGTACGTGTCATGCTTCCCCTCCTCCTCGACAGCCCGCATCCAAGCACGCCGCACCGACAGCCGGTCCGGAGGACCTGACCTACTGATCCGGGTCGCAGACGAACCTGCCGCCCTCCAGCAGCGTCTTGAGCGTCGAGAGGATCATGACCCAGCCGTCGCTGACGCCTTCCAGCATCCTGCTGTCCGGGCTGTCGAAACCGTCGTGGGTGATGGTGAGCTTGATGCCCATCTCAGGCTCCTCGGCGGGCTCGATGTCAAAGGTGACCTTCGACCGCTCCTGGACCGCCTTCTCCCATTCCTCGTCCGAGGCGAAGCCGAACATCGCGCGGTGCATGGGCTGCAGGGTGTGCCAGGTGTACGAGAGCCGCTTGCCGGGCTCCGCCTCCAGGACCCGCTGGCCGACCTCCTCGAACTCGCCGTCCGGGTCCATCTTCCAGCGGACCGGCGCGCCGACCTCCCAGGTCGACTCGGGGCCGTAACCCCCCATGTAGATCTTGATGAACTCGGGGTCGATCAGCGCCTGGTAGAGCTTCTCGGCGGTGGTCTGGATGTAGGTGACGTAAACGAACTCGGGCTTGTCCATGACCGGTTGTCCTTCCAGCGTTTCCTTGAGACGGGAGAGCGCGGTCATCCGGCCGCGTTCGTACCGGCCGATCCAGCGGTCGGCCACTTCCTGGATGGGCACCGGGTTGAGGTAATGGAGCTTCTCCCGGCCCCTGCGGGCGGTGGAGACCAACACGGCGGACTCCAGGACCGCCAGATGCTTGCTCACGGCCTGCCGGCTCATGGCCAGCCCTTCGCTCAGCTCGCGCAGTGTCTGCCCACCGCGCGCGTTGAGCCGGTCGAGTAGCTGTCGACGGCTGGGGTCGGCGAGCGCCTTGAATATCGCGTCCATCGCCGCCACCCCTCCCACCGCCTCTCTGCCGTCCCGTCCCACCTCACCATAGGCAACCTTTTGGTTGCCTGTCGAGCAGCGACCCGACCGGGTCTCCGACCTGCACAACCTCTGGAACGCCGGCGACGTGCGCTTCGCCTACCGCAACCCCGGACCGCACACCGGCGGGCACTTCGCGTTCCGCACCGTCCTCGGCCACTTCAGGGTCGGTGACTTCAAGGTCAGCGAACTCGCGGCCAGGTGGAGGAGCCCGAGTACGGGCCCGGGGGTCGTCGGAGCGTTTTCCGGAATTAACCTCTGATGCCTTGTCACAGCCAGGTCTACGCGCATAGCTTGTGGCCCCTCATCACACTTTGAGGGGCAGCTCACCGTGCACATATCCAGACCTCGTTCCATCCTGCTGGCCGGCGCGGTCGCCGTGACCCTCTCGGCGACCGCGCTGCCTGCCGCTTTCGCGGCCCCGTCCTCGACCGCCGTGATCTCCGAGGTGTACGGGGGCGGGGGCAACTCGGGTGCGACGCTCACCCGCGACTTCGTCGAACTGGCCAATGCCGGCTCGGCCGCGTACGACCTCTCGGGCTTCAGCGTCCAGTACCTGCCCGGCACGCCGTCCGCAGGTTCGCTCTGGCAGGTCTCCGCGCTGACCGGGTCCGTCGCGCCCGGCGGCCGCTACCTGGTCGCCCAGGCCGCGGGCACCGGCGGCACCGCCGCACTGCCCACGCCGGACGCGACCGGCACCGTGGCGATGTCCGCGACCAGCGGCACCGTCGCCCTCGTCTCCGGAACCACCCCGCTGACCTGCAAGACCGCGGCCGACTGCGCCGCCGACACCCGCATCGTGGACCTCGTCGGCTACGGCTCCGCGGTCGTGCGGGAAGGCAGTGGCCCGGCTGCGGGTGCCTCCGCCACCGCCTCCGTGGCGCGCGGTACGTCGCTCGCCGACACCGACAACAACGCCGCCGACCTGGCCGCGGGCGCCCCGACTCCGGTCAACGCGGCCGGTGAGACGTCCGGCGGAGCGGGCCCCGGCGACCCCGGGAACCCGACCGAGCCCGGCACCGTGCGGGTGCACGACATCCAGGGCACCACCCGTGTCTCGCCGCTGAACGGCCAGTCGGTGACCGGCGTCCCCGGCATCGTCACCGGCGTGCGGACCACCGGTTCGCGCGGCTTCTGGATCCAGGACGCCACGCCGGACGCGGACGCCCGTACCAGCGAAGGTGTCTTCGTCTACACCGGCTCCACCGCACCGTCGGTCGCCGTGGGCGACTCCGTGCTGGTCAGCGGCAAGGTGGACGAGTACTACCCGTCGACCACCACCCAGTCGATCACCGAGATCACCGCCCCCAGGGTCACGGTCCTGTCGTCGGGCAACGCGCTGCCCGCGCCGGTCGTGCTCGACGCGACGTCCGTGCCCGACGCGTACGTCCCCTCGGCAGGCGGCGGTTCGGTCGACGCGCTGGCCCTCGACCCGGCGACGTACGCCCTCGACCTGTACGAGTCGCTCGAAGGCGCCCGCGTACAGATCGCCGACACCCGGGTCACGGGTGCGACGACCGCGTACGACGAGGTCTGGGTGACGGTCAAGCCGAACGAGAACCCGACGCGGCGCGGCGGCACGCTCTACTCCTCGTACACCGACCAGAACACCGGTCGCATCAAGGTGATGTCGCTGGACACCACCCGCCCCTTCCCCGTCGCGAACGTGGGCGATGAGCTGTCCGGCACCACCACCGGTGTCATGGACTACGCCTCCTTCGGCGGCTACAACCTCCAGGCGACCGAGCTGGGCACGCTCACCGACCACCACCTGCGGCGCGAGGTCACCCGGAAGCAGCGGGACAAGGAGCTCGCGGTCGCCACGTACAACGTGGAGAACCTGGACGCGCTCGACGAGCAGGCCAAGTTCGACACGCTCGCCGCGGGCGTCGCGGTCAACCTCTCCTCCCCCGACATCGTGTCGCTGGAGGAGATCCAGGACGACAACGGTGCGGTGAACGACGGCACGGTCGGCTCCGAGGCGACGCTCAAGCGGTTCACCGACGCGATCGTCGCGGCGGGCGGTCCGCAGTACGCATGGCGCTACATCGCCCCCGTGGACGGCAAGGACGGCGGCGAGCCCGGCGGCAATATCCGTAACGTCTTCCTCTTCAACCCCGAGCGCGTCGACTTCGTGGACCGCGCGGGCGGCGATGCGACCACCCCCGTGACCGCCGTCAAGACAAAGAAGGGCGTCACTCTCTCGGCGTCGCCCGGCCGCATCGCCCCGACCAACGACGCGTGGGCGGACAGCCGCAAGCCCCTGGTCGGCGAGTTCCGCTTCCACGGGAAGCCGGTGTTCGTCATCGGCAACCACTTCACCTCCAAGGGCGGCGACCAGCCCCTGCACGGCCGCTACCAGGAGCCGAAGCGAAGCTCGGAGACGAAGCGCGTCAAGCAGGCGACGGAGGTCAACACCTTCGTCACGTCGCTGCTGGCGGCGGACAAGTCGGCGCGGGTCATCACCCTCGGGGACCTCAACGACTTCGCGTTCTCGCCGACGATGGACGCGCTGACCGACGGCCAGGTGCTCAAGCCGCTGATCACCACGCTGCCGGAGGACGAGCAGTACAGCTATGTGTACGAGGGCAACTCGCAGACGCTGGACCACATCCTGACCAGCCCCGGCGTGTACCGCTTCGACTACGACGTGGTGCACATCAACGCGGAGTTCGCCGACCAGGCGAGCGACCACGACCCGCAGATCGTGCGCGTGGACGTGAACGCACGGGACTGATCCCGTACAGCCCGAGGGGGGCCGCCCGGTCAACGGGCGGCCCCCCTCTGTTCGACCGGTCGTATCGCTGTCATCCCCGCCCATGAGCGCCGGACCGATACGCCCGAGCAGCACCGCGCACACCGTGCTGCACCCCGTCACCCCTGCCCGGATCAGCGGCGACTTCACCGGGGACTTCCCGTTCCAGGACTCCGACGTCCACAAGTGGCTGGAGGCGGCGTCCTGGCAACTGGCCGACCCCGACGCGACGGGAGACGGCCGGCTCGCCTCCGATGTGGACCGGCTGACCGCGCTGCTCGGCGCGGCCCAGGACCCGGACGGCTATCTGCAGACGTACTACCAGGTCGCCCGCCCCGGGCTGCGGTGGCAGGAGCTGGACTGGGGCCATGAGCTCTACTGCGCCGGGCACCTCATCCAGGCGGCCGTGGCCCACCACCGTTCCACGGGCGGACGCGAACTCCTCGCCATTGCAGAGAGGTTCGCCGCCCACATCGACTCCGTCCTCGGTACGGACCGGCGCGTCGACGGCGTCTGCGGGCACGCTCTTCAACGGATTCCTCGCCGGGGCGGGGCTCGACGGGAACAGCTGGCTGTATGTCAACCCGCTCCAGGTCCGGGAGGGGTACGAGGGCCACCGCGACGACCAGTCCGCTCGCCGCACCCCTTGGTTCCGGTGCGCCTGCTGCTCGCCGAACGTGATGCGACTGCCGGCCTCGCTCCCGCACTACGTCGCGAGCACCGGCGCCGACCGGGAGGGCGTACAGCTGCACCAGTACGCGACGGGGACGTACGGGCCCGTGTCGGTACGGACCGGCTACCCGTGGGACGGGCGCATCGCCGTGACCGCCGTCCGACCCGGCACCTGGACGCTCTCCCTGCGCATCCCCGCCTGGTGTTCCGGCGCCACACTGGACGGTGCGCCCGTCGCTGCCGAGGCGGCTGGCTGCGGGTGCGCCGCCACTGGCAGCGGGGCGAGACCGTCGTGCTCCATCTGCCGATGGAACCGCGGCTGACCCGCCCCGACCCGCGCGTCGACGCGGTGCGCGGCTGCGTCGCGATCGAGCGCGGGCCCGTCGTGTACTGCCTGGAGTCCGCCGACCAGACCCGGCGCCTGGACGCGGTGGCCCTCGACCGGGAGGCCCCGCTCAGGGCCGACCACCGACGTGAACTGCTGGGCGATGTCACAGTGGTGACGGCTGGTGAGCTGACCGCGGTGCCGTAAGCGGTATGGGCGAACCGGGGGGCCGGAGCCATGCGCGTATGGATCCCGACGGCGTAGCCGGCCTGCTCCCGGCTCGCCGCGGGAATCGGTGCGTCCACGGTGTGGGCATGTACTCACCGTGTCGTGCTCGCCCGCGAAGACCGGCCCGGCTCGGGCCGTGTGCGCCGAGGTCGGTGGCGACGCCGCCGGCGGCGCCGTTGACGACGGTGAGACCCCTCGGTTCCGCACGGACGGGAGCCGGACGGCGCCGGCCAACGGGCCTCCCCCTGCCGGAGCTTCGCCCGTACACTCCGCGATCATGACCATCGAAACGGTTCAGACCGCCGAGTCCGCGACCGACGGACCCGCCCTCTTCGCAACGATGTCCACCATGCGCGCCATGCGCCGCCTCAAGCCGGAGCCCGTGCCGGAGGAGACGCTGGAGCAGCTCGTACAGGCGGCCGTCTGGGCTCCCAGCGGCGGCAACATGCAGTGTTACGAGTACGTGGTGGTGACGGATCGTGAGGTGATGATCCGTCTGGCGCCGCTGTGGAAGAGGTGTGTGGACGCCTATCTGGCGACCACCGGGAAACACGCGCCGAAGGGCATGGACGACGCCGCCTACGGGCGGATGGTCGCCGCGATCGAGTACCAGCGTGACCACTTCGCCGATACGCCCGCGCTGATCGTCCCCTGTTACCGGTTCCCGGAGCCGCGGATCGAGGAGGAGGGACTGGTGGCCTACGCGCAGGCGCTCGGTCCGGCGGGGACCGAGCACATGATGAACACGCAGACGCGGTTCCAGGCGCTCGCCGAGGGTTCCTGCGTCTACCCGGGTGTGCAGAACATCCTGTTGGCCGCGCGAGGGCTGGGGCTCGCGGCGAACATCACCATCTGGCATCTGATGCTGGAGCAGGAGTGGAAGGAAGCCCTCGGCATCCCGGAGGACATGCAGACCTTCGCCGCGATTCCGGTGGGGTGGCCGCAGGGCAACTTCGGGCCGGTGCGACGGCGCCCGGTGGCCGACGTCATCCACCGCGACCGCTGGTAGGAACCGGGAACGGCCGACCCCGCGCCCGCCGGGACGGGACCGGCCGACAGCGGCGGCGGCCTCCCGGCGGACGACGGCGCGGTGCGGACACGCCCTAGGATTGCCGGGTGAGCGACAAGCCGGTTCCCGACAAGACCTCCTCCCGCACCACCGGGTCCCAGACCCTGGCCCGGGGCCTGACCACGCTCGGGCTGGTGGCCGGGACGCCGCACGGGCTCACGGTGCAGGACGTGGCGGACCGCCTGGGCGTGCATCGCACCATCGCGTACCGCATCCTGACCACCCTGGCGGAGTTCCGGCTGGTGTTCCGGGGCGCGGACGGCCGCTACCGGGCGGGGTCCGGCACCGCCGCGCTGGCGCGTGGCTATGCGGCCGGGATCCGGGAGGCGTCGCTGCCGGTGCTGCGGCGGACCGCCGACGAGCTGAGGGCCACGGTCGCGCTGATCGCCGCGGAGGGTGACGACGCGGTGGCGGTGGCGGTGGCGGAGCCGCAGTCGGTGGACTACCACCTCTCCTACCGGGTCGGCAGCCGCAACCCGATCGGGGTCGGCGCGGCCGGTCTGGCGCTGGCCTCGTTCCGGGCACCGTCGCCGGACGATTCGGCCGAGCTCGCCGAGGTGCGCGAGCGCGGGTACGCCATGACGTTCGGCCGGGTGGAGCCGGGTGCCTTCGGGGTGGCCGTGCCGCTGCGTTCGGCCGATCCGGCGATGCAGCTGTGCGTCAACCTGATCACTACCCGGGAAGAGGTGGCGCGCGCCTCGGTCACCGGCATGCTGGCCGCCGCCGAGGAGCTCTCCCGTAGCGTCTGACCCAAAGGCTGTCCCGTCATCTCATCCCTGGCGGGCGCACGAAGGCAGCTACGGCACCTCGCTGCGTTGCCGGAACGCCCGAATACACCCCGTATCCCGACGCTGCGCGACGGCAGTCACGCGATGCGCCACCGGCTCACCGAGGTGCAGGTGCGGTCGGTGGTCCGGGCGCTGGACGACGCCGGTGTCGAGGTACTGGAGGTCAGTCAGGGCGACGGCCTGGGCGGCTCCTCGTTCAACTACGGCTTCTCCGGCACCGACGAGATGAAGCCGATCGCCGCGGCGTACGGCGTCCCGGCGCACGAGATCCTGCGAAAGCTGGGCGAGGCAAGGTATGTCGGCGGTCAGGAAGACATGATCATCGATGTCGCGCTGCAGCTCGTCGCGGAGCGGGAGCGAGGCGCGACGCATATCTGACGCCAAGTCAAGCCGCCCGGAGACCGGTTGCACGGTCGCCGGGCGCCTTGCTGTCTCACCGGTCAACCGTGTTGGAGTGAAAGGGAGTTCGACACGCAGGCAAATGATTGTCATGCCCTGGACGCATGGATAGCCTGAGCCCGCTTCGCGGCCCTCGACCCACCCCACTCGGGTCCGGGGGCCGTTCTTTCTCCCCCACACAGCAGGAGCAGGTATGCCCAGACGCGCCGCAGCCCACACGAGGGGCCGCGCATCCGTGCTGGCGGCCCTCACCGCCACCGCGCTCGCCGCGACCGGCACGCCGGTCTTCGCCGCACCCCCTCCGGTCTCCGCCCGCCACTCCATGAACCAGGCATTCGCGCAGGCGGCACGGGAGTTCGACGTACCGCGCGATCTGCTCGCCGCCGTCGGCTACAGCGAGACGCACCTCGACGGCCACGCCGGGCGCCCCAGCCAGGCGAACGGGTACGGCGTGATGCACCTGGTCAGCAACCCCGGGAACCACACGCTGGAAAAGGCGGCCGCACTCACCGGCACGCCGCTGTCGAAGCTCCGTCGGGACACCGCGGCCAACATCCTCGGCGGCGCGGCCGTGCTGCGCGCGTACGCGGACCGCATCGGCCTCGACGGCGCCGAGCGCGATGACATCGACGCCTGGTACCCGGCCGTGGCGCGGTACAGCGGCACGACGGGCCGCGCCGCCGCCCTCTATGCCGACGCCGTCTACACGTTCCTCAAGAACGGGATCGTCACCACCGTCCCCGGCGGCGAGCGGGTCTCGGTGACCGCCCGCCCGGTCGCCCCGGAGAAGGGCACCTTCTCCGACAGCGGGGTACGCACCCAGAGCCCCGACTACCCGTCGGCGCTGTGGGTCCCGGCTGACCCGAACAACTTCACCAAGGGCCGGTCGGCGCCGATCAGCAAGGTGATCATCCATGTCACGCAGGGCTCGTACTCGGGCTCGATCAACTGGTTCCAGGACCCCACGGCCGAGGTGAGCGCCCATTACGTGATCCGATCCTCCGACGGGCAGATCACCCAGATGGTCCGCAACAGCGACACCGCGTACCACGCCAGGGGCGAGAACGCCTCGGCGCTCGGCATCGAGCACGAGGGGTTCATCGACGACCCGTCCTGGTTCACGGACACGATGTACCGCTCCTCGGCCGCCCTGACCGGCGTCCTGTGCGACAGGTACGGCATCCCGAAGGACCGGGCGCACATCATCGGCCACAGCGAGGCGGCGGGCAACGACCACACCGACCCGGGCCCGTACTGGGACTGGGCCCGCTACATGCGCTACGTCGGGGGCGACGACAGCGGCGGCAGCAGCAGTGACGGGCTGAGCTTCGCCTCGTACGCCACCCAGCAGAGCGGATCGACGGGCGCCCAGGTCACAGCGGTGCAGAAGCTGCTGACCGCGCAGGGCTTCGACGCAGGCGCAGTGGACGGAAGCTTCGGCCCGGCCACACTGGCCGCGGTCAAGAAGTTCCAGACGGCCCGCGGACTGCGCGCCGACGGCATCGTCGGCGCGAGGACCTGGACGGCGCTGTTGTCGGCCGGGACCATGCCGACGCTCAAGCAGGGGGTCTCGGGTGCGGACGTGAAGCGGCTCCAGCGCTCGCTGACCGCGGCGCTCGGCACGACCGTGGACACCGACGGGAGCTTCGGCCCGGAATCGGTGACGGCAGTACGCACCTATCAGAGCGGCCACGGGCTGACGGTCGACGGGATCGTCGGCAGCGGCACCTGGGCGGCGCTGCAGGCAAGACGCTGACCGGGCAGAACGGCAGCAGACGCCGGTACGGGCGGTGCGGCGCGGAATCGGCGCCGCACCGCCCGTCCGCATGTCACGCCCGGCCGACCAAGCGCCGTGGTCATCTCGGCGCACCCGGGGGCCGCGGACCCCACCGCGCGTCTCGCCCCTCCCCCGGTCCGGCGCCGCACGCGACGCCTGTCTCGCCTCGATGCAGCATTGGGTGGTAGTACTGCCGGCCAGCTGGGCCGAGGCCAAGCGGCGCATCGCGGAACAGGAACAGCCCGACGCGACCTGACACCTGCTCTACGCAGCGCCGGACTCGTCCTCCGGAGCGTCGAACCACGGCTTGTTCGCGGCCCAGTGCGCCACCCATCCCGCGAATCCCGGTTCAGCGGTGGTGAAGCCGAACTCGGCACCGAACGGCAGGGCCCCCTCACCGGTGATGTGCCAGATGTGACCGCGATGGGGTCCGGTGACGACGAGGTGCCAGTCCATGCCGCAGCCATCGGTGCCCAGGACGATCGAGCCATGACCGAAGACCTGGTCGAGGAGCGGTTCGAGCTCCTCCTCCGGGCGGTCGTCCTCCTCCCACACCCATGCCTCCGTCAACGGGAACGGCTCGGCCAGGCACCGCTCGCCGTCGGCTTCCCTGCCGTCGTCCGGCAGCTCGGCCAGTGGCACCAGGCCGTAGTCCGGCGGCCCCGCGTACGAGCCGTCGGAGATCTCCGCGACGAAGGTGCGGTACGGCTCCGGCAGGACGATGCCGTGCTCCGCCTCGAAGGCATGCACCCGGTCCCAGCCGAGAGGGGCGTCGGCCTCGAAGGCTGTGCGGAGTGCAGCCAGTTCAGCGGGGTGGACGTGATCGGTATTCATGTACCCATAGGTACCAGCGGACACTGACAACGCCCTGCCGACCGTGTTGACTGCTCCCGGCAACCGGACGCCGTCGAGGAGGACCGTGGTGAAAGTCGGAGCGGCACGATCCGCCGCGACCCGATGGGTCGCCGAGCACGCCCGCCCCGAACCCGGCTTCCGCGGTGCGTACTTCAGCGGATCCACCGTCGGACTGCCGGACGACGCCGAACTGTCACCGTCCACCGATGTCGACATCGTCGTCGTCCTCGCCGGGGACGAACCGCCGGTCAAACCCGGCAAGCTCCGCTTCCGGGGCGCCCTGCTGGAGGTCACCTATGTGGCGTGGGCGGATCTCTCCTCGGCGGACGAGGTCCTCGCCTCGTACCACCTGGCGGGCAGCTTCCGCCATGACACGGTCATCGCCGACCCCACCGGCCGGCTGCGTGCCCTGCACGCAGCCGTCTCACCGCGGTTCGCCGAACGGTCGTGGGTCCGCCGCCGGTGCGAGGACGCCCTCCACCGCATCGAGTCCCGGCTCGCCGCGTTCGACACCTCCGCGCCGTTCCACGAGCAGGTGACCGGCTGGCTGTTCCCCACCGGGGTGACCACCCACGTCCTGCTGGTCGCCGCACTGCGCAATCCCACCGTCCGGCTGCGCTACCTCGCCGCCCGCGAGGTACTGACCGAGTACGGGCACCCGTCGCTCTACCCGGAACTCCTGGAGCTCCTGGGCTGCGCACAGCTCTCCGCCCCCACCGTCCGGCAGCACCTGTCCGAACTGACCCGCACCTTCGATGCCACGGCCGCGGTCGCGAGGACGCCGTTCTTCTTCAGCAGCGACCTCACCGCGCAGGCGCGGCCGATCGCCGTCGACGGAAGCCGGCTGCTCGTCGACCGGGGCGACCACCGTGAAGCGGTCTTCTGGATCATCGCGACCTTCGCCCGCTGCCACACCGTCCTGGCCGCGGACGCGCCCGGGCTGCACACCGCGCGCATGCCGGCCTTCCGCGCCGCCGTCGCCGATCTCGGCATCACGTCCACCGACGACCTCCTGCGCCGCGGCGCGGAGGTCGGCCGGTTCCTGCCCCGGCTGCGACGGACCGCCGAGGAGATCCTGGAGAGCGCGTCAGGCTGACGGTCCGCCTGACGCCCGCCGTGCCGCCTGAGCATGGTGGTCCAGGATCCGCGCCAACAGGCTTGTCAGTTGCGTGCGTTCGGCCGGGGAGAGTGGCGCGAGCAGCTGGTCCTGCACGCCCGCCAGCAGCTTGTCGAGCCGCTGCGCGTGGCGGCGGCCCTGCGTGGTGATCGTGATGACGTTGCGCCGCCGGTCGGCGGGGTCCGGTGCGCGTTCGACATGACCGCGTTCGGCGAGTTCATTGATGACGGCGACCAGGTCGCTGCGGTAGATGCCGGTGCGCCGGCTCAGCGTGGCCTGGCTGGCCGGACCTGATTCCTGCAGGGCGACGAGTACGGCGTAGTGCCATTTCCGCGCGTCCGCACCGGCCAGCCCCTCGCCGACCAGACGGTCGGCCTGCGCCGCGGTCAGCCCCAGCAGCCGGCTCGGCAGGCCTCGCAGTCCGGCCGCTGCCGCCCGGTCGCCGCTGCCGTCCGTCATGTCGCCGGCGCCTGTGTCCGCCTTCTTGCTCATGGCCCGATCGTACCCGTTGCGTTAGTGACCCTAACGATGTAGCTTCACGAGCGTCGAAACGTTAGTGCCATAAACGTTTGTCTCACCAACGAAATGTGAAGGTGGCCGACCATGCCGACCCTGAATGTCCTCGACTCGACGGTGCACTACGAAGAGGCAGGCAATCCGACCGGAATCCCCTTCGTCTTCCTCCACGGCAACCCGGCCTCCTCCCATCTCTGGCGCAATGTCCTGCCCCGGATCGGCGCGCCGGCCCGGCTGCTCGCCCCCGACCTCATCGGCATGGGCCGCTCGGGCAAGCCCGACATCCCTTACGGATTCGCCGATCACGCCCGCTATCTCGACGCCTGGTTCGACGCCCTCGGGCTCGACCGGGCCGTACTGGTCGGCATCGACTGGGGAGGCGCGCTCGCCTTCGACCGGGCGGCCCGTCACCCGGGCCAGACCCGCGGACTCGCGTTCATGGAGACGATCGTGCGGCCGATGTCCTGGGCCGAGTTCCCGGCCGCAGCGCGGTCCCGCTTCGAGGCGTTCCGTACGCCCGGGGTCGGCGAGTCACTGGTGCTCGAACAGAACGTCTTCATCGAGCAGGCCTTCGGCCGAACCGTGCTGACCGGGCTGAGCGACGAGGACCTGGCGGTGTACCGCGCGCCGTATCCGACCCTCGGGAGCCGGCGCCCGCTGCTGGAGTGGTCGCGGGCGATGCCGCTCGACGGCGAGCCGTCCGATGTGGTCGCCCGCATCAAGGAGTACGACGACTGGCTGGCGCGCAGCACCGACGTACCGAAGCTGCTGCTGACCTTCGACACCTCACCGACCCTGATGATCAGGGAGGAGATGGCGACGTGGTGCGCGGCGAACATCGCGAGCCTGGAGACCGTGCACTGCGGTCCGGCCGGTCACCTGGCGCCGGAGGACCAACCGGAGGCGATCGCCATCGCACTCACCTCGTGGGCGGAACGGCACGGGTTCGGTTCGGGCGCCGGGTGAGCCGGCGCGACGGCCGTGCAGCCGGGTGTCGGTCGGGCCATGTCCCGCTCGCCGGCCTGCTGCTAAATTTGCGCGCATGTTCCTCCTCTGTGCCTAGTAGGGCCTGGTCAGGTCGGCTGTGGTGGTGCGTGTCCTCTTGGCCCGGTGTGGCGTTGGGAGTGTGTGACTCCGGACGAGATTGCTGTGGTGCGTGGTGAGTTGGAGGCGTTCGCGGCGGAAGTGTTCGAGCCGTTCGCGCGCAATGACCAGCGCCGCTGGGGGCAGGTCTACCTGCGAGGGCTGCTTACCGACGGGCAGCGTAAGTCGGTCGAGCCGATGGCCGCGCGGCTCGGTGAAGACGGGAACCGGCAGGCACTGGCCCATTTCATCACCACCAGCCCGTGGGATCCGGCTCACATCCGGGCGAAACTGGCCTGGCGGATGGAGGAGGTGATCGGGCCGGAGGCTCTGGTCTTCGACGACACCGGGTTCCTGAAGGACGGGACCGCCTCGGCGTGTGTGTCGCGGCAGTACACCGGCACCGCTGGCAAGGTCACCAATTGCCAGGTCGGCGTCTCGCTCCACCTCGCCTCCGACCACGCTTCCGCGGCCATCAACTGGCGACTGTTCCTGCCCCAGACATGGGATCCCGCCTCTGCGAAGGCCGATGCGGGCAAGGTCGCCCGACGTGCCGCCTGCCAGATCCCGGACGACGTCGGGCATGTGGAGAAGTGGCAGCTGGCCCTGGACATGCTCGATGAGACCCGCTCGTGGGGCATCGAGGTGCCGCTGGCCATCGCGGACGCCGGATACGGCGACGCCGCCGCGTTCCGGCACGGGGTGCAGGCCCGCGGCCTGAACTACGTGGTGGGAATCTCCAGCACGCTGTCGGCCCAGCCCGGCGACGCGGTGCCGGTGACCGAGCCGTACTCCGGGACCGGACGCCCACCGGTGGCCAAGTATCCCGACAAGCCGCGGTCGGTCAAGGAGCTGGTCATCGCGGCGGGGCGGAAGGCCGCACGAGGGGTGCAGTGGCGGGAAGGCTCCCGGCCCGGCACCGGCCGCACCGGCCGCAAGCGGATGTACTCCCGCTTCGTGGCCTTGCGGGTCCGGCCTGCCGGACGCGAGGTCCGGCAGGCCACCGACGGCCCGGAGCTGCCCGCGTGCTGGCTGCTGGCCGAATGGCCTGCCGGCGAGCCCGAGCCAGTGCAGTTCTGGCTGTCCGACCTGCCCTCCGGCATGCCTGTGACCACGCTGGTCCGGCTCGCCAAGCTCCGCTGGCGCATCGAGCACGACTACCGGGAGATGAAGCAGGCCCTGGGCCTGGCCCACTTCGAGGGCCGAACCTGGGGCGGCTGGCACCACCACGTCACCCTTGTCTCTGTCGCGCATGCCTTCTGCACCCTGCAACG
Organism: Streptomyces sp. NBC_01669; assembly: GCF_026339735.1. Lineage (GTDB taxonomy): Bacteria > Actinomycetota > Actinomycetes > Streptomycetales > Streptomycetaceae > Streptomyces > Streptomyces yanii. Next base: position 2,106,154 of record NZ_JAPEQG010000001.1, read on the forward strand.
ACTGGCCCAAGCCCCAAAAGACGCGGCGTCGGCCTGAGCCTCTACCAGGTCATCCGCGAGCTACAGACCCTACTCGCGGTCTGGACCGGCGCCTGCCCGACCTGCCACCGCGACATACCCATCCCAATACGAACCTGACCAGGCCCTACTAGGACCCCGCACTGACCGCGCCCGCCACACCGGGTGCGGGGCTCCGGTGTCCCTGCACGCACGCAGCGCGCCAGGTCCGCGCTGCCTTCCGAGGAACGAACCTCATGCTTTCGCCTTCGCCCACGCCCTCCCACGCTCCCTCGTACGCAACGGTTCTGCGCACCCGTCATGCCTCCCGCACCTTCGGTGCCGCACTGCTGGGACGGCTGTCGTACGGGATGATCTCCCTCTCCCTGATGCTGGCGGTCAAGGACGCCACCGGCTCGTACTCCGTGGCGGGCGCCGTCATGGCCCTGTTCGGGGCGACCAGTGTCTTCCTCTCCCCCACCCGTGCCGCGCTGATCGACCGGTACGGGCCACGACGCGCACTGCCGCCGATGGCCATCGCGTACGCGCTGCTCCTCTCGGTCCTGGCCCACGGCACCTGGCAGCCCGGTGCGTCGGGGGTCCGGCTGGGAGCGTTGGCCGTGACCGCCGGCGCCTGCACACCACCGCTGGGACCCGTGATGCGGACCCTGTGGAAAGGCCTCGTGCCCGACCGGGAACATCTCCAGCGCGCCTACAGCCTGGACGGCGTGGCCGAGGAACTCCTCTTCGTCACCGGGCCGTTGCTGGTGGGTCTGCTGGTGAAGTTCGCCGAACCCGCGGCCGGTGTGGCGGTCAGTGCCGCGCTGGTGCTGGTCGGGACATCGGCCCTGGTGACATCTCCGGCAGTACGCGGTACGGGCGTCCGCCCGCCGAGGACGAAGCCACTTTCTGCGGCACCGTCCGGGAAGCGACTGCTGGGCGTGGCCGCGTTGCGGCACGCGGTGGCGGTGGCGGCCGGGGTGGGGCTGTGCCTGGGGGCGCTGGATCTGCTGGTGGTGGCCTTCACCGACCGGCAGGACCAGGATGCGGCCGCGGCCTGGGTGCTGGCGGCGCTCTCCGCGGGGAGCGCGGTCGGCGGTCTAACCTACGGCGCCGTCGCGTGGCGCGCCTCGAGCCGGCTGCGGCTGACGGCACTTGCCGCGGCGCTGGGGCTGTCCCTGCTCGCGGCCGGATTGTCGCCGAACCTCTACGTGCTGGTCGGCATGGTTGCCGTCGCCGGGCTGTTCGTCGCCCCGGCCATGACCACGGCGTACCTGATCGCGGACGAGTCCGTCGGCGCGGGCAGCCGTACGCAGGCCGGCGCATGGGTCAACACCGCCGTGAATGCCGGGTCCTCGGGCGGAACAGCCGTGGTCGGTCCGCTGCTGGGGCACATGCCGCTCGCGGCGTGTTTTGCCCTGGCCGCGGCCCCGGTGCTGCTCTGCGCGGCGTTCACGGTCGATTGGACGGGTGAATTGGTCCGGAGGTGGCGGGACGCGTTGCTGGGCCGGGTGGTTGGCGGTCGCCGGTGTGATCGTGCTGACGGCGTGCAGTGGGTCGGCGGGCGGCGGCGCGGCAGGTACCTCCGGTAGCCCCGTCGGACCCGTCGACAGGTGGGCCGGCGAGCAGGGGCCCAGGACGGTGGTGGCCCTGGTGCTGCGGCCGCGTACGGACGACTGGCGGCGGACGATGGTGCACAGCTCCGCGCCCGTTCTCGTGCTGGCGTCGGGGTGGCGGGTCGACGCGGACGGTACCGGCCAAGCGTCGCTGTGGTGCGCCGGGGTGCGGGCGGGTGCGGCCACAGTCACCGTGCTGGCGAAGGCGCCGGACGTGGCGGGCGCGGCATGGGCGGCCTTCACGTCGAGGATCAGCGTGGTGCCGTACCCGAAGGAGGGGTGACCCCGGAGTCCGAAGCCGGATCCGGGTTCACCCCTCCTGATGGTGTGTGGCTCAGCTGAGGTTGCGTATGCCGATGGTGTAGATGCCACGGCCGTGGGTGGCCGCGTAGAGGGTCTTGCCGTTCGGGCTGAGCCTCAGCTGAAGCACGGCGACCGCCGGGAGGGAGCCGACGCGCTGCCACGTCGTACGGCCCGGCGCCCGGTAGACGACACCGAGGTCCGTGCCGAGGGCAAGGCCACCGCCCGGTGTGACGACCGCGGAGTCGGCCGGCACATCGGGGAGGTTCGCCGAGATGTCCCTCCAGGTGGTGCCGCCGTCGGTGGACTCGAAGACATGGCCGACGCCGGCGCCGGGCCCTTCGGTCCACTGCCGGGAGAAGCCGTTGACGGTGAGGTAGACGTGGTCAGCGTTCTTGGGGTCGATGGCGAAACTGCTGAGGTAGCGGTTGGGCACCGTGCCGGCCGCGCCCTTGGCCGGGAGGACGATGTCCTGCCAGCCGGTGCCGTCCGCGTTGCCGACGGCGATGCCGCGGGTGAAGCCCTGGTTATTGCAGGGGCCGCACCAGGCCGCGTACACCTTGCCACCCGAGGCGGCAACGGCGGTGGCGGTGTGGCCGGCCCCGAGATCGTGGACACTGGTCCACTCGTCGCCGCTGCGGATGGCGTAGCCGTGGGTCTGCACCCACACGTGCCGGCCACCCGCGATCCAGGTCGAGCTGTTCTTCGCGTCCGCGGCGAGCGGGGCGATGAAGCGGGCCTCCCCGGTGGCGTTGTCGGCCGGGGCGACGGAGTACGAGGTGATCTTGCTGGAATCGTTGACCCAGGAGCCGTCGTTGACCGCGCAGTTCTGCGTCACCTGGACCGCGAGGTAGACGTACTCCTCAGCGATGTTGCAGCCGTTGGCCGGATCGGTGAGGGTGTCGCCGCCGTCACCGCCGAAGTTGGATCCCATCACCGTGTCGTTGCTGCGCAGGATCGACTGGCCGTTGTCCTGCAGGCCGCCAGTCACGGAGACGCCGCCATGGGCCAGGTCCTTGCCGATGCCGACCGAGAAGTACTGGAGGGTGTCGATGGTCCCGTCGTTGAGCGAGATCCAGTCGGTGGCGTGGCCCTCGGCGTCCTGTTTGCCGTTGACGGGCCGCTTGTAGGCGCCGCCGTCGTTGCCCACGTACACAAAGCTCTTGCCGTGGTAGCTGCCGATCGCGACGCCGTGCTGGTCGGAGTGGGTGGTCTGGTTGCAGTCACCCGTCTGCTTGGTGGGGTCGATGCTCCAGCAGGAGAAGCCGAAGTTCCAGTACGGGCCGACGGTCGACCAGTTACTGCCGCCGTCCTTCGTCTCGTAGACCTCCTCCAGGCCCGTGTACACATGCTCGGCGTCGGCCGGATCGACGGTCAGGAACTGGTTGTACCAAGCCTGGACCCCGGGCATGTAGCCGCTCGAAGTCAGCGCCGAGCCGTCGGCGGCGAGACCCCTGTAGTCGGCGATCTTCGTCCAGGGACCGGTAGGAGAACCGGACTTGGATACGTAGATACCCTCCAGGCCGCTGTCCGGGTTGGTGTTCAGCTGCTCCGGCGACTGGTCGATCGCGTAGTAGCGCGAGCCGTCGGCGGAGCGGGCGAAGGTGACGTTGCCGACGTTGTCCGCGTCGGACGGCAGATCGCCCAGACCGCTGGTGATCCGCGTCCAGGTGCCGTTCACCTTGGTGTAGAAGCCGTTGTAGTCGTCACCGCTGCGCCAGCCGACCGCCAGGACCACCTTCGAGGGGTCCTTGGGGTCGATCGCGATGTCGTTGGCGATGTTCTTGTACGCGGCGGCGGGGTCACTCGTCAGCGAACCACCCGGCAGATAGTCGGGGTTGGGTGCGAACTCCAGCTTCCAGGCGCCGACGAGCTTCTTCGTGGAGTGGCTCCACACACCCCTGCTGGTAGCCGCCCACACCTTGCCGCCGCCGAAGCGCAGCTCGTGGACGGTGGTGCTCTCCAACTCGTCGCCGCCGACCCGGCTGCGGGAGGAGAAGGTGCCGTGGTGCGGGTTCGACAGGACGTAGACGCCGCTGCCGAGATAGGCGTCCGCGTTGGTGCTCGCCTCGCCGGTGCCCAGCCACAGCCGGCCCCCGCCGTCCAGCGCGAGCGCCCCGGTGGACTGCGCCGGCAGCTTGTCGCTGATCGGCTTCCAGTGCCCGCCGCCGCTCCGGGACCGCCATACCCCGCCGCCCGCGCTGCCCGCGTAGACGTAACCGTGGTCGTCGGCGGCCATCGCCGCCAGGCGGCCGGTCACATAGCCCGAACCACCACTGGAGTTGGAGTCGTAGTCGCGGTAGCGCGAGTCGTCGGAGTTGTACGGCAGATCGGTGACGTTGCGCCAACTGCCACCGGTACTCGACAGGTTGTTCAGACTGCTCCATGCGGCGCCGTACGCGCCCGGCGCGACGACGCCGGGTGAGGTCCGGGCCTCGGCGTACTGGTCGGCGCCCTCGGCGATCTCGTCGGCCTCATTGCCGCCATCGGCGTCCTCCGCCTTCACCTTGGGGGTGATTCCACCCACCGACTGCGCGCGCCCGGCGGCGAGTTGCGCGAGTGCACGGGCCCCGAAGGGGCTGCTGTCCCCGCCGGACGCGGCGCCTGCGGGTATCGCGACGAGTGCGGCGGATGCGGTGATGGCGCAGATCGTGAGCCATCGTCTTTTACGTGTTGGTGCTGACACCAGGGCCTCCCAAACGGGCGTTGATACAGCCGTCGCAGGAGACCCGATCACGAGCGGGACGAGACGTCCGGCGCTTGGACAAGGCTTTGACCAGAACCTGCCACTACGCGTGTCAGAGGCCGACTGGCTCATCGCACCGTCACCGTCTGAGCCGGCACCGGGGTGAGCGCCCGGGGGGACACGCACGCATGGACACGGCGCCGACCGTAGCGGTGACCGCCTATCGCGGCCGCGCGGCCCGGGTGCCGGAGCCTTCCTGAATCCGCCGCGTCATTCCAACCGCGGTCGCGGCCCGCTACCGTTGCTCACGTGCTACGGCGCAGGGGCTCGCCGCAACCGCGACGACATCCGTCGCCAACGGTCCCTACCTCGACATGACGCCTGCTCGACCGGGCTCTGAACAGGTAGGAGGAGCATGCCCTCGAACGCCGGGCATCACGTGCTCGCGCCAACCTCACATACCGGCAGCCCACGCCGCCTGCGGGCGCCGATGCGCGTTCCGCCACATCCGCTTCTTCTTCCTCGGAAGAGAGACGGTTGATGGCCCTGCTGCTGTTGTTCCTGGGCGGAGTGGGTGGTGCCTCCGCGCCCGGGGCGACCCCCTTGTTGACGCCGTTCGACGCGGCGCCGGAGCCCGCGATGGTGGAGGCGACGTGGGTGCCGTGGCCGTTCCTGTCGAGAACGTCCTGACCGGGCACGAAGCTCTTGGACTCGAGGATGCGGTCCTTGACGTCCGGGTGGGTCGGGTCGATACCGGTGTCGAGCACGGCGACCTTGGTGCCCTTGCCGTCATACCCCTCGGCCCATGCCTGCGGGGCGTTGATCTGCGGCACCGAGTCCTTGAGCGCGGCCTCCATGCGCCCGTCGAGCCAGAGCCTGGCGATGCCGTTGTCCAGCGGACGGGCTTGCGACGGGCGCGCGATGTCGTTCCAGAAGGAGCGGGCGGTGTCCTTGTCCGCCTTCAGCGCGGCGCCGTGGATGCTGTCGAGCACGCGGACCGTCCTGGCGCCGCGAGGAGCGGCGGGCAGCGAACGGGAGTTGCTCGTGGGGTAGGTGGCGATCAGAGGATCGAGACGGGCAACACCTACATCGTTCCGCTGACCAAATACCGCACCGGTGAGGGCTGGGGTCTTACCAGCGCCAGCGGCGTACTTCCCTACAACGGCGGTGTCATCGGCAAGGGTGAGCACCAGGGCGTTGCCGGCGTCACCCTCCAGGCCACAGATGTGGAATTCAGCCCACTCGCCGTCTCGACCCTGGGGAAGAGCGCAACGGCCATGACCACGGCGCTCTCCAGCGCGCAGCCGCATACCGGTGTGTCACCGGTCGACACACCGGACGCCCGGCTCGCGGCCTACAACGCCGCCACCTATCCCTCGGATCCCGCCGAGGAGGAGCCGGAGCCGCCCGCGGACTTCCCGCCGGTCAGCGACCCGGGGGTGGACTGACGGCACGGGCGCATGACAACGGCGCCAGTCGGGCCGTGAGGTGAGGAGAGCCGTGCGGGACGGGGGCTGTGAGGTCTCCCCCACCCGTACGGCTCGCCCTGTCTCAGCCGCAGCACCGGAACCGCGCCACCTCGACGCACGCCCTCGTCACGAGCCGCCGGGCACGGACTCGGGTCGCCGGAAAGCAGGCCGGAACCGCTCACATTCCCGCGTCACGCCATGTGCCGGTGAGCCCGCATTTCTTTCCCTCGGATTCCTTGAGGTAGGGCTCGATCGCCGCGCGCGTCGCCGCGATCTGATTCCCCCGGAAGTAACTCGCGGGCTGATCGCGGAAATCGTAAACGGCGAGCAGCAGATGCTCGCCCGGTTTCCAGCGTGCGGAGCCGGGCTCCGCAGCGGGATCCAGCACATCGACGTCGATCCGCTTTCGTCCCTGCGCCGGCCTCAGCCAGTCGTCGACGGCGAAGGTCAGAATGACCCTGCCGGATTCGGGAGCATCACGGACCGACAGCACATCACCCTCGGCGATCACCTGCGTACAAGGGACCACGGCCTCCCATGTCATACCGGCTTCCGCCTCGCGGCCCGCCGGCCTGCGCGAGGGTGTGCCGGACCCATCGGTCCACGCCCCGTAGGAAACTGCGACGCCGGCGACCACTGCGGCAAGGATCAGCACCGGCAGGTACTTTCGGCGTGCCGGACGCCGTGGGCCGACCGGTACCGGTTCGCGATCCGCGTCGGCGCAGTCCCTGGCCGCCTCGGCCCCGATCATGCCGAGTGCCAGGCGGATGCGGTCTTCGTCCGCTGTCTGCATCTCAGAGCACCTCCATTTCCCGAAGCCGTGCCCGCACGGCAGTGACGGCGGCATGCAACCGGCTCTTCACCGTTCCCTCCGGAATGTCCAGCAGCTCCGCCATGTCCCGGACAGTGAGGTCGGCGTAGAAGCGCAGGGTGAGTACCTGCCGCTGCGCCGGGGGCAGGGAGTCCAGGCCCTGTGCGACGGTCAGTGCGAGCAGCCGGTTTTCTTCCGAATGTTCGGTGGGCGGGTGCTGCTCCCATCGGCCGGCCAGCCGCTCCCGCAGTCCCGCGTCACGGTTGCGCGCACGATGCCAGTCGATCGCCACCCGCGACGCGACGACGCTGATCCAGGCCGCGGGCTCCCTGATCTGCTGACGCCCCCGCTTCGCTTCCTCCTCTATCAGTTTCAGCCGTACCTGCTGGACTCCGTCGTCGAGCTCGTCCCAGGGCACGCCGCCGAGGGCGAGTACTGCCCGTACTCTCCCGCTGTCCAGCGCTTCCGCAAGGGTCGGTCCACGGTCCGGGGACTCGGCTCTGCGCCATCGGGCCATTCCCAGCTCCTTTTCTCACACCTATGACGGAGCAGGGACCGGAAACGTTCGATCTCTCTTGTCGCAGTCCGACAGCCGGTCAGGCCACCGATGAGATGCGCCCGGCCACCTGCCGCCCGCCCTCGTGGTGGATCGGGGTGTGTGCGCCGGTGAGCGGGACGCCGCTGCCGCCACGCCGGTCGGCGACGATCTCCGCGGCGATGGAGAGCGCGGTCTCCTCGGGGGTACGTGCTCCGAGGTCGAGGCCGATCGGCGAGTGCAGCCGGGCCAGTTCGAGTTCGGTGACGCCGACCGCGCGCAGCCGGTCGTTGCGTTCCAGGTGGGTGCGGCGCGAACCCATCGCGCCGATGTACGCGACCGGGAGCTTCAACGCCGTTTCCAGCAGCGGAACATCGAACTTGGCGTCATGGGTGAGCACGCAGAGCACGGTGCGCGCGTCGACGGCCGTCGCCGCGAGGTAGCGGTGCGGCCAGTCGACGACGATCTCGTCGGCGTCGGGAAAGCGGGCCGCCGTGGCGAAGACGGGTCGGGCGTCGCACACGGTGACGTGGTAGCCGAGGAATGTGCCGGCTCTGACCAGGGCGGCGGCGAAGTCGATGGCCCCGAAGACGATCATCCTGGGCGGCGGGACGCTCGATTCGACGAGCAGGGCGAGGGGGCGGCCGCAGCGTGAGCCCTCGGCGCCGATGGTGACGGAGCCGGTGCGGCCCGCGTCCAGCATGGCGCGGGCCTCGGCCGCGGCGGTGCGGTCCAGCTCGGGGTGTCCGCCGAGCCCACCCTCGTACGAGCCGTCGGGGTGGACGAGTTGGGGGCGGCCGAGGAGTTCGGCGGGGCCGTCGGTGATCCGTACCACCGCCGCCGCCCGCCCTGCCGCCGCGGCGGCGAGCGCGGCGGCGAACACCGGGCGTGCGGGGTCGTCCGCGCGGACCGGTGTCACCAGGATGTCGATGATGCCGCCGCAGGTCAGACCGACCGCGAAGGCATCCTCGTCGCTGTAGCCGAACTGCTCCCGTACGGTGATGCCGTCATCGAGAGCCTGTTGGCACAGCTCGTACACCGCACCCTCCACACACCCGCCGGAGACCGAACCGATCGCGTTGCCGTCGCGATCGACGGCGAGGGCGGCTCCCGGCTGCCGGGGTGCGCTCCCGCCGACCGCCACGACCGTGGCGACGGCGAACTCGCGTCCCTGCCCGACCCACCGGTGAAGCTCTTCGGCGATGTCCAGCATGGCGTGTCTCCTTAAGCGAGGTGTGGAGGGGCGGGGGTCAGTTGACGCCCAGCCAGTTCTCGATCGGGTGCAGGGCGAAGTAGATGACGAAGATCACCGTGAGCCCCCACATGAAGCCGCCTATTTCCCGGGCCCTGCCCTGGGCCGCCTTGATGGCCACGTAGGAGATGACACCGGCTGCGACTCCGGTGGTGATGGTGTAGGTGAAGGGCATCAGGACCACGGTCAGGAAGACCGGGATCGCGACGGCGCGATCGCTCCAGTCCACATGACGGGCGTTCTGCATCATCATCGCTCCGATGACGACCAGGGCGGCGGAAGCCACCTCGGCCGGCACGATCGCGGTGAGCGGGGTGAAGAAAAGACAGGCCGCGAAGAAGAGTCCGGTGACGACGGAGGCGAGGCCAGTGCGGGCACCTTCGCCGACGCCGGTCGCCGACTCGACGAACACGGTCTGACCGGAGCCTCCGGCGACGCCGCCGATCGCACCGCCTGCGCCGTCGATGAACAGCGCCTTGGACAGGCCGGGCATCCGGCCCTTGTCGTCGGCGAGCCCGGCCTCCGTGCCGACGCCGATGATGGTGGCCATCGCGTCGAAGAAGCCGGCCAGCACGAGGGTGAAGACGATGAAGCCGACAGTCATCGCGCCGACGTCGCCCCAGCCGCCGAAATCGACGTTCCCGAAGAGCGAGAAGTCCGGCGAGGAGACCGCGCTGCCCTTGAGCTCCGGCGCACCGCTGTACCAGGCCTTGGGGTCGATGTCGCCGACCGTGTTGATGACCATGGCGATCAGGGTGCCGACGCCGATGCCGATGAGGATCGCACCGGGGATGTTGCGCGCCTGCAGCATGAAGATCAGCAGCAGGGTCACGCAGAAGATCAGCACCGGCCAGCCGGCCAGTTCACCGGTCAGGCCGAGAGAGACGGGGCCGCCGCCGGGAGCCGGGTTCTCGTGCACGAATCCGGCCTTGACGAGGCCGATCAGGGCGATGAACAGGCCGATGCCCATCGTGATGCCGTGCTTCAGCGCGAGCGGGATCGCATTCATGATCAGCTCACGCAGACCGGTGACCACCAGGAGACAGATCACCAGGCCGTACATCACACACATGCCCATGGCCTGCGGCCAGGTCATTTCGGGGGCGACCTGCGACGAGAGGACGCCGGAGACACTGAGCCCGGCCGCGAGCGCCAGGGGCACCTTGCCGACGAAGCCCATCAGCAGGGTGGTCGCGGCCGCGGCGAGCGCGGTGGCGGTGATCAGTCCCGGCTGGCTGAGCAGATGTCCTTCGACGTCCTTGCCGCCGAGGATGAGCGGGTTGAGCAGGAGGATGTACGCCATGGCCATGAAGGTCGTGACGCCGCCGCGCACTTCGCGCGCAACCGTGGATCCACGCTCGGATATGTGAAAGTACCGGTCGAGCCAGGATCTGCCGGCGGGGATGCGCGAGCCGGGGCCCGCCTCCTCCGCGGTGGTCCTGGGCTCCACTGACTGCTGGGTCATGATGCCTGACTCCCAAGGTTCACAGGGGCACCCGCGATGGAGACTCGTGATGCGGGATTTGGGATGACTGCTTGGCTGCACGACCCGGGGGACGGCCCGAGACGAACTGTTCATGCAGAGTGGATGTGCGGGTACTGCGGGTGTTTCCGGCCGAGCGGTACCGCCGATGCGATACCGCTCGGTGGCGCCGAGGACCGCGAGCGGTGCGGTACCGAGGTCTCCGGGTGGTGCGGGCGGCGGACGTGTGACGTTCCTGGGAGGCACGCACCGCCCGGAGAGTCCGGCGGGAGCTGTCGGTCAGGTACCGGTGAGGTGCTCGGGGCGCACCGGCGTCCTGTTCAGCTCCAGACCCGTCGCGTTCCGGATCGCCGCGAGGACGGCCGGGGTCGACGACAGGGTCGGGGCCTCGCCGATGCCACGGAGCCCGTACGGGGCATGGTCGTCGGCGAGTTCGAGCACATCGACGGGGATGGTCGGCGTGTCGAGGATGGTGGGGATCAGGTAGTCCGTGAAGGACGGGTTGCGCACCTTCGCGGTCTTCGGGTCGACGATGATCTCCTCCATGACGGCGACACCCAGCCCCTGGGTGGTGCCGCCCTGGATCTGTCCTTCGACGGACAGCGGATTGAGGGCCTTGCCGACGTCCTGGGCGCAGGCCAGTTCGATGACCTTGACCAGGCCGAGTTCGGTGTCGACCTCGACGACCGCGCGGTGCGCGGCGAAGGAGTACTGGACGTGGCCGTTGCCCTGGCCGGTGCGCAGGTCGAACGCCTCGGTGGGCCGGTGGCGCCACTCCAGCTCGATGTCGACCGCCTCGTCCTCCAGTACGTCGGCCAGATCGGCCAGCACCTCGCCGCCGTCGGTGACGACCTTGCCGTCCTCGAGGAGCAGCTCGGCGGTGGCCCAGGCGGGGTGGTACGTACCGAACTTGCGGCGGCCGATCTCCAGGACCTTCTCGCGGACGGCCTCGCAGGAGTGCTTCACGGCGCCACCGGTGACGTATGTCTGCCGGGAGGCCGAGGTGGATCCGGCCGAGCCGACCTGGGTGTCGGCCGGGTGGATGGTGACCTGGGCGACGCCGAGCTCGGTGCGGGCGATCTGGGCGTGGACGGTGACGCCGCCCTGCCCGACCTCCGCCATCGCGGTGTGCACGGTGACGACCGGTTCGCCGCCGACGATCTCCATGCGGACCCGGGCGGTCGAGTAGTCGTCGAAGCCCTCGGAGAAGCCGACGTTCTTGAGGCCGACCGCGTAGCCGATGCCGCGTACGACGCCTTCGCCGTGGGTGGTGTTGGACAGACCTCCGGGCAGCGCCCGTACGTCGGCCTGCTCGCCGGCGACCTCCCACTGGCGCTCGGGCGGCAGCGGCCGGGCCTTGACCCGGCGCAGCAGCTCGGCGACCGGGGCCGGTGAGTCGACGACCTGTCCGGTCGGCAGGAGGGTGCCCTGCTCCATGGCATTGAGCTGCCTGAACTCGACTGGATCCATGCCCAGTTCGGCGGCCAGCTTGTCCATCTGCGCCTCGTACGCGAAGCACGCCTGGACCGCGCCGAAGCCGCGCATGGCGCCGCACGGCGGGTTGTTGGTGTAGAGCGCGATCGCTTCGATGTCGACGTCGTCGATCACGTACGGGCCGACGGAGAGCGAGGAGGCGTTGCCGACGACGGCCGGGGAGGCGGAGGCGTAGGCGCCGCCGTCCAGCACGATGCGGCACTTCATGTGGGTGAGTTTGCCGTCGCGGGTCGCGCCGTGCTCGTACCAGAGCTTCGCGGGGTGGCGGTGGACGTGTCCGAAGAAGGACTCGAACCGGTTGTAGACGATCTTGACCGGCTTGCCGGTACGGAGCGCCAGCAGGCAGGCGTGGATCTGCATCGACAGGTCCTCGCGGCCGCCGAAGGCGCCGCCGACGCCGGAGAGCGTCATGCGGACCTTGTCCTCGGGCAGGCCGAGGACGGGGGCGATCTGGCGGAGGTCGGAGTGCAGCCACTGCGTGGCGACGTACAGATCGACACCGCCGTCCTCTGCGGGGACCGCCAGGCCGGACTCGGGACCGAGGAAGGCCTGGTCCTGCATGCCGAAGACGTACTCGCCGCTGACGATCACATCGGCGCGGGCCGCGGCGGCGTCCGCGTCACCGCGGACGATGGGCTGGCGGTGGACGATGTTCGGGTGCGGGACGTGCCCGGCGTGGTGGTCGCTCCGGCCCTCGTGGACGAGGATCGCGTCGGGTGCGGTGGCGGAGGCCTCGTCGGTGATGACGGGCAGCTCGCGGTAGTCGATCCTGATCTTCGCGGCGGCGCGGCGGGCCGTCTCCGGATGGTCGGCGGCGACGAGCGCCACCGGTTCGCCGTGGTGACGGGCCTTGCCGTGGGCGAGAACGGGGGTGTCCTGGATCTCCAGGCCGTAGTTCTTCACCGAGGTCGGCAGGTCGTCGTAGGTGAGCACGGCATGGACGCCGGGGGTGGCGAGCGCCTCGGAGGTGTCGATCGAGACGATCTCGGCGTGCGCGACCGTGGAGCGCAGCGTGTGGCCCCAGAGCATGTCCTCGTGCCACATGTCCGAGGAGTACGCGAACTCGCCGGTGACCTTCAGGATGCCGTCGGGGCGGAGCGTGGACTCGCCGATGCCGCCCCTGGTGCGGGTGCCCTGGTGAATGTTGGTGGGGGAGCCGGTAACGCCCATCGTCAGACCGTTTCTTCCGCGCGGGCGGCCGCGAGGCGGACCGCGTCGAGGATCTTCTCGTAGCCGGTGCAGCGGCAGAGGTTGCCGGAAAGCGCCTCGCGGATGTCCGCGTCGGACGGCTCCGGGTTGCGCTCCAGCAGCTCATCGGCGGCGACCAGCAGACCGGGGGTGCAGAAGCCGCACTGGACGGCGCCCGCGTCGATGAACGCCTGCTGGATCGGGGAGAGTTCACCGGTGTCCCGGGGCTGCTCACCGCTCGGTCCGGCCTCCCACCGGCGGGCCTGGTCGAGCGTGGTCCCGCACGCGCCGGAGGCGCAGCCACTGCCGGGGTGCGCCTCGGAGCGGTGGGCGGCGAAGTCGGCGAGGCCCTCCACGGTGACGACCTCGCGGCCCTCCACCTGACCTGCGGCGACCAGACAGGAACAGACCGGGACGCCGTCCAGGCGGACCGTGCAGGAGCCGCATTCGCCCTGCTCGCAGGCGTTCTTGGAGCCGGGCAGGCCCATCCGCTCGCGCAGCACGTAGAGAAGGGACTCGCCCTCCCAGACGTCGTCGGCCTCCTGCTGACGGCCGTTGACCGTGAAATTGACGCGCATGATCAGGCAGCTCCTTCGGTGCTGCGGCCGTTGCCGCGGTACGACTCCCAGGTCCAGCCGAGGGTGCGGCGGGCCATGATCCCCACCGCGTGCCGGCGGTAGCTCGCGGTGCCGCGCACATCGTCGATCGGGTTGCAGGCACCGGCGGCGAGCGTGGCGAACTGCGCGGCGATGGACGGTGTGATGATCGTGCGGCTGTCCCAGAACCCGCCCTCTTCGAGCGCGGCGTTCAGAAATTCCTCGGCCGCCTTCGCCCGGACGGGTGTCGGGGCGGCGGAGCCGATGCCGGTACGGACCGTGCGGGTCTCCGGGTGCAGGGCCAGGCCGAAGGCGCACACGGCGATGACCATCGCGTTGCGGGTGCCGACCTTGGAGTACTGCTGCGGCCCGTCGGCCTTCTTGATGTGCACGGCCCGGATCAGCTCATCCGGTTCGAGGGCGTTGCGCTTGACCCCGGTGTAGAAGGCGTCGATCGGGATCATCCGGGTTCCGCGTACGGACTCGGCCTCGACCTCGGCGCCCGCGGCGAGCAGGGCCGGGTGGGCGTCACCGGCGGGCGACGCGGTACCCAGGTTGCCGCCGACGCCGCCGCGGTTGCGGATCTGCGGGGATGCGACGGTGTGCGAGGCGAGCGCCAGACCGGGCAGCTCGGCCCGCAGGTGCTCCATGATGTGGCTGTACGGCACGGAGGCGCCGAGCCGCACGTTCTCCTGGCCCACCTCCCACTCGGACAGCTCACCGATGCGGTTCAGGTCCAGGAGGTACTCGGGCCGCCGGTGGTCGAAGTTGATCTCGACCATCACATCGGTGCCGCCCGCAATGGGCACGGCCGTCGGGTGCTCGGCCTTGGCGGCGAGCGCCTCCTCCCAGCTGGCGGGGCGAAGGAAGTCCATGAGTGGCTCTCTTCTTCTCATTCGGGTCGTTCGCTGGGGCTGGGGACGGCCGGCCCTCGATTGGCTTGTTCATGTGCTGTTAACGCGGTGTGTGGCCCAGTACACAACCGGGACTCCACGCGGTGCAGTCACCGAAACCATGAAGGAGTTGGCTGGTCGCCGTCCTCGTCTTGTAGATTCGAACGAATGGCGGGGATCAGTAACCTCACCGCAATACCCAGTTTTCACCCGCACCAACGAAAGAGATCGGCGGCAACGAGATGCGGCTGCGCGCACTGCTGGAAACCGATGCGCTGGGCCTGCGGCTGCTCGGTGGCGAGGACGAGCTCGACCGGTCCGTCCGCGGCGTCATGACCACCGACCTGCGGGACCCGAGCCGCTACCTGGCCGGCGGGGAGCTCGTCCTGACGGGCCTGGCGTGGCGCCGGGACGCGGCGGACTCGGAGCCGTTCGTGCGGATCCTGACGGGCGCCGGGGTCGCCGGACTCGCGGCCGGCGAGGCGGAGCTCGGCAACATCCCCGACGATCTGATCGAGGCGTGCGCGCGGCACCGGCTGCCCCTCTTCGCCGTCCATGAGACCGTCGCGTTCGCAACGATCACCGAGCATGTGGTGCGCCAGGTGTCCGGCGAGCGGGCGGGTGACCTGGCGGCGGTCGTGGACCGGCACCGCAGGCTGATGACCTCGGGTCCGGCCGGCGGCGGCCCGGAGGTGGTCCTCGATCTGCTCGGCTCGGACCTGGACCTGCACGCCTGGGTGCTCTCCCCCACCGGCCGGCAGATCGCGGGCGCCGGTGCGCCGCTGCCCGGCCCGGTCGGCGCGGTGCTGGCCGGCCGGCATCTGGCCGCCACCCGCACCGGCCGCCGGGGCCCGCACCGGGCCACGGTCGACGGCACCACTTATTCGCTGTTCCCGATCCGGAACACCGGCAGGGGCGCCGCCCCCGCGTCCCGCGATGTCCGCGAGTCGGTCCTCTCCGACTGGCTGCTCGCGGTGGAGGCCGACGCGAGCGACTGGCCGGCCGCCCGGCTGGATCTGCTCCAGGGAGTCACCCAGCTGATCGCGGTCGAACGGGACCGTCGCGACGCGGCCCGCACGGTACGCCGCAGGCTCGCCCAGGAGGTCCTGGAGCTGGTCCAGACGGGTGCCGCGCCCACCGAGATCGCGGCCAGGCTGCGGGTCGCCGCCCCGGTCCTGCTGCCCGGTCTCGGCACCGCCCCGCACTGGCAGGTCGTCGTGGCCCGGGTCGACTGGGACGTGGAGGGCACGCCGGGCTCCACGGGCGGCGCGGGCACAGCCGGCATCGCGGGCGGCCCCGCCGCCCAGGCGCTGCTGGAGGAGATCCTGGTCGACCCGGCGGTCACCGGCCCCGACTCCGCCGACCGGATCGCGGTCGCGCACACGGGCGACGAGGCGATCGCCCTCGTACCGCTGCCTGCCGTCACCGCACCGGTGCCGGAGCTCGCGGACGCCGATACCCCGGACGCCGGGGACGCCGCGGCCGGCGCCAAGGACGACCCGGCACTGCACGCCGACGCGCTGCTCGCCGCAGTCCGTGAACCGCTCTCCGCAGGCCTCGCCGACGACGGCCGTCTGACACTGGGTGTCAGCGCCGCCGTGCACTCCCCCGAGGGGCTGCGCGGCGCCCTGGAGGAGGCCCGGCACGCCCGCCGGGTGGCGGCGGCCCGTCCGGGCCGGGTCTGCGCGGCCGGCCACCACGAGCTGGCCTCGCACGTCCTGCTGCTGCCGTTCGTCCCGGACGATGTGCGCCGCGCGTTCACCGCACGGCTGCTCGATCCGCTGCGCGACTACGACCGGCGCCACCGGGCCGAACTGATCCCGACCCTGGAAGCGTTCCTGGACTGCGACGGTTCCTGGACCCGCTGCGCGGCCCGGCTGCATCTGCACGTCAACACCTTGCGCTACCGGGTCGGGCGAATCGAGCAGTTGACGGGGCGTGACCTTTCGCGCCTCGAGGACAAGCTCGATTTCTTCCTCGCCCTGCGTATGAGCTGACTCCACGCGTCTACCACAGCCCTCCCCACGACCGGCCGATTGTGAATTCATTCACCTGACCCCTTGGCCCGGCGTGCCATTCCGTGCTGAGATGCCGCCAGACTCAGTGCCTGTCTTCGAACCCGGGTCGGGCCCCGGTTCGAGGACAGGTCCTCAACAGCTCAATGGCGCGCTCGGGGAGGGCAATGTGGCGCATACCGCCATGTCTGGTTCCGGAACGACAGCAGATGACGATCCGCCGCTCCAGACAGCGGTATGGCGGCTGCGGTCACGCGCCTGCTGGGCGGACGCCGCCGCTCTGCTCGAACGCGACGCCACGACCGATCCGGCCGCGGCACTTCAGCGGACGGCTCTGCTGACCGAACGCTGTCTGTACACCGGCGACGGCTGGACCGACGCCGAGGACGCCCTGCGCACCGCCGAGGCCCTCGCCCACGACGACGCCGAGCGCGGCGCCGCTGCCTGCGAACGCGGCCATCTGGCATACGCGTCGACCCTTCTCGGGGTACGGGACCGGGCCGACGAGGCCCGGGTCGCGCTGAGCCGGTCCGCCGCTCTCCTCTCCCCCGCGGCCCCCGGCCGCCCGCTGCTCGACTTCCGCCGCGGCCTGATCGCGCAGAACATCGCCGACTCGCCGCAGGCCGCCCGTGCCGCGTACCGCAGGGCGCACGCCGGCGCGACGGCCCAGGGCGACGAGCTGCTGCTCTCCTCGACCTGGCGTCACCTGGCGCTGCTGTCGCTGCGCGAGGGCGAACTGGCCGAGGCCCGGCACGGGTTCGCCGAGTCGCTGCGGATAAGGGAGGAGCTGGGCTATCTGGTCGGCACGGCCCCGGCGCTCATCGCTCTGGCGGACACCGAACCGGAACCGGAAGCGGCGGCGCGGCTGCGCGCCGAGGCGGGGCGCCTCTTCCGCCTCCTGGGCGGCGTACCGACCTGGCTGGCCCCTCACCTGGAGCCACCGGCCCCCGGAACGGCCGAGGCGAGCTGACGGCCGGGGGAGGCCGTGAGCATGGGGCCGCCGTGGAGGACCGTCAGGTACGGTCCTCGACCGGATCACCGGGCTGCCATCCCGCGTCGCTCCACTCGGGGGTTGGCGTCGGACGTGGCGGCGCGGGCGGCGGGTTCGTGCCACGGTTCGGGTTCTGCGGCACCGCGGCGGCGGGCTTTCCGTCCTGCCCGCTGCTGTCGCGCCGGGGCGGCGTCACCGGCGACTTCGGCGGTGCGGGCCTCCTCGTCGGCGGCACGGAGACCGCGACCGGAGCGGAAGCCGAAGGTGCGGTGCGCGTCGGCGAAGGCCCGGCGGGCGCAGAAGGTGTGCGGCCGGGCCTCGTGCTCGCCGACGGCGTCGTGGCCGTCGAAGTCCCGGAAGGCTTCCTGGTGGACGTCCCGGACTCGGAGTCGTGCGAACAGCCCGCCGCTGCCGGCGCCAGTCCCAGCACCGCCACCACCAGCCCGGACACCGCCCACGGCCGCCGGTTCCGTACCATCCCGCCCCCTCAAGAACGATCATGTGATGAGAGGCACAGGGTAGCCACAGCGGTCCCTGGAGGTGACGGCAGCCCCAACCGCGGTGTCAGCGGTCCGCGCCCGCGAAGTGTTCGCGTACGAGCGACTGCACGACGGCGAGATCCTGGGCGATCAGCGCGTCGAGCAACGCGGTGTGCTCCGCGGCGTCGGCGAGCAGATCGGCGCGGCGCGTGGCCGGGTTGTTCTCCAGTGGCCACTGGGAGCGCCGGTGCAGATCGTCGGCAACCATCACGAGCTGCTGGTTGCCGGAGAGTGTGAGGACCGCACGGTGGAAGGCGCGGTCGGACTCGGCGTAGCTCGCCCGGTCGCCGACCGCGGCGGCCGCGACGGTGGCCTCGGCCAGCGGGCGCAGGGCGGCCCAGCGGACCTGCTCCACGGTGCGGGCCAGCCGCAGCATGACGGGCACCTCGATCAGGGCGCGCACCTCGGCCAGCTCGGCGAGCTCCTGCGGGCCGCGCTCGGCGACCCGGAAGCCGCGGTTCGGCACGACCTCGACGGCGCCCTCGATGGCCAGCTGCTGCATCGCCTCACGGACCGGCGTCGCCGACACGCCGAAGCGGGCGCCGAGCACCGGGGCGGAGTAGACCTGCCCGGGCAGCAGCTCGCCGTCGACGAGAGCGGCGCGCAGGGCGTCCAGGATCTGGCCGCGCACGGAGTGCCGCTGCACCACGACGCGGGGCGCGGGCGGCTCGCTGTGGGTGTGCTCGCCACGCACCGGCTCGGCACATGGCTGATTGCCGCGCGCCTGTTCCGGCATCCGGACGGGCGGTACCGACGGCGACGTGGTCGCGGACGAGGACGCGGCGGACGTGTACGGCGCCCGCGCCTGCTCACGCGCTCCGCCCTGCTCCATTCGGACCTCCTCGGCCGGCCGTGGGCCGGCTCGCGTGCGCCATGCCCGTTGTGCACCATAAACGGACGAGGCCGCAGTTCAAACACCGATCAGTTCGGGTAAGGTAAGGCTTACCTGCAAACGATCGCGATTCGGTGGTCCCTGCATGACCCTCCCCACCCTGCTCCCCGGCACCCCGCTGTCCGCCGTGGCGGACGCGTACGCCCGCCTGACCGAGGTCTTCCCCGGACTGCGTGCCGAGGTCCTCGGGGACGGCGAGGCGACCCCTTCCGGCGCCGGCTGGGTGGGTGCGGACGAACTCGCGGCCGGCGGCGCGGCCCTGGACACGTTTCTCGCCTGGGACAACGCGCAGGTGCTGCGGGACTACGGACAGCAGGCCCGCCCCGACGTGGTCGCCAGCTTCGGACTGCACCGCTACGCCTGGCCCGCCTGCCTGTTGGTGACCGTGCCGTGGTTCCTGCACCGCAGGGTGCCGCGGATCCCCGTCGAGGACGTCGCGTTCCAGCGGGCCCTGGGCCATCTGACCGTACGGGTGAGGGAGTTCGCGTGCCTGTCGGACGACCCGGCGGCCGCACTTCCGGGTGCCCGGGTGGTGGCGGACGAGGCCGCCCTGCGGGCCGAGGTGCTTGCGGCGGTGGCCGAACACCTCGGCCCGGTGCTCGACGGCTTCGGGCCCCGGATGCGCCGCGGCAGGAGGGCGCTGTGGGGCATGGCGACGGACGAGATCGTCGAAGGCCTCTGGTACATCGCCCATCTGCTCGGTGAGGAGCGGCGGGCAATGGCCGAGCTGGAGGCGCTCCTGCCCGGCGCCACGAAGCCGTACGTCGGCACGGCGGGCTTCCGTGAACTGACCGGACCGAAGGGCGAGTCGCTGCCGACGCGCGACCGCGCCAGCTGCTGCCTCTTCTACACGCTGCGGCCCGAGGACACCTGCGTCACCTGTCCGCGTACGTGCGACACCGACCGGGTGCGGAAACTGACGCCCACCCCCTGACGCGCACCGTTCGCACGAGTGGCGCAATTCGAACGCAACTCGCCTGCTGCGTAGGGTAGTTCGACAAGAATGCGCCTATCCGTATGCCCCGCCGCCCCAATGGCGTTCTCTTGCCCCGAAACCCCCTGGGCCCGTTGGGAATTCCGCCACTATGGCGCCCGAAACCCCTAACGCGATGCAAGGGACCGCGCATGAGACTGACCGACATATCGCTGAACTGGTTCCTGCCGAGCGCCGTGCTGCTCGTGGGGGTCACGGCGGCGGTGGCGATGGTCGCGCGCGGGAAGCGCGCCACCGACTCGTCCGCGGCCGACGACAGCTGGGAACGCAGCGAGGAACGCCGCAGACGCAAGGAGGCGCTCTACGCCACCGCCTCGTACGTACTGCTGTTCTGCTGCGCGGCGGTCGCCGCCGCGCTCTCCTTTCATGGGCTGGTCGGCTTCGGCCGGCAGAACCTCGGTCTCGTCGGCGGCTGGGAGTACCTCGTCCCGTTCGGCCTCGACGGGGCCGCGATGTTCTGTTCCGTGCTCGCGGTGCGCGAGGCCAGTCACGGTGACGCGGCGCTCGGCTCGCGTCTGCTGGTGTGGACCTTCGCCGGCGCGGCGGCCTGGTTCAACTGGGTGCACGCGCCGCGCGGCATCGACCACGCGGGCGCCCCTCAGTTCTTCGCGGGGATGTCACTTTCGGCGGCGGTGCTCTTCGACCGGGCGCTGAAGCAGACCCGTCGTGCGGCACTGCGCGAACAGGGCCTGGTGCCCCGCCCGTTGCCGCAGATCCGGATCGTACGGTGGCTGCGCGCACCCCGGGAGACCTTCGGCGCCTGGTCGTTGATGCTCCTCGAAGGCGTACGCACGCTGGACGAGGCGGTCGACGAGGTGCGCGAGGACCGGCGGGAGAAGGAGCAGAACCGTCTCCGCAGGAAGGACCAGGAGAAGCTGGACCGGGCCCACATCAAGGCGCTGAACCGGCAGAACCGCGCCTGGAGCCGGGTGGCCCGGGGCGGCACCCAGGTCGACGTCCAGTCCATCGCCCCGGCCACGGGCTCCTCGCAGTCCGTCGTGGAGCCCGCCATAGCGGAGCCCGGACAGCTTCCTCTGCGCCCCCGGCCATCCCTGCAAGCCGTGAACGGCACGAGCTCGAAGGTCGCCTCGGACCGGAGCACGAGTGACCCGCGGACCGTCGATCTCACCGCCGAGGACGACACCCAGACCCTGCCCCGGCTCGACTCGCTGGAGCAGAAACTCAAGGATCTGGAGCAGCAGTTCGGCTGAGTGTCACGGGTGGTTGTACGGATGGACGTCCGCGCAACCACCCGTTCGGGCGAGGTCACGACGGGGTCGCTCAGGTGCGCCCTTCACCTTCCAGCTCGAACCAGACCACCTTGCCCAGCGCGTGCGCCGTCACCCCCCATGCGTCCGCGAGAGCATGCACCAGGACCAATCCCCTGCCGTGCGTACCGTCGTCGGCGTTCGGTACGTACGACATGGGCAGTCCGGTGACGAAGTCCCGGACTTCGACGCGTAACGTCGCCGGCGTCACGTTCACAGTGACGACCGCGCCGTGATCCGTGTGGACCAGCGCGTTGGTCACCAGTTCACTGAGGAGGAGCTCCGCCACTTCGGCCGAGTCCTCCCGCCATCGATATCGCAGGAACTCCCGTAACGCACACCGCACTTCGGCCACGGCCGACAGGTCGGTGCGAGCCAGTCTGCGGCGCAGCTGAACATCGTGCTGACGCTCCATCGTCTCCCCCGCGTGCACAGTCGATCGCCCCCTTCTCGTCGAACTTCCTCCCGGGATGCATGCCCCGCACAGGCGCTGTCACGCTTGTCGACTCATCAATATGTGCACAGGGGGCGGGCGCACCCCGGATTCGCGGACACTCGACTGTTACATTCGCGCCGGTCCGGTTAACTTCCAAAAAATTCACACGCGTTGACGTTGACGTGACCATGTCTACGCGCGTCATCATGGTGGACATGCGAATCCCCCCACGGATCACCATGCTCGGTGGCGTCGCCGCCCTCCTGTCCGTCCTCTTCGTCGGCGGCCCGGTCACGTCGTCCGCCGCCGCCGCGGCCACGTCGGTCGGCAGCATCTGCTACTCGGACCTGCCGTCCCAGGCGCACGACACCCTCGATCTGATCGAGGCGGGCGGCCCCTTCCCGTACTCGCAGGACGGGGTCGTCTTCCAGAACCGTGAAGGCGTGCTGCCCAGCCGGAGCACCGGCTATTACCACGAGTACACGGTCATCACCCCGGGCTCCCCGACCCGCGGCGCGCGGCGGATCGTGACGGGCGAGGCGTCCCAGGAGGACTACTACACCGCCGACCACTACGCGACGTTCGATCTCGTCGACTACGGCTGCTGAGTCGCGGCGGCCCGCACACGTAAGTCCGCTCCACCCCTCCGGTCCGATCCGCGCCGTAGCCCCCCACCTGCGGCGCGGATCCCCGGACCACCGAGGAGTTACCCTGCGCCCATGACCGTGACCTATGTGATCGAGGGCTCCGAAGTCACCGGCCTGGATCGGTTCTGGCAGGTGATCGGCGAGGCGGTGAACGGGCCCGGCGGCTACTTCGGCCGCAACCTCGACGCCTTCGCGGACTGTCTGAGCGGCGGCATGGGAACGCCGGACGACGGTGACTTCGTCATCGACTGGCGCAATCACGCGCTCTCCGCCCGGGCCCTGGGCCACGAGGAGACCGCACGCCGGCTGCGACAGCAGATCGGCCGCGCGCACCCCACCAACAGGCCTGCCCTTCAACGGGCCCTCGACGAGGCGCTGGCCGGCCGCGGTCCCACCCTCTTCGACCAGCTGGTGCAGATCGTCGAGGAACGGACCACGCCGGGCACGCTGCGGCTCAACTGACCGTCAGGGTCTCCCTGGTGACGATCACGCAGCCGTGCTCGCGTGCGCCCCCCTTCCCGGCACGGCTGCCCGCGCCACCGGGTCCGGACCGGCCCTTGTCCGCCCCACCGCCCGTGGCGGATGGGCAGGCGCGGGGTGAACCCGTACCGCCCTCGGGTCAATACGCCGCTCGCCCCGCCGCTCGACACGTACAAGGGTTCCGGCAGCCGGGACAGCCCGTATCCGGACCGGGACCTGAACAGCACCGACCGGCTGTGGCGCTTCCACGCGCCGGGTGTCACCCAGTGGTAGACCTGCCTGCGGTGGGCACCGGAGCTCGGTCCCTCCGGTGCCCACCGCGGTATGCCGATCGCCCGTCAGGGGTGCCCCCCGCGTCACCGGGGAAGTGGTGCCAGGAACGCCCCGCGACCGCCGACCCCGAGGAGCCGTGATGCACGACGACCGCACCCTGGTGGAGGGCCGCCTGGAGCGCGCCCTCCAGCAATTCATCCGCCCCGCCCAGTACGCGGACCGGTCCCCGCTCACCCTCACCGTGTGGCACGCCCCAGGCGAACCGGTGCCGGTGACGGAGGCGCTGAAGGGGACGTACGAGCCGTTCGGGACCGGCACGGAGTGGGGCAGGCCCTGGTCGACCAGCTGGTTCCGGCTGGAGGGCACAGTGCCCGAGGCGTGGGCGGGGCGCCATGTCGAGGTGGTCGTCGACCCCGGTTTCTCCGGTCAGGGGCCGGGCTTCCAGGCGGAGGGGATGCTCTACGACACGGAGGGCGTACCGCTCAAGGGCATCCACCCCCGCAATCGCCATCTGACGGTCGCGACCGCGGCGTCGGGCGGTGAGCCGGTCTCCTTGCTGCTGGAGGCGGCGGCCAACCCGGCCGTGCTGGAGCACGGCTTCGCGCCGACCCCGCTCGGGGACGTCCTCACGGCGGGCGACCAGCCCCTGTACCGGTTCGCCTCCGCGGATCTCGCCGTACTGGACGAGGAGGTCTGGCATCTCGTCCTGGACATCGAGGTGTTGTCGGAACTGATGCATGAACTGCCCGCCGACCGGTCACGTCGGCACGAGATCCTGCGGGCGCTGGAGCGGATGCTCGACGCACTGGATCTGCATGATGTGGCGGGCACGGCGTCCGGAGCCCGGGCCGAGCTCGCCGAGGCACTCGCCCGCCCGGCGTCGGCGAGCGCGCACCGGATCTCGGCCGCCGGCCATGCACACATCGACTCGGCGTGGCTGTGGCCGCTGCGCGAGACGGTACGGAAGGCCTCGCGCACGTTCGCCAATGTCACCGCGCTCGCCCAGGACTATCCGGAGCTGGTCTTCGCCTGTTCGCAGGCCCAGCAGTACGCCTGGGCGCGTGACCATCAGCCGTTCATCTGGGAACGGATCAAGCGGGCGGTGGCGGACGGGCAGTGGGCGCCGGTCGGTTCGATGTGGGTGGAGTCCGATGCCAATATGCCGGGCGGTGAGGCGCTGGCGCGGCAGATCGTGCACGGAAAGCGCTTCTTCGAGCAGGAGCTGGGGGTGGAGACGGAGGAGATCTGGCTGCCGGACTCCTTCGGCTACACGGCGGCATTCCCCCAACTCGCGAAACTGGCAGGGGTGAAGTGGTTCCTGACGCAGAAGCTGTCCTGGAACCAGACCAACAAGATGCCGCACCACACCTTCTGGTGGGAGGGCATCGACGGGACCAGGGTCTTCACCCATTTCCCGCCCGTCGACACGTACAACGCGCACTTCCATGCCCGTGAACTCGCCCATGCGGAGAAGAACTTCGCCGACAAGGGGCGGGCGACCCGCTCGTTGGTGCCGTTCGGCTGGGGCGACGGCGGCGGCGGTCCGACCCGCGAGATGCTGGAGAAGGCGCGCCGGCTCCGTGACCTGGAGGGTTCTCCGCGGGTCACGATCGAGAAGCCGTCGGCGTTCTTCGCGGCGGCGGAGGAGGAGTACGCCGAGCAGGCCCCGGTCTGGTCCGGGGAGCTGTATCTGGAGCTGCACCGGGCGACGTACACCACCCAGGCCAAGACCAAGCAGGGCAACCGCCGCAGTGAACACCTGCTGCGGGAAGCCGAGTTGTGGGCGACGACGGCAGCGCTTCGGGCGCCCGGGTACGCCTATCCGTACGAGACGCTGGACCGGGTGTGGAAGACGGTCCTGCTGCATCAGTTCCATGACATTCTGCCCGGCTCGTCGATCGCCTGGGTGCACCGCGAGGCCCGCGACACCTACGAACAGGTGCGGGCGGAGCTGGCCGACCTGGTCGCCGATGCGGTGACCGCGCTCGGCGCCGCGGAGGGGCTGGTGGTGCTCAACTCCTCCCCGTACGACCGACGTCAGGTGCTGGAGCTGGACGCGGAGGCGAGCGCGGTGCTGCCGTCCGGCGCCCATGTCCAGCAGCTGGCCGACCGGCGCACGGCGGTGCTCGCCGAGGCGCCGGGACTGGGCGCAGGACTGCTCGACGGGTCGGCGGTGCCCGAACGCGAGGTCACGGCGGGCCGCACGTCGGACGACGGATTCGTCCTCGACAACGGGCTGCTGCGCTTCACCGTCGACCGCGACGGGCTGATCGCCTCCGTCCGTGACCTCGGTGCACGGCGTGAGGTCCTCGCCCCCGGTCACCGGGCCAACCTCCTTCAGCTGCACCCGGACCACCCCAACCACTGGGACGCCTGGGACATCGACCGGCACTACCGCCGGTCCCGCACCGATCTGACCGATGCCGACTCGGTCGAGCTGGTCGAGGAGGGACCGCTGCGGGCAGCCGTGCGCGTGGTGCGCTCGTTCGGAACGTCGCGAATCGTGCAGGAGATCCGGCTGGCGGCGGACAGCAGGCAGATCGACATCGACACCGAGGTGGACTGGCAGGAGTCGGAGAAAGTCCTCAAGGCCGCGTTCCCGCTCGATGTGCACGCCGAACGGTCCACGTCCGAGATCCAGTTCGGGCACGTCCACCGCGCAACGCACGACAACACCGGCTGGGACGCGGCGCGTTTCGAGATCTGTGCGCACCGCTGGCTGCGGGTCGCCGAGCCGGGATACGGGATCGCGGTGCTCAACGACTCCACGTACGGGCACGACGTGACCCGGACCCCGCACGGGTCGGGGCTCGCCACGACCGTACGGCTGACGCTGCTGCGCGCCCCGCACAGCCCGGATCCGGAGACCGACCTCGGCACGCATCGGTTCCGGTACGCGCTGGCGCCCGGGGCGGAGGTCTCGGACGCGGTGCGCGAGGGGCTCGCGCTCAATCTGCCGCTGCGCGCGGCGGTGGCCCCGGCCGTGCCGTCGCTGGTCACCACCGGGCATCCGGCGGTGACCGTGGAGTCGGTGAAGCTCGCGGAGGACCGCAGCGGCGATGTGGTCGTCCGGCTGTACGAGTCGGCGGGCGGCCGGGCGCAGACCACACTCCGGGTCGGATTCCCCGTCGTGCGGGCCCAGATCACCGACCTGCTGGAACGGCCCCTGCATGAGGCGACAACCGATGAGCACGGTCTCGTACTGGCGCTGCGGCCGTTCCAGATCCTGACGGTGCGTCTGACCCCGGCCTGAGCGTCCACCCCGCCACTGAGAGCCTGACAGGACCTGGCCTTTCCCGGATCAGGCCGGTTCCGACACCAGGGCGCGCGCCCCCGGCACGATCCGAACGAGAGGCCCTAGGGGCGGGGCACGTTCCGCAGGTTGGAGCGGGCCATCTGAAGCATCCGGCCCACGCCGCCGTCCAGCACGATCTTGCTCGCGGAGAGCGCGAAGCCGGTCACCATCTCCGCGCTGATCTTCGGTGGGATGGAGAGCGCGTTGGGGTCGGTGACAACATCGACCAGGGCCGGTCCCTTGTGCTTGAAGGCGTCTTTGAGGGCGCCTGCAAGCTGCTTGGGATTCTCCACCCGTACGCCGTATGCCCCGGCCGCCCGGGCGATCGCCGCGAAGTCCGGGTTCTTGTTGGTCGTACCGAACGACGGCAGCCCCGCCACCAGCATCTCCAACTCGACCATGGAGAGCGCGGAGTTGTTGAACAGGACCACCTTCACCGGAAGGTTGTACTGGACCAGGGTGAGGAAGTCGCCCATCAGCATGGTGAATCCGCCGTCGCCGGACATCGACACGACCTGCCGGCTCCGGTCGACGAACTGGGCGCCGATCGCCTGCGGCAGTGCGTTGGCCATCGAGCCGTGGCTGAACGAACCGATCACCCGGCGCTTGCCGTTGGGGGTGAGATAGCGGGCCGCCCACACATTGCACATGCCGGTGTCGACGGTGAACACCGCGTCGTCGTCCGCGAGGTCGTCGAGCACCGAGGCGACGTACTCCGGGTGGATCGGGATGTGCTTCTCGACCTTGCGGGTGTACGCCTTGACAACACCCTCCAGCGCGTCGGCGTGCTTCTTGAGCATCCGGTCGAGGAACTTGCGGTCGGTCTTGACCTTCACCTGGGGCGTGAGACAGCGCAGCGTCTCACGGACATCACCCCAGATCGCCAGATCCAGCTTGGAGCGGCGGCCCAGGTTCTCGGGGCGCACATCGACCTGGACGATCTTCACATCGGTGGGCAGGAAGGCGTTGTACGGGAAGTCGGTGCCGAGCAGGATCAGCAGATCGCACTCGTTGGTCGCCTCGTACGCGGCACCGTAGCCGAGCAGTCCGCTCATGCCGACGTCGTACGGGTTGTCGTACTGGATCCACTCCTTGCCGCGCAGCGCGTGACCGACGGGGGCCTTCACCCGCTCGGCGAACTCCATGACCTCGGCGTGGGCGCCCGCCGTGCCGCTGCCGCAGAACAGCGTCACCCGTTTCGCCGCGTCGACCATCCGGCGGAACTTCTCGATCTCCTCGTCGCCGGGCCGTACCGTCGGCCGCGAGGTGACCAGGGCATGCTCGATCGACTTCTCCGGCGCCGGCTGGGAGGCGATGTCACCCGGCATCGAGACGACGCTGACCCCGCCGCGTCCGATCGCGTGCTGGACAGCGCTCTGGAGCAGCCTGGGCATCTGCTGCGGGTTGGAGATCATCTCGTTGTAGTGGCTGCACTCCTGGAAGAGCAGCTCCGGATGGGTCTCCTGGAAGTAGCCAAGACCGATCTCGCTCGAAGGGATGTGCGAGGCGAGGGCGAGGACCGGGGCCATCGAGCGGTGGGCGTCGTAGAGGCCGTTGATGAGGTGCAGATTGCCGGGGCCGCAGGAACCCGCGCAGGCTGCCAGGGTCCCGGTGATCTGGGCCTCGGCGCCGGCGGCGAATGCGGCGGTCTCCTCGTGTCTGACCTGGATCCACTCGATGGCCGCGTTGCGGCGAATGGCGTCGACGACCGGGTTGAGGCTGTCGCCGACGACGCCGTACAGGCGCTTGACGCCCGCCCGGACGAGAATGTCGACGAACTGCTCCGACACGTTCTGCTTGGCCATAGGTGCGTATCCTCTCCGAGCTAGGAGTCCATCAACCCATGGCACGCGCGGTTACGCCTCCCAGACGCCGACACCCGTACGGTCGTCGGCGTACCCCTTCACCCTGAGCTGTGTGTCCGCGAGGAACGCCGCCAGGCCGGGCGGCTCCTGGGGCGTCCAGCGTTCGGCGAGTTCCTCGGCGAGGGCGGGTTCGCCGCGCAGCGGCTCGGCGAGACCGGTACTGCACAGGAGCAGCGTGTCCCCCGGGCGGGCCACCGAGGCCCGGAACCGGAACGGCTGCGCGGGTGGCGGTGGCGGGCTCTCGACGTACGGGGACGGGGGCGTCGCGATCCCCAGGTCCATGGTCAGCCGGTCGCCGTCGGGCTCGCTCCCGGGGAACGCGGACCCGAAGCCGACGACGGCCTGCCCGGTCATGGCCCCGGTCTCCGGGACGTCCGGTTCGAGGTCCTGCCAGACGCCGTCCCGCAGCCGGAAGAGTCCCCCGCCGCCCACCCCGAAGAAGACCCGGGTCCGGCAGGTGGGATCGGCCGACAGCAGCAGACACCGCAGCCCCGCGGTGTACTCCTCCGGTTCGAGCCCCAGCTCTACGGCGCGGGCGCGGAGCTTGCCGTAGCTGCGGTCGGTGAGGCGGTGCAGGCCTGACTTGAGGTCGCCGCGGCGACCCGCTCTTATGTCCTCGGAGAGCCGGGTGTGGCTGCGGCCGACGGCTCCGCCGATCCAGCGGCAGGCGTCTGCGGCCGCGAGATGCGCACTCTCGGTGGCACGGGCGCCGCTGGCGACCGCGACGAGCACGAGGGCGTTCTCGGCGGCGCCGAACCGCACGGTGAGCAGGGCGTCGCGTCGGGGCTCTCCCCTGAACCGGGCGGAGTCGCCGCGCACAGAGGCGGCGCGCAGGGTGTATGTCCCGTAGCGGGCGCCGTCGAGCACGGTGTCGGCGACGAGGCCGTCCAGTTCCTGGGGGACGGTGGCGGGGAGGGCGGTCGGTTCGGCGTCGTAGGTGGGCGGGCGGTCGCCCACGTACGAGGGGCCCGGGCGCGCCGCGGGGGCGGGAGGGGGTTCGGGAGCGGTCCCGGGGGGCGGTGCGGCCGGGAGGACGGTGGTCGGTCCCGCCTCGGGCGCCGCCGGCTTCGAGGCGACCGGCCGTCTCGGGAGCGGCGGAACGGAGGCTGTGGCCGGCGCTTCGGCAGGGGGCGGCGTGGCCGGCGGCGCTTCGACAACGGGCGGCGGCGTGGCCGGCGGCGGTGTGGTGAATGTCCTCGGGCGCGAAGGGCCGGCCGGCGGTTCCCACGGCGCACGTGCCTGCACGGATTGCACGGGCGACGGAGGTGGAGGTTCCGGTGCCGACGGAAGCGGAGGTGCCGGTGGCGGCGGAGACGGCACCGGCGGACCGTCGGCGGGCGCCGCACGGGGTGGTTCCGGGAAGGCGACGTCCGCCCCGGGCCTCGCCGGACCCACCGCCCCCGAAGCCGAGTCGAAGCGGTCGTCGAGACTGTCGGCCGCGTTGCTCGCCCCGGCGTCCGCGGCGGTTTCGTCGTACAGCCTGCGCCACCAGTCGTCCTCGTGGGCGGCGGGCCTCTCCCCCTGCTGACTCATGCCCTTATTGTCCACCGCACGGGCCGTACGAAAACGGGTCATCAGGAAAAAGAGGTCCGCCGGGCGACCCCACCCCCCACGGGAAGGACGCCCGGCGGACCGGTCATGGTGTGGCCGAGGTCAGCGCACCGCGTATGCGTCGACGACGGTCTGGACGACGGAGTTTCCGTTGGCGTCCGTCAGTTCCGTCTTCAGCGTGACCGGCTTGCCGGCCGCACCCGCGTGGTTCACGGTCGCGGTCCAACGCCCGTCCTGCTGTGCGGTGGTGGCCTGGGTCCAGGTCGTGCCACCGTCGTACGAGTACGAGACCTTGGCCGCGGTCACCTTGCCGGGCGTGTAGCCGGCGTGGCCCGTGACACTCAGGCCGATCTTCTGGCCGTCCTGCGCCGCCAGGGTCTTCATGCCGTCCGTGGCCAGGTCGTATCCGGGGAACAGCAGCGGAATACCCTGAGAGTACGCGTTCTCGTCCCGCTTCGAACGGAACTTCCAGGTGGTCTCGGTCTGGGTGGACCGCTTCCACACGGCAGCGGGCGAACCGAACTTGGCGGTCTGCATGGTGAGTTCGTACGCCGCGTCCTCGGCCGGGACGGTGAACACCCCGGACGGCCACCCCGACTCGCCGAGCACCTTGCCACCGCTGGTGAGCCTCATGTTGCCCACATCCCCGAAGGAGCCCTGGATACCGGCGTGTTCGCTGTCGGCCCAGAAGCCCGGGGCGACGCCGATCAGGTTGTCCTGACGCTCGGCGGCGAGCACCTCCTTGCCCTCGGCGTTGCGCGGAGTCGACGGGCCGAGGATGCCCCGGTACCAGTTCTCCGTGCGCTTCGAGCCGGCCGTGTAGGTGTGCGCCGGGTCGACCATAAACTCGCCCCAGGGGAAGCTGGAGGAGACGTAGCGCTCCCAGGCGGTGTCGCCCGCCGAGTAGTACTCGGTGCGCTTGCCCGGGACGGCGACGGTGTCGAACGATGCGGAGTAACGCCCGCCGTACGGCCGGCCGAAGACCATTGAATCGACGTATTCCGCCGCGACACCCATCGCCTCGTACGTGGCGGTGGACCTGCCGAGTTCGCTGTCACGGACCTTGTACGTGCGGTCCGAGGTGACCGGACCGGTCTCGGGGAAGCTCAGGTTGTAGACGAACGGGCTGGCGGCAGTGCCCTTCCAGCTCAGCTTCACGGGGCCGGCGGCCAGGGCGGCGTTCAGGTCGGCGGCCTCACTCGCTTCGACGGCGAGGGAGGGCAGCGGCGCCGAACCATAGCCCACGGACGGCTGCCAGAGGCCCGCGGACGGCCGGTGCACGATGATCGCCTTTGCCCCGGCGGCCTTGGCGTTCCGCGCCGGGGTGACCACGGATCCGCCGTCGGCGACCTTCACCAGGGCGATCTTGCCCGTGACATCGGCGGCCTTCAGCTCGTCGGGGGTGCCGGTGCCCGCATCGACGAGCGCGGCCTCGCCGGAACCGTCGAGGTTGACGGAGCCGGTGCTCGCGAGCACCGGGTGCAGTTCGGCGCCGCCGACGACCGAGAGCTTCTCGATCTGCGGTGCATACGCACGCCAGGCGCTGTCGAACTCGAAGTCACCGTCGCTCGCCCGGCCCTCAATGTCGACCAGGTAGTTCTTGACGATGCGGCTGCCGGTGATGGAGCCCGAGTGCAGCCAGACGTCGTCCCAGCTGCGGCCGAAGGCGAGGGTCGTGGAACGGTTCTCGGACGCGCGGTCCTCGGTCCTCACCTGGATCCGATGCGCCTTGCGGGCGTCGAGCACCACGGTGGTGTCCTTGGTGACGTTCAGCTGCGGGCGCGCCAGGTAGCCGACGGACTCGACGAGCCTGCCGGTGGCGTCCTTCGGGTCCGGCGACATGATGAAGCTGGAGACGAAGTAGGCGCCGGGGCGCACCTGGTACACCTGGTCGGCCGAGCCGTCGTTGAAGCGGCGCTCACCAGTGGCGGTGTCGGTGCCGATGACGTCCAGCGAGGAGGAGCCCGCGGCGGGCTTGCCGGTGCGGTCGACGAGCTTGACCCGCAGGGTGACGGTCTCCGCGCCGACGTACAGCGAGAACGGGGTGGAGACCTTGACGCCGTCGGCGCCGGTGGCCAGCACACGCCCGGTGACATCACCGTACTGAGCGGCCTTCAGCTGCGCGGTCGGGTCGATCTGCAGCGGGACCTTGACGGTGGCTCCGGCCGGGACGGTGACACTGCTCTCGTCGAGCTTCGCGACGGAGGAGCGGACGGCCGAGCCGTCGTTGCCGGTGACGCCCTCGACCTTCAGCGACAGCTTCACCGGCTCGGTGCCGGAGTTGGTGTAGGGGACGTCGACCGTGGTGCGGTCGGCCTTTTCCTGCGGCCAGTTGAACGTGCCGCCCTGGACGGCGGGGGCGCCGACGACGGTGGTGTCGATGGCGGCCTTCACGTCGAGGCGGCCGCCGCCGGTCTCCCGCACGTCACCCGGGATGTCGCTCTTCGCGGAGGAGACGAGGGCCGCCTTGATCTGCTGTGCGGTCCAGTCCGGGTGACGCTGCTTCACGATCGCTGCGGCGCCCGCGACATGCGGGGTGGCCATCGATGTGCCGGACATCGTCCGGTACGCGTAGGCACCCCGGCCACCGGCCGCCGCCGCCGAGATGGCGACGCCGGGAGCGGCGATCTCGGGCTTGAGGGTGTGCGAGCCGATCACGGGTCCACGGCTGGAGAACTGGGCCGTGGAGTCGTCGCGGTCGACGGCGCCGACGGTCAGCACGCTCGGAGCGCAGCCCGGGGAGGAGACGGTGTTCAGCGTCGGGCCGGAGTTGCCCGCCGCGATGACGAACAAGGTGTTCTTGCTCTGGGCGAGTTCTTCGGCGGCGACGCTCATCGGGTCGGTGCAGTCGGTCGGCGTCGGGCTCCCGAGGCTCATGGAGACGACATCGGCCTTCTGGTCGACGGCCCACTGCATACCGGCGATGATCCAGGACTCGGCACCGAAGCCGCTGTCGTTGAGGACCTTGCCGGCGAGCAGGTCGGCGCCGGGTGCGACGCCCTTCTTCTTGCCGTCGCTGGCCGCGCCGGTGCCGCCCACGGTGGAGATGGTGTGGGTGCCGTGGCCCTGCCGGTCGTCGGTGGTGTCGGAGTCGGTGAAGTTCTCCGAGGCGGCGATCCGGCCCTTGAGGTCGGGGTGTTCGGCGTCGACACCGGTGTCGAGGACGGCGACCTTGGTGCCCTTGCCGTCGTATCCGGCGGCCCAGGCGAGGTCGGCGCCGATCTGCTTGGTCGACTTGTCGAGGGTGGCCTGAACCTTGCGGTCGAGCCAGAGCTTCTTCAGACCGGAGGCCGAGCGCGAGCGGTTGTTGGTGACGTCCGACCAGAAGTCGGCGGCCTTCGCCTTGTCCGCCTTGAGCGCGACGCCGTCGATGGCGTCGAGGGAGAGCCCGCGCTTCGCGCCGCGCGGGGTGGCGGGCGCGGAACGGGCCAGGTTTTGGCCGTAGACCGCGATCAGCGGCAGCGACGTGGTGCTCGCGTCGTCGTAGCCCTGGCGGATCAGTCCGGTGACGTTGAAGAGTTCCTCGTCGACCGTGCCCGCGGCGAGCGCCTCGGTCGCGGTGTCCGGGTAGACGTACAGGTCCTTGCCGGACTGCCGGGTCTGTACGAGGGGTACGGTGCCGTCCTCGCGGGGCAGCGCGGTGGCCGACGGGGCCCCCGAACGGTCCGTGCTCACCAGGACCTTGTCGCCGGTGACAAGGGTGACGGTGACCGGTTTGCCGCCCTTCGCGGCAGCGTCGGCACCGGCTGCCGCGCTGCCGGTCAGCGGTCTCTTCGATGTGGAATCCGTCGGTGGCGCTGCCACGGACGGCGCGACCACGGTGACGGCCAGGACCGCGGCGGTCGCCGCCCCCAGTGCCGTACGCGATATCGGGCGCATCGCTCTCCCCAGATGAATCCGGATCAGGACAGCACAATCTGTCTGATTCCGGAGGCTATTGGTGCTGCGGTGGGCGCCACATTGGCATGGCGACGGGCGATGCAGGGATGATGTACACGGCGGGTTTACGCCGTGGCCGCTTTCCGCCACGACCGGCCGGCCGAAGAGGGCGGAACGATGTGGAATTGACGCGTCCGGGGAGGGGTCCAAGGGTGCTGGGAGCCATAGGTCTCGACGGGAGACAGGAGTCCGCCTATCGCGCGCTCGTCGCGGTGGGCGCAGCGGAGGTCTCCGACCTCGCACACCGGCTGGGACTTCCCGAGTCGGAGACCGAGCGGGCACTTCGTCGGCTGGAGCAACAGGGCCTCGCCGCCCAGTCGTCCGCCCGCACCGGGCGGTGGGTTGCCGCGCCGCCGGGGGTCGCTCTGGGCGCGCTGCTGACCCAGCAGCGCCACGAACTGGAACAGGCGGAACTGGCGGCGGCGCTGCTCGCCGAGGAGTACCGGGCGGATGCGGCCGAGCCCGCCGTGCACGATCTGGTCGAGGTGGTCACGGGCGCGAGCGCGGTGGCGCACCGCTTCCACCAGTTGCAGCTGGGTGCGACCAGCGAGGTGTGCGCCCTCGTCACCGGGAAGCCGATCGCCGTCAGCGGCATGGAGAACGAGTCCGAGGAGCAGGCGGCGACCCGTGGGGTGTCCTTCCGGGTGGTGCTCGAGCGGGAGGTGCTCGCACTGCCGTCCGGAATCCTGGAGCTGTCCGCGGCCCTGAGCCGGGACGAACAGTGCCGGGTCGTCGACCGGGTGCCGACCAAGCTGGTCGTCGCCGACGCCTCGCTGGCGATGGTGCCGCTGACCGGCCGGGGTGCCGAGCCCGCGGCGCTGGTCGTCCATGCCTCCGGGCTGCTGGAGTCGCTGATGGGCCTCTTCGAGGCGGTGTGGCGCGAGGCCATGCCGTTGCGGCTGGGCGAGAGCGGCTGGGCTCACGAGGACCCCGTCGGCCCCGATCCGACCGATCTGGAGATTCTGTCGCTGCTGCTGGCCGGCCTGACGGACGCGAGCGTGGCGAAACAGCTGGAGCTGGGACTGCGGACCGTACAGCGGCGGGTGAAGGGCCTGATGGAGCTGACCGGGGTGTCGACACGGCTGCAGCTGGGCTGGCATGCGTACGAACGGGGCTGGGTGGCCCGCACGCCGCGGGCCTGAGCGAGATGGGTCCGCCACCGCTTCGGGACTGCCCCATCACCCCTCTGAGCTGCGTCGACGGCGTCCGCCCCGACCCTTGCTGACGGGCGGGACCGGCCGGACTCGGGCAGGCTGGTGAGATGGGTGTGTGGCAGCTCGTCGCCGTCGGCCTGGTCATGCTGATCGGTCTGGTGGGCGTGCTGGTGCCCGGGGTGCCCGGCCAGGCGATCGTCTGGGCCGCCGTGCTGTGGTGGGCGCTCACCGACATGACCCCGACCGCCTGGGCCGTACTGATCGGCGCCACCGTACTCCTGCTGCTCAACCAGGCACTGAAACCGCTGCTGCGCCCACGCCGCCCGCGCGAGGCCGGGGCGCCGCACAGGACGCTGATGCTGGGCGGGATCGCCGGGATCGTGGGCTTCTTCCTGGTGCCGGTGGTGGGCGGGATCCTGGGATACGTCGGGGCGATCTACGGCGCGGAACGCCTGCGGCTCGGCAGCAGCGGCGCGGCGCGGACCTCGCTCCGTTCGGTGATGCGGGCCACCGGCTACTCCGTACTCGTCGAGCTGTTCGCGTGTCTGCTGGTGACGGGGACGTGGCTGGGAGCAGTGCTCTGGGGCTGACCGCCCGACCCCTTTCCCCTGACCACCAGCGTGGATTCCATCCAGGTAGACGGAAACACATCGGATCTCTCCCGGACTATTGACGCCCAGGCGCCCCTTGCTTACCTTCCGTGAAGGAATAGCTCGGATGAATTGATGCGCCTGTGTACGAGTCGCCAGGAGACGCCTTGCCCACTGCACCGGATCCTTCCCGCATGCCCGGGACCGCCCCCTCGTCGCCGTCCCCCTCCCGAAGAACTGTTCTCGCCACCGGTACCGCGCTCGGCGGCGCGCTGATGGTGGGCGGCGCAGCCGTCCCCGCCCAGGCGTCCGCGCCGGCCACCACCCCGTCCGCGGCCCCCGTCGTCCCCGTCGTGCACTCCCCCGACGACAGCTGGCGCACCGTCCTCGACGACGCCGACCTCCTCTGGCAGAAACTGCCCAAGACCTGGTACGAGGGTCCGTACCTGGGCAACGGCCGCCTCGGCTCCGGCATCTACGCCGAACCCGGCGCCACCACCACGGCCGTCCGCTTCAACGTCCAGCACTCCGAGGTCCAGGACCACCGCCCCGAGTTCGGCTCCCTCTTCGGCCTCGCCCGCCTGCCGATCGGCCACTTCACCCTGGAACCGACGGGCACCATCACCGGCATCGAGTGGTGGATGCGGCTGCGCACCGCCGAACTCGAAGGCACGATCACCACATCCGCGGGCACCCTGAATCTGCGCGCCTTCGTCCACTCCTCCAGCGATCTGCTGGCCGTCGAAATCACCCCGAGCGAGGGCGAGCAGGGCTTCCGCTGGGTCTTCCACCCGGCCGATGCCATCAGCCCGCGAGCCGGCTTCCAGAAGCCTCCCGCCGGCTACACCGGCAATCCGCCCGCCACCGTCGAGGAGCACGAGGGATCATCGGCCGCCGTCCAGCCGCTGCTGGCGGGCGGCGAGCATGTCACCGCCTGGCGTGAGGTCACCCGCGACGGGGCACGCACCCTGTACGTCACGGTCACGCACTCGCACCCGAGGGCGACGGCCCGCGACCGTGCGCTGCGTACCGTCACCACCGCTTCCGTGCTCCCGTACGGTCTGCTCGCCACGCCTCACCGCGCCTGGTGGGACCGGTACTACCGAAAGAGCTTCCTGTCGCTCCCGGACGCCCGGATGCAGCGCTTCTACTGGATCCAGCTGTACAAGACGGCATCGGCGGCGCGTAAGGACGCACCCGTGATGGCCACTTCCGGTCCCTGGCTCGAACCCACGCCCTGGCCCAACACCTGGTGGAACCTCAACGCCCAGCTGGAGTACTGGTTGATCCATGGCTCCAACCACCTGGAGCTCGACGCGATCACCCGGTCCCTGAGCGAATTCCGCGACAACCTCTCCAAGGAAGTGGCCACCCCCTACCGAGCCGATTCGGCCGGACTGCCACGCACCACGGACCCGCACCTGATCAACGGCGGTGCCACCGCCCCCGTCCTCGGCTACGGCGTCGGCATCCCCGGCCAGGACCCGCCCACGCCCGAGGTCGGCAACCTGACCTGGGCGCTGCACAACGTGTGGCTCTCCTACCGCCACACGATGGACGAGTCGATCCTGCGCGACACGCTGTTTCCGCTGCTGCGCAAGGCCGTCAACTACTACCTGCACTTCCTGACGCCCGGCGCGGACGGCAGGCTGCACCTCCCGGCGACGTTCTCGCCCGAGTACGGCGTCAACGCACCGGACTGCAACTACGACCTGATGCTGCTGCGCTGGGGCTGCCGCACTCTGCTGGACTCGGCGAAGCAGCTCGGCGTCGACGACCCGCTCACGGCCCGCTGGCAGGAGGTACTGGCCAAGCTCGCTCCGTACCCGGTCGACGCCAACGGGTTCATGATCGGCGCCGGTGTCCCGTTCGCGAAGTCGCACCGCCACTACTCGCACATGCTCGCGGTGTATCCGCTGTACGAGGTGACGGGTGCGACGGCCGACGAGCGCGCTCTGATCGAGAAGTCCCTGGCCCACTGGGTCGGCTTCGAGGGCGCCCTGCAGGGCTACACCTTCACGGGCGCCGCCTCGATGTCGGCCCTCCTCGAAAAGGGCGAGGACGCGTTGAAGTACCTCGGCCAGCTCATGAGCCGCTTCATCCAGGCGAACACCATGTACAAGGAGTCGGGCCCGGTCATCGAGACCCCGCTCTCCGCGGCCCAGTCGCTGCACGACATGGTGTGCCAGTCCTGGGGCGGCACGATCAGGGTCTTCCCCGCGCTGCCCGCCGCCTGGCGGGAGCTGACCGTCCATGATTTCCGCACCCAGGGCGCGTTCCTGCTCAGCGCGGTACGGGAGGAGGGCCGCACCCGCTGGGTCCGGCTGACCAGCGAGGCCGGCGCCCCCTGCATCGTACGCCACAGCATCGAGGGCCCGATCGAGATCCGGGACCAGCGCGGACGGCCGCTGCGGTACGAGGAGGTGGCGGACGGCACGGTCCGGATCGAGCTCCGCAAGGGCGACTCGGCGCTCATCACGGCCGAGGGTGACCGCCCGGACCTGACGATCCGCCCGGTCACCGCGAACGCCACCGCGCCGCGCTGGGGCCTGCCGGTCTGAGTCCGGCCCCGGACCTGAACGAGGGACGGCTCGGACCGGCTGCAGTCAGCCGGTCCGAGCCGTCGTCGTTCCTGCTACTCGTTGCGTGCCGTTTCGGGTCCCGTGATGCGCCTGAGCAGCGGCATCGTGGATGCGATGACCCCCAGCGAGGCGACGAGCCCGGCGAGCACGATCGCGTAGTACTGGATCCCCGGTGCCCGGATCGAGTACCTGAACTGAGCCTGCACGAACAGCTGGGCAGCCAGGAAGCCCATCCCGATCGCCACCACGGCGACCACCAGGAGCGGGACCGCGCTCTCCAGAAGCACCACCCGCCGCAGCACCCCGAGCTGTGTGCCGGTCAGCCGCAGCAGGCTGAAGGGGCGCTTGCGGTCGCGCAGGCCCCCGGCCACGCTCACCGCCAGGCTGCAGCCGGCGATGGGGAAACTGACCAGGATGACCACGCTGGCCAGTTGCTGGTATCCGGCGAGCTGTGCGCCCCTTTCGGCATGGTCCTCGCGGCCGGTCGATGGGACGTCCTGGTCGGGGTACGTGTTCGCGAGGATGGTGCGCGCGCGTTCGATCGCCGACGTCGACCCGTTGGTGGCCACGACGATCTCCTGGACCGGGAGGCGGGCGAGGCGCTGGGCGGAGATGCCGGCGGCGGGCCATGCCGTGGGCCAGTGCTGCCAGTAGTACGTGCCGAAGCTGCCGTAGTTCTGGGTCACCGACGCCGCTTCGGCTCCGGAGGCGCATGCGCTGTGGGCCGGCATCTTCGCGAGCTCCGTGCACGAGGCCAGGCCGGCCATCGGCGGTGTCACGGAGCCTTGAGGGCCGCGAAAGGCCGGGTCCGTGGTGCCGAGCGGGTTCGTATGGATCATCAGCACGCCTTTGACGCCCGGTACGGAGTTCAGGTCGCCGAGCGCGGCCTTCGAGAGCGGGGGCACGCTACCGATCTGACGTCCGGTAGTGCGGTTGAAGCCTTGGACGTAGTGGGCGTCCAAGGCGCCGGCGACCGTCCGGCCGGCCCGCGGGATGCTGCGCTCGGCGTTGAGCGAGCCGATGATCCCGACGGCCGCGCTGGTGACGCACAGGGCGAGGACCAGCCCGCTGACCGCGCGGAAGCCGGCCTTCGGGTCGTCCGCGAGCCGCCGGCCCGCGAGGAGCAGCGCGGGCCGGCTGGTGAGCCGGGCCAGGACGCGAGCTCCGGCCATGGTCAGCCAGGGGCCGGCGATGACGAGTCCGGTCAGGACCAGCAGGATTCCCGGGACGAAGACCCAGATCTGACCGTTGGTGCTCCTGGGCACCCGGCCGATGGTGTACGAGAGTTCGGCGATACCGGCGACCAGTGGGATCACCCGGTAGACCCGCGGCGGGCGCGGCGTGACGCGCCGGGTGACCCCGAGCGGGGAGACCTGCACGCGGCGCAGGGCGATCCGGGCCGCGATCACGGCCCCCACCGGGACGGCGACGGAGACGAGAAGGATGTCGCTGGTCCGGAGCGTGAGATCGCCGGCGAAGTACGGCGTGCGCGTGAGGTTGACCGCCGCCAGCTGCGTACGGAACAGGTAGAAGAGGCCGAAGCCGACGGCCGTGCCGATGACCGCGGCGGCCGTCGATTCGACGGCCGAGATCATCGAGATCTGCCGCGGCGTGGCGCCCACCAGGCGCATCGCGGCGAAGCGCTGCTCACGGCGGGCGGCTGCCAGCCGGGTGGCCGTGCCGATGAGGATGAGCACAGGGAAGATCAGGGCGGTGCCCGCGACGGAGAGGATGAGCTTGATCCCCCGGCTGTCGATGCCCGTCCTGACCGTACAGTTCGTTCCGTTGCAGCTGCTTGGGGTCACGGTGGTGATCGAGGTGACCCGGGTGGCGTCGTGCTGCTTCGCGAGCTGGTCGGGGGTGTGGCCGATGACGACGACCAGGGAATCCGGGCCCGGGAGCGCCGCCTTGCCGACCGTGCCGACCTGGCGGCCGGGGTAGCGGTCGGCGAGTTCGGCGGCCGGGGTGGAGTGGAGGATCTTGCTGAGGGCCGGTGAGGCGTAGAACTCGCCCGGTCCGGGAAGGCGTGAGAGCCCCGGTGGGACCGGGGAGTTCGGGCCGCTGGCGGCGACGTCGACGCGGCCGATGGTTCTGCCGTCGAAGTGGTCCGCCCTGAGCAGCCACCACAGCGGGTCGGTGTCCGCCTTCGCCGCCGACTGGCTCGACGCGCTCTTGCCGGTGCCGGTGTTGAGCCAGGCGTTCCGGCTGTTCTGCGTGGCGGTGGCATTGATGGCCGCAAGGATGCTCAGCAGCAGGCCGACGCCGAGGGCGACGGCGGCCGCGATGACGGCGAGGCGGGCGGCGGCCTCCCTGCCGCCGCTCAGGGTGAGGCGCAGGCCGAGGCGGATCACGAGGTGAGCCGTTCGACGAAGAGCGGCGTGACCTTGCCGTCGCGGACGATGACTTCGCGGTTCGCGTAGGCGGCCACCCGCGGCTCGTGGGTGACGAGGACGACGGTGGTGCCCTCCTCGCGCACGGAGGCGACCAGCAGGTCCATCACGTGCTCGCCGGTCAGCGAGTCGAGCGACCCGGTCGGCTCGTCGGCGAACAGCACCTTGGGCCGGGAGACCAGGGCGCGGGCCAGTGCGACACGCTGTGCCTGCCCGCCGGAGAGTTCGCCGGATCGGCGCCCCTCGAGACCGTCCAGGCCGAGCCGCCCGAACCACGGCCGTGCCTCGGCCAGCGCGCTCGCCCTGCGGGACTTGGCGAGCAGCAGCGGCAGGGCGACATTCTCCTCGGCGGTCAGCTCGGGGACGAGCTGACCGAACTGGAAGACGAAGCCGAAGTGATCCCGGCGTAACGCGCTGCGCTCGGGCTCGCGCTGGGTGTCGACGCGGCGGCCGTCGAACCAGATCTCGCCGGAGTCCGGTACGAGGATCCCGGCCAGGCAGTGCAGCAGCGTGGACTTGCCGGAGCCGCTCGGGCCGGTGACGGCGAGGATCTCGCCGGCCCGGGCGGAGAGGTTCGCACCCTGCAGCGCGGGCGTCTGCCCGAATGACAGGACGGCGTTCCGCGCTTCTACGAGGAAGCCTTCGTCCGAACTCATGAGCGCACCTCTGCTGTCAGGGCGGCGAGCCGCGCCACGGTCTGGTCGATCCACCGCAGATCGGCCTCCAGGTGGTACACGCCGTGGTCGGCGAGCAGCGAGTCGATCGTGCTGCCGGTCCGGCGCAGTTCGGTCAGCTCCCGCATCCGCTCCATGTGGGCTGCGCGCTGGATGTCGAGGTACGCGCGGGGGTCGCGCTCCAGCAGCAGCGCCAGTACGACCTTGGTGAACAGCACCGTCTGCAGGTGCGGTTCACCCGCGACCGGTTCGGTCAGCCAGGTCTCGACCTGCGTGACCCCCAGCTCGGTGATCACGTAGCGCTTGCGGTCCGGCCCCGACCCGGGCTCGGCCTCGCCGACTTCGACCTTCCCGTCGCGGGCGAGGCGGCCCAAGGTCGAGTAGACCTGCCCGGCGGGCAGTGGCTTACCTCGGCCGAAGTAGGTGTCGTAGTCGCGCTTGAGGTCGTAGCCGTGGCTCGACTCCCGTTCGAGGAGTCCGAGGAGTGCCAGGGGGACAGTCATACCTCAGTGTCTACACTCAGTATCTAGTCGACGTCAACAGGCAGGCCGGCCGGGTCGATTGGCCGCGATTACGTGAAGACAGCGCCGTTCGGCCGATGGGTGGGTGCGGGCCATCGTTGGGAGCGCATGACCGCCAGGGTGGGCAGGCCGGTGCGATCGCGAGAAGAGGCCTGAGAGCCTGTCGGGTGACCTTCGATCCGATCAGGCCGTTCCGGCATGATCCGAAGACAGTCCCCGCAGCTCCAGGTGGCGCGTGGCGTACGAACGCCAGGGCCGCCACCGCTCCGCCTCGGGACGCCCGTCCGGATCCACATCGGGGTCACCGAGCGCCCGCATCCTGATCAGCGCCGCGGCCGCCGGGCCGATCCCCGGCAGTCGCAGCAGCGCACGCTCGGCCTCCTCGCGGTCCGCCCCGGCGTCGAGCCGTACGTCCCCGTCCGCCAGCGCGGCCGCCAGCGCCCGCAGCGCCGGAGCCTCCGCCTCTCCCGCCAGCGCTCCCGGCTCGGGGAACACATGCGTGAGCCCTCCGCAGGGCACGTCCAGCACCTTCCCGTACATCTCCACCAGCCGCTCCGCCGCGTCCCGGCCCACCAGCGTCCGTACGGCGAACTCCTCCGGGTCCGCCGCCCCCGGCGACCGCACCCCCGGGCGGGCGGCGACGCGCGGTGCGAGCAGCGGGTCGGCGCCGAGCCGCTCGTCGACAGCGTACGGATCGGCGTCCAGGTCGAAGAGGCGCCGCAGCCGCTGCACCGCCGTCGTCAGGTCGCGCAGATCGGTCAGGTGGATCCGGGCGTCCAGCCACGCCCCCGCGGACCGCTCGTCGACGGCGACGATGCCCGTCCCGTACGGCAGCCGCAGGGTGCGCCGGTAGGTACGGGCGCCGGGCTCGCCGCTGATCTCCTCGATCCGGGCGACCGTCTCACCGGCCAGCAGATCGAAGACCTCCCGGGCGGCGTACGGCCCGCGGTGCGCGAGCCGGAGCGGGATCCCGGTCGTGCGCGCCTCCCGTACCGCCGCGCCCAGCCCGGTCCCGGCCTCGGCCCGCAGTGCGCTCGGCGTACGGGCGTAGATCTGCCGGATCGTGTCGTTGAACTGGCGCACGCTGGCGAAGCCCGACGCGAACGCGATCTCGGTGACGGGCAGCCCGGTCGTCTGGAGCAGCACCCGTGCGGTGTGTGCGCGCTGGGCACGGGCCAGGGCGACGGGTCCGGCGCCCAGCTCGGCGTTGAGCTGCCGCTGCACCTGGCGCGAGCTGTAGCCGAGCCGGTGGGCGAGACCGGGAACGCCCTCCCGGTCGACCACGCCGTCGCCGATCATCCGCATGGCGCGGCCGACGACGTCGGCGCGTACGTCCCATTCCGCGGACCCCGGGACGGCGTCCGGGCGGCATCGCCTGCAGGCCCGGAAGCCGTGGCCCTGGGCGGCGGCCGCGGTCGGGTAGAAGCGGACGTTCTTCCGCTTGGGGGTGACGGCGGGGCAGCTCGGCCGGCAGTAGATGCCGGTGGTCTCGACGGCGAAGAAGAACTCCCCGTCGAAACGCGCGTCGCGGCTGCTCACCGCCTCGTACCTGGTCTGTTCGTCCATGACACCGTCCAGTGTGCGCCACCCCCCAGTGGCGCACTCGCGGTTTTCGGACGTGGACCCGCCCCGTGCGCTACCGCAGCCGGCCCCGCTTGGCGTCCATGGCCGCCCGGCCCTCGGCCCCCTTGCGCTTCCAGTCGCGGCGGATCTCGGACCGTACCCGGGCATCGGTCTTGGCGACGATGCGCTGGTTCTCGCGGAGCAGCTTGCGGTAGCTGTCCAGGCGCCGCTCGGGCAGCGCGCCGTCCTCGATGCCGGCGAGTACTGCGCAGCCGGGCTCGGACTCATGGTTGCAGTCGTGGAAGCGGCACTCCCGGGCCAGTTCCTCCACGTCCGAGAACACCTGCCCGACACCCGCCTCCGCGTCCCAGAGGCCGACCCCGCGCAGACCGGGGGTGTCGATCAGGACACCCCCGGAAGGCAGGACCAGCAGGTTGCGGGTCGTGGTGGTGTGCCGCCCCTTGCCGTCGACGTCACGGGCTGCCTGCACAGCCATCACGTCGTCGCCGAGCAGGGCGTTGGCAAGTGTGGACTTACCCGCGCCGGACACCCCGAGCAGCACACTCGTACCGCCGGAGACGATGGCGCCGAGCACGTCGAGCCCCTCCCCGGTGGCGGAGCTGACGGGCAGCACCTGCACACCGGGGGCGACGGTCTCGATGTCCTGGACGAGGTACGCCAGCGTGGCGGCGTCCGGCACCAGGTCCGCCTTGGTCAGCACCACCAGCGGCTGAGCGGCGCCGTCCTGAGCGGACGCCCCGTCCCGCAGCAGTGCGTCACCGCTGGAGCTGGACATGGCGAGCGCCAGAAAGCGTTCCACCCGCCCCAGGTCGAGCTCCACGGCGAGCGAGACGCAGATGGCGATGTGGTCGACGTTGGTGGCGAGGACCTGTCCCTCGGACCGCTTCGACGACGTCGAGCGCACGAAGGCGGTACGCCGCGGCAACAGCGTCCGTACGAACTGCGGATCACCTTCGGGGTCGACGGCGACCCAGTCACCCGTGCAGACGATCCGCATCGGGTCGCGCGGCACCACGAACGCGGTGTCGGCGCGCACGGTGCCGTCGGGGGTGACGACATCGCACTGACCGCGGTCCACCCGCACCACCCGTCCGGGCAGCAGCCCCTGTTCGGCGTGGGGAGCGAACTCGGCGGCCCAGTCGTCGTCCCAGCCGTACGGTGCCAGCGGATGCGAAGCGGAGGGGCCGACGAGGGAGGAAAGCGGGGAAAGCGAGGAGAAAGACAAGGGAAACCCTTCAAAGGGTGGCCCCGGCGACGCGCACACGGGCGCGCAGAAGTTACGGAGAAGGTCAGCCGGCGACCACGGGAGTGAGAACGATGCTCTTCGGGTTGTGGGCAGCGCCCACCGCGGCGACAGTCATCAATGTCCTCACCTCCTGGTCCAAGCACGGGTCCAACACCGGCGGTTCATGCCCGCCGTCCGGAACGCTGCACACCATAGCCCGGGACCGCCCGACGGCGTCAACACATTTTGATCCGGCCGTCCGGGGG
Source organism: Streptomyces sp. NBC_01669 (assembly GCF_026339735.1). Lineage (GTDB taxonomy): Bacteria > Actinomycetota > Actinomycetes > Streptomycetales > Streptomycetaceae > Streptomyces > Streptomyces yanii. Next base: position 2,150,645 of record NZ_JAPEQG010000001.1, read on the forward strand.
ATGTGCGCGGAGGGCGCGCGGCCGGCCCGGTCCGGCACTCACGTGGGAGACATCCGTAGATCTCCCTCGATCAGGTGATACGCATGCACAACGACCGTTCCGCGGGCGTTAGGGTGCCGAGCATGACCTCGCCCCGGACCGCCATCGGCACGTTCACACCAGCCCAGTTGGGCACTCTCTCCCTGATCGGGTGGAGTGGCGAACACCCCGAGGGCGGACACGATGTCGCCTTCCTGCTCGTCTACTCGCTGGGCGACGGGTCGGACGGCCCGGCCGCCGGTGAGGCCGCCCTGCGTGTGGCCCTGCAGCGCAGCGGACTGCCGGTTGGCGCCGGTCTCGTACGCGCCGCCGAGACACCGGGCCTCCCGGTCAAGCTCCTTGTCCAGGCCGGCCAGGCGGTGCTGACGCTTCCTCACTTCACCGCGCAGTACCCCGTACCGCCGCAGTGGCTGGCCGCGGCCCACGAGCAGGGCGAGGCGTACGCGATGTTCGCCACCCGGCCGTGGCCGGAAGCGGTGCCCGGCCGCCCCGTGAGCGAGGAGCTGCTGCGTTCCTTCGCCGGCGACGAGGAGGTCATCATGACCTCCGCCCACTGCGTCCTGCCGGTGCGTTCTTTGGGCTGACCCGTACGCCCGGGTACGCCCGATGCCCACCACCCCCCGTGGAATGGTGGGCATCGGCGCGTGCGGCCCCGTACGGACACGTGAGTGCGGGCGGTCCGGGGCTCGGCCCCGGCCGCCCGTACATCACGAGGTGTCAGCTGTTGAGGGAGCCGTTGCCCGACAGCACCGGGATGTCGTCCGCGATGTGCGACAGCGCCTCGTCACCCTTGGCCTGCGTGGAGTTCTCGGCGCACTGCTGATTCTGCGGCGAGTCCAGGACGTTGACGTCCTGGACCGCGACGGGCACCAGCACGCCGACGAGCGAACCGGCATTGGCCTTGGCCGGCAGGCCGACGCACGCCTTGTTCAGCGAGCCCTGGACGAGCTGCGCCTGCGGACTGTGGTCGCCCTGGGTGACGCTGTTGCCGAACGCCTGCTGACCATTGTTGCCGTTGACCGACGTGGTGCCCTGGTCGTTGCCGATCGCCATCGCCGCGGGGGCCGCGGCGGCCGACAGACCGACCAGGGACACGGCCACTGCTGCTCCGGCCATCATCTTCTTCATCAAGCTTCACCTTTCAGAGCGTCCCGTTGTGGAACGTACTGATCAACCGGTTGCGGAAGCGTCGGTTCCGCAGTACCACTCAAATGGGTTCCATCCGGCTTGAGTTCGACGCTTCGAGGTCATTCACCGAGGTCCTCGCAGGAGGTGCGAGCAGCGGGCACGAGTCCGTCCGCGCTGGGCGGACCGAGCGCGGGACGCGATGCCCGGTCCCGGTCCCGCCGGGCCGCCTGCCATTCGGCGAGCAGGCGGTCGTAGATCGGGGTGTCGTCCTCCGTGTGCCGGTGCCGGCCCCACGGGCGTTGGCTGTCGTACTGGTCCATGGGACGCCTGTACCCGGTTCGACGGGTGACGGCCGCCGCAACTGCGGCAACCGGCCCAGTACACCCCTCCAACGAGGGGTTCGGGCGGCCGCCCGGCGACAGGACGAAGGGCCAGCGCGTCCGGGCCGCCGGGAATCGGCTGCCGCGTGGACGGACTGGCCCCACGGGTGTTGCGGGTTCTGTGTCACGCGCTGCGGAAAGGCGGACTCGGCGCGCCCTGCGAAGCATCCGGGGAATCGTCGAGGCCCCGGCGAGGAGCGTCCGGAACGGTACGGCTCAGCCGTTGGTGGTGCCGTTGCCGGACAGGACCGGGACGTCGTCCAGGATGTGCGACAGGGCCTCGTCGCCCTTGGCCTGGGTGGAGTTCTCCGTGCACTGCTGGTTCTGCGGCGAGGACAGGACGTTGACGTCCTGGACCGCGACCGGGACGCCGCCGACGAGCGAACCGACGTTGGCCTTGGCCGGCAGGGCGACGCAGGGCTTGTTGAGCGAGCCCTGGAGAAGCGCGAACTGCGGGCTCCAGTCACCAGCGGTGGCGGAATTGCCGAACGACTGCGCGGTACCGTTGCCGTTGTAGGACGTGGTGCCGATGTCGTTCCCGATGGCCATCGCCTGCGGGGCGATCGCGGCGGAGACGCCGACGACCGAAGCAGCAACGGCTGCCGAAGCCATAATCTTCTTGATCACGAAATAGCCCTTCTGGAATCTCTGTTGCCCGCCTGTCCGGAGCGCCCTGATCAACTCGCAGCGGCGGGTTCAGTTGTGGCAATTCACCCGAACGGTGCTACAGCCATGCAAATTCACGGATATACGCCGCATCGACGGCGGAGAAATGCGAATGCTGCCCATGGGCGGGGGAACTTCCGCCTTGCGACGGATCAGCCGCCGAGGGGCACGCCACCGAGGAGCGGCGCAGCGCCCTGGGCCGCACCGGCCGCCTGACCGGCGACCTTGGTGACGGTGCCCTTCCTCTGCACCGAGTCGGTGGCGCCGCTGACGGTGTCGACGATCGGGTCGACACCCTGCGGCGCCGCCTCCAGCACCTGGTTGACGCCGCCGTCGAGGCTGAAAACGGGGGCCGTGACGGTGGTAACGGCGAAGGCGGGAGCAGCCGTTCCGAGAGCAACCACGGAACCGGCAACGAACGCAGCTGTCTTCGCGTACTTCACTTTTCGGGTTCCCTTCTGCGGCGGCATCTGCTTCGGTCGCGTCCCCGCGCCGCACAAGCCTTCTTTGCCTGTGACCTCTGCCGCTTTCGCCCTGGGTAACGATCCGGTTCCGGCCGGGAAACTGCGCGGTCTCCTTTTTCTGTCTGGCCACTCGATCGATTGCATGACTAATCACCGGAACGAGTGTTTTCGGGGTTCCGGGGCCGGAATCAGTGGTGCACTGTCAGGTGCTCCGTTCTGCGCAGCTGTCCGGGTGTCAGCCTCCAGCCGCCGGCGCTCCGCGCCCCGGGCCGGTGGAATGTCTCCGGCCGTTCCGCCGCACCCGGGCAGTGCCGCGTACCTCCGGAACGGAGAACGCAGAAAAGAGGAACGCCCCGGATCGCAGGAGATGCGATCCGGGGCGAACCGGCAATGAGCACGGGGCTCGGCCGACAGCGGTCAGCTGTTGGCGCAAGCGTTGCCGAAGGCCGGGTTGAGCAGGCCGATCACGCTCAGGGCGTTGCCGCAGGCATTGACCGGAATGTGAATCGGAGCCTGGATGACGTTGCCGGAAAGCAGGCCCGGGGAGTTGAGAGCGGAACCATCGGCACCGGAGTCGGCGAAGGCGGGCGTAGCGGCACCGATCGCCATCAGCGTTCCGGCGGCGATAGCGGCAACCTTGGTGTACTTCACTTTCATCCCTTTCTTTGACGGAGTCCGGAGCGGCCACGACTTTCGTGCCGCACGAGCGCAGTCCTGATCGCTCGTAACTCCGCCACTGTAATTCGTAACGATGTAAGACCGTGCGCGAAACTCTTCAAGGAGAGAATTCGCGGAAATCCGCCCGAATGACGCAATACCCCGATCGCCCGGCGCCACCGCCGGAATCATCCGGCATCTCCGATGCACCGAGGGAGCGACGGGCAGCAGCAGGCCCGGGCCGCGCAGGGGAGGAACGCCGGCGGCCCGGGCCAGTTCGGTGCGGCTGGATCAGCTGTTCGAAGCGCCGTTGCCGGAGAGCACCGGGATGTTGTCCAGGATGTGCGACAGGGGCTCGTCACCCTTGGCCTGGGTGGAGTTCTCCGTGCACTGCTGGTTCTGCGGCGAGGACAGGACGTTGACGTCCTGGACCGCGATCGGGACGACACCGAGGAGCGAACCGGCGTTGACCTTGGCCGGGAGGCCGACGCAGGGCTTGTTCAGGCTGCCCTGGACCAGACCGAACTGCGGGCTCCAGTCACCACGGGTCTCGGAGTTGCCGAAGGACTGCGAGGTGCCGTTGCCGTTGACCGACGTGGTGCCGGTGTCGTTGCCGATGGCCATCGCCTGCGGAGCGAGCGTTGCCGAGATACCGACAATGGAGGCGGCGACGGCACCCGTAGCCAGAACCTTCTTGATCACGATTAACCCTTCTCGTACTTGACGCCCCGTGTCGGGGCGCCCTGCCCAACTCGGCGCAGGACGTTTGGTTCTCTCCATTCACTCGAATGACAGGACGCCACGGACACCCGTACGAGGGTGCGTCAGGAAACCCGCAATTCCGCCTGAACAACGGATTGACGAACATGCATGCGTCATCCGTCCGGGTGGTCACACAATTCCCGTGGACTTTCGAGTTTCCTTCACCAATTCCCCATCGTTACGACTTCGACAAGCGCACTTTCGGAGCGTGTCCGGCACGGATTCGCCGATTCCGCCTCGACGTGACCACTGCTTGTCGACCACGGACATGGAGAACCGTCGGGGCGGCAGCCCCTGCCGGTTACTGCCACCGCCTAGTGAGAGAAATGCGGGCATTTCGCCCGCGCACGATGTCCTAAGAAAGGGCAACCAATGCGTAAAGCCTTGAGTAAAAGCATGATCGTCATGGCGGCGGCGTCAGGAATCCTGACCGCGGCCGGCGGCTACGCGTTCGCGGATGCCTCGGCCGACGGGGCGTCCGCCAATTCGCCGGGGGTCGGCTCCGGCAATGCCGTGCAGGTGCCGGTGCACGTTCCCGTCAACCTCTGCGGCAACACGGTCAATGTGGTCGGGCTGCTGAACCCGGCCTTCGGCAATGAGTGCGAGAACACCGACAGCGGTCGGGGCGACGACGGGACCCGGGGCGCGAGCGCCGAGGGTTCAGCCAGCGACTCCCCCGGTGTGCTGTCGGGGAACCTGATCCAGGCTCCCGTCGATATCCCGGTCAATGCCTGCGGCAACTCCGTCGATGTCGTCGGTGCGCTGAACCCCGCGTCCGGCAACGGGTGCGCCAACGGGGACCGGTCGTCAACGACCGAGCCGCCCACCACGGTGCCTCCCGTCACAGTGCCTCCCGTCACCGTTCCCCCCATCACAGTGCCTCCCGTCACCGTTCCCCCCATCACAGTGCCTCCCGTCACCGTTCCCCCCATCACAGTGCCTCCCGTCACCGTTCCCCCCATCACAGTGCCTCCCGTCACGGTGCCGCCCGTCACCGTTCCCCCCGTCACGGTGCCCCCCACCACCACCGTGCCGCCCCCCACCACCGTTCCCCCGACCACCACGGTGCCCGTCACCGATACGACCGTGCCGCGCTCCCCGAACTTCCCCGACTCGCAGCTGGCCCACACCGGGGCCGCCGACCTCGGCCTGGCGGCCGGAGCGAGTGTCGCCCTGCTGCTCGGCGGCACGGTGCTGATGCGTCGCGCCCGCGCCGGGCAGAGGTGACGTAACGGCTGGATCGCAGACAGGTCCGGCAGGACGGCTTCCGCTGTCCTGCCGGACCTGTTTCCGTAGGGACGGCCCGTCAGAGGTGGGCCAGCCCGGCGCGGTCCAGGCACGCGGCGATCCTCGCGGTCTCCGCGGCGTCCAGGCGGCGCATCGGCGGGCTCATCACATTGGTGGTGATGACGCCGCGCAGCATCAGCGCCGTCTTGAACGCACCGAGGCCGGCGGCGGTGGCGGAGGCCGTGCCGGGGCGGGCCGCGCGAATGATGTCGAACAGGTCGACAAGGCGGTCCTGTTCGGCTTTGGCGGTGGCCCAGTCACCCCGTACCGCGGCCTCGTGAAGACGTACGTACCCGTGCGGGTCGACATTGCCGAGCCCGGGAACGGAGCCGTCGGCGCCGGCGAGCATCATCGCGTCGACGACCAGCTCATGGCCGGTGAGCACGGAGAACCCGGGCAGGTCGCGAGCGCCGAGGGCGAGCCGGCGGAACGAGCCGTCGTCACCGCTGGAGTCCTTCACTCCGGCCAGCACACCGTCCGCGGCGAGCTCCAGCAGGAGTTCCGGACCGAGCTTGCTGTGGACACAGACCGGCACGTCGTACGCGAGGACCGGCAGGTCGAGGGCGGCGGCGACGTCACGGAAGTGCCGGTCGATCTCGGTGTCATGCGTGCGGGTGTAGAACGGCGCGGTGACGACGACCGCCTCGGCTCCGAGCGCCGCGGCGACGCGGGCCCGTTCGATGGCGCGGTTGGTGGTGGTCTCGATCGCACCGACGAGGACCGGGACCTGTCCGGCGGCCGCGGCCGTGATGACCTTGATGACCTCGTCCTGCTGCCCGGGCGTCAGATAGGCCGTCTCGCCCGAGCTGCCGAGGGCGAACAGTCCGCTGACCCCGCCGTCCAGCAGATGGCCGACGACCCGCTCCAGGGAGGGCCGGTCGATCTCGCCGTCCGCGGTGAGCGGGGTGACGACGGGCGGGATCACTCCGGTGCGGCGGAAGGTTCGGGCGGTCATGTGGTGCTCCTTGCGGACGGTACGGGAGCCGGTGCCCCGGTGGGGGACGCGGGGGTCTGGGGATGGACGCAGTGCCAGCGGTGCTCGCCGCTGCCGGGGGTCAGGGCGGGAAAGACCGTGGCGCACGCGTCGTCCGCCTTCCAGCAGCGGGTGCGGAACGGGCAGCCGGACGGCGGGTTGGTGGCCGAGGGCACGGGGCCGGTCAGCACGATCCGTTCGGTGGTCTCCAGCAGGCTGGGGGTCGCGGAGAGCAGTGCCTCGGTGTACGGGTGCGCGGGGGCGCCCGCTACATCCGCCGCGCGCCCCTCCTCGACGATGCGGCCGAGATAGAGGACAGCGATGCGGTCGGCGAGGTAGCGCACGGTCTGGATGTCGTGCGAGATGAACACCATGCCGAGGCCCAGGCGTTCACGCAGGTCGACGAGGAGGTTGAGGACCTGGGCGCGGACGGAGACGTCGAGGGCGGAGGTCGGCTCGTCCGCGACGATCAGCTCCGGTTCGAGCGCGAGCGCGCGGGCGATGGCGACACGTTGACGCTGGCCGCCGGAGAGCTGTCCGGGCAGGGCGGCAAGGGTGTGGCCGGGCAGCCCGACCAGGTCGAGCAGCTCCTCGACGCGTGCCTCGCGCTCCTCACGCGTACCGCGCCGGTGCACGTCGAGGGGGTCGCGCAGAATCTGGCGGATCGTGAGCCGCGGGTTGAGGGCGGTGGACGGGTCCTGGAAGACGACGCCGACGGCGGAGCCGAATTCATCGCGGCGCCGGGCGGCGGACATCTCCCACAGGTCACTGCCGTGGAAGTGGACCTGGCCCTCGGTGGGCTTCTGCAGTCCGGTCAGCACCCGGGCGAGGGTGGACTTGCCGCAGCCGGACTCGCCGACCAGGCCGACGATCTCACCGCGCCCCACCTCCAGGGTGGCGTCGGTGAGGGCATACACCGCGTCGCGGCGGAACACCCCGCCGCTGCGGGCCTTGTGGCGTACGTGGACGCCGTCGAGCCTGATCACAGGGCGCTCCCTTCCAGCAGTACGGCCTGCGCCGGGTGGTGGCAGGCGAAGCCGTGGTCGTTCGTGGTGCCACGCCGCGTGAGACCGGGGGTGGTGGTGCGGCACAGCTCGGTGGCTGCGGCGCAGCGCGAGGCGAAGCGGCAGCCCTCGCCGAAGCCCTGCGGGCCGGGGACGATGCCACGGATCTGGTGCAGCCGGCCGGCGCCCGCTTCCAGGGAGACGACCGAGCCCAGGAGGCCACGGCTGTAGTGGTGGGTGGGATCGGTGAGCACGGAGCGGGTGGCGCCGATCTCGGCGAGGCGGCCCGCGTACATCACGGCGACACGGTGCGAGAGGTCGCCGACGAGCGCGAGGTCGTGCGAGACGAGGACCATGGCGAAGCCGAGCTCGTCGCGGAGCCGGACGAGGAGTTCGACGACCTGGGCCTGGACGGTGACGTCGAGGGCGGTGGTCGGCTCGTCCGCGATGAGCAGACGCGGACTGCGGGACAGGGCCATGGCGATCAGGACACGCTGGCGCTGGCCGCCGGAGAGCTCGTGCGGGTAGCTGCGCAGGGTGCGTTCAGGGGCGAGGCCGACCAGTTCGAGGAGTTCGGCGGGGGTTTTCGTGCCGCCGCGCGAGGTGAGCTGCTTCAGCTGGGTGCCGACGAGTACGGACGGGTTGAGGGAGGAGAGCGCGTCCTGGTAGACCATCGCGATCTCGGGGCCCATCAGGGCGCGGCGTTCCTTCGGCGGGAGTTTCAGCAGGTCCCGGCCGCGGTACAGGATCTCGCCGCTGACCTCGGCGTTGCGGGCGAGGAGCCCCATCACGGCGAGGCTGGTGATGGACTTGCCGCAGCCGGACTCACCGACCAGGCCGAGGGTCTCCCCCTCGTGGACGGTGAGGTCGAGTCGGTCGACGACGGGGATGGCGCCGTAGCGGTCGGGGAAGCGGATCGCGAGGTCGCGTACGACGAGGAGTTCGGCGGCGTCCTCACGTACCGCAGTGATGGTGGGCTCGGTGGCGTTGACGCGGTTCGCGAGCTTGGTGAGGGCGGCGTCGATGTCCACGGTGGATGCGGCCTCGACGGGGTCGGGGGCCGTGGCCGTGGTGGGGTCGGTGGCGGCGCGGGCGCTCTTCGGCGCGGCGGAGGCGTCGGTGAGCCCCTCGGAGAGGATGTTGAGCGCGAGGACGGTGATCAGCAGCGCGAGGCCGGGGAAGAAGGTGGCCCACCAGCCGCCGGCCAGGAGAATCTGCCGGCCGTAGGCGAGGACGCTGCCCCAGCTGGGGTCGGGGTCCTGCACTCCGGCGCCGATGAAGGAGAGGCTCGCCTCGAAGATGATCGCCTCGGCGACCATGACGGTGGCGAACACCATGACGGGGGCCATGCAGTTGACGGCGACATGACGGAGCACGATGTAGCCGCGGCGGGCGCCGATGACCTTCTCGGCGGCGACGTAGTCCTCGCCGTACTGGGACAGCACATTGGCGCGGACCACGCGGGCCAGCGACGGGGTGTAGACGAACGCGATGGTGAAGATGATCACCGGAATGCTGGTGCCGAAGACCGCCACGAGGACGGCGGCCAGTGCGATCGGCGGGAACGACATCACGACGTCGAGGGTGCGCATGACGGACTCGTCGCCGAGCCTGCGGGAGGTCGCGGCGAGCGAACCGAGGACGGCGCCGGCGGCCAGGGCGACGGCGGTCGCACCGAGTCCGATGATCAGTGAATAGCGGGAGCCGTGCACGACCCGGGCGAAGACGTCGCGGCCGGCCCGGTCGGTTCCGAACCAGTGGGCGCCGCTGGGCGCTTGCACCGGGGTCCCGGTGGTCAGCGGGTCCTGGGTGACCAGCGGGGCGAGGACGGCGCCGAGGATGACGACGAGCAGCACGCCGAGCGCGATGCGGGAGGTGACCGGAAGGGCGCGGAACGCGATGCCCGGTCGGGACAGTCTGTTGGCCAGTCGGCCCGTGGCGAACATGTCACACCGTCCTGATGCGCGGATTGACCAGCAGATAGAGCAGGTCGACGATGACGTTGACCACCAGGAACGCGATGGCGATGGTCAGTACGGTGCCCTGGACCAGGGCGACATCGCCGCCGGTGACACCTTCGAGGATGAGCTTGCCCATGCCCGGCAGGTCGAAGATCGCTTCGATGACGACGGCGCCGCTGAGCAGGTAGCCGACCTTGATGCCGAGCACGGTCAGCGGGGTGACGAGCGCGTTGCGCAGCACCGAACGGATGACCAGGAGCGGCGGAAGTCCGTTGCCGCGGGCGGTACGGACGTAGTCACGGTCGAGTTCGGCGACCATCGCCGTCCGTACGAGACGGGCGAGCGAGGCGGACACCGGGAGTGCGAGCGAGATCGCGGGCAGCGCCATGGTGGTGAGCCAGCCGCTGAAGGAGTCGGCGGGGTTGGTGTATCCGCCGGTCGGGAAGACCGGCGTGTTCAGTGCGAACTGCTGGATGAGCAGCACCCCGAGCCAGAAGGACGGGATGGCGACCCCGGCCATGGACAGCACCCGGAACAGCTGGTCGGGCCAGCGGTCCCGGTACATCGCGCCGGTCACACCGAACAGGACGGCGAGGACGACGGCGAGGATCAGCCCGAGGAACGTCAGCTGCACGGTAAGCGGGAAGGCGGCGGTGATCCGGTCGAAGACGGGCTGGCTCGGCGGGACGGTCATCCCGAGGTCGAAGTGGAGCAGCTGTCCGAGGAAGTGGAAGTACCGCACGGGCAGCGGGTCGTCCAGCCCGTTGGCCGCGGCGAAGGCCGCACGGGCCTCGGGGGTGGCGCTCTCCCCGAGCGCGTTGAAGGCCGGGTCGACCGGCGAGAACTGCAGCACCACGAAGACGAGCAGCGCGATGCCGAGGATCATCACCGGCATCATCGCGACGCGGCGCAGCGCGAGCCGGAGAAAAGCAACCATCGTCGGGTTCCTTGTGGTTGGTCGGCCGCGTCCGGTCCACCTGGCTGGGGTGGACCGGACCGGGTGATCGGGTGCGGTGGTTCTGCACCGGGTGATCAGGCGTGGGGGTTCCGTCGCCGGATGTCCGTCGGACGGATGCACGGCGGCGGAAGACGGGCGCGGCGTATCCCCCGCCGGCCCGGTCGGGCGTCGCGCGGTCAGGCGCGGCTGACGTCCAGGAACGACAGGCCCGTGGTGGGCAGCGGCTTGAAGCCGGGCAGGGCCTTCTCGTTCCAGGCGGTGGGCAGCTTCCGGTGCAGGATCGGGTAGAGCGCGGCCTCGTCGGCGACGAGGTCGGTGACCTGGCCCCACAGCTCCTTGCGCTTCGTCTCGTCAACTGCCTGGGCGGCCTTGTCGAGGAGCTGCTTGACCTGCTTGTACGCGGCGGACTTGCCCCAGCCGTACCGGCTCTCCGGCCAGAAGCCGTAGTAGAACCAGCGCAGCAGCAGGTCGGCGTCGTTGCCGAAGACGGACGGGTCGCCGGGGGCGACGAGGACGTCGAAGCCGCCCTTGTCGATCTTGGCGTACTGGGCGGGCGACTGCGCGATGTCGAGCGTGACCTCGACGCCCGCCGCCTCCCAGCTCTCCTTCAGCAGGGGAGCGATGTCCTTGACCCAGCCGGTGTCGGTCGTGAGCACCGTGAAGGACAGGTCCTTGACGCCCGCGTCGGCGAGCAGCTTCTTCGCCCTGGCCACGTCGTGCGTGTAGACGGTGGCGGCCTTGTGGTAGTCGGGGTGGGTGGCCGGGACATAGCCCGTGGCCGCAGCGGCGTTGCCGACCATCGCGGTGGAGATGATCTTCTCGGTGTCCAGGGCGTAGTGCAGCGCCTGGCGCACCCGCTTGTCGGCGAACCGCTTGTCGGCAGTGTTGAACATCAGGAAGAGCAGCCCGAAGGACTGCACCGACTCGGTCTTCGTGGAGCCGGAGAGCCGCTTCACGTCGATGTACGGGACGTCCTCGATGGCCTGGATCCGGCCGGACTCCATGGCGCTGACGCGCGCCGACTGGTCCGACATCAGGCGCCAGATCATCTTCTTGGCCTTGGCCGGGTGCGGGCCGTTGTACTTGTCGTAGGCCTCGAAGACGATCTTGTCCTCGCGGGTGGCCGAGACGAACGCGTACGGCCCGGAGCCGACCGGCTTGGCGTCGAACGCCTTGGGGTCGGGCTCGACGATCTTCCTCGGGACGATCCGGGCCACGGCGATACGGGACGGGAAGAGCGCGAAGGCGTACTTGAGCTTGAACTCGACCGTGCCCGCGTCGACGGCCTCGACCGTGTCGATGAACGGCACGAACTGCGCCATGAGTGAGGCGTTCTTCGGGTCCAGGATGCGTTCGAAGCTGAACACCACGTCGTCGGCGGTGACCGGCGATCCGTCGTGGAAGGTGGCGCCCTTGCGGAGCGTGGCCCGGTAGGTCGTGGCGTTGATCTTCTTCGGCATCTCGGTGGCGAGCGCGGGGCGGGCCACGAGCGTTGCCGGGTCGAGATCCACAAGGCCTTCGAAGATGTGCATGTTGGCGGCGTACGGAGTCGCGCCCGAGGTGATCATCGGGTCGAAGCCGGTCGACAGGGGGTAGGAGAGACCGGCTTCGATGAGGCCGCTGCCGCCGCCCTTGCCCGACGAACCGTCGGTGGTCGAAGTCGGTCCGCCGCATGCGGAAAGGCTCGCCGTGATGGCTGCTGCCGCACCGACAGCAGTGGTGTAACGCAGGAAGGTGCGGCGCTCGACACCGGCTGATCTCAGCTCGGGCACGGGTCCTCCAGGGACGTCGGGGGTGGGACGGAAGGGCGGGAAAGAACGAGGGCGGAAGCAGGATCGCGAAGCCCGAAGCATAAGACGTCAGATGTCTGATGCCTTGATAGCGTGGGAACGTAGCTTGACAATGGAGAGGGGTCAAGAGGTGGGGAGTTCACATATGTCCGGTACGAGGCCCGGCCGGCAGCTGCTCCGGCAGGAAGTCGTCGAGGGCATCAAGCGCTACATCCTCGAAGAGCGACTCCGCCCCGGGGACCCGCTGCCCACCGAGCCGGCCCTGTGCGAGGCGCTCGGCGCCAGCCGTTCCAGCGTCCGCGAGGCCGTCAAGATCCTCAATGCGCTGGACATCGTCGAGGTCCGCCACGGGCACGGCACATACGTCGGCCGGCTGAGCCTGTCCGCCCTGGTGGAGAGCCTGACCTTCCGCGGGCTGCTCTCCCCCGACGACGACTTCCAGGTGATGGCCGACCTCGTCGACGTACGCGAGCTCTTCGAACGCGGGATGGCCGACCGGATCGTCTCGCTGCTGACCCCGGAGCAGCTCGACTCGCTGGAAGGCCTGGTGGCCACCATGCGCGCGACCGGGGCGCAGGAGGGGAACGGCTTCGTGGAAGCCGACCGGGCGTTCCACGCACTGCTGGTGGCACCGCTCGGCAATCAGCTGATCGGCCAGCTGTCGATGGCCTTCTGGGACGTGTACGCGATCGTCGCGCCGCATCTCGACGGATTCACGCATGCCGACGAGACGGCGACGATCGCCGCCCACCAGAACATCGTGGACGCCGCGCGGGCCGGTGACATCGACGGGTTCACGAAGGCGCTGGGCGAGCACTACGCGCCGGTCAGGCGGCGGATCTCGGAGGCCCGCGCCCGCGACGCGGCAGCCGTGGACTGACCGGGGCGCCGACGCCCACCGGGGAACGGAGCCAGGCCCTGCCGCTCGCAGGACCTGGCCCGGCGGACCCTTGACGAGTGCCGCGGCGATGCCTAGGGTCCGTGTGCCAACAGGACATCAGACGTCTTCTGTCTGGCTCTGATCCTGGCGCGCAGTACGCCACACCCCACACCACCCCGCGACGGCTCCTCCATGCCATGGACGGGTCACTCGCCCGCGGACTGCGCGGTGCCCTCCCTGTTCGCGGGGCGAACGGCCGAATGGACCGCCCGCCCCCCACCGAGAAGAGGAATCGTTCATGCAGCGCAGAGTCTCCGTCGCCCTGCTGTCCGCCGCCCTGATGGTGCTGACCACCACCGGCACCGCGCACGGCGCGGCGGCCCCCGCCGCAGGCGAACTGACCTCCCAGGACCTGACCGTCGCGGGGGTGGGCTCGCCCCACTACCGCATCCCCGCCCTCACCACCTCGGTCAGGGGCACCCTGCTCGCCGCCTACGACGCCCGCCCCACCCTCGGCGACCTGCCGAGCCATATCGGCATCGTGCTGCGCCGCAGCACCGACGGCGGCGTCACCTGGCAGGCACAGCAGGTGGTCCGCAAGGAGGCGGCGCCCAACGGCTACGGCGACCCGAGCCTGCTCACCGACCGGACGACCGGCCGGATCTTCCTCTTCTACGCGGGTTCGGTGAACCAGGGCTTCTTCGGCTCCGGCACGGGCAATGACGAGACCGACCCGAACATCCTGCAGGCCGACTACAGCTACTCGGACGACGACGGTGTGACGTGGACCCACCGCCGCATCACCAAGCAGATCAAGAACCCTGCCTGGGCAGGCATGTTCGCGGCTTCCGGCGAGGGCATCCAGCTGCGGCACGGCACGTACAGGGGCCGGCTGATCCAGCAGTACGCGATCCGCAACAACGGCGCCAACTACGCGGTCAGTGCGTACAGCGACGACCACGGCGAGACCTGGAACATGGGCAACCCCGTCGGTCCGGGCGGCGACGAGAACAAGACCGTCGAACTGTCCGACGGCACGGTCATGCTCAACAACCGGTCCAGGCCCTACCGCACGATCGCCTACTCCACCGACGGCGGCGTCAACTACACCCCGTTCACCCAGGACACCAACCTGGTCGACCCGGCGAACAACGCGTCCGTCATCCGCTACAACCCCGGAGCCCCGGCGTCGAACCCGCAGTCGTCCTGGCTGCTGTTCAGCAACACCGAGGACACTTCGGCGCGGCGCAACCTCACGGTGAAGATGTCCTGCGACAACGGGAAGACCTGGCCGATCAGGAAGGTCGTCGATCCGGGCGCCGCCGCCTACTCGACGCTGACGCGACTGCCGGACGGCCGGGTGGGGCTGCTGTACGAGCGCGCCGACTACCAGCACATCACGTACGCGTCGTTCGATCTGAAGTGGCTGGCCGGGACCTGCGCGGACATCACGCTCACTCCGCCCGCGGCCCTGACGGCAGGCACCGGCGCGGAGGTGACGGTCCGGGTCGTCAACAGGATGAACGGACGGCGCAGCCAGGGCACGCTCGACCTGACCGTGCCCGGCGGCTGGACGACGCGGCAGGTGACGGTGCCCGCCCTCAGGCCGGGCCAGGGAGCCGACGTCAAGGTGCCGGTCACGGTCGCGGCGGGCGCCTCAGGGAGCGCCACTCTGACAGCCACCTACCAGACGGACGGGAAGCGGGCTTCGGGAAGCCGGACGGTGACGGTCACGCCCGTCGGATAGGTGGCGGCACCCGCGTACGCACGGCCCCGTCCCGGGCAGCACGTACGCGGGTGCTCCTTCAGCGGCCTCCGGACACCGGCGCCCGCGCCGCACCGGTCAGCTCCGCCATGTCGACGATCCGGTCGGCCGCCTCCGCCACCACCGGATCATGGGTCGCGACGACGGTGACGCACCGGTCCCGGCGGGTGCGGTCGGCGAGGAGAGCGGCCAGTTCGCCCGCCTGTGAGCGGTCGACGGCCGCGGTCGGTTCGTCGACCAGCAGCAGCTTCGGCGCGAGGAACAGCGCGCGGGCCAGGGCGACGCGCTGGCGTTCGCCGCCGGAGAGCTCTTCCGGGCGGTGGCGCAGGCGGTGGCCGAGGCCGACCTCGGTCAGCGCTTCCTCGGCGCGGGCACGGTACGCGCGAGGGCGCCTGCCGCTGATGTACACGGCGGCCAGGAGCTGTTCGACGGCGGGCAGCCCGGAAAGCAGATTGCCGCTCTGGAACATGTAGCCGATCCGTTCGCGGCGGACCGCCGCACGCTGTGCGTCGGTGCGGGTCGCCAGGTCCTCGCCGTCCAGCAGGACCTGGCCGGCGGTGGGCCGCAGCAGGGCGCCCGCGACGGCAAGCAGGGTGGACTTGCCTGATCCGGACGGGCCGACGAGCGCGGTCGTACAGCCGGGCTCGAAGGTGACGTCGAGGCCGTCGAGGACGGTGGTCCGGGCGTCGGCGCGACCGAATTCGACGGTGACGCCGGTCAGTTCGAGGCTCATCGGTTGGCTCCCAGCATGGTCAGTGGGTCGGCGGTGGTGACCCGGCGCAGGGTCAGGGCGGTGCCCGCGAGGCCGACGGCGGCCACGGTGCACATGGTGACGGCGAGCGTGGCGGTGGGCAGACTGAACGGCACCTGCTCACCGACCAGCAGCCCGACGGCTGCGGCGAGGACGGCGCCCGCCGCGGTACCGAGGACGACGACCAGCGCGGCCTGGAGCACGGTGTGGGCGAGCAGCCTCCTGCGGGAGGCACCGAGAGCGCGGAGCAGGGCCAGTTCGGGTCGGCGCTGCACGGTCCACACCGCGAAGAACGCGCCGACGACAAGCGGGGCGATCAGGTAGAGGAAGACCTGGATCGAGTTCATCGTGACGCGCTCGCCGGTGTAGCCGGGGGCCGCCTCGTACGCCTTCTCCTTGGTGAGCGTCGTGGTGGAGAGCCGCTGGTCGAGGGCGGCGAACGAGCCGCCGCCGGAGTCGCGTACGGCCAGGGCGCTGAACTGGTCGGGGATCGTGGCGGTGGCGGAGGCCGGGGCGCCCGGGGTGCTGAAGCGGATGCGCTGCCAGGTGGTCAACGGGACGTAGGCAGCCGGAACATGCCCGTAACTGGAACGGTCGGTGAGGCCGGTGACGTGCAGTCGGATGCCGAGCCGGTCGATGACGAGGGTATCCCCGACCCGTACCCCCTCGTCGGCGAGCTTGGCGGAGATCACGATGCTGTCGGCGGCGGCGCGGTCGAGACCCCGGCCCGCGGTGACGGACGGGGCGAGGAAGGAGCCGGGTTCGACGCCGAAGGCGGCGAGGTCGACCTCGGCGCCGCGGTCCGTCGTGCCGCGGGTGATGGAGACGCCCAGGGGGGTCGTGTCGGCGTCGGCTTCCTGGTGCCAGGCGGCCGCCGCCCGGTCGTCGAGGAGGCTACGGGCGAATTGGTCGGACCGGGCGTCGGAGGAGAACACCAGGTGCGAGGCCGGGAGGCGGCGCAGGGCCGAAACGGTGTCGTCGCCGAGGCCGGTGGTGAAGCCGGAGACGATGCCGACGAGTGCGGCGACGAGCACCACGACGGACCCCATGAGCAGAAAGCGGCCACGGGCTGCGCGCAGCTCCAGCAGTGCGAGGAACACGGCGGTTCCCTTCGAGGATCGATGTTAGGGACGGTGCGTCGCCAAGATAGATGATGGCGACGCACCGTCGCCAAGTGGGTCCCCTGACGGCCGGTCGGCCTTCTAGACTGGGCCGGTGCCCAAGATCAGCGCCGCCACGGTCGCCGAGCACCACGCCCAGCAGCGGCTGGCCCTGGTGCGGGCGGCACGTGCACTGCTGGAGGGCGGCGACGCGGAAGCGGTGACCTTCACCGCGGTCGCCAAGGCCACGGGCCTCGCCCGCAACAGCGTCTACAAGTACTTCCCCGGCCGCCCCGAACTGCTCGCCGCGGTCGTCGAGGACGCGATGCCGCGCTGGACGTCCGCCATCAGGGCGGGCATGTCGGCGGCCGCCACGCCGGAGCAGAAGATCGCCGCGTATGTGACGTCGCAACTGGAGCTGGTGCGCAGCGGCGAGCACCGGATCGCCCAGGCGCTGGCCGGGGTCCGGGATGCGGCCGTGGTGAGGGAGAGCGCGGCGCAGGCGCACCGGGAGCTGCTCACTCCGCTGACAGGTGCGCTGGCGGAGCTGGGGGATGACGATCCGCGGCGTACGGCGGTACTGCTCCAGGGGATCGTCAATGCCGCCACGACGGCGATCGAGTCGGGGGACGACGCGGTGGCGGTGACGGGGCGGGCCGTGCGGATGGCGGTTGCCGCCGTGATGGGGAGCGCCGCCTCGGCGTGAGGTGTGCCCGGTGACGGGGTTGCGCGGCCTTCGGCTCGGCTCCGCCTCCATTGCCGGACCGGCCCGATCGCACCCTGCCGGGCGCGATGTGCCCGGCGTGCTTCATTTCGCCCCACCGGGCGTACGCGCCCGGAGTGCTTGACTCTGCCCGCCGGACGCGATGTGCCCGGCGGGCTCGACTCCGGTCAGCGTTCGAGGCGGGTGCGGATGCCGTCGAAATGTGTGCGCATCGCCCGCACCGCCCGTTCCCCGTCGGCCGCCGCGACAGCCGCGACGATCTCGCGGTGCTGGGCGCAGGTGACCCCGGGGTCCTGGTGGCCGTCGTCGAGATCCTCGCGCACCCGGTCCATGGCCGCCCAGAACGCGTCCAGCACCTCGCTCAGCAGGTGGTTGTCGAGCGAGGAGTACAGCGCGAGGTGGAACGCGCGGTCGGTGGAGCGCGCGACACGTCCGGTGCGCGCCTCGGCCTCCATCTTCGCCACGAGCCCGTGCAGCACGGCCAGATCCTCTTCCGGCATGCCGGCCGTGACGGCTCCGACCAGCCCCGCCTCCAGCGCCTCCCGCACCTTCATCAGCTCGGCGAGCCCGGGCTCCCCCCGGCGGTGCCGGACGGCCGCGCGGAAGGCGAGCGCCTCGACGAACGGCGAGAGGGAGAGCGAGCCGACGAACATGCCGAAGCCGCGGCGGATCTCCACGACATTGACGGCCTGGAGTGCCTTCAGGGCCTCGCGCACGGAGACACGCCCGACCCCGAACATCTCCATCAGCTCGGCCTCGGTGGGCAGCGCGTCGCCGGGGCCGAGTCTGCGTTCCAGGATCAGCTCCTTGACCTGGCGTTCTATGTCCTGAGCCATGGTGGGCCGCGCCACAACGTCCTCCTGAGGTGCTGTTGCCCCTTGACCGGTCGCAGGAGCATCTGTTTAAGGTGAGGTCAGACATAGGACATCTTACGTCTCATGTCTCGATCTGCGCAGCCGCCACAGGCCGCGATCGGTGTACCGACAAGCTGGAGCCTCACCATGTCTCTGACCGCACCGCTGCACGGCGTCGTCCCGCCGGTGTGCACCCCGCTCGACTCCCACGGGGAGGTCGACACCGCCTCTCTGACCGACCTGGTCGAGCACCTCATCGGCGGGGGCGTGCACGGACTCTTCGCGCTCGGTTCCACCAGTGAGGTCGCCTACCTCACCGACGAACAGCGCGCCACGACGCTGGAGACCGTCGTCCGTGTGACCGACGGCCGCGTCCCGGTACTGGCGGGTGTCATCGACACCACCACCGCACGCGTCGCCGAGCACGCCAGGACCGCCGCCGGCCTCGGTGCGGACGCACTGGTTGCGACTGCGCCGTTCTACACCCGCACCCACGGCAAGGAGATCGCCCAGCACTTCCGCCGGCTGCGGGCGGCCGTCGATCTGCCACTGTTCGCCTACGACATCCCGGTCGCCGTCCACAGCAAGCTTTCCTCCGCGCTCGTGCGCGAGCTCGCCGAGGACGGCACGCTGGCCGGCCTCAAGGACAGCAGCGGCGACGAGGGCGGGCTGCGCCGGCTGATCGTGGAGCTCGGCGGGCGCGAGGGCCGCAGGGAGGGACCGGCTCCGGAGTTCAGCATCCTCACCGGTTCCGAACTCACCGTGGACGCGGCGCTGCTGGCCGGCGCCGACGGTGTCGTGCCGGGCATCGGCAATGTCGACCCGGCCGGGTACGTCCGGCTGTACGACGCCGCGCGGGCCGGCGACTGGGCGCTCGCCGCGAGGGAGCAGGAGCGGCTCGTCGCGCTGTTCGCCATGGTCGATGTCGGCCCGGAGGCGGACATGGGCCGCAGCTCGTCGGCGCTCGGGGCGTTCAAGGCCGCGCTGCAGCTGCTCGGGATCATCGCGTGCGGCGACACCGCGTTCCCGCAGATCCAGCTGAGCGACGAGTCGGTCGCCCTGGTGGCACAGCGGCTGCGTGCCGCAGGCCTGCCCGCGGTCCGATGAGCCTGAGCCCGCCGTCCTCGGCCACCGGCGCCCCGGTGATCGGACTCGATCTCGGTGGTACGAAGATCGCCGCCGCGCTCTTCGGCGCGGACGGTACCGTCCTGGCACGGCACACCCGGCCCACCCCGGCCCGGGAGGGCGCCCCGGCCGTGCTCGACGCGCTCGCGGCGGCGGCCGCCGAGGTCGACCCGGCGCGGCTCGCCACCGCGCTCGGCATCGCCGCAGCCGGAGTCGTCGATCCCCGCACCGGCAGGGTCACCAGCGCCACCGACTCGCTCCGCGGCTGGGCGGGCACCGAGCTCGGTGCCGGGCTCGCGGACCGTACCGGACTGCCGGTGGCCTGCGACAACGACGTACGCGCCACGGCCGGGCCGGAGCTCACCGCGCTGGTCGCGGAGGTTTCGGCCCATGCGTCACTGCTGTTCGCGGCAATCGGTACCGGTGTGGGCGGCGCGGTCGCCGTCGACGGGCGGATGCTGCACGGGGCCTCGGGCATCGCCGGACATCTCGGCCATCTGCCGAGCCCTGAGGCCGCGGGGCTGCCCTGCACCTGCGGTGCCACCGGCCACCTGGAGGTCATCGCCTCCGGCCCCGGCATCACCGCTCATTACGAACGGCTCACCGGCACCTCGGTGGACCGGCTCGAAACCGTGGCCGAGCGGGCCGCGCGGGGCAATGCGGACGCCGTCCACGCCATCACCTCCGGCGCGGCCGCCACCGGCCAGGTGCTCGGCGGGCTCGCCAATGCCCTCGGCCCCGACCGGGTCGTCATCGGCGGCGGCGTCCCCCGGATCGGCTCGCTGTACGGCGATGCGCTCGCCGCGGCGTTCGCCGCCGAGCTGATGCCGCCGCTGCGGGGACTCGCACCCGTCGCGCCGCTGTTCGGCCACGACGCCGCGGTGCTCGGGGCCGCCGCCCTGACCACCACTCTCCCTCTCCACCACCCAGGAGTTCTCCGATGACCGCGCAGGAACTGGCCGCCTCCCTCCAGGGCAAGCTGATCGTGTCCTGTCAAGCACCTCCCGGTGACCCGATGCGGGAGACCGGCACCCTCGTCCGGCTTGCGCAGTCCGCCGCCGCCGGTGGCGCCGCCGCGATCCGGGCCAATGAGCCGGAGGTCGTAGCCGCGATCGCCGCGGCCGTCGACCTGCCGGTCATCGGGCTCTGGAAGGACGGCGACATCGGCGTCTACATCACCCCGACCGTCCGGCACGCCCTGGCGATCGCCGCGGCGGGCGCCGCCGTCGTCGCCGCCGACGCCACCGACCGGCCGCGCCCCGACGGGTCGGCCTTCGCCGACCTGGTCACCGCGGTCCACGAGGCCGGTGCGCTGGTCATGGCCGATGTGTCGACGCTCGCCGAGGGCCTCGCCGCGGCCGCCCAGGGCGCGGACTTCGTCTCGACGACGCTGTCGGGCTATGTGCCCGGGACGCCGAAGCAGACCGGTCCCGATCTCGACCTGGTGGCGGCGCTGTCTGCCGCGATCGACGTCCCGGTGGTCGCCGAAGGCCGTATCAACACCCCCGAAGAGGCGGCCGAGGCCCTGGACCGCGGTGCCCACAGCATCGTCGTCGGCACCGCCATCACCGCTCCCACCGCCCTGACCACGCGTTTCGTGGCGGGCATAGCCCGGCCCTGAACCAGCCCCCACCACGCGGGCGGTCACTCGAGGGCGAGTGCCGTGCCGCATCCTGGAGACACCGTGCAGACCACCACACCCCCCACGCTCCCCTGGTACCGCGAGGTGAGCCCCACCCAGTGGAAGTCGTTCCTCGCCGCCTGGATCGGTTACGTCCTCGACGGCTTCGACTTCGTGCTGATCACTCTCGTCCTCACCGAGATCAGTGACGACTTCGGTCTGAGCACGGTGCAGGCGGCCAGTCTGATCTCCGGTGCGTTCATCACCCGCTGGCTGGGCGGTGCGGTACTCGGCGCCATCGGAGACCGGTTCGGGCGCAAGCTCTCCATGATCCTGTCGATCCTGCTGTACTCGCTCGGCACCTTCGCCTGCGGGTTCGCCTGGAACTACCACAGCCTGTTCGCCGCCCGGCTCGCCATCGGCGTGGGCATGGCCGGTGAGTACAGCGCCAGTTCCACGTACGTCATGGAGAGCTGGCCGGCGAAGCTGCGCAGCCGGGCCAGCGGCTTCCTGATCTCCGGCTTCTCGGTCGGCTCGGTGCTCGCCGCACAGGTCTACAACTGGGTCGTGCCGTCGCTCGGCTGGCGCTGGATGTTCTACCTGGGCCTGATCCCGATCGCGATAGCGCTGTGGATGCGCCGGGCGCTCCCGGAGGCCGAGGAGTGGACGGAGTCCGTCGCGGACAAGGGCGCCAAACCCAATCCGTTCCGGCCGCTGTTCGTCACCCGCGCCCGGGCCACCGTCAACACGATGCTCGTCGTCCTCGCCACCGTCTCCCTCTTCATGATCTTCACCCCGGCCGGTACGGGGATGGTGCCGGTGCTGTCGGTGGTCGCCGGCCTGACGCTCGCCGCGTTCGCCGTGCAGCTGGGCGGGAAGCGCAGCTGGCTGCTGTATCTGTCGATGATCGTGACGCTGTTCTTCGCGTTCCTGTACTCGTGGCCGATCCAGGCGCTGCTGCCCACGTATCTGAAGACGGAGCTGGGCTACACCCCCGACCAGGTCACCGATGTCCTCTACTTCGCGGGCTTCGGCACGATGGTCGGCTGCTGGACGGCGGGCTTCCTGGGCGACCGGATCGGCGCGAAGAAGGCGTACGCCCTGACGCTGCTGGCATCGCTCGCCTTCGTCTATCCGGTCTTCGCCGTGCACAACAATCTGCTGCTGCTCGGCGTCCTGCTCTTCCTGCTGCAGGCGACGAGTTTCGGCATCTCGGGGCTGCTGCCGCGCTACATCGGCGGCCACTTCCCGACCCGGAGCCGGGGCGCGGCGCTCGGCTTCACGTACAACGTGGGAGCGCTGGGCGGCGCCGTCGCACCGGTGCTCGGGGCGCATCTCGCGTCCGGCATGGACCTGGGCCGGGCACTGGCCGTGCTGACGTTCGCGGGCACGGTGATCGTGGTGCTGCTGGTCGGGTTCGACGTACCGGCACGGCTGAACCGGCTCACGGACCCGGATGCGGAATGGGACCACCTGGCGGTGCCGCTGGAGACGGAGCGGGTGGCCTGAGACCGTGGCCGCGACCCCTGTCGACCGGGCTCGGACGGAGCCCGGCCGGCGGGGGTCACGGCCGCGGAAAGGCGGGGGCGCGGCTACGGATAGAAGTGCGTCAGCGACTCCGCCACGCACGCCGGCTTCTTCGACCCTTCGAGCTCGAAGGTGAAGGCCCGGGTCATCTGTACGCCGCCCCGCGCGACCTCCTTCACCTCGGCGACCGCGGCATGCAGCCGGACCCGGCTGCCGACCGGCACGGGAGCCGGGTAACGGACCCGGTTGACGCCGTAGTTGAGGGCGCGGCCCACACCCTCGACCCGGAGCAGTTCGCCGAACATCGGGATGCCCCAGCTCAGCACCATGTATCCGTGGGCGATGGTGCGTCCGTACGGGCCGGACGCGGCGCGTTCGACGTCGGTGTGGATCCACTGGTGATCCCCGGAGACGTGCGCGTACGCGTCGATCAGCTCCTGGGTGATCTCCTTCCAGCCGGAGTGCCCGAGGTCGCGCCCGCTCAGCGCGAGGACGTCCGGGATGCCGTTCACGGTCAGCGGCATGGCGGCCGGCCTCCGTATCTCTTCTCGCAGGGGTGGGGTCAGGCGGTGGCGGTGGCGGCACGCGGTACGGAGACCGGCTCCGTTGCCTGCTCGTCGTGGTTGGGGCGCTTGAGCAGGAGCAGCATGCAGCCCAGGGTCAGCGCCACCTGGAAGATCGCGTAGACGATGACGGCGGTGATCGAGCCGGTGCGGTTCAGCAGGTACTGGCCGATGATCGGGGTCGTACCGCCGAGCAGCGTTCCGCAGAGCTGGTAGCAGAGGGAGATGCCGGTGTAGCGGAGGTGGGCCGGGAACCGGCTGGCCAGCATGCCGGCCAGGGCCGCGTAGTAGAGGCAGTGCGGGATGGTGGCGACGGCCACGCCGACCATCGCGAGACCGTAGTTCTCGGTGCGGATCAGCAGGAACATCACCGGCATCAGGATGAGTTCGGGCAGCAGCATCACCGTCACCGCGCGGGACCAGCTCTTCATCCGGGTGGCGATGAGCGCACCGAAGGGCTGCACGATGATCTGGGTGATGTTGGCGACGAGGATGATCGTCAGGAACGAGCTGCGGTCGAAGCCGAGCGACGAGGTGGCCCAGGACAGGGCGAACGTCGACTTGAAGTACGTCGCCGACAGACCGATGGTGCAGGCGCCGATGCCGAGGACGATCAGCATGGGGTGGGAGCGCAGGACCTCGGTCAGCGGAACCTTGACGACCTCCTTCTTCTCGATGAGCTTCGCCATCGCCGGGGACTCGGCGACCTTCAGCCGGACGAGGAGTCCGACGATGACGAGGGCGGCGGAGAAGAGGAACGGCACACGCCAACCCCAGGAGACGAACGCCGAGTCGGGCAGCTGGCTGATGGCGAGGAAGCTCAGGGTGGAGAGCGTGTTGCCGACGGGCGAGCCCTGCTGGGCGAACGCCCCGTACAGCACGGACTTGCCCTTGGGGGCATGCTCGGAGGCGATCAGGACGGAGCCGCCCCACTCGCCGCCGAGGCCGATGCCCTGCACCATGCGGATACAGATCAGCAGGATCGGGGCGGCGACGCCGATGGAGGCGTAGCTCGGCAGCAGACCGATCGCGGTGGTCGAGATGCCCATCATCAGCAGGGTGATGACCAGGGTCTTCTTACGGCCGAGGCGGTCGCCGTAGTGGCCGAAAATGATGCCGCCGAGGGGGCGGGCGAGGAAGCCGACCCAGAAGGTCGCGAAGGCGACCAACGTTCCGATCGGCCCGTCCAGTTCGGGGAAGAACACCTTGTCGAAGACGAGCGCTGCCGCGGTCCCGTAGATGTAGAAGTCGAACCATTCGATGGTCGAACCGATGAAGGCACCGAATCCGGCCCGGTTGGCGGCTCTGGTTCGCTCTCGCGCGGTGGCGGTGGACGCACTCATGGTGGCTCCCGTGAACGTCATTGATCAAGCGGATGGCAGGGGGAAGGGAAGGGGCGTCGCCCGAGACGCCCGTTGCCGCGTGGGGAAGTGGGGGACGGCGGCGTGGGTGATGGCGGTTACGGTGCCAGCCGGGACCCAGAGCGGTCCAATACCGAATTGCCGGTTCAGTGAGACGCTGTGCGTCTCACTGACGATCGGCTGCCGTGCGTGCGCGTCAGGCCGCGATGCGTTCGAAGACGGCGGCGAGGCCCTGTCCGCCTCCGATGCACATGGTCTCCAGGCCGTACCGGGCCTCGCGCCGGTGCAGCTCGCGGGTCAGTGTGGCGAGGATGCGGGCGCCGGTGGCACCGACGGGGTGTCCCAGGGAGACTCCGGAGCCGTTGACGTTGATCCGCTGCTCGTGGTCGATGTCGCCGAGTCCCAGTTCACGCGTGCAGGCGAGCACTTGGGCGGCGAAGGCCTCGTTCAGCTCGATCAGGTCGAGGTCGGCCAGGGTGAGTCCGGCGCGGGCCAGGGCCGCACGGGTCGCCGGGACGGGCCCGATGCCCATCGTCGCGGCCGGGACTCCGGCTCGCGCGAAGGAGACCAGCCGCACCAGCGGGTTCAGCCCGAGGCGTTCGGCGGTCGCCGCGCTCGTCACCAGACAGGCGGCGGCCGCGTCGTTCTGACCGCTGGCGTTCCCCGCGGTGACGGTGGCGTCCGGGTCGGACTTCAGCATGATCGGCCGCAGCGCTGCGAGCTGTTCGGCGGTGGTGTCGGGGCGCGGGTGCTCGTCCGCGGTGACGGTCGTCTCACCCTTGCGGGTGCGCACGGTGACGGCGACGGTCTCCGCGTCGTACCGCCCCTCCGCCACGGCGCGGGCGGCGCGCTGCTGCGAGCGCAGGGCGAGGGCGTCCTGGTCGGCGCGGCTGATGCCGTACTCCCGCCGCAGGTTCTCCGCGGTCTCGATCATCCCGCCGGGGACCGGGTGGTTGACGCCTCCCGCGGTGACCCGGCCGCGGGCCAGCGAGTCGTGGAGCTGCAGCCCGGGGCCCTTGATGCCCCAGCGGCCGTCGTGCGTGTAGTACGGGGCGGCGCTCATCACGTCGACGCCGCCCGCGATCACGACCTCGCTGAAGCCGGCCCGGATCTGCATCGCCGCGTCGAGCACGGCCTGCAGTCCGGAGCCGCAGCGGCGGTCGATCTGCGCACCGGTCACGGATTCCGGGAGCCCGGCGTCGAGGGCGGCGACCCGGCCGATGGCGGGGGCTTCGGAGGACGGGTAGGCGTGGCCCAGGATGACCTCGTCGACGGCGGCCGGGTCGACGCCGGTGCGGGCGACGATCTCGGCGATGACGCGTGCGGCGAGTGCGGCCGGGGTCTGCTGGGCGAATGCCCCGCCGAAGCGGCCGATGGGTGTGCGCAGCGGTTCACAGATGACGATGTCGAGCTGCTGGTCGGGCACGGCGGGACCTTCCGGTGGCGAGGGGCGTGTGCGCCGACCCTCGCACCTCGCGACTGAGTCGGTCCAATATCCACTTCGCCCTGGTTCAAGACGTTGCGCGTCTCAATCGGCTGCGGCCGGGTGCACGGGTGTGGGCAGGGCGTCCTCCGCCACGGCGAGCACCGCCCGCAGAGCGGCGGACGGGTTGTCGGCCCGCCAGGCCAGCGCCGCCTGGAGCCGGATGGGCGGCCCGGCGAGGGGCCGGTAGACGAGCCCGTTCTGCTGGATGTGCTGGACGGAGGTGACCGTGAGCGTCACACCGACGCCTGCGGCGACGAGCGCCAGGATGGTGTACGAGTCGGGGGCCTCCTGCACCACACGCGGGTTGAACCCGGCCGCCTCGCAGGCCCCGACCATCGCGTCCCGCACGGTGGAGCCGGTGTTGGCGGGGAAGGAGACGAAGGGCTCCTCGGCGAGGACCTCGATGGGGACGCTGTCCAGCTGGGCGAGCCGGTGGTCGGAGGGCAGCGCGCACACCAGCTCCTCCTCGTCGATCACCCGGTACGCGACGCCGGGCTGGGTCACCGGCAGCCGGATGAACCCCAGGTCGAGCGATCCGTCGGCGACCCTGTCCAGGGCGACGTTGGCGTACGTCTGCCCTTTCATGACCAGTTCGAGTGCGGGGTGGGCGGCGCGCACGGCCCTCGTGAGGAGCGGCAGCGTCTCGTGACTGGAGGCGCCCGCGAAGCCGATGCTGACCCGTCCGTACTCGCCGCGCCCGGCGGCCTTCGCGGCCCGTACCGCGGTGTCGAGGTCGTCGAGGACGGTCCGCACCGGCTGCAGGAAGGACTCCCCCGCGCTGGTGAGCCGTACCGACCGGGTGTTGCGCTCGAAGAGCTGGACACCCAGCTCCTTCTCCAGCTGGCGGATCTGCTGGCTCAGCGGCGGCTGGGCCATCTGCAGCCGCTTGGCGGCCCTGCCGAAGTGCAGCTCCTCGGCCACGGCGACAAAGGCGGACAGATGACGCAGCTCCATACCCGGCCCTCCGCTCACCGGCCTCCGGACCGGATTCATTAATCGATCGTCTCGATGCGACCTTAATTTGGTATTGGACAGCAATCAATAGCCGCTGACACGGTGGAACGACGCGCACGCACCGGCAGAGGAGCACCGTGGCCACGACGGACCGCAGGGACAAAACGATGTCGATGAAGGCGGCGATCGCCGCCTTCGTCCACGACGGCGGCACCGTCTGCCTCGAAGGCTTCACCCACCTGATCCCGACCGCCGCGGGCCACGAGATCATCCGCCAGGGCCGCCGGGACCTCACCGTCGTCCGGATGACCGCGGACATCGTGGTGGACCAGATGATCGCCGCGGGCTGCGTCTCACGACTGGTCTCGTCCTTCGTGGGCAACTCCTCCGCCGGTTCGCTCGGCGAACTGCGGCGGCGCATCGAGACCGGCGACCCGGCACCGCTCGCCTTCGAGGAGTACAGCCACTACGGGATGATCTGCCGATATCTCGCCGGTTCCCAGCGGCTGCCGTTCTATCCGCTGCGCAGCTACGGCGGCAGCGATCTGCCGTCCGTCAACAGCGATCTCCGGAAGGTCACTTCGCCCTACCCGGGGCCGGACGGCGAGGCCGAGCAGATCTATGTCGTCCCGCCCGTCAACCCGGATGTGACGATCATCCACGCGCAGCGCGCCGACCGGAGCGGCAACACCCAGATGTGGGGCCTGACCGGCATCCAGGCCGAAGCGGTGTACGCGGCGGACAAGGCGATCGTCGTCGTGGAGGAGATCGTCGACGACGAAGTGATCCGCTCGGACCCGAACCGTACGCTCGTCCCCGCCCATGCGGTCGACGCGGTCGTCGCCTGCCCGCGCGGCGCCCACCCGTCCTTCGCGCAGGGTTACTACGACCGGGACAACGCCTTCTACCGGGCCTGGTCGCACATCAGCAAGGATCCGGGACGGCTCCAGGAGTGGCTGGACGAGTGGGTGCACGGCACCGCCGACCATGCCGAGTACGTCGACAAGCTCGGCGAGGAGTTCTGGGCGGGGCTGGCGGTCGGCGAGGCGCTCAGCCGGCCGGTGAACTACGGACGCCGGCTGTGAGTACGGAAACGGGACACGAGAAGGAACGGGTCATGACCACCACCGCACCGGACACCATCACCTCGTCGGAACTGCTCTCCGTCGTCGCCTCCCGCGAACTGGCCGCGCGCCGCACCGTGTTCGCCGGGATCGGCCTGCCGACGCTCGCCACCGAACTCGCGCATCTGACGGTGGCCCCGGAGATCGAGGTCGTCTACGAGTCGGGAGTCTGCGGCGCCCACCCCTCGCACCTGCCGGAGACCATCGCCGACGCGGTCCTGATCACGGGCGCCGAAGCCGTTCTGTCGATGCCCGCCCTGTTCGGCTGTGTGCTGCAGGGTGGCCACATCGACGTGGGGTTCCTCGGGGCCGCGCAGATCGACCGGTGGGGCAGTCTCAACACGTCCGTGATCGGCGACTGGGACAGTCCGTCGGTCCGGCTGCCCGGCTCGGGCGGCGGTGTCGAGGTGATGGCCAACTCCCGTGAGGTCTTCGTGGTGATGCGCCGCCACGATCCGCGTTCCTTCACCGAAACGCTCGATTTCTGCACCACCCCGGGCCCCGACCGCGCGCTGGCCGAAGGCATCAGGCCGCTGGGCGCCGGTGTCACCCGGGTCATCACCGAACTGGGCATCCTGGCCCGCGCGGGCGTCGGCGAGGAGCTGCGGCTGGTCGCCGTCCACCCGGGCGTCACCGTCGAGCAGGTACGGGCGGCCACCGGCTGGGATCTCGAGGTCGCCGACACGGTGGCGACCGTGCCGCCGCCGACCGCGGCCGAACTTCGACTGCTGCGCGAGGACGTCGACCCCGAGCGCGTCTATCTTCGTTGAGTTCCGGGCAGGCCCCAGCCGTCCCGCCCACCGACAGCACCGCCGAGAGGACCCCAACCGCCATGCGTATCAGGATCGTCGGCGCCGGAGCCATGGGCCGCGGCATCGCCCAGTGGGCTGCGAGCGCCGGACACACCGTCGAGCTGTGCGATGTACGCCCGGAGGCGGTGACGGCCGCCGTCGACTTCGTGCGGTCCATGCTCGACCGCGCCGTGCAGAAGGGCAGGCTCTCCGCCGAGGAGTCCGCCGCCACTGTGGAGCGGCTGGTGCCGCTGGACGACCCGTGGGCGGACGGACCGGACTGCGAGCTGGTCATCGAGGCGGTACGGGAGGACCTCGCCACCAAGGCGGAGGTCTTCGGCCTGCTCGAACGGGCGCTGCCCGCCTCGACGGTCTTCGCCACCAACACCTCCTCGCTGTCGGTCACCCGGATCGCGGCGGAGCTGAAGGACCCGACGCGCCTGGCCGGGCTGCACTTCTTCAACCCGGTGCCGCTGATGAAGATCGTCGAGATCGTGCCGGGCGCGGCCACCCGCCCGGAGATCCCGCCGCTGCTCACCGCGCTCGTCGAGGGCTGCGGCCACCGTGCGGTGACGGTCGCCGACACGCCCGGCTTCCTGGTGAACCACGCGGGTCGCGGCCTGGTGACCGAGGCGCTCGCACTGCTGGAGGAGTCGGTCGCCGACCCGGCGGGCATCGACCGGATCGCGCGGGACGTGCTCGGCCTGCGGATGGGTCCGTTCGAGCTGATGGACCTCACCGGTCTGGATGTGACGGCCGCCGTCATCGACTCGATCTGGCAGGGCTTCCGGTACGCGGACCGGCTCCGTCCCTCCTACCTCACCCCGAACCGGGTGGTTGCGGGGCTGCACGGCCGCAAGACCGGGCGCGGCTGGTTCGCGTACGGCCCCGACGCACCGGCCCCGGTTCCGGAGCCGCCGGTCATGGGGGATGCGGACCGCCCGGTGTACGTGGTCGGGGGCGCGGCGGAGCCGGACGCGACCGCACTGCGGCGGACGCTGACCGCGACGGGCGCCGTCGTCGAGAGCGGTGCGGAGCCGTCCGCCGATGCGCTGGTGCTGGTCCCGGTCTGGGGTACGACGGTGGCCGCCGCGGTCGCGGCGCACGGACTGCCCGCCGGACGCACGTTCGGAGTGGACCCGCTGGCGGCGGTCGGGAAGCGCCGGGTACTGGCCGTGACCCCGGCGGCGGATCCGGCTGCCGCACGGGATGCCCGCGCGGTGCTGGCGCGGCCGGCGGAGGACGGCGGCGAGCCGTACGCGGTGTCGGTGGTACGGGACACGGCGGGTTCGGTCGCGCAGCGGCTGCTGGCCTCGATCGTCTCCGTCGCCGCGTCGATCGCCGAGCGTTCGCTCGCCACCCCGGCGGACATCGATCTCGCCGTCACCACCGGTCTCGGCTATCCGGTCGGGCCGCTGGCCTGGGGGGACCGGATCGGCGCGGACCGGATGCTGCGGCTGCACCGGTCGCTGCACACGACGACCGGCGACCCGCGTCACCGCCCGACCCGCTGGGTCACCGAACGCGCCCAGCTCGGCCTGGCGCTGGCGGACCCGGGCACGGTGCCCGCCGACTGCCTGGACCACTAGAGCGTGTCTCTTTGACGGGTTGGTCGGTTGACCGTAGGTGTCTGTCCGATTAGTGATCACTGATTCGATGTGGGCCCGGATCGCGCCGTTGATGCCGACCGATCCGGTCCGGGGCCGGCGGTGGGCCGACCACCGCCGGACTCTTGAGGCCATCGCACGGAAGTGCCGCACCTGCTCGCCGTGGCAGGATCTGCCCGCCGAGCTCGGGTCGTTCCAAACGGCCCACAGTGGCGCGGCCTGGCCATGCGATGCGACAAGCTCGCCATTGCCTACCAGGCGGCGCTCCACCTCTCCGCGATTCTCATCTGGGCCCGACGCTGACCCTAGGGCTGATCAACGGCGTGTTCCCTCAGGAAGGCCCCTGCGTAGGCTGCCGCCTCTTCCTTCGTCGCGTACGAGGTGTCGCCGTCGGGCGTGCCGTGTGTTCCGTCGGCGCCCTCGCCTGTCCACCTCCAGCCGCCGGACGAAGGCTCTTGCGTCAGTTCGGCCGTTCCACCGAACAGTTCGATTACGGCGCTCGTGTGTGCTGCGGTGGTTGCCGGGCGGCTGATGGCATCAGGCCATTTCTTGCGGGCGCCTTGCCGGGTGATGCCCCAAACGGTGCCCAGCTGCTCGTAGCTCGCACCGTAAGACCCGGCCGTTCCCGCTGCGATCGCCGTCAACCGTTTGACCTCCTTGTCCACCACCTTCCATGCGGCAACGACGGACAGCGCCACTTCGACCGGGTCCGCCTCCCACATGCGGTCCCCTGGTAGCCCTGATGTGCGGGAGCGGATGGCCGATACGAGCGGGTTCAGGGCGTCGTAGAGGGCCTTGTCGAGCTCTACCTGTTCTTCGGGGGTGATCTCAAGCGAAGTCATGCGACAACTTTAGTTACCCAAGATGAGGATTGTAAACAATAGTTTACGGCCGCGGGTGCAAGTCAGGCACCGTCAGCCTTGAACCGAGGGCCAAGCTGGACCGCGCAGCAACTTGCCAGTCCTACGGCTCCGAGAAGACAGGCTCCAGCCGTCCTGGCCAGACACGGTGCGCAGGGCCTTGTCGAGCCGGGCCCGGCGGGTCTCGGGGTGCGGGCCTGGAGCAGGGGCAGGACCAGCAGGTAGCGGCCGGTCCTGGCGAGGGCCTCAACGGCGGCCTTGACCTCGGGACAGCCGTCGAGGGCCGCCCCGAGGTCGGGCGGCACGGTCGCCGTCTTCTGCGACGCGTAGGCCGCGTCCCACCGCCCGTCCTGCCGCGCCCTGCGGACCGCGGCCAGCCCAGGCTCGCGCATCCGGCCGGCGGCCGTCAGTCGCTCGACCTTCTCCACGTTCACTTGCGACCACAGGCTCCGGGGCCTGCGAGGCACGTACTTCTGCAGGTAGTGACGGTCGTCGAGGGCGCGGCGCTGCCCCGAAATCCAGCCGTAGCGGAGACCGATATCCACCAGCTCGTCCGAGCTGACCGAGGGGATGCCCGAGCCCTTCCTCGCCATCTTGATCCACACGCCTTCCTGGCGCGTGTGGTGCCCGGCCAGCCATGCCTCGAAGGCCGTGCCGTCCGCGAAGGCGATGATCTCCACACCGTCGAGCTGCTCCATGCGGCTCAACCTATGGGGTGTCCGCAAAGTGGGCCTTGACCCCAGATCTTGGGCACTTGAGACGTGGATCTTCAGGATCTGAGAACGGACATCTTGTGGCTCATGCGAACCGATCCTGACGCATGGGCCGTACCCCCACAAGATCGCAACCAGACTCCTCTTCACCTACCGAAGCCAGACGTCCGGCCACCAATCGAGACGACGTCTCAGCATGACACCGCGGGCCATTGGTGAGAGGTGGATCACATTTTGGGAGCGGATGTCACACTCCCGGTGCCTGGATCGCTCTCAGTTCGGAATGCACCCGCGACGGAAGGCCCTACGATGTACTATCCCCCGCCGGACTCACAGGCAGCCTTGCCCGAAGGCAGCCCGCGGGAGACGGCGTCAGATCCGGTAGCGAACACCGCGACACAGGTGTTCAACGACCACCGCGAGCTGCTGTTCTCCATCGTCTACAACATGCTCGGCAGCGTCGCCGACACCGAGGACGTGTTGCAGGAGACATGGCTGTCGTGGACGACCAGAAACCAGGCACCGAGCGCGGAGCGGATCGACAACCCGCGCGCCTACCTGGTGCGGATCGCGGTGAACCGGGCCCTCGCCCACCAGGCCACCATCAGCCGCCGCCGTGAAACATACATCGGGCCATGGCTGCCTGAACCGCTCGTCAGCCCCCTCACCGACACTCTCCTCCCCGACGATGCCGCTGATGCGACAGTGCGCGCCGAGTCGGTGTCGATGGCGCTGCTGGTGATCCTGGAAACCCTCACTCCACTGGAACGCGGGGTGTTCGTCCTGCACGAGGTGTTCGGCTACGCCCACACCGAGATCGCAGAAATCCTCGGCCGCAGTCCCTCGGCGATTCGCCAGCTCGCCCATCGCGCCCGCGAGCACGTCCACGCCCGACGCCCCCGCTACGAGCCCGACCCGCACGTCCGGCAGCAGGTGACCGAACAATTCCTGGCCGCCGCGCTCGGCGGTGACCTGGACGCCCTCCTGCAGATCCTGGCGCCGGAGGTGACCCTCTGGGGTGACGGCGGAGGCAAGGCAGCGGGGGGCCTGCGGCCGCTCCGCGGCCGGGAAAAGGTCGCCCGCCTGCTCGCCGCTGTCGCCCCCCACTCCGGCAAGGGCCTCAACATCGCCTACCGCAGCGTCAACGGCGCCCCGTCAGCGCTGCTGTTCGTCGGCGACACCCCCTACGCCGTCCTCGTCCTCGACCTCACTCCGGACGGCAACCAGGTGTGCGGGATCTACGCCGTCGCCAATCCCGACAAGCTCTCTCACGTCGACTGAACACTGAGGAATCCACATCGTGCGAAAATTGGCATCATTGCCCAGTGGCAGAGTGGCGAAATGGGTCGTCCTCGCCCTCTGGATGGCCCTGCTGGTCCCGGCCCTCATGCTGGCCGGCAAGCTCGGCGACGTTGAGAAAAACGACAATTCGGCCTGGCTGCCCAGTAACGCGGAGTCGACCAAGGTCGTCGACCGAGCCGAGAAGTTCCAGTCTGCCGATACCCTGCCCGCGATTGTGATCTACGACCGGCCCGAGGGCATCACCCCTGTCGACATGGCCAAGGCCCGAGCCGACGCCGAAGCCTTCAAGGGCATCAAGAACGTCGTGGGGCAGGCGCAGGGCCCAGTGAGGGCCCAAGACGGCAAGGCCATCCAGACCGTGGTCCAGGTTCACAAGGACAAAACGGGCTGGGAAGGGATCGGCAAGGTCGTCGACGCGATGAACAACGTCGGCGAAGAGAACGCTGGCGGTCTCGGGTTCCACGTCACCGGACCGGCCGGTTACGCATCCGACTCGATCAAGGCCTTCAGCGGAGGAGGCGGCCTGACAACGATCACCGCGTTGGTGGTGGTCGTGATCCTGCTGTTCACCTACCGCAGCCCGTTGCTGCCACTGCTGCCACTGCTGACCGTGGGCGGCGCCCTGGTCACGTCGGAAGCGGTGATCTACCTGCTGGCGAAGAACGCCGGACTCACCGTCAACAAGCAGACCAGCTTCATCCTGACCGTGCTCGTGTTCGGCGCCGCCACCGACTACGCACTACTGCTCACCTCGCGGTACCGAGAGGAGTTGGGGCGGCACGAGGACCGGCACGAGGCGATGGCGGAGGCCCTGCACCGCTCCAGTCCCGCGATCATCGCCAGCGCCGCGACCGTCGCGGTCAGCCTGATGCTGCTGATGCTGGCCACCCTCAACTCCACCCAAGGGCTCGGGCCGGCCTGTGCCGTCGGCATCCTCGTCGGGCTGCTCGCCATGGTCACCCTGATGCCGGCCCTGCTCGTCATCTGCGGCCGCTGGATCTTCTGGCCGGTGAAGCCATCGTACGGATCGGCGGGGGCGACCAAGGAGGGCCTCTGGACCCGGGTCGGCACCGCCGTCTCCGGCCGACCGCGGATCGTGTGGATCGGCACCGCGCTCGTCCTGGGTGTCATGGCGATCGGGGTGTTCGGGCTCAAGGCCGAGGGGCTCTCCAACAAGGACCAGTTCACCAACAAGCCGCAGATGGCCGTCGGCGAGGAGATCCAGTCCAGGCACTTCCCGGCCGGGTCGGGCGACCCCATCTACGTCGTGGCCAAGGCCGCCTCGGCGGGGCAGGTGAAGACCGCGCTGTCCGGCGTCCCAGGAGTCGCTGACGTCTCGACGCCGATGATCAAGGATGGTGAGGCCATCATGCTCGGGGAGCTCAAGGACGATCCCAGCAGCACGGCCGCGATGCACACCGTCGAGCAGGTCAGAACCGCGGTCCACAGGATCGAGGGTGCGGATGCCCGAGTCGGCGGCAACACGGCGATCACTCTCGACACGCAAGAAGCGGCCGCCCGTGACTCCAAGGTGATCATCCCCATCGTGCTGGTCGTGGTGTTCCTCATCCTCACGCTGCTGCTGCGGGCGATCGTCGCACCACTGCTGCTCATGGCGACGGTGGTGCTGTCGTTCGGAGCGGCCCTTGGCGTGAGCAGTCTGATGTTCAACCACGTGTTCCACTTCGCCGGGGCGGAAGCCTCCTTCCCGCTTCTGACGTTCGTGTTCCTGGTCGCCCTGGGCATCGACTACAACATCTTCCTGGTCACCCGGGTGCGCGAAGTGACACTGCTGCACGGCACCCGGCGCGGCGCGCTGATGGGTCTGTCCACCACCGGGGGTGTGATCACCTCAGCGGGTCTGGTGCTGGCCGGTACCTTCGCGGCGATGGCCTCGCTACCGCTGGTATTCGCGGCCGAGCTCGGGTTCGCGGTGGCGTTCGGCGTGCTGCTGGACACCATGATCGTCCGCTCGGTGCTGGTCACCGCGCTGACCCTGGACGTGGGTCGGTGGATGTGGTGGCCCAGCAAACTGTTCAGGCATCACGACGCCCCCCAGCCGCCGGCGGGCAAGCCCGACCTCGAACCCGCCCTCAGTGGCATGTGACAACCTTCCGCCACGGGCCTTCTGGCGCAGGCCGGGAGGCCCGGTAAGGATGACATGCGGACACGACCCCGTTCTTGATCAAAGGTTTCGAGAACCTTGATCATCAGGAGGTCGCGTTCGCCGGTACGCGACCTCATGGTGTCTACGAGTTCAACCTGAGTATCCGTCCAGTGCCGGGGTCTGGTGCAGGATCTCGCGAGACGGCGGCGCGGCGAGGCCGCGACACAGATACGGCCACGAGTTCGTCGAGGTGGTGCAGGGCGGCGTTCAGCCGGTCCGGGCGGGTCGACGAAGAAGGGGTCGTCGGGCACGGGCAGGGAACTCGCCGGCGCCCAGCCATGCCCCGCGCCCAGGTCGCGTCGTCGACGTCGAGCGCCGCCGGAACACGTCCCGCGCCCCGGCGGACAGGAACAGCCACGCGGGCAGCAGGTCGACCGCGTGGTCGCCGACGGCCAGTGTCCCGAAGCCGATGACGGCGCTCAGCCTGCCGTCCACGGTGAGGAGGTTGCCCTCCGCGAGGTCCCCATGGATCCGCACCGGGGGCCCTCCCAGGCGGGCGTCCCGAGTGCCGCCTGCACTGTCCGCAGCAAGGCCGGTTCAACCGGTTTTCCAGCCTCAGCCCGCGAGCTGTATCAGCCCCAGCAGTGCCGCCGCGATCAGCGAGCCGAGCCCGAGATCCACTGAGCCCGGCCGGCGCGGGACGATCTCGTCCGCCTCCGGCTCGGAAGGGTTCAGGCTGCGCGCCCGGTCCGCCCACTCCTGCGGCGCACGCACCGGGACGACGACCTGCCACGGCTGCGTCGGGTCGTACTCGACAACCATCGACCGGCGGGTACGGGCGTCCTGGAGGTCCAGCGGGTGCCGGACCTTCACCCGGAACGCCGCGCGCTCCTCGGGGACGACGGTGATGTCGAACTCGAACGCCGTCTCCGGCGACGTCGGATCGAGTGCCGACCGTCCCGACTTCCTGTGGACCGCCCGCACCCCGTGCACCACCGCGGGCGCGAAGGCTCGCGGTCCGCCCGAGCGCAGGTCGGCCGCGACGCCCGGCACCTGCACCCGGTTGATCAGGTCGACGACGACCAGGATCAGAATCGTCAGGTTCAGTCCGAGGATCAGCATCCAGCGGGGCCCGTCCACCGCTCCGTGAACGAGGGCCGTCAGCGTGCCTCCGGTGATGACAGCCGCGAGCGCCGCGCGCGGATTCACAGCCGCCCCTTTCGCGGGGTCGAGACACGGGTGGTGGACGGGTCGCCTGGGCGCTCGTGGTCGTACAGGGCGACGGCTTTGCGTCCGAGTGCGTACTGGCCGACGACCGCGGGGACCTCATGGCGTACGCCGTCCGCATCCTCGAACGGCACCAGGACCCTGCCCCGCTTGCGCCCCACCCTGCCCCAGCCCTTCAGCTCGGCCTCGGCGGTGCCGAGTCGGCCGCGCAGCCGCAGCCGGTGCAGGCCGTGGGTCCGGCGCAGGCTGAGGCAGGCGCCCCGCAGCCGGGCGAGGGCATGACCGATTCGTACAAGACCCGTGGTGCGTGTCCGTTCTACGTTCGGACCATGACTCCACGACTCGACGCGATCGGCATCACGACCGCGGATCTGACCGCATCGCTCGCCTTCTACCGCCGGCTCGGGCTCGACATCCCGGCCGAGGCGGATTCCGCACCCCATGTCGAAGTGACCCTGCCGGGCGGGCAGCGCCTCATGTGGGACACCGAGGACGTCATCCGCTCCTACGACCCCGAGTGGTCCGGTGCGCAGGGCGGCGACCGGGTCGGGCTCGCGTTCCGCTGCGACGGTCCCGCGGAGGTGGACGCGGTGTACGACGATCTGACCGGCGCCGGGTACCGGGGCCACCTGAAGCCGTGGGACGCCGTGTGGGGGCAGCGTTACGCGGTGGTCCTCGACCCGGACGGCTGCGCGGTGTCGTTGTTCGCCAACGCCTCGCAGTAGGCGGTCAGGGTCGTACCGGCCAGTTCGCGCATCTCCCGCGCAAGATGCGCCTGGTCGGTGCAGCCCGTCGCGAGCGCCGCCTCGGCGTACGGCGTTCCGGACCGTACGAGAGCGAGCGCGCGCTGCAGCCGCAGGACCCGGGCCAGGGTCTTGGGCCCGTAGCCGAAGGCCGCCAGGGAACGGCGGTGCAGTTGGCGGGCGCCGAGACCGGCCGTGTGCGCGGTGTCGGCGACGGACCGGCCCCGTGCCAGCTGCACGGCGACGGACCGCATCAGCGGGTCCGCCGGCCCGGCCTCGGCCGCCCGCCGCAGCGCCACGGACTCCAGGGCCGCGGCGGGGTCGGCGGCATCGGCGATGCGTTCGGCGAGTACCCGCACCTGGGCGGCGGGCCACAGATCGGCGAGCTCGACCCGCTGGTCACGCAGTTCGTCCGCCGGTACACCGAGGAGCGCCGGGGCGGTGCCGGGGGCGAACCGGATGCCGGTGAACCGCCCGCCGGTCGCCCCGGCGGGCTCGTACGCGTGGGTGTCGGGCCCGGCGACAAGCAGTCGACCGTCGA
This sequence comes from Streptomyces sp. NBC_01669, assembly GCF_026339735.1. GTDB lineage: Bacteria > Actinomycetota > Actinomycetes > Streptomycetales > Streptomycetaceae > Streptomyces > Streptomyces yanii. The sequence continues at coordinate 2,188,440 of NZ_JAPEQG010000001.1, forward strand.
TCCAGAGCAGGTCCATGCAGCCGTCGGGCAGTACCGGTCGGACAGGCCCCTCGGGCACCTGCCGGGTCCAGACGATCGCCCCGCCGAACCGGGACTCCCGCTCCTCGTACGTTTCGCCCATGCCTCCACGCTAAGGGCTGTCCGGCACTAGGAACGGGACTCCCGGGACCCCTTCGTCCCCTGCTCCGCCTCCTTGGCCGGGTCCTTGGCGATGTCCTTCTCGCCCCTCGGCTGCAGCAGCCGGGACTTCACATCGTCCGGCGGCAGGAACCGCGACCACCGCTCCGGGAACTCGGACGGCATATAGGGACTGTCACCGTCCTCGTCGCAATCCGCCTGCGTCCGCGCCACCAACTCCGCGGCCTGGGCGGCCCGCACCCGGTCGTTGGCCGCACGTGCCGCCGCCGTCGCCACCGACGGCCACACCCGGTCGATGGCGGCGTTGACCGCCGCCCCCACCAGTACCGCGAACGCGGAGATGCCGATCCACAGCAGCACGGCGATGGGGGCGGCCAGCGACCCGTAGATCGTCGGCCCCTCGACCGTACTGGTCAGATAGATCCGCAGCACGAAGCTGCCGACCACCCACATGGCGAGCGCCACCAGCGCGCCCGGCACGTCCTCCATCCAGGGCGACCGGACCGGCACGGACACGTGGTAGAGCGTCGTCAGGAACGCGATCGACAGCACGATCACCAGCGGCCAGTACAGGACGCTGATGACTTCCGTGCCCCACGGGATGAACTCCACGACCCGGTCGGGGCCCACCACGAGCAGCGGCAGTACGACCGCGCCGAGCAGCAGCGCGACGATGTACAGCAGGAAGGAGAGCAGCCGCGTCTTGACGATGCCGCGCTGGCCGTCGAGGCCGTACATCACGGTGATCGTGTCGATGAAGACGTTCACGGCGCGGGACCCGGACCAGAGCGCGATCGCGAAACCGATCGAGATGACATCGGGCCGGGCACCGGTCGTGACGTCCGCCAGGAGCGGTTTCGCGAAGTCGTTGACGCCCCGCTGGGACAGGACCGTCTGCGCGGCATTGAGGATGTTGCTCTCGATGGACGCGACCGTGGTGGTGTTCGTCCACTCATCGACGTAACCGAGCAGTCCGATAAGTCCGAGCAGCAGCGGCGGCAGGGACAGCAGGGTGAAGAACGCCGCCTCGGCCGCGAGTCCCAGAATGCGGTACTCCATGCACGAGTTGACGGTGTCCTTGAGCAACTGCCAGACCATCTGCCGCTTGGATACGTTGCGGTAGAGAACTCGGGCCCGGTGGAGCCGACCCGGTGGCCGCTCGGGTGTTTCATTTGCTGCCTGCACATCCTTACCGTAGCGGCATGGCAGCCACCACCCACACCGTGTCCAATCAGGTCCCGCCGCTGGTCGGCTACGACGTCTTCACGGCCGACCGCGCACTCACCGAGGCCGTGGAGCGGCATCTCGCGCCCGAGCTGCTCGACGGCGCACGGAACGAGCTCACCGAGCTGGGCCGGTCCGCGGGGTCGGCACAGGCCCAGGAGTGGGGTGCGCTGGCAAACGAGTATCCGCCGAAACTGCGCACCCATGACCGTTACGGGCATCGCATCGACGAAGTGGAGTTCCATCCCGCCTATCACCGGCTGCTGGGGCACGCGGTCGGCGCGCGGCTGACCGATGCCTGGGGCCGGCCGGGCGGCCATGTGCGTCGCGCGGCCGGGTTCCTCGTGTGGACGCAGGCCGAGGCCGGGCACGGCTGCCCGCTGTCGATGACGCACGCGGCGGTGCCCGCGCTGCGGACCGATCCGGTGCTGGCCGCCGAGTGGGAGCCGCGGCTGACGTCGTCGGTGTACGAGCGGGAGCTCCGCCCCGCCGCGCAGAAGACCGGTGTGCTCTTCGGGATGGGCATGACGGAGAAGCAGGGCGGCACCGATGTGCGGTCCAACACGACACGGGCCGAGCCGCTGTCCGCCGACGGCGAGTATCTGCTCACCGGGCACAAGTGGTTCTGTTCGGCGCCGATGTCCGACGGCTTCCTGGTACTGGCGCAGGCACCCGGCGGACTGACGTGCTTCCTGCTGCCCCGGGTGCTGCCCGACGGCACCCGCAACGTGTTCGCGATCCAGCGCCTCAAGGACAAGCTGGGCAACCGGTCCAACGCGTCGAGTGAGGTCGAGTTCGACGGGACGTGGGCGCGCCGGGTCGGCGAGGAGGGACGCGGGGTCCGCACCATCATCGAGATGGTGGCGGCGACCCGGCTGGACTGTGTGACCGGTTCGGCGGCGCTGATGCGACAGGCGGTGGCACAGGCGGTCCACCACTGCACGTACCGCAGCGCGTTCGGTGGGGTGCTGATCGAGAAGCCGCTGATGCGGAACGTACTGGCCGATCTGGCGCTGGAGTCCGAGGCGGCGACGGTGCTGGCACTGCGGCTGGCCGCCGCGTACGACGCCGGTACGGAGGCGGAGGCCGCATTCCTGCGGATCGCGGTGCCCACGGCGAAGTACTGGGTGACGAAGCGGTGCACACCCATGGTGGGCGAGGCGCTGGAATGCCTGGGCGGCAACGGTTACGTCGAGGAGTCCGGGATGCCGCGGTTGCTGCGCGAGGCGCCGCTCAACTCGATCTGGGAGGGCTCCGGGAACGCACAGGCCCTGGACGTCCTGCGGGCGCTGCAGCGTGAACCGCAGGCGCTGAACGCGTTCCTCCAGGAGGTCGGCAGGGCGCGCGGTGCCGATCACCGGCTGGACGGGGCGATCAAGGGCATGCTGACCGAGCTCGCCGATCTGAACGGGATCGAGGCGCGGGCCCGTCGGCTCGTCGAACGGATGGCGCTGGTACTGCAGGGTTCGCTGCTGGTCCGCTGGGCGCCGCCGGAGGTCGCCGACGCGTTCTGTGCGTCGCGGCTGGGCGGGGACTGGGGCGCGGCGTTCGGGACGCTGCCGCACAGTCTGGACCTGGCGTCGATCGTGGAGCGAGCGCGGCCCGTCGCGCACTGATCCACCCGGAACAGCGACGGAGGGTGATGCTGCGCCGACACGGCACCACCCTCCATGCTGTGCACACCGAGCAACAGGGCACAGGCTCCGCCGTGCGGTGTTACGCCACTCTCGTACGCACCTGTGGGTCCCCGCCAGAGTTGCAAAGGGTTGCAACCAATGTGTGGAGTGCGCAGTATCGGGAACCCCACAACGGCAGGATGGGACCCGTGGGCCGCCGACACGGTCCTCGTATCTGGGGGGATTTCGACAGTGGAGACACATGCTGCCGAGCTGACACGGCTGGCGGCCATGGACTCGGACCGAGCCACGCGCCTTCTCCACAGGGCCCGGGAGGCGAGGCTGGCGGGCGACCGGATGCCGGTCGCGCCGAGGGCCGAGATCGGTGCCTCGTGGGAGCGGGTGCTGCGCAGTGGCATCGATCCGGAGCAGTCCACGGAGAGCGTGCTGCTGGATCTGGACGAGATCGAGCACCGACGCCGGAGTTCGGCGCTGGGTGAGGTGATGCCGCTGCTCAGCGAAGGGCTGGTCTCCATCGCCGACGCCGCACAGCAGATCATGGTCGTCACCGATGTCGAGGGCCGGGTGCTGTGGCGGGAGGGCAATCCGGGGGTGCTGCGCCGGGCCGACGGCATCTGTCTGGAGGAGGGTGCCGCCTGGTCCGAGGCCGTCACGGGCACGAATGCGATCGGCACGGCGCTCGCCGGGCGCGTCCCCGTGCAGGTCCACTCGTCCGAACACTTCGTCCGCAGCCTGCACACCTGGACGTGCGCGGCGGCCCCGGTCCGTGACCCGCGGGACGGCCGGATGATGGGCATCGTCGACATCAGCGGGCCCGCGTCCACCTTCCATCCGACGACGCTCGCCCTGGTCGGTTCGGTGGCACGGCTCGCCGGGAGCGAGATCCGGACCCGGCACCTGATCGCGATCGACCGGCTGCGGTCGGTGGCCGCGCCGCTGCTCGCCCGGCTGGGCGGCCGGGCGATGGCGGTGGACGCGCAGGGCTGGCTGGCCGCGGTCACCGGGATGCCGCCGGTGGACCGGCTGCCGCTGCCGAAGTCGCTGCAGCCGGGCCGGGTGTGGCTGCCGTCGCTCGGCATGTGCCGGGTGGAGCCACTGCTCAACGGCTGGCTCGTGCAGGTGGCGGACGGCCCGTCGGACGGTCCGCCGCGCCGGGTGGTCCTCGACCTGAGCCGGCCGCGCGGTCTCGTGGTCAATGTGGTGAGCCCGGTCGGCACCTGGACCCAGCGGCTCTCACCGCGCCATGCCGAGCTGCTGTACGCGCTGGCGCTGCACCGCGAGGGCGGACGGCGTCCGAGCTGGCGGAGGACATCTTCGGTGATGCGACCCGGACCGTCACGGTCCGGGCCGAGATCTCGCGGATGCGGCGCCATCTGGCCGAGGTGCTGGCGCACCGCCCGTACCGTTTCGGCGAGGGCGTCGAGGTGGAGGTGATCCACCCGGAGCATCCGGGCGATCTGCTGCCGCGCTCGACGGCTCCGGTGGTGGTCAGGGCCCGTACGACGGAGTGACCCGAGAACCGGAATGCTCCAGCCCGTACCGGGGGACAGGCTTTGGCCAAAGTTGCACGGCATGATTCCCTGGCAGCCATGAGCAACACGGAACCCACAGCTGCCGCCACCGAGGTGACCGTCTGGTCCCTGGAACAGACCTCCCCCGACGACCTGCGGCCCGCCGCAGCCCCCGAGGGCGACATCCGGATCGTACGGTCGGCGGTGCCGCTGCCCGAGTTCAGCCGGTTCCTGTACACGGCGGTCGGGGGCGACATCCAGTGGACCGACCGGCTCTCGATGACGTACGCGCAGTGGCAGGAGGCGCTGGACCGGCCCGGTGCGGAGACCTGGGTGGCGTACGAGAACGGGACCCCGGCCGGGTACATCGAACTGGACCCGCAGGACGAGGGCGTCGTCGAGATCATGTACTTCGGACTGATCCCGGCGTTCCGTGGCCGCCGCATCGGGGGCCATCTGCTCGCCTACGGGGCCGCGCGCGCCTGGGACCTGGCGGAGCGCTGGCCGGAGCGGACGCCGACGAAGCGGGTGTGGCTGCACACCTGCTCCAAGGACGGCCCGCACGCGATGGACAACTACCTCCGGCGCGGGTTCCGGCTCTTCGACACGAAGGTGGAGCTGGAGCCGGACGTGGCCACGCCGGGGCCGTGGCCGGGGGCGCAGCGGTAGGAGTCGGGCCGGCGCCGTGCGCGCCGCGGGGCCGTCCCGGGACCGTGACCAGGCCGTCCCGGGACCGTGGCCACCTGTTGCGCCCCGCCGCGCGAGCCGCTGCGCCGGATCGCCGCGCGTTTGCCGGGTGTGTGCGGTTGCCCGGAGGCGGCGATCCGACCGGACCCCCTACGGACACATCGGGAGCTAGCGGCTCATTCGGATCGGAACGCCTCCGCCCTGGCGTGACCGGCAATACATCGTCTCATATATCGAGACAGTCTCGTCCACATCATGGATAGTGGTGGACTGCTCCGAGATGCGCGTGACACGCTTCCGTCATGTCTGGAACTGGGATTGCCTTGGTGAGTCGACGCCACGTCGACCTCGGCCGCATGTCCAGCGCCATCTGTCCGGCGAGCTGAGAGTCCCAGCACCCGCCGCGTTCCCCCTTTCTCTGCAACTCCTGCGCACCGCCGCGCCTCAGCGCGAGTGTGCAGTTCAGAGCCGCCCTCCCGCAGTCCCGAAGGACGTACTGTCATGGCCGCCAACCCGGAACAGCCTGCGACCACCACGCCCCGCCGCAAGGCCGGACGCCACCGTGGCGAGGGCCAGTGGGCCGTGGGACACCACACTCCGCTCAACGGCAATGAGCAGTTCAAGAAGGACGACGACGGTCTCAATGTGCGGACACGCATTGAGACGATCTACTCCAAGCGCGGATTCGACTCGATCGACCCCAACGATCTTCGTGGGCGCATGCGCTGGTGGGGTCTCTACACCCAGCGCAAGCCCGGGATCGACGGCGGCAAGACCGCGATCCTGGAGCCCGAGGAGCTGGACGACAAGCACTTCATGCTGCGGGTCCGGATCGACGGCGGCCGGCTGACCACCGCGCAACTGCGCGTCATCGGCGAGATCTCGCAGGAGCACGCACGCGGCACCGCGGACATCACCGATCGGCAGAACATCCAGCTGCACTGGATCCGCATCGAGGACGTCCCGGCGATCTGGGAGAAGCTGGAGGCCGTCGGGCTCTCCACCACCGAGGCGTGCGGCGACTGCCCGCGTGTGATCATCGGTTCGCCGGTGGCGGGGATCGCCGCCGACGAGATCATCGACGGCACACCCGCGGTCGACGAGATCCACGACCGCTACATCGGCAACAAGGAATTCTCCAACCTGCCGCGCAAGTTCAAGACCGCGATCTCCGGCTCACCGGTGCAGGACGTGGTCCACGAGATCAACGACATCGCGTTCGTCGGCGTGGTCCACCCCGAGCACGGTCCGGGTTTCGACGTCTGGGTCGGTGGCGGGCTCTCCACCAACCCGCGGCTCGCCGAACGGCTGGGCGCCTGGGTGCCGTTGGACGAGGTCCCGGACGTCTGGGCCGGTGTGGTGGGGATCTTCCGTGACTACGGCTACCGGCGCCTGCGCACCCGCGCCCGTCTGAAGTTCCTGATGGCCGACTGGGGCCCGGCGAAGTTCCGCCAGGTACTGGAGGACGAGTACCTGAAGCGCCCGCTGATCGACGGGCCCGCCCCCGAGCAGCCGAGCAGCCGCTGGCGGGACCACGTGGGTGTCCACCAGCAGCAGGACGGACGTTTCTACGTCGGGTTCGCACCCCGGGTCGGCCGGGTGGACGGCTCCACGCTGGCCAAGATCGCCGACCTGGCGGCCGCGCACGGCTCGGACCGGCTGCGCACCACCGTCGAGCAGAAGATGCTCATCCTCGACGTCGAGCAGGACCAGGTGGACTCCCTGGTCACGGGACTCGAGGCGCTTGACTTCCAGGTGAAGCCCTCGCCGTTCCGGCGCGGCACGATGGCCTGCACCGGCATCGAGTTCTGCAAGCTGGCGATCGTCGAGACGAAGGCACGCGGTGCCTCGCTGATCGACGAACTGGAGCGCCGCATGCCGGAGTTCGACGAGCCGCTCACCATCAACATCAACGGCTGCCCCAATGCCTGCGCCCGCATCCAGACCGCGGACATCGGTCTCAAGGGCCAACTCGTCCTGGACGCCGACGGCAACCAGGTCGAGGGTTACCAGGTGCACCTCGGTGGCGCACTGGGCCTGGAGGCCGGCTTCGGCCGCAAGGTCCGTGGCCTGAAGGTCACTTCCGCCGAGCTGCCCGACTACGTCGAGCGGGTGCTGGGCCGGTTCCAGGCGGAGCGCGAGGACGGCGAGCGGTTCGCGACCTGGGCGGCGCGGGCCAGTGCGGAGTCGCTGTCATGAGCGAGCGCGCCGCACCGTTCTACTGCCCGTACTGCGGCGACGAGGACCTGCGCCCGCACGAGACCGGGCACGGTGCCTGGGAATGTGCTTCCTGCAACCGCGCGTTCCAGCTGGGGTTCCTGGGCCTGCTGACCCGGGGACTGCAGCGCAACGACGTTGAAGGGGACGGGACATGACGGAGACTCTGCAGACCGGACACCTCGGGGCCGAGGAGCTCAGGGAGCTGGCCGGGCGAGCGGGCCGGGAACTCGAGGACGCCTCCGCGCCGGAGATCCTGCAGTGGGCCGCCGACACCTTCGGCAAGCGGTTCTGCGTCACCTCCTCGATGGAGGACGCGGTCGTGGCGCACCTCGCGTCCCGCGCCTTCCCGGGCGTCGACGTGGTCTTCCTCGACACCGGTTACCACTTCGAGGAGACGATCGGCACGCGTGACGCCGTCGAGGCCGTGATGGACGTCAACGTCATCACGCTGACCCCGCGGCAGACGGTGGCCGAGCAGGACGCCGAGTACGGGCCGAAGCTCCACGACCGGGACCCCGACCTGTGCTGCAAGCTGCGCAAGGTCAAGCCCCTCGAGGAGGGCCTGACGTCGTACACGGCCTGGGCGACCGGGCTGCGTCGCGACGAGTCCCCGACCCGGGCGAACACCCCGGTCGTCGGCTGGGACGAGAAGCGGCAGAAGGTCAAGATCTCGCCGATCGCCCGCTGGACGCAGGACGACGTCGACGCGTACGTCGCGGAGCACGGGGTCCTCACCAACCCGCTGCTGATGGACGGTTACGCCTCCGTGGGCTGCGCGCCCTGCACCCGCCGGGTCCTGGAGGGCGAGGACGCGCGCGCCGGCCGGTGGGCCGGGCGGGGCAAGACCGAGTGCGGGCTGCACAACTGATGACGACTGATCAGGAGACTTCGATGAGCGTGACGGAGACGGGAGCCACCATCTGGCTGACCGGTCTGCCGAGCGCGGGCAAGACCACCATCGCGTACGAACTGGCCGGACGGCTGCGCGGCGAGGGCCACCGGGTGGAGGTGCTCGACGGTGACGAGATCCGGGAGTTCCTCTCCGCGGGTCTGGGCTTCTCCCGCGAGGACCGGCACACCAACGTCCAGCGGATCGGCTTCGTCGCCGAACTGCTGGCGGCCAACGGCGTGAAGGTGCTGGTCCCGGTCATCGCCCCGTACGCGGACAGCCGGGACGCGGTACGCAAGCGTCACCAGGCCGAGGGCACCGCGTACCTGGAGGTGCATGTCGCGACTCCGGTCGAGGTGTGCTCCGTACGCGATGTGAAGGGCCTCTACGCCAAGCAGGCGGCGGGCGAGATCAGCGGACTCACCGGGGTCGACGACCCGTACGAGGCGCCCGAGTCGCCGGACCTGCGGATCGAGTCGCACCAGCAGACCGTGCAGGAGTCCGCGGCGGAGCTGTACGCGCTGCTGAGCGAGAGGGGTGCAGCGTGACGACCGTCGCGACTGTGTCGGAAGGCACCGACAATCCGTACGCACTCAGCCACCTGGACTCCCTGGAGTCCGAGGCGGTGCACATCTTCCGCGAGGTGGCGGGAGAGTTCGAGCGGCCGGTGATCCTGTTCTCCGGCGGCAAGGACTCGATCCTGATGCTGCACCTGGCGCTCAAGGCGTTCGCGCCGGCACCGGTGCCGTTCACGCTGCTGCACGTCGACACCGGGCACAACTTCCCCGAGGTCCTCGACTACCGCGACCGCACGGTCGCCGAGCACGGGCTGCGGCTGCATGTCGCCTCCGTGCAGGAGTACATCGACGCCGGGAAGCTCCGCGAGCGCCCCGACGGCACCCGCAACCCGCTGCAGACCGTGCCGCTGACCGAGGCGATCCAGGAGCACCGCTTCGACGCCGTGTTCGGCGGCGGCCGCCGCGACGAGGAGAAGGCACGCGCCAAGGAGCGGGTCTTCTCGCTGCGCGACGAGTTCTCCCAGTGGGACCCGCGCCGCCAGCGCCCCGAGCTGTGGCAGCTGTACAACGGCCGCCACGCCCCCGGCGAGCACGTCCGGGTCTTCCCGATCTCCAACTGGACCGAGCTCGACGTCTGGCAGTACATCGAGCGTGAGGGCATCGAGCTTCCGGAGATCTACTTCGCCCACGAGCGGGAGGTCTTCAACCGCTCCGGGATGTGGCTGACCGCCGGTGACTGGGGCGGCCCCAAGGAGGGCGAGCGGGTCGAGACCCGGCAGGTGCGCTACCGCACCGTCGGCGACATGTCCTGCACCGGCGCGGTCGACTCGGACGCCACGACGCTCGCCGCCGTGATCACCGAGATCGCCGCCTCCCGGCTCACCGAGCGGGGCGCGACGCGCGCCGACGACAAGATGTCCGAGGCCGCGATGGAAGACCGTAAGCGCGAGGGGTACTTCTAAGATGACCAACCTCACCCAGCACGCAGAGCAGTTGTCGACCACGACCCTGCTGCGGTTCGCCACCGCGGGGTCCGTCGACGACGGCAAGTCCACCCTCGTCGGACGCCTTCTGCACGACTCCAAGTCGGTCCTCACCGACCAGCTGGAGGCCGTCGAGCACGCCTCGCGCAGCCGGGGCCAGGAGGCGCCGGACCTCGCGCTGCTGACCGACGGACTGCGGGCCGAGCGCGAGCAGGGCATCACCATCGATGTCGCCTACCGCTACTTCGCCACGCCGCGCCGCCGGTTCATCCTGGCCGACACCCCGGGGCATGTGCAGTACACCCGGAACATGGTGACGGGGGCCTCGACGGCCGAGCTGGCCGTCGTCCTGGTGGACGCCCGCAACGGTGTCGTCGAGCAGACCCGCCGGCACGCCGCCGTCGCCGCGCTGCTGCGGGTGCCGCACGTGGTCCTGGCCGTCAACAAGATGGACCTGGTCGACTACGCGGAGCCTGTATTCGCCGCCATCGCGGAGGAGTTCACCGCGTACGCCGCCTCGCTCGGCGTCCCGGAGATCACCGCGATCCCGATCTCCGCGCTCGCCGGAGACAACGTCGTGGAGCCGTCCGCACACATGGACTGGTACGGCGGCCCGACGGTCCTCGAACATCTGGAGACGGTGCCGGTCAGCCACGACCTCACCGGCTGCCACGCACGCTTCCCCGTCCAGTACGTGATCCGGCCGCAGACCGCCGAGCACCCCGACTACCGGGGCTACGCGGGCCAGATCGCCGCCGGCGCGTTCCGCGTGGGCGAGACCGTCACGGTCCTGCCCTCGGGCCGCACGTCGACGATCGCCGGGATCGACGCGCTCGGCGAGAGCGTGGACATCGCCTGGGCGCCCCAGTCGGTGACCGTCCGGCTCGCCGACGACATCGACGTCTCGCGCGGTGACCTCATCGCACCGGCCGACGACGCGCCGACGGTCACCCAGGACGTCGAGGCGACCGTCTGCCACGTCGCGGACCAGCCGCTCGTGGTCGGCCAGCGGGTGCTGCTCAAGCACACCACCCGCACGGTCAAGGCGATCGTCAAGGACATCCCGTCGCGGCTGACGCTGGACGACCTCTCGCAGCACCCGGCGCCCGGCCGGCTCGTCGCCAACGACATCGGCCGGGTCGTCGTCCGTACCGCGGAGCCGCTCGCGCTGGACGCCTACGCGGACTCCCGGCGCACCGGCTCGTTCCTGCTGATCGACCCGGCGGACGGCACCACGCTGACGGCCGGCATGGCAGGCGCCTCGTTCGCCGCCGAGGCCGAGGCCGACGTCGCCGACGACGACGCCGAATGGGACTTCTGATGGTTGTCGACATCTACGCGACGTTCGCGAAGGAGGGCGGCCGCATCGGCAGCGGCGCCCTCGGCAGCGGCCAGGGCGGGGTTGCGCGATGTGCGCGATGACGTACGCGCACTGCCTGCGCGCCCGCATGCACCAACCGCACCGCCTGTACCGCCAGTTCAGACGAAGACATGCCGACTTCCCGGCCGCGTCCCCGTAACCGATCGAGGGACGTGAGCACCGGGCCAACGAGAGGAAAGCCTCCCGTGCCTGCCACCCGTACCACCCTGCGCCGCAGCCTCGCCGCTGCCGCCGCTCTGCCGCTGCTCGCCGTGGCGCTCACCGCCTGCGGCTACGGCTCCGAGGCGAAGGACGACGACGCCAAGAAGGCGAACGTCTCCGCCGACGGCAAGAAGCTCTCCGCGGACACCGTGAAGATCGGCTACTTCCCGAACCTCACGCACGCCACCGCCCTGGTCGGCATCCAGGAAGGCATCATCGCCAAGGAGCTCGGGGGCACGACGGTCAAGCCGTCGACGTTCAACGCGGGCCCGTCCGAGATCGAGGCGCTCAACGCCGGTTCGATCGACATCGGCTTCATCGGCCCCTCCCCTTCCATCAACGGCTTCACCAAGTCCAAGGGCAAGAGCCTGCGGATCATCGGCGGTGCGGCGTCCGGCGGTGTGAAGCTGGTCGTCAACCCGAAGAAGATCAAGAGCCTGGACGACCTCAAGGGCAAGAAGATCGCCACCCCGCAGCTCGGCAACACCCAGGACGTGGCGTTCCTCAACTGGATCTCCGAGAAGGGCTGGAAGGTCGACGCCCAGAGCGGCAAGGGCGACGTCTCCGTGGTCCGCACGGACAACAAGGTGACCCCGGACGCCTACAAGTCCGGTTCCATCGACGGCGCCTGGGTTCCCGAGCCGACCGCATCCAAGCTGGTCGCGCAGGGCGCGAAGGTGCTCCTCGACGAGTCGACGCTCTGGCCGGACAAGAAGTTCGTGATCACGAACATCATCGTGTCGCAGAAGTTCCTCACGGAGCACCCGGACGTCGTCGAGGCGGTACTGCGCGGTTCGGTCAACACCAACGCGTGGATCAACGCCAACCCGGACGAGGCGAAGGCGTCCGCCAACACGGCGCTCAAGGAGTTGTCCGGCAAGGAGCTGCCGGCCGAGGTCCTCGACCCGGCGTGGAAGTCGATCCAGTTCACCGATGACCCGCTGGCCGCCACGCTCGACACGGAGGCCAAGCACGCGGTGAAGGCGGGCCTGCTGGAGCAGACGGACCTGACGGGCATCTACGACCTGAAGCCGCTGAACAAGATCCTCAAGGCCGCGGGCAAGCCCGAGGTCGCCGACGCCGGTCTCGGCGTCAAGTAAGCCACCCGACCGTTCCAGGATCTCCCAGGAGGTGACGACCATGGCGACGACCACGCTCACCAAGGCCGAGGACCGTACGGCGGTCGGGCACGCCGCCCGTATCGACCACGTCTCGAAGTCCTTCGGCGGACCGGAGGGACAGCAACTCGTCCTGGACGACATCACGCTCGATGTCGCCCCCGGCGAGTTCGTCACCCTCCTGGGAGCTTCCGGCTGCGGTAAATCAACACTGCTCAACCTGGTGGCCGGACTCGACCGCCCGACCGCGGGGTCCATCGAGACCCCCGGCGGGCGGCCGGCCCTGATGTTCCAGGAGCACGCCCTCTTCCCGTGGCTGACCGCGGGCAAGAACATCGAACTCGCGCTGCGGCTGCGCGGCGTACCCAAGTCCGACCGACGCCAGGAGGCGGAGCGGCTGCTCGAACTCGTGCGGCTCGGCGGGGCGTACGGGAAGCGGGTGCACGAACTCTCGGGCGGCATGCGGCAGCGGGTGGCGATGGCCCGCGCGCTCGCCCAGGACAGTCAACTGCTGCTGATGGACGAGCCGTTCGCCGCTCTCGACGCCATCACCCGGGATGTACTGCACGACGAGCTGACCCGGATCTGGCGCGAGACGAACGTCTCGGTCCTCTTCGTCACGCACAACGTGCGGGAGGCGGTCCGACTCGCCCAGCGGGTCGTCCTGCTGTCGTCGCGGCCGGGCCGGATCGCCCGGGAGTGGACGGTCGACATCGACCAGCCGCGCCGCATCGAGGACACCGCGGTGGCGGAGCTGTCCGTCGAGATCACCGAACAACTGCGTGGGGAGATCCGCCGACATGGCCAGCACTGACACCACCACTGCCGAGGACGCCGCCGTCAAGGCCACCGCCGAGGACCTGGCCGGCCTCGAAGCGGGTCTCGACGCACTCGACGCGGTGCGGGTGAGCCGCACCCCGGTGCGCCAGGTGCTGGTGCAGAAGGTCCTGCCGCCGGTCGTGGCCGTCGCACTCGTCCTGATCGTCTGGCAGGTCCTGATCTGGGCGAAGGTCACCGACGACTACAAGCTGCCGTCGCCGTCGCAGGTCTGGGACGAGGTGACCAACGCCTGGGCGCAGGGCACCCTGCTCGGCTACATCTGGACGAGCGTCTCGCGCGGTCTGCTCGGCTTCCTGCTGGCGCTCGTCATCGGTACCCCCCTCGGGCTGCTGGTGGCGCGTGTCAAGGTGGTGCGCGCGGCGATCGGACCGGTGCTCTCCGGTCTCCAGTCGCTGCCGTCGGTGGCGTGGGTGCCGCCCGCGGTGATCTGGCTGGGGCTCGACGACAAGATGATGTACGCGGTGATCCTGCTGGGCGCCGTCCCGTCGATCGCCAACGGTCTCGTCGCCGGTGTCGACCAGATCCCGCCGCTGCACCTGCGGGCCGGGCAGACGCTGGGCGCCACCGGGCTGCGTGGCACCTGGCACATCGTGCTGCCCGCCTCGCTGCCCGGCTATCTGGCGGGTCTGAAGCAGGGCTGGGCGTTCTCCTGGCGCTCGCTGATGGCTGCCGAGATCATCGCCTCGTCGCCCGATCTGGGCGTGGGTCTGGGGCAGTTGCTGGAGCAGGGCCGCGAGACCAGCAGCATGTCGATGGTGTTCCTCGCCATCTTCCTGATCCTGATCGTCGGCATCGCCATCGACCTGCTGATCTTCAGCCCGCTGGAGCGGTGGGTGCTGCGCAGCCGCGGCCTCCTCGTCAAGAACTGAGTGCTCCCATGGCTTCCCCCGTTCTCCTCGTCATCGCCCACGGCAGCCGCGATCCGCGGCACGCGGCGACCGTGCACGCGCTCACCGCGCGGGTCCGGGCACTGCGTCCCGGACTGCGCGTGGAGACCGGCTTCCTGGACTTCAACGCCCCGTCCGTGCCGCGGGTGCTGGAGCGGCTGGCCGAGGAGGGTGCCGGCGAGGTGGTGGCCCTTCCGCTGCTGCTGACCCGGGCCTTCCACGCCAAGACCGACATCCCCGCTGTACTGCACGAGGCACAGACCCGGCTGCCGCGGCTGCGGATCGGGCAGGCGGAGGTGCTCGGTCCTTCGCCGCTGCTGAACTCCGCCCTGGAACGGCGGCTGTACGAAGCCGGGGTCTCCCCCGGCGACCGAAGCTCGACCGGGCTCGTCCTGGCCTCGGCGGGCTCCACGGACCCGGAGGCGATCGCAGTGATCGCTGAAATCGCGCGGGAGCTGCGGCACACCGGTTGGTGCGCCGTGCGGCCTGCGTTCGCCTCCGCTGCATCTCCCGCAGGGTTCCCCCGCACCGAGGACGCGGTACGGGCCCTGCGGGCCTCCGGCGTCGATCGTGTCGCCGTAGCCCCGTACGTCATCGCGCCCGGCCGCCTCCCCGACCGTATCGCCACGGGCGCCCGGGAGGCGGGGGCCGATGTACTGGCCGACGTGCTCGGTCCTTCGCGGGAGTTGGCGCGGCTGCTGCTGCGCCGCTACGACGACGCGTGTGTGCCGCGCGTGGCGGCGCTCACGGCCTGACAGCGGTGCGGGACCCCTCTCGTCTGCCGACTGCCGACCGTGATCAGGCACGGGGAGGCGGGCTCCCCGTCCGAAGCACCATGGGAAGCGCCCGCCACGGCCCCGAAGGGGTGCGGGCGCTCAGCCGACGTCGAGGCTGCCGGTGCGGGTGCGCTTGAGCTCGAAGAAGTCCGGGTATCCGGCCAGCACCCGGAAGCTGTCGAAGAGCCTGCCCGCCTCCTCGCCGCGCGGTGCTGCGCGCAGCACCGGGCCGAACCACACCGTGCCGTCGACATGGATCGTCGGCGTGCCGACATAGCCGTCCGCCTCCGGGTCCTTGCCCGCGTCATGGCTGCGCCGCAGTGCTTCGTCGTAGGTCTCCGCGTGCGCGGCAGCGGCGAGCGCGGCGGGCAGGCCGAGCTCGGCGAGGGATTCGACGATCACCTCGTCGAAGTCCTCGTTCTTCTGCTGGTGGATGCGGGTGCCGAAGGCGGTGTAGAGGTCCCGGAGCACGCCGTCTCCGTGCTCGGCCGCCGCGGCGACCGCGACCCGTACCGGACCGATCGACTTGTCGACCAGTTCCCGGTACCAGTCGGGCAGTTCATTGCCGGTGTTGTGCAGATGGAGGCTCATGACGTGGAAGCGGAGCTCGATGTCGCGCTGCTGCTCCACCTCCAGCATCCAGCGGGAGGTGATCCAGGCGAACGGGCAGGCGGGGTCGAAGTAGAAGTCGACGACGGCCCGGTCGGTACCGCGATTCCGATGAGTGGTCATGGCCCGAGCGTAGCCAGCCATTGGCATACAGCCACGGGCCAATCATCACTCCTTCCAGTGGGCCACTTTCAGGCCGCGGTCCACTGCGGATCGCGTCCGCTGCGGGCCAGTGCGCGCGCGAGGACGGGTGCCGATCCGGGCACGTCGACCTCGTCGGCGAAGCCGCCGTACTGCCGGTAGAGCTCGGCGGACCCGTCGATGACGCCGAGGACGTACGCGGCCGCCCCGTCGGAGAGTTCGAGTTCCTGACCGGTCGCGCGGGCCACGTCCCAACTGTGCAGAGCCGTCTCCTCGATGAGCATCGCGGCGATCTCGGCCGCGGGGGAGGACGCATGGCCCAGGTCGATCTCGCCCTCCCAGACGGCCGGGTCCGACCAGGCGGCGACGGCCCGGTCCAGCTGCGCCGCGTACTGCTCGGCCCAGTCGGCGTCGGCGGTGAAGTCACGGGTCTTGAGCTCATCAGGGAGGGGCGTGCGTCGGGCGCGGTGCTCCAAGCCGTGCGAGGTGTAGAGCACCCAGTGGTTGATCAGTTCCCGCAGATCCCAGTCACCACAGGGAGTGGTGGGCGCGGTCAGCTGTCCGGCGCTGATGCCACGGGCGATACGGGCCGCCTCGGCGGTGCATTCGGTCATATGGGCGTGCTCGGTCTTCATGCACCGGACAGTACGGCCGGCCGCTGTCGCCCGTATTGAAGAAATGCGACAGCGGCCCGCGCCGGCCGTCCGGCTCGCTCAGGACGTGGCGTCGACCAGTGCGGTGAGTTCGGCCACGGACATCGATCCGGGCTCCCGCCGCTCACGCGCGAACGTGTTCGCCGTGCGCTGCAGTACGTCGTTGACCGGTGTGGGCACCCCGTGCAAGCGCCCGAGCAGCGCGATCTCGCCATTGAGGTAGTCCGCCTCGATCGTGCCCGTACCGCGGCTGAGGCTCTGCCAGGACGAACCGCCGTCGCGCGGAGAGCCGTCGAACGGTTCGAAGCGGATCCGGCCGCCCCGCGCCTTCGCCTGTTCCTCCTGGCCGACCGCGTCGATGCCGGCGGCCGCCAGGACCGCCCTCCCCTCGGCGAGCGCGCGCTTGAACAGGGCGACGGCGTCGTCCTCGGTGAGCAGTCCGGTGACCGCCTCGATCGCGTTGGCGAGATTGGACAGGAGCTTGCCGTACTTCCAGCGCATCACGTCCGGCACGACCGGGGCGAGCAGCATCGACTTCTCCAGGTCGGCGGCGATCCGCTCGGCCGTCCCGTCCGTGCCGGCGGGGTAGCGCCCGAGGTGCAGGATGCCGGTCAGCGGGGTTCCGGCCGCGGACACCTCACCGGGCCGGACGAAGGTGGCCGGCAGCCAGACGCACATCCCGTAGACGTGCTGGAAGCGTCGCAGCGCGAGGCGTTCGCTCTCCACGCCGTTCTGTGCGCAGACCAGGGGCAGTTGCTCACCGGCGGTACAGCCGCCCGCCACCGGCCGGGCGCTCCAGGCGTCGAGCGCGGCGGTGCTGTCCTGCGTCTTCACGGCGAGTACGAGGACGTCGTCGGGGGTCAGGTCGACAGCTTCGGGCCGGTCGACGACGGGGAGGCGGTGGGTGCGGGGGCCGTCCGGCGTGGTGAGCCGGAGGCCGCCCTCGCGCAATGCCTCGTACTGCACGCCGCGCGCCACGAGGACGACGTCGTGGCCGGCCTCGGCCAGACGTCCCCCGATGGCTCCTCCGACGGCACCCGCTCCCACGATGATGTAGCGCATTCCTGCTCCCGTCCGGTGCGGCCGTACGTCACTTGGTGGCGGTCAGATCCTATGCGGGGCCCGGGAGTTCGTTCAGGGCGCCCGGTACCGGGAACGGCTCACGCCCTGTGCCCACACACACGGCGCTACAGATGCACGGAACCGACGAGTGCCGGTGTGACGATTGCGTGCTTGCGACTGCCCTTGGCATGGCGAAGGCCTCCCGCTCGGTACCGCGGGACGGGCATCGCGCGGCAGCGTACTAATCTTCCCGTTGTGTCCGATGCTTCGCGTGCTTTTGATGATTCGTTCCTGCTCGGGGGCGAGCTGCCTGTGCGGCGGCTCGGTTTCGGCACGGCCCAGCTGACAGGCCCGGGTTACTGGGGGCCTCGCGGCACCCGGCAGGATGCCGTCGCGCTGCTGCGGCAGGCGGTGGAGCGCGGCGTGACCCTGATCGACACCGCCGACAACTATGGCCCGGAGCTGGCCGAGGAACTCGTCGCCGAAGCACTCCACCCGTACCGCGACGGTCCGGTGATCGCCACCAAGGGCGGCGTGGTGCGGACCAGCGACAGCGCCTGGCACATCGCGGGGCGCCCCGAACAGCTGCGGGCGATGTGCGAGGCCAGTCTGCGGCGGCTCCGGACCGAACGGATCGACCTCTATCAGCTGCACCGGCTGGATCCGGAGGTGCCCCTCGCCGAGCAGCTCGGGGCCCTGGACGCGCTGAGGCAGGAGGGTAAGATCCGTTTCATCGGCCTGGACACCCTCACCGCCGGCCAACTGCAGGAGGCCCTCTCCCTGACCGGGATCGCCTCGGTGCAGAACCGCTTCAATCTTCTCGACCGTTCGTCGGACGCGGTGCTGAGACTCTGCGAGACCCATGGCCTCGCCTTTCTGCCCTGGTTCCCGCTGGCGAACGGCGCCCTGACCGGTGAGTCCGCCGCGGCGCTCTCCGGTATCGCCGAACGGCATGGTGCCACCCGCGGGCAGATCGCCCTCGCCTGGCTGCTGCACCGCTCGCCCGTACTGTGCCCGACCCCGGGCACGGGTTCGCCCGTCCATCTGGCGGAGAACCTCGGGGCTGCGGCGATCCGGCTGTCCACCGAGGACATGAGCCGCCTGGAGGCGCTCGCCCCCGCATGAAGGAGTACCCGCCGGTGACCATCACCTCCGCTTCCGTCCCTGCCTCTCCCGCCGCGCCGGTGCCGGTGATCCGGGCCCATGGCGTGCGGCTCGTCCGGGACGGCGACGTCCTGCTCGACTCGGTCTCGCTGACCGTGCACAGCGGTGAGCACTGGGCCCTGCTCGGCGCCAACGGCGCCGGGAAAAGCACGCTGCTCGGGCTGCTCGGCGCGGTCACCCATCCCACCGACGGGTCGGTGGAGATCCTGGGACGGACGATCGGACGGGTCGACCTGCGGGAACTGCGGACCCTGCTGGGGCACGTCAACCCCCGCCATCCGCTGCGCTCACCGCTGTCGGTGCGCGAGGTGGTGCTGACCGGTCTGACGAACTCGGTCGAGCCGGTGCCACGTTGGTCCGCGAGCGACGAACAGGAGGCACAGGCCGACCGGTTGCTGAAAATGCTGGGCGTGGAGGCGAAGACCGGTTCACGCTGGCCGTCGCTCTCGCAGGGCGAGCGGGGCCGTACGCTCATCGCCCGCGCGCTGATGCCGCAGCCCCGGCTGCTGCTCCTCGACGAGCCGGCCACCGGGTTGGATCTCGCCGCCCGCGAACAGCTGCTGGACGCCTTGCGCGAGGAACATCCGGAGCTGGCAACGGTCCTGGTCACGCACCATCTGGAGGAACTGCCCGCCTCCACCACGCATGCGATGCTGCTGCGGGCGGGACGCTCTGTGGCCTCCGGTCCGGCCGACGAAGTGCTCACCACGGGCCGGGTCAGCGACTGCTTCGGACATCCGGTGCGGATCGCCCGCACGGACGGCAGGTGGACGGCACGTGCGCAGCGTGTCACCGGCGGCTGAGGACGGTCACGCGCCTTCGTACGCCCTCACTCGTCGTCGGAGGATCCGGCGACGAAGGGGGTCGCCTGGTGGAAGTAGAGCAGCCACCTCCGGCCGGTCAGCCGCCACAGTGAACTGCGGTGCGCCCGGAGCCCCTTGGACTCGGTCTCGAAGGTCAGATGGACGAGTCCGTCGGCCAGCTGGACCCCGTGTATCCGGGACGCGGTGAGCGGTCCGGGCCGTGGTGCGTCGTCGGCGATCAGCAGGGCGGTGATCGTGTCACGGTTCCAGCAGCGGCCGGTGGCGTCGATCTCGCGGTACTCCGGGTGCAGCACCTGGGCGAGGAGTTCGGTGGAGGCGCGGACCAGCGGGTCGAGGAGGCTGAGCTCGCCCTCGATGGCCGCGGCGACACCCGGTGACGGCTCAGGCATGTGTCACGTCCACGAGCTTGGCGACGGGGTTGTGGTCATGGGCACACGATAGGGCGGTCTGCCCGAGCAGCGCGGCCGCCGCGCCCCGTGGGGGAGAGCGCGGCGGCCGCCGATTCGGTGGTGCCTGCTACTCAACGACCTTCAGCAGCTTGTTCGGCGTGCCCTCCGTCGCGTTGGAGATCGCGTCGGGGGTGGCGCCGCTGGTGAGCGCCGTGGCGACCTCCGCCGGGGTGGCGTCCGGGTGTCCGGCGAGGTAGACGGCGGCGGCACCGACGACGTGCGGGGTCGCCATGGACGTACCGGAGATGGTGTTCGTCCCGTCGTCGCTGTCGTTCCAGGACGAGGTGATGTCCGAGCCCGGGGCGTAGATGTCCACGACCGAGCCGTAGTTGGAGAACGACGACTGCTCGTCGTCCACCGTGGACGAGGCGACCGTGATGGCCTCCGGGACGCGGGCCGGGGAGCCCTCGCCCGCGTCGGCGGACTCGTTTCCGGCGGCCACCGCGAAGGTGACCCCGGAGGCGATGGCCTTCTGGACCGCTGCGTCGAGAGCCGGGTCGGCGCTGCCGCCGAGGCTCATGTTGGCGACGGACGGGCCCTCGTGGTGCGCGGTGACCCAGTCGATGCCGGCGACGACCTGCTCGGTGGTGCCCGAGCCGGAGTCGTCGAGGACGCGGACGGCAACGATCTTCGCCTTCTTCGCGACGCCGTACGTCGCACCGGCGATGGTGCCGGCCACGTGGGTGCCGTGGCCGTTGCCGTCGTCGGCGCTGTCGTCGTTGTCCACGGCGTCGAAGCCCGAGGTGGCTCGGCCCTCGAACTCCTCGTGCGTGATACGGACACCGGTGTCGATGACGTACGCCGTGACACCCTCACCCGCACTGTCCGGGTAGGTGTACGCGTTGTCGCCCGCGGTCTCGGTCTGATCGATCCGGTCGAGACCCCAGGACGGCGGGTTGTCCTGGGTGGCGTCGATGTGGAACTTCTTGTTCTGGACGACCTTGGACACGGCCGGGTCGGCCGCGAGCCGCTTGGCCTCCGTCTGCGAAAGGCCGCTGGCGGAGAAGCCGTTGATGGCGGAGCTGTAGGTGCGCTTCAGCTTGCCGCCGTACTCCGTGGCGAGCTTCGCCTTGTCGGCCTTCTGGTCCAGCATCACGATGTAGCTGCCCTGGACGGCGGTTGCCGCGTCGGCGCCGTAGACCGTCCCCATCGTCGGGGCGGGCGTGGCTCCGGCGAAGGACGTGCCGAACAGGGTGACTCCGGCGGCTGCAGCCACGGCGGTGATCGCCGCGGTGAGCTTGGTCCGGCGTGCGCGCTTGTGTATGGCCATGAAGAGGGGTCTCCTCGTCATTCTTTGTGGGGGGATTGGCCCTCGGCCGGAAGATCTCCGGGGGCTGGCTCGACCCTCACCCATTGACGCGCGCAGATCAACCCCTTCACGCAGCTGTGACTTACTCAACAACCTTTCGTAATAAGGAACCGGCCAGCCATGTTCAAGTCGGGCACCCAACCTGCCAACGACCTTTACAAACAGGGTCCTTGCGCCATCCCCGGACGGGAATGAAGCGGCAGAGCACGGTGGCGAAACGCCACGGCGAGCAGGCACGCCCGCATGGTGGTGGTGCGGGACGTGAGAACCGGGGCCACTCACCGGGCCGTTCCACCATCGGTCTCCACCGGAGCGCGGGCGTCCCCTGCCACCGCGGTCCAGGTCACGGCCGGCTCCTCAGATGCCCCCACGCGAACCGGCCCTACAGACCGTGCCCCTGCTCCCCGGCGAAGCCCTGAGCGAGATGCCCAAGCACGGGGAGACGCCCGACAGCCTTTTACGTGTAGGGGCCTTGGACCGCCCCTCTCAGGGATCCACCTGGCCCGCAAGGTGGAGAACGGGCCCCGCAGGTTCACCGGGGAGCATGAGGAGACGACTCGATTCCGCCCATAACTTCGGAGCAGCGACGCCGGCAGGGAGCCGACGTCGGCCACGAGGGGGCAGGTCCGTCATGGGAACAGTGGATTCGGCGCGCACGGGGGCGCCACGGGTACGCGGCATCGCCGCCCGGGCCGGCGGCTGGAGCGCACGGCACCGATGGGCGGCGGTGACCGTATGGGTGCTGTTCGTCGTTCTCGCGATGGGACTCGGCTCGGCGGCCGGCCGGGTCGACGTGAAGGAGAGCGATCAGCTGTCCGGCGAAGTGGGCCGGGCCGTGCAGATCACCGAGGACGCCGGGCTGAAGGATCCGGCGGGCGAGACCGTGCTCATCCAGGCCGACAGCCCCTCGGTGAAGGCCACTTCACCGGAGTTCCGCTCGGCCGTCGACGCCGTGATGCAGGCGGTCCAGTCCACCGGTGAAGTGACCGCCGTGACCTCCCCGTACGTGACGAAGACCATCTCGGCCGACGGTCGCAGCGCGCTCGTACAGTTCGAGATGCGCGGGGATCCCGAAACGGCGAGCGCGCGCGTCGAACCGGTGCTGAAGGCCGTCGACAAGGTCCAGGGCGAGCACGACGGTCTCGTGATCGAGGAGATCGGCAGCGCCAGCATGGGCAAGACCTTCGATGACGCCTTCGGCGACGACTTCCAGCGGGCCGAACTCTCCGCCGTACCGGTCGCCCTGGGCATTCTGCTGATCGCGTTCGGGGCCCTCGTCGCCGCACTGCTGCCGGTGGCTCTGGCCATCACGGCGATCATCGCGACGATGGGGCTGATGGGCGTCGTCAGCCATCTCCAGCCGATGAGCGAGACGGCGAACTCGGTGATGCTGCTGGTCGGTCTGGCCGTCGGTGTCGACTACTGCCTCTTCTATCTGCGGCGCGAGCGCGAGGAACGGGCCAAGGGGCGCGACGCCCGGACCGCCCTGATGATCGCTGCGGCAACCAGCGGGCGCGCGATCATCGTCTCCGGTGTGACGGTCTGTGTCGCGATGGCGGGCATGCTCTTCACCGGTCTCGCCGAGTTCGAGGCGATGGGGCTCGCCTCGCTCATGGTCGTCGCGGTCGCGATGGTCGGCTCGGTGACGGTCCTTCCCGCCCTGCTCTCGCTGCTCGGCGAGCGGGTCGAGAAGGGGCGGGTGCCGTTCCTCAACCGCCTCAAGCGGTCCGCCGGCACCCAGCCGAAGTCGACCGCTCACAACAACCGCCCACAGCCGTCGGCCGTGCAACCGGGCCATGCGAGCGGCGAGAGCCGGGTGTGGCGTGCGGTACTCGACTCGGTGCTGCGCCGCCCCTGGACGGCGCTGGTGATCGCGGCGGGCGCACTCACCGCGATTGCGCTGCCCGCCGTCGGCATGCACACCCAGAACCTCACCCTGGACCAGGAGTTCGGCAACTCGCTCCCGATCGTGCGGACGTACGAGCGGCTCAACGCGGCATTCCCCGGCGGCGCCGACCCGGCCCGGGTCGTGGTGAAGGCCGACGACATCAACGCCGCTCCGGTACGTCAGGCGCTCGCCGACTTCCGCGAGCAGGCCGTCGCGTCGGGCGCCTCCAAGGGCCCGGTCGACATGGTGACACACGACGCGGAGAACATCGCGGTCATCGACGTACCACTGGTCGGTGGATCCGATCAGAGCAGAGCCGTCAAGAGCCTGGATCTGCTCCGTGACCAGGTGCGCCCGGACACGCTCGGCAAGGTCGACGGCGTCGAGGCGCCGATCACCGGTCAGGTCGCGGGGTCGAAGGACTTCAACGACCAGATCGTCGGCGCGGTGGTGCCGGTATTCGCCTTCGTCGTCGTCTTCGCCTTCCTTTTGATGCTGCTCTGCTTCCGTTCACTGACGATCGCGGTGACGTCCATCGTGCTCAACCTGCTGTCGGTGGGCGCCGCGTACGGCATCCTGACCGCCGTCTTTCAGCACGGCTGGGGCGCCTCTCTGGTCGGTGCGGAAGGGGTGGGGGCCATCATCTCCTGGCTGCCGCTCTTCCTGTTCGTGATCCTCTTCGGGCTCTCGATGGACTACCACGTGTTCGTGGTGTCCCGGATCCGCGAAGCCCGGCTGCAGGGCCGTTCGACCAGGGACGCGATCGCCCACGGCGTGGTGACAACGGCAGGCGTGGTGACCAGCGCGGCGGTCATCATGGTCGCGGTGTTCGCGATCTTCGGCACGCTGTCGATGCAGTCCATGAAGCAGATGGGCGTGGGCCTGGCCGCTGCGGTGCTGATCGACGCGACGATCATTCGCGGGGTGTTGCTGCCGGCCGTCATGGCGCTGCTCGACGAACGCAACTGGTACCTGCCGCGGTGGCTGAGGTGGCTGCCGGACCTGACACACGACGAGTCGGCCGTCGCGGACGGGGTTCGCGACGGCCTGGCCCCTGGTGCGATTCCCTCCCATGCCGTTGGGGCCACGGGGGAGACCCAGGACAGTACGCTCACCGGACAGTCCCGATAATCCCTGCTCAGGCGGGCAGTTCGGCTTCGATGAGGCCGGCTGCCCGCCGCGTGCCGCCCTCCCCCGCCATCCGTTCCCGTACCGCCGCCGCCTTCGCCGCCACCGCCGGGTCCCCGGCCAGAGCGAGCACAGCGGCGCGCAGCGCCTCCGGCGTCACCTCATCCCTCGGCAGGTGACGGGCGACGCCCAGCGCCTGCAGCATGTCGGCGTTGCCGAACTGATCGACCGCCTGCGGGACGGCGACCATCGGGGTGCCGGTGGCGAGCCCCTCCTGACTGCCGCCCGCACCGGCGTGGGTGATGAAGACGTCCGCCTGCTTGAGCACGGAGAGCTGCGGCACCCAGGAACGCACCTCCACATTCGCGGGTACGTCCCCGAGTTCGGCGACGTCGACGAACGCACCGATCTGAAGCACGACATGCCAGCCGGGCAGGTCACCGAACGCCTCGATGCAGTCGCGGTAGAAGCTGGGCTGCTGGGTGAAGGCCGAGCCGAGCGACACCAGCAGCACCTTCTCGGCATCCGCGGGCCGCTGCCACTCCCCCTGGTCGGCGCGGTCGCCCAGGCAGGCACCGACGAAGGTGTGGACCTCGCGGTCCACCCTGTCCGCGTTCGGCTGGAGCACCTCGGGGATCAGGACGACCGAGCGGCGCGGTCGGCCGACGAACGGGTCGGGATGCTGGTCGATGCCGTTCTCCGCAAGCCAGTCCGCGAACCGCTTGCGGTACGCCCG
Source organism: Streptomyces sp. NBC_01669 (assembly GCF_026339735.1). Taxonomy (GTDB): domain Bacteria; phylum Actinomycetota; class Actinomycetes; order Streptomycetales; family Streptomycetaceae; genus Streptomyces; species Streptomyces yanii. Next base: position 2,213,413 of record NZ_JAPEQG010000001.1, read on the forward strand.
CCCGCGTTCACTGCGCATCAACTCGGCGGTCATCGGCTCGCCGACCTCCTCCTCGTATCCGTCCCAGGCGACCAGGTTGGGCGAGAGGGAGACCGCGGGCACGCCCCAACGGTGGGCGAGGACGCGGGCCGGGTAGGAGGTGATGTCGTGCAGGACGAGGTCCGGCTCGTCCCCGTCGAAGGCCTTGATGAGCTGAGGCAGCGCCTGGACGGCGTCGTCGAGGAACGGCTCCAGGTGGTCGATCGGCTCGGTGCCCCAGTCCTCCGGTGCGGTGGGCAGGACCGAGGTGTAGAGCACCGGTTCGGCTCCGGTGGCGGCGACCTTCTCGGCGAAGGACGGCGGGATGGCATAACTGACGCGGTGCCCACGGCCAACGAGTTCCCGGATGACTTCGAGGCTCGGGTTCACGTGTCCGTGGGCGGCGATGGAGAACATGGCGATGTGGGCACGCCGGATATCCGTCATACCCACACCATAGACGAGACGAGACGTCTCGTGCAGCCAGGATTCCTCTTCCTGTCAGCGCTGATAGCGCGCCAGGACCCGGTTCCCGTCGTCGACCAGGCGTTTCTTCAGTTCGTCCCGTCCGATCGCCCCGCTGTAGTACTCCTGGAGTGCGGGCGTGGCGACCTTGTCCTTCCACTCGGGGTAGCCACGCACCGACTGGGCGGGCGCCGGGCGCAGCCCCCTCGCGAGTGCGGCGCCGGTCGCCCAGCCGTTCTCGGCCGTGTGCAGAGCCGGGTCCGCGAGCGCCGCCGTGCCGGTCGGGAGCATCCAGTCCCCCTGCGCCAGGCGCACCATGTTCTCCGGGCGCAGCAGGAAGTCGATGAACTCCACGGCCGCCTTCTTGTGCGGGCTGGCCTCGGCGACCGAAAGGGTCTGCGGGCTCACACCCTGGGCGAGCCCGTCGCTGCCCGCGGGTGCCGGCAGCACGGTCCACTCGAAGCCCTTCGGGGCCTGCTCGACGACCTGCTGACGGTACGAGAAGCCCAGCGGAACCATCGCGTACCTGCCGCCGAACAGCCCCGGGAGAGTGTCGGAGCCTCCCATGCCGAGCGTGGTGCGGGCAGCGCTGTGGTCGGTGTTGACCTGGTCGCGGATGGTGCCGGGCATGACCTCGTCGCCCTCGTCGAGACGGATGGTCACCTTGCCGTCGGCGCCGCGGTGGAAGAGCCGGCCGCCGCTGGAGACTCCGAGGTTGAGGGTGACGGAGACCGGTTCCCGCAGCGGCCAGGCGACTCCGTACGCCGCCTTCCCTTCCCCCTTGCCTGTCAGTTCCTTGGTGACCTGCCGGAATTCGTCCCAGCTCCAGGGCTTCTCGGGGCTCGGGATCCGGACCCCGGAGGCCTTGAGGATCTTGGTGTTGGCAATCAGGACCCGGGGTTCCTGGAGGAACGGCACCCCGTAGACACCGTCGCCGAACGTTGCAGTCTGCCAGCTCTGCTGCGGGATGTCGGCGGCCAGCCGGCTGGGGAGCAGTGTGCGCAGGTCGGCGAGATAGCCGGCGTACGCGAAGTCGGCGAGGTCGTCGGAGGCGTCATGGATGACATCCGGTGCCTCGTCGCCCTCGAAGGAGGTGAGCAGCTGGTCGTGCACGCTGTCCCAGCTGCCCTGGACGTACTCGACCTGGATGTCGGGATGGGCCCGGTTCCACTCCTCGACCAGCTGCTTGTTGGCGTCGACGGACTCCTTCTGCCAGGCCAGCGACTGGAAGCGGAGCTTGATCTTCCCGCTGTTGTCCGTTCCGCCGCCGGCACCGCTGCAGCCGGTGAGGAGCAGAGCGAGTGCGGTGGCCGCGGCGGCTGCGGTACGCACGAGTGCCCGCATCAGCTCTTCACCGCCCCGGCGAGCATGCCCCCGGTGATCCGGCGCTGGATGATCGCGAAGAGAACCAGGGAGGGCAGGGTGGCGAGAAACGCGGCGGCTGCGAGCGGCCCGAGCTCGGCCGCGCCCTCCGCGCCGAGGAAGTGGGTGAGTACGACCGGCAAGGTCTGCTTCTCCGGAGTCTTGAGCAGGACGAGCGCGAAGAAGAACTCGTTCCATGCGGTGATGAACGCGAAGAGTGCGGTGGCGACGATGCCGGGGGCCAGCAGCGGAACGGTGACCGAGACGAGTGTCCGCAGTCTTCCGGCGCCGTCGACCGAGGCGGCCTCCTCGAGTTCGGGGGGTACGGCGCGGACGTACCCGACCAGCATCCACAGCGCGAACGGCAGCGCCCAGACGACGTACACCGTGATCAGCCCCCAGAGGGTGTTGATCAGATGCAGATTCTTCAGGATCAGGAAGAGCGGAATGATCAGCAGGACGAAGGGGAACGCCTGGCTGACGACGACCCAGCCGGTGGCGGCCGCCGTGAGCCCGGTGCGCCGCCGGGCCATTACATAGGCCATGGGTGTGGCGACGACGACGGCGATCAGAGCGGCGGAGACCGCGGCGACCAGCGAGTTGGCGGCGGCCTGCAGCAGGGGCTGCTCGTCGAAGGCCTGCCGGAAGTTGTCCAGGGTCGGATGCTCCGGGATCCAGGTGGGGTGCAGGGAACCCAGTTCGCGCGCCGGCTTGAAGGCGGTGGAGATCAGCCAGAGAAACGGGAACGCCAGGAAGACGAGGTAGCCCAGGAGCGCGACGTACTGTCCCGCGCGGGCGGATCTGCTGGTCCGGAGACTCACTGGTCCTCGCCTCCCCTGAGCCGGCCCGCGAGGTGGACGGCGAGGACCACGGAGATCACCGCGACCATCACACAGCCCATCGCCGCGGCGTAGCCGAACTGGCCGTAGCGGAAGGCTTCCTCGTACGCGAAGAGCATCGGCAGCCGGGTCCGGCCACCGGGACCGCCGTTGGTCAGGACATAGACCAGGGCGAAGGAATTGAAGTTCCAGATGAAACTGAGCGCGGTGATGGAGAGCGCGACCGGTCTGAGGGCCGGCCAGGTGACGGTACGGAACCGGCGCCAGGCACCCGCGCCGTCCAGGGCGGCCGCCTCGTGGAGTTCGTGCGGGGTGTTCTGGAGCCCGGCCAGAAGCGCGACGGTGGTCTGCGGCATGCCCGCCCAGACGCCGACGACGATCACGGCGGGCAGCGCGGTGGCGAGTCCGGTCAGCCAGTCCCGGCCGTCACCGAGCCCGAGATCGCGGATGGTCTCGTTGAGGACGCCCGCGTCCGGGTTGTAGACCAGCCGCCACATGATGCCGACGACCACTTCGGGCATGGCCCACGGGATGATCGCGAGGGCCCGCGCCAGCCAGCGCATCCGCAGGTTCTGGTTGAGCAGGAGGGCGAGGCCGAGGGCCAGGACGAACTGCGGGACGGTGACGCCGACCGCCCAGACGAGGCCGATCCGGAACGAGTCCCAGAAGAGGGCGTCGTGGAGCAGGTCCTGGAAGTTGAGCCCGCCGACCCACTGGGTGGAACGAGTGCGGCCGGACTGGGCATCGGTGAACGCCAGCGCGATGCCATAGAGCAGCGGGCCGACGCTGAGGATCAGGATCGGGATCAGGGCAGGCAGCACAAGGAACCATGTACCGGAGTGCCGGTTGATCCGCGGGGCTGTTCCACCGTGCCTGGACTCCGGACTCCCGGGCGGGCCAAGCCGCCCGGACTGTACCGTTGCATTCGCTAACGTCATGAATTCGACCCCCTTGCGTCATTGGATCGGTTTCACCCGGATCTGGCCGCTCAGGTGGCCCCCGCCATGGTGCTGACGGGTCGTCGGTTCGTCAAGGTCGCCTGCACAGATGCGAAAATTGGATCCATGAACGAAATGCGTGCGCGCGAGGTGCTGACCGCTGCCGGACTGTCCGACGGCGCGGAGCTGCTCGCGCTGGGTGAGAACGCGGTGTTCGCCGTCGGAGGCCTGGTGGTCAAGGTCGGCCGGAACGCCGTGCAGAACCCGGAACTGCTGGCCCGGGCCGAGCGCGAGGTGGCCGTCGCGGAGTGGCTGGCCGGATCGTCGGTCCCCGCGGTGCGGGCGGCCGAGCCGAAGGCGCGGCTGGTCGAGGGGCACCCGGTGACGGTCTGGCACCGGCTCCCCGACGCGGTACGTGCTGCCCAGCCGCGGGATCTGGCGCAGCTGCTCACCCTGGTCCACGCACTGCCCGCCCCGGAGGGCTTCACGCTGCCGCGGCGTGAGCTGCTCGGCGGGGTGGAGCGGTGGCTGCGGCTCGCGGGCGACGCGATCGATCCGGCCGACGCACAGTATCTGCGGGAACGGCGGGACGGATTCGCGACGGCGGCTGCGGCACTGGTACCGCATCTGGTGCCGGGGCCGATCCACGGAGACGCGCTGCCACGCAATGTCCATGTCGGCCCGGACGGACCGGTGCTGGTGGACCTGGAGACGTTCTCCACGGATCTGCGCGAGCACGATCTGGTGGTGCTGGCGCTGTCCCGGGACCGGTACGGGCTGACGGCGGAGGCGTACGACGGATTCACGGACGCCTACGGGTGGGACGTCCGCGAGTGGGACGGGTGTGCGGTGCTGCGGGGGGCCCGCGAAACGGCGAGTTGCGCGTGGGTCGCACAGCATGCGCCGGGGAATCCGGCGGCGCTGGCGGAGTTCCGACGCAGGGTCGCGTCCTTGCGCGACGAAGCCCCCGAGGTGCGGTGGTATCCGTTCTAGTGCCCCTCCCGGCAGGCATTGCCCCGTCGCACCGCCCAGCACGCCCGCTCGCGCCTGGCGGTGAGGAGTCTGCTGTCGGTAATGGCCGAAATGGTCGGTCAGCAGAATCTCGTTGGGGTCCTCAAGGCCGACAGTGATGTGTTCCTGAACGGGGGCTTGATCGGTGCGGGCGCGCTCGCCCTGCCCCGGGCACCGGGGCATGCGTTCAGGTGGTGACCTGGGCCGGTTCGCGTACGGGCCAGTGGGGGTCGATCACCGCGTCCGCGGTGCCCTTGCGGCGCAGGAAGGACTGGAAGTCGGCTGCCCAGTCCGCGTACCACGTGATCTGACGCTCGTGGAGTTCGCCCGCCGTCAGCGCGGCGACCGAGCCGTGGCGTGCGGCTATCGCGTACGCCACCCGTACCGCCGCCAGCGCGTCCGCGCCCGCGTCATGCGCACCGCCGTGCACCACCCCGTATTCGACGCAGACCGCCTCCAGCGTCCGCTTGCCCTTGCGGTAGCGGTCGACCGCCCGGTCGATCGTGTACGGGTCGACGACCGGACCGATCCCGGCACCGCCGAGCCGGTCGCTCAGGGACGGCAGCCCGTGCCGGCGCAACTCCGCCGTCAGCAGCGTCAGATCGAAGGCGGCGTTGTATGCGACGACCGGCACCCCCTGGCGCCAGTAGCCCGTGAGCGTCTCGGCGATCTCGTCCGCCACCTCGCGCGCCGGCCGGCCCTCCGCCGCTGCCCGCTCGCTGCTGATGCCATGGATCGCCGAGGCCTGTGCGGGAATCCGGATCCCCGGATCCGCCAGCCAGGTGCGCTGCCGCACCGGCTCCCCGTCCCTGCCTCCGACGCCGACGACCGCGGCCGTCACGATCCGGGCCTCCAGCGGCTCCGTGCCCGTCGTCTCCAGGTCGAAGCCGACCAGCGCCTCCCGGTGCCAGCTCATCCCGTACCTCCTTCGTGGTGCTCTCCCCCAGGTGATGACCACCCTGCCATGCACCACTGACAACGCGTACGACAGGTGACGCGTACGGCAGGTGGAGCGAGGGGCTCAGGAGACGGGCCGGGAGTCCGTCCACACGGACTCGAACTCCTCGCGGTACGTCTCGAAGAGCCCGTGCTCGTTGTCCTGACCCGCCCGGACCACCGCCCGGCCCCCGCCTCGCAGCACCAGCACAGGCGCCTCCATGCCGCGTGCGCGCCGCAGATAGGGCTGAACGACGCCCACCGCGTCCGCCCCGTCGCCGTCCACCAGATAGGCCGTGAAGCGCGGTGTCTCGTCGAAGACGTGGATCTCGAACGCGCCCGGATCACGGAGTTTGGAACGGACCCGGCGCATGTGGAGGATGTTCATCTCCACCGACCGGCTCAGCTCGCCCTTCTTGAGCCCGAGTTCCCGCTCACGCCGCTTGACCGCGCTGCTCGCCGGGTTGATGAACAGCAGCCGGATCCGGCAGCCCGATTCGGCGAGCCGGACCAGCCGGCGGCCGGAGAAGTTCTGCACCAGCAGATTGAGGCCTATGCCGATCGCGTCGAGGCGGCGCGAACCGCCGAAAAGGTCCTCGGCGGGCAGCTGGCGCTGCAGCCGGACCCGGTCGGAGTGGACGGAGACCACATCCGCGTACCGGTCGCCGACCAGTTCCTCGACGGCGTCGACCGGCAGCCGGTCCGCGGACGGCACCGCGGCGCCGCTGCCCAGGATCTCCAGGAGACGCGCCGAGGCGCGCTCGGCCTGGGCGAGGACCGCCTCGTTCAGCGCACGGTTGCGGGAGACGACATTGCGGGCGACCTCCAGTTCGTCGAGTGCCAGCTCGACATCGCGCCGGTCGTCGAAGTACGGCTCGAAACAGGGCCAGTGCTGGACCATCAGCTCCCGCAGCTGAGGGAGCGTGAGGAAACTGAGCACGTTGTCGTCGGCCGGGTCGAGCAGATAGCCCTTGCGGCGGGAGACCTCGCGCACGGCGACGGCGCGCTGCACCCATTCCTGTCCGGCGGGCCCCGCGGCGGCCACCACCCAGTCCTCGCCGTGCACCGGCTCGTAGATCGGCCGCAGTACCGCGGCGACCACGGACCGCAGCCGCTGTTCCACCAGATTCAGCCAAATATAGGCGCGTCCGGCCCGCTGGGCCCGGGTCCGGACCTCGCTCCAGGCGTCCGCGCCCCAGCCCAGTTCGGCGCCGATCTCCATGGGCTGCGCAAGCGATACCGCCCCGGGCGGGGCGTCGACGGATTCCCCCTCGTGACCTGGGTCACCTGGGGGCAGCTCGAACCCTCCCGAGCTCACCCGCGCACCGCCTTCCGCTCCCCCACCAACGATCAAGGAAGGGTACTCCGGGAGCGGGAGCCGGTGCAGCAGGATGGACAGGCTCCTTTCTCAACTCCCCCAGGTGTCAAGCACGTTCCCTGCGGCAAGATCTGCCGTAGTGAGCTGATTCATAGCGATTGAGGACCCCGTCAGGGGCCGCATTCCGGACGTGTGACCCGGACAGGTTCGCGGATTCCGGTTCCGGGCGACACGGAGAGGCCCGATGTTGACCGGTCAGGCGGACGTGGCCGACCGGACCGTGCGACGTCCTAGGTGCGGGGCACTCTTTCGGGGAAGATCTGGCCGGGTCGGTCCCAAGTGCCCCCAGCACCCGGATCAGAAGTGGAAGAGTCATATCTATGCAGGTCTGGCCGGGACAGGCGTATCCCCTCGGCGCCACGTACGACGGCGTCGGCACCAACTTCGCGGTCTTCTCCGAGGCCGCCAACCGAATCGAGTTGTGCCTGCTGCACGACGACGGTTCCGAGACGGCGGTGGAGCTGAGGGAGACCGATGCCTTCGTCCGCCATGCCTATCTGCCCGGGGTGATGCCCGGTCAGCGGTACGGATTCCGGGTGCACGGGCCGTACGAGCCGCAGCGCGGAGCCCGCTGCAACTCGGCGAAATTGCTCCTCGACCCGTACGCGCGGGCGGTCTCCGGGCAGATCCGGTGGGGCGAGGCGGTGTACGGCTATCCGTTCGGCCGGCCCGACGCGCGCAATGATCTGGACTCGGCGCCGCACACCATGAGCTCGGTGGTGGTCAACCCGTACTTCGACTGGGGCGACGACCGGCGCCCCCGTACGGACTACCACCGCACGGTGATCTACGAGGCCCATGTGAAGGGGCTGACGATGCTCCATCCGGGGCTGCCGAAGGAACTGCGTGGTACGTACGCGGCGCTGGCGCATCCGGAGGTCATCGCGCATCTGACGGAGCTCGGGGTCACGGCGATCGAGCTGATGCCGGTGCACCAGTTCGTCCAGGACCACCGGCTGGTGGACGCGGGGCTCGCCAACTACTGGGGCTACAACACCATCGGTTTCTTCGCCCCGCACAACGCGTACGCCTCCCGCGGCGACCGCGGGGAGCAGGTGAGCGAGTTCAAGCAGGCCGTACGGGCCCTGCACCAGGCGGGCGTCGAGGTCATCCTCGACGTGGTCTACAACCACACCGCGGAAGGCAACCACCTGGGACCGACACTCTCGTTCCGCGGGCTCGACAACGCCTCGTACTACCGCCTCGCGGATGATCAGCAGTACTACATGGACACCACGGGGACCGGGAACTCGCTGCTGATGAGGTCCCCGCACGTGCTGCAGCTGATCATGGACTCACTGCGGTACTGGGTGACCGAGATGCATGTGGACGGCTTCCGCTTCGATCTCGCGGCCACCCTGGCCCGGCAGTTCCACGAGGTGGACCGGCTGTCGTCCTTCTTCGACCTGGTGCAGCAGGACCCGGTGGTCAGCCAGGTGAAACTGATCGCCGAGCCGTGGGACGTGGGCGAGGGCGGCTATCAGGTGGGCAACTTCCCGCCCCTGTGGACCGAGTGGAACGGCAAGTACCGGGACACGGTCCGGGACCTGTGGCGGGGCGAACCGCGGACCCTCGCCGAGTTCGCGGGGCGCCTGACAGGATCCTCGGACCTGTACCAGGACGACGGCCGGCGTCCGCTCGCCTCGATCAACTTCGCCACCTGCCACGACGGCTTCACGCTGCACGACCTGGTCTCGTACAACGACAAGCACAACGACGCGAACGGCGAGGACAACCAGGACGGCGAGAGCCACAACCGGTCGTGGAACTGCGGCGCGGAGGGCGAGACGGACCAGCCGGAGGTGCTGGAGCTGCGCGAGCGGCAGATGCGGAACTTCGTCGCCACGCTGATGCTGTCCCAGGGGGTGCCGATGCTGAGTCACGGCGACGAGTTCGCGCGGACGCAGCGGGGCAACAACAACGCGTACTGCCAGGACAGCGAGCTGTCGTGGGTGCACTGGCCGGAGCCTCGCAAAGCCGGTACGGAGGACGACGAGGGGGACGACCGGGAGTCCCGCAGCAGCCTGCTGGAATTCACCCGGGCGATGGTCTGGCTCCGCCGCGACCACCCGGTCTTCCGGCGCCGCCGGTTCTTCCACGGACGGCCGGTGGAGGGCACGCACGACGAGCTGACGGACATCGCCTGGTTCACGCCCGAGGGCAGCGAGATGACACAGCGGGACTGGCAGGCGGCGCACGCCAAGGCACTGACGGTCTTCCTGAACGGGCACGCCATCTCGGAGCCGGGCCCGCGGGGCGAGCGGATCTCCGACGACTCGTTCCTGCTGATGTTCAATGCGAGCGCCGACACGCTGGAATTCGCCGTTCCGGTGAACCATGGCCGGCAGTGGTCGGTGGTGGTCGACACGGCCCGCCCGGAGGGGGTGCAACCGGGAGCGGGTCCGAAGGTGTCCGCCGGCGACCGTGTGAAGCTGGTGGGGCGGAGCATGGCGGTGCTGCAGCGGCCGGCGTAGTCGTCGGGGCAGCACGCCCAGGGAGGCGACCCCTCGTCCGGATGGATCGGCCGGATGCCGTGTCACAGTCGGCTCCAGGCGGGGTACGTACGTTCGCATGACGCCCACCGCCACGTACCGGCTGCAGCTCCAACCGGACTTCCCGTTCTCGGCCGCCGGACACGCGGTGCCGTATCTCGCCGCGCTCGGCGTCTCCCATCTGCACCTGTCGCCGGTCCTCGAAGCCGTGCCCGGCTCCAAACACGGCTACGACGTGGTCGACCACAGCCGTGTCCGGGCGGAGCTCGGCGGTGAGGAGGGGCTGCGGCATCTGGCCGCCACGGCGCGGGAGCACGGACTCGGGCTGGTGCTGGACATCGTGCCGAACCACATGGCTGCCGTCCCGCGCCACAACCGGGCTCTGTGGGAGGTCCTCCGCGAGGGCCCGGAATCGCCGTACGCCCGCTGGTTCGACATCGACTGGGCGGCGGGCGACGGGCGGGTGCTGCTGCCGGTGCTCGCCCGGCGGATCGGCGACGAGATGGAACGGTTCCGGGTGGACGGGGAGGTGCTGCGCCACGGCGAGCAGGAGTTCCCGCTCCGGGCCGGCACCGCCGGTCTTCCGCTGCCGAAGCTGCTGGACGCCCAGCACTACCGGCTCGGCTGGTGGCGCCTGGCCCGTACCGAGCAGAACTACCGGCGGTTCTTCACCATCTCGGACCTCATCGGAGTCCGGGTGGAGGACCCCGAGGTGTTCGCGGCCACCCACGGCAAGATCCTCGAACTGGTCCGGGACGGTGTCGTCGACGGACTGCGCATCGACCATCCCGACGGGCTCGCCGACCCCGCCGGCTATCTGGAGCGGCTCGATGAGGCGACCGGCGGGCGGTGGACGGTCGTGGAGAAGATCCTCACCGGTACCGAGCCGCTCCCCGCGGGCTGGGCCGTCGCGGGGACGACGGGGTACGACGCGCTGCACCGGATCGACGGGCTGTTCACCGATCCGACGGGCGCCACCGAGTTGCTCGGCCGGTACCGGGAGTTCGCCGGCCCGGCCGGGGACCGCGGCGGCTACTGGTCGACGACGGTCCGCCGGGCCGCGTACCGGGTGGTGACGCATGAACTGGCCGCGGAGACCGCGCTGCTGACCCGTCTCGCCGTACGCATCTGCGCCGAGGACCACGCACTGCGCGACCACGCCCCGTGGGCGCTGCGCACCGCCATCGACGAACTGCTCGTCCGCGTCCCGGTCTACCGCCCGTACGTCACGGCGGGTGGGCCCTGCAGCGAGGCGGCGGAGGCGGCACTGCCGGACACGGCCGTACGGGACGCCAGGGCGTTGTTCTCCGTGCCCGAGGAGGCAACGGCCGTCGATGTGGTGCGGGACCTGGCGCTTGGGCGGCTCGGTGACGGGCCGGACCGGGCGGCATTCTGCGCCCGGTTCGCGCAGACCGCGTCGGCGCTGCGGGCCAAGTCGGTCGAGGACACGGCCTTCTACCGGTACGTGCCGCTGATCTCGGCGACCGAGGTCGGCGGTGATCCCGGGTGCCCGGCGGTGGCTCCGGAGGAGTTCCACGCCTTCTGCACCCGGCTGGCGCGCGACTGGCCCGCCACCGGCACCGCGCTGACCACGCACGACACCAAGCGCAGCGCGGACGTGCGGGCCCGGATCGCGGTCCTGTCGGAGTGTCCGCAGCAGTGGTCGGAGCTGCTGACGGAGCTGGCGCGGACAGCCCCGACGGCGGTCGCGCCCGATCCGCAGCTGGCCTGGCAGGCCTGGCAGACGGCGTTCGGCTGCGCGGGGCTGCCCGCCGATGAGCTGGCGGGCCGTCTGGAGCCTGCGCTGTTGAAAGCCGTACGGGAAGCGGGTCTGTTCACCAGCTGGACGGAGCCCGATCCGGTGTACGAGCGGGCGGTGTCGGACTTCGTCGCGGCCGGTCCCGCCGCCGGCACCGGGCCGGCACGGGAGGCGTTGCAGCGGTTTGCGGCCTCACTGGAACCCTTCACCCGGGCCAACGCGCTCGGCGCGGCCCTGGTGCAGCTGACCATGCCAGGGGTACCGGACCTGTACCAGGGGACGGAGCAGGAGTACGTGGCACTGGTCGACCCGGACAACCGGCAGCCGTTCCGCCGCCCGCCCGAGAAGGATCCCGTCAGCGAGAAGGCAGCGCTCACGGTGGCGGCACTGCGGATGCGGCGGAATCGGCCGGAGCTCTTCGGCGAGGCGGGGACGTACACCCCGCTGACCGCGCAGGGCCCGGCGGCCGCGCACTGTCTGGCCTTCTGCCGCTCCGGCGAGGTCGTCACGGCGGTGACCCGGCTGTCGCTGCGGCTGGCCGGAGCGGGCGGCTGGCGCGGGACGACGCTGGCGCTGCCGGGCGACGGTCCGTGGACGGATCTGCTCACGCCGGGACGGGAGTTCCCGGGCGGTCCCGTCGCGGTGGCCGAGTTGTTCGCCGAACGACCGGTGGCACTGCTCCGCGCCTGTCGTTGAACCCGGGGGCGGAGCAGTCCCGGGGCCGAGGCCCGACAGGCTCTCAGCCGGGTCGTACGAGGAGGGTCCGCGGGCCGCGGGTGAGCAGTCCGGTACTGGACGGACGGAATCCGTCCGCCCAGCGGAGCCGGGGCATGGCGTCGAGCAGGGCACGCACCCCCTCTTCGGCCTCCAGCCGCCCGAGCAGGACGGCCGGACAGGACTCCGGTCCCCCGGTGGACCGGTCCTGGTCGGTCCGGAAGGGGTCGAAGAGATCGGGGGCGGCGTACCGCTCGGGGTCGCGGCCCGCCGCGCCGATCAGACAGGCGACGGGCGCCCCGGCGGGGAGCGTGCCGCCGCTGACCCGCACCTCGGCGACGGTGCGGCGCAGCACGACCTGCACGGGCGGGTCGCGGCGCAGCGACTCGCTCCAGGCGCGGCGGGCGAGGGCGGGTTCGATGCGCAGGGCTGCCAGGAGGTCGGGGTCGTCCAGCAGATTGGCGAGGAAGGAGGCGAGCGCCGTCTCACGGAGGCCGGTCCGGCTGGTGCAGGGGGTGATGGGGTGACCGGGCGGCTGCGCCGGGTCCGGTGAGGCGCCGGGTGCGGCGGCGCCCACGGGCAGCCAGCGGCAGAACTCCTCGACCAGATCGGCCTGTTGCCGCCCCGCGATGCGGCGGGCGAGGACGTAGGCGGTCCGTTCGACGCGCTCGGAGAGGTGGCGGGGCGCGGCCGCCGCCGGCCGCGCGATGTCCTGCGGCCGGGGCACGCAGAGCCTGCTGCCGTGGCAGAGCCCGCGCGGCGCGGGGCCACCGCGGGGCGCGCCGTCGTGCGGGAAGCCGGTGAACCGTGGGTCCGTGAGGGCGGTCGACACGTCGGCGTGCCTGCTGAGGAGCCAGGCGCCGAGGGGTGCGTCGTAGCTGAGCGGGTACTCCTCGCGCAGCACGCGGTAGAGCGGGTACGGATCGTGCGCGGCGCCGGGCGCGAGCAGGCTGGGGCCGGTGCCGGGCCGGGCGGTCCTGTCGGTCCGGCCGGGACGCGCGGTCCGGGCGACGCGGCGGCCGCGGTCCGGCGCGGAGATGGGCGGGGGTATGCCGTCGGGCGCGTCGGCCTGCATCCTTGCCCCCCGGGTTCGGTGCGCCGCTGTGTGGCGCGGATGAACCAAGGGGACCACCGCGCAGAGCTCAGCGCAGCGGAGACACGGCCGTTCGGGTGAGGGTGCCCGTCGCACGCAGCAGCTCCGCGAACGCCGCCGCGGCCCCTGACAGGCTCTCAGGCCGGACGCCCGGGAAGCCCCGGCGCCCCGGGCGGCTTGAGTGCGGGCGCGGACAGCCGGAAGGTGATCCGGCCGAAGCTCACCTGGTCCCCGTCGCGCACCGACACCGCACCGGTCACCCGCTGCCCGTTCACACACGTGCCGTTGGTCGAGCCGAGGTCGCGCAGGATCCAGCGGCCGCCCTGCACGGTGAGTTCGGCATGCTTGCGCGAGACGGTCTCATGGGTGAGCCGCAGCCCGTTCGCCGGATCGCGTCCGATGAACACGGGGTACGGGCTCGGGGCGGGCAGCAGCAGTTTCGGCAGCCGCTCGGCCTGCCAGGCCCTGCGTAGCCGGGCCGGGAACCCGGACACCTCGCCGACCACCCGGAACAGCCCCTGCGTCCAGCGCCCTTCGCTCCGCAGGTCGGCGGTGAGTGCCGCCAGCTCCTCCGGGCGGCGGGCGGCCAGGGCCAGTTCCATGCGCCGTACGAACGTGTCGTGGGAGAGCCTGCCCTGCGCGGCGCCTTCTCTGAGCACACCGAGAACACGGTCGCGCTGAGCATCGGACACCCGCGCGGGATACGTGTGGAACTCGAAGGACGACGTCACACGGTCAATTGTCGGGGCGACCGCCCCGGAGTGTCCAGAACAACGCCGCTTGCCGCCCGCCTGACCAGCGCGGAACGGACCGGCCGAATATTCGCGGTGGTGTCCGGGGAACGTTGCTACTGTCTGCCGCCGCGTGCCGTGCGGTGCCCACCGCACGGCGGGACGCGCCCCAAGGAGACTCTGTGACCGCTGTACCCCCGGCCCTGACTGTCCGTCCGCTCACCGGGCCGGACGAACTGGGCCTCTTCTGCCGTCTGTCGTACGTCCTCGACCACGAACTGGCCGACGACCTCGCAACGGGCCGCCGCCGCCCCGAGTGGATGTGGGTGGCGCTGCGGGGAGACCGCGTGGTCGCCCGCGTCGCCTGGTGGAGCCAGGGCGGCGACATACCCCTCGCGCTCGACTTCTTCGACCTCGACGACACACTGCCCGAGCCCGAGCGCACCGAGACGGGTCTGCGGCTGCTGCGGGCGGCAGCGGCGGCCGTGCTTCCCGCCGGTGTCCCGCGTCCCGAGTACGGCCGTTTCGTACCGCCGGACTGGCGCGAGGACCCGGTGGCGCGCGATCTCGTCGAGGCACGGATCCGGGTGATGGAGCGCACCGGTGCGCGCATGCTCGTCGAGCGGCTGCGCCTGGAGTGGCGGGCCGGTACGCCGGTGCCCGCCGACAGCGGCCGGCTGAGGTTCCGCCCGGTGACCGGGCGCGAGGATCTCCTCGCGCTGATGGCTCCGGTGATGGAGGGCACGCTCGACGCGCACGGCCAGGAGGACCTGGCGTCAGGGCTGTCCGCCCGCGAGGCGGCGGAGAAGCATTACGACGAGGAACTCGGCGCGTACAGCACCCCACGCGAGTGGTGGCGCATCGCCGAACTCCCGGGCGGCGAGCCGGTCGGGTTCGTGATCCCGGCCCGCAACAGCTACAACCCGATCATCGCGTACATCGGCGTGCTGCCCGCGCAGCGCGGTCACGGCTACATCGACGACCTGCTCACCGAGGGCACCCGGGTGCTCGCCGCGCAGGACGGGGTGGAGCGGATCCGGGCGGCGACGGACCTCGGCAATGTGCCGATGGCGAAGTCGTTCGCGCGCCTGGGGTACGTCAATTTCGAGCGCGCGTTCAACATGGTCTGGGACTGACGACCTGATCCACTCTCTGTCGTGCACCAGGTCGTAATCCGGTGGACGGGCCACCGCAGGGCCGGTTACGGTGGCCACCCGCCCGAAGACCGAGGAAGGAGGCGAGAACAGTGCGTACGTGTACCACTTCATTCCCGCGCTCCCGTCCCGTTCGCCGGGCGGTTTCGGTTTCGGTCTGACCGGGAGCGCATCACTTCTTCCGGAGGACTCTTCCATGACCGATCTGGTCATCCGCGCGCTCACCGAGAGCGACGCACAGCTTTTCCGCACCCTGCCCGACCGCGGTCTCGTCGGCCGCGCCGCCTTCGGGCACAGCTATGCCACCGTGCGCGAGGGTGGTGAGTACCGCCCCGAGTGGACCTGGATCGCCGAGCGCGACGGTGTCGTGGTGGCCAGGGCCGCCTGGTGGTCGGGGCCCGCGGACACCGCACCCGTGACGCTCAACTGGTTCGACTTCGCCGACGGCGAGGACGAGGCGGGCACCGAACTTCTGCGGCAGTCACCGCTGTACGCCGAGTACGAGCTGATCCTGCCCGCCGGCTGGCGGGACCGGCCCGACGTCGCGGCCGCCGCCGAGGCCAGGATCGCCGCCGCCCGCGCGGCCGGGATGAAGCCGCTGGTCGAGCGGTACCGGTACCAGTGGACGCCGGAGTGCGGGCTGCCCGAGCGGCCCGGCCGGCTCACCTTCCGGCCGGAGCCGGACGACGCGGTGATCCTCGACGTGCTGCGCCGGGTCCACTCCGTCACGCTGGACGCACACGCCCGCCGGGCCATCGAGGGACCCGGCGGACTGGAGCAGGCGGCGCAGGAGGAGCTCGACTTCTTCCACTGGTGCCCCTCGCCGCGCTCCTGGTGGCAGCTCGCGTACACGCCCGAGGGCGAGGTGGCCGGACTCCATGTGCCCGCCCGTAATCCGGGCGGTCCGTGCATCGGCTTCATCGGGGTCGTACCCGAGCAGCGGGGCCACGGCTACGGGTACGACCTGCTCGTCGAGTGCACGCACTTCCTGGCCGCCGAGGGCGCCGAGTTCATCGCGGGCGCCACCGATCAGGGCAATGCGCCGATGGCGGCCGCGTTCGCCCGGGCCGGCCATCCGGTCACCCAGGAACGCATCCATCTGGTGTGAGGTTCGGGGTGAGCTCCGCCAGCCAGTCCAGGCGGAGCTGCTGCTCGGCGGGGATGGTCGCATCCTCGCCGCGCGGCCCCACATTGAGCAGCAGGTTGCCGCCCGCGGCCGCGGTCTCCGTGACCAGTGAGGTCAGCGCGGGGCGGCTGAGGAAGGCGTCGGGTGAGGAGTTCCGGTTGTAGCCGAAGCTGTGGTCGATGCCCCGGGTGATCTCGTACGGGTCCGGGCCGGTGTAGCGGGCGAACTCGGGGGTGCGGAAGTCGTAGTACGGGGGCTTGCGCGGCACGAACCCCTCGCCCTGCGCGATCGTGCGGCGCTCCCACCGGTCGTACAGGGCCTTGGCGCCCGGCAGGGCGAGGGCGCGCCACATCGGCGCGTAGGGGAACAGCCGGTCGTTGACGACGCCGTGCGGGACGGTGAAGCGGAAGTACTCGATGAGCCGCTGGACGTCGGTGCGCGAGCCGGGCCAGGCGATGTCGTTCCACAGGATGTCGGGCCGGTAGCGGCGTATCAGTTCGCGCATCTGCGCGTCGGCGTACGCCGGGTAGTCGCCGCGCGGCACGGCGGAGACGGTGTCCGCGCCGGTTCCGACGGGCCGGTCGTCGAAGGTCCAGTCGAGCCCGCCGGAGTAGTAGACGCCGAACCGCAGCCCTTCGGCCCGGACCGCTTCGGCGAACTCGCCGACCACGTCGCGGGTGGTGTGCCAGCCGGTGCGGTGCGGGTTGCGGACCTCGGAGGGCCAGAGGCAGAACCCGTCGTGGTGCTTGGTGACGAGGACGGCGTAGCGGGCGCCGGCAGCACGGAAACTGCGGGCCCAGGCCGCCGGGTCCCAGCCGTCCAGGCCGTCGTTGAAGTCGTTGCCGAAGTCGGTGTACGGCCGGGTGCCGTAGGTCGCCCGGTGGTGGGCGGAGACGGGGCTGCCGGGGAAGCGGAGCGCGTTCTCGTACCACTCGGCGTACGAGGTCCAGCCGAGCGGCGTCCGGCGGCCGGCGAGGGGCAGCTCGTCGGCGGGAACGTACGGCGGGGCCCAGCCCGGTACGGACGCGGGTGTCCAGTGCACAAAGATCCCCAGCTGGGCCTGGGACCACCATGAAGCAACCATGGCGCGAAGTATTGATCATTGAGGGGGTCGTTCGTAAGATCCGGACACCGTTCCTAACCAGTGTGCGTAAGTGAGTCTTGGACCCACTGTTGCGTTCTGGGCGCATCCCGAACGGTTGTGGATGCACTGGTTTCCCGCTTTCGCTTCCCGTTCGGCGACGGTCCTCCAGGGGGCCGGTCCGTTGTGGGTGGGCGGGTTCCCTCACGCCCCGGGTCACCTGGTCCGGCCTGGACGGTCCGATGCCCCGCACGATCACTCCGGTCGTGTGGGGGCGGTGCCGTCCGACGCCGGACCGGGTGTCCAAGGGCGCGTCGTCCGATCGCGATACCGGCGGCATCGTGACGGGACATCTTTCGGCGTGGGGTGACCAGCGGTTTCTGCCAGTGCTGGGCACCCCACATGGAGGTGTAGGCCGGGTCGACCGCGACGACCGCGAGCCCCTGTTCGGCGGCCATCGACACCAGCCGGGCCTTGAGTTTCCCGGTCGGGATGCCGGAGATGAGCTGCCGGAACCGCTTCTGGCGGCCGTGTTTCTCCCGGGTCTTCTCGGCGGTGAAGTCGAGGTCCTCGATGCCGATCGCGGCGACACCGGCACGCACCGCCCAGTTGATCAGCCGGGTCAGCGCGTGGCGGAGCTGCGCGTCGCGGTGACCGGCCGAACCGGACAGGTCGTAGGGGAAACGGTGCGGGTCACCGACCGGGTTGCCGTGCCGGTCGAGCCGGTAGGCGGCGAAGTGGTCGGCGTTGGTGTCGACACCGATCATGCCCTGGGCGCGGGCGGTGGCGAGCGGGACCGTCTTGACGACGGGGCGTTGCCAGGATGCGGTGAGGTACCAGCGGCCGCGGCCCGTGTCGAGGTGGATGCGGTAGGCGACGGCCCGGTTCGCGGTGATGCGGTCGGCCCACTCCGCGCCCCGGTGCGCGAACGCCACGGTGGCGGTGAGTGTGTACCGGCCGTGCCTGGCGTTGGCCAGGTACGCGAGCGGGGCAGGCAGCTTGATCGACACTTCGCCGTCCGGGGTGACGCGGATCGTCTCGTTCCCGAACCGCTTCCCCGACTCACCGTCGGCGGCAAGAAACCATCGTCCCGCCTCCCAGCGTTCCCGCCACTGCTCCTCGGTGAGCTCGGCTTGGGTGAGATGGTGGCGGGTGTTCAGGAGCCTTTTACCGCCCCGCACCACCCGGACCCGTCCGGCCTGCCGGTCGGAGACAGCAGCGGCGTGCCGGTCTTCCAGCATCGCGAGGCGACGGGACTTGCGGAACCACTCGTTCTTCGACCGGTAGCCGCCCGCAGCCCGCTTCGTACCGCGTTCCCCGACCGGGAGGGACAGGCGGTGCCGCAGCGTCTTGATCCCGGCTTCCAGGTTCTGGATATGCGCCGCCTGGCAACGGCGCGCGAGCGCCCACTGATCGTGGGTGGCCTTGGTGATCGCCCCGGCGATCCGCGACGACGACACCCCGGTCAGGTCCCGCTTACGCGCCGCCCACGTCTGAGCGCTGTGATCGTGGCCGTCCGCACAGCGAGCCTTGAGATCACGGGAGGCCAGCGCACCCTGATGCTCACCGACCGCACGCAGCACCTTCTCGTCCTGGGGCGTGAGGTGCCCCAGACGGTCCCGGATCGCCACCCCAGCAGGCCCCGGCACCACGAAGGACGCCGCCAGCTCCCGCACACCACCCACCCCATCACCCCCTCCCCCTCAGGGTTGGATACCTGTCACCCAGCCCAACGAGCAGCAGCCGCCAAGGTCACCCATTCGGCCACAGAACCCCCGTTCCCATCCCCGCGAACCCACTGACAGGACTCACTCCCGCTCACCACCACTCACTTCAGGTCTGGAAGGCGGAGGCGGAGGCTCCCCAGAGGAATCCCGGCGGGAACGTCGGCACGGTCATCTCGGCCTCCAGCAGCCGTACGAATGAGCAGAACCTGGCAGGGCAATGATCAGAACCAGACCTTAATCGCCAGTAACGGGCTCGATCCAGTGTCGTGGGCCGGTGATCCCTACTTCTGCCGACCATGGGGCCGGAACGAGGAGACGAGGAGCGACGCATGCTGTTCGAGGTATGGGCACCGGAGGCGGATTCGGTCGGTCTGCGGCTGGCGGGTGAGCTGCGGGCGATGGAGCGCGACCCGGCACGAACGGGCTGGTGGACGACCGAGGCGGAGGCCGCGGACGGGGACCGGTACGGCTTCGTCCTCGACGACGGCCCCGTGCTGCCCGATCCGCGCTCACGCCGCCAGCCGGACGGCCCGGACGGCGAGAGCGCCGTCGTCGACCAGGAGGCGTACGCCTGGCGCACCGAGTGGGCGGGCAGGGGGCTCCCGGGCGCCGTCCTGTACGAGCTGCACGTCGGCACATACACCGGGGAGGGCACCTTCGACGCCGCCGCGGCGCGGCTGCCGCACCTCGCCGAACTGGGCGTCACCCATGTGTCGCTGATGCCCGTCTGCCCGTTCCCCGGCACGCACGGATGGGGTTACGAAGGGGTGTCGCTGTGGGCCGTGCACGAACCGTACGGCGGTCCCGAGGGGCTTAAGCGCTTTGTCGACACGGCGCACGGGCTCGGTCTTGCGGTGGTCCTCGACGTGGTCCACAACCACCTGGGACCGTCCGGCAACTACCTGCCCGCCTTCGGCCCGTACTTCACCGAGACCCACCACACGCCGTGGGGCGCCGCGGTCAACCTCGACGCCGCGGGATCGGACGAGGTCCGCGCGTATCTGCTGGGCAGCGCGCTCGGCTGGCTGCGCGACTACCGGCTCGACGGACTGCGGCTCGACGCGGTCCACGCCCTCGCCGACAACCGGGCGCTGACCTTCCTGGAGGAGCTGTCCGCGGCGGTCGACGCGCTCGCCGCGGAGCTCGGCCGTCCGCTGCCGCTGATCGCCGAGTCGGACCGCTGCGACCCGCGTACGACAACGCCGCGCGCGGCGGGCGGCATCGGGCTGCACGCCCAGTGGAACGACGACTTCCACCACGCCCTGCACACGGCGCTGACCGGCGAGTCCCAGGGCTACTACGCCGATTTCGCCGCCGCTCCGCTGACCGCCCTCGCCAAGACCGTGACGAGCGCCTTCTTCCACAACGGCACATATTCCAGCTTCCGCGGCCGCGCCCACGGCCGCCCCGTCGACATCGCCCGCACCGCGGCCACCCGCTTCGTCGGCTATGCGCAGACCCATGACCAGATCGGCAACCGGGCACTCGGCGACCGGCTCTCCGCCTCCCTCTCCCCCGGGCTGCTGGCCTGCGCGGCGGCGCTCGTGCTGACCGGCCCGTTCACCCCGATGCTGTTCATGGGCGAGGAGTGGGGCGCCCGAACCCCCTGGCAGTTCTTCACCGACCACACCGACCCGGCGCTCGCGGAAGCGGTACGCAGCGGCAGGCGTCGGGAGTTCGCGGCGCACGGCTGGGCGGCGGACGACATCCCGGACCCGCAGGACCCGGCCACCCGTGACCGCTCCTGTCTGGACTGGACCGAACCGGAACGTGAGCCGCACGCCCGCATCCAGGCCTGGTACCGCGAACTGATCGCACTGCGCCGCGCCATGCCCGACCTGTCCGACCCGGATCTGGCATCGGTGAAGACGGCCTTCGACGAGCAGGCGCGCTGGCTGGCCTATCGCAGGGGCGATCTGCGGATCGCGGTCAACCTCGACGAGAAGCCGGCCACGATCCCGCTCGGCGTCGGCCGGAACCGGAACAGCGGGGGCAGGGTGCTGGCCGCCTGGGAGCCGGTGGAGACGCCGGGCGCGGACGGGCTGCTGCATCTGCCGCCCGAGTCGTGCGTGGTGCTCGCCGACGACTGAGGATCCGCGGAAGTGGTGCCGTACGACGTACCGCACCACTTCCGCGACCGGGAGGCGGGAGCCGGGGGGCTGAACGCTCCTCCCGGTCCGGCTATTCGACGATCGCCAGCTCGCGTGCGGTGGTGTTGAGCCTACGCCCGCCGTCCTCCGTGACGGTCACGATGTCCTCGATGCGGACGCCGAACCGGCCCGGCAGATAGATGCCGGGCTCCACGGAGAAGCACATCCCGGGCACCAGCGGCTGCTCCTCGCCCTCGATCATGTACGGGGGCTCATGGGTGGTGACGCCGATGCCGTGGCCGGTCCGGTGGATGAAGCGCTCGCCGTAGCCGAACTCGGTGATGACGGCGCGGGCCGCCCGGTCGATCTCCTGGCAGGCGACCCCGGGCCGGACCGCGCGGCAGCCGGCCTCCTGCGCCTCCCGCACGATGTCGTGCACCCGCTGCTCCTCGGCGCCGGGTTCGCCGACATGGACCGTGCGCGAGGTGTCGGAGCCGTAGCCGTGCTTGAGGCCGCCGAAGTCCAGCACCACCATGTCGCCGCGCTCGATGGTGCGGTCGCCCGCCTCGTGGTGCGGGTTGGCGCCGTTGGGCCCGGAGCCGACGACGGTGAAGTCGACCTGCGAGTGCCCGAACTGCTTGAGCAGCGCGGCGAGATCGGCGGCGACGTCGGTCTCCTTGCGGCCGGAGAAGCGGACCTTCAGGATCTCCTCGTACGTGGCGTCGGCTGCGGCCCCCGCTGCCGCGAGACGCTCCAGCTCGGCGGCGTCCTTGACCGCCCGCAGCATCGGCAGGGCCTCGGTGAGGGAGACGTACGAGGTGCCGGGGAGGAAATTCTGCAGCCCGAGCAGGTGCATCGCCCAGGCGTTGTCGCTGATCCCGAAGCGGCCGGCCGCGTCGAGCAGCGGGGCGGTCACGGCGTACGGGTCCTTGCCGTCCGTCCAGTCGCGCAGGGTCAACGCAGGGGAGCCGACGGCCCGCTCGGCGTCCGGTGCCTCCAGGGTGGGGACGACGAGGACCGGGTCCTGGCCCGCCCTGAGGACGAGGAGGGTGAGGCGTTCGGTGTTCACGGGGTGGTAGCCGGTCAGGTGGACGAGGTCCGGGCCCGGTGCGACGAGGACACCCGCGAGCCCCGCCTCGGCGGCGGACTCGGCGGCCCGCTCCATCCTCGCCCGGTAGTCATCGGCGGTGAACGGCACGGGCTGGTCGGGGCTGGACATGCGGAACCTCCTGGCGATGCGACACGGCACACAGCATCCTGCCCGGCGGCGGGAGTCGGCGCGAGTGGGGGGTCAGGACGTCGGGCGAAGCCGTACGACGAGGTCGGCGCGGTCCCGGCCACGGTCGACGAGCCGGGCATTGGTCTCGTCGGACCCGGCCACCCAGCGCTCCGCGTACGGCTGGGGCTTGCCGAACCGCACATGGCGATCGACGAGCCGGCGCACCCGCACGTCCGGGTCGAGGTCCAGGAACCAGACCTCGTCGAGCAGCCCGCGCACCGGCGCCCAGGGGCCGTCGTCATGGAGCAGGTAATTGCCTTCGGTGACGACGAGCGGGATGTGCGGTGGTACGGGAACGGCCCCGGCGATCGGCTCCTCCAGGGTGCGGTCGAAGGCGGGAGCGTAGACGGGCCCCTCCTCCCCGGGCGTGCGCAGGCGTCGGAGCAGGGCTGCGTACCCGGCGGCGTCGAACGTGTCGGGGGCGCCCTTGCGGCCGGCCCGGCCCAACCGGTCCAGCTCGGCCCGGGCCAGGTGGAAGCCGTCCATCGGGACGAGGACGGCGAGCCCGGCCAGCGTCTCGACGAGCTGGGCGGCGAGGGTGGACTTCCCGGCTCCGGGCGGCCCCGCGATGCCGAGTATGCGGCGATGGCCGGGGGTGGCGAGCCGGCGGGCGCGGGCCGACAGTTCGCCGACGTCACTCAGGTGCATGCGGGCATTGTCCCGGCAGGGGAGGCGCGCTCGGTAGTGTTACGTATAACTCTGCCGTATGACCCAGCTCCGCACCCCCGAGGAACCGCCATGTCCCACATCGCCCTGGTCACTCTGGTCGTCCGCGACTACGACGAGGCCCTCTCCTTCTACACGGACGCCCTCGGCTTCGAACTCGTCGAGGACACCGACCGCGGGGACGGATCCCGCTGGGTCGTCGTCCGCCCGCGCGGCGCCGCGGCGGGTACGGGGCTGCTGTTGGCCCGCGCCAAGGGCGAGGGCCAGCAGGCCTCCGTAGGCGCGCAGACCGGCGGCCGGGTCGGCTTCTTCCTGCACACGGAGGACTTCGCGGCCGACCACGCACGGATGCTGGCGGCCGGAGTGCGCTTCCTGGAGGAGCCGCGCCACGAACCGTACGGCTCGGTCGCGGTCTTCGAGGACCTGTACGGCAACCGCTGGGACCTGCTCCAGCCCGCGTGAACCTCGGGTTTCCCGCCTCGCGGGAGCGTTGTCAGTGGCCGCTGTTACGTTCGGTGACATGACTGAGGGCGGCGAACCCGCCCACCAGCAGACGTCTTGCCTGCTTCCAGTACTCGGTCTCCTGGATCTTCCAGAAGGTGTCGGACTTCAGTCATCGGTGTGCAGCCCGGCCCGTGTCCACGGCGTCGGCGCGGAGCGTGTCTTGGTGGCGACGCCGATGCCGCCGCAGGAGAGCCGGCGCAGGCCGCCTTCCGCGCATTCCACGTGGTTGAGACATCAACGAGAAGCTGAAGTCCGTGAGAATGCCGGCAGGAGTGCGAGTGCGAACAGGGCCACCGTAACCAGCCACGCAGTCATGCTGTCGGAGGGGTAGAGGGCAATGGCCCACCAGGTGTGGGTGGTGTAGCCATCGGGGTTGTAGGCGCGGCCGAGGATGAGGTTGATGATGAGGAACATCAGCCCTGCTCCCGCTGCCGTGGCTTCGTTGGCGAGGCGGCGTGTGAGGAGTGCGAGGGCGAGGAGGAGAGTGACGTTGCGGGCGATGTCCATCCCCACCACCGGTCCGGCCGCGTGCGCGAGGGCCGCAGTGAGAATGATGGCGCCCTGATCGAACCGGCGGACGGGCAGGACCGCTGTGGTCTCAGCGTCATGTAGCTGCCGTTCCAGGCAGTACATGACGGCGATGACGATCAGGACAGGGGTGAAGTAGGCGAGTTGGGCACTGCCCATGCCGCTGACCAGGCTCGGGACAGGGACCTCGCTCGCCCCCACCGTCCAGCACACCACGACGAGCAGGGCGAGCGCCGCAGGAGCGGCCCACCAGTGGCGCACAGTGATCGCATAGCGGTTCATGAGAGGGCCTTGTTGCAGTGCTTCTGGCTCGCGGCTGTCTTGGTGAACCAGTCGGCCTGCTCTTCGGCGGGAAGCCGACGGATCTTTTGGAGTGCCGCCCATTCCGTAGGGGGCAACGCTGCCTGTACACCCTTTTCGTCCAATCCGACCACCAGGGCAGCCCAGGCGGCTGCGGGAGATCCCGGCTGTCGGCAGTCGTCCACACCGGCGAGCGCGGCTGTCCCGGTTACTGCCGATTCCGCCAGGTCTGCGGCATATTGGGCGGGATCCTGGCCATTGCCGCGCGGAGGCAGCGACCAGGTCAACGGCCACGTGCCCGGCTTGAGCGGAACCTTCGCGGAGGTGACGCGCAGCTCTTCCGGGACAGTTATTTCAGCATCCTTCAGCCGTTTGACCGGAGCCAGGGCGTCTCGCCGCAACTGTCGGGCGTAAGGCTCGTACTCCGGCGGTACACATACCCTCGGCGCTTGACCAGTACAGGCCATGGCGACGCTCCGGGGGCTTGTGGGGTTCTGATAACCCCAGTCGATCACCAAAGCGCGGCCGACGGTGAAGGTGACTGTCGCCACGGCGAAGGCGACAGCCACCGCCCAGGCGCGTCGGCGCATCCGGGCCAGCACCCAGAACGCGAGGGCCAGGCCAGTAACAACACCCCACGGCACTAGATAAACAGCCGGGGTGAGCACATCGGTGACGGTCGACTGCCCGTCGATGAAGCCGCCCAGGTGACGCACCCAGGGGTTGGACATCGCATGCGGCATGGACAGCCACGCCCAGCAGCCGATTCCGGCAGCGGGTGCCGCGATACTCCTGGGCATGATGAGTCCGAGGGACCAGCCGATGACCAGCCAACCGAGCGAAAGCACGATCAGGTGCGCTACAGCGAGCCACCCGGCCCCGCCGGGCAACACGCCCACCGCCTGGTAGGCCATCACGAGCGCCCCGGCGGCGAGGACGAGCAGCAGAAACAGGACCGGGGTAACAGCCCGCAAGAGCTGCCTTACCGCGCTGCGTTGGCCGGTGGTGCTCAAAGCGCCCAGCAGGCGGTGGCGGCCCGCCTCCCACGCGGCAGCTGCGGCCACTGCCGGGGCGATGACCGCGATGGCGTGGGCGGCTAGTTCACCGGACTCGACCCCGTACCTCGATGGTGCGGTGAAGGTGGCGTCGTCGATGTACAGACCTGCGTACAGCAAGATGGGAAGCACCAGCCACGGTGCGGCCGAGGCACGGAGATTTGCCCAGGTAATCATTCGGCCGCCTCCAGGAGCGACGCGTAGGCGCTCTCCAGGCGTCGACCTGGCGCACAGTCCGGGGCAGCGTGGCCAGCGAAATCCTTAACCGTACCCCTGAACCTCGGTTTCCCCGATTCAAGGACCACAACCTCGTCGAACGCCTCGTCGAGGTCGCCGATGTCGTGAGTGGAGACGATCACATGGACCGTGCCACGCAGCGAAATCAGCAAGTCGAGGAACCGACGCCGCTGATGCGGGTCGAGCCCGACGGTTGGCTCGTCAAGAAGAAGCAGTTCGGCATCATGGACGAGCGCCTGTGCAAGGGCGATCCGCTGCCGCTGGCCACCGGACAGTGTCTTGATTTTGCTGTTGATCTTTTCGGTGAGACCGACGCGTTCGATCGCCTCCGTCGCGGCGTGCCAGGCGTCACGCTCCCGCATGCCCTTGAGCCAGCCCACATAGGCCACGTGCTCTCTGCACGTCATCCCGGGGAGGAACCCGGGATGTTGCGGCAGCCAGGAAACCTTGCTTCGGTAGGCCCGCATGTGTGCGCGGTTGGCCGGATCAAGTTCCCCGTACCGGATGCGTCCCGAATGCGAAATCGAGGCGCTGGCGCCGAGGGAGAGCAGGGTGCTCTTGCCCGCACCGTTGGGGCCGAGAAGGACGGTGTGACCGGGTGAGAACGCCAGGTCCAGCCGGTCGAGGACCGGACGTGACCTCCGGCCGTAACGGAAGGTGCAGGACTGGTAGTGCAGGGGCATGAGGGTCCCTCGGAGCAGAAAAAGGGCCCTCCCTCGGGGGTGCGCACGCGCTGCGCGTGCGCACCCCCGAGGGAGAGGGAAGGCGCTTAGTACGTCACGGTCAGCGACTTGACCCAGACGTGCACGCCCACAAGGGCATCGTTAACAGCAAAGTAGTAGTCGCCGGAGCCGTGGTCAGCCCACGTACCGGAAGAGGTTGACGTGCTGCCGGCGAAGCAGTTGGTGAACGAAGCTCTCGTGTAGTACGGGTCCGGCCCGAGAGTGTCCTTACGGAGGAGGACACTGACGCTCTTGTTGCTGTAGTCATCCGTGCAGCCGGTGAACTTGATGTTGGTGGTCCCGCCGCTGTCGGCCCAGCGGCGCGACTCGAAGCCCGGACCAGCACCCGTCAGAGAGCTGGACCAGCTCGACGGCTGGGCTCACGCAGGGCAGTCAGATGTGCAGATCTCATGTGCACTCCTTGGAGTTGACGTAACGAGATGATCGAGACGGTATGGATTCAGTCAACCTTTGATCAACAGTCGCGCTATTTTCGGTCAATCATTGACCATTTCGGCGCCATGCTCGTTAGCGGTCTTGGCCGCGCGGTCAACCCGGAGCGAACCTCTTGACGGCGGCCTCCAGCAGGGACGGCGCACCGGTGCGACGGTCGGCGCCTCTGTCGGTCATCGGGTCAGCTACTCTTCGTGCGCCTCGCGGGAACGGCTGGCGTTGGGTGAGTAGTTGTGGGCGTGCTGCCGGGACCTGGGCGTGGGCAACGGCACGGCGTACGCGGACCGGCTCGCCGCCCTGCGCGGCGAGCTCGAACTGCTCGGTGACTTCCCGCAGGCGGTGCAGCGGGCGGCGGCCGACCTCGACGGGAGCGACGGGGACTGGCGGCGTCGCGGAGTCGGCCACATCCTTGTCGAGGAGCAGCTGCGCATCACCCTCGCGGCTGCCGAGGAAGGGCTGACGGACCTCGCCCGGACCTCCCTGACCGAGGCGAAGGCCTTGATGAGGCGTGCGAAATGGCAGTCCGACACCGGGATCGGCGAGCTGGTCCGGGAGGCGAAGTGGGCGGTCGCCCGGCTGCGCGGCGCGTCGGACTGAGCGGCCGGGCACGTCCGACCGAGCGGCCGGGCAGGGTGTTCAGCGGTTCGCCCGGCCCTCCAGGTACGCGAGTACGGCGAGCACCCGCCGGTGCACCGTGCCGTCGTCCGGTTCCAGACCGAGCTTGGCGAAGATCGAGCCGATGTGCTTGCTCACCGCCCTCTCCGTGACGACCAGTTCGGCGGCGATGGTGCCGTTCGCCTTGCCCTGGGCCATCAGTTCCAGCACCTCGCGTTCGCGCGGGGTGAGGCTCTGCAGGGGTTCGGCGGACGACCTGCGGGTCAGCAGCTGGGTCACAACCTCCGGGTCGAGGGCCGTGCCGCCTGCCGCCACCCGGTCGAGGGCCTCCAGGAACTGGTCGACCCGGCCCACCCGGTCCTTGAGGAGGTAGCCGATGCCCTGGGCGCCCTGGGCGAGCAGCTCGGCGGCGTAGGTCTCCTCGACGTACTGGGACAGGACGAGGATCGGCAGCTCCGGCAGCTCTGCGCGGGCCGCGACGGCGGCGCGCAGGCCCTCGTCCCGGAACGTCGGCGGCAGCCGTACGTCGAGGACTGCGGCGTCCGGCCGGTGCTTCAGCAGGGCGGGAAGGATCTCGGGCCCGGTGGCAGCGTCGGCCACCACCTCGTGGCCCGAACCGGTGAGCAGCAGGATCAGGCCCTCCCGCAGCAAAGCGTTGTCCTCGGCGATCACGATCCGCACGGCAGCTCCACTTCGATGTCCGTCGGCCCTCCGGTGGGGCTGCTGATGCGGGTCGTGCCGTCCAGTGCGGCGACCCGCCGCCTGATCCCCAGCAGGCCGCTGCCGACGCGTTCGTCCGCGCCGCCGTGTCCATCGTCCCCGACGACCACGCGCAAGGTGTCGGGGCCCCTGCCGATCCGGATGGTGGCGGCCGTCGCGCCACTGTGCTTGCTGATGTTGGTGAGCGCCTCGGCGACCACGAAGTACGCCGCCGCCTCGATGGCGGCCGGGAGCCGCCGCCCGTCCTCGACACCGTCGAGGTCCGCCGTGACGGGGACGGCGGCATCGGCGGCCAGAGCCCGTACCGCACCCGCCAGCCCACGGTCCGTCAGCACGGGCGGATGGATGCCGCGGACCACCTGCCGCAGCTCCGCGAGGGCTGCCTCCGCGCCGTCATGCGCCTCGTCGAGGCGGAGCCGGGCGGCGGCGGGGTCACGGTCGAGGAGCTGCTTGGCGAGCCCGATGCGCATCGACAGGGCGACGATCCTGGCCTGGGCGCCGTCGTGCAGATCCCTTTCGATGCGGCGCAGTTCGGCGCCGTGCGCCTCGACGGCACCGGCCCGGCTCTCCGTCAGCTGCGCGATCCGGTCGGCGAGTTCGGCGGAGTGCGACGAGGTCAGCAGCGAACGGGACCAGCTCGCCGCGAGGTCCGCGAGCACGGGGTGCCAGCGCAGTACCCAGCCCTGCCGCTCGGGAAGCGGTGTGCCGTACTCGTCGGCGGTGCGCCGGTCCAGGGCGTGGACGACGGTCAGTGCGGCTCCGTCCACGAAGAGACCGACCGGCCACAGGATCAGGGTGAGATAGCCGAGTCCGTTGCCGATGAGGGCCTGGACCGGCAGCCAGAGCGCGTCACGCCAGGTCGCGGGGTCGGTGAGGACCCGGCGGACCCGCTCGGACAGTTCCCCGCCGTCCAGTGGCAGATACTGCGCCGGGCGGAACGGGACCCCGAGCCGCGCAGCGGACCGGCGGCGCTCGAAGTCCGTGAAGCGCCGCAGCAGTTTGGCGGCCTCCGGCAGGGCGGGCAGCCCGATGATCACGGCGGCGAACATCAGGACGGCGACCACCAGGAACGCGCACACGTAGGCGAGCAGTGCCACCGGAATGCCGATGAACAGATAGCGCGAGGCATCCCACGAACGCCGGATGGCGACCGTCAGCGGGGCGGGATCGGTGCTCATGTCAGGTCACGTTACGGGGGTCCGTCCGACTGCGGAGTGGCACCCGCCCCCGGCTCATGGTGGAGCTGGCTGCACCCCCGTTCCGGGAGCCCGCACTCTCCCCCGCAACCCTGTTCGCTCCTAGCGTTTATGCAGGTCAGGCAGTATGCAAGCGGCAGCGGAGGTAACCAACGGTGGACACGGTCACGGCAATGCGGGCGACCGCGCTGAGCCTGGAGTCGGTGAGCCGGCGCTACGGGCGGCGCGGCGGCGCTCGGGAGACGGTGGCGCTCGACGCGGTCAGCTGCGCGGTCCCGGCCGGAAGCTTCACCGCGGTGGTCGGCCCTTCCGGGTCCGGCAAGAGCACGTTCCTGCAGTGCGCGGCGGGGCTGGACCGTCCGACCTCGGGAACCGTACGGATCGGTGGCACCGATCTGGGGTCGCTGAGCGAGGCGGCACTGACCCGGCTCCGCCGGGACCGGGTGGGCTTCGTCTTCCAGTCGCACGCACTGAACCTGGTGCGGTCGCTGTCCATCGTGGAGAACGTCGTGTTGCCGCTGGTGCTCGCGGGAGCGGATCCGGCCGATGCCGGGGTGCTGGCCCGTGGGCAGGACCTGCTGGCCCGCGTGGGTCTTGCGGGGCGCGGGGCGGAAAGTCCGACCACGCTCTCGGGCGGCCAGCAGCAGCGGGTCGCGGTGGCCCGCGCGCTGGTGACCGAACCTGCGGTGATCTTCGCTGACGAGCCGACGGCGTCCCTGGACCCGGAGTCGGCGGCGCTGGTCCTCGGTCTGCTGCGGGACGCGGTCCGGATCGACGGCCGTACGGTCGTCATGGTCACGCATGATCCGGTGGCGGCGAGCTGGGCGGACACCGTACTGACGATGGACGGCGGGCGGCTGCGATGAGCACGAGGATCCGGAAGGCGGAGACCGTGCGGGCGCGGTCCGGGGGGCGGCGCGCGTCGGCGTTCCTGGCCAGGCGCTCGCTGACGGCGCACCGGCGGGCGTGGGCCGCGGTGTTCGTGGCGACGGCGGCCACGGCGGCGCTGATCGGCGCGTTCGCGCTGGTGCTCGGCTCGCTGCTGCTGGCGCAGCCGCCGGTGGAGCGGTACGCGGGCGCGGACGCGGTGGTGGCGGCCGACCAGAAGGTGTCGTACACGGCGAAGCCGTGGGGCAGCGAGCCGAGGACGACGACGGCATATGTGTCGGAGCGGGCCCGGCTGGACCGGGCCGTGGTGGCGAGGGTCGCGGCGGCCGACGGGGTCACGAAGGCGGTCGCGGACGACTCGGTGCCGCTGACGCTGGGCGGTGGCGCCGGCGCGGTCGGCCGTTCCTGGCCGTCGGCGGTGCTCACTCCGTACGAGCTGACCTCCGGCCGGGCGCCGCGGAGTGCGGACGAGGTGGTCGTCGACCGGGCGCTGGCACCCGCCGGGGCCGAGGTCGGCTCGACCGTGAAACTCCAGGTGGAAGGCGCCGCGCGCCCGTACACCGTCAGCGGTGTCGCGGAGGCGGGCAACCGGGGCGAGGGCGCCCCCGCCGTCTTCTTCACCGAAGCGCGGCTGACCGCGCTGGCCGGGCACCCCGGCACGGTCGACGCGGTCGGGATCGTCGCGCGGGACGGCGTCTCCTCGGACGCGCTGCGGGACTCGTTGGGCGACGCGTTGCCCGACCGTACGGACACCGGGCGCGGCATCCGGGTCCTCACCGGCTCCGCACGCGGGGAGGCCGAGCGCCTGGACGCGCTGGGCGGCCGCGGTGATCTGCTGGCGCTGCTCGGCTCGATCGCGGGCACGGTCCTCATGGTGGCGCTTCTCGTTCTTTCCACGACCGTCTCCCAGGCGGTCCACCAGCGCTCCGGTGAGCTGGCGCTGCTGCGGGCGGTCGGCGCGACGCCTCGGCAACTGAGGTCGGCGGTCGGCCGGGAGGTGAGCCGCGTGGCCGGTGCGGCGGTGGTACTGGGCGGGGTCGGGGCCGTGCCGCTGGGACTGCTGATGCGGTCGCTGCTGACGACGGATCCGCTGCCGCTGCCCGCGCCGCTGTGGCTGCCGCTCGCGGCAGCCGTGGCCGCCGCGGTGTTCGTCGCCGGGGCCGCACGTCCGGTCTCGCTGCTCGCCGCCCGGTCGATCACCGGGATGCGGCCCGCCGCCGCGCTGAGTGCGGCGCGCGCACCCGAGCCGGGTGAGCCGGGCCGGCTGCGCACCGGTGCGGGCATGCTGCTGGCCGTGGGCGGGGTCGGTTCGGCGGTCGCGGCAATGGCGCAGGGCGGTCAGGCGGCCGCGGTGGCCGCGTCGGGTGCGGCGACGTCGCTGGTCATCGCGGTGGCGTTGCTCGGGCCGTGGATCGCGCGGGCGGCGACGCGGGTGCTGGGTGCGCCGCTGCGGCGGGCGGGCGGTGTCTCCGGGTTCCTGGCGGCGAAGTCGGCCGCTGCCCACAACCGGCGGCTGGGCGCGGCGATCACACCGATCGTGCTGGTGGTCGCGTTCGTCTGCGTCCAGCTGACGGCGGGGGCGACGCTGGAACGGGCCGCCGACCGGCAGGCGGCGGCCGCGCTGCGGGCGGACCTGGTGGTTACGGCTCCGGTGGGGCTGCCCGCGGACGCGGCGGCCGCGGTGCGCAGGGCGCCGGGCGTGGCGGCTGCGACAGGTGTGCTGCGGTCGTCGGTCCTGCTCGCGCACCACGAGATGGGCGACCCGAAGCTGGACCGCTACCCGGTGCTGGGTGTGACGGCGGGCGAGCTGGGCGGCACGGTCGATCCGGGCGTCGCATCGGGTGACCTGGCCGCCCTGACGGGGCGCTCCACCGTCGCGGTCGGCAGGGACCGGGCGGACGATCTCGGCGTCGGCATCGGCGACCGGGTGCGGTTGCGGCTCGGTGACGGTACGGAGAGGGGGCTGCGGGTCGTGGCGGTGTACGAACGGGCCCTGGGGCTCGGCGAGTTCATGCTGCCGCGCGAGGCGCTGACCGGGCATGTGTCGGCGGAGCGCGATGCCCGCGTCCTGGTCCGCTCGGAGGCCGGGTCGGCTGCGGCCTCGGTACGCCGCGCGGTCGCCCCGTACGCCGGTGCGGAGGTCCGGGCCGCGACGGCGGACGACGTACGGATCGCGCCGTCGTCGTCGGAGAAGGACGACGCGCTGATCGTCATCGGGGTCGGGGTGATCGGCGGGTTCGCGCTGCTGGCGGTGGTGAGCACGCTGACCCTGATCACAGTGGGCCGCCGGCGGGAGTTCCGCCTGCTGCGACTGGTGGGGGCCGGGCGCAGGCAGGTGACGCGGATGCTGTTCCTGGAGACGGGGCTGGTGGCCGTGGCGGGCCTGACGATCGGCACGGCGGTGGCGGCTGTCCCTCTGATGGCGTTCGCGGTGTCGGCCGCGGGGACGGCGCCGTACCTGGAGCCGGTGCGGTACGGCGTGCTCGCGGGGGCGGTGCTGATGGCTGCGATGGCGGGCCTGGTGATCCCGGGGGCGTCCGGGGGCCGCGTCAGGAGGCGGTGAGGGTGCGGTGGGCGGCCGGGGGCCGCTGTGTCCTCAAGCGCCGGACGGGCTGAAGGATGTCTACAGCACCCGCCCCGCCGCCGCCCGCAACGCGTCGAGCACCGGACGGATCAGGGGATGCCCCTCCGCCCCCTGCCGTACCGCGGCGAACACCCGCCGGGTCGGTGCGCTGCCCTCCACCGGGCGTACCACCACCCCCGCGAGTTCCATCCCCCGCAGCGCCGACCTCGGCACCAGTGCCACCCCGGCCCCCGCTCCGGCGAGTGCCACCACCGCGCGGAAGTCGTCCGAGGAGTGCTCCAGTCTCGGCTGGAAGCCGGCGAATTCGCAGGAGAGCACGACCACGTCGTGGCACGGGTTGCCGGGGTACGGGCCGATCCACGGGTCCTTCTCCAGGTCCGCGATCGCCACCTGGCCCTGGCCGGCCAGCCGGTGCCCCACCGGCAGCACGGCGTCGAACGGCTCCGAGTACAGCGGCACCCGGGTCAGCCGCCGGTCGTCCTCGCCGGGCGCGCCACGGTATTCGACGGCGACCGCCACATCGACCTGCCGGTCGAGCACCATCGGTACGCTCGCGTCGCCCTCCGCGTCCTGCACCCGGACCCGGATGCCGGGCGCGGTCAGCGTCAGTTCGGCGATGGCGGGGGCGAGCACGAGCCCGATGCCGGTGGCGAACGCGGCGACCGTGACCGTACCGGCGTCTCCCGCCCCGTACGCGGCAAGCTCCGCCTCGGCCCGTTCCAGCTGGGCCAGCACCGCATTGGTGTGGGTCAGCAGGATCTCGCCGGCCGAGGTGAGCCGTACGCCGCGGGCGCTGCGGTCGACCAGCCGGTGGCCGGTCTCCTGTTCCAGGGCTGCGAGCTGCTGGGAGACGGCGGACGGCGTCAGATAGAGCGCGGCGGCTGCCGCAGTCACGGTGCGGTGGTCGGCCACCGCACGGAGAATACGCAGCCGCCGTGCATCGATCATGTGATCCATTGTCCCAGGCCCCGAGGGGTGTACGGGACCTGGGACCGCCCCGCTCGTGGAGCTACTCGCCGAGCGCGGCCCGCGCGTCGACGAACGCGTCCACCGCACGGTTCACGTCGTCCGTGGAGTGCGCGGCCGACAGCTGGACGCGGATGCGCGCCGCGCCCTGGGGGACGACCGGGTACGAGAACCCGATCACGTACACACCGCGCTCCAGGAGCAGCTCCGCCATCCGGCCTGCCTTCGCCGCGTCCCCGATCATCACGGGGGCGATGGCGTGGTCGCCGGGCAGGATGTCGAAGCCTTCCTCGGTCATCCGGTTACGGAAGAGCGCGGTGTTGGCGTTGAGTCGCTCGCGCAGGTCACCGGCGGACTCCAGCAGGTCGATGACCTTCAGCGAGGCCGCCGCGATGACCGGGGCGAGGGAGTTGGAGAAGAGGTACGGACGGGACCGCTGACGCAGCAGTGCGACGATCTCGGCGCGGGCCGCGACGTAGCCGCCGGAGGCACCGCCGAGCGCCTTGCCGAGCGTGCCGGTGATGATGTCGACGCGGTCCATGACGTCGTGCAGTTCGGGCGTGCCGCGGCCGCCGGGGCCCACGAAGCCGACGGCGTGCGAGTCGTCGACCATGACCATGGCGTCGTACCGGTCGGCCAGGTCGCAGATCTCGCGGAGCGGGGCGACGTACCCGTCCATGGAGAACACGCCGTCGGTGACGACGAGCCGGCGCCGTGCCCCGGACGCCTCCTTGAGCTGCTGCTCCAGGTCGTCCATGTCGCGGTTGGCGTAGCGGAACCGCTTGGCCTTGGAGAGGCGGATGCCGTCGATGATGGAGGCGTGGTTGAGGGCGTCGGAGATGACCGCGTCCTCCGGACCGAGGACGGTCTCGAACACGCCGCCGTTGGCGTCGAAGCAGGAGGAGTAGAGGATCGTGTCCTCCTGGCCGAGGAACGACGAGAGCCGCTGCTCCAGCTCCTTGTGGACCTCCTGCGTGCCGCAGATGAAGCGGACCGAGGCCATCCCGTAGCCCCAGCGGTCCAGTGCCTCGTGGGCGGCGGTGATCACCTCGGGGTGGTCGGCGAGGCCCAGGTAGTTGTTGGCGCAGAAGTTGAGCACCTCACCGGGGCGGCCACCGGCGGTGACGGCGACGGTCGCGGACTGCGGGGTGCCGATCACGCGCTCGGGCTTGTGGAGTCCGGCGGCCTTGATCTCGTCGAGGGTCGTGCGCATGTCGTCGCGTACGGAGTCGAACATGAGGGGTGTCTCCTGGTGTGTACGGGCCGGTACGAGGTCGGTCAGACGGTCCAGTCGAGGATGACCTTGCCGCCGCGGCCGCTGGCCGCGTCGTCGAAGGCCGCCTCGAAGTCGCGATAGCCGTACCGTCCGGTGACGACGGGGGCGAGGTCGAGGCCGCCCTCCAGCAGGACGGACATGGCGTACCACGTCTCGTACATCTCGCGGCCGTAGATGCCCTTGATCGTGATCATCGAGGTGACGACGCGGGACCAGTCGACGGCGAACCCCTCGGACGGCAGTCCGAGCATGGCGATCCGTCCGCCGTGCGTCATGTTCGCGATCATGTCGCGCATGGCCTCGGGGCGGCCGGACATCTCCAGGCCGATGTCGAAGCCCTCGCGCAGGCCGAGGTGGCGCTGGCCGTCGGCGATGGTCTCCTCGGCGACGTTGAGGGCGAGGCTGACGCCGACCTTCCGGGCGAGTTCGAGCCGGGCCTCGCTGACGTCGGTGATGACGACGTTGCGGGCGCCCGCGTGCTTGGCGACGGCCGCGGCCATGATGCCGATCGGGCCGGCGCCGGTGATCAGGACGTCCTCGCCGACCAGCGGGAAGGACAGCGCGGTGTGCACGGCGTTGCCGAACGGGTCGAAGATCGCGGCGATGTCGAGGTCGACGGGGACCCGGTGCACCCACACGTTGGAGGCGGGCAGCGCGACGTACTCGGCGAACGCCCCGTCCCGGCCGACGCCGAGCCCGAGGGTGGAGCGGCAGAGGTGGCGGCGTCCGGCCAGACAGTTGCGGCACTTCCCGCAGACCAGGTGGCCTTCGCCGCTGACCAGGTCGCCCACGGTGATGTCGACGACGTCGGCACCGATCGCGGCGACCTCGCCGACGAACTCGTGACCGAGGACGAGCGGCGTCTTCACGGCCTGCTGCGCCCAGCCGTCGTAGTTGCGGATGTGCAGGTCGGTTCCGCAGATGCCGGTGCGGAGGACCTTGATCAGCACGTCCGAAGGGCCGATCTCCGGCTCGGGAACGTCCATCAGCCAGAGTCCGGGCTCGGCCTTCTGCTTCACGAGTGCCTTCACGGCTGCGGCTCCCTGTACGTGGTGCGAGGTGAACGCCCCGGGCCGGGGGCAGCCTCGTAGGGAGCCTGCGGCCCGGGGAAGATGAGAGGGACGGCATGGGGGCAGCACGCACGGTGATCGGCTGCCGCGCACCATCCTCCGCCGTCACGGAGAAATCTGCCGTACCCCGCGCCCCAGGTCCATCGAGGTTTTCTTAAGCGCAGCCGCAGCTCCGCTTCATGCCCGCACCGGACGGAGGGGCCGGCCGCCCTTCGGTACGGGCGACCGGCCCCTGGAACCGAGCGTGCGATCGGTCGCCGATCTCCTGCGGCGGGGTGTCCCGGCCCGGCACCTCATGGGGCGCGAGGATCCGGTCGCCCCCCGGTTACGGCTTGGTCCATCCGGTGGATGCGTACCAGATGATCCGGTTCAGCTGCGCCGGTTTCACCTGGTCCTCGCGCGGGTGCGAGGAGCCCGTGGTCTTCGCCTGGATCGTGCTCCACGCCTCCCACTGCGCGGCGAACGGCACCGGTGGCCTTCCCCGCGGCGAAGTTGATGAGCCTGGTGGGCGGCATGGTCGCGGGTGCGGACAGTATCGAGGACATGGACCGGCTGCGGACGGCGGGCTGTCGCGCCTGCTCACCGGGGTGCGGGCCCCGCCGCGCCGCCGGGGGCACGTGCCCCGGTTGTACGCCTCGCCGGCATCACCGCCGCTGGAGCAGCCGAAAGGTTGAGAGGAACTCACCCTCCCTCTGGGGTGTTGAGGAGTGCCAGCCCGAGGGGGGTGAGGCTGTGAAGCACGGAGTTTCGGTGACGGAGGGAGTGGATCAGTCCGGCTTCGCGAAGAATGGTTGCGTGTTCGCTTGCGCTCGCGGTTGCGATACCTGCGCGAGCGGCCAATTCCTTGGTGGAACAGCCTTGGTGCTCTGCGATTGCGGTGAGCACCGTAGTACGCGTGCGGCCCAGCAGCGTCGACACACCGGGGGAGCGAGCCTGGCCGGGAACGGAAGCAGGGGTGGTGAGCTCACGGACGCGCTGGTCCTGGCAGGCGGGATAGCTCACCGAAACGGGCTGGCCGTCGGTGACGATGGCGCGTGTGCAGAACATCGATGGAATGAACAAGAAGCCTTCCCCTTCCAGGTAGATGTCACGATCGGCTCCGTTCACCATCCGGACTTCCAGAACTGGCGGGTTCCACCGCATCCACTGGGGGTTGGCCTGGGTCAGCAGCTCCTCGACACCACCGGTGAGCAACTGCTGCAGACGCAGAGTTCGATCGACCGCCAGGCGTTCCATGAACTGGGCCAAGTGCGGAGCAAGCAGGCATGTATGGAGATGGCCGAGTCCTGTGCAGAGCTCAGCAAACAAAGATGCATCGTCTGCCAGGCGGCGAGTCCACTCGGGGAGGGAAGGGTGATGACGCGCTGTTTCCAGCAGACTCGCCCTCACTCGCTCGCGAGGTGTGCTGCGTACCTGTTCCAAAAGGTCTTCGACAGTGCCCACTTTGGTGGGGCTGAGGAAGCCTGGCGAATATCCCACAGCAGGCATGAGGGTCAGGACCATGCGCGCTTGGGCAGACAGCTGCGCGCGAGCATGGTGCCGCCAGGCGTCGAGTCGGGCGGGCCGGCTGCGGCTCTGCAGGGCTCGCGCTGCAAGTTCCAGCTCGTGCAGCGGCCTCGGCCACACGAGTCCGGGCCAGATCCTGAACCGTGAAGTGTATGCGGTAGACCATGACAGCCTGAGGCGATCCTTCCGGAATGTCGTTCTTCGGTCCAGGCCGAATCACATCGAGTTCGTAGCGTTCGCAGGTGATGCTGAGCCCGCAGTCAGCAGGAGTCGACGGCGCACGGGTACCTGAGCAGCCACGAGTTGGTCATGCAGTCGAATGACCGACGCAACCCTGGGCCCGGCACACGGTCGACACACGCACTCCCATGTGGTGGCGACGGAGGACGCCCGACAAAGTACGCGCTCTTGCTTTTTCACCTCACTCGAGGGGTCTCCTTGCGCAGCATTCCCATGCCCCGACCAGGGGCAGGCCGCGCCGCGACGCCGCTCTGGTGGAGATCACCGACACGGTCGGCCTCGTCGGCCGGCCGCAGGGGCCACGGATCGTCGTGCGCCCCGAGCCGGCGTACCCCACGTACGCCAAGGATCTGAAGTCGAGCCGAAAAAACACCATAACGAGATCAGGCCTCATTTGGTGCAACCTGACGATGTGTAACACATCGGAAAAAATGGTTGCCATGCCCATAAAGGAATCAGTATGCCCTCCATACCCGCCCGCAGACGGGCGGCGCTGGCTATCGGTGTCGTGCTGGCCGTCTTCACGGCCCAGCAGGCGGTGTCTGCCACCGCAGCACCGGGGACCAACACACCGGACCGGTCCTCCGCCAGCACTGCGACACATCAGCCGACCTCACGTGCCGTCACCTTGCTGACCGGCGACAGAGTCACCGTCAACACTGCTGCCGACGGCAGGGTCACCCGCTCCGTACAGGGCGCGGACGGTCAGCTCACCGGCGCCACGACCCACAAGGTCGGCAAGGACACCTACGTGTACCCGGACGCCGCCCTTCCGTACATCGCCGCCGGAAAGCTGGACCGCGAGCTCTTCAACGTCACCAAGCTGCTGGCGGACGGCTACGGGGACGAGCAGAGCAGCAGCCTGCCCCTGATCGTCACCTACACCGACGCTGCCGTCCGCGCGCGGACCCAGGCCGTGCCGTCCGGCGCCACCAGGACCCGCACCCTGAGCAGCATTCAGGGCGCGGCGCTGTCGGAGCACCGGACGAAAGCCGCCGACTTCTGGTCCTCGCTCACCGGCGGGACCGCGGCGGCCGGCGGTCGCAGCGCAGGGACCAAGCCCCAGCTGCGCAACGGGATCGCGAAGGTCTGGCTGGACGGGAAGGTCAAGGCCGACCTGTCCGACACCACCGCGCAGATCGGTGCACCGCAGGTATGGGCAAGCGGTGACACCGGACAGGGTGTCGACGTGGCCGTGCTGGACACCGGTGTGGACACCCGCCACCCCGACATGGTCGGCCAGGTGACCGCAAGCACAAGCTTCGTGCCCGACCAGGACATCGAGGACCACAACGGTCACGGCACTCACGTCGCCTCGACCATCGCCGGCACCGGCGCCGCCTCCGACGGCAAGGAGAAGGGCGTCGCGCCCGGCGCGCGCCTGCACATCGGCAAGGTGCTGGACAACGACGGCAGCGGCCAGGCGTCCTGGGTGCTGGCCGGTATGGAGTGGGCCGCCCGCGACCAGCACGCCAAGGTCATCAGCATGAGCCTGGGCGCCGGGCCCAGCGACGGCCACGACCCGATGAGCGAGGCCGTCAACCAGCTCAGCGCCGAAACCGGCGCGCTGTTCACCATCGCGGCCGGCAACGGCGGCCCGCACACCGTCTCGACGCCCAGCGTCGCCGACGCCGCGCTGTCGGTCGGCGCGGTGGACACCTCCGACCGGCTCGCCGAGTTCTCCAGCACCGGCCCGCGCCAGGGCGACGCCGGGCTGAAGCCGGAGCTGACCGCACCGGGCGTCGACGTCCTGGCGGCCCGCTCGCAGTACGCCGTCGACGGCGAGGGCTACTACCAGACGCTGAGCGGGACCTCGATGGCCACCCCGCATGTCGCCGGCGCCGCCGCACTGCTCGCCCAGGCCCACCCGGACTGGACCGGGCAGCAGCTCAAGGACGGCCTGGTCAGCACCACCAAGGAAACCTCCGAGTACTCCCCGTACGAGGGCGGCAGCGGCCGCCTCGACGTCGCCGCCGCCGTCAAGGGCACGGTGTTCGCCACAGCCGGCGTCTTCGGCGGCTACCGCGACGCCACGGCGCCGGCCGACGAAAAGACCGAGAAGAAGGTGACCTACACCAACACCGCGGACACTCCGGTCACTCTCAATGTGGCGGTCCAGGCCCCCGGTGCGGCCGCCGGCGCGTTCTCGCTGTCCGCACAGCAGGTCACCGTCCCCGCGCACGGCAGTAGTACGGTCACCCTGACCACCAAGTTCGACCTGGTGAAGGCCGACACCGTCACCTCGGGGCAGATCCTCGCCACCGACGTGGCCGGCGCGTCACTGGCCCACACCATCATCGGGGCCTACAAGATGGGCTCGCGCTACACCCTCACGCTCCACGGCAAGGACCGTGAAGGCCGCCCGATGGGCGGCGAGGTGTGGGTGCTGGGCCAAGGCCTCGCGATGCCGCTGGTCCTGGACGATTCGGGCACCGGTACGGTCTCCCTGCCTGCCGGCGCGTACTTCGTGAGCCTGGAGAGCGATGTCCGGGGCTCTCACGGGCCGCACTCCCGGGGCAAGGCCATCCTGTCCGCTCCCGAGGTCGTCCTCGACAAGAACACCGCGGTGGACCTGGACGCCTCCAAGGCCAAGCAGATCTCTGTCCGGACCCCGCAGCAGACCACCCTCGCCGAGACCCGCATCGACCTCTTCCGGGGGTTCGACAACGGAAGCTCGTTGACCATGGGGCGGTGGCCCAATGCCATGTACGACAGCGTCTGGGCCCTGCCCACCAAGCCGGTCACCGTGGGCACCTTCGAGTTCGGGTCCAACTGGCGCCTGACCGAGCCGGCCCTGACGGTCACGTCCCGTACGCGCGCCATGGACGACCTGCGTGTCCAGCGCGGACGCACCCCGCTCAGCGAGGGCACGCGCCGGTACAAGGCCGTCTACGCCGGTGACGGCGGCCCCGCCGCCTACGCCGGCCTCGACGCCAGGGGCAAGGTCGTCGTGGTCCGCCGCAGCGATGCTGTCGGGTCGGCTGAG
Source organism: Streptomyces sp. NBC_01669 (assembly GCF_026339735.1). Taxonomy (GTDB): domain Bacteria; phylum Actinomycetota; class Actinomycetes; order Streptomycetales; family Streptomycetaceae; genus Streptomyces; species Streptomyces yanii. The sequence continues at coordinate 2,254,118 of NZ_JAPEQG010000001.1, forward strand.
CAGGCCGAGGCGGCAGCCAAGGCCGGCGCGAAGGTGCTGCTCGTCGTCAACGACGGCGATGGACGTCTGGAACCGTGGGGCTCCGACCTCGACAACCCCTGGTCCCAAGCGGGGAACCCGCCTCCCCTGACCGTGGCCACGCTGACCGCGGACGAGGGCGACGAGCTGATCGGCCAGATCAAGCAGGGCCGCGGGACGGCGCTCCAGGTGACCTCCCACCCGACCACGGACTACCTCTACGACATCTCCCACCACGTGGCCGCCATTCCGGCGGACCCGACCTACCGGCCGCGGCCCCGTGACCTCGCCCGGGTGAATGTCTCCTTCCGCAACAACCGGCCCGCGCGCGGCATGGAGTTCCGTTCCGCTGTCTGGCGGGGCGACTACGGATACAACATGTTGCCCACCCCCACCCAGGGCGAGCGCACCGACTGGGTGTCCAGCGACACGGAGTGGGCCGAGTTCGCCGATGTCAACCAGCAGCTTCAGATCACCAGTGACGTCCTGAAGCGGTACCCGACCGGCAAGACCTCCCACCTGCAGTACTTCGCACCGATCCAGCGCCCTCGGTTGAACGGTTCCCACCGACCGTTCCGAGTGGATGACAAGGTGTATGCGCAGATCCTGGGCTGGGGCGACTCGGATGCCGGACACGTCGGCACGACGTACAACAACGCCGATGTCCAGAACAAGGTGAAGCTCTACCAGGGAGACACCCTGATCAGGGCCTCCGACACCGACACCCTGGGCAGCTTCCGGTTCCCCCTCGTCCTGGCTCCAGAGAAGTTGCGCTACCGCTTGCTGTCGGAGAACGCCCGGGGCACCTGGACGAACGACTACTCGACCACCACCAGGACCGAGTGGGGCTTCACCTCCGGGCGGACCGCCGCCGGCACCTTCGACGTCCTGCCGCTGATCCAGCTCGACTACGCGGTCGAGGGCATGAACATCTCCGGCAAGACAGGTCGCCACGCCGGCATCACCGTCACTCCCTCGCACCTCCCGGGCGCCCCCAGCTCCGACACCATCGGAAAGGTGCGCGTGGACGTCTCCTACGACGACGGCGCCACGTGGCACCACGCCGCGCTGACCCACACCGCCCGGGGCTGGAGCACCCAACTGAACGCCCCCGCCAAGGCGCGGTACGTGACGCTGCGCACCAGCGCCGGTGACACCGAGGGCAACAGTGTCATCCAGAGCATCACCCGGGCCTTCGGCCTGAAGTGAGTGCCCGCCCGGTCAGCCCTCGCTGACCGGCACGGGGGGCGGGGCCGCATCCAGCGGCCTCGCTCCTCTTCGTTGTTGTTGCCCGTTCAGAACTTCCGCAGAAATGCCCTGATGGCCGACGCGAGCTGCTGCGGCTGATCCTCCGGGATGAGCGTGCGGCTGTCTGCGATCTCGATGAGCTCGCCCTTGGGCAGCAACTCGGCGAGCCTGCGTCCGTGCTCGGGCGGCATGACCTTGTCCTCGGCCGCCCAGACGACGAGCGCGGGCCGGTCGAAGTCACGCAACTTCTCGGCCCACCGGAGCAGTTCGGTCCTGGGCGGCACCCCGAGCACGTACCTGCGCAGATCGCGGCGGATCTCCGCCGAGGTCCACAGCGGCCGGAACCACGCGTCCATCACACGGTCAGGCACGGGCCGCTTGCTCATCCGCCCCCAGGTCATCGGCAGCCGCCGCATCGGCTTGAACCTGAGCAGGGCGAACGCGAGGTTCAGCCCGCCCGGCACCTTGGCGGAGGCGTACAGCTGGGAGCCGGGCAGACCGGGCGGGAAGTTGTCGAACGCCTCGCAGGAGGTGATGACGAGCTTCCCGATCCGCTGGTCACGCCCGTCGGCGACGAGGGCCTGAGCCCCGCCCCAGTCGTTCATGACGAGAGTGACATCGGTGAGATCGAGCGCATCGAGGAACTCCGCGACCAGCCGGGCAACGCCGAGGACCGACAGGTCGGCGTCCGGCTTCATGGGGCTGCGGTGACCGCCGAGCGGCAAGGTCGGAACCACACACCGGTAGTCGGGGCGCAGATCGGCGACGACGTGCCGCCACAGCGAACCGTCCATGGCGACGCCATGCAGCAGGACGACGACGGGGCCGTCCCCACCGGTGTCCTGGTACGCCACCGGACCGGCGGAGAGCTGGACTTCCGAGGCCGACGACGGGGTTGATTGGGAGTGTTCGGTCACGGGGCGTGCACTCTCCTCGGTCGCCTGAGGGCAGGGGTGGCGCGCAGTCGACCCTACGCCGGTGGGACCGGTCAGTGAAGCAGGTCCAGCTCGGCACGGACCGTTTTCCCCGGCGGTACGCGGTCCACCACCGCCCACCGGTCGGCCAGCGCCTCCACCAGGATCAGCCCGTGCCCGCTACCGGAACCGGGAGGCGGCGTCACCAGCTCCCCCGGCCCCGGTGGGCGCCGCTCGCCCCGGGCGTCCGTGACCTCGATCCGCAGGACGCCGAGCGTGCGCCGGTCGCCCGGAACATGGACGAGCCTCAACTCGAAGTCCCGGCCCGGCACCCGGCCGTGCGTCACCGCGTTCGCCGCCAGCTCGGCGACGATCAGCGCGGCGGTCTCGGACGCGTCACCGCCGTACGGGATGCCCCACTCGTTCAGCTGGTGCAGAGCAAGCTGCCGGGCGAGCCGGGCTCCTCGGGGCGTGGAACTGAATCGCTGCACGAACACACGCACGGTGAACGGCGCTTGCGGGGACGCGAGTGCTTCCATGCGCCCACCCTGACGGCCGGGAGGACGGTCCCACCAGGTCAGAAACTCGTACGCTGAGTCGGCGTACGAGTACAGAGTGTGGACAGTACGCGTAACAGCCCGTGACCATGGGCGCGTTGCAAACCGGTACGGGCGGGCACGGGAGGTGGCCGGAACATGGCGGACGGCGCGGGTGGCACGGGCGGCACGACGGGCGCGGACGGGGAGCCGGAGCCCTCGGACACTCTGAAGGCGTTCGGCGAGGTGGTCAAGGTCTTCCGTAAACGGGCACGGCTCACGCAGGAGGAGTTCGCCCCGAGGGTGCGGTACTCGGTGCCGACGGTCGCCTCGATCGAACAGGGGCGCCGGTTCCCACCGCCCGCGTTCGTGGACCGGGCGGAGGACGTGCTGGACGCGTTCGGCGTGATCAGGGCTGCGGCGAAGCACTTGTCGCGGCGGCGGGGGCTGGCGAAGTGGTTCCACCATTGGGCGCAGCTGGAGGCGGAGGCGGCCAGCCTGTACACGTACGAGTGCCGGTTGATTCCGGGTCTGTTGCAGACCGAGGCATACGCACGGGCGCTGTTCAGGGACCAACTTCCACCGTTGGGTGACGAACAGATCGAGGCTCGGATGATTGCCCGGGTCGAACGAATGGCGCTGCTGACGGAGCGGCCGAACACCGCGTACAGCTTCATCCTCGAAGAGCACCTGTTCCTGCGCCGTGCAGGCGGAATCGAGGTCACCCTAGAGCTCATCAACCACATTTTCCTGCTGGCTCAACTCCGCAACATCGAGGTTCAGATCATGCCGCTCGAGCAGGAGCGTCACGCGGGACTGCACGGACCTATGCAGCTCTTGGAGACCCCGGAACACAAGTGGTTCGGCTATGGCGAGGGACAGGAGAGCGGCCACTTCCATACCGACCCAGCAGTCGTCAGCACGCTCCAGATGCGATATGCCAGGATGCGTTCACAGGCTCTCTCCCTGGAGGACTCCATGAGCCTGTTGGAGCGGATGCGAGGAGCAGCATGAGCACCACAGACCTGGCCTGGTTCAAGAGCAGCTACAGCAGCGGGTCGGGCGACTCCTGCGTAGAGGTGGCCGCCTCCCCCGACACCGTCCACGTCAGGGACTCCAAGATCGAAGAGGGCCCCCAGCTCGCCCTCTCCCCCACCGCCTGGACCGGCTTCGTCGCGTACGCCGTCCAGCGCTGACCACGTACCGGAGTTGAGCGCACCCGTCGGGCCGACGCGAGAGATGCCGCCGGACTGAACATCTCCGCGCACGTTATCGAGATCACGTTTCGGCAGCGTGCCTGCGGGAGCCGCGCACCTTGATAGCGTCGCTCACGCGATTGCGGACCGCTCCCCGCCGGGGTCGTCGCCGTGCCCGTACAGCCGGCCTCTGACGACGGCCGACGAGGGCGGGGTGTGCTGGCGCACGGGGACGTACGCGGCAAGGACGAAGAGGGCCGGCCCATGAGCCTCGCGCAGTTGCACTACACCTCTGCCTCTGCGGGGGACGACGGGGTCGGGGCACGGTTCACTGCGGTCGGTGGCGGCATCCCCACGCCGGTGCTGACCGAGGCGGAGAAGCTGCTCGGTTACGAGCCTCCGGCCGGGGCTCCGTATCATCCAACGAACGCCGAACTCCGTTCCTTTCCCGAGACGTTCAGCTTCAGCGAGCTGTCCGACGGCAGCCATCTGCTCAGCCGCACCGTGGCTCTCGGGGGTTCCGGCGTCGGTCGCTTCCACGCGCATGCGGTGCATCTGCCGGCCGGCACGCGCCTGCCGGGCGACGCGCTCCCGATCACGGCGTGGCGGTCGCCGAGCTGGGCATCGACCACGCCGGACAGCGGCACACCGGACCGCATATCCGCCCTGCCCGCCTCCGCCGCCTTCGGGCAGGAGGCACTCAACGACTTCGCGGTCTCCCGCAGCCCCTGGCTCGCGACGGTCTTCGCCGATCTGCGCCGTGTGAGCGAGAAACCGTCGTCGGCGCAGCTCATCCTTGTGGAGCGGCAGAGCGCGGACGTGGCCCGATGGATCGCGCTGGCCGGAGCCGTACTCCCGCCGGAGCACGCCCAGCGTCTGACGTTCACCACGTACACCCGCCGCCCGGCGCACTCACCGCACCAGGTCATCGGCGTACTGCCGGACGACGCACACGAGCTGACCGATCCCGGCTATCGCGTACACACCTGCGCCGGCCGCGCTCCTGAGAGTCCGGTGGACGACGCCTGGGCGGAGACCGTCGCGCGGGTCTGGCGCAACCGCGCACCGCACCTGTTCCGGGCAGCGGCCACGCTGCCGGGCGAACCCTTCGCCGCCGGACCAATCGCCTTCACCGCACTGCACGCGGGCATCACGCTCGGTCCCAACGGGCGGTCCGCAGCGGCTGATTGGGCCGCCCAGCGACCGTACGCGCTGGACGAACAGCAGATGCACCGGCTGACCATCGCGCTCACAGCGCCGGCCGACGACCGTACCGCCTCCGAATCGGCGTCCGTGGCCCGGCTGCTGGCAGCACTCGAAGGACGTGCCCCTGCCGCCACCACCGAACCGCTCGCCGAACTGCTGATGACGGAGGCGGTACGGCGCAGCGACGCCGCGCTCGCGCTCCCGCCGCGCTCGGCGTTCGCCGACCCCGCCGCGGTGAAGCAGTTGGCCGACGTGCTCGGCCCGGACCTGCTCGCCGAGCTGACCGCGGAAGCGACGGAATCCACGGGTGGAGCGACCATCGGACGCCACGTGCAGTTGCTCCGCATCGCCCGGCTGCTCGACATGGATCTCACGGACCAGCTCCCCTCCGTTGCACGGCACATGGCACGCACCTTGCTCGCAGCTCCGGCGCCGGCCGGCGCCCCCGCACTGCTCGACCTCCTGGACGAACAGTTCGACGTCCGCACGGCCCTCCTCGGCGAACTCGATCAACTCGCCCTGGGCGCGCCCTCCGCCGCCGAGCAGCTCCTCACTCGCGTTGCCCTCCCGTTCACCGGCGCGCAGGCACTGCCGCATCTGCGCATGTGCGCCGAGGCACCCCGCGCGAAGGAGCAGGGCTCCGACCGCATCATGGCGCTGCACACGGTGCTGCGCGCCGCCGGGTTCTCGCCGTTCGCGGAGCCGCTGGTCCTGCGCACCGCCGTCGGGCTGATCTGGGGCGACGCCACCCCGACGGCGGGCGAGGCACGGCTCCTGCTCGGCGAGTCCGGCTCGGACTCGCACCGGACGGCCGGTACATGGTCCCAGCTCGTCGACGCCGCACTCCACGCCCCCTCCGACGACGAGGAGGCGGCGGAACTCGCCCACGATCTGCTGCGCTGCTTCCCTCAGGAGATCGGCACACGGGTCCGCGGTGCACTGCAACTACTGGAGTTCGCCCGCGACGTCAGGTCCGGTGAGTCGGCGCCCGGCTGGCCCGACCGTGCAAGGGCTCTGCGCGCCCGCGCCGAACCGGTGGAGCCCACTGTGCTGGAGCACGCCTACGGCGCCCTTGCCCAGAGCCTGCTCGCGCAGGACCGGCCCGACGCGGAGCTGTACGCGTTCGTGCACAGCGACGACGCGGACCTGATCGCCGCCTACGGCCGGGCAGCCCGCCGCGGCGACATTCTGGCCCGGCTGCGCTCCGATCCGGCATACGTGGCCGACTGTTTCACTGTCTGGAGCGCCCACCCGCACGCGGGCCGGGCCTGGAACGAGACCCGGGCCGCGCTGCTGGAGGAGGTGCTGCGCCCGGTGGTGCGAGGGCTCTCCGGCAGCGACGTGACGGCGGTGGAGAAGGCTGTCGAGTATGCGGGGAACAGCCGCACGGCGGAGGCGTTCCGGGCCTGGAACCGGCCGGGCACGTTCGGCAGACGGCTGGGAAGCCGGCTGACCTCGCGGGTGCGGCGGTCCTAGGGTGCATATCGGGTTGTGGTCTTGGCTCGCGGGGCGTGGCACGGCACGCTCGCATGCCCCACGCCCCGCTCCCTGATCCGGATCACAACCCCAGCCAGGCCCTAACCGTCCATACCGTTCACTTGGGGGCTCGCCGTCCGTTTCGAGGTGGCGGGCCCCACCTTTGCTTGCGACATCGGCCGAATCTGTCCTGGTCAGGCACCTTCACGTAACCTCACGGCCTGTGAAGATCGCACGGATGATACGGGGCCGCTCGCGGGAAGCGGCCGCCTTGGAGCGCCTCCATCAGCTATGGCGGGAAGGCAAGTACGAGGAGGTCGAGGCCATCGCCCGGGGGAATCTGCCCCGAGCCGAAGGGAGCACGGTCGCTGCTCTGCACTGCGGCCTGGTGCACAGCCTGAATGGTCAGGGGCGGTACGACGAAGCGCTCACCGAGGCGCTCCGGTTCGCCCCATGTTGGGATCGGAGCCAGAGCGCGAGCCTCCGTATAGGCACGGCCGTCGCCCTGCATGGTCTGGGGCGCCGAAGCGAGGCAGAAGCGGCAGTCCGTGAGGCGCTGACCGACTGCGAGCGGTTTCTGCATCCGGACCACCCCCGTTTTCGGGAAGCCCGCATGCTGCTCGCCCGCATCACAGCCGACGACCCACCGGCGCCGACAGCCGAAGAGGCACGCAGCTGATCTGGACCAGGCCGCCAAGCGCAAGAACAAGGGCTCCGCAGGAGGGTAAGCGCGCTGACGGGCACCCGATTCATGCCTGGGACATCAAGGGCAGCCGGCGCTCGTTCGCGGCCGAGGAGCGGAGCGCATTCTGGGCGTGGGCTGCGATCGAGATCTGGAATTCCCACCTTCCGGGAGATCGTTGCTCGCACCACTGCGGTGGCCGCATCGTCGGAGCCTTCGTGACCTGGACGGTTGTCACCTCCGACGATGGTCAGAGGATGCCGACACCGATCGAAGCAGAACCCCACTCCAGATCAGCCAGAACGTGGCGCTTCAGACGAACTAAATCCACGCGGATGATCTACACTACTCCGTCCCAGGCACGGGGCACGCTCTACGGGCGGCGGGCCAGCAAGTGGGTGTCGAGGAAGCCCCGCTCGGACGCCGGGTCGTGGAGCAACCGAGCAACCATGACGAGCCCGGCCCCGGCCAGCAACTCGGCAAACCGCTCCGCCGGCCAGCTATAGGCGGGCGCCACCTTGTGATCGAAGCGGACCGGCTCCGGCCCCTCGGTCCCGAAGAAGGACACCAGGAGCAGGCCCCCTGATGTCAGGACACGCACCTGCTCAGCGAGCAGCGCGGGCAATCCCGCAGGTGGGGTATGGATCATCGAGTAGTGGGCCAGCACTCCGCCGAGCGCGCCGTCCTCGACGGGCAGGGCCTCCATTCGCGCTTCGTCGAACCGCAGCGCCGGATGGGCCCGCCGGGCGTGGTCGACCATGGCCGGGGAGAGGTCGAGCCCGAAGGCGTCCAGCCCCAAGTCGTGCAGCATGGCCGTCAGATGACCGGGTCCGCACCCGACGTCGGCTGCCCGCAGGTTCCCCGTTCCGCGCACGAGCTCGGCGAAGGTGCCGATCATGTTCCGCGCGAACGGCTGCGTCTCCAGCCGATTGGCGAACATCGACGCATAGAGCTCGACGACCCCGTCGTAGGCCGCCCTGGTCTCGTCCTGGTGTTCCAACACGGGAAGGAAAGTACACCCGCGCCGTTCACAGCCGTTCTCCGGCCCCATACCGGCCTGCTGGTCGAGCGCCGGGACCGGGTGGCGCAAGACAGGCATTCGGCGTGCCGGGCGGACTCCGAACGCCCGCCGCGCAAAGGTGCTCCTCGCAGTCGAGCCGGGACAGAAACCCATGTCCATCGTGATCACGGCCGGGCAGCGTGGCGACTCCCCGCAGTTCGAGCCCGTCCTGAAGGCGATCTGCGTGCCCCGCATCGGGCCGGGAAGGCCCCGCGTCCGGCCCGACCGCGTGCGAGCCGACAAGGCGTACGCCCGAGACGACCGTTCGCATCGCGGTCATCAACGAGTGGCTGTGACCAGCTGTCATACGAAACCGGCCAGGATGGCGTGTGAGCGTCAGGAATTCATCGCGGCTCGGTCGGACTCGCTGCGAAGAACGCAGAACTCGTTGCCCTCGGGGTCGGCAAGGACTGCCCAGCCAGAGCCATCGGGATTCCGGTGATCGGTGACAAAGGTGGCACCGAGGCCCAGCAGCCGTTCCACCTCCTGCTCACGCGAGGTCTCAGGGCGCAAACACAGATGGATCCGGTTCTTGATCTTCTTAGGCTCGGGCACCTGGTTGAAGTGCAGCACTGGGCCCTCCGCCAGCAGCACCTGAGTCTCGTGATCACCCGGTTTGTCCTCCGGATGCAGTGGACGGCCAGTCACCCTGCTCCAGAACCGGGCCAGCTCGTAGGCATCCGCACAGTCAATCGCCACGTTCTGCAGTACCGAAAACATGCGCGCGAGCCTTCCTGATTTCCACTCCGGACGCCACCGAATTGCGCTCATCCTTCGCGCACACAGCTCAGGCACATGGCAGCACGTTCGATACACGCCCTGGGCGCGTCCAGTTGGGGTCAATCTGCGGATTCGCCCTCGTGCCGGGGTTGTGATCCTGTAGATCATCTTGCATGACGCGAGTGCAACTGTCGGATGCGGGGTGGGAGTTCATCAGTTGCACTCTCGTCACGCAACGATGCACCGGATCAGTCCCCGCCGCGAAGGAAAATCCCGCAGATCACCACCCGATACGCGCCCAGGGGACTGTTGACCACCCGACTGCGGTGGTGGAGGACCCGCCGTCCGGCCTGGCACAGCCGATCGTGAAGGACCCGGGCCAATTCGGTTGGCAGCAGCGCGCCCATGTCGTGAACTTGAGCCCATGACAAACACAACTCAGGTGCGAGGTACGGCCATTGTCACTGGCGCAGCACGCGGCATCGGTTCCGCGGTGGCCCGGCAGCTGGCCCGCGACGGCCTGGCGGTCGGTGTGATCGACCTGGACGAGGCGGACTGCGCGGGCACCGTTCAGGCCATCAAGGACGACGGCGGGTCCGCGACGGCGGTCGCCGCCGACGTCGCGGACGAAGTGGCGGTGACCGCCGCCGTCGCCCGGGTCGTCGCCGAGCTGGGGCCCCCGACGGTGCTGGTCAACAACGCCGGCGTCGGTCCCCGTGCCAACCTCGTGGAGATGACCACGGAGCAGTGGGACGCTGTCCTGGGGGTCAATCTGCGCGGCCCGTTCCTCTTCACCCGGGCCGTCGCCCCCCATATGATCGCGGCCGGCTGGGGGCGGATCGTCACCATGTCGAGCATCTCCGCGGTCGGCGACGCCGCCCGAGTCGACTACGGCAGCGCGAAGGCAGGTCTGCTCGGCTTCACCAAGTCACTCGCCCTGCAGCTCGGCCGGCACGGCATCACCGCCAACGCGATCGCCCCGGGCTTCGTGGTGAGCGACATGACCAGGACCTCGGCCCGTCGGCTGGGCCTCGGCTTCGAGGAGTTCCAGCGCAACGCGGCGCAGTCCATTCCGGTCGGCAGAGTGGGTCAGCCGGAGGACATCGCCCATACGGCGTCGTACCTCGTGAGCCCCGGGGCGGGGTTCGTCTCCGGCCAGGTCATCTATGTGGCGGGCGGGCCGGTCGACTGAGAAGCCGGCGGCGTACCGATGAGGGCGCTTGGCCGGTCGGACCGGGTTGTGGTTCGGGCGGGCCGCGCACGACACGTGATCATCGACTGCCTCGGCCTGCTCCCGCTCGTCGAAGTCACCGCCGCGAACACCGGCGACCGCAAGGCCCCGGGAGGCCGTCGTCCCGGAGTTCCGGCGGAGTGGCGGGCGGGCCGCCCGCCACTCCGATGAACCGTCAGGCGAGGGTGACCTCGACCGGGAGCTTCTTGATGCCGTTGACGAAGTTGGAGCGCACGCGCGGCACGTCACCCGCCAGGCGGATGTCGGCGAGGCGCGGGATGAGCTCCTCGAACATGATGCGGATCTCGGTGCGGGCGAGGAGGTTGCCCAGGCACAGGTGGGGGCTCCCCTTGCCGAAGGTGACGTGGTCGTTGTCGGCGCGGGTGACGTCGAAGTCGTAGGGGTTGCCGAAGACCTTCTCGTCGCGGTTGCCGGAGGCGTACCACATGACGACCTTGTCGCCCTCCTTGACGTTCTTGCCGCCGAGTTCGACGTCGCGGGTCGCGGTGCGACGGAAGTGGTAGACGGGCGATGCCCAGCGCAGGAACTCCTCGACCGCGTTCGGGATCAGAGAGGGATCGGCCTGGAGCCTGGCCAGTTGCTCGGGGTGCTGGATCAGCGCGAGCATGGAGTGCGAGATGGTGTGCCGGGTGGTCTCGTTGCCGGCCACCACCAGCAGCAGGAAGTAGTTGTCGAAGTCCTGCGCGGACAGCGGGATGCCGTCGCGTGGGGTCTCGTTGACGAGTTTGGAGACCAGGTCGGTGCCGGTACCGCCGCGGCGCCGGCGGGCAAGTTCGCGGCCGTACTCGAAGACCTCGATGGAGGCGGGCGAGCGGAAGGGCAGGTCGCGGTACTTCTCGCTCTCCGCGCTGTGCAGGAGGACATCGGCGTAGTCGGGGTCGGTGTTGCCGATGATCCGGTTACCCCAGTCGATGAGCTGCTGGTTGTCCTCCGGCGGTACGTCCAGGAGGCGGGCCAGGACGTTGATGGGGAAGTCCGCGGAGACGTCGGCGACGAAGTCGAAGGTGCCCTTGGCCAGGGCTGCGTCAAGGGTCCTGGCCGTCAGGCCGCGCAGGAACTCGGTGTACTGGTTGATGACACCCTGGCCGAACTGGCGCTGCAGGAGGCTGCGCATCGCGCGGTGGCGGACGCCGTCCAGTTCCAGGATCGAGGCGCGCTTCTTGATCTGGTCCTCGTCGACTTCCTCGAGGTTGACGAACTTCGTCGAGGTGAAGGTCTCGGCGTCGCGGTCGACCCTGGCGATGTCCTCGTGCCGGGTGAGGGCCCAGAAGCCGGAGTTGGGGGCCTCCTCGGGCTGCCAGTGCACGGGGTCCTCGTGGCGCAGCGTGTGGAACATGCGCCATGGGGTGACGCCGTCCAGGAAGTTGTCGTTGTCGGCGAGGTCGACCTCGTCGAGGGGCATGGGGTCGAAGGGGTTCGGCATGCGGTGCTCCTGTGGATGGTGCGGATCGATCAGAGGTGGTAGGAGTACTCGGTGAACTCCCAGTCGGTGACATGGCGGTTGAAGCGGTCGAGCTCGTCACGCTTGTAGGCGAGGAAGGAGTCGGTGAAGTCCTTGCCGAGGATCTCGATGAGGGCCTCGTCTGCGGCCAGTGCGTCGAGCGCGGCGGGCAGGCTCATCGGCAGCATCTGGGACTTCCGCGGGTCGTAGCCGTAGCCCTCCAGCGGGGCCGGCGGCTCCTGGCCTTCCCGTACGCCGAGCAGTACGGCGGCGGAGAGGGCGGCGATCGCCAGATACGGGTTGGCACTGGCGTCGCCGAGCCGCACCTCCAGACGGGCGCCGGAACCGCGCTCGGGCGGGATGCGGACCATGGCGCTGCGGTTGTCCAGGCCCCAGTCGATCAGCCAGGGGGCGAGGGTGCCCGGTCCGAACCGTTTGTACGAGTTCACGGTCGGGTTCAGCAGCGCGGCCAGGGCCGGGGCGTGAGCCAGGATGCCGGCGATGGCGTGGCGCCCGGTGTCCGACAGCCCGAAGGCTCCGGACGGGTCGTCGAAGACATTGCGGCCCTGGGCGTCCTCGCCCGAGAAGTGCAGATGGAAGCCCGAACCGCCCGCGTCGTTGAAGGGCTTGGCCATGAAGGTCGCGAGCTTCCCCTCCTTTCGGGCCAGTTCCTTGACGGCCGACTTGAAGAGGAAGGCACGGTCGGCGGCGTCCATGGCCTCGGAGTGCGTCAGGTTGATCTCGAACTGCCCGGCGTCGAACTCGTGGTTCCCCGTGACGACACCGATTCCGAGGTCACGCAACTGCCGCAGTGTGCGCAGCAGATGGTTGTCGGCGTCGGCACGCAGCCCGGCGGTGTAGATGACACCCGTGGTGGCCTGCGCGTAACGACGCCAGCCACTCGGCGTTCCCGGGGCCCCGTCGAGCAGGAAGTACTCCAGCTCGGGGCCGACGACGGGGCGCAGTCCGGCCTCCGCGCATCGGGCCAGGACAGCGCGCAGCAGGTCGCGCGGTGACTCGGGGCTGGGCGCGCCGGTGGCGGGGTCGGTGGTGTCGCCGAGGCACCAGGCGACGCCGGGCTCCCACGGGAGGACGTGGACCGCGTCCAGGTCGGGTCGTACGGCGATGTCCGGCAGCCCGGCATCCAGTCCGCCCGGCACGGGGACGACGTCGCCCTGAGGACTGGTGTGGTACACGGCACGACAGAAGGCCAGTCCGTGTTCGCAGGCCGAGGGCAGGTGGTCCAGGAGGACGTCGCGGGCACGGTCGGTGCCGATGAGGTCGGGGTAGGTCACCCGGACCACGTCGATGCCGTCGGCGGCGAGCCGATCCATGTGCCGGCGGACTTCTGGGGTGTCTTGAGCGCTCACCGATGTCTCCTCGGCGGATGTGAACGGGCGTGATGGCCGACGGCCCGATGTCCTGCCAGTCCGGTGACGGTCTGGCGGGGGCGCTGAGCCGGGGACCAGAAGCGGGGGCGGCGCCCGAGCTTGTCGTTTGGCGTCAAACGGTATGGACTGCCGTCACCTTCCCGCAAGAGCCTGGACCAAAGAATTTATCCATCCGGATAGGTGTTGACCAGGGTCCGACTCGTTCCTATCTTGTTTGAAGCCAAACGAGTAGGGGGCTCTTCGGACCCCTTTGGCCGAGGGCCCGGCCGCGGGCCGGGCCCTCCTCCCCCGCCATCTGCGCCCCGATGCCCCTCACATCCAGGAGGACCGGCCATGAAGGTCGTCGTCGACATGAACAAATGCCAGGACCACGGCCAGTGCGTCTTCTCGGCCCCCGACGTCTTCCAGCTCGACGACAACGGGCGCCTGGCCTACGTCTCCGACCCGGACGACGCGCTGCGCGACGAGGTCGAGGAAGCCGCGGACGTCTGTCCGCTGCAGGCCATCCGGATCGAGGACTGACATGACCACGGAACGCATCGTCGTGGTCGGCGCCTCAATGGCCGGCCTGCGCGCGGCCGAGCAGCTGCGCGCAGCCGGCTGGACCGGAACGATCACGGTCATCGGGGACGAGCCCCACATGCCGTACAACCGGCCCCCGCTCTCCAAGGAGGTGCTCGCCGGCAAGGCGCCCTTCGAGTCCCTCGCCTTCACCCCGCGGGCGAGCACCGCCGACGTGGAGTGGCGGCTCGGCACCTCCGTCACCGCCGCCCGCCTCGCCGAGCGCGTCGTCGTCCTGGACGACGGCACGGAACTGGCCTTCGACGGCCTGGTCGTGGCCACCGGCATGCGGCCCCGACGGCTGCGCTGCGACGGCCCCTGCGGACCTGACAGCGGCCGCCATACGGTACGCACGCTCGCCGACGCCCAGGGGCTGCGGGACGAACTGACCCGGCCCGGCGTACGCGTGGTCGTGGTCGGCGCCGGTTTCATCGGCTGCGAGGTCGCCGCGACCGCCGTCGGGCTCGGCGTCACCGAGGTGACCGTCGTCGACCCCGAACCGCTGCCGATGCTGCGCCCGCTGGGCGAACTACTGGCGCGCGCGCTGCACAAGCGGCACGAGGAGCGCGGGGTGCGCTTCGCACTTGGCACCGGCGTCTTCGGCTTCGAGGGCGAGGACCGGGTCACCGGAGTCGTCCTGAGCGACGGGACGGTCCTTGCGGCCGACGTCGTCGTGGAGTCCGTCGGCTCGGTCGCCAACACCGAGTGGCTCGACGGCAACGGGCTGGACCTGAGCGACGGTGTGCTGACGGACGAGCAGCTGCGCGTCGGCGATCTCCCGTACGTCGTCGCGGTCGGCGATGTCGCCCGCTTCCCCAACGCGCGCTACGACGGCGTCCCCCGCCGCGTCGAGCACTGGTCGATCCCCGGCGACACCGCCAAGCACGCCGCGAGGAGCCTCGTCGCCCATCTCACCGGGGCCGATGCCGAGGCGGGCCCCTTCGCGCCGCTTCCCACCTTCTGGAGCGACCAGCACGAGTTCAGGCTGCAGTCCTTCGGCGCCCCGGCGCTCGGCATCGGCGATGTCCGGGTGCTCGACGGCGACCCGGACGGCGACGTCCTGGTCGGCTACCACGCCGACGGCCGCCTGGTCGGCGTCGTCGCCCTCGGCGGCCATGCCGCCACCACCGGCGCCGCTCGCTACCGCGCCCAGCTGCTCAAGCAGCCTGCCCTCACCTCGTAAGGAACACCTGTCATGGCCAGTGTCCGTGGTTACTTCCATCCCAAGACGGCGACCGGCGACTCGTCGCTGATCCCCTCGCCGCCCTGGCGCTACTCCGGCGACCTGCTCACCGTCGAGTACCGCACCGATCCCGCCCGCGTGCGCGAACTGCTCCCAGAACCCCTGGAGTTGGCGGAAGAGGACCCGGGTGCCGTCGCGCTGATCTGGGCCGACTGGCAGTCCTGCTCGACCAGCGGGCAGGAGCTGCTCGACCCGGTGCTCTCCCAGTACAAGGAGGCCTTCGCGGTCGTCCGCTGCTCCTACAAGGGACGGACATACTCCCGCTGCGTGTACATCTGGGTCGACAAGGACTTCGCGATAGCCCGCGGACTGCACCAGGGCTACCCGAAGAAGCTCGGCTCCATCCACCAGACGCGCCCCCACCCGTACGGGCCTGCCCCGCGAATCGAGGCAGGCGCCCGCTTCGGCGCCACGCTCGCCGCGGCCGACCGGCGGCTCGCCCAGGCCGTGGTCACCCTGCGGGAGGCGTCCGCGACCAACGGCTTCGTCAACGGCCATCCGATGGCCCACCACCGCTGGCTGCCCTCCGTCGAGAAGGGCAAGGGGCTCGCGCTCGACGAGCTGATCGAGACCGGCGCTGCGTCCTTCGAGGCCGGACAGCCCTGGACCGGCGACGCCGATCTCGAACTGTTCGAGGCCCCCACCGAGGAGCTGGCCCGCCTGGAGATCCGGGAACCGATCGCCGCGTACTACCGCCAGGTCGGTGTCGTCTGGGACGGCGGCACGCTGCTGGAGTCCGGCACCTCGGAAGCCGAATAACCCCTCTATGCCCCAGACCACTTGGAGACCGGACATGACCGAACACACCCTCACCGTGGCCGGGGTCACCGTCGACACCCGGCACTGGATCGGCGGCGAGCGCATCGCCTCCGCCGAGACCTTCACCGATGTCTCGCCCATCGACGGCAGCGCCCTCGGCGAGATCTCCCGGGGCACCGCGACGGAGGCCGCAGCCGCTGTCGCCGCCGCGAAGGCCGCCTTCCCCGGCTGGGCCGCCACTGCGCGCGCCGAGCGGGCCCGCATCCTGCACGCCATCGCCGACGGTGTCGACAAGCGCATCGAGGACCTGGCGATCGTCGAGACCCACGACAACGCGGCTCTGCTGCGCTCGCACCGCCGCGGCGTGATGCCGCGCGTGGCGCACAACTTCCGCTTCTTCGCCGACTGGCTGCTGAAGCTGGAGCACGAGGAATTCGAGACACGCGGCCACACCAACCGCGTCAGCTGGGACCCGGCCGGCCCCTGCGTGCTGATCACCCCGTGGAACGCCCCACTGATGCTGGCCACCTGGAAGATCGCCCCCGCGCTCGCCGCCGGGAACACAGTGATCCTCAAGCCCGCCGAGTGGACCCCGCTCACGGCATCGCTCCTCGCGGACATCGCCGCCGAGGCGGGCCTGCCGGCCGGTGTGCTCAACGTCGTGCAGGGCTACGGTGCCGAGGCGGGCAACGCGCTCGTCTCCCATCCCGACGTACGCCGGATCAGCTTCACCGGTTCCGTACCGACCGCGAAGGCCATCGGCGCCGCGTCCGCCGCGAACCTCGTGCCCACCAGCTTCGAACTCGGCGGCAAGTCACCCCTGTTGGTCTTCGCCGACGCCGACCTCGACCTCGCGGTCGACCTCGCCGTGGAGCAGTACGACAACGCCGGACAGGTCTGCCTGGCCGCGACCCGCATCCTCGTCGAGGAGTCGGTCGCCGACGAGTTCACGAAGCGGTTCGCGCAGAAGGCCGCCACCCTCCAGCAGGGCGACCCACGCGACGAGGCCACCGACCTCGGCCCCAACATCCACCCCCGCCAGCTGGAGAAGATCGACGGCTTCGTGCAGCGGGCGCTGGCGGCCGGCGCCCGCGCGGTCATCGGCGGCGCCCCCCACACAGACCTCGGCGGCCTCTACTACCGACCGACCCTGCTCACCGACGTCGCCCAGGACAGCGAGGTCGTCCAGGAGGAGGTCTTCGGCCCGGTCCTGACCCTCCAGACCTTCGCAACCGAGCAGGAGGCGGTCGCGTTGGCCAACGACACCCGTTTCGGTCTCGCCGCGACCCTTGCCACCGGCGATCACGAGCGCGCCGCGCGCGTCACCGCGCAGCTCGTCGCGGGCACGGTCTGGGTCAACTGCTTCTTCGTACGGGATCTGCAGGCACCGTTCGGCGGCTCCCGCCAGTCCGGAGTCGGCCGCGAGGGCGGCACCTGGAGCTTCGACTTCTACTGCGACCTCAAGAACACCGTCACCGCACCGAAGGGATGGCAGAACCATGGGTGAGATCGTCGGGGCGGGCCTGCTCGCCCATGTCCCCACCATCGTGCTGCCGGAGGCCGACCGGCTCGACCTCAACGAGGGCAAGGAGATCACCCTCGTCACCGGCCTGCACCAGCTGCGCCGCGACGTCTTCGAGCGCGACACCTACGACACGGTCGTCGTCCTCGACTCGCACTGGGCCACCACGGTCGAGTTCGTCGTCACCGCCCAGCAGCGCCGCGCCGGGCTCTTCACCTCCGAGGAACTGCCGCGCGGCATGTGCCGGATGCCGTACGACTTCCCCGGCGACCCCGAACTCGCCCGGAACATCGAGAAGTTCGCCGACAAGCACGGCACCTGGATCACCGCAATCGACGATGCCTACCTGCCGATCTACTACGCCACCATCAACCTCTGGAAGTTCCTCGGCGAGGGCCTTCCCGACAAGAAGTGGGTGACCATCGGGGTCTGCCAGACCGGCGACATGGAAGACCACCTGCGGCTGGGCCGGGCGCTGGCCGACGGCATCGCGGCCACGCCCGGCCGCCGGGTGCTCCTCATCGCCTCCGGCGCGCTCTCCCATACCTTCTGGCCGCTGCGCGAACTGCGCGACCACGAGGCGAGCGACCCCGCCCACGTCTTCACTGCCGAGGCCCGCGAGGCCGACCACGAGCGCATCGCCTGGTTCAAGGAGGGCCACCACGACAAGGTCCTCGACACCATGAACGAGTTCTGGAAGTACAAGCCCGAGGCGAAGTTCTTCCACTACCTGATGATGGCCGGCGCGCTCGGTGAGGGCGCGTGCACGGCCAAGGGCCGCCAGTACGGCGAGTACGAGAACTCCATCGGCACCGGCCAGGTTCACCTCTGGTTCGATCGCCCCGCCGACGGCTGGACCGGCGCCGGCCTGCCCGTATCTCCTTCCCCGCGCACCCCGCACAGCCGCTCCTAGAAAGGCCCGCCATGCCCGAGTACCGCCGCATCCTCCTCGACGGAGTCGCCGTCGAGACCCTCCGTGACGGAGACGAACTCGTCGCCGGCGACGGCCGCCGCGTCAAGATCGACGACGCCCGGCACCTGCCACCGGTCGTGCCGTCGAAGGTGGTCGCCGTCCACCTCAACCACCGAAGCCGCGTCGACGAGTTCCAGATCGACCTCACCCCGACCCCGACCTACTTCCACAAGCCGACCTCCGCCCTCAACTCCCACAAGGGCGCCGTCGTCCGCCCCGAGGGCTGCAAATGGCTCAACTACGAGGGCGAGGTCGCCATCGTCATCGGCAGGACGGCGCGCAACATCTCCCCGGTCCAGGCGGGCGACTACATCGCGGGCTACACCGTCGCCAACGACTACGGCCTGCACGATTTCCGCGACACCGACGCCGGCTCCATGCTCCGCGTCAAAGGCTCCGACTCCCTCTGCCCCCTCGGACCGGGTCTCGTCACCGACTGGGACTTCCACGGCAAGTACCTGCGCACCTACGTCAACGGTGAGGTCGTCCAGGACGGCTCGACCGACGAGATGGAGTGGGACATGCACTACCTCGTCGCCGACATCGCCCGCACCATCACCCTCCACCCCGGCGACGTCCTGCTGTCCGGCACCCCGGCCAACTCCCGCCCCGTACAGCCTGGCGACGTCGTCGAGGTCGAAGTCGAGGGCCTCGGCCGGCTCACCAACCACATCGTCGCCGGACCCACCCCCGTCCGCACCGACGTCGGCGCCCAGCCCACCGAGTCCGAGGAAGTGCTGTCCACCGCGCTCGGCGGCGACTGGGAGTTCCGTGGCGTCCGCCCGCCCAAGCGCTGAGAGCACCGCATGACGCGTGTACACCCACCCACAACCGGCGGGTAGGGTCCCTGACATGACCAAATCCGCCGAGACCACCGAAGACGAGGGCGAAGGCAAGCGGACCAAGCCCCGCAAGCGGGTGAACTACGGAGCGGGCCGCGAAGCCCTGCTCGGCGCCGCCGTGCGGGTGGTGGCCCGCGGTGGTCTGCGCAAGCTCACTTACCGCGCGGTCGCGGAGGAGGCCGGGGTCACCCACGGCCTGGTCGTCCACCACTTCGGCTCGCGTGACGCCCTCATCGAGGAGGCGCTGACCCACGCCGTGCGCACCAGCCTGAGCTCCAGCGCGCTGGAGCCTGGCACCGGCAAGGTGACGGACTTCTCGACCGGGCTGTCGGAGATGGTCACCGCTGATCCGGACATCCAGGTGTTCCAGTACGAGCTGCTCCTCGAATCCCGCCGCAGGCCCGAGCTGCTGCCACCGCTGCGTGCCCTGTACGACGAGTACTTCGAGGCCACCCAGCGCGAGCTCACCCGCATACTGCCGGGCGACGCGAACCCGGCGCTGATGCGGTTGGTCTTCGCCGCTCTGGACGGCCTCGTCCTGCACCAGCTCGTGTTCGACGAGCCGACGGTCACCGACGCCGCCCTGGAGGAACTGAGGGCTCTCCTGCGGCTGCTCGACACCGACGGGGGCGCCGCGGGGGACCTCTGATCCCCACCGGCACCTCGCGAGGCCCTGGACGCTCGGCGTCCAGGGCCTCGTTCGATTCCGCACCGGAGCCATCGCCGTACGCGACGAGGCGTGCACCGCACGTGAGGAGCGGCGCGTTTCAGGGGCTCGCCCGCCTCGCCGATGC
Source organism: Streptomyces sp. NBC_01669 (assembly GCF_026339735.1). GTDB lineage: Bacteria > Actinomycetota > Actinomycetes > Streptomycetales > Streptomycetaceae > Streptomyces > Streptomyces yanii. The sequence goes on from NZ_JAPEQG010000001.1 coordinate 2,273,952, forward strand.
CGCTTCGGTTTCGGCGCCGCGAGGGGCCGGCAGTGCGGCGGGAATCCTCTTCAACCCCTTGCCAAACGGATAGTTCCCGCCCAGGATGAGGCAACTCGTTTGGCCTGAAACAAACCACCCTCTCCTCATTCCCCGGCAGGTGATCCGAGTGGACAGTCAAACGGTCGCAAGGCAACAGACCGTGCAGGACGCGCCCACCGCAGGCAAGCTCAAGCCCAACGCCCTCGGCGTCCTGGGCATCCTCTTCTTCGTCCTCTCCGCGCAGGCCCCGCTGACCGGCATCGCCGGAGCCGCCCCCATCTCCGTCGGCCTCGGCAACGGAGCGGGCGTCCCTGCCGCGTACGTCGCCGCCGGTCTGGTGATCCTGCTGTTCTCGGTCGGCTTCGTCGCCATGGGCCGCCATGTCGTGGACACGGGCGCCTTCTACACGTACATCGGCAAGGGCCTGGGCCGGACCACCGGATCCGGCAGCGCGGGCGTGGCCCTGTTCGCCTACTGCACCATCCAGGCCGCCATGTACGGGCTGTACGGGGAGCTGGTGAGCGGTCTGGTCTCGCACTACGCGGACCTGGACACGCCGTGGTGGGTCTGGACGTTGGCCACGATGGTGGTCGTCCAGGCGCTCGGCGCGGCCGGCATCGAGATGGGCGCCAAGGTCCTCGCGGTCTTCGTCCTGGCGGAGTTCAGCATCCTGCTCGTCTTCGCACTGGTCACCCTGTTCAAGGGCGGCGGCCCCGAGGGGCTCGGCTTCACCGAGAGTTTCTCGCCGAAGGCTGCCCTGCAGGGAGCTCCCGGAGTGGCGATGATGTTCGCCGTGGCATCGATGTTCGGCTTCGAGGCCACCGCGATCTACGGCGAGGAGGCGCGCGAACCGCGCAAGACCGTCCCCCGGGCCACCTACCTGTCGGTCGCCGTCGTCACCGGCTTCTTCGCCTTCACCTCCTGGATGCTCATCTCCTCCTACGGTGCTTCGCACGCCACCGCAGCCGCCGGAAAGGCACTGGAGAGCGGCGACGCCACGGCGTTCGTCTTCAATCCCGTCGCCGACCAGTTCGGTGGATGGGCTTACGACGTACTGCCGATCCTGCTCGCAACCTCGCTCTTCGCGGGCATCCTCGCCTTCCACAACTCGGCCAACCGCTACCTGTTCTCGCTCAGCCGTGAGGGGCTACTGCCCCGCAAGTTGTGTGCGCTCAACCAGCGCCGTTCCCCCTGGGCGGCCGGCAGCGTGCAGACCGCGATCGCGCTGGTGCTGGTCGCCCCGTTCGCGCTGCTGGGCAAGGACCCCGTGCTGACGCTCTTCTCCTGGTTCAGCGGAGTGGCCGTCCTCGGGATCATGCTCCTGTATTTCCTGACCTCGGTTTCGGTGATCGTCTTCTTCCGACGCGAGCGCCTCGACACCCGCCCCTGGAACACCCTGATCGCCCCGGCCCTCGGCGCGCTCGGCATCGCGGGCGCCATCTGGCTGATCCTCGCCAACTTCACGACGCTCATCGGCGGTGACCCCGGCACGGCCACCTGGCTCGCGCTCAGCGTCCCGGCGGTCCTGGTCCTGGGCGCCGTGGCGGCACGGGTGGTGCGCGGCAAGGCGGCTGTGACCGCCTGATCCGCCGTTCCCCCGCGGCGCGCCCCCGGCGAACGGCCCCGGGCGCGCGCCGCGGGGGTGCCACCCCGTCCCGCAGGACGCGCATCAGCACGCCCACATCAGTCGGCGGCGTGGGCCACCTGGTCCAGGAAGCCGTCGACGAGGCGGCGGGCATGGGCGCGAGCGACGGATTCCATGGCGCGGCTGCGCATGAGCAGTTCATCCGGGTCGACTCCATGCCGTACGCACTGCTCCGCGCCGCCGAGGTCGATCCACCCCTGCACCATCGCCGTGGTGACCTCGGGGTGGAACTGCACGCCCAGCGCTCGCCCCACCCGGAAAGCCTGCGTGCACACGGCGTTGCGGGCCAGCGCCACGGCGCCGGGCGGCAGGACGCAGCGGTCGTAGTGCCACTGGAACCACGGCCCCGGCGGCACCAGGCCGGGAACCTCGGTCTCGACCTCCGTCCATCCGATCTCGGGCCGCGGGGAGGCTTCCACCGAGCCGCCGAGGGCGGTGGCGAGCGCCTGGGCGCCGAAGCAGACGCCGAGGACCGGGATGCCGAGGTGGTGGGCCTTGCGCAGCAGCGCGAGCTCGCCGCCGATCCAGCTACCGACGGCCGAGTCGTCGTAGACCGACCAGGGGGCGCCGAGGGACACGATCAGGTCCCAGCCATCGGCGTCGGGGAAGTCGAACTCCACATTCGGCGCGTGATGGCGGGACTCGGGCACGACCGTCACCGTGGTGAGTTCGTACCCGTGCTCGGCAAGGCGGTCCCCGACCCGCCCGGGCTCTGTCACGTGGTCGTGCTTGATGACGAGTGCTCGCACGATGGGCGCTCCGTTCCTCTGTCCATGGACCCGCCGGATCACCCCGACCGGTAAATCGTATGGATCCAAATGATACGTGGAACCCACCTCCCGGGAACCCTTGTGAGGGGCCGCGCATCGCCATATCGTTTGAGCCCAAATATATTGGATCTGACCTGGAGGCCACCCATGCCGGATGTCACCCATGAGGAGTGGCTGCGCCGAGCCGAGGAGCTGGATCTGTCCGGGGTCCACCACATCGACGGCGCCGACGAACCCGGTGGCGGTGGGAGCTACGCCGTCGTCTCTCCACGCAACGGCCAGGTGCTGACCCAGGTCGCCGACGGAGGCCACGCGGAGGTGGACGCGGCCGTGGCCGCCGCCCGCCGGGCCTTCGACTCCGGCCCCTGGCCGCGCATGGCGCCCGCCGACCGCGGCCGGGCGCTGCTGCGGATCGCCGATCTGCTGGAGGAGCACCGCGACCGGCTCGCGCTCACCATCAGCCTGGAGATGGGCAAGCCCATCACGGACGCGTATGCCATCGAGCTGCGCGCCGCGATCAATACCTTTCGCTGGTACGGACAGTTGGCCGACAAGGTGACCGACGAGTCCCCCCACACCGCCCCGGACGCGCTCGCGCTCGTCACCCGGGAGCCGGCGGGCGTCGTCGGCGCGGTGGTGCCGTGGAACTTCCCCCTGACGCTCGCCTCCTGGAAGGTCGCGCCCGCGCTCGCGGCCGGCTGCACCGTCGTACTGAAGCCCTCCGAGAACTCCCCGCTGTCCGCCCTGCTGTTGGGCCGCCTCGCAACCGAGGCCGGGCTGCCGCCGGGCGTCCTGAACGTCGTCACCGGCGACGGCCCCACCGCCGGGCGGGCGATCGGCCTGCACCCCGACGTGGACGTCCTGGCCTTCACGGGGTCGACCGCCGTGGGACGGCACTTCCTGCGCTACGCCGCCGACTCCAACCTCAAGCGTGTCTGGCTGGAGTTGGGCGGCAAGTCGCCCAACATCATCCTCCCGGACGCCCCCGACCTGGAGAAGGCCGCGGCCACCGCCGCCTGGGGCATCTTCTTCAACCAGGGCGAGATGTGCACGGCACCCTCGCGACTGCTCGTCCACTCCTCCGTAGCCGAACGCGTCACCGAGGCCATCGTGGAGCGCGCGCGGAAACTGCGCGTCGGTGACCCCCTCGACCCCGCCACCGAGATGGGCGCACTGGTCGGCGAGGGACACCTGGAGCGCGTACGGAAGCACATCGGGACCGGCCTCCACGAGGGCGCCCGGCTGCGGACCGGCGGTGACCGCACACTGGCCGAGTCCGGGGGCAGCTTCCTGCGGCCCACCGTCTTCGACCGGGTGGACCCCGGCATGCGGTTGGCCCGGGAGGAGATCTTCGGCCCGGTGCTGTCCGTCCTCACCTTCGAGGACCTCGACGAGGCCGTCGCGCTCGCCAACGCCACCGAGTACGGTCTCGCGGCCGGGCTCTGGACGTCCGACCTGTCCACCGCACATCGGGTCTCCCGCGCCCTGAAGGCCGGGACGGTCTGGGTCAACTGCTACGAGGAGGGCGACCTGACCGTGCCCTTCGGCGGGATGAAGCAGTCCGGCAACGGCCGCGACAAGTCCGCGCACGCCCTGGAGAAGTACACCGAACTCAAGACCACATGGATCCAGCTGTGAGACCGCTCATCGCCATTCCGGCCCGTTTCTCCGCGTCCACCTCCGCCCTGCGGTACGCCGCCGAGGTCAACGCCCGGGCGCTCGTCGACGCGGTGTGGCGGGCGGGCGGCGAACCCGCAACCATCCACCCACACGCGCCCGGCGGCACCGCCGACCCCGCCGAGGTGGCCACCCGGCTCACCCGCTTCGACGGCGTCCTGCTCCCCGGCGGCGGCGACCTCGCCCCGCACCGCTACAGCGATGGCGAGGCCCACGACAGCGTCTACGACGTGGACGACGAACAGGACGGCTTCGACCTGGAACTCGCCCGCCAAGCCCTGGACGCGGGCCTGCCGACGCTCGCGGTCTGCCGCGGCCTGCAGGTCGTCAACGTCGCCCTGGGCGGCACCCTGGAGCAGGACATGGGCGGCCCGCAAGGCGAGCACCGCCACGTCGTGCATCCGGTGGCGATCCAGCGCGGCTCGCTCCTGGCGCAGGCCACCGGGGCCGAGAAGGTGGAGGCGTCCTGCTACCACCACCAGCGGGTGGACCGTACCGGCGTCGGCCTCACGGTCGCCGCCCGCGCCGTCGACGGGACCGTGGAAGCCCTCGAACTCCCGGGCCTGCACGGCTGGTTCGCCGCCGTGCAGTGGCACCCGGAGGACACCGCCCACGAGGACCCGGCCCAGCAAGGACTCTTCGACGCCCTCGTCCGCGCCGCCCGCGGCCGCCGCTGACATCACCATGAGGCCGCCCTGCGGACCCGGCTTCAGCCTTGGTTCACGAGCCCTGGTTCACGAGCCCTGGTTCACGAGCCCTGGTTCACGCCTTGGGGCGGCGTCCGCTGCGGCGCGGCGCGGGTTCGGCGCCGTCCAGCAGGGCGAGGCGACGCTCCTCGCCCTGCTCCTCCACCTGGAGCACGACCCGGCGCAGCCCCTCCGCGACACTGCGGCACTCCTCGTCGCTGAGCCGCTCGGTGACAAATGCCTCCTCCTCGTTGAACTGGGGAAACACGCGTTGCATGAGCTCCTCGCCCTCGTTCGTGAGGCTGAGCAGCACCAGCCTCCCGTCGGTGGGATGCCCGGACCGCCGCACCAGCCCCCGCGCCTCCAGAGTGCGCGAAACCCCGGTGAGGGTCCCCTTGGAGATGCCCGCCTCCTCCGCCACGTGCCGTGTCTCGGACTCGCCCCAGATCCACACCACCCACAGCACGACGAACGCCGTCCAGGTCAGCTCGGACCCGCGCAGCACCGAGTTCTCCAGGTGCTGCCGGACCGCGGAGGCCGCGCGGTAGATATTGGCCACCACGGCCATCTGCTCGTGCCGGACCGGAATGCCGCCCAGCTTCGCACCTGCCAGCTTCTCGGCTTCGGTGATGGATCGTTGGCCGGGCACGGGCACACTCCTTCGACGCCGTTGCGGCGCGTTGGATCGACGATATCGTTCGGGATCAAATTGTACGGAGTTCCGGGCGACGGGGCATGAGGCCTGCCCGGTACATCTTGTGGCCGGCGGTCGGGACACCTGCGGCATCGGCTTGCGATCAAGCCGCCGTAGGCTGCCCCACCGTGGTCGATCGGTGGGATGCCGCAAGGGCGGCAGGATCGGCCGTGGGGCTCTCCCCCCGAACCGTCCCCGTCCTGAGCGCCCGCCCCCGGCCGGGCAGGTGGCACGGCCCGACCGGGGCGCCGGGTACCGTGGAGCCTGCCGATCTCGTGGACCTCCTTGCGGGCTGCGTGACTCCCCGTAGGAACAGATGAGGAACCGATGACGACGAACCGCGGACGCAAAGACGTCATCCGCGACCGGATGGCCGCCACCGGCGAGTCGTACAACGTCGCCGCCCGCAATCTGAAGGCGATGAAGGACATGGGCGCCACCCGTGACGCCGTCCTCACGCAGCGCTGGCGCCCGGCGGACTCACTCGACGTGCCGTGCCCCTGCGGCGGGACCTGCGAGCCCGGCGAGACGTGCGACCACTGCCATGCCCGGCACCGGCACGTGGTGCGCTACCCCGGCAGCGTCACGGACGTGGAGACCTGGGCCGACCGGTACGACTGCATGGGGTGCTCGTCCTCGTACACGCTGACCGTCGTCCTGCGCGGCCGCCCCTGGGGTGTCGCCGAGACGGTGGTCCAGGGCGGGGCGGCCGAGCCGGTGGTCAGAGCACGGGTGTTTCCCGGCGTCGCCCACCCGCTGCTGCGCCCCGAGAGCCCCGAGGACGACTGACCGGCGGCGGGCGGACCTGCTCCCGCAGCCGTACCCCGCCTGCCCTCGTCCGGTACCAGGCGCGGCGAAATCGAGTCGATGCGGTACCGCTCGTCGGTCGGGGTCCGTGGGACGGGGTGAACGCGGCTCGCCGACTCGCAGCACCAGCCAAACGAGAGCCAAAAAAAATCGGACGGCGATGTCGAGAACCCGTGACTGGCTCCGTCCCCGCGGTGAACGCGACCACAATGGGTCGCACCAGCACCGAGGAGAAACACGATGGCCAAGTACTTGCTGCTCAAGCACTACCGAGGCGCCCCGACTGCGGTCAACGACGTGCCCATGGACCAGTGGACACCGGAGGAGATCTCGGCGCACGTGCAGTACATGAACGACTTCGCGGCCCGGCTCGAGAAGACCGGCGAGTTCGTCGACGGTCAGGCGCTCGCCCCCGAGGGGACGTTCGTCCGGTACGACGGCGAGGGGCGCCCGCCGGTCACCGACGGCCCGTTCGCCGAGACCAAGGACCTCATCGCCGGCTGGATGGTGATCGACGTCGACAGCTACGAGCGCGCCGTCGAGCTGGCCGGGGAACTGTCGGCCGCCCCCGGTGCGGGCGGGAAGCCGATCCACGAGTGGCTCGAAGTGCGCCCGTTCCTGGCCTGCCCGCCCACCATCACGGAGTGACCTCCCCGATGAACGAGGCCCTGCTCCGGAGCCTCACACCGAGCGTGCTCGGGATCCTCGTCCGCCGCGGAGCCGACTTCGCGGCGGCCGAGGACGCCGTGCAGGACGCGCTGGTCGAGGCGGTCCGCGTCTGGCCGGCCGACCCCCCGCGGGACCCGAAGGGCTGGCTGGTCACCGTGGCCTGGCGCCGGTTCCTCGACGCGACCCGGGCGGACGCCGCCCGCCGTCGGCGTGAGGACCTCGTCGACGAGGAGCCGGCGCCCGGGCCCGCCGCCGCGGTGGACGACACGCTCCAGCTCTACTTCCTGTGCGCCCACCCGTCACTGACGCCGTCGTCCGCGGTCGCGCTCACACTGCGCGCCGTCGGCGGGCTGACCACCCGCCAGATCGCCCAGGCCTACCTGGTGCCCGAGGCGACCATGGCGCAGCGCATCAGCCGGGCCAAGCGCACCGTCTCCGGCGTGCGGTTCGACCAGCCCGGCAACGTCGCCACCGTGCTGCGCGTCCTCTACCTGGTCTTCAACGAGGGCTACTCCGGCGACGTCGACCTCGCCGCCGAGGCCATCCGGCTCACCCGGCAGCTCGCGGCCGCGATCGACCACCCCGAGGTGGCGGGGCTGCTCGCCCTCATGCTGCTCCACCACGCCCGGCGTGCCGCCCGGACCGCGCCCGACGGCAGCCTGGTGCCGCTCGCCGAGCAGGACCGCGGCCGGTGGGACACCGAGTCGATCGCCGAGGGCGTCGGGATCCTGCAGGCGGCCCTCGCCCGCGACCGGCTGGGCGAGTTCCAGGCCCAGGCCGCCATCGCGGCACTCCACGCCGACGCGCCCACTGCCGAGGAGACCGACTGGGTGCAGATCGTCGAGTGGTACGACGAGCTCGCGCGCCTGACCGACAGCCCGGTCGTCCGGCTCAACCGCGCGGTCGCCGTCGGGGAGGCCGACGGACCGCGCGCCGGCCTGGCGGCGCTCGCGGCGCTGGACGCCTCACTGCCCCGCCACGCCGCGGTGGCGGCGTACCTCCACGAGCGCGACGGCGACCTGGCGACGGCGGCACGCCTGTACGCCGAGGCGGCCCACAAGGCACCCGACCTCGCCGAGCGCGACCACCTGACGCGCCAGGCCGCCCGGCTCAACGCCCGCCGGTGTCGCTGACGGGTCGCGCTCGGATTTTCCCGCGGCCCCGTGGCCGGAGCGGTCGCCTCCCAGTGAGTAGGAAGGTCGAGACCAGGCCCTGTCCGGCCGATCTTCGTGGGCCCGCGGCGTCCCGCACGGCACCTCGCCGCGTTGTCTTCAGTCGCCCAAGCACGCCCAGTACGAGGACGATCCTCCGCCTTGCGACGCACCGCACCGGACGCCGCAGGCTGATCCACGAAGATCGACCGGACGGGACTCGGGCCTGCGGGTCCCCTAGCCCTCGTCCGGTGCCAGGCGCAGCGAGATCGAGTTGATGCAGTACCGCTGGTCGGTCGGCGTGGGGTAGCCCTCGCCCTCGAAGACATGACCCAGGTGCGAGCCGCAGCGGGCGCAGCGGACCTCGGTGCGGACCATGCCGTGGCTGCGGTCCTGGATCAGTTCGACCGCGTCGGTGTCCTTCGGGTCGTAGAAGGACGGCCAGCCGCAGTGCGACTCGAACTTCGTGTCCGAGCGGAACAGTTCGGCGCCACAGGCCCGGCAGGAGTAGACGCCGGCCGTCTTGGTGTCGGTGTACTCACCGACGAAAGCCGGTTCGGTGCCGGCCTGGCGCAGGACCGCGTACTCGGCGGGCGTCAGCTCCGCGCGCCATTCCTCGTCCGGCTTCTCGATGTCGTACGACACGGTGGCTCCCTCAGCTCGACAGGTGGTCCAGGATCTGCGGGCCGAGGTCTGTGACGTCGCCCGCCCCCATGGTGAGAACCAGGTCCCCGGGCTTCGCCATTCCCGCGATGACCTCGGGGACCGCCGCCTTGTCGTGGACGGCGGTGACATCGGCGCCGGCCGCCTTCGCCGCGTCGATGATCAGGGCGCTGGTGATGCCCGGGATCGGGTCCTCGCGGGCCGGGTAGATGTCCAGGACCACGGAGGCGTCGGCGAGGGCGAGGGCCTGGCCCATCTCCGTACCGAGCTCCTGGGTGCGGGAGAAGAGGTGGGGCTGGAAGACGACCAGGAGGCGCGAGTCGGCGGCGGCGCCGCGCATCGCTTCGAGGTCGGCGGTCATCTCGGTCGGGTGGTGTGCGTACGAGTCGATGACCTGGACTCCCGCCGCCTCGCCCTTGAGCTGGAGGCGGCGCTTGACGCCGGTGTACGTGCCGAGGGCGGAGGCCAGGTTGTGGGCCGGGATGCCCAGCGCGACACCGGCGACGAGAGCGGCGACCGCGTTGAGGGCGTAGTGGCGGCCGGGGACGGACACCGTGAAGGTGAGGTACTTGCCGTTCAGGACGACCGTGACTTCGCTGGTCAGACCGCGCGGGGTGACCTTGTGGACCCGTACGTCGGCCGTCTCGGACTCGCCGTACGTGACGATGTTGAGCGACGCCAGGTCGCGTACCCGCCGCGTCAGCTCGACCGCGCCGGACTGGTCGGCGGAGACGACCAGGGTGCCGCCGGGGACGATCTTCCCGACGAACGTCTCGAAGGAGTCGTAGATCTCTTCCATCGAGGCGTAATTCGCGTGGTGGTCCAGCTCGGCGTTGAGGACGATCGCGACCTCGGGGTCGTACTTCTGGAAGCTGCGGTCGCTCTCGTCGGCCTCGGCGACGAAGATGTCGCCCTCACCGTGCCTGGCGTTCGTGCCGGGGCCCGCGAGGTCGCCCCCGATGGCGTACGACGGGTCGAGGCCCAGCTCGGACAGGGCGACGGCCAGCATCGACGTGGTGGTCGTCTTGCCGTGGGTGCCCGCCACGGCGATCGCACGCAGGCCCTGCATCAGCGAGGCGAGCGCGTCGGAGCGGTGCACGACGGGGATCGACAGCTCGGCGGCGCGCAGCAGCTCCGGGTTGTCGGCGCGGATGGCACTGGAGACGACCACGCAGGACGCGTCGTCCGCCAGATGGGCGGCGGCGTGCCCGATGTGGACGGTCGCCCCCAGCGCCCGCAGTGCCTCGGCCGTGCCGGACTCCTTGGCGTCGCTGCCCGCGACCTTCGCGCCGCGCCGGGCGAGGATCTGTGCGATGCCCGACATTCCGGCGCCGCCGATGCCGATGAAGTGCGGCCGTTCCATGGCGGCAGGAATACCGGGTGCCATGCGTGTGTCTCCCCAGAAGTCGTTGTGAGTGGCCCCCAGCCTATTCGCTGTGCGCGAAGAGCTTGAGCACCGGTACGCCGACCTTGTGCCGGGCCCGGGAGGCCCAGTCGCGGTGGAAGAACTCCTCCACGTAGTGCGGGGCGGTCAGCACGATGACCTCGTCCGCCCCCGCCTCGTCGACGACGGACTTCAGCTTGTCCAGGGGGTGGTCCTCGACCACCTGTCCGACGGCCTCCGAGCCTGCCTGGCGCAGGGCGGCGAGGGATACCTCGAGTGCCAGTTCGGCGGGTTGCCTGGCGTCCTTGCCCTCCGGCTCCTCGAGCTCGCGGGCGGCTTCCTTCAGCTCGCCGATCGCCACGTCGTCGATGGCGCGCAGCAGTACGTCGGCCTGGTCTCCGCGTGGCTGCATCAGTACGACGAACGAGGTCTCTTCCTCCCCGTGCAGGGTGGTGACGAACTCGACGTCCTCGGAAGTGAGGGGCTTCTCGATCATCAAAACGCTGGTGAACACCTCGGGCGCCCTTCTGCCTCATCGACCCTCGACGGCCGTTGCTGAAACCATCCTTCCCCGTGCTCGCACGGGGTCTGCGTCAGTAATTGTGCCCACCGGGGGCTAACCGGAACGGGAAATTCCGCCCATTGTCAGATCCGACGGTACCGAGTGAAGAGGAACCCGGCCTCCTCCAGTATCGAAGCGAGGGTGAATCGTTCCGGCACCGCCACCGAGGGGCCGCCCGTGATCCGCTGGGCGTCGCCGGCGGTGAGCATGGGCGAGAGGGTGAGACAGAGCTCGTCCAGCACCCCGGCGGCCACGAACTGACCGAGCAGCCGGGGCCCGCCCTCCGCCAGCTGCCGCCTCAGCCCGCGGCCCGCGAGCTCCCGCACGACCCTGGTGGGGTCCACCCTGGAGCCCTCCCCCGCGATCACCACCTCGGCGCCCGCGCTCCGGGCCGCCTCGATCCGGTCCGGCGGCGCACCGGCCCCGGTGACCACGAGGGTCGGGACGAGCGGCGAGACGAAGAGCGGCAGCGAGAAATCCAGGTCCAGGCTCCCGCTGACGACGGCGATCGCCGGAGCGGGCCCCTGCCCTGCCGCCGCCCGCCGCGCGGCGAAGGCGTCCCGGGCCCTGGCGGGCCGGTACCCCTCCATCCGTACGGTCTCCGCACCCACCACGACCACATCGGCCAGCCCGCGCAGCGTGCCGAAGATCCGCATGTCCGTGTCGGACGAGATCGGCTGCGAGCGTCCGTCGTGCTGCGCGGCGCCGTCGAGTGTGGAGACTATGTTGGCGCGCAGCCAGGGGCCGTCACCTGCCGGGTACGCATAGGCGTCGGCGAGCTCGTCCAGACTCCACTCCCCTCCTTCGGCAGCCGGTGTCGGGTCGGTCACAGGGAAGAGGCGTCGCATCCGTGCAGTCTCGCACGGCGCTTAAGCTTGAGAGCTGTGTCGTCATCCACCGCCGTGCCGGGGCAGAGCCCCATAGCCGAAACGGCCCCGCTGTCCCTGTGCGCCCTTGAGCCGCACGTCCCCGCCGACCGCCTGGTCGCCGAGATGGTGCCGCCGCCGCGCTTCGACACGGTGCGCTTCGACACGTACGTCCCCGATCCCGACCAGCCCAGCCAAACCGACGCGGTGAAGGTTCTCGACGAGTTCGCGCACGGGCTCGGCGGGGCGCACGCGACGGGTGCGGGCAAGAAGGGGAGCGCGCGAAGCGGATCCTCTGAGGGGTGGTGGCGGTTCGGCAGGAAGGCGGCACCGGCCTCCGGGCCGCGCGGTGTCTATCTCGACGGCGGGTACGGCGTCGGCAAGACGCATCTCCTCGCCTCGCTCTGGCACGCCACGCCCGCCGCTCCCTCGCTGAAGGCGTTCGGCACCTTCGTCGAGCTGACCAACCTGGTGGGCGCGCTGGGCTTCCAGCAGACCGTGCAGACGCTCAGCGGGCACCGGCTCCTGTGCATCGACGAGTTCGAGCTCGATGACCCGGGTGACACCGTTCTCGTGTCGTCGCTGCTCAGCAGGCTGGTCGAGGCGGGGGTCGCACTCGCCGCCACGTCCAACACACTGCCCGGCAAGCTCGGCGAGGGGCGCTTCGCCGCGGCCGACTTCCTGCGGGAGATCCAGGGGCTGTCCTCGCACTTCCGGCCGCTGCGGATCGACGGCGAGGACTACCGGCACCGCGGACTGCCCGAGGCACCGGCGCCGTACTCCGACGAGCAGGTCACGAGGGCCGCGTACGCCACCGAGGGCGCAAGCCTGGACGACTTCCCGTCGCTGCTCGACCATCTGGCGCGTGTCCATCCGAGCCGGTACGGCGCGCTGACGGACGGCATCCAGGCGGTCTGCCTCACCGACGTGCAGCCGGTGCCGGATCAGTCGACGGCGCTGCGGCTCGTCGTGCTCGCCGACCGGCTGTACGACCGGGAGATACCGGTGCTCGCGTCGGGGCTCCCGTTCGACCGGCTGTTCAGCGACGAGATGCTGAACGGGGGGTACCGGAAGAAGTACTTCCGGGCGATCTCCCGCCTGACGGCGCTGGCGCGCGACGCAAAGGGACTGGTGGCGCAGTAGGTTCGGGTGCGGTAACTCCACCCATCCGAAGGGATCCAGCATGGCAACCACGCGTCAGGCACACACGGTCTGGGAAGGCAACCTGATCGAGGGCAAGGGCGTTGTCACCTTCGACTCCTCCGGCATCGGGGACTACGCGGTGTCGTGGCCGTCGCGCGCGGAGAAGGCGAACGGCAAGACCAGCCCGGAGGAGCTCATCGCGGCGGCGCACTCCAGCTGCTTCTCGATGGCCCTGTCCAACGGTCTGACCACGGCCGGCAACGCGCCGACCCAGCTGAACACCCAGGCCGAGGTCACTTTCCAGCCCGGCACCGGCATCACCGGCATCCACCTCACCGTGCAGGGCGAGGTGCCCGGTCTCGACGAGGCGGGCTTCATCAAGGCCGCCGAGGACGCCAAGGCGAACTGCCCGGTCAGCCAGGCCCTCACGGGCACGACGATCACGCTGACCGCGTCGCTCGTCTGACCGCACGGGCGGCCCCGCGGGTGATCCCACGGGCCCCTGCGGGCCCGTGACGCGCACGAGGCTCAGTGACCCGCATGGTTCCCGCGCGACGAAACGCGTGGTACACACATGCGGGTCACTTCTCCTGTCCGCCAGCAGGGAGTTGCCTCATGTCATCAACCGCACCTCGACGACTCGCAACACGACGCCAGGTCCTGGCCGGCAGCGGTGCGACCGCTGTCTCGATCGCTTTCGCCGGGGCCTTCTCCGAACTCTTCGCGGGCACCGCGGCCGCCCGTGGCCACAGCGGCTACGGTCCGCTGGTCCCCGACCCCGACGGTCTGCTCGATCTGCCACAGGGGTTCCGCTACCGGGTCCTGTCCCGCGAGGGCGACCAGCTCCGCTCCGGCGAGGGCCGGGTCCCCAGCAACCACGACGGCATGGCGGCGTTCACCGGCCACCGAGGCCGCGTCCATCTCGTCCGCAACCACGAGAACCGGGTCACCGCGAAGATCCCGGTCCCGACCGTCGACGGCCTCACCTACGACCCGATGGGCAAGGGCGGCTGCACGGCCCTGGAGCTCGACAGCCGGGGCGCGGTCCTCGGTGAACGCGTGGCCATCGCCGGCACGGCGGTGAACTGCGCGGGCGGCCGGACCCCGTGGAACACCTGGCTGACCTGCGAGGAGACCGAGGACCGGGCCGGCACCAACGGCTACACCAAGGACCACGGCTTCATCTTCGAAGTGGACGGCGCCGACCCACGCCGCACCGGAGCCGTGCCGCTCACCGCGATGGGCCGCTTCCAGCACGAGGCGATCGCGATCGATCCGGACAATGGGATCGTGTACGAGACGGAGGACGCGTTCGACAAGCCGTTCGGGCTCTTCTACCGCTTCCTTCCGGAGAAACCGCTCGGCGGCACCGGCTCGCTACGGGCCGGCGGCGAACTGCAGGCCATGCGGGTGCCCGGCGTCCCCGACCTCTCGGTCATCCAGGAGACCGGTGCGAGCTTCGACCGGATCGAGTGGGTCCCCGTACCGGATCCGCAGGCCGCCACAACGGCGATCCGGTTCCAGGACTTCGGCCCGAAGGGCATCACGCACGCCCAGAAGCTGGAGGGCTGCTACTGGGGCGGCTCGTCGGTCTACTTCGTCTCCAGCTTCGCGCACAGCGCGGCGGGCTCGGCTGCCGACCACTTCGGGCAGGTGTGGCGGTACGAGCCGAAGCGGCGCCGCCTCACTCTGGTGGTCGTCTTCGGTCCGGGTACGGACGTGCAGTTGCCCGGTGAGTCCCCCGACAACATCTGTCTGACGTCCGACGGCGGGCTGATGGTGTGCGAGGACGGCAACGGCGCCCAGCATGTGTTCGGCGTGACGCGGCACGGCGAGGTGTACGCGATGGCGCGCGGCCGGCAGAACATCGGGACGGCGGAGGATCCGGAGTGGGGCGAGTTCGCCGGGGTCACGTTCGCGCCGGACGGCGGGACGATGTTCGTGAACTGCTACACACCGGGAACGACGTTCGCGGTGACGGGTCCTTGGCGCTGACGCGTTGAGCGGTACGGGGGCGGTGCGGTCCGCCGCCCCCGTACCGGACCGGGCGTCGGTCGCCACCAGGTGGTGAAAGCTCCGTCCGCGGTGCGCAGGCGCGGCCGCTCGGCCGCGGTGGCCTGGTACTTCCGTGCCTCGTCCCGGTCGATGACGACGCCGATCACCGGCAGGACCGTGGACTGTTCGGCTAAGAGGGCGGCAACGGCAGCTCGACGACAGGACCTTGGACAAGGCCGATATGCGCGCCGCCGCGGAGCGGGCCTTCACGGCGATCCGGAAGACGGGTGCGCTCCATGCGGTCCCGTACTTCCACTGTCGCCGGTGGCGTCCAGGACCACAGGGCTCTCCCGTCGTCCCGGGTGGGACAGCCATCAGCCGGAGCAGGCCGTGCGCTGTGCCTCCTGCCATTCGCAGACCGGGCAGAGCGTGATGCCCTTGACCGACTCCGGGTACTCGGTCGGCTTCCGGCACAGCACGCATTCGGCGTACGGAGGACCGGAATCCGCCGGCACGGGCCTCGTGTCGGGCGTCTCGCAGTACGGCTCGTCCAGGCGCTCGTCCATGCCCAGGAGCCTACTCATCCGCGCAGCGAAGTGAGCCTGCAGACGACCGCCGCCACCGCGCAGGCCGCCGCGGCGGCGCAGATCAGGGGCAGGACGGGGATGTGTACCGCTCCGGTCAGCGATCCGGTGACCAGTCCCGTGACCGCGTACTTCGCGGGGGATCCGGTGGTCACCAGGGACAGCAGGGCGGCGAGCGCGGTGGTCGCGACCGACCAGCCGCGACGGTGCACCACCGGGCGGGTGCACAGGGCGCCGACCGCCGCTCCCAGCAGCGCGCAGCAGACGGCGGCGAGCAGCCCGGCGAGCGCTGCGGGCAGCAGCGGCACGCGGACGGTGTGGTCGACGTTGGCCGGGTCGCTGATCAGCAGCACGATCACGGTGCCCGCCGTGCCAAGCAGCCCGGCAGAGCCCGCGGCGGTGAGCAGCGATGCCAGATGGACCCGCGGCTGCCCGGCCACCGCGGCGGCGACGGTCCGGGCGGCGGGTGGTTCCTGGGTGGCACAGAGCTGGACGAGCCAGGCGGTGACGGGCAGGAGCGCGGCGGCGGCGTAACCGAGCGAGTCGAGCACGGGCTGCCCCGACTGGACTCCCACGGCGAGGAAGACGGCGTACAGGAGAACGGGGGCGAGCCAGCGCTGGGAGCGGAGCAACAGAGCGGCCTGGTAGCGGATCAGGGCGGTCATCGTGCCTGCCGGGTCCCTGACGGTGCCGTCCGGGGTGTCGGTTCGGGTGCCGCTGCCGCCGACACGTGGGTGATGTGCCAGGGCGGGCGGGCTGTGAGCAGAGTGCGCAGGAGTGCGTCGGAGTGCACGGCCGCGACCGTGAGCCGGACGGTTCCGTCGGTCCGGGGCTCCTGCACCGGTGCGCCGGGCAGCCCCGGGGGGAGGGCGGCCCCGGACGCGCCTGTGACCTCGATGCGTACCCGCGGCCCGGCCGTCCCGTCCCCGGTCTCCGCCGCCGTCACGGGGACGAGCCGGTGCCCCTCGATCCGGTGGGTGACGTCGACCGCCCCGGCCAGCCGGCGCGGATCGTGGTCGACGAAGACGACGGTGGCCCCGGCCGTGACCCGTTCCACGACCGCGCGGTCCAGTTCACCGCGGGCCGCCGTGTCCAGGCCGGTCCAGGCCTCGTCCAGGACCAGGAGCTCCGGTTCGGCGAGCAGCGCCTGGGCGACGGCGACCTTCTGGCTGGTGCCCTTGGAGAGTTCGGACAGGGGGGTACGGGCGTGGCCGGCGGCTCCGAAGCGCGCCAGCCACTCCTGCGCCCGCCCGGTCGCCTCACGGGTCCGCAGACCGTGGATCCGCCCGAGGTGGACGAGGTACCCGGCGGCGGTGAAGGGCAGCGCCGCCGGGAAGCGCTCGGGGACATACGCCGTGCGCGGCCGTCGGCCGGTGACGCGGCCCTCCGTCGGGGCGTCGATCCCGGAGATCAGCCTCAACAGCGTCGACTTTCCCGTGCCGTTGGCGCCCTCGATCCGAACCAGGGTGTGCGCGGGCAGGTCGAGGTCGACCCCGCGCAGCACCCATGGTCCGCCGAGACCGTACCGTCGGCCCACTCCTGTCAGGTTCAGTTGGCCGACGCCTTCTCGGGCTTGAGCTCGCTGGGCCGGACGATCACGAACCCCTCGCCCTGCAGCATCAGTTGGACCGCCTCGCCGGAGCCGCCGCGGATCATCGAGCCGATGCTCTGCGAGCGGTGCAGCGAGGTGCTGAGCTGGGCGCTCCAGCCGACGACCGCGTCCGTGTCGACGTACACTGGCTGCTGGGCCGTGACGGGGATCACGATCGGGTGGCCCTCGCAGATCAGGCCGAGCTTGCCGTAACCGCTGAAAACGCTGTTGAAGAGCCCGCCACCGGCTATCCCGGCGCCCTTCACGGTCTTGATCTCGTACGCGAGGGTGGGGTCGAAACAGAGGACGTTGCGGCCGTTGACGGTGAGGACGTCGCCCTGCTCCATGTCCACGATGAAGCAGTTGGCGGCCTCGTGCGCGAACCACGCCTCGCCCTGCCTGCGGACCGCCATCAGCGGCAGCCCCTCGCCGGTGACGGCGCGCTTGAGCATGCCACCGAGGCCCTGGCCCTTGCGCTCGAACTGGAGATTGCCGCGGAAGGCGATCATCGATCCCTGGCGGGCGTGCATCTCGCCGTTGACGGCGTACTTGATGGATTTGGCGTTCTGCAGGGTCATCCCAGGGGCAGTTGCCGGCTGGACCATGTTCTCGCTGGAAAAGAGATCGCTCTTCATGCGGTGCATCCTCACCCGGACCGTTTCATTCCGCCAAGGAGCCGGGGCCGGGCGACTGGCAGACTGGGACGAGTGAGCAGCAACGACACCTTCGCACCCCAGTCCCCGTCCGGCGCCCCGGCCCCCTCGGACTCCCCGTTCCACTCCGAGCCGACCAGCCGCGACGAGGCACCGCAGTACGTGCTTCCGCTGGTGGTGCACATCGAGAAGACCGACCCCCCGGCCCGCACCGACGCGCTGCGGACCGCCGCCCGCGCCGTTCTCGTGATGCTCTCCGACGAGCGGTCGGCCGGCGAGGGCGAGTGGGCGCAGGTGATGCGCGACTGGCAGGACGCCCGGATCCGCAAGGTGGTGCGGCGGGCGCGCGGCGCGGAGTGGCGCAAGGCGTCCGCGCTGCCCGGCATCACTGTCACGGGCGAGAGCGCCGAGGTGCGGGTGTTCCCGCCGGTTCCGCTGGACGGCTGGCCGAAGGAACTCGCGAAGCTCCAGGTGTCGGGGACGGACCTGGACGACCCCGAGCCGCCTGCCGCACCCGACCCGTCCGGCCCGGTGCTCTGGCTGAACCCGGAGCTCGACATGTCCGCGGGCAAGGAGATGGCACAGGCCGGACACGGCGCGCAGCTCGCGTGGTGGGAGCTGTCGGATATGGAGCGCAAGGCGTGGCGGGAGGCGGGCTTCCCGCTCTCCGTCGCCACCCCGGACGCCACCCGCTGGGCGGAACTCACCATCAGCGGACTGCCGGTGGTGCGTGACGCCGGGTTCACGGAGATCGCCCCGGGATCCTGCACGGTGGTCGCCGACCATCCGGCACTGCGCCGCTGAACACTTCGGTGCGCCGATACGTATCTCCCAGTACCGCCGTCACTGGCACTACTGCCCAGTATCTTGAACGACCAGTCAGCCGCCGGTCGTTGGAACCGGACGGTTGATTCGACGCCGTCACGCCTCGGCCCGGGAGAAACCTTGTTGCGACGCATCAACGGAACGGCCCTCATCATCGCGGCACTTGTCGCCACGCTCGGCGCGCTCGCCTACCCCGTCTGGTCCTACGCCGACCGTTCCGGCACCGGTCAGGCCAACCTCAACGCGTCGTCCGTCGCGACGCAGTGGGGACCGCTCTCCGCGACCGACCGGGACTTCCTCGTGAAGGTGCGCCTGGCCGGCCTGTGGGAACTGCCCGCCGGGCAGGAGGCCATCCAGCGCGCGCCGAGCGAGGCGGTCAAGGCCGCCGGGGATCATCTGGTGGTCGGGCACACGGATCTGGACCGCCGGGCCCGGGACGTGGCCGCCAAGCTCGGGGTGGAACTGCCGAACCAGCCGAACGAGCAGCAGCAGGGATGGCTGCGCGAGCTGACGGCGGCAAGCGGCGAGGACTACGAGCGGAAGTTCGCCAATCTGCTGCGGGCCGCGCACGGCAGGGTCTTCGCACTGATCGCCCAGGTCCGGAACGCCACCCGCAATTCGCTGATCCGTCAGCTGGCGACCGACGCCAACCAGACCGTGCTCGACCACATCACCATGCTGGAGGGCACCGGCTTCGTCGACTTCGACGCGATCGCCCGCGAAGCGGCGGGCGCGGCGACGGCCAGCCCGACCGGGCCGCCCCCGCCGTCCGGGGGCGGGGTGCTGCCGCTGCCGGTGCCCGCGGAGCCGACCGGGGACCAGTCCTTCACCTCGCGTCCGTCCACGATGCCGATGCCGATGCCCTGAGAGCCTGTCGGGTGACCTCTGATCGGGACCGCACCGGTCCACGCGCCGGTCCCCCCCTGGCCGGAACCTCAAATCATGCTCTGAACGTCCCCCTCTTCGGGTTGGCCACTGCCCGTAGGGGCCATGACCCCTGCACGTAGTGGAGGAGGGGGACACCATGGAGCTGGGAATCGGCATCGGCTGGCGGCCGGAGATCGCGGATGCGGTGGAGGCACTGCCGGGGATCGACTGGGTGGAAGCGGTCGCGGAGAACCTCTGCACCGACCATCTGCCCGACTCCCTGGTACGGCTCCGCGCCCGCGGCGTGACCGTCGTCCCGCACGGCGTCTCGCTCGGCCTCGGCGGGGCCGACCGCCCCGACCCCGGCCGGCTCGCGGACCTTGCCGCGCGGGCCACGCTGCTGGGCACACCGCTGGTCACGGAACACATCGCCTTCGTACGGGCCGGGGGGACACGCACCGCGTCGCCGGGGCTCGAAGCGGGCCACCTGCTGCCCGTGCCGCGGACCTGGGACGCGCTGGACGTCCTGTGCGAGAACGTCCGGATCGCGCAGGACTCGCTGCCGGTGCCCCTGGCGCTGGAGAACATCGCGGCGCTGATCGCCTGGCCGGGCGAGGAGCTGACCGAGGGCCAGTTCCTGGCCGAGCTGGTCGCACGCACCGGGGTCCGGCTGCTGATCGACGTGGCCAACCTGCACACCAACCACGTCAACCGCGGCGAGGATCCCGCGAGGGCGCTCGACGAGCTGCCGGTGGAGGCGATCGCGTACGTGCATGTGGCGGGCGGCATCGAGAAGGACGGCGTCTGGCACGACACGCACGCCCACCCGGTGACCCGGCCCGTCCTCGACGTGCTCGCCGAACTGCGCGCACGTGTCGACCCGCCCGGCGTACTGCTGGAGCGCGACGACGCCTTCCCGCCCGCGCAGGAGCTGGCGGGCGAACTGACGGCGATCCGCGCCACGCTGGACGCGGCACGGAAGAAGGGGCCCGGACGAGGGCAGGGAGCCGGGACGTCCGGAGACGGCGTCGCCCGGATCGAGCCCGCCGGGCACCCCACCGCCCCTCCCGCCGCACATCCCACCGCTCCTTCCCCCGGCCCCGCGACCGACGCCGCCCGCGACCGCGCCGCCGTCGCCCAGACCGCGCTGCTCTCCGCCCTCGTCGCCGGCACCCCCGCCCCCGAGGGCTTCGACCACCGCCGCCTCGGTGTCCAGAGCCGCGCGCTGGCAGCCAAGCGGGCCGATGTCGTCGCCAAGGTGGCGCCCGAGCTGCCCGAAATCCTCGGGGACGGCTACCGGCGCGCCTTTCTCGCGTACGCCAGGACCCGCCCCATGGCCGCCGGATACCGGCGCGACGCACTGGACTTCGCCGAGCAGCTGCTGATCGCCGGGCGCCCCACCGACGACGCTGCCCGGCGCCGGCTGACCACCTGGTGGCGGGACCGCGCGGCCGCCAGGCCGCCCCGCCGCACGACCCGGCTGGTACGGGCCGCCCGCGCCGCGCTTGTCGGGAGGTGACCGGAATGAACATCGTCGCCCTGCTGGTGACGCTGGCCGTCGCGGTCTCCTCGACCCTCCTGATCGTGGGGGTCTCGAAGGCCCGGCGCGGCCCCGGTGGCCCCGCCCACGACCTCTACGAAGTGGCATTCCTGAACGGCGGGCCCGGCAGGGTCGTGGACACCGCACTCGCCGCCATGCAGACGGACGGACGCCTGGCGGTCGGCGGTCCCGGCATCGTCTCCGTCCAACGGCCGGTCGCCCACGACCCGGTGGAGCGAGCCGTTCTCCAGGAGCACGCCGCCGCCCCCAGCGGTGCGCTGCACACCCTGCGGGATGCGGTGATGCGCCACCCGGCGGTGCAGGAGATCGGTGACGGGCTCGCGGCCCGCGGGCTGTTGGCCGCACCGGAGGACACCGTGAAGTGGCGCCGCTGGGGCCTGTTCCAGGGGCTGGGCTGCCTGCTGGCCATCCCGGTCTCCTTCGCGGTGACGGTGTCACAGTTCATGGCGGAGTCCGACGAGCTCGACTTCTCCCTTCCCTTCATCGTCAAGGTGTTGCCTGCCCTGTTCGTCGGCTTTCCGTTCGGGCTGATCTGCGCGGGCGTCGCTCGCGCCCGGATCACCCAGGCGGGACGGCGCGCCGCCGAGCAGTACCGCGCCGCCCATGCCTGCACCGCCGAACCCGCCCACCTCGTGGCGAATCTGGGGCTGCGCGCACTGCCCGATCCCGTACTGCGGGCGCAGTTGGCGGCGGCCGCACGGATGCGGACGGCCGGCGGGGTGCGGCCGATGTCGCCCTCTCACTCCTCCTCCGGCAGCAACGACCACTTCGTCGCGACGGTGTGGTGCGCCGGTTCGGGCGGTGCCGGCTCCGGCTGCGGGAGCTCCAGCGGTACGCCGGGCGGGGGCAGCGGCTGCGGAGGAGGCAGCGGGTGCGGTGGCAGTTCCGGATCCAGTTGTGGCGGGTCGGGCGGCTCCAGCTGTTCCAGCAGCAGTTGTTCCAGCAGCAGTGGATCCAGCTGCGGGGGGTCGAGCTGCAGCAGCAGCTCCTGACACCGGCACCTCGCACGCGGGTCCGGATTCCGAATACTGAACAGGCCATGGCGCTCCCCCGCCCGCCTCGCATAGAACTCGGACATGCTCTGGGTTCTGTTGCTGCTGGTCGCATCGGGTGCGGCGGCTCTCTCCTGCCTCCGGCTCTGCCTCGCCGCCGCAGTCGTCGACCGGGCCCGGGACCCCGGTGATGTCGAACTGACCTTGTACGAGACGGCGTTCCTGGCCGGTGGCCCGCACCGGGTCGCCGATCTCGCGCTCGTCACCATGCATCTGCGCAGGCGCCTGCTCCTCGCCCACACCGGGTGGGCGACGGTCGTCGACCCGGAGGGCCGGGACGAGGTCGAACGGACGGTGATCCATGCCATCGGGCCGGCGGGGCAGTCGCTGATCCCTCCGATACGTGCGGCCACCGCCGCAGCCGGTGCCGTTCGCGCTCTCGCCGACCGGCTCGTCGCCGCGGGTCTGGCGCTACCAGGCGGCGAACGGACGGACCTCGCATCGGCGGTACGCACGGTGCGCGGCGCGGCGCTGCTGGAGGTCGCGATGGCCGGTGCGGCGCTGCTGCTGCCCGGTCAGGAGCAAGGTCACGGCGGCCCGTTGACGACCGAGTGGGTCTGGTTCGGACTGCCGCTCGTCCTGACGCTCGGCTGCCTGGTCATCGCCCGGTTGGAGATCCATCCGTGGGACTCCTGGGCCTCTCCCACGGGACAGCGGCTGCTGGACTCGTACGCCGCCCCGGCGGGCGGCGCGGACCGTGACGTGCTGGCGGCGGTCGCCGTACGAGGGGTCGGCGCGGTCGACGATCCGGCGCTGCGGGCCGCGCTCACGGGCGACGGCCGCGCGGCACACCGGGGCCCTCACCTCTGACGCGAACACTCCGGCCGGTGAAGTGGCCGGCCGGGGCCGCGAACAGCGCCTCGCGCTCGATGTCCGCCGGTGCCTCCCCCAGTCACTCAGCGATTTCCCAGATGTGCCCGCCGGGGTCGCGGAAGCTGGCGGTCCGTATGCCCCAGGGCCGGTCCATCGGTCCGTTGAGCAGCGTCACACCACGCGTGGCCAACTCCTCGCACATCGCGACCACGTCGTCCACGGTGAGGGTGAGCTGGAGTCGGGATCCCGTGTCGGCAGCCGCGACACGCGCGGGCTCGATCAGCTCGTGCGCGGCAGAGGCCCTCAGCAGGTTGATGAGGGTGTTCGCGAAGCCGAATACGGCCGAGTCGTCGTCCTCGTAGGTCACCGGCAGCCCGAAGACCTCCCGGTAGAAACGCTTCGTGGCGTCCAGGTCCTCGACGAACAGGGTGATGGCGCTGATGCCCCCGGGCCACGCCGCATCGCTTTTCTTGTCGGTCACAGTCACTGAGGATCTCCGAATGGGCGATGCCGTGTACAGGGGGCGGTTCGAAGTCTTCCCGCGAGGACCTGCGGCGGCGCCGGTCACACGGCAGCTCGACTTCGTCCGGGCCGGGGCGGGCCGGGGGACAGAGGCGGTGACAGGACCGGACCGGACACGCCACGGTTCGGCGCATGGGCGATCCATGGCTCATCTCATCTTCCGCAGCAAGGATCCAGTCGACGCGTACGAGCGGGCGCAGCCACGGTGCGCCGGATCGGCGACGATGAACGGGCGCACCGGCCGGCCACGCAGATCGGCGGCGAGGTACGGGGCGAAGCCGTTCCTGGCTGGTGAGCGCTCGTGCGGCGGGACGGCACGGACCGTCGTGCCCCCGCGGGAACATGCGACCGGCCCACGCGGAGGCGGGCCGGGGACCTGCGGGGAAGGGCGGTGCGCTTCCCCGCAGGTCTCGGGAACGCCGCAGGTCGGAGCCCTCGGCGAACCCGAAGCCGAACCCGGTGTCGCTGGAGCGGCAGGCAGCGCACAGCCGTGCGCCGGCGCCCGCCGTCTGATCTTCCGGGTTGGGGTGGTCGGAGCCCGCTCGCTACGCGAGCCCGGCCACCAGGTCTGCGACGGACTTCCTGCGGCCCGTGTAGAAGGGAACCTCCTCGCGGACGTGCATCCGCGCCTCGGAGGCCCGCAGATGACGCATGAGGTCGACGATGCGGTGCAGCTCGTCGGCCTCGAAGGCGAGGATCCACTCGTAGTCGCCGAGCGAGAACGAGGCCACGGTGTTGGCGCGGACGTCGGGGTAGCCGCGGGCCATCTTGCCGTGGTCCGCGAGCATGCGGCGGCGGTCCTCGTCGGGCAGCAGGTACCAGTCGTAGCTGCGCACGAAGGGGTACACGCTGATGTAGTTGCGCGGCGTCTCGTCGGCGAGGAACGCCGGGATGTGCGACTTGTTGAACTCGGCGGGGCGGTGCAGCGCCATGTTCGACCAGACCGGCTCCAGCGCCAGGCCCAGCTTGGTGCGCCGGAAGAGGTTGTACGCCTCCTGCAGCTCGTCCGCCGTCTCCGCGTGCCACCAGATCATGACATCGGCGTCGGCACGCAGGCCGGACAGGTCGTAGGTGCCACGGACGGTGATGTCCTTGGCCGCGAGCTGGTCGAACAGCTCCTGGACCTCGTCGGCGTAACCGGCACGGTCGACGGGCAGCACATCGCGCAGCTTGAAGACGGACCACAGCGTGTAGCGGATGACCTCGTTGAGGTCCTTGGCCTTCTTACCGGCGTTCGGAATCTTCTCGGGCGCACTCATACGGCTATTGTCCCGCCTCGCTCCGTGTGCCCTGAACCAGGGTCGGAGTGGCAATGATCTCTCCCGCGGTCCCGCCCGCGATGTCCGCGACGATCTCGTCCGCGGCCCGGTGGGCGCCGGCGATGCAGGCGGGGATGCCGACCCCGTCGTACACCGCTCCGCAGACCCGCAGGCCCGGCAGCTTGGCGACCTCGTCGCGGATCCGGGCAACCCGGGTCAGATGGCCGACGGGATACTGGGGCAGGCCGCCGATCCACCGGGTGACCTCGGTGTCCACCGGCTTCGCGGCGAGTCCGGTGGCGTCGGCGAGGTCACGCAGCGAGACGTCGACGAGTTCGGTGTCCTCGCGGTGGAGATGGTCCTCCTCGCCGTACCGGCCGACCGAGGTGCGCAGGATGAACAGGTCGGGGGCGGCGTCGGCGACCCACTGCCACTTGTGCGTGGAGAAGGTGGAGGCCTTGATCGTACGGCCGTCGACGGGCGGTACCAGGAAGCCGGAGCGCCCGTCGAGCGCGCCCGTGACCGCCACGTCGGAGCGCCGGAACGCCAGGGTGACCAGCGCCATCGACGCGTACTCGACGCCCGCGAGCTCGGCGGAGGCGGCCGGGGACTCGGCGGCCAGCAGCGTCGACGCGGACCAGGCGGGGGCGGCGAGGACGATGCCGTCGGCGGCGATCACCCGGGTGTCGGTGCGGACGTCCCAGCCGTCGGCGGTACGGGTCAGGCCCAGGACGGGCGTGGCGGTGAGGATCTCGCCGCCTCCGGCGCGCACGGCGTCGGCAACCGCGTCCGGCAGGGTGCCGAGGCCGCCGTCGATGCCCTGGAAGACCGGGCCGGTCTGCTGCCGGGCTGCGGCCTGCCGCTGGATGCGCTGCACGCCGTCGAGCAGCGAGCCGCCCTCCTGGACCACCTCGAAGAGCTGCGGCACGGCGGCGCGCATCGAGATCCGGTAGGCGTCGCCGGCGTAGACGCCGCCGAGCAGGGGCTCCACGAGCCGGTCGACGACCTCGCGGCCCAGCCGGTCGGCGACATACGCGCCGACCGCGACATCGTCGCCGACCGCGGTCGGCGTGAGGTCCCGTTCCTGCGCGATGCGGGCGAGGCCCTCCGGGGAGATCACCCCACTGAGTACTGCGGGGTCGCCGGGGACACCCATCACATGTCCCTTGGGCATCGGCCGCAGATCGCCCCGCGTCCAGACCGACGCGGTGGCGGTGGCGGGCGGCTGAAGCCGGTCGCCGAGCCCGACGGCGCGCGCCAGGTCGACCGCCTCGGGTCGTCTGGCCAGCATCGACTCCGCACCCAGATCGACCCGGGTGCCGGCGATCTCACCGGTCATGAGTTTGCCGCCCAGCCGGTCGGTCGCTTCCAGGAGCGTGACCCGCAGTCCTGCGCCGATGAGCCGGTGGGCGGCCGCGAGCCCGGCGATGCCGCCGCCGATGACGACGACATGACCCGTACCTGTGTCCGCGCGGTGTGTTGAACGCTGCATGCCTCCACTCTCTCAAACCTCTTCCGAGTCATGACCGTGACCGCTTCGAAACCGGTAAAGGGCAACCCTCACCCCCGTCTCGCACGTCGAACCGGCACCATCAACCACCCACCGCGGGGGAGCAGTTATGCAGAGAGAACGTCATTCGAGCCGTTCGTCCACCCGTCGTTCGCGCACGGTGCTCGCCGCCGGGATGCTTGCCGCGCTGCTCGCGCTGAGCGGCTGCGGCGGCGCCGACGACAGCTCCGACAGCAAGAGTGCGGCGGACTCCGCGAACAACAAGGCGGCAGCTCCTGCGGGGCGCGCCGACTCCGCCGGCGGGGAGTCGGACCGGGGTGCCACCGACGGCAGTCCGGCTCGGTCGACCAGGTCCCCTGCGCTGACCACCACCCATGTCATCCGGAAGGCCTCGCTCTCCGTGGAGGTGAAGAGCGTGCCGAAGGCGGCCGCGGCGGCCCGTTCGGTCACGGAGGATGCGGGCGGGCTGGTGGCGAACGAGTCCACCGACCGGGTCGACGACACGCACGAGATGTCGCACCTCGTGCTACGGGTGCCGCAGGCCGAGTACGACGCCGTGCTGCGGAAGCTGGCGGGCGGCGGGAAGCTGCTGTCCCGTACGTCGGAGGCCAAGGACGTCACCGATCAGGTCGTCGACGTGGAGAGCCGGATCGCCACCCAGCGGGCGAGCGTCGCCCGGGTCCGGAAACTGATGGACCGGGCCGAGAAGATTGCCGATGTGGTGGCCCTGGAAGGGGAACTGAGCAATCGCCAGGCAGAGCTGGAGTCGCTGCTCGCTCGGCAGGAGTCGCTCAAGGACCGCACCACCCTGGCGACGATCACTCTCGACCTCTCCGAGCCGGAGTCCGCGGCGCAGGGCGCGGACGACGACGATCCGGGGTTCGTGGACGCGCTCGGCGGCGGCTGGCACGCGTTCGTGACCATGGTGAAGTGGATCGCGATGGCGGTGGGTGCGGCGGCGCCGTTCCTGGCGGCCGCAGCCGCGCTGCTGCTGCTCTGGCGGCTGGTGCGCACCCGGCTCACCCGGCGAGGCGCGCCCCGGGCGGCCGAGCACGCCCCCGTACCGACGGCGGCGCCCGAGCACGCCCCCGCACCTCCGGAGACTCCGTCCGCTCCCTGAGGGTCGTAGCGTGGACCCTTCGGACTCGACGCTCGAAGGGACCCGGCATGGCAGCGGAGCGACTGGTGGTCATCGGTGGGGACGCGGCGGGCATGTCCGCCGCGTCCCAGGCCCGCAGGCTCAAGGGGCCGGACGAGATGGGCATCGTCGCCTTCGAGCGCGGCCACTTCACCTCGTACTCCGCCTGCGGCATCCCCTACTGGGTCGGCGGGGACGTCGAGCAGCGGGACGACCTCATCGCCCGTACGCCCGAGGAGCACCGGGCCCGCGCCATCGATCTGCGGATGCGCACCGAGGTGACGGAGATCGATGTCGCCGGGCAGCGGGTGCGCGCGCTGGACCGGGAGACCGGCGGGACGTACTGGGCCGGCTTCGACAAGCTGGTGATCGCGACCGGTGCCCGGCCGGTGCGCCCCGCGCTGCCCGGCATGGACGCGGCCGGGGTGCACGGGGTGCAGACCCTGGACGACGGCCAGGCGCTGCTGGACTCCCTGGACCGGGCGCCCGGCCGGCGCGCGGTCGTGGTGGGCGCCGGTTACATCGGTGTCGAGATGGCGGAGGCGCTGCTGAAGCACGGCTTCGAGGTGACGGTCCTCAACCGCGGGGAGCAGCCGATGGCGACGCTCGACCCCGACATGGGGCGCCTGGTCCACGACGCGATGGACGGCCTGGGCATCACGACCGTGAACCGTGCCGGGGTCAGCAAGATCATCACTGCTGCCGACGGCCGGGTCACCGCGGTCGCCACGGAGGAGGGGACCTACCCGGCGGACGTGGTGGTGCTCGGCATCGGCGTCGAACCGGAGACGACGCTGGCCCGCGCGGCCGGCCTCCCGGTCGGCCCGCACGGTGGTCTGCTCACCGATCTGTCGATGCGGGTCGTCGGGCACGACAACATCTGGGCGGGCGGTGACTGCGTCGAGGTCCTCGACCTGGTGGCGGGCCGCACCCGGCATATCGCGCTGGGCACCCACGCCAACAAGCACGGCCAGATCATCGGCTCCAATGCGGGCGGCGGGTACGGGACATTCCCGGGCGTGGTCGGTACGGCAGTCAGCAAGGTCTGCGACCTGGAGATCGCCCGGACGGGGCTGCGGGAGAAGGACGCCCGCGCGGTGGGGCTGCGGTTCGTCACGGCGACGATCGAGTCGACGGGGCGGGCGGGCTACTACCCGGGCGCTCAGCCGATGACGGTGAAGATGCTCGCGGAGTACCGCACGGGCCGGCTGCTCGGCGTACAGATCGTGGGCCGGGACGGAGCGGCGAAGCGCGTCGACATCGCGGCGGTCGCACTCACCGCGGGGATGACGGTGGAGCAGATGACGGCGCTCGACCTGGGATACGCCCCGCCGTTCTCGCCGGTGTGGGACCCGATCCTGGTGGCGGCACGCAAGACGGTTCAGGCGGTGCGCGCGGCGGGTGTGTAAGGGCACTCCGTCATCAGGCGGACGGGCGATCACCCGTGGTCACCGGTTGCGGCGAAATGAACACGCTGAGTTAAATCGATCACATGATCCGACATTCTGTGCGTGCGCTCTGCGCCGCCTCACTCGTCATCGCCCCGCTCGTCATGAGCACCCCCGCCCACGCCGCGACGTCGTGCACGGTCAACGGCATGCCGGCTCCGGGCCCGACCGTGAACGGCACGGCCGGCAGTGACTCGATCAGGTGCTCGTCGGTCGACGCGGGCAGCTCGGTCAACGGGCTCGGCGGCAACGACACGATCGCCCTCACCGGCCCCGTCGACGGCAGCGTCAGCGGCGGCGCCGGCGAGGACTTCATCTCGGCCGGCTCGTCGTCCGCGGTCAGCGGCATCGTCTCGGGCGACGACGGCAGCGACTACCTCTCGGTGAGCGGCTCCGTGGCGCCCGGCGGGCAGGTGCTGGGCGGCAACCAGGGCGACTTCCTGCAGGTCGCCGTCAACGCTGGCACCGCCGACGGCGGTGCCGGTGCCGACTTCTGCCGGGTGAACTCCGGCAACCCGCCCATCAACTGCCCGTAGCACCCCCGAATGCACTGCTCGCCGCGGAACCCGAGGGTTTCACGGCGAGCAGGGTGCGTTTCGGCGACCGGTTCAGCGGGCCGTCTGCGTGTGGACGTACTCGACGAGCCGGGTCAGTGCGTCCGGGTCGGTCGTCGGCATCACGCCGTGCCCCAGGTTGAAGATGTGACCTTCCAGACCGGCGGCCGCGTCCAGAACCTCGCGTGCCTTCGCCTCCACCGTCGCCGTCGGCGCGAACAGCACCGCCGGGTCGAGGTTGCCCTGGAGCGCCTTGCCGGGTCCGACCCGGCGCGCACCCTCGTCCATCGGGACCCGCCAGTCGACGCCGACGACATCCGCGCCCGCCTCGCCCATCAGCCCGAGCAGTTCACCGGTGCCGACACCGAAGTGAATGCGCGGGACACCGTACGAGGCAACCGCGTCGAAGACCTT
Organism: Streptomyces sp. NBC_01669; assembly: GCF_026339735.1. Taxonomy (GTDB): domain Bacteria; phylum Actinomycetota; class Actinomycetes; order Streptomycetales; family Streptomycetaceae; genus Streptomyces; species Streptomyces yanii. Next base: position 2,303,476 of record NZ_JAPEQG010000001.1, read on the forward strand.
CGCGGAGGCCGGCATCACGGAGCGGCGGTAGTCGGTGGGGGCGAGCGCGCCGACCCAGGAGTCGAAGAGCTGCACGGCCGAGGCGCCCGCCTCGATCTGCACCTTCAGGAACGCACCGGTGATCTCGGCCAGCCGGTCGAGCAGCTCGGCCCAGAGCTCCGGCTCGCCGTACATCATCGCCTTGGTGCGCTCGTGGCTGCGGGACGGGCCGCCCTCCACGAGGTAGCTCGCGAGAGTGAACGGCGCACCGGCGAACCCGATGAGCGGCGTCGACCCGAGTTCCGCGGTGAGCATCCCGATGGCCTCGGTGACGTAGTGGACGTCCTCCGGTGTGAGGTCACGCAGCCGAGCCAGGTCGGCCCGGGTACGGATCGGGTCCGCGATGACCGGACCGATGCCGGGCTTGATGTCGAGGTCGATCCCGATGGCCTTGAGCGGGACGACGATGTCGCTGAAGTAGATCGCCGCGTCGACCTTGTGGCGGCGTACGGGCTGCAGCGTGATCTCCGTGACCAGCTCCGGCATCATGCAGGAGTCGAGCATCGCGATGCCCTCGCGCACCTTCAGGTACTCGGGCAGTGAGCGCCCCGCCTGACGCATGAACCAGACCGGCGTGTGCGGCACGGGCTCACGGCGGCATGCCTTCAGAAACGCCGACTCATGGGTGGCGGAGGTCTTTTTCTGCTGGCCCGAGGGGCTGTCGTTGGCGCTCACGCACAGAATCTTCGCATGAAGCGGTAAGGAGCCGAGTCCCGCAGGGTGTCCCTCCCTGCACGAGGCTCCGGTTCCGCCTACTCTTCCCCGCATGGCTCCGGCTCAGGGACAATTTTCCGAACATTCCGACAGCGCTGACGGCAAGGACAGTGCGGAGGGCAGTTCCGTCCCGCCCGCGTTCCGGTCGGCGGTGGAAGCGTTGCGCTCGGCGCGGCTCCGCCCCGAGCTGGAAGTGGAGCCGACTCGGCCGCCCCAACGCCTCGCTCCGCACGCGTACGCCGTGGAGGCGGCGGTCGTCGACGGCGAGGACGATCTCGCCGACGGCCGCCTCGTGCTGCTGCACGACCCGGCCGGGCATGACGCCTGGCAGGGCACATTCCGGCTGGTGACGCTGGTACGCGCCGAGCTGGAGCCGGAGATGGCGTCCGACCCGCTGCTGCCGGAGGTGTGCTGGTCCTGGCTGACCGGCGCGCTGGAGGCGCGGGGCCTGTCGTACGGGGAGGCGGGCGGCACGGTCACCCGCGCCGGTTCCCACTACTTCGGGGCACTGGCCGAGCGGCGCCCGGCCACCCAGATCGAGATCCGTGCGTCCTGGACGCCGCGCGAGGGGCGTGGCGGGGTGCCGGACATGGCGGCGCACCTGGCGGCGTGGGGAGATCTGCTGTGCCAGATCGCCGGTCTGCCGCCGTCGGGACCGGCCGACGCGGCGGTGGTGACACTGCCCCAGCGGCGCGGGCCGCAGGCGCCGTAGCGGGGATTGCGCGGGCGGGCTCCACGGGCCGACCCGGCGGCCCGGACCTGATGCACGGGCCGGACGCGCGGGCCGGATGCGCCATGTGGGTGCGTAGGCCGGATGCGCCGTGTGGGTGATCAGGCCGGACGCGGAGGCGGATCCGGCGTACGCCTGTTCCGTATCGCACGGATTCCGTTGTGCCGATTTCCTTCTCGCCGGTCCGGCACCGGATCCAGGACGCAGTTCCGGGCGCCGGCCGCCGGAAGGGGGTCCAGCACGCCGGTTCGGCACCCCGGCTTCTCACGCCGGCGCGGCCCGTCGCTCCGCAGCCGGACCCCGCACGCTCGATCGCGCCGCCGTAACCGCACATCCGGTCCCGCACGCCCGGTCGCGCCGCCGTACCCCCGGACACCCCCTCCTGCCTGCAGCGTCCCGCCGCCGGTGCCGTACGCCGGATCCCGGACGCTCGTCCCGGCCGCCGGAGCACGCGGCACCGGACTGCGCCGCTCGTCCCGGCGGCGGTTCCTGGCCGTGACGGTGCGTCACAGGCTTCGCACAGCTTTCGCACAGCCACCGGCATTATTTTCGTACAATCGATCACCCGTCCGATTTGCCCGAATTGTTACGCATGAAATCGTGATCTTCCTCTAAAGGAGGACGGGTCTGCTGCCGAAGAGGTCAATGACCCTTCAAGCACGGTTCGCCCCGGCTTCATCCCCGAGCCGGCCCGTCCCGCCACTCCCCAGGAGGCCTGGTGTCCGTTCTCCTAGAGCAGCCCGCAAGCCTGGTCGCCTACCGCCCGAACAAGCCGACGGCCATGGTCGTCGTGGCCGACCCCCGCGTCCGTTCCACCGTCACCCGCCACCTGTGGGCCCTCGGAGTACGTGACGTCATCGAGGCGTCGTCCATCGCGGAGGCCCGTCCCCGCGTCGGCAACCCGCGCGACATCTGTGTTGCCGACGTCCATCTGCCCGATGGTTCCGGGCTGACCCTGTTGTCCGAAACCCGAGCCGCAGGCTGGCCGAACGGCCTCGCCCTCTCGGCCGCCGATGACATCGGCGCCGTACGCAACGCCCTCGCGGGCGGCGTGAAGGGCTATGTCGTCACCGGCACGCGCACCAATATCGGCCACCCGACCCGACCCGGCGTCGCCCCCATCGGCGCCAATGCCGCCCGTATGCACCGCCGGCCCCCCGGCACCCCGAGCCACCCGGGCGGCTACCGCGAACTGTCCGGCCGCGAGGTGGAGGTGCTCCGGCTGGTTGCCGAAGGCCAGTCCAACAAGGCCATCGGCGTCTCCATGGGGCTCTCCGCCCTGACGGTCAAGAGCCACCTCGCCCGCATCGCCCGCAAGCTCGGCACCGGTGACCGCGCCGGAATGGTCGCCGTGGCCCTGCGCACGGGCATCATCCACTGACCCCCGCACGCCGGCCGGCGTGTACCGAGATACGGACCCGGCTGGTTTACATTCATCGGCGCCCGTCGACGGAACGTTCCGTCGACGGGCGCCGTACATACACAGATACCCTTGACACGTGACCGACGCCCAAGAGACCGCAGCAGACACTTCACTGCGAACCACCGGGGGCGCTCCCCCGGACGACGTCGCCCCGGCGCCGATCCCCTTGCTCGAACCTCGCGAGGGCATTCCCCCGGTGGTGACCTCCGACGACGCCCTCGCCCGGGTGGTCGCGGCCTTCGCCGCGGGCACCGGCCCCGTCGCCGTCGATGCCGAGCGCGCCTCCGGCTACCGCTACGGCCAGCGCGCCTATCTCGTGCAGCTGCGCCGCGAGGGTGCGGGCAGCGCGCTGATCGACCCGGTCGGCTGCCCCGACCTGTCGTCGCTCGGCGAGGCACTGCACGGCAGCGAGTGGATCCTGCACGCCGCCACCCAGGACCTGCCCTGTCTGCGCGAAATAGGGATGACCCCCACCGGGCTCTTCGACACGGAGCTCGCCGGGCGGCTTGCCGGATTCCCGCGGGTCGGCCTCGGCGCGATGGTCGAGAGCGTGCTCGGCTACGCGCTGGAGAAGGGGCACTCCGCCGTCGACTGGTCCACCCGCCCGCTGCCCGACCCCTGGCTCCGCTATGCCGCGCTCGATGTCGAGCTGCTGATCGATCTGCGTAACGCCCTGGAGGGGGAGCTCGACCGTCAGGGCAAGCTGGAGTGGGCGCAGGAGGAGTTCAACGCGATCGCCGCGGCGCCCCCCGCTCCCCCGCGCAAGGACCCGTGGCGCCGCACGTCCGGTATGCACAAGGTGCGCCGTCGCCGCCAGATGGCGGTCGTACGGGAGCTGTGGAACGCCCGCGACCAGGTCGCGCAGCGCCGCGACATCTCGCCCGGCAAGGTGCTCGGCGACGCGGCGATCGTCGAAGCGGCCCTCTCGCTGCCGGCCAATGTCCAGGCCCTGACCGCCCTGCCCGGCTTCGGTCACCGGATGGGACGGCGTCAGCTGGAACAGTGGCAGGCGGCCATCGACCGGGCCAAGGCGCTGCCCGAAGCCGAGCTCCCGCAGCCGGGCCAGCCTCTCGCGGGCCCGCCGCCGCCGCGTTCCTGGGCGGACAAGGACCCGGCGGCCGCCGCCCGGCTGTCGGCGGCCCGCGCCGCGGTGTCGGAGCTCGCCGAGCGGCTGCACATGCCGCAGGAGAACCTGATCACGCCGGACACAGTGCGCCGCGTCTGCTGGGAGCCGCCGAAGAGTCCGACGCCGGGCGCGGTCGAGGACGTGCTCACCTCGTACGGGGCGCGGCGCTGGCAGGTCGAACAGGTGGCGCCGCTGCTGGTCCGCGCGCTGACCGAAGCCGCCTGAGCGGTTTCCCGAGGTCGAATTCGGGCCAGGTTGCGCGGCCCGCGGCCGCGCCGTCTCGTCCATCGCCGGGCGGGCTCATCGCGAGCCCGCCCGGCGATCGGCATTTCCGGCCTGTCCGGCAATGGAGGGTGAAACGGCCGCGCGCCCGCCCCGCCCGCATGTGACCTTCGCCGCTCCCGCCGTGGGGGGTGGGCAGTCTGGTTACTCGCAAGTAGCATGAGGGAGTGCGGCACGCCTCTGGGGCGTGCTCCGCAGCAGTGCCATCCCGCACCCTGGAGGAGAGCCATCGTGCCTCGTACCATCCGGGACGTCGTCTTCGTCGACGGCGTCCGCACCCCGTTCGGCAAGGCGGGCCCGAAGGGCATCTACCACGAGACCCGCGCCGACGATCTCGTCGTGAAGGCCATCCGGGAGCTGCTGCGCCGCAACCCGGACCTGGACCCCGCCCGTATCGACGAGGTCGCCATCGCCGCGACCACGCAGATCGGCGACCAGGGCCTGACGCTGGGCCGGACCGCCGGAATCCTGGCCGGTCTGCCGCAGTCGGTGCCCGGCTACTCCATCGACCGCATGTGTGCGGGCGCCCTGACCGCCGTCACGTCGACGGCCGGTTCGATCGCCTTCGGCGCGTACGACGTCGTCGTCGCCGGTGGTGTCGAGCACATGGGCCGCCACCCGATGGGCGAGGGCGTGGACCCGAACCCGCGCTTCGTGTCGGAGAAGCTGGTCGACGAGTCCGCCCTCTTCATGGGGATGACCGCGGAGAACCTGCACGACCGGTACCCGCAGATCACCAAGCTCCGCGCCGACGAGTACGCGGTCCGCTCGCAGGAGAAGGCCGCCAAGGCGTACGCCAACGGCAAGATCCAGCAGGACCTGGTGCCGGTCTCCGTACGCCGCACCAACGCCGAGGCCGGCGAGACGGGCTGGGGCCTGGTCACCGCCGACGAGCCGATGCGTCCGGGCACCACGCTGGAGTCCCTCGCCGGTCTGAAGACCCCGTTCCGCGCCCACGGCCGGGTCACCGCCGGTAACGCCGCGGGACTCAACGACGGCGCCACCGCCTCGCTGCTCGCCGCCGAGGACGTCGCCCGCGAGCTCGGTCTCCCGGTCAAGATGCGCCTCGTCTCGTACGCCTTCGCGGGTGTCGAGCCGGAGGTCATGGGTTACGGCCCGATCCCGTCGACCGAGAAGGCCCTCGCCAAGGCCGGTCTGTCGATCGGCGACATCGGTCTCTTCGAGATCAACGAGGCGTTCGCCGTCCAGGTGCTCGCCTTCCTCGACCACTACGGCATCGCCGACGACGACGCGCGCGTCAACCAGTACGGCGGCGCCATCGCCTACGGTCACCCGCTGGCCTCCTCGGGTGTGCGTCTGATGACGCAGCTGGCCCGCCAGTTCGAGGAGCAGCCGAGCGTCCGCTACGGCCTGACCACCATGTGCGTCGGCTTCGGCATGGGCGCGACGGTCATCTGGGAGAACCCGAACTTCGACGGAGGCAACAAGTGAGTTCCACCACTGAGCTTCTGAAGGGCGCGGCCGAGCTGTTCCCGGGTGAGGTCGTCACGCAGGCGCACGTACGCCACCTCGACCTCCCGGCGGGTGCGGGCAGGTTCGCCCTCATCACGCTGGACAACGGCCTGGACCACACCAAGCCGACGACCTTCGGACCGCAGTCGCTGGCGAACCTGAACGCCGCCGTCGACCAGGTCGAGAAGGAAGCCGCCGAAGGCGCGATCACCGGGATCGGTATCACCGGCAAGCCGTTCATCTTCGCGGTCGGCGCCGACCTCAAGGGCGTCGAGCTGCTGAAGAACCGCGACGACGCGCTCGCCATCGGCAAGGGCGGCCACGACGTGTTCCGCCGCCTCTCCGGTCTCGCGGTCCCGACGTTCGCGTACTACAACGGCGCGGCGATGGGCGGCGGTGTCGAGGTCGGTCTGCACTGCTCCTACCGCACCGTCTCCAAGGCGCTGCCCGCGTTCTCGCTGCCCGAGGTCTTCCTCGGTCTGGTCCCCGGCTGGGGCGGTTGCGCCCTGCTGCCCAACCTGATCGGTGCCGACCGCGCGGTCTCGGTGATCATCGAGAACTCGCTGAACCAGAACCGTCAGCTGGGGGGCAAGCAGGTCTTCGAGCTCGGGATCGCCGACGCCCTCTTCGAGGGTGCGGACTTCCTGGAGCAGTCGCTGATCTGGACCGCGAACGTGCTGAACGGCACGGTCACGGTGGAGCGCCCCGAGATCGACCGCGGTGACGCCTGGGACCAGGCCGTCGCCCGTGGCAAGGCCATCGCCGACTCCAAGGTGCACGGCGCCGCTCCGGCCGCGTACCGCGCGCTGGAGATCATCGCCGCGGCGAAGGACGGCGACCTGAGCGCCGGCTTCGACGCCGAGGACCAGGCCCTCGCGGACCTGATCATGGGCGGCGAGCTGCGCTCCGGGATCTACGCCTTCAACCTGGTCCAGAAGCGTGCCAAGCGCCCGGCCGGTGCCCCGGACAAGTCCCTGGCCCGCCCGGTCACCAAGGTCGGCGTCGTCGGCGCCGGTCTGATGGCCTCGCAGCTGGCGCTGCTGTTCCTGCGCCGCCTGGAGGTGCCGGTCGTCCTGACCGACATCGACCAGGAGCGCGTCGACAAGGGTGTGGGCTATGTCCACGCCGAGATCGAGAAGCTGCTCGGCAAGGGCCGGATCAACCAGGACAAGGCCAACCGCCTCAAGGCCCTGGTCACCGGTGTGCTGGACAAGGCCGAGGGCTTCTCCGACGCCGACTTCATCATCGAGGCCGTCTTCGAGGAGATCGGCGTCAAGCAGCAGGTGTTCGCGGAGGTCGAGGCGGTCGCCCCGGCGCACGCGATCCTCGCCACCAACACCTCGTCCCTCTCGGTCACCGAGATGGCCTCGAAGCTGCAGCACCCGGAGCGGGTCGTCGGCTTCCACTTCTTCAACCCGGTCGCGATCCTCCCGCTGCTGGAGATCGTCCGCGGCGAGCAGACCGACGACGCCTCACTGGCCACGGCGTTCGGTGTGGCACGGAAGCTGAAGAAGACCGCGGTGCTGGTGAAGGACGCCCCGGCGTTCGTCGTCAACCGCATCCTCACCCGCTTCATGGGCGAGATCCAGAACGTCATCGACGAGGGCACCCCGGTCGATGTCGCCGAGAGGGCCATCGAGCCCCTCGGTCTGCCGATGTCCCCGCTGGTGCTCCTGGAGCTGGTCGGCCCGGCCATCGGTCTGCATGTCTCCGAGACCCTGAACCGCGCCTTCCCGGAGCGTTTCACCGTCTCCGAGAACCTCGCGGCGGTCGTCAAGGCCGGTAAGCGCGGCTTCTACGTGTACGAGTCGGGCCGGCCGGAGCTGGACCCGGAGGTCGCCGCGCTCCTCAAGCAGGGCGATGTCGTCCTGTCCGAGGAGCAGGTCCGCGACCGCGTCCTGGACGCAGTGGCGCAGGAGATCGGTCTGATGCTGGACGAGGGCGTCGTCGCCGAGGCCCAGGACATCGACCTCTGCCTGATCACCGGTGCGGGCTGGCCCTTCCACCTGGGCGGCATCACGCCGTACCTGGACCGTGAGGGCGTCTCGGAGCGGGTGAACGGCAAGAAGTTCCTGGCGCAGGGCGTGGCGAGCGTTCCGGCGTAACACGTCCGCACGCATCTGACGCACCTTCACAAAAAAGCGGACAAGAGCCGCCATGGCGGGCCATGCGATTTTGTCGTATGGCCCGCTTTTGCGCACCAAAAGTCCGGAACGTAGCCGGATCGGAATCTTTTATTGTCGACTTCAACCTTACTTTGTTGTTAATCTTCACCTCTACGACATGCTGGTTTCACTCGGCTGCACTGAACGGTGGATGCACCACCCCCACACTCCGCCGGACCGAGCGAACCAACGCGTCGCTGTCACAGGTACTGGTTGCTCGCCGAGAGGCCGAGCGGGGGGACAAGAGGTTATCGAGCGATGGGCAACCCCGAGACATCTACGCTCGTGCGCCTCTATCGGCGCCTGCTTCCGCACGCATTGCGGCAGCGGATGGTAAGGATCTTCCCGGCGGACAGCCGACTGTTCCTGCAGCACGCGTTGGCAGGTCTGGGTAGCGCGTGGCGGGGCCTGCGCAAGCACGTGAGCGTGCGACTCAGCAAGCGGCTCCGTCACGACGCGCGTCGTGCCGGCGTGCGGCTCGTCTGGTCCGGGCGCAAGGTCCGTGCCGCCGAGGTCACCGAGGGCCTCACCCCCTCCGTCGCCCGCGCCACCAACCTTCTGCGCGTCTGCGACGTTCTGGAGCGGCATGGCATTCCGCACTTCTGTGTGCGCAGCAATTCCGTCACCATGACCGCCGTCGCGGTCCCCGCGAGCGAACGCGCCCGGGCGGAGCGGGCGCTGCGGGTGAGTGCGCTCGCCGAGGGTGCGCTGCTCGCGGGCGGCACAACGGGGGGACGCCCGCTGCACGCCGATCAGCGGGGCTCCTGGTCGCAACTCGGCGAAGAATCGATTCTGCGCATCTGGTGGCTGCTCACCGACCCCACGGGACGTTGGACGCTGGGGCCCAATCACGCCTGCGTCATCGAATTCTGGGCCGAGCAGGGCGGGCTGCTCATCGCCCCCGTGCCCAATCTCACAGCCACGGCCGTCGTCGCCGCCGAGAATCCCGTACAGGTACCGGTCAGCCACTTCACCGGCCCGATCAGCGGCGCAATGGGCGCCCTGCCCCAGGTGGACACCCGTTCGGAGTTCACTCTCTCCCTCCCGGACGAGGTCACCTTCCCGGTGGACGCCGTCTACACCTGGGTCGACGGGGCCGACCCGGAGTGGATCCGCCGTCGGGCCAACGCGCTGGGCCAAACCGACTACCACGAACAAGCCATCAGTGCCGCCCGCTTCACCAGCCGCGACGAACTGCGTTACTCCCTGCGTTCACTCCACCAGTTCGCCCCCTGGCTGCGCACCATTTACCTGGTCACGGACGGGCAGGTGCCGGCCTGGCTGAACAGCGCCCACCCCGGCATCAAGGTCGTCCACCACCGCGACATCTTCACCGACCCGACCGCGCTGCCGACTTTCAACTCGCACGCCATCGAGAGCCAGCTGCACCACATTCCCGGACTCTCCGACCACTTCCTGTACTTCAACGACGACGTCTTCCTCGGCCGCAGCGTCACGCCGGGCGAGTTCTTCCACGCCAACGGGCTCTCGAAGTACTTCCCCTCGAACGCGCTGGTCCCCATGACACCGCCCTCGCCGGAAGACCCTCCGTCGGAAATCGCCGCGAAGAACAACCGCGTCGTCATCGCCGGGACGTTCGACCGGGTGCTGACCCAGAAGATGAAGCACGTGCCGCACTCGCTGCGCCGCGACATCCTCCAGGAGATCGAGGAGCGGTACGCGGCCGAGCACCGGCTGACGCAGCACTCGCACTTCCGCAGTCCCAGTGACCTGTCGATCACCTCCTCGCTGCACCACTACTACGGGCAGCAGACGAGCCGTTCCGTGACGGGAAAGATCCGCTACACCTACCTGGATCTGGCCGCGCCCAATACCGGGCGGCACCTCAACCGCTTGCTCGCCCAGCGCGATTACCACACCTTCTGCATCAACGACACGGTCGATGACCCCGATACCGCGGAAGCCCGCACGGCGATGCTCAAAACCTTCCTGGAGAGCTACTTCCCCGTACCCAGCCCCTACGAGCAACCCGGACCGGGCTCCTCGCGGCCTCCTGCGAACCAGGTCGACGCCTACCGGCCCGCGCAGTACCCAGCACCCCGACCTTTGTGAAGTGGAACGATGACTAATGACCAGCGCATGATCCGCGCAGCAGCTCCGGTGATCGGAGAGGACGAGATCGAGGCCGCCGTGCGCGTACTGCGCAGCGGCATGGTCGCCCAGGGGCCCGAGGTCGCTGCGTTCGAGGAGGAGTTCTCGAAGTTCGTCGACGGCCGGCACTGCGTCGCCGTCAACTCCGGGACCAGTGCGCTGCACCTGTCACTGATGGCGCTCGGTATCGGTCCCGGCGACGAAGTGATCGTTCCTTCCTTCACCTTCGCCGCCACCGCCAACGCTGTCCGCCTCGTCGGCGCGACCCCGGTCTTCGCGGACATCGAGCCCGACAGCTTCTGCCTCTCCCCGCAGGCCGTCGAGGCCGCGATCACTCCGCGCACTGCAGCGATCATGCCCGTGCACCTCTATGGGCACCCGGCGGCCATGGGTCCGTTCACCGCGCTGGCCGAGCGACACGGTCTCGCGATCGTCGAGGACGCCGCACAGGCCCACGCCGCCTCCCTGAACGGAACGCCGGTGGGCGCGTTCGGTGCGGCCGCCTGTTTCAGCTTCTACCCGACCAAGAACATGCACAGCCTCGAAGGCGGCATGGTCACCACCGGCGACGCCACGGTCGCCCGGACGCTGCGCCTCCTGCGCAACCAGGGCATGGAGCAGCGGTACGCCAACGAAATCGTCGGCTTCAACGTCCGGATGACCGATGTCGCCGCGGCGATCGGCCGCGTACAACTGCGCAGCCTGGACACGTGGACGCAGCAGCGCCGCGCCAACGCGGCCGCGCTCGACTCCGGTCTGCGCGGGGTCGTCACGCCGCCGGTTGCCGAGGGGGCGGAGCATGTCTACCACCAGTACACGATCCGGGTGAGTGCCGCGAGCGGCAAGGACCGAGACACCGTCTCCCGCGAGCTCCAGGAACGGGGCATCGGCAACGCTGTCTACTACCCCACCCCGGTGCACCGTCTGGCACCGTTCCAGACCGGCGAGAAGGTCCTCGGCTACGCAGCCGGGGATCTGCCCGAGACCGAGCGGGCCGCGGCGGAGGCTCTCTCCATTCCCGTCCACCCGATGCTCACGCCGCAGGAGCTCGACCGTCTGACGGCCACCGTCAACGAGGTCGTGGAGGTCCTGGCATGAGCACGCAGAAGCCGCTTCGGGCCGGGCTGATCGGTCTCGGCTCCATGGGCCGCAATCACGCCCGCGTCCTGCAGGGCCTCGATGGCGTCGAACTCGTCGCCGTGGCGGACCCGGTGGCCGCCGCGGACAGCGCCCCCACAGGCGTGCCCGTCGTGCGCTCGGTGACGGAGCTCATGGACCAGGGGATCGACTACGCGGTCGTCGCCTGTCCCACAGCCCTGCACGAGGAGGTCGCACTCGGCCTGGCCGAACGCGGCATCCACGCCCTCATCGAGAAGCCGATCGCACCCTCGGTTGAGTCGGCCGAGACGATCAGCCGAGCCTTCGACGAGCGTGGCCTGGTGGCCGGCGTCGGCCACATCGAGCGCTTCAACCCCGCCCTTCGTGAACTGCGTACGCGCCTGGATCTCGGCGAACTCGGCGATGTGTACCAGGTAGTGACGCGGCGCCAGGGACCGTTCCCGGCCCGCATCGCGGACGTCGGCGTGGTGTACGACCTGGCCACCCACGACATCGACCTGACCGCCTGGCTCACCAACAGCCGTTACGAGTCCGTGAGTTCTGCAACGGTGTCGCGCAGCGGCCGGGCGCACGAGGACATGGTGGCCTTCGTCGGGCATCTCTCCAACGGCGTGGTCACCAGCCACCTCGTCAACTGGCTGTCCCCGCTCAAGGAGCGGGTCACCATCGTGACGGGTGAGCACGGCTGCTTCGTGGCCGACACTCTCACCGCCGACCTCTGGTTCTACGCAAATGGCTCGCAGCCCACCGAGTGGGAGGGACTGCGGCAGTTCCGGGGCGTTTCCGAGGGCGATGTGACGCGATACGCGATCGTCAAGCGCGAACCGTTGCTGGTCGAGCACGAGAGTTTCCGTGACGCCGTGCTCGGCAAGGAAGCCGACATCGTGACGTTGGAGCAGGCCACCGGGACTGTCGCCGTTGCCGAGGCCGTACTCGCCGCGGCCGCGGGCAGGACCGCGATCGATCTGACGCCCGGCCAGCCGCTGGCCACCGTCTGACCCGTCCGGTGCCCGGGGTCCTGCCCGGCAGGGCCCCGGGCCCGACGGAGTCGTTCCGGCGTCTTGAGGACGCACTGATGTACTGGAGTATTCGGTGATCCACCCGATCAATGCCGCGGTCGACCGTCCGCAGCGCCCCTTGGCACCGGGCCTGCACGAAGTCCCCGTGGGCATGCACCGCCGCCTGGCGCACGTGCAGCCAGGCCTCACACCGCTCGCGGTCCGCGCCCAGCACCTCCAGCTGGTGTCCGCGGCGCTGACGCGGGCCGGCGTCGAGCACTTCGTGGTGCCCGGAACCGAGGACACCTCGTCCGCAATCGGTGTCCGGGACACCCAGAAGGGCCGGGTCGCCCAGACAATGCGGTCGCTCTTCAACGCGAGCCCCGGGTACATCCAGCGCAAAGTGCCCGTCCAGCGCACCAGTGAGTTGCTGCACCTCGGCTCCCGTGAGGCGTCCTGGCAGGGGCTGGAGACCGTCGACGTGCTGCGCGCAGTCTGGTTCCAGGCCGACCCGTCGGGCGATCTGGTGTACGGCACCGAGTACGGCTGCGACATCGAGTTCTGGCGGGAGGAGGAAGGGCGGTTGCTTCCGCCGCGGATCAACCGGGGCGCGAGTTTCCTCCCCGTGCACGGGGAGATGACCCTCGTCTCACCCCACCGCTTCTCCCGCCTCGCGCCCCCGGAGGCGGAGGTCTTGCACAAGCAGCGCCGCTGGGGCCGGAAGCCGGCACGGATCGGGCTGCCCACTCGCCAGGAGTTCGTCTGCACCGGTGCCGACGAGATCACCTTCCCCATCGACGTCGTCTACACCTGGGTGGACAGCGACGACCCGGCCTGGCAGCGCCGCCGCGCCGAGGCGTCCGGGGACGTCTTCCACGAGGAATCGGCGAGCGCCGGTCGCTACATCAACCGTGACGAGCTGCTCTACTCGATGCGCTCGCTGCACATGTACGCCCCCTGGGTACGGCACATCTTCCTGGTCACCGACGATCAGGTTCCGCACTGGCTCAATGAGGCTGCAGAGGGCATCACCGTGGTCTCGCACCGGGAGATCTTCCGGGAGACCAGTCGGCTTCCGGTCTTCAACTCCCACGCGATCAGCGCCCAGTTGCATCGCGTTCCAGGGCTTTCGGAGCACTTCATCCACTTCAACGACGATGTGTTCGTCGGCCGGCCGATCACTCCGCACGAGTTCTTCCTGCCCAACGGGGCCTCGAAGTACTACCCGGACACCGTCCGTATCCCCATGGGTCCTGTCCAGCCGGAGGACCTGCCGCACGAGGTGGCCCGCAAGAACGTCCGGGCTCTGCTCGAGGACCGGTTCGGCCGCACCATCATCGACGCGATGAAGCACACCCCCGTGCCGCTGCGACGCAGTGTCCTGGAGGAGATGGAGCGGGAGTTCGCGGAGGTGTTCCGGGCGACCGCGGCCGCGCGATTCCGCAGCCGGACCGATATCGACGTCGGCACCTGCATGTATCCGTACTACTCCTACTTCACGGGGCGCGGAGTGCCCGACACCATTCCGTACGCCTATCTTCATCTCTCCATGGTCCAGCTCTCCAAGAAACTGGACCGATTGCTCAAACGCCGGGACGCGGCCGTCTTCTGCGTGAACGACTCCTTCACCACCGAGGACGATGTGGCCGATCAGGAAGCACTGATCCACCCCTTCTTCGAAGCGTACTTTCCGCTTCCGAGTCCGTACGAGAAGTCCACAGCGTCGCGATGAAGATCGAATTCCTGATTCAGAACGCCTATGCCGCGGACGGCTCCACCCGCGCCGTGCTCAATCTCGCGGGCGCCCTCGCCGATACGCACGAGGTCCGGATCATCTCGGTGTTCCGCTGGCTCGACCGGCCTGCCATCGCACCCGCCCACGGGGTGAAGGTCGTCTCGCTGCTCGATCTGCGCGAGGGCCGTCGTCCCGACAAGCAGGACATCCGCAGGCTCACTCCGTCCCGGATCATTCCGCGTACTCAGGAGATGTCCTGGCGCTACAGCCAGCTGACGGATGACAAGGTCGAGGAGTACCTGTCCGCCACCCAGGCCCAGGTGGTGGTAGGCACCAGCCTCGAGCTGGCCGCCTACGTCGCGCGCTGGGGCCGGCCTCGAGCGCTGCGCCTGGGCCAGCTGCACCAGCTGAGCACCGTGCTGTCCCCGCAGGAGCAGAGCCGCGCCTGGGCGGGGCTCGGCCGGCTCGACGCGGTCGTGGTGCCCAGTGCCGACGAGGCCGAGGCGGTGACCAGGGCGGGGCTGCCGGGTGATATCGCGGTCTACGCACATCCCGACTGCGTACCCGATCCCCGGGTTCGTCCCGCCGACGGGCGTTCTCGAGTGGTGATGGCGGCCGGGCGCCTTGTTCCGGAGAAGCGCTTCGACCTGCTCATCCAGGCATTCGCGCAGGTCGCGGGAGTTCGCCCCGACTGGCAGCTGCGGATCTTCGGGACCGGTCCGGAGTACGGCCAGCTCCGGGCCCTGATCGCCGAACTGGACATGTACAACCACGTGTTCCTGATGATGGAGGAACCACGACTGGAGGCCCAATGGGCCGCGGCCGCCATCGCCGCCGGGACATCGGAGCGGGAGTCCTTCGGCCTGGCGCTCGCCGAGGCCATGCGCTGTGGGCTGCCCGTCGTCTCCACCGCCTGCCCCGGCGGGCCGCAGGAGATCGTCCGTCACGAGGTCAACGGCCTGCTCACCCCGGTGGACGACAGCGGCGCTTTCGCCGCCGCGCTACTGCGCCTGATCGAAGACGAACCGGGACGCCTCGCGCTGGGCCGCCAGGCGCGGGAGGATGCCCGTGCCTACGGTCCGGAGGTCTCTGCGGGACGGTTCGAGAACGTCATCAGAATGGCCCGCCGGACTCGTCGTGAGGGCCGACCCGCTGCCGAGGTCACCGTCTCCTGTGCGGTGGCTCAGAGCGGGCTGATCAACCTGCGCCTGGAGGGCGTGCGTGAGGGCCGCAACGACCTCGAACTGGTGCTGCGCAAGCGGAAGGCGGCACGCAACGAACGGCCCGTCAGGCTCCCGCTGCTGCCGGCCGACGGGCCCTTCCCGCATCTGTACGAGGCGCTCGTTCCGTCGGATCCCGGGGTTCTTGCCGAAGGCCGCTGGGACGTCCATCTGGACACCGGCGACGGCAAGCCGACAAAGGTCCGGCCGGGCACCCTGGATCTGCGTGGCTTCGGTCCGGTGGCCACCGGACCCGCCTATACCGTTGTGCAGCTTCCCTACGCCACCGAGAGCGGCCATCTCGCGCTGCGTACGTGGACCCGTGACCGGCACGCCGAGGCGACCGAGGTCTGGGTCGACGGGGGAGTCATGCATCTGCGGGGACTGCTCTACGGCTCCGACTTCGGTTCTGCGGAGCCTCTGCTGCTGATGCGCAGGCGCGGTGTCGAGGAATCGGGCTTCTGGCTGCCCGGCGTCTCCTCGGGCGGCGCCGACTTCGCTTTCTCGCTGCCCGCATCCGATCTGGCCGAGCAACTGGTGTCCCGGCACGAGCTGTGGGACCTGTGGGTGGGGCTACGCCACGACCCTGTCGTTGCGCGACTGGGCCGCTTTCTGACGGACGTGGTGGACGTGAAGAGCGTGTTCGGCTACCCCACCATGGTGGTGCCCACCGGCGAAGGCCAGCCGGTCACGGTGAAGCCGTACTACACGGCCGGCACCGAACTGTCGGTCCGGGTCTCCGAGAAGGCCGATTGACGGCGGCGCGTGAACATGACTCGTACATCGGGCGTACAGGGGAGCCGGGCGCGGACCACCGGCACCGGCTCACAGCCGGAGCCAGCCCTCCAGCGCCATTCCCTGCTGGTCGGCACGTTGCCTGGTGACCTTCATCCGGCCGTCCCTGCCGATGACCGCGACGACCAGCCGCCCGTCGCGGTCCAGAGCAAGCGCCGGGGTGCCCTCACAGGGTTCGCGGGTGTCCGCCCACCAGGCCCCGGCGGATTCCAGTTCGGTCGGGTAGGCGGTGAGGGCGAGGGTGCCTGTCTCCTCCGTCTGGGCCAGGACGGTGCAGTCGTAGCCGTCGACGAGGCACCGACTGAGGGCGAGGGGACCACGCCCCGAGTGGCCGCCCAGCGGGGCGGGCGCGATATCGGGGACGCCTGCCGTCGGGAGGCGGTAGGCCACGACCTCGCCGGACTCCTCGTCACGCCAGTAGTGGGTGACCCTGCCTTCGTAGGTCTCGGTGCCGGAGGCCGTGTCCGGCCGGGCGATGAAGACCAGATTGGGGGCGCGGTCCAGCGGGCCTCCCGGGGTCTCCTGCCGCCAGACGTACACGCCTTTGTCTGCGGGCATGAAGAGCTCGATGCGGCCGGAGCGGGTGACAACGGCGGACAGCCCCTCACGTACCCGCTTGCACGGCATGGACGTCCACTTGCCCCACACGCCGTTCGCGTCACGTCTGCGCGCGGACACTCCCCCCAGGGCATTGCGGACGAACACGTGCAGGGCGTCGGCGCCGTCGACGACGGCAACGGGGGCGCCGATGGCCGACGCCTTCGCAGCGTCCTTGCCGTGCGGGTTACCGACCGAGTGCCAGCCGGTCATCGGGCGGCCGGCCTGGTACTGGGAGGCGTAAACGATCTCGAGGGGGGACTGGGGGCTGTCGCCCGTACGCCTCAGGCCGAACAGGTCGACAAAGCCGCTCGGACCGTTGGCCACGCACGCATACGGCAGCAGCCGGGCATCGGACAGGAGGAGTTCGGGGGCCGCCCAGCCGTCGCGGCCCGTGGCGGACTCCGTCCAGCGGACGATGCCTCCGGTCCTGGCCGGGGCGTATGCAGTGAGGCGGCCATCGGGTGCGGACACCAGCCAGCCCGTCTTCAGCGGTGGCGCGGCCAGGACTTCGGAGTGCCTCGCAACGTGCTGGGCCGATGCGGCAGAGGCCCTCCCGGCAGGAACTGCGGCACGCCGACGCCCAGTACGCAAACTCATCGTTCCCCGACCGTTCTCACTGAATGCCTTCTCCGGTGCCGAACGGCGTTGGGCGGAGTCCCATGTGTCTCTATTGAGCGCCCAGTTTCGCCTTAACGGCAACAACTGGTGTCACAATAATACTCGACAGGGTCGATTTCCGAGTGATTCCTGTCGCACAATGCGACTTTGAGGCACGAATCATGCCTGGGCAGAAGCGCGGTACCCCACGGAGCGACTTCGGCACAACATGGCCCGCCCACCACCCATTCCTCCCCTCTCGCACGCGTTCTGGCGTGTCCCGACGGAAGAACTAGACGAGCCCATGACAGATCAGACCTCCGGCACCGAATCGCGCACGCCCCTTGTACCCCCGTCAAGACGAGCGCCGCGCAAGCGCCGCCGCGGCCTCAAGATCACGCTCAGCATCGTGCTCGTGCTGCTCCTCGCCGCCGGTGGCACCCTCTGGTGGCTGTACAGCAGCCTCGACGGGAACATCAAGGGCGTCGACATCAACAAGGCACTGGGCGACGACCGGCCCGAAAAGCTGCCGACCAGCGGGCAGAACCTGCTGGTCCTCGGTTCGGACTCGCGGGCCGGCGCCGAGAACAAGGAACTGGGCGGCGGCGGCAGCGTCAGCGGTGCCCGGTCCGACACCGCGATGGTGGTGCACATTCCCGAGGGCCGCACCAGGGCCGTCGCCGTGTCCATACCGCGCGACACCCTCGTCACCCGGCCCGAGTGCACGAAGGCCGACGGCTCGGCCGTACCGTCGGCGAACCGCGTGATGTTCAACTCCGTCTACTCGCAGGTCGGTCCGGCCTGTGTGGTCAAGACCGTCGAAAAGATGTCCAAGGTGCGGATCGACCACTACCTGGAGATCAACTTCGCCGGGTTCAAGGATCTGGTCGACGCGATAGGCGGCGTCACCGTCGATGTTCCGCAGGACATCCACGACACGTCGTCCGGCCTCGACCTCACCGCGGGGCCGCACAAGCTCGACGGCACCCAGTCGCTCGCGTACGTGCGCACCCGGCACGGCATCGGGGACGGCAGCGACCTCGGCCGGATCGGGCTGCAGCAGCAGTTCCTGCTGGCGCTGCTGGGCGAGGTCAAGTCGCAGGATCTGCTGAGCAGTCCGACGAACACGTACAAGATCGCCAACTCGGCGACCAAGTCGCTGACGACCGACGACGGTCTCGCCTCGCTGACGTCGCTCTCGAAGTTCGCCCGCTCCATGCAGGGCGTCGATCCTGCCTCGATGGAGACGATCATGCTCCCGGTGGCATACGACAAGGTGGATCCGAACCGGGTCGTGGCGGTGCAGCCGCAGGCCAACACGTTGTGGAAGGCGATCCGCGAGGACGCCACGATCCCGGAGTCCGCGAAGAAGTCCCCCGCCACCGGCGGATGACGGACAGCGCCGTGGTCGGTGCATGACACCCTTCGGGGATGTTGAGCGAACCGGCCCTGGTGATCGTCGACGCGGCCAATGTGGTCGGGTCGGTACCGGACGGATGGTGGCGGGACCGGCGCGGCGCGGCCGAGAGGCTGCGGGATGCGCTGGTCCCGTTCGCCGCGGACGGCCTGGACGGCTTCCCCGGTCCCGTCGAGCTGGTCCTGGTCGTCGAGGGCGCGGCCCGGGGCGTCGAATCGCGTCCCGGGGTCGGGGTGGAAGCGGCGCCCGGAAGCGGTGACGACCGGATCGTCGAACTGGTCGCCGATGCCGTGTCCCGTCCGGCAGCCCGCACCTGTGTCGTCGTCACCGCCGACCGGGAGCTGCGGCTGCGGGTGGAGGCGTACGGGGCGCGGTGCGTGGGCCCCCGTACGGTGCGGCCGGTGCCGCCGTCGCGTACCGAATGATCCACGTGAACTATGGCCGGCTGACGGGCTGGTTGATCCGGCTGTGACTGCGTCCGTACGTGAAGTAGATGATCACGCCGATGGCCATCCAGATGGCGAACCGGAGCCACGTCTCGGCCGGCAGATTGAGCATCAGCCACACCGACGCGGCCACCGAGAGGATCGGGAGCACCGGCACCCACGGGGTGCGGAACGCGCGGTGCAGATCGGGGCGGGTGCGACGCAGCACCATGACGCCCAGCGCGACGACGACGAACGCGAAGAGCGTGCCGATGTTCACCAGCGTCGCCAGCTCGTTGATGCTGGTGAAGCCGGCGACGATCGCGATGATCACGCCGAGCAGGATGGTCGGGCGGTACGGGGTGCCGAACTTCGGGTGTGTCTTGGAGAAGAACCGCGGGAGCAGCCCGTCGCGGCTCATCGCGAAGAACACCCGGGTCTGACCCAGCAGCAGGATCATGCACACCGTCGTCAGGCCGACCGCCGCGCCGAAGCTGATGAATCCGGCGTAGACGGGGTGGCCGACGGCCTTGAAGGCATCGGCCAGGGGGGCGCTCACCGACAGTTCGGTGTAGTGCTCCATGCCGGTGACCACCAGCGAGACGGCGACGTAGAGCACCGTGCAGATGAAGAGCGAAGCGAGGATGCCGCGTGGCACGTCTCGCTGCGGGAGCTTGGTCTCCTCGGCGGCCGTCGCGACGACGTCGAAGCCGATGAAGGCGAAGAAGACGACGGAGGCTGCGGTGAAGATGCCCATGACGCCGAAGTTCGTGGGCGCGTAACCGAAGATCAGCTGGATCAGCGGCGCGGTCAGTCCGGAGCCGGCCGGCTGCGGCTGCGCCGGCGGGATGAAGGGCGAGTAGTTGGCGGCCTTGATGAAGAAGAGCCCCGCGATGATCACGATCATGACAACGGCCAGCTTGATGGCGACCACGACCGTCGTGACCCGGGCGGAGAGCTTCATGCCGAGCACCAGGATGACGGTCAGGACGACCACCAGGACGAAGGCCAGAACGTCGAAGCCGAATCCTGGTGCCGCATCCGGCCCGGAGAGCACGTCGGGCATGTGCCAGCCGACGTTGTCCATCAGCGAGCGGACGTAGCCGGACCATCCGACCGCCACCACCGCCGTGCCCAGGGCGAACTCCAGCACCAGGTCCCAGCCGATGATCCAGGCGACCAGCTCGCCGAGCGAGGCGTACGAGAAGGTGTAGGCGGACCCCGCGACCGGCACGGTGGAGGCGAACTCGGCGTAGCAGAGCGCGGCCAGGGCGCAGACGATGCCCGCGGCCACGAAGGCGAGGGACGTGGCGGGCCCCGCGGTCTCCTTCGCCACCTTGCCGGTGAGGACGAAGATGCCGGTGCCGATGATGACACCCACCCCGAAGACCGTGAGGTCCAGGGCGGAGAGTGACTTCTTGAGCGCGTGCTCCGGTTCCTCGGTATCGAGGATGGACTGCTCGACCGTCTTGGTCCGGAACAGTCCGCCCTTCCTGGGTGGTGTGTCCTGCTGGGCAGTCACCGGCGTACCTCCACGCACTCGTCGTGTACGCCATGATTGGGACTTCATCGGTCGCGGGAGGCTCCGCACCGGGCGATTTCACGCAGATGGGCCGGTCGAACCACCCGTACAGGGTGGCCGACCGGCCCATCTGCCGTATCGGTCGCGGGGACCGTGCTCGAACAGGTCAGTCGCGCGCGGGTTCGATCACGGAGCGGCTGTCGGCGCCGCTGTCGTAGCGGCCGTCCAGCTTGGCGACGAGCCCGGTGACCTGACGGGCGATGTCCGGCGCGGTCAGCCCGATCTCGGCCATGACCTCCTTGCGGGAGGCGTGGTCGAGGAAGCGCGGCGGGATACCGAAGTCGCGCAGCGGTACGTCGACCCCGGCGTCGCGCAACGCCTGGGCGACGGCGGAACCGACACCGCCGGCCCGGCTGTTGTCCTCGACGGTCACGACGACGCGGTGCTGCTCGGCGAGCGGCGCCATGGCCTCGTCGACGGGCTTGACCCAGCGCGGGTCGACGACCGTCGTCGTGATGCCCTGGGCGTCCAGCAGATCGGCGATCTCCAGGCACATCGGGGCGAGCGCGCCGACGGAGACCAGGAGGACGTCCGGGCGGGCCGTGTCGGCCCTGCGGAGGACGTCCATGCCACCGACCTTGCCGACGGCCTTGACGGACGGGCCGACCGCACCCTTGGAGAAGCGGACCACGGTCGGGGCGTCGTCGACCTCGACGGCCTCACGCAACTGGGCGCGGACCTGGTCGGCGTCGCGCGGAGCCGCGATCCGCAGGCCCGGCACGCACTGCAGGATCGACATGTCCCACATGCCGTTGTGCGAGGCACCGTCGGTGCCGGTGATACCCGCCCGGTCCAGGACGAACGTGACGCCGCACTTGTGCAGCGCGACATCCATGAGGACCTGGTCGAAGGCCCGGTTGAGGAACGTGGCGTACACCGCGAAGACGGGGTGCAGTCCGCCGGTGGCGAGGCCCGCCGCGGAGACCGCGCCGTGCTGCTCGGCAATGCCGACGTCGTAGATCCGGTCCGGGAATTCCTTCTCGAATTTGGTGAGGCCGACCGGCTGGAGCATGGCCGCGGTGATCGCGACGATGTCCTTGCGCTCCTTGCCGAGCTTGACCATCTCCTCGCCGAAGACGGACGTCCAGTCGAGGCCGGAGGTGGCGATGGGGAGGCCGGTGTCGGGGTGGATCCTGCCGACGGCGTGGAAGCGGTCGGCCTCGTCGAGGAGGGCGGGGGTGTAGCCGCGGCCCTTCTCGGTGAGGCAGTGCACGATGACCGGGCCGCCGAAGCGCTTGGCCCGCTGCAGCGCGGACTCCAGGGCTTCGATGTCGTGGCCGTCGATCGGGCCGACGTACTTCAGACCGAGGTCCTCGAACATGCCCTGCGGGGCGATGAAGTCCTTCAGCCCCTTCTTGGCGCCGTGCAGCGTCTCGTACAGCGGCTTCCCGACGACGGGGGTGCGCTCCAGGATGTCCTTGCCGCGGGCCAGGAAACGCTCGTAGCCGTCGGTGGTGCGCAGGGTGGCCAGGTGGTTGGCGAGGCCGCCGATGGTCGGGGCGTAGGAGCGCTCGTTGTCGTTGACGACGATGACGAGCGGACGGTCCTTGGCGGCGGCGATGTTGTTCAGCGCCTCCCAGGCCATGCCGCCGGTGAGCGCGCCGTCACCGATGACCGCGACGACATGGTCGTCCTTCTTCAGTACCTCGTTGGCCTTGGCGAGACCGTCGGCCCAGCCGAGGACGGTGGAGGCGTGCGAGTTCTCGATGATGTCGTGCTCGGACTCGGCGCGCGAGGGGTAACCGGACAGGCCTCCCTTGCTCTTGAGCTTCGAGAAGTCCTGGCGACCGGTGAGCAGTTTGTGCACATAACTCTGGTGGCCGGTGTCGAAAAGCACCTTGTCCTTCGGCGAATCGAAGACCCGGTGCAGGGCGATGGTCAGCTCGACCACTCCCAGGTTGGGGCCGAGGTGGCCACCGGTCTTGGAAACGGCGTCGACGAGGAAGGTCCGGATCTCTCCGGCGAGCTGGTCCAGCTGCTCGGGAGTGAGCCGGTCCAGGTCACGCGGTCCACCGATGCGGGTCAGCAGAGCCACCCGTGCCTCCTTGCGTTTCGAGCTGGTCGAGCATGCCGATCCGATGAGTCTAATGTTCCGTCTGCGCGCGAGGTCATCGGGCGGCGTGTTCGGGACCGGATCGGCTGCGGACGTGCGCTTTGATGCGTACATGCCCTTTGATGCGTACGTGCCTGCGTACGTGCGTGTGCCCGGCACCGCGATGGGTGCCGGGCACACGCGCGGGTTCCGCGGTCAGGCGCGGCCCGCCGTCTTCTGGGTCTTGCGGGTGACTGCGTCGATGACGACCGTGGCGAGAAGCACACCACCGGTGATCATGTACTGGATCGGCGAGGCGATGCCCTGCAGGGCGAGGCCGTACTGGATCGAGATGATGACCAGCACACCGAGCAGCGCGTTCCAGGTGCGGCCGCGGCCGCCGAAGAGGCTGGTGCCGCCGATGACGGCCGCCGCGATGGCGTTCATCAGAAGCTCACCGCTGCCCGCGCCCTGGTTGGCGGAGGTGATCTTGGAGGCGATGAAGAGTCCGCCGATGGCGGCGAAGGTGCCGGAGATCGCGTAGACCGAGGTCCGGATCATCACCACGTTGATACCGGCGCGGCGGGACGCCTCGACGCTGCCGCCGAGCGCGAAGACCTTGCGGCCGTAAGAGGTGCGGCGCAGGACGAAGTCGGTCGCCACCAGCATGACCAGGAAGATCACCACGGCGAGCGGCAGACCCTTGTACTGGTTGAACATGATGGCGACGGCGAAGGCCACCACGGCCAGCGCGACCGTGCGCACGATGATCTCGCTGAGCGGGCGGGACGGGACGCCCACCGCCTCACGGCGACGGTTGTCGAAGAAGGACGACAGGAAGTACGCCGCCACGGCGACTGCGGCGAGGCCGTAGCCGGCCGCGACATCGCTGAAGTAGTAGCTGGTCAGCTTGGCGACCAGACCCTCGGAGTCGAGGTTGATGGTGCCGTTGGAGCCGAGGATCTGGAGCATGAAGCCGTTCCAGAACAGCAGACCGGCCAGGGTGACGGCGAAGGCAGGGACGCCGATCTTGGCGAAGACGTAGCCGTGGATCGCGCCGGCCGCTGCGCCGGTGAGGATCGCCAGGATCAGGGCCAGCCACTCGGACATGCCGTGGGTGACATTGAGCACCGCGAAGGTGGCGCCCGCGACACCGCTGACCGAGCCGACCGAGAGGTCGATCTCGCCGAGCAGCAGGACGAAGACAATGCCGACCGCGATCATGCCGGTGCCGACCATGGCGACCGAGATGTCCGAGAGGTTGCCCGCGGTGAGGAAGTTCGAGTTGAGGCTCTGGAAGATCGCCCAGATGATGATCAGGCCCAGGACGACGGGGATCGAGCCCAGGTCGCCGGCCTTCATCTTGCGCTTGAACTCGCCGAGGTATCCGGAGAGGCCCTGCTCGCGGACGAGCAGCCGGGGGTCGACAGCGGTGACGGAGCCGTCCGCCGCGGCGGGGTTCTCGGCGGGCGCGTCGGCAATCTTCGCCAGTATCGGCTTGGAGGTGTTGTCGGTGCTCACTTCTGGGCCTCCCCGTTGCGCGCCGCGCGGCGGGTCACGGCATTGTCCGTGGCGCCCGTGATCGCGGAGATGATCTCTTCCTGCGAGGTGGTCGCGACGTCGAAGACGCCGTTGTTGCGGCCCAGCCGGAGCACGGCCACCTTGTCGGCGACCGCCTTGACGTCGGCCATGTTGTGGCTGATGAGGATCACCGCGTGACCGCGCTCGCGCAGCCGCTCGACGAGGTCGAGGACCTGAGCGGTCTGCTCGACGCCGAGGGCCGCGGTCGGCTCGTCGAGGATGACGAGCTTCGGCTCACCGAGCATCGAACGGGCGATGGCCACGGTCTGGCGCTGACCGCCGGAGAGCGAGGCGATCGGGATACGGACGCTGGGTATGCGGATCGACAGCGTGCTGAGGAGCTCGCGGGAGCGGCGCTCCATCTCGACCTCGTTGAGGACTCCGAACTTACGGAGCTCCCGGCCGAGGTAGAGGTTGCCGACGACATCGATGTTGTCGCAGAGCGCCAGGTCCTGATAGACGGTCGCGATGCCCAGGTTCTGGGCGTCGTGCGGCCGGTTGATCTGGACGCTCTTGCCTTCCCACTCGATGACTCCGTCATCGATGGGGTGGACCCCGGCGATCGTCTTGACCAGCGTTGATTTACCGGCGCCGTTGTCGCCGACCAGGGCGACCACCTCGCCGGCGTGGACCTCGAGCTCTACATCGGTGAGCGCCTGAACGGCACCGAATCGCTTGGAGACCCCTCGCAACGCCAACACGGGCGTAGCGGACACGTGAACCATCTCCTTCGCCGCCTGACCGGCGGGGATGCCGCGCCGGGGGAGGGCGCGGTGGTCGAGCAGAAGAGAACAAAAGAGTGCGGAAGCGTTCCGCCCGGCGCCCCGCCCGATAGCGGGACGGTTGATGTGCGGGGCGCCGGACAGGTTTCCATGGATGCAAGTCGCCGAGGAATCAGCTGACTTGCTGCCGAAGCAGGGGCAACTCGCCTTGTGCGTAAGGCCATTGCCCGGCCGTGCTTACGGCGAGGGTGCGGCCTACTTCAGGCCGAGCTTGTCACAGGCGGCCTTGTAGTTGGCCGTGCAGATCTCGTCCAGCGTGTAGACGCCGTCCTTGAGGACGGTGTCCTTGATGTTGTCCTTGGTCAGCGAGACGACCGGGACCAGGAACGTGGGAACGCCCTTGTTGGTGGGGCTGTCGACCGTGGACGTGGCGATCGAGTCGAGCTTCTTGCCCTGGGCCAGCGCCACGGCCATCGCGGCAGCGGCCTCGCCCTCGGGGCCGTACGGCTTGTAGACGCTCATGAACTGCTCACCGGCGACGATGCGCTGCACGCCGGCCAGCTCGGCGTCCTGGCCGGTCACCGGCGGGAGCTTGGAGAGACCGGCGGCCTTGAGGGCGGTGATGATGCCGCCCGCCATGCCGTCGTTGGCGGAGTAGACGCCGTCGATCTTGCCCTTGCCGAGGGCCGAGATCGCCGCCTCCATGTTGGCGTTGGCGTTCTCCGGCTTCCACTCCTTGGTGTCGTACTCCTTGCCGACCTTGACCTTGCCGTCGAGCTCCGCCTTGGCGCCCTTCTTGAAGAGCGCGGCGTTCGGGTCGGTGATCGCGCCATTCATCATCACGATCGTGCCGCCGTTGGCCTTGGAGCCCATGGCCTCAAGCAGGGCCTTGCCCTGGACGTGGCCGACCTCTTCGTTGTCGAAGGAGGTGTAGGCGTCGATCGGGCCCTCGGCGAGACGGTCGAAGGCGACGACAGGGATGCCCGCGTCCTTGGCCTTCTTCACCGCGCCCGCGATGGCCTTGGAGTCCACCGAGTCGACGATCAGCGCGTCGACCTTGTTGGTGATCATGGTGTCGACCTGCTGCGTCTGCAGCGTGGCGTCCTGCTTGGCGTTGGCGTAGATGACCTTCGCCTTGCCGCCGGTGAGATCGCTGATCTTCTTCTCGATGATCGGCTTGTCGAACTTCTCGTACCGGGCCGTCTGGTTCTCGGGAAGGAGCAGACCGATCTTGAGATCGTTGCCCTTCTTCGCGGAGCCGGTGTCCGTGGCCTTGTCGCCGGACTCCTTGGCGCTGCCGCAAGCGGCGAGCGAGACAGCCATCGCGGTGGCGGCAACGGCAACGGCGGCACGACGCATACGCGTGTTCATTCTCGAACCTCCCTGACGAGGCCGCGACGTTGCGGCCGAGGTGGCTGGAAGTCAACTCGGCCGCGACGTCAGCGTCAAGGAGTAAATCCTTAACGAGATGACAACGGTGCCATTCGTTATCTAAGTGAAGGCAGGTGTGGCCGTGGGCAGGGCGCTCTCCAAAAGGGTCGAATCCCCCATTTCGCTCAGCACGAGAGCCAGCGCACCGAGCACCTCGGCCCGCCCGCCGAGGGCCCCCGGAAGGACCGAGAGCTGCCGGGCGGCGCTGGGGATGGCGTAGCGCGACACCGAGTCGCGGATCGGCCCGAGCACCAGCTCCCCCGCCTCGGCGAGGGAGCCGCCGAGGACCACCCGGCTGGGGTTGAGCAGGTTGCACAGGTTGGCGACGCCGCTGCCGATGTGCCGCCCGACGTCCCCGATCACCCGGCGGCAGCCCGGATCGCCCTCCCGGGCCAGCTGGACCACCCGTTCCATCGTGAGATCGGGCCCGTGGCTGGGCTGGAGCAGGGGCAGGACGTACCGCGCGGCCGTGAAGGTCTCCAGGCATCCGCGGTTGCCGCAGCGGCAGACAGGACCCGACTCGTCGAGCGTGATGTGGCCGATCTCGCCGGCCGTGCCGCCCGGCCCCCGGTAGATGTGCCCGTCGATCACCAGACCGGCGCCGACACCGCTTGCGACCTTGATGTACGCGAGGTCCTTCACCCCCCGGCCGCTCCCCCAGACCAGCTCTCCCAGCGCCCCGAGGTTGGCGTCGTTGTCGACGTACACCGGCACGCCCAGCCGTGCGGCGAGCTCCTCGCTCGGGTTGATGCCCGTCCAGCCCGGCAGGATCGACGTGGAGCCCAGCGTGCCGGACTCCACATCGATCGGACCGGGAACGCCGAGGCCCACTCCGATCACCTTGTCCGGGCCGATCCCGGTCGTCTCGATCAGCCGCTTGACCAGCTGTTCCGCCCGGCCGAAGCCCTCCGCCGATGAGGCATCCACGTCCAGCGGCTCGGACTCCTCGGCGAGCACCTGGTGGGCAAGGTTGCCGACCGCCACCCGCAGATGCGTATGTCCGAAGTCGACGCCGATCACGATGCCCGCGTCACCGCTCAGGGAGACGCTGCGGGCCCGGCGGCCGCCCGCCGAGGTGGGGGTCACCTCGACCGTGCCGCCGTCCTTCAGTTCGCGAACGATATTGGAGACCGTGGCCGCGGAGAGGCCGGTGCTTCTGGCGATCTCCGCCTGGGTGAGCGAACCCGCCATACGTACGGCACGCACGACCCGCTCAAGGTTGGCGCGATGCAGAGATGTCTGCGACCCCGGAGTCTCCATCGACTCTCTCACTCCTACCGTTTTCTCTAACATGTGAACTCTAAGCTGAGCGTTTTGGGGCACTCCCCGTCAAGACCTTGAGCAGTCCGAGCCTCGGATGAGCGGACAGGCCCCGATGGGCGCACACGAAGAACGGACGAACCGCCCGTCGGCACAGGGCCGACGGGCGGTTCGTCCGTCCATGCGGTGTTCGGCGGGCCGCTACTTCACGGCTCCCGCGGTCAGGCCCGCGACGACCTGACGCTGGAAGATGATGTAGGCCGCGAGGACCGGCAGCATCGCCATCACCAGACCGGCGAAGAGGCCGGACCAGTCACCCTTGTATCCCTGACTGGTGGCCAGTTCGACCAGGCCCTGGGAGAGCACCCGGTGATCCGGTTCGGTGTTCAGCACCGTCGGCAGCATGTACTGGTTCCACTGCCCCAGGAAGTTGAAGATACCGACGCTGATCAGGCCGGGCTTCGCCATCGGCAGCATGACCTGGAAGAACGTCCGGGTGTGCGACGCCCCGTCGAGCATCGCCGCTTCCGCCACCGAGGTCGGCAGCGTCCGGAAGAACGAGGTGAGGAAGAAGACGGTGAAGGGCAGGGAGTACGCGATGTAGACCAGGATCAGTCCGTGCACCGTGTTCAGCAGTCCCATGTTGTTCATCACGAAGAACAGCGGGACCAGCGCCAGGATGATCGGGAAGCTCATCCCGCCGATGAACAGGAAGTACAGGAAGCGGTTCCCCGGGAAGTCGAACCGCGCCAGTACGTACGCCGCCATGGAACCGAGCAGCAGCGTGCCGATGAGCGAGCCGCCCACCACGACGATCGTGTTGAAGAAGTAATCGCTCATGTGCGCCTGGCTCCAGGCGCGCGACCAGTTCTCGAAGTGCAGCTTGTCGGGCAGCGACCACGGCGTCGACAGGATCGAGTCGTCCGTCTTGAAGGACGCCATCACCGCCCAGAGCAGCGGCAGGACGACCAGGATCGCCCAGATGATCAGCACACCGTGCGAGAAGACGTTGAGGACGGAGCCCTCGCTGCTCTTCTCCTTCTTGCCGCCGGGCACGGTCACCGTCGACACGGGCACGCGGTCCGCCGCAGGCGCGGGAGGGGTGTCAGTGGTCTTCATCAGAACTCCAGCCGCTCGCGCCGGCCCAGTCGCATCACGATGGCCGCGAAGGCCATGGTGACGATGAGCAGTCCGACACCGATCGTTGTTGCGTATCCTGCCTGGCCGTCACGGAAGGCCGTCTGGTACACGTACAGCGGCAGGACCGTGGTCGAGTAGTCGGGACCACCAGGACCCACGGTCATGACCTGTACGGCCGTGAACGCCTCCACGCCGAGCGCCAGAATTCCCATGTAGACCCAGCCCGACTGCACCGTGTCCCAGAGCAGCGGCAGGGTGATCCGGAAGAACGTCGTGATGCGGTTGGCGCCGTCGAGGAGCGCCGCCTCGTAGAAGTCCTTCGGAATGGACGCCATTCCGGCGGAGAACAGGACAACGAAGAATCCGACCGTCGACCAGATCAGCACCGACATGACGCAGATGAGCGCGAGGCTCGGATCGCCCAGCCAGTCCGGCTGGATGGAGCCGAGACCGATGCCCTTCAGGGTCGAATTCAGCATCCCGTCACTGGGGTTGAACGCGAACTGGAAGAGCAGGGCGACGATCACGATCGAGAGAACCTGCGGGAAGAAATAGGCGATCTTGTAGAAGCCCGAGCCCCGCACGCCGGCGACCGTGGCGTTCTTCCGCCGCCGGCCGCCGACATTGAGCATGAAGGCGAAGAAAAGCGCGAGGCCCAGCGTCACCAGCGGCAGCAGCAGCACAAGCAACACGCTGTGCTGCAAGGACTTCCAGAAAATGTCGTCCTTCAGCATCCTGGTGTAGTTGTCGAAGCCGACCATCTTGAAGTCCGGGCTCAGACCGGTCCAGTCCGTGAAGGAATAGTAGATGGACTGGATGAACGGCCAAATGACGAAGACCGCGTACAACGCCAGTGGGGCTGCCAAGAACCCCACAATGAACCGGTACTTGCCGTGCTGCATCGTTTACCGACCCCGATCTTTCCGCGGGTGCCGCCGCTGGTGACGGTTGCTCACTGGTGCTTGTAGTGCTTGATGGACTGGTCCTTGGCCGCCGCGTCCGCGAAGGCCTGGATCTTCTGGATGGCCTCGGCCGGGGTCGCGCGGCCCGCCATCATCTCGCCGATGCCGGCAACGCCGATCTGCTCCTTCTGGAGCTTCACGTACCAGTCCTGCAGGCGCGGGTTCACCACGTTGTCGCCGGCCTTCTTCAGCGCGTCGACGCCGGCCTGCATGGCCGTGGACAGGGTCAGACCGTCGGTGCCACCGTTGAAGGCGCTGAGGGACTTGACCTGCTTGGTGAAGTTCTTCGAGGACTCCTCGGAGAGCATGATGCGCAGCTGCTCCATGCCGCCCTCGGGGTTCTTCGCCTTGGCCGGGACGACGAAGGGCTCACCGCCGGAGGCCCAGATGGTGCCGAACGGCATCTTGTCGGACGCGTCCAGGCTGGACGGCGCCGAGACCATCATCTTGAAGTCCTTGGGCGTGGTGGGCGCCGCCTCGTTCTCCACCCACGAACCGTTCGGGATGAAGAGCGCCTTGCCCTTGGTCCACGCGGTCTGCGACTGGATGTGGGTCATGCCCGGGGTGCCCTTGAGGATGTACCCCTTCTTGTACAGCTCGTAGTACGCCTCGAACGCCGCCTTGACCGCGGGGTCCTTCCAGGCGTTCGGCTCCAGGTTGTCGATCTTGTCGAGAACCTCCCGGCCACCGATCTTGGCGATGAACGGGTAGAGCGAGAACGGCAGGTAGTACGGGTACTTACCGGCGTACGTCCAGCCGGCAATGCCCTTCTTCTTCGCCTTCTCGCAGAGGGCGAGCATGTCGTCCCAGTTCTCGGGGTACTGCGCGTCGAGGTTGTCCAGCGCGGTCTGCGAGTACCAGACACCGTAGACCGTGTACGCGTAGTACATGATCCAGACCGGGTCGCCGTCGAACTGGCCCATTTCCAGGACACCGGGGCGCAGCGTGTCGCGGACCTTCTTGCTCGGGTCGTCGATGGACGGGGCGTCCATCAGCGGCGTCAGGTCGAGCAGCTGCTTCTTGCCGACGAGGACACCCATGTCCATCTGCTCGGCGCCCGAGTTGTCGATCAGGTCCGGCGGGGTGCCACCGTTGAAGCGCGGCTGCAGCTGCGACTGGATCTTCTGGGTCGCGGTGTGCTTGACCTTCGGGGCCTTCGGGAAGGCCGCGTTGTACTTCTTCTCCGCGTCGATCGCGTACTGCTGACCGAAACCGCCATCGAAGATGACGACGTCGAGGGCAGCGGTCTCATTGACGCCGAGCGGGTTCTTGGCGCTCGTCTTGCCCTTCTTGACCGAGTCGTCGGTGCCGCTGTCGCTACTCGCACACGCCGACAGGAAGCTCATTGTCGGAACGGTGATCAGACCGAGTGCGGCAGACCGCTTGATCACGTCGCGACGGCCAAGGCCCTCATTCGTGTGGCCGGAGGTGGATCCCATGCTCAAGTCCTCGCCTTCTCCAGGACTCAGGCGGTGTGTACCGGTCGCCCGTCGAAATTCGCCTCAGGCGAAGGGCCCCGCCACCGCGGTCAGTTGCGCTTGGGTCATGCTGATTTTGCAGGCTAGCCGGATGCAGTGGGGGTTTCGGGAGATCGAGCGGCGGATGCACCTCGCGGCATCCCCTCGACCGTTCCCCCGGCCCCCTTGTCCGCCCGCACGGAAAACGGCGGGGCAGACGCCGACAGGTATAGTCCACTTGCGGCCAACTGAGCAAGATCGAATGCAGCTTTGGACTGCAGTCTTTCCCGAGTTGAGACCTCGCGGATACATGGGCCCCGTGCGCCCTCGTCCGGGTGTAACGATTTCCGCAATACGGTCGATTCGCCCGACCGTTCGCGCCCAACACCCTTGACACATCCAGCCACTTGGCTCCCTACTGGATCCTGCGCATCGCTCTGACAACGTTGTCCTACGCGCACTTCCTCGGGAGGAATGGCTCGGCATGCAGCCCCGACATGGTTCTCGCAAGAGACAAAGCCGCACAGCCGCACTCATTGCGGCCTCACTGGTCCTGGTCGTGACCGCCCCGACAGCGGCCGTCGCCCAGTCGGCACATTCCCTCGAAAGGGGTGAAAAGCCCACAGCCGACCAGACGTTCACCTCCTCGTTCGAGGCAGATGAAAAGCAGCCGGACTGGCGCAATACCGTGGAGGAGGGATCTGACGGGACGAAGCGGTCGTCGGGCATCGATGGCGGCTTCTCGTCCGGAATACCGGGCAATGTCACGGACAAGGTCACGGATGTCCGCGCCAGTGACGAGAACACCGGCGGTGGTGAGGTGAAGGAGAACCTCATCGACGGGGAGTCCGCCACCAAGTGGCTGACCTTCGAGCCCACCGGCTGGCTGGAGTTCGATCTCGCCGAACCGGTCAAGGTCGTGACCTACGCGCTCACCTCGGCCAACGACTACGACGAGCGTGACCCGAGGAACTGGACGCTCCAGGGCTCCGCCGACGGCAAGACGTGGAAGGACCTCGACTCCCGGACCGACCAGTCCTTCAGCGAGCGCTTCCAGACCAAGTCGTACGACATCACGGCCGACACGGCCTATCAGCACTTCCGTCTGGACATCACGAAGAACAACGGCGCCTCGAACATCACCCAGCTCGCCGACGTCCAGTTCTCCGACGGCAACACCAGCACGCCGGCGCCCGACGAGATGCGCAGTCAGATCGACCGCGGTCCGTCCGGCTCCCCCACGGCCAAGGCCGGCGCGGGCTTCACGGGCAAGAAGGCTCTGCGCTACGCGGGCACGCACAAGGCGGACGGCCGGGCGTACTCGTACAACAAGATCTTCGACGTCGACACGGCCGTCACCCGGGACACCGAGCTCTCCTACCTCGTCTACCCGCAGATGGGCGAGACGGACCTCTCGTACCCGGCCACGCATGTGGCGGTCGACCTCGCGTTCACCGACGGCACGTACCTGAGCGATCTGGGTGCCACCGACAGCCACGGCGGTCCGCTGACCCCGCAGGGCCAGGCCGACGCCAAGCGGCTGTACGTCAACCAGTGGAACAAGGTCGCCTCGCGCATCGGCACGGTCGCGGCCGGGAAGACCGTCGACCGGATCCTGGTGGCGTACGACTCCCCCAAGGGCCCAGCGAAGTTCCAGGGCTGGATCGACGACATCAAGCTCGCCCCGAAGGCCCCGGAGAAGCGCCGGGCGCACCTGTCCGACTACGCCTCGACGGTACGGGGCACCAACTCCAGTGGCGGCTTCTCGCGTGGAAACAACTTCCCCGCCACCGCTGTCCCGAACGGCTTCAACTTCTGGACGCCGGTCACCAACGCCGCTTCGACGAGCTGGCTGTACGACTACCAGCGCGCCAACAACGACGACAACCTGCCCACGCTCCAGGCATTCAGCGCGAGCCATGAGCCGAGCCCGTGGATGGGCGACCGGCAGACGTTCCAGCTGATGCCGTCGGTGGCCAAGGACATCCCGGACGCCTCCCGCACGGCGCGCGCGCTGCCGTTCAAGCACGAGAACGAGAAGGCAAAGCCGCACTACTACGGAGTGACGTTCGAGAACGGCCTCAAGGCCGAGATGACGCCGACCGACCACGCGGCGCGGATGCGGTTCACGTACCCCGGTGACGACGCGTCCGTCGTCTTCGACAACATCTCCAACGACGGCGGACTCACTCTCGACCCGGGGACCAGCTCCTTCACCGGCTTCTCCGACGTGAAGAGCGGCCTCTCCACCGGCGCCACCCGGCTCTTCGTCTACGGCGTCTTCGACGCCCCGGTCACCGCGAGCGGCAAGCTCAAGGGCGGCGGCGGTGACGACGTGACGGGCTACCTCCGCTTCGACGCCGGCAAGGACCGTACGGTCAACCTCCGTCTGGCCACCTCGCTGATCAGCATCGACCAGGCGAAGCGGAACCTCGCCGCCGAGATTCCCGCCTCCCGCTCCTTCGGCCGCGTCGAGGACCAGGCACAGCACGCCTGGGACGACATCCTGGGCAAGGTGGAGGTCGAGGGTGCGGACGCCGACCAGCTGACGACGCTCTACTCCAGCCTGTACCGCCTGTACCTCTACCCGAACTCCGGCTTCGAGCAGGTCGACGGCAAGGACCGGTACGCCAGCCCGTTCTCGCCGCAGATCGGCCCGGACACCCCCACCCACACGGGTGCGAAGATCGTCGACGGCAAGGTGTACGTCAACAACGGCTTCTGGGACACCTACCGGACGACATGGCCCGCGTACTCCTTCCTCACGCCGGACAAGGCCGGCGAGATGGTCGACGGCTTCGTCCAGCAGTACAAGGACGGTGGCTGGATCTCCCGCTGGTCCTCCCCCGGTTACGCCGACCTGATGACCGGCACCTCGTCGGACGTCGCGTTCGCGGACGCGTACGTCAAGGGCGTGAAGTTCGACGGTGAGGCGGCGTACGAGGCGGCCCTGAAGAACGCCACGGTGGTTCCGCCGTCGTCGGGTGTGGGCCGGAAGGGGATGGAGACGTCCCCGTTCGCGGGATACGCGAACACGTCGACGCACGAGGGTCTGTCCTGGTCGCTGGAGGGCTACCTCAACGACTACGGCCTCGCGCAGATGGGCCAGGCGCTCTACAGGAAGACGAAGAAGGAGCGGTACAAGGAGGAGTCGGAGTACTTCCTGAACCGGGCTCGCAACTATGTCGAGCTGTTCGACTCCAAGGCGGGCTTCTTCCAGGGCAGGAATGCCAAGGGTGACTGGCGGGTCGCCTCCGACACGTACGACCCGCTCATCTGGGGCTACGACTACACGGAGACGAACGGCTGGGGCTACGCGTTCACGGCTCCGCAGGACAGCCGCGGTCTGGCCAACCTGTACGGCGGCCGCGACGGCCTGGCGAAGAAGCTCGACACGTACTTCTCCACCCCGGAGACGGCCGGTCCCGAATTCGTCGGCTCGTACGGCGGTGTCATCCACGAGATGACGGAGGCCCGTGATGTACGGATGGGCATGTACGGCCACAGCAACCAGGTCGCGCATCACGTCACGTACATGTACGACGCGGCGTCGCAGCCCTGGAAGACCCAGGAGAAGGTCCGCGAGGTTCTCGGCCGCCTCTACACGGGCAGTGAGATCGGCCAGGGCTACCACGGCGACGAGGACAACGGCGAGCAGTCGGCCTGGTACCTCTTCTCCTCGCTCGGCTTCTACCCCCTGGTGATGGGCAGTGGCGAGTACGCCATCGGCTCGCCGCTCTTCACGAAGACCACCGTCCACCTGGAGAACGGCCACGACCTCGTGATCAAGGCCCCGAAGAACAGCGCGAAGAACATCTACGTGCAGGGTCTGAAGGTCAACGGCAAGAAGTGGACGTCCACGTCGCTGCCGCACGAGGTGCTCGCCAAGGGCGGCGTCCTGGAGTTCGACATGGGCGCCAAGCCGTCGGCGTGGGGCACGGGCAAGAACGCGGCCCCGACGTCGATCACCCAGGACGACAAGGTGCCGTCGCCGAAGAAGGACGTCCTGAAGGGCGAAGGCGCGCTGTTCGACAACACGTCGGCCACGACGGCGACGGTGACCGGCGCGGTGGAGCTCCCGGTCGGGTCGGCGACGAAGGCGGTCCAGTACACGCTGACCTCGGGCGCCGCGGCGAAGGCGCCGACGGGCTGGGTCCTGCAGGCCTCGACGGACGGCACGACATGGAAGGACCTCGACAAGCGGTCCGGGCAGTCGTTCGCCTGGGACAAGCAGACCCGGGTGTTCTCGGTGGGCACGGCGGGAACGTACGCGCACTACCGCCTGGTGCCGGACGGTGAGGGGACGCTGGCGGAGGTGGAGCTGATCTCCTGACGGCAGCACCCTTTTCGCACCGGCGGCCGGTACCTCGCGACGTGGTACCGGCCGTCGGTGCACTCCTCGCCGGTCACCCGAGGGAGGCAGCCTTGAGCTCGATCTCGACGAAGGCCAGCCAGGCACTGCCGGTATTGACGACATCGTGCTCGCCACCGGCCGGGCGGGCGTACGACTCGCCGGCCCGCAGCCGCGACTCGGTCACCGACCCGTCGGGCGCGAAGGCACTGATGACACCGTCGACGACCGGCACGACCACATAGTCGTACGCATGGACATGGCGGCCGGTACGCGTCCCGGGCTCGAAGTCCCAGCGGGTGACCCGCACCCGGGCGTCCTCGTGCTGCACGCTCGGGCGAGCGGTTGTCGTCATCGACCTGCTCCTCACTGTTGGTTCGTACTCGTTCTCCGGGCCGCAAAAGCCCACGTCACAGGCTTGATCGCCGTGTCGCACCAGCCGAATATACGTGCCGCCACCAGCGCCGCACCGGCATGCCGGGATCCGGCAGGAGGGTCTGTTCAGGGGGCCCGCCCCTCTCCTACGCTGCCGCGATGAGCTGGATAACGGTCGTCAGCACGGTCGCAGGCGCGGTCATCGCCCTCAGTTCGGCGCTGGTGATCGAGCGCCGCCGGGATCTGCGGGAGACCAGGCGGGAGTGGCGGACGAGCCGACGGGACCTGTACAGCGCCTACTTGTCCGCTCTGGCCAAGGCGCGCAGTGAGCTCTGGTCGATCGCGCGGGACAGGTCCCGGTCCGCGGAGGAGCGCTCCCGGGCCGCCCGTGCCTGCTTCACGGACTGCTACGAACTGCGCTATCAGTTCGAGGTCTTCGCGCCACGAGCAGTCGTCGAACCTGCGCTTCTGTACTTCCGACGGGTCCGTGACCTGCGCGACGCGGTCGCCGACGGTCTCCTCCACGGAATGCCGGAGTACGAGCACCATGCGGCCCAGGTGCTGGAGGCGCTGACCCGGGTGCGGGACGCGATGCGTGCCGACATGGGGACGGACGCGATGGACTGAACGGCGTGGACCTGCTCAGGCCTGCTCGGGCGACTCCGGGACGGCGGCGTGGAAGAGACTCTCGGGCAGGGCCAGGTTCAGGGCGGTGATGACGGGCTGCCCATGCTCGGTGCCGAGCCGCGAGACGGCGCCCGTGACGAGCTGGAACATGGCGCCCCCGGCCGGAGCCAGCCCCAGATAGCGGGCGGTGAGCACGCGCAGGAAGTGGGAGTGCGCAACGAGAGCGATGTCCGCGTCCCCCACCTGTTCGGCGGCCGTCCGAACCTCGGTGAGCACGCGGTCGGCGCGCTTGCCCACCTCAGCCGGCGTCTCCCCGGGGTGCGCCTCAGGGCCGGGGGTGACGCCATCGGTCCACAGGTTCCATGAGGGCCGGGTCCGGTGGATCTCGACGGTGGTCACGCCCTCGTAGCCGCCGTAGTCCCACTCGCGCAGGTCAGGTGTGACACGGGGCGAGTCAAGGCCGGCGAGTTCGGCGGTGCGCCGGGCGCGCAGGGCCGGGCTGACCAGGGTGAGCCCGATCTTCCGGTCGGCGATCAGCGGCACGAGAGCACGGGCCTGACGCTCACCGAGGTCGGTCAGGGGCAGATCGGTGTGGCTCGTGTGCCGCCCGTTCCGGGACCACTCGGTCTCGCCGTGCCGGATAAGGATCAACTCGCCCATGGGTGCCATCCGCTCTCTGTACTGTTCGCGCCGCGTGTTGCAAAGGTTGCAAACCCGCTGATCCACGATCGCATTCCGCGCCGTCCACGATGGGGTGGCCGGTACGTCGTTTCCGAATCCGGCGACCTGGTGTCCGGCTACATTCCGCCACATGCCGCAACCCAAGGAACTGGACCCGTACACCAATCCGCGAGCCTTCTACGGCTGCGAGTTACGCCGCCTGCGCGAGGCCGCCGGGCTGTCCCAGGAGCAACTGGGCGAGCGGGTGTTCTGCTCGGGCTCGTACATCGGGCAGTTCGAGTCGGCGAATCGGCGGCCGCAGATCGACATGTCCCGCGTCTTCGACCAGCTTTTCGGTAGCGGGGAGCATCTGGAACGGTTGTGCCGTCTGGCCCGCAAGTCCAAGGTCGCAAGCTACTTCGCCGATGCTGCGGAGCTCCAGGAGCGTGCCAAGTCGATCGAGGAGTATTCGTCCTTGGTGGTGCCGGGACTTCTGCAGACCGAGGCGTACGCACGGGCTCTGACTCAGGCCGCTCAGCCGTTCACCACGTCGTCCGTCATCGAGGGGCACGTCAGGACCCGAATGGATCGGGCACAGCTGCTCGATTCCCCAACGGCTCCCATCCTGTGGGTCATTGTCCACCAGGCCGCTCTTCGCGTACTGGTGGGCGGAAGCGCCGTCATGGCTGAACAACTCACGCACCTCGCTGAGCAGAACCGGTCACGCACGCGCATCGTCGCTCAGGTGCTTCCGTTCTCCGCCGGGGCGCCCCCGTTCCTGGACACCTCGGTCACACTGATGCGCTTCACCGATGCTCCACCTGCCGTGTACACCGAAGGCGCTTACGGCGGCCAACTCATCGAGGAATCAACGGTGGTGGACCAGTTCCGTTCCGCATACGATCTGGCCAGGGCTGCCGCGCTGTCGCCGGAGGCATCCCTGGCCCTGATCGAATCGGCGGCGAAGGACTATACGACCGATGACTACCGCAGCTGATCTGACCACGGCAACCTGGCGTAAGTCCTCCTACAGCAATGGGGACGGCGGCAACTGCGTGGAGGTGGCCGACGGCGCTCCGGACCTCGCCCCCGTGCGCGACAGCAAGATCACGGACGGCCCGGTGCTCGTCTTCCGCGCGGCCGGCTGGATGTCCTTCATCAAGGGCGTCAAGAGCCGTGCGTTCTGAAGCAGTTCAGTAGGCATATCTGAGGTTCGGCCGGTCGCCGCACGGTCGTCTCCGTGATCGCGCGGGCCACCGCCACCCGGATCCGTACGCCACCGGCCACCGGTCGTCTGCCGGCCGATCCGGGCCACCACCCGCGGCGCGAGCACCCGCAGCACGCCGGAGCCGCCGCCGGGGCGCTCACCACGGCGCAGCAGGTGGGCGGGGCGCTCGGGGTCGGCGTCGTCGGCATCGTCTACTACGGCAGCCTCGCCGACGGTGTGCCGACCGCCTTCCGGCACGGGCTGATCTACCTGGTCCTGGTGGCCCTGGCGCTCGCCGGTCTCGTACAGCTGCTGCCCCGGACCGCCGCGAGGACGAAGGCCGCGCCCGTCGCACGAGAAGGAGCCCACGCATGAACCGCGGGCACCGCCCGCCTTCGCGCCGTCGCGCGCGGGGCACGGCCGTAGGGAGCCGGCGGAGCGGGTCGCCGAGGCCCATGAGCGGTGGTGGACCGAGCCGGGGGTGCCCATCTTCCGGTCGGTGCCGGGCGGTGATCACATCGCTGAAACCTCACCGTCGCCCGATCGACAAATCACCCTGTTACGGTCGCTCGTATGCGGCCGCCGTTGCCCGCCCCGACAGCCCCGGATCTGTGTCCGGCCGGTGTACGAGGAGGTCAGCCGTGCGTGTCCCGGCTCGTAGAGGTGTCCGGTCCGGCCGACGGCCCGCGCCCGCCTGGCTCGCCCACGTCGTGAGCCGGCGTGCGGCCCCTGTCCCCCGGACCGCGATGGTGCGCGGTGCGCTCGGGGCGGGGCCGCTGCTCGGTGCCGGTATCGCCACGGGACATCCGGGGCCGGGGGTCCTCGCGGCACTCGGGGCGATGCTCGCCGGGGTCAACGACCGTCCGGGGACCCGGCGCAAGGGGATGGTGGGCATCGGTTTGCCTGCCGTGGCCGGATCGCTCGGGCTGCTCGTCGGGGCCCTGGTTGCCGACAGTGCCGGGCGCTGGGCCGCGGTGCCCGTGCTCTTCCTGGTCGGGTGGGTCTCCGGTGCGCTGAGCGCGGTGGGTGCGCTGTGGTCGGCGGCGGCCCTCCAGATGCTGGTCACCACCACGATCGGCATGGGGATGCCGATGCCGGGGCCTGCCTGGTTCAAGGCCCTCTGCTTCCTCTCCGGCGCGATCTGGCTGCTGCTGTTGCGGCTGGTCCTGCGGGCGCCCGGGCACGGCGGGCCCGCACGGTCGAGCGGCGAGCACGAGGCGGTCGCCGCCGTCTTCGACGCCCTGGCGGACGCGCTCCACGCGCTCGGCGGACCGCATGCCGCCGCTGCGCGTCGCAGGCTGGTCGCCGCGCAGCAGCAGGCGGACGAGGCGCTGCGTCTCATGCGGCTGCTGCCCTGGCCCGGCCGGGGCGGTGCCGCGGGCCATCCACTCGCCGAACGTTTCGGCGCGGCGGTCGCGCTGTGCGAGGCGAGCATCGCGCTGCTGTGGGAGGGGCGGGCCGTCCCCTGCGAGGTCGCCGACGGGCCCCGTCGGCTGGCCGCCGCCGTGCGGACCGGCGGTCCTGCGGGGCTGTTGCCGAGCCCGGTGTCGGACTCGGTCGAGCGGGCGGCGTTCGACCGTGCGCTGCTGGAGGCCGCCGTCGTCTTCGACCGTACGCTGCACGGCGCTGCCGCCCCGGGCACGCGGAACACCGCCGCGCCGTCCCGGTCCTGGCGGAGCATGCTCTCGCCGGCGGGACGGGAGTACGGGCTGCGGGTGGCACTCTGCGTCGCGGTCACCGGTGCGGTCGCCCTGATCCTGCACGAGGTCCACTGGTACTGGCTGCCGGCCACCGCCGCGTTCCTGGTGAAGCCGGACATGGGGCCGTTGTTCTCCCGGGTGGTGAACCGGTTCGCGGGAACGGTCGCCGGAGTCCTGGCGTTTCTGTTGTGCACCACGGTTCTCGGCGGGCTCGGCGCTCCGGCCACGGTGGCGCTGGTCGTCGTGGGCGCCGCGCTGGTCCCGTTCTCCGTCCGGCACTTCGGTCTACAGACCGCCGTGATCACGGTGCTGGTGCTCTCCTTCGTCCGCACGGCAGGTGACACGGAGGCCGCGCCCGCCCGGCTGCTGGAGACCGCGCTGGCCTGCGCCATCGTGCTGCTCGTCGGGCACCTTCCCCGGCTGGCCGATCCCGGAGTGCGGGTGGGGCACCGATACGCGGTCACCCTGCGCTGCACGGAGCGGTATCTGCGCCATGTGCTGGCCGGACCGGGTGGGGCGCACGACCCGCGCAGGTCGGGCACAGAGGGTCTGGCCCTGCGGAACGCCGCGTACCGCGCGCTCGCCGAGGCACGGGCGGCGGCCGAGACGGCGGCGGCCGAACTGCCGGGCCCGTACGGCGGGAAGAAGCGCGACTGGGCGGCCGTGACGGCCTCCGCCGAACTGATCGTCGACGCGGCGACCGTGTGTGCGCTGCGGGTCGAGCTCGGCGTGTCCCGGCCGTCGCCGGCCGAGGTGGAGCAGGTGACGAGTGCGCTGTCGGCGACGGCCGACGCACTGGAGGACGGTCAGGGCGCGACGCGGCCCGCGCCGGGTGCGGGGCCGCGCAACTGCCGCTCGCTGCGGGACGTCATGACGCAGCTGCACGGCATTCACACGCTCACCACCGCCGCGTGACGCCGAAGGGCCGCACCCCGTCACCGGGATGCGGCCCTTCCTGCTGCTGCCGGACCTTACTTGCGGATCAGGCTGCGGAGCACGTACTGCATGATGCCGCCGTTGCGGTAGTAGTCCGCCTCACCGGGGGTGTCGATGCGGACGACCGCGTCGAACTCCACACCGGTGTCGGTGGAGACCTTCACCGTGCGCGGCGTGGTGCCGTTGTTCAGCTCGGTCACGCCGGTGAAGGAGAAGGTCTCCTCGCCGGTGAGGCCGAGGGCCTCGGCGGTCGCGCCCTCCGGGAACTGGAGCGGGAGGACGCCCATGCCGATGAGGTTCGAGCGGTGGATGCGCTCGTACGACTCGGCGATGACGGCCTTGACGCCGAGGAGCGCGGTGCCCTTGGCGGCCCAGTCGCGGGACGAGCCGGAGCCGTACTCCTTGCCCGCCAGGATGACCAGCGGGGTGCCGGCGGCCTGGTAGTTCTGCGAGGCGTCGTAGATGAACGACACGGGGGCATCGCCCGCAGACGCAGCCTGGGTGAAGTCGCGGGTGTAGCCACCCTCGGTGCCCGGGGCGATCTGGTTGCGCAGGCGGATGTTCGCGAACGTGCCGCGAATCATGACCTCGTGGTTACCGCGGCGCGAGCCGTACGAGTTGAAGTCGCGGCGCTCGACGCCGTGCTCCGTCAGGTACGTGCCGGCCGGGGTGTCGGCCTTGATCGCACCGGCCGGGGAGATGTGGTCGGTGGTGACCGAGTCGCCCAGCTTCGCCAGCACGCGGGCGCCGGTGATGTCGGAGACCGGGGTGGTCTCCATCGTCATGCCCTCGAAGTAAGGGGGCTTGCGCACGTAGGTGGACTGCGGGTCCCACTCGAAGGTGTTGCCTGTCGGGATCGACAGCGCCTGCCACTGGGCGTCGCCCGCGAAGACGTCCTGGTAGGACTTGTTGAACATGTCCTCGCCGATGGAGTTGGCGACGACGTCGTTGACCTCGGCCTCGGAGGGCCAGATGTCCGCGAGGTAGACCGGCTTGCCGTCCTGGTCGATGCCCAGGGCGTCCTTGGTGATGTCGACCTTCATCGAACCGGCGATGGCGTACGCGACGACCAGCGGCGGGGACGCCAGGTAGTTCATCTTGACGTCGGGGTTGATCCGGCCCTCGAAGTTACGGTTGCCGGAGAGCACCGAGGTCACGGCCAGGTCGTGCTCGTTGACCGCCTTGGAGACCTCCTCCGGCAGCGGGCCGGAGTTGCCGATGCAGGTGGTGCAGCCGTAGCCGACGAGGTTGAAGCCGACCTTGTCGAGGTACGGGGTCAGGCCCGCCTTGTCGAAGTAGTCGGTGACGACCTTGGAACCCGGGGCGAGCGTGGTCTTGACCCACGGCTTGCGGGTCAGGCCCTTCTCGACCGCCTTCTTGGCCACGAGCGCCGCGGCGACCATGACGTACGGGTTCGAGGTGTTGGTGCAGGACGTGATCGCGGCGACGGTGACGGCGCCGTGGTCGATCTCGTACGTCGTCCCGTCGGGGGCCGTGACCGTGGTGGGACGGCTCGGCACGCCGTTGTGGCAGGCCGGGGAGTCGGAGGCCGGGAAGGACTCCTTGCCGGACTCCTCGTCCTCGGAGACGTAGTTGCGGACGTCCTGCGCGAACTGCTCCTTGGCGTTGGCCAGGATGATGCGGTCCTGCGGGCGCTTCGGGCCGGCGATGGAGGGGACGACCGTGGAGAGGTCGAGCTCCAGCTTCTCGGAGAAGTCCGGCTCAGCGGCCGGGTCGAGCCAGAGGCCCTGCTCCTTGGCGTACGCCTCGACGAGCGCGACCTGCTGCTCGTCACGACCGGTCAGACGCAGGTACTTCAGCGTCTCGTCGTCGATCGGGAAGATCGCGGCGGTGGAGCCGAACTCCGGCGACATGTTGCCGATGGTGGCGCGGTTCGCGAGGGAGGTGGCGGCGACGCCCTCACCGTAGAACTCGACGAACTTGCCGACGACGCCGTGCTTGCGGAGCATCTCGGTGATGGTCAGCACCAGGTCGGTGGCGGTGGTGCCGGGCTTCAGCTCGCCGGTCAGCTTGAAGCCGACGACGCGCGGGATGAGCATGGAGACCGGCTGGCCGAGCATCGCGGCCTCGGCCTCGATGCCGCCGACGCCCCAGCCCAGCACGCCGAGGCCGTTGACCATGGTGGTGTGCGAGTCGGTGCCGACGAGGGTGTCGGGGTACGCCTGGCCACCCCGGACCATGACCGTGCGGGCCAGGTGCTCGATGTTGACCTGGTGGACGATGCCGGTGCCCGGGGGGACGACCTTGAACTCGTCGAAGGCGGTCTGGCCCCAGCGCAGGAACTGGTAGCGCTCCTTGTTGCGGCCGTACTCCAGCTCGACGTTCTGCGCGAACGCGTCGTTGGTGCCGAACTTGTCCGCGATGACGGAGTGGTCGATGACCAGCTCGGCCGGCGCGAGGGGGTTGATCTTCGCCGGGTCGCCGCCGAGCTCCTTCACGGCCTCACGCATGGTGGCGAGGTCCACGACACACGGAACACCGGTGAAGTCCTGCATGATCACGCGGGCCGGCGTGAACTGGATCTCCTGGCTGGGCTGGGCCTGGGAGTCCCAGCCACCCAGCGCCCGGATGTGGTCGGCGGTGATGTTCGCGCCGTCCTCGGTGCGGAGCAGGTTCTCCAGCAGCACCTTCAGGCTGTAAGGGAGGCGCGCGGAGCCCTCGACCTTGTCCAGCTTGAAGATCTCGTACGACTCGTCGCCCACGCGCAGCGTGCTGCGGGCGTCGAAGCTGTTCGCCGACACGACAGTCTCCTTCATCAATGTGCGCGTACTACCGCGCCGCGCCTCATTACGGCGGGCGCCGCGTGGTGCCGCCTACGGCTCCTCGACCATCCGCTAAGGTAAGGCTTAGTTAGGTAACCCTTACCGTTCGGCGGCTGCGGTGCACCTTCGGCAGATATCTCGATGTCGAGATAACTCTAGTACATCACCGCTGGACGGTCATGCCCGGCTGCCCGGACGATGCCGCCCTCTTCCACACGGACCCCCTCGGCGAGGCGCCGCGCCGAGGCAGTCGTGCGCCCGGCAACGCATGGCAGCCGCCCGACCCGGCTCCCGGCCGCGCTCAGGAGTCCTCGGCCAGGACCTCGTTGCGTGGCACGGCGCTCCTCCGCTCCTGCACACGGGCATGGGTCACGAGGCCGAAGAGGAGCGCGAGGAGCGCGAGCGACGAGCCCGCCGTCCCGAGGTCGAGACCCCCCTTGGCGACAGGCTTGGTGAGGAAGTCGCCGACAGTGGCCCCGAGCGGGCGCGTGAGCACGAACGCGATCCAGAACAGCAG
The DNA here is from genome assembly GCF_026339735.1 of Streptomyces sp. NBC_01669. GTDB lineage: Bacteria > Actinomycetota > Actinomycetes > Streptomycetales > Streptomycetaceae > Streptomyces > Streptomyces yanii. The sequence goes on from NZ_JAPEQG010000001.1 coordinate 2,347,769, forward strand.
GACGTTCGGCACGACAGGCACCCGCATGAGTGCGAGAAGCACCATGAGCAGCCCGGTGACGAGAAGCGCGCCACCCGCATAGCCGAGTCCGGAGCTGTCGGACAGGAAATCACCCATGGAAGTGCCGAGCGTGTTCGAGACGAGAATCGCCGACCAGAAGAGAGCTTCCCCGCGGAAAGTGACGATGTCGCGGATGGAGAACGTCAGCCCGGTGAATTTCCAGATGACGAAGACGGCAATCAGGATCGAGATCAGGATCGCGGCTCCCGTGGGGTACCCCAGTCCCAGGCCTTGCGGCCCCCAGCCCAGCGACGTGGTCCCGCCGGAAAGGTATGCGGCGCTGGCGTCACGGTTCATGAAGTCGGACATCGTGGTGCCGGCCATGCTGGTGGACAGGATGACGGTCCAGTAGAAAAAGGGGTTGTAGTGGGTGGACCTCAGCTGCACGACCAGCGTGACGACGAAGATCAGGAACAGCGCGACCGTGGTGAGGAAGTAGCCGAGTCCGAGGGTCTGGGCGAACAGGTCGCCGGCGGTCTCGCCGAGCGTCGTCGCGGCGATCTTCATGATCCAGAAGGCCAGGGTGACCTCCGGCAGTTTCTTCATCACAGAGCGATCGATGCCGGCGTTCACGTCGGTAAGCAATTCAGACTTTTCCAATGTCAATCACTCCTGGTCGGCCGATCGGCGCCTCGCTCTCCCGGAGTGAGCACCTTCCACGTCGCGGATGAGTGGACATCACAGTGTTGCGGGCGCAAGGCATCCCCTTACTCGGTGGCGCTGCGTGTCCGCAGGTATTTATTACTTCTTTGAATACGGAGACGAGCGTGCCACCTTCGGCTCATTCGAGGACGCGGTGGCGGTCTTTGTTTTCGGCGCCATGGAAGCCGACCGTTCCTGCCCGGCACATCACCCAGGCGCCGGGCCGCGGTGCCGACGCCCGCGGGGGCGGGAACAGGCCGCCGGATGCGCTGCGCCCTCCCGCTGTCGCGGCGGACGAGATGCGGACACAGGCGCTCGCCCCGCCGGGGCGCACCGACTCGGCGAGACCCGCCCCGCCACGGCAGGATCGCGCTGTTCCCGTGGTGTGGCACCCGCACGGACGCGCGCAGCGCGCTCCGGTGCCACCCGCACGGACGCACCCCGCGTGCCGGATCGCCGCACCGGGCGGACGATGGGAACGGCCGACAGGTACCCGGAATCGGAGACGGGGCCGGCCACCGTCATCGCCCACCTCCCCCACCATCCCCCACCCTTCCCCTCCTCACCTGCTCTCACCACACCCGTCACCCGAATGCCACACCCCCATCCGATCTTCATCTCATATCTGAGATAACCTGGCGCCATGTCAGACGACTACCTCGTACGCATCGGCAAGCTCATACGTGACGCGCGTCAGCACCGGGGCTGGACTCAGAGTCAGCTCGCGGAGGCGCTCGCCACCAGCCAGAGCGCCGTGAACCGCATCGAGCGCGGCAATCAGAACATCAGCCTTGAGATGATTGCCCGTATCGGTGAAGCACTCGACAGTGAGATCGTGTCGCTCGGCTACGCCGGGCCGATGCATCTGCGGGTCGTCGGCGGGCGTCGGCTCTCCGGCTCGATCGATGTCAAAACCAGCAAGAACGCCTGCGTGGCCCTGCTCTGCGGCTCGCTGCTCAACAAGGGCCGTACGGTGCTGCGCCGGGTCGCCCGGATCGAAGAGGTCTACCGCCTCCTCGAAGTGCTGAACTCCATCGGTGTGCGCACCCGATGGATCAACGACGGCACCGATCTGGAGATCGTCCCGCCGGCCCGGCTCGACATGGCCGCCATCGACGCGGACGCCGCCCGGCGGACCCGGTCCATCATCATGTTCCTCGGCCCGCTGCTGCACCGCATGGACCAGTTCAAGCTGCCGTACGCGGGCGGCTGCGACCTCGGCACCCGGACCATCGAGCCGCACATGATCGCGCTGCGCCGGTTCGGCCTGGAGATAGCCGCGACCGAGGGTCTCTACCACGCCCGGATAGACCACTCGGTGACCCCGGACAGGCCCATCGTGCTGACCGAGCGCGGCGACACGGTGACGGAGAACGCGCTGCTGGCCGCCGCCCGCCACGACGGCACGACCGTCATCCGCAACGCCTCGTCCAACTACATGGTCCAGGACCTGTGCTTCTTCCTGGAGGCGCTGGGCGTACGGGTCGACGGCGTCGGTACGACGACGCTGACCGTGCACGGTGTGCCGCACATAGATGTGGATGTCGACTACTCCCCCTCCGAGGACCCGGTCGAGGCGATGAGCCTGCTCGCCGCCGCCGTGGTGACGGAGTCCGAGCTGACGATCCGCCGGGTACCGATCGAGTTCCTGGAGATCGAGCTCGCGGTGCTGGAGGAGATGGGCGTCGACTGCGACCGCACGACGGAGTACCCGGCGGACAACGGCCGTACCCGGCTGGTCGATCTGACGGTCCGGCCCTCCAAGCTGGAGGCCCCGATCGACAAGATCCACCCGATGCCGTTCCCCGGTCTCAACATCGACAACGTGCCGTTCTTCGCGGCCATCGCCGCCTCGGCGCAGGGCAAGACGCTCATCCACGACTGGGTCTACGACAACCGCGCGATCTACCTGACGGACCTCAACCGCCTGGGCGGCCGGCTCCAGCTCCTTGACCCGCACCGGGTCCTGGTCGAGGGCCCCACCCGGTGGCGCGCGGCCGAGATGATGTGCCCGCCGGCGCTGCGGCCTGCCGTGGTCGTACTGCTCGCGATGATGGCGGCCGAGGGGACCTCCGTACTGCGCAATGTGTATGTGATCAACCGTGGTTACGAGGAGCTGGCGGAACGGCTCAACTCGGTGGGCGCGCAGATCGAGATCTTCCGCGACATTTGATTCAGCCGCAGGTCAGGATGCCTTTCCTTCCTCCTGGGCCGTCTGTGGGCCGTCGTCGGTGTCTCCGCCCTCGCGGAAGACGCTGTCGACGGCCCGCCTCGCTCGCGCCTGGCTGTTCGGCATGAGGTGGGTGTAGGTCCGCAGGGTGAAGCCCGGATCGCCGTGGCCAAGGTACTCCGACAGAGCCTTGACGTTCTCGCCCGCGTCCAGCAGTACGGAAGCGTAGAAGTGCCGTAGCGCGTGCATCCCGTGCTCGCGCGACTCCGCGAACCGCTGCCCCGGCTTGCGCGCCGGGATGACGCCGGCGGCAACCAGCGCGGGCTTCCAGACGCGCATGTTGAAGTAGTTCCGGTTCACCGGCTTCCGCTCCCGCGAGTAGAAGAGAAGCGACGCCGTGACCGGCGGCCCGTCCGGCGCCTTCCACGGCAACGTGACAGTGAGCGGCGGTCGCTGAGTGATGTGCTCCGCGACAGCGAACGCCACAGAGTCCGGAAGCGGAACATCACGGAGCTTTCCGCCCTTGGGCGGAGCGAACACCAACTGCGCCTTGACCAACTTCACCTGCCGCACGACGTGCACCACTCCTGCAAGGAAGTCGACTTCGTCGACCGCCAGCCCGAGAATCTCGCCCTGTCGCAGACCACACCCAGCGCCAATGTCCACCACCTTGCGATAGGGCGCCGGCAGCGCTTCGCGCACCGCGAAAACACGCTCCTGCGGCCACGGTTTGAGCTTCCTCGCGTCCGCCCGAGGTGGCCGAACCGAATTCGCACGACAAGGGTTCCGGGGGATGACGCCGTCATCAACGGCCGCGCCGAACACGGCCGAGACATTCGCGAAGATGACTCGCTGGTAGGAAGGCGCAAGGCCTGCGTCTTGTAGGACGCGTCCCCAGGCTCGAATGTGCGCCGGTAGGAAGGCGCTCATGGAGCGCGACCCGATGTGCGGGAAGATGTGCAAACGGAAGCGCTGGTCGATGGCATCGATCGTCGATACGTCGGTCGTCTGGGACGCAAGCCACGCGGTGGCGTAGGCCTCGAACGTGACTTTGCCCGCTGAGGGGTCTACGTACTGCCCACGCGACATGTCGGCGGCAATCTGCGTCAACCACACCTCCGCGAGACGCTTCTGCTTGTCAGGGAATGACCTGCTCTTCTCGGTACCGCTGGGAGTTACGTAACGGGCCCGGTAGCGCATTCCCGTTCCGTGCCGGTCGCTCTTGATGCGTGTCGTCTTGCCATCGATGCCGGTTTCGGTCTTGTACCAGCGGTCTTGAATGTGGCCAGCCACGTAGGGCTCCTTCGAGGTATGACAGGGCTGGGGCCCGACCCGCATGGTCGGGCCCCAGCGTGGTGATGGATGGGTCAGGCTGCTGCGTCGGCCTTCCGGCGACCGGCGACGTAGGCGCGTACGTCGGCGGGGTCGTAGCGGAGGTGCTTGCCGATGCGGAAGCCGGGCGGCCCGGTGCGCTTCTTGCGCCACTGGTAGACGGTCTCTTTGGGGACGTCGAAGATCTCGGCGATGTCGTCGGGGGTGAGGTAGTGGTCGGGGAGACCGGCGCGCAGCGTATTGAGCGCGTCTGGCTGCTCGGGTCGGGCGGTGGTCACCGTGGCTCCTCGGGCAGATCGAATGGTGCGGAGGGGCTGGGATCGCTGACAGAACTGACAGAACCTCGCCGATATCCCACTGACCTGCTGTTTCTCCGGTTTTGAGTGCTCTGACAAAACCGCGAAAAACTCTGACAGAACCTCCGGGCGGGGGGTTCTGTCAGAGCGCCCAGATTTGGGCGGGGAGGTTCTGTCAGAGTTTTCGGAGGTTTTGTCACAGCCGTGATCACGGCTGTTTGTGCAGGTCAGCAGTCTGGCGCAGGGGTTGTGTCAGTTCTGTCAGCGGGTTGGGGGTTCTGTCACGCGTTCATGCGCGGCGGGGTGAGGGACGGGTGGGTGTCGTACCGGGGCGACGGCGGCCGGCCACCTCGCCCGGAGCGCGGGGGCAAGGGCAGCTGTCGTACCCATCCGTGCTCTTCGAGCAGGGCCAACGCGGGGTCCAGGTCTCCCATGGCGGGGAAGTCGCCGCGCGACAGACCCCGGAACAACTCCCGCTTGGTGAAGCCGGTCAGCCGGTTGTCTCTGATGTAGGTGAGGACCTGGTGGGCGGCTTCCTGGGCGGGGTCGGCGCCCATGGCGTCGAACACCTCCAGGGCATGGGCGGTGAAGTAGTCCCCGATCTCCGTCGCCGCGGCCATGGTGGCCGCCTCGATGGGGAGGCTCCATCCGTTGTCGGGGTGGGTGGCGAGGTGGAGCAGTCCAGCGATGCGGGCCACGGCACCATCTCGCTTGGATGCCCATTTCACGATCGGGGCGAGGCTGCCGCCCTTCCCGAGACGTGATTCGGTGACCTTCTGGTAGGCCAGCATCACCGCGTCGGCCTCGGGGCTGAGGGTGAGGACGGCCGGGTCAGTCCAGTCCGCCAGCACCATCGTCAGACCACCGAGACGCTTGGCGTAGGTGGCGGCGGTTTCCTCGCTCAGCAGGGCGGGAGTGAGGTTGCGGCTGCCGACGAGGGATACGGGTTTGGCATACAGGAACCGTGCCAGCAGCCCCCGGCCGTCTGCGCCTTTGACCCTGCCGATGGCGTCGAGGACTTCCGGCTGGATGGCGAGGCCCATGGTGACGGCGGGTGCTTCGATGTGCTGGGCGTCGCGTCCCTGTCGGTTGACGCGGGTCATGTCGCCTGCGTGGCCTTTGAGGAAGATGCCCATGTTGGGGGTGCCTGAGTAGCGTCCGGCGATGATGTCGAAGATCTCGCCTTCGGCCGACATGACGCTGATCCGGCCGTCCTGCTCGGCCAGGAGTGTGGCCAGACTTTCCGGGGTGACGTCGTCCGCGACCAGTTGGGGCTTGGCGGGCTCGGTGAGTTCGTCGGCCTGCTGGGCGAGCTGGACGGCCTCGGCGGTGAGTTGGTCCCTCAGGCCGGGTTCTGCGGCTGCGGCCTTCTGGGCGGCTTTGTCCGCGGCTGCCCTTGCCAGACGGGCCGTTGTCTCGGCTTCGGCCCGTACCGGGCCGGAGAGCTCCACGAGCGTCTTCTCGACGGCGAGCAGGGGGCCGGTCATGAGGGCGAACACTGCGGACTTGCGGTTGCCGGGCGGCAGGGCGACAGCGGTGTAGAGGTTGACCGGCTCGCGCCAGTGCCCGCGGACGCAGACGGTGGCCCGGCCGCCGGCCGCCGTGGCGATGACCCCGAGGGCGAGGCACCCGGCCAGGTCTACGGGGGTCTGTGTCTCCTCCGCGACGCCTGCCACCATGTCGCCCAGCCACAGCGGGAGGGTGTGTACGGGGAAGGCGGGGAGGGCGCGACGCGGGTTGAGGGGTACGGGTTCGTCCCACATGGGCCCGGTGATGGTCTCGGGGTCGAGGGCGTCGAAGCCCTCCCACAGATCGGCGGTCATGCGGCCTTGCTCCCTTCGGCGGTGTAGAGCAGCGGGCAGTGTTCGGGGTGGTTGGTGTGGGCTTCGATCAGGGCCAGGACCCCGGCCCTGCCTCTGGCCGTGCGGTCGTATCCGCACTGGCACCAGGACCGGGCCGACGGGGTCGCGTCGTAGGACGGCGGGGCCACGATGTGCAGCCACCGGACCGGATGCCGGGGCTGGTCGGGCTCCGTGGTGGCGTGCGGGTCAGGGCGGACAAGATGAAGGGGACGGCCTTCGGTCGACGTCTTCCGGGCAACTGCCGCACGCGCCGTTCGGGGCTGCGGTTCGGGGGCGTCCGGGAGCCCGGCCAGTCCGAGCTGTTGGCATTTCAGAGGGAGATCGGGTTGGGCGCTCATGCCGTCTCCCTTGGCCGGCAGTTCCGGATGGACCAGTTCAGGACGCTGCGCAAAGTGGCGCGGCACTGGGATGCCGGGAGTCCTGCCGACTCACCCGCAATCTGAAATGCCTGCTCCACCTCGTGCCGGGTGAGGTCGCCCCATCCGACGAAGCGGGCCACCTTGCGGGCGCTCTCGAACAACTGGGCTTCGCGGTTGCCCTCTTGGGCCGATGCGACGGCTGCGGCCTCCCGCGCGAGGGCGGTATCCGCAGCCCGGTTCCCGTGCTTGGGCAGAGACAGCCGTAGCGGCCGTGCGGGGCGCTCGGTGGGCTTGAGAGCGTCTAGCAGCCATGCGGGCAACTGAGCTACTGGAGCCGGGTCGAGAATCTCGTAAGCGGCCGTGTGCACGGTGCTGCCCGCGGCGACGACGTATCCGCCCCATGCCCGGGTGTCGACCAGCGGTGCGAGCCGCCCCGCGGTGTTGCCGAGCCGGACACCGTCCGGGGCGGTGAAGAAGAGGTGCTGTCCGCCGCTCGCGGTCCGGGTCCGGTAGGTGGTGGGGACGGCGTTGCCGGTGCGCTCGCAGAGCGCTTCGAAGGTCGTCACGCCGGAAGGCGTGTCCTCGCTGCTCTTCTGCTTGGGAATGTCCAGGTCCACCACGACCAGCCCGGACGGGCCGGTCGCAATGCCGATATTGAACGGTCCTGCGGACCAAGCCCGTTGGATGCGGCCAGGATCGGTGGTGGCCCTGCTCTCCCACTTGCGGTGACCCGTGACGCAGTCCCCGGTGCGGGGGCACTGCTCCTCTCCGTGCAGGGCGGGCCGCTTGGTGCCGGGGCGGAGCGGGAAGACGTGCCAGCCACGTTCCGCCGCGTCCAGGGCGGCTCTCAGGAGGTGCGTGCTCATGCGGCGACTCCCAGCCCGGATACCTGGAAGGCGTTGGCGATCCACTGGGTGTAGGCCGGGGGGATCGCCTCGGTCAGTTCCTCGCGGACGTCGGTCCACGTGATACCCATCGCTTGCTGCATCTCGGGAACGGTGGCCATGCCTCCGCCCGCGCCATACGCGGCGACGTAAGGGCCGTCGCGGTAGACCCCGTGCCGATAGCCACGCACGTAGCCGCGGTGCTTCGGATGCGGCGGCTGCTGGGCGGTCCACCCGCCCAGCTCGAACGTGCGGTGGCGCAGGACTCCGAGGCCGAACATCTCCCCGCACAGCCGCAGGTCGGCGCGTACGGGGGCACGGCCATTGGGCTGCTCGATGATGTACGGCAGGCCCGACGCATCGAGCAGGCACCGAAGTTCAGGGATGAGCTGGACATGCTCTCGTCCCCACCCGCGCGAGGCGTTGGTTCCGACGGTGAGGGCGCATCCTGCCTGGCACGGCGGGGACGCGTGGACCATGGCGTACCGCTCGATTTCGCCGGTAGTGATGAGTGCGGCGAGGTGTTCGAGCGCGTCGGCCCGGTGGAAGGTGAAGGGGTAGTTCGGACGGTCGGTGATGTCGACACCATCGATGTCGAATCCCGCGTCCGCGTAGCCCTTGCCCGCGCCGCCGGAGCAGCAGAACAGATCCAGCACCCGCGGTAAGCGGTCTCGCCGGATCGGGACAGGTTGAGTCATGCTGGAGGTCTCCAGTTCTGTGAAAGGTGCTGGCAGACGAGGGCGGCCCGCATTCATTGGCGTGAGAGGGGGCCGCCCTCGGCGCAGCTACTGGTGGTGGGTCCAGCGGGCGTACTGCTGGCGGGCGTAGTGGCGCGGGTCGCAGATGACGGTGGTGTCGTCCAGGTCCATCAGGCGTCGGGCCGCCTCGGTGGCCACCTCGCTCGCGTCGCCCGGGGCTCCCTCGCGTTCGTCGGCGAGGGCGATGCGGTCGAGGACGGCGGCCTTGCGGAGCCAGAACTCCCGGCCCAGTGCCGTGCCGAACGGCTTGTCGGCGGCGGTCTGTGCGGTCCATCCGATCTCTCGGATGATGCTCGGGGCGAGCGCGTAGGCGGTCTCCGGTGTCGGCCAGTTGCCCGGTTCTGGGTGGTGCTCGGTGCTGGGGTGCAGCTTTTCCATGTCAGTGCTCCTTGGTGATGTCGATGGCGGGGAGTTCGGGAAGTCCGGCGCGGGTGAGTGTGGCGGGGTCGAAGCCGGGCAGTGCCTCGCGGTGGATGAGGGCTTGAGCCAGCGCGGTGGCGTATGCGGCGCCTTCGCGGGCGACCTCGATCTGCGCCCCGGCGCGTAGGGCTTCGACGCGTTCGGTGTGGGCGTGCCCCTCGCGGCGAACGACGCTCTGCCGCTCGTACGCCACGGTGTCGCGACGGTCGGTACGCCAGTAACGGGCAGCGATCCCGTACGCGACCGCGGTGGCGAGCACCCACAGCAGCAGGGGCAGCGAAAGACCGTCCGCGTATCCGGCGACCCCAGCCAGCGCGAGCCCGCCCGACGTGGCGAACGCCGTTGCGGCGAGCACTCCGTCACCACCACCCCGGCCCGCGGCGGCGAACGCGCCGGCCGTTGCGGCACCTGCGGCGAGGACGACCATCAACGCGGCGTTGCCGGTGCTGTGTTCGGCGCCGTTGGCGTTCCAGATCCGTCCCAGGATCAGCACCGTGGATGTGGCGACGGCCGGTGCCACCTTCGGGGCCGCGAGCGCGACCCAGTGGCGTTGGACGAGGGGTTCGTTCATAGCGGGGGTCCTCCTTACAGGTTCGGGATGGCGTCGATGACGGCGGTGGTGAGTTCGTTGATGGGTCCCGAGGCGCCGGTGGAGGCGAGGAAGAACCCGAACATCACGGCGATGAACGCGGAGCCGTAGCCGAGGGTGTTGGAGCGGAGCAGGAAGAACAGGACCAGTCCGAACAGCAGGACCAGCGAGACGGTGACGGCCACGACGGGCCCCTTTCCGGTGTGGTGGTGCGGGACGGTTGGCGGGTCAGGGCCGGTCCGGCGGACCTTGCAGCGGTCGCGGGCCCTGGCACGCCCATCTGCGGTGAAGAGGTGACGGCCATCCGTCGGCGGCCTGATCCGCCGGACAGGCCCTAGCCAGCTCCCTGATGGACGCACGAAGATCGCTAAGTGACTGATGACGAACTGTTCGAGGCCGTCCGCGCTCGCGTGAAGGCGGGACGGCCCACCGACTCGACCTCAACATTGACGACGCCCGAACCAGCCTCGCTGGACACGGTCGAGGACGCGGAGCGCACTATCGGCTTCCGGCTGCCGCCGCTGGTCCGTCGTCTCTACCTGGAGATCGCCGACGGCGGCGTCGGCCCGTTCCGCGGCTTCTCGCCTCTGAACGACGAAGAGCTGGCCATGGTCAACGGCTATCTCGACTACCTGAACGACGAGTTGGCCCCAGAGGATCCGCCCGCCCCGCCGCCAGGCGTGCTGTTCTTCTGCGACTTCGGCGGCATCATGTGGGTGCTGCTCGACTGCCGTCATCCCGAGGGCCAGATGTGGTGGTGGGAGGAAGGCGACCGCCACAAACTCGACCTGACCTTCCCCCAGTGGATGCAGGCATGGCTCGACGGGCACCTCACCCACACGTACATGGAGGCAAGGAAGCTGCGGGACGAATCCTGGGTCGGACCGTGGGCCGACGAGCAGCCTTAGCGGGTGCCGTCGCGGTGGAGGCGGGCGGCGACGTTGTAGAGGTGGCGTCCGACGCGTATGCGCTTGCCGGTGGCCTTGCAGCGGCGGCAGTCCTTGCCGCGCTTGGTGCGGCCCTTGCGGTCGGTCTTGATGGCGTGGCCCATCCCGCGGCACTTGCGGCAGTTCCCGAACGGCGAGGCCGCACACAGGGACGCGTAACCCAGGGTGACGGACAGGAGGAGTGTGCTAGCGAGTAGGGCAGGGGTCATGAAGGGCCTCCTGGGCCTGTTTCAGGGGTTTTCGCAGGTGGGGTGCTAGTGGCTAGCTTCCTGATCAATGCGGGTTTTGGGCGCTAGCGGTGCCGCTAGACCTAGCGGGGTGTGCTGCTAGGTCTAGCGGCGAACCGGTGTCAGCCCGCGTCCCGGTTTCCGTCACGCTCCGCAATCGCGGTGAGGATGCGGGAGCGCTCGATGCCGCGCCGGTTGGCGCCCTTCCCGGACTCGGTCTTGCCCCATACCTGGCCGGTGTTGATGCCGTGCGGCTTCAGCGCGGCGGCCAGTTGCTCGGGCTCCCACCCGCCGTAGACGTCCGGCCGCAGCTCGGCGAGACGGGCCACGACGACTTCGGACCACAGCTTGGGCTCTTCGGCTGGCACGACGGCGAGGATGTCGGTGAGCAGGTCGTACGTGGATGCCTCGCTGGCCTCGAACGTCTCCCCGAGCGCGTGCCCGGACAGGGTTCCTGCGGCTTCGCGCAGGCGGCGGGCCCGCAGCCCGATCACCTCGGCGGTGGGGGCGTCGACGTAGACGGACGAGACGATCCTCGCGTCGGCGCCTTCACCGACGAAGTAGTGGATGCCCTTGTCCTTCCATGAGAACATCGTGGCTCGGATGCCCCGCTTGTAGGACGAGGTGCCCAGGACCATGTCGTTCTCCAGCTGGCCCATGACCTTCAGGCACCACCGGGCCGACGCGTTCGCGCTGATCCCGGTGGGCAGGGCCTTCGCGTCCGGGCGCTGCGTGGCCAGCAGGAGCACGATGCCGGTGGCGGGTCCGCGCTTGACCAGGTCGGTGCAGATCTCTTCGAACTCCCCGCCGTGCTTGGGGTGCTCGAACCAGACCTGGCACTCATCGACCCCGATCACGATCGGATGCAGCCCGAGCTTCGGCTTGTTCGCCAGCTCGGACGTGACCTTGGACTCGGGGCAGATGTCCCGCGGCAGGGACCGGATCATCTTCGCCCGACGTCGCAGCTCGGTGCGCAGTTCCCGCAGGTCAGCGAGGGCGTACTCGATGTCCTCGTCGTCGTCCCCGGCCCGGTGCCGGTGCGAGACCCGCTCGCCCACGGGGTCGAGGTCGCCGGTGCCCTTGAGGTCGTAGGTGTGAACCTCGGCCCGGGTGTCGAGGGCGGCGATGAGCAGGAGCAGGCGGAGCAGGAACGTCTTACCCATGCGGGGGATGGCTCCGATTACGCCTGCAATGTACATCAGGGTGATGTCGACCCAGCGTCCGCGCTGGTCAGTGCCGAAGGAGACCGGCTTGAACAGGTCGACGGAGCCACCCTTGACCAAGGGCCATGCGGGCTTCGTGGCCGTGGACATGTCCTGATCGCCGACCCAGAGGACCAGGCGCCCGGTGTGCTCGTCCGGCACGGCCTCGGGCCACACGCAGCCGAGCGGGCGGCGCAGCCCGGAGGCGAGCTTGTCCCGGCGCTCGATCACGTCGGTGACGGTCACGCCGTACGGGAGATCGCCCTCCGCACGCCATCCAGGACCGTCGCGGGTGATCGGGGCGGTGAACGTGAACCCGTCCCGCCCCTTGCTCTGCACCTGGTTGATCGCCGTGATACCGAGCGCACCGAGCGCCCGCAGCACGATGTCACTGGTGAGCTTGGGTGCCTTGGTCATCTCCACGGCCCGGGTGACGACCGGTGCGTCGGCCTGCGTGCCGGCCGACCCGAGCGCCATCAGCACCGCCCCGACCGACAGAGCCTGCAGCCAGCCGGGGGCGAGGACGTAGATGGCGAGCGCGGCACCGAGCCCGACGAACATGGCCAGCACCGTCACCAGCGTGCGCAGCCTCACCCGGCCGTCCCGCTGCCGGGAGAGCTTCAGATACTCGGCCGCGTCCTCGCGGCGGACGGACGCGAGTCGGACCGGCTCACCCTCGCGGTCGGCGGTCCACCGCATCGTGCCACCCATGAACTTCGCCGCACCGCGCGGCGACTGGAACGCGAGCCGTGCCGCGTAGTACGGGGACCGGAGCGCGTGGTACCCGGCCAGGTGGCCGTAGTGGCCTGCGGCCCAGCGGGTGGCGGTCTTGAACTCGGCGGTGGAGCGCAACCACGCGGGGACGATCGCCCGCCGCTTGGCGCCCATGAGTCGGCCCATGAACCCGGGCCCGACTTCCGCCGGACCATCGACCATCACGGGCTCCGTCGGGTCGCTCGACTCGGCGCCCGACCGTGTGGGGAACGAGTCGGCCGACCGGTCGGCGGTGTGGTCGGCCGACTCGGTACGGGCCGACCGTGCCTTGTCGAGGTCGACCACGTCCCCACCCGAGTCGGGTGCGGCGGCTGCCTTCATGTCGGCTTCGAGTCGGTTGAAGAGTTCGCTTTCGTCGTCGTGATTCACTGACAGTCCTTCCCGGACTTCTGGGGTTGGAAAGGGGTCCGGGCGGCGCTTCGGACGGCCTACCGTTCGGACCCCGCTAAGCGGTTGCTGTGCAGTTCAGGCGGCGCGCTGTTCGTCGGAGAAGGCGCAGCCGGGGCACATGCCGAGCGAGGTCGGGATGCAGTACCCGACATCCACCCGGCAGGCGGGGCAAGTGCGCCGTGCGGTCATGGCCTTGGCGAGCGCGGCCCGCTTGCCCGGCGTCATCGGCCGGACCGGCCTGGCCAGCTCGATGCGGTACAAGAACGCGACCGCCACACCGGCCTTGCGGCGGCGTGAGCGGCGCATGATCTGTGCGGCGACCGCCTGCCCACCGGGGCGCAGTCCGCGGGCGCGGAGCTGGCGGCGGGTGGCGTAGCCGTCCGGGGCGTACTTCCAAGGGAAGGTCGGTATCCCATGCAGGGCGCCGGTCGGGTCGTAGCACTTGCCGAATGTCGGGGACATCAGGCGACCGCTCCCATCTCGGGAGCGTCCGTGCGTGAGCCGCAGCGGCCGGAGCGGCGGCCGGTGACGGTGGCGAAGAGCCTGCCGAGTCCGGCCCGGCGGATACCGGCCCGGCCCTGCTTGGCCGCGTACATCGCCTCATCCGCCCGCCGTAGCAGCCCCGACAGATCGTCGCCGGGGTGGTCGGCTGCGCGGACCCAGCCGAGCGAAACCGTGGTGTGCACCTCGGGGTCAAGTCCATCGGCGGGACGGGCGAGGACGCCGTGCAGGACCGCGAGGAGGTCGGCGGCGGTGCCGTGGTTGTCGATGACGACCGCGGCAAACTCATCGCCCCCGAGCCGTCCAGCGACCCCGTGCCGGCCGACGTAGTGGGCCAGGCGGTCCGCAGTCGCTTTCAGCAGCGCATCGCCTGCGGCGTGGCCGTGGGTGTCGTTGATCTGCTTGAAGTGGTCGACGTCCGCGAGGACCACGACCGCCCGCGGGTCCTTCAAGAGGACCGTGGCCCGGCGGGTGAAGCCGTCGCGGGTGCGGAGCCCGGTGAGCGGGTCACGGCGGGCGGTGTACAGGCGTCGGCGCAGCCACAGCGTGTGGGTGGACCATCCGGCCGCGAGCGGTCCGGCAGCGGCCAGTGCGGTTAAGAGGGTGTTCATGCCGCCACCGCCCTGGGGGCGTCACCGTCGTTGTCCTGCTCGGTGTCGACGGCGTGCAGCGGCTGACCGGCCCGCTCGCTCTTGAGCGTGTCGCGCAGGATGCGGGCGGTGGCCTGGGATACGTGCACCGCGGCCCGGATCCGGTCAGCGGTCAGCTCCGCGTCCGTCCAACCGGCCGTGGTCGCCCGAGCCTCGGACAGGATCTCGTCCGGGCTCCGCTTGGTGTTCGCCTTGCCTGCCGTGCGGCGAGTCGGGCGCTTCGCAGACGGCTTGGACTCGACCGGGGGCTTGTCCTCGGGAGTCAGGTCCGGGGCGGACGGTACTGCCTCGCTCGCGAGGTTGAGCTCCCCGAGCTTGAGCAGCACGCGTTCCGGGCGGGGAGTCTTCGACCGCCACAGGCGGCCGTGCCGCTCGCGCAGCTCGGCGCGGGCCAGCAGGCGTTCCCGCTCCCGGGCCAGCGCGTCACCGTAGGAGGTGACCTCCCACAGCGTCATGCGGCGCCACAGGGCGAACGTCGACAGCGGGGCGAGCAGCCAGCGTGAGGCGCGGATCTTGTCCATGCGGCGGCCGGTCACCGCACCGATTCGTACCGCGTAGATGTGGGCGGCGATCTCGGAGAACACGACCCACAAGAGCGGCATCGTGCCGTGGGCGACCTTCGCCCATGTCCCCTGGCCAGCCGAGACGTTCAGCCCGCAGGTCACCAGGGTGAGGGCCCAGGGCACGAACCGGACCCAGGCAAGCGCCATGTCCATCCGGATCAGCATCAGGTTCGCCACGGTGAACACCGGGATCGCCAGATCGATACCGACCGGCAGCATCCACGGTGCACTGAACCCCCACCGCAGCGCGGCAGCGGACACGGCGTCGAACGAGGAGATCAGGCCGAGGGCGCCTACCCCGGCCGCGGCGAGCGCGCCGACCCCGGCCAGGCCCATTTCCGGGTGGGTCAAGGGCGGAACGGCCGGCCGATCCGGCGTCTGCGTAGTGGTCGTCATGCCGCGGCCGCCTTCCGGGACGGCCGACGACGACCGAACGGCTGCGGTAGCGGTAGCGGGATGACGTTGAACAGTTCCGGCGCGAACGTCTCGATCGCCTCGGCGGCGATCTGGCTCACGCGGTCGGGGAAGTCGGGGTTGTCCGCGAGGATGTCGCGGGCCGCGTCCAGGCGGGCCGCACGCTCCATCTCGCTCTCGCCCTCCACCCCGAGCCACAGCTCAATGGGGGTGCCAAGGGCCAGTTCGATGAACTCGGTGGTGTTGGCCGCGACGTGTCCGGCCACAATGTTCTTCATGGGTCGTGGTTCTCCCTAAGCGGTGGAACGGCCCAGAACAGCGGCCCCGGTGTCCAACCACCGGGGCCGCGCGCCGTTCAGATGAGATGAAGCGGAAAGTGATCTCCGGCTCCCCTCGACCCCGCCCGTACGAGACGGACGGAGGAGGCAACCGGCCGCTCCGCGAGGAAGCGGGCAGAGGTTCGGTTCTCCGATTCGCACGGCGCTGTTCGTTCCGGGGAGATCCGAAAGTCCCGGAGGTCGTCGCAGCTTCAAGGGGTGCCGTGCGGTTCTTTAGAGCCGATGGCGTGTCCCCCATCTGGGGTGTGGGGCCCGGTTGTGACATCGGGCCCGGTCTCGATCGGCTGGTCTCCACTCGCCTCGGCTGGAACGGTCACGGCCGTCGTACTGCGGTGGATCACGCTGTGGAGTTGTTGAGCAACTCGCTCCGGAGCCGATGCGATACCTGTATTACAGGTCCTGCATTGTGGTTCCGTCAAGCGGAGCGGTGGAACTTCTTGGCTTAGCGCCGGGATTTCCTGGCGTGCCATCAGCATCCGTGCAGACCAGGGGCGTTGGTTACCCCATACGTGGACAGCTCGGATTCATCTGGATACCTTCAAGAGGTCCCAAGACGTCCCATCGGGGGTTGCGATGTCCAACGAACGCTTACGGTCGGCCCTGCTGGCGCAGGGCATGACCGTGCAAGACCTGGCCGATTCGATCGAGGTCAACCCGAAGACGGTCGAACGCTGGATCACTCAGGGCAAGGTGCCGTACCGGCGACACCAGTACGCCACTGCGTCGCTGCTCAAGGTGGACGTGACGACCCTGTGGGACGACTCCCGCGCCGTCGACACGGCGGCAGACCTGAGCAAAGCGGAGATCATCACCATCTATCCGCACCGCCACATGGTGCCCAACAGCTTGTGGCGTGAGATCTACGAGCGAGCTGAATCGCGCATCGACGTCCTGGTCTACTCCGGACTATGGCTGTCGGAAGATCCCCTCTTCCTCGACCTCCTGAAGCGGAAGGTGCAGGGGGTAACCCAGGTGCGAATCCTGCTGGGAGATCCCGACTGCGCTGCGGTGCACCAGCGCGGCATAGACGAAGGTCACCGCATCATGGACGGCAAGATTCGCAACGCACTGATGAACTACCGCCCACTCTTCACGAGCCATCCCGACATCGGCTTTCGCCTGCACGACGGCACGCTCTACAACTCGCTCTTCCGGTCCGATGACGAGATGCTCGTGAACACCCACGTGTACGGAATCGGGGCGTACATGGCGCCTGTCCTGCACCTGCGACGACTTCCCGGAGGCGGGCTCTTCGACACCTACGCGAATAGCATCGAACAGACCTGGGGCAGTGCGCGCCCGGTTGCGGATCACGACATCACGGGAGCTTGAGCATGGGACGCATCGACTACCTTCACGACCCCGACGGCCCGCCGGCCAACTCGGTCGTGCCCTCCGTCGTGGCGTTCGTGCAGAACGAAGCGGGTCACGTCCTACTCATCCAGCGCTCGGACAACGGCCGTTGGGCGCTGCCAGGCGGTGGTCACGATGTGGGCGAGTCCATCAGCGACACCGTGGTGCGTGAGATCTGGGAAGAGACAGGAATCAAAGCCGAGGTCGTCGACATGTCGGGGATCTACACCGACCCCGGACACGTGATGTTGTACGACGACGGAGAGGCACGGCAGCAGTTCAGTATCTGTTTCCGTGCTCGCCCGGTCGGCGGCGAGGTTCGTACGAGCGACGAAACGACACAGGTCCGCTGGGTCTCCCCAGCGGACCTCGTGAAGTTCGACATTCACCCCACCATGCGGCTCAGGATCGAGCACGCGATGGATCGGACGCGAACCGCGCCTTACGTCGGCTGACGCTTGGCGGCCGACAGCCGTTCTACGACGCGCGCAGTACTGGCGAGGATCTCCGGTTCTGCGCGCCGGATGAATGTCCCGATCAGGCTGTCCGGGCCGTAGCGACCCGCGATCTCGTTCACCCGGTCCACAGGGTTCGTCGCCCTGCCGTCCGGCGTCGTGTTCATGTCGCAGTAGCAGAGCGCATCGGCGAGGTGGGGGTGCTCCCGAGGGAACTCCTCCTCCAGCTCGTCGCGGAGCCCGCGTGCCTCTGCCTCCATCCAAGCGCAGGAGTGGTGAGCCACGAGGCGCACCACCCGCTCGTCCGCTTGGGCGACGTGCCGGAGGTACCGTGCGCCGTCCATCGGGTGAAAGCCTGTCTTGGCGAGGTCGGGTGCATAGCCGATGTCGTGCAGAACTGCGGCTGCCTCCAAGAGGTCCGCGTCCGACCCCAGGATCGAGGCGATCGTACGGGCTCTCTCTGCGACCCCTTGTGAATGAGCCCATCGGCGGGGCAGGGGCTCGGAGAGCAGCGATTCGGCGAGGGGGTAGGCCCAGGCAGCCAATGCCGTGGAACTCAAGGTTTGGCACTCTCCTTTCGGTTCGGCAGGGACAGCACCGTTCGCTGCTTCCCCTGCTTCCCTTCTGACACCAGTCCGGCGGCCTGCAGTTTGTCGAGCGCTTTGCTTACCGTCGGCCGCGAGACGCCGAAGCGCGCGCACAGTGCCGACGCGCTGGGGAAGGGTGACCCCACCGCGATTTCGTCATCTGTGATCACGTCAGCCAGGCGTTCGGCCAGCGGCCGGCGGTCGACGGATTCCCCACGCCGAACCACCCGCCAGCGTCCGCCGGGCACCGGTTCCGCGACCCCCTCCTTCTGGAGAGCACCGAAGACCCGGAGCACGACGCCGCGGGATACGCCGTGCTCGCGCATCAGGTCAGCAGCCGACGGCAGCTCGGTCATCTCTTCGTCGGCGTCAATGTGAGCCCTGACCACGTCAGCGATCTTCAGGAAGGTCCCGCGAGGGCTAGCCTGCTGCGACACGCCTCTTCCCTCTCTCCGTCGTAGTTGTCTCAAGCCTGCCATGCCCTCCTCGTCTGTACTGCCCGCCGGGTACTTGGTCAGCGATCGGTCGCGGGGGAACCTCCTGTGGCTGCGGCGGTCGGCTCCTTTAGGCGCCTACCTGGTCCGGATCCGCGTAGAGCAAGACCAAGGGGACACTCATTCACGTTCTGGGTAGAACGCTGACCAACCCTCTGACGCGGCTCTCGAATACGTGCGCACGCCGGGACCGCCACCCGGCCCAGCCCGATGCCCGGCAGGCCGGGTGCCAAGTCCCGGCCGGTCGCCAGACAACTTGGCTGTCACAGAGGCCAACCGGACGGGCGGAACTCGGATTCAAGGACATGACGGCTGCACCTGGATCACTGGCGGACAGGCGTTGACGAGTCGAGCTGGTGAGGCTCCACCATTGCGTGTGGGTTGCCGGAGGAACCTCGACGAACTCCCAATGAATCGCTCCCGATCCCTCACGGCTAGGGATCCCCACTACATCAGTTGCCAGTCCCAGAGACGATAAGAACCCAAGAAGCGCGTGGACGAGCACCCGTTTCATACTCGTCGATGTCAAAACGCACTTGGCAACCCGTCAGGTCGATTTCTTCACCTCTCGCCGCAAGGTCGCGAACCACCGACGCAGGGAAGAAAACATCACTGGGGAAATCGCGGTGCGCGATGAAGCCATACCTTCCTAGCCATCCACTGACGCGCCCTGAGAGACCCTCTTGGGAGTCAGAATTTTCACTCTGAGAGCCAGAACCGCCTACAAGGCTACTGCATACTTCTCGAATTCGATCGGAAACATTCCGTGCACGGAAAATCTTGCCCACGTGACCTGGAACTTGACCCCAAGCTTGACACTTTTCGAAGAGATCGATGTGAGCTTCGATGTCCCGAAGCAAGAGGTACATTTTCCCTTCGAAGGGAGGATTCAATGCCCCTGTTGCTGTTACTGCGCGCATGAAGACTTTGGCACCCTCAAGTGCGCCGGCGGCCAGCCTCAAGTCGTATGTGCCTCTGCGTAGCTCTTGCACCCCTAACGAAAAGGCCGTATGTGCGTTGTGACTTGCCTCCACGGGCCGGAGATCGTTCTCCAGTAGATGTTCCGCCCACCTGCGCCACGAGTCGATCAGCGTAGTCAGGATGATTCTGTACAGCTTACCTGTTTCTTCGACTTCTTCTAGTGCCCAGACGAGATACTCTTGCGCCTTCTCGTATTCGCGCTGCCAGAGGTGAATAGTTCCAAGCGAATGCCCAGTTTCTGCAGTGCCAAAGAAATCGTGAGCCTCCTGTGAGTAGGGAAGAGCGGCCGTAAGGTCATGCGCTTTGCGTGCTAGATGCCCGGCTAGAAAGTGGCAAACTACTGCACGTTCCTTTCCAGGGGAGGCCTTCCGTAGCGCCGAATTGTAGGCGGCGGTTGCTTGGTCAATCCTACCTTTGGTAGACAATAGGAAGCCGTCAACCCTATCCACCTCCCAAAACTCTGGATTGAGCTGACGAGCCTTCGTTACATACTCTCTCGCTTTCTCGAAGTTCCCTCGAGAAGAGATCTTGAAAGCCATGCGAAGCAAGTGTGCAGTCGGCTCATCGTGAGAGTTCCGAACATGCACCACTGCGGGCGCCAGTTCACGCTGAGCCTCATCGGCCCGACGTAGCTCCTCGCCTTTGCGAATTTCTTGCTCTCGACTAAGAATTTGTCCGATCTCAGCCGTGCGCGGTGGCTCCACGGAACTAAGGAAGTGTCGCGCTGCTTCCGTCAGGCCAATATGGGAAACCAGAGCGTTATCTGGGCTTGGGCTGACAATGACCATGGATCCGCTAACTAGTTTCTGCACTGCTCGACGAAGCTCGTCGATCGAATTCTCGGTCAGAATAGCCAGCTCATCGAATGTAGCTACGCGCTCGAGCGAGTACAGGACTACCAGTAGTCGTTGGGTTATCTCTCCCAATGTTTCGTATACGGATCGCACGCAGAAATTAATTAGTTCATCCTGCTGAAGCAGCTTAAGGTTCGGTTGCGCGCCCGATTCCACGCTGAGGATGTACCATCGCACTGCAAGTGGGCTATACCTCAGCCGATTTACAACCTCCTTCACTGTGTCGGGTTTAAGTTCGGCCATCCAATCAACTCCGCGAGCGCGCGAGAAGGATCGGAAGAGGTTGTCGGCATCTTTCTCACGCAACGGCCCCAGTCGGACCCTGCGCTCTAGTTGCCCAACACCGATACGGCTGGTCAACAAATAAGTCACACTGTCCGGAAGCGCTTCATACAGGGCGATGATCTCGCTGCCGTCAACGGTTTCTAGATTATCGACAATTAGCAGCGTTTCGACCCCCTCAAGCATCTCTGCTAGATCAGAAACGGTACCCGCGAATTCATCAACGATAACCCTTCCCAACTGATGGACGGCTCCAGTGACATCGCGAACCGCATCGACGATGGTTTCTACGCCGTTAGCGGTCAATCTTTCGGTCTTGAGGGAAACCCAAAGAATGCACTCGTAAGGTACCTCAGGTGCATCCAGCACGCTGTAGGCCGCCTGAAGTGCCAGAGCGGTTTTCCCAATACCGCCTTCTCCCGTAATGGTAATCATGGTCTCGCGGCGGCGTAGCAGATGATCAACAATCGTTTGACAGTCGCGTGAACGTCCAACAAGCCCCGTCTCGTCGAACTCCGGCAGTGGAAGGTTGTGGAGTACCCTGTCTGAGCGTTTAGCGATGGAGCCAAAAGCGGGCTCCCAGCTGGGGTCCGCGTAAAGATGCTCAAGGGTGTCTCTTGTACTCTGCCAAAAGCGAGAAGTAAAGGAGTTTGTTGCGGAGATCGCGTTCTCGGCGTCGCCCTCTTGAAGGGGGCGGCCGTGCATCACTCGATTTCGAATGGGTACGAGTGAATCCATGTGAACAGTATTTGCGCGCAACTCGCGTGATAGCTCACCCGGTAGTGAATCGCGGTGCCGATTCAGAATGTCGTAGCATTCCCGCAGATCCAGATATTCCGCGATAGAGACATCCGCGTCCCCGCCATCCGCTTCTCTGCGATCGTTAGCCCGCTTGAAGTTGGGGCCTAGGGCTTCTTCCTCTGGAAGATGGTCCAAGATATAGCGGATGAGAATTCGTCTCAAATCAGACTCAAAAGAGTCAATTAGGACATAAAGCCTAGAACGCGTCATGCGAGTGTGCTTGATCATCAACACTCCGAGGTCCGACATCGGACAACCAAGTGTAGTTACTTCACTACCTGTTGATAAGTCGTTGTTGCATAACTCGTGTCCACCAACACCTGGGCTTGCGGCACGGTTTCAACAACCGGCGCCGGTCTGCGGGTCGGCCCGACTCGGCTGGGGGAGCGGCGCGGGTTCCCCAGCTGTTCCTCGGCTACTCCGGCTACGCGCGGAAACCGCGACCGCGAACGCCTCACCGCTGCTGACGGTGCGCGCTTGGGGCGCTCCCTTCCCTACGCAGGATTAGGCAGCTGCCGGCCTTGGCTGCCAGGGAGAGGAAGAGCGTGCTGGGCGTAGTGGTGACGGCAGTAGTTGACGGCAACATGGACGTACAAGTGCAACCCCCTGCACGCTCCTGCGGTCCTGCCGAATCCCTAGTTGCAAGTCGAATGCCACGTGCCGTGGTTAGCCGGTCGAACTTACAAAGCAGATGTCGGCGGTTCGAAACCGTCCGCGCCCACCAGTACGAAGGCCCCCAGCCGGTCGAGGCTGGGGGCCTTCGACATCCAGAAGTGACATCAACGGGGGCGGTCACTGGCGACCGGGACGCTTCCTGAGCAGCCGGCCCATGTGGCTGACGGCCTCACGTTCGCAGGAGGAACTGCCCATCCTGCACAGCACGTTGATCCGCCTCCAGGCCGAGCACCTGCCGGGCGGCAGGAACCCGAAGCCGGTCTGGCTGTGGTGCTCGGCCACCGGCCGGGCGGCCTCGACCACGGCCTGCGGATCCGCGCCCATCGACAGCCGCCGCCGCTGCCCCCGCCTGAGGTTCTCCGTGGGCAGAGGGCTTTTTTCACACGGTCAGGGGAACTGGGTGGATCTCGTCGGCCCGGTGACCAGCGCGTTCGTGAATGCGCTGGACCGCTTCAGCCGAGGGGGCCTCAGAGAGGCAGTAGACAGTCCCAGACTCCGGGTCCGCCCAGGCCTTCTCGAAGTGGACGCCTTCCTCCTTCTCGATGGCCAGGTCGGCCTTGTGGGTTTCCTTCAGCTGGTCGGCCGTGAGGCCCTTCATTCCGTGGTGGACGTCCATGAACTGGGGCATGGTGTCGTGCCTCCTTCCGACTGCCGCGTCCCGGCGGATGCTGAGTCGCTTGCTAGCTTCGTTACGTCCATCCTGTGCCTGTACGACCGTGATGGCGACCGTGCGGCACCCGCCAGCCGGTTTCCAGCACATGCGACATCGGACGAGAGGCCAGGGCTGCCAGCGCGACAGCAAGCCGTGCGTGCCCTCCACGTGCCGGATCCAGCAGTACCGGACGGGGAACTACAGCGACCGCCCCCGGAACGAGCAGGTCAGAGTCTCGTCAGGTCAGCCCCCATCCAGTTGCGCGATCTTCCAAGCTAGGGCTCTGGCGCGGTTGACGGAGGCCTGCCCATTTGGTCGGCTCTGACCATGACTGCGGACCCGAGCGAGTACGAGAGGGCCATGCCTGCGGTGTCGGCGTTCCTGAAGAAGATGGAACGAGGCGTCGACCGTACGCGAGCGACGCACACGGGGCAGCCGTACTCAACAGTCCGGCAGGCCCTTGTCCTCGCCCTGGAGGAAGAAGGGGCTCACCCGATCGTGCCGCAAGTGGTCGACGAGCTGGCCCGGCAGATCTCCGAGGGGACCAACCGCTGACACAGGCTCCCCTGTTGGTCCACACCGAGCGTGCCAGATGCGTGCCAGGTAGGGCGGGGAACAATCGAACTCCTAAAGCGGCGGTCAGCGAGTGCTCTACAGCAGGGAAGTACAGCAACCACCGCAACCACTCCTGACCACCGGCGGCCCTAAGCGACCGTTTGACGTGCCCAGCAGACCTCAGCGACCACCGTGCTCATAGTTCGCATCGAGATGGTCAGCGTCTCTCAAACTGGCGATGTCCCGGCTCGAAGTTCCCGGGCCGCCCCTGGGCCGTATGAGGGCAGCCCACGACGACTGGCAACGACCAGCAACAACCACTTCCCTGCTGGTCAGTGGCATCTGAGGGTGCATCCCCTTAGGTTGCAGCGCTGCGATGTAAGTTCCGCGACATCTGAATTCCGGACCGGGAAATGTCACCGCACCCAGCCTGCCCAGCAAGAATGCGGGCCGGAACGGGCGCGGCGACACCCGTGGGACCTCTCTGGGACTTTGCGCCGGAACCAGGCTGTTCCCGGCGACGTCGGCCGCCGGAACAAGCCGACCGTCAGCGGCCCGCGGCAGCGGCACTTCAGCCAGTGCCCGCCGCGGCCGGATCGCATCCACCCCGGAAGCATGACAGTTCCACCAACGGCTCCCGCCCTGTGGAAGGTCCTGGACTTCCCCGGCGGCAACCTCACGTCGATGACATCCACCCGCCCCGGATGCGGCCATGGATGAGGTCAGGTCAGGTCAGGCTTGGCAAGAAGCCGCCGCGGGTGGTGCCCGAGCCCAACAGGCGGGCCCAATCGAGCACTTCGGGCAGCCGGTCCAGGGAAAGGACGATCACACCGCCGACTTGCTCGGCATCCGCGCACCAGTCGGCCATGTCACCCGGCCCGGAGCTTCCTCCAGTCCCGTCGAACACGGGCGCGGCAAGGGCGGGAACGACGAGTCCGTGCTCCCCGGGTCCGTCCACGACACACAGGGTGAGCTTGGGAACGATCGTCCATCCCTCGCACCGGGGCACGACCCCATCGGGTGCGGTCAAGAACGGCAG
Source organism: Streptomyces sp. NBC_01669 (assembly GCF_026339735.1). Lineage (GTDB taxonomy): Bacteria > Actinomycetota > Actinomycetes > Streptomycetales > Streptomycetaceae > Streptomyces > Streptomyces yanii. The sequence goes on from NZ_JAPEQG010000001.1 coordinate 2,371,875, forward strand.
GACGTCGTGGATGGGCGCGTCAGCAAGCAGGAGCACGGGGGTGGCACCCCGAACGAACAACGTTTTCTCAGGGCTCAGAAGCATCGGAACACTCTCGCAGGTCATGGGGCTGTTGCCTGCCCCGGCCCCTCGTGTACCGGCTTGGCACCCAGTCGGCCGCCGGATGCGTCAGCCGGCCGGCGCCGGGGGCCTCGCCGTGCTCCGGCGGATCACCAGTCTGGTCGGAACCAACGTCGTGCCCCGCTCCTCCGCGTCCGATCCGATCTGTCGCAGTGCACCCTCGACACAGCGTCTGCCCACCTCGGCGAAGTCCTGATGCACCGTCGTCAGCGGTGGTACGAACGAGCCGGAGTCCGGAATGTCATCGAACCCGACGACGCTGACCTGGTCGGGTACGGTCCGTCCGGACTCATGCAGCGCCCGCAACACCCCTAGCGCCATCTGGTCGTTGGCCGCGAAGATCGCCGTGCAGTGCGGCTCCTGGGCGAGGCGGAGTCCGGCCCGGTAGCCCGACTCCGCCGACCAGTCACCGCGCAGTGGTGCCGGTACGTCCCGGCCGGCCTCCTGAAGCGTGGCCCGCCACGCGTCGGTCCGGCGCTGCGCGGCGAACGACTCCTCGGGGCCCGCCAGATGCCAGACCGTTTCATGGCCGAGGTCGAGCAAATGCCGTACCGCGTCCCGGGCGCCGCCGGCCTGATCGGTGTCGACGACGCTGTAGCGGTCCCCGGCGTCCGAGTCCGCCACCACCACTCCGACGTTGGGCGGCAGTGACACGGTGGCCGCGTCGAGCAGATGAACCTCCATGATCACGATGATGGCGTCCACCGCCAGCTCGCCGAGGCGCGTGAAGGCACCGCGGACCTCGTCCTGGGTGGGGATCGCCACGGGAAGAAGGGTCGTGGCGTAGCCGTGCTGGGCCGCCGAGGTCGCGATGGCTTCGAGGGTACGCACGTTGCCTGTGGTGGAGAGCGAGAACGTGATGATGCCGATGGTGCGGAACTCGCCCCGTTTCAGGGCGCGGGCGGCGCTGTTCGGCCGGTAGCCAAGCTCCTTCATCGCGGCGAGGACCTGCCGCCGCGTGGTGTCGACGACGCCGGGGTGCCCGTTGGAGACCCGGGAGACGGTCTGCGAGGACACACCGGCCCGCCGGGCGACATCGGCCATGGACACCCGCCGCTGCCGACGTGCCCCGCCGGCCGGGCCCGATGCCGCCGCCCGGTCGCCCGCACCTGCGCTGCCGATCATCTGGTCCACCCGTGGCCTCACGTTTCGTCTTCGGCGGGTCAAGTGACATCGATGTAAATCTTGACGCCCTCCGAGAGGAGTGTAAGCATCTCACCGCGCGATGTTTACGTAAACATCTCGCATCACCCTCCCCCTCTCGCCCTGGCACATCTGCGCTCATTTCCGCCCGATTCCAGGTCCCCGGTACGACCAGCGAGGAAACCGCATGACGACGCTGTCACCGCCTGCCACGGCGGGCCGCCCAGCCCCGCCGCCCCGGGGGCCCCACCGCAGGCGAGCATGGGTCGGCTGGGGTTTCGTCGGACCGTTCGTCGCGGTCTTCGCCCTGGTGTTCCTGGCGCCGATCGCGTACTCGGTCTACCTGAGCCTCTTCCGCGCCCAGCTCGTCGGCGGCACCTCGTTCGTCGGCCTGGACAACTACAGCCGCGCGATGCAGGACCCGCAGTTCTGGTCGGCCCTCGGCCGGGTGAGCCTCTTCCTGCTGATTCAGGTGCCGGTCATGCTGGGCCTCGCGCTGCTCGTCGCCCTGGCCGTGGACAGCGGCCGGCTGCACGGCAGGAACTTCTTCCGTATCGCGATCTTCCTCCCGTACGCCGTGCCCGCCGTGGTCGCCTCCCTGATGTGGGCGTTCATGTACGGCACGCGCTTCGGGCTGGTCGGCAACATCAACGACACGTTCGGTGTCTCGCTGCCCGATCCACTCTCCCCCGGTCTGATCCTCGCCTCCATCGGCAACATCGTGACCTGGGAGTTCATGGGCTACAACATGCTGATCTTCTACGCCGCGCTGCGGGTGATCCCGCATTCGCTGTACGAGGCCGCGGAGATCGACGGCGCCGGACAGCTCCGGGTCATCACCGCGATCAAGCTTCCCGCCATCCGCGGCGCCCTGGTCGTCGCCACCATTTTCTCGATCATCGGCAGCTTCCAGCTGTTCAACGAGCCGAGCATCCTGCAGAACCTGGCGCCCAACGCGATCACCACGTACTTCACGCCCAACTTCTACACCTACTCGCTGGCCTTCTCCGGCCAGCAGCACAACTACGCGGCCACGGTGGCGATTCTCATGGGCATCTTCACCATGATCATCGCCTACGCCGTGCAACTGCGCGGCATGCGAAAGGAAGCGTGACGATGGGAGCCTCCGCACCGACCGCCGCCCCTCTGTCGGAGGGCCTCCGCCCGCGCCGGGCCTCCGCATTGCGCACGCCGCACGCGAAGTCCATGGGCAGACGGCCCCGGCGCAGCGTCCTGCTCACCGTGCTCACCGGCCTGATGCTGGTCTACGCACTGGTGCCGCTCGTCTGGCTCGCCATCAATGCCACCAAGACCCAGCAGGGACTGCTCCATTCGTTCGGCCTGTGGTTCGACGCCGATTTCGCGCTGTGGAGCAATATCGGCGACACCTTGACGTACGACGACGGCGTCTTCGTCCGGTGGCTGCTGAACACACTGCTCTACGTGGTGGCGGGCGCGGGCGGAGCGACGTTTCTCGCCGTGCTCGGCGGCTACGCACTCGCCAAGTTCGACTTCCCGGGCAAGCGTGCGATCTTCGCCGTGGTCATCGGTGCGGTGGCGGTCCCCGGCACGGCACTGGCCGTCCCGACGTTCCTGATGTTCAGCCAGATGGGGCTGACCAATACGCCCTGGGCCGTGATCATCCCCTCGCTGATCTCCCCGTTCGGCCTCTATCTCATGTGGGTCTTCGCCGCCGACGCGATCCCCGTGGAGCTGCTGGAGGCTGCGCGCATCGACGGTGCGAGCGAGCTGCGCACCTTCTTCACCGTGAGCCTCCCCCTGCTCGCCCCGGGCATTGTCACGGTGCTCCTTTTCACCATGGTCGCCACCTGGAACAACTACTTCCTGCCGCTGATCATGATCAAGGATCCGGACTGGTACCCGCTCACGCTGGGCCTGAGCTCCTGGAACGACCAGGCGTCCACCGCGGGCGGTGAACCCGTCTTCAACCTCGTGATCACCGGATCGCTCCTCACCATCGTCCCGCTGATCGCCGCATTCCTGCTTCTCCAGCGGCACTGGCAGTCGGGACTGGCCGCCGGAAGCGTCAAGGAGTGAACCGCACCACCGACTTCCCTCTCGTTCCCGGCTGTTCACTGACAACGAAGTGAGATGACACAGATGATCAAGAAAGCACGCCGTACCGCGAGAGCCGCTGGAGTGGCCTGCGTGCTCACGCTCGCACTCGGTCTGACGGCCTGCGGTTCCTCCGACTCCGGCACCGACGGCGCGGGCGACCCGCAGGCAGCGCTCGAAAAGGGCGGCACGATCACGGTCTGGGCGTGGGAGCCCACCCTGAAGCAGGTGGCCAAGGACTTCGAGGCCGAGCACCCCAAGGTCAAGGTCAAGCTGGTCAACGCGGGTACCGGCGACGACCAGTACAAAGCGCTCCAGAACGCGATCTCGGCCGGTTCCGGCGTGCCGGACGTCGCCCAGATCGAGTACTACGCGCTGGGTCAGTTCTCGCTGGCCAAGTCCCTCACCGACCTGTCGGGTCGCGGCGCGGGCAAGCTGGCGAGCAGCTACTCGCCCGGCCCGTGGAACGCGGTCGAGGACGGCGGCAAGGTCTACGCGCTGCCGATGGACTCCGGCCCGATGGCGCTCTTCTACAACAAGGACGTCTTCGACAAGCACCACATCAAGGTGCCGGCCACGTGGGACGAGTACGTCGAAGCGGCCCGGAAGCTGCACAAGGCCGATCCGCACGCCTACATCGCCAACGACACCGGCGACGCCGGTTTCACCACCAGTCTGATCTGGCAGGCCGGCGGACGCCCCTACGGTGTCAAGGGCACGGACGTGTCCATCGACTTCTCCGACGCGGGGACCACCACCTACACCAAGACCTGGCAGAAGCTCCTCGACGACGACCTGCTGGCGCCGGTCAGCAGCTGGAGCGACGAGTGGTACAAGGGCCTGTCGGACGGCACCATCGCCACCCTTGCCACCGGCGCCTGGATGCCGGCCAACCTGGTGTCGGGTGCACCCGACGCCGCCGGGTCCTGGCGGGCCGCTCCGCTGCCCCAGTGGAAGGCTGGTGACCCGGCGAGCGCCGAGAACGGCGGCAGTTCGCTGGCCATCCCCGAGAAGAGCGGCAAGAAGGACCTCGCGTACGCCTTCCTGGAGTACGCCGACGCCGGTGCCGGTGTGAAGTCCCGCATCAAGAACGGCGCGTTCCCGGCCACCACGGCCGACCTCAAGTCCAAGGAGTTCCTGGACGCCACGTTCGACTACTTCGGCGGGCAGCAGGCCAACAAGGTCTTCGCCGAGTCGGCGGCCAATGTCGCGGACGACTGGTCGTACCTGCCGTTCCAGGCGTACGCGAACTCCATCTTCAACGACAAGGTGGGCAAGGCGTACTCCTCGGGCACCCGGCTGGCCGACGGGCTTACCCAGTGGCAGGACGCCTCCCGCACGTACGGCACCGAACAGGGCTTCAACGTCGGCAAGTGACGTCGGCCGCACCGGCGGCGGTTGGCAGCCGAGCTGCCAACCGCCGCCCGCCCCCATCCTTACAAGGAGCACGATGACCCCCGCCCCCTCGCCCCGCTGGCTGCGCTGGCCGGCCGGCACCCCCACACAGCGGTTCGCGTACGGCGCCGACTACAACCCGGAACAGTGGCCGCGCGAGGTGTGGCACGAAGACATCCGGCTGATGCGCGACGCGGGTGTCAACATCGTGTCGCTGGCCATCTTCTCCTGGGCGCGCATCCAACCGGGCCCGGACGTATGGGACTTCGAGTGGCTCGACGAGATCATGGACCTGCTGCACGGAGGCGGCATAGCAGTTGACCTGGCCACCGCGACCGCTTCTCCACCGCCGTGGCTGACCACGCTGCACCCGGAGATCCTGCCGGTCAACGAGGTCGGCGAGACCGTCTGGCCAGGTGCCCGCCAGCACTGGCGGCCCACGTCGCCGGTGTTCCGGGAGTACGCGCTGAAGATGGCCGCCGCCATGGCCGAGCGCTACGCCGGCCATCCCGCACTGGCGGCCTGGCACATCTCCAACGAACTGGGCTGCCACAACATCTACGACTACTCCGACGACGCGGCCCGCGCCTTCAGGACCTGGCTGACCGCGCGGTACGGCACCCTCGATGCGCTCAACTTCGCCTGGGGTACGTCGTTCTGGTCCCAGCGCTACTCCGGCTGGGACCAGATACTGCCGCCCCGGCTGGCCGCCTCGCACCCCAACCCGACCCAGCAGATCGACTTCAAACGGTTCTCCTCCGACGCCCTCAAGGACTATCTGCGGGCCGAACGTGACCTGCTGTCCCGGATCACCCCGGACGTGCCGGTGACCACCAACTTCATGGTGATGGGCGAAACCAAGGGCATGCACTACGCCGACTGGGCCGCCGAGGTGGACTTCGTCTCCAACGACCACTACCTCCACCCGGGACCGCAGGGCCTGGACGAACTGTCCTTCTCCGCCAACCTCACCGGCAACATCGCGGGCGGACACCCGTGGTTCCTGATGGAGCACTCCACCAGCGCGGTCAACTGGCAGGACGTCAACGCCGCCAAGCGGGACGGTGCACTGGCCCGCGACTCGCTGCTCCATGTGGCCCACGGAGCGGACGCGGTCTGCTTCTTCCAGTGGCGCCAGTCGGCAGCGGGCGCCGAGAAGTACCACTCGGCCATGGTTCCGCACGCCGGGGCCGACAGCGACGTGTTCCGTGCCGCGGCCGGTCTCGGCAGCCTGCTGGGCGAACTGCGCGAGGTCGTCGGGTCGTCGCGGCTGCCCGCCCGCGCCGCGATCCTCTTCGACTGGGAGTCGTGGTGGGGCGCCGAGCTGGACTCCCACCCGACTTCCCGGCTGCGCTACCGGCAGGAGGCACTCGACTGGTACTCGGCGTTCCTCGGACTCGGGGTGCGGGCCGACGTCATCCACCAGGGCGCCGCACTCGACGGCTACGACCTGGTGGTCGCACCGACCCTCTACATGGTGCCGCGCACCCTCGCCAAGGAGCTGACGAACTACGTCGAGGGCGGTGGCCACCTGGTGACCACCTACTTCTCGGGTGTCGTCGACGAGAACGACCACGTCTGGCTGGGGGGTTACCCGGGCGCGCTGCGCGAGCTGCTCGGCATCAGGATCGAGGAGTTCGCGCCGCTGCCCGACGGACAGAGCGTCGCACTCGACAACGGCTGTGCCGGAACGCTGTGGACCGACCGGATCACCGTCACCGACCCGGCCGTCGAGGTGCTGTCCTCCTACCGCACGGGCGACCTGGCCGGCCGACCCGCCCTCACCCGGCGCCGCGTGGGCCGGGGCTCGGCCACCCATGTGTCCACCCGGCTGGGCGTGGAGGGCCTTCCGGACGTCCTGTCGCATCTGCTCGGGGAAGCGGATGTGTCCAGCGAACTGCCGGAAGCGGTACGGGGCCGGGTCGAGCTGGTGGTCCGCGGCTCCGGCACCGCCGCGTACTGGTTCCTGGTCAACCGCACGGACGAGCCGGTGGAACTGAATGCGCTGACAGGTGAGTTGCTCGCCGGAACGGCCGGCGGCCCTCCCCCTGGTCCGGTGGCGCGAGTCGTTCTGGAGCCCCGCGGCGTGGTCGTCGTACGCAAACCCGGCAGCGCCCCTGTCCCGGAGAGGGAACTCCCGTGACCCGCCACGGATAACGAGCCCGGACAACGCGGGAACCGCACCGCCCGGACCCTGTCCAACGCCGCACCGTGGGAGTCGACATGGCCGACCGCACAGCACGACAACACAGCCCGGCCGCACCCGAAGCCGCCGATACACCGGTCTTCAGCGGCGTCGCCGTGGTGGCGTCCTGCGTGGGCTTCGTCCTCATCGGTGCGCTCCAGGCCCTTTACGGGCCCGCCATCCCGGCGTTGCGCGAGAGATTCGACCTCACCCCGTCGGCTGCCGGGCTCGCCCTGAGCGCACACTTCGTGGGTGGAGTGACCGGCGTCCTGCTGTTCGGGCCGTTGAACGGACGGATCGGCAACCGCCGGACCCTCGGCGGCTCGTATCTGCTGATGGCCGTCGGCGCCGCGGGTTTCGCGGTGGCGCCGGACTGGCCGGTGGCGCTGGCCATGGCGCTGCTGGCCGGTCTCGGCTTCGGTGGGGTCGACTACGGGCTCAACCAGCTCTTCGCGACCGGCTTCGGCCGCCGCTCCACCGCCATGCTGAACATCCTCAACGCCCATTTCGGTGTGGGTGCCGTCCTCGGCCCCGCAGTGATCGGCGCGGTGGGCTCCGAGCACTACGCGGCCGTTTTCCTCGGCTTCGCGCTGGCCGCACTGCCGCTGCTGCTGTGCCTGGGCGGTGTGCGGGACACCGGCGCGCCGGAGACGGATGGCCACCCCGCACCACCGGTGGCCACCGGTGCCCGGATCCGCAACCGCAGCCTGGGCACCGTACTCGCCGCCTTTGTGGTGTTGTACGTCCTTCATGTCGGCATCGAGGCGGGCGTCGGCGGCTGGGAGCCCACCCATCTGCAGACGGTCGGCTTCGGCGCGGGGGTCGCGGCCACCGCCACGTCCGTCTACTGGCTGATGATGACGGCCGGCCGATTCCTGGTGGCACCGCTCGCACTGCGCTTCTCCGCCCCTTCCCTCATCGCTGTGTCCTGCGCAGGCATGACGGTCTGCCTGTTGCTGTCCTCGATACCGGAGTTCGCGCCGTACGCGTACGCGGGCGTCGGCCTGTTCATCGCGCCGATCTTCCCGACCGGTCTGCCCTGGCTCAACAGGGCGGCGCCGCAGGCCCGTCGAGCCGGGGCGATGGTGATCGCCGCCTCGATGGCGGGCGGTGTCGCCGCGGGCCCTGTGCTCGGCATGACCATCGAATGGTCGGGGATCCGCACGGTGCCGCTGCTGCTCGGCGCCGCCTCCGCGCTCTGCCTGCTGGCGACGCTGTGGCTGACCCGCGTCACTCGGCAGTAGTCCGCGAAGGAAGCGGCCGGGGGCAGAGCCTCGACGCCGCGACGGATTCCAGCGTCCGCCATTCGAGTGAAGGTGCGTCGGCTCTGCGTGTACGAAGACCGGGCCGCCCGCCTCCCCGTATCAGATAGCGGCAATGACCACGGTTCGAGAAGCACGATGACGGCCCCCGGCCCGGCGCGGGAGGCGGCCCCCGGTGCCTCACGGACAGGCCTTCCGCAGCAGCCGCGCGAACGGGTACGGACAGCACCCGGCAGGACGGCGAACACCCGTCCCGTGCCGGCGTGGAGGACACTCTGGCCGGCTGCGCTCTGTCTCCTGCCACTCGGTCTGCTCGGGGCGGCGGCGTGGTACGGGCGGTGGGTCCGGCCCGGGGCGGACGAGTGGTGCTTTCTTCCCGTCGTGCGGGACGAGGGGCTCCCTGGAATCGTCGGGAAGTTCTATCTCGGGGACAACGGGCGGATCGCGAACGCCGTTCTGGTCTGGGCGTACGGGACGTTCGGCGTGGCGGGGCACCAGTGGTTCGGGCTGGTCAGCGGTGTGGTCACGCTGGGGATCCTGTGGGCGGTGACCGTATCGGCGCTGCGCCGGGGCGGTCTGACGGCGCCACGCGGAGTCCCCTTGCTCGTGGCGTCGATGGTGACGGCCGTCTTTCTGTTCGCGACACCCAACACGTACAAGACGTTCTACTGGCCCGCGTCGTCCGTCTCGCACACCATGGCGCCGGTTCTGGCCTGTGCCGCGGCCGTTCCGCTGCTCCGGGCCCGGTCGCGCAGGGGGAGGCGCTGCGCGCTGGTCACCGTTTTCGCGACGGGTCTGTGCATGGGGACACTGTCGGAGGAGGCGTCCGTCGTCGTGCTCGTCGTCCTGTCGGCCGTTCTGCTGATCCTCGCCGGGCGGCACCGTGCCGGTGTGCGGCGGTGGTGCCTGGCGGGCATGGCGGGGACCTTGACCGGGACGCTCGTGCTCTACACGTCGCCGGGCGCGAGGATCCGGCGGGAGCGATTCGACACGGACGGACTGTCCTTCCTCGCTCCCGACTCGCTTCTCGGGTCCCTGCGCGGCTTCGGGCACATCCTGGGAACGCTCCTCACCACGTGGGCCTATCTGGGGGCGGTCGCGGCGGGGGTCCTGCTGGGGCTGCTCATCAGGGGGCCCGGTGGGCGGCGTGTGGTCCTGCCGGGGCGCTGGCCGCTACTGTCCTGCGCCGGTGTCCTCGCGTTCCTGGTCTCCGGCTATCTCTGCACGGTCGTCGCGTATCCCGCCTTCGGCGCGAGCGTGATGACCTCCTCGCGGATCTGGAACGACTACCTGCTGCTGTACGTCGCGGTGCTCGTCGGGGCCGGCGCGCTGGTGGGACTCGCCCTGGGTCTGCGCGTGCGGCGCACCGGTGCGGTGCAGGCGGCCGGCGCGGGTGTGTGTGCCGTCGTGTGCCTCGCGCTCGCCGTCCCGCTGGGTCAGCTCGAACGTGACATGCGCGTCCGGGCGGTGAAGTGGGACCGCCAGGACCGGTGGATGCGCGCGCGTGCGGCGGAGGGCGACCGGGTTCTCCCGTACAAGCCGCTGTCGGTCGGCGGCATGGTGGAACCGTTCCGTCAGCACGGGCGGAAGGTCTGGCCGGCCACATGCGTCGCCGACTACTACCACCTGGAGCGGATCACCTACTCGCTACGGCTCCCCTGACCGGGCCGGACGCCTTCGTGATCGCGATCAGGACGGCGTCGTCACCCAGGTGCCCACCGGCGTGCCGCAACAGGTCGGTCCGGAGATGCTCGACGAGGGCGTCGGGGCCGGTGCCCTCCCACGTGGCGAGCCGGTCGGCGAGCGGGTAGAAGATGCCGCTGCGGTCGCGTGCCTCGATGACGCCGTCGGTGTAGAGGAGCAGCAGATCGCCGGGGCGGAAGCCGAAGGTCTCGACCTCGTACTCGTTCGCCGACACGATGCCGAACCCCAGCGGGAGCGCGGGCTCCCTGACCTCCAGCGTCTGTACCCGGCCGTCGCGGAGCAGCAGCGGAGGGGGATGCCCGCAGTTCACCAGCCGGACGCAGTGGTCGTCCTCGTTGACATCCAGGACCAGCGCGGTCACGAACGATTCGTCGTACTCCGGGTCCGCCTCGGCGAGCTGGGCCATGTTCCAGTACGAGGCGTTGGCGATGTGCGCCACGGCTCCGGGCAGCGAAAGGTTCTCGTACGCCGCCCCGCGGAACGCCCCCACCACCACCGCGGCGTCGTCGACGGCGGGCAGGCCGCTGCCGCGGACGTCGCCGACCACCAGGCGGGTGCCGCCCGGGGCGGGCACCGCGGCGTACAGGTCACCGCCGATCTGGGCCTCCTCCTCCGCCGCGATGTACACGGACGCGATGCTCAATGGGCCGATCCGGTGGGGCAGCGGGTGCAGCAGGACCTGTTGTGCGATGACGGCCACCGAACGCACCCGGTCCAGTTGCTGCTCGTGGCGGTCGAGGGCATGGCGGAAGACCACCAGGAAGACGGAGATCACGACGACGGCGGCGATCTGGGCCTCGTGGTTCGGTGTCCCGACGCCGCCGTGCAGAGCCGCTATGGCGACCTGGGCCGCCACGGCCAGTGCTCCGACGACGGCCGTCAGGCCGGGGCCGGCGAAGGAGGCGGTGATCGCGGGCGCGGCGACGAGGAACGGGCCGAGGTGGATGGACTCCGGGGTGTTGAGGTCGATCAGCGCGATGGTTGCTATGACGGCGATCGGCACGGCGAGCAGTCCCTGGCTCAGCCGCCGGGACGGGGTGAGGCGGTTGTCTCTGTGCCGCACGCGCATGTCTTCTGCTTACACCCCTGTCGACCGGTCCGCGCCCCGTGGATGTCAGGGGATCCTCAGGTGCGTCACCCGCACGGACCGCGTGCGTTCGCCGGCTCCGGGCGCCCGGTCCACGATCGGGGTCCGTGTACCGAGGGGAGAAAAACGATCGTGGACGCATGGAACTCGCAGAACAGCTACGGGCAGCCGCAGCAGCGGACCGGATACCTCCGCCCGAAACCGCCCCGGCTCCGTGTCGACGCGGCGCGGCTGTGGGCGGGCGGTGCCATGACCGCCGTCGTCGCCGCGCTCACCGCCGTCGTCGGGGTGCTCCTCGTCCGCGGGGTCCTGGACGTGCCCCTCTTCGCGCCGGAGAGCGCCGGAGCGATGGGCGACGCCTCGACGGGGCTGCTGGCCGCCGGGGCCGCGCTGGCGGCGCTGGCGGGGACGGCGTTGCTGCATCTGCTGATCGTCGCGACGTCGCAGCCGGGCCCGTTCTTCGTCTGCATCGTCGTCCTCGCCACTGCCGTCATGGTGCTGCTGCCCTTCACCACATCGGTCCCCGTGGACGCCAAGATCGGCTCGGCGGCCGTCTGTCTCGCCGTCGGGACCGCGATCGGTTTTCTGCTGTCCGCCGCCGGCCGCAGCTCGGTACGACGCTCCCCCTACTGACGGCCGGCCGGGTCCGGGGCGTTCGGGGCGCACCGTCTCGGCGCGGGCCGCGTCCGTACGAGGTGTCACTCCCGCCGACCGGGACCCTCCGGAGCTGTCATTTCTCCTCGGTCAGCTGGGCGTCGAGTTCGTCGAAGAGCAGCTCGCCGTGGTCGATCTGGCCGGTCCGGTACGCGGAGCGCGCCACCATGTGCGCGGCGACCGGTCCGGTCATCATCTGGAAGAACCCGATGAGTGCGAGCGTGGCGAGGTCCATGCCGCTGCGCAGTCGCAGCGCGACCCCGGCGAGGACCAGCAGCATGCCGAGGCTCTGCGGCTTCGTCGCGGCGTGGCTGCGCGACAGGACGTCCGGCAGCCGCAGCATGCCGATCACTCCGAGCAGACAGACGGCGGCGCCGATGAGGATCAGGACCGCGCCGGTCGTGTCGACGATCTGGAGCCAGACGTTCACTTGCCTCCTTCATTCTGCTGTCGCGTTTTCTTCGGCCGGTCGCGTACGGCGATGAAACGGGCGATGCCCACCGATCCGGTGAACCCGAGGAAGGCGAGCACCAGCATGATCGGGAAGTAGAAGGGGTCGCGGGCGAAGGCGGACTTGGCGCCGAGCCCCGCGATGATGAGGGCGGCGCAGACATCCAGCGAGATCGCGCGGTCCAGCATCGAGGGGCCGCGCCAGACACGGGTGAGGAGCCCCACTCCGGCGATGACGATCAGCACGACGGCGGCGGTGAGGAGCGCCCGGTCGACGGTCTCGGGGACGCTCATGAGGTCGTTCATGCGGCAGGGGGCTGTGGCGTCGGCGGGGGTGGCTCGGCGGCGCGGGCGATCTCGTCGCGGGTGCCGAATGCCCGTACGGTCAGCTCCTCCAGCCGCCAGACCGAGCGCCGGGCCGCATCGAGCGCGGCGGGCCGGTCGGCGTCGAGGACGTGCAGGAAGACAGTGGCCGTGGCGCGGCGCACCTCGACGACCGATCCACCGGGCACGTTCGACACGGCGACGGCGGTCGCCGCGAGCATCAGGTCGGAGCGGCAGCGCAGCGGTACGGCGATGACAGCGGCCCGGTGCGGATGGTCGACGAAGATCTGCCGGGTGACCTTCACGCCCGAGGTGTACATGTCGTAGAGCAGATAGCCGACGAGCAACACGATGCCCCAGGGGTGCAGCCGGAGTCCCAGGTCGACGCGGGGCAGCGGGAAGGCCAGGCAGACGGCCACCGCGACGAGCACGCCCATCAGTACATTGGCCCAGTTCAGGCTGGACCAGAGCAGTACCCAATGGCATCACCCCTGCACGTCCTGATTCACGGCGGCGGCATCGGCGGACTCACCCTCGCCACCGCCCTCGCCCGGCGCGGTCACACCGTCGAGGTGGCCGAGCTCCGCGACGAGCTGGAGGCCCTCGGTGTCGGCATCATCCAGCCGTCCAACGCCCTGCACGTCATGCGGGAGATCGGGGTGCTCGACGACTGCCTGAAGGCGGGGTTCGAGTGGGAGATCCTGACCATCTCCGACCCGGCCGGGGGGACGGTCGCCCGGATACCGCAGCCCCGGATGGGCGACACCCCGTCCAACAACGGCATCCCGCGTCCCGCACTGGCCCAGGTGCTCGGCGCCGCCGCCACGGCGGCCGGGGCGACGATCCGCTTCGGTACGACGATCACGGAGCTGGCCGACGACGGCTCCGGTGTGGACGTCACGCTCTCCGACGGCTCCACCGGCCGCTGGGACCTGGTGGTCGGCTTCGACGGGATCGGCTCGCCGCTGCGGACGCGGCTGTACGGCGACCGCTACACCCCCGAGTACACCGGATTCGCCAACTGGCGTGTGACGGTGCCCCGTCAGCCGCAGGTGCAGGGTGTGGTGATGGGCGCCGCGGGCAAGGACGCCAAGGCGCTGCTCACCCCGATCACGGACGAACTGATGTACCTGGGGGCGGTGTTCGCCGAGGCGGAGGACTTCCGGCCGGACCCGGAGCGGGCGCATGAGCAGCTCGCGGAGCGGCTCTCCGCGTTCTCCGGGCCGGTCGCCGAGGCGCTCGCCACGGTCACCGACCCGGCTGCCGTGGTGTATTCGCGGATCTCCCAGGTGACGGTCGAGGAGCCGTGGCACGTCGGCCGGGTGGCCCTGGCCGGTGACGCCGCGCACGCCAGCACCCCGCACATCGCGCAGGGTGCGGCGATGGCTGTCGAGGACGCGGCCGTGCTCGCCGAGTCCCTGGACGGCGAGGCCGATGTGCCCGCCGCCCTCGCCGCCTGGGAGGGGCGCCGCCGGCCCCGGGCCATGTGGGTGCAGTCCATGTCGCGTGCCGTGCTCAAGCAGGAGATGGGCGCCGCGACGACGCCCGAGGAGGACGAGCTGCTGAAGGTCGGCATCCCGGGTGCGGCGCATGTGCTGGTGCAGCCGTACTGATGCGCCTGCCGTGCGGGCGTGGCGCCACGTCACGCCCGCACGGTGTGTTCACGGCAGTACGGCGATGCCGTCGAGCTCGACGAGTGCCTGTTCGTCCCAGAGCCTCGCCGCCCCGATGACTGCCATCGCCGGGTAGTCGCGGCCGGCCAGCCGTTTCCAGATCCGGCCGAGTTCGGGGGCGTGGGCGCGGTAGTCGGCGACATCCGTGGCGTAGACGGTCACCCGCGCCAGGTCGGCCGGGGAGCCCCCGGCCGCACGCAGCGCGGTGAGCAGATTGGTCAGGGCCGTCGCGAACTGCTCGGGCAGCGTGGCGCCGATGACCTTGCCGTCCCGGTCGAGGGCGGTCTGCCCGGCCAGGAGGACCAGGCGGCTGCCGGTGGCCGTGACGGCGTGCGAGAAGCCCGTGGGCGGGGACAGTTCGGCGGGGTTGATCCGGTGGATCGGGCTCATACGGGCGGCTCCTGATTCACGGTCGGCGTCCGGTGCGAATCCGGCGTCCGATGCGCGGGCCCCGTCGCTGTCTCCGTCGCCGCCGCGTACAGCTCCTTGGCGATGATCGTGCGCTGGACCTCGCTGGCGCCCTCGTAGATCCGCGGGGCACGCACCTCCCGGTAGAGGTGTTCGAGCAGATGGCCGCGGCGCAGTGCGCGGGCGCCGTGCAGCTGGACCGCCGCGTCGACGACGTACTGCGCCGCCTCGGTGGCGTACAGCTTCGCCATCGCCGCCCGGCCCGGTACGCCGGGCTCCCCCGCGTCGTACGCCGCCGCGGCCGCGTAGACGAGAAGCCGGGCGGCCTCCGTGCGGGTGGCCATCTCGGCGACCTGGTGGGAGACGGCCTGCAGCTCCTTCAGCGGACCACCGAACGCGGTGCGTTGCGCGGTGTGGGCGAGGGTCGCGTCGAGGGCGGCGCGGGCCATGCCGACGGCGAACGCGCCGACGCTGGGACGGAACAGATTGAGGGTGTTCATGGCGACCCCGAAGCCGCGGTCCGGTTCGCCGAGCACATCGTCGGGCGTGACCGGAA
Organism: Streptomyces sp. NBC_01669; assembly: GCF_026339735.1. GTDB lineage: Bacteria > Actinomycetota > Actinomycetes > Streptomycetales > Streptomycetaceae > Streptomyces > Streptomyces yanii. Next base: position 2,386,912 of record NZ_JAPEQG010000001.1, read on the forward strand.
CCCCGTCGAGAGCGAGGGCGCCGATCGGGTGCGGGGAGAGCATGTCGAGGGCGGTGCCGGTCAGTCCCGGGCGGTCGGCAGGGACCAGGAACGCGGTCACGCCGCGGGCTCCGGCGCCTGGTGTCGTACGGGCGAAGACGGTGTAGAAGTCGGCCTCGGGGGCGTTGGAGATCCAGCGCTTCTCACCGGTCAGCCGCCAGCCGTCCGGGGCTCGCTCGGCCGCCAGGGCGAGCGCAGCGGCGTCGGAGCCGGCGCCGGGCTCACTCAGTGCGAAGGCGGCGACGGCACGCCCGGCCCGCACCTCGGGAAGCCAGCGCGCCCGGTGGGCCGGGGTACCCGCCTGGACCAACGGGTACGTGCCGAGTCCCTGGAGGGCCAGCGCGGTCTCGGCCTCCGTGCAGCCGCGGGCGAGGGACTCCCGCAGCAGGCAGAGGTCGAGGGCGCCGGAGGAGAAAAGGCGGTCGAGCAGGCCGAGTTCGCCGAGAGCGGCGATCAGCGGGCGGTTGACGTGCCCCGGTTCGCCCTTCTCGGCGAGGGGGCGCAGCTCCTGTTCGGCCAGGGCGCGCAGCTCTTCGCACCAGGCGGTCTGTGCCGGATCGAGTGAGAATGCCGTCATACCGGCGCCTCCCCTGTCCCCTATCGCGAACTATTGACTACCGTCATTCAAACGATACGCTCCAAGGGCGACAAGGGGGCGATCCGTTATGGACCCGAAGACCTCAGCGCACCTCGACACCTTTGCCCGGGAACATCTGCCACCACCGGACCAGTGGCCGGAACTGGTCTTCGACCTCCCCGAGCTGAACTACCCGGACCGGCTGAACTGTGCCGCCGAGCTCCTCGACGGCACGGTCGCCCGCTTCGGTCCCGACCGCCCCGCCTTCCATACGCCCCAGGGATCAGTCTGGAGCTACGGGGAGCTCCAGGACCGGGTCGACCGGATCGCCCATGTCCTGACCGCCGATCTGGGAGTCGTTCCCGGCAACCGGGTTCTGCTCCGCGGCCCCACCACGCCCCACCTCGCCGCCTGCTGGCTGGCCGTGCTGAAGGCGGGCGCGATCGCGGTGACCGTACTGGCCCAGCAGCGGGCCCAGGAGCTCGCCACGATCTGTTCGATGGCCCAGGTCGGTCATGCGCTGTGCGACGTCCGGTCGGTCGACGACCTGGTGAAGGCGGGGGTACCGGGGCTGCGGATCACGGTGTACGGAGGTGACGGCCCCGACGATCTGCTGCACCTGGCCGAGGGGCGGCCGGGACCCTACCGCGCTGTGGACACGGCCGCGGACGATGTCGCGCTGATCGCGTTCACCTCGGGCACCACCGGACGTCCCAAGGGCTGCATGCACTTCCACCGCGACGTGCTGGCCATCGCCGACACCTTCTCCCGCCACGTCCTGCAGCCCTGTCCCGACGACGTGTTCGCGGGCAGTCCGCCGCTCGGCTTCACCTTCGGACTCGGCGGTCTGGTGGTCTTCCCGCTGCGGGCCGGGGGGTCGGCTCTGCTGCTGGAACAGGCCGGTCCGAGGCAGCTGCTGCCCGCGCTGGCCGCCCACCGCGTCTCGGTCCTGTTCACCGCACCGACCGCCTACCGCGTGATGCTCAACCACCTCGACAAGCACGATCTCGCCGCGCTGCGGCGCTGCGTGTCGGCGGGCGAGAACCTGCCCGTGGCGACCTGGCAGTCCTGGTACGAGCGGACCGGCCTGCGCATCATCAACGGCATAGGCGCCACCGAACTGCTGCACATCTTCATCTCCGCCGCCGACGACGTGATCCGCCCCGGCACCACCGGGGTTCCCGTGCCCGGCTGGGAGGCGCGCGTGCTGGACCGGGACGGCCGCGCGGTGCCCGACGGGGAGCCGGGGCTGCTCGCCGTCCGCGGCCCGGTCGGCTGCCGCTATCTCGCCGACATCCGCCAGTCGGAGTACGTACAGCACGGCTGGAACCTCACCGGCGACACGTACACGCGTGACAGCGACGGCTACTTCCACTACGTCGCGCGAGCCGACGACATGATCATCTCCTCCGGGTACAACATCGCGGGTCCCGAGGTCGAGGACGCCCTGCTGCGCCATCCCGAGGTCGCCGAGGTGGCGGTGGTCGGGCATCCGGACGAGCTGCGCGGGCAGATCGTGGTGGCGTACGTGGTGCTGCGCGAGGGCGGCGAAGCGTCGGCCGACGAGCTGCGCACACACATGAAGAACGAACTCGCCCCCCACAAATGCCCGCGGGTCATCGAATTCGTGCCGGCGCTCCCCCGGACCGCCACCGGCAAACTGCAGCGGTTCCGGCTGCGGAGCGACGGAGACCGGACCGGCGGACGGGACCTAGAGTGATCACGTGGCCGAGCAGCACACTCCCAGATCCCTGATCGTCACCCTCTACGGCGCGTACGGTCGCGCCCCCGGCAATGCACCGCTGCCGGTGGCCGAACTGATCCGGCTGCTGTCCGTCCTCGGTGTCGACCCCCCGTCCGTACGCTCCTCCGTCTCCCGGCTGAAGCGGCGCGGGCTGCTCGTCCCCGCGCGTACCGTGAGCGGTGCGGCCGGGTACGCGCTGTCGTCCGACGCCCGCCAGCTGCTGGACGACGGCGACCGGCGGATCTATGCGCACCCGTCGCCGCCGCTCCAGGACGGCTGGGTGCTCGCCGTCTTCTCCGTACCGGAAGCGGAACGGCACAAGCGGCACCTGCTGCGCTCGCGGCTGGCCCGGCTCGGCTTCGGCACGGCGGCGCCCGGGGTGTGGATCGCACCCGCCGCGCTGTACGACGAGACTCGGCACACGCTGGAGCGGCTGGAACTCGCCCCGTATGTGGACCTGTTCCGCGGGGAACACCTCGGCTTCGCCGCGACGCGCGAGTCCGTGGCGCGCTGGTGGGACCTCGACGCGATCGCCCGGCTCCACGTGGGCTTCCTGGAGCAGCACGAACCGGTGCTGCGGGCCTGGGAGTCACGCACCGGCGCCCCCGATCCCGAGACCGCCTACCGCGACTATCTGGCGGCCCTGGACTCGTGGCGGCAGCTGCCGTACGCCGATCCGGGTCTGCCGGAGGAACTGTTGCCGAAGGAGTGGCCCGGGGGCCGGTCGGCGGAGGTGTTCGGACTGCTGCACGCCCGGCTGCGGGACGCGGGGGCGGAGTTCGTACGGGGCGGGCCGGGCGGCTCGTAAAACGCGTGCACGGCAAGGACCCGACTGGCCATCATGGACCATGACCTGGACCTTCACTGACGATGCCGATGTGTTCCTGAACGCGGCCGGTGCGTGGCTGGCCGGTCGGCCCGCCGAGAACACCCTGGTGCTGACCATCGCCGCGACGCTGCGCAGCAGCGGCGCTCAGGCGTACGGCGACGGCGCCCCGGTGCTGGGCTGGTGGCGCGGGCCGGACGGTGAGGTGGCGGGGACCCTGGTGCAGACCCCGCCGCACCCACCCCTGCTCGGCGTCGTTGCCCCGGAGGCTGTCGGTCCGCTGACCACCGCGTTCCCGCTGACCACTGTCAACGCGGACCGGGCCACGGCCGACGCGCTGGCCGCCGAGTGGCCCGGCCACCGGGTCGACAAGGAGCAACGACTTTACCGACTGGGCGAGTTGATCCCACCCTCACCCGCGCCGCCGGGCGGCCCCAGGTCCGCGACGACCGCCGACCGGCCTCTCCTGGTTGCCTGGCATCGTGCGTTCGCCGCAGACGTCGGCCAGCCGAACGCGCGCGCCGAGCGAATGGTGGACGAGCGGACGGCGGCCGGCAGGCTGACGCTCTGGGAGACCGGCGGGGTCCCGGTGTCGATGGCCGGTGTCTCCTTGCAGGTCGCGGCTTCGGTACGGGTGGCGCCCGTGTACACACCGCCGGAGCACCGGGGCCGCGGGTATGCGGCGGCGGTGACGGCCGAGGTCAGCCGGGCGGCGCGGGAGGCGGGCTCGGACGAGGTGGTGCTGTTCACGGACCTCGCCAATCCGACCAGCAACGGCGTGTATCAGCGGATCGGGTTCCGGCCCGTCTCGGACCGGCTGCTGATCAGTGCACAGGGCACCGGCACGGAGGAGAGATGACAGAGTCCGGTGAGGTCCGGGAGCCGCTCTGGCTGATCGCCGCGAATGTGGTGCGCTTCCGGCGGTACGGGGAGGGCGGTCAGGAACTACGGCCCGGCACCAAGTCGTTCCGGGGCGGTTCGAAGGTGTACGTGATCGGTGGCTACGGCGGCATGGCGTACGAGGGAGTGACGGTCATCGGTCGGGGTCGGCATACCGGCGCCTGCATCACGATCGATATGGCCACCCGCAATCTGCACTCCTTCCGGCCGGCCCTGGTCCGCAGCCCCGCGGTTCTCCGCCGGTACGACGAGGCCCCGAGCGGGTGGTACGGGGGCGAGACCCGAGAGGTGTCGGAGGCGATGGCCACCGTGCTGGCGGACGTGGCACTCGCCGAGAGAACCGAGCACTGGCGCGGCTCCCCGCATCCGGATCCGTGCCGGTGCCACGAGTGCCTCACGCTCATCCCAGGGTGAGCCGCGGCTTCGGTGCGTCCGTGCGGCCGGTCGGGGGTGTGCGGCTGCCCGCGCGGTACGGGAGCGGCCAGGGGGCGCCCGGTCCTGCGTAACCCTGTTCGGCCGCCGCGTGCAGGGTCCAGTGCGGGTCGTAGAGGTGCGGGCGGGCCAGGGCGCAGAGGTCGGCGCGGCCTGCCAGCAGCAGGGAGTTGACGTCGTCCCAGGAGGAGATCGCGCCGACCGCGATGACGGGCACGACCAGGGTGTTGCGGATCCGGTCGGCGTACGGGGTCTGGTACGAGCGGCCGTACTCGGGGCGTTCGTCCGGGACGACCTGGCCGGTGGAGACGTCGATGGCGTCGGCGCCGTGCGCGACGAACGCGCGGGCGATCTCGACGGCGTCCTCGGCCGTCGTGCCGCCGTCTGCCCAGTCGGTGGCGGAGATCCGGACGGTCATGGGCCGGTCGTCGGGCCACTCGGCGCGGACCGCGTCGAAGACTTCGAGGGGGAAGCGCAGTCGGTTCGACAGCGGTCCGCCGTAGGTGTCGGTGCGTCGGTTGGTGAGCGGCGAGAGGAAGCCGGAGAGCAGGTAGCCGTGCGCGCAGTGGAGTTCGAGGAGGTCGAAGTCGCAGGTGACGGCGTGCCGGGCGGCTGCGGCGAACTGGGCGCGGATGACCTCGAGTCCGGCCCGGTCCAGGGCGTGCGGGACCTGGTTGACTCCTTCCGCGTACGGGATCGAGGAGGCGGCGGACAGAGGCCAGTTGCCCGCGTCGAGCGGCTGGTCGATGCCGTCCCACATCAGCTTGGTGGAGCCCTTGCGGCCGGAGTGGCCGAGCTGGATGCCGATCGCCGTGCCGGGCGCCGAGGTGTGGACGAAGTCGGTGATCCGGGTCCAGGCGGCCGCCTGTGCGGGGGTGTAGAGGCCGGCGCAGCCGGGGGTGATGCGGCCCTCGGCGCTGACGCACACCATCTCGGTCATGACGAGCCCGGCGCCGCCGAGCGCGCGGGCGCCCAGGTGGACGAGGTGGAAGTCGCCGGGAACGCCGTCGACCGCCGAGTACATGTCCATCGGCGAGACGATGACACGGTTGCGGAGTTCGAGTCCGCGCAGCCGCAAGGGGGTGAACATCGGCGGGGTGTCCGGGGCGCAGCCGAACTCCTCCTCGACGGCCGCGGTGAATCCGGCGTCGCGCAGCCGCAGGTTGTCGTGGGTGACGCGGCGGCTGCGGGTGAGGAGGTTGAAGGCGAACTGGCGGGGCGCCTGGTCGACGTACGTACCGAGCTCCTCGAACCAGCGCAGGCTGGCCGCGGCGGCGCGCTGGGTCGATTCGACGACGGGGCGGCGCTCGGCCTCGTACGCGAGGAGGGCGGCGGGCAGGTCGGGCTCTTCCTCGATGCATGCGGCCAGCGCGAGGGCGTCCTCGACGGCGAGTTTCGTGCCGGAGCCGATGGAGAAGTGGGCGGTGTGGGCGGCGTCGCCGATGAGGACGGTGTTGGCGTGCGACCAGCGGGCGTTGACGACGGTACGGAAGGTGAGCCAGGAGGAGTTGTTGGAACGCAGCGGGCGGCCGCCGAGGACATCGGCGAAGATCTTGGCGCAGCGTTCCGTCGAGGCTGCGGCGTCCATCGTGTCGAGCCCGGCCGCGCGCCAGACCTCCTCGCGCATTTCGACGATGACGGTGGAGGCACCGGCCGAGAAGGGGTAGGCATGCAGCTGCATCACGCCGTGTTCGGTCTCGGCGATCTCGAAGCGGAAGGCGTCGAGGGCGAAGTCGGCGGCGAGCCAGATGTAGCGGTTGCGGTGGGCGGTGAGGGTGGGCCGGAAGGTGTCGGCGTACGCCTCGCGGGTGGCGCTGTGCACCCCGTCGGCGGCAATCACCAGATCGTGCGTCGCGGCGAGTTCGGCGGCGGGCGGGGCCTCTTCGCGAAAGCGGAGCCGTACCCCCAGCGACTGGCAGCGCTCATGAAGGATCTCCAGGAGCCGTCGGCGGCCCAGCGCCGCGAAGCCGTGGCCGCCGGATGTCTGGGTCCGGCCGCGGTGGACGATGTCGATGTCGTCCCAGCGCACGAACTCGGCCTGGAGCGCCCGGTACACCACGGGGTCGGCGTGCTCGATGCCACCGAGCGTCTCGTCGGAGAGGACGACGCCGAAGCCGAACGTGTCGTCCGGGGCGTTGCGCTCCCAGACGGTGATGGAGCGCTCCGGGTCCAGGCGCTTGAGGAGCGCCGCGGCGTAGAGTCCGCCGGGACCGCCGCCGATGACCGCGATCCGCCTCGTGCCGTGCCGCATCGCGTTACCTGCCCTGCCATTTCGGCGGCCGCTTCTCCGTGAACGCGGCGTGGAACTCGGCGTAGTCGTCGCCGTGCATCAGCAGCGCCTGGGTGGCGGCGTCCATCTCGACGGCGGCGGCGAGCGGCATGTCGAGTTCGGCGGTGAGCAGCGCCTTGGTCTGGGCGAGGGCGAGGGCGGGTCCTTCGGCGAGGCGGTGTGCGAGCGCCGCGGCGCGTGCGTCGGCCTGCCCCTCCTCGGTCAGCTCACTGATCAGCCCGATCCGTTCCGCCTCGGGTGCGCGGACCTGCTCGCCGAGCATCAGCAGCCGGGTGGCATGGCCGAGACCGACGACGCGCGGCAGCAGATACGCAGCTCCCATGTCGCCGCCGGAGAGTCCGACCCGGGTGAAGAGGAAGGCGAACCGTGCGGACGGGTCGGCGACACGGAAGTCGGCGGCCAGCGCGAGGACGGCACCGGCGCCCGCGGCCACCCCGTGGACGGCTGCGATGACGGGGAAGGGGCACTCACGCAGCGCCCGTACGACCTGTCCGGTCATGCGGTTGAAGTCGAGCAGCTGCGCGGTGTCCATCGCCAGGGTGGCGCCGATGATCTCGTCGACATCGCCGCCGGAGCAGAAGCCGCGCCCCTCGCCGGCCAGCACGAGGGCGCGCACGGAGCGTTCTCGGGACAGCTCGGCAAGGAGATCGCGCAGATCGGCATAGGCGCCGAAGGTGAGCGCATTGAGTTTCTCGGGGCGGGCCAGGGTGACGGTGGCGACGCCGTCGTCCGTCGTCAGCCGCAGATGGCGCCAGTGCTCCGTGCGCGGCGCGGAGCTGGGAAACGGGCTCATGGAGGGTGGTCCCCTTCAGCCGTCGGGCTGCTACCTGCTCTCGAATTTATCACTCATCCGTGACTCCCGTCACGAGTACGCAATAAGGCGACGGCGAGGGCGAAGTGGCGAAGGTCCCATTCGTACCGGTCGCCCGCCCCTTGTCTGCGTCGTTGCACTTCGTATGGTTGAAACCGAGAAGTCTTGAGCTCCAGAAAGTCGTGCCCTCCGGAACGGAATCCTGCTGTGCCCCCCAATGGACCGATCCCCGCCTCCTGGCGTATCGCGCTGCCGCACTCGACGGCGGCAGTGCCGATCGCCCGCGCCCTGATCCGTACGGCGCTGACGGACATCGGCGCCTCGGCCGACTCCCTCGACACCGCGGAGCTCCTCACCTCCGAACTGGTCGCCAACGCCGTGGAGCACACCGCCGACGATCCGATCGAGCTGGTGGTGGAGATTCTGGAGACCGGCTGGCAGGTGGAGGTCCACGACCGCGACCCGGCTCCGCCGGGCGATCTCTCCCGGCCCGGTCCGGGCAGCGAACCGGACCCCTGGCAGGAGCACGGCCGGGGCCTGCTGCTCATCCGCACCCTCAGTTCGTCCTGCGGCCATCGCACGACGGAACACGGGAAGGCGGTCTGGTTCACCCTGCCGTCGCATCAGCCCCAGCACTAGTGCCGTGACCGGCGGGCGCTCTCAGAGCCGGTCCGTACCGGCCAGCCGGGACCGGCGTCGCCCGTAGCAGGCGTACACCGCCGCGCCGACCAGCAGGAAGACCGCGAACTGCACCCAGGTCGCCCAGCCCGTCCCGTACATCAGGTAGAGGCAGAAGCCGACGCCCAGGATCGGGCTGGCCGGATAGAGCGGCACCCGGAAGGAACGCTTCAGCGCGGGGTGGCTGCGGCGCAGCGCGATCACCGCGACATTGACCGCCACCATGGTGGCGAGCGTGCCGATGGTGGTCAGGTTCACCACCGCGTCGAGAGAGGCGAAGGCCGCCGGAACGGCAAAGACGGCGGCGACGATCCAGGTGTTGGCGACGGGCGTCGCGGTCCGCGGCGAGACGCGTTCGAAGACCCGCGGGACCAGGCCGTCGCGGGACATCGACATCAGGATGCGGGTCTGCCCGTACATCACCGCGAGCACGACGGACGCGATGGCGACGACCGCACCGAAGGCGATGATGCCGCCGCCGACGGTCGAGTCGGTGACCTGGTCGACGATCAGCGAGAGCGCGGCCGGCTTGTCGGAGACGGCGTCCGCGCCGAGTGCCCCGATGGCGGTGAGGGCGACCGCGCAGTAGAGCAGGGTGGCGACACCGATGCAGATCATGATCGCGATCGGGATGTTCCGGCGGGGGTTCCTGACCTCTTCGCCGGCCGTGGTGATGGCGTCGAAGCCGATGTACGAGAAGAACGCCAGCGAGGCGCCGGAGGTGATCCCGGCCACGCCGTGGGTGGCGAACGGCGAGAGGTGTCCTGCCTCGAACGCGGTGAACGCGATGGCACAGAAGGCGATCAGAATGCCGATCTTGAGGACGGCCATCGCGGCCGTGGCGCCCGCGCTCTCCCGGACGCCGCGCACCAACAGGGTGGCGGCCATCATGATCACCACGACGGCGGGGAGGTTGATCACACCGCCGTCGCCGGGCCCGGCGGACAGGGCGGCGGGCAGGTGCCAGCCGACGATGCTGTCCAGCAGCTCGTTGACGTACTGGCTCCAGCCGACCGCGACCGCGGAGACCGAGACGCCGTACTCCAGCAGCAGGCACCAGCCGACGAGGAACGCGGTGCGCTCGCCGAGGGTGGCGTAGGCGAAGGAGTAGGAGCTGCCGGAGACCGGGATCGCGCCGCCCAGCTCGGCGAAGGAGAACGCGGTGAAGATGCAGGTGATCGCGGCGAGGACGAAGGAGACGACGACGGCGGGACCGGCCTCGGCGACGCTGTCGGAGAGGCCGACGAAGATGCCGGTTCCGACGATGGCGCCGATGCCGAAGCACACGAGCTGGAAGAGCCCCATGGTGCGCTTGAGGCCGTGCCCCTCCAGGTCGGCGCCGGATTCGGCGACCAGCTGGGTGGGGCTCTTGATGCGCAGTTCCGGCCGGGGCGACAGGCTCTGCGGGCGGAGCGGACTCACGGGGATGATCTCTTCTCTGGTGGAGCATGTGGGGGGGTCGTGCGCGCGGAGCTGGTGGGGGCTCCGGTCGGCTCCGTGGGGGGAACGCGTCAGACACGACGATGGGGTTCGAGCCCGCGAGCTCGAACCCCACCAAGTGGAACCATCGTAACCAATTGCCTGCATGTTCACCCAATCGGGCGCATGTTCATACAGAACTCGGGCGGCGACCCGTCAGCCGACGGCCAGGGTCGCCACCAGGACGGCCTTGATCGTGTGCATCCGGTTCTCGGCCTCGTCGAAGACGATCGAGTGCGCGGACTCGAAGACCTCGTCGGTGACTTCCAGCTCGGTCAGCCCGTGGGCGGCATGGATCTCGCGGGCGACCTTGGTACCGAGGTCGTGGTAGGCCGGGAGGCAGTGCAGGAACTTCACATCGGCGTTCCCGGTGGCGTTCAGGACGTCCATGGTGACGGCGTACGGCGCGAGCGCCGTGATGCGCTCGGCCCAGACCTCCTTGGGCTCGCCCATGGAGACCCACACGTCGGTGGCGACGAAGTCGGCGCCGCGGACGCCCTCGGCGACATCCTCGGTGAGGGTGACGGTCGCACCGCTGGCCTCGGCGAGCTTGCGGGCCTGCGCGACGATCCCCTCGGCCGGCCAGTAGGGCTTCGGGGCGACGATCCGGACGTCCATGCCCAGCAGAGCGCCGGTGACCAGGTACGAGTTGCCCATGTTGAAGCGGGCGTCGCCGAGGTAGGCGAAGACGATCCGCTCCAGCGGCTTGTCGCTGTGCTCGGTCATCGTGAGGACATCGGCGAGCATCTGGGTCGGGTGCCAGTCGTCGGTGAGCCCGTTGAAGACGGGGACCCCGCCGTACGCCGCGAGCTCCTCGACGGCCGCCTGACTGTCACCGCGGTACTCGATGCCGTCGAACATCCGGCCCAGCACGCGGGCGGTGTCCTTCACCGACTCCTTGTGGCCCATCTGCGAGCCCGAGGGGTCGAGGTACGTGGTCGAGGCACCCTGGTCGGCGGCGGCGACCTCGAAGGCGCAGCGCGTGCGGGTCGAGGTCTTCTCGAAGATCAGCGCGATGTTCTTGCCGCGCAGCCGCTGCACCTCCGTGCCCGACTTCTTGGCTGCCTTGAGCTCGGCGGCCAGGTCGATCAGGCCGCGGAACTCCTCGGCCGTGAAGTCCAGCTCCTTGAGGAAGTGGCGGCCTGCGAGGTCTATGGCCATGGTGGCTGCTCCTGGGTCGGGCGAGGGTCGCGCGTACAGTTCCCTGGAAGTCTATACGAGAGAGCGCATTGCTATACAGGTCCGCCACCCTCCGTACTCCCGCGCGCTCCTGTGTTCGCCCATTCGGTCGCAGCACTAGACCGCATCGCGGACCACCGGGCAGCTCATGCAGCGGGGACCGCCCCTGCCCCGGCCGAGTTCGCTGCCGCGGATCTCTATGACCTCGATGCCCTGCTTGCGCAGATACGTGTTGGTGGTGGCGTTGCGCTCGTACGCGACAACGACGCCCGGCTCGACGGCCAGCACATTGCAGCCGTCGTCCCACTGCTCGCGCTCGGCCGCGTGCACGTCCTGGGTGGCCGTGAGGACCCGGATCGAGTCCAGCCCCAGCGCCGCCGCGATGGCCCGGTGCATGTGCTCGGGCGGATGGTCGGTGACCTTGAGCTCCCGCGGTCCGCTGCCGGGCTCGATGGTGTACGAGCGGAGCATGCCCAGCCCCGCGTACTGGGTGAACGTATCGCCGTCGACCATCGTCATCACCGTGTCGAGGTGCATGAACGCCCGCCTCTTGGGCATGTCGAGCGCCACGATCGTCCGGGCGGAACCTGCGTCGAACAGTCCGCGGGCCAGCATCTCCACCGCCTGCGGGGTGGTGCGCTCGCTCATCCCGATCAGGACGGCGCCCTGCCCGATGACCAGGACGTCGCCGCCCTCGATGGTGGACGGATAGTCGTCCTGCCCTTCGGACCAGTGGTGGAAGGCTCCCGCCTCGGAGCCGGTGAAGAGGGGGTGATGGCGGTAGATCGCCTCGAAGTGGACGGTCTCGCGCTGCCGGGCAGGCCAGCGCATCGCGTTGATGGACACCCCGTCGTATATCCAGGCGGAGGTGTCCCGGGTGAAGAGGTGGTTGGGCAGCGGACCGAGCAGGAAGTCGTCCAGGTCCATGACATGGAAGCGGACGGATGTCGGCTCGCTGTGCCGTTCCAGGAACTCCCGCTTCGTCATCCCGCCGACCAGCGCCTCGGCCAGCTCGGCGGTGGGCAGCTCCTCGAAGGCGGCCCGCAGGTGTTCGGTGGCGAGCGGGCCGTACTCCTTCTCGTCGAAGACCCGGTCGAGGACGAGCCGCTTGGCCACCGGGATGTCCAGGGACTCACGCAACAGATCGCCGAAGAGGTGCACCTCCACCCCGCGGTCGCGCAGGACGTCCGCGAAGCCGTCGTGCTCCTGCCGGGCGCGGCGCACCCACAGCACGTCATCGAAGAGGAGCGCGTCCTTGTTGCTGGGGGTGAGCCGCTTCAGTTCCAGATCGGGGCGGTGCAGGATGACGCGGCGCAGCCGCCCGGCCTCGGAGTCGACATGGAATCCCATGCCTCCATCCTCACCGCGCGGAGCGCCGTTCACCCGGCGAATCGCCACCTGGTTCGCCACCGAATGCGATGCCGGGTCCGGCATCGCATCCCGGCGCGTTCCGGCTGCGGTCAGAGCCTCGGGTCGACGGGCTCCGACTCCAGGGCGAGCACCGCGAACACCGCCTCGTGGACCCGCCACAGCGGCTCGCCCTCGGCCAGCCGGTCCAGGGCCTCGAGACCGAGCGCGTACTCACGGAGCGCCAGCGACCGCTTGTGGCCCAGGAACCTGGAGCGCAGCCGCTCCAGATTTTCCGGACGCGTGTACTCCGGGCCGTAGATGATCCGGAGGTACTCCCGGCCGCGCACCTTGATGCCCGGCTGGACCAGCCTGCCCTTCTCGTCCCGCACGAGCGCGGCAAGGGGTTTGACAACCATGCCTTCGCCACCGCCACCGGTCATCTCCAGCCACCAGTCGATGCCGACGCGGACCGATGCCTCGTCGCCGGTGTCGACGACGAGCCGCCGGGTGACCTGGAGCAGCCCCGTGGGGTCGTGCTCCACCAGCCGGTCGAGCCAGGCCAGCTGCTCGTCGTGCGGTACGGCGGCCAGCGAACGGCCCTGCACGGCGAGGATCTGGAACGGGGCGATCCGCACCCCGTCCAGGCCCTCGGTGGACCAGCAGTAGCGACGGTAGGCGTCGGTGAACGCCGCCGCGTCGGCCGTCCGGTCCTGCTGACGCGCAGCCAGGTCGGCGACGTCGACACCGCGGGCCGCCGCTGCCGCGAGTGCCGCGTCGACCTCGGGAAGTACGGCACCGGACGCGGCGCCGACCGCCGCGTACTGCGAGCGCAGCAGCCCGCCCGCCTTGAGGGACCAGGGCATCAGCTCGGCGTCGAGCAGCACCCAGTCGGTGTCCCACTCCTCCCACAGTCCTGCGGCGGCGACGGCCGTGCGCAGCCTGCCGAGGATCACCTCGGTCAGGGCGGCGTCGTCGAGGAACGGCCGTCCGGTGCGGGTGTGCAGCGCCCCGGTCGGGCCCTCGACCCCGAACCGCTCGCGGGCCGCGTCCGCGTCACGGCAGACCAGGGCCACCGCGCGCGAGCCCATGTGCTTCTCCTCGCACACGACCTGGGCGACCCCGTCGGCCCGGTACTGCGCGAAGGCCTCGGCGGGGTGCTCCAGGAAGCCCTCCTCGTGGGAGGTCGCGGTGGGCGCCATCGTCGGCGGGAGGTAGCCGAGCAGCCGCGGGTCGACGGCGAACCGGCTCATCACTTCCAGGGCCGCCGCGGCGTTCTCCTCGCGCACCGAGATGCGGCCCATGTGCCGGGTCTCCACGATCCGTCGGCCCTGCACATCGGCCAGGTCGAGCGGACGCCCCTCGCGGCCCCCGGGCGCCTCGGTGACGAGCGGTTTCGCGGGCTCGTACCAGACCTTCTCGGCCGGTACGTCGACGAGTTCGCGCTCCGGCCAGCGCAGCGCGGTCATCTTCCCGCCGAAGACCGCGCCCGTGTCCAGGCAGAGCGTGTTGTTGACCCAGGAGGTGCTGGGCACGGGGGTGTGGCCGTAGACCACGGCGGCGCGGCCGCGGTAGTCCTCCGCCCACGGGTAGCGCACCGGCAGGCCGAACTCGTCGGTCTCGCCGGTGGTGTCCCCGTACAGCGCGTGCGAGCGGACCCGTCCGGAAGTTCGCCCGTGGTACTTCTCGGGCAGCCCGGCGTGGCAGACGACCAGCTTCCCTTCGTCCAGCACGTAGTGACTGACGAGCCCGTCGATGAACTCCCGTACCTGCTCGCGGAAGGCCGGGTCCCTGGCGTCCTCGCGGTCCAGCTGCTCGATGGTCTCGGCGAGCCCATGGGTGTGCTGGACCTTGCGGCCCTTGAGGTAGCGGCCGAGCTTGTTCTCGTGGTTCCCCGGCACGCACAGGGCGTTGCCCGCCGCCACCATGGACATGACGCGGCGCAGCACGCCGGGGCTGTCGGGGCCGCGGTCGACGAGGTCGCCGACGAAGACCGCCGTGCGCCCTTCGGGGTGCGCGCCGTCGACGTAACCGAGCTTGCCGAGCAGGGTCTCCAGCTCGGAGCTGCAGCCGTGGATGTCACCGACGATGTCGAACGGCCCGGTGAGATGACGCAGGTCGTTGTAGCGGCGCTCCAGCACCACGTCGGCGTGGTCGACCTCTTCCTCGGTGCGCAGGATGTGCACCTTGCGGAACCCCTCGCGCTCCAGGCCGCGCAGCGAGCGGCGCAGCTCGCGGCGGTGGCGCTGGACGACATGGCGGGGCATGCCGGCGCGGTCGGGGCGGGTGGCGTTGCGCGCCTGGCAGACCTCTTCGGGCAGGTCGAGGACGATCGCGATGGGCAGCACGTCGTGGGTCCGGGCCAGCTGCACCAGCTGCCTGCGGCTCTCGGCCTGGACGTTGGTGGCGTCGACGACGGTCAGCCGTCCCGCGGCGAGCCGCTTGCCCGCGATGTAGTGCAGGATGTCGAAGGCGTCACCGCTCGCGCTCTGGTCGTTCTCGTCGTCTGCGACGAGGCCGCGGCAGAAGTCCGAGGAGATGATCTCGGTGGGTTTGAAGTGCTTGCGCGCGAACGTGGACTTGCCGGAACCGCTGGCCCCGATGAGCACGACGAGGGAGAGGTCGGTCACCGGCAGCGTGCGGTGCGCGTCGGTGCTCTTTTCGGTGTCGTTGTCGGTCATGCTGCCTTCGCCTCCTTCTTCTTCGTGTCGTCCTTCTTCGTGTCGTCCTCGGCGGTCTTCGTGAACACGGCCATCTGTGTGGGCGGCCCCACCTCGGGGTCGTCGGGTCCCACCGGCACGAAGCCGACTCCGTATCCGTGCCGCTGCGCCACTTCCTGCGCCCAGCCCCGGAACTCGGCCCTGGTCCATTCGAAGCGGTGGTCGCCGTGGCGCACGTGCCCGGCGGGGAGGCTCTCCCAGCGGACGTTGTACTCCACGTTCGGCGTCGTCACGAGCACCGTCTGCGGCCGGGCCGAGCCGAACACCGCGTACTCCAGCGCGGGCAGCCTCGGCAGGTCGAGGTGCTCGATGACCTCGCTGAGCACGGCCGCGTCATACCCGCCCAGCCGCTTGTCGGTGTACGTGAGCGAGCCCTGCCGCAGCGTGACGCGGCCGGCCTGCCGCTCGCCCATCCGGTCCAGCTTCAGCCGGCGCGAGGCGATGGTCAGGGCGCGCATCGAGACGTCGACGCCGACGATCTCCGTGAAGCGCACGTCCTTCAGCAGTGCCTGCACCAACTGACCCTGTCCGCAGCCGAGGTCAAGCACCCGGCTCGCCCCGGCGGCCCGCAGCGCCTCCAGGATCGCTTCACGCCGCTGCTCGGCGAGCGGCACCGGCTTCTCCTCGGTGTCCGTCGTCTCGTCCACGGCGTTGTCGACGCTCTCCACCGCCAGGTCGTCCAGCTCGGCGAGCCGTACCAGTTCGAGCCGTTCCATCGCCTGCCGGGTCAGCCCCCAGCGCCGGGAGAGATAGCGGCTGGTGATCAGCTTGTGCTCCGGGTGGTCGGCCAGCCAGCCGTCACCGGCCCGCAGCAGCTTGTCCACCTCGTCGGGCGCGACCCAGTAGTGCTTGGCGTCGTCGAGCACCGGCAGCAGGATGTACAGCTGCCGCAGCGCGTCCGCGAGCCGCAACTCGCCCTCCAGCACCAGTCGTACGTACCGCGAGTCGCCCCACTCCGGGAACTGCTCGTCCAGCGGTACGGCCACCGCGTCCACGCTCGTCCAGCCGAGCGGACCGAAAAGCTTCGTCACGAGCTCCGCGCCACCGTGCGCCGGGAGCGCGGGCACCTCGATCCTGAGCGACAGGGACGCCGCCGCGCGCTCGGGCAGGGCCCGGCACACGCCGTTCAGAGCGGACTTGAAGACGGTGCTCATCGCGACGGAGAGCAGCGAGGACGCCGCGTACGGCCGGTCGTTGACGTACTGCGCGAGCGCCGCGTCGGGAGCGCCGCCGCGACCCTTGCCCTTGCCCCGGCGCACGAGCGCCACGGGATCCACCTGCAGCAGCAGGGCGGCCGTGCAGCGCTCGGCGGATGCCTCGGGATAGAAGACATGCGCGGTGCCGTGGGAGGTGGAGAACGTCTGCGCCTTCTCGGGATGCTTGTGCAGCAGGAAGCCGAGGTCGGTCGCGGGGCGCTCAGGGGTGCCGGTCGTACTGATGGTCAGGAACACACGTCCGAGTATGGTCTGGATCACCGCCCCCGACCAGGCATTTTCGTGGTGCCTACGGTTCTGTCGCCCCTCCCGTCCCACGGTCCGTGCCACACGCCGACCCGCTCCCTGACCCCCGCGCCGTCCGTCCCGCCGCGATCAGCCCGGCCAGTTCCGCGATCGGTCCGGGCCCGACCCGGCAGCAGCCGCCGACCAGCCGCGCACCGGCCTCCTGCCAGCCCCGCACCCGGCGAGGGTCGAACGTGGCACCACCGGTCCATCCCCGGCCCTCGGCGTCCCACTGCTCCCCGCTGTTCGGGTAGACGACGACCGGTTTCCCGGTCATCTCGGCCGCCGTCACCACCGCCCGGTCCGCGTCCGCCGGATCGCAGCAGTTCACCCCCACGGCCACCACCCGGTCATGCCCGGCGGCGAGCCCGAACGCCGTCTCCAGCGGCTGCCCCGCCCGGGTCCGGTCGCCCGCCACGCTGTACGAGAGCCAGACCGACAGCCCGTAGTCGTCGACCACCCGCAGCAGCGCCTCGGCCTCATCGGTGTCCGGCACCGTCTCCAGCGCCAGCACATCGGGACCGGCGGCGGCCAGCGCCTCGATCCGGGGCCGGTGGAAGCGCTCCAGCTCCCGCACCGAGAGCCCGTACCGCCCGCGGTACTCACTGCCGTCCGCGAGCATCGCCCCGTACGGACCGACGGAGCCCGCGACCCAGACCTCCCGGTCCGCCGCGGCACCGGCCCGCCGGGCCAGCTCCACGCTGGAGGCGAAGAGCTCCGTCGCCCGGTCCCGGCCGATCCCCCGCCGCGCGAAACCCTCGTACGTCGCCTGGTAGCCGGAGGTGATGAGCACCTGCGCCCCCGCCCGCACATACGCCCGGTGCGCGGCCTCGATCTGCCGTGGCTCGTCGACCAGCAAGCGGGCCGACCACAGTTCGTCGGACAGGTCGCAGCCCTGCGCCTCCAGTTGGTTGGAGAGACCGCCGTCGAGGAGGACGATTCCTTCGGCGAGCGCGGCGGCCAGCGGGCGGGCGGGTTGCACAGCTGCTCACTTCCCTCCGGTCGACCACCTGCACAGGTGCGTGCGTGGGCCGCGGCGATACGGTCCTCGTCGGCCGGGGACCGCAGGAGGCCCGGATCCCACGACAGCCGGACGCGATCGCCACCAGGGCGTTCTGCATGTCGGTGACGAGGAGCGCACAGGTGTGTGTATGACCCACGGTAGCGGTCCTTCTCCGGGCAGCGAGGTGATCGCGGAGAAACGGCCTGAGTACGCCTGAGTACCGTGCCCTCCGCACGCCGTGATGCGCGTGCGACAGCGGTTCGAGGCGAGTCCGTGAGTACACCACGGGCATGATGGATGCATGGATCTTCGTGTCTTCACAGAACCGCAGCAAGGGGCGACCTACGAGACGCTGCTCCGCGTCGCCAAGGCAGCCGAGGAACTCGACTACGGAGCTTTCTTCCGCTCGGATCACTATCTGCACATGGGAGCCGTGGACGGCCTCCCAGGACCTACTGACGCCTGGATCACGCTTGCCGGTCTCGCGCGCGAGACGACGCGGATCCGCCTCGGAACACTCATGACCGCCGGCACCTTCCGCCTCCCCGGTGTCCTCGCGATCCAGGTTGCGCAGGTCGACCAGATGTCCGGCGGACGGGTGGAGCTGGGTCTCGGCTCCGGCTGGTACGCGGAAGAGCACGCGGCCTACGGCATCCCGTTTCCCAAGGAGAAGTTCGGGCGCCTGGAGGAGCAGCTCGCGGTCGTCACCGGGCTGTGGAACACCCCCGTCGGTGAGCGATTCGACTTCGACGGGACGTACTACCAGCTTTCGGACTCCCCCGCGCTGCCCAAGCCGGCCCAGGCCAGGGTGCCTGTCCTGATCGGCGGTCACGGAGCCAGGAGGACACCCGCTCTTGCCGCTCAGTACGCCGACGAGTTCAACATTCCGTTTGCGTCCCTTGCCGACACGGAGCAGCAGTTCAAGCGCGTGCGTGCGGCGGCTGAATCCTGCGGGCGCAGGGCGGACGACCTCGTCTACTCCAACGCCCTCGTCGCCTGTGTCGGCAAGACCGACGCGGAGGTGAAGCGCCGGGCGGAAGCCATCGGCCGCGACGTCGACGAGCTGAAGGCAAACGGTCTTGCCGGGTCTCCCGCAGAGGTAGTCGAGCGCATCTCGGCGTTCCGGGCCGTCGGCTCACAGCGGATGTACCTGCAGATGCTGGACCTTGACGACCTGGACCACTTGGAATTGATCGCGTCCGACGTGATGCCGCAACTCTCGTAGCGAGCCACAGTGGGAAGTCGTGGGGGCCTGTTGACCGACGCGGCCGACCGACGCGGTCCTTGCCTCAACCTGCAGATGAGTGCGCCGGTCGACCTGTGACGGGTGAGGTTCGGCCGCGGGGGCGGTCCGCTGTTCGCGCTGCCCCCGCCCCGGAATCCGGCGGCCCGTCCGCGGCCACCCCGACCCGTCAACTCACCCCCGGGGGAAGGGCGATGCTGCCGCCGAACACTCCACGGTTCTCCTCGCTCACGTCCTGGGTGTACGTGATGTTCTGCCCGCCGTTCGGAATCAGGAAGGCGAACCGGAACGCGTGGGCTTCCACCTTCCCCGTCCTGGCATCAAGCGTCAGCGTCTCGGTCAGCCGGGACAGGGTGACCTGAGACTTGTCCACCGCCACGCCGGCCCCTCGGAGCTGGTCGAGGACGGGCTCCATCTCCCGTACGGCGGACTTCACATAGGCACGGTCCTGCACCTCGGGCACCTTGCGCGGCGAGGCCACCCGCACCTGGAGCCGCACCTTGCCGTGACTGTCCGCCTCGGTGAGGGTGACGCCCCCCTGCTTCAGGTAGGTCCGGAACGTCTGGATGACAGCGACGGGATCCTCGACCTTGTTCGCGATCACCGGATCAGTGAGGGCCCCCTGCTTCCAGGCGCCTGCGTCGCCCTCCTTCACGTACCCCGTACCGCCGACGACGAAGACCTCTTCGGGCTTGCGCTGCCCTTTACTGCTGATGATGACCCCATGCGACTGGAGCGCCTCGGGATCACTGGTGAGCCGCACGGTGGCCGTATAGGACGCATTGCTGGGCTGCTGCCCTTGCAGGGTGAGCCCTTCCTGCCCGCGCACGGCGAAGGTCCATCCGTGCTGCGCCGCCATGGCCTTTTCGGCGAGGTCGAGAAAGTCGCCGGGGGTCTCGGGCGAGGCGGGCGCCTTCTCCGATGCAGCCGCAGCCGCGGATGCGGATGCCGCTGCCGACTTCGCCGCGGCCGGCTGCCCATCCTCCCCGCCCACGACGGAGCAGCCAACGGCCGCAAAACAAAGGGGCGCAACCACCCCGACAAGCCCGACCCGCCTCTTCATCTACGTACCCCTCCTCCGGCCCCCCGCCTGACGTGGGGTTACGAGGCGCGGACTATATAGCAAGGCACGCCACTCGGTCGCGGCAGCGGACAATCCGCCCATTCGGATGGGCAGCCACGAGGGCCACCGGGCGGGAATGGCGTCAGACGCGCACACTGTGCCGGGGGTCCCCGCGGCCACATGCCAGAGCGCCATCGACGACCAGGGCCGTCCGGCTCACGGGTGGACGCAGCATGTGTCGCGTCCACCCGTGGTGTTGTGGCGTTCGAAGGTCAGCACGCCCTGTCATGAGGGAACGCGGAGTAGGTCCAGCTCCAGCCTCATTCTCGCGCCGTCACAACGGGCCCGCCGCCGAGCCCGCCGGTCCGCGCACCGCACCGTACGCACCGTCCCGCTCCCGCTGCCGGTCCTGCTCCCGGTCCTGCTCGGCGAGGAGCCGGAGCATGCTGTGCACCCGGTCCAGCGCCTCGTCGGCCGCATCGATCGCCTCGATGCACTGCCAGTAGAGGCTCTCCTCGCCGGTGTCGCAGGCCACCGCGACGAGAGCCATCCCCATCTCCCCCAGCAGCGCGCCGAGACCGGTCAGTGCCGCCCGGGGATCGGCAACCTCGGCAAGCTGCGCCGCCCGCGCCGTGCCGGTCCGCACCACCGGATGGTCCGGCGCCCCGCCGCCGCTTCCCCCGATCTCGCCGAGCCCCCGTGCCTCGCCCCGCAGCGCCTTCGGCCCGTGGGCCGCCAGGTGCTCGCCGATCGCCTGGGCCAGCGCCTGGACCTGCCAGGCCTCCGCCATGATGGACGGCGCGCCCCGGCTTTGCGCCAGAGCCCGCCGACTTACCTCTATGAGCCGCTCCGCTTCCATACGTCGCCCCCGTCCGAACGAAAACCCGCTCACCTCATCCATTACCCACAGTGAAGGGAGCGGTACCGAAAGGCCAGGGGATTTCGGAAATCTGTGGACACGAAATCGACTGTGGAGAAGTCGATCACTCCGAAGAGTGACGATCTTGAGGCTCTGGAGGCTTCGGAACCGGGAAGCGCGCTTCGTTCCTGTCGATCTTCTCCGCCAGCGCCGCCAGCGCATCGATGCCCAGCACCTCGCAGAACTGCAGCAGATACGCGAGCACATCCGCGACTTCGTCCGCCACCCGATGCGCCGTCTCGGGCACCTCCATCACCTGCGCGGACTGCTCCGGCGTCAGCCACTGGAAGATCTCGACCAGTTCGGACGCCTCGACGCTGAGCGCCGCCGCCAGGTTCTTCGGGGTGTGGTACTGCTCCCAGTCACGGGCGGCCGCGAACGCGGCGAGCCGTCGCTGCAGTGTCTGTACATCGAGTCCGTTCACGGTCCCAGGTCTACCACCGTCGCACCGGCCGTCCCACGGGCCCGTGCGGTGGCCGCCTCGGCGACCGTCCCCACCAGCCTGAGGTGCCCGGTCGAGCCGACCGACGCGGCCAGGGCCAGCAGTTCCGCCACCTGCCGTCCGTCCAGGTCCCGGTCCAGCCCGTCGACCAGGACGGTGAGCGTCTGCATGGCCGACGGCACCTCCGCCGCGGCGTCCATGGCCAGCACCCCCGGGCCGGTGAGCAGGACCAGGGCGAGCGCCAGATACCTCAACTCGCTGTCGCCGAGCCGCCCGACCGGGGTGAGGTGACCGCCGTCGCGCTCCACCACGGCGCGCAGCAACCCGTCCGGGAGCCGCTCGACGCCCAGCCCCCTCACCGTCCCCGCGCATCCGGCAGCGGCCGCCGCCACCAGCCGGGCATGCCGCTGTCCGCACTGGGTGTGTGTCCGTTCCAGTACCGCCGCGAGGTTGTCGCAGTCCCGGCGCAACCGGCCTTCCCCGCCGGGCACCGGCGCCCGCATCCGCTGCGGCTGCGGTTCGCAGACGAAGACGGAGCGCAGGGCCACGACCATCTGTTCGGCGGCGGCGAGGACCCGTAACTGTCCCTCGGTCGTGCCCGCGACCCGCAGCGGCAGCAGCGCCGTGCCGAGCAGGTCGTCCGGCAGTGGCGCCCGGGTCACCGGGACGGTGCCGGCCGTGTGCCAGGCCGCCTGGACCGTCGAGCCCCTGGGGTCACGCAGCGCAGTGGTCAGCAGCGTCTCGCCGCCGCCGGTCAGCCATTCGCCGACGATCCGAAGGGCGGGCTCGGCCTGCACGGCCAGGTCGAGCCGGACCGGTCCTGCCGGGCCGGTCGCGGTGCAGCCGATCCGGAAGCCGCGGCGCCCCTGGGTGTCGGGACCGGCCCGTTCGGGTACGTACGCATCCGGGTCCGGGAACACCTCGTCGAGCGGGTCGCCCGCGCCCAGCCGGGCCAGCGCCTCGTACGCCCGCAGCGCGCTGGACTTCCCACTGCCACCGGCCCCCGCGAGCAGCGTGAGCGGGCCCACCGGGAGGACGGTGCCACGGTGCGAGGCGAAGGCGGAGAGCCGCAGTTCGGTGACGACGGGGCCGGCGGAACGGACCGCACTGTTTCGGGGAGGTTCGGTTCGGACAGCCTCGGTTCGGGCTTCTCGGGCGGCTGATGCCTCTGGGGTCGCCCACGGGTTTTCCGGGCAGCGTGCAGTCATGAGCGGACCGTACGCACGCCGTCGACCGGCGAACCGTTCCGCCCGCGCGACCTTCCTACGATCGGGGGACGCCCGCGGCCGCGACCCCTTCGACCTCCATGCCGGCCGGCGACAGAAGAAACACGTTCCGGTCGACGCGGTGCATTCCGCTGCCGAGCCCGAAGACCACACCGCTGGTGAAGTCCAGGATCCGCTTGGCCACATCGGTCTCGGCACTGGTCAGATCGAGCAGGACCGGGATCTGTGCGACCAGATACTCGGCCACCTCGCGCGCGTCCGCGAAGACCTGCACCCGCAGCACGACCATGCGGCGCTGTTCGACGGTCTCGTGGTCGTCGGGGACCGCGCGGTGGTCGACCCGTGACGGCCATTCGTTGCGGCTGCGCAGCGGTACGACCTGGGCCAGTCCCTCCCACTGCTCGTCCGTGACGTCATACCTGTCGTACCTGCTCACCGGACCACCCCGTCTGTGCTTCGGTCGGCGTTGCGCCGGCTGC
Organism: Streptomyces sp. NBC_01669; assembly: GCF_026339735.1. GTDB lineage: Bacteria > Actinomycetota > Actinomycetes > Streptomycetales > Streptomycetaceae > Streptomyces > Streptomyces yanii. The sequence continues at coordinate 2,409,808 of NZ_JAPEQG010000001.1, forward strand.
GCTCGCTGTTCATCGGGCAATTCTCGCGCCCCTCACCCGTTCGGCGTACCACCGACACGGGTCATCGGCTGATCGACACCTCCGACGGGGCCGAGAGCGCCGTGTCGCCGGTCACGTCGAGCGGGGTGAAACGGACCGGGAGATGTACCAGTGCGCGGTGGAACGGACCTGGTCGCCACATCAGTTCACTCGCCGTAACAGCCAGTTCCGCATCGCACAGCTGGCTGGTCAGCTGCTCGATCGCGGTCATCGCGATGAGCAGTGCCGGCTGCTTCGCGGGGCACCGGTGCGGCCCCGCCGACCAGGACAGATGGGCGCTGCCTCCGGAGCGCACGCCGGGGTCCGAAGGGGCGGGCGGGGACTGGGTGTTGGCCCCGGCGAAGGAGACCAGGAGCAGCTGCCCGGCGCGCAGCTGGACGCCGTGGAACTCGGTGTCGTGGCGGGGGTAGTGGGCGGCGAAATTGGCCAGCGGCGGGTCCTGCCACAGGACTTCGTTGATCGCCTCGTGGGCCGTCATCGCTCCGCCGTGCAGCGAGCCGGCGTAGCGCGTGTCGGTGAGCATGTGCAGCAGCGCGTTACCGATCAGGTTGGTCGTCGGGTCGTGGCCCGCGCTCATGACCAGAGTGATCTGACGCACAGTCTCGTCGTTGTCGAGACCGGCCGGGTGGCCGAGGAAGTACGAGGTGAGGTCGCGGCGGGGGCGGGCACGCCGTTCGGCGACCAGCTCGGTGACCACGGTGACGAGGTCGGCGTACGCGGCGGCGGAGTCCTCGGCGGAGTTGAACATGCCGCCGATGCCGTCGACGATCCGTTCGCTGTCCTCGGGCGGTACGCCGAACCAGGTGGTGAAGACGTGCAGCGGAAGCCGTCGGGCGTACTGGGCGACGAGGTCGCCGCTGCCGGTGGCGGCGAACTCCCGGATGAGCTGCCGGGCGACCCGGGCGACCTCGGCCCGCAGGACGTGCGGTTCGATCAGGGCCAGGCTGTCGTTGATCGTGTCGCGGTAGCGGGCATGCACGTCGCCGTCGCTGAAGAGTGCGGTGGGCCGGTAGCCGAGCATGGGCAGGACCGGTGAGTCGGCGGGAACGGTGGCCTGCCAGGCGCGGGGGTCCTTGGTGAAGGTGTGGGTGTCGCGGAGCAGGTCGACGGCCGCCTGGTAGTCGGTGACCAGAAGGGCGTCGATGCCCGGGGCGATCCGGACGGGGGCGAGCGGGCCGTGTGCGCGCAGCTGCCGGTAGTGGCTGTGCGGGTCGGCGGCGAAGTCGGGGCCGTACAGCGCGAGCGGCTGCGGCGGCTGTACGGAGCGGGCCGGGCGCGCGGAGTGGGCGGGGGACGTCATGACGGGTCCTGAGGCTGGGGCAGACGGGTCAGCACGTGCTCGGCGAGGGCGATCAGGGCGTCGATGCTGCCGCGGCGTTCGCGGGCGTCGCACTGGAGCAGCGGGGTGTCGGGGTGGAGGTCGAGGTGCTTGCGCAGGACCTCGTCGGTGTGGGCGGGGGCGTCGGGGAAGCGGTTGACGGCGACGGCGTACGGCAATCCCTGCTCCTCGACCATGTCCATGACGGCGAAGGAGTCGCCGAGCCGGCGGGTGTCGACGAGGACGAGGGCGCCGAGGGCGCCGCGGGCGATGTCCTCCCAGAGCGGGAGGAAGCGTTCCTGTCCAGGGGTGCCGAACATGTAGAGCACCAGGTCGTCCTGGACGGTCAGCCGGCCGAAGTCGACGGCGACCGTGGTGGTCGTCTTGTCCGGCAGCCCGGCGGTGTCGTCCAGCCGGGTGCTGGACTGGGTCATCGCCTCTTCGGTGTGGAGCGTGGGTATCTCCGACAGCGTACGGATCAGGGTTGTCTTGCCCACGCCGAAGGGACCCGTGACCACGAGCTTCATCAGGGTCTGGGCGGCAGGCGGCAGATAGCCGATGCCGGTCCGGTCAGTGGAGGGAGCGGAGTCCAACGAGCAGCCTCTCGACGAGCGACCGGTCGGTCCCCCCGGCACTGGGGATCGGCGGTCGGGTGTGCAGGTGTCCGGAGGCCGCGAGATCCGTGGCCAGGAAGACGGTGGCGCTGACCGGGAGGTCCAGGTGGGCCGCGCATTCGACGACGGTGAGCGCGCCCGGTTCCAGCAGCTCGCACAGCCTGCGCTGTTCCGAGCCGGTGTCCGGCGCCAGGGCCGTGTCGGTGCGTACGAGCACGGCGAGCCGGTCGAGTGCGGGTCCGGTCGGCCGGGTCCGGCCACCGGTGACCAGATAGGCGGGGATCAGGCGGCGTCCTGGGCCGGCGCTCATGGCCGGGCGGCGGTGTCCGGTTGGCGGGCGGGTGCGTTCATCGCCCGGGTCAGCGCGTTGACCTGCACCTGCATCTGGTACGCGATGTCGCCCAGCCTGGCCCCGGGTTCGGCGAACAGGGCGAGCGTGGTGTTCTTCCCTGCCGGTACGACGATGGCGAAGCCCTGGTCGGACTCGACCACCGTCTGGGCCAGCCGCGGGGTCTCGACATCGGTGAACGCGGTGGTGAAGGCGCGGGCCGCGGCGTGCAGGGTGGCGGTCATGGCGGCGACCCGCTCGCCGGACGCCCGGTCCAGGCCGGGCGAGGCTCCTTCGACGAGCCCGTCGCCGGTGGCGACCACGGCGTGCTGCACTCCGGGCAGTTCCAGCAGAGGGGTCAGCACCCATGCGAGGTCACCGGTGGTGGGGGTAGGGGTGCTGCTCACGTCTCGTCGTCTCCTTCGTCGTTCCTGGCGTTCCGGGCGTTCGGGTCTTCGTCGTGCTCCGATGCCGGTGGGGCGGCCGGGGCGGGGGCGCTCCGGCCGCTGAGGGTGCCCTGCTGGAGCGCCGCCCAGGACGCCTCGGCCTGTTCGGGGGTACGGGGCGCCGGTGGGCCGGCCGGGGGCACCGGGGCCGCGGGCGTGGACCGTACCCCTGCCGGGCGGGGCGCTCGGCGGCGCCGGCTGGGCAGCTCGGTGCGTACCTCGACGGCGGGCTCCGGCTCGGCCGCAGCGGGGGCCGTGGGCTCGGCGGTGGCCGGCGCCGCAGTGTGCGCGTGCACCGGTTTCGGGGCGAGGGCGGAGAGGCTGGGGTCGTCCTGCAGCACCGTCAGGAGGTGGGCGGGCACTCTCAGAATCGTCCGCATCCCGCCGAAGGGTGACGCCTCGATGTGGCAGCTGAAGCCGTACTGCACGACCAGCCGGCCGACGACGGCGAAGCCGGTCTGCGGCGGATCGCCCAGCTCGGTCAGGAGGACTTCGGACGGGCCCGCCAGCAGGGCTCGGGCTCGTTCCAGCGCGTCGTCGTCCATGCCGATGCCCGCGTCGTCGATCACCAGGAAGGCGCCGCGGCCGCCACTCTGCTGGACCGTCACCTGGACGTCGGTGTCGGGGTGCGAGTAGGCGGTGGCGTTGGCCAGCAGCTCCGCGAGGGCGATCGCGAGCGGTTCGGCGGCGCGGGCGACGACGGCGAGCCACTCGTCGCGCAGATGGTTGGCGACCTTGATCCGTTCGTAGCCCGCGACCCGGGACTGGGCGCCGAGCACGATCTCGACGAGCGGCGAGTTCTGCCGGGCCAGCCCCGGCCAGGCGTCGCAGAGCACCGCGGTGGCCTGGGTGCGGCGCAGCGCCAGTTCGTTGCGGAAGTCCAACTGCAGGATCCGCGGGTCGTCGTACTCGTGCTGGAGTTCGTGCAGCAGCTGCTGGGACTGGTTGAGCAGCGACTGGATCTTGGCGGAGGTGCCGCGCATCGCCGCGCGTGCGGCCGCGTCGACGCGCTGCCGCTCCTCGACGACCGCCGCGCGTGCGGCCTGCACCGCCTCGGTCAGGAGAGTCGCGGATCCGCCGTCGATCTCGGCCGCCTCCCGCAGTCCGGGGACCGGCGCGCTGGGGTGGGAGAGGGCGAGCGCGGCGGCGGGTATCCGCTTCCGGGCGAGCTGCCGGATCTCATCGGTGAGGGCGACGGTACGGGCATCGGCCGCCTTCGCCTGGCGTTCGGCCAGCTCGGCGCGGGCCCACGCCACATGGGCGTCCCGGGCCGCGTTCTGGGAGCGGACCACGGCCACCACGGCGGTGACGACGGCTGCCAGCGCCACGATCCATGCCATGCCGTCACCGTATTTCTGTGGTCGGGTCGGACTCCCCGCCCGGGCGGCGGAAGATCCGGATGTCACCCCTCGTGGTCTGCCGTCCCACGGGACTGCTCCACTTCTTGAGCGACGACGGCGACATCGGTCATCACCTGGAGCACGCCGGGCAGTTTCGAGCCGTCGAGCTGCCGGTACTCGCTGCCGATCGTCACCACAAGGCGTTCGGCCAGGCCGAGTTCGGGGTGGCGCCCCTCGGCGATCACCCGGCGGGCCGCCTCCAGTGCGGGCACCCCGGCCGCGTGGAGGGCGTGGGCGCGCTCCCGTACGTGTTCGAGGTAGCCGATGTGCGCGCGCACGCCGGCCGGGTCGAGGACCGGACCGTGGCCCGGGACGATGGTCTCGGCGCCGGTGGCCAGCACCTGTTCGCAGGCGGCGATCACGTGGGAGAGGGGGCCCGCCCAGTGCACCGGATGGTCGCCCGGCTGCTCCGGCGTGGAGGCGAAGATGACGTCGCCGCTGAACACGGTCTGCTGCGCGGGCAGGTACACGATCAGGTCGCCCGTGGTGTGGGCGGGGGGCAGGGCCGTCACCTGGACGGGGTACTCCCCCAGGGTCAGTTCGAGTTCGCCGGTGAAGTACGTGGTCGGCTGCACGGGTTCGGTCCGTGACCAGTCGAACGGGCCGAAGTGGCGCTTGAGGTACTCACCGAGCGCGGTGGCCGGATCGCTTCCCTGGACGAGGGCGTGCTGCTGCTTCGGGGTGGGTTCGTAGTGAATGTGTTCCCGGGCCTCGCGGGTCGCGATGATCTCCGCGTCCGGGAGTACGCCCGCGCCCCAGAAGTGGTCCCCGTTGGCGTGGGTGACGATCACCCGGTCGATGGCGGCCCCGTCGGGCAGCCGCTTCGTGGACTCCGCCAGGAACTGGCCGGCGAGCACGGGGTCGTACGGGGTGTCGATCCAGATCGCGCCACGCGTTGACGTCAGGAGGCCGCAGTTCGCGAGGCCCCAGCCCCGTTTCGGCGGGAGCCATGCGTACAGGTCCCGGCCCAGCTCGACGAAGTCTCCGCCCGTGATCGACATGGACGCGATTATGCCGACCGCGAACCTGCAACGCGTTCGAACTCGGCCACCGAGGGTTCCGTTTGGCGCAAAGTCACCCCTTGCTCGCACCGGTCGCGGTGCGGCGGTGACGGTACGGGACCGGGCCCCCTCACCCCCGTACGACATCTTCCGGATGATCGGTCTCATTTCACCCGACGGTGTCACGCTTCGCGGCCGTGACCGATCGAGCGGCCGCCAAACAGGAAGGGGCCGATTACCCACCGAGCATGGCTGAAAACGGACGCAGAGAGACCTCCGGCGACGGTGCCTGACAGCGCTGTCACCGGAGGTCCCCACGGCTTCCGGCCGGTTGTTCCTAGTGCCGTGACCGGCCATGTTTGCCGGTCACGGCACTAGCGGACCTGACCGCGTTCGAAGTACGCGATCAGCTCGGGGTCGAGGGCCGGCACGTCGTACGGTGCGCCGCCCTCACGCAGCGAGCGGGTCGCGAGGACCCCGGCGGCGACGCTCATCCGGGCGGCGACCGGAGAGGTGTCCGTGACACCGCCCTCGCGGACGAACCGGCAGAACTCCTCCATGATCCGGGTGTCACCGCCGCCGTGCGAGCCATTGGCCTCCGGCACCCGGTAGGTGATGTCGGCCTCGGCTCGGTATCCGCTGGGTCCGGTGTTCCAAACCTTGACCTCGTCACCGGGGCTGTCGCCGAAGTTCTCCAGCCGCCCCTCGGTGCCGATGACGGTGTAGTTCCGCCAGTAGTCCGGGGTGAAGTGGCACTGCTGGTAGGCGGCCACGACGCCGTTGTCGAGCTGCATGTTCATCACCGAGACGTCCTCGACGTCCACGATGTGGTGCAGGTCCTTGCGGGCCGTCGGCGGCCAGTCGAACTCCCGCAGCCAGTTGTCCGGGCGCGGGGTGTCCGCCTCGCGGCGCGGCAGGTCGCCGTAGACGAGGAGGTCGCCGAGGGCGTTGACGCGGCGGGTGTAGCCGCCGGCCAGCCAGTGCAGCACGTCGATGTCGTGTGCGGCCTTCTGGAGCAGCAGTCCGGTGGTGCGGGTCCGGTCGGCATGCCAGTCCTTGAAGTAGTAGTCACCGCCGTAGCCGACGAAGTGCCGCACCCACACGGCCTTCGGTTCGCCGATGTCACCGCGGGCGATGATGTCGCGCATCAGCCGCACGACGCCCATGTGGCGCATGTTGTGACCGACGTACAGCCGGGTCCCCGTCTCGTACGCGGCGCGCAGGACGTTGTCGCAGCTCTCCACGGTGATCCCGAGCGGCTTCTCGACGAAGACCGCCTTGCCGGCCCGCAGGGCATCGATGGCGATGACCTCGTGGGTGTCGTCCGGGGTGGCGATGATGATCGCGTCGAGGTCGTCCCGGTCGAGGAGCAGTTTGTAGTCCTCGACCGCGACATCGGTGCCGAAGCGCTCGGCCTCGCGCTGCCGCACCTCGGGGTCGAGGTCGCAGACGGCGGTGATCGCCGAACCCTGTCCGGGGTGGTGGGCGGACATCGCGATGGAGCGGCGGAGGCCGAGCCCGATGACGCCGAGTCGCAGGTCTGACACGGGGGTCCCTTCTGTCTGTACGGGTGGTGCGGGCGGAGACTACTTACCGGCGATCGAGGCCTCGAACTCGGCCCGGATCTCGTCGCCGCCGCCCGAGCGCCACTTCTTCACCTGATCCTGGAAGGCGGAGATCGGCTTGCGGCCCGCGACGACGTCGAGGACGGTGTCGCTCACCGCGGTGCCGATGGAGGTGCCCTTCTTCGTCGAGGCGTCCGAGAAGTGACCGCTGGTGGGGTTGGCCTTGCCCATCTTGAGGAGTTCTTCCTGCCAGCCGTGGATCTTCGAGGCCATCTCGGACTTGCCGGGCAGGTAGATGTACTCCGGGGTGTTGGCGAGGAAGGCCAGCGGCATGGCGGTGGTCACGGCCTCGGCGTTGCCCTTGGCGGTGAGCTTGATGTCGCCGCCGGAGGTACGGGTGTAGTGCGTGCCCTCGATGCCGTTGTCGAAGGAGAGTCGGACCGGCGCATCTGCCATCGTCACAGGCACCTCCAGGGCTGATGGAGCAAGGGGGAGTGTCCCGCGATCACGATTGCGGCACGCACCAGTGACGGTGCGGCCGCTGCTCCCTCGCGGCGACAGCCACATAGTTCACGACAGTGCACCTCAGTGGCAAGAGTTGTCCATTTCTCGTAGGTAACGAACATTTATAGACACCGAAAAGTTCCGAAGAAGGTCAGGTTTAACCCCGTTGACGACCCGGAGTCCGGCACAACGCGGGCACAAATCGACACGGAAGCGCCTCGACGAGATCGCCGAACCTCTTAACCAGTGGGTTCATCGCGGGTCCAGGACGCGACCTCGTGCTCAAATTTGCACCGATGATCGCAACTCCCAACATTCTCGAGCAGAGGCGAGTATGCCCGTATGAGCTCTCGCACGTCCAGGTCCGGCTGCGGTCGGCTCGGCCGCATCGCCGGAAGTGCCGTCGCGGCACTGGCGCTTGCAGCCGGTATCGGCATGTCCACGGCGGCCACGGCGGACGCCAACGAGGACGGCTGGGGGGACACCCCCGGCACGTACACGCACCACACCTTCCCCGCCGGGACCCCGGACCTGTCGTCCGTGACATGGAGTACCACGGTCACTGCCGACCCCGGCTTCACCTCGCACACCTTCTGGTCGCATCGGTTCGGCTTCAACCAGGGCAACGGCGGCTACATCGGCATGCAGGACAACGGGGGCGAGGACCAGTTGTTCCTCTTCTCCATCTGGGATGTGAACCAGGCCAACCCGGCAGCAAAGGCAGCTGGTGCCAGGACTTCGGCGGCGAGGGCACCGACTACCGGGCTTCAGCCCGGTGGTGACGCGAATCTCAACACTGCTCTGACCTCAGCTGTGGGCACGGATTCGCGCTGTCCGCCCCAGCTCGGGTCGGAGCGGCCGGTTCCGCTGCTCGATGTACTGCTTGACGATGCTGAGCGGAACGCCGTCGACGGATCGGGCAAAGTAGGAGCCGGCCGGACTACAGGCGTTGCGTCCGTCAGTAGTGGCGGACGAGGTCGAAAAACTCCTGGCGGAGCCTGCGCGAGCTGACGCCCTTGAGGGAGTTCACCAGCTTGGAGACAGCCACTTTCGGGGGAGGTTCACGAGCAGGTTGACGTGGTTGGATTCGCCGTTGAACTTCACCAGCTCGGCTTCGAAGTCCTCGCGCACGCTCCGCATGATCTCCTCGCGGCGCAACAGGTGTCGGTGAGCGAAGACGGAATGCTGGTATTTCGTCATGAAAACCAAGTGGACGTGAAGCCGGAAGACGCAGGGTGACGACCTGTACGAACGTTCTCATCGATACTCAGAAACCAACTGTGCATCATGATCGGTGTGCAGCTTCGGTACAGCTTCCGCCTGTACCCGAGCGCCGGTCAGTGTGCGTGGCTGGCGAAGGCGTTCGGGTGTGCGCGAGTGGTCTACAACGACGCCCTCAGGGCCCGGGAGACCGCCCGCAGCAAGGGGCTGCCGTTCCCGAAGACCGGCGACCTGTCCAAGTCGCTGATCACCGGGGCGAAGCAGACGCCGGAGCGAGCCTGGCTCGGCGAAGTCTCGGCGGTCGTACTCCAGCAGTCTCTGCGGGACCTGGATGCGGCGTACCGGAACTTCTTCGACGGCCTGAAGGGCAAGCGCCCCCGCATGGGTGCCCCTCGGTACAAGTCGCGGAAGGACACCCGTCAGGCGGTGCGGTTCACCGCGAACGCCCGCTGGTCCATCACGCCGGGCGGCAAGCTCAGGTTGCCGAAGATCGGCGACGTGAAGGTGAAGTGGTCCAGGACGCTGCCCTGCGTGCCGTCCACGGTGACAGTGGTCAAAGACAGCGCGAGCAGGTACTTCGCGAGCTTCGTCGTCGAGACCGGCCCGGAAGAGGTCCTGCCAAAGACGACACCCGAGGTGGGAATCGACCTCGGCCTCGGGCACTTCGCGGTCCTCTCCGACGGAACGAAGATCGACAGCCCGCGCATTTTGCGCCGGTCGGAGAAACGGCTGAAGAAGGCGCAGCGCGCCCTGTCCCGCAAGGAGAAGGGCTCCAAGAACAGGGACAAGGCCAGGACCCGCGTCGCGCGGGAACACGCCCGTGTCGCGGACGCGCGGCGCGAGTTCCATCACCAGCTCTCCATGAGGCTGATCCGCGAGAACCAAGCGGTCGCCGTGGAGGACCTGGCGGTCAAGGGACTCGCCCGCACGCGCCTGGCCAAGTCCGTCCACGACGCCGGATGGTCCGCCTTCGTGGCCATGCTGGAGTACAAGGCCGCCCGGTACGCGCGGACGTTCGTCCGGATCGGCCGCTTCGAGCCGACCTCTCAGGTCTGCTCCGTGTGCGGCGTGAAGGACGGCCCCAAGCCCGTGCACATCCGCGTCTGGACCTGCGGGACGTGCGGGACGGTCCTGGACCGGGACATCAACGCGGCGGTCAACATCGCCAAGGCGGCCGGACTGGCCGTGACAGCCTGTGGAGCGCAGGTAAGACCGGGACTCGTCCCGGCACCGCGCAGCGAAACAGGAACCCACCCGACACCGCGGCCTTCAACGGCACGGTAGACGGGAATCGCCATCCTTCAGGGCGGCGAGGATGTCAAAGCTGCCGGATGAACGTGCCGTGGAAGGCCGGTCACACCTACACGTTCAACGTGGCCTCGGAGGGCGGCGGCTGGTTCGGCGCCACCGTCGAGGACACCACCGCCCACACCTCGTTCAAGCTGGGCAGCATCCTGACTCCGGCGACCGGGATCAAGACGGCCGGCATGGTCGACTGGGTCGAGTACTACGAGTGGAGCATGACCCGCTCCACCTGTGTGCAGCAGCCCTACAGCGCGGCGACCTTCGGTCTTCCCGAGGCCACGACCCTGAACAACACCCGGGTCACCGGCACGGCCACCCGGCCCGAGAACAACGGTGACTGCGCCAACGTCACCAGCACGATCGGCCCCGACGGCGGCGAGCAGGTCCTGGGCATCGGCAACTCCACCCGGGACGCGGTGACCGACCGGGCGGGCAACTGCCTGGACGTGGAAGGCGTGGACTACGCCCAGCTCGAATGGGCCGAGGACGCCGATCTGGCCGCCGACGAGAACCGGGCCGCGGTCGTCGAGACGTGCCACCGGCGCACCGACCAGGGCTGGGTGCACGGCGCCGACCGGACGCTGCGCCTGGTGAACAACTTCTGCCTGACCGCCGCGCCCGAGGCGGCGGGGAACGACAAGAAGGTCCCCGTCACGATCACGACCTGTGCGGGCGCTCCCGGACCGCTGACGACCTGGACGTACGGCGCACAGGGCTCGATCGTGAACGACGCGACCGGCCAGTGCCTGTACGCCCCGGGCGGCAACGAGACCGGGCACCGTGTGGAACTGCGCGACTGCACCGGCAAGGCCGACCAGCAGTGGACCGCGCCCCGCGCCTGATCCCGCGGGACGGCGTCACCGCCGGACGGGCCGGCGTCACCTTCACACAGCGATGACGGTGACGCCGGCCTCGGTGAAACGGGCCTTCGCGTCGTGAGTGATGCCGGTGTCGGTGACCAGGAAGTCGACCTGGCTGAGATCGCAGACCCGGGCGAAGGCACGCTTGCCGATCTTCGAGGAGTCGGCGGCCACGACCACCCGCTGTGCCTGCTCGGCGAGCAGCCGGTTGATGCTGGCCTCGCCCTCGTGGTGAACGTACGCCCCGCGCTCGGTGTCGATCGCGTTGACGCCCAGCACGGCGACATCCAGCGTTATCTCGCCGAGCACGCCACTGGCCAGCGGCCCCGTGAGCTCGTACGACTGCGGCCGGGCCACTCCGCCGGTCACCACGATCTTGATCTGCGGCCGTATCACCAGCTCGTTGGCGATGTTGAGGGCATTGGTCACCACCGTCAGGGTCGGCTGCCCACCGGCCCCGGGGCCGGTGTCACCGACAAGGTCGGAACGCACGGCCAGCGAGCGGGCGACCTCGGTGATCGTGGTGCCCCCGGTCAGTCCCACCACCTCGCCCACCGCCACGAGTTCGGACACGGCGCGGCCGATGGCCTGCTTCTCCGGGGCGTTGCGTCCCGTCTTGTAGCGCAACGCCAGTTCGTACGAGACTCCGTGCGCGACGGCGCCGCCGCGGGTTCGGGTGAGCAACTGCTGCTCGGCGAGCTGGTCCAGGTCACGGCGGATGGTCGCGGCCGAGACGTCCAGCGTCGTCGCGGCGTCCTCGACCTCCACCCGGCCGTGTTTGCCGACCAGCTCAAGCAGCGCGTCCCACCGAGCATCCCTGGACAAGTGAACTCTCCTTACGGGCCCGGGATTCGAACGCCCATCCCCTTGGGCAATGTCACCGGACATGCGCAAGGGTCGCACAAGGCGCCGATCAGTCAAGCCTTATGCAAGCAGAATGCTTGATAATGATCGTAGGACGTGTATAACGTGCGTGAACGAGCATCCCAACACCCATACGGAGTGCAAAAGTGTCGTTTGTCGAGATTGAGACTGCCAGCCAGCCGGAGTGCTGGCGTCGCGCCGCGGACCTGGCACAGAGCCAGTCGGCCGCCCTGCCCGCCACGGGCGAGCGCATCGCCGTCGTCGGCTGCGGCACCTCGTTCTACATGGCTCAGGCGTACGCCGCACTCCGCGAGGAATCCGGACAGGGCGAGTCCGACGCGTTCGCCGCATCGGAGTTCCCCTTCGGCCGCAGCTACGACCGGGTCGTGGCGCTCACCCGCTCGGGCACGACGACCGAGGTGCTGGAGCTGCTCGACCGCCTCCGTGGCGTCACCCGCACCGTCGCGATCACGGCCGACCCGAACACCCCGGTGATGACGTCCGCCGACGATGTCGTCGTCCTCGACTTCGCCGACGAGCAGTCCGTGGTGCAGACCCGGTTCGCCACCACGCTGCTCACGCTGCTCCGCGCCCACCTCGGCCTGCACACCGACGCCGTGGTCCGTGACGCGGAGACCGCACTGGCCGAGCCGCTGCCCGAAGGGCTGCTGGAGTGCACCCAGTTCACCTTCCTCGGCCGGGGCTGGACGGTCGGTCTCGCCAACGAGGCCGCGCTCAAGATGAAGGAGGCGTCGCTCTCCTGGACCGAGTCCTACCCGGCGATGGAGTACCGCCACGGTCCGATCAGCATCGCCACCACCGGCACCGCCACCTGGGTGTTCGGTCCCGCTCCCGAGGGTCTTGAGGAGCAGGTCACGTCGACCGGCGCCCGCTGGGTGGCGAGCGGCCTGGACCCGCTGGCCGAGCTGGTCCGCGTACAGCGTCTGGCGATCGCCCGCGCCGAGGCCGCCGGCATCGACCCGGACAGCCCCCGTCACCTGACCCGCTCGGTGGTTCTCACCGACGCCTGACCGGCGGATGGGCGTCATCGAACGCGCGCTCACCGTTCCGCACGACGGTGTGCGCGGGGGCGCGTGCGAGGGGTTCCTCGCCGCGCCCGCACGGGGCGGCGATACCGGTGTCCTCGTCCTTGCCGGGTCCAGTGGACGGATCGAGGACGAGCGATGCCGGATCCTGGCGCGGGAAGGCCTGACCGCCCTGTCGGTCCGCTGGTTCGGCGGCGCCGGGCAGCCGCCCGGGATCTGCGAGGTCCCGCTGGAGACGTTCGTGTCCGCGACCGAGCTTCTCCGGTCGCGCGGGGCGCGGCGCATCGGGGTGCTGGGCACCTCCAAGGGCACGGAAGCTGCGCTGCATCTCTCGGTGCTGCACCCCGGGACCGATGCCGTGGTGGCACTCTCCCCCACGTCGCTGACCTGGGCCAATGTCGGGCCCGGGCAGGACGGTCGGACTCACCCGTACCGGTCGTCCTGGACCTGGCGGGGCGAGCCGCTGCCCTTCGTCCCCTATGACGACAGCTGGACGCAGACCGAACCGGAAGGCACTCCGGTCGCCGTCCTCGGCTGGTACGAACGCAGTCGGCAAACCTTCGCCGCCCGTGTCGACGCGGCCGCGATCCCGGTGGAACGGTCCGCCGCCGACCTGCTGATCGTCGCGGGCGGCGACGATGCGATGTGGCCGTCCCTGCGCTCCGCCCAAGAGCTGGCCGCTCGGCGTCGCACGGCCGGACGGCCGGTACGGGTGGTCACTCACGCCGATGCCGGACACCGCCCGCGCTTTCCCGGCGAAGGCCCTGCACCGGTGTCCGACCGATTCCTGTACGGCGGTTCGCCCGCCGCCGACGCGGCACTCGGCGCGGCCGCCTGGCCGTACGTACTCGATGTGCTGCACGGGGTTCGGGAGCCGGACACCGTATGACCGCGCGTGCTGTCGGGCTGTGCCCCGAGGCTCGACGCCCGCCCGCCGACGGTCGGTCACGCCCCCGGACCTCAGCCTCGGTCCGGCGTCGAGCGCGACACCCCTGCCGAACCTCCCGCTCGATGCCCCTCCGCGCCGACCTGCGACGGCGCGGCATCGGACAGCACGTCATCGAGCAGGGCATCGGCACCCCCACGGTGCAGAGCGGAGGCCGTCTTCGGCATGCCGTCCGCGCCCGCCGAACTTCGGCGCGCGCCGGCAACGCTTGGGGCCTGGGCGCCTGCTGCGCCTCGTACTGCCGGCTGACGACCGCGCACCACGAACGGGAGGACCTGGACCTCGTCCCCTGTCTGCGGCGCTCCGAACCGCAGTTGGGCCCGGTGTTCGACCGGCTGGAGAAGCATCACGCCATCCACGGCGTCATCGAGTGGATCGACCAAGCGCTGGGGACCAGGGTCATCGGCGAGGACGGCGACGACGGTGCTGCGTTCGGCCGTCGAGCTGCTCACCGATGCGCTGGTCCCGCATCCGGCAGACGAGGAGCATGAACTCATCGAGCCGATGGCCCGGTTCGGCACCGGCCGGTAGGGACGCATCGCGGGTGAGGGGCCGGCCGTGGAGGTCGGTCCCTCACCCGTGTTGCAGCACTCGGGGCGTGTTGCCCGTGACGACGGGGCAGCCCAGGTCCGCGTCTCGGCGACGTCGCACCGGATCCGGGGGCAATCCGCCCCGTTGGCCGGGTACGCCGCCCCGGGCCGCGCCGGGGTTGATCCGGTCGCGCCTCCGGCCGGCCCTTCGCCACCGCCCCGGGCTACTCCTCGAAGTAGGCGTCAAGCACCACGTCGAGTTCTTCCGCCCACGCCTTGAGACTGCTTCTGGCGGCCGCCTCGACCTCGGCGTTGAACCAGCGGCGGGACGACATGTGGACGGTGACGGTGAACCGGCGCCCGAACCGGGGGACCTTCACCTCGACCGCACCGACCTCGTCCCAGTGGAACTCGGCCTCCTGGTCGTCCAGCCGGAACCGGATGCCGTCACGGTCCGCGGTGATCGAACCCCGCCGGTCGCTGACCTCGAATACGGGCCCGTTCTCGCCCTTCTCGTCCTTCTCGTGTTCCTCCTGCTCCCCGTCCTTTGCGTCCTCCGAGCCTGAATCGGCGGCGGAGCCCTCGGGGGCACCCTCCGCAAGGGCGTCGTCAGGGACGGCACCCTCGGGCGCCGGCTCCTCGGTCTTCTCCTGGTCCGCCTCGGGCGTCCCGACGGCGAGGGGGGCCGTGAGACCAGGTATGTACGCCGGGTCTGTCCCTGCGGCGTACGCGGGCTGAGTGTTCGGATCTATGCGCTGCTCCACGGCGGGCAGTATGGCCGACGAACCTGTACGAGACCAGTAAGGGCCGGACGGGCCGTGAAGTCACCCGAGAACGTACCGAGTTGGCGGAGCAGGAACCGGCGTCCGCAGGACCTCCGCGGCGCCCGCGGCCAGGAGCCCCGGGTGATCGATACGACCGACGCCCCGGGAGGGGCATGCCTTGCGCCTGTTCCGCAACCCGCAGTCCGGCGGCCGGGATGGCGATCACCCTCCTCTCAGGGGGGCCTTCGGAGTCCTGCCGTACCTCCCGACCATCCCCTTCCGCAGCGTTCACGACTTCACCGCCCTCCGGACGTATCCGCCTTCCTGGTGCCGTCGCTGTCGATCGCCGCGGGTGCGCAGGTCGGCGAGCGGATGACCACCCGCCCCGCGCCCCGGACCGGGCTGCTCACGGGGCTGCCCGTCGGCGCCGCTGGAACCTCTGGCGCTCGGGATCTCCACCGACGTCGGGTGCGGTGCGGTCGCCGGCCGCACTCGCGCTGATCGCCTTCGGCATCGGCATCGGACAGGGCATCACGTGGACGGGGATCCGGGTCGCCGCCGCCGCTGTCGACGCCAAGGAGCAGGGCAACGCCTCCACCATGGCCTACGCCGCGCCGGCGGATCGGCGGCGCGGTCTGCCTCGCCGTCCCGATCGCCGTCGCGGGCTCCGGCATCGAGGGGCCGCGCGGCGACGGGCTGCGCACCGCCATGGCCGACGGCGCCGGGACCGCCGTGTACAGCGTTACCGCAAGCATCCTGCGCCAGGCGCTCCGGCCGCCCTGGTCCCGCACATGCCCGTTCGCACCCATTCCTTGCCCGAGTCTGTTTACATCGCCGCCTCGCCGCCGTAACCTGACGGCGAAACCACGCAGTCGGACATGGATCGGACCCAAAACAACATGTACGCACCGGAGCGGCAGCAGGAAATCCTCCGCCTCGCCCGCGAGAGCGGCCGGGTCGATGTGGTGTCCCTGGCCGAGGAGTTCCAGGTCACCGCCGAGACCGTGCGGCGTGACCTCAAGGCCCTCGACCGGGCCGGGCTGCTGCGGCGCGTCCACGGCGGTGCGATCCCGGTCGGGCGACTCGACTTCGAGCCCGATCTGGCCGAACGCGATGCGGTGGCCATCGACGAGAAGGAACGCATCGCGGCCGCCGCGCTCGGCGAACTCCCCGTCGACGGCAGCGTGATCATCGACGCGGGCAGCACGGCCGCCCGGCTGGCCGCGGTCATCCCGCTGGACGCCCACCTCACCGTGGTCACCCACGCGCTACCGGTCGCCGTCCGGCTCGCCGACCACCCGGGCATCGCGCTGCACCTGGTCGGCGGCCGGGTCCGGCACCGTACCCGCGCGGCCGTCGACGCCTGGGCGCTGAACGCCTACCGCGAGGTCAACGCGGACGTCGTCTTCCTCGCCACCAACGGCTTCTCCCCGAACGGCGGTCTCACCACGCCGGACCTGGCCGAGGCCGCCGTCAAGCGCGCCATGATCTCCGCCGCCCGGCGGGTCGTGCTGCTCGCCGACTCCGCCAAGTTCGGCCAGGAACACTTCGCGCGCTTCGGTGATCTCGCCCAGGTCGATCTGCTCATCACCGACACCGGGCTCGGCCCCGACGACGCCCTCGCCATCGAGAGCCAGGGCACGGAAGTAGTACGTACATGATCCTCACCGTCACCCCCAACCCGAGCCTGGACCGTACGTACGAGCTGCCCGGGCTCACCCGCGGCACCGTATTGCGGGCCACGACGGACCGTGTCGACCCCGGCGGCAAGGGCATCAACGTCTCGCGCGCGGTCGCCGCGGCCGGCCACCGTACGGTCGCCGTCGCACCGCTCGGCGGGCCGGAGGGCGCACTGCTCACCCGGCTGCTCGGCGAGCACGGCATCGAGGCGGCCGGAGTCCCGATCGTCGCCAGCACCCGTATCAACGTCACGCTCGTCGAGCCCGACGGGACACTCACCAAGGTCAACGCCGTCGGTCCGCAGCTCACCGGCGCCGAGGCGGAGGCCCTCCTGGAAGCGGTACGGATCCGGTCGGCGGGCACGGACTGGATCGCCTGCTGCGGCAGTCTGCCGCGCGGGCTGCCCCCGCAGTGGTACGCCGAGCTGGTCGCCCGGAGTCACCGCGCCGGGGTCCGCATCGCCCTCGACACCTCCGGAGCCGCGCTGACCGCGGCCCTGCGGGAGCGGCCCGATGTGATCAAGCCGAACGCGGAGGAGCTCGCCGAAGCGGTCGGCCGCCCGCTGGCCACGGTGGGCGACGCCGTGAAGGCGGCCGAGGAACTGCGTGAGCGCGGTGCCCGAGCCGTGCTCGCCAGCCTGGGGGCCGACGGGCAGCTGCTGATCGACGGCACGGGCACCTACTTCGGCACCGCCCGGGTGGAGTCGGTCCGCAGCAACGTCGGAGCGGGCGACGCCTCCCTCGCGGGCTTCCTCTCCGCGGGCGGAAGCGGCCCGGCCGCGCTCGCCGCGGCGGTCGCCCACGGGGCAGCGGCCGTACAGCTCCCCGGCAGCGTCATGCCGACCCCCGCCGATCTCGACCTGTCGGCGGTCACCACGACCCCCGACATCCCCCTGGACCGCCCCCTGGAGGAGCCGGCGCCGTGACCGCCGCGCTTCCGCGAACGACCCCGCACCGCCCCACGTCCCCCCGCACCGCCCACAGGACGGTCCCCGAGCAAGGAGCCCCGCGATGAGTGAACTGATCACCGCGGCACTGGTCGATCTCGATCTTCCAGCCGAGACGAAGAACGACGCCGCCAGGTCGCTCGCCGAGCGGATGGTCGCGGCCGGCCGCGTCACCGACCTCGACGGCTTCCTCGCAGACGTCGCCGCCCGTGAGGCACAGATGCCGACCGGTCTGGACGGCGGAATCGGCATCCCGCACTGCCGCAGCGAGCATGTCTCCGTGCCGACCCTCGCGTTCGGCCGCAGCGAGCGTGGCATCGACTTCGGCGCTGCGGACGGCCCCGCCGATCTGATCTTCCTGATCGCGGCTCCGGCCGGGGCGGACGACGACCACCTCACCATTCTCTCCAGCCTGGCACGACGGCTGATGGACCCGGAGTTCACAGGCGCACTGCGCGCGGAGCGCGATGCGGGTGCGGCCGCTGCCCTGATCCGCGGCGAAGAGGCCGTGGCGGACGAGTCGGCGCCGGATGCTGCGGCGACCGAGGAGCCCGCAGGAACCGCCCCGGCCGCCCCCGCCGCCGAACCCTTCCGGATCGTCGCCGTCACCTCATGTCCGACCGGCATCGCCCACACCTACATGGCTGCGCAGTCCCTGGAGGCCGCCGCCCGCGCCGAAGGCGTGGAACTCACCGTCGAGACGCAGGGCTCGGCCGGCTTCGAGCGGCTGGACCCCGCGGTCATCGCCGCCGCCGACGCGGTCATCTGGTCCCACGACGTCGAGGTGCGCGAGAAGGCGCGGTTCGACGGCAAACCTCTCGTCGACACCGGGGTCAAGGCGGGGATCAACCGGCCCGCCGAGCTGATCGCCGAAGCCCGGCAGAAGGCAGCGCGCGGCGAGATCAGCACTGTCTCGGACGGCACCGGCCCGCAGGACGACGGCACCCCGTCCGGCGGCGACCACGCGCACTTCGGGATCCGGCTGCGGACCTATCTGATGTCCGGCGTCAGTTACATGGTGCCGTTCGTCGCCGCCGGTGGCCTTCTCATCGCGCTGTCGTTCGCCATCGGCGGCTACGAGATCGCCAACGCCAAGTCCGTCGCCGACCACTTCGTCTGGGGAGAGACCGCCAGCTGGGCCGCTCTGCTCAACCAGATCGGCACCGCAGCATTCGCCTTCCTCGTGCCGGTGCTGGCCGGATACATCGCGTACGGCATGGCGGACCGGCCCGCGCTCGTCCCCGGTTTCGTCGGCGGTGCCATCGCCCTCACCATCAACGCGGGCTTCCTCGGCGGTCTCGCCGCGGGTCTGCTGGCCGGTGCGGTGGTGATGGCGATCCAACGGGTGAAGGTCCATCCCACGCTGCGCGGCATCATGCCGGTGCTGGTGATCCCCCTGGTCGCCTCGACCGTCGTCGGCTTCCTGATGTTCATCGTCGTCGGCAAGCCGATCGCCTCGCTGCAACGGGCCCTGACCGACGGCCTCAACGGGCTCTCCGGATCGAACGCGATCATCCTGGGCGTCGTCCTCGGCCTGATGATGTGCTTCGACATGGGCGGTCCGCTCAACAAGGTCGCGTACGCCTTCGCGGTCGGCGGCCTGGCCGACCCGACGCCCGGCAGCCTCAAGGTGATGGCCGCGGTCATGGCGGCCGGCATGGTGCCGCCGCTGGCCATGGCCCTCGCGACGACCGTGCGCGGCAGCCTGTTCAGCAGGACCGAGCGGGAGAACGGCCGGGCGGCCTGGGTGCTGGGCGCGTCCTTCATCAGCGAGGGCGCGATCCCGTTCGCGGCGGCCGACCCCCTGCGGGTGATCCCGTCGGCCATGGTCGGCGGCGCGGTCACCGGTGGACTGTCGATGGCCTTCGGCTGCACACTCCGCGCCCCGCACGGTGGCATCTTCGTGGTGCCGCTCATCGGCAGCCCGTTCCTCTACCTGCTGGCCATCGCCGTCGGTACGGCGGTCGCGACCACCCTGGTCGTCCTCCTCAAGGGGATGCGCAGGACCGCGCCGACGCCCGCCCCGGCGACCGGCGAACCCCAGATATCCGTCGCCGCCTGACGGACTCCGCCTCCCACCACCACACGGAAGAGAGATCACCATGCACCAGCGCACCGTCGCCGTCGGCTCCCGCAGCGGACTCCACGCCCGTCCGGCCTCCTTGTTCGTCCAGGCAGCCACCCGGCAGCCGGTCAGGGTGACCATCGGCCGGGACGGCCAGAGCCCGGTCGACGCCCGGAGCCTGCTCTCGGTTCTCGCCCTCGGGGCCCAGCACGGCGACTCGATGGTGCTGGCCGCGGACGGCGAGGGTGCGGAAGCCGCGATCGAGGAACTGGCCACGCTCCTCGCCCGCGACCTCGACGCGACACCGTAAAGCCGCAACGCCGCCGGACGGCGCGGCAGCCCCTCGTCATTCAGCCCGCAGGCCGATCTCGAACCAGGTGGTCTTGCCGCGCCCCGCGGGCGAGCTTCCCCAGTCACCGGCGAGCGCGTCGACGATCAGCAGTCCGCGCCCGGACTCGGCCTCCTGATTGGTCTCCTCCTCCGCGACGATCGCCGTGGGGACAGGCGGATGCGGGTCGCTGTCGCGGACCTCGACGCGGATGCGGTCCGGGTACTCCCGCAGCCTCAGTTCCACTTCGCTGTCGGCGTGGATCAGTGCGTTGGTGACCACCTCGGTCGTCACCAGTTCCAGGGTTTCCTGCAGCTGAGCCCTGTCCCACTGGCGCAGCAGGTCCCGCAGGAACACTCTGACCTGGGCGACTCCCTGCAGGTGGTGTCGCTGTACCGACATCCGCGCCGTCCGCCGGTGGCCCTGGGGCTGCGCTCCCTCGTACCGCACCAGCAGCAGAGCCGCGTCGTCGGCGAGCACCCGCCACTCGCGGCGGTCCGCGACGATACGGTCGGCGAGTACCTCCAGGTTGTCTCCGCTGTGGTCGGCGAGCACCCGGCCGAGCTTCGCCATCGCCGCGTCCGATCCGAGGAGTCGCGCGTCCAGCAGGCCGTCGGTGAACAGTGCCAGTACCGAGCCCGGCTCCAGCTGCGCATCGCTCTGCTCGTACCGCGCCAGTGGGTCGACGCCCAGCGGAGGTCCGACGGGCAGCGGTCCGGTGATGCTCCGCCCTCCCACGCCGACGAGGAGCGGACTCGGGTGGCCCGCGGTCGCCGTGGCGGCGGTCCCGGTCGACAGATCGAGCCAGACGCAGCAGCAGGTGGCGTACAGATCCGTGTCCAGCCCGGACAGGAGCCGGTTGCTCCGTTCGAGCACGGTGGCCGGGTCGTGTCCCTCGGTGGCGTACGCCCGGACGCCGCTGCGCAGCTGCCCCATGACCGCCACCGCCTCCAGGCTGTGGCCCTCCACGTCACCGATGACCAGGCCGATTCCGCCGCCGGGCAGCGGCACGATGTCGTACCAGTCGCCGCCCACCTCCGCCCCCTCGGTCGCCGGGAGATAGCGGGCCGTGGCGACCGCCTCGGTCAGATGGGGGAGGCTGCGGGGCAGCAGACTGCGCTGCAGGGTCTGGGTGAGCGCGTGCTCGATCTCGTACGAGCGGGCCCGCTCCAGCGACTGACCCACCTGCTCCAGCATGATCGCCAGGACGGCGAGCTCCTCAGGCGCGATGGGGCGCGCGGGTTCCGGGAATTCCAGGACGCAGCAGCCCATGGCCCGACCGTTGGAGACGAGGGGGAGGTAGGCGCGGGCCTGGACCTCCGGGTCGGGGTCGCCATCCGGATAGGCGTCCCGCAGTGCCTCGGCGGACCGGAACGACCGGATCTCGAGCGAGCGGATCGTGTCCGTCTCCGGGGTGCGGCGGGACAGCAGCGTCCCCTCCACCCGGTGAACCGCCTCGCGTGAGAACCCCGAGGCGCCGATCACATGCAGCCGCCCCTGCTGGGCGAGGCACAGCATCACCGCCCGGCCGCCGAAGGGTCGCACCACTTGGGATTCGGCAGCGGCGATTACGTCCCGGACGTGCACCGCGGCCGTGAGTTCGGCGGCGAGCCGTTGCAGCTGGTAGAGGAACATGCTGCTGGTCGGCACGGGGACGATCGGCGACTCCGCTCCCCCACTCCTTTCCGTGGGGGCGTTGCCGTGCGGCAGCGCGGAAATGAACAGCGGGAGGTCCGGAGCCTTCATCGACACGCCCTGCTGTGCGAGGTCCTGCAGCTCGACAGCCAGGTCGTCCGCGACAACCCGGAGGTAGTCCAGCGTCTCGTCGGCGACCGGCCTCGGCGGCACCCACCGCATGGTCACGGCACCGAACCGGTGCCGGTCGGTCCGTACCGGCGCGGAGGCGACCATCATCGGGTAGGGGTTGGTGAGGAAGAGCGCGGGAACCCGACGGGTCAGCTCCCGCAGCTCCGAGTTCTCGAACACCACCACCCTCCCCGACTGATGCGCTCGCGCCGCGGAGAAGTTGCTGTCGTCCGCCGCAATGCCCGAGGGCACCGTGAAACTCATGGTGGTGTCGACCATCATCGCGGCCACCAGCGCCCGGTCGTCCTCCGTCAGCAGATAGGCGGTGCAGGTGCTGAAGTCGACATGGCGATTCAGGCGGCGCAGGGCCGCGGCGATGGCGCGGTCACGGGACGTCGTCGGGCGCCCGGCCGACCCGTCGGGGCGTGCCGCGGAGGATGGGGAGTCCATGAGATCCACCCCAGTGCGTCGGCGACAGGTGGGGGCTGCCCGGCTGCTCGGCGATACGCGCCGTAGCCATTTCAGTATGGGCGCAATCCCCGAGGTACGCGCCCGCGCGACGCCATTCGGTGTCCCCACCGGTGCGTGGAGGGCCGGGCGGACAGGTCGCGGTCGCCGCATCGAACTCCGGGATCCCGCCGTATGCCCGTCGCGCCGCCCGGCAGGCCGGAAGCGGGCCGGACGGGCCCTTGAATCCCGTATTAAACGGGCCCTTGAATCCCGTATTAAGAGGAGCTCCCTGGCAGGGGGCGGCCACCGATGAACAACGACCTGGTGCGCGATAGGGAGCCCGCTCGCTATCGTGCACCAGGTCGTAAGGTTGCGCTTGCACATCCCACCGAAGAATCCGGCCATGGGAAACAATCCGTGCACACATCCGTCCTTGCTGCCGCGTGGGACGTTCACCCGTACCGAGCAGCCGACAGCGGAGGAGCAGGCACGATGTCAGGAACCGGCCGGGCAGCCGCGGCCGACGAGGCAGCGGGAACCCCCGCGCACGGCGTGCCGGAGCGGCCTGACCGCCCGGTGGGCCAGGACGCCCCTCTCGTGATCGGTGAACGGGTGAAGCGGCTCCGCAAGGAGCGCGAGCTGACCCAGCGCCAGCTGGCCGAGCCCTCCTACACGGCCGCGTACATCTCCACCCTGGAGGCCGGAAAGGTCCGGCCCTCCGAGGCGGCGCTGCGCCACCTCGCCGAGCGGCTCGACGTCTCGTACGAGGAGCTCGCCACCGGGCGCCCCAGCCATCTCGCCACCGCGCTCCGGCTTCGCCTGGCCGACGCGCAGCGGATCCTGGCCACCGGAGACGCGGCCGATGCGGCCGTGGACTACGAGCGGCTGCTCGCCCGGGCCGAGGAGTACGGCCTCCGGACCGAACAGGCCACTGCCCTCACCGGGCTGGGTGAATGCGCGCTGGAGACGGGCGAACTCGCCGAGGCGCGTGCCCACTTCGAGGCCGCCGAGCAGCAACTCGCCGACGCACCCCTGCCCGAGCGGGCCCGAGCGGTACGCGGCCGGGCGGTCGCCCATTTCCTCGCAGGCGAACTCCGCTATTCCTGCTACCTGCTGGAAAGCGCCCTCGACGAACTGAACACCTCGGGCCTGCAGGACCCCGGCGCCCTGCTCCAGCTCTACACCGCCTCCATCGCGCCCTACATGGACCTGGGAGCGCACGCACGCGCCGCGCAGGCCGCCGACCTGGCCCTGGCGCTGGCTCCGCAGGTCTCCGATCCCGCGCTGATCGCCTCCATGCACCGCTCGGTGGCCCGCACCCTCATCGCGGAAGGCCGGGCAGCAGCCGCCGATGCCGCACTCGCCAAGGCGGCCGAGCTCTACCAGCAACTGCAGATGCGCACCGAACTCGCCCACTGCCACTGGATGCGCGGCTACGTCCACGCCCAGCACGACGACCTGGAGAAGGCGGAGAGCGAACTGCGCACCGCGCACTCCATGCTGATCTCCAAGCGCGCCGCCCTCTACACCTCCCAGGTCGAGGTGGAACTCGCCGACGTACTTCGCCGCCGTGGCAAGGCCGACGAGGCCGCGGCCCTGTTGCGCGACCTGCTCGGCGGTCTCCACCCCGACCGCGGCGCGGTCCACGCGGGCGGGGCCCATCGACTGCTCGGCCTGATCGCCGAGGAATCCGGTGACGCCGAGGCCGCCGAGGAGCACTATGTCACCGCGCTCTCCCTGCTCGAACGCGCCGGAGCGGCGGGCGACCTCGCCGACATCTGCCGGCTCCTGGGCGACCTGCTGCGCAGCGAGGGCCGCACCGAAGCGGCCATGGACGCCTACCGCACCGGTCTCGGTCACCGCTCCAGTCCGGGCACCACCACCCTCGGCCCGGCTCCGGCCCGCCCGCCGGAGACACCCTGGGACTGACGGTCCCGGCCGTGGCCCCGTTTCTCACTCTCCGACTCCGCGACACGGGCGAGGAGTTCGTCACGGCCGATCGGGTCGGTTCGCGTCGACTCCACCGTGCAGGCGTGGGCTCCGGCCACCGCACCGTAGAGGCCGCACCGCCGCGGCGGTTCGCCGGCCAGCCAACCGAGGAGGAAGCCGGACACGAAGGCGTCACCGGCGCCGTTGGAGTCCACCACCGGCCCCGGGGGCGTGACGGCCGGAATCCGGGTCACCTCGCCGTCGGCCAGCAGATAGGCGCCCTCGGCTCCGGCCGTGGCAACGACCACCTGGGCCCGTCCCCGCTCGGCGACCCGTCGCATGGTCCGCTCCGGGTCGGCCAGGGCGACGGCGGAGACGAAGACGAGGTCCGCCTCGTGGGCGAACGGCTCGTGGTAGGGGTTGACGCCGTCCCAGTTGTGCAGGTCGGTCGAGATCGTCACTCCGGCCTCCCGCAGCACGGGAAGAGCGAAGGCGCACGGATAGGTGATCGAGACATGGGCATGACGGCTCGCCGTGGCCAGGGACCGGACCGTCGCCTCGGGCAGCCTGTCCCCCTCCTGCGACCGGCTGTCGTCGTACAGGGACAGCCGTCGCCCGTCGGGGCCGACGAGATTGACGGCGCGCTTGGTACCGCCGGGCAGCGGGACCTCGGTGAGTGCGATGCCACGGTCGCGGTGCAGGGCCCGGATCAGGTCACCTGCGTGGTCGTCGCCGATCATGTCGAGGTGATGGGCGCGCAGGCCCAGGGCGCTCACCCCCAACGCGACGAAGTCCCCGGTCTGCCCCGCCCGCGTCTCGATCCCGGGGCGGATCATGTAGCTGTCGGCGTACGGGAGGGGCAGCTCCGGCACGTACACGATCGTGTCGACGCCCGCGCCTCCCAGGACGAGGACATCGGTCTCGGCGCTCATGGGTGTTCCTCTCCGGCCGACCGGCAACTGTGGCTGTCGGCAGGCGAGTCAAGCAGGGCAGCCACCACGACCGCAAGACGTTGCAGAATCTTCCCGCAAGCATTTGCTCCTCGCCCGCGGACCCGGCCGCGGCGGCCGGGTCACCAGACCGTCCCGGGCCCGGTGCGGGGGGCCGGGTGCAGCCGCCCCGCCGTCGCTTCCGTTCCCTCAGGCGCGGACCAGTGGCGTGTCGACCAGGTGCTCGGCCAGGAACCATGCCTGGAGCTCGCCGGTGCGGATCACCTGGGAGACGAGCAGGTCGTTGGAGCCGTCGTCCCCCAGCTCGGCCGTCCGGGCAGCGGCGGCGTGGGCGTCGATGAGAATGGCCTCATGGGCCTCAAGGAGCCGTGACAGCATGGCCGGCACCTGCTCCACGCCGTCCGGAGGACGCGGGATCGACGTGATCTCCGCTACGTGCCTGGGGTCGCCCACCGCGACGCCGCCCAGGGACTGGACGCGTTCGGCGATGGTGTCGACGAGTTCGAGCTGCTCCCCCGCGTGCTTGTCCAGGACCAGGTGCAGTTGGTAGAAGGTCGCGCCGCGCATCAGCCAGTGATGCTTCTTGTAGAGGCCGTAGAGGATCTGGGTGTCCGCCAAGACCTTGTTCAGGCGCTGGCAGGAGTACATCCGCGCCTCGTAGGACAACCCGATCGGGAACTGCTTGACGGTGCCGAATTCCTGGATCACCTCGCCCTTCTGGTGCAGCCACGGCTGGCTGCTGCTCAAAGGCTTGGAACTGCTGGTCATGGTCCGCCTCCTGCGATGCCGTGCTGTGCGTACCCGAGTGACGCTAGGTGCCCTGCCGCAGGGCGCATTGACCGGTAGCGCATGTGGTGATACCTGCCAGCGCACTGTGTCCGTCGCATGTGCGAGACGTTCGCTCTCGGGCAAGACCCCGTGCGCTGGCAGGCATGGACGGTTGCCCTGCCGCCCTAGCCTCGGCCAGGCAACCCACGCCCGGTGAGCCGGGGAGCGAGGAGAGACATGAGTACGAACGAGCAGGTGGATGTGGTGGTCGTCGGGCTGGGGCCGGGCGGCGAGTACGTCGCGGGCACGCTGGCCGGGGCCGGACTCGACGTGGTGGGGGTCGAGGCGGAACTCGTCGGCGGCGAGTGTCCGTACTGGGCGTGCGTGCCCAGCAAGATGATGATCCGGGCCGGGAATCTGCTCGCCGAGGCGGGCCGGATCCCCGCTCTCGCCGGTGAGGTGGTCGTGACTCCGGACTGGGGCCGCGTCGCCGGGCGTATTCGCAACGAGGCGACCGACGACTGGAACGACCAGGTGGCGGTCGACCGGCTCGCGGCCAAGGGCGGTCGACTCGTCCGGGGAACAGGTCGCCTCACAGGGCCGCGCCGGGTGGCGGTCGGCGACCGTACCTTCGAAGCCCGGCGCGGTGTCGTGCTGGCCACCGGCACGAAGCCACGGATCCCCCCGGTGCCAGGCCTCGAGGGAACGCCGTACTGGACCAACCGGGATGCCGTGGCGGCCAAAGAGCTGCCGGAGTCGATGGTCGTGCTCGGCGGAGGCGCCATCGGCGTCGAACTCGCGCAGGTCTTCGCCCGCTTCACGTGCGTGGTCACGGTGCTCGAGGGGCAGGAACGGCTGCTGGCACAGGAGGAGCCGGAGGCGGGGGAGCTGGCGGCGCAGGCTCTGCGGGCGGACGGGGTCACCGTCCTGACAGGCGCTCGGGTGCGGCAGGTCGCCCATGACGGCACGGCGTTCACCATACGGCTGGAAGGGGGCGGGGAGCCGCTGCGTGCCGAGAGACTGCTGGTCGCCGCCGGGCGTCACGCCGACCTTGCTCCACTGGCGGTCGACTCGGTGGGGCTCGATCCGACCGCAGGAGTCGTGCACACGGACGGGCAGATGCGGGCCGGGGACGGGCTGTGGGCGGTTGGTGACATCACCGGCCGGGGTGCCTTCACCCACGTGTCGATGTACCAGGCCGAGATCGCGGTTCGGGACATACTCCGCCGGCCCGGTCCCGACGCCGACTACCGGGCGCTGCCCCGTGTCACCTTCACCGATCCGGAGATCGGCGCCGTAGGGCTGACGGAGCGTCAGGCATGGGAACAGGGACTGCGGGTGCGCACCAGCGTGCTGCCCCTTTCCTCCTCCACGCGGGGGTGGATCCACGGGCCCGGCAATGAGGGGTTCATCAAGCTCGTCGAGGACACCGACCGCGGCGTACTGGTCGGCGCGACGTCGGCGGGGCCGGCGGGAGGAGAGGTGCTCTACGGGCTGAACGTGGCCGTCCACGCCGAAATACCCGTCGACCGCCTCCAGCACATGATGTACACGTATCCCACCTTCCACCGGACGGTGGAGGCCGCGCTCGGAGCCCTCCGCTGAACCGCCCACCGATCGCTCACACCGACCCGGCACCCAGGCGATGGCGCACCATGCCGGGCCGCGACCCCGGCGAGCCGCACAGGTCCGCCACCCCGCTGGAACTCCTCTTCGACCTGTGCTTCGTCATCGCGGTGGCGCAGGCGTCCGGGAGTCTGCACGAGGCGCTGACCGATGGGGAGTACGCCACCGGTGTCCTGCGCTTCGCGCTGATCTTCTTCACCATCTGGTGGGCGTGGATGAACTTCACCTGGTTCGCATCCGCCTACGACCCGGACGACCTCCTGTACCGGCTGACGGTGTTGGTCCAGATCACCGGGTCGCTCGTGCTCGCCGCCGGTGTTCACAGCGCGTTCGAGGAGGGCGATCTGCGGGTCATCACGGCCGGATACGTCGTGCTGCGCACGGCGCTGGCCGCCCTGTGGCTGCGTGCCGCGTGGTCCGACCCCGCTCGGCGGCCGACCACTCTGCGTTTCGCCGTTGGAGTGTCGCTGTGTCAGATCGGGTGGGTAGGACTGCTCGGTCTCCCGGCCTCGGCGCGGCTGCCCGGCATGGTCGTGATGATCGTCGCCGAGGTCTCCGTCCCGGTGTGGGCGCAGTCCGCCGGGATGACCCCATGGCATCCGCGCCACATTGCCGAGCGCTACGAACTCTTCACCCTGATCGTCCTCGGGGAGTCCGTCGCGGCGGCCACCGTCGCCGTCCGGGGCGCCTTCGACCGCCACCAAGGCACCGGTTCGCTGTACGCGGTGGCGGCCGGTGGCCTGTTCATGGCCTACGCCATGTGGTGGCTGTACTTCGCCAGACCCGCGCACACCCTGCTCGCTACGACGCACCGGGCCCATCGCAGGAGATTCATCTGGGCCTACGGCCACTACCTGATCTTCGCTTCGGCGACCGCCGAGGGAGCCGGCCTGGCCGCGTACGCCGATCACGTCACGCGTCGCACGGACGCCTCGCCGTTGGCCGCCGGCGCGGTGGTCACCGTCCCCGCGGCCGTCTTCCTGATCACCGTCTGGGCTGTACATCTGCGGCCCCACCAAAAAACCGCGGCGGAGTGGATTCCGTATCCCGTCGCCGCGGTCGGCATCCTGCTGGCCGCTTGCTCCCCGGCCCCTGCCCTCGCTGCCGGCGCGCTGCTGGCGGCCCTGGTCGTGGTGGTCACGGTGCCGCGCCGGTGAAGAAGCCAGCAGCGGGATCTCACGCTGCGCCAAGACCGAAGGCCGCGCGGCCGAACTCCCCGTACGGAGAGTTCGGCCGCGCGGCCCGTCTGCGCCGCCTGCCGCCTCGTCAGCTCGTCGCGCGTACCGCATCGCGGATCAGTTCGGCGACCTCCTCGGGCCGGGACACGGCCACGGCGTGCGAGGCGCCCTCGATCTCGACGATCGTCGCCCCGGCCCGCTTCGCGCCGAAGCGCTCGACCTCGGGGTTGATCGCCTGGTCCGCGCCGGCGACGAGGGCCCAGGAGGGCTTGGTCTTCCACGCGGCGGCCGAGGCAGTCTCCGTGAACGCCGAGGCGGCCAGCGGACGCTGCGTCACCGCCAGGACCTTGGTGACGGCGGCCGGGACGTCGGCGGCAAAGATGTCCCCGAACGCCTCGGCCTTGATGGTGACCTCGACCGCAGGCTCAGCGCCCTCCACGGGGTACGTCATCTCCTTCAGGTTGCTGACGAGCGGCGAGAGCGGGAAGCGGCCCTGCAACTCGCCGAGGCTCTCGCCCTCTTCGGTGACATAGGCCGCGATGTAGACCAGCCCGACGACGTTCTCCACGGTGCCTGCCACAGAGATGAGCGCACCGCCGTAGGAGTGGCCGACAAGCACTACCGGACCGTCGATCTGAGCAGCCACGGAAGCGATGTACGCGGCGTCGGACACCAGGCCGCGCAGCGGGTTCGGCGGCGCGACCACGGGAATGCCGTGGTTCTGAAGCTCCGCGATGACCCCGGTCCAGCTGGCGGCGTCCGCGAAGGCTCCGTGCACGAGAACGGCTGTGGGGGTCGGGTTTGTGGTCATGCTTGGGTTGGTCTCCTTGTTGTCGGGTGGTTTTCGGAAATGAGCATGGAGCGCGGTGTCAGCCGGCGTGGAGCGCGGTGCGCAGGGCGCTGCTGGCCAACGTGATGGCGGCCTGGGCGGCGTGGGTCTCGCGCAGGGCGTTGAGCATGACGAAGTCGTGGATGATGCCCTGGAAGCGGACGGCAGTGACGGGGACGCCGGCCTCGCGGAGCTTGTTGGCGTAGGCCTCGCCCTCGTCGCGCAGTACGTCGGCCTCGCCGGTGATGACCAGGGCCGGCGGCAGCCCGGTGAGCTGCTCGGTGGTGGCCCGCAGCGGGGATGCGGTGATCTGGGCGCGTTCGGCCTCGTCGGTGGTGTACTGGTCCCAGAACCACTGCATGCCGTCGCGGCGCAGGAAGTAGCCCGTGGCGAACTGGTGGTAGGAGCCGGTGTCGAAGTTCGCGTCGGTGACCGGGTAGAAGAGAACCTGCTGGACCAGCGGTACGTCGCCGCGCTCCTTGGCCATCAGCGTCAGTGCGGCGGTCATGTTGCCGCCGACGGAGTCGCCGGCAACGGCCAGCCGGGTGCCGTCGAGGCCCTTGGACGTACCCTGCTGGACGACCCATCGGGCGACCACGTAGTTCTGCTCGATGGCGACCGGGTAGCGAACCTCCGGGGAGAGGTCGTACTCGGGGAAGACCACGGCGGCGTTGGCGCCGACGGCGAGTTCGCGCACCAGGCGGTCGTGGGTGTGCGCGTTGCCGAACACCCAGCCGGCGCCGTGGATGTAGAGGATCACCGGCAGGGACCCCTCCACGCCGGCGGGCCTGACGATGCGCGCGCGGACACTGCCCGTCGGACCGCCCGGGACAGTGATCCACTCCTCGTCGATCTGCGGCTTGTCGATCTCGCCGGACTGCACCTCGTCGACCGCCTTGCGCCCCTCGGCGGGCGGCAGGTCGAAGAGGTAGGGCGGATTGGCGGTCGCCTCGGCGAACGCGGCTGCCGCCGGCTCCAGCACCGGCTGGACCGGCTCCACGACGTCGGACATGTGAGTCTCCTGAGTTTCATGTGATCCGCCGGTCTATCCGGCGAGGCGAATGCGGGCCGGACATATAGATCTGCGGGGCCGTCCATCACCACGCTAAAACCCTGAGGACGGCGGAGATTGACCACCAACGCACCGGAGCCGGCCTCGAAGTGCACGTCTGAGCTCCTCCAAAGGCTGTCCCGTAGTCCCTGGTGGATCAGCGCGCGGCGTCAGATGGGGTGCATCGCAAGGCGGAGGGGCGTCCTCGTACTGGGTGTATTCGGGCGTTCCGACAACGCAGCGAGGTGCCGCAGCTGTCGTCGTGCGCCCGCCGGGGATTACGGGACAGGCCTCAGCGAGGCAGTGCACTCCCGGAACGCCTCCAGTGCACTGCCGGGACACACAGGTGCTTCGGCTCGAAATAGCCTGCCGGCAGAGCAGTTGCGGTCTGCCGGGGTTCGGGCTTGCGCATGGAGCGGAAAGCCCACCGGGAATTCGGCCTGATGGAACGTGGGCGCAGTGATGTGGTGTACCCCCGGCTCTCTCCCGCCCGCCGCTGCCGCCGAAGTCGGACGTCGATGCAGACGGAAATCGACGCTGTTTCATCCCGCAGGAGGTTGTCGAAAGGTGTCCACGATGCCGGTCGGTGGGCTGGTTCCCAGCGCCACCGACAACGCCGCGGACCTCGTGGTTCGCAACGCGAAGATTCACACCGGAGACCCGGTCCGGCCGCAGGCCGAGGCGATCGCCGTCCGGGACGGCGTCATCACGGTCGTCGGCGACGACAAGGACGTGGCTCCCCATGTCGGCCCGGCCACAAGGGTGGTCGACGCCCTCGGCCGCCGGGTGGTCCCCGGCCTCAACGACTCCCACCTGCACGTCATCCGGGGCGGGCTCAACTACGTGCTGGAGCTGCGCTGGGACGGCGTCCCCACGCTGCGACAGGGTCTGGCGATGCTGCGTGAGCAGGCGGCCCGCACGCCCAAGGGCCAGTGGGTGCGGGTGGTGGGGGGTTGGTCGGCCGAGCAGTTCGCCGAACGGCGGCTGCCGACCGTCGCCGAGCTGAACGGCGCCGCGCCGGACACCCCGGTGTTCGTTCTGCACCTGTACCAGTCGGCGGTGCTCAACCGCGCGGCGCTCAAGGCCTCCGGATACACCAGGGACACCCTGGACCCGAAGGGTGGCCAGATCGTACGGGGCCGGGACGGTGAGCCCACGGGCATGTTGCTGGCCGCGCCGAGCGCCCTGATCCTCTACTCGACTCTGGCCAAGGCCCCGGTGCTGGATGGTGAGGACAAGAAGACCTCCACCCGCCATTTCCTGCGGGAACTGAACAGGTTCGGGCTCACGTCGGCGATCGACGCTGCGGGGGGATTCCAGAATTTCCCCGACAACTACAGCACGGTCGTCGAACTGGCCCAGGCCGGCGAGTTGTCGCTGCGCATCGCGTATCACCTTTTCCCGCAGACCGCCGGACAAGAAATCGACGACCTCGCCCGCTGGATCGAAATGGCCCGCCCCGAGGACGGGGACGAATGGCTTCGCCTCAACGGTGCGGGTGAGAATCTCACTTGGGCGGCGGCAGATTTCGAGAACTTCGCCCAGCCGCGCCCGGAACTCGCCCCCGGCTATGAGGCAGAATTTGAGAAGGCCGTGCGCCTGCTCATGGAGAACGGCTGGGGATTCCGGCTGCACGCCACGTACGACGACACCATCCGACGCGATCTTGCAATATTCGAGAAGCTTGCCGCGGACGGACTCTTCCCGGCCGGAAACCGGTGGCTTTTCGACCACGCGGAGACCGTCTCCGCGGACAGCCTCGATCGCATCGCCGCCCTCGGCGGCGCCATGTCCGTGCAGAACCGGCTGTCGTTCCAGGGGGAGGCGTTCGTTCGCCGCTACGGCCCCGGTGCCGCCGCGGACGCCCCTCCGATCCGGGCCATGCTGGAGCGCGGCCTGACCGTCGGCGCCGGCACCGACGCCACCCGGGTCTCGACCTACAACCCGTGGGTCGCCCTGCACTGGCTGGTCAGCGGCCGCACCGTCGGCGACCTGGTCGTCCGCCCGCCGCACAACCGTGTCGACCGGCGGACGGCGCTGTCGATGTTCACCGAAGCCGGTGCCGCGCTGACCGGCGAGGAGGGCGTCAAGGGCGTCCTGCGCCCGGGCTGTCTCGGCGACCTCGCGGTCCTGTCCGAGGACTACTTTGCCGTGCCCGAGCCGGACATCGCGCACATCGAGTCCCTGCTGACGGTCGTCGGCGGCCGGATCGTCTACGCCGCCGCCGAGTACGAGGGCCTCGACGAGGAACTGCCGCCGGTCAGCCCCGAGTGGAGCCCGGTCGCGCACTTCGGCGGCTACCAGGCCACGCCGCGTATCGGCCCGTCGGGCGCCCGCCAGGCCGAGTTGCTCGGCCAGGCCGTCGCGGAGTCGGAGCAGCACCGGCAGTGGCGCGCCCGTCGAGGCCTGGCCGCGGATACCGAGAGCACGGTCTTCGACCCCTGCTTCTCGCTCTGATCTCCCGGGAGAGGCCCGGTCACGAGCCGCCCCTCCCGGGACACCACCCCCCACCTCGCGCCGTCCTGCGGACGGTTGTTCTCAGCAGCGGACGCCTGTCCGCGATCACATTTCTCATGGAAAGGCTCTCTCATGGTCGACATCTCCGAGGTCACCGCGGTCCCCAGCCCCGACCTGCTGACCCCCGACAACTGCGCGGTGCTGTTCGTGGACCACCAGCCGCAGATGTTCTTCGCCGCCGCCAGCGGCGACCGGACCGCGATCATCAACTCGACCGTGGGCCTGGCGAAGGCCGCCAAGGTCTTCGATGTGCCCGTCGTGCTGAGCACCGTGGCCGCCGAGTCGTTCTCGGGCCCGATCCTGCCGCAACTCGCTGCGGTCTTCCCGGACCAGAAGATCATCGACCGCACCTCGATGAACGCCTGGGAGGACGTCCCCTTCGTCGAAGCCGTCAAGGCGACCGGCCGCAAGAAGATCGTCATCGCCGGCCTGTGGACCGAGGTCTGCGTCGTGCTTCCCACGCTGTCCGCCCTCTCCCAGGGTTACGAGGTCTATGTCGTCACGGACGCGTCCGGTGGGGTCAGCCCGCAGGCGCACGAGCACGCCATCCAGCGCATGGTCCAGGGCGGCGCGATTCCGGTGACCTGGGTGCAGGTCCTGCTGGAGCTTCAGCGGGACTGGGCGCGTACGGAGACGTACGCCCCCGTCACGGAGGTCGTGAAGGAGCACGCCGGTGCCTACGGCCTCGGGGTCGTCTACGCGCAGGCCGTCATCGGCGCGCACGCCGCCGGCTGACCCCTTCATCCTCGCATCGACGGAACGTCAGGAACAGGCAGGAACGCAATGGACACCGGACTGTTGATCCTCCGGCTGGTGGTGGGTCTCCTCATCGCCGCACACGGAGTGCAGAAGATCAGTTTCCGGCTGGGCGGCCACGGCTTGGCGGGCGGAACCGAGGAGTTCCGCCACGACGGCTTCCGGGGCGGCCGGCTCACCGCGCTCGCCGCGGGCGGCAGCCAGATCGGTGCCGGCCTGTTCCTGGCAGCCGGTCTGCTCACACCCGCGGCGGCGATGGCCGCCATGGGGGTGATGACGGTCGCCGGCACCGTCAAACGGCACAACGGGCTCTGGGTCCAGAACGACGGCTACGAGTACCCGATGGTCCTCGTCGTCGCCTCCGTGGTCCTGGCGCTCACCGGCCCCGGCCGCTGGTCGGCCGACCACGCCCTCGGGCTGACCCCCTGGCCCCTGTGGGTCCCGGTCGTGGCCATCGTGGCCGGTCCGGTGAGCGGACTGCTCACCCGTGTGGTGCTGCATCGTCCCGCGGTCAAGGAAGGAACAACTCGATATGCGCAAGCTGCTGACTGACGTGGCCGGCACGCTGGCTCCGCCCACGGGGGACAGGCACGGCCCGTTGCCGCCGCTCATGCTGATGATGACGGTGGTGACCGGCCTGGTCGACGCCGTCAGCTATCTGGGGCTCGGGCACGTCTTCGTCGCCAACATGACCGGGAACGTGGTGTTCCTGGGATTCGCCCTCGCGGGTGCCGAGGGCCTGTCCGCGCTCGCCTCCATCGTCTCATTGGCCTCCTTCCTCGTCGGCGCACTGGCGGGAGGGCGATTCGGCACCCGGTTCGCGGCACACCGCGGGCGGCTGCTGACCTCGGCCACAGCGCTGCAGGCGGTGCTCGTGACCGCGGCCGTCGTCGCGACGGTGGTCTCGCACGGCAAGGTGACCACCGCGGTCGAGTACACCCTGATCGTGCTTCTCGGCCTCGCCATGGGGCTGCAGAACGCGGTCGCCCGGCGCCTCGGCGTCCCCGACATGACCACGACCGTCCTGACCCTCACCCTGACGGGACTGGCCGCGGACTCCGCCTCTGCCGGGCCGGTGCCCCGGCCCGGTCGGCGGATCCTGTCCGTCCTCGCCATGTTCCTCGGCGCCCTCGCCGGTGCCGTGCTCCTGCGGTACGCCGGACTCACCCCCACCCTGGGCCTGGTGCTGGTGCTGCTCACGGCGACCTCCGTGGCCGGGCATCGCCTCTCGGCCTCGAGCGCCGCCTGGACCAGGCCGCAGTCGTGAAGGGGCGCGGGCCCCGCACCCGGATCGTGGTGCGGAGCCCGCTCTCTTCTCCGGTCGTACGGCTCAGACCGAACGGGCCCGGTCGGCCGTTCGCCGCTGCTGCGTGCCGGCGCTCGCACGCCACTGGGTCGGGGACACCCCGTAGGCCTGGCGGAAGGCACGGCTGAAGTGGGCCGGGCTGATGAAACCCCAGCGGGCGGCCACGGCCGAGATCGCCAGGTCGGCCGCGCCGGGACGGGCCAGTTCGGCCCTGCACGCATCGAGTCGCCGTTGGCGTACCCAGCCGCTGACCGTGGTGCCCTGCGCGTGGAAAAGCTTGTGCAGGTAGCGCAGGGAGATGTGGTGCTCGTCGGCGAGCATCCGGGGAGACAGCTCGGGCTCGCCGAGGCGGGACTCGACGGAGGTCTTGATCCGGTCCAGCACCGTGGCCGGCCCCGCCTCGGCCCCGGGCCGCCCGTCCGTGTCCACCAGGTTTTCGGCCAGGGTGGAGAGCAGACCCGTAACGGTGCGCGCGAGTCGCTCGCGTACCTGGGGCGCGGCGGAGCCGATCTCCCCCACCAGCCCGGACAGGAGCGGCAGAATCAGTTCTGACGGCCGGCCGGCCGTGTCGCCGACGGCCCTCGCAGTGACCCGGCGCATCTCCGCCTCGTCCAGCCTCAGCATCGCGCGGGGAACCATCAGGACACGGGCCCGGTGCGGCTCCGGCAGGACAAGGGTGAACGGTCGGCTCGCGTCGTAGAAGGCCAGGGCTCCCGGGTGCAGCTGCGCGGCGCGACCGTCCTGGGACAGCAGCGCCGGACCCTCCAGCTGGACGCGGGCGAACATGTACGCGCGGCCGTCCGCCGCCGCGCCCTCCGGGGTCCGAAGGACCTTCACGGGGTCCGACTCCTCGGTGGCGACCTGAAGCGATCCCAGCCGGTCCGCCCTGAGGGACCCCTTCCAGGACCGCGGGTCCTCCCGGACGACCAGGTCCAGATCGACGTAGGTCCGCGAAAGGGCCCGCTTCCAGGCCGGGACCCTGTCCGCGGGCCCGACGGTCTCCGTGGACAGGTCCATCGGCGGCACACCGTCCGTCAGCGGCGTTCGGACCGGCATGTCACTCGTCCCCCTCGACGGAGCGTCGGCCCTGCTCGTGTCGCAGCCACTCGGTCGGCGACGTCCCGTACTCCCGGCGAAAGGCCCGTCCGAAATGGGACGTGCTGGTGAATCCCCAGCGGCGGGCGACGCTTCCCACGCCGGCGCCCTGCGCGGCGGTGCCCGTCAGCTCCCGGCGGCACTCCTGCATGCGCAGCTCACGGATCCAACGGCTGACCGTCGTGCCCTCCCCCTCGAACAGCCGGTGCAGATACCGCACCGA
Source organism: Streptomyces sp. NBC_01669 (assembly GCF_026339735.1). Classification (GTDB taxonomy): domain Bacteria; phylum Actinomycetota; class Actinomycetes; order Streptomycetales; family Streptomycetaceae; genus Streptomyces; species Streptomyces yanii. Next base: position 2,446,062 of record NZ_JAPEQG010000001.1, read on the forward strand.
GATGTGATGGGCCCGTGCGACGGCCTCGGGGGTGATGTCCGGTTCCGCCAGATGCCAGCGGATGAACCGGTGGATGCGCAGCAGCAGGACGCGGTCGGCGCCGGGCAGGCTCGTCGGCTCCGCGGCGAGTTGCTGCGCCGCCGCCGCAGCCAGCAGGTCCACCGCGCTGCCGGCCAGTTGCTCGGCGGCGGACCGGGAGTACGACTCGGACGTGTCCGCCAGGCGCGACATGAACGGCGAGAGCAGGGCCGCCAGCCCGGTCTCCGGGCGCATGGACCTCGCTGTGATCTGCCTGAGGTCCGCCTCCGCCAGGCCCAGGAGGTTCCGCGGCACGGCGAAGATCTTCAACTGGAACCGTTGGGGAAACCATGCGCGGAAGGGGCGAATGGTCTCGACGAACGCGACATCGCCCGGTCGTAGCTCCGTGGCGCGGTCATCCTGCTCGACCTGGGCGAGGCCCCGGGTGAGTACGGCGACGAACACCTCGTGGCCGTCGCCGCGGGCGATGAAGCGCGGGGCCCGGTGGACCACTCCGGGATCGCACTCGACCGTGCTGATCCGAAGGTCGCCGAGGTGGTCCGTACGCATGGTGGCGGCGTACGTTCCCCCTTCCGCGGAGATGTCCATCCCCACGAGCTGCGCGAGGACGGCGTCGTGCCAGAAGTCCATACTCTCGCTGAGGGGCACGGTGCTCGTGCACAGCACCTGACGCGGGCGGCGCCGCGTGGCGGAGTCCTGGACGTGGACACCGTCTCCCGGGAAGGAACCGAAACTCGTTGGCATACAGGCCAGCGTGCCTTCGCCCGGGTGACGGACGCATCAGTCGGCCGACTGGTCCGGCCCCACCTACTCCGTCCTGGCCGGGCACAGCGGGCAGCCGCTCTCACCTCAGGTGGCTGCGAAGGAAGGATCCTCCCAGCAGCACGGCCGCCCGCGTGGGCGGGCTGTCGCGCAACGCGGTCAGCGACACGAAGTCGTGGACCGTGCCCAGGAATCGGGCTGCGGTCACTTCGACTCCGGCCCGACGCAGCCGGTCCGCGTACCGCTCTCCCTCGTCCCGTGTCACGTCGGCCTCCGCCGTGATCACCAGCGCCGGCGGCAGCCCGGCGAGCTCCGCGACGCTCGCACGCACGGGGGACGCGGCCGGCTCGTCCCGCTGCCCGGGATCGTCGGCGTACTGCTGCCAGGACGAGCGCAGCGCCTCCCGGGTGAGCAGATAGCCCGTGGCGAACTGCCGCTGGGAGGGGCTGTCGCAGCGGGAGTCGGTGAGCGGGTAGTACAGCAGTTGGGCGCGGACCCTCGGGCCGCCGCGCGACTTCGCCATCAGCGTGAGCGCCGTGGCCACGGTGGCGCCGGCGCAGTCCCCGGCGACCGCCAGCCGGTCGGCGTCGAGCCCGAGTGCCCCGGCCTGCCGGACCACCCAGGTCATCAGCGCGTAGCACTCCTCGAGGGCCACGGGGTAGCGGGCCTCGGGAGTACGGCTGTACTCGGGGACGACAGCGGCCACGCCCGCGCCCCGCACGAGCTCGCTGACGAGCCGTGCGTGGGTCTGTGCGTCTCCCAGCATCCACCGGCCCCCGTGGGCGTAGAGCACCGCGGGAAGCGGGGCGGTGAGGTCCAACGGCCTGAAGATCCAGAAGCCGACCAGGCCGGAGGGCCCCACGGGCGCCACGTGGAAGGTGACGTCCACCTCGAAGTCGTCGACCAGGTGGATCTGAGACTCCCGCAACGCCTGTCGGCCGTCGACCGGTCCCAGCTCGTGCAGAAAGGGGGGTGCCGTGGACGCGTCGACGAGCCGCTGCACCAGCGGATCGAGGATCACGGCCGACGGGGGCTTTCCACCCGCTTGCCCCTCGGGGTCCGACTGCATCCGGTTCGCCTCTCGCGCGGCCCCTCGGGGTTCTGGTTCGTTGCCCGTCACCTGTCGTGCAGGAGGTCCCGCAGTTGGTGGCGGCTGCTGATGCCGAGCTTCGGATAGACGTTGTAGAGGTGCGAGCCCACGGTACGCGGCGAAAGGAAGAGCCGTTCGCCGATCTCGCGGTTCGACAGTCCGTTCGCAGCCAGCCGCGCGATCTGCTGTTGCTGAGCCGTCAGTTCGGCCAGACGATCGGCCGACGCGGGAGCCTGGGCCACCCCGGTCGCGCGCAGCTCGCCGCGGGCCGACGCGGCAAGGTGCCGGGCGTCGAGCCGGGCCGCGACCTCCAGCACCGCGGTCAGCTGAACTCGGGCCTCCAGGGGCCTTCTGCGCCTGCGCAGCCAGATCGCGTAGTGCAGACGGGCCCGGGCACGCTCCAGGGGCCACTTCTCCGCCTCCGGATTGACCAGGGCCAGCCGGAAGTGGTGCTCGGGGTCGGCATCCTCGTTCACGAGGGCCGCCGCATGATGCATCAGGAGCGTCATCCGCGTCGTCGGTCGCGCACCCTGGCGTTCCCGTACGTCCCCGAGGATGCGCGCCGCCTCCCGCTGCCGGCCGATGCGCTGGGCGGCGGCGGCCAGTTCGCTGATGGAGCGTGGCGAAAGGAAGGGATCAAGGGGCGAGCCGTCCTCCGCGAACAACGCCCGCAAGTGCCGGAAGGCCCGGTCACCGTCCCCGAGGACCATCGCGGTCAGACCGCAGGCCCGCAGCATCCTGGCGTGGGTGGACCGGTTCTCGTCCAGACTGACGGAGCGCCAGTGGGGCCCGGTGAACGGGATGTCCGGCATCGTCTCGCCGCGAAGCGCGCGGAGGGTCACCTCCAGGGCTTCGAGGTCCATGTCGACACGGGTCAACCGGTGGACGGCGGCGGCGGACCGGCCCTCCTCGATCACCGCCTCGGCCTCGGCCCACCGCCCGATGCTCACGAGGGTGTCCACCTGGGCCGCGAGCGTCCATGCGCGCGGCCCCAGCGTTCCCCGCGTGCCACGGAGCGCTCCTGCCTGCCGGTACTTCTCCGCGCACAGCTCCGACTCGTCGACGTGGTGGGCGACCGAGGCGGTCGCCAGCAGACGGGTCAGCCGACGCGCACCGTCGAGGGGTTCGGATAGAGGGGCGGTCAACCTTCGCAGCGCGTCGCTACCGCCCCGTACGGCAGGATCGATTTCCACCGACACGGCTGCCTCCAGGGAGGCGAGGACCTCGGGCCCGGAGAGCTCGTGGAAGAACCCGCCCTGCTGTGCGCACCGGTCCTTCTCGGCCTGCGCTGCCCGGACCGCGTGGTCGAGCAGTCGTGGCAGCGGCAGCCGGTGCTCGGGCAGCCCGGACCGGCGGGAGATCCCCATGGCGACCGCGGCCAGTGCGAAGGAGGTCGTTGCACGGCTCGGCGGCGTGCGCTGCCACACGTCGAGCAGGAGGTCGAAGGCCTCCCGCTGGAAGGAGAGCAGTGACAGCGCTCCACTCATGGCGCAGGCTGCGATGCACAGCAGTTCCGGGTCGCGGTTCACCCGGGTGAACCGTTCGTACAGGTCGCGCACCCATTCCGGGTCCCCGACGTCGCTCGCGGCGGCCAGCGCTCCGGCCAGACGCCGAGCCCGGTCGTGGACGCCGGCGCTGAAGCGCGCGGCTTGTTCCAGTGCCTTCGCCGAGGCGAAGCAGTCTCCGGTCTGCGCGGCCCGGGTGGCGGCTTCCTCCAGGGCCGTGGCCACCGCCTCCTCCGGGCCGATGGCTGCTGCGGCCAGGTGCCAGGCCCGACGCGCGGGGACCTGGCCTCGTGCGGCGGCGAGATCCCGGTGGACCTGCTGCCGCAGCTTCGCGGCGTACCGGTGGAATGCCGCGGTGCGGATCAGCGGGTTGCGGAACGCGAGACGACCGTCGGCGATGGTGATCAGGCCGGCTTCCTCCGCCCGGACCCACACGGTGAGGTCGTGGGCGCCCAATGCGGCCATGACGGTGACGAGATCGTCCTCCTGCAAGGAGGCCGCGGCGTACAGCAGGGCGCGCTGTGTTTCCTCGGGGAGCTCGCCCAGTCGTGCGGCGAACATCTGCTGGATCCGCGCGGTCTGCCGCGGGTCCGCACCGGCCGTTGCCGGCCCACTTGCGCCGTACGCCGCCCGGCTCAGCTCGACGACCGCCAGCGGGTTCCCCTCCGCCTGCCGGAGCAGGTCCAGTCTGGCCCTTCCCGCGGGTGCGCCGGGCTGCGCATCCAGAAGCAGGGCCGACGCCCGGTCCGACAGCGGGCCGAGCGACAGGACGGGAAGATCCGTGGGGACCCAGGCCGGGGGAGCCTCGCCGCGTGCGGTGAACAGCACGGCCACGGCCTGGTTCGTCAGGCGTCGCGTCACAAAGAAGAGAACATGCATGGACGCGCGATCGCAGTCCTGCAGATCGTCCACGGTCAGCAGGACCGGGCATGCCTGCGCGAGGTGCCCCAGGAGTGTCAGGACCGCAGCGCCCAGTGCCTTGATCTCCGGCAGTCCGGCCTCCGGGGCCGGCCCGAAAGCGGTGCGAAGCGCCCGCCGTTGGTGCTCCGGCAGAGCGTCGAGCGCGCCGAGCACCGGCAGGAGCAGCTGGTGCAGGGTGGAGAACGCCTGCGGCTCCTCGGAGCCCCAGCCCTGCGCCGACAGGACCCGGGTGCGGCGTCGTTCGGCTGTCTCCGCGGCAACCCGGAGTAGCCGGGACTTGCCGGTTCCGGCCTCGCCGAGCAGGAGAAGAGCCTGGGGGAGGCCATCGCGTACGTCGAGGGACCGCAGGATCCGATCGACCTCCGCCTCCCGGCCGATCACCGCTGCGGCAATCGGCTCGGTGCCGCCGGGGTCGATTCCTTCACCGGCGGCTGCCGCGCCCCTCACGTCGAATTCCGTCATCGCACTCCGCTCCCCCGAACCATGAACGAGATCGCCACGGCCTACCGACTTCGCTGGACGAAAGGTCGGCAACTCTCACGTCCCACGCCCATGAGTGGATGCTGTCAGGGCGCCGGAAGGGACGCTTCTGTCATGTGACCAGTCATGCCGGAATCGGGCCTGGCAGGATGCCTTCAGAGCGATGAGCAGGCAATTTGCATCCACACCGGTTCGACAGGCGGACGGTTGGACGGACAAGGGAGAGCATGGACTTCGGCACCGACCCGACACGTACGCGGGAGATCCTGGGCAGGGATCGTGAACTGGCGCGGATCGCGCAACTGATCGACTCCGAGGACGACCGCGGCCCGAAAGTGCTCGTGCTGACCGGCGAGCCGGGAGTGGGCAAGAGCGCCCTGGTGGAATGGGCGGCCTCGCACGCCGTGGCGGGCGGCCGGCGCGTGCTCCGGGTTCGAGGCAGCGAAGGCGAGAAGGATCTCGGTTTCGCGGGGGTGCACCAACTGCTGCGCCCGGTACTCTCCGGTGTCGACCGGCTTCCCCCGCGGCAGCGCGATGCCCTGCGCCGCGCACTGGGTTCGGACGACACTGACGAGTCACAGGCGCCGGACCCACTGTTGATCATGGTCGGCGTGCTGACGCTGCTCTCGGACGCGGCAACGGAACGCCCGTTGCTGATCGCCGTCGACGACGCACAGTGGCTGGACGTCGGCTCGCTGGACGTACTCGCGTTCATCGCCCGGCGTCTCGAAGGCGAACGCATCGGCCTGCTGCTCGCCGCACGGGATGAAGCGGTGCCGGCGCGCTTCGACCGCGACTTCCCGCATCTGGCCGCAGGTCCTCTGGACCGAGCCGCGGCGGGGCTCCTGCTGGACGCGCAGCCGCATCCACCACGGGATCGCGTCCGGTCCAGGATTCTCCGGCAGGCGGCCGGGAACCCGCTGGCCCTCATCGAGCTCACGCGAGCCTTCGCCAGGGCCCTGGGCAGCCGCGGAGTCGGGTCGATCGACTCGCTCCCCCTCACCGCCCGGCTGGAGCACCTGTTCGCCGCCGACCTGCCCACCCTGCCGCACGCCACACGCCGGGTCCTGCTCCTGACGGCGGCAGCCGGCAGCGCCGATCTCTCGGACGTTCTCCACGCCGTGCCCGGCCTGGACGGGCCGGAGGTGTGGAGACCCGCCGAGCAGGCGGGGCTGGTGCGCGTCGAGGGCAGTCATGTGCGTCTGCGTCATCCGCTGGTCCGCTCCGCGATCTACCAGGCCGCTTCGTTCGCCGAGCGCCGCGAGGCCCACCTGGCGCTCGCCGCCGCGCTCGCGCAGGAACCCGATCGCCGTGCCTGGCACCTCGCCGCAGCCGCACTCGGCCCGGACGATCAGGTCGCCGGCGCTCTCGCGGAGAGCGCGGAACGCTCGCGGCGTCGCGGCGGATACGCGGCCGCGGCCGCGGCGCTGGAACGCGCCGCGGAACTCACGTCGGAGCCGGATCAGCGTGCCAGGCGCCTGCTCGCCGCTGCCGAATCGGCCATGTACGCCGGGTATCCGCAGTGGGTCGGTGAGATCGCGGCCCGCGTCGACACCCTGACGGACGACGCCCAGCTCCTCGCCGAGGCGTCCCTGCGCGGCGGGTGGTCCCTGGCCGTGACGCTCCGGCACGACGACTCCCTGGCCTTCCTGCTGCCCGTGGCCGAATCCATGGCCACACACGCACCTGCCCTGGCTCTGAGCGCGCTGTCAACGGCATCGACCCCCGCGTACAACTCCGGCGCCCCGTTCTACCGGACCGAACTCCAGCGGATCGGCGGCCTCATCACGCCGCCGCCGAACAGGATCGACTGCCTCTGGCCACAGGTGGCCAGCCACCCGTTCACGGACCGGGAGAAGGCTCTGAAAGGCCTGGCCCACGCGGTGGACACACTGCAGGACGGTTCCCTGTCCGACTTCGTCGTGCTCGGCGCCACAGCCTGGATCCTGGACGAGACCGACCAGGCCGTACGCCTGCTCGGCCAGGCCCTGGACCATCTGCGACGAGCTGCAACGGCCGGCGCCAACTGCACCGTCGCGCAGGCCCTCGCCCTCGCACTGTTCGAGAGCGGAGCCTGGACCGCGGCCCGCTCCGCCGCCGAGGACGCCTTCTGGATGGCGACAGAGTCAGGCGCGGACAACGTCACCGTGGGGTCATCCATCCTGCGGGCCACGCTGCGCGCCGCCCGCGGGGATCACGAGGCCGCGCGTGCGCAGGCCGGCGATGCCGTCCGCGGCATCGACCTGCTCGATTCCCGCAGCCTGTATGTGCGCTACTGCCACGCGCTCGCCATGGCAGCCCTGGCGGAGGGCGACCACAAGGCGGCGTACGAGCACTTCCGGCGCGTGTTCACCCAGGACTTCCACCCCGCACCCGTGCACTACCACGCTTCCCTGTACCACCTCGCCGATCTTGCCGCCGCAGGCGTCCGCGTCGGCCAGGCGGACGACGCCCGCTCCGTGCTCCGGGCCGCAGAGACGACCCTGGGCGCGTCCCGCTCCGCCCGCCTGGACGCGATCGTGCATCGTGCCTCGGCCCTGCTGAGCGATCCCGAGGACGCGGAGCCCCATTTCCGTGCGGCGGTCGCCGACCCGGCCTGCCTCCTATGGCCCTTCGAGCACGCCCTCGCGCAGCTGGACTTCGGCGAGTGGCTGCGGCGGCGCCGACGGGCCGCGGAGGCGCGCACCGTTCTCGGCACCGCCCTCGAGATCTTCGAACGGCTCGACGCACGCCCCTGGATCGAGCGCACCACGGCCGAACTCCGCGCGGCGGGCGTGGCCGTGGCGGATTCCGCGGCGCCCGAAGCGGTGGCCGACCTGACGCCGCAGGAGCTGCAGATCGCCCAACTGGCCGCGGAGGGCCTGACCAACCGGGACATCGGCGCCCGGCTCTATCTGTCTCCCCGTACCATCGGCTTTCATCTGCACAAGATCTTCCCCAAGCTCGGCATCACGGGCCGCACCCAACTGCGCGATGTCCTCGGCCTCGCGCGCCTGCCGGATCACTGAGGGGGGATTCCCCGCACGGGATGCTTGCTCAGGATGGAGACCCGGTTGAAGGCGTTGATGGTGATGGCCACCCAGATCACCGCGGAGATCTCCTCCTCGGTGAGGACCTGGCGGGCCGCGGCGTAGGCTTTCTCCTGCTCGACGGCGTTCGCGGGTTCGGTGGTCGCCTCCGCGAGGGCGAGTGCCGCGCGTTCCCGGTCCGTGAAGAGTTCGGTGTCGCGCCAGGCGGCCAGCACGCCCAGGCGCTGCGTCGTCTCACCGGCACGGAGCGCGGCCCCGGTGTGCACGCTGAGGCAGTACGCACAGCCGTTGATCTGCGACACGCGGAGATTGATCAGCTCCACCAGGCTGCGGTCGATTCCCGCCTCGGCGGCGGCCGTGCGGACCGCGTCGGCCGTCCCGACGAGTGCGCGGTAGGCCTTGGGGCTCTGCTTGTCGATGTAGACCCGTCGGCTTGCCAGGTCTGCTGTCGTGTCACTCAACGTGGACTCCTCCGGGGCCGCTTCCGGCCCTCGCTCCTCTGCCGTGCGTGTGCGGGGACATGGACTTAGTATCAGGCATAATAGTTGAATGTGAAATCATTCTCGGATGAGAGGGGCGTACGGTGAGTGATGTCGAAGTGGATCCGGTCGAACGGCGCCGGGGTGCGGCAGGCCACGGCGAGTCTGCCGTGCAGCATGTCGATGTGCTGTCCGCGCGGGACGTCCCGTTGGGCGGGCCGCGCGCGATGACGGTACGGCGCACGCTGCCGCAGCGGGCGCGGACGCTGATCGGGGCCTGGTGCTTCGTCGACCACTACGGCCCCGACGACGTCGCCGACACGGGTGGCATGGACGTGGCTCCTCATCCACACACCGGTCTGCAGACCGTGAGCTGGCTGTTCAGCGGAGAGATCGAGCACCGCGACAGCCTCGGCAGCCACGCGCTCGTCCGGCCCGGAGAGCTCAACCTCATGACCAGCGGGTACGGCATCAGCCACTCGGAGGTCTCCACCACCCGCACCACCGAGCTGCACGGCGTCCAGTTGTGGGTGGCTCTGCCCGAAGAACACCGGCACACCGGACGTGACTTCCAGCACTACGTCCCGCGACGGGTCCGGGTGGACGGAGCCGACATCAGGGTGTTCCTGGGGTCGTTGGCGGGTGACGCCTCTCCGGTACCGACCTTCACGCCCTTGCTCGGCGCCGAACTCGTTCTCGACCCGCGCTCGACGACCAGCCTCCGCGTGGATCCCGGCTTCGAGCACGGCCTGCTCGTCGACGAAGGGAACGTCCGCGTCGACGGAACACTTCTGCACCCGGCCGAGTTGGGATACATCGGCACCGGAAGCGACGCCCTGACCCTGACGAACGAGACGGAATACCCGGCCCGCGTGGTGCTGTTGGGCGGCACACCGTTCCAGGAATCGATCGTCATGTGGTGGAACTTCATCGGTCGCAGCCACGAGGACATCGTCGAAGCGCGGGCCGCGTGGGAGAACGCCTCCGATCGCTTCGGCAGTGTCGACGGTTACGACGGCGGCCGCCTTCCCGCGCCGGGCCTTCCGAACGCCCGGATCGCACCACGCAAGAATCCTGCACACCACTGAGCTCCTCTGAGTGACGTACGACACCGAAAGGCCCGTCATGACCCAGCACGCATCCGAGCCGACCGTTCAGAGAGTCGACTCCAGGCACCGTTACGAGGTTCTGGTCGACGGCGAGCGCGCGGGCCTCACCGCCTACCGCGACCGCGACGGACAACGCGTCTTCTTCCACACCGAGATCGACGACGCCTTCGCAGGCCAGGGCCTGGCCTCGCTCCTCGTGGAGCAGGCCCTGACCGACGTACGCGCCTCCGGAAAGCGCATCGTGCCGGTCTGCCCGTACGTGGCGAAGTTCCTCAAGAAGCACGACGAGTTCGCGGACATCACCGACCCGGTGACGCCCGAGGTCCTGGAGTGGCTGGACACCGCCCTGAAGCGGTGACCGCCCCGGAGCCGGCCCGTGCGTGCGCCACTTCGATCGGGCACGTCCGGTTCCCGCTGCCCATCGGGACGGCGTGACGGATCCTCGGGCCGGCAGCCCGCCGGCGTGCCTGTCCTCGGCGAGCATCCGCCACGCCCGCCCGGGCGTCCGTGGCGACGGCGGCCCGGACCGAAGGCTGCGGGCGGGTCGGGAGCGGGCACCGCCGTTGGCCGAGAAGGGCCGTTCCGCTCGCCGCCACAGGCCGCGAAATCGAAACGATAATCCGTGAACACCACCCCCTTCTAGCGTCCCCCACAACAGCCGTCGCGCTTCCGCGCGCGGCTCGGAACGGGGGAAACACATGAAGTTCAGCATCCTCGGCCCGGTGGAGGCGTCCGTCGACGGTGCCGACATCCCGCTCGACGGCACCAAACAACGCACCACGCTCGCCGCCCTGTTGTTGGCTCGCGGGCATATGGTCACCGACGACCGGCTCAGCACCCTCCTGTGGGGCTGGGAGCCGCCCGCGACGATGAGCGCGCAGATCTACACGTACATCTCCCGGCTGCGCAAGCGTCTCGGTCCCGGGATCCGGCTGGAACGACGCGGTCCCGGCTACTGGCTGGACATCGGCCCCGCCGGTTTCGACTGGGCGGAGTTCGAGCGGCTGGCCGGCATCGGGACCCGGGCGCTGAGCGGCGGACGGTTCGAGCAGGCCGCCCGGGATCTGCGGGACGCGCTGAGTCTGTGGAGCGCGCCGGCCCTCTCCAACACCACCGACTTCCTCGGCGAGATCGAGCTGCCCCGGCTGGAGGAGGCCTACATGGCCGCCCTGGAGAGCCGCATCGAGGCCGACCTCGCCATGGGCTCGCACGCCGCGCTGATCGCGGAGCTGACGCCGCTGGTGGCCCGCCATCCGCTGCGGGAACGGCTGCGCGCCCAGCTGATGACCGCCCTCTACCGCAGCGAGCGGCAGGCGGAGGCGCTCGCCGTCTACCGCGCCGGACGGCGCACGCTGCGCGAGGAGCTCGGGATCGACCCTGGGCAGGCGCTGCGTACGGTCCACGACGCGATCCTCACCGGGGACCTGGGCGGGCCCGCCGCGGGAACCGCCGTCCTGTCGGCGTCCTCCCACAGCTGGAACGGGCTCGTGCCCGCGATGCTGCCGTCGGACACCACCGACTTCCACGGCCGCGAGAAACAGCTCGCCGAAGTGACCGCCCTGCTCCGGCCGCACGCGGCGCACCCGCACCGGGCCGTGATCACCGGTATGTCGGGCATCGGGAAGTCGGCGCTCGCCGTGCACGCCGCCCAGCTGAGCCGTCAGCACTTCCCCGACGGACAGCTCTACGTCGACCTGCGCGACGCCCAGGGGCGGGCCAAGGACCCGCATGAGGTGCTGGGCTGGTTCCTGCACGCGCTCGGCACCCCCGAGGGGGATCTGCCGGTCTCGCTGGACGAGCGCAGCCAGCTGTACCGGAGTCGGCTGGCGGGGCGCCGGGTGCTCGTCGTCCTCGACAACACGGAGGACGACCGGCAGACCCGACCCCTGCTGCCGGGCGGGCAGCTGTGCCGGACCATCATCACCGGGCGCAGTCCGCTGAGCGGCCTGGAGGGCATCCGCCTGGTCCACCTCGGGCTGCCGGACCCGGACGAGGCGACCGGGCTGCTCGCCCGGCTCGTGGGCGCCGACCGGGTGGCGGCGGAGCCGGAGGCGGCGGCCCGGCTGGTCGAGCTCTGCGACCGGCTTCCGCTCGCGCTGCGCATCGCCGCGACCCGGCTGACGGCCAACCCCCAGTGGCGGCTCTCCCGGCTGGTGGCCAGACTCGCACCCGAAGAGCACCGGCTGAGCGAGCTGCGGCTCGGTGGCCACGATCTGCGGGCCTCCCTGCGGCTCGGGCATGCCGCGCTCGACGCCGAATCACGCCGGGCGTTCCGGGAGTTGGCACGGGGCTGCGCGGCCGGGCTCAGCGCGCGGGAGGCCGCCGAGGTGCTGGGGGTGTGCGAGGAGCGGGCCGAATGGGTTCTCGAGGCGCTGGCCGACGCCCGGCTGATCGAGGTCAGCGGGGTCTGCACCGACGAGCGACTGCACTACCGCTTCCTGTCGCTGGTCCGGCTGTTCGCCCAGGAGCAGCCCGCATCGGAGCCCGCCGCCTCCTAGGACTTTTCATCGAACCGCCGTCTGCCGCGCATACGCGTGTGCGGTGCGGACACTTCGCCGACGCCCCTGTGGCAGCAGGGGCGCCGGCGACGCGTCAGGACCAGCCGTGCAGGCGCAGGATCAGCCGCTTGACCTCGGTGGCGTGGTAGCGCTGCTGAGCCTCTGCGGGCTCCGAGCACAGCAGCATCGGGGCGTCCCGGTCGTCGTCGGGAAGTCGGCCGTGGCTCCCCCGCACACAGTGCGGATCGATCGGCACGACGGTCATCGGGGCCCGCATGCCCGCCTTCTTGCGCATCAGCGTCAGCGCCGCCTTGGCCTTGATCATCGGATCGGCCGGGTCGAAGAACAGCTCGGCCGGGTCGTAGCCGGGCTTGCGGTGGATCTCGACGCCCCGGGCGAAGTCGGGGGCGCGGTCGTCGTCCAGCCAGTAGTAGTACGTGAACCAGGCGTCCGGTTCCGCGACCGTCACGAGCTCGCCGGCGTTCGGGTGGTCGATGCCGAAGTCGGCCTGCTGGATGCGGTCAAGGACCGCGTCGACACCCGCGGTGGCCTTGAGCGTGTCCCGTACCCGCGGCAGGTCGGAGGGGTCGGCGACATACACATGGGCGACCTGGTGGTCGGCGACGGCGAAGGCCCGGGAGGTATGTGGGTCGAGATACTCCATGCCGCGCTGCACATAGACGGAGAGCAGCCCTTCGCGGCGCAGCGCCCGGTTGATGTCGACGGGTCGGCGCACCGGGGCAATCCCGTACTCGCTCAGCGCGATCACGGTGGTGCCGCGGTCCCGCAGGTCGTCCAGGAGCGGTCCGAGCGCGGCGTCCGCCTCGCGGGCCGCCCGGACGGCCTGCGGGCTGTCGGGGCCGTAGCGCTGGAGGTCGTAGTCGAGGTGCGGGACATAGATGAAGGTCAGGTCGGGGCTCCGGCGGTCCAGGACGTAGCGGGACGCCTGGGCGATCCAGCTGGTCGAGGCGATGCCGGCAGTCGGACCCCAGTAGTTGAAGAGGGGGAAGTCACCCTGCAGTGCGGTCAGTTCGTCGCGCAGGCCTGCCGGGACGGTGTAGCAGTCCGGCTGCTTGCGGCCGTCGTAGTGGTAGACGGGGCGCGGGGTGAGGACGGTGTCGACCTCGGCGCCCATCGCCCACCACCAGCAGAGGTACGCGGTGGTGTGGTCCGGGTCCTTCTCCCGGGCGGCGTGCCACACCTTTTCGCCGTGGACGAGGGCGTTGTGCTGACGCCACATGAGCACCTCGCCCTGGTCACGGTGGTACCAGCCGTTGGCCACCGCGCCGTGGTCGTTGGGCAGGCTGCCGGTGGTCAGGGACGCCTGGACGGTGGCGGTGACGGCCGGGAAGACCGTGTCCAGCGCGGCGGCGAAACCCTGTTCGCCGATGGCCCGGAGATGGGGCATGTGCGGCAGCAGCCGCGGGGTGAGGCCGACCGTGCACAGCACGGCGACCTTTCTGCGTCGGTCGGTCATGAGTGGTGCTCCTCAGCACTCGTGAGGCCGAGTGCATTCAACTCGGCTTTTGTCCATGCCAGTTCGGCGGCTATCCCGTCGACCAGGCCATCGGGTCCGGCGGGGCGCCGGCCTTCCGGCAGCACGGTCCAGGTGTAGGTCTCCACCTCGACATGGCCGGTGAGCGCCCGCTCCCCCGCGAACAGCGTGCGGAGGGTGGCGCGGAGCTCGTGCTGGGTGCTGCTGAGCGGCGGCGCCGGCTCGGTGTGCAGGGGGACGTGGTAGTGGACCCGCCAGGGCCGGTGGCCGGGAAGCCCGCCGTCCTCGGCGAGAGCCTCGTCGAGGTCGTCGCGGCCCAGCACGGAGCCGTCGGGCGTCTGTTCCCTGGTCTGGTGCAGGAAGCGGGGTTCGACGAACTCGGCCAGGGCGGACCGGACTGCGGGGTCGTGAGGCCGGTCGGCGCACAGGGCGGCGGACGCCTGGAGCTTGACCACCGGGACCTCGTGGACGGCCAGGGCGCGGAGGGCTTCGTGGGGGTCCTCGTGGGCCACGGCGAGGTGGCAGGCGTCGAGGCACACCCCGATCCGCTCGGGATCCGTGGCGGCGAGGGCGGCGGCCGTGTGCCGCACCGTCTCGGTCACACAGCCGGGTTCGGGTTCGACGGCGACCCGGATGACGCGGCCGGTGTCGGCCTCGATCTGCTTCAGCCCTGCGGCCAGCAGGTCGAGTTGGCGCAGGGCGGTGTCATGGCGTTCCGTCGGCCAGGGGGTGCGCCAGGCGAAGGGGAGCGTGGAGACGCTGCCGTGGGTGGCGGTGTCGGGGAGCAGGACGGCGAGGATACGGGCCAGACGCAGGGTGTGGTCGAGTCTGCGCGGGTCGGACCAGTCGGGGGTGTACACGGCGTGCTTGACGACCGGATCGTGGAAGCCGCGGTACGGGAAACCGTTGAAGGTGACCGTCTCCAGGCCGCGGGCAACCAGGTCGGCGCCGAGGCGGGCGAGGGCGGCCGGGTCGGTGTCAAGTGCGGCGGCGGTGGTGTCGGACAGCCAGAGGCCCAGCCCGAGGGTGGCGGCGCCGAGGCGTTCCCGTACCGGAAGGGCGTACAGGTCGAACTGTGCGGTGATACCCGCCAGATCCTCCGCCGGGTGCACATTGGTGCAGTAGGCAAGATGGACGTCGGTCCCGTCGCGATGGCGCAGTCTCACGGTCCCGGTTTCCTCAGCTGCCGCCCCGGGCAACGGAGTTGCCCGCATAAAGGCCCGCCGTCGGGGACGTCGGGTTCGCCGGGGTACCGCCGCTCTCCGCGGACCCGGTGGCGTCGACGTCGAGCCGGCCGCTCTGTGCGTAGAAGACGGTCGGGTTCTGCCACAGGACGCGGTCCACATCCGCCTCGTCGAAACCGGCGGCGAGCATCGCCTCGCCGGTCGCGCGGGTGAGCAGCGGATCGCTGTGTCCCCAGTCCGCCGCGGAGTTCACCAGCATCCGTTCGGTGCCGTACCGCTGGAGGATCTCGACCATGCGGGAGGGGGTCATCTTGGTGTCGGGGTAGATGGAGAAGCCCATCCAGCACCCTGTTTCGACAACGTGACCGACGGTCAGTTCGTTGAGGTGGTCCAGCACGACGAAGCCCGGGTCGATGCCGGATTCCGCCACGACGGCCAGCGACCGGGCGGTGCCGCCCGCCTTGTCGCGGTGCGGGGTGTGCACGAGTGCGGGCAGCCGGTGCTCGACGGCGAGGGCGAGCTGCGCGGCGAAGGCGTGCTCCTCGGCGGGGGTGACGGTGTCGAAGCCGATCTCACCGACGGCGACGACGCCGTCCTTGGCGAGGAAGCGCGGCAGCAGGTCGAGCACGGGGGTGCAGCGGGGGTCGTTGGCCTCCTTCGGGTTGAGGCCGATGGTGCAGTGGTGCCTGATCCCGTACTGGGCGGCGCGGTAGGGCTCCCAGCCGAGGAGTCCGTCGAAGTAGTCGCTGAAACTCGCCGGCGAGGTACGGGGCTGGCCGAGCCAGAACGCGGGTTCGACCAAGGCGCGGACACCCGCGTCGTACATCGCCCGGTAGTCGTCGGTGGTCCGTGAGGTCATATGGATGTGCGGGTCGAAAATCCGCATGTGCGGGCTCCTGCGAGTAGGGGGGTGGCTATCGGTCGCGGCCGCGGTCCGGGACGAGAAGGACGAGATCGGCCGGCACGGGGCGGCCCGCGGCGCGGCGCTCGTCGGCGAACGCCTGTGCCATCCGGGCGAGTTCGACGTCCTTGCGCTCGTGGAGCCCGGCGACGACGGACAGCGGTATCTCGGTGAACAGGCACTTGAGTACGGCATGGCGCCAACGGTGCTGATCGAGATGTGCGCGGGCGTACGGGCCGAGTGCGGCGATGATCAGCCGGGTGTCGTTGCTGCGCAGGGCGTCGTCGGTGAGGGAGGCCGCGGCGCCGCCGAGCGGCAGATAGGGCAGGGACAGCAGCACCCCGCGCCGTTCGGCGGCGTCGCCCTGCGCATACCGGGCGGCGGTCTCGGTGGCGGTGCGGTCGGGGGCGACGGCGAGCAGCAGTGCGGCACGCACGGCGTCCTCGACGGCCCAGCCCGCGCGGTCGGGCAGCGCCCGGTCCGGCAGCGGGAGCCGCCCGTAGACGCGGCCGGCCGAGGCGAACCGGGTGTCCAGCGCGGCCGGGTCGGCGGCGACGGCCGCGGTGTCCCGCGCGAGCCGCTCCCGGCGGTCCGGGTCGAGGGCGGCGTCCAGCGCACCGAGCAGCGCCCGGACGGTGCGCCGGTCATGGACGGCTCCGGTGGGTGTGGTGGTGTCCGAGAGCGTCATGGGCGTACCGCGCCCTTCATGAGTCGGGGTTCGGGGGTGGGGGTGGACACGAGCTCCGGCGGGCGTACGGTCCTCGCGGCGGCCGCCGCCTCGCGCAGGAACGCGATGCTGCGGCGCGCCTGAAGGGTCGCTGCGTGGCTGTGCCGGGGCAGTTCCACCGACACCAGGCCGCGGTAGCCCACATCGGCGAGTGCGGCCAGAACCGGTGGGAAGTCGATCTCGCCGTCCCCGAACGGAAGATGCTCGTGCACCGCGCGTCGCATGTCCTCGATCTGGACATGGGCGAGCCGGTCGGCCGAACGGTGCACGCACTCCACGACGGGGTGCGGTTCCAGGCAGCGGCAGTGCCCGATGTCGAGGGTGAGCCGGAACCGGTCGTGCCCACCCAGCAGGTCCACCAGCCGCTGGTAGTCCTGCAACGTGGCGACCAGCATGCCCGGTTCGGGTTCGAAAGCCAGGTCGACTCCCGCGCGTCCGGCGTGCTCCAGCACGGTGGCGCACCCTTGGGCGAGCCGCTTCCACGCCTCGTCGGCCGGTACGGCCGGGACGTCATCGGGGGCGGCGCCGCTCCACAGGTGGACGGTGGTGGCGCCGAGTCCGGCCGCGATCTCGGTCGCCCTGCGCAGCAGATCGACGCGGTGGGCGCGGCCCTCGGTGGAGACCAGGGTCGGCTGGTGCTTGCGCATCGGGTCGAGCAGGTAGCGGGCACCGGTCTCGACGACCACGTCGAGACCGGTACGGTCGAGCACCTTCCTGACCCCGGCGGTCCGCGCGGCCACGTCCGGTGCGTACGGGTCGAGGTGGTGGTGGTCGAGGGTCAGCGAGACCCCGTCGTAGCCGAGGTCCGCGAGGACCCGCAGGGCGTCGCCGATCCGGTGGTCGCCGAAACCGTTGGTTCCGTACGCGAAGCGCAGCGCGGTCCTCGTCATGTCGGCGACACCTTCCGGGCCAGTCGTCGGGCGAGAGGCAGTGCCGCGGCCACCGGCAGGGCCACGGCCGTGGAGCCGGCCGCCGCGGTCAGCGCGGCCTGGAGCGGCATCATGGCGTGGATCCCGGCGCCCACGGCCCGGCGTACGCTCGCGGCGGTCGGGGTGCGGGCGGCGCTGTACTGGGCGAGTCCGCAGGTACTGAGGTAGGCGGCGGCCAGGGTGCGGCTGACCGCCCGGTGTGCCGGTGCGGCCCGGTTGCCGTATGCCACGGCCGCCGCCGTGACCGCCCCGCTCGCGGCGAGCGTCGCGGCGGGAACGGCCCTGCTCGCACCGCTGACTTCGCGCCGGCTGAGCACGGTGACGGCGAACGTGTGCGCGGCCACGGTGAGGGCCGCCGGGAGCGCGGCCCGGGTCCGTCCGCTGCCCGCGCCGCCGAGCAGCACGTCGAGCCCCCGGGCGGTCGCCATCGCGGCGGGCCCGGCCGGGGTGGACTTCAGGGCGAGGTCGTACGCCCAGACGACCCCGGCGAGCGATACGGCGGTGGGCAGTGCGGCGCGTCCCCCGCCGAGCGCGGCGAGTCCGATCCCGGCGGCGGTGAGACCGGTGGCGAGGGCAAGGGCCTGTCCGGGCGAGACCTCTCCGGAAGGGATCGGGCGCTCGGGGCGTTCCACGACGTCGAGGCCGCGGTCGGCGTAGTCGTTGAGCGCCATACCCGCCCAGTAGAGGCAGACGGAGGAGGCGGCAAGCCCCACTGTCCGGGGCCCGCGTCGCACTCCCGCGGCCGCGGCCCCCGCCAGCACATCGCCGGGGACGGTGAGCGCGGCGGGAGCCCGTACCAGCCGTGCGACGGCACCCGCGGAGGGCAGGCGCCGCCTCGGGTACCCGCTCACACCCGCACCGCTGCGGCGGCCCGTGCCCAGTCCACCAGGGCCGTGAACTGTTCCTCCAGCCCATGGACCGTGGAGCCCACCGGGTCCTTGAAGAAGAAGCCGAGGGCGGGCACGGGCCCGCTCTCCCCCGCGCGGTGGGCCAGAGCCGTGAACCGGGCCAGATCGAGGACGAGCGGCGCCGCGAGCGCGGAGTCGCAGCCCTCCCAGGTGAACTGCATCGTCATCCGCACGTCGAGGAACCCGTCGAAGACGATGTGGTCCCAGGCCGTCTTCCAGTCGCCGAGCGCGGCGATGTGGTGGATGTGCACCCCGCCCTCGACCGGGTGGCCGAGCCCTTCGTCGAGCACGCGCCGCTTGGACTCGACCTTGCTGCGGGCGCGGGAGGGTTCGGCGAGTGCCGCTCCGTCGCCGCCGCCGAGCAGGTTGGTGCCGGACCAGGAGCGCACGGCGAGGGCCCGTCGCGCGAACATCGGCATCAGGACGGACTTGACGAGGGTCTCCCCCGTCTTGCCGTCGCTGCCCGCATACGGCAGCCCGGCAGCGACGGCGTACTCGTGGAGTGCCGGCAGCCGCGCCCCCGCCGAGGGCGTGAAGTCGACGTACGCGCAGCCGGACTTCAGTGCGGCGTAGGCGTACACCGCGCTGTAGGGCAGCGGTGACTCCCCCGCCGCGAGCGCCGCGTCCAGTGCCTCCGTCGAGGCGCAGGCCGGGTCGGGTTCCGCGAGGGGTTCGGTCGTGGCGACGTTGACGACCACGACCCGGTCGAGTCCGGCGCGGCGCCGGAAGGAGTCGATGTCCGCCGCGAGCGTCTCGATCAGCAGGTCCTGCCGCCCGGCGGCGCCACCCCCGCCGACCGGCCGGATCTCGGCGTCGGCCTCGGCGAGGTCCGCCGCCAGCGGGCCGAGGAGCGCGTACGGCAGAACTCCCGCGTCCGCCAGCTGCTCGGCCCGCTTGACCAGCGGGGTCTCGTCGATGTCGTGACCGCCGAAGACCAGCCGGTCGAAGTCGGGCAGGCCGAGTTCCGCGAAGGGGGGCAGGGCGGCGACACAGCCGGTCTGCCGGGCCAGTCCGGCCCGGATCGCCGCGGCTCCGACGACCGCGGTCGTCGCCACCGAACCACGGGCGCCGATGAGCCAGACTCCGGTCCTCTCCTCAGGTGCTGCGGTCGGTTCCGTCTGTGCCGTTCGCATGGTTCTGCCTCTCGGAGCGCGGTCGGGTGGGTCAGCTGACGCCCTGCGGGTACGGGAAGGTCTCGAAGGCGGTGTCGCACTCGCCGGGGCTGCGGCTGAGCCACTTCGCGGTCAGCCGGCGGAGCACCTTGGCGTCGAGCGGCGGGTAGATGACGTCGGGCTTCGGCTTGACGATCGACTGGATCTCCCAGGACAGCCCGATCAGCGGGTCGATCACGGCCCAGCGGCGGGAGTCGATGCCGAGGAGCTGCATGGCGCGCAGGTAGCAGTGCCAGGCGTGGAAGCCGACCGGCGGGTTGCCGTTCATGGTGTGGCTGCGCTGGCCCTCGGACAGCCGCGGGTCGTAGAGGACGCCCTGCCCGAAGTCGGCGAACGCCTTGGTGAGACCGGCCAGGTCGGTGTGCGGGTAGTAGCGGTCGATGACGCTCCACTGGGCGTCGGAGAGGACGGTCAGCGCTTCCTTGAGGGGGGTGACGAGCGTGCGGAAGCCGCTGGGGTAGGTGCCCGCGCTGCGGTGGGCGAGGTACGCCTGGATGATGGCGACCTCGGGGTCCTCGCCGAGCACCTCGCCGAGCTTCTCGTTGGCGGCGATGACCTCGGGCGTGCGGTGGTACCAGAGTTCCTGGTCGAAGACGTACCAGAACTCGTTGGATCGGGGGTCCCCGTTCATGCCCGGAACGTTCGGGATCTCCGGGTAGTCCGCGGACTTCGGCCGGACGGGGGCGGCGGACGCGGTGGTGGCCGTTCCCACGGTGGCGAGGCCGGCTACCAGGAGGGCCCCGGCGGAGGTACGGAGGGCCTGACGGCGGTCGATGGGCGGAGTCATGGGAAATTCCCTTTCGCCGGGAGGAGGTTGATGGTCCAGAAACTAGGAAGAGGCGCTATACCGGGCCTATACCGCCGAGATGTCCTCGCCCGGTGCCGGGTCGGGGCGCCGAAGTGCCGGAGTGACCAGCGCTGTTACGGCGAGGAGCACCATGCAGCCCGCGATCCCGGCGAGGGTGCCGGTCACTCCGAGCCCGTCGAGCAGGAAGCCGCTGCCGAGCGCGCCGAGCGCGCCGGCGCCGGAGGCGATCAGGGTGAGGACGCTGCTGACGCGCCCCTGCATCTCGTCGGGGGTGACGGACACCTGGTAGACGCCGCCCACCACATTGACGAGTCCGCCCGCGTACGCCATGACGGCGAGGAGGGCACCGATGAGGACCGGTGCACGCACCACGATGAGCAGGGGAATGACGGCGGCCCAGACGGTGATGCTCCCGATGACCACGGTGCGCAGGGGCGCCCGCCGGGTCCACCACGTCGCGCCGAGTGCGCCGAGCATCCCGCCGATCCCGCCGACGGCGGTGATCGTTCCCAGGAGCGCGGCCGAGCCTCCGCCGTCGCGCACGATGAGGATCACGGCGAGGCTGATGCCCTGGAAGAGCAGATTGGTCGCGGCGATCAGCCCGACCAGGGTGGTGAGGAACCGACGCTGCCAGGTCCAGGTGAACCCTTCGGCGACTTCGACGGCGAGCCGGCGACGCGGTGCGGTGTCGCGCGGGCCCTGGAACGGCTTTCTGATCAGCAGGAGCGAGATCAGCGACAGCAGATGGGCCGTGGCCGCGAAGAGGAAGGGTGACCAGCGCGCCAGGGTGTACAGCGCCCCGCCGACGGGCTGCCCCAGCAGTCCGGCGGCCCGCCAGCGCGCCTCGTTCTGGGTGAGGGCGACGGGCAGTTGTCCGGGCGGTACGAGGTGGCGCACCGCGGCCCGTTCGGCGAGCTGGTGGAAGACGGCCAGGCTGCCGCTGACGAAGGCGGCGGCCACCAGATGGCCGAGGTTGATCCGGCCGGTGGCCACCGCGGCTGCGACCGATGCGGTGGCCAGGAGGGAGCCCAGATCGCAGAGGATCATCAGCCGCCTGCGGTCCCAGCGGTCCACGAGCGCCCCTGCGGGCAGCTGCACGAGCAGATTGGGCAGGAGCGCGGCGAAGCCGACCAGTCCGGCGTCGCTCGCCGATCCGGTGTACCAGAGAACCAGGAAGGGGTACGCGACATAGCAGGCGCGGGCGCCGAGCAGTGTGGCCCCGACGCCGCCCCACAGGAGGACGAAGTCGCGGTTGCGGCGCAGGGGCTGGAGGGGGGCGGAGTCGGCCGTGCCGGTGTCCTCCTGCTCACCCGGCGGAGCCGTCATCCGGCCGTGGCCACGGCCCTGGCTCCCGCGCCGCCCTCCACCGTGAGACCGGTCGCCGGGCTGCCGACGGGGCCGGTGCGGCACCATTCGAGGACGGCCATGGCGCTGTGCATCTTGTTCTCGGCCTGCTGGAAGGCGATCGACGTCGGTCCGTCGAGGATCTCGGCGGTGACCTCCTCGCCCCGGTGGGCGGGCAGGTCATGGAGGAACACCGCATCCGGACTCCCCTTCCACAGCGTGGAGTTCACCTGGAAGGGCGCGAAGATGTTCCGCCAGTCGGGGTCGGGCTTGCTGGTCCCCGTGGTCTGCCACCGGGTGGTGTAGATGGCGTCGAAATCCTCGGGGAGCGCCTCCATGTCGTGCCGCTCGACGACGGTGGATCCGGTGCGTTCCGCGGTGGCGAGGGCGCGGGCGAGGGTCGCGGGGGCGAGTCCGTACCCGGGCGGGGTGCGCAGCTCCAGGGTGATGTTCCTGAACCTCGGCAGGGCGAGCGCCAGGGCCGCCGCGGAGTTGTTCCCCTCGCCGACGTACAGCACGCGCAGTCCCTCGATCCGCCCGAACCGGCCGAGGAGCGTGGTCAGATCGGTCAGCGCCTGAGTGGGGTGCTC
This sequence comes from Streptomyces sp. NBC_01669, assembly GCF_026339735.1. Taxonomy (GTDB): domain Bacteria; phylum Actinomycetota; class Actinomycetes; order Streptomycetales; family Streptomycetaceae; genus Streptomyces; species Streptomyces yanii. Next base: position 2,468,032 of record NZ_JAPEQG010000001.1, read on the forward strand.
GTCGGCGCTCATCGCGTTGACGACGGACATTCCGCCCTGCGAGGCCCAGCTGCGCATCTCGGCGGGGTCGGCGGCGGTGCGGGCGACCAGCAGGTCGAGCATGCCGGCGAGGACGCGTCCGGTGTCCTCGGTGGTCTCCCCGGTGTTGGTCTGGAGATCGTTGGGGCCGTACGAGACGATCTGCGCGCCCAGGCGCAGGGCGCCGCTGGAGAACGCGGTACGGGTACGGGTCGAGGTCTTGGCGAAGTAGATGCCGGCCACGAGCCCGGCCAGCGGGCGGTCCCCGGTGGCACGGCCCGCGGAGAAGTCCGCGCCCCGGGCGACGATCGACGTCAGGTCCTCATCGGTCAGATCGTCGATGGAGATGAGATGGCGTACGTCGGGCATGGGGTGATCCCTTCTGTCGGTTGTGGCAGGTCCGGGTGAACGGGCGGCCCTGAGGGCCTCGGTCACCACTGGCCGCCGAAGGACGAGGAGTCGCTCCGGTGGGATTCGATGGCCGCGCGGCCGACCTCGCGGCCGCAGTCGCCGTTGGTGAGCACGATCAGTCCGTCGCCGTCCTTGATCCGGGTGAGGCTCATCGCCCAGTAGCCCTCGAACTCGCCGAAGGCGCCGTACTCGATGTCGTCGCCTGTGGCGTCGACGACGGTGGACAGCCCGTACAGGGCGTCCTGATGAGGTGTCAGCATCTGCTGGGCGAGTGGCTGGGTGAGGAGGTCGGCGCCCCGCCCGAGGTGGGCGCGGCGGATCTCGGCGGCGGCCCGGGCGAGATCGCCGGCCGTGGTCCACAGGCCGCCGCCGGCGACCGAGGGGTGGATCGGCAGTCCGGGCGGCACGGGCTGCCCGGACGCGTCGTGGCCGAGGGCCACGGGGCGGCGGGAGTGCGCGTGATGGGCCCAGTCGTAGGCGCTGCGGACCATGCCGAGCGGCTGAAGGACCAGGGTGCGCATCAGTTCGGGGAAGGGGTCGCCGGTGACCTCGGTCATCAGCTGTTCCAGGATCAGGTAGTTGAGCCGGTTCTTGCGGAACACACCTCCCGGTGTGTGCTCGAAGCGGACGGCGGGGGTGCGGGCCGGCGGCCGGCCGTGCAGCGCGTCCAGGACGCCGGGCACGGCGTCGCCGGGGAGATAGGGGTCGTGGGCCGGTTCCAGGGCGAGCCCGGACACATTCGCCAACAGATGACGCACCGTCACGGCGCCGCCCTGATGGCCCTCTTCGCCAAAGGAGGGCGCGCGCCAGCCGGTGAGATAGCTGTTGATGTCGGCGTCCAGGTCGATGACACCCTGAGCGGCCAGCGTCAGTGCGCCGAGTGCGGTGATGTGCTTGCTCACCGACGCCACCTTGAACGGGGTGTCGGGGGTGATCCGGTCCGTGGAACCGGCGCCCACCACCCCGTACGCCTCCAGCGCGACCAGCTCGCCGTCCCGCAGCACCGCGAGGCTGGCCCCCGGTACTCCGTGCAGCTCCATGGCCTCCGCGACAGCCCCCTTCGGGGCGGGCCGGTTGCGGGGAGCGGATGTGGCCAGTGACGCGGCGAGCTGTTCGATCGTCCCGGCCCGGTAGAGGGCGCGGAGCGTGACGGGCAGCCCGGCCTCGCGGACCTCGGCCATCACCCGGAGCACGCTGATGGAGTCGCCGCCCAGGTCGAAGAAGCTGTCGCGGATGCCGACCTTCTCCACATCGAGCACCCGGGACCAGATCTCGGTGAGCTGCCGTTCGACGTCGGTGCGCGGCGCCACGAATGCGCGGTCCGACCAGCCGGAGGAGCGGTCGGGGGCGGGCAGCGCGGCGTGGTCGAGCTTGCCGTTGACGGTGAGCGGGATCCGGGCCATCGGCACGAACGACGACGGGACCATGTAGGCGGGCAGCCGCTCCGAGCAGTGCGCGGCCAGCTCGGCGGCGGTCGGGGCGTCCGCCCCGACCGGGACCACGTAGCCGACCAGGCGGCGGTCGCCCTGCTCCGACTGCCGGGCCACCACGACGGCCTCGCGGACCCGCGGGTGCTCGGTCAGCGCCGTCTGGATCTCGCCGGGCTCGATGCGATAGCCGCGGATCTTCAGCTGCTCGTCGGCGCGGCCCAGGAACTCCAGGTCCCCGTCCTGCCGTACGCGCGCCAGGTCACCGGTCCGGTACATCCGGGCGCCGGACGGACCGTACGGGTCGGGCAGGAAGCGTTCGGCGGTGAGCGCCGGGCGGTTCGCATAGCCGCGGGCGAGACCCGCGCCGCTGACGTACAGCTCGCCGGGGACCCCGACGGGGGCGAGCCGCCCCTCGCCGTCCAGGACGTAGACCCGGGTGTCGTCCACGGCCCGCCCGAGCGGCACGGCGCCGCCGGCCGCGACATCGTCGGCCATGACCCGGCGGAAGGTGACGTGGACGGTCGTCTCGGTGGGTCCGTACGCCTGGATCGGCACGGTACGTTCCAGCCCCTGATGGGCCAGCCATTCAGCGAGGTCGGACACGTCGAGGCCGTCCCCGCCGAAGACGACGGTGCGCAGGGCGAGGGCGTCCAGGCGCGCCTTGTCGCCGCCCGCCGCGGCGATCAGCGCGCGGAAGGCCACCGGTGACAGCGAGAGCGTCGTCACCTGCTGCTCGGCGAGCAGGGAGAGCAGTGCCTCGGGGTCACGGGCGACCGCCGGTGGCACCACGGACACCCGGCCGCCGTGCAGCAGCGCGCCCCAGATCTCCCAGACGGAGACATCGAAGGCGTACGAGTGCAGCAACGCCCAGACCTGCGAGGAGTCCAGGTCGATGCGGTCGGCCGTGGCCGCGTAGAGCCGCAGCAGATTGCGGTGGGTGAGGGTGACGCCCTTGGGCCGCCCCGAACTGCCCGAGGTGTAGATGACGTACAGGGCGTTGTCGGGCCCGGCGAGCGGATCCGGGTCCGTGGCCGGCCGGGCGGCCAGGGTGCCGGCGTCCGTGTCGATGAGGACGAGTCCGCGCGCCCCTGTCGCCGCCTCGGTGTGTGCACTGCGGGTCACGACGAGGGGCCCGCCCGCGTCGCTCAGCATGTAGGCGAGGCGGCCCGTCGGCTGGGTCGGATCAAGGGGCAGATAGGCGGCGCCGGACTTCATGACGCCGAGCAGGGCGGGCAGCAGGTCGATGTCCGGCTCCAGGAGCACGCCGACGACCGACTCGGGGCCCGCGCCGAGGGCGCGCAACTGGTGGGCGAGCCGGTTGGCCCGGGTGTTCACCTCGGCGTAGCTGAGCCGCTCGTCGCCGTGCGAGACGGCGATCGCTTCGGGGGTACGGGCTGCCCATGACTCGAAGACCTCGTGCACACAGCCGTCGCCCGCGGCGAGCGTGAGCGGTGCGCCGTTCCAGGTGTCGAGCAGCAACTCCCGCTCCCCCGGCGGCAGACAGGTCGCCCGTGCGTCTCCGTCGGAGTCGGCGACCATCGCCTCCAGCACGGCCCGGTACATCCCCGCCAGTCGGTCGGCGTGGTGCCGGGAGAGTGCGTGGGTGTGGGTGCGCAGGGTGAAGTAGCCGGGGGTGGTGGGCACTCCGAGCGCGAATTCGGTGGAGTCGTCGCCCTCACCGGCGTCGGTGTCGATGAGGTCGGTGTCCATCTGGTCGAAGTCCTGAAAGGTGAACAGCACATCGATGAGCCGTTGTCCGTCTCCCGCTTCGCGCTGGATGGCGGGCATCGGGTAGCGCCGGTACTGCCATTGCTCGACCTCGCGGTCGAAGGTCTGCCGCACCAGTTCACGCCAGGTGGCGGCGGTGCGTTCGAAGGGGAAGGGCAGGCTGTTGAGCTGCATGCCGTAGACCCGGTCGGCGCCTTCGAGTTCGGGCCGGGCGCTGTAGACGAGTCCGGTGAAGAAGGTGGACTCGTCGGTGAGCATGCTCATCACCTTGAGATGGGCGGCGTGCAGCACGCTCTTCAGTGAGACGCCGGCCTCGGCGGCCAGTGCGCGCAGCCCCGGCTCCAGGTCCCGGTGCGGGACATGGATCTGGTAGTCCGCGCGGGGCGCGGTGGTGTCCGCCCAGGCGGCGGGAAGGGTGAACTTGGGGTGGCGGGCCACGAGGTCGTGCCAGTAGGCGCGGTCGTCGGCGGACTGGAGGGCGCGCTGTTCGGCGGCGATGAAGTCGGCGTACCGGACGGCGGGGGGCTCGACGGTCGTGGGCCGGTTTCCGTCCCGCAGGGTGCGGTAGGTGTCCAGGATCTCCATCACGAGGGAGTGGAAGGTCCAGCCCTCGGTGATGGCGTGGCACTGGGTGAAGGTGAGCCGCCAGCTCCGGTCGGTCTCGAGCAGGGCGCCGATGCGCATGAGGGGTGCGCGGGTGATGTCGAAGACGGCGGCTCGCTCGCTCGCGGTGTACGCCTCGACCGCGGCCTGCTGCCGTTCGGCGTCCAGGGTCCGCAGATCCCGTACCTCAACGGGGACATCGGCCTGCTCGTGGACGAGCTGCATCGGTACGGAGTAACCGGAGACGGCGAAGGAGGTGCGCAGCATCTCGTGCCGGCTCGTGACCAGCGCCGCCGCCTCACGGAGAGCGTCGGCGTCGAAGGGCTGCTCGTCGCGGATCCGGAACAGCGTGATGTTGTGATAGCTGTGCTGCTCCTCGTCGGCCAGCATCTCCACCAGCATCCCGAGCTGCACCTGCGACATCGGATACGCATCCGACACCCCGACAGGCACCCGCTCCCGGTCCGCGGCCGACAACAGCGCGAACCGCTCCACCGGCCGCTCCCGCTCCACCACCCCACGACCACCCACCGACGCCGCCAGCTCGGCAACCGTACGGAACTCGAACACATCCCGCACCGACACATCCACACCCGCCGACCGCAGCGCACCCACCAGCACCACCGCACGGATCGAGTGGCCGCCGAGCTCGAAGAAGTTGTCGTGGACACCGATCCGGTCGGCTTCCAGGACCTGCGACCAGGCGGTCGCCAGCAACTCTTCGAGGGGGTTGCGGGGTGCGACGTACGCCCGCTCGCCATGGCCGAACGAGGCTTCGTCGGGTGCGGGCAGGGCCCGCCGGTCGACCTTGCCGTTGCGGTTGAGCGGCAGGGCGTCCAGCGCGAGGAACGCGGTGGGCGTCATGTAGGCGGGCAGCCGTGCGCCGCAGTGGGCGGCCAGTTCCGCTGTGGCCGGGGCCCGGCCGTCGGCCGGCACGTAGTGGGCAACGAGCCGCGGATCACCGGTCGCCGAACGGTGGGCGACGACGACGCACTCCTGGACGGCCGGGTGTTCGGCCAGGACGACCTGGATCTCACCGAGCTCCACGCGGTAGCCGCGGATCTTCACCTGCTCGTCGATCCGACCGAGGAACTCGACGACGCCGCCCTCGGTCATCCGGGTCAGATCGCCCGTGCGGTAGAGCCGGGCGCCGGGCGGTCCGAACGGGTCGGGTACGAAGCGCTCGGCGGTGAGGCCCGGCTGGGCCGCGTACCCGCGCGCCACTCCCGCACCCCCCACATAGAGCTCGCCCGGCACGCCGACGGGGACGGGGCACAGCGTGGAGTCGAGGACGTAGAGGGTCGCGCCGGGGAGGGCGCTGCCGATCGGCACGGTCTCGGCGCCGCCCAGGCGCTCCACGTCGACGGGGAAGACGGTGCTGCCGACGGAGGCCTCGGTGGGCCCGTACTCGTTGATGAGCCGGCCGGGGCCGAGGAGGCGCAGCCAGTGGTCGGCGCTGCGCCCCGGGAAGGCCTCGCCCGCCACGACGATGACCGAGGCGAGCTCCTTGGCCCGGGTGTCGTCGAGCCGGTGCGCGATGATCTCCAGATGGCCGGGGGTCAGCTTGAGGAAGCTGAAGGGGCCGGCTTCGTGCAGCAGCGGACCGAGGTCCTCGACCGGGAAGTCCTGCGCCAGGATGTGCACCCGGCGGCCGGTGACCAGGGGCGCCCAGAGGTTGGGCACGACCAGGTCGAAGGCGACGGAGGAGAAGAGAGCGGCGCCTCCGGTGCCGCGTGCCGCCAGCGTGTCGGCGGCCCAGCCGATGTGGTTCGAAAGCCCCCGGTGGGTGATCTGCACGCCCTTGGGGACACCGGTGGAGCCCGAGGTGTAGATGACGTAGGCCAGCCGGTCGAGGTCTGCGGAGACCTCCGGCCGGGTGGCGGGGCGGCGGTCGATGGAGGCCGACGTCTCGGGCCGGTCCAGGACGACCTGGTGGCCCACGTAGGCATCGGCGAGCCCGTCGCCGTGGGCCGTCGCGGTCACCAGGAGGCGGGCACCCGCGGCGCCCAGCATCCTGGCGGTGCGGGCCGCGGGCTGGCCCGGGTCCAGCGGCAGATAGGCGGCGCCCGCCTTCCATACGGCGAGCAGGGAGACGATCAGCTCCGGGCCGCGGTCGAGGAGGACTCCGATCACGGACTCGGGGCCGGCTCCGAGCGCGCGCAGCTCATGGGCGAGCCGGTTGGCCCTGGCGTCGGTCTCGGCGTAGGTCAGCCGGTCCTCCCCGTAGGTGACGGCAGTCTCCTCGGGGGTGCGGACCGCCCAGGACTCGAAGAGCTCGGGGACCGTCGCGGCAGCGGTCACCGGGGCCGCGGTGGCGCTCCATTCCTCGACGAGCAGCTCCCGTTCGCCCTCGGGAAGGAAGGTGGCGCGTGCGTCCCCGTCGGTGTCGGCGACCATCGCTTCGAGCACCGCCCGGTACATCCCGGCGAGGCGGTCGGCATGCGCCCGCGTCATGACGTGGGTGTGCGACATCAGCACCACATGGCCGCCCACCGCCAGGGTGGCGAGGGCGAATTCGGTGAGTGAGTCGTCGATGCTCGCCCCGAAGTCCACGAGTTCGGTGTCCACCTGGTGGAAGTCCAGGTAGCTGAAGCGGACATCGAGCAGCCGGGCGCCGTCGCCCTTCTCGCGCTGGATGGCGGGCATCGGGAACCGCCGGTGCGGCCAGAGCTCGACCTCGCGGTCGAAGGTGCGGCGCACCAGGTCGCGCCAGGTGGTGGTGGCGGTGCGGTCGTAGCCGAACGGCAGGCTGTTGAGGTACATGCCGTAGACCCGGTCGGCGCCCTCCGCCTCGGGCCTGGCGTTGCAGACCAGGCCGGTGAAGAAGGTGGGCTCGTCGGTGAGCATGCTCATCACCTTGAGATGGGCGGCGTGCAGCACGCTCTTCAGTGAGACACCGACCTCGGCGGCCAGCGCGCGCAGACCGGCGTCGAGGTCCTGGTAGGGAATGCGCACCCGGTAGTTGTCCCGCGGTTTGTCCTGGTCACCGGCCCAGGCGGCCGGGAGGGAGAACGTCGCATGGCGATCGACGACATCGTGCCAGTAGGCGCGGTCGTCCGCGGAGGCGAGCGAGCGCTGCTCGGCGGCGATGAAGTCGGCGTACCGGACGGCGGGGGGCTCGACGGGCGCCGGCAGGTCGCCGTCGCGCAGGGTGCGGTAGGCCGCCAGCACCTCCATGAGCAGGGAGTGGAAGCTCCAGCCCTCCAGAATGGAGTGGCATTCGGTGAGTCCGAACCACCAGCTGCCGTCGTCGATCACATGGGCCGAGATCCGGATCATGGGGGCCTGCGTGGTGTCGAACACGGCGGCGCGCTCGCTCGCGGTGTACGCCTCCAGCTCCGCCTGCTGCCGTTCGGTGTCCAGGTTCCGCAGATCCCGTACCTCGACGGGGACATCGGCATGCTCGTGGACGAGCTGCATCGGTACGGAGTAACCGGAGACGGCGAAGGAGGTGCGCAGCATCTCGTGCCGGCTCGTGACCAGCGCCGCCGCCTCACGGAGAGCGTCGGCGTCGAAGGGCTGCTCGTCGCGGATCCGGAACAGCGTGATGTTGTGATAGCTGTGCTGCTCCTCGTCGGCCAGCATCTCCACCAGCATCCCGAGCTGCACCTGCGACATCGGATACGCATCCGACACCCCGACAGGCACCCGCTCCCGGTCCGCGGCCGACAACAGCGCGAACCGCTCCACCGGCCGCTCCCGCTCCACCACCCCACGACCACCCACCGACGCCGCCAGCTCGGCAACCGTACGGAACTCGAACACATCCCGCACCGACACATCCACACCCGCCGACCGCAGCGCACCCACCAGCACCACCGCACGGATCGAGTCCCCGCCGAGCTCGAAGAAGTTGTCGTGGACACCGATCCGGTCGCCGTCGAGGACCTGCGACCAGGCCGTGGCGATCTGCTCCTCGAGGGGGTTGCGGGGCGCGAGGTACTGCCCGCCGGTGTGGAGGCTGTGCTGCTCGGGTGCGGGCAGGGCGCGCCGGTCCAGCTTGCCGTTCGCGGTCAGCGGCAGGGCGTCCAGTACGACGAACGCGGCGGGGACCATGTAGGAGGGCAGGCGTTCCCCCAGGGCGGCCCTGAGCGCGCCGCCGTCGGGGGCGCGTCCGGCCTCCGGTACGACGTACGCGATCAGCCGTCGGCCCACGGCGTCGTCGTCGCGCACCACCACGGCGGCGTCGCGGACGCCGGGCTGGGCGGCCAGGGCGGCCTGGATCTCGCCGAGTTCGATGCGATAGCCGCGGATCTTCACCTGGTCGTCGATACGCCCCAGGAAGTCCAGGGTGCCGTCCGGGTTGCGCCGGGCGAGGTCGCCGCTGCGGTAGAGCCGCGCGCCGACCGGGCCGAACGGGTCGGGGACGAAACGCTCAGCAGTGAGCGCGGGGCGGCCGAGATAGCCCCGGGTGACGCCGGGACCTCCGACATGGATCTCGCCCGGCACTCCGGCCGGCACGACCTGCCCGTGACGGTCCAGGAGGTAGATGGTCAGGTCCTCCAGCGGGCGCCCGACCGGATTGCCGCCCGACGTCAGGTCGTGCTCGGTGATGCGGTGGTACGTGGAGTGGACCGTGGTCTCGGTGATGCCGTACATGTTGAGCAGCTGCGGTCGGTCGAGACCCAGCCGCTCCACCCACGGGACCAGCTCGGCGAACTCCAGCCGCTCCCCCGCGAAAACCACCGCCCTCAGGGCCAGTTGACCGATCCGCGGGTCGCCCGACCCTGCGGCGCCGACGAGCGACCGGAAGGCCGAAGGCGTCTGGTTGAGCACCGTGACCCGGTGCCGGACCAGCAGATCGAGGAAGTCGTCCGGCGACCGGGCGACGTCGAACGGCACCACCACCAGCCGCCCACCGTGAGCCAGCGCACCCCACAGCTCCCACACCGACACATCGAAGGCACAGGAGTGGAACAGCGGCCACACATCGTCCGCGCCGAACGCGTAGTGCCTGCGGGCGATGGCGTGCAGCCGCCACACCTGAGTGTGGCTCACGCACACACCCTTCGGGCGCCCGGTGGAGCCCGAGGTGTAGATGACGTAGGCCAGCGCGTCCGGGCCTGCCGCGCTGGGGGCGGGGTTCGCCTCGGACTCGGCCGCGATCGCGACCGCGCCGCGGTCGAGGACGACGATCCGCCCTGCGTACACGCTCGCAAGCCGCTCGGCGTACTCCGAGGTGGTGACGACGACCGGCGCCCCGGTGTCGCCGAGGACGAACCCCCACCGGTCGACCGGGTGCGAGGGGTCCAACGGCACGTAGGCAGCACCGGACTTCAGCACGCCGAGCAGGGCGGGGACGAGGTGGCTGCCGCGTCCGAGGCAGACGCCGACCAGATCCTCGGTGCCCACGCCGAGCGCCTTGAGGTGGTGGGCGAGCCGGTTGGCGCGGGCGTTGAGTTCCCCGTACGACAGTGCCTCGTCATCGGCGACGACGGCGACCGCGGCAGGGTTCTCGGCCGCCCGATCCTGGAAGACCTCGTGCATCGGCCGCGCGTCACCGGCCGGCCGCACCGCGGGCGGCGCCACGACGGCGCTCTCCCGCTCGCCGTGGAGCGACAGCCGGGTGACGGGGCTGTCCGGGGAGGCGACCAGGCCGTCGAGCAGGCGCAGGAAGGATGCGGCGAAGCCGTCCATCCACGGCTGGTCGAAGAGCGCGGTGGCGTACTCCAGCTGGCCGCGCAGGCTGCCGCCCGCTGTCTCCTCGATCTGCAGCGCGAGGTCGAACTTCGCGGTGAGCCAGGGGAGTTCGACGACCGAGGTCGCGATTCCGGGCAGGTCGAGCGCGCCGTCCGCCGCCTCGTGCAGGGTGAAGGCGATCTGGAACAGCGGGGTGCGGGAGGTGTCGCGGGCCGGGGCCAGCTCGTCGACCAGGCGCGCGAAGGGCACCTCCTGGTGGTCGAAGGCGCCGAGTACCGTGCTCCGCGCGGCGGCGATCAGCTCGGTGAACGCCGGTTCGCCCTGCCAGGTTCCGCGCATCACCAGGGAGTTGATCCCGTAGCCGATGACGTTCTGGAGTTCGGGGCGGGTGCGCTCGGAGACGACGGTGCCGACCGCGATGTCGTCGCGTCCGGTGTAGCGGGACAGCAGCGCCTGGAACGCGGCGAGCAGCGTCGTGTAGAGGGTGACGCCGTGCTCCTTGGACAGGGCGCGCAGCCCGGCAGCCAGCGGTTCCGGCAGCTCCAGCGGTACGGCAGCGCCCCGCCAGTCCCGCACCGGCGGCCTGGGGCGGGCAGTGGGGAGCTCGGCCGGCGTGCTGTCGGCGAGGAGACCGCGCCAGTAGCCGAGCCGGCGGTCGAGCTCGGGACCGGCGATACGGCTCCGCTGCCATGCGGCGAAGTCGGCGTACTGCACGGGCAGTGCGGGCAGCGGGGACGGGCGGCCGGCGGCGAACGCGCCGTAGAACGCCCCCAGTTCACGCTCGAACACCTGGATGGACCAGGCGTCGCAGGCGATGTGGTGGAACACCACGGCCAGCAGGTGATCGTCCTCTGCGAGCCGGATCAGCCGGGCGCGGACCGGCCACTGGCCCGCCAGATCGAAGGGCGCGGCGGCGGCTTCGGCCGCCAGGTCGGCGGCCTTCTGCTCGCGTGCGGCTGCGGGCAGCGCGCCGAGGTCCGTGACCGGGAGGTCCGGGGTGCCCGACGGGTCGACGACCTGGACGGGTTCGCCGTTCTCCAGGCGGTAGCGGGTGCGCAGGATCTCGTGCCGGGCGACGATCTCGGTGTACGCGGCGTGGAGGGCGCCGAGGTCGAGCGGTCCGCGCAGGCGGCGCAGGACCGGCACCAGGTACTCGGGGCTCTCCGGGTCGAGGCTGCTCAGGAACCAGAGCTGCTGCTGCCCGAAGGAGAGCGGCAGGGTGCCTTCGCGGTCGGCGCGCGGAATACCCGCGCGGGGAGCCGAGCGGCGCCCGGCGAGCCGCTGCCGTAGCAATTCCTCGCGGGCCGCCTCCACGGCGGTGGTGGACTTCTCGGTCTCTCCGGCGCTCATATCTCTCGTTCCTCCGCCAGCATCGGGTCCGTCAGCAGTGCGGCGTCGTCGAGCCGCGCGATGTCCGCTCTGAGCTGTGTCTCAACCTCGGCGGCCAGCTGGGCCACCGAGGGCATGTCGAAGACCTTGCGCACCGGCAGGTCGATGTCGAACTGCTCCTGGACCGCGGCCACCAGCCGCAGCGCGAGCAGGGAATTCCCGCCGAGCTCGAAGAAGTTGTCGTGGACCCCGATCCGCTCGGTGTGCAGGATCTGGGCCCAGATGTCGGTGACGGCCTCTTCGGCCTGGCTGCGGGGGGCCACAAAGTCCCCGCCCGTGTGGAGGCTCTGCTGCTCCGGTGCGGGCAGGGCGCGCCGGTCCAGCTTGCCGTTCGCGGTCAGCGGCAGGGCGTCCAGCACGACGAAGGCCGCGGGCACCATGTACGACGGCAACCTTTCGGCCAGGGCCGCCCGCAGCTCACCGCCGTCGGCGCAGGCGTCGGGTGCCATGACCACGTAGGCGACCAGCCGGCGGTCGCCCGGCCGGTCCTCCCGTACCACCACCGCCGCGTCGCGGACGGCCGGCCGATCGGCCAGGGCGGCCTGGATCTCGCCGAGTTCGATGCGATAGCCGCGGATCTTCACCTGGTCGTCGATACGCCCCAGGAAGTCCAGAGTGCCGTCCGGGTTGCGCCGGGCGAGGTCGCCGCTGCGGTAGAAGCGCGCGCCGGGCGGACCGAACGGGTCGGGCAGGAAACGCTCCGCGGTGAGTCCCGGCCGCCCCAGGTAGCCACGGGCGACGCCGGGTCCGCCGACATGGATCTCGCCGGTGACGCCGACGGGCACGGTCTGCCCGTGGCGGTCGAGCAGATGGATCCGCAGATCGGCGAGCGGGCGCCCGACCGGGTTGCCGCCCGCCGTCAGGTCGTCGTGGGTGATGCGGTGGTACGTCGAGTGGACCGTGGTCTCGGTGATGCCGTACATGTTGAGCAGCTGCGGTCGGTCGAGACCCAGCCGCTCCACCCACGGGACCAGCTCGGCGAACTCCAGCCGCTCCCCCGCGAAAACCACCGCCCTCAGGGCCAGTTGACCGATCCGCGGGTCGCCCGACCCTGCGGCGCCGACGAGCGACCGGAAGGCCGAAGGTGTCTGGTTGAGCACCGTGACCCGGTGCCGGACCAGCAGATCGAGGAAGTCGTCCGGCGACCGGGCGACGTCGAACGGCACCACCACCAGCCGCCCACCGTGAGCCAGCGCACCCCACAGCTCCCACACCGACACATCGAAGGCATAGGAGTGGAACAGCGGCCACACATCGTCCGCGCCGAACGCGTAGTGCCTGCGGGCGATGGCGTGCAGCCGCCACACCTGGGTGTGGCTCACGCACACACCCTTCGGGCGCCCGGTGGAGCCCGAGGTGTAGATGACGTACGCCGTCGAGTCCGGGCCGGCCGGCAGTGGCGCCGGGTTCGGCGGCTCCGCGTCCGCCTCACCCCGTTCCTGCGGCGCGTCCTCGTCGAGGACGATCAGGGTCCCGGAGTGGATCCGCCCCAGCCGTTCGGCGAACTCCGAGGTGGTGACCACGAGAGAGGCCGCCGTGTCACCGAGGATGAACTCCCAGCGATCCAGGGGATGCGCCGGGTCCAGCGGAACGTACGCGGCGCCCGACTTCAGTACGCCGAGCAGGGCGGGCACCAGCTCGGGGCCGCGCTCCAGGCACACGCCGACCAGGGCCTCGGGTCCGGCGCCCAGCGCCCTCAGGCGGTGGGCCAGCCGGTTCGCCCGCGCGTTCAGCTCGCCGTACGACAGCTCGGTGTCACCCGCGACGACGGCCACCGCGCCGGGGGTCGCCGCGGCCTGCTCCTCGAAGACCTCGTGCATCGTCCTGGCCTGCCCGGCGTCGTCCACGGCGGCGGGTGCGACGAGGGCGTGCTCGGCGGCGCCGAGCAGCGGAGCCTGCGCGATACGGCCGGACGGGGCGCTCGCCAGGGCGTCGAGAAGCCGTACGAAGCCGGCCGCGAGATTCTCCACCCAGCCCCGCTCGAAGAGCGCCGTGGCGTACTCGATCTGGCAGCGCGCCCCGCCGCCCGGCTCCAGGTGGACGAAGAGCGTGAGGTCCGTCTTGGCGGTCCGCCAGCTGTCGCCGAGGAGAGCCAGGTCGCTGTCGCTGAGAGCGGATCCGGTCTGGCCTTCGTCGAGCAGGTCGAAGGCGGCCTGGTAGAGCGGGGTGCGTGAGCGGTCACGGTCGCCGAAGGCGTCCACGAGGCGTTCGAAGGGGAGGTCCTGGTGGGCGAAGGCGGTCAGGACCGTGTCCCGTATCCGCTCCAGCGCCGCCGTGAACGTCGGGTCGCCGCCGAGATCGCAGCGGATCACGAGGTTGTTGAGGAAGCAGCCCGCGACCCCGGCGCTCTCGGGCCTGGTGCGGCCCGAGACCGGTGTGCCGACCGCGATGTCCTCGCTGCCCGTGTACCGGGAGAGGAGGGCGGAGAAGGCGGTGAGCAGGGTCATGAAGGGGGTGGCCCCGTGGTGCTGGCCGAGGGCGAGTGCCTGCTTCGTCACGCCGTGCGGGACATGGAAGCCGACCACCGAGCCGCTGATGTCGCGTTCGGCCGGCCGGGGGTGAGCCGTGGGGAGATCGAGGGGGGCGAGTCCGTCGAGGGCCTCGCGCCAGTGGGCGAGCTGTCGTGCGCTCTCCTCGTCGCCGGACTGCTCCCGCTGCCTCACGGCGAAATCCACGTACTGCAGGGGCAGTTCCGGAAGGTTCTCCGTCTCTGGCGTGAGGCAGAGCGCGCGGAGGTCGTTCTCCAGCAGGACCGACGACCAACCGTCCGAGGCGATGTGATGGATGGTCAGGACCAGCAGGTGCTCCTCTCCGGGAGTGCGGATCAGCCGGGCCCGCCAGACCGGTCCCTGCTCCAGGTCGAAGCCCTGGGCGAGCTGCGCCGTCAGGTGAGGGGCCGGGCCCTCGGGGCCCGCGTCCAGCACCTGGAAGTCCACTGCGCTGTGGACGTCGGCCAGTTGGCGGGGTTCACCGTGCTCGGTGACGTACCGCGTACGGAGGATCTCGTGCCGGTCCGCCAGGGCGCGCAGCGCCGAGCGGACGGCCTCCGGGGTGGTGGCGGCGGGCAGGCGCAGGAGGACGGGGGTGACCCATTCGGCGCTCGCCGGGTTCATCCGGTCCAGGAACCAGATGCGTTCCTGCGCGAAAGAGAGCGGGAGCGGCGCGTCCCGGCCGGCCGCCGTGACCGTGGCCGCGTCGTCGGTCGGGGCGCCGCGGTCGAGCAGCTGGGCCTGTTCGGCGACGGTGGTGGCAGTGAAGAGGTCGCGGAGTTCGATGCGGCGGCCGGTGGCAGCGGTGAGACGGCCGAGCAGCCGGGTCATGTGGAGCGAGGTGCCGCCGAGGCGGAAGAAGTCGTCGTGTGCGCCGACGGTGTCCGTGCCGGTGCCGAGCAGTTCGGCCCAGACGCGGGCGACGAGCCGCTCGTCGTCGGTGCGGGGCCCGACCGCCGCCGGCCCGTCGTCGACCGTGCCGGGGTCGGGCAGGGCGCTTCGGTCGACCTTTCCGCTGGCGTTGAGCGGGAAGGCGTCGACCGTCACGTAGACGGAGGGGATGAGGGCCTCGGTGAGGCTGCCCCGGAGGAAGGCCCGGAGTTCGGCGGCGGGCACGGGTTCGGCACGGGGGACGACGTGCGCGGCCAGGCGCGCGGTGCCGTCGGGGGCCTTGAACGGGGTGACGACCGCACCGCTGAGACCGGGGTGCGCGGCGAGCGCCGCTTCGGCCTCGCCGGGTTCGACACGGGTGCCGTTGATCTTGACCTGGTGGTCCACCCTGCCGACGTACTCCAGCACTCCGTCCGAGCGCCAGCGGGCCCGGTCGCCCGTGCGGTACAGCCGTTCGCCCGCCGCGCCGTAGGGGTCGGGGACGAAGCTCGCGGCGGTCGCCCCCGGGCGCCCCAGGTAGCCGCGGGCCACCCCGGGGCCCCCCGCGTACAGTTCGCCCGGCACTCCGACGGGCACCGGTGTCCCGGCCGTGTCGAGCACCAGGACGCGCATGGAGTCGATGGGGCGGCCGATGGGTACGGGGCCCTGCTCCCTGTCCGGGTGGACGGGGTGGGCAGTGACGTCGATGGAGCACTCGGTGGGGCCGTAGGTGTTCCAGATTCCGGTGCGGATGCGGTCGGGCAGCCGTCGGCAGAGGTCCGCGTGCAGGGGCTCTCCCGCGCAGAACAGCAGCCGCAGTTCCGTGCAGTGGGCCCAGCCGTCCTCGTCGGCGAGCAGCCGCAGCACGGAGGGCACCACCTGGAGGACGGTGATGCGCTGTTCGGCCACCGCCCGCAGCAGCAGCGCAGGGTCGCGTTCGGCGCCCTCGGGGGCCATGACGACGGTGCCGCCCGCCGTGAGCGGGGCGAAGATCTCCCAGCCCGCGGCGTCGAAGCTCATCGTGGTCTTCTGGAGGATCCGGTCGTCCGGGCCGATGCCGTGTCTGCGGACGGTCCAGCCGACGCGGTTCGCGATGCCCGCATGGTCGACGAGGACGCCCTTGGGGCGGCCGGTGGATCCCGAGGTGTAGATGACATACGCGGCTGCCGCCGGGGACACGGGTCCCGGCAGGGCGGTCGCGGGCTGCGCGGCGATGCGGTCCCGCTCCTCGTCCAGGCACAGGGCGGCGACGGGCAGGTCGCGGAGGGCGCCCCGGGCGGTGGTCCCGTCGGTGATGACGACACGCGCTGCCGTGTCGTCCAGGACCCATTCCAGGCGGGCGCGCGGATGCCCGGGATCCAGCGGTACGTACGCCGCGCCGGCCTTCCAGACGGCGAGGAGCGCCACCACGAGGCCGATGCCGCGCGGCAGGCAGACGGCGACGAGGTCCTCGGGGCCGATACCGCGGTCGCGCAGGGCATGTGCGAGACGGTTGGACCTCCGGTCGAGCTCGGCGTAACCGAGCCGGTCCCGACCGGAGAGCACGGCGAGGGCGTCGGGGGTCCTGGCCGCCTGCAGTTCGAATCGCGCGGGCAACAGCTCCGTACCGGAACGGTCGGTCTCTGACGTCCGCGGCCACATCTGGGATTCCACCCCTGCTCCTCTTCACCTCTGGGCCGGCGCAGCGGGCGAGGGGCCGCCGCATACCTGCCGCGGCCCCTCGCCGTCGCTCCCGTTCCCGCTCCTGCTGCCTGCCTGCGCCGGTGTCAGACGGCGCTGTGCTGCTCTTCCATGCGCCGGCGCAGGCTCAGCGGGCGCATGTCGGTCCAGACCTCCTCGATCCGGGCGAGGCACTCGGCACGGGTGCCGCGGGTCCCCTCCTGGTGCCAGCCGGCGGGGAGTTCCCGGTCGGCGAGCCAGATCGAGTACTGGAGTTCGTCGTTGTGGACGACGAGGTAGGTCCGGTCGTCGCTCTGCTCTTCGGCCATCGGTGGCCTCCTTCTCGTCTGCGGAATCGGGGTCAGCGGCCCGAGGCCTCGGGTACGGCTGCGGGTGCGGCTTCTGCTGCCGTGAGGAAGTCGTCGACGGCGACGCCGAGCTGCTGCTTCTGCGCCTCCTCGTACACCAGCTGGGCGACGGCGAGGTCGAGCACACCGAGGCCGAACGGCGAGACGATGACCGTGCGTTCGGGGTCGCGGCGGAACGACGTGGCGCCGCCGACCAGTTCCCCGATCGACGCGTCGATGAAGTCGCGGTTCCCGGAGAGCTGTTGGGCCAGATCCGGGGAGGTCCGCTCGCGGCAGACATGGTCGGCGTCGTCGACGACGTTCTGCGCGTCGAGGAGCGTTTCCGGACGGATGTCCCGCAGCGAGACGTTGAGGACCGTCGAGCCCGGGCGGAAGGCGTCCACCGGCAGATACGGTTCTGCGGAGGTGGTGGCCAGCGAGACGAGCGAGTGCGCGGCCAGCGCCTGCGCCTGCTCGCGGGCCACGGTCACGGTGATGCCCGGGGCCTTCTCCTCGGCCGTGCGGACGAAGGCGGCGGCCCGTACCGGGTCCTGGTCGTACACGGTCGCCTCGGTCAGCGAGGGCAGCCGGGTGCTGAGGAAGTGCAGGATCTCCGCGTTGATGACCCCACAGCCGATGAGCGTGACGCCGGTGGTGCCCGCGCCCTCGTCGGGCAGCAGCAGTCCGGCGGCGAGCGCCGCGCCGGCCGCGGTGCGCTTCGCCGAGATCAGCGAGGCCTCGATCACCGCCTGCGGGTGGCCGTTGAGCAGCGAGCTGAGCACGATCACCGCGCTGGCGCGGTCGACGCCCGTCCGGATGTTCCCGGGAAAGGACGCGATCCATTTCATTCCGGCGGAAGGGCTGTCGCCGCCGATGAATGCGGGCAGTCCGATGATGCGGTTGGCCGGTGCATCGGGAAAGCGGAGAAAGGTGGAGTGCGGTAGTGAGGTGCGTCCCTCGTCATGGAGCCGGTACGCGTTCGCCACCAGGTCGATCAGTTCGGCGGAGCGGCTTTCGAGAATGCCGCTCACCTCGCTCTTGCGGACAATCAGCATTCCTGTGCCACCTGGCCTTCCTTGTCCTTCCAGAGATGGGTGACGTCACCGAAGTTCTCGCGCACCCAGTTGTCGGAGTAGATCGTGTCGAGATAGCGGTCGCCGCCGTCGGGGAAGATCAGCACACAGGTGGCACCGTCCTCGATGGATGGGCTGAGCTTCTCCAGCGCGGCGACGGTCGCCCCGGAGGAGCCGCCGGCCAGGATCGATTCGCGCCGGGACAGCCGTCGGCAACCGGTCACGCACTCCAGGTCCGTGATGTGGACGATCTCGTCCGGAGTGCTGGTGTCCAGCAGGGCGGGACGCACGGAAGCGCCGTGGCCCGGGATCAGCCGGCGCTCGGTGGTGGTCGGCGGACCGAACAGCACACTGCCGACCGCGTCGACCGCGACGACCTTGGTGCCGAGGCCGTGCTCGCGGATGTACTCCCCGCAGCCTCGCAGCGTCCCGGTGGTGCTCGCCGCGCAGAACAGGTAGTCGACCCGGCCGTCGAGCGCCTGCGCGATCTCGCGCATCGTCGAGCGGTGGGCACGGGGGTTGAGCGGGTTGGCGTACTGGTTGGGCCAGAAGGAGTGCGGCAGCGCGGCCACGAGTTCCCGTACCCGGCGCAGCCGCATCGGCAGGAACTCGCCGGTGACCGGGTCGGCCTCGGTGACCACCTCGACCTCGGCGTGCAGCGCCTTCAGCACGGCGAGGTTCTGGTCGGTGGTCTTGGCGTCCACGACACAGACGAAGCGGAGGCCGAAGTAGCCGCAGACCTGGGCCAGCCCGATGGCCAGATTCCCGGAGCTGGACTCGACCACGACCGAACGGCCGGGCTGGAGCCCGCCGTTGCGGATCTCCTCCAGGAGCATGCTGATCGCCGAGCGGTCCTTGATGCTGCCGCCCGGGTTGAACCGCTCCATTTTGGCGAATACCCTGCCGCCGAATCCGGGGACGAGCCTTTCCAGTTCCACCAGCGGCGTATTACCTATCGTCGAGAGTATTCCCTTGAGATGTTCTTCTGCCACGATTTACCCTTCGCCACCGCGGATCGTCCGGCAGACAAATGATGAAGGCGTGCTCTATAGCCGCTCTATACAGTTCCTGACCCCATGGCCAGTAGCTCCGCGAGGTCGGCACGGTCCACCAGCGCGATGGCTTCTATTTCCGCTCCGGGATCGTCCGTGGCCCGATCGAGCAGCCGCGCGTAACGCTGGGCGAACCGCTCGACGGTGCCGGCGTCGAAGAGGTCGGTGTCATAGCTGAAGACCGCGTCGAGCGTGTCTCCGCTCTGCTCGATCCGCAGCATGAGGTCGAACTGCCCCTCCTGCTGCGGGACTCCGATCCGGGCGACGGTCAGCCCTTCGTACGGCCGGGCGTCCCCTTCGCCGTCGGCGCGTACGGGGCCGAGCCGCGGCTCCGTGCGGTCCGTGGCGATCAGGGTGACGGCGGTACGGAACGGCGGGGTGCGCCGGCCCGGCGCGGCGGCCAGCAGGGCGCCCGGATGTCCGGCGTGCGCCAGGCCCTGGACGAGCTGCCGCTGGGCGGCCAGGACCGCGTCGCGCATGCGGTCGCCGGGCCGGAAACTCCCGCGTACCGGCACGGTGTTGACGAAATACCCCACTGCGGCCTCGGTCCGGCGACCCGCTCCGAGGGCGCCGCGGGTGGACATCGGGCAGCCGACCAGGGCGTCCGGCTGTCCCGAGTGGCGGAACAGCGCGGCCTGGAAGACGCCGAGGAGAAAGGCGAACGGTGTGACGTCCAGTGAGCGTGCGGCCTTCGTCAGCCGCTCGACCGTGCTCGCGGGCAACGGGAGTTCATGAGTGGCCCCGCGGAACCCCTGGGTGGCGGGGCGCGGCCGGTCGGTCGGCAGCTCGGCGGGGAGCGCGCCGACGCGCACCTGGCGCCAGTACGCCGCTCCCCGGGCGCCCCGAGCCGAGGAGAGGAGCCGTCGTTCGGCCGCCACCTGCTCGGCATGGATGTCCGGGCCGGCGCCCCTCGATACGGGGTCCGGGGTGGAGCCGTCGGCGAACTCCCGGTGCAGGGTGAGGAGCTCACGCAGGATCAGGTGGTGCGAGGCGTAGTCGCTGACGATGTGGTGGGCGGCGATGACCAGCACCGCGTCCTGCGCGTCCCGCCGCAGCAGCGTGACGCGGAACGGCGGCTCCACGTCGATCCGGAAGGCCTCCTGGGCGCACTCCCGGACCAGCGCACGCAGGTGCGCGTCCGTGGCGCCCGGCAGCTCCCGGACGGTGAGGACGTCCTGGCCCGGGCTGTCGAGCACGGTGCGGTAGGGCTCCCCGCCCGCACCCTCGCCGTCCCCTTCCGCGAATACCGAACGCAGCAGGGGATGCCTGGCCGCGACGGTGCGAACGGCCGCGGAGAGCGCGTCGCGGTCCAGCGGCCCCCGCAGCCGTACCGGCAGCACGATGGTGTAGGCGGCGCTCTCGGGCGCCAGCCGGTGGGCCAGCCACAGCGCCTGCTGGCTCGCCGAGAGGGGCAGGGTCCGATCGGTCGGTGGCATGCTGCGGCTCCCGGTGGGTAGGGCGGCCGCCGCGCCGGTCGGACCGGAGAGCGCGAAGGGCCGGAAGGCTGAGCGGAACTGCCCGCCGGAGTCGTCCGGCTGAACAGGCCCCCACCTTCCGGCCCTTGGCTATATCCGGGCTATACGCCACCGCCTCGGCTGCCCGCGGGTACCGCGGCCGGCGTGGGCTGTTCGCCCGCCGCGGGCGGTACGGTGTCCGTGCCGACGGGGCGGCCCGGCCACCAGAAGGTACGGCCGACGTCCAGGGCCAGGGCCGGGACGAGGACGGACCGCACGAGGAAGGTGTCGATCAGGACACCGATGGCCACGACGATGCCGATCTCGATGAACGCCACCTGCGGGGCCGTGGTGAGAGCGGCGAACGTCGCCGCCAGCACCGCGCCCGCGCTGGTGATGACGCCGCCGGTGGAGGTGAGTCCGCTCAGTACGCCGGCACGGTGGCCGCGGTGACCGACCTCCTCGCGGATCCGGTGGATGAGGAAGATGTTGTAGTCGACGCCGAGTGCCACCAGGAACAGGAAGCCGATCAGCATGACCTGGATGTCCACCGCCGGGAATCCCAGGACGTGCTGGAACAGCTGCCAGCTGATGCCGAGGGCGGCGAAGTAGGACAGCACCACGGTCGCCATCAGCAGCAGGGGCGCGACCAGGGCCCGGAGCAGGACGACCAGGATGAGGAAGACCACAGCGAGCACCAGCGGGATCACCACCTTGCGGTCGTGGGCCTGCGCCTCGGTCTTCTCCTGTGCCATCGCGGTGGGGCCGCCGACCTGGGCGTCGGCGCCGGGGACGGCGTGCACGGCGGTGCGGATGCGGTCGACCGTACGGGCCGCCGCCGCACTGTCCGGGCTGTCCTTCAGTACGGCCCGGGTGCTGGCGAGAGTGCCGTCCGTGGACTTCTCCGGTACGGCAACCTCGGCAACCCCGTCGATGCCCTTCAGCGCGGCGGCGACCGCGGGTGCGGCCCCGGCCTTGCTGATCACCTCGGCGGGCCTGCTCTGGCCAGCCGGGTAGTGGTCGGCGAGGAGTTCCTGGCCGGCGATCGAGCCGGGCTTGCCGACGATGAGGTGCTCGTCGTCGAGACCGGTCTTCAGGCCGAGCGAGCCGAGGGCCAGCACGGTGAGGACCAGGGCGGAGCCGATCCACACCAGGCGCGGACGGCGGGAGATCCTGCCGCCGACACGGTCCCACAGGCGGTGGTTGGCGTTCTTCACGGCCACTCCGGCGCGCGGCACATTGGGCCAGAAAACCCAACGTCCGAGGATCACCAGAACCGCCGGGAAGAGCGTGGTCATCGCGGCGAGACCGCAGATGATGGCGATGGCCCCGGCAGGGCCGAGCGTGTAGTTGAATCCGACGTCCGCCTGCGTCAGGCAGAGCAGCCCGATGCTGACGGTCGCCGCGGACGCGGCGATCGCGGGGACGGCCCTGCGGACCGCGGTCTGCATGGCCTCGTGCCGGTCCTCGTGGACCCGCAGTTCCTCGCGGTAACGGGCCAGCAGCAGCATCGCGTAGTCGGTGCCGACACCGAACAGCAGTGCTGTCACGACGATCTCGTTGCCGCCGCCGACCGTGAGCCCGAAGCCCTTGGCGAGGAGGTACGAGACGGCCTGCGTGGTGAGGAACGCGACGCCGACGGTGAGCAGGGGCAGCAACCACAGGATGGCGCTGCGGTACGTGATCAGGAGCAGGGCGGCGACGACGAGGACCGTGATGAGGGTCAGCGCGCGGCCGGTCGACTCCCGTGCGTCGGCGGCGTCCAGCGAGTTGCCCGCCGGGCCGGTGAGTTTGGCTTCGAGGCCGTCCGGCCGGTCGGCGGTGGCCCGGTCCCGTACCTTCTCCGCGTTGTCCGCGAGTGCGGTGCTGTCCTCCTTGTCGAGGGGCACGAACGCGGTCAGCGCCTTGCCGTCGTCGGACGGCCTGGCCGGCCCGACCTCGCCGGCCGCGAAGCTCGCGAACTCCTTGATGTCGGAGGCGACCTTGGCCTTGTCCTCGGCGGTCAGCCCGCTGTCCCGTACGTAGACGACGATGCCGAGGGAGATCTTGCCGTCGGCGAACCGGTCGGCGAGCCCGGCGACATCGGTGGACTCGGCCCCTCGGGGCAGCTCGATGGTCAGCTCGTCCTTCTCGATGTCCGAGAGCTGTCCGGCGAGGGGCACGGACGCGACAACGATGATCAGCCAGGTGATCAGCGTCAGCCACTTGCCCTTCCTTCCTCCCGGTAATTTCAGGAGCCGGTCGGCCCAGCGGTGCGGTCGTGACATGGGGACTCCTCGTCCAGGGTGTGGGATGTGCGGGGCACGGGCGCGTGGTGCGTGGTGCGTAGGGGAGCGGTTCAGGCGGCGGACTGTTCGGCGAGCGCCGCCTCCGCGTCGTGGCGTTGGATCCAGGAGGTGTCGGCGACGAGCGCCTTCATCTCCTGGCCGGACTGTTTGCGGGCCTGCAGACCGGCCGGGCCGCCGCCCAGGCGCTGCGAGCCGCTGTCGCGGCTGCCCAGCTGGACCTGTGCGGTGTGGGCCAGGCGGACCGTCTCGTACCGCCGCAGTGCCGCGGCGATGTCCTGCGGACTCGGGGTCTCCCCCGCATCGGCGACGCAGGCCGCCAGGACGACGGCGTCCTCGATGGCCTGGCTGGCGCCCTGTCCGTGATGCGGAAGCATCGGGTGGGCCGCGTCACCGAGGAGCGTGGTGCGCGCGGTGCTCCAGCGGGTCAGCGGCTCGCGGTCGCACAGCGTCCAGTGGCCGGCCTCGTCCGCGGCGTCGACCAGTTCCTGCACGGTGGGGTCCCAGCCCTGGAACGCCTTGGCGACCAGGTCCAGCTCGGCCGGCCGGCTCCAGGACTCGCGCCGCTGCTCCTCGTCGCTCTCGGGGATCACGGCGACGAAGGACAGCTGCTGCCCCGCGCTCACCGGGGCGGTGAGCATGCGACCGCCGGGACCGGCCCACACGTACATGTCCTGGGCGTTGAGCCGGGGCAGCCGGTCCATGGGGACGAGCCCGCGCACCGCGCAGGTCCCGGTCGGCACCAGGAGGTCCTGTCCGCCGGAAACCGCCGCACGCATGAGGGAGTTGACGCCGTCGGCGCCGATCGCGAGATCCGCCCGTGCGGTGGATCCGTCGGCGAAGTGGAGTTCCACGCCGTCGAGGTCCTCGGCGTAGCCGGTGCACCGGCTGTCCAGGCGCAGGGAGTCCGCCGGGAGCCGGGCGGCGAGCAGGGCGTGCAGATCGGCGCGGTGCACGGTGTAGTGCGGGCCGCCGAACTCGGTCTCCCAGGCGTCACCCATCGGGCGTCGGGTGAGGACCTCTCCGTCGCTCCATCGCCGGACCTCGAGCGCCTCGGGGCGTACGGCCACCTGGTGAAGGGCGTCCGCGAGACCGAAGCGGTGGAGGATCCGACTGCCGTTGGGGGCCAGGTGGAGTCCGACACCCACCTCACGGAGGTCGGGGGCCTGTTCGTAAACAGTCACCCGGAATCCTCGGCGGGTCAGGGCCAGCGCGGCGGTCAGTCCGCCGATACCGGCGCCGACGATCGCGATCCTGGGGGCGATGTGCCGTGTCATCGAATCTCTCTGCTCTCTCAGGTACGACCGTTGGTGTCCGCGGTGGCCAGCTGGGCCCGGACGTGGCTGACAAGGGCGTCGACCGTGGGGTGCTCCCACACCAGGGCCGCGTCGAGCTCCAGACCGAAACGGTCCTCCAGATCGCCGCAGAGGGCGACGGCGTAGACGGAGTCGAGGCCCATCGAGATCAGTGAGGCGCCGGGCGGGATGACCGCCGGTGGCCTTTCGAGGTAGTCGGCGACGAGTTCGATGAGCCAGTCACGTGTCGCTTCGGCGTCGAAGTCCGCAGCGTTCACGTCGGCTTCGAAGTCCACCGGGTTCGGGTCGGTCGTCATGCCTGCCTCTCGGTGGCGTACAGCGGGGTGAGCTGGTCGGACAGGTACAGCTCCCGCATCAGTGAGCGCTGGATCTTTCCGCTGGTGGTGCGGCGGACCTGTCCGGGCCTGACCAGCACGACGTGCGGGGCCTTCACGCCGAGGCTGCGGCCCATGGTGTCCTTGACGTGCGCCGCGAGGCCGCTGAGCCGGCCGGGGTCGGTCTGCCCGGCCCGTATCTCCTGGACGACGACGATCTCCTCGCCCTGACCCGCCGGGCCCGGGATGGAGAAGGCGCTGCCGGTCCTGCCCTCGAAGGCCGGGTCGAGTGCGCCGACCTCGCGTTCGATGTCGTGCGGGTAGAGGTTGCGGCCCCGGATGATGAGCATTTCCTTGATCCGGCCGGTGATGAAGAGTTCCCCGTCGAGGAGCGCGCCGAGGTCCCCGGTGCGCAGAAAACCGCCCTCGTCATCGTTGGTGGTGGCGCGGAAGAGGCGTGCGGTGGCCTCGGGGCGCTGCCAGTAGCCCTGGGTGATGGAGGGGCCCCGCACCCACACCTCGCCGATGTAGCCGTCGGTGAGCTCGTCCAGCGAGCCGGGGTCCACGATCCGTACGTCCATGCCGGCGACCTGCCCGGACCCGGCCAGGGTCACGGAGTCCTCCTCCTCCCCGACCGGCACCATGCGGTGCTTCTCCAGGGCGGCCGGGTCGACCTGGCGCAGCACGGGTGCGCGGCCGGTCGGTGTTCCGGAGACCAGGAGGGTGGTCTCCGCCAGTCCGTAGGCGGGAGCGAAGGACTCGTAGCGGAATCCGGCGGGGGCGAAGCGGCGGGCGAAGCGCTCCATGGTGGCGGCGTCGACGGGCTCGGCGCCGTTGGCCGCGCACACCCAGCGGGAGAGGTCGAGTCCGGCGATCTGCTCGTCGGTCAGCCGCCGGACGCACAGGTCGTAGGCGAAGTTGGGGGCACAGCTGATCTGGACGTCGTACCGGTCGATCAACTGGAGCCACATCGAGGGCCGTTTGAGGAAGGAGGTGGCGGTCATCAGGACCGTGGTGGTGCCGAGGTAGAGCGGGGAGAGCACGGTCAGGATCAGGCCCATGTCGTGGAACATGGGGACCCAGCCGCAGAAGCGCATGTCCGCGTCCCAGCCGAGCGCGTCGGTGAGTTCCCCGATGTTGTGCGCGATGTTGGCGTGGCTGACGATCACTCCGCGCGGATCACTTGTCGATCCGGAGGTGTATTGCAGGAATGCCACGTCGTCGGGACCGACGCCCGGATCGGTCCAGTTCCCGGCCGGAGCGAGGTCGCCCTCGTCCGTCACGGCGTATTCCAGTGCGGGAGTTCCGGGCAGGTCCAGCCAGGCCTGGACGTCGGGCAGGCTGACGCTGTCGGTCAGCACCACGGATGCCGCGCAGTCGACGGCGATCCGAGCGGTCCGCTCGGCCTGGTGGGCGTGGCCGCCCGGCACCGGGACGACGACCGGGGCGAGCCCCGCGTACAGACAGGCGACGAAGGACTTCACCAGGTCGAGGCCCTGCGGGTGCAGCAGCAGGACGCGGTCGCCGGGGCGGCAACGGGACTGGAGCCAGGCCGCGGTGGAGCGGGCGGCACGGTCCAGGCCGGCGTAGTCCAGCCGCTCGGGCGCGTGGTCCTGGGCAGCCCCGCGGAAGAACAGCACGGCGTCCCGGTCGGGAAGCTCGTCGGCGTGGCGCCGCAGCCTGCCGACCATTCCTTCGAATTCTGGCGATCCGGCTCGCATGATTCTGACACTCCCTGTCGGACCGACCGGCCCATTCATTTGGTTTCTCTGATTTCTCTGATTTCCCCGAATGAGGTCATGACTCATCGGGCGCAGCATGCCCGCGGGGGCTATACGGCGCCTATACAGCGAGAGTTGTCAGGAATTCAGATAGGCGAGGACGGCGAGAACGCGGCGATTGTCGTCGTCGGACGGTACGAGGTCGAGTTTCGTGAAGACATTCGATGTGTGCTTGGTGACGACCTTCTCGCTGACACCGAGCCGCCCGGCGATGGCGGCGTTGGAGCGGCCCTCCGCCACCAGTCCGAGAACTTCCCGTTCCCGTGCGGTGAGCCGGCCCAGGGGGGCGTCGGAGGCGTTGCCCGCCAGGAGCTTCACCACCACATCGGGGTCCATCGCGCTGCCGCCCGCGGCCACCCGGCGTACGCAGTCGATGAACTGGCGGCTGTCGAAGACGCGGTCCTTGAGCAGATAGCCGACCCCGCCCGAACCGTCCGCCAGCAGCTCACGGGCGTAGAGCTGTTCCACGTACTGCGAGAGCACGAGCACCGGGAGGCCCGGGATCCGGCTGCGCGCCTCGATGGCGGCGCGCAGCCCCTCGTCGGTGAAGGTGGGCGGGAGCCGTACGTCGACGAGCGCGATGTCCGGCCGGTGTTCGATCAGGGCGTCCAGGAGGGCGGGTCCGGTGTCCACGGCGGCGGCGATCTCGAATCCATGGGCGGTCAGGAGGCGCACGAGCCCTTCCCTCAGGAGGAAGAGGTCTTCGGCGAGAACAATGCGCACGGGATCTCCATCGTCGCCATCGTCGGTCCGCCCTGAGGGCTGTTCACGGCAAGTATGCCGTCGAATGCGGCAATGCGGCTCTCAATTCCGCGCAGCCCCGTTCCCGCGGATGCCGCGGCGCCACCCACCCCGTCGTCGGTCATGCTGATGCGCAGGGCGTCCCGGTCGTGCCTGATGTCGATCCATACCCTTCCGGCCTTCGCGTGTTTCGCCACATTCGTGAGCAGTTCACTGACGGCGAAGTACGCGGCGGACTCGACGGGGGCGTCCAGCCGGCCGGGCAGGTCGACCACCACATCGACAGGGAGCGGACTGTCCAGAGCCAGGGCCCGCACGGCGTCTCCCAGACCCCGGTCGGAGAGGACCGGTGGATGGATTCCCCGTACGAGGTCGCGGAGTTCGCTCAGCGCCTTGGAGGACGAGTCCCTGGTCTCCATCAACAGGGCTCGCGCCGCCTCGGGGTTGGAGTCCAGGAGCTGTTCGACGGCATCGAGGTTCATGCCCATCGCGACGAGCCTGGCCTGCGCCCCGTCGTGGAGGTCGCGCTCGATCCTGCGGAGCTCCGCCGCCTGGCTGTCGACGACGGCACCCCGGGTGCGGGTCAAATGACCGACTCGTGCGGCAAGTTCGGCGCTCGAGCGGGGACCGAGGAGGGTGCGGGTGAAGCGGCCGTGGGCCGTGACCAGCTTGGGTCCTGCCCACAGTCCCAGCCCGATGAACACCATGCCGACGAGGGGCATCAGCCAGGTGCGCAGACCGGTCTCGCCGTGCACATGGATCAGTCCTGCGTAGTGGTCGTCGTATCCGGCGGACACGAGGTCGTCCCAGACGAACGGGAAGACCAGGCCCTCCAGTCCGTAGACGAGCAGCGCCGCCGGCATGAGGGCGAGGACGGTGCCGACGACGGGGTCGGCGATCGTCCACAGCATGTCCCGCCAGGTGGCGGGGTCGGAGAGGAGTTGCCTGCAGCGTCGCCACCGGCCGAAGAAGCCGGGCTCCCGCGGCGGCAGTTCACGGTACGGCTGCGCGATCCGGACCCCCGACCAGACGTGGGCCAGCCTCCGGGACCGGTTCGCCAGCTTCCTCACGGCGGCCACGACCAGCGGCAGGAGCAGGACGCCCACGCCGAGGCCGAGATAGACCAGGGAGATCACCATCAGGACGAACAGGGCGAGCTGAGGCACCTTCTGTGCCGCCAGGGCCAGTCCCCGCAGTGGCGGCTGCCAGAGCTTGGGCGGTGCGGGTGTCGTCATCCGGGCCTCCTCGGTTCGGAACCTCTTGGTCCCTGCAGGCATCAGTCTGTCCTGCGACCGCTCCGGGAACATTGGGCCTGTCCCCCCTCTTCCAGGGGGGACCTAGGTCCCCCCTGGATGAATGCCTGGTCAAAGGCCCTGCTCGAGGACCGGGCCGGGGGTGAGCCAGGCGTCAGCGAGGGACGGCTTCGATGAGCGCGGCCCTGGCTCCCCGGTGGATGTCGGCGGTGTCGAAACCGCCCCGGTCCAGCAGGGCACGCCACTCCGACTCGGTACGCTCCCGCCCGCCGAGCAGTACCAGCATGTGCAGGTCGAGCAGCGCGGCCGGATGCCGGGAGCCGTCGTCGGGCACGACCTGTTCCAGGATGAGGAGCCGGCCCTGTCCGCCCATGGCCCGGCGGCAGGACTCCAGGATCCGTATCGCGCTCTCGTCGTCCCAGTCGTGCAGGATCTGGGCCAGGACATAGACGTCGCCGCCTGCGGGTACCTCGTCGAAGAAGCTGCCGCCGACGCAGTCCGCGCGGCCGTCGAGTCCGGCGTCGGCCAGGGCCTGCCGTGCCTCGTCGAGGACGTGCGGGAGGTCGAAGACGACGCCCTTCAGCCGGTCGTTGCCGTGCAGCAGGTCGGTGAGCAGGGTGCCGTTGCCGCCGCCGACGTCGACGACGCTGCCGACCGCGCTCCAGTCCCATTCCAGGAGCGGCAGGAGGCGCAGGGTCACCAGCCCCGCCTGTCCCTCGTTGAAGGTGCGGGCGGCCTCGGGATGGGCGGCGAGCCACTCGAAGTACGGACTGCCGTAGACCTCGTCGAAGCCGGGCCGTCCGGTGCGCAGCGCGTGGGTCGCGGCTCCCCAGGCCTCGTACGCCTCGCCGGCCATCAGGCTGGAGAGATGGGAGAGGGAGCCGGGGGTGTCGGTACGGAGGAGGGCGCCCATGGGTGTCAGCCCGAAGGTGCCGGGCTGCTCCTCGTTCAGGATGCCCTCGGCCGCGAGGACGCGGAGGAACCGGTGCAGGGCGTCGGGGTCGGCGCCGGTCCCGGCGGCGAGTTCGGCGATGCGCTGCGGGCGGTCAACGAGCAGGTCGGGTATGCCGAGTTCGCAGACGGCGTGGATGGCCCGGGAGACGATGTACCCCATGATCTTCTGGCGCAGCTCATGGTTGTGGCGCTGTGCGTCGTCCATCAGTTGACTCCTTCTTCGGACGTGGTGTCCTCGGGGGCATCGGTTCCGGCCTCGTCGCGCAGGCGCGGGAAGAGCGGTACCTGCGCGGCGGTCTTCAGATAGGAGGCACCGCTCGTGCCACCCGTGCCGGGCACATCGCCGATGATTTTCAGCGTGAGCCCCCAGTGGTTGCGCTTCATCGCCCCCCACGCCTTGTCCAGCCGCTCCATGGCCTCGGCCACCTGTGCCGCGCGGTCGGCCGGCAGATTCGCGGCGCGCGAGGCGAACGTGGCGTCCAGGCCTGGTCCTTCGACGACCACGGCCGGGATCTTCTTGCCCGTCGGCATCGGCTGCCCGGGTACGCAGAAGGCCTCCACCTGTCGGTACCAGCGTGACTGGATGGCGCTCCTGCCGTCCGTGTAGGCGCGGATGATGGCGAACGAGTCGATCGGCATACCGGTCAGGACGCGGTACAGGATGGGCGTGGCCTCGATCCGGGCGGCCCCGTCGGCGAGCAGTTCGAGGACGGCCGGCACGTTCCCGAGCTCCAGCGCCGCTGCCGCCGCCTCCACGTCGCGGGCGACCTGCTGGTAGATGCCCTCGAAGATCTGGATGCTGCGGATGAACATCAGCTCGTCGTGCAGCCGGGTGGTGGGAATCAGCGTGAGCTCCACCGCCTTCCGGTAGAGCACGGGGAAGCTTTCGGCCGTCGACTGGGCGGCCTTGCTCGCGACGGCGGCCAGGGTGTCGGCGGCGCTCTGTCCGGTCAGCGCCGTACGCAGCTGCGCCAGGTCCTCCGACTCGGCCGCCGCGCGCGGAAGATAGTCCGCGATCCGGGTGAGCGTGCGGGCGGCGGCCCGGGTACGGGCATAGGCGCGCACGTCGTCGGGCGCGGTCGCCAGCGCCTCCGCCTCGATGGCCACGAGGTCGGCGACGGCCACCGCGGTGAAGCCGTCGATGGCCTCGGCCCGGCGTCCGGGACCGGCCTGCTCGACGAGCGAGTCGAAGACAGCGGTCCCGATGTACGAGTCGTAGTCGCCGTCCGTCCGGTCGTACGTCATCGGCAGCCAGTCCGCGAGCAGCCGCTCCTCCCCGTACGCCGGGGCGCTCGCGGTGAGCTTCTCACCGACGGTACGCAGCTCGGCGAGCAGGTCGTCGTCGGCGTGATTGCGCCCTACGGCCCGGTAGTGGGCGAGCACTTCGGCGTACGGAAACGCCTGCGTCGGAGCCTTCGACCACCGTGCGAGTGCATGGCGAGCGGCCTCCGCCGAGCGTTCGGCCGGCCTGGCCCGCTCGACGGCCAGGCTCACCCCGCCGACGCCGCTGTGTCCCGGCCAGACGGTCTCCCCGGGGGCTGTCTGACCACCGCTGCGATCTTCTGTTGTGGATCCCACGGATTACCCCATATTCCCTGGATGCGGACGGGCCGCCCGCAGCTGCTCATCAGTCGGGTCTCGGGGCGAAGCATTCCGGGCGTGGCTATATTTCTTCGATATGCAGGGGGTGACGGCCCGCGGCTCGAGGATTTCACTATGATTCGGCGCCGGAGGGGATTTCTAATGGGTATTACCGCGGAAAGAAGTGATGGCCTCTGGTTCCGGCGGCTGCGGGGCACGGCCGAACCGGCCCTGCGGCTGGCGTGCTTCCCGCACGCCGGGGGCACCGCGAGCATGTTCCGGGGCTGGCGGCGGCTGCTGCCACCGGACGTCGAGCTGCTCGCCGCCCGCTACCCGGGCCGGCAGGACCGGATCGCGGAACCGGTCATCGAGTCGATGGACGAACTCGCGGACCGGATCACCGGGGCGCTGCTCGGCCTCCTCGACCGTCCGCTCGCACTCTTCGGGCACAGCATGGGATCCGCGGTGGCGTACGCCGTCGCGGCCAAGCTGTCGGCGGAGCACGGGGTGAATCCCGCGCTCCTCATCGTCTCGGGCCGGCCGGCGCCGCACCGCGTGGAACCGACGACCGTGCACCATGAGGGGGACGAGGCGATCATCGAATCGCTCCGGCGGCTGGGCAGTACGCAACTGGACGTCTTCGACGACCCGGACCTCAGGGAGCTCCTGATGCCGGCCCTGAGAGCGGACTACCGGGTCCTGGAGACGGGCAGGCCGCACCACCCGGTGGCGCTCGGCACCCCGATCGTGGCCTGCGCGGGCATCAGCGATCCGCGATGCGGCCTCGACGGACTGAGATCCTGGGAGGAACTCACCACCTCGTCGTTCACCCATCGCGTTTTCCCTGGCGATCATTTCTATCTGGAACCGTACGAGGCGGACCTCGTCGACTATTTTTCCAAGCATTTGAGGGCGCTTCGAAATTGAACCGATATCGCTTCAAAAATAGGAGCCCCTAGCGTTACTCCTGTCGCACCCGCAAAGCCTGACGAGGAGTTGGAAATGCTCGCCACCAAGACGGTTCCCGCCACCATCGGAGCCCTGTGCACCGCCGCGCTCCTGCTGGCCGGCATGGCAGCCGCCGTGACCACGGGCCCGGCCGCACCGGACGGCTTCCGGTTCGCCGCCGAGCAGCCGTGGAGCGCCCCCGGCGAGGGAGGCGGCGCCACGACGCAGGACGAGCAGCCCTGGTCGTAACCGCTCGCACAAGCCCGCCGGCCCGGCCCGCGCCCCCGTCGCGGACCGGGCCGGCGTTCGTCCGCGCGCGGGCAGGCGGGTCCACACCCGCCCACACGGGCAGCACGGGCAGACGGGGCACAGGGGGCTCACATGCCGGGTTCCCTGTCCCGCGCCCTCCCCGTCAGTTGTCGAGCAGCCGGGCGAGTTCGGCGACCGGTACGGGGCTGCCGGGGCCCACGGTCCGTGCCGCGTCGCCGAGGCGGCCGACGCGGCGCTGCCAGGCGTCGGCGCCGAGGTCCGTGAAGACCGCCCGCGCCCGGCCGAGCATCCCCACGCCCTCCCCGTCCCCCCGCGCGACGAGGATGACGCCGAGATCCACCCTGATCCTGGCCTGCAGGAATCGGTCGGCCAGATCCTCGGCCACGCGCAGCGCGTCCTGGAGGCAGCTCTGCGCGTCGTCGAGCAGCTCCTGCCGCCACAGCGCCTCCCCGAGCCCCCGCAGCGCGAACACTTCGCCGACGGTGTCGCCTTCGACGCGGGACAGCCCCAGTGCGGTCCGGCAGTGCTCCGCCGCTCTGGCGGGTTCGCCGTTACGCATCTGGGCCTCGGCCAACCGGTAGGTGTTCTGCGCCTCACCCCTGAGGAATCCGGCCGCACGGCTCATCGAGACGGCCTCGGCGCTCAGGATGATGCCCTCACTCACCCGCCCAGACTCCAGTTCGATCTGCGCCATCAGGCCGAGGACGTAGCTCTCGGACATCAGATCACCGACCTTCTTGAAGCCGCGCAGCGCCTCCTCGGCATGGCGCAGGGCCGTCCCCAACTC
Organism: Streptomyces sp. NBC_01669; assembly: GCF_026339735.1. Classification (GTDB taxonomy): domain Bacteria; phylum Actinomycetota; class Actinomycetes; order Streptomycetales; family Streptomycetaceae; genus Streptomyces; species Streptomyces yanii. The sequence continues at coordinate 2,500,425 of NZ_JAPEQG010000001.1, forward strand.
GCCCCGGAACCGCCCGCACAGAGCCAGATTCCGTCGTACGAGCGCGAGCCCGTGCTCCTCGCCCTGTTCGTCGAAGAGCTTCTGCGCGGGGTTCAGCCAGGCCTCCGCCGCCGCGTACCTGCTCTGGTAGATCTCCAGGGAGCCGAGGGACTGGAGCATCGCCGCCTCACCGATGCGGTCGCCGGTGCGGCGGGCGGCCTCCAGGGCGTGCCTGGCGCAGGTGCGCCAGTCCTCCAGGTAGTTGTGGGTGGAGAACAGGGTGCTGCTGCTCATCGTCAGGTCCCAGGCCTGCGCGGAGCGGTCGGTGCGCGCCGCCTGCTCGACGACCGCGACGATCGCGGCACGCTCCGACTCGAACCAGGCCATCGGGTCGGCAAGCAGGTCGTCCACCATCTCCTCGGGCAGGGACAGGCGCGGCGCGGGCCCGTGGATGATGGTGTAGTCACCGCCGTGCGCCCGCCGGTGTGCGGCATCGGCAAGAGACAGCCAGGCACCGAAGGCCCGGTCGAGGGCGGCGTCGCGTTCCTCCTCGGTCTCCTCGGCCTGCGCGCACTCCCAGCCGAACAGCCGCAGCAGATCCTGGAAGCGGTAGCGGATGGCACCGTCCGTGTCCCCGGTGACGACCTCCAGCAGCTGGGCGTCGACGAGTTGCTCGATGAGTGTCTCGGCGGTCGCCTGATCGGTGTCGAGGACGGCGGCGCCCACCCATGAGGTGAAGTCGGGTACGGCGAGCAGGCCGAGGCGCCGGTACATCCGGGCGGCGGCCGGCGGCAGTGCTCGGTAGCTGAGCCGGAATCCGGCGCGTACCCCCTGGTCGCCCTGGCTGAGTTCATCCAGCCGCAGCCGCTGGTCGGAGAGCCGGTTGACGAGGGTCCGCACCGACCAGTGCGGCTTGGCGGCCAGCCGGGCGCCGGCGATGCGCAGGGCGAGCGGCAGCCGGTCGCAGAGCTGACTGAGGAGTTCGGCGCCTGCCGGGTCGGCGGCGATCCGCTCCTCGCCCGCGACCTTCCGGAGCAGCCGGATGGCCTCGTCCTGGTTCATGACGTTGAGCCCGATGCGGCGTACGGCGTAGTCGCCGGTCAGCCCGTCGAGCGCGTCCCGCCCGGTGATCAGCACACAGCATCGGCCGTTTCCCGGCATCAGCAGGCGGACCTGCTGATACGAGGCGGCGTTGTCGAGCACGATCAGGACCCGTCTGCTGCCCAGGACGCTGCGGTACAGGGCGGCGCGTTCGTTCGGGTCGGTCGGGACCTGCGGGCCGGGCACCCCGAGCGCCCGCAGAAAGCGGTCGAGGACGGCGCTGGCCGCCGTGGGGTCGTCATGCTCGTCGTACCCCCGCAGATCCGCGAAGAGCTGGCCGTCGGGGAACTGCTCGGCGACCTGGTGGGCCCAGTGCACGGCGAGTGCCGTCTTACCCACCCCGCTCACCCCGGAGATGGCACCCACGGCGAGGGGCGCGTGGCCCCGCCGCTCGTCGAGCAGCCCGTCGAGCAGGGCGAGCTGAGCCGCCCGCCCGGTGAAGGCCGCTCCCCCGGCGGGAAGCTGCGCAGGTAAGGAGACGGTCGGCGCGGCAATATGGCGCACGGTCAGCTCCGGTGCGTCCCGCAGCACTTGGTCGTGCAGCTCCTGGAGTGCGGGGCCCGGCTCGATCCCCAGCTCCTCGACGAGCAGCTGGCGTGCCTCGCGGAACACTTCGAGCGCTTCGGCCCGGCGCCCCGACCGGTAGTGGGCGAGGATCAGGTGGGCGCGCGCCTGCTCGCGCAGCGGGTGCTCCTTGACCAGCCCGGCGAGCTCCCCGATGAGCGAGCGGTGCTGGCCCAGTTGCAGACGTAGCCCGGCCAGCTCCTCGTACGCGTCGAGGCGGAGCTCATCGAGCGTCGCCGCACCCTCCTCGGCACCGTTGATGCCGTCGAGCGCGGGGCCGCGCCACAGGTTCAACGCACTCTCCAGCACGGCCCCGGCCTCCGCGGCCTGCCCACGCCGGATCAACTCCCGCCCCCGCCGCACCTCTTCCTCGAACTCCAGCGAGTCGACGACATGGTCGCCGGTCGCCAGGATGTAGCCGGGATGTGCCGTGACGATGAGATCGTCCACATTCGCCTCGGACTCGAACGTCTTGCGCAGCCCCGAGACACAGATCGCGATCTGGTTCCTCGACGTCGACGGTGGACTCCCCTGCCAGACCGCCTTGATGAGACTGTCCACCGAGACGACGCGGTCGGGCGACAGCAAGAGCATGGCCAGTACGGTCCGCTGCCGTGCTCCCCCCACCGAGATTGTGCGTTCGCCTGCGTTGACGACCAGTTGCCCCAGGATTCTGAACACCAACTGCTGCGACAAAAAACTCCCCCGTCCCCCGTCCCCACGGATCAGTCTGACTGCATGCAATCAGACTGGCCACAAAAGAAGACCAAAAAGATCACAGAATCGTCGCGACCATGGAGGTTGCGTGGGCAATCATGTCAACCGGGAAGGGGTCTGGCGATGCGAGAAGGGAACGGATCCGGACAGTTTTCATCGACCCGGGAGTAACTTCATCCGGCGGGCAACACCACGGCAAAGAGGCCGAAATCTGGAGCCGAAGATTCCGTTACGTCCGTACGCAGTTCCGGCCGCCGGACGTTTCCCGGGCGCCGGTCAGCTCCCGTACCGAGCTCGTCGCACCCGCGGCAAGCACCGCGTCGACCGGGCGCACATCGCGCGTCACGAGGCCACCGCCGTGGCCGCGTCGGACCGGGGCCGTCCGTGCTCGCGCATGCGGTCCTGGACGTAGATCTTGGAACGCTGGTCGCGGGCGAACACGGTGTCGAGCCGGGTGAGGGTGCCATCGCCGACGAAGGCGGTCAACCCACTGGTCCGTAGCTGTGAGAAGCGCGTGGATCGCGAGTCTGCAGCCACGTCACCGGTCCCTCCACCGCGGCATGGAACACGCCCTGCTGGTCCGACCAGCGGGATACGGGGCAGACCGCCACTCCTGCCTGCTGTCGTGTGCCGCCACGCAGCCGAGTCATAGGTGGACGGGCAGGTGGCGGGGTCCGCGGAGCATGGCGTTCTGCCGGTAGGGGGGCGGGTCCTGGGCCAGGCTTGCCGTGCTCAGGTGGGGGATCAACGCGCCGAGCGCGGCCTCGGCCTCAAGGCGGGCGAGGGGTGCGCCGTAGCACAGGTGGATGCCGCTGCCGAAGCCGAAGTGCTGGTTGTCCGGCCGGGTGGGATCGAACCGATCGGGGTCGTGGAACCGCCTCGGGTCGCGGTTGCCTGAGGCCAGCGCCAGTACGACGGAAGTTCCTTGGGAAATCGTGGTGCCGGCGATGTCGATGTCGGCGTGGGGGATCCTCTCGCGCATGTGGACCGGGGGCTCGTATCGCAGTAGTTCCTCCACCGCCCGCGGCAGCAGGCCGGGTTCGCGACGAAGGTGGTCCAGTTGCTCGGGTTGGCGCAGCAGTGTGAGGACTCCGTTGGTGATCAGATTGACCGTGGTCTCGTGCCCCGCGATGAACAACAGCACGGTGGTTTCCGCGAGTTCCTCCTGGCTGAGCCGCAGGGCCGGATCCGGCTCGTTGACGAAGGCGGAGAGCATGTCGTCGGTGGGCCGGTCGCGGCGCTGTTCAGCGAGGTTGACCAGGTACAGCCCCATCTCCTGCCGGGCCTGGCGGCCCGTCTGGTCCCGTTCCGTGGTGTCTTCCTCGGGCCCGATGTCGGCGGTCGCGACGATGGAGTCGGTCCATGCCTGGAACAGTGACTCGTCCTCGCGCGGGACGCCGAGCAGTCGGCAGATGACTGTGATGGGCAGGGGGTAGGCGAAGTCGTCGACGATGTCGATCTGCTTGCGGTCCCGGAGTTCCTCGATCAGTTCCCCGGTGATGCGGGTGATCTCGCCGCGCATGGCGTCGACCCGGCCAGGGCTGTGCGGTGGGCCGAACGGGCGCATGGCCAGGGTGCGCAGCCTGTGGTGCTCGGGGTCGTCGAGCCGCAGGAACGGCGGCTTCACCGTCTCACCGGACGGGTACGGGGACGGAGCGGTGCGGATGCGTGGATCGGCACTGATCCGAGGGTCGTGGAGCAGAGCGGCGATCTCGTGGTAGGTGCCGATCAGATAGCTGCCGTCGGCCTGCCGCACCACGGGACCGGCCTCGCGGAGTTCCGCGTACAGCGGGTAGGGGTTGGGGCGGTTCGCGTAGTCGGTGATCCGTGCCAGCAAGGTCTCGGAGTCCATGGTGGCTCCTCGTGGTTGGGCGGGACGTGGGTCAGCGGGGCGGCTGTACCACCGTCAGCCGGCGATCGGGCAGGTGACCGGTGAGCGCCACAGTGGGGCCGTGGGACAGCCCGCTCGGGTCCGGCACGTCGGACGGAATCGTGATGTCGGCCGCGATCGCACGGTCCGCCGAGCCGGGCGGGGGCGGGAACGGAGCAGCCGTCTCGATCAGGTGCTTGTAGTAGTCGAGCGACTTGGCCATGTCGACGGTGACGGCGGCGGTGACCCGTCCTTGGAAGCCGTAGACCACGGCCAGGCGGCGCGCCTCCAGAGAGCCTTGGGCGATGACCACGTGGTCGGAGTAGGTGGGCACGCCCACCGACTTGATGTTGAGCCCGAACTGGGTCGACCAGAACGTCGGTACGGCGAGGTGCGGGCGCCGCAGGGGCCCTGGACTGACCATGTTGTGGGCCGCCACCTCGGCCTGTGCGACCGCGTTGCCCCAGTGTTCCAGGGAGAGCATCTGGTACCCGAACAGCGGGTGCGGGAACCGGGAGACGTCGCCGGCCACGAAGACGTCGTCGGTGACGATCCCGTACATGTCGAAGGCCCGGCACCCGGCGTCGCAGGCGACTCCGCGCGGACCCGCTGCCAGCCCCGACTCCGCCAGCCACTCGACGTTGCGGACCGCCCCCAACGCCACGACGCACACATCCGCGTCGACACGGCTGCCGTCGGACAGGTCCGCACCGGTGAACCGGCCGTTCCCGTCCCCGCGCAGCGTAGTGACCGTCACGCCGCAGCGCAGGTCCACGCCGTGGTTGCGATGCATGACGGCCGCAAGTTTCGACAGAGTGCCGCCGAGCGCGCCCACCAAGGGTGCGGGGCCGCGTTCTGCGACCGTGACCTCGATCCCCCGCTCCCGGCAGGCCGAGGCGATCTCCGAACCGGTGAAGCCGGCGCCGATCACCAGCACCCGTTTCGGCCCGGCGGCCAGTCGCTCGGCCAGCCCCCCGGCCTCGTCGCGGGTGCGCAGGGTGAACACCCCGTCCAGGGATGCCTCCTCCGGGTTGGGCCAGGGCCGTGCCCGGGTCCCGGTGGCGATCAGCAGCCGGTCGAACGGCAGCGACTCGCCGTCGGCCAGCATCACCCGCTTCCCGAGAGGGTCCAGGCCGGTGGCACGTACTCCCAGCCGCCAGTCGGCGTCCGGATCCCGGCGCATCGGCAGCCCCGTGGTGTCCGCCGGCACCTTGCCCAGCAGCACCTGCTTGGACAGCGGTGGCCGGTCGTAGGGCGGACAGGACTCATCCCCCACCACGGTCAGTGAGCCGATGAAGCCCTCCTCGCGCAGCGTTTCCGCGGCCCTCAACCCGGCCAGCGACGCGCCGACGATGACGATGCGGCCGTCCCGCAGATCACCGGGCACCGGCGCTCACCTCCTCGCCGACGAGGATGGCCTGGACCGGGCACGCCGCCGCGGCCTGGCGCACGCGCTCGGCCTGGTCGTCCGGGGCGGCCGGGGCGTACAGCAACCCCTCGTCACCGTGCAGCTCGAACACCTCCGGCGCGAGGAAGACGCATTGCGCATAGCCCTGGCAGCGCGTGAGGTCCACAACGATCTGCATGGCTGGTCACTCCCTGAGTCGTACCGGCGTCCCCTTCCCTTTCTACGCCGGTATCGCACCGGACGCTCTTCACGACCGGACCGCCTACGCGGAAGTGGTCCGCACCACCGCCCCCGAGGGCGCCGCCACGTGGATGACGGTGCGGTCCGACCTCGATCGAGTCGATCAACGCCCGGCTGTCCGTCGATGTGGAGACCGGCGAGCGCGTGGACGTGCTGCCCGGCCGCATCGCGGAGACGCTCATGGCCTGGCTGCGCGATCATCCCGTAAGGGGATCGCCTGCCGGCTGGTCGAGCAGCCGCTCGACCCGTTGGGCCAGTGGCGTGACGTGGGCGACCCTCATCGATGAGGGCGCGTTGCTGAGGAGCTGTTCGGGTGATTCGCCGAGGAGGCCGTCGGCCAGTCCGTGACCGCGCTCATGCGTGAGGTCGCCGCCGACGACGAATGGCGGCGAGAAGGTCCTCGGAGACGGCCGGGGCGCCGCATCTGCTCCGTCTCGTACTTCCGCTTGGAGGCGCGTCGCGCGCTTCCCGCCCACTCGGTCACACCGCGTCTGCCACCCGGCCCCAGAACCAGTACAGACTCACGATCACGATGGGCGCGGCCATCGCGGGCAGGGCCCAGCGGTGTGCGGGAGTCCGGCGAAGGAGGACCAGCAGCGGGAACACCACGGCGATGATGCCCAATTGCACCGCCTCGATACCGGCGTTGAAGCTCAGCAGCGACAGCAGCAGTTCCCAGGACGGGTTCTCGTCGATGCCGAGCGCGCCGGCGAAGCCCAGACCGTGGACGAGTCCGAACAGGAACACGACCGGCAGCCGCCAGCGCCCGGCCCCCTCACGTTCGCGCAGGGCGACGTTGGCCAGGGCCACGACGGCGATGGAGGCGGCGATGACGGGCTCCACGACCGATCCCGGCACGTTCACGACGCCCGTGGCCGCCAGGAGGAACGTGACGCTGTGCGCGACCGTGAAGGCGGTCGCCGCGAGAACGATGTCGCGCAGGCCGCGGGCGCCGATGAGCAGCGACAGCAGGAAGAGGATGTGGTCCAGGCCGAACAGCAGGTGCTCGGTGCCGAGCAGGAAGAACTCCACGATCTGGTGCGACTCGTGGTGTCCGCCGGTCTCCAGGGTCGGTTCGGCGGCGGACAGGACCTGGGAGCCCCTCTGCCCGTCCATGTCGTAGTGGACGATCGTCTCGGCGCTGTGGACGAAACTCTCGGTGTCGGGGAACAGGGCGCTGGAGATCGTGTAGGTGCCGTCGGGGCCGCCCGCGCAGGCGTAGGCCAGGGTGAGGACGGCGAACGGCCGGTTGCCGCGGGTGCGGATGTCCGCGTCGCCGGCACGGCGGGGTGTGCAGACCTTGCCGTCGTGGGTGACGGCGAAGCGTCCCGTGACGTACTCGGTCACCGCGCCGGCATGGGTGTGGAGCTGGTGCAGCTGCTCTGCGCGGTCCTTCGCCTCGTATGCCTCGGCGTAGAGCCAGGCCGACTTCATGAGCAGGTCGTATTCGAGGTCCAGGGTCGCCTCGACACGGGCTCCGGTGCCCTCCACCTCGACGTACGCGGTTGAGGTCACGTCGTGCGCGGCGGCAGGGGACGGATGGGCGAGGCCGACGGCGAGCACGGCCACCAGGGCCGCGACGGTGGTGAGGAGCGCGGCGGACAGCCGGCGCGGCGGGAGCCGGGGCAGCCAGGAGGAGGACGGGAGCGTTGGCAGTGGTGTTGGCGTGGGCACGGGGGCGGGACGCATGGAGGTCTCGGTTCTCGCTGTCGAGGGGGCGAACGGCGGCGAGCCCGCCGTCCCGGACCGGTCGGGTCCGGGACGGCGGGCGTGGGTGCCGGACAGGCGCTACCGGCGGGTCAACCGGTCATCGCCGGTCGGTGGACGACGTGAACCAGGGGTACGCGGGCGTGTCCGCGCCCCAGACGCCGGGCCGGCCGTGGGCGTCCTTGGTCACGAACGCACTCGGCTCGGAGGCGGTCACGCCGCCGCCGGTGGAGCGCGCCGTGACGAACCACGCGTGGGTCGTGCCGGGCTTGAGTCCCTTCCAGGTCACCGAGGCGATCCCACCCGAGTCGACCTTGGTCTTCCCGATGACGCTCACGGGGTCGTAGAGCGCCAGCGAGTCGGTCTTGAAGGTCGTCTTGCGGCTGCTGAGGTCGATCGGCAGCACCATGTTGTCCTCGGTGCCGTCGTAGCGGTGGTTCGTGTCGTACTCGGTGGCGCCGAACTCGTCGAGCAGCGGCGAGTAGGTGTCCACGGTCAGTTCGGAGCGGTCGACGTCGAACTGGAGCATCCGGAAGAAGCTCGCGCCGAACTGGAGCTTGTCGTCGGGCTTGTAGCCGCCGATCTCGGTGAGCCCGAGCCGGTCCGCGGACACCGTGTAGAACTGGTAGTCCGCGAGCAGCTCGACGACGTCGTGTGTGACCTCGCCGACCTTGGGCTTCACGTTGGTGCCGACGCCGTGCTCGTGACCGGCGAGGATCAGGAACACGTTCGGGTTGTCCTGGACCACCTTCTTGTACAGCATCGAGCCGTCGGGCGCGGAGAACGGGGCGCCGCGTCCGTTCGGGCTGCCGCTCGGCGCGAGGTAGTCGTGCGAGAGCAGGATGCCGTTGCGGTCGGGGAAGCGCTTGAAGACCGAGTCGGCCCATTCGGCCTCCTCGCGCGTCACGCCGTAGGAGAGACCGACCACGACGAAGTCGAGGCCGCCGGCGGAGAACAGGTCGTAGTGGTTCTGGTTGTCGCCCTCACGCCACGGGCCGCCGTACTCGGCGTGCTTCCAGCCCTTGGAGAGCGCCTGGTAGCGCTCGGGCCCGTAGTACTGGTTGTAGATCGCGTCCGGACCGTTCTCGGTGCCCGACTGGTTGTCGTGGTTGCCCGCGATCACACCGTTGGGCACACCCGCGTCGTCCAGGATCTTCTGCTGCTTCGAGGACAGCTCCAGCTCGCCGGTGATCTGGCGCTGCATGGCCTCGTCGGCGGGCTTGCGGATGTTGTTCTCGATGATGTCGCCGGTGTGGGCGACGTAGGCGATCTTGCGCTTGTCCTTGTTGTCGGCGATCCAGCGCGACACGTCGCCGTACGCCTTCTCCCAGACCGCGCGCTCCTCGGGCGTCTCCTGCTCCACCGCCCCCTCGGAAAGGTACTGCGTGTCGGTGTAGTGGACGATCGAGAAGTCGTACGAATCGGGGTCGGCGAACCGGTTCGGGTCACCGGCGTCGATGTCGTCGGCGAACGGATCCTCGCCGGTCACCATGGTGTGGACCTGCTGCCCATCGACGTACTTCCGGTCGACGACGGCGGTCAGGACGGTGTCGCCCTCGGCGACGCCGCGGGCGCTGGTCAGGACGTCCCACTTCGACGTCGCGGTGTTCCACACACGCAGCGCGGCGAGCCGCTCGGGGTCGATGACACCCTCCCAGCGCAGCACAGGCGCGTCGACGTGACCCTTCACCTGGACGTCGAACCGCTGGAACGTGACGTCCTCGGCGGCCGGCGCCTCGAGCGTCCTGCCGTCGGCGGGGGCGAGGCCTTCGGCCTTCACCTTCTTCTCGCCCTTGACCTCGAGCGTGGTGGGAACGGACGCGGCCGTGCCCTGGTACACCTGGTTCGGGGTGAGGATCTCGGCCTCGGAGAACGTGGCGCTCACCTCGCCGCCGTCGGGCTCGGCCACCTTCGCCGACAGCTTGACGCTGCTGCCCGCGTCGGTCGTGCCGGACTTCGGGGTGAGGTCGGCGGGGACGTCCGGGATGCCGGCGGAGGTGAACTTCACCTTGCGGGTTCCGCTGTTGCCGATGCCGTCGGTGCCGGACACCGTCAGGGTGTGCTCGCCGGCGGACAGGCCCGGCCCCACCGGGGCACCGAGCTGGACCGGCTTGCCGTCCAGCTTGACGTCCGGGCCGTTCACCACGCCGGAGAGGTCCTCGAGCCGGACATCGAGGACGACCGAGGCGGTGATCTTCTGACCGGCGGCGGGGACGCTGGCGGCCACCCGCGGCGCGGAGTTGTCGGTGACCAGGACCCGGGTCGCGGTCCTGCCGGTCTTCGACGTCGCGGCCAGGGTGTGCTTGCCGTCGTCGAGCTTCGTCGTGTCGAGGTCTGCGCGCAGGCCCTGGGCCGGGCCCTCGACGAAGAACTCGAGGTCGATCTCGGTCAGCGGGTTGACGTTGTCGCCGCAGTTGCCGTCACCGAGGCTGTACGAGCCCTTGAGCATCCGGCCTGCGGCGGTGCCGTTCGCCGGTGTGAGGGTGATGCCGGAGACGGCGAAGTCGTCGTGGTTGTCGCCGCATGACGTCGGATAGGTGCCGGCGACGAAGTCGATCGTGTTCCAGCCGGGGACGAGCCACTCGTTCGGGAAGGCCAGGTCGACGTGCCGACTGACGAAGTCGCCGTCGAGCACGTGCTTCTGACCGTTCACCAGAATGTGGTTCTGGTAGCGGGCCTCGATCGAGTTGCTGCCCACGGTGAAGCCGAGGGTCGCGTTGCCGGAGCCGAGGGTGTCGGAGACGTGCACGGCCGGGGCGTCGATCGCGTAGTGCAGTTCCACCTCGCGCAGGCGGGTGTCGCTGTTGCCGCAGGTGCCGTCGCCCATGGCGTAGGAGTCCGCGATGTCGCGGCCGGTGACGGTGCCGCCGTCGAAGGCGAACGCGAGACGCGAGATGTCGAAGTCGTCGCGGTTGTTGCCGCAGCTCTCCCTGTACGGGCTGGTGACCACCGTGACGGTGTTGTCACCGGGCACCAGGAATCGCGCCGGGATCGCGATGTCGACCCGCTGGCTCACCCAGGTGCCGCCCATGTCGATGCGCTTGCCATTGACGAGCAGGTAGTTGTCGTACCGGTCGTCGATCGAGTCCGACCCGACGTCGAAGGAGAAGGTCGCCGCGCGGTTGCCGAGGTGCGCATCGGTGACGGGCGCGTCGCCGTCCACGGTCAGCGACTCGGCGGCGCCCTCGGCGCCCGCCGGGAAGTTCGTGAACACCGACTGCCGTCCGGCCACCAGCGTGCCGTCCTTGGGCAGCAACCCGGGGGCGCCCGCCGGGGCGTTGTTCACCGTCACGGTGTTCTTGACGGTCCTGCCCGCGGCGGTCGTCGCGGTGAGCGTGTGCACGCCGTTGGCAAGCTTCGTGGTGTCCAGGTCGGCTGTGAGGCCGGTGGTGCCCTGCGGGTCGCCCAAGACGAAGAAGCTGAGTACGGCCTTCGTCAGCAGCGAGGTGTTGGAACCGCAACTGCCGTCGCCGAAGGAGTACGTGTACTCGTTCTCCTCACCGTCCGCGACCTCGCCGAGCAGGTCCAGGCTGATGTCGGAGAGCACGAAATCGTCGTAGTTGGTGCCGCACGAGCTGTCGACCGTGCCGGCGAAGAACTCGATCTTGTTCTCGCCCTTGACGAGGTGCTGGTTCGGGATCTCGATCGTGCCCCGCTCGTTGACGAGGTCGCCGATGTCTGCCCGGTACTCACCGTTGACCAGCACGTAGTTGTGGTAGCGGGCCTCGGTCGAGTTCGACCCGACGTCGAAACCGAGCCGGGACACCCCGACCGTCCGCTCGCCGTCGATGGCCTTCCCGTCGACCGCGAGCCGCGTCACGGAGTCACCGGCCAGCGTCGGCGTGCCCGCGGCCTTCTGCGTGCCTTCCAGATATGCACCGTCGCCGGGGGTGAGGGTCGGCAGGCTCGTGGCCTCCGCCGTCCCGCTCTGCCCTGGTGTGCGCTGCTCCGAACCGGTTTCGGCGTACGCCGCCGTCAGATTGCCGCCCGCGAGGAGCAGCGCGGTGAGAGCCGCCCCCGCGAGCCGTCGTCCACCTGATCTGCCAGTCGGCCGTACTCGCCGCTCTGTGGGCCGCATCAGCAGCCGTCCTTCCTGTTCGCCACAAGGTGAAGGGCACGCCGTGACGATGTACGACATGCCCGTGGCGAATCCTGGGCAGCGCGGGTGAATGGAGTTACATCACCCGTAAACAACCAGTGGAAGGATTGTCGGTGGCCTGGGTTCTGAGTCGCTTTCAGTGTCAGTGCCAGAGCCATGGAGGGTCACCGCAGCCGAGATCGCGAAGAGCTGCCGCGACAGACGCCAACGACTCCGCCCTGACCGTGACGGTCTGCCAAACGGGCTCTGTCGCACTTTCTGCGGCGCCGGTGCGGGATGTCGTGCCGAAAGGATCCGATGGCGCCGGTGCGGGAAACGGGCTCGACGTCGGCCGTCCAGGAGGCGAGATCGCTGCCGCGGCGCTCGGCCATGAGCTGGACGGAAGCTCGCACGAGCCGGGCCGGTGCGGTCGTCCCGGCGCAGACCGCGCGCATCCGAGCTCACGCGTGGGATCCGACTGCCCCCGTCACGGACCTGACCGTGGACAACAGGCCGACATCCTGAGTTCGCCCTCTATTTCGCCGGTGCTGGTTCGGCGATCCCGGGAGGGACCTAGGTTCGGCCCAATGAGAGCGGTAGGGAGCGCGGTCCGGGAATGGACGCGACGGGGCATGTGGGGTTCCGTGCTGCTCTCGGCGGGTGCGTGGGGCGCCGGCGCGTTGCCGCAAGGCGTGCGGGACGGGGTGTGGGGAGCACCGGGCCCGCTCGTCACAGCGGTGGGCGCGACGGCAGCATATGCCGGACTCGGGCTGCTGGTGTGGGCCTGGTGGCAGTTGGGCACGCTTTTGCGGGCCGGTGCGGCGATGAGCCGGAGGCAGCAGTGGAGCACACTGGGATGCTGGGCGTTGCCTCTGCTGCCCGCGCCGTTGCTGTTCAGCGCTGACGTCTACAGCTACATGGCCCAGGGTGCGCTGGCCCTGCGCGGCTGGAACGTCTACGAGGTCGGCCCGACGGCACTGGGCGGCCCGCTCGCCGCCAATGTCCCGGAGATGTGGCGGGACGCACCGGCCCCGTACGGGCCGGTGTCCGTGCTGACGAGCCAAGCCGTGGTATCGGTGACCGGGGAGCATCATGTGGTCGCCGCGGTCGTGGGGCTTCGGCTGGTGGCGCTCGCTGGGCTGGCCCTGCTGGCGTGGTCGGTGCAGCGGCTGGCGGTGCGGACGGGTGCCGGCGGTGGAGGGGCCTGGTGGGCGGCGCCGCTCAATCCGTTGATGTTGGCGCATGTGGTGGGCGGGGCGCACAACGAGGCACTGATGGTCGGCCTGATGATGGCCGGTTTCGTGGCCTTCCGCTCCGGACGATGGGGTCTGGGCGCGGCAGTGCTGATGGCGGCCGTGCTGGTGAAGGCCCCGGCTGCGGTGGCATTGGGGTGTGCCGCGATGGTGGCGGTGGCCGCGCAGTCGGGCTGGCGGCGGCGCTGCGGTCGTGCTCTGGGGATCGCCCTGGTGGCCGGCGGGACGCTGTGGCTGAGTGTGACCCTGTGCGGGCAGGGGTGGGGGTGGCTGCGGACCATGCGTACGCCGACCGAGGTGTACACGCTGCTGTCGGTGAGCACGGACGTGGGCAGAGTGCTGGAGTGGATCGCGGCCGCGGTGGGATGGAACGCCGCGCCGGGGGCGGTGACCGCGGCACGTACGGTCGGGACGCTGGCGGGGCTGGGCGCGGTGGTGTTCTGCCTATGGCGTGCTCCCCGCTACGGGGCGGAACGCGCTGCGGCAATGGGGCTGCTGGCCCTGGTGATGTGCGCTCCCACGGTGCAGGTGTGGTACCTGCTGTGGGGCGGGGTGCCGCTTGCTGTGGTGGCGTGGCGCACTCTGGCGGATGCCCGGGTGAAGGGGGCCGTGGTCGCTCTGCTCCTGCTGGTGCTGCCCGCGGGCCGGGGGCCCACCTGGACCTATGCGGTCGCCGCCGTCATCGGGGGGTCATTGACCATGGTGGTGCTGGCATGGACGGCTCAGCGGAGTCGGGAGCAGGCAGCCCTCGCCATGACCGGAGCCGCCGAGACAGGCCGGTTCCCGGCGCCTTCACCCTGATGGTGGCGTGAACACGGCCCCTGCCGGCAGAGGTCCTCCGGCCGGGATTTCCTGGGCATTCGCCCGCGACCGAACGACGTTGGAGGGCACAACCATGACAACCGCCGTGGACGACAACGCCGTTCCGCCGCGTGGCCGGGAACCGCAGGGCCCACAGCTTCGGTGGCCACCACTTCCGGCGGTGCGGACCGCGCTGGCCCGCCGAGCGACCTGGGTGCTGGCCGTGAGTTCCCTGGTGATGCTGCTGCTGGTGTGGATCCCCGCCTGCACCCGTTCCGGCATGGTGGATCTGCGCGTCTACCGCACCGGTTCCACCCATCTGTTCTCCGGCGACCTGTACGCCTTCCGGCTCCACCTGCCCGGCCCCGACATCTTCCCTCTGCCCTTCACCTACCCCCCGTTCGCCGCTGCCCTCTTCCTTCCCCTCTCCGCGCTCCCGTTCCCGCCGGCGGCGGCCGCCTGGACCGCGGCCTCGCTCCTGGCTCTGGTCGCCTTCGTTCACGGCAGTCTGCGCCTGGCCGCCCCGGACACACCACCCGAGCAGCACCGGCAGCGGGTACTGCTGTGGAGCGCCGCCCTGATGTGGACCGAACCGGTCACCACCACACTCGCCTTCGGACAGATCAACCTGCTGCTCGCGGCCCTGATCGTCCTCGCTGTCCAGCAGCGCGCGGCAGCCGCGGCGGGATTCGGTGTCGGAATCGCCGCCGCGATCAAGCTGACCCCGGCGGTCACCGGTCTCTACTTCCTCATCCGCAGGCGCTGGACAGCTGCCGCGTGGTCGGCCGTGGCGTTCTTCGCCGCGGCGGCGACCGGCTGGTGGCTGGCTCCAGGGCCCTCCCGCGACTTCTGGCTCCATGCCGTGGGCGATGCCGCACGCGTCGGCCCCGTCGGGTCCGGACTCAACCAGTCGTTGCGCGGGGCGCTTTCGCGCTCACTCGGCCACGATGTCGGCATGTCCGCCCCGTGGTGGACGGCGACCGCCCTGGTGGGCGTGCTGGCACTCCTCGCCGGAGTGCGCAGCGCACAGCGGTCCGACCGACTCGGGTGCCTCCTCGCGGTGCAGGTCTTCGGCCTCCTGGCCAGCCCCATCTCGTGGTCCCACCACTGGGTCTGGGCCCTCCCCGCCCTGTTCTGGCTCCTCCACACCCCGCACCGCACCCGTTGGCGCGCAGCCGCTCAGGCCGCCTGGGCGACGACGCTGCCCTGCCATCTCGCTTTCTGGCTGGTACAACTCCATCCCCGGATCGCCTCGTTCGACTACTCATGGCCCCTCGCTGTGCTTGGCTGGGCCTACCCCGTGTGCGCGCTGCTCACCCTCGTGGCTCTGACCGCTGCAGCCACTCCTCCCCCGGCTCCCCTGCACGCCGGGGAAGCCGGCAGTCCGCTGTCAGGGCAATACACCTAGTGCCCCTCCCGGCAAGCTTGCCGGTCACGGCACTAGCGCACCAGGCAGGGGCGCTTGGCGTCGAACGTCCAGCCGGGCACGAGGTACTTCATGCCCGCGGCGTCGTCCCGCGCCCCCAGCGCCTCTTTCCGGTAAAGCTCGTGGGCCGCGAGGAGGCGGTCCATGTCGAGTTCGATACCCAGGCCGGGGGCGTCGGGGACGGCGATCTCGCCGTCGACGATCCGTGGCGGGGTGACGGTGAGCCGCTCCAGGCCCTCCTGCCAGATCCAGTGCGTGTCCAGGGCGTTGTACTCGCCCGGGGCCGCGGCGCCGCAGTGCGTGATCATGGCGAGCGAGATGTCGAAGTGGTTGTTGGAGTGACAGCCCCAGGTCAGGCCCATCGCGTTGCACAGCTGCGCCACGCGCACGGAGCCCTGCATCGTCCAGAAGTGCGGGTCGGCCAGCGGGATGGAGACCGACTGCAGGGACAGCGCGTGGGCCAGCTGTCGCCAGTCGGTGGCGATCATGTTGGTCGCCGTCGGGAGGCCCGTCGCGCGGCGGAACTCGGCGAGGATCTCGCGTCCGGAGTAGCCACCCTCCGCCCCGCAGGGATCCTCGGCGTAGGCGAGCGTGCCCACCAGTGGCGAACACAGCTCGACCGCTTCGCGCAGCGACCACGCGCCGTTCGGGTCCAGGGTGATCCGTGCCCCGGGGAAGCGGTCCTTGAGCGCGCGTACGGCCTTGACCTCCTCGGCGCCCGCCAGAACTCCGCCCTTGAGCTTGAAGTCCCGGAAGCCGTACAGGTCGTAGGCCGCCTCGGCCTGACGGACGATCGCCTCGGGCGTGAGGGCCTCCTCGTGCCGGAGGCGGTACCAGTCGACGTCCGAGTCGGGCTCGCGGACGTAATCCAGGTCGGTGCGGTCGGGGTCGCCGACGTAGAAGAGATAGCCCAGCACCCGTACGGAGTCCCGCTGCCGGCCGTCGCCGAGCAGGGCCGCGACCGGCACGTCGAGGTGCTGGCCGAGCAGGTCGAGCAGCGCCGATTCGACGGCCGTGACGGCGTGCACGGTGGTCCGCAGGTCGAAGGTCTGGGCACCTCGTCCGCCCGAGTCGCGGTCCGCAAAGCGGTTCCCGATCTCGCGCAGGACGCGTTTGTAGTCGCCCACCTTCGCACCGACGACCAGGGACTCGGCGTCCCGCAGCGTCTGGGTGATCTTCTCGCCGCCGGGCACCTCCCCCAGTCCCGTACGGCCGTCGGAATCCCTGAGGACGACGACGTTGCGGGTGAAGTAGGGGCCGTGGGCGCCGGAGAGGTTCAGCTCCATGCAGTCGCGGCCGGCGACGGGGTAGACGGCAAAGTGGGTGACGGTCGGCTGGCTCATGCTTGTCGGGTCCTTGGGTAGGAGGGCGAGGCGGGGACTGTGATCAGGGGCTTCAGAGGCTGAGGAAGTCGAGGGCCCACTCGCCCGCCAGGACGCCGCCCAGGCCGAGGACCGCGAGCACCGTCGTATAGCTGGTACGGACCTTGATCGCCTCGATGACCGAGAGGTTGAAGTACTCCTTGAACAACCAGAATCCCGGGTCGTTGACGTGGGAGAAGGCGATCGACCCGCACGAGACGGCGAGCACCATCATCTCGGGGTGGGCCCCGCTGCCCGCCAGAAGCGGCAGCACCACGCCGGAGGCCGTGACGACGGCGACCGTCGCCGAACCGAGCGCGACGCGGAGGATGACCGCGATGAGCCACGCCAGGATGATCGGCGAGATCGACCAGTTCTCCGTGGCGTCCTTGATGTAGTCGGAGATCCCGCCTTCGACGAGGACGTTCTTGAAGGCGCCGCCCGCGCCGATCACCAGGAGGATCATCGCCATCGCCTGGGCCGCCGAGGAGCAGGAGGCGCTGACGTCCGCCAGACTGCGGCCGATCCGCGGTCCGAACGCCCAGACCGCCAGGAGGAAGGTCAGAAGGAGCGCGATCGGCGCCGAGCCGATGAAGGCAATCACGTGCAGGAACGAGTTCTCACCGGACGTGACCATGTCGGTCACGGCCGCGCCGGCGATCAGCACCACCGGGAAGAGAGCCACGAAGAGCGACCATCCCATGCCGGGCATCTCCTCGTCGGTGAACTCGCGCTCACTGACCAGGCCCTTGGGTATGGAGGGGTTCATCGCCTTGACGAACGGCAGGCGCGGCCACACGAGCGCGACGAGCGCACCGGCCGGTACGGCGATGAAGAGGCCGTAGAAGAGGGTGTGGCCGACGGAGGCGTGGAAGGTCGCGGCCACGGCGGTGGGGCCGGGGTGCGGCGGCAGGAAGCTGTGCATCGTGGACAGAGCGATCGACATCGGCAGGCCCACCCACAGCAGGTTCGCCCCGGTGACCCTGACCAGTGTGAACGCGATGGGCACGATGATGATGAAGGCGACCTCGTAGAACATGGTCACGCCGATGAGCATGGACGTGACCACCATGGCCACCTGGACCCAGCGGGGGCCGAAGGCATCGAGGAGCTTGCCGGCTATGCGCTGTGCGGC
Source organism: Streptomyces sp. NBC_01669 (assembly GCF_026339735.1). Lineage (GTDB taxonomy): Bacteria > Actinomycetota > Actinomycetes > Streptomycetales > Streptomycetaceae > Streptomyces > Streptomyces yanii. The sequence continues at coordinate 2,518,065 of NZ_JAPEQG010000001.1, forward strand.
GCCGGAGTCCCCCATGATGCGGCCGACCATGGCGCCGAGCCCAATGGTGAGCATCGTGTCGCCGACCTGACCCCCGATGCCCTCCGAGAGGACGTCCGGGATGTCGGCCACCGGAATTCCCCGGACCAGCGCGACGCCGACCGCGACGAGCAGGAGCGCGGCGAAGCCGTTGAGTTTCAGTCGGGTCATGAGGAGCAGCAGAACCAGAACGCTGATCCCGACTACAAGGAGTGGCATGTCAGTTCCCCTTTGAACTGTCTAACTGTCGAACCGCCGACCTGCTGGTGACTCCTCGTCGGAGCCGGTGGCAATGGCGGTGGGTGAAGGGGGGTGCAGCAGGTGGCGGGGCCGCGTCAGACGGCGCGTCGGCGCACGGCTCCGACCAGGTTCAGCCCGTCGTCGAGGAGCTTCTCCAGATCGGCGAGGTCAGCCGGGCCGGGGTCGGTGAGCGGGGCGCGTACGGGGCCGACCGGCAGGCCGCGCAGCCGGGCCGCGGCCTTGAGCAGAGACACGGCGTAACCCGGCACCCGGTCGCGCAGCTCGACCAGCGGGACGTAGAAGTCGCGCAGCAGTGTGTTCACCCCCGCGTCGTCGCCGCCTCGCAGGGCGGTGAAGCAGGCGTCGGCGATCTCCGGCGCGAACGCGTGGACGGCCGACGAGTAGGCCGGGACGCCGACGGTGGCGTACGCGCGGGCCTGGATCTCGGCGGTGGCGGCGCCGTTGAAGAAGAGGAAGCCGTCGGGTGCGGCGAGGGTGAGGCGCTGGAGCCGATCGAGGTCGCTGTGCCCGTCCTTCAGGCCGATGACCGTGGGGATCTCGGCGATCCGGCGCACGCTTTCGGCGGTGAAGGCGACCTGGCCGCGCTGGTATGCGATGAGCGGCAGCCGGGTGCCGGTCGCGATCCGGCGCAGCTGCTCGACCAGACCGTCCTGCGGGGCTCCGACCAGGTAGTGCGGCAGCACCAGCAGGGCGTCGGCGCCGGCCTCCTCCGCGATGCGGGCGAACCGCAGTGCCTGTGCCCAGCCGTAGCCGATCCCCGCCACCACGGGCAGCCGGCCGTCGGCGACCTCGACCGTGGCCTCGACAACCGCGCGGTACTCGTCCTCGTCCAGCGCGCTGAACTCCCCGGTTCCGCAAGCCGGGAACACCGCGCCAGGTGCGGTGAACAGCTGGGCCGTCAGATACGCCCTGTACGACTCCAGGTCGAGGCTGCCGTCGTCCCGGAAGCTCGTGAGAGGGAAGGACAGCACTCCGCCCGCCATGCCCTCGCGCAGCCGCTGAGCGACGCCTTCGATCTCCGCACTGAACCGTTCCATGAATCCCATCCCCATATGCAGATGACGTACATGTATGAGAACGGAGGTTAGGTGGGTGACCAGGACGCGGTCAATGGGTGCGCCGACGCGGATTTAAGATGAGGCCATGCCGGAAAGCAGCGGGGTCCGTGGGGTGAAGTCGGCGGCCCGGACGGTCGCACTGCTCGAACTGCTCGCCGCACGGGGCGACCGGCCCGCACGCCTGGACGAACTCGCCAAGGAACTGGACGTCCCGCGCAGCAGCATGTACCAGCTGCTGCAGACCCTCGTCGACTGCGACTGGGTGCGCTCCGACACGACCGGCTCCCTCTACGGCATCGGCATCCGCGCCCTGCACACGGGCACGAGCTACCTGGACAGCGACCCACACGTGCGCACGGCCCGCCCCTATCTCGACGAGGCATCGGACACGCTGGGCGAGACGATTCATCTGGCCCGGCTCGACGGACCGAACGTCATCTACCTCGCTACGCGCGAATCCCACGAGTACCTGCGCACCATCAGCCGGGTCGGCCGCCGGATCCCGGCCCACGCCGGAGCCCTCGGCAAGGCTCTGCTCGCCGAGCGCCCCGACGACCAACTCCCGCTCGTTGAAGGCCCTTTGGCAGCCCTCACGGAGAAAACCCACACCGAATACGCCGCGCTGCTCGCCGACCTCGCCGAAGTGCGGAAGCGCGGCTACTCCGTCGAACACGAGGAGACAGTGCCCGGCATCGCGGGCTTCGGCTTCGCCCTGAGGTACGACACGCCGGCCACCGACGCCATCAGCTGCTCGGTGCCGGTGGCGCGACTCAGCGAGGAGCACGGGGCCCGGATCGTCGCGGTCATGCGGGAGATACGGACGAAGATCGAGAGTGTCCTCACACCCGCTTCAGGCGCTCCTGACTGGCGCTGACCCCCGCGGCGCTCTTCGTTCCAAGCGGACCTCTTCTTCCAAGGGGTCGGAACGCAGCGGTAGTTCGCCGACCACGTCGAACCCGCCCTCGGGGCGTGACACTTCCGCGAGGCGGCCGCCGACGCACGGGGCGCTCGCACTTGCCGTCGAGCCCGAAGCCGCTGCATGTGGCGGCCTGCGGCCCCTGCGCGATCCGCCCACCGCCGAGACCGACGAGGAGGGATGAGCCCGCAGGTGTGTTCAGCCGGCGGCGGCATCGCCGTACGCGAACGCCTTCGACGCCTCAGAGCCTGTCGGGTGACCTCTGGCCGTCGACGTCTACGAACGCACGCCGACGCTTCTGGAGAACCGCGGCGGCGGGATCGTGCTCCAGCCCACCACCATGTCTACGTCGCCCTGCTCAACGCATGCGCCTGACCGGCCCACCCACACAGTGATTGCACTGTGCACTTTCTCACAGAGCGAGACGAGACCCATGTCGGTAGCGTCCCGACCAGCCGACGTGACGACAGCTCCGGCTGCCCCCTGGAAGTCCGTTACACCTGAGGAGAAACAACCGTTGTCCATCTCGACCACGCCCCGGGCCAGTTACTTCGAAGCCATCGACGGCCACCGCTACAAGCCGACGACGCACGCGGGCGGGGCCTGGGACCCCGACGAGCAGCACTTCAGCCCGCTGGGCGGGCTCGTCGTCCACGCCCTCGACCGCCACCGGGCAGCCGGCCCGGACGACGGCCTGGTGCTCTCCCGGATCAGCTACGACATCCTCGGCCGCCTCGCCCTCGACGAGTGCGAGATCGAGGTGGAGACCATCCGCCCCGGCCGGACCATCGAGCTCCTCGAAGCGGTCGTACGGATCGCCGGCCGCCCGGTCGTCCGGGCCCGCGCCTGGTTCCTGGCAAGCCTCGACACCACCGCGGTCGCGGGCGGGCCCGACGACCGCCTCACCTCGCCGGAGTCACTCACCACGTGGCCGATGTCCGAGGTGTGGCCCGGCGGCTACATCGCGTCCCTGGACGTCCGCCCGGTCGCGCCGCCCCGGCCGGGCCGCACGACCGCCTGGGTCTCCACGCCACTCGATCTGGTCGCCGGCGCTCCCGTCAGCCCGCTCGCGTCGTATCTCGCCCTGGTCGACACCGCCAACGGCATCGCCGTCCGGCAGCCGCCCACCGCGTGGATGTTCCCCAATGTCGACCTGACCGTCCACCTCCACCGCCAACCACGAGGCACATGGACGGGACTGGACACCACGGTCACCTTCGGCCCCTCCGGACAGGGCCTCACCAGCACGGTCCTGCACGACGTCGACGGCCCGGTCGGGCACGCCCAGCAGATCCTCACGGTCCGTCCCCTGTCCGGGGCATAAGGAGGGTGCGGGCCTCGATGGCCTCGAGGACCGAGGCGGACAACGCCTGCCGGACATCACAGGGCCGGGTCGGCGGCGGCAGCCGTCGTAGGAGCGGGGTCATTGAGGCCGAGCCGCTGTCCAAGGCCGACGCCGTGCCGGTAGAGGGCGGTTCCCTCGACAAGGCAGTCCTTCTCCCATGCGGCCAAGGCCGCCTCCACGGACGGGAGTTGCTCATGCACCTGCTGAGCAATCCGACAGGGGAGGGGTCGTTGCAGATGGCGGACGAGGTACGTGGCGGTTCTCACCCTGCCGCCGCACGCCCCATCACCTCACCGCGGTTCCATCCCGGCATCAACAACCTCACGACCCGCAACAGCGGGTTCGGCTACTCCTCCTCCGCCGCCTTGCGCGTAGTGAACGGCAGCACGAGCCGGGAGGGGTGCGCGGCGTCGCGGTAGATCTTGTGGCTGACGGGGCGGCCGACCGGCAGGTGGAAGGCGTCCGGCGGCAGCAGCGCGTTGTGCTCGTCGGCCAGCGGCTCGTCGTTGGAGAGCTCCACGACCAGCTTGTGGCCCGGCAGGAACGTCGCCGCGAACGGGTAGACGCGCAGCACGTACTCCTCGATCTTCCCCGGCTCGACCGGCACCGCGCGGGTGTGCGGGTGGTAGGGGTTGCCCTCCGTGGTGCGCTCCTCGTCGAGCTCGCGGTGCGAGGCCTTGAGATAGGCAGTCGTGATGAGCTGTCGCTTGCCATTCGGGGCCTCGTCCCACATGCGCAGGATGAAGTTCGTGTCGGGCTGGTCGATCTCCGCGAAGATGTGCGCCGCGCCCTGACCGATCATCTCGGTGGGCTCGGTGAACGGAGCGGTGCTCCAGCTGAGGATCTCCACCCTGTCGGTCACCGTCAGCGGCGCCTGGTAGAAGCCGTCGGGGGCGGCGTGCTCGGCGCCCATGAGCTCGGGCTCGAAGGAGAGCTTGCGGCGCGGGCGGAGGTAGAGCGACTTGTGCTCCACGTTCTTCGGCGGCCACTGCGCGCCGGTGACGTTTTCACGCGAGCCCTCGACGAAGACAGTGACTGCGGGCTCGTCCATGATCCCGTTGTCGATGCCCTTGATCCAGTAGTCGTACCAGCGGAACATCTTGTCGTGCTCCTCGATGAAGGGGCGCGACTGCATCGGCGGGTAGGGGCCGATGTCGAGCTTCTTCGGGCCCTTCAGCGAGTTGTAGAGCTCGATGGTGCCGTCCATCGTCCAGCCACGGCCCTGGTCGATCTGGAGCCAGACCGGTATGTCGATGTGGGGCGCGAGCGTGACCGGGTTGCGCTCCTCGTACCACTCGCCGTCGACCTCGTTCATCACGATGTCGAACCAGGCCTCGTGGTTCTTCGGGTAGTTCAGCACGTGGACCAGGTTCGGCCAGGCGGCCACGTCCGGGTCCTGGAGCCGCTTGGCGACGCGCTCCTTGATCTCCTCGGGGGAGTAGGTCTCGAGCATGCGGGACTTGACACGATCGGTGAAGGCCCAGCCGGAGTCGCCACCGCGGCCCTCGCGGGCGGCGCGCGGCATGAACCACATGACGCCGCCGTGGTAGGTGGTCTCGTAGAAGTCGTAGTGGCCGCCGCTGACGAAGATCGCCTTGAGGCTCGGCGGTCGCTCGGCCGCTGCCAGCACCTGCATCGAGCCGAAGTAGGAGATGCCGATCATGCCGACGTTGCCGTCGCACCACGGCTGGGCCGCGACCCACTCGATGAAGTCGTATGCGTCTTGGCCGAGCGAGACACCACCGGCGTTGTAGTTACCGATGTGCTCGCCCTCGGAGGCGCCGGAGCCGCGCAGGTCGCCGATGACGTGGACGTAGCCCTCCTTGACGACGCGCGCGATGTCGCCCGCTTCGATGCAGCCGTCCCACATCGGGCTGGGGCGCCGCTGCGGCGGCGTCGTGAGCGCAAGGGCCTGCAGCTCCTTGCCGTACGGGCTGAGCGCCACGAGCGCCGGACGCGGCTTGTCGTCCTGGCCGTGGTACGCGTCCACGGCGAGTTCGACGCCGTCCCGCATCGGCACCCGGAGGTCCTTGCGGACCGCGACGGTCTGCTCCCCCGCCCGGATCGTCTGGAAGTCGGTCATGAGTGCGAAGCTCCTCTGGGGGTCTGGGGGTCATCCCCCGGGACAGTGCGGTACGAGTTCTGTTCGAGGTGCGTGCGGTAGCCGTGCATCGAGGTGAAGAACGGCGATGGCTCGAGCGTGGGGTCGCCGGTGTAACCGAGCTCCTCGGCGACTCGGGCGAAGGGGGAGTACGACGAATCCGTCTCCTGCAGGCCGGCTTGCAGGCAGCCGCAGGCGGCCGCGGTCACACGGCTCTCGATCGCGAGACTGTGGGCGATGGCCTCCTGGGCCTGTGCGGCGTCGAGCTCGACGCCGTACGGCGTGCCGTCGGCGCGGCGGTACGGGTGTCCGAGGTACAGGTGCTGCGGACGGATCTCGTCGCGCAGGTACTCCAGGCTGGTGCGGTAGGCGACCGGGTCCAGGTAGCCGGGGAAGCCGTTGGCCGCCCCGTGGACCTGAACGGCGTCGCCGACGAACACCGAGCGCCGGCCCTCGACGACGTACGCGACCGATCCGGGCGTGTGACCCGGAATCGAGTGCACCGAGACGGTGACGTCGCCGCCGAGGGAGATGGTCTCGCCGCCCTTGACGAGCATGGAGGGCTCCATCTCACCTGAGATGACGGCATGTGCCGCGGCCGTCACCTTCGCCTCTCCCTCGGGGTCACCCAGGTACTGGCCCCGTCCCGCGAGGTACTCCTCCACGTGGGCCCGCCGCGAGCGGAGCATCGGTGCGTCGGCCTCGTGGATCACCACCTGTGCGCGCCGGCCGGTGAGCTCCCACAGTGCGTGCGCCCCGCCGACGTGGTCGATGTGACCGTGGGTCAGCAGGATCCAGCGCACGTCCTGGATGCGGCGCCCGATCGCCTCGAGCGCGGGAAGCATCCCTTCGGCAGGCGAGGAGGCGATCCCGGTGTCGACGATGGCCGGCTCGGGTGCGTCGATGAAGAAGCTGTAGAGACCGAACCGGCCCCACGGCGAGACCAGGGGATGGACGTTGGCTGCGTGCGTCATGGCTTTCCTTCTGAACTCGTACGTGGGTCGGCCAGGTCAGCGCCGGCTGAGGAAGTCGCGCGTCTGTGCGAAGACCCTGTGGTACTTCGGGATCCAGGAGAAGTGCTGGACGAATCCATGGCCCGCGCCCTCGTACCGGCTCACCGTCGCCTCCACGCCGGCCTCCCGCAGCCGCCGGCCGTAGAGCTCGCCCTCGTCGCGCAGCGGGTCGTGCTGCGCGGTGACGATGAGGGCCGGCGGCAGCCCGGTGAGGTCCGCCCGCTTGACCGGCGAGACGAGAGGGTCCGCCGGATCGGCGCCGCTGTCGATGTAGAACGCGTTGAAGGGTTTCAGCCCTGCCGTCTCCAGGCCGAAGCCCACGGCGTTCTCCCGCAGCGAGGCATAGCGGTCGACGTCGAAGTCGAGGTCGAGCGAGGGGTAGTAGAGGACCTGGTGCGTGATCCGGTCGAAGCCGTCGTCGTGCGCCCTGGCCGCGACCGCCGCGACGAAGGTGCCGCCGGAACTGTCGCCGGCGATGGCGAGGGTCGTGCCGTCCCAGGCGAGGCTCGCACCTTCCTCGACAGCCCAGCGCACCACCGCGTAGCAGTCGTCGAGACCGGCCGGAAAGGCGGCCTCGGGCGCCAGGCGGTAGCCGACGGAGACGACCTTGAGACCGGTCTCCTTTGCCAGCGAGCGCGCGACATGGTCGTGCGTCTCCAGGCTGCCGAGGAAGAACGCGCCACCGTGGAAGTAGACCAGGACGCCGTAGCTGTCGGCCTCGACCGGCGTGTAGATACGCACTGGCACCTCGCCCGACGCCGTCCGCGCGGTCACGTCCTCGACCGCGCGGAGCGGCAGGCGCTCCTCGAGGGGAGCGATGTGCGCCTCGTCCGCGGCGCGCATGGCGACCGGGTCGAGGGGACCCTCGGGCGGGGCAGGCAGGCCGGCGAGAACCTTGGCGATCTCAGGATGCAGCGACATGACATCACTCCTGCGGGGCAGCGGTTACGGGCTTCTGACCGGGGAAGACGTCATCGATCTCTTCCTCGGTCCACCCCTGACGCGAGATGCGCTGCAGCTCGTCGGTCGCCGGCTTGCGGGTGGCCTGGTACAGGGCCAGCGCCTCCTTCAGGGAGTCCGCCTGCCGCAGGGCGTCGGCGAGCGCTCCGGCGTCCTCGATGGCCGAGTTCGCGCCCTGGCCCTGGTGGTGCAGCATCGAGTGGGCCGCGTCGCCCACGAGGACGACGGAGTCCGAGTGCCACGTGTCGACCGGGTCGATGTCGTAGACCGCGCGGATGCTCACGGTGCCCATGTCGAGGTCGCGCGTGATGTTCACGAGACGCTCGTCGAAGCCTTCCACCGTCGCCAGGAGGTCGTCCTTGGTGACCTGCGGTGCCCAGGTGCTGTCCGGGCACAGGGCGGTGATGTCGAACGACACCTGGCCCCGGTGGCGCAGCGGAAGCAGGTAGATCTTCGTGCCCCGGCCGATGTACATCCGGAGGTTGTCGTCGACGACCATCCCGTGGGCGTCGTCGACGGGGATCACCGTGCGGTAGGCGTGCTCACCCGAGAACACCGGCCCCTTGTCGCTGAACAGCTGCCGGCGCACCACCGACTTGATGCCGTCGGCACCGACGACCAGGTCGGCCTCGACGGTTTCGCCGCCCGCGAAGGTGAGGACGGAGCGGTCGCCCCTGTCCTGGATGGTCTCCAGCTTGTGGCCGAGGTGCACCATGCCCTCGGGAAGCACACCGAGGAGGGCGTCGATGAAGTCACCGCGGTGGATCAGGTGGGTGTAGGTCTGCTCGCCGGCGGCCGGCCACGCCTCTTTCATGATCGGCTCAGCGGTGGCCGTGAGGATCTCGAAGTACTCGCTGGGCGAGCTCACCTTCGCGATCGCGTCGAAGATTCCCCACTCGCGGAAGCGGTTGATGGTGGCCGGACGCAGACCGATGCCGGCACCGACCTCCCGGATCTGGTTCGCCTGCTCGTAGACGTCGACGGTGGCGCCGAGCAGGCTCAGGGCCTTGGCCGCAGCCGCGCCGCCGTATCCCGCGCCGACGACGGCGATCTTCAGGTTCTTCAGGTCTGAGGACTGCATGGTGGCTCTCTCTACTTCTTGATGGTGAGGAAGTCGGCGGGGTTGTCAACGAAGATCGTCTTGATCGCGGCCTCGTCGAGGCCGGCGGCGCGGAGGTCCGGGATGAGGTCGTCGAAGATGTAGTTGACGGTGTGTCCCTTCACGCCCGGCCAGCCCAGCGGGCTGCAGTTGGCGTCGGCGGAGGCGAGGACCTGCTGCAGCCGGCCGTCGCCGATGAACCGGAGGAAGTGGTCCAGCCGCTCCTTGCGGGGGCGCGCCCAGAACGGCGGGTCCGACAGCTCGGTCTCGTAGCCGAAGGTGTCGAAGCCGATGCGGCCGCCCTGCTCCGCGATCCAGACGTCGCGCGTCTTGTCGGCGTTCACGCCGTCGTCGACGTGCCCGAACAGGACGCGGTCCAGGGGGAGGCCCTCTTCGTTGAAGATCGCGATCGCGTTCTCGGCGTCGATCGCGAGGTGGGTCAGGATCGGCACGCCCGTGGTGAGCGAGGCGCGGGCCGCGGCGCGGTAGATGCGCTTGTCCAGGTCGGTCATACGGCCGCCGCGGCTCACCCCGACCTTGATGACACCGGCGAGGCTGCCGGTGTTGCCGATGCCGACGGTGATCTCGTGGACGAACTGCTGGGTCAGATAGTCCACGCCGGCCCGGGCGAAGTGCGGCAGGGCGGTGTCGCCGCCGACGAAGCCGGTGCAGGCGACGATGTGGACGCCGGTCTTCGCGGACAGCGACTTGTAGTGGTCGACGTCACGGCCGTTGCAGATCCCGGTCGCGTCGACGAAGGTGCCGCCGCCGTGCTCGTGGAACGTGCGCAGCTTCGGGACGGTCTCCTCGTACCGCTGCTCGGGGGTCTTCCACCACCTCGTGTCCAGCTCGGAGCCGGGCATGCCGTAGCCGATGTGCTCGTGGACGGCCACGAGACCCAGTTCCTCGGTCGGGACCGGCCCCAGGACGGTATTTACTCGCGACACAGAACTCACCTTCGAGAAAAGGGACTTGATGGGCGTTCGCGTCGGCGCGCTCAACGCACCGACAGCAGGTCGCGCGGGTTCTCCACGAGAATCCGCTGCGCGTCCTCGTCGCTGAGACCCTGTGCCTTCAGGAGCGGGACGAAGGTGGTCAGGACGTAGCTGTACGGCAGGTCGTTGCCGGGGTGGCCCTTCGCCACCCCGGTCGCGTTGCTCGAGAGCAGGATCCGGTTGCCGAAGCCGGCCTGCACGAGGTCGGCGACCAGGGCGGCGCGCTCGGCATCGGTGATGTGTGCCTCGTCCTCCACGCCGACGTGGTCGAGTGCGACATAGGCGCCGCGGCGGGCGATCTCGAGGGGCGCACCGGCGGCGACGGCGTCCTTGCGGTCGAGTCCGCCGACGACGACGCGGTCGGCCGGCAGCTCCTCTTCCAGGACGATGCCGAGGTCGTGGACGGCGTCGCTCCCGTAGCGGATGGAGACCGCGACGCCGGTGCTCAGGGCGGTCCGGGCCGCACCGCGGAACAGGCTCTCGTCGGTCGCGGTCATGCCCTCGAGGGTCGCGGCGGTGGCCACCAGGCCGGCGGCGCCTCGTCGCTCCACGCGGGGGACCACCATGCCCTCGGTGATCTCCTCGGTGAAGAGGTCGGCGAACTTCTCGGTCGGCCACGGCGTCGGCGGGTTGGTCTGCGGCGTGAGGAAGTAGCCGCCGAGCAACTCCTCCGGGCCCTGGCCCGTCGAGGCGACGATGTGCACGCCGGTCGTGCGGGAGAGGGTCTCGTACAGCCGGACGTCCCGGCCGTGGAACATGCCGGTGCTGTCGACGATCGTGCCGCCGCCATGGGCGCGGAAGTCCTTCAGCTTCACGGCGAGCGCCTCGAAGACCTCGGCGCGGTCGATGGTGACGTCGAAGGCGTACTCCGCACCCGGAACCACCGACAGCAGCGCCTCGTGGACCGAGACGACGCCCAGTTCTTCAGCAGGCACTGGGCCCAGGACGGTGTTCACGGTATTGCTCTTGCCGCTCATGCCTGCCTCACGTGTCCGGGGTGGGGTGCACTGCACCCCATGGCTTGCAGTCACGGTATCCATTCGGTTTACATGACGTCAATGAAATGAACACCAAGAAAAAACAATACACGTGGGGTAGGGCGGACAGATCCTCCGAGCAGACATGAACGTCATGCATGCAGCGGCATGTAAAACATTCACTTGCTGAATGTGATGGCGGCCACTTCACTGGCGGGCATGACCAACCCACCCACCTCCGACATCGACCTCTTCGCCGACGAGGTCGTGCTCGACCCGTACCCCGTGTATGCCGAACTGCGGGAAGACGGCCCCGTCGTCCACCTCCGGCGGAACGACGTGTACGCGCTGACGCGGTACGACGTCATACGCGGCGCACTCGCGGACTGGGAGTCGTACTCCTCGACCTCGATCGCGTTCAACCCGATGGCCAACGACGCCCTCACCGGCACCTCGCTCGCGTCCGACCCGCCGGTGCACACTCGGCTGCGCGCCACGCTCACCGAGAACCTCTCGCCGCGCGCGCTGCGCGGTCTGCAGGGGCGGATCGAGGCCAAGGCGGACGCGCTCGTCGCCGAGCTCGTCGACAAGGGCTCCTTCGAGGCGATCGACGCCCTCGCCCGTGCCTTTCCCCTGGAGGTCGTCGCTGACCTGATCGGCTTCAGGGGCCACGTGCGGGAGAACATGCTGCGCTGGGGTCAGGCCGCCATGCAGGTCCTCGGCCCGATGAACCAGCGCACGGCCGAGAACTTCCCGATCGCCGGCGAGCTCTACGGATGGTGCTCCGAGGTCACGGCGGACGACCTGGAGGAAGGGTCCGTGGGCCGCGGCATCTTCGACGCCGAGGCACAGGGCGCCATCCCGCCGAACACGGCCGGCCACATCATCCACCAGTACCTGGGCGCCGGCGTCGACACCACCGTGGCGGCGATCGGCAACGTCGTCGCCCTCTTCGGCTCGCACCCCGACCAGCTCGACCTGGTCCGCAGTGATCCGTCGCTGGTGCCGGGAGCGTTCAACGAGGTGCTGCGCTTCTGGGCTCCCGTCCACGCCTGGGGCCGACGCGCCGTCAGGGACGTCGAGATCGACGGGGCCGTCGTCCCCGCGGGTGCGCAGATCGCGATCCTGTTCGGCGCAGGCAACCGCGACCCCCGGCACTACGAGAACGCGGACACCTTCCTCGTCGAGCGCGGTCCGGCCGACCATCTCTCGTTCGGCTACGGCCCACACGGCTGCGCGGGCCAAGGACTCGCCCGCCTGGAGGCCCACGCCGTGATCGAAGCGCTCTCCCGGCGCGTCAAGCGCCTCGTCGTCGGCCCCGAGGTCCGTGTCCCCAGCAACATCACCCGGAGCATCGAAGAGCTCCCCGTCCTGGAGGTGATCCCCGCATGAAGATCGTTCTCGACCGCCCCCGATGTGAGGGCCACGGCCTGTGCGAGGAGGCCGCCCCGCAGCTCATGCATCTCGACGACGAGGGCGAGCTGGTGCTCGACCGCGAGGATGTCGACGGAGCCGACGCCGCCCTGGCGAAGGCTGCGGCCCGCGTGTGTCCGGTCGCGGCGCTGAGGGTCGCATGAGCGGCGGCACGCTGAACCGCGTGGTCGTCGTCGGCAACGGGATCGCCGGGCTCACCGCGGCCGACACGCTCCGTGAGGCCGGCTTCGACGGCGAGCTGACCATCGTCGGCGACGAACCGCACCCTGCGTACAGCCGCCCGGCCCTGTCGAAGGCGCTCCTGCTCGACGGCGACGACATGTCGTCGCACGAGCTTCCACCGGCCGGGCACGGGGCGACGGAGCTGCTGGGTGTGCGTGCGACCGGGCTCGACCCCGAGCGCCGGATCGTCACCCTCGACGACGGCTCGGCGCTGCCGTACGACCGCCTCGTCCTCGCCACCGGCTCCCGCGCGCGACGGCTGTCCGAGCTGCCCGAGGAGTTCACCCTGCGCGGGCTCGACGACGCCCTCCGGCTGCGGGGCCGGCTGGCGGACCGGCCGTCGGTCGTCGTGGTGGGCGGAGGCGCGCTCGGCATGGAGATCGCCTCCGGATGTCTGGCCGTCGGCTGCCGGGTCACCCTGGTCTCCCAAGGGGTTCCCCTGATCACCCAGCTCGGTCCGTATCTCGCCGACGTGTTCGTCAAGGCCGCGCTGGACCTGGGGCTCACCCTCGTCGAGACCGGTTCGGCACGGCTCGAACAGCGCGCGGGGGAGGCCCGAGTGGTGCTCGACGACGGCGCCGTCCTCGAGGCGGACATCCTCCTGACCGCCGTCGGCGACGTGCCCAACACGGAGTGGCTCGCGGACACGGGGCTCACGGCGAAGGGCGTCGTCCCGGTCGACTCGCGAGGACTGGTCCGCCCCGACGTCGCCGCCGTGGGTGACCTCGCGGCCTTCCCCACTCCGCACGGGCTGCGCCGCGTCCCCCTCTGGAGCAGCGCGATCGAGCAGGCAAAGGTCGCCGCTGGGGCACTCGTACACGGCGACGACGCACCGCCGCTGCGGTTCCAGACGTACTTCTGGACCGAGCAGTTCGGGCTGAGCCTGAAGGTGGTGGGCGATCTGCCGCTGGACGGGGAACCGACGTACGTCGACGGCGGGCCTGGTGGCGGGCCGGCGTTGATGCGCTGGTCGCACGGCGACGGCACCGGTGTGGCCGCGGCGCTCAACTACCGGATCCCCATCCCCCGGCTGCGTCGTACTGCCCAGGCGGCCGCGTAGGGTTTGTTCCATGGGCGACCAGGGAGAGGGCACCACGGGCTCGGGGCTGGACCGACTGGCGTCGGTCAACCTCAACCTGCTGGTGCCCCTCCTCGCGCTCCTCGAGGAACGTTCGGTGACCAAGGCGGCGGAACGGGTCGGTCTGTCCCAGCCGGCGATGAGTCACGCCCTCACGAGGATGCGGCGGCTGCTGGGCGACGACCTCGTCGTCCGTCAGGGTTCGGGAGTCACGCTGACCCCCCGGGCACTGGAGCTGATCGCACCGCTGCGCGGCGCCCTGCAGCAGACCGCGCAGATCGTGGACTTCCCCGTCTTCGACCCCGCCAAGGACCAGCGCGTTGTCACCGTCGCCATGACGAACAGCACGGCCTTCGTCGTCGGCCCCCGGCTGATGCGGCTCGTCGCCGAGCGCGCTCCGCATGTCACGTTGCGGGTGCGTACGATCACGGTGCCGAACGAGGCCACCTTCACCGACAAGGGAGTCGACGTCGCGCTGATCTCCGAGGGACACTTCTCGCCCTACCCGCGCGAGCGCCTGTACAACGACCGCTGTGTGGTGGTGGCCTCGCCGGACGCACCGCCGGAAGCGAGCGCGCTCGATCTCCTGACCACCCAGCCGCACATCGTCGTGGACACCGATCGGCGCGTCTTCCCGTATCCGGTGCTGGAGGAGCAGGGGATCCCCTATCGCGTCGGCCTGTGGATCTCCGACTTCCTGCTGGTGCCGTTCCTGGTCGCACGCGCGAACGGCGTCGCCCTCCTGCGCCGCCAGGTCGCCGCCACCATGCGGACGCTTGCCGATCTGCGGATCGAGGAGTTCCCGTTCCCGCTTCCCGGGCTGGGGATCGACATGGTCTGGAACCCCCGACTGTCCGATCACCACTTCATCGAGTGGCTCCGGGCGCTGCTGTTCGACGCGGCGCCGAAACAGGGCTGACGCCCACCGCCCGGACCGTGTCGGTCAGGTCCGCAGAGCCACGTCAGGTCAGCAGATCCACCCAGCTGGCACTGAGCTCGTCCAGCATCTGCTCATGGGTGATCTTCCAGTCGGCGCGGTGCCAGTTCTGGGCGACGAAGTCGAGCTGCGCCATCGCGAGAACGCCCCGGAAGTGACGCTGATGAGGCTCGAATCGCCCGGCCGCCGTCAGTCCGTCCTCGATGTCGCTGATGGCCTCCTCCAGCCATCGCTCGACCAGGTCGGCCAGTTCCGGCTCGATCACCGCGGCATCGCGGCCGATGCGGATGATCGGCCGGATGGCCGGCCAGTTGTCGGCGGTTCGCCGCAGCCACGCCTTGATCGCTTCCGGTGTTCCGTCGACGACGGTGGCGACGAGGTCCTGCGCCGTCGAGCCGTGCTCGTGGGAGCGGACGCGCTGCAGCGCCTCGTTGAGCTGCTCGTCGATGAGTGCCTTCATCAGGTCGCCGCGGGAGGGGAAGTACGCGTAGAACGTGACGCGTGTGGTGCCCGCCGCGGTCGCGATGTCGTCGACCGTGGTGGCGGCATACCCCTTCGTCTTGAACAGCTCAAGTCCTGACTCCAGCAGCAGACGGCGCGTCATCTGCTTCTGCGCCTCACGAAGGTTCGCCATGACCGGATCCTAACGCGCCACTGCACGGCGAGCGTACACACCGGCTCCACGCTATACGCGTCGTAACGATGTTTAACGTGCCGTAAACCTAAGCTCTCTCAGGGGAGCAGGTCGACGGAGAGCCGTTCCCGCAACTCCGCGACCGTGGTGCCGTACGTCTCCAGGACGCGGACACCGTCCGGGCCGGTGGCGAAGACGCCGTGGTCGGTGTAGACGCGGCCGACGCAGGCGGTACCGGTGAGCGGGTACGTGCACGCGGGGACGAGCTTGGGGGCGCCGTCCCGGGTGAACAGCTTCATCATCACCAGCACCTGCCGCGCTCCGACGGCGAGATCCATCGCGCCGCCCACGGCGGGGATGGCGTCGGGGTCGCCGGTGTGCCAGTTGGCCAGGTCACCGGCTTGCGAGACCTGGAACGCGCCGAGGACGCACACGTCGAGGTGGCCACCGCGCATCATCGCGAAGGAGTCGGCGTGGTGGAAGTACGCCGCCCCGGGCAGCTCGGTGACCGGTACCTTTCCGGCGTTCGTGAGGTCGGGGTCCACCTCGTCGCCGGTCGCGGCCGGCCCCATGCCCAGCATGCCGTTCTCCGTGTGCAGCACGATCCCCGCGTCCGCCGACAGGTGCTCGGCGACCCCGGTCGGCTGCCCGATGCCGAGGTTGACGTAGGAACCGGGCGGGATGTCACGGGCGATGCGGGCCGCGAGCTCGTCGGTGCTCAGCGGGCCCCGGTCCGTGTGCTCCACGGACTGTGTGGTCGTTGCCGTCATCAGCGGGCTCCTTGCACGGTGAGCCGGCGGGCCTCGGCCCGCACGAGGCGGTCGACGTAGATGCCCGGGGTGATCACGTTCTCCGGATCGATCTCCCCGGCGGGCACCACGTCGGTGACCTGGGCGACGACCGTCGTGGCCGCCGTGGCCATGACGGGGCCGAAGTTCCGGGCGGTCTTGCGGTAGACGAGGTTGCCCATGGTGTCCGCGCGATGCGCCGAGATCAGGGCCACATCCCCCTTGATCGGGTACTCCAGGACGTGAGCACGTCCGTCGATCTCCCGGATCTCCTTGCCCTCCGCCAACGGGGTGCCGACGCCGACGGGGCAGTAGAAGGCCCCGATGCCCGCCCCGGCGGCCCGCATCCGTTCGGCGAGGGTGCCCTGCGGCACCACCTCCAGCTCCACCCGCCCGGCCCGGTACAGCTCGTCGAACACATAGGAGTCGCTCTGCCGGGGGAAGGAGCAGACGACCTTGCGCACCCGGCCCGCCTTGAGCAGTGCGGCCAGGCCCACGTCCCCGTTGCCGGCGTTGTTGGACACGACGGTCAGGCCACCGGCGCCCTGCCGGATCAGCGCGTCGATGAGGTCGAACGGCATGCCCGCCAGACCGAATCCGCCCACCAGGACCGTCGCACCGTCCTCGACGCCCGCCACGGCCTCGTCGGCCGTCGCCGCGATGGTCACGCCCATCAGCCGCTCACCTCGTCGGTGACGTTCTCCAGGACCACGGCGAGGGTCTGGCCCACGCCGATGCAGATGGCCGCGACGCCCCAGCGTTCGCGCCGCTCGCGCAGCACCTTCGCCGGGGTGCCGTTGAACCGGCCGAAGGGGGTGCGGGCAGCCGCGTAGAGATAGGCGTCGCTCACTGGGAGTGTCCTCCCACCAGGGCGGGGGACTCAGGCTCGTCGACACGGGCCGAGGACAGCGGGATCGGCGTGAACATGGGGGGCTCCTCGTCCGGCGTCAGCGCAGTCGGGCCGTACAGCCAGTCCACGAAGGCGTAGTCGTAGGTGTCGCGGGCACGCAGCAGCACATTGCGCTGCTCGCGGGCGACACCGTCGAGGTGCCACAGCTCGCCCCACTTGCGGGACGTGGTCAGCACGCGGCGGCAGTGCTCCGGGCGGACGGCCTCGTAGGCGGCGAGCGCGGCACTCCAGTCGACCGTGCCGTCCTCGGCGCGGTTGCGGGCGACGTGCTCGCCCAGCACCCAGCCGTCCTCGATGGCCATGATCGCGCCCTGCGCGATGTACTGCAGCGGCGGGTGCGCGGAGTCGCCGAGCAGCGCGATCCGGCCGTGGACCCAGTTCATGACCGGCTCGCGGTCGAACATCCGCCACCACTTTTCCCGCCACATGAACGGCAGGCCGTCCTGGACGAAGCCGCAGGTCTCGGCGAAGGCGTTGTCGAGCTCGTCCGGGGTGCCCCAGTCCTCCTGGCCGGCGAGGGCCTTGGGGGACTCGAAGACGGCGACCTGGTTGAGGAGTTCGCCGCCGCGCAGGCCGTAGTGGACGAAGTGGCAGCGCGGGCCGACGTAGACCACGACCTCGCTGAGGTCGATGCCATGGACACGGGGCGTCCCGGCGGGCACGGTGCCCCGGTAGGCGACGTACGCGGAGGAGACGGGCTGGTCGTCGACGAGGAGCTTGCGTGCGACGGAGTGCAGACCGTCGGCGGCGATGACCAGGCCGGCCTCGTGGACCTCGCCGGCGGCGAGGGTGACGCGGGCGCCGCCGTCGGCGTTCTCGTACGAGGTGACCCGGGAGTCGGTGACCAGCTCGACGCCGGCCCGCTCGCAGGCGCGCAGCAGCAGGCCGTGCAGGTCGCTGCGGTGGATCACCATGTACGGGTAGCCGTACCGCTTCTCCAGGTCGCGCAGGTCCAGGCGGGACAGTTCGCCGCCGTCGACCGCGTCGCGCATGACCATGGAGTCCGGAACGACGCCGAGGCTCTTGGCCTCCTCCAGGAGGCCGTAGTCGTCGAGGATGCGGGTGCAGTTGGGGGCGAGCTGGATGCCGGCGCCGACCTCGCCGAAGGCGGGGGCGCTCTCCAGCAGACGCACGTTCAGGCCCTGGCGGGTCAGCGAGAACGCCGCGCCCAGGCCGCCGATGCCGCCGCCGACGACGATCACATCAGGGTTCGTCATGGAACTTCCTCAACTCTCAGAGCCACGGGCCGAGCTCGGGAGCGTCGGCAAGCGTGTGGGGCCGCCCGGCCAGCCAGGCGGCGACCTCGGGGAGAGGGCCGTCGGGCAGCTCGGTGAGCCCGCGTTTGGTGCTGATCTCGTCGACCAGGGCGGACAGGAAGCCCGCCGGGAGGTCGGCGAAGGTGACGCCGGTGCCGAAGTCGACCGCGTGGACGCAGGTCTCGCGGGACCGCATCCAGGGCAACTCGGTGGCGGGGACGGTACGGCCCTGAGCGGTGACGACCTTGTTCTGCCACTGCTCGTCGGTCAGTTCGTCCAGGTCCGTGCCGAGCCGGCGGGCCGAGTCGGCCAGCCAGGCGCGCAGTTCGCCGACGGAGAGGGCCGGGCCCTTGGCGATGCCGGCGGCACGCTCCTCGGGGGAGGCGTACATCGGCGTCTCCTCGCCGGTTGCCGCCCAGTGCACGAGGTTGCACAGGGCGTCGGCGTTGGCGGCGACGTGCGCGGCCAGGTGCTTGCGGGTCCAGCCCGGCAGCAGACTGTCGGCGGCGAAGCCGGCCTCGTCGAGATCCTCGACGGCGGCCAGTACCAGCTCGGTGCCGGTACGGGCCCACTCGCGCGCGTCGGTGAACGTCCGCGGGGCGTCGGTCATTCCGCGACCACCTTGTTGGTGCAGGCGCCCAGGCCCGCGATCTCGGTGACCACGGTCTGGCCCGGGAGTAGGAAGACCTTGGGGTCGCGGGCGTTGCCGACGCCGGCCGGGGTGCCGGTGGCGATGATGTCGCCCGGGCGCAGGGTGATGACGGTGGAGATGTACTGCACCAGGAAGACCGGGTCGAACAGCAGCGTGCCGGTGTCGTCCTGCTGCATGACCTGCCCGTCGACGACGGTCTTGACCTCGAGCGCGGGGCGGACGCCGCCGGCCTCGTCGGGGGTGACGACGTAGGGGCCGACCGGGGTGGAGGCCTCCCAGATCTTGCCCTGGGTCCACTCGATGGTGCGGAACTGCCAGTCGCGCACCGAGATGTCGTTCATGACGGTGAAGCCGGCGATGGCGTCGGCGGCCTGCTGCTCGTCGGCGCGGCGGACCTGCTTGCCGATCACGACGGCCAGTTCGACCTCCCAGTCGAACGCGTCGGTCTCGGCCGGCTTGACGATGTCGTCGTTCGCGCCGATGAGGGTGTCGGCGAACTTCGGGAAGAGGGTCGGGTAGTTGGGGAGGTCCCGCCCCATCTCCTTGATGTGGTTGGTGTAGTTGTGGCCGACGCAGACGACCTTGGACGGGTTCGGGACGACCGGCGCGAAGTCCGCGCCCTCGACCGGGTAGGTGGTGCCGGAGGCGGCGGCGGCCTCGGCCTGCCAGTCGGCCTCGGCGAACAGTTCACCCAGGTCGGTGTAACCGAGGTCGACGTGGATGTCGCCGTCGAGGCGGACCGCCCGGGTGCCGTCGGCGGTGCGGATGGTGGCGAGCTTCATGGTCAGGCGTCCTTCTGGGTGCGGTTGAGCTGAAGCGCCTCGAAGACGGGCGCGTCGGAGAAGCGGAAGAGGTCGAGGCCGCCCTCGTCGGAGTCGGTCCCGCCGGCCTCGGACCTGGCGGAGAACGGTTCCCAGGACGGGACGACGAACAGGTCGCCGCGGCTGACCGTCCAGGACTTCTCCCCGACGGTCACGACACCGGAGCCGTCGAAGACCTGGTAGACCGACGAGCCGGTCTCGCGGACCGGCGCGGTCTCGGCGCCGCGGGCGATGCGGTGGAACTCGGCGCGGATGGTCGGCAGCACGTCGGAGCCGTCGTGCGGGTTGGAGTAGCGCACCGCGGCGTGGCCGGGCTCGACGGTGCCGCCGAAGCCCTCCTTCTCCAGCAGCAGCTGGTCGCGCAGGGCGGCGTCGGTGTACTCCCACTTGTAGGAGAGCAGCGGGCTGCCCGGGGTGGCCGGGGCGGCCGACAGCGGGCGCAGGCCCGGGTGGCCCCACAGGCGCTCGGAGCGCGACCGCTCCGGGGTGATCCGCTCGGCGTCGCTGATCTCGTCGCGGCCGAACTCGAAGAACTGCGCCTCGGTGGCGTACTGGAAGGGGATGTCCAGTCCGTCGATCCAGGCCATGGGCTCGGCGGTGGCGTTGTGGTGGGCGTGCCAGTTCCAGCCCGCCTGCGGGAGGAAGTCGCCGCGGTTCATCGGCACCGGGTCGCCGCCGACGACCGTCCACACGCCCGAGCCCTCGACGACGAACCGGAAGGCGTGCTGGGTGTGGCGGTGCTCGGGGGCGTCCTCGCCCGGCATGAGGTACTGGATGGCCGCCCACAGCGTCGGGGTGGCGAAGGGCCGTCCGCCGAGGGACGGGTTGGCCAGCGCGATGGCCCGGCGCTCACCGCCACGGCCGACCGGGACGATGTCGCCGGCCTGGGCTGCCAGGTCCCGCAGCCGCTGCCAGCGCCACATGTGCGGCACGGCGCGCGAGCGCGGGTGGGCCGGCATCAGGTCGCCGATCTCGGTCCACAGTGGGACGAGGAGTTCCTGTTCGAAGCCCCGGTACAGCTCTTCGAGCGCCGGGGTGACCTCGGGCTGCCCCTCCGCGGAGACGGCCTGCAGCCGGACCGGGGAACCCGAGGCGATGTCGTGGGCGATGGAGGACTGAGTCACAGGCCCAGCGTGCACTGTGTCTTCCAGGAGAACATGAAGATTCTGGAGAGCAGAATCCGAAGGGGCATGCCATGGACAAACCGCTCAAGACACCGCCGCCGTACCCGATCGCCAGCGTGGACCACGCGCTGCGAGCGGCGACCATCCTGCAGATGGAGGGCGGCGCGACCGTGTCGCAGATCGCCGAGCGGCTGGGCGTCGCCAGGTCGACAGCCCACCGGGTCCTGGCGATGCTCGTCTACCGGGACTTCGCCGTGCAGGACGAGGGCCGCATCTACCGTGCGGGGCCGGTGCTGGAACTCGCCGCGCACTCGCAGTCCCTCGTGTCGCGGCTGCGCGCGGCGGCTCTGCCCCATCTGCACCGGGTCGTCGATCTTCTGGACGAGACCACGAACCTGATCGTGCGCACCGGGGACACGGCCCGGTTCATCGCCAGCGTCGAGTGCCGGCAGGCGCTGCGGGTCGGTTCCCGGGAGGGCATGGTGTTCTCGGCCCACCGCACCACGGCGGGACTGCTGCTGCTCGCCGACCTCACCGACGAGGAACTGGAGGAGGTCTACGCCCCCGAGCGTTACCGCGACCGTCCCGCCGATCGGCCGGATCTCGCCCGGCTGCGGACGGAGCTCAGGCGTCTGCGCCGCAACGGGTTCGCCGTCAACAAGGAGCGATCCGAACGCGGTCTCGTCGCCGTCGGCGTACCGGTGCGCGACCAGGACGGCACCGCGCTGGCCGGTCTGTCGGTGTCGATGCCCAGCGTGCGCTACGACCCGCACCGCCTCCAGTCCCTGGTGGCCGCTCTGAACGCCACGGCGCACTCCCTGGAGAAGGACCTGACCGAGCAGCACTGAGCCCCTGGCGACACGACAGAGCGGTCGCCCGCCTTACAGCAAGATCGCTTCTCTGGGATAG
Organism: Streptomyces sp. NBC_01669; assembly: GCF_026339735.1. GTDB lineage: Bacteria > Actinomycetota > Actinomycetes > Streptomycetales > Streptomycetaceae > Streptomyces > Streptomyces yanii. The sequence continues at coordinate 2,539,573 of NZ_JAPEQG010000001.1, forward strand.
TGCACACATCATTGACGTGGCGTAAAGCGAATGTCATTCTCCACGACATCGCGCCCGACTCGCGTCGTGCCCCTCTCCCCCACCGCGCACGCAGAGCCGAGCCCTTCCACGCTCTCAGGGCTCCCGCTTCCGGGACGCCCACCTTTCCCAGCCAGGGAGAACAGCAATGACGCTCAACAACGGGATGCCGACGTCCCCGGGCCCAACCGCGGGGGCCGCCCGGACACCGGGCTACGCGGGAACACTGGCTGCCGCCTGCTGCGCGGTCTTCGTGGCCCAGGTCGCGAACGCGCTACCGGCCTCGCTCCTCGGACTCTTCCAGCAGGACCTGAACACGCACGGTTCCCAGCTGACCTGGATCACGGCCGCGTTCATGATCGCCGTGGTCTGCTTCGAGTTCACCTTCGGTGTGCTCGGCGACCTCTTCGGACGACGAAGGCTGATCGTGGTCGGCACGGGCATGGTCGCCGTGGGCAGTGTCGTGGCCGCGCTCGCACCCACCGTCCAGGTTCTGTGGATCGGCGCCGCCCTGAACGGACTGGGCGCCGGCGCCATGTTCCCCGCCTCGCTCACCGCGATCACCGCCGTCACCCGCACCATGCGGGAACGGGCGCACGCGGTGGCAGTCTGGAGCGGCTTCCTGTCCGCCGGCGCCGCCGTCTCACCTCTGCTCGGCGGCATGTTCGCCAAGGTCGGATCGTGGCGCGGTTCCTTCTGGGTGCTCGTCGGACTCGCTCTGGTCAGCATGGTGCTCACCCTGGTGCTGGCCACGGAGTCGAAGTCGCCCGAGGGCCGCAAGCTCGACGTACCCGGTCAGATCACCTTCGCCCTCGGTCTCATCCTGGTGCTGTACGGCGCCGTCGAGGGGCCCGAGTCGGGCTGGACCACCCTTCCCGTCATCCTCGCCTTCGCCCTCGGCGCATGCTTCCTCGCCGGGTTCGTCGTGGTGGAGCTGGGGGCCGAATCCCCGATCTTCGACCTGAGGCTGTTCCGCAACCGGGCCTTCACCGTGTCGTCCGTCGTCGCCGTCATCGGCATGCTCGCCTTCCTCGGCGCCTGCTTCGCGATGAGCATGTGGATGGGACCGGTGCAGCATCAAAACCCGATCCGCGTCGCCATCCTCTTCCTGCTCCTCCAGGGGCCCGCCTTCCTGCTCATCCCGGTCGTCTCGCGGCTCCTCCACCGGGTCGCCGCGTCCTGGCTGCTGACCTCGGGATTCGTCCTGATGGCGATCGGCTGCCTGCTGTTCACCCGGCTGGACGTCACCGACCCGGGACTCGGCGCGTTCGTCGCGCCCGCCCTGCTGGTCGGCATCGGTTTCGCCCTGACCGTCAGCTCGGTGACGGCCGTGGCGCTGAACAGTGTGCCCCTGAACCTGGCCGGCATGGCCAGCGCCACCACCAACATGCTGCGCGACCTCGGCTTCGCGCTCGGCCCTGTCGTCGTCGGCGCGGTCGCCCTCAGCAACGCGGGGTCGTCGTTCGTGGCGAACGTGTCCGGCGCGGACCTGCCGGCCGGTCAGGTGGCAGCGGCACGCGGGATCGCCGAGGCCGGAGGGCCCATCGCCGTGAACAGCCTGCCGCCCGGCGCCCCGGGATCCGCAGCGCACGGTCTGGCCCTGGACGCCCTGGGCAGCGGCTTCAGCACCGCGTTCCTGGTGTGCGGCGTGGCGGCCGCCGTCGCCGCGGTGCTGACCTCCGTCGGCATGATCGGGGTCCACGCCCAACGTTCCACCGAGAACGAGGAGTCCGTACCCCTGCCGCACGGACGCGACGGCAGACCGGAATCGGCCCTCACCACGTAGGCGGACCGGCCGCAGGACTCCCCGAGCGGAGCTGCGCACGCGAAAGGGCACCGGCCATGACGGCCGGTGCCCTCCGCGCTCCCGGCCCCGGCCCCGGCCCCGGCCCCGGCAGGTCCCTCCCCGCTCCGGCAGACGTACCGGTGTTCACCGCTCTCGTCCCCGGCCGTACAGGTGCTCGCCCCGGCACCAGCCAGCTCCGAACGAAGCCGGACGGTAACGTGAGCGACGTCGTCTTCCGCCTCCGTCGGCCCCAGCCAAGGAACCAACGCCCCGTGGTACGTCGAAGCCAGACCAGCAACCCCCGCTCGGCCGTCGTGCTGACCTCGGGCGCCGACTGGGGTACCCGTGCCGCCGGGCAGCGCCGTGGAAGCGGGGCCGAGTTCCCGCTGCCCCGGCGCCAGGCCGCGAAGATCAAGGCACTGCAGCAAACCATCGAGGTGATACGCATGGCGATCAACGCCAAGCGCCGGCCTCAGGCGCGCTACATGCTCAGCCGGGCCCGAGCCCTCGTCAACGCTCTTCCCGCCGACCAGACCACGCAGGAACGCGAGCAGCTCTCACTGCTGCGGAAGAAGTTCGAGGCACGTGGCACGACGGCCGCCAAGAGCACCAAGAAGCCGAAGTCGATACCCGCCGCGCGGGCGGGCGGCAAGAAGGCGGCCGCGAAGAAGTCCACAGCGAAGGCCACGCAGAAGCCGGCACCCGCGCCGATTCCCGACCTCGGCAACCGTTACATCAACCGTGCCGCCCTCGGCTACACCGCCGCTGACGAGGCATGAGGCAGCACCGCTACCGCGCGCGGTGTGCCGCCCGCCTCCCCGGCACCTGCTCGCATCGACCCGCGCCCGGCCGTCAGGCCGGCGCCATGAACCAACCCGTTCCCCAACTCGCCACCCCTCCCTCGCGGCCCAGGCGTGCGCCTCGGCGTACACCTCGGCGGCGGGAGACGACACGGTCCATGAGACGGCGATGCGGTAGTCCGCACACAACGCCGACTCGCTGCCGCCGCCCAGGGCGTACCCGGTGACGACCGCGACCACCAGCTCGGGGATGCGCGGCGGTCCGGACGGAGCGTGCCCACACCCTGAGCGACTTCGGGACGAGGGTTCGACATCTGCTCCTCAGCTGTCGAAATCGACGGTCAGGCTGTCGGAGACAGGGAAGGTCTGGCAGGTCAGCACATACCCGGCGTCGACCTCGGCAGGTTCCAGCGCGTAGTTGCGCCGCATGTCCGACTCGCCCTCGGTGACCCGAGCGCGGCAGGTACCGCAGACGCCGCCCTTGCAGGCGAATGGCAGGTCGGGACGTACGCGGGAGGCCGAGTCGAGAAGGGTGGCCTCGCGGGAGAGTGCGGAGGTGGTGGAGCGGCCGTCCAGGACGACGGTGACCTGGCTGACCGGTCCGTCGGCCCAGGGCTCCTCGTGGCGTACGGCGGCGGGCTCCTCGCCTGCGAAGAAGAGTTCCTGGTGGACCCGGTCACTGGGCGCTCCCAGCTCGGCAAGCACCTTCTGGGCGTCCAGGACCATGCCGTGGGGGCCGCACAGCCACCAGTGGTCGGCTTCGGAAACGTCGACCAGGCCGTCGATGAGCGCGGCCAGCCGGTCGGCGTCGAGACGGCCGGTCAGCAGTTCGGCCTCGCGCGGTTCGCGGGACAGTACGTGCGCGAGCTGGAACCGGGCAGGGTAGAGATCCTTCAGGTCGGCCAGTTCGTCGGCGAACATCACCGAGTCGGTGCGCCGGTTGCCGTAGAAGAGGGTGACGCGGGACCGGTCGTCCGCGGCAAGGACGGACTCGGCGATGGAGACCATCGGGGTGATGCCCGAGCCGGCCGCGATGAGCACGTGCTGTCCGGGCGTGGACAGATCAGGGGTGAAGGCGCCGGTCGCACCCATCACCTCGATGGTGTCGCCCTGCCTCACCTCGTTCACCAACCAGGACGAGAACAGTCCACCGGGCACCACCCGCACCCCGATGCGGGGCCGGGCACCCACCGGGGAGCAGATCGAGTAGGAGCGCCGCTCGTCCCGCCCGTCGACTTCGCGCCGCAGCGTGAGCGACTGGCCGGGTGCGAAGGCGAACTCCTCGGCCAGCTCACCGGGGATGTCGAAGCTCAGCGCGACAGCGTCGTCGCACAGCCGCTGCACTGCCGCCACTTTCAAGGCGTGGAAGGCGGGGCGGCGGCGCGCCCGCCGCACCGGGGAGAGGGCGGCGGCTTCGGGAGCCAACAGGTCCTCCATCAGATCTCCTTGACGTACTCGAACGGTTCCTGGCAGGCCCGGCAGCGCCACAGCGCCTTGCAGGAGGTGGCGCCGAAGCGGGACGTCTCCTCCGTGTCGGTGGCGCCGCAGCGAGGGCACGACACGGCTCGGTGGGTGGCGGACAGGCTCAGCGGCACGGGCCCCGGCGACGGGCGCGGTGCGGGTCCGGGGGGTGCGATGCCGTGTTCGGCGAGCTTGCGGCGCCCCTCCGGGGTGATCCAGTCGGTGGTCCACGGGGGGTCGAGGACCGTGCGGACCTCCACACGCTCATAGCCGGCGTCCTTCAGCCGCGCCGCCACACCGGCCCGCATCTCGGGCATGGCCGGGCAGCCGGAATAGGTCGGCGTGAGTGCGGCGACGACCGTGCCGTCGGCGGCCACCGTCACGTCCCGCAACACTCCGAGGTCGGCCAGGGTGAGCATGGGCAGTTCGGGGTCGGGCACCTGCTCGGCGATGCGCCGGGCGTCCGTGAGCACGGTCACCATGTCGCCTCCGGGTGGGCGCGGGCCACGCTCTGCAGCTCGGTCAGCAGCGGGGCAAGGTGTTCGGTGTGGTTGCCTTCGCGGCCGGAGCCGGCCGTCTGCGGCGGTACGTCCGGCAGGGGCAGCCCTGCCGCTGTCGTGACCTGTCGCAGCACGGCGAGGACCTCGGTCCGCGCGTCGTGGGCCTCGAACAACTCCCCCAGGTGAGCGGCCACGTCGTCGAGGCCGGCGCGCATCCTGCGGTGGGACTCCGCGGTGCCGTCACCGAGTCGGACGACCCACTCGGCCGCGTACTGCCGGTGATAGGTCAGTTCTTTCACGCCCTTGGCCGCGATGGCGGCGAGTACCGGGTCGGCCGAGGCGGTGAGCCGCTCGAAGTGGGCCAGGCGCCAGCTGGCGAATACCAGCAGCCGTGCGATGGTGAACGCGAAGTCGCCGTTGGGCAGTTCTGCCAGGCGCACGTTGCGGAAGTCGTCCGCGTCACGGAAATAGGCGTAGGCGTCCTCGCCGCGTTCCGTGCCGTCGACCTGACCGCAGCGGGCGTAGAGGAGGCGGGCCTGGCCGAGCAGGTCGAGCCCGATGTTGGCCAGTGCCACCTCCTCCTCCAGCTCGGGTGCGCGGGTGGTCCACTCGGCCAGGCGCTGGGCACCGACCAGGGCGTCGTCGGCCAACACCAAGCACAGCGCGGCCAGTTCGGCGCGGTCGACCCCGTCCGGCACAGCGGAGCTCACCCCGTGCAGCGGATCCTCGAAACCGGTGCCGTAGGCCCAGCGGGCGTCGTCCTCGTGCCCCTCGGCGAGCGTCATGTAGACGTGGTCGTCACTCATGCCCTGCTCCTAGATGTGGGGGACGTCGTCGGGGATGTCGTAGAAGGTCGGGTGCCGATAAACCTTGTCGGCGCTGGGCGCGAAGAACGGATCCTTCTCGTCGCGCGTAGAGGCCGCGATGTGCTCGCTGCGCACCGCCCAGATGCTGACGCCCTCGTTGCGGCGGGTGTACAGGTCGCGCGCGTGCGTGAGCGCCATCGCGTCGTCGGCAGCGTGCAGCGAGCCGACATGAACATGGTTGAGTCCGCGCTTGCCGCGCACGAACACTTCGTACAGAGGCCAACCGTGCTTGTCGGAGGTCATGCCGCCGCTCCCTTCTTCGCGCTCGCTGCCTGCTTGGCCGCGTGTGCGGTCGCTGCTTCGCGCACCCAGGCGCCTTCTTCGTGAGCCGTCCGGCGGCGCTCCATCCGCTGGGTGTTGCACAGCCCGTCGCCCGTGATGACGCGCTTCAGCTCGTCCCAGTCCGGGGTGCCGAAGTCGTGATGGCCGCGCTCCTCGTTCCAGCGCAGCTGTGGGTCGGGCAGATTCACGCCGAGCTTCTCGGCCTGCGGGACGGTCATGTCGACGAACCGCTGGCGCAGCTGGTCGTTGCTGTGCCGCTTGATCTTCCAGGCCATCGACTGCGCGGAGTTCGGCGAGTCTTCGTCGGGTGGGCCGAACATCATCAGCGACGGCCACCACCAGCGGTTCACCGCGTCCTGCACCATCTCCCGCTGGGCTTCGGTGCCGCGCATCATTGTCAGCAACAGCTCGTAGCCCTGCCGCTGATGGAACGACTCCTCCTTGCAGATCCGCACCATCGCCCGCGCGTACGGCCCGTACGAGGAGCGGCACAGCGGCACCTGATTACAGATCGCCGCGCCGTCCACGAACCAGCCGATCACCCCGACGTCGGCAAAGCTCAGCGTCGGGTAGTTGAAGATCGACGAGTACTTCTGGCGCCCTTCGAGCAGTCGCTCGGTGAGGTCCGCGCGGTCGGCGCCGAGCGTCTCGGCCGCCGAGTACAGGTACAGGCCGTGCCCGGCCTCGTCCTGCACCTTGGCGAACAGGATCGCCTTGCGGCGCAGTGACGGCGCACGCGTGATCCACTCACCCTCCGGCTGCATGCCGATGATTTCTGAGTGCGCGTGCTGCGCCACCTGCCGGATCAGCGTCTTCCGGTAGCCGTCGGGCATCCAGTCACGCGGCTCGATCCGCTGGTCCCGCGCGATCGTCGACTCGAAGTGCTCCTGCAGCGCGGGAGGAGCGTCAAGTGCGGCCGACGAGCCGGCCTGCTGTGCAGTCATCCGTACCACCAATCCCTACCGACCGTTCGTTCGGTCGATGATATGACGAGGTTCCTGGGTTCTGGCAAGTGCCGAAGTGCGGTCAGTTCCCGGTGAAGGAGGGTGGCCGGCCATCGAGGAAGGCGCAGACGGCGGCACGGTGGTCCTCCGTCCGCCCGAGCCGCTCCTGCACCATGGCCTCCGCCTCCAGCAGTGCGGGCAGGTCGCCGCCGGCCGCAGCCCGGAGCAGCGTCTTGACCTCGGCATACGCGGCGCTGAGGCCGGTGGCCAGGCGCCGGGCCACACCGAGGCCCTGCTCGGTCGCGGCGCCGTCCGGCACCATGCGGTGGACGAGACCCGCCGCTCGGCCGCCTCGGCGTCGAAGCGGTCACCGAGCAGCATCAGGGCGGCTGCCCGCGAGCGCCGCTCAGCCCGCTGTCGGCGGCCAGGCCGATCCCGGTGAACGAGGTGGAGAATCGGGCGCCCTGGGCGGCCACCCGGAGGCCGGCGCAGAGCGCGAGGCCGAGACCGGCGCCGACGCAGGCGCCCTCGACGGCCGACGCTATTCGATGACGGCGACGCCGTCCCGCAGGGTGTACTCGACGGTGCGTTCGTCGGCCTGCGCCGTTTCGCTCACCGCCATGCGTAGAACCCCTGTCCGGTCTTGCGGCCGAGTTCGCCCCGGGCGACCTTCTCGCGCAGCAGCTGCGGCGGGGCGAATCGTTCGCCCAGCGTGGCGTGCAGGTGTTCCGCGATAGCCAGGCGCACGTCCAGGCCGACCAGGTCGGTCAGGCGGAGGGGACCCATGGGGTGCTTGTAGCCGAGTTGCATCGCGTCGTCGATGGCCTCGGGTTCCGCCACGCCCTCCTCGACCATGCGGATGGCCTCCAGTCCGAGGGTGACGCCGAGGCGGCTGCTGGCGAAGCCGGGCGAGTCCTTGACGACGACGTCCTTCTTGCCCAGGCAGCGCGTCCACTGCAAGGTCGCCTCGACCGTGGCGGCGTCCGTGCCCGGCGCCACCACGATCTCGACCAGGTCCGAGGCGGGCACCGGGTTGAAGAAGTGCATGCCCAGGAAGCGGCCGGGCCGGGTGAGGACGGCGGCCAGCTCGGTGACGGACAGAGAACTGGTGTTACTGGCCAGGACCGTCGTAGTGCTCACCGCCTGTTCGGCGGCGGCGAGGACGCGGGCCTTGAGCGCGGAGTCCTCCGGGACGGCCTCCACGACCAGGTCGGCTTCGGCGGGCAACGCGTCCACCGACTCCACGGTGGACACCCGGGCGAGAATCTCGTCCGCGGGTTCGGTGAGCAGGTCGCGTTCGGCGGCCCGCTTCAGTCCCGTGGCCACCCGGTCCAGGGCCGCGGCTGCGGCCTCGGCGCCGCTCTCGACCACGGTGACCGCGGAGCCGGCGGTCGCGTAGGACTGCGCAATGCCGGCGCCCATGCGGCCGCCGCCGATCACACCGACGACGGCCGGTGCGGTGGTTGTCATGCTCGGCTCCTCCTCTCCAGGAAGCGGGTCATGCGGTCCTTCTTGTCCTCGCCCTCGAACAACAAGGCCTGGGCCAGGTCGTCGGCGACCGGATGGGCGCCCGGCGAGTCGACGACGAGCTTGGTCAGGCGCAGGGCCGTGGCCGAGGACCTGGCCATGCGGTCCAGCAGCGCGTGCGCCTCGTCGAGCAGCTTCTCGACCGGCACGACGTCGATGACGAGCCCGGCCGCCAGGGCCGCCTGCGCGTCGAGATTCCGCCCGGCGAGCAGCACCTGCTTGGCGACCGACTCGCCGACCAGCTCGGGCAGCCGCCAGCATGCCCCGGCAGCGGCGAGGATGCCGAGCCCCGGCTCGGGGTTACCGAACACGGCGTCGGGCCCGGCGATGCGCAGGTCGCACGCGTAGGCCAGTTCCGCACCGCCGCCCAGGGCCCAGCCGTCGACTGCGGCGACGGTCGGCATCGGCAGGCGCCGTACCCGCTCGAACAGGCGGCTGTTGATGCCCTGCAGGGCCTCGTCCCGGCCGCGCTCGAGCAGTTCTGCGATGTCGGCGCCGCCCGCGAAAACGCGGCCGTGCCCGGTGAGCAACAGCAGCTTCGGCCGACGTTCCAGCTCGTCGCAGACGTCGTGCAGCTCGGCGATCATCCGGCCGCTGATGGCGTTGCGGGCGTCGGGCCGGTGCAGCGTGACGATCACTCGGTCGTCGCGCTCCTCGACCAGGAGGGTCTCGTAGGTCATGGCGTTCACACCCGCTCCACCAGCATCGCGACGCCCTGGCCGACGCCGACGCACAGCGTCGCGAGCCCCCTGCGGGCGTCCTCCCGCTCCAGGCGGCCCAGCAGGGTGAGCAGGATACGGGCGCCCGAGCAGCCGAGCGGATGGCCCAGCGCGATGGCGCCGCCGTCGGCGTTGACCTTGTCCTCGTCGAGTTTCAGCCGGCGCATCACCGCCAGGGCCTGAGCGGCGAACGCCTCGTTCAGCTCCACCGCGTCGAGGTCCCCCGCCTGCCATCCGGCCCGGGCCAGGGCCTTCTCGGTGGCGGGCACCGGGCCGAGACCCATGATGTGGGGCTGGACGCCGGCCGAGGCCGAGGTGACGATCCGCGCCCGCGGGGTGAGCCCGTACCGGTCCACGGCCGCCGCGCTCGCCACGATGAGGGCGGCGGCGCCGTCGGACAGCGGCGAGGAGGAGCCGGCGGTGACGATGCCGTCCTTGCGGAAGATGGTGCGGAGGGTGCCGAGCTTCTCCAGCGTGGTGGAGGGGCGGGGCCCTTCGTCCCGTATGACCTCGCCGTCCTTGACCGGGACGGGCACGATCTCGCGGTCGAAGCGGCCCGCCTCCTGGGCGGCAACGGCTCGCTGGTGGCTGCGCAGAGCGAAGGCGTCGGACTCGGCACGGGTGATGCCGTCCAGGGCAGCGACCTCCTCCGCGGTCTCCCCCATCGACAGGGTGACCATCGCTGTCTCAGGTCCGGCACCTGCGGGGACGGCACGGTCGGCGGCCGTGAAGCGGGGGTTGGTGAACCGCCAGCCCAGCGACGTGTCGTGCACCTGGCCCGGCTTGGCCCAGGGGGTTCCCGGCTTCTCCATGACCCACGGGGCACGGGTCATGGACTCCGCGCCGCCGGCCACGACCAGGTCGGCCTCGCCGGCGCGGATCGCCTGGGCTGCCGAGGCGACGGCTGTCAGGCCCGAGGCGCACAGCCGGTTGACGGTGTAACCGGGCACCGTGTGCGGCAGCCCGGCCAGCAGGACTGCCATACGGGCCACGTCCCGGTTGTCCTCACCGGCCTGGTTGGCCGCGCCGAGGATCACCTCGTCCACGGCCTCGGACGGGATGCCGGAGCGGCGTACGGCCTCGCCGACGACGAGGGCAGCCAGGTCGTCGGGACGGACGGAGGCCAGTGCGCCACCGTAACGGCCCTGCGGGGTGCGGGCTCCGTCGATCAGGTAGACCTCTTCGGGCATCAGACGGACTCCTCGGCGGTGACGACGGGACGACGGGACTGCAGAACGGCGAAGCGGCCGGCGACGAAGGCCGCGTCGGACAGGGTGGCGCTGGCTGCGGGGTTGGCGGCGCTGCCGTGGAAGTCGCTGAAGGCGGCGGACTGATTGACGAAGATCTGCCCGGTGAAGTTCTCGGACAGATGGACACCAGCGTCGAGGGCGGCCTCCTCGGCGGAGGCCAGCACATCCTCGTCGGTGGAGTGGACGGCGGCGGTCAGCGCCCCGTGCGCGCGCACCATCGCACGGAACAGCTCCAGGCTGTGCCGGGTGGAGTCGGTGCCGATCACGAACGACACCGGCCCGAACCACTCCCTGCTGTACACCTCCCGGTCGGCCTCCGCGTCCAGCCGTGCCACGAGCGGCGTCCGCACGTCCGCCTCGGCGTACTCCGGGTGTTCGACGGACGCCGACGCCCGCACCGTACGACCGACGCCGGCCGCGTCCTTCAGCCGATCACGCACTCCGTCGTTGACGATCGCGCCCAGCGTGCCGGCGGCACGCGCGGGGTCGCCGAGCAGCCGGTCCAGGGCTGCGGCCAGGTCGGTGGCGAACTCGTCGGCCGTCCGTCGGCCCTGGTCGGTGGCGATGCCCTCGCGCGGGAGCAGCAGGTTCTGCGGGGTCGTGCACATCTGTCCGCTGTACAGCGACAGCGAGAAGGCGAGATTGCCCAGCAGACCGCGGTAGTCGTCGGTCGAGTCCAGCACGACCGTGTTCAGGCCGGCCTTCTCCGTGTACACGACTGCCTGGCGGGCGTGGGTCTCGAGCCAGTCGCCGAACTCGGTGGAACCGGTGAAGTCGACGATCCGCACGTCCGGGTCCAGGGCGAGCGTGGCGGCATCCCGGCCGCCGGGCGCCTCGGCGACCAGAAGGACGAGGTCAGGGCTGAAGCCCGCCTCGGCCAGCACTTCGCGGGCGATGCGCACGGTGATCGCCAGGGGCAGCACGGCACCTGGGTGCGGCTTGACCACGACCGGGTTGCCGGTGACGAGCGAGGCGAACAGACCCGGATAGCCGTTCCAAGTCGGGAAGGTGTTGCAGGCGACGAGGAGTGAGACACCACGGCCGACGGGGCTGAACTTCTTGTCCAGCACCAGGGCGTCGCCCTTGCGCTGCGGCTTGCTCCAGCGGGCGGCTGCCGGGTGCTTCTTCTGCGCCGCCCACGCGTAGGCGACGGCTTCAAGGCCCCGGTCCTGGGCGTGCGGGCCGCCCGCCTGGAAGGCCATGACGAACGCCTGGCCGGTGGTGTGCTGCACCGCGTGGGCGATCTCGAAGCTCGCCGCGTTCAGCCGGGCGAGGATCTCCGCAGCGACGCCGGCGCGCGTGTCCGGGCCGGCCGCACGCCAGGCTGCCGTGGCGTCCTTGGCGGCGGCCACGGCCGCGGTCGGGGAGAGCCGGGGGTAGCTGATGCCCAGCGGGAAGCCGTACGGGGAGCGCTCCTCGGGCGCCACGCGTCCCTCCCCCGGATGTCCGGGCAGGTCGAACGGCCTGCCGATCTGTTCCCGGAAGGCCGCCTCACCCAGCCCGGCGGCGTCCTCGCCGTACACCGACTTGCTGGGCGACTCGGGATAGGGCGTCCAGTGCTCCCGGCTTTCCGTCGCAGCCACCGCCTGCTCCAGCAGGGTGCGATGACGTGCGAAGAAGTCGGGCACCTCAGTGGCTGCGTGTTGCATATGACTCACCTCTTGACAGGCCCTGGCATGGCTTGATTACTTGGCCATGCCGACGCTAACCGAATGTTCGGTCGGGACACAAGGTGGTGTAAACCGTGACGGAAACAACGCCCACGATTTCGGAGTCGACAGCGCGCATGTTCGCCGCGGACCAGGCTTCACGCCTTCTCGGCATCGAACTGCTGGAGCACGGCGAGGGAACCGCAGTACTGCGCATGACCGTGACGGCATCCATGGTCAACGGGCACGGGACCGCCCACGGCGGATACCTGTTCCTCTTCGCCGACACCGCCTTCGCCTGCGCCTGCAACAGCCACGGACCCATCACCGTCGCATCCGGGGCGGACGTCACCTTCGTGGCGCCCGCCCACGAGGGAGACGTCCTGACGGCCACCGCTCGCGAGATCACCCGCTTCGGTCGCAGCGGCATCTATGACGTCAGCGTCATCCGCGGCGAGACGGTGATCGCGGAGTTCCGCGGCCGCAGCCGCAGCATCCGAAGCACGGAATCGAAGGAGCCGCAATGATCAGCGAACCGAACGCACAGATGGACGTCCGCCCCCGCCGCGGTGAGCCTCTGCCGGCGGAACTGCAGGACGATGCAGAGCGGATGTCGCGGGAGGAGATGGAGGACCTCCAGCTGCGCCGCCTCCGCCGGACGCTTCGGCACGCCTACGACAACGTCGAGCTGTACCACAGGAAATTCGACCAGGCCGGCGTGACTCCCGACGACTGCCACACACTCAAGGATCTGGCCCGGTTCCCCTTCACCACCAAGGCCGACCTGCGCGACACCTATCCGTTCGGCATGTTCGCCGTACCCATGGACCAGGTCCGCCGTGTTCACGCCTCCAGCGGCACCACGGGCCGCCCCACCGTCGTCGGCTACACCGAGAACGACCTGTCGACGTGGGCGGACGTGGTCGCCCGTTCGATCCGCGCCGCCGGCGGCCGTCCGGGGCACAAGGTGCACATCTCCTACGGCTACGGCCTGTTCACCGGCGGCCTGGGCGCGCACTACGGCGCCGAACGGGCCGGGTGCACCGTCATCCCCGCCTCCGGGGGCATGACCGCACGCCAGGTGCAGATCATCCAGGACTTCAAGCCCGAGATCATCATGGTCACCCCGTCCTACATGCTCACCCTGCTCGACGAGTTCGAGCGCCAGGGCGTGGACCCGCGCTCCACCTCCCTCAAGGTGGGCATCTTCGGCGCCGAACCGTGGACGGAGGAGATGCGCCGCGAGATCGAGGAGCGCATGGACATCCACGCCGTCGACATCTACGGCCTCTCCGAGGTGATGGGCCCCGGCGTGGCACAGGAGTGCGTGGAGACCAAGGACGGCCTGCACGTCTGGGAGGACCACTTCCTCCCCGAGATCGTCGACCCGTTCACGGATGACGTCCTCGCCGACGGTGAGAGCGGTGAACTCGTCTTCACCTCGCTCACCAAGGAGGCGCTCCCGATCATCCGCTACCGCACCCGCGACCTGACCCGGCTCCTGCCCGGCACCGCCCGGCCCGCCTTCCGCCGTATCGAGAAGATCACCGGCCGCTGCGACGACATGATCATCCTGCGTGGGGTGAACGTCTTCCCGACCCAGATCGAGGAGGTGGTGCTGCGCGCCCCCGGCGTCGCCCCGCACTTCCAGATCCAGCTGAGTACAAGGGGACGAATGGATCACATGACCGTCCGTGTGGAGGCCGAGCCCGGCGCGGAGCCCGAGCAGCGCGAAGCGGCCGCCCGCGCGATCGCCAAGGGAGTCAAGGACGGCGTCGGCGTGAGCGTGGAAGTGGAGATCGTGGAGCCGGAGAGCCTGGAGCGCTCCCTCGGCAAACTCCGCAGGATCAAGGACCAGCGCACGGCGTGATCCGTCACCTTGCGACAATGGCCGGGGGGCAAGACGCCCATCGGACATCCCGCACGGCACGGGGAGCGGCCCGCCTACGACCGTGACTCCCTCCTGGAAGTCGCGGTCGCGGTCTTCAACGAGCGCGGCTACGACGGCACCGGCATGGAGGAGCTGGCCCGGCGCCTCGGCCTGAGCAAGTCCAGCATCTACCACCACGTCGCCGGCAAGGAAGAGCTGCTCTCACTCGCCGTCACCCGTGCTCTGGACGCGCTGTTCGCCGTGCTGGACGAGGGCCCAGCACCGTACACGTCGGCAACCGCCCTGCTGCGGCACGTCGTACGACGCAGCGTCGAGGTGCTCGCCTCGGAGCTGCCCTACGTCACCCTGCTGCTGCGGGTGCACGGCAACAGCGACACCGAGCGGCGGGCGCTCGCGCGGCGCCGGGAGTTCGACCATCGGGTCGCCGACCTGGTCGTACGCGCCGCTGCCGAGGGCGGCGTACGCGACGACATGATCGTGACCACCGCGATCCCGTGGCGGGCTGCCCCACCCCAGTGGATGGTGAGGCCGCTGACGAGGAACGCGATCGCTGTGCCCACCCCAACAGACCCCGTGACGACGCCGTAGAGCATGTTCAGTTCTGACTCGTTGCGGCTGCGCGTCCTCAGGATGGCAATCAGTAGCGGAATCGTCGGGCTCAGACCCACCACTGCCCGCCCGGCGACGAAAACATGTGATCCCGGGGCGAACACACAGAGCGCATTGCCGATCACGACTGCAAGCAGCGCGAGCAGGAAGACCTTACGAAGCCCAATGATGTCGCCGATCCGGCAGATCGCGGATCCTGTCGCTGCCCCCACGATGGCCACGATCCCCAGAGAGAACGCGACCTGTTCGGCCGTCATGTTGTACTCGGCGCTGATCGCGCCGAAGAGCGGAATGAACGACAGCGATTCCGCATCGAAGGAGATCACGACCACCGCACTGAGGATCGCCAAGACCATGCGTTCCCCGATCGGGAGTCGAGCGATGCGGCGATCCACCGCCGAGGCTGATGCGGGGACAGAAGATGATTTAGCTGCTGACATGGATGCTCCAATTTTGACTGGGGCAGATATCGACCCACGGGTGAACACGTGTCGGCCGGGCATGCGCAATACGACGGTGCGTAAGCCCTTTCTGTCGTCAGTGCTGACGTTGACGCTGGCGCCCCTTTGCGTTGGCCGCCAGAGAGGCGCATCGGCGAGGAAAATACGACCCGCATCACAAGCGCGCCAGGCACTTTTTCCACATCACGGAACCGAAGTTGAAAGCCTGCTTCCTGTTCGCCTGCAGCTGACGGATCGCCATCGATCGGCGCTGGTCGTGCGCTTGGGGTGCATCGGAGTGCTCGGGCTGGATGCCTGCAGCCCCAGAAAGCCGCCCAACTGCCGATTTGAGGAAAAGGCAGCGCATATGGGCAGCCCTGGAGTTCTGCATACTCTTTTGGCCCCTCGGAGGGGTGGGCCCGTGAACCACATCCATCGGAAATGCCGTACCACGCGATCGACCTGACCCGCCGGCGGCGCGGATCCAGAAGGAACTGAGAATCAGATCCTCAACAACTCGGGCCCGACGCCGACACATCACCGCCTGGTTGAATCCTTGACCGCGGGACTCGGCCTCTTCGGGGCCGGATACGCATGAATGAAGATGATCACGTCCTCTCTCCCGAGGTAGCCGCAGCGATGGCGCTCCGACTCGCACAGATGATGGAGTCGTGCCTGAGCGACCGACGGTGTCTCCCCGCGGTCTGCGGACGTGTCCGCAGACCGATGCCCGGCAAAGTGACAGGATCGGAGGCTGTCCGTTGGCCCCCGGGCCGGGCGGCCACGCTCCGGCACGTCCGCTCTCCGATCCGAGGCCACTCGCCGGCCGTTCAGGCCGGAAGACCCGCAGGATCGTCCGCAGCCTGGCGTCTCATCGGAGAAGGCGCCCGGCGGGCCAGCAGAACCACCGCAAAGCCGGTGAGCACTCAGAGCCCCGCCACCACCAGGAAAGTGTCGCGGAAGCCGCTCTCGCCCCCGCCGAAGGCGTTGATGAGTCCCACGCCCAGGACACTGCCGACGGTCATTCCCAGGTTACGAAGAAGGAGATTGAAGGCGAGGGCACTGCTTGTCTCGGACGTGGGGACATGAGGGACCATCAGTGCAGGCAGTGACGAGATCGTGAACCCGCTCCCGACGCCCCCGACCGCCAGCCAGAGCAGCCCCTGCCACAGATGGTCGTGTGCCAGAGCCATCCCGACGGATGCGACCAGGTAAGTTCCGCAGCCGATTGGCAACAGGAGCGGTGTGCCCATCCGTCTGGACGTCGCACGTGCGGCTCGATTCCCCAGCACACTCATCAGCGAGTACGGGACGAGGGACAGACCGGTCACCATGGCCGACTCGCCGAGGCCGAAACCACTGGCCTCCTCCGTCGTGCCGACCAGGAGGACGCCAAGGGTCAACAGCGCGTACATGCCGATGCCGGCGAGGAGACCGACCAGATTGGGCCCGTCGAGCCCCGGGCGCACTGCCAGCCTGAGATCGACCAGTGGCTCGGTGGGCTTCAGCGACCGTCCCACCCAGGCGGTGAAAAGCAGGATTCCAGCCGCACCCAGACCCAGAGTTGGCAGTGAGGTCCAGCCCCACGTTTGGCTCTGCGACAGAGGGAGCAAAAGAGCTGTCACGCCTGCTGAGAGCAGTAGGGCCCCCGTCCAGTCGAGCCGGGCCGTGGCTCCGCCCTCGGAGCGGGGCACGAAGCGCCAGGCCAGGACAGAGGTGACTATCGTGAGAGCCAGGCCCAGACCGTACGCCGTACGCAATCCGCAGAGATCGGCCACCAAGGCAGTGAGGGGATAGCCGAGCCCCAGCCCTGCAACAGTCGTCACGGACAGCAGCGCAATAGCGCTGCTCTGACGCTCAGCCGGCATCTGGTCGCGAGCCACCGCCATGACCAGCGGGGTCAGAGCCATCCCGACGCCTTGCAGCGCCCGCCCGGTGAGGAAGAGCCCGAAGTTCGGGGCGCACGTCGCCAGGACGAGACCGAGCGTTACAGCGCCGAGTCCGCAGAGCAGCGTCGGCCGTCGTCGCCGTCCGCTTCCGAGGCGACCGATGAGGGGTGTGGCGACGGCGGAAACCAGCATGGTAGAGGTCAGCGACCACTGGGCGGGGCCCAGGGAAACATCGAACTCCGTAGCTATGGACGGAATCAACTGAGTTCCCAGGCTGCCGACGACCGAGCCCAGCGTCGTGACCGTCGCGAGGACGAACAGCAGCAGCCGGCCTTGGAGGGCCGGCGGATCAGGGCCGGACCTCCCTCAGCAGGATTCTTCTGCCTCTGCCCGAGACGGTTACTGAGCTACCTGGCGTGGTCTGCGATACCGAAATCGCCTCGTGCTCGCCTCGGCGACCAGAGCCATGCGGCTGGTCCAGAGCCCCGAAGCAAGCGTCATCCGAGCGTCAAGAACCTTCGGACGAGGCCTCGAAATCGTCACTGCTGCGGTCGTTGCCACCACGAAACCGCAGGTCAAGCCACCTCCAGGCATCGGTCTGTCCGTTCGACCCGCTGCACCGAAGGAAACAGGTCGAGCGTCCACCCGCGCCGCAAAACCGCAGGTCAGGAACCCTTGGCAGCAGGCTCCAGAATCGCCACGCACTCCACATGATGCGTCATCGAAACCATGTCGCAAGATGCGAGACCTTACATAGTCCCAGGTCAGCACCGGTTTTCGCCTACCCGGAGGGGCCTTGCGGACACTCGGAGCGTCAAATGAGCGTCATCTCCGGCCGGCGCGGCACTCCCTCGCGCCCATGCAGACAAGAGTGCTACCTCAGGAGCGTCCCGCTCAGCCTTTCACACCACCCGTGTTACCCGGCCGGGCTAGGTCTGCCAAGTCGTGCAGGGACGCCGGCCACCGACTCCTGCACCACAGCAGTGCCGTGCCCGGTCATTGCACGGACCAGCTCGGGCTCCAGGACGTTCGTCAGTCAACTGCGGATCCCGGTGCCGTTCTTGAACACGACCCCCAGGAGTTGCTACAACCGACCTCGGGTCTGCGCGGGCATCAACTCCGCCTCGATGGGCCCTGGCTGCGGTTGGCCGCCGCCCGGTGCCGAGCTCCGCCGCCCTCAGCTCCTCGAGCGGAGCGAGGTCGCCGAGTCCGGTACACACACCACGTCGCCCCCGTTCAGCGCGGCGAGCGAGGCATCGATCACCTGGGGCACCCATTCCGCCCTCGTCGCGGACCGACGGTTCACACCCCCGCCGCAGGACCCTCATTTTGTCGCCGCTGGCGACGGAGCGTGCCCGCTGCGTGGGCTGTGACCACTTTTCTCCACTGGCGTCACAGTCGCTCGGCATGAGCCGGCCCGCATCGCCCCTGCGACGTCCGGGCGTCAACGAGCATCCTGGAGCGCAACACCAGCAAGCACCATGGGTCGCTGCCTGTGCCGGTGTGACACGAACTCTGGTGAGCCGGGCGACTGCGGCGCCCGGGCGTTCGACACGCCGGTGCCGGGCCGTTCGACGGGCGGTTGGCCGACGGGTGCATCCGTTCAGGGGCTCTGTGGTGCAATGACATCTGACCGGCACCGGGGCTTGGCCGGCCCCTCGCCCACGCGGGACGGAGCCCTGAGCGCCAGCGAGGAGTGACCGTGACCGTATGCGGGCCTGACGGGGACGGTGGGCCGACCACTCGTCTTCCCGAGAACGGGGGTGGCCCGGGCAGGGCGATGACCTTGGCGGGGACATTGGCGGCGGCGGAGACCGCGGCGCCCGTGGAGTCGCTCGACGTGGTCGCGCGCATGCTCAAGGAGCACCTCGGGGCCGCGTCGGTGTCGTTCCTGATCACCGACTTCACCGGCGGCTCGGTCGTACGGCTGGGGGCGGCGGGCAGCGTCGAGACCGATGAGCCCGCCCGGCGCATCACGCTGCGGGGCACCCTGTACGACGACGTGATCCGCACCCAGCGGCCGAGCGTGGAGGATAGGGGCGAGGGCGCGCTGGTGCGGATCGTCGCCCCGGTGACCAACCGCGGGGACGCCATTGGGCTTCTGGAACTGTTCTTGCCCTCGGCGCCGGACGCGGAGCTGATGAGGGAGGTCGGCGAGACCGCGCACGCCCTGGCGTACATCGTCATCGCGAACCGGTCCTTCACCGACGTGTACCAGTGGGGCCGCCGTACCGTCCCGCTGAGCCTGGCCGCGGAGATCCAGCACCGGTTGCTCCCCGCGTCGCTGGCGTGTGAGGCGGCGCAGTTCGCGGTGGCCGGGGCGCTGGAGCCGGCCGACCATGTGGGGGGTGACACCTTCGATTACGTGATCGACCGGGACTCGGTCCAGCTCTCAGTCACCGATGCCATGGGTCACGATGTCGACGCCGCGCTGCTGGCCACTCTCCTGGTGGGCGCTCTGCGCCGGGCACGGCGGGCCGGTGCCGACCTCGCCGAACAGGGCCGCCAGGCCGACCAGGCCATGCGCGAGCACGGCCGCCAGGGCTACGTCACCGGCCAGCTCCTGCGTATCAGCCTGATCGACGGCAAGACCGAGTTCGTCAACGCCGGGCACCCCTGGCCGCTGCGGATGCGGGACGGACAGGTGCGGGAGATCGCTCCGAAGGTCGATATGCCGTTCGGCTTCCATGGCCCTCACAGCTACCGGGTCCAGTCGCTGGACCTGCGGCCGGGCGACCGGCTGGTGATGCTGACCGACGGCATGCTGGAGCGCAACGCCCACAGCCTCGATTTGTCGGACTTGATCGTCCGCACCCGCGCACTGCATCCCCGTGAGGCCGCCCGCACCCTCATCGCGGCGGTCGTTGAGGCCAACGACGGTCACCTGCAGGACGACGCAACCGTCATATGCCTGGACTGGGGCGGCGTCGGTCGCTCCCAGCGGGACGCCGACACCGGCGCAGACCTCGCCGACGCGTCCGCCCCGTCACGGACGGGGCGGACCGCTCCTGGGCGATGACTCAAAATCTGCTCCGATACCCCGCTTCGGCCGGCCCTGGGCGGGCGAATCGGGGTGCTCTGCCCCAGGTGACCGCGTCACCGGGGCAGGCGCCTGCGGCGGCCCAGGCGCAGGCCGAGGAGGACGAAGTCTGCGAGCAAAACCACCACACCGATGACCAACAGGTAGAGCAGGCACTTCGCCACCACTCCGATGATGCCGAGCACGACGGCCACAACGACCAGCAGGAGGAAGAGAGCCATCCGTGTCACCTCCATGGTGGGGGAAGTCGGTGGGGGCATCAGCGGCGGGCGAGGCGACGTTCGCCGCCCGCACCCGTTCGGTAGGCGAGCTCGTAGTGCGCGAAGACCGTCTTCTCGTCCTCCGCGTGCAGTTCGCCGTCCGTGCCGATCGAGGGCGCTTCCTTGACCTGCTTCTTGTCGTAGGCGACCTTCAGATAACCGGGACCGACCGTCGCGTCGCCCAGGGGGACGAAGACCAGCCGGTGCCGGGTCGGCAGACCGACCTTGACCGTCGCGAACGCGGGCTGGTCCGTGGCCGTGTCGACGTAGAGCGCCTCCAGGACGCCGATCTTGTGCCGCTCGTGGTCGACCACGTCGTGGCCTCGCCATTCCCTGATGTCTTCCGCCTCGAACACGGGACCCCCCTCTGTCGCAGGTCAGCTGAAGTCCGCTGTCTCGTCTTTCTCTCGTTCCTCCCTCCGTACCTGCCTACGGGGCGTCACACGCTGGAGAGCAGCCAACTTGCAGGCCGGAGCGGCGGACGGAGTTCGCGCGCGGCGCGATGTCTAGGCGGCCGCCGGGCCCGTCGCGGCCCAGCGCGTGGCAACGTGGGTGACGAGCGACGCGAGCCGGAACGCTGTCGCGGTCAGTAGGTGGCCAGGGAGATGGCGGTGTAGTGCGCGGTGAAGGCTGCCACGGTCAGCGCGTGGAAGACCTCGTGGAAGCCGAACCAGCGGGGTGAGGGGTCGGGTCGCTGGAGGGCGTAGACGACCGCGCCCGCGCTGTAGAGGAGACCGCCGGCCACGATCAGGGTGAGTACGGCTGCTCCGCCGGTGTGCAGGAAGTCGGGCAGGTAGCGCACCGGTGCCCACCCCAGGGCCAGGTAGCACGGGGTGTACAGCCAGCGCGGGGCTCCGACCCACAGGACCCGGAACGCGATGCCGGCCAACGCGCCTGCCCACACGATCCACAGCAGCACGGACCGCTGTTCCGGCGGGAGGAGGAGCACGGCCAGGGGGGTGCAGGTGCCGGCGATGATCAGGAAGATGTTGGCGTGGTCGAGACGTCGCAGAAGAGCTTCGCCGAGCGGCCCCCAGGTGCCGCGGTGGTAGATGGCGCTCGTTGCGAACAGCAGCCAGGCGGTGACCGAGTACACGGCGCAGGCCCGGACCGCCTGGGGAGTACGGGCCAGGCAGATGAGCACGATGCCTGCGATCAGTGCGGTGGGGACCATTCCGGCATGCAGCCAGCCACGCAACCTCGGCTTGATCGGTTCGGCCAGGTCGGCCGCCCGCTCCACCAGAGCGGCAACCGAGTAAGCGTTCCCCCCTGCATCGTCACCTTGTGATCCGCAGGGCAGCCCGTCTTCACGGCATTCTCCACGCGCTGAGGCGACGTGAATGTATTCGGCTTCAGCAGCGTCGCGAGACACAGCCTCTCGTCCTCCCTCGGACTCCTGGGCATCACCGGCAATCATGCGGTCATGCTAGGAGACCTCACCCGGACAGCATTCTGGGAGGTCGGTCTCGAACCCCAGGCCCACATCGCCGGGCATGGGCTGCTTCGCCGCCGTGTGAACCCCAGCCCCCCGTTGATCCTGCCGCCAATTGAGTCTGCCGAAGCCGAGTAGATCGGCTGGTCATGGGAACGATCAGGGCTCCCGAACGGCTCCCGAACGGGCATCTCCGCTCGCCTACGCACAAGGATCGCCGATGCTTCCTGAGGTCCGCCCCCACGTATCCAGCGCCCTCGCAGACCAGTTGGAACACCAATTGGGCCTGGCTCCGCATCTCGAAGCCAGCCACCTCAAGGTGGAGGGCGTCGCCGGCATCGCAGTCGTCGCAGCTGCCCACTCCGACGGCTATGCGGCCACCGGCCATCTTCTCGGCCTGCTGGCCGCGCTACCTGCCCCCATCACGGCAGGAGAACGGTTCTGGTCGGACCTGTGGAGGTCCTCGGGCACCGCGTACCTGCTACCCGTCAACATCAAGGCTCTGGTGCTGCGTTCCCTGGCAGGAGAGGGAACCGCCCTGGCCCGACAGATCCTCTCGGCTGTCGATGAGATGACCCCGCCCCAGCGCATCGCAGCCGGGGAGGTGATCGGTCAAGCCCTTGTCAAGTCCGACCATTTTCCCGACCTCAAGACACAGGTCATCGGAGAACTGTGGCTCCGAGATCTCGAGCTCACCGCCTGGCGCGTCCTGCATGCGGACCGCAGATGGGACGATCCGGCTGGACGGAAAGCTTTCGTCGACGCCTGGACGAGCGTCTGAACGTCTGCTCCTCCAAGCTGCACGACAGCCGTGCAGGGCATGCGGCGCCCGAGCCCGACGACGCTTGAAGCGACTGAGGTCAGGAAGTTCCGGGCCGAGGTCGCACCGGCCCCGCGCCTCAACCGATCAGGGCCGCACAGCAATGGCTGCGCGGCCCTGATCCTGTGCACGCCCGGCGCGAGAGCAGGCGCCTTCGTCCGGGTGAGCGGCACGGCCCACACGGGCGGCGGTCACCGGACGCGTGTGCGTGACCCCTCGTGCAAGGTTGAGAGGTCAGGCCGGGTTGATGTTCTCGGCCTGCGGGCCCTTCTGGCCCTGGGTGACGTCGAACGTCACGGCCTGGCCCTCCTGGAGCTCACGGAAGCCCGAGGAGTTGATCGCGGAGTAGTGCGCGAAGACATCCGGGCCGCCGCCGTCCTGCGCGATGAAACCGAAGCCCTTCTCCGCGTTGAACCACTTCACAGTTCCCGTTGCCATGTCTTATGCCTTCCAGTCGATGAACGCCTCCCACTCCATGTGGAAGGCAGAGGTGATCGCCCTGGTTCCTGCGGCACAGCACAGCAAAGCGCCCACACCAAAGGCGTGGGCAAGGGAGAATTCCGAACCACGACAGCTGACGCAGACGCTACACGCCCACACACCGCGTCACCATAGGAAACGATCACGCCTCACACCGAGATCGTGCGTGCGGTGCCCGCCGACGCTGACGGGCACGCTCATCTCATGCAGCTGCCGTTGGGTTTGGTGATTCGGCGGTGCGGCGGTGTTCGGCGTTGATGCGCTGGGCTTCTTCGAGCTGGTCTTCGAGGATGACGATGCGGCAGGCCGCCTCGATGGGGGTCCCGTGGTCGACGAGTTCCCGGGCGCGCGCGGCGATCCGCAGCTGGTAGCGAGAGTAGCGGCGGTGGCCGCCCGCGGATCGGAGCGGGGTGATGAGACGGGCTTCGCCGATGGCGCGGAGGAAGCTCTGGGTGGTGCCGAGCATTTCGGCGGCCCGGCCCATGGTGTAGGCGGGGTAGTCGTCGTCGTCGAGACGGCCGTACGAGTCGTCTGCTGTCATTGCACCTCTCTGTGGAACGTGTGGAGGGGCCCTGGTGCCGTACTGGCACCAGGGCCCCGAAGGAACTGCTACACCATCTGCCGACCCTGATACTGCGCCGGCTTTCTGTTTCCGCAGACCCGACCGAGATGCTGTCGGGGTTGCGGGGATCGCGGTTGCTTGACCGGAGACCACCTCACTATCGATGTCCTGCGGTACCCGGGTCCAAGACTTCCGCCCGGGCGATCCTGATGGTGCCTGGCTCCTCCGTTCTTCCCTCTGAGATCAATCACTTACCAAGCGGGGTACTGCGTACTGCTGGTGATGCGAACTACCCAGTGGCCTGCGATAGCGCCACTCTTCGGCAGCCAGCCCCGTCGCCCGTCCTGCATCTGCTTTGGCTTAGAACCCCACTGCCGAACCTCCCGGTGCGCGCGTCCGCAGCCGACGCCTTCACCGAGGAACCAATGACAACCACGCTGCTGGTACTAGGAACTGCACTTACACAACTGCTACTGCACTACTGCTCACGGCGGCCCCTGATCACTGCGGGCCACCCGGTCCGGCCGTCAGCCCCGTCACCAACAGCCCTGGCTTCGGAACTCCACCACCGCACCGTCCTGCGCACTGCAACTGCGTGTACTACTGCCCGCCAGTTCGTCTCTGCCGGGCCTTGCTGATCTCGGCTACGAGAGAAACCATAGCCACACCACCACCCAATGTCTACTCCAGCGGGCATAGATTTCCGCGCACTCGAAGATGAGGTAATCCGCGTCGACCGGTCTATGGATGGTTCAAGCGGCTCCGAAGCTCAGTCCGGCCCCCGGAGTGACCCACAGCCGCGCAGCACGTCGGGCTGAGCGTGACGTCGCCGACTGCGCCGCGGCTACCGTCGGCGGGCACCGGCCAACACTGGGCAGTGACTGACACACCGACCGGGGACGGACGTTTCCGGCCGTATCACCCCACGGGTCTGCCGTTGACGGGCGTGGCACAAGGACCTGCGCCGCCCTCGACGATCCCGGCCCGATGATCGAGCAGCTCGTGGAAGCGTGCGTGCAGGCGCCGCGATCCGCAGCCTGGCGCTCCTGCTGCCGCGTCAGTGCCTTGTCGAGGATCTGTTTACTCGTCCCGCGGTCACTCTCGTGCTCGCCCGGCCGGTGGCATCGCCGTGGATGGGCCGCCTGCTCGAATCGGCGCGAGCCCACGACTCGGGCAGGCCGTGGGCCGGCATCGTGACACGGGCGCACGTCAGCGTGCGGCCACGCGTCGACTGTGGTCCTCAGTCCCCTTCGGCAAGCACTGTGGCTCTGCCGGGTTGGCGGGTGGAGGGGCGGGGCACAAGGGTCGGGTAAGCGAAGGCCGGGCATGGACGATCCACAGACCAGGGTGACCCTGATGAACATGATGACCGTCAATGCCACAACCGCCCGTTCCACGGGAGCCGTTGCCGACGCGCGTGATGCGGCTCGGGCCTTCCTCGAGGGCTTGCGGCAGCCGGCCGTGGCCCCTGACGCCGCGGACACCGTGGTCCTGGTCGTGTCCGAGCTCGTCACCAACGCCCTGCGCCACGGCGGGGGCACCTGCACATTGGAGCGGGGGCACCTGCACATTGGAACTGACTGCGCACCCCGACACCATCGAGGTGGCCGTCCACGACCCCAGCCGGCATGCGCCGCGCATGCGCACCCCTGACCTGAACGGCGGCACCGGGGGCTTCGGCTGGCCCATGGTCAACCGACTCGCCCGCGCCACCGCGGTCACCCGCCGGGCCTCCGGCGGCAAAACCGTGAGCGCGCATCTTGCCTGGTAGCGCCACCGGTCAAGCAGCCGGATGGCCGGTGAATATAATCTGCCTCATGTCGAAGCCTGACGAGCTGCTCATTGACGTCGCTGCCCTGGTGGAGTCCGGGCAGAGCAATCAGATGTCCCTGACCGTAGTCACCGGTGGTGCTGTCATCACCGGTCGGCTGGCTCCCGAAGCCGTGTGGAGGCTGAGGGTGTCGGAGGTGCTGACGGACTCCGACCGCCTGGGAGAGTTCTCCTCCATCTTCGACGCCCCCACGAAGAAGGACGGGCCGCCCACGCATCTGCACTTCCATGTCGCCCGGATCCTGCAGGGCACGGTGGGCATCCCGGAGACGGGCGGGATGTACCGGGTCGCGATCGAGGACGTCAGCGCCTGGACCGTGGGCGACTTCAGCTATTCCGACCACTGAGCAACCAGTGCGGCGGGAACCCGTCGCACGCAGTGTGGGCCCGACCGGCGCGCCGGTCGGGCCCACTGCCGTTCAGGTGTCGACTCGTGCCTGTTCCGTCGGTCAGACGGATACGGGAGTGCCGAGCATCGCGGAAGCTCGCTGGAGCGAGCTGAGGATGCGCACGGGTGCGGCCTCGGGGAGGGTGCGGCAGGTGAAGCCGAGCTGAGTCATGGCCCGGAGGACCTCGGCGGCGCTGAAGTCACGGCGGTCCTGGCGGGTGACGACCTGGCCGACCTGCTTGACGGGGTAGCGGCGGCGGCCGATGGTCACGGATTCGCCGGTGCCCGGTTCGGGCTTGATGCCCTTCATCGATTCCAGCACGCCGCTCTTGGTGAGCTCGAAGGGGAAGCGGGCGATGACGCAGCGCATGTGGCCTCACAGGGAGAAGGGGGAAAACGGTCCGACCAGGGTGAGGCGCTTCAGCGAGAGAGGGCGAGGATGCCCAGGGCGCTGCCTTGCTCCTCGACCACCGGCAGGGCACCGAGCCGGAGGCAGTGCATCGCGTGCTCGGCTTCGGCCGCAGTGGTCACGGGTGAGGTGAACGCGCCGTGGTCGCCGAGGATGTCGCGCAGGCGGACACGATCCGTGTAAGCGGAGCTGTCACAAACGGCAGCCAGTTCGGTCTGGGTGACCAGGCCGGTGCACTGGCCGTCCTGGTCGCAGACGACCAGTCGACCCGTGCGGGCGGCGGCCATGACGGACAGCGCCACCTCGACGCTCATGTCGTCACAGACCTGCGGTCCGGCCGCGTCCATGGTGTCGGCCACCGTCCTGTGCACGGGAGTGGCGCCCGCCGGGCGGGCTTGCATCTGAACCAGCGTCAAAATGTGCCTCCTGCAGAAGTGGGTCAGTTCCCTGATCATGAACGTTCTAGGCCGCCGCGTCGAAGGAGGACTGCCGTACGGTCACGCGCCGGGCGGCCGAAGCGTGGCTGCGTCGGCCTCGGGAGGCCGCGCTGCGGCTGCGCGGACGCCGCTCGGCCACCGGCGCGGTGATCGTCACGGGAATGCCGGAGGGGGGCTGGGCGCCGGTAATACGGCTGAGTGCCTCTTCCCCGGAGCGGACCTGGGTGGTCTGGGGCACGATGCCGGCGGCTGCCATGAGGCGGGTCATGTCGCGGCGCTGGTTGGGGGTGACCAGGGTGACGACGCTGCCGGACTCGCCGGCCCGCGCGGTGCGGCCGCCGCGGTGCAGGTAGTCCTTGTGGTCGGTCGGCGGGTCGACGTTGACGACGAGGTCGAGGTTGTCGACGTGGATACCGCGAGCCGCGACGTTCGTCGCGACGAGCACGGTGACGTGCCCGGTCTTGAACTGGGACAGGGTCCGGGTCCGCTGCGGCTGCGACTTCCCGCCGTGCAGCGCGGCGGCCCGCACCCCGCTGTTCAGCAGGTCCTGCGTCAGCCGGTCGACGGCGTGCTTGGTGTCCAGGAACATGATCACCCGGCCTTCGCGCGCCGCGATCTCCGTCGTCGTCCGGTGCTTGTCGGCGCCGTGGACGTGCAGGACGTGGTGCTCCATCGTGGTGACCGCGCCTGCGGACGGGTCGACGGAGTGGACCACCGGGTCGGTGAGGTAGCGGCGGACCAGGAGGTCGACGTTGCGGTCGAGGGTGGCGGAGAACAACATGCGCTGGCCCTCGGGGCGGACCTGGTCCAGGAGTGCGGTGACCTGGGGCATGAAGCCCATGTCGGCCATCTGGTCGGCCTCGTCGAGGACGGTGATCGCGACCTGGTTCAGCCGGCAGTCACCCCGGTCGATGAGGTCCTTCAGGCGGCCCGGCGTCGCGACGACGACTTCGGCGCCACCGCGCAGTGCGTTGACCTGCCTGCCGATCGGCATTCCGCCGACGACGGTGGCCAGGCGCAGCCTCACCGAGCGGGCGTAGGGGGTGAGGGCGTCGGTCACCTGTTGTGCCAGCTCACGCGTCGGTACGAGGATCAGGGCCAGCGGCTGGCAGGGCTCGGCGCGCTGTCCGGCGGTGCGGGCCAGCAGGGCCAGGCCGAAGGCGAGGGTCTTGCCTGAGCCGGTGCGCCCGCGACCGAGGACGTCGCGGCCCGCGAGGGTGTTGGGCAGGGTCGCGCCCTGGATCGGGAACGGGATGCGCATGCCTTGTGCGGTGAGCGAGGCCAGCAGCCGCTCGGGCATGTCGAGGTCGGCGAACGCCTCGACGGCGGGCAGCGCTGGAGTGATCGTCTCGGGCAGGGCGAACTCGCCCTGGGCCGCCGCGGGCCGCCGACCCTGGCCGCCCATGCGGCTCGGCCCTCCGGAACGGCGCGGGGCGGGCGAGCCGAAGCGGCTGCCCCGGGGCGAACCGGCGCCGGAGCCAACAGCGGGACCGCCGGTCCGGCTGCGGGTGCGGGAGGAGCGGTTGTTCGTACGTGAGGGGTTCATTCAGAACCTTCCTTGATACGGCACGTATCAAGGAATTCTCGCAGCAGAGGAACAGCGCGGGGAATCACAAGAACGGGCCGAACGAAATGCGAAAGCAGATCTGGCCTGCGGTGACTCCGGCGCAAATGCAGGCAATGAAACGGGTAACGTCATGCGGACGTTAAATCCCGGACGGCTACGGGCGCATCTTTAAAGAGGCCCGCGTTCTTGGAAAAAGGTCCGTAGGCGTCGTTGCGGCACAGGGGAAGCCCCAGGGAATGACCGTAGGTGGGGCCCGGCCCGCACCCCGAGGGATGCGGGCCCCAGCTACGGAGTGCGCGTCAGCGTCAGGCGGGAACGATGTTCTCGGCCGTCGGGCCCTTCTGGCCCGGCGCGATGTCGAAGGTGACCTTCTGACCTTCGAGCAGCTCACGGAAGCCCTCAGCCGCGATGTTCGAGAAGTGGGCGAACACGTCAGCGCCGCCACCGTCCTGCTCGATGAAGCCGAAACCCTTGGCCGCGTTGAACCACTTCACTGTGCCAGACGCCATGTCATATCTCCTTGTGGGGCAGTACGCCGAGACCCGCAATCCACGGATACCGGGTCGCCGCGATGATGCCCCGCCCGGAAAATGACCGGAAATACAAAACGCTTCCCGCGGCCGAAAAGCCCGGCGGAAGCGTTGAAGTTTTTGGGAACCACGACTGCAACTAGGAGCGACAGTAGCATGCGGTAGTGACCTGTGTACGGTTAATAATTCCGCTCTGTTCGTTGCAGCAAACACACTGTCCGCGCGGCGCATAAAACTCTCGTCTCGCGGTCATAGATATTGGCCCACCCAAAATGCAGCTTTCCAGAAAGGGCGGTCGCTGTTTACGGCTCGGAAGGCACAATTATTGCGGGTGGCACCGCCCTGCAACATCACCCCCATCAGCCCGTACGCCGGTCCCGACGCAGATCAGCGCCGCGCAGCGCTCTCACCAGTGCCCCAGATCCCACCACCGTCGACTGAGACTGAAGGGGGCGATGTCTCGGCCCGGGGCCTCTTCTGGCCCTGGGTGACGTCGAACGTCACGGCCTGGCCTTCCTGGAACTCACGTAAGCCCGCGGGCTGATCGCCCTACGGTGGGCGAACACGTCCGAGCCGCCGCTGTCCGGGCGATGAAGCCGCAGCCCCTCTGCGCGTTAAACCACTTCACAGTTCCCGCGGCCCTTGCCTCACGCCCTCCTGTCGATGAATGCGTCCTACGACATGCGGCAGACGAAGGCGGCCACCCTGGCCCCTCCGCCACAGCAGAACGCCCACGACGAAGGTGTGAGCGAAGGGAACTTCCTGTCAAGGCAGTTGGCACAGAAGCCACGCGTCCGCACGGCCTGTCACAACATGACGCGCCACACTCCCGACAGGCGTGTGCGGTACCGGCGGACACGCACCACCTCAGCCCTCGGTCGTCGGGTTCTCAGATTCGGCGGCGTGGCGGTATTCGGCGTTGATGCGCTGGGCTTCTTCGAGCTGGTCTTCCAGGATCACGATGCGACAGGCGGCCTCGATGGGGGTGCCCTGGTCGACGAGCTCCCGGGCGCGGGCAGCGATGCGCAGCTGGTAACGGGAGTAGCGGCGATGGCCGCCCGCGGAACGCAGCGGGGTGATGAGGCGGGCTTCACCGATGGCGCGGAGGAAGCTCTGGGTGGTGCCGAGCATTTCGGCGGCCCGGCCCATGGTGTAGGCGGGGTAGTCGTCGTCGTCGAGACGGCCGAACGAGTCGTCTGCTGTCATTTGCACCTCTCTGTCGAACGCGTGGAGGGGCCCGGATGCCGTATGGCACCCGGGCCCCGAAGGAATTGCTACACCATCTGCCGACCCTGATACTGCGCCGGCCTTCTGTGTCCGCTGACCCGACCTGGAAGTTGTCGGGAGTGCGGGGATCGCGGTTGCTTGACCGGAGACCACCTCACTATCGATGTCCTGCGGTACCCGGGCTCAAGACTTCCACCCGGGCGATCCTGATGGCGCTCGACTCCTCCGTTTCTTCCCTCTGGGATCAATCACTTACCTACCGCTGGTACTGCTCTCCTGCGTACTGCTCTGTGGCCTGTGACAGCGCCACTCTTCGGCAGCCAGCCCCGTCGCCCGTCCTGCGTCTGCTCTGGCTTAGAACCCCACTGCCGAACCTCCCGGTGCGCGCGTCCGCAGCCGACGCCTTCACCGAGGTGCTGCTCACTGACTTCACTGCCGGGTACTGCGAACTGCGCTTACGGGTACTGCTACTGCGTGAACTGGTACTGCTCACGGCGGCCCCTGATCACTGCGGGCCACCCGGTCCGATCGTCAGTCCCGTCGCCATCCTGCAACAACCCTGGCTTCGAAACTCCACCACCGCACCGTCCTGCAAACTGCAACTGCGTGTACTACTGCCCGCCAGTTCGTCTCTGCCGGGCCTTGCTGATCTCGGCTACGAGAGAAACCATAGCCACACCACCACCCAATGTCTACTCCAGCCGACATAGATTTTCGTGCGCTAGTCAGAGAGATAGTCGACCTCGACCACTGATGGGGCACGCGGCGGCCCCGCTCCAGCCGGGACACCCACAACGCCCTGCACCACGGCGGCGGCACCTGCACCCTGGACCTGACCGCGCACCCGGACAGCATCGAGGTGTCCGTGACCGCAGCCCGCAGGCCCCGCGCATGCGCACCCCCGACCTGAACGGCGGCACTGGAGGCTTCGGTTGGCCCATGATCAACCGCCTCGCCCGCGCTACCGGTGACCCGCCGGACGGCCGGCGGCAAGACCGTAAGCGCCCCTCTCGCCGTGTAGCACCAAGGCGCCGCTGCCCACCCGCGACGGGTGACCTCCCCAAGACTTGGCTGCTGCCCCGATGTAGCCCAAGGCCGGAATCAGCGAACCCGCGCCCGGGGCGCCTCCCGACCGCCTGTCTGTCTGGGCGGGACAGTGAGGCCCTGTCGGTCTTGCGGGCATGATCGAAGAGGATGAGGGTGTGCGTCCCGTCGCCCCAGGTGTCCAGGAATGGAACGCCTCGCCCCGCAGACCTCAGCGCTGCGGCTGGGAAGCGACCTACGACGCAGAACTGACCGCCCTCATGATCTGCGCGCACATCTGCGCCTACGGTCATGTCGGGCGGAACGGTCCAGGTGACGCGCCGCAGGCAGACACTCGACCTGTCGGACCTGGTCGTCCGCACCCCCTCGTTGCATCCCTGCGGGCCGCCCGCACCCTCATCACGGCGGTCGTCGACGCCAACCACGGTCGCCTGGAGGACGACGCGACCGTCATGTGCCTGGACTGGCACGGTGTCGGCCACTGGCGGCGGGACGCCGACACCGGCGCAGACCTCGCCGACGCCTCCGCCCCGTCACGGACGGGGCGGCCACTCCTGGGCGATGACTCGAGAGCTGCTTCGGCACCCCGCTTCGGATCGGCCCTTGGCCGGGGCGGCGAAGCGGGGTGCTCTGCCCCTGGTCACCGCATCACCGGGACACGCGCCTGCCGCGGCGGCCCGGGCGCAGGCCGAGAAGGCAAAGTCGGCGAGTGCCTGAGGAGATCAGCGCCGGGGCACGAGCGGCAGAGGCCGCCGCCGCACGCGTGCGTGCCGGAGCGGGCCGGTGCGACGAGATGTGTGCTGGGGCAAGCCGTTGCAGCGCCAAGCCCAACTGCGCACCACCGGACGCACGAACCCGCTTGGGCCTCGCACCGGCTCCGCCCACGACGTGGCGTGGTCAGCGCCTGAAACTGTCCTTCGACCTCTCCTTGATGTCCCGGGCCTTGCCCCGGGCCTCCAGTGCGGCCCCCTTGGCTGCGGTGGTCTCGTTGCCCACCGCGTGGGCCACCTTCCTCACGGCCTTCCCGACAACCTGCTCGGCCTTGGCCTTGGCCTTCTCTCCGGCACTCATGTCGGTCCTTTCATAGGCACTCACTCACCCGCCTGCCCCTGGCCCCGGAGCGGAAACAACGGGTACCGCAGCACCGCCTCCTCCGACGGCCGTGCTCTCCCGCAGCTCGCCGCAGCGATGCCCACACACTTCATTGTGTTCCCGGCAGAAGTGTGTCGTGGCGCTCGATTTTCGGTTTCTAGGGCGCAGGTGCCTTGATTTCCCTGTTTCGGTCGGGTCGGCTGAGCTGGGTTGGCTGTGGAAGTTCGTGGCCGTATGGCAGGTGGGAATGGCTGCAGCCCGGCACTCAAGTCGTGCGCTCCGGGTTCCTCGGGTCGTGGGTTGGCAGAGGCAGCGCCGCTGGTCAGGTGGCCGGCCTCGGCAGGGCGGAGACGGCCCTCCTCCGCGGGTGCGAGGACCAGACCGTCGCGGCACATGCCCGCGCGCACCTCCGAGCCGGCCGCACCGGCCTCGTCGACGTCGGCGTCACGCCGCGTCACGCCGACATCTGCACTGAGCACCTGTCCGTCCACGTCAACGCGCCCCGCCCCCCGCATGCTGATATTCGACGCGGTCGACTTCGCCGCCCCTCAGCCAGGCCGGCGCGCGATGGTCTCCTGCCACACCCACCAACAACGCCTGCAACTCCTGCGGGAGGCCGGCGTTTCAGAGTTGCCGCGCCCACACAATCATCGCCTACACCCATCAGCGCCCAAATACGCCGCTGACCCGGAGCACCGGGCTCATCCATCGACAAAAGACACCAGCGTGAGAGCGAACCGCTCAGATGGATCGCCGTCGACGGACGACATGGATGGGACAACCCGGCGAGGCGTCTTCCAGCAGGCGAGGGAGAGAGGGAACTATGCCGACGTCGCCCGGTTAGGTACAGGTACGACCTGACGCACCGCCACAGACTGCCTCAGCTTCAGGCGCTACCCGCACTCCTGGAGCATCGGCCGCACCGATGCTGGAGCGTCACTTGAGCGTCAAGAATGCTCGCCGATGCCCGGCTGTCACCGACGCCGTTCTTGCTTTGCGGTGAACTCGCAGGTCAGACCGCCTCCGCAGCTACGCCGACCGCTCAACCCGTTGCTTGTCCGGAAACAGGTCGGGCAGGCCGACAACATACGAAGAACCGCAGGTCAGAGGCTCTTCTGAGCCGGCTCAAGAATCGCCACACACTCCACGTGCGAGGTCATCGGAAACAGGTCGAACGCCCGCAGCGTCCGCACCTTGTAGCCGCCCTCCCGGAAGTACGCCAGGTCGCGGGCCAGTGCCGCCGGGTCGCAGGCGACGTACGCGATGCGGCGGGCGCCGAGGCCGGTCAGGTGCTTCACCGTCTGCTTGCCCGCGCCCGCGCGCGGCGGGTCGAGGACGATCAGGTCGCACTCGGTGATGCCGGTGCGGGGCAGGATCTGCTCGACCTTGCCGTGCTCGATGCGGACCCGGTCGAGGTCCTGGAGGTTGTGGCGGGCGTCCTCGACGGCGCGCTTGCCGGACTCGATGCCGAGCACCGCGCCCTTCTCGCCGATGCGCTGGCCGAGAGCACCGGCGAACAGGCCGACGCCGCAGTAGAGGTCGAGGGCGCTGTCGCCCTTGCGGGGCAGCAGGCCCTGCATGACCGCGCGGACGAGGGTGTTGGCGGCCTGCGGGTGGACCTGCCAGAAGCCGCCGGAGCCGACGCGGTACGTGCGGTCGTCGGCGCGTTCGCGGACGAAGCCGCGGCCGTGGACCCGGTGGACGCCGCCGTCGCGTTCATCGACGCGCAGGACCGAGACCGGCTTGTCGAGCTCGACGAGCGGCAGCCGGGCCCCGGGCTTCGGGGTGAGGATGACCTGGCGGTCGTTGGAGCCGGTGGCGGTGATGGCTTCCACCGAGGCCATGCCGGTCCAGTCGCGCTTCTCGATGCCGAGTTCGGAGACTCCGGGCGCCGCGATCATGCAGTGCTCGATCGGCTCGACGTCGTGCGAGCGGTGCTTGCGCAGGCCGGCCCGGCCGTTCTCGTCGATGGCGTACTGGACGCGGGTGCGCCACGCGGGCACCTCGCCCTTGGGGAGCTTGTCGCCCTCGGCGGGCATGACGGTGCCGTCCCAGCCCGCCTCCTCGGGGGTGAGGCCGGCGAGGCGCTGGAGCTGTTCGGCGATGACCTCGCCCTTGAGCCGCCGCTGGGCGCCCGGCTTGGCGTGCTGCCAGTCGCAGCCGCCGCACTTGCCGGGGCCGGCGTACGGGCAGGGGGCCTCGACGCGGTCCTTGGACGGTTCGATGATCGTGACGGCGTCGGCCCGCAGGAAGCGGGAGTCCTTCGCGCCGTCGGTGACCCGTGCGACGACCTTCTCGCCGGGGAGGGTGTGCCGCACGAAGAGGACCTGGCCCTCCGAGGTACGGGCGATGCAGTGGCCGCCGTGGGCGACGGGGCCCACCTCGACCTCGTACTCCGTGCCGATCAGTGAGTCCCCGGTCTGCGAGTCCTCGGCCGGCGACGAGGTGGTTTCGTTCTGCATGAGGGGGTGGCTCCAGAGATCAAAGGAAAAACGGCCGGACAACAACCCACAAGTCTACGTGGGTGGTGTCCGGCCGCTTACCAAACGGCGGGCACGGAGAGTCAGCTCTTGCTGGTCTCCTTGGTCCTTCGTTCCACGGGGCCCCGGCGCACCGAACCCGGAGCGTTCCAGTCCGCGCGCCTCCTGGCGCGCTTCTTCGCCGCCTCGGAGGATTCCAGCTGGTACGGGACGGACGTCACCATGACACCGGGGGTGAACAGCAGCCGCCCCTTGAGGCGCAGGGCGCTCTGGTTGTGCAGCACATGCTCGTACCAGTGGCCGACCACGTACTCCGGGATGTAGACGCTGACCACATCGCGCGGGCTCTCCCTGCGGAGGCTCTTCACGTAGTCGATGACCGGGCGGGTCACCTCGCGGTACGGGGAGTCGAGGATCTTCAGCGGAATGTTGATGCCGCGCCGCTCCCAGTCCTCCTTGAGCGCCTTCGTCTCGGCCGGGTCGACGCTGATGGAGAGCGCCTCCAGATGGTCGGAGCGGATCAGCTTGGCGTACGCGAGCGCGCGCAGCGTGGGCCGGTGCAGCTTGGAGACCAGGACGATGGAGTGGACCCGGGAGGGCTTCATGCTGTCGTCGGACGGGGCCTCGTCGGCGGAGATCTCCTCGGCGACGCGGTCGTAGTGCCTGCGGATCGCGGTCATCGTCCCGTAGAAGATCACCATGCCGAGCAGCGCCACCCAGGCGCCGTGGGTGAACTTCGTGGCGAGGACGACGACGAGTACCAGGCCGGTGAAGAAGGCGCCGAAGGTGTTGATCGCCCGGGAGCGGATCATGTGGCGGCGCTTGGCCGGGTCCTTCTCGGTCCTCAGATGGCGGTTCCAGTGCCGCACCATGCCGGTCTGGCTGAGGGTGAAGGAGACGAACACACCGACGATGTAGAGCTGGATCAGCCGGGTGGAGTCGGCTCCGTAGATCCAGGTGAGCAGGATGGCCGCGCCGGCCAGCAGCACGATGCCGTTGGAGAAGGCGAGCCGGTCGCCGCGGGTGTGGAGCTGGCGCGGCAGGTAGCGGTCCTGGGCGAGGATCGAGCCGAGGAGCGGGAAGCCGTTGTACGCGGTGTTGGCGGCCAGGAAGAGCACGAGCGCGGTGGCCGCGGCGAGGATGATGAAGAGGAACGATCCGTCGCCGAAGACGGCGGCCGCCACCTGGGAGATCACCGGGTCCTGGACGAAGCTCGAACCGACGGCGACGCCGTTGTGGATCAGGTCCGTCGCCGGGTTCTCCGCCATCTTCACATCGGTGGCCATGGCCAGGGCGATGATGCCGCAGAACATGGTGACGGCCAGCAGCCCCATCATGGCGAGGGTGGTCGCGGCGTTCTTGCTCTTCGGCTTGCGGAAAGCGGGGACGCCGTTGCTGATCGCCTCGACACCGGTCAGCGCCGCACAGCCGGAGGAGAACGCCCGCAGCAGCAGGAAGACGAGGGCGAAGCCGGCCAGGCCCTGGTGCTCGGGCCTGATCTCGTAGTCCGAGGTCGGGGCGTGCATGGTCTCGCCGAGGGCAAGACCGCGGAACGCACCCCAGGCGATCATGACGAAGACGCCCGCCACGAAGAGATAGGTGGGGATGGCGAAGAGCTTGCCGGACTCCTTGACGCCCCGCAGGTTCATCAGCGTCAGCAGCACGATGGCCCCGATCGCGCAGAGCGTCTTGTGCTCGACGACGAACGGGATCGCGGAGCCGAGGTTCTCCACACCGGAGGCGATCGACACGGCGACGGTCAGGACGTAGTCGACCAGCAGGGCGCTGGCGACGGTCAGACCGGCCTTGGGGCCGAGGTTGGTGGTGGCGACCTCGTAGTCGCCGCCACCGCTCGGGTAGGCGTGCACGTTCTGCCGGTACGAGGCGACGACCGTGAACATCAGGACCACGACAGCGGCCGCGATCCACGGGCTGAAGCGGTACGCCGACACGCCCGCGATGGACAGCACCAGGAGAACTTCGCCTGGTGCGTACGCCACCGAGGACAGCGGGTCGGATGCGAAGACGGGGAGGGCGATGCGCTTAGGGAGGAGCGTTTCCCCCAGCTTGTCGCTGCGCAGCGCCCGGCCGATCAGGATCCGTTTGGGCACGTCGGTCAGTTTGGACACGCAGAGGATCGTAAGCGTTCCGTATGGAGGCCGCCGACGCACCACCCCCATGGCCCCGCAATCTCCTGCACATAGCCGAGAACGCCACGGAATCCTTAACGGAATCCTTGCACTCGCCGCCTACGCGAACAGCGCACTGTAACCGTTCAGTGCCGGTTGGCCACCGAGATGGGCGTAGAGGACGGTGGCGTTCCGGTCGATCTCGCCGCGCGCCACGAGGTCGACGGTGGCGGCCATCGACTTTCCCTCGTAGACGGGGTCGGTGATCATGCCCTCGGTGCGGGCGGCCAGCCGCATGGCGTCGAGGGTGGTGTCGTCGGGGATGCCGTACGTCCCCGCGTGGTACCGCTCGTCCAGTTCGATGTCGTCGACGGTGATGTCCCGCCGCACGCCGATGAGCTGCGCGGTGGCGGCGGCGATCCTGGCGATCTGGTCGCGGGTACGGGTGGGCTCGGCGGAGGCGTCGACGCCCAGGACGCGGCGGGGGCGGCCTCCCGCCTCCTCGACGGCAGCGAAGCCCGCGACCATGCCGGCCTGGGTGGAACCGGTCACCGAGCAGACGACGACGGTGTCGAAGAAGACGCCGAGCTCGCGTTCCTGCTCGGCCACCTCGTACGCCCAGCCCGCGAAGCCGAGTCCGCCGAGCGGATGGTCGGAGGCGCCGGCCGGGATGGCGTACGGACGTCCCCCGCCCTCCTCGACCTGGCGCAGCGCCTCTTCCCAGCTCTCCTTGACGCCGATGCCGAATCCGGCGCGCACCAGCCGGACATCGGCGCCCGCGAGGCGGCTGATCAGGATGTTGCCGACCTTGTCGTAGACGGCGTCGGGCCACTCCACCCAGCTCTCCTGGATGAGTACGCACTTCAGGCCCGCCCGGGCCGCGACCGCCGCCACCTGACGGGTGTGGTTGGACTGCACGCCGCCGATCGAAACGAGCGTGTCGCAGCCCTTCGCCAGGGCGTCGGCCACGAGGTATTCGAGCTTGCGGGTCTTGTTGCCGCCGTACGCGATGCCGGAGTTGCAGTCCTCGCGTTTGGCCCAGACCGCCGCGCCGCCGAGGTGAGCAGTGAGGCGGTCGAGGCGGTGCACGGGCGAGGGGCCGAAGAGGAGCGGATAACGGGCGTACGAGGAGAGGGAGGCGGAGGAGGCGGAGGTGGTCATGGGGCTCCTGACGTCATGGGGTGGCGGGTTCGGCGGGCTTCTGCGGTTCCGGTGGTTCCTGCGGTCAGCCGGTCAGGGCGCGTCGGCCGATGTCTCGTCGGCGGGTTCGTCGTCAGCGGGTTCGTCAGCCAGTTCTTCGAGGACACGCCAGATCTCCGCGGTGATCCGGGCGGCGGCATCCGCATCGCGCGCCGCGCACGCCTCGATCAGCCGGTCGTGCAGTCCGGCCGAGCCGTGCGCAGCGCTCTCCGTGCCGAACTGCCGCCATTCCAGGCGCCGGATCAGCGGCGTGTAACGCTCGACGGTGGCGGCGACGGCGCGATTGCCGCAGGCGGTGACGAGGACGTCGTGCAGCTCGTCGTCGGCGCGCAGCGCGCCCGCGACGTCACCGCCCCGGGTCGCGGCCCGGAAGCGGCCGTTCGCCGCGCGCATCGCCGTGATGTCCGCGTCGGTGAGCAGGGGTACGGCGGTGCGGGCGGCCAGTTCCTGCATGGCGCGTACGACGGCGGCGGCGTCGCGTACGTCGCGCGGGACGAGCTGTGTCACCCGCGTATAGCTCTGCGGTTTGCTCTCGACGAGGCCTTCGCCGGTGAGCCGGGACAGGGCGTCGCGGACCGGGGCACGGGAGAGTCCGAGCCGTTCGGCGAGGTCGGCGTCGCGCACGGACGCGCCGGGTGGGATTTCGCCACGGACGATGGCGTCGCGGATGGCCCCGTACGCGGTGTCCCGC
This sequence comes from Streptomyces sp. NBC_01669, assembly GCF_026339735.1. Classification (GTDB taxonomy): domain Bacteria; phylum Actinomycetota; class Actinomycetes; order Streptomycetales; family Streptomycetaceae; genus Streptomyces; species Streptomyces yanii. The sequence goes on from NZ_JAPEQG010000001.1 coordinate 2,577,822, forward strand.
AACAGAGTCCGTTGGACGGGCCGGAGAGTCTCCATGAACTGACATGTTAGATGTCTGTGAGCTCTCGACTCAAGAGTCCGGACCCCGGGCCCGATGTCATGTGCTGTGCACAACGGCCGGCGCCCGGCGACGGGCGCCGGCCCCCGGCGTTCCGCTTTGCCACCCCTTTGCAGGTACCGCCGCGGTGAAAGCACACTCGAATGAGGCGACGCGTCCGTGGCCGCATAAGCTCATCCCGGGCAACGCCGAAAAACGTTGCCCCGTTGTTTGCCCGGCAAGCTGAGGAAAGAGTGTGAGCAGGGTGTTTTCGCAGGTCAGCCGGACGACCAGGACTGCGAGGTAGGCGCAAGGTGCACATCGTCATCATGGGCTGCGGGCGAGTAGGAGCCGCTCTCGCGCAGACCCTGGAACAGCAGGGGCACACAGTCGCCGTGATCGACCAGGACCCCACGGCGTTCCGGCGCCTCGGGTCCGGATTCGGCGGACGGCGGGTCACCGGCGTCGGTTTCGACCAGGACACCCTCCGTGAGGCGGGGATCGAGGAAGCCGGTGCGTTCGCCGCGGTGAGCAGCGGCGACAACTCGAACATCATCGCCGCCCGGGTGGCCCGCGAGATGTTCGGCATCGAGAACGTCGCGGCGCGGATCTACGACCCGCGGCGTGCCGAGGTCTACCAGCGGCTCGGCATCCCCACGGTCGCCACCGTGCGCTGGACCGCGGACCAGATGCTGCGGCGGCTGCTGCCGTCGGGGGCCGAGCCCCTGTGGCGCGACCCGAGCGGTGGTGTTCAGCTCGCAGAGGTGCACACCACGCCGTCGTGGATCGGGCACAAGATCAGCACGCTGCAGGAGGAGACGGGCGTCCGCGTGGCGTTCCTCACCCGACTGGGCGAAGCCATACTGCCTTCGTCGCAGACGGTGCTGCAGGAGGGCGACCTCGTCCACGTGATGATGCGTACGGACGAGATCGCGAAGGTCGAGGCGGCCTTTGCCGAGGGTCCTGAGGAGGGCGGTCACTGATGCGTGTCGCGATTGCCGGGGCCGGCGCGGTGGGCCGTTCCATCGCGGGCGAGCTGCTGGAGAACGGCCACGAGGTGCTGCTCGTGGACAAGGCGCCGACCGCCATCTCGGTGGAGCGGGTGCCGATGGCCGAGTGGCTGCTCGCGGACGCCTGCGAGATCACCTCGCTGGACGAGGCGGCGCTCCAACGGTGCAATGTCGTGATCGCCGCGACCGGCGACGACAAGGTGAACCTGGTCGTCTCGCTGCTCGCCAAGACGGAGTACGGCGTGCCGCGGGTCGTCGCCCGGGTCAACAACCCGAAGAACGAGTGGTTGTTCAACGAGTCGTGGGGCGTCGATGTCGCGGTCTCCACGCCGCGTCTGATGTCCGCGCTGGTCGAGGAAGCGGTGAGCGTCGGCGATCTGGTCCGGCTGCTGCGCTTCAGCCACGGCGACGCCAACCTGGTCGAGCTGACGCTGCCCCCGGAGTCGGCACTCGCCGGTACCCAGGTCGGCGATGTGGCGTGGCCGGAGGACACCTCGCTGGTCACCATCATCCGCGGTACGCGGGTGCTGACGCCGAGCTCCGAGGAGACGCTGGAGGCCGGTGACGAGCTGCTGTTCGTGGCCGCCCAGGCGCGCGAGGAGCAGCTGGAGGACCTCCTCTCGGTGCGCCGCGAGATCAGCGGCGGCTGACGGCAGCCGTCCCGTATTCCTGTACGCCGAAGGGGCCCGGAACCGTGCGTAACGGTTCCGGGCCCCTTCGGCTGTCGCGGGCCGGTCAGACCTCGTGGTGGCGGACGGCCGCAGCGGCTTCCGCCTTGCGGGCCTTTTCGGCCTCCTCCTCCGCCTCCATCTCGGCGAAGACGTCGATCGGCGGCGGCGCCTTTGCGAGGAAGACCCAGGTCAGATACACCGCGAGCAGGAACGGCGGGATCTTCAGGGCGACCAGGACCCAGCCGAGCTGCGCGGTGTCGGCCCACCAGTAGAGCGGGAAGAGGATCGCGCACTTGGCGAGCAGGATCAGCCCCCAGGCCCAGCTGGCCTTGGCGTACGCCTTCTTGCGGCCGGGGTTCCTGGTACGCCAGGAGAGGTTCTCCTTGAAGACCGGGCCCAGTATCAGGCCGATCAGCGGCACCCCTGCGAGGGTCGTGACGAGGTACGCGAGGGCCAGACCCAGCGTGTAGAGCATGCCGGGCAGGTAGAAGTCCTTGGCGTTGCCCGTCATCATCGCGAAGACCACGCCGAAGGCGACGCCGAAGACCCCGCTGAAGGCGTGCTTGACGGTGTCCTTGCGGATCAGTCGTACGGCGACGAGGACCAGGGACACGACCAGCGCCGCGATGGCCGAGATGTGCAGGTCCTTGTTGACGGTGAAGATCGTGACGAAGAGCAGCCCGGGAAGGACTGTCTCCACCATGCCCCGGATGCCGCCGAATGCCTCGAAGAGGGCGGCTTCGGTGACCGCCTTGGCGTCGGCCTCCTGCTGGGCGGTCGGGTTGGTGCGGTCCGTGTCGGACGTCGGCTTGTCGAGAGACGTCACCGGCTACTCCTTGCCGAGCGGTCGGAGTTCGTATTTGGGGTTGAACAGCACCCGGCGCCCGTGACTCATGGCGATCCGGCCCGAGGCGATGAGCTTGCGGCCCGGCTCAATGCCCACGATGGAGCGCCGGCCCAGCCAGACCACGTCGAGCGGTGCGGTGCCGTCGAAGAGCTCCGCCTCCAGGGCGGGCACTCCGGCGCGCGGCCGCAGGGTGACGGTCCGCAACGTACCAGTCACCTTGACGATCTGGCGGTCGGTGCAGTCGGAGATCCGCGTGCAACCCGATGCCTGCGAGTCCTCCTGCAGCTCCTCCGACTCCAGGTCCTGCTGGGAGCTGGACAGCCGGTCGAGCATCCGGCGGAAGCGGCCGGCCGGCCTCTCCGCCTTCTCGGGACGTGGAACAGCACTCATACCCGAAGGGTACCGGGCCACGGCGGTCCGGGCGGATGTCCGTTCTCTCACTCGAACGGGCTGTCCGGTACGGCCCGTTCTTGACGTCCGTCCGGTACGCGCGGGGCGCCGACCGCCGTCGATCCGGTGCGCTCGGGCATCAGCCGCGTTCGAAGCGGTAGCCCATGCCCGGCTCGGTGACGAAGTGCCGGGGGTGCGAGGGATCCGCCTCCAGCTTGCGTCGGAGCTGTGCCATGTAGACCCGCAGATAGTTAGTCTCGGTGCCGTAGGAGGGCCCCCACACCTCCTGCAGCAGCTGCTTCTGGCTGACCAGACGGCCGCTGTTGCGGACCAGGACCTCCAGCAGATGCCACTCGGTCGGGGTGAGCCGCACGTCGCGTCCCTCGCGGTGGACCTTCTTCGCCGCCAGGTCGACGGTGAACCCCTCGGTCTCGACCATCACGACGTCGTCGGCGCCGTCCTGGCCGACCGGCTCGGCCCGCCGTACCGAGGCGCGCAGCCGGGCCAGCAGCTCGTCCATGCCGAACGGCTTGGTGACGTAGTCGTCGGCCCCGGCGTCCAGCGCCTCGACCTTCTCGTCGGAGGTGTGGCGGGCGGAGAGCACCAGGATCGGCACCCGGGTCCAGCCGCGCAGCCCCTTGATCACCTCGACGCCGTCCATGTCCGGCAGCCCGAGGTCGAGGACGACGACATCGGGGTGGCGCGCGGCGGCGAGCTGCAGGGCGGTCGCACCGTCGGGCGCGGCGTCCACCTCGTACTTGCGCGCCTTCAGGTTGATCACGAGGGCGCGTACGATCTGCGGCTCGTCGTCGACCACAAGCACCCGGGTCATCGCGGACCTGCCTTTCTGCTGTACGGAACTGCTGACTGAGGCGGTACGGACTTCATGAGGCGACCTGCGCCGGCAGGTCGGGGCCGACCGGAACGTATCCCGACACCGCCTTGAGCGTCAGGACCATGGTCATGCCACCGCCGGGGGTGTCCTCGGCTCCGAGGGTGCCGCCCATGGACTCCACGAAGCCGCGGGCGACGGCGAGTCCGAGACCGACCCCGGCGCCGCGCGGGGCGTCGCCGTAACGCTGGAACGGCTCGAAGATCCGCTCCTTGCCCTCGTCGGGGACGCCGGGCCCGCGGTCGGCCACCCGTAGCTCGACCCGGGAGCCCAGCGCGCTGGCGGCCACCGTGACGCGTTCCCCGTCGGGGCTGTACTTGACGGCGTTCTCGACGATGTTGGCGACGGCCCGCTCCAGCAGTCCCGGGTCGACGGCGACCATCGGCAGCGACTCCGGGATGTCCAGGTCGACGCTGTCCTCCGGTACGCCTCCGAGCGCCATCGGGACCACCTCGTCGAGGTCGATCTCGCGGATCAGCGGGGTGACGGTGCCGGTCTGCAGCCGGGACATGTCGAGGAGATTGCCGACCAGGTGGTCGAGGCGGTCGGCGCCGGCCTCGATGCCTTCCAGGAGCTCCGCCCGGTCCTCGTCGGACCAGGCGACATCGTCGGAGCGCAGTGAGCTGACGGCGGCCTTGATGGCGGCCAGCGGGGTCCGCAGGTCATGGCTGACTGCGGCCAGCAGCGCGGTCCGTATCCGGTTGCCCTCGGCAAGCCGGCGGGCCTCCTCCGCCTCCCCGATCAGTCGCTGCCGGTCGAGTACGACGGCGGCCTGAGCGGCGAACGCGCCGAGCACGCGACGGTCCTCGGCGGGCAGCACCCGGCCGGACAGCGCGAGCGCCATGTGGTCGCCCACGGGCATGTCCACATCGGCGTCCTCCGGACGGGCGACCGGCCCGGGGCCGACGCTGCCCGCACAGGTCCACGGGTCGACGTCGCTCTTCCGCTCCAGCAGCGCCACGGACTCCATCGCGAAGGTCTCGCGGACCCGCTCCAGCAGGGCGTCCAGCGTCGTCTCACCGCGCAGGACACTGCCCGCGAGGAACGAGAGGATCTCGGACTCGGCGCGCAGCCGGGCCGCCTGATGGGTACGGCGGGCCGCCAGATCGACGACGGAGGCCACCGCCACCGCGACCGCGAAGAAGATCACGATGGCGACGAAGTTCCTCGGATCCTGAACCGTCAGGGTGTGGGTCGGTGGGGTGAACCAGTAGTTCAGCAGCAGGGAGCCGACGGCCGCCGAGGCGAGGGCGGGCAGCAGCCCGCCGATCAGGGCTGCGGCAACGGTCATGAAGAGGAAGAGCAGGACGTCGTTGGCGAGCCCCGGGCCATCCTTCAGGCCGGTGAGCAGCACCGTGAGGAGGGCCGGGCCGCCGACCCCGACCAGCCAGCCCCAGACGATCCGGGCCCGGCCCAGCCGGGCGCCGCGGGCGATCGGCAGTCCGCGGCCCTTGGCGACCTCTTCGTGCGTGACGATGTGGACATCGAGGTCGGGGCCGGACTCGCGGGCGACGGTGGCTCCGACGCCGGGTCCGTAGATGTACTGCCAGGCCTTGCGGCGGCTGGAGCCGAGCACGATCTGGGTGGCGTTGACACCGCGGGCGAATTCGAGGAGCGCCGAGGGTATGTCGTCGCCGATGACGTGGTGGAACGTACCGCCGAGGTCCTCGACGAGGGTGCGCTGGACGGTGAGTTCCTTGGGCGACGCGGAGGTCAGTCCGTCGCTGCGGGCGATGTAGACGGCGAGGATCTCGCTGCCGGAGCCCTTGGCGGCCATGCGGGATGCGCGGCGGATCAGCGTACGACCCTCGGGGCCGCCGGTGAGTCCGACGACGATGCGTTCACGGGCCTGCCAGGTGGAGCGGATGTTGTGTTCGCCGCGGTACGCCTGGAGGTACTCGTCGACCCGGTCGGCGACCCAGAGGAGGGCGAGCTCGCGCAGGGCGGTGAGGTTGCCCGGGCGGAAGTAGTTGGACAGGGACGCGTCGATCCGGTCCGGCTTGTAGATGTTGCCGTGGGCCATCCGACGGCGCAGCGCCTGCGGCGACATGTCGACCAGTTCGAGCTGGTCGGCGCGGCGGACGACCTCGTCGGGGACGGTCTCGCGCTGCTGTACGCCCGTTATCGACTCGACGACGTCGCCCAGCGACTCCAGGTGCTGGATGTTGACGGTGGAGATGACGTCGATGCCGGCCTGGAGGAGTTCCTCGACGTCCTGCCAGCGCTTGGCGTTGCGCGAGCCCGGCACATTGGTGTGGGCCAGTTCGTCCACCAGGGCGACGGCCGGGGCGCGTTCCAGGACCGCGTCGACGTCCATCTCGGTGAAGACGGCGGACCGGTACTCGATCTCGCGGCGCCGGATCTGTTCCAGGCCGTGCAGCATGACCTCGGTGCGCGGCCGGTCGTGGTGCTCCACGAACGCCACGACGCAGTCGGTGCCCCGCTCCACCCTGCGATGGGCCTCGGAGAGCATCGCGTACGTCTTGCCGACGCCCGGTGCCGCACCCAGGTAGATCCGAAGCTTGCCGCGTGCCATGGCCCCATTGTCTTTCAGAACGGCTGCGGCCGGTGCGGCAGCCGAACTCGAAGCTACCCCGAGAATTTGCGACAAATGGGACGGAGAGTCGGACAGAAGGCCGAATTGACAGAATTCTGATGCGTCGAACCGGGCCGATTGCCCATATTTCGAAAATGAGCGACAAAAGGTGCCCGGGGCGAACCCGGGTACCCCTCTCCCCCGCCCCTACGCGTACTCGGCGATATGCCCGTCGCTGAGCTCCAGCACCCGGTCCGCCAGCCCCAGCAGCTGCGCATCGTGCGTCGCCACCAGCGCGGTCACCCCCTCGCTCCGTACCACCGCGCGCAACAGCTCCATCACGGCGAGCCCCGTCTCCGCGTCGAGCTGCCCCGTCGGTTCGTCCGCGATCAGCAGTGCGGGCCGGTTGGCGAGCGCGCGGGCGATGGCGACGCGCTGCTGCTGGCCGCCCGAGAGCTCGCCGGGCCGCTGCGCACTGTGGTCGCCGAGCCCGACCAGGGAGAGCAGCAGCGCCACCCGGTCCTCCCGCTCGCGCGGATCCGCCTTGCGCAGCCGCATCGGTACGCCGACGTTCTCCGCGGCGGTCAGGATCGGGATCAGGCCGAACGACTGGAAGATGAAGCCGATCCGGTCCCGGCGCAGCTCCAGCAGCCCGTTCTCGCCGAGCTCGGACAGGTCCGTGCCGTCGACGGTGATCCGGCCGCGGTCGGGGCTGTCGAGGCCGCCGACCAGGTTCAGCAGGGTCGTCTTGCCGGAGCCCGAACGCCCCTTGAGTGCGACGAGCTCGCCACGCGGCACGTCGAAGGAGACCCCGCGCAGCGCGTGGACGGCGCCCGCGCCGGTTCCGTACGAGCGGTGCAGGTCCTCGACGCGGACCATCGGCCCGCGGGCCGACTCCTCGGCGACGGCCGTGCCGCCCTGCCCGCCGGTGCTCTTTACGCCGGTGCTGTCGGTCATGCGCTCCCCCATGCGTGGTCGGTCCTCGTCGGCCGCCAGTATGTGCATGAGGCAGACGGCCGGGCAATGGCCGGGACCCCCCGCGCGGATGTGACGGGTCGCCGTGGTCCCTGCAGCAGGACCACGGCGACCCGTCACATCCGCCGGCGAAGGGATCAGCCTCCGTTCACCAACTCCTTGAGCGCGATGTTGAGCTGAAGGACGTTGACCCGCGGCTCGCCCACGAAGCCGAGGATCCGGCCATCGGTGTGCTGCTTCACGAGCTTCTCGACCTGGTCGACGCCGAGGTGGTTCCGCTCGGCGACGCGGCGCACCTGGAGCTGTGCGTAGGCCGGGGAGATGTCCGGGTCGAGGCCGGACCCGGAGGAGGTCACGGCGTCCGCCGGCACGTCCGAGGGGCTGACCGGGTGCCCGGGCACGGAGTTGTCCTTGACGACGGCGGCCTTGGCGTCCGTGACCCAGTCGATCAGGTCCTTGTTGTCGCCGGACCGGTTCGTCGCCCCGGACAGGATCAGCTTGTACTGGGTGTTGACGCTGTTGGTACCGAGCCCGTTGGACGGGCGCGGCTGGAACCACCTGAGGTCCGGGGCCGGGGTCTCCTGGCCCTTCTTCAGCGGCAGGTCGTAGCGCTGGCCGATCAGTTCGGAGCCGACGACCTTGCCGTTCGCCGTGATCTCGGAGCCGTTCGCCCTGCCCGGGAAGAGGCCCTGGGCGACGCCGGTGACGGCGAGCGGGTAGATCACGCCGCAGACGATCGTGAGGACGAGCAGGGCGCGCAGCCCGGCCCAGAGCAGCCGAACGGTGTTTCCCGCGGAGTTGTTCATGGAGGTCATGGCGCGATCAGCCGATTCCGGGAATGAGGGAGAGGATCAGGTCGATGATCTTGATGCCGATGAACGGGGCGACCAGGCCGCCCAGTCCGTAGATCCCGAGGTTCCGCCGGAGCATCGAGTCGGCGCTGCTCGGCCGATAGCGCACGCCCTTCAGGGCGAGCGGCACCAGAGCGATGATGATCAGCGCGTTGAAGACGACGGCGGACAGGATCGCGGACTCCGGCGAGGACAGCTGCATGATGTTCAGCTTGTCCAGGCCCGGGTAGACCACCGCGAACATCGCCGGGATGATCGCGAAGTACTTCGCGACGTCGTTGGCGATCGAGAAGGTGGTCAGGGCACCGCGGGTGATCAGCAACTGCTTGCCGATCTCGACGATCTCGATGAGCTTGGTCGGGTTGGAGTCCAGGTCCACCATGTTCCCGGCCTCCTTGGCGGCCGAGGTACCGGTGTTCATGGCCACGCCGACATCGGCCTGGGCGAGCGCCGGGGCGTCGTTCGTGCCGTCACCGGTCATCGCGACGAGCTTGCCGCCGGCCTGCTCACGCTTGATGAGGGCCATCTTGTCCTCGGGCGTGGCCTCGGCGAGGAAGTCGTCGACCCCCGCCTCCTCGGCGATCGCCTTCGCGGTCAGCGGATTGTCGCCGGTGATCATCACCGTACGGATACCCATCCGGCGCAGCTCGTCGAACCGCTCCCGCATGCCCTCCTTGACGACGTCCTTGAGGTGGATGACGCCGAGGATCCGGGCACCCCGCTCGTCGTCGACGGCGACCAGCAGCGGTGTACCGCCCACCTGGGAGATCCGGTCGGTGAGCGTGCGGGCGTCCGGCGAGACGGTGCCGCCCCGCTCCTCGACCCAGGCGACGACCGAGCCGGTCGCACCCTTGCGGATCCTGCGCCCCTCGACGTCCACGCCGGACATCCGGGTCTGTGCGGTGAAGCCGACCCACTCTGCCCCGACGAGCTGACCCTGGTGGCGCTCGCGCAGCCCGTACGTCTCCTTCGCCAGGACGACGACGGAGCGGCCCTCGGGCGTCTCGTCGGCCAGGGAGGAGAGCTGGGCGGCGTCCGCCAGTTCGGCCTCCGTCACGCCCGTGACCGGGACGAACTCGGCTGCCTGCCGGTTGCCGAGCGTGATGGTTCCGGTCTTGTCGAGGAGCAGGGTCGACACGTCGCCGGCGGCCTCGACGGCGCGTCCGGACATGGCGAGGACATTGCGCTGGACGAGGCGGTCCATGCCGGCGATGCCGATCGCGGAGAGCAGCGCGCCGATGGTGGTCGGGATGAGGCAGACCAGCAGGGCGGTCAGCACGATCATCGACTGCCGCTGTCCGGCGTAGATCGCGAACGGCTGCAGGGTGACGACGGCCAGCAGGAAGACGATGGTGAGGGACGCGAGCAGGATGTTGAGCGCGATCTCGTTGGGCGTCTTCTGCCGGGCGGCGCCCTCGACCAGGTTGATCATCCGGTCGATGAAGGTCTCACCGGGCTTGGTGGTGATCTTGATGACGATGCGGTCGGAGAGCACCTTCGTACCACCGGTGACGGCCGAGCGGTCGCCGCCCGACTCCCGGATGACCGGTGCGGACTCCCCTGTGATGGCGGACTCGTCGACGCTGGCGACGCCCTCGACGACGTCACCGTCGCCGGGGACGATGTCACCGGCCTCGCAGACCACCAGGTCACCGATGCGCAGATCGGTGCCGGGTACGCGATCCTCGTTCTTCCCGACGAGCCGGCGCGCGACCGTGTCGGTCTTGGCCTTGCGCAGCGTGTCGGCCTGCGCCTTGCCGCGGCCCTCGGCGACCGCCTCCGCCAGGTTGGCGAAGATCGTGGTGAGCCAGAGCCACGCGGCGATCGCCCAGCCGAACCAGTCGGTCGGGTCCAGGGCGGCAAGGACGGTGGTGAGCACCGAACCGGCCAGGACCACGAACATCACCGGCGACTTGACCATCACCCGCGGATCGAGCTTGCGGACCGCGTCGGGGAAGGACTTGAGCAGCTGCTTGGGGTCGAACAGCCCCGCGCCGACGCGTCCTTCGGTCCGGTGACCGGTGGCCGCGTCCTGGTGCGGTGCCAGGTCCTTGGTGACAGTGGACATCGCGTCCTCATGCATCGATTCGTCGTGTTGCGTACGTGTGGTGGTCATGACGCCAGCCCCTCGGCCAGCGGCCCCAACGCGAGGGCCGGGAAGTAGGTCAGCCCGGCGACGATCATGATCGTGCCGACCAGCAGTCCACTGAAGAGCGGCTTGTGGGTGCCGAGTGTGCCGACGGTCGCCGGTACGGGCCGCTGCTCGGCGAGCGAGCCGGCCAGAGCCAGGACGAAGACCATGGGCAGGAACCGGCCCAGCAGCATCGCGAGCCCGATCGTGGTGTTGAACCACTGGGTGTCCGCGTTGAGCCCGGCGAATGCCGAACCGTTGTTGTTGGCGCCGGAGGTGTAGGCGTACAGGATCTCGGAGAAGCCGTGCGCACCGGAGTTGGTCATCGAATGGACCGGGGTGGGCAGGGCCATCGCCGCCGCGGTGAAGCAGAGCACCAGTGCCGGGGTGATGAGGATGTAGCAGGCCGCGAGCTTGATCTCGCGGGTGCCGATCTTCTTGCCGAGGTACTCGGGGGTGCGGCCGACCATCAGGCCCGCGATGAACACCGCGATGATCGCCATGATCAGCATGCCGTAGAGGCCGGAGCCGGTACCACCGGGGGCGATCTCGCCGAGTTGCATGCCCAGCATGGCGATGCCTCCGCCGAGGCCGGTGAACGAGGAGTGGAAGGAATTCACCGCTCCGGTCGAGGTCAGCGTGGTGGCCACGGCGAAGATCGACGATCCGCCGACCCCGAAGCGGGTCTCCTTGCCCTCCATCGCCCCGCCCGCGATGTCGAACGCGGGTCCGTGGTGGGCAAACTCGGTCCACATCATCAGCGCCGTGAAGCCGAGCCAGATGATGCCCATCGCCGCGAGAATCGCGTAGCCCTGCTTCAGCGAGCCGACCATCCGCCCGAAGGTGCGGGTCAGCGAGAACGGGATGACCAGGATCAGGAAGATCTCAAGGAGGTTCGAGAGCCCGTTGGGGTTCTCGAAGGGGTGCGCCGAATTGGCGTTGAAGTAACCGCCGCCGTTGGTGCCCAGCTCCTTGATGGCCTCCTGCGAGGCGACCGCACCGCCGTTCCACTGCTGCGAGCCGCCCATGAACTGGCCGACCCCGTGGATGCCGGAGAAGTTCTGGATGGCCCCGCACGCCACGAGCACGAGCGCGGCGATCACGGCGATCGGCAGCAGGATCCGTATCGTGCCGCGCACCAGGTCGGACCAGAAGTTGCCGAGCTCACCGGTGCGGGAGCGGGCGAAGCCCCGTACGAGCGCCACCGCGACGGCGATGCCGACGGAGGCCGAGACGAAGTTCTGCACCGCGAGGCCGCCGGTCTGGACGACATGGCCCATGGCCTGCTCGCCGTAGTACGACTGCCAGTTGGTGTTCGCCACGAAGGAGGCCGCCGTGTTGAACGCCTGATCGGGGTCGATCGAGGAGAAGCCGAGCGAGCCGGGCAGGCTGCCCTGGAACCGCTGCAGCAGGTACAGGAAGAGGACGCTCACCGCGGAGAACGCGAGGACGCCGCGGAGATAGGCGGGCCAGCGCATCTCCGTGTCGGGGTTGGCGCCGATGGCCCTGTAAATCCACTTCTCGACCCGGAGGTGTTTCTTCGAGGAGTAGACGCCGGCCATGTAGTCGCCGAGCGGACGGTACGCCAGACCCAGCGCCACGACGAGCGCGAGCAGCTGGAGCACACCAGCGAGGACGGGGCTCATATCGGGCTCAGAACCTCTCCGGGTACAGAAGGGCGAGGACGAGATAGCCCAGCAGGGCGACGGCCACGATCAGACCGACGATGTTCTCGGCAGTCACAGCTTCGCCACCCCCTTGGCGACAAGAGCCACCAGCGCGAAGACCGCGATCGTGGTGACGACGAAGGCCAGATCGGCCACCGTGTGCTCCTAGATGAGGTTCGGATTCTCGGACCTCTTGAGCAAACCCCCGTCCGAAGCCCCCGTGGCCTGCGTTGATGGCTTCCTTACGGGGAAGGTCGCGCCCTTGACGGCGCTCATACGTGCCGCATACGCGCCCCATACACGCGCCGGTGAGCGTGCTCCGTCGCGCACTCCGTCGCGCGCTCCGCAGGCGCGCTCCTCGGGCATGCAAAAGCCGGTGGGCCGCACCTCCCTCGAAGGGAAGTACGGCCCACCGGCCGAAGCTGTCACGCGCCCCGGGGGGCGGTTCAGCGCACCTCGGTGATCTCGGGCCCGCGCTGGAGCTGGCCCATGCCACCGGAGAACTTCGAGCTCTCCTGGTCCTCCTGCTGCACGCCCTCGGGCACCATCTGTGCGTCGTTGGGGAGCTTGAGGACGATCGGGTCGCGCGGGGCCATCGGGCCCTCGCCACGGACGACCACAGTGTCCCGGAAGATCGTCTCCAGCAGCCCGGCGGCCTGCGGCTGCACGGCGCCCTGGCCGGAGATCACTCCGCGCAGGAACCAGCGCGGCCCGTCGACGCCGACGAAGCGCACCAGCTGGACGCCGTTCGTCCCGTCCGGAAGCTGTACGGGGACCTGTGCCCGCAGCTCCCAGCCCAGCGGGCCCTCGACCTCGTCGATGATCCCGCCCTGCTGGGTGATGCCGGCAGCGATCTCCTCGCGGACCTCGCCCCAGATGCCCTCTTTCTTGGGGGCGGCGAAGGCCTGCAGCTGGATCGCGCTGTCACGCAGCACGACGGTGGCGGCGACGATCGCGTCGCCGGCGACCTCGACGCGCAGCTCCATGCCGTCGACCCCGGGCACGAAGATGCCGCCCAGGTCGACCCGGCCCTCGCCGGGCTGGGAGACCTCGTCGATGTCCCACGGCCCGTCCGGCCGCGGCGCCGGCGGGAGGTTCACCCGGCCCGCTCCGCTCTCGGCGGCGTCGGTGTCGTCGAGCTCGTCGACGACCTGCTCGGCCTCGCGCGCTTCGTCCGCCACGTCCTCGGCGGAACCACTCTTCTTGCGACGTCCGAACACGTCACTGTCCTTCCCGGTCGGGTACGACCGAAGCGTAGCTGTTCCCGCCCTGGGTGATCCCGCCCCTGACGCCGTCAACATCACCCGTGGCATGCCCTCCGGTGGAACCGAAGCCGCCCTCGCCCCGCGCCGAGCCGGGCAGTTCCGACACCTCGTGGAAGCGCACCTTCTCAACCTGCTGGACGACCAGTTGGGCAATCCGGTCGAACCTCTCGAACCGCACGCTCTCGCGCGGGTCGAGATTGATGACGATGACCTTGATCTCTCCACGGTACCCGGCATCAACCGTCCCCGGGGCATTGACAAGGGCGACTCCGCAGCGGGCCGCGAGGCCGGACCGCGGATGCACGAACGCGGCGTACCCGTCGGGCAACGCGATCGACACGCCGGTGGGCAGCATCGCGCGCTCGCCGGGGGCGAGCTCGGCGGCCTCGGTGGTCACCAGATCGACCCCGGCGTCGCCCGGGTGCCCGTACGCCGGAATCGGCACCTCCGGATCGACCCGGCGAAGCAGTACGTCGACGGGACGGCGCATCAGGGGTTCACCTCGAAGGCACGGGCGCGCCTGACCTGGTCCGGGTCGGCCATTGCCGCCTGGATCTCGGCGGGGCGGCCGTTCTCGATGAAGTGGTCCACCTTGACCTCGATGAACAGGGCCTCCGCGCGGACCGCGACGGGCCCGTCCGGGCCGCCGATCCGGCCGGTCGCCCGGGAGAAGATCTTCCGGCCGTGCACGGCGGTGACCTCGGCGTCCAGGTGCAGCACGGTGTCGACCGGCACGGGCCGCACGAAGTCGGTCTCCAGCCGCCCGGTCACCGCGATCACCCGCAGCAGCCAGTTCAGCGAGCCCAGCGTCTCGTCCAGCGCCGTCGCCAGGACGCCGCCGTGCGCAAGGCCCGGGGCCCCCTGGTGGGCGGCCTTCACCGTGAACTCGGCGGTGACGCTGACACCCTCGCCGGCCCGCGCCTGAAGGTGCAGCCCGTGCGGCTGTCCTTCACCGCAGCCGAAACAGTGTGCGTAGTGCGCGCCGAGGAGCTCGCCGGGGGCCGGGGCGTCGGGATGCCGAACCGGTTTCACCGCGTCGGCCGGTGGCTGAAGAGCCGCAGATGTTCCACTCACAGGCGCAGACCTTACCCGCGCGGGCAGCCGCGGGTCGCGCCGTGCCAAGCTTGGGTTCATGCAGCCTTCCACCCCGCCTTTCGACGAACGCCTGACCGCACCCCGTTCATGGTGGTTCCTCGCCTTCCTGTTGGGGGTCGCCTGCGCCCTGATGCTGCTGCCGCTGGGCACCCTGCCGCTGCTGGCCGGCCTGATCGGCGGCACCGCGCTGGCCTCGCTCGCGGTCAGCTCGTACGGCTCCGCCCGGATCCGGGTGGTGGCGGGCGCCCTGGTCGCTGGTGACGCCCGGATCCCGGTGACGGCACTCGGCGAGGCGGAGGCGCTGGAGGGCGAGGAGGCGCGCGCGTGGCGCACGTACAAGGCGGACACCCGCGCCTTCATGCTGCAGCGCAGCTACATCCAGACGGCGGTGCGGGTGGAGGTCACGGACCCGGAGGACCCGACTCCGTACGTCTATCTGTCGACTCGCGAGCCGCAGGCCCTGGTGGCGGCACTCACGGCGGTGCGGGCCGCATAGCCGTTCCGCGCCTCTGCGGGGCCGCCAGGACAGCCGTCAGTCCTCGATCTCCTTCGGGAGGTCCTTGTGCAGCTTCCGCGGCCGCTCCAGAGGCGGCAGCTCCGGGAGCCGGTCCCAGGGGACCTGAGTCTTGCGCAGGTCCTTCCTGACCCGTTCGGCAAGCTTCTTCGTGTCGCGCCGGTTCATCATCGCGCCGACGGCGGCGCCGACCATGAACGGGATCAGGTTCGGCAGATTGCGCATCATCCGCTTCACGATCTGCTGGCGCAGCTCCCGCTTCATCCGGCCGCCGAGCGCCGTATCGATCGTCGTCGGATGGGTGACGTCGATGCCGCGCTCCTCCGTCCACGACGTGAGGTACGCGGTGGTGCGCTGGGTGAGGCCGCCCGGCGGGCGCAGGCCGTAGACCTCGTGCAGTTCGGCCACGAGCTTCATCTCGATCGCGGCCACGCCGGTGATCTCCGCGGCCAGCTCGGTGAACATGGCGGGCGGTACGGGCATCATGGCCGCCGCACCGATACCGGCGCCGACGGTGGCCGTGCCCTTGCACGCGCCTGCGACGAGCTTGTCGGCGAGTTCCTCGGGGCCGAGGCCCGGGAACTGCCTGCGCAGGGTGGCGAGGTCGCGTACAGGGACGCGGGGAGCGGCCTCGACGATCCGGTCGGCGATATGACCGATCGCTGTCCTGGCGCTCTCCCCGCCCTTGTGTACGCCCCGCTTGACTGATTGCAGACGGCCTGCCCCGGTCACGGGCTCCGTCCTGCCGGTCTGCTCGGCCCCATCGGCCGCACCGGCTGCTGATACTGCCCGTCCTGTCTCCGCAGCGATTGCGGCTTCCACTGCTTCGAGCGAGGCCGAACGGCCTCGCTCGTCGTCAGATACACCCGCGGAGGGTGGCAGGGCGGACCGCTCGGCAAAGGCTGCTACGCCTTCTGCCGGGCCTGTACCGCCCTGATTCGCCTCCGACGGTTTGCGTCGCAAGCGCCGCTTCCGGAACGGTGTGTCGCCTGCCACGTCCGACCGGACCTAGTCGCAGTCGCGGCAGATCGGCTGGCCGTTCTTCTCGCGGGCCAGCTGGCTGCGGTGGTGCACGAGGAAGCAGCTCATGCAGGTGAACTCGTCGGCCTGCTTGGGCAGGACCCTGACGGCGAGTTCCTCATTGGACAGGTCCGCTCCGGGGAGCTCCAGTCCTTCTGCCGCGTCGAACTCGTCGACGTCGACGGCGGACGCCGTCTTGTCGCTCCGACGGGCCTTGAGTTCCTCAAGGCTGTCCTGGTCGACGTCGTCATCGGTCTTGCGTGGGGTGTCGTAATCCGTTGCCATGTGTCGCTCTCCCCCTCTGGGTGTCTGCGGTGTCTCAGCGCACGTAACGCGTGAGAGGCCGGACTTGTGCCCGACCCGAGGCGGAGATTTTGCCTCACATCAAGGTCTGTTACTCAATCGACACCCGAGCGGACCTCTCCGGAGTGGTCGGCTTGGGTGGCGATGGGGACCGTACACGGTCCGAATGCCGCGCTTCACGGGCGCCACCCCGTGTACTTCCCGTGATATCACCCCCCGAAAACCCCGACTTTTGCCGGATTTTGGGTAGGAGGCCTGGTCACGGAGCGTGGAACGCCCGAAATTCGCTCCTGTGATCGATCACACACGGATCCTGCGGGCACGGGTCCCGAAAATTCCGCTCAAAGCGAACGAAGTAATCCCTGTGCGTGTCGCTCGACTCAGCCTCTCAGACCGGCAGGGTGACGCGCATCACGAGACCACCACCCTCACGGGGTTCCGCGATGATACGGCCGCCGTGAGCACGCGCCACGGACCGCGCGATCGACAGGCCGAGCCCGACCCCCTTGTCGCTGCCCGTTCGCTCCGTACGGAGCCGTCTGAAGGGCTCGAAGAGGTTGTCGATCTCGTACGCCGGCACCACGGGACCGGTGTTCGAGACCACCAGCAACGCCTGGCCGGGCTGCAGCTCGGTGGTGACCTCCACCCAGCCCTCCTCCCGGACGTTGTAGCGCACGGCGTTCTGTACGAGGTTCAGCGCGATCCGCTCCAGCAGGACACCGTTGCCCTGGACGACGGCGGGCACGATCTCCTCACGGATCTCCACGCCCTTCTGCTCGGCCTCTGCCCGGGTCTGGTCGAGCGCGCGCGTGGCGACCTCCGCGAGGTCGACCGGCTTGCGCTCGATGATCTGGTTGTCGCTGCGGGCGAGCAGCAGCAGCCCCTCGACGAGCTGCTCGCTGCGCTCGTTGGTCGCCAGCAGGGTCTTGCCGAGCTGCTGGAGCTCCGGCGGAGCCTCCGGGTCGGAGAGATGGACCTCCAGCAGCGTGCGGTTGATCGCGAGCGGGGTACGCAACTCGTGCGAGGCGTTCCCGACGAACCGCTGCTGCGCGGTGAAGGCCCGCTCCAGCCGGTCGAGCATGTCGTCGAAGGTGTCGGCGAGCTCCTTGAGCTCGTCGTCGGGACCGTCCAGCTCGATCCGCCGGGACAGGTCCGTCCCGGCCACCCGGCGGGCGGTGCGGGTGATGCGGCCCAGCGGCGAGAGCACCCGGCCCGCCATGGCATAGCCGAAGGCGAAGGCGATGACGCTCAGACCGACAAGGGCCAGCAGCGAACGGTTCAGGAGCGTGTCGAGCGCCTGCTGGCGCTGATGGTTGACACACGTGTTCATGGCCGCGTTGACGGCAGCCGGTGACGACCCCTCTCCCGAGAGGTTGCACAGATCGCTGGAGACCTGGCCGCTGACGACCTTGAACGGAAGCTCACTGCCCACGTGCAGGGCCTGTGCGGCCAGCATGTAGATGATCGAGAGCAGCAGGATGCCGGCGATCAGGAACATCCCGCCGTACAGAAGCGTGAGCCGTATCCGGATGGTCGGGCGCAGCCAGGGGTACGGGGGCTCCAGCTGTTTGGGGTCCCAAGTGGGTTTCGGGGGCGCTGTCGGGGGCGCCGGAACGGCGGACACCGGGCCTCAGATCCGATAACCGGAGCCGGGCACGGTGACGATGACCGGTGGCTCCCCGAGTTTGCGGCGCAGGGTCATGACCGTCACCCGGACCACATTGGTGAACGGGTCGGTGTTCTCGTCCCAGGCCTTCTCCAGCAGCTGCTCCGCCGAGACGACCGCGCCCTCGCTGCGCATCAGAACCTCCAGCACCGCGAACTCCTTCGGCGCGAGCTGGATCTCCTGCGCGTCGCGGAAGACCTCGCGGCGGTTGGGGTCCAGCTTGATGCCGGCGCGCTCCAGGACGGGCGGCAGCGCGACCGTCGTGCGGCGCCCCAGGGCCCGTACCCGCGCGGTCAGCTCGCTGAAGGCGAACGGCTTGGGCAGGTAGTCGTCGGCGCCGAGCTCCAGGCCCTCCACCCGGTCGCTGACGTCCCCGGAGGCGGTGAGCATGAGCACCCGGGTCGGCATGCCCAGCTCGACGATCCGGCGGCAGACGTCGTCGCCGTGCACCAGGGGGAGGTCCCGGTCCAGCACCACGACGTCGTAGTCGTTGACCTCGATGCGCTCCAGGGCCGCCGCACCGTCGTACACGACGTCGACCGCCATGGCCTCCCGGCGCAGTCCGGTGGCCACCGCATCGGCGAGCAGCTGCTCGTCCTCCACGACGAGTACACGCACGGCGCTTTCCTTCCTTAGAAACTTCAGAACGTCAGAATGAGCCCACGGACCGTGATCGGACCGGCTCAGAAGCACTGTCTGTGCGGCACCATCCTGCCCGCAACGCGTATAAACCGGCGGTAAGGCGGCGCGGTGCGACCTGCGGCTTCCGGGAATTCACCGGATTTCCGGGCCAGTTGAGGTTTCTCTGAGCCAGGGCCTGGGGAGGACGAATTCACACCCGCGATCACGCCATGCATGTGGCGCGCCACGGCCGCTCCGTCCCCGGAGAGTGCGTGATCACCCGCCCTACCGCCCCTGGCGGAGGGAAACCCGGGCACACCCCCGTGCCACCGACCCACGATGAGGGGGCGCACCATGGACGCTTTCACCGCAGGTCTGCTGCAGAGAATCAAGACCACCGAGTCCGACCTCACCAGGGCCCGCGAGACGGGCGACGACTTCCTCGCGGATGTCGAGCAGGGAGAGCTGGACGACCTGCACCGCCTCGCCGCCGAGCACGGTGTCGAAGTCGGCGTCACGGCCGTCTGAGCAGTCGGCAGAGGGCCCCCGGCGTCTCCATGACGCCGGGGGCCCTGTGCTGTCCGTGAACGCCCGCCACGGCGCACACCAGGCGGTTTGCGGGCGGGTGCGTCAGTCGTGCCAGGCGCCCAGGTCCTCCAGGAGGGCCTGCAGAGGCTCGAAGACACCCGGTGACGCGGCGACCGTCAGGTCGCCGTCGGCGGGCAGTCCGGGCCGCCCGCCGGTACGGGCGCCGGCCTCCCGGGCGATCAGGTCACCTGCGGCGAGGTCCCAGGGGTGGAGCCCGCGCTCGTAGTAGCCGTCCAGCCGGCCCGCGGCGACATCGCAGAGATCGACGGCGGCGGAGCCGCTGCGCCGGATGTCGCGGAGCTTCGGAATCAGCTGCTGGGCGACGTCCGCCTGGTGCGTACGGACGGCGGTGACGTAGTTGAAGCCGGTCGAGACCAGCGCCTGGTCGAGCGGCGGTGCGGGCCGGGTGCGCAGCGCGGCGCCGTCGCCGTACGCACCGCCCTTTGCGTACGCACCGCCGCCGAGGACCGCGTGGTACGTCTCACAGCGCATCGGGGCCTCCACCACCCCCACGACACGCTCGCCGTCCCGTTCCGCTGCGATGGAGACGGCCCAGGTCGGCAGCCCGTAGAGGTAGTTCACCGTGCCGTCGAGCGGATCGATGACCCAGCGGATGCCGCTGCTGCCCGCGGAGCTGGCACCCTCCTCGCCGAGGAAGCCGTCCTGGGGGCGGCGCTCGGCGAGGAAGCCGGTGATCAGCTTCTCGGCGGCGATGTCCATCTCGGTGACGACGTCGATGGGGCTGGACTTGGTCGCGGCCACCCCGAGATCGGCGGGGCGGCCGTCGCGGAGCAGCGCACCGGCGCGCCGGGCGGCCTCCAGGGCGAGGCCGAGCAGTTCGGACAGGACGGGGTCGGCGACAGAGGGCACGGGGGTCACAGGGGTCACAGAGGTACAACGCTCCTAGGCGTAGGGACTGTCGGCGCCCGCCACGGCGGGCTTGAGGGCACGGGCCGGGCAGCAGCCGACGGGGCAGAGATCGTGGCTCGGGCCGAGCGCCCCGAGCGCGCACCGCTCCACCGTGCGTCCCCGCTCGGTAGCGGCGCGCTCCAGGACCAGCTCGCGCACGGCCGCGGCGAACCGAGGATCCGCACCGACCGTCGCGGACCGCCGCACCGGCAGACCGAGCTCGGCGGCCTTCGCGGTGGCCTCGGTGTCGAGGTCGTACAGGACCTCCATGTGGTCCGAGACGAAGCCGATGGGGGCCATCACCACAGCGGGAACGGCCGCCCCGTGGAGCGCCTCCAGGTGGTCGCAGATGTCGGGCTCCAGCCAGGGGATGTGCGGGGCGCCGCTGCGCGACTGGTAGACGAGCTGCCAGGGATACGTGACGCCCGTCTCCTCGCGCACCGCGTCGACGATCATCCGGGCGACGTCGAGATGCTCGGCGACATAGGCGCCGCCGTCGCCGTGCGCCTCCTCGGGGCCGGAGGTGTCGGCGGCGGAGACGGGGATGGAGTGTGTGGTGAAGGCGAGGTGCGCCCCGACCCTGGCGCCTTCGGGAAGCTCGGCCAGGGACGCGAGGACGCCGTCCACCATGGGCCGGACGAAGCCCGGGTGGTTGAAGTAGTGCCGGAGCTTGTCCACGCGTGGCACCGGCAGCCCCTCGGCCTCGAGCACGGCCAGCGACTCGGCGAGATTCTCGCGGTACTGGCGGCAGCCGGAGTACGAGGCGTAGGCGCTGGTGGCGAGGACGGCGATGCGGCGGTGTCCGTCGGCAACCATCTCGCGCAGGGTGTCGGTGAGGTACGGCGCCCAGTTGCGGTTGCCCCAGTACACCGGCAGATCGAGTCCGTGGTCCGCGAAGTCCTTGCGCAGGGCGTCCAGCAGGGCCCTGTTCTGGGCGTTGATCGGGCTGACGCCGCCGAACAGGAAGTAGTGCTTCCCGACCTCCTTCAGTCGCTCCTCGGGGATGCCGCGGCCGCGGGTCACGTTCGCCAGGAACGGGACCACGTCGTCCGGGCCCTCGGGTCCACCGAAGGAGAGCAGCAACAGGGCGTCGTAGGGAGCGGGAGCGCGCAGATCGGACATGGGAACGATCCTGCCACCCGCCTGCGACAGCGCTCCAACCGACATCCACCGGCGTGCCCATGACCCGGCATCCGCCCCGGTGCCGGTCGTCGTGCGCCGCCCGTAAGCTGTGTCGGCCACCTTCACGCATGACACACATCCCTGACACCCCGTGCGACCTCGCTGTACCGGAGCCCTCCTTGCCCAGTCCCTACCGCGCGATCTTCACCGCCCCCGGCACCAAGGGGTTCTCGGCGGCCGGATTCCTCGGCCGGATGCCCCTGTCCATGATGGGCATCGGTGTGGTGACCATGGTGTCCCAGATCACCGGCCGTTACGGTCTCGCGGGCGCGCTCTCCGCGACGCTGGCGATGTCGGCGGCGGTGCTGGGACCGCAGGTCTCCCGGCTGGTCGACCGGCACGGGCAGCGCCGCATCCTGCGCCCCGTCACCCTCGTCGCGCTGGCGGCGGTGGCCGGGCTGCTGATCTGCGCGCAGCAGCGGCTGCCGGACTGGACGCTCTTCGTGTTCGCCGCCGGTGCCGGCTGCGTGCCCAGTGTGGGGTCGATGATCCGGGCCCGCTGGGCGGAGATCTACCGGGGCTCGCCGCAGCAGTTGCACACGGCGTACTCATGGGAGTCGATCGTCGACGAGGTGTGCTTCATCTTCGGGCCGATCATCTCGATCGGTCTGTCCACTGCCTGGTTCCCGGAGGCGGGTCCCCTGCTGGCCGCCGGGTTCCTGCTGGTCGGTGTCGTCTGGCTGACCGCCCAGCGCGCCACCGAGCCGGTCCCGCATCCGCGCGAGCAGCACACCGGCGGCTCGGCGCTGCGCTCCCCCGGTCTCCAGGTGCTCGTGGGCACCTTCGTGGCGACCGGCGCGATCTTCGGTGCGGTCGATGTGGTGACGGTGGCCTTCGCCGAGGACCAGGGGCACAAGGCCGCGGCGAGCCTGGTGCTGGCCGTGTACGCGCTGGGGTCCTGCCTCGCCGGAGCCGTCTTCGGACTGCTCCGTCCCAAGGGGAGGGCGTCCACCAGGTGGCTGATGGGGGTGTGCGCCATGGCCGTGAGTATGATCCCCCTCCAACTGGCCGGGAGCCTGCCGTTCCTGGCCGTGGCGCTCTTTGTCGCGGGCCTCGCCATCGCACCGACGATGGTCACCACCATGGCCCTCGTCGAGCAGCACGTACCGCGCACCAAGCTGACCGAGGGCATGACCTGGACCAGTACCGGGCTCGCGGTCGGCGTGGCGCTCGGCTCCTCGGCCGCCGGCTGGGTCGTCGACGCGTCCGGGGCGAAGGCGGGGTACGCGGTGCCCACCGTGGCGGGAGCGCTCGCGGCCGCGGTGGCGTTCCTGGGGTATCGCCGGCTTGCCAAGCCGGTTCCTACGGGAAGGCGCGGGGAAGATGAGCGACACCTACGCACGGACGACGACGAGCGCGTGGCGTAACTGGGCGGGAAATGTAACCGCGCGTCCGGCACGGGCCGTCTCCCCCGCCTCCGTGGACGAGCTCGCCGAGGCGCTGCGCCGGGCGTCCGAGGACGGCCTGAAGGTGAAGCCGGCCGGCACCGGCCACTCCTTCACCGCGACCGCCGCCACCGACGGCCTGTTGATCCGCCCCGATCTGCTCACCGGCATCCGCGAGATCGACCGCACGGCGATGACGGTGACCGTCGAGGCCGGCACCCCACTGAAGCGGCTCAACGTCGCGCTCGCCCGGGAGGGCCTGTCGCTCACCAACATGGGCGACATCATGGAGCAGACCGTCGCCGGGGCCACCTCGACCGGCACCCACGGCACCGGCCGCGACTCGGCATCCATATCCGCCCAGATCCGCGCCCTCGAACTGGTCACTGCGGACGGCACGGTGCTGACCTGCTCCGAGAAGGAGAACGCCGACATCTTCGCCGTCGCCCGGATCGGGCTCGGCGCACTCGGTGTCATCACGGCGATCACGTTCGCCGTGGAGCCGGTCTTCCTGCTGACGGCCCGCGAGGAGCCGATGACCTTCGACAAGGTCACGGCCGACTTCGACGAACTGGTCGCCGAGAACGAGCACTTCGAGTTCTACTGGTTCCCGCACACCGGCAACTGCAACACCAAGCGCAACAACCGCAGCGCGGGCCCCGCCGCTCCGCCCGGAAAGGTGAGCGGCTGGATCGAGGACGAGCTTCTCTCCAACGGGATCTTCCAGGTGGCCTGTTCGCTCGGCCGGGCGGTTCCCGCCACCATCCCGTCGATCGCCAAGCTCTCCAGCCGTGCCCTGTCGGCCCGTACGTACACCGACATCCCGTACAAGGTCTTCACCAGCCCGCGCCGGGTCCGCTTCGTGGAGATGGAGTACGCCCTGCCGCGCGAGGCCGCGACGGAGGCGCTGCGCGAGGTCAGGGCGATGGTCGACCGCTCACCGTTGCGGATCAGCTTCCCGGTGGAGGTCCGCACGGCCCCCGCGGACGACATCGCGCTCTCCACGGCCTCGGGCCGGAAGAGCGCGTACATCGCCGTCCATCTGTACAAGGGCACGCCCTACCAGGCGTACTTCACCGCGGTCGAACGGATCATGACCGCGCACGGCGGCCGCCCGCACTGGGGCAAGGTCAACACTCGCGATGCGGAGTACCTGGCCGGGGTGTACCCGCGGTTCGGCGAGTTCACCGCCGTGCGCGACCGGCTGGATCCGGACCGGCTCTTCGCCAACGACTATCTGCGCCGGATCCTGGGCGACTGACCGCCGCGGCGGCCGGTCACCGGCCGGTGCCCGTGCCGGTCGTGGCCGGTGCCTCCTGCCCCGGGGCGATGCCCGCACCGGTGGGGTCCGGGGCGACGCTGCTGGAGTCGCCGGACGCCGCCGGAGTGGGCGTGGGAGCCGGGGTCGTGGGACCGCCGCCCGAGTCCGACGGTGTGGGCGTGGGCGTCGGCCCGGCTGTGGACCGGTCGCCCTGGCCGGTGCCGGGACTCGGGCTCTGCCCGCCCTGCGAGTCCGCGCTCGGCGTCCCGCCGCTCTCCTGACCCGGCGTCCGCCCCTGACCCGGGTCGGCGCTGACGGACGGTGCCGGGTCGGCGGGCCCCGATCCCCGCTCCCCGCCGCGTACGACGGATCCCACGGTCGTTCCCTGACCACCGCTCAGATCGCCGCCGGAGACGAGCTCGTACGTGGTGATCCCGGCCATCGACACGGCGAAGACCGCAGCGGCCCCGACGGCCGACCGCTTCCAGCCGCGGATGCGGGTGCCGTGGGTGGTCGACGCGGAGAACTCCTCGTCCGGGGCCGCGCCGTGCGGCGCCGGCCGCACGGCCCCGTCCCCGGCGCGTGGCTCGAACAGCCGGGCCCTGCCCGCGTCGAGAGACGTGAGCAGCTGAGTCGTGTCCGTGCCGAGGGGCTTCAGCAGCTGGGTCTCGTGATCGGCGAGCGGCTTCAGCAGCTGCGTACGGTCCGGGTCGGCCGCCACCGTGCGCAGCACCGCCGTTGCGTCCGCGGATCCGTCGCGCGACCGGTGAGCAGCCCATGCCTCGCGCTCCGCCACGTCGCGTGCCGCGCGTACCTCCTGCGGATCCGGCACGCCGTACGC
This sequence comes from Streptomyces sp. NBC_01669, assembly GCF_026339735.1. Classification (GTDB taxonomy): domain Bacteria; phylum Actinomycetota; class Actinomycetes; order Streptomycetales; family Streptomycetaceae; genus Streptomyces; species Streptomyces yanii. The sequence continues at coordinate 2,602,478 of NZ_JAPEQG010000001.1, forward strand.
GTCCCGCATCTCACGCGTCCCGCGGGTCTCCCGGCCCGTGAACTTCGCCTGGACCGTGACCTCACGGATCTGCTCGCCCGTGCGACGGAAGAAGTGCTGGAAGACCGAGCCGCCGCAGGTGGCGACGATGCTCATCACTCCGGCGCCGAGAATCGTTCCGTACACACCCAGTTGCGAGGCCGCCACTGCCGCCGCGACCGCTGCCACCGCACTGCCGGCAACCTGCGGCAGGCTCAGATCGATACGCCTTTCTCTGGGTTCCGTGTCACTTTCCGGCTTCTGCACCATTTCCAGCCCTTGATTGACATCTCTCCCACCATGCAACAGGAAGGGACAATTGGGCGAAGTGAATAGTTCCACTTCAGGTGATTCTGTGAAGCAGGACACGCATCATGGGCATTTCGTGGCCAGTCGGGTAGGTGGGCTCCCGCATCCGCCGAGAACTTCGGCGGCGCGCCGGTCCACCCACGTGGCCCGAATGGAGTACTGTGGCGAGCCCTGAGGCCGGACTCCCACGTGGGGTCCGGGACCTTCGGGACGGGGCCGAAGGAGGCACTCGATCCGGCGGCGCCACGGCATCGCACGGAGGCCAGCTACACCGGGTGACATTTGGTCACTCAGCGTGGCGCAAAGGTCACCGTGTCATATCGGCGATCCAGGGCTCACGCCCGACACGCCGGGCAACACGGCAATGTTGTGGCAGGCTGCACCCGGGCAGGCCACACTCGACTAGCGGAAGCAGCGACGCACGTGACGTCGGCAGGCACCACCCGGGAGGTCCCCATGCCCGAACTGCGTGTCGTGGCCGTCTCCAACGACGGCACACGACTGGTGCTCAAGGCTGCGGACAGCACGGAGTACACGCTTCCGATCGACGAGCGGCTGCGCGCCGCTGTGCGCAACGACCGCGCGCGGCTCGGCCAGATCGAGATCGAGGTGGAGAGCCATCTCCGCCCCCGCGACATCCAGGCCCGGATACGAGCCGGTGCCTCCGCGGAGGAGGTCGCTCAGTTCGCCGGGATTCCGGTCGACCGTGTCCGTCGCTTCGAGGGCCCCGTCCTCGCGGAGCGCGCCTTCATGGCCGAGCGGGCCCGGAAGACTCCCGTGCGCCGTCCCGGCGAGAACACCGGCCCCCAGCTCGGCGAGGCGGTGCAGGAGCGTCTCCTGCTGCGCGGCGCCGACAAGGAAACCGTCCAGTGGGACTCCTGGCGTCGTGACGACGGCACCTGGGAGGTCCTGCTGGTGTACCGGGTCGCGGGCGAGCCGCACTCGGCGAGCTGGACGTACGACGCGCCGCGACGGCTGGTCCAGGCCGTGGACGACGAGGCGCGTTCCCTGATCGGCGAGACCGACGATGTCGCCGCGCCCGAGCCGAGCTTCCCGTTCGTGCCCCGGATCGCCCGACTGCCGCGCGACCGGCCGCTGGACCGTGCGCTCGACCGCCAGATGGAACGGCCCGCTCCGCCGCCTCCGCCCGAGCCGGAGGAGCACATCGTCGGAGTCTCGGCCGGTGAGCGTGACTCGCTGACCAGCCTGCTGGAGGCCGTGCCGAGCTTCCGTGGCGACATGGTGGTGCCGGAGCGGCCCGAGCCGCCGACGACCGCGCCCGCCGCGCAGGAGCCGGAGGCCGACGAGCCGCCGGCTGCGGCAGCCTCCGCGGGCGCCGGTTCCGCTTATGCGGATGTGCTGATGCCGCGCGCGGTGGCCGGTCACCGCGACCGGTTGACCGGGACGACGGACCGCCAGGCGGAGGCGGACGGTGTCCGTCCGGGCCGCCGGGCCGCGGTGCCGAGCTGGGACGAGATCGTCTTCGGCACCCGCCGCAAGAAGCAGGACTGACCCGGATGACCGTGGCATGACGAGGGCCCGTACGCCGCTGCGTACGGGCCCTCGTGCGGTCTGCCTCCGGAACCGATCGCCGCAGTTCCGGATGGCGCCGCTACTGCGGGTCGGGGCCCGTGGCCACCGGGCGGGACTCGTCGGCGGACCACTCGGACCAGGAGCCCGCGTACAGCGCGGCGGGGATTCCCGCGACGGCCAGGGCCAGCACCTCGTGCGCGCCGGAGACCCCGGAGCCGCAGTAGACGCCGACTTCCGGCGCCCCGTCCGTGCCGAGCTCCTTGAAACGGGCGGCCAGCGCCTCCGCGGGCAGGAACCGCCCGTCACCACTCGTGTTCTCGGACGTCGGGGCCGAGACCGCTCCGGGGATGTGGCCGCCGACCCGGTCGATCGGCTCCACGTCGCCGCGGTAGCGCTCCGCGGCCCGCGCGTCGAGCAGCAGTCCGGAGCGAGCCAGGGCCGCCGCGCCTTCCGCGTCCAGCAGAGGCAGCGCACCCGGTTCGGGCCTGAAGTCGCCCTCGGCCGGGGTGAGCGACTCGGTGGAGAGCTCGCCGTCCCAGGCGGCGAGACCGCCGTCCAGCACGCGGACGTCCGGGTGGCCCGTCCAGCGCAGCAGCCACCAGGCGCGCGCCGCGGCCCAGCCCTGACCGCCGTCGTACACCACGACCGGAGTGTCGCGGGAGACCCCGGCGCGGCGCATCGCGGCGCCGAATTCCTCGGGGTCGGGCAGCGGATGACGGCCGCCGCTGCCTGGTGGACCGGCGAGTTCCGCGTCCAGATCGACGAAGACCGCACCGGGGATGTGCCCGGCCTCGTAGTCGGGACGGCCGTGCGGTCCACCGAGCTGCCAACGCACGTCCAGGAGCACCGGCGGACGTGGCCCCGCCGACTCGCTCGCACATTCGAATGCGGAGATGATGGGCTTCATGGGTGCCATCCTCGCGCAACAGCCTGCTCACCCGTAACAACATTGAAACGGATGTACCGCATCAAAACGGACTCGCTCTGTCGAGATCCGGGAACATGCGGCGCGGCCGGGGCGCATCGCGCGCCGGGTGGTGCAAGCATCTGCACGGGGCGTACACATCCCGCACCGCCGGTCGGCGCGTCGGCCCCGTTCCCCCCGTACGGCCACCACGATGGTCCGAGGAGAGAGTGACGATGACCGAGGCTGCCGTTCGGCGCACACCCGGAACACCTTGCTGGGTGAGTCTGATCGTGCACGGCCTGTCCACGACCCAGAAGTTCTACGCCGAGCTGTTCGGCTGGGAGTTCGGGCCCGGCCCGCAGCAGCTGGGCCCGTACGTGCGGGCACTGATCGACGGGAAGGAGGTCGCGGGCATCGGGCAGCTGCCGCCGGAACGGCACCTGCCGGTCGCCTGGACGACCTACCTGGCCACCGACGACGCCGACGTCACGGCGGAGACGATCCGGTCCTGCGGCGGCACCGTCGCCGTGGGACCGCTGGACGCCGGCGAGGCCGGACGGCTCGCCATCGCCTCCGACCCGAGCGGTGCGGTCTTCGGGATCTGGCAGGCCGCCGCGCACCTCGGTACGGCGCTGGCGCGGGTCCCCGGCACCCCGGTCTGGAACGAGCTGGTGACCCGCGAGACCTCGACGGTCGCCAAGTTCTACCAGGCGGTCTTCGGCTACGACGTCGAGGCGGTGGTCTCGGCCGACTTCGACTACCAGACCCTGCACCTGAACGGCCGCCCGGTGGCCTCGCTGCACGGCGTCGGCCGCGCCCTGCCGCGCGACCGGGGCCCGCACTGGATGACGTACTTCGAGGTCGTCGACACCGACGAGGCAGCCGCGCGGGTGGTGGACCTCGGGGGGCACGTACTGCAGCCCCCGCGGGACGGGTCGAGCGGGCGCGTGGCGACGGTCGCGGACCCGGAGGGCGCCGCCTTCACGATCGTACGGTCGGAGGATCGGTGATCCCTCACGCCGTGGGCGGCCGCGTCCGCCGCGCCGCCTGAGCGACCGGATGTGGCCGATCTGCACCAGCGTGCTCTTTCTTGACCATCCACCATCTGAGCGAGGATCCCAGGGTCACACGACCTCGTGCTGCAGGTCGACCCGGCGCACCCCGCGCTGAGCGACAAAGTGCCGGCCTGGGCAGAACAGCCGACTGAGCGTCACGATCGCCGAGTCCGAGCCACACCTGGCTGCCGCACTCACGCGACGCGGCTTCACCACGGCCCGGCCACTGAAGGTCCGTTCCTCGCCTGCCTCGCCCGCGCGTCGAATGACCTGCCGGACATCCCCACCTTCCCCTCCTGCTCGATCGCCTTTGCAGTCGGTAGCGGCATCTCATCGAGCTCCTCGTCGGTGACGGGCACAGTCTCGTCCCGGTGAGTTCGTAGCCCTTGCCGATCTCCTCCTGCGGCACGACCTCGCCGTCGATTCGCGGCCATGAGGACGCCGAGGTTGTGGAACGGCACGGAAAGCGCCTGCAGACACCCGGGTATCCGTTCAGCCAGGCGTTCCGCAACTCCGGTGGGCAAGGCGAACCGGTTGTAGCAGCGGGTGAGGAGCAAGACAGTTATACGGGAATGACCGGCAGGACATCGGGCGACAGCGCACCGGCACGGGCTGCAGCGCTGGTCATGCGGCGGCGGTGGTGGCGCCGGCAGAGGACCTCGTAGCCGATCTCCTCGGCCGGTCGGTCGACGTCGCCGACGACGACCTGCTCACCCTCGACGACCATCTCGCCTCCCACCGTGCGGGCGTTGTGGGTGGCGCGGGCGCCGCACCAGCACATGGCCTCGACCTGGAGCGTCTCTATCCTGTCCGCCAGCTCGATCAGCCGCTGTGAGCCCGGGAAGAGTTTGGTGCGGAAATCCGTGGTGATGCCGAAGGCGAACACGTCCAGGCCCAGTTCGTCCACGACCCTCGCCAGCTGGTCGATCTGCTCGGGAGCGAGGAACTGCGCCTCGTCCACGATGACGTAGTCGACCTTGTCGCCCTTCGACATCTGACCCACCAGGTGGCCGTACAGATCCATGCCCCGGGCAGCCTCGACCGCCTCCGTCACCAGGCCGAGTCGCGAGGAGAGCTTCCCCTCGCCCGCGCGGTCGTCCCGAGTGAAGATCACGCCTTGCAGGCCTCTGGCCGACCGGTTGTGGCCGATCTGCAGCGCCAGCGTGCTCTTTCCGCAGTCCATCGTTCCGGAGAAGAACACAAGCTCGGGCATGAGGGGGTGAACACCTTTCGGTTCAGCGAGGGCAGGAAAGGGAGAAAAACGGGTTACGAGCGTACTTCGAGGAGCGGGACGAGTTGCTCGACGGGGGTCATCGAGCCGTGCATGCCCACCATCGCCGATTCGTGCGGCTCCTGGACGGACGCGGTGACCACCACGTCGTCGCGCGCGGCCGCCACCACGTCGCCGATCCTGCCGTACACCCGCTCGTCTACCTTCGGACCGAACCAGCCGGCCGCGATCGCCTCGTCCCTGCTCGCCACCCAGAACTGCTCGCCGAGCACTTCCTGCCAGACAGTCAGCACATCGGCCTCGGCGCCGGGGACGGCGTACACATGGCGGGCCCGGCCCTCGCCGCCGAGCAGGGCGACGCCCGCGCGCAGCTCCCAGTCCTCGTCGAAGTCGATCCGGGACTGTTCGTCGAACGGGATGTCGATCATGCCGTGGTCGGCGGTGATGTACAGCGCCGAGCGGGGCGGGAGCTGCTCGGCGAGGCGCTGCACGAGACCGTCGACGTACATCAGCTGGCCGCGCCAGGCGTCGGAGTCGACGCCGAACCGATGCCCCTTGCCGTCGACCTCGCTGTAGTACGTGTAGACGAGCGACCGGTCACCGGCGGCGAGCCGGTCCGCGGCCAGGTCCATCCGCTCCTCGCCGGAGAGCCTGCCGTGGAACGTGCCGCCGCTCAGCGCGACCTCGGTGAGCGGGGTGTGCTGGAAAGTCGGGGCGGAGACCTGCGCGGTCGCCACACCGGCCTCGTCGGCGAGCCGGAAGACGGTGGGGTACGGCTGCCAGACCGCCGGCGAGGTCCAGGGCTTCCAGCGGAGCTGGTTCATCAGCTCGCCGGTCTCCGGATTGCGGGCGGTGTAGCCGGGAAGACCGTGTGCGCCGGGCGGCATCCCCGTACCGACCGAGGCGAGCGAGGTCGCGGTGGTGGCCGGGAAGCCCGCCGTGAGGGGACGGCCCGTGCCCCCGCGAGAGGTGGGGAGCAGGGAGTGCAGATACGGCGCCTCGTCCGGATGGGCCTTGATCTGCTCCCAGCCGAGTCCGTCGATCAGGAAGACGCAGTTCCGGTCCGCGGGGGTGAGCTCCGGGATCGCCGCCGTGAAGCCGGGCACACCCTGTCCGGCGACGAGCGTCGGCAGCAGATCGGCAAGCGATCCGCTGCCGTACGCGGGAACGGGGGCGGTGTCGAGAGGGAGCAGAACGGGGTCCTGCCAGGCCGGCTGGGCCATCAGCGGCCGTTGGCCGCGGTCGCGGCCGTCGCCTCGGAGAGGGACTGGGCGAAGGCAAGGGTCTGCCGCACCGTGTCCGGGCCGTCACCGGCCTCGCTGACGCGCAGGCTCAGGTCGTCGGCGGTGGAGCTGCCGGTGTAGCCGTGGTCCGCCTCGCAGTCGGGGTCGCCGCAGGCGGCGGGCTCCAGGTCGATGCGGGAAACCGCGCCCCAGCCGATGGTCAGGACGACCTCGCGGGGCAGTGTGCCCGGGACATACTTCTCCGGGTCGGCCACGACGCGGCTGACCACCACCGACGAGATCCGGTCCAGCTTGACGGACTCGGTGGAGGTGGTGGCGTACGGCGACGGGGAACTGGTGTCCGCGTTCTGCTCGTCGGTGTGGCTGACGATGAAACGGTTGTCCGTCAGGACCAGGACCGTGACGTGCCTGCGCACCTCGTTGGAATCGAAGGTCGTCTCCTGGTGCACCAGGTACGAAGCGACCGGCTCACCGCCGACGGCGGCCTCCACCGCCTCGGCCACAAGGGCCGGGTAGTAGCCGCTGCGCTCGATCGCCGCGCGCAGCCCCTGGGTCGTCGTACCGGTCTTCGCCATACGGACCATCCTACGGGGGGTGGATGACTGCCGGGGACGCTGTGGACAGTGCCCGCGGCGAATGGCCGTGGATTCAGTAGTTGGGCAGGCGACGGGGGCCGAGGTCGGTACGGGCCGGTGGCGGCGACAGCCGGAGGGCAGCGCCGAGAACGGTCAGTCCCTGTGTGGCGACCACGACCGGTTCCAGTGCGACGGAGACCACCTCGGGGTGGTCGTCGACCAGCCGGGACACCCTCAACAGCAGTTCCTCGAGCGCCGCGGTGTCGACGGGCGCCGCGCCCCGCCAGCCGAAGAGGACCGGGGCCGCCCGGATGGACCGGATCAGTTCGGCGGCGTCGCGGTCGGTGGCCGGCACGAGGCGGTGGGCGGTGTCCCCGAGGAGTTCGGAGGGCGCTCCCGCGAGACCGAAGGAGAGGACGGCGCCCGCCGCCGGGTCGATCGTGGCCCGTACGACGGTGTCCACGCCGCGTGGTGCCATGGACTGGACGACCGGCTGCAACTCGGCGGGCTTGCCGAGCAGGTCGGTCAGCTCGCCGTACGCCCGGCGCAGCGCGGTCTCGTTGGCGACGTCGAGCCGGACGCCACCGAGGTCGGCGCGGTGGCGCAGATGAGGTGCGGTGGTCTTGAGCGCCACCGGATAGCCGAGCCGAGCAGCCGCGGCGACGGCGGCGTCCGGGTCGGGGGCGGGGAGCGTCGGCCGTACGGAGATGCCGTAGCAACCGAGGAGTTCGCGCGCCTCGTCGTGGCTGAGCTGACGGCCCCGGGGATCGGGGTCGGGCCCGAGGAGGGCATCGATACGGTCGGCGGCGCCGGCCTCGTCGATGGTGTCGTCGAGGAACTCGGGCACCTTGCCGGGCACAGCGGCCTGCCGCCGCCACTGCGCATACTTCACCGCCTCGGCGAGGGCACGGACAGCACGCTCGGCGGCGGGGTAGGCGGGGATGCGGCCGGTGGAGGGAGCAGACGGCGTGGGGACACCGGAGCCAGGGGCATGGGGCTGAGCCGGGGGATTCGGCGGAGCTGAGGTGGCTGGGGTGCGGGTGATGCCCGGCGTGGCTGAAGCGCCTGTGGTGCCCGTGGCTCTCGAGGTGCCCTTGCCGTCCGCCGCGGCCGAAGCACCCGGGGCAGCCGTCGCGGCCACCCGCGGCGCCGCGACCGTGCTGCTGGCGGCCGCGAGCGCCTCCGCCAGGCCGCCGATCTCCACGTGGACCACGGCCACCGGCTTGGCCGCCCCCGTGGCCGCCGCCGTGCGCAACGCGGCGGCCAGGACCTCGCCGTCACCCTTTTCCGCCTGGCCGTTCTCCCCGACCCACGGAATCGCCGTCACGATCACCGCGTCGCAGCTCCGGTCGGCGAGTGCCTCCGCCAGCGCATCCCGGAAGTCCTGCGGAGTGGCCGCGGTGGTGAGGTCGCGGGGCGGGCGCGGGCGCAGCCCCTCGGCCAGGCAGGCGTCGTACGTGAGGAGGCCCAGGGACTCGGAGTTGCCCAGGATCGCGACCCGGGGACCCGCCGGGAGCGGCTGGTCGGCGAGGAGCAGACCCGCGTCGACCATCTCCGTCACCGTGTCGACGCGGATCACGCCCGCCTGCCGCATGAGCGCGGAGACCGTCGCGTCCGGGATCCGGCTGATCGGCACCGCATGACCGGGCGGGGTGCTGCCGCTGTGCCGGGCCCCCTTCACCACGACGACCGGCTTCACCGCTGCGGTGCGCCGCGCGAGGCGGGTGAACTTCCGCGGGTTGCCGAGGGATTCGAGGTAGAGCAGGGCGACGTCGGTGTTCGGGTCCTCGTACCAGTACTGAAGGAAGTCGTTGCCCGAGATGTCGGCGCGGTTGCCCGCGGAGATGAACGTCGACAGGCCCGCGCCGCGCCGGTAGAGCCCGGAGAGCAGGGCGATGCCGATCGCGCCCGACTGCGTGAACAGACCGATGCGCCCCGGGGCGGGCGGCTCGGGGGCGAGGGAGGCGTTCAGCCGTATGCCGTCCGCGTTGTTGATGATCCCGAAAGCGTTCGGGCCGATGATGCGCATGCCGTACGAGCGGGCCTGGCGGACCAGTTCACGCTGCCTTTCCCTGCCTTCGGCACCCCATTCGGCATATCCGGCAGAGAGGACGACGAGGCCCTGGACGCCGTGTTCGCCGCAGTCGGCGACGGCCTCCGGGACCCGGTCCGCGGGCACGGCGACGACCGCGAGGTCCACCGGTTCGCCGATCTCGCCGATGGAGCGGTGTGCGGGGACGCCGTCGATCGTTCCCTGGTCGGCGTCGAACGAGCTGTTCACGGCGTACGCACGGCCGGTGAAGCCCGCACCGAGGAGGTTGCGCAGAACCGTGCGGCCGACCCCGCCGGGGGTACGACCGGTGCCGATGACGGCGACGGACCCGGGTGTGATCAGCCGCTGCACCGACCGCGCCTCCGCCCGCTGCTCGCGGGCGCGCTGGACGGCGAGGGACTCGGCGGTCGGCTCGAGGTCGAGGGTGAGATGGACGGCGCCGTCCTCGAAGCTGCGCTGCTGGGTGTACCCGGCGTCGCGGAACACCTTGATCATCTTGTTGTTGGCGGGCAGCACCTCGGCCGCGAAGCGCCGGATGCCGCGCTCACGCGCCACTGCGGCGATGTGTTCGAGTAGCGCCGATGCCACGCCGCGGCCCTGGTGCGCGTCCTGGACGAGAAAGGCGACCTCGGCCTCGTCGGCGGGGGCGGAGGCCGGCCGGCCGGTCGCGTCGATCCGGTCGTAGCGGACGGTCGCGATGAACTCGCCGCCGACCGTGACGGCGAGCCCCACCCGGTCGACGTAGTCGTGATGGGTGAAGCGGTGGACGTCCTTGGCGGACAGACGGGGGTAGGGAGCGAAGAACCGGTAGTACTTCGACTCGTCCGAGACCTGCTCGTAGAAGCTGACCAGGCGCTCGGCATCGTCCGTGGTGATGGGCCTGATGCGGGCCGTCCCGCCGTCGCGGAGCACCACATCCGCTTCCCAGTGGTCGGGGTACGCGTGGTGCGGACTCTGCTCCGGCGTGGGCTGCATGGGCAAAGCCTACGGCGCGGTCAGCGGTCGCGTAGGGCCTGGAGCCGGGGCACTCTGAGAGCTCCGATCGGCCGTGCGGCACGGGCTGGGGGCGGGTTGCGGGTCGGCGGGAGCACAGCGCACTGCGTGAGAGACTGGTCTAGACAACCATTGATTCGTGAAGGGCAGAACCATGGCTGAGCGCCGCGTCAATGTCGGTTGGGCCGAAGGCCTGCACGCCCGCCCCGCTTCCATCTTCGTCCGTGCCGCCACGGCTTCCGGCGTCCCCGTGACGATCGCCAAGTCCGACGGCACCCCGGTGAACGCCGCCTCCATGCTCGCGGTGCTCGGTCTCGGCGCGCACGGCGGCGAGGAGATCGTGCTCGCCTCCGAGGCGGACAACGCGGAAGCCGCGCTCGACCGTCTGGCGAAGCTGGTCACCGAGGGGCTCGAGGAGCTCCCGGAGACCGTCTGATTCCAGGGTTCCGATCAGGGGAAGCCTTTCCGGCCGATTCCTGTCGGGTCTATTTCTGTGGCGGATCCGCGGCACCCCAACCGGGGCCGCGGCTCCTTCGTTTTCGGATACCGACAATACATTCGGAGCGAATTCGGGCAGCCCAAAGAAAGCCCCGCGCATTTACTTCTCTTTGTATACGGCGCATGTGTTAATGCCGGCCGCTCGCGGTGTTTACGGCATGTTGCGAAGTCCTCACCCGGCCGCCGGAGCGGGGTGCGCGGGCATCACGGCCCAGGGCACCACCCGCGCGGCGCAGCCGGTGCGCGGCGGTGGCCCGCTCGGCGTGCTGGGCGGCCAGCGACCTGGCCCGTTCCGCGTCCCCGCGCGCCACGGCGTCCACGATGGCTCCGTGCTCGGCCCAGGAATCGGCGGGGCGGGCCGACTGCTCGACCGCGTACATCCAGGCGATCTTGTGCCGTAGCTGGGTGAGCAGCGCGATGAGCCCGGGACTGCCGGACGCCTGGGCGAGCGTCTCGTGGAACCAGCCGCCCAGGGAGCGCAGATCCTCCCCCTCGCCCCGTCGTGCTCTCTCCTGACCCAGCCTGACCAGGCCGCGGAGCACCTTGAGGTGCGCCTCGGTGCGGCGTTGCGCGGCACGGGCCGCACCCAGCGGCTCCAGCAGCATCCGTACCTCCAGAAGGTCGGCGGCCTCCTGTTCGGTGGGCTCGGCGACGCAGGCACCCGCATGTCGGCGCGTGACCACGAAGCCCTCGGACTCCAGGGTGCGCAGCGCTTCCCGCACCGGGACACGGGAGACCCCGTAACGACGCGCGAGCAGCTCCTCGGTGAGTCTGCTGCCGCGTTCGAAGACACCGGAGACGATGTCGTCACGGATTGCCGTGCATACCGATTGCGCCGGAATGCGCATGTCCGAACCTCCGCCTTAATCCCCGCGAAACGCGGCCGATCGACGCCTGTTCTGTGACTCTATTGCAATGCGACTGCATTTCCGACGCCGGGCCGAAAACCGTGAATATCTTTTGGCCCGGGACCGGTTCCGCGGGGCGGTTCGGCAGGGGCGGACACGACGAAGGCCCCGGCGGGAAACCGGGGCCTTCGGGGTGTTGCGGACGGGACGTCGGTCAGACGTTCACGCCATGGGCGCGCAGGTACGCCACGGGGTCCATGTCGGAGCCGTACGAAGGCGTGGTGCGGGCCTCGAAGTGGAGGTGCGGTCCGGTGGAGTTGCCGGTCGAGCCGGAGAGGCCGATCTGCTGGCCCGCGCCGACGCTCTGGCCGACGGAGACGCCGATCGAGGAGAGGTGACCGTACTGGGTGTACGTGCCGTCCGTCATCCGCAGCACGATGTTGTTGCCGTATGCGCCGCCCCAGCCCGCCTCGACGACCGTGCCGGCACCGACGGCGACGACGGAGCTGCCGGAGGCGGCGTGGAAGTCGATGCCCGAGTGCCTGCCGGAGGACCAGAGGGAACCGCTCGACTTGTAGCCGGTGGTGACGTACGAACCGGCGACCGGGAGTTGGAAGGAGCCCAGGCGGGTGCGCTCGGCGGAACGGGCGGCGCGGGCCTTCGCGTCACGGGCCGCCTTGGCGCGGGCCTCGGCCTTGGCCTTCGCCGCCGCTTCGGCCTTCGCTTCGGCCTTCGCCTTGGCCTTGGCTGCCGCGGCAGCCTTCGCGGCGACGTCGGCCTGGCGCTTCTGCACGTCGGCCTGGGTGGCCACCTGGTCGGCGAGGGCACCCTCGATGGCGATGATCTGGGTCAGACCGGTCTCACTGACGGAGGGGGCCTCGGCATCCGTGGCGAGGGCCGGAGAGGCCAGTCCGCCGATGACGCCGGTGGTCGCCAGCGTCGCGACTCCGGCGATGCGCGCGCTCCTGCGCTTCAGGCGGCTCGGGGCACGGTGCTTCCCGGTGGGGCGGGTGAACGCCATGAAGTAGCTGGTCCTTTCCTTCCTTCTCGCCTACCGGGTTAGCTGACGGGTTCGGAGCAGGAAGGTCTCCTACGGATCCCCGGCCCCACAGGAGGTCGCGGCATCCGATTCACCCCAGGGACTGTGTGGGTCCCCGGCTCCCCAGGCTCGCGCCTGACGGGGACTCGGCGATCACTGCCCGGCGCCACGGATGCGGCATACGAGTGACGGACAGTGGAGCCGACGCTAGGCGGGGGCACTTTCATTCACCAAACGGACAGGGCGCTTTGTAGCGCATCCCACAGGGCAAGCAAGAAGCTTTCACCTCAAATCGGACAAAAGAGAAAACCCCGACGAGAGGCGACTCGCCGGGGTCTCCCTTTGTCCCTCTTTGCAGGACTTTGACACATCAGCCGGTGACGACCGACACCTCTCCGATGCCCAACGCCCTGACCGGCTCCTCGATCTGCGCGGCGTCGCCGACGAGAATCGTGACCAGCCGGTCCACGGGGAAGGCGTTGACCACGGCTGCGGTCGCCTCGACCGTGCCGGTCTCGGCCAGGCGGGCGTACAACTGTGCCTGGTAGTCGTCCGGGAGGTGCTGCTCGACCTGGTCGGCGAGCGTGCCCGCGACGGAGGCAGCCGTCTCGAACTTCAGCGGGGCGACACCCACGAGGTTCTGCACGGCGGTCTCGCGCTCGGCGTCGGTCAGTCCCTCGGCCGCCAGCGTCCGCAGGACCTTCCACAGGTCGTCGAGCGCCGGTCCGGTGGACTCCGTGTCCACCGAGCCGCTGATCGCCAGCATCGCAGCACCGGTCGCACCGGAGGCGGAGTCCGGGGCCGTCGAGCGCAGGACCTGCCCGAAGGCCCGGACGCCGTACGTGTACCCCTTCTCCTCGCGCAGCACCCGGTCCAGCCGGGAGGTGAGCGTGCCGCCCAGGCAGTAGGTGCCGAGGACCTGGGCCGGCCACACGCTGTCGTGCCGGTCGGCGCCGATGCGGCCGATCAGCAACTGCGTCTGCACGGCGCCCGGCCGGTCCACGATCACCACGCGGCCGGTGTCGTCCGCGGTGATCGGCGGGACCGGACGGGGCTCCACAGTGTTCCCGGTCCAGTCGCCGATGGTGTCGGCGAGCAGGGCGTCCAGGTCGATACCGGTGAGGTCACCGACGACGACGGCGGTCGCGGTGGACGGCCGGACATGGGCCTCGTAGAAGGCGCGCACGGCCGCGGAGTCGATCCGCTCCACCGTCTCCTCGGTGCCCTGGCGCGGGCGCGACATCCGCGACGTGGCCGGGAAAAGCTCCTTGGAGAGCTGCTTGGCGGCACGCCGGGCCGGGTTGGCCTGCTCGTGCGGAATCTCGTCGAGCCGGTTGTTCACCAGTCGCTCGACCTCGCTGTCGGCGAACGCGGGCGCCCGCAGCGCCTCGGCGATCAGCCCGAGCGCCTTGGCCAGCCGAGAAGCCGGGACCTCCAGGGAGACCCGCATGCCGGGATGGTCGGCATGCGCGTCGAGGGTGGCACCGCAACGCTCCAGCTCGGCGGCGAACTCCTCGGCGGAGTGCTTGTCCGTGCCCTCGGAAAGGGCCCGCGCCATGATCGTGGCCACGCCGTCGAGGCCCTCGGGCTCGGCGTCCAGCGGGGCGTCGAGGAAGATCTCGACCGCGACGACCTGCTGGCCGGGACGGTGGCAGCGCAGCACCGTCAGCCCGTTGGGCAGGGCGCCGCGCTCGGGCGCGGGAAAGGCCCAGGGCCTGGCCGTGCCGGGGGTCGGCTGCGGGTGGTACTCCATCGAAACTCCAGTCGCGGCAGCGTCGGTCACTTGTCCGCCCCTTCGTGCGCGTCGGTGTCGGCGTCCGTCTCGTCGGCTTCCGCGTCGGCGGATTCGGCCGGCTCGACCGGCTCGTAGACGAGCACCGCCCGGTTGTCGGGACGCAGCTGGGCCCTGGCCGCCGCCTGGACCTCCTCCGCGGTGACGTCGAGGACCCGCTGGACGGCGGTCAGGGCGAGCTGCGGGTCACCGAACAGCACGGCGAACCGGCAGAGTTCGTCGGCGCGACCCGCGACCGTACCGAGCCGGTCCAGCCACTCGCGCTCCAACTGTGCCTGAGCGCGCTCCATTTCCTCGGACGTGGGGCCCTCGGCGGCGAACCGGGCCAGCTCCTCGTCGACCGCGGCCTCGATCTGCGCCACCTCGACACCGCCGGACGTCTTCACGTCCAGCCAGCCGAGCGAGGGCGCGCCGGCCAGCCGCAGCAGCCCGAAACCTGCCGCAACGGCCGTGCGGTCGCGGCGGACCAGGCGGTTGTGCAGCCGGGAGGACTCGCCGCCGCCGAGCACGGTCAGCGCGAGATCCGCTGCGTCGCACTCCCTGGTGCCGTCGTGCGGCAGCCGGTAGGCGGCCATCAGCGCCCGGGCCGGGACCTCCTCGTGGACCTCTTCGCGCAGCTGCTCGCCGATGATCTCGGGGAGCGTGCCGTCGCGCGGCGGCTGCTTGCCGTCGTGGGACGGGATGGAGCCGAAGTACTTCTCGATCCAGGCGAGCGTCTGCTCGGGGTCGATGTCGCCGACGACCGACAGCACCGCGTTGTTGGGTGCGTAGTACGTACGGAAGAAGGTCCGCGCGTCGTCGAGCGTCGCCGCGTCCAGGTCGGCCATCGAGCCGATCGGGGTGTGGTGGTACGGGTGGCCCTCGGGATAGGCGAGGGCGGTCAGCCTCTCGAACGCCGTGCCGTACGGAACGTTGTCGTACCGCTGGCGGCGCTCGTTCTTGACGACGTCCCGCTGGTTCTCCATGGACTCGTCGTCGAGCGCGGCGAGCAGCGAGCCCATCCGGTCGGCTTCGAGCCACAGGGCCAGTTCCAGCTGATGCGTGGGCATCGTCTCGAAGTAGTTGGTGCGTTCGAAGCTGGTCGTCCCGTTGAGGGAGCCGCCGGCGCCCTGCACCAGCTCGAAGTGTCCGTTCCCCTTGACCTGTCCGGAGCCCTGGAACATCAGGTGCTCGAAGAGGTGAGCCAGACCCGTGCGCCCCTTGGCCTCGTGGCGCGACCCGACGTCGTACCAGAGGCACACCGCGGCGACCGGGGTCAGATGGTCCTCGGAGAGCACCACGCGCAGGCCGTTGGCCAGGCGGTGCTCGGTCGCTGTCAAGCCGCCGGAGCCGGCCTGGGCTGTGGCCGTGTGACCCATGGGCATGTACGTCCCTTCGATCGCGATACTGGATTTCCTGCGAGACCTGCCACTGTAAGCAAGCGCACCGACACCTGGCGAAGTTCCCGTGCCGTGGAAGTTCGCGTGAAAGAGCGCCAGGTCCTGTCCGGTCGATCTTCGTGGATCAGCCTGCGGCGTATGGTGCGGTGCATCGCAAGGCGGAGAATCGTCCTCGTACTGGACGTACGTGGACGACTGAAGACAACGCGGCGAGGTGCCGTGCCGGACGTTATGGGCCCACGAAGACCGGCTGGACAGGGCCTAGGGACGGGGCGAGGTCGGCGTTGTCAGAGCGGCGGTCCACAATGGTCCGCGTCAGAACCAGAGGTTGCCCGAACAGATCTGTGAAGGAGTCGCAGCAGCGATGGCCCGCCGCAGTACGAAGACCCCGCCGCCGGACGACTTCGAGGAGAAGATCCTCGACATCGACGTCGTCGACGAAATGCAGGGCTCCTTCCTCGAGTACGCGTACTCGGTGATCTACTCACGGGCCCTGCCGGACGCCCGCGACGGCATGAAGCCGGTGCACCGCCGCATCGTGTACCAGATGAACGAGATGGGGCTGCGCCCCGACCGCGGCTATGTGAAGTGCGCCCGCGTCGTCGGCGAGGTCATGGGCAAGCTGCATCCGCACGGCGACGCGTCGATCTACGACGCGCTGGTCCGGATGGCGCAGCCATTCTCGATGCGGCTCCCCCTTGTCGACGGGCACGGCAACTTCGGCTCGCTCGGCAACGACGACCCACCCGCCGCCATGCGGTACACCGAGTGCCGGATGGCCGACGCCACGTCGCTGATGACGGAGTCGATCGACGAGGACACCGTCGATTTCCAGTCGAATTACGACGGCCAGGAGCAGGAGCCGGTCGCCCTCCCGGCCGCGTATCCGAACCTCCTGGTCAACGGCTCGTCCGGGATCGCGGTCGGCATGGCGACCAATATGCCGCCGCACAATCTGGGCGAGGTCATCGCCGCCGCCCGCCATCTGATCAGGCATCCGGGCGCGGACCTGGAGACCCTGATGCGGTACGTCCCCGGACCCGACCTGCCGACCGGTGGCCGGATCGTGGGCCTCGGCGGGATCAAGGACGCGTACGCGGCCGGGCGTGGCACGTTCAAGATCCGTGCCACGGTCGCCGTGGAGAACGTGACGGCCCGCCGCAAGGGCCTGGTCGTCACCGAACTTCCCTTCTCCGTCGGCCCGGAGAAGGTGATCGCCAAGATCAAGGACCTGGTCTCGGTGAAGAAGCTCCAGGGCATCGCCGACGTCAAGGACCTCACCGACCGCGAGCACGGTCTGCGCCTGGTCATCGAGGTCAAGAACGGCTTCGTGCCCGAGGCCGTGCTGGAACAGCTCTACAAGCTGACGCCGATGGAGGAGTCCTTCGGCATCAACAATGTGGCGCTGGTCGACGGACAGCCGCTCACGCTGGGTCTCAAGGAGCTCCTCGAGGTCTACCTCGACCACCGCTTCGACGTGGTGCGGCGCCGCAGCGAGTTCCGCCGGACCAAGCGCCGGGACCGGCTGCACCTGGTCGAGGGACTGCTCGTCGCACTGATCGACATCGACGAGGTCATCCGGCTCATCCGGTCCAGCGACAATTCCGCGCAGGCGAAGGAGCGGCTCATCGAGCACTTCTCGCTGAGCGAGATCCAGACGCAGTACATCCTGGACACCCCGCTGCGCCGGCTGACCCGGTTCGACCGGATCGAGCTGGAGAGCGAGCGGGACCGGCTCAACGCCGAGATCGACGAGCTGACGACGATCCTCGAATCGGACGCCGAGCTCCGCAAGCTGGTCTCCACCGAACTGGCCGCGGTCGCGAAGAAGTTCGGTACCGACCGGCGTACGGTGCTGCTGGAGTCGGCCGGTTCGCAGGTCGCCTCGGTGCCTCTGGAGGTCGCGGACGACCCATGCCGGGTGCTGCTGTCCTCGACCGGTCTGCTGGCCCGTACGGCCACCGGCGACCCGATCGTCGTCGCCGAGGACGCCAAGCGCGCCAAGCACGACGCGATCGTGTCGGCCGTGCCGGCAACGGCGCGTGGCGATGTCGGCGTGGTGACGTCGACAGGGCGGCTGCTGCGACTCGCGGTGATCGACCTGCCCCAGCTGCCGGACACCCATGCCGCGCCGAATCTTTCGGGCGGGGCACAGGTCTCGGAGTTCCTTACGCTGGAGACCGATGAGGAGGTCATCTGCCTCACCACGCTCGACGAGTCCTCCCCCGGCCTGGCGATCGGCACCCTGCAGGGCGTCGTCAAGCGGGTGGTGCCGGACTATCCGGCCAACAAGGACGAGCTGGAGGTCATCACCCTCAAGGACGGTGACCGGATCGTCGGCGCCGCCGAACTGCGTACGGGCGAGGAGGACCTCGTCTTCATCACGTCCGACGCGCAGTTGCTGCGCTACCCGGCAGCCCAGGTACGGCCGCAGGGCCGGCCGGCGGGCGGTATGGCAGGCGTGAAGCTGGCGGAGGGCGCCGAGGTGCTCTCGTTCGGCGCGGTGGACCCGGCGGCGGACGCGATGGTGTTCACGGTGGCGGGCTCGCACGGCACGCTGGACGACTCGGTGCTGACGGCGAAGCTCACGCCGTTCGACCAGTACCCGCGCAAGGGCCGGGCCACCGGCGGCGTGCGCTGTCAGCGCTTCCTCAAGGGGGAGGACGTCCTGGTGTTCGCCTGGGCGGGTCCGATCCCGGCGCGGGCGGCGCAGAAGAACGGCGCCCCGTCCGAACTGCCGGAGCCGGATCCGCGGCGCGACGGTTCGGGGACGCCGCTGGCCAAGCCGGTCGCGGTGATCGCCGGACCGGTGTAGCCGACGGGATTCCGTCGGTCGGTTTCAGTCGGCCGGCTGTTGTACGTAGCGCAGGACGCCCCACATGCTCTGCTCATGTGCGGCGTCCTGCGTCATGTCCGGCGCCGGCCCGGCTTCCACCGGCGGTTCGGCGCTCTCGCGGCAGTCGGCCAGTTCCTTGTGCAGAGCGTCCGGGTCGATGCCGGAGCCGATCAGCACCAGCTGGGTGAGGCGCGGTTCGCCGCGCTTCCAGGGCTGCGGGGTGAACCGCAGGAACCGGCCGACCGCATGCACCTCGTACTTGTTGCCGCGGTCTCCCGCGCCGAAGTCGACGTACCCCTTGATCCGGTAGAGGCCCTCCGGCCGGGAGTCAAGAAACTCCATCGTTCGGCGGGGGTCCATGGGCACATCGGCGCTGAACGAGACACTCTCGTACGTGGCGTGCAGATGCCCCGCGTGCGTCTCGACACCCTCCTCGTCCAGCAGGAGGTCCTCGAAGGAGAGCTGACGCATCCGCTCCTCGCCGTCCGGCCGCAGGGCCGGGTCGAAGAGCAGCTCCGGGTCGATGCGTCCGTACGCGGCGGGGACAACGGCCGCCCTGCTGCCGGTCGCCGCAACGGCGTCCCGAATGCGGTCCTGCTCCTCGTCCGTGACCCGGTCCGTCTTGTTCAGCACCACGAGATCGGCGACGCCGAGGTGCCGGTCGATCTCCGGATGGCGCTCCCGGACTGCGTCGAACTCGGCGGCGTCGACGAGCTCGACCAGCCCCCCGTACACGATCTGCGGGTTGTCGCTGGCCAGCAGCATGCGCACGAGCTCCTGGGGTTCCGCGAGTCCGCTCGCC
Organism: Streptomyces sp. NBC_01669; assembly: GCF_026339735.1. Classification (GTDB taxonomy): domain Bacteria; phylum Actinomycetota; class Actinomycetes; order Streptomycetales; family Streptomycetaceae; genus Streptomyces; species Streptomyces yanii. The sequence continues at coordinate 2,621,590 of NZ_JAPEQG010000001.1, forward strand.
TCGATGACGATCACGTCGAGGCCGACGGCGGGGCGGGTCAGCGTCTCCAGGAAGGTGTCGAGTTCGCTCGCGTCGACGGCGCAGCACAGACATCCGTTGCCCAGTGAAACAGTCGAGCCGACCTGCCCCGAGACGGTCATGGCGTCGATCTCGATCGAACCGAAGTCGTTGACGATCACGCCGATCCGGTTCCCCGCACGGTGCCGGAGCAGGTGGTTGAGCAGGGTCGTCTTGCCGGAACCCAGGAACCCCGCCAGGACGATGACAGGGATCTGCTGCTTGCGGTGCGGGGACGACGGGCTCAACGGTGGCCTTCCTCGGAGGGACCTCAGGGCGCCGGTACCGGCTGCGGCGGGGGCGGACCGATGTAGCGGGCCGCCGGGCGGATGATCTTCGAGTCCTCCGCCTGCTCCAGGATATTGGCGCTCCAGCCGACCACACGCGCCGCACAGAAGGTCGGCGTGAACATCTCACGCGGCAGCCCGCACAGCTCCATGACGACCCCGGCGTAGAACTCCACGTTGGTGTGGAGCTCTCGGCCCGGCTTGAGCTCGGCGAGGATCTCCTCGACCTGCCGTTCCACCTCGACGGCGAAGTCGACCAACGGGCCGCCGAAACCCTGGGCGATCCCGCGCAGCATGCGTGAGCGCGGGTCCTCGGTGCGGTAGACGGGATGGCCGAAGCCCATGATCCGCTCGCCCGCCAGCACACGCTCGCGGATCCAGCCGTCGATGCGGTCGGGAGTACCGATCGCGTCCAGGGTGTCGAGCGCCCGGCTGGGCGCTCCACCGTGCAGCGGTCCGGAGAGTGCGCCGACGGCCGCCACCAGGCAGGCGGCGACGTCAGCACCGGTGGAGGCGACGACCCGGCCGGTGAAGGTCGAGGCGTTGAAGCCGTGGTCGACGGTGGAGATCAGGTACTGCTCGACGGCCCTGACGCGGGCGCGGTCCGGCACGGACCCGGTGAGCATGTAGAGGTAGTTGGCGGCGTACGGCAGATCGTCGCGCGGTTCGACCGGTTCGAGGCCCTGCCCGAGCCGGTGCAGTGCGGTCAGCACCGTGGGTACGGCGGCGCAGGCGGCCAGCGCGTCACTGCGGCGCCCCTCGCCGTCGATGTCGTACACCGGGCGGAATCCGGCGGAGGCGCCGAGCAACGACAGGGCGGTGCGCAGCCCGGCAAGCGGTCCTGAGACGGCCCCCGCACGGGCTATGGCGGGCAGGGCGTCCCATACGTCCACAGGCAGCCGCCGCAGGGCGGCAGTGCGCGCGGCGAAGTCGGCACGGACGGCCGGACCGGGCAGCTCGCCGTGGAACATCAGGTACCAGACGTCCTCGAAGCTGCGGGTCCGTGCGAGTTCGATCGCCGAGTACTGCCGGTAGTGGTAGAACCCCTCGCGCCCCCGGACGTCACCGAGAGCGGTGTCCGTGACGACGACACCCGCGAGGCCGCGGGGTACATCGAGCGGGGTGCCGTTGGTCATGGTCGGCATCTCTTCCTCCGCGAATTTCTCTGCTGAAGCCAGATCGATATTGATTTGACTGTCTATGATTGACTTCAATGGTGTCAATGTTGATTGAATCAATATGGATACGGTGAGCAGCATGAAGGATCAAGCAGCCCCCGGAGACGGTTCGGCCGGGGCGACCGCGGATCGGCTCACCACGCGCGAGACGGCCGAGCGCCTGGGGGTGAAGCCCGAGACGGTGTACGCGTATGTCAGCCGGGGCCAGTTGAGCAGCAGGCGCGCGCCCGGCGGCCGCGGCAGTACGTTCGACGCCGCGGAGGTCGATGCTCTGCTCCGGCGCACCGGACGCAGGGAACTCTCCCCCGTCACCGGAGACCTGGTGTTCCGCACCGGCATCACGCTGATCGAGGGCGACCGGTACTACTTCCGCGGTGTCGACGCGACCGAACTGGCCACGCACTACGCCTACGAGGAGATCGCCGAATGGCTGTGGACCGGTGAGCTCCGGCCAGGCACGCGCTTCACCGCGCCTGCCGAGGCCCTGGCCGCGGCGCGCCGCACGGTGGGTGCGCTGCCCGCACACAGCGGGTCCACGGACCGGCTGCGGGTCGCGGTCGTGGCCGCGGCCACCGCGGATCCGCTGCGCTTCGACCTCTCCCCCGAGGCGGTACTCGGCAGCGCGCGAAGCCTGATTCCCACCCTGGTCGGCGCGCTGCCGACAGCGGCCGGCGCACCGACGACGACCGGCCGTGAGGCTGCTTCGCAGACACCCGGGCTGGCACACCGGCTATGGCCGAAACTCACCGCCCACCCGGTCGACGCGGCGTCGCTCACCGTGCTGGACGCGGCTCTCGGCCTGCTGATCGACCATGATCTGGCTGCCTCGACGCTGGCCGCCCGCGTCGCCGCATCCGCGCATGCCCATCCGTACGCGGTGGTCTCCGCGGGCCTCGGCGTCCTTGAGGGCCCCCTGCACGGCGCCGCGAGCGGGCTGGCACACAGGATGCTCGTCGAGGTCCTGGAGCGGGGCAGCGCGGCCCCGGTGGTCGCCGACCATCTCCGCACCGGCCGCAGGGTGCCGGGACTCGGGCACCGGCTCTACACCGCCGAAGATCCGCGGGCGCGCACGCTGTTCGCCCTGCTCGCACAGGTCCCGCAGGCGGCGCCCGCGCTGGCCGCGGCGCGCGACGTGGTCACCACGACCGCGCGCCACACCCCGCTGCACGCCAACGTCGACCTGGCGCTCGCCGTGCTCTCGGTCTCGTCCGGCATGTCCGCCGAGGCGGGTGAGACGGTGTTCGCGGTGTCCCGAACAGCGGGCTGGATCGCGCATGCGCTGGAGGAGTACGGGGAACGCCCGCTGCGGATGCGCCCCAGCGGCCAGTACAGCGGCCCTCGCCCCCCTCAGCCGCTGCCCGGTCCGGGATCCGCCACGGCATAGGGGATCGGCCGCAATAGATAGCTCATGAGCCGCAAAATGTCGACGATCAACCGGAAGTGGTTCGTGGAGGCTGTGCGGTGGACCCCCGCACCACCAGTTCCGGCTCGAAGAGCAGCTCGTCGGAGGGCACGGCACGACCCCCGATCTGCACGGCGAGCAGCTCGACAGCCGCGCGCCCCATCGCTTCGATCGGCTGCCGGACCGTGGTCAGCGGCGGCTCGGTGCAGTTCATGAAGGCCGAGTCGTCGTACCCGACCACCGAGACATCGGCGGGCACGGAGAGGCCGCGGCGGCGGGCCGCGCGCACGGCGCCGAGCGCGAGCGGGTCGCTGGCACAGATGATGCCGGTGACCCCCTGGTCCAGCAGGCGCATGGCCGCGGCCTGCCCGCCCTCCAGCGAGAACATGGCCCTCGCCACCCACTCGTCCGGCACGGTGGTGCCGGACGAGTGGGCGAGCGCGCGGGCGGCCGCGAGCTTGCGCTGCGAGGGCACGTGGTCGGAGGGACCGAGCACCAGGCCGATGCGCTCGTGGCCGAGCGAGACCAGGTGACGCCACGCCTGCTCGACGGCGACCGAGTCGTCGCATGACACCCCGGGGAAACCGAGGTGCTCGATGGCTGCGTTGATCAGGACGACCGGGATCCTGCGGTCGGCCAGCACCTTGTAGTGATCGTGCGGGGCGTCCGCCTGGTGGTAGAGCCCGCCCGCGAAGACCACACCCGACACCTGCTGCTGCAGAAGCAGCTCCACGTAGTCGGCCTCGGAGACGCCCCCCTTGGTCTGGGTGCACAGGACGGGGGTCAGCCCCTGCTGGGCGAGCGCACCGCCGACGACCTCGGCGAAGGCCGGGAAGATCGGGTTCTGCAGCTCCGGCAGGACCAGTCCGACCAGTCGGGCCCGCTCGCCGCGCAGCTGGGTCGGACGCTCGTAACCGAGGACGTCGAGCGCGGAGAGGACGGCCTTCCGGGTGGCGTCGGAGACTCCGGGCTTGCCGTTGAGCACCCGGCTGACCGTGGCCTCGCTGACTCCCACCTTCTGTGCCACCTGAGCAAGTCGTCGCGTCATGTGCGCAAGATTAGCGAAAAAAACGCAAGCGGATTGCGTGGAGTTGGAAGGAAGAGAGATTTCAGGAAGCGCAGGGCGGCGTTTTACCTTCATACGATGAGCGCCCCACAGCCCACCCCCCGGAGACCGCGACGGCTCGGCTGGCCGCAGCGGGTCTTCTCCCAGGTGCTGCTGATGCAGCTCGCCATCGCCACCGGCGTCACCGTACTCGCCACCGGCCTCTTCCTGGCACCCCTCAGCACGCAACTCGACGACGAGGCGATGCGCCGTGCGCTCGCCATCGCGCAGAGCACGGCGGCCCAGCCGCAGATCTCCGAGTCCCTGCTCACCACGGCCCCTGTCCCCGGGGGGCCCGTGCAATCCGCCGCGGAACGGATCAGGCGGTCCACCGGCGCCGAGTACGTCGTCGTCATGGACCGGCACGGGGTGCGCTGGTCGCACACCGACACCCGCCGGATCGGCAAGGTCGTCTCGACCGACCCCAGTGAGGCGCTCGCGGGCGGAGAGATCATGGAGATCGACAGCGGTACGCTCGGCCGCTCGGCACGCGGCAAGGTGCCACTCCGCGACAACGCGGACCACATCGTCGGAGCGGTCTCGGTCGGCATCGCGTACGACAGTGTCCGCGCCCGGCTCCTGGCAGCGATCCCGGGGCTGCTCGCCTACGCGGGCGGGGCGCTCGCCGTCGGGGCGCTGGCTGCCTACCTGATCTCCCGCCGCATCCAGCGACAGACCCACGACCTGGCGTTCTCCGACATCTCCGCGCTGCTGACCGAGCGCGAGGCGATGCTGCACAGCATCCGCGAAGGGGTTGTCGCGCTGGACCGTACGGGACGCATCCGGCTGCTGAACGACGAGGCGCAGCGGCTGCTGGGGCTCGACCCCGACGCCGCGGGCCGCCCGCTCGACGACGTGCTCGGCCGGGGGCGGACCGCGGACGTGCTGGCCGGCCGCGTGGTGGGCGACGATCTGCTGACCGTGCGCGGCAACCGTGTGCTGCTCGCCAACCGGATGCCGACCGCCGACGGAGGCGCCGTCGCCACCCTCCGCGACCGTACCGAACTCGAACACCTCGGCCGCGAGCTCGACTCCACCCGTGGTCTGATCGATGCCCTGCGCGCACAGGACCACGAGCACGCCAACCGGCTGCACACCCTCCTGGGACTGCTGGAGCTGGACATGCACGAGGACGCGATGGAGTTCGTCACCGAGGTCGTCGGCGTCCACCGGGCCACCGCCGAGCAGGTCACCGAGAAGGTCCACGATCCGCTGCTGGCCGCCCTGCTGGTCGGCAAGGCGACGGTCGCCGCGGAGCGCGGCGTATCGCTGCGCATGGCGCCCGGCACGCTGCTCCCTGACCGGCTGGTGGACCCGCGCGGGCTGGTCACCGTCGTCGGCAACCTCGTCGACAACGCCCTGGACGCGGCCGCCGGATCGGACGACGCCCTGATCGAGGTAGGGCTGCGGGCGGATGGCCGTACGGTGGTGCTGCGGGTCCGCGACAGCGGCCCCGGCGTCCCTCCCGAGCATCGCGAATCGGTCTTCACGGAGGGCTGGTCGACCAAGGAACTCCCGGCGCACGGCAAGCGTGGTCTGGGTCTCGCGCTGGTACGGCGGCTGGCCGAACGACAGGGCGGCAGCGCCACCGTGGACGGGCCGCCGGAAGGCGGCGCCGAGTTCACTGTCGTACTGCCCGAGGCGCTCACCGAACCGGGTCTCGCGGACACACAGCTTCCGGAGCCGGATCTCACGGGAGGAGTTCAGTGATCCAGGTCCTGGTCGTGGACGACGACATCCGGGTTGCGCGGATCAACGCGGCGTATGTCTCGAAGGTGCCCGGCTTCCGGGTGGCGGCGCAGGCGCACAGCGCCGCCGAGGCCCTGGCCGCGGTCGAGTCGCAGCACGTGGATCTCGTCCTGCTCGACCACTACATGCCCGACCGCAATGGCCTGGCCGTGGTGCGCGAGCTGCGCAGGCTCGGTCACCGCACCGATGTGATCATGGTGACTGCGGCGCGTGACGTCGCCACCGTCCAGGAGGCCATGCGGCACGGCGCGCTCCAGTACCTGGTGAAGCCGTTCACCTACGCGGGGCTGCGTACCAAGCTGGAGGCGTACGCGGCGCTGCACCACACTCTGGAGGGCGGCGGCGAGGCCGAGCAGGGAGACGTGGACCGGCTCTTCGGCGCTCTGTGGGCGGCGGGCGAACCCGACCTGCCCAAGGGGCACTCCCCCACCACGGCGGAACTGGTCCGCCAGGCGCTCAAGAGGGCCGAGGGGCCGCTCTCCGCGCAGGAGATCGCGGAGAGCGCCGGAATGAGCCGGCAGACCGCGCAGCGCTACCTGAAGCTGCTGGAGCGGACGGGTCGGGTGCGGCTGACACTGCGGTACGGCGAGACAGGCCGCCCGGAACACCGCTACACCTGGGCCTCGGGCTCCTAGGAAATCCCTGCGTGACGGACCGCCGACCCGCATCCGCCACAGTCCAGTCCCGCATTCCCGGCCCGGCTCGTCCGCCGTCCGCTGCGCCCTGACCGGCTACACCGCCCCCGCCCCGGTCAGCGCGCGGACCTCGGTCTCCGCATGCTTGGCGGCGTCGGGCGGCTCGGGTGACGTGACTGTACCGATCCAACCGGCCAGGAAGCCGAGCGGGACGGAGACCAGTCCGGGGTTCTCCAGCGGGAAGAACTGGAAGTCGACGCCGGGGAAGAGCGAGGTAGGACTGCCGGAGACGACCGGTGAGAGCAGAACGAGCAGCAACGCGGGGATCAGCCCTCCGTAGACCGACCAGACCGCCCCTCGCGTGGTGAAGTTCCGCCAGAACAGCGAGTACAGCAGCACCGGCAGATTGGCCGAAGCGGCGACGGCGAAGGCGAGCGCCACCAGGAACGCCACATTCAGATCCTGCGCGACCAGCCCGAGCGCGATGGCGGCCACCCCGATCCCGGCCGCGGCGACCCGAGCCACGGTGACCTCGCTGTGCTGCTTCCGGCCCGGACGCCTGAGCGAGGCGTAGAGGTCGTGGGCCACGGAGGCGGACGAGGCGAGCGTGATCCCGGCGACGACGGCGAGGATGGTCGCGAAGGCCACGGCGGCGACCACCGCGAACAGGATCGTTCCCCCGGCGGAACCTTCACCGCCGCCGAGCACCACGGCCAGCAGCGGGACGGCGGTGTTCCCGGCGGGATTCGACGCCCGTACGTCCGCCGAACCGACCAGCGCCGCCGCCCCGAACCCGAGCACGATCGTCATCAGGTAGAAGCTGCCGATGAGGCCGATCGACCAGACGACCGATCGGCGGGCGGCGCGGGCGGTGGGCACGGTGTAGAAGCGCGACAGGATGTGGGGCAGTCCGGCCGTTCCGAGCACCAGGGCCAGCCCGAGGCTGATGAAGTCGAATCGCGCGGTCCAGCTGCCGCCGTACTTGAGTCCGGGCGAGAGGAACTTCAGTCCGTGCCCGCTCCGTTCGGCGGCGGAGGTGAGGAGCCCGTTGACGTTGCCATGGAAATGGACCAGAACCAGCACGGTGAGCACGGTCGCGCCCATCATCAGCAGGACGGCCTTGACGATCTGGATCCAGGTCGTCGCACGCATCCCCCCGAAGGACACATAGATCACCATGAGCGCCCCGACCCCGATGACGGTCCAGGAGCGGGCGGCGTTGCTCGTACCGCCGAGGAGCAGGGCGACCAGGCTGCCCGCACCCACCATCTGCGCCACCAGGTAGAGCACGGAGACGGTGACGGAGGAGATGCCCGCCGCGATCCGCACCGGACGTTCCGTCATGCGTGCGGCCACCACATCGGCGAGGGTGAACCGGCCGCAGTTACGGACGAGTTCGGCGACCAGCAGCAGGACGACGAGCCAGGCGACGAGGAAGCCGACCGAGTACAGCATGCCGTCGTAGCCGAACAGCGCGATCAGACCGGAGATACCGAGAAAGGATGCGGCCGACATGTAGTCACCGGCGATAGCGAAACCGTTCTCCATGGGGGAGAACAACCGACCGCCGGCGTAGAACTCCTCCGCCGAGCCGTGCCGGTTGCGGCTCACCCAGGTGGTGATGGCGAGCGTCACGGCGATGAATGCGCTGAACAGAAGCAACGCCAGGGTCTGGTGATTCCCGCTCAACGCCCGATCCCCCGCGTCATCTCCTGGGTCTCCCACCGCAGATCGAGCGCGGCCCGGTCCCTGCGCAGCCGCGCATGACGTGTGTACGCCCCGGTGAGCAGAAACGTGGTGAGGAACTGCCCGAGCCCCGCGACCATCGCCACGTTGACGGCCCCGGCGACCGGACGGGCCATCAGTCCGGGTGCGGTGACCGCCGTGACAACGTAGGCGAGGTACCAGACGACGAAGGCCAGGGTGGCGGGGACGACGAACCGCCGGTATCGACGCCGCACGTCCTGGAAGACCGCGCTGCGCTGCACCTCCAGATAGATGTCTGCCGCGCTGTGGCTGCTCTGCGGGGCCACGGGCCCGGGGGGCCCGACGGGCATGAAGCCCCCCGCACCGTCCAGCTCGCCCCATCCGGAGGCCAGAGCGTCGTACCACGGGTCGTCGACTCGCATCGCTGCAGCGTCGCGCCCTGCTTCCTTCTCCACCGAACAACTCCCCTTGTCCACGGACCACTTCGGCCGCGTACCCAAGAATGGGCAGATCAGGAAGTTCCCGGGCACTTCATTCGCCGCTCTTCACCTCTTCAGGTGAAGGATGTCCCGGGCGGGTGTGCGAGACCCCGAACGTACGCGTAGCGCACGGCCTGCGCTCTGTCGCGTACCCCGGCCTTGGCGAAGAGATTGTTGATGTGACTCTTCACCGTGGCCTGCGAGATGTGCAGCCTGCGGCCGATCTCCTGGTTGGACATCCCCTCGGCGATCAGGACGAGTACTTCCGCCTCGCGGGGCGTAAGACCGTCGGGCAGTTGCGACTGGGCAGGCCGCGGCCCGGCGGGGGCCGGTGCTGTGGTGACCCGCTCCAGCAGCCGACGCTGCACCACGGGCGAGAGCCCGGCCTCGCCCGACAGCACTGCCTGGATGGCCCGCACGATCTCGTCGCCCCCGGCGTCCTTCGTGAGGTAGCCGCGGGCGCCCGCCTGCAGCGCGGGGAAGAGCGAGTCGTCGTCCGCGAACGTCGTGAGGACCACCACCTGCGTGCCCGGATACTCCGTTCGGATGCGCCGTGTGGCCTCCACCCCGTCGCAGCGGGGCATCCGAAGATCCATCAGAACCACATCGGGCGCCCGCTCGGCGACGAGCGCGACGGCCTCTTCCCCGTCCCTCGCCGATCCCACCACCTCGACTCCGGGCAACAGCCCCAGCAGCATCACGATTCCCTCGCGCACCACCGACTGATCGTCGGCGACCACGACCCGCGCGTTCACGCGGGCACCCGCAGACTCACCACGAACCCCTCCTCGCCCGGACCCGCCTCCAACGTCCCGCCGAGCAGCTCGGCGCGCTCCCTCATCCCCAGCAGACCGTATCCGGAGCCGCTGACAGCGAGCTCCTCCACGGGCCGGTGACCGCCCCGGTCCCTGACCTCCAGAGCGACTTCGCCCGGCAGGTACTCCAGCCGTACGAGAACGGTGGCCCCCGGCGCGTGCTTGCGCACATTGGTCAGCGCCTCCTGCGCCACCCGTCGGACCGTCTGCGAGGCCTCTGCCGTCAGCGGCCGCTGCTCCCCGGCCACGGTCACCTCGCCCGGCTCCGCAGTCACAAGCTGTCTCAGGAAGTCCTCCACCGGCGCGACCTCGCCCCGGAGCGCGGCGAGCGCCTGACGGGTCTCGGCGAGCCCCTCGCGCGCCATCGAACGCGCCGCCACCACTCGCTCCAGGACCTGGTCCCGGAACTCCCCGGAAGGCTGTCGCTCAATGAGGAGCCGCGCCGCCTCCAGGTGCACCAGCTGCGCGGAGAGACTGTGCGCGAGCACATCGTGTATCTCCCGAGCGATCCTGGAGCGCTCGTTCAGCGCCGCCGATTCCGCTTCCGCCGCCCTCGCCGCCCGCTCCTGCGCCAGGAGCCGCAGGGCGCTGCCACGCGCCTCGGCATCCAGCCGGAGCACGTATCCCGCGAGGCAGAGGCCCCCCGTGGTCAGCGCCGTCGTCATCCACCCGTCGGCGTTGACGGCGGCGTATGCGGCGAGCGCGACGGCCGTGGCGGGAACAGCCGCCGAGAGCGGCAACCGCTCCAGTGCGGTCACCGCGCAACCGCACCACAGGACTACGGCCGGCACACCGGCACCGGCTTGCTGCGCCCCGAAGGCCGCTGCCATCAACAGCGCCATCAACCCGAGGGAGGGCCACAGTCGGTGTTCCAGACTGGTCCGGAAGAACGCCCACGCGGTCCAGGCGCAACCCAGTACACCCAGGAGTCCGACCGCGACTTCCCAGGGGCCGAACTTTCCGGCGGTGAAGGTGCCCCAGAGCACGAGGACCAGCAGGAGCGCGCGTACGGACCAGGCGATGACCGCCCGTGGGCGCGTGCGCCCCTGTCGGGAGAGTGCCTCCCGGGACGGCCAACTCGTCCAGGTAGCGCGTGTCACACACGGTCCTTCCACGCCGGCTGCGACGGCGGGCCGCCGGCAGCATCACCGTACGCCGGGCTCATCCCCCGGGCCCGCCAGGTCAGCACGGCGCTGCGCGCGAGCAGCGTCAGCGCGAGAGCGGCCATGAGGGCGGCACTGCCCTGCCGTATGCCCATCAGCGCGGCCGTCCCGTACAGCGCGGCTCTCATCGCCAGACCTCCCGTCCAGACCAGGACGGTGGCCTTGGTACCTCTGCTCCACAGAGATCCGTCCGACTCGCGCCACAGCCGGGTCGTCCAGCCCCAGCCGACGCCGATGACCAGCCCGACCAGCAGTTCGGCGCCGAGGACCACTGCGGACAGCGATTCGTGGCGCGAGTCGGTCAGGCCGGGTTCGCGCAGGGACAGGAAGATCAGAATGCCGGGCAGGACCCACCAGCGCCGGTCGTCCGCGATCCGTCGTGCCGAGCACTGGCGGACCACGACGAGTGCGATGACGGCAATGATCACCAGGACATTGATGAGTCCTGACATGGCGGCCTCCGAAGTGCGGAAAGGTTCAACACCTTCGACGCTACGGAAAATGCCAGGTCAGAGAATCGGCTCAGGGGTTGATCGTGGGTGGAGCCGCCGTCTCCACCCACGGGTGGAGACGGCGGCTGCCGGTCACGCGTCGATGCGCGAGCGGTCCAGCGTGGCGGCGGAGCTGGTGATGAATTCCTTGCGGGGCGCGACCTCGTTGCCCATCAGCAGATCGAAGACCTGCTCGGAGGATTCGAGGTCGCCGATGTTGATCCGCCGCAGTGTCCGGTGGCGCGGATCCATCGTGGTCTCGGCCAGCTGGTCGGCGTCCATCTCACCCAGCCCCTTGTACCGCTGGATCGAGTCCTTGTACCGGACGTTCTTGCGCTGCAGCTCCAGCAGCGTCTGGCGCAGCTCGCCGTCGGAGTAGGTGTAGATGTACTTGTCCTGGCCCTTCTTCGGCTGGACCAGCTCGATCCGGTGGAGCGGGGGCACAGCGGCGAAGACGCGTCCCGCCTCGACCATGGGCCGCATGTACCGCTGGAAGAGCGTGAGCAGCAGGATGCGGATGTGCGCGCCGTCGACATCGGCGTCCACCAGGAGGACGATCTTGCCGTAGCGGGCGGCGTCGATGTCGAAGGTCCGCCCGGACCCGGCCCCTATGACCTGGATGATCGCGCCGCACTCGGCGTTCTTCAGCATGTCCGAGACAGATGCCTTCTGGACATTGAGGATCTTGCCCCGGATCGGCAGCAACGCCTGGAACTCACTGTTCCGGGCGAGCTTGGCCGTGCCGAGCGCGGAGTCCCCCTCCACGATGAAGAGCTCGCTGCGGTCCACGTCGTCGCTGCGGCAGTCCGCGAGCTTGGCGGGCAGCGAGGAGGACTCCAGCGCCGTCTTACGACGCTGCGCGTCCTTGTGCTGCCGGGCCGCGATGCGCGTGCGCGCGGCGGCGACCGCCTTGTCCAGGACTGCCCTGGCCTGCGCCTTGGCATCACGCTTGGTGGACGTCAGGAATGCCTTGAGTTCCTTGGCGACGACATTGGCGACGATCCGGTTGGCCGCCGAGGTGCCGAGGACCTCCTTGGTCTGGCCCTCGAACTGCGGCTCCGCCAGCCGTACGGTGACGACTGCGGTGAGGCCCTCCAGGGCGTCGTCCTTGACGATGTCGTCCTCGGCGACCCGCAGGAGCTTCGCGGAGCGGAGCACCTCGTTGACCGTCTTGGTCACGGAGCGTTCGAACCCGGTCACATGTGTGCCGCCCTTGGGGGTGGCAATGATGTTGACGAAGGACTTGAGATTGGTGTCGTATCCCGTGCCCCAGCGCATGGCAATGTCGACGGCCAGCTCGCGCGTGACCTCGGTCGCCGTCATGTGCCCGCGCTCGTCCAGGACCGGCACGGTCTCCTTGAAAGTGCCGTGCCCGGTCAGCCGCAGCACGTCGCAGACCGCCTTGTCCTGGGCCAGGTACTCGCAGAATTCACTGATTCCGCCCTCGAAGCGGAACGTCTCCTCGGTCTTGCCCTCACCATCGAGACCGCGTTCGTCGCGAACGACGATGGTGAGTCCGGGGACGAGGAATGCCGTCTGCCGGGCCCGCTGGTAGAGCGTCTCCAGGCCGAGCTTGGCGTCCTTGAGGAAGATCTGCCGGTCGGCCCAGTAGCGCACCCTGGTGCCGGTGCGCGCCTTCGGGACCCGCTTCCCCTTGCGAAGGCCGTTGGCCGGGTCGAACGGGCTGTCCGGGCCCTGCTCCGTGAAGATGCCCGGCACCCCGCGCCGGAAGCTGATCGAGTGGGTCGCGCTGTTGCGGTCGACCTCGACGTCGAGCCGGGCCGAGAGCGCGTTGACCACGGAGGCTCCCACACCGTGCAGACCACCGGACGCGGCGTACGAGCCGCCGCCGAACTTGCCGCCGGCGTGAAGCTTGGTCATGACGACCTCGACGCCGGACAGTCCGGTCTTGGGCTCCACATCGACGGGGATGCCCCGGCCGTTGTCTCGGACCTCGACGGAGTTGTCCTCGTGGAGGATGACCTCGATGTGGTCGCAGTAACCGCCGAGGGCCTCGTCGACGGAGTTGTCGATGATCTCCCAGAGGCAGTGCATGAGGCCGCGGCTGTCGGTCGACCCGATGTACATCCCGGGGCGCTTGCGGACTGCCTCAAGGCCCTCGAGCACGAGAAGGTGCCGCGCGGTGTAGTTGGAGCCGTCTCGGTCTGCTCCGGTCAGCAGCGCAGTGGACGGCACGGACGTATCGGCGGTCACGCGGTTCGCTCCTCGCTGAATTTCATTTGGGGTCCAGGTGGGTAACGGGCTCGGCTTCGGTTGCCGCTGAGAGCGTACCGAGGCCTGATAGAGCGGTTGTACCGCCACCCTCAGGGAATGCTCACACTAGACCAGCCTCGCATACGCGTTCGATCCCTCGTTGGAGTGACGCGCACATCACGTTCCCTTCGAGGCATGAACCATTTAGGCTCCGGGCACGTCCTCATGAACAAACCGGCAAGCCGGCCGGACGGACCGACCGACCGACCAATACAAGCAACGCGAAACCGTAGCGCTACGCAATACGGCACATTCGCCGCCAACCGGCAACAGACAGCCATCTTGAGAAGAAGTTTCGAAGAAAAGCCACGAGCGGGAACGTTTTCGGCCTGGTTGGATGTTGACCCTGGTACGACAGCTCGTCGAGCTAGAGAAGAGGCGACGTGACTACTGTTCTGACCCCCGCGAGCCCGCTGACCGCAGCAGACCGCTGTGACCGTTGCGGCGCCCAGGCATATCTGCGCGTCGTCCTGATCAGCGGCGGTGAACTGCTTTTCTGCGCCCACCATGGTCGCAAGTTCGAGCCGGAACTCAAGAAGATCGCCGCGGAAATACAGGATGAGACGGACCGGCTGACGGCCGTGCAGGCCAATGCCGTCGAAGAGGAACAACACTGACACCTCGCATCCACGACGAGCCAGGGTCCGGCTCCGTACCGGCCGACGGGCGGCTCCCCCACCGAAGGGGGAGCCGCCCGTTCTCGTACCTATGGAGCGACGCCGGTCAGCTACTGCCCGCCATCCAGCCCGCCGCCGCGGAGATCCTCGTGTAGACGCCGGGGCTGCCCGCCACCCCACAGCCATTCCCCCAGGACACCAGGCCGATGAGCCGCCCACCGGCCACCAGCGGCCCTCCGCTGTCCCCCTGGCATGCGTCGTGCCCGCCGTGCGGTTCGCCCGCGCAGAGCATCGTCGAGGCCTCGTACGCGGCGCCCCTGCCACCCGGGTAGGCCCGCTCGCACGTGCTGTCCGGCAGAACCCTCACCTGGGCGAAGCGGAGCGACGTCACGTAGTCACCGTTCCCGGAGATGTCCCCCCAGCCGTAGACGAGGGCTGCACTACCCGGCTCATCGGCCCGGTCACCGGCTGTGGCCATCGGGATCACACTCTCTCCGGGGAGCGCGTCGGCCAGGGTGAGCACCGCCAGATCGCCGGAGTTGGTGGTGGGGTCGTACCCCGGGTTGATCCATGTCCCCTTGACCGCGACCTCCCGGCCGCCGGAGCCGGTCAGCTCATCCCGCCCGGCAATGATCCGCAGGTCGTGCACCTGACTCACATCGGTGCCGAGCGCCTCCCGGTTCAGACAGTGCGCGGCGGTCAGCACCTTCGTCGGCCCTACCAGCACAGCACCGCAGAACTGGCCCGCACGGGTACCTCCGAAACGGTTACGGCTGGACAGCGCCACGACCCACGGACTGTCCTTGACATGTGCCGGCTGCCCACCGATGACGATGCTGTCGGCAGCCGCCGGAACCAGGGACCCGAGCGGTATCACGGCTGCCGCGGCAACCAGGGCGAGCAGCCTGGTCATGGCGCGGACGACGGTACGGGACATGCGTACTCCTGACTCTGCGGTGGACCATGCCCACTCAGAGTCATCCAGCGTGTCGGCAACCGCACCCGCACATGCGCCGAGGGCCCGGTTCCTCGGAACCGGGCCCTCGGCCTGCTTACTCCCGCGACTTAGTCGAGGTAGTCGCGCAGCACCTGCGAACGCGACGGGTGGCGCAGCTTCGACATGGTCTTCGACTCGATCTGGCGGATGCGCTCACGCGTCACGCCGTAGACCTTGCCGATCTCGTCGAGGGTCTTCGGCTGCCCGTCCGTGAGACCGAAGCGCATCGAGACCACGCCGGCCTCACGCTCGGAGAGGGTGTCGAGCACCGAGTGCAGCTGCTCCTGGAGGAGCGTGAAGCTGACCGCGTCGGCCGGGACGACCGCCTCGGAGTCCTCGATCAGGTCACCGAACTCGCTGTCCCCGTCCTCACCCAGCGGCGTGTGGAGGGAGATCGGCTCACGCCCGTACTTCTGGACCTCGATGACCTTCTCGGGGGTCATGTCGAGTTCCTTGGCCAGCTCCTCCGGGGTGGGCTCACGGCCCAGGTCCTGGAGCATCTGACGCTGCACACGCGCGAGCTTGTTGATGACCTCGACCATGTGCACCGGGATACGGATGGTGCGGGCCTGGTCGGCCATGGCGCGGGTGATCGCCTGACGGATCCACCAGGTGGCGTACGTGGAGAACTTGTAGCCCTTGGTGTAGTCGAACTTCTCGACCGCGCGGATCAGACCGAGGTTGCCCTCCTGGATCAGGTCCAGGAAGAGCATGCCGCGGCCGGTGTAACGCTTGGCCAGCGAGACCACGAGGCGGAGGTTGGCCTCCAGCAGGTGGTTCTTGGCCCGGCGCCCGTCCTCGGCGATGATCTCCAGCTCGCGCTTGAGCTTCGGCGCAAGCTTGTCGGAGTTCGCCAGCTTGTCCTCGGCGAACAGGCCAGCTTCGATGCGCTTGGCGAGCTCGACCTCCTGCTCGGCGTTGAGGAGCGGGACCTTGCCGATCTGCTTCAGGTAGTCCTTGACCGGGTCGGCCGTGGCACCTGCGACGGCGACCTGCTGCGCGGGTGCGTCGTCCTCGTCGTCGTCGGAGAGGACGAAGCCCTTGTTCTCGCCCTCGGCCTCCTCGTCGTCGCCCTTGCCGACCTGCACTTCCTCGACAGCCTCGTCGCCGTCGAGGAGCTCGTCGGCGTCCTTCTTACCGGCCTTCTTCGTTGCAGTCTTCTTGGCCGCCGTCTTCTTCACGGCGGTCTTCTTGGCAGCCGTCTTCTTGGCTGCCGCCTTCTTCGCAGGGCTGGCCGCGGCAGCGTCGTCGGCCACCACGTCCACGGTCTCGGCCGACGGGGCGGCGGTGGCCGCGACGGTCCTCGTCACGGTCGTCTTGGCCGCGACAGTCTTGGTGGCGGTGCGCTTGACCGGGCTCTTCGCTGCGACGCTCTTGCGGGCGCGCTTCGGCGACTCCGCGGCACTGACCATCAGCGTCACACCCTCTTCCTCGAGGATCTGGTTGAGGCTGCGCAGAACATTCTTCCACTGGGTTGGCGGAATCTGGTCAGCCTCGAAGGCCCGACGCACGTCATCGCCGGCGATCTGCCCATCAGCCTTTCCCCGCTCGATGAGCGCCATCACAGACTCGGACTCGGCGATCTCCGGCGGGAGCGTACGGGATGTGCTGGCCGACACGAACAACCTCTCGGAACGATGGAAAACGGCTTCCGGCCCGGCCCTGGAGAGGGCTGGAACCGACGACCGTCGGGCTGGGAATGTACCGACGGCGCGGGTTTGGCCTCAGAACTGCACAGCGCCGTCAATGGCTGCTGTATTCCTTCCGCGGCGGTCACCTCTTAAGTCATCGCACTGCCTCAAGGAGTGTTACGCCCAATCCGCGTGGCCCGAGTCACACCCCATGTGCGGCGAATGCGACCAAAGGTGACATCCCTCAACAATTGAGCCGCCGGACCGCGAGGGTCCGGCGACACATGGTTCGTACACCCTGGCCGTACCGTGGTTAGTGCTCGCGCGGCGCCGGCACCACCCGGTCCACCTCGGGGTGGACGACGAGCAGTTGACGCATGGCTGCCTCGGCACCCGCCGCGTCGCCGGTCGCGAGGGCGTCGACGATCCGGACGTGGTGACCGAGGGACGCCTCGCCGGGGCGGTCACAGCCGGTGACCGGACCACCCGAGACCTGGAGGGCGGCGGAGACGATGCCGGAGAGATGTTCGAGCATGCGGTTGCCGGCGGCCTGGATCAGCAGAGAATGGAACTCGGCATCGGCTCGCGAGTAAGTGATCACGTCGCCTTGCGCGAGCGCGTGCCCCATGATCTCGACCATGTCACCGAGCCGCTGCTGAATGTCCTCACGGCCGTGACCGGCGGCAAGGCGAGCGGCGAGCGGTTCGATCGTCCAGCGGAGCTCACCCAGCTCACGACGCTGGTCGTCGCGCTGCGGGCCGAAGGCTCGCCATTCGATGATGTCGGGATCCAGCAGATTCCAGTCACTGACCGGACGGACCCGGGTACCCACATTGGGCCGGGCGCTGACCAGCCCCTTGGCCTCGAGAACGCGCAGAGACTCACGCACGACCGTGCGGGACACCTCGAAACGCTGGCCGATCTCCTCCGGCACGAGCGGGCGATCGGCGCCCAGATCACCGGAGACGATCATCTGACCGAGCTGCTGAACGAGCTGTCCGTGGAGGCCACGGCCGCGGCTGGCCGAACCCCGTCGGCTCGCCCGCCCCAGCTCTGCATCGGTGCCGTCCCACGAACGGATGGCGGCGCGCTCGCCGGCCGGCGCCTCCGTGTAGGGGTAGCGGTCGAGTTCACCCGAGCCGGCGAGGCCGGAATCAGCGGAGCGGGCGGCGGTCATCATGGTGTGCGCAAGGGTACTCACGCATCCTTTGTCGGCGCGGCTCGCCCGCCCCTTGAGGTCTTTGGTGAAAAGCACACGAAAGGGTGATCGGCGCCCACCCCCCAATTGACGCCTTATCTGCATAAAACGGGCACCCTCAAGGGACTTCAAGGTCTCATGACCAGGTGGCCGCGTTCCGTGATCACCAACGGACCCTGCCGCGAAGGCTGGTGAACACATACGCACAGATGAGGACCGAGAGCGACAACGACAGCGCCGCCCCCACGGGGTGCGCGACCACGCGCACCCCCGCCATCACCCAGGAATCCATCCCGTCCGGCCACTGCACCCAAGCCAGTTCGCGGAGCCTGCCGGGGAGCCCCAGTACCGAATGGCTGGCCGGCCCCGACAGCACCCTCCGGACGAGCGGAACGACGAGCACGGGCACAGCGAGCACCGCGGCGACTCCGGCGGCTGTCACCCGGAAGATTCCGGCGGCCAGCAGACCCGCCCAGGCGCAACCCACGTTCAGGCCCGCCCAACTCGCTGCGAGAAAAGCCGCATTCGACGGAAAGCCGACCAAGTCGCCTCCGTACACAAGACGGAGTGCCTCGGCGGAGGCCGCCGCAACGATCAGAGCGAGGAGCAGCGCGACGCCCGCGGAGACCGCCAGCTTGGCCATGAGCAGACCGAGCCGGCGGGGGACGGTGCCCCGGCCCGCCGCAAGCGCGGGATAGCGGAACTCGTCGCCGAAGGAGAGCGCGCCGAGCAGCCCGGCGCCGACAGCAGCAGGCGGCAGGGGCAGCACCGCGGGCCAGGCCGCAAGCACGTTCGGCAGCGGGGCATGGCCGGTGCGGGCGAGCAGGACGGAGAGCCCGACCGAGACGACCAGAACGGCCGCCATGATCAACGTTGTCGTCCTGACACCGAAGAGACGGCGCAGTTCGTAGCGGACCGGCCGGTGCGGGCCACGGGCCGGTCGTCGGCGGATCGACGGCACGTGTTCCGGACCCGGGACGGGCGATGCCGTTCGCGGCGCAGCTTCCGGCTCGGAGGCAGTCGGCTGCGGTTGCGCCGGTGCCGCGTCCGGGCCTGACGCGGGTGACGCCCGCCCCGGCGAGACAGCCTCCGCTTCGGGAGCGGTGGCCGTTGCGGGGCCGGTGTCGGCGATCTCGTCGGCGAGCTGATGAACGGGTACACCGTGACGGAATGCGGTGTCGCCGATCTCCGCGCACGTGCTGCCGTACACCGAGAGGCGGCTGCCCGCTTCGGTGACCACCTCGACGGAACGCCGGGCCACGCGCGCCTCACGGCTCACGACTGCGGCGAGCCGTGCGGCGTGCGGAGTCCGGACTACGACGCGGGGGCGCAGCCGGGTACGCGAGAAGTCGACGGCGTCCTGGTCGGAGACCAGCCGCCCGGCGTCGACAGTGACCACATGGTCGGCCGCGCGCGCCGCCTCCTTGGGGTCGCAGGTGGTGTAGAGGACCGTTCCTCCTTGCGCGGCATGGGCACGCAGGAACCCGTGCAACCAAGCGTTCTCGCGTGGCGAGAGCCCCTCTCCGGGATCGTCGAGGATCAGCGCATGGGGGTCTCCGAGCAGCGCCGACGCGAGACCCAGCCTGCGGTCCATGCCGAGCGAGAGCGCTCCGAGGCGCTGGTCGCCGAGCCCGGCGAGGCCGACGGCGTCGAGCAGCTCGTCGGCCCGGGAGGCGGGTACGCCCGCTGCGGCGCTGAGCATACGGAGCTGACCACGGACGGTGCGGACGGGATGGCCGGGTACGTCCCCGAGGAGCACTCCCACCTCACGGGCGGGATGCGGGATGCGGTGCAGTGGTCTGCCACGAAAGTAGGTGACACCGCGCCCCGACTCGATTTCGAGCATCAGACGGAGGGCTGTGGTCTTACCGGAACCGGGAGCGCCGAGGAGTGCCGTGACGCGGCCGGGTCCAGCTTCGAAGGTGAGGTCGTCCACGGCGGGCGGACGGCCGCGGTGGGGGGCGCTGGTGAGTCCGATGGCCTGAAGCATCGCTTCTCTCGCGGGAGGTGAGACCGCTCGGCGGCAGGGCGAATACCGCAGCACGATAACCCGGCATATCGGACTTTTAGTGCATCGTCGGTCCCGCGGGCGTTCCGCGAGATCAGACTTCGGGCCTCAGCATCGGTGGATTGAGCACGGTGGCCGCGCCGGCCCGGAAGAGCTGGGCGGGTCGCCCGCCCTGGCGGGTGGTCGTTCCGCCGGCAGGCACCAGGAAACCGGGGGTGCCTGTCACCTTGCGATGGAAGTTCCGCGGATCCAGAACCACCCCCCAGACTGCTTCATACACCCGGCGCAGCTCTCCGACCGTGAACGCAGGCGGGCAGAAAGCGGTGGCCAGCGAGGAGTACTCGATCTTGGAACGTGCCCGCTCGACGCCGTCGGCGAGGATCTGAGCATGATCGAAGGCGAGCGGGGCGGGCTGCTCACCCTCGCGGCCGAAACCGCCCTCCGGCCCGAGCAGATCCTCGACGGGCGCCCACCGAGCACTGTTCGCGTCGCCGCCCGCGCGGGGAGCGGGCAGGTCGGGGGCGAGCGCGAGGTGAGCGACGCTGACGACCCTCATCCGGGGGTCGCGCTTGGGGTCGCCGTAGGTGGCGAGCTGTTCGAGATGGGCACCGTTGCCGACTGCCGGAGTCGCCGGGTCCTGCGCGCACAGTCCGGTCTCCTCGACGAGCTCACGCGCCGCAGCGGCTCCGAGGTCCTCATCGGCTCTCACGAAGCCACCGGGAAGTGCCCACCTGCCCTGGAACGGGGACTCGCCGCGGCGAACCACCAGCGCACAGAGCGCATGACGGCGCACGGTGAGCACAACCAGGTCGACGGTGACAGCGAAGGGCGGGAAGGTCGACGGGTCGTAGGGCGGCATGCCGTGATCATAGTCGTCTGCCTGACGATAAACACTCCCTTCGTCATGATCTTCATCCACCTCGGCCCCGGAAACTGGTCGGCTCGCCGCCCGCGCGATGGGAGTCGTCCTCCGGCACGCAACGGCAGCACCCCGCAGGCCGTTGCATGCCGGTGCGCAGAAGCTGCGCACCGGCGGCTCCCCCTCGTCGCTCTTTTCGCTGCTCTTTTCGCTCACGCTTTCCGTGCCTGCTCAACTCGATGCCCCGCGCCGCGCCCCCGTTCCCCTGACGGACACCGGGCGATCGGTATCCATGGTCATCGGCCGCCCCCGGTCCCACCGCGACCGTGGGCCCGCGACTCACGGGCACGGCGTCGCGCGACCGCCCTCGGCCGGGCCGGGCCGGGCTGCGTCTTGTTCCGCCTCACCGCCGGCGGGCGTGCTGTCCGGGGCCGGACGACTCGCTCGGCACGATGGTGACCGCGCTCCTTCTGCTCGCCGCTCTCCCCGCGCAAGCAGCGGCGCAGAGCCTCCGGATCGAGTCCTTCGTTGCACGCCTGATGGAGCAGTTGAGCGAAGGTGTAGTCGGGGTCCACCCGGAGGGCGAGCCCCAGTGCGACCCGGGCGCCCGGTTCGTCGCCCGTCGACCAGGAGACCCAGCCGGTCAGGGTGAGCGGCGCAGCAGCGTGTTCCTCGTACGGTCCGACGCACCGGCGTGCGAGCGCCCGCCACAGCCGCAGGGCGGATTCCGCTTCGGGCCCTTCCATCCATTCCGCGGCCTTGTCCCGGGTCTCCCGGTCCTGGAGACCGAGGATCACCGCAGCGGCCTCGTCATTACTGATCAGCGAGTCGTCCTGACTGTCGGCTGCGGAGGGCGCGGCCGACGGCGCGTCCCGGAGGCGTTTCATCAGGACGCGCGCGAGCCCGAGGGTCTCGCGAGCCACTTCCTTGCGTCCCTCCTCATCGAGGATCCTCGGCACCAGTGCAGCGCCGGCCAAGTCGAGGGCCTGCGGTTGCTCTGCCACGGCCGGGGTCTTCAGAGGCGCCAGTCTGGCTTCCATCTCCCTCAGAGATCCCCGGACCTGAATGCCCGCGTAGGTGGCGGCGGCCGCCATCACCGAAGTGCCCGGCAGGGACAAACCGTTGCCTTCGCTCGGGCAACAGCGTGCGTCCGGACAGCAGTAGGACCAGTAGCGTCCGCCGGAGATGCAGAGCGCTTCGAGGACGGGTACATCGAGTGCCCCGCAGGCCGTGCGCAGACGCTGGGCCAGCGGCCGCAGCCGCTCCATCGTCTGGCCGGGGGTCTCTCCGTCGGCAGGATCCTGGCAGAGGAAGACGACGATCGCATCGGGGTGCTCACGGCGTCGCTCGCTCCCCTTGACCAGGCACTCGGCGAGTTGCTCTGCGACGTGCGGCCATTCCTGCGGCGACTGCGGAATTCCGAGCCTGAGCCGCCCGCCGAAGCGGCCCCGGCCGCCGTGCAGAGCGACCATGACCACGCTGTCGTTCGGATAGAAGCCCATGAGATACGGAAGGGCATCGGCGAGTTCGGCGGGCCCGCGCAGAGTGATCTGCTGCTCGTCGGCCGGTCCGGTGGATTCGTGGTGCTTGTTCATGGCATGACCGTCCCGCGGGCAGCAGAATTCCGCGACCCCCTGTGGATAAGTTGTCCACAGGGTCGCGGGGTCGTTCGCCGTTTGTCGTAGCCATCGGGTTGCATGGGGGCATGACCAACGCAGACCGCGCAGAGCTCAGGGCTTCGGCCGATTCCGTACTGGCCCGACTCGTCGGGGACACCACCGGCACTGCCCGGCTGCGCGAGGACCAGTGGCGGGCCATCGAGGCGCTCGTCGCGGACAAGCGCAGAGCGCTTGTCGTCCAGCGGACCGGCTGGGGCAAGTCCGCCGTGTATTTCGTCGCGACCTCGCTCCTGCGGGCGGGGGGCAGCGGCCCGACAGTGATCGTCTCTCCACTGCTCGCGCTGATGCGCAACCAGGTCACGGCCGCGGCCAGGGCCGGCATCACCGCCCGCACGATCAACTCGTCCAATACCGAGGAGTGGGACACCGTCCAGGCCGAGGTGGCAGCGGGCGAGGTGGATGTGCTGCTGGTCAGCCCCGAGAGGCTCAACAATCCCGACTTCCGGGACCAGGTCCTGCCCCGCCTCGCCGCCGCCACCGGGCTGCTCGTGGTCGACGAGGCACACTGCATCTCCGACTGGGGCCACGACTTCCGGCCCGACTACCGACGGCTGCGGACCATGCTCGCCGATCTGCCCGCAGGGGTGCCCGTGCTCGCGACGACCGCCACCGCGAACGCGCGGGTGACGGCGGATGTCGCGGAGCAGCTCGGCACCGGGGCGGGTACGGACGCGCTGGTGCTGCGTGGGCCGCTGGACCGCGAGAGTCTCAGCCTCGGCGTACTGCAACTACCGAACGCCGCGCACCGGCTGGCCTGGCTGGGCGATCACCTCAAGGAGCTGCCCGGCTCGGGGATCATCTACACGCTCACAGTGGCGGCCGCCGAGGAGATCACAGCGTATCTGCGCCAGTGCGGACACACCGTCGCGTCCTACACGGGCCGCACCGAGAACGCCGACCGGCAGCAGGCGGAGGACGACCTCCTGGCCAACCGGGTCAAGGCTCTCGTCGCAACGTCCGCGCTCGGTATGGGATTCGACAAGCCCGACCTCGGCTTTGTCGTGCACCTCGGCTCTCCCTCCTCCCCCATCGCCTACTACCAACAGGTGGGCCGCGCGGGCCGAGGCGTCGAGCACGCCGAGGTACTGCTGCTCCCGGGCAAGGAGGACGAGGCGATCTGGCAGTACTTCACCTCGGTCGCCTTCCCTCCGGAGGAACAGGTCCGGCGCACGATCGATGCGCTCGCCCAGGCCGGCCGACCGCTCTCGCTGCCCGCTCTGGAACCGCTGGTCGACCTTCGGCGCACACGGCTGGAGACCATGCTGAAGGTGCTCGACGTCGATGGCGCGGTCAAGCGGGTGAAGGGTGGCTGGACCGCCACGGGAGAGCCCTGGGTCTACGACTCCGAGCGGTATGCCTGGGTGGCACGCCAGCGCTCGGCCGAGCAGCAGGCGATGCGCGACTATGCGACGACGACCGGCTGCCGGATGGAATTCCTGCGTCGCCAGCTGGACGACGAGGAAGCGACGGCATGCGGACGCTGTGACAACTGCGCGGGGGCACGCTTCGACGACCAGGTGTCGACGGCCGCCCTGGACACCGCACGGGGCGAGCTCGGCAGGCCCGGTGTCGAAGTGGAACCCCGCAAGATGTGGCCGACCGGTCTCGCGGCGGTGGGCGTCGATCTCAAGGGCCGTATCCCGGCGGGAGAACTCTCCTTCTCCGGACGGGCGCTCGGCCGTCTCTCCGACATCGGCTGGGGCAACCGGCTGCGCCCGATGCTGGCTTCGCCCACACCTGACGCACCGGTTCCGGACGATGTGGCGAACGCGGTGGTGACGGTGCTGGCCGACTGGGCCAAGGGACCCGGGGGCTGGGCGTCCGGCGCAGCCGATGCCGTACCGCGGCCGGTGGGGGTCGTCGCGGTCGCCTCGCACAGCAGGCCACAGCTGATCCAGTCGCTCGCCAGCCGGATCGCCGAGGTCGGCCGGATGCCGCTGCTCGGCAGCGTCGGCTATGCCCCCGGGGCCGACGGGGTACGGATGTCGCAGACCAACAGCGCGCAGCGGGTGCGTGCTCTGCATGAGGCGCTCGTCGTGGAACCGGAACTGGCAGAGGCGTTGGCGTCGGCAGGGGGGCCGGTGCTGCTCGTGGACGATCTCTCGGACACCGGCTGGACGCTCGCCGTGGCAGCGCGGCTGTTGCGCAGGGCCGGTGCGGAGGGGGTGTTTCCGCTGGTCCTCGCCGTTCAGGCGTGACAGGGGCGTCACCCGTCCGCGGTTTGGGCAGGGATATCCGTGTCATTCCCGCCGATTTCCGTCAGCCGCACCAATTGCTCGTTGCCGCCTGCCGATACGCCAGGAAGAATTGAACTCGCTCCCCGCACGGTCCTTTCGCGGCCCGGAAGGGCTGTGCCGCGGTGCGCCCCACCCAACCCTGCCCGCACCGTGGGCGCGTATGCGAAGGGAGGATCGTGACCTTCGGATTCGCTCCGTCCGCAGCCACTTCGATGTCGGCGTCCTCGGTGTCCGCCGACTCCGCCAACCGCCTTGCCAGAATGCTCGAACCGGCCGAGTGGGCCGCTGCGGGCATACCGTTGCTGCGCAGCCCGCGCGAGGTGGTCAGCGGCCTGCATACCCGGCACCGACCGACCCCGGAGACCGCTGTCGTCGCCGTACTCGACCATGAGGAACGCCTCACGGCCAGCGCCTCGTTCGCCCGTCGCTCCGTCTCCGCGGACGGCTGGGAGTTCCGGAACGCACTGCTGGCGCATTTGCGCCGGGTCATCCCGCACGATCTGCGCCGCCGCACACCCGTCCGCACTGCGGTACTGCTCTACTGCCGCGAGGGCGACGAGCGGTGGACGGAGGAGGACGGGGCGTGGATGTGGGGTCTGCGGGATGCCTGCACGCTGCACGGCCTGCGGTGCGGCGCGTACATCACGCTGACGCGTGGCGGGTGGCAGGTGCTGGGCGAGGGCCGGGGCGGCCGTCGGCCCAACTCCATATCGCCGCCCGCGGCTCTCGCCGACACGGTTGCCGAGCATGATCCGTTCCCGCTGCGCACCGGCGGCGGCGCGGCAGAGGCACTGCGACGCACCGCGGCCCGCTGACCCGGGTCGTGGGCCCGGCCGCCCTGTCGGGCAGCCGGGTCACCACGGCCGTGCGCGTCGTTCGGCTCAGACGCCGACGCCGAGTACGGCGTTGACCCGCTGCGGGTCACCGCAGACGACCAGTAGTGCTCCGGCACGCTCCCTCGCGAGAGGCAGCGCACGGGCGGTGGCGTCATCGACGCCACCGTTGACCGCGACGATCACCACGGGGCGGGCCTTCACCCGGTCCGCAGCCACGGCATCGGCGAAGAAGACGTCGTCGCCCGCATCGTGCTGGGCCCAGTAGGCGGCTTCTCCGAAGGAGAGTTCGTGCACCGCCCACGGGTGCTGCTCACCGGTGGTGAGCACCAGGATGTCGCCCGGTGCGCGTCCGGAGTCGAGCAGCAGATCGACAGCCTCGTCGGCGGCGTCGAGCGCACTGCCGGCCGAGGCCGGGATCAGCTGGAACTGCGGCGCGGAACGAGTCTTCGACCGGGCAGCCTGGGGCTGACCGGAGGTGGAGTGCGGGCGCTGCGCCGGGGGCGCGGGCCTCGCGGGGCCGGGACCCGGACGACCGGGGCGCGGCGTGGCCGCGGAACGCGGGCCGGGTACGGGACGGGGGGTCGGCGCGGTGCGGCCTGCGGCCGGATTGACGCGGGGACCCTGGGCGCTCTCGTGAATCTGAGGCTCCTCGGGGATGAGAGGCATGGGTGGTTGTCTATCAAACGCCGGCGCAGAGGGCGTCGGCGGGTGGGCACAAATGCGCGATCAGAAGTCGAAGCCGAGCTGGCCCCCGCTTTCCAGTGCAGCCGCCTCGGCGGAGATGCGGATCTTCTTCAGGTGCTGCCACCTGGGCAGCGCGTCGAGGTAGGACCACGAGAGGCGGTGCAGGGGCGTGGGCCCCAGCGCCTCCAGAGCGGCCCTGTGCACGGGGGACGGGTAGCCGGCGTTCGCATCAAACGCGAAGACGGCGTACTCCCCCGATTCCGCGCCCAGTTCGGCCATCATCGTGTCCCTGTGGACCTTCGCGATCACCGAGGCGGCCGCGACCGCGACGCAGGACTGGTCGCCCTTGATGACGGTTCGGACCGTCCAGGGCTTTCCCAGGTAGTCGTGTTTGCCGTCGAGGATCACCGCGTCGGGGCGCACGGGCAGCGCTTCGAGGGCGCGCACGGCGGCGAGGCGCAGCGCCGCGGTCATCCCGAGCTCGTCGATCTCCTGCGGCGAGGCGTCACCGAGGCCGTAGGCCGTGACCCAGGCCTGGAGCAGCGGCGCCAGCTCGGCGCGGCGCTTCGGGCTGATCAGCTTGGAGTCGGTGAGCCCCGCGGGGGGCTTGCGGAGGCCGGTGACAGCCGCGCACACGGTGACCGGTCCCGCCCACGCTCCGCGTCCGACCTCATCGACACCGGCGACGGTCTTGGCACCAGTGGTAGCGCGCAGTGAGCGCTCGACGGTGTGCGTGGGTGGTTCGTACGGCATGGCGCCAGTCAGCGTACGCCGACGCGGGCGCCACGAACACCCCCGGGGCGCCGGACCGTCGTCCGACCCGCGGCGTCGCTCCGACGGAACGCTCACGGTCCGGCTGCCACCGGTTGCACTCAGCTGCCGGAAGGCCGGAGCAGCGGCACCATGATCTGATCGATCAATTCGGCGATGTACGCATCCGGCCATTCGCTGCCGCACACCTTGCTGCGGTACATCATCATCGCGGGGATCACGTCCAGGGCCAGGTCGCTCGTCGCATCGGAGCGGACGTCACCCCGCTCGACACCCCGGCTCACAACCTTCCGAAAGAGCTCGGTGGAGGGCTGGATCACACCTTGGAAGATCACGGCCTGGAAGCGGCCGGAAGCGCTCGAATCGCACTCGTGAAGCACGGAAAGCAGGGCGGTTCCGGGCGTGGAGAGCATGGCGTCGCGCAGCCGTCGGCCCAACTCGTAGAGATCTTCGCGAATGCTGCCGCAGTCGGGCGCCTCACCGACCGGGGGCAGCGCCGCCCGCAGCGCCTCCGCCACCAGATCTTCCTTCGAGGGCCATCGCCGGTAGACCGCTGCTTTCCCCGTCTGGGCGCCGGCGGCGACACCCTCCATCGTCAGCCCGTTCCAGCCCACGGTGCTCAGCTGTTCCAGCGCGGCATCGAGAATCGCGCGTTCCAGTACGGGACCACGGCGGCGCAGCGACACCACCGACGGCCGAGCGGCGGCCGCCGAGTGCGAAGTATCCATCAGCTTCTCTCCATCGAGACGGGTGGGGACGTCGAAGCGGGACTGAGCAGATCCCGTCCCGGCGATGTGCGGGCGCATCCCGTCACCGGCACATTCAGTGAACGCTTGCGTTCACTGAAGGGGACTCACTACCGTTGACGAGACAGTGAACGCACTCGTTCACTAACTCACTTGTGGGGGATCCATAGTGACAACCTCTCAGTTAGAAGCACAGAGTCCGCCGGGCGCCGCCCGACAGCAGGGGCGACGGGGGATCGCCCTCACAGTCATCGCCGCATGTCAGCTGATGGTTGTGCTCGATGCCACGATCGTCAACATCGCGCTTCCACACATTCAGGACGCGCTCAGCTTCTCCACCACCGATCTGTCGTGGGTTCTCAGCGCATACACGCTCACCTTCGGCGGACTGCTCCTCCTCGGCGGCAGGGCGGGTGACATCCTCGGCCGCCGTCGGGTCTTCATCATCGGCATTCTGGTCTTCACCCTGGCCTCCCTGCTGGGCGGACTGGCACAGGAACCCTGGCAGTTGCTCGTGGCCCGGGCCCTCCAGGGTGTCGGCGGCGCCATCGCCTCGCCGACATCGCTGGCCCTGATCACCACCACGTTCCCCGAAGGACCCGAGCGGAACCGCGCCTTCGGGGTCTTTGCCGCAGTCTCGGCGGGCGGTGGCGCGATCGGCCTGCTGGCAGGTGGGATGCTCACCGAATGGCTCGACTGGCGTTGGGTCTTCTTCGTCAACGCACCGATCGGTGTGCTGATCGCGATGCTGGCACCGCTGTACATCAGCGAGTCCGAGAGGCACCCGGGCCGCTTCGACATCTCCGGGGCTCTGACGTCGACCCTTGGCATGGCCTCGCTGGTGTACGGATTCATCCGGGCCTCCGAGGAGGGCTGGCGGGACTCCTTCACCGTGGCATCCTTCGCCGCCGCGGTCGTACTGCTGGCCGCATTCGTCCTCATCGAAATGCGGGCGAAGGAACCGATCACGCCGCTGAAAATGTTCGCCGACCGCAACCGGTCGGGGACGTACCTCATCATGCTCAGCCTGGCCGCCGCCATGCTCGGCATGTTCTTCTTCATCGTGTTGTTCGTGCAGAACGTGCTGGGCTACAGCCCCGTCGAATCAGGGCTGGCCTTCCTCCCCGTGACGGTCGCGATCGCCATAGGGGCAGGGCTGTCGCAGCGGCTGTTGCCTGTCCTCGGCCCCAAGCCGTTCATGATCGCCGGATCGACGCTCACCGGGATCGGCCTGTTCTGGCAGACGCTGATCTCCCCCGACAGCTCGTACGTGAGCGGCGTATTGGGGCCGATGGTCCTGTTCGGCTTCGGCATGGGGCTGAACTTCGTCACTCTGACCCTGACCGCGGTATCCGGAGTCGCCCAGCACGAGGCGGGCGCGGCGTCCGGACTGCTCAATGCCAGCCAGCAGGTGGGCGGTTCGCTGGGCCTCTCGATTCTGGTCACCGTCTTCGGCACAGCGAGCCGCAACGAGGCGGAGAAGCAGATTCCGTCGTTCATGGCGCAGGCGACACCGGAGCAAAAGGCGACGTTCGCCAAGTCGCAGGAACTGCCTGCACCGTGGGGACATGAAGTGCTCACCCAGGGCATTTCGACTGCCTTCACGGCAGCGGTGGCGATGGCGGCCGTCGCCCTGCTGACTGCGGTGCTGGTGATCCGGGTGCGCAAGAGCGACTTGGACGCGCTGAGCGGCAAGGCCTCCGCAGGAGGACCTGGCGCATAACGCAGCACGACGCGTGTCGCCACAGGCGCCCGATCAGCAGGGCGTATCGGCGAGGAAGCGCCCGTCGGCGCAGGTGCAGGACGTACCGCGAAGGGTACGTCCTGCACCTGTCCGGATCGCCCGGTAGGACTCGGACCGGCCCCCGGCACAGTGCGTGCCACGCAATGCGGGATGAGTACGGGTCGGTCCGGGGCGGTCAGGGGTCAGTACGGGTCGTAGGAGTCGTCGCCCTCGTAACCGCTGCGCTCGCTGTCGCCCTCGCTCCCCGGCCCCCGGCAGTCCGTCACAAGGGCATTCGCGCTCCGCTTCTCCAGAATGTCGCGTGCCCGCGCCTCGCCCCAACTGGTGGCGTACCACGGTGCATCGGACGCACGGAGCGTGTGCTGGATCTCGTTGAGGGCGCAGGACCGCAGCGGTTCGGGAAGCCTGTCGAGAGCCGGTACGGCGTCGGCCGAGAGGCCCCGGAGGTAGTCGATGTCGATGGTGTGATGGCTGCGGTAACGCTGCACGTTCTGTTCCGCGATCAGCCCGTCGGGCGAGACCAGACCGAACGTGAGCACGGCGGCGGCGGCGCTCGCCGCCACGGCGCGCGGCAGCATACGGGCGCCGAACACACCCGCCGCCATGATCAGGATGAGCACCACACCCAGCCAGAGTTCCACCGCAGCCACGGATATGCGCAGCCGGGTCAGGCCGTAGGCATCGACGTACAGGTCCATGCGCCGCAGCGCAGAGGCGACCACCACGAGAGTGAGGAAGCAGAGCGCGCCGAGGACGGTCCGTACGAGCGTGCGGTCGCGCGAGTGCCCGCGCGGTGCCCAGCGCAGCGCGAGCGCGATGACCAGGAGGGTGAGCAGGGTCGCCCACAGCAGCTGCCAGAAGCCCTGGCGGGCGTATGCGGAGTAGCTGAGATCGGTCTCGGCCATCACCTTGTCGTACCCGCCGAGCAGCACGGTGAGCTGGATGGCGATGAAGACGGCGAAAAGCAGATTCAGCACGATGAGCGGCAGCGCCCACTCCAGGCGCCCGCGGGGCTTCCCGTCCCGCACGGTGATGTCGTCCCAGCGCACCGGGGCGGCGGCGGTGTATGCGGCGGTGAGCGCACCGACCAGACCAACCGCGAACAGGAAGAACCGCCACGGGGCATCGCCCAGCGATACGTCGGGAATCAGGTTGCCGAGCACATCGGCGAACGCGGCGTCCGCGCTGGCGAAGAGCGTTCCGAAGACGATGAGCAGGCCGATCGCCACCACAGTGGAACGGAACACGACACCCCACCGACCGCGGGAACCGGTCATACGGTCGCGAACACCACTCACTCCCCACCTCAGTCCCCCGGCCACGGAGGAGAAGAGGCCCACCGAACCGAGGAAAACGCCGAGCCAGCTACGGCTGCCATGCAGCGTCAGCGAGCCCAGCGCGACGGCCGACACAACGGCGAGGAAGGCGGGCCAGCCCGCGTCCCTGAGCGCCGGGACCGCGAGCAGAGCAAGGCCGCCGACCGCCCAGACTGCGGACCAGGACCGGAGCCGACGGCCCGCTGCCTGCGCGGCGAAGCAGGCCGCGAGTGCGGCGGGGACTGCCACGATCAGCAGGTTCGGGCCGAGTCCGTCACCGAGCAACAACGCGCTGAGGAGCCCGGTGGCGACAGCCGCCCAGAGCGTGGCGTTACGAATGGCGGCCGGGCGGGCCGGGCGCAGCCGCGACAGCGTACCGGCTGTCTGCCGACTGCTCTGCCATGGGTTGGGCTGCTGCGGTTGCCACCCTTGAGGCGCATACGCCGGGACCTTCGGCGCCTGCGGAACGGCGTCCCGGGACGCCGGCGCCTCGGACGGCTCCGGTCGCTCCGTCGGCTCCTCCGCCGGATCCGACTCCGCCGCGCGAGACGGTTCCGACGTACGCGGCGGCTCGGGCGCCTCCGGCTGGGCGGCTGATTCTGACGCGTGATCGGGCATGGGACCCCTCCCCACCGAGGTCCGCTCACACGACAGCTGAACAGTGTGAGCAACCCGGCATCTCATTCGGCACACGCCCGTCATGATGATCATCGCGGGCGGCGTGGCCGAAAGATTAGCCCCCTGCTACCGCTCGCAGGCGCCCGCGGCAGGGATGTGTCAGTACCGTGACAGTCGGCCCGTCTCAGCTGCGGCCAGGGTGGGGAAGCCAGTCCGGCAGCTCTTCCGCCTGCGCCGACCAGTCGGCCGGCGGTGCGCCCGCCTTGCCCGCCGCGACGACCCCACCGACGATCGCGCAGGTCGTGTCCACGTCCCCGCCCGCCTGAGCGGTCACCCAGAACGCCTTCTCGAAGTCGCCGAGGCTCCGCGCCGCAGACCAGAGAGCGAACGGCACCGTGTCATGTGCACTGGTACGGCGCCCGTTGCCCAGAACCGCGGCCACAGTCCCGGCATCGCTGTAGTCGAGCATGTCGCGGGCCCGGCGCAGCCCGGCACCCACCGCGCTGCGCGGTACGAGCGCGACCACGCCGTCAAGGAGATCCTCAGGGGTCGGTGGCCCCCCGGGCGCGGCTGCGAGCGAGGCGGCCGCCGCCACGGCCATCGCACCCACGACGGCCTCCCGGTGCTGATGCGTGGTGTACGAGGAGATCTCCGCCTGGTGCGTGGCCTGCTCGGGGTCGTCCGCGTACCAGGCGCCGAGGGGGGCGATGCGCATCGATGAACCGTTACCCCAGGAGCCCTGACCGTTGAAAAGCGCCGACGCCAACTCGCGCCAGTCGCCGCCCTCCCGGATCAGTCGGAGCATCCGGTTCACGGCGGGGCCGTATCCCCGGTCGAAGTCGTGATGGTCGGCGAAGGAGTGGGCGAGCGCGTCCTGGTCGATACGGTCGTGCCCGACAAGCACGGCCAGGACCGAACAGGCCATCTCCGTGTCATCGGTCCATTGCCAGGGTCCGGGCGGCAATGCGCGCTGTTTCAGGAGCGGATAGTTGACGGGCACAAAGAACTGGGATCCCAGGGCGTCTCCCACGGCCAGCCCGCGCAGGCTGGCCAGGGCGCGCTCGAAGCGTGTGGCGGTAGCGGAGTCAGCGGTCATCGCCCTTCCACTCTATCCGGTGATGCCGTAGGGCTCAGGGGTGCGCCACCGCTCGAACGGCCGGTCAAGTGTGTAGCGGCCGTCCTCGCCGAGTATCAGCGTCCGCTTGTCCCCGTTGCCGGGATTGGACAGTGACTCGAATTCGGCCACCGTCCAGTGGAACCAACGCATGCAGAACAACCGCATCGTCAGTCCATGGGTGACGAGCAGAACGTTGGGCGGATGGTCGGGGGCTTCGAAGCTCCGGTGCAGACTCTCCAGAAATGCTCCGACCCGGTCGTACACGTCGGCGCCGGACTCCCCCTGCGCGAAGCGGTAGAAGAAGTGCCCGTAGGCATCCCGGTAAGCCTTCTGCAGTCTTACGTCCTCGCGGTCCTGCCAGTTTCCCCAGTCCTGTTCACGCAGCCTTGGCTCCTCCCGCACCCGCACCCGCTCCAGGTCGAGGCCGAAGGACCTGAAGGTCTCGTGCGTGCGGCGGTAGGGCGAGACGTACACGCTGACCCGCTCCCGGCCGAAGAGTTCGCGCAGCTGTGCCCCGGTCTCCCTGGCCTGCCGCAAACCCGTCGCGGTGAGCCGCAATGCATGGTCGGGCTCGCGCTCGTACACCGTGTCATCGGCATTGCCCTCGGACTCGCCGTGCCGGACGAGGACAATGCGCTGCGGTCGTGCCATGTACAGACCCTAGATCGATTCCAGCTCATTTAGCTGTCCGGACCCCGTCCGATGTATGTCGCCGGTGAAACGGCGCCGCAGAGCCGGTCGGGAGACCACCAACGCCCCGGCCGGAGAGACAGGGCTCTTCTTCAGCTCCCGCACCGGCCCGAGCGCCACGTGGTTCACGGGCGCGTCGAGCAGCAGCAGATCCACGGGGGCCGGACCTGCGGACGGCCGAGCCCGAACCGCCTGCGCTGCCCACGGAGGGCGATCTGCCGGGTACCCGCAGGTCCTGGACGCGGAACAGCCCGTTGTCGGAGACATCGCCGACCGGCTCGCCGACGCAGCCCAGGCTGCCGCCCCGGCACGTCGTTCAGCACTCGCCGCACCGCGGCAGGACCCGGCTGATCACGAGCGGAACGGCCCCGGGTGCCGTCGGCTCAGACCGTCCAGGAGGGCTCGAGCTGCACGACGTCCCCCGCCAGAGCCGCCACATCGTCCTCGGTCTGCGCCCGGTGCGAAAGGCGTTCGAGGCTCCCCGGCCGGTACTTGCCCCGCTCAGCGCTCGAATTCCACATCGACAGCACGAGGAACTCGTGCCCCGGCGCTTCGCCGAACACGCCGCGCAGCATTCCGGGCGATCCGGCCATCGCCGGATTCCACACCCGCTGCTGCATCAGCGCGAAATGCTCCACACGGTCCTCGTGCACGGTGCTGTGTGCCACTCTGACCACGTCCGCATCAGTGAAATGTGGCTCGAAGCCGGTCTTCACGTCGAAGCGGCACTCGAACAGTTTGACCTGGATGTCGCTGTACGTTCCGGACTGCGCCGCAGCCAACTGGTCATGCGCACGCGCCATGAAGGAGTCGTAGAAGACCCGGTTCTCCCAGAACGCGAACACATGGGCAACCTCCGGTCGGCACCGGCTCCATCCGCCTCCCTGTCCCCTGAACCCCGGCTCACCGAGCAGCTCCGCCCACTTTCGCTGCCCACGCTCGAAGCCACGACGATCCATCACGGTGCAGCGAATCCACTTGACCAGCACCGCGCCATCGTACGGCGCCGAACGTGGCGCGGGTCACGCTCTGCCGGAGTGCACCCGAACCGGTCAACACGGACCGGAGAATGATCTCCATGACGGCCTTCCACGCCAACCCTCTGTTCGCGCGCCTCGAATCGGCCGAGCGCATCCTCGTAGCCGGGGCGGGTGGCGGCTTCGATATCTACGCGGGCCTGCCGGTGGCGCTCTCCCTGCTCCATCAGGGCAAGGACGTCCGGCTCGCCAATCTGTCGTTCAGCGCGCTCGAAGGGCTTCCCCTCGACGCCTGGCTGGCACCGGACGTCGCAGTCATCACCCCCGAAACGGCCCTCCATCAGGCGTACTTCCCGGAACGCACCCTCGCCCAGTGGCTCGATCTTCACCACTACCCGAGCACCGTGCACGCCTTCACCCGGGTGGGAGTGCAGCCACTGCGCGCCGCCTACCGGGCGCTGATCGAGCGGTACGACATCGATGCGGTCGTCCTCGTCGACGGCGGTACGGACATCCTGATGCGCGGCGACGAAACCGGGCTCGGCACCCCGGAGGAGGACCTGACCAGCGTCGCCGCACTCGCCGGAATCGACGTATCGGAGCGCCTGGTCGTCTCCGTCGGCTTCGGAATCGACGCGTACCACGGGGTGAGCCACGGACTCGTCCTGGAGAACATCGCCGCTCTCGAACGCGACGGTGCCTGTCTCGGCGCATTCTCCGTCTCCCGTACGACGCGCGAGGGCGCCCTCTTCGTCGACGCGGTGGCACACGCCCAGGAGCACACGCCCCAGCATCCGAGCATCGTCAACGGATCGATCGCCGCGGCGGTCCAGGGCGCTTTCGGGGAAGTCCAGTTCACGTCACGCACCCGTGGCAGTGAGCTGTTCATCAACCCGCTGATGACCCTCTGCTTCGCCTTCGAGCTGGAAGGGCTGGCGCGCCACTGTCTCTATCTCGGCCGCATCGAGAACAC
The DNA here is from genome assembly GCF_026339735.1 of Streptomyces sp. NBC_01669. GTDB lineage: Bacteria > Actinomycetota > Actinomycetes > Streptomycetales > Streptomycetaceae > Streptomyces > Streptomyces yanii. The sequence continues at coordinate 2,656,630 of NZ_JAPEQG010000001.1, forward strand.
CCACCTGATGCGGCAGGTCAGCAGCGCGATCGAGCTCTTCCGCGAAGAGATCAGCCCGCGTCCACCGCGCCGCATCCCGCACTGAACGGGCCGGGAACAACAATGGCCCGATTCCGTCACCCGCGCCCAAGCCGGTTGGCTCCGGGGGCAGTTACGGACATGATCAGGTGGTACGACCGGTCCGACGGCCCAGCGGCAAGGAGGGAAGCCCGATGAGCACTCCCAACAAGGACATCGAAAAGGTCGAGGTCAGGCTCAAGTGGGACCCGAGTTCGCCGGGTGCGCCCGCTCACGACCTCGACATCATTGCGGCGACCTACCGGGCGGACGAACCGTCCGGCAGCCCCTCGTATCTCGTGCACTTCGACAGCCGCTCGCCGGACGGCACCATCACGCTGAACCGCGACAGCAGGACCGGCCAGGGTCTCGGTTTCGACGAGGTGATGACTCTGGAACTGGAACGGCTGTCGACCGCGTACACCCGGGTCGTGGTCGGAGTGGTCATTCAGCAGCGCGACGGCCGGAAGACGTTCGGCGACATAGCCAATACCGGCGTGCAGATTCGCGAGGGCTACACGAACCTGGCGGAGGACGACTTCTCCGGGGTCGCCACCGCCACCGCGGCGACCGTGGCCGAGTTCGTCCGGGACGGATCGGGCGTCTGGACGTTCCACGGAACGGTCCAGGGCTTCGACGGCGACCCCGGTTCGTACGCCGCGATCATGGGAAGCCACAAGCCGGGCATCTGACAGCTCGAGCCCCGGCAGGACGGACGCCGAGGGCGGTGGAGTCGAGAGACCGACTCCACCGCCCTGACCGGTGCTTCATGCCCCTACTGGGCTCTGGATCAGCTGCAGCCGCTGGTCGAGCCGCAGCCCTCGCAGATGTAGCAGGACCCGGCGCGCTGCATCTTCGTACCGCAGGAGAAGCAGAGCGGCGCGTCCGCGCTGATGCCCAGCTGCATCTCGACGAGTTCCGCCGAGGTGTGCGCCGTCCTCGGAGCGGGCATCTCCGCCTCCTGCGGAGCGGCCACCGCCTTCAGCGGCTCCGTCCGGAGCGGGGCGGACTGGGCAAGGCCCTCGACGTCCAGCTCGTCGTCCTCGAGAGACGGCTCGTACGAACCGGTGTCGAGGTGGCGCTGACGCTCCTCGGCCGAGTGGATGCCGAGTGCCGAGCGGGTCTCGAAGGGCAGGAAGTCCAGCGCCAGGCGGCGGAAGATGTAGTCGACGATCGACTGCGCCATCCGCACATCCGGGTCGTCCGTCATGCCGGCCGGCTCGAAGCGCATGTTGGTGAACTTCGAGACGTACGTCTCCAGCGGGACGCCGTACTGCAGACCGACCGAGACGGCGATGGAGAAGGCGTCCATCATGCCGGCGAGGGTGGAACCCTGCTTGGACATCTTCAGGAAGACCTCACCAAGACCGTCGTCCGGGTAGGAATTGGCGGTCATGTAGCCCTCGGCGCCGCCCACCGTGAAGGAGGTGGTGATGCCGGGACGGCCCTTGGGGAGACGCTTGCGGACCGGTCGGTACTCGACGACCTTCTCGACCGCGCTACGGATGGTCTCCTCGGCCTTGGCCGTGACCTCGGCCTTCTCCTTCTCCTTGGTCTTCGCGGAGAGGGGCTGGCCGACCTTGCAGTTGTCGCGGTAGATGGCGAGCGCCTTGACACCCATCTTCCACGCCTCGAAGTAGACCTCCTCGACGTCCTCGACAGTGGCCGTCTCCGGCAGGTTCACCGTCTTGGAGAGCGCGCCGGAGATCCACGGCTGGATGGCCGCCATCATGCGCACGTGACCCATCGCGGAGATGGAACGCTCGCCCATCGCGCAGTCGAAGACCTCGTAGTGCTCGGCCTTCAGACCGGGGGCGTCGATCACATTGCCGTGCTCGGCGATGTGGGCGACGATCGCCTCGATCTGCTCCTCCTGGTAGCCCAGGCGGCGCAGAGCCTGCGGAACGGTGCCGTTGACGATCTGCATCGAGCCGCCGCCGACCAGCTTCTTGAACTTGACCAGGGCCAGGTCGGGCTCGAGGCCGGTGGTGTCGCAGGACATCGCGAGACCGATGGTGCCGGTGGGCGCGATGACCGAGGCCTGCGCGTTGCGGAAACCGTTCTTCGCGCCGAGGCGGATGACGTCCTGCCAGGCCTCCGTGGCGGCGGCCCAGATCGGGTTGTCCAGGTCGTCCATGTGGACGGCCGCGGCGTTGGCGTCGGCGTGCTGCCTCATGACGCGCTGGTGCGGCTCGGCGTTGCGGGCGTAGCCGTCGTACGGGCCGACGACCGCAGCGAGCTCGGCGGAGCGCCTGTACGAGGTGCCGGTCATCAGCGAGGTGATGGCACCGGCGAGGGCGCGGCCGCCGTCGCTGTCGTACGCGTGGCCGGTCGCCATCAGCAGGGCGCCGAGGTTCGCGTAGCCGATACCCAGCTGACGGAAGGCGCGGGTGTTCTCGCCGATCTTCTGGGTCGGGAAGTCGGCGAAGCAGATGGAGATGTCCATCGCGGTGATGACGAGCTCGACGACCTTGGCGAAGCGCTCGGACTCGAAGGACTGGTGGCCCTTGCCGTCGTCCTTGAGGAACTTCATCAGGTTCAGCGAGGCCAGGTTGCACGACGTGTTGTCCAGGTGCATGTACTCGCTGCACGGGTTCGAGCCGTTGATCCGGCCGGACTCGGGGCAGGTGTGCCACTGGTTGATCGTGTCGTCGTACTGGATACCCGGGTCGGCGCAGGCCCAGGCGGCCTCAGCCATCTTGCGGAAGAGGGACTTGGCCTCGACCTCTTCGATGACGTCACCGGTCATCCGGGCGCGCAGCCCGAACTTCCCGCCGGACTCGACGGCCTTCATGAACTCGTCGTTCACGCGGACCGAGTTGTTGGCGTTCTGGTACTGGACGGACGTGATGTCGTCGCCGCCCAGGTCCATGTCGAAGCCCGCGTCGCGCAGGGCGCGGATCTTCTCCTCCTCCTTGACCTTGGTCTCGATGAAGTTTTCGATGTCGGGGTGGTCGACATCGAGAATGACCATCTTGGCCGCACGGCGGGTGGCGCCACCGGACTTGATCGTTCCGGCCGACGCGTCGGCGCCTCGCATGAAGGAGACGGGACCGGAGGCGTTGCCGCCGGAGGACAGCAGCTCCTTGGAGGAGCGGATGCGGGAGAGGTTCAGGCCGGCGCCGGAGCCGCCCTTGAAGATCATGCCCTCTTCCTTGTACCAGTCGAGGATCGACTCCATGGAGTCGTCGACGGCCAGGATGAAGCAGGCGGAGACCTGCTGCGGCTGGGGCGTGCCGACGTTGAACCAGACCGGCGAGTTGAAGCTGAAGATCTGGTGCAGGAGTGCGTACGCCAGCTCGTGCTCGAAGATCTCGGCGTCGGCCGGAGAGGCGAAGTAGTTGTAGTCCTCGCCCGCCTTCCGATACGTCTTCACGATCCGGTCGATCAGCTGTCGCAGACCGGTCTCGCGCTGCGGCGTGCCGACAGCACCGCGGAAGTACTTGCTGGTGACGATGTTGACCGCGTTCACCGACCAGAAGTCGGGGAACTCGACGCCACGCTGCTCGAAGTTGATCGAGCCGTCGCGCCAGTTGGTCATGACGACGTCACGACGCTCCCACGCCACCTCGTCGTACGGATGCACGCCGGGGGTGGTGTGGATGCGCTCGATACGCAGGCCCTGCTTCGTCGCAGTCGACTTGGATCCCTTGGCTCGGGAACCTCGTGCCGGGCCGCTCGCCGTCTCTGTCATGCCGCCTCCCATATGTGGGCAAAAACGCCCTGAAGTGCCCAGAACTTCCCGGGGCACAGTGTGTGTCTGATGCTTCGGATGCCGCGCACAGCGCCCGGAGCAGGTTCCTGCAGCCGCCCTGCCGCTGATCTCACAGCCCTGTGTCGATCAGCCGGTGTCGCTCAGTCGGCGGCGACGGCGGGAACGGGAACCTCAAGAGTCCCGCCGGTCCCGCATCCCTCCACGGGAGACCGTCGCTCGCGGAGTTCCACGATCGCGGCCTCGAAGTCTTCAAGTGTGTCGAACGCCCGGTACACGGACGCGAAGCGCAGGTACGCGACGAGGTCGAGTTCCTGCAAGGGGCCAAGAATGGCCAGACCCACGTCGTGAGTGGTCAGTTCGGCGCTTCCGGTGGCGCGCACCGCCTCCTCGACCCGCTGGCCGAGCTTGGCGAGAGCGTCCTCGGTGACCGGCCGCCCCTGGCACGCCTTGCGCACGCCGGAGATGACCTTGGTGCGGCTGAAGGGTTCGGTCACCCCGCTGCGCTTCACCACCATCAGCGAGCAGGTCTCCACCGTGGTGAAACGGCGGGAGCAGTCCGGGCACTGACGGCGCCGACGGATCGACGTACCGTCGTCGGTGGTGCGGCTGTCGACGACCCGGCTGTCGGGGTGCCTGCAGAAGGGGCAGTGCATGGCTCCGAACCCTCCTTCACGGCACGACTGAATAGCCTCTTCAGGCCCCGTTGGGGACCTTCGAAGCAGCCACAAGCATAGGCGATGGCCACGGCCGGATCGACCGGAGACCACAACTTCTGGGTAGCTGGAACAATCCAACCACTAGATCTTGGGTTTGGTTGCACATTTGGCCCTAGCGCGTGTCGCGCATCCCAGGCGGCCCGCAGGCAACGTGCGGCCGCCCACGAGGTTACGGGACACTCCCGGCCGCACGGATCGCGGGGCACCCGCCACCTGACCCGAACGGCCGCCGGAAGACCACCCCGCATGGCAGCGGCGCGGCCGCGAAGGCTACCGTCATGGTCCGAATTGCCGGTGGCGTCGGATCGCCGCAAAGCGGCCCGGGCCTGGGCCGGAACGCAGCTGGAAACCCGCCCGGACCCTGCTCATACACCCCGCGGTGAACAGGGCACAGACTTTTATTCGTTTTTCACTCGAACGTGTGTTTGGCGCAACCTTTCGAAAGCTACTACCGTTGTCCAGCTAGGGAGACCATTCGAGAGGGGCCGACGTGACCACCACCGCAGACAGTGCCACCATCACTGCCCAGGACCGCTCCCAGAGCCGACTCCAGCCGGTGCATGCCATGAATGACTCAGTCACGAACACGGAGGGGCCGGAGCCGGCACGACCGGCACGCTCGCTCCCCGGCCGACCTCCAGGCATCCGAGCGGACAGCTCGGGGCTCACGGACCGCCAACGGCGCGTGATCGAGGTCATCCGGGATTCCGTGCAACGCCGGGGATACCCGCCATCGATGCGGGAGATCGGTCAGGCGGTGGGCCTGTCCAGCACGTCCTCCGTCGCCCACCAGCTGATGGCCCTGGAGCGCAAGGGCTTCCTGCGCCGCGACCCGCACCGGCCCCGGGCGTACGAGGTCCGTGGTTCGGATCAGCCCAGTACGCAGCCGACCGATACGACCGGCAAGCCCGCGGCATCGTACGTACCGCTCGTCGGGCGGATCGCAGCCGGTGGCCCGATCCTTGCCGAGGAATCGGTCGAGGACGTCTTTCCGCTCCCCCGCCAGCTGGTCGGGGACGGCGAGCTGTTCGTTCTGAAGGTCGTCGGCGACTCGATGATCGAGGCGGCGATCTGTGACGGCGACTGGGTCACCGTCCGCCGTCAGCCCGTAGCGGAGAACGGCGACATCGTGGCGGCGATGCTGGATGGCGAGGCCACCGTCAAGCGCTTCAAGCGGGAGGATGGCCATGTCTGGCTGCTCCCGCACAACTCCGCGTACCAGCCGATCCCTGGCGACGAGGCAACCATCCTCGGCAAGGTCGTGGCGGTGCTACGGCGGGTGTGAAGAGACACCTGCACGGACAGGGCCCCGGGATCCGCTGCGCCGGTCCCGGGGCCCTGTCCGTGCAGCTGACGCCACCGACCGCTCAAGGATGAGCAGGAGCACGGGCAGGCTTACGGATCACCGCCCGTCGGCCTTGGCGGCAGCGTCGATGGCCGCGAGTGAGCGGCGGGCCTGGTTGCGGTCCGTCGTGTACCAGAAGTCGGGAAGCGAGGCCCGGAGATAGCTGCCGTACCGGGCATTGGCCAGCCTCGGGTCGAGCACCGCGACCACACCCTTGTCGCCTGTGGCTCTGACCAGACGACCGGCCCCCTGGGCCATCAGCAGTGCGGCATGGGTCGCCGCGACAGCCATGAACCCATTGCCCCCCGCCTCCTCGACGGCCTTCTGGCGCGCGCTCATCAGCGGGTCGTCGGGACGCGGGAACGGGATCCGGTCCATGATCACCAACTGGCAGCTCGCCCCCGGGACATCGACGCCCTGCCAGAGCGAGAGTGTGCCGAAGAGGCAGGTCTCGGGGTCGGCCGCGAAGTTCTTGATCAGCTCACCCAGCGTCTCCTCACCCTGCAGCAGGATCGGCTTGTCGAGCCGGCCACGCAGTTCCTCCGCGGCGGCCTGGGCTGCCCTCATGGAGGAGAAAAGCCCGAGCGTGCGCCCGCCGGCGGCCTCCACCAGTTCGGCGAGCTCGTCCAGCATGTCGGTGCGCGAACCCTCCCGGCCGGGCGTGGCCAGGTGCTTGGCGACGTACAGGATGCCCTGCTTCGGGTAGTCGAAGGGCGAGCCGACGTCGAGCCCCTTCCACTGCGGGAGGTCGTCGCCCGCGGTGCCCTCGGGGGCCAGGCCCAGGGACGCGCCCACACCGTTGAAGTCTCCGCCGAGCTTGAGCGTGGCGGAGGTGAGGACGACGGAGCGTTCCGCGAAGAGCTTCTCGCGCAGGAGGCCGGAGACGGAGAGCGGGGCAACGCGCACGGATGCGCCGAAGCGGTCATGGCGCTCATACCAGACGACGTCGTACTCGGACCCCTGGGTGATGCGCTCGGCGACGCCGTGGATCGTCTCCACGGAGGCCATTGCCTGCTTGCGGACGGCGTCCTCGTCCTGGACGGACTTGTCGCGGGTGGACCCCAGGGCCGTGATCACGGTGCGAGCAGCGTCGCGGAGCGCCATCAGCGCGTAGCCGAGGTCCTCCGGGATCTCTTCCAGACGGCCGGGGAGCGCCAGCTCCATCACCCGCTCGAAGCCCTCCGCCGCGGTCTGCAGGGCGTCGGCGGCCTTCTCGTTGACCAGCTTCGCCGCACGGCGCACGGCCCGGTTCACCTGCCCGGGGGTGAGTTCTCCGGTGGCCACTCCGGTGACGCGGGAAACCAGCTCATGGGCCTCGTCGACGATCAGCACTTCATGCTGCGGGAGCACCGGGGCCCCCTCGATCGCGTCGATGGCGAGGAGCGCATGGTTGGTGACGACGACATCGGCGAGCTTGGCGCGCTCGCGGGCCATCTCCGCGAAGCACTCCGCGCCGTACGCGCACTTGCTGGCGCCCAGGCACTCCCGGGAAGAGACGGAGACCTGCGCCCAGGCCCGGTCGGAGACACCGGGGGTGAGGTCGTCGCGGTCTCCGGTCTCGGTCTCGTCCGACCAGTCCCGCAGCCGCAGCAGATCCTGGCCGAGCTTGCTCGACGGCGCCGCGGCCTCGAACTGGTCGAAGAGTCCCTCTTCCTCCTCCTGCGGGACACCTTCGTGGAGCCGGTGCAGACAGAGATAGTTCGAGCGCCCCTTGAGCATCGCGAACTGCGGTCGACGGCGCAGCAGCGGATGCAGGGCGTCGACCGTACGCGGAAGGTCTCGCTCCACAAGCTGGCGCTGCAGCGCCAGGGTGGCCGTGGCGACCACGACGCGCTCCCCGTGCGCCAGCGCGGGCACCAGGTAACCGAGAGACTTGCCCGTGCCGGTACCGGCCTGGACCAGCAGATGGGAATTGTCGTCGACGGCCTCGGCAACGGCCTCGGCCATGGAGGCCTGACCAGGCCGCTCCGTACCGCCGACAGCGGTCACGGCGGCGTGCAGAAGCTCGGGGAGGGATGGCTTTGTCATAGCGTGACCAGCCTACGGTGCACCACTGACAACGGGGATCACTCCAGGACTCACACGGAGGGGTGGAGTGGGTTGGGAACCGTGCCGTGGACGGCGGCGTGGGGGCGCTCGGGCCGGTCGCGGTAGCCGTCGCGATACAGGCGGTTGCGGTTGAGACAGAGGCGTTCTATGCGCGGCGTCAGCATGTCGAACATCTCGAAGCGGTCCTTGAGCTCGGGAAAGCGGGCGTGGTGGCGCAGGATCTCAGCTCGGACGAGTGACCAGAATTCGTCCTCCGGAACAGCCAGCTGGTCCTCGCACAGCCTGGACAGGAATCGGAAGACACCGACGAAGAGCCCTGAGTGGATGAACTGGGTGAGGAAGCCGGGCTCCTCGGTGAGAAGGATGCTGCGTACGTCGTCCGGCATGGTCGCGTGCTCCGGCAGCGGCCGGGCGCTGATGTTCACGTCGTCGACGAAGTCCTTGATCGCCAGCCGTACGGGCACGTCCTGGCCGTCGAAGACCACGATGGCGTTCTCGCCGTGTGGGGAGAAGACCGTGCCGTACTGGTAGAGGAAGTGCAGCAGCGGCGGGAGCAGTGCGGCGAAGAGCCGGGTCAGCCAGACGGAGGGAGTCAGACCCGAGCGGGCGACGAGCTCGGCGGTGAAGGCGCGGCCGTGCGGATCCGTGTGGAGCAGCGACGCAAGGGTGCGGGCGCGCTCACCGGGCGCGAGCCGGGGGTGGAGCGGTTCTCGCCAGATCGCGCCGAGGATTTCCTTGAACTGGTACGGGGTCTCGGGGAGGTGGTCGTAGAGCGGGTGCTCGACCGTTACGGAGGCAACCTCTCCGAGCAGGATGACCCCACAGGTGTCACGCAGGAAGGGGTCGCGGTCGCGCAGGCCCTGCACCCAGGTGGTGACGGCGGGCGCAGCGAGGGTCCGCTCGGTCGGCAGACCCCGCCAGACCAGCGTGTTGAGGATCGACAGCGGCAGTTTGACGGTGTGCCGGTCGGGGTGTCCGAGGTTGGCGAAGGTACGGATGGACTGCTGTGGCAGCCGTAGGTCCTCGTCGGTGTGCAGCGGAACGATGTCGCCGTCGGCGATGGCCGGGGCGAACAGCGGAACGATCCATTCGTCCCACTGCCAGGGGTGCACGGGAAGAAAGAGGTAGGAGTCCGGGTCGAGGCCGCGGGCGCGGAGCCCGGCGGCGAATGACTCGCGGACCGGGGCGTCGAGTTCCTGCGCGTACAGCTGCTCGGGAGTGGCGAGGCGGGTCACACCTCGGTAGCCGGCGATCCGGGTGCTCACGGCGATCCACGGCAGCCTGACCGGTCTGCGGGCCTCGGGCGTGAAGCGGGAGGCGTCGGCGGCGGAGAATCCGAGGCGCCCCTTGTTGGCGACGAGCCACGGATGGCCGGTCTGGTGTCCCTCGAGCTCGGCGTAGTCGAGTTCGGCCAGCCGGACGGCGGTGAACGCGGTGTGGTCCAGCCGAGCGTCGGCGGCAAGTGTGGTGGTGATCTCGCGGATGAGGTGGCCGAGCGTGGCGCCGTCGAGTTCGAGGAGACGGTGGGCGCGGGCAAGGAACTGCAGCGGATCGCCGAACGGGATGGTCCCGGTGTTCTCGTCCTGACCGGTACCCGCGGGCGCGTTCCGGTCGGTGACGCGCATCGAGTCGGGGGCGACGTGCCAGCCGCCGTAGACGCCCCGGCCGGCACGGAAGTTCAGGGTTTCGCCGTCGTCCAGCCCAAGGGTGTAGGCGTCGCTCCCGGCGGCCCTGGGAACCGGCTCGATGACTTCCTCGTAGGCGAACTCTCCGAGCATTTTCGCGAGCAGGCGGGCGGCAGCCCGTTCCCAGACCGTCCGGTTCAGTTCTGGAGTGCTGAGCAGCGCGGGAGACTCCGCTGGTTCATGGCTCGCAGGATTGTTCGGCACGGGGACTCCTCGGGACGGAACCGATGGGCTTCGAGCGGTGTAAGTAATGCAACAGGTCGTTCACAGCTGGGCACGATGGGCTCGGTCGCGGACCATCAGGGCGGCTCGCTTGTCGGGGAGTTCGACTTCCGCGGAGAACCGGAAGCCGGCGCTCAGGAAGGCGGAGACGGAGGGGGTGTTGCGCAGGTCGGGTTCCGCCACGACGCGTGCGCAGAGAGGACGGTTGTCGAGTACGAGGTCGGAGACGGCCCGGAGCAGGGTGGTGCCGACGCCGCGCCCGCGATTGTTCACGCCGCCGATGAGGAGGTGGATTCCGGTGTCATGCGGTCGGACGGGATAGTGGCGCGCCAATGGGTCGAGGTCCGCACGATAGATCTCCCAGTAGCTCATGGGAATGCCGGAGAGCACGCCCAGACAGGGGACGCTGCGTCCGTCACCGTCGAGCTGCGGGCGTAGATGGGTGGCGGTGACGGCTTCGGCCCCTGCGAGTTCCCAGAAGGCGGCGACTGCGGGGTCGTTCATCCAACGACTGATCACGGACAGGTCGCGGTCCAGTCGCACGGGGACGAGTTGGAACACTCCAGCGGTCGTGGTGACCGGTCGCCATTCGGCCGGGTTGTCGAGCAGGTCGGAGGTGCCGGACAGGGCGGTGGCCAGTGGTGTTGCCGGTGTTGTTGCCGGTGTGTCTTCCCCGAACAGCGCGAGGAACTCGTCGGAGAGCTTCAGGTCCAGGGTGTCCTCCACGCCCGTACCCGCCCGTGAGGCGGGGCCGGTTCCTGCATCGGCGTGCGCATCGTCGGGAGGCACAGTGACGCTCTCCTCTCAGCGGTTCGGGCAGTTCAGTGGTTCAGGCGGTGGTCATGTTCCTTCAGGCATACAGGGGGTTGGCGATGGTGACATAGACGGACTGAGTGTCGACGGGGCCGACGAGTTCGTCGAGACCGTGCAGTCGGGTCAGCATGTTGGCCTTGCACCGCAGGTGCGGGTTCTGCAGCAGCTGCGCGGGAAGCGGGGAGCCGAGGCCGGTGACACCGCCGAGGAACCGGCGGAGGCCGGCGATGAGCACTCGTTCATCGGCGAGATGCTCGGCGCCGAAGGCTCCGATCAGACCGAAGATGTTGTTGATGCCCAGGTAGTAAGCGAAGCGCTCGTCGGTGACCGCATCGGAGACGAAGGTGTCGCTGACGGTTCCGATGCCGGGGAGCCTCTGCTCAAGTGCTGGGCGATGCGATTCGCGGAAATAGTAGCCCTGGTTGTCCCGATACCGGCCCCCGATGGGCCAGCCGGCGGCGTCGAGCAGCACCAGCGTGTTCTGCTGGTGGGCTTCCAGGGCGACGCCTGCTGTGGCATCGAGCCACAGCACGGGGCGCACGACCCGGTCGAGGTAGCGCAGGAACCACTCGGCGGCGACCGCTCCCTTGGTTCTGCCGGTGGAGGCAGCGAGGCGGAAGACGATGTCGGCGAGGCGCGATTGCATGCCTGGCCGGTCGGACCAGGGGCGCGGGGAAGTCAGCCCGGCGACGCACACCGCATCGTCGTGCGGGCCGAAGGGGTTGTGACGCAGCATGACATCGAGGCCGGGGACGGGTTCGCCACCCGGTGTGTCGACGGCGAGCCAGGCCGGGTCGCGAACGACGTCGAAGCCGGGGTGGACGGCATGCCACTGCGCAGCGAGTCCACTGCGGAGCAGCCGGTGGACCTCCACGCCCCGGTGAAGTTCCTTGCGGAGATTCTCACGACGAGAGTTGGTGATGCGTACGCCGAGGGAGAGCTTGAGCATGACGTCGGCGCCGGACCGATGGACGGTACGGACGGAGGAGGTGGGGTGCCAGGGCTCGCCGTGCGGTCCCAGGTCATGGAGAAGACCGGCTTCGAGCAAGGCCGCGACGTCAGGACGGCTGCCCAGTTCCCGTGCCTGCCAGGGGTGGAGCGGAATCGGTGCCGTGTTGGCGGGGACGTGCAGTCCGTCGGCGTGGGAGGCGACGAGGTCTTCGGCGGGGACGGGGCGGCCTCCGTCCGTCCAGGAGGAATCGGTGGCCAGCAAGGAGCGGTCCACAGCCATCCAGTGCAGCGGGAAGGATCCGTGCAACTCCGGTGAGTAGAGCCGGGATTCGGCCTCGGAGATGCCTTCGCGGCTCTTGGGGCTGGGGTGCAGGGGATGGCCCAGCAAAAGCGACTGCTCGGCGGTGAGGAAGAGGTCCGAGTCGGCGGGAGGCGCGGGTGCGCGGCGTCGCTCGGCGATGAAACCGGCTGTACGGCGTACGGAGTCGGCGACCCTGGCCACCATGTCGGCGCCTTCGTTGCGGTCCGCCTCGCGCCCCAGGAGGGCGGCAACGGTGACGGCATCGGCGGTCGGGGCCTCGTCGGGCGCGTGCTCCAGGTTCGGCGGGCCGAAGCGGTGCCATCCCGTGGCGGACCAATAGAGGGCGGGGACGAGCAGGGCGGTGCCGCTGGCGGGAAGCGGGATGCGGAGAGTGTTCCCGTCGGGTCGGGGCAGATCGTTCTCGCGGACCCAGCAGCGCAGCAGGTTCTCGACGCCTGATGCGTCTGCCGCCCGGAGCGGGTCCGGGTGGTCGAGAGGATCGGCCGTTCCTGCGCTGGCAGGGGGTGCCTGCGGAGTACACCGCTCGCCATGGAGGGCTGCCATCTGGCGCGGCACCGTCGTCTGCTCGACTGCCACTCGGCCGACGAGCACGGACTGGCCTCGTTGCTGGCCGACGGGGGCGCCGTCGGCCTCGGGCGCGGGCGCGGGGGTGGGGTTCACGGCGGTCTTTCTTGTGAGGGTGTCCGGGGTCAGTGGGTCGACCCGGTCGTGATTCGGCGATGCGGCGAGCGTTCAGCAGCTGCCAGGGCATCGGCGAGGCGGTCGACGACCGCCGTTGCCTGTTCGTCGGTGAGTGTGAGCGGAGGAAGTAGGCGTACAACGCTGGAGTGGCGTCCGCCGAGTTCGACGATGAGACCGCGCCGGAGGCATTCCTGCTGGACAGCGGCGGCGAGGACCGGATCGGACGGTGCCTCGGGGGCGCCTCCGGTACCGCAGGTGAGCGGGGCGGACTCGGGGTCGACGAGTTCGACCCCGATCATCAGCCCCCGTCCGCGGACGTCTCCGATGCACGGGTGGTCGGTGGCCAGCGTGCGGAGGCGGGCGAGCATACGGGCGCCGAGCGACGCGGCGTGCTCGGCGAGCCGGTTCTCGCGCACATAGGCGAGGGTGGCCGTGCCGGCGGCCATCGCTAGTTGGTTGCCGCGGAATGTGCCGGCGTGGGCGCCCGGTTGCCAGGTGTCCAGTTCGGAGCGGTAAATGATCACTGCAAGCGGGAGGGAACCACCGATGGCCTTCGAGAGCACCATCACATCAGGGGTGATCCCGCTGTGCTCAACTGCCCAGAAGGCGCCGGTCCGGCCGACGCCGGTCTGGACCTCGTCGGCGATCAGGGGGATGGATCGGGAGGCGGTGATCTCACGCATCCGGCGCATCCAGCCGTCGGGGGCGGGGTTCACGCCGCCCTCCCCCTGCACCGGTTCGAGGATCATTCCGGCCGGCGCGGGTACTCCGCCCTTGGGATCGTCCAGCAAGCTCTCGGTCCACCGGGCGGCGATGTCGGCACCGCGTTCGCCACCGATACCGAACGGGCACCGGTACTGCAGCGGGAAGGGGAGTCGGGTCACGCGGACGTCCTCGGCTCCGCCCGAGGCCGCAAGGGCTCCCGCCGTCATCCCGTGGTAGGCGCCGGTGAAGGCCAGGAGTCCGCTGCGCCCGGTCGCGGCACGGACCAGTTTGAAGGCCGCCTCGACGGCGTCCGTGCCGGCCGGTCCGCAGAACTGGATGCGGGCGTTGTCGGCGAACTGCCGTGGCAGTGTGGCGAACAGTTCCGTGGTGAAGGCGTCCTTGACCGGGGTCGCGAGGTCGAGGACATGGAGGGGCGCACCCGAGTCGATGACCTTCTTGATCGCTTCCAGAACCACAGGATGGTTGTGCCCGAGCGCCAGCGTGCCGGCTCCGGAGAGACAGTCGAGATAGCGCCGTCCGTCCGCACCTTCGATGGTCAGCCCGCGGGCCCGCACCGGCACGATCGGCAATGACCGCGCATAGGTGCGAGCGGCCGATTCGCGCAGCGACTGGCGGCGCAGGATTCCCTCGTGCACCGCGGGTGGTGCCACCGGAGCTGGTTCGGTCACGGCCACGGCTTCTGGTCCTCCCGCTGTCACAGTTGCGTTGCACGTCACTACGTTTCCGCAAGGACGGACTGCGGCGATGAACGCTGTCCGTAAGTCCCTCGTACGTACCAACGACGCCGGGCGCAGGGGATCACGGGTAATCGGAAGATCCTTGCGGAGACGGAACCGTGGACCTGCTGCGTACCGTCCCCACCGGCACCGGCATAGTGGGGGGCCGTGCCGACACTCCGGGCACCATCACCGGAGTGCATGGCGCGTTCGGAAGAGTGCCCAAATGCACTACAGAAGTGCTGAGTTACGAAGTCCCAGGGGGATCACCGCATGCGACCGATTCGACCAGTTCTCACCGCACGTCCGGGGAGGAGCGGACGTCGCACGCCCTCCTCCGTGCTCGCTGTGGCCGCGGTCACCGCCGTTCTCGCACTCACGGCCACTGCCTGCGGGCCGAGCGAGGACGGTGCGAATGCCGAGCCGAGCAACTCCGTCGGGCAGACCTCGGACGACAAGATCACTATTCCGGATGATCTGCGGGACCGGCTCAAGGAACACGGAGTCGACCTCGACAAGTGGAAGAACGGCGAGTGGAAGAACTGGGACAAGGACACGTGGCTGCGTGAGGCCAAGGACTTCATCAACCCGATCATCGAGGGGCTCTGGGACCCCGACCGTATGCGGGATGCCGACAAGGCGCCCGAGCAACCGGTCGACAACGACATCTCGGGTGACAAGGGTGTGACGGACCCGACGCCCGCGCCGGTCCAGGCCACGAATGTGCAGTCGCCGTACCACGGCAATGCCGCAGAGTCGGGGAAGCTCTTCTTCGACGGCCCCGAGGGTTCCATGGTCTGCTCCGCAACCGTGGTGAAGGACCCGGCCAATCCCGGAAAGTCCAACATGGTGTGGACCGCCGGACACTGCGTACACGCGGGCAAGAAGGGCGGCTGGTACCGCAACATCGCCTTCGTGCCGTCGTACAACAACAGCGGCCTGTCGCTCGCCGATCTGAAGAACGCACCCAAGGAGAAGATCGCTCCCTATGGCGTGTGGTGGGGGCAGTGGGCGCAGACCTCCGACCAGTGGATCGCCGACGGCGGCCCCACCGGTGGCCAGGGAGCCCCGTACGACTTCGCGGTCCTGCATGTGGCCCCGGAGAAGGGGGCGACGGGGAAGTCCCTTGAGGAGACGATCGGTTCGGCGCTGCCCGTCGAGTTCAACGCCCCGGCCGTGCCGAAGATCGACAACATGACGGCAACCGGATTCCCGGCCGCTCCGCCGTACGACGGCCAGAAGATGCTGCAGTGCAAGGACAAGCCGGGCCGCCTCTCGCTCACCGAGGCAGACCCGACGATGTACCGCATCGGGTGCTCCATGACCGGCGGCTCCTCCGGCGGTGGCTGGGTCGCGGCGGGCCAGGACGGCAAGCCCGCACTGGTGTCGAACACGTCCATCGGCCCGGTGACGGCCGGCTGGCTGGCAGGGCCGCGCCTCGGCAGGGAGGCCAAGGGCGTCTACGACGCGGTCAGCAAGAAGTATGCAGGACAGTAACGCGCACGAACTGTCACCGGCAGCCTTGCCGGTGACGGTTGTTCAGGGAACCCTCGGCGCGACAGCAGCCCGTCGGGGGCGCCTGGGGCCGGGCGGTGCCCGGCCCCAGGCGCCCCCTCATGCGCCGGTGCTCAGTGGCGGAAAGCATCCGCCGGACCGCCCATAGGGTGGGCCTGCATCTCGGGGTGGCCATCGGTCCAACCCCTAACATGACACGTTCATGGCATTTTCTGAGTGTTTCAGGGGGAAATTTTCCATGCGATCCATACGTCCACTGCTCGTCGCGACCGGCCTCGTCGCCGCTCTCGCGTTGACGGCCACTGCATGCGGGCCGAGCGAGGACAAGGCGGCCGACAAGCCCGCCGCCGAATCCCCCGGTGCCAACGGCACCGGCGGCGGCATATCCGCCGATCTGGCCAAGACGCTCAAGAAGCACGGCGTCGACCCGGAGAAGTGGAAGAACGGCGAGTGGAAGAACTGGGACAAGGACACGTGGCTGCGTGAGGCCAAGGACTTCGTCAACCCGGTGATCGACGGGCTGTGGAAGCCTGAGCGGATGAAGTCCGCCAAGGACCCGGCGAAGACGATGGCGGCCAGTGACTTCTCCGGCGACCAGGGCGTCACGGACCCGGAGCCCGCGCCGGTCAAGGCAGCGCCCGAGGACCTCCCGTACCACGAGCATGCCGCCCCGGTCGGCAAGGTGTTCTTCGACTCCCCCGAGGGGTCCATGGTCTGCTCGGGCACGGTCGTCAAGGACCCGAAGAACCCGGGCAGGTCCAACCTGGTGTGGACGGCCGGACACTGTGTTCACGCCGGTTCAAAGGGTGGCTGGTACCGCAACATCGTCTTCGTTCCCGCCTACAACGACAAGGGCAAGTCCGCCGCCGCGCTGGAGAACGCCCGGCCCGAGGAGATCGCCCCGTACGGCGCGTTCTGGGCCGACTGGGTCACGACCTCCGGTGAGTGGATCGCCAATGGCGGCCCCACAGGCGGCGAGGGCGCTCCGTACGACTACTCCGTGCTGCACGTGAAGCCGGAGAACGGCACCAAGTCGCTTGAGGAGACCGTGGGGAACGCCCTGCCGGTCAACTTCGACGCCCCCGAGATCTCGCAGATCAGCGCCATGGGTGCCTGGGGCTACCCCGCCGCCGCCCCGTACGACGGCCTGATCATGCACAAGTGCATCGACCGTCCCGGCCGGCTCTCCATCAGCCCCAGCACCCCGACGATGTATCGCATCGGCTGCACCATGACCGGCGGTTCCTCCGGTGGCGGCTGGTTCAGTGAGGGCTCCGACGGCAAGCTGGCGCTGGTCTCCAACACCTCCATCGGCCCGGCGACTGCGGGCTGGCTCGCAGGACCCCACCTGGGCCGGGGCGCGCAGGAGATCTTCACCATGATGAGCGACAAGTTCGCCGGCCGGTAGTCACGGTCCGGTGCACGCCCGAAGGCCCGCTCCCTCACGACGAGGGGGCGGGCCTTCGGTCCGTACTGTGTCGTGCTGTCAGTGCGCCACGGGCACGAACGGCGCAAGGTCCGCGGCCAGTTCCTCGTGCACCCGCGCCTTGAGGAGAGTGCCCTCCGAGGTGTGTTCCTCGGAGATCACTTCGCCGTCGGCGTGTGCCCGGGAGATGAGTCCGCCGTGCGTGTACGGGACGAGTGCCTCGATCTCGACCGACGGCCGGGGCAGTTCGGCATCGATGAGCGCGAGCAGCTCGTCGATGCCGGCCCCGGTCCGCGCCGAGACGGCGATGGCGTGCTTCTCGTTCCGCAGCAGACGCTGGAGCACCAGCGGGTCGGTCGCATCCGCCTTGTTGATCACCACGACCTCGGGCACGTCCAGCGCACCCACTTCGCGGATCACTTCGCGCACCGCGGCGAGCTGCTCCTCGGGTACCGGGTGCGAGCCGTCCACCACGTGCAGGATCAGGTCGGACTCGCCGACCTCCTCCATGGTGGAGCGGAACGCCTCGACGAGGTGGTGCGGAAGATGCCGAACGAACCCGACGGTGTCGGCCAGGGTGTAGAGCCGGCCGGTCGGCGTCTCGGCCCGGCGCACGGTCGGGTCGAGTGTGGCGAAGAGTGCGTTCTCCACCAGGACGCCCGCCCCGGTCAGCCGGTTGAGCAGCGACGACTTTCCTGCGTTGGTGTAACCGGCAATGGCGACCGAGGGCACCTTGTTGCGCTTGCGCTCCTGCCGCTTGATCTCGCGGCCGGTCTTCATCTCCGCGATCTCCCGGCGCATCTTCGCCATCTTCTCGCGGATCCGGCGCCGGTCCGTTTCGATCTTGGTCTCACCGGGACCACGGGTGGCCATGCCGCCACCGCCGCTGGAACCGCCGCCGCCCATCTGACGGGAGAGCGACTGCCCCCAACCGCGCAGGCGCGGCAGCATGTACTGCATCTGTGCCAGCGAGACCTGTGCCTTGCCCTCTCGGGACTTGGCGTGCTGGGCGAAGATGTCAAGGATCAGAGCGGTCCTGTCGACCACCTTGACCTTGACCACGTCCTCCAGATGGATCAGCTGGCCGGGGCTGAGCTCACCGTCGCAGACGACGGTGTCGGCTCCTGATTCGAGGACGATGTCACGCAGCTCCAGCGCCTTGCCCGAGCCGATGTAGGTGGCTGGGTCGGGCTTGTCGCGCCGCTGGAAGACGGCGTCCAGCACCTGAGCACCCGCCGTCTCGGCCAGCGCCGCCAGCTCCGCGAGGGAGTTCTCTGCGTCCTGCACGGTCCCCGAGGTCCAGACGCCGACGAGCACCACACGCTCCAGGCGCAGCTGCCGGTACTCGACCTCGGTGACGTCCTCAAGCTCTGTGGAGAGGCCCGCCACACGCCGTAGCGCCGCACGCTCGGAGCGGTCGAACTGCTCGCCGTCCCGCTCTCCGTCGATCTCGTGGCTCCAGGCGACGTCCTCTTCCATCAGGGCGTTGGCCCGAAGGCTTTCGGTGAGGCTCTCGGTGACGTTCTCCGTGGCACTCTGCGCATTCTGCGCGTCCTGGGGAAGGGAAGAAGAGGAGGTCATTGGATCCTTACGTCGATGGAAGTCCGTTACGTCAGTCACAACGCGTGACCTGTCCGGAAGATTCCCGCTCGGGAGAATCTCCCCGGTCCGGCTGCCGCGGCGACCCGTCGATAGTGGCACGGCCCGGACGGCCCCGTCACCCGGGTTTACCGGTGTCCGGCGGGCTGCGTGCTGTGCCAGTCCGGGTGCCCGGGCATCGGCGGGGTCTTCTCGCTGTACAACCAGCCCTCGAAGAATGCGGTCAGGTCGCGTCCCGCAGTCTCTGACGCCAGCCGGACGAAGTCCGCCGTGGTGGCGGTGGAGTCCCGGTGCTTCCTCACCCAGCGTCGTTCCAGCCGGCCGAACGCGCTCTTGCCGATCTCTTGTCGCAGCGCGTAGAGGACCAGCGCGCTGCCGTCGTACACCACGGGCCGGAAGAGGCTGATCTTCTGTCCCGGCGAGGGCGCGGAGGGACGGGCCGGCGGGCCTCCGACTGCGCGCCAGCTGTCGGACAGGGTGTAGGCGTCACGCATCCGGTCCGACAGCGACTTCTTGGCGTGCTCCTCCGCGTAGCGGGCCTCGTACCAGCTGGCATGTCCTTCGCTGAGCCAGAGATCGGACCAGGCCTGCGGGGAGACGCTGTCGCCGAACCAGTGGTGGGCCAGCTCGTGAACCATGAGCGAGTCGACGTACCACTGGGGATATGCCTTGTTGGTGAACAGGGTCCGTTCGAAGAGCGTGAGTGTCTGGGTCTCCAGCTCGAAACCGGTCTCCGTGTCGGCGACCAGCAGTCCGTACGTCTCGAAGGGGTAGCGGCCGACCTGGCGCTCCATCCACTCCAGCTGTCCGGGCGTCTTCTTGAGCCAGGGCTCCAGGCGGGCCGCGTCCGCGGCCGGCACCACATCACGAACCGGCAGCCCGTGCGGCCCCGTCCGCTTCCGGACGGTCGAGTGCCCGATGGAGACCTGGGCCAGTTCGGTGGCCATGGGGTGCTCGGTCCGATACGTCCAGGTGGTCGAGGCACCGTGCCGGACCGTGCCGGCGGGCAGACCGTTGGCCACCACCGTCAGGTCCTTGGGGGCGGTCACCCGGAAGGTGAAGTAGGCCTTGTCGGAGGGGTGGTCATTGCTGGGGAAGACCCGGTGCGCGGCGTCGGCCTGGTTGGCCATCGCCAGGCCGTCGGAGGTGCGCAGCCAGCCGCCACTGTCCTGGTCGCCGCTGGGGTCGCTGGTGTGCCGGACGGTGATCCGGAGCGGCACTCCGGCGGGCAGCGTGCCGAGGGGCTCGACGACAAGGTCCTCGCCCGTGACGGCGAAGTCGGCACGCAGGCCGTTGACCTTGACGGAACGGACGGTGCCGCGGGTGAAGTCGAGGTTGATCCGGTCCAGCGGCTCGGTGGTCCGCGCGTCGATCGTGGTGACGGCGTCCAGGGGTTTGCTGTTGTTGCCGTGGTAGGTGAATCCGATGTCGTACGAGAGGACGTCGTACCCCGGGTTGCCGAGGGTGGGGAAGAGTGAATCCCCGATGCCGAGCGGCATGGGTGAGGGCAGGGTGGCGGCAACGAGGGTGGCCGATGCGGTGGCCAGCAGGGCAGCCCGCAGGCGGCGGGGGATGAACGGCATGGACTACGGCTATCAGCGACCCGCGCGGGTACGGGCGCGGCACGCGCCGCGCCACTCGAACGAGGTCGCCGGGACAGCTGGGCGCCGCGGAGGACTGGTTCAGACGGCGGCGGCCGGGTGCTGGGCGCGGTTCACGTCGTACACCCCCGGTACGTCCCGCATCGCGCGCATCAGTGCGGGCAGTCCGGCTGCGTCCGGGAGCTGCAGGGTGTAGGTGTGCCGAACACGTTGTTCGCTGGGCGGTTCCACGGTGGCGGAGATGACCGCCGCACCCGCCGACGCGATGGCCTCGGTGAGATCGGCGAGCAGCCCTGGCCGGCCGAAGGACTCGGCGACCAGGGTGACCCGGCATTCCGCCGCGTCGCCCCAGCCCACCGTGACGGGCGTCCGGCCCCCTGCCTGCATCCGGGCCACCCCGGGACACTCTCGCCGGTGCACGGTGACGACGCCGCCGCGCACGGTGAATCCGGTGACGTCGTCGGGCGGTACGGGGGTGCAGCAGCCTGCGAGCCGTACGGTGGCGTCCGGCATGCCCACGACGACGGTCGCGGCGCGGCGTGCGGCCCGGTTGACTCCGGCGTCCGACAGGTCCGCCGGCTGCCGCTCGGGCCTGCGGCCCGCGGGCTGGCTGCCGTACGTCCCCTGGGCACCCTCCGGGTGGGCGTCGAGCCACCGGGTGATGGCGATGCGCGCGGCGGGCGTACGGGCGTGGTCGAGCCAGTCCGGTGAGGGACCGGAGGCGGCGTCCTCGGCGAGCAGCAGCTGCACGGTGTCCCCGTCGCTGAGCACGGTGGAGAGCGTGGCGAGCCGACCGTTGACCCGGGCCCCGATACAGC
Source organism: Streptomyces sp. NBC_01669 (assembly GCF_026339735.1). GTDB lineage: Bacteria > Actinomycetota > Actinomycetes > Streptomycetales > Streptomycetaceae > Streptomyces > Streptomyces yanii. The sequence continues at coordinate 2,677,587 of NZ_JAPEQG010000001.1, forward strand.
TGTGGGCCTCGTCGCCGTACTGCGCGTAGGCGGCGTCGACGCAACTGGCGCCGGCGGGGAGTCCGAGCGTGCCGCCATCGGTGCGGAAGACCGTGATCTCGCGGTCCTCGGCGAGGTCGGCGCGGAGGGTGGTCCAGAAGGTGTCCGGGTCGGGGGCGGACTGCTGCCAGGCGAGGAGCCGGGAGAGCCAGCCGGGCCGGGTCGGGTCGGCGCGCTCGCCGTCCGCGGGTTCGGCCTGCGGCAGCGCGGAGGTGCCGTCCGCGGTGTAGGGGTTGCCGAGGGCGATCACGCCCGCCTCGGCGACCTTGTGCATCCGATGGGTACGGATGAGGACCTCCGCGACCGCGCCCTCCGCGCCCACGACAGCCGTGTGCAGCGACTGGTACAGGTTGAATTTGGGAGCCGCGATGAAATCTTTGAACTCGGAGATCACGGGGGTGAAGCAGGTGTGGAGCTCGCCGAGGACGGCATAGCAGTCGGCGTCCTCGCCGACGAGCACGAGCAGCCGCCCGAAGTCGGTGCCGCGCAGCTCTCCGCGTTTGATCCTGACGCGGTGCACAGAGACGTAATGTCGGGGCCTGATGAGGACTTCTGCGGGGATGTCGGCGTCCCGCAGCACGGTTCTGACGTGCTCGGCGATGGCGGAGAGGGGGTCGCCGGTGGCGCCCGGAGAGCCGGATTCCGGTACCGGGGCCGCGGCGATCAGTGCCCGGGTGTGTGCGTACTCCTCGGGATGGAGGATCGCAAAGACAAGATCCTCCAGCTCGGTCTTGAGTGCCTGCACCCCGAGCCGTTCGGCGAGCGGGATCAGCACGTCGCGGGTGACCCTGGCGATCCTCGCCTGTTTCTCCGGGCGCATCACCCCGAGGGTGCGCATGTTGTGCAGCCGGTCGGCAAGCTTGATCGACATGACCCGGACGTCGTCCCCGGTGGCGACCAGCATCTTGCGGAACGTCTCGGGTTCGGCCGCCGCCCCGTAGTCGACCTTCTCCAGTTTGGTGACGCCGTCGACGAGGTAGCAGACCTCGTCGCCGAACTGTTCCCGGACCTGATCAAGGGTCACCTCGGTGTCCTCGACCGTGTCGTGGAGCAGCGAAGCGGTCAGTGTCGTGGTCTCGGCCCCGAGCTCGGCAAGGATCAGCGTGACCGCGAGCGGGTGCGTGATGTAGGGCTCGCCGCTCTTGCGCATCTGCCCCCGGTGGGAGGACTCTGCCAGGACGTAGGCCTTGTGGAGGATGCTGAGATCGGCGTCCGGGTAGTGGGCCCGGTGGGCCTCGGCGACGTGGCCGATCGCGTCGGGCAGCCGGTCACGGGAGACCGGTCCGAGCACGGCGACGCGGCCGAGTCTGCGGAGATCGATCCGGGGGCGGCCTCGTCTGCGGATGGGAGCACCTGGGTTGGTGGCCTCTGCGCTCATGGGGGCACCTCCGGCAAACGTCGACCGGCGGTGGGGAGGTGCGGACGCGCCTCCGGGCCGGTGCTTGATGCTACCGACCCCACCACGTGGCGGAGTCCGGCTCTCGCTCAGCGTGAACCGGATCACCCATTCGAGCGAAGCTCTAGCTGGTCACCGTTTCGAGCCAGGCCGGATCGATCTTGCCCTCGGCGACGATGACAGCGGCTCCCGTCATCTCGATCTCGCCGTCCGGCCGCTCGGTGATCACGAGGGTGCCGCCCGGCAGGTCGACGGTGTACGTGACCGGGGTACCGCTCTCGGCGGGGTCCGCGCCGTCCCTGCGGGCGGCGGCGACGGCCACGGCGCAGGCGCCGGTGCCACAGGAGCGGGTCTCGCCGGAACCGCGCTCGTGGACCCGCATCGCCACATGGCGCGGTCCGCGGTCCACGACGAACTCGATGTTGACACCGTCGGGGTAGACAGCGGCAGGGCTGAACGGCGGTACGGAGCGCAGCTCGCCCGCGTGTGCCAGGTCGTCGACGAAGGCCACCGCGTGCGGGTTGCCCATGTTCACGTTGCGCGCGTCCCAGCTGCGGCCGTCCACGGTGACCGTGACGCCGTCCTCGGGCAGCAGGGCGCGCCCCATGGAGACCGTGATGTCGCCGCCCTTGGCGAGGTGGACCTTCTTCACGCCGCCGCGGGTCGCGACCGCGAGGTCGCCCTCGTCGACCAGGTCGGCGCGCTGCAGATAGTGGGCGAAGACCCGCACGCCGTTGCCGCACATCTCGGCGATCGAGCCGTCGGCATTGCGGTAGTCCATGAACCACTCGGCGTCGCCCGCCATGGTCCGCGCCTCGGGGTGTGCGGCGGACCGGACGACGTGCAGCAGCCCGTCACCGCCGATACCGGCCCGCCGGTCGCAGAGCCGGGCGACGACGGATGCGGGCAGGTCGACGGCGTTGTCCGGGTCGGGAACGATCACGAAGTCGTTCTCGGTGCCATGGCCCTTGAGGAAGGCGATCTGCGAGGTGCTCACAGGGCAACTGTACGAGGCCGCGCCGACAGCGGACGAAGCCGGGCCGAACGGTGGACGGCCGCGGCGGGGGCCGGAAGACGGGCGGGCCGGGCGCGAGCCCGGACTCAGCGCAGTCGCGCCACGCGCCAGATGGCCAGCGCGACCAGTGCGCCGCACACGGCCATGTACAGGGCGATCACGCGCCAGTCGGGGCGCTCCCCCGAGCCCCGGGGCGGCAGGCCCGGCCAGGTGTGGCCGACACGGCGGGCGGCCATCATCCCCCAACCCGCCGCGCAGCAGCTGATCAGCAGACCGAGCATGGCGACGACGGCGCCCCCGTCGCCGAACTCGAAGGCGAGCGGGAAGGCGAACATCAGCGAACCGACCGCGGCAAGCATGACGATCGGAGCGAGCTGCCAGATCCTCAGACGGCGCGCGGGCCGCAGCTCGACCTCGACCTCGGGGGTCACCTGGGGCTCGTCGGGCCCGTCAGGGCTCAGGCGTCCCGCCTCGTGCTGCGCGTCCGGTGCGTCTTGTTCTGTGTCGCGAGGGCCGGCCTCCATCGCCACGCGCCCTCCCAACTCGGACTCCACTGGTCGATCGATGCTCGATGATGGCACGCTCCCGGTCGCCTTAATGACGGGCAGGGCTTCCCGATGCCATCACGTGATCAGGCTGTAACCGCTCGTTCGACCAACGCCAGCGCCTGGTGCGGGAGTTCCCCGCGGTGCTCCGCGGCGCCGCTCAGCCACTGAACGCGGGGGTCGCGGCGGAACCAGGAGTCCTGACGCCGCGCGAAGCGTTTGGTGGCGCGGACCGTCTCGGCGCGTGCCTCGCCCTCCGTGCACTCGTTGGCCAGTGCGGCAAGCACCTGCTGATAGCCGAGCGCACGGGAGGCGGTGCGCCCCTCACGCAGACCGCGGGCCTCCAGAGTCCGCACCTCGTCCACGAGCCCTGCCTCCCACATCCGGTCGACCCGGAGGGCGATGCGTTCGTCGAGTTCGGGGCGGGCCACGTCGACGCCGATCTGGACCGCGTCGTAGACCGCTTCGTGACCCGGGAGGTTGGCCGTGAAGGGCTTGCCGGTGATCTCGATGACTTCGAGGGCCCGGACGATGCGGCGGCCGTTGCTCGGCAGGATGGCGCGGCCCGCCTCGGGGTCTGCGGCGGCGAGCCTGCCGTGCAGTGCTCCTGAGCCGTGATCCGCCAGTTCCTGTTCCAGTCTGGCGCGCACGCCGGGGTCCGTGCCGGGGAATTCCAGTGCGTCGATCGCACCCTTCACGTACAGCCCGGAGCCGCCGACCAGAACCGGGGTCCGGCCCTCGGCGAGCAGCCGGTCGATCTCGGCGCGGGCCAGCCGCTGGTACTCGGCGACGCTGGCCGTCTCGGTCACGTCCCAGATGTCCAGCAGTCGGTGGGGTACGGATCCGCGCTCGGCGAGCGTCAGCTTCGCGGTGCCGATATCCATCCCCCGGTAGAGCTGCATGGAGTCGGCATTGACCACTTCGCCACCGAGCTGCTGGGCCAGAAATACCCCCAGATCGGACTTACCGGCTGCAGTGGGACCGACGACGGCGATGACCCGCGGTGCGGGAGATGGACTACTCACCGCCCCAGTCTCGCAAATCTCCAGACCTCTCCCCGAACGAGTTGCGTGACGGCACGAAGCCGGAGTCGTTTGCTGTTCCGAGGTTTCGCGCGCCGGTTCGGACCGGCCCCCGTCCGGCAGGCGGTCGGACGACCGAAGGCTCGACGAGGGCTGACGGACGAGAGCCCGAGTGGCGCAACGAGACGCTCCGGGCGGCGCGGAATTTCGATCGCACGAGTAAAATATGGAGCAAATATGGGCTTTTTTTCATGGTTCCGCCGTTCCTCCTCCGGAGCGGTCGAGGCGTCGGCCGAGGAAGTCGCCGCCCCGCCGACGGACGAGGCTTCCCAGGTCGCCGCGTCGGCCTCGTCCGGGGCGACGGTGGACGAGTCGGTGACGTCCACCGGGTCGGAGTCCTCCGAGGGCGTGGAGATCCCGAAGCAGCAGTCGGCCGACGAAGCGGCGGACAACGAGACCGGAAAGAACGCCCACACATAGTCCCCCAGCAGGGAAGGTGTCCGATGGGCTTCATGGACAGTCTGAAGGCCAAGCTGAGTCCGGCGAAGGACAAGGTCGGCGGCCTCGCGCAGCAGCACGGGGACAAGATCGACCATGGGATCGACAAGGCCGCACGGACGGTCGATCAAAAGACAAAAGGCAAGTACAGCGACAAGATCGAGTCCGGCTCGCAGAAGGCCAAGGATGCGATTGACCGTCTGTCCCACATGGGCGAGGGCGGTACGCCGCCACCGGCTTCCTGACCTCGGCACCTCGACCTGATCACGGTGGACGGCCGTGGAGCGGCATCGCTCCACGGCCGTCACGTGCGTGCGCCGCCCGAAACTCTCCGAACCGGTCCGAAACCAACAAGATCCGGTCTCAGGACCAGGTGGCGACCATGTATCCGACGCCGTACGGAGCGTCCTCGTAGAGCAGCCGCCCGCTCAGCCCGGCTCCTTCCGCCGCACCCGCCAGCACCTGCCACGGCGCCCGGCCCGCCACCTTCAGTTCATACGCCAGCGACTCGTCCAGCGCGCGCAGCACGGCGAGGTCCGCGGCGCCCAGGGCCCGTGACACCTCCGTGTCGAACGAGAGGGCGCGCTCGTCCAGATAGCCGGGGGCCTTGACTGTACGGCAGGCGCTGCCGTCGCCCATCACCAGCATGGCCACGCGGCGGGCCCTGGCCGCCAGCTCCCGTCCGGTGCTCGCGCAGAGCCCGGCTTCGAGCGTCTCCCCCACGCCGAGACCCTCGATCGGCGCGTCCGCCCACTTCGCACGGGCAAGGAGCCACGCGCCGACGGAGAGGGACGGCGGAAGCGGGCGCTCCGCCGTAGCCCCGGGGGCTCCCCCGAGCCCGAGCCGGACGTCGAGATCGACGCCGAAGCCTTTGAAGGAGCCCGGGGCCCCCTCGGGATGCGGCCCCCGGCCATCGGGATCCGCGGGCCCGATCACGATCAGCAGGTCGGGACGGGCCGCGGCGAGCACTCCAAGGGCGTCGATGCACGCGGTCCTCGCGGCTCGGAGCTCGGGCGCGGCTCCGGCGGCGACCTCGGGTACCAGCACGGGCGGACAGGGGCAGACAGCTGCGGCGACAAGCATGCTGGGCAGCGTACTGCGTCAGCCGATTCCGCCTGTTTCCCCGCCCCCTCCGGCCACGGGTCCACGACCCGGCCTACCGGCCGCGGGTCCGTGCCGCCTTCTCCTGCGAGGTCAGTCGCACCCGCAGCCGGGAGCCGCCGCGGGCGGCAGCGGCGCCGGGGCGCCGATGCCGGGCAGCCCCAGCATCACTCCGGCCGGCTTGGCGGCCTCGGCGACGGTGCGCCTCTCCCAGGCGTCCCCGGACCGGGTCCGCCTCACGCCGAGCGGCGCGCCCTCGGCGAGCAGGTGGTGCGGGGCGGCGTAGGTGATCTCGACCGTCACCACATCGCCGGGGCGCACGTCCTCCTCCGGCTTGGTGAAGTGGACCAGACGGTTGTCGGGAGCACGGCCGGAGAGACGGTGTGTGGCGCCGTCCTTACGGCCCTCGCCCTCAGCGACCATGATCTCCAGGGTGCGGCCGACCTGCTTCTTGTTCTCGTCCCAGGAGATCTCCTCCTGGAGGGCGGACAGGCGCATGTACCGCTCCTGGACGACCTCCTTCGGGATCTGCCCCTCCATGTCGGCAGCCGGAGTTCCGGGCCGCTTGGAGTACTGGAAGGTGAAGGCGTTGGCGAAGCGCGCCTGGCGGACCGCGTGCATGGTCTGCTCGAAGTCCTCCTCCGTCTCGCCGGGGAAGCCCACGATGATGTCGGTGGAGATGGCGGCGTCCGGCATCGCGGCGCGTACCTTCTCGATGATGCCGAGGAACCGCTCCTGCCGGTACGAGCGCCGCATCGCCTTCAGGATCGTGTCCGAACCCGACTGCATCGGCATGTGCAGCTGCGGCATGACGTTCGGTGTCTCGGCCATCGCCGCGATCACGTCGTCAGTGAAGTCGCGGGGGTGCGGCGAAGTGAAGCGCACCCGCTCCAGGCCCTCGATCTTCCCGCAGGCGCGCAGCAGCTTGGAGAAGGCCTCGCGGTCGCCGATGTCGGAGCCGTACGCGTTCACGTTCTGGCCGAGCAGGGTGATCTCGGAGACTCCCTCGGCGACCAGTGCCTCGATCTCGGCCAGGATGTCGCCGGTGCGACGGTCCTTCTCCTTGCCGCGCAGCGCCGGGACGATGCAGAAGGTGCAGGTGTTGTTGCAGCCGACGGAGATGGAGACCCACGCGGCGTAGGCGGACTCGCGGCGGGTCGGGAGGGTGGAGGGGAAGGCCTCCAGGGATTCGGCGATCTCGATCTGCGCCTCCTCCTGGATACGGGCGCGCTCCAGAAGCACCGGCAGCTTGCCGATGTTGTGCGTTCCGAAGACGACGTCGACCCATGGGGCCCGCTGGACAATCGTGTCGCGGTCCTTCTGCGCCAGACAGCCGCCGACCGCGATCTGCATCCCGGGCCGCTTCGTCTTCATCGGGGCAAGCCGGCCGAGATTGCCGTAGAGCTTGTTGTCCGCGTTCTCCCGCACCGCGCAGGTGTTGAAGACGACGACATCGGCGTCACCGTCGGCGCCCTCGGGCGCACGTACGTACCCCGCGCCCTCCAGCAGCCCCGACAGCCGCTCGGAGTCGTGGACGTTCATCTGGCACCCGTAGGTGCGCACCTCGTACGTTTTCAAACCCTCTACCTCGCTCATCTCGTCCACCAGGGTACGAGGTCGTACGGACACCCCGGGCCCCTCTTCCACAGGACCGGCCCTGGCCATCACGAGGAGTGAGCTGGCAGGATCGCGCCATGCTCCACGCACTGTCCCGTATCGGCCGCCGACGCACTCTTCAGGGGGGCGCCGCCGTTGCCGTCGTTCTCGGGCTGCTGCTGTGGTGGGTGCTGCCGCTCGGGGATCCGCCGCCGAGCGGATCGCTGACCTTCAGCACGGGGGTGCGCAGCGGGGTCTACCACCGCTACGGCGAGCGGCTCAGGGGAGCGCTCGCCAAAGACCTGCCCAGGGTCTCGATACGGCTGCAGACCAGCGAGGGCTCCCAGCAGAACATCGAGCGGGTGGCGACCGGGAAGGCCGACTTCACCATCGCCACGACCGATGCCCTCGCCACATATCTACGGGACGGCAAGGCAGGGGCCGACCGGCTGCGCGGCTGTGTCCGGCTGTACGACGACTACATCCAGCTGGTGGTGCCCCGGGACTCGGACGTGCAGACCGTCTCGGATCTCGCCGGCAAGCGGATCGGGGTGGGGCAGAAGGGTTCGGGCGTGCGGTTGGTCGCCGACCGGCTGATGACCGCCGCGGGTCTTGATCCGACGCACGGCATCACCCCGGTCCCGGCCGGGATCGACACGATGCCGACGCAGTTGCAGAACGGTCTTCTCGATGCCTTCTTCTGGTCCGGCGGGCTGCCGACCACCGCTGTGCAGGAGCTGTCGGACCGCTTCCCGATCAGGCTGGTGCCCCTGGAGGCATCGCTGATCAAGCGGCTGCGGGCCGGGGGCGACCCCACCCGCTACTACCGCTCGGCCGTGATGCCTGCCGACGCGTACCGCAGCGCCCAGCAGGGATCGGCCATCACGACGGTGGCCGTCGCCAACGTGCTGGTCACCACGGACCGCACGGATCCGGCGATGACCGAGGCGTTCACCCGGACGGTGATCGACAGCCGGGACCGCATCGGAAGCGAGGTACATGCGGCGCAGCTGGTGGATCTGCGGACGGCGATCTACACCGATCCGCTGGAGCTGCACGACGGGGCCAGACGCTACTACCGGTCGGTCAAGCCCTGACGCACTCCGTCGGGGTGCGCCGTCGCGGCACCCGGTACCGGAGTCAGTCGCTCGGACCGTTGCGCGGAACCGCCACCGTCACCCGCAGTCCGTGCGGCTCGTGCGGGGCGTAGGAGAGAGAGCCGCCGCCCGCGGCGAGCAGTGCGTGGGAGATGGAGAGCCCGAGACCGGACCCCTGCACGTTCTGGTGCTGGGCGCTGCGCCAGAAGCGGTCGCCGATCCGCTCCAGCTCCTCGTCGGTCAGCCCCGGGCCGCGGTCGGCGACGGCCACGGTGACGGTGTCGCGGCCGGCCGCGACGGTGACACGGACCTCTTCACCGGCGGGGGTGAACTTGCACGCGTTGTCGATGACGGCGTCGAGGGCGCTGGACAACGCGATGGGGTCCGCCCAGGCTGTCACGGCGGATGCCCCGTCGGCCGTCAGCCGTACACCGTTCTCCTCCGCGAACGGGCGCCAGGAAGCCACCCGTTCCGCGGTGAGCGCGCCGATGTCGGTGAGCTGGAGGTCGGCCGCGGCGTGCTCGGCCAGCGCAAGGTCCAGCAGGTCGTCCAGGACCTGCCCGAGGCGCTTTCCCTCCGTGCGGACGGAGGCGATCTCCTCGTTCCCCTCGGGAAGTTCGAGGGCGAGGAGCTCGATGCGCAGCAGCAGCGCGGCGAGGGGGTTGCGCAGTTGGTGCGAGGCGTCGGCGACGAAAGCGCGCTGCTGCTCCAGCACTTCCTCGACGTTGTCGGCCATCTCGTTGAACGAACGGGCCAGGCGTCTGAGTTCCGGTGGACCTCCCGATGCCACCACCCTGGACCGCATCCGACCACTGGCGATGTCGTGGGTCGCCGCGTCCAGGGTCTGGACGGGCAGGAGGACCCAGCCGGTGAGCCGGATCGCGGCGCCGACGGCCACCAGCATCGCGACCACCTCACCGGCCGCGATCAGCAGCCAGCCGCGCAGCGTGTGGGTGCGCATCTCACCGGTGGGCGAGTCGAGGACGACGACGGCGACCACATCGCCGTCCCGTACGACGGGCGAGGCGACGACGACCCGGCCGCGCTGCCAGGGCCAGACCTGCGGCGGATCATGACTGCGTCGCCCGAGGAGCGCCTCCCTGAACGCCTCGCGGCCCGCCCCCACGAAAGGGAGCCGCCAGTCGGCCGGTGCCTTCGCCATGGCGGTGTCGTCGCGGTAGAAGACGCCGGCCCGGATTCCGTACACCGAGTCGTACATCTCCAGCTCCGACTGGAGCACGCGGCGCCGTTCGTCGTTGCTGCCGATCGGTTCCGTGACGAACTGGGCCAGTGCGGCGAAGCGCGCCGTGTCGTCGATGCGATCGATCACCACGCTCTGCTGCTGGGCGGCGGCCACGCTCACGGCCAGCGGAAAGCCGAGCGCGAGCAGCACGGCCGCCATGAGGATGATGAGCAGGGGGAGGAGACGGGTACGCACCGGGGCCCTACGCCTTTACGCGGACGGGGCGACGAGCCGGTAGCCGACCCCGCGCACGGTCTCGATCAGTGCGGGCAGCCGCAGCTTGGAACGCAGGGACGCGACATGCACTTCGAGCGTGCGCCCCGTTCCCTCCCAACTCGTGCGCCACACCTCGCTGATGATCTGCTCCCGGCGGAACACCACACCGGGGCGCTGGGCGAGGAGCGCGAGCAGATCAAACTCCTTGCGGGTGAGCTGGACTTCGGCGCCGTCGACACTGACCCTGCGGGTCGGCAGCTCGATGTGGACATGACCGAGGCGCAGGGCGGCGACGGGCGTCTGCACCGTGTCCTCCCCGACCGACTTGCGCCTGCTGACGGCATGGATACGCGCGAGGAGTTCACCGGTGTCGTACGGCTTGACGACGTAGTCGTCCGCTCCGAGGTTGAGGCCGTGGATCCGCGACCGAACATCGGCCCGCGCGGTCACCATGATCACGGGGATGGAACAGCGCTTGCGGATCTTCCCGCAGACCTCGTAACCGTCCTGGTCGGGCAGTCCGAGGTCGAGGAGCACGACGCCGAAGGGCTCTGTGTCCGCCGGCAGCAGGGCCTTCAGGGCCTCCTCGCCGCTGCGTGCGTGCACAACCTGAATGCCGTGCCGGGCGAGCACCGCGGACAGGGCGGCCGCCACGTGGTTGTCGTCCTCGACGAGCAGCAGCCTCATGGCCCTCCTCTCTCTCCGCTTTCGCATCGTGGTGCAGGCTTCCCGCACTCCCCGGTGACTGTCCATCTTCCCGGTACTTCCCCGTACCGAGGTGTTTCACGTCATCACGTACCAGGGCATCCACTCCGATGACCGGTACGCCAGTCAAGAGCCCACCTATTACATCGGGGTTTCCGTTATGCACCCGGTACGCCCCCGGTACCTCTCCCGCCGTCCCGTTCACGCGGAGTGTCCGGTTGCCGCCGGATCGTTATGCTCAATTTCCGCTCAGATGTAATGACGGTGGTCGCACTGCGTCACTAAGGTCCTTCCCAACCGAGGAGGACGGAGCAAAAAGCCGATGAGCGGAGTTTCAGTGACCAAGGCCGCCGAGGATGCCGTACCCGCGGCGAACGACCTTGTCGTACTGAGCAACGTCAACAAGCACTTCGGCGCGCTGCATGTGCTCCAGGACATCGACCTGACCATCGCACGGGGCGAGGTCGTGGTTGTGATCGGACCTTCCGGGTCCGGAAAGTCCACGCTGTGCCGCACGATCAACCGCTTGGAGACGATCGACTCGGGCGCGATATCGATCGACGGCAAGCCGTTGCCCCAGGAGGGCAAGGAGCTGGCCAGGCTGCGTGCCGATGTCGGCATGGTCTTCCAGTCGTTCAATCTCTTCGCGCACAAGACGGTGCTCGAAAACGTGATGCTGGGGCAGCTCAAGGTCCGCAAAGCGGACAAGACGGCTGCCGAGGAGAAGGCGCGTTCGCTGCTCGACCGGGTGGGCGTGGCGACGCAGGCCGACAAGTACCCCTCGCAGCTCTCCGGAGGCCAGCAGCAACGTGTGGCCATCGCACGGGCGTTGGCGATGGACCCCAAGGTCATGCTCTTCGACGAGCCGACGTCCGCGCTCGACCCGGAGATGATCAATGAGGTGCTGGAAGTCATGCAGCAGCTCGCCCGGGACGGCATGACCATGGTCGTCGTCACCCACGAAATGGGCTTCGCGCGCTCGGCGGCGAACCGTGTCGTCTTCATGGCGGACGGGAAGATCGTCGAAGAGGCGGCGCCCGACCAGTTCTTCAGCAACCCGCGCAGTGACCGGGCCAAGGACTTCCTTTCGAAGATCCTGCACCACTGATTTCCGGATCAGCTGTTCACTCACATCACGTCAACTCTAGGGAAGTTCACCATGCAGCTTCGTAAGGTCACCGCCGCATCGGCCGCCGTGCTCGCGCTCGCCCTCACCGCCACCGCCTGTGGCTCCTCCGACGACAAGGGCGGCGACTCGGCCGGCGGCGGCAAGAAGATCAACATCGGCATCAAGATCGACCAGCCCGGTATCGGTCTGAAGACGCCCGACGGCAAGTACACCGGTTTCGACGTCGATGTCGCCACGTACATCGCCAAGGAACTCGGTTACGACGCCAAGGACATCACCTTCAAGGAGACGAAGAGCGCCGACCGCGAGACGGCGATCGAGCGCGGGGACGTCAAGTTCATCGCCGCCTCCTACTCGATCAACGACGAGCGTCTGCAGAAGGTCGACTTCGCCGGCCCGTACCTGCTGGCGCACCAGGACATCCTGGTCCGTGCCGACGACGACTCGTTCAAGTCCCCGGCCGACCTGAACAGCAAGAAGCTCTGCTCGGTCGCCGGCTCGACCTCGGCGCAGAACGTCCATGACAAGCTGGCTCCGAAGGCCCAGCTCCAGGAGTACGGTGGCTACTCGGAGTGCCTCACCGGTCTGGAGAGCAAGGCCGTCGACGCGCTGACCACGGACGACAGCATCCTGGCCGGCTTCGCCTCGCAGAAGGACTTCCAGGGGAAGTTCAAGCTGGCCGGCTTCCAGATGAGCAACGAGAACTACGGCATCGGCCTGAAGAAGGGCGACGCCGACCTCAAGAAGAAGATCAACGACGCGCTCACCCAGATGGTCTCGGACGGCTCCTGGGACAAGGCGGTGAAGGCCAACTTCGGTCCGGCGAACTACAAGAACGAGCCCGCCCCGAAGATCGGCAACATCGTCAAGTGAAGCAGGGCTGACGAGGCGCGCCGTCCGTGAACGGCGGCGCGCCATGCCCTCCTACACGCGGAAGCGCGGGAGATCGTGTTCGACTTTCTTGAAGGTTACGACCTGCTGGGGGCCTTCTGGGTGACGGTGCAACTCGCCGTCTACTCCGCCCTCGGCTCCCTCATATGGGGAACGCTGCTGGCCGGCATGAAGGTCAGCCCAGTCCCCCTGATGCGCGGTTTCGCCACCGCCTATGTGAACGTCATCCGGAACATCCCTCTGACCGTCATCATCGTCTTCTCGTCGCTGGGTCTCTTCCAGACGCTCAACATCCAGCTCGGGGCCAGCGACTTCACGGACATCAACTTCCGGCTCGCGGTGCTCGCGCTGGTCGTCTACACCTCCGCGTTCGTCTGTGAGGCGCTCCGGTCGGGCATCAACACCGTGCCCGTCGGCCAGGCGGAGGCGGCGCGCGCCCTCGGACTGAGCTTCACGCAGGTGCTGCGTCTGATCATCCTCCCGCAGGCCTTCCGCTCGGTCGTCAACCCGCTGGCCAATGTTCTGATCGCGCTCACGAAGAACACCACGGTCGCCGCCGCGATCGGCGTGGCCGAAGCCGCATACCTGATGAAGGGCATGATCGAGAAGGAGGCGCAGCTGATCCTGATCTCCGCCGTCTTCGCGTTCGGATTCATCTGTCTGACCCTCCCGACCGGCCTGATCCTCGGCTGGGTGAGCAAGAAGGTGGCGGTGAAGCGATGACTTCCGTCCTCTATGACGCCCAGGGGCCGCGCGCCAAGCAGCGCAACATCGTCTACACGGTCCTGTTCCTGCTCGTCGCCGCTGCCGTCGTGTGGTGGGTGTACGACGGCCTGGCTGCCAAGCACCAGCTCGACTGGATCAAGTGGAAGCCGTTCTTCACCAGCTCCCAGCCCTGGCAGACCTACATCTGGCCGGGTCTGCAGAACACCCTGAAGGCAGCGGCGTTCGCCCTGGTCATCGCGCTGCCGCTGGGTGCCCTGTTCGGTATCGGCCGGCTCTCGGACCACCGGTGGGTGCGGATGCCGGCCGGCGTGGTCGTGGAGTTCTTCCGCGCCATCCCGGTGCTGATCCTGATGATCACTGCGAACGCGGCGTACTCCGAGTACACGACCATCAGCAGCGACTCCCGCCCGATGTACGCCGTGGTCACGGGTCTGGTGCTGTACAACGCCTCGGTGCTCGCCGAGATCGTGCGGGCCGGGATCCAGTCCCTCCCCAACGGACAGACGGACGCGGCCAAGGCGATCGGTATGCGCAAGGGCCAGACCATGCTGTACGTGCTGCTGCCGCAGTCCGTGACGGCCATGCTGCCCGCGATCGTCAGCCAGATCGTCGTCATCGTGAAGGACACCGCCCTCGGCGGCGCGGTGCTGACCTTCCCCGAGCTTCTGGCATCGGTCCGTCCGATGAGCGCGAACTACGGTGCGAACACCATCGCGTGCTTCACGATCGTCGCTCTGATCTACATCGTGGTGAACTTCGCGCTCACCTCGTTCGCGGGCTGGCTGGAGGGTCGGCTGCGGCGCGGCAAGAAGAGCACGGGCGCCGCACCCGCCGGTGGTCTGGAGACCATCGGTGCGCCGGCGCTCATCATCGATGACGGACGCGCCGTCTGACGGTTCGTCGGCAATCTCTGCGCAGGGGCGCCGGTGCATGCACCGGCGCCCTTCGCCGTGCTCGGGTATCACTTGACGCAAGCACCGGCAGTGGGTTGCATACGTTCTGTGATCGCCGACCGAGCCCCCGCTTCCGCTTCCACTCCTCCGACCGCACGGGCCCAGGGAGTCGCGCCGTGGACCCGGTGATCGTCGTCGGCGCCGGGCCCGTCGGCCTGACGCTGTCGCTCGCCCTCGCCGCGCAGGGCGTTCCCTCCGTCGTCCTCGACGAGGATCCGGGGAGGGACGAGACCCGTCCCGCCCGGACGGTGGTGCTGCGCGAGGACACCGCGGCCCTGGTGGAGCGGCTCGGGTGCAAGACGCTCCGGCACGAGGGCGCCCATTGGACGGGCTGGCGCTCCATGCGCCGCAAGCAGCTGGTACGCGAACTGCGCCTCGGCGAGGACTCCCCGCACGGTGATCCGCTCCCGGCCCCGCTCCATCTGCCCCAGCACGCCCTGATGCGCGGACTGCGGGCCGCGGTCGCCGGGCAGGAGCTCGTACACATGGCGCCGCTCAGCCGGATCGACACCCTTGAGCAGGATCCGGCAGGGGTCACGGTGCACACCAGGGAACCCGATTCGACCTGGTGGCGCGGGAGTTACCTGGTCGGCTGCGACGGCGCCAGATCCACCGTCCGCAAGCTCCTGGACATCAGGTTCCCGGGGCGCACAGCGGTGGAGCGGCACGCCGTCGCCGCGCTGCGCACCGATCTGCCCTGGCCAGGCGAGGCCGTGCTGCACCGGCTGCCGCCGTGGCGCACCGGGGGCGCCGAGGTCACCGCGCGCCCGCTGCCGGACGGTGCGTGGCGGCTGGACTGGCTCCTCCCGCCACGCGGCGAGCTCGTCACCCCCGACGCCCTGATCACCCGGGTGCGGGACACTCTCGCGGGCTGGTGCGGCGGCGAGACCCCGCCGTACGAACTGCTGGACACGGGCGTGTACACGCTGCATCACCGGCTGGCCCGGCGCTGGCGGGTCCAGCGGGCGTTCCTTGCCGGGGACGCCGCCCATCTGCTCGGTGCACTCGGTACGCAGGGGCTCGACGAAGGGCTGCGGGACGCCGAGAACCTGGCCTGGAAGCTGGCGCAGGCCTGGCATCACGGAGCCTCCGACGTGCTGCTCGACAGCTACCAGGCGGAGCGCCGGGCCGCGGTCGCCTCCCGGCTGCGCGCGGCGGACCAGTCGCTGCCGATACTGCGCGGCGGCGGAGGACTGCGGACCATCGTCCCAGGGAGCGCACGGGGGCACGATTCACTGCTGGCCGACGGTCACCTGGGGTGCGGCCCACTGGGTGCGCCCCCCTCGTACTCGCACTCTCCCCTTGCGCCTGCGTACGTGGAGGCGCACACATCGGTGGCTACGCCCCCGGGCACGCCGGTCGACGATGTACGGGTGACGGCGCCCGACGGCACGACCGTACGGCTGCGCGAGCGGCTGGGGCGGGGCCGTCTGCTGGTCGTGCTGGTCGCTCCGGGGACCGGGGTGTGGGACCGGCGCCACTGGTTGACCGCGGGCGTGATGCCCCGGCTCGTCGAGACGGTCGACGCCCTGCCGATGAGGGGGGAGCTGCTGGTGACCGAGGCCTACCCGGGTGCCCCGGCCCATACCGTGCTGCTGATCAGGCCGGACGGGAATCTGGTGGCATCGTTCGGCGGGGTCCGGCCCGCGGAAATTTTCGAGGCGGCGGACGCGGTGCGCGGCGGTGCGCCACGTGCCTCCGTACGCTCCGACCGGACCGCGGACATCAATTGACCCCCACGGGCAGCACATGGTGTACTCCGAAATGTGACCGACACCGATGTGCACCTGTGGCGGAGGGTCCATATGGACCTCGTCCGCTATGCGGGCTGCGTGTGTCGCCCGTCCTGCTGAATCGCCTCTCCCTGCCGCGGCGCGCGCTCTGTCGCACGCCGGGCATCACTCGCGAACTCTCAGGACGGTCCCTGTGTCTGCCTCTCCCCCACCTTCTGTACGCACACCTTCTGCCGGCCCGGACTCCGCTGCCGGTCCCACGGCTGCGGAACTGCTCGACTTCGTCCGTCGTACGGCGGCGGACGCCGGTCTGATCGCCTCGCTCCCCCTCGATCCCGAGGGCCGTACCTGGATCCGGCTCGACGGACCCGGCGGCAGCGAGGCCTGGCTGATCGGCTGGCCGCCGCGCACCGGCACCGGCTGGCACGACCACGCCGACTCGATCGGCGCCTTCACCACCGCGGCCGGCACGCTCAGGGAGCATTCACTCGCGGCCAGGCTGCCCGCCACCGGCTGGAAAACCCTCGAACTGGCCGAGGGTGTCGACCGGCCCCGGCGGTTGACGGCCGGCCGGGGCAGGGCGTTCGGCCGGCACCATGTGCACGAGGTGCTGAACGAATCCGGCACCGAGCACGCGGTCTCGGTGCATGCGTACTATCCGCCGCTGCCGCAGATCAGGCGCTACAGCCGTACCGGTGCGCTACTCCGTCTCGAGCACATCGAACGCCCGGAGGACTGGCAGTGAGCGACGGGCGCAACAACGGTGCGGCGCGGGTGGGGATCGACGAAATGCTGGAGCGGGTCCGGGCCGGGTACGACCGCATCGGCCCGCACGAGGCGATCGCCGCCGCAGCGGACGGCGCCCTGCTGGTGGACATCCGCTACGCGGCGCTGCGCGAGCGGGACGGGCTGATTCCGGGGGCGCTGGTCGTCGAGCGCAATGAGCTGGAGTGGCGGCTCGACCCGCAGGGCAGCCATCGCGCGCCGGAGGCGGTCAGCCACGATCTGCAGGTGGTGGTGGTCTGCAACGAGGGGTACGCGTCGAGTCTCGCGGTCGCGTCCCTGAGGCAGCTGGGGCTGCACCGGGCGACGGATCTGATCGGCGGGTTCCAGGCCTGGCGGGCGGCGGGCCTACCGGTCGGCGCCTGACCGGTGGCGGGCCCGGCCGCGCTGCGCCCTGCGCTGTTCCGCCCGCCACCGGCCGGCGGTGTCACTGCCTGGACGTCGCCACCTCCACCGGGCTGACCTTGAGTGCCAGCCGGCCGGGCAGCGTCGAGGCGACGAGTGCCAGCAGTGCGGCTGCGCCCACCACCGTCGCGTACACCGACGGCAGGACGGTGGGCGCCGCACTGCCGGTCATGCCGATGCTGAAGGCGGTCAGCACGGCGAGGGCGATGCCGGTGCCGACGACGGCGGCGATCAGCAGAACCGACAGGGCTTCGATACGGAGCATCCGCAGAACCTGGCGTCGAGTGGCACCGGCCAGCCGGAGCATGGCGAACTCCCGGATCCGCTCGGACACCGACATGGCGAGCGTGTTGACGACCGCGATCGCGGTGAAGGCGAG
Source organism: Streptomyces sp. NBC_01669 (assembly GCF_026339735.1). GTDB lineage: Bacteria > Actinomycetota > Actinomycetes > Streptomycetales > Streptomycetaceae > Streptomyces > Streptomyces yanii. Next base: position 2,695,059 of record NZ_JAPEQG010000001.1, read on the forward strand.
GACCAGGCCCATGGCCAGATAGTTGACCTCTGCGTTCTGCTGCTGCCGGTCCGCCTGGAGCCGGTCGGCGGTGGCAGGGGCGAGCACGGCGATGCCTGGGAACTTCTGCAGTGCGGCGGCGAGCCGACTGCGGTCGCTGTCTCCGGCGACCAGGACCGTGGCGGCGAGGGGGTTGTCCATGTGACGGGCGACCAGATCGTGGGGCAGGGTCAGATCGCCGAAACCGAGGCCGCGGGTGTAGACCGCGGCGACGGTGAGGGTGGTGGGTGTGCCGTCGCCGAGGTGCACTTTCAGCTCGCTGCCGGCGTGCAGCCCCAGCTGTTCGGCGGCGAGTTCACTGATCGCGGCGGTGCCGGGACGGGCGGCGAAACCGGCGAGCGAGCCGCTGGTCACCTCGGGGTCCCAGGTGTGGGCGAGGCCGGCCTGGGTGACGCCCTGAGCCGTGAACTTCTCGAGGCCGACCCTGACCGTGGTCCGTACGACCTCGGTGACGGCCGTCACGCCCTGCGTCCTGCGCACGGTCTCGGCGGCGGCGGACGGGACTCCGGGCCCCTGGGAGGAGAGGACCCAAGTGGCACGGGTTCCTTCGCGGGCCTGGGCGCGGGCGGCGTCACCGAGGGTCGGCTGGACGAAGAGAACCGTGCAGGTCATCGCGATGAGAAGAGTGAGCGGGGTGACGACGGCGGCCATCCGGGTGGAGTTTCCACGGATGTTCGCGGTGGCCAGCGTGCCCCCGGAACCGGCAGGCCGGAGCGGACCCGCGAGCAGTGCCGCCGCCACCTTGACAAGAATCGGTCCGAGCAGCGAAACGGCCGTGGCCAGTACCACGACGGCCAGGAAGGTGACGGGGGTCGAGGCCGCCTCGGTGCGCAGGCTGCCGAGTACGGCGACGAGCGCTCCGCCGCCCGCGAGCAGCACCAGACCTGCGGCGATCCGGACCGCGGCCGGCCGCTCGCGCTCAACGGTGGACTCGGCCATGGCCTCGGCAGGGCGGATACGGGCGATCCTGCGACCGGAGATCCTGGCGGCTGCCCAGGCGCCGAGGAGGGTGACGGCGAGGGCGGCGAAGACCGGGAAGATGCCCGCGGTGCGTTCGAGCGACGGTGGGATCGCACCCATGTCGATGAATCGACTGTGGAGCCAGCCGGCGAGCGGCAGTCCGGCGAGCGAGCCCAGCACGCCGGCCACGGCCCCGACGACCAGCGCCTCACGCCCGAGAAGACGGCGGACCTGGCGCGGTGTGGCGGCGATGGCGCGCAGCAGGGCCAGTTCTCGGTGGCGCTGCTGGATGGAGAGCGCAAAGGTGCCGACGACCACGAGGATCGCGACGAGGAGTGAGGTACCACCCATCGCACCGCCCATGGAAACGAGCTTGATCCTGGCGCCCGCGGCATCCAGGAACTCGACGGGGCCGCGGTCGTCTCCTGTGGAGACCTGCGCGGTGGTGCCCCCGAGCGCCTGCTCCACCTGCCGCTTCAGCCGGTCGAGGTCCGTGCCCGGCGCGGGCACCACACCGAGGGCGGTGACCTGGCCGGGACGGGCGGAGAGGCGGGCGGCCTCGGCACCGGAGAAGAAGAGGGAGGTCTGCTGCCGGAGGTCGCCGCGGTGGGCCGGGGCCGCGACACCGCTGATGCGGTACGGGCGGGGAGCGCCGGTGGACTGCACGGTGAGCCGGTCTCCGGGCTTCAGGCCGGTCCGCTCGGCGAGACTCCGGTCGATCACCACGTCTTCTGCGGAGACGGGGGGACGGCCTGCGGTGAGAGCGAAGGGAGTGAGGGAGGCGGAGGCCCAGGAGTGTCCGTACGAGGGCGTGGAGGATGTGGCGGGCTTGCCGGTGGACCGGGCAACGGGCACGGCGAGGAAGGTGAGTTCGGGGACCACCTCGCGTACACCGTCCACGTTCCGGATCCGGTCCGCAGTGGCTGCGGGGAGCCAGGCGCGCTCAGCGACGGGTTTCGCCTTGTGCTTGACCTTCGTCTTCCCGTTGCCCTTGTGCTTGACGGTGGTCCGGTGGACATTCTGGTCGGCGGAGACGATGAGCGGAGCCGCGGCATAGCGCTCGGTCTCGATCCGTCCGCGCAGGCCGGTCTCCAGGAGCGTGCCGCAGGCGGTGACAAGGGCAGCGGCGCACATCAGAGCCAGCAGGGCGCCGAGGAACCCGCCCTTTCGGTCTCGGATCGTCTGCAGGGCGTAGCGCAGCATCATGATGCGTCCGTCTCTCTCGTGTGGTTGTCGGCCGCAAAGGGCGGGGCCGGGAAGGCGAGCAGCCGGGTGTGGACCGTGCGGGCGCCTGACGGAGTGTCGGCGTCGGACCGCTTGTAGCGGTTCATGAGCGCGATGTACTCCTCGAAGAACGCGCGGAGTTCGGGGAGCGTGAGCCGGATGGCGCCGCGCGAGTACGGGAACGCGTCGGCCCACTCGCCCCGTTCGCCGCTGTCGCGCTGAAGCTGCTCGAAGAGAGCGAGGTCGGCGGCGTATGCGTGGCGGTTCAGTTCGTCCATGGCGAGCCGCACCTCGGGGCTCTGGCGGGACCGGGGCGGGAAGCGTCGGTCGCCGGGAACGGCCCGCCACCACCTCGCCCGACGCCCGTCCGGCTCTTCGGCCGGGATGTCCTCCACGAAGCCGTACCTGGCCAGTTCACGCAGGTGGTAGCTGGTGGCCCCGGTGTTCAGCCCGAGGGCGCGGGCAAGGATCGCGGACGTCGCGGGGCCGTGCAGGGTGAGGTGCTGAAGGATCTGCTGCCGCCTCGGCTGTGCGAGCGCTCCGAGAGCGGCCAGCTCTGTGATGTCGGTGCCACCGGACTTCTCTGCCATGCGTCACACACTGCTCTGTGCACAGATACCTGGGCACTGGAGCGCGTCGGCGTCTTCGTACGGGGGTTTTCCCCCGGCAGTTGCTGTCCTGACTCCCCTCGGAACCGACCGGGATCCGACCCGACACGCACCCGAATGGCCCACCCCGGTGGAGCGCATTCACCACAAGGCAGACATTCAACTCATACAAGGGACCGATATGACGGAGATGCCACGCAGATGCCGACCGCCACTCTCACCCCCGACCAGCTCGACCATCAGGCCGCCCGCCTCCATGACACGGACGCCTGGCAGCAGATCGTCACGGGCTGGGACATCACCATCCCCGAACCGGTACGTTCCGCCTCAGCCGGCTCCATGCCGCACCCGGCGGACCGGCATCCGGCCGACTGGCGCGATCTGCTGTCCGTGCCCGTCGATCAGCTGATCGCCGACTCGGTCCGCTCCGTGCCCCCGGCCGCCCCGCGTGAGCGCCCCCTCCCCGGGCGCCTCGGCGCAATCCTCCCCGATCGGTTCCACAGCTGGCGCCGCATCGGGCAGCCCGAACTGCGGCCCTCCACCCATCTCGCCTACGCGCGGCAGATCCTGACCGAGTGGGGCTGGCAGAACACCCCGTACCGGCTGCGGAACGCCCGCGGCGCCCGGTGCGTCTGCGGCGCCCTTCTCACCGCACACCGCCTGGGCTACGGCTCCCTCGACACCGTGGACCGGGCCGGCGCCTGGATCGTCGCCGAGCTTCGCTCGCAGGGCTGGACCGACCTGATCGGCCCCTGGAACCGACACCCAGGCCGCACCGCGGCGGATGCTGTGGCCCTGCTCGACGCCACCATTCGCCGCGCCTCACATGCCGGACAGTGACCTCCGCGCCTCCCCCGACCCGCAACAACCTCAGCGTGCACACCGTCACCGTGCGTGCCCCCCGCGCGCAACGCCCGCGCCGTGTACATCCGTTGCGTGCACACCCCCTGTGCACACATCCCCGCACATACCGACAGGGACGCCGTCAGAACGGCTCGTCCAGGCCTTCCGTGTCCTCGCCCTCTGCTTCGAGTGCCTGGCGCACCACTCGCAGGGCCATCCCCTCCCCGTACCCCTTGCGCGCGAGCATGCCCGCAAGGCGGCGCAGCCGCTTGTCGCGGTCCAGTCCGCGAGTGGAGCGGAGTTTGCGCGCGACAAGCTCGCGGGCCGTCTCCTCCTCCTGCTCGGAGTCGAGCTGCCCGACGGCCTCGTCGATCACCGTCGAGTCCACCCCCTTGGTGCGCAGCTCCCGGACGAGAGCGCGGCGGGCCAGCCCCCGGCCGTGGTGCCGGGACTCCACCCAGGCGTCCGCGAACGCCGCGTCGTCGATCAGTCCGACGTCCTCGAAACGCGACAGCACCTCTTCGGCTGCCTCGTCCGGGATCTCCCGCTTACGCAACGCATCCGCAAGCTGCTTGCGGGTGCGCGGAGTCCCGGTGAGCAGCCGCAGACAGATGTTGCGCGCCTGCTCGACCGGGTCTCGCGGCTCCCCCTTCTCGGCCCTCGACGAGGAAGGGGAGCCGCTGATCCTGGAGCGGGAGCGGGCACGACGGCCCGCACCCTCGCCGAATCCGCCGCCCGAGCCGGTGCCGTAACCGGCCTCCGGTCCGTATGCGGACTCGGACGCGGAATCGTCCGTGCGCCCGGCGGCTCCTGGGCCGGGACCGGCGCCGACGGCGCTGTCCGGCCACTCCGTACGACGCGTCACGGTCTAGCTCTTGGCCGCCGCAGCCTTGGCCGGCTTGGCCTTGCCGGCCGGAGCGGGCACCGACTTCGCGCCGTCGGCCGGAGCCGCAGCGCCGCCCGCCGCGTCCGCACCGGGCTCGGCACTCAGAGCCGCTTCCGGCCTGATGCCGATGCCCAGCTTTTCGAGAATCTTCTTCTCGATCTCATTGGCGAGGTCGGGGTTGTCCTTGAGGAAGTTACGGGCGTTCTCCTTGCCCTGGCCGAGCTGGTCGCCCTCGTACGTGTACCAGGCGCCCGCCTTGCGCACGAAGCCGTGCTCCACGCCCATGTCGATCAGACCGCCCTCGCGGCTGATGCCCTGGCCGTAGAGGATGTCGAACTCGGCCTGCTTGAACGGCGGCGCGACCTTGTTCTTGACGACCTTGACGCGGGTGCGGTTACCGACCGCGTCGGTGCCGTCCTTCAGCGTCTCGATGCGGCGGATGTCGAGGCGCACCGATGCGTAGAACTTCAGCGCCCGGCCACCGGTCGTGGTCTCCGGGGAGCCGAACATCACACCGATCTTCTCGCGGAGCTGGTTGATGAAGATCGCGGTGGTCTTGGACTGGTTGAGCGCGCTGGTGATCTTGCGGAGCGCCTGGCTCATCAGACGGGCCTGCAGACCCACGTGCGAGTCACCCATCTCACCCTCGATCTCCGCGCGCGGCACGAGCGCCGCGACGGAGTCGATGACGATCAGGTCGAGAGCGCCCGAGCGGACCAGCATGTCCACGATCTCGAGCGCCTGCTCACCGTTGTCCGGCTGGGACAGGATGAGGTTGTCGATGTCGACGCCGAGCTTCTTCGCGTACTCGGGGTCGAGGGCGTGCTCCGCGTCGATGAAGGCCACCGAGCCGCCGAGCCGCTGCGCATTCGCCACCGCGTGCAGCGTCAGCGTCGTCTTGCCGGAGGACTCCGGCCCGTAGACCTCCACCACACGGCCGCGCGGCAGTCCGCCGACGCCGAGGGCGACGTCGAGTGCGGTCGACCCGGTGGGGATCACCTCGATGGGCTCGTTCGGCCGCTCACCGAGGCGCATCACCGCGCCCTTGCCGAATTGCCGTTCAATCTGTGCGAGTGCGGCGTCCAGCGCCTTCTCGCGGTCGGTTCCTGCCATGGGTTCCACCCGATTTGCTTGAGTCGATCGCTTCACGTCAAAGACGCTAACCCCTGCCACTGACAATGGGCCTCGACGTCCTCCCGGCCTGTGGACAACTCCACGGTCGGGCCCGGGAAAACCCGGCCGGAATCCCATGAGAATGGATGTTCGATTTCAGTGTCAAGCGCACCGCGCCGGACCGGCCCGCCCCCAGAGTAGCGCCTTAGCATCACGCATTTGGGGAGTCAAGGAGACGTGGTCGACCTCATGCTAGATTCCGGCCACATGGGGACATCACCGGCAGAAAGTGTGGCCCTGGTCGCCGGCGCCACGCGCGGTGCGGGCCGAGGCATCGCCGTTCAGCTGGGAGCGGTCGGAGCGACTGTCTACATGACGGGGCGGACGACCGGGACCCAACGGTCGGAGATGAACCGTCCGGAGACCGTCGAGGAGACCGCGGCTCTCGTGGACGAGGCGGGCGGCCACGGGATCCCGGTGCGGGTGGACCATCTCGTGCCCTCGGAGGTCTGCGCACTCGTGGCGCGCATCCGGCGGGACCACGGCTGCCTGCACGTTCTCGTGAACGACATCTGGGGAGCGGAGATCGAGTGGGGCAAATCGGTCTGGGAGTCCTCCCTGGACACCGGCCTGCACACCCTGCGCCTTGCCGTCGACACCCACGCCATCACCAGCCACTACGCGCTTCCGCTCCTCATCGAGCAACCAGGGGGTCTGGTCGTCGAGGTGACCGACGGAACCGGCGAGTACAACGCCGCCACCTACCGGGTCTCCTTCTTCTACGACCTGGCCAAGGCATCGGTGAACCGGATGGCGTTCGCCCTGGCGCACGAACTGAAGCCGCACGGTGCGACCGCCGTGTCACTCACGCCCGGCTGGCTGCGCTCCGAGGCCATGCTCGATGCCTACGGCGTCACCGAGGCGAACTGGCGCGACGCGATCGCCCGCGCGCCGCATTTCGCCATCTCCGAGAGTCCCGCATTCGTCGGCAGGGCCGTGGCCGCGCTCGCGCAGGACCCGGAGGTCGCACGCTGGAACGGACAGTCGTTGTCCAGCGGGCAGTTGGCGCAGGTCTACGGCTTCACCGACCTCGACGGCAGCCGCCCCGACGCCTGGAGGTACGTCCCCGAGGTCCAGGACGCGGGCCTGCCGGCCGACGTGACGGGCTATCGCTGAGCCCACCCGCGGACCGCACCCGAACGCCCCCGCACCGCACGCGCCACACAACCTGCCGGACCGCCTGCCGTCCGGTTGCCGATTCAGACCCGCGGACCCGGGACGTTCGGCCGCTCGGCATCCGCGTCACCGTCGTTCCCCGGAGCCTTGGTCGTCACGCGCCGCAGCCGTGAGAGCACCGACTCCCCGCGCCGCCACAGATGCCGGCCGTGCACCCGTGGGTCGTCCGTCACGTCGTAGCGCCTCACATAGGCACCGAGGAACGCCTGCAGCGTGGCGACGGCCGGGATCGCGATGAGCGCGCCCACGGCGCCCATCAGAGCCGTACCGGCGATGACCGAGCCGAAGGCGACCGCCGGATGGATGTCCACGGTCTTCGAGGTGAGCTTGGGCTGCAGCACATAGTTCTCGAACTGCTGGTAGATCACGACGAATCCGAGCACCCACAGGGCGTACCAGGGGTCGACGGTGAACGCGATCAGCATCGGCAGGGCGCCTGCCAGATACGTACCGATCGTGGGAATGAACTGCGAGACGAGACCGACCCAGACCGCGAGCGCCGGGGCGTACGGCACACCGAGGATCACCAGCAGGATGTAGTGCGCGATCCCGGAGATGAGCGCCATCAGTCCGCGCGAGTAGAGATAACCGCCGGTCTTGTCGACCGCGATCTCCCAGGCCCTCAGCACTTCGGCCTGCCGGGTGGGCGGCAGCACGGAGCACAGGGCGCGGCGCAGCCGGGGACCGTCGGCCGCGAAGTAGAACGAGAACAGGAAGATCGTCAGCAGCCGGAAGAGCCCGCCGAGCACGGTGGTCGAGACATCGAGCACACCGGTCGCGCTGTTCTGGACGTACTTCTGCAGCCAGTCGGAGTGCAGCAGGCTGTCCTGAACCTCGACCCGGGAGAGATCGGTGCGGAAATTCTGGTTGATCCAGTTGATCACCGAGTCGAGGTATTTGGGGAACTCATCGACCATGTCGACGATCTGGCCCGCGAGCATCGAGCCGAGCAGCACGACGAACCCGGCGCCGGCGACCAGCACCACGAGGAAGACCAGGAAGGTGGCCAGACCGCGGCGCATGCCGCGCGCCGACATCCGGCTCACCGCAGGCTCTATCGCGAGCGCCAGGAAGAAGGCGATCAGGATATTGATCAACAGCCCGATGAGCTGGTCGAACGCCCAACTGCCGAGCCGGAAGCAGGCGTAGAGCGCCAGGGCGAGAACCATGGCTCGCGGCAGCCACGCGGGCATTCGGGCCGACCCACTGCCGGAAGGCGGGGCCGTCGGTGGCGCGGCCGGCGGGACGGGCGGGGTCCGGGGCGGCTGGGTCTGGGCTGTCTCGTCTGTCGGTGCCACGCATCCAGTCTCGCCTACGGCTGTGGCAGCCGGCCGCCCACCCCGGGAACAGCCGAGGTCCGGCGATGGGCGGGCACGGCGTCAGCGTTTGTCGGCGGGAATGCCGACCGCCGTGCAGACACCGCGCCAGACGTCCTTCGCTTCCCAGCCGTCGGCCAGCGCCTGGTGCACCGTACGCCCGCCGAGCTCGGCCATCACATGATCGCGCGCAAAGGAGTCGGCGTACCCCGCACCGAAGTGGTCCGCCATCCGTTCCCAGAAAATCGTCAACCGCATGACTTCAGTATCCCGCCCCTGAGAGTGCAGCCGGGCCGCTACGCCTCGTCGAGAGCGCTTACCGGCCTACGGTCGGTCCATGGCCGGAACAGGAGCAAGCCCCCTCAAGCGTGCCGAGCAGTTCATCTGGCTCACGGCCCGCGTCCTCGAACAGCGGCGGTTCGCCCATCACTTCCTGGGCGGGAGCGCGGACTCGGTGGAGACCGCGCTCGCCGCATATCTCAATGAGGACGGCGGATACGGTCACGCACTCGAACCGGATCTGCGGGGCCCCGTCAGCCAGCCGCTGCACACGGCCCATGCGCTCAGTGTCCTGGACTCCATCGGGCGCTGCAGCGGCCTGCGGGTGGAGCGGATCTGCCGCTTCCTGACCGATGTGTCGGCCAAGGAGGGGGCGCTGCCCGCGCTCCTCCCCTCGCAGCGCGGCTATCCGGCCGCCCCGTTCATCCCGATCGTCGACGACCCTGCGGCCCAGTTGCTGGCCACCGGCCCCGTCGTCGGACTGCTGCACCGCAACGCGGTGTGGCACGCCTGGCTGTTCCGGGCCACGGACTTCTGCTGGGCAGCGGTCGACGCGCTGGAGAAGTCGCATCCGTACGAGATCGAAGCCGCGGTCGCCTTCCTCGACGGTGCTCCGGACCGGGCACGGGCGGAGGCCGCGGCGGACCGCCTCGGGCGGCTGGTACGGGAACAGCGGCTGGCCGTACTGGATCCGGAGCGGCGTGCGGAGTACCCGGTGGCGGCCGGCTACGCACCGGGCGAGCAGCATTTCCCGTACGACTACGCCCGCACTCCCGAATCGCTCGCCCGCAGCTGGTTCACCGACGAAGAGCTGGAACGCTCGCTCGACCATCTGGCGGCGGAGCAGCAGGCGGACGGCGGCTGGCCGGTGAACTGGCGGCAGTGGGCACCGGGCACCGCCCTGGAAGGCCGCCCCCTGGTGACGCTGAAGGCGCTGCTGACGCTGCGGGCCCACGGCCGCAGCGTCGGCTGAGACCGGGCGGCGCGGTCTCTTCCGACGCCGTCGTCATGCGGCGGACGCGCCGTCGGGCCCCGGGAGGTGGAGCCGTGCGACAGCAGGGCAGCGCCACAGTGGCTGCGGGGACCGGGGCGCGACGGACGGAATTCGAGGAGTACGTCGTCCGGGCAGCTCAGTCCGGACGGCAGCCCGCGCACCCGCGCCGCCCGCAGGATCTCCAGGGCCGTGCGGGACGCCTCCGGGGCCGCTGCCATGGCACGGCGGCACCCCTCGCCTCGACACCACAGGCCCGGGTCGGCCGAGCCCGGAGTGCTGCGGGGCGCCCCGGCCTTCGCCCATGTGGCGGCCGGCGTCCCCGCCGCTGGTCACGACCGGGTGGTCGATCGTGCACCGAGGCAGCGCCGACGACGGACGGAGCCAGGGGCTCGGCTCGGTGGGCCGAGCCCCTGGCACGTTGCCTGTCCGAGCACACTGTCTGCCCGGCCAGGTTGTCTATCCGAGCGCGCGCACCCCGGCCGTGACGACGACGGCAGCTCCCACGACCACCAGGAAGGGTGCGCGCAGTACCAGGGCGAGTGCGGCGGCAGCGAGCCCCGCACCCCGGGCGTCGAGCACCAGCTGCTGTCCGTTCCCGAAGGTCTGCTGCGCCGTGAGGGCCGCCAGGAGCGCCACCGGCAGGAGCGCGGCAAGACGCTGCACGAGCGGGCGTTCCAGTGCCCCTGCGGGGACCAGCAGTCCCAGCAGCTTCGCGAGGTAGCAGCCGACGGCGGTGAGAGCGATCGCTATCCATACGTTCATCGGGCGTCCTCCGCCGTGGTCGCGTCCTTGGCCGGTCTCTCACTGGCCGGTGCCTTCCTGCGTCCCATCAGGAAGAGGACGGCAGGTGCGGCGAGCGCGGCGAGCAGCACGGGTACACCCGCGGGCAGCATGGGCAGCGCCCCCAGGACAAGCAGGACGGCGAGAGCGGCCGTGATGCGTTCCGTGGTGCTCTTCAGCATCGGAGCGAGCAGGGCGAGGAAGACGGCGGGGCTTGCCGCGTCCAGCCCCCAGGCGTCGGTGTCGCCGAGCGCCTCGGCGCCCAGCGCCCCCAGCAGTGTGGTCAGGTTCCACAGCACGTACAGGGTGAGTCCGGTGACGGTGAAGCCGATCCGTGCGGCCCGCCGGGTGGGCTGCGGCAGCGTCACCGCGGTCGTCTCGTCGATGACCCAGTGGGCGGCGAGCGGTCGCACGGCGCGCGGGAGGGCGAGCAGCTGTGACAGCCGCAGACCGTAGAAGGCGTTGCGTACGCCGAGGAAGAAAGCACCGGCGGCGGCGGTGTACGGGTTTCCGCCTGCGGCAAGGGCGCCCACCAGCGCGAACTGCGAGGCGCCGGTGAACACGAGGAGGCTGAGCGCGCAGGTCTGGAGCAGGCTCAGGCCGGAGCCCGCCGAGGTGACACCGAAGGCGAAGCCGGAGAGGCCCACCGCGATACCGACGCCGAGCGCGTCGCGGATGACGGCCGCGTCCGGCTTCGCCTCGCCGACGGCGGGAATGCCGTCGGCGGTCTCGGATGTCTCGCCGAGTCTCTCTGAGGATGCTGTCTGTTCTGGCACGTCCGGAACGCTACGCGGACGAATCAGGACCGGTCTTGTACGTTTTTGCGCGTTCGCGCTGGTAGGCGCCGGGCGGCACCCCCACGATCCGGGTGAAATGACGGTTGAGGTGCGGCTGATCGGTGAAGCCGACCTCTGCCGCCGCGTCCGCCGGCGCGATGCCCGCATCGAGCATCCGCCGCGCACGCCGCACCCGGGCATCGGTGAGCCAGGTGTGCGGCGGCATCCCGTACTGCTTCTTGAACGCACGCAGCAGGGCGAAGGGGCTGGTGCCGAGCTCGGCGGCCAACGTCTCCAGTGTCGGCGGCCCGGCCATACGGCTCTCCAGCACCGCGCGCGCCCGCTCCGCGTCCCGGGCGCCCGCCGACCGGGGAGCACGGGCGGGCAGCACGCTGCCGTGGCGGCTGAGCAGCCGCGCGACCATGATCCGCAGCATGCTGTCGGCGGCGAGAGCATTGCCCTCCTCGGCCGCCCGGTGCACCTCGCCGATGAGCCGGGCCGCCTCCGGGTCCAGGACGCTGGTCTCGGCGAAGCCGACCGTGCCGCGCAGCCGCGTCGTATCGGCCGCGATGTCGTTGATCACCTGCGCGGACGGGTACAGCGTGGCGTACACCCAGCCTTCGGGGGCCCCGGCCCGGGCGGTGTGCGGCACCTCCGGATTGATCATGACGACGGTGCCGGGACCCGCGTGCACGGTGCCGCCGGGCAGCCCGACGTCCTCGATGCCCCGGGTGATGGTGCCGAAGACATAGCCCTCGTGGCTGTGGCGCGGGAAGGTGTGGCGGACGTACCGGGCGCGCAGAAGATCGAGGTCGGGCAGTTCCGCGTACTGCCAGTACCTCGCCCACTCCCCCGCAGCCGAAGCCGAATCCGGGGCCGTCCCCGCGACCGATGGTGCCGCCATACCCGGAATTCTCGCAGGTACCGGCCGTGGTCAGCGTCCGGTACCTGCCGTCCTCACCCTCCGGTACCGACCCTCGTCACCCTTTGGAACCGACCCTTGTCACCTCCGGCCTCAGTCCGTTGTCAGTGGTCGGGTGCACGATGGGGGACATGGTCGGCTCTGCTCTGGATGCGTTCTCCCCCGCCACCCGCAGCTGGTTCGCGGGTGCCTTCAGCGCGCCGACGTCCGCGCAGGAGGGCGCCTGGCGGGCGATCGGCGAGGGCTCGGACGTGCTGGTCGTCGCGCCCACCGGGTCGGGCAAGACGCTCGCCGCGTTTCTCGCCGCGCTGGACCGGCTGGCAGCCGTTCCGCCGCCCGCCGAGGCGATGAAGCGCTGCCGCGTGCTGTACGTGTCGCCGCTCAAGGCCCTCGCGGTCGATGTGGAGCGCAACCTCCGCTCGCCGCTGACCGGCATCCGCCAGGAATCGGTGCGCCTCGGCCTGCCCGAGCCCGACGTGCGGGTGGGCATCCGGTCGGGCGACACCCCGCCCGCCGAGCGCCGTTCCATGGCGACCCGCCCGCCGGACATCCTGATCACCACCCCCGAGTCGCTGTTCCTGATGCAGACGTCGTCGGCGCGCGAGGCCCTGTCGGGGATCGAGACGGTGATTCTGGACGAGGTGCACGCCGTCGCCGGTACGAAGCGGGGCGCCCATCTCGCTGTATCGCTGGAGCGTCTCGACGAGCTGCTGCCGCGTCCCGCGCGGCGGATCGGTCTGTCGGCGACGGTCCGTCCGGTCGACGAGGTGGCGCGGTTCCTCTCCCCGCAGCGCAAGGTGGAGATCGTCCAGCCGCCGTCCACCAAACAGTTCGATCTGTCGGTGGTCGTGCCGGTGGAGGATCTGGGCGAGCTCGGCGGTTCCCCCGCCACGGACCCGGACCAGGCGGGCCAGGCGGACAAGCCGTCGATCTGGCCGCATGTCGAGGAGCGGATCGCCGATCTCGTCCAGGCGCACCGCTCCACCATCGTCTTCGCCAACTCCCGCCGTCTCGCGGAGCGGTTGTGCAACCGGCTCAACGAGATCGCGTACGAGCGGGTCACCGGCGAGACGATGCCGGAGGCCCACTCCCCCGCCGAGATCATGGCCGAGTCCGGTGCGGCGAAAGGCGCCCCCGCGCTGCTCGCCCGTGCCCACCACGGTTCGGTCTCCAAGGAGCAGCGCGCCCAGGTCGAGGAGGACCTCAAGGCGGGCCGGCTGCCCGCCGTGGTCGCCACCTCCAGCCTGGAGCTGGGCATCGACATGGGCGCGGTCGATCTGGTGATCCAGGTGGAGTCGCCGCCTTCGGTCGCCTCCGGGCTGCAGCGGGTCGGCCGTGCCGGCCACCAGGTCGGAGCGGTCTCCACCGGAGTGGTGTTCCCGAAGTACCGGGGGGATCTGGTGCAGGCGGCGGTGGTCACCGAGCGGATGCGCACCGGCTCGATCGAGGCGCTCCGGATCCCGTCGAACCCGCTGGACGTGCTGGCCCAGCAGCTGGTCGCCATGGTCGCCCTGGACACCTGGCAGGTGGACGACCTGCTGGCCGTGACCCGCCGCGCGGCCCCCTTCGCCTCGCTCCCGGAGTCGGCTTTCACGGCCGTGCTGGACATGCTGGCGGGCCGATATCCGTCCGATGCCTTCGCCGAGCTGCGTCCGCGTGTGGTGTGGGACCGCGTCGCCGGTACGGTCACGGGCCGCCCCGGCGCCCAGCGGCTCGCCGTCACCTCCGGCGGCACGATCCCCGACCGCGGACTCTTCGGGGTCTTCCTCGCCGGGGCCGACCCCAAGAAGGGCGGCGGCCGGGTCGGCGAGCTGGACGAGGAGATGGTGTACGAGTCGCGGGTCGGCGATGTCTTCACCCTGGGCACCACGTCCTGGCGGATCGAGGACATCACCCGCGACCGGGTACTGGTGTCGCCCGCCCCGGGCGTTCCGGGACGGCTGCCGTTCTGGAAGGGCGACCAGCTGGGCCGCCCACTGGAGCTCGGCCGCGCACTGGGCGCTTTCCTCCGCGAGATCGGCGGGCTGTCGCCCGAGGACGCCAGGTCGCGGCTGCTCGCCGCCGGTCTCGACACCTGGGCCGCCGACAACGTCCTGTCGTACATCGACGAGCAGCGCGCCGCCTGCGGCCATGTCCCCGACGACCGGACCATCCTCGTCGAGCGCTTCCGCGACGAGCTGGGCGACTGGCGGGTCGTCGTGCACTCCCCCTTCGGCGCGCAGGTCCACGCCCCCTGGGCGCTGGCTCTGAGTGCGCGTCTCGCCGAGCGGTACGGCATGGATGCCCAGGTGATGCATGCCGACGACGGCATCGTGCTGCGGCTCCCCGACGCCGACATGATGGGCCTGGACCTCCTGGATTTCGATCCGTCCGAGGACCCGGTCCGGGAACCGGCTGCCCCGTTGGCCGTGGCATACGACAGCGACCAGCCGCCGGTCGGCGCCGCCGATGTCGCCTTCGACCAGGGCGAGATCAATCAGATCGTCACCGACCAGGTCGGCGGATCGGCCCTGTTCGCCTCCCGCTTCCGCGAGTGCGCGGCGCGCGCCCTGCTGCTGCCCCGTCGCAGCCCCGGCAAGCGCACCCCGCTCTGGCAGCAGCGCCAGCGTGCCGCCCAGCTCCTCCAGGTGGCCTCCGAGTTCGGCTCCTTCCCGATCGTTCTCGAAGCGGTCCGCGAATGCCTTCAGGACGTCTTCGACGTCCCCGGACTCGTGGAACTGATGGGCGACCTCGAAGCACGCCGCGTCCGCCTGGTCGAGGTGACCACCCAGGAGCCCTCGCCCTTCGCCCGCTCGCTCCTCTTCGGCTACGTCGCACAGTTCCTGTACGAGGGCGACTCGCCGCTGGCCGAGCGGCGGGCGGCCGCGCTCTCGCTGGACTCCCATCTCCTCGCCGAGCTTCTCGGCCAGGCGGAACTGCGCGAGCTGCTCGACGCCGACGTGCTGGGCGAGCTGCAGCAGGAGCTCCAGTGGCTCACCGAGGATCGCCGGATCAAGGACATCGAAGGCGTCGCCGATCTGCTGCGCGTCCTCGGCCCGCTCACCGAGGCCGAGTTGGCCGAGCGCGGCGCCGAGCAGCCCTGGGCCGCGGAGCTCGCCTCGGCCCGCCGGGCCATCCGGGTCCGGATCGGCGGAGCCGACCACTGGGCGGCGATCGAGGACGCCGGCCGACTGCGGGACGCGCTGGGCACAGCCCTCCCGGTCGGCGTCCCGGAGGCGTTCACCGAGCCGGTGAAGGACCCGCTCGGCGATCTCCTCGCCCGCTACGCCCGCACGCACGGCCCGTTCACCTCCACCCAGGCGGCTGCCCGCTTCGGTCTCGGCACCGCCGTCACGGACGGCGCGCTGCAGCGGCTTTCCGCCTCCGGCCGGATTGTGCAGGGCGAGTTCCACCCCGCCGGCATCGGCCAGGAGTGGTGTGACGCCACGGTGCTGCGCCGGCTCCGCCGCCGCTCGCTCGCCGCCCTGCGCCAGGAGCTGGAGCCGGTCCCGCCCGCCGCGCTCGCCGGCTTCCTTCCGCAGTGGCAGCATCTCGGGAACAACAGCCTGCGAGGAATCGACGGACTGGCCCGCGCCATCGAGCAGTTGCAGGGCGCTCCTGTCCCCGCGTCGGCGCTGGAGAAGCTGATCCTGCCGGGACGCATCACGGGATACACCCCCGCCCTGCTCGACGAACTCACCACCACCGGCGAGGTGATCTGGGCCGGTGCGGGTGCCCTACCCGGCAAGGACGGCTGGCTGTCCCTCTATCTCGCCGACAGCGCACCCCTGCTCCTCCCACCCTCGCACCCTCTCGAACTCAGCGCGCTGCACGAATCCGTCCTCACCGCACTGACCGGCGGATACGGGCTGTTCTTCCGGCAGATCGCCGATCAGGTACGCGCCACCACGCACCCGGACTGCACCGATCCGCAACTCGCCGACGCTCTCTGGGACCTGACCTGGTCCGGCCGGCTGACCAACGACACGCTGGCCCCGCTGCGCTCGCTCCTCGGCTCCGGACGCACGGCGGGATCGACGGCCCACCGCGCCAAGCGCAGCGTCCCGCGCGGCCGTTACGGCTCGCTCACCGCCACGGCCCGCCCCGCATCGCGCACCGGTCCGCCCACCGTCTCGGGCCGCTGGTCCCTGCTCCCCGGAACCGAGCCCGATCCCACGCACCGCGCCCACGCCCTGGCCCGCACCCTCCTCGACCGGCACGGTGTGGTGACCCGAGGCGCGGTCCAGGCCGAAGGCGTCGAGGGCGGCTTTGCCGCGACGTATCGCATCCTTGCCGCCTTCGAGGACAACGGGCAGGCCCGCCGCGGTTATGTCGTCGAGGGTCTGGGGGCGGCCCAGTTCGCGATGGACGGTGCGGTCGACCGGCTCCGTGCGGTCTCCACCGCCCGCGACCGTACGGAACCGGGCTCGGCGCCCCGCGCCCTGGTTCTCGCGGCCGCCGACCCGGCCAATGCGTACGGCGCGGCCCTGTCCTGGCCGGAACCGCCGGACGGCGCCGGACACAGACCGGGGCGCAAGGCAGGTGCCCTGGTCGTCCTGGTCGACGGCGAACTGACGCTGTACATGGAGCGCGGCGGCAAGACGCTGCTCGCTTGGCCGACCGACCCGGAGGCCCCCGCGCTCCGGGCGGCCGCCGAGGCGCTGGCCGGTGCGGCGCGCGCGGGGGCACTCGGCACGGTCACGGTGGAGCGCACCAACGGCGCCTCGTCCCTGACCTCGCCTCTGGGCCGCACGCTGGAGACGGCCGGATTCCACGCCACTCCAAGAGGCCTCCGACTGCGCGCGTGACCCCGCAGCACACCTCGGCCCGCACAGCCCCGCACGCACCCCCGATTCCCGCCCGCATGCCCACCCCGCACCGCGCATCATGGAGGTATGCCCGAAGGAGATACCGTCCTGCAGACCGCCGAGCGTCTGCACAGCGCGCTGGCCGGTCAGGCCCTGACCCACTCCGACCTGCGCGTCCCCCGCTTCGCCACCGCGGACCTCACGGGCCGGGCCGTCCTCGACGTCACCCCGCGCGGCAAGCATCTCCTCACCCGGATCGAGGGTGGCCTCACCCTGCACAGCCATCTGGGAATGGACGGCGCCTGGCGCCTCTACGCTCCGCGCGAGCGCTGGCGCGGCGGCCCGGGCCACCAGATCCGCGCGGTCCTCTCCACCGCCCACCACACCGCGGTCGGCTACCGGCTCCCCGTTCTCGAACTCCTCCGTACGGCCGACGAGGAGAAGGCGGTCGGCCACCTCGGGCCCGATCTGCTGGGACCCGGCTGGGACCCCGACACTGCCCTGCGCAACCTGCTGGCCGACCCCGGGCGCCCCCTCGGCGAAGCCCTCCTCGACCAGCGCAACCTGGCCGGCATCGGCAACATCTACAAGGCCGAGCTCTGCTTCCTCGCGCGTGCCACCCCCTGGCTCCCCGTCGGTGAGCTGCCCGCCTCCACCGCCGCCCGTCTGGTCACCACGGCCAAGCAGCTCCTCGAAGCCAACCGCAACCGCACGGTCCGCACGACCACCCGAGCACAGCCCAACGGCTACGGCCCCCGTGAGCGTCTCTGGGTCTACGGCAGGACACACCGCCCGTGTCTGCGCTGCGGCACCCCCATTCGCGCGACGGAACAGGACAACCGCCCCGCCTACTGGTGTCCCCGCTGCCAGTCAGGCCCCACACCCTAGTTGACGCATCGTCAGATCCAGTCGTACGGTCCGGACATGCCTGTCACCGCGTACGACCTCACCGGCCGATCCGCGTTCGTCACCGGAGCGGCCGGTGGCATCGGCCGAGCCTGCGCCGTCCTGCTCGCGGAGGCGGGAGCCACCGTCCACTGCGCGGACCTCGACGAGAAGGGCCTCCTGGAGACCCGGGAGATGATCACTGCCGCAGGTGGCGAAGCCCACACCCATCCCCTCGATGTCACCGACCGCAGTCGACTCAGGAGCGCGGTCGCCGCAGCGGGTGAGGTCGACATCCTGGCCGCCGTCGCCGGAATCATGCATACGAGCAGCGTTCTGGAGACGGCTGACGAGGACCTCGACCGCGTCATGGCCGTCAATTTCAAGGGGGTTCTGTACGCCTGCCAGGAGGTCGCCCGCAGCATGATCGGGCGCGGCGCACCCGGCTCGCTGATCACCATGGCCTCGGGCGCGGTCGACGCCTCAGGTCCGGGACTTCTCTGCTACAGCGCGGCCAAGGCAGCAGTCGTCCAGCTGACCAGGACCCTGGCGACCGAGCTGGGTCCTCAGGGCATCCGCGTCAATGCCGTCGCTCCCGGCTGGATCCGTACGCCGATGACCGCCCGCCACGACGCAGAGCAGCAGCACCGGGCCGAGGGCGCGATGGTACGGATATCCCCGCTCGGCCGGGTGGGTGAGCCCGAGGACGTCGCCCACACGGTCCTGCATCTCGCATCCGATGCTTCGGCCTTCATGACGGGTCAGATTCTCCGTCCGAACGGCGGCGTCGCCATGCCCTGGTAGTACGCCATGCCGTCTCGACACCGCGCACCCCGGCCACGCACCACGCGCCCGCGGCGGCACCGATCGTCTCCGCACGGGCCCTGATCGTTCCCGTGGACCGGGCGCTCGCGGCCACATGGACGGGCAGGAGGCTGAGCCCCCATCCGCCCGCCGTCACCGCGCCCTCGACCAGCCCGGCATGCTCCGGCTGAAGGACCAGCCGGAGCACGGCCCACCACCACACCCCGCCGAGAACGAGCGCGGGCACCCATCTCCGTACCATGGCTGCCTCCTCCGGCCGAACCTAGTCCGGCCCGATCGCCCAGCGGGAGGGCGCACCGGCGCAGTACCGGCGCGCATGTCCGGGGCGGACACCGTTACGCGCTCTCCGTCTGGCTCGTCCAGTCGTGTTGCCGCAGGTTCACGGCCCGAGCTGCGCATGGAACAGCACCCCGGAACCGATACCGCTGAGGCACTGCGCGATCTCGGTGACCGTGGTGTTCCTCTCTGCAGTCTCGCCCGGGACCACCGTAGCCGCATCCAGAACCTCCGGTACGGCCTCCGGGTCCCCAGGGTGAACGATCGGCCGGCCGCTCCGACTGCCCCGATGCACGCCGCACGTCATGCTGCGATCACGCACCGTCCACCTCTGTCGGCCGTACCGCGACTGCATCGGCCACGAAGCAGACCGCGTTCAAGCGAGGCTGCGCCCCGGTGCCGAAGAGCAGCTACTTCTACGAAGTGGATGAGCTGAAGCGGTGCTTCGGACGAAGGGCGTCCTGAGAACACACGCTTCGTTGACCGGCGCGCGAGCGAGTCCCTGGCGGCGGCGTCCGCACACACCAGAGCCCCGGCCACCCCCGTGAAGGGGCCGACCGGGGCTCTGGTTCACACCGGACCGCGCGGGTCAGGCGGCGACGACATCCACCGCTTCCGCGGGTGCCTTGATCGTCACCCTTCCCGTCGGCACACCTGCCACCGACGTCACGGAGACGGAATTGAGCATCGGGCGTACCGGCACTGGCACCGGATCGCTGGCTGCTGCCGACTCGGCCAGCTCAGCCAGCGACAGCTCATCGCTCACTTCACGCATGAGCTCGGACATCCGTACGTCAAGCGCGTCGCAAATGGCGGAGAGCAGCTCGGAGGATGCCTCCTTCTGCCCCCGCTCCACCTCGGAGAGATAGCCGAGCGAGACTCGGGCGGACGAGGAGACTTCGCGCAGAGTACGGCCTTGGCGCTGGCGCTGCCGACGCAGCACGTCACCAAGCAGGCGACGGAGCAGAATCATCGGTGGCTCCCTCCTCGGACCGCGTAGCCGCATCCTTCACGCCCCACCGTACCGCCTCGCGCTGCGGCCGTGCGGGGAGCGATGTCGTGTTCACTCAGGGCTGCAAACATCAATTCCCCCCGTTCTGTTCCGTATCCTGTGCGCTCGCATTGTCGTCGAGTTCTCCGGAGAGCAGTTCAAGCAGGCTCCGTACGCTCTCTCTACGGATGTCCGCCCGCTCACCGTTCAACCGCAGCGCGGCCACTTTCTCCGCGCCGCCCGGCCCCGCCACGGCGAGATAGACGGTTCCGACCGGCTTTCCGTCCTGCGCATCGGGTCCCGCGACGCCGGTGGTCGCCACTCCCCAGTCTGCACCGAGAATCCGTCGGACACCGATCGCCATCTGCCGGGCGACCTCGGGATCCACGGCACCGCGCGCTGCCAGCAGGGCCCCGTCCACGGCAAGCACATCCCGCTTCAGGGGCGTCGCGTACGCCGTCACGGACCCGCGGAAGGAGCGCGAGGCACCGGGTACGGAGGTGAGCTCCGCCGCAACCAGGCCGCCGGTCAGCGACTCGGCGACGGCGAGGGTCTCCCCTCGCCGCACGAGCTGCTGCAGCACCCGGGCCGCGGCAGTCACCGCTCGGCCTCCGCCGGGCCACGGACCCCGGACGCCTCGGCAGCCGCCGCTGCGGCCCGTTCGGCCGCCAGACCCTGGCGCCGCAGCACGACGGCCTGACGCACGTAGTCGAGTCCGGTGACGACCGTCAGCACGACGGCCACCGCCATCACCCAGAAGCGCAGTGTGGCGAGCGGGCCGGTCAGCGCCAGGACGTACATCCCGACGGCTGTCCCCTGTGCCAGCGTCTTCATCTTCCCGCCGCGACTGGCCGGGATCACCGCATGCCGGATCACCCAGAACCGCATCAGCGTGATGCCGATCTCGCGGAAGAGGATCACTCCGGTGACCCACCACGGCAGATCACCGAGGTACGACAGGCAGATCAGCGCGGCCCCCATGATCGCCTTGTCGGCGATCGGGTCGGCGATCTTCCCGAAGTCGGTGACCAGGTTGTACGTACGCGCCAGATGACCGTCGAAGAGGTCGGTGATCATGGCGATGGCGAACGCCGCCCAGGCGAAGGACCGCCAGGCGGGGTCGTAGCCGCCGTTGTGAAGCAGCAGCACGACGAAACCCGGTACCAGCAGCAGCCGCGCCATGGTGAGGAAATTGGCGATGTTCCACAGGCTGGCCTGGTTGACGGCCGCAGCGCCCAGCTTGCCGCCACGGACCGGCTTCGCGCCGGAACCGCCTGGCGCGGATGCCGGGACTCCCGTCATCTGGCTGCCTCCGAAAGCTCGGAACACTCAGCCACCAGGTCCACTCCTTCGGTGCCCACCACCTTTGCCTCGACCATACGGCCCGGCACCAGACCCTCGCGTGCGGTGAAGAGCACCTGGCCGTCCGTTTCGGGTGCCTGGTGCGCAGCACGCCCCACCGCGCGCGGCTCGTCCTCGGTGGGGTCGACGGACTCGACCAGCACCTGCAGGGACTCCCCGAGCCGCTCCTCGGCGCGCTGCGAGGTCAGCTCCTCGGCCAGCTGTGAGATGTGCGCGAGCCGCTCCGCGATGACGTCGGGGTCCAGCTTGTTGTCGTAACCGACGGCCTCGGTGCCCTCCTCGTCGGAATAACCGAAGACGCCGATCGCGTCGAGCCGCGCGCCTGTGAGGAAGCGTTCCAGCTCGGCGAGGTCCGCCTCGGTCTCCCCGGGGAAGCCCACGATGAAGTTCGACCGCGCACCGGCCTGCGGCGCCTTGCTCCGGATGGTCTCCAGGAGCTCCAGGAAGCGGTCGGTGTCACCGAAGCGGCGCATCGCCCGCAGCACACCGGGGGCGGAGTGCTGGAAGGAGAGGTCGAAGTACGGGGCGACCTTCGGCGTCGAGGTCAGTACGTCGATCAGACCGGGCCGCATTTCGGCGGGCTGCAGGTAGCTGACCCGGATCCGCTCGATCCCGTCGACGTCGGCGAGCTCAGGCAGCAGTGTCTCCAGCAGCCGGATGTCGCCGAGGTCCTTGCCGTACGAGGTGTTGTTCTCGGAGACCAGCATGACCTCCTTGACGCCCTGCTCGGCCAGCCAGCGGGTCTCCTGCAGCACGTCCGAGGGGCGCCGCGAGATGAAGGAACCGCGGAAGGACGGAATGGCGCAGAACGAGCAGCGGCGGTCGCAGCCGGAGGCGAGCTTCACCGAGGCGACCGGGCTGGTGCCCAGCCGGCGGCGCAGCGGGGCGCGCGGCCCGGAGACCGGAGCGACCCCGTCGGGGAGGTCCGCGGGGGCCGGGGCGGCTTCCTGCGCGTGTCCGGGCAGCGCGACGGCGGCGTCCTGCCGCTCGGCCGGGCTGATCGGCAGCAGCTTGCGCCGGTCACGCGGGGTGTGGGAAGCGTGGATGCCCCCGTTGAGGATGGTCTGGAGGCGGTCGGAGATATCGGCGTAGTCGTCGAATCCGAGGACTCCGTCGGCTTCCGGCAGGGCTTCGGCAAGGTCCTTGCCGTAGCGCTCGGCCATGCAGCCGACGGCGACCACGGCCTGGGTCCGGCCGTGGTCCTTCAGATCGTTGGCTTCGAGGAGTGCGTCGACGGAGTCCTTCTTGGCGGCCTCGACGAACCCACAGGTGTTGACGACGGCGACATCCGCGTCGGAGGCATCCTCGACGAGCTCCCAGCCGTCCGCTGCCAAGCGGCCTGCGAGCTCCTCCGAGTCCACCTCGTTACGGGCGCAGCCAAGAGTGACAAGGGCGACGGTACGGCGTTCGGGCATGGGCTCAAGACTACTTTGTCCTGGCACTGGCCCCGCCGAGCAGGGTTCCCCTGTGACAGCGAGTAACAACGGGTCGAGCGCCCGGCTGGACGGCCGGGCGCTCGTGTCACAACGTGCTGTCGGTCAGCCGACCTCGGGGTCGCCCTTCGTGTACGTGAGCCGTTCGACCTGACCCGGCTTGAACTTGTCCTCGACCTTCTTGCCGTTGACGAAGAGCTCGATCGAACCGGCGTCCCCGAGGACGAGGTCGACGCGCTCCTTGTCCTGGAAGGTCTTGGACTCGCCCTTCTGCAGCAGACCGTCGAAGAGCATCCGCCCGTTGTGGTCCTTGGCGGAGATCCAGCTCTTGCCCGCGGTGGCGCTGAGCTTGACCGTCACCTTGTCCCGCGGGGCCGCCGCGATGGCGCTGTCGGAGGGTACGGGCTTGGGGTCGGTGGTCTTCTTGGTGGGCTTGGGACTGGTCGTGTTGGGTGTCGAGCCCTCCGCGACCCGGGTGGTCGTACCGCCGTCGTCGCCACCCTTGAAGAAGGTGAAGCCGACGAAGCCGATGACGACGACGATCGCCGCGACCATGGCCGCGGTCCAGTTCGGCCGACGGGGATCGGAACGGATCCGTTCGGCTTCGAACAGCGGCGCCGCCGGTGTGGGCGCGGGACGGCCGCCGTGCTCGCCGTCGTACTGCGAAACCAGCGGTTCCGGATCGATGCCGACGGCACGCGCCAACGTACCGATATGGCCGCGGGCGTACACGTCGCCGCCGCAGCGGGTGAAGTCGTCCTCTTCGATCGCGTGCACGATGGGGATGCGCACCCGGGTGGACGAGCTGACCTCTTCGACCGTGAGACCTGCGGCGATTCGAGCCTGCTGGAGCACTCGACCGATCGAAGGCCGGTCGTCTTCGGGGGAGTTGCCGATGGACACGGGGGCGCCTTTCGAGCGTGAGCCACCTGCTGGGTGTTCAGTCTAGGGGTGGTACGAAAGGGTGGGGCAACCGGGAGGGAGGACTTTGTACGCCATCAGATTCGAACACTGTCCTATTCACCGGACCGCCCCGTGGAAGTACATTCTGCTGTCCCTCCAGTCAAATTGACGTACGACCCGACGAAACGGTTGCTCTTCCCACCCTTACGAAGCGGTTTCCCCGCGGATCTGGGCCAACACCCCGTCCAGCTCGTCCGGTTTCACCATGACGTCACGCGCTTTGGACCCCTCGCTCGGTCCGACGATGTTGCGCGACTCCATCAGGTCCATCAGCCGGCCTGCCTTGGCGAAGCCGACCCGCAGCTTGCGCTGGAGCATCGAGGTGGACCCGAACTGGGTGGAGACGACCAGTTCGGCTGCCTGACAGAGCAGATCGAGGTCGTCGCCGATGTCCTCGTCGATCTCCTTCTTCTTGGCGGAGCCGACCACCACGTCCTCGCGGAAGACCGGCGCCATCTGATCCTTGCAGTGCTGGACGATGGCCGCGACCTCGCCCTCGGTGACGAAGGCGCCCTGCATGCGGGTGGGCTTGTTGGCACCCATCGGTAGGAACAGTCCGTCACCCTTTCCGATGAGCTTCTCGGCGCCGGGTTGGTCCAGGATCACGCGGCTGTCCGCGAGCGACGAGGTCGCGAAGGCGAGCCGGGAGGGCACGTTCGCCTTGATCAGACCGGTGACGACGTCGACCGAGGGCCGCTGGGTCGCGAGCACCAGGTGGATACCGGCGGCGCGCGCCAGCTGGGTGATGCGGACGATGGCGTCCTCGACGTCACGTGGAGCGACCATCATCAGGTCGGCGAGCTCGTCGACGATCACCAGGAGATACGGGTACGGCGAGAGCTCGCGCTCGCTGCCTTCCGGCGGCTTGACCTTGCCGTTGCGCACGGCCTGGTTGAAGTCGTCGATGTGCCGGTAACCGAACGCGGCGAGGTCGTCGTACCGGAGGTCCATCTCCCGTACGACCCATTGCAGAGCCTCGGCGGCTCGCTTCGGGTTGGTGATGATCGGCGTGATCAGGTGCGGGATGCCCTCGTAGGCGGTCAGTTCGACGCGCTTGGGGTCGACCAGCACCATCCGCACGTCGTCCGGGGTCGCCCGCACCATGACCGACGTGATCAGGCAGTTGATGCAGGACGACTTGCCGGAACCGGTCGCACCGGCCACCAGCACGTGCGGCATCTTCGCGAGGTTGGCCATCACATAGCCGCCCTCGACGTCCTTGCCGAGCGCGACCAGCATCGGGTGGTCGTCCTCGGCCGCGTCCGCGAGGCGCAGCACATCGCCGAGGTTGACCATCTCCCGGTCGGTGTTGGGGATCTCGATGCCGACGGCGGACTTCCCCGGGATCGGCGAGATGATCCGGACGTCGGGGCTGGCGACGGCGTACGCGATGTTCTTGGCCAGCGCGGTGATCCGCTCGACCTTCACGGCCGGGCCGAGCTCCACCTCGTACCGCGTCACCGTCGGTCCGCGGGTGAAGCCGGTGACGGCGGCGTCGACCTTGAACTCGGTGAAGACGTTGGTCAGGGAGGCGACGATCGCGTCGTTGGCAGCACTCCGGGTCTTGCCCGGACCGCCGCGTTCCAGCAGATCGAGCGAGGGCAGCGCGTACGTGATGTCTCCGGAGAGCTGCAACTGCTCGGCGCGGGCCGGCAGAGGCTGGGACTGCGACGGATCGGGGGCGGGCTTCGTCAGATCGGGTACGCCGCCGGAGGTCACCGCGCCCTTCCCCGCCCCGGTGCCCGACTCGGCCTCACGGGCACCGGGCACCGGGGTTCCCGAGCGCTCGCGGTCACGCTCGACGGAGACGCCCTGGGTGAGGTCGGCGACGACCGCCGAGGGCGGCATGCCGTTGAGCACCGCGCCGTCGAGCGCCGCGGCCGCGGCCGCGGCGACATCCACCGCGTCCATGGTGCGGTTCATCGCGGGTTGCACGGACGGCCTGCGCGGCCTGCGGCGCTTGGAGAGTGCCTCGGCCTCCGCCTCCTCGGGGGCGTACACCTCGGGCGCCTCGGAACGGCGTACGGACGAGCGCCGCGAGCGGGCGGGAAGCGCCTCGCGCCACTGCTCGTCGTACCGCTCGTCGTCGCTCTCGCCCTCCGCCTCGGGGTCGTACACCGGGTCGACGATCCCCAGCTTGGAGCCGAGCAGCCGCAGCCGCTGCGGAATCGCGTTCACCGGGGTCGCGGTGACGACGAGCAGACCGAAGACAGTGAGAAGAAGGAGCAGCGGCACGGCGAGGACCTCGCCCATGGTGAAGACCAGCGGCTTGGAGGCGGCCCAGCCGATGAGTCCCCCGGCGTCCTGCATCGCCTCGGTGCCGTCCCCGCGGCCGGGCGAACCGCACGCGATGTGGACCTGCCCGAGCACGCCGATGACCAGGGCGGAGAGCCCGATGACGATGCGGCCGTTGGCCTCGGGCTTCTCGGGGTAGAGGATCAGCCGTACGGCGATGGCGCCGAGCAGTATGGGTACGAGCAGATCGAGGCGCCCGAAGGCACCGGTGACGAGCATCTCGACGAGGTCGCCGACGGGACCCCGCAGATTCGACCAGGTGCCCGCGGCCACGACCA
This sequence comes from Streptomyces sp. NBC_01669, assembly GCF_026339735.1. Classification (GTDB taxonomy): domain Bacteria; phylum Actinomycetota; class Actinomycetes; order Streptomycetales; family Streptomycetaceae; genus Streptomyces; species Streptomyces yanii. The sequence continues at coordinate 2,721,130 of NZ_JAPEQG010000001.1, forward strand.
GCGCGAGACCGAGCAGCAGCAGCGCGACGCCGTCCTTGCGATGTGCGGGATCGAGTCCCTTGGCACCGCGCCCTATACCGCGGAACATGGCACCGACGGCGTGGGCCGCACCGAGCCAGACGGCGCGCACCAGCCGGTACACACCCCCGGTGGGAGACGGTGCGGGCCTGGGCGCAGCCGCCTTCTTCGCCACCGCCTTCTTGGCCGGAGCCTTCTTCGCGGGTGCGGTCTTCTTCGCGGGCGCGGCTTTCTTCGCCGGGCCCCCGGTACGGCCGGAACGCTTCGCGGTGCCCGCCGTGCCCTGGGAACCCTTGCCGGACGTACGTGAGGCCATGGTGCCGAGGTTACCGGTGTTGGCCGCCGCGAACACGTGCCCCTCTTGGTTCACCCAACCGTGTCGCCCTGCAGAGGCCGGAAACTGACGTGCCCTCACCAGGGGCGGATCGAGCGGCCGTCCCCGAACCCGGTTCCCGGCCGGGGGCGGGTTCGGTGAGCGGCGGCGTTACGAGGGAAGCGCGGCCGTGCCGCTTCCGGTGCCGGGCTCCAGCGCATCGAGCGCGCGCCGCAGTCCGGTCAGTTTCCGTTCGAGATGGGCCGCGGTGGCCACCGCGGCGGCGTCCGCCGACTCGTCGTCGAGCTGCTTGGAGAGCGCCTCCGCCTGCTCCTCGACGGCCGCGAGGCGCGCCGAGAGCTCGGCCAGCAGTCCGGCGGGCTCCTTCTCCTGGTCGGCGCCGGGGTGGCCGCCACCCTCCAGCTGCAGTCGCAACAGCGCCGCCTGCTCACGCAACTGGCAGTTCTTCATGTACAGCTCGACGAAGACCGAGACCTTGGCGCGCAGCACCCAGGGATCGAACGGCTTCGAGATGTAGTCCACCGCGCCGGCCGCGTAACCCCGGAAGGTGTGATGCGGACCATGGTTGATCGCGGTGAGGAAGATGATCGGGATGTCCCGGGTCCGCTCCCGCCGCTTGATGTGCGCGGCGGTCTCGAAACCGTCCATGCCCGGCATCTGGACGTCCAGCAGAATGACCGCGAAATCGTCCGTGAGCAGCGCTTTGAGCGCTTCCTCCCCTGACGATGCCCGTACCAGCGTCTGATCGAGCGCAGAGAGGATGGCCTCCAGCGCCAGCAGATTCTCCGGCCGGTCATCGACCAGGAGGATCTTGGCCTTCTGCACCATGGCCCGTCCTCCTCGCCCCGGAATTGCACCGGGCGCCGCCCCAGGGGACGACTCCCTTGCGCCGTCCGTCCTTGTGCCGGTCATGGTAGCCGCACCCCGCCCGTCACCACACCCTGTCACCGCGATGTCACTGTGCACGTACCGGAAACGCGGTGGGAGACCAGAAGGTTCCCCGCCCACCGCGTTCTCACACCCCTTCGAGCACAGTCGATCAGGAACTTATCGGGATTCGCTCCAGAGGTGATCACTCTCCGCGCATCCACTGCTCCATAACGGAGAGCAGATGATCAGGATCGGCAGGCTTGGTGACATAGTCGGAAGCACCGGAGTCGATCGCCTTCTCCCGGTCGCCCTTCATGGCCTTAGCGGTCAGCGCGATGATGGGCAGCCCGGCGAACTGCGGCATCCTGCGGATCGCCGTCGTCGTCGCGTAGCCGTCCATCTCCGGCATCATGATGTCCATCAGCACGACCGTCACATCGTCGTGCTGTTCCAGGACTTCGATGCCCTCGCGCCCGTTCTCCGCATACAGCACCGAGAGCCCGTGCTGCTCCAGCACGCTGGTGAGCGCGAAGACGTTACGGATGTCGTCGTCGACGATGAGGACCTTCTCGCCGTTGAACCGGAAGACCCTGCGGACCTCGGGCTCCTCCTGGCCGGACTGGGTCAACAACTCCTGAGCCGGTGCGGCCGGCTCGGTGTGCCCGGCGCTCCTGGGCGGCAGCACGGTCCGCCGCTCCGCTCCGCCGAGCGCCTTGCGACGCCGCCGGAACAGCCCCGCGGAACCGGCCGCGTCGTGCAGCGCCGTCCCCGAACCCGCCTCCGGGACCAGGCCGTTCCCGGCCGCCGCACCGTGCGCCTCGATGGAACCGGGGCCGATCTGCGGGTAGCCCTGCGCCGGCAGCTCGCTGAGGTGCAGCGGCAGATACAGCGTGAAGGTCGAGCCGCGGCCCGGCTCGCTCGACGCATGGATCTCGCCACCCAGCAGCCGCGCGATCTCCCGGCTGATGGACAGCCCGAGCCCCGTACCGCCGTACTTGCGACTGGTCGTACCGTCCGCCTGCTTGAACGCCTCGAAGATCACCAACATCTTGCTGGACGCGATCCCGATCCCGGTGTCGGTGACCGAGAACGCGATCAGATCGGCGTCGGCGTCGCGCAGCGAACCCGCTTCCAGGAGCTGCTCGCGAATGGCGTTCGGCACATCCGCGCCGGCAGGCCGGATCACCAGCTCGACGGCGCCGCTGTCGGTGAACTTCACCGCGTTGGAAAGGAGGTTCCGCAGCACCTGGAGGAGCCGCTGCTCGTCCGTGTGCAGAGTGGCGGGAAGCTCCGGCGACACCCGTACGGAGAAGTCGAGCCCCTTCTCGGCGGTGAGCGGCCGGAAGGTCGCCTCCACGTAGTCGACCAGCTGGACCAGTGCGATCCGGGTCGGACTGACATCCATCTTGCCCGCCTCGACCTTCGACAGATCGAGGATGTCGTTGATCAGCTGCAGCAGGTCGGAACCTGCGCCGTGGATCGTCTCGGCGAACTCCACCTGCTTCGGGGAGAGATTTCCCTCGGCGTTGTCCGCGAGCAGCTTGGCGAGGATGAGCAGCGAGTTGAGCGGCGTGCGCAGCTCGTGCGACATGTTCGCCAGGAACTCGGACTTGTAGCGCATCGAGACCGCGAGCTGCTCGGCCCGCTCCTCCAGGACCTGCCGCGCCTCCTCGATCTCGGTGTTCTTCACCTCGATGTCGCGGTTCTGCTGGGCCAGCAGTTCGGCCTTCTCCTCCAGTTCGGCGTTGGATGCCTGGAGCGCCTTCTGCCGGTTCTCCAGCTCCTCCGAGCGGTCGCGCAGCTGCTCGGTCAGCTCCTGCGACTGCTCCAGGAGCTTCTCCGTCTTGGTGTTGACGCTGATCGTGTTGACGCTGGTCGCGATCATCTCGGCGAGCTGGTTGAGGAAGTCCCGCTGGATGTGGGTGAACGGCTGGAACGAGGCCAGTTCGATCACGCCGAGGACCTGCCCCTCGAAGAGCACCGGCAGCACGATCACATGCGCCGGCGGTGCCTCGCCCAGGCCCGAGGAGATCTTCAGATAGCCCGGCGGCACGTTGTCCACCTGGATCGTCCGCTTCTCCTCCGCCGCCGTGCCGATCAGCGTTTCGCCGGGCCGGAAGGACGTCGGCATCGAGCCGGCGGAGTAGCCGTAGCTGCCCCGCATGCGGAGTACGTACGTACCCTCCCGGTCCGCGTCCGCCACCACCGCATCGGTGTCACCGGTGGGCATGGCCAGGAAGAACGCCCCGTGCTGCGCCGAGACGACCGGGGTCAGCTCGCTCATGATCAGCGAGGCGACGTCGTCGAGATCACGGCGTCCCTGCATCAGACCGGAGATCCGGGCGAGGTTGCCCTTGAGCCAGTCCTGCTCCTTGTTGGTGGCCGTGGTGTCGCGCAGGTTGGCGATCATCGTGTTGATGTTGTCCTGCAGGGCCTGGATCTCACCGGCCGCGTCCACATCGATCTTGAGGTTGAGATCGCCACGGGTCACCGCGGTGGCGACAGCCGCGATGGCCCGCACCTGACGGGTCAGGTTCCCGGCCATCTCGTTGACGGACTCGGTGAGATCGCGCCAGGTTCCGTCGACGTCCCGGACCCGCGCCTGGCCGCCCAACTGACCCTCGGTGCCCACCTCACGGGCCACCCGGGTCACCTGCTCGGCGAAGGACGACAGCTGGTCCACCATCGTGTTGATGGTGTTCTTCAGCTCCTGGATCTCACCGCGCGCGTCGATGTCGATCTTCTTGGTCAGATCGCCCTTGGCGATGGCGGTGGTGACCGTGGCGATCTGGCGCACCTGACCGGTCAGGTTGGACGCCATCGAGTTCACCGACTCGGTGAGGTCCTTCCACGTGCCGGAGACGCCCGGCACCCGCGCCTGACCGCCCAGCTCGCCCTCGGTACCCACCTCGCGGGCGACTCGCGTCACCTCGTCGGCGAACGAGGACAGCGTCGTCACCATCGTGTTGACGGTGTCGGCGAGCTCGGCGACCTCGCCGCGCGCCTCGACGGTGACCTTCTTGGTCAGATCGCCGTTGGCGACCGCGGACGAGACCCGGGAGATGTTCCGCACCTGGCTGGTCAGGTTGTTGGCCATCAGGTTGACGTTGTCGCTGAGGTCCTTCCAGATGCCGGTCGCCCCGCGCACACGCGCCTGACCGCCCAGGATGCCCTCGGTACCCACCTCACGGGCGACTCGCGTCACCTCGTCGGCGAAGTTGAGCAGCTGGTCGACCATCGTGTTGACGGTCGTCACCAGTTCGAGGATCTCGCCCTTGGCGTCGACGGTGATCTTCTTGGAGAGATCGCCCTTGGCGACCGCGGTGGTGACCTCGGCGATGTTGCGGACCTGCAAGGTCAGGTTGTTCGCCATGCCGTTGACGGACTGGGTGAGGTCCTTCCACGTACCGGACACGCCCTGCACCTCGGCCTGGCCGCCCAGGATGCCTTCCGTACCCACCTCACGGGCGACCCGGGTCACCTGCTCGGCGAAGTTCGAGAGCTGGTCCACCATCGTGTTGAGGGTGTTCTTCAGCTCCAGGATCTCGCCGCGCGCGTCGACGTCGATCTTCTGCGACAGGTCACCGCGCGCCACCGCGGTGGCGACCTGTGCGATGTTACGGACCTGAGCGGTGAGGTTCCCCGCCATGCCGTTCACCGAGTCGGTCAGATCGCGCCACACCCCGGCCACGCCGGGGACCTGCGCCTGGCCGCCGAGCCGCCCGTCGGTGCCCACCTCGCGGGCCACCCGGGTCACCTGCTCGGCGAAGGCGGAGAGCTGGTCCACCATCGTGTTGATGGTGTTCTTCAGTTCGAGGATCTCGCCGCGGGCGTCCACGTCGATCTTCTGCGACAGATCGCCCCGGGCGACCGCCGTGGTCACCTGCGCGATCTGACGCACCTGGGAGGTCAGGTTCCCGGCCATGAAGTTGACGGAGTCGGTGAGCTCCTTCCAGGTACCGGAGACGCCGTCGACCCGCGCCTGACCGCCGAGGCGGCCCTCCGTGCCCACGTCCCGCGCCATCCGGGTCACCTGGTCGGCGAAGGACGACAGCTGCGCCACCATCGTGTTGACGGTGTTCTTCAGCTCCAGCATCTCGCCGGCCACATCCACGGTGACCTTCTGCGACAGATCACCGTTCGCGACCGCGGTCGTCACCTGCGCGATGTCCCGCACCTGACCCGTCAGGTTCCGGAACGCCGTGTTCACCGAGTCCGTGAGGTCCTTCCACGTACCCGCCGCACCCGGCACCTCGGCCTGACCGCCCAGCCGGCCCTCGACACCGACCTCCCGCGCGACCCGGGTTACTTCCGAACCGAAGGACTGGAGCTGGTCCACCATCGTGTTGACGGTGTTCTTCAGCTCCAGCATCTCGCCGGCCACATCCACGGTGACCTTCTGCGTCATGTCACCGCTGGCCACCGCCGTGGTCACCTGTGCGATGTCCCGCACCTGCGTCGTCAGGTTCCGGAAGACGGTGTTCACCGAGTCGGTGAGGTCCTTCCAGGTGCCCGCCGCACCCGGCACCTGCGCCTGACCGCCGAGCAGACCCTCGCCACCGACCTCGCTGGCCACCCGCGTCACTTCGTCCGCGAAGGTCCGCAGCGTCTCGGTCATCTGGTTGATCGTCTCGGCGAGCTGCGCCACCTCGCCGCGGGCGCTCACGGTGACCTTCTGCGACAGGTCGCCACTGGCGACCGCCGTCGTCACCTCGGCGATCCCACGCACCTGGGAGGTGAGGTTCCCGGCCATCGTGTTGACGGAGTCGGTGAGGTCCTTCCACACGCCGGCCACACCGGGCACCGTCGCCTGCCCGCCGAGCTCACCCTCCGTGCCCACCTCACGGGCGACCCGGGTCACCTCGGAGGAGAACGAGGACAGCTGGTCGACCATCGTGTTGACGGTGTTCTTCAGCTGCAGCATCTCGCCGGCCACATGGACGGTGACCTTCCGCGACAGATCGCCCTTGGCGACCGCCGTCGTCACCAGGGCGATGTCCCGCACCTGCGCGGTCAGCCGATACGCCATGGTGTTGACGGAGTCCGTGAGGTCCTTCCAGGAACCGGACATTCCTCGCACCTGGGCCTGTCCGCCCAGCTTGCCCTCGGTACCCACCTCGACCGCGACCCGCGTCACCTGCTCGGTGAATGCCGACAGCTGGTCGACCAGGTTGTTGACCGTACGGGCCACCTTCAGGAACTCGCCGCGCAGCGGTCGCACGGTCTCGTCGGCCGTGTGCGACCGGAGCTCCATCCGCTGTTCCAGATCACCGTCGGCCACCGCCGACAGCACCCGCCCGACCTCCGAGACCGGCCGCGCCAGGTCGTCGACCAGCTCGTTCGAGGCATCGATGGCCGCGGCCCAGGAGCCCTCGCAGGCCCCGGTCTCCAAGCGCTCGGTGAGTTTCCCCTCGCGCCCGACCACGCGACGTACCCGGGCCAGCTCGCCGGTGAGGTGGAGATTGCGGTCGGCGACCTCGTTGAAGACCGCCGAGATCTCCGCCATCGGCCCCTCGCCCGAGACGGTCAGACGCCTGCGGAAATTCCCGTCGCGCATCGCCACCAGGCCGGCCAGCAGTCTGTTGAGCGCCGCGGCGTCCACTTCGATGGTTCCATTGCGCTGTTTCTTCACGGACTGTCCGCCTTTTGTGCGCGTTTCTGATCCCCGCGCCGCCACGCCAGACTCCACCGTGTCCCTCCCGCAGGGGTTGACCGTATCGCTCGGGCCTTGCCTGGGATCTTGCCCAGTTCCACATTGGCTCACCGCCACAGTCCACCGTCGACGGGTGACCATGCGGACGTCAAATCGTTGAAAGCTACCAGGCCGGAACTGATCGAGGTGGAACCTCCAACGGTTGTCCCACATCCCTCCGTTGGGAAGACCACACTTGTCCGACCGGACATCGTTTCCTGGTCGCGCTTGCCCGAAGTCGGCCCTCGTGTACCCGATACCGAGAGCGAGCGTCTAGCCTGGCAAGCGAATCGAAGCGGCGAGAAACGGGCACAGGACTCGGGGAAGCGGCGAGACACCATATGGGGAGTGCTGTGATCACCGCGCGCGCGGCTGCCACCTTCGACCCGGTCGGGCGCTCCGTCGCGACCGCCCGCGCCTTTGTCCGTGACACCCTGCAGGGGTGGGGGTACACCGACATCGTCGACGACGCGGTCGTGCTCACCAGCGAGCTCGTGACCAATGCCGTGGTGCATGCGGGCACCGCCGCCGACGTGCTGTGCCTGCGTACGGAACTCGGTGTCCGGGTCGAGGTCTCCGATCACTACCCGGAGCGGGAGATCCCGCTCCAGAGCACCCGACTCGACTTCGGCAGCCCCGATCGTGAGGGTGGCCGCGGTCTGCTGCTCTGCGCGGCACTCGCTTCCCGGTGGGGTGTCGAGTACACCCCGGCGCACAAACAGGTCTGGTTCCAGCTCGACCTTCCCGAGCGCCCGGTGGGCATCCGTTCCGCGGGCCCCCTGCTCCCCATCGACCTCCTCCCGGTCGCGGACGAGCGCGTCCGGGTCGCCGTCGTACAGATCGATCACTCCGGTTCCATCGCCGGGTGGAACGACGACGCCGCGTTCCTCTTCGGGCACACCGCGGAACAGGTCACCGGCAAACAACTCACCGACTTCACCGCCTGGCCGCAGACCCCCGGCACCAGCACCGGAATCGCCGACGCGCTCCAGCTCTCCCGCTGGGAAGGCAGTTACGGCATCCGGGGCGCCGACGGCCGCACCATCCCCGTGTACGCCTCCCACCTCAGAGTCCGCGACACCCAGGGCGAACCGTCCACGGTCTGTCTTCTGGTCCGCGACCACGAACGTGCCGTGCTCCAGTCACCGGTGCGCGCCCCGGTCACCGACGCAGGCTCCGAGAGTCGTAAGACGGACCCCTTCGAGGTGTTCATCGGCTCCCCCGCCCCCGACGACCTCGACGGGCTGCTCCAGCGCACCGTCGAACGGGCCCGCGACATGCTCGACGCGGATTCGGCCTTCCTGCTGCTGGCCACCGATGACGAGACCGAGCTGGAGGTCCGGGCCACGACCGGCCTCCCGTCCGCCCGTCAGCGCTTCGCCCGCGTCCCCGTGGAAGCAGGCACGGGTCGGTACGGCTCCGCCCGGATGCCGGCCGTGCACGAAGACCTCACGGTCGTCCCCGGCGCCGTGCCGCTGCTCAGCGACACCGGTATGCGCTCCGTCGTGACCGTCCCGCTGAAGGTCGAAGGACGCCTCACGGGGTCGCTGGGCGTCGCGGCGGAATCGCCCGGCCGGTATACCAACGAGGAGGCCCTGCGCCTCCAGTTCGCCGCGGACCGTATCGCTCTCGCCGTCGAATCGGCCCGCCTCGGCGAACTGGAACGACTCCGCCGCGGTTCGCTGTCCTTCCTCGTCGAGGCGTCCGACCTCCTCGCCGGCACCCTCGACCGGGACCAGACCCTTGCCCTGATGGCCCAGATGACGGTCCCCACCCTGGCCACCTGGTGCGCCGTCTACACGATCGCCGACCAGTCCTCGGAGCCGTACCTCTCGTACGTGCTCCACGAGGACGAGGAGCTCATCGACGGTCTCAAGGCCCTGCTCTCCAAGATCTCCCCGCCGGACCCCGTGCCGACCCCTGGCGCCCGCGTCTGGGCCGCCCCCTCCGCGGCGGCCCACGAGGCGGCCCTGCGCGCCTCCATGCGCAGTCTCGGCCGCGACCAACCCGACGGCCTCGGCTCCGGCATGCGTACGACTCTGGCCACCGCGGCTGCGGTGGGTGGCGAGACAGTGGTCCTCCCCCTCGTCGCCCGCAACCGTGTCATCGGCATGCTCACGCTCGGCAAGCCGTCCGACGACCACTTTCGTCAAGAGATCCTCGAACTCGCCGAGGACCTGTCCCGCCGCGCCGCGCTCGCACTCGACAACGCCCGCCTCTACTCGGAACGCATGGCGATCAGCCAGTCCCTCCAGCGCAGCCTGCTGCCCCCGGGCCTGCCCGACGTGCCCAATGTCGAGATCGAGGTCATCTACCGGGCGGCGGGCGAGGGCAACGAGGTCGGTGGCGACTTCTACGACGTCTTCCCGATCCGCGACGGCGCCTACGGTTTCGCCATCGGCGACGTCTGCGGTACGGGCCCGGAGGCCGCGGCCGTCACAGGACTGGCGCGCCACGCCCTGCGCCTGCTCGCCCGCGAGGGCTTCGGCGGTCCCGCCGTCCTGGAGCGCCTCAACGCCGCGATCCTCGACGAGGGCTCCCGCAGCCGTTTCCTCACCCTGCTTTACGGGGAGTTGTGGCCGCAGGAGGACGGCAGCGCCCTGTTGAAAGTGGTGTGCGCCGGGCATCCCCTTCCCCTGCGCCTGCGCCAGGACGGCACGGTCGAGGCCGCGGCCGAACCGCAGCCGCTGCTGGGCGTCATCGAGGACCTCGAACTGTACGAACAGACCGTCACACTCGACCCGGGCGACGTCCTGCTGTGCGTGACAGATGGCGTCACGGAACGCCGCGAGGGCACCCGCATGCTCGGCGACGACGGTCTGGCCGATGTGCTCACAGGATGTACGGGCCTGACGGCCGGGGCGGTGGCGGGCCGTGTCCTGCGGGCCGTGGAACGCTTCGCCGCGGATCCCGCCTCCGACGACATGGCCATCCTGGCCATGCGTGTCCCTGAACCGCCTGCCGTCTGACTGCGCTTCATCTGTGAGTCGCCTCTGACAGACTCCGGATCATGACCTCAGAGACAATCACCGCGGATACCGCAGGCACGTGGCAGCTCGGCGACCTGACCGTCAACCGTCTCGGTTTCGGCGCAATGCGCCTGACCGGCAGCGCCGCCTTCGACCTCGGTACGCCGAGCAACCGTGAGCAGTCGATCGGGGTGCTCCGGCACGCGATGAAGCTCGGTGTGAACCACATCGACACCGCAGCCTTCTATTTCTCGTCGCTGCGCTCAGCCAACGAGCTGATCAACCGGGCACTTGCGCCGTATCCCAAGGACCTGGTCATCACCACCAAGGTCGGCCCGGTCCGGGACCCGTCGGGCGCATGGCGGCCCCACGCCCGGCCGGAGGAGTTGCGCGGTCAGGTGGAGGAGAACCTGCGCCAACTGGGCCGCGACCACCTCGATGTGGTCAACCTCCGTCTCATGGGCCAGGATTCGGTCTCCGAGCACTTCGGCGCCCTGGCCGAGCTCCGCGAGGCCGGCCTCATCCGCCACCTCGGTATCTCCAACATCAACAGCGAACACCTCGCCGAGGCACAGTCCGTGGCCCCGGTGGTCTGCGTGCAGAACCGCTACGGCCTCCAGTCCAGGTCCGCGGACGCCGACGCCATCCTGCGGCTGTGCGGAGAGCAGGGCATCGCGTTCGTGCCCTTCTTCGCCATCGCAGGCGAAGGCCGCGAGCAGGGGGCCAGTGCCGCCGACTGGAACGGCGACGAGGTGTTGCGCACCATTGCCCGCGCGCACAGCGCGACGGTCGCGCAGGTCCGCCTGGCCTGGACCCTGCAACAGGGCCCGCACGTACTGGCCATACCTGGGACCGGCAATCCGGACCATCTCGTGGAGAACGTGGCCGCGGCCGCACTGCGCCTTTCAGCAGACGAACTGGCTCGCCTCGATTCGCTCCATGGGTAAAGCGAAAGGCCCCCACCATCGGTGGGGGCCTTTCGCTTTGACTGAGCCCCAATACGGAATCGAACCGTAGACCTTCTCCTTACCATGGAGACGCTCTACCGACTGAGCTATTGGGGCCTGCTGCCCTGCGGCAACGAGATAAAGCATACCCCGAACTCCGGGAAATACATAACCACGCGCGGCAACGTCCGAGATACCAGCCACGCGAAGCATCGGGCACTACAGGGACGCCACGACGGCCGGCCCCGTGAACGCAGAAAAGCCCCGCACCAGAGGTGCGGGGCTTTCCCGGAATAATTGTTCGGCGGCGTCCTACTCTCCCACAGGGTCCCCCCTGCAGTACCATCGGCGCTGAAAGGCTTAGCTTCCGGGTTCGGAATGTAACCGGGCGTTTCCCTAACGCAATGACCACCGAAACACTATGAAATTAACCAACACCGGGCAACAACACGGCCGTTCGTTATTTCAGAACTAACACAGTGGACGCGAGCAACTGAGGACAAGCCCTCGGCCTATTAGTACCAGTCAGCTCCACCCGTTGCCGGGCTTCCACATCTGGCCTATCAACCCAGTCGTCTACTGGGAGCCTTAACCCCTCAAAGGGGTGGGAATACTCATCTCGAAGCAGGCTTCCCGCTTAGATGCTTTCAGCGGTTATCCTTTCCGAACGTAGCCAACCAGCCATGCCCTTGGCAGGACAACTGGCACACCAGAGGTTCGTCCGTCCCGGTCCTCTCGTACTAGGGACAGCCCTTCTCAATATTCCTACGCGCGCAGCGGATAGGGACCGAACTGTCTCACGACGTTCTAAACCCAGCTCGCGTACCGCTTTAATGGGCGAACAGCCCAACCCTTGGGACCGACTCCAGCCCCAGGATGCGACGAGCCGACATCGAGGTGCCAAACCATCCCGTCGATATGGACTCTTGGGGAAGATCAGCCTGTTATCCCCGGGGTACCTTTTATCCGTTGAGCGACAGCGCTTCCACAAGCCACTGCCGGATCACTAGTCCCGACTTTCGTCCCTGCTCGACCCGTCGGTCTCACAGTCAAGCTCCCTTGTGCACTTACACTCAACACCTGATTGCCAACCAGGCTGAGGGAACCTTTGGGCGCCTCCGTTACTCTTTAGGAGGCAACCGCCCCAGTTAAACTACCCATCAGACACTGTCCCTGATCCGGATCACGGACCCAGGTTAGACATCCAGCACGACCAGAGTGGTATTTCAACGGCGACTCCACAACCACTGGCGTGGCTGCTTCAAAGTCTCCCACCTATCCTACACAAGCCGAACCGAACACCAATATCAAACTGTAGTAAAGGTCCCGGGGTCTTTCCGTCCTGCTGCGCGAAACGAGCATCTTTACTCGTAGTGCAATTTCACCGGGCCTATGGTTGAGACAGTCGAGAAGTCGTTACGCCATTCGTGCAGGTCGGAACTTACCCGACAAGGAATTTCGCTACCTTAGGATGGTTATAGTTACCACCGCCGTTTACTGGCGCTTAAGTTCTCAGCTTCGCCGACCCGAAAGTCAGCTAACCGGTCCCCTTAACGTTCCAGCACCGGGCAGGCGTCAGTCCGTATACATCGCCTTACGGCTTCGCACGGACCTGTGTTTTTAGTAAACAGTCGCTTCTCGCTGGTCTCTGCGGCCACCCCCAGCTCACCGAGTAAATCGGATCACCAGTGATGGCCCCCCTTCTCCCGAAGTTACGGGGGCATTTTGCCGAGTTCCTTAACCATAGTTCACCCGAACGCCTCGGTATTCTCTACCTGACCACCTGAGTCGGTTTAGGGTACGGGCCGCCATGAAACTCGCTAGAGGCTTTTCTCGACAGCATAGGATCATCCACTTCACCACAATCGGCTCGGCATCAGGTCTCAGGCTCAATGTGTGACGGATTTGCCTATCACACGCCCTACACCCTTACCCCGGGACTACCACCGCCCGGGCTGGACTACCTTCCTGCGTCACCCCATCGCTTACCTAGTACAAGTCTGGTTCGTCGGCTCCACCACTACCCTCAACTCCGAAGAGATCGGGCCGGCTTCACGGACTTAGCATCGCCTGATTCAGTATTGGGCGTTTCAAAGCGGGTACCGGAATATCAACCGGTTGTCCATCGACTACGCCTGTCGGCCTCGCCTTAGGTCCCGACTTACCCTGGGCAGATCAGCTTGACCCAGGAACCCTTAGTCAATCGGCGCACACGTTTCTCACGTGTGTATCGCTACTCATGCCTGCATTCTCACTCGTGAACCGTCCACAACTCGCTTCCGCGGCTGCTTCACCCGGCACACGACGCTCCCCTACCCATCCCAGCAGGCGTTGGCCCTATATGCTGGAATGACACGACTTCGGCGGTACGCTTGAGCCCCGCTACATTGTCGGCGCGGAATCACTTGACCAGTGAGCTATTACGCACTCTTTCAAGGGTGGCTGCTTCTAAGCCAACCTCCTGGTTGTCTCTGCGACTCCACATCCTTTCCCACTTAGCGTACGCTTAGGGGCCTTAGTCGATGCTCTGGGCTGTTTCCCTCTCGACCATGGAGCTTATCCCCCACAGTCTCACTGCCGTGCTCTCACTTACCGGCATTCGGAGTTTGGCTAAGGTCAGTAACCCGGTAGGGCCCATCGCCTATCCAGTGCTCTACCTCCGGCAAGAAACACACGACGCTGCACCTAAATGCATTTCGGGGAGAACCAGCTATCACGGAGTTTGATTGGCCTTTCACCCCTAACCACAGGTCATCCCCCAGGTTTTCAACCCTGGTGGGTTCGGTCCTCCACGAAGTCTTACCTCCGCTTCAACCTGCCCATGGCTAGATCACTCCGCTTCGGGTCTTGAGCGTGCTACTGAATCGCCCTATTCGGACTCGCTTTCGCTACGGCTTCCCCACACGGGTTAACCTCGCAACACACCGCAAACTCGCAGGCTCATTCTTCAAAAGGCACGCAGTCACGACTGTTGCTCCGAAGAACAACAGCGACGCTCCCACGGCTTGTAGGCACACGGTTTCAGGTACTATTTCACTCCGCTCCCGCGGTACTTTTCACCATTCCCTCACGGTACTATCCGCTATCGGTCACCAGGGAATATTTAGGCTTAGCGGGTGGTCCCGCCAGATTCACACGGGATTTCTCGGGCCCCGTGCTACTTGGGTGTCTCTTAAACGAGCCGTCAATGTTTCAGCTACGGGGGTCTTACCCTCTACGCCGGACCTTTCGCATGTCCTTCGCCTACATCAACGGTTTCTGACTCGTCTCACAGCCGGCAGACCGTGAAAAAGAGATCCCACAACCCCGCATGCGCAACCCCTGCCGGGTATCACACGCATACGGTTTGGCCTCATCCAGTTTCGCTCGCCACTACTCCCGGAATCACGGTTGTTTTCTCTTCCTGAGGGTACTGAGATGTTTCACTTCCCCTCGTTCCCTCCACACTGCCTATGTGTTCAGCAGCGGGTGACAGCCCATGACGACTGCCGGGTTTCCCCATTCGGACACCCCCGGATCAAAGCTCGGTTGACAGCTCCCCGGGGCCTATCGTGGCCTCCCACGTCCTTCATCGGTTCCTGGTGCCAAGGCATCCACCGTGCGCCCTTAAAAACTTGGCCACAGATGCTCGCGTCCACTGTGCAGTTCTCAAACAACGACCAGCCACCCATCACCCCACCCGAAAAGGGCGAGTTCACTGGGGCCGGCAACTGAAGGCGACCACACGGCCGTACCCTCAGATACCCAACAACGTGCCCGACACAACCGATCCCTTCCCACGTTCCACGCCGAAGCAGTACTAGTGAAAAACAACCTGTCGTGCCGAATAGTCAACGTTCCACCCATGAGCTACCACCGTCGAACATTTGCCGACGTAGTGGCCTCTGACCAAGCAGGCTTGGTAAGAAGTGCTCCTTAGAAAGGAGGTGATCCAGCCGCACCTTCCGGTACGGCTACCTTGTTACGACTTCGTCCCAATCGCCAGTCCCACCTTCGACAGCTCCCTCCCACAAGGGGTTGGGCCACCGGCTTCGGGTGTTACCGACTTTCGTGACGTGACGGGCGGTGTGTACAAGGCCCGGGAACGTATTCACCGCAGCAATGCTGATCTGCGATTACTAGCAACTCCGACTTCATGGGGTCGAGTTGCAGACCCCAATCCGAACTGAGACCGGCTTTTTGAGATTCGCTCCGCCTCGCGGCATCGCAGCTCATTGTACCGGCCATTGTAGCACGTGTGCAGCCCAAGACATAAGGGGCATGATGACTTGACGTCGTCCCCACCTTCCTCCGAGTTGACCCCGGCAGTCTCCTGTGAGTCCCCATCACCCCGAAGGGCATGCTGGCAACACAGAACAAGGGTTGCGCTCGTTGCGGGACTTAACCCAACATCTCACGACACGAGCTGACGACAGCCATGCACCACCTGTATACCGACCACAAGGGGGGCACCATCTCTGATGCTTTCCGGTATATGTCAAGCCTTGGTAAGGTTCTTCGCGTTGCGTCGAATTAAGCCACATGCTCCGCTGCTTGTGCGGGCCCCCGTCAATTCCTTTGAGTTTTAGCCTTGCGGCCGTACTCCCCAGGCGGGGAACTTAATGCGTTAGCTGCGGCACCGACGACGTGGAATGTCGCCAACACCTAGTTCCCAACGTTTACGGCGTGGACTACCAGGGTATCTAATCCTGTTCGCTCCCCACGCTTTCGCTCCTCAGCGTCAGTAATGGCCCAGAGATCCGCCTTCGCCACCGGTGTTCCTCCTGATATCTGCGCATTTCACCGCTACACCAGGAATTCCGATCTCCCCTACCACACTCTAGCCTGCCCGTATCGACTGCAGACCCGGGGTTAAGCCCCGGGCTTTCACAACCGACGCAACAAGCCGCCTACGAGCTCTTTACGCCCAATAATTCCGGACAACGCTTGCGCCCTACGTATTACCGCGGCTGCTGGCACGTAGTTAGCCGGCGCTTCTTCTGCAGGTACCGTCACTTTCGCTTCTTCCCTGCTGAAAGAGGTTTACAACCCGAAGGCCGTCATCCCTCACGCGGCGTCGCTGCATCAGGCTTTCGCCCATTGTGCAATATTCCCCACTGCTGCCTCCCGTAGGAGTCTGGGCCGTGTCTCAGTCCCAGTGTGGCCGGTCGCCCTCTCAGGCCGGCTACCCGTCGTCGCCTTGGTAGGCCATCACCCCACCAACAAGCTGATAGGCCGCGGGCTCATCCTTCACCGCCGGAGCTTTTAACCCCGTCCCATGCGGGACAGAGTGTTATCCGGTATTAGACCCCGTTTCCAGGGCTTGTCCCAGAGTGAAGGGCAGATTGCCCACGTGTTACTCACCCGTTCGCCACTAATCCACCCCGAAGGGCTTCATCGTTCGACTTGCATGTGTTAAGCACGCCGCCAGCGTTCGTCCTGAGCCAGGATCAAACTCTCCGTGAATGTTCTCCCGTGATCGGGATGACACACGAGAGCGGAACGACCGGTCGGAATAGGACCGATCGTTCACAGCGTCCTCGCTGTGTAATTGCCTACCGGAACCGTGAGGCCCGGCAGGACTTTCAAAGGAACCTCGAACCTGCCGAAGCAGGCCGGGGTATCAACATATCTGGCGTTGACTTTTGGCACGCTGTTGAGTTCTCAAGGAACGGACGCTTCCTTTGTACTCACCCTCTCGGGCTTTCCTCCGGGCTTTCCCTTCGGCCTTGCGTTTCCGACTCTATCAGACTCTTTCGTGTCCGATTCCCGGTCGAAGCGGGCCCTCTGCGGAGCAGAAGATTTGTCACTGCGCTTTCCAGTTCTTCGCTTTCGCGTTTCCCTTTCCGGCGGTTCCAACCTTACCAGACTCTTTTTCGTTTCCGTTTCCGGTCCGAATTTGATTCCGGTGGCCTTTGGAGTGGCCTTTGCCTTTCGGCGGATCCGACTTTATCAGAAGTTCTGAGTCGGAAATTCCGACCCGCTCGGGGCGGCCTCTGCGCACCAGTGCGCGAGCTGCTTCCCGGTCAGGCGGAGCCGTAAACGTACTGGAGCGGGGCGCCCGATGCAAATCGGGGGCCCCGCTCCGGAGTTCGCGCCTGTCGGAGGGTCAGACCTCGACGACCACGGGGAGGATCATCGGGCGCCGACGGTAAGTGTCGGAGACCCACTTGCCGACCGTGCGGCGGACGAGCTGCTGCAGCTGGTGCGGCTCCATCACTCCGTCCTGGGCGGACTTGTTGATCGCTTCCTCGATCTTCGGTACGACGGCGCTGAACGCCGCGTCGTCGATACCGGAACCCCTGGCGTGGATGTCGGGGCCGCCCGTGATCTTGCCGGAAGAGCTGTCGACCACGATGAAGACCGAAATGATGCCTTCGTCGCCGAGGATGCGACGGTCCTTGAGGGAGGTCTCGGTGACGTCTCCGACCGAGAGGCCGTCGACGTACACGTAACCCGCCTGAACCTTGCCGACGATCTTGGCCTTGCCGTCGACGAGGTCGACCACGACACCGTCCTCGGCGATGACGATGTGGTCCTTGGGAACACCGGTAAGGGCGCCCAGTTCGGCGTTGGCCCGCAGGTGGCGCCATTCGCCGTGCACCGGCATCAGGTTCTTCGGCTTGCAGATGTTGTAGAAGTACAGCAGCTCGCCGGCCGAGGCGTGGCCCGAGACATGGACCTTGGCGTTGCCCTTGTGGACGACGTGGGCGCCCCAGCGGGTCAGGCCGTTGATCACGCGGTAGACCGCGTTCTCATTGCCCGGGATCAGGGACGACGCCAGGATCACCGTGTCGCCCTGGACGATCCGGATCTGGTGGTCGCGGTTGGCCATCCGGGACAGTGCGGCCATCGGCTCGCCCTGCGAGCCCGTGCAGACCAGCACGACCTCGTCGTCCGGCAGGTCGTCGAGGGTCTTGACGTCGACGACCAGGCCCGCGGGAACCTTCAGATAACCGAGGTCGCGGGCGATGCCCATGTTGCGGACCATCGAACGGCCGACGAAGGCGACCCGGCGGCCGTACTCGTGTGCCGCGTCCAGGATCTGCTGAATGCGGTGCACGTGGCTGGCGAAGCTCGCCACGATGATGCGCTTCTGGGCGTTCGCGAAGACCGTGCGCAGGACGTTGGAGATGTCCCGCTCGGGCGGTACGAAGCCGGGCACCTCTGCATTCGTCGAGTCGGAGAGGAGGAGGTCGATGCCTTCCTCGCTCAGCCGGGCGAAGGCGTGCAGGTCGGTGAGCCGGCCGTCCAGCGGGAGCTGGTCCATCTTGAAGTCACCGGTCGCGACGGCCATGCCCGCGGGGGTGCGGATGGCGACCGCGAGGGCATCCGGGATGGAGTGGTTGACCGCGATGAACTCGCAGTCGAAGACGCCGATGCGCTCGCGCTGGCCTTCTGCCACCTCAAGGGTGTACGGACGGATCCGGTGCTCCTGAAGTTTCGCCTCGATCAGTGCGAGGGTCAGCTTGGAACCGATGAGCGGGATGTCCGGCTTCAGGCGCAGCAGATACGGGACGCCACCGATGTGGTCCTCGTGGCCGTGCGTGAGGACGATGCCCTCGACGTCGTCGAGGCGGTCCCGGATCGTGGAGAAGTCGGGCAGGATCAGGTCGATTCCGGGCTGCTCCTCCTCGGGGAAGAGCACTCCGCAGTCGACGATGAGCAGGCGGCCGCCGTACTCGAATACCGTCATGTTGCGGCCGATTTCGCCGAGGCCGCCGAGCGGGGTGACGCGGAGGCCACCCTTCGGGAGCTTCGGCGGGGTGCCGAGTTCGGGATGCGGATGACTCAAAAGACTCTCCTTACCACGCACGCCACGTACCGCTGAGGCACGTGGCGTGCATGTCATTCGTGCACTTGCTGTTCTCTGACGTCGCTCTTGTGAGTGTTCTTCGCTTATTCAGTTGTGAAGTCTGTGGTTACAGCTGTACCCCACCGGCGGCGAGGTCGATCTTGAGCTGGGCCGCTTCCTGTGCGGTGAGTTCCACCAGAGGGAGGCGCAGCGGTCCTGCGGGCAGGCCCTGGAGCGCCAGAGCGGCCTTGGTGGTGATCACGCCCTGGGTGCGGAACATGCCGGTGAAGACCGGCAGGAGCTTCTGGTGGATCTCGGTGGCCTTCTGGACGTCGCCGCCGAGGTACGCCTCGATGAGGGCGCGCAGGTCGGGGGTGACGACATGGCCGACGACGGAGACGAAGCCGACTGCGCCGACCGAGAGCAGCGGGAGGTTCAGCATGTCGTCGCCTGAGTACCAGGCGAGGCCGGACCGGGCGATGGCCCAGCTTGCGCGGCCGAGGTCACCCTTGGCGTCCTTGTTGGCGACGATTCGCGGGTGCTCGGCGAGCCGTACCAGTGTCTCTGTGTCGATCGGCACACCGCTGCGACCGGGAATGTCGTAAAGCATCACCGGGAGACCGGTGGAGTCCGTGATCGCCGTGAAGTGGCGGAAGATGCCTTCCTGCGGCGGCTTGTTGTAGTACGGCGTGACCGCGAGAAGACCGTGCGCGCCGGAGCGCTCGGCCGTGCGGGCGAGCTCGATGCTGTGGCGGGTGTCGTTGGTACCGATGCCGGCGACGACATGGGCCCGGTCCCCTACAGCTTCCAGGACCGCCCGTACGAGCTGGTCTTTCTCCGCGTCACTGGTGGTCGGGGACTCGCCGGTGGTGCCGTTGATGATCAGGCCGTCATTGCCTGCGTCCACCAGGTGGGCGGCGAGCCGCTGGGCGCCGTCGAGGTCGAGTGCGCCGTCCGCCGTGAAGGGCGTGACCATGGCGGTGAGGACCCGCCCGAAGGGAGTCTGCGGAGTGGAGATCGGAGCCATGGGTAACACGCTACTCGCTGCTCAGCGCCCGGTGGTCCCTCGGGGGGACAAGGGAGAGGAGCCCGGCACTGCCTGCTCGGGGGTTCAAGCAGTGCCGGGTCCGTTTGATCAGCCTAGATGAACTTCACGAAACGTCGCAATATGGACACCGCCTACGGGGCTACGCGTCCATTCTTGTTGAAGGCTGCATGGGTGAGCGGCATGAGCCGAGCCCAGTGCTCCTCCATCTGTTCGCCGACCATTTCGATCTCACGCTGCGGGAAGGACGGGACCTTCGCCAGCTCGTGCTGGGTGCGCAGACCGAGGAAGTGCATCAGCGAGCGCGCGTTGCACGTGGCATACATCGACGAGAACAGGCCGACCGGGAGCACGGCCCGGGCGACCTCGCGCGCGACGCCGGCGGCGAGCATCTCCTGGTACGCCTCGTACGCCTGGCGGTACGAGTCCTCCATCACGCGGCCGGTGAGCTCCTGCTGGGCCGCGGTGCCCTCGACGAACTCGTACTTGCCGGGGCGGCCCTGCTGGACGAGCTTGCGGGCCTCACCGGGAACGTAGAAGACCGGCTCCAGCTCCCTGTAGCGGCCCGATTCCTCGTTGTACGACCAGCCGACGCGGTGGCGCATGAACTCGCGGAACACGAAGATCGGTGCGCTGATGAAGAACGTCATCGAGTTGTGCTCGAACGGGGATCCGTGACGGTCCCGCATCAGGAAGTTGATGAGCCCTTTCGAGCGCTCCGGGTCCTTCGTGACCTCTTCGAGGGACTGCTCTCCGGCCGTGGAGACACGGGCCGCGAACAGGACGTCGGAGTCGGCCGCGGAGTGCTTCACCAGCTCGACGGTCACATCGCTGCGGAAGCTGGGCTTTGCGGGCTCGGGGGTCTCGGTCACCGGCGGGGTCCTTCCAATTGCGTCGCTCGGGCGGCGCCCACTCTACGGGCCGCCACTGACAACGAGCCTCACAAGGTCCGTCCGAGGATTTCTTCGGCGAATTCGGCGATTCGGGGCACCGAACGGGCCCGCCGTGCGTCTGACTCAATAGCACCACCTGTATCAGAGTTCAAGGAGAGCTTCCTCATGTTCCGCCGGCGTGAAGCCGTCCCGTTCGCTTTCGTGGCCAAGGCCGACCGATTCCGCAGCAATGTCGCCCCGCCGCCCCGGGAGCGGGCCACCGTCTCCCAGCTGGCGGCCCGCTCCCTCGTGGGGCTGACCGTGATCGCCGGTCTTGCCGGATCGCTGCTCCTCGGCCTTCCGGCCCTCGCCCCGCAGCAGACTCCGTCGCACAGCCAGCAGACCGAGGCCGCCCACCGCTGACTCGTACGGACCCCTGGGGTGGTAGGGGCGGGGGCCTGCTCGGTAGCCTCACCGGGCACAGCAATCGAGCGTGCTTGTGAGTGAGGATCAGTCGTGCCCCTGCCCTTTCTGACGGCCGACCGCGCGTTTGACGCGAGCGCTGAGGACATTGCGCTGCCGTTCGACGACCACGACAGCTGGCGGCGCCCCTACCGCCCCGGGCCGTGGCGGGTCGCGGCGGCGGCCACCCTGTTGTTGCTCGCCTCGTTCGTGCTCATCGCGGGCATGATCATCGCGTTTGCCGGGGCGTTGCCCGGGGCTTCCCTATGTGTCGGGCTCGCCCTTGTGATGATCTTCTGCGCCCTGCGACTGCTGCGGGTGGGTGCCTGGGTGAGCCGGCACGGGGTTCGGCGGGTGGGCTTCTTCGTGACGACGACCGTGCCGTGGGACCGGGCCGCCACGGTCCGTACGGTGCAGCAGCCGGTGAGGTGGCTCGGCTTCCCCCGCACCGTGCAGGGTCAGGCCCTGATCGTCGTACGGAAGGGTGGCGAGGCCGTGCCGCCGCTGCTCACCGACTGCAATGCGGACTTCCTCGGGCGTCGCGAGGCGTTCGACCGGGCCGCCGACACGATCGAGGCATGGGCGGACGAGTACCGGCGCGGCTAACGACCTGGTGCACGACCGCCCGGAGCCCGCTCGCTATCGTGCACCAGGTCGTAAGGGCTGTCCCGTCATCCCTGACGGGCGCACGACGACAGCTACGGCACCTCGCCGCGTTGTCGGAACGTCCGCATACATCCCGTGCGCGGACGCCCCTCCGCCCTGCGATGCACCGCATCCATCGCCGCGCGCCGTTCCGCCAGGGACCACGGGACAACCCTGAGGGCCTTCGTTTGAAGTAGCGGCAGATCACGGTGCCGGTGCGCCGGTCCGTGCAGGCGAGCCGGTGCGGTCCGTGCCGACGAGGACGCGGTGTGCACCGGCCTGCCGATGCGGACCGGGCCGATCTTGCGGCCGGCCCGCAGTTCGCACACGCGTGCCTCGACCGCGGCGGGAGTGCGGTGCGGGCCGAACGAGGCCGGCTGGACCGGTCGGCCGGACCCGCTCCGCCCTCGGCGACGAACCTGCGTACCCACATGTGAGCCGTCGTGCACGAGACACCCGCCTCGGCCGCGACATCGACTTGGTGTACGGCGTCCGGTTCTGTCCTCGGACGCCGTACGGGCTCGAACGTCTCCTCAGTCGCCGGGCGGGACCGAGGTGGCGGACGAGCCCGGTGCGCCCGTCGGCGTCAGGCTCATGTGCAGGGCGATGGCGCGCTGCATGGCCTTGCGGGCGCGCGGGGTGTCCCGGGCGTCCTGGTAGGCGACGGCGAGGCGGAACCAGCACCGCCAGTCGTCCGGGGAGTCCTCGGTCTCCTCACGGCGCCGTGCGAACACCGCGTCGGCCGAGTCGCGGTCGATACGGCCTCCCGGGGTGCGGACCAGTTCGTCGACCGGCAGGCCGCCCTCGGATTCGAGTTCGGCGGCGAGGGCGTTGGCCCTGCGGACGAACTGGGTGTTCTTCCAGAGGAACCAGATACCGATCACCGGCAGGATCAGCACCGCGACCCCGAAGGTGACCGTGATCAGCGTGCCGTGCTCGATGAGCAGCAGGCCACGGCTGCCGACCAGGACGAAGTAGAAGACCAGGACGGCAGCGGTGACGAGATAAGTGATCTTTGCGCGCATGGCGGTGGGCTCAGTCAGTTCAGGTCGAGGAAGTGTTCCAGGCCGAAGGTAAGGCCCGGAGTGGTCGCCACGCGGCGCGCGCCGAGCAGGATGCCCGGCATGAAGCTGCTGTGGTGCAGGGAGTCGTGGCGGATGGTGAGGGTCTCCCCCTCGCCGCCGAGCAGCACTTCCTGGTGAGCCAGGAGTCCGCGGAGCCGGATCGCGTGGACCGGGACCCCGTCCACGTCCGCGCCGCGGGCGCCGTCGAGCGCCGTGGCAGTGGCGTCCGGCTGCGGGGCGCAACCGGCCTTCCGCCGGGCCTCGGCGATCAGCTGGGCGGTGCGGGTGGCGGTGCCGGACGGAGCGTCGACCTTGTTGGGGTGATGCAGTTCGATGACCTCGACGGACTCGAAGTAGCGGGCTGCCTGCTCGGCGAACTTCATGGTGAGGACCGCGCCGATGGAGAAGTTCGGCGCGATGAGCACACCGGTCTCCGGGGAGGTGGAGAGCCAGGTGTTCAGCTGCGCGAGCCGCTCGTCGGTCCAGCCGGTGGTGCCGACGACCGCGTGGATGCCGTGCCGGATACAGAAGTCGAGGTTCTCCATCACCGACCCGGGTGTGGTGAGTTCAACCACGACCTGGGCGTCGTTCTCGGTGAGGGTCTCCAGCTTGTCGCCTCGGCCGAGAGCGGCCACCAGTTCCATGTCGTCGGCGGCCTCGACGGCTCGTACGGCTGCCGATCCGATGCGGCCCTTGGCGCCGAGAACGGCCACGCGCAGCTTGCTCATTACTCTGCTTCCTTACGGGTGGGGTTAGGAGACCGCTTCGTCGAGGCGGCCGGCCTGCTTGTCCTTCAGCGGACCGATGACGGAGAGCGACGGTCGTTGTCCGAGGACTTCGCCGGCCACCGCCCGGACGTCATCGGGGGTGACCTGCGCCATCCGGGACAGCAGGTCGTCGACCGACAGTTGCTCGCCCCAGCACAGCTCGCTCTTGCCGATACGGTTCATCAGCGCACCGGTGTCCTCCAGGCCGAGGACGGTGGATCCGGAGAGCTGGCCGATGGCGCGGCCGATCTCCTCGTCGCTCAGTCCGTCGGACGCTACCCGGTCGAGCTCGTCACGGCAGATCTTCAGGACATCGTGGACCTGGCTGGGCCGGCAGCCCGCGTACACGCCGAAGAGTCCGCAGTCGGCGAAGCCCGAGGTGTACGAATACACGCTGTAGGCGAGGCCGCGCTTCTCCCGTACCTCCTGGAAGAGGCGGGAGCTCATGCCGCCGCCGAGTGCGGTGTTGAGTACCCCTAGTGCCCAGCGGCGCTCGTCGGTGCGGGCCAGACCGGGCATGCCGAGGACGACGTGGGCCTGCTCGGTCTTCCGGTTCAGCACCTCGACCCGGCCTGCGGTACGCAGGGTGCGGGAGCCCTCGCGCGGTGCGACCGGGACGGCGTCGGTGCGGGTCAGCGCGCCGGCCCGCTCGAAGGCCCGGCGGACCTGGCGGACGACCGTGGCGTGGTCGACATTGCCCGCCGCGGCGACGACCAGGTGGGTCGGGTCGTAGTGCTTCTTGTAGAAGCGGGCGATCTGGCCGCGGCTGAGCGCGTTGATCGTGTCGACGGTGCCAAGGACCGGGCGGCCGAGGGGGGTGTCGCCGAGCATCGTGTGCGCGAACAGGTCGTGCACGCAGTCGCCCGGGTCGTCCTCGGTCATCGCGATCTCTTCGAGGATGACGCCGCGCTCGGCGTCGACATCCTCGGGGGCGATCAGCGAGCCGGTGAGCATGTCGCAGACGACATCGATGGCCAACGGCAGGTCGGTGTCGAGGACCCGCGCGTAATAGCAGGTGTACTCCTTCGCCGTGAAGGCGTTCATCTCGCCGCCGACCGCGTCGATCGCGGACGATATGTCGAGGGCACTGCGCCGGTCCGTGCCCTTGAACAGAAGGTGCTCGAGGTAGTGCGTCGCGCCGTTCAGCGTGGGTGTCTCGTCGCGTGATCCGACGTTGGCCCAGATCCCGAAGGTGGCGGAGCGTACGGAGGGCAGGGTCTCGGTGACGATCCGCAGACCGCCGGGGAGGACCGTGCGGCGGACGGTGCCGACGCCGTTGCTGCCCTTGAGAAGCGTTTGGGTACGGGCGACGGCCCGCGCCTCGAAGGAGGCGCGGGCCGTCGTCACGGAACTACGGGACGTCACTTGGCGGCGTCGTCCTTCTTCTCGTCCTCTTCGCCCTCGATCACGGGGATGAGGGAGAGCTTGCCGCGGGAGTCGATCTCGGCGATCTCGACCTGGACCTTGGCTCCGACCGCGACCACGTCCTCGACGTTCTCCACACGCTTGCCACCGGCGAGCTTGCGGATCTGCGAGATGTGCAGCAGGCCGTCCTTGCCCGGCATGAGGGAGACGAAGGCACCGAAGGTGGTGGTCTTGACGACCGTACCCAGGTAACGCTCGCCGACCTCCGGCATGGTCGGGTTGGCGATCGCGTTGATCGTGGCGCGGGCGGCCTCGGCCTGCGAGCCCTGCTGGGCACCGATGTAGATGGTGCCGTCGTCCTCGATCGTGATATCGGCGCCGGTGTCCTCCTGGATCTGGTTGATCATCTTGCCCTTGGGGCCGATGACCTCACCGATCTTGTCCACCGGGATCTTGACCGTGATGATCCGCGGGGCGTTCGGGGACATCTCGTCCGGGACGTCGATGGCCTCGTTCATCACATCGAGGATGTGGAGGCGGGCGTCACGGGCCTGCTTCAGCGCGGCGGCCAGGACCGAGGCGGGGATGCCGTCGAGCTTGGTGTCGAGCTGGAGCGCGGTGACGAACTGCTTCGTACCGGCGACCTTGAAGTCCATGTCACCGAACGCGTCCTCGGCACCGAGGATGTCGGTCAGGGCGACGTAGTGGGTCTTGCCGTCGATCTCCTGGGAGATCAGCCCCATGGCGATACCGGCGACGGCGGCCTTGAGCGGCACACCTGCGTTCAGCAGCGACATGGTGGAGGCGCAGACCGAGCCCATGGACGTCGAGCCGTTGGAGCCCAGCGCCTCGGAGACCTGACGGATCGCGTAGGGGAACTCCTCGCGCGACGGCAGCACCGGCACGATGGCGCGCTCGGCGAGCGCACCGTGGCCGATCTCGCGGCGCTTGGGCGAGCCCACGCGGCCGGTCTCACCGACGGAGTACGGCGGGAAGTTGTAGTTGTGCATGTAGCGCTTGCGGGTCACCGGGGAGAGGGTGTCCAGCTGCTGCTCCATGCGGAGCATGTTGAGGGTGGTGACGCCCAGGATCTGGGTCTCGCCACGCTCGAACAGCGCCGAGCCGTGCACGCGCGGGATGGCCTCGACCTCGGCGGCGAGCGTACGGATGTCCGTGACGCCACGGCCGTCGATGCGGACCTTGTCCTTGATGACGCGCTCGCGGACCAGCTTCTTGGTCAGCGCGCGGTAGGCACCGGAGATCTCCTTCTCGCGGCCCTCGAACTGCGGGAGCAGCTTCTCGCCGGCGATCTCCTTGATGCGGTCCAGCTCCGCCTCGCGCTCCTGCTTGCCGGCGATGGTGAGCGCCTTGGCGAGCTCGGTGCTGACGGCGGCGGTGAGCGCCTCCAGGACGTCGTCCTGGTAGTCGAGGAAGACCGGGAAGTCGCCGGTGGGCTTGGCAGCCTTGGCGGCGAGGTCCGACTGGGCCTTGCACAGGACCTTGATGAACGGCTTCGCGGCCTCGAGACCGGCGGCGACGATCTCTTCGGTCGGGGCCTCGGCGCCGTCCTTGACGAGCTGGATGGTCTTCTCGGTGGCCTCGGCCTCGACCATCATGATCGCGACGTCGCCGTCCTCGAGGACGCGACCGGCGACGACCATGTCGAAGACGGCGTCCTCGAGCTCGG
Source organism: Streptomyces sp. NBC_01669 (assembly GCF_026339735.1). Classification (GTDB taxonomy): domain Bacteria; phylum Actinomycetota; class Actinomycetes; order Streptomycetales; family Streptomycetaceae; genus Streptomyces; species Streptomyces yanii. Next base: position 2,747,641 of record NZ_JAPEQG010000001.1, read on the forward strand.
TGTGCGTCGGGAAGGCGACCCACTGGCCCTTGATCAGGGCGACGCGGGTGCCACCGATCGGGCCGGAGAAGGGCAGGCCCGCCAGCTGCGTGGAGCAGGAGGCGGCGTTGATCGCGACCACGTCGTACAGGTGGTCGGGGTTGAGCGCCATGATCGTCTCGACGATCTGGATCTCGTTGCGCAGGCCCTTCTTGAAGGAGGGGCGCAGCGGCCGGTCGATCAGGCGGCAGGTGAGGATGGCGTCCTCGGAGGGGCGGCCCTCGCGGCGGAAGAAGGAGCCGGGGATCTTGCCGGCGGCGTACTGCCGCTCCTCGACATCGACCGTGAGGGGGAAGAAGTCCAGCTGGTCCTTGGGCTTCTTGGACGCGGTGGTGGCCGACAGCACCATGGTGTCGTCGTCCAGGTACGCAACGGCGGAGCCGGCGGCCTGCTTGGCCAGGCGGCCCGTCTCGAAGCGGATGGTGCGGGTGCCGAAGGTTCCGTTGTCGATAACGGCCTCGGCGTAGTGGGTCTCGTTCTCCACTAGCGTTTTCTCCGATACATATCGTCTTCTCGCCCCCACGCCCGTGTGGCGGGGGACGGTGCGGAGAAGCCCTCCATCGGCGGGCCGGTCTTCGATCGAAGCACCCGGGTTGCAGTGTCCGGGGGCCACTACCGAGGACCGGCGGCGGGGAGGCCGCTTCTCACTCGTCTTTAGGACGTTCTGGGACCAGGTTACTGAGAATCGGCTCAGCTTGGCATTCCGGTCGTCCGGGCGAGCCGGACACGTCCCGTGCATACAGCAAAGGGAGCGGCTCCCTCAGTCGTGGGAACCGCTCCCTTCACGGCGTCTTACTTGGCGCCGCCGGCCGCACCGCGGCGGATGCCGAGGCGGTCGACCAGGGCACGGAAGCGCTGAATGTCCTTCTTGGCCAGGTACTGCAGGAGGCGGCGACGCTGACCGACCAGGATCAGCAGACCACGACGGGAGTGGTGGTCGTGCTTGTGGACCTTGAGGTGCTCCGTCAGGTCCGAGATCCGGCGGGAGAGCATGGCCACCTGGACCTCGGGGGAACCGGTGTCACCCTCCTTGGTGGCGAACTCGGACATGATCTGCTTCTTCGTAGCGGCGTCGAGCGACACGCGGTACTCCTCTTTGATGTTCGATGCGCCCGCGAGTGCCCCTGGTCTTGATCTCAGGGGGTCTTCCGTTACTCGGGGGCGAAGGTCCGATGAGCGCAGCCCTCAGGATGATCCGGGGGCGCGTACACAAACGGCCGTCACACAGCGTACCAGGTCGGCGGAGCCGGGTTGCCCGGGGGTTCGGTGCCCCTGGAGGCGCCCCGGCGCACGGTGTCCTCGGTCTCGGGACGGGCATGATCCAGTGCCCCTCCTGGCAAGCCTTGCCCCCGGGCAAACATGGCCGGTCACGGCACTAGCTGGTCAGGGCCCTGGCTCTGGCGAAGATGTCCAGTACGGCCAGGCAGAGCGGGACCAGGGAGAGGAGAAGGGCGCCCTCCGTGAGGTCGAGGAGGCGGCCCCAGAACGGGGAGAGTCCCTTGCGCGGAATGATCAGGCCGATCGCGGTGAGCAAGGTGGCGCCTGCGGCCACAGCGGCGGAGAGCCAGATCGTACGGATGTCCAGGGAGCCGCGGTCGCCGTAGCGGGCCAGCTCGTACAGCAGGTCGGCCGACGGGTTCAGGCAGAGGCCGAGGACCAGCAGGGCGATCGCGCCGATGCCCGCCACCAGAACGCAGGCCACCTGTGACGTGTAGCGGAAGAGGCGGGCACGCAGCAGCATCGCGAGGCCGGTGGCGAGAGCGAGGAACTGCCCCCAGATGTTGTCGGAGAAGCCGAGGACGGCAGCGGACCCGACGACGACCGCGGCGCAGCCGCCGACCAGGCCGAGCAGCATCTCGTGACCCCGGCGGGCCTGGGCCGCGATGCGGTCGGCGTCGACGGGGGCGCCCTCGGGGACGGTGTTCGGGTCGGCGAAGGTGTCGTCGTATCCGGCGGGAGCGGTGCGCGGCGACGCATAGCCGATGGGCAGCCGGGCGAAGCGGGCGGAGAGACCGGGCAGGAAGGCGACGAGTCCGAGGGCGACCGGGGCGCAGACCGCGGCGGTCCCGGTGGCGGAGGACTCGGTGAGGATCGCGACGAAGGTGGCGAGGGTGCCGACGGCGGCGAGGAAGGTCGTCGCGACGAACGGGGCATCGCCGCTGGGAGTGAGGGCGACGAGGACGACCGAGGCGATGAGCACGGCGACGCAGCCGAGCAGGAACTGGAGACGGCCGGGGCCCTGGCCGGCGTCCGGGCCGATGATGCCGGAGCCCGCGATGAGCACGAGGGGCAGGGCACCGAGACCGAGGGCGACTGCGGTGGCGCGGTCCGCGTAGACCCGGGCGCGTACACCCGCGTACGCGGTCAGCAGCAGTCCGGCACAGCCCGCGATGATGCCGGGCAGGCTGTGCATGTCGTGCCGGAGGGGGTCGGCGAACCAGAGGACGAAACCCATCAGCACGAGGAGCAGGACGCCGCCCACCAGACCGGCACCGCGCAGCAGTTCGTCGCTCCACAGGTGCCGGTCGCGGGTGACGGCCGAGGCGACGGCGTCCGAGACGTCGTCGAAGACGGCGGGGGGCAACGACTGTGCGAACGGGCGAAGGCTGAGGAGTTCGCCGTCGAGCACCTGCTGGGCGGCGAGGGTGCGCGCGCCGTCGAGGACGGTCCCGTCGCGGCGTACGAGGTGGTAGCCGGCCGGGGTACCGACCGGCTGGGTCTGACCGGTGAGCCGGAGGATCTCCGGGTAGACGTCGGCGACGGCGATGTCCACCGGAAGAGCGACATCGATACGGCTGTCGGGCGCCACGACAGTGACGCGGCAGAAGCCCGTCGCTGCAGTCGTACTCACGTGTCTGGTCCCCCCTGATTCGCGGTTGCGCACAGTGCGCGCGCCACCCTACCGGGAGGGAGGAAGGTCATCGGCAAGTAGGATCGCCGTCGCGCGGAGGGACGTCCGCGCGCAGAGCCAGCCACGGGGGGTCCGGAGCCGGTCCGATCGGCCTTCCGCCCGTCCGTTCCGAGGGATTGGTGTTCCGGTGAGCCAGATCGTCGTGAAGCGAGCTCCGCGGTCACTGCCGCCGGAACTACCCATGGACGAATTGACGTTGGAGGCCCCTCCCGAGCTGCCGCGCGGTCAGCAGGAGGGCATGCTGATGCAGATCCTGCCGGTGCTCGGCATGGGGTCGTCGGTGGTCTTCTTCTTCTCTCCGCAGGCCCCTCCGTTCATGCGGATCATGGGCGTTCTGATGCTTGTCTCGACCGTCGCAATGGTGGTCGCGCAGCTGGTCCGGTACCGCCGCGGTACGCAGGGGCAAATGGCAGATGTGCGGCGCGACTACCTCAAATACCTGGCGCAGACGCGGCGTACAGTACGTCGGACCGCGCGCGCCCAGCGTGACGTACAGCTGTATCTGCAGCCCGCCCCCGAGCAGTTGTGGTCGGTGGTCGCCGAGGGCAGCCGGGTGTGGGAACGACGGGTCGGGGACAAGGACTTCGGGCAGGTGCGGGTCGGCCTCGGGGCGCAGCAGCTGTCGACTCCGCTGGTCGCTCCGGACACGGCTCCAGTGGATGAGCTGGAACCGATGTGCGCCGGGGCGATGCAGCAGTTCCTCGCGGTGCACGGGTCGTTGGACGGGCTGCCGATGGCCGTGTCGATGCGGGCGTTTTACCACGTGACAGTCTCCGGTCAACCCGAGGCGGCGCAGTCGGCGGCGCGCGCGATGGTCGCGCAGCTGGTGACGCTGCACTCCCCCGAGGACCTGCTGGTCGCCGTGGTGGCGGCGCCGGGTGCGGTGGCGCGCTGGGACTGGACGAAGTGGCTTCCGCATGTCCAGGTGCCGGGGCAGATCGACGGGGCCGGCACGAAGCGGCTGTTCAGCGATGATCTGAACGAGTTGGAACAGCTGTTGGCAAGCAGGCTGGAGGGGCGGCCGCGGTTCGGCCGGGAGAGCCAGCCGCTGCTGGACCAGCCGCACGTCGTGGTGGTGCTCGACGGTGGAATGGTGCCACCGGACTCGCTGTTCGCTGCGGCCGAGGGGCTGCAGGGCGTGACGATCGTCGAGCTGGTGTCCGCCGAGCTCGACGAGCCGCGCGGCGGTCTTTCCGTGGTGGTGCGGCCCGGGCTGCTGCGCCTGGAGTCGGGGGCGGGTCTGGCGTACGAGGGTGTGCCGGACGGGATGTCGCTCCCGGCGGCGGAGGCGCTGGCCCGGCAGCTGGCACCCCTGTGGATGGGCGGGGGCGACGACGACGAACCGCTGCTCGCCAACCTGGACTTCACGGATCTGCTGAACCTCGGCGACGCGGGGTCGGTCGATGTGGCACGCACCTGGCGGCCTCGGTCGGTCTCGGAGCGGCTGCGGGTACCGATCGGGGTCGGCGAGGACGGTCAGCCGGTGATGCTGGACCTGAAGGAGGCCGCACAGGAGGGCATGGGTCCGCACGGGCTGTGTGTCGGGGCGACGGGGTCCGGCAAGTCGGAGCTGCTGCGGACACTGGTGCTGGGGCTCGCGGTCACGCACTCCTCGGAGACACTCAACTTCGTGCTGGCGGACTTCAAGGGCGGTGCGACGTTCGCCGGGATGTCGCACATGCCGCACGTGGCGGCGGTCATCACCAACCTGGCGGACGATCTGACACTCGTGGACCGCATGGGTGACGCGATCCGCGGTGAGCTGCAGCGCCGGCAGGAACTGCTGCGCTCGGCCGGCAACTACGCCAACATCCATGACTACGAGAAGGCGCGCGCGGCGGGAGCGGCTCTGGAGCCGCTGGCCTCTCTGGTCCTGGTCATCGACGAGTTCAGCGAACTGCTGACCGCCAAGCCGGACTTCATCGACATGTTCATCCAGATCGGCCGCATCGGCCGGTCGCTGGGTGTGCATCTGCTGCTCGCCTCGCAGCGTCTGGAGGAGGGCAAGCTGCGCGGGCTCGACACCTACCTCTCCTACCGGGTCGGTCTGCGAACCTTCTCGGCCGCCGAGTCCCGTACGGCGCTGGGGGTACCTGACGCGTATCACCTGCCGTCGGTGCCGGGCTCCGGCTATCTCAAGTTCGGTACGGACGAGATGACCCGGTTCAAGGCGGCGTATGTGTCGGGGACGTACCGCACAGGTGGTCCCGACCTGTCGGTGGGGACGCTGCCGATCGAGCGGCGGCCCGCGGTGTTCAGCGCGCTGCCGGTGCCGGTCGTGTACGCGGCGCCGGATCCGGCGCATGTGGTGGCCGCGCGGACGAGGGCGGAGGACGACGCGCTCGCGGACACGGTGCTCGATGTGATCGTGCGGCGTCTTGAGGGTCAGGGGGTGCCCGCCCATCAGGTGTGGCTGCCGCCGCTGGACCGGGCGCCGACGCTGGATCAGCTGCTGCCGGGGCTCGCGCCGACCGCGGAGCGAGGATTCACCTCGACGGAGTACACGCGTCCTGGCGGGCTGACCGTTCCGCTCGGGCTGATCGACAAGCCCTTCGAGCAGCGGCGCGAGGTGCTGTACCGGGACTTCTCGGGAGCGGCGGGCCACATGATGGTCGTCGGCGGTCCGCAGTCCGGCAAGTCGACGCTGGTGCGCACGCTGATCTCGTCGTTCGCGCTCACCCACACCCCGCAGGAAGTGCAGTTCTACGGGCTCGACTTCGGTGGCGGCGGCCTGGTGTCGCTGGCGGAGCTGCCACATGTCGGCGGGATGGCCTCGCGGCTGGACCCGGAGCGGGTACGGCGTACGGTCGCGGAGGTCGCCGGCGTACTGAACAGGCGCGAGGAGTTCTTCCGTGCGCACTCCATCGACTCCATCGCCACCTACCGGCGTAAACGGGCCCTCGGCGAACTCCCCGGTGAGGCCTGGGGCGACGTCTTCCTGGTCGTCGACGGCTGGGGCGGCTTCCGGGCCGAGTACGAGATGCTGGAGCAGGTCGTCACGGACATCGCCGCGCGCGGTCTCGGGTACGGCATCCACGTCGTCATCACGGCCGCCCGATACATGGAGGTGCGGGCCGCGCTGAAGGACCAGATCCTCGGGCGGCTCGAACTGCGGCTCGGCGATGTCATGGACTCCGAGTTCGACCGCAAGGTCGCGGTGAACGTGCCGCAGGGTGTCCCGGGGCGTGGTCAGGTGCCGGAGAAACTGCACTTCATGGGGGCGCTGCCACGTATCGACTCCAGCAGCAGCGCTGCCGATCTCGCCGACGGCGCGGCGGCGTTCGTCGAGGCGGTGAAGACGAACTGGGCGGGGTCGGCGGCCCCGGCCGTGCGCCTGCTGCCGCGCAAGCTGCCTGCCGACCAGCTGCCGAAGGGCTTCGAGTTCCCGCAGCGGGGCATCGCGATCGGAATCGACGAGACCGATCTGGAGCCGGTGTTCGTCGATTTCGAGACGGATCCGTTCTTCCTGGTTTTCGGCGAGAGCGAGTCAGGGAAGACGAACCTGCTGCGGCTGATCGCCAAGCAGATCTCGGAGCGCTACTCCCCGGACGAGGCGAAGCTCGTCGTCGGCGACTACCGGCGGGCCCTGCTGGGTGCGCTGCCGGAGAGTCATCTGCTGGAGTACGCGCCGATGGCGAGCTCGATGCAGATGCATATGGAGGCGCTGGCCGGCGTGTTCGCGCGGCGGCAGCCGCCGACGGATGTCACGCCGCAGCAGTTGCGCGACCGCAGCTGGTGGACCGGGCCGCAGATCTTCATCATCGTCGACGACTACGACCTGGTGGCGACGAACGCGGGCAATCCACTGGCCCCGCTGGCGGAGTATCTGCCGTTCGCACGGGACACGGGTGTCCGGTTCATCATCGCGCGCAACTCGGCCGGGGCGTCGCGGGCGATGTACGAGTCGTTCATGCAGCGCATCAAGGAGCTGGGGGCACAGGGCGTGGTGCTGTCCGGCGATCCGTCCGAGGGCGATCTGATCGGTTCGGTGCGTGGGCATGCGATGCCACCGGGACGCGGTTACTTCGCCTCGCGGCGGCGGGGGAACCCGCTGGTGCAGATCGGGCGGCTACCGGAGCTGCGCTGAAGCGACGGGGGCCACGCCGCGGGCAACCGCACCCGGATCGCACGCATGCTCCGGTGAGGCTGCCTGCGGGCCGGGCGGTCTCTACCACTGCGGTGCGGAGGCTGTCCATACCGGGCCGGTGGGGCGTGGGAGCGGCGATAGTCTGCACGCGGGCGACGCAACGTACCGCCGTGGGAGAGGAAAGACACCTGATGGGCACACAAGCGGAGAAGGACGAGCTGTACGCACTCGACATCTCGGGGGTGGAGTGGCTGAGTGCCCCCGGTACGGAAGACGCCGAGGAGCGCGTCGAGATCGCCCATCTGCCGGGCGGGGCAGTGGCGATGCGGTCCTCGCTGGATCCGGAGACGGTGCTGCGGTACACGGAGGCCGAGTGGCGGGCCTTCGTCCTGGGCGCGCGGGACGGCGAGTTCGACCTGACCTAGGACTCCGTACGGACAGGGGAAGGGGCATGCTTCGGTGAGTGTGCCCCTTCTCCGTGTGCGGTCCGCGGTCAGTACGCCTCGGTGAACGCGCGCGAGGACTTGAGGTCCGTCGCGCGGTAGTGGTCCTTGCCGTTCTCGATGATCTTCGCGACCTCCTCCAGCCGGTCCTTCATGTCATCGGCCCTGCCCCTGTACTTGTGCTGGAGTGCCACATACTCCCGGTGGGCCTCACCGTCCCAGGTGTCGGTGACGACCTTCAGCGCGGCGTTCATCTCCTGCAGGTCCTTGATGATGTTCTTCGAGACCGCACGGATGCGGTTCGCCATCTCCTGGACGCTCTCGTACCTGACCTTGGTGTTCGGGTCCTGTCCGGTCATCTGTCTGCTCCTCGGTGCTCGGCTGGTGTGCGGAAGGCGGGCTGCGGCGTGGTTCGGCCGCGTTCAGACGCCGTTCAGCCCGGAGGTGTTGACGGGCGACGCCTGCCCCTTGACCGCGCCGAAGGCCGCGCGGACCTCTTCGTCGTTGGCGTTGCTGAGGTTCTTGGTCTCGCTTACCGCGTTCAGAAGGACGTTGAGCATCCGGCGGATCTGGTCGTGGTCCTCGTTGATCATGACCTGTGCGGAAGTGAATCCCGAGGCCCCGACACCGGTCCATCCGGCGGCAGCCGTCTCAAGGATGTTGGCCAGCTCCCTGGACTGCCTGGACACCGCTCCCGCGGTTTCGATGATCTTGTTCTTCGCCTGGGTGATCGGATCGTCGGCGAGTCCGAAACCACCTGAAGGGTTGGTCATCCGGAGGTCCTATCTCTCAGTTCCCGGTCCCGACCGCATCGTGCGGCCAGGCTTTCTTCCAGCCCCGAGTACTCCTGGTGCGGAGTCGGGGAAGTACGGGGACGGGGAGGGGTGCGGCGGTGTCCCCGCGCCCCTGGACCGGATGCGACCACGTCTCGTTCCCCCCGTCACATTCGTGAAGTCGGCTCCTACCCTAGCCACTTCGCCACCTCTCCCCAACTGCACTTCATGAGGGAGGAGTTACTTCACCCGGGCGTGTGCTCACCGCTCACTGCACACCCCGGCGTCGCCGGAGATCCCGGACGACGGTCGCGGTACCGGCGACCACGGAGATCAGCACGGCCGCCAGGACCAGTGCGTACGTCGCATACTGCTCGCTGCGCTCCTGCGAGGTCTCGGACATCGACAGCCGTGCCGGGTCGGGGGCCTGGGCCTTCGGCGGTCCCGCGTCCGGGTGCGCGGCGTCCTGCGGGGTGTCGTCGCCGGAGAGTGCGCGGACCGGGTCGACGACGCCCCAGCCGACGAAGTCGTCATGGCCGTTGACGGAGCGTTCAGCGGTCTGTTCGATCCGGGCGACGATCTGGGCGGCCGTCCATTTCGGGTACTTGGCGCGCATCAGGGCGGCGACCCCGGCCACGTACGGAGCGGAGAAGCTGGTGCCGTTGTCGGTGCACTGGCCGTAGCCGGGGACGGTGGAGACGATGTCGACACCCGGTGCGGCGACGCCGACGAACGCACCGGCCTGGGAGAAGGGGGCGCGTTCGTTGTTGCGGTCGGACGAGGCGACGGCGAGGACACCCTCGAAGGCCGCCGGATACGTGCTCCGCAGCTTGCCGTCCATGCCGTCGTTGCCCGCGGAAGCGACCACGACGATGTTCTTGTGGAGCGCCCTGGCCACCGCCCTGCCCAGCGCGGATGTGGGTGTCAGCGGCTTCGTGGTGTCCTGGGAGATGTTGATGACCTGGACCCCCTCGGCGATCGCATGGTCGATCGCGGTGGCCATCGTGGTGTCCTTGCCATTGTTCTTCTCGTCGTTCTGGCGGATCGGGACGATCGTGGCCTCGGGGGCGAGTCCGACGAAGCCGGTGCCCTTGCTGGGGCGGGCGGCGATGATGCCGGCGACCTTCGTGCCGTGGCCGACCTCGTCGACCGTGCCGTCGCTCTTGCCGCCCTGCAGGTAGTCGGCGCCCGCGGAGGCGTCGACGGCGTCCTGGAGCTGGGGGTTGGTGTTGTCGACGCCGGTGTCGATGACGGCGACGCGGACGCCCTTGCCTTTGGTGTCCTGCCACAGTTCGTCGAGGAGGACCCGCTGCAACGACCAGGGGCGGCCGGCGAACTGCTTCTTCATCGGGAACGTGCATTCGCCGCTGCCGTCCAGGGCCGGCCGGCCGGTTCCCCGGGCTTCTTCGGCGGCGTATGCGGCGTGCGGCGCCGCGAGTGCGGCCAGTGCGGCGCCGGCCGCCGTCAGGAGGGCCGTCTTCCGGTACAACATTCGTTCCTCTCCCCCGAGTTCCACGAGCTCCGAGCGGGTGCCCCGGTCACGAGCCCTGGGGCTGACGGGCGCTGTTGGTGTCGAGCCGGGGCCCCTTGGACAGGAACTCGGACCAGGCGATCGGTACGAGGGCGGGCGCCACCTTTTCGTATCCGAGCCTGATCTGCGCCCGGCTGGGCTCGGGGCGGCCGTCCGTCCGGTTCTGCTGGTCGCCGGCTCCGATGTCGGAGCGTGCGGCGTCGCTGTCGCCGTTCGCCTGTACCGCGTACCGCAATCCGGTGTCGGTCACCAGGAAGAGTGATCCGTCGGGGCGCGTCTGCGTCCCCCGGACCTGGGTATAGAGGAGACCGCTGCCGGGGGTGACGTACGTGCTGGTGCCACCGGTGCCGACAGTGGCGGGGTACGAGGTGCCCGCCCAGGTGCTCAGGGTCGTACGGCCCGTGTCGTCCACCGCGCGCAGCACGCTGCAGATGGTGTCCCGGCCGCCGCTGCCGCCCTCCACGGAGTTCACCTGGTCGGTCTTGCGGGCCGGCCAGTGCGCGGCCTGGCCGGCGAAGGTCGCACGGTCGGGGACGAACTTCTGCAGACCGACGGCGCGTGCCTCGCTGTCCAGGTTCAGCCCCGCGGTCTGCGGGGAGTTGATCAGCAGCCAGGCGGTGAACGCGGAGATCGGCTGAATCCTGCCGTCGAGCACGACGTAATGGCTGATGCCTTCGCCGTTCCTGGTTCTGAGGACCATGCCGACCCGGTTCTCCTCGGCGGAGAGCCGGCCCTGGACGTGTGCGGGCGCGCCGACCGTGCCGGGGATCCGCGGGAAGACGATCGAGCTTCCGTCGTGCAGCGTGGCCAGCCAGTCGTCGGTGACGGACTGCGGAAGCCGGCTGCCGACCAGGGCGCTGGTCAGATGGCCGTTGTCGGCGGCGGTCTCGTCGATGCGGTACTTGGTGCCACTCGCGTCGACGAGGTAGCGGGCGCCGGTCTGGCCCTTGACGTAGAGCACCTGGCCGCCACTGAGCTGCTTTCGGCCCTCGGTCAGCTTGTTGTCGCGTTCGGCGAAGACGAAGGCGGCCTTCTGCACGGTGTTGCCCTTGCCGCCGGGCTGAACGCAGACCGCCCACCGCTTCGCCGTGCCCGCGTCCTTCGCCTCGGGCAGCCGGTCGGGGGCGTACGGGATACCGAGGATCGGTCCGCGCGGCGGTTTGCCCGCGTCGAGGATGTCGTCGGGGACCTGGATGACCTCGTACTGCTGCGGGGTGAGGAGCAGCCGGGCCGAGGCGAGGTTCAGTACGGGATGCAGCAGGGTCTTTTTCTTCTTGCCCTTGCCGGTGGTGAGCACCACGTAACGGGTGGTGGACTTCTTGCCGACGATCACCTTGGCGAAGGGCTTGTCCCAGTCCTTGGGTGCCGTGGGCTTGAACATGCCGTAGGCGCCGAAGCCCGCGAGGATCAACGCCCCGACCACCATGCTCGGCAGGACGGCGCGCAGCGGGCGCGGGGCGCCCTCTTCGGTGCCGGTGGGCGAGGGTTGGAGGAATGCCGCCACCGTGCGTTTCTTCGCAAAGGTGTACGCGTTGAGCTCATCCCGCCGTGATGCCATGAGTTCGTCTGTCTCCCGTGTCTCCCCGCGCGGCTCCAGGAGTTCGTGTCCCCCGACCCCTGTGCCGGACCCCGGTTGCCGGACCTCGCTGCCGGACCGGCCCCTACTATGCCTGCCGATGGCGGGCGGCCGCGGGGCGGGTAGGCTGATCCAGCCGCCAAAGCCCCCGGCGGGACAGGGGTGATCGGGTCGAATGGGGGCCTTATGAACGGGGGAATACCGGAATGATGGGTTCCGCGACGCGGACACGTCCGGCCGGTAACACACGGCTCTCCGGTCCTCCCCGGACCACCGGAGCAGCAGCCTCCGGCGTCCCGGACGGGGGCGCCCACGGCCCCGGCGGACAGGCCGCGCCGCGGCTGAACGGACGCCCCGGGCGCATTGGTTCGTTCCGATTGCAACAACTCGTGTTGATCGAGATCGCGGCCGCGCTGCTCTTCGCCGCGTGGGTGGTCGAACCCCTGCTGCTGGTCCCGGCCACAGTGTTCGCCGCGCTGCTGGTGATGCTCGCCGTCGTCCGCAGGCACCGCCGTTCGCTGCCGGAGTGGCTGGCCACCGCGCTCGCCCTGCGCGCACGCACCCGCAGGGCCGCCTCGCTGGTGCTGCCCGCGGGTACCGAGCCGGGGATCGCGCCCGTCGTCGAGTGCGACCCGGCGCTGCGTACCTACGCGTTCAGCGACCGCGATCGGCGGCCGGTCGGCATGATCGGCGACGGTACGTTCGTCACAGCCGTCCTGCAGATCGAGTCGGACGCCACGGCGCTGCGGCCCGACCGGTCCGCGCGGCCGCTGCCCCTGGCGCTCGTGAGGGATGTGCTCCACGTCGACGGCATCCGTCTGGAGTCGGCGCAGATCGTGCAGCACACCCAGCCCGCACCCGCCCCGCATCTGCCCGCACAGTCCATCGCGGCGCGCAACTACGCGCCGCTGCAGGCGCAGACGGGGTCGCCCGCGCTCCGGATCACTTGGATCGCACTCAAGCTCGACCCCGAGCTCTGCCCGGAGGCCGTGCAGGCGCGCGGCGGCGGCATCGTAGGGGCGCAGAAGTGCGTGGTGCGCGCCGGCGACCAGCTGGCCAGCCGGCTGGCCGGGGCGGGATTCCGCGCGAAAGTACTGACCGAGCAGGAGTTGACGTCGGCGATCGCGACCTCGGCCTGCGTCAGCCAGATGGCGATGGCGCAGGCGGGCCGGACCGGGTCGCCGGTACGGCGCACCGAGGAGACCTCCCGGACCTGGCGCTGCGACGACCGGCGTCACACCACCTACTGGGTGGGCCGCTGGCCGCAGTTCGGCACCGGCGGCGGCAGCGGTGCGGGGAACGGCGGGGCGTCTATGCCGCAGCTGGTCGCCCTGCTCACCTCGATCCCGGCGCTGGCCACGACCTTCAGTTTGACGATGAGTCACACCGCACGGCAGGAGATCTCGATCGCGGGGCACGTCCGGATCACCGGGCGCAGCGACGAGGAACTGCTGGCCGCGCGACACGAGTTGGAGCGCACGGCGCGTGGCGTGAAGACGTCACTGGTTCGGCTCGACCGCGAGCAACTGCCCGGCATGCTCGCCACACTGCCGCTCGGGGGTACCCGCTGATGTCATCCTCCACCCGTGCTCGCACCCGGCTGGGCTTCGGACTGATCGGACCGCGACGGGAGCGCCACACGGTCTCCGTCGACCAACTGGCAGCACTGGCCCTTCCGGTGGGTGACGACGGCACCGTGATCGGTGTGGACGCCGAAGGGCGGCCCGCCGTGCTGGGCCTCAACCGGCCGACCCCGTACGACGTCACGCTGATCGGCGGGCTGTGGACGGCACAGGTGCTGGCGCTGCGGGCGGCGGCGACCGGTGCCCGGATCGTGGTGGAGACCGGCCGCGCCCACGCCTGGGCGACTCTCGCGCAGGCGGCCGGCGGCGGCCAGCCGTGCATCTCGCTGCACGACGTGGGGCGGGTGCCGCCGCAGGGCGCCTCGGCCGGCAGCCCGGTGGTCGTGGTGCGGGACTGCGGCATGCGGCCGCCGCGCGGGCGCGTGGTGTCCGGTCCCTGGCAGTCGGTGCTGACGCTGCTTCCGTATCTGAGTCCCGTGGCGCCCCGGCTGATCGAGAAGTCGTCCCTGGTGGGGATTCAGCGAGTGTCTCCCGATGAAGCGGCGCAGATCGGGCGAATCGTGCACCTGTCGGCGACCGAGACGCAGGCACTGTCGACTCTGGCGGACGGGGTCACCCTCTGGTGCGGGAAGGGGGACCGGCAGTTCGTGATGACTCAGGCAACCGATGCCGAGAGCGGCCTGCTGGGCAGTGCGCGCCGGATGGACTGAGCGTACGGGGCGTTTGGAATTCCGTACGTAGATGTACAAGTTTGACCGCTTCGCCGTTCACAATCCGCCGCACTCGGTTCACTTGAGGGCAGTGAGTGATGCACGGGACAGCTCTTACGGTGCCCTACGGCCTGCCGGAGCGGGCCCGATGACGATTAGGGTGGGTCCGGGCGCGGCAGAAGACCTGCGGGCAGGCAATGCGCGCCCCGAGGGGGAGAGCCGGGCGGTTCGGAATACGGGAACGGCCGCCCCCACCCACCACGGCACAAGGGTGCTCGACCACACCAGGAGGCAAAGTGAACGGCGATCGGGACGAAATCCGAGGGGGCTGGAACAGGCCCGTCGACGAGTCGTCCGACGCGGAGCCCGCCGAGATGACGGGTGAGTTCACCATCGACTACACCCCGCCCGCCTGGTACACGCAGAACGCGTCGGGGGACTCGTCGGGCGGGGCCGGAACACACCTGGCGCCGCCTCCGCCGCCCCATGGTGCGCCTGTGTCCGCGCCCGGGCTGCCGGCCGGGGGCGGCTTCGAACCCGACTGGACCCCGGCGCCGCCCGCGCCTGCGCCCGCTCCGCCTGTGGCGCCTATGGGTCAGACGCCTCCTGTCGCTTCCGCCGCAGCTTCTTCGCCCACCCCTGCGGAGGGCGCGGGGAACGGCGCGCCGGATCCCTTCGGGGGTGGTGATGTGGAGAGCGGCGCGACCATGCGGTTCTCACCTGCCGCGCTGAAGCGCGAGATCGCGGAGCGGGAGGCGGCTGCGCTGGCGGCCGCGGACGGGGTGCGGGTCGGTTCCGGTGCCGGTTCCGAAGCCCCTGACGACGGCCCGGTCGGTACGGACACGGGTGTGACGGCCGGAGCCGATTCCGTACCGTCGGATTCCGTCCGGTCCGAGCAGCCCGAGCAGCCCAGCCGGGCCGATGCCGCGCAGCCTTCGGACGCGGAGGCCGACAACGGTACGGACTCCGTTGCCGAGGACGCTCCGGATGACGGCGCCGACGCTCCGTCCGACGCACCCGCCGACTCCGTGCCCGCGGCTGCCGCTCCGGCTCCGGCACCTCAGGACGCCACGCCGCCCGCCGCCCCGACGCCGTGGGCCCCGGCGCCGCCCGCGCAAGGCGGCCTGCCGCCGCTGCCGCCCTCCTTCCAGCCCGCCACTCCGCAGCCCAACGCGCCCCAGCCGGCGCCGCAGTGGCCCGCGACGGCTCCGGCTCCCGCTCCGGCGAGCGAGGCGCCCGGTGGTTACGGATTCCCGAACGCTGCACAGACACCCCAGGCGCCCCAGGCGCCGCAGGCGCCGCAGGCGCCGCAGCCCGCCCAGCTGCCCGCACCGCAGCCGCCCGCTCAGGGAACACCTGTGCAGCAGGTCAGTTACGGATTCCCCCAGCCGCCCCAGACACCGCAGGCACCGCAGTGGCCCGCACAGCAGGAAGCAGCACAGGGTGGTTACGGATTCCCGCAGCCGCCCCAGGCGCTCCAGCCCCACCAAGCGCTCCAGCCGCCCCAGGCACCCCAGCCGCCGGTTCAGGGCGCTCCGCACCTGCCCGCGCCGGTCGCCCCGCAGCCCCCTTCCCACCACCAGCAGCTGCCGCCGCAGCAACAGACGCCGCAGGGACCGCCCGTGGATCCGCGGACCGGGGCGGCCTGGCCGACGGCGGTCACGCATGACCAGCGCGAGCGGTCCGTACCGGGTGCTCCGCTCGGCTACACGGCGGCCGTTGAGCTCTCCTCCGACCGTCTGGTCCGGGGCAAGCAGAAGGCGAAGAGCAGCCGCGCACCGTCCGCTGCGTCCCGCTTCAAGCTGGGCAGCAAGAAGGAAGAGATCGAGCGGCAGCGCAAGCTCGACCTGATCCGTACACCCGTGCTGTCCTGCTACCGGATCGCGGTCATCAGCCTCAAGGGCGGTGTCGGGAAGACCACGACGACCACCGCGCTCGGCGCGACGCTGGCCACCGAGCGGCAGGACAAGATCCTCGCCATCGACGCCAACCCGGATGCCGGTACGCTCGGCCGCCGAGTGCGCCGCGAGACCGGGGCGACCATCCGTGACCTGGTCCAGGCGATCCCGTACCTCAACTCGTACATGGACATCCGCCGCTTCACCTCTCAGGCGCCGTCCGGCCTGGAGATCATCGCCAACGACGTGGACCCGGCGGTCTCGACGACCTTCAACGACGAGGACTACCGGCGCGCGATCGACGTCCTCGGCCGGCAGTACCCGATCATCCTCACCGACTCGGGCACCGGTCTGCTCTACAGCGCGATGCGTGGGGTGTTGGACCTCGCCGATCAGTTGATCATCATCTCGACCCCGTCGGTCGACGGTGCGTCCAGCGCCTCCACCACACTGGACTGGCTCTCGGCGCACGGGTACGCGGATCTGGTGCAGCGGTCCATCACCGTCATCTCCGGGGTCCGCGAGACCGGCAAGATGATCAAGGTCGATGACATCGTGCAACACTTCGAGACGCGCTGCCGGGGCGTGGTCGTCGTCCCGTTCGACGAGCATCTGTCGGCCGGTGCCGAGGTCGATCTCGACATGATGCGTCCGAAGACGCGTGAGGCGTACTTCAACCTCTCCGCGATGGTGGCCGAGGACTTCGCGCGCGCCCAGCAGCAGCAGGGGCTGTGGACCTCGGACGGCAGCAACCCGCCGCCGCAGTACGCCCCGCCGATGCCCGGACACCAGATGCCCGGTCAGCAGCAGTACGCGCCGCAGCAACCGGGGCAGCCGTATCCGCCCCAGCAGCCTCAACAGCCCCAGGGTCCGGGACAGCCGTATCCGCCCCAGCAGCCTTACGACGGCCGGCAGACCCAGCAGCCCTACCCGCCGCAACCGGGTCCCGGCGGGCAGCAGAACGGCTGGCAGCAGCAGCCTCCGCAGCTGCCGCCAGCGCCTCAGCAGTAAGGCATCAGAGGTCTGAACCAATGAGGGCCCGCACCGTTCCCACGGTGCGGGCCCTCTGCGCATTCCTGCAGCCCACACGCCATTTGGCACACCGTTGACGCGGCTCGACCACCGCTGATAAACCTTCGCTTCACCAGCTGGCGAACCAGAGATCAACCCGCCTTCTCCGTGCGAGTCATGACGCGAGGTCCCCGTCCATGGTCACAAGAGTCCCACCACCCTCCGCTCAGCCACGCTCACGTCTGCGTACCCTCCTGGCTACCGGTGCCGCGGCCCTTGCCCTGGCCGCGGGGTCGATCGTCCCGGGGATGCCCCTCGGCGCCGCGCCCCAGCAGGCACAGGCCGCCGACAACGGCAAGACGACGCTGACTGTCGCGGTGGCGCAGAGCGTCGACTCGCTGAGCCCGTTCCTCGCTCAGCGGCTCATGAGCACCAGCGTCCACCGGCTCATGTACGACTTCCTCACCAACTACGACGCCAAGGACAACCACACGATCCCCGGTCTCGCCACCAAGTGGGAGCCGTCCGCGGACAAGTTGACCTGGACGTACACCATTCGGTCCAACTCCAAGTGGTCGGACGGACAGCAGGCCACAGCCGAGGACGCGGCGTGGACCTTCAACAAGATGATGACCGACGAGGGCGCCGCCACGGCGAACGGCAGCTTCGTCGCCAACTTCAAGAAGGTGACGGCACCCAGCCCGGACAAGCTGGTCATCGAGCTCAAGGAACCGCAGGCCACCATGGCCGCGCTCGATGTACCGATCGTTCCCAAGCACGTCTGGGAGAAGGTCGGGGACTTCTCGAAGTTCAACAACGACACGAAGTTCCCCATCGTGGGGAACGGGCCGTTCATCCTGACCGACTACAAGGTCGACCAGTATGTGAAGCTCAAGGCCAACAAGAACTTCTGGCGCGGTGCGCCCAAGTTCGACGAGCTGGTCTTCAAGACGTACAAGGACCAGGACGCCGCGGTCGCCGCGCTGCGCAAGGGTGAGGTGTCCTTCGTCGCGGGCGCCCCCGCGCTGACGCCCGCCCAGGCCGCGTCCCTCAAGGGCGACAAGAACATCAAGGTCAACGAGGGGCCGGGCCGCCGCTTCTTCGCACTGGCGACCAACCCGGGCGCGCAGACCAAGGACGGCAAGAAGTTCGGCAACGGCAACAAGGCCCTGCTCGACCAGAAGGTGCGCCAGGCGCTCTTCCTCTCGGTCGACCGCAAGACCATCATCGACAAGGTCTTCCAGGGGCACGCCGTCGAGGGCCAGGGGTACATCCCGCCGCGCTACGGGGACTACTTCTGGCAGCCGTCCGACAGCCAGACGCTGGCGTACGACCCGGCCCGGGCGGCCAAGCTGCTCGACCAGGCGGGCTACAAGCTCAAGGGCGACCAGCGTGTCGGCAAGGACGGCAAGCCGCTCGACCTGCGCATCCTGTGCCATGCCACGGACCCCAACGACAAGGCGATCGGCAAGTACCTCAAGGAGTGGTGGGGCAAGCTCGGCATCGGGCTGAAGGTGGACTGTCTCGACGACGTCTCCGTGCCCTGGTATGCCGGTGAGTACGACCTCGCGTTCGACGGCTGGTCCGTCAACCCGGACCCGGACTTCGTCCTCGGCATCCACACCTGCTCCGCCCTGCCCGCCAAGGCCAAGGAGAGCGCCGCCACGGACAACTTCATCTGCGACAAGACGTATGACGAGCTGTACAAGAAGCAGCTCGCCGAGTACGACCCGGCCAAGCGGGCGGACACCGTCAAGCAGATGGAGTCGTGGTTGTACGACTCCGGGTACATGAACATCATCGCGTACCCGAACGCGGTCGAGGCGTACCGGACGGACCAGATCAAGTCCATCACCACCATGCCCGAGGCGGCCGGCAACATCTACGGCCAGGATGGGTACTGGAGTTGGTGGTCGGCCGTTCCGACGGCCGACGGCAAGAGCGGTTCGGGCAGCGACAACGGTGGCAACTCCACCGGTGTCGTCATCGGCATCGTCGTCGCCGTGGTGGTGCTCGCCGGTGGCGGGTTCCTCATCACGCGTCGCCGCCGCACCACGGCGGAGGACCGCGAATAATCACGCGAACGGGATGAGAGGGACCGGCAGCACGGGGTCGCGACACCCTCCCTGCCGGTCCCTCCAAGTGCAGCACGAGTAACGAGAGTTCCCCATGACAGCTGACAGCACTCCGGCGCTCGTGCAGAACGCGGATGCGGACACCGACGGCCCGGCTCCGGCCGGGCCGTCGGCCGCCCGCGGCCCACGGGCGCGCAACACCAAGGCCTATCTCCAGTACGTGGCAGCCAAGATCGCGGGAGCGGTTGTCTCACTGTTCGCCGTTCTGGTCACCAGTTTCTTCCTCTTCCGGCTCATCCCCAGCGACCCTGTGAAGCAGATGACCGGCGGCCGCCGCGTCTCCGCGGAGCAGCTGGAGTCGCTCAGACACCAGTTCGGCCTCGACCAGCCGCTCTGGAAGCAGTTCACGAGTTATGTGGGTGACGCGCTGACCGGGGACTTCGGTACCTCGTTCCAGTTCCACGCCCCCGTCATCGACAAGATCACCGAGGCGCTCCCGGCAACGGTGCTGCTCACCGGCACGGCGTACGTCCTCTACACCGCGCTCGGTATCTGGCTGGGCACCCGTACGGCCTGGCGCAACGGCTCCCGCAGCGATCGCTTCAACACCGCGTTCGCGCTCACGCTCTACTCGGTGCCGTCGTTCTGGCTCGGTCTGCTGCTCATCATCGTCTTCTCGGTGGGCATCGGCCCGATCCCCGGCATGTTCCCGACGGGGGGCCTGGAGTCGGGCGGGGAGACCGGCTTCGCGTACGTCATCGATGTCGCCCATCACCTGGTGCTTCCGGTGATCACACTGGTCGCGGTCGGCTATGCGCAGACGCTCCTCGTGATGCGTTCCTCGCTCCTGGACGAGATGGGCAGCGACTATCTGACGACGGCTCGCGCAAAGGGGCTCCGTGACGATGTCGTACGGCGCAAGCACGCCGTTCCGAACGCGATGCTGCCGACATTCACACTGATGTTCGTGAACCTGGGGCATGTCGTGGCGGGCCAGATCCTGGTCGAGACGGTGTTCTCCTGGCCTGGTCTCGGCGGTCTCTTCTACCAGGGGCTCAGCGTTCCCGACCTCCCCCTCGTCCAAGGGCTGTTCTTCGTCTTCGCCACTGCGGTGATCCTGGCGAACACCCTCGCCGACGTGCTGTATCCGCTGCTCGATCCCCGGGTGGGCCGATGACGACCGAACCATTGCCCGTGCAGAACGAAGCGGGCGTGACCACGAACCCGCGCGCCCTGGCCCGGGCCCGTAAGCGCCAGTCCCTGGCCCGCTTCTGGCGGGAGTACCGCACGCACCGGGGAGGCCTGTGGGGGCTGGCCGGGCTCATCCTCATCGCGCTGATCGCCGTGTTCGCGCCCACGCTGGCCGGCGCCGACTCGCAGAGCGTCACCGCCGCACCGGGCGGCGCCCTCGAATCGCCCAGCGGAGAATTCCCGCTCGGTACCGACCAGTTCGGACGCAGCGTCCTGGCACTCCTGGTGTGGGGTGCGCGCGTCTCGCTCACCGTGGGACTGCTCGCCGCGTTCCTGTGCGTGGCGATCGGCACGGTCGTCGGTATCGTCGCGGGCCACTTCCACGGCTGGTACTCGACCGTGCTGATGCGGGTCACCGACTGGTTCCTGGTGATGCCGACCCTGGTTCTCGCGATCGCGCTCGCCACCGTGATGGACCGCTCCATCTGGACGATCATCATCGCGATCGGCGTCACCACCTGGCCGACCACGGCCCGGCTCGTCCGTGCCCAGACGCTCGCCGTGGAGTCACGCCCGTACATCGAGCGCGCCCGCGCGCTGGGCGGCGGGCACGGGCACATCATGACCCGGCATGTGCTGCCGAACGTGATGCCGCTGGTGCTCGCGCAGACCACGCTCGTGATCTCGAGCGCAATCCTCACCGAGGCCACGCTCGCCTTCCTCGGCCTCGGCGACCCGACCATCACCTCCTGGGGCGGCATGCTCCAGGACGCACGTGAGGCGGGCGCGGTGAGCGCGGGCGACTGGTGGTACCTGGCACCGCCCGGTGTCGCCATCGCCCTGGTGGCCCTGTCGTTCACTCTGTGCGGCCGCGCGATCGAGTCCGTCCTCAACCCCAGACTGGGGGTGGCCCGTTGAATACACCGAGTACACAGAAAGCGCCCCTGCTGGACGTCCGCGACCTCTCGGTCACGTACGCCGGCGGTGCCCGCGCGGTCCGCGGCGTGAACCTCAGCGTCGACGCGGGCCAGAAGCTCGGCATCGCCGGGGAGTCGGGCTGCGGCAAGTCCACCCTGGCGCTGGCACTGCTGCGGCTGCTGCCCGCCGGGACGAAGGTCTCCGGCCGGATCCTGCTGAACGGCGAGGACGTCCTCACCATGAAGTGGGGCCAGGTCAGGGCGGTGCGCTGGGCAGGTGCCTCGATCGTGTTCCAGGGCGCGATGCATTCGCTGAACGCCGTGCACCGCATCGGGGACCAGATCGCCGAGCCGATCCTGCTGCACAGGAAGGCCACCCCGTCCGGGGCGAAGAAGAAGGTCGGCGAACTCCTGGAGCAGGTGGGACTGCCGGCCTCCCGCGCCGACTCCTATCCGCACGAGCTCTCCGGGGGGCAGCGACAGCGCGTGATGATCGCGATGGCGCTCGCCTGCGATCCGGGCCTGATCATCGCCGACGAGCCGACGACCGCCCTCGATGTGATGATCCAGGCCCAGATCCTGCGCCTGATCGAGCAGCTGGTGTCCGAACAGGACCTGGGTCTGATCATGATCAGCCATGACCTGGCCGTGCTCTCGGACACCTGTGACCGGCTCGCGGTGATGTACGCGGGCCGGGTCGTGGAGGAGGGCCCGGCGTCCCAGGTCTACGAGGACGCGCACCATCCGTACAGCAAGGCACTGTCGGGCGCGTTCCCGCGCATCGGGGACCCGGCGTC
The DNA here is from genome assembly GCF_026339735.1 of Streptomyces sp. NBC_01669. Taxonomy (GTDB): domain Bacteria; phylum Actinomycetota; class Actinomycetes; order Streptomycetales; family Streptomycetaceae; genus Streptomyces; species Streptomyces yanii. The sequence goes on from NZ_JAPEQG010000001.1 coordinate 2,769,183, forward strand.
CCGGTTCGCGCCCCGAGGGCTGCCCGGCGATCCGCCTGACCCGTCGGCCCTGCCCGCCGGCTGCACGTTCCATCCGCGCTGTCCGGTGGCGCTGGACTCCTGCACCACGCAGGACCAGGAGCTGCGGGAGTCGGATGCCCTGCGGCGGGCCGCCTGTGTGCTGGTGGAGCCGGGGGCGGCCGGCGCCGCGCCCCGCCAGGGTGCCGAGGAAGCAAGGAGCACAACATGACCACCCCCACTCCCCTGCTGAGCGCGGAGGAACTGAAGGTCGCCTTCCCCGGCCGGCGCGGAGCAGCGACGGCGCGCGCGGTGGACGGTGTCGACCTGGACATCCGGCCGGGCGAGATCGTCGCGCTGGTCGGCGAGTCCGGGTGTGGCAAGACGACGCTGGCGCGTTCCCTGCTGGGGCTCGTCCCTCCGACGTCCGGCCGGGTCACGTTCGGCGGCAAGCCGCTCGCCTACTCGGGCCGTGCCCTGAAGGCGTACCGCAAGCGCGTCCAGCTCGTACTGCAGGACCCCAGCGGCTCGCTCAACCCGCGGCACACGGTGTACGACGCGGTCGCGGAGGGGCTGCGGATCCACGGGTACGCGGGTGATGAGCGGGCGGCGGTCGCGGAGGCGCTGTCACGGGCGGGGCTGCGGCCTCCCGAGCGGTTCTTCCTGCGCTATCCGCACGAGCTGTCGGGCGGTCAGCGCCAGCGCGTCGTGATCGCGGGCGCCCTCGTCCTGGAACCGGAACTCATCGTTGCCGACGAACCCGTGGCCTCGCTCGACGCCTCGGTGCGCGGTGAGATCCTGGCCCTGCTGCTGCGGCTGAGGGACGAACTGGGACTGTCCGCACTGGTGGTCACGCACGACCTGGGGCTGGCGTGGAACATCGCCGACCGGGTCGCGGTGATGTATCTCGGCCGGATCGTGGAGACGGGCGAGGTCGAGCAGATCCTCACAGCTCCGCAGCATCCGTACACCCGGGCACTGCTGTCCGTGCTGCCGGAGGCCGAGGGCGATCCGGTGATCCTCACGGGCGAGCCGCCGGACCCGACCAAGGTGCCGTCCGGCTGCCGGTTCCATGCCCGCTGCCAGGTCCTCGCTTCCGGCGAGGCCGAGCGGGCGGGGGTGGCGGATGCCTGCCGCACGAAGGATCTTCCGGTGCTCGCGGGCAGCGGGGAGACGCAGGTGGCATGCCACTGGGCGCACGCGATGGCGGGCGTGGAAGTTTAACGCCGCCCCGCCCTGGACGGCTCCGGCCGGGACCGCTGCCCGCGGTCCCGGCCGGAGGCGTACGCGAGGAAGGTCAGCCGCGGTCGTACGCCGCGATCAGTTCGCCGGCCCGCTTCACATCGGCGGCCATCGCCACCAGCAGGTCGTCTATCGAGTCGAACTTCTGCATCCCGCGGACGTAGGCGAGGAAGTCGACGGACACATGGAGCCCGTACAGATCAAGGCCGACGCGGTCGATCGCGTACGCCTCGACCGTCCGCTCCGTACCGTCGAACTGCGGGTTGGTGCCGACCGAGATCGCGGCGGGCATCGCCTCGTCGTCCACGTTCAGCCAGCCCGCGTACACGCCGTCGGCAGGGATCGCGGTGTGCGGCAGGGTCTCCACGTTCGCCGTCGGGAAGCCCAGTGCGCGGCCACGCTGCGCGCCGCGGACGACGATGCCCTCGACCCGGTGCGGGCGGCCCAGGACCTCGGCTGCGCCCGCCACATCGCCCTCGGCAACGAGCCTGCGGGTGAGGGTGGAGGAGAACGGATCGCCGCCGCCCGCCTCGCCGCTCAGAACCAGATCGATGACCTCGACGCCGTAGTCGTACGTCGCACCGAACTCGGTGAGCAGCTGCACGTTCCCCGCGGCCCTGTGACCGAACCGGAAGTTGGGGCCCTCGATCACGAGCTGCGCATGCAACTTGTCGACCAGCACCTTCACGATGAAGTCGGCGGGCGCCAGCTTCGAGAACTCGGTGGTGAACGGCAGGATCAGCTGCGCGTCCACGCCCAGCTCGGCCATCAGCTCCGCGCGCCGGTGGTGCGGGGCGAGCAGCGGCGGGTGGCTGCCGGGCCGTACGACCTCGCTGGGGTGCGGGTCGAAGGTCACGACGACCGACGGCACGCCGAGCTCGCGCGCCCGGTCGACGGCTCTGCCGATGATCAGCTGGTGCCCGCGGTGCACCCCGTCGTAGGAGCCGATGGTGACGACGCTGCGTCCCCAGTCCTGGGGGATGTCCTCCAAGCCACGCCAGCGCTGCACTCTGACCGCTCCTCGCCCGAACCTGTGTACGTGGGTGTATCTCTTATGCAGGTCTAAGACTGCCATGCCCACGACCCGCGGCCTGCATCGGCATCGGCATCGCGGTGGACACCGCCTCCACGGTCCGCCGCGCACCGGGGCCGATGACCGCCGCCCACTCCTGCGGGGCATCGGCCAGCCACCCGGTGACCAGTTCCGCAAATCCGGGCACGTCCCGGGCCAATTCGACCAACCGGCGGTCGAAACGGGCGGCGCCCTCAGGGGTGCGAACCAGCAGCATCCCGGTGCGGTGGACGAGCGCCCGGGTACGGACCGGCGCACGCCGGTCGGATCCGTGGGCCGCCGCGCAGAGCAGCGCGTCGAGGACGACCGGGTCCCGGTGGGCGCCCTGCTCGAACTCCAGCAGGACTTCCAGCAGCTCGGCCCGCACTGCCCCGGAGGCGGGCGTCCCCGGTACGGCGAGCACCCGGGCGAGCGCACCGCGCACGGGCGCGGAAGCGGGCCGGTCCCGCAGCAGGCCGGTCACCAAGGGCAGCAGCAGCGCACGGGCGGCGGGCCCGTGCTCCAGCCTGCGGTCGAGGTACGCGGCCACGTGCGCGCCGCCGTCCGGATGGTTGTCGGCGTACGCCCGCACCAGCCCTGCCGCGTGCAGGGCCAGCGCCGGGGCGTCGATCCCGGCGAGGGAGCGCAGCGCCTCACCCGCACCGTCCCCGGGCCGGGTGAGCCGGTCCCGGAACGCGCCGATCACCGGCTCGGGATGCGTCGGCAGGGCGACGGCGAGCGCTGCCGCGGACAGATAGGGATCGCCCCGCACGAAGACCCGCAGGGCCTGGGGCAGATAGCGGTTCCTGGTGTGCGGATCACGGACCAGGAGGACGAGCGCGGCCCCGTGCAGATCGCCGTCGCCGGGGCGGGCCAGCAGGGAGAGCGCGGAGCGGCGCAGGAGCTCACGGTCGGTGTCGCGGGTGGCGTGCGGTGCGGTGACGAGTCCGTACGAGGCGGCAGCGACGCGCCGGGCCCGCCGGACGTCGTCGCGCGCCCAGCGATCGACGGCCCGGCAGAGCACGGCCGGCTCGTCCTCGGCGAGCGTGGCGAGCAACTCGTCGGCGCGGGGATGCACGGTCGCGACGAGCGCGTCGGTCAGATCGTCGACGGCGAGGTCACGGCGGGCGTACAGCAACGCCTGCGCGGCGGCGGCCACGGTCGGCCGCGTCGCCGCACCGTCCTCGGCGGACAGCGGGCGCTCATCGGTGAACCAGAGACAGAGCAGCGGCTGCACGGTCCGGGGCCGGGCGACGAGCCGCCGGGCCACCACGTCCAGAAACCGCTCCTCCCCGTTGCCGCCGCCGTCACGGGCGTCGTCGTCACCGTCGCGGCCCCCGTCCCCGCGCGGCGTACCGTCCGCGGGCACGAGCCGCCTCAGCAGATCGATCCGGTCCGCCTCGGGCAGCCGCAGCCGCCGCCAGAACCACGGGCTGAACTCGCCGTACGCCCCGAGCGCACCGGCGCGTCGGACGATGCGCCCCGTGAGCAGCCGGGCCACCCCGAGGTACGGCCTGGCGTCGGGCACCCGGAGCAGCGTCTCCGCGAGCAGGTGGGCGGCCCACCAGGAGGCATCGCGCAGCGGCCCGGTCCTCTCGGCGCCGTCGGCCGGTGCCCGGTCCCCGGCTCCCCCGTCCGTCCGTGTCGACAGCCGGTCCATCGCCTCGATCAGATCGGCCAGCGGGTGGGCGAGCACGGCGGAGCCCTGACGGCGGCCCAGGAGCAGGAGCGCCTGGATCACCGGGCCGATCCGATGGCGCGGTACAGGGAGGGTGCGGGGCTCTCGCGACTGGGCCGGCGCTGTCGGCTCCGCGCCGGGCAGTGCCCGTCGACTGCCCGGCTGCGGGCTCCGGGGTGCCGGGACACGCTCCTGCGCCGCCCTCACCTGCTGACCCGGCTCGTCCGCGTGCCAACGGTGGACCAGGGCCCGGAGTGCCGCGTCCAGGTCCAGATGCGTGCCCTGCACCCAGTCCCCCAGCTCCTCGTGGGCGAAGCGGTAGCCCGCACCCGCCGGGACGAGCAGCCCCTCGGCGAGGACCGCCGGGGCCCAGCCCGTGCGCCAGGGGAAGACCTCCTCGAACGCCGCCCGGTCCAGTTCCCCCTGTCCCGGTCCCAGACAGCGCCGTGCGGCCTCGTGGACCTGTCCGGCAACCTGCGCGGCCAGCCGGCGCACCGCCGTGCCCCTGAGGGCCGGGCGGGACGCCGCGGCGATGCGGACCGCGATGCGCAGGCACATCAGGTCCAGATGGGCGCCGAAGACGTCCTCCGAGTCCGGCTGCCCGGGCACGTCCGCGGGGAGCGCCTTGCGTACCTCGGCGAGCAGCCGCAGGGTGAGCGGGTGCCGGTCGTGCCCGAGGGCGAGGGCATCGGACGGGAGGGCGTAACGCCCCCTGGCCTGTTCGGCCTGGCTCGCGGTGAGATCGCCCAGGCGCACGGCGGACGGAAGTCCGCGGGCCGGGCCGGCGGGGCGGTGCAGCGCGTCGGGCGGGCAGAACGCACCGGCGGTCTCCCAGTGCTCGGGCCGGCAGGCGACCACGAGGCGCACCTCGTTGTCCCGCAGCCATCCGACCGTTCCGGCGGTCCACCGGTCCAGCCGGTGGGCGAGGAGGGGCGGCATTTCCTCGGGGCCGTCCAGCAGGACGAGCAGCGGGGTTCCCGAGTCCGCGGCGAGCCGTGCCACCCGCTCGGGAGTGGCCGTCGCCATGTCGCCCCCGGCCCCGGCTGCGGTGACGATCCGACCGGCCTGGCCGAGCGTACGGGTGATCGCGTCGGCCACCGAGGTGTCGTCGGCCAGCAGGTCCGCGCCACGCAGCCAGACGGTGAGGGCGGGGTCGGAGCCGGGGGCGCGGCGGGCGGCGAGCGCGGCGAGTTCGGTGGTGCGGCCGGTACCCGGCACTCCCACGAGGCCGAGGACGACCTCGGAACGTTCCCCGGCGGCCATGAACGCCGTCAACTCCGCAGTGGTGTCCGGGCGTTCGACGGGGTCGGGCCAGGCGCTGGGGCCTCCTGCCGAACCGATCGACATCGCGGTGAGCTGCAGGGCTCCCGCAAGGTTGAGGTCACGCCCGTACCCGGGGACGCTTGTCGCGTTGCGCCGCAGCAGCGCGCCCAGCGGCCCTTCGGCTTCCCCGCCCGTGAGCGGCACCGCGAACCCGGCGGCAGCGTGTGCGGCGCGCAGGGCGGTGCCGAGCACCGCGATGACAGCGCCGGTCTGCGGATCGAGCACGGGCCCGCCGATCGCCGCGCCGCGCAGCCGCAGGGCGTCGCTGCCGTCCGTGCCGAGCGCCAGCTCCAGGGCGGCGCCGGCCCGGTGGGAACGGCCGACCGCGCCGTACGTCACGGGCACCGCGCCCAGCACCCGCGCCTCCCGCCACCCATGGGCGGCGATGCGTACGTACGTACCCGGCTCGATCCGGTCCCGCTGGACGATCGGCAGCGGCTCCACGCCGAGCACGTCGAGCCCCCCGGTGCGCACGAGCGCGAGGTCCAGCTCCGGGAGCGCGGTGATCGCCTCGGCCCCGACGGAGCGGCTCCGGTCACCTGTTCCGTACAGGACAAGCCGGGCAAGTCCGTCGACCGCTTCATGACTGGTCACGACCGTGCCGCGGTCGTCCGCGACGAACCCTGTGCCCCGCAGTCGGCCGGCCGGATCGCAGATACGTACCAGCGTCGACCGGTCCCCGCTTCCCATGGTCCGACGTTAGGTCGGCGATGATCGGCGCGGGAAGCGCTCGGAGCAAAAGCGCCCCCGAGTGCACCCTGAATCACTCCGAGCGCCTGCCCATTCAGGTGAATCAGTGGGTTCCGGTGGACAGACACCAGAGGGGGGATCGTGGAGCGGGCGGGGGGCTGCCCGCTCCACGATGGGGATCCGGATCAGCGACCGGCAGAACCCGTCCCGTCAGGCGAAGACGGCAAGGCTCCTGGCCTTGCCCTTCTGTTCCTCGACGAGCACCAGGAAGGTCCCGTCGGGCCCGAAGACCGCGACCGGCCCCGGCGGGTACGAGGGCATGTCCAGCCGCACGCCGTTCAGCAGCAGCTTGGCCCGCTTCTCGTCCACGTCCCAGCGCGGGAACGCCGCGGCGGCGGCCTCCGCGACCGGCATCACGGTCAGCTTCTCCTGATGCTGATCGAGCGTCCGCGCCGCATCGAGACCGTACGGACCGACGCGGGTGCGCCGCAGCGCGGTCAGATGCCCGCCGACGCCGAGCCCGGCGCCGAGATCGCGGGCGAGGGCACGGATGTACGTACCGGAGGAGCAGACGACGGAGACGACCAGGTCGACGACCGGGGTCCCGTCCTCCGCGACCGCCTCACGGACGTCGTAGACGTTGAAGGACGAGATGGTCACCGGCCGGGCCGGGATCTCGAACTCCTCGCCACCGCGCACCCGGGCGTACGACCGCTTTCCGTCGATCTTGATGGCGCTGACCTTGGACGGCACCTGCATGATCGCGCCGGTCAGTGCGGCGACACCCGCGTCGATGCCCTCCCGCGTGACGCCCGACGCGTCGGTGGACGACGTGATCTCGCCCTCCGCGTCGTCCGTGACGGTGTCCTGGCCGAGGCGGATCGTGCCGAGGTACTCCTTCTCGGTCAGCGCGAGGTGACCGAGCAGCTTGGTGGCCTTCTCGACGCCGAGCACGAGAACGCCCGTTGCCATCGGGTCCAGCGTGCCGGCGTGGCCGACGCGGCGGGTGCGGGCGATGCCGCGCATCTTGGCGACGACGTCGTGCGAAGTGAAGCCGGACGGCTTGTCGACGATGACAAGGCCGTCCGGCGTCTTGTTCTGCTGTGTCATTCGGAGGCTGAGCCCTCGTTCTCGTCGGACTCGTCGGCGGCGTCCTCCGGCTTGCGGTACGGGTCCGCGTCGCCCGCGTACTTCGCACCGGTCGACACCTCGCGCACCTGCGCGTCCTTGGCCCGCGCCTTGTCGAGGAGGTCCTCGATGGTGCGTGCGTTGTCCGGCAGTGCGTCGGGGACGAAGGCCAGGGTCGGCGTGAACCGGACCCCGGTCTGCCGGCCGACCTCGGACCGGAGCACGCCCTTGGCGCTCTCCAGCGCCGCGGCGGAGGCCGCCCGCTCCTCGTCGTCGCCGTAGACCGTGTAGAAGACCGTGGCCTCCCGCAGGTCGCCGGTGACCCGGGCGTCCGTGATCGTCACGAATCCGAGCCGCGGATCCTTGATACGCCGGTCCAGGGTCTCCGCGACCACGACCTGGATGCGATCGGCCAGCTTTCGGGCCCGCGCGTTGTCGCTCACCGGTCCGTCACTCTTCCTTCTGGGGGTTGCTTACGGTCCGACGCTTCCGGCGTCCTGCGCTTCCGCGTCGGACGATTTCACGTCTGACAGTTCTGACGTTGTTCAGTCTTCGTCGCTGTGCAGCCGCCGTCGAACCGACAGCAGCTCCACCTCGGGCCGGGCGGCCACCAGCCGCTCGCACCGGTCCAGTACGTCCGTGAGGTGTCCGGTGTCCCCGGAGACCACGGCAAGACCGATCTCGGCCCTGCGATGGAGATCCTGTCCGCCCGTCTCCGCCGCACTCACCGCGTACTTGCGCTGGAGCTCGGCGACGATGGGACGGACGATGGAGCGTTTCTCCTTCAACGACCGTACGTCGCCGAGGAGCAGATCGAAGGACAGTGTCCCCACATACATGGATGTCCGGATGTCCCGCCGGTTCGGGTTCGCGCCCTGCCAGCGCTTGGCAGGGACACAAGAACCGTACACGGAACGGCCGGGGCCGATCGACGGAAATACGACCCGTCGACCGGCCCCGACTGTTGAGGTACGGGTCAGCCTCGCGGCTTCTCGCGCATCTCGTACGTCGCGATGACGTCGTCGATCTTGATGTCGTTGAAGTTTCCGAGGTTGATACCGCCCTCGAAGCCTTCGCGGATCTCGGTGACGTCGTCCTTGAAGCGGCGCAGACCGGAGATGTTGAGGTTCTCCGCGATGACCTTGCCATCGCGCAGCAGGCGCGCCTTGGTGTTGCGCTTGACCTCGCCGGACCGGACCAGCACACCGGCGATGTTGCCCAGCTTGGACGAGCGGAAGATCTCGCGGATCTCCGCCGTACCGAGCTCGACCTCTTCGTACTCCGGCTTGAGCATGCCCTTGAGGGCCGCTTCGATCTCTTCGATCGCCTGGTAGATGACCGAGTAGTACCGGACGTCCACACCTTCGCGCTCGGCCATCTGCTGCGCACGCCCTGCGGCGCGCACGTTGAAGCCGATCACGATGGCGTCGGAGCCGGTCGCCAGGTCGATGTCCGACTCGGTGACCGCACCCACACCGCGGTGCAGGACCCGGATGTCGACCTCGTCACCGACGTCGAGCTGGAGCAGCGAGGACTCGAGAGCCTCCACCGAACCGGACGCGTCGCCCTTGATGATGAGGTTGAGTTCCTGGACCAGACCGGCCTTGAGCGCCTCGTCGAGGTTCTCCAGGGAGAACCGGACACCCTTGCGGGCGAAGTTGGCGTTGCGCTCACGGGCGGCACGCTTCTCGGCGATCTGACGGGCCGTACGGTCCTCGTCGACGACCAGGAAGTTGTCGCCGGCGCCCGGGACATTGGTGAGACCGAGGACGAGGACGGGGGTCGACGGACCCGCTTCCTCGACGTTCTCGCCCTTGTCGTCGAGCATCGCGCGGACTCGGCCGTACGCGTCGCCGACCACCATCGTGTCGCCGACCCGCAGCGTGCCTCGCTGGACCAGGACGGTCGCAACGGCACCACGGCCGCGGTCGAGGTGGGACTCGATCGCAATACCCTGCGCGTCCTGCTCCGGGTTGGCCCGCAGGTCGAGCGAGGCATCGGCGGTGAGGACGACGGCCTCCAGAAGAGCCTCGATGTTCAGGCCCTGCTTGGCGGAGATGTCGACGAACATCGTGTCGCCGCCGTACTCCTCGGCCACCAGCCCGAACTCGGTGAGCTGACCGCGCACCTTGGTCGGGTCGGCACCCTCGACGTCGATCTTGTTGACCGCGACCACGATCGGCACGTCGGCCGCCTTGGCGTGGTTCAGCGCCTCGATCGTCTGGGGCATCACACCGTCGTTCGCCGCCACCACGAGGATCGCGATGTCGGTGGACTTCGCACCACGGGCACGCATGGCGGTGAACGCCTCGTGACCCGGGGTGTCGATGAAGGTGATCCTGCGGTCCTCACCGTTGACCTCGGAGGAGACCTGGTACGCACCGATGTGCTGCGTGATGCCGCCGGCCTCGCCCGCAACGACGTTCGTCTTGCGGATCGCGTCCAGCAGTCGGGTCTTACCGTGGTCGACGTGGCCCATGACGGTCACGACCGGCGGACGCGAGACCAGAGCCTCTTCGCCACCCTCGTCCTCGCCGAACTCGATGTCGAAGGACTCGAGCAGCTCGCGGTCCTCCTCCTCGGGGCTGACGATCTCGAGGACGTAGTTCATCTCCTCGGCCAGCAGCTTCAGCGTCTCGTCCGAGACCGACTGCGTGGCGGTGACCATCTCGCCGAGGTTCATCATCACGGCGACGAGCGACGCCGGGTTGGCGTTGATCTTCTCCGCGAAGTCGGTGAGGGAGGCACCGCGCGACAGACGGACAGCCTGCCCGTTGCCGCGGGGCAGCATGACGCCGCCCACCGACGGGGCCTGCATGGCCTCGTATTCCTGGCGCCTCTGCCGCTTCGACTTGCGACCACGACGCGCCGGACCGCCGGGACGGCCGAACGCACCCTGTGTGCCACCACGGCCACCGGGGCCGCCGGGACGTCCACCGAAGCCGGGACGACCGCCGAAGCCGCCGCCACCACCACCGGGACGGCCTGCGCCGCCACCGCCACCACCGCCACCGGGACGACCGGCGAAACCGCCGCCACCGCCACCGGGACCGGCCGGACGACCGGCGAAGCCGCCGCCGGGACGACCTGCACCGCCGCCGGGACGGCCTGCGCCGCCACCGGGACCACGGCCACCGCCGGGGCCACCACCGGGACGCGGGCCGGCAGCGGGACGCTGCGGCATCATGCCCGGGTTCGGACGGTTACCACCGGGCGCACCGCCCGGACGCGGAGCCTGCGGACGAGGCATGCCGCCCGGAGTCGGACGGGCACCGCCCTGACCCTGCGGGCGCGGGGCGCCACCGGGGCCGCCCTGCGGACGCGGGGCGCCGGGACGCTCCTGGCCGCCACCGGGACGCGGGGCGCCACCGGGACGGGGTGCCTGCGGACGGGCCATGCCCGTCGAGCCACCGGAGGTGAAGGGGTTGTTGCCCGGACGGGGACCGGCCGGACGGGCGCCGCCGGGACGCGGGGCGCCCTGGCCTGCGGGACGGGCCGGACGGTCGCCACCACGGCCACCGTCGCGCTCGCCACCACGGCCGCCGTCACGCTGACCGCCGGCCGGGGCCGGACGGGCGGGGCGAGGACCGGGGTGGCACCCGCGGGACGCGGGGCCTGCTGCGGCGCGGCTAAGCTGGGCCGGGGCCGGAGCGGAGAACTCTGCCGCGGGCACCGGGGTGACCGGAGCGGGCTTCGGCGCGGGCTTGGGACCCGGACGCGGGCCCGCCGACGGCGCGGAAGGCGCGGCAGCGGAAGGGGCGCTGCCGGGGGCCTCGGCTGCGGCCGGCTTGGGGGCCGGGGCACCGGGCTTCGGGGCAGCGGGACGTGCCGCAGCGGCCGGGGAGGGCGCTGCGGGCTTTACGGGCGCGGCCTTGCGGGGCGCGCCAGGCTTGGCAGCGGACTTGCCGGCGTTGCCGCCGGGCCCCTGCAGTGCGTCAGTCAACTTGCGTACAACCGGCGCCTCGATCGTCGAGGACGCCGAACGGACGAATTCACCGAGTTCTTGGAGCTTGGCCATGACGACCTTGCTCTCGACGCCGAACTCCTTGGCGAGTTCGTATACCCGGACCTTAGCCACTTCGCTCCTTTTAGGTCCGGGTTACCGCCGGACCGTCGCTACTTCATGGGCGTACTCATCGCGTACTCATCGAGTGCTCATCGCAATCTCGACCTACTTCCAACTCGCGAGGTACCTGACCGCACGGGGTCCCGTGCCGTTCTAGTTTCTTACGGTGTCACCCGCTCGACATACCGCTGCAGTGCCGCGGAATCGAACGGCCCCTTGGCCTTGAAGGCCCGGGGGAATGCCCGACGACGAACCGCCAGATCGAGACAGACAGTGACGGGGTGCACATATGCACCCCGGCCGGGCAGCGTACCGCGAGGATCGGGGACGCATGCGTCCTCATCCACCACGATGCGCAACAGCTCGCTCTTGGCCGCTCGCTCCCGGCATCCCACACAGGTTCGCTCAGGGCAAGCGCGGGCGTGCGTCCGGCCAGACACGATTAAGTCTACCTCCCCGCACCGACCTCACCCCTTTGGGGCAAAAATCGAACGGATGTTGTCGTGATCTCAGCGGCATGCCGCGTGGATTTATTCCCCGGGACCGCATCGGTCCCGTACTCCGGACCCGGGCCCGACCGGTCTCCGGACCGTTTCGGTCCATCGTCCGGACGGGCGCCGGTCCCGTACCGGTTCAGCCCCGCTCGGACCGGTCCCGGGCCCGCTCGGCCCGCTCACGGTCGGCGATGTCCCGCTCGGCGTCGGTCTCGGTGTCCGGGCGGATGTCGATGCGCCAGCCGGTGAGGCGGGCGGCGAGGCGGGCGTTCTGCCCCTCCTTGCCGATGGCGAGCGAGAGCTGGTAGTCGGGGACCGTGACCCGGGCGGACCGCGCTCCGAGGTCCACGACCTCGACCTTGCTCACCCGGGCGGGCGACAGCGCGTTGGCAACCATCTCGGCCGGGTCGTCCGACCAGTCCACGATGTCGATCTTCTCGCCGTGCAGCTCGGCCATGACGTTACGTACGCGTCCGCCCATCGGGCCGATGCAGGCACCCTTGGCGTTCAGACCCGAGCGGGTCGAACGGACCGCGATCTTGGTGCGGTGGCCGGCTTCGCGAGCGATCGCGCAGATCTCGACGGAACCGTCGGCGATCTCCGGGACCTCCAGCGCGAAGAGCTTCTTGACCAGATTGGGGTGCGTCCGGGAGAGGGTCACGGACGGACCGCGGACGCCCTTGGCGACGCGCACGACATACGTACGCAGCCGCAGCCCGTGGGTGTAGTCCTCGCCCGGCACCTGCTCCTGCACCGGCAGGATCGCTTCGAGCTTGCCGATGTCGACCAGGACGTTCTTCGGGTCCTTGCCCTGCTGGACGACACCGGTGACGACATCGCCCTCGTGGCCCGCGTACTCGCCGAACGTCCTGTCGTCCTCGGCGTCGCGCAGCCTCTGCAGGATGACCTGCTTGGCGGTGGTCGCGGCGATCCGGCCGAAGCCGGACGGGGTGTCGTCGAACTCCTTCGGCTCCTGGCCCTCTTCGAGGTCGGCCGGGTCCTCCTTCGCCCACACCGTCACATGGCCGCGCTCGTTGAGCTCCACGCGCGCACGGCGGTAGCTCCCGTCGGTGCGGTGGTAGGCGATGAGGAGGGCCGACTCGATCGCCTCGACGAGCACGTCGAAGGGGATCTCCTTGTCCTGTGCCAAGCCCCTCAAGAGCTTCACATCGATGTCCACGGCTACGCCTCCTCTTCCTTCTTGTCCTTGCGGTTGAATTCGATCTCCACGCGCGCCTTGGCGATCCCGTCGAAGGAGACCCGGCGGGACGTGGGCTTGCGACCCTTGACGCCCGGCACTTCGAGGTCGAGCCCCTCGTCGTCGACGGCGATGATGCGGGCGACCAGCTCGCCGCCCTCATGCAGCTGCAGCTTGGCCAGGCGGCCGGTGGCGCGTACGTAGTGGCGGTGCTCCGTCAGCGGACGGTCGGCACCGGGAGAGCTCACTTCGAGGACGTACTCGTCCTCGCCCATCGCGTCGGTCTCGTCGAGCTTCTCGGAGATCGCGCGGCTCAGCTCCGCACAGGCGTCGAGCTCCACGCCCTCGTCGGAATCCACGACGATGCGCAGCACACGTCGGCGGCCGGCCCGGGACACCTCGATCTCTTCAAGATCCAGCTGCTTGGCGCTGACGAGCGGTTCGAGCAGCCCGCGCAGCCTCTCGCTCTGGGTGGTGCTCATCCGGGTGACTCCTCGGCCGCGTGTGCTGTTGTGTGGTTCGTCGCGTGTCAGGTCAAAGGGTATCCGGTCCCGAGGGGTGTTGCCGTCCGCCGACCGGTCGGCCGCGGGTACGCTCGCCTGCGGTGATCACTTCAGGACAGATCCAGTCAGGACAGATCAACGCCCGAAGGAGAACAGGTGCGGCGCACGGGGACGACGCGCAGGGGTGCGCTCACCGTAACGGGGGCGATCGCCCTGGGGGCGGCGCTGGCCGGCTGCGGTGACGGCGACAGCGGCGAGGGCCGAAAGGGTTCTGCGCCGGCCGGTGCGCGGGAAGCGGCGGCGAAGGCGGAGAGCGCGCTGCGATTGAGGGCCGCGCGTACGAGCGGCACCCTGCTCGCCCAGTACGAGCAGGTCGTCACGGCCCATCCGGCGACCGCGGCCGGGCTCGTACCGCTGCGTGATGCCGTGCGGGCCCATACGGAGGCACTGTCGCCCGGGGCGGACGGGACGGCGCGGCCGGGTGCCGGCGAAACCGCGGGCACTACTGCGATGCGCGGCGCGGACCGGGCACCGGCCGTTTCGGGTTCACCCGCCCCCTCGGGTTCGCCCACCGTTTCGGGTTCTCCCGCCGCCGACGCCAGGACCGCCGTCAAGGAACTGGCCGCGGCGGAACGCCGCACCGCTGACACCCACACGGCGATGCTCCTCACAGCGCCACCCGAGCTGGCCCGGCTGCTCGCGTCGATCGCGGCCGCCGGCGCAGCCCACGCCTATCTGTTGACCGAACTGGCCAAGGAGACCTCGTCATGAGTGCGCAGACGCTGCAGGCGGCGCAAGCATCGCTCGCCGCCGAGCATGCGGCGGTGTACGGGTACGGGGTCGTCGGCGGCCGGGTCGCCGACGGCCGCCGGGCGGAGGCGACGGCCGCCTACCACCAACACCGGGCCCGGCGCGACGCACTGCTGCGGACCGTGCGTGACCTGGGCGGTGAGCCGGTGGCGGCGGAGTCCGCGTACGCTCTGCCGTTCGCAGTGCCGGATTCGGCAGCAGCGGTGAAGCTCGCCGCCGTGCTGGAGGACCGGATCGCGGGCGTCTACTCCGACCTCGTACGGGCTGCCGGGGGGCCGCTCAGGCGAGAGGCCGCAGACGCACTGCGGGAGGCCGCGGTGCGTGCGGTCCGCTGGCGGGGCAGCGGCGTAACCTTTCCCGGACTCACCGAGCGGTCCGCCGACGGCACCGCCTGAGCGGGCGGGCCTGCAGGGCTGACACGAAGCCCGCGACCGGTCCGACGGACGTGACCGATGCGAAGACCGGGACCGGTCCGACGCACTCATGAAGGCTCTGAAAGGGAACACAGCACGTATGGGTTTCGAACCGCCGCAGCGTCTGGTGCGAGCGCTCGGCGAAGTGCACGGGGAGAGGGCCGCCGCCGACTGGCTGGCGCGGCTCCCCGAGCTGATCAACGAGTCGCTGTCCGCCAACGGGCCGGAGCTGGCTCTCGAGCGTGTGGCTGCCCCCGGTGGGCGCAGCAGCCTCGTTCTGCTGGTGCGCCGCGCCGACGGCACCCCGGCCGTGCTCAAGATCGCTCCGGCCGGGGCGGCGCCCGACCTGGAGCAGGCGGCGCTGGCGCACTGGAACGGCTGGGGAGCGGTCCGGCTTCTCGGCTCCGGCGGCGACGCACTGCTGCTGGAACGGCTGCATCCCGAGGTGTCGCTGCGCTCGTTGCCGGAGGCGAAGGCACTCCTGGAGGCGGCGGGTACGGTACGACGACTGTGGGTCGAGCCGCCCAACGGGCACTCCTTCGAGACGGTCGCCGAGCGGACCGGCCGGTGCACGGACCCGATGCGGGCCGCCGCCGCGGCCGACCCGGCGCTCGAACCTCTGGTCTCCGCGGCCCTGGCCGCGCGGGAGGAGCTCGTCGCCCACTCCCCCGAAGTCCTGCTGCTGCACGGCAATTTCCGCCAGAGCAAGGTGCTGGCGGGGGAACGGGCGCCCTGGCTGACGGTCGGCCCCGAGCCGCTGGTCGGCGAGCGTGCCTACGACCTGGCGCGGCTGGTACGGGACCGGGTGGAGGACCTCATCGCCTCCCCGGGCGGCCCCGTGACGGCCCGTCGCCGGATCAACAAGCTCGCGGATTCACTGGACGTGGACCGGGAACGGCTCCACGGCTGGACGTTGTTCCGTGCGGTGGAGTCGGGCACCCGCGCGCTGACCGTCGGCCGTCATCAGGAAGGCGAACTGTCGCTGGAGTTCGCGGGCTGGCTGTAGGCGCCGGCCCCGCCCTCGCAGAATTGCCGAAGGCCCCCGTGCTGTCGGACAGCACGGGGGCCTTCGGCAATTCCGGGTGTCAGCCCTGGGCGACGAGACGAGCGATCGCCTCGTCGACCGTGAGTTCCTCGCGCTCGCCCGTACGGCGGTCCTTGAGCTCCAGGACGCCCTCGGCCGAGCGGCGGCCCGCGACCAGGATCTTCGGGACACCGATCAGCTCGGCGTCGGTGAACTTCACACCGGGCGAGACGCCCGCACGGTCGTCGACCAGGACCCGCACGCCCGCGGCGCCGAGCTTCTCGGCGACGTCGAGGGCCAGCTCGGTCTGGAGCGCCTTGCCCGCGGCGACGAGATGGACATCGGCCGGGGCGATCTCGCGGGGCCAGCAGAGACCCTGCTCGTCGGCGGTCTGCTCGGCGAGAGCGGCAACGGCGCGGGAGACGCCGATGCCGTACGAGCCCATGGTGACCCGCACCGGCTTGCCGTTCTGGCCGAGCACATCGAGCTGGAACGCGTCCGCGAACTTGCGACCCAGCTGGAAGATGTGGCCGATCTCGATGGCACGGTCCAGCTTGAGGCCGGTGCCGCACCTGGGGCACGGGTCGCCCGCCTCGACCACGACGACGTCGAGGTAGTCGTCGACCTCGAAGTCGCGGCCGCAGACGACGTTCTTCGCGTGGGTGCCGGGCTTGTTGGCGCCGGTGATCCAGGCGGTGCCGGGGGCGATGCGCGGGTCGGCGATGTAGCGGACCTTCTCCAGACCCTGCGGGCCGACGTAGCCACGTACCAGGTCGGGACGGCCTTCGAAGTCCTCTGCGGTGACCAGCTCGACCACGGCGGGGGCGAGGTGCTCGCCGAGCTTGCCGAGGTCGACCTCACGGTCGCCGGGCACGCCCACGGCGACGATCTCGCCGTCGACCTTGACCAGGAGGTTCTTCAGGGTCGCGGAGGCCGGGACACCGAGGTGCGCCGCGAGCGTCTCGATGGTCGGGGTGTCGGGGGTGTCCAGCTCCTCGACGGGGCCGTGTGCCGAGCCGTCCGCGGGGGTGGCCTTGAAGGTCACGGCCTCCGTGTTGGCCGCGTAGTCGCAGGCGGGGCAGTCGACGAAGGTGTCCTCACCGGCCGGGGCGGGTGCCAGGAACTCCTCGGACGCCGAGCCGCCCATCGCACCGGAGACCGCGGAGACGATGCGGTGGTCGAGACCGAGCCGCTCGAAGATGCGGATGTAGGCGGCGCGGTGCAGCTGGTAGGCCTCGATGAGACCCTCGTCGGTGGTGTCGAAGGAGTAGGAGTCCTTCATCTGGAACTCGCGGCCACGCAGCACACCGGCGCGGGGGCGGGCCTCGTCGCGGTACTTGGTCTGGATCTGGTACAGGATCACGGGCAGGTCCTTGTAGGACGTGATCTGATCCTTGACGACCTGGGTGAAGATCTCTTCGTGGGTGGGGCCGAGGAGGTACTCGGCGCCCTTGCGGTCCTTGAGCCGGAACAGCAGGTCGCCGTACTCGTCGTAGCGGCCGCTCGCGTCGTACGACTCCTTGGGCAGCAGCGCGGGCAGCAGGACTTCCTGGCCGCCGATGGCGTCCATCTCCTCCCGCACGACGCGGGTGATGTTCTCCAGGACCTTCTTGCCCAGGGGCAGCCAGGTCCAGATGCCTGCCGCGGTGCGGCGTACGTAACCGGCCCGGACGAGCAGCTTGTGGTTGAGCGTCTCGGCGTCCGCCGGGTCGTCGCGCAGTGTCTTGATCATCAATCGGGACATGCGCTGGACCTGGGCCATGATGAACTCCTGCTCGGAAGGGTGATGTGCAGGAGGTTAGCCGGGTGGCGGGGGCGGGCGGAAATCGATTGGTTCAGCCCCGGTCCCGGCGGCGCAGCGGAAGAGGCGCTCCCATCACCGCGTACGGCTTGGGAGCGCTGGGAAACAGCACCTGCCGGGCCAGGTCCCGGTAGCCGAGGGTGCGATACAGACCACGTGCCGGGCTCTCCGTGTCGATGGCGGAGAGGATGGAGCGCGGCTGATCGACGGCGTCCGTGATGGTGGTGATCAAGGTGCGGCCGATGCCCCGGTTCTGGAACTCCGGATGGACATGCAGTTCGGTGATCACGAAGGAGTCGTCGAGCCAGTCCTCGGAGCCGGTGGCCCGCAGATAGGGTTCGACGACGGTGGACCACCAGTGGCCGCGTTCGTTGGGCATGCCGTAGACGAACCCGACGAGGCGGCCGGTCGCGGTGGTGGCGCCGAGGGCGCGGGCGCAGGGGTGCTCGAGGTGTCTGAGGACGATATGGCGACGTACCTGGACCTCGTCGTGACCGAGACCGAAGGCGACGGCCTGCACGGCAAGCGCCTCGTCCACCCGCGCGGCAAGATCGATCGGCCCGACCAGAACACTGGGAGTGCGGGCGCCGCCCCCTGAATCAGCTGCCATGCGCCGAACCCTACTGTCCGCGCCGGGCTGGGGATACGTGTCAGGAGTGCTTGCGGCTGCGGGGAGGAGCGCTGCCGACGGCGGCGTCGGGCGCGCACGCCGACGAGGCCGTGCCGCTCCCGGCCATTTCGTCTCGGTCAGAAGAGCACGCTCATGAACGCGCCGACCTCACGGAAGCCGACCCGGGTGTATGCCCTGCGGGCCGCGGTGTTGTAGTCGTTCACGTACAGGCTGACGACCGGTGCGACATCGGCCAGTGCATAGCGCAGGACCGCTGCCATCCCGGTCTCGGAGAGGCCGCGGCCGCGGTGTTCGGGGGCGACCCAGACGCCCTGGATCTGGCAGGCCTGCGGGGTGGCAGCGCCGATCTCCGCCTTGAAGACGACCTTGCCGTCCTCGATCCGGGCGAAGGAGCGGCCGGTGCCGATGAGTTCGGCGACGCGTGCCTGGTAGAGAAGTCCGCCGTCACCGGCCAGCGGCGAAATGCCCACCTCCTCGGTGAACATCGCCACGCAGGCCGGCATCAGGATCTCTATCTCGTCCTTGCGGATGCGGCGTACCAGTGGGTCGGGCGTCACACCGGCGGCAGGGCGCTCGGTGACCATGAGCGGCTGGTTGGCCCTGACCTCGCGGGCGGGACCCCAGCCCGGCTCGAGCAGCCGCCAGAGCTGGGCGGTGGGCTCGGCAGGGCCCACGATCGAGGAACAGCGGCGGCCGGCCCGACGGGCCCGGTCGGCGAACGCCCTGATGGCCTCGGGGGTGGCACAGATGGGTACGAGATTGGCACCGGAGTAGCAGAGCGAACGCAGTCTGCCGTCCGCGTACCAGCCCCACATCTCGCCGCCGAGGCGCCAGGGATCGAGCCCTGCGATCTGGACCCGGGACGTCACGAAGGCATTGGCGACGGGGTCGCTCTCGAGGATGGCGAGCGCGGCGCCGAGGTCGCTGGGTTCGAGGACCCGGGTGGTGGTCTGCGTCAACACAAGGGGGCCTCACCATGCGGTCTGCTGATTTCCGCACTGTACCGAAAGAGGCTGGCAGGCGCCGCCCCATGCCCGTCAACAGCATCCACGGCCACCGTGAGGTCTCTCACGACCGTGCCCCGCCCGACGGCTTGTTCGTCGGACGGGGCACGGTCACAGGACAAGAATTCGGCCTCAGCCACTTCGGCCTCAGCTGATGGAGACCTCGGGCTCGCCGGAGGCGATGCCGTCCTTCTCCATCTGCTCGGCGATCTTCAGGGCTTCCTCGATGAGCGTCTCGACGATCTTCGACTCGGGAACCGTCTTGATGACCTCGCCCTTGACGAAGATCTGCCCCTTGCCGTTCCCGGACGCCACACCCAGATCCGCCTCACGGGCCTCACCCGGACCATTGACGACACAGCCCATCACGGCAACCCGCAACGGCACCTCCATGCCCTCAAGACCCGCCGACACCTGATCCGCCAGCTTGTACACATCCACCTGCGCCCGACCGCACGACGGACACGACACGATCTCCAGCCGCCGCTGCCGCAGATTCAACGACTCCAGGATCTGGATACCGACCTTGACCTCCTCGGCCGGCGGCGCCGACAACGACACCCGGATCGTGTCCCCGATCCCCTCACTCAGCAACGCACCGAACGCCACCGCCGACTTGATCGTCCCCTGGAACGCCGGCCCCGCCTCCGTCACCCCCAAGTGCAACGGGTAATCACACTGAGCCGCCAACTGACGGTACGCATTGACCATCACCACCGGATCGTTGTGCTTCACCGAGATCTTGATGTCCCGGAAACCGTGCTCCTCGAAGAGCGACGCCTCCCACAACGCCGACTCCACCAACGCCTCAGGAGTCGCCTTCCCGTACTTCTTCAGCAGCCGCGCATCCAGCGAACCCGCATTCACACCGATCCGGATCGGCGTCCCCGCATCACTCGCGGCCCGCGCGATCTCCTTGACCTTGTCGTCGAACTGCTTGATGTTCCCCGGATTCACCCGCACCGCCGCACAGCCCGCATCAATCGCCGCGAACACATACTTCGGCTGAAAATGAATATCCGCAATCACCGGAATCTGCGACTTCCTGGCAATCGTCGCCAACGCATCCGCATCATCCTGCGTCGGACACGCCACCCGCACGATCTGACAGCCCGACGCCGTCAACTCCGCGATCTGCTGCAACGTCGCACCGACGTCCGACGTACGGGTCGTGGTCATCGACTGCACCGACACCGGCGCATCCCCACCGACCGCCACCGACCCGACCTGGATCTTGCGGCTGACCCTCCGGTCGGCGAGCTTGGTCGGAACGGACGGCATTCCGAGAGAAATCGCAGTCATGCGCTGAGCATCCCCAAGGTGTGGATCAAGGTCCCGAGATCGGCGGGCTCCGACCTTCGAGGTTACGGCACCGGGGGGAACCCGGAGCACACCGCATCCCGAAGTCCGTACAAACAGAGGCGCCCGGACATCAGATGTATGCCTGGTCACCGCCTGTGGTTCGCCGGGCTCGATCTGCCCGATTGTCGCGCCAGGATCGTCCGGCGCGAGCGTGGCAGGCCGACGCGCCAGGCCGGGCAGACGCCAGGCCCATGGGCGCGCCGGACCGGTCGACGCTCCAGGCCGGCCCATGTGCTCGGGCCGGCCTCACCTCGGGCCCGTCAGGAGATCTTGACCGGATTGACGATGTCGGCCACCAGGACGAGCAGGGTGAAGCAGATGAAGACACCGGCGACGACATAGGCGACCGGCATCAGCTTGGCCACGTCGAAGGGGCCGGGGTCGGGGCGCTTGAAGACCCGCGCCACATTGCGGCGCAGGGACTCCCAGAGCGCTCCCGCAATGTGCCCGCCGTCGAGCGGCAGCAGGGGCAGCATGTTGAAGAGGAACAGCGAGAGGTTGAAGCCTGCCAGCAGGAACAGCATCATCGCGATCTGGTTCGTCGCCGGGACGTCCAGCGTCATCACCTCGCCGCCGATCCTGGCCGCGCCCACGACGCCGACCGGGGAGTCGGCCGCTCGCTCGCCGTCACCGAAGGCTGCGCTCCACAGGTCCGGGATCTTGGAGGGGAGGGCGATGATCGAGTCGACGCCGTTCTCGATCATGTCGCCCATGCGGACGACCGAGTCGTTGAAGGAGAGCGGAACGATCTCGGTCTGGGCTGCGAAGCCGAGATACCCGGCCGGGACGTACTTGCCGGGGATCACCTCACCCTTGGAGTCCTTCTTGGCCACCGAGTTCTTCTGCAGCACAGCGTGGAGGGTCTTCTCCTGGCCATCGCGCTGGACTGTGAGGGTGGCGGGGCCGATGGTTTCGCGGATGCGGTCGGAGAGCGTGGCCCAGTCGTCCACCTTCTGACCATCGAAGGCGACGATCTTGTCGCCCTTCTTCAGTCCGGCGGCCTGCGCGGGCGAGACCGGGTCGCTCTTCTTGCAGCTGTCCCGCTTCTCGCTCTGCGCGATCACGCATTTCTGGACGCCCGCGACCTCGGTGGTCTGCGTCTGGAAGCCGAAGGTCATCGCCACACCGAGGAAGATCGCGACGGCCAGGACCAGGTTCATGAACGGTCCGGCGAACATGACGATCACGCGCTTCCATGGCTTGCGCGTGTAGAAGAGGCGCTTCTCGTCACCCGGTTCGAGTTCCTCGAAAGCAGCTTCTCGGGCGTCCTCGATCATTCCTCGCCACGGCGAGGTGGAGCGCGCCTCGATCCGTCCGTCCGGACCGGGCGGGAACATGCCGATCATGCGGATGTAGCCACCGGCCGGGATCGCTTTGATCCCGTACTCCGTGTCGCCCTTCTTCCGCGACCAGATGGTCGGACCGAAGCCGACCATGTACTGCGGGACGCGGATCCCGAAGAGCTTCGCGGTCGACAGGTGTCCCAGCTCGTGCCAGGCGATCGAGAACAGCAGGCCGATGGCGAAGACGACGATGCCCAGAATCGTCAACAGGACCGTCGTAATACTCATGCGCGCGCCTCCGCTGTCGCTTTCGCCGAGAGTTCCCGAGCCCGGGCCCGTGCCCAGCTCTCCGCTTCCAGGACGTCTGCGACCGTGAGTGAAGTTCCCGTGGGAGGGGTGCCGTGTTCGGCCACCACCGCCGTGACCGTATCCATGATTCCGTTGAACGGCAGCTGTCCTGACAGGAAAGCGTCCACGCACTCCTCGTTCGCGGCGTTGAACACCGCCGGCGCCGTGCCGCCGAGCGCTCCTACGTGTCGGGCCAGGCCCACGGACGGGAAGGCGTCGTTGTCGAGCGGGAAGAACTCCCAGCTGGATGCCTTCGACCAGTCGAAAGCGGGTGCCGCGTCCGGGATGCGCTCCGGCCAGCCCAGGCCGATGGCGATCGGTCCGCGCATGTCCGGCGGGGTGGCCTGGGCGAGGGTGGAGCCGTCGGTGAACTCCACCATGGAGTGAACGTACGACTGGGGGTGGACGACGACCTCGATCCGGTCGAACGGGATGTCGTAGAGGAGATGCGCCTCGATGACCTCCAGTCCCTTGTTGACCAGCGTGGCGGAGTTGATCGTGATCACCGGGCCCATGGCCCAGGTGGGGTGCGCGAGCGCCTGCTCACGCGTGACGCTCGCCAGCTCGCTCTTCGTCCGTCCCCGGAACGGGCCGCCGGATGCGGTGACGACAAGCTTCCGGACATCGGCCCGGGTGCCGGCGGCGAGCGCCTGGAAGAGCGCGGCGTGCTCGGAGTCGACCGGGATGATCTGGCCCGGCTTGGCCAGGGCCTTCACCAGCGGCCCGCCCACGATCAGCGATTCCTTATTCGCGAGGGCGAGCGTGCGGCCCGCCTCCAGCGCGGCGAGCGTGGGGGCCAGACCGATCGAGCCGGTGATTCCGTTGAGCACGGTGTGGCAGTCGCTCCCGGCGAGCTGCGTGGCGGCGTCGGGCCCCGCCAGGATCTCGGGCAGCGGCTCCCCGGCCCCGTACTGCTCACGCAGCGCCTCGCGCAGGGCCGGCACCGCGTCCGGTGCGGCAACGGCCACGGTGCGCACCCTCAGCTGCCGGGCCTGCTCGGCCAGGAGGGCAACCCGGCCGCCCGCGGCGGAGAGCGCGGTGACGCGGAAGCGATCGGGGTTACGCAACACCAGGTCGATGGCCTGGGTGCCGATGGACCCGGTGGAGCCGAGGATGACGAGATCCCGGCGTCCTTCCACTGCGTCGAAGACGAGGTGCGGGTCGGCGAGGGGGGCTGGGCTGTCGCTCATGCCCCCCATTGTTGCCGCATCGGCCCGGCAGGCGGACAGCGCGTCCCCGGAGACCTCCGGGAGGAGCAGCTCAGGAAGTGTTCCTGTGAATTCCGGCAGCCTCTGGGCGGCGGCCCACCAGGCGTCGGCGTCCTCGCCGAGGGCGGCGCGGGTGAGCGCCGTGGCGCGAGCATGGGCGGCTGTGACGGCTCCGGGCAGGTCGAAGCGTTCCTGGTGACCGAGCCACCAGCTCTCGTCCAGGGCCCGGAGCGCGGGGGCGCCGTGGAGGATCACGTCGGCGCCGGTGAGCAGGCCGGCGACCAGAGCCTGCTTGCGCCGGGCCGTTTGCGACCACCCCTCGATGTGCGCGAGGTCCGCGACTGCGGCGCCCCTGACCTGGTGGGCTTGGCCTCCAAGGCGTGCCAGGTCGCGACCACGGGTCCGGGCGGCGCCTCGGCGTCCCCTGTCGGGCACGGACAGGACGCGGTCGATCTCGCGTTGCACCGCAGCCCGCTCGGCGTCGTTCCACCGCAGCCCTCCTCGTACCTCGACGGCGGGCAGCAGCAGGGTGCGGTCGAGCGGGGCATGGTGTCGGACCAGTTCGGCGGGGGTGATCGCGCCGCTCCTGACCGCTCGCACGGCCGGGCGGTACCACCAGCGGCTGTACGAGCGAGTCCCCCGGGTGTCGAGAAGCGCGAGCACCACCTCGCGCGGGCACTCATCGCTCAGGATCAGCGCTTCGACGGCGCCCGGGGGCAGTGGCTCACGCCGGTGCTCGGCCACCAGCAGACCGAGGTCGAGGCGGTGCGGAGCGTCCAGGATCCGCAGGGCATGGCGAACGCGCTGATGGCCTCTCAAGAGCGAGATGAGCTCCCGGGTGCCCAGCTCGGGTACATGCGCGGCGGGAGCGATGGCGCGACGCATGATGCCGGTGGTGCGCCGGTGGGCATACACCGCTCGGTCCACCTCGTACTCCTGGTGTTCCAACAGCCTGAGCAGTACACCTCGTTCGGTCTGTTTGTTGCGCGCCAGAGCGACTCGGTCGCCGGTGCTTCCGCCGTCGAGTACGTACTCGACGACGGCCGGTGTCGTGGTGTGGCCGGCGAGGAGCTCCTCGCGCTGCTGTGTTTCGAGACGGTCCAGCAGTGCCGGGACGACGACAGTGGGGGCGTGCCGGATCAACTGGGCGAGTGCGGGGATCATGATGCGCGGAACTTCGCCCACTGGGCGGCCATGACGTCCTGCGGGATGCCGCCTATGTCCTTGGTGCTGGTGGTCTCGCCGCGGAAGGCGAGGGTGGTGGAGCCGGAACGGACGACGGTGAGGTACTCGTACAGTTCCGATTTCTCCTTCACATCGCGGACGGTGAAGCGGTACGCCTTCACGCCGTCGGCTTCGGCTTCGGCTTCGGCTTCGGCTTCGGCTTCGGCTGCGAAGTCGGGAGCCTTGGCGGGCTCGACCTTCAGATACTTCGCGCGTGCAATGGCCCGCTCTTCGGTGAATCCTCCGGCGCAGTCCTTGCCCGCCCTGCCGAGCGCCTTCATGACGTCGGCCGCGTCGCCGTTCGTGTACGACCGGAGGGTGACGTCGATGGTGATGCCGAGCATTTCGTCGGGGATGTCGACTCTGCGCTGGACCTGTGCGGCCGGGTCGTAGTCACTGACCTCACCCGCAAGGCTGACGAGCGGCTGACACCTGGCTGGATCTGCGGTGTACGCATCGCTGAGCGGACCGTCGAGTGTGTAGGGGGAAGCTGTGTACTCACCGACGGCCTGGCCTTCGGTGAACGCGACCGCCTTCAGCTGCGCCTCGGTGAGCGTCTTCGGCGCGTGCGCTGCCGCAGAGGACGTGCCCTTCTTCTTCGAGTCGTCGGACCCACCCGACGCCTCCTCGTCACTGCACGCGCCCGCACCCAGGGCCATAACGACCGCAATCATCACGGCCACCGCCCGACGCCGCCCGCGTTGATCCCGCACACCGAACATCGCTGCCCCCATTTCGCTGCCGGTCCTCATGTCCCTTTGGTTCTGCAGTTCTGGATCAGTTCTCGCTCGACGCCCGATTGTGCTGCATGCCCGTGGTCCGGGCTCACTCCGTCGACCACAGAAGCATCACGGACCTTTGCGGCCACCGACAGTGATCTTTCGTCAGGGCCTTTCCTTACTTTCGTCAGGGGCGTCGGCGGCCGGTGATCGATGACGCTGTGGTCATGCGAATCACTCACGTACGCACGCAATCGCGCTCCGCTCGCCGGGTCGAAGTCGGTAGTTCAGGCAATCCGGGTGGCGGCGCCCCCATGCACAGGCGTCGAGGACTCCCGGCGCGGCTATGTCGTCATGGGGTGAGCACACAGGCGCTTCTGCTCAGCCCTGCTTCAGGTGAGGCAGCCGCTCCATGCGTCGGCATCCTTGCCCGTCCGGACTCCGGCATTCGGCTTCGGGTGAGCTGGCGGCAGAGGGTGGTGGGCGGCGTGCACATGAAATCTCCCACGGGCGGCCTGGGCCCAGGAACCCTAACGGTTCGTGAGATCCGTGAAATCCGCGAACGCCTCATGAAACTGCGGGAACGTCTTCCGTACACAGCCCGGGTCGTCGTAGGTGATGCCGGGAACGCGCAGACCGGCAACGGCGAACGACATGACGATGCGGTGGTCGCCGTGGGTGGCGATCTCGGTGGGGCGGGGTGTGCCGGGGTGGATCTCGATCCAGTCGAGTCCCGTCTCGACGGTGATGCCCATGCGCCGGAGGTTCTCCGCGCAGGCTTCCAGACGGTCGCACTCCTTCACCCGGGTATTGCCGACATCCTCGATGCGCACGGGCCCCGAGGCGAAGGGGGCGAGCGCCGCCAGCGTCGGCATGGTGTCGGAGATGTCGCGCATATTTACCGTGAGGCCGGAGAGCTCGCCTCCGGATCGGACGGTGGTGGAATCGGCAGTGGTGCGCACATCGACGCCCATGCGGCCCAGCACGTCGACGAACCGCAGGTCGCCCTGGAGTGCGTCCGTCCCGAGGCCGCGGACGGTGACCTCGTGCCCGGTAAGGGCTGCGGCGGCGAAGAAGTAGCTGGCCGTGGAGGCGTCGGGTTCGACGGCGTACGTAGTGGCCCGGTAACCGCCGGGCGGCACGGTGAAGACATGGTTGTCGTGGCCGCTGCGGGCCACCTCGACGCCGAAGCTGCGCATCATCGCAAGGGTGATCTCGATGTACGGGGCAGAGACCAGGTCGGTGACGGTGATCCGGAGTCCTTCCGCAGTCAGCGGCCCGAGCATCAGGAGTGCGGTGAGGTACTGGGAGGACTGCCCCGCGTCCAGGGTGAGTGCGCCTCCCTTGATCCCGGCGGCGACGATCCGCAGCGGATGGTGGCCTTCGGCAGCCTCATGATGCAGCTCGACACCGAGCGTGCGCAGGGCTTCGGTGAGCGGGGCAAGTGGGCGGCGGCGCATCTGCGCAGAGGCGTCGAAGCGGTACGTGCCGGAGGCTGCGGCTGCGGCAAGGGTCGGCAGGAAGCGGGCCGTGGTGGCGCCGTCGCGACAGTAGATGTCGGCCTCGGTGGTGGCGGGTCCGGCCGGGCAGCCCCCGATGTGCCAGCGGTCCGCTTCCTGCGCGACCTCGTAACCGAGGGACGAAAGGCCCTCGGCAAAGCCCTCGGTGTCATCCGAGCGCAGTGGGCGCACGAGGGTGGTGATGCCGTCCGCGGCAGCAGCCAGGAACAGGGCGCGTGCGGTGACGGACTTGGAACCGGGGATGTCGATGACGGCCACGGGACCCCATCCTGCCGTGCGGCACACGGCCGGGCAGGGGGCGTCCAGCGAGTGGACGCCCCCTGCCCGCCCCGACCGGTCGGCTCGATGGACCGGCGGTCAGCGGATGGGACGGTGGACGTTGTCCTTGGTTGCCGGGCCGGGGGCGGCGTCGGCGATCCAGGGGCCCTCACCGCTCGGGTCGACGACACCCTGTTCCAACCAGAGGTACGCCCCGGACAGGACGCCGTCGACCACGCGCCGGTCGAGCTGATCGGTGTTGGACCACAGACGGGTGAAGAGTTCCTCGACGCGAATGCGGGACTGGTGGCAGAAGGCGTCGGCGAGTTGGTAGGCCTCCCGGCCGTGCTCGTCGGTGGTGCGCAGAAGTTCGGCACGGACGCAGGCGGCGCTCATCGCGAAGAGTTCGGCACCGATGTCGACGATCCTGCCGAGAAAGCCCTGCTTGGTCTCCATGCGCCCCTGCCAGCGCGACATCGCGTAGAAGGTGGAGCGGGCCAGTTTGCGGGCAGAGCGTTCGACGTAGCGCAGATGGGTGGACAGGTCCGGGTGCCCGGGCGGATGGAACTCGTTGTAGGTGCGCGGCAGTTGCCCTGGTCCGGTGACAAGCTTGGGCAACCAGCGGGCGTAGAAGCCGGCGGCGTTCGCTCCCGCCTTCGCCTTGGCCGAGAGGGGCTTGTCGGGGTCGATAAGATCTCCGGCGACCTTCAGGTGGGCGTCGACGGCCTCGCGGGCGATCAGCAGATGCATGATCTCTGTCGAACCCTCGAAGATCCGATTGATCCGCAGGTCGCGAAGGAGCTGTTCTGCGGGGACGGCCCGTTCGCCCCTGGCGGCGAGGGAGTCGGCGGTCTCGAAGCCCCGGCCGCCCCGGATCTGGACCAGTTCGTCGGCCATGAGACAGCCCATCTCGGAGCCGTACAGCTTGGCCAGGGCTGCCTCGATCCGGATGTCGTTGCGATCCTCGTCCGCCATCTGCGAGGCGAGGTCGACAACTGCTTCCAGGGCGAACGTGGTGGCCGCGATGAAAGAGATCTTGGCACCGACGGCTTCGTGCCGGGCAACCGGCCTGCCCCATTGTTCGCGGACCGCCGACCATTCGCGGGCGATCTTCAGGCACCACTTTCCCGCGCCGACGCACATGGCGGGGAGCGACAGCCTGCCCGTGTTGAGTGTGGTGAGGGCGATCTTGAGACCGGCTCCCTCGGGGCCGATGCGGTTGGCGGCCGGGACCCGGACGCGGTGGAAGCGGGTCACACCGTTCTCGAGCCCGCGCAGTCCCATGAAGGCATTGCGGTTCTCCACGGTGATGCCCGGGGCGTCCGCCTCGACGACGAACGCGGTGATGCCGCCCTTGTGGCCGACCGACTTCGGGACGCGGGCCATGACGACCAGCAGGTCGGCGACGACACCATTGGTCGTCCACAGCTTCACACCGTCGAGGATGTAGTCGGAACCGTCCGGCACGGCCGAGGTGGCGAGCCGGGCAGGGTCGGAGCCGACATCCGGTTCGGTGAGAAGAAACGCCGAGATGTCGGTGCGGGCGAGCCGGGGAAGGAACGTGTCCTTCTGCTCCTGACTGCCGAAGAGCTTCAGCGGCTGCGGTACGCCGATGGACTGGTGGGCGGAGAGAAGCGCGCCGATCGCCGGGTTGGCGGAGCCGACCAGGGCGAGCGCCCTGTTGTAGTAGACCTGGGTCAGTCCCAGGCCACCGTACTTCGGGTCGATCTTCATCCCGAGGGCGCCGAGCTCCTTGAGGCCGTTGATGACCTCGTCGGGGATCTTCGCCTCACGCTCGATCAGAGCGCCGTCGATCTTGGTTTCGCAGAAGTCGCGCAACCGGGCGAGGAACGCCTCGCCGCGCCGGACGTCGTCGCCCGGCGGCAGTGGATGCGGATGGATCAGGTCCAGCCGGAAGCGGCCGAGGAAGAGTTCCTTGGCGAAACTGGGCTTGCGCCAGTCCTGCTCGCGTGCGGCTTCGGCCACTTGACGCGCTTCACGCTCTGTGACCTTGGGCGTGTTCTTCGGAGCGGATGGTGCGGACATGAGGAGCTCACCTCGCCGCGTTGTCGGGTGGGCGGACCCGGCCGGTCCGCGCGGAGCGCGCATGCGCGCCTGCCGAGGCATACCAACCGGTGCTACTCGTCCGTATGTACCCGATTCCTGCCTGCCTCACCAGCCCCCGGACGCCGATCAGGTGGAGAGCCACTCCAGTGGCACGTTCAGCGGGCGAACTGCGATCGGCCCGGGTCGAGGGAGAAGCAGGAACGGCCGGAGCCTCCGCACAGAGGGGAACAGCTTCTGCGGGGGTATGAACCAGGCCGCCCCGGAGATCGAGTACAAGGCCCCGTCCACGGGACAGCCGACGAAAATCCTCGACAAAGTTGCCGCCTACTGCCGAAGAATCTCCGACCTGGGCCATTAACTAGGATCCCCGCCCATGGGCACCATGGGCGGGGATTTCTCGCATCAGGACACAGACCACGGCACGGCCGTAAAGTTCGTCTACCGGCCGACGGCCGCGGACTTCAAGGAGGCGTTCCGTGCGCGAGCCCGCCGGACACCGGCGGGCCGGGCCCAGGACCCCGCGGACGTCGACCGGCTCCGGGCGATCCTGGACCGGAACCTCAAGCGGCTCTAGGTTATTTGCGGCGAGTTACTGTCCGCGCCATAGTCGGATCGCCGCTGTGGTGACGGTGCCGTGGAATACGTAGGCGCGTTTGTCGTGGCGAGCGGCGACGGCCCGGTGGTTCTTGAGCCGGTTGATCGTCCGCTCCACTTCGCTGCGGCGCTTGTAGATCTCACTGTCGAAGCCAGTGGGCCGGCCGCCCTTGCTGCCGCAGCGTTTGCGGTTGGCCCGCTGGTCCTTCGGCTCGAGGATTGTGTGTCTTGTCGCCACCGACGTGGGCCGACCTGGTACGGAGGCGGCCGCCGCCGGGTCGGGTGACTCGGATCCGATTCAGGACGTCGATCGCCTCCGGGACCACCCGGCGGCTACGCCCTGCGCGTCACCTTCTTGACCAGCCGGGCCAGACCGGAGGATCCGCCGCTGGACTCGGCCCCGTTCAGTGCCTTCTCCAGCTGGGCGAAGTGGTCCTTGCGGGTCCGGGCCAGGTATTCGTTCGAGGTCAGCGGCTTGGCTATCTTCCAGGCGCGACGGTGGTCACCCTCGTAGTGGGCGACATAGGCCTTGGCGAGTTCGACCACGGCCTTGAACGGAATCCCGTCGGTGTAGTCCCGGTCGACGACATCCTGGACGGCCGACATCAGCTTCAGCTTCTCGTCGGTGTCGAAGGCGTCCTCGGCGATGGCCCTCAGCACGTCCTGCGGGATCGGCTTGATCACCTCGAAGGCCAGTGTGGAGCGGATGGGCGGCCCGGCAATCTCGATGTACGGCAGCAGCAGACCGGTGCTGTAGTGCAGCCACGGCAGGCGGGGGCTGGCGAAGTCCTGGTGCAGCACAACGGAGCCTGGCTCCAGGCGGGGCAGGAAGCGCTCGGCCACACAGCGGAAGACCCGCGCCGTCTTGGCGATGTCGACATGCAGGAACTCGATGGGGCTGTGGTCTTCGGGATCGGAGGTCTGCCAGATGTCGCCGGGGTGCAGCTCGATGAAGTCGATGAACGGTTTCAGCTTGTCCTTGAAGTCGTCGAGAAAGGAGTTGGTGTCCTCGGGCGCGGCCCCGGCCGAGAAGAATTTCTCGGAGGCGAAGGTGCCCTTTCCGACCCGGAAGAAGTCGTACGCGTGCAGCTTGTTGGTCTTCTTGTCGAAGTCCGGGTTCTCCTTGAGACCGAGTGCGAGCGCGTATGTCGATCCACCGCCGCCCGACCCGAGCTCGATCACCTTGCCCTCTCCAGTCAGCCGATGGCGTCCCAACAGGTAGAGAAAGCGCAATTCCCATGCGCTCACCTGGGAGTAAGGGATTGCGTCCGGGAGTTCAACGTCGTCGAGCTGAAGGCAGAGCTTGCTGAGGGGCGCCACGGGTACCTCGCGGTCTCAGTCGGATGGACGATGCGCGATAGTAACGTCGCGCGCCGGAGATCCGTCGGCGAAAACCGGCGATGGATTCGAGGATTTCCCCGGCCGTCATACTCCGGATGAACAGTGTTGGGCCGACGTTCCTCTTCTGAATCGGAGCGCGGCTGATCTCGGCTTCGAGTGGCCGCGTGGCGAACGCCGTACTCGCGTAGCACGGCAGCCCTGCACAACCAGCTCACCGCAAGTGCCACACCCGTCACACAGGCGCCTCGACACGGTCGTCAAGGCTCTCCCAAGAGTCAAACCGTTCCGGCAGGTCGCGTCACTGCACATCTGTCCGCGATCGGTGGAGAATCCCGTCGATCAGCTGCCGGTGGTCCCGCCACCTGCCACAACGTCCATTGCTTCCAACTCCCCTTAGACGCCTGACGGATCAGTACGGTCCGGGCTTCGGCGGGGCGACAGCAGCTGGCTGGCGGCAATGAGGAGGAGACCAGTGAGTAAAAGGGCGTTTCCGCCGAAGAAGCGGATTTCCCAGGAGGCGCTCGGCAGGATTCGGAAGTAGAAGAGGCCCTGTATAAGTGGGCATGCGCCCGTTGCCAGGGCGCCGAGGCCGTGGAGCTGGGGCCTGGTGGCGTGGCGGCGCGCCATGGGCAGGATCCACCCGGTCCGGAGCGTCACGATCCCCGATGCGATCGCCAGCAGCCCCATGAGCATGCCCGCTCCCACCACCCATGCCATGAGTCCGCTCCGCTTTCCGATCAGGTGAGGTCCGGAACACGCGTGACGCCCGTTCCGGGGTTGCCCACATGGTCGTCGGACCTGGCGGGGCCTGGCAATGCCAGGTCCCGGCAACCTGGGACGCGTTTCCACTGCCGTTGCGACCGCTGGATGCCAGAGGGGCGCAGAGGTGCCGTTCGACGTGGTGTTCGTCGTGTCGCCGACCATGCCGTCCGAGCCGCCGACGGCGGTGACGGGGCCGCCGAAGGACGAGGCACCGCCGGCGAGCGTGGCAGACATGGGCCGCGTCCCCATCGGTGTCCTCCAGTCGCACAGGGCGATCAACGCCTTCCGTCCCGACGTGGTCCTGGCCACGGGAGGCTACGTCGCGGTCCCGGTGGGTGTGGCTGCGACGAGGCTGTGCCGAATCCCTTTGGTTGTGCACGAGCAGACTGTGCGGCTGAGCCTGGCCAATAAGACCTTGGCCGGCGCGGCGACTCGAGTCGCAGTCTCTTCCGAATCGACTGTGCCGCTCGTGCCGGAAGCGGTACGCGCTTCAACGGTGGTCACCGGAAACCCGGTCCGGCCCGAGGTCAGCCGGGGCATAGGGCTCCGGCTACGGGCGGCCTCATGGAAGGTGCTGCCGAGCTGCTGCTTCGATGATGTCGGCACACGCGGCGAACGCGACCTCGTCACCTCCATACGGATCAGGCACGTCCCGGTCGCCGAGGTAGAGGGCGAACCTGGGGGGTACATCGGCGGCCATCTGGCCGCGCAGTTCGGTCAGGACCGCCCGGTCCATCGCCAGGATGACGTTCGCCCGCTCCAGCAGGTCCGGGCCCACCTGGACGGCGCGGTGGCCGGTGAGGTCGTATCCACGGGCAGTAGCGAGTCCGAGCATCCGTTCGTGCGCAGACATGCCGGCTCACTTGTTGCGCAGGCCCGCCGGGCGAACCTCCACAGACTCGCCGCCGTGGTGCGAGAGCACGCTGGCGGTGTACGGGGAGCGGCAGATGTTGCGCAGGCACACGGTCAGGATGCGCATGTGCCCTCCAGAGCGCGTGCGAGGGCGGCAACAACGTAGCTGACGTCGTCCTCGCTCATGGCCAGGCCACACGAGATCGCACCGGGGGCAGAGGGTGGCGGGCATGCGTACCTCCCAGGACCCCCAGGCTGTCGGTGGCGGTCCAACCGCCAGCCGGGGAGTATCGGCAGGGCCGGGGCAGCCGGGCCATCGCCCGTACCTCGACCCTGACCCCGGACGAGGACCTTCGCACCTGGGCCGGCCGGATGCGCCCGCCGCCGCCCCGGGCCACCCTGGGAGTTATGGCAACACCACCGATCACCATCCAGCCACCCACCCCGTCCGGTGCCCGCCCCGTGATCGTGCACATCAACAATCGTGACGAACGGCTCGGACTCGCTCACAGCGATCACGACCTCATCGTGTTCCTCGCCGACGCCGGACTGAAAGACCCGAAACGGATCCTCGACAACCCAGCCGTGGTCCGATGGCAGGGAGCCGCAGCGCACAGATACGAAACTGCGTGATGCGCGGCGCGCACGAGCAGCCGCGCGGGCACACCCTGGATGCATGATGAGCGCCCCGATAGTCGTGCATCGCTCCGCACCGTCCGGCGGCCGGGCGGTCACCATCAACGGAGAGATCGCCGGACTCGCCCACGACGACCGCGACCTCGTCGAATTCCTCCGGCGGGCCGGGATCTATGACGCCGAGCATTGCCTCGACGACCCGCACTGGATCGAATGGCGCGGCGGCCCGGCCCATCGGTACGAAGCGGCATAGGAACCAGCCAAGATCCGGCGGTCTTCGCAGGTCAGGGGGTGCAGATTCGCAGGAACGGCCGGAGCCCCCGCACAGTGGGCTCCGGCCGTTCGTCTGCCGCCTGCTGTCGTGCTGTCCAGGCGGATTACAGGCGGCTCTGTCGGATCGGTTCGATCCGGTCTCTGCGGACTAGAGGGCGAGGCCGGTGAGGACCAGCACGCGCTCGTAGGTGTAGTCGTCCATCGCGTAGCGGACACCCTCACGGCCGACGCCGGACTGCTTGGCTCCGCCGTACGGCATCTGGTCCGCGCGGTAGGAGGGGACGTCGCCGATGATCACGCCGCCGACCTCAAGGGCCCGGTGCGCACGGAACGCGGTCTGCAGATCGTGGGTGAACACACCTGCCTGCAGGCCGTACTTCGAGGAGTTGACGGACGCGAAGGCCTCGGCCTCGCCGTCCACCTTCTGTACGGACAGGACCGGTCCGAAGACCTCCTCGCAGGAGAGCTTGACGCCGTCCGGCAGTTCCGTGAGGACGGTCGGCGCGTAGGTGGCACCGTCCCGCTTGCCGCCGGTGAGCAGCTGGGCGCCTGCCTGCACAGCCTCGTCCACCCAGGACTCGACGCGCTTGGCGGCGTCCTCGCTGACGAGCGGGCCGACGTCGGTGGCAGCGTCGGACGGGTCGCCGGTGACCTGGGCCTCGACGGCCGCGACGATCTTCGGGACGAGCCGGTCGTAGACCGAGGCGTCCGCGATGACGCGCTGCACCGAGATGCAGGACTGGCCGCCCTGGTAGTTGGAGAAGGTCGCGATCCGGCTCGCGGCCCAGTCCAGGTCCTCGTCGGAGGCGTAGTCGCCGAGGACGACCGCCGCACCGTTGCCGCCCAGCTCCAGGGTGCAGTGCTTGCGCGGCACCGACTCCAGGATGGAGTAGCCGACCGGGCCGGAACCCGTGAAGGAGATCACGGGCAGGCGCTCGTCCTGGACGAGGGCGGGCATCCGGTCGTTGGGCACCGTGAGCACGGACCATGAACCGGCCGGGAGGTCGGTCTCGGCCAGCAGCTCGCCGAGGATCAGCGACGAGATCGGGGTGGCCGGGGCGGGCTTCAGGATGATCGGGGCTCCGACGGCAATGGCCGGGGCGACCTTGTGCGCGCTCAGGTTCAGCGGGAAGTTGAAGGGCGCGATACCGAGGACCGTGCCGCGCGGGAAGCGCCGGGTCAGCCCGAGACGGCCGGTGCCACCGGCGTCGGTGTCGAGGCGCTGGGCGTCGCCGCCGTTGAAGCGACGGGCCTCCTCGGAGGCGAACCGGAACACGGAGACGGCGCGGCCGACCTCGCCGCGCGCCCACTTGATGGGCTTGCCGTTCTCGGCGGAGATCAGCTGGGCGATCTCCTCGGTGCGCTCCACGAGACGCCGTACGACGTGGTCGAGGGCGGCGGCGCGGACGTGGGCGGGCGTCGCGGCGAACTCCTCGCGCACGGCGTGCGCGGCGGCGACGGCCTCCTCGATCTGCGCGTCGGTCGGCACGCTGACCGTACCGACGAGGCGGCCGTCCCAGGGGTTGGTGACGTCGAAGCTGTCCTCGCCGGTGGCCTGGCGGCCGGCGAGCCAGAAGGCGTGGGTGGAAGTCATGGAGGTTCCGGCCCTTCGGAGTCGTGGGGTGTCTTGCCCCCACCGTAGGGCCGGGCCGTCGACCTGACGCTTGTCCGCCATGGAGCGAAGGGCGGCAGGCATGCGCCGGATTGTCGGATGACCGCGCCCGTCAGAACGGTTTGCCGCAACCGTCCGGCGCGCAGGGCCTCCTCAGGCGGCGGCCGGGCTCCGTGTCACGGCGTCGACGGGGAGCCGGTGGCCTTCAGCGCCAGCCACAGTTCCATCCGGACATCCGGATCGTCCAGGGAGCGGCCGAGGATCTCCTCCACGCGCCGCATTCGGTAGCGCAGGGTGTGGCGGTGCACGCCCAGGTCGGCTGCGGCCGCGTCCCACTGTCCGTGGTGGGAGAGCCAGGCCCGCAGCGAGGCGACCAGGTCTCCGCGCCCCTTCGCGTCGTGCTCGTACAGGGCGCGGAGCATGCCGTCCGCGAAGGCCCGTACCGCGTCGTCCGCGAGCAGTGGCAGAACCGAGCCGGCCGCCAGCTCTTCGTGCTCGACGAGGGCCCTGCCCCGGCGACGGGCGACCGAGAGTGCCTGTTCGGCCTGCTTGTATGCGGCGGAGACGGCGATCGGACCCGCCGGTGCGGACAGCCCGACCACCACTTCCCCCTCCTCGGACGTCTTCTGGTCGCGTGGGGTCCGCTCGTCCTGTGCCTCCGCATATGCCGTGCACGCGGCGACAGCCGCACCACCGTCCGCGGCGAGGACGACGAGCCGCTCGCCCTCGGGAACCGTCAACAGCGTCTCGCCGGCCCGGGAGGCCGCCGCCTCCATCGCCTCACCGAGCAGCGCCGGTGTCGACGGCTCGGTCGCCTCCGCGATCAGCAGCCGGAAAGGAGCATCGAGCAGCCCTCCGTACAGGTCCCCGGCAACGGCTCGCGCGTGATCCGGCTGGCCGGCCAGGAGCATCCGCAGCACCGCCGCGCCGAGCCGCTGCTCAGCGCCCTGGAGGGAGCGCGAGCGGGCGGTGGTGAGGGTCAGCAGGGCGACGGCCGAGTGCACGGCGTACCGCTCGGCGGTACCGAGAGCCGAACCGGTGCCCACGGCCAGGGCGCCCCGGGCCCTGCGGCCGGTGCCCAAGGTCTGGAGCTCGACCCGGTCGTCGGTGCCGCCGACGACCACGCTCGCCGGAGCAGGGCGCTCTCGCAGGCGCTCCACGTCGGGAGTGAGCCGGGCGGCACGCCGGGCGGCCCAGTCGGGGGCGACGGCCACGACAGCACCGGAGGCGTCGTACAGCGCGGCCCAGCCGTCGACCTGCGCGGCGAGCCGGGTGAGGAGTTCGGCGGGTCCGTCCCCTGCGAGTGCGGCCCTGGTCAGATCCCGCTGGGCCTCGAACCCCGCTGTCACCGCCCGGTACTGGTCGGCGGCGATCTCCGACGAAACGGCCTTGGCGATGGCGAGGAACGGGGTGCGGCGCGGCACTTCCAGGATCGGCAGCCCGGCCTCCTCCCCGGCGTCGATGAGCGGCTGGGGTACGTCGTCGTAGTTGACACCCACGGCGAAGCCCAGCCCGACGACTCCGGCGTCGGCCAGCCGTCGCACGTACCGCCGCATCGCTTCGGGGTTCTCCGCGTCGAGGTTGGTGGCGGTGACGAGAAGGAGTTCTCCACCCTCCATGTAAGGGACGGGGTCGGCGAGCTCGCTGGCATGCGCCCAGCGCACGGGCTGGTCGAGCCGGTCCGCCCCCGCACGCACCGTGAGTTTGAGCGCCGAGTGCTGGACGAGCGAGGCGAGTGTGGGGGGCATGGAGACCGCGGGACCTTCAGGAGTCGATTTCGCCGTCCCGTACGAACGGCTCCTCCCGATTCTGCCAGGGCGGCAGGGTCCGCCGTCACTGTTCCCAGAGATGAAGCACCGCTCTCGACCGTCGGATCCGCCAGGGAGGACCCGGTCCGCACGTCCAAGCCGCACGGACACGGTTCAGCCGTTCAGGTTCACCAGCAGGGGTGGCGCATGGTCCCCCCGTACGGTCGTCAGGGACAGCACCGCGTGTCCGGCCGGAACGCGATGGGCCAGTTCGGAGGCGGACCAGCGTTCGCGTTCGACCTGGCGTACGGTCACCGCGTCCGTGGTCACGGCCTTCCCGGTGACCAGTTTGCGGAAGGCGTGGATGGCCCGGGTCATCGGCTGGTCGGCGAAGACCGTGCGCTGGGTGACGTCCCTCGTCTCGACCCATTCCGTGCCCCATGCCTCGGCGAACTTCTTGCCGTCCCAGGTGGTGATCCCGGAGAACGCCATCCGGCAGCCCACGGCGCCGAGCAGCGCCGTGTGGAGGTTCTCCGGGACGTCGTCGAGGGTGCGCAGCGTGACCACGGCTCCGGCGTGCGCGGAGCGCAGCCGCTGGATTCCGCGGACGGTGTCGGGGGTCAGGGCACGGGTCGCGTCGTCGAGGACGAGGCAGGCGAAGAGCGAGCGGTCCGTGCGGGTGGCGGCGCTCGCGGTGAACTGGGCGAGGACAAGGCGGGCCAGCATCCGCGACGCCTCGGCGTGGCCGCGTTCGGGCAGATCGATGCGGACCCTCAGCGGGTGTTCCAGGGCCCGCAGGGAAAAGGGGCGGGCCTTGCCGGTCGTGTCGAAGAAGTCGGCGAACGCGGGCCGGTCGAGGAGAGCGACCCGGTCGGCGAGCGTAGGTCCGGCGTCGCCCGGGGCGCCGGACTGGCGGGCGCGCGCGTCCAGTTCACGGTGCATGTCCTGCCTGCCCGTCGCGTCGAGGGCCGCGCGCAGGGTGGAGAGCGTCTCCGGTACGCCGTCGAGCAGTTCCCGCAGCTCCGGGACGGAGGGGAAGCGACCGTGGGCGGCGCGGTAGGGACCGAGGAGCTGGGCGAGGGCGGTGGCGGCGCGTCGGCTGTCCACCTCCTGGAGATCACCGACGAGCCCCTCGGCCAGGACGGCAGCGGCTTCGTCGGGGTCGGTGGTGCCTCCGTACAGGTCGAGATCGTGGACGGAGGACGGGTCGCCGAGCTTGACCACGACGTCGAAGCCCTCGTCGGCGCCGAGCTGGGTTCCGGCGGCGCACACCGCGACGACGGCTGCGCGCCCGGCGAGCGCCTGGAGGGCGAGGGATTCGACGACCGGCCGGATCAATGCGCGGCTCTTGCCCGCTCCCGGCGGCCCGACCGCCAGCAGGGAGGTGCCGAGCAGCCCGGGGTCGAGGGCGATGCCGCTGCCGCGGCGCGCGTAGGGGTTGCGTTCGCTGTCGTCGACGGTGCCGAGTCTGACCTGGTCGACCAGCAGGTCGTGCCGGGCGGCACGGACCGGGAGATCACGTGCGCCGGAGGGGTGGGTGCAGGCGGCGGCGCCGTTGCGCAGCACGGTGTCGGTGAAGGCGGGGAGCCGGCTGCTGTCGGCGCGTACGGACGTCCAGGCACGTCGGATACGGGCGTAGTCGACGTCGTTCATCCGGCCCGTCCGCGCCTCCTGGGAAAGCTTGGCAGCGACCTGGTTCTGTCCGGCGGCGCGTACGTCGGGCCACTCGGCCGGATCGTCCGCGCCGTCGTCCGTGCGGTCTTCGGTGCCGCGGCCTGCGTCCCGGGCCGCGCCGCCGTGCACGTTGCCGCTCGCGCGTTCGGTCGTGGCGGCGCGGTCCGTCGACGGGTGCTGCGGTCCGTTGCCGCCGGAGGTCCGGCGCAGCAGTTCCGTCCACCGCCCCAGCTTCGCGAACGGCCACACGATCACCAGGGTGATCAGTGCGTACAGCGTGTACGTGACCGCGGTGGTCACCGTGCGGTCGGTGCCCAGCCACGGTGCGGCGAAGCTGAAGGTCAGCTCCATGCCCGGCACGGTCCCGTTCCATACGAGGATCCAGACCAGCAGGGCGCCGACTGCGGCGCCGCCGGCTCGCGCGGCGGGTCCCCGGCCCCCGACCCATCGTTCGAACGCGGCGGGCCAGTTACCCAAGCGGCCGAACCCGTAGAAGATGGCTGCGGTGATCAGGAGGCGGTATATGTCGAGCGCCCGTACCGCCCCGTGGGTCAGCGGCTGATCTCCGAACGGTCCCCACCAGCCGTCGGGGGTGAAGAGTTTCAGCGGAACCCGCCAGTACGGGATGTATCCGTTGCGCCAGAGCGACCAGATGAGGATCGAGGCCAGCAGCGAGATCACGGCTCCGCTGAGCAGGGTGCGGTCGGGCGTGCGCTCCTCTTCCCGGGCGGGCCGGGAGGTGTGACCGAGCCGCCAGACGCCCGGTTCCGCGATGGGCCTGGGGATGCGCAGCCAGTCGCCGAGGGAGGGCCCGGAGGCCGGTGCGTGGCCCGGCATGGGCGGCATCACGGGCGGTGGTGGGCCGGCCGGGCGCGGCACCGAATGACCGGAGCGGGTGCCGCGTGAGTCGTACGTGCCCTCGGTGTCCATGTGCTGTCCCTCGTCCCCTGACCAGCGCCGACCGGCTGACTCCGGGCGCGGACGCCCGATCCCCTCAATCTAGTGCCCCGTACCACCCCGTCAGACGCTGTCGAGCGGGATGTCGTCCCGCACCTGTTGCCGGGCCGGGGCCATGCCGGTCGCTATGTCCGTGACGGACAACCGCGACCCGCCACTTCTCCCGAACGGAACATGCCGGACCCCCGGCCTCGCCCCTAGCCTGCAGAGAGAGAAGCGTCCGAAACACCCCCAGGAGCCCCGCATGACCGCAATTCCGCAGGAGCGCCGCGTCGTCACTGCCATTCCCGGCCCGAAGTCGGTGGAGCTGCAGGCCCGCCGTCTCGCGACGGTCGCCGCAGGTGTGGGCTCCACCCTGCCGGTGTTCACCGCCCGTGCCGGTGGCGGGATCATCGAGGACGTGGACGGCAACCGCCTGATCGACTTCGGCTCCGGCATCGCCGTGACCTCGGTCGGCGCCTCCGCCGAGGCCGTCGTGCGCCGCGCGTCCGCGCAGCTGGCCGACTTCACCCACACCTGTTTCATGGTCACGCCGTACGAGGGGTACGTCGAGGTCTGTGAGCAGCTCGCCGAGCTGACGCCGGGCGACCACGCCAAGAAGTCCGCGCTGTTCAACTCGGGCGCCGAGGCCGTTGAGAACGCCGTGAAGATCGCCCGTGCCTACACCAAGCGCACCGCCGTCGTCGTCTTCGACCACGGCTACCACGGCCGGACGAACCTCACGATGGCGCTGACCGCCAAGAACATGCCGTACAAGCAGGGCTTCGGTCCGTTCGCGCCCGAGGTCTACCGCGTCCCGGTGGCGTACGGCTACCGCTGGCCGACCGGTGCGGAGAATGCCGGTGCCGAGGCGTCCGCCCAGGCCATCGACCAGATCACCAAGCAGATCGGTGCCGACAACGTCGCCGCGATCATCATCGAGCCGGTGCTCGGCGAGGGCGGCTTCATCGAGCCGGCGAAGGGCTTCCTCCCCGCCATCGCGCAGTTCGCCAAGGACAACGGCATCGTCTTTGTCGCGGACGAGATCCAGTCCGGCTTCTGCCGTACCGGCCAGTGGTTCGCCTGCGAGGACGAGGGCATCGTCCCCGACCTGATCACCACCGCCAAGGGCATCGCGGGCGGTCTGCCGCTCTCCGCAGTGACCGGCCGCGCCGAGATCATGGACGCCGCGCACGCGGGCGGCCTCGGCGGTACGTACGGCGGTAACCCGGTGGCCTGCGCGGGTGCGCTCGGTGCCATCGAGACCATGCGTGAGCTGGACCTGAACGGGAAGGCGAAGCGCATCGAGGAGGTCATGAAGGGCCGCCTCGCCGAGATGCAGGCGAAGCTGCCGAACGGCGACGTCATCGGTGACATCCGCGGCCGCGGCGCGATGATCGCGATCGAGCTGGTGAAGTCCGGCACGAAGGACCCGAACCCGGAGGCCGCCGCGAAGCTCGCGAAGGCCTGTCACGCCGAGGGCGTGCTCGTCCTCACCTGTGGCACGTACGGCAATGTGCTGCGCTTCCTGCCGCCGCTGGTGATCGGAGAGGACCTGCTGAACGAGGGCCTCGACGTCATCGAGCAGGCTTTCAGCCAGATCTGATCCGGTCCTGGCGCCGGATCCTGACCGGGCCCACGTGAGGGTCTGTGAAGAAGGTGTGGGGGGCCGATGGCGGGATCCGATTCCGGCTGTCGGTCCCCCATCGGCTGCCGTACGGTTTCTGTAGATGAGAGAAACACCCCGCTCGCAGGGCACTGCGAGCGAGACCGGGTCGGAGCTTCCCCGGCGCCGTCCTGGTCGTGCCTTCGCGCACACCACTGGAGCCTCTGGCTCCGGAACTCCTCACCGATCGGATGGCCGCTCGCCCCAAACCCCCCGGGGCGCGCGGCAAACCGATCCAGGCGGCCGCCCCGGAACCACCCCCCCTGTTCCGGGGCGGTCGGCTTTTCCTCTTTCGCTGGTGTTGTCACTGCTCGCGGTCTTTGCGCTCCTCACCTGGCAGGTCGCGGCCGACGGACCGCTGCGCGGGCTGGACGAGCGGATCGGCCGGGCCGCCGTCGGACACGGTCCCGCCCGGCTCACCGAATTCCTCGCCGATCTCGGCAATATGCAGGTCGCGCTCCCGGTCCTGGGCTGCGCGATCGTATACGCGCTGCTGCGCGGCGCACGCCGTGAACCGCTGTCCGCGGCGTCGGCCATGGCGGTGGTACCCGCGGTGATCGTCCCGCTCAAGGACTGGATCGCCCGCCCGGGACCGCTGACCGAGGCGACGGGCTACTACCCGTCGGGCCATGCGGCGACGGCCGCGGTGGCGTACGGGGCCGCGGCGCTGTTGCTCGCACCGCGCACAGGTCCGGCAGGGCGGTCGAAGCGGTCATGGATGATGCCCGTCGCCGCTGTCCTGCTGACAGTGGCGACGGGCATCGGTCTGGTGCTGCGCGGCTATCACTGGCCGCTGGATGTGTTCGGCAGCTGGTGCCTGAGCGGGCTGCTGCTCCTGACGCTCAGCCGGCCGAGCTGTTCCTCTCGGCGGCGTCAGCCGCCGAAGTAGGCGTCGAAATTCTTCGAGAACTCACTGTTGTTGAAGCGGTCCCAGTTGATCGACCACGTCATCAGTCCGCGCAGTCCGGGCCAGGTCCCGTGCGTGGCGTACGAACCGCAGTCGGTCTTCTTCGTCAGGCAGTTCAGCGCCTTGGTGACCTCGGTGGGCGAGGTGTATCCGTTGCCCGCCTGGGTGGAGGCCGGCAGGCCGATGGACACCTGGTCGGGGCGGAGCGCGGGGAAGACCTTGGTGGTGTCGCCGGCCACCGGGAAGCCGGTGAGCAGCATGTCGGTCATGGCGATGTGGAAGTCGGCGCCGCCCATCGAGTGGTACTGGTTGTCCAGACCCATGATGGAACCCGAGTTGTAGTCCTGGACGTGCAGCAGGGTGAGGTCGTCACGCAGGGCGTGGATGACCGGGAGGTAGGCACCGGCGCGCGGGTCCTGGCCGCCCCAGGGGCCGGAGCCGTAGTACTGGTAGCCGAGTTGCACGAAGAAGGTCTCGGGCGCCATGGTCAGGACGAACGTGTCGCCGTACTTGGCCTTGAGGGTCTTCACCGCGGAGATCAGGTTGACGATGACCGGCGTGGTCGGATTGCGGAAGTCGGTGTCGCCGGTGTTCAGCGAGAGCGAGTGGCCCTCGAAGTCGATGTCCAGGCCGTCCAGACCGTACTCGTCGATGATCTTGCTGACGGAGGAGACGAAGGTGTCACGGGCGGCGGTGGTCGAGAGCTGCACCTGGCCGTTCTGACCGCCGATGGAGATCAGCACCTTCTTGCCCGCGGCCTGCTTGGCCTTGATGGCTGCCTTGAACTCGGCCGCGGACTCGACGTTCGGGCACTCGGTGACGGGGCAGAGCGAGAACCGGATGTCGCCGGAGGTGACGGAGGTCGGCTCGCCGAAAGCCAGGTCGATGACGTCCCAGGAGTCGGGTACGTCCGCCATCCGCGTGTATCCGGAGCCGTTGGCGAAGCTGGAGTGCAGATAGCCGACGAGGGCGTGGGCGGGGAGTCCCGCGCCGCCGCCACCGCCTCCGCCGCCCGCCGTGGTGGTGGCGGTGACGGCAGCGGTCTTGGCGGAGTCACCTGCGGAGTTGGTCGCGGCGACCTGGAAGCTGTACGCGGTCGAGGCGGCCAGGCCCGACACGGTGGCGGAGGTTCCGGTGACGGAGAGGACCTTCGTGCCGCCCTGGTAGACGTTGTAGCCGGTCGCTCCCGTGGAGCCGGTCCAGGAGAGGGCGACGGACGAGGAAGTGGTGGCTGTGGCCTTCAGTCCGGTGGGGGCGGCCGGGAGCGCGACCGGGTCGCCGCCGGGTCCGGTGAGGGACAGGTCGTCGGCGTAGTAGGCGGGAGTCCCGTACCACCCGTGGGTGTAGATCGTCACCGAGGTCGTGGCGGCGCCGGTCCTGAACGTGGTGGTGAGCTGCTGCCAGCCGGTCGCGGACGGTGTCCACGTCGACACGTCGGTGGTGCCGGTCCCGGACGCACCGAGGTACACGTAGCTGCCCTGCACCCAGGCACTGAGGGTGTACGTGGAGTCCGGCTTGACCGTCACGGTCTGGGAGCACTGGGCGTTGTCGCTGCCGGCCGGGGTCGCCTTCAGCGCGGAAGTTCCGCCGTGGACGGGCGTGCTGACGACGGCTCCGCTGCCGCCCGTACAGCTCCAGCCGTCCAGGCCGGCCTCGAAGCCGCCGTTGCGCGCCACATCGGCGTCGGCCGCGGCGGCGGCCGGAGCCGAGGCCGCGAGGCCACCGGCGACGAGAAGGGCCGCCGAGAAGGCGGCCAGAAGTCCGGAAAATCGGGCGGGGGGTCCCGTGCGTTCCACAACGGCCTCCGTGCAGGGGGAAATTGAGTGTGGCGCGCACAACATGGTCCAGACCAATCAGGTTGTCAAGACCTCTGGCACCACCCCGCCCCCGCCGCTCCGCATTCATCCACGGCCGGCGTCCACCCCTCCCCCGCTTCCACCCCCGCCGCTCCGAGCCGCTCCCGCCGCAGCCTCACGCCTCGCCGGCTCCAGCGGTGTCGCGTCGGTGAGCGTCAACGATCCGTCCGGCGGAATCAGCCGGTGGCCCACCCCGGTACGGCACGACGATCCAGGTCCCGAGCCCCGCCCCCCATACCTCCGTTCCGATCCAGCGGGCAACCGCGCCCGGCGGCACGATGAAGCCCGTCCGGGCGTCGCCGAAAATCGGAGAGGACCGGCCCCGACCGGTCGATGAGGCGGGTGAGCAGGTCGAGCGTCGGGCAGCCGAGCTCCCCGGAAGACTCAGTACGTCCCAGCGCCCGCAAGCAGGAAGGAGCGCAATCCCGTCGGGATTGCGCTCCTTCCCACCGGCAGGCGTCCGGATCCGGTGCCACCGATGCAAGCCACTCGACTGCCACCTCTGCCCCGGGCCAGTCATGGCCGACCTCCCTTTCCGCGTGCACCGACAGAGCGTTCACACGGCGACAGAGGGGGCGCCCGGATCATGACGCAGGCCGGACCACCGCTTAGCAGTGACCTGGGTCACACCGCGGGCGTCCCGGTCAGCTGTCGAAGCCGAGCCCCAGGCGGTCCATCGTCCGCAGCCACAGATTGCGGTGCCCGCCATTGCTGTCCGCCCTGGCCAGGGACCTCTTCGTGAGTTCGATCCCGGCCCAGGCGAACGGCTCCGGGGGGAACGGCATCGGCTTGGTGCGCACCATTTCCAGACCGGTCCGCTCGGTCCTTTCGCCGGACAGCAGGTCGAGCATCACATCGGCGCCGAACCGGGTTGCTCCGACACCGAGCCCGGTGAATCCGGCGGCGTAGGCGACGCGCCCCTGATGGGCCGTACCGAAGAAGGCGGAGAAGCGGGAAC
This sequence comes from Streptomyces sp. NBC_01669, assembly GCF_026339735.1. Classification (GTDB taxonomy): domain Bacteria; phylum Actinomycetota; class Actinomycetes; order Streptomycetales; family Streptomycetaceae; genus Streptomyces; species Streptomyces yanii. Next base: position 2,814,040 of record NZ_JAPEQG010000001.1, read on the forward strand.
AGGTGTCGATCGCACCGCCCCAGGCGTGGCTGAAACGCACCCCGGCCAACTGCGGGAAGCAGTCGAAGAACTGGCCCGCGAGCTTGAGGAACGTCTCCGGCCGCTGGTCGAGATCGGCGCTCAGCCGGCCACCGTACGGATAGATCGCGTCATAGCCGCCCCACAGGATCCGGTTGTCCGCGGAGAGCCGGAAGTAGTGGAACTGGTTGGCGCTGTCGCCCAGCCCCTGCCGGTTCTTCCAGCCGATGGAGGCGAGCTGTTCGGCGCTGAGCGGTTCGGTCATCAACGCGTAGTCGTAGACCGGGACGGTGTACGGACGGACCCGCTTCACCAGTGACGGGAAGATGTTCGTGCCCAGCGCGACCCGCCGGGCGAGGACCTTCCCGTACGGAGTGCGAACCGCCATCCCGGTGGCGGTCCTGACCAGTTCGAGGCCCCGAGTGTGCTCGTACACCCGTACGCCCAGATCGAGGCAGGCCCGCTTCAGCCCCCAGGCGAGCTTGGCGGGGTGCAGCATGGCGACCCCGCGCCGGTCCCAGAGACCACCCAGGAATGTCGGTGAGTCGACCTCCGCGCGCAGTGCGTCCTGATCGAGGAATTCCACTCCGGTGAAGCCGAGTTCCTCCGCTTCCCGGTGCCATTCCCTGAGTTCTTCGAGCTGGTGGGGTTCCGTGGCGACATCGATTTCGCCGGTGCGCTCGAAATCGCAGTCGATGGAGTAGCGGGCGACAGCCACCTCGATGGCGTCGAGGTTCTGTTCGCCCAGTTCCTCCAGCTTCTTGATCTCGTCGGGCCAGCGTTCCAGGCCGTTGGGGAGGCCATGGGTGAGGGAGGCGGCGCAGAATCCGCCGTTGCGGCCCGAGGCGGCCCAGCCCACCTCGTGCCCCTCGATCAGCACGACGTCCCTTTCCGGGTCGCGTTCCTTGGCGATCAGCGCGGTCCACAGTCCGCTGTATCCGCCGCCGATGACGAGCAGATCGCAGTGTTCGTCGCCGGTGAGCGCGGGAAGCGCGTCGGGCCTGCCGGGGTCGTCCAGCCAGAACGAGACCGGCCGGGCGTCGGAGAGTGATTGTGCAGCAGTACGCATGGCAGCTGGGGCCATGGTTTCCAACTCCTTCAGGACTTCAGGGTCGTGCGCTGTTCTTTCGCCGGTTCGCGATCAGCTGGCCGGCGACAACCACCAGAACGGCAATGATGAACATCGCCGTGCCGATGACGTTGATCTGCACGGGTGTACCGCGCTGTGCCGAACCCCAGACGAACATGGGGAAGGTCACGGTCGAGCCCGCGTTGAAATTGGTGATGATGAAATCGTCGAAGGAGAGCGCGAAGGCGAGCAGCGCTCCCGCCGCGATTCCGGGGGCGGCGATCGGCAGGGTCACCCGCAGGAACGTCTGCACGGGTCCCGCGTACAGATCGCGGGCCGCCTCCTCCAGCCTCGGGTCCATCGACATCACGCGCGCCTTGACCGCTGTCACGACGAAGCTCAGGCAGAACATGATGTGGGCGATGAGGACCGTCCAGAAGCCGAGCTGCGCACCCATGTTGAGGAAGAGCGTGAGCAGCGAGGCAGCCATGACGACCTCGGGCATCGCCATCGGCAGGAAGATCAGCGAGTTGATCGCGCCGCGCGCCCGGAAGCGGTAGCGGACCAGCGCGAAGGCGATCATCGTGCCGAGCGCGGTCGCGCCGATCGTCGCCCAGGTGGCGATCTGGAGGGAGAGCGAGAGCGAGCCGCACATGTCGGCGACGCCGCAGGGGTCCGTCCAGGCGTCCAGCGAGAAGCGCTGCCAGGCGTAGTTGAAGCGCCCGTTCGGCTTGTTGAAGGAGAACACCATCACGACGATGTTCGGAAGGATCATGTAGGCGAGGGTCAGCAGACCCGCGATGACGATCAGATGGCGGCGGAGCCAGCGCAGTACGGGCATCAGACCAGGTCCTCCGTCCCGGAGCGGCGGATGTAGACGGTCACCATCAGCAGGACGACCGCCATGAGGATGAAGGAGAGCGCGGCCGCCATCGGGTAGTCGAGGACGCGCAGGAACTGGGTCTGGATGACGCTGCCGACCATCTTGGTGTCGGTGGAGCCCAGCAGTTCGGCGTTGACGTAGTCACCGCTGGCCGGGATGAAGGTCAGCAGCGTGCCCGAGACGACACCCGGCATGGAGAGCGGGAACGTCACCTTGAGGAAGGTGGTGGCGGGGGTGGCGTACAGATCGCCGGCCGCCTCGTGCAGCCTGCCGTCGATCCGCTCCAGCGAGGTGTAGAGCGGCAGGATCATGAACGGCAGGAAGTTGTACGTCAGACCGCAGACCACCGCCATCGGCGTGGCCAGCACCCGGTTGCTCTCGGTCCAGCCGAGCCAGCTGGTGACGTCCAGGACGTGCAGGGTGTTCAGCACGTCGACGACCGCACCGCCGTCGGCAAGGATCGTCTTCCAGGCGAGCGTACGGATCAGGAAGCTGGTGAAGAACGGTGCGATGACCAGCACCAGCACCACGTTGCGCCAGCGACCCGCCTTGAACGCGATGAGATACGCGAGCGGGTAGCCGAGCAGCAGGCACAGGATCGTCGCGGTGCCCGCGTACAGCAGGGACCGGATGAACTGCGGGTAGTACTCGGACAGCGCGTCCCAGTAGGTCTGGAAGTGCCAGGTGACCTCGAACCCCTTCTCCAGGGATCCGGTCTGCACGGAGGTCGACGCCTGGTAGACCATCGGCAGCGCAAAGAAGACGACGAGCCACAGGATGCCGGGGAGCAGCAGCCAGTACGGGACGAGCCGCTTGCGGGTGGAGGCCTTGCGTACGGGGAGTTCGGCGGGGTCGGTGGGCGGCGCGGGCGGCGCTTCGGTGACGGTCATGTCGCGTCCTCCACCGTCTCCACGCCGGCGTCGATGTCCTGGGCCGCGTCGAGGCCGAAGGTGTGCGCGGGGTTCCAGTGCAGGACGACCTCGGCTCCCGGGGTGAGCCGGGTGTCGCGCTCGATGTTCTGCTCGTACACCTGAAGCGCCTTGCCGGCCGGGCTCTCCACCACGTACTGCGTGGAGACACCGATGAAGCTGGAGTCGATGATCCGGCCGGTGACCCGGTTGCGTCCGGCGGCTATGGAGTCCGCGTCGTCGGCGTGGGCGAGGGAGATCTTCTCCGGACGGACTCCGAGCAGCAGCTTGCCGCCACGGGCTGCGGGGGCCTGACACCGCCCGGCGGGCAGCCGCAGCGTCATGCCGCCCGCACCGACCAGGATGTCCTCGCCGGCCTCGGCGATCTCGCCCTCGATGAGGTTGGAGGTGCCGAGGAAGTTGGCGACGAACGTCGTCTTCGGATTCTCGTACAGATCGGCGGGAGCACCGAGCTGTTCCACGCGGCCCGCATTCATCACCGCGACGGTGTCGGCCATGGTCATGGCCTCCTCCTGGTCGTGGGTGACATGGATGAACGTGATGCCGACCTCGGTCTGGATGCGCTTGAGCTCAAGCTGCATCTGGCGGCGCAGCTTGAGGTCGAGGGCACCGAGCGGCTCGTCGAGCAGGAGCACCTGCGGGTGGTTGATCAGGGCGCGGGCGACAGCGACGCGCTGTTGCTGGCCGCCGGAGAGCTGGTGCGGCTTGCGCTTCGCGAAGTCGCCGAGCTGGACGAGGTCCAGCATGTCGTCGACCTGCTTCTTGACCGACTTGATGCCGCGCCGGCGCAGACCGAAGGCGACGTTCTCGGTGATGTCGAGATGCGGGAAGAGCGCGTAGCTCTGGAAGACGGTGTTGACGGGCCGCTTGTACGGAGGGAGGTCGGTGATGTCCCGGCCGCCCAGCGAGATGGTGCCGGTCGTGGCCTCCTCCAGCCCGGCGATCATCCGCAGGGTGGTGGTCTTGCCGCAGCCGGACGCCCCGAGCAGGGCGAAGAAGGAGCCCTGCGGAACGGTCAGATCGAGCGGCTGGACGGCTTTGAAGGAACCGTACGTCTTGCTGATCCCGGTGAGGCGGACGTCGCCGCCTTCTGTCTGCTGCTGTGTCATGGGTCGCAGTCCCAGTGGTGTCAGGGGGAGATCGGAGGAAGGAAAGGCGGGCCGGTCAGGCGCCGATGAGCTTGGCGAACTTCTCTTCGTACGCCGTCTCTTCCTTGGAGGTCAGCGAGCGGAAGGCGTGCGATCTGGCCGCCATCTGCTTGTCGGGAAGGATCAGGACGTTGTCGGCCATCGCCTGGTCGATCTTCGCCAGCTCGTCGCGGACTCCGTCGACCGGACAGACGAAGTTGATGTACGCGGCGAGCTGGGCGGCGACCGACGGTTCGTAGTAGTAGTCGATGAGCTTCTCGGCGTTGGTCTTGTGCCGGGCCTTCACCGGGACGAGCAGGTTGTCGCTGGATATGATGTAACCGGCGGCCGGAATGGCGTACTTGATGTCCGGGTTTCCGGCCTGGAGCTGGATGATGTCGCCCGCCCAGGCGACGCAGGCGGCGATGTCGCCCTTGTCGAGGTCGGCCGTGTAGTCGTTGCCGGTGAAGCGCCGGATCTGGTTCTTGTCGACGCCCTTCTGGAGCCGGCCGATCGCGGCGTCGTAGTCGGCGTCGGTGAAGGTACCGGGGTCCTTGCCCATGTCAAGCAGAGTCATGCCGATGGAGTCGCGCATCTCCGAGAGGAAGCTGACCCGTCCCTTGAGCTTCGGGTCGTCGAGCAGCTGGCTGACGGAATCGACCTTGCGGCCTCCGGTCGCCTTGGAGTTGTAGGCGATGACGGTGGGAATGCCCGCCCACGGGTACGAGTAGGCGCGGCCGGGGTCCCAGTCCGGGGCGCGGAACTGGGCCGAGAGGTTGGCGTAGGCGTGCGGCAGGTGCGAAGCGTCGAGCTTCTGCGCCCAGCCGAGGCGGACGACGCGGGCGGCCAGCCAGTCGGTGACGCAGATGATGTCGCGGCCGGTGTCCTGGCCGGCCGCGAGCTGCGGCTTGATCTTGCCGAAGAACTCGACGTTGTCGTTGATGTCCTCGGTGTACTTGACCTTGATCCCGGTGCGTTTCGTGAACGCCTCCAGGGTGGGCCGGTGCTTGCCGTCGTCGGTGACGTCCATGTACTCGGTCCAGTTGGAGAAGTTGACCTGCTTCTCCTTGGCCGAATGGTCGTCGGAGGCCGCCGCTGCGTCCCCTTCCCGCTTCGCGGGCGGGATGCCGCACGCGCTCAGCGTGCCCAGTCCGCCGATTGCGAGCGCCCCCATGCCGGAGGCGCGCAGCAACGAACGGCGGGTGAGAGCGCCCCTGCCACTGGTGAGACTGCGCCGCATCGCGGCCAGTTGGACCGCGGAGAGGTGCTCCGGCTCGTACTGCTCCATGCGCGTTGCCCTTTCGGGTGGGTGTGGCCGTTGCCCGGCCTGGCTATCGGTCCCCGAAGATCGTGCGGTGCCAATCCTTCCGGGCGACCGCGGTGTTGTCGTACATCACGTGCTTGACCTGCGTGTACTCCTCGAATGAGTACACCGACATGTCCTTGCCGAAGCCGCTGGCCTTGTATCCGCCGTGTGGCATCTCGCTGATGATCGGGATGTGGTCGTTGACCCAGACGCAGCCCGCCTTGATCTCGCGGGTGGCACGGCCCGCCCGGTACAGGTCGCGGCTCCAGGCCGAGGCGGCGAGTCCGTACGGGGTGTCGTTGGCGAGGGCGATGCCCTCGTCGTCGGTGTCGAAGGGCAGCACGACCAGGACCGGGCCGAAGATCTCCGACTGGACGATCTCGCTGTCCTGGGCGGCGCCCGCGACGAGCGTCGGCCGGTAGTAGGCACCGTCCGCGAGGTCCCCGCCGGGGGCCTCACCGCCGGTGACGACGGTGGCGTACGCACGGGCGCGCTCGACGAAACCGGCGACCCGGTCCCGCTGGGCGTGGCTGATCAGCGGGCCGAGGTCGGTCGACGGGTCGAAGGGGTCGCCGAGCCGGACGGTCTCCATGAGCGAGGCGACGCCCTGGACGAAGGCGTCGTAGAGCGGCCGCTGGACGTAGGCGCGGGTGGCGGCGGTGCAGTCCTGGCCGGTGTTGATGAGCGCTCCGGCGACGGCGCCGTTGACCGCGGCCTCCAGGTCGGCGTCGTCGAAGACCAGGAAGGGGGCCTTGCCGCCGAGTTCGAGGTGGAGGCGCTTGACGGTGGCGGTGGCGATCTCCGCGACCCGCTTGCCGACGGCGGTGGAGCCGGTGAAGGAGGTCATCACGACGTCCGGGTGGCCGACGAGATGTTCGCCCGCGTCCTTGCCCGCGCCGGTGACGATGTTGATCACACCGTCCGGGATGCCTGCCTCGGTGGCCGCCTGGGCGAACATCAGCGAGGTCAACGGGGTGATCTCGGCGGGCTTCAGCACGATCGTGTTGCCCGCCGCGACCGCCGGGAGGATCTTCCAGGCGGCCATCTGGAGCGGGTAGTTCCAGGGGGCGATCGAGCCGACGACGCCGATGGCCTCGCGGCGTACGTACGAGGTGTGGTCGCCGTCGTACTCCCCGGCGGCCTTGCCCTCCAGGTGGCGGGCGGCGCCGGCGAAGAAAGCGGTGTTGTCGACGGTGCCGGGCACGTCGAACTCGGTGGAGAGCTTGATGGGCTTGCCGCACTGGAGCGACTCCGCGTACGCAAAGTCGTCGGCCTGCTCCGCGAGGACGGCGGCGAACCGGTGCATCGCCTCGGACCGCTCGGCCGGAGTGGCACCCGACCAGCCGGGGAAGGCCTCGCGGGCAGCCGCGACGGCCGCGTCGACATCGGCGGGGCCCGCCAGTTCGTAGGTGTGGACGGTCTCGCCCGTAGCCGGATTCACGATGTCGTGGCTGCGTCCCGATGTGCCGGAGCGCAGCTTTCCGCCGATGTACTGCGCGCCGGCCGCGAAGCGGTCCCGCACGTGGAAGCCCTTGCCCATGACGCTCTCCTCCGCCGCTGTCTCCGTGAACCGGGGCGGCGTAGCTTCTGCTCGATTTGAGTGCCGATCCTGACAGAGGAGACTGAGCCCAACAAGTGATTCCGTTGTTGCCTTTTGGTTACGCAACGGAATCTGTCGACCATGTGTCGCGTCGCCACGGAAATCCACGTACGGAGTGTCAGTGGCGGATGCCACACTCGCATGTCATGGAACACCTGAACGAGCTGGTGGCGCGGACCTGTCGCGGGGAGAAAGTGAAGTACCTGTCGTTCTGGGGACACCGCCCTCGACCGGACGGGCGGATCGGCGCGAGCTGCCTCAGCCAGTGGTGGCCTTCTCCGTTCACGGTCGACGGGGTGACGTACGCGTCGGCCGAGCACTGGATGATGGCCGGCAAGGCGCGGCTCTTCGGCGATGTGGAGGCGGAGCGCCGTGCGCTGTCCGCGAGCAGCCCCGCGGCGGCGAAGAAGGCGGGCCGGCTGGTCCGCGCCTTCGACGACACGGTGTGGGAGCGGGAGCGGTTCGCCCTGGTGGTGGCGGGCAGTGTCCACAAGTTCGGCCAGGACGCCGGGCTGCGCGCGTTCCTGCTGAACACCGGGGACCGGGTGCTGGTCGAGGCGAGCCCCCTGGACAGGATCTGGGGCATCGGAATGGCGGCGGACGACCCGCGAGCGGAGGATCCGGCGCGCTGGCGGGGGCTGAATCTGCTGGGGTTCGCCCTCATGGAGGCGCGAACACGGCTGCGCGCCGTGCCCGACTCGATATGAAAAGGCCCGCGGGGCGGTCGGGGTTCTCCCCACCGCCCCGCGGGCCGTGCTCTGTGCAGCGGCTTTCCCGCCTCTATCGCGTGCCGTCCACGACCAGGGACGTTCCGTACGTGTCGTCGTACGGGTAGCTGTCCTCGTTGTTGAAGTCGTGGGTCACGCCCCAGATCAGGAAGCCCAGGAACGCTCCGCTGATCACAATGCCGAGCGAGCCCAGGATGATTCCGGCCAGCGCGACGCCGCCGTTGTTCGCCTCACCCCGGTTGACCCGGCCACGGCCTATGAGACCGAAGATCAGCGCGAGGACGCCCAGGATGACCCCGAGCCCCCACATGCAGAAGCCGACCACGGCGACGATGCCGAGCACCATCGACGCGATACCCAGCCCGTTCGCGGGCGCCGGTCCGCCCCAGGGCGCCTGGCCGTAGCCGGGGTATCCCGGATAACCGCCGTACTGCGGAACGGGTGCGGCCGGGTATCCGTACTGTCCTGCGGGAGGGATCTGCTGCCCGGGACCGTTCGGCGCGATCGGCGGCGGCGGTACGTCCCCGGGCGCCTGTCCCGCTCCGGGCAGGGGGCCGGACCCCGGTGCGGCAAAGGGGCCGGTCCCCGGTGCGGCGCCGAACCCCGCCGTGGGCACCGGTCCCGTTCCGGCGGCCGGCATCGAGGTGACCGTCTGCTGATCGTGCACAGCGGGCGGGCGCAGGTCACCGGTCTGCTTCTCCAGCGGCACCCTGTTGTCCGGCGGAGCCCACGGATCGCGTGGCGCAGCCCCGTCCGCGGGCTGCTCTGTGTTCTCTGACATGGGCCTCCCCCATCGTGGTCCCGTCATGCTACGGCCCGCCCCGGCAGCTGCCGCTCCGGCCTACGATGATCCCCGTCCCACACCGGGCCGTCCCGTGCCCGGACCGCTCCACGTCATGTCCCCGGAGGATCCGATGACCGATCTGCACCCCTTCATCGCGGGGCTGCCCAAGGCCGAACTGCATGTCCACCATGTCGGATCCGCCTCGCCCCGCATCGTCGCCGAACTGGCCGCCCACCACCCGGACTCCAAGGTCCCCACCGACCCGGAGGCGCTGGCCGACTACTTCTCCTTCACCGACTTCGGCCACTTCATCGACGTCTATCTCTCCGTCGTGGACCTGGTCCGCACCCCGGAGGACGTCCGGCTGCTGACCTTCGAGATCGCCCGGGACATGGCCCGCCAGAACATCCGGTACGCGGAACTGACCGTCACCCCGTTCAGCTCGACCCGGCGCGGCATCCCGGAGCAGGGCTTCATGGAGGCCATAGAGGACGCCCGCAAGGCCGCCGAGGCCGAGCTCGGCGTCGTCCTGCGCTGGACCTTCGACATTCCCGGCGAGGCCGGTCTTGAAGCCGCCGCGGAGACCACCCGGCTCGCGGTGGACCTGCGGCCGGAGGGCCTCGTCGGGTTCGGGCTCGGCGGTCCGGAGATCGGCGTGCCCCGCCCGCAGTTCAAGCCCTACTTCGACCGGGCGATCGCCGAGGGGCTGCACTCCGTCCCGCACGCCGGGGAGACCACGGGCCCGCAGACGATCTGGGACGCCCTCACCGAACTGCGCGCCGAGCGCATCGGCCACGGCACCAGCGCCACCCGGGACCGCAGGCTTCTCGACCACCTCGCCGAGCACCGGATCGCGCTGGAGGTCTGCCCGACCTCGAACATCGCAACCCGCGCCGTGACCGATCTCGACCTGCACCCGGTCAAGGAGATGGTGGACGCCGGAGTCCTGGTCACCATCAACAGCGACGACCCGCCGATGTTCGGCACCGACCTCAACAACGAGTACGCGGTGGCGGCCCGCCTCCTCGGTCTGGACGAGCAAGGTCTTGCCGCGCTCGCGAAGAACGCGGTGGAGGCCTCCTACCTCGACCCGGCCGGCAAGCGGACGCTGGCCGCCGAGATCGACACGTACACGACGGACTGGCTGCAGCGCACCGGCCGGTGACCGCCGGTGGTGACAATGGCCCCATGGCCACCCCTGTCACCGCCGTAGCTCACCGCGGCGATCCGTACCGTGTCCGCGAGAACACCCTCCCCTCGATCCGCTCCGCCATCGAACGAGGGGCGGACGTGGTCGAGCTCGACGTCCGGGTCACCCGCGACGGGGTGCCGGTCCTGCTGCACGACGCCACGCTGGAGCGGCTGTGGGGTCACGAGCGCAGACTGGACCGGCTCACCCACCAGGAGCTCACCGAACTGACCGCGGGCGGTGTGCCCACCCTGCGCGAGGCGCTGCTCGCCGCCGGGGCGCACCGCCTCATGCTCGATCTGCCCGGCTCCACCGACGAGTCGGTACGGAAGACCATCGGCCTGGTCCGCGAGTGCGGGGCCGGGGAGCGTACGTACTACTGCGCGGGCCCCGAGGCCATGCTGCGGGTGCGCGCCGCGGATCCATCCGCCGAGATCGCCCTCACCTGGACGACACTCGCCCCGCCGCGCTCCGCCCTGTTGGCCGCGGTGAGACCGCGCTGGCTGAACTACCGGTTCGGGCTGGTGAGCCGGGAACTGACGGACCGTATCCACGGGGACGGGCTGCTGGTCTCCGCCTGGACGGCCGACACCAAGCGCACAATGCGCCGTCTGATCGGACAGGGCGTCGACTCGATCACCACCAACCGGGTCGACGCCCTGCACGGCCTGCTCGCCAACTCCCGGTCCGCTGAGCTTTCTTGAACTATCCGGCATCATGGGCGATGCCTCACCGTCGGTGAGCGAAACTGCCCGAGGAGCAGATGTGACCGATCCGCACAGCAGCCCCCGTCCCGCCCGAGTCCGTTCCGACGTCGCGCACAACGCCCGGGTCTGGAACCACTGGCTGGGCGGCAAGGACAATTACCCCGTCGACCGCGCGGTCGGCGACCATGTCACCTCCATGTATCCGAGCATCGGTGAAGTGGCCCGCGCCGACCGGGCATTCCTGGGGCGGGTGGTCCGGTATCTGGCGGGTGACGTGGGGATCGGGCAGTTCCTGGACATAGGCACCGGTCTGCCGACGGCCGACAACACCCATGAGGTCGCTCAGCACACCGCACCCGCCGCCCGCATCGTCTATGTCGACAACGACCCGATCGTGCTGGCGCACGCCCGCGCGCTGCTCGTCGGCTCACCGGAAGGTGCGACCGAGTACATCGATGCGGACGCCCGCCACCCGGAACAGATCCTGCGGGGCGTCGAACCGACACTCGATCTGAAGAAGCCGGTCGCGGTCATGATGCTCGGCATCCTGAACTTCGTCCTCGACACGGACGAGGCACGGAAGATCGTCCGGACGCTGATGGACGCGATGCCGTCCGGCAGCTATCTGGTACTCACCCACCCCACCCTGGAGCTGGGCGGCGAGGGCAACGAGGCAGCGATGCGGTTCTGGAACGAGAACGCCACCCCGCCGATCACCGCCCGCAGCCGCGCCGAGTTCGCCACGTTCCTGGAGGGCCTGGAGCTTGTCGAGCCGGGCATCGTGTCGTGTGCGCGGTGGCGGACCGACCCGGGCACCACGGCGCCGGTGGTCGCCCAGTTCGGCGCCGTCGCCCGGAAGCCCTGACAGCACCGACAGCATGCACATGAGAGACCTGGCCCCGAGGGTGCTCGGGGCCGGCCCCCGGACCGTGGACCTCACCGTCGCGCTGCTGGTGCAGGCAGCGGTGACCATGCCGTTCGTCGTCCCGCGTGCCCCGGAGCTGCCGGAGGCGACATGGACGGCGTACGGGCTGACCACCTTGACCGTGCTGCCGCTGGTAGCCCGTCGGCGGGCACCGGTCGCGGCCCTGATCGTCGTGCTCCTGGCCGGTGGCCTGTACAAGTTCGCCGTCGACGGTCCGGGCCAGCCGCTCCCGTACGCCGGCCTCGTGGCGTTCTACACAGTGGCCGAACTCTCCTCGCCGCTGAAACGGCTCGCGATTACGGTGCTCACGGCCGTGGCGGTGCTGTTCTCGGTCGGCCTCGACAGCAGCGAGATCAGGGAGCTGCTCTTCTCCCTCTTCGTGTTCGCCGCGGCCTACGCGTTCGGCCGGTTCACCGTGACTCGCAAGGCCTATCTGAATGCGGTGGAGGGCCGGGCCCGGCAGCTGGAGCTGACGCACCGGATCGAGACCGAGCAGGCGGCGGTGCGCGAACGGAACCGGATCGCACGGGAGATGCACGACATCCTGTCGCACGCGGTGAGCCTGATGATCGTGCAGGCGGAGGCCGGACCGGTCGCGGTCCGTACGGCGCCGGAACGTGCCGAGGCGGCGTTCGACGCGATCTCGGAGACGGGCCGGGACGCCATGGTGCAGCTGCGCCGGATGCTCGGCGTGCTGCGCGAGAACGAGAGCGCACCGGACGCGCCCCGGGAGCCTCAGCCCTCACTGGCCGAACTGCCGGCACTGATCGCGCGGGCACGCGGCAGCGGCCTGGAAATCCCGTACGAGGTCACTGGCCCGGTCCGGACGCTCGGCCTGGCCGTCGAGGCCACGGTCCACCGGATCGTGCAGGAGGCCCTCACGAACGTCGTCAAACACGCCGCCGCCGACATGGTGTCCGTGCAACTGGCATATGGAACAGAAGCGTTGACCCTCACCATTACCGATGACGGCCGTGGTTCCGGGACCGGCGCCGGGACCGGCGCCGGCATGGGCCTGATCGGTATCCGGGAGCGCGCGGCGGCACACGGCGGCACCGCCGTCACCGGCCCGGGTCCGGGTGGCCGGGGGTTCCGGGTCCGGGTGACGATTCCGCAGGCAGATACGCGTACAGGGGTGGGAAGTTGACGATCCGCGTGGTAGTGGCCGACGACCAGGAGCTCGTGCGCAGCGGCTTCGCGATGATCCTGGCCGCACAGCCGGATATCGAAGTGGTGGCCGAGGCAGGCGACGGCGCCGCGGCAGTCGACGCGGTGCGCCGGCTGGCGCCCGACGTGGCGCTGCTCGACATTCGGATGCCCGGCACGGACGGCATCGAGGCGTGCCGCGCCATCAGCGCGGAGACCGGCTGCCGGACAGTCATGCTCACCACCTTCGACTCGGACGATTACGTCTATGAGGCACTGCACGCGGGGGCGAGCGGGTTCCTGCTCAAGGACGTGCGCCGCGACGATCTGGTGCACGCGGTAAGGGTGGTGGCGGCCGGGGACTCGCTGCTGGCGCCCTCGGTGGCCCGCCGGCTGATCGCCGACTACACCTCACGGCCGGCGGCCTCGGCCGTGTCGTCCTCGGCGCGCCTCGACGTGCTGACCGCCCGCGAGCGCGAGACGCTGCTGCACCTGGCCCGCGGTCTGTCGAACGCGGAGATAGCGGCCGCGCTGGTCGTCAGCGAACATACGGTGAAAACCCATGTGGGCCATGTGCTGTCCAAGCTGGGACTGCGCGATCGGATCCAGGCGGTCATCTGCGCGTACGAGTGCGGAGTCGTCACTCCCTCTCCGGAGGGACAGCCGTCACCCGCCTCCCCCGCACAGGTGAGAAAAGCGCCCGTCGAGGACCGCTCGGCCGGGTGATCCGCCGGGGCCCGCCGATCAACAGGATGGAGTCCACCAGCAGTTACGGATTCCACGCCAGGAGGCACCGGACATGAACGCCCGCACTTCCCGTACCGCCGTCGCAGCCGCCCTGCTCCTCGGCATCGCCGCCGGCCCCGCCGGGCCGGCGCTCGCGGCAGACCGCACCCCGGCGACCGCCGCCGCGGCCACCGGGCAGGCCGCCCCGGACGCCAAGGCCCTGCGGGCCGCGATCGCCGGGCTCCCGAGGACCGACGCCACGGCCGCACTCGTTCGGGTCGCAGGCACCGCGGGAATCTGGCGGGGCAGCTCCGGTGTGCACGACCTGGAGTCGGGGCTCCCGGCGGACCCGGGGGGCCGCTTCCGGGCCGGCTCGGTCACCAAGGTGTTCACGGCGGCCGTCGTGCTGCAGCTGGCCGGGGAGGGGAAGCTCGACCTGAACCTTCCGGTCCGGCACTATCTGCCGGAGCTGATCCCGGCGGCGTACAAGAAGGTCACCGTGCGCCAGCTGCTGAACCACACCAGCGGCATCCCGTCCGTCGGCTCCGGCGGCGGCACGCTCGACGAGTGGTACGCGCACCGCTTCGATCTGCACGACGCGGCGGACACCGTGCGCGAAGCCACCTCCCAGCGGCCGGACTTCGCGCCCGGTACGCAGCAGCACTACGACAACATCGGCTACACCGTGGCGGGCCTGCTGATCGAGGAGGTCACGGACTGCACGTACGAGTCGGAGGTGTCCCGCCGCATCCTGGATCCCCTGGGACTGAAGGACACCGGCTTCCCGGGCGCCGACCCGACGATCCGCGGCCCGCACAACCACGGCTACCAGGTCTTCGCCGGGGCCGACGGAACCACCGAACTGCGCGATGTGACGGTGTGGGGGGCGACGGACGCCTGGGCGGCGGGTGATCTGATCTCCACCACCGCCGATCTGGAGCACTTCATCCGGGCCCTGTTCCGCGGGCAGGTGGTGCGCGGGCCGCTGCTGGAGGAGATGTTCACACTGCCCAGGGCATCGGTACGCGAGTACAGCACGGGCGACCCGGCCGCTTACAGCGCGGGTCTGTCGGTGATGCGGCTGGGCGGGCGTGAGGTGTGGGGCAAGACGGGTGGCCGCTGGGGTTACAACGCCGCCGTCGCGGCCACCCGCGATCTCTCGCGGACCCTGGTCTACAGCGTCAATGCGACGGATGCGAAGGGGGAGGGCATGAATGCCACGGCGATGAACATCGTGGTGGCCGCCTTCGGTGCCCCGTCGGCCCAGTGACTCAGACCGTTGCCGCGGCCGCCGGCCCGGCCACCGGGTCCGGCGTCCGACCCAGCGCTTCCAGCCGCTTGATCATCCGGCGGACGACGAGCAGCGGGATCACCCCGATGACACCGAACGACATGTCGATGACCGACCACCAGAACGGAATGCCCCGGATCGGTCCGCAGATCAGCGCGAGCGGGATGATTCCGGCGCAGGCGATCATGCCGAACTCGACGACCCAGATGTTGCGGACCGGGTCGCGGTACGGACCGTAGAACGCGACCGCGATGACGAGATGCGCGAAAGCCAGCCAGTCGGTGCCGTACAGCACGAAGGGGTACCTCGCGTCGGCCTCGTCGAGGCCGGTCCTGACCCTGGTGATCCACTCCATGAGGGCCGGGAAGTGTTCGGGCACGGGAGAGGCCGAGGACCTCAGCAGATCCTCGGCCCAGTGGAGTTCATGGACGAGCGGGAAGGCGGTCAGCCCGCTCAACACCAGACAGACGATAAAGACGACCAACCACACGCGTATGCGCCTCAGCAGGGCTCTTCGCTCGCTCATGTCCGCAGCGTACGCGCGTGTTTACGCGCCATTTACGCCACCCCGGGGCCGGTTTCACAACCCGACGATGGAGTTCCACTTCTTCGCGAACTCGGTGCGCTCCTCGGACGTGATGTCGCGGGCGATCGCCAGCCGCTTACGCATCGCCTCGTCGGGGAAGATCAGCGGTTCCTCGGCGAGCGCGGCGGTCTCCTCGTCCTTGGAGGAGGCCAGCACCTCGCGGGCGGCGGGGACGGGGCAGACGTAGTTGACCCAGGTCGCCAGCTCCGCGGCGACCTCGGGCTCGTAGTAGTAGTCGATCAGCTTCTCGGCGTTGCGCTTGTGGCGGGCGAGGTTGGGGATCATGAGGGACTCCGCCCAGAGTTCGGCACCCTCTTCGGGCACCACGAACTCGATCTCCGGGTTGTCGGCCTGGAGCTGGATGACATCGCCGGAGTAGGCCTGGCAGGCGAGTACATCGCCGGTCGACAGGTCCTTGATGTAGTCGTTGCCGGTGAAGCGGCGGATGTGCTTCTTCTTCACCAGCTTCTCCACCTGGTCGCACACCTCGTAGAAGTCGTCGCGCTTCCAGCGGGTGACGTCGACGCCGTTGCCCTGCATCAGAAGGGCCAAGGACTCGTCGAGCCCGGACAGCAGTGTCACCTTGCCGCTCAGGTCGTCCGCCCACAGATCGCTCAGGCTCCTGATCTCGCGGCCGAGCTTCTTGCGGTTGTACGCGATGCCGGTGATCCCGGACTGCCAGGGGACGCTGTGCGTCCGGCCCTTGTCGAAGGCGGGTGAACGCAGCTGCGGATCGAGGTACTTGGCTACGTTGGGCTGCTTGGCCCGGTCCATCTCCTGTACCCAGCCGAGCCGTACGAACCGGGCGGCCATCCAGTCGCTGACGACGATCAGGTCCCGGCCGGTCTCCTGGTGGTTCATCAGCGCCGGACTGATCTTCCCGAAGAACTCGTCGTTGTCGTTGATCTCCTCGGTGTACGTGACGGAGATCCCCGTCCGCTTGCTGAACGCGTCGAGGGTGGGCCGCTTCGACGCGTTCTTGTCGTCGGCGTCGATGTAGAGGGGCCAGTTGGCGAAGTGCAGCGTGTGATCGCTGCCGGAGTAGTCGCGTCCGGCGCGGTCGCCGGGCTGCACGTAGGCGGCGGGCACTCCGCAGCCGGCCAGCGTGACACCGGCCGCTCCCGCCCCGAAGGCGCGCAGCAGGGACCGGCGGGACATGGGGTTGTTCGGGATCGCTCGCACCTGCGCAGGATGCCCGGCCGGGAACGCGGCGGACAATGGACCAACCGTCCAGCGGAGCGGGCCCCTCCCGCACACCCTGTCGATGCCCCGTCAGAGGCGGACACGGGAACGGCCCCTCGAAGCGATGCATTCGAGGGGCCGTCACCACTGCGAGGGTGTCAGTCGTCGAGCGAGGTCATGACGTGCTTGATGCGCGTGTAGTCCTCGAATCCGTACGCGGAGAGGTCCTTGCCATAGCCGGACTTCTTGAATCCGCCGTGCGGCATCTCGGCGACGAGCGGGATGTGGGTGTTGATCCACACGCAGCCGAAGTCGAGGTTCTTGGACATCCGCATCGCGCGGGCGTGGTCCTTGGTCCACACCGAGGAGGCGAGGGCGTACTCGACGCCGTTCGCGTACTCCACGGCCTGGGCCTCGTCGGTGAACGACTGGACCGTGATCACCGGTCCGAAGACCTCGTTCTGGATGATCTCGTCGTCCTGCCGCAGACCGGAGACGACGGTCGGGGCGTAGAAGTAGCCCTTCTCGCCGACGCGGTGGCCGCCCGCCTCGACCTTGGCGTGCGTGGGCAGCCGGTCGATGAACCCGCTGACCTGCTTCAGCTGGTTGGCGTTGTTGAGCGGGCCGTAGAGCACGTCCTCGTCGTCCGGCTGCCCGGTCTTCGTGTCGGCGGCGGCCTTGGCGAGCGCGGTGACGAACTCGTCGTGGATCGACTCGTGGACGAGCACGCGGGTCGCGGCCGTACAGTCCTGACCCGCGTTGAAGAAGCCCGCGACGGAGATGCCCTCGACGGCCTTGGCGATGTCGGAGTCCTCGAAGACGACGACGGGCGCCTTGCCGCCGAGCTCCAGGTGGACGCGCTTGACATCCTTGGCGGCGGACTCGGCGACCTGCATGCCGGCCCGTACCGAACCGGTGATGGAGGCCATCGCCGGGGTCCGGTGCTCGACCATCGCGCGGCCGGTGTCCCGGTCGCCGCAGATAACGTTGAAGACGCCCTTGGGCAGGATGTCGCCGATGATCTCGGCGATCAGCACGGTCGACGCCGGGGTGGTGTCGGACGGCTTGATGACGACGGTGTTGCCCGCGGCGAGCGCCGGGGCGAACTTCCACACGGCCATCATCATCGGGTAGTTCCACGGCGCGACCTGGGCACAGACGCCCACCGGCTCGCGGCGGACGATGGAGGTCAGTCCCTCCATGTACTCGCCGGCCGAGCGGCCTTCGAGCATCCGTGCCGCGCCCGCGAAGAAGCGGATCTGGTCCACCATCGGCGGGATCTCTTCGGTGCGGGTGAGCTCGATCGGCTTGCCGGTGTTCTCGGACTCGGCGGCGATCAGCTCCTCCGCCCGCGCCTCGAAGGCGTCCGCGATCTTCAGCAGGGCCTTCTGACGCTCGGCGGGCGTGGTGTCGCGCCAGGCGGGAAAGGCCGCCGCAGCGGCGTCCATGGCGGCATCGACATCGGCCTGGCCGGAGAGCGGGGAGGTCGCGTAGACCTCTTCCGTCGCCGGGTTGACCACATCGATGGTCCGCCCGTCCGCGGCGTCCCGGAACTCCCCGTTGATGTAGTTGCGCAGACGGCGCACCTCGGTGGTCACAACCACCCCTCCTGTCGACACGTCCAATGGGTGAGACATCCAGCCTAGTCGTAGAGGTGACGCTTTCGACATACCCACCCGCCGGGAACTTCGGATTCAGTGAGATCTGGACCCTCAGACAACGAATTTCATCGATTGAGGGTTGCGAGACAGACGAGTCCCGGTGCACAGTGGAGACGTGGCCAGTCGCAGCGCAGACTCCAGGACCGGGAACGGATCGTCACCAGCGGTCGATGCCGTCTCCCTCGCAATCATCGAGCAGCTCCAGGAGGACGGGCGTCGTCCGTACGCCGCGATCGGAAAGGCCGTCGGCCTCTCCGAGGCGGCCGTGCGGCAGCGCGTCCAGAAGCTGCTCGATCAGGGCGTGATGCAGATCGTCGCCGTCACGGACCCGCTCACCGTGGGGTTCCGGCGGCAGGCGATGGTCGGCATCAATGTCGAAGGCGACCTCGATTCCGTCGCGGAGGCGCTGTCGGCTATGGCCGAGTGCGAGTACGTGGTGATGACCGCGGGCTCCTTCGACCTGATGGTGGAGATCGTCTGCGAGGACGACGACCACCTGCTGGAAACGATCAACAAACGCATCCGGGCCATCCCCGGCGTGCGCTCCACCGAGAGTTTCGTCTACCTGAAGCTCAAGAAGCAGACCTATATGTGGGGAACCCGATAGCCGTGAGCAAGGACCTCAGCCGAACCGCGTACGACCACCTGTGGATGCACTTCACCCGCATGTCGGACTACGAGAACGCGCCCGTTCCCACCATCGTGCGTGGCGAGGGCACCTACATCTACGACGACCAGGGCAAGCGCTACCTCGACGGCCTGTCCGGCCTGTTCGTGGTCAACGCCGGTCACGGCCGTCACGAGCTCGCCGAAGCGGCCTACAAGCAGGGCCAGGAGCTGGCCTTCTTCCCGGTGTGGTCCTACGCCCACCCGAAGGCCGTCGAGCTGGCCGAGCGGCTCGCCGACTACGCGCCGGGCGACCTCAACAAGGTCTTCTTCACCACCGGCGGCGGCGAGGCCGTCGAGACCGCCTGGAAGCTTGCCAAGCAGTACTTCAAGCTCAAGGGCAAGCCGACCAAGTACAAGGTCATCTCGCGTGCGGTCGCCTACCACGGCACCCCGCAGGGCGCCCTGTCCATCACCGGCCTGCCGGCCCTGAAGGCCCCCTTCGAGCCGCTGGTCCCCGGCGCGCACAAGGTGCCGAACACCAACATCTACCGCGCCCCGATCCACGGCGACGACCCGGAGGCCTTCGGCCGCTGGGCCGCCGACCAGATCGAGCAGGAGATCCTCTTCGAGGGACCGGAGACGGTCGCCGCGGTCTTCCTGGAGCCGGTGCAGAACGCCGGTGGCTGCTTCCCGCCGCCGCCCGGGTACTTCCAGCGGGTCCGCGAGATCTGCGACAAGTACGACGTACTGCTCGTCTCCGACGAGGTCATCTGCGCCTTCGGCCGCCTCGGCACGATGTTCGCCTGCGACAAGTTCGGCTACGTGCCGGACATGATCACCTGCGCCAAGGGCATGACGTCGGGCTACTCCCCGATCGGCGCCTGCATCGTCTCGGACCGCATCGCCGAGCCGTTCTACGAGGGCGGCAACACCTTCCTGCACGGCTACACCTTCGGCGGCCACCCGGTCTCCGCGGCGGTCGGCCTCGCCAACCTCGACATCTTCGAGCGCGAGGGTCTCAACCAGCACGTCCTGGACAACGAGAACGCGTTCTTCACGACGCTGCAGAAGCTGCACGACCTGCCGATCGTCGGCGACGTCCGCGGCAACGGCTTCTTCTACGGCATCGAGCTGGTGAAGGACAAGGCCACCAAGGAGACGTTCACCGACGAGGAGACCGAGCGCGTTCTCTACGGCTTCCTCTCCAAGGCGCTGTACGACAACGGTCTGTACTGCCGGGCCGACGACCGCGGCGACCCGGTCGTCCAGCTCGCGCCGCCGCTGATCTCCGACCAGTCGACGTTCGACGAGATCGAGGGCATCCTCCGGAGCGTCCTGACGGAGGCCTGGACGAAGCTCTGAGAGGGACGGTGATCCGGGCCGCGGTTCGATCAACTGATCGACCACGGATCGATTGACCGATTGACCCCGGCCCGATCACCAGCCGACCGCATTCCAGCGGTCATTTCATACGGTCCACACGGCCCGGATGCGCCCATTCGAGTGGGAAGAAGCGCACCCGGGCCGCGTGCTGTGCGCACACCGCGGTCCGAATCCTTACGGTGCCGAGTGACCGATCGGCCCCCTCTTCGTTCCCCCGTACGGGGGACGGGAAATCTGATCTGAACCGAGGTGTACGCCATGGTGGCCCCGCCGGACAACGACGTGATCTGGGCGCGTTCCCTGCACCACTCCCACAACGGCTCACCCGCGCTCGGCGGGATCTCTCTGGAGGTCCGCGACGGCGAGATCCTCGCCGTGACCGGCCCGCGAGGCAGTGGCAAGACGACTCTGCTGCACTGCCTCTCCGGCCAACTGGTGCCCCAGCAGGGCGAGGTGTGGTTCAACAGCGTCCCGGTCCACACCATGGGTCCGCGGCTGCGCGAGCGGCTGCGACGTGACCGGTTCGGCTGGATCGCACCCGATCCCCAGCTCGTACCGGAGCTGAACACTTGGGAGAACGCAGCGCTTCCCCTGCTGCTGCGCGGCACCTCGCACCGGGTCGCGAAGAAGGTCGCCATGGAGTGGCTGGAGCGGCTCGACATCGGCATGTGTGCCAAGAAGCGGCCGCACACGCTGCTCCAGGGGCAGCGTCAGCGGATCGCCGTCGCCCGCGCGCTGGCCGGCTCACCCACGGTGATCTTCGCCGACGAGCCGACCGCGACGCTGCAGCGCACGGACCGCAATCACGTGCTGCGGACACTGACGAGCGCGGCCCGCTCGCACGGCATCACGGTCGTGCTCGCCACCCATGACGTGGAGGTCGCCTCGCTGGCAGACCGTACGGTCCCGCTGCTGGACGGCCGCCGGGTCGCCACCGTCGCCCTGCCCGCCGTGTCCGATACGGAAGGCCGCGCGGCGTGCTCGCTCTCCGTCTAGCCCGCGGTACCCATCCGCTGGTCCTGGTGCGGCGGCTGCTGGTCGCGGCCGCCTCAGCCGGGGTCGGCTTCCTGCTCCTGTGCACCCTGGCGTACGCGTCGACGCATCCGGCGTACTCGACCGCCTCGGTACTGCGGCTGCTGTGGTGCTTCGTGCCGCTGGCCGCCACCGTGCAGTTCGCGGTCGCGGTGGCCCGTACGGACCCGAGCACCCGCCCGCGTCCGGGGCTGTCCGCCGTCGGTCTGGGGCCGATCCGGCTCGGCGTGCTGGCCGCGGTCTCCACCGCCGTGTCCTGCACCCTCGGGTCGATGGTGGCGCTGCTCGTCTTCCTGTATCTGCGCGGCGATCTGACCGGGCTGCCGTTCGACGGTGCGGCGGCCGGACTGCTGGGCGCGGGGGCCCCGTTGCCGATGGCCGCAACCCTTGTTCTGCTGACGGTGGTGCCGGTGGCCGCGGCGGCGGCGAGCGCGATGGCGCTGCGCACCCGGCCGCTGCAGGCGGCGGTGCCGGAGGACGGCACGCAGGACATCGTGCCGGACGAGCAGATTCCGGCTCCGGCGGTTCCGCCGACCGGGCTGCCGTGGGGCGTAGCGCTGACGGCAGCCGGTCTCGCGGTCGAGGCGTACGCGAGCCGTGATGGCGCGGGCAGAGCGTTCCCCCTGCCGGGAATTCCCGACGCCACCCCGACGTGGGTGCTGGCCGGGTGGTCGCTGACGGCGATCGGTCTGGCCATGGCGGGTCCCGGACTGACGCACCTCTGCGGACAGCTGCTGCAGGCGGTGCGTCCCGGAGCCGTACGCCTGCTGGCCGGAAGGGTGCTGATGGACGAGGCGCGCCGGATCGGCCGGCCGCTGGGTGTGGTCTGCGCGGTGCTCTCCGCGGCAATCGCGGCGATCGCGCTGTACGGGACGGGTCCGCGTCACTTCGGCCCGCTCACCGCGCTCGGCGCCGTACTCGTACTGGGCTGCACGACGGCGACGCTGCTGACCTCCGCCCTGGAGGCGAAGCAGGCCCGCGCCCACCTGGTTCAGACGCTGCTGCGGCTCGGTGCGCCGGCCTCGGCGCTGCGGGCAGCGACGGCCCTGCGGGTCGGCGTTCTGCTGGTCGTGTTCGCCCCGATCACCTGGGCGATCGCCGAATTGGCCGCGCTGCCGCTGACCGGCTGAAGGGCCGCCCGCCGGCCGTGGAGCCGACCGGCGGTCAGCCGAGGTGCCGGAAGGCCGGCCAGATCTCCGGCCAGGGCTCGCGCAGCCCCCGGCAGATCCAGACCCCCGCGCCCTGCTCCTCGTTGTCGACGCCGTACCCGTTGTCGATCCGGGCAGCCGGTTCCACCTCGCGCCAGTAGCGGCGCAGTTCGCCCGCGCTCCGGGCCCCGACGTAGAGCGTCACGGCACTGCGGTCCGGGGGCGGCGGCCCCCACCGGTGGTAGGCGTTGTGGCCGCTGTAGGCGGTCGGCAGCCCGTACGCGTCGCCGTACCGCGCGAGTGCCCCCGCCTCACCGTAGTTGCGGGTCACGATCGTCGTGGCGGCACGCTCCGCAGGCGGCAGCGTCCGGTACACCCGGCCCACGGTCGCGGCGAGTTGTGGCCAGCCGACCGTCTCGGCGCTGTCGCCGTTGACGGCCGGCTGCGCGCTGTCGGCGAACGCGGCGAGCGGCACGATGGGCAGTCCGATGAGCACGGTGACGGCACCACTGACTGTCACGATTCCGGTACGCACCCGGCGCCAGGCTCCGCGGCCCGCGCGTGCGAGCCACTCCTCGACGGTGAGCGCGCCCGCGGCCAACAGCACCGGATAGGCGCCTCCCTGGTAGTAGGCCTTGCCGCCGGTGACCAGGAACACGAGGGCGAGAGCCCCGTACGACCAGACGAACAGCCGGTACGGGCGCAGCCGTTCCGCCCGGCCCAGCTGCCACAGCCCGACCGCCCACAGGGGCGCCATCAGCGGCCCGGTCAGCAGGAGCTGGAACGGCAGGAAGCCGGCCCTGCCGCCCTGGTCGCCGTCCTCCGCGATCGCGTGGGCCAGCTCGAACTGCGGCCAGCCGTGCGCCGCCTGCCACAGCAGAACGGGCAGAGAGATCAGAAGCGCGAGCGCGGCGCCGGCCGCCAGCCAGGGGGTGCGCAGGACCGTGCGCGGACCTGCCGACAGCAACCCGGCAAGCAGGGCGACGACGAGGAAGGCCACCAGGTACTTGTTGAGCAGACCGACCCCGGTGACCAGCCCGATCACCAGCCACAGCCGGTGCGCCCGGGTGCGCACCAGGCGGACCACAAGCCAGCTGATGAGCGCCCAGGCCAGCAGGTCGAGGGTGGTCGTGGACAGAAGGTGCCCGGAGATGACGGTGAGCGGGGCGACCGCCCAGGCGAGGGCGGCGAGCACCTGTGCGCGGGCGCCGCCGCCCAACTCCCGGGCGATCAGCCCGACGAGCAGCACGGTCACGGCGACCGCGGCGGCGGAGGCGGTACGCAGCGCGGTCGGCGAGTCCCCGAAGAGTGCGGTCTCGGCGCGGGCCAGAAGGACGACGAGCGGCGGCTGGTCGTCGTACCCCCAGGCCAGGTGCTCGCCTGCGGCCCGGTAGTAGAGCTCGTCGCGGTGGTAGCCGTAGCGGGCGCCGAAGGCGAGAAGGAGGGCTCCGGTCCCGGCGCCGACGGCGGCGATGCCACGCAGTGCGACCGGAGGCTGGCTCGACGGTACGGGCATTCGCGCCACTCCGTCCCGCTCCGCCCCAGACGCAACGTCCGTCACGGTGCCACCTCCCGCTCCGGGCATATGACCGTACGGATGGAGCGGTACGCCCCGGCCGGTACGTAGCATGACAGCGTGGAGAACCCGGACGACAGCATTCCCGCACCCGGCATCGAGATCGAGTCGCTCGCCGAATTCGACGCGGTGATCGCCGGTGGGTCACTGGCCGGACATCGCGTCCAGTCCGTCGATCTGACGGATCGCAGCGCCGCGCTGTTCGCCGCGGACACGTCCGGCGCGGTCTTCCTCGGCTGCCGGATGGAGCCGGACGCGGCGGCGAAGGTGCGGGCCGACGGGGCGTTCGTCTTCCCGCCCGTGCCGGGGCTGCCCTTCGATCCGTACCGCGGCCTGCTCTACTCCCCCGACGCACTCTACGAAGGGCTGGCGGAGGGGGGTTACGAGGCGACGCCCGACGCCCGCGCGTACCGCTGGTTCCAGCGGACCCGCGCGAACGGCGACACCTTCGCCTCGATGCTGCGCGCGCTCCATGACGACGCGGTCTCCGACGCGTTGGACGAAGTCCTCACCGGGGCGCGGGTGGTCGGGGTGATGGGCGGCCACACGACCGCGCGTGGCAGCGCGGCGTACGCGGCCGCGGCCCGGCTGGGCCGGACCCTGGCGCGCGGCGGGCTGACGGTGGCCACCGGCGGCGGCCCGGGCGCGATGGAGGCGGCGAATCTCGGTGCGTACGCGGCGCCGCATCCCGATCCGATGCTGGACAAGGCATGCGAACTCCTTGCCGCCGCCCCGTCGTTCACCCCCTCGGTCACCGACTGGGCGCTGGCCGCCTTCGCCGTGCGGGAACGCTGGCCGGACGGCGGAGGCTCGGTCTCGATCCCCACCTGGTTCTACGGTCATGAGCCGCCGAACCCGTTCGCCGACCACATCGCCAAGTACTTCGCCAACGCGCTGCGCGAGGACGGGCTGCTCGCCCGCTCCACGGCGGGCGTCGTCTTCCTGCCGGGCGCCGCCGGAACCGTGCAGGAGGTCTTCGACAACACGACGCCGAACTACTACGGCTCACGCGGCACACCGACCCCGATGGTGCTGGTCGGCCGCGCCCACTGGACGGAGGAACTGCCCGCCTGGCCACTGCTGCGGACGCTGGCCGCGGGCCGGCCGATGGAGTCCCGTATCGCCCTGGTCGACACCGTGGACGAGGCTTCCGAGGCACTCGCCCGGCTGTCCGGCTGACCGTCCCGTCCGGCCGAGCGGTTCAGATCGTCGCGAGCCGGTTGACCAGCGCGTCGAAGAACGCCTCCCAGCCGTCCTCCGCCGCCGCGTACTGCTCGGCCGTGAGGTTGCCGCCGCGCTGCTGGAAGACCATCTCGGTGGTCTTGTCGCCGCGATCGGTGAACGTGACGGTGACGATCTCGCCCTCGATGTCGTCGGGCGCGGTCGCGTCCTTCAGTGTGAAGACGAGCCGCTCGGGTGCGACCACCTCCCGGTAGACACCGTGGAACGGCATCTCGGTGCCCGGCACCACGATGACCAGGCTCCACGTGCCGCCCGGCCGGACGTCCATCGACACCCGGTCGAGCGGCACCTCGGCGTCCCCGCCGTACCAGGCGGCGAAGTGCTCGGGGGTCGTCCAGGCCTCGAAGACGAGTTCCCGCGGGGCGTCGAAAATACGGGTGATGTCGATGCCCTCACGTGCCGATTCAGTCATGGTCCCTGTCCTTTTCGGAGTCGTTCCGGATCTTCTGAAGCTGCTTGAGGTGTTCCCCGAGACGGTCGAAACCGCTCTCCCAGAACGCCCTGTAATGGTCCAGCCACTCTGTGGCGTCGGCCAGCGGCGCCGCCTCCAGCCTGCACGGCCGCCACTGCGCCGACCGGCCGCGCGTGATCAGCCCGGCGCGCTCCAGCACCTTCAGATGCCGGGAAACCGCGGGGAGGCTCATGTCGAACGGCTCTGCAAGTTCCGTGACCGTGGCCTCGCCCACGGCCAGCCGCGCGAGGATCGCGCGACGGGTCGGGTCGGCCAGAGCCGCAAAGACGGTGCTGAGCCGGTCCGCTTCGGCCATGCTCCTTAACCACCTCGTTAATTAACTGATGTGTTTAATATAGCGCGTGGAACTGCCCCGTCAACCGCGGCGCGCCGCGTCTACGGAACAGCCCTTAGAACACCGCGGGCAGTACCACTGTCTCCGACGCGTCGAAGGTCACGCCCACATGCGCGCCCTCCTGAGGGGTGTCCCGCAGCGGGCACTCCGCCTCCAGGACCGGTCCGCTCTCGGGGTGGAGGGTCACTGCGACATGGTTGCCCCGGAAGGTACGCGCGCCGACCGTGCAGCGCAGCCCGGCCTCCGGGGATCCGAGCCGTACGCCCGCCGGACGCACCAGCAGAGCGCACGGGCCCTGCGGCGAGCCGTCCGGCACCGGCACCTTCCCCCACGCCGTACCGGCCGCCGCGCCGGTCACCGTCGCGTCCACCACGTTGTCGAAGCCGAGGAACCGGGCGACGAACGCGGAAGCGGGGCGCTGCCAGACCTCCAACGGAGTGCCCGCCTGGGCGATCCGCCCGTCGCGCATCACGACGACCCGGTCGGCGAGGGCGAAGGCCTCGCCCTGGTCGTGGGTGACGGCGAGCACCGTCGTCCCCAACCGGGCGAACAGGGTGCGCAGTTCGACGACGAGGCGTTCGCGCAGACTGCGGTCCAACTGGCCGAGCGGCTCGTCCAGCATCAGCAGTTTCGGCCGCGGGGCAAGCGCCCGCGCGAGGGCGACGCGCTGCTGTTCTCCGCCGGACAGTGCGGCGACAGCCCGCCGTTCGGCGCCGGGCAGGCCCACCAGTTCGAGAAGTTCGGCGACCCTGCGGTCCTGGTCGCCGCGTGTGACGCCGTGCATGCGCAGCCCGAAGGCGACGTTGGCGCCGACGTCCCGGTGAGGGAAGAGCTGATGATCCTGGAACATCAGGCCGAGACCGCGCCGATGCACCGGCACCCCGGTCTGGTCGGCGCCGTCGAGGAGCACCCGGCCGCCGTCCGGCGGGTGCAGTCCGGCGACCACGCGCAGCAGGGTCGACTTGCCGCTGCCGCTGGGCCCCAGGACACAGACGATCTCGTGGTCCGCAACCTTCAGATCCACCGCGTCGAGCGCCGACCGCTTCCCGAAGAGGACCGTGGCGGATTCCAGTGTCAGCATGTCCAGAACACCCCGAGCATCGTCAGAACTCCCCGGACCGGTCCGGGCGGATACGTTCGAGCAGCAGCAGGGACACCGCGCAGACCAGCATCAGAATCGTGCTGAGCGCCATCGCCTGCCCGTAGTTGAGCTCCCCGGACCGTCCCAGCAGCCGCGCCACGGCCACCGGCAGGGTCGGGTTGTCGGGCCGCGCGATGAACACCGTCGCGCCGAACTCGCCGAGCGACACGGCGAAAGCGAAGCCCGCCGCGACCAGCACCGCTCTTCGCACCAGCGGCAGATCGACCTCGCGCCAGGCCCGCAGCGGCGACGCCCCGAGCACCGCCGCCGCCTCACGGAGCCGCCCGTCCACCGCCCGCAGGACCGGCAGCATCGTCCGTACGACAAAGGGAACGCCGACCAGCGCCTGGGCGAGCGGCACCAGGATCCACGACGTCCTCAGATCCAGCGGTGGCTTGTCCAGGGTGATCAGAAAGCCGAAGCCGACGGTGACGGCGGACACCCCGAGAGGCAGCATCAGCAGCGCGTCGAAACCGCGGACCAGCCGCTCGGCCAGGGGGGTCCCCCCGGCCGAGTCCGTTCGAGGCTGGGGGAGCGTCAGCGCGGCCGCCGCGAGCCCGCCGACGAGCAGCGCGATCGCAGTCGCGACCAGCGCGTACTGCAGTGAGTTCCCGATCGCTTCGAGAGGTGCGACCAGGAACGTGCTGCCGCTCGCCTCCACGGACTGCAGGGCGCGGTAGTAACCGAAGCCGTAGCCGCCGGGGGCGTCCAGCGAACGCTCCACGAGCACACCGAGCGGCAGCAGGATCAGCACCAGCACCGTCAGCAGGACCCCGCCGAGCAGCGTCCACTGCCCGGTGCCGCGCGGCCTGCGGGAGGTCTGCGCCGGATCGACCAGCTTCAGCGCCGTTTCCCTGCGCCGCACGGTCCACGCGTGCACGGCCAGGATCGCGCCGACCGCGGCGAACTGAACCAGCGTCAGCACGGCGGCCGTCGGAAGGTCGAGGAGCTGGGCGGTCTGCCGGTAGATCTCGACCTCCAGCGTGGAGTAGGCCGGACCGCCGAGGATCTGTACGACCCCGAAGGAGGTGAACGTGAAGAGGAAGACCATCAGCCCGGCGGCGGCCACTGCGGGCGCGAGGGCCGGCAGAGTCACCCGCCGCCACGCCGCGAACCGCCCGGCACCCAGCACCCGGGCGGCCTCCTCCTGCCGCGGGTCGAGCTGCGACCACAGCCCGCCGACGGTCCGCACGACGACCGCGTAGTTGAAGAAGACATGGGCGAGCAGGATCGCCCACACCGTGGTGTCGAGACGCAGGCCCGCCAGTTCGTCCAGGAAGCCGCCGCGCCCCAGCAACGCCAGAAAGGCCGTCCCCACGACGACGGTCGGCAGGACGAACGGCACGGTGACGACCGCCCTCAGCACCTGCTTGCCGGGGAAGTCGAAGCGGGCGAAGACATACGCGCCGGGCAGCGCGATCACCAGGGTCAGCGCGGTCGACGCGAGGGCCTGCCAGGTGGTGAACCAGAGGACGTCGAGGATGTCCGGCCGGGTCAGCACCTCGCCGATCCGGCCGAACTGCCAGGCGCCGTCGGCCTTCAGGCCGCGGCCGACGATCGCGACGACGGGGTGGGCGAAGAACACCGCGAAGAACGCGACGGGCACGGCCATCAGACCGAGCCGCACCACGCTCCCCCGCCGCGCCCCTGCGCGCCGGGGGTCCGCGAGCCCGGTCCGGGTCCGCGAGCCATTCCCGCCCGCGCCCGGACCGCGTACGGGAGTCTTCGCTACTTCACTACGAGCGAGGACCACGACTGGACCCACTGCTCACGGTTCTTGGCGATGGCGCCCGGGGCCACGGTGGCGGGCCTGTCGACCGTAGCGCCGAACTCCGTGAAGAGCTCCGGAAGCTTCGCGTCCTTGGTGACGGGGTTCACGAACATGTTGAGCGGCATGTCCTCCTGGAACTTCTTGCTGATCAGGAAGTCCAGCAGCGCCTTGCCGCCCGCCGCGTTCTTCGCGCCGTCCAGCAGACCGGCGAACTCGATCTGACGGAAGCACGTCCCGGTCGCGACGCCGGTCGGAGCCTCGCTCGGCTGCGGCTTCGCATAGAGCACCTCGACCGGCGGGCTGGAGGCGTACGAGACGACGAGCGGCCGGTCCGCCTTGGCCTTCTTGCCGCCCGCGGACCCGGAGAACTCCTCGTTGTACGCCTGCTCCCAGCCGTCGACCACCTTCACGCCGTTGTTCTTCAGCTTCTTCCAGTAGTCCTGGTATCCGCTCTCGCCGTAGGTGGCCACGGTGCCGAGGAGGAATCCGAGACCGGGCGACGAGGTCGCGGCGTTCTCCGTGACAAGAAGGTTCTTGTACGCGGGCTTCGCCAGGTCGTCGAAGGTCTTCGGCGGCGCGAGCTTCTTGTCGGCGAAGTATTTCTTGTCGTAGTTGATGCAGATGTCGCCGGTGTCGATCGGGGTGACCCGGTGTTTGGCCGCGTCCAGCTGGGAGTCGGCCGCGACCCGGTCGATGCCCTTCGCCTCGTACGGAGTGAACAGTCCGTTGTCGAGGGCGCGGGAGAGCAGCGTGTTGTCGACGCCGAAGAACACATCACCGCGCGGGGAGCCCTTGGTCAGGATCTCCTGGTTGAGGGCGGCGCCTGCGTCACCGCTCTTCAGCACCTTGACCGTGTAGCCGGTCTCCTGCGTGAACGCCTTCAGCACGTCCTTGGAGGCGTTGAACGAGTCGTGGCTGACAAGGGTCACGGTCTTCGAACCGGAGCCCTTGGTGTCGCCGGACCCCGAGGCCGAGTCGTCGGAACTGCCGCAGCCGGCAAGTGCCGTGACGCCGAGCGCGGCGGCGACGGCCGTCGCCGCGAGCTGCTTGGTCCCACGCGTGGTGCGGGTGGTGCTCACTATGAATTCCTCCTGGGTTTGACCAGGAAGAGACGCGGCCCTGCCCTTGGAGAAGCGGGCAGGGCGCAACAGCATGAGTTGATGACCGAACTTCCTACCCGGAATGACCCGGGCGAGGTTCAGAGGGTCTGCGGCCAACCTGTCCTCGGTGCCGCACTCTCAGCGCTGTGGCGCTCCCCTGTCGGAATATGAAGTTGATTTCGGGCCCAGGTTACACGGGCCCTTTCGGCCTCAGCGCTCGGATGCCGCCAGCTGCCCGCAGGCCCCGTCGATCTCCTGGCCGCGGGTGTCCCGCACGGTCACGGGCACTCCGTGGGACGCGATCGCGTCGACGAACGCCTTCTCGTCCTCGGGCCGGGAAGCGGTCCACTTCGAGCCGGGCGTCGGGTTGAGCGGGATCAGATTGACATGGACCCGCTTGCCCTTGAGGAGCCGGCCGAGCAGGTCACCGCGCCAGGCCTGGTCGTTGATGTCGCGGATCAGCGCGTACTCGATGGAGATCCGGCGGCCGGACTTCTCCGCGTACTCCCACGCCGCGTCCAGCACCTCGCGTACCTTCCAGCGCGTGTTCACCGGCACGAGCGTGTCCCGCAACTCGTCGTCCGGCGCGTGCAGCGAGACGGCGAGACGGCACTTGAAGCCCTCGTCGGCAAAGCGCAGCATGGCCGGCACCAGGCCCACCGTGGAGACGGTGATGCCGCGCTGCGAGAGACCGAGACCGTCCGGCTCCGGGTCGGTCAGCCGGCGAATCGCGCCGACCACCCTCTTGTAGTTGGCGAGCGGCTCGCCCATGCCCATGAAGACGATGTTGGAGAGCCGCGCGGGCCCGCCCGGAACCTCCCCGTCACGCAACGCCCGCATGCCGTCCACGATCTGGTGGACGATCTCGGCGGTCGACAGGTTGCGGTCCAGACCGGCCTGCCCCGTCGCGCAGAACGGGCAGTTCATCCCGCATCCGGCCTGCGACGAGATGCACATCGTCACCCGCTCCGGGTAGCGCATCAGGACGGACTCGACCAGCGTCCCGTCGTGCAGCTTCCACAGCGTCTTACGGGTGGTGTCGTCGTCGCAGCTGATGTGCCGGACCACGGACATCAGGTCGGGGAACATCGCCTCGGCGAGCTTGTCCCGCGAACCGGCCGGGATGTTGGTCCACTCGGCCGGGTCGTGCGCGTACCGCGCGAAGTAGTGCTGCGACAGCTGCTGCGCGCGGAACGGCTTCTCGCCGATCGCGGCGACGGCTTCCTTGCGCTCGGCGGGCGTGAGGTCGGCGAGGTGCCGCGGCGGCTTCTTGGCTCCGCGGGGCGCGACGAAAGTGAGTTCTCCGGGCTTAGGCATGGTCCGTCCAGTGTCGCAGACACGCCGTGGCAGTAGAGGCCTTCACCAGCTCAGGAGGGGTGAGGGGCACACGAGCCCGGTCGACGTCGGCCGTCATCAGTCGACGTCGGCGGTCCTTTGACGGCCCAGGGACGGCCCGGCCGCGCGCAGGGACAGTGACCGATCGCACGACAGGCAGGTGGTGCGCACAACGGCCCACCGCGCCCTAGAATCGAATATGTGTCCGAAAACTGCTCTCGCCCGAATCGCCCGCGCATCGTTGGCGAGTGCCAGGCGTACCAGCTGGGCGAACCGGTCGCGCCCTCGCCGAGCCGGAGAAACGCGAGGCTGAGGCACACAGGGGTACCCGCCCTGCCTCCATCGGCGCCCGCCCGGAGGAGCAGGCCCTACGCGCACTTACGGAGGACGGCATCGCGAGTGCCCGTACTGCCGACCCGACAGAGCCAAGAGAGCGAGGAGAGCTTTGAGCCGCGAGCTGCCGGACCCCGAGGACACGCGTGACGCACCGATCGTCGTGCACCGAGCAGCAGGAGCGGATGGCCGTCGAGTGACGATCCGCGCTCAGACCGCGGGCCTCGCCCGCAGCGACGCCGACGTGGTCGAGTTCCTCCGCCGCGCCGGCCTGCCGGACGCCGATGACGTGCTGGACGACCCCCGGTGGGTGGAGTGGCAGGGCGGCCGACCACACGAGTACGGCGCGGCCTGAGGGCTGTCGGGACAGGTTGGTGGCACGACTGTGCTCGCCGGGGAGCTGAACGGCTGCGGCCGCGAATGAGACTGTGAGCCGGTGGGGTCGGGGCCGCGCGAGGTGCTCAGGCGGCGCCTGCTGCTTCTTGCGGAACCGGCGCTTGTTCGCCCTGGCTCGGAACAGAGCCCGAGCCTGACCGGCCGCGCCGCTCGTCATGCAGATGGTGCCGACGGAATCAGGCCGAGGATTCGGCGGACCCTTCCCGCAGTTCCGGGCTCCGGCGGCGAGCTCGGGCGTACCACGTGCCGTAGCGGGAGCCCAGAAATGCCGCTGATGCGCCGTGCAGGTAGACGCTGAGAGCCACGGTTACGGCGACGACACCGGTGAGCAGATCCGTCCCCGGCAGATGCTCTTCGAAAGCGATCAGTCCGAGCACCACGGATGCCAGCCCGCGTGGGCCGAACCAGCCGGTGTATGCGATCGAGGGAAGACGCAGTCCGGTGCCGATCAGTGAGACGGCCACGGGAAGCATGCGGATGATGCTGAGGCTGAGCACGGCATACACCGGCATCCGCCAGGTCACGTGCTCGAGGGAGGGGCCCAGGATGGCCCCGCCGAAGATCAGGAAACTCAGCGCGGCCAGCAGCTCGCCGAGACGCTCAAGAAACCCGACGTCCCCACCGCCGCCTTCGTCAGCGGCACCCGAACACCCGGCGACCGGTCCCGTACGCAGCACCGCGCCAAAGGCCAGGCCGGCGGTCCAGGCCCCGATGAAGCCACTCCCGTCGACAACGATGCACAACGCGTAGGCAATCACCAGCACCGCGAGAACCAGGATGGGCCGCCAGTCGGGCGCACTCCACCCCCGGGCTGACGACCATCGCAGCACCTGCGCGCCCAGCCACCCGACCACCAGTCCGATGGCGCTGCTGGCCACGAGGGCGAGGAAGAAGACCGCCGTCGGCCCCTGGTGTCCATTGTGACCACCGCCGGCCGCCGCGAGAGCCAGCAAGAAGAAAGGCACCGCCATACCGTCGTTCAGTCCCGACTCGACGCTCAAGCCGTGCCGCACGAGAGCCGGGATACTGCGGTCCGAGACCGCCTGCTGTCCTAGCGCCGCGTCGGTGGGAGCCAGGATGACGGCAACGAGCGCGAGTTCCCACACGGTGAGGCCAGGCAGGAGGATCCATGCCACGAGCCACCCAAAAGCCATGGTCAACGGCAGCCCGACGGCCAGTAGCCGTACCGGCAGGAAGTATTCCCGGCGCAGTTGCCGCGTTCGGATCGAGGCGGCTCCCGTGAACAGTACGAGCGCCAACGCGCTTTCCAACAGCACCCGGGTGAGCTCGGCGTTCGTACGGCGATCGAACAGATCCAGGCCCAGCGGCCCAAGGACCAGGCCGAAGGAAACGAACATCATTGGCCCGGACAGGATCGTCGTGGACAATCGACGCGACACCACCGCATACGAGGAGATCACTGCGGACGCCGCGATCGCGGCCCATGGATTCACCCGGTTCTCCTCAGAGGTGCAGAGCGCGACGCTGCTTCGTCCACTTCACCGATCCGTTGCACGACAAGCGTGGGACAGCCACTCCGGCTGAGTCGACGCGGCACTCCGCGGCCCCGCCCAAGCACCGCCGGATGGTCCCTTCTCGGACATGCCCCGGCCCGTGGCGGGCCTCGGGCTCACCCGGGCGGCCTGGACACCGGCGCGGTTACTCGGGCTGTGTGACCGTGGAGTCGCCGTCACGGGGTGGCCACAGGGACGGTTCGACGGTTCGACTGCGGAGTTCATCCACCGCCTGCTCACCGACCCGCTGCACACGGGAGCCTGAACCGGAAAGGCGATCAGTGATGTTGTCGCCTGAGATGCAGGTCGAACGGCGCCTGTGTCCCGTTCCTGGCTGAGCTCTCCGGGCTGGGGCACGGTTCGTCCCGTGCCCCAGACAGACGAGTGAGGGCCCGCCGTCCTGTGGACAACGGACCCTCACATGCAGAAACGCAGGTCGGGATGGTGACGGCCCGACTTCTCAGCTGGAGCCGACGAAAAGCACCAGCAGGAGCCAGACCACCGGAGCGGTCGGCAGCAGCGAGTCCAGTCGGTCCATGATCCCGCCGTGACCGGGCAGCAGCGTGCCCATGTCCTTGATCCCGAGATCCCGCTTGATCATGGACTCGCCCAGGTCGCCGAGGGTGGCACTGGCAGCGACGGCCAGGCCGAGCAGCAGCCCCTGCCACCAGGTGCCGTCGTCGATCAGGAACTGCATGCACAAAGCGCCGGCGACCATCGCGAAGGCGACGGCTCCGAACAGTCCCTCGCGGGTCTTCCCGGGGCTGATCCGCGGCGCGAGCTTGTGCTTGCCGAAGCGCCAGCCGACGGCGTACGCGCCCGTGTCGCTGACCACGGTCAGCAGGAGGAAGGTGAGGACCCGCTGCGGCCCGTCGTCCGCGCTCAGCAGCATCGCGACGAACGTGGCCAGGAAGGGTACGTAGAACGCGGCGAAAACACCGGCCGTGACGTCCCTGAGGTATCCCTCGGGCGGCTCGGTCATCCGCCAGACCAGCACCGCCAGGGCGGTCAGCGCCATGGCGACCCAGGCGCCCTCGGCTCCGCGCACGTAGCCGGCCACGATCATCGCCGCGCCGCCGATCGCGAGCGGCACGAGCGGTGCCTTGATGCCCTTGCGCTCCTGCAGCCGGGAGGTGAGCTCCCAGAGGCCGACGACGACGGCGATCGCTATCACGCCGATGAAGACGGCCTTCACAATGAAGAGCGAGGCGACGATGACGGCCCCGAGCCCCACACCGACCCCTATGGCGGCTCGCAGGTCACGACCCGCACGTTTCTTCTGCGGGGGCGTCGGCGCGGTGGACATGGGCTCCTGCGGCTTCTCGTCACGGTACGGGGGAACGCCGCGCCGGCCGGAGGCTCCCCCGTTCCGGTCGTCACGGTCGTCAGCGTCTCTACCTGCGTCCGGAACGTCCGGCACGATGGGCATGGGCCGAGTGTGCTGGGCGTCATGCACATCGTATGCAGGACCCGCGGGGGCAGCCCTCATCTCGGGCGTACCCCCGTAGCCGGCTCCCTGCGGGGCGCCCCAGGAAGAGTCGTTCATCAGACTTCGAGCAGCT
This sequence comes from Streptomyces sp. NBC_01669, assembly GCF_026339735.1. Lineage (GTDB taxonomy): Bacteria > Actinomycetota > Actinomycetes > Streptomycetales > Streptomycetaceae > Streptomyces > Streptomyces yanii. Next base: position 2,848,845 of record NZ_JAPEQG010000001.1, read on the forward strand.
CGGCTTCCTTGTGCTTGAGCAGCTCGTCGACCTGCGCGACGTACTTCGCAGTGGTGTCGTCGAGCTCCTTCTCGGCGCGGCGCACCTCGTCCTCGCCGGACTCCTTGTCCTTGACCAGCTTGTCCAGGGTCTCCTTCGCCTTGCGGCGGACGGCCCGGATCGAGATCTTGGAGTCCTCGGCCTTCGTCTTCGCGACCTTGATGTAGTCGCGACGACGCTCCTCGGTGAGGTCGGGGAAGGTCACTCGGATGATATTGCCGTCGTTGCTCGGGTTGACGCCGAGGTCGGAGTCGCGGATGGCCTGCTCGATGTTGCGCAGCGCGCTCTTGTCGAACGGCGTCACGACGGCCATGCGCGGCTCGGGAACCGAGAAAGAGGCCAGCTGGTTGATCGGGGTCAGGGCGCCGTAGTAGTCGGCGACGATCTTGTTGAACATCGCCGGGTGCGCACGGCCGGTGCGGATCGCGGCGAAGTCCTCCTTCGCGACCACGACGGCCTTCTCCATCTTCTCCTCGGCCTCGAGGAGGGTTTCTTCGATCACCACGTGCTCCTGCGTGTTTTGAGTGGGCCCGGCGTGCTCGGGCCCGGCGGGTCCTGCGTCGCGTCCTCACCTGCACGGTGTCCGACCGGCAGGCCGTTGTCCATCCTTCGGGACCGTCCCCCGGGTGTCCCCGGCCGGCCCCGGGGCCGTCGGGGGATTCCCCCGGGCGGCCCCCCGGTTGTCAGGCCCGGGTGCCCTGGTCGCTCACGAGCGTGCCGATCTTCTCACCCTTGACGGCGCGGGCGATATTGCCGGCCGCGGTCAGCTCGAAGACGAGGATCGGCAGCTGGTTGTCGCGGCAGAGCGTGATGGCGGTGGCGTCGGCAATCTTGAGATCGCGGGCGAGCACCTCGCTGTACTCCAGCGCGTCGAACTTCACCGCGTCCGGGTTGGTCTTCGGGTCGGAGTCGTAGACCCCGTCCACCCCGTTCTTACCCATGAGCAGGCCCTCGGCGTCGATCTCCAGGGCGCGCTGGGCGGCAGTGGTGTCGGTGGAGAAGTACGGCATGCCCATACCGGCGCCGAAGATGACGACGCGTCCCTTCTCCAGGTGGCGCACCGCGCGCAGCGGGATGTACGGCTCCGCGACCTGCCCCATGGTGATGGCGGTCTGGACGCGGGAGTCGATGCCCTCCTTCTCCAGGAAGTCCTGGAGCGCCAGGCAGTTCATGACGGTGCCGAGCATGCCCATGTAGTCGGACCGGGCCCGGTCCATGCCGCGCTGCTGGAGCTCGGCGCCGCGGAAGAAGTTGCCGCCGCCGATGACAACCGCGATTTCCGCACCGCCCCGGACGACAGCCGCGATTTCCCGGGCGATGGCGTGTACGACGTCGGGGTCGACGCCGAGGCCCCCACCGCCGGCGAATGCCTCTCCGGACAGCTTCAGCATGAAGCGTCCGGCCACCTTGCCGTCCTCGCGCTTGTGGTCACCTTTGGCGGCGTCCGCGCCCTTGTTCATGGAGATTCTCCTCGTGCACATACGAAGAAGGCCATTGCCGGTGGGTCTGGTGTCCCTCAGCGGCAATGGCCTCCTCGTCAGATCTGCGGTCGTACGGCGGGTGTGCGGCCGTACGACTGCACCAGACCCTATCGGGGTCCACCGTTTTTCGCGGACGGACTCAGATGCCGACCTTGATGCGCGAGAAGCGCTTCAGGGTGACACCGGCCTCGTCCAGGACCTTCTGGACGGACTTCTTGTTGTCCTTGGCGAAAGCCTGCTCCAGGACGACGACGTCCTTGAAGAAGCCGTTGACGCGACCCTCGACGATCTTCGGAAGGGCGGCCTCGGGCTTGCCCTCCTCGCGAGAGGTGGCCTCGGCGACACGACGCTCGTTCTCGACCGTCTCGGCCGGAACCTCGTCGCGGTTGAGGTACTTCGGGGCGAAGGCGGCGATGTGCTGCGCGACGTCCTTGGCGACCTCGGCGTTCTCCTTGTCCAGCTCGACCAGGACGCCGACCTGCGGCGGGAGGTCGGGCATGGTGCGGTGCATGTACGCAGCCACGTAACCGCCGGTGAACTGCGCGAAGCGGTCCAGGACGATCTTCTCGCCGAGGTTGGCGTTGGCCTCGTCGACGTAGGCCTGAACAGTCTTGCCGGCCTCGATCTCGGAGGCGAGCAGCGTGGCCAGGTCGGCCGGCGAGGTCGCGGCGACGTGGGCGGCCAGAGCGTTGGCGACGGCCAGGAACTTCTCGCCCTTGGCGACGAAGTCCGTCTCGCACTTCAGCTCGAGCAGGACGCCGGAGGTCTTGTCCTCGGAGATGAGGGAGACGACGGCACCGTTCTCGGCAGAACGGCCCTCGCGCTTGGCGACGCCCTTCTGACCCTTGATACGGAGCGCCTCGACGGCCTTGTCGACGATGCCGTCGGCCTCGTCGAGCGCCTTCTTGCAGTCCATCATGCCGGCGCCGGTGAGCTCGCGGAGCTTCTTGACGTCAGCGGCGGTGTAGTTCGCCATGAGTCTGTGTTTCTCTCTCGAAGTCTGAAAGATCTACGGGTGAACGGCGGGGGCGGTGCCTGTTGCACCGGCCCCCGCCGTCATTCAGCCGTGACGGAGTCGTCAGGCCTGCTCGGCGTCCGCGGCCGGAGCCTCGGCAGCGGCCTCGGCCGGAGCCTCGGCAGCGGCCTCGGCCGGCGCCTCGGCAGCGGCCTCGGCCGGCGCCTCGGCGGCGTCCGCGGCCTTCTCGGTCTCGGCGGAGGTCTGCACCTCGGCGTCCGCCTTCTTGTCGCCCTCGAGCAGGTCGCGCTCCCACTCGGCGAGCGGCTCACCGGCGGCCTTGTCGCCCGGCTTCGAGTCGCCGGTCGCAGCGCCGGAACGGGCGATGAGGCCCTCGGCGACGGCGTCGGCGATCACGCGGGTGAGCAGGGTGACGGAGCGGATCGCGTCGTCGTTGCCCGGGATCTTGTAGTCGACCTCGTCGGGGTCGCAGTTGGTGTCGAGGATCGCGACGACCGGGATGTGGAGCTTGCGCGCCTCACCGACGGCGATGTGCTCCTTCTTGGTGTCGACGATCCAGACGGCGCTGGGCACCTTCTGCATCTCGCGGATACCACCGAGGGTCTTCTCCAGCTTGGCCTTCTCGCGGGAGAGGACCAGGAGCTCCTTCTTGGTGAGGCCGGAGGCGGCCACGTCCTCGAAGTCGATCTGCTCAAGCTCCTTCAGACGCTGAAGGCGCTTGTAGACGGTGGAGAAGTTGGTGAGCATGCCACCGAGCCAACGCTGGTTGACGTACGGCATGCCGACGCGCGTCGCCTGCTCGGCGATGGCCTCCTGGGCCTGCTTCTTCGTACCCACGAACATGATGGAGCCGCCGTGCGCGACGGTCTCCTTGACGAACTCGTAGGCGCGGTCGATGTACGACAGCGACTGGAGCAGGTCGATGATGTAGATGCCGTTGCGCTCGGTGAAGATGAAGCGCTTCATCTTCGGGTTCCAGCGACGGGTCTGGTGACCGAAGTGGACGCCGCTCTCCAGCAGCTCCCGCATCGTGACGACGGCCATGGCCGTACTCCTTGAGGTACTCGGTTGTCGCAACCGCAGGATTGCGGTCGCGCCTGACGCCCCGACGCGCCATGCCACAAGGGACCGAGGAGCGCGGCCACCGTCCGCAGAGAGGGAGGTGGCGGGGCGTGCGAAGTCGACCCGGTGACCCGGATCGCCACAAGAAGTGTACGGGACCCGTCGAGTGCCGGGTGACGGCGCTGTCCACAACCGGCGAGTAGTCCACAGATCCGGTCCATGATCCTCGCGGATCCGCCGGGTGCGGAACGGTTCGGGTCATGCGATACACACCTGAACCGACGGCTCGCCAGACCCGGGCGACGCTCGTGGCGGCGTTCATGGCGGTGCTCACGATGCTGTGCGGTGCGGGCCGCGCCGCCGCCGCGGACAACCCCACCCAGGGCGGCGGGCGTGCGTGGCCGCTCGCGGGGCGGCCCGTGGTCGTACGGGGGTGGGAGCCGCCGGCCGACGCCTACGGGCGGGGGCACCGTGGCGTCGACCTCGCCGCCGCTCCGGGTGCCCAGGTGCTGGCCGCCGCCGGCGGCCGGGTCTCGTTCGCGGGGCGCGTCGCGGGGCGGGGGGTGCTGTCGATCGAGGTGGCGGGGACCGGTGATCCGCCGCTGCGCACGACGTACGAGCCGGTGCGGGCGCTGGTCTCGGAAGGTGACGAGGTCCGCGCCGGCCAGCCGGTCGCGGTCATGGAGGCCGGGCCGTTCCACTGCGAGTCCGGGTGTCTGCACTGGGGGCTGCGGCGTGGTGACGCATATCTGGATCCGCTGTCGCTGCTGCCTCCGGCGCTGCTGCGGCGGGGTCCTTCGCGGCTGCTGCCGGTGTTCGGCGTACCGGAGCCATGGGCGCCGGGCGCCGTCGGGTACGCAGACCCTGCCGTGCTCCTCGTCGCGGCGGCGACCGGGTGCGGGCGTCAGCCCCGCACGCCCCGCAGGACCATGGCGACGGCGGTGTCAGCGATCACCCCGGGCGCCTCCGCCACGCCCAGTTCGATACGGCGCACGGCGGCGTCCACCGAGCCCTGCAGCAGCATCGCCGCCAGCCTCGGCTGTTCATGGCCGAGGTCACCGAGCGCCTCGACAATCATGGCGATCAGCCCGCCGTGGGCCGCCCGGATCTTCTCCCGTGCGCCTGCGTCCAGCTCGCTCGCCGAGATGGCGACGACAGCCCGGTGCCGCCGGTCCCCGACCAGATCGAGCTGGCGGCGTACATATGCCTCGATCTTCCCCTCGGGCGTCTGCGCCCGCTCCATCGCGTTCTCGACCTCGGCCGCCCAGACGGGGAAGTCGACGGCGCACAGCTCCTCGACGACGGCCGCGCGGGAACGGAAGTACTCGTAGACGGAGGACCGCGCAAGGCTCGTGCGCTCGGCGAGAGCGGGGAAGGTCAACGCCTCCGTACCGCCCTCGGACAGCAGGGAGCGGGCAGCGTCCAGGAGGGCGCCGCGCTGCATGGTCCGGTGCTCGGCCACGGAGGCCGCTCGAATCCTGGGCACGGATCCACTCTACGGCGGCAGGTGTTCGAAAGGGGGCGCGGGCAGCCAACATCGCCCGGCCGGACGCCTGCTCAACGTCCCGCGTCGGCCAGTTTCGCGCGGAGCTGCAGCACCGATTTGGTGTGGATCTGGCTGACCCGGCTTTCGGTCACCCCGAGCACGTTGCCGATCTCGGCGAGGGTGAGCCCCTCGTAGTAGTAGAGGGTGACGACAGTCTTCTCGCGGTCCGGGAGCGTGTTGATCGCCCGGGCGAGCAGCCGTCGGAGCTCGCGGTCCTCGGCTACCTCCACCGGATTGTCGGCGGCGGTGTCCTCAAGGGTGTCCATCAGGCTCAGCCGGTCGCCACCCTCGCCGCCGACATGCAGCAGCTCCTCCAGCGCGACCACGTTCGCCAGCGACAACTGGCTGAAAACCGCATGCAGTTCTTCCAGGGCGATGCCCATCTCCGCCGCGACCTCCGCCTCGGACGGGGTACGCCGCAACTGCGCCTCCAGTGTCGCGTAGGCGCGCTCCACGGCCCGCGCCTTCTGTCGTACGGAGCGCGGGATCCAGTCGAGCGCCCGGAGCTCGTCGATCATCGCGCCGCGGATGCGCGTGATCGCGTACGTCTCGAACTTGATGGCCCGTTCGATGTCGAACTTCTCGATCGCGTCGATCAGTCCGAAGACTCCCGAGGAGACGAAGTCCGCCTGCTCGACATTGGACGGCAGTCCCACGCTCACCCGGCCCGCGACGTACTTCACCAGCGGCGAGTAGTGAAGGATCAGCTGCTCCCGCAGCCGGCCGTCGCCCGTGGACTTGTACGAACGCCACAACTCGTCGAGCGAGGAGGGGGCAGGGGGGCGCACAGTGCCACGCGCAGCGGGTGGCACTGCTGCGCGGTCAGACCCGGAGGTGTGCTGGGGCATGTGGTGCCTTGAGCCGTTCTGCTGTGAAGTGCTGGGGGACTTGTGTCTGAGTCGGATTCCTTGTGAGCGTAGCGTGACTGAAGCGTCGCGGTGCGCGCAGGATAGAGCATCGGCGCCCGGTACTTCTGGGGGAACAGACACGACTACGCTCCGGGCCCGTCGCCTGTGCAGCGGTCCCGGAGGGGTCGCCGAAGGATCCGCCGAGGTCACCGGCATCACCTTTTCACCCGAATGCTCCAGGTCAAGGACCGCCTCGCCGCGCGTCCCCATTGCATGCCGACTGCCGCGTCAACTGCCACCCATCGCCATCACGTTCGACGAACCCCAGTGAGTGGAGTTCGTACAACCTGCCGAGCGCTTCGTCGGTGCCGGTGCCCGCGGTGCGGGCGATGTCCCTCGCGTTGACGGAACCGCGGGAGGGCAGGGCGTCGAGGATCCGGGCGCAGACGGCGTCCAGCAGGTCCCTGGGAAGCAGAGGACCGCGTCGGGCGGGAGCGAGATCACCGATGTCCCCCACCAGTTCGGCCACCTCCGAGGCGTCCGTGACCAGGACGCCCTCGCCCCGGAGCAGTTCATGGACACCGGCCGACAGCCCGCTGGTGGCGGGTCCCGGAACCCCCATGGTGAAGCGGCCGAGCTGCTGAGCCCTGCGTGCCGTAACCAGCGAACCGCTGCGGTATTGCGCCTCCACCACGACCGTTCCCCGCGTCAGCGCGGCAATCACCCTGTTCCGAAGGACAAATCTGCTGCGTGTCGGATGATCGGACGGCGGCAGCTCTCCGATGACCAGACCCTGTTCCGCCACGCGTCCGATCAGCTCGGCATGGCCTCGGGGATAGGCGACGTCGACGCCGCAGGCCAGGACCGCCATCGTCGCCCCACCGGCCGCGAGTGCGCCACGGTGTGCCGCCCCGTCCACTCCGTACGCGGCGCCCGACACGACCACCCATCCCAGCTCCGCCAGCCCGGAAGCGAGGCTCGCCGCCATATGCGCCCCATAGGGAGTGCAGGCGCGTGCGCCGACCACGGCAACGGAACGCAGCGCCCAGAGCCGCAGATCGGCCCGGCCCCGCACCCAGAGCGCGGTCGGCCTGGAGTCGCCCAGGTCGTCGAGCTGGCTGGGCCACTCCCGGTCACCGGGACAGACCAGGCGGCCGCCCACCGCGGCGACCGCCGCGAGGTCCCGCTCGGGCTCGGCCGACCCGACCCGCAACCGGTATCCGGCGAGCCGCTTCGGTGTCATGCCGCTCAGCTCTTCCGCGGTCCCGTCGCGGGACGTGAGCCGCCGCATCAGCTCGACGGCGCCGACTTGGCGCAGCCAGCGGCCACCGTGCTCGTCCCCCGGCTCCAGCACGCGGGTCAGCGCAGCCCGTGCCAGCCGCTCCCGCTCCCCCATCGTCCCCGGCGCGCTTACTGGTTGGCGGCCGCCCACCGCCTCCTGCCCACGCCCTGGTGCGTGGTCTCCCACCGACTCCGGCGTCATCATGCCCCGCCCCTCGCCGTAGCCCCCCGGCGTCATGACGTCCCGCCCCGGGCCAAGGCTCCCCGGGCGATGCCGGTCCGTAGTTCCAGGGCCACCGCGATATCGGACGCCTCCGGGCGATCCGCGCCGCGCAGATCGGCGACGGTCCACGCCACCCGCAGCACCCGGTCGAGTCCCCGCGCGGTGAGCAGCCCCCGCTCCATGTCCCGTTCGGCCTCCATGAGCGCCCCCGGCGCCGCGAGCAGCCGGGTTCGCAGCTCATGGCCGGGTACCTCGCTGTTGGTGGTCCATCCCGTGCCCGCAAGCCGTTCTGCCGCCCGGGCCCTGGCTTCCCGTACCCGCGCCGCGACGACGGCCGTGGACTCGCCCCGGCCTCTCCGGCCCATGAGGTCCTCGCGCGTGACCGGTGCGACGACCACCCGCAGATCCACCCGGTCGAGCAGCGGCCCGGAGAGTCTCGCCTGGTAGCGGCGGACCGAAGAGGGCGGGCATTCGCAACCGGCGCCGGTGAGGGTGTGGCGCCCGCAGGGGCAGGGATTGGCCGCCAGCACCATCAGGAATCTGGCGGGCAGCCGCACCACTCCGGCGCTGCGCGCCACCACCACATGCCCCGACTCCAGCGGCTGGCGCAGCGCGTCGAGCGCCCGGACGGAGAACTCCGGCGCCTCGTCCAGGAACAGCACACCCCTGTGGGCCAGCGAGACCGCCCCGGGCCTCGGCAGCCCGTTCCCCCCGCCGACCAGCGACTGCATCGTCGCCGAGTGGTGCGGCGCACAGTAGGGCGCCCGGGTGACCAGTGGCTCACCCGGCGGCAGGATGCCCGCCACCGAGTGCACCGCGGTCACCTCCAGGGATTCCTGCCGGCTCAGCGTCGGCAGAATCGCGGACAGCCGCTCGGCCAGCATGGTCTTGCCCGCGCCCGGCGGTCCGGAGAGCAGCAGATGGTGCCCGCCCGCCGCTGCGACCGCAAGGGCCAGACGCGGCGTCTCCTGGCCGGCGACGTCCGCCAGGTCCGGGGGACGTCCCTCGCCCTGCGCGGAGACCCGTGCCAGTCCCCTGCTGATGCCCGCGCCCGGCACCATCAGCCCCGCCAGCAACGTGGAGGGGCGTCCTTCCTCGTCGCCCTCCCGCTCGTCGGGTACCGGCTCGTCACTGAGCACGGCGATCAGCTGCCGCAGGCTCCGCACCCCGAGGACCGAGACGCCGGGCACCAGCGCCGCCTCGCCCGCGGTCTGTTCGGGCACGACGACCTTCCGGTACCCCGCCTCCGCAGCGGCAAGGACGGCAGGCAGCACACCGCGGACCGGCCGCACCCGGCCGTCGAGGCCGAGCTCCCCGATCATCACCACATCGGAGATGGCCGAGGGATCGATCCGCTCGGCCGCGCCGAGTACGGCACACGCGACAGCGAGATCGAAGCCGCTGCCTCCTTTGGGCACGGAAGCCGGGGAGAGCCCGACCGTGAGTTTCTTCTGCGGCCACTCCGCCCCGGAGTTGACCACGGCGGCCCTGACCCGGTCCCGGCTCTCCACCAGGCTCTTGTCCGGCAGACCGACCAGGGTGAACGCCGCCACCCCCGGCTCCAGGTCCGCCTGGACCTCCACCACCACGCCTTCGACGCCGACCAGCGCCACCGAGCACGCCCTCGCGAACCCCATCAGGCCACCCCGCGCGCGTGCTCGACGACCGGCGCGCCCCGTCCGGGCAGCATCACGCCGATCAGATCGATCCGCACCCCGCCCGGCGGCGGGCCGCCGTTCCGGTCGAGCCAGATCTCGGCGAGCCGCCGCAACCGGTCCGCCTTCACCGGGCTGACGGCCGCCATCGGATGCTGGAACGCCCCCGCCCTGCGGGTCTTGACCTCGCAGACGACCAGCGCGTCCCCGTCCATCGCCACGATGTCGATCTCACCGGCGCGACAGCGCCAGTTCCGTTCCAGTACGGCCATGCCGGCGTCGGTCAGCAGCCGCGCCGCCAGATCCTCGCCGTACCGCCCGAGTGCCCCCCGTGCGTTCATTCGGCACCACCTCCGGCACCGACGATGACGCGTCCGAGCCCCGCTGGTGGATCTTGGTGGACAACTCAGCGGTTGTGGACAACCCGGCCACCCGAACGGACCGGCGACCGCCGCAGCGGCTCAGCTCCCCGGGAGTTCGAGGTCGCTCTTGTTGAGTTCTTCGATGTTGACGTCCTTGAAGGTCAGGACGCGTACCTGCTTGACGAACCGGGCGGGCCGGTACATGTCCCAGACCCACGCGTCCGCCATGGACACCTCGAAGAAGACCTCACCCTGAACCGAGTGCACCTGCATCTCGTAGTCGTTGGTGAGGTAGAAGCGCCGTTCGGTCTCGATCACATATTTGAACAGACCGACGACATCTCGGTACTCCCGGTAGAGCTTCAGCTCCATCTCGGTCTCGTACTTTTCGAGGTCCTCGGCGCTCATTGGCATGTTCCCCTTCAGCCGTGCGTCCACCTATTGTGCGCCAGGCTCCCGCGCCCCCGACGGCTTAGGCGATTTCGGGGGCCAGGACCACTGGCGTACGCGGCGGACCCTCGTCGAGCAGCGTGCGCAGCAGCCCGGCGAGCCTGGTCGGGTACACCGTCTCACGCGCCACCGACAGTTCGCTGTAGGTCCACCACCTCAGGCCCGAGACACTGCGCTGTTCCAGCCCGGTGAGCCCGCTCAGATCCGTGTCGGTCTGCGGGGTACGTGCCAGGTAGTACCACTCGTCCTGGTCCCAGCGCCGCCCGTCGAACGGGAAGGAGCAGATGCGCTGCCAGAGCACGGGGCCGAGCTCGACGTCCGTGATCCCCGTCTCCTCGGCGAGCTCGCGCAACGCGGCCTCCTCGCGGGTCTCGTCGCCCTCCAGGCCGCCTCCGGGCGTGAACCACCAGGTGATGTCGGGGTTGTCCGGTTCGTAGCCGTGCATCAGCAGAATGCGGTCGTCGGGGTCGAGCAGGATCACCCGGGCGACCTTCCGGATCTCAGCGGGCACCCGCAGGCACCTTCCCGCCCTGTTCGCGCCTGTTCCGTGCGGACCGCGCCGCGATCGGCCCGTACGCCGCGCCGCCGACGATGAGCACCACGCCCGCCACCACGGCCCCGACCTGCAGCTCCAGCGGTCCGGGCTTCGACACCCCGCCGGGAAGAACCGCGAACGCCTGCGGTCGCTCGATCATCCCGTTCATCGGCCAGGCGATGGCGTCCACCCGAGCCCGCACGGCGCTGCGCGGTATCGAGCCCTGCCCCGGGTCGTCGAGGTGGACCCGGGAGTCCAGGGAGCCGCTGCGCTCGTCGCCGAGGACAAAGAGCTGCCCCTTGGGCACCTCCGCCGAGAAGTTATTCACCGAGGCGAGGCCCTTCGTCTGCAGATACGGTTCCTCAATGGGCTTGCCGTTGACGGTGAGCCGGCCGTTCTTCTCGCAGCAGGCGATCAGGTCGCCGCCGATGCCCACGACCCGCTTCACCATGGGCATGTCGCCCCACGCGGGGTCCTTGAAGACCACCACGTCACCGCGGCGCACCTCGGCGCCGTCCACCCGCTCCGCGAGCACCCGGTCACCCGCGTTCACCGTCGGCGTCATCGACTCGGTCGGCACGGTGTACGGCTTGTACACCACCGCCGCCCAGGCGAACCCGCCGAGGAAGAGCACACAGCCGACGGCCACGGCCAGCCCCGACAGCATGCTGCCGAGCCGACCGTGGCCGTCACTCGTACGTCCTGTTCCACTCATCCCAGCGTCCCCCACCTCGGAGATCGACAATCGCTGATCCGAGTCGGCACCCTACCCGGCAGTACGCCCGGCGGTCAGCCTCTTGCGACGCCACAACACGAGCGGCAGCGCTCCGGCTACACCGAGTGCTCCCGGCGCCAGCCCCATCGCGGCGTTCAGCCCCGGCTGGTCGAAGGTGCTCGGAACCGGCAGGGTCGCCCAGCGGTTGATCGGCCATGCCACCACGATGGCCCGGCCGACCACCTCGTCCGTGGAGACCGTGCCCTGACCCGGCAGCTCCTGGTGATAGCGGGAGTCCAGGGAGTTCTGGCGGTGGTCGCCCATCACCCAGATACGGCCCTCGGGCACCGTGATCGGACCGAACGGCTCGTCGTTGCACGGGGTGTTCCCCGGGTAGATGAACGACTGCTCGTCCAGCGCCTTGCCGTTGACAACGACCGGCCCGTTCTTCCTGCACTCCACCGTGTCGCCGCCGACCGCGATGACCCGCTTGATCAGGTCCTTCTCCTCGGCGGACGGCATCAGTCCGATGAAGCTGAGGAACTTCTGCGCAAGGTTCGGTTGGGGCGTCGACTCGCCGTCCACCAGCCAGCCGCCCGGGTCGTGGAAGACCACGACCTCGCCGCGCTGCGGCTCGGAGCCGAACCAGGGGGTCAGCTTGTCGACCAGCACCCTGTCGCCCCGCTGGAGCGTGTTCTGCATCGAGTCCGAGGGAATCGAGAACGCCTGCACCAGAAACGTCTTGATCAGCAACGCCAGAATCAGCGCGATGCCGATGAGCAGGGGCAGCTCCTTCCAGAAGGAGCGTGGCTTCCCCGGAGCCCTACCACCACCGTCCGGGGAGTCGCCGTCACTCTCCGCCCGGTCCGGCGTCGCCTCGGCAGACCTTTCGCTCTCGGGCCGGTCCTCGGGTTCGTCGTGTCCGGATCGTGCGCCGACCGCCAAATCCCCCACATCCACTCCTCACTCCGTGCCACCGCCTGCCCCCTAGCCGGTGCAGGCCCACCACTCCCATAACGAGCGGGAGTTCCGCAGGGGTCGGGAGCCGGACCATTCCATTGAGGTCCTGGGACGACACACTATTCGACGGTGCGTACGCCACCGACGTCCCGGCGCGCGCGTCCGGGACCGAAGCGAACGTCTCGGGCTCTTCCAGCCTCCGCCAGTGCCCGAAGGGCCAGGCGATGACGACAGCCCGTCCCACGACCGCGTCCTCGGGGACCGTGCCGTGATCCGGCTCGTCCAGATGGAAGCGCGAGTCGGCGGAATTGGAGCGGTGGTCGCCCATGACGAAGATTCGGCCGGCCGGAACCTTTACCTCGAATTTGAGCGTGGAGGGCGGATTGCCCGGATGCAGATAGGGCTCGTCGAGCGGTACGCCGTTGACGGTGACCCTGCCGTCCTTGTCGCAGCACTTCACGGTGTCACCGCCGACGGCGATCACCCGCTTGATCAGATCCTGTTCGTCGTCGGACGGCAGCAGCCCGATGAAGGTCAGCACTTCCTTCACCTGTTTGACGACGACGGGCGGATCCTGCTTCGCGACGTTCTCCTGCCGCAGCCAGTTTCCCGGATCCTTGAAGACGACCACGTCGCCGCGGTGGGGCTGGGAGCCGAACCAGGGCGTCAGCTTGTCCACCAGCACCCGGTCGCCGATCCGGATCGTCTGCTCCATCGACCCGGACGGGATCACGAAGGCCTGCACCAGGAACGTCTTGAGGACGAGCGCGATGAGCAGCGCCACGGTGATGAGGAGGGGTATCTCCTTCACGGCGGACCTGCGCCGCCGCCGTTTGACCCGGCGCGCCAGCTTGCGCCGCTCCGCCCGGGTCGGCAGCGAGCGCGCGGCCGTCGGCCTGGTGCCGGTCGGCAGCGGGACGTCGGCGTCCGACCCGCCGTTCGCCCGTCCGCGGTTACCCATGCGTCCCGCCCGGTATCCGTACGGAGTCGAAGGCGCCGGTCCTCGGGATCGAGCCCAGCCGGCCCAGGGGCCAGCCGATCCAGTCCACCCGGCCGATGACCATATCGACCGGCACCATGCCGCCGCCGGGCTCTCCGAGATGGTCACGGGAGTCGCGGGAGTTGCTCCGGTGATCGCCCATCATCCACAGCGTGCCGTCGGGGACGACGATGTCGAAGGCCACCCGGGACGGGTCGTCGCCGGAATGGAGATACTCCTCGTCCACCGACTGCCCGTTCACCTTGATCCTGCCCTGCTTGTCGCAGCAGACCACCCGGTCGCCCCCCACGCCCACCACCCGCTTCACGAAATCGGTCTCGGCAGGTTCCGCCAGCCCCAGGGACGCTGCCGCGCCGTGCAGCAGCCCGGTGACGGGGTTCTCGGCGGGTGCCACCTGGACGAAGGAGCCGGTGCCGTCGAAGACCACCACGTCGCCGCGGTGCGGTACGGAGCCGAAACGGTACGCCAGTTTGTTGACGAGCACCCGGTCCCCCACCCGCAGGGTGGACTCCATCGAGCCACTGGGGATCAGGAACGGCTGCAGCACGTAGCTACTGAAGAGCAGCAGGAAGACCGAGCAGACAGCGCCGAGGAGGGCCGCACGCCGCCACGACAACGAGGCGAACCGGTCCGGGATACGCGAAGAGCGCGACCTCTCCTCCGCCCCTGCTTCGGGTGCGGAGGAGCGGTCGCGCTCCGTGTGCTTTGCTTCCGTGTCCATCGGAGCCAGAGCTTATCCGGCCGAGCCGCGGAGCTGGGAGTTAGCTCAGTTGTCGCGCTTCTCCTTGATCTTCGCGGCCTTGCCGCGCAGCTCACGGAGGTAGTACAGCTTGGCGCGACGGACGTCACCGCGGGTGACGAGCTCGATCTTCTCGAAGATCGGGCTGTGCACCGGGAAGGTGCGCTCGACGCCGACGCTGAAGGAGACCTTGCGGACCGTGAAGGTCTCGCTGACGCCAGAGCCCTGGCGGCGGATGACTACGCCCTTGAACTGCTGGATACGGGAGCGGTTGCCCTCGATCACTCGCACGTGGACGTTGACGGTGTCACCGGGACGGAACGCCGGAAGGTCCGTACGCAGGGAAGCGGCGTTGACGCCATCGAGCAGGGAAGCCATGTTGTCTGCTTTCTTCGCCGATGCCACAGGTCATCGACGGGAGATCGTAAGGAGATGGGGTGCTGATCGCGTCGGGCGGGCGTCGTTCCCCCTGTGGCAGGGGCGCACACCGGACGTACAGCAGCGGCTTATTCTTCCACGGCTTCGGGCCTGCGCCAAAATCGGCCACCGGGCTCCGGGGACCAGCCGAGGATGGAGAGGATCTCACGGTCCTTCTTGTCGAAGGCGCTCGCCTCGCAGCGCTCGATCAGATCGGGCCGGTTGAGCGCGGTGCGGCGGAACGCCTCGTCCCGCCGCCAGCGCGCGATCTTCCCGTGATGACCGCTGAGCAGGACGTCCGGAATGCCCCGGCCGCGCCACTCGGGGGGCTTGGTGAAGACCGGCCCCTCCAGCAGATCGGCCATGGCGCCGGGCGCGAAGGAGTCGTCGCGGTGCGACTCGGCGTTGCCGAGCACGCCGGGCAGCAGCCGGGCCACCGCCTCCGTGATCACCAGTACGGCGGCTTCCCCGCCGGCCAGCACGTAGTCGCCGATGGAGACCTCGACGACCGGCATCCGGGTGGCGTACTCGTCCATCACCCGGCGGTCGATGCCCTCGTAGCGGGCCGGGGTGAAGATCAGCCACGGTCGCTCGGAGAGCTCCACGGCGAGCTTCTGGGTGAACGGGCGGCCGCTGGGCGTCGGCACCACGAGCACCGGGGAGTGCGCCCCCGCCTCGTACCCGTCCGCCAGCGCCTCGTCCAGGGCGTCGCCCCACGGCCCGGTCTTCATGACCATGCCGGGACCGCCGCCGTACGGGGTGTCGTCGACCGTGTTGTGCCGGTCGTACGTCCAGTCCCGCAGATCGCGCACGTGCACATCGAGGCGTCCCCGGGCGCGGGCCTTGCCGACGAGCGAGACGTTCAGCGGTTCCAGGTACTCGGGAAAGATCGTGACGACGTCGAGCCGCATCAGGCTTCGTTCTCCTGCTCGGCGGCCTCGTCGTCCCGCGCGGAGGCGACCACGGCCTGGCTGTCGTCGATCAGGCCGGGCGGCGGGGTGATGACCGCGCGCTGCTCCTCCAGATCGATCTCGGTGACGATCTCCTCGACGAACGGAATCATCACCTCGCTGCCGTCCGGGCGCTCGACGATGAAGAGGTCCTGGGACGGCAGGTGCGAGATCTCGGTGATCCGGCCGATCCCGGTGCCGTCGGCGAGGACCACATCGAGGTCGATGAGCTGGTGGTCGTAGAACTCCTCGGGGTCCTCCGGAAGTTCCGCCGGGTCGACGTCGGCGATCAGCAGGGTGTTCCGGAGGGCCTCGGCCGCCGTACGGTCCCGCACGCCCTCGAACCGCAGCAGCAGCCTGCCACTGTGCACCCGGCCGGCCTCGATCGTCAGCGGTCCGTTCGCGGCCGGGTCGGTGGTGAGTACGGCCCCGGGGCCGAGCCTGAGCTCCGGCTCGTCCGTGCGTACCTCGACGGTGACCTCGCCCTTGATGCCGTGGGCGCGGCCGATCCGCGCAACTACCAGCTGCACCTTGTGTCTCTCCTGTCATACGACGACGGGCCGGGGCGGGCGCATGGCCCTCCCCGGCCCGTGCCGGTGTTCAACTCTGTCAGCGAACCTGGTCCACGTCGACGAGGTCGACGCGGATGCCACGGCCGCCGATGGCGCCCACGACGGTTCGCAGCGCGCGTGCGGTGCGGCCGTTGCGGCCGATCACCTTGCCGAGGTCATCGGGGTGAACCCGGACCTCCAGCACACGACCACGGCGCAGGTTGCGCGAGGCGACCTGCACATCGTCGGGGTTGTCGACGATGCCCTTCACGAGGTGCTCGAGAGCCTCCTCGAGCATGCTCAGGCCTCGGTCGACTCGGCGGGCGCGGCAGCGTCAGCAGCCTCGTCAGCCTTCTTGTCGGACTTCTTTGCCTTCTGCGTGATGGCCTCGCCCTTGGTCTCCTCGCCGGTGTCCTTGGCCAGGGCCTCGAACAGGGCGCGCTTGTCAGCCTTGGGCTCCGGCTGCAGCAGCGGCGCGGGGGCCGGGAGACCCTTGTGGGCCTGCCAGTCACCGGTGAGCTTCAGGATCGCGAGAACCGGCTCGGTCGGCTGGGCGCCGACAGACAGCCAGTACTGCGCACGCTCCGAGTTGACCTCGATGCGCGAGGGGTTCTGCACCGGGTGGTACAGGCCGATCTCCTCGATGGCCCGGCCGTCACGGCGGGTACGGGAGTCGGCGACGACGATGCGGTAGTGAGGCGAACGGATCTTGCCCAGACGCTTCAGCTTGATCTTGACTGCCACGGAAGTGGTGTCTCCTGGTCTATGACGTGGTTGGGCACAACGAAGATGCCACGTGGGGTTGCGGTACTCGGGTGCCCGATGGACGCGTCAGCCGGAGGAGAGAGGGGTCCTGTGCGACTGTCGAGTACAGCTTGCCATTGTGCCACACCACGTCGGGTCACCCCACCGCGACCGCTGCTTCCGGGATACGGAACGGCTTCCCGCAGCCACCGCAGACGATCGGCGCCTGGGCGAGGACGGAGGGAACGACCCGGACGTTGCGTCCGCAGTCGCAGACGGCCTTGACCCGCACGCCTCCACCGGAGGAGCCGTGCCGGGCGGCGGGTCCACGGAAGGAGCGCTTGGTGTCGGCGGCGGTGGCGACCGTGTGCGCCTTGAGGGCGCGCTGCAGCCGCTCGATCGTCGGGCGGTACCTTCGCTTCGCCTCGGGATTGAGCGTGACCAGCGAGAAGCCACTGCTGGGGTGGGGTTCCTCGGCATGATCGAGGCCCAGCTCCTCGGCGATCGCGAGGAATCTACGGTTGTGGTAGCGGCCGGCGCGGGAGGTGTCGCGGACACCTCGTGCGGCGGCGATTCCATGGACTGCCTCATGCAGCAGTCGCTCGAAGGAGAGCTCGGCGCCACAGGCGGACGAGGACTCTCCGATCAGGGACTCTGGCGCGGCAAGATCGGGCAGCTCGGGGTGGTACCGCTGAATGTCGGCCCACGCCTGTGCCAGCTCTGCGGCAAGTACAGGTGGTGTCGTGCTCACGTCGTGACAACGAGCGCGAGTGCCCCGGTGTTCCTATTCCGGGGCATCCCAAATAATTTGCACGTACCAGTCAGTTGCCATTGATGCGCCCTGACGAGGGCGGGTGCGCCGATCTGTGGAGAACTCTCACAGCTCACACCAAGGTGGTACGTAGTGCCGGGTACGCCCCGGTGCGTAGACAACGCCTCCGCGCCGGGGTGTCCGACGGCTCCGGGAGCGCCCGGGGCCTCAGTAGGCGCGGGCCACGACGGCGACAGTACCCGGGGCGTCGTCCGACTCCGGCACCGACCCGTCCTCGGCCACCAGACACCGCACCGACGCCCCGTGCTCCGCGAGCCGGGCCTCCCCCGCCGGCCCGAGGACGTCCCACGCAATACGCGCCCAGCCGCCCGCTGCCGCCGCCTCCGCGGCCTCGTCGACGGTGGACACCTCGCTGGTACGGGACTCGCGGCGGGCCCGGGACTCGCGCAGCAGCGTCGCCTGGTCCTCCTCCAGGACCGCCGGGAGCAGCGCCGGCAATGCCTCGATCCCGACCGGCTCCTTCCCGCCCGGGATGCGGCGGGCCAGCATCGCGGTGCCGTTCTCCAGGTCGCGCGGACCGATCTCGATCCGTACCGGCACGCCCTTCAGTTCCCAGTCGACCGCGCGGCGGCCGAACGGTGTGTCGGTGCGGTCGTCGATCCGGACCCTGATCCCGGCCTCGCGCAGCCGGTCGCCGATCTCACGGACCGCGGTCAGCACCGCCTCGTCCCCCTTGATCGCGAGGACGACCGCCTGCACGGCGGCGAGCCGCGGCGGGACGCGGAGCCCCTGGTCGTCACCGTGGGACATGATCAGGCCGCCGACCATCCGGGTCGAGGAGCCCCAGGAGGTCTGCCAGACCAGCTCCTGCCTGCCCTCGCGGGACAGGTACTCGGTGTGGAACGCCTTGGCGAAATTGGTGCCGAGCTCATGGCTCGTACCCATCTGCAGGGCCTTGCCGTCGCCCATCATCGATTCGAGCGTGAGGGTGTTGATGGCGCCCGCGAACCGTTCGCTCGGGGTCTTGCGGCCGAGCACCACATCGATGCCCAGGACCTGGGTCATGAAGTCCGCGTAGACGTCCCGGTGGATGTACGCGGCGTAGTCGCGGGCGTCCTCGTAGGTCGCGTGGGCCGTGTGCCCCTCCTGCCAGAGGAATTCGGTCGTACGGAGAAAGACCCGCGGGCGCATCTCCCAGCGGACGACGTTCGCCCACTGGTTGATCAGCAGGGGCAGATCCCGGTAGCTCTGCACCCATTTCGAGAAGTACTCATTGATGATCGTTTCGGACGTCGGCCGCACCACCACGGGCTCTTCGAGGTCCTTCCCGCCGCCGTGGGTGACGATGGCCAGCTCGGGTGCGAAGCCCTCGACGTGCTGGGCCTCGCGTGTCAGGTAAGACTGGGGGATGAAGAGCGGGAAGTAGGCGTTCTGGGCGCCCGCGTTCTTGATGCGGGTATCCATCTCCTGCTGCATCCGCTCCCACAGGCTGTATCCGTACGGTCGGATGACCATGGTGCCGCGCACCGGGCCGTTGTCCGCAAGTTCGGCCTTGTTGATCAGATCCTGGTACCAGCGGGGAAAGTCCTCGGCCTGGGGTGTGAGAACGGGTGCCTTTGCCATGGCGCGCATCGTACGGCGACATCGCCTTTCCCACAGAGTGACGGGACCGGTCACGGCCGACTGTCTGCGGGGGCGCACGACCGAGGCGCACAACCATTGCCCTCCGCCCTCTGGACGCGGCCGCGGATGCGCAGTTCTCTGACATACGGGGGGAGTGCGGGCACGCACACACGGGGGCCGTCCATCACTCGGGAACGACCTACCTCTCGGCGGATTGGGGCGCTTTCCATGACACCAACGCTCGTCCGGCACCACGGGCAGACGGATCCGTCAGCCCCGATGGACCCCGGAACCCGTGCTCGTGACTGGGCCGAGATCCAGGAGCGGATGCTCGCGCCGCTGTACGAAGCGGTGTACGACCGGCTCGAAGTCGGAGCCGGTACTCGGATGCTCTCCCTCGGCTGCGGCTCCGGGCTCGCGCTGCTGATCGCGGCCGCCCGCGGGGCGCGCGTCACCGGCGTCGACACCGACCGTGAACGCCTTGATCTGGCCCGCGAACGGCTGCTGCCGGAAGCGGCGTGGGACGGCGGCCCCGATCCGGCCCCTGCCGGGCCGCCCCAACTCTTCGCCGGTGATCCGTCCGCCGTCGCGCCGGGCGACGGTGTCCCGTACAACCTGCTCACCGTGTTCTCCCCGATCGGATGTTCGGCGGGCGACTCCGAAGGGCTGCTGCCCGCCCTGGAGTCCGCCCTGCCGCTGCTCGCCCGGGGCAGCTCGGTGGTGCTGACCGGCTGGGGTCCCCCCGAGCGGTGCGCGACCGCGGCGGTGTTCCGGGTGGCGGCCCGGCTCACCGACGGGGCCCGGGCGCCCCGCGCGGGCGGGTGGCGCCCGGCGCGCAGGGACGATCTGGAGGACGTGGCGTTCCGGGCCGGACTGAATCCGAACGGCTCGGGGCGGGTGGCGTGCCCGTTCGGCTACGCGGACCTGGACAGTGCGGTACGCGGGCTGCTGTCGACGCGGCTGTTCGATGCGGCGGTGCGGGCGACGGACCGCTCCCAGGTGGAGAAGGAGGTCGCGGAGGCTCTGCACCCGCACCGGCGCCAGGACGGCACGGTGTGGATGCCGAATGTCTTCCGCTATCTCGTCTGCACCTCCTGAAGCCGGTGCGAACGCGGTGGGGCGGTCCTACTTGGCCAGGCGCGGGATGCCGGCCGCACGGTAGGCCGCCTCCTCGTCCAGCGTCTCGTTCTGCAGCAGCGCCGACGCCAGCGCGTCCAGCTTCTCCCGGTGCTCGCGCAGCAGCCGCTGCGCCTCGATGTAGCACTCGTCGACGATGCGCCGCATCTCGTCGTCCACGGCGTCCAGCGTGGCCGGCGCCGCCGAGAGCCCGTACGCCTGCTGGATGTCGCCCGGGATCGCCGTCAGCCTGCCGATCCTGCTGCTCATGCCCCAGCGTCCGACCATTCCGCGCGCCAGATTGGTGACCTGTTCCAGGTCACTCTCCGAGCCCGTGGTGACCACGTCGTAGACCAGCTGTTCCGCGGCCATGCCGCCGAGGGCGCCGATGATGCGGCCGCGCAGATACTGCTCGGTGTACGCGTACTTGTCGGCGTCCGGCGTCGAGAGAGTGACGCCGAGGGCCCGGCCGCGCGGCACGATGGTCACCTTGCGCACGGGGTCGGCGCCCGGCTGGACCATGCCGAGCAGGGCGTGGCCGCTCTCGTGGTACGCGGTCCTGCGCCGCTCCTCCTCCGGCATGACGAGCGGTCGTTCGGCTCCGAGCTGCACCTTCTCCAGGGCGTCCGACAGGTCGGTCTGGCTGACCTCGGACTGCTTGCGCTTGACGGCGAGAAGCGCGGCTTCGTTGGCGAGGTTGGCGAGGTCGGCACCGGTCATGCCGGGGGTCGTCCGCGCCACCTGGCCGAGACTCACGTCGTCGGAGAGCGGGATCTGCCGGGTGTGGATCTTCAGGATGGCCTCCCGGCCGGTCCGGTCGGGAGGGCTCACCTGGACGATCCGGTCGAAGCGGCCGGGCCGGGTAAGAGCGGGGTCGAGCACGTCGGCGCGGTTGGTCGCGGCGAGGACGACGACGCCTTCCGATCCGGAGAAGCCGTCCATCTCGGTGAGAATCTGGTTCAGCGTCTGTTCGCGCTCGTCATGGCCGCCCATGCCGGAGCCGCCGCCGCGGGCCCGGCCGATGGTGTCGATCTCGTCGATGAAGACGATGGCGGGGGCGACCTTTCGAGCCTCCGCGAACAGTTCCCGTACCCGGCCGGCGCCGACGCCGACGATCATCTCGATGAACTCGGAGGCGGAGGCGGAGAAGAACGGCACGCCCGCCTCGCCGGCGACGGCCCGCGCCAGGAGTGTCTTGCCGGTGCCGGGCGGACCCGCGAGCAGCACTCCCCCGGGCATCCGGGCGCCCATTCTCCGGTACTGCTGCGGGTTCTTCAGGAAGTCGACGACGTCGTTGAGTTCGCCCTCGACCTCGTCGATGCCGGCCACATCCTCGAAGGTGGTGCGCTTGCCCGCCTCCAGTTCGACCGGTTTGGGCGGGGCCTTGCGGCCGAAGCCGCCCATCCCGCCGCCCATGCCCCGGGACATCCGCCGGGCGATGAACACCCAGAGCAGGACGAGCAGCAGCATCGGCGCCAGCGAGATCAGCAGGTTGGCGAGGAAACTGCGTTCCTTGACGACCGGCTCGGCGGTGACGGTGACGTCTTCCCTGACCAGCTCGGCCCAGAGGTTGTCGTCGGCGAACGCGGGCCGCTGGGTGACGAACTTCGTGTACGTGTTGTCGGTACCCGGGATCTTCGCCTCCTTCTTGAGCTGTCCCTGGATGGAATCGCCCTTGGAGTAGATCTTGGAGACGTTGCCCGCCGTGACCTGCTTGCTGAACTCCGTGTACGCGATGGTCGGCTCGTTCCTGCCGTTGAAGAAGGACAGCACCAGGTTGGCGATCAGATAGACGGCCAGCGCGGTCAGCAGCAGTCGGCCCCAGCCGCCCGGCATCTTGCGGCCCTGCGGCTTGGGCGGTGGGGCACCTTCGGAGCGCCACGGCTGGTCGGTCCGATCGCGTGGCGGTACGGAATTGGTCACACGCGCTCCTCTGCCGACAGCCGTTGAGCCGACATTAAAGGAGAAATACGATCAAAGCCCTCGGAGAAGCTGTCCGCTGGGCCCGTGGAGGGACACCGACCCGATACGGGCGCGCAACCGAGTGGCACGGGTAAGGGGCACCCGCCCATGGCGAATGCCCCTTGCCTGTGTGCCCCCGCGGGCGTCGGGTGTCAGCCCGTGAACTTCTTGAACGCGTCGGGAAGCTCGAAGTTCTGGTCCTCCTGCGCCGGAAGACCGAACGCGCCACCCTGCGCCGCCGCCTGCTCGCGACGGGCGGCTGCGGCCTGCTCCTCGGCCTTCCGCTTCATCGGGTTGCCGCTCTTGCGCTTGCCCTTGGCCTGCTTGACCTGCTTCTTCTGCCGGCCCGCGCCGCCACCCATGCCGGGCATCCCCGGCATGCCCGGCATGCCGCCGCCCTGCGCCATCTTCGACATCATCTTGCGCGCCTCGAAGAACCGCTCCACCAGGTTCTTCACGGCGGACACCTCGACACCGGAGCCCTTGGCGATACGGGCCCGGCGCGAGCCGTTGATGATCGTCGGTTCCTGGCGCTCGTACGGCGTCATCGACTTGATGATCGCGGCGGTACGGTCCACGTCGCGCTCGTCGATGTTGTTGATCTGGTCCTTGATCTGCCCCATGCCGGGCAGCATGCCGAGCAGCTTGGAGATGGAGCCCATCTTCCTGACCTGCTCCATCTGGGCCAGGAAGTCGTCGAGGGTGAAGTCCTTGCCCTTGCTGGACGCCAGCTTGGAGGCCATTTTGGCGGCCTCTTCCTGGCTGAAGGTCTTCTCCGCCTGCTCGATCAGGGTGAGCAGGTCACCCATGTCGAGGATGCGGGACGCCATGCGGTCGGGGTGGAAGGCGTCGAAGTCCTCGAGCTTCTCACCGTTCGACGCGAACATGATCTGCTTGCCCGTGACGTGGGCGATCGACAGGGCCGCACCACCGCGGGCGTCACCGTCGAGCTTGGAGAGCACCACACCGTCGAAGCCGACGCCGTCGCGGAAGGCCTCGGCGGTGTTGACCGCGTCCTGGCCGATCATCGCGTCGACGACGAAGAGGATCTCGTCGGGGCTGACGGCGTCGCGGATGTCCGCGGCCTGCTGCATCAGCTCCTCGTCGATACCGAGGCGGCCGGCGGTGTCGACGATGACCACGTCGTACTGCTTGGCGCGGGCGTGCTCGATGGAGTCCTTGGCGACCTGGACCGGGTCACCGACGCCGTTGCCCGGCTGCGGGGCGTAGACCGCCACACCGGCGCGGTCGGCGACGACGCTCAGCTGGTTGACGGCGTTGGGGCGCTGGAGGTCACAGGCGACGAGCAGCGGGGAGTGGCCCTGGCCCTTGAGCCAGAGGCCGAGCTTTCCGGCGAGGGTGGTCTTACCGGCACCCTGCAGACCCGCGAGCATGATCACGGAGGGCGGGTTCTTGGCGAACCGCAGCCGCCGGGTCTCGCCACCGAGGATGCCGACAAGCTCGTCGTTGACGATCTTGACGACCTGCTGGGCGGGGTTCAGCGCCTGGGAGACCTCGACGCCGCGCGCCCGCTCCTTGACGTTGGCGATGAAAGCACGCACGACGGGAAGCGCGACATCGGCCTCGAGCAGGGCGATACGGATCTCGCGGGCCGTGGCGTCGATGTCCGCCTCGGACAAGCGGCCCTTGCCCCTGAGGTTCTTGAAAGTCGCGCTAAGGCGGTCGGAGAGAGTATCGAACACGGCGCTCGTCGGTCCTCAGGGTCGGGGTCGGGTGCAGGTCAGTCGTCCCCAAGGGTATCCGGACGCCGCGAAACGCAAAGCCCTCGCCCGTTTCTCGTGACGGACGAGGGCCCTTCCGTGTGGTCGCGGGAGTCAGCCCAGAGCCCGCTCGACCTCTCGGGCCAGCTCTGTTGCGCGTGCGTCGGACAGCGGCTCCCCGTCCGCCCCTGTGACATAAAAGGCATCCACCGCGTTGGCGCCGAGCGTCGACACGTGTGCGCTGCGCACCCGTACCGCGCTCTGTTCCAGAGCCCGCCCGATCCGGTGCAGCAGCCCTGGGGCGTCCTGGGCGCGCACCTCGATCACGGTCGCGAGCCGCGAGCCCGCCGCCGCGACAGTCACCCGAGGTGGTGGCGCCTTCACCCCGCGGCGCCGCGGGTAGGCGGCTTCGCGTTCGGCGAGACGGGCCGGGATGTCGAGGGAACCGTCCAGGGCGCGGACGAGATCGGCGCGGAGCCGGGCTGCCTGCGGCAGGGAGCCGTACTCCACCGCCACCCGCCAGCTGAGCAGCAGCACGTCGACGCACTCGCCGAGCTCGGTGGGGAGTTCGACGGCGCGCAGGTCGGCCGCGCGGACGGTCAGACGGTGCAGGGCGAGGACTCCGGCGGCGGCGGGCAGGACGCCCGGGCGGTCGGGGAGGGCGATGAGGAGTTCGACACCGATGGGTTCCGGTTCGCCGTCCTCGTTCGGGGTCTCGGCCTGGGCGTGCAGGGCGAGGACGGGTTCGCCGGTGCGCAGCGCCTCGATGGCCAGCCGTTCCTGTTCGGCACTGGGTTCGACGGGTTCCGGATCGGCGGTTGCCTCGCCGGCGAGGACCGCGGCGACACGTGTGACGAGGTCGGCGACGAGGGAGGCGCGCCAGGTGGACCAGGCGGCGGGCCCGGTGGCGAGTGCGTCGGCCTCGGTGAGGGCGTGCAGGAGCTCCAGCGTGGACGCGCTGCCGACGGCGGTGGCGACGGAGCGGACGGTGGCCGGGTCGTCGAGGTCACGACGGGTGGCGGTCTCGACGAGCAGCAGATGGTGGCGCACGAGGGTGGCGATGACGCCCACGTCGTGCTGGTCGAAGCCGATCCGGGCGGCGACGTCGCGGGCGATGACCTCGCCGGCGACGGAGTGGTCGCCGGGCCAGCCCTTGCCGATGTCGTGGAGCAGGGCAGCGACGAGCAGGAGGTCGGGGCGGCCGACGCGGCGGGTGAGCGAGGAGGCGCGGACGGCCGCTTCGACGAGGTGACGGTCGACGGTCCAGGTGTGAACGGGGTTGCGCTGCGGGCGGCAGTGGACGCGTTCCCAGTCGGGCAGCAACCGGGTGATCAGCCCTTCCGCTTCGAGGGCCTCCCAGACGGGGATGGTGGCCTCGCCCGCGCCGAGGAGGGTGACGAGTTCCTCACGGGCCTCGGCGGGCCAGGGCACGGGCAGCGGGCGGGCAGCGGCGGCGAGGTGGCGCACGACGTGGCGGGAGATCGGCAGTTCGGACTGGGCGGCTGCGGCGGCGGCGCGCAGGACGAGCACGGCGTCGCGTTCGGGGCGGGCCGTGCGGGCGAGGACGACCTCGCCGTCGGCCTCGACGACGCCTTCGGCGAGTGGGGTGCGTTCGGTGGCGGCGGTCTTGCCGCCGCCCAGCATGGCGCGCAGCCGGGGGCGTACGGACCGGGCGCGCAGGACGCGGTGGACCTCGCGCCAGGTGACGTCGGTGGCGTACGAGACGGTGCGCGCGGCCTCGTACACCTGGCGCAGCAGTGCGTCGGCGTCGAGGAGGCCGAGGGCAGTGGCGACCTGATCCTGCTCCTGGAGAGCGAGGCGGTCGGTGGCGCGGCCCGTGGTCAGGTGCAGGGCGTCGCGGGCGTCGAGGAGGACGCGGCGGGCCTCGGCGAGGCCTTCACGGGGGGCGTCGGCGACCCAGGAGGCGGCGACGGCGCGCAGGGCGGTGGCATCGCGCAGGCCGCCGCGGGCCTCTTTCAGGTCGGGTTCGAGGAGGAACTGGAGCTCGCCCTGGCGCTCGGCGCGTTCGCGGCAGAGTTCGTCGAGGGCGGGAAGCCGTTTGGGAGCCTGGTTCCGCCAGTCGGCGAGGATCGTGGTGCGCATCGCGGCGACCAGGCCGCGGTCTCCCGCGACGGGCCGGGCGTCGAGCAGTCCGAGCTGCACCTTGAGGTCCTCGGCGGCCGTCTTCCGGGCCTCGCCGGGGGTCCGTACGGAGTGGTCGAGGGCAAGGCCGAGGTCCCAGACGGGGTACCAGATGCGGTCGGCGAGGGAGGCGATGGCTCCGGCGTCGGCGCTGCCGTCGTGCAGGAGCACGAGGTCGAGGTCGCTGCGCGGGGAGAGTTCGCCGCGGCCGTAGCCGCCGACGGCGACGAGGGCGGCGCCGCGGACGCCGGTCTGTTCGGTGGCGGTGGCGAACAGGGCGGTCAGCCAGTCGTCGGTGAGTGAGGCGAGGGCCGCACGGCGCGGCGGCCCGGGCTGCGCCTTCTCCTGGAGGAGGCGCAGCCGGGCCGCCGCGTAGCCGCTGGGTCCCGAGTCTTCGGATTCGGTGGTCACTTCGGTGCTCGTCACCCAGCTGCCTTTCAGTTTGCGAGGCCGTCGGTCAGAGTGCGTCCGGGCCGCGTTCGCCGGTGCGGACCCGTACGGCTGTCTCGACGGGAACGCTCCAGACCTTGCCGTCTCCGATCTTGCCGGTTCGGGCGGCCTTGACCACGACATCGATGAGCTGTTCGGCGTCCTCGTCCTCGACGAGGACCTCGATACGGATCTTGGGGACGAGGTCGACGGTGTACTCGGCTCCCCGGTAGACCTCGGTGTGGCCGCGCTGGCGCCCGTATCCGCTGGCCTCCGTGACCGTGAGGCCCTGGACGCCGAAGGCCTGGAGGGCCTCCTTGATCTCGTCGAGCCGGTGCGGCTTCACGACTGCCGTGATGAGCTTCATGCGTCCACCTTCTTGGTCTGCGCTGCTGCCGTGGTCTCCGATGCCGGTGCGGAGGCCGTACGCGGGGCCGCACCGCCGCCGGCGCCGCTGAAGTCGTACGCGGTCTCGGCGTGTTCGACCTGGTCGATACCGGAGATCTCGTCGTCCTCGTCGACCCGCATGCCGATCGTCCTGTCGAGGAGGAAGGCGAGCACCGCGGAGACGACCAGAGAGTACGCGAGGACCGCGAAGACTCCGACGGCCTGCTTGCCGAGCTGGTCGAGGCCACCGCCGTAGAAGAGGCCCTTGGCGTCGGACTGGACACCGCCGGTGGCGAAGAAGCCGATGAGGAGCGAGCCCGCGACACCACCGACGAGGTGGACGCCGACGACGTCCAGGGAGTCGTCGTAGCCGAACTTGTACTTGAGGCCGACCGCCATGGCGCAGAGCACACCGGCGATGGCACCGACCGCGATGGCGCCGAGCGGGCTGATCGCGCCGCCGGACGGGGTGATGGCGACGAGGCCGGCGACCGCGCCGGAAGCGGCGCCGAGAGTGGTGAAGGAGCCGTGGCGGAGCTTCTCGTAGCCGAGCCAGGCGAGCATTGCGGCGGCGGTGGCGACCTGCGTGTTGACGAACATGACCGCGCCGACGCCGTCGTCGTTGCCGAGCCACGAGCCGGCGTTGAAGCCGAACCAGCCGAACCACAGGAGACCGGCGCCGAGCATGACGAGCGGCAGGCTGTGCGGCCGCATCGGGTCCTTCTTGAAGCCGACCCGCTTGCCGATGACGAGGATCACGCCGAGGGCTGCCGCACCGGCGTTGATGTGGACCGCCGTACCACCGGCGAAGTCGATGACACCGAGCTCGAAGAGCCAGCCGCCGGCGCCCCAGACCCAGTGTGCGACCGGGAAGTAGACGACGGTCACCCACAGGACGACGAACAGCGCCCAGGAGGTGAACTTGACGCGGTCGGCGAGGGCGCCGCTGATCAGCGCCGGAGTGATGATCGCGAACATCAGCTGGAAGACGGCGAAGACGTAGATCGGGATCGTGTAGCCGTCCCAGAGCTGGGTGATGCCGATCCCGCTCAGGCCTGCGAAGTCCGAGCTCCAGCCGATGAGAGAGCCGATGTCGGTGCCGAAGGCGAGACTGAATCCGTACAGCACCCACAGGATCGTGACGATCCCGAGGCTGATGAAGCTCATCATCAGCATGTTGAGGGTGCTCTTGACGCGGACCATGCCTCCGTAGAAGAAGGCCAGACCCGGGGTCATGATCATCACCAGGGCCGAGCAGATGAGCATGAACCCGGTGTTGGCGGCAGACAGCGTCGGGGCGTCTGCGGCAAGCGTCGTGATGCCTGGGGGCATCGGCGTCTCCTCGTCGTCGGTGCGGCCGCGTGGGGCGAAACGTGCGGGACCACTGTGGAAAAGGTGCGGGCCGGTTATGCGCCATGAGATTCGCCCAGCGCGGTTTCCGCCGATGCCGCACGGTGTTTCGCCGCAGTGACGAAGAGGCGTGGCGTGTTACGTCCCCATGAACCGCGAGTGGCGTATCCGCGGCCGGGCCTACCCTGCGGCCGTGGCCGCATACGGTGCGGTTACAACTCTGGAGTACGGGAACGGGAACGCGAACCGGCCACGCCGATCACCCGCTGACCTGGCAAGGGGGAGCCGAAGTCGGTCTGTGCGGGGTGATCGTCGTGGCCGGAGTGAGGGGTGCCCGGTCAGACCGCTTCGGCGGTCTCGGGCAGCTGCTCGGTGAGGAGATCGGTGAGTTCTGCAACCGCGGGAATGTTGCCGAAGTCCCTGGCAGCGGTGTCGACGGTCTTGCGCAGCCGGGTGTTGACGCGCTCGGAGCGGACCTTCTTGGCGACCCGCAGGGCCCGCTCTGCGAGCACCGTGGACTGTTCGGGTTCGCGCTTGAGGAGATGGACGGTGGCGAGGCCGACCAGGTTCAGCGCGTACGACCGCTGGTGCTCGTCGTCGTCACCGAAGAGCTCGACGGCCTTCTCCATGATCGGCTCGGCGAGCGAGGCGTACGTGGGGCTGCGGCCGGCCACATAGGCGAGGTCACGGTACGAGTGGGAGTTCTCGCCGTTGAGTTCGGCCTCGGAGAAGAAGCGGATCCAGTCGGGCTCCGGCTCGCCGTCGATCCTGGCGTCGAGGAAGGTGTCCTCGGCCATGCGGACGGCTCGCTTGCACTTGCTCGGCTGGCCCATGTTGGCGTACGCGCGGGCCTCCATCGCATACAGCATGGCCTGGGTGCGCGGGGTGGCGCAGTCCCGGCTGCCGTACTGGGCGAGATGGATGAGTTCGAGGGCGTCGTCGGGCCGTCCGAGGTGGATCATCTGGCGGCTCATGCTCGACAGGACGTAACTGCCCAGCGGTTTGTCGCCGGCCTCCTTCGCGGCGTGCAGCGCGAGGACGAAGTACTTCTGGGCCGTGGGCTGGAGACCGACGTCGTAACTCATCCAGCCCGCCAGTTCGGCGAGTTCGGCCGCACACCGGAAGAGCCGCTTGGCGGTGGCCGCGGGCTGCGGTTCCTGCAACAGGTCGGTGACCTCGTGAAGCTGGCCCACGACGGCCTTGCGTCGCAGTCCGCCGCCGCACTGCGCGTCCCACTGGCGGAACATCACAGTGGTGGATTCCAGCAGGTCGAGCTCGGGGCCGGAGAGCCGGGAGGGACGCCGGGCGGCGGCCGCCGGCTCGGGCTCCGCGGGTGCCGCGACGGGGACCGGCACCAGCCAGCGCTGCATGGGTTCGATGAGGGCCGGACCCGCGGCGAGGGCGAGCGAGGTGCCGAGGAAGCCGCGGCGGGCGAGCATCAGGTCACTGCGGGAGAACTCGCTGAGCAGGGCGACGGTCTGCGGGCCCGCCCAGGGCAGGTCGACGCCGGACACCGACGGTGACTGATGGGCGGAGCGCAGCCCGATGTCCTCGACGGCGACGACGGTGCCGAAGCGCTCGGAGAAGAGCTCGGAGAGGATGCGCGGGATCGGTTCGCGCGGCTGCTCGCCGTCGAGCCAGCGCCGCACCCGGGAGGTGTCGGTGCTGATGTGGTGGGCGCCCATCTGGCGCGCCCTGCGGTTCACCTGCCGCGCCAGCTCGCCCTTCGACCAGCCGCTGCGCACGAACCATGATCCCAATTGCCCGTTGGAGCGCTTACCGGCATTCGTATCGCCTGCGCCGCTGCCACTCACTGGAACGCCCCCATCCCTCTGAATACTGTCGCGCGAACCACTATCAGATTGCCGTGAGCCAAAGCCGTCCCTATGGGGGTGGGGCGCCATCGAACAGGAAATCGGATTGCCTCCGGCATACCCGCAGGCGCACATACTTCCATGGTTCGTGTACCGACGGTAATCCCACGATCACCGCCTCGGCGAGGGCGTTGACAGAAACGCCACCATTCGCCACCCCTTTGGGGGAACGCGCCTGCCGTCCGGCGCGATTCACTTGACAGACGACGATCAGCAGTGGAAGCAGTGGTGCGCACAGGGGCGCGTGGTTCGTGTCGCACGACCCCCGGCGCTGCCGGATCGTCGGGGCGACGGAGTGTCACAACAGAACCCCGCGTCGTAACCACCGGCGAGCCGGACCCGTTGGAGGGGGCATGGGCTTCACGATCGGCGGCATCCGGGAGATGCGATCCGGCTCACGGCGTCGAGGCCGTGCGGCCGAGTGCACCGCGGTGGCCGAGTACACAGGACTGTGGGGCTGGGCCGTCGCGCCAGGGGCGCGGGCCGCGGCCGGGAGGTGCTCCTGCGGGGACACCGCCTGCCTCTCCCCCGGCGCTCATCCGCTGGAGTTCGCCGACGAGGTGCCGGCGGGCGCCACGCTGGACACGGCGGCACGCGCATGGGCGGAGGTGCCAGGCGCTTCGATGCTGCTGCCGGTGGGGCGGACGTTCGACGTGCTCGACGTCGCCGAGCAGGCCGGGCGGCGGGCGCTGGTGCGGCTGGAGCGGATGGGGCTGCCACTGGGCCCGGTGGCCGTGACGCCGTCCGGAAGGGCGCAGTTCTTCGTCGCACCGGGCGCCGCCGCCGAACTTCCGCAGCTGCTGTACCGGATGGGCTGGGACGACGCGGATCTGGATCTGCGGGCGCTGGGGCACGGCTGCCACATCACCGCACCCCCGTCGGACGAGGGCGGTCTCGGGCCGGTCCGCTGGCTGCGTCCGCCGGTCCTGGACACGGCCGCCACGCCACCGCAGGCGCGGCTGCTGCTGGGCACCCTGGCGTACATCTGCCACCGCTCGTAGCAGCGGGAACGGCGGCGCCGGGCGGGCTCGCTGTCGAGCCGCCCGGCGTTCGGGGGCGAAGGAGCCGCGGTCGGCCCGTCAGTCGCCGATCAATGCGTCGACGAACGCCTCCGGCTCGAACGGAGCCAGGTCGTCCGGTCCCTCGCCGAGACCCACTAGCTTCACCGGTACGCCCAGTTCGCGCTGGACGGCGATGACGATGCCGCCCTTGGCGGTGCCGTCCAGCTTGGTGAGGACGATGCCGGTGATGTCGACGACCTCGGCGAACACCCGTGCCTGAACCAGGCCGTTCTGCCCGGTCGTGGCGTCGAGGACGAGCAGGATCTCGTCGAGCGGGCCGTGCTTCTCGACGACGCGCTTGACCTTGCCGAGTTCGTCCATGAGCCCGGTCTTGGTGTGCAGCCGGCCGGCGGTGTCGATGAGGACGACATCGGCGCCTTCGGCGATGCCTTCCTTCACCGCCTCGAAGGCGACCGACGCCGGGTCGCCGCCCTCGGGCCCGCGCACGGTGCGGGCGCCGACGCGCTCGCCCCAGGTCTGGAGCTGTTCGGTGGCGGCGGCACGGAAGGTGTCGGCCGCGCCGAGCACGACGCTGCGGCCGTCGGCGACGAGGACCCGGGCCAGCTTGCCCGTGGTCGTGGTCTTACCGGTGCCGTTGACGCCGACGACCATCACGACGCCGGGCGTGTCGACGCCGCTCTCCGTCTTGACCGCACGGTCGAAGTCGGTGCCGAGCAGGGTGAGGAGCTCCTCGCGCAGCAGGGTCCGCAGCCCCTCGGGGGTACGGGTACCGAGGACACGGACGCGCTCGCGGAGCCGCTCCACCAGCTCCTGGGTGGGGGCGACGCCGACATCGGCGGTGAGGAGGGTGTCCTCGATCTCCTCCCAGGTGTCCTCGTCGAGGTTGTCGCGGGACAGGAGCGTGAGCAGTCCCTTGCCGAGGGTGCTCTGCGAGCGGGCGAGCCGGGCGCGCAGCCGTACGAGACGGCCGGCGGTGGGCTCCGGGATCTCCAGCGCGGGGACTGCGGGCGCCGCCGGTTCGGCAACTGCCGGGGCTTCCTCGGCGGGAGCCTCGGCGCCGGGAAGACCGGCCTCCTCGATGGTGCGGCGCGGTTCCTCGCGCGGTGGCTCGGCTTCCTCGCCGACATGGGGTTCGGCGGGAGTGATGGTCGGCGTGCTCGACGGTGCCGGGGGCAGCTGCCTCTTCTTGCGGCCGCTGACCACGAGCCCGCTGATCAGGCCGGCCACGACCAGGGCGGCGATGACTACAGCAAGGATGACGAATTCCATAACCCACCCAGTATCAGTCACATGCGCGCCAGGTGGCGGCCCCGGAGGACCGCTCCGGGATCCGACAGGTCGTTATGGCCCTTTTGGCGGTAAAGGTACGATCCCGCTCGTGGAGACCCGCGGCCTGGAACCCGTCCCCGACAGTGAGCGCACCGGCCGGGTCCGCACCCTCTTCCCCACTTGGGCCGCCGCCGATATGACCGTGCTGCTGCTCATCATGGGCGCAGGACTGATCGTCTTCGGCGGCCTCAATCTCTGGCAGGTGGCGTTCGTCGCGGTCACGGCGCCCGTCATCGGGTACGGACTGGTCGGCGCGATCTCGATCGCGGGGACGCGCGGCGGGGCACCCGGCCTGGCGCTCTCCCGGGCCGTCTTCGGACAACGCGGCAATCTGCTGCCCGGTGCGCTGATCCGGGTCGCCCGCTGGGGCTGGGAGACGGTGAACGCGGTCACCGGCGCGTACGGCCTGCTGGCCGTGTGCGATCTGCTCTTCTCCGTCAGGGCCGACACCGCGCTGATCATGACGGCGCTCGTGGCCTTCGTCGCGAGCAGCTTCCTGGTGTCCGGACTCGGCGTGGGCGCGCTACGGCCGTGCTGCACCTGGTCGGCGTACCTCTTCGGCGGATTCAGCGTCCTCGTACTGATCCATCTGGGTATCGGAACGCAGTGGCGGGCCCTCCTGGACCGGCCCGCAGGTCCGACGGCACTGATGGTCGCCGGCGTCGGCACGCTGGCGGCCGGGGGCATCAGCTGGGCGCCGACCGGTCCGGATTTCACGCGCTATCTGCCGCGGGCCGCGTCCGGCCGGTCGGTGGTCGGGGCGACGGTGGGTGGTGCGGTGCTCGTCGTTCTGCCGTTGGTGGTGATGGGTGCGGTGATGGCGGTCGCCACCCCGGACCTGGCGGTCAGCAATGATCCGGTCACCTTCATCGGCGCCTTGCTGCCGGTCTGGATCTCGGTGCCGTATCTGCTGACTGCCGTGGTCGGAATGGTGCTGATCAATGCGATGTCGATGTATTCGGCCGGTTTTGCCGCACAGACACTGGGATTCGTGCTCCCTCGCACCTGGGCGGTCGGCGTGAATGCCGCGATCAGTCTCCTTCTGGGGAGTCTGCTGATGATGGTGGCGACGAGTTTCCTGGATTCGTTCATCTCCTTTCTGACCTTGCTCGCCGTGACGTTCTCGGCGTGGATCGGCGTATTCGGAGTGGATCAGCTGCGGGGACGTACGTACGACGCGGCGGCGCTGCTGGACACCAGTCCCGCAGGCGCCTACTGGTACACCGGCGGCTTCGCCGTGCCCGCCGTCGCGGCGTGGGGTGCGGGGCTGACAGTGGGGCTGCTGTTCACGGGCGTGAAGTGGTTCTCCGGCCCGCTCGCCGCCACCTGGGTCGGACGGGGCGGTCCGGGCTGGGCGGCCACGATCGCCGTCTCCGGGGGGCTGTACGCACTGCTGCCGCGGCCCGCCGGGCACAAGGACGACACGCCCCTACACTTCTGACGCCACGTCAGCTACTGTCCCGCCTCGCCAAGCCCGCCCGGCGAAGGGGACACGCGTCATGGCCTTCACAGTGGTCCGGTTCAATCTCGTCGATCCCGATGCCACCCCCGCGTCCCTGTCGGACCGCTACCGTGCGGCGCTCGAGATGGCCGCGTACGCAGACGCGCACGGCGTGGACACCGTGCAGACCGAGGAGCACCACGGCACCGCCAATTCCTGGCTGCCCTCCCCCTTCGTCTTCGCCGGGTCGGTCTTCGGCGCCACCCGCCGGATCGCGGTCACGGTCTCGGCGATCATCGGACCGTTGCACGATCCGCTGCGGCTGGCCGAGGACATCGCGGTCCTCGACCTGCTGAGCGCGGGCCGGCTGGTCACGGTCGCGGGCATCGGCTACCGGCCCGAGGAGTACGAGCAGGCGGGCGTCGAGTGGGGCAGGCGCGGCCGGCTCCAGGACGAGCTGCTGGAGACCCTGCTGCAGGCGTGGACCGGTGAGCCGTTCCCGTACCGCGGCCGTACCGTCAGGGTCACCCCGCGGCCGTACACCCGGCCGCATCCGCTGCTGCTGGTCGGTGGCAGCTCGCGGGCGGCTGCGCGGCGGGCGGCCCGGCTGGGGCTGCCGTTCTTCCCGAGCGCGCATCTGCCGGAACTCGAGGCGTACTACCACGAGCGGCGCGCGGAGCACGGGACGGAGGGCTTCTGCATGATGCCGGCGGCGAAGACGCCGTTGCTGCATGTGTCGGAGGATCCGGAGTGGACGTGGGACCGGTACGGCGAGCACTTCCTGCACGAGGCGCGGACCTACGCCTCCTGGCAGTCGAAGGACATCCGGTCGGCCGTGCGCTCGGCGGCCACGACGGTGACGGAGCTGCGGCACGAAGGGGTCTACCGGATCGTCACCCCGGAGCAGCTGGCCGCGCTGGACGCCGACAGCCTGGTGCTGCATCCGCTGTGCGGCGGGATGCCGGTCGAGGAGGGGTGGCGCAGCCTGCGACTGTTCTGCGAGGCGATCGCCGGCTGACGTACGCAGGGACGGCGCGCGTCCCCGGCCCGCGGGCGCGGGCCGGGGACGCGTGGTCGAGGAGAGGGGCAGCGGGGATTAGCCCATCTCCTCCAACGCCTTGCCCTTGGTCTCCTTCACGAACTTGAGCACGAAGGGGATCGAGAGCACGGCGAAGCATGTGTAGATGATGTAGGTGCCGGACAGGTTCCAGTCGGCCAGGCTCGGGAAGCTCGCGGTGATCGCCCAGTTGGCGATCCACTGAGCGGACGCGGCGACACCGAGCGCGGCGGCGCGGATCTTGTTCGGGAACATCTCGCCGAGGAAGACCCAGACCACCACACCCCATGACAGGGCGAAGAAGAGCACGAAGACGTGGGCCGCGACGAGGGCGACGACACCGTGAGTGGTCGGGAGTCTGCCGTTGACCAGATCGGCGGAGAAGGCCCAGGCCTCGCAGGCCAGTGCGATCGCCATACCGGTGGAGCCGGCGAGCGCGAGCGGTTTGCGTCCCACTCGGTCGACCAGGACCATCGCGATCACCGTACCGATGATGTTGACGATCGATGTGGTGAACGACCAGAAGAACGAGGCGGTCGGGTCGATACCGACCGACTGCCACAGCGTCGCCGAGTAGTAGAACGCCACGTTGATGCCGACGAGTTGCTGGAACACCGAGAGGCCGATACCGACCCAGACGATCGGCAGGAAGCCGAAGCGGCTGCCGAGCAGGTCCTTGAAGGTGGACTTGTGCTCGCGGTGCATGGCTGTCTGGATCTCGGCCACGCGGGCGTCGAGGTCGACTTCCTTGCCCTCGACCTCGGCGAGGATCTCCTTGGCCCGCTCGTTCTTGCCGACGGAGATCAGGTAGCGCGGCGACTCGGGGATCGCGAACGACAGCAGGCCGTAGAGGAGCGCCGGGACGACCATGACGCCGAGCATCCACTGCCAGGCCTCGAGGCCGCCGATCGTTCCGCGCTGCTTGCCGTCGGCGAGCTGGAGGATGCCGAAGTTCACCAGCTGCGAGATGGCGATGCCGATGACGATCGCGGCCTGCTGGAAGGAGCCGAGCCGGCCGCGGTAGGCGGCGGGCGAGACCTCGGCGATATAGGCCGGGCCGATGACCGAGGCCATGCCGATGGCGAAGCCGCCGATGATCCGCCAGAAGGCCAGGTCCCAGAGGGCGAACGGGAGTGCGGAGCCGATGGCGCTGATCGTGAAGAGCACCGAGGCGATCCGCATGCAGCGGATGCGGCCGATCCGGTCGGCGATGCGGCCCGCCGTGGCGGCGCCGATGGCGCAGCCGATCAGGGCGATGGCGATCACCTGGGCCAGCGTTCCGGAGCCGATGCCGTAGCGGTCCCGGATCGCCTCGACGGCGCCGTTGATCACGGCGCTGTCGTAGCCGAAGAGGAAGCCGCCCATCGCAGCGGCTGCCGTGATGAAGATGACGTGGCCGAGGTGTTCCGGATGGGCCGCGCGGGCTCCGGATCCCGGTGTCTGCGATGTGCTGGTCACATGAACTCCTGGTGCCTGGCCGCGTCGTCAGGCGTGGGGGGAACTCTTCCAAGTGGCGCATAGCTTCACAGGCGCCACCACTTGAAGTTAAAAACGACGTCTCAGAGAGTATGCGTTCAAGTTTCGAAGTCAACTTCCCAGTGCGAGCCGACATAGGCAGACATCTACCCAGGACCACTCAAAAGGTGTGTTGAAGACTTGAAGATTTAGCAAAGCCTCAGCGGAGCCGCTGGCTGATGACCTTGGAGACCCCGTCACCCTGCATCGAGACGCCGTACAGCGCGTCCGCGACCTCCATCGTCCGCTTCTGATGCGTGATCACGATGAGCTGCGAGCTCTCCTGGAGCTCCTCCATGATCCGGATCAGCCGCTGCAGATTGGTGTCGTCGAGCGCCGCCTCGACCTCGTCCATCACATAGAACGGACTCGGCCGGGCCTTGAAGA
Source organism: Streptomyces sp. NBC_01669 (assembly GCF_026339735.1). GTDB lineage: Bacteria > Actinomycetota > Actinomycetes > Streptomycetales > Streptomycetaceae > Streptomyces > Streptomyces yanii. Next base: position 2,885,506 of record NZ_JAPEQG010000001.1, read on the forward strand.
TCGAGACCAGCAACGCCACAGCTGTCAGGGACCTCTCGCCGCCCGAAAGCAAGGAGAGCCGCTTGACCTTCTTGCCCGGCGGGCGCGCCTCGACATCGACCCCGGTCGCCAGCATGTTGTCGGGGTCGGTCAGGATGAGCCGCCCCTCACCGCCCGGGAAGAGCCGTGAGAAGACGCCCTCGAACTCACGGGCCGTGTCCCGGTACGCCTCCGTGAACACCTGCTCGACCCGCTCGTCGACCTCCTTGATGACCTGCATCAGATCGGCCCGGGTCTTCTTCAGGTCTTCGAGCTGCTCGGAGAGGAACTTGTGCCGCTCCTCCAGCGCCGAGAACTCCTCAAGGGCGAGCGGATTCACCTTCCCGAGTTGCTGATACGCCCGTTCGGCGGACTTCAGCCGCTTCTCCTGCTCCGCCCTGACGAACGGCTTCGGCTGGTTGCGCGGGTGCTCCGGGTCCTCCGGCAGCTCCTCGCCCTCCGCGGCGGGCGACGGCGGCACCAGCTGGTCGGGGCCGTACTCGGCGGCCAGCCCGGCCGGCTCCACACCCAGTTCCTCAAGGGCCTTCGCCTCCAGCTGCTCTATCCGCAGCCGCTTCTCGGCGCCGAGCACCTCACCGCGGTGGACGGAGTCGGTCAGCTTGTCCAGCTCGCCCTTGAGCTCGCGTCCATGGCCGCGCTCGACGATCAGTTCCTGCTCGCGCTCCGCCTTCGCCGCCTCGGCGGCGACCCGCTCCTGCCCGGCCCGTTCGACGGACACCTCGACGTGGGCGAGGAGCTGACGGGCACCGGAGGCGACGGCCGAGGCCACTGCGGCCTCGTGGCGCAGCCGGGCGCGGCGCTGCTCGGCACGGGCACGGGCCTCGCGTTCGGCGCGGGCACCGCGGTCGAGGGAGTCCGCACGCCCGGCGAGTCCCTTGACCCGTTCCTCGTGGGTACGGACCTGGAGCCGGGCCTCCATCTCGGTCTGGCGGGCATTGGCACCGTCCGCGGCGAGCCGGTCGCGTACGGAGTTGTCGGGCTCCTCCTCGACCGGCATCTCCTCTGCGACGAGCAGCCGTTCGGCCAGCTCCTCGGCCTCCTCGGTCGCCCGCTCCAGGGCGTCCTGGGCCCGGGCGGCGGAGGCGGCCGACCGCTCGGCCTCGCCCGCGGCGCCGCGGGCCTGCCCCGCGAGCCGGCCGAGCTGCTGGGCCACTCCTGACTTCTCCCGTTCGGCGGCCCTGCGCCGCTCCCCCAGCTCCTCGACGAGCACGGCGCAGGCGCTGCGCCGCTCCCCCGCGAGCCGCTGGGCCTCGGCCAGCTCGATGCACCGGACAGCGAGGTCCGCCAGTTCGGCGGCTGCCTCGTCGACGGAGGCCTGCACTTCGAGCAGGCTGGGCGCCCCGGCGGAACCGCCGTGCGCGAAGTGCGCCCCGAGGACGTCTCCTTCACCGGTCACGGCGGTCAGCTCGGGATGCGCGGCAACAAGATCCTCGGCGTCCTCCAGGGTGGGAACGACGACCATTCCACGCACGAGCCGGCGCACGGCAGCCATCAGTTCAGCGGGCCCCCGGACGAGATCGGCGACTGCGGGCGGGGCATCCGGGGCAGCGGCGCGGAGCACGTGACCGGCTGCCTCGGGGTAACCGGCGGGGCCGTGGGACGGGACGTCGGGGGCGGGGGCCGGACCCGGCACGGGTACGTGGCCGGCGTGGTGGCCGGGCGCATGCGCCGCGCCGGTGTGGACCGCCCGGTCGTGCCCGGCAGCCTGCCCCGGTACGTGCCGCACACCGGACTCGGCGGTCCGGCCCGGCACGTCCCCGGCCCCGGCGGGCGCCGAACCCTGCCCGGGTACGTCCGTCGTCGCGGCCCCGCCCTGGACGGGCACCTGCCCCGTATCGGCCTCGGGCGCACCCGCACCCCCCAACAACAACGCCGCCCGACCCGCGTCCTGCTTGCGCAGCAGCCGGATGGCGTTCGCTGCCGTAGCCGGGTCCGTCACCGCCACCGCGTCCGCCGCCGCGCCCAGTGCCGCCGCGACCGCGACCTCGTGGCCCGGGGCCACCGTCAGCAGTTCCGCGGCCGGGCCGAGCAGGCCCGACAGGCTGTCGCGCGAGGCGAGCAGCGCGCCCGTGCCGTCCTTGCGGCGCAGGCCCAGGGCCAGGGCGTCGTGCCGGGCCGAGACCGCCGCCCGCTTCCGTTCCGCGCCGGTGGCGGCCTCCCGGGCGGCGGAGAGGGCCGACTCCGCCTCGACGAGCTCCCGCTTGGCGGCGTCGTGGCGCTCGCCCAGCTCCGCGTCACCGGCGTCCAGCCCCTCCACCTCGGCCTTGAGCTGCTCGTACTCCTCCTGCGCCCTGACCGCCCGCTCCTGCGCCTCGTCACGGGAGGCGGCCAGCCGGTCGATCTCCGCCTGCGCCGAACCGGCCCGGCTGCGCGCCGCGTTGACCTGCCCGGTCAGCCGCGCGAGCCCTTCGCGCCGGTCGGCGATGGCGCGGGCCGCGTCCTTGAGTCGGCGCTCCTCGGCCGCCAACTCCCGTTCCAGCTCGGCCCGGTGGGCAGCGGTGTCCTCCAGGGCGTGTTCCGCCGCCTCCAGCGCGGCCTCCAGTTCCGCCTCCTGCTCCCGGATCCGGGCGGCCTCGCGCTCCATGCTTTCCGGGTCCCTGAATCCCGTACCGCGTCGCTCCTCCTCGGGTGCGGCGGTGGCGCTCTTCACCCGGGCGTCGGCCAACGAGATCGTGCCGCGTACCCGCTCGGCGAGCTGCGACAGCTCGTACCAGGTCTGCTGGGCCCGCTGCAGGCGCGGCGCCAGCCGTCGTACCTCGTCCTCCAGCTCCGCCTCACGCGTCAGGGCCGCCTTCAGCTCCGCCTCCGCCGCCTCCCGACGCTGCTTCAGCGCCGCTTCGTCGGCGATCTCGCTGCGCAGCGCGTCGTGCAGTCGCACCAGGTCGTCGGCGAGCAGCCGCAGCCTCGCGTCGCGCAGATCGGCCTGGATGACGGCGGCCCGCCGGGCGACGGCCGCCTGCCGGCCCAAGGGCTTCAACTGCCGCCGCAGTTCGTCCGTGAGGTCCTGGACACGGGCCAGATTGGCTCCCATCGCGTCCAGCTTCCGCAGCGCCTTCTCTTTCCGCTTGCGGTGCTTGAGCACACCGGCGGCTTCCTCGATGAAGGCGCGGCGCCCCATCGGATCGGCATGGAGTACGGAGTCCAGCTGGCCCTGTCCGACGATGACGTGCATCTCCCGGCCGATACCGGAGTCGGAGAGAAGTTCCTGGATGTCGAGGAGCCGGCAGGTGTCGCCATTGATCTGGTATTCGCTGCCGCCGTTGCGGAACATGATCCGCGTGATCGTCACTTCGGCGTACTCGATGGGCAGCGCACCGTCGGAATTGTCAATGGTCAGCGACACCTCGGCGCGTCCGAGCGGTGGCCGCCCGGTGGTGCCGGCGAAGATCACGTCCTCCATCTTGCCGCCGCGCAGGGATTTGGCTCCCTGCTCACCCATGACCCAGGAGAGCGCATCCACCACATTGGATTTGCCGGAACCGTTGGGACCGACGACGCAGGTGATCCCCGGTTCGAACCGCAGGGTCGTGGCGGAGGCGAACGACTTGAAACCACGCAGGGTCAGGGCCTTGAGATGCACGCCGCCGGACTCTACCTTTCGCTCTCGGTTTCGCTGATGAAGGTGCAGGGCACATCAGACGGTAAGGGAAGGGGTGTACGTCCGGGGCGGGTCTGTCGCGGTCGGGGGAAAAGAAAGAAGGGACGCCGAAGCGCCCCTTGCAAATCTTGTGCAGTGCTGCGTGACGGATCAAAGAACGCGGCGGATCAAGAAGGCGACAGATCACAGTGATGATCTTCAATGATCCGGTGACGATTCCGGTGACGATCCGGTGATGAACTCAGACGGCTGACGCGAGCAGCCCGACCGGCCCCTGTGGGCCCTCGGTCAGGTCAGCGCCGGCTCCGCCTGGGGTACGTCGATGTCGATGCTGTCGAGCAGCGACTCTTGGTGCTGGGCGGCGGCGTTGAGCGCGTCGTTCTCGTCCTGGATCCGTACGAGCTCGGATTCCAGGTCCTGGACGCGCTGCTGGAGCCGTCGCATCTCGGCGAGGAGTCGCGGGTCGGAACCGCCGACGTAACCGAGAAGCGCCTTTGCCATGATGGATGGTCCTCCACACTGAGTGACCGACCGATGCGGTGTGGGTCGTGAGGGAATCGCACCCGCGGTGCTCGGCAGCGCTCTGTCATCACTGCGGTTCTGCTGCCAAAGAGCTCTGCCAAACAGCTGAGGTGCGCGGGGATTTCAGCGTCTCACCAAAAAGTTTGACGGTCAACACGATCACACCCCGTAGACGTGGGTGACCCGGGGGCGCGCGGCTTGACGATCACGCGGCGCGACTCTCCTGCGGGGCCCTGGGGGGCGTGGAGATCATCCTTACTGCCGCAGCCTGGCACGGCAACCGAATCTTGGCAACTATCCGGTCCTTCCGCAGGTCATTTCATGTGTACGCAGATGAGCGGCCCATATCGTCACCCCTCGCCGCCTGTCGAACACGGTCCGAACACGACCCCGAATTGGGACCTCATTCAGAACGGGATCAGCGGATCGCAAACCCCTCGTAACCGCCGCGCGGGGTGTCCCAGATATCAGTGACTCCATCCACGCGTCCGGGTGTGTCGTCGGAGCGCAGCCACTCCAGCAGGCGGTGGCAATTCTCACGTTGCCCCTCGGCGACAATCTGCACTCGACCGTCGTCGAGATTGAGGGCGAATCCGGTGAGGCCACCGATCTCCAAAGCATTTGCCCTGGTGAACCAGCGGAACCCTACTTGCTGTACTCGGCCGCGTACCCAGGCGGTGAGTCGTACATCTTCGTTCATGGCCGAACGCTATCCGGCCAATTGCTCAAGGGGCACTTCCCCCCGATGAGCCATGGCGTACAGTCCCGTCGAAACCAGAGCCTCACTCGATCAGGTGAGGCGTATTGACGCCGATCCTGGCGTCCAGACCGTCAGAAGGGGACAGCAGATGGGACGCCATCGACGCTCCGCCGCAGGTCCCGTGGCAGGTTCGGCCGCTGAGACGTCCGCGGCCGCGAAGGCCCGCGCGCGCCGCAGGAAGCGGTCGGGCATGCCCGTGCGTACGGGACTGATCGGCGTCTCCGCTGCGATGGCCGTCGGAGCCGTGGCCGTGGCTTCGGGCCTGCTGCCCGGCGGCGGCACGTACCACGTGACCGGTGGTGCGGCCACCGACCAGATCCGCTCCCAGGGAGCGCCGGACCTGCTGACGCAGGGCGGCTCCACCACCGCTCCGGCCGACCGAGGTATCGCGTCGGCCGAGGCCGGCCGCAGCACCGAGCGATCCCCGGGGCCCCGGAAGTCCGAGCGGTCTGGCTCCCCCGGCACCTCGGCCACGCCGTCCGCCTCCCCTTCGAAGACGGCCGAGCGGACGGAGAAGGCGAAGGCGCCGGCGGCGGCGGCGGCCGAGACGACCGGTTCCGCGCCCTCCGCCACGGCCTCGGCGGCGCCGACGACATCGGCGGCAGTTCCGGCGCTCAGGGCCACGACCCCGGCCGGCGACACCTCCGCCCGGGCTGCCGTGCTCGCGCTGGTCAACCAGGAGCGCGCGAAGGTCGGCTGCAGCCCGGTCACGGCCAGTGCCCCGCTCACCTCGCTCGCCCAGAACTTCAGTGACGACATGGCGGCCCGCGGCTTCTTCGACCACACCGACCCCGACGGCCGGACCCCCTGGGACCGCGCGTCGAAGGCCGGTGTGAAGGGGCTCGGCGGCGAGAACATCGCCCGCGGCCAGGCGGACGCACAGGCGGTGATGGACTCCTGGATGAAGAGCGAAGGCCACCGCGCAAACATTCTCAACTGTGACTACAAGACCCTCGGCGTGGGAGTGCACTTCGGCTCCGGCGGCCCCTGGTGGACCCAGGACTTCGGCTTCTGAGGGGCGTGTGTCACCGTGAGGCTCCGTCCGAGCGGGCGCCGAGCGGCCCCCGTACGGCTCCGCGCCGTAGACTTGTCAGGGAGCTTGAGCCTTGCCAGACGTCCAATTCAGGCGGGCCTTGCGCGATTGATCCCGCCAAGGGCGGCGGGATTGGGGTTTCGCACGGCTCCGGCCGTCGCGGGCTCTCTCCAGTGAGCGGAAGGCTCTGCCTCGCTTTGTGAGCGTGGAATCCCGTCAGGGAGGACGTGGGCCAGATGAGCCACCTTGTGAGCCAGGTGCCCATCAGTGACATCACAGTGGCCGCTTCGGCTGTGCGCTGGATTTTCCCCCTCGGTATAGCAGTGGTCGTAGTCGCTGTTCTGCTCGGCCTCGTCTGGTGGGACGCGCGCCGTCGGTCTCGGGCACGACAGCAGGTACCACGGGCCGAACGTTCCTCCCGAAGCAGCGAAAACTTGAGGGCTGCAGATGATTTCGGGGAAGGCCTCAGCCCATACGAGATCAACCGGCCCTCTTCGCCAAGGAACGTACGCAAGGAGGACAACGGTGGGGCTTTTGGCAGTGGAGGACCCGGCGGCTGACGGGTCGGCGACATCGGCGGCACTTGCCGAGATCATCGCGCGGTCAAGATCTACTTTCGATACACGTCCTAGCCTGACGTTCGCCCTGTTGTGATGAGGTGCCGTCCGGGTGCTATGCCGGACAGCACGTGGCCGACAGGCTGTGTGGGTGGCAGCTCACCGGCGGAAGCGGCAACGAGAACCAAGCCCGCGGCTTCAAGACATGCCTCCGGCGGTTCGGGGGCCCTCCGGGATTCCTTCCCCGCACTACTGCCTGGTTACGCCCGCACAGCGCACTCCAAAAGAGAGCACTGTGCGGGCGTAAGCTTTTTTTCATGGACGAGACCACCCCGCGGGACGGCGCCGACAGCCTGCCCTTCGACGTGTTCTCCCGGCAGTGCCCCTCGCGCGGCACGCTGGAGCACGTCACCGGGCGCTGGGGCAGCCTGACGCTGACCGCGCTGTACGAGACGGGCGCCCGCTTCAACGAGCTGCGCCGCAGGGTCGACGGGGTGAGCGAGAAGATGCTCTCCCAGACGCTTCACGCACTGGAGCGGGACGGCCTCGTCCTCCGGGAGGCGCAGCCCACCAATCCGCCGCGCGTCGACTACGAGCTGACCCCGCTGGGACGCGAGGTCGCCGGCCGGCTGCTCGGGCTGATCCAGCTCGTCGAGGGCCGGATGCCCGAGGTCCTCGACGCCCGCAGCCGTTACGACGAGGCGCGCGAGGTCACGCTCTAGGCGTGTTGGCGCGCGGCGGCCGCTGACAGCTCGGGCAGTAGTAGCTGGAGCGGTTCATCCACGGGCGACGGCGCATCGCCGTGCCGCACCGGTGGCAGGGCTCGTCCTCACGCCCGTACGCGTCGAGCGACCGGTCGAAGTAGCCCGACTCGCCGTTCACATTGACGTAGAGGCTGTCGAAGCTGGTGCCGCCCTGGGCGAGCGCCGCGTTCATCACGTCGCGGACATGGCCGAGCAGCTCCGCCGACTTGGGCCGGGTCAGGGTCGCGGTGGGCCGGTCGTAGTGCAGCCTGGTGCGCCAGAGCGCCTCGTCCGCGTAGATGTTGCCGACGCCGCTGATCAGCGACTGGTCGAGCAGGGCGCGCTTGACCGTCGTACGGCGCAGACGCAGAGCGCTGTGGAACGCAGCGTCGTCGAAGGCGGGGTCCAGAGGGTCGCGGGCGATGTGCGCGATGGTGTCGGGCAGCCCGTCCGGGGTGTTCTCGTGGACGGAGAGCCCGCCGAAGGTCCGCTGGTCGACGAAGCGCAGCTCGGTGCCGAGCGCGTCGTCGAAGCGGATCCGTATCCGGAGATGCTTCTCGTCGGGGGTGTCCTGCGGCTGTACGAGCAGCTGACCGCTCATGCCGAGGTGGCCGAGGAGCGAGGAGGAGTCGTCGTCCAGCGGAACCCACAGGTACTTGCCGCGGCGCATGGCCGTACCGAAGCGGCTGCCCCTGAGCCGGGCCACGAAGTCCGTGGAACCCGCGAGATGGCGGCGGACCGCGCGCGGGTGCATGACCTCGACCTCACCGACCGTGCGGCCGGTGACCCAGCGATCGAGACCGCGCCGTACGACTTCGACCTCAGGCAGCTCGGGCACGGAGTGGCTCCTCAAGAGACTGAACAGTTTAGGGGGTGTACGGCCCTGATCCGCCGGACACCCCGGGGCGTGACTGTGCGGTCACGCCCCGGGTCCGGACAGGAAGAACCCCCCGGTGCACGAAGCACCGAGGGGTTCCCGGGTCAGGCCGGAGTGACGTCCGTGGACGGCACCGGGTCGGCAGGGGTGTCAGCGGCCCCTCCGTCGGCTGCAGCCTTCGCCGCGGCCTCCCGCTGCTCCGCAGCGGCGCTGATCTCGCGCCAGGCGGACTCCGCCGCCTGCTGCTCCGCTTCCTTCTTGCTACGGCCGGTGCCGGTGCCGTACGAGACACCACCGACGCGAGCAGCAGCAGTAAAGGTCTTCTCGTGGTCCGGGCCGGTCTCCGTGACGAGGTACTCGGGGACTCCGAGGCTCTCGCTCGCGGTGAGCTCCTGGAGGCTGGTCTTCCAGTCCAGGCCGGCGCCGAGATTGGAGGACCTGTCGATCAGCGGGTCGAAGAGCCGGTGGACCAGCTCCGAGGCCGCACTGAGGCCCTGATCGAGATAGACCGCGCCGATCACCGCTTCCAGCGTGTCGGCGAGGATGGATGCCTTGTCCCTGCCGCCCGTGCCCTCTTCGCCCCGGCCGAGCCGGATGAAGGAGCCGAGGTCGAGGCCGCGGCCCACCTCCGCAAGTGCGCGCGAGTTGACCACCGCGGCCCGCAGCTTGGCCAGCTGGCCTTCGGGCAGGTCGGGGTGGGTGCGGTACAGCGTGTCCGTGACCACCAGGCCGAGTACCGAATCCCCGAGGAATTCGAGCCGCTCGTTGGTGGGCAGGCCGCCGTTCTCGTATGCGTACGAACGGTGGGTCAGCGCACGCACCAGAAGGGCGGACTCAAGGTGATACCCGAGCCGCCCTTCCAGAAGCGTGTGGGACGAGGCTGTGTTGACGTTGTCTGCCTGCTTCTTGGCGTGGGACAACTCAGACATCGGGCCTCTCACCAGCCGCTCAGACTTCGAGGACCTGGCGCTTGTTGTACGTGCCGCAGCTGGGGCACGCGATGTGCTGCAGCTTCGGCTCCTGGCAACGCTCGCACGAAACCAGGGTGGGGACCGCAGCCTTCCACTGCGACCGGCGGTGGCGCGTGTTGCTGCGCGACATCTTCCGCTTCGGAACAGCCACGGCTACTTCTCCTGCTTCTCGTCGACGCCCGCTTCGGCGCCGCCCATGTTGTCCTTCTCGCCGTCCTGAACGGTCTCGGCGAGTCCTTGCAATGCCGCCCAACGGATGTCGACGGCATCGTGGTGGTGACCGGGGTTCTCGTCCAGCCTGATCCCGCATTCGGAACACAGGCCGGCACAGGTCTCCCGGCACACCGGCTGCATCGGCAGTGCGAGCACCACCGCATCACGCAGCACTGGTTCGAGGTCGAACAAACCGTCCTCGATGAAGAGCCTGTCCTCGTCGTCCTCGGCGTCGTCGGCCGGGTCCGCCGCCTTGCTGCGGCCCCGGTCATCGGCGTCAGGGTACGAGAACATCTCCTGGAAGTCCGCCGCAACCTCTTGGCGCAGCGGCTCCAGACACCTTACGCACTCCCCCTCGGCCGACGCACGGGCGGTGCCTGTGACAAGCACCCCTTCCATGACCGATTCGAGGCGGAGCTCCAGCTCCACGGGTGCGCCTTCCGGCACACCGATGACCCCGTCGATACCGAGGTCATGGGGCGCGTCCACCGAGCGGGTCAGCCGCAGGAGGGCACCGGGACGCCGACCCAGCTCGTGCGTATCGAACACGAGAGGGTTTCGGTGGTCGAGGTGGCCGTTCAGGGCTTTTCCTGCTTTCGAAATCGTATGCATGGCGCAAAGCGCACCGTGGGGAGGGGCCGACCGGATCGGAGTCGAAGCGGGCAGCCGGGATCGCAGACGTACGCGCGACCGAAGAACCAGGATACTGGACGCGTTACCCTGCTCCCAACCGGGGCCGATTCCGGTCCCGAATCGGCCGGAACCGGTCGCGTTCGGTCTGTGTCCGCGCCCCGGTCAGCGCTCCTGCTCGTACCGGCGGAGCTGATCGATGTCGATCATGCTGGTGTCGAAGAGGCTGGTCTCGTCGAGTGCGCTCTCACCCTGCGGCTGAAGGGGCTGGTGCGTCGACATCGGCTGCTGCCACCCGTCGTACCCCTGCGGCTGCAGCTGCGCCTGGCCCTCGTCGTAGCCCTGCTGCTGATAGGCGGCGTACGGGTCCGGCTGCTGCTGGTACCCGTACATGTCCTGCTGCGGCTGCTCCTGGTACGCGTACGTCTCCGCGTAGCCCGGCTGCGCCTGTGCCGGGAAGTGCGGCTGGACCTGCTGGGGCACCGGCTGCGGCTCCGGGGTGGCGAGCTCGGCGAGACCGGCCCAGTGGTCCTCGTCGCTGGTGTGGCCCTGGCTGCCCGCGGCGTCCTGGGCGGCCATGTGCGCGCCGAGCTCGTCGGTGGCGACCCGGCCGTGCAGCTTCTGCCGGCCGCGGCCGACCGCTTCCAGGGTCTTGGCGAGCACGGCCTCGAACGCGCCGAGCTTGGTGTCCACATACTCGTCGGCGCGGCGCCGGAGCGTCTCCGGGTCGGCGCTGCGCTCGGGGGCCTCGGCGAAGTCGGGGTCCTCGTACCCCTGCTCGTCGAAGCCCTGGCCACGGCCGAGGAGCTTCTCGCGGCCCCGGTCGACGGAGCCGATGGTCTTGGTGAGGACGACCTCGAAGTTGGCGAGCTTGCTGTCGACGTACTCGTCGGCCTCGGCGCGTACCTCGTCGGCCTCCCGGCGGGCCTCTTCGAGGATCCGGTCGGCCTCGGCCTGGGACTGCCGGGCGATCTCGGTGTCGGAGACCAGTGAGCCGCGCTGGGCGTGGGCGGTCTCGATGATCCGCTCGGCCTCCTGTCGGGCCTGCTCGACCATCTGCTCCCGGCCGCCGATGAGCTCCTGGGCATGGGCGAGTGAGCCGGGGAGGGCTTCACGCACCTCTTCGAGCATGGCGAGCAGATCGGCGCGGTTGACCACGCACGACGCCGACATGGGCATGGACCGGGCGTTCCCGACCGCTTCGACGATCTCGTCGAGCTTTTTCTGCACGTCCACCGTGTGCTCGCCACTCTCTACTGCTGATTGGAGACGGACGGGACGACTGTACGGCCAGTCGGCGCCCGTCCGACACCGGGTGACGGACTGTCAGTGCATCACTGCTGGGCGAGACGTTCGACGAGTGCGTCGTGGACCAGCGGCGGCAGCAGGTGCGAGACGTCGCCACCCCAGGTCGCGACCTCCTTGACCAGGGAGGACGACAGGAAGCTGTACGTGGGATTGGTCGGCACGAAGAGCGTCTCGACCCCGGAGAGGCCGTTGTTCATCTGGGCCATCTGCAGCTCGTAGTCGAAGTCGCTGACGGCCCGCAGGCCCTTCACGATCGCCGGGATGTCGCGCTGCTTGCAGAAGTCGACCAGGAGGCCGTGGAAGGACTCGACCTCGACGTTGCCGAAGTCCGCGGTGACCTGACGGATCAGCTCGATCCGCTCGTCGATCGTGAACAGGCCCTTCTTGGACTGGTTGATCATCACCGCGACATGTACGACGTCGTACAGCTTCGAGGCGCGGCCAATGATGTCGAGGTGTCCATTGGTGATGGGGTCGAACGACCCCGGACAGACGGCGCGGCGCAACTTGAGTCCCTCGCTCTCCGGTGCGGTCATCGTGCGTCTTCGCACGTAGAGGCGGCGCGACCGTACCAAAGCGTTCCCTCACCGTAGCGACGGGCCCGCAGTGGCTCGAATCCCTTGGGCCAGTTGAATTCTCCGCCTCTGGTGCTCCGTTCCACGGTGACGAGGGCATCGTCCGTGAGCCAGCCCTGAGCACGGAGTGTGAGCAGTATCTCGCCAAGATCGCCATCGGTGACCACGTACGGCGGATCCAGGAAGACCACGTCGTACGGGTCCGCGGGCGCCGGTCCTGTCACGATCTGTTCGGCTTTTCCGGTACGGACTTCGGCGCCGGGCAGACCGAGCGTACGGACGTTGTCCCGGACCGTGCGGGCGGCCTTGGTGTCGGCCTCGACGAGCAGGGCGTGGACCGCGCCGCGGGAGAGCGCTTCGAGGCCGACGGCGCCGGAGCCCGCGTACAGATCCGCGATTCGGATGCCCTCCAGGGTGCCCAGGAGCGCTTCCCAGGTGGAGAACAGGCCCTCGCGTGCGCGGTCCGAGGTGGGGCGGGTGCCGGTGCCGGGCGGGACGGCCAGGCGGCGTCCGCCGGCCGAGCCGGCGATCACGCGGGTCATGGGTGTCTGATCCTCGGGTCGGGGGGTGGCCCGCCGGGGTGGGGCGGGCGCCGTGCGTTCCACGATATGGCGTCGGGCCCGCCGAGGCCCGGGGGCCCCGTGCGTGCCCCCGTCCTCAGCCCTTGTCGAGGTACTCCTCGCGCTCCTTGTCGAGCAGGGCGGCCAGCGCGGTGCGCAGCTCCGGCAGGCGGGCCAGGTCCGGGTCCGCGGCGACGATCGTCGCGGCCTCCTCGCGGGCTGCGGCGATGACCTCCTCGTCGTCGATGACGGAGAGCATCCTCAGGGAAGTGCGGACCCCGGACTGGGCCTGGCCGAGGACATCGCCCTCGCGGCGCTGTTCGAGGTCGATCCGGGACAGTTCGAAGCCGTCGAGGGTGGCGGCGACGGCGGAGAGCCGGGCGCGGGCGGGGCTCGCCTCGTGCGCCTCGCTGACGAGCAGGCAGAGGCCGGCGGCGGAGCCGCGGCCGACCCGGCCGCGGAGCTGGTGGAGCTGGGAGACGCCGAACCGGTCGGCGTCCATGATCACCATCGCGGTGGCGTTGGGGACGTTGACCCCGACCTCGATGACGGTCGTCGCGACCAGGACGTCGACCTGGCCCGCGGCGAAGCGCCGCATCACGTCGTCCTTGTCGTCGGGGTTCATCCTGCCGTGCAGCACCTCGATGCGCAGACCGGCGAGGGCACCCTTGGCGAGCTGTTCGGCGATCTCCAGGACCGCGAGCGGCGGACGCTTCTCCCCGTCCTCCTCGGCCGCCTTCTCCGCAGCCTTCTTCCTGTTCTTCTTCTCGGCCTCGTCGTCGGCGTCGTCACCGATCCGGGGGCAGACGACGTATGCCTGATGCCCGTTCCCGACCTCCTCGCGGACCCGCTCCCAGGCGCGGCTGAGGAAGTGCGGCTTGTCCTTGGCGGGCACGACATGGCTGGCGATCGGCGAGCGGCCCGCCGGCAGCTGGTCCAGGACGGACGTCTCCAGGTCGCCGAAGACCGTCATCGCGACCGTACGGGGAATGGGGGTGGCGGTCATCACCAGCAGGTGCGGCGGCTGCTTCCCCTTGGACCGCAGCGCGTCGCGCTGTTCCACTCCGAAGCGGTGCTGCTCGTCGACGACGACCAGCCCCAGGTCGTGGAACTGCACCTTGTCCTCGATCAGCGCATGCGTGCCGATCACGATCCCCGCCTCGCCGGTGACCAGGTCCAGCAGCGCCTGACGGCGGGCCGCCATCCCCATGGATCCGGTCAGCAGCACCACCTTCGTACCGAGGTCGGAGCCGCCCAGCATGCCGCCCTCGGCGAGTTCGCCCATCATTTCGGTGATGGAGCGGTGGTGCTGCTGGGCGAGCACCTCGGTGGGGGCGAGCATCGCGGCCTGTCCGCCCGCGTCGACGACGGCGAGCATGGCGCGCAGCGCGACCATGGTCTTCCCGGACCCGACTTCGCCCTGCAGCAGCCGGTGCATCGGGTGCTCGGTCGCCAGGTCGTCGAAGATCTCCTTGGAGACCTTCTCCTGGCCCTCGGTGAGGGTGAACGGCAGTTTGGCGTCGAAGGCGTCGAGCAGCCCGCCGTGCCTGGGTCTGCGTGCCACCGCCGGGAGCTGCGTGTCCGCGTACCGGCGGCGGGCGAGCGCGACCTGCAGGACGAACGCCTCGTCCCACTTCAGCCGGTCCCTGGCGTCGGCGATGTCCGCCTTGGTCTGCGGGCGGTGAATCTTGAGCAGCGCCTCGGGCAGCGGGGTGAAGCCGCGCCCCTCGCGCAGCGGGAGCGGCAGCGGGTCGACGGCGTCCCGGGCGCTGGGCAGCACGGTGTCGACGGCCTTGGCGATCCGCCAGGAGTCGAGCTGCTTGCAAGCGGGATAGATGGGCAGCAGCCGCCCGGCGAAGGCATCCACCGCCTCCGTGGCCTCGTCGGCGTCCGCGGTGTCGAGCAGCTGGTACGTAGGGTGCGCGAGCTGCATCTTCCGGTTGAAGACGGAGACCTTGCCCGCGAACATCGCCCGGCGGCCCGGCAGCAGCTCCTTGTGCGGCTTGTGCACGCCGTGGCCGAAGAAGACCAGCTGCAGCCGGCCGCTGCCGTCGGTGAGGGTCACCTCCAGGCGCTTGCCCCTGCCGTTGTTGAACATCATGATCCGCACGTCGGCGACCTGGGCGACGACGGTCACGTGCTCGTCCAGCGGGAGGTCGGCCAGCGCGGTGAGCTGGCCACGCTCCTCGTACCGCCGCGGGTAGTGGTGCAGCAGATCACCGACCGTGTGCAGGCCGAGGTGCTCGGCCATCACCTTCGCGGTGGCACCGCCGAGCAGTTTCTTCAGGGGTTCATCGAACGCGGACACGCGATCCATTGCACACCACGCCACTGACAGAAGTCGCCCGCACCACCGGAATCCCCTGGTCGGAAACGTCTGCGCGCCCTGGGACCGGTCCCCGGCTTCTCGCTCGCGATCGCACCTCGCGGGATCGTCCGACCCGCCCCGTCGCCCGTCCCCCACCGGCGCTGCGACGACGGTACGCCGCCGAGGGGTGGCTCCGGGTCGAGGACAGCGGGATCGGTCGGACCGAGACCGATGTGCACAGCCTGTCGGCGACGATCGGCCGCAGCTCCCGACGTGACGGGGCGGAGGGGCTGGCCTCGGCGCGCGCCGACTTCCTCGGCCGGTTCGGCATCGGGCCGCCGGCGTGCTTCGTCGTCGCGGCCGAGATGCGGGTGCGGATCCTCGGTCAGCGGATGGTCGGCGCCCCGGACGAGCCGTCGACGGAATCCGTGGTCGCCTCTCTCGAAGGGGGCGTACGGGAACTGCTCGCCTGCACCGAACCGCTGTGCGCGGAGGGCGAGGTGGCCACGCGGATCGCGCAGGCATCGGGTCTCCTCGGACGACATCGCCGCATACCGGAGGCGACGGTCCGGAAGCCGTCGGGCTGTAGGCGCGGGCGACCCCCGGGACCGACGCCGCCGGACTCCCCTGCTACGCCGCCGAGTACGAGACGAAGGCCGCCCGGATCGCCGCGCAGGTGCAGGACCACGCCACGGCGGAACGCACCGCGCGCGCCGCCCCGGAGCACGGTGCGGCGTTCGTCCCGGCGCCCGGCCGTGCCCGGCGCCCTCTTCAGTTCGCCGAAATCCTCGGTGGCGCCGGGCAGTTCGCCGAGGCCGCCGAGCATGCGCTGGACGCCTCGCACGGGGCGGACGAGGCGGGCGAGAGGCGAGAGCGGGAGTCTGAGGGGGCCCGAGCAGCACGACCACGCGATGCCCGCCGACCTCGCCGGGCAGCCGCTGTACCGGGCTCCTCCAAGGGTTGTCCCGTAGTGCCTGGCGAAACAGCGCGCGGCGTCGGATGCGACGCATCGCAAGGCGGAGGAGCGTCCTCGCACTGCGCGTATTCGGGCGTTCCGACAACGCAGCGAGGTGCCGTAGCTGCCGTCGTGTGTCCGCCAGGGATGACGGGACAGCCCTTGGCTCAACTCCCGGGTGGAGAAGGCGCATACGCGGGCCGGGAAGCTGTGGCGGGAGCTGGGTGACGTGCACGCCCTGCTACGGACGCTGCGGGTGCGGGCCTGGATCGCGGTCCGGGAGGGGCAGCCGGGACCGGCGGCGGCGCGGGAGTTCATGTCCGCGGAGCCGGAACGGATGCCCACGCTGAGAGCCTGTCGGGTGACCTTCGATCGGATAGCGGACGTGGTCTGGTGCGTGCGATTCCAAGGTCGGGATGTCCAGGGCGCGCCGGACGAGGACGGCGGTGCGCGTACGGCGTACGAGGAGGCGCTGGTCCACGTCGCCGCGCCGCCACCGGCTTCACCGCCGCCGGCCCGGTCTTCCTCGGCAGGCGGACGGCGGCGGACCTGATGGCTGCCTGGCCGGAGGCGGACCCGGGGCGCGTTGTCCTACTCCACCCCGATCAGCAGCAGAGCGCACTGGCGGCCGCCCCGGTACACCACCGTGTCCACCGCCAGGTACCCCTCGCGCACATGCTCCTGCAGTGCCTCCGCCAGGCTGTCCGGCACGTCCTCGCCCAGGACCAGCGTCACGAGTTCACCGCCCGCCGACAGCATCCGGTCGAGGACGGCCCGGGCCGTGCCGGGCACGTCCTCGCCGATGACCGCCACATCGCCGTCGATCAGCCCCAGGATGTCGCCGGCCTGGCAGATGCCCGCCATGGTCCACGACTGCCGCTCGGCGACGGCCAGTTCGGCGTACCGGGTGGCGCCGGCCGCGGCGGTCATCGCCACCACGTCCTCGTCGAAGCTGCGGTCAGGTTCGTGGACGGCGAGCGCCGCGATGCCCTGGACGGCGGCGCGGGTCGGGATCAGCGCGACCCGGATGCCTTCCGTACGGGCCTGCTCAGCGGCCGCCGCGGCCGTGTGGCGCAGCTCCGCGTCGTTGGGCAGCAGGACCACCTCGCGGGCGTGGGCGCGACGGATCGCATCGACCAGTTCACCGCTGGCGGGTGGCTCCCCGGGGCGGGCGAGCACCGTGGTCGCGCCGGCCTCCGTGCACAGCCCCGAGAGCCCGTCGCCCGGGACCACCACGACGACACCGCGCTGC
Source organism: Streptomyces sp. NBC_01669 (assembly GCF_026339735.1). Lineage (GTDB taxonomy): Bacteria > Actinomycetota > Actinomycetes > Streptomycetales > Streptomycetaceae > Streptomyces > Streptomyces yanii. The sequence continues at coordinate 2,902,407 of NZ_JAPEQG010000001.1, forward strand.
GCGGGCTCGCTCTGGTGGGGGTGGACCCGATCGGCGCCGAAGTGGGTGATCCGGATCCGGTACGGCCTGCCGGCCTCGACCCCGGCCTCCACCGCCGCACCGGCGTCGTCGACATGGACGTGGACGTTCCACAGCCCGTCGCCGCCGACCACGACGAGCGAGTCGCCGAGCCCGTCGAGCCGGGCCCGCAGCCGGTCGACGGCGTCGTCCCGGGCCTCCAGGAGATAGATCACCTCGAAGGCGGGTCCGTCCGCCGGTCCGCCTGCCGCACAGTCGTCGGCGGCGGCAACGGTCACGGGTGCGATGTCGGGCGTCACCCAGGTCCCACGTGCGGGCGGCTCACCGGAGACCGCCTCGACAAGCGCCCCCAGGACGGTCACCAGGCCACGGCCTCCGGCGTCGACAACTCCCGCCCGCCCGAGGACGTCGAGCTGCCCGGGAGTCGCGTCCAGTGCCGTACGCGCCCCTTCGTACGCCGCCTGCGTGACCGCTTCCGGTCTCGGGTCGCCCGCCGTGCGCCCGGCGGCCTCGGCGGCCGCGGTGGCCACGGTCAGCACCGTGCCCTCGACAGGGTGCGCGACGGCCTGCCGGGCGGCCTCGGCGGCCCGGGTCAGGGCGCGGCGCAGATGGTCCGCGTCGTGCCCGTCGGCCAGCACCCCCGCCATGCCGCGCAACAGCTGCGCAAGGATCGTGCCGGAGTTGCCGCGGGCGCCGATCAGCGCCCCGTGTGCCATGGCCCGTACGACATCGGCGAGAGCGGGCACGGACGTACCGGTCTCGTGGGCGGCGAAGACCGCCTCGACGGCGGCCGCCGCCGACTCCACCGTCAGATAGAGGTTGGTGCCGGTGTCCCCGTCCGCGACGGGGTAGACGTTGATCGCGTCGATCGCCTCACGCTCCCGGCCCAACGCCTCCAACGCCAGTGAGCACCAGGCACGCACCGCGACGGCGTCCATGTCGTCGGCGGTCTGCGGCACCTGGTGTTCCTCCTGGAGAGCGGCCGTACGGGCTGACTGAAACCGCAGACTAGTCCCGCCCGGTGCGTCCGGCGGGGACAGGGGCGGGGCAGACTGCGGGGAAACCCATGGTAGTTTCGTTCTACCGACGCGGCCGTTGTATGCTGCTTCGGTTGCCCGATGAGAGTCGGGCCTTTCCTCCGGTACCGCCACTTCAGTCAAATGATTCCGGCGCGCCGGAATTCACTGTAAGTGCACCTGAAGTCTTTGGAGTGACCCGTGGCTGCCAACTGCGACGTCTGCGGCAAGGGGCCGGGCTTCGGCAACAACATTTCGCACTCGCACCGCCGTACGTCCCGTCGCTGGAATCCCAACATCCAGCGCGTGCGTGCCGTGGTCGGTCGGACGCCGAAGCGGCTCAACGTCTGCACCTCGTGCATCAAGGCCGGCAAGGTCGCGCGCTGACGTTCCCGTCGTAGCGCAGCCTTCCGGTTGCCCAAAAAGCCGGTCCACCTCGGTGGACCGGCTTTTTGCTGTGCTCCCCCACTCCCCGTCTCCCCGTTGTGGGGGGGGGCCGTCAGAGCTGCCAGCCGTGCCGGACCGGGCCGATCCCGGTGCCCAGCGGGAAGCCCGCCGCGATCGCCCCGGTGACGTATGCCTTCGCGGCCCGTACGGCCGTCGGTACGTCGTCGCCCGCGGCCAGCGCGCAGGCGATCGCGGAGGCGAGGGTGCAGCCCGTGCCGTGCGTGTGCCGGTTGTCGTGGCGGGGGGCGCGCAGCCAGTGCTCCTCGGTGCCGTCCGTGAGGAGGTCGACCGGTTCGCCTGGCAGGTGCCCACCCTTGATGACGACCCAGCGCGGCCCGTATCCCAGGATCTCCGCCGCGGCCTGCCGCATTCCGGTCTCGTCCGTGACCGTCACGCCGGTGAGCTGCGCCACCTCGTCCAGGTTGGGGGTCGCCACCGTGGCGACCGGCAGCAGCTTCGTCCGTACGGAATCGAGGGCTTCGGCAGCGAGCAGTGGATCACCGTGCTTGGAGACCCCCACCGGGTCGACGACCACCGGGGCGTCCGATCCCGCGAGAAGTGCGGCGACGGTCTCGACGAGGGCGGCCGACGCGAGCATGCCGGTCTTCACCGCCTGGACGCCGATGTCGTCGACGACGCTGCGGTACTGGGCGCGTACCGCCTCCACGGGCAGCTCCCATGCGCCCTGGACGCCCAGCGAGTTCTGCGCGGTCACCGCGGTGATCACGCTCATGCCGTGCACGCCGAGCGCCAACATCGTCTTGAGGTCGGCCTGGATGCCCGCACCGCCGCCGGAATCGGATCCGGCGACGGTGAGCACACGGGGTGGAACGAGCGGTACCTGCGGTGCGGCAGAAGATATGGGCATACGCCTCAATCTACTGGGCGTCCTCGATGCCGCCGAAGTGGTCCCAGCCACCCTTGCTGGTCCAAGGGGCCCCGTCGACCGTCACCTGGGGCAGCGCCGACGGGTTGAGGACCTCGCCGATCACCTTCCAGCGGGCGGGCAGCTTCACGTCCTGGGGGAAGGTCGCGACGATCGCGTGGTCCTCTCCCCCGGTGAGCACCCACTGGAGCGGGTCCACGCCGACCGCCTGGCCGATGTCGGACATCTGCGAGGGGATGTCGATCAGCCCGGACCGCAGATCGATCCGGACCTTGCTGGCCTCGGCGATGTGGCCGAGGTCGGCGACGAGTCCGTCACTGACGTCGGTCATGGCGGTGGCGCCGAGTCCGGCGGCCGCAGGGCCGGCGTGGTACGGCGGTTCGGGGCGCCGGTGGGCCTCGACGAAGGCGCGCGGCGAGCGGAAGCCGCGGGAGAGGACCGCGTACCCGGCGGCGGACCAGCCGAGCCAGCCGGTGACGGCGACGACATCGCCGGGTCGGGCGCCGGCCCGGGTGACGGGTTCGTGGTTGCGCAGATCGCCGAGTGCGGTGATCGCGACGGTGATGGTCTCCCCGCCGACGACGTCACCGCCGACCACGGCCGCCCCCGCGACCTGGCACTCGTCACGGATGCCATCCATCAACTCGCCCGCCCACGTGACCGGGAGTTCGGCCGGGACGACCAGGCCGAGCAGCAGCGCGGTGGGGACGGCGCCCATGGCCGCGATGTCGGCGAGGTTCTGTGCGGCGGCCTTGCGTCCGACGTCGTACGCCGTCGACCAGTCGCGGCGGAAGTGCCGTCCCTCCAACAGGATGTCCGTACTGGCCACGACCCTGCGGTCGGGAGCGGCCACGACCGCGGCGTCGTCGCCAGGTCCGAGCCGTACCGCCGGAGTGCTGGTGAGCCGGGACGTGAGCTCCTTGATGAGCCCGAACTCCCCCAACTCGCCCACGGTTCCCTTCACCGAGTCTCACCTCTCATCTGTCGCACCGGACGGATGTCCGGTCTGGGTCGGCGGCCGGTGGTCCGGGCCGTGGCCCGGCCGCCACCGGGAGCAGTCTGCCCCCGTTGTCACTGGAATGCCTGTCGCCCGTCCGCACCGCTGCGCTTGCGGTCGCGGGCCTTCAGTGCTGTCGGTACTGTCAAGGCATACGTCAACTGATGGCATCCGTGCGCCACGCTGTGGACGTCATCCGTTCCACAGGTCTCCCCGCCGCCCTCGGCAACGCGATACCGTGGCGTCTCTTTCCCCCACATGATCCTCGTGGCCGCCCTGGAGGTTCCGTGGTACAGGCGTACATCCTTATTCAGACCGAGGTGGGCAAGGCGTCGACCGTCGCCGAGACCATCGCGAAAATCCCGGGAGTGATCCAGGCAGAGGACGTCACCGGCCCCTACGACGTGATCGTGCGCGCGCAGGCCGACACAGTCGATGAACTCGGCCGCATGGTGGTCGCCAAGGTCCAGCAGGTGGACGGCATCACCAGAACCCTGACCTGCCCGGTCGTCCACCTGTAGCCCCCGTCTACGCTGGGCCGGTGACGTCCTTCCGCCGCCGGCTCCGCCGCCCCGTGTTTCTCGGTCCGTCCGCTGCCGTTCTGGTGCTGGCCGCGGCGGGCTGCTCCACAACGGGCTCCCCGGCGTCGATCACGGTCCCCACCCCGGTGCCGGAAGTCGCAGCCTACTGCGGTGCCCTGCACAAGGAGCTGCCGGAGACCGTTGCCGGACAGAACCGTGACGACTCCGGACCGAGGTCCGTACTGACCGCCTCCTGGGGGGACGGGGCGATCGTACTGCGCTGCGGTGTCGACCGGCCCGCGAAGATGGACGATCCCATGGCCAAGGGGACCGACGCGGACGGCGTCAACTGGCTGCTGGAGCAGCCGGAGGACGCCGGTCCGCGCTTCACCACGACCTATCGCAAGGCATATGTCGAGGTGACGCTCTCGACCGCGTACGCCCATGACGCCAGCCCGCTGGCGGCGTTCGCCCCGGCCGTCAGGAAGACGGTCCCCAGCAGCGTGTAGCGCCGGGTCAGCGCAGGCCGGTGGACCGGGTCAACGCCGCCTGGATCAGCCGGTCGACCAGCTCCTGGTAGCTCACACCGCTCTCCTGCCACATCCGCGGGTACATGGAGATCGGGGTGAAGCCCGGCAGCGTGTTGATCTCGTTGATGACGAACGTGCCGTCCTCGGTGAGGAAGAAGTCGGCGCGCACCAGGCCTTCGCAGGAAGCGGCCTCGAACGCGTCGATCGCGAGCCGCTGGACCTCGGCGGTCTGCTCCTCGGTGAGCGGGGCGGGCACGATCCCGGACGCCGAGTCGATGTACTTGGCCTCGAAGTCGTAGAAGTCGTGCGAGGTGACCGGCGGGATCTCGGCGGGCACGCTGGCACGCGGTCCGTCCTCGAACTCCAGCACCCCGCACTCGATCTCGCGGCCGCGCAGCAGCGACTCGACGAGGAACTTGGGGTCGTGGCGGCGGGCTTCCTCGATCGCCTCGTCGAGTCCGGAGAGGTCGTCGACCTTGGTGATGCCGATGGACGAGCCGGCCCGCGCGGGCTTCACGAAGAGCGGCCAGCCGTGTTCCCCGGCGAAGTCCACGATGCGCTTGCGGGCGGCGGGGCGGTCGTTGTCCCATTCGCGGGGGCGGACGACGACGTACGGGCCGACGGGCAGCCCGAACGAGGTGAAAACCCGCTTCATGTATTCCTTGTCCTGGCCGACCGCCGAGGCGAGCACACCGGCACCCACGTACGGCACGCCGGACAGCTCCAGGAGCCCCTGAAGGGTGCCGTCCTCGCCGTACGGGCCGTGCAGGACGGGGAAGACGACATCGACCTCGCCGAGCGCCTTGGGCACCGAGCCGGGCTCGCTGTAGACCACTTCGCGGCTGCCGGGGTCGACGGAGAGCACCACGCCGCCCTCGGAGGACTCGGCCAGTTGGGCCACGTCCGGCATCTTCCGGTCCGTGATGGCCATGCGTTCGGGCTCGTCGGCGGTGAGCGCCCAGCGGCCGTCCGTCGTGATGCCGATCGGCAGGACGTCGTACTTCGTCCGGTCGATGGCGTTCAGGACGGCACCTGCCGTGACGACCGAAATACCGTGTTCGGAGCTGCGGCCGCCGAACACGACGGCCACACGCGGCTTGCGGAGCTGCTGCTTCGGGCTCTGGGGGAGGTTCTCGCTGCTCATATCGCGATGAGCGTACCTGCTGGTACGGGTCGCGTCAGCGTCACCGGGGCCGGTCGGGCGTCAGTGCCGCTCGGCCTTCGCGCTGCGCGACATCAGCTCGCCCAGAGCGACCATCGGCGGCTTGCCCTCGTGGACGATGGAGACGACCGTCTCCGTGATGGGCATGTCGACGCCGTGCCGGCGCGCCAGATCGAGCACCGATTCACAGGACTTGACGCCCTCGGCGGTCTGCTTGGTGACGGCGATGGTCTCTTCCAGCGTCATGCCACGGCCGAGGTTGGTGCCGAAGGTGTGGTTGCGCGACAGCGGCGAGGAGCACGTCGCCACGAGGTCGCCGAGGCCCGCGAGTCCGGAGAACGTCAGCGGGTCGGCGCCCATGGCGAGACCGAGCCGGGTGGTCTCGGCGAGGCCGCGGGTGATGAGCGAGCCCTTGGCGTTGTCACCGAGGCCCATCCCGTCGGCGATGCCGACGGCGAGACCGATGACGTTCTTCACCGCGCCGCCGAGTTCGCAGCCGACCACATCGGTGATGGTGTACGGGCGGAAGTACGGCGTGTGGCAGGCGGCCTGGAGGCGGCGGGCCACCGACTCGTCCTGGCAGGCGACGACGGCCGCGGCGGGGCGGCGTTCGGCGATCTCCTTGGCCAGATTGGGGCCGCTGATGACGGCGATGCGGTCCGCGGGGACCTTGGTGACGTCCTCGATGACCTCACTCATCCGCTTCGCGGTGCCGAGTTCGACGCCCTTCATCAGCGAGACGAGGACGGTGTCCGGTTCGAGGTGCGGGGCCCAGTCGGCGAGGTTGGCGCGCAGCGTCTGCGACGGCACGACGAGCACGGCGAAGTCGGCGCCGCGCAGCGCCTCGGCGGCGTCGGTGGTTGCCCTGATGGATTCGGGGAGCTCAATTCCCGGCAGGTAGTCGGGGTTGGTACGGGTCGTGTTGACCGCCTCGGCGAGCTCGGCGCGACGGCCCCAGAGGGTGACCTCGCAGCCGGCGTCGGCGAGGATCATGCCGAAGGCCGTACCCCATGAGCCGGTTCCGAAGACGGCTGCTTTTACGGGGTGCGTCACTTGGGTCCCTCTCCTTCGGCCTTGCGCCGCTGTTCGGCACGCGCCTTGCGGTGGTCGTAGAGCTCGGCGGGGGCCTTCTCGCCGCGTACGACTTCGAGCTGGGCGGTGACCGCGGCCATGATGACCTCGGTCGCCTCGCGCAGGACGTCGGGCGTCGGCTCCATGTCGTAGAACCGGGAGAGGTCGACGGGCGGACCGGCCTGCACCTGGAGGGTCTTGCGCGGGAAGAGTTGGAGCTTGTTCTCCTTGGCGTACGGCGGCATCACCAGGTTCGCGCCCCACTGGGCAACGGGGATGACCGGGGCCTTCGTCATCAACGCGACGCGGGCGGCGCCGGTCTTGCCGGCCATCGGCCACATGTCGGGGTCGCGGGTGAGGGTGCCCTCCGGGTAGAAGGCGACGCATTCGCCGCGCTCGATGGCGTCGACGGCGGCCCGGAAGGCGTCCAGCGCGTTGGTCGTCTCGCGGTACACGGGGATCTGTCCGGTGCCACGCAGCATCATTCCGACAAAGGGAGTCTTGAAGAGCCCCGCCTTGGCGAGGAGCCGCGGCACCCGGCCGGTGTTGTACTGGAAATGACCGTAGGAGAGCGGGTCCAGATACGAGTTGTGATTGACCGCAGTGATGAATCCGCCTTCGGCCGGAATGTGCTCCATTCCCCGCCAGTCACGCTTGAACAGAACCACCAGCGGCGGTTTTGCGATGACCGCCGCCAGGCGGTACCAGAAGCCGATTCTGCGGCCGGACACTCGGACACCTTCCTCTACGGACCTGACGTGTTTGCCTGCCTGTGGCGGTCAAGTCTCGCCCCAGGCCCCTGCTCTGTCGAGAACACCGTACGCCCCACCCCCGGGGCCGCCCCTCCGGGTTGTCGCACCGGGTTGTCGTACCGGCAGGCGAGAATAAGCGGCGATGCGCACCGAGGGGGAGATCGCCACGAACACCGACCGGACCGGGGTGTGGTCCCTGGTCGTCCCGTTGAAGCCGCTGGCGCGGGCCAAGAGCAGGCTGACGCAGGCAACGGGCCCGCTGCTGCGCCCCCGGCTCGCTCTGGCCTTCGCCCAGGACACCGTGGCCGCCGCGCTGGCCTGCCGGGCCGTACGGGATGTGGTGGTCGTCACGGACGACCCGATGGCCGGGGCCGCGCTCTCGGCGCTCGGCGCGCGCATCGTTCCCGACCGACCGGCCGCCGGACTCAACGCCGCGCTGGCCCATGGCGAGCGGGCGATGCGCGACCGAAGGCCCGCCGCCGCAGTCGCCGCGCTCAACGCGGATCTGCCCGCGCTGCGTCCCGCGGAATTGTCCCGGGTGCTCGAATTCGCCGCTGAATTTCCGCGCGCATTTGTTACGGATGCGGCGGGAATCGGCACGACTTTTCTGTCGGCTTCGGTGGGGGTGGAATTGCGTCCGGCTTTCGGAGGTCCGTCCCGGGCCCGGCATCTTGCCTCCGGCGCGGTGGAAATAGTCCCGTCCGGCATCGACTCGGTCCGCCAGGACGTGGACACCGGCGCCGATCTGCGGGCCGCGCTGGCCCTCGGGGTGGGTCCGCACACGGCGGGCAGCTTGGCCGCGGAAGTGCCCGCGAGGGACCGATAGGCTGCCGTTCATGCAGGCGACCTCGTACACGTACGACCCCGAGACCCGCACCGGCAGTGTGCTGCTCGACGACGGCACCCCGGTGGAATTCGACGCCCCGGCCTTCGACGCGGGCGGCCTGCGGCTGTTGCGCCCGGGGCAGCGGGTGCGGATCGAGGTGGAGGGCGAGGGAGCGACGCTGCGGATCACCCTGGTGACGCTGCAGACGTTCTGAAGGGCGCGTCCGGCCCGCTGGGCCGCTGAACGCACCCCGGACAGCCCGCGGGCCGGGCTCCCCGAGGGGAGCCCGGCCCGGCGCGTGTGAGGAGCCCTGCGCTGCTCGGTCTCACTTCTTCCGTGCGACGGCCTTCTTGGCCGTGGTCTTGCGCGCCGTGGCCTTCTTCGCGGGCGCCTTCTTCGCCGTGGCCTTCTTGGCGGGCGCGGTCTTGGCGGCGACGGCCTTCTTGGCAGCCGTCGTCTTCTTCGCCGCTGCGGTGGTCTTCGCGGCTGCCGTGGTCTTCTTGGCCGCCACGGTGGTCTTCTTCGCGGCGGTCTTCTTGGCCGCGGCGGTCTTCGCCGCCGTCACGGTCTTCTTGGCGGTGACCTTCTTCGCCGCGGCCTTCTTGGCGGTGGCCTTCTTGGCGGCGGCCTTGGTGATCGCACGGGCGGAAACACCGCCCGTGAGGCTGCCCTTGGGCGCCTTCTTCACGGCCACATCGTGCTTGGGAAGCTTCTTCGAGCCGCTGACCAGGTCCTTGAAGCCCTGTCCCGCACGGAAACGGGGCACCGAGGTCTTCTTGACCCGCACGCGCTCACCCGTCTGCGGGTTGCGGGCGTAGCGGGCCGGGCGGTCGACCTTCTCGAACGAGCCGAAACCGGTGACCGAGACCCGGTCCCCCGCGACAACTGCACGGACGATCGCGTCGAGTACCGCGTCGACAGCGTCCGCGGCCTGCTGACGGCCGCCGACCTTGTCGGCAATCGCTTCTACGAGCTGTGCCTTGTTCACGTCTTCCCCTTCGGAGACATTGCCAGAACGTAAGTGTTCAAGCGTTTTCGCACGTTAGGCAGATATATACCGCAAATCAAACACGAAACGGGCTAATCACCCTAGTGCCGCAACGAAGTCGACCGCTGCGCAGTTCCGCAGAGGTCAGTCACCTTCGGGGAATCGGCCCTCATCGAGGTCCTTCATCAACCGGTCCAGACGCCTTGCCGCATCCGGGAGATCGTGCTTCGCCGCAGCCGTGATGACCAACAGCTTCCGGGACAGCGCCATCCGTACGCCCTCCGGGACTTGCAGTGCGCGCACTCTTGTGTGCGCTTCCTTCAATCGGTCGGCGACTTGGCCATAAAGCTTGAGTTGGCTGTCGCGTTCCATGCACCGATTGTGCCATCTGGGGCGAGTTGTCGCCCGACGGGGTCTCAACAAGCGACTGCGCCCCCTACCAGAAGGCAGGGGGCGCAGTACTGGAAACGCGCTGCTCAGGCGTTAATTGTACGCGGCTTGAAGGTCGGCCTTGCCGCCTCATAAGTCGCGATGTCCGCTTCGTTCTGAAGGGTGAGGCTGATGTCGTCCAGCCCGTTCAGCAGTCGCCAGCGGGCGTTCTCGTCGAGCTCGAAGTCGGCGGTGATGCCCTCGGCCCGGACCTGGCGCGCCTCCAGGTCGACGGTGACCTCGGCGGCCGGGTCGGCCTCGGTCAGGTCCCACAGTGCGTCGACGACCTCCTGGTCGAGGACCACGGTCAGCAGCCCGTTCTTCAGCGAGTTGCCGCGGAAGATGTCGGCGAACCGGGAGGAGATGACGGCCTTGAAGCCGTAGTTCTGCAGGGCCCAGACGGCGTGTTCACGGGAGGACCCGGTACCGAAGTCGGGACCGGCCACCAGGACCGTTGCGCCGTCCCGCTCGGGCCGGTTGAGGACGAACTCGGGGTCCTTGCGCCATGCCTCGAAGAGCCCGTCCTCGAAGCCGTCGCGGGTGACCTTCTTCAGCCAGTGGGCGGGGATGATCTGGTCGGTGTCGACGTTGCTGCGGCGCAGCGGGACGGCCCGGCCGGTGTGTGCGGTGAAAGCTTCCATGGTTCTCAGACTCCGGCGGAGGTAAGGGCGTCGGACAGGTCGGCCGGCGAGGCCAGGTGGCCCAGCACGGCCGTGGCGGCGGCGACCTGCGGGGAGACCAGGTGGGTACGGCCGCCCTTGCCCTGCCGGCCCTCGAAGTTTCGGTTCGAGGTCGACGCGGAGCGCTCGCCGGGGGCCAGCTGGTCGGGGTTCATGCCGAGACACATCGAGCAGCCCGCGTGCCGCCATTCCGCGCCGGCCGCGGTGAAGACCTTGTCCAGGCCCTCCTCGACGGCCTGCAGGGCGACCCGGACCGAGCCCGGGACAACCAGCATCCGTACGCCGTCGGCGACTTTGCGGCCGTCCAGGATCGCGGCCGCGTTGCGCAGGTCCTCGATCCGGCCGTTGGTGCAGGAGCCTACGAATACGGTGTCGACGTTGATCTCGCGCAGCGGCTGTCCGGCGGTCAACCCCATGTATTCCAGGGCCTTTTCGGCGGCGTTCCGCTCCGAGGCGTCCTCGTACGAAGCCGGGTCGGGGACGTTGGCCGACAGCGGCGCGCCCTGGCCGGGGTTGGTGCCCCAAGTGACGAACGGCGCCAGTTCGGCGGCGTCGATGACGACCTCGGCGTCGAAGACCGCGTCGTCGTCCGTGCGCAGCGTCTTCCAGTACGCGACGGCGGCGTCCCAGTCCTCGCCCTGCGGGGCGTGGTCGCGGCCCTTCAGGTAGTCGAACGTGGTCTCGTCCGGGGCGATCATGCCGGCCCGGGCGCCCGCCTCGATCGACATGTTGCAGATGGTCATCCGGGCTTCCATCGAGAGCTTCTCGATGGCGGAGCCGCGGTATTCGAGGATGTAGCCCTGGCCGCCGCCGGTGCCGATCCGGGCGATGATCGCGAGGATCAGGTCCTTGGCCGTGACACCGTCGGGCAGTTCACCGTCGATGGTGATCGCCATGGTCTTCGGGCGGGCCAGCGGCAGCGTCTGCGTGGCCAGGACGTGCTCGACCTGGCTGGTGCCGATACCGAACGCCAGCGCGCCGAAAGCGCCGTGCGTGGAGGTGTGGGAGTCGCCGCAGACGACGGTGGTGCCGGGCTGGGTCAGACCCAGCTGCGGGCCGACCACGTGCACGACGCCCTGCTCGACGTCGCCCAGCGGGTGCAGCCGTACGCCGAACTCCGCGCAGTTCTTGCGCAGGGTCTCCAACTGGGCTCGGGAGACCGGGTCGGCGATCGGCTTGTCGATGTCGAGGGTCGGGGTGTTGTGATCCTCGGTGGCGATGGTGAGGTCGAGGCGCCGCACCCGGCGTCCGGCCTGCCGGAGGCCGTCGAAGGCCTGGGGGCTGGTCACCTCGTGCAGCAGGTGCAGATCGATGAAGAGAAGATCGGGCTCGCCGTCCGCGCGCCGGACGACGTGGTCGTCCCAGACCTTCTCCGCGAGTGTCCTACCCATCGCTTTCCCTCCGGCCGGCGTCTTCGCCGGCCCAACTAGAGATTTCGGTGCGCCGCCGTCCGGACCCCCGTGCGGGGCGGTGGCTACGGGCCGTTGTGCGGCCGCCCCTACAGGTTCGCAACTTCTGCCGGAAATTGAACTTGCGTTTCACAGAGTGAGACGCGAGTATCGTCGTATGGACAACTCTAGCGGCGTCGGCGTTCTCGACAAGGCGGCTCTGGTATTGAGCGCCCTGGAGTCCGGTCCGGCCACCCTCGCCGGACTGGTCGCGGCGACCGGGCTTGCACGACCCACGGCTCATCGACTGGCTGTGGCACTGGAACACCACCGGATGGTGGCGAGGGACATGCAGGGCCGATTCATCCTCGGCCCCCGACTGGCGGAGCTCGCGGCCGCGGCAGGCGAGGACCGCCTGCTGGCGACGGCGGGCCCGGTGCTCACGCATCTGCGGGACATCACCGGCGAGAGCGCGCAGCTCTACCGCCGGCAGGGCGACATGCGGATCTGCGTGGCTGCGGCGGAGCGGCTGTCCGGACTGCGGGACACCGTGCCGGTGGGCTCCACCCTGACCATGAAGGCGGGCTCATCGGCCCAGATCCTGATGGCCTGGGAGGAGCCGGAGCGCCTGCACCGCGGCCTCCAGGGCGCCCGCTTCACGGCGACGGCGCTCTCGGGCGTGCGCCGCCGGGGCTGGGCCCAGTCGATCGGCGAGCGGGAGCCGGGCGTCGCCTCGGTCTCGGCGCCGGTACGCGGGCCGTCGAACCGGGTGGTCGCCGCGGTCTCGGTCTCCGGACCGATCGAGCGGCTGACCCGCCACCCAGGACGGATGCATGCCCAGGCGGTCATCGACTCGGCGGCCCGGCTGAGCGAGGCCCTGCGCCGCAACGGCTGACGTACGGATCACGTACACAGGCGCAGCCTCGGACCCGCCTGCCGCACAAGCCCGGCACGCAGGCCCGGCAGAGCAAGAAATCGTTCCCCGGCCGTCCCAGCGTCGTGACGGCCCCCTCTCAGCCCTTCCGTTCCGTGGACGAGCGGTGCGCGAAACGGTCCGCCGCCCTCCGTCCCCGCTCCTCGATCGGCAGCACGCCCGTCGCCGCAGCCAGTCCGTACGGCGGCATGTCGGCGTAGATCGATTCGTACGACCCCTCGGGCGCGACGTATGTCTCGTGCCACAGCCCCACGTGCTGCCGGGACTTCTTCTCCTTGCGGTTCATCATCGCCCAGGCCTTGCGGTGGAACATGTCGGGCGCGGCGGCGTACGCGTAGAGCTTCTCCTTGGACTCCCAGTACTGGACGACGTAGTACGTCCTCGGCGATCCGGACAGCAGGGTGTAGCCGAGCAGCCCGCGGCTCCTGTCCCGGCTCAACTCCCGCAGCATGCGCGGCATTGCCACGAAGACCGGCAGCCAGTGGTGCACGCCCCAGAAGTGATTGATGCGCATCCCGATGAGCAGGACGACCACGTCCCCCTCGGCTGCCGCGGTCGTCCGCCCCGGTATCGGCTTCGCACGCATGCCTTGCCCCCTGATCATGTTGGAGAGTGCGGCTATCCAATGATTGGATAGTGACACTGCCCAAGGGGTGGCGCAAGGGAAGGCACAGAACATGCGACTCGCGGAACTGAGCAAGCAGAGCGGCGTCTCGACGGCGACGATCAAGTACTACCTGCGTGAGGGGCTGTTGGCGCCCGGTGAACGCATCAGCGCGACCCAGGCCGAGTACGACGAGAGCCATCTGCGCCGGCTGCGTCTGGTGCGGGCACTGATTCAGGTGGGCCGCCTCCCGGTGGCAACGGCCCGCGAGGTACTGGCCCATGTCGACGACGAATCCCTCGGCCGCACGATCCGGCTGGGCGCCGCCCTCTGGTCGCTGCCGCACGGCCCCGAGCCGGACGAGGACGCCCCGGAGACGGAATCAGCGCGCCACGAGGTCGACCGGCTTCTCGACCGGCTCGGCTGGGCGTTCGTGCAGGAACTCGGTTCCCTGGACCCCACATATCGCTCGTTGGTCGCCTCGATGGCCACACTCATCCGGCTCGGCTACGCCTGCGACATCGAGTACTTGACCGAGCAGGCCCGCCTCATGGAGCAAGTCGCGGTCCGCGACCTGGACATGATGGAGTCCTATCCGGCAGGAGCGGAGCAGGTGGAGATGGCGGTGGCCTCGGTCGTGCTCCACGAACCGCTGTTGCTGTCGCTGCGCCGGCTGGCCCAGGAGGAGGAGTCGAATCGGCGGTACGGACTCTGAGTGCGACGGGCCCGTGCGCAACGGGTCCCGGGCACAATCAAGGGCCCCTCACCGAAGTGAAGGACCCTTGATTGTTTGCTCTGTTGTACCCCCGACCGGATTCGAACCGGCGCTACTGCCGTGAGAGGGCAGCGTGCTAGGCCGCTACACAACGGGGGCGTGTTGTACAGATGAAGATCTGCGCTGGGCTACCAGGACTCGAACCTAGAATGACGGTACCAGAAACCGTAGTGTTGCCAATTACACCATAGCCCATGGTGAAAACCGTACCCCCGACCGGATTCGAACCGGCGCTACTGCCGTGAGAGGGCAGCGTGCTAGGCCGCTACACAACGGGGGCCCTAGCGATCCTGCATCGAAATCGTGGGTGCGACCCAGATGATCTCGCGGGAAGGATCTGTACCCCCGACCGGATTCGAACCGGCGCTACTGCCGTGAGAGGGCAGCGTGCTAGGCCGCTACACAACGGGGGCGTGTTGTACAGATGAAGATCTGCGCTGGGCTACCAGGACTCGAACCTAGAATGACGGTACCAGAAACCGTAGTGTTGCCAATTACACCATAGCCCACCAAAACTCAACCCCCAGAGGGGTTCTTGTTTGGCTTGCGCTTCCCGACCGGATCTTCCGGCCCGCTCGGGCGGCGCAGAAAGAACATTACCCGAAGGTGTCCGGCGCTCCAAAACGGGTATCACCCGCCAGCAGTCCGGGGAGCTGATCGAGACCGGTGATGCGCTCCAGTTCGGGCCGTCCGCCGCACCCGCCCCGGTCCAGCCAGACCCCCTTCAGCCCCGCCGCAACCGCCCCGGCTGCGTCGATGTCCGGGTGATCTCCGACGTACACGACGTCCTGCGGCTCCAGCCCGAGCGCTTCGCAGGCGGCATGGAACGCGGCGGCCTCGGGCTTGGAGATGCCGAGCTCCACGGCACACACCACAGCCTCGAAACGGTCCCGCACCCCGAGGGTGCGCAGCTTGCGGTCCTGATTGACGATGCTGGAGTTCGACAGGACGGCCTGCCGGTAGCGGCCGGCCAGCACGTCCAGGACCGGCAGGGCGTCAGGGAAGAGCGACCAGGCGGCCTCGTAGTGGGCGAGGTGCCGAGCAAACCAGTCGTCGGCCTCCATGTCCGTGAGCGGCCGTCCGAGGAACGAACGGACCCGGTCCCGGCGCTGCCCCTGGAAGTCGGTCTCCCCGGCGGCGAAACGCGCCCAGTGGACGTCGGTGATCGCCCGCCAGGCATCGAGGGCCTGCGTGGCGGAACCGTAGCCGCCGGGCACACCCTCGCTCTCCAGGTGTTTCTGCA
This sequence comes from Streptomyces sp. NBC_01669, assembly GCF_026339735.1. GTDB lineage: Bacteria > Actinomycetota > Actinomycetes > Streptomycetales > Streptomycetaceae > Streptomyces > Streptomyces yanii. Next base: position 2,917,674 of record NZ_JAPEQG010000001.1, read on the forward strand.
GGCCGACGCGGTCGGCGCCCGTGTAGTCGAAGATCGTGTCGTCGATGTCCCAGAGCACGGCTCGGATCAGCATACGGCCACGCTACCGCCCGCCCGGTGAGAGGGCCGGGAAATGCCCTGAACCCCGCCCGCGACGCCTAACCTGTGACAATGCGTGCATGAGTGAGCATGACAGGGACAGTCTGCTGGCCGAGGCCGTCGGGCTGCGCGAGCAGGGGCGGGCGGAAGAGGCCAGAGAGCGGCTGCTGATGCTTGCCGCCGGGCATCCGGAGGACGCGGAGGTGGCCTACCAGACCGCCTGGGTCCACGACGCGCTGGGCCTGGAGGCCGAAGCCGTCCCCTTCTACGAACGCAGCTTGCGGGGCACCGGGCTGTCGGAGGAGGACCGCCACGGTGCGCTGCTCGGGCTCGGCAGCACCTATCGGGTACTGGGGCAGTACGCAAAGGCCGTCGAGACGCTGCGACTTGGCGTCGCGGAGTTCCCCGGGGACGGCGCCCTGCAGTCCTTCCTCGCGATGGCCCTGTTCAACACCGAGCAGCATCACGAGGCCATGCAGATCCTGCTGAGCCTGCTGGCCACGACCAGCCAGGACGCGTATGTACAGCGGTACCGGCGGGCCATCGAGCACTACGCGCAGGACCTCGACGAGACCGTCTGAGGCATGCAGAAGGGGCGGTCACCGGTACGGACCGGTGACCGCCCCTTCGGGTGTACGGGAGCCGCTTACGCGGCCAGCTTCGCCCTTGCCGCGTCGATCCGGGCCAGGGTCTTCTCGCGGCCCAGGATCTCCAGGGACTCGAAGAGCGGCAGACCGATCGTGCGGCCGGTGACGGCGACGCGGACCGGGGCCTGGGCCTTGCCGAGCTTCAGGCCGTGCTCCTCGCCCGCGGCGAGAATCGCGTTCTTCAGGGCCTCGGCGTTCCACTCGGCGTCGGCCAGCTTGGCGCGGGCCGTGGTGAGGAGGGCGTCGGAGCCCTCCTTCATCGCCTTGTTCCAGGACGCCTCGTCCTCGACCGGCTCGTCGAGGAAGAGGAAGTCGACGTTGGCCGTGATGTCCGAGAGGACGGTGACGCGGGTCTGGGCATACGGGGCGATGGCCTCGAACTGCGCGGCGTCGAAGGCCTCCGGGGCCCACGGGGCGAACGGCGCCTTCAGCCAGGGGCCGCACGCCTCGGTGAAGGTCTTCACGTCGAGCATGCGGATGTGCTCGGCGTTGATGTGCTCGCACTTCTTCAGGTCGAAGCGCGCCGGGTTGGCGTTCACGTCCTTGATGTCGAACGCGGCCACCATCTCCTCGATGGAGAAGATGTCGCGGTCCTCGGCGATCGACCAGCCGAGCAGCGAGAGGTAGTTGAGCAGCCCCTCGGGGAGGAAGCCGCGCTCACGGTAGAGGTTGAGCGAGGCCTGCGGGTCACGCTTGGAGAGCTTCTTGTTGCCCTCGCCCATGACGTACGGGAGGTGGCCGAACGCGGGGGTGCCCTTGGCGATGCCGAGCTCGATCAGCGCCTTGTAGAGCGCGAGCTGGCGCGGTGTGGAGGAGAGCAGGTCCTCGCCGCGCAGGACGTGGGTGATCTCCATCAGCGCGTCGTCGACCGGGTTGACGAGCGTGTAGAGCGGCGCGCCGTTGGCCCGGACGATGCCGTAGTCCGGCACGTTCTCCGGCTGGAAGGTCAGCTCGCCGCGGACCAGGTCCGTGAAGGTGAGCGCCTCGTCGGGCATCCGGAAGCGGACGATGGACGTCCGGCCCTCGGCCTCGTACGCGGCGATCTGCTCGGCGCTCAGGTCGCGGCAGTGACCGTCGTAGCCGGACGGCTTGCCGGCGGCGCGGGCGGCGTCGCGGCGGGCGTCGAGCTCCTCGGTGGTGCAGTAGCAGTGGTACGCGTAACCGCCGGCCAGGAGCTTCTGGGCGACATCCTTGTAGATGTCCATGCGCTGCGACTGCCGGTACGGGGCGTGCGGGCCGCCGACCTCGGGACCCTCGTCCCAGTCGAAGCCGAGCCAGCGCATCGAGTCGAGCAGCTGGTTGTACGACTCCTCGGAGTCGCGCGCCGCATCCGTGTCCTCGATGCGGAAGACCAGGGTGCCGCCGTGGTGCCGGGCGAACGCCCAGTTGAACAGGGCGGTGCGGACCAGGCCCACGTGGGGGTTACCGGTCGGGGAGGGACAGAAACGTACGCGGGGGGGTACCCCCTGCTCGAGCGAAGCCGAGAGCTTGGGGGAGTTCGTGTTAGCCACGCTTGATCACCTTGTTGGTGAGAGTGCCGATGCCTTCGATGGTGACGGCGACCTCGTCGCCGACGTGCAGGGGCCCGACCCCTGCCGGGGTGCCGGTGAGGATCACGTCGCCCGGGAGCAGCGTCATCGCCTCCGTGATGTGGACGACCAGGTCCTCGATGGAGCGGATCATTTCGCTCGTACGGCCCAGTTGGCGTTGCTCGCCGTTGACCGTGGTCTGGATGGCGAGGTCGCTGGGGTCGAGGTCGGTCTCCACCCAGGGGCCGAGCGGGCAGGACGTGTCGAAGCCCTTGGCCCGGGCCCACTGCTTCTCACGCTTCTGGGCATCGCGGGCGGTGACGTCGTTGGCGCAGGTGTAGCCGAAGATGACGTCCTTGACCCGCTCACGCGGCACTTCGCGGCACATACGGCCGATGACGACGGCCAGCTCGGCCTCGTAGTGCACTTCGTTGGAGAAGGAGGGGTACTCGATGGCGTCCCCGGAGCCGATCACCGAGGTGGTGGGCTTGAAGAAGGCGACCGGTACGTCCGGGACCTCGTTGCCGAGTTCGGCGGCGTGCTCCGCGTAGTTGCGGCCGATGGCCACGACCTTGTTGGGGAGCACGGGCGGCAGCAGCCGGACCTTGCTCAGCGGGACCTTGGTGCCGGAGAGCTCGAAGTCGGCGTACGGAATGCCCTTGATGATGTCGAGGACGAGGTCACCGGAGCCGACGGTGCCGTCGCCCTCGACCGCGCCGAAGGCGACATTGCCGTCGATGGAGAACCTGGCGATGCGCACGGGATGCTGTCGCCCCTCACTTGCTGGCTGGCTGAAGACTGACGCTCCAGGCTAACGCGGGTGAGGGGGACAACCGCGCCCATTACCCGGCGGTCGAGGCGGCTGCTGCTGCCGCCGGGGCCACCATGAGGACGGTGCGACGCGGGTTGGCCGTCTGTGTCGGCAGGTCGACGGCGTGCTCCGGCTGCTCCGGCGTCTGCAGCGCTTCGGCGTCCTTGAGGTGCGCCAGCGTGGTGCGCCGGGGGTTGGCAATGTTGCGGAACATCATCGTCGTCTTCATCTGCCGTTCGGACCCTGTCGGTACGGGCGCCGCCCGGAGGGGCGCCGGTTGTCGGATTTGCCATCCCTGTAAAGCGCCAGGCTAAACATCCAATTCCCTCCGGACCCGCGGAAGAGACGGCGATCATCATGTGAGTTTGCTCACGAACGCGTTGACAATTACGTCATTTCGGGCGGTCGCTCGAGGTCGGGGAAACGGACATTGCATCACTGAATGAATCATTCCGCTCCCGATCATCTCGACTGGGACACTCCACACTCCCACCTGTTTCGCCCTCTAACGCCCGCTTTGACCATGAACACTCTCCACGGCTTGTGACGCATCCATCACAACGCGTCACCCAGGTCACAGCCCGGTACGCGGGCCTTGTTGGAGATCCGGCACTGTGCTGGAATTCCACGCACCGCCGCGGGTTTCAGGCCGGCGCGCAGGGGGCGCAACGCAGCGCCGAGTGGCGGCGGGAAGGGGAAGAGCGCCGGTCACTCACGACCACCATGGGGCGGGTACAACGCCCCACGACGCCGACACCGTCCCACCCGTCTACGCGGAGGGACGCCTGGTCCAGAGGTTGCGACGCTAGTGCAGGGACGTTTCAAGAGGGATGGCAGCGCTGCGGCGGAACAGGAGCCGCGCGGCGGGACCGACCGCGGTTCCTCGCCCCAGCACGCCCAGAACCCCGGACCGGCCGCGGCCGGCGACAACGGCGACCGCGCTCCGCGCTCAGGTGCCACGGCGAACAGCGGAACCGACCCGGTCGCCCCGCTCAAGCCCCGGGGGCCCGTCAGCACGGGTTCGCGCGTGGCTCTGCGCAACTGGCGCATCAGTACGCGCCTGGTCTCCCTGCTCGCTCTTCCGGTAGTCGCCGCGACCACCCTGGGTGGTCTGCGCATCAACGACTCCATGAACGATATTCAGCAGCTGGACCACATGCAGCTGCTCACCCAGATGACCAAGCAGGCGACCAACCTCGCCCAGAAGCTCCAGGAGGAGCGCGACAAGTCGGCAGGTCCGCTGTCCAACGGCGTGAAGGCCGACGACTTCAAGGTCACCGAGCCGCGCAAGAATACCGACCGGGCGAAGACCGCCTTCCTGCAGGCGACGAACGCGATCGGCGACACCGAGGGCGACGACGCCCTGGCGTCGATCCAGGCGAGCGTCGACCAGATCGCCAATCAGCTCGGTCAGATCCGCGACATCCGCAAGACGGCGTACGAGGACGGCAGCCCGAGCCTCCAGACCGTCGACCAGTACAGCCAGCTGATCACCTCGCTGCTGAGCCTCTCGCAGGACATGGCGCAGGCGACCAGCAACCCCGAGATGATCAAGCGGACCCGTGCCCTGGCGGCCTTCTCCTCCGCCAAGGAGTACGCGTCGGTCCAGCGGGCGATCATCGCCGCGGCGCTGCCGGGCGGTGGCGGCAGCCTGAAGGGGTCGCATCTCGACGAGAACGACCAGCAGTTCGGCCGTACCGCCCTCCGCAAGGAGGCGTCCGCCATGAATTCGTTCGAGTCGACCTACGCAACCACCGGTCAGAACGCCGCCCAGCTGACGGCGACGCTGGAGAACGGCAACCCGGAGATCAAGGCCGCCAGCACCTACGCCAAGAAGGTGCTCGACACCCCCCAAGGCATGGCGGGGGCGCAACGGCGTTCGTACCTCGACTGGTACGAACAGAGCTCCACCAAGATCCAGGCGATGAAGACCATCGAGGAGACCCTCCTCAGCGACATGGAGGGCAAGGCCCGCGAGCTCCGCGACCAGTCGAAGCGCGAAGCCATCATCAGCGGTGCGCTCATCCTGCTCGTGCTCGGTGTCTCCCTGGTCGGCGCCTTCGTCGTCGCCCGGTCCATGATCCGCTCGCTGCGGCGACTGCAGGACACCGCGACCCGGGTCGCCCAGGACCGGCTGCCGGAACTCGTCAAGCAGCTCTCCGAGTCGGACCCGCAGGACGTCGACACCTCCGTCGAGTCGGTCGGTGTGCACTCCCGGGACGAGATCGGCCAGGTGGCCTCGGCCTTCGACGACGTGCACCGCGAGGCCGTCCGCCTCGCCGCCGAGCAGGCCCTCCTGCGGGGCAACGTCAACGCGATGTTCACCAACCTCTCGCGGCGTTCGCAGGGTCTCATCCAGCGTCAGCTCTCGCTCATCTCCGAGTTGGAGTCGCGCGAGGCCGACCCGGACCAGCTGTCCTCGCTCTTCAAGCTCGACCACCTCGCGACGCGTATGCGCCGTAACGGCGAGAACCTCCTCGTCCTCGCGGGCGAGGAGCCGGGCCGTCGGTGGACCCGCCCCGTCCCGCTGGTCGACGTGCTCCGTGCCGCCGCCTCCGAGGTGGAGCAGTACGAGCGCATCGAACTGGCCGCGGTGCCCGCCACCGAGGTGGCCGGCCGCGTGGTCAACGACCTCGTGCACCTGCTCGCCGAGCTGCTGGAGAACGCCACGTCGTTCTCCTCGCCGCAGACGAAGGTCCGGGTCACCGGTCACGCACTGCCCGACGGCCGGGTGCTGGTGGAGATCCACGACACCGGCATCGGCCTCTCCCCCGAGGACCTCGCGGCGATCAACGAGCGGCTCGCGTCGCCGCCCACCGTCGACGTCTCGGTCTCCCGCCGCATGGGTCTGTTCGTGGTCGGCCGGCTGTCCCTGCGTCACGGCATCCGGATCCAGCTGCGGCCGTCCGACTCCGGTGGTACGACCGCACTGGTCATGCTCCCCGTCGATGTCGCGCACGGCGGCAAGCAGCCGGCCGCGAAGCAGGCGCCGGGTCAGCAGCAGTCCGCCCCGGGCGGTCTGCTCGCCGGCGGCAACGGTGCGGGCAACGGCAACCGTCCGGGCCTCGGCGGCGCTCCCGCCGCCCCGGCGCGCGGTCTCGGCGCGACTCCCGGTGGACAGCGCGGGCAGGTCGGTGCGGGCTCCGGTCCGCGGGCGGCGCTGCCGGCGCGCGACAACGGTCCCCGCCAGCAGCCGAACCAGCAGCCTCAGCATGGCCAGCCGAACCAACAGGACCAGCAGAACGCCGGTTTCCAGAGCGCCGGGCTGTCGCACACCGGCCCTCAGGACACCTCGCGGCAGGAGCCGCCGCGTCAGGGCGGCGGGCTCTCCGGCGCCTTCGGCGGCGGTGCCCGGCCCGGCGCCCGCGGCGACCAGGGCGATTCCGGTCGTACGGAGTCGGGTCAGGCCAACCTGTTCGGTCAGAACCGGCCGGGGCCGCCCGGTCAGCCCGGTCAGCCCGGTCAGCAGAACGGTCCGGGTGCCCGGCAGGCCCCGCAGCAGCCGCGGTACAACGCTCCCGACGGCGAGGACGGCTTCCAGCGGCCCGGCGGTCCGGGTAACCCCGGCCGTCAGCTGCCGCCCGTCGGCGGTCCGCGTGCCGAGCTGCCCGGTGGCAACCCGCAGCAGCAGCGCCCGCAGACCACCAGCTGGGGCACCGAGGACCCGTCGGTCCCGCGGCGTACTCCGCTCGACGCCCCGCGCGGTCACGAGGAGCCCGAGTCCACCGGCCAGTTCCAGCGGCCGATGAATCCGTCCATGGACCGGCGCCCGCCGATGGACGACCGGCAGGGGCCCGGCTCCACCGCCGAGTTCGCCCGGCCGGACTTCTCGGCCCCGGCTCCGCAGTACCAGGACCCCGCGAGCACCGCGCAGTTCGACCGCCCGGACTTCGGTGTCCCGCAGTCCTCCCAGAACCAGGGGATGCCCGGGCCGCGTCAGCGCGGCCGGGACGCCGAGCACTTCGGCGCGCCGCGTCCGGCCGCCGCTCCCGCCCCCGAGGCGCAGTACCGCCCGGTGCTGCCGCCCCAGCCCCAGCCCGAGGCACTGCCTCCGGCTGGTCCCGGGGACGGTCGTACGCCGCTGTACGACACGCTGGAGACGAACTGGTTCCACGGCCCGCAGCAGGGCGGCCAGCAGCCGCCCGCCGAGCCGCAGGCGCCGGGCGCCCCTCAGCAGTCCGCCCCTGAGCGTTCCGCTCCCCCCATGCCGCGCCGCGGCGCGGGCGACACCGGCACCACCAGCTCCTGGCGTGCCTCGCCGAACGACGAACTCGTACGGCAGGCGGAGCGGGCCAAGAAGCCCGCAGCAGGCGGAATCACCACTTCCGGACTGCCTCGCCGGGTGCCGCGTGCCAATCTGGTGCCGGGCACTGCCCAGCAGCAGAACCACCAGTCCGGTCCTCAGGTTTCGCGTGCGCCCGATGACGTGCGCGGGCGCCTGACCAATCTCCGCCGGGGTATCCAGCAGGGTCGGCAGGCCAACAACGGCCAGTCGACCGGCAGTTTCCCACTCGGCCCCACTCACCAGCAGGAGCGTTAGTTGAGCCCGATGAGTCAGGCCGCGCAGAATCTGAACTGGTTGATCACCAACTTCGTGGACAACACCCCTGGGGTGTCCCACACGGTGGTGGTCTCCGCAGACGGCCTGCTGCTGGCGATGTCCGAAGGATTCCCGCGCGACCGCGCCGACCAGTTGGCGGCGGTCGCCTCCGGGCTCACCTCGCTGACCGCGGGCGCCTCCCGGATCTTCGAGGGCGGCGCTGTCAGCCAGACCGTGGTCGAGATGGAACGCGGGTTCCTCTTCCTGATGTCCGTCTCGGACGGCTCCTCACTGGCCGTGCTCGCCCACCCGGACGCCGACATCGGTCTGGTCGGGTACGAGATGGCCCTCCTGGTCGACCGCGCGGGAACGGTCCTCACCCCGGACCTCCGCGCCGAACTCCAGGGCAGCCTGCTCCACTAGGCGGCGATGAACCGGTGACCGACACGATTGACCCAGGTACCGCACTCCAACCCTCGCCCGTCCGGCCGTTTCAACCCCCCACCGGCCCCTTCAGACGGCAAGCCGACCCCTTGCTGTCACGCCCGGAGGATTCATGACCCCGCCACCCGCCTCACCCGATCCGTACGGCGCACTGCACCACGCGTCGTACGAAGGTGAAGGCGACCAGCCGCTGGTCCGTCCGTACGCCATGACCGGCGGCCGGACCCGGCCGCGCTACCAGCTCGCCATTGAGGCGTTGGTCTCCACCACGGCCGACCCGGCGCATCTGGCGACGCTGCTCCCGGAGCACCAGCGGATCTGCCACCTCTGCCGTGAGGTCAAGTCGGTGGCCGAGGTGTCGGCGCTGCTGTCGATGCCGCTCGGTGTGGCCCGGATTCTCGTCGCGGACCTGGCGGAAGCCGGCATGGTGGCCATCCACCAGCCGGGCAACGGAGAGGCCGGCGGCGCGCCGGATGTGACACTGCTCGAAAGGGTGCTCAGTGGACTTCGCAAGCTCTAGCGGCGGTGCGGCCCGGGCCACCACCTCGGCGAAGATCGTGGTGGCGGGCGGTTTCGGCGTGGGTAAGACCACGTTCGTCGGTGCCGTTTCGGAGATCAACCCGCTGCGTACGGAAGCCGTGATGACGTCCGCGTCCGCGGGCATCGACGATCTGACACACACCGGCGGCAAGACCACCACGACGGTGGCCATGGACTTCGGCCGTATCACCCTGGACCAGGACCTGATCCTGTACCTCTTCGGTACCCCCGGTCAGGACCGGTTCTGGTTCATGTGGGACGACCTGGTCCGCGGCGCGATCGGCGCCGTCGTCCTGGTGGACACCCGGCGTCTCGCCGACTGCTTCCCGGCCGTCGACTACTTCGAGAACAGCGGCCTGCCCTTCGTCATCGCCCTCAACGGCTTCGACGGACACCAGCCGTACACACCGGACGAGGTGCGCGAGGCCCTGCAGATCGGCCCCGACACCCCGATCATCACGACGGACGCCCGCCACCGCGCGGATGCCAAGAGCGGTCTGATCACGCTCGTGGAGCATGCGCTGATGGCCCGGCTGAAGTAGCCGAAAGCTCTCCGCAAGTCGGTATGGGCATACGGCAGTTGCCGTAGTCACACGGGGGTGGACTGTGTCCTTTGACACGATCCACCCCCGTGTTCATAACGTTTCGACAGAGAATTGACCCGGCTTCGACACCCGATGCGTTCGGCCGGTATCACTGTGCTCACATGAGCCCCGCCTTTTGACGGGGCTCGCTCTTTATGCCCGTTTTATCTGCGGCTTGGACCACTCGGAATGGCTTATTCCGAGTGTTTGGAACGCGGCCGGTCCCCGTGCTGCAATTCGACGAAACTCCCGAGTAGTACGGCCCTGAACGAAAAACGGCACAGCGTAGGTGCCGACGCCGAGAGGTTGTTGGTCGAGTGAGGCGTAGCAACAAGGGCTCCGCAGTTCAGCCGGAGCGGGGCAATTTCACCCCGCCGCCGCGCACCGCGGCGTCACCCGCCGATGTGTCCGAACAGGCACCGGCCGGTGGCAGCACCAGCCGGCTGTCCCCCCGCAACTGGCGGGTGCCCACCCGGCTGAACGCGATCCTTCTGATCCCTGTACTGGTCGGCCTCGTCATGGGCGGCTTCCAGGTGAAGGGGTCGATCGACACGTGGAAAGAGGCCCAGGACGCCGAGAAGACCGCGCTGATCGTCCGCGCGGCCTCGGAGTACGGGCAGGCACTGCTCAACGAGCGTGACCTCTCCGCGCAGTCCCTGTTGTCGAACAAGCGTGACGCCGCGGTCGTCTCCCAGGTGCGTGCCACCACCGACGCCGCCGCGGCCAAGTTCGACGACGCCGTGAAGGACATGCCGAAGAAGCAGGGCCTGGACCGCCGTCTCCAGCTGTTCAAGCAGGAGGAGCCCAAGCTCCCCGATCTGCGCAAGGCCGCCTACGCCGAGGCCATGGACCCGGTGAAGACGGAAGAGGGCTACGTCAAGGTTCAGCACTCCCTCATGGAGTTCTGCAACGAGCTCGGCCTCGGCACCGGCAACATCACCAGCTACGGCCGTACGGTCTACGCGATCGAGCTGGCCAAGGCGGCAGAATCGCTTCAGCGCTCCATCGGTATGCACCTGCTGGTGCGCCCGAGCCAGGAGGGCCCCAAGTTCGACGCCCAGGTCAAGGCGTTCGGCTCGTACAACTACCTGGAGCAGATCGCCCTCGGCGAGTTCGTCTCCGGTGGCACGGAGGCCGACTCCGCGCGGCTGAAGCAGGTCATGGCCGCCAAGGCGGCCGAGGGTGCGAAGAGGCTGAAGACCGCCAAGGAGCAGGCCGACGCGGCCGGTGTGCCGTTCGTCGCGCCGCCCAGCATCGACGGCTCGGTCTTCGACGGGATGGCCCAGCAGATCGGCCAGGGCAAGTCGCCCGAGAAGCTGGCTGCCAAGGGCATCACGCCCGAGACCTGGATGGCCGCCGCGACCGCCAAGTTCGACGGCTACACCACGGTCGAGGAGGAGCTCGTCGACAAGGCGGTGACCGAGGCCGCGGACATCTCGTCCAGCGCCAAGACCGACGCCATCGTCAACGCCGCGATCGTGCTGGTCGCGCTGCTGGCCGCGTTCGTCCTGGCCGGGCTCATGGCCCGCCAGATGAGCCGCTCGATGCGCCAGCTGCGTACCGCCGCCTTCGGGATCGCCGAGCAGCGGCTGCCGATGCTGGTCGACCAGCTGTCGCGGACCGAGCCGGGCCGGGTCGACACCCGGGTCCAGCCGATTCCGATCACCAGCCAGGACGAGATCGGCGAGGTCGCCCGCGCCTTCGACCAGGTGCACCGCGAGGCGGTGCGGCTCGCGGCCGAGCAGGCCATGCTGCGGGGCAACGTCAACGCGATCTTCACCAACCTGTCGCGCCGCAACCAGTCGCTGATCGAGGGCCAGTTGACCCTCATCACCGACCTGGAGAACAACGAGGCCGACCCGGACCAGCTGGAGAGCCTCTTCCGGCTCGACCACCTGGCCACCCGTATGCGCCGCAACGGCGAGAACCTCCTCGTTCTCGCCGGCGAGGAGCCGGGCCGCCGCTGGAACCAGCCGGTTCCGCTGGTCGACGTCCTGCGGGCCGCCTCCTCCGAGGTGGAGTCGTACGAGCGCATCGAGCTCTCCGGTGTCCCGGAGACCGAGATCCACGGTCAGGCCGTCACCGACCTCGTGCACCTGCTTGCCGAGCTGCTGGAGAACGCCACCACGTTCTCCTCGCCGCAGACCAAGGTCCGCGTCACCGCGACCCGGCTGCCGGACAGCCGCGTGATGGTCGAGATCCACGACAAGGGCATCGGCCTCACCGCCGAGGACTTCGCGGACATCAACCACAAGCTGGCCAACCCGCCGACCGTGGACGCCGCGGTCTCCCAGCGGATGGGGCTCTTCGTGGTCGGCCGGCTCGCCGACCGGCACGGCATCCGGGTCCAGCTGCGCCCCTCGGGCGAACAGGCCGGAACCACCTCGCTGGTCATGCTGCCCGACGCGATCACCCACGGCGGCGGGGGCGAGGGCCTCGGCTCCGTCGGCCCTCAGGACGACTTCACCGTCTCCTCGATCATCCCGCAGCAGACGTCGTTCGAGCCGGAGCCGCAGCAGCCCCGGCTGCGCACGGCGGCCGAGCTCGGCTTCGACGACTCCCGGTACGAGCAGCCGGCCGACGCCGCGCAGCTGGACCCGGTGGGCCGCTCGCTCATGCGTGAGGAGCGCCGGGCGGCGCTGGAGGCCCAGACGGGCGGTGAGCGCCCGCAGTTCGCGGACGACCCGTTCGCGGACGCCTCCTTCTCGGACACCGCGTACACCGAGGACGCGTACGCGCAGGACCCGTACGCACAGGAGTCGCAGCAGGGCCAGGAGCAGTACGCGCAGGCCGGGTACGACAGTTCCTACGACCCGTACCGCGGCGGCACCGGCTATCCGGAGCACTCCGACTACGCACCGCAGAACGGCTATCCGGAGGCGACATATGCCACCCCGGAGAGCGCTCAGCAGGGTTACGACGAACAGTTCGCAGCCCAGCCCCACCAGGAAGAGTGGGCAGATCAGGGCACGTACCAGGATGCGTACGAGCCCACACCGCAGGCTGAACCGGAATCTGTCCCCAGCGCTCCCGCGGAGCCGCAGGAGCGCGTAGGCTTCGACCGTCCGGGTCCCACCCCGAACGCCGGCCACGAGCTGACCGATGCCGGTCTGCCGCGCCGGGGCGGTCAGCAGCACTGGCAGCCCACCGGCCGCGGAAACGAGCAGCCCGTCCCAGCCGAGCAGCAGCCGCCGCAGCAGCAGGAGTTGCCGCAGCGGCCGTCGCCCGCGCAGCAGGACGGGAACGGCTCCGACGACTGGCGCTCGAAGAACGACGAGCGCTGGGAGCGGGCCGAGAAGCTCCGGGAGCCGAAGGCGGGCGGGGTCACCCCGTCCGGACTTCCCCGGCGGGTGCCCAAGGCCAATCTGGTCGAGGGCACGGCGGAGCAGACCCAGCAGGGTGGCCCTCAGGTCTCCCGCGCCCCTGAGGACGTCCGGGGCAGGTTGAGCAACCTGCGCCGGGGCATTCAGCGGGGACGTAACGCTGGTTCGGACGCAAGTAATACCTACAACCAGGAGCGTTAGTGTGAGCCCGATGAGCCAGGCGGCGCAGAATCTCAACTGGTTGATCACCAACTTCGTGGACAACACCCCCGGGGTGTCGCACACGGTGGTGGTCTCCGCCGACGGACTCCTGCTGGCCATGTCCGAGGGATTCCCGCGCGACCGTGCCGACCAGCTGGCGGCCGTTGCTTCCGGTCTGACCTCGCTGACCGCGGGCGCCTCGCGGATCTTCGAGGGCGGCGCCGTGAACCAGACCGTTGTGGAGATGGAGCGCGGATTCCTCTTCATCATGTCCATCTCTGACGGATCTTCGCTGGCAGTTCTTGCACATCCGGACGCCGATATCGGTCTGGTTGGGTACGAAATGGCACTTCTCGTCGACCGTGCGGGCACTGTCCTCACACCCGACCTCCGTGCCGAACTGCAGGGAAGTCTTCTTAACTAATAGACAGACGGTGCGTTTCGCGCCACCGCGCCATAGGGTGCGTTGGCGCGGCCCCACTGGGACCGGGACCGGCAGTCGGAGGAGGAAACGTGGCAACACCCCCAAGCGGACACCAGTACGACGGTGGTCAGCAGGTACCGGGTGAGCACGGGGACAATCGTTTCAACTTCCCCTCCACGCCCAGCAGACAGGGCTCGCAGCAGCCCTATCAGCCGCCTCAGCAGCCGTATCCGCCCCGGCAGGCACAGGGCGGCGGGTGGCCGCAGGCCCAGGACGGTGGGTGGCCCCAGCAGCCGCAGCACCCTCAGCGGCCGCACCGGTTGGGCGCGCCCCAGCAGCCCCGGATTCAGCCGGTGCAGCCGCGGCGGGCCGCCGAGCCCGCCGCGCCGGAGGCGCACAACCCGCTGGTCCGTCCGTACGCCATGACCGGCGGCCGGACCCGACCGCGCTACCAGCTCGCCATTGAGGCGTTGGTCAGTACCACGGCCGATCCGTCCCGGCTGCAAGGGCAGTTGCCCGAGCACCAGCGGATCTGCCGGCTGTGCTTCGAGATCAAGTCGGTCGCCGAGATCTCGGCGCTTCTCTCGATCCCCCTCGGCGTTGCCCGGATCCTCGTAGCCGACCTGGCCGAGGCCGGACTCGTCGCCATCCATCAGCCCGGCGGCGACGAGTCCGCCGGCGGCCAGCCAGATGTGACACTGCTCGAAAGGGTGCTCAGTGGACTTCGCAAGCTCTAGCGGCGGAGCAGCCCGCTCCACTACCTCCGCGAAGATCGTGGTGGCAGGGGGCTTCGGCGTGGGTAAGACCACGTTCGTCGGTGCCGTTTCGGAGATCAACCCGCTGCGCACCGAAGCCGTGATGACGTCCGCGTCCGCGGGCATCGACGATCTGACACACACCGGGGACAAGACCACCACGACGGTGGCCATGGACTTCGGCCGTATCACCCTGGACCAGGACCTGATCCTGTACCTCTTCGGTACCCCCGGTCAGGACCGGTTCTGGTTCATGTGGGACGACCTGGTCCGCGGCGCGATCGGCGCCGTCGTCCTGGTGGACACCCGGCGTCTCGCCGACTGCTTCCCGGCCGTCGACTACTTCGAGAACAGCGGCCTGCCCTTCGTCATCGCCCTCAACGGCTTCGACGGACACCAGCCGTACACACCGGACGAGGTGCGCGAGGCCCTGCAGATCGGCCCCGACACCCCGATCCTGACCACGGACGCCCGCCACCGCGCGGATGCCAAGAGCGCGCTCATCACCCTGGTCGAGCATGCGCTGATGGCCCGCCTGCGGTAGTCTCCGCCAGCCATGCGGAAGGCCCCGCACTCCTCCGGGAGTGCGGGGCCTTCCGCGTTGCGGGGCTTCGGCCACGCCGTGTCCTCGATCGCCGGACGGGCTGAAACGAATCGCCGGACGGGCTTGGAATCAAGCCCGTCCGGCGATCGAGGACAGGGGGTCTCAGCCCTGCCAGGAGTGCGGGGCGCGGAAGCCCGGGGTGCGCTCCAGACGGCGCCAGCCCGCGGAGGTACGGCCCCTGTGGGCCGGGGCGGCGGACGTGGCTGCGGCGCGGGCGAGCAGGACCGCGGTTATGGCGGCCAGCTCCTCGGGGTCGGCAAGACCCTTCTCAACGCGCAGCACGGACTCGGCAGGAACAGCGCTCATGGATGTGTCTCCGTCTTTTCGGCAGTATGTGGCGGACTGTGCGGGGCGGTGCGGCAGCCGCGGTTACTGCGGGGGGTTCCCGTGCTTGCGGGACGGCAGATCGGCGTGCTTGGACCGGAGCATCGCGAGCGAGGCGATCAGCACCTCGCGGGTCTCGGCAGGGTCGATGACGTCGTCGACCAGGCCGCGCTCTGCGGCGTAGTACGGATGCATCAGTTCGGCCTTGTATTCCTTGACCATGCGGATCCGCATGGCCTCCGGGTCCTCGGCGTCGGCGATCTGCCGACGGAAGATGACGTTGGCGGCACCTTCGGCGCCCATCACGGCGATCTCGTTGGTGGGCCACGCGTAGGTCAGGTCCGCCCCGATGGACTGGCTGTCCATCACGATGTACGCACCGCCGTAGGCCTTGCGCAGGATCAGCGAGATCCTCGGCACCGTGGCGTTGCAGTACGCGTAGAGCAGCTTCGCACCGTGCCGAATGATTCCACCGTGCTCCTGATCGACGCCGGGCAGGAAGCCGGGTACGTCCAAAAGAGTGATGATGGGAATGTTGAATGCATCACACATCTGAACGAAGCGGGCCGCCTTCTCCGACGCCTCGATGTCCAGGACACCGGCGAGGGACTGCGGCTGGTTGGCCACGATGCCGACGGCCTGACCGTCGAGCCGGGCCAGGGCGCAGATGATGTTGCGGGCCCAGCGCTCGTGGATCTCCAGGTAGTCGCCGTCGTCGACGAGCTCCTCGATGACCTTGTGCATGTCGTACGGGCGGTTGCCGTCGGCCGGCACGAGGTCGAGCAGGACGTCGCCGCGCCGGTCGGCCGGGTCGTCGCTCGCCACGGTGGGCGGGTTCTCCCGGTTGTTGGACGGGAGCATCGACAGCAGGTACCGCACCTCGGCGATGCAGGTCTCCTCGTCGTCGTACGCGAAGTGCGCGACGCCCGAGGTCTCGGCGTGCACATCGGCGCCGCCGAGGCCGTTCTGCGAGATCTCCTCACCGGTGACCGCCTTCACGACGTCCGGTCCGGTGATGAACATCTGGGAGGTCTCGCGGACCATGAAGACGAAGTCGGTGAGGGCGGGGCTGTAGGCCGCGCCGCCCGCGCACGGGCCGAGCATCACGGAGATCTGCGGGATGACGCCGGAGGCTCGCGTGTTGCGCTGGAAGATGCCGCCGTATCCGGCGAGCGCGCTGACGCCCTCCTGGATGCGGGCGCCGGCGCCGTCGTTCAGCGAGACCAGCGGGGCGCCCGCCGAGATCGCCATGTCCATGATCTTGTGGATCTTGGTGGCGTGGGCCTCGCCCAGTGCGCCGCCGAAGATCCGGAAGTCGTGTGCGTAGACAAAGACCGTGCGGCCCTCGACCGTGCCCCAGCCGGTGATGACACCGTCGGTGTACGGCTTCTTCTCCTCCAGGCCGAACCCGGTCGCCCGGTGCCGGCGCAGCTGCTCGACCTCCTTGAACGAATCCGGGTCCAGGAGCAGCTCGATGCGCTCACGCGCCGTCAGCTTGCCCTTGGCGTGCTGGGCCTCGGTCGCCCGGTCGCTCGGTCCGCGCCGGGCCTGCTCGCGCAGCGCCAGCAGTTCGGCCACCCGGCCACGGGTGTCACTCGGCTCGCCCGGGGTTTCGTCCACAACGGTCATGTATCGACCCTACGAACCCGACCAAGAAAATCCTGCCGTCGACTCCGTACAGTCTCCTGACCCGTTTCCTGGTGGAGCCGGACAGAACCCCTGCCCCATGCAGGCAAACCACCAGGGGAATGCGGTCCCGCTTTGTGAGAGCTCCACAAAGCGGGACTGTGGTGTACGGCACAAGCCCGTCACCCCGGGCGTGTGGGCCGTTTGTGCGTACCGCACGCAGGAGCGGCGGTCCGGACCCGTCGACCCAGGGCCTTTCGGGCCATTCCTCTTTCGAGTCGCGCCGGATCAGGGAGCCCGGCGGGATCCGGAGGAAAGGCCCTAGCGGACCTCACAGCGCAGGCTGGCGCCTGCCGTACCCGGTGTGACCCGCAGAACCAGGCGGCGGCCGGTGGCACGCACCTCGATCCCCGGATCGGCGGAGACGACCTCGCGCACCGGACGCTCCCACACCACGTCCACGGGCGTCCCACTCCGGTCGGGTCCGCTCACGCACACCGTCGTCGAGTGACGCCCCTCCCGTACGAGCACGCTTGCCGGGGCCGTGACGGAGAGCGGGCCCGCGGTGCCCGGCTGCCAGAAGTTGGCGGCGGTGAGCCCCAGCGACCGGACGGCGACACCCTGCCGGTCCGCGGTGTTGGCCAGGACGGTCAGCCACTGCCGGTCCGCCGCGCGGGCGGCGAGCGTGCGGCGGGAGGCGCCCGGCATCAGCAGGTAGAGGTACGTGGCGTCGGTCGGGTCGGTGCCGTGGTCGAGCCAGAGGGTCTGCCAGTGGCGGGTGCGCTGCTCGGTGGAACTGGTGGTGTTGATGTCGGACCAGGCTCCGGTCCTGGCCTCCCGCAGCGTCCGCAGGGCAGCGCCGCCGGGCAGCACCCATCCGCCGTGGCCGTCGAGGTGCGCCCAGCGCGGACGGTCCCCGCCGTCGAGGGTGAACGCGGCGGAGGGTTCCGGACCGAGGTTGCGGTTGTCGACGATCGTCTCGACCGGGACCCCGTCGGCGGCGCTGATGCCCGCGCCGAGACAGATGACCGTATCGGCGGCGCAGAACCAGGACTTTCGGGCCTGCAACGTGGATCCCAGGCCCTTGACGTGCTGTCCGACGGCGGCGAACTCACCGTCGTGCGTGCCGCCGACCCACTGGACCGCGGGCCGGGGTTCGCCCCATTCGCCACCCGCGCGGTCGGCGAGGCGCTTGGTCGAGACGGTGGTGCCGGGCAGGCGGTACCAGTCGACGGTCGGCCAGAACCAGTCGGTGTACTGGTCGCCTCCCGAACGCCCCTGCCACCAGTAGAGCATCCCGGCCCCGGTGTGCCAGCCGCGCGGGTTCTCCCCGTTGCCGCATTCGTACGAGCTGATCCGCTCCGACGCCATGGAGAGGTTGGCGACCCAGCCCGGGCGGCGGTGCACGGCCCGGTCCATGGCGGTGAAGAGCGTGTGCCCGACGGGCTCGGGGGCGGCGGGGACGGTGTCGGCGGCGACGGCTGCCAGCCGGGACAGATCGGCGACGCCGAACTGCGGCGCGGTGAGGATCGGGGTGACGGTGTCCCGTTCGATCCACCCCTTCACCATGGCGTTCCACCGGTCGCGCTCGGCGGCCGAGGCGCCACCGGCGAGGAGCGCGATGGCGGCGATCAGCCCCTGCCCGTGGAAATGGTCGCTCCGCGTGACCTTGCGCTCGTCGCTCTTGAGCAGCCCCCGGCTGATGGCCCGGCCGTTGACGCTGTCCATCATCAGACCGTCGTGGATGAGCGGCGCGTAGGCGTGCTCGACACTGTCGAGGATGATCTGCCGGTTGGGGTCGGTGACGGCCCAGCTGGACCCGGCGAGCAGCGCGAAGAGCCGGCCGAGGCCGTCGAGCATGACCTGCCCGTACGTTCCCGAGTAGGCGACCCAGGTGTGCTGGACGAACGACCCGTCGGCGTAGAGGCCGTCCCCCTTCGTCACGTACGGGAAGACGGGCGAGAGGGCGTCGCGGGCCAGGGCGGTCTTCACGGGGTCGCGGCCGAGGATGCCGCGCAGGGCGACGGAACGGCAGAGGTCGACGCGGTTGGCGCCGGTGGACGTGCCGCTGTAGTCGCCGAGCATGGCGTCGGGGATGAAGTGGTCCACCGCGGCGCAGGCGGCATGCCGCTGTTCCTCGGTGAGGTGGTCGTGGAGGACGGCGACGATGTCCATGAGGAGGCGTGGGCTGCCGATCTGCCATTCCCACCAGTTGCCGTACCGGGTGGTGGCGGGGTTGTAGATCGTCGCGGCGAGGTGGTCGAGGCCTCGGACGATGTCGGCGAGGAGCGCGGTGTCACCGGTGTGGCCGGTGCCCGGTTGGGCGTACGCCTGGGTCATGGTCCACAGGCGGCTGTAGCTCGCGGTGATGCCGGACGGCGGGTCGAAGGGACGGTCGGCCCAGAGGGAGGCCGCGGCGGGGGCCATGGTGGCGCGGAACCCCGCGGCGAGTCCACCGGTCTCGGCGAGCCGAGAGGCGTAGGGCTCGGCGGCGGCGTCGTATCCGGTGCCGAGCGCGAGGTCGACCCAGCGCAGCCGGAGGGTGTCGAACTCGCCGGCGGGTGCGGCGGCGTGGGCCTGTCCGGGGAGGGCCAGGCCGAGTGCGGTGGCGGTACTGGTGGCCAGAAAGACACGGCGGGACCAGGCGGGCAGGAGTGACACGACAAGACCTCCGGAACCTCAGTGGTGCGGACCGGGCGCCCGCCGGTTCAGCACGCGCCCGTGGGAACGGGAAGGGGGCGGGGCCGAGACCGGCCCCGCCTCCTTTCACCGCTCATTGCTCATTACTCATTGCTCACCGATCGCTCGGTCAGCTCCCGCAGTGGAACCGCGCGTTGCCCCAGTCCGCGTGGTCGTTGCCGTTGCCGTCGCCGCCGTCCCCGACGACCAGCTCGACGTACTTCGCGCCGGTGACGTCCGCCGTGAGCGACCAGGCGGTGTCGGCCGCCCTCAGCACCGGTGACTTCACCTTCTCCGCGCCGTCGGCCGTGACGCCGAACTGCACGCTGCCCGCACTCCTCTGGACATCGTCCACGCCGACCTCGGCGGTGAACGAGGTGCACTTGCCGCCCAGGTAGTAGCGGATCTTCGCGGGGGCGTGGCTACCCAGGCCCTTGGCGTAGACGGTGCCGCCGATCGTCAGCGGGGAGCCGTCGCCGGCGCCCGTCTCACCGTTGGAGAGGTCACGCTCGACCGGTCCCCAGCCGTTGCTGACGGCGGTCCAGTCCAGGTCGCTGGCCCAGCTGTCCGTGGTGGGCGGCGGCGGCAGCGTCCGCACGGACGTCTGCGCGCCGAGAGTCCGCTTCGCACCGCCGACCGTGTACGACACCTCGGAACTCAGCTGGTACGTCTGGTACGTGGCGTCCACCGGCGGGGTGACCCGCCAGCCGGCAGTGACCTTGGCGCCCGCCGCGACCGAGTCGAAGGCGACCGCGCCCACGGGCTCCGCCTTCCAGCCGTCCGGGACGGTGAGGCTCACCGAGACGCCGGTGACCGGCGTCGCCTCGTAGTTGGTGAAGCTCGCCTCGACGACACCTGCGACGCCCGGCTCCAGGGTCTCCGCGGCCGGGTCGACGCTGAGCGTCCCGCAGGCGGCCATCTCACCGGCCGGGGCGGCGCCGAGGTCGGTCACGGTGAACCCGTCGAGGACGAAGTCGGCACCGTCGGGTGCGTCGTCACGCTTGCGCAGTCCGATCCAGGTGTCACCACAACCCGCCGTGACGGTCTCGGAGAAGTGTCCCGTGGTGCGCTGCTGACCGATCGCCGTGGTGCGGGTCTCGACCGAGTCGGGGGTGCCGTCGGCCGTGATCCGGTCGTATCCGTCGACCCACTCGTAGGCACCGGCGTGGCTGGACTGGTAGTCGTACTCCACCTTGTAGCGGTGGCCGTCGGCCATCGGTACGGTCCAGGGCGCGGTCCGGTAGACGAGCCCGCCGTTCTCCTCGTGGGCCTTGAGGGACTCCTTGCCGCCGATCACGTCGTCGACGAGCTTCCCGTTCCAGCCGGCCTGGGTGTACGGGGCGTGCAGTTGGGAGATGACGGTACGGGGGTCGGTGGAACCGCCCGCGTCGCCCTTGAGGAAGGGGCCCCAGCCCTGGTCGACGTCCTCGAAGTCCTCGTACACGACGGTGTTCTTCTTCGTCGCCGGGGCGTCCGCGACGATGCGTACGTCATCGGCCCGGACGGTGGCGGCGCTTCCCCCGGCCGCTCCTATGCGGAAGGTGGTGCGGCCGCTCGCGGGGGCGGTGAAATTCACCTTGGCCCGCTGGAAGTACGTGCCGTGCCAGTCCGACGCGGCGACGTTGTCCTTGATGGTCGAGCGGTCCACGGCGACGGACTTCCCGCCGGCCGTGAGCGTCGTGTGCCGGGTCTTGCCGGGCTCGACCTCGATCAGTGCGGAGGCGGTGTAGCGCTTGCCGGGCTCGAGGCCGGTGATGCTCTGCGAGAGAGCCGCCGTGCCGGTGCCGGAGAGCCTGGCGCTGTTGCGTCCCCGGCCGTCGGTGTCGCGGGCGGCCATGCCGGTCTTCGACCAGGCGTCGAGCCCGTTGTCGTTGAAGCCGGGGTCGTCGACCGGGGTGCCCTCGCCCCACTTCGGATCGGCGGCGGCGGGTGCGTGGTCCGGGTAGAGGACGTACGGCTGTCCGGCGGTGGCCGTCAGCGTGATCGTCCCGTCGACGGGCGTGACCGTTCCGGTCCTGACCCGGCCGTTGTCGGTGAGCTTGTAGACGGTGTACTTCCCTGCGGACGGCACGGTCCAGCTGCTCGTACCACCGGACTTGCTGTAGTGGTAGAGCTTCTTCCCGCCGTCCCACGGCAGCAGGTAGTCGGTGCCGCTCAGCACCTTGCGGCCGTGGTCGTAGAAGGTCCGCTTGCCGTCCTCGACGGTGCCACGGACACCGCCGGTGAAGGTGATGTCGTTGCCGTCCCAGCGGGTGATCTTCTGGTGCTGGAGGTACTTGGCGGGCAGGTTGCGCTGCCAGATGTTGTCGTAGAAGGCGTTCCAGTCGGTCTCGCCGGTCCAGCCCTCGAATTCGTCGATGGCGGTCTGACCGAGGACCGGGTTGTTGTTCCAGACGTCCTTCTCGCTGTTCCGGATGAACCGGATGATCTGCGAGTTGAGGCCCTTGTTGGTGGCGCCGCCGTAGTCGAGGTCATTGGCCCAGTGCGACCAGAGCGAGCCGCGCTCGAACTTGTCGGCCCACTCGGTGGCGACGTTCCAGCCCTGCTTCTGCACGGACTGGAGGGTCTTGTCGGCGACCCAGCCGTGCGAGTAGTAGACGTCGATGTAGAGCATGCTGAGGTTGGGATCGGTCTCGTTGCGCAGTTGCTGGAAGCGGCGGGCCAGGTTGCCGCTGTTGATGTCGCCCCGCTGGTCGATGTAGTAGCTCTGGCCGAGCCAGTTCCAGCCGGGCCTCGTCTTGTCGACGAGCTTCTCGTCGAAGGCGTTGGCCTCCGCGTACGCCTCGGTGGCGTTGACGTGGACGCCGAATGCGGCGCCCCACTTCTTGCCGTCCTTCAGCAGGGTGTTGAGGTCCTTCAGCCCGCCGGCGCGCTTGTTGTAGTTGCCGCCGTAGTCGGGGTGGGCGGAGTCGTGCCCCTCGGAGGCGTACCCCTTGAGGATCGCCATCTGCCCGAGGCCGTCCGTGGACAGCGAGACCCGCTTGACGTCGTCGAGGGTCCGCAGGAAGGGGTGGGTGGCCTGGCTGGCGAAGTTGAACGGGATGTGGGTGACGACCCGGTCCGCGGTGTCTCCGCTGCCGGGTGCGATCACGCCGATGGTGCGGAACGCGACGGCGCCGTCCTGCCAGTCGACGGTCTTGTCGCCGTTGGCGTCGGGTGTGACGACGACCTTCGCCCAGGGCAGGTCCGCGCCGCTCTCCGGCTCCGGTGCTCCGGCGCCGCGGTAGGTCCACTGCCCGGACCAGACGCCGACCCGGACGCTGCCGTCGTCGGCCTTGCGCGCCTGGTGCCAGAACCGGGCGTCGTCGCCGCCGGTGGCGCCGGACGGCTTGTCGTACGAAGAGTTGGACTCGATGGCCGCCGCGAGCGAGCCGGTGTTGACGATCGCATACGAGGCACCGACCGGCGCCTTGTCCGCGGCGCTGTCCGCGGTGACCTTGGCGAAGACGTCGGCGGTCCGCGTGGAGTCCGGGTCGAGCCGGGTGAACGCGGTGGCGGCGCCGGCGTCGGTGGAGCCGACGGAGACCAGGTCGTGGCCGGGGATGTCGATGGTACCGACCCGGAACGCCTCGGTGTCGCGGACGGCCATCACCTTGAAGGTGGTGGCGCGCCCGGAGACCGAGAGCGAGGCGTCGATCTCGATGCCGGGCAGATCGGGGAAGGTCAGCGTGTACCGGGCGGTCGTGTCGGTGACCTCGGGTGCGGCCTTGAGCTTCACGGCGTGCGCGGTGCCGTTGAGGGTGACCTCGGTGACCGGCTTCGTGGAGCCGGACAGCTGGTTGCCGCTGGCCCGGTCGGTGTACGACAGGACGCGCGGGAAGTCGTCGGCGACAGCGACCGAGAGCTGCGGCGATCCGATGACGGCGGCGTCCGCGGGGACGGCCGTGCCGACTGCGGCGGGTGACAGGGTGGCGGCTGCGGCGGGGAGTGCGGTCCCCACGAGCGCCAGGACGGCGGCTGAGGCGGCGGCTGCAGCGCCCGCCGAAGTGAATCTTCGCGACATGTGCTCTGAGTAGTCCCCGTGTCGGCGCACCGTCAACGACGTACGGCCCCGCGGGGCCCTCCAGTCCAACAACCGCGATGCGTAAGTCCAAGTGGACCGTGCGCAGGCGGGGCGGGTGCGGCGTTCACTTCCTGACCGCCGCACCGACATCTGCGCCGGAGTGACCCGGCAACCACCGTTCTCTCACGCCGAGTTGTGAAGACTTCTCCTTTCTGAGAGCGCTCTCAGTCACAAGTCTTGACGCTTGTCGCAGCCGTCGCAAGAGTGGTGCGCACCGCGGACGCCCCCGGCACCACCTGACCGCACGATCGCCCCGTCCGCGGCCCCCCACACCTCAGGAGTCCCCCCGTGATCTCGCGCAGACTGTTCCTGACGGGCGCCGCCGCCACCGCGACCGCGCTCACCTACCCCACCTGGGGAAGCACCCTCGGCCCCCACGCGTCGGCCGCGGCCGCGACCTGCGAACTGGCCCTGGAGAACCGGTCGTTGCCGGGCACGGTCCATGCCTATGTCACCGGGCACGAGCAGGGCACCGACCGCTGGATACTGCTGCGGGCCGACGGCAGCGTCTACCGCCCCGACTCCCCCGCCTCCCCGCAGACGCCGCTCCCGGTCGATTGCGCCATCCCGCTGAAGGCGGCGGGCGCCGGACCCGTCGTACTGACGCTTCCTCAGATGTACGGTGCCCGCGTCTATTTCGTACGCGACGACACGCTGGA
This sequence comes from Streptomyces sp. NBC_01669, assembly GCF_026339735.1. GTDB lineage: Bacteria > Actinomycetota > Actinomycetes > Streptomycetales > Streptomycetaceae > Streptomyces > Streptomyces yanii. The sequence continues at coordinate 2,941,505 of NZ_JAPEQG010000001.1, forward strand.
TTTCTTCCTGAACCCCGGTCCCGCCCTGGTCGAGCCGGCGTTCGCGACATCCACCGACGCGAACTACGGGCGCACCTGGTCGTTCTGCGAGTTCACCTTCAATCCGCAGCAGCTGTACGCGAACATCAGCTATGTCGACCTGGTCACCGCGCTCCCGATCGGCCTGACGCTGGAGGGCGACTCGACGCACACGGTCGCACCGCTGCCGAACGGCGCCGTGCAGCGGATCGCCGACGGCCTGACCCTGCAGGCGGCGGCCGACGGGCAGCCGTGGGACAGGCTGGTGACACGCGGCGCGGACGGAAGCGTGCTGCGGGTGATCTCGCCGCAGAACCTGATGGCGCCGTACTTCGACCGGCCGGACCAGATGCCCTTCCGGGACCTGTTCACCGCGCAGATCGACCAGGTCTGGGAGAAGTACCGGAGTACGGATCTGCGGATCGATCTCCAGGGCGGGCGGGGCGTACGGACCGGCCGGGTCAGCGGCGACACCCTCCTGACCTTCGACGGCGGCCACACATTCACCAAGCCGGTGTCGAAGGACATCTTCACCTGCAACCACGGACCGTTCACCAACAACCCGGGCGACTCGGACGACAAGAAGGCGCTGCTGGCGCGGCTGGCCGCGGGCTTCAACCGGTCGATCATGCTCTCCCACCCGGACCAGCCGAACGGCACGACGGTGGCGGACTACTACCGGGGTTCGGTGACGAACCACTGGTCGCGCGTGGTGCACGCGAACACCCCGATCGGGTACGCCTTCCCGTACGACGATGTCCGTCCCGATGGGCAGCCGGACGTCTCGGGCGCGGCGAACGACGGCAACCCGCGGCGGTTCACGGTGAGCGTGGGGTCCTGAGGTCCCGGCGGAGAACTGCGGGTGCCCCCGTCCGGTCGCCGGACAGGGGCACCCGCGCGTACGGGCTCAGCAGCCGCCGCAGTTGTAGTACGTCACGTCCCAGTGGTTGCCCTCGTCCGCGTAGATGTTCCCGGAGGCGGACTTGTACTGGGGGGCGCCGTCACCGCGGAGCCCTATGTAGCTGAAGGCGTTGTGGACGTAGTTGGTGAGACAGGTGGACTTGCCGAAGTCGAGCTTGTAGCCGTTCCAGTGCGAATACGTACCGCTGGCGTGCCCGGTCTCGGTGCCGCCGGTGATGTTGAGGGCGCAGCCCGTGGCGCTCTTGAGGGTCTGGGCGCCCTGGGCGGTGGCCAGGTTCAGTTGGTCGAACGAGGTGCAGGTGGAGTTGTTCCGGTCGGAGCAGCCGCCCGAGGACGACCAGGTGATGCCCGACGCTCGGAACATCGACGTCGCCTGTGCGTGCGTGAGCTTGGTGACAGCGTGCGCCTCGGTGGCGCCGCTGCCGAGGGCGCCGACTCCGGGGGCGAAGAGGGCGCCGAGGACGAGGGCGAGGGCGGTCAGGACGGGGCGCAGGGTCATACGGGACACCATGGGGGAACTCCTCCTGCTCATGACAACTGGGCAGGGAGATAGTGCCCGAGTTCTACGCGCGTCCGCCAGAGGGCCTCGCGTGACCGCGAGGTGAACGTCGCCCTTCCGGAAACGAATCGGATCCTTGATGTTGAACTTTGAACAAGATGCGTCTACAGTCAATCTCGTTGAAGGTTAAACATCCACTTCGACTGCCGCTCGATCACGTCCCCCGAGGAGGAGCCATGGCTCTGTTCAACCGCAAGTCCACCGCCACCCCGTCCGCCCCCGCCACCGTCGCCGTGGACCCGGCCCTGACTGCCCTGACCGGCGAGTACGCCATCGACCCGGCTCACAGCAGCATCGGCTTCACCGTGCGTCACGCCATGGTCACCAACGTGCGTGGCTCCTTCGGGGAGCACGAGGGCAGCCTGACGCTGGACGGCGCGGACCCGAAGAACTCGGCCGCCTCCATCGACGTCAAGATCGCCAGCGTCGACACCGGCATCACCGACCGTGACGGCCACCTGGTCAGCGGCGACTTCTTCGACGCCGAGAAGTTCCCCCTCATGACGTTCCGCTCCACGCAGGCCGAGCAGCTCGGCGGCGACAAGTACCGGATCACCGGCGACCTCACCATCAAGGACGTCACGCGTCCGCTCGCCATCGACCTGGAGTTCAACGGCTCCGCCACCGATGTCTACGGCAACGAGCGCGTCGGCTTCGAGGGCAGCGCGGACATCCTCCGCTCCGACTGGGGCCTGACCTGGAACGCGGCGCTGGAGACCGGTGGCGTGATGGTCAGCGACAAGGTCAAGCTGAACTTCGACATCTCCGCGATCAAGGCCGCTCCGCAGGCCTGATCCCCGGAAGTCCTCCGAACCCGAGCGCGCCCGCCCTCCACCCCCCGCCGGCGAGGAAGGCGGGCGCTCGGCATTTCCTTCCTCCGCGGCTCTGACGCCGTCCGGGCCGGGAGCAATAGGCTCTGCGGCGTGACCGAGCCGTCCCACCTGCACGAAACCCGGGCGTCGTACGACACCGTTGCTGTCGACTATGCCGAGCTCGTACGCCCCGCATTCGAGGGCGATCTGCTCGGGCGCGCGATGCTGGGCGCATTCGCCGAACTCGTGCGGGCCGCCGGCGGCGGCCCGGTCGCCGATGTGGGATGCGGACCCGGCCACGTGACAGCACATCTTCACTCCCTCGGCCTGCCGGCATTCGGCGTGGAGCTGTCGCCGGGGATGGTCGAAGTGGCCCGGCGGGACCACCCGGGCCTGCGCTTCGACGTCGGGACGATGACGGCCCTGGAGCTGGCGGACGGCGAACTCGACGGCGTCGTCGCCTGGTACTCGATCATCCACACGCCACCGGAGGTGCTGCCGACGGTGTTCGAGGAGTTCCACCGGGTACTGGCCCCCGGAGGCCACCTGCTGCTCGGCTTCCATGTCGGCGACGAACGACGGCGCAAGGAGGAGGGGTACGGCGGCCACGCCATGACCCTCGACGTCTACCTGTTGCCGCCCGACCGCATCGCCGAGTTGGCGATCCGCGCCGGGCTCGTGGTGCACGCCACACTGGTACGTGGGCTGGAAAGCGGGCGGGCTCCTGGGGCCTGCCTCCTGGTGCGCAAGCCGAGGAATTCGTAACCGTCGAACGGCAGCGGCATCGGATTTTCCGGGCCTGCGGCACATCGGCTGTGACAGTTCATAAAAACCGGACGAGTCGCGCGTCACGGCATCCATTCCGTGGTGTTCCAGCATTGTTCTGAGACACCCCGGGGAGCCATGGGAAATGTGCGGCCATCGCCGCGCCGCTCGCCGTGCGGACAGCCCCGGCACTGCACACCCAAAACGCACCCGTCGCAGGCCCCCTGATGGCCGCTCAGTTCGAGGTGCAGTCACCTTGTGCCCTATCACCCCCTTTCCCACTGTTCGAAAGTTTCGCCTCTCCACCGACTCAAGTCGGATCATGCATGGCTTCTTGACACCCAATAATCAGCCCGCTTGCCGTCACCGCCACAGCGCGCGTAGATCATTTCGATGGAGGGAACAGAGTCCATGGATCGAAAGTTTTCGATCGTCGGCCTGGCCGTGACAGTGGCTCTCGCGGCCACCGTGGCGACGGCCTCTGCGGTGGGAGCCGTGGACACGGAGGGCGTCCGCAAGGCGCCCGCATCGACCGTCGACGCACATGCGCGGCAGCTGAAAAAGCATTGGGTGAATACCTGGACGTCGATGCCGCAGTTGACCGAGCCCAGCAATATGCCGCCTGCACCGTTCACACAGGACAATCTGGTCCTCGCCGACAGCACTCTGCGGCAGACCGTTCATATGTCGGTCGGCGGAAGGCAGATGCGACTACGCTTTTCCAACGCCTTCGGAGGTGCGGCACTGCCCATCACCGCGGTCTCGGTTGCGCTTCCGGCCGGCGGGCGAGCGGGCGACAGTGCCATCCAGCCGGGGACCTCCCGGACGGTGACCTTCCACGGCCGGCCGTCAGCGGTCGTTCCGGTCGGGTCGGAGATCGTCTCCGACCCGTTGGACTTCGAGCTGGAGCCCGGTTCCAACCTTTCCGTGACGATGTACCTGGCCGAGGGCCAGGCGTCCGACAACATCACCTCGCACCCCGGTTCGCGGACCACGTCGTACCTGCGGACCGGTAACCATGTCGGGGACGAGGACCTGGCCGGGGCGGCCTCGACCGCCCACTGGTACTTCCTGAGCGGCGTCGAAGTGTGGTCCGGGACCACCACTGCGGCGGCTGTCATGCTGGGCGACTCGCTGACCGACGGCCGGGGCTCCACCACCAACATGAACAACCGCTGGCCCGACCTGCTGCAGGAGAGACTGCGCTCGCACCCGGATACCGCCGGCACCGCGGTCCTCAATCAGGCGGCCGGCGGCAACCGGGTACTGAACGACGGTCTGGGCCCCAACGCCCTGTCACGGGTGGACCGTGACGTGCTGGCGCAGAGCGGCGTCGAGTGGCTGCTCGTCTTCGAGGGCGTCAACGACATCGGCACGGCCGATGCCTCGGAAGCCGCCCAGAAGCAGGTGGCGGACGATCTGATCGCGGCCTACGACCAGATCGTCGTCCGGGCGCACACCCAGGGCATCCGGGTGTACGGGGCGACGCTGACCCCCTTCGGCGGCAACACCGCGTACGACGATCCGGCGGGATACCGCGAAAAGGCCCGGCAGACGGTCAACGAGTGGATCCGCACCAGCGGCCGGTTCGACAGCGTGATCGACTTCGACCGGGTGGCGCGTGACCCGCAGAAGCCGGGACAGATTTTGGCGGCCTACGACGACGGCGACCATCTGCACCTGAACCCGTCCGGTTACCGGGCACTGGCGGACGCCGTCCCGTCCTGGCTGTTCCGGCAGGAGCCGCTGCCGCGGGACTTCGGCTTCAACTGAAGGCGAGGTCCCCTCGAAGCCGCCACCCGAGTCACCACCGCCCGCCGAACCGTCTGCCGCCCCTCTCGCAAGGGGACACGGGGGACGACACAGGATTCGCCCGGAAGATGACCCCATTGGGCTCTCTGGAGTCGCTGGCTGCCCGCACTCGGTGTGATCTGGCATAGCGCACCGCAACGTGAAGCGGGCGCCGGACGGGCAAGCCCTGGGCTGAAAAGCCGGGCGGCCCTTGCCGATCGACACCGAGAAGTGGAGAAGTCAATGCAGCACAACGAGGGTCAGCGCGTGGAGTACCGGGACGAGAACAACAAGAAGTGCCAGGGCGAGATCACCAAGGTCAGCGGCACCGGCCCGGCGACGACGTACACCATCAAGAATGACAAGACGCACAGTGACGACAGGGTCCGGGAGATGCAGATCGACCAGAACCTGTAGCAACGGCTCCCCCGCTGACGCGCTGCCCCTGAGCCCCGAAGGCCCGGCTCGGGCAGGACGCTGACTCCAGCGAATGCAAGGGCGCCCGCAACCGCGGCACAGCGGCAGTGCGGGCGCCCTCTGCTGCGCGGTGGCCGACGGAGCCGGCCGGTGCGCGGCAGTGACTCTCAGAAGCCGCCGCCACCGAAATCGCCGCCACCGCCGAAATCACCACCCCCACCGAACCCTCCGTCGTCTCCCCCACCGCCGAAATCGGACGCGTCGAAGTCGGAGCCGGAGTAGTCGCCGCCCGCATAGTCGCCGCCGCCGTAGTCCGCCGCGTAGGCCGGGGACGAGAGCATCGAGCCGAGCAGGGTGCCGACCAGCAGGCCGGGAAGGATGCCGCCGCCGAAGTAGCCGCCTGCCCAGGGGCCGTATGCCGGGCCCGCCTCCCAGTACGGGCGGCGGCGGCCGTCGCCGGTGTCGACCGTGCGGCTCAGCGGGTCCTCACCGTCGCGCAGCCGGATCTCGTCCGCGCCGCAGACCGGGACCTCACGGGGCGTGCCGCCGGACGGGGTCCACATCGCGTCGGCCACCGAAGGGCCGTGGCGCGGGTCGAAGAAGCACGGGGGGCGTCGGTCCGGGAGAGGGCGGCCGGTGCGCCGGGCCTCCAGGACGGCCAGGGAGAAGCGGCCGTCCTCCAGAGCCCGGGTGACCCCGCGCACGTCGGAGGGGTGCTGGGCCTTCTCCATGGCCGACTTGGCGCTCTCGTACGAGTCGAGTGCCCGCTCGTAGTCCGCGCGCATCGCGTCGTCGGCGCCCGCCTCCGCCGGGTGGAAGTCGAGGCGGTCGAGGGTCTCGCCGTATGCGGTGATGTCCTCGTCCACGACGACCCGGAGCTTGTCGAGCGCCGCCCGCTCCTCCTCAGCCTTGCGGCGGCGGTTGCGGCGGACGATCGTGTACGCGGCCCCGCCGCCGATCACGGCGATCGCGCCGACGGCGATCAGTGCCGTCACGCCGGAGCCCGTCCCGGTCGAACCACCGCTCCAGGAGGCGGGGGCGTGGCCGCGCGCCTGGGCGACGGCCTGGTCGACGAAGGCGGTGAGCTGGGTCGCGGCGTCGGCATTCGTGCCGGGGGCCTGCAGCGCCGCGGAGAGATTCTGGCGGGCCGCGACGGACATGACCGACCGGTCCGCGCCCAGCTTGAACGTGTCGCCGAGGCGGATTCCGTAGACGCCGGTGATCCCGGTGTCGTTGCGCAGCGTCCGCAACACCGTGGCCTCGGGGAACGCGGAGGTTCGCGGCAGCACCGCCACGAAGACCGGCTTGTCGGCGTCCTTGATCTTCTTGGCCAGGGCGTCGGCCTGGCCGGCGGACAGCTGGTCCGCCGCTGCCGGATCGACGTACACCGGTCCCTGACGGAGGGCCTGGGCCACGTCGTTGATCGTCGTGGCGTTCTGCGCGGTCAGGGCCATGGCCGGCACGGCTGCCGACAGAATCAGCAGCAGGCCGGCCAGCAGGGTGAGGAACAGCCTGTTCCGCATATATCGAAGCTAACCCAGGTGGGCGACAATTGCTCCGCCCGCCCGGATGGGCCTGGTTTCCGCTGAACTCCCAAAGGGCACACGGGCAAAGGGCACACGGGCGCGAGCGTCGGCCGCGGCCCTCGCGAATCCCCCCGCCGCAACGATCGTGCGGTCGTCCGCCACCTCGTATCGACAGGGCCCAGGACCGTTCAGCGGGGGAACAGAGTGCCCGCCTCGGCCTCGAAGAGCAACTCCGGGTCCAGGTCCATTCCGGCGAAGTGGCCGGCCAGCTCCAGGGAGAGCAGGCCATGGAGGCGACTCCAGAAGGCCAGGGCGCGGCGCAGGGTCGCGGGTCGAGCGGTCGGGTGGCCGGCGGCCCAGGCGCGGTGGCCCTCCAAATACGCGTCCAGGGCGGCTTGCTCGCCTGTCGGGGGTTCCTCCGGGCCGGCAGCGATACAGGCGTCGAGCAGCGTCGACATGATCTCCGACGCGATCGCGGTGACGTCCTGCGGTGCCTCGTAACCGGGCACCGGGGTGCCGTAGATGAGGAAGTAGCGGTGTGGGTCCTCCAGGGCCCAGCGGCGCAGTACCTGTGCCAGGCCGGAGAGGTCGAGGTCGGCGGCACCTCGGAACGTGTCGGCGAGGCTGCGGTACGCGTCCTTGATGAGTTCGGTGATCAGCTCGTCCCGGCCGGCGAAGTACCGGTACAGAGCCGGTCCGCTCATGCCCATCTGCTTGGCGATCGCGTTCAGGGAGAGCGCTGACGCGCCCACGCCGGCGATCTGCTCCCAGGCCCGCTCCTTGACCTCCGCGCGCACCTGCAGCCGATACCGCTCTCGGGGGGTCGCCGTACTCCCGGTCATGGGCGCCACCTCTCACTTCCTTCTCGTCACCGCATCACTCGCCTGGTTAGAAGCTATCACTTGCGGCACACCTCATCACGATCGAACGAACCACACGCTTGACACAGATAGGAGAAGTACTCACTCTAGTTACAGCCCCTAACAGTAGCGAGAACTTAAAGCGCAATGGAGGTCGTGATGAGCACTGTCGAGCGCGTCGAGGTCGTCCTGCCCGGCAAGGTCGAGCCGGAGGGGCTGGAGATCCGCTACGGGCAGCCGGTACCCACCCCGGCCGCGGGACAGGTCCTGATCGGCATGGAGGCGACCGGAGTGTCCTTCGCCGAGCAGCAGATGCGCCGCGGCCGGTACTACGACCAGCCGCCGTTCCCCTTCGTCCCCGGATACGACCTGGTCGGCAGCGTGCTCGCCGTCGGCGAAAGCGTCGGCCCGGACCTGCTCGGCAAGCAGGTGGCCGCCCTGACCAAGACCGGCAGCTGGGCCAGCCACGTGGTGCTCGACGCCGCCGACGTGGTCGAGGTGCCTGCCGGTCTGGGCGCTGCGGAGGCCGAGACCGCGGTCGTCAACGGCATCACCGCCTGGCAGATGCTGCACCGCAAGGCGCGCGTACGCGCCGGCCAGACCGTCCTCGTCCACGGGGCCAACGGCGGAGTCGGATCGATACTCATCCAGCTGGCGCTCGGCGCCGGCGTCCGGGTCATCGGCACCGCCTCCGCCCGCCACCACGCCGCGCTGCGCGCTCTCGGCGTGTCCCCCGTCGACTACCGGGGCGGCAATGTCCCTGCTCGTGTCCGGGAACTCACCCCCGAAGGAGTGGACACCGTGTTCGACCACGTCGGCGGCCGCAGCGTCATCGACTCCTGGCAACTGCTCGCCCCCGGCGGCACCCTCGTCTCCTACGGCAGCGCCGCCACCCGCGACGACGAGGGATCGGGGCAGTGGCCCGTACTCAAGCTCCTGGGCCAGGTGTGGCTGTGGAACTGGCTGCCCAACGGCCGCCGCGCATATTTCTTCAACGTCTGGGCCGGCCGCGCCTTCTCCAAGAACCGCTTCCGGTCCCGGCTGCGCACCGACCTCACCCAGGTGTTCACGGCTCTGCAGCGCGGCGAGATCACCGCCCGGGTCGCCGCCGAACTCCCCCTGGCCCGCGCCGGCGAAGCGCTGCGCCTGGCCGAGTCGGGCACGGTCGCCGGGAAGGTCGTCCTCGTCCCGTAACCCCTGTCCGCCACCACCCGACCACCCGCCTCCTCACCGCGCACAAGGAGTACCACCATGCTCGTCTCCCTTCTCGCCAAGGCCGTTGCCCTGCCCGTCGCATTCACGATCGGCATGTCGGGCGGCTCCCACCTCCCCGTGGAGATCGACCACCGGGCCCCGGTCATCACCCGTGACGACATCGTCATCCACGCGCCGCTGAACACGATCTGGAAGATCCAGACCGACGTCGAGGCCTGGCCGACCTGGCAGCCCGATGTCACCGAGGCGGTCAAGCTGACCCCCGGTCCGCTGCGGGCCGGCTCCGTCTTCCGCTGGTCGGTGCACGGCCTGAGCGACATCAACTCCACCGTCAAGCAGGTCTCGCCGCAACGCCGTATCGCGTGGGGCGGGCCGGCACAGGGCATCACCGCGGTCCACGTGTGGACCTTCACCCCGCGCCGGGACGGCGTGCACGTCCACACCGAGGAGTCCTGGGCCGGAGCGCCTGTCGAGGCCGATGTCCCCGCACTCCAGGCCGCGTTGGATGCCTCACTGGACGCCTGGCTCCACAACCTGAAGGCAGAGGCCGAGAACTGACCGTGCGGGGCGGAGTCCTGACCCCCGGGCACCGGCGTGAGTCCACGGGCATGGGCGGGCCTTTCAGAGTCTCTGTGACCCTGAAAGGCCCGCCCACAACTCCTGTGCGCCTCAGGCGGCCCGGTACGCCGCCTTCAGCTTGGCCAGCGCCCCGGTCAGATCGCCGGTGAGCAGCAGGTGGTCCGCGTCGGCGAACGGCTTGGACACCGCCGCGGTCGGCTTCCCGCCGGTCCTCTGCTGCACCAGCAGCCTGGCCTGGTCGACGATCGCCTTCCCCGCCGCGGTCCTGTCCAGCCCGGCCTTCTCCGCGACCTGCGCGGCGACCGTGAGCGCGGTGAGAGTCGGTTCGCCGCCGGTCGGAGCCTTCTTCAGCGTGGTCAGTCCCCAGCCGTACGGGAACTGCGGGTCGTACGTCGCGTCGCCGACGTTGATCGGCAGCTGCGACTCGGACTTCGGCCAGGTGACGGGCAGCTGTCCGGTGAAGGCGCGCTTCCCGTACAGCACGTCCGCCACCCCGTCGCCCTCGGTGCCGGGCAGCCACGACGCGACGAGTGCGTCGATGTCGCCGAGCCGGTCGCCGATGAGCTGCGGGCGGCCGGACACGACCAGGACCGCGCACTTCATCGCGGCGCAGACCTTGTCGATCGCGGCCTTGTCGGCGGCGGTGAGCTCCAGGTCGTTGCCGTTGCCGACGTCGCCGATGCCTTCGGCGTACGGGGTCTCGCCGACGACCACGACACCGACGTCGTAGCCGTCCGTGGAGGCGGAGGCGTCCTTGGAGTACGTGGCCGAGGCTGCGTCCTTCTTGATGCCGTCCAGGATCGTCGTACCCGTGGTGATCTTTCCGGACGAACCCTGCCAGCTGACGGTCCAGCCGCCGGCCTGGTTGCCGATGTCGTCGGCGTTGGATCCGGCGACGTACACCTTCTGGGAGGCCTTGAGCGGCAGCACCGCACCGTCGTTCTTCAGCAGGACCTGCGACTTGGCCACCGCCTCACGGGCCACCGCACGATGGGCCGCCGAGCCGACCTGGCCGATGTTCGTGGTGTCCGCGTACGGCTTCTCGAAGAGACCGAGCTGGAACTTCTGGGTCAGGATGCGGGTCACCGCGTCGTCGATCCGGGCCCGGCTGATCCGGCCCGCGGTGACCTCGTCCTGAAGCGTCTTGGTGAAGTCCTGGTACGCCGTCGGAACCATGATCATGTCGAGTCCGGCGTTGATCGACGTACGGACGTCGCTCGCGTAGTCGCCGGGGATCTGGTCGATGGCCTGCCAGTCGCTGATGACGAAGCCCTTGAAGCCCATCCGGTCCTTGAGCACGCCGTTGATCATCTCGGCGTTGGCGTGCATCTTCACCGGGCCCTCGTCGTCGCCGAGGATGTCCAGCGAGGAGTACGACGGCATGACCGTGCCGACACCGCGCTTGACCGCCTCGTCGAACGGGGCGAGGTGGACCGCTTCGAGCTCCTGCCGGGTGACCTTCGTGACGCCCTGGTCGATGGTGTACGAACCGGTGGTGGACGACCCGAATTCCGTACCGCCGTCGCCGACGTAGTGCTTGGCGGTGGCCAGGACCTTGTCGTTGCGGTTCAGGTCCTTGCCGGACGCGCTGCCCTGCATGCCCTGGATGACCGTCTCCATGGACTCGACGAGTGCCGGGTCCTCACCGTACGACTCGTAGGAACGGCCCCAGCGCTCGTCGCGGGTCACGCAGAGGCAGGGCGCGAAGTCCCACGGGATGCCGGTCGCGCGGACCTCGCTCGCGGTGACCGCGCCGGTCGCCTCGGCGAGCTTCGGGTCGCGGCCGGCGCCGATGCCGATGTTGTGCGGCATGATCGTCGAGCCGATGACGTTGTTGTGCCCGTGCACCGCGTCCACGCCGTAGATCAGCGGGATCTGGAAACGGGTCGCCTGCGCCCGGAGTTGGTAGGAGTCGACCATCTTCGCCCAGGCCCCGGGCGTGTTCGGCGTGGGGACGGAGCCGCCGCCGGAGAGCAGCGAGCCGAGGTCGTACGTGGCGATGTCCCCCTGCGACTTCAGCGCGTTGCGCTCGGCCTGGGTCATCTGGCCGGCCTTCTCGGCGGGCGACATCCGGGCGAGGAGGTCGGCGACGCGCTTCTTCACCGGAAGCTTCGGGTCGAGGTACGGGAGGCCGTGGGCGTCGATGACGACCTGCGGGTTCTCCTTCGGCGGCTTGGCGCCGGTCACGGTGAGTTCGAGCGGGATCGTTTCAGCGGACTCCGCGGCGCCGTCCTTCCTGGTGGCGACCGAGATCCGGTGCGAGGTCCCGGACGCGGTGCCGGCCGGGAGGGTGTACGTGCCGCTGACCGGCGTGTAGTCGGTGCCGGCCTCGGCGCTGCCGCCCTTCGTCTCGTACGCGACGGTGACGGGTTCCTCGATCGGTACGGAGCCGGTGGTGGCTACCGAGACATCGATGTCAGCAGTGCCGCCCTCCTTCACCGTGTGGACCGCCGCGTCCGTGATCACGCTCACCTTCAGTGCGGCGTCGGCCTTCCCGTACAGCTCCACCTCGTCCATGGCGAACGAGCCGGGGGCGCCGGTCGGCAGTGTGACGGCGTAGCCCCACATCCGGTCCAGGCCGAGGACCTGGTCGATGCCGCCGACGGGCTGGTAGTCGGTGCGGTACACGAAGTCGGTGAACGGGATCTCGACCTGGTGCCAGCCCTCCCAGTCGTCGGTGAACGACGTGGTCCACAGCTCGGACGCCTCGCCGTTGGCGCCGCCGTCCTTGATCTCGAAGTTGATCCTCTTGCCCGAACCGGGCGGCAGCGGCGCGGTGTTCTGCCCGTACCACCAGAAGCGGATGCCCTTGTGGGCCGACCAGTCGTGGGCGGGCTGGTCGGCGGCGAAGTCGTGGCTGAGTCCGCCGTAACCGCTGATGTTGTACGTGCCTTCGAGGACCTTGGCGCCCTCGGGGGCGTCGGCGCGGTCCTTGAGGGCCAGGGTGGGCGGGTCGTCGGAGTCGCCGCCCCAGGTGAAGATGCCGTCGGCGGGCTGGTTGGCGAACGGGACCTCGCCCTCGAAGCGGTCGACGAGGACAGGTGCCGGGTCGTCCGCGGTCGCCGCGGTGGCGCTCGGGACGGCTCCGGCGAGCAGGCCGGCCAGGACGGTGACGGCGGCGAGCGCCGCTGTCGTCGGTCTGGCCCGGTACCGGCTGTGCCGGCGGGTGCGTGATGGCATTGCGGCTCCTTCGGACACGAATCTTCTGTCGCAGCGGTGCGGTGGGGCTTATGCGTCCCGGGTGAGACGGATGGTGTCGCGGTACCACTCGGCGCTGTCCTTGAGCGTCCGCTCCTGCGTGTCGTAGTCGACGCGGACGATGCCGAACCGCTTGTCGTAGCCGTAGGACCACTCGAAGTTGTCCATCAGCGACCAGGCGAAGTAGCCCCGGACATCGGCTCCTTCGGCGCGGGCGGCGGCCACGGCGGCGATGTGGTCGGCGAGGTAGGTGGTGCGGTCGGCGTCGTGGATCCGGCCGTCCTCGGAGACGGTGTCGTCGAAGGCGGCGCCGTTCTCGGTGATGACGGTCGGGATGCCGTAGTCCTTCTCCAGCCCCACCAGCAGGTCGGTGAGGGCAGTCGGGGTGATCTCCCAGTCCATGGCCGTACGCGGCAGATCGCGCTCCACGCCGCGGGTGACGGGCAGGCCGTCGGCGTCCAGCGGGGAGCCGTCCTCCATGACGCCGGAGAAGAGTGTGCCGCGGTAGAAGTTGACGCCGAGGATGTCGATCGGGGTGGAGATGATCTCCAGGTCGCCTTCCTGGACAGGGAGTCCGACGCCGCGCAGAGCGAGGTCGGCGACGACGTCCTCGGGGTAGGCGCCCTTGACCAGCGGGTCCAGGTAAAGGCGACGACCGAGCCCGTCTGCGCGGCGGCAGGCCTCGGCGTCCTCGTGGCTGTCGGTCTCGGGTGTGGCGGTGCCGAGGTTGAGCGTGATGCCCAGTTCGAGCTCGTTGCCCCGGGCGGCGGCGGTCTCGCGGATGTACTGGGAGGCGAGCCCGTGGCCGAGGAGGAGGTGGTGGACGGCGTGGATCGCCTCGCCGAAGTTCGTACGGCCGGGGGCCTGGCTTCCGTACGCGTATCCGAGCATCGCGGAGCACCAGGGCTCGTTCAGCGTGGTCCAGTGCCTGACCCGGTCGCCGAGCGCGTCGTAGGCGAGGGCGGAATACTCGGCGAAGCGGTAGGCGGTGTCCCGGGCCGGCCAGCCGCCCGCGTCCTCCAGCTCCTGGGGCAGGTCCCAGTGATAGAGCGTGATCCAGGGAGTGATGCCCTTCGATTCCAGCTCGTCGACCAGGCGCTTGTAGAAGTCGAGTCCCTTTGCGTTGGCCGGACCGCGGCCGCCGGGCTGGATGCGCGGCCAGGCGAGCGAGAAGCGGTACGTGTCGACGCCCAGGTCCGCGATCAGCTGCACGTCCTCGGGCATCCGGTGGTAGTGGTCGCAGGCCACATCGCCGTTCTCACCGCGGACGACCATGCCCGGCACCCTGCAGTACGTGTCCCAGATCGACGGGGTTCTGCCGTCCTCGGCGGCCGCTCCCTCGATCTGGTAGGCGGCGGTGGCAACGCCCCAGCGGAAGTCGGCGGGCAGACCGTGGACGGGCTCGGCGGCAATCTCGCGAGCGTATCCCCGGGGGATGACGAGGTTCATGGTTCTCCTGTGGTGTGCGTGGGGTCGCTACGAGCGGGGGGCGGCGGTGGCCGGCGTGGGCTGATGGAGCCAGCAGGCCACCGTGCGGGAGCCGTCCCCGTCCGGTCGGGCCAGGACCGGCACCTGGGTGGCGCACGGGTCGAGCGCCTTGCCGCAGCGGGGGTGGAAGGCGCAGCCGTCCGGCATCGCGGACAGATGCGGGGGCGAGCCGGGGATGCCGGTGAGTTCGCGGCGGGGGCCGTGCAGCGCCGGGAAGGAGTGCAGCAGTCCGTCGCTGTAGGGGTGGCAGGGGTCGCGGTAGATGTCGGAGGCACCGGCCTCCTCGACGATCCGGCCGCCGTACATGATCGCGATCCGGTCCGAGAACTCGATCAGCAGCGAGATGTCGTGGGTGATGAAGACGACGGAGAAGCCCAGCTCCTCGCGGAGCTTGACCAGTTGGCGCAGGATCTGGCGCTGCATGACGACGTCCAGGGCCGTCGTGGGCTCGTCCATGATGACGATCTCGGGCTCCAGCGCGAGCGCCATCGCGATCATCACGCGTTGCCGCATGCCGCCGGAGAGCTGGTGCGGGTAGGCGGAGAGCCGGTCCGCCGAGATGCCGACCAGGGACAGGAGCTCCACCGCGCGTGCGGTGCGTTCGGCCCGCTTCATCTCCGGGCGGTGCGCCTTGAGCACGTCGGTGAGCTGGCTGTGGACCGTGTGCACCGGGTTCAGGGAGTTCATCGCGCCCTGGAAGACGATCGACAGCTCCTGCCAGCGGAAGGCACGCAGCTCGGGGGCGGTCAGGGTCAGCAGGTCGAGCGCTTCGCCGTCGCGCTGGTGGTAGTGGACCTCGCCGCCGGTGATCACTCCGGGCGGGGACAGAAGCCGGGTGACGGCGTACGCCAGGGTGGACTTGCCGGAGCCCGACTCGCCCGCCAGGCCGAGGACTTCGCCGCGGTGCAGGGTGAGGTCGATGTCGCGCAGCGCGTGCACGGCGGCGTCCCCGGTCCCGTAGTCCACGTTCAGGCCGCTGATGGTGAGGACGGGCTCGCTCATGAGCGGGTCTCCTTCTCCGTGGTGCCGGTGCGTGCCACGGGGGTGAAGCCGACCCGCATCCGGACCTTCCGAGACGCCCCCGTCTCCGTACGCAGCCGTGGGTTGACGAACTCGTCGATGCCGAAGTTGATCAGGGCGAGGGACATGCCGAGCAGGGCGATGCAGAGCCCGGCCGGGACGAACCACCACCATGCGCCCTGGGCCAGCGCCTGGTTGGACTGCGCCCAGAACAGGACGGTCCCCCAGTTCCAGTTGGAGATGTCGGCGACGCCGATGAAGGCGAGGGTGATCTCGGAGAGGATCGCGAAGATCACCGTGCCCACGAAGCCGGAGGCGATGACGGCCGTCAGGTTCGGCAGGACCTCGAAGAGGATGATCCGCCAGGTGGACTCGCCGGTGGCGCGGGCCGCTTCGACGTAGTCCCGGCGGCGCAGCGACAGCGTCTGCGCGCGCAGGACGCGCGCCCCCCAGGCCCACGAGGTAAAGGCGATGACGGTGGCGATCAGGAGGTCGCCCGTGTCGGAGACGAAGCTGGCGATGATGATGATCAGCGGCAGTCCCGGGATGACCAGGAAGACGTTGGACAGCACCGAGAGCAGTTCGTCGGCCGTGCCCCCGAGGAAGCCGGCACTGACTCCGATCAGTACGGACAGGATGGTCGCGAAGATCCCGGCGACGAAGCCGACGACCAGAACGCCGCGGGTGCCGACGAGGATCTGCGAGAGGACGTCCTGACCGGTCTGCGTGGTGCCGAACCAGTGTGCTCCGGAAGGCGGTTGGAGCAGTTCGTTGCTCATGGCGTCGGGGTCGTACGGGGCGATCCACGGCCCGACGACGGCGATCAGGACGAAGAAGAGCAGGATGCCGAGCCCGACGACGGTCTTGCGGCCGCGCAGGAACCGGAATCTGCGCTTACTCGGTGCCGGGGTCTCGGTCGTGTCGAGTACGGCGACCTCGGCGGCGGTGACAGCCATGTTCCTAGGCCTCCCTTCGGGTACGGGGGTCGAGGACCATGTAGATCACGTCGGCGAGGAGGTTCGCCGCGAGGACGGAGAGCGTGATGATCAGGAAGACGCCCTGCATCAGCGGGTAGTCCTTGGCGCCCACGCCCTGGAAGAGCTGGTAGCCGATGCCCGGGTAGGAGAAGACCATCTCCACCAGCAGCGTGCCGCCGACGATGAAGCCGAGGGAGAGCGCGAAGCCGGAGATGTTGGGCAGGATCGCGTTGCGTGCCGCGTATCCGAACATCACCCGGCGCTCGGAGAGCCCCTTGGCCTGGGCCACCATGACGTAGTCCTCGCTGGACACCGTCACCATCATGTTCCGCATGCCGAGGATCCAGCCGGCCACCGCGCTGAGCACGATCGTGAGCCCCGGCAGCGCCGCGTGATACAGCGCGCTGGAGATGAACGGCCAGTCGAAGGCGGGCACCAGGGCGCTGTCGTAACCGCCCGCGGCCGGGAACAGCGGCCACTTCACGGCGAACAGCGCGATGGCGATCAGCCCCAGCCAGAAGTACGGGATGGCGGAGATGAAGGTGGTGACGGGCAGCAGGCTGTCCATCCAGGAGCCGCGCCGCCAGCCGGTGAAGACGCCTATGCCGGTACCGAGCACGAAGCTGATCAGGGTGGTGACACCGACGAGCGCGAGCGTCCACGGCAGCGACTGGGCGATCACCTCGCTGACCGGCGTCGGGAAGAAGGTGAAGGACAGCCCGAGGTCGCCGTCGAGCAGATGCGACCAGTAGTCGGTGTACTGCTGCCAGAGCGACTGCTGCTTGTCGAGTCCGAAGAGCGCCTTGAGCGAGGCGATGGCGCTGGTGTCCAACTGGCCCTGGAAGCGGGCCATGAGCGCCTGGACCGGGTCACCCGGCATCATGCGCGGAATCAGGAAGTTGATGGTGATCGCGGCCCACGCGGTGACCAGGTAGAAGGCGAGCCGTTGCAGCAGGTACTTCACTTCGCAGCCTCCTTCTCGTGGTCGCCGACGGTGTCCGTGGTGTCCGCGCCGTCCGCGTACAGCCAGCAGGCGGCCCACTGGCCGTCCGCCAGGTCGAAGCGCGGCGGCAGTTCGGTGCGGCAGCGCTCCATCGCCTTGGGGCAGCGCGGGTGGAAGCGGCAGCCGGCGGGCGGCGCGATGAGCGACGGGGGTTCGCCGCTTCCGGTCTCCTCCTGCTCCTCCTCGGCGACCACCCGGTCCGGGTCGGGTGCCGAAGCGATGAGCAGCTGCGTATAGGGGTGGGCGGGGCGTTGGGTGACGGTCTCGCTGTCGCCGCCCTCGACGATCCGGCCCGCGTACATCACGAGCGTGGTGTCCGCGAAGTACCGGGCGGACGCGATGTCGTGGGTGATGTAGAGGATCGCCAGATGGAGGCGTTCCTTGAGGTCGCGCAGGAGGTTGAGGACGCCGAGCCGGATGGAGACGTCGAGCATCGAGACGGGCTCGTCGGCGAGGAGGACCTTCGGGTCGGCGCCGAGCGCGCGGGCGATGGCGACGCGCTGCCGCTGGCCGCCGGAGAGCTCGTGCGGGAACTTGTCCAGGTACTGCGCGGCGGGTGTCAGCTGCACCCGCTCCAACAGCGCGGCGAGTTCGGCCCCGGTCGCCTCCCGCCCGTGGATCCTCAGCGACCGGGTGAGGTGGTAGCGCACGGT
Source organism: Streptomyces sp. NBC_01669 (assembly GCF_026339735.1). Lineage (GTDB taxonomy): Bacteria > Actinomycetota > Actinomycetes > Streptomycetales > Streptomycetaceae > Streptomyces > Streptomyces yanii. The sequence goes on from NZ_JAPEQG010000001.1 coordinate 2,959,307, forward strand.
GTGCACCGGGTTGAGCGAGGCGAACGGGTCCTGGAAGATCAGCTGGACCTGTCGGACGTAACTGCGGAAGGACCGGCCACGGCCTGCCTTCACCGCCTTGCCCTCCAGCTGGATCTCACCGTCGGTGAGCGGATACAGCTGGGAGAGCAGCCGGGCGACGGTGGATTTCCCGGAGCCCGACTCCCCCACCAGGGCCGTGACGGTGGAGCGCCGCAGTTGCAGCGAGACATCGTCGACGGCGTGAACGGTGCGGCGATGGCGTGCGACGAGATCGCGGCCGGTGCGGCGGACGGGGAAGTGCTTGGTGACTCCGCGTGCTTCGAGCACGATGTCGTCGGTCTGATCGGTGGTGGTGGTCATGGCCGGTCCGTTTCCCCGTACTACTTGGAGGGCTTGAGCTTCAGCACGATCTGCAGCGCGGAGGGCTGGGTGTGCTGCGGCGGGGCGTACGGGTCGGCCTCGGTGGGCCAGCCCACCCAGTTCTTCGTGGAGTACTCGGCTCCGATGGGCGCGGCGGCCGTCGGGATCATCGGCGCCTGTTCGACCATGATCTTCTGGAGCTTGTTCATGGCCTCGGTACGGGTGGCCTCATCGGTCGCGTTGGCGAAGTCCTTGAGCGCCTGGGTCGCCTCGGGGCTCTTGAAGCGGCCGAAGTTGCCCGTCTGAGAGGCCTTGCCGATGGGCTGGAGGATCGCGCCGTCCATGATGTTCTGGTACATGTCGTACGGGGTGGCACCGCTGTTGGTCCAGTGCAGGGTGGCGTCGAAGTTGCCGTTGGCGACGTCCGCGCCCCAGGCCTCGGCGGTCTGCGTCTTGACCTTCGCCTCGATACCGAGCTGCTTGATGTTGTCCTTGATGATCGAGAGCCCGGTGATGTAGTCGTTCCAGCCGGCCGGGTCGGTGAAGGTGAGCTTGACCGGCTTGCCGCTCGGGTCCTTCAGCACCCCGCCGGAAAGCTTGAACCCGGCGTCGTCGAGGACCTTCTTGGCACCGGCCACATCGGGTGCGGTCGTGGCGCTCTTGTACTCGGGCGCCAGGAACGAGTCACCGGCGGGCAGCGGGATGCCGGTGGGGTTGGTGATCTCCGGGTAGAGCGTCGCCTCGGCCTGGGTGTAGATCGCCTTGCGGTCGACGACCATCGCCATGGCCTTGCGCAGCGCCGGGTTGTCGAACGGCTTGCGGGCGGTGTTGAACCACAGTCCGTGGATGCCGAGGCCCGACGGGAACCACAGCTTGTGGTTCTTGGGGTCCTTGGCGACGTACAGCTGCTTGTAGTTCGGCATGAAGACGAACGACCACTCGACCTTGCCGCTCGCCAGCGCCGTGGTCGCCGCGCTGTTGTCGTTGTACGCGGTGTACCGCAGCTCCTTGACCTTCGTCGCGCCCTTCCAGTACGTGGGCGTCGCGGTCAGCGTGGTGGTCTGCGGGGTGAACGTCTTGAGCTTGTACGGGCCGGAGCCGATCGGGTTCCGGTTGGGCCAGGTCTCCGGGTCCTTGACGCCTTCCCAGATGTGCTTGGGAACGATGAAGGTCTGGATGATCTTGTTCTGGTTGACGTACTGGGAGTTCTTGAAGGTCAGGACGACCTTCTTGCCCTCGACAGCCACCCCGTCGAAGGGGATGCCGTTCCAGTTGAGCGCCGAGTGCGTCTTCAGCAGGTTGAACGTGTACGCGACGTCATCGGCGGTCAGCGGCTTGCCGTCGGCCCACTTCGCCTTGGGGTCGATACTGAAGGTGACCTTGGTGAAATTGGACTCCCACTTCCAGTCGGTCGCCAGCCACGGCTCCGCCTTGTCCGCGGGCTTGATCTGGTTCGTCATCGCCAGCGGCTCGTAGATCATGTAGCGGTAGCCGAGCGTGGCACCCGCCGAGGTGTTCAGGAACGGGTTGCTGTTGTTGGTCTGCGGCCCATCCGGCTTACCCAGGGTCAGCACGCCGGAGGCGGCGCCACCCCCTTTGTTGGCACCCGAGTTGGCGGACGAGCAACCGGCGGCGAGAGCGACCGCGACGGTGGCGAGTGAGAGCGCTCTCAGCGTGTGACGACGGCGTACGGACATGGCGACTCCAGAAGGGACTGCGGGTCTGGGAGATCCGGGAAACGGCGGGTGGGCAGCGCTCGGCACGCCGCGGGTACGGGCGGTGCGGAGTGATGCGGTGCGCGGAGGTGCCGTGGCGCTGGGTGATGCGGTGCGCGGGGAGGCGCGGAGGCGGGAGGGGGGTGCGGGCGGCCGGAAAGGGATCCCGGCCGGACCGCTACGGCGCCGAGTGGCGCACGACCAGTTCGGTGGGGAGCACGACCGGTTCGTCCGGAACGGCCGTGCCACCCAGATGGGAGAGCAGCAACCGCGCCGCCGCCTCACCCATCTGCCGAGTGGGCTGGCGCACGGTGGTCAGTGGCGGTTCGGTGTGCTCGGCCATCGGGATGTCGTCGAAGCCGACCACCGCGATGTCGTCGGGCACGGACCGTCCGGCCGCGCGCAACGCCCGCAGCACGCCTGCCGCACTGATGTCGTTGTGCGCGAAGACCGAGTCGAACTCCACGCCGTCGGCCAGGAGTTGCTCCACGACCTGGCGGCCGCACCGTTCGGTGAAGTCCCCCTGGACGACGAGATCGGTGGGCAGAACCGTACGGAATCCGTCCAGCCGGTCGCGTACACAGCCGAATTGCTGGGGGCCCGTGAGGACCAGGGGCCTGGTGCGTCCTGCGGCCAGCAGATGGCGGGCAGCGGACGCGCCTCCTTCACGATTGGTGGTCACGACGGAGGGGAACTCGGGGTGGTGGCCGCGGTCGTCGATCAGCACGATCGGCAGACCACCGCGGTGCAGTGCGGTGAGGTGATCGAGGGTGTTCTCGGGTTCGACGACGACGAGTCCGTCGAAGGCGCGCGCCGACACCTGACTGGTGAAGCGCTCCACCGATTCCGCACCCCGGTTGCAGGTGAAAAGCAGCAGCCCGTAGTCGGCCGCTTCGACGGTGTCGACCACACCCTGGAGCACTTCGCCCATCCACGGCCAGGTGAGCGAGGGCACCAGCATGCCGACTGTACGGCTGCTGCCGCGGGCCAGTCCGACGGCGCCCGAGCTGGGTACGTAACCCAGCTGTGCGATCACTTCACGAACGCGGGCGGCCGTGGAACCGTCCACTTCGCCCTTGGTGTTGATGACCCGGGACACGGTCGTCTTGCTGACGCCGGCCTCGCGGGCGACATCGGCGATGGTGACTCGCATCGGGGACCTCCAGGGCAAGGCATGACAGGGAGCTGAAACCGGTACCGCAACCGGTTCCGGAACCGGTACCGGCGTTGCGGCGTGAGTTAACCGCGCTGGAACAGTGCCGTCAATACTTCACACCGAGATTGGTCCGGACCCATCTCCCAAGCAGGCGCGACGTGTTGTGTCTTCAAGTTTTGAACACGCGCCCCCTTGACGTGTGCCCGTGGCAGCAGTTACCCCTGATTCTTGCGAGGAGACGCAGCCGTTCACACCCGGAAGGAATCGCATCACGTGGTGGTGCGCAGCGTCACGGCGGCTTCCCGCCGGGTGCGGAGCTCCCGTGGCGCCCCGGCAGAGCAGGGAAAACGAACGGGTGTGCGTCGGCGTCGCGGGTGGGAGTGAAGGTGTGCGAAGTCCGCCTACATCGGGGCAGCGGATCAGCTCAAGACGCTGGCTCAGTACCGCAGGGGCGAGTCCGATCTCGTACAGCGGGGCGGGAAGTGGTTCCTGATCGCCACCTGCGACCTCCCTGAGCCCGAAGAGTTCGAACCGGTCGACTGGATCGGTGTGGACCGGGGCATTGTCAACCTCGCCACCACGTCAGACGGCACCAACTACCAGGGCCGCCGTCTGACCCGCTACCGCCGGTGGCAGGCCCGCAAACGCACCGAACTCCAGGTCAAGCAGACCCGGTCGGCCATCCGCCGCCTCGCCCGGCGGAGCAAGAAGGAACACCGTCATGCCACCCATCTGAACCACAGGATCAGCAAGGAGATCGTGTCCGTCGCGCAACGCACCGGTCGCGGGATCCCGCGACCGGGTACGGCTTCGCCGCGACCAGCGGGGCACGCTCTCCTCGTGGCCGTTCCACCAGCTCGGGCAGCACCTTGCCTACAAAGCTCGACGGGCCGGGGTGCCGTTCCTTGAGGTGGATGCGACGTACACATCGCAGCGCTGCCCGCGCTGCGGGCACACCGAGCGGGCCAACCGGCCCACCCGGGACCGTTTCAGTTGTCGTCGGTGCGGCCTCGCTGGACCCGCCGATGTCGTCGCCGGGGTCAACGTGCGCAACCGCGCACGCTCGGCGTGGGTGTTTGTCACCGCACCCGTCCCCGTACCAGCCTGACCAGGCCGGTACAACGCCTCGACGGGTGACGTCGTCAACACAGCGGCGGACACGTGTCTGGACATCACCGACCAGTCGACGGCGAACGGGGCGCGCGCCCAGATCTGGACGTGCACCGGAGCGGCCGATCAGAAGTGGCATCTCCAGTATGTGAACGAACCGGTCCGGGGCGGGCCCACGGCGACCATGCCGTGGGCCCGCCCCGGACCGCCGTGCAGCCCTGTGGGACCGCCCCGGACCCGGGAACTACTCCGTGGGCTCGACCCCGGCCCGCAGCAGACCGTAGGTGTACGCGTCCTCCAGCGCCTGCCAGGACGCGGCGATGACGTTCTCCGCGACGCCGACGGTCGCCCAGTCACCGGTGCCGTCGCCCGTGGTGATCAGCACGCGGGTGGTGGACTCGGTGCCGGTGCGGCCCTCCAGGATGCGGACCTTGTAGTCGACCAGCTCCAGCTTGGCGAGCTGCGGGTAGATCCGCTCCAGGCCGACGCGCAGCGCCCGGTCGAGGGCGTTGACCGGGCCGTTGCCCTCGGCGGTGGCGACGATCCGCTCGCCCTTCGCCCAGAGCTTCACGGTCGCCTCGTTGGCGTGCGTGCCGTCGGGTCGGTCCTCGACGATCGCTCGCCAGGACTCCGTACGGAAGTAGCGGCGTACCCGGCCCTCGGCCTCGGCGCGCAGCAGCAGCTCGAAGGAGGCGTCCGCGGCTTCGTACGTGTAGCCCTTGAGCTCGCGCTCCTTGACCCGCTCCACGACCCGGCCGACGAGCTCGCGGTTGCCCCCGAGGTCGATGCCGAGCTCCTTGCCCTTGAGCTCGATGGAGGCGCGGCCCGCCATGTCGGAGACGAGCATCCGCATGGTGTTGCCGACGAGCGCCGGATCGATGTGCTGGTAGAGGTCGGGGTCGACCTTGATGGCGGAGGCGTGCAGTCCGGCCTTGTGGGCGAAGGCGGAAACACCCACATAGGGCTGGTGGGTGGAGGGTGTGAGGTTGACGACTTCGGCGATGGCGTGCGAGATACGGGTCATCTCGGCGAGTGCGCCCTCGGGGAGGACGCTCTTGCCGTACTTGAGTTCCAGGGCGGCGACGACGGGGAAGAGGTTGGCGTTGCCGACCCGCTCGCCGTACCCGTTGGCGGTGCACTGGACGTGCGTGGCGCCGGCGTCGACGGCGGCCAGGGTGTTGGCGACGGCGCAGCCGGTGTCGTCCTGGGCGTGGATGCCGAGCCGGGCGCCGGTGTCCGCGAGGACGGTGGAGACGACGGCCTGGACCTGGGCGGGGAGCATCCCGCCGTTGGTGTCGCAGAGGATGACGACGTCGGCGCCGGCCCCGTGGGCGGCCCGGACGACGTCCTTGGCGTACTCGGGGTTGGCACGGTAGCCGTCGAAGAAGTGCTCGCAGTCGACGAAGACCCGGCGGCCCTGTTCGCGCAGGTAGGAGACGGTGTCGCGGACCATCTCCAGGTTCTCTTCGAGGGTGGTGCGCAGGGCGAGTTCCACATGCCGGTCGTGCGACTTGGCGACCAGTGTGATCACCGAGGCTCCGGACTCCAGCAGCGCCTTGACCTGGGGGTCCTCCGACGCCTTGGCTCCGGCCCTGCGGGTCGCGCCGAAGGCGACCAGCTCGGCGTTCTTGAACTCGATCTCCTGCTGGGCCCGGGCGAAGAACTCCGTGTCGCGGGGGTTGGCGCCGGGCCAGCCGCCCTCGATGAAGCCCACGCCGAAGTCGTCCAGGTGCCGGGCAATGGTCAGCTTGTCGGCGACCGTCAGGTTGATGCCTTCACGCTGTGCACCGTCGCGCAGTGTGGTGTCGAAGACATGGAAGCTGTCGTCGGTGGGCTTGGCCTTGGTGGTCATGCTGGTCTGACTCCTGTCGGATGAGTGGATCCGGAACCTTGGGCTCCACTTGCCCCCATCATCCCGCGCGCGCATCGCCCCGGCCGAGGTGAGGGCCGGAAAACGAAAAAACCCCTCGCGGGTGCGAGAGGTCTGCGCGCGGGTCTGGGGCACGGTGCCGCTCCGTACGTGGTGGTACGAAACGGTCACTGCGGACCGGCGCGCCTGTTGCCAATAATCATGACGAACGAGGACACGGAGGCAGTCTCGCACAGCGCTGCCCCCGTGCCGTCGGCCGTCTCAGGATGCGGGCGTGACGCTCGTCGCTCCGGCCGGCTCCGTCCGCCCGTCCTGGGGAGCCACCGTGCCGACCCGGCCCAGGTCGATGTCGCGGGTCTCGCGCATCGTCAGGTAGACGACCAGGGAGACCGCGGCGCAGCCCGCCACGTACCAGTAGAACCCGGACTCCATGCCGGCCTTCTTGAACCAGAGCGCCACGTATTCGGCGGTGCCGCCGAAGAGGGCGTTGGCGAGGGCGTACGGGAGGGCGACGCCCAGCGCGCGGATGCCGGTCGGGAAGAGCTCGGCCTTCACGCAGGCGTTGATCGAGGTGTAGCCCGTGACCACGACCAGGGCGAGCAGCGCCAGCCCGAACGCGGGCCAGAAGGTGCCCGCACGCTTCAGCATGGTCATGATCGGCACGGTCAGGAAGGTCGAGCCGACCGCGAACGTGATCAGCAGCGGGCGGCGGCCGATCCGGTCGGACAGCATGCCCGCGAGCGGCTGGATGCACATGAAGACGAACAGGGCGCAGAAGCTGACGAGCGAGGCCGTGGACTTCTCCATGCCCGCGCTCTTCGAGAGGAACTTGGTGAGGTAGGTCGTGTACGTGTAGTACGCGACGGTCCCGCCCATGGTCAGCGCCATCACCAGGAACGCCTCGCGCTTGTGCTGCCACAGCGCCCTGAGCGTGCCGCGGTCCTCCTGGTCGGCGGCGCCCGACTCCGCGTACACCTCGGTCTCCAGCATGGAGCGGCGCAGATAGAAGACGACGGCCGCGCCGAGCGCCCCGACGATGAACGGGATGCGCCAGCCCCAACTGTGCAGGGCCGCATCGGACATGGTGCGCTGCAGGACGATCTGGAGACCGAGGCCGACGAGCTGCCCGGCGGTCATGGACACGTACTGGAAGCTGGAGGCGAAGCCGCGTCGGCGGGGTGCGGACGCCTCGGTGAGGTACGTGGCGCTGGCGGCGTACTCGCCGCCGACGGAGAGGCCCTGGAGAAGCCGGGCCACGAGCAGGACGGCGACGCCGCCGTAGCCCGCCACGGCGTACGTCGGCGCGACGGCGATGAGGATCGCCGAGGCCGACATGAGGGTGACGGTGAGCGTCAGCGCGGCCTTGCGCCCTCTGCGGTCACCGATCCGGCCGAGCATCCAGCCGCCGACCGGCCGCATGAAGAAGCCGACGGCGAAGATGCCCATGGTGTTCATGAGATTGGCGGTCTCATTGCCTTCGGGGAAGAACAAGTCCGCGAAATAGACCGCGAAGGTCGCGTACACGAACCAGTCGAACCATTCGACCATGTTGCCGGCGGAGCCGACCCAGATCTTCTTCCATTGCTCTCGTCCCATGGTCCGTCACCGTGCCGCACCGGCCGGGAACGTAACAACCGTGCAGGGGGCAACGATCGCGCGTACATACGTGCGTTTCGTTCACGGCCGGGGGAACGGAGGCTTCGGCACGGGCAGTCCGCCGCACCCGATCGGCGTCGGCGTGCGGCCGGCCGGGCTCGCGCCGATGCGGAACCGGCTGTCGCCGGGGTGGCGATCAGAGGTCACCCGACAGGCTCTCAGCCGAGCGCCTCGTCCAGGAACTCCCGTACGTGAGCGAGGATCCCGCCCCGGTCGGTGCCCGGCAGGCCGATCGCCACATGGATGCTGAACCCGTCGAGCAGGGCGCGCAGCCGGGTCGCGAACCGATCCGCGTCCACGGCCCGGAACTCCCCGCGCGATACACCTTCCGCCAGCAGCGCCACGAGGTCCCGGTGCCAGGCCCCCTCGATCGCGACCTGCCGGGCGCGCGCGTCGGCGTCGGCGTTCTGCGAGCGGTTCCAGACCTCCAGCCAGAGCGTCCAGTGCGGGTCGCGGTGGCCGTCGGGGATGTACAGATCGACGTACGCGTCGAGCCGCTCGCGGACGGGTGTCTGCCGGGCCAGCAACTCCCGCCGCTCGGCGCCGAGCCGTCCCTCGCTCCACTCCAGGGTCTGCAGGAGCAGCTCGTCCTTGGTGCGGAAGTAGTAGAGGAGATGACCGCTGCTCATGGAGACGTCACGGCCGAGCCCGGCCATGGTGAGCCCGTCGAGCCCACGCTCGGCGATGGTGGCCATGGCGGCGGCCAGCACCTCCTCGCGGGGCGGGGCGGTGTTGCGGCGGCGCGGGGCGGGGGTCATCGGGCGGCTCCCCGGGTCCATCCGTCCGACGCGAGCAGCGCCCGCAACTCGGCGACGGCGCCCGGCGGAGGTGTGCGGATCGCGGCCACGTCGCTCCGGACCGTCCGCGGGTCCATGTCGTAGGCCGCGGACAGCACCGTGCCGAGATCGTCGTCGGTAAGCAGCTCCGCGAGGATCGCCAGCAGCGGGAGATACTGCTCGTCCTCGACCGTCAGACCAGGCAGGAGCAGACGCAACTGCCTGGTCATGCCCAGAAGTTCGGGCACGGTCTCCATCCAGCCCCGGCTGCTGCGCACCTCTTCGGCCGTCTCTTCCATGAACCAGGTCATGACAGCGTACGGAATGTCCCGGTGCCCGGTCTGCTCGTCGAAGCAGACCGTGGGCGTGCGGTCCGGGTCCTCGTCCGGGACGATCGCGGTGAGGAAGGTGCGGCCGGGAGGGTCCGTCTCGGCGAGCTCCAGGTACCACGCGTCGTCCGGCACCGAGTAGAAGCGCTCGATCGCATAACCCTGTCCGGCGTGCTGGTAGGTGCTCGGCATGGATCAGACCTCAGGTTGCTGCTGTGTGATGCAGTGGATGCCTCCACCACCGGCAAAGATCGTACGTGCGTCGACCAGGGTCACGGTCCGTTCGGGGTGGAGACGGCGGAAAATGCCTGCCGCGATCTCGTCACGGGGGTCGTCGAAGCCACACAGCACCACGCCACCGTTGCAGACATAGTGGTTGATGTACGAGTAGTCGACCCAGTGACCGTCCTCGCCCTGCACCACGGTCGGGGCAGGGACCTCGACGACCTCCAGGGGACGCCCCTGAGCGTCGGTCTGGGCCCTGAGCATGGCCACGTTCTCCTTGCAGAGCTCGTGGTCGGGGTGGGACGGGTCCGGCTGGGTGTGGACGACGACGACTCCGGGGCCGGCGAACGCGGCGACGATGTCGACATGGCCGAGCGTGCCGAAGCCGTGGGGCGGGTAGTCACCGGTCAGGCCGCGCTTCAGCCAGATCGCCTTCGTGGTGCCGAGCTTGGCGTGGATCTCGGCCTCGACCTCCTCCTTGGTCCAGCCCGGGTTGCGCTCGGAACCGAGCTGGACGGTCTCGGTGAGGAGGACGGTGCCTTCGCCGTCCACGTGGATGCCGCCGCCCTCGTTGACGAGAGACGAGCTGTGCACGGGGACCCCCGCGAGATCCGCGACATGGCGGGCGATCTTCGCGTCGTGTTCCCAGGTCGCCCAGTCCTGTGCGCCCCAGCCGTTGAACACCCAGTCCACGGCGGCCAGTTGGGTGCCGTCCGTGACGAAGGTCGGACCGATGTCGCGCATCCAGGCGTCGTCCAGCTCGCGCTCGACCAGGTCGATGTCCGGGCCGAGGAGGGCGCGGGCGCCCTCCGACTGGCCCGGCCCGACGACCATGGTCACCGGCTCGAAACGGCGTACGGCCCGGGCCACCGAGGCCCACGCCTCGCGGGACTCGGCAAGGTCGTCACCGGTGAACGTGACGTTGGGGCCCGGCCACGCCATCCAGGTGCGCTCGTGCGGGGCCCACTCGGGCGGCATACGGAAGGTCATGTCGTTGGACTCCTCAAGGCTGTGTGCTGAAAGGCTGTGTGTTCTTACAGGAAATAGAGGCGGCTGAGGGACACCGATTCGGCGGGTTCCGAGCGCATCGGGGCACCGTCCAGCGTGACCAGCCCACTGCGCCCGTCCACCGCCACATCCCCGATGCGGGAGTTGAGCCGGAGATCCGCCGGGCCGATCCCGCGGGTGCCGCGCACGGCCACCCTGCGCCGTCGCGTCGGCATCAGGTCGGAGCCCAGCTCGGCCGCGGCCTTCGCCACGAAGGCCACCGAGATATCGGCGGGGGTCGCGCCGTGCCCCCCGAACAGCGGTCCCAGGACCAGCGGTTCACAGGTGTCGGTCGCTGCGTTGGGGTCGCCCGTCACGCCCCACGCCGGGAAGCCCGCCTTCAGTACCATCTGCGGCTTCGCCCCGAAGTACTGCGGCTTCCACAGCACGATGTCGGCGAGCTTGCCCACCTCGATCGAACCGATCTCGTGCGCGAGACCGTGCGCGATGGCCGGGTTGATCGTCAGCTTCGCCATATAGCGCAGCACCCGGGCGTTGTCGTCGTGCGCGCCGTCGCCCTCCATCGGGCCCAGCTCGGCCTTCATCTTCCCGGCCATGGCGAAGGTGCGGCGTACGGTCTCGCCCGCGCGCCCCATCCCCTGCGCGTCCGACGAGGTGATGCCGATCGCGCCGAGGTCGTGCAGCACGTCCTCGGCGCCCATCGTCCCGGCCCTGATCCGGTCCCGCGCCATGGCGGCGTCCCCGGGCAGGTCGGTCTTGAGGTCGTGCACGGAGACGATCATCCCGTAGTGCTCGGCCACCGCGTCCCGGCCGAACGGCAGGGTCGGATTGGTCGACGAGCCGATGACGTTCGGCACACCCGCCATCTTCAGGACGTTCGGTACGTGTCCACCGCCGCAGCCCTCGATGTGGAAGGCGTGGATCGTCCGGCCGTCCAGGACACGCAGGGTGTCCTCGACGGACAGACACTCGTTCAGCCCGTCGCTGTGCAGCGCGACCTGCACGTCGTGTTCCTCGGCGACGCGCAGGGCGGTGTCGAGCGCACGGGTGTGCGCGCCCATGTCCTCGTGCACCTTGAAGCCGGATGCACCGCCCTCGGCGAGCGCCTCCACCAGGGGCGCGTCGTCGGAGGACGAGCCGCGGGCCAGGAAGCCGATGTTGACCGGCCAGGCGTCGAAGGCGTTGAAGGCGTGGCGCAACGCCCACGGCGAGTTGACGCCGACGCCCCACACCGGGCCGAACTCCTGGCCGATGACGGTGGTGACGCCGGAGGCGAGCGAGGCCTCCATGATGCGCGGCGAGAGCAGATGGACGTGGGTGTCCACGGCACCGGCCGTCGCGATCAAGCCCTCGCCGGACACGATCGTGGTGCCCGTACCGACGACGACGTCCACGCCGTCGAGTGTGTCCGGGTTACCGGCCCGCCCGATGGAGTGGATCCTGCCTTCACGGATGCCGATGGAGACCTTGCGGATGCCTTGAACAGCGTCGATGACCAGCACGTTGCTGATGACGACGTCGCAGGTGTCGCGTACGGCCGCGGCCTTGAGGTGCAGCCCGTCGCGCGCGGTCTTGCCGAAGCCGGCCAGGAACTCGTCGCCGTGCGCCTGCGCATCGGACTCGACGCGCACCACCAGGCCGGAGTCGCCGAGAACGACCCGGTCTCCGGCGCGCGGTCCGTGGACCGATGCGTATTCGTTGGGGTCCATCAGGCGTCCTCCGCTCCCAGATAGCCGCAGGCCGCCGCGCGCCGCAGGGCCTCTTCCTTCGCTCCGGGCGCGTCCAGCGGTCCGTCGACCAGGCCGGCGAAGCCGATCGCGATCCGGGCGCCGCCGATCGGCATCAGGCCGACCTCGGTCTCGCCGCCCGGGTCGAAGCGGACCGACGATCCGGCGGGGACGCACAGCCGCATTCCGTACGCCGCGGCCCGGTCGAAGTCGAGGCGCGGATTGGCCTCGAAGAAGTGGAAGTGCGAGGTGACGCTGACCGGGACGGTCGCGGTGTTGTGCACGGTCAGCCGCAGCGCGGGCTCGGGCTCGGCGTGCGGCGGTGCGGGCAGTACGGCGCCGGGTGCGGCGTCGCCGAGCCCTCCCCCGATGGGCTTCGAGACGACCGCGAGCCGGGATCCGTCGTCGAAGACGGCCTCCACATGCACCTCGGTGACCACATCCGCCACACCGGGCAGGACGTCGTCGGGCCCCAGCACGCCGCGCGCGGCCTCGATCGCCTCGGCAAGCCGCTTTCCGTCCCGGGCCGCCTCGCAGACGGTGTCCGCTATGAGCGCGGTCGCCTCGGGAACATTGAGCCTCAGTCCACGCGCCCGGCGCGCCCGTGCCAGTTCGGCGGCACCGAAGAGCAGGAGCCGATCTCGCTCGGTAGGGGTAAGTCGCACGTCAGTACACCTCCAATTTGAACATCACTCTAAACAAGATTTTCCCATCTGGGAACCATTGACGGAGGCCCTTACTTAGGCTCATATAGAGCGGCACTCAAACTGTCGAACATCAGGGGCGTCCTCATGCCGGTAGAACAGCGCGGAGTCGACACCATCCCGGAGGCGGAACGCACCAGCGCCCCGCGCGACCTCGTCTCGATCCTGCTGGGGTCCAATCTGTGCCTGGGCGTGATCATCTTCGGCTGGCTCCCGGTCTCCTTCGGCCTGGACTGGTGGGCCTCGGTGAGCTCGATCGTCGCGGGCACCCTGCTCGGCACCCTGCTGACGGCACCGCTCGCCCTGGTCTCGCTGCGCACCGGAACCAACCTCTCCACGTCCTCCGGTGCCCAGTTCGGTGTGCGCGGCCGCCTGGTCGGCTCGATCGTCGGCCTGCTGCTCGCCCTCGGCTACACAGCGCTGACCGTCTGGATCGGCGGCGACGCGATGGTGGGCGCCATGCATCGCCTCTTCGGGCTGTCGACCGGGGGTCTCTCGTACGCGGCCGTGTATGCCCTGCTCGCCGCCGCCACCGTGATCGGCGCGGTCTACGGGTACCGGATGCTGCTGCGTCTCTCCCGCATCCTCGCCGTCGCGATGAGCGCGCTGCTGATCCTGGGCATCGTCGCGTACGCCCCGCACTTCACCACCGCCGCATTGCCCGGCACCGGCGGCTATCTGCTCGGATCCTTCTGGCCGACCTGGCTGTTGTCCGTGGTCGCAGCAGGGCTGAGCGGCCCGATCGCGTTCATCACCCTGCTCGGCGACTACACGCGGTACATCTCCCCGGCCCGTCACTCCTCCCGGAGCGTGCTGCACGCAAGCTGGATCGGCCTGCTGATCGGTCTGCTCGTTCCGCAGCTCTTCGGTACGTTCACGGCGTACGCCTCCCGGGCGGCCCTCGACTATGCGGGCCCGCTCGTCGAGGCCTCCCCCACCTGGTACCTGATCCCGCTGCTGCTCGCCGCCTCCGCCGGTTCGGTCGGCAACGCCGGCCTGATGCTGTACTCCATGGGCCTCGATCTGGATGCGATCCTGCCGCGCGCCTCGCGCCCCCAGGCCACTTTCGCGGTCGCGGGCGTCGCCACGGCGTGCGTCTTCGTCGGGCACTACGCCTGGGACGCCGAATCCGCGATGACGTCGTTCGTCCTGCTGCTGACCGCCATCGGCACCCCGTGGGCGGTGATCACCCTGATCGGCTCCGTCCGATGTCGCGGTGTCTACGACTCGGAGGCCCTCCAAGTCTTCAACCGGCGCTCGCGCGGCGGCGCCTACTGGTACACGGCCGGCTGGAACCTGCCCGCCACGGCCTCCTGGGCCCTGGGCGCAGCAGTGGGCCTCTCCGCCGTCTCGCTGCCCTCGTACGAGGGTCCGCTGCTCTCCCTGACTGGCGGGGTGGACTGCAGCTTCCTGCTGTCGGGCCTGGTGGGCGGTGTCGCGTACACGGCGCTGACGCGCGGCAGGCGCACGGAGCCCGCGGTGTCGGCCGACACGGAGGCACAGCCATCCGCCATATTCTGAGCGGGAACGACGACGCCCGCCCCGGCTGCTGCCGGGGCGGGCGTCGCGGTACGGGACGTCGCCGTAGGGGACCGTGGCTCAGCCGAGCGGGTGCATCCAGCCGTGCGTGTCCTGCGCGACGCCGCGCTGGATGTCCAGCAGGCGCTCGCGCAGCTTGAGCGTGACCTCGCCGGGCCGGCCCTCGCTCTGGGTCCACTCGCCGCCCGCGGACTTGACGATGCCGACGGGGGTGATGACGGCGGCGGTGCCGCAGGCGAAGACCTCGGTGAGGGTGCCGTTCGCGGTGTCGGCGCGCCACTGGTCGATGGAGACGCGGCCCTCCTCGGACTCGTAGCCGAGGTCGCGGGCGACCTGGAGCAGCGAGTCACGGGTGACGCCGGCGAGCAGGGAGCCGGTCAGGGACGGGGTGATGATCTTGTCCCCGTACACGAAGTACAGGTTCATGCCGCCGAGTTCCTCGACCCACTTGTGCTCCACGGCGTCGAGATAGGCGACCTGGTCGCAGCCCTTCGCGGACGCCTCGGCCTGGGCGAGGAGGGACGCCGCGTAGTTGCCGCCGGTCTTGGCGTCGCCCATGCCACCGGGGACGGCGCGGACGCGGTCCTCGGAGAGCCAGATCGAGACCGGCTTGACGCCACCGGCGAAGTACGCGCCGGCGGGCGAGGCGATGACGATGAAGAGGTACTCGTTGGCGGGCTTCACACCGAGGCCGACCTCGGACGCGATCATGAACGGGCGCAGGTAGAGCGACTCCTCGCCGCCGTGGGCCGGAACCCATGCCTTGTCCTGCTGGACCAGCGCGTCGCACGCCTCGATGAACGTCTCGACCGGGAGCTCCGGCATGGCGAGCCGGTGTGCGGAACGCTGGAAGCGCTTGGCGTTGGCCTCGGGGCGGAAGCTGGCCACCGACCCGTCGGGCTGGCGGTAGGCCTTGAGCCCCTCGAAGATCTCCTGCGCGTAGTGCAGGACGTTGGTGGCGGGATCGATCGAGAGCGGGCCGTAGGGAACGAGCTGGCCGTCGTGCCAGCCGCGGCCTTCGGTCCACTTGATGATCACCATGTGATCGGTGAAGTAGCGGCCGAATCCGGGGTTGGCCAGGATCGCCTCGCGCTCCGCGTCGGACAGCGGGGTCGAAGAGGGCTTGAGCTCGATCGTGGGCGTCGTCATGAGTGCGTGTCCTTCACCGGTTTTGTGTGTGAGGGACCGCGCTCACGCCACTCCTGTCAGACAGGTGCTAGGACGTCCGAGCTTTATCGCAAGCCACGGCCCGTTCGATTATCTCTCGCGGGGACCCGTGCACGAAATGACGTGATTGCGGTCCAGGGTTCGATGGTGGCACCCGGGACCACGCAGGAGAAGCCGCCGGGTGCGGTAGCGACCCGGCGGCTTCGAAGTGGAGTCGTCGGGTCAGCTCGCTACGCGTACCGCGAGCGCGTCGCCGATTTCCGAGGTCGTACGAGGGGTGTCGCCGCGCTGCGCGAGGTCGACGGAGACGGCGTCCTCGATGCGCACGGCCTCGGCCTCGTAGCCCAGGTGGCGCAGCAGGAGGGCGACGGAGAGGACCGTGGCCGTGGGGTCGGCCTTGCCCTGGCCCGCGATGTCCGGCGCGGAGCCGTGGACCGGCTCGAACATCGAGGGGAACTCGCCGCTCGGGTTGATGTTGCCCGAGGCCGCGATGCCGATGCCGCCGGAGACGGCCGCGGCGAGGTCGGTGATGATGTCGCCGAAGAGGTTGTCGGTGACGATCACGTCGAAACGCTCGGGCTGCGTGACGAGGAAGATCGTCGCCGCATCCACGTGCAGGTAGTCGGTGGTGACGTCCGGGAACTCGGCCGCGACCTTGTTGAAGATGTTGGTCCACAGGTGCCCGGCGTAGGCCAGCACGTTGTTCTTGTGGACCAGCGTCAGCTTCTTGCGCGGGCGGGCCTGGGCGCGGGCGAAGGCGTCACGGACCACACGCTCGACGCCGAAGGCGGTGTTGACCGAGACCTCGGTGGCGACCTCGTGCGGGGTGCCGGTGCGGATCGAGCCACCGTTGCCGGTGTACGGACCCTCGGTGCCCTCACGGACCACGACGAAGTCGATCTCCGGCTGCCCCTTGAGCGGGGTCGCGACACCCGGGAGGAGCTTCGACGGCCGCAGGTTCACATGGTGGTCGAAGAGGAAACGGAGCTTCAGCAGGAAGCCGCGCTCCAGGACGCCCGACGGGACCGAGGGGTCACCGATCGCGCCGAGCAGGATCGCGTCGTGCTGCTTGAGCGCCTGGACATCCGCGTCGGTGAGGGTCTCACCGGTCGCGTGGTAGCGCTTGGCCCCGAAGTCGAATTCCTTGGTCTCCAGCTTCACATCCTGCGGGAGAACAGCATTGAGGACCTTGAGGCCCTGAGCCACGACCTCCTGGCCGATACCGTCACCAGGGATCACTGCGAGATTGATGCTGCGAGACATGTCGGCACCTTACTGCTCGTCCCATCCCATGACATTTTACGTCCACCATACGGACACATGGGGAGCTGTATGTGTACCGTTCACGCACTCGATGGGACCGCGTCAGCCGGCGGGTGGATGTTGCTGGCCATGGACATCCCTCGCTTCGGTATTCCCGAGAAGCTCGCCGACCGCATGAGCATGGCTGAGCAGCACGACTATCTGCGCACCCGGCTCACCCGGCGTGGCGCGCTCCGCGCCGGTGCGGCGACCGCGGCCGTCGTCGGCGCCGGGGTCGCCGCCTCGCCCGCCTACGCCGCGCCTGCCGTGCTCTCCTCGCGCGGCTCCTCCACCCAGGTGGACGGCTCGCTGGTCGCACCGTTCGGCCGGCATCTCGCGTACGGCGCCGACCCCAAGACGCAGATGCGGGTCTCCTGGCAGGTCCCGTTCGCTGTCCGGCGCCCGTACATCCGCATCGGCCTCCAGCCGTGGGCGCTGAGCCGCAAGATCGACGCCGAGGTGCGGCACCTGACCACCCCGCTGCTGAACGACGGCAGGATCGCGGCCGCCGAGCAGTTCTACGTACACGCGGGCCTCGACCGGCTGCAGCCCGGCACGACGTACTACTACGGCGTCGGCCACGACGGCTTCGACCCGGCGGACACCCGCAATCTGGGCACGCTCGGCACCTTCACCACCGCACCTTCGCGCGCCGAGTCCTTCACCTTCACCGCCTTCGGTGACCAGGGCGTCAGCTACCACGCCCTCGGCAACGACCAGCTGATCCTCGGTCAGAACCCGGCCTTCCACCTGCACGCGGGCGACATCTGCTACGCCGACCCGTCCGGCTCCGGCCAGGCGACCGACACGTACGACGCCCGCACCTGGGACCAGTTCCTGGCACAGACGGAGACCGTCTCGAAGACCGTGCCGTGGATGGTGACCACCGGCAACCACGACATGGAGGCGTGGTACTCGCCCGACGGCTACGGCGGCCAGAACGCCCGCTGGTCGCTGCCGGACAACGGCCCCGACCCGGTGGGCCAGCCCGGCGCCTACTCGTTCGTGCACGGCAACGTGGGCGTGGTCGCCCTCGACGCCAACGACGTCTCGTACGAGATCCCCGCCAACTTCGGGATCAGCGACGGCAAGCAGACCCGCTGGCTGGACCGGCGTCTCGGCGAGCTGAGAGCCCGCCACGACATCGACTTCATCGTGGTCTTCTTCCATCACTGCGCCTTCTCGACGACCAACGCGCACGCGTCCGACGGCGGTGTGCGGGACGCCTGGGTGCCCCTCTTCGAGAAGCACCAGGTGGACCTGGTCATCAACGGCCACAACCACGTGTACGAGCGCACCGACGCGATACTGAACAACGCGGTCGCACGGAAGGTGCCGATCGGTGAGCACACCGACCCGACGCGGGACGGCATCGTGTACGTCACGGCGGGCGGCGCGGGCAAGGCGCTGTACAACTTCCCGGCGCCCGACACGTACGAGGGGCACATCAAGGACCAGGAGAGCGTGGACACGTACCACGTGGTCAAGGGCGGCGGCAGGGCGACCGAGACCGTGGAGTGGTCGCGGGTGCGCTACACCGGCTTCTCGTTCCTCGCGGTGGAGGTCCAGCCCGGGCCGCATGCCCGGATGAAGGTCACCGCGCTCGCCGAGTCGGGCGAGCGCATCGACCACTTCGAGATCAGCCGCGGCTGAGCACTGCCGGACGGACCGGCCTCAGTGGCCGGTGGAGCCGCCGTTGTCCCTGCGGTCGAGGGCTCGCTGCAGGGCGGCGGCGGCATTCTGGCGCTCCGACTCGGTCGGGCGGTGGGTGTGTCGGACGCGGCGGACAGTCGTCTCGGCCATGGTGGATCGACTCCTTGAGATCGCGAGGATTTCGAGATCGAAAAAACGTGAGCGTGATTTCGAGATCGGGATTTCGAGGCGCCGGAAGGGGCGGGGAGCGGATGCCGCAGGGGTTGCCTGCACGGGGGCACGCGCTCACGACCGCCAGTCGCTGGATCTAGCGAGACGTTCGGCTTCTACCAAGCTAGGACAGCTCGGCCGGTCTGTCTCCACAATTACTCGGACTTCCTACTATCTGAGACGGGGGTTTACGGCCTGCCGCCCGCAGTTCCCGGATCAGAGCCCGGACGGCGAGGGATTGTGCCTGCTCAGGGGTGATGGCACAGCCGAGGGAGCGGGTCGGCCGCTCCGGTCCGAGAGCAGTGATCTCGACGTTGCCGGGTACTCCTTCGAGGGCGAGCTGCGGCATGATCGCCGTTCCGGGCCCGCTGGGCCTCTGGGAGGTTCGCGGCGCTGCCCGCAGGTTTGTGCGCAAATCCGTTCCACTCCTCCGGTGCGGCTCTGCCATCCGCCACGTGAGTGATCAGCCGGTCAGTCCAGGTAGACGTCGACAAGCAGGGCCGCAGGGGTGAAGCTGTAGCGGCCCAGGACGTTGAGGTTGCGGTGCTTGAGCGGGGACAGCCGGGCCACGTCCTCGTGTCCCTGATCCCGTGGCCCTGCTCGCGCAGCTGGGCCCCCAACCGCTTCCTGCGCCGCTTCACCGGGGACGCCACCCGCGCCGGGAAGAACCTGGAAGTCGCCGCCCGGTACGCCGCCGCGCCGGACACCGGAAAGACCGCCGTGCGGTTCCGGCTGTCCGACGCCTCCACGGCGCCGGTGACGTTCACGATCACATCGAACAACTACCGCTCCGACGACCCGTGGACCTGCACCGTCGCGGCGGTCGGTTCGGCGGAGGACCGGTTCGACGCGGTCACCGGGCCGAACGGCTGGTACGACTTCACGGTCACCGCCGACGCGGACGCCACCTGGTCGCGCAGGTACACAGGCCACATCGAGACGGGCGCGGCGAGCATCAGCGGCTGACGGATCCGGTCCTGACATCAGGTCCTGACCGGTCACGGCCCGACGGTCAGGTCCTGGAGGCCCACCACACGCAGCAGCTGCAGCCGTTCGTACGCGTCCGTGCCGGGCCGGGCCGTGTGGATGACCAGCACCTGTCCGTGGTCGGCGCTGAGCAGCGCCTCGCATTCCAGGTCCAGTTCCCCGACGACCGGGTGCACGAACCGCTTGCGCTCGGCACGCCGCACGGCGACGACATGCTCGGCCCACAGCAGGTCGAACTCCTCGCTCGCCGCACGCAGTTCATCGACGAGCGCGATCAGCGCGACATCATCGGGGCGGGCGGCGAACACCGCGCGGAGCTGGCCGACATGGCTGCGGGAGTGCGCTTCGTGGTCCTCTGCCGGGAAGAGCGCCCGCCCCTCGGGGGCGGTGAACCAGGACCGGATGATGTTGTACCCCGGCTGGTGCTCACCGGTCAGCGCCACGGCCATGGCGTTCTGGGCGAGGACCTCGCCGCGGTCGCTCAGGACCTGGGCGGGTGCGTCGTGCAGTCGGTCGAGGACCATCAACAGCCCGGGGCGCACATGCTGGGTGGGGCCGTGGCGGTCGCTCGGCGGCTCCTCCCCGGCCAGCCGGAAGAGATGGTCGCGCTCGTCCTCGCTCAGCCGCAACGCCCTGGCCACTGCGGAGAGCATCTGACGCGAGGGGCGTGAGCCGCGGCCCTGCTCCAGGCGCGTGTAGTGGTCCACGGACGCACCGGTGAGATGGGCGACCTCCTCCCGCCGCAGCCCCGGGGTGCGCCGCCGGGAGCCGGCGGTCAGCCCCACGTCGGCCGGTTCGAGGCGGGCGCGGCAGCGGCGCAGAAAGTCGGCGAGTTCCGATCGGTCGAGGTCCACGTCCCCAGCATGGCTCGTGCGCGGATCCGTATCCAGGGAGTGCCGGTCCTCGGATAGCCGCGTCTCTCCCGCCGGCCGGCGACCCGTCGCAGGGTGATGGATATCGCAGGCAACGAGAGGAACCGATGATGCTGATTCTGGTGACGGGTGCCACGGGTGAGGTCGGCCGGCGTTTCGTACCGCGGCTGCTGCGGCGGGCCGCTCACGGTGACACGGTGCGGGTGATCGTGCGGGACGAGGAGCGGGGTGCGCCCCTCGCCGCGCTGGGGGCCGAGGTCGTCGTCGGTGACCTGCGGGACCCGGAGGACGTACGGAAGGCGCTGGGCGGAACGGACGCGGTGGTGAACATCGCGGCGGCGTTCCGCGGGGTGCCGGACGAGGAGGCATGGGCGGTCAACCATGCCGCCGCGCTGACGCTGGGCCGGGCGGCCGTGGAGGCGGGCACGCACCGGTTCGTGCAGGTCGGCACGAACCTCGCGTACGGCGCGGGGCGCGGCAGGCCGCTGACGGAGGACGACGCCCCGGTGCCGGGCGGGCAACTGTGGGGTGCGTACACCGAGTCCAAGGTGGCGGCCGAGGAGGGCCTGCTCGCGCTCCACCGCGACCACGGGCTCGATGTCCGGATCGCCGTCCTGGCCTTTGTGTACGGCGAGGGCGACCCGCACCTCGCCCAGTCGATGGCCTGGGCCGGGCAGTGGGCGGCCACGCAGCGGCTCGGGATGGTGCACCACGCGGATGTCGCGCAGGGACTGCTGCGGCTGCTGTACGCACCGGGCCTGGCGGGTCGCCGCTACAACTTCTCGGACGACGCGCCGGTGACGGCGGTGGAGCTGCACCAGCTCAACGGGGTCGCGCTGCGGGCCGAGTCGGCGGACCGGGTCGATCCAGACCCGTGGTACGGAATCATGTCGACTCTGCGGGCCAGGGACGAGCTGGGCTTCCGGCCGCTGTACCCGTCGGTGTGGACGGCGCGGGACGCGGGGGCCCTGTAGGGATCAGAGCACGTCGCCGTCGCGCCAGTCGAAGATCAGCTTCCGGGACGGGGAGGGCAGTGGGCGGCTGCCCGCCGCCCTGACGTACGTGCTGCCCTCCTCGTCCGGCAGCAGCTCCACCCGGCTCAGCCCCTGCACGCCGATCCGCCCCTGCCACACCTGCCAGCCACGCGCCGCGTACAGGCCGGCCCCGGTGGCGGAGGCGGACAGCGCGCCGAACGTGTACGCCCCGTCGATGACGCGTTCCAGCGCAGCCATCACCCGGCCGCCGAGCCCCTCGCGGCGCCGGTCGGCGCGGACGGCCACGCCCTCGACATAGCCGATGCGGTACGAGCGGTGGGCGTGGATCACCCGGCGCTGGACGACGCTGCCGTGGGCGAGGAGACCGCTGTTGTCGTGTGAGTAGGCGTGGATGCCGCCCAGGGTGTGGTCCCAGTCGTCGTCGCTGAAGTCGCCCTCGAAAGCGGTGTCGAGGAAGGTGCGGATCCCGTCGCGGGCGGTCGTGGTCAGCTCGTAGGTGTGCGCGATGTGCCACAGCGGCTCAGTCATGTCCCCCAGCCTCTCAGGCACCTGCGCCACCAGGTACTCAGGACGCATGTGAGTAGCTGCCACGTGTCGAAGAGTTCCGCGCCGAAAGAGAGTTGGCCCTATGAACGGCCTCCACGCTCTCAAGCCCTGGTACGCGGACCGGCTCTCCGGTGTCCGCGCCACGCTCGTCCGCCGTGAGGTGTCGCCCGACACCTCACGGCGGCCGGTGTGGTCTCGGAGGCCGGCGCCACCGTGCTGACCCCCTCGCCCGTCGGCATCGTCACCGAGCGGGCCGACTTCTCCGCCGGACTGTCGTTCCTCGGCCGCAGTGACCGCCCGGTCGACGAGCACTACCGAACTGCAGCAGGCAAGGCGCGCAAGCGCACCGTACACATGCGTGAGGCACGCTTCCGCTTCCGCACCGGGGCGGGCGACCGGCTCGACGTGGTCGTGCGGGCGTCGGCCGACGGGGTCGCGTACCGGTACGACCTGCCGGGCGACACCGGAAACGTTCTGGACGAGACCTCGGCGTTCACCCTGCCCGAGGGTTCCTCCGCCTGGCTCGGCGCCTACCGCAAGGACAACGAGAACCTCTTCAACGCCTACACCGCGTCCGGCGCACCGGTCGGCGAGTACATGATGCAGGCACTCTTCCGTACCGGAAACAGCTATGGCCTGGTCGCCGAGTCCGATCTCACCGGCAGCTACTCCGGGGCCCGGCTGACCCATGACGCGGGCTCCTCCACGTACCGCGTCAAGCTCTGGGACACGCAGGTGCAGACGGCCGGTGCGCTCACCACCCCGTGGCGCGCCGTGGTCAGCGGTGACCTGGCGACCATCACCGGATCGACGTTCACCGACGACCTCGCCCCGGCGTCCAAAATCCGTAACACCTCGTGGATCAAGCCCGGCCGGGCCCTGTGGACCTGGCTCGCGGGCGGGCGTCCGGCGGGGCAGAGCCTGGAGATGCAGAAGGGATACGTCGACTACGCGGCCGCCCGCCACTGGCCGTACACCGTCGTCGACGCGGGCTGGTACTTCGACCCGGCGCAGTGGGACGTCACCGACCCCGACTGGCAGACCCACAGCTGGATCCCGGAGCTGGTGCGCTACGGCAGGGAGCGCGGCGTCGGAATCCAGGTCTGGATCCACCACCGCGACCTGGACACCGCCGAGGAGCGGGCCCAGTGGCTGCCCACGCTCGAGAAGTGGGGCGTCAAGGGGGTGAAGATCGACTTCATGGACTCGGAGGCGCAGGAGACATTCCAGTGGTACGACAAGATCCTGCCCGAGACCGCGTCCCATCATCTCCTGGTCAACTTCCACGGCTCCACGATCCCCAAGGGCATCCAGCGCACCTGGCCGCACGTCATGTCGCTGGAGGGCGTCAACGGTAAAGAAAAGAAGACCAACACGGCCCAGCACCTGACCACGCTCCCCTTCACCCGGAACGTGATCGGTTCCATGGACTTCACACCCGGCGCCTTCCACCGTCCGAACCGGCCCAACGCCGCCTCCGACGCAAGCGAGTTGGGCCTGTCGGTGCTCTACGAGTCCGGCGTCCAGAACCTGGCCGGCACCCCCGAGTCCTACGAATCCCGTCCGGAGGCCCGGCACTTCCTGGAGCAGCTGCCGGATGCCTGGGACGACACCCGGCTGCTGGCCGGTGAGCCCGGGAGCAGCGCGGTCCTGGCCCGCCGCAGCGGCAGCCGCTGGTTCATCGGCGGTACGTACGCGGGCACCGCGCACACCGCCGAGGTGCCGCTGCGGATCGGATCCGGCCGGTGGCTGGTCGAGACGGTGACGGACGGGCCGACGGGGCTGGTCCGCACGGCCCGCACGGTGCGGGGCGGCGACACTCTGTCGGTGGGGATCATTTCCGACGGCGGCTTCGCCGCGGTCGCCTGCCGCTGGTCCCCGGGCCGTACCTCCTGCGACCGGTAGCGGGGGCCGGATCACCCGCCGGGCTCGCCCACTGACAACCGCGCGCCGTTGTCAGTGGGCACCCCTACTGTTCATGGACAGGGGGCCGCGTGCGGCGGCCCGGCGGGAGGGGACAGCGATGAGCTTCAGCATGCAGGCACGGGCCGTTCCGGCAACCGGGCTGCCGCAGCACTTCGCCGGGGTGGCGGCGGTCTTCGCCGACACGGACGACGAGCTCGACCGCCTGGAGACGGATCTGAACATCTCCAAGGATTTCTCCGAGGTGCACAAGCTGTGCCTCACCGCACCGCCCGGCCACGGCAGTTGCGAGCTCCCGGTCTTCGGCGGGGCCATTCATGAGGACCCGGCAGGGATCGAGGCACCGTCGGTGACTCTGGAGGCCGGGGAAGTGCGGGAGGCGGCGGAATTCCTCCGCACCCATCCGTTCGACGAGCTGTGGCGCGCGGCCGCCGGTGGCGTTGCCGCGCACTGGGGTCTGCCGGAGCCCGAGGTCCGCGATATCTTCGCCCACCACTACCGGCGGGTGCTGGACTTCTACGAGCGGGCCGCGGAATCGGGCGACGCGGTGGTGAAGCGGTTCCTGTACTGAGCGGCCGTGTGCCGAAGGGGCCGAAATGGAAACCGCCTCCCGGCCGGCAGGGGAACCGGGCGGGAGGCGGGAATCATGGCGGGGCGCCGGGGTGCGGCGCCCCGGGGGCGTCAGCCCTGGTGGGGGTAGGTGTAGTCGGTCGGCGGGACCAGCGTCTCCTTGATGGCGCGGGTCAGCGTCCAGCGCTGCAGGTTCTGCGGGGCGCCCGCCTTGTCGTTCGTACCCGAGGCACGGCCGCCACCGAAGGGCTGCTGGCCGACGACGGCACCGGTCGACTTGTCGTTGATGTAGAAGTTGCCCGCGGCGTACCGCAGCTTCTCCATCGTGTGCGCGGCCGCAGCGCGGTCGTTCGCGATGACGGAACCGGTCAGCGCGTAGTCGGAGACCGACTCCATCTGCTCCAGCATCTCGTCGTACGTGTTGTCCTCGTAGACGTGCACGGCGAGGATCGGGCCGAAGTACTCGGTCGTGAAGACCTCGTTCTCCGGGTCGCTGCACTCGATGACGGTCGGGCGGACGAAGTAGCCCACGGAGTCGTCGTACGTGCCGCCCGCGATGATCGTGCAGGACGGGTCGGACTTGGCACGGTCGATCGCGGCCTTGTTCTTGGCGAACGAGCGCTCGTCGATGACGGCACCGATGAAGTTCGACAGATCGGTGACGTCACCCATGGTGATGGAGTCGACCTCGGCCGCGAACTTCTCCTTGAAACCGGAGTTCCAGATGGAGGCCGGGACGTACGCGCGGGACGAGGCCGAGCACTTCTGGCCCTGGAACTCGAAGGAGCCACGGGTCAGCGCGGTCTTCAGGACGGCGTGGTCGGCCGACGGGTGGGCGACGACGAAGTCCTTGCCGCCGGTCTCGCCGACGAGCCGCGGGTAGGTGCGGTAGTTGGCGATGTTGTTGCCGACCGTCTTCCACAGGTGCTGGAAGGTCGGGGTCGAGCCGGTGAAGTGGATACCGGCCAGGTCGCGGTGGTTCAGGGCAACCTCGGAGACGGCGATTCCGTCGCCGGTCACCAGGTTGATGACGCCCTTGGGCAGACCGGCCTCCTCCAGGAGCTGCATCAGCAGCACCGCGGAGTGGGTCTGCGTCGGGGACGGCTTCCACACGACGACGTTGCCCATGAGGGCGGGGGCGGTGGGCAGGTTGCCCGCGATGGCCGTGAAGTTGAACGGCGTGATCGCGTAGACGAAGCCCTCCAGCGGGCGGTGGTCCATGCGGTTCCACACGCCCGGCGAGTTGGCCGGGGGCTGCTCGGCGAGGATCTGGCGCGCGTAGTGGACGTTGAAGCGCCAGAAGTCGACGAGCTCACAGGGGGTGTCGATCTCGGCCTGCTGGGCGGTCTTCGACTGGCCGAGCATCGTGGACGCGGCCAGCGTCTCGCGCCAGGGGCCGGACAGCAGCTCGGCGGCGCGCAGGATGATCGCGGCGCGGTCGTCGAAGGACATCGCACGCCACGCGGGGGCGGCGGCGAGGGCGGCGTCGATCGCGTCCTGGGCGTCCTGCTCGGTGGCGCTGGCGAAGGTACCGATGACGGCCTTGTGGTTGTGCGGCTGCACGACGCCGAAGCGCTCGCCGCCGCCCATCCGCTTCTCGCCGCCGATGGTCATCGGCAGGTCGATCGGGTTCTCGGCGAGCTCCTTGAGCTTCACCTCCAGGCGGGCACGCTCCGGGGAGCCCGGGGCGTAGGAGTGGACCGGCTCGTTGACCGGCGCGGGGACCTGGGTCACAGCGTCCATGAGTGCCTTGTCTCCTTGCTTCAGCGGGGTGGGGGCAGCGGGGCGGGCGGGTCAGCCCTTGGTGAGGATGGAGCGGGCGAAGAACAGCAGGTTGGCCGGCTTCTCCGCGAGGCGGCGCATGAAGTAGCCGTACCAGTCGGTGCCGTACGCGGTGTAGACGCGCATCCGGTGTCCCTCGGCCGCGAGCCGGACGTGCTCGTCGCTGCGGATCCCGTACAGCATCTGGAACTCGTACTCATCCAGTTTGCGCCCGGCCTTGCGTGCCAGCTCCTGGCTGATGGCAATCAGCCGCGGGTCGTGGGACCCGATCATCGGGTAGCCCTCGCCGTCCATCAGGATCTTCAGGATGCGGACGTACGCCTTGTCGATCTCGGCCTTGTCCTGGTACGCGACGGAGGCGGGCTCCTTGTAGGCGCCCTTCACGATGCGGACGCGGCTGCCTGCGGCGGCGAGGCGGCGGGCGTCCTTCTCGGTGCGGAACAGGTAAGCCTGGATGACACAGCCGGTCTGCGGGTAGTCCTTCCGCAGCTCCTCGTGGATGGCGAACATCGAGTCGAGGGTGGTGTGGTCCTCTGCGTCCAGAGTGACCGTGGTGCCGATCGCCGCGGCAGCCTCGACGACGGGGCGCACATTGGCGAGCGCCATCTCGTGGCCGCCCTCCAGTGCTTGGCCGAACATCGACAGCTTGACGGACATCTCGGCCCTGGTGCCCAGGCCGAGGTCCTTGAGGCGGTCGATCAGCTCCAGGTAGGCGTCGCGCGCGGCGGTGGCCTGCTCCGGCGTGGTGATGTCCTCGCCCACGACGTCGAGGGTGACCTCCAGGCCCTTCCCGGTGGCGTCCTTGATGATCGGGACGACCTGCTCGACCGTCTCGCCGGCGATGAACCGGTCGACGACCTGCTTGGTCCCCGGGGCGGCCGAAATGAATCGGCGCATCTTGTCACTGCGCGACGCAGCGAGAATCACGGGAGCCAGCACGGGGCACCTCCAACGGAAAGGTATGTACGAGGGCCGTATCGGCAGGAACTGAATCAGACCGGTACAGCACGGAGAACCACCGTGAAATCTAAGGATCTCCCCGATCCTGTGCCATCGACAGCTGTCACGCATCCGTGCACTGGATCTCAGACATATGTCTGAGGGGGGTGCGAGAATGGCCGGGTGAAGGGCGATTACCAGGAGCTGGTCGACGAGATCTCCGCACTGCTCGGCGTCCCCGCCACGCTGGAGAACCGGGACTTCGGTCTGGTCGCCTTCGGGGCGCACGACAGCGACGACGACACGGCGATGGATCCGGTCCGCACCCGGTCGATCCTGACCCGCCGCTCCACCCCGGCGGTCCGCGCGTGGTTCGAGGGCTTCGGCATCGCCCGCGCCACCGGCCCGGTCCGGATCCCGGCCGCCCCGGAGGCCGGTGTGTTCCGGGACCGGATCTGTCTGCCGGTACGCCATCGAGGTGTCGTGCTCGGTTACGTATGGCTGCTCGACGCGGACCCCGGGCCGACCGACGAACAGCTGACCGCGGCGATGGACGCGGCGGCCCGGATCGGGGCGCTGCTCTCCGAGGAGGCACGGGCCGGCACGGACCTGTCACGTGAGTTCGGCGCGGTGCTCACCGCCGGGCGGGGCTGGCAGCGCGACATGGCGGTCGCCGCGCTCCGGGAGGCGCTGGGCCCGGACGCGGACGGCCTGCACACGGTGGTCTGTGTGACGCCGTGGCCGGACGAGTTGCCATCGGCTCGTACGGTGCCGTCGGCTGCGGCGCTGTCCACCGTCCCGTCACCGGCGCGGGCGGGCACCCTGTCGCTGGCAGCGCTGGTCCGGCTGCGCTCATCCGACGTGCTCGACCCGGCTGTCACCGCGGCGGACCGGCTGCGGACCGCCGCGGGCCGCACGGCGACCGCCGGAATCGGAGTCCCCCGCCGAGGCCTGCCGGAGCTGGCCGCGGCCTGGCACGAGGCCGTGGCCGCAGCCCGCGCGGCGGCCGCGGAGTCCCGCCTCGGCCCGGTCGCCGAATGGTCCGCCATCGGTCCGTACCGTCTGCTGACCGCCCTCCCGCCGACCACGGACACCGCCCCGGACCTCACCGTCCGGACGCTGCTCACCCCGCCCCACGCGGAGCTGGCCCGCACCGCCGAGGTGTTCCTCGACTGCGCGGGCCAGGCGAGCCGGACGGCGGCCGAGCTGGGCATCCACCGTCAGACGCTCTACTACCGGCTGTCCCGGGTCGAGCAGCTCACCGGCCTGGACCTCAACGACGGCGAGGACCGGCTGCTGCTGCACATGGCGCTGAAGGGTGCCCGGCTCTGAGCTCCGGCCGCGCTCAGTGCGCCACCCGCTCGTCCGTACCGGCCACCTTTGCAGTGCTCAGCGCGATGCGGTTCCACGTGTTGATCGTGAAGATCAGGGCGAGCAGCCCGGCCAGTTCGGCCTCCTCGAAGTGGGCGGCCGCGCGGGCGTAGACGTCGTCCGGGACGCCACCCCTGGAAACCAGGGTGACGGCCTCGGTGAGGGCGAGCGCCGCCTGCTCCTTCTCCGTGAAGAAGTGCGCGGCCTCCGGCCAGACGGCGACCATGTGCAGCCGTTCCTCGCTCTCACCGGCCTTGCGGGCGTCCGTGGTGTGCATATGGAGGCAGTACGCGCACCCGTTGAGCTGGGAGGACCTGATCTGGACCAGCTCGACGAGTGCCGGGTCCACGTCCTGGCGGGCGGCGGCGTCGAAGCCGATGAGGGCCTTGAACGCTTTCGGCGCGGCCTTGGCGAAGTTGATCCGAGGGGTGCGGGTGACTGCGTCGTTGTTCGTCATGACCACTACGCTACGGAGTCGGGCGACCTCACGTAGGGTGCATTTTCATGGCGGAATCATGGGTCAATTCGGCGGAGCGGATCGGCAGCGACCTGCTGTTGGAGCTGACCGGTCCCGGCAGTCGCCGGACCGTTCTCATCCGTGCGCTGCGGGACGCCGTACGGGAGGGCAGGCTGGCCCCGGGCACCCGGCTGCCGCCCTACCGCTCGCTCGCCGCCGACCTCGGCCTGGCCCGCAACACCGTTGCCGACGCCTATGCCGAGCTGGTCGCCGAGGGCTGGCTGACCGCCCGGCAGGGCTCCGGCACCCGGGTCGCGCACCGCGCTGCCCCGGTCGCCCCGGCCCGGGTGCCGAAGAGGGCGCCGACCCGCCCGGCCCCTCCCGTGCACAACCTCCGGCAGGGCCAGCCTGACGCGGGTTCCTTCCCCCGTACACCCTGGCTTGCCGCCTCCCGCCGCGCCGTGAACGCGGCACCGAACGACGCCTTCGGGCCCGGTGATCCGCAGGGCCGGATCGAGCTGCGCCGGGCGCTGGCCGACTATCTGGCGCGCGCACGAGGGGTGCGCTGTGTGCCCGAACGGATCGTGATCTGCTCCGGTTTCGCGCACGCGCTGCGGCTGCTGTTCGGCGGCGGGGTGCTTCGCGGACCGCTGGCGGTGGAGTCGTACGGGCTCGGATTCCACCGCTCCTTGCTGGCTGCCGCCTCGGTGCGTACGGTCCCGCTGGCTCTCGACGAACACGGGGCACGCACCGGCGAGTTGACCGGACTGCCGGGCGTGCGGAGTGTGCTGCTCACCCCGGCCCATCAGTTCCCGACGGGTGGGCCACTGCACCCGAAGCGGCGCACGGCCACCGTCGACTGGGCGCGCACCCGCGGCGGACTGGTCCTGGAGGACGACTACGACGGGGAGTTCCGCTACGACCGCGAACCGGTCGGCGCCCTCCAGGGACTCGACCCGGACCGGGTCGTCCACCTCGGCTCCGTCAGCAAGAGCCTCTCCCCCGCGGTCCGGCTGGGCTGGATGGTGCTTCCCGGGCAGCTCGTCGACGCCGTACTGGCCGCCAAGGGCGAACGCGAGGGCTGGGCGAGCGTCCTGGACCAGCTCGCGCTCGCCGAGTTCATCGAGTCCGGCCACTACGACCGGCACATCCGCCGCATGCGGCAGCGCTACCGGCGCCGCCGCGACCAGCTGGTCGCCGCCCTCTCCGAACACGCCCCGCACATCACGCCCACCGGCATCGCGGCAGGTCTGCACGCCGTTCTGCGGCTGCCTCCCGGCACCGAGCGCTCCACCGTCAAGGCCGCGGCCTGGCAGGGGCTCGCTCTGGAGCCGCTCGCCGACTTCCGGCATCCGGCCGCCACGATGCCCGCCGAGGACGGCCTGGTCGTGGGCTATGCGACGCCGCCGGACCATGCGTACGGCGCGGCTCTGGAGGCGTTGTGCCGGGCCCTTCCGCCGCCCTCCGTCTGACCGGGCCCGCGCATGACCGGGCCGGGCCCGTGGGACCCGGCCCGGCATTCAGTGGTGCCCAGGCGGCTTCCGGTGATCGTCCTGAGGCCGTCCGTCAGATCCTGCGGCGACGGCGCGGTCTCCTCGACGGCGCGGGCCGTCATCCGCCCGGACCCCTTATGCAGCAGGCAGCGCTCGGCGCCTTCGGGCAGACTCTCACGGCGCCCCACGACAGCAGCGCACCCGGCATACAGACGTCCGTTCAGGACGCCCGTATGCCGGGTGCGGCTGGGAAAGCGGCGGAATCAGTCGGTGAGGTTCACCGAACGGGCCGAGGTCGCGCCGATCTCCTCGGCGATCTCGCTGAGGACCGTCTGCGGGACGTTGTCGTCGACGGTGAGCACGACCAGCGCCTCGCCGCCCGCGGCCGCGCGCGAGACCTGCATGCCCGCGATGTTCAGCCCGGCCTCGCCGAGGATCTTGCCGACCGTGCCGACGACGCCGGGACGGTCCTCGTAGCTCAGGACGACCATGTGGTCGGCGAGCGCCAGGTCCACATCGTGCTCACCGATCGCGACGATCTTCTGGAGGTGCTTGGGTCCGGCCAGCGTGCCGGAGACCGCGACCTCCTCGCCGTCGGCGAGCGTGCCGCGGACGGTCACCACATTGCGGTGGTCCGGCGACTCGGAGCTGGTGGTGAGGCGGACCTCGACACCGCGCTCCTGGGCGAAGAGCGGGGCGTTGACGTACGACACGGTCTCGTCGACGACGTCCTCGAAGACACCCTTGAGCGCGGAGAGCTCGAGCACCTTCACGTCGTGCTGGGTGATCTCGCCGTACACCTCGACGTCGAGGCGGGCCGCGACCTCTCCCGCGAGCGCGGTGAAGATACGGCCGAGCTTCTCGGCGAGGGGCAGCCCGGGACGTACGTCCTCGGCGATGACGCCGCCCTGGACGTTGACCGCGTCCGGCACGAGCTCACCGGCCAGCGCGAGGCGCACGGACTTGGCGACCGCGATGCCCGCCTTCTCCTGGGCCTCGTCGGTGGAGGCGCCGAGGTGCGGGGTGCAGACGACCTGGTCGAACTCGAACAGCGGGGAGTCCGTGCAGGGCTCCTTCGTGTACACGTCCAGACCGGCGCCGGCGACGCGGCCCTCCTTGAGGGCGGAGGCGAGCGCCTCCTCGTCGACGATGCCACCGCGCGCGGCGTTGACGATCCGCACCGAGGGCTTCACCTTGTGCAGCGCCTCGTCGCCGATCAGGCCGAGCGTCTCGGGGGTCTTGGGAAGGTGCACGGTGATGAAGTCGGAGACTTCGAGCAGTTCGTCCAGCGCGAGGAGCTTGACGCCCATCTGCGCGGCGCGGGCCGGCTGCACGTAGGGGTCGTACGCGACGATCTTCATGCCGAAGGCCGACATGCGCTGCGCGACCAGGACACCGATGCGGCCGAGGCCGACGACACCGAGGGTCTTCTCGCTCAGCTCGACGCCGGTGTACTTGGAGCGCTTCCACTCGCCGTTCTTGAGGGCGGTGTTGGCCTGGGGGATGTTGCGCGCGGTGGCGACCAGCAGACCGCAGGCCAGCTCGGCGGCGGTGACGATGTTGGAGGTCGGGGCGTTGACGACCATCACGCCGGCCTTGGTGGCGGCGGACACGTCGACATTGTCCAGACCGACGCCCGCGCGGGCGACGACCTTCAGCTTCTTCGCGGCGGCGATGGCCTCGGCGTCGACCTTGGTGGCGGAACGCACCAGGATGGCGTCGACATCGGCGATCGCGGGGAGGAGCTCGGCGCGGTCCGCGCCGTTGCAGTGCCGGATGTCGAAGTCCGGGCCCAGGGCGTCAACCGTGGCAGGCGACAGCTCTTCAGCGATGAGTACGACAGGTTTCGAGCTCACGTGAGTCCTCACAGGTCCAGTGCGGACGGCCGTCCCGACGGCCGCAGGCGGTGGAGGTGCTTGCCGCGTGGAAGACGCACGACACTGTGGGCCTGACGCGTGTATGTGGAGAAGTGTAGTCATGCGCGAGGGCGCATTCTGCGCCCCGTTGGAAGGATCACCCACACGGGGCTGGACGACTTGTACACACGTACGACGCCGCTTCTTCCAGCGGTGTTGCGATGGATACGCCGCGGGGCGGGTCCGAAGACCCGCCCCGCGGCGAAGGACTTACGCGTCCTCGTCGTTGACCCAGCTCATGAGCTTGCGCAGCTCACGGCCGGTGGTCTCCAGCAGGTGGTCGCTGTCGGCCTTCTTGTACTCGTTGTACTTGGGCAGACCGTTGTGGTACTCGGCCATCCAGTTCTTGGCGAAGGTGCCGTCCTGGATCTCGCCGAGGACCTTCTTCATCTCGGCCTTGGTGGCGTCCGTGATGATCCGCGGGCCGGTGACGTAGTCGCCCCACTCGGCGGTCTCCGAGATGGACCAGCGCATCTTCTCCAGGCCGCCCTCGTACATGAGGTCGACGATGAGCTTCAGCTCGTGGAGGCACTCGAAGTACGCGATCTCCGGCTGGTAGCCGGCCTCGGTCAGGGTCTCGAAACCGGCCTTGACCAGAGCGGCGGTGCCACCGCAGAGGACGGCCTGCTCACCGAACAGGTCGGTCTCGGTCTCCTCGGTGAAGGTCGTCTTGATGACGCCGGCGCGGGTACCGCCGATGCCCTTCGCGTACGAGAGGGCGAGCGCCAGGCCGTTGCCCGAGGCGTCCTGCTCGACGGCCACGATGCAGGGAACGCCGCGGCCCTCCTCGTACTGACGGCGGACCAGGTGACCCGGGCCCTTCGGGGCGACCATGCAGACGTCGACGTTGGCCGGCGGCTTGATGAAGTCGAACCGGATGTTCAGACCGTGGCCGAAGAACAGCGCGTCGCCGTCCTTGAGGTTGTCCTTGATGGACTCCTCGTAGACCTGGGCCTGGATCGGGTCCGGGACGAGGATCATGATGACGTCGGCCTCGGCGGCGGCCTCCGACGGGGTCACCACGCGCAGGCCCTGCTCCTCGGCCTTGGCCTTGGACTTGGAGCCCTCGTGCAGACCCACACGGACGTCGACACCCGAGTCACGCAGCGACAGCGCGTGGGCGTGGCCCTGGCTGCCGTAGCCGATGACCGCGACCTTGCGGCCCTGGATGATGGACAGGTCGGCATCGTCGTCGTAGAACAGCTCGGCCACTGGGTCTTCTCCTTGGTGTGCAGGTGTTGCGTCCCACCGTACGGCGGGGTGCGTCAGAAACGTTTTCGGGTCTCGCCATACGAGCGGCGAGGGGGGTGGCGGCTAGGCCGTACGGTCGAGTGCGCGCAGGGAACGGTCGGTGATCGAGCGCGCGCCGCGCCCTATGGCGATGGTGCCGGACTGGACGAGCTCCTTGATGCCGTACTGCTCCAGCATCTTGAGCATGGCCTCCAGCTTGTCGGCGCCGCCGGTCGCCTCGATCGTGACGGCCTCCGGAGAGACGTCCACGGTCTTGGCGCGGAACAGCTGAACGATCTCGACGATCTGGGAGCGGGTCTCGTTGTCGGCGCGGACCTTCACCAGGACGAGCTCACGCTGGATCGCAGCGGAGGGCTCGAGTTCGACGATCTTCAGTACGTTGACCAGCTTGTTGAGCTGCTTGGTCACCTGCTCGAGCGGCAGGTCCTCGACATTCACGACGATGGTGATGCGGGAGATGTCGGGATGCTCGGTGGTACCGACCGCGAGTGAGTCGATATTGAAGCCGCGGCGGGAGAACAGGGCCGTGATCCGGGCGAGGACACCGGGCTTGTTCTCGACCAGGACGGAGAGCGTGTGCTTGCTGGACATGGAGTCGGTCTCTCTCTGTCTCTCAGTCGTCTTCGTTGTCGCCGAAGTCGGGGCGGACACCGCGGGCGGCCATGACCTCGTCGTTGGAGGTGCCGGCGGCGACCATCGGCCAGACCATGGCGTCCTCGTGAACGATGAAGTCGATCACGACGGGGCGGTCGTTGACGGAGTTGGCCTCGGCGATGACCTTGTCCAGGTCGGCCGGGTCCTCGCAGCGGATCGCGTAGCAGCCCATGGCCTCGGACAGCTTGACGAAGTCCGGGACCCGGGTGCCCTTCGCCGGGGTGCCCTCGGTGTCGGCGCCGGAGTGCAGCACGGTGTTGGAGTACCGCTGGTTGTAGAACAGGGTCTGCCACTGGCGGACCATCCCCAGCGCGCCATTGTTGATGATCGCGACCTTGATCGGGATGTTGTTGAGCGCGCAGGTGGTCAGTTCCTGATTGGTCATCTGGAAGCAGCCGTCGCCGTCGATCGCCCAGACCGTACGGTCCGGCATGCCGGCCTTCGCGCCCATCGCGGCCGGGACCGCGTAGCCCATCGTTCCGGCGCCGCCGGAGTTCAGCCAGGTGGCGGGCTTCTCGTACTGGATGAAGTGCGAGGCCCACATCTGGTGCTGACCGACGCCCGCCGCGAAGATCGTGTCCTCGGGGGCGAGCTCACCGATGCGCTGGATGACCTGCTGCGGCGAGAGGCTGCCGTCCTCCGGCAGGTCGTAGCCGACGGGGTAGGTCTCGCGCCAGCGGTTGAGGTCCTTCCACCAGGCGGAGTAGTCGCCGACGTGACCGTCGGTGTGCTCGGCCTGGACCGCCTGGACGAGGTCGGCGATGACCTCGCGGGCGTCACCGACGATCGGCACGTCGGCGGCGCGGTTCTTGCCGATCTCCGCAGGGTCGATGTCGGCGTGGACGATCTTTGCGTACGGGGCGAAGCTGTCCAGCTTGCCGGTGACGCGGTCGTCGAAACGGGCTCCGAGGGCGACGATCAGGTCGGCCTTCTGCAGCGCGGTGACGGCGGTGACCGCACCGTGCATGCCCGGCATTCCCACGTGCAGCGGGTGGCTGTCAGGGAACGAACCGAGCGCCATCAGGGTGGTGGTGACGGGCGCTCCGGTGAGCTCGGCGAGCACCTTCAGTTCGGCGGTGGCGCCGGCCTTCATGACGCCGCCGCCGACGTACAGCACAGGACGCTTGGCCTGGGTGATGAGCCGGGCGGCCTCGCGGATCTGCTTGGCGTGCGGCTTGGTGACCGGGCGGTAGCCGGGCAGGTCCTGGGTCGGCGGCCAGCTGAACGTGGTCTGTGCCTGCAGGGCGTCCTTGGCGATGTCGACGAGGACGGGGCCCGGACGGCCGGTGGAGGCGATGTGGAAGGCCTCGGCGATCGTGTGCGGGATGTCCTCGGCGCGGGTGACCAGGAAGTTGTGCTTGGTGACCGGCATCGTGATGCCGCAGATGTCGGCCTCCTGGAAGGCGTCCGTACCGATCGCCTTCGAGGCGACCTGGCCGGTGATCGCGACCAGCGGGACGGAGTCCATGTGCGCGTCGGCGATCGGGGTGACCAGGTTGGTGGCGCCGGGGCCCGAGGTGGCCATGCAGACACCGACCTTGCCGGTGGCCTGCGCGTAGCCGGTGGCGGCGTGGCCCGCACCCTGCTCATGGCGGACCAGCACATGACGGACCCGGCTGGAGTCCATCATCGGGTCGTACGCCGGAAGGATGGCGCCGCCGGGAATGCCGAATACCGTGTCGGCCCCCACCTCCTCAAGAGACCGGATGAGGGACTGCGCACCCGTGACGTGCTCAACGATGGCGGGGGACGATCCGCCGCTACGGGCCCGCGGCTGGGGATGGTGGGCCCCGGTGGCCTGCTCGGTCATCGGCATTCTCTTCTCGAAGCTGAGGGTTTTTGCGGGGTTTTGGGGTGTGCCGGTGCAACAAAAAACCCCTCGTGCCGTGAGGCAAGCGAGGGGAGCGCGCCGGTGCGGTCTGCAGAGTGTCAACGAGGGACTCTGCTTCAGCCGACGCGCTTTCCAAGTACGAGAATTCGGGTGCGCATGGCATTGACCCTCTCTCCGACGCGCCCAACGTGTCAAGTGGGTGGGATGGGCGTCTCACCATGTGAGCCACTGAGGAGCGGGATCGAGCCGCCTGCCAGGACGGGCTGAGCGACCGGACCACCGGGCACCGGGAACTCGCCGCGAGCCAGTGCTCGGCGCAGACGGTACTCGTCCAGCGGCCCCGAGAAGGCCATTCCCTGCCCGTGCGTACAGCCCATGGCGCGCAGCGCGAGGACCTGCTCCGGTACGTCGACACCGTCGGCGACGGACTGCAGACCGAGGTCGCAGGCGATCCTCAGCAGCCCGCTGGTGATCTTGTGCAGCCGGGCTGATTCCACGACGCCCTCGACGAGGCCGCGGTCCAGTTTCAGGACGTCGATGGGGAGCCGGCGCAGCGCGTTGATCGCGGCGTAACCGCTGCCGAAGCCGTCGAGCGCGATCCGTACGCCGAGCCGCCGGAGCGCGACGAGGCGCTGTTCGAGCTCGTCGAAGGAGACGCGGGGGTCACTGTCGGAGACTTCGATCATCAGCGCCCCTGAAGGCAGGCTGTAGCGGGTGAGGAGGGCCTCGACGGAGCCGAACGGCATCGCCTTGTCCAGCAGTCTGCGGGCGGAGAGCCGGACGGCCACGGAGACGTGGTGCCCGGCCCTGGCCCGGTCCGCGGCCTGCTCGACGGCCTCTTCCAGGAGCCAGCGTGCGAGCTCGGCGCTGCGGTCGCTGTCCTCGGCGACACGGAGGAACTCGGCGGGGGTGAACAGGATGCCCTGGGCGGAGCGCCAGCGGGCCTGCGCGGCGACGGCGGCGACATTACCGGTGGCGAGATGGATCACGGGCTGGTGGAGCAGGGCGAACTCGCCGTCCCGCAGCGCGGTGCGCAGCCGGGCCGCGAGCTCCGAGCGGCGTGCCACGTCGGCCTGCATCTGCGGAGCGTACAGCTCGACGCGGTCCTTGCCGCCCGCCTTGGCCCGGTACATGGCGAGATCGGCGTTGCGCATGAGGTCGGTGGGGGTGATGGCGGGCTCGGCGAAGGCGACGCCGATGGAGGCGGCGACCCGGACCTCGCCGCCGCCGATCCGGTAGGGCTGGGAGAGCGTGAGGCGCAGCCGGTCGGCGATCTCGTGGACCTGGTACTCACGCGCCGACTGATCACGGGTGCCGTCACCGAGGATCAGCGCCGCGAACTCGTCTCCGCCGAGGCGGGCGGCGGTGTCCCCCACCCGTACGGACTCCTGGAGGCGGCGGGCGGCCTGGATGAGCAGCTCGTCGCCCGCCTGATGGCCCAGCCGGTCGTTGACCGCCTTGAAGCCGTCGAGGTCGATGAAGAGCACCGCGGTGCCGGGGTCGCCGGAGCGGCGGCCACCGAGTGCCTGCCGGACCCGGTCGGTGAACAGGGCGCGGTTGGGCAGGTCGGTGAGCGGGTCGTGCTCGGCGTTGTGCTGCAGCTGGGCCTGGAGCCGGACCCGTTCGGTCACGTCCCGGCTGTTGAGGATCAGCCCGCCCTGGTGGCGGTTGACGGTGGACTCGACGTTGAGCCAGTCACCGGTGCCGGACCTGAACCGGCACTCGATCCGGGTGGTGGGTTCCTCGCTGGGCGGTGCGGCCAGGAACCGCCGCACCTCGTGGACCACGCGCCCCAGATCCTCGGGATGAATGATCGAGGCGAGCTCGGCACCGATCAGGTCGTCGGCCTCGCGCCCGTACACCCCGGAGGCGGCGGGGCTGACGTACCGGAGTATGCCGGTGGGTGCGGCGATCATGATGACATCGCTGGAGCCCTGGACCAGGGAGCGGAAGTGGTTCTCCTTCTGCGCCAGCTCCTGGGTGAGGGCGATGTTGTCGACGAGCATGATGCCCTGCCGGACGACCAGGGCGAGCACCACCGTGCAGCCGGTGAACACCACGACGCGGTCCACCCTGCGGCCCTCGATGACGTTGTAGAGGATGCCGAGGGTGCAGACGGCTGCGGCGAGATACGGCGTCAGGGCGGCCAGCGAACCGGCGATCGGGCGGCTGGTGGCACGCGCGGCGGGGCGCTGCTGGACAGCGTTGTCCGAGGTCCGGTTCGCACTCCACGGGGCGTACGCGAGGAGCAGCGACCCGGCGAACCAGCCGGCGTCCAGCAACTGGCCGGAGTGGTAGGTCTGGCGGAGCAGCGGCGAGGTGAACAGCGCGTCCGACAGGACGGTCAGGGCAAGCGCGGCGACGGCGGTGTTCACCGCGGAGCGGTTCACGTTGGACCGCCGGAAGTGCAGGGCGAGGACCATCGAGACCAGCACGATGTCGAGCAGCGGATAGGCCAGCGAGAGCGCCACGCGGGCCACGCTCGTCCCCCCGACGTCCGCGAGGTGCGCGGCGTGGGCGAGGGCGAGGCTCCAGGACAGGGTCAGGAGCGATCCGCCGATCAGCCAGGAGTCCAGTACGAGACAGACCCAGCCGGCCCGGGTGGCGGGGCGTTTGGCGAGGACGAGCAGTCCGACGATCGCGGGCGGGGCGAAGCAGAGGTAGAAGACGTCGGCGAGGGACAGGCTGGGCACCGGGAGCCCGAGCACGACCTCGTACCACCCCCAGACGGCGTTTCCCCCGGCGGCCATCAGCGAGGACAGCGAGAACAGCAGCCAGGCGGGCCGGAAGCGGTTCTCCGCGGCGCGCGCGTAGAGGAAGCAGGAGACAGCCGCGATGAGGGCGGCACCGCTGAGGCCGAAGTCACCCATGACGAGTGCCAGTTCGGGCGAACCCCAGCCCAGCGCCGCCCCCACGGCGTAACCACCGCAGACCAGGCCGAGGAGGAGCTGTGAGACCAGACCCGAGGCCCCGCCGGCGGCCGGCTGCCGGGAGAGGAGCGCCCCGAGTGCGCTTGCCGGGGCGCTCACCGGGGTGCCCCCGATGTCATCGGATGGACGCGGGCCCGGCGGGGTGGCCGGCCCGGCGGTCGCCGGCGACCGCCCTGTCGCGTCGGATCGTTCGTCCATCGGCCATACATCGCCCGTCGCCCCCCTCGCGTTCCGCTGCCACCCCGGTACCGCCCCTTCCACAACACAGCCCCCCATCCGGGACGATACACCAGACTCGTCACACAGTGACATACCACCTCTACTCTCCGTGACGAACTGGGGAGTTGTCGACACGGTGTGCTATGGAACGGATCCGAAGCGTGGTCAGCCGGTGGTGAGTACGACGTTCTGCACCGGCTCCCCCGCTGCGAACCGGGTGAGCTGGCCGGCCAGCAGGCGCTTGGCACGCGGCAGGAATGCCGAGGTGCTGCCTCCCACATGAGGTGTGATCAGGACGTTCGGAGCATGCCAGAGGGGATGGCCGGCGGGCAGGGGTTCGGGGTCGGTGACATCGAGGGCGGCGCGCAGCCGGCCGGACTCGAGTTCGGACAGGAGGGCCTTGGTGTCCACGACGCCACCGCGCGCGACGTTCACGAGCAGCGCGCCGTCCGCCATCGCGGCCAGGAAGTCGGCGCCCACCAGCCCTTGCGTGGAGGCGTTCAGCGGGGTGGACAGAACGACGATGTCGGCCTCGGGCAGCAGCGCGGGCAGGTCGTCGAGCGCGCGTACGGGGCCGCGCGCAGTTGTCCGTGCGGAGCGCGCGACGCGCGCCACCCGCGCACACTCGAAGGGCACGAGCCGGTCCTCGATGGCGGCGCCGATCGATCCGTACCCCACGATCAGTACGGACTTGTCCGCGAGCGCCGGGTAGAAGCCGGAACGCCACTCCTCCTTGTCCTGTCCGTGGACGAATCCGGGGAAGCCGCGCAGCGAGGCGAGGATCAGGGCGAGGGTGAGCTCCGCCGTCGAGGCCTCGTGGACGCCCTTGGCGTTGCACAGCCGCACCCCGGCGGGCAACTGGCCGAGCCCCGGCTGGACATGGTCGATGCCCGCGGAGAGCGTCTGCACGACCTGCACGGCCCCCATCCCGGCGAGCGGGCGGACCGCGATCTCCAGGCCCTTCATGTAGGGAACGACGTAGAAGGCGCAGTCCGCGGGGTCGGCGGGGAAGTCCTGCGCGCCGTCCCAGAACCGGTAGTTGAGACCCTGGGGGAGTCCTTCGATCTCGTCGGCCGGAATCGGCAGCCATACGTCGGGAGTCTTTGTAGAAGTCATGGTCAGGAGGCTATGCGAAGCCCGCCGGGCGGCAGAGGTTACTTTTGGGTGCGGTGCGGCCCCCTGACGGCGGGGCCGAGTGCCTCGCCGGGCGGGGCACCAAGGAGGGGTCGGGGAGTTGGAGCGCAGGAGTCTCGGGGTGGCGGCGCTCGCCGTGGGTGCGGTCGGACTCGGCTGCATGCCTATGAGCTGGGCGTACAGCGCGTCGCAGCAGCGTGGTGACCGTGCGTTGCGGGCGGTGCACGCCGCGCTCGACGCGGGTGTCGACCTGCTCGACACGGCCGACATGTACGGCCCCTTCACCAATGAGCTCCTGATCGGCAGGGCGCTGAAGGGGCGTCGGGACGAGGCGTTCGTCTCCACCAAGTGCGGGCTGCTGGTGGGCGATCAGCACATCGTGGCCAATGGCCGTCCCGGCTATGTGCGCCGGGCCTGTGACGCGTCGCTGCGCCGGCTGCAGACCGATGTGATCGATCTGTACCACCTGCACCGGGCCGACCCCGAGGTGCCGGTGGAGGAGACCTGGGGGGCGATGGCGGAGCTGGTCACGGCGGGGAAGGTGCGAGCGCTCGGGCTGAGTGCGGTCGGGGCACGGGCCTCGCGCCGGCCGGGGGCGCGGATGCATGACGGAACGATTCGGCAGCTGGAGCGGGTGCAGCAGGTCTTTCCGGTGAGCGCGGTCCAGGCGGAACTCTCGGTGTGGTCGCCGGAGGCGCTGGACGCGCTGCTGCCGTGGTGCGAGGCACGGGGTGTGGGCCTGCTGGCTGCGATGCCGCTGGGGAACGGCTATCTGACGGGCACGCTGACGCCGGGCCAGGGCTTCGAGCCGGACGACCTGCGGGCCAGACATCCGCGGTTCACCGCCGAGATGATGGCGGCGAACCAGCCGCTGGTGGTGGGACTGCGCCGGATCGCCGAGCGGCACGGGGCGACTCCGGCCCAGGTGGCGCTGGCCTGGGTGCTGCGGCAGGGCCCGCATGTGGTGCCGGTGCCGGGCACGAAGCGGGAGCAGTGGGCGGTGGAGAACGCGGGGTCGGCCGGACTGGAGCTGACGGCGCGGGACCTGGCCGAGATCGCGCGGCTGCCGCGGGCGCGGGGGTCGTGGGACTGAGGGCGGGCGTGCGCGGGTCCGGCACCTGCCGGAAAAGTGCGTGGCCTTGCGGAACCCGGGGCCGGGCTGCGGTGTAGGAACAGTAGTCAGGCAGCCGTCGAAGGGACCGGTGCTGTGCGCATTGCTGTATTCGGATCGCCGAGAACCCCTGCGGGACACCCGCGCATCCTCCCGGGCGCGCGCCGCGCTGCAGTGGCCGCGCTGGCTGCGGGCTCGCTGCTGCTGTCCGCGGGATGCTCGTCGAACGACGACTCGGAAAACACGCAGGCCCGCCCCACGGGCGCACCCGCCACGGTGCCCTCAGCGTCCTCCTCGCCGCCCTCCTCGCCACCGTCGGCGAAGGGCTCGGTGAAGGTGGTGTCGACGCTGACGGAGGGGCTCGCGTCTCCGTGGGGGCTGGCGGAGCTGCCGGGCGGCGATCTGCTGGTGTCCTCGCGCGACGGGAGAACGATCACCCGGATCGACGGCAGCACGGGAAAGCAGACACTGCTGGGCACGGTGCCCGGCGTATCGCCCGCCGGGGAGGGCGGGTTGCTGGGGATCGCGATCTCCCCGGCGTTCGACACGGACCATCTGCTGTACGCGTACTTCACGACCGCGTCCGACAACCGCATCGCTCGCATGCGGTACGACGGGACCGGCAAGGCCCCCGGCCGGCAGCTCGGTGCACCGCACACGATCCTGCGGGGCATCCCGAAGGGCTACATCCACAACGGCGGCCGGATCGCCTTCGGCCCGGACGGCATGCTGTACGCGGGCACGGGCGAGACGGGGCAGACCAGGGAACTCTCACAGGACAAGAAGTCCCTGGCGGGCAAGATCCTGCGGATGACCCCGGACGGCAGACCGGCACCGGGCAACCCCGTGCCCGGCTCGCTGATGTATTCGTACGGGCACCGCAATGTGCAGGGTCTGGCCTGGGACGGGCAGAAACGGCTGTGGGCGTCCGAATTCGGGCAGGACACCTGGGACGAGCTGAATCAGATCGTGCCCGGCGGGAATTACGGCTGGCCGAAGTACGAGGGCAAGGTGGGCAAGGCGGGTTTTGTCGACCCCGTGGCCCAGTGGAGACCGTCCGAGGCATCCCCGAGCGGGATCGCCTTCGCCCGGGGCTCGATCTGGATGGCGGGCCTGCGCGGTGAGCGGCTCTGGAGGATTCCGCTGTCCGGCAGCCCGGGCAGGGAACCTCTGGCAGCCCCGCAGTCGTTCCTGCAAGGGAAGTACGGCCGTCTGCGCACGGTGCTCGCCGCGGGCGGCAGCAGACTCTGGCTGGTCACGAGCAACACGGACACCCGCGGCACCCCGAAACCGGGAGACGACAGAGTCCTGGTGCTCCAGGTGCGGTAGCGGCGACAGCAGGTGAAAGGGTGCGATCCGGTGTTCAACTTCTTCGAGGAACTCTTCGCCCCGGGCCGCAAGCACGCCGCGGAGGAACAGAAGCGGCTGGAGCTGACCCGGGTGGATCTGGGCACGGGCGACCCCGCCCGCGGTCCGATAGACCTGAGCTCGGGAAAGGTGACGGTGCGCGTCCCCGGTCCGGAAGGCACCCCGTCACCCCCGCCGACCCCGCTGCAGGACCCGGAAGACACCGAGGCCCCCTCAAGCCGCTCAGGCCCGTCCGGCGATTGAGGACGGAACGGTCACCGGACAGCCCGGGTACCCGTTCCCCGCACCGGCCCCGCCGAACTCCTTTGTGAGCTCCTCCAAGAGCCTGTCGGGTGACTCTCGGCGTCGCTTGAATTCTGACCCTCTGACGGCGGATCAAAAGTGACCCACTTGGTGATCTTCGCCTGAACCTGATCTTGATGGAAGGTCAGGAGGGAGAGGGTGATCCTCGTGGAGGACTGGGCAGAGATCCGTAGGCTGCACCGGGCTGAGCAGATGCCGATCCGGGCAATCGCGCGGCATCTGGGCATCTCGAAGAACACGGTCAAACGAGCCCTGGCCACGGACCGGCCGCCGAAGTACGAGCGCCCGTCTCAGGGGTCGGTCGTGGACGCGGTCGAGGTCCAGATCCGTGAGCTTTTGCGGGAGACTCCGACGATGCCGGCCGCCGTGATTGCCGAGCGGATCGGGTGGGAACGCGGGATGACGGTCCTCAAGGACCGGGTGCGGGACCTGCGGCCTGCCTATGTGCCAGTCGATCCGGTCTCGCGCACGACGTATCGGCCCGGCGAGCTGGCCCAGTGCGACCTGTGGTTTCCCGAGGCGGACATCCCGCTCGGCTACGGCCAGAGCGGACGGCCGCCGGTGCTGGTGATGGTGTCCGGGTATTCGCGGGTGATCGCCGCGCGGATGCTGCCCTCGCGCACGACCGGCGATCTGATCGATGGGCACTGGCGGCTGCTGTCCGCCTGGGGCGCGGTGCCCAAGACGCTCGTCTGGGACAACGAATCCGGGGTCGGTCGCGGAAAGCTCACTGCCGAGTTCGCCGCGTTCGCGGGCCTGCTCGCCACGAAGATCCATCTGTGCCGGCCCCGTGATCCAGAAGCGAAAGGGCTGGTCGAGCGGGCCAACGGCTATCTGGAGACGAGTTTCCTCCCCGGCCGCACCTTCAGTGGCCCCGGCGACTTCAACACCCAGCTGACCGCCTGGCTGACCATCGCCAACCGGCGTGTCCACCGCACTCTGCAGACCCGCCCCGTCGAGCGGTGGGAGGCCGACCGGGCCGGAATGCTCGCCCTGCCGCCCGTCGACCCGCCCGCCTGGTGGCGGCTGCAGACACGGATCGGCCGCGACCACTACGTCCGCGTCGACACGTGCGACTACTCCGTGCACCCCGCCGCGATCGGACGCACCGTCACCGTGCTGTGTGACAACGACGAGATCACCGTCCTCGCCCCCAGCGGCGAGATCGTCGCCCAGCACCCGCGCTGCTGGGCCCGCCACCAGACCATCACCGACCCCGACCACGCTGCCGCGGGCAAGGTGATGCGAGGTGAGGTGCACCACCAGCAGGCCGCCCGCGCCAAAGCCGCCCGAACAGCCCAGACCGACCCAGGCCCGCTTATCGAGGTCGAGCAACGCGAACTGGGCACCTATGACCGGCTGTTCACGGTCATCGAAGGCGGCAAGGGCAGGGAGGCCGGCTGATGCCCCGCACCACCGCCGTCCTCGACGACGCCACCGCCACCACATCGGCCACCGGCCGCAGGACCGGCTCCCAGACCGCAGCGGACCTCGCCTTCCTTGCGCGGGCGATGAAGGCTCCGGCCTTGCTGGATGCCGCTGACCGTCTCGCCGAGCGGGCCCGCAAGGAGTCCTGGACCCATGCCGAGTACCTCGTCGCCTGCCTGCAGCGCGAAGTGTCCGCCCGTGAGTCACACGGCGGTGAAGCACGGGTGCGGTCTGCCCGCTTCCCCGCGATCAAGACCATCGAGGAGCTGGACGTCACCCACCTGCGCGGGATGACGCGCCAACAGCTCGCACATCTGGGAACGTTGGACTTCATCGCCGGGAAAGAGAACGCCGTTTTCCTGGGACCGCCGGGCACCGGGAAGAC
Source organism: Streptomyces sp. NBC_01669 (assembly GCF_026339735.1). GTDB lineage: Bacteria > Actinomycetota > Actinomycetes > Streptomycetales > Streptomycetaceae > Streptomyces > Streptomyces yanii. The sequence goes on from NZ_JAPEQG010000001.1 coordinate 3,004,279, forward strand.
ACACCTGGCGATCGGGCTCGCGGTCCGCGCCTGCCAGGCCGGACACCGCGTCGCGTTCGCCACCGCCGCCGAATGGGTTGACCGCCTGGCCGCCGCCCACCACACCGGCCGCCTCCAGGCCGAGCTCACCAAGCTCAGCCGCTACCCGCTGATCGTGGTGGACGAGGTCGGCTACATCCCCTTCGAAGCCGAGGCAGCGAACCTGTTCTTCCAGCTGATCTCGAACAGATACGAACGCGCGTCCGTGATCGTCACCAGCAACAAACCCTTCGGACGCTGGGGAGAAGTCTTCGGAGACGAGACCGTGGCCGCCGCCATGATCGACCGCCTCGTCCACCACGCCGAGGTCCACTCCCTCAAGGGCGACTCGTTCCGCATGCGAGGACGTGAACTGGGACGGGTCCCCAGCGCCACCACCGACAACGACTGAACCAACCAAACCGAAGACACCTGGGTCAGATTTCAACCGGCCAGAGTGGGTCCAAGTTCAGCCGCCGCCGACAGTGACCTTCGATCGGATAGCGGACGCGGTCTGGTGCGTGCGATTCCAAGGCGGCGGGATGTCCTCGGATGGGGTCTCCCCTGCCCGAACGAAGCTGAGAGCTTGGGGAAAGGAGCTACGAGGACATCCTGGCAACGCAGGAAGCGTGCGTGCCAGGGCGTGGCCGCCCGGTCAGAGGTCACCCGACAGGCTCTAGGACACCCCGTTGCCCCGGTACAGGCGGAGGCGGTGCGCCAGAGCCGCAGCCTCGCCGCGGCTGGAGACGCCGAGCTTGGCAAGGATGTTCGAGACATGCACGCTCGCGGTCTTGGGCGAGATGTACAGCTCCTCGGCAATCCGCCGGTTCGTATGCCCCGCAGCGACAAGCCGGTGCACGTCCTGCTCGCGCCTCGTCAGCCCGAACGACTCCACTGCCGCGACGGCCGCGTCCTGGAGCTGGTCCTCGGAGTGCTCCCGCTCCGCGGCCCTGCCCGTGGAGCCCGCCTCGGCCGGGACGGTGACCGCGACCGGAATCTCGTCGGGGGAGGGGGCGAGCGTGATGCGCGCGCGGCCGGCCAGCAGCTCGATGGTCTCGGTCAGCGGGCGCGCACCGAGCCGCTCGGCGATGTTGTGTGCGTCGCGCAGGAGACCGGCCGCCGTGGCACGGTCACCGGAGGCGACGAGGATGGCCTCCGCCCAGCGGTGGTGGACCTGGGCCTGTTCGTACGGGCGGGAGAGGGGGGCGAAGGCGGCGGCCGCGCGGGACCAGTGGTCAGGGGTGTCGGCGCCCTCCGCCCGGGCCAGCTCGGCGTTGATCAGCAGGCCGTACGCGGCCCAGACCGGGACGAACATGGGCAACTGACCCAGGTGCTTGCGGATGAGGGCGAGAACCGCAGGCCGGCCGGGCTCCGTGGCGGGCAGCCCGCGGGCGTCCGCCTCCGCCGCGGCGGCGGTATGGAGGAGCGGCAGCGCGTACCGCTGGGTGCCGGGCGGGAAGCCCTGCTCCGCCTGCGCCTCGAAGGCGGCCCGCGCCTCCAGGAGGCGCCCCTGCTGCACGGCCAGAGTCATGGCATGGCGAACTGGGTCGATGAGGAGCTGGGGCTGCGGGTCGCGTGAACCGAAGTGCCGCTGAGTGAGCGCGAGCTGGACCTCGGCCTCGGCGAAGTCGCCACGGGCGAGGGCCAGCTCGGTACGGCGCGAGGCCACGAGGCCCTGCGCCTTGCGGGACTGTGCGATGCGGGCCGCCGCATCCGTGGTCGCCCGGCTCTCGTCCCAGTGGCCGAGGGAGAAGTACGACGTCGCCTGGTTGGTGCGGACCCACGCCTCCATGTCGGCGACACCGTGACTGTGGCAGACCTCGATGCCGTGGTCCGCGGCGGCGACCGCTTCCAGGGAGCGGCCCATGGCTTCGAGCGTCGAGGGGAGATTGATGCTGGCGCGGCCCATGATGCCCACGAGGTGGAGTTCATCGGCCCGGTCGCGGACGGCGTACATTTCGGCGATGCCCTCGTCGATACCGCCCGCATCGGCAGTGAGCCAGCCGCGGGTGAGCCGGGCGTGAAGCTCGATGTATTCGTCGCCGACGAGCTGCGCGTACTCCACGGCCCGGTCGACTGCGGCGAGCGTCTCCGCGCCGGGGCGGTGCAGGGCACCCCATCCGGCCACACTCATGAGGACGTCGGCATGGACGGCGGACGGGGGCAGGCCACGGACCAGGTCCTGGGCGATGGCCAGTTCCTGCCAGCCGTCGCCCCGGGTGAGGTCCTGCATCAGCCGGGAGCGCTGCACCCAGAACCAGGCGGCCCGGAGCGGGTCGGGGTCGTCGTCCAGGACCCGTATGGCCTTCTTGGAGATGGCGAGGGCGCGTTCGCGTTCGCCGCCGAAGCGGGCGGCAACCGTGGCTTCGGCCATCAGATCGAGATAGCGGAGCGGGGTGGTCTCGGGGTCGCAGCCACAGGCCGGGTAGACCTCTGCGTAGTCGATGGGGCGCAGGGTGCGGCGTATCGCGTCGGGGATGTCGTCCCACAGTTCCATCGCGCGTTCCAGCAGCCGGAGTTGCTCGGTGAAGGCGTAGCGGCGGCGGGCCTCGACGGAGGCCTTCAGAACGGCGGGGAGTGCCTTGGCCGGATCGTGGGCGCCGTACCAGTAGCTGGCCAGGCGCGTCGCGCGTTCGCCCGCGCGGACGAGCGTGGGGTCGGCCTCAAGGGCCTCGGCGTAGCGGCGGTTGAGGCGCGAGCGTTCGCCGGGCAGCAGGTCGTCGCTGACGGCTTCGCGGACCAGTGAGTGCCGGAAGCGGTAGCCGTTGCCCTCCCCGGTGGTGAGAAGCAGGTTGGCGCCGACGGCTCCGCGCAGCGCCTCGATGAGTTCGTCCTCGGTCAGTCCGCAGACCGCGGCCAGCAGTTCGTACTCAACAGTGGAGCCGCCCTCGGCGATGACCCGGGCGATCTTCTGGGCATCCTCGGAGAGCGCTTCGACGCGGACGAGGAGAAGGTCGCGGAGCGAGTCGGAGAGTCCGGCGCTGTCGCCGCACTCCAGGCTGCAGGCGAGCTCTTCGACGAAGAAGGCGTTGCCGTCGGAGCGTTCGAAGATCTCGTCCACGAGGGCGGGCTCGGGGGTGGCCGCGAGGATGCCGGTGAGCTGACGACGGACCTCGGCGCGGTTGAACCGGGCGAGTTCGATCCGGCGGACGGTGCGGAGGCGGTCCAGTTCGGCAAGGAGGGGGCGCAGGGGGTGGCGGCGGTGGATGTCGTCGGCCCGGTAGGTGCCGATGACGACGAGGCGGCCGCTGCGCAGCGTGCGGAAGAGATAGGCGAGGAGGTGGCGGGTGGAGGCGTCGGCCCAGTGCAGGTCCTCCAGGACGAGAACGACGGGCCGGTCCGCGGAGATGCGTTCCAGCAGCCGGGCGGTGAGCTCGAAGAGCCGTGCGGTGCCGTGCTCGTCGGTGGCGTCCCGGTCGGCCTCGCCGAGTTCGGGGAGGAGCCGGGCCAGTTCGCCTTCCTGCCCGGCGCAGGCTGCGGCCATCTCGTCGGGCAGGGTGCGGCGCAGGGCGCGCAGGGCCGTGGAAAACGGGGCGTACGGCAGCCCGTCGGCGCCGATCTCCACGCAGCCGCCGACGGCGACGGCTGCGTCGCGGCGGCCGGCCTCGATCAGGAATTCCTCGACCAGCCGCGTCTTGCCGACGCCGGCCTCGCCACCGATGAGCAGCGCCTGCGGTTCTCCGCCGGGCGCCCCGGCGCTGTCGGGGTGTCCGGCGGTGGCGCGGACGAGCGCATCGGTGAGCAAGGTGAGTTCGCCTGCGCGACCGACGAACACGGGACTGACAGACCTGGTCTCCACGTCGCCGAGCATCGCACATGGCTGCGACACCATGACGGCGAGAGGGAAATCGGTGCTCATCGCACGCCCGTTACGCGGCGTGGACGAACCGGTTCCGTAGCGAACTCACCGCCCCCTCGTCCTCCTTGCGTCGGGACCGGCGAGCGGCGCGGCGGTCCCGGCGGACCTGCCGGAGGACGCGCTCGCGCTCGGCCCGGTGCAGGAGTTCGGCTTCCCTGATCTTGTGGAGGTCGTACGCGTACATGTGGTTCTCCTGGATGTCGACGGCCCGGTGGGCCCGGTGGAGGGGCAGTTGGTGCGACGGGCCCGGTTCTGCCGGGCTCGTCCTCTGCCGTGCCTCTACTTTCGTCTTCCAGGGGGTGTCGCCACATCGGGCGACTTCCGCATCTCTGCGGGGCGGGGGGCCTTAGTCGCAGGCGGCAGGTGCCGCATCCGGACCAAGGCCCCCGGAGTGGATGCCTTAGAGGAGCGCCGGTTGGTACGTACTGGCCGATCGGCCATCCCTCGCGGCGACCCGATCACCCGCCCCAGCTGCGGCCCGACCGCCTGTCTCAGCCGGCAGCGCTCGCGGTCGGCAGGGCGACGATGAGGTCGAAGTACATGCCGACGGAGATCAGTACGCCGAGGACACCGAGTGCGATTCCGGCGGTCGCCACGGCGCGGACCCAGCCGGGCTGCGGGTCCTTGGTGGGTGCGCCGAACGCCGGGCGGACCAGGGCGAAGACGCCGACCAGCAGGGCGAGGAGCGCGAAGAGGCCGTTGACGAGGGCGGTGGAGTGCCAGGCGTCGCCGTAGATCTCGGAGATCTGTTGGGCCACGGAGCCACCGGAGGCGGTCTTCATCTGGCCCAGCAGGGTCTCCCGCTCGGCGGCGACCCGGCCCGACCATGCCCCGGTGAGGCCGACGACGCCGAGGCCGGCGGCGACGACGGCCGCGGCGGCCGCGCCGAGCCCCGACGGCGCCCCGTCGACGTCGTCGTCCTTCGGATCGAAGTCGAGGTCCGGATCGGAGTCGGTATCGGTGCTGCTGTCGTGCCCGGGACCGTCGCCGTCGCCCGGCGCCCGCCTGCCCTCGGCTTCGCCCCCCGCCTCGTCGGACACATCGGAGGCGTCCGACGCGCCCTTCGCAAGGGTCGCGGATGTCGCGTCCGTGGCTTCGGGCGCCTCGGTGGTAGGGGCTTCGGTGGTCTTGGACGTCGTGGGGTTCATGCGCCGCACGCTAGGCGGCCCGGATGAGAACCCTCTGAGAGAAGCTCGCAACATGGGCGCCCGGCCCGGAGCGGACCCGCACCGGGCAGCAGTCCCGTCTCAGCCCCGCTGAGCGCGCCACTCGGGTGCCAGCACGGACCAGATCTCCGAGTCGTGCCGCGTCCCCCGGTACGGGTAGCTCTCGCGGAGCACCCCGTCGCGCGTCATGCCGAGCCGCTTCGCGACCGCGACACTGCGGGTGTTGGCGGAGGACGCGACCCACTCCACGCGGTGCATCCCGCGCTCCTCGACCGCCCAGTCGATCAGCTTCCGCGCCGCCCGGGTCACCAGACCGCGCCCCTCTCCCGCGGACTCCAGCCAGCAGCCGACCTCACAGTTCCCCGACTCGGTGTCGAAGATCCGGAAGAGGACGCCGCCGACGAGCGTGCCGTCCAGCCAGATGCCGTACAGCCGGCCCGTGTCGGCCGCCTGCTTGTCGGCGTACCGCTGCAGCAGGGCGCGTGCCGATCCGAGATCGGTGGCGAAGGCCGCGAATGGGATCCACGGGTCGACGAGCTCGCGGGCCCGGTCGATGTGCGCGAGGAACTCCTCCGCCTGCCAGACTTCCAGCGGGCGCAGTTCCGCACCGTCGTCACCCAGGGATACCGCGAACATCGTGCTCCTCCAACTGCCTTGTCAGTGGACGCGCTGCGCGGCCGGTTCGTCGTCCTCGCTGCTGCGCGCCGAAAGAATTTTCGCATGCGGGGCCCGACAGTCGGGCGGCTCGATGCTGATACGCGGAAGCCATCGGTCCAGCCGGCGCGGCAGCCACCAGTTGGCGCCGCCCAGCATGTGCATCAGGGCGGGAACCAGCAGGGTGCGCAGGACGAAGGCGTCCAGGGCGACCGCGGCGGCGAGTGCGATGCCGAACATCGCGATGACTCGGTCTCCGCTGAGGACGAAGGCGAGGAAGACGGAGATCATGATCACCGCGGCGGAGTTGATCACCCGGCCGGTCTCGGCGAGGCCGACCCGGACCGCCCGCCGGTTGTCGCCGGTCTCCAGCCACTCCTCGTACATCCGGCCGACGAGGAACACCTGGTAGTCCATGGAGAGGCCGAAGAGCACGGAGACCATGATGACCGGGAGGAAGGGTTCGATGGGCCCGGCGCTGCCCAGCCCCAGCAGTTCGCTCCCCCACCCCCACTGGAAGATCGCGACGACGACGCCGAAGGAGGAGGCGACGGCGGCCACGTTCATCGCGGCTGCCTTCAGCGGGATGCCGATCGACCGGAACGCCAGCAGCAGGAGCAGGCAGCCGAGCCCGATGACGGCGCCGACGAAGAGCGGGAGTTTGCCGATGATGATCCGGGCGAAGTCGTCGTAGCCGGCCGTCGCACCACCCACGTACGCGTGCAGTGAGGTGTTCTCCTCGGTGTGCGGCAGGACGTCCGTGCGCAGCCGGTCGACGAGTGCGCTGGTCTCCCGTGACTGCGGCGACGAGGCCGGGACGACGGTGACGAACGCCGCGTCGCCGCTGTTGTTGTACGTGACAGGGCTGACCGAAGCGACACCGTCGGTGGCCCGGAGGGTGGCGGGCAGACCGTCCATCGCGAGCCGGTCGTCGGCCCCGTCGAGCTGCGCGGCGATGGTCAGCGGGCCGTTGACGCCGGGCCCGAATCCATCGGCCAGCAGGTCGTACGCCTGCCGGGTGGTGGACGATGCGGCGTTGTTGCCCTGGTCGGAGCTGCCGAGGTGGAGCGCGAACGTGGGCAGTGCGAGGACGAGCATCACCACGGCGGCAACCGCGCCGAGCAGTTTGGGGTGGCGTTCGACAAACGCCGACCAGCGCGCGGCGAAACCGGTGGGCAGCTCGGGCTGCGGTCCGTGCTCGGCGAGTTGCTTGCGCTCGCGCCGGTTCAGCGCCCGCATCCCGATGAAGGAGAGCAGCGCGGGCAGCAGGGTCACCGAGGCGGCCACGGTCAGCACCACGGTGAGCGAGGCGGCGATCGCGACGCCGTTGAGGAACCCGAGCCGCAGGATGAGCATGCCGAGCAGTGCGATGCAGACGGTGGCTCCGGCGAAGACGACGGCGCGCCCGGTCGTCGCGACGGCGTTCTGCGCCGCCTCGGCCACCGACATGCCGCGCCGCAGTCCTCCGCGGTGCCGGGTCACGATGAACAGCGCGTAGTCGATGCCGACGCCAAGGCCTATCAGCATGCCGAGCATGGGAGCGAAGTCGGCGACGGTCATCAGGTGCCCGAGCAGCACGATGCCCGCGTACGCCGTTCCGACCGAGACGAGGGCGGTGGCGATGGGCAGCAGGCTGGCGGCGAGCGAGCCGAAGGCGAGGAAGAGGACGACCGCGGCGACGACCACTCCGATGGCCTCGCTGAGATGGGCGGACGGTGCCTCGGTGAGGGCGACGGCGGAGCCGCCCAGCTCCACCTGGAGTCCGTCGCCGGCGGCCGCCTTCGCGGTGTCGATGACGGCCTGGGCCTGCTGCACCGGGATGTCGTCGGCCTGCTGGTCGAAGGTGATCGTGGCGTAGGCGGTGTGTCCGTCCGCGCTGATCTGCCCCGCGCCGGAGCCCCCGTAGGGCCCGGTGACGCCGCCGACGCCGGGCAGTTGCTCGATCGCGTGGAGGGTCCGGGTCATCGTCTGCCGGACGTCGGCGGCCCGGACGGTGGAGTCGGCGGTGTGCCAGACGACGGTGTCGGTGTCACCGCCGAGGTCCGTGAATCCGCTCTTGAGCAGTTCGGTCGCCCGCCCGGACTCGGTGCCGGGCACCTCGTAGTTGTTGGAGTAGGCGGACCCCGCGAACCCTGCCGCGGTGGCCGCGCCGCCGAGGGCGAGCAGCCAGATGAGGACGGCGAGGAGACGGTGCCTGATGCACCAGCGGGCGATGGCAGCCAACGGACGTGCTCCCTGGTGGTTCGTGGATCTTTTTCGGGAGATCTGATGAACGGCCCGCAAAGAACACATGACCTGAGAATCGTCACTCTGGCAGCCGCCAGTGATCCTTTGCCCGTTTCGTGGCGATGCTCACAGGGACTGATATTTCCCCTACACGCACCGCCGGACACCGACCGCGCGTCGCCCTCCGGCGTCTCGCCCCACCACAAACTCCTCCTGCGGCTCCTCCCCCGCTTCCTCCTCCGCCTGCAGTTCGTCCTCGTACTGCTCCTCGATCTCGGCAATGCCCTTCGCCACGGCCTCCGCGAGATGGACGGGACAGGTGCGCGGCTCGCTGCCGAGGCCCCCGTCGTTCTCGGGTGCGGGGCAGATGCCGGGGGCGTAGAGGTGGGCCAGGTGAGCGGCGCGGTCGGCGCTGCGCTCACTGCCGGGCACATGGCCGCCGGGGTGCGGGCACTCGACGCCTGCTGCGTGGGCGGGAAGTGCGGCGGCAGCGTCACGGAGGATCCCGAGGATCTCCCGCGCGACGCCGTACGGCAGCTCGCGCGGGTGAGGACGCGCGGCGGGGCGGCGTGGGGCTCCAGGTCCCAGAACGGATCACCGTACGGGTAAGTCGTTGAGCACACCGTCCAGGCTGCCGATGGCTTGCTGGTGGCTCTCCGGGACGATCTGCGGGATCTCCGCGGTGCTGCCCGGCCGGATCACGTCGGCGGCGATCCTGGCCCATCCGGCGGCGTTGCGGGGGCAGGCCTCCGCCTCCTTCCAGGTGTCGAGGGGCACCTGGACGTCCGGTGCGCCGAGCAGCCCGTCCGCGTCGGTGTCCCACTCCTCCAGGTCCGTGAGGTACGGATGCGTCTCGTGCTCGCACGGCCGCGTCTCCAGGGCCTGCGCCGCGGCGCCGAGCGCGTCGACGGCGGCCCGCCCGACCGTGGCGCCCCGCCGCCCGACGATGTACGGCGCCATGCCCACCAGGGCGAAGGTCAGCGGGACGGTCTGCTCGCCGCCCGGTTCGGCGGCGAGCAGGCGGGCGCACTCCAGGACGACGGGGTCCGCCTCGTCCGGTGTGGACCCCGTCGTGACGCCGGACCAGTTCTCGATCGGTTCAGTCGTGATCGTGAATGCGTCCGTCGCGCGGGGCGCGGTTCCGCGTGTCCGCGGTGGTGTCCGGCGGTCAGCCCGAGACGCTCGCCCGGCCGTTCTCGATGTGCCCCATCAGCCGGCGGCGGAACACGTCGTCCCCGTCGACGGTGACGGACAGGTCGTACCAGCCGTGCGCGTCGGCGGCCGAGTGGACGACCGTACGGCTCCGGCCGGGCTTGACCTTGATGGTCCGGGTCCAGTCGCGCAGGTCCGCCTCGTCGACGTACCCCAGCGGGCGGACGGTGAAGGTGAGCGTCCGCTGCCCCGTGTTGCGGAGGGTGACGTGCAGATCTCGCTCGTGGGCGTCGATCCAGGTGGCGACCTCGGGTCCGCCGGTGGCGGGTCCTGCGAACTCGCGCCGGAAGCCGTTCGGCCCGGTCACCGTGAACCGGTACGCGTCTCCGGTCAGGGGGACCGCCCATTGCGCCGTGCCCCGTACGTCCTGGTGCTGCGGTACGGAAAACTCGCCCGCGTACGGGTACAGCGCGAAGTGTGCCGACGAACGGCCCGTGTTGCTGAGGGCCACCCGCACTGCCCCGTTCGCCACGGTCGACTGGGCGTCCGGCTGGTACGGCAGCGGGCGGGCGGGCCGGACGCCGGGCTCCTGTACGGGCATCTGCTGGACGGCCGGCGGCTTCGGCTGCCAGCGTCCGCTGAACGCCGGAATGGCGCCGGGCTGCTCGACCTCGGGCCTGCGCAGCCCGCGCGTGAAGTCGAACGCAGAGGTCAGATCGCCGGTGACGGTGCGCCGCCAGTCACTGATGTTCGGCTCCTCCACACCCGTCCACCGCTCCAGGAAGCGGATCACCGAGGTGTGGTCGAAGACCTCGGAGCAGACGTAGCCGCCCACGGTCCACGGCGACACGACGAGCAGCGGCACCCGCACGCCGAGGCCGGTGGGCTTGGAGTCCCACTGTTCCTCGGTCACCTCGGGCGGTGCCACGGGCGGCGGGACGTGGTCGAAGAAGCCGTCGTTCTCGTCGTAGTTGATGATGACGGCGGTGTGCCGCCACACATCGGGGTGCTTGCCCAGCGCGTCCAGGACCTTGTAGACGATCGTCGCGCTGTGGATCGGGGAGGAGACGCTCGGGTGCTCCGAGTCGACCGCCGACGGCACCAGGTAGGAGACCTCGGGCAGTGTGCCCGCCGCCACGTCCGCGGCGAACGCGTCGGCCAGCGTGCCGGTCTCGACCCGGCGCAGCGCCCGCTCGAACAGGCTGCGTTCCGTGTCCGTCAGCGTGGCGACACCGTCCTCCAGCAGACCGAGCAGCCTGGCCCGCTCCGCCGCGTCGTCCGTGTCGCGGACGGCCGCGTAGAAGGACTCCATGTAGGTGTGGCCACCGGTCTTCGCCAGCGCCTTGCGGGCGATCGCCTTGAAGGTGGCGAAGAACTCGATCTGGTTGTCGGTGAAGTTCTCCCACTCGGTGTACGTCTTCCAGCTGTGCCCGGCCTTCTCCAGCCGCTCCGCGTACGTGGACCAGCCGTACCCCGGATGGGTTCCCTCGCTGTACGCGTCGTTGCCGACCGCCCGCTTGCCGTTCGCCTCGAAGCCCGTCTTCCCGCTCCACAGGTGGTTGCGGTTGGGGCTGGTGGAGGTGTGGATGGACGAGTGGTAGGCGTCGCAGACGGTGAAGGTGTCGGCCAGTTCGTAGTGCAGCGGGATGTCGCGGCGGTCGTAGTACGCCATGGTGGCGGCCGTCTTCGCGGTCACCCAGCCATTCATCCAGCCGCCGGCCCATGCCTTGCCGCCGCCACTCCAGGAGTGGTCTAGGGCGCCGATGTACTGGAGGTCCTTCTTCTGCGTCGCGGCGGCGTCCCGGACCGGGAAGGGCAGCACGGAGGTGCCGGCCGCGCCCGGCTGCTCGAAGACCGGCTTTCCGGAGGGCAGCTCGATCGCATTGCGGTCGCCGAACCCGCGTACGCCGCGCAGGGTCCCGAAGTAGTGGTCGAAGGAACGATTCTCCTGCATCAGGATCACCACGTGCCTGATGTCCCCGAGCCCGCCGCCGGACCCCGCCGCAGGCGAAGGCTGTGCGGCCATCGCGGCCTGCAGCGACGGCGGCAGCAGCGAACCGGCCGCCGCGACGCCGAGCGCGCCGCCACCCAGCGCGAAGAGCCGTCGCCGTGAAATGTCCGTGGTCAAGTTGAGCCTCCCGAGTCCGGTCGTACAGCCGGGAAGCTAATGAAGTCAGGTGGCTGCGGAAAGGCCGCCGCACGGCCCGGCGGTGAACGTCCAAGAGGTCGCCCGGGAAAGTCCAACCCGTTTACCCGGTGGGAATGCCGGTCACACCCCGATCGTGTGCAGCGCTCCCCACAGAGCGAGCGTCGACGCGGCCAGGGTCCCCGGTACGGTCAGCAGCCCGAGCCGGGTGAAGTGGCCGAGTTCGGGCGCGGCGCCGTGGGTGTGCAGGATGCGACGCCAGAGCAGGGTCGCGAGCGAGCCGACGTAGGTGAGGTTCGGGCCGAGGTTGACCCCGATCAGGGCGGCGAGCAGCGGTCCCGGTCCGGCCGCCGCGACAACCGGGAGCAGGGCCAGGATCGCGGGCAGGTTGTTGATCAGGTTGGCGAGCACCGCCGCCACCGTGGCCACCGCCAGCAGCGCCGGCAGTGACGAACCGTCGGGCAGGAGTGCGCCGATCCCGGTGCCGAGGCCGTGGTCGACGACCGCCTTGACGACGACGCCCAGGGCGAGCACGAACAGACAGAACAGCGGGTGAGCGGCGTGCACCAGCCCCTTGACCGTGGTCTTCCGCTGTCCCAGCGCACGGACCGCGAGAACAGTCGCCCCGGCCAGCGCCGCCCACAGCGGTTCCGCTCCCGCGAACGAGGTGACGACGAAGCCCGCCAGCGTCGCGGCGAGGACGACGAGGGTGAACACCGGGACACCGGGCCCGCCCTCGTCCGGCTCCGGCGGGTGCGCGCCCGCTGCCAGGTCGGCGGCGAAGACGCGGCGGAAGACGACGTACTCGACGGCGATCGCCGCCAGCCACGGCAGGGTCATCAGCGCGGCGAAGCGGGTGAAGGAGAGGCCGCTCGCGGTGAACGCCAGAAGATTGGTGAGGTTGGAGACGGGAAGCAGCAGGGACGCCGAGTTGGCGAGATGGGCGCAGGCGTAGACGTAAGGGCGGGGACGGGCGCCGACGCGGGCGGCCGTGGCGAGGACGACGGGTGTCAGCAGGACCACGGTCGCGTCCAGGCTGAGCACGGCCGTGATCAGCGCGGCGACGACGAAGACCCCGCCGAGCAGCGGCCCGGTCCGGCCTCGGCAGAGCCGGGCGACCAGATGGCCGGCGGCCACGAACAGTCCTTCGTCGGCACAGAGCTGGGCCAACACGAGAATCGCGGCGAGGAAGCCGACCACCGGCAGCAGGCCGCCGATCTGAGCCCGGGCCTCGGCGAACGGCACGGCGCCAATGACGACGACCAGCAGGGCCGCGGGTACGGCAACGGTCGCCTCGGGCAGCCCTCCGGGGCGTACGACGGCGAACGCCAGCACCGCGAGGAGCAGCGCGACGGAGACGATTTCGGCGGTGACGGTGTTCAGCGGACTTTCTCCAGGCGCGGGAGGAACAGGAAGGGGCGGTGCACCCGGTCAACGGGTGCACCGCCCCTTCATCTGCGTGCAGCGGCAGGAAGGGCTCAGCCTTCGACGCCGAGCTTCTCCAGGATCAGCTCGCGGACGCGGGCCGCGTCCGCCTGGCCGCGGGTGGCCTTCATGACCGCGCCGACGAGCGCGCCCGCCGCCGCGACCTTGCCGCCGCGGATCTTGTCCGCGATGGCCGCGTTGGCGGCAATGGCCTCGTCGACGGCCGTGCCCAGCGCACCCTCGTCCGAGACGACCTTCAGGCCGCGCTTCTCGACGACGGTGTCCGGGTCGCCCTCGCCCGCGAGGACACCCTCGATGACCTGGCGCGCCAGCTTGTCGTTGAGGTCACCCGAGGCGACGAGCTCGGTCACCCGGGCGACCTGCGCCGGGGTGATCGCCAGCTCCTCCAGGGCGGTGCCTGTCTCGTTGGACTGCCGGGCCAGCTCGCCCATCCACCACTTGCGGGCCTGGTCCGACGGGGCGCCCGCCGCGGTCGTGGCGACGATCAGGTCGACCGCGCCCGCGTTGAGGATCGACTGCATGTCGAACTCGGAGACGCCCCACTCCTCGCGCAGCCGGTTGCGGCGCACGCGCGGCAGCTCGGGAAGCCCCTTGCGCAGCTCCTCGACCCAGTCGCGGGCCGGGGCGACGGGCACCAGGTCCGGCTCCGGGAAGTAGCGGTAGTCCTCGGCGTTGTCCTTGATTCGGCCGGCCGTGGTGGAGCCGTCCTCCTCGTGGAAGTGCCGGGTCTCCTGCACCACCGCGGCGCCGGAGTTCAGCACCGCGGCGTGGCGCTGGATCTCGTAGCGGGCGGCACGCTCGACGGAACGCAGCGAGTTCACGTTCTTCGTCTCGGAGCGCGTACCGAACGTCTCGGTGCCGTTCGGACGCAGCGACAGGTTCACGTCGCAGCGCATCTGGCCCTGCTCCATGCGGGCCTCGGAGACGCCCAGCGCCTTGATGAGCTCGCGCAGCTCGGCTACGTACGCCTTCGCGACCTCGGGGGCACGCGCGCCCGCTCCCTCGATCGGCTTGGTGACGATCTCGATGAGCGGGATGCCCGCGCGGTTGTAGTCGAGCAGCGAGTGGGACGCGCCCTGGATACGGCCGGTGGCGCCGCCGACGTGCAGCGACTTGCCGGTGTCCTCCTCCATGTGGGCGCGCTCGATCTGCACCCGGAAGATCTCCCCGTCCTCCAGCTGGACGTCCAGATAGCCGTTGTAGGCGATCGGCTCGTCGTACTGCGAGGTCTGGAAGTTCTTCGGCATGTCCGGATAGAAGTAGTTCTTCCGGGCGAAGCGGCACCACTCGGCGATCTCGCAGTTGAGCGCGAGGCCGATCTTGATGGCGGACTCGACGCCGATCGCGTTGACGACCGGGAGCGAACCGGGCATGCCGAGGCAGGTCGGGCAGGTCTGCGCGTTCGGCTCCGCGCCCAGCTCGGTCGAGCAGCCGCAGAACATCTTGGTCTTGGTGCCGAGCTCGACATGGACCTCAAGGCCCATGACGGGGTCGTACGTCGCGAGGGCGTCCTCGTACGGCACCAGGTCAGTGACAGTCACGGTGAAACTTTCCCTCTCAACCCAGCAGTACGTCGTCGTCGCCCAGGCGCTTCAGCTCTCGGTAGAGCAGAGCGATGCCGGTGGCGATGGCGGCAGCGGAGACGACGGCGTCGACCAGCCGGAGCGTGTCGTGCTCGAAGCGTGCCTTCTTGGCCTGCTTGAGCACGCCGATCGCGCCGAAGGCGGTGGTGCCGATGGACAGGTACGTACCGGTCTTGGACTTCTTGAAGCCCTTGGCCTTGGTCAGTGCGCTCACAGTGACGGAGCCTCCTCCAGCAGCGGGTGCCCCCACTTTTCCACGAAGGCGGCCTCGACTGCGGCCCCGACCTTGTACAGCCGGTCGTCCTTCATGGCGGGGGCGATGATCTGCAGACCGACCGGCAGGCCGTCCTCCGGTGCCAGACCGCAGGGCAACGACATGGCGGAGTTGCCGGCCAGGTTGGTCGGGATGGTGCACAGGTCGGCCAGGTACATCGCCATCGGGTCGTCGGCACGCTCGCCGATCGGGAAGGCGGTGGTCGGGGTCGTCGGGGAGACGATGACATCCACCTGCTCGAAGGCCTTCTCGAAGTCCCGCGTGATGAGCGTGCGAACCTTCTGCGCCGAGCCGTAGTACGCGTCGTAGTAGCCGGAGCTCAGTGCGTACGTCCCGAGGATGATGCGGCGCTTGACCTCGTCGCCGAAGCCGGCCTCGCGGGTGAGCGCGGTGACCTCCTCGGCGGACTTCGTGCCGTCGTCGCCGATCCGCAGGCCGTAGCGCATGGCATCGAAGCGGGCCAGGTTGGACGAGCACTCGGACGGCGCGATCAGGTAGTACGCCGACAGACCCAGGTCGAAGGACGGGCAGTCCAGCTCGACGATCGTGGCGCCGAGCGACTTCAGCAGCTCGACCGACTCGTTGAAGCGCTGGACGACACCGGCCTGGTAGCCCTCGCCGGAGAACTGCTTGACGACACCGATGCGCATGCCGTCGACGCTGCCGTTGCGGGCGGCCTCGACGACGGGCGGGACCGGGGCGTCGATGGACGTCGAGTCCAGCGGGTCGTGTCCGGCGATCACCTCGTGCAGGAGGGCCGCGTCCAGGACCGTGCGGGCGCAGGGGCCGCCCTGGTCGAGAGAGGACGAGAAGGCGACCATGCCGTAGCGGGAGACGCCGCCGTAGGTGGGCTTGACGCCGACGGTCCCGGTGACGGCGGCGGGCTGGCGGATGGAACCGCCGGTGTCCGTACCGATGGCGAGGGGGGCCTCGTACGACGCGAGAGCGGCCGAGGAGCCACCGCCGGAGCCGCCCGGGATGCGGGTGAGGTCCCACGGGTTGCCGGTCGGGCCGAAGGCGCTGTTCTCGGTGGAGGACCCCATGGCGAACTCGTCCATGTTGGTCTTGCCGAGGATGACGACGTCGGCCGCCTTCAGCTTCTTGGTCAGGGTCGCGTCGTACGGCGGGACCCAGCCCTCGAGGATCTTCGAGCCGACGGTGGTCGGCATGTCCTTCGTGGTGAAGATGTCCTTGAGCGCGAGCGGGACGCCGGCCAGCGGGCCGAGCTTCTCGCCCGCCGCCTTCTTCGCGTCGACGGCGCGGGCCTGCGCGAGCGCGCCCTCACGGTCGATGTGCAGGAAGGCGTGGACCTTCTCGTCGACCGCGTCGATCCGGGCCAGGTGCGCCTCGGTGACCTCGACTGCCGTGAGCTCACCGGAGGCGATCTTCGCGGCGATCTCGGCAGCGGTGAGCTTGATGATGGAGCTGTTGTCCGTCATGACTTTTAGTCCTCCCCCAGGATCTGCGGCACCTTGAAACGCTGCTGCTCCTGGGCCGGGGCGCCGGAAAGCGCCTGCTCGGGGGTGAGCGACGGACGGACCTCGTCCGCGCGCATGACATTGGTCAGCGGCAGCGGGTGGGAGGTCGGCGGTACGTCTTGGTCGGCGACCTCGGAGACGCGGGCGACCGCGCCGATGATGTCGTCGAGCTGACCGGCGAAGTGATCGAGCTCTTCGCCCTTCAGCTCCAGACGCGCCAGCCGGGCGAGGTGGGCGACCTCCTCGCGCGTGATGCCAGGCATGCAGCGATCCTCAGGGGTGAGTGTTGTGGTTTTGGCCCCAATCCTATGGGGTCCGCCATGGGAGGGGCCGCCACCCGGGGAACACCCGGCTCTGTTCTGCGCGTATCGGGGCCGGTCGGGCCCGTCGAGAAGGTCCCCCGTGCGTGTGAGGCGTCCTCGATGCCGTGGGGGAGAACGAGGGCAGGACGCCACCCGCGCGTTCCGGGCTCTTCCCTCCTACCGGCCGGCCCACCCGCTCACGTCGTCGCCGGACGCGAGGGGACCCCTCGCCCGGGGGACCGCGGCTCAAGCTCGGCCACCCCCGTCGCCGCAGCCGCGGCTGCGGCCGCAGCCGCGGCTTCCAGCTCGGCCGGCCGACGCCACCCGTGCTCGCCGCGCGCCCTCAGCCAGGCCGTCGTCTCCTGGGGCGGCATCGCGGCAGCCACCAGCCACCCCTGCACCGCGTCGCAGCGCAGGTCCCGCAGCCGCTCCCACGTCTCGTCGTCCTCGACCCCCTCGGCGACGACCAGCAGGCCCAGCGAGTGGGCCAGGTCGATCGTGCAGCGGACGATCTCCGCGTCCTCCTGGTCGACAGCCAGCCGGGCCACGAACGACCGGTCGATCTTCAGCTCGCTGACCGGCAGTCGGCGCAGGTGGACCAGCGAGGAGTAACCCGTACCGAAGTCGTCGAGCGACATCTTCACGCCGTGCCCGGTCAGCCCGGCCAGCGTGTCCGCGGCGCGCTGCGGGTCCTCGAGCAGCACGTGTTCCGTGATTTCCAGCTGCAGGGAGCCGGGAGGAACGCCGTGCCGGGCGAGCTGGGCCGCCACGCCGCCCGCGAAGCCGGGGGTGTGGACGTCGCGCGGGGAGACGTTGACCGCGACGGGGACGAGCAGCCCCTGGGCCCGCCACCGGGCGACCTGCGCCAGCGCCGTCTCCAGCACGTACTCGGTGAGGTGCGGCATCAGGCCCGACGACTCGGCGATGGCGATGAACTCGTCCGGAGGGACCCGCCCGCGCTCCGGATGCACCCAGCGCACCAGCGCCTCGAGTCCGGCCACCTGCCCGTCGAAGCGCACCTTCGGCTGGTAGTGGAGCTCCACCTCACCGGCGTCCAGGGCGCGCCGCAGATCACCGAGGAGACCGAGCCTGTCCGGGGTGTTGCTGTCCCGCTTCGACTCGTACACCTCGACGCCCGTGCGGTCCCGCTTGGCCTGGTACATCGCCACGTCGGCGCGCCTGAGCAGCCCTTCGGCGTCCAGTGCGTGCTCGGGGTAGACGGCGACACCGGCACTGGCCTCCAGCACCAGGGTGAGTCCGTCGAGGTCCAGCGGTGAGGAGAGCTCGGCGACGAGATGGCGGGCGACGCGCTGGGCGCTGGTGGTGGAGTCCGCGGTCGGGAGCAGTACGGCGAACTCGTCGCCGCCGAGCCGCGCGGCCTCCGCTCCGCGCGGCAGGGCCAGCCGGAGCCGTTCCGCTATCTGCAGCAGCAGCCGGTCCCCCGCCAGATGACCGAGGGTGTCGTTGACGGCCCGGAACCGGTCGAGGTCGATCAGGACGAGGGCGGATCTGGCACCGATGGTCTCGGCGTCCTCCAGGGCCGTCCAGGTGCGTTCCAGCATCCACTGCCGGTTGGGCAGTCCGGTCAGCGGGTCCCGCAGCTGCTCCTCGGCTCTGGCCCGGGCGATCCAGAGGGTGGAGTCCAGGGCGATCAGCGGAACCGCGAAGAGCGGCAGCAGGACGGGGGCGGCCATCGCGACGACACAGATCAGCGGGGCGATGCCGAGCAGGGCGACCGCGACGAGCCCCTGCCGCAGCAGGGCCGTGCGTGCGACGGTCGGCAGTCCGCCGCCCTGGTGTGCCCGCGCATACCACAGGAGGACCCGGGTGACGAGGAGGTAGGTGGCGGCGGCGAGGAGGACTTCCGGGGCTGCGTCGATACCCCAGTCGAGTGGCTGCCAGGGCGACTCGACGGTCTGCACCTCACCGAACGCAGCGAGGACCAGCGCCGCCGCCCCTATCCCCAGAATGTCCACCGCCCCGTGCAGCAGCCCCTGCGACCAGCGGTGTCTTCGTGCCACGCCGACGAGGACGACGACGACCATGCTGACGAGCCCGGCGGCCACCCAGCCGTAGAGCAGCAGGACGGCCAGCGTGAGGGCGGCGCCGGATCCGGTCCCGCCCCACCAGCGGTCGCGCCCGAGGGCCACCAGATGGCCGACGATGATTCCGGTGAGGACGGCGAGTGACCAGCCGGCCGCGCCGTCCGGGAAGAGCGCGTGCCCGTCGCTCACAGTCCGGTAGGAGCCGGTCACGAGCTGAACAGTGGCGATCGCCATGACGACGGCACCCACTTTGGGGGTGAGGCCGACGAAACCTTGCAGCCGCGACACCGGTGCGGCGCTCTCGGTCGGTTTCATTCCGTCCCTCTCACAGCCGGCGGTGCCGATGTCACCTGTTGTCCCGCTCCCATGCCACCACGGCCCCACGGCGGTCGTGCAGCCGGGGCTCGGCAGGCGCACGACTCAACAGTAGGCCGCGAAACCCCCTACGGGCAGCGCTCTACAGCTCTTGCTCGAATGCAATCCGACTATCCGTCAGCGTCTGTTATGCGCCGAACGGGTGAACTCGGACGTCCCGACCGGGCCCCCTTGCCCGGACGGACCCGTTCCATATCGCCTCCCGCCCCGTCCCGAACCCCGTCCGGTGCCACCGCGGCCCGCTACTCCTCAACCGGTCCGGCAACAGGCACAGCCGCCGCGCGCGCCGCTTCCGGCCCCTCTTCGAGCAGCACGGCGAAGCCCGCCCCGTCCAGAACCGGAACCTTCAGCTGCATGGCCTTGTCGTATTTCGAGCCCGGGTTGTCGCCGACCACGACGAAGGAGGTCTTCTTCGAAACGGAACCGGTGACCTTGGCCCCCCGGCTCTGCAGAGCCTCTTTCGCACCGTCCCTGGTGTGGTCGGCCAGCGTGCCGGTGACGACGACGGTGAGGCCTTCGAGCGGCCGCGGCCCCTCGTCCTCGCCCGCGGCCTCGTCCGCCATCCGGACCCCTGCCTCCCGCCACTTGCGCAGGATCTCCCGGTGCCAGTCCTCCGCGAACCACTGGGTGACCGAGGCGGCAATGATGGGTCCGACCCCGTCGGCGTCGGCCAGCTCCTGCTCCGTGGCCGCCTCGATGCGGTCCATCGAACGGAACTGACGGGCCAGCTCCGCGGCCGCGACCGGACCCACATGACGGATCGACAGCCCGGTGAGAATCCGGGCCAGGGGAGCCTCCTTGGCGGCGGCGACGGATTCCAGCATCGCCACGGCGTTCTTCTTCGGCTCGCCGTGCTGATTGGCGAAGACCAGGACGGTCTTCTCCTCGCCGGTCCTCGGGTCGCGCTTGGGCAGCCCGCTGTCCATGTCGAGCACATAGGCCCGGATCGGCAGCAGCTGCTCGATGGTCAGTCCGAAGAGATCACCCTCGTCGCTCATGGGTGGTTCCACGGGTTCCAGCGGCCTGGTCAGAGCGGCCGCGGCAACGTAGCCGAAGTGGTCGATGTCCAGACACTTACGGCTCGCAAGGTAGGCGACGCGCTCCCGCAACTGGGCCGGGCAGGAGCGCGCGTTGGGACAACGGACGTCGATGTCGGCCTCCTTCATGGGCCGCAGCTCCGTGCCGCACTCGGGGCAGTGGGTCGGCATCACGAACGCCCGCTCGGTGCCGTCCCGCAGATCGACGACCGGGCCGAGGATCTCCGGGATCACATCGCCCGCCTTGCGGAGCACCACCGTGTCGCCGATGAGGACACCCTTCTCCTTCACCACGTTCTGGTTGTGCAGAGTGGCGAACTCGACCTCGGAGCCCGCCACCTCGACCGGCACGACCTGCGCGTACGGAGTGACCCTGCCGGTGCGTCCGACGCCGACCCGGATGTTCACCAGCTTGGTGTTCACCTCCTCCGGCGGGTACTTCCAGGCGATCGCCCAGCGCGGGGCGCGCGAGGTGGAGCCCAGCCGGCCCTGGAGCGCGATCTCGTCGACCTTGACGACGACGCCGTCGATCTCGTGCTCCACGGAGTGCCGGTTCTCGCCGAAGTGCGCGATGAACTCCCGTACACCGTCGAGTGAGTCGACGACCTGGTTGTGTCCGGCAGTGGGCAGGCCCCACTCGTGCAACAGCTCGTAGGCGTGCGAGAGACGGTCGATCCCGAAGCCCTCACGGGCACCGATGCCGTGCACCACCATGTGCAGCGGACGGCCCGCGGTGACCTTCGGGTCCTTCTGGCGCAGCGAACCCGCCGCCGCGTTGCGCGGGTTGGCGAACGGCTTGTCGTCGGCCGCCACCAGCCGGGCGTTCAGCGCCTCGAAGGCCTCCATCGGGAAGAACACCTCGCCGCGGATCTCGACCAGCTCCGGGATCCGGTCGCCCTTCAGCCGGTGCGGGATCTCGGAGATCGTCCGGATATTGGGGGTGATGTCCTCGCCGGTGCGGCCGTCGCCGCGGGTCGCCGCGCGGGTCAGCACCCCCCGCTCATAGGTGAGGTTGACCGCGAGGCCGTCCACCTTGAGCTCGCACAGGAAGTGGTAGTCGGTCGTGCCGACGTCCTTGGCGACACGCTCGGCCCAGACCGCCAACCCGTTGTCGTCGAAGGCGTTGTCCAGGGAGAGCATCCGCTCGCGGTGCTCGACCGAGGTGAACTCCGTCCGGTACGGCCCCGCGACCTTCTGGGTCGGCGACTCGGGCGTACGCAGCTGCGGGTACTCGTCCTCCAGCTCCTGCAGCGAGTGCATCAGCCGGTCGAACTCGGCGTCGCTGACGACCGGCTGGTCGTTCACGTAGTAGCGGAAGCGGTGCTCCTCGATCTGCTCGGCGAGGAGCGCATGCCGCTCCCGGACCTCCACGGGCACTTCCGACTGCTGTCCGCCGGCCATCGTCTCGTCCTCCCGTTACCCGATACCCGTCACTCAGGGTTGTCTGCGAGCGATCTCGCGGCCCGGGCGCAATGCGCGAGCGCGGCGCGCGCGTACGCGGGCGACGCGCCCGCGAGGCCGCACGACGGGGTGATCACCGACGACTCGGCGAGAGTCCCCGGATTCAGCCCCAGCCTGCGCCACAGCGTCCTGACACCCATGACGCTACCGCCCGGGTCCGACAATGCGTCCGAAGCCGGGTCGGTGCCGGGCACCACACCCAGGAAGAGCTGGGTCCCGCCCTCGACCGCTTCCCCGATCGCCTCCTCCTCACGCTCGGTGAGCAAGGAGAAGTCGAACGAAATACCGTCGGCCCCGGCGCGACGGAGAAGCGCGAACGGCACGTCGGGCGCGCAGGTGTGGACGACCGTGGCGCCGTCCCCGTTCGCCGCCAGCACATCGCGGAGCGTGCCCTCCACCACCTGCCGGTCCACGGCCCGGTAGGTGCGGTATCCGCTCGCCGTCCGGATCTGTCCGCGGAGCACACCGGTCAGGGACGGCTCGTCGATCTGCAGGATCACCTGCGCGCCGGGCACCCTGCGCCGTACGTCGGCGAGGTGGTTCCGCAGCCCCTCCGTCAGGGAGCCCGCCAGATCGCGGCAGGCGCCCGAGTCGCCGAGCGCTGCCTCGCCGCCCCGGCGCTCCAGCGCGGCGGCCAGCGTCCAGGGGCCGACGGCCTGGACCTTGAGCGGTCCCTCGTACCCCTGGGTGAACTCCTCCAGTGCGTCGAGGTCCTCGCCGAGCCAGGAGCGGGCCCGGCGGGTGTCGCGGCCCGGCCGGTCACTGATCCGCCAGCCACTCGGCTCGACATGGCCGTACATGTCGACGAGCAGCCCGATGGTCCGCCCGATCATGTCCGCGCCGGGCCCGCGTGCGGGCAGTTCCGGCAGATGGGGCAGGCCCTCACCGTCCGCGAAGGACCCGGTGACGGTCTTCGCCGCCTCCCGCGCGTCTCCCCCGGGCATCGACCCGATCCCGGTGGCCCGACACCCGCTGAACTTGCTCTTCTCGCTCACGGAGGAAGCCTACGGTCCGGGTCGCCGGGCCCGTCGCGGGGCGGGCCCGGCACAGCGCTTGCGCCCGGCCCTGTCCGGCCGCGATCCGGGTCCCGGTCAGTGCCCCGGGCGGACTGTCAGGTCGTTGACCTCGGCGTCCCGCGGCAGATCGAGCGCCATCACCAGCGTGGTGGCCACGGACTCCGGGTCGATGAACCGCGAGGCGTCGTACTCCTTGCCCTCCTGCCGGTGGACCTTGGCCTGCATGGGGCTGGCGGTGCGCCCGGGGTAGACGGAGGTCACCCGTACTCCGTTCTCGTGCTCCTCGTGGCGCAGCGAGTCGGCGAGCGCCTTCAGGCCGTGCTTGCTCGCGGCGTACGCACTCCACTCCGCGTGCGCGCTGAGCCCTGCGCCCGAGTTCACGAAGACGACATGCCCCTGGGCGACCCGCAGCTGCGGCAGGAAGAGCCGGGTCAGCTCGGCGGGGGCGACCAGGTTGGCGTTGAGCTGGAAGTGCCATGCCTTGGGCGTGAGCTCGCCGACCCGGCCGAGCTCCACGACGCCCGCGATGTGCAGCAGCGAGTCGAGCCGCTCAGGCAGCGACTGCTGGGCGAAGGCCCAGGAGAGCCGGTCCGGGTTGCCGAGGTCGCCGACCAGCGTGCGGGCGCCGGGGTGGAGCGCGGCGAGCTCCTTGGCGCGGCCCGCGTCACGGGCCAGCAGCACGAGCTCGTCGCCCCGCTCCAGAAGACGGCGTGCGACAGCTGCGCCGATGCCGGAGCCGGCGCCGGTGATGAGATGAGTGGACATGGCCCCATGGTCGCATCCGCCCGCCCGCCTACTGCAGCCCGGACCATTCCTCGAGGTAGGCCAGGGCGCCGACCCCGTCCTTCGCGAAGAACACCAGCTCGGCGAGCGGAAGCGGCAGGAAGCCCTCGTCCTCCATGCGCTGGAACTGCTGCCGGAGCCCGTCGTAGAAACCCGCCGTGTTCAGCAGGACGACCGGCTTGTTGTGCCTGCCGTGCTTCTTCAGCTCCAGGATCTCGGTGGCCTCGTCGAGCGTCCCCGCGCCGCCGACCATGATCACGACGGCGTCGGCCTTCTCGAGGAGCAGCGCCTTGCGCTCGGCGAGATCGCGCGCGATCACCATCTCGTCGGCGTCGGCCCGCGCCTTCGCGGCGAGGAAGTCCACCGACACCCCGACGAGCCTGCCGCCCGACTCCTGCACCCCGTCGGCGACGACCTTCATCAGCCCGCTCTCCGAACCACCCCAGACCAGGGTGTGCCCGCCGCGGCCGAGCAGTTCGGCGAACTCACGGGCGGGCACGGTGTAGCGGTCGTCGAGGTCGGCGGCGGAGAGGAAGACGCAGATGTTCATGGATCCACCGTATGCGGCGCCACTGACACTCCACGGAGCCGGGGAAGAAAACGGCGTACGGAGCGGCTGCACCTGACATGACTTCCACCCAAGGACACCGCATCACCGTCGAACCCGGCACCGAGCACGTGCGCGTGGTGCGCGACGGACAGCTGCTCGCCGAGAGCCGCCGGCCGCTCGTACTGCGCGAGACGGGCTGTCCGGTGCGCTACTACCTGCCGCCGGCCGACGTCCGTACGGAACTGCTGACGGCGTCGGACACCCACACCCACTGTCCGTTCAAGGGAGATGCCTCCTACTGGTCGCTGCCGGACGCGGCCGATCTCGTCTGGGCCTATCCGGACCCGAAGCCCGAAGTCGCCGTGATCAAGGACCACTTCTGCTTCTACGACACCGAGACCGTATCCGACTGACCGTCAGGCTCCGTTCACCCGTGCCGAATCGAAAACTCCCAGAAGTTCTCGGCGGGGTCGATGAGTTCGGCGATGCTGCGGAGTCCACCCTCGCATGGACAAGACTCTCTCCCGTGACGGCACCCTGATCGCCCACCGGCGTCAGGGTGACGGACCGCCCGTGATCCTGGTCGGTGGAGCGCTGGGCACCGCGGCGACCGAGGCGCCTCTGGCGGCGCTCCTGCCAGCGCGCTTCAGCGTCGTCACGTACGACCGGCGCGGCCGTGGCTCCAGCGGTGACGGCAAGCCGTACGCGGTGGAGCGCGAGGTCGAGGATCTGGCGGCGCTGATCGAGCGGGTCGGCAGCCGGGTGTCGGTGTTCGGTATGCCCTCCGGCGGCGCCCTGGCTCTGGAGGCCGCGGCGTCGGGGCTGCCCGTCGACCTGCTCGCGGTCTACGAGCCGCCGTACACCCCCGGCGGCTTCAGCACCACCCCGGCCCGGCTGGCAACCCGCGCTTGGGGAAGGAGCTACCAGGGCTTTTGACCGACGCGGCAAGCGGGCGTGCTGGACGACGCGAGGGGGCAAAGCTTGCCGGGAGGGGCATGAGGGAGTGTCCGGCGCTGACCCGCCGGACACTCCCGCGCATGTTCGCCAGGGGTCAGCCCTGGCCGACCGCTGCTTCGGTGCGCCGCACCGTCGTCGCGATCGTCGCCGAGCCGACCACCCGTGTCCCGTCGTACAGCACGACTGCCTGGCCTGGGGCCACGCCCCGTACCGCCTCGGTGAAGGTGACGTTCAGTGTGCCGTCCACGAGCTCGGCGGTCACCTCGGTCTCGCCTCCGTGGGCGCGGAGCTGGGCGGTGTAGGTGCCGGAGCCGACCGGGGCGGTGCCGCACCAGCGGGGCTTGATGGCGGTCAGCGCGGTGACGTCGAGGGCCTCGACCGGGCCGACCGTCACCGTGTTGTTCACCGGCGAGATGTCCAGGACGTAGCGCGGCTTGCCGTCGGGGGCCGGGTGACCGATGCGCAGGCCCTTGCGCTGGCCGATGGTGAAGCCGAAGGCGCCCTCGTGGGTGCCGAGCCTGTTGCCGGACTCGTCGAGGATGTCGCCCTCGGCCTTGCCGCCGAGGCGGTCGGCCAGGAAGCCCTGGGTGTCGCCGTCGGCGATGAAGCAGATGTCGTGGCTGTCGGGCTTCTTCGCGACGGCCAGGCCGCGGGCCTCCGCCTCGGCGCGGATCTCTTCCTTGGTGGTGAGGGTGTCGCCGAGCGGGAACATCGCGTGGGCGAGCTGCTTCTCGTCCAGGACGCCGAGGACGTACGACTGGTCCTTGGCCATGTCCGAGGCGCGGTGGAGCTCACGGCTGCCGTCCTCGTTCAGCACGACCGTGGCGTAGTGGCCGGTGCAGACGGCGTCGAAGCCGAGGGCGAGCGCCTTGTCGAGCAGCGCCGCGAACTTGATCTTCTCGTTGCAGCGCAGGCACGGGTTGGGGGTGCGGCCCGCCTCGTACTCGGCGATGAAGTCCTCGACAACGTCCTCGCGGAAGCGTTCCGCCAGGTCCCAGACGTAGAACGGGATGCCGATGACGTCCGCGGCGCGGCGGGCGTCGCGGGAGTCCTCGATGGTGCAACAGCCGCGCGCTCCGGTACGGAACGACTGCGGGTTCGCGGAGAGGGCGAGGTGCACACCGGTCACGTCGTGGCCCGCCTCGGCGGCGCGGGCCGCTGCGACGGCGGAGTCGACACCGCCCGACATGGCGGCGAGCACCCGGAGGGGGCGCGGGGAAGTCTGGTTCATAGCTCCACCAGGGTACGGGTCGCCGGGAACCGAACGCTCGCCGATATGCGTTGTCGATCACATGGGGACCAAGGGGACGGCGGGCGCCAAGGGCTCCGCGGGGGCGAAGTCGGAGCACGGCATCAGCCGGCGCGGGCTGCTGATCGGCGCTGCCGTGACGGCCGTGGGCACGGCCGCGCTGGCGCGGACGAAGCTGGAGCATGCCTGGTGGCGGCTGCCGGGAGTCGACAAGCCCCGGAAGCCGGGCGAGCTGGATTATGCCCGGGCGGAGTGGATAGCGGCCTCCCCGGCGAACTGGCGGCGGGCGGACCGCCCCGCCGACTACGACATCGACCGGATCGTCATCCACGTCACTCAAGGCAGCTACCGCGGCGCGGTCAAGGTCTTCCAGAGCCCGGACCACGGGGCGGCGGCGCACTACGTGGTGCGCCGGGACGGCCATGTGGCCCAGATGATCCGTGAGCTGGATGTGGCGTTCCACGCCGGGAACAGGTCGTACAACGAGCGCAGCGTCGGCATCGAGCACGAGGGGTTCGTGGACCGGCCGCAGGACTTCACGGCGGCGATGTACGCGTCGTCGGCGCGGCTGACGGCCGCGATATGCGGGCGGTACGGGATTCCGGTGGACCGCGAGCACATCATCGGGCATGTGGAGGTGCCGGGCACTGACCACACCGATCCCGGTCCGCACTGGGACTGGGACCGGTATCTCAAGCTGGTACGGACGGCGGCTGCCGGCCCGACGAAGGGCCCCGGGGGCCCGACACCCCCTAGCTGAGCCCCGCCGTCCTGGCGCGCTCGACCGCCGGCCCGATCGCCCGTGCCACGTCCTCGACGTCCTGCTTGGTCGACGTGTGGCCGAGCGAGAACCGCAGCGTGCCGCGGGCCAGGTCCGGATCGGTGCCGGTGGCCAGCAGGACATGGCTGGGCTGGGCGATGCCCGCTGTGCAGGCGGAGCCGGTGGAGCATTCGATGCCCTGGGCGTCCAGCAGCAGCAGGAGGGAGTCGCCCTCGCAGCCGGGGAAGGTGAAGTGGGCGTTGGCCGGGAGCCGGCCGCCGGGGGCCGGGTCGCCGCCGAGGATGGCGTCGGGGACCGCGGCCAGCACGGCCGCGACCAGCTCGTCGCGGAGCCCGCCGATCTCGTGGGCGAACTCCTCGCGCCGTTCGGCGGCAAGGCGTCCGGCCACCGCGAAGGCGGCGACGGCGGGCACGTCGAGGGTCCCTGAGCGCACATGCCGCTCCTGGCCGCCGCCGTGCAGCACGGGTACGGGGGTGTGTTCGCGGCCGAGCAGCAGCGCGCCGATGCCGAACGGGCCGCCGATCTTGTGCGCGCTGACGGTCATCGCGGCCAGCCCCGAGCCGGCGAAGTCGACGTCCAGCTGACCGAAGGCCTGGACCGCGTCGGCATGCATCGGCACGCCGAACTCGTTCGCCACGGCGGCCAGTTCACGTACCGGCATGATGGTGCCGATCTCGTTGTTGGCCCACATCACGGTGACCAGCGCGACGTCGTCGGGGTTGCGCACGATCGCCTCGCGCAGTGCGTCCGGGTGGACGCGCCCGTACGTGTCGACGGGGAGGTATTCGACGGTCGCGCCCTCGTGTTCGGCGAGCCAGTCGACGGCGTCCAGCACCGCGTGGTGCTCGACGGGACCGGCGAGAACACGGGTGCGCCGCGGGTCGGCGTCGCGGCGGGCCCAGTAGAGGCCCTTCACGGCGAGGTTGTCGGCCTCGGTGCCGCCGGAGGTGAAGACCACCTCGCTGGGGCGTGCTCCGAGGGCGTCGGCGAGGGTCTCTCTCGACTCCTCGACGGTACGGCGGGCCCGGCGCCCGGCGGCGTGCAGTGAGGACGCGTTGCCGGTGACGGCGAGCTGGGCGGTCATCGCCGCGATCGCCTCCGGAAGCATCGGCGTGGTCGCGGCGTGGTCGAGGTAAGCCATGGTGGGCTCGATTCTACGAGCCTGTGGCGGGGCACATGCCGGGCGCATCGCGGTCCGGTACCCGTGCACGGTGGACGGGCACTGTGCCACCTGCCCCGATCCGGTCGGGAGGGGTCCCGGGGCGCACTGTCGGTCAGCTGCCGAAGTTCCAGGAGACGGTGCCGTTTCCGGTGACCAGGAAGGCCAGGACGACGAGATCGGCGATACCGAGGGCGAGCCCGAGGAGGGCGCGGCCGCGGCGGGCGGTGGAACGGGCGAGGGCGATGACCGCCATCACGATGGCGACCGGGCCGAGCAGGATGTTCATCACCAGGAGACCGATCAACCCGAGCACGAAGGAGGCGACGGCCAGACCGTCGGCGTCCCGGGTGGAGCGGGCGGCGTCGCCCTCCCCGGTGGCCGCTTCCGTACCGGTCGTGGTGCGGCGGGCGAATGCGGTGAGGGTCATGGTGCGGGCTCCTTCGTCTCTGTCGTGGGTGCGGATCGGCCGCGGGTACGAACGTGTCGGGGTCAGCGGGACCGGCGCTGCGTGCTCAGCCGTTCGCGCATCGCGAAGACCAGCAGCCAGCAGCCGATCGCCGCGGCGAGGACGAGGGTCAGCGGGAGCGGGATCTGGACCACCGCTCCGAGGACGACCCCCAGCAGAAGCAGGGCGGCAACGAGGACGATCATGTCCGGCCTTTCCGTGAGCTCTCTCCGGCTCACGACGAGCAATTGAGAGTACGAATGTTCACTGACTTGTCAGTCTAGACCCGCCCGACGCTTCCCCGCCCCGGAGAACAGTTGTTTACTGAATGGCATGAGTCACACCGTCGGCATCCGCCGGACCCAGAAGCTGAAAACCCGTCAGGCCCTGCTGGGCGCCGCGCTCCAGCTG
This sequence comes from Streptomyces sp. NBC_01669, assembly GCF_026339735.1. Taxonomy (GTDB): domain Bacteria; phylum Actinomycetota; class Actinomycetes; order Streptomycetales; family Streptomycetaceae; genus Streptomyces; species Streptomyces yanii. The sequence goes on from NZ_JAPEQG010000001.1 coordinate 3,032,855, forward strand.
CTGGAGCACCAGAGCCTGAGCAGCCTGGGCCTGCGTGAGGTGACCCGGGCAGTGGGCGTCGCACCGACCGCCTTCTACCGGCACTTCGAGGACACCGCCGCGCTCGGGGTGGCGCTCGTCGAAGAGGCGCTGGGCAGCCTGCACGGGATGATCGGCGAGATCCTCGCAGCGACGGGCGACAGCGAGGTCCGGCTGGACCGCAGCGTGGACCTGATCATTCATCATGTCCGCGAGCAGCCCGCGCACTTCCGCTTCATCGCCCGCGAACAGCACGGCGGCGTCGGCCCGGTCCGCGAGGCCATAGCGGCTCAACTGCTGAGCTTCGCCGAGGAGGTGGCCGCGACACTCGCCGAGGATCCGGATTCGCGGGGCTGGAGCGACGAGGATCTGCTGATGCTGGGCGGCCTCTATGTCGACCATATGGTGCTCACGGCCTCGGCGATGCTGGAGGCGGGTCCGGCGGGCGAGCACCGGGTCGCCGAGGTCGCCCGCCGGCGACTGCGACTGGTCACCCTCGGCAGACTCCACTGGCTGGACGGCACGAATCCCGCGGACGCGCCCGGGGTTCCGTGCACGAGTGACGACGACTGAGCACTGGACCGCACCTGCAGCGGTCCCTACGAAGAGCCGACCGCCGCGCTCACCGGCTGTCTGCGGGCGGACCGGACGGATCCCCGTACAGCCGGGTGACGGCCGCCGCATGACGGGCGACCACGGTCCGGGCCTCGGGCGGTGAGAGCACTTCGAGGTTCGGGCCGAACGCGAGCAGGGAACGGGCCCATTCGACGGAGGGCACGGCCAGCTCGGCGAACAGCCACTCCCCCTCGTCCGAATCGGGGTGCGGCTCGCCCGTCAGCACCCCCGCGTGGAGACGTACGAACAGGTCGAGCCGGGACCGGTGCACCCGTATCCGCAGGCGTACGCCCCCGGGCCGCTCCTCGACCTGTCTGCGCAGCCCCTCCCATACGTCGGTCAACTCCACCCCCGGGCGGCGCACGACCGGGTCGTCGGTCGCAGTGGCCTGCCGGATCCGGTCGGCACGGAAAAGCTGCGGCGTCCCGTCGCGGTCCGCGACCAGGTACCACACACCCGCCTTCACGACGAGGCCGTACGGATCGACGACGTAGGTGCGGGCGGTGTCCGTGCCGCTGTGCCGGTAGCGAAGCCGCAATCGGCGGTCGGCGAACACGGCGTCGTGCAGCTCGGCGACATCGACGGTGGCCTGCGGTCCGCTCATCCAGCGGACCGGGTCGACGAGGATCCGCCGGCTGGTCAACTCGGCCGCGGGCCGGTGCGGCGCGGGCAGGGCCGCCATCACCTTGCGCAGCGCGGAGTCGAGCGCCGCGTCCAGACCGAGCGCGGCATGGGCGCCCCGCGCGGCCAGAACGAACAGGGCGCGCGCCTCGTCGGTGGTCAGGCCGGTGACATCCGTCCGGAAGCCGGGCAGCAGGGCGATACCGCCGTGCCTGCCGCGTTCCGCGTAGACCGGGACGCCCGAGGCCGACAACGCCTCGATGTCCCGGTAGATGGTGCGTACGGAGACGTCGAGGCGCTCGGCGAGCTCGGTGGCGGGGATCAGACCGCGCGTCTGGAGCAGCAGCAGGATCGAGAGCAGCCGGTCGGATTTCACGCCGCCCAGCGAACCATGGGTCAGCTGCGCGGGGCGCGGGCCAGCTGGCGGGACTGGGCGACCAGCCGGTCGGCACTGTCCCAGACGTCCGCGTCCTCCTCCAGGAAGCCGCCCGCGAGGTTGCGGGTGGTGATGGAGACACGCAGCGGGCCAGGGGCCGGACGGCAGCGGATATGGGCGGTGAGCTCGATGGTCGGCGTCCAGCCCTTGAGCCCCAGCTCGAACGAGGTCGGCGGCAGCGCGTCGACGGTGAGCAGCAGGGAGTACGGGTCGGCGTCGCGGCCGTCCGCAAGGCCGAACCAGCCGCGCATCTCGCCCTTGCCGGACGGGGCGCCGACGGCCCAGCCCACGGTCGACGGGTCGAGCTTGATGCTGAGCCGCTCGGTGATCGCGGAGCTTCCGGGGATGGGCGCGGGGCCGTCGTCCGGGCCGAAGCACTGCTCGATCGGCGCGATGGCCGGCGGCTTCGCCGACGTACGGATGTCGTCGGTGAGGGAGTCCAGGTCGCCGTAGGTGCCGAGGACCCGGATGCGCTCGACCTCGGTGCCGTCCTCCGCGTACTGGAAGAGGGACGCCTGGCCGGTGGAGAGGGTCCGGCCGGTGCGGACAACCTCCGTACGGATCACCGCGGGGCCGGGGACGGACGCGGTGAGGTAGTGCGCGGAGACCGAGAAGGGATCGGAGTGGGGCAGGGCCTCGCCGAGCGCGCGGCCGAGCATGGCCAGCAGATACCCGCCGTTGACGGCGTGGATGATTGTCCAGCCCGCGGAGAGCTCGGCGTCGTAGACGCCTTCTTCGCGAAGGGTGACAACGGTGTCCCTGTCGAACTCGCTGTCACCGATGAGTGCCTGAGCTGCCTGCGCCATGAGATGCACCGTACACCGATTGCGTTACTGAGCGGTAGCTTTTTTGAGTCGTCGAGGTGTCGGCGTATCGCGGCCAGGGGGTGCCGGTCAGGTGGCCGCGGAGCTCTCCTCCGCCGTGGCCGAGGAACGGTTGTAGGCGCGGGGCGCCCGCCAGTGGAAGCGCATCGCCAGCAGCCGCAGAACAAAAGCGGTGATCACAGCGGTGCCGCTGGTGAAGGCGTTCAGCGCGTCGAAGCGGATGCACAGCACGATCATGGCGGCGCCGACGATCGCGGGCACGGCGTACAGATCGCGGTCCCAGCGCAGCAGCGACGGTGTCTCGTTGGCGAGTACGTCACGCAGCACACCGCCGCCGACCGCGGTGGCCAGGCCCAGGGCAGCCGATGCGGTGAGACCGAGGCCGTAGTCGTACGCCTTGACGGTGCCGGCGACACAGAACAGCCCGAGGCCCGCCGCGTCGAAAACGTTGACAGCGACCTGGATCCGCTCGACGTGCGGATGCAGGAAGAAGACCAGGCCAGCGGCGAGCAGTGGGGTGAGGAAGTAGCCGAGATCGGTGAAGGCGGCGGGCGGGACCGCTCCGATGATCAGGTCACGGAACAGCCCCCCGCCCAGCGCTGTCACCTCGGCGAGTACCGCGATACCGAAGACATCGAAGTTCTTGCGTACGGCGAGCAGTGCGCCGGAGATCGCGAAGACAAAGATTCCGACGATGTCGAGCGCATGCTGGACGGAGGGCGTGAACAGTTCGTTGAGCACCGGGCAATTGTGCCGGTACTACTCCTTGGGACTGTCCTCCGAGGTCCCGGAGGGCGTCGCGGCGTCGTCCGAGGACGGTGCAGCGATGTCGTCGTCGGCCGTTCCGCTGGACACCGGAGCCTCGGCGGACTCGACGACCTCAGCCACCTCGGTGGCCTGCGAAGACTCGGTGACCTCAGCAGGCTCCGCGACCTCGGCCGACGCAACGTCCTCCGAGGACTCCGCGGCCTCGGCCGGCACCGCCTTCGTCACCGAAACCAGCTCGACCGCCTCCCGCGCCGCGGCCAGCACCTCCTCGCCCGGCACCTGGTCCGGCGCGTTCTCCGGGTGGTGGCAGGCCACCTGGTGACCGGTCTTCAGCGCGATCAGCGGGGGTTCCTGCGTCTTGCAGACCTGTGTCGCCTTCCAGCACCTCGTGTGGAAGCGGCAGCCGCTCGGCGGCGAGATCGGCGACGGCACATCGCCCTTGAGCAGGATCCGTCCGCTCTTGACGCCGCGCCGCCGCGGATCCGGCACCGGCACCGCGGACATCAGGGCCTTCGTGTACGGATGCATGGGCGACTCGTACAGCGACTTGCGGTCCGTGAGCTCGACGATCTTGCCCAGGTACATGACGGCGATGCGGTCCGAGACATGGCGGATGACCGAGAGGTCGTGCGCGATGATCACGTACGTGAGCCCGAGCTCGTCCTGGAGGTCGTCGAGCAGGTTGACGACCTGCGCCTGGATCGACACGTCCAGCGCCGAGACCGGCTCGTCCGCCACCACCAGCTTCGGCTTGAGCGCGAGCGCGCGGGCGATGCCGATGCGCTGGCGCTGCCCGCCGGAGAACTCGTGCGGATACCGGTTGTAGTGCTCGGGGTTGAGGCCCACCAGCGAGAGCAGGTCCTGGACCGCTTTCTTGACCCCGCCCTGGGGCGTGACGCCCTGGAGCTTGAAGGGCGCACTGACGATCGTGCCGACCGTGTGCCGCGGGTTCAGCGAGGAGTACGGGTCCTGGAAGATCATCTGCACGTCGCGGCGCATCGGCCGCATCGCCGAGACGCCCAGGTGCGTGATGTCCTTGCCCTCGAACTCGAGCGTGCCACCGGTCGGTTCGAGCAGCCGGGTGATCAGTCGGCCCATCGTCGACTTGCCGCAGCCGGACTCACCCACGACACCCAGGGTCTCCCCCGCACGCACGTCGAAGGAGATGCCGTCGACGGCCTTCACCGCGGCGACCTGACGCTGCAGCAGCCCCTTCTTGATGGGGAAGTGCTTGACCAGGTTGTCGACCTTGAGCAGCGGCTCGGGCGAGCTCGTCGGCTGCGTCGGGATCGCCGTCGCGGCGGCGCTCTTCTCGGTCTTCTCGCTCTTGTCGCTCACAGCTTCGGCGCAATCTCTTGGGTCCAGATCCGGGTCCGATCCTCCGGCGACATGTGGCAGGCCGCGAAGTGGTCGCCCTCGACCTGCTGCAGCTCCGGGCGCGTGGTCCGGGTGATGCCGCCCTTGGGCACATCCGCGTACGGGCAGCGCGGGTTGAAGGCGCAGCCGGACGGGATGTTGATGAGGCTGGGTGGGGAACCCTTGACCGGGACGAGCCGGTCGGTCTCCTCCTTGTCGATGCGCGGCATCGACGTGAGCAGACCCCAGGTGTACGGGTGCCGGGGCTCGTAGAAGACCTGCTCGGCGGTGCCGCGCTCGACGCAGCGACCGCCGTACATGACCAGGATGTCGTCGGCCATCTCGGCGACGACGCCCAGGTCGTGAGTGATCATGATGACCGCGGAGCCGAATTCCTTCTGCAGATCGCGGATCAGGTCGAGGATCTGTGCCTGGACGGTCACGTCCAGGGCGGTCGTCGGCTCGTCCGCGATGAGCAGTTCGGGGTTGTTGACCAGCGACATCGCGATCATCGCGCGCTGGCGCATACCGCCGGAGAACTCGTGCGGATAGGCGTCGACGCGCTTGGCGGGCTCCGGGATACCGACCCGGTCGAGCATCTCGACCGCGCGCGCACGGGCCGCCTTCTTGCTGACGTCGTGGTGGTTGCGGTACGCCTCGACGATCTGCGCACCCACCGTGTAGTACGGGTGCATCGCCGACAGCGGGTCCTGGAAGATCATGGACATCTGCCGACCGCGCAGCTTGCGCACGTGGTCGTCGCCGGCGCCGATCAGCTCTTCGCCGTCCAGCCAGATCTCACCACTGATGTCGGGGCGGCTGCGCGCCTGACCGGATCGGTGCAGGCCCATGACGGCCAGCGAGGTGACCGACTTACCGGAGCCGGACTCGCCCACGATGCCGAGGGTCTTGCCCTTCTCCAGCTGGAAGGAGAGCCCGTCGACGGACTTGACGATGCCGTCGTCGGTCGGGAAGTGCACCTTCAGGTTGCGTACGGAGAGGAAGGCCTCGGGCCGTGCGCCGCCCTGCTCGGGAACACCGACCGGACCGGCCGGCTGCTTGTCCTGGGTGGGGGTGTTGTCGGTCACGTCAGCCTCACACGCGGGTCGACGACCGCGTACAGCAGGTCGACAATCAAGTTGGCCATGACGACGAAGAACGCCGCGATGATGGTGACGCCCATGATGACCGGCAGGTCACCGGAGTTGATCGCGTCGACTGCGGCCTTCCCCATGCCGGGCAGACTGAAGGTCGACTCGGTCAGCACCGCGCCGCCGAGCAGGGCGCCCAGGTCCAGACCGAAGACCGTGATGATCGGAGTCAGGGTGGACCGCAGGGCGTGCTTGCGGATGACCACCTGCTCCTTGAGGCCCTTGGCGCGGGCCGTACGGATGTAGTCCTCGCCCAGGATCTCCAGCATGGTGGCGCGGGTGAGCCGGGCGTAGGTGGCGGCGAAGAGGAAGGCCAGGGTGATCCAGGGGAGGATCATGCTGTTCAGCCAGGCCGCCGGATCATCCGTGAGCGGCGCGTAGTTGATCGTCTCCATCCATTCCAGGCTGTAGATGAAGACGGCCGAACAGACCAGTCCGGTGAAGTAGATCGGTAGTGAGACCCCCGCCAGCGCGGTGATCATCGTGACCCGGTCGAGCACAGTACGTCTGCGCAGTGCGGAGATCACGCCGGTGGCGACACCACCGATCAGCCAGAGCACCGAAGCTCCCGCGGCCAGCGACATGGTGACCGGGATGCGCTGCTTCAGGTCCGGCCACACGGGCTGCTCGTTCTTGAACGAGTAGCCGAAGCAAGGCGCCGGGCAGTGGGTGATCTGGGAGCCCTGGTCGTAGTCCCGGCCGGCCACGATGCCCTTGAGGAAGAGGCCGTACTGCGTGGTGATGGGCTTGTCGAGGCCCATCTTCTTACGGATGCCCTCGATGGCCGTCTTGTTGGTCTCGCGGCCGGCATAGAGGAGTGCGGGATCGCTTCCGGTGATCTTCGGCACCATGAAGAAGATGCCGAAGGTGACCATGGAGACGATCACCAGCATGACGACGACATTGACGAGTCGTCGGAGGAGGTAGACGAGCACTGCAGTCGGCCGGATCAGCGGGCGGCTGCCGTCCCTTGTGGGGACGACAGCCGCCCGCCCGCGGCCTTCACCTGCCCTTCGAACTAGCGCATGCGAGGTGAAGGACCCGCATGTCCGACTGCCACTGCTACTTGACGACGCCCATGACCGCGAGGTCGAGACGGCCCATGGACTCCTGGTAGAAGACGTTGGTCAGCCGCGGGTTGCGGTAGACGAGCGCCTTGTCGAAGTTGATCGGGAGATAGAGAGCCTTCTCCATGATCGCCTTGTTGATCTGGGTGTAGAACGGCGCGGCGGCCTCGGGCGACGCTGCGGCGGCGGCCTGGTCGAAGAGACCATTGACCGTCTTGTCGTTCAGCATCGTGTAGTTGTTGTTGCCGTTCTTCAGGATGAAGGAGCCGTCAACCAGCGGCTGCAGGAAGCCCGCACCCGAGTTGTAGTCGGCGCCCCAGCCCATCACGATGATGCCGTAGCCCTTCTTCTTCACGTTGTCGGGAGCACCGATCACGGAGGAAGAGTTCTTGCCGTCGTACTGGTCGATGGAGGCGTCGATACCGACGGCCTTCAGCGAAGCCTGCAGCGACTCGGCGGTGGCAATCTCGGGCTTGCGGTTGTTGCGGACCGCGATGGTGGTCTTGAAGCCGTTCGGCTTGCCACAGGCCTTCAGGGCCGCCTTGGCCTTGTCGAGCTGCGGCTTGCCCTGGGTCAGGCCCCACGGGTCGTAGGACTTGTCCGAGCCCGGGATGCCCGGGGGCAGCATGTTGGCGCCGAGGTCACCGCTGGTCGGGCCGCCACGGGCGGTCTGCAGCGACTTCGGGTCGGCGGCGTAGATGACCGCCTTGCGGCACTCGATGTTGTCGAACGGCGCGACCGTCTGCGGGAACGCGAAGTACCGGATGTAGCCGCTGAACGGGTCGTCGGCGTTGGCCTTGTACTTCGGCGTCTGCAGGATCTTGATCTTGGCGGCCTGCTGGACACCGGTGCCGTCGACCGCGTAGTCCACGTCGCCCGAGAGCAGACGCGCGTCCATGTCGTCCGGGTTCGAGGTCACGGTGAAGGTGACCTTGTCCGGCAGACCCTTGCGGATCGGGTCGGTCTTCGAGTCCCAGTTGGGGTTCCGGACGAAGACCGTCTCCTTACCGGCGACGAAGGACTGGACCTTGTACGGGCCGGTTGCGACGGGGTGGTTCGTGTACTTCGCGCCGTCGTCCTTGGCCGCCGGCACCGGCGAGGAGTCGGCCATGGCCATCAGGTACGAGAAGTCCGAGTTCGGCTTCGCCAGGTTGAAGACGATCGTCTGGTCGTCCGGCGTCTGGACCGACTTCAGACCCAGCTTGTTGGGGTCCTTGTCCTTGTAGGGGCCGGGGTACTTCTGGCCCTGGTCGAGGAGGTCGATCAGGTAGGTCGGACCGCCGGAGAGGACGTCCTGCGCGAAGACGCGCTCGATGCCGTACTTGATGTCCTTCGAGGTGATCGGCGTGCCGTCCTCGAACTTGACACCGGCCTTCAGCTTGAAGGTGTACGTCTTGCCGCCGTTGCTCAGCGTCGGCAGCGACTCGGCGAGGTCGGGGACCAGCTTGGTGCCGGCCTCACCGGGCTTCGAGTCGTACGCGAGCAGCTGGCGGATGTACAGCCGCTGCATGTTCCAGACGAAGCCGTAGTAGGCACGGGCCGGGTCAAGGAAGTCGACGTCCTGAGGGGACATCAGCTTCAGCGTGCCGCCCTTCTTGTCGGACGCGTTGATGACCTTGCCCTTGGTGGCCGCGTCGTAACCGGCACCCTGGTTCGAGGAGGACTTGTTGTTGCTGCCCCCTCCGCCACAAGCGGTTGCGGTCAGCGCAACCGCGGCCGCGAGGGCCGTGAGGGCAACTGCCTTCCGTGAGCGATTCACTGTCGTGCAACCTCCGTGATGTGGTGTGGCCCGTGGGTACGCAGTCCGCGCCCGACGGTCGATCGAGTGCCAACCGGCTCGCGCCGGAGACCTTGTGGGGTCGGCTCAGCTGCCCTTCGGGTCGAGGGCGTCACGCAGCCCGTCGCCGAAGAGATTGAATGCCAGGACGGTGATGAAGATCGCGAGTCCGGGGACCACCATGTATGTCGGGTCCGCCTGGTAGGTGTTGATCGCGTCGGAGAGCATCTTGCCCCACGAGGCGGTCGGCGGCTTCACACCCGCACCCAGGAAGCTGAGCGCGGCCTCGCTGAGGATGTTGGTCGGAATGATCAGCGTCGAGTAGACGAGGATCGGCGCCACCAGGTTGGGCAGCAGCTCCTTGAAGAGGATGTAAGCCCGGCCGGCGCCCAGGCTGCGTGCCGCCTCGACGTACTCCCGCTCGCGCAGGGACATCGTCTGCCCCCGGACGATACGGCCGATATAGGGCCAGCCGAAGAAGCCGATCACCACGATCAGCACGCCCATCCTGACGCCCGTACCGGTGAGCCCCCAGAGGGAGTCGGGCACGACGGAGACGAGGGCGATGGTGAACAGCAGCTGCGGGAAGGCGAGCAGCAGGTCCATCAGCCGGCTGATGAGTGCGTCGACCCAGCCGCCGAAGAAGCCGGCCACCGAGCCGAGGATGCTGCCGATGACCACGGAGACCACCGCGGCAAGGAAAGCCACCAGGAGCGAGATGCGCGCGCCGTAGACGATGCGGCTGAACACATCGCGACCGTTGGTGGGTTCGACACCCAGCAGGTAGTCCGAATTCATCCCGCCGAAGGAGCCCTTGGGGATGCCGAGGTCCGGGTCGAGCAGATCCTCGTGGAAGTCGTTCGGCGGGTGGCCGAGGAGATTCACGATCAGGGGTGCGAACACCGCGATCAGAATCAGCAGGAGCACGACCACACCGCCGGCGAGCGCCACCTTGTCGCGCTTCAGCCGTGTCCAGGCGATACGTCCTGGCGAGCGGCCTTCGATGTCCTTGGCCGGGACATCGGCCGTGACATCGACGGTCGCTGTCTCGGCCGCGCTGTCATGCAGTGGTGCCGTCATCGTTGTGGGGACCCCTCTCGGCTCGACCGACTGTGGCCGGCCCGTGCCCGCCGCTGTAGCGGCTTGTTCACATCACAGGTGCAAGTCGCACGTTTGGTGCGGGTGGTGCGGAAGAAGCAGGTGGTGCGAGTGGAGCAGTTCAACTGGTCCAACCAGAAGCCGCAGGTCGCGCAGGGCGCCGAACGCTTCTTGTTCCGGGGAGTCTTCAACGCGTCGCGGATCACCCGCCAGCCCTGATGGGGAATGGATGCGCAACCGTGATGTGACCAGTCAGCTTCCGTTATCCGGACGCCGTGATCGTCCCAGCGAACCAAGTCGGCACTCTTCGCCCAGATCGGACAGGTACCCCAACAGGGTTCATCCTGACGTTAATTGACAGGCGTCCGGGCCGGTCAGCCGTGAACCGGGGGGTAGCCGTAACCCACGGCGGGAGCGGGCGCGACGTGCGCCTCGCGGTCGTAGAACGGGCGGGCGTTGGCGCGGAGCCACATCGCGACCGGGTCGTACTCGTCGGACATCGCGACGGTGGAGACGGGCAGCCCGTCCGGGACCGCGCCGATCGACTGCTGCATCATCGCGCGTACCGCGTCGACGGAGGTCTGGCTCGTGTCGTAGAGATCGAGACCGATGGCGAGGTACGGCACCCCGAGTGCGGGCTGCACCCAGGCCCGGCGCAGGGAGCGGATCGCGGGGGTGTGATGGGCGTTCTGCGAGAGCAGGGCGTAGAACTGCGGGATCTCGATGGCCGGCTCGGCGAGCCGGAGCGGTCCCGCGGGCATCCGGTCGAGGCCGGTGGCGATACGGCGCAGATCCAGCCACGGGATGCCGACGCCGCCACCGGGGGCGTGCGGGTTGAGCCAGATGCCCCAGCGGTCCGGGAAGAGAGCGCGGGCGATGTCGAGTCCGGTGACTACTTCATGGGCCCGGTTCCAGCCGCTGGCCGAGAGTTCCTGGGCGGAAGTCACACAGGGCGCGTAGCCCAGCCCGTCGACCTCCATGTTCCCGTACTGGGCGTCGGGCGAGCCCTCCCGGCCGTGCCAGAGCAGCATCCAGACCCGGTCGCCGGCGAGCGCCCGGAGCAGTGCCTCGTACGCGTCGTAGCGCCCGGGCGTCACTTGGCGCAGCATGTGCTCGACCTGCCCGGCCGCCGCGGTGCCTGACGCACTCACCCTGGGTCCCGCCCCTCTTCGATCCACTGTGTCGGCCTGCCGCTCCCGGGGCACGCGGGTGCGGCTCGGTGGCCGAGGCACTAGCCATCAAACCAGCTTATGCGGCACCCCTGACACCGACTTGACGCCACAGGTTCACGGTGTCGCGCCCGCCCTCCCCGGAGTCGGGGACTCCGCGCTCTAGTGCCCCTCGCGCTGGTAAAAAGGCCGGATCCTGGCCCGCATCCAGTCGGCGACCGGATCCTGCGCCACATCGAGCAGGACCAGATTGACCGGCCAGGGCACCTCGACACGGCCCAGTGCGCGGCCCAGGGCGTCCATCGGGGCGTTGCGCCCCGCGCCGTCCCAGGTGGAGAACTCGACGCCTATGAAGAGAACGGGATCGCCGCCCTCGATGCTGGCCAGTGTCCGGCGGGCGGTGCGCACGACGCCGCTCTCCTCGAATTCCCCGGCCGCGGCCGCGAGGAAGTCGACGGGCTCCTCCTGCCAGTCCGGCTCGTACAGCCGGACCCGGCCGCCGGTGGCCGGCCCGTCCAGCGAGGTGCGTCCGGCGCGGCAGAGCTCGGCGACGGCGGGCGGCGGCAGCGGCATGCCGACAGCGCCGCCCGGGTTGACCGCGAGGCCGAGCTGCGGGGGCAGCCCGCGGGCGAATTCGACGGCGGGCGCCACGGTGAAGGACATATGGGTACCGACGCACTGCAGGAACTGCTGTTCGGAGCTGAAGACGGGGACGTACGGAGCGCCCTCGATCTCCACCGTCGGCAGGTCGAGCGACGGGGCATCGGGGCCCCCGCCGTTGGGAAGCGGCACCCAGAGGTGACTGCGGCCGAGCACTTCGACGAGCCTGCCGCCCGCCTCCGGGCTGCCCAGCGAGGCAGCCAGCACCTCTTCGAGCTCATTGGCCGGCCATCCGCTCTGCGGATGGTTCTGGACCGGTGCCGGAATGTCCACTGCGCTGCTTCCCCTTCTCACCCATGCCTTGCCGCAGAACAGTAACTCCGGCGCGCCCCTCCGCGCTGACGGACGACCGGGGGCGCCAGGGCCCCCCTTGCGGATCATGCCGGGCGCGCGGGGCCTGATCCGAAGAGAAGGACCCTCAGGGCTGTCCCGTCATCCCCTGGGCGTCGGCGAACGTGATCCGCGCCAGCAACCCGGCCGCCTCCCGGTCCAGCAGGACCGCCGAGGAGCAGCCGAGCGGCAGGGCGCCCGCCTCGGTGTCCCGCAGCAGCCGGCCGACGGCCCTGCGGTGCCGGGCGAAGGCGTATCCGGAGACTCCGCGCCCACGCTCGCGCTGGCCCTCCCTGGCCTCCTGCGGGGTGACGTCGAGCAGCACGAGATGCAGCGTGCGGGCGCGACGCCGTGCGTGCCGGGCCAGCCAGCCCCGCACCCATGTCTGGGTCCCGCAGTCGTGGACGACGACGGACTCACCGGAGCGCAGCGCCCGCCACAGCCCCCAGTAGTGGGCGACGCGGACCAGCGGGCGGTAGAGGGCGTACGGGAGTAAGCGGGGCACCCGCCGCGCCCAGCGGTCCCGGGTGTCCTGGGAGTCGATGGCCCGTGCGGCCACCGCCCGCCGGATCAGTGTCGACTTTCCGCCTCCCGGCAGCCCGGAGACCACCACCACATCGCCTGCCTCGAAATGGAGCCCGCGCGGGCTGCGCCCGGCGCGCTCGCGCAGGTCCCGCACGACGGGCGCGTGCGTGCCCGGCAATTCCCGGGCGGGTGCGCCCGGCTGCGCGGGCATCGCGCCGTGCGCGACCCCCGCGGTCATCGCGTACCGCTGCAACGTCATCGCCCTCCCCTGTCGGGTCACCCACACCTGCCCAAGAAGTGTAAAGAAAAGGTAATGCGAGACAACCGTCCCACTACTCGTCCCGTGCATGGGGTACCGACGCCCCACTCTTCCCCAATGCGTGCGATGATGACCCGGCCAACTGCATAAAGGCCGCTTGAATCCGCGCGGGAGAGCTCCGGCCACAGTGTGTGCCGGGCGCCGAAGGAGCAAGATCCTCCCTTGAATCTCTCAGGCCCCGTACCGCGTGGATGAGGCAGATCTGAAAAGCGAGTCGCCCGGCGGCTCCACCCAAGGTGCAAGCCGAACCCCCCGGGGGTCTCTCGGCGAACCTCTCAGGTTCCGATGACAGATGGGGAGGGATCGTCATCGTCGTCATGCCCTGGGAGCCACACCTATGAGCAACGCCCCCCGTCTCACCGCCCTCGACGCCCTGCATCGCTCGCTGGGCGCGACCATGACCGACTTCGCCGGCTGGGACATGCCGCTGCGGTACGCCAGTGAGCGCGACGAGCACAACGCGGTGCGCACGAAGGCGGGCCTCTTCGACCTGTCGCACATGGGTGAGATCACCGTCACCGGTCCGCAGGCCGCGTCGTTCCTGAACTTCGCGCTGGTGGGCAACATCGGCACCGTCGCCGTCGGCCGCGCCCGCTACACGATGATCTGCGCCGAGGACGGCGGCATCCTGGACGACCTGATCGTCTACCGGCTGGGCGAGACCGAGTACATGGTCGTCGCCAACGCCGGGAACGCCCAGATCGTGCTGGACGTGCTGACCGCCCGCGTCGACGGGTTCGACGCCGAGGTGCGCGACGACCGCGACGCGTACGCGCTGCTCGCCGTCCAGGGCCCCGAGTCCCCCGCCATCCTGGCCTCGGTCACCGACGCCGACCTGGACGGTCTGAAGTACTACGCGGGTCTGCCCGGCACCGTCGCCGGTGTGCCCGCGCTGATCGCCCGTACCGGTTACACCGGCGAGGACGGCTTCGAGCTGTTCGTCGCCCCTGAGCACGCCGAGCAGCTCTGGCAGGCCCTCACGGCGGCAGGCGCCTCCCGTGGCCTGATCCCGTGCGGTCTGTCCTGCCGCGACACCCTGCGCCTGGAGGCGGGCATGCCGCTGTACGGGCACGAACTGACGACCGAGCTGACCCCGTTCGACGCCGGTCTCGGCCGGGTCGTGAAGTTCGAGAAGGAGGGCGACTTCGTCGGCCGCAAGGCCCTGGAGGCCGCCGCCGCGCACGCCGAGACCGCCCCGCCGCGCAAGCTCGTCGGTCTGATCGCCGAGGGCCGCCGGGTGCCGCGCGCCGGCTACCCCGTTGTCGCCGAGGGCCAGGTCATCGGCGAGGTCACCTCCGGCGCCCCGTCGCCGACGCTCGGCAAGCCGATCGCCATCGCGTACGTGGACGCCGCGCACGCCGCGCCCGGGACCACGGGCGTCGGAGTGGATATCCGGGGCAGCCACGAACCGTACGAGGTCGTCGCCCTGCCGTTCTACAAGCGCCAGAAGTGACGCAGTCGCGTCTCACACCGTAAGACCACCGTTCATCAGCACTCCCCCGCGTACAGGAGAATTCAGGTCATGAGCAACCCCCAGCAGCTGCGTTACAGCAAGGAGCACGAGTGGCTGTCGGCCCTCGAGGACGGTGTGGCCACGGTCGGCATCACCGAGTTCGCGGCCAACGCGCTCGGTGACGTCGTCTACGCCCAGCTCCCGGAGGTCGGTGACACGGTGACCGCGGGCGAGACCTGCGGCGAGCTCGAGTCGACCAAGTCCGTCAGCGACCTGTACTCGCCGGTGACCGGCGAGGTCACCGCCTCCAACCAGGACGTCGTGGACGACCCGTCGCTGGTGAACTCCGCTCCCTTCGAGGGCGGCTGGCTGTTCAAGGTACGCGTCGCGGAGGAGCCGAAGGACCTGCTCTCCGCCGACGAGTACACCGAGTTCTCCGGCAACTAAAGACTCCAAGGGACCACCTGATGTCGCTTCTCAACTCCTCCCTCCACGAGCTGGACCCGGACGTCGCCGCCGCCGTCGACGCCGAGCTCCACCGTCAGCAGTCCACCCTCGAAATGATCGCCTCGGAGAACTTCGCTCCGGTCGCGGTCATGGAGGCCCAGGGCTCCGTCCTCACCAACAAGTACGCCGAGGGCTACCCGGGCCGCCGCTACTACGGCGGCTGCGAGCACGTCGACGTGGTCGAGCAGATCGCCATCGACCGGATCAAGGCGCTGTTCGGCGCCGAGGCCGCCAACGTCCAGCCCCACTCGGGTGCGCAGGCCAACGCCGCCGCGATGTTCGCGCTGCTGAAGCCGGGCGACACGATCATGGGTCTGAACCTGGCCCACGGCGGTCACCTGACCCACGGCATGAAGATCAACTTCTCCGGCAAGCTCTACCACGTGGTCCCGTACCACGTCGACGACACCGGCGTCGTGGACATGGCCGAGGTCGAGCGCCTGGCCAAGGAGTCCAAGCCGAAGCTGATCGTCGCCGGCTGGTCCGCGTACCCCCGTCAGCTGGACTTCGCCGCCTTCCGCCGCATCGCGGACGAGGTCGGCGCGTACCTGATGGTCGACATGGCGCACTTCGCGGGCCTGGTGGCCGCGGGTCTGCACCCGAACCCGGTACCGCACGCCCACGTCGTCACGACGACCACGCACAAGACCCTCGGCGGTCCGCGCGGTGGCGTCATCCTGTCGACGCAGGAGCTCGCCAAGAAGATCAACTCTGCCGTCTTCCCCGGTCAGCAGGGTGGTCCGCTGGAGCACGTGATCGCGGCCAAGGCGGTCTCGTTCAAGGTCGCGGCGACCGACGAGTTCAAGGAGCGCCAGCAGCGCACCCTGGACGGCGCCCGCATCCTCGCCGAGCGTCTGGTCCAGCCGGACGTCACCGAGGTCGGCGTCTCCGTCCTCTCCGGCGGTACGGACGTGCACCTGGTCCTCGTCGACCTGCGCAACTCGGAGCTGGACGGCCAGCAGGCCGAGGATCGGCTCCACGAGCTCGGCATCACGGTCAACCGGAACGCCATCCCGAACGACCCGCGGCCGCCGATGGTCACCTCGGGTCTGCGGATCGGCACGCCGGCCCTGGCCACCCGCGGCTTCCAGGCCGAGGACTTCACCGAGGTCGCCGAGATCATCGCGTCGGCCCTCAAGCCGTCGTACGACGCCGACGACCTCAAGGCCCGCGTGATCGCGCTGGCCGAGAAGTTCCCGCTGTACCCCGGCCTGAAGTAGTCCGGGTCACTTTTCGCACGTTTGGGGCGGGGCACCGCGCACACTGGACAGTGAGCGCGGTGCCCCAACCCTTGTCCCGCTGCTCTTCGGACCGACCGGTCCGTACCGCACCACCCGGCAGACAACGGCGTCTACCAACCCCTTAGGAGTCACACCGTGGCCATCTCGGTCTTCGACCTGTTCTCGATCGGCATCGGCCCGTCCAGCTCCCATACGGTCGGCCCGATGCGCGCGGCCCGTATGTTCGCGCGCCGCCTGAAGAACGAGGGCCTGCTCGCCCACACCGCTTCCATACGCGCCGAGCTGTTCGGCTCGCTCGGCGCCACGGGCCACGGCCACGGCACACCCAAGGCCGTCCTGCTCGGTCTGGAGGGCGAGTCCCCCCGTACCGTCGACGTGGAGTCCGCCGACGACCGGGTGGCCGCGATCCGCTCCTCGGGCCGGCTCAACCTGCTGGGCATGCACGAGATCGACTTCGACGCCGACGAGCAGCTGGTCCTGCACCGCCGCAAGGCGCTCCCGTACCACGCCAACGGCATGACGATCTTCGCGTTCGACCACGACGGCGCCCCGCTGCTGGAGAAGACCTACTACTCCGTCGGCGGCGGCTTCGTCGTCGACGAGGACGCGGTGGGCGAGGACCGGATCGTTCTCGACGACACCGTCCTGAAGCACCCCTTCCGCACCGGCGACGAACTGCTGCGGCTCTCCCGCGACACCGGCCTGTCGATCTCCTCCCTCATGCTGGAGAACGAGCGTGCCTGGCGGACGGAGGAGGAGATCCGCTCCGGCCTGCTGGACATCTGGCGGGTCATGCAGGCATGCGTATCGCGCGGCATGGCCCGCGAGGGCATCCTCCCCGGTGGCCTGAAGGTCCGCCGCCGCGCCGCGAACACCGCACGCCAGCTGCGCGCCGAGGGCGACCCGCAGGCCCACTCGATGGAGTGGATCACCCTCTACGCGATGGCGGTCAACGAGGAGAACGCCGCGGGTGGCCGCGTCGTCACCGCCCCCACCAACGGCGCAGCCGGCATCATCCCGGCCGTGCTGCACTACTACATGAACTTCGCCGCGGGCGGCGCCACCGAGGCCGAGAAGGAGGACAGCATCGTCCGCTTCCTCCTCGCGGCCGGTGCCATCGGCATGCTGTTCAAGGAGAACGCCTCGATCTCCGGCGCCGAGGTCGGCTGCCAGGGCGAGGTCGGCTCCGCCTGCTCGATGGCCGCGGGAGCACTCGCCGAGGTCCTCGGCGGCTCCGCCGAACAGGTCGAGAACGCCGCCGAGATCGGCATGGAGCACAACCTGGGCCTGACCTGCGACCCGGTCGGCGGTCTCGTCCAGATCCCCTGCATCGAGCGCAACGGCATGGCGGCGGTCAAGGCGGTCACCGCAGCGAAGATGGCGCTGCGCGGCGACGGCAGCCACAAGGTCTCCCTCGACAAGGTCATCAAGACCATGAAGGAGACGGGCGCGGACATGAGCGTGAAGTACAAGGAGACCGCGCGCGGCGGGCTCGCGGTGAACATCATCGAGTGCTGATCGTATAGGTCCTGATCAGCGCCTTCGAATCTATCGGCGCTGATCAGGACCTTCCATGCTTGCACGGCGGAAGGTCCCTGAAACGCCCCCGGGACCTTCCGTACCTGATCAGGGGCGGTCCAGCCGGCTCTCAGCCACCCGATGAAGCTCGGTCCGGCCGCTGCTTCCCTGTCGTCTCACGCCTCGCTCACGCACGGGCTGTCTCTCCTGCCTTCGCAAGCACGACCGTGCGGGGACGCCCCCCGGGGGTGCAGCAGCCACCAGCGCTGTCATGCCCCCGCCCCGGATCACCGTGGGAAAATCAACGGGGGATGGAAACGCCCTCACTGATCGGCCGACCCAGGCTGCCGGAAGGGCCGTCCACGGCCCGCCGGCCCTGTGGTGGCGTATCAGCGCCGGTGTCGGCGACGAAGTCCACATCCCGTCCCGCACCGCCGGCGCCGCGAATCGCGAGGGTGCAGCCTGACGCCGTGCCCGAGCCTCGCATCACCGGGCTCGCTGCGTGAGAGATACGGGCGGCCGCGGGGGCCTCGGCGGTCTCGGGAAACTCACGGGATGGAATTCCGTCTTTCGATGGTGCGCATTCATCTTGCGCATGCATTCGGTGCAGATCCGCGGGTCATACACAAAGCGATTCACTTTGGTCGAGCGAGCGGAATTAATGGACGAACCGCCACCTGAAGGAAGGTCAACTGTCCCAGCGACGGCTACGTTTGCCTGTTCAAGGCGCCGCAGCCGGGCCTGGGCCGGCACCAGAAGGACAACGGCTACCTGGCGGCGGACTTGAAGTGCCGATCCCGACCACAGCGTTCGGTCAGCTGAACACATACGAAAGGCTGTGGCATCGATGACAAGTGAAGAGTGGGATGCCGTCAAGCGAAAGTACCCTTACGGGTCCACGGTTGACGGCACCGTCGACGAGGTCGCTCCCTTCGGAATCTTCATTTCGGTCGCGGGTGCGCAAGGGAGTTGTGCTTTCGCGGATGTAGCGGGAATGCGCCACGGCGGTGCCGGTGGCTCCACGGTGATCTGGCCCGAGTTGGGTGAGGTGGTCACCGGAGTCGTGGTCGAGCACACAGAGCACAACCATCAGCTCAAGCTCCACCTGAGATGACCTGATCGGACCTGATCCGGTCGGGTCCCGGACCGAGAACACAGGTGGGTGAGCCCCCAGGGGGCTCAGCCACCTGTTGCCGGTCCTGATCGGGGCGCTTCACCGCTCGCCGCGGACACGTGTGGTCGAGGTGGGCGTCGGAGTGCCGGTGCGGCGGCCCGGGTTGCGGGCAGCGACGGCGTCGCTCGTCTCAGCGCCGGGTGAGATCCATGTGCCAGTTGGTGACCCAGGTGCCGCCGTCGTCCACGGAGAACGCCTGCTCCCAGTGGGCCGAATCCGCTGTGATGCCGGACCAGATGAAGCGGACACGTACGGGCTTGCCCTCGTGTGTGTCGTCACCGTAGAACTCGCCCCGACCATCCTCGAAGCCGCCGACCACCGGTGGAAACAGACGCCCCGTGCGGCGGTCGGCCCAGTGGAGCGCCCAGAGCCGTGTCTCCGGGTCGAAGAGACGCAGGGTGAGACCCGCGAAGCCCTTCGTCGGGAACTCGATCTCGTCGAAGTTGGCACCCCCGTCGAAGTGCCGTGTGCCGTGGCTGACGGCCGGGAATTCTTCCCACTCGCTCGCCTCGTCCAGGAAGTCGGTCCGCCGGCGGTTGGTGACGTCCCATTCGCCGACCAGGAAGTCGAAGTCCGTCGATACGGGGGTGGCGGTGCGGGTGGAGCTGGTCATGAGTGGGGCCTTCCGTGTCCGGTGCGTGTGCCGACCCGGGGGAAACTAGGCGCATTTCACTGACATCCTGTGTCAGTGAAGTCCAGCCGCCTGCTCGCGATCCTCCTCCTGCTCCAGACCAGGGGCCGTGTCACCGCCGACGAGCTCGCGCGGGAATTCGAGGTCTCCGTACGGACCGTGTACCGGGACATCGAGGCTCTCCACGCCGCAGGTGTCCCGCTCTACGGCGACGCCGGGCATCACGGCGGTTACCGACTCCTCGGCGGGTACCGCACGAGGCTCACCGGGCTGAGCGAGGACGAGGCGCAGAGCCTGTTCCTCGGCGGGCTGCCCGGGCCGGCCGCCGCGCTGGGGCTCGGGTCCGCGCTCGCCTCCTCCCAGCTCAAGCTGCGTGCCGCGCTGCCGCCCGACCTGCGCGCCGAGGCCGACCGGATGCGGGCCCGTTTCCATCTGGACGCTCCCGGCTGGTACGCGGAGGTGGACGACCTGCGCCATCTTCCCGAGGTCGCGGAGGCCGTGTGGACCGGGCGGAGACTGATGGTCCGCTACCGGCGGTGGAAGGCCCCGACCGAGGTCGACCGCACACTGGACCCGTACGGCCTGGTACTCAAGGCCGGGCGCTGGTACCTGGTCGCCGGGCCCGGCCCGCGCACCTTCCGGGTCGACCAGATCCTGGAACTGCGCGTCTCGGACGACACGGTCGAGATACCGGACGGATTCGATCTGGCCGAGCACTGGCGCCTGGCGCAGGAGGACTTCCACGCCCGGCTGCACCAGGGCGAGGCAGTCGTTCGGGTGGCTCCCGGCGCGTCCTCCCGGTTCACCGGGGCCGCCGCGCAGGCCTTTGCCGAGACAGCCGTGCCCGAGCGGGACGGCTGGTCGCGGGCGGTGCTGCCCACGGAGTCGCTCGAGCACGCGATCGGGATGTTCCTCGTCCTCGGCCCGGACGTCGAGGTACTGGAGCCCCCACAACTGCGGGACGGGTTGTACGAAGCGGCCCGCACCCTGGCCGACGTGTACCGGCCCCGGAGTTCCTGAGGAGCCGCGGACCGCCCTCGCGGGGTCCTGCGCATGGAACATTCTTGGCAGAAGGTTGACCCCTTCCGTGGCGAGCGGCCGGACGAGGCGCCGCTACGTTCCCTCCCATGCCCTCAACTCCTTTTTCTCTACCGGTGCTTCCCTACCGCAAGCCGACGCGCGGACGCGACTACTGGGTGCTGGACGACGTGCTGCCGGACCCGGAGGCCGTGCGGGAGCGCTGCCTGGACCGGGACGACTGGGCGGAGGGCTATCCGGCGAAGCCGGAGAGCTGGCCGGGGCTGCGCGCCATGCCCGCGCTGGAACCGGATGAACTGGCGCGGGTGGAAGGGCTGGTGAAGAGGGAAACCGGCGCCGGGAAGATCTGGGTCGAACGTCCCGCCAGCGGCGGCACGTTCAATCACAACTGCGTCCAGATCGTCGGAGAGGGCGAGTGCGAGTCGCGCCCCCACACCGATTCGCGCACGCTCTGCCGTTACGCCGCGGTGCTCTATCTCAACCCGAAGGTGCCCAAGGACTGCGGGACCAGCTTCTACCGCCAGAGCCTGCCCGGCGGCTCGCTGGGCGGGAATCAGGTAATCGCGCCGCACAACAACCTCGTCGACGCGCTGGGCACTCGTTTCGTGGCGCCGGACGCCTTCACCGAGGACATCAGGGTCCCGCACCGCGCCAACCGGTTGCTGCTCTACTCCGCCAACATGATCCACAGCGCCACCGGCTACTGGGGCCGGACACTCGCAGAGAAGCGGATGACGGCCGTCTTCTTCTGGATGGCCGGCTGACCCCGCCGGCACGCCTGCCCCCGCCCCGCGCCGTCGGACCTCCCCTCTCGCAGTCGTCCTACTCGTAAGCGAACAGGTGTTCATTGCGATCATGCCCTTTCGGTCACAAACAGCTTCCCTCGGCCGTGCTCTGGGGGTTCACTGGACGTGACGAGTGGTGACGCGATCGCCATCACGGCGCCGTCCGCTGCCGAGGGCCCAAGGCCCGGCTCGGACGCCCGGCCCCGGCGGAGGAAAGAGGACAGCGAGGAACTCCCCGAGAATCGACCACCCGCCGCCTGCATTGATTCGCGAATTCGACTCATTCCCATTCCCTGTTCGTAACGTTCAGACGAGGGGCACCATGAGCAAACTTGCGCTTCCAGATTTTCATATGCCGTTCGAGAGCACGGGCTGCAACCCCGGAATTCAGAAGACCAAACAGGCCGCCTGGGACTGGGCGGACGACAATGACCTGGTCCTGTCTCCGGCGGCTCAGAAGAAAATGGTCCGTACGCGTCCCGAGCTCTGGATATCACTCATATTCCCGGCCGCGTCGCAGGAACACCTCGACCTCTTCTGCCAGTGGCTTTTCTGGGCGTTCCTGGTCGACGACGAGTTCGACGACGGGCCCGCCGGCCGCGACCCGCACCTGTGCGAGGAGGCGATCGCCCGACTGGTGGACGTGCTCGACGGCGCCGGCGCGCCGAACGGTCCCATGGAGCACGCGCTCGACGGCCTCACGCGGCGGACCTGCGAGGGGCGGTCGCCGCGCTGGGTCCGGCAGTTCCGCCGGGACACCGTCGCCTGGCTGTGGACGTACTACGCGGAGGCCGTCGACCGGGCCGCGGGTCATGTGCCGAGCATGGCCGACTTCGTGAAGCACCGCCGCGATTCGGTGGCCATGCAGCCGTTCCTCGATCTGCACGAGATCACTGCCGGAATAGATCTCCCGGAATCCGCCCGATCCCTTCCCGCGTATATCACGCTACGCAATTCGGTGACCGATCACTCGGGGCTCTGCAACGACATCTGCTCGTTCGAGAAGGAAGCCGTGCTCGGATACGAGCACAATATGGTCCGGCTCATCCAGCGGGACCGCCGCTGCTCGGTCCAGGAGGCCGTCGACGAGGCCGGGACATGGCTGGCGGGGATCGCCGACCGGGTGCAGCGATCGGAGAAGGAACTCGTCGAGGAGATGGAGGCGGCTCATATCGACGGCCCTGCGCGCGCCGCGCTGGAGCGCTGTATCCAGGACTACCGGGGGCTCGTTCGCGGGGACTTCGACTACCACGCACGGGCGGAGCGGTACACCCGCCCCGACCTGATGGAAATCGACGAACAGCACGCGCTGTCCCGGAACTTCGCCGCCTGACCCGCACAGGTCCGGAGGGCCGGATCCAGCCAATCGTGCACCGTTCAACCGAAGTAGCCGTCCAGGGGCGCCGGCTCGCCACCGGCGCCCATCAGCGGCAGGGCGCGCAGGGCCGGCGCCCAGCCGAGCCGGACCTCGCCCGACTCGGCGGAACGACCGGTGAGTTCGGCGATGCGGCCGATCCGGTTGAGGACCGTGTTGCGGTGGCAGTACAGCAGCTCGGCGGCGCGCGCCGCCGAACACCCGTTGTCGAGCCAGACCCGCAGCGTGGAGAGCAGCGCCTCGCGTTCGGCCGCCGTGTCCAGGACGGCGTCGAGATGGGCGGTGACGATGCGTTCGGCGATCTCGGGCCGGCCGACGAGGAGCACCTCGGCGAGCCGGTCGTCGAACGCCGCCGCCCCACCGCTCTTGATCTCGGAGTGCGGGACGCGGACGGCTTCCTGTCGATCGTCGACCGGAAGAAGGAACTGGTCATCCGGGGCGGGGTCAACATCTATCCGCGCGAGGTCGAAGAGGTGCTCGTCCGGCATCCGGCGGTCTCCGAGGTGGCGGTGATCGGGGTACCGGACGAGAAGCGCGGCGAGGAGATCTGCGCGGTCGTCGTGGCGCGCACGGACGCCGACCCGGTGACGGCGGACGAACTCATCGCCTGGTCCCGGGAGCGGCTCGGCCGGCACACGTACCCGCGGATCGTCCGGTTCACCGAGGCGCTGCCGCTCGGCCCCACCGGCAAGGTCCTCAAGCGGGCCCTGACCGCCTCGTCCTGATCGCGTCCCGCCCGCCCGGAGGCAGAATCCGCCATGACCGCCCCCGCCGCGCCACAGAAGGGCTGAAGCCACCTCATGACTGCCGCACCTCCCCCGATGGCCGAGACATCTCCGCTGGTCAGTACGGTCCACGGCGTGGTGCGCGGTGCGCTCGAACAGGGCGTCGCCGTCTTCCGCGGCATCCCGTACGCGGCCGCGCCGGTCGGCCCCCGTCGCTTCCGGGCGCCGGAGCCACCGGAGCGCTGGGACGGCGTGCGGGAGGCGGTGGCGTTCGGGCCCACCGCACCCAAGCGGCCCTACTCCCCTCCGCTGGACGAACTGCTGCCCGACCCCGAAGTGCCGGGCGACGACTGCCTCAACCTCAATGTGTGGACTCCCTCCCCCGCCCGGGCCGGGCTGCCCGTCATCGTCTGGATCCACGGCGGTTCGCTGCTGCACGGTTCGTCGGCCGTGGAGCTGTACGACGGGGCGGCGTTCGCCCGTGACGGCGTGGTGCTCGTGTCGGTCAACTACCGTCTCGGTATCGAAGGGTTCGGCGTCTTCCCCGACGCCCCCGCCAATCGCGGTCTGCTCGACCAACTGGCGGCCCTGGAGTGGGTGCGGCAGAACATCGCGGCCTTCGGCGGCGATCCGCGGCAGGTCACGGTGTGCGGCGAGTCGGCAGGCGCGATCTCCATCGGGGCGCTGCTCGCCGCGCCGCGCTCACAAGGACTGTTCCGGCGGGCGGTGCTGCAGAGCGGTGCGCCGGCGGCGCTCTCCCCGGAGGCCGGCCGGGGTACCACGGAGCTGATCGCGAAGCGGCTGGGCGTCGCGGCGACGGCCGAGGCTCTGGCCGCGGTCGACCCGGCCGGACTGCTGGCCGCGCAGACCGAGGTGACGGGCGGCGGCACCCCGCTGACCGGTGGGAACTCCTTCCAGATCGTGGTGGACGGTGATCTGCTGCCCCACGACCCTGCCGAGGCCCTGCGCGAGGGTGCTGCCGACGGGATCGATCTGCTGATGGGGACGAACACCGAGGAGTACCGGCTCTGGTTCGTCCCCAGCGGGCTGACCGAACGGTTGAGCCGCTTCACACTCCGTCTGGCGCTGCTGAAGTTCAAGGTGCCGGGCGCCACAGCGCGTACGTACCACGCGAACCGGCCCGGAGCCACTCCGGGGGAACTGCTCGGTGCGCTCGCCACCGATCTTCTGCTGCGCGTCCCGCTGAACCGGCTGGCCGACGCCCGCAGCGGCAGTTCCGGCCGCACCTTCCTGTACGAGTTCGGCTGGCGGACGCCGGTACGACGGCTCGGTGCCTGTCACGCACTGGAGATCGGCTTCGTCTTCGACACCCTGGACCGGCCCGACGCCATGGCCCTGACCGGCGAGAACGCCCCGCAGGAGCTGGCCGACGCGATGCATGCGGCCTGGGTGCGGTTCGCCGCGACCGGCGACCCCGGCTGGCCGTCCTGGGACGCGTCCCGTCCGGTGATGGTCTTCGGCCCCGGTGCGCCCGCGGTGGTGCACGCCCCGCGCAACGACGAACTGCGCGGCTGGACACCGTACCGGGAAGAGAGGCCGTAGGGTCCCCACGGGCCCGGTGGCGCGCGCACGGGGCGGATCCGGCTGATCCGCGGCTGCCCGCGAATGCTGCGCTGCCGCGGGCCGGACAGGTGCGTGAACGGTTCCGCCCCGTCGCCGCCCTGTCGCCGCTCCGGCGGAAGCCGTCCGCCCGCAGGGTTGAGCGGCCGGTGGTCCGGCGGACCCCGGCCGGGCAGGGCCGGGGGTCCTTCCGGCGATCAGCCCTTGTTCTGGGCAGCCCAGAACTCGTCGAAGGTGAGGAGACCGTCACCGTTCGTGTCGTGGGAGTTGATGACGGCCTGGGCCACCGGCTCGGTGACGTAGGGGTCACCCAGCTGAGCCATCACGCTCTTGTACTCGGCGGCCGAAATCAGACCGTCGCCGTTCAGGTCGTACCGCTCGAACGCCTTGCGCGCCGACTCGATGTCCGCCACTGTTCCGCCCCTTCGTAATGCCTAACTGACGGGGGTCAGATTAACGGGCGCGAGAGGGACCGATTGCGGCGGCCGGTCGTCGATCATGGGTGGGGTGTCCGCGGACGGCGGACAGGACCGGGAACCCGGGAGGGGAACACTTCATGACCGACGCACTGGCCCAGATCCTGACGGCTGCCGCACACGGGCGGTTCCCGCCGCCGGACGGTTCCACGACCGTGGTGGCACAGCCGAACGCACGGGACGCCGGGGTGCTGGCCTTCACCGCGCACTCGGTGGTGTTCACCGACGAGGATCCGGACTGGGTACGGGCCACGCTGGCCGGCACCCCGGGCGACGCGCTCGCCGCGACGATGAATCCGCACTTCCTGGGCGCGCTGCTGGCCCGTACCGGACGGCACATGAACACCATCGATCTGCTGACCGTCGCGGGCGCGCTGCCGGGCGAGCCGGGGATCGGGCTCCGCGAGATCGAGGACCCGGAACACCCGCGGGTGGCGCGGGCGATGAAGTTCCGCGACGAGGTCCGGGTCTGGGCCGCCGACGGCGGGGTGCTGATCCTCGGCCGTGGGGTCGCCGGGCGATGGGAGACGGCGATCGAGGTGGCGGAGGAGGCGCGCGGCCGCCGCCTCGGGGAGCGCCTGGCGCGGGCGGCCCGGCACCTGGTGCCGGACGAGGTGGTATGGGCGCAGCAGTCGCCGGGGAACGCCCGCAGTGTGCGGACGTTCCAGGCGGCGGGCTACCGTCCGGTGGGCTCGGAGGCGCTGCTGGTCGCGGGCTGAGTCACGGACTCTGCGGCGGGTCAGCGGAAGACGCCGGTGTGGCCGAGCGAGTAGCGGCCCGGCTGCGGATAGACGGCGAGTCCGTGCGGTCCGCTGCCCACCGGGATCCGGGCGAGCTGCTTTCCGGTGGCCGTGTCGATCGCGTACACCTCGGCGTTGTAACGCCCCGACAGCCAGAGGACCTTGCCGTCCGGTGAGACACCGCCCATGTCCGGGCTGCCGCCGTTCGGCAGGCGCCACTTCTTCGTCAGCTTGTTCCGTGCGAAGTCGAAGATGGAGATGGTTCCTTCGCCGCGGTTGGAGATGTACATCACCTTGGAGTCCCGGCTGACGTACAGCCCGTGGGCCCCCTTGCCGGTGGGCAGCAGCTTCGGGGTGGTGAACTTCTTCCCGTCCAGCACCCACATGCCGTTCGCGATCATGTCCGCAATGTAGAACGTACTGCCGTCCGGCGACAGCTTCACGTCCTGTGGCATGGCCCCCTTGAACGGCAGCTTCTGCTGGCCGACGATCTTCATCTTCGCCGTGTCGACCTTGAGGAGTTCGCCGGAGAACTCGCAGGAGACGATGAAGTACCGGCCGTCCATGGAGAAGTCGGCGTGGTTGACGCCCGAGCAGTCGACTGGAACGGTCTTGGCCGTCTTCATGGTGTGGGCATCGCGGAAGACCAGCTCACGGTCCATCGAGGCCATCACGATGGCGTACTTGCCGTCCGGCGTGAAGTACAGGTTGTACGGGTCGGAGACGGGGACCGTCTTTCCGGGCTTCCCGGTGGCGGGGTCGATGGGCGTGAGACTGTCGCCGAGGTCGTTGTTCACCCAGAGCGTCTTCAGGTCCCAGGACGGGACGACGTGCTGCGGCTGGTGTCCGACCGGGATGGTCTTGATGACCTTGTACGTCTTCGGGTCGATCACCGACACCGTGTTGGAGTTGGTGTTGGGTACGTAGATCCGTGCCGGGAAGCCCTTGACGGCCGGCGACATATTTCCTGGCCGGTCGGCCGCGTACACGTCCTTGGGATCGAGCACCGGCGGCATCCCGGCGAGTCCGGGCGACGTGACGCGTCCGGGGGCGGCTTGCTCCGGGGTGGCGTTCCCCTGGACGGGGGTGTCGGCGGCCTCGGGCGTCCCCTTCTCGGCTGGGGTGCCACAGCCCGCGAGGACGGCGATGAGGATGCCGCCGAGCAGGGCCGCGGTGCGCGTGGTGGTGAGCATCAGGTCAGCAGCTCCGTGGTCGTCACCGCGCGCAGTCCGCGGCGGTCGATTTCGGCGAGGAGGACCGGCAGTGCGGCGACCGTGTCCGCGTAGCCGAAATGCAGGCTCACCACCGATCCGTTGCGGATCTCCCCGGCGACCTTGCGGGTGACGGCCGCGGCGCCGGGAGAGGTGAAGTCGAGGGAGTCCACGTCGTACGAGAGGACGTGTGGGTAGCCCGCCCGGTGGGCGAGGCGCTGGACGAGCGGGGTGGCGTGCTGGGTACGCGAGGGCCGGAACCAGGTGCCGATGGAGCCGGTGAGCCGGCGCAGCCGTTGGGCGCAGCCGGTGATCTCCGCGTATGCCTCGGACTCGCCCATCGCCGAGATGTCGGCATGGTGCTGGGTGTGATTGCCGAGGTCATGGCCGCCGTCGAGGATCCGGCGGGCCATGTCGGGGTGCTCGTCGAGCCAGCTGCCGACGGCGAGGACGGTGATCCGGGCGTGGGCCCGTTCCGCCTCGGCGAGCACGGTCCGGGCGATGGCGGGGTCGCCCTGGCCGTGGAAGGTGAGGGCGACGCGGGCGCGGTGACGGGGACCGTGGTCGATCTGGACCGGCTGCCCGGGGAAGCGGTGCGGGGCGGGCGCGGGGTGCGGGGCCTGGGGCTTCGCGCCCCCGGGGGTCGTCGCGGGAGTGGTGGCCGGGGTCTTCGCCGAGGTGTTGACGGCGCCGCGTTCGTCCGTACATCCCGCCGCAAGGACGCCGGCCAGGGCTGCCCCTGCACCCGCACGCAGTGTGCTGCGGCGGTGGACCGGCGTCTCGGAGGCCTTCATGGGCAGAACAGTAGGTGCGAAATGTCAGAAAAATAACAATCACCCACATTCACACTCCTTCCCGGGTCGCGAAGGAAGTGCCGCCAATGGCCCGATTACTCGATGATTCACCCGGCGAACCACATAATCATTCATGCATTGCCAGGCCAGTGACCCATCACACCTACGATTCAGTATCAAAGAGTCACGTTGTGACCAGATTTATCCGATTAGTTCCTTTGGATCCCGGGTCGCCCATCTGCCATAGTCGGTTCCACGACCTCCATTGACCCGGGCCAGGTCGTCCAGAGCGGCCGTGAACACACCCCCCATTTCACGGTCCCCACACAGAAGCCCCCGCAGCGCCGCACCACGGCCGACCGGGGGCTTCTGTGCGTCGTGCCGGGCGTCGTCACAGAGGGCGCAGGGGCGGGGGCCGGATCGGCTCAGCGGTCGGAGATCCGCATCTCGAACCAGATGGTCTTGCCGCGCGGCAGCAGATCCACCCCCCAGCGGTCGGAGAGCTTGTCGACGAGAAAGAGCCCGCGGCCGCTGATGTCCATCTCCTGGACCGGCATGAGGCACGGCAGCCCGCGCGAGGGATCGCGCACCTCGATCCGGATCCAGCCGCGGCGGCGCAGCATCCGCAGTCCGAAAATGCGCGCGCCCGTGTGCCGTACCGCATTGCCGACG
Organism: Streptomyces sp. NBC_01669; assembly: GCF_026339735.1. Classification (GTDB taxonomy): domain Bacteria; phylum Actinomycetota; class Actinomycetes; order Streptomycetales; family Streptomycetaceae; genus Streptomyces; species Streptomyces yanii. Next base: position 3,061,510 of record NZ_JAPEQG010000001.1, read on the forward strand.
AGTTCCGAGACGAGCAGAACGGCATGCTCGGCGGTCTGCGGGGAAAGCGCCCACTGGCGCAGCACCACGCAGGAGGTGAGCCGCCGGGCGGTGGCCGCGGACTCCGGACGGGAGGGCAGCCTGACTTCGTCCTCCGCCGGATTTCCGAACAACTCCAGCGCCTTGAACGCCTGTTCGTCCTCGACAGCCGGCATCCAGCGTGCCGCAGTCGCGCCGCTGCGTTGTCGCGGCTGTTCCACACCATCCAGGCCCGCCATGTCCACCATCATGGCCGCACGGCGGGCACTCCGGGGCCGTTCCGAGGGAATCTCTACCCCGGAATGGGACATTCCGTAGTGGTCGATAGGCATATGCCAGCGGCAGAATGCGACGCTCGATATAGCCACTGACCTGCGCGTATGCCCCGTCCGCGCGGGGTTGCCGGGGTCATCCGAGCGCTGAGCCTTAAGGTTCCCTTAAGGCTCAGCCAATCCGCTCGCACGGATGAATCTGCGGCAGTCTGTACCCAACTGGCGTTCGGTCAGAGGAACTTGGCCTTGCCCGGTCCCTCTTCGACAAAGCTGCGCATACCGCGCTCACGGTCCTCGGTGGCGAACAGGCCGGCGAACCAATTCCGCTCGATCGTGAGACCGGTGTCGATGTCCGTCTCCAGCCCCGCGTCGACCGACTCCTTCGCCGCGCGCAGCGCGAGAGCCGGCCCCTTGGCCAGCCGGGCCGCCCAGGCGTGCGCCTGCTCGTACACCTCGGCCGCGGGCACCACCCGGTCCACCAGGCCGATCGCCAGCGCCTCTTCGGCCTTCACGTGACGGCCGGTGAAGATCAGGTCCTTGGCCTTGGACGGGCCGACCAGCCGGGCCAGCCGCTGGGTGCCGCCCGCGCCGGGAATCAGGCCGAGCAGGATCTCGGGCTGGCCCAACTTGGCGTTGTCGGCGGCGATCCGGAAGTCGGCGCAGAGCGCCAGCTCGCAGCCGCCACCGAGCGCATAACCGGTGACGGCGGCGACGACAGGCTTGGGGATGCGGGCCACCGCGGTGAAGGAGTCCTGCAGCGCCTTGGACCGTACGACCATCGCCGTGTGGTCCATCGCCTGCATCTCCTTGATGTCCGCGCCCGCCGCGAACACCTTCTCACCGCCGTAGAGGACGACGGCGCGCACATCGTCGCGCCGCGTCGCCTCCTCGGCGAGTTCACGCAGCCGGTCCTGGGTGGCGACGTCCAGGGCGTTCATGGGCGGACGGTCCAGCCGGATCGTGCCGACGCCGTCGCTTGCTTCGAGGGTTACGGTCATGAGAGGCAGGTTAACCGTCGCTAACGACGGCGGGCCCGGTGCTGTTGGTCACAGCACCGGGCCCGCCGTCATGTCGTGCTTCGCGAACTACTTGGTCCACTCCGCCCAGGTCATGTTCCAGCCGTTGAGGCCGTTGTCCGGCTGGATGGTCTTGTCGTGGGAGTTCTTCACGATCACGACGTCGCCGATGAGCGAGTTGTCGAAGAACCAGGCAGCCGGGGTCTTCTTGCTCCACGCGCCGCGCACGTCCTGCAGACCGACGCAGCCGTGGCTGGTGTTGGTCGAACCGAAGACATAGGGAGCGCCCCAGTAGTTCCCGTGGATGAACGTGCCCGACGTGGACAGACGCATCGCGTGCGGCACGTCCTTGATGTCGTACTCGCCGCCGAAGCCGACGGTGTCGCCGTTCATCCGGGTCACCTTGAGCTTCTCGCTGATGACCATCTGGCCGTTGTACGTGGTGGTCGCAGGGGCGCCCGCGGAGATCGGGATGTTCTTGATCTGCTTGCCGTCACGGACGACCTTCATCCGGTGCGTGCTCGCGTCGACATGGCTGACCTGGCTGCGGCCGATGGTGAACGAGACCGTCTTGGCCTGCTTGCCGTAGACCCCGGGGCGTCCCTCGACGCCGTCGAGGTTCAGCTTCACGGTCACCTTGGTGCCCGCGACCCAGTACTTCTCCGGGCGGAAGTCCAAGCGGTCGTTGCCGAACCAGTGGCCCTCGACCTGTACCGCCGGCTCCGCCGTCACTTCGATGGCCTTCTCGACCGCTTCGGGGTCGGTGATACCGCGGGTGAAGTGGATCGAGACCGGCATGCCGACGCCGACCGTGGAACCGTCCTCCGGCGTGTACTGCCCGATGAAGGTGTTCTTCGGGACCAGCGTGGTGAACGTGGTGTCCTTGGCCGACTCGCGGCCCTTGGCGTCCTTGGCGATCGCGTGGACCGTGTACTTCGTCGCCGCGGCCAGGTGCTGCTCGGGCTCCCAGCTCGCGCCGTCCGCCGCGATCTTGCCCTCGACCTCGACGCCCTTGGGGTCCGCGACCTCGACCGTGGTCAGCTTGCCCTGCTCGGCGGAGATCTTCAGCGCCCCGCTGGTGGCGACCGAGTCGGCACCGTCCTTGGGCGCGACGGTCACCACCGCCTGCGAGGCGGTCGTGTCCGCGCTCCTGCCGCCGCCGCTCTTCCCGCCCTTGTCCCCGGCGTCGGTGTCTCCCCCGCCGCACGCCGTCACCAGCAACAGCAGCGCACCCAGTACCAGAGCCAGCAGTCCGGTGGTCCCCCGACCACGCCGTCCGCTGTCCGCCCCGACCGATGTCCCCGATATCGGCTGCCCGTTCAATGTGGTCGTCTCCCCTCACACGGCCTGGCCCCGCCATGGCCCCGGGAGCCTGCAGGCTCCTACCCCCGCGCGCTGCACATGCGCGCTAGCGAAAGGAAATCACACGGACCTTTGAGAGATCCCCCCAAGGATGTCACCGTTCAGTCCCAAGTTGTCCCAGGACTCCACCATGTGACGCCTGGTAGGGGCGCGAGGGTGCCCGGCCGGCCCGTCAAAGGATTCCGCATGGGCGCAGCCGGTCGGTACGGACGGCGCGGCCAGTGCGGCGAGCGGTCCTGCCCATGTCAGCGCGGTGACCGTGCTCACCCCTGCCTTCCTCGCGTTGTGGTTCACGCCCCCGCAACGACCAGGGCCTGCCGGGGGAAACGTGAGTGCGGGCCCCGCTGTGGGCAGAACAGAGGGGAGGACCACATTCGGGGAGCCGCGGCCGGGACGCCGTGCGCTCCTCTTCGGCGCCGGGTCCGATGAGCCGCGGGAGGCTGAGAGGTGTCGAGCGCAGCCGAGCAGGAGGCAGTGCGGGAGTCGGTCAGGAAGGTTCTGGAGCGGACGTCGAAGGAGGCGGGGACCGAGGCGGGGACCGGCCCGGTGGAAAAGCGGGTGCTCCACGGCGGACAGCGGCCTCCGGCCGTGTGGCCCGGTGCGCCGATGCCGCTCGGAGCCCGTTTCCGGGTGGGCCCGGACGGGGTGGCGGGCACCAACTTCGCGCTCTGGGCGGGCGGGGCCGAGGCGGTCGAGCTCTGTCTCTTCGACGAGGAGGGGGACGAGACCCGCCTCCCGCTGACCGAGCTGACCCATGAGATCTGGCACGGTTTCGTGCCGGGTGTACAGCCGGGTCAGCGGTACGGCTACCGGGTGCACGGCCGCTGGGACCCTTGGACGGGTGCCCGCTGGAACCCGGCGAAACTGCTGCTCGATCCGTACGCACGTGCGGTGGACGGCTCGTTCACCCTGCCGGCCGAGGTCTACGGCCATGTGCGGGACTGGCCGCAGCAACAGGTCGCCGACACCGTCCGGGACGAACGGGACTCCGCTCCGTACGTACCGAAGGGTGTCGTCGTCCACGATGACGACGACTGGGCGGAGGACCGGCGCCCCAAGACCCCGTGGGCCGACTCCGTCATCTACGAACTGCATGTGCGTGGCTTCACCAAGCGGCACCCGGAGATCCCGGAGGAGCTCCGGGGCACGTACGCCGGACTCGCCCACCCGGCGGCCATCGGCCATCTGACGCGGCTCGGCGTGACGGCGGTGGAACTGCTGCCGGTGCATCAGTTCGCCCACGAGGACCACCTGCTGCGGCGCGGCCTGCACAACTACTGGGGATACAACTCCATCGGCTATTTCGCCCCGCACGCGGACTACTCGGCGAGCGGTACGGGAGGCCAGCAGGTCGGCGAGTTCAAGCGGATGGTGCGGGCGCTGCACGACGCCGGGATCGAGGTCATCCTCGACGTGGTCTACAACCACACGGCGGAAGCGAGTGAGCTGGGTCCGATGCTGTCGCTGCGCGGCATCGACAATCGCGGCTACTACCGGCTTCAGTCCGACGCCCGGAGATACACCGACTACACCGGCTGCGGAAACACCCTGCATGTGGTGCAGCCGCATGTGCTGCGGCTGATCACGGACTCGCTGCGGTACTGGGTCACCGAGATGGGCGTCGACGGCTTCCGCTTCGATCTGGCGGCGGCGCTGGCCCGCTCGATGCACGACGTCGACATGCTGTCCCCGTTCCTCGCGGTGATCGCCCAGGACCCGGTGCTGCGGCGGGTGAAGCTCATCGCGGAGCCATGGGACATCGGCAACGGCGGCTACCAGGTCGGAGCCTTTCCTCCGCTGTGGACGGAGTGGAACGACCGCTACCGGGATGCCGTACGGGACTTCTGGCGCGGCGCCCTGCCCGACGTACGGGACCTCGGCTACCGGCTGACCGGATCCAGCGATCTGTACGCGTGGGGTGGCCGCCGCCCGTACGCATCGGTCAACTTCATCACCGCGCACGACGGCTTCACGCTGCGTGATCTGGTCAGTTACGAGCAGAAGCACAACGAGGCCAACGGCGAGGGCAACCGGGACGGCACGTCGGACAACCGGGCCTGGAACTGCGGCACCGAGGGCGAGACCGACGACCCCGGGATCAACGCGCTGCGCCGCCGCCAGCTGCGCAATCTGCTCACCACCCTGCTGCTGTCGACCGGGGTGCCGATGCTGGTCGCGGGCGACGAGATGGGCCGGACGCAGGGCGGCAACAACAACGCCTACTGCCAGGACAACGAGATCGGCTGGCTGGACTGGTCGCTGCTCGACCAGCCGCAGTGGCGGGAACTGACCGAACTGACGGCGCGGCTGCTCGCGCTGCGCCACACCCATCCGGTGCTGCGCCGCCGCGCCTTCTTCTCCGGCCGGCCGCAGGCCGCGGACGGGCTGCGGGACCTCGCGTGGTTCACCCGGCAGGGGACGGAGATGACGGAGGAGGACTGGTACGCACCGGCCGCGACCGTCGGGCTCTATCTCTCCGGGCGTGACATCCCGGGCCGGGACGCGCGCGGCGAACAGGTCACGGACGACAGCTTCCTGGCGATCCTGCACGCCGCCGACCGCCCGAGCAGCTTCCGGCTTCCCGGTCCGCCGTGGGCGCAGGCGTACGAACTGGTGCTGGACACCTCGCGGGAGGACCAGTCCACCGCTCCGGGGACCGTGCACCGCGGCTCCGAGATGCTGACGGTGCCGGCGAGGGCTGTGGTGCTGCTGCGCGTCAGGGAGTGATGCGGAACAGGGCGGACGGCCGGCTCAGCCGAGGATGCCGCGCTCGTAGGCGGTCGCGACGGCCGCGGCGCGGTCCTTGGCGCCCAGTTTCGCGAAGATGTGCGTGAGATGGCTCTTCACCGTCGCCTCGCTGATGAACAGTTCGGCGGCGATCTCCCGGTTCGAGGTTCCCTTGGCGACCAGTTCGAGCACCTCGCGCTCCCGTGCGGACAGCGCCTCGTGGCCCGCGGCGCCGGGGCTGCGTACCCGCGCGAGGAGCCGGGAGGCGACCGCGGGCGACAGCACGGTGCGTCCATCGGCGGCGGCGCGCACGGCGGTGAAGAGCTCTTCGCGGGGCGCGTCCTTGAGCAGATAGCCGGTCGCGCCCGCCTCGATCGCGGGCAGGGTGTCGGAGTCGGTGTCGTACGTGGTGAGGACGAGCACCTTGGAACGTGCGCCGCGCCGAGTGAGCTCGGCGATCGCGGCGACCCCGCCGCCGCCGGGCATCCGCAGGTCCATCAGGACGACGTCGGGGTCGAGCCGGGTGGCCAGATCGACTCCCTCGACGCCGTCGGCCGCCTCGCCGAGCACCTCGAAGCCGGGGGCCGATGCGAACATGCCGCGCAGACCGTCCCGTACGACGGGGTGGTCGTCGACGACGATGAGGGTGATGGTGCGTGCGGTCTCGTCAGCCATGGCGGTCCCACCGTACGCCCTGGTCATTGGTGAGGCACGAGGGGGACGCGGGCGGAAACGGCTGCTCCGTTGCCCGGTTCCGACTCCACCACGACGGCGCCCGCGATCCGTTCGGCGCGGGCGCGCATGCCGCTGAGACCGAAACCGTCCGTTCCCCGGTACGGCGGCAGGGCCACCGGATCGAAGCCGCAGCCGTCGTCCCGTACGTCCAGGGTGACTTCGTCGCCCATGAAGGAGAGCGTGACGCCGACCCGGGAGGCCCCGGAGTGGCGTCCCGCGTTGGCGAGGGCCTCCTCCGCGATCCGCAGCAGCGTGGCCCCGACCTCGTCGTGCAGCGGTTCGGCGGTGCCGGTCACCGTGAACTCCGCTCGTACGCCGACCCGTTCCGCCCAGCTCGCGACGGTCTTCTCGAGCGCTTCGGGAAGGTCGTCGTGGGCCAGTGCGGCGGGGACCAGATTGCGCACGGACCGGCGTGCCTCGCCGAGGCTGTGGCGGGCGAGCGCGGCAGCGCGGTCGAGGTGCTTGCGGGCCAGCGCCGGGTCGGAATCGGCGGTGGAGGTGACCGCCTGGAGCTGGGCGATGATGCCGGTCAGCCCCTGGGCGATGGTGTCGTGGATCTCCGCGGCCAGCCGGCTCCGCTCGTCGGCGACGCCCGCCTCGCGGGCCTGGACGAGGAGTTGGGCGTGCAGGCCCGCGTTCTCCGCCAGGGCCTGTTCGAGACGGGCGTTGGCGGACTCCAGTTCGGCGATGGTGTCGATCTGGGTGCGGGCGTGCTCGGCCTGCCGGGTGTCGATCTGTGCGAAGACGAGGACGAGGGTGCTGTGCAGGGCGAGGAGGATGCCGAAGGCCGTCCAGTTCGTCAACGTGTCCGGCGGGAAACCGCTGCCGCACTGGGAGCCCGCCATGGTGACGGCGGTGGCCAGCATCCCGACGCGTGCGGCCCGCTTGGGGAGGAGGCGCGCCGCGTCGAAGTAGCCGAGGAGCGCGAACATGGAGAAGAACGGGTTGCACCAGGTCAGTACGAAGGCGAGGACCGTGCGTACGGCGAAGTAGAGCTGCGCGGCCCGCGACCGCCCAGCAGGCCGGTGGCGGCTCCAGCTCCACCAGAGCTGGAGCGCCAGCGCCACCGGGACCAGCACCCCGGCCACGTACATCCCGGTACGGCTCATGATGAGGTCGGCGGACATCGCCGAGACGATGGTGGCCAGCCCGAGCAGACCGTACGGCCCGAACCGGTAGAACTGTTCCCACCCCTGCTCGGCCGTGGTGACCGCTGCGGCATCCCCGCCGGTGTGCCCCGTTCCCATGGGGGCAGTCTGCCCCGGACCGGCCGGATGCGTTACTCCCACTTGAACCAGCGGCCGGCCGCGGCAGCCGGCAGGACCGTCCACAGGGCCATCACCCCCAGATGCATCCAGCCCGGCCAGCCGCCTGAGGCCGCCCGGTCCAGCGCCTGGGAGGCCGCGCCGAAGGGAGTGCACTCGACGATCCGGCGGAGGACTTCGGGCATCGCCTGGACCGGTAGCCAGACCCCCGCGGTGAACATCATCACGAGGTAGACGACCGAGCTGACGGCGGCGGAGACCTTGGTGGTCCGGGAGAGCGCGCTGACCATGGCGCCGAGGGCGAGGACGCTCGCGGTCGCCAGAAGCAGGGCGAGCAGGTAGCCGGCGGGCTGACCGGGCAGCCGCACGTCGAAGGCGATCCGGCCGACGGCCAGGGCCAGCACGGCCGAGCCCAGGGCGGCGGCGCCGTGCAAGGCGATCTGTGCGGTGAGCAGGGCGGACGGACGTACCGGAGTGGTCGACATACGGCGCAGGATGCCCCGTTCGCGATAGCCGGCAAGGACGGGTGGCATGGCCTGGAGCCCGGACATGATCATGGCGAGCAGTACGGCCACCGGCACATACAGGTCGATGACGCGGCGGCCGCCGAGGCCGTCGTCGGCTTCCCGGTAGGACGGGACCAGACCGAGGATCGTCAGGAGGACGGTCGGGAAGACGAGGATCCAGAAGAGGCTGCCGGGTTCGCGGAGGAAGAGCCGGGCCTCGCAGGTGAGGACGGCGAGGGAGGGGGCCGAAGCAGAAGAGGGGGCGGTGGGGGCCGGAGGGTTCGATGCGAGAGGTGTGGTCATCTCAGGCCGCCTGTTCCGTGTCTGCTGCTTCTGTCCGTGTCTCGGTGAGGTCGAGGAAGGCGTCGTCCAAGGTCGCTTCGGAGACGCGCAGTTGATGTGCGGTGATGCGGTGCCGGGCCAGCAGCGAGATCACCGCGTTGACGGTCTCGTCGGTGCCGTTGATGACGATCCGGCCGCCCTTCTGCTCGACCGATGCCGCTGCGGGGAGCGCCGCCAGATCGTCGGGGGCGAGCGGTTGCGAGGGGGTGAAGGAGATGACGGTGGAACTGCCGGCCTTGCGGATCAGGCCGGACGGGGTGTCGAGGGCGACGACCCGCCCCTTGTCGATCACGGCGATCCGGTCGCAGAGCCGCTGGGCCTCCTCCATGAAGTGGGTGACGAGGAGGACGGTCACGCCGCTGTCGCGCACCTCTTCGATCAGTTGCCAGGTGTCACGGCGGGCCCGCGGATCGAGTCCGGTGGTCAGCTCGTCGAGCACCACGGCCCGCGGGTTGCCGATCAGCGCAAGGGCAATGGACAGCCGCTGCTTCTGACCGCCCGACAGCTTGGCGAACCGGGTGGTGAGCCTGGTGTGCAGACCGAGCCGTTCGGCCAGGGACCGCCAGTCGGCGGGGTCCGGATGGAATGCGCTGTACAGCTCCAGTGCCTCGCGGACCGTGAGCTTGGCCTGCAGTTCGCTCTCCTGGAGCTGGGCGCCGAGCAGGCGCGTCACCCGGTCGTGGTCGGCGACAGGGTCGAGTCCGGCGACCCGGACCGTACCGGCGTCGGGGATCCGCAGACCCTCGACGCATTCGACGGTCGTGGTCTTGCCCGCGCCGTTGGGGCCGAGAATCCCGAAGATCTCCCCCTCGTCGACGGCGAACGTCACGCCGTCCACCGCGGTGCGCCCGGCGTAGGCCTTGTGCACCGCGTTCACTTCGATGATTGCCATGGGTACGAGGGTCCCGTCGGGCGGGCCCGCGCGGCATCGGCCATCACGCTCGGAACGGCATCGGCCGATCGGTTGACTCCGGGGTACGACCGGACGGTCTCGGGCCATTGGGGGCGAGATGTCGACAGAGCGACGAAAACCAGATGAGTGATGTCAGTGGTGAACCGTAGGCTCGCCCCTGATGCCCGAAACACATGTAGAGCCCAAGGACCGGTCCGCCGCGCGCTCCCTCCTGCGGCTGTGGCCTTACGTGAAGCCTGTACGTATCCGCCTGTTCGGAGCGGCAGCCGTGGCGATCGTCGCCTCCTGCCTCGGCCTGGTGATACCCCTCGTACTGAAGTGGATCGTGGACGGCCCGGTCGCGCACCGTGATCCGGGCGGAGTCTGGCTCGGTGCGCTGTACCTGTTGGTGCTGGGCATCGCCGAGGCACTGCTCTTCGGGCTGCGGCGATGGCTGGTGGCGCGGCCGCTGGCGGGCGTCGAGGCATCGATGCGGGCCGACCTGTACCGGCATCTGCAACGGCTGCCGGTGGCCTTCCACGACCGCTGGCCGTCCGGGCAGCTACTGTCGCGCGGAACCACGGACCTGATGCTGCTGCGCATGTTCCTGGCATTCCCGCTGACGTTTCTCCTGGTCAACGCCACCACCATCCTGGCGGGTTTCATCATTTTGCTGGTGCAGCAGTGGACGCTGGGCCTGGTGCTGCTCGTACCGGTCGTGCCACTGGTGATCCTCTGCTCCGTCTTCGAGACGAAGTTCGCGGTGGTGGCGCGCAAGGCCCAGGACCAGGTCGGCGATCTGACGACGGTCGTCGAGGAGAGCGTCCTCGGCATCCGGATCATCAAGGGCTTCGGGAGGCACCGGAGCCAGGCCCTGGCCTTCCGCGGCCTCTCGCAGCGACTGCGCGGCACCGAACTCGACAAGGCCCGGCTGCTGGCCGGCATCTGGGCCTTCATCACCACGATCCCGGAGCTGGCGATCGGCGCGGCGCTGGTTCTCGGCACGATCCAGGTCGCCGACGGAGATCTCTCGGCAGGCACGCTGGTGGCGTTCCTGTCGACCGCTCTCGCGCTGCGGTGGCCGGTCGAGTCGATCGGTTTCCTTCTGGCGATGAGCCAGGAGTCGGCGACGGCGACCGAGCGGTTCTTCGAGGTGATGGATGTGGAGGAGGAGCGCGAGACCACCGGGGAGTCTTCCTCGCAGTCCTCCCCGCCGCCCTCGCAGCAGCACGCGGACGGCGGAATGGTCTTCGAAGGCGTCGAGTTCCGCTACCCCGACGCGGAGTCGGGCTCCGCACCCGTGCTGAGCCGGATCGATCTGCGGATCCGCCCCGGCGAGACCATGGCCCTGGTCGGGGCCACCGGATCGGGGAAGACGACGCTCACCGCCCTCGTACCGAGGCTGCACGACGCCACCGCCGGGCGGATCACGCTGGACGGCACCGACATCACCACCATGCGGCGCGAACAGCTGCGTGAGCTGGTGTCCGTGGCGTTCGAGGAGCCGACGCTCTTCTCGGCGAGCGTCGGGGAGAACGTCCTCATGGGCGCCGACGGCGCCGGCGAGGACGAGCTGCGGCGGGCGCTCTCGATCGCCCAGGCCGACTTCGTGTACGACCTGCCGGAAGGCATCCACACCCAGGTCGGCGAGCAGGGGCTCAGTCTCTCCGGAGGCCAGCGGCAGCGCCTCGCACTGGCCCGCGCCGTCGTCGGGCAGCCGCGCTTCCTGGTGCTCGACGACCCGCTCTCCGCCCTGGACGTACATACGGAGACGCTGGTGGAGGCCGCCCTGCGGCGCGTGCTCGAGTCGACCACCGCCATCGTGGTCGCCCACCGGCCGTCCACCGTGATGCTCGCGGACCGGGTGGCGCTGCTGTCCGAGGGCCGGATCAGCGCCGTGGGCACCCACCAGGAACTGCTGCGCAGCAACGCCGAGTACGCCTGGCTGATGTCCGGCGCCGGGGACGCACCCGAATTCCTGTCCACCGACGGCATGCCTGCCATGGTCGTCCCTGCCGAGAAGGACAGCACCCGATGACCAACGCAACGACCGGACGCCCCGCGGGAGCGGGCGGCAGCGACGAGAGCGAGCCCCTGAGCGGCACCGACGCAACCACCGGCGCTGCAGACGTGGCCAGGGGTACGGATACGGACACCCTGACCCGTGACCGGCCGGCAACAAGACCGGACGACACCACACGGAAGCCGCCGGAGGCCGCGTCCGAGCCCGGCTCCGCCTCCGGCGCCCAGGACCCCTTCGACCAGGACGACCTGCCCACTCCGCGCGGCGCGACCCGCGCCCTGTTGCTGTCCCTGCTCGGCCCGCTCAGGGGCAGGGTGGTGGTGGCCACGCTGTTCCTGCTGATCCAGCAGGCCGCGGTCCAGGTGGGTCCGCTGCTCGTCGCCTACGCCATCGACAGCGGCGTACCCGCGTTCCGCGACAAGGACTACGGACCGCTGATCGCCGTGGCCATCGGGTACGCGCTCTGTTCGGCCGGCGCGGGGAGCATGCAGTACGCGTTCATCCAGGCCTCCGCCCGGATCAACCAGGACGTGCTGCTCGATCTCCGGGGGCGGATCTTCCGTCATGCGCAGGCACTGAGCGTGGACTTCCATGAGCGCTACACCTCAGGTCGGCTGATCTCCCGGTCCACCACGGATGTGGAGTCGCTGCGGGAGCTGCTCAGCGAGGGGCTGCAGGAACTGATCGGCGTCGTGCTCTCCTTCATCTCCATCTCGTTGTTGCTGCTGTGGCTGGACGTCGGTCTCGGATCGGTCGCCGTCCTCTCGTTCGTACCGCTGTATCTGCTGGTGCGGCTCTACCAGCGACGCGCCGGGGTGATCTATGCCGCCCGGTCGACAGCGATCGCATCGGTCATCGTGAAGTTCGCGGAGACGATCAACGGGATCCGTCCCGTCCAGGCGTTCCGTCGCGAGCGCATCAACGACACAGAATTCGAGCGGCTCAACCAGCGGCACTGCCGGACGAACGGCGACGCGCTGCTGGAGATGGCGCGCTACGTGGTCGGCTCCCGGCTGGTCGCCAACACGGCGGTCGCCGGGATCGTGCTGTGGGGTGCGTACCGAGTCGCCTCAGGGACGCTCGCGCTCGGCGTGCTCGCCGCGGCCGTGCTCTACCTGCGGCGGCTGTACGACCCGATAGACCGGCTCGGCATGTTCCTCAACTCCTACCAGTCGGCCGCGGCTTCGCTGGAGAAGATCGCGGGGCTGCTGGCCCAGACGCCCACCGTCCCCGAGGCGGCGAATCCGCGGGAGCTGCCTGCCCGCACGGGTGAGCACCCGGGGCGGGACGTCTCCTTCGACTCGGTGAGATTCGCCTACCGCACGGGCGGCGAAGTGCTGCCCCGCTTCGATCTGACGATCCCGGCGGGGCAGACCGTGGCTGTGGTCGGCTCGACAGGAGCCGGGAAGTCGACGCTCGCCAAGCTGCTGGCCCGGTTCTACGACCCGACCGACGGCCGGGTGCTGCTGGACGGGACGGATCTGCGCGATCTGGCCACGCCCGAACTGCGGCGCGGTGTCGTGATGGTGACCCAGGAGGCGTTTCTCTTCTCGGGGACGGTCGCCGAGAACATTGCCATCGGCCGTCCGGAAGCCCCTCGCGAGGAGATCGAGCGGGCCGCGAAGGCGATCGGCGCGCACGACTTCATCAGCGGACTGCCCGACGGGTACGACACGGATGTCCGCAAGAGGGGCGGGCGGATCTCGGCGGGCCAGCGCCAGCTGGTCGCCTTCGCCCGCGCCCTGCTCGCGGATCCAGCGGTCCTGATCCTCGACGAAGCGACGAGCTCCCTCGACATCCCCGGCGAACGCGCCGTGCAACGGGCCATGGACACGGTGTTGCACGGCCGCACCGCGGTCGTGATCGCCCACCGGCTGTCGACCGTGGAGATCGCGGACCGGGTACTGGTCATGGAGCACGGCCAGATCGTGGAGGACGGCTCCCCGTCCGAACTCATCGGCGGCACCGGCCGGTTCGCGGGGCTCCACCGCGCCTGGCGGGAAAGCCTGGCCTGACCCGCTTCCCCGCAACAACCACCGGCGTCGGCACAACCACGCCGGGCGGACGACCGGCCGGTGCGGCGGTGCCGCGCACCGGCTCGGGAGCGGTCGGGCAGGTGCCGTTGCCGGCCTGACCCCGCTCCGTCGCGCTGCCAGGTCGTCACCGCGGCCCAGGAACAGCACGTGTTCCCGGGGCCGTCCGCGCCCTTGGCCAGGAGCTCCCTGCGTTGCCGGGCGTGGTCCGGATCACCGTGCGGATCACCGCATGCTCTGCCACCGATCAAGGGCTGCGCACGGCGCTCGCCGCTGTCGGTGTGGAGACGTGCCGCTGAAGACGCGGACGGCCGGGGCATTCGCCCGACAGGCTCTCAGGCCCGAGCGGACCGCCCGGCGATCTCGGCAAGCTCAGCAACTCGCCCCGGCCCGCGCGGTGCCGGCCGGCCCCCACGCGCCGGTCCTCAAGGAAGCCAACTCCCTTCTGAGCCCGGGGCCCGCACGGCACACAGAGCGAGCCAACCGCGAGCTGCCTCCTTCCTCCTCCTTGCGAACCGAGCGGAAGCCGCCACGGCGGGCCGCATCGCCCGGCGCTTTACCTGGCCTTTGCTGCACGACAAGGACTGACCCGTTCAGAACGAGCCACAATTCAAGACACTTTCGGCCGGTGGCCACGACCCCGCGCCGAACGCGCCGTTCGAACACGATGTGTTCGAGGTCGACCCGGACCCGCTCTTCGAAATCGGCCGCTCCGGACCGTGAACGCCCTCGCGGTAACGATCGGCGAAACGTCCGCTTAACGAACATGACCTTTCTGGCAACGGACGAATTCCGGCCAACTTGTTGACGCGGTCCTGACAGGAACGTCCATCTGCTGACACTCTTCCCCCGTTCCGCGCACCGCCTGCCCTGCCCGGTCGGCTCACCCAGCCGCCGGTACCCCCCTCGCAGAAGGAGTCCGCGTGAGATCCACGCCCAGCCGTCGCGCCACCGCGACCGGCGCTCTGATAGCCGTAGCAGCCCTCCTCGCCGTAGGAGTCCAGACGGGCACGGCAACTGCCACAGCCGGCGGTTCCGCCGCTGCTGCCCCGGTCGCCACCAACGCCAAGCATGGCGCACTGGCCAAGCAGCTCTCCCCCTCCGCGCGTGCCGAGCTGATCCGCGAGGCCAACGCGAGCAAGGCGGCCACCGCCAAGGAGCTCGGTCTCGGCTCTCAGGAGAAGCTCGTCGTCCGGGATGTCATCCAGGACAACGACGGCACCACGCACACGCGTTACGAGCGCACCTTCAGCGGACTCCCGGTCCTCGGTGGCGACTTGATCGTCCAGGAGTCCAAGGCCGGTGAGACCGAGGGCGTCACCAAGGCGTCCAAAGTCACCTCTGCACAGCTGAAGGCCGTCGACACCGCCGCCGACGTCGCCCCGGCCAAGGCCGAGACGCAGGCTCTCGGTGCGGCCAAGGCTGCCGGTTCCAAGAAGACCGTCGCCGACCGGGCACCGCGCAAGGTGGTCTGGATGGCCCAGGGCAAGCCGCAGCTCGCCTACGAGACCGTCGTCGGCGGCCTCCAGGACGACGGCACCCCCAATGAACTGCACGTCGTCACGGACGCGTCCACCGGTGCGAAGCTCTACGAGTGGCAGGCCATCGAGACCGGCACCGGCAACACCCAGTACAGCGGCCAGGTCACGCTCGGCACCGCACCGTCGTACACGCTGACCGACACGACACGCGGCAACCACAAGACGTACAACCTGAACCACGGCACGTCCGGCACCGGGACGCTCTTCTCCGGCTCCGACGACATCTGGGGCAACGGAAGTCCGACGAACGTCGAGACAGCTGCGGCGGACGCGCACTACGGCGCGGCCGAGACCTGGGACTACTACAAGAACGTGCAGGGCCGCACCGGTATCCGGGGCGACGGCGTCGGTGCGTACTCCCGCGTCCACTACGGCAACAACTACGTCAACGCCTTCTGGGACGACAGCTGCTTCTGCATGACCTACGGAGACGGCAGCGGCAACGCCGCACCGCTGACCTCCCTGGACGTGGCCGCGCACGAGATGACGCACGGTGTCACCTCCGCCACCGCCGGCCTGGTCTACAGCGGCGAGTCCGGCGGTCTCAACGAGGCGACCAGCGACATCATGGCCGCCGCGGTCGAGTTCTACTCCAACAACGCCACCGACCTGGGCGACTACCTGGTCGGCGAGAAGATCGACATCAACGGCGACGGCACCCCGCTGCGTTACATGGACAAGCCGAGCAAGGACGGCGCGTCCAAGGACGCCTGGTACTCCGGCATCGGCGGAGTGGACGTCCACTACTCCTCGGGTCCCGCGAACCACTTCTTCTACCTCCTCTCCGAGGGCAGCGGCGCCAAGACCATCAACGGTGTCTCGTACAACTCCCCGACCTCCGACGGTCTGCCGGTCACCGGCATCGGCCGCGACAAGGCGGCGCTGATCTGGTTCAAGGCACTCAGCACCAAGTTCAGTTCCACGACGAACTACGCGGCCGCTCGCACCGGTACCCTCGCCGCGGCCGGTGAGCTGTACGGCACGACGAGCGCCGAGTACAAGGCGGTCGCCGATGCCTGGGCCGGCGTCAACGTCGGCTCGCGCTCCGGTGGCGGCACCGGCGGCACGGTCTTCCAGAACACCACCCGCGTCGCCATCCCGGACGCAGGCGCGGCCGTCACCAGCTCGGTCAACGTCACCGGAATCACGGGCAATGCGCCCAGCACCCTGCAGGTCGGCGTGGACATCACCCACACCTGGCGCGGTGACCTCGTCATCGACCTCGTCGCTCCGGACGGCACGGCCTACCGGCTGAAGAACTCCTCGATCTCCGATTCGGCGGACAACGTCCAGACGACGTACACCGTCAACGCGTCGTCCGAGGTCGCCAACGGCACCTGGAAGCTGAAGGTCCAGGACGTCTACTCGGGTGACACCGGCGCCATCAACAGCTTCAAGCTGACCTTCTGAACCCAGCACCGCATTCCGCGCACGTGATGCGGTGGTCCCGCCCGGGAGGAGCTCTCATTCCTCCCGGGCGGTTCGCCGTAGGGTGAGCCGCATGATCAGGGTGCTGCTTGCCGACGACGAAAGCATGATCCGCGCGGGTGTCCGGGCGATCCTCGCCACCGACCCCGCCATCGAGGTCGTCGCAGAAGCCGGGGACGGGCACGAAGCTGTCGAACTCGCCCGGAAGCACAGGCCCGATGTGGCCCTCCTCGACATCCGGATGCCCCGCCTCGACGGCCTGCAGGCAGCAGCCGAGCTGCGCGGGACGCTGCCCGAGACGGCGCTCATCATGCTCACCACCTTCTCCGAGGACGAATACATCGCACGGGCACTGGGATCGGGAGTGAGCGGCTTCGTCCTCAAGTCCGGTAACCCGCGCGAACTGATCGCGGGGGTGCAGGCCGTGGCAGAGGGAGCGGCATTCCTCTCCCCCGAAGTGGCTCAACGGGTGATCGCACATCTCGGTACGGGCCGGCTGTCGCGGGCCGCCGATGCCAGAGCCGCGCTGGAGCCGTTGACGGCGCGCGAGCGGGACGTCGTTGCGCTCGTCGGCGCAGGCCTCTCCAATGCGGAGATCGCCGCAAAGCTGTATGTCGTCGAGGGCACCGTCAAGGCCCATGTCAGCGCGGTCCTGAGCCGTCTCGGGCTCAAGAACCGGGTGCAGCTCGCAATCCTTGCGTACGAGGCGGGAATCGTCGGCGACACCGACGAGGGGGCCGGACCCGCACACTGATCCGTTCAGTCCGGTCGACTTGGTCATGCCGACGAAACTACGGAGCCGGACCCGCCCGGCTCATCGGACGAAAGGCAGGATCCACCCTTCACTTTCGTCAGGGGACTCGGTGCCAGGCGCTCGGGCAAGGTAAAGACCATGCTGAGGGAACGAAAGCGGGACTACGTCACCGACCTGGCCGTCTGGGCAATTCTGTCCGGGCCCGTGCTGTTGTGGAACGGCCCGGCCGACGGCGGGTCATGGCTGTCCGTGGGCGTGGGCGCGCTCGGCACAGCCATACTGGTCCACCGCGCATGGCCGCTGGCAGCGCTCGGCATCGCAGTCGCTCTCAGCCTCGCCAACTCGCGCGAGCTGTACACCGTCTCGTACTCCACGGCGCTGATCGCTCTCGGTTTCTTCGCCGGTCGCCGGTTGGCGGGGGCCCGGCCGGCGCTGTTCAGCTTCGCGGGTATCGCCGCGGTGGGCCTGGTGCTCACTCTCACCGCGGGCGCCGAGCTCTGGGAGTGGTTCACCTTGGTGATCACACTGCTGTTCGCAGTCGTGGTGCCCTGGTTGATCGGACGGTACGCGCGTCACTACGCCCAGCTGATCCGGACGGGCTGGCAGCTGGCCGACCGGATGGAGCGCGAGAAGCACACGGCAGCGGATCGGGAGCGGATACGGGAGCGGTCCCGCATCGCCGGAGACATGCACGATTCTCTCGGGCACGAGTTGTCGCTCATCGCGGTCCGGGCGGCAGCGCTGGAAGTCGACCCGTCGCTGAATCGGAGGCAGCAGGCTTCGGCCGGGGAACTGCGCCAGGCGGCGGCGGATGCCACCGCAAGGCTGCGCGACATCATCGGCATACTGCGGACCGACGACGAAGCGGCGCCCACGGTGCCGTCCGACGAGTCGGTCGCCGAGCTCGTCGAGCGGGCGCGGTCGTCCGGGATGACAGTGGTTCTTCATGCGCCCGGACCCCTCTCGGTGCTGCCGCGAATGATAGAGCGTGCCGTGCACCGGATCGTGCAGGAGGCACTCACCAACGCTGCCAAGCACGCCCCGGGCGCACAGGTCGGCATCCGTATCTCGATGGACGAGGAGCCGACTCTGACGGTCGTGATCACCAATGCGGCGCGTGCAGAGGGCCGCCGCCTACCGGGGATCGCGTCGGGCGGCACCGGGCTGGTGGGTCTCGACGAGCGGGTCCGGCTCGTCGGCGGGTCCCTCGCTCACGGCCCACTCGACGACGGGGGGTTCGAATTGGTTGCGCGGTTGCCGGTGATCGCACGGCTCTCGCCGGCCTTGGAGGCCCCCGAGATACCCGGCGCTACCGGGCCCGCCCCGTCCACTTCGGCGCGTGAACTGAGCAGGGCCCGGCAGCGTGTGCGGCGCGGCCTGGTGCAGGTGATCGTCGCCCCGGTCAGTGTGCTGGCCGTTCTCGGGGTGCTGATGTTCGCCTTCCAGTTCTACGTCCAGTCCCGCTCGGTCCTGGATCGCACCCAGTTCGATCTGATCAAGGTCGGTGACTCCCGGGCGGACGTCGAGACGCGCCTGCCCAGCCACTCGCTGGACGGCGCGCCCGACGGCCTGCGTCCCGAGCCGGCCGGGGTGGACGACTGTGTCTACTACCGGACCAAGAAGTACGACGCGACGCCGGTCTACCGACTGTGCTTCAAGGAGGGACGACTGGTGGACAAGTCGATCGGAGTCGACGTCCCGGACGAGAACCGTCGCCGCGACGACCAGTAGACCGGACAGGTCAGTTGGGGTTGTTCGCGTGGGTCAGGGTCTCCCAGGCGACGAACAGGTTGTTGGATCCGGCGGGCCTCTGCTGTTCGGTGAGGGTCTGGGTGTTGGTCATGGCGATGCCCATACGGTTGTGCAGGGCGTTGAAGCCGACCTCTGTGATCGGGCCGAGGCTGTCCGTGAGGCTCCCTCCGCAGAGCGATGACGGGACTGCCGCGCCCAGCAGGTACTTGGCATGCAGCCCCAGTGCATGGCAGAGGCGGTCGGCGATCTCGGGGTAGAGATCCTGTCCCTGGATCCGGCCGGTTTCGGCGATGTGGGAGATGGCGGAGAGTCCGTAGCCGGCGTGGGTGAGGTCGCGGCAGGTCTCCTGGGAGAGTCCGTCCATGAAGGTCGACTGGCCCTGCCAGTACGTGATGATCTCGTCGCGGGTGTCGAGGCCGCTGCCCGGTGCGGTCTTCGGCAGGGCGCCGTCCGAGACGAGGTAGATGTACGCGGGGACACGTCCACGGAACGTGCTGACGGCCTTGTCGTAGGCGGTGCGGTCCTCGAGGAAGACCGCGATGCCGATCGCGGCCTCGGTCATGCTCAGTTCCCAGTTCCCGTTGCTGTTGGAGCCGTTGATGACCTTGGGGAGGTACACGTTGCGCAGCATGGTGCCGAAGCGGGCGGAGTTCGGCCAGCTGCTGTACGTGTACTTGATGATCTCGGCGGCCCGCGGCCAGGAGGAGCCGGCCCAGCCGGTCTGAAGCGGGGCGTTGCTGTTGGTGTGGTCCTGGATGACGGCCGACCAGGCGTCCATGATCTCGATGGACTTCTGGGCGTAGCGACTGTCCTGGGTGATGTACCAGGCGAGCGCCAGGGTGTAGGCGGCTATCGCGTCTTCGCGTTCGTCGGTGCAGCCGTAGTTGGGGTGGGAGTACGAGCCGCACTCCACGATGGCGCGTGGTTTGGCGGTGCGCGTGAGCGAGGCGTACTTGCTGGCCAGCATCTGGTCGTACGCGCTCTTCCAGGGCTGCGCGCCGGCCTGGACCTTGGCGCGTACGAAGTCGAGTTGGGGGCGGCTGACCAGGACGCCGGGGTGGGTGAAGGAGGCGGGGGCGGCGGCTGTGGCGGCTTTCACCTCTCGGGCGTTCGCGGCGGGGGCGGATCTGTCTGCCGATGCCGGGGCCGTGAAGACCGCGGTGAGCAGTGCGGCAAGGGCGGTGGCGAGGCCGAGGCCGCGCCCGATGGATCCGGTACGCATGTGGGGTGCCTTCCGGTGCGGGGCCAGCAACTCCGATCAAGACCAATCCAGTTCACAGACATGAACTTTGAGTCGAGTTGTGAACTCTGCAATGAGTGAGGAACCTCAATGCATCTCATGAACACGTCAAGGTGTTGCGTTCAGAAGACGAAGGGGCCCGGCACCTCACAGGTGCCGGGCCCCGGGGAGGACGGGTGGTCAGCGCATCAGCAGGCCCGCACCGTCACCCGTCGCCTCCGTCGGCAGTGCGACCAGGCCGAGTTCCGCGCTGGTTGCCAGCAGCGGGTGAGCGGGAAGCACTCGAACCGTGTAGCCGTAGGGGCCCGTGCGGTCGAGGGCGAGCGGGCCCTCGTACAGCCAGCGGCCCTCCAGGTCCTGGCCTCCGCTCGGCTTCAGCGGGAAGAACTGCGCGTCCGAGATCGAGTCGGCGGCGTCGACCCGCCCGGCCACTGCCTGCACCTCCACGTCGTCCGGCTCCAGCGCTCCGAGAGCGATCCGGACACGCAGCCCCAGCATCGCCCCCAGCTCGGCCGAACCGCCGACCGTGCTGGGCGCCACGGCCTCCACATGGTCGACGGCGACCCGCGGCCAGGCAGCACGGACCCGCGCCTTCCAGTCCGCGAGCTCCCGCGCCGTGGCGGCGTCCAAGGAGCGGTGGGCGAGCGCGGCGGGGGCGTACAGCCGCTCGACGTACTCGCGCACCATGCGTCCGGCAAGGACCTTGGGGCCGAGCGTGCCCACGGTGCGGCGGACCATCTCGACCCAGCGCCCGGGAAGCCCGTCGTCGCCCCGGTCGTAGAAGCGCGGTGCCACCCGCTCCTCGATCAGCTCGTAGAGGGCATTCGCCTCCAGCTCGTCACGCCGGTCCTCGTCCATCGCGGACCCGTCGGCGGTCGGGATCGCCCAGCCGAAGTCGGGTTCGAACCACTCGTCCCACCAGCCGTCGAGCACGGACAGGTTGAGACAGCCGTTGAGCGCGGCCTTCATGCCGCTCGTGCCACAGGCCTCCAGGGGCCGCAGCGGGTTGTTGAGCCAGACGTCGCAGCCGGGGTAGAGCTTCTGCGCCATGGCCATCCCGTAGTCGGGCAGGAAGACGATGCGGTGGCGGACCCTGGGGTCGTCGGAGAACCGGACCAATTCCTGGACCAGCCGTTTCCCACTGTCGTCGGCGGGGTGTGCCTTGCCTGCGACAACAATCTGAATCGGCCGCGTCGGGTGGAGGAGCAGCTCCATCAGCCGGTCGCGGTCACGAAGCATCAGGGTCAGCCGCTTGTACGAGGGCACGCGGCGCGCGAAGCCGATCGTCAGCACATCCGGGTCCAGCACGCCGTCGATCCACCCGAGTTCGGCCGGCTCCGCACCGCGCGTGCGCCAGGAGGCGGCAAGCCTCGTGCGGACCTCGGTCACCAGCTGTTCGCGCAGCGTCCGCCGCAGGTCCCAGATTTCACGGTCCGGGATTCCGGCCGCCGCATCCCAGCGTCCCGGCGTGCCGCCGTACCGGGCTCGCAGCCCGAAGATCTCGGGGGCGACCCAGGTGGGCGCGTGAACGCCGTTGGTCACCGAGGTGATCGGCACCTCTGCGGCGTCGAAGCCCGGCCACAGCCCGGCGAACATCTTCCGGCTGACCGCGCCGTGCAGGGTGGAGACGCCATTGGCCCGCTGGGCAAGCCGCAGGCCCATGACCGCCATGTTGAAGAGGGTGGGATCGCCACCCGGGTACGTCTCCATACCGAGCTGCAGGATCCGCTCGACCCCGACACCCGGCAGTTCGCCGTCGTCGCCGAAGTGACGGGCGATGAGCTCCCGGTCGAAGCGATCGATTCCGGCAGGCACCGGGGTGTGGGTGGTGAACACCGTGCCGGCCCGCACCGCCTCGACCGAGGAGTCGAAATCCAGCCCGGTTCCGGAGAGTTCACGGATGCGTTCAAGACCCAGGAACCCTGCGTGCCCCTCGTTGGTGTGGAAGACCTCCGGGGCCGCGTGCCCGGTGAGCCGGCAGTAGGTCCGCACGGCTCGTACGCCTCCGATGCCGAGCAGCATCTCCTGCAGCAGCCGGTGTTCGCTGCCACCGCCGTACAGCCGGTCAGTGACATCGCGTTCGCCTGGCGCGTTCTCCTCCACGTCGGAGTCGAGCAGGAGCAGAGGAACGCGGCCGACCTGGGCCTGCCAAATGTAGGCGTGGAGCGAGCGGCCACCCGGAAGGGCCAGTACCACGCGGCTCGGTGTTCCGTCGGCCTCGCGCACCAGGGTGAGCGGCAGTTCGTTCGGGTCGAGGAGGGGATAGTGCTCCTGCTGCCAGCCGTCGCGCGACAGGCTCTGCCGGAAGTAGCCGTGCCGGTAGAGCAGGCCGACCCCGACGAGGGGCACGCCCAGGTCGCTGGCGGCCTTCAGATGGTCCCCGGCAAGGATGCCGAGTCCGCCAGAGTACTGCGGAAGGGCTGCGGTCACACCGAATTCGGGCGAGAAGTACGCCACGGCGGCGGGCAGTTCCGCACCCTGCGCCAGCTGCTCCTGGTACCACCGCGGACCGTCGAGATACTCCTGGAGCGCGGCGGACACCTCGGCCAGCCGGTGCAGAAACTGCTGGTCCTGGGCCAGCTCGGCAAGGCGCCCGGCGGAGACGGCGCCGAGCAGACGCACGGGGTCGGAGTCCGCCGCCCGCCTGCCCCCCGGGTCGACGGCCTGGAAGAGCTCACGTGTCTCGGTGTGCCAGGACCAGCGCAGGTTGCGGGCGAGTCCGCTGAGCGGTTGAAGGGGATCGGGGAGGACAGGACGCACGGTGAATCGACGAATGGCCTTCACGTATTCCACCTTTACAGGGGACGTACGAATCCGAGGGGACGCACCACGGTGTGCGCCGCTCCGTCACCCTCGACGGTAACGGTGTGCCGTACTCCGCAACCACGGCGCGCGACCGGCTCACAACGAACGGACCCCGGCGAACCGCCCGCCCCCGGATCCGCCCCCGGCCCCGTCGCCACCGCAGTCCCGGCGTCGGATCAGCGGCCCCTGCGTCTCGTCCGCCCCACCGTCCCCTTCCGTAGATCGGTGCTCATCCGCCACGGGCGTTATGGCCGATTCCACCCCCTCGGGCGGCCTTGTGGCCCTTCACAGCACAGGGAAGGCTGCCCAGTGGCGTGTACGGGGGTCGAGGCGGACCGGCCGGCCTTCGACGCGACTCCGTGCGGCGCGCACCACGTCGAGGAGGAGGTTTCGGTTCATGGGACTGACACGGCGACGCCCACGACCGGCCCAGGACGATGCGGACAGGCGTGTTCGAGGCCACCGGCGCTGCCTCGGCGACGGTTGAGGGCAGTCTTCCGCGAGCCTCCGCGCACGGGGCGGAGCCCGGCGTATTCAGACCTTCACCGCTACGCCCGAGTAGTTAACAAACCACCGGATTGGCCCCCCGACAACCGTGGGAAGGCTTCTGCGGTACACAGCCCGAATACAGCCCGAATGCGGATCAACTGCGATCCGGCAGCGGTTCGTATGCAGTCCGTACGCGTCCGGTGCGTTGCGGTACTCACCCGCGCACCACACCCGCGCCCCAGCCATTCGAGTGCCATTCGAGTGAATGCGGACAGGAGCGGCCATGCTCACACCCCATCAGCCGTCAACGGAGCAGCTAGAAAGGACGGACCCCCACAGTCGCGGCGTACGCACACCTCTCTCCACGCCCGCACCGCGTTCCGTGCAGCCCGAGTTCCAGTCCCCAGGTGATTCCATGATCGGTCGCATTCCCGTCCTCGACGTCCGTCCTCTCGTCGATTGCGGCAGAAGGCCCGCCAAGGCCGTTGCCGGTGAGACCTTCCAGGTCACGGCCACCGTCTTCCGTGAGGGACATGAGGCGGTCGCCGCCAATGCCGTTCTGCGGGATCCGAGCGGCCGCCCGGGCCCGTGGACGCCGATGCGTGAGCTCGCTCCCGGCACCGACCGCTGGGGCGCCGATGTCACGCCGGACTCCGAGGGGCACTGGACGTACACGGTCGAGGCCTGGAGCGATCCGGTGACCACCTGGCGCCGGCACGCACAGATCAAGATCCCGGCGGGGATCGACACCGCGCTCGTGCTGGCGGAGGGCGCCGAGCTGTACGAGCGGGCGGCCGGGGGCGTACCGAAACGGGATGGGCGTGAGGCGGTGCTGGCCGCGGTCGATGCGTTGCGCGACGAGTCACGTCCGGCCGCCGCGCGGCTCGCCGCCGCGCTCGCCCCCGAGGCCACCGCCGCGCTCACCCGCCATCCTCTTCGCGAACTGGTGACCGCGGCCCGCCCGCTCCCCCTCGTCGTCGAGCGCCGACGGGCCCTGTTCGGTTCCTGGTACGAACTCTTCCCGCGGTCGGAGGGCGCCAGGTTCGAGCCGGCCGAGCCGACGACGGCGACAAAGGCCACGAGAAGGGGCAGTGCGGGGAAGGCGGCGGACCATCTGCAGGGGCAGGGGCACCGGGGAAGGGTTGTCAGCGGCACCTTCCGTACTGCCGCCGAGCGGCTTCCCGCGGTTGCCTCCATGGGGTTCGACGTCGTCTATCTGCCGCCCGTCCACCCCATCGGGACCACCCATCGCAAGGGCCCGAACAACTCGTTGTCCCCGGGCGCGAACGACGTGGGGGTGCCGTGGGCGATCGGTTCGGCCGAGGGCGGTCACGATGCCGTCCACCCCGAACTCGGCACGCTCGACGACTTCGACCACTTCGTCGAGACCGCCCGCACCCTCCGTATGGAGATCGCGCTGGACTTCGCGCTCCAGTGCTCTCCCGACCATCCGTGGGTGGAGAAACATCCCGAGTGGTTCCACCACCGCTCGGACGGCACGATCGCGTACGCGGAGAACCCGCCCAAGAAGTACCAGGACATCTATCCGATCGCCTTCGACAAGGATCTGCGGGGGCTGGTCGCAGAGACCGTCCGCATCCTGCGGTTCTGGATGGACCACGGCGTACGGATCTTCCGCGTCGACAATCCGCACACCAAGCCGGTGATCTTCTGGGAGAAGGTGATCGCCGACATCAACCGCACCGACCCCGATGTGATTTTCCTGGCCGAGGCGTTCACCCGCCCCGCGATGATGCATGCGCTCGCGACGGTCGGTTTCCAGCAGTCGTACACGTACTTCACCTGGCGCAATACCAGGCAGGAGCTCACGGAGTACGTCACCGAGCTGGCCGGTGAAGCGGCCTCCTACATGCGGCCCAACTTCTTCGTGAACACCCCGGACATCCTGCCGGGCTATCTCCAGGACGGCGGACGCCCGGCCTTCGAGGCGCGGGCCGTGCTCGCCGCCACGCTCTCGCCGTCCTGGGGCGTGTACGCGGGGTACGAGCTGTGCGAGAACACCCCGGTGCGGGCCGGCAGCGAGGAGTACCTGAACTCGGAGAAGTACGAAATCCGGCCCAGGGACTGGGAGTCGGCGGAGCGCGA
This sequence comes from Streptomyces sp. NBC_01669, assembly GCF_026339735.1. Lineage (GTDB taxonomy): Bacteria > Actinomycetota > Actinomycetes > Streptomycetales > Streptomycetaceae > Streptomyces > Streptomyces yanii. The sequence goes on from NZ_JAPEQG010000001.1 coordinate 3,086,816, forward strand.
GGGCCGTTCCCTCGCTCCGCTCATCACCTCGCTCAACCGGATCAGGCGCCGCCATCCCGCACTGCAGCAGCTGCGCGACGTGCACTTCCACGCCGCCGACAACGACGCGCTGATCGTTTACAGCAAGCGCTCGGGTTCGAACATCGTTCTGGTGGTCGTCAACCTCGACCCTCACCACACCCAGGAGGCCACGGTCTCGTTGGACATGCCGCAACTCGGCCTCGACTGGCACGAGACCGTGCCGGTGCGCGACGAGCTCACCGGCCACACCTATCACTGGGGCAGGAACTTCTATGTGCGCCTAGAGCCGGGCGTCACGCCCGCGCACATCGTCGTCCTGCGACCGTCCCCGCCGACCGGAGGGTCACCCACACCATGATTGTCAATGAGCCCGTCCACGACACGTTCGAGGACACCCCTGCCAAGGACCGGGATCCCGACTGGTTCAAGCGCGCCGTCTTCTACGAGGTCCTCGTCCGGTCCTTCCACGACTCCAACGGCGACGGCATCGGCGATCTCAAAGGCCTCACTGCCAAGTTGGACTACCTGCAGTGGCTGGGCGTCGACTGCCTCTGGCTGCCGCCGTTCTTCAAGTCGCCCCTGCGCGACGGCGGATACGACGTCTCCGACTACACCGCCGTACTGCCGGAGTTCGGCGATCTCGCCGACTTCGTGGAGTTCGTCGATGCCGCGCACCATCGCGGGATGCGCGTGATCATCGACTTCGTCATGAACCACACGAGCGATCAGCACGACTGGTTCCAGCAGTCGCGCAGCGATCCCGACGGGCCGTACGGCGACTACTACGTCTGGGCCGACGACGACAAGCAGTTCCCTGACGCGCGGATCATCTTCGTCGACACGGAGACGTCCAACTGGACCTTCGACCCGGTGCGCAAGCAGTACTACTGGCACCGGTTCTTCTCCCACCAGCCGGATCTCAACTACGAGAACCCGGCGGTGCAGGAGGAGATCATCTCCGCCCTCCGGTTCTGGCTGGATCTCGGTATCGATGGCTTCCGCGTCGACGCCGTGCCGTACCTGTACCAGCGGGAGGGCACCAACTGCGAGAACCTGCCGGAGACCCACCAGTTCCTCAAGCGGGTGCGCAAGGAGATCGACGCGCACTACCCGGACACCGTGCTGCTCGCCGAGGCCAATCAGTGGCCGGAAGACGTCGTCGACTACTTCGGTGACTTCCCGGCCGGCGGCGACGAGTGCCACATGGCGTTCCATTTCCCCGTGATGCCGCGCATCTTCATGGCCGTACGCCGCGAGAGCCGCTATCCGGTCTCGGAAATCCTGGCGAAGACCCCGGCGATTCCGTCCGGTTGCCAGTGGGGCATCTTCCTGCGCAACCACGACGAGCTCACGCTCGAGATGGTCACGGACGAAGAGCGCGACTACATGTACGCGGAGTACGCCAAGGATCCGCGGATGCGTGCCAACATCGGCATCCGGCGGCGCCTCGCGTCCCTCCTGGACAACGACCGCAACCAGATCGAGCTGTTCACGGCTCTGCTCCTGTCGCTGCCGGGCTCCCCGATTCTGTACTACGGGGACGAGATCGGGATGGGCGACAACATCTGGCTGGGCGACCGGGATGCCGTACGCACCCCGATGCAGTGGACGCCCGACCGGAACGCGGGATTCTCCTCCAGCGATCCGGGGCGGCTCTACCTCCCCACGATCATGGACCCGGTCTACGGCTACCAGGTGACCAACGTCGAGGCGGCGATGGCCTCGCCGTCGTCGCTGCTGCACTGGACGCGACGGATGATCGAGATCCGTAAGCAGAATCGGGCCTTCGGCCTCGGTTCGTACAACGAACTGCCGTCCTCGAACCCCGCGGTGCTCGCCTTCACCCGTGAGTACAAGGACGATCTCGTGCTGTGCGTGCACAACTTCTCGCGGTTCGCACAGCCGACGGAGCTCGATCTGCGGACATTCAACGGGCGTCATCCGGTGGAGCTGATCGGCGGGGTGCGCTTCCCGGCCATCGGCCAGTGGCCCTACCTGCTGACTCTCGCCGGGCACGGGTTCTACTGGTTCAGGTTGCGGAAGGACGCGCCGCCGATCTGATGCGGCGCCACTTCCGCACATACCCAGCGGGGCGGTTTCCGCCGCCCCGCACGGGGCAATCTCCCCCACATCGAGCTCTTCAGGGCTTCTCTCCCCGAATTCACCAAAGTGCTCCGGAGTTCGGCGGAGTCCGCCGGAGTTCTTCGGAGTTCTTCGGAGTCCGGCGGGGGCCCCAGGGAGCTTCCGGGGTTCTTGGAGCCCCGCATGTCGAGTCCGTACGGACCATCCTGACCCGACACGTCCCGCACAGCCGGACAGCTATTGCCGCAATCCGGGACACTCTTCGCATCCTGTGGTGTGCCCGGGGAAAGGACGCGATGCCATGTCGAAGGCTGCATCCACTCGGGTCGCCCTCGCCAACAGCACAGCACTACTCCCGTCACTCGCCCCACTGCTGCATGAGTGGCTGCCCCGGCAGCGGTGGTTCGCAGGCAAGGGGCAGCCGGTCACGGCTTTCTCCCTTGTCTCGGCGACCGAAATACTGCCGGTGGATACCGAATCCGCAGGGAGCAGCGCCGACAACGGGCCCGGGCTGCTCCATCTGCTGGTCCGGGTCCATCAGCCGTCCATGCCGGCCTCGCCCGACGACTGCTACCAGATGCTGCTCGGAGTCCGGGCCACACTGCCACCATGGCTCGCCCCCGCCCTCATCGGCCATGTGAAGGGAGGTCCACTCGCCGGTCTGGCGGTCTACGAGGGGCTGCACGATCCGCGGCTCGCCGAACTTCTGCTGGAACGGTTGCGCACCCCCGGCACCCTCGGCCCCCTCCGTTTCGACCGGGGCGCCGCCGCCATCCCCGCCGGGCTCACCCCGCGGGTGCTCGACACGGAGCAGTCCAACTCCTCGCTCGTCTACGGCAACGCCTACATCCTGAAGATCTTCCGCAGGGTCTTCCCGGGGACCAATCCCGATCTGGAACTGCCGCGCGCCCTCTCCCGGGAGGGCTGCGGTCGGGTTCCGGAACCCGTCGCCTGGTTCGAGGCGACAGCATCGGAGCCGCTCACCCTCGGCGTTCTCCAGCCCTTCCTGCGGGGCGCGGAGGACGGCTGGCAGCTCGCGCTACGGGCACTGGCCACGGGCCATGACTTCACCCGTGAGGCCCGCGCACTCGGACGCGCCACCGCCGAAGTGCACACGGCACTCGCCACCGCGCTGCCGACGCCCGTGCTGCGACGCTCCCAGACCGAGCATCTCGCCGCCGGGATGATGGAGCGGCTGGAGGCGGCTGCCCACGCGGTACCGGCGCTGGTGCCGTATGTTCCCGGGCTGCGTACGGCGTTCGACGCCGTTGCCGCACTGGGCCACAAGGGCCGCAGCTGGGCCGCACAGCGCGTGCACGGCGATCTCCATCTCGGCCAGACCCTGCGCGCGGCCGACGGCTTCTGGTCACTGATCGACTTCGAGGGCGAACCGGCGCGGCCCCTGAGGGAACGCCGCCGTCCGCAGCCTCCGGTGCGCGACATCGCGGGCATGCTCCGTTCCTTCGACTACGCGGCCCGCTCCCACCGGCCCTGGAACGCCGACTGGGCGGCACACTGCCGGACTGCCTACTGCGACGGGTACGCGGAGGCCGCGGGCGTCGATCCGCGCAGCGAACCGGAGTTGTTGCGGGCCCACGAGACGGACAAGGCGGTGTACGAGGTGGTGTACGAGGCCCGGCACCGGCCCGACTGGCTGCCGGTGCCGATGGCCGCCATCCAACGTCTGGCCGCCGCCGTCGACTGATGCGCCGCACACCGCCCGGTTTCGGCCACGGCTGCGCTCCCCCGCCCGTCACGCCCCGCCCCGCCCCGATTCACCCACACCCCCCGAGGAGGCAGTCCCTGTGACCGCCCGCAAGCCGTCCCGCACCGCGCCCGATCCCACCGTGGCCGCGTCGCCCCCACCGACGCCCGTCGAGCCAGCGCCCCCGGGGCCGGTCCCGACACCCACAACCGACGTGACTCCAGTCACCGCCGCGGCCGCCGCGACCCCGGCAACGCCAGAAGCGACTCCGGCCCCCGCGGCACCGTCAGCACCCGCGAGCCCCTCGGCCTCAACGCCATCCCCCGCCAAGCGGAAGAAGGGGGCGGAGAAACGGTCCACTGCCGCACCGCCCCGTCCCCGGCGCACGGGCGGCGGTGGCCGCGGGGTCCGGACGGTGCGCGCCCTCGACGACGGCGACCGCGGGCGGCTGCTCGCCGGTGAGCACCACGCACCGCACGATCTGCTCGGCGCGCACATGGTCCGCGGCGGTGTGGTGCTCCGGGTGCTGCGTCCGTACGCACGTTCCGTGACCGTGCTCGCCAAGGGGCTGCGGGCGGAGCTTCACGACGACGGCGACGGGCTGTTCTCCGGGCTGTTGCCGATGCCCACCGTCCCCGAGTACCAGCTCCTGGTCGGCTACGAGGACAACGAGATCGAGGTCCAGGATCCGTACCGATTCCTGCCGGCGCTCGGCGATCTCGATCTGCATCTGATCGGCGAGGGGCGGCACGAGGAACTGTGGACGGCCCTCGGTGCGCAGCCCATGGAGCACCAGGGCGTCACCGGTACTCGGTTCACCGTCTGGGCGCCCAATGCCCGCGGGGTCCGGGTCGTCGGGGACTTCAACTACTGGGACGGTACGGGCTTCCCGATGCGCTCGCTCGGTTCGACCGGGGTCTGGGAATTGTTCCTTCCCGCGATCGGGGAGGGCACGCTCTACAAGTTCGACATCTGCCGTCCGGACGGTTCCCACACGGTGCGCGCCGACCCGATGGCCCGCCATGCCGAGGTCCCGCCCGCCACTGCCTCGATCGTGACGGCCTCGCACCATGAGTGGCAGGATCAGGAGTGGATGGCGCACCGCGGGGACGTACCCGTGCACGAGGCACCGTTCTCGGTCTACGAGGTGCATCTGCCGTCCTGGCGACCCGGTCTCACGTACCGCAGGCTCGCCGAGCAACTCCCTGCCTACGTACGTGATCTGGGGTTCACGCATGTGGAGCTGATGCCGGTCTCCGAGCATCCGTTCGGCGGCTCCTGGGGCTATCAGGTCACCGGCTTCTTCGCCCCGACCTCGCGGATGGGATCACCGGACGACTTCCGGTACCTCATCGACGCACTGCACCGGGCCGGCATCGGCGTCATCGTCGACTGGGTGCCCGCGCACTTCCCGCGTGACGACTGGGCACTTGCCGAATTCGACGGCCGTCCGCTGTACGAGCACTCGGACCCGTCACGAGCCGCGCACCCCGACTGGGGCACGCTCGAATTCGACTTCGGCCGCACCGAGGTGCGCAACTTCCTGGTCGCCAATGCCACGTACTGGTGCGAGGAGTTCCACATCGACGGGCTGCGAGTCGATGCCGTCGCCTCGATGCTCTACCTGGACTACTCGCGCGAGAACGGGGATTGGGCTCCGAACGAGCACGGCGGCCGGGAGAATCTGGATGCCGTCGCCTTCCTCCAGGAGATGAACGCCACGGTCTACCGGCGCAATCCGGGTGTCGTCACCATCGCCGAGGAGTCCACGGCCTGGGACGGCGTCACGCGCGCCACGCATCATGTCGGCCCCGGCGGATTCGGCGGTCTCGGCTTCGGGCTGAAGTGGAACATGGGCTGGATGCACGACTCCCTGGAGTACGTGTCGAAGGAACCGGTGCACCGCAAGTACCACCACAACGAGATGACGTTCTCGATGGTGTACGCGTACAGCGAGAACTACGTGCTGCCGATCTCGCACGACGAGGTCGTGCACGGCAAGCAGTCGCTGGTCAGCAAGATGCCCGGCGACTGGTGGCAGCAGCGCGCCAATCACCGGGCCTACCTCGGCTTCATGTGGGCCCACCCGGGCAAGCAACTCCTCTTCATGGGGCAGGAGTTCGCCCAGGGCGCGGAATGGTCCGAGGGGCACGGTCCCGACTGGTGGCTGCTCGACCCGTCGTACGAGGCGGAGAGCGACCACCGGGGCGTACGGGACCTGGTGCGTGAGCTGAACGCGGTGTACGCGGCGACACCGGCGCTGTGGCAGCGGGACACCGTCCCCGAGGGCTTCGCCTGGGTCGACGGCGGAGCCGCCGAGGACAATGTCTTCGCCTTCCTGCGTTTCGACGCGGACGGTGCGCCGCTGCTCGCGGTGTCGAACTTCTCGCCGGTGGTCCGCCACGAGTACCGGCTGGGCGTGCCGCCGTCCGTGTCCGCCTGGGCGGAGGTGCTCAACACGGACGCTGCACGGTACGGCGGCGGTGACGTCCTCAACCCGGATCCGCTGAAGCCGGAGTCCGTCGCCGCCCACGGTCACCGCACGAGCGTCCAGCTCACTCTGCCGCCGCTGGCGACGGTGTGGCTGAAGCCGGTGTGATGATCCCGAGCCGCTGGGTGGCCCGGGTCAGGGCCACATAGAGATCGTTGGCGGTCATCAGCGAGGGCGCGACGACGAGAACCGTGTCGAACTCCAGGCCCTTGGCCTGACGCGAGTCGAGCAGGACGACGGGCCGGTGCAGATCCAGCGGCCCGACGTCGAGTCCTGTGAGTTCCGCGTGGAGCTCGCGCGGGGCGATGACGGCGAGCCTGCCCTCCGCCGGGGTCTCGGCCTCGGCGAGCCCGGCCACATCGGCGAGCGGCAGGGTGCGCTCCCAGGGCCGTGCACCGGTGGAGCGGATGGAGCGCGGAGGTTCGAAGGCGGGATCGGTGGCCCGGCGCCGCTCGGCCGCGTACTCCATGATCTCGGCGGGCGTACGGTAGTTGACCCCGAGCCGGGCCAGCTGCCAGCGGTCCTGGACGTACGGCGCGAGGATCTCCTGCCAGGAGTCGCAGCCTGCCAGGTCGCCGGTCTGGGCCGGGTCACCGACCAGGGTCATCGAGCGGGTCGGGCTGCGGCGCATCAGCAGCCGCCAGGCCATGGCCGACAGCTCCTGCGCCTCGTCGACGATGATGTGCCCGAACGCCCAGGTCCGGTCGGCGGCGGCGCGCTCGGCGGCACTGCGGTGGTCGGCCTCCTCCTGACGCTCGGCGAACCGTTCGGCGTCGATGATGTCGTGCGCCGCGAGGACCTCGGAGGCGTCCTCGTCGATGTCCTCCTTGTCCTCGAACTCGTAGGTACGGGAGGCGTACGAGACGTCGAGGACGCCCTGCGCGTAGGCGATCTGGCGGGCCCGCTCGGCCTCGGCGGCGGCCCGGGCGGCGGAGTCGTCCGCACCGAGGAGCTCGGCGGCCTCGTCGAGGAGCGGCACGTCGGCAGGTGTCCAGGCGGCCTTCTTCGCGCGCCGGAGCAGCTCGGCATCGTCCTCGGCCAGATGCGTGGGCTCCTCCAGATAGCCGGCGAGGAACTCCTGTGGGGTGAGCGGGGGCCACAGGGAGGTGATGGCGGCGTGCACCTCCGCGCTGGCGGCGATGCCCTTGCCGAGCTGGGCGATGTCGTCGGGGCCGAGGAAGTTCGGGCCGCCGTAGGGGTCGGCGCCGATGCGGTCGGCGAGCTGCGTGGTGAGATCGTCGATGATCCGGAAGGCGAAGGTGGGCAGGGCGAGATTGTGCGGCAGCCCGGTCTCGCGGGCCTTGTGCCGCGCTTCGACCGCCATGCCCCAGTCGAGGATCAGCTCCCCGTCGTCGTGCGCGATGACAATCGGCTCGCCCTTCTCGGGCACCTGCTGCCGGTCCCGTACGGCCTCGGCCAGTACGCCGGCCATGTCCGCCCGGCCCTTCACGGCGGCGGCCGCGGGGCTGTCGGTGCCGGTGGCGTGCACGCCGGGGAACAGTTCGCCGACCGTCGACAGCAGCACGCCGGTCTCACCGAGCGAGGGCAGCACGTCGCCGATGTAGCCGAGGAAGGCCGGGTTGGGCCCGACGATCAGCACGGCCCGCTTGGCGAGCTGCTCCCGGTGCGCGTACAGCAGATACGCGGCCCGGTGCAGCGCGACCGCGGTCTTCCCGGTGCCCGGCCCTCCCTCGACGACGAGCACCCCGCGCTGCGGGGCGCGGATGATGTGGTCCTGCTCGGCCTGGATGGTCGAGACGATGTCGCCCATCCGGCCCGTGCGGGCGCTGTTCAGCGCGGCGAGCAGCACCTCGTCGGCGTCGTGCGACTCGTATCCGGTGCGGGTGGTGTCGGCGAGATCCATGATCTCGTCGTGCAACCCGGTGACCGTGCGCCCCTGCGTGGTGATATGCCTCCTGCGGCGCAGCCCCATCGGTTCATACCCGGTCGCGAGATAGAACGGCCGCGCGACGGGAGCCCGCCAGTCGATCAGCAACGGGGTCCGCTCGGCGTCGTCCCGCCGGATTCCGGTGCGCCCGATGTGGTAGGTGACTCCGTCGCGCCTGTCGATCCGTCCGAAACAGAGTCCCGTGCCGGCTGCATTCAGCGCGGCGAGCGAGGCGGAGTGCTCGGCGACGCCGATATCGCGCTCCACCCGCGCCTGTCGACCGGTACTGAGCTGCGCAATCGTGGCGCGCATGGCGGCTTCGGCCGCTACCCGGAGCTGGTCGAGCCGCTCGTGGGCGAGGGAGACGAATTGCTGTTCCTGCCGCATTTCCTCGATTGACAATTCAGCCCCTGAGGCGATAGAGTATGGTTATTGAGGTTTTCCGCATATTGCGCACTATGCGCACAGGGAACTATTCAATATAGGCGAAGAAATACCCCGGCCGTCAATTCGGACCGGGGTTTTTGTTTGCCTCCAGGAGAGGCTTAGGGCGTGTATCGAAAGTGGATCTTGAGTGATGAATGATCGTGGTTCATGGCGCGGGGAGATCTCACGGATGCACAGTGGGCGATGTTGGAGCCGTTGTTGCCCAAGGGAGCGAAGGTGGGACGACCGCCCATCTGGCCCCGGCGGCAGCTGATCGACGGCATACGCTTCCGGGTTCGGACAGGAGTTCCTTGGCGGGATGTGCCCGTCGAGTACGGTCCGTGGGGCCGGATCTACGATCTGTTCCGCCGATGGCAACGAGACGGCACCTGGCACCGGGTCCTCACTCGACTCCAGTCCCAGGCCGACGCGAAGGGCGGGATCACGTGGGACCTGAGCGTCGATTCCACAGTGTGTCGCGCCCATCGGCATGCGGCAGGGGCCAGGAAGCAGGGGGACCTACAGAAGGAACCACCGGGCGGAGTGCTGGCCGAGCCCTGTGATCACGGGCTGGGACGCTCACGTGGCGGGTTCACCACCAAGTTGCACGTGGCGGTCGAGCAGGGCCAAAAGCCCATGTCGATCGTGGTGACGGCCGGGCAGCGCGGCGACTCGCCGCAGTTCGAGCCCGTGCTGGAGAATGTCCGCGTACCCCGCATCGGATCGGGCCGGCCACGCGTCCGCCCCGATCGAGTACGCGCCGATCGGGCGTACTCTTCCCGCAAGAACCGCGCCTACCTGCGCCGCCGTGGAATCCGCTGCACCATCCCCTACAAGGCTGACCAGGCCCGCAACCGCAGGAAGCTCGGCTCCCGTGGCGGCCGACCGCCGCGTTTCGACGCGGTGGATTACCGCGAGCGCCATGCGGTCGAGTGCGAGATCAACCGCCTCAAAAGGCACAGAGCAGTGGCCACGAGGTACGACAAGCTCTCCGTCCGCTACGAGGCGACGGTGCTGGTCGCAGCCGTGAACGAGTGGCTGTGACCAGCGTCGCAACGGCCCTCAGACGACGTCGAATTCGTTGCCCTCGGGGTCCTGCATAGCGGCGGCGTAGAGCCCCATGTCCGGCTCATCCTTAATCCGCAGCATGGTGGCACCAGAATCCGCAGCATGGTGGCACCAGCTTTGACCAGCCGTTCCACCGTAGCCTTGACCCGCTGTGTGCGGACGTCCAGTGGGACGTCACGGCCCCCACCGACCTTCAGGTCGAAGTGCCACCGGTTCTTGGCGACCTTCGGCTCCGGAACCTGCTGGAACCACACCCTCGGTCCTCGTCCCGCAGGATCGATGATCGACTCCGGAATGTCCCCGGCACCGGCCGGCAACTCTGCCTCGGGCACCCCCATCGACGCCCAGTAAGCACGCCACGTGGCGTGCCCGCCCGGCGGAGGCTCAGGCACGTAGCCCAGGGCCTCGGCCCAGAAGGTCACCATTTTCTGCGGATCGGAGCAGTCGATCGTCAGTTGTAGCGTCATCTCCATGCTCGGAGCATCCCAGACAGGTCTGACAGACGATCCACTTTCGCAACAGGCCCTAGCAGAGGGTCGGCGCGCCCGTCGCATCGAGCACGGCGCGCCGCCGTACGAGAACGCCCCGCCACAAGTCGGCGTCGCCGGAGTCGACCCGGAGGGCCGCGAGCTCGGAGTCGGGCGCAAGGATGCGATCGATGGCCCGGACCGCGAGCACGTGGAAGTCCGACGGCAGCGCCGGCACGGGCTCCTACGGTCCGCAGACGGGATCGACGGGATCGCCGCCCGGCAACCCGGCCACGGCGGTGCGAGGCCTCGTGGTCGACGACGCACACGATCGCCAACTCGCTCGCCCGGACTGCCTCTTCGGCCGAGTCCGCGCGGATCGCGCCACGGGCGACGAGCTCTTCGCCCTTACCCGAGGAACGGTTCCAGTTGATGGTGGGATGGCCGGCGTCCAGGAAGGCCACAGCGAGGGCCCGACCCATCGCACCCAGTCCGATCACGGTCACCGTCGCAGCAGAAGTCGACCACCCGTTTCCTCCTACCTGGTAATGGTTTCCGCTGCTTTTGTGAGTGGGGGCGTTCCTCCTTCTCTGCGTCGCGGGATGGCGACGGTCGTGGTTTCCCGTGCGCTGCGGTGCCCCTCGGGGTGCGGGGGCTCGGGCGGATCGACGGGACCTGGTGAGGCCGTGTCCTTGTGTGATGGTCGTTCGTTAGACCGATCGGAGTGCCGGGGGCGGCCGCTCCGGGGAACGACCGGGATCGTGCGGAAAAGGAAGGGGGGTGGTGGGTGTGGCCAGGTTGATGGCGACGGCCACCTGTACCGCCTTCCGTGGTGTCCTGGAGGGCAGCGGTGAGCGGGTCGGGCAGGGCTTGCTGTGGGAACGGGTGGGGTTTTGGGCCCGGTTGAGCCGGGAGCTGACCGGTGCTCTGGTGGCTTCCCGGTGGGACGAGGACTGTCTGGACGTGCTGGCCGCCGGGGTGGATGAGCGGGGCGAGGCGCTGCCGTCCAAGGGCTGGATGGCGCTGCGTCGCCTCAACTGGCCGCAGGGCGTCACACCCCCGGCCGGGGTGTATGTGTCGGACCGGGTGCGGCGGGGTGCCGAGGAGTACGCGGCCAGGACGCTGCGCCTGGCCGCGTACCGCCGCAGTATCGTGACCGCGGTCCTGGCCACGTGGCCCGCCGATCCGTGTCGGCGTACCGAGGCGGAGTGGGCGGCGTTGCGGAAGCTGCTGCCCGCCGGGTGGCGGGTGCCGAAATCCGTAACCGTATCCGCCAAATCCGTGCGTACGTGGCCGAGCACGGGTGCCTGCCCGCCGGATTGTGCGTACTGGAGGGGCCGCCGCAGGTCGCACCGCAGGTGCTCCTTGCGGCGATGGACCGCCAGCAGGTCACCCTGGTGAGGGTGGATGAGACCACCGCCCGGCTGCGGGTCAAGCTCCCGCTGAACGCTATCCCCGCCTCGGGCCGTGACTGGGCCTGGCACGTGATCGACCTCCGGCTGCCCGGCACCGTCGGGGTGGACTCGGTGCTGCACACCCCGACCCTGCGCCCCACTCGGGCCGGGAGGATCGCGGTGGATCTGCCGCACTCCCGGCCCGCCCCGGCCGTCAAGGCGAGCGGGCATACCGTGGCGGTCGGCTTCGACTGGGGTGTCAACACCCTGCTCACCGGCACGCTCGGCCGCCTGACCGGCAAGGGCCGGTCCAAGCGGGTGGTCACCGACGGGCGGCCGCTGATCTTCGACGCCACCACGGTCAGTGCCACCCTGCACCGGCTGCGCGGCGTCCGCGAGCACCTCGCCGCCAAGCGCGATCACTACCGGGCCCTCGCCGACGGGCTCGGTTCCCCGCACCTGGCCTGGGGCGAACACCTCGACCGGGCCCTGGTGCTGGAGGTCGAGCACTGGCGGGTGTGTGCCCGGATCCGGCACGTGAATGCGGCGCTGGCCTGGGCGGCGGCCCGCTGGGCCGTCGACCAGGCGGTAGCGCTCGGCGCGAGCGTCATCTACCTCGAAGACCTGGCCACCCTGGAAGCCCGCGGCCACCGGCGCGGCAACGCCCGCCTGTCCGGGCAGGTGCGTGGCACCGTGGCCGAGGCGATCCGGCACCTGGGTGCGAAGGCGGGCATCGCGGTGGTCACCGTCCCGGCCCGCGGCACCTCCAAACTGTGCCCCGGCTGCCTGGCCACCCTGACCCACCACCCCGCCCCCGACCGGCTGGCCGAACGCGGCTGGAAATGGGCGTACTGCACCAGGTGCGGGCTGTCCATGGACCGCGACCATGCCGCCGCCCGCCGGATCGTCTCCCGCGGCCTGCTCGGCCAGACCCACACCACCACCGACCGCACCACCAACACCCGCACCATCCGCACCACCATCGACGGCACCGTGACCCTGGTCCGCCGCCCGAAGAAGACCACCCGCCGTCTGCGCCGCCAACGCCAAGCGGAGCAGGCCCCGCACCGCCCGGACGGGCCGAAGACCACCCCGGGCAAGGGGCGCCCCACCCCCAGCAGACCCACCGGTCCCCAGCACCGAGGCGCCCCGCACGCCGCCCAGAGGCGGGTCCCGGGCCCGAAGACTTCCCGCCGTATGCCCGAAGTGCGTACGGTCCCCGCCACCACCCCCACCGGGGTGGTCCAGCGTCCGGCGGGGCATGACACACAGGCACCCACCTCCTTCGGGCCGGTGCCAGGTCATGGAGTACCCGCCCATGACCGGGTGGAAGAAGACCTTCTTCCACCCGGACGCAGGCGGCTCTCACGCAGAACCTGTCGACGGCGCACCCGCGCCGCCGAGCGGACCGGCTTCCACCACCTGCACGCCACCCAGGCCCACCCCCTCACCCCGAGGATCGGACCACCGGACGGCAACCGCACACGGCCACGCCGCGCCCGAAAAGCCCGGAAACCACAGGCACACACAGAGTTCTAGAGACGCTTGTTCGGATTGGCCGTGCTTCCACACGGAGATACCCCTCGCATACGCACATTCATCCGGAGCACGTCCGGATCGGGGGCTGCCATGTGGACCACGCTCACGCTCATCGACGCCGCGACCGCACTGGTCACTGCCACCGCCTGCCTGGCCCTCTCCGGTCGGCGACTGCTGCCGTGGCGGCGCCGGGAGCGCGCGCCCGAACTGGGTCCGTACGATGCGGCGTTTCTGGCGGGCGGACCGGAGCGGGTGGTGGAGGCGGCGCTCCACACCCTGTGGGGCAGCGACAACAACGTCGTGATCGGCTCGGGTGGGCGGCTGCGGTTGCCCGAGCCCTGGACGGAACCCGAGCATCCGGTGGAGCAAGCCGTGGTGGAGAAGTGGCGGACCTCCGGTTCCACGACCCCGACGCTGCTGCGGGTACGGGCGGTGCGGTCCGGGGCCGTACGCGAGATCGGCGACCGGCTCGTCCCGCACGGTCTGCTGATGGCCCCGCCACGCGCCCTGGCCCGTCTGTACGCCGCACGTGGCCTGGTCGTCGTGGTGTGCAGCACAGCGGTCCTGGCCGCCTTCGCCGTCCCGCAGGGGCTGCGGCAGGCGGCACCGTTCATCGCGGTGGGCGCCTGCTGTCTGGCCGTGCGGGTGCTGTGCCCGGCGCGGGGTCCGCTGACCCCGGCGGGCCGTCGCCGCCTCGCAGCGATGCGCACCGGCGAGCTGTGGGCATCGGCCGCGCTGGGGGCCGTGGTGTTCGACGGGCGCAGCGCGCTGCCGGGTGAGCGCCGGCGCTCTCGGCGGTGGGACGGGGGCGGGGGCCGTCTGCCGTCGGTGGGCCGGATGCTGATCAAGTACGGGAAGGCACTGGATTCGGACGACGACCGGAGCCCGGACAGCAGCGGCACCGGCAGCGACCACAGCTCCTATGGATCCGGCAGCTCCCACGGCTCGCACGGCTCCTCGTACGACGGAGGAGGTCACCACCACAGCTGCGGCGGTGGCAGCAGCTGTGGCGGCGGAAACTACTGAGCGTTGTGGCTCACACCTTTTCGAGCACGTCCTCCAGCTCCTGGAGGAGCCTGCGCTTGGGCCGGGCGCCCACCATCGACTGCACCGGCTCGCCGGACCGGAACACCATCAGCGTCGGCATCGACAGCACTCCGTACCGGCTCGCGATCCCGGGGTTGTGGTCGACATCGAGCTGGACGATCTTGATGCGCCCGGCCTCCTCGGCGGCGATCGCGCTGAGCACGGGGCGAGCTGGCGGCACAAGAAGTAGCCGAGCCCGGTCCCGGCAGCCGGAGAGTGATCAAGGCCAAGCGCACGATCCCGCGAGAGGACGCCGGTGGTAATGGGCAGCTCTCGGTACGCGTGATGGGAGGAGGTACGCCCCGAGTGCGAAAGAGCCCAGCTCTGCAGGGCGTCCCAGCCCTCCGCCGCAGAGGAGGACTCTCCGCAGACGACACACAGCATGGCGTACGTCTGAGGCTCGGCATCCCGCTCCTGGTTCGGCGCGAGGGTCCAGTGGACGTGCCTCACGATGGCCCGGGGTTCGCTCATACTCCGCGCCTGGAATCGGCGTTGAGTGCAGCAAGTCGTACAGTCAACTCCTTGCGCAAGGAGAGCGCCTCGATGTCGTCCGGCTCGGCCTCCCACGACAGTCCGCCGCTGATCGGGCGGAGCTGGATGCACCCGCCGATGGTGCCCATCACGACGCCGAAGCAGTCGGTCTTCGTGTCCCTGACTACCGCCCCGAAACGGGGGCCGGTCTGCTGGTTGTTCGCCATAATGAAGACGCTATGCGGGCGCAGTGTGCCGAACCATGCACGGTGCGTGGCACTCTCCCGGCTACCGGGTAGGAGGCACCACGCCCCGTAGTTGCTACCCGGCGATGCCCAGGTGAACTGCCATGTCACGCATGTCCGCGGTAAGGGTACGCTTCCGGCCGGCCAGGATGTCGCTCATGATGTAGCGGGCCATCTGCTGGTGCCTCAGCCACTCGGGAGAGGCCCGCCTGATCGTGTTCAGCTCGTCCATTGCGTCCTGGTGGGAGCCGAGCATCGCGTGGGCCCTGGCGACGTCGAGACGGTGCCGGTCCCAGTTGTTCGCGCTCGGTCGACCGAACTTCTTCAGCGCCTTGCGGCTCAGAGTTCCCTCATCGGCCCGACTGAGCACTCCGCGAGCGTCGCCGATGAGAGAGAGGTCCTCGATCGCCTTCATCTCGGCCGTGACAGGCCCGAAGGTGGTCCAGTGCTCCCGGAAGTCGATGTGTTCGACGTCCAGGGCCGAAGCTGCGGTCGTAGCCATGCGCCGGGCCTCCTTGGCGGCCTCGAGGCGGTTGTTCCGCATGGCCGCTGCGGCTACGCGCTGGCAAAGCTCTCCCCAGACGGCGAGCTGGCCCGGCAAGGCATTGGACATACGCGGCTCTACCTCAGCGGCCGTAACGGTGGCCAGGCGTTCAGCTTCGTCAAACCTGTCCTGCCGCAGAAGGAGCCAGCCCATACCGACGACCCCGGTGGCGGCAAGGAGGGTCTGCCCGGTCTCCCTGGCGTCCCTGATGCCTCGTGAGAGGGCGTGGTAGGCCATGTCGTAGCGCCGGACCTGGGTCAGGTACTTGCCCGTCAGGAGGAAGGCACTGGCCCTGACAATGGTGGCTCTCTGCCGCGGTTCCCCCGCGTCGCTGAGTACGACGGCGGCCTCGGCGGCGTGAAGGATACCTGGCAGGCGCTTCGCGACGGAGTCGTAGCGGTCGGCTTGGTAAAGGGCGTGCGAGTCGTCGATGTCCCGCTGAATGGAAGCGCGGCTGACTGCCCCTTCAGGTTCTACGAGGACCTCGGAGAGACCGACCGGCGGCATGAGCGCGCGGCGAAGTTCCATGAGGCGGACGCTGTCACCTTCGTCCCCACGGACAGGCTCAGGAGCTGCGGTCTCGAAGAGGCTGGATGTGGTGGTGCCAAGTGCCCTGGCGAGTATGTGGAGTGTCTCGACCCGCACACTTCCGCCCTGCTCGGCTTTTCGAACGACACCCAGAGACAGGTCCGCCAGCTCGGCGAGTTGTTCCTGACTCAGGCCGGCGCGGCGTCGGAGGCTGCGAATGTTCCCGGACAGCGGCATGGAATCACCTCCCTTTGAGCGTACGCCCGTTGGGCTTGAAGAGGGAGCGCTGTCCGTTTCCGTTCGAAACACCTCCATAAGGGACCGAGAAGAAGACGGCAAGCCTGGTGAGACGGTCCCGGCCGGTTGCTGAATTCTGACCAACCGCGCTTGACCCCGGGCCCCATCAGCCGTAGACGCGACGCCCCGACCCTGACTCCATGTCCCTGCAGCGCCAACACGGCCTGCCGCTGGGAGACCTGGGAGGAGGCGAACAATGAGTCTGCGGTGAGAGGGGAGCCGTACGTCAGGCGGATGGCGACGACGACGATCGGCAGGCCATGCCGACAGGACGATATTCGATGGACGTCCCAGCAATTCAGTGACGTCGAGTTTCCAGCAGCAACACAACGCGGACTATCGGCCGAGAGCTTACGAAGTGCCACGACGGGCGGTGGCTGCTCCCGGCTCCGTCGGTCGAACAATTAGCCCGGAGCCGCCCCTGCGGCTCGAGACCCGAGTCCCGGGCTTCGAGGGTCGGGGTTCGAGCTTCGGGACCGGTTGGTTCACTCTTTCGTGGGTACGAGGAGCGGGCTGGGCCCGACGCTTGAGCTTCGGGATCCGGGCATCGGGATCCGCGCTCCGGGATTCGAGCGCTCTTGGTTGACCGGTAGGTGAAAGAAGGGGGTTGGGAAATCCTCTTCGCCCTCCCTGACCCGTCACGGCCAGCAAGTACGACTAATCCTGACCAGCTTGCAGCGCGCCACCGCGGCTGCTTACGGTGCCCACAACGAAACGACCCCGACGCGGTGTTAGCGCACCGGGCCGGGGTCTCACCCCAAGATCGACGGAGACCGATCCTGTGGCTACCGAGAACTTTAGCCCTGCCCTGCGTGCGCCCGCATCCTCGCGCCCGTACGCGAAAGCCAGCCGCGGCTACGGCAAGCGATCCGCACCGGACCAACACCCGGCGTGCGCCAACGACTTCATGCTGTTGCCCGAGCGGGAGCGCTACATCGCCGGATACGTCGACCACCTGCCCGACGGTGCGGCCATGGACATCAAGTCGCTGACCAAGAGCGTCCCCCTGTACGGGCAGATGGCCGTCGGCACCGCCCTCAGGGCCCTGGGGGTGGCCGGTCACCTGCGGTACGCCCAGTGCCGGGTCGAGGAGCGCGGCCAGGTCCGCTGGGTCACCCGAACCTTCTGGTCCCGCACCGCCCGCGACAACGAATGGTGGGGCGCCTTCCTGGACGCCGAGAACAACCGAGCCACCCAGGAAGCAGCCGCAACAACCGCTCCCCAGCCGCCGCCCCGGGCACCCACGGAAACACCCGCTCCCCAGACCGACGCAGAATCACCGGCCCCCGTGACACCGGCCGAGCCCGCAACGCAGCCCGCCTCGCCCGCTCCCGTACCCGTCGTACCGCCGCAACGGGCCCCCGAACCGACCCCGGGGGACCCCTCACCCGCGTACCTCGCCCTGGCCCAACTGGGCCGAATCGAACCTCGCCTGCCCCTCTCCGCCGCCGACTGCGCCGCCCTGGAACCACTGGCCGCCCAGTGGTTCGCCCGTGGCGTGGACGCCGACTACCTCACCCACGCCCTCACTTCCGGCCTCCCCGCCCGGGTCGACTCCCCCATCGGCTTCGTACGCCGCCGCCTCAACGACAAGATCCCACCCGACCTGCCCACCACCCGGGCACCGGCCACGCCAGGTACTCCCGTCCGCCACCTGATGGTGGAATGCACCGAATGCGGCACACCCGGCCACCCCGAAGCACTCCCCGACGGCCTATGCCGCACCTGCCGCACGTCCGACCCGGGCGCCGCAAGCGAGCAGGCCACCGGAGCCAACGCCGAAGACGGCGTCCGCGGCCTCGTCGCCGAACTCCGAGGCATGCTCAAGCGCCCCTGACACTCCCACACGCTGGCAAACGGCCATTGACGGCCGCCATGAGGCCGGGGCCGCCGCCTGGCCGGTCAGCGTCGCCAGGTGTCAGCTGACGGAGTCCATGAAGCTCAGCATCCGGCGGTTGATCTCCTCCGCGTGGTCGATCTGCACTGTCGTTGAAAGTGAATGAAGCCAAGGCATCATGGGCGGCATGCCGAAGAACCCGCCGGAGTCGATGCAGCACCACTTGCGCCGGCGCCTGAACGAGCACGCTCGCTCGCGCTGGCCGCAGCCGGCCGGTGCCGACGTGCACTTTCGCGCCGGATTCGCTTACGTCGCAGGGACGTTGCCCGGCGGTCAGGCCCTGCCACTGTGCCGTCTGCGCTTCGGCGGGGTCCTGCACACCTGGGGCTTCGCCATCCACCTCGCCGGCCCCGACGGCTACCAGGACAACGTTCTGCCCAGCGGCTATCCCTCCGGATCACCGGAAGAAGCTCTCGACTGCGCGTGCGGCCTCTACCTCAACGACCCGACCGTCTGGACAAACGCACCCTCAACGATCTGACACGGCGCAGCACTAGACGGACCCGCACCGTCCGTCTGTCTCCCGCTCTCCCGACGGCCCCGCGGCGGACATCCTGCGCGGCCGCCCCGACTCCGACACGGAGCACCGGAACGGCCAGGCCGGCCAGCCGCCCCCAGACCGCGCCGCTCCGGTCAGTCGAATCTGTCCCTCAATCCACGCAAGGACGACCGAGATGATTCATGGACCAGACCTGCCCGCAGGTGCGCGCCGGGTCCCCTACAAGGACCCGGGCCTCCCGGATCACCGGAGTCCCCTGCGGTTCCTGTGGTGGCTGACGAAGAGTCAACGCAGGCGGGTGCTCCTCGGCGCCACATGGGGCAGCACGTGGATGTGCGCGCTCATGCTTCCGCCGTACCTGATGTCGAAGACGATCGACGACGGGCTCAGGGCCCGGGACACTGGGGCCCTGCTTCTCTGGATCGGTGCCGTGGTCGTCACGGGGGCCGGGATCGCGATCGTCGGCATCCTGCGGCACCGCACCATGACGCGCATTCGCGTGGACGCGGCCTACCGGACGGTCCAGGTCGTCACGCGCCACGTCACCCGGCTGGGATCGACGCTGCCCCGGCAGGTGTCCGCGGGTGAGCTCGCGCACCTCCAAGCCGGTGACATCAGCAGGATCGCCCAGACACTGACCGTCACGGGTCCCGGCGTGGGGGCGGTCCTCGCCTACGTCGCGACCGCCGTCCTACTGTTTCGGATCTCCGCCGTCCTCGCCCTCGTGATCCTTCTCGGTGTCCCGGCCCTGGCCCTGACGGTGGGCCCCTTGCTGGGGAAGTTGCACGGCGCCGAAAGCCGCTACCGGGAGGACCAGGGAACCCTGACCTCGCTCGCCGGCGACATGGTGGCCGGTCTGAGCGTCCTCAACGGGATCGGCGGCAAGCGCATGTTCGCCGGACGGTACCGGGAACGCTCCCAGGCCCTCGTCCCGCTCGGATATCGCGTTGCCGCCATCACCAGCTGGGTCCAGGCACTCACCGCCTGCCTTCCCATGGTCTTTCTCGCCGTCGTGACGTGGATCAGTGCGCGGATGGCGGCCAGCGGGGCCATCACCGTCGGCGAACTGGTGGCGGTCTACGGATACGTCGCCGCCCTGCTGGTGCCCGTCTCGTTCTTCATCGAAGGGGCGGACGATCTGCCGCGCGGGCTCGTCTCCGCACGGAGGGTGGTCGACATCCTGGCGCTCGCCCCGGCCCCCGAGGAGCACCGGACCCGGCTCGACCCGCCGGACGCCCCCAGCACGTTGCACGACCCCACGTCGGGCCTGGTGATCGACCCAGGCAAGGTTACGGCCCTGGTCGGTGCCCGCAGCGACGAGCCACGCGCAGTGGTGGACCGGTTGGCCGGCTACACGGACTCCGACGTCTCCTGGGGCGGGACCATGCTGTCCGACTGGGACCGCACCGCTCTGCGACGCCACATCCTCCTCGCCGACAACGACGCCTACATGTTCGCGGGGCCCCTGCGGACTGTCGCATCCGGCCGCACCGAACACTCCGACGATGAAGTCCGGCGAGTGCTGCGCGCCGCCGCCGCGGAGGACATCGTCGAGGCACTGCCCGACGGGCTCGACAGCCGCCTGGAGAACCAGGCCCGCAACGTCTCGGGCGGGCAACGTCAGCGGTTGCGGCTGTCCCGGGCCCTGCTCGCGGATCCGGCGGTGCTCCTGCTGGTGGAGCCGACGTCCGCACTGGACGCGCACACGGAGGCGACCGTCGCCGCCCGCGTGGCAAGGCATCGCCGTGGGCGTACGACCCTCGTCGTCAGCACCTCACCCCTGGTGCTCGGTCAGGCCGACGAAGTCGCCTACCTCGTGGACGGGAAGGTACGGGCGACCGGCACACACGGTGAACTCCTCGCCAGTCAGCCCGAATACGCGGCGCTGGTCTTCCGAGGCAGCACCGAGATACACGGCGAAGCCGCCGTGGCGCAGCACGTGGAAGGAGAGTCCCGATGAGCCAGCGCGACGAGACGCCACGCCTGCCGGTCGCCGATGCCAGGACCGTGCGCAGGGCCGGCTGGCAGATGTTGAAGGACGACCCGGGCGCCGTCTGCGGGACTCTGCTGCTGACCTGTCTCGCCGCGCTTGCCGGCGCGGCCGGTCCCTGGCTCCTTGGCCGCATCGTCACCAAGGTCGAGGCCGGCGGCCTGTCCGCCTCCGAGGTCGACACACAGGCCGCCGCCGTTCTGGGCTTCGCGGCAGCCCAGTTGGTGCTGACGCGCTGTGCCCGAGGTCTCTCCCACCGCTTCGGCGAGCGTGCGCTCGCCCGGCTCCGTGAGGAGGTGATCGACCGTGCCCTCGCGCTGCCGGGACGGATCGCGGACGAAGTGGGCACCGGCGACCTGGTCACCCGCTCCACCCTGGACGTCTCAACCGTCGCGGCCACACTGCGCAATGCGGCCCCGGACATCTTCATCGCCGGCGTCCAGATCGCGTTCATCTTCGCTGCAGTCTTCCTCCTCGATCCCCTGCTCGGACTCTGCTCGGTGGTGGGGTTGCCACTCGTCTGGCTGGTGATGCGCTGGTACCTGGCGCGCTCCCGCGACGCCTATCTCGCCGAGGGAGCAGCCGCCGGCGAGGTCTCCGAGATCCTCAACTCCACCGCGCACGGCGCCCGCACCGTCGAGGCCTACGGGCTGCGCGCACGGCAGAATCACGCCCTCGACAAGGCCATCGACACCACCTATCGCGCCAGCACCCGTACCCTCTCGCTGCGGACGGTGCTGTTCCCTGTCACCGAGTTCGCGCACACCCTGCCCATGGCCCTGATCCTGCTCGTGGGCGGGCTCGGCTACCTCGACGGGACGATACCCCTGGGCGCCGTGGTAGCGGGCGGCCTGTACATGTGGCAGCTGGTCGATCCGCTCAACCAGATGCTCATCTGGGTCGAACAGCTGCAGCGCAGCGGAGCCTCGTTCGCACGCATCAAGGGCGTCGGACTGGTGTCGCACACTCAGGACACGCCGGTACGGCCCCCTGCGGACGACCTCATCGAGATCAAGGGCGTGCGGTACTCCTACCTCCCCGGCCAAGAAGTCCTCAAGGACGTCGAACTGCAAGTCCGTCCCGGTGAACGGCTGGCAGTGGTGGGCCGGTCCGGAGCGGGCAAGTCCACCCTCGGCAAGCTGATGTCCGGTGTGGACACACCGGACACCGGCAGCATCCTGGTCGGGGGCGTGCCCGTCGCCGACCTGGCCGCCGCGGGCGAACTGGGCAACCGCATCGTGCTCATCACGCAGCAGCACCACGTGTTCATAGGCACCCTTCGCGACAACATAACCATGGCCGCACCCGAGGCCGACGACGAGGCCATCCTGGCGGCGCTGAGGTTGATGGAGGCGGACTGGGTGGCCGAACTGCCCGAGGGTCTGGACACCCTGCTGGGCTCGGGCGGAGTCGAACTGGAGGCCGCACAGGCACAGCAGCTCACCCTGGCCAGGGTGCATCTGGCGGACCCGCACACCCTGATCCTGGACGAGGCCACATCACTTCTGGACCCGACGACGGCCCGGCAGGCGGAGCGAGCGGTAGCCGCCGTCCGGTCGGACCGTACGGTCATCGCCATCGCCCACCGGCTTCAGACCGCACATGACGCCGATCGCGTCGCCGTCATGGAGTGCGGCCGCATCGTTGAACTAGGCACGCACGACGAGCTGGTCGGCGCGGACGGAGCGTACGCGGCACTGTGGCGGTCGTGGAACGGCGAGAGCTGAGTCTCCCGCGACCCGTACGCCCTCTGGGAACCCTCTCCCAGAGGGCGTACTCATGTCTGCTCCGCCGGGCTGCGGGACGCGCCGCGCCCTGGGCGTCCCCGCGTCCACGGGCCCGAGGTGCGAGTCGCCGTGGTGGCCCGCGACCAGCGCCCCGCCGCACCCGGAGTCGACCTGGTCGCACCGGGCGATCGCCGCGCACCTGGCCGCGCGGGCGATCTCCGCCTCCCAAGTCGGCAGGATTCTCGCTGATCTGGACCTCAAGCCCCACCGGGTGCGCGGCTGGCTCGCCCGCCGCGACACCCCCGACTTCCCGTCTCACACCGTCTCGAACACGTCCTCCAGCTCCTGGAGGAGCCTGCGCTTGGGGCGGGCTCCCACCATCGACTTCACCGGTTCGCCGGAGCGAAACACCATCAGGGTCGGCGTCGACAGCACCGCGTACCGGCTCGCGATCCCCGGGCTGGTGTCGACGTCGAGCTGGACGACCTTGATGCGGTCGGCCTCCTCGGCGGCGACGGCGCTGAGTACGGGGGCGAGCTGGCGGCACGGGCCGCACCAGTCGGCGGTGAACTCGACCAGTACGGGGAGGTCTGCGCCAAGCACCTCCCCGTCGAAGGTGGTGTCGGTGACCTCGGCCACGCCCTCTGCTGCATGAATCATCTGTCATCCTCCCAGTTCACAACGGGGTTCCGGACCGCCGGGACGCTCTGCCGCGGCCTCCAGCTCGGCCCTGGCGAGCTGTGCGCCCACCTGGGCGCGTACCGCCTGGAGCTGCTCGATGAGCGAGTCGAGCTCGCCGAGCTTGCGCCGGTAGACGGCGAGCGAGGCGGGGCAGGCGTCACCGGCCGGGTGGCCGGCGCGCAGGCACTCGACGAACGGCCGGGTCTCCTCCAGCTCGAACCCGAAGTCCTGGAGGGTCCTGATCTGCTGGACCAGACGCAGATCGTCCTCGTCGTACGCCCGGTACCCGTTTCCGGCCCGCCGCGCAGGCAGCAGTCCGCGTGACTCGTAGTACCGCAGAGTCCGCGTGGTCGTCCCGGCCCGCTCGGCCAGCTCCCCGATTCGCATGTCTTCGACGGTAAAGGTTGACGCGGACGTCAAGGCAAGCACGAAGGGCCGTCGCGGGAGCTCCCGCGACGGCCCTGCCGGTGTGCTGGGTGTTCGGCGCCTAGACCTTCGCCACGGCGGGCTCCTGGCCACCGTCCCGCGGCTCCGGAACGTTGTCCGCGCCGTCGCCGTGCTCCGCGTTCCGGGTGAGCGTCTTCTCGTCGAACGGGATGGCGCCGGCCAGCACCTGGTCGACCCGCTCCCTGTCGATCTCCTTGGTCCATGTGCCGATGAGCAGCGTGGCGACGGCGTTGCCCGCAAAGTTGGTGAGGGCGCGGGCCTCGCTCATGAAGCGGTCGATGCCGATGATCAGGCCGACGCCGTCGACCAGCGCGGGCTTGTGCGACTGGAGCCCGCTCGCCAGCACGGCGATGCCGGAACCGGAGACACCGGCCGCGCCCTTGGAGGCGATCATCATGAAGAGGAGGAGCGAGATCTGCTGGCCCAGCGCCAGCGGCTGACCCATCGAGTCGGCGATGAACAGCGACGCCATGGTCAGGTAGATCATCGTGCCGTCGAGGTTGAACGAGTACCCGGTGGGCACGGTGATGCCGACGACCGGGCGGCTGACACCCAGGTGTTCCATCTTCGCGATGAGGCGCGGCAGCGCCGACTCGGAGGAGGACGTGGAGAGGATCAGCAGGAACTCGCGGCCCAGGTACTTGAAGAGATGGAAGAGGTTCACCCCGGTCACCAGGCGCAGCAGTGTGCCGAGCACCAGGACCACGAACAGGATGCAGGTGATGTAGAAGCCCAGCATGATCGTGGCGAGGGCCTTGAGCGCGTCCACACCGGTCTCGCCGATGACGGCGGCCATCGCGCCGAACGCGCCCACCGGGGCCGCCCACATGATCATGGACAGGACGCGGAAGACCAGCTTCTGGATGTGCTCGACCCCGCGCAGCACCGGCTCACCGGCCGTGCCCATGGCCTGCAGCGCGAAACCGACGAGCAGCGCGACCAGCAGGGTCTGGAGCACCGAGCCACCGGTGAAGGCCGACACGAAGGTGGTCGGGATGATGCCGAGCAGGAAGTCGACCGGCCCTTCGGCGGCGTCGCTCGCCGCCGTGTGGCCGACATCCTTCACCGTCTGCGTGAGGTGCATGCCGTCGCCGGGGTGCAGCACATTGCCGACGACCAGGCCGATCGCCAGCGCGACCACCGACATGGCCAGGAAGTATCCGAGCGCGAGGCCGCCCACCTTGCCGATCTTGGCGGCCTTGCGGACCGAGCCGACGCCCAGCACGATGGTGCAGAAGATGATCGGCGAGATCATCATCTTGATGAGGTTCACGAAGCCGGTACCGATCGGCTTGAGCTCCACGGCGAACCCGGGGGCCACGAAGCCCACCAGGATGCCGAGGCCCACAGCCGCGATCACGGCGAGATACAGATAATGCGTACGGTCCCGCCTGGCGGCTGGCACTCCCACGGGGTTCTCCTCGGCTCGTCCCGGTCGGTCCCCCGTCCCTGGGGGTCTCGGCGAATATCCCGCCCCCTGTGATGGCGGTCACCCTTACGTACATTTCGTTCATATGTTTTCGGCCAGGCACACTGTGACCATGCGTCTCCCCCGGACCCGTCCGCGCAGCCTGGCCGGTCAGCTCTTCGCCATGCAGGTGGTGCTGGTGGCGGCCGTGGTGGCCGGATGCGCCTTCTTCGCGTACGTCTCCGGCCGCGCACAGGCGGAGGAGACCGCGGCCCGGCAGGTCCGGGCGGCGGCTCTGGCGGTGGCCGATTCCCCGTCGGTACGGGAGGCGATCCGCACCCCGGACCCGTCCGCCGTGCTGCAGCCGTACGCGGAGCGGGTCCGCAAGGACACCGGGATCGCCTTCGTCACGATCATGAGCCCGGACCGGATCCGCTGGACGCACCCCGACGCCGACCGGATCGGCGAGACGTTCCTCGGGCACACGGCGCGGGCACTGCGCGGCGAGACGTTCTCGGAGACGTACACCGGCACGCTCGGTCCGTCGATCCGGGTCGTCACCCCGATCCTGGACGGCGGCAGGATCACCGGTCTGGTCAGCGCGGGCATCACGGTCGAACGGGTCTCCTCGCAGGTGCGGGCTCAGCTCGGTGCGCTGGGGCTGGCGGCGGGCGGGGCGCTCGCGCTCGGCGGCGTCGGTACGTATGTGATCAACGCCCGGCTGAGGCGCCACACGCACGGCATGAACGCCGCCGAGCTGAGCCGGATGCACGACTACCACCAGGCCACGCTGCACGCGGTGCGCGAGGGGCTGCTGATGCTCGACGGGCGCCGCAGGATCGCGCTGATCAACGACGCGGGCCGGGAGCTGCTCGGGCTGCCCCCGGGTGCGGTCGGGCGCCGGGTCGCCGATCTGGAGCTCCCGCCGCCGCTGACCGGGGCTCTGCTCGCCTCCGAGGAGCGGGTCGACGAGCTGCATCTGACGGCGGACCGGGTGATCGTGGTCAACACCCGTCCGGTGGTGGGCGGCGAGCAGCGCGGCACGGTCGTGACCCTGCGCGACCACACGGAACTTCAGGCGCTGTCCGGCGAGTTGGACTCGGAGCGGGGCTTCACCCAGGCGCTGCGCTCGCAGGCGCACGAGGCGGCCAACCGGTTGCACACGGTCGTCTCGCTGATCGAGCTCGGCCGGGCGGAGGAGGCGGTCGGCTTCGCCACGGCGGAGCTGGAGCTGGCCCAGGCCCTCACCGACCGGGTCGTCGGCGCCGTCGCCGAACCGGTACTGGCGGCCCTGCTGCTGGGCAAGGCGGCGCAGGCGAACGAGCGGGGGGTAGAGCTGGTGCTCGCGGACGACAGCCTGATCGACGACGGGGCACTGCCCGAGACGCTGTCGTCGCGCGATCTGGTGACGATCCTCGGCAATCTGATCGACAACGCGGTGGATGCGGCGTCCGAGGCGGCGACGGGCCCCTCCCCCGCCGGAGGCGTTCCCGGCCAGCGGGGTGGTGTGGCGGGCCGCCCGGTCCGTGCCCGGGTCACCGTGACCGCGCTCGCCGATGACGGCGAGTTGCTGCTGCGGGTCGCCGACACCGGCGCCGGGGTCGATCCAGGTGACGCGGCACAGGTGTTCCACCGCGGCTGGTCCACGCACGGCGCCGGTCGCGGGCTCGGTCTGGCACTCGTGCAGCAGGCCGTGCACCGGGGTGGCGGGACGGTCACCCTGAGCGGGGGCCCGGACGGCGGTGCGGAGTTCACCGTACGACTGCCGCTGCCGCCCGCGCCCATGCCGTCCGAGTCCGCGCACGCCCCCAAGGAGCCCACCCCATGATCCAGGTGCTGGTCGTCGAGGACGATCCCGTGGCCGCCGACGCCCATCAGCTGTATGTGGGCCGGGTCCCCGGCTTCACCGTGGCCGCGGTCGCTCATTCGCGTGCGGAGGCGGTACGGGCACTGGACCGTACCCCCATCGATCTGCTGCTCCTGGATCTGTATCTGCCCGACGGGCACGGTCTGCAGCTGCTGCGCTCACTGCGCGCCGCCGGCCACGCGGCGGATGTCATCGCCGTGACGTCGGCGCGTGATCTGACCGTGGTCCGGGAGGGGGTGTCGCTCGGTGTCGTCCAGTACGTGCTGAAGCCGTTCACCTTCGCCACCCTGCGCGACCGCCTCGTCCGCTACGCCGAGTTCCGTGGGGCGGCCGGTGAGGCGAGCGGGCAGGACGAGGTGGACCGGGCGCTCGGCGCGCTGCGGGCGCCGCAGCCGGTCCGGCTGCCCAAGGGGCTGAGCGGCCCGACGCTGGAGGCGGTGACGCGTGCGCTGCGGGCCTCCCCGGACGGGGTGACGGCAGCGGCCACCGGCGTGGAGCTGGGCATCTCGCGGATCACCGCCCGCCGCTATCTGGAGCACCTGGTGTCGACGGGGCGCGCCGTTCGCAGCCCCCAGTACGGGCAGATCGGACGGCCGGAGCTGCACTACCGGTGGGTCGCCGAAACTCGCTGACGGTTCCTGCCGCCGTACGTTCCGCGCACGCCTCTCAGCGCCGGTGTATGGACTCTTCGCAGAGGTCGATCCGGTCGACCCGATGTACGGGACGGCGCTCTTCCTGCCCACAGCCCAACTGCCGTTCACAGGCTGATGGTGTTCGCCAGGATTCCCAGGAACAGCCCCCAACCCGCATCCAGGATGCTGCGATGCTGCGGTTGAGCCCGGCCTTCGCGACAGCCGGTGCTGCTGTACATCCTGATCTCGCACCGGCTGGGCGGGGGGTTCGCCCTGGGCGGCGCAGCCAAGGCATGAGCGGACACGGGCAGGGAACGCCGACGACCTAGGACGTTCCTACGAGCCGTGATCTCGGTCGAACACACCGTAGTCAGGCCGTGTCCTGACTCCTACGGTGGGGCCGTGCACCCCACACCGCCCTTCAACGCCCCTGCCGCGCGCCGACTGCGCGAGGCCCTGGGGATGGCGCCCGGCCATGTCGCGTACGGTCTCGCCGCCCAGTACGGACTCCGGATCAGCGCGGACACCGTCGCCGCCTGGGAGCGCGGTCTCGCGCTGCCCAGCGAGTACGAACTCACGGCGCTGGCCGGAGTCCTGTGGTGCGCGCCGGGCGACCTGCTGACCGCCGCCCGCTCCCTGCGGGAGCACCGGGTGGCCCAGGGCCTGGCCGCGGACGAGCTCGCGCGGCTGGTGGGGCTGGCGGTCTCCGCCTATCTGCGGATGGAGGAGTCGGGGCACTGGCGCGGCAACGAGCGGCAGTCCGCGGCGCTCAGCGAGGCGCTGGGGCTGTCGGCGGCCGGCTTCGTGACGGCGACGGGGCGCTACGAGGAGCTGGCGGAGCTGCTGCGCAGTGCGGTGACGACGCGCTGGCAGGCGTACACCCGGCCGGTCGCGAAGCTGGTGCCGCTGGAGCGGCGGCGGCTGCAGGACGTGCTGGAGCGGCTGCACGGGGACTACCAGGCGCTGATGGTGTCGACGCTGAGCTGGAGCACGGGGGGCGCGGAGCGGGTGGGGTCCGACGGGGAGGCCGGGCGGGCGTTCCTGGACGGGATCGTGGAGCGGTTCTGGGAGACGGCGGGGGTGTAGGGCCTGTCTTTCGGTTCGTGCCGGGCCCGCGGGGTCCGGCACGCGCCCCGATCCGGCCTGATCCGAAAGAAAGCGGCCCCACGGGGCAGCCTCCGCGCCCTCGAACACCGGACGGGCCGGACGTCGTCGGCCCGTCCGGTGCCCGGAACCGGTCAGAACACCGACTCCGCCTCGTACATCCGGTCCTTCGGTACCGTCTTCAGCTGCGTGATCGCGTCCGCGAGCGGGACCATCGTGATGTCGTTGCCGCGCAGCGCCGTCATCCGGCCGAAGTCGCCCCGGTGCGCCGCCTCGACCGCGTGCCAGCCGAAGCGGGTGGCGAGCACCCGGTCGTACGCGGTCGGCGTGCCGCCGCGCTGGACGTGGCCGAGAATGACCGGCCTGGCCTCCTTGCCGAGCCTGGTCTCCAACTCGACCGCGAGCCGGTTGCCGATGCCCTGGAAGCGCTCGTGGCCGTACTGGTCGATCTCGCCCTTGGCGTACGGCATCGAGCCCTCGGCCGGGTGCGCGCCCTCGGCCACGCAGATGACCGCGAACTTCTTGCCGCGTGCGAAGCGTTCCTCGACCATCTTGACCAGGTCCGCGACCTCGAACGGCCGCTCGGGCAGACAGATGCCGTGCGCACCGCCCGCCATGCCGGACTCCAGCGCGATCCAGCCCGCGTGCCGGCCCATCACCTCGACGACCATGACCCGCTGGTGCGATTCGGCCGTGGTCTTGAGACGGTCTATGGCTTCGGTGGCGACGCCCACCGCCGTGTCGAAGCCGAAGGTGCGGTCGGTGGACGAGATGTCGTTGTCGATGGTCTTCGGGACGCCGACGACGGGCATTCCGGCGTCCGACAGCATCCGGGCCGCGGTGAGGGTGCCCTCGCCGCCGATCGGGATCAGCGCGTCGATGCCGTAACGGCGGCTCAGCTCGTCACAGTTCTCGGCCGCTTCGCGGAGCCGGTCGCGCTCCAGCCGGGCCGAGCCGAGGATGGTGCCGCCGCGGGCGAGGATGCCGCTGACCGCGTTGAGGTCGAGGGGCCGGAAGTGACCGTCGAGGAGTCCCTTGAACCCGTCCTCGAAGCCGATGACTTCATCACCATGACCCACCACGGCGCGGTGCACGACCGACCGGATCACTGCGTTCAGGCCCGGGCAGTCGCCGCCTGCGGTGAGAACTCCGATGCGCATCGTGCTGTGTCTCCTGCTCGCTAGTGCCGTGCATTCCGGGGGCGACTACAGAATCCCCCGTACCGTGAGCCACAACGATTGTCCCACGTCAGGTCTGGACCTCGCGCTACCGACTCTTCCACCGGCACCGCACCGGACGGAGTGCCGGGCGCGACGGGGCTCTTCCCGCACCCGATCAGGGCCTTTCGTCCGGCGGGCGGCTTATCCGCCCCCGCAGGTATCGTCAACAGGGCGATATCGCTCCAACCGGACAGAACGACGGGAGAGCACGCGTGACGCGCAGCGTGTACGTGACAGGAATCGACCGGGGAGACGGCCGTCAGGTCGTCGATCTGGGAGTCATGGAGCTCCTGACGCGTCAGGTGGACCGGGTCGGGGTGTTCCGGCCGCTGGTCCATGACGGCCCCGACCGGCTGTTCGAGCTGCTGCGGGCCCGCTACCGGCTCTCCCAGGACCCGTCGACGGTCTACGGCCTGGACTACGCGGAGGCGTCCGCGCTACAGGCGGAGAAGGGTACCGACGAACTGGTCTCGCGGCTCGTCGACCGCTTCCATCAGGTGGCCCGCTCGTACGAGGTGGTGCTGGTCCTCGGCACGGACTTCGCGGCCACCCAACTCCCCGACGAGCTGGCGCTCAATGCCCGGCTGGCCAACGAGTTCGGCGCCTCGGTGATCGCCGTGGTCGGCGGGAAGGGGCAGGACGCGGAGTCCGTGCGGGCCGAGACGAGGAACGCCTACCGGGCGTACGCCGGGCTGGGCTGCGACGTCCTTGCGATGGTGGTGAACCGGGTGGCGGCGGAGGACCGCGAGGTCATCGCCGAGCGGCTGGCGGCGCGGCTGCCCGTCCCCTGTTCGGTGCTGCCGGACGACGCGGCGCTCTCCGCGCCGACGGTCGCCCAGATCACCACGGCGCTCGGCGGAACGGTTCTGCTCGGCGACGACGCGGGGCTGGCCAGGGACGCGCTGGACTTCGTCTTCGGCGGGGCGATGCTGCCGAATCTGCTGAACGCACTGACGCCGGGCTGTCTCGTGGTCACGCCCGGGGACCGGGCGGACCTGGTGGTCGGCTCGCTGGCGGCGCACAGCGCCGGAACCCCGCCCATCGCGGGTGTGCTGCTGACCCTGAACGAGCGCCCCGGCGAGGAGATACTCAAGCTGGCCGCACGTCTCGCACCGGGCACCCCGGTCGTGTCGGTGGCCGGCGGATCCTTCCCCACCGCGGGCGAACTCTTCGCGCTGGAGGGAAAGTTGAACGCGGCGACGCCCCGCAAGGCAGAGACCGCACTGGGCCTCTTCGAGCGCCACGTCGACACCGGCGCCCTGCTGGAGCGGATCTCGGTGGCCCGCAGCGGCCGCGTCACGCCGATGATGTTCGAGCACGAGCTGCTGGAACAGGCCCGCGCGGACCGGCGCCGCGTGGTGCTGCCGGAGGGCACCGAGGAGCGGGTGCTGCGCGCCGCCGATGTGCTGCTGCGCCGCGACGTCTGCGAGCTCACCCTGCTCGGCGACCTCGACATCATCCGCAAGAAGGCCGCCGACCTCGGCATCGACCTCGCCGATACGCAGCTGATCGACCCGCAGACCTCGGAGCTGCGTCAGGCGTTCGCGGAGCGGTACGCACAGCTGCGGGCGCACCGCGGGGTCACGGTGGAGCTGGCGTACGACGTCGTCTCGGACGTGAACTACTTCGGCACGCTGATGGTCCAGGAGGGCCTGGCCGACGGCATGGTCTCCGGGGCCGTGCACTCCACCGCCGCGACGATCCGCCCGGCCTTCGAGATCATCAAGACGAAGCCGGACGCGTCGATCGTCTCCTCGGTCTTCTTCATGTGCCTCTCGGACAAGGTCCTGGTGTACGGGGACTGTGCGGTCAACCCGGACCCGGACGCGGAGCAGCTCGCGGACATCGCCGTCCAGTCCGCCGTCACCGCCGCCCGCTTCGGTGTCGAGCCGCGGATCGCGATGCTCTCGTACTCGACGGGCACCTCGGGCACGGGCGCCGATGTCGACAAGGTGCGGCAGGCGACGGACCTGGTGCGCGC
The DNA here is from genome assembly GCF_026339735.1 of Streptomyces sp. NBC_01669. Taxonomy (GTDB): domain Bacteria; phylum Actinomycetota; class Actinomycetes; order Streptomycetales; family Streptomycetaceae; genus Streptomyces; species Streptomyces yanii. Next base: position 3,118,521 of record NZ_JAPEQG010000001.1, read on the forward strand.
GAGCCGGCCGGATCTCAGGATCGAGGGTCCGATCCAGTACGACGCGGCGGTGGAGCCGAGCGTCGCCGCGACCAAGCTGCCCGGGTCGGAGGTGGCGGGGCAGGCGACCGTGCTGATCTTCCCGGACCTGAACACCGGCAACAACACCTACAAGGCCGTGCAGCGCTCGGCCGGCGCGGTGGCCGTCGGCCCGGTGCTCCAGGGCCTGCGCAAGCCCGTCAACGACCTCTCCCGCGGTGCGCTCGTCCAGGACATCGTCAATACCGTGGCGATCACGGCGATCCAGGCGCAGGGCGAGGAGTGATCCGCATGACCACCCCCACGAAGGAAGGTTCCGCCGCCGTGCAGGCCCGTCGCGTCCTCGTCCTCAACTCCGGCTCCTCATCGGTGAAGTACCAGCTCCTCGACATGGAGGACCGCTCCCGGCTCGCGATCGGCCTGGTCGAGCGGATCGGCGAGGAAACCTCCCGTCTGGTGCACACCCCGCTGACCGGCGGCGCCGCGACACGCGAGCGCACGGGCAGGATCGCCGACCACGAGGCGGCGCTGAAGGCGGCGGCCGAGGAGCTGGCCGCGGACGGGCTGGGGCTGGACTCTCCCGAGCTGGCCTCGATCGGCCACCGGGTGGTGCACGGCGGCCTGCGTTTCACCGAGCCGACCGTGATCACCGACGAGGTGCTGGCGGAGATCGAACGGCTCGTCCCGGTGGCGCCGCTGCACAACCCGGCGAACATCATCGGGATCCGTACCGCACAGGCGCTCCGCCCCGACCTGCCCCAGGTCGCCGTCTTCGACACCGCGTTCCACACCACGATGCCGGAGTCCGCCGCGCGCTACGCGATCGACGTGGAGACCGCGGACGCCCACCGCATCCGCCGCTACGGCTTCCACGGCACCTCGCACGCGTACGTCTCCCGCAAGGCCGCCGAGCTGCTGGGGCGCACCCCCGAGGAGGTCAATGTCATCGTGCTGCACCTGGGCAACGGCGCCTCGGCGTCGGCGGTGGCGGGCGGCCGGTGCGTGGAGACGTCGATGGGACTGACCCCGCTGGAGGGGCTGGTGATGGGGACCCGGTCCGGGGACATCGACCCGGCGGTCACCTTCCATCTGAAGCGGGTGGCGGGGATGTCGATCGACGAGATCGATGTCCTGCTCAACAAGAGGAGCGGTCTGGTCGGGCTCTGCGGGGACAACGACATGCGGGAGATCCGGCGCCGGATCGACGAGGGCGACGAGCGGGCGGCGCTGGCGTTCGACATCTATGTGCACCGGCTGAAGAAGTACATCGGCGCCTATTCGGCGGTCCTCGGGCGGGTGGATGCCGTGGTGTTCACGGCGGGGGTCGGGGAGAACTCGGCGCCCGTACGGGAGGCTGCGATCGCCGGTCTCGAAGAGTTCGGCCTCGCGGTGGACGCCGGTCTCAACGCCGTACGGTCCGGTGAACCGAGGCTGATCTCACCGGACTACGCGCGGGTCGCGGTCGCCGTGGTGCCGACGGACGAGGAGCTGGAGATCGCCGGCCAGACCTTTGCGCTGGTCGAGAGGCTCGGACGGACCGCGCAGCCCGGGCAGGCCGAACCGCTCGGACAGGTCGACAACTGAGCACCCCCGCGCCCCTTTGTATCTTCCACCAGCCGGAATATTCCGCAGTGAAACAAACCGATAGGATCCGCCTCATGCGCCGTTCCAAAATCGTCTGCACCCTCGGTCCCGCCGTCGACTCCCACGAGCAGCTCGTCGCTCTGATCGAGGCCGGCATGAGCGTGGCCCGATTCAACTTCAGCCACGGCTCCCACGAGGAACACCAGGGCCGTTACGACCGTGTCCGCCGGGCCGCCGCCGAGACCGGCCGGGCGGTCGGCGTACTCGCCGACCTCCAGGGCCCGAAGATCCGCCTGGCGAAGTTCGCCGAGGGCCCCGTCGAACTGGTCCGCGGGGACGAGTTCACCATCACCACCGAGGACGTCCCCGGTGACAAGTCGATCTGCGGTACGACCTACAAGGGGCTGCCGGGCGACGTCGACAAGGGCGACCCGATCCTGATCAACGACGGCAACGTCGAGCTGAAGGTCGTCGAGGTCGAGGGTTCCCGGGTCAAGACCATCGTCATCGAGGGCGGGGTGATCTCCGACCACAAGGGGATCAACCTGCCGGGTGCGGCGGTCAACGTCCCTGCCCTGTCCGAGAAGGACGTCGAGGACCTCCGCTTCGCCCTGCGGATGGGCTGCGACCTGGTCGCCCTCTCCTTCGTGCGCGACGCCGACGACGTCAAGGACGTCCACAAGATCATGGACGAGGAGGGCCGCCGGGTCCCCGTCATCGCCAAGGTCGAGAAGCCGCAGGCCGTCGAGCACATGGAGGGCGTCGTCATGGCGTTCGACGGTGTGATGGTCGCCCGTGGCGACCTGGCCGTCGAGTACCCCCTGGAGAAGGTCCCGATGGTGCAGAAGCGCCTCGTGGAGCTCTGCCGGCGGAACGCCAAGCCGGTGATCGTGGCGACCCAGATGATGGAGTCGATGATCACCAACTCGCGGCCGACCCGCGCCGAGGCGTCCGACGTCGCCAACGCGATCCTGGACGGGGCCGACGCGGTCATGCTGTCCGCCGAGTCCAGCGTGGGCGCGTACCCGATCGAGACGGTCAAGACGATGTCGAAGATCGTCGTCGCCGCCGAGGAGGAGCTGCTCTCCAAGGGCCTGCAGCCGCTGGTCCCGGGCAAGAAGCCCCGTACCCAGGGCGGTTCGGTGGCCCGCGCGGCCTGCGAGATCGCGGACTTCCTGAACGGCAAGGCTCTGGTCGCCTTCACCAAGTCCGGTGACACGGCCCGCCGGCTCTCCCGCTACCGCGCCGCGCAGCCGATCCTGGCCTTCACCACCGACGAGTCCACCCGGAACCAACTCGCCCTGAGCTGGGGCGTCGAGGCCCACGTCGTGCCGCACGTGGACAACACCGACGCCATGGTGGACCTGGTCGACGCGGAGCTGCTGAAGCTGAGCCGCTACAACGCCGGTGACACGATGGTCATCACGGCCGGTTCGCCCCCCGGCGTCCCCGGCACCACCAACATGGTCCGGGTGCACCACGTGGGCGGCAGCGACCGCGGCTGACGAGCCGACCGCACCGGCATACGGCTGTGGCCCGCACCCCCTTCGAAGGGGGTGCGGGCCACAGTCCTGTGCGGCTCCCTGACGGGTCCGGGTCCTGTCCTAGCTGTTGCCGCCGGTGAAGTAGTTGTGCAGCCCGGGCACCGTGAGCGAGCCGCCGAACTGGCCTGCCTGGGTCACCTTGACGTTGGTGAAGAAGGCGAAGGGCACGTTCACCGGCGGCGGCGTCTGGGGGCTGAATGTGACCGGGATCAGGCCGAAGAGGTTGCCCTTCAGCTCCTCCGTGTACATCGTCACCGTGCCGTTGCGGATGGTGGACGTGGAGCCCTTGCTCGCCTGGACATGGGCCGTGGTGCCGTTCGGGCCGACCGTCAGCTGGTGGAGGTCCTTGATGTCGACGGAGCTCGCGGTGAACTTCAGCACCTTCTTGATGGTGCCGTCCTGCGTCTTCACCTCGACGATGCCCTTGTAGTCGAGCCCGTTGAGGGTGAGCAGCGAGCTGTCCAGGATCCACGGGTCGGTCGGGAGCAGCGGGACGCCCGTTTCCAGGTCCGCCGCGGCCAGTGCCTCGGGGTCGGCGGTCGGACACGGGAAGCGCTCCTTGGCGCCGTCCGGGATGTCCTCGTCCTTCTTGGCGTCGAGCCCCTTGACGCTGTCGTCGAGCTCCTCGACCGACGTGCCTGCCTTGTCCGCCGCGTCACGGATGGCCTCGGCGGTCTTGTCGACCGTGCCCTTCACGACGTCCGTGACCTTGTCGGTGGACTTGGTCGCGGTGTCCGACGGCTCGGGGGACGCGGTGGTGGCGCTCGGGGACGGACTGGCCGTCTCCGCGTGCGATCCGTCGAGGAGGTCCTTGAGAGCGTCGCCGACGCCCAACGGGTCGAGCGGGTTGTTCGTCGCCGTGGGCGAGGGGGAGGCGCTCGGCGTCTTTGCGGGAGCCGCGTCGCTCTGCTTCTTCGCCGCGTCGCTCGCCGATTCGGTCGCCGAGGGCTTCGTGGTCGCCTCGTCCGAACCGCCGCCGGTGTCACCGCTGGTCTCACTGGCCGACGGGGACGGGGTCTTCGTCTCCGAGGCCGACGCCGATGGCTCCGGCGACTCGGTCGGCTCGTCGGATCGGGTCACGCAGGGGCCCGCCGCGAAGGGGATGTCCGTCGCGTCGTCGGCCAGGGCAAGCTTCGGGGTGAGTCCCATCCCGACAAAGACCGCCGTCGGCATCGCGGCGAGCGCGAAGGCCTTGCCCGCGGGTATGTGAAGCTTCGTCAGCAGCGATTTTCTGGGGGCCGCGTGGCGCGGCCCGCTTCTCACCCGGAAGTCCTCGCCTCCGGTCGAGTTCAGCTGCGTCTCGTCACCCCGCACTGTTCCTCCCGCCGTTGACTTCAACGTTGCCGTTCGTGCTGTCGTCGCCCCACGGAGCGGGACCGGGGCTGTACGCCGGTCCGGCGTCGTGCTGCTGTTCCGTGCCGTCGGGCACCAAACCCTCGGGAGCTTCCGGGCCCTGGGGCGAACGTCCGGCCGTGTGCTTGGCCGGCTGCTCGGCGGCGAGCGTACCCGGCGCCCAGGAGATGGAGAGCGCTCCACCGAGCAGGGAGAACAGGAAGCCGATCAGGAACCCGCCGATGTTGGCAACCGGTATGGAGATCAGCGCTAGCAGGATCGCGGCGACTCCGGCGAACACTCTCACGATGTGGTGGAACCACATCGTGAGGCCCAGCGTGATCAGCAGGATCCCGATGATCAGCGATCCCGCACCGGCGGTCGTGGACATCGCCAGCGTGATGTTGCCGAGGTGCATGTTGGCGTACGGGAAGTACGCGATGGGTAGACCACCCACCATAGTGAACAGGCCCGCCCAGAACGGCCGGTTACCCCGCCAGGTGCGGAATCCTCGCCAGAAGACGCGGAGGTAGTGCTCGTTCTGCCCTGTGGACTCGGGGCTCATGGAAAACAGCTCCCTGGAACCGGTACTGCTGTGAGAAGAGAAAAGGTGGGTGGCCGGAGACCCTCGGGGGCTCCGGCCACCCGAGCGGGTGCTAGTAGCACTCCTTGGTGCCGCTGTGCAGCCGCAGGCTCAGGTTGCTGAGCTTGAAGGTGCCGGCAGTGGTCGCCCACGCCTTCTGCTTCACGTCAGTCAGCACGGCCGTCCTGGCGCGCTGCGCGAAGCCATTCGGGTTGACGGCCTTCTCGGTGCCGGACTGAATGCCGGGCTTGCCGACGGAGCCGGCGGCCACACCGATGTCGATGTTCTCGAAGTACGCGTCGGCGTCGAGCTCGGCGACGTCCAGGTACAGGTTGGTCGCCTTGACCGGCTTCTTCGGGTCCGTACCCGCGTTCAGCTGCAGCGTGACAGTGCCGAGGCCGAACGGAAGGTTCGGAGTGACCACCGACTGGCACATGTTGGTGATCGTGGCGTCACTGAAGCCGGACACGGCCACGGCGTGCGCCCCGTCCTTGGCCCCGGGGTCGGTGCCGGTGGCCACGCTGCCGTACTGGACGAAGTCGTGGCCGACGAGCTTGTCCGCGTGCACCTTGAAGCTCTGGCCGGACACGCTGAACGACGCCGCGAGGGCGCCCTGGGCGAGGCCGACGCCCACCGCGGCGGTCGCGACGACGCTCGGCACCATGACCAGAGCGAAGCGCTTCCATCTGGTGCCGCCACGAACCTGGGAACTCATAAATTTTCCTCCTTCTCGGACGTACATCTCCGGTCCGGGCCGGGGGCCCGTCCTGGGATGGGAGAAGTGCTACGTCCTCGGAAAGGAGAGCGCCGGAACCGGAGGCGTGAACCGCGTCCGAATCACTGGCGATCACCCCCGAGCGACAACCACTGGCCACGCGTTCGCGCAACCTGTTCGGACAGGCCCTGCCGGACGGCAGGAACCCCCCTGTCCGCGGTCGGCGCCACTGCCGCCGACCCACTCGGTGGGGACCCAAATCGGGCGCCGCGCCGACTGGCGGTCGGGCTGGCGTCATTGGACCGAGCGTGGCCGATCGTGGTGCATTAGCGCCCGCGACACAAGGGGGTTCGTTACTCGCTAGTAACGGCCCGATAACCAAGGCACGACAGGGCGGCGCCACCCGGCCACACAGGGTGGCACCCCCCGCAAGGAGGAAAGGGAGAATTGGGGTTCTTAAGCGGACAGAACCGCACGCACGATTTACTGGCAGTAACAGCCCGTGCTTTTATCAAGATTTGGTAAAGCGAGGGCGACTGTTGTCGCCGGATCGCGAAAACGACCGTGACGCCCACGGGACGCCACGGCCTTGTTGTCACATCAGAACAAGACGCGCGCCAGCGCCGTGCGGGCCGCGACGACACGTGGATCGTCGGGGCCGATCACGTCGAACAGCTCCAGCAGCCGCAGCCGCGCCACGTCCCGGCCCTCACCGAAATTCCGGCGCACGGTCTCGACGAGGCGCCCGAAGGCATCCTCGACATGACCGCCGACCAGGTCCAGATCGGCGGCGGCGATCTGCGCCGCCACATCGGCCGGCTTCTCGGCGGCGTCGTTGCGGACCTGCTGCGGGTCCATGTCCTGCACCCGGCCGAGCAGTTCGGCCTGGGCGAGGCCGAGCTTGGCCTCGGTGTTGGTCGGGTCGTCGGCGAGCACGTTCTTGTACGCCTGGACGGCGCCGCCGAAGTCATTGGCGTCCAGCGCCCGTACGGCCGCTTCGAGCAGTGCGTCGTACGGTCCCGCGGGCACCTCGGCCGGAGCCTGCCCGGCGTCCTCCTGGTCGACCGCGATCCCGGTGAGCCCGAACCGCTCCTCGCCGACCTGGATCAGCTGGTCCAGCGTCTGCCGGATCTGGGTCTCGGGGGCCGCGCCCTGGAAGAGCGGGAGGGCCTGCCCGGCAACGACGGCGAAGACCGCCGGGATGCCCTGGATGCCGAACTGCTGCATCAGCATCTGGTTGGCGTCGACATCGACCTTGGCCAGCACGAAGCGGCCGTTGTACTCGTGGGCCAGGCGCTCCAGGAGCGGGCCCAGCTGCTTGCACGGCTCGCACCACTCGGCCCAGAAGTCGATGACGACGGGAACCTCGACGGAGCGCTGGAGGACATCGCGCTCGAAGCCCGCCTCATCGACATCGATCACCAGAGAGGACGGGTGGACGGCACCGCCGCCACCCTGCCGGGCGGCCTCGGCACGGGCCTGCTCCGCCTTCACCTTGGCCTCGCCGGCCGCCTTCACCGCGGCGAGGTCGACGACGCCGCTCATGGACATGTTCCTAGGCTGCATACGTACATCCTCCCCCCTCGGCACGCTGTTCCGGAAAGCGATCCGGGAACCGCATCCGTCCGTGGTACCCGCCGGCGTGCGGGACGCGCGGACCTCCACGGTCCAATGACCCTCGAAGGGCCTGTTTTCGGTGCCGGGTCCCCACCCGGCGCATGTGGCTGTCGTTCGCTCGTGGCGTGACAACGGCCTGGCCGTCGTCCTTACGCTACGACCCGTAGCGTAACTGTCCCGACCCCCTCGCACACAGGAGTGTCCGGTGATCTGTCTCACGGCGAACGCGACCGGCCGGTCCTCCTTACCGGCGGGTATGGTCACGGCATGCTGAGCCACGGCCACCCCAAACCCCCACGAACGGGACGACCGCGCAGCGCTGCGGCCGATGAGGCGATCCTGGAGGCCTGCCGCGCGTCCCTGGTCGACCTCGGCTGGTCGAAGCTGACGATGGGCGATGTGGCGACGCGCGCCGGGGTCGCCAAGACGACGCTCTACCGGCGCTGGGCGGGCAAGAACGAACTGGTCGTGGACGCCGTCGCGGTCCTCTTCGACGAACTGGAACTGCCGGACCTGGGCAGCCTGTCGGCCGATGTGCAGGGCGTGGTACTGCAGTTCGCGGCGCTGCTGGACCGCCCGGAGACCAGGACGGCGCTGATGGCCGTGGTCGCCGAGTCGACCCGCGACGACGCGCTGCGGGCCCGGATCCGCGATTCGATCGTGGACCGGCAGAAGCGGCTCGTTCTGCTGGGACGGCAACGGGCGCAGCAGCGCGGCGAGCTGCCCGTCGAACCGGACGAGGCGTCGGCGGCCTCGACCGCCGACCTGATCTTCGATGTGATCGCCGGTGCGGTCGTGCACCGGACGCTGGTGAGCGCCGAGCCCGTCGACGAGGACTGGGCCCGGCGCTTCACCGTTCTGCTGCTTGCGGGGCTGGGCGCGGCAGCCGCCACGTAGCGGGCGGCCCCGGAGGCCCTCAGAAGCCGGGCGGCTCGGTGTACGTGCCCCACTCGTCCCGCAGGACCCCGCAGATCTCACCGAGCGTCGCCTCGGCCCTGACGGCGTCCAGCATCGGTCCGATCATGTTCGATCCGTCGCGGGCGGCGGCCAGCATCGCGTCCAGCGAGGCGCGGACCCGGGCGTCGTCGCGGGCGGCCTTACGGACGGCGAGCTCGCGGACCTGCTCGCGCTCGACCTCGTGGCTGACCCGCAGGATCTCCAGATCGCCGGTGACCGAGCCGTGGTGGACGTTGACGCCGACGACGCGCTTGTCGCCCTTCTCCAGCGACTGCTGGTACCGGAACGCGGATTCGGCGATCTCGCCGGTGAACCAGCCGTCCTCGATGCCGCGCAGGATGCCGGAGGTCATGGGCCCGATGGGGTGCTGTCCGTCCGGGTGCGCCCTGGTGCCGCGCTCCTTGATCCGGTCGAAGATCTTCTCGGCGTCGGCCTCGATCCGGTCGGTCAGCTGCTCGACGTACCACGAACCGCCCAGCGGGTCGGCGACGTTGGCGATGCCGGTCTCCTCCATCAGCACCTGCTGGGTGCGCAGGGCGATCTCCGCCGCCTGCTCGGACGGGAGCGCGAGGGTCTCGTCGAGGGCGTTGGTGTGCAGCGAGTTGGTGCCGCCGAGGACGGCGGAGAGCGCCTCGACCGCGGTCCGCACGACGTTGTTGTACGGCTGCTGGGCGGTCAGGGAGACCCCGGCGGTCTGGGTGTGGAAGCGGAGCCACTGCGCCTTGTCGGTCTTCGCCCCGTACACCTCCTTCATCCAGCGGGCCCAGATCCGGCGGGCGGCGCGGAACTTGGCGATCTCCTCGAAGAAGTCGAGGTGCGCGTCGAAGAAGAAGGAGAGACCGGGGGCGAAGGTGTCGACGTCGAGCCCCCGGGAGAGGCCGAGTTCCACGTAGCCGAAGCCGTCGGCGAGGGTGTAGGCGAGCTCCTGCGCGGCCGTCGCCCCGGCCTCGCGGATGTGGTAGCCGGAGACCGAGAGCGGCTTGTACGCGGGGATGTCGCGCGCGCAGTGCTCCATGAGGTCGCCGATGAGGCGCAGATGGGGCTCGGGCTGGAAGAGCCACTCCTTCTGTGCGATGTACTCCTTGAAGATGTCGGTCTGGAGCGTGCCGTTGAGCACCCCCGGGTCGACGCCCTGGCGCTCGGCGGCGACCAGGTACATGCAGAAGACGGGGACGGCCGGTCCGCTGATCGTCATGGATGTCGTGACGTCGCCGAGCGGGATGTCCTTGAAGAGGACCTCCATGTCGGCGGCGGAGTCGATGGCGACACCGCAGTGCCCGACCTCGCCGAGCGAGCGCGGCTCGTCGGAGTCGCGGCCCATCAGCGTCGGCATGTCGAAGGCGACACTGAGCCCGCCGCCGCCCGCGGCGAGGATCATCTTGTACCGCTCATTGGTCTGCTCGGCGTTGCCGAAGCCGGCGAACTGGCGGATGGTCCAGGTGCGGCCGCGGTAGCCGGTCGGGTAGAGACCCCGGGTGAAGGGGTACTCACCGGGCCAGCCGATCCGCTCGAACCCCTCGTACGTGTCCCCGGGGCGGGGCCCGTACGCGGGCTCCACCGGGTCCCCGGAGAGGGTGGTGAAGTCCGCGTCACGCTTGCGGGCCTTGTCGTAACGGGCCTGCCAGCGTCGGCGGCCTTCCTCGATCGCGTCAGCGTCCATGCACCCCAATTTACTAGGACGTCCTAGTAAATGTCGATGACAAACCGCCCGGTGCTTTGCACGGGGCGGTTCGGGTCAGACTTTGGCTGTCACCGGGGAGCCGTCCGCGATCAGCGGCTCGACCTCCTGGACGACCTTGCGCTCGACGAAGAACGCGGCCGTCGGGATCGTGCCGGAGATCAGCACCCAGAGGAGCTTTCCGAGCGGCCACTTCGCCTTGGAGCCCAGGTCGAAGGCGAAGATCAGATAGATGATGTACAGCACACCGTGGATCTGGGAGACGACGAGCGTCAGCCCCGCACCGGTGTCGAAGCCGTACTTGAAGACCATGCAGGTGCAGAGCACCAGCAACATGACGGCGGTGACGTAGGCCATCACCCGGTACCGGGTCAGCACGCTGCGTTTCATGACGTCGAGCGTAACCGGGCACCGGGGGCGATCTTGCAGCGGGCCGGGTCGCGCGCGGCTCTACTTCTCCTCGAAGTCCTTGGCCGCGATCCGCAATGGGCGCAACAGTGCGAAGATCTCCGCGCACTCCTCGGCGTCGTACACCCCGAGCCCGAACTCCATGTCCACCAGGTCCCGGGTGGCCTCCTCGACGACCTCGCGGCCCTTGTCGGTGATCGAGGCGAGGGTGCCGCGGCCGTCGTTCGGATTGGGGCGCTTGTCGACCAGACCGGACCTGACCAGCCGGTCCACGGTGTTCGTGACGGAGGTGGGGTGGACCATCAGCCGCTCGCCGATCTTGGACATCGGCAGCTCACCCTCCTTGGAGAAGGTGAGCAGCACCAGCGCCTCGTACCGCGCGAAAGTCAGCCCGTACGGTTTGACGACCGCGTCGACCTCGGCGAGCAGGATCTGCTGCGCACGCATGATCGAGGTGATCGCCCCCATCGAGGGGACAGGACCCCAGCGCTGCTGCCAGAGTTCGTCGGCGCGGGCGATGGGGTCGAACGGGAGACTGAGCGGCTTCGGCACGGCATCGACCTTACCCACTGGTCATATGCCGGTCAGCCCCGTCTCGAACTTCGGTCCGAGGACCGCACACAGGTTCCGTGCTCCTGACCTCGCGGACGAGGACGAGCGTGCACACCGTACCGATCACAGCGGCCCCGGAGACCACCTGATGCACGGGGACGAATTCGGCGGCGAGCCCGGCGAGTGCCATGCCGATGCCCTGGACCGTCATCAGCCCGGCGGTGAGCAGGGTCATGGCCCGGCCCCGCAGTTCCTCCGGGACGGCGTCGACGAACCACTGGTCGAGGCCGATGACGTACGCCGCCCCCACCCCGGCCAGCACGAGCGCGACGACGCTCAGAACCATGCCGGGACGGAACCCGTACAGCACGAGGGGCAGCAGCCCGGCGGCGGCGACCGGCAGCACGATCCTGGAGCGCAGGCGCGGGGCGAGCACGGCGCCTGCGTACAGCTCGGCACCGATGTGACCGACCGGCATCGCGCACATGAGGAGTCCGAGCGCGGCCGGGCCGACACCGATCTCGTCCGCGTACGGTGCGGCGAGCGCCTCCGGTGCCACGACGAACATCGCCGGCAGCCAGAAGAGCAGCATCAGCGCGCGGATCCTGCGGTCGGCGAGGACGGTACGGGCTCCGGCGAGCGAGTCCTTGAGCAGGGCGCCGCCTCCGTCACGGCCGCTCCGGGCGGGCCGGTTGCGGGTGCCGAAGCGGAGCAGCGCCGCCGAGCAGAGGAAGGTCCCGACGGTGATCGTGATCGCCCCGCGCGCGGAGACCGCGGCGAGCAGCACACCGCCCACCCCGAAGCCGATCAGCAGTGCGCTCTGCGAGACGATCCGCAGCAGGGAGCGGCCCAGTACATAGAGGTCGCCCTCGCCGAGGATGTCGGTGAGCGCGGCCATACGCGTCCCCGTGAAGACGGGCGACACGGAGGCGACGAGACAGCGCAGCGCGAGGAGCCCGCCGACGGGGGTGCCGGGCAGCACCATGACGGCGACACAGCCCGCGCAGATCAGATCGCAGGCGACCAGGACCCGGCGGGCGGGGTAGCGGTCGGCGACCCCGGCGAAGAGCGTGCCGCCGACGAGGTACGGGAGGAAGCCGAGCGCGAAGGTGAGGGCGCTGAGCAGGGGCGAGCCGGTGAGGTCGTAGACGAGGACGGTGAGGGCGAGCTCGCTGACGACGACGCCGAGGAGGGAGAGCAGGTGTGCGGCGAAGACGGCACGGAACTCCCGTACGGCGAAGACGGCGCGGTAGCCGCGGGGTGTGCCGGGGTCCGGGACGGAAGCCGGGGCCCGGAGCGCGGGCGACGTGTTCGGGTCAATGGGGTCGGCGCGCTCCGGGGACGGGGCCGGGGACGGCGCCGCTCCCGTGGGGTCGACCTTCGCTGTGCGGCATGCGGCTGACGGTGCCTGGGGTGATGGGCCCGTCGGGCCGCTCGGGGGGTCCACCGCATCGCGGGGGCCGCCCGCCGGGGCGGGGCTGTTGCTCGGCATGTACGCAGCGTGGAGGAGCGTGCCCCGCATTCCATAAACTTTCGGCTGACACCGAATCTTCGCGAGGTGCGCCGATGCCGTTCCATCTGCATTTCGACGAGAGCGATCTGCTGCGCTGCAGGTTCGCCCTCTCCCCGCTCTGGGAGACGCAACAGGCGGTACGCACCCTTCTGCGCCCCGGGAACCACGGCTACCACGAGCCGTGGCTGCGGCGCATCCGGAGCGCCGCAGCCGGGCTCGATCTCGGGCCGCTCTGGTCGCTGATGCCGGAGAGCGGACACAATCCGGACTTTCTTTCCCCGCCGCCGCTCGGACCCCATGCCTCGTTCGAGGAGGAGATCGCCGGGGTACGCGCCATCGCCCCGGAGCTCGTCCGTGAGGATCTGGCGCTGACACTCGCGTGTGTGCCCGGGGCGCTGGACTCCCCCGCCGGGCGGGCCATGCTCGACGACCCCTCCCGCGCGCAGCGGGAGCTGTCCGCGCTTCTGGAACGGGCGTGGCGGGTCCTGGTCGAGCCGGACTGGCCGCGGCTGCGCGCACTGCTGGAGGCGGACATCGCGTACCACTCGCGTCGGCTCGCCGCGGTCGGCTTCGCACGGCTGCTCGGCGAGTTGAGTCCCCAGCTGAGCTGGGCGGACTCGACGCTCACGCTCGTCGGGATGCGGGGCCGGCACTCCCGGGTGCTCGGTGGGCAGGGTCTCGTCCTGATGCCGAGCGTCTTCGCCTGGCCGGATGTGGTCAGCGGGTACGAGCCGCCCTACCAGCCCGCGGTGATCTATCCGGCGCGCGGGATCGGTGGCCTGTGGACGGAACCCGCCGACCGTACGCCGCAGACGCTCGCACGGCTGCTCGGGCGGGCGCGGGCCGATCTCCTGTGCATGCTCGACGAACCGGCGGGAACGAGCGCCCTCGCCCACCGGCTCGGCCTCGCGCCGTCCTCCGTGTCGGAACATCTGTCGGTGCTGCGGGCGGCGGGGCTGCTGACCTCGCGGCGGTACGGGCACCAGGTGCTGTACGAGCGGACGCCGCTCGGGATCGCGCTGGCGGTGGAGCCCGGAACGGGAACGCACCCCGGGTGACGGAGACCCCCCTCGCCGTGCGGCGAGGGGGGTCTTCGGGTGGTGCGGAGGGATGTCAGCCGGCGAGGTACCGCTCGACCGTCTCGACCTTGGAGGTCAGACCGTCGGTCACACCGGGCCGGATATCGGCCTTCAGCACGAGGGAGACGCGTCCGGCACGGGCCTCGACGGCCGCGACGGCGCGCTTGACGACGTCCATGACCTCGTCCCACTCACCCTCGATGGAGGTGAACATGGCGTCCGTGCGGTTGGGCAGCCCCGACTCGCGGACGACCCGGACGGCGTCGGCGACGTACTCGCCGACGTCCTCGCCGACCCCCAGCGGGCTGACGGAGAAGGCGACGATCATGCGCTGACCACGCCTTCCCGGCGGGCGCGGGCGGCGATGACCCCGTCGGCCTCGTAGCGCTTGAGGATCTTGTCGCCGTACAGCCCGCCGAACGGCAGCAGCGCCAGGAGGAAGAAGAACGCGACACGCTTGAACGGCCACTTGGTCTTGGACCAGACGTCCAGCAGCAGAACGGCGTAGATCACGAAGAGCACGCCGTGCAGGATGCCGAGCGGCATCATCAGGAAGTCGATGTCCGAGACGCGGCTGAGGATCGAGCCGAAAATGATCAGAGCCGGGAAGGAGAGCGCCTCGGGAATCGAGATGAGGCGCAGCCGGTGCAGGGCGGTAGCGGTCTTGATGTCCACGAGGGCACCTTCGGTGGGAGGGTCGTCACAGCTTGTGAATACAGGCACAAGCGTGTCCCATTGTGGCATCGGCACCCACCGGGCCCGGGGGCGGGGGCCCGTTGACACTCCGGGGAACGTATCGGCGCATATCAGGGTGGACTCAGGGTCCGGATAGGCCCACAGACCCTGTCGGGCCCAGGCCCCCTGCCGTTACCGTCACTGGGTGGCAATGTTCCGACTCCAAGGCAGCAAGACGCTCGCCGTCGATCTGACCGGCGACGCCGTCAAGGCGAAGAACGGCTCGATGGTGGCGTACGACGGCCGGATGGCGTTCAAGAAGATGTCCGGCGGCGGTGAGGGCATCCGCGGCATGGTGACCCGTCGGCTGACCGGCGAGCAGATGACAGTGATGGAGGTGAGCGGGCAGGGCACCTGCTACTTCGCGGACCGCGCGAGCGAGATCAACCTCGTCTCGCTGCGCGGCGAGAAGCTCTACGTGGAGGCGAGCAACCTGCTCTGCACCGATGCCGGGCTGCGCACCGGCACCACCTTCACCGGGCTGCGCGGCGGGGCGACCGGCAACGGCCTGTTCACCACCACCGTCGAGGGCACCGGCCAGGCGGCGATCATGTCGGACGGTTCGGCCGTGGTGCTGCGGGTGACCGCCCAGTACCCGTTGTTCGTCGACCCCGGCGCGTACATCGCCCACCAGGGCAATCTGCAGCAACACTTCCAGTCCGGGGTCAACTTCCGGACGCTGATGGGCGAGGGCTCGGGAGAGTCGTTCCAGATCAGATTCGAGGGCGAGGGGCTCGTCTACGTGCAGCCGAGCGAGCGGAACACCATCGGGGGCGATGTCTGATGCCGTTCCGTGAGATCAACTCGAAGATGGTCGAGGCGACGGTGGTCCCCGGCCAGAAGATGTTCAGCCAGCGCGGCGCGATGCTCGCGTACCGCGGCGAGGTGTCGTTCACCCCGAACATCCAGGGCGGCCAGGGCGGCGTGATGTCGATGATCGGCCGCCGGATGGCCAATGAGGCGACGCCACTGATGACCGTCGAAGGCAGCGGCACGGTGATGTTCGGCCACGGCGGCCATCACATCCAGGTCATCAACCTGGCCGGCGACACGCTGTACGTGGAGGCCGACCGGCTGCTCGCCTTCGACGGGACGCTGCAGCAGGGCACGATGTTCATGGGGTCGCAGGGCGGGGTCATGGGCATGGTGCGCGGCCAGGTGACCGGGCAGGGCCTGTTCACCACGACGCTGAAGGGTCATGGCGCGGTCGCGGTGATGGCTCACGGCGGGGTGATCGAGCTGCCCATCACACCGGGCCGCGAGGTGCATGTGGACCCGCAGGCCTATGTCGCCCACCACGGCGACGTACGCAACAAGCTCTCCACCGCGCTCGGCTGGCGCGACATGGTGGGGCGCGGCTCCGGCGAGGCGTTCCAGCTGGAACTGAGCGGCAGCGGCGCGGTGTACGTCCAGGCGTCGGAGGAGAAGCTGTGAGCACGCCCGTGATCTTTGACCCGATGACGTTGCCGTCGGACGACAACGTCAATGCGTACACCTTCTGTGTGGAGCTCAAGGGGAGCCAGTGGTTCCTGCAGAAGGGCAAGATGATCGCCTACTACGGGCGGATCGAGTTCAACGGCATCGGCCACGGACGCTTCGAACGGCTGATCCGGACGAGCTTCCACTCGCCGCTGCACGCGAGCGACTGGGTGGTGGCCGAGGGCAGCGGCAAGATGCTGCTGGCCGACCGGGCCTTCGACGTCAACTCGTACGACCTGGACGACGGGAACCTGACGATCCGGTCCGGCAACCTTCTCGCGTACCAGCCGACGCTGGCACTCAAGCAGTCGATCGTGCCGGGCTTTCTCACGCTGATCGGTACGGGGAAGTTCGTGGCCGCGTCCAACGGGCCGGTGGTCTTCATGGAGCCGCCGCTGCGGGTCGATCCGCAGGCCCTGGTGGGCTGGGCGGACTGCCCCTCGCCCTGCCACCACTACGACCACGGCTACATGACGGGCGTGATGGGCGGTCTCCGGTCGCTGACCGGGATCGGCGGGACCTCGGGCGAGGAGCACCAGTTCGAGTTCGTCGGCGCGGGTACGGTGCTGCTCCAGTCGACCGAGGTCCTGATGGCGGAGCAGCCGACGGGGGCGACGCCGCAGCAGGCAGGGGTCCCGGGTGGCGGTTCGGGTCAACCTGGCGCCACCCCCCGTCTGCCCGGCCAGCTGGGGGACCTCCAGCGTCGCTTCGGTCTGTGAACGGTAGTCTACGGAGTGTGACGTCGAACGCCTGCACCCAGCCCTCGAGCCGGTTCCGGTGCCGTTTTCGGAGCCGGTACCCCGGGCGGGTGCCGGGCGTCACAGCACTCCACTTCGTCCGGCTTTCAACTTCTTAGGTAGAATCCACATATGGAGACCGAGACGGCCACCCAGTGGCTGAGCGACGCGGAGCAGTGCGCCTGGCGCACCCACCTGGACGTCAGCAGGCTGCTGATGCACCAGCTGGAGAAGGACCTCCAGCCGTTCGGCCTGACCAACAACGACTACGAGATCCTGGTGAACCTCTCGGAGTCGGAGGACCAGCGCATGCGGATGAGCGACCTGGCCGCGGCCACGCTGCAGTCCAAGAGCAGGCTCTCGCACCAGATCACCCGCATGGAGACGGCGGGGCTGGTCCGCCGGGAGAACTGCGAATCCGACCGGCGCGGTCTGTTCGCGGTGCTCACGGAGGCGGGCGCGGAGACGATGCAGAAGGTCGCGCCGCACCATGTCGCATCGGTGCGCAAGCACTTCATGGACCTTTTGACGCCGGAGGCACTGGCGAACCTGCATGCGGCGCTGACGCCGGTTGCGGAGCATTTGCGGGGGCGGCGGGGCAAGCCGTAGCACGCCCCGGGCGCGCGTGTGCGAGGCGCGCCGTTGCACGGGGATGCGGCGTTGCACGGGGGCGCGGGCTCTGTCCTCAGTCGCCCGACGCGCTTGATTCCGTTCCGGGCAGGCGCAGTGCGAAGCGGGCGCCGCCCTCTGCGGCTCGGGTCGCTGTCAGGGTGCCTCCGTGCCGGTGGGCCACGTCCCTCGCGATGGGGAGTCCCAGACCCGCGCCGCCCTCGTCCCGGGACCGGGCGTCGTCGAGGCGGACGAAGCGTTCGAAGACGCGCTCGCGTTCCGGTTCCGGGACGCCCGCCCCGTCGTCGGTGACCGCGACGACCACGCTGCCGTGATCCCTGAAGACGGACACGGCCACCGAGCTCTCCGCGTGACGCTCCGCGTTGTCCAGCAGGTTGCCGATCACGCGCGCCAGCTGCCCGCGCGATCCGGTGACTTCGAGGTGCCCCAACTCCGGTACGGACATCGCCACCGGGATCCGGTCGCCGGTGCGCTGCGAGACCTCCTCGTGAACCAGAGCGCCCAGGTCCACCAGGGTGTTCCCCGGCCGCTCCCCCGCGTCCAGCCGGGCCAGCAGCAGCAGATCGGCCGCCAGCGCCTGGAGTCGCACGGTGTCGGCGACCGCGCCGCGCAGGTCCAGCAGCTCCGGATGGGCCGCGCCCACTTCCAGCTGCGTGCGCAGCGAGGCGATCGGGCTGCGCAGCTCGTGCGAGGCGTCCGCGACGAAGCGGCGCTGCCGGCCGACGGAGGCTTCCAGCGCGGTCAGGGTTTCGTTGGTGGTACGGGCCAGCCGGGCGATCTCGTCACGCGAACCGGGTTCCGGCACCCGCCGGGACAGGTCCTCGGACGCCGTGATCGCGGCCATCTCCGCCCGGATGCCCTCGACGGGCCGCAGCGCGCGCCTCGTCACCAGCCAGGTCACCGCGGCGACGACGAGAAGCATGACGGGCAGCCCGATCAGCATCGCCGCGCGCACACTGCCCACCGCCTTCTGTTCGGTGGCGAGCGGGGCGCCCGCGTGGACGGTCAGGGTCACGCCGGTGCTCGTGGTCGCGGAGACGGCGGCGAAGCGGTAGTCGGCCGTGTCGCCGTCGACGGTGGCAGTGCCGTTGGTGAAGTCCGGGTCGTCGGTGGACACCTCGCCGCGGGCGGGGGTGTTCGCGTCGTCGTCGCGGTTGTCGTCGCCGCCGTGGCGGTCGCCGCTTCCGTCGTCGTCGCTGCCGCTGCCGGAACTTCCCGGCGCCGGCGACGCGTTGGGCGTGACCCGGTCGGTGCCGGTCCCGGAGACCGCCTCCAGGTCCTTGGACGCGGCGACCAGCCGCCCGTCCTCGTCGGTCACCTGGACGGGGTGCTCCTCCTCGTCGGGCAGGTCCAGCCGCCCGTACGGCACATCGAGGGCCAGCTGCCCGGCGACCTCCCGGGCCGCCACCTCCGCCTGCAGGCCCGCCTGATCGGTCAGGTTGGCACGCAGCACGAGGAGTACGGCGATCCCCGCACCGATCAGCGCGACGGCGACCACGACCGTGGCGCCGGCCGCGGCCCTGGCCCGTACCGACCTCACAGCGCCTCCAGCCGGTAGCCTGCGCCCCGCACCGTACGGATGGACGCCGCGCCGAGCTTGCGGCGCAGTGCGCTGACGTACACCTCGACGATGTTCGGGTCCCCGTCGTACGCGAAGTCCCAGACGTGTTCCAGGATGTCCGCCTTGCTCACCACCTGGCCCACCCGCAGAGCCAGCTGCTCCAGCACGGCGAACTCCTTGGCCGTGAGCGTGACTTCGTCCTCGCCGAGAAGAACGCGGCGGGCGGCGGTGTCCATCCGCAGCGCGCCGACGGTGATCACGGGCGAGGCGGAACCGCCGCGGCGTCGCAGCAGCGCCCGGATCCGGGCGACCAGCACCACGTACGAGAACGGCTTGGTCAGATAGTCGTCGGCGCCGGTATCGAGCCCCTCCGCCTCGTCGTACTCCCCGTCCTTCGCCGTCAGCATCAGGATCGGCACCTCGTGACCGGCGGCGCGCAGGGCGGCGCAGACCCGGTAGCCGTTCATCCCGGGCAGCATGATGTCGAGGATCACGAGGTCGTACACCCCCTCGCTCGCGCGGTGCAGTCCTTCGAGGCCGTCATGCACGACATCCACGGCGAAGCCCTCGGCGGTGAGTCCCCCGGCCAGGGACATCGCCAGCCGTCTCTCGTCCTCCACGATCAACAGGCGCATACGCACAGAGTCGCAAACCGAACCTGAAGACGGCTTCAGGTGGCTTCAGCCTGCGTTCAGCATCGCCCCCGCAGTGTGGAGGACATCGCACACCGGCCACCCGACAGGGGAGGAACCCACATGAAGCGCAAGATCGTCGTCGCCGCCGTCACCGCGGCCGTGCTCATCGGCGGCGGGACCGCCACGGCCGTCGCCTTCGCGGACGGCCACGGCCGGGACAGCCACGACGACAGCAGTCGCAACGCCACCACACGCGTCGACCATGACGACAGCAGTCGCAACGCCACCATCCGCGTCGGCCTGGACGACGCCGTCGCGGCGGCCGTCAAGGCGGTCCCCGGCACGGTCACCGAGGCCGAGCGGGACGACGAGGACGGCAAGCCCGTCTGGGAGCTCGACGTGTACGGCTCCGACCGGACCTGGCACGACGTGACGGTCGACGCACGCAGCGCGAAGGTGCTCGGCACGCACGCCTCCGACGACAACGACGACGGCCGCAACCGGCACGCCCCCCGCTCGGTGGCGGTCCCGCTCGGCGGGGCGGTGGACGCGGCACTGCGCGCGGTGCCGGGCACGGTCACCTCGATCGAGCTGGACGACACCGTCGGCCGGAGCGGCACGCTGCACTGGGAGGTCGACATCACGGGCAAGGACGGCAACCGTCACGAGCTGAACGTGGACGCGAGGACCGCCGCGGTCACCGCGGACCGCTCGGACGACGGCCGCCACGGGGACGACCACGGCGACGACTGATCGGCTCCCCTCCCGGTCGGCGCCCCCTGTCGCTCAGGGGGCGTATCCCGACAGGACCGTGCCGTCCTCAAAGGTGAGGAACAGGACGTCCCCGACGGCGATCGGGATCGGTACGCTCACGTCCCGGTCGACCGCGGGCCAGTCGGTCCATGATTTGACGTTCTGCGACCCACCGCTGGTCAGGTCGGAGGCGTACACGCCCCGGGGCTCGGCGACGAGCAGCTGCGTACCCGCCACGAACGCGTTGCCGCCCCTGTCGCTCAGGCCCTCGTCAGCCGTCCACAGCCGCTGTCCGTCGGCGAGGCGGTAGGCGTACACGTGATCGTCGTCGGAGACCAGCACGGTGTCGTCACCGGCCAGAGCCAGCGGGTAGGTGGGCGTGATCTCCTCGGCGAGTGTGCGGCGCTGGGCGGGACGGGTCACGTCGTCCATGACGACGACCCCGTCCGCCCCCTGGCAGGCCAGGCGGCGCCCCTTCAACACCGGACCCCGGCAGGGGAAGTCGGCGACTGTGAGCCGCTGTTGCAGCGTCCCCTTCGCCCCGTCGATGACCCGCGTGACGTCGCCCGCCACGACCAGCCGCCCGTCATCGGCGACCAGGGTGAACTGCCGATCGCGGAAGTCCTGGCTCCACAGCTCGTCCCGGCCGCCCGTCAACCGCCGGGCGATCAGCCTCCCCGCACCGCCACTCCTGGCCTGGACGGCGTAGTACAGGGTGTCGCCGTCCTGAACGGCGCCCGTGCCCACCGAGCCGTCCGGCAGCTCCGAGCGCCACAACTCCCGGCCGTCCGTGATCCGGTAGGCGACCAGCGCCCGGCCGACGAAGGCGTACACGGCCCTGGGGGCGAACCCGACGACCGTCGAACCGTCCCCGTCCGCCTGCCCCTTCGGCATCCGCCAGCGCCGACTGCCGTCAGCCGCGTCGAGCGCCGTGACGCCCTGGCTCCCCCCGCACAGCAGCATCGACTCGGCGAGGCTGCACCCGCCCTCGGCCCCGTCGACCGTGGACTTCCACGGCTTCCAGTGTGCGGGCCGGACGGACTGGTCGGCGGCTGCCTCGCCGAAGTCGTTGGTGCGGCCGCCGTCGGCCCCCGGTATCGCCCGCACCTTGCTCTGCGCCACGGCGGGGGGAGCCCCTGCCGTAGGTCCGCCGCCGGCCGAACCACCGCCCGTGCCGCCGTGCTGCGAGGAGGGGCCCGGCCACAGCATGTAACCCAGGGCCAGGCTTGCCACGACCGCGACGGCCGACAGCACCACCGGCACCGTCCTGCGGCGCCGGCCGCGCTCCGGGACCGTGGGGGGCAGCACCGGCACCGGCGGGCGGTCCGGGACCGGGGGCACGACGGTCGTGGACGGGGCCGCGGCGAGGCAGTCCCGGGCCGCCTGCTCGTACCCGGCCAGTTGCTCCCGCACCCCTCCTGTCCAAGGAAAGGACGGGGTCCAAGGAAAGGACGGGGTCCGCGGCTGCCCCTGGAGCAGCAGTCCGGCCAGCTCCCCCGGCGTCGGGCGGTCCTCGGGACGTGCACGCAGGCACTGTTCGATCACTTCGCGCAACTGCAGTGGCACGCCCGACAGTTCGGGCTCCGCCTGCGCGATCCGGAAAATCACCGCCGCCATGTCGGAGTCGTCGAAGGGCCCCCGTCCACTGGCCGCGTAGGCGAGCACCGCCCCCAGACAGAACACGTCCGAGGCGGGCACGAGTGCCCGGGAGCCGTTGACGTGCTCCGGCGAGATGTAGCCGGGACTGCCGACCACGACGCCGGTCCGGGTGAGCTGGGTGGCGTCGAAGGCCTGGGCGATCCCGAAGTCGATCACCTTCGGCCCGTCCGGGCCGAGCAGGACATTGCCGGGCTTGAGGTCGCGGTGGAGGACGCGCACGGCATGCATGTCGGCGAGGGCGCGGGCCAGATCGGCGCCCATGGCCCGGACCACCGGCTCGGGCAGCGGGCCGCCGCGGGTGACGGCCTCGGCAAGTGAGGGCCCGGGGACGTACTCGGTGGCCAGCCAGGGCGGCCGCCCCGACACGTCGCCGCCGACCAGCGTCGCGGTGTACGCGCTGCGTACCGCGCCCGCCGCGTCGATCTCCCGGCGGAACCTGATCCGGAAGCCGTCGTCCAGGTCGAGATCGGCGCGCACCGTCTTCAGCGCCACGAGCCCGCCTTCCGGCGCGCCGCTCTGCCGGGCCAGATACACCTCGCCCATACCGCCCGCGCCGAGCAGCCCGAGCAGCCGGTACGGGCCGATGTGCCGGAGCGGTCCGGCGGGGAGCGGTTCGATCACTGGTGACGCATCCTCATTCCGGGAGCGGCACGGAGAGTGCTGTGCCGTTGTCGAAGAACACATGCACGACCCCACCGGCCGGCACGACATACGGGGGAAGGAGGTCGAGATCGTACGAGTAGCCGGTCGGCGCCAGGTCGTAGGACGGTGGGACGGACGGGCCGGGAGCCCCCTTGAGCGCGGTGCGGCGCAGCTTCCCGGGTGTTCCGTCCTTGTCCAGCTTCACCGAGTAGAGCGTGGACGTGTCCGCCCACACCACCGTGCCCGCATCGATCAGCGGGGTGGAAACCGGGTTGCGGCGCCCGCCGGAGAACGTCTCGGTGACCGGATACCGGCCCAGAGTCCGGCCGTTGTCCAGACTCACCAGCACGATCTCCGGCCGGACGCCCGCCGGGTCCGGCCGGCCCATGTTCGTCCCACCACGACGGAAGGCGATCACCCGTCCGTCGATCGCACCTGCCTTCAGGGACATGACCATCTTCGGGTCCACCGCCTGCCGGCCGGCGTCGGCGAGCGACGGCGTCCTGAGGCGGTGGACGATGAGGCTGTAGGAGTAGTCGTTCCCACTCCGTTCGGAGGTGAAGGTGGAGCAGTAGAGGAAGGAGCCCTGCACGCGGGCGTCCTCGCATTCCCCCGGTCCTGTCCTGTCGGCATCCGCCTGACCGAGCACCTTGCCGTCCTTGGCCCGGAACGCCTTGATGCCGTCGTGGCCCAGCGCGTAGAGCACACCCTTCACCGTGGCGAGCGGCCAGTAGTTGCGTGCTTCGGCCTTCGAAATGTCCTTCGGGGCGAGGGGCGCGGTCCACTTGCGGTCGCCGGTCCTCATGTCGAAGGCAGCCAGTTGAGACCCGTACGAAGTAGTGGTCGTGGAGGCGAAGACGAGCCCGTCGGAGACAATCGGCCTGCTCTCGATGGTGTGTGCTCCGCCCGCGCGCTGCTGCCAGCGGGTTTCACCGGTGGCCGCGTCCACCGCGAGAAGCCGGTCACCGCTCGCCATGAACACCGTGTCCCCGTACACGGTCGGACGGCTGGAGTCGGACGGCATGAAGAACTGTCCGGTGGGACTGACTCCGGCCCCGACCGCCTCCTCCTGGGTGTCGAGGCTCCACAGCTTCCGGCCGTCCACCGCGGCCAGGGCCTGATAGGCACCGGCGGTGTCGCGGCAGACCACGACCGTGCTGTTGGCCGTACAGCCGAAGGGCCCGCTGCTGCCGGTCGAGGACTTCCAGGGCTTCCAGTCCTTCGGGCGGACCTCCCGGCCGTACGGAACAGTTCCGGAACCGTCCGGGCCGCCCTGGTCGTCCACCCCGGCGACCATCACTGCGTTCCGCGCCGGACTGCCGCCCGGGGATGCGGTGTTGTTGTCGCCGTTGCGGTCCCGAAGCGCCAGGAGTCCGCCGGTCGCCGCGCCCCCGATGACGAGCAGGGCCAGGGACACCATCAGGGCGCGGCGGCTGCGCCGGGGTCGTTCCGACCGGGCAAGGCCGGGGCCCTGGGTCTCCACCATGTGCAGACCCGGCGCGAAGTCGGTTTCTTGCGTGGGCAGTTGAGCAACGGGGGTGCGGCTGCCGGCGGCCACCTCGGTCGGCGTGTAGCCGGGCAGCAGCGGTCCGTCGAGGGCGCGGACCCGGGCCAGTTCCCTGCCGTACTCGGCGATGTGCTGCCGCACCGGCTCGGGCCACTGCATCGCTGCGCCCGGGGCGAGCCGCTCGGCGAGTCCGGCAGCGGTGGGGCGGTCGGCGGGGTCGGCGGCCAGGCAGTCGGCGAGTACGGCGCGCAGCGCGTCCGGCACGCCTTCGAGATCGGCCTCGACGTACTTGACCCGGTACAGCACGGCGGCGACCGGCCCGTCGCCGAAGGGATCGCGGCCGGTGGCGGCGAAGCAGAGCACGGAAGCGAGACAGAAGACATCGGAGGCGAAGGTGACGCGCCCGCTGCCCGCCACGTGTTCCGGAGACATGAAGGAGGGGCTGCCGACCATCCGGCCGGTGGTGGTCAGCGGGGTGGCGTTGCCGTTCCGCGCGATCCCGAAGTCGATGACCCGTGGACCGTCCTCGGCAAGCATCACATTGCTGGGCTTCACATCCCGGTGCACGACCCCGGCGGCATGGACGGCCGCGAGCGCGCGGGCGAGCCCGGCGCCGAGCATCCGAACCTCGCCCTCGTCCATCGCACCGGCCCGGCGGATCGCGCCGGACAGGGTCGGCCCGGCCACGTATCCGGTGGCCAGCCAGGGCACTTCGGAGTCTGCGTCCCCGTCGAGCAGCGGGGCGAGGAAGGGGCTGGTGACGGAGCGGGCAACCGCGATCTCGCGGCGGAAACGGTGACGGAAGCCGGGGTCCTGAGCCACATCGCGGCGCACCGTCTTGAGGGCGACGGGATCCCGGCCGTCGCCCGGGTCTCCGAGGAAGACCTCCCCCATGCCGCCCGCGCCGAGCCGGGCCCGTATCGCGTACGGTCCGATCCGTCCGGGCGAGTCCTCACGCAGCGGCCCCAGCATGTGTCGCTTCCCCCCGGTGTGCATGACACGTCCGGTACGTCATCCTGCCATGCGCCGATCACGGCCCGTACGGGGCAGCGATGCGGACGACTCACCCGAAAGGCTGACGAGGGCGAGCGGGCGAGGGGCGGCCCGCACGCCGCCCCTCGCCCGTCGGTACCTGCCTGTCAGGACTCGCCCGTGATCCCCGCCACCAGTTCGTCCGCCGCCGCGTACGGGTCCAGACGGCCCGCCACGATGCGTTCGGCCAGGGCGCCCAGGCGGCGGTCGCCGTGCAGGTCGCCGATGCGTTCGCGGAGTCGGGTGACCGCGATCGTCTCGACCTCGCCGGCCGCGCGCGCCGTGCGGCGCTCGGCCAGGACGCCGTGCTCCTCCATCCACGCCCGGTGCTTCTCCAGGGCCTCGACGACCTCGTCGATGCCCTCGCCCCGGGCTGCGACCGTCTTCACGATCGGCGGCCGCCAGTCGCCGGGGCCGCGGGACTCCCCGAGACCCAGCATGTGGTTGAGCTCGCGCGCGGTGGCGTCCGCGCCGTCCCGGTCGGCCTTGTTGACGACGTACACATCGCCGATCTCCAGGATTCCGGCCTTCGCCGCCTGGATGCCGTCGCCCATGCCGGGCGCGAGGAGCACCACCGAGGTGTCGGCCTGGGAGGCGATCTCCACCTCGGACTGGCCGACGCCGACCGTCTCCACCAGGATCACGTCGCAGCCCGCCGCGTCCAGCACCCGGATCGCCTGCGGCGCCGACCAGGCGAGGCCGCCCAGATGTCCGCGGGTGGCCATGGAGCGGATGTAGACGCCGGGGTCGGAGGCGTGCTCCGACATCCGGACCCGGTCGCCGAGGAGCGCGCCGCCGGAGAACGGCGACGACGGGTCGACGGCGAGGACGCCGACCCGCTTTCCGGCCCGCCGGTACGCCGAGACGAGCGCCGACGTCGAGGTCGACTTGCCGACACCCGGTGAACCGGTGAGGCCGACGACGTACGCGTTCCCGGCCAGTGGCGCGAGGGCCGCCATCACCTCGCGCAGCTGCGGTGACGCCCCCTCCACCAGGGAGATCAGCCGGGCCACGGCCCGCGGCCGGCCTTCACGGGCCTGCTCGACCAGGGTGGGGACGTCCACCATCACCGCTCCGTTCGGTTCGCTCTGTGCGTACGTTACGAGGACTACTTGCCCGGGACGCGGATGATCAGCGCGTCGCCCTGACCGCCGCCACCGCACAGCGCCGCCGCACCCGTGCCGCCGCCGCGCCGCTTCAGCTCCAGCGCCAGGTGCAGCACCACGCGGGCGCCGGACATCCCGATCGGGTGGCCGAGCGCGATGGCACCGCCGTTGACGTTCACCTTTTCCGGGGACACGCCGAGGTCCTTCATCGACTGGACGGCGACGGCCGCGAACGCCTCGTTGATCTCGATGAGGTCGAGGTCCTCGACGCTCAGGCCGTCCTTCTTCAGCGCGTGCTTGATCGCGTTGGACGGCTGCGACTGGAGCGAGTTGTCCGGGCCCGCCACGTTGCCGTGGGCGCCGATCTCGGCGATCCAGTCCAGGCCCAGCTCCTCGGCCTTGGCCTTGCTCATCACGACGACCGCGGCGGCGCCGTCGGAGATCTGCGAGGAGGTGCCCGCGGTGATCGTGCCGTCCTTGGCGAAGGCAGGCCGGAGCTTACCGAGGGACTCGACGGTCGTCTCGGCGCGGATGCCCTCGTCCTTGGAGAAGAGGATCGGGTCGCCCTTGCGCTGCGGGATCTCCACCGGGGTGATCTCGGCCTCGAAGAGACCGTTCTTCTGGGCGGCGGCGGCGCGCTGGTGGGACAGGGCGCCGATCTCGTCCTGGTCGGCGCGGCTCAGACCGAGGCGGGTGTTGTGCTTCTCGGTGGACTCGCCCATCGGGATGTTCTCGTAGGCGTCGGTCAGACCGTCGTACGCCATCGAGTCGAGCATCTCGATCGCGCCGTACTTGTAGCCCTCGCGGGACTTCGGGAGCAGGTGCGGGGCGTTGGTCATGGACTCCTGGCCGCCGGCGACGACGACGTCGAACTCACCCGCACGGATCAGCTGGTCGGCCAGGGCGATCGCGTCGAGACCGGAGAGGCAGACCTTGTTGACGGTGAGCGCGGGAACGTTCATCGGGATACCGGCCTTGACCGCGGCCTGGCGTGCCGGGATCTGCCCCGCCCCGGCCTGGAGCACCTGGCCCATGATCACGTAGTCGACCTGGTCGCCGCCGATACCGGCCCGGTCCAGCGCGGCCTTGATGGCGAAGCCGCCGAGATCGGCTCCGGAGAAGCTCTTCAGGGAGCCGAGAAGTCGGCCCATGGGCGTACGGGCGCCCGCGACGATCACTGAGGTGGTACCGGTCGTTCCAGACATGAGGCACGGCCCCTTGGATTAGATGTGAACGAGGGTTTACTCGAATGTACTGAGCGGTACCCCGCCCGTCATCCTGCAGCGGGTGTGATCGCGCGCACGTTGCGTAACCATCGGTGGAGCGCTCCACTGTTGTCCATGCTGACGCGAATCGACCACATCGGAATCGCCTGTTTCGACCTCGACAGAACTGTCGAGTTCTACCGCTCGACCTATGGATTCGAAGTCTTCCACTCCGAGGTCAACGAGGAGCAGGGCGTACGCGAGGCCATGCTCAAGATCAACGAGACCTCGGACGGCGGTGCCTCGTACCTCCAGCTCCTGGAACCCACCCGCGAGGACTCGGCCGTCGGTAAATGGCTGGCCAAGAACGGCGAAGGGGTCCACCACATCGCCTTCGGCACCGCAGACGTCGACGAGGACGCCGCGGACATCCGTTCCAAGGGAGTCAGGGTGCTGTACGACGAGCCAAGGACCGGGTCGATGGGTTCGCGGATCACCTTCCTGCACCCCAAGGACTGCCACGGCGTTCTCACCGAACTGGTCACGTCCCGGGCGGAGCACTGACCTCCGGATACCCGGCCCGGTAGAGTGGGCGGTTCCGGGCCGGGGCCGGGTCGGGGCCGCGCCGCGTCCCCAGCCGTTGATCTGTCACCATTCCCCGGGGGACCGTTCGCCGGCGAACGGTGCTCGTTTGGAGAGTTGCGACCAGGGGACGGATGGGACCGCGCAGTGCGGGGCTACGAACGCCAGGAGAGCCACCGAGCTGAAGACGACCATCTCTCGCGGTTCGAAGCCGAGATGGACCGGCTGAAGACCGACCGGGAGAAGGCCGTCCAGCACGCCGAGGACCTCGGTTACCAGGTCGAGGTCTTGCGCGCCAAGCTGCACGAGGCTCGGCGCAATCTCGCGACCCGTCCCGCGTACGACAGCGCGGACATCGGCTACCAGGCCGAACAGCTGCTCCGTAATGCCCAGATCCAGGCCGACCAGCTGCGCACCGACGCCGAGCGCGAGCTCCGTGACGCCCGGGCGCAGACGCAGCGGATCCTGCAGGAGCACGCCGAGCACCAGGCGCGGCTGCAGGCCGAGCTGCACAACGAGGCCGTGCAGCGACGGCAGCGCCTCGACCAGGAGCTGGCGGAGCGCCGCCAGACCGTCGAGTCGCATGTCAACGAGAACGTCGCCTGGGCCGAGCAGCTCCGGGCCAGGACCGAGTCCCAGGCCCGCCGGCTGCTCGACGAGTCCCGGGCCGAGGCCGAGCAGTCCCTGGCGGCCGCCCGCGCCGAGGCCACCCGGCTCGCCGACGAGACCCGGCAGCGGCTCGGCTCCGAGGCGGAGTCCGCCCGTTCCGAGGCCGAAGCGATCCTGCTGCGCGCCCGCAAGGACGCCGAGCGGCTGCTGGGCGCCGCCTCCAGCCAGGCGCAGGAGGCCACCAGCCACGCCGAACAGCTGCGTACGTCGACGACCGCGGAGACCGAACAGACCCGGCAGCAGACGGCCGAGCTGAACCGGGCCGCCGAGCAGCGCATGCAGGAGGCCGAGACGCAACTGCGCGAGGCCCGCCTGGAGGCGGAAAAGGTCCTCGCCGAGGCGAAGGAGGCCGCGGTCAAGCGGCTGGCCGGCGCCGAGTCGCAGAACGAGCAGCGCACCCGTACGGCCAAGTCGGAGATCGCCCGGCTGGTCGGCGAGGCCACGAAGGACGCCGAGACGCTGAAGGCGGAAGCCGAGCAGGCGCTCGCCGACGCCCGCGCCGAGGCGGACCGGATCAAGTCCGAGGCGACCGAGAAGGCCCGCACGGCGGCCGTCGAGGACACCGCGGCCCAGCTCGCCAAGGCGGCCAGGACCGCCGAGGAGGTGCTGACCAAGGCGTCCGAGGACGCACGGTCGACCACGAAGGCGGCGAGCGAGGAGGCCGACCGGATCCGCCGCGAGGCCGAGGCCGAGGCGGACCGGCTGCGCGGCGAGGCCGCCGAACAGGCCGACCAGCTCAAGGGCGCGGCCAAGGACGACACCGAGGAGTACCGGGCCAGGACCGTCGAGCTGCAGGAGGAGGCCCGCAGGCTGCGCGGCGAGGCCGAGCAGCTGCGCTCCGAGGCGGTCGCCGAGGGCGAGCGGATCAGGGGCGAGGCCCGCCGCGAGGCCGTCCAGCAGATCGAGGAAGGCGCGAAGACCGCCGAGGAGCTGCTGTCCAAGGCGAAGGCGGACGCCGAGGAACTGCGGACCGCCGCGGGCACCGAGAGCGACCGGGTCCGTACCGAGGCCGTCGAGCGCGCCACGGCCCTGCGCAGCCAGGCCGAGGAAGCGCTGGAGCGGGTCCGTGCCGAGGCCGACCGGCTGCGTACGGAGTCCGAGGAACAGGCGGAGTCCACCACGGCCGCGGCCGAGCGGGCGGCGGCCGCGCTCCGGGAGGAGACCGAGCGTGCGGTCGCCGCCCGCCAGGCCGAGGCCGCCGACGAACTGACCCGGCTGCGCACCGAGGCCGCGGACCGGGTCACCGCCGCCGAGCAGACACTGGCGGACGCGCGCGGCGAGGCGGAGCGCATCCGCCGCGAGACCAACGAGGAGTCCGAGCGACTGCGCGCGGAGGCCGCCGAGCGGCTGCGCGCCCTGCAGACACAGGCGGAGACCGAGGCCGAGCGGCTGCGCGACGAGGCCGCGGCGGACGCGTCGCAGTCGCGTGCCGAGGGCGAGTCCGTCGCCGTACGACTGCGCAGCGAGGCGGCCGCCGAGGCGGAGCGGCTCAAGTCCGAAGCCCAGGACAGTGCCGACCGGGTACGGGCCGAGGCCGCGGCCGCCGCCGAACGCGTGGGCACCGAGGCCGCCGAGGCGCTGGCCGCCGCGCAGGAGGAGGCGAACCGGCGCCACCGCGAGGCGGAGGAGACCCTCGACGCGGCGCGCACCGAGGCGAACCAGGAGCGCGAGCGCGCCCGCGAGCAGAGCGAGGAGCTGCTCGCCTCCGCCCGCAAGCGGGTCGAGGAGGCGCAGGCCGAGACGCACCGCCTGGTCGAGGAGGCGGACGCGCGGGCGACCGAGATGGTCTCCGCGGCCGAGCAGACCGCCCAGCAGGTACGGGACTCGGTCTCCGGGCTCCAGGAGCAGGCCGAGGCGGAGATCGCCGGGCTGCGTTCCACCGCCGAGCACGTGGCGGAGCGGACGAAGGCCGAGGCGCAGGAGGAGGCGGACCGGGTACGCGCCGATGCGTATGCGGAGCGGGAGCGGGCGAGCGAGGACGCGAGCCGGATCCGCCGGGAGGCGCAGGAGGAGTCCGAGGCCGCCAAGGCGATGGCCGAACGGACCGTCAGCGACGCGATCAGTGAGTCGGATCGGCTGCGCTCGGACACCGCGGAGTACAGCCAGCGAATGCGCACCGAAGCTTCGGACGCGCTGGCCTCGGCCGAGCAGGATGCCTCCCGCAGCCGCGCGGAGGCCCGCGAGGACGCCAACCGGATGCGTTCGGACGCCGCGACGCAGGCCGACCGGCTCGTCGGCGAGGCGACGGGCGAGAGCGAGCGGATCCGTACCGAGGCGACAGAGCAGGCGACGACCCTCGTCAGCGACGCCACGGCCCGGGCCGACCGGCTCCTCGGTGAGGCGACCGACGAGGCGGAGCAGCTGCGCGCGGAGGCGGCGGCCACTGTCGGCTCGGCGCAGGAGCACGCGGCACGCACCCGTGAGGAGTCGGAGCGGGTGCGCACCGACGCGGAGGCGGCGGCCGAGCAGATGCGCGGCGAGGCCCGCGCGGAGGCGGACCGGTTGCTCGACGAGGCGCGCGAGGCGGCGGCGAAGCGCCGTGCGGACGCCGCCGAGCAGGCCGACCAGCTCATGAACAAGGCCCAGGAGGAGGCGCTGCGCGCCGCCACCGAGGCCGAGGAGCAGGCCGACACGATGGTCGGCGCGGCCCGCAAGGAGGCCGTGCGGATCACCTCCGAGGCGACCGTCGAGGGCAACACCCTGGTGGAGCGGGCGCGTACGGACGCGGACGAGCTGTTGGTCGGTGCGCGCCGGGACGCCACGGCCGTTCGGGAGCGGGCGGAGGAGCTCCGGACGCGTCTGGAGAGCGAGATCGAGCAGCTGCACGACCGTGCCCGGCGGGAGACCTCCGAGCAGATGAAGACGGCGGGCGAGCGCGTCGACAAGCTGATGAAGGCGGCGACCGAACAGCGCGAGGAGGCCGCGGCGAAGGCGAAGGAGCTGCTGGCGGACGCGAATTCGGAGGCGAGCAAGGTACGGATCGCCGCGGTCAAGCGGGCCGAGTCGCTGCTGAAGGAGGCCGAGCAGAAGAAGGCCACCATGGTCCGCGAGGCCGAGAAGCTGCGGGCCGACGCCGAGCAGGAGGCGAAGCGGACGGTCGACGAGGGACGGCGCGAACTCGACGTCCTGGTGCGCCGGCGCGAGGACATCAACACGGAGATCTCCCGCGTCCAGGACGTACTGGAGGCGTTGGAGTCCTTCGAGGCACCGACGGGCGGCGGAAAGGGTGCGGGTGGCGGGTCCACCGGCGTCAAAGCCGGAGCCTCGGCAGGCACTCGATCGAGTGGCAAGTCGTCCGATGGGTAGTCGACCGACCGTGTCACGTGCTTCGACAAGAACGTTCAACCCTCCGAGTGGCAAGGGTTCCGGGGGTCAGCCACTCAAAAGGGGTGTCATTCTCCAGATCAAACGGGCATCCACTCGATGACACGCCGCCCAGGCCCCTAGGATTCCCTCTATCACCTCACCGGTCTTACTTCGACAGGAACCCCATGAGTGACCCTTCCTCCCCCTTCGGCTTCGAGCTCGTGCGGCGTGGTTACGACCGCGGTCAGGTGGATGACCGCATTACCAAGCTCGTCGCCGACCGTGATAGTGCTCTGACCCGCATCACGTCTCTGGAAAAGCGCATCGAGGAGCTTCACCTCGAAACGCAGAACGCCCAGGCCCAGGTGAACGACGCAGAGCCGTCGTACGCGGGTCTCGGTGCGCGTGTGGAGAAGATTCTCCGCCTCGCCGAGGAGGAGGCGAAGGACCTGCGCGACGAGGCCCGTCGCGCCGCCGAGCAGCACCGCGAGCTCGCCGAGTCGGCCGCCCAGCAGGTACGCAACGACGCCGAGTCGTTCGCCACCGAGCGCAAGGCGAAGGCCGAGGACGAGGGCGTCCGCATCGTCGAGAAGTCCAAGGGTGAGGCCAACGCGCTGCGTACCGAGGCCCAGAAGGACGCGGCGCAGAAGCGCGAGGAGGCCGAGGCCCTCTTCGAGGAGACCCGCGCCAAGGCCGCCCAGGCCGCCGCGGACTTCGAGACCAACCTGGCCAAGCGCCGCGACCAGTCGGAGCGCGACCTCGCATCCCGTCAGGCCAAGGCCGAGAAGCGCCTCGCCGAGATCGAGCACCGCGCCGAGCAGCTCCGCCTGGAGGCCGAGAAGCTCCGTACGGACGCCGAGCGCCGGGCGCGTCAGACCGTGGAGACCGCGCAGCGCCAGTCCGAGGACATCGTGGCCGACGCGAACGCCAAGGCCGACCGGATCCGCAGCGAATCGGAGCGCGAACTGGCGGCACTCACCAACCGCCGCGACTCCATCAACGCGCAGCTGACCAACGTCCGCGAGATGCTGGCGACGCTGACCGGTGCCGCAGTGGCCGCCGCGGGTTCGCCGGTGGACGACGAGCCCGTCACCCGTGGTGTCCCGGCTCAGCAGACCCGCTGACGCCCCGGTACCTCAGCTGTACCCTTTGCGCGCCCGGTTCCGCCCTTGTGGTGGCGCCGGGCGCGTGGCCGTTCTAGCGTGAGCGCATGATCGAGCTTGATGGCCTCACCAAGCGCTTCGGTAACAAGGTTGCCGTCGACCACCTTTCATTCCAGGTCAGGCCTGGAATGGTGACGGGTTTTCTGGGCCCGAACGGGGCGGGCAAGTCCACCACGATGCGGATGATGCTCGATCTCGACAACCCGACCAGCGGATCGGTGCGGATCGACGGCAAGCACTACCGTGAGCTGTCGGAGCCCCTGAAACACATCGGTGCGCTGCTCGACGCCAAGTCGATGCACGGAGGACGCAGCGCGTACGACAATCTGCTCTGTCTCGCGCAGAGCAATCGCATCCCGGAGAGCCGCGTCCCGGAAGTCCTCGACACCGTCGGCCTGACCGCGGTGGCGAAGAAGAAGTCCAAGTCGTTCTCCCTCGGAATGGGTCAGCGGCTCGGAATCGCGGCCGCGCTGCTCGGTGATCCCGAGATCCTGATGTTCGACGAACCCGTCAATGGTCTGGACCCCGAGGGAATTCACTGGATCCGCAATCTGATGAAGACGCTCGCGGCGGAAGGCCGGACGATCTTCGTCTCCTCGCATCTGATGAGCGAAATGGCGCTCACCGCAGAACACTTGATCGTCATCGGCCAGGGCCGCCTGCTCGCCGACACCTCGATGGCCGATTTCATCCACCAGAACTCGCGCAGTTATGTACGAATGCGCTCCCCGCAGCAGGAACGGCTGCGCGATGTGCTGCACGAGGCGGGCATCATCGCGGTCGAATCGGGGAGCGGCGTGCTGGAGATCGATGGCTCCACCAGCGAACAGCTCGGCGAGCTGGCCGCGCAGCACCAGATCGTGCTGCATGAGCTGAGCTCCCAACGGGCCTCGCTGGAGGAGGCATTCATGCAGATGACGGCGGACTCCGTGGAGTACCACGCCCATGCGGACCACGCCGGGTGGCCGCCACCGCCCGCGGGCCCCCAGTGGGGCGAGCAGTGGAACCAGCAGCACGACAGCTTCACGTCCGGCACCTCCGGCCCCGGAAAGGGGGCGTGACGACGATGGCATCGGTACCCGCGGTCCTGACCTCCGAGTGGACCAAGATCCGTACGGTCTCCTCCACCACCTGGACCCTGATCTCCGCGTTCGCCGTCACCGCGGCGATGAGCGCGGCGCTCTGCGCACTGATGAACTCCCAGTTCGACGAACTCCCCGCGGCGGAGCAGGCCACCTTCGACCCGGCCCTCCTGAGTTTCTCCGGGATGGTCCTGGGTCAGCTCGCGATGGTCGTCTTCGGTGTCCTGGTGGTCAGCACGGAGTACAGCTCCGGCATGATCCGTACCTCGCTGGCGGCCGTGCCGCAGCGCGGCTCGTTCCTCTTCAGCAAGATCCTCGTCGCAGGTGTGCTGTCGCTGGTGGTCGGGCTGGCCACCAGCTTCGCCACGTTCTTCCTCGGCCAGGCACTCCTCGGCGACCATCGCACGGACATCGGTGCGGAGAATGTCCTGCGCGCGGTCTTCGGCGGCGGCATCTACATGGGGCTGATCGCGATCTTCTCCATGGGTGTGGCGACGATGCTGCGCAGCTCGATGCTGTCGCTCGGCATTCTGATGCCGTTCTTCTTCCTCGTCTCGCAGATCCTGTCGGCGGTCCCGGGCGCCAAGAACGTGGCCCGCTACTTTCCCGACCAGGCAGGCTCCAAGATCATGCAGGTGGTTCCGGCCGCCATGAACAGCGAGCCGGCGCCGTACGGGCCGTGGGGCGGGCTCGGCATTCTGGCCGCGTGGGTGGTGGCCGCGCTGATCGGTGGGTACCTCGTGCTCAAGAAGCGGGACGCGTAGCCGGCAGGTCCGACTCGGACTCGGTCAGTATCGAGTCGAAGTCCTCCCAGCCCTCCCACTGCCAGACGTCCCGCTCAGGGTCCGCCTTGAGCGGGACGAACCGGCCGAGCTCGAAATCGCCCCGGGCCGCGTCCAGGTCGAACCACCGCTCGTCAGCCACCTCACTGCCGAGACCCACCGCCCGCGCCGTCAGCCTCACCATGAGTTTGGCGTCCTCCGACGCGGACAGATCCTTGCCCTGAATACTGGCAAGAGGCAGCTGCCCCACGGTGGCGTCCACCGGGATCCATACGGTGAAGGGCGCGCCTCGCTCCACGGCGAGCCACGAACGCTCGTCGGCCCGCTGCCCCTTCTCGTCCAGGACCTTGAGCCACTTCTTGTAGATGACACGGCTGCCGTCGAAGGGCGACGTCTCCAGGTAGCGCAGATGCACCCGGGCTCTGAGATCGACGACCGAGAGGTTGTCGAAGTAGTTGTAGAAGCGCACCGCGATGACGGCATGGTCCGCCGCTGCGCCCGCGGGCACGGGAAAGTCGGCGGTACGGGTCGGCGAGACGCTCGCGCGCCGCCGCCAGACGAACGGGCGCAGCGCGAACAACTTGATCAGGACGATGCCGAGCACCACGGCGGGTGCCAGCGCGCCCGTCAATGAGGCCAGGGTGGCCAGCAGTTGGTGGGCGAGGCTGTCCTGCTCGGGGCTGAGGCTGTCCGTGCCCACGCAGGCCCGCAGTGCCCCCAGGGTCAGGTTCAACAGCCCCTCTCCGTCGCGGAAGCGGTCGCCGACGCTGCGGGAGGAGTGCTCGGTCAGGGTCCAGACGGCCGCGATGATTACGGCGAGACAGACCAGCGCGCTCAGCGCCATCAGCATCAGCGCGTGCACGGAACGGCCCGCGACCCACCAGCGGACGGACGTCCGGTGACGCGGATGCGATCTTTCGCTCCGTCGTCGTGCGGGTATCCACATCGGTTCGCCCCCATTCAGAACCTCGTGCGAGGGGCTCCTTGCCCGCATTCGGCTCCGGCGAATCCCGCGCGCGGGGTGCCCCCGGTGCTCGCTGCGGGTAGACCGGGTGTGGAAGGCTCTGCCCGTGCCCGTGACCTACCGAAGGACGTCCCCATGAAGGACCGAAGCCTCGCTGCGCTGGGCCTGGACGACGTTCCGGCGAAGGAACCGCTGACCTATCCCGGCCGCCCGACCACCGAGCCCTCGTTGCTCGACGGCGACGAACTGCTTCAGCTGAGCGTCCGCCCGATGCGGCTCGGCGACTGGTACGTCGAGGAGAAGCGGCAGCTCGACGAGGAACTGCGGCAACGCGGCCAGGTCGTGACCGGCAGTCGGCATCCGGTCGTCGCGGTCGGCTCCAACGCGTCCCCCGGCCAGGTCAGTCACAAGCTCACCCGGCTCGGCATCCCGGTCACCGTGCCGATGGTGCCGGTACGGGTGGAGGGCATCGGCGTCGGCTGCTCCGGGCACATCAGTCCGGCCGGCTATGTCGCGGGCACGCCGTACGTGGACCGGGGCGCGAGCGCGGTCCTCGTCGTCGCCTGGCTGGACGCCGAGCAGCTGGAAGCCGTCGATGCCACCGAGTTCCCCGACTACCGGCGGGCGATATTGCCCGGCGACGAATTCCCGATGACCATGCCGTCCGGGGAACGGCTCGGCGGCGCGTACATCTACTTCAGCTCGCACGGTGTACTGGCCGGCCCGGACGGCACGCCGCGTCCCGGCGGCGGCGACCAGTCCGAGCTCCTCGCCGCCCTGCTCGCCGCTTCGCCCCGTCTCGGTGAACTGCTCGGCCCCGACCCGTCGTCCTGGGTCAAGAAGGCGGGCATCGATCCCGGCCTGCGCGAGGAGGGCACCCGGATCTTCGGCGAGGAGGGATGGGTACTCCCGCAGACCGACTTCCTGCCGTACCTCGACGCTTCCGCCGACCTGCGGCTTTACGACGACCTGCCGCCTCTCGGCGACTCGCTCCCCTGAACGGCTTGGCCGGAACCGTCAAGGCCTGGATATCCTCCTAACTCTTACGGGGGGCGTGCGGCCTGACGGCCTGGGCCCCGA
Organism: Streptomyces sp. NBC_01669; assembly: GCF_026339735.1. GTDB lineage: Bacteria > Actinomycetota > Actinomycetes > Streptomycetales > Streptomycetaceae > Streptomyces > Streptomyces yanii. The sequence goes on from NZ_JAPEQG010000001.1 coordinate 3,155,410, forward strand.
CGACAGATAAGTCGATGGGGCTGGAGCATGATCGAGGCAGTCGGCCTGACCAAGCGCTACGGCGCGAAGACGGCCGTGTACAACCTTTCCTTCCAGGTGCGGCCCGGCGCCGTCACCGGATTCCTCGGTCCCAACGGGTCGGGCAAGTCCACCACCATGCGCATGATGCTCGGCCTGGACCAGCCGACGTCCGGCCACGTGACGATCGGCGGGCATCCCTTCCGCAGCCTGCCGAACGCGCCGCGCCAGGTGGGTGCGCTGCTGGACGCCAAGGCGGTGCACGGAGGCCGCAGCGCCCGTAACCACCTGCTCTCGCTGGCGCAGCTCGCGGGTATCCCGGCCGCCCGGGTCGACGAGGTGCTCGGTGTCGTGGGCCTGCAGGACGTCGCCAGGAAGCGGTCCAAGGGATTCTCGCTCGGCATGGGGCAGAGGCTCGGGATCGCGGCGGCGCTGCTGGGCGACCCGCAGGTGCTGCTCTTCGACGAGCCGGTCAACGGCCTCGACCCGGAGGGCATCCTCTGGGTCCGCAATCTGATGCGTTTGCTGGCGTCCGAGGGCCGTACGGTCTTTGTTTCCAGCCATCTGATGAGCGAGATGGCGCTCACCGCCGATCATCTGATCGTGATCGGGCGCGGTCAGCTGCTCGCCGATATGAGCGTCAAGGACTTCATCTCCGCCAACTCGGCCGATTTCGCGCGGGTACGGGTCCCGGATGCGCAGCCCGAGCAGCGGGAGAAGCTGACCGCCGCGCTCACCGAGGCGGGCGGCCAGGTCATGTCCGAGCCGGGCGGGGCCCTGCGGGTCACCGGGCTGCAGCTGCCGCGGATCAGTGACCTGGCGCACGGGGCGGATGTGCGGCTGTGGGAGCTCTCACCGCACCAGGCCTCGCTGGAGGAGGCGTACATGCGGATGACGCAGGGCGCCGTGGACTACCGCTCCACGGTGGACCAGAAGGCCGGGCTGCAGCAGCCCGTGCCGGGCGGCGGATACGCACCGCCGCTGCCGACCGTCCCGGAGGTGCCGCAGCAGGGCTGGTACGCCCCGCCGCCGCCCGGACAGAACCCGTACGCGGCACCCCCCGTGGCCGCCCCGGCCGTGCCCGCGCCCGCCGCGCCCGCAGCCGGCCCCGCAGACCTGACCAAGCGCGACACCAGCGAGGACGCCCGATGACAACGCCGCCGACCCCGCAGGCGCCGTACCAGCAGCAGGCGCAGCAGTACCCGCAGCAGAACTGGGCGCCGGCGCCCACCGATCTGTACACGTCGCCCATCCCGCAGCGCCGCGCCACCCTCGCCGACGCGCTCGCCTCCGAGTGGACCAAGATCCGCTCCGTGCGCTCCACGATGTGGACGCTCGGCATCATGATCGTGCTGCTGCTCGGCATCGGACTGCTGTCGGCCGTCGCTGTCAACGCGTCCGACTCCGAGATCGGCTCCACCAAGGTGCTCAGCTTCGGCTTCTTCGGGGTGCTTCTCGGTTCGATCTGTGTGATCACACTCGGCGTGATGACCATCGCCACCGAGTACGGCACCGGCATGATCCGTACGACGCTGACGGCCTGCCCCAGCCGCGCCCGGGTGCTGAGCGCGAAGGCGATCGTCTTCTTCCTGCTCACCTTCACCATCACGACCGTGATGACCACGCTCGTCGCCGCGCTGCAGACGGCCATCCTGGACGGCGGTACCGCGAGCGGTGACGACTGGCTGCGCGCCACGGTCGGCGTCGGTCTCTACATCGCGACCCTGGGACTGCTGTCGCTTGCGGTCGGCGCTCTCATCCGGCACTCCGCCGGCGCGATCACGATCATGATCGCGGTGGTACTGCTGCCGCTGGTGCTGGCCATGTTCATGTTTTCGCAGTCGCTCGCCGATGTGCAGCAGGCCCTCTTCGAGTACTCGATCCCCAGCCAGCTCGGCGGGCTGTACGACGCCTCGGTCTCCGCGTCGGGACCGTCCGGCTGGGAGCCGCTGTGGATCATGATCGGCGTCACTGCCGTGGCCATGATCGGTGCCTTCGCGTCACTGGAGAGCCGCGACGTCTGACCGGTTCCCGTCCTGCGGAGCTCAATAGCGCGGCGCGTTCCTGGACCGCTGCACCCTCGTGGTGCGGCGGTCCTTCGCGTTCCAGCACGCCTTGTGCCAGTGCCTGCGGTCGTCGATCCCGCCGTACTCGGGCCAAGTGACGAGGTGCGGTACGCCGGACGGGATCTCCTGGTCGCAGCCGGGGCAGCGATACCGCTTTCCCGCCGCGCTCGCACCGCTGACCGGGCGCACCGACCACTGCTCGCCCTGCCATTCCTCGGCGCGCCCGCCCCCGCCGTAGCGCTCCCCCGACACGCTCGCGCTGTCGGAGGGATTCTCGCCGCCTCGGGGACGGTTACGGCGCGGGGACACGTGACACCTCACAGGGCAGGCTGGGCAGTTCCCGTCAAGCGTAGGGCCATTCGGCCGGGGCAGGCGTCCGGTACCGCCCGGGACAGGACGGGTTACCGGAAAATCGCAACAACTTCGCCGTGGACCGTGCCTTTGGCACGTGTCAGACGTTGTTGCCAGTAGGGGAGAGCCGCGTCGGCCACAAGGAGGTAATTGGCGATGCGCGTGGGAACGTTCGTACTGGCAGCCCAGTTTCCGGGGCAGGGGCCGGGGGAGGCGCTGCATCGCGCGATCCGGTCCACCGAGGTCGCGGAGAAGTCCGGGCTCGATTCGGTCTGGCTGGCAGAACATCATTTCGTGCCGTACGGGGTCTGCCCGTCCGCCGTCACGCTGGCCGCGCTGCTGCTCGGCCGCACCCGCAGGATCCGGGTCGGTACGGCGGTCAGCGTGCTGCCGAACCAGCATCCGGTGGCGCTCGGTGAACAGGCCGCGCTGCTCCATCTCACCAGCGGGGGCAGATTCTCCCTCGGCGTGGGACGGGGCGGCCCCTGGGTGGACCTGGAGGTGTTCGGAGGGGGCCTGGAGGCGTACGAGACGGGCTTCCCGGAGTCGTTGGACCTGCTGCTCGACTGGCTGCGCGAACCACGCGTGGCGGGCAACGGGGAGCGATTCGGCTTCCGTGAGGTCGCGGTGGTCCCCCGGGCCGACGAGCTGCTCGACGAGAACGACGGGAACGGCACGCAAGGGCCGGGCGGCCCCGAGGTGATCGTCGCGTGCACGTCGCCGAAGAGCGTGAAACTCGCCGCCGAGAACGGCCTGCCGATGCTTCTCGGAATGCACTGCGGCGACGAGGAGAAGGCCGAGATGGTCGCCCTGTGGCGCTCCACCGCGCTCGCCGCGGGCCGGTCGCCCGAGAGTGTCCGGGAGGCGGGCCATGTCTCCGCGGGCGTCGCCCAGATCGCGGACCGGTCCGAGGAGGCCGTGGAGACACTCGTGAAGGCGATGCCGGGGTGGCTGCGACAGGGACTGGACGCCCATGTGACGGTCGACGGCAGGCACCGCGTGATGCGCGACCCGGTCGCCTATACGGAGTTGCTCTGCGGCCTTCATCCGGTGGGCCCGCCCGGGCTCGCCGCAGACCGGCTCGCCGCAACCGCCGAGCGGACAGGCATCACCAGGTTCGCGCTCCTGGTGGAGGGTTCGGGAGATCTGGCGGCCACGGAGGAGAACGTAGCGCGGCTGGGCACCGAGGTACTGCCACTACTGACATGAACACCCGTAGGAGTACAGGGAGCTGCCGCCCCGGAGCCAGTTGCACCTCCCGCGGCCCGGAGCGGCAGCAGAAGCGTTCAGCAGTCCCGTAGTTCGGGCGACTGGTTGAGCAACTGGCCCCGCACCGAAGTGAATCGGGCCAGCCGCTCGTCGACCGAGGCGTCCAGCGGGAACACCGCGACGCGGTGGCAGTTCTGGAATGCCAGGCGCACCCCGAAGTGCCGCTGCAGCGCACCGCGTATCGCATCACTCGCGAGCGCACGCAGCAGCTGACCACGTGCCTGCTCATCCGGCGGGGGCGTCTGGTTGTCGGCGAACTCGCCGCCGTCGACCTTCAGCTGGGCCACCAGAGAGCTGATCATCTCCCATGCGTAGGGCAGGGAGGTCCGGACGCAGTCGACGAAGTCGGCTTCGTCGACCTCGCCTCGCTCGGCCTGTTCCAACAGCGCCGGTGAGACGTCGAGCGACATGGGTTCTCCTCTCGCGACCCCGGCGGACGGCCGGGGCCTTACGGGCAGGGAAGGAGGACGGCGACGCAGCGTACACGCGCGGCGACCTCCTGCTTCCACGGTAAGGGCGCAGTCCGGGCCGCACCAGGAGATTGGGAACACAACCGGCCAATAACGAAGGTGCGCAAAGAGGGGCAAGCCCGAGGTCCTGAAGCGCTGTGGTGGGCGATGGTGGTGGGGCGGCGGAGGGAGAATCGCGCCGGGCACCCGTCGTCGAGTAGCGTTGCGGACCATGCGTCTCGTCATCGCCCGCTGCTCCGTGGACTACGCGGGCCGGCTCACGGCCCACCTGCCCTCCGCTCCCCGTCTCATCCTGGTGAAGGCGGACGGGAGCGTCTCCATCCATGCCGACGACAGGGCGTACAAACCCCTCAACTGGATGTCACCGCCCTGCACACTGAAGGAGGGCGCCGACGACACCGAGGGCGTCTGGACCGTGGTGAACAAAGCGGGCGAAAAACTGATCATCACGATGGAGGAGATCCTCCACGACTCCTCGCACGAACTGGGCGTCGATCCGGGCCTCATCAAGGACGGCGTGGAAGCACACCTGCAGGAACTCCTCGCCGACCGGATCGAGATCCTCGGCGAGGGCTACACCCTGATCCGCCGCGAATACCCCACCGCCATCGGCCCGGTCGACATCCTGTGCCGGGACGCGGACGGGAAGACCGTGGCCGTGGAGCTGAAGCGCCGCGGTGACATCGACGGCGTGGAGCAGCTGACCCGCTACCTGGAACTGCTCAACCGCGATCCCCACCTCGCCCCGGTGAAGGGCATCTTTGCGGCGCAGGAGATCAAGCCGCAGGCCCGGGTGCTGGCGACGGACCGCGGAATCGGCTGCGTGGTGCTCGACTACGACGCCATGCGCGGCATCGAGGACGACAAGCTCCGCCTGTTCTGACCACGGTCACCGCACCACGGAAGGCCCCGGACCCGCGCTGTGCGGTCCGGGGCCTTCCACGTCTGTGCGGACGTGCGCTCAGAGCCTCTCAGGCCACGACCGGTTCCGCAGAGGTGCCGGAGGCGCTCGCCGTCGTGGACGGGCCGCTCGCCGAGTCGGAGGTGCCCGGGGGTGTCGGCTCCGTCGGGGTGTCGGTCGGGGTGGGGGTGTCGGTCGGCTGCGTCTCCGTCGGGGTCGGAGTGGCCGTCTTGGTCGGCGTCTTCGTGGGTGTCCTGGTCGGCGACTTGGTGGGCGTGCCCGGGGAACTGGGCCTCCCGCTCGTCGGCCGGCCCGAACTCGGGCTGTCGCTCGGCCCGCTCGACTCCGAGGACGGTGCACCGCTGCCGCTCGGGGTGACCTGACTGCCGGACGGTCCCGGCGTCGAGGGCGAGCCGCTCGACGAGGCTCCGCCCGGTGTCGAGTCGTCCGCCGGCTCGTCGGCCGGGAGCCCGTTCTCGCTGTCGTCCTCGCCCGCCGACTGCTCGGTCGAGACGCTTCCGCCGTCCCGGGCGTCGCTGCTGGACGTCATGCCGAGCGTCACCACGGTGCCGAGCACCGCGGCCAGCAGGACGCCCGCGCCTGCCGCGACCAGATTGCGCCGGGCGCCGCCCAGCACCGCCTTGCGGCCGTCGAATCCATCGGTGCCGGATGCCGGGACGGCCCGGGATATCAGCGCGGTGTCGTCCTCGGACATCCGCGGCAGCACCATCGGCCCGGCCGCGGGTATGCCGCCGGGCGGCGACACGAACTCGTCGTACCGTGCGGCCGGTGTCTCCTCGCCTGCCGGTGTGCGGCCGCCGGGCAATGTGCCGGCGCGGTCCGCGACCAGGGCGAGTGCCCGGCGTCCGGCCACTGCCCCGGACTTGTCGGCGAGCGCGCCGCGCATGCCGATCGAGGTCTCCAGTTCGGCCCTGGCCCGGTCCGGATTCCCGTTGCAGAGTGCGAGGACGCCCAACTCGTGGTGGAAGTAGGCCTCCTCCGCGACCTCACCGGCAATCCTGGCGGCCTCCTGCCCCAGCCGCAGGGTCTTCTCCCAGCCGCTCCAGTGCAGCCCGGCCGCGAAGGCGGGGGCGGCGCTGCGGGCCAGCAGCACGGCGGCGCTGACCTGTCCGGCCCCGTCACCGGGGACCAGCCGGGTCATGGCCGCGACGATCGCGTCGGCCTCGGCGACGGCACGGGCGGCGGTGACCGAGGGGTGCCCGGCCCACCAGGCGTAGTGCTGGGCGGCGGTGCGGGCCCGGTCGTCCGCGTCCTCGCCGTATCCGGCGGCCTCCAGCTGGGCGACGACTCCGGGGGCCAGCCGGTAGCGGGAACCGGCCGGGGAGAGCAGTCCGCAGGCGGCCAGCTCACCGAGCGCGGCATCGGCGTGGGTGTCCCCCACGAGCGCCGGCAGATGCGCCTGGTGCGGCACCTCGCCGCCGAGTGCGACCGAGAAGTGCAGGGTGTCGCGTGCCGGACCGCTCAGCCGGGAGGCGAGCAGCGCGGCGGGTGCCGCGCCCTCACCGAGGCTGGGCAGCGGTACGTCCTGGCCGTCGGCGCCCTTCGCGAAGACGTCGTCGACGGGCCGGCCCTCGGCGTAGCCCTGCTCGTCGTAGGCGGTCGGGTCGGTGCGCAGCATGTCGCGCTGGCGCAGCAGGGCGCCCGCCTGGACGAAGCGCAGCGGCAGCCCCTCGGACTCGAACCAGAGGTCACCCGCCCAGTTCGCCTCGTCGTCGGTGAGCGGCCGCTCGACGACCTGTTCCAGCAGCGCGACGGAGGCGCTGCGGCCCAGTCCTGCGAGGAAAACCTCTTCGAGGTGCGCGTCGGCGGTGGGCGCCGGGACGTCGGGGGTGGTGGCGATCAGGAAGGCGCACTCGGGCGTCGCGTCGAGCAGCTCGTCCAGCCCGGCCCCGCCGAACTCCAGGTCGTCGAGGACGACGACGGCGCCGATGGACCCGAGCTTTTCGAGAAGCACGGCACGGTCGGGGCGGAGCAGCGGTGCGTCGTAGACCGCCTCGAAGAGCCCGTACAGCAGGTCCGTGACGGTGCGCTTGAGGCCGGAGAGCCGGACGACTCCGTCCGGTGCGAGGTCCGCGCAGTCGGCGGCGACAGCGCCCAGCAGCGCCGTGCGGCCGGATCCGGCCGGCCCCGTGAGCCGTACCGAGCGGCCGCGCGCCAGCAGACGTACCAGCCGCTCGCGCTCCTCCTGGCGCTCCAGGAGCGGCAGTTGGGGGGCGGGCGGACCCGGTGGTACGGGCGGTGCGGCGGCACGCTCGCGGTCGGTGCGCTCGGCGGCGGTGCGGCGGACCGGCACGGAGGGCTGCTCCCCCGGCGGGCAGAGCTCGACCTCGCTGCCGTCGACCGGGTTGACGGTGAGCAGGAAGTCGCCGGAGACGACCTGCACAACACGCGCCTGCTGCGTCGGCTGCTGACCGAAATCGCTGGTCAGCGGCGCGCGGGGCTGCGTTCGCCGGCTGCTTTCCTCGCCGTAGCCGTCATTGTCCTGGCCGAAATCTTCCGGCCCCCGGTGTATCGGGTCCATCGCCAAAGTCCCCCAGACGCGTCGCGCGGTTGCCCCTCCCGGCCTCGCACGCACCGCTGTCGCTTCTGGTCCGGTGTCCGCCCCAAGGGTTCCGTCATTCGGGGGACGGCCGAACCCTAGACCTTCGCACAGTATCTACAAACCATCGGGGTGCCACGCCGCCCAGGACGTCATGGTCTCGTGAGGATTGTGCGTGTTCGCATGGACGCCCTTTACACCCGCGGCAGGGAGTCTGCGGCGATTCCGCCCTCGATGGCCAGAATGCGGTGCAGTCGGGTCGCCACCAGCAGGCGCTGCATCTGCGGCGGCACGCCGCGGAGCACCAGCCGCCGGCCGGCCCGCCCGGCCCTCCGGTGTGCGCCCATGATGACGCCCAGTCCGGTGGCGTCCCAGGAGTCCAGCTCGGTCAGGTCGAGCACCAGGTCGCCGACTCCGTCGTCGAGGGCGGAGTGCAGGACCGTACGGGCGTCCGCCGCGCTCCGGACGTCGAGGCGGCCCCCGACGACCAGCTCGGTGTGGTCGCCCCTGATGTGCATATGCGCTCCCCGGGAATACTCCATGGACGGTCCGTCTGTCTGTTCCTGCCCCTGCTCCGTCTCTGCCACAACTGACTGTGCCGGCCACAGGGAAGTTGCCGTCTGTAAGCGAACCGATACCGAATTCACTCCGTGGAGTGACATCGGCCCGCTGAAGGCCCACCGCAGCCGGGAGCCTCCCCCCGGCTCCCGGGCCTGATCGACGGCAGATCAGGCACCCGGGGGCGCAAAACCGATCAGTAGGTGTAGAAGCCCTGCCCGCTCTTGCGGCCGATGTCACCTGCATCGACCATCCGGCGCATCAACTCCGGCGCCGCGAACTTCTCGTCCTGCGACTCGGTGTAGATGTTGGACGTGGCGTGCAGCAGGATGTCGACGCCCGTCAGGTCCGCCGTCGCGAGGGGCCCCATGGCGTGGCCGAAGCCCAGCTTGCAGGCGATGTCGATGTCCTCGGCCGAGGCAACACCCGACTCGTACAGCTTGGCGGCCTCGACGACGAGCGCCGAGATCAGCCGGGTGGTGACGAAGCCGGCGACGTCACGGTTGACCACGATGCAGGTCTTGCCGACGGACTCGGCGAACTCGCGCGCGGTGGCGAGGGCTTCGTCGCTGGTCTTGTAGCCGCGTACGAGCTCGCAGAGCTGCATCATCGGGACCGGCGAGAAGAAGTGCACACCGACGACGCGCTCCGGGCGCTCCGTGACAGCCGCGATCTTGGTGATCGGGATGGCGGAGGTGTTGGAGGCGAGGACGGCGTCGTCCCGCACGATCTTGTCGAGGGCCCGGAAGATCTCGTGCTTGACCTCGAGCTTCTCGAAGACGGCTTCGACGACGACGTCAGCGTCGGCGACCGCGTCGAGATCGGTGGTCGTGGTGATGCGGGCCAGCGCGGCGTCGGCGTCGGCCGCCTCCAGCTTCCCCTTGGAGACGAACTTGTCGTACGAGGCCTTGATGCCGTCGCGACCACGGGTCAGGGCCGCGTCGGTGACATCACGCAGCACGACGTCCCAGCCCGCCTGGGCGGAGACCTGCGCGATACCGGACCCCATGAGTCCGGCCCCGATGACGGCGAGCTTCCTGGCCACGTTCGCACCCCTTTGCGTTCGGCCCCGACGGCCGTCGTCCGCGACGACGGTCCGGACGGATTCTTAACGGTTGTTCACATGCTCTCCGGCGGAGATTAGTACCCGTGAGGCGCGCTGGGGCGGTGAAGAGATGCGCGTCACGTCTCACATGACGGACATCACACCGGGACGCGTCATTCGGCAGCGCGTCGCGCGTAGTTGAGCACCTTGTCCCCGAGCACGTCCTCCATCTCGTCGAGGAGGACGAGGGCTTCGCGGGACACCTCGGCCGGCTTGCGGCCGGCGACCATCTCGCGCCCGATGTGGCCGAGCAGGGTGGAGTGGACCCAGGAGAGCTGACCGGCCACCAGCAGGGGCAGCGGGTCGCCGGGGCCTGCGCCGGCCTCCTCGCGCAGGGTCGTCTCCAGATGGACGAGCGCATCCTGCTGGATGTACCAGAGGCGGGCCTTGAGGCTGTCGGCCTCCTGGACGACCCGCATGAAGCGCTCGTACCCCTCGATCAGGCCGACCGTCGACGAGACGCTTTCGACCTGGATGCGCAGTTCGCGCAGGACGGCGTCGGCGGCGGACTCGCCCCGATGGCGGCCGCGCACGTAACGCGAGAGGAGGCCGACGACATCGCTGCTGCGGTCGAGGAACAGGTCCTCCTTGGTCGGGAAGTAGTTGTAGACCGTGTTCACGGAGACCTCAGCGACCTGCGCGATCTCCGCGATGGTGACCGCGTCGAAGCCGCGCTCCAGGAAGAGGGCGGTGGCCACATCCGAGAGGTGCTGCCTGGTCTGCCGCTTCTTCCGCTCCCTGAGCCCCTCTGCCATACCGCCATCCTAGCTTTGCTGATGTCACTTAATTTTTGGTGTCATCGCAAAGTTTCAGGGACCCTGTTTGGGTGACGCCGGTCAGCAGGCCGGCCGGACGTGCTGTCACGGTTCATCCCGATCCGCTGTCCGGCGGACGTGGTGCGAAGCGCGTACGTGGGCACGTACGGTTCCACGACGATGCTGTCCGGAGTCCTCGTCGCTCCTGCGTTCGCCCTGGTCGGCGTGATGGTCGGCACACGCGTGTTCCGGACCGCCGGAGCGTGAGCGAGCCCGGCTAGGCTCGGCCGCATGGTCAATCTGACGCGCATCTACACCCGTACCGGCGACCAGGGCACGACCGCCCTCGGCGACATGAGCCGCACCGCCAAGACCGATCTGCGGATCTCGGCGTACGCCGACACCAATGAGGCCAATGCCGTCATCGGTACGGCGATCGCGCTCGGGCAGCTGCCGGAGGAGGTCGTGAAGGTCCTCGTCCGTGTGCAGAACGACCTGTTCGACGTGGGTGCGGATCTGTCGACGCCGGTCGTCGAGGAACCGAAGTACCCCCCGCTGCGGGTCGAGCAGCACTACGTCGACCGGCTGGAGGCGGACTGCGACCACTTCCTGGAGCAGTTGGAGAAGCTGCGGTCCTTCATCCTGCCGGGCGGTACGCCGGGGGCGGCGCTGCTGCACCAGGCGTGCACGGTGGTCCGGCGGGCCGAGCGGTCCACCTGGGCGGCGCTGGAGGTGCACGGCGAGGTGATGAACGCGCTGACCGCGACGTACCTCAACCGCCTCTCCGACCTTCTGTTCATCCTCGCGAGGACGGCGAACAAGGAAGTCGGCGACGTGCTGTGGGTACCGGGCGGGGAACGGTAGACCGGGGTCCCTTCGTCCCGTCCGGCGTTCGAGGACAACGTCGGCCGGACGGGACCTGCCCCTACCGCTCCGCCTTCGCCCGCTTCGGGAACACCGTGTAGCTCACGGCGATGATCAGGTTGATCCCGATCACGAAGAGCATCGTCTGCTGCCACGACCGCAGCGACCCCACGTCCCCGTCCCCGCCCACGTACCGGATCGCCCCTTCCAGCAGCGCCAGCGCGGTCACCGCCGCGACCACCCACCGCGCCGCGACCCGCCACTCGTGGACCGCCCTCGGCATCCCGTACTTCGGCGGTTTCACCGGCGGCGGGCCACCTGCGAACCGGTGGGCGACGCGGGCGTCGACCCACGTGATGGTCGAGTGCCCGAGTCCGACGGTGAAGCCGATGTACACCGCGGCCAGTCCGTGCTTCCAGTCCGGCTCGGCGCCGTTCTTCAGGTCGATGGCCGTCACCACCAGCAGCACGAGCTCCAGCAGCGGCTCGCACAGCAGCAGTGCGGCCCCGAGCCTCGGCTTCTTCGCCAGGTACCGCAGCGCGAGTCCCGCGGCCAGCAGCACCCAGAAGGCGATCTCGCAGAGCACGATCAGCGTGACGATCACGGCACTCCTCCTCCCGGTCCCCTTCATCCTGCTTGCTTCACCTGCGCGCTTCGTCGTCGCCAGTGACGAACCGCGACTGCATCCTTCGATGTAGTCGCGTATCGCCCCGGGTACGGAGGACCGAGGCGCAGCGGCCGTGTTGGATGGGGAGGTGCTCCTTCCTGCCCGCCCGCACCGCCACGACGTACTCATCGCGGTCATCGGGCTGTTCAGCGGTGTATCCCTGACGGCCGTCGGTCTGGCCATGCAGACCGGCCGGCTCTTCGACTCCCTGTGGGCCACCCTGCCGCCGCTCGCGGTGATGTCGTCGCTGGAGCTGCTGCGCAGATCGGCGCCCCAAACGGCGCTGGTCATCGGCACGCTCACACTGGCGGCCGATCAGTTCACGCCGGGGAACCTGGCGACCGTGCTGATGTTCACGGACCTCGTGTACGCGGCGGTGGTGTACGGCTCCCCGGCCGCCGCCCGGCGCATCCCGGTGACCACGTTCCTCATCACGGTCGCGGTCACGATCGGGTTCCTGGCCTGGTTCCGCAGCCCCGAGGCACTTCTCATCGGCATCGTCTCCGGCCTGGTCTCGTTCGGGCCCGCGATCACCGGGGTCAGCGTGCGGAACCACCGGGACGCCGCGGAGACCGCACGGCTGCGCGCCGAACAGACGGCGCTGCTGGCCGAGATGGACCGGGCGCAGGCGGTGACCGCCGAACGTGCCCGGATGGCCCGTGAATTGCACGACATGGTCGCCAACCATCTCTCCGCGATCGCCATCCACTCCACCGCGGCGCTCTCCATCGACGAGCCCTCGACCTCCCGGGACGCGCTCGGCGTCATCCGGCAGAACAGCGTCGAGGGGTTGGCCGAGATGCAACGGCTGATCGGGCTGCTCCGTACCGGGAGCAAGGGGGCCGAACCGAGCGTCGCGCCGACCCTGGCCGCTCTGGACACACTGATCGAGCAGACCCGTACGGTCGCCGCGTCGAGCGGGCTGACCTGCACCCTTATGGACACGCGCAGCGAGCAGGAGGCGCTGCCGACGCCGGTCGAGCTGGCCGCGTACCGGATCGTCCAGGAGTCCCTGACGAACGCGCTCAAGCATGCCGCGCCGGGCCCGGTGGGGGTGCGGCTCGGGCGGGCCGGACGGCTGCTGACGGTGGAGGTCACGAGCGTGCTCGGGGACCGCCCTGGGCCGCGTGCACCGGGGTCGGGGGCAGGTCTCGTCGGGATGCAGGAGCGGGTCGCGCTGCTGGGCGGCGAGATCGCGGCGGGACCCGTCACCACCGGGGACGGGCCGAAGATCTGGCGGGTGCGGGCCGAACTGCCCGTCGAGGAAAGGACAGTGAAGGGATGACGATCCGGGTACTGGTGGCGGAGGACCAGTCGGCCGTGCGGGCGGGGCTGGTACTGATTCTGCGCAGTGCGCCCGATGTCGAAGTGGTCGGGGAGGCGCCGGACGGCGAGGCGGCGGTGCGGCTGGCCCGTGAACTGCGCCCGGATCTGGTGCTGATGGACGTGTCGATGCCCCGGCTGGACGGGGTGTCGGCGACGCGGCAGGTGGTGGCGGAGGGGCTGGCCGATGTGCTGGTGCTGGCGACGTTCGATCTGGACGAGTACGTCTTCGGCGCTCTGCGTGCGGGCGCTGCGGGCTTTCTGCTGAAGAACACCGAGGCGCATGAACTGCTCCAAGCGGTACGTACGGTGGCGCGCGGCGAGGGCATGATCGCCCCGGCCGTGACGCGTCGTCTGATCGCGGAGTTCGCCGGGACCGCCCCGGCGCGAGCGGCCGGCGCACCCGATCCTGCGGTCCTCGACGCGCTGACGCGACGCGAGCGCGAGGTGCTGGGGTGCCTGGGCCAGGGGCTGTCGAACGCCGAGATCGCGGTGCGCCTCTCGATGGCGGAGGCAACGGTGAAGACGCACGTCAGCCGCTTGCTGGGGAAGCTGAATCTGCGCAGCCGGGTCCAGGCCGCGGTGCTGGCACAGGAGTTGGGCATCTGAGGTTGAGCACCGATCTATGGTCCAGACCTCTTGACGGTTGGTCCAGACCTTCCTAATCTCACCGAGCACACTGCGGTGAGCACGCCATGACAAGGCGGGCTCAGGGCGGCGCAGGGTTTGCAGTCCACGGACCACCCCCGTTTGTCCGGACCTCACCCGAGGAGCACCGTTGAGCACCGAAACCCCCCTACGCCGAACCAGATTCAGATTCGGTCCGGCCACCACCACCCGCACGAGAGTGATGGCAGGCCTCACCGCGCTGCTTCTCCCCCTCGCCGCGATGGTCGGACTGGCCACCCCGGCCCAGGCGGCCACCTCCGCGACCGCCACGTACCTCAAGAAGTCCGACTGGGGCACCGGCTTCGAGGGCCAGTGGACGGTGAAGAACACCGGCACCACCGCCCTCAGTTCCTGGACGATCGAGTGGGACTTCCCCTCCGGCACGTCGGTCACGTCCGCCTGGGACGCCACCGTCACCAATTCCGGAACCCACTGGACCGCCAAGAACGCCGGCTACAACGGTACGGTCGCCCCCGGCGCCAGCGTCAGCTTCGGCTTCAACGGCGCCGGCCCCGGCGCCCCCAGCGGCTGCAAGCTGAACGGTGCCTCCTGTGACGGCGGCAGCGTCCCGGGCGACAACGCACCCTCCGCGCCCGGCACCCCCACGGCGAGCTCCATCACCGACACCTCGGCGAAGCTGAGCTGGACCGCGGCCACCGACGACAACGGCATCAAGAACTACGACGTGCTGCGCGACGGCGCCGTGGTCGCCACGGTCATCGGTACGACGTACACCAACACCGGTCTCACGGCGGGCACCGACTACTCGTACACCGTCCAGGCCCGTGACACGGCCGACCAGACCGGTCCCGCCAGCGGTGCGGTCAAGGTCCACACCACCGGCGGCGGCACCCCCGACCCGGGCACCGGCGGCAAGGTCAACCTCGGTTACTTCACCGACTGGGGCGTCTACGGCCGGAACTACCACGTCAAGAACCTGGACACGTCCGGTTCCGCCGCAAAGATCACGCACATCAACTACGCCTTCGGCAACGTGACGGGCGGCAAGTGCGCGATCGGCGACGCCTACGCCGACTACGACATGGCCTACACCGCCGACAAGTCCGTCGACGGAGTCGCCGACACCTGGGACCAGCCGCTGCGCGGCAGCTTCAACCAGCTGCGCAAGCTCAAGGCGAAGTACCCGAACATCAAGGTCCTGTGGTCCTTCGGCGGCTGGACCTGGTCCGGCGGCTTCGGCGAGGCGGCGAAGAACCCCGCCGCGTTCGCCCAGTCCTGCTACGACCTGGTGGAGGACCCCCGTTGGGCCGATGTCTTCGACGGCATCGACATCGACTGGGAGTACCCCAACGCCTGCGGTCTGACCTGCGACACCAGCGGCCCTGCCGCGCTGAAGAACATCACCACCGCACTGCGCTCGAAGTTCGGCAGCAACAACCTGGTGACGGCCGCCATCACCGCCGACGGCTCGAGCGGCGGCAAGATCGACGCCGCCGACTACGCAGGCGCCGCCACGTCCCTGAACTGGTACAACGTGATGACGTACGACTTCTTCGGCGCATGGGCGGACAAGGGCCCGACGGCCCCGCACTCCCCGCTCACCTCGTACAGCGGCATCCCGCAGGCCGGCTTCAACGCGTCCGACGCGATCGCCAAGCTGAAGGCCCAGGGCGTCCCCGCCTCGAAGCTGCTGCTCGGCATCGGCTTCTACGGCCGCGGCTGGACCGGCGTCACCCAGGACGCGCCCGGCGGCACCGCCACCGGTGCGGCCACCGGTACGTACGAGGCGGGCATCGAGGACTACAAGGTCCTCAAGACCAGCTGCCCCGCCACCGGCACGATCGCCGGCACGGCGTACGCGCACTGCGGCACCAACTGGTGGAGCTACGACACCCCGGCCACCATCGCGTCCAAGATGACCTGGGCGAAGAGCCAGGGCCTGGGAGGCGCGTTCTTCTGGGAGTTCAGCGGCGACACCAGCAACGGTGAGCTCGTGAGCGCGATCAACAACGGTCTGAAGTAACCCCTACGGTCCCCTTCGGGATCAGCGCACGACCCCGGAAAGCAGCCGGGGAGACAGGTCCGCCCCTTGTCTCCCCGGTTTTTCGCCGTGCTGTGGTGCTCCCCGTGTCGTGTGTGGTGTCCGTGCCGCGTGTGCCATTACGGGCCTCAGAGCCTGTCGGGTGACGCTCACCCTCCCCCGGACATCATCCGGGGGACCGGGACCCCCTTCGAACGAGGCCCTTCTCAGGCAACATTGACTCGCTGGCCGGGCGGAGCCGCCTCCAGCCAGGCGAGGAAACCGGTCAGGGCGTCCTCGCTCATCGCCAGCTCCAGGCGCGTCTCCCGGTGGAGACAGCCGAGCACGACGGCGTCGGAGAGCAGCGCGAGCTCCTCCTCGCCCTCGGGCAGCCGCCGGTCGATCACCTCGATCGCGGAACGCTCAAGGACCCGGCGGGGCCGGGGAGCGTACGAGAAGACACGGAACCAGTCGATACGGTCGCCGCTGTAGCGCGCAACGCCGTACACCCAGCCCTTGCCCGAGAGATCGGGCTCGGCCGACACGTTCCACCGCACGCTGCAGTCGAAGGTCCCACCGGAGCGCTGGATCAGCCGCCGGCGCAGACCGAAGACGAAAAGACCCACCGCAACCAGTACGACGACCAGGCCGCACACCCACAAAGCGAGGACCATCTCCACCGACCTCCTCGCATCGTCGAGTAACGGATACCACCCGGACTGCACCTGCACCTGCATCGCCTCAGCCGCGGCACGGTCTGGAGAGTTCCAGCTCGGGCCGCGGCTGAGGGTAAAGACATTCGGCGGGGTGCCTAACGCACCGCCACCGCGCGGATTCGCACATCGGCGCGACGCTCGGCGGCGCTGTCCGTGTCCGACTTCGCACGCTCCAGCGCACGCTCGGCGCGCTGGACATCGATCTCGTCCGCCAGCTCGGCGATCTCCGCCAGCAGCGAAAGCTTGTCGTCCGCGAACGAGAGGAAACCGCCGTGCACAGCCGCGACTACGGTTGTGCCCTCGCTCGTACGGATCGTCACCGGGCCCGACTCCAGCACACCGAGAAGCGGCTGGTGACCGGGCATGACGCCGATGTCGCCGGACGTGGTACGCGCGACGACCAGGGTGGCCTCGCCGGACCAGACACTGCGGTCCGCGGCGACCAGCTCGACGTGCAGCTCAGCAGCCAAGAGTGGCTCCTCGGGTCACCACCCGGCCGTTGGAGCCGGGTGTTGGGTCAATTCTACGGGGCGTGGTGAGGGGGACGGGACGCACCCGCCCCCCTCGGTGAGCCATGGGCTCAGGAGACGCCGAGCTCCTTGGCGTTGGCCTTGAGGTCCTCGATGCCACCGCACATGAAGAACGCCTGCTCCGGGAAGTGGTCGTACTCACCGTCGCAGATCGCGTTGAACGCGGCGATCGACTCGTCGAGCGGAACGTCCGAACCGTCCACGCCGGTGAACTGCTTGGCGACGTGGGTGTTCTGCGACAGGAAGCGCTCGACACGACGGGCACGGTGGACAACGAGCTTGTCCTCCTCGCCCAGCTCGTCGATACCGAGGATCGCGATGATGTCCTGGAGGTCCTTGTACTTCTGGAGGATCCCCTTGACACGCATGGCCGCCGCGTAGTGGTCCTGCGCGATGTAGCGCGGGTCCAGGATCCGGGACGTGGAGTCCAGCGGGTCCACGGCCGGGTAGATGCCCTTCTCGGAGATCGGACGGGAGAGAACCGTCGTCGCGTCGAGGTGGGCGAAGGTGGTGGCCGGGGCCGGGTCGGTCAGGTCGTCCGCGGGGACGTAGATCGCCTGCATCGAGGTGATCGAGTGACCACGGGTCGACGTGATGCGCTCCTGCAGCAGACCCATCTCGTCGGCCAGGTTCGGCTGGTAACCCACTGCGGACGGCATACGGCCGAGCAGCGTGGAGACCTCGGAGCCGGCCTGGGTGTACCGGAAGATGTTGTCGATGAAGAAGAGCACGTCCTGCTTCATCACATCGCGGAAGTACTCCGCCATGGTCAGACCGGCCAGCGCGACGCGAAGACGCGTGCCCGGGGGCTCGTCCATCTGACCGAAGACAAGCGCCGTCTTGTCGATGACGCCGGACTCGGCCATCTCCTCGATGAGGTCGTTGCCCTCACGGGTACGCTCACCGACGCCCGCAAACACCGACACACCGTCGTGGTTGTTGGCGACGCGGTAGATCATTTCCTGGATCAGAACGGTCTTGCCGACACCGGCACCACCGAACAGACCGATCTTTCCACCCTTGACGTACGGGGTGAGCAGGTCGATGACCTTGACGCCGGTCTCGAACATCTCGGTCTTGGACTCGAGCTGGTCGAAGTTGGGCGCCTTGCGGTGGATCGACCAGCGCTCGGTGACCTCGGCCTCGGCCTCGGGCTTGTTCAGGATCTCACCGAGGGTGTTGAACACCTTGCCCTTGGTCATCTCGCCGACCGGGACCGTGATGCCGGCGCCCGTGTCGGTCACCGGGGCCTGGCGGACCAGACCGTCGGTGGGCTGCATCGAGATCGCGCGGACCACGCCGTCACCGAGGTGCTGGGCGACCTCGAGCGTCAGCTTCTTGAGCTTCCCGTTCTCGGCCGGGTCGGCCACCTGGACGGTCAGCGCGTTGTAGATCTCCGGCATTGCGTCGACGGGGAACTCCACGTCGACGACCGGGCCGATGACCCGGGCGACGCGGCCCGTGGCAACGGCCGTCTCAACTGTGGTCGTCATTACTTGTCACTCCCCGCGGTCGCGTCGGCCAGCGCACTGGCACCGCCGACGATCTCGCTGATTTCCTGGGTGATTTCGGCCTGGCGGGCCGCGTTGGCAAGCCGGGAGAGGCTCTTGATGAGGTCTCCGGCGTTGTCGGTGGCCGACTTCATCGCGCGGCGGCGGGCAGCGTGCTCGGAAGCAGCGGCCTGCAGCAGTGCGTTGTAGATCCGGCTCTCGACATACCGCGGAAGCAGGGCGTCGAGGACGTCCTCCGCCGACGGCTCGAAGTCGAAGAGCGGCAGGATCTCGCCCTTGCCCTCTTCTTCCTTCGTCGTGTCGAGGCTGAGCGGCAGCATCCGGCTGTCCACCGGGTTCTGCGTCATCATCGACACGAACTCCGTGAAGACGATGTGCAGCTCGTCCACGCCGCCCTCGGCGGTCTCCTGGGTGACCGCTTCGATCAGCGGGGCCGCAGCCCGCTTCGCATCCGCGTACGTCGGGCTGTCGGTGAAGCCCGTCCACGAATCCTCGATCTTGCGCTCGCGGAATCCGTAGTAGGCGACACCCTTGCGGCCGATCACATACGTGACGACCTCCTTGCCCTCACCACGCAGACGCTCGGTCAGTCGCTCCGCCGCCTTGATGGCGTTGGAGGAGTAACCGCCGGCCAGACCGCGGTCGCTCGTGATGAGCAGGATCGCGGCCCGCGCCGGAGCGTCGGCCTCGGTGGTCAGCGGGTGCTTGGTGGTGGAGCCGGTCGCCACCGCGGTCACCGCACGGGTGAGCTCGGTCGCGTACGGCGTCGACGCCGCCACCTGGCGCTGCGCCTTGACGATGCGCGAAGCGGCGATCATCTCCATCGCCTTGGTGATCTTCTTCGTGGCGGTGACGGAGCGAATGCGGCGCTTGTAAACGCGAAGCTGAGCGCCCATCGATCAGCCCTCGCCCAGAAGCTTGCCGTCCGAGGTCTCGAACTGCTGCTTGAAGGCGGCGACCGCGTCGGCAACCGACTGCAGCGTGTCGTCGGACATCTTGGCGCCCTCGGCGATGCTGGTCAGGAGGTCCTTGCGCTCGCGGCGCAGGTACTCCAGCAGCTCGCTCTCGAAGCGACGGATGTCCTCGACCGGGACGTCGTCCATCTTGCCGGTGGTGCCGGCCCAGATGGAGACGACCTGCTCCTCGACCGGGTACGGGTTGTACTGCGGCTGCTTCAGCAGCTCGACCATGCGCTTACCGCGCTCCAGCGACGCCTTCGAGGCCGCGTCCAGGTCGGAACCGAAGGCGGCGAACGCCTCCAGCTCGCGGTACTGGGCGAGGTCGACACGGAGACGGCCGGAGACCTGGCGCATCGCCTTGTGCTGGGCGGAGCCACCGACACGGGAGACCGAGATGCCGACGTTCAGGGCCGGACGCTGGCCGGCGTTGAACAGGTCGGACTCCAGGAAGCACTGGCCGTCGGTGATGGAGATGACGTTGGTCGGGATGAACGCCGACACGTCGTTCGCCTTGGTCTCGACGATCGGGAGGCCCGTCATCGAACCGGCGCCCATCTCGTCGGAGAGCTTCGCGCAGCGCTCCAGCAGACGCGAGTGGAGGTAGAAGACGTCGCCCGGGTAGGCCTCACGGCCCGGCGGACGGCGCAGCAGCAGCGACACGGCGCGGTAGGCGTCGGCCTGCTTCGAGAGGTCGTCGAAGATGATCAGGACGTGCTTGCCCTGGTACATCCAGTGCTGACCGATGGCCGAACCGGTGTACGGCGCAAGGTACTTGAAGCCGGCCGGGTCGGACGCCGGGGCGGCGACGATGGTCGTGTACTCGAGCGCGCCGGCCTCTTCCAGGGCACCGCGCACGGAGGCGATGGTGGAGCCCTTCTGACCGATGGCGACGTAGATGCAGCGCACCTGCTTCTTCACGTCGCCCGAGCGCCAGTTGTCGCGCTGGTTGATGATCGTGTCGACGGCCAGAGCGGTCTTACCGGTCTGACGGTCACCAATGATCAGCTGACGCTGGCCGCGGCCGATCGGCACCATGGCGTCGACGGCCTTGTAGCCGGTCTGCATCGGCTCGTGCACCGACTTACGGACCATGACGCCAGGGGCCTGCAGCTCGAGGGCGCGGCGGCTGTCGGTCGCGATCTCGCCGAGACCGTCGATCGGGTTGCCGAGCGGGTCGACGACGCGACCGAGGTAACCCTCGCCGACGCCGACGGAGAGCACCTCACCGGTGCGCTGCACCGGCTGGCCCTCCTCGATTCCGCTGAACTCGCCGAGAACGATCGCACCGATCTCGCGCTCCTCGAGGTTGAGGGCGAGACCGAGGGTTCCGTCCTCGAACTTCAGCAGCTCGTTCGCCATGGCCGAGGGAAGACCCTCGACCTTCGCGATGCCGTCGCCGGCAACGCTGACCGTACCGACCTCCTCGCGCGAGGCCGCGTCCGGCTTGTACGACTGGACAAAGTTCTCCAGCGCGTCCCGGATCTCCTCCGGCCGGATCGTGAGCTCCGCCATCTGGGTTCCCTGCTCTCCTTGTTGGGCCCGAAGTTTCTTAAGGGGGTCTGGGGGCCGACCCCCAGGAATCTTCTGCAATTTCTGCACGGCCCAACCGGGCCGCTGGTCTTGCTTGTTCTGTTGCTGCGCTGTGTCAGCCGGCCATACGGCGGGACACCTCGTCGAGGCGCTCCGCGACGCTGCCGTTGATGATCTCGTCACCGACCCGCACCGCGATCCCGCCGAGGACCGTCGGGTCCACGTCGAGGTTCAGGTGCATCGGCCGACCGTAGATCGCCGCCAGTGCGGCGCCGAGGCGCTGCTTCTGCTGATCGCTCAGCGGCACTGCCGACGTGACCACGGCGACCATGCGGTCCCGGCGCTCCGCGGCAAGCTTGGAGAGGGACTCGAGTCCCGCTTCCAGGCTACGTCCCCGGGGCTGGGTCACAAGCCGCACGACGAGGCGCTCGGTGGTGGGCCGTGCCTTGCCGCCGAGCAGGCTGCGCAGCAGCTCAGACTTGGCAGCGGCGGACGCGGACCGGTTGGTGAGCGCGGCGCGCAGCTCCTTGTCGGAGGCGACGATCCGGCCGAACCGGAAGAGCTCGTCCTCGACGTCGTCGAGATCCCCGCTGCGCTGGGCTGCGGTGAGATCTGCGGTACTCGCCAGTTCCTCGACCGAGTCGACCAGGTCACGCGACTGCGACCAGCGGGAGCGGACCATGCCGGAGATCAGGTCGACGGTCTCGCCGCCCACCTGGCCGCGCAGCAGTCGTCCGGCCAGCTCCGCCTTGGCCTCGGCGCCCTGCGACGGGTCGGTGAGGACCCGCCGCAGTGAGACCTCGCGCTGGAGCAGCGCCGTGACAGCGGCCAGCTCCTCGGCGAGCTTCGCCGCGTCGACCGACGTGTTGTCGGTCAGCGCGTCGAGACGCTCACGTGCGGCAGCCAGTGCCTCGCGGCTCGCGCCGTTCATCGGACGGCCTCGGCCTTCGCCTCGAGCTCGTCGAGGAAACGGTCGATGGTGCGGCTCTGCCGGGCGTGGTCCTCGAGGGACTCGCCGACGAGCTTGCCGGCCAGGTCGGTGGCGAGCTTGCCCACGTCCTGACGCAGCGCGGAAGCCGCGGCCTTGCGGTCGGCCTCGATCTGGGCGTGGCCGGCAGCGATGATCTCCTCGCGCTGCCGCTGGCCTTCCGCCCGCATCTCCTGCAGGATCACGGCGCCCTGCTCCTGAGCCTCCTGGCGCAGGCGCGCGGCCTCGTGGCGGGCCTCGGCGAGCTGAGCCTTGTACTGCTCGAGCACGCTCTGGGCCTCGGTCTGGGCCGCATCGGCCTTCTCGATACCGCCTTCGATGGCCTCGCGGCGCTCGTCCAGAACCTTGTTGATGTTCGGGAGGAGCTTCTTGGCGAGGAAGCCGAAGACGATGACGAAGGCGATCAGACCGATGACGAGCTCAGGGATCGGCGGAACGAGCGGATTCTCAGGCTTTTCCGCCGCGAGCTGAACCAGGGGGTTCACATCAGTGCCTTTCGTCGGAACGGACTAGTCGCAGTTCGTCAGCTGTAGACGAACGGCATGACCAGACCGATCAGGGCGAGCGCCTCACAGAAGGCGAAGCCGAGAATCTGGTTGGCGCGGATCAGGCCGGCAGCCTCGGGCTGACGAGCGAGAGCCTGCGTGCCGTTACCGAAGATGATGCCGACGCCGACGCCGGGACCGATGGCGGCCAGGCCGTATCCGACGGAGCTGAGGGAACCGGTGACGGCGGCAAGGGTCTGGGACATGCCAGTTCTTCCTTCTCTTTCACGGACCGGTGGGGGTTGGCCACCGGACGACTGGGGGGAGGGGAGGCGCGATCAGTGGTGCTCGGCGACAGCGCCCTGAATGAAGCTGCACGCCAGGAGCACGAAGACGTACGCCTGAACAGCCTGGATGAACAGCTCGAAGGCGGTCATCACGATGACCATCACGAACGAGACACCCGCGTAGGCGATACCGATGCCGTTCAGCAGGTACCAGCTGGCGATGGTGAAGAGGAGCAGCAGCGTGTGACCGGCGAACATGTTCGCGAAGAGTCGGACCGCGTGCGTGAAGGGCCGGACCAGGACGTTCGAGAAGAACTCGATGACCATGACCAGCGGCAGCACCGGGCCGAGCGACTTGTCGTAGCCCGTCAGGTTCTTGAAGCCGCCGACGAAACCGTGGCGCTTGAAGGTGATGCTCATCCAGAGGACGTAGACGATCGCCGCCAGGCCCGCCGGGTACGCGATGATCGACGTCACCGGGAACTGGGCGAGCGGGATGATCGACCAGAGGTTCATCATCCAGACGAAGAAGAAGATCGACACCATCAGCGGGACGTACTTCTCGCCCTCGCGCTTGCCGAGCGTCTCGTAGACGATGCCGCGGCGGACGAAGTCGTAACCGGCCTCGGCGACCATCTGCAGCTTGCCCGGGACGACCTTCGGCTTACGGAAGGCGGCCCAGAAGAAGCCGACGATGATGACCGTACCGAGGAGCGCCAGCAGCATCGTCTTGTTGAAGTAGACGTTACTGTCCGCGTCACCGAAGATCGGCTCGAACAGGAAAGAGTGCAAGCCAGGACCCGGGAAACCACAACCGGAGAAGATGTGGCAATCGGTCTCGAAGGCGAGCACCTGTGTCGGGTCAGCACTCACCGCGGGCTCCTTCAGCGTGGCGCATAGGTACGGCAACCTCGTTGTGTCGGCGCGGCGCGCAGCCGCGGTTCGGCACTGGACTGGTGTTACGGATGTGTGAGCGGCAGTCAGGCATTGAGCCTCGCGATCGAGCAGGCGTCAGCTCACATGCCCGCGCCCGCAGTGCCGCAGTTGGAACCGGACGATAGCAGGGTCTCGAACCTGCACTTATTCCGCCCCTACCCTTCACGCCTTCGGGCCCGTGTTCGTGGGCTTGTCGCCCTGGTCGGACTCGGGCTCGACGTAAAGGATCTTGGCCTTCATATGCGCACGCGCCTGTGCGCCGATCCACACGAGAGTCAGCGCGACCAGAGTGATCGCGAAGGCTTTCGGGTTGAACATCGTCGTGTTCTTGAATGCGGCGACAAAGATGAACAGCAGGAGAAGCTGAGCCGTATACAGCATCAGCCCCATCGCCTGGAACAGGTGAGGCAAGGACCTGGCGGTCCGTTGCAGAACCACGAGGCCGATCCCCATGAAGAGGACCACCACGACGGTCGCAACGAGCGCCCCGAGGGCTCCCTTGCCACCGGCGACGCCACCGCTGACGGCGACGGCAACGGCGCCGGCGACAGCAGTGGGTACGGCGGCTTGAAGGAGAGTCCGGACGTCGTTGGACGGCATGGCGGCAGCTCCGCTTGCAGGGGGTGGGCAGTGTGTCGTCATGGACGAGCGTAGGCCCGGTCCGAGTCGATACCTCGGGCCAATGGACCGTCTCACTAGGGTCCTTCGGCCGTGTCACCGGGCTTAGTGAACGGTATCACAAACTATTTGATGAGGTCTTTACCAAGAAAGTGTGCTTGCTGTCACACGTGAGAGTTAATCCGCGCGTGTGAGCAAGACAACTCAATACCCTGTCCGGTATTGCCCCCGATGTCCGAATCGTCAGCGGGCGGAATCAGCCTTACGACTTTCCGAGGAACGCGAACGGGGTCCGATCGCGGTCGCCCCGTTGACGCCGGAGACGCCGACGACGACACGTGCCGGCTCCCGCGGCTCGTGCTCGTCCTGCCCCATCTGCGGTTCCTGGGGCTCCTGTTGTGCCTCGTACGCGGCTGAGGACCTCTTGCCCCGCCGGTCCCAGCGGCGGTAGCGGGGCGGCACGAAGCGCTCCGCCCAGCGCGGGGCGCGCGGTGTGAAGCGGGGCATCAGCAGCAGGACCAGACCCACCGCGCTCAGCCCCATGACCACCAGCACGATCCACAGAGACGCCGAGTGCACCGAGTAGCCGACCGCACCGAAGGCGATCAGGGCCGACCAGAAGTACATGATCAGCACGGCCCTGCTGTGCGAATGGCCGATCTCCAGCAGCCGGTGGTGCAGATGGCCGCGGTCCGCGGCGAACGGCGACTGGCCCTTCCAGGTGCGCCGGACGATCGCCAGCACCAGGTCCGCGGCCGGGATCGCGATGATCGTCAGCGGCAGCAGCAGCGGAATGAAGACCGGCAGCATCGCGTGCGTGGCCTCTCGCTCACTGCCCGCGAAGAGCTTCATCGCGTCCGGATCGACCTGCCCCGTGACAGAAATCGCACCGGCGGCCAGCACGAGACCGATCAGCATCGAGCCGGAGTCACCCATGAAGATCCGGGCGGGATGCATGTTGTGCGGCAGGAAGCCGAGGCACATGCCCATCAGGATCGCCGTGAAGAGAGTCGCGGGGGCGGCCGCCTCGATCATGTGCCCGTACCAGAGCCGGTACGTGTAGAGGAAGAACGCGGCGGAGGCGATGCACACCATGCCGGCCGCCAGACCGTCCAGGCCGTCGACGAAGTTCACCGCGTTGATCGTGATGACGACCAGCGCGACGGTGAGCAGCGTGCCCTGCCACTGGGTGAGCGCGACCGTGCCGATGCCGGGGATCGGCAGCCACAGGATCGTCAGACCCTGGATGACCATGACCGCGGCGGCGATCATCTGCCCGCCGAGCTTGATCAGCGCATCGATCTCGAACTTGTCGTCGAGGACGCCGATCAGCCAGATCAGCGCGGCGCCGGAGAGCAGCGCCCGCGGTTCGCTGGAGAGCTGGAACACACCGTCGAGGTTGTACAGATGGGCCGCGACGATCAGTCCGGCGCACAGCCCGCCGAACATGGCGATGCCACCGAGCCTCGGTGTCGGTTCTCGGTGGACGTCACGCGCACGGATCGCGGGCATCGCCCCGACCGCGATGGCGAACTTCCGCACCGGGCCGGTGAGCAGATAGGTCACCGCGGCCGTGACACAGAGTGTCAGCAAGTAATCACGCACGGGCTGCCCCACAGATATCGCCGGCCATCTCAGCCCACACCTTAACTACGTCGGCCTCATGGTTGAGGACACGGAGGTACGGGTGATGGTTGCATGGGCCGCGTCTACCCCGGATAGGGAGGATATTTCCCGGCCAGTTCCCTCACCTCGGCGCGGACGTCGCCTTCCGCACGTACCGCAGCCCCGAAGAGCACCGCGAGCCGCGCCATGTCGGTGTCGTTCATGCCCTGGGTGGTGACCGCGGCCGTGCCGAGCCTGATGCCCCGGGCGTCCCCGTAAGGCAGCGCGCAGGTGTCCAGGACCATGCCCGCCGCCGCGAGCCGTTCGCGGGCGGTGCGCCCGTCGACGCCCAGGGGCGCCGGGTCCGCGACGATCAGATGGGTGTCCGTGCCGCCGGTGGTCACCTCGAACCCCTCGGCCTCCAGACCGGCCGCCAGCACCCGGGCGTGTGTCACCACCTGATGGGCGTACGTGGCGAACGCCGGTGTCGCCGCCTCGCCGAACGCGACCGCCTTCGCCGCGACCGTGTGCATCTGCGCGCCACCCTGGGTGAACGGGAAGACCGCCCGGTCGATCCGCTCGGCCAGCTCCGCTCCGCACAGGATCATGCCGCCGCGCGGCCCGCGCAGCACCTTGTGCGTGGTGGCGCACACCACGTCGGCGTACGGCACGGGATTGGGCGCCGCTCCCCCGGCGATCAGGCCCATCGGGTGCGCGGCGTCGGCAATCAGATACGCGCCGACCTCGTCGGCGATCTCGCGGAACGCCTCGTAATCGGGATGGCGGGGGTACGAGATCGAGCCGCTGACGATCGCCTTGGGCCGGTGTGCCCGGGCCAGGGTGCGCACCTGCTCGTAGTCGATCAGGCCGCTCTCCGAGTCGACCCCGTACCCGACGAACTCGAACCATCGGCCGGAGAAGTTGGCGGGCGAGCCATGGGTGAGATGTCCGCCGTACGGGAGTCCCATCGCGAGCACCGTGTCACCGGGGCGCAGCAGGGCCGCGTACGCCGCCAGGACGGCCGAGGAGCCGGAGTGCGACTGAACGTTCGCGTGCTCGGCGCCGAAGAGCGTGGTGGCCCGCTGGACGGCGATGAGTTCGGCGGCGTCGGCCAGCTCGCAGCCGCCGTGATGGCGGGCGCCGGGGTAGCCCTCGGCGTACTTGTTGGCGAGCGGCGAGCCGAGGGCGGCGAGGACCGCGGGCGAGGTGAAGTTCTCGGCGGCGATCAGCTGCAGCGTGCTCGACTGCCGGTGCAGTTCCCCCAGCAGCACGTCGGCGATTTCCGGGTCTCCCCGGAGCAGGGCGCCGAAGTCCTGCGGCAGGGTGGTGACGGTGGCGGAGGACGGTGCGGCGGGAGTGGTGACCGACATCTGACGGCTCCGGGCCTGGGGAGGGTTGGCGTCGGATCCAATGTAGGCCGGTACGGGTGCGCGCGCCCGCTGCCCGGGCGCGTCAGTGCGGGGCCGGTACGCCCGTCAGGGCGGTGACCACCGGGTCGAGCGCCTGGTTGATCTCGTCGCCGATGGAACGGAAGAACGTGATCGGGGCGCCGTACGGGTCGTAGACCTCGTCCGCCTCGGCGGTGGGGGCCAGCAGCCAGCCGCGCAGCGCGGCGGCCGCACGGACCAGCGCACGGGCGCGTTCGACGACGCCCTCGTCGCGCGCGTCGGGCAGCGTCGCGGGGTCTATGGCCCGGACCAGCCGGGTGAATTCCTTGAGCGTGAACGTCCTCAGGCCGGCCGAGTGACCCATCGAGATCACCTGGGCGCGATGGTCCCGGGTGGCGGTCAGGACGAGGTCGGC
The DNA here is from genome assembly GCF_026339735.1 of Streptomyces sp. NBC_01669. Classification (GTDB taxonomy): domain Bacteria; phylum Actinomycetota; class Actinomycetes; order Streptomycetales; family Streptomycetaceae; genus Streptomyces; species Streptomyces yanii. The sequence goes on from NZ_JAPEQG010000001.1 coordinate 3,182,935, forward strand.
GCGGATCACGTGCTCGTCGAGGAGCTCGCGGCCGACGAAGCCGGTGGCATCGGCGCCGAAGTCGGCGAGGACGATCTCGGCGTTGGCCTCCATCGGGGCGCCTTCGTGCCCCCAGGTGCCCGCGCTCTCCACGATCAGGCCGCCGCTGAGCGGGTCGCCGAGCCGGTCCACCAGGGCATGGCGGGTCAGCCGCTCGGTGATCGGCGAGCGGCAGACATTGCCGGTGCTGACGTGGAGGATGCGGAAGGTGTCGGTCCGCCCCGCTATGCCACGCCCCTCAGGGGCGGTCAATTGGCCACCTCGAGGTCTGGTACCACCTTGCGGAGTTCCTCGACGGAGAGGGCTCCGGCCCGCAGCAGGACCGGGACCTTGCCGGTGACGTCGACGATCGAGGACGGCACGATGCCGGGCGTCGGGCCGCCGTCGAGGTAGACGGAGACCGAGTCGCCGAGCATCTCCTGGGCGGCGTCGCAGTCCTCGGGAGCCGGGTGTCCGGTGAGGTTGGCGCTGGAGACGGCCATCGGGCCGACCTCGGTGAGCAGTTCGATGGCGACCGGGTGCAGCGGCATCCGGATGGCGACGGTGCCGCGGGTGTCGCCGAGGTCCCACTGGAGCGAGGGCTGGTGCTTGGCGACGAGCGTGAGGGCTCCCGGCCAGAAGGCGTCGACGAGCTCCCAGGCCTGCTCGGAGAAGTCCGTGACGAGGCCGTGCAGGGTGTTCGGGGAGCCGATCAGGACAGGGGTCGGCATGTTACGGCCGCGGCCCTTGGCGTCGAGCAGGTCGGCGACGCCCTCGGAACTGAAGGCGTCGGCACCGATCCCGTACACGGTGTCGGTGGGCAGCACGACCAGTTCTCCGCGGCGGACGGCGGACGCGGCTTCACGCAGACCCGTCGTACGGTCGGTCGCGTCGTTGCAGTCGTATCGCCGTGCCATCAGCCGGCCTCCTCAAGCATGTACGGGTATGACGGGTACGGGTCGTGCGGGTGCGGGGCGCCGGTCACGGCATGGCCTTGCGGGCCGTCGCGAACCGGGGCCGTCGGTTCAGATCGGGGTGGTCGGCCGCGTCGGCCCAGCCCCGCTCCTCGGTGAAGATCCACGGCACCTGGCCGCCCTGGGTGTCGGCGTGCTCGATGACGACGAGGCCACCGGGGCGCAGCAGGCGGTGCGCGGTGCGTTCGATGCCGCGGATGGTGTCGAGGCCGTCCTCGCCGGAGAAGAGCGCCATCTCCGGATCGTGGTCACGGGCCTCGGGTGCCACGTACTCCCACTCGGTGAGCGGGATGTACGGCGGGTTGGAGATCACCAGGTCGACCTGGCCGTCGAGCTCGGGAAGGGCCGTCAGAGCGTCTCCGCGGTGCACGGTGACCCGAGACCCCTCGGCGTTCTTCCGCGTCCATCTGAGGGCGTCCTCGGAGAGCTCCACGGCGTGCACGCGCGAGCGCGGCACCTCCTGGGCCATGGCGAGGGCGATGGCGCCCGATCCCGCGCACAGGTCGACGATCAGCGGCTCGACGACATCCATCGCGCGGACGGCGTCTATCGCCCAGCCGACGACCGACTCGGTCTCCGGGCGGGGCACGAAGACACCGGGGCCGACCTGGAGCTCCAGGTAGCGGAAGAAGGCGCGGCCGGTGATGTGCTGGAGCGGTTCGCGGGCCTCGCGGCGGGCGATGGCCTCCCAGTACCGGGCGTCGAAGTCCTCGTCCGGCACCTGGTGCAGCTCGCCCCGCTTGACGCCGTGCACGAACGCGGCGAGTTCCTCCGCGTCGAATCGCGGCGAGGGTACACCGGCGTCGGCCAGCCGCTGGGTGGCCTGGGCCACCTCGGCGAGCAGCAGGTTCATCGCGGTTCTCCGTACGGGTTTACGGGCGGGGCGGGCGTTCTTATGCGGCGGCGAGCTTGGCGGCGGAGTCGGCGTCGACACAGGCCTGGATCACTGCGTCCAGCTCCCCGTCGAGCACCTGGTCCAAGTTGTACGCCTTGAAGCCGACGCGGTGGTCCGAGATCCGGTTTTCCGGGAAGTTGTACGTACGGATCTTCTCGGAACGGTCGACGGTACGCACCTGGCTGCGTCGGACGTCCGAGGCTTCCTGCTCGGCCGCTTCCTGGGCCGCGGCAAGCAGTCGCGAACGCAGGATACGCATCGCCTGCTCCTTGTTCTGGAGCTGGCTCTTCTCGTTCTGGCAGGAGGCGACGACACCGGTCGGCAGGTGCGTGATGCGGACGGCGGAGTCCGTGGTGTTGACGGACTGGCCGCCGGGGCCCGAGGACCGGTAGACGTCGATACGGAGATCGTTGGCGTGGATCTCGACGTCGACCTCCTCCGCCTCGGGCGTGACGAGCACACCGGCGGCGGAGGTGTGGATGCGGCCCTGCGACTCGGTGGACGGCACGCGCTGCACGCGGTGCACCCCGCCCTCGTACTTCAGCCGGGCCCACACGCCCTGGCCGGGCTCGGTGGCACCGTTGCCGCCCTTGGTCTTCACGGCGACCTGGACGTCCTTGTAGCCGCCGAGCTCGGACTCGGTGGAGTCGATGATCTCGGTCTTCCAGCCGATGCGCTCGGCGTACCGCAGATACATGCGCAGCAGATCGCCGGCGAAGAGGGCGGACTCGTCGCCGCCCGCACCCGCCTTGATCTCCAGGAGCACGTCCTTGTCGTCACTGGGGTCGCGGGGGACCAGGAGGAGGCGGAGCTTCTCGGTGAGCTCTTCGCGCTGCTTCTCCAGGTCCTTGACCTCGGCGGCGAACTCGGGGTCGTCCGCGGCGAGCTCGCGGGCGGTTTCGATGTCGTCACCGGTCTGCTTCCAGGAGCGGTACGCACCGACGATCGGGGTCAGCTCGGCGTAGCGCTTGTTGAGCTTGCGCGCGTTGGCCTGGTCGGCGTGGACCGCGGGATCCGCGAGCTTCTTCTCAAGATCGGCCTGTTCGCCGATCAGTTCCTCGACCGCCTCGAACATCGGGGGCTCCTGGGGGTGGGGTATCCCCTGCTCATCAAGAGCTTGGGGAAGTTACTCGATATGCCTGCTGCACGGCGTCGTGCTGTCCGGGCGGGGTGCGGGGGACCCCGTACACCCGGCCGGAAAAAAACGCCGGCCTCGGCGCCCCCGGAAGAGGGCGCCAAGGACCGGCGCATGAGCTCGCTACTTGCTGGCGGAGCCTGCAGCCTTGCCGAAGCGGGCCTCGAAGCGGGCCACACGGCCACCGGTGTCGAGGATCTTCTGCTTGCCCGTGTAGAACGGGTGGCACTCGGAGCAGACGTCGGCGCGGATGTTGCCGCCGTCGATGGTGCTCCGGGTGGTGAACGACGCGCCACAGGTGCAGCTGACCTGCGTCTCGACGTACTCGGGGTGGATATCGCGCTTCAAGGGTGTCTCCTAGGTTCGGGAGGGCGCCGGGTCGCACGCGCGGATTGCGCATCCGTGAACCGGGGCCGACGTACCAGTCTGCCAGGACCGGCCGTATCTCCCAAAACCGGGGGCGGGTCGCAACTATTCCCGACCGTTCGGGAACACATCGTGACTGTCCTGTTACTGATGTGACGGAGGTCTACTGGACGACCTTGCCGGCCTCGCCCTTGTCACCCGCCGACTTCTCGGTGGCGGAGGCCGGGATCGGCTTGTCGTGCTTGAGGGCGGTCCACACCTGCTGCGCGGACTCCTCCAGCGGTATGACGCGGTTCGGGTCGGCCGGGTCGTACTGCACGGGCATCGTCACCATGGTGACGTTCTTCGAGCCGAGCCCCTTGAGACCGGTGGCGAAACCGGTGAGGTTCTTGACCGAACCCAGGTCGGAGTCGGTGGTGACGGCCTTCGTCGCCGTGTCCGCGAGATCGAACAGGGTCTTGGGGTTCGAGAACACCCCGACGCTCTTCGCCTGTTCCATCAGCGCCTTGATGAACGCCTGCTGGAGCTGGATGCGGCCGAGGTCGCTGCCGTCGCCGACGCTCTTGCGGGTGCGGACCAGTCCGAGCGACTGCTCCCCGTCGAGGGTGTGGGTGCCGGGCTGCAGACGCAGATGGCTCTTGGAGTCGTCGATCGCCTGCGTGGTGGTGATCTTGACGCCGCCGAGCTGGTCGATGAGCTTCTTGAAGCCGGTGAAGTCGACCTCGACGTAGTGGTCCATGCGGATGCCGGACATCGACTCGACGGTCTTGACCGCGCAGGCCGGTCCGCCGACCTCGTACGCCGTGTTGAACATCGCGCGCCGCTGGCCCGCGACCGTCTCACCGGTGGTGTCGCTCGTGCAGTCGGGGCGGGTGACGAGGGTGTCGCGCGGGATGGAGACGACGCTTGCCGTCTTGTGGCCCTTGTTGACGTGCACGACCATCGCGGTGTCCGAGCGGGCGGAGCCTTCGTCCACGCCGTACGCGGAGTTCGCGCCGGAGCGGGAGTCGGAGCCGAGGACGAGGATGTCCTGCGAGCCGTTGTCGACGTCGACGGGGCGGTTCTTGCCGAGCGCGGCGTTGATGTCGACGGCCTTGAGATTGTCGTTGAGCTTGACGTACGCGTATCCCAGCCCGGTACCGCCGATGACGACCACACCGGCCGCGGTCCAGGCGGCTATGCCCATGGCCCTGCGACGGCGGGACGGCTTCCTCCGGCGCTTGCCGGTGGCGCGTATTCGGGTGCTGCTGCCGCTCTGCCCGCTCATCCGTCTCCCTCGGTCCTCGCCTGCTCCCGGCTACCCCCTGCTGTGGTGTTCGGGCACTGGTTGTATCGCCTTGTCGCCATTTCGTACGACGCCGTGACTCGTTGAAGGGTTGCACAACGACCTGTGATGCCCGGGTGAGGACGGAACCCGCGCGCAGCGCCGGTGAACAGCCGGTGATCCCGCGCCCACCTGCGGTTTCTTGCCCGTTACAGCCAAATCGGGCGCGGAAGCGAAACGATCGCCGTGTGGCGAAGGTCTCGGATCGGGCGGTTCGAGGAAAAGACCGGGAAAAAAGGGCCGACCCCGTCACCGAAGTGGCGGGGTCGGCCCTTTTGACGACCGGCGGTCCAGGACTGCCGGGACGGTACGAGGTCAGTCGTTGCCGTTGCCCGGAGCGGGCGTCGTCTTCTGGATCTGGAGCAGGAACTCCGCGTTGGACTGGGTCTTCTTCATCCGGTCCAGGAGCAGCTCGATCGCCTGCTGCTGGTCGAGCGCGTGGAGCACCCGGCGCAGCTTCCAGACAATCGCCAACTCGTCGCTGCCGAGCAGGATTTCTTCCTTACGGGTGCTGGACGCGTCGACGTCCACCGCCGGGAAGATGCGCTTGTCCGAGAGCTTCCGGTCGAGCTTGAGCTCCATGTTGCCGGTGCCCTTGAACTCCTCGAAGATCACCTCGTCCATGCGCGAGCCGGTCTCGACGAGCGCGGTGGCCAGGATGGTCAGCGAGCCGCCGTCCTCGATGTTGCGCGCGGCACCGAAGAATCGCTTCGGCGGGTACAGCGCGGTCGAGTCGACACCGCCGGACAGGATGCGGCCGGATGCCGGGGCCGCGAGGTTGTACGCGCGACCGAGGCGGGTGATCGAGTCCAGCAGGACGACCACGTCGTGACCCAGCTCGACGAGACGCTTGGCGCGCTCGATGGCCAGCTCGGCGACGGTGGTGTGGTCCTCGGCGGGACGGTCGAAGGTCGAGGAGATGACCTCGCCCTTCACCGACCGCTGCATGTCGGTGACCTCTTCCGGACGCTCGTCGACCAGGACGACCATCAGGTGGCACTCGGGGCTGTTGACGGTGATCGCGTTCGCGATCGCCTGCAGGATCATGGTCTTGCCGGTCTTCGGCGGGGCCACGATCAGGCCTCGCTGGCCCTTGCCGATGGGAGCGACCAGGTCGATGATCCGCGTCGTCAGGACGTTGGAGTCGGTCTCCAGACGGAGCCGGTCCTGCGGGTAGAGCGGGGTCAGCTTCTGGAACTCCGGGCGGCCGCGGCCGGATTCCGGCGCCATTCCGTTGACGGAGTCGAGGCGGACGAGCGCGTTGAACTTCTCGCGGCGCTCGCCGTCCTTGGGCTGGCGCACCGCACCGGTGACGTGGTCACCCTTGCGCAGGCCGTTCTTGCGGACCTGGGCGAGCGAGACGTACACGTCGTTCGGGCCCGGCAGGTAGCCGGAGGTCCGGATGAACGCGTAGTTGTCGAGGATGTCCAGGATGCCCGCGACGGGGATCAGGACGTCGTCGTCGGTGACCGGCGGTGCGTCGCTCGCGAAGTCGTCGCGGCCACGACGGCCACGGCGGTCGCGGTAGCGGCCACGGCGGCCGCGACGGCCACCTGCCTCGTCGTCGTAACCGTCGTCCTGCGGGCCGCCGCCACCCTGCTGGCTCTGCCCCTGGCCCTGGCGCTGCTGGCGCTGGCCGCCCTGCTGCCCCTGGCCGCCGCCCTGCTCGTCGCCCTTGCCACGGCGGTCGCGCTGACGGTCACGGCGGTCGCCGCGCTCACCGCGGTCGCCACGCTCACCGCGGTCGCCACGCTCACCGCGGTCGCCACGCTCACCGCGCTGACCACGGCGGCCCTCGGCGGTGTCCACGGCGGCTTCGGCCTTCGCCTCGGAGCGGTCCTCGCCCTTCGGCTCGGCCTGCGTCTCCACCTTGGCCTCGACCTTGGGTTCCGCCTTGGTTTCCGGGCTGCCCGCCTGCGCGGTCGCACGGCGCCGACGGCGCTCGCCCGCGGGCTGGTCGTCACTGGCCGGCTGGCCGGGGATGTCGATCTGCTGCTGAGCCGTGGCCTTCTCGGCGGGCGCGGCGGCGGACTCGTCCCCGGTGCGCGACTTGGAGGTGGCGCGCCGCTTGGGCTTGGTCTCGGCGTCCACGGCAGCGGCCTTGGGCGCAGCAGTGCCGGCCTGCGCCTCCTTGATGACCTCGATCAGCTGGCTCTTGCGCATCCGCGCAGTGCCCTTGATGCCGAGGCCGGACGCGACCTGCTGCAGCTCGGCCAGGACCATGCCATCGAGGCCGGTGCCGGAGCGGCGGCGCCGTGCGGTGGTGCCAGTGGCAGCACCTTCGGCGGGCGCGGCGCTGTCGACGGTCTTGTCGGCAGTCACGCCCATCAGATCGGTGGTGTCGCTCACGAAGGGTCCTTCCCTGGAGCGGACGTCGGCCTTCTGGCTCGGCGACCGGTTGTGCTGTCCGACTGCGGTCTTTTGATCTTGCGGACCGTGCCGGGGCGGTGGTCCGCCGGGTACGGCGGAGAGATGAATGTGCAAAGGTCCGGCGCGAGCATCCCCCTGCTCGGCCCACTCCTGGACAAGCGAGGGGTGTCGTGCCGGTTCCGGAGCGTGCTCGAAACTGCTCAGGCAGGCTGCTCAGGCAGTTGGGGAGGCTCTCGGAAGAAATGGTGGCCCCGGAAAGGGACACGAAGCAACGCGCCACATAGACGTCGGTTGCAGACTTGAGGTTAACACTACCGGCTCCAACAAACATTCCCCCTCTCACTCACCGGCAATCACTTCTCGCTACGGGGCGAGCGGCAACACACTCGCACCCGAGGCGTCGAGAGTGAGCCGGTTGGCCGCCCATCCCTCGCCCGCCAGCCGTGCGACCTTGTCGGCCGCACCGTCCTCGGCCAGCGCGAGCACGGTCGGCCCGGCACCGGAGATGACTGCAGGGACGCCGTCGGCGCGCAGTCGGTTCACAAGTTCCACGCTCTCCGGCATCGCCGGAGAGCGATATTCCTGGTGCAGTCGGTCCTCGGTCGCGGCGAGCAGCAGCTCCGGGCGCCGTGTCATGGCCTCGACGAGGAGCGCCGCACGGCCTGCGTTGAACGCGGCGTCGACGTGCGGGACGGTGCGCGGCAGCAGTCCGCGGGCCGTCTCGGTGAGGACCGGCCTGCCGGGGACGAAAACCACCGGAACGATGGAATCGGAGGGATCCATCCTGATCGCCCGGGCGGATCCGCCGTCCATCCAGGCAAGCGTGAAGCCGCCGAGCAGGCATGCGGCGACGTTGTCGGGGTGGCCCTCGATCTCGGTGGCGAGCTCCAGCAGTGCCGCGTCGTCGAGCCGGGCGTCGCCGCCGGTGGTCACGGCGCGGGCCGCGACGATGCCGGCGCAGATGGCGGCGGAGGACGAGCCGAGGCCGCGCCCGTGCGGGATGCGGTTGGCGCAGACGATCTCCAGGCCGCGGGGCTGTCCGCCGAGCAGGTCGAAGGCGGTGCGCAGGGAGCGCACGAGGAGGTGACTCTCATCGCGGGGCAGGGTGTCGGCACCCTCGCCGGCGATGTCGATGTGCAGGCCGGAGTCGGCGACGCGGACGACGACGTCGTCGTAGAGCCCCAGCGACAGGCCGAGGGCGTCAAAACCCGGGCCCAGGTTGGCGCTGGTAGCAGGGACGCGCACCCGGACGGCGGCGGCTCGGAAGGCGGGACCGGCCATCGCTTCGACGACTCTCCTTGTGAGGCAGCGGGGATGTGTTGCGGTGGGGATTGTGGCGGTGGATCTTTCGTAAGCCTGTGGAGAACCCGATGGCCACGACGGCAGCACCGCGGCAGGTGCGGCGTGGCAGGTTGGGTACAGCTTATCGAAGGAAGGTTCTGTCGCGACATAGGGCGCACAGGAGGCGCACGATGCGTGTCGCACGCCTCCCATGCGCTCTCCGCCCCGAAAAGAGGCGGTTGAGCTGCTGTTGTTCCGGTTACGCGAGGCCCAGCTTCTCCGCGGCGGTGGCCGCGTCGACCGGTACCGTGACCGGCTGCGGGGCACCCGCGACGGCCCAGTCGGGATCCTTCAGGCCGTTGCCGGTGACCGTGCAGACGATCTTCTGGCCCGGGTCGACCTTGCCCTCTTCGGCGGCCTTGAGCAGACCGGCGACCGACGCGGCTGAGGCGGGCTCGACAAAGACGCCCTCCTGCGAGGCCAACAGCCGGTAGGCGGCCAGGATCTGACGGTCCGTGACCTCGTCGATGAAGCCGCCCGACTCGTCCCGCGCGGCCAGCGCGTACTGCCAGGAGGCCGGGTTGCCGATCCTGATCGCGGTGGCGATGGTCGACGGGTCCTTGACGACCTCGCCGCGGACGATGGGCGCGGAGCCGGAGGCCTGGAAGCCCCACATGCGCGGCTTGTGCGTGGACATCGCGTCCGCCGCGTACTCCGTGTAACCCTTCCAGTACGCGGTGATGTTGCCCGCGTTGCCGACCGGCAGGACGTGGATGTCCGGGGCGTCGCCGAGCGCGTCGACGATCTCGAACGCCGCGGTCTTCTGGCCCTCGATCCGCACCGGATTGACCGAATTGACCAGCGCCACCGGGTAGTTGTCCGAGAGCGAGCGGGCCAGCGTCAGGCAGTCGTCGAAGTTGCCGTCGACCTGCAGGATCTTGGCGCCGTGGACGAGCGCCTGGCCCATCTTGCCGAGCGCGATCTTACCCTGCGGCACGAGGACGGCGCAGACCATACCGGCCCGCACCGCGTACGCGGCGGCGGAGGCGGAGGTGTTGCCGGTGGAGGCACAGATGACTGCCTGCGCGCCCTCCTCCTTGGCCCGGGTGATCGCCATCGTCATCCCGCGGTCCTTGAAGGACCCGGTGGGGTTGGCGCCCTCCACCTTGAGGTGCACCTCGCAGCCCGTACGCTCGGAGAGGACCTGAGCGGGAACGAGCGGCGTACCACCCTCACGAAGCGTGACGACCTGCGTCGTGCTCGTGACCGGGAGACGGTCCCGGTACTCCTCGATGATGCCGCGCCACTGGTGGGTGCCCTTGGTGGTCATGGGTCCTTACTCCCCTTCAACACGCATGATGCTGGCGACACCGCGCACGGTGTCGAGCTTGCGCAGCGCCTCGACGGTCGCCGAGAGGGCGGCGTCGGGCGCGCGGTGGGTGACGACGACGAGGGAAGCCTCGCCGCCTTCGCCCGCCCGTCGCCCGCCGCCACCCTGCTCGATGGCGACTTCGTCGCCGCTGCCTGGATTTCGGCCTTGCTGGCGGACCGTATCGATGGATACGCCCTGTTCGGCGAAGACCGTCGCGACCTGGGCGAGTACGCCAGGCTTGTCGGCCACGTCGAGGCTGATGTGGTACCGCGTGACGACCTCGCCCATGGGGCTGACCGGCAGACGCGTGTACGCGGACTCACCGGGGCCGGTGGCCTCGCCGAGCTTGTTGCGGCAGACCGCGACCAGGTCGCCGAGGACCGCGGAGGCGGTCGGCGAGCCACCGGCGCCGGGGCCGTAGAACATCAGCTGCCCGGCGGCCTCGGCCTCCACGAAGACCGCGTTGTACGCCTCGCGGACGGAGGCCAGCGGGTGGCTGAGCGGGATCATCGCGGGGTGCACGCGCGCGGTGACGGACTGCCCGTCGGCGGCCCGCTCGCAGATGGCGAGGAGCTTGACGGTGCAGCCCATGCGGCGGGCCGAGGCGATGTCGGCGGCGGTGACCTCGGTGATGCCCTCGCGGTGCACCTCACCGATCTTCACCCGGGTGTGGAAGGCGATCCCGGCGAGGATCGCGGCCTTGGCGGCGGCGTCGAAGCCCTCGACGTCGGCGGTCGGGTCGGCCTCGGCGTATCCGAGGGCAGTGGCCTCGTCGAGCGCCTCGGAGTAGCCGGCGCCGCTGGTGTCCATCTTGTCGAGGATGAAGTTGGTCGTGCCGTTGACGATGCCGAGCACCCGGTTGACCTTGTCGCCGGCGAGGGACTCGCGCAACGGCCGTACGAGCGGAATGGCGCCGGCGACGGCCGCCTCGTAGTAGAGGTCCCGGCCGTACTGCTCGGCGGCGGCGTGCAGTGCGGCGCCGTCCTCGGCGAGCAGCGCCTTGTTGGCGGAGACGACGCTCGCGCCGTGCTCGAAGGCGGTGGTGATGAGCGTGCGGGCGGGCTCGATGCCGCCGATGACCTCGACGACGACGTCGATGTCGCCCCGTTTGACCAGGGCGGTCGCATCGGTGGTGATGAGTGCGGGGTCGATGCCCTCGCGCACCTTGGAAGGACGGCGGACGGCGACGCCGGCGAGCTCCACGGGCGCGCCGATGCGCGCGGCGAGGTCGTCGGCGTGCGTCGTCATGATGCGCGCCACCTCTGAGCCGACCACTCCACAGCCCAGCAGCGCCACCTTCAGCGGACGCGTACGCATCATCCGACCTCGTTTCTCATACATGCTCATGTGTGGACCAGTCTCACTCACCGGACGGGCGTTTCTGTCACCCGTCCGGATCCTGAGACATCTATTTCATCAACCGACATCAAGACGCAGGAGATCTTCCTCCGTCTCCCGCCGGACGATCACGCGCGCCTCTCCGTCGCGCACGGCGACGACGGGCGGGCGCAGCGCGTGGTTGTAGTTGCTCGCCATGGAGCGGCAGTAGGCGCCGGTGGCGGGCACCGCGATCAGGTCGCCGGGCGCGAGGTCCGACGGCAGGAACGCGTCCTTGACCACGATGTCGCCGCTCTCGCAGTGCTTGCCGACGACGCGGACGAGCATGGGCTCGGCGTCGGAGCGGCGGGAGACGAGCGCGACGGAGTACTCGGCGTCGTACAGCGCGGTGCGGATGTTGTCCGACATGCCGCCGTCGACACTGACGTACGTACGGAGCCCTTCGAGGTGCTTGAGGGTGCCGACCTCGTACAACGTGAACGCGGTGGGTCCGACGACGGCGCGCCCCGGCTCGACCGAGATCCGCGGGGTGGCGAGCCCGGCCGCCTCGCACTCGCGGGTCACGATGTCGCCGAGCGCCTTGGCGATCTCGTGCGGCTCGCGCGGGTCGTCGTCGGAGGTGTACGCGATGCCGAGGCCACCGCCGAGGTCGATCTCCGGCAGTTCGATGCCGTGCTCGTCGCGCACCTCGGCGAGGAGCTGGACCACACGTCGGGCGGAGACCTCGAAGCCGGCCATGTCGAAGATCTGCGAGCCGATGTGCGAGTGGATGCCGATGAGTTCGAGCCCGTCGAGGGCGAGCGCCCGGCGGACCGCCTCGGCGGCCTCTCCCCCGGCCAGCGCGATGCCGAACTTCTGGTCCTCGTGCGCGGTGGCGATGAACTCGTGGGTGTGCGCCTCGACGCCGACGGTCACCCGGATCTGTACGCGCTGCCGCTTGCCGAGCCGCTGCGCGACGTGCGAGACCCGGACGATCTCCTGGAACGAGTCGAGCACGATCCGCCCGACGCCGGCCTCGATGGCGCGCTCGATCTCGGCGACGGTCTTGTTGTTGCCGTGGAAGGCGATGCGTTCGGCGGGCATCCCGGCGTCGAGCGCGGTGGTCAGCTCACCACCGGAACAGACGTCGAGGTTGAGCCCCTCCTCCTGGAGCCAGCGCACGACGGCCCGCGAAAGGAACGCCTTTCCGGCGTAGAAGACATCGGCGTCCCGCCCGAAGGCGTCGGCCCAGGCGCGGCAGCGGGCGCGGAAGTCGCTCTCGTCGAGGAAGTAGGCGGGCGTCCCGAATTCCTCGGCCAGCCGGGTCACTTCGATCCCGCCGACGGCGACGACGCCGTCGTCGTTGCGGGAGACCGTACGGGCCCAGACCTTCTCGTCGAGGGCGTTGAGGTCGGCGGGCGGGGCTGCGTAGTGGCCCTCGGTCAGGACGTCGGCGTGACGGGGACCGGCGGGGTGTGCGGATCGGCTCATGGTGTTGCTCTGCTCTCTCAGGTCTCTCAGAGGACTTCGGGTGCGCTGATGCCGAGCAGGGACAGGCCGCCTGCGAGCACCGCCCCGGCAGCTTCGGCAACGGCCAGCCGGGAGCGATGGGCGGCCGAGGGTTTCTCGTCGCCCTTGGGCAGCGGCGGGCAGGCGTCGTGGAAGTCGAAGAAGGCGTGCGCAACCTCTTCGAGCTGCCGGGCGAGCCGGTCGGGCGCGCGGTGACGGGCGGCGGCGGCGAGAGCCTGGGGGTAGTCGGCCAGTGTACGCAGCAGTGCGGGGGCGTCGACGTCGTCGTCGTACGTCCCGGTGAATCCGAGCAGGGCTGCGCCGCGGGTGAGGGCGCAGGCCCGGGAGTGGGCGTAACGGACCAGGAAGAGCGGGTTGCCGACGCCCTGGACGAGCAGCTCCGCACCGAGCGGGGCGTGGTCGTGTCCGGCCGGCCGCAGCAGTCCCCACCGGGTGGCGTCGGGACCGAGCCGCCGCAGCAGCTCCCCCGCACCGGCACCGGCGGGAACGGGCCGGATGGCGGTGAGCGGAGCCGGCAGCCTCCCCTGTGCGTCGATGTGGACACCCAGCCGCGCCCAGTCCGGGTCGGGCGACCCGTCGCAGCTGGTACGCGCCAGCGCGCCCTGCGTGCGCGCAATCGCGCGCAGCGTGTGGGTGGTGACCGCCGCCCGGACCTCGCGGGCGTGGCTGAACTGCAGGATGTCTCCGGCGAGCGTGTCCCCGTGTCCGTACCGGGTCCCTCGCGCCAGCACCTCGCGTACGAGTGCCTCGCGCGCCCGGACATCGGCCGACGCGTCGAGGGTGAAGCTCAGGAACCCTGGCCCGGTGACGTCGACCCGCCCGATCCCGGGCGCACCGGCGACCCGGTCCCGCAGGATCCCGGCCACTTCCCTGGCCGGACGCGCGGCAGGCCCGGCCAACTGCAGCGCGACGGCACAGGCGTAGTCCCCGGTCCCGCCGGGCCTGGTCCTCTCCACCCGCACCCGCGCGGGCACGGGCGCGCGCAGGACGTCCTCGTCGACCGCGCGGCGCACAGCGTGCAGCACGGTCCTGGAGAGATCGGCGGGGGTCACGGGACAAGCGTAGGGGAGGGAGGGGGGCCTTTCGCGACCCGGTTTCGCCATGCGGTCAGCCCGCGGCGCTCTCCGCCCTCCCGGCAGGGTGTCTGCCGTCGATCGACGGCGGGGCCTCCCTGTTCGCCAACTGTCGTACGAGCCGCACCAGCTCGCTCGGCTCGAAGGGCTTCGCCAGGAAGGCGTCGACCCTGGCGGCGACGCCGTTGTCCACGTCGTACTGCGTACCGGCGCTGATGATCGCGACAGGCAGATGGCTGGTCCGGGGATCGGAACGGAGCCGGGTGGCGGTCTGCAGACCGTCGAGACGGGGCATGACGACATCGAGGGTGATCACATCCGGACAGACCTGATGCACCAGATCCAGACACTCGACACCATCGGCCGCGGTCACGACCTCGAAGCCCTCAAGCTCAAGATTGACCCTGATCAACTGCCGGATGACCTTGTTGTCGTCGACAACAAGCACGCGGCCACACGCCCCTGACACACTCCGAGGGTAGGTCCGGCGTAGGGGCTGCGTCCGCGTTTTGCCCATTTCCGGCCCCGGACGGGTGGTCGGCGGAGGGCACATGGCCGACACGGCGGCCCGGCGGACGGGCGCGCGAGCGCCCCGGCAACGCGGGGCACGGCGGCGCCGGGGCGCGGGGGGCGACGTGCGACGGTGACCGCACGGAAATACCTGTTCACGGACACCCGCCAGAAGCTGGTAGTGTTTCATTCGTCGCCAAGCAATACGGCGACACGCCCCCGTAGCTCAGGGGATAGAGCATCGGCCTCCGGAGCCGGGTGCGCAGGTTCGAATCCTGCCGGGGGCACTTCGCAGGAAGTGCCGAACAGACCTCGCCATCAGCGAACTCGCTGGGGCGGGGTCTTGGCGTTTCTCCCGACGATCTGCAGTCGGAAGGCCGCGGCCCCACTCGCGGAAGCGGTCCACCCGAGGTCGGACGCGCCGCCCCCGGATGGACCCTGCCCCGCGTCGCCGTCGATCCTCTCCCCCGACATGCGGCAACAGCCCCGTCGCCCCCTATCGTCGGTCGGCCGGGGCGGGCGTTCCGCATCCATGTCGCTCGGCCGACTCGGTGGCGAAGACACGGAGAGCTGTGCGTTCGCGTTCGGAGACGGTGGCGTGCGGCAGGAGCGGTTCCAGGGTGTACAGCGCGTTGCCGGCGGGGCAGGTCGCGGTGGTCCAGGACGTGCCGTCGTTACTGCCCGACGTACCGACGTAGTCGTAGGGGCTGCGGAGCGGGTCGTGGCGGGGAGCGTTCGGGTAGGGGCCGTAGTAGGCGGCGACTCGGAAGGTCTGCTTGCCGTCGGCCCCGGCCAGGATGCACTGTTCGATGGGCGCCGCGCCGTCCGCTTCCGTCTCGTACGCGGCGGATTCCGTTCCCCGGCACGTTCCGGTCGCTTCGCCGGGCTTCTTCAGCTTCTCGAACGCCCCGGGCGGCACGCTCTTTGTCCGTGTGACGCCGGGGAGGGCGCAGTGGTGTTGCTCGGCCGCCCGCTCCAGGGCCCGGGTCACCAGCGCCGCGATACCGTCGCGCCGCTCCTGCAGGCTGCCCACGGGCCGGTCCCGGACAGCGGTCAGGCTCAGGACGAGATCGTCGTCCGCTCCCTTTCCGCAGGCCAGGAAGGCAGTGGCGTACGGCTCGGAACCGCTGCCGGCCGACACCAATGCGGGGCGGCCTCCCCCTACCGGAACGAGCAGCCCGGCGCGATCGTGGGCGAGGATCCGGTCCGCGTTCACCACCACCGACTCGGCGTCCGGGCCGCGCTGAACCGAGACGGTCACAGACGCCTTCGTACCGCTGGGGTCGAAGGCGCGGCAGCCTCCGCCACCCGTGTCCTTGCCGCTCACGCGCTCGGCTCCCAGGGCGCTCATCATCTCGGCCGCGTCGACCAGCCCCCCGCACCCTTCCTCGAGTGCCTGTCCATCGCGCCACTGGTCGTAGGCACCTGTCGCGTACACGGCCCCGCCGCCCGCCACCAGGACGGCTGCCACGGTCACGGCGATCACGGACTTCCTCATCAGGACAGCCCCCGGTGCAGGTCCGCAAGGGCTTGATTGCGTGCGCTGCTGTAGTGCAGATTCATGTAGTCCTGCAGGTAGTTCACGACCGGATCCTTCTTGTAGTCCATGCCACGCCCGGCGGCCCACTGGTTGATCAGGTCGTGGGAGCCCTGCGCCTTGACGCCCATCTCCTTGGCCACGCCCACATTGGCCACCTGGTCCGCCTCCGCCTTCACGTCCTTCGACCACTCGTAGGTGGCGGCGTCGACCATTCGCTGGGCCGCGTCACCGACCCCGGGAATGATCGTCAGGGGTGCGCCGACCCCGTGGTACGAGTACCTGGCCACGTCGTCGATCCAGCCCTTGCGGGCATCGCGGTCGTCGAGGATGACGTCGACACCGATGGCGTTGAACACGCCGCTGCCCATGCCGACATCGGCGACCCGGTTCTCCCAGTCCTTGTTGTTGCTGTAGGTCGCGTCGGCTCCGCCGAGCGCGTGCGCGGCCTGCGCGCGTTCGGCGTCGTACAGGTGCGCGAAGTTCTGCGGGTTGTCGGAGACGCCGCGCAGCACCCGGGTCAGCGAGTCCTGGGAGACGTTGAGATGACCGCCGTCCCCGTCCCGGAACATCTCGCCGCCCTGCGTGTATGCGTAACGCGGGTCGTGGGTGAGCGTGTTGTGGGTGTCGGGCGCGTAGTCCACGAGGGCACGCGCGAGCGGGTCGCGCAGGTTCGCTTCGATGCTGTCGCCCTTGGTGCCCTGATCGAGGAGGGTCACCGTCTGCTGCATGATCCGCGCCTCGGCCGGACTGTGCTTCCCGTCACTCTGGTGGGAGGTGTCGCCGGCCGGGTGTCCGGTGGCCCCTGCCTCGATGGCAGCGCCGAGACCGACCCGGTTGTCGCCATCGACCGTGTCGCTGCCGACGGATTCGATGTTGCCCCGCCAGTTCGTGGTGTCGGTGACATCCCAGTCCCGCTCCTTGAGCAGGTAATCGAGGCGGTCGTTGCTGCCGTCACCGGAATGCGGGTCGAGATACCCGGTCGCCGCCTCGGGGTCGCGGCCCATGATTCCGAGCGCTGCGTCGACGGGGTCGTTGGCGAACCATCCGTCGCCGGAACCGGAGTCGAACCGGCCGTACAGGTCCCAGACGTTCTTGTCCTTCTTCTCGGCCGCGATCATGTCGTCGGTGATGTCGGCCGTGAACTGCGGTGAGTAGTCGTCGCCGCCCTGCTGAAGGAGCGTCATGAGACTCTGGTAACCGCGTACTTGCTGGCCGTGGCCCTTGGCGACGGTGTTGACCTTGTCGCCCGCCGCGTCGAGGTCGTACTTTTCCAGGCCGGCTGACTTCAGCCCTTCCCGCCAGTCGTTGTAGAAGGTGGCGTCGTCGCTCCTCGACCATCGCGAGAAGGCGTCCCGGTACGCCTTGGAGCCGTAGGCGGCCTTCTTGCCGTCGGGGCCCTTGAAGTCAGGGACCCGGGTGGCGCCCGCCACCGTGTTCGCCAGGCCTCGCTCCAGACCCAGGTACGCCGACTTGTGCTTGCTGTCGTCGCCGTACGCGAGGTCGTTGAACCGGTTGGTCAGCTTCAGCGTGTCCTCGGGACCCAGCGAGTTCAGCAGGGTCCGGCTGAACACCTTGTCGTGGGCGTTGTCCCTGAAGTCCCGGTCCATCGCCGCCCGTTCCTCCGCACTGAGCTTCTCCCCCGCGAGCAGCCGGTCCGCGTACTCCTTGGCCTCCCGGGCCTCGTACACCTCGATGTCACCGACCGCGGTCCCGTTGAAGTCGTGCGTCCCGAACGGGTTGAGCGCCCGTTCGAAGAACCCTTTCACCCCGGCGGCCTTGTGCAGGGCGAGCAGCACCCCCTGATCGGCGTCGTCCACAGCCCTCACGGCAGCGGCAATCTGCTTGTTCCAGTCATCGACGGCTGCCTGCTGCTTGCGGACGAAGTCCTGGTAGTCGGGGTCGTTGTGGTATCTGACGGTTGCGCTGTAGTCGTACGACACCTGCCCCTTGGAGTCCACCGACAGGTCATTCGCCCGGGCGTCCGCCACCAGGTTCTTCACCGCCCCGACCAACGTGACGAACTGCTCATGGGCGTCACGCAGGAGTGAGGCAATCGCTCTCGCCTCCACCCGAGCGGCTCTCATCTGACCGCGTGTGGCCTTGAACTGCCCCTGCGCGGCGGTCGCGCTGAGACCGATCCACTCACCGTCGGTCGAGACGCTCTGGACCGTGGCGCCGTACAGCTCCCCCAGGTCCTGAAAGCCGTCCGCCATGCCGTCCCAGTCGTCGGCGGCCTTGGTGAGCGGGGCAAGGTTGATCGTCATGACGTCCTGGTAGGTCAGCACCGGCGCCTACCTCCCGTCGGTCTCGGGGGACAGCGCGGCTATCTTCCCCATGTCGCCCTTGATCTCATGATCGACATACTGGAAGTCGCCCCTGGTCTGGCGCAGAGCCTCCTTGTCGCGGGCCAGCCGGCCCTGAAGGCTCTCGACCTGCTTCTCCCATTCCGCGTGCGCGTCCTTCAGTCCGGAACCTGTCTGCCAGCCGGTGAACGCGGTCACCGCGCCCGTGGTCGAGTCGTCCGCCACCACGCCCGCCTTCCGCACACCGGGCTGGATCTGCGTCTCCAGCGCATTGACTGCCGCTGTCTTGCCCGACGCGTTGATCTTCACGTCCGGCAGGCCGCCGTGACCGGGTCCGGCGCTGTTCAGCCGGGTCTGCGCGGCCTGCCTCAGCTCGGCCCACTCCTGATCAAAAGACACGGAACTCCCTCGACTGTGGCTGCCAGGATGCTAACCACAGACTCGTCCGTCATCGCATCAAGATCCTTGCGCTGGGCGAATCCTGACGGTTTGCATCGATCACCGCGGGCCATCGTCCGTCCCGTTGTCCGCGGCGCCGCCGGCCTGCATCGCATCCGCGCAGCCGTCGCGGGCATCAGATCGCGGGGTGCTCCAGGGCACCACGTCCTCGGTGTCGGCCCTCCGGCCGCCCGGCAGCCCAGGAGAGCAGACGGAACCGGTGGGGGGACAGAACGCGGCGCCCCGGCAAGGGGCGGATTCGGCCGTTCCGTCGCAGACGCCGGACCTCCGGCGAAACGGCCGGGCCCGGATCAGCCCACCGGCAGCCCCGGCGCCGGGTACGCATCCATCAGGGTCCTCACCTCTGCGCGCACCTTCTCCACCACGGCCTCGTCACCGGTGCGCGCCGCCTCGACCACCCGGTCGATCCACTCCGCGACCGTGCCCATCTCGGAGGCGGGGATCCCGCGGGAGGTCAGGGCGGGGGTTCCGATGCGGATGCCGGACGGGTCGAACGGCTTGCGGGGGTCGTACGGGACGGCGTTGTAGTTGACGACGATGCCGGCCCGGTCCAGGGCCTTCGCCGCGATCTTGCCGGGTACGTCCTTGCCGGTGAGGTCGATCAGCAGGAGGTGGTTGTCCGTGCCGCCGGAGACCAGGTCGAAGCCGCGGGAAGCCAACTCCTCCCCCAGGGTGTGGGCGTTGGCCACGACCTGGTGGGCGTAGGCGCTGAAGCCGGGGGTCGCGGCCTCCTTGAGGGCCACCGCGATCGCTGCGGTCGTCTGGTTGTGCGGGCCGCCCTGAAGGCCGGGGAAGACGGCGCGGTCGATGGCGCGGGCGTGCTCCGCCCGGCTCAGCAGCATCGCCCCGCGCGGACCGCGCAGGGTCTTGTGAGTGGTGGTGGAGACCACGTCTGCGTACGGGGCGGGCGAGGGGTGGGCGCCGCCCGCGATCAGGCCCGCGATGTGGGCGATGTCGGCGACCAGGACCGCGCCGGTCTCCTTGGCGATCTCGGCGAAGCCGGCGAAGTCGATCTCCCGGGGCACTGCCGTACCGCCGCAGAAGATCACCTTGGGGCGCTCGGCCAGGGCCAGGTCGCGGACCTCGTCCAGGTCGATACGGCCGGTGTCGCGGCGGACGCCGTACTGCACACCGCGGAACCAGGTGCCGGTCGCGGAGACGCCCCAGCCGTGTGTGAGGTGGCCGCCCATCGGCAGCGACATGCCGAGCACGGTGTCGCCGGGCTGCAGGAAAGCCAGATACACCGCGAGGTTGGCGGGCGAGCCGGAGTACGGCTGCACATTGGCATGATCCATGCCGAAGAGGGATGTGGCCCGTTCGACGGCCACCGTCTCCACCTGATCGATGATCTGCTGGCCCTCGTAGTACCGCTTGCCGGGGTAGCCCTCGGAGTACTTGTTCTGGAGCACCGTGCCGGAGGCCTCCAGCACGGCTGCGGAGACGTAGTTCTCACTGGGGATCAGGCGCAGGGTGTCGGCCTGGAGCCGCTCCTCCGCGGTGACGAGGGCGGCGAGCTCCGGGTCGGTGGCGGTGAGTGCGGGGCGGCGGTTTTCGGGTGTCGTCACGGGATCCTCCCGGGTCTGGCGCATTGCTGCGGCGTGGACCCGGATGCCCAGGCGGACGGCTCTCCGGCGGTGACGCCTCCGGGCAGGCCCGGAGTGTGCCGCTTCCTCGTGGTCGGTTCCACGGAGCACCCCTGCCGGGATGCGCGCCAGTCGCGGCGCCTCCCAGTCTACTGATGGGGGGCGGCCCGGGTGGCTTTTGGATGGGCCGTTCGTGGATGTTCCGCCCTGATTGACACCCTTCGTGGCGGCGAGGATGGTGGTGGGGCCGGGCGCGGTCAGGGGTGCCGTGCCCAACGGTTGGGGGGCCGGTATGAGTTGGGGCGATCCGCCTTTCGGACCGGAAGATTCTCCCCCGGTTCCGCCGCCGCCGTCCCGTCCGCCGACCGTCGGACCGCCGCCTCCCGGTGCCGCGCTGCGCGCCACGACGGTGGGGCTGCTCAATCTCTCGGGGCTCGGGATCGGTTATGCCCTGGTGGGGCGCTGGGGCGGGGCCGTTCTGTGCTGGCTGGCCACCGGTGTGCTGCTGCTGGTCGCGCTGCCCGCCGACCCCGACGGTGTGACCGGGGGTCTGGTCGTCGCGTATGTGGTCGTGATGGTGCCGGCCGTCGTGCACGGCGCGTGGATCGGGCGGCGTACCGCTGTCGGCGGATCGTGGCGGCCGGTGGTGGCGGCCGGGGTCGGAGTGGTGCTGCTGGCGGTGCCGGCGGGGGGCGTGGTGTTCTACGGCTCCGCGCAGGACGAGGCCGTCGAGCAGATGCTGCTCGACCGGCTGGGCGAAGGCGACCGGACGGTGAAGGCCGCCTCGGGCAGGACCTTCGATGCGGCCCGGGCCGATTACCGTTCCGCCCTCGCCGTGTACCGGGAGCTCGGTGAGGAGCACGCGGGGTCGAGGGCGGGAAAGCTCGTACCGAAGCGGCTGAGCGCGTACTACGAGGCGGTCGCCGCCCCGTACCGTCAGGGGAAGCACTGCGAGGCAGTCGCGCCGCTGACGTATCTGCGGACCGTGCCGAAGTCGATCGACCCGAAGCTCCTGGGCGACCTGGCCGGCTGGCCCGACGACCCGCTGGCCACCTCGCTGTACACGTGCGGGGTGTCCGAGCTGGGCGACTCGACGGTGGGGACGTCCGGCGGCGATCTGGCCGAGCTGTTGCGTACGTTCCCCGGATCGGCGCAGGCCAAGAAGGTCGGGCCCGCGGTCTCCGGAAAGATCAAGGAGCAGGTCGGCGCGGTGGGCGGCAGCAGTCCCTGCGCTGCCACCGAGACGTTGCGCGGGCTCCGGACGACCGTGAAGGCACTGCCCGACGCATCGGTCTCCGCGCGGGCCCGGGAGGCCGATACCGGGATCCGGAACGGCGTGTACGCGTGCGGGGTGGACCAGTTCAGGTCCAAGCAGTTCGCCGACGCCCGGAAAACGCTGACGGAGTTCGCCGCCACGTACAGGAACGACAAGCGGCGGGCGCACGCCCGGGACATCGCCATCGCCGCGGAGATCGCCGCCGACCGGCCCGCGGCGGGCAAGCGGCTGCCGCCTTCCGGGAGTCCGGGCGGTTCCCGGATGGAGCTCGTGATCAGCAACGACGCCCCGAGCGGCGTCGAGATCCTCTACACCGGTCCGGTCACCGGTCGCGTCTCACTGGGGCGGTGCGGCAGCTGCCGGCAGTACACCTCGGAGGTCAGCGGGTCGTCGCTCGCCTGCAAGTCCGGCGGCAGGAGCTACCCGAAGGTGCGGTTGCGGCTTCCTGCGGGCGAGTACCACTTCCTGTACAAGCACGGCACGGGTGCGAGCGCGGCCGTGGACAGCTACTCGTCCGGATCGCGGATCAAACCGGGCTATACATATACGAGTTGCACGTATGTCGTCGAGAGCTCGTACGGACTGGGGCTGCCCTCGCCGACCGATCCCGTCAGCCTTGCGCCCGCGGGTTCTTCTCGATGATCCGGCCGTCGATGTGCGCGGCGAGGAAGGCGCCGCCGTACTTGTCGGATACGTACACCCGGAGCACCGGCTGATCGTTCTGGAACGGCGACGAGGGGTTGCGAGGGTGGACTCGCGGATCGCCGCAATGCCGAAGTCGGTGAGGACGGGGCGGCCGTCGGTGCGCAGGAGGACGTTGGCGGGCTTGACGTCACGGTGCTGGATGCCCGCCGTGGCCTTCGCCTCGTTCCGGCGTTCTTCGCCGCGGGGCGCGCGGCCGTCGCGCAGACGGACCGGACCGAAGCGGCCGGAGCAGCGACCTCCCGATCACGCACATTCCCGACCTTTCACCTCGAACTTCCCTTCAGTTGCCCCCTCTTGACAGTTTCTTGGCGAATGCATGCCCCTTAGGTAAGGGGTTCCTCGCCAGAGTGGCGACTTACATGTGCACATCATCCGGCACATGCTCCACACGCGAAGAACCACATCGCAGGGGGTTACATGAGAACCAGTCGCGCCAGGCGTCGCGCCGGGCTGAGCATGGCAGCGACACTGCCGCTGCTCGCCGGTGCCCTCGCCCTCGGCATACCGTCCGCCAGCGCGGACTCCGCACCCGCGGGTCGCGACGCTCTGCAGGGCACCAAGCCGGTCTGGGCCACGGCCAAGGCCGACCAGGGCGCCACCGCCGACAGCGGAAAGGTGAGTGTCCGGGTCCATCTGGCCGGCCGGGACGCGAAGGGGCTGGCGGCCTACGCCGCCGCCGTGTCCGACCCGGCGTCCCCTTCGTACGGGAAGTACCTGAGCGCCAAGGAGGCGCAGGCCCGGTTCGGGGCGACCCAGCAGCAGATCGACCAGGTGGTCCAGTGGCTGAAGTCGAGCGGTCTGACCGTCACCGGCGCCCATCAGCACTACGTCTCCGCCACCGGTGACGT
The DNA here is from genome assembly GCF_026339735.1 of Streptomyces sp. NBC_01669. GTDB lineage: Bacteria > Actinomycetota > Actinomycetes > Streptomycetales > Streptomycetaceae > Streptomyces > Streptomyces yanii. The sequence goes on from NZ_JAPEQG010000001.1 coordinate 3,205,814, forward strand.
CGCCGCGGCCGAGAAGGCGTTCAGCACCCAGCTGCGCAACTACCGCAAGGGCAGCCGGACCTACCGCGCCCCGTCCTCCACGGCCTCTGTCCCGGCCGCGCTGAGCAACGCCGTCCTCGCCGTCTCCGGTCTGGACAACGCGCCGCACAAGTCGAGCCACGACGAGACGCTGCCGCCGCCGGACGCGGTGTTCCGCAACTCCGGTCCGTTCTCCTCGTACTTCGGCTCCAGGACGGCCTCGACGCTGCCGAGCGCCTACGGCTCCAAGGTGCCGTACGCGATCAAGGGCTACACCGGCAAGCAGCTGCGTGCCGCGTACGGTGCGGGCAGTTGGACCGGCAAGGGCGTGACCGTCGCGATCACCGACGCGTACGCCTCGCCGACCATCGCGAAGGACGCCGCCGAGTACGCCGCGCGCAACGGCGACGCCCCGTACAGGCGCGGTCAGCTCAGCCAGGTCCTGCCGGACGACTACACGAAGACCGAGGAGTGCGGGGCCTCCGGCTGGTACGGCGAGGAGACCCTCGACGTCGAGGCCGTGCACGCGGTCGCGCCCTCCGCCGACATCGTCTACGTGGGCGGCGCGTCCTGCTACGACGCCGACCTGCTGGACTCGCTCAACAAGATCGTCGACCACCGGCTCGCCGACATCGTCTCCAACTCCTGGGGCGACATCGAGGCCAACGAGACCCCGGACGTCGCGGCCGCGTACGACCAGGTCTTCAAGATGGGTGCGGTCGAGGGCATCGGCTTCTACTTCTCCTCCGGTGACGCAGGCGACAACGTCGCGTCCACCGGCACGAAGCAGATCGACGTCCCGTCCAACTCCGCCTGGGTGACGTCGGTCGGCGGCACCTCACTGGCCGTCGGCAAGAACGACACGTACCAGTGGGAGACCGGCTGGGGCACGCTGAAGGCGAACCTCGCCGCCGACGGCAAGAGCTGGACCGGCTTCCCGGGCGCGTACACCTCCGGCGCGGGCGGCGGCACCAGCTCGACCGTGAAGCAGCCGTTCTACCAGCGCGGCGTGGTCCCGGACTCGCTCGCGCAGGCGAACGGGAAGAAGCGGATGCGCACGGCCCCGGACATCGCGGCGGTCGCCGACCCGAACACCGGCTTCCTGGTCGGCCAGACGCAGACGCTGCCCGACGGCTCCCTCGGCTACGACGAGTACCGCATCGGCGGTACGTCGCTGGCGGCGCCGGTCATCGCGGGCGTCCAGGCGCTCGCGCAGCAGGCCCAGCACGGCGGCCCGCTCGGTTTCGCCAACCCGGCTATCTACGCCCGGTACGGCTCGACGGCGTACCACGACGTCACCGACCACCCGCTGGGTGCCGACCGTGACCTCGCGGTCGCCCGCGTCGACTTCGCCAACGGCTCCGACGCGGCGGACGGCTTGCTGACGTCGGTGCGCAGCCTCGGCAAGGACGCCTCGCTCAAGGCGGTCAGGGGATACGACGACGTGACGGGTGTCGGGACTCCGGCGGCCGGATACGTCAACTCGTACCGCCGGTACTGACGCACGGGCTCGATACAATGACTGCCCCGGGGCTGCGGCTCCGGGGCAGTCTTGTCGAAAGTCGGCCCCTGACGGGACCCACTTCGGGGGATCCGCCCTGGACCACCCTGTCGAATCGGCTTGTACATGCCCCCTCGTTCCCGAGCGATTCCCACGTTCGCCCTGAGAGGCTGCCCCGTGATCGCTACGGTGACGGGGGTAGGACACGAGGGAGGGGTCGGGATGAGGGCGGACACCGTTGACCTGCGACGGATCTTCGGGAAAGACGTCCGGTACACGGTGCCGCTGTTCCAGCGACCCTACGTATGGACGATGGGCGAGAACTGGGCCGCACTGTGGGAGGATATCCGCCGGACGGTCGAGCATTTCGAGCGTGCGCAGGAAAGCGACGAGACAGTGCCCCCGCACTTCCTCGGCGCGGTGGTCTTCGACCAGACACCGTATTTGTCATCGAACCTGGAGACGCGGCAGGTCATCGACGGGCAGCAGCGGCTGACGACACTGCAGCTGTTCCTGTACGCCGCACGGCTGTCGGCGACCGCGCTGAACGACAAGAAATCGGTGCGACTGCTCAGCAAGTTCCTGGAGAACGACAGGGACCTGTTCGATGCGGACAAGTATCCCGACCATCTCTACAAAGTGTGGCCGACCAACGCCGACCGTGAGGAGTTCCGGTCCGTGATGCTCGGCCAGGAGGGTAACGGCCGACTCGGCGAAGCTGTCGCGTACTTCCGGCAGGAGCTCGACGGCTGGCTGGCGGAGGTGCCCGTCCCGGAGGACCGTCTCGACGCGTTGGTGCAGACGCTCAGGGAGCAGTTGCGGCTGGTCATCATCGATCTGGAGGAGCACGACGATGCTCAGGTCGTGTTCGAAACGCTCAACAGCCGTGGTACTCCACTGGAGCACGCGGATCTGGTGAAGAACCTGCTTTTCCGTGAAGCCGAACATGCCGGCGCCGATGTCGAACGGCTCTATCTGACGTACTGGGCCCCCTTCGATCAGTCGCAGTGGCGCACCGAGCAGACGACCGGCCGCATCACCCGGAGTCGGCTGGATGTCTTCCTGACCTACTGGCTGACCATGCGCACGCGGCGCGAGTTCACCGCATCCGCCCTGTTCAAGGAGTTCGAGCGATGGCTGCGAGCGGAGGACGTACCCACTGAGGACGTTTTCGCCGAGCTGGCACGGTACGCAGAGATCTATGACCGCATCGACAAACACCCGCTCGACGGCAGCGAGGGCAGGTTCCTGTACCGGCTGAAGGTCATGCAGACCTCCACGCCCATGCCGTTGCTTCTGTTCCTCTACGGTCTGGGTGACAAGGTGCTGCCTCCACTGCGGCGCCGGCGTGCGATCCGCGCCATGGACAGCTACCTCGTCCGCCGGGCGATTCTCAACCTCAGCAACCGCGACTACAACCATGTCTTCCGGGACCTTGTCGCGGCTGCGTCCAAGCAGCCGGAAACGGCGGACGAAGCGGTCATCACAGCACTTTCGGGAATGCAGGGCCACCATCGTCAGTGGCCCACGGACGTCGACTTCACGACTGTGCTGGAGCAGGACCCGCTCTACACGCGCCTCTACCGCCATCGGGTGCGGATCCTGCTCGAGGCCCTGGAGGACGCGCTCCGCACCGACCACACCGAGCAGCTCACCGTGCCGGTCGGCGTGGATCTCGGATCCAAGTTGACGATCGAGCATGTCATGCCTCAGAGCTGGCGCGACAACTGGCCACCGTTGGAGGACGATCCCGACGAGGGTTCCGGCCGTGACGAGCTGGTCCACTCGCTCGGCAATCTGACCTTGGTGACCGCCCGTCTCAACCCCGCGCTGGGAAACATGGCGTGGGAGGACAAGCGGAAATGGCTCGGTGAACACAGCCTTCTCCGGCTCACTCACGGCACCTTGCTCAATGCGCCGGCGGGGGCCCACATCAGCGCTTTCGGCGACTGGAGCTCCTCGTGGGACGAGCACCGGATCCATGCCCGAGGGGCTTACCTCGCTTCCTTGGCCGTAAATATCTGGCCGTCGGAGGCGGAGCTGCGGGCCATGCCGGTCGTCGACTCCGTCGGGGGGGCATGAGCGGGGTCCAGCAGAGGGACATCTGTTGTAGGAAACGCTGCGGGAGCGGCATCACCTGTCGGGCTCGAGGTGGCGCACCAGCTCGTACCGCGGCGGCAATGACGAGTGCGTCGAAGTCGCCGACAGCCTCGCCCGCTTCCTCCCCATCCGCGACAGCAAAGAGGGTCCCGCGCTCAGCCGTCTCCTTGCCCATCGTTGCTCGCCTTGACTTCCACAGCGAGTTCCACATGTGCTCCGCTTCCGCACGGCAAGGGGCCCCGCTCCTCAAGCCACTGGTCGCCGCGGGAAGCCAACAGGGGTGAATGCTCGGTGGGATGGCGCCTCGGCCGAGGAGCGACCCGTCAGGCCGATGCGCGTTTCTTGGGTGTTGCCTTCTTGGCCGTCGTCTTCGCGGTCTTCTTCGTCGCCGTCTTCGCGGTCGACTTCGTGGTCGACCGCCCGGCGGTCTTCTTCGCCGGGGCTCTGCCCGGCGTCGACTTCTTCGCGGTGGTCTTCCGGGGCGTGGCGGTCGCGGAGGCCTTCTTCTTCGCGCCGGTTCCGCCGCTCCTCTTGCGGGCGGCGAGCGACGTCACCTCGGCCACCGGTGCGCTCTCGGACTCCTCCGCCTCTTCCGCCTCCTCGCCGCGGGCCTTCTTCGCCGCCCGGACGCTGTTCTCCAGCGCCGCGATCAGGTCGATGACCTTGCCGCCGCCGGTGTCGCCGGACGCTGCCGGTTCGAGTGCCTCGCCGGAGGCCTTCGAGGCGATCAGCGCCTCGACCGCCTCGCGGTAGTCGTCGTGGAGGGTGTCCATGTCGACCTCGCCGAGAGTGGCCATCAGTGCGTCGGCCAGATCGAGTTCGGCTTCGCGGACCGTGACGTCGGTCTCCGGGGCCACACCGTCGGTGGCGCGGATCTCGTCGGGCCAGAGCAGGCCGTGCATCGCGATCACGTCGTCGACGACGCGCAGCATGCCGAGCCGCTCCCGGCCGCGGAGCGCGAACTTGGCGACGGCCACCTTCTGGCTCCGCTTCAGGGCCTCGCGCAGCAGCGTGTACGGCTTGGCGGCGGGGACTCCGTTGGCGGAGAGGTAGTACGCCGTGTCCATCTGGAGCGGGTCGATCTCGGTGGCGGGCACGAAGGCGACGATCTCGATCGTTTTCGCGGTGGGGAGCGGGAGCGAGCCGAGGTCCTCATCGGTGATCGGGATGATCGAGCCGTCCGCGTCCTCGTACGCCTTGCCGATCTCGGCGGCCGTCACTTCCTGCTCGTCGATTTCACAGACCTTCCGGTAGCGGATCCGGCCGCCGTCGGCCAGGTGGATCTGACGGAAGGAGATCGAGTGGCTCTCGGTGGCGTTGACCAGCTTGATAGGGATGCTGACCAGCCCGAAGGAGATCGCGCCGTTCCAGATGGACCTCACCGTTCACCCCTTTGTTCACGGAGATACCGATAGATCACTGTTGTTCCTGACTTCATGTGATTCTTATCGTATGACGCCGATCACAGAGGTGGAGGGGCGGCGCCTGGCGCTCAGCAATCTCGACAAGGTTCTGTATCCGGCCACCGGAACCACCAAGGGCGAGGTGCTGCACTATTACGCGGCCACGGCGGCGGGGGTCCTGCTCGCGCATCTGTACAACCGGCCGGTGTCCTTCCTGCGCTATCCGGACGGGCCGGACGGGCAGCGGTTCTTCACCAAGAACCCCCCGCCGGGCACCCCGTCCTGGGTGCGGATCGCCGAGGTGCCGCGGTATACGGCGCAGCAGGCCGGACAGGTGCTCATCCAGGATCTGGCGTCGCTGATGTGGGCGGCGAACCTGGTGGTGGAGTTCCACACGCCGCAGTGGCAGGCAGACAGCCCGGGCATCGCCGACCGGATGGTGTTCGACCTCGATCCGGGGGCGCCGGCAACCGTCGTGGAGTGCTGCGCGGTGGCCCTGTGGCTGCGTGACCGGCTGGCGGCGGACGGGCTGCTCGCGCACGGGAAGACCTCCGGATCGAAGGGGCTGCATGTTCTCGTACCACTGGAGCCGGCCTCCTCCGACCGGGTGTCGGCGTACGCCAAACAGCTGGCGGTGGAGGCGGAGCGGGATCTTCCGGAGCTGGTGGTGCACCGGATGACGCGGGCGCTGCGGCCCGGGAAGGTGTTCGTCGACTTCAGTCAGAACGCGGCGGCGAAGACCACCGCCACCCCGTACACGCTGCGCGCCAGGGCCGAGCCGACCGTGTCCGCGCCCGTCACCTGGGCCGAGATCGAGGACTGCCGGAGCCCCGCCGAGCTGGTCTTTCTGGCCGATGACATGGCCGGGCGGCTGGAGCGGTACGGGGATCTGCTCGGCCCGCTCATCAATCCGAACCGGGCCCGGCCGCTGCCCTGATCCCCGGGTCGTGGCGCACGCATCCGGCCGTTGTCATGCCTGCGAGCAAAAGGCTGCATGTGGCGGGTGGATTGCCCGGGCCGTGGTGCACACTCTGCGCAGACACTGCAATACGTGAATCCGCGGGGAGGCGATGGCATGTTCGCGGAAATCAACGAGGTCGACTGGGCCTCGATGGAGCATGCCTACGGGCCTGCCGACGACGTGCCGGGCCTGCTGCGGGGGCTCGCGTCCGCCGATCCGGCGGAGCGCGAACAGGCGCTGGACGGTATGTACGGGGCCGTTCACCACCAGGGGGATGTGTACGCCTGCACACTCGCCTGCATTCCCTTCCTCTTCGAGCTGGTCGTGGATCCGGGGATCCACGACCGGGGCAGCATCGTCGAGTTGCTCACCAGCATCGGCGGCATCGATCTGGACGAGGACGACGACGAGGAGTTCGACATCGAGGAGTTCGACGAGGAGGAGATCGAGGGCGCGGCGAACTACGCGATGGCGGCCTCGGCCGTCACCGCGGGCGCCGGGGCGTTCTTCGAGCTCATCGCCGACGAGGACCCGGGGGTACGGCTCGCCGCGCCGCTGGCGCTCGCCACGCTGCACAGCCACCCGGCGCGGGTCCTCGCGCTGCTGCGGGAGCGGCTGCCGGTGGAGCCGGACGAGGAGGTGCGGCTCGCGCTCGTGGAGGCAGCGGGTCGGGTCGCGCTGCGGAACCGCCCGCTGGCCGGGCAGGCGGCGGACTGGCTGAGCCGCCTCGCCGCGGAGGCGTACGCCCCGGCGCTGCGGCTGGCTGCCCTCGCCCAACTGGCCCGCTGCGCGCCGGACGCGCTGCCGGGCGATGTCGTACGGATGGTGGCGGGGCTGCTGACGCAGCTGCGCTCGACACCCGGCACAGCGGTCGGCGTGCCGGACCCGGTGGACGCCGCCGCACAGGTCGACGAGCCGGGTCCGGGCGAACCCGCCGAGGAGCGGGGTGCGCCGGTGACCCTGGTGGGGCAGGTGCGGGCACTGTCCGCGGCGGAATCCGCCGGGCGCAGCGCCCCCTGGACGGCGGATCTGCTGCGGACGCTGCATGTCGGGCTCGACGACCGGGTCGCCGACCGGAGCGCGCTGCTGATCGACCAGCTGCGCAGCCCCGACCGCTGGCAGCGCATCGATGCAGTACGGATGAGCAGCGGGCTGATACGGGCCTGGCGGGGCTCGTACGAGGAGCTGGTCCGCCTCGTGGGTGCCCAGCTCGCGGACCCCGAGCCGCGGCTGGCCGAGGCCGCCTCGCACATGCTGGAGGAACTGTTCGGGCTGGCCGCGCCCGCCGCGGACGCGCTGGCTGCGCGGGTGGCGTCGGATCCCGGGAACTGGGTGAAGGAGTGGGAGAGCGAGCCGCCGGGGCTCGGCAGCGCGGTGAAGGCGCTGGCCCGGCTGGGTGACGCCCGTGCGGTGCCCGCGCTGGCCGCCGCGCTGGAGCGGCCCGAGGTACCGCACGACGTGGGGTTCGCCATCGGGTATCTGGGCGCGGCCGCGGCGCCGCTCGCCGGAGTGCTGCGGCACAGGCTGGGCGGGCTCGATCTCGACGAAGGGGTGTACGACCGGGCGAGTCCGCTGCTCGGCGGGCTGACCGCGCTGCGGGCGGGCGAGGCGGCGCCGGAGGTGCTGCGGGTTCTGCGGGGGGCGCCGGAGTACCGCGGGGAGTGGCTGCGGACCTCGGCGCTGCGGGCGCTAGGCTCGTTCGGCCCGGCCGCCCGGTGCGCCGTCCCGGAGTTGCGGGCGCTGATCCGCCGCCCGGGGACCCCGGCGGCGACGGAAGCGGCTCAGGCGCTGTGGGCGATCGAGGGGGACGCGGAGGCCGTGCTGCCGGTTCTGGTCGAGGGCCTGGGGGCGGAGCACGCGCACGAGCAGCGCTCGGCGGTGAGCGCGCTGGGCGGGCTGGGTGCGCACGCGGCCGCGGTGGCGCCCCGGCTGCGGGCGCTGCTGCTCCACGACGAGCTGTGGCTGCGGGTGGATGCGGCGATCGCGCTGTGGGAGGTGACGGGGCGGTCCGAGGAGTCCGTACCGGTCATGCTGGCCGCCTGGGAGAAGAACCGTCATGTCAGGGTCCGGGTGGCCGAATGCCTGGCGCTGATGGGTGTTGCTGGTGCAGGGTCGGATGCGGCACATGTGCTGCGTGCCGAACTCGCCTCCGTACGACGTCACAACGCCATGGACGGCGGGTACGGCAGCCACGACACATACGAGGACGAAAAGCTGCTGGTGCTCTGCCGGCGAGCGCTTCACGAAGTAACGGGGAAGGGGCCCACGACATGATCATTTTTGGTACGCGAGGCTATCTGTACCAACTGGCCGTTCTGACGCTGGTCTGCGGCTGGTGCGGCAATCCGTCCGCGCACACACTGCGGAAGCGGGTCACGAAGTTCACGCTGTTCTTCGTGCCCCTGTTCCCGTTCTCGACGAAGTACGCGACGCAGTGCACGTTCTGCGGCGGGGAGCAGAAGATCCCGAAGGAGCAGGCCGACCAACTGCTGGCCCAGCACGTGGCGTCGCAGGACGGCAACCCGTTCGGACAGGCCCCGCAGCAGCCGGGGTATGCCCAGGACGGACAGAACCCCTACCAGCGCTGATACACCTCCGGCAGCACCGGTAGCAAAAAGGCATAAGGGACTTCCTTCCGCATAAGGTCGATGGGTTACGGGTCGGCAGACCCATGACCGGACGTCCGGGAAGGGAGGAAGTCATGCGCCCGCATCGCCGGGTGACGCGCCGCGCGAAGGCGGCCCTCGTGGCCGGCTTCGGCACCGCGCTGCTGGCCGGCTGTGGCGTCGGCGGCGAGCTGAAGAGTGCCGGAAGGGCCCCGACCGCCATCGGGCCCGCCCGGCTCTGGCCGCAGCTGCCGCCCGCCTCCGCCGCCCCGTACGACTACGGCGAGGGCGCGACGGCGCGCATCCCCGGGATCACGGTCCCGCACGACGATGTGCACGAGGTGGACCCGGTCGCCGTGGTGCAGGCCGGCCTGGAGGCCACCACCAGCCGGTCCAGCGGTTCGGACGAGCTCCCCGCGGACACGATCCGGAAGATCACCGCGTGCCGCACCGCGCCGGCCGCCTGCCCGGTCCTGCAGCCGTACTATCGCGATCTGACGGGCGACGGCAGGGACGACATGGTGCTCGGCGTGCGGAGGAGCGACGGGCGGCTCTCCGTGCGCGCCTACATGGCGGAGGCGGGCAGGCTGACCCGGATCATGGCCGTCTCGGACTCCGTGATCAGCGTGGAGCTGGCCGGGCGGGACGTGATCATGCGAGTGCCGTCGGCGATCGCCGGATACGAATACCGGACGGCCTGGTCCTGGGACGACCACCAGCGCGCGATGCTGCCGACGCGGGACGAGATCCTGCGGAAGGCCCCGGAGACGGCGCCCAGCGGCCGGCCGAGCGCGGAGCCCAGCCCTGAACCGACCATGGCGCCGCCGCCGGTCACCGCCTCCGCGGGGCGGCGATGAGGCGACGGAGACTGCGCGCGCCCGCGTGGACCGCGACGCTCACCTGGAAGGCGGCGGTGTTCATCACCGTGATGTGCTGCGCACTCGCCGCGCTGCTGGGCGCACTGGTGCACACCGCGGTGACCCGGGAGACCGTCGCCGAGGCCCGCACCGAGGCGCTCTCCCGGCTGGACGACGTCACCGCGGCGTACGAAGCCGGCGAGGCGCTCCCGCCGGGTTCCGGTATCGATCCACCCGGGCTGCCCGCGTCCCTGCGTGCCCTCGCCGTGAGCGGGCGTCGGGGCACGCTCGTCGCCCGCCGCCACGGGCGTCCGACCATGTGGGCGGCAGGCCCGGCCGACGGCCGCGCGCTGGCCACCGTGGTCGACTACAGCCAGAGCGCCCACGTGATCAACAGCCTCGACCGGGCGATCGTCGGCTCCTCGCTGCTGGCGATCGGCGCCACGCTGCTGGTCGGCGCATTCGCCGTCACCCGGGTCACCCGTCGGCTGCACCAGACCGCCCGGGTGGCCCGCCGGATCGGTGCGGGCGATCTCGACGCCCGCGTCGACGATCCCCGCACCCGGGACCCGTCGCGCCCGCAGGACGAGGTGGCGATCGTCGCCGGTGCGCTGGACACCATGGCGTCCACGCTCCAGCGCAAACTGCTGGCCGAGCAGCGCTTCACCGCCGATGTGGCGCACGAGCTGCGCACCCCGCTGACCGGTCTCTCGGCCGCGGCCGAGCTGTTGCCGGCGGGCCGCCCGGCCGAGCTGGTGCGGGACCGGGTGCGGACGATGCGGGCGCTGACGGAGGATCTGCTGGAGATCTCCCGGCTCGACGCCCGGACGGAAGAGGTCGATCTCGCGGTTCACGAACTGGCTCCGCTCGCCGTTCGCGTGGCGGGCGCCTCGGGAACGGAGACCGAGGTCCGCGTCCTGGGGGCGGAAGCCGGAACCGTGGCCGAAGGCGGAACCCGGGCGAGGCCCGTGCGCGTGGAGACCGACAAGCGGCGGCTGGAGCGGGTCCTCGGCAATCTGATCGCCAATGCGCACAAGCACGGCCGGCCGCCGGTGGTCGTGACGGTCGACGGGCCGGTGGTGACCGTACGCGATCACGGTTCGGGGTTCCCGGACTATCTGCTGGCCGGTGGTCCGCAGCGGTTCCGTACCGAGGGGAGCGGCAAGGGCCACGGGCTCGGACTGACCATCGCCGTCGGGCAGTCGGCGGCCATCGGCGCCGAGCTCGTCTTCGCCAACGCGGAGGACGGCGGGGCGGTGGCGCGGCTGACGCTCCCGGAGTACGTACGGCTCGACGACGGCGAACCGCCCGGCCATGACGACCAGACAGAGGCGACGTAAGGGAAATGAACTGACATAAGGGGAATATGGTGCGCCTCTTGCTACGTTGCGGGGCATGACCGCAACGAGGACGGACGCACCCCCGCCGCAGCTACGCCTGCCCAAGCGGCGCGGGGTCGAGCTCGCGCTCCTCGTCGGAGCCGTCCTCATCTCCGTCTACGGCTACGCCGCCGTCGGCCTCGCTCACGACCACGCGATCCCGCCCGATGTCGCCGGTTACGGTGCCGGCCTCGGGCTGCTCGCACTCCTCGCCCATCTCGCCGTCCGCTTCCGTGCCCCGCACGCCGATCCGCTGCTGCTCCCCATCGCCGTCCTGCTCAACGGCCTCGGGCTGGTGCTGATCTACCGGCTCGACCTGGAGACCCCGAAGGACCAGGCGGCGCCCACCCAGCTGATCTGGTCGACGCTCGGGGTCGCGCTCTTCATCGTGGTCGTCGTCTTCCTCCGCGACCATCGGATGCTCCAGCGGTACGCGTACCTGTCGGTCGCCGCATCGCTCGTCCTGATGATCGTGCCGATCTTCTTCCCCGCGGTGAACGGTGCCAAGATCTGGATCCGGATCGGCGGATTCTCGTTCCAGCCGGGCGAGTTCGCCAAGATTCTGCTCGCCGTCTTCTTCGCCGCGTACCTCTCCGCGAACCGCAACGCGCTCGCCTACACGGGGCGCAGGATCTGGAAACTCCAACTGCCCACCGGCCGGGTGCTCGGCCCGATCGTGGCGATCTGGCTGCTCAGTGTCGGGGTGCTGGTCCTTGAGCGCGATCTGGGGACCTCGCTGCTCTTCTTCGGCCTCTTCGTGATCATGCTGTACGTGGCGACCGGCCGGACCGGGTGGATCGCGGTGGGGCTGCTGCTCGCCGCCGTCGGCGCGTTCGCCGTCGGCTCCTTCGAGCCGCATGTGCACAGCCGGGTGCAGGACTGGCTCGATCCGTTCGCCTCCATCGACGCGGGCGAGGGACCGAGCCAGCTCGCCCAGTCGCTGTTCGCGTTCGCCGCGGGCGGGATGCTGGGCACCGGGCTCGGTCTCGGCCACTCCATCCTCATCGGCTTCGCCGCCAAGTCCGACTTCATCCTGGCCACGGCGGGCGAGGAGCTCGGGCTCTCCGGACTGACCGCGGTCTTCCTGTTGTACGCGCTGCTGGTCGCCCGCGGCTACCGGGCCGGGCTCGCCCTGCGCGACCCCTTCGGGCGACTGCTGTCGATCGGGCTCGCATCGATCCTGGCCCTCCAGGTCTTCGTGATCGCGGGTGGCGTGATGGGACTGATCCCGCTGACGGGCATGGCGATGCCATTCCTCGCCCAGGGCGGTTCGTCCGTCGTGACCAACTGGATCATCGTGGCGCTGCTCATCCGGATCAGCGACCTCGCCCGCACCCCCCATCCCGACCAGGTGGAGACCGGGGACATCGCACCGATCGTGGAGGACCCGTCGTGATCCGCTACATCCGGCGGGCCGCCGCGTTCTGCCTGCTGCTGCTCATGGCGCTGCTGCTGAACGCCGCCCGCATCCAGGTCTTCCAGGCGGACGAGTTGGACGACAACCCCGCCAACCGCCGCCGGACGATCGACCGCTACGACCAGCCGCGGGGCAACATCCTGGTCGGCGGGAAATCGGTCACCGGCTCCAAGAACACGGACGAGCAGCTCACCTACGAGCGCACCTACACCGACGGGTCGCTGTACGCGCCCGTGACCGGGTACGCCTCGCAGACGTACGGCACGACGCTCATCGAGAACGCCGAGGACGACATCCTCTCCGGCACCGATCCGCTGCTCGCCCCGCTGCCGCTGTGGGACGAGATCACCCGCAGCCGGCAGCCCGGCGGCAACGTCGCAACGACCGTCAAGGACTCCATGCAGCGCGCCGCGTACGCCGGGCTGGGCGGGCGGCGGGGTGCGGTCGCCGCCCTCGAACCGTCGACCGGCAAGATCCTGGCGCTGGTCTCGACCCCTTCGTACGACCCCGAACGGCTCTCCGGCACCGGTTCGTCGGTCACCGACGCCTGGCTGCAGTTCAACAGGGCGAGGAGCCAGCCGATGCTCAACCGGGCGATCCGGCAGACCTATCCGCCGGGCTCCACCTTCAAGATCGTGACGGCGGCTGCGGCGCTCGACGCGGATGTGGTCGAGGACCCCGACGCGGAGACCGACACCCCGTCCCCGTACGTCCTGCCGGGGACCAGCACCACGCTCCCCAATGAGGCACGCGGCTGCGAGTACGCGTCGCTCGCCGAGGCGATCCGGGTGTCGTGCAACACCGTGATGGCCCATCTGGGGGTGGAGGTCGGGCTCGACGGGATGGTGAAGGCGGCGCGGAAGTTCGGCTTCAACGACAGCGGGCTGAGGATCCCGTCCGGCGTGGCCAGAAGCAACTTCGACACCGATATGAGCAACGACCAACTGGCCCTGTCGTCGATCGGACAGTTCAACACGACGGCGACACCGCTGCAGATGGCCATGGTGGCGTCGGCCGTCGCGAACGGCGGTGACCTCAAGTACCCGTATCTGGTGGACCGTACGACGACCAGGAGCGGCACCACCGTCCATCAGAACGGCCCGCGCCCCTACCACCAGGCAATGAGCCCGCGGACGGCGACGCAGCTGCGGCAGATGATGATCGACGTCGTCGAGCAGGGCACCGGATCCAATGCCGCGATCGGCGGGGCGACGGTCGGCGGCAAGACCGGCACTGCTCAGCACGGCATCGACAACTCCGGTACCCCGTACGCCTGGTTCATCTCCTGGGCACAGGCGTCGAACGCGAGCCGGCCGGCGGTCGCGGTCGCGGTGGTCGTCGAGGACGCCGCCGCGAAGCGGGCGGACATCAGCGGGGGCGGCAGCGCGGCGCCGATCGCCCGGGCCGTCATGGAGGCGGCGCTGCGGGGCTGACGGCGCGCAGAGGCGCACCACCATCCGGGCCGTCTCGCGGCTCGGAACGGCCCGTGCGGCGCGGCACGCGCTGATTACTGTGCAGCCATGACATCGGAGACTGGCCACGAACTCGCCCAGGTCAACATCGCCCGGCTCACATTCCCGCTGGACTCACCCGAGTTGAAAGACTTTGTCGATGCCCTCGATCCGGTCAACGCGGTCGCCGACCAGGCCTCGGGGTTCATCTGGAGGCTGCAGAGCGAGACCGGGAACGCCACCGACGTACCGGTTTTCGGAGACTCCTGGTTGATCGTGAACATGTCGGTGTGGCGCGACACGGACGCGCTGACAGCCTTCATGTACCAGGGGCAGCATCGCGAACTCCTCGCCCGGCGCCGCGAATGGTTCGAGCGGGTGGAGGAGGCGATGACCGCGCTGTGGTGGGTTCCGGCGGGCGAGCGCCCGACGGTACAGGATGCCGAGGAGCGCCTGCGGATCCTGCGCGAACACGGCCCGACGGACAGGGCGTTCACGCTGCGGACCAGCTTCCCGGCGCCCGCCCCGGCCGCGGGCTGATCGCCGATCGGCGCGCTCCTGATCGTCCGGGCCCTGCACCGCGTCCCGCCGGCGCCCGGACTGGAGTGGATGGACGAGCTGATGGACACGTACGGGCGGGGCCGGGCCCGGGATCTCGCCGAGTTGGTCACGCAGCGGCCGTGCATCACCGCCGAGGGCATCGCGGCGACGCACGCCATGCTGCTGGAGGCTCCGGTGCGGGTGGCGGAGCTGGTGCGCGGCTTCACGACCGGCCTCTGAGCGCCGGCCGTCGAAGACCCTCGCACCGGGCCGTCGGCATCCTCTAGGCAGCACCCTCCGCTATCGCCTCCTCGACCTCCGCGACCCGCGCCTGCTCCTCCGCCGCGAACCGGTCGCGGTCCAGCTGCTCGGCGATCTCCTCGTCCTGGGCCATCAGCAGGTCCAGGTTGGAGTCGCCGAGTTCGAAGACGCCCATGTCGACGTACGCCTTCTGCAGCCGCTCGCCCCACAGACCGATGTCCTTGACGCACGGCACGATCCGGCTGAACAGCAGCTTGCGGAAGAGCTGCAGGTACTCCGAGTGCTCGGAGAGGTCCTTGGCCTCCTGCTTGCCTATGCCGAAGTTCTCCAGCACCTCGACGCCGCTGAGACGGTCGCGCATCAGATAGCAGCCCTCGATGACGAACTCCTCGCGCTCGCGCAGTTCGGCGTCGCTCAGCTGCTTGTAGTAGTCGCGCAGCGCCATCCGGCCGAAGGCGACGTGCCGGGCCTCGTCCTGCATGACGTAGGCGAGGATCTGCTTGGGCAGCGGCTTGGTCGTGGTGTCGCGGATCATGCCGAACGCGGCCAGCGCCAGGCCCTCGATCAGGACCTGCATGCCCAGGTAGGGCATGTCCCAGCGGGAGTCGCGCAGGGTGTCACCGAGCAGGCCCTGGAGGTTGTCGTTGATCGGGTAGAGCATCTGCACCTTCTCGTGCAGGAACCGGCCGTATATCTCCGCGTGCCGGGCCTCGTCCATGGTCTGGGTGGCAGAGTAGAACTTCGCGTCCAGGTCGGGGACGGCCTCCACGATCCGGGCCGCACAGACCATCGCGCCCTGTTCACCGTGGAGGAACTGGCTGAACTGCCACGAGGTGTAGTGCTTGCGCAGTTCGCCCCGGTCCTTCTCGGTCATCTTGGCCCAGTGCGGGGTGCCGTACAGCGTGAGGGCCTCGTCGGGGGTGCCCAGCGGGTCGGCGGGGTCGACCTCCAGGGACCACTCGATGCGCTTGTTGCCGTCCCACTGCTTGTCCTTGCCCTTCTGGTAGAGGGCAAGAAGGCGTTCACGGCCGTCGTCGTAGTCCCAGCTGAAGCGGGCGGCGCCGGAGGCGGGCACCTGCCACAGGGGCGTGTCGGGGGCGGTGGTGTAGAGGTCGTGTGTCGACACGGACGGCTCCTTCGCCTCGCATGCTCGAATAAGTTCCGCTGCGGTTGCGTCAGTTGGCAGGTTCACACGTTGGTAGACGCCGGGTCAACAAGTCGCGCGCGAGGGATTGACTGCCTTACTGACAAGCAGTCTCATAAGGAGTGACCCCCGGTAACCCACGTGTGAGGTGCCCCCAGCCATGACGACAGTGACCGAACGCGACGTGCAGGTGCTCCGCGACGCACTCGGCCCGCTACGGGACCGCGAGCAGATCGCCGAGCGCCTCCTGGAGTCCTCGGCCAAGCACTCCTTCGATCCGGACACCGAACTCGACTGGGATGCGGCGGTCGAGGACGGCAAGTGGTTCTGGCCGCCCGAGCTCGTCTCCCTCTACGACACCCCGCTGTGGCGGAAGATGTCGGAGGAGCAGCGGATGGACCTGGCCCGGCACGAGGCGGCGTCGCTGGCCTCGCTCGGCATCTGGTTCGAGATCATCCTGATGCAGCTGCTGGTCCGGCACATCTACGACAAGCCGGTGACCAGCAATCATGTCCGTTACGCGCTGACCGAGATAGCCGACGAATGCCGGCACTCGATGATGTTCGGCCGCATGATCCAGTGGGGGCAGGCGCCCAGCTATCCCGTACCGCGCGTCTACCACAACCTGGCGCGGGTGCTGAAGACCGTGTCCACGACGCCCGGTTCGTTCGCCGCGACCCTGCTCGGCGAGGAGATCCTCGACTGGATGCAGCGGCTGACGTTCCCGGACGAGCGCGTCCAGACGCTGGTACGCGGCGTGACCCGGATCCATGTGGTCGAGGAGGCACGGCACGTGCGCTACGCCCGCGAGGAGCTGCGCCGCCAGATGGTCACGGCACCTCGCTGGGAGCGCGAGTTCACCCGGCTGAGCTGCGGGGAGGCGGCGCGCGTCTTCTCCGTCTGCTTCATCAACCCACAGGTGTACGAGAACGTCGGCCTGGACCGCCGCGAGGCCGTCGCCCAGGTGAAGGCGAGCGGCCACCGGGCGGAGGTCATGCAGTCGGGTGCGAAGCGGCTGACGGACTTCCTCGACGACATCGGCGTGTTGAACGGGGTGGGGCGCAAGCTGTGGAAGAGCTCGGGTCTGCTGGCTTGAAACCGCTCCCCCGGCGAAGGGAGCGCCGCAGGAGGTGTCCGGCGGATCATGGCCGGGAGCCGCGACCAGTCCGCCCCTGATCCGCCGGACACCCCCTAGGCTTCGAGGCATGACCCCTGCCGCCGCAGCCCCGCCGAACCGCGCGTACCGAAGGCTCAGCGTCGAGGAGCGCCGCACGCAACTCCTGGGCGCCGCCCTCACCCTGTTCGCGCACCGGGCGCCGGACGAGGTCTCGCTCGACGAGGTCGCGGCGGTCGCCGGCGTCTCCCGTCCGCTCGTCTACCGCTACTTCCCCGGTGGGCGGCAGCAGTTGTACGAGGCGGCGCTCCGGTCCGCGGCGGACGAACTGAAACTCTGCTTCGCCGAGCCGGCCGAGGGCCCGCCCACGGAACGGGTGAGGCGAGTGCTCGGCCGCTACCTCAGGTTCGTCGACGAGCACGACGCCGGGTTCAGCGCCCTGCTGCGCGGCGGAAGCGTCGCCGAGACGTCCCGGACGACGGCGATCGTCGACGAGGTGCGGCGGGCGGCGGCCGAACAGATCCTGCTGCATCTGGGCCGGGGCGACGGATGTGCGCCCGGGCCCCGGCTGCGGATGTTGGTGCGGACCTGGATCGCAGCCGTCGAGGCGGCCTCGCTGATCTGGCTGGACGAGGAGAAACAGCCCGTCGCCGACGAGCTGCGCAACTGGCTGGTCGACCAGTTGATCGCCCTGCTCGCGGCCACCGCGGCGACGGACGAGGAGACGGCGTCCGTGGTGGCGGCACTGCTGCCGCTGGAGACCGCATCCGGTCCTGCCGGGAAGCTGGCGGCACGGCTGGTCCCCGTGGTCGGCGGGGCGGCCCACCTGCTGCCGCCGGACTGAGCCCCGGAACACACCCTGGGTCAGACTGGGGACGTGAGAAGCGAGAACACCATCTTCAGGGGCGGCCCACTGGACGGGCGGGTCCTCCCCGTCCTCGTCGGCTCGACCGGCCACCCGCCCAAGTGGTACGAGGTCCCGGTGCCGGACGCCGACGGCGGACCGGCCACCGTGTACGCGTACCGGCGGGTCCCGGCCGGATACTCCAAGCGGCTGGGTGTTCAGCGCGGCTGGGTGTACGAGTACGCCCCCGAGGGCCGCGAGCGCCACACTCTCAAGTGGCCCTGGTCGAAACCGAGCTGACCCGCTGGTCCGGGCGGGGTGCGTCGCCCGCCTCTCGATTGCCGGACCCTCTAGGATCGACGGATCCATGGTCACGAGAACCACAAGGGGGTGCGCCATGGAGGCGCTGCGTCAGGACGATCCACGCCGCTTCGGTCCGTACACCGTGCTGGCGCGGGTCCGCGAGACGGCGAGCGCTGTCCAGTACCTCGCGCACCACGCGAGTGCGGCCGACACCGCTGACGGCACCGCGGACCACACCGTCGTGATCACCGCGGCCCGGCCGGAGCTTGCCGCACTGCCCGCCTTCCGCCGCCGCTTCGAGGCGGAGGCACGCACCGCGGACCGGCTGGCGGGTGGCTGGGTCCAGCCGCAGCTCGCCACCTGTACGGACGACGGGGAGCTGTGGACGGCCGTGGCGTACGTACCGGCGCTGACGCTCGCCGATGCGATCGACGCCGCGGGTCCCCTCCCCGAGCGTGCCGTGCGGATACTGGGTGCGGGCATCACCGAGACGCTCTCCCGGGTGCACGCCACCGGGGCCGTGCTGGAGGGGCTCGCCCCGAGGACCGTGCTGCTGGCCGGGGACGGACCGCGGCTCACCGCCTTCGGCCCGCTGGGCGCTGCGGCCGATGCCGAGGCCAGAACGGGCGGGCAGCTCTCCGTGCGGCTCGGATATCTCACCCCGGAGCAGGTCGAGGGCGAGACGGCGGGACCGGCCTCCGACCTCTTCGTGCTCGGTCTGCTGCTGGCGTACGCGGCGACCGGCACGACCCCGCTCGCGGACGGCCCGACGGCGGAGGCGGCCGAGCGGATCGCCCACGCTGAGCCGGAACTGGGCGCGGTCCCGGAGGACTTGCGCGGGCTGATCGCGCGCTGCCTGGCCAAGGACCCGGCCGAGCGGCCGAGCTCCGGGACGGTGGCGGCGGAACTGGCACTGGAGGGCGCGGCGGGCCTCGCCAGGGGCGGCTGGCTGCCGGATCAGCTGTCGAAGACGCTTGCGGAACAGGAGTCCCGCGTCAGGGAGCTGGTGTCCGAAGGGGCGGCCGACGAGCGGGCGGACAGCCCCGCCGGCACAGCCCCGCGCGCGTCTCTCACCGAACCTGCCGACGCCACGCCCGACAGCCCCGCCACCGGCGCGCCCGGCGACGGCGGCCTCGGAGAGGACACCCGGACCACCCGGATCGGAAGCGTCGGCAGCCCCCGCGCCCCGGAGCCGGACCGGCCGACCACCCAGCTGTCCATCCCGCGTGAACGGACCGGTCCCCCCGACCGGCTGCCCGTCGTCCTGCCGCCCGTCGCGCCGCTCGTGCCGCGCCCCCTCCCGGCCCCGGCAGCGGCAATTCCCACCCCGCCTCCGCCGCCCGTGACGCCCACGCCCGCACCCGCGCCTTCCTCTTCCTCTTCTTCTTCCTCGTCGCCCTCAGCCGCCCTGGACCGTCGCACCCTGCTCTTCGGTGCGGCCGCCGGCGCGGCCGGGCTGATCGTCGGCGGTGGGGGTGTGCTCGCCCTCGGGTCCGACGGCTCCGACGCCCCGGACGACGGCAAGCCCGCCCCGTCCCCCAGCGGCCCCACCGTGGCCGGGCTGCCGCCGCAGCCGCGTTGGGTGTACGGGCACCCAGAGGCCGAACCCGCGCCGCTCACCGCCGCACTCTGGCGCGACCGGCTGCTCGTGCTGACCGGCGAGACGCAGGCCTCCGCCGTCGATCTGCGGACCGGCCGCCGCCTCTGGGAGTGCCCGGACGCGGCGAAGGGGCAGGCCGCCCTGGCTGCCGGTGACGCGTTCTGCTTCGTCGCCGGGCCGTCCGAGTTCCTCTGGCTCTCGCCCAAGGACGGAACGGTCGCGCACCGGGTGGCGTACGAGAACGAGTTCGAGGGTGCACCGTTCCTGACGGTGTCCGACGTCATCGGCCAGTCCGGTCCGGCGATCTGGTTCACCGGCTCGCACAAGGTCACCGTGAAGGCCAAGAAGCCGAAGAAGGGCGAGAAGCGCGGGAAGGACACGCAGGTCGTCACGTCGTTCCTGTTCGCGTACGACATCGTGCGGCGCAAGGAGCTGTGGCGGACCCCCGTACCCACCGGCCGGGAATCGACGACCCCCGCCTACCAGCTGATCGCCGTCCGCCCCGACGACATCGTCGTACGCCAGAAGAGCGCGACTCTCACCCCAGGCGACGTCAAGGCCGCCAAGGGCAAGGCAGTCTTCCGTGGGTTCGACCGCACGAGCGGGAAGCTGCTGTGGACCAAGTCGTTCGGCACGGTCGGTCCGGACGGGGCAGCCGTCGGGGATGACCAGGGACTGCTGTACGCGGCGGCGGGCGACGCCCTCCAGTCGTTCGAGATGCCCACGGGCAAGCCGAAGTGGACGCTGAACGGCACGCCCGGGTCCGTGTTCGGGACACCGGTCCCGGCCGGGGCCCTGCTGCACACCACCAGCCGCAACCAGGAAGTGGGCGCGGTCGAGCGGGAGTCCGGAAAGCTGCGCTGGCGGCGGTCCACCGAGGCGGTGCCCGGCGGATGGGCGCCGGTCGTCACCGTGAGTTCCAGCGGCAGCACCGTGCTGGCGGCCGGAGACGCGCAGGTCACCGCGTTCGCCGCGGCGGACGGCCGGCGACTGTGGAAGTTCCAGGACATCGGGGTGCAGGACCCGAAGGGCGCCACGGTCACCGCCCCGTACCGGGTGCTGGCCTTCGGGAAGTCCGCCGTCGTCCAGCGGGAACGGATGTTCTACGCGTTCCCCGTGAAGTGACCTCGGGGGTGCCCGGCGGATCAGGGCCCCGGCCGTGATCCGCCGGGCCCCTTGCGGGTCGTCCCGCCGTCCGGGCGAATCCGGGTGCCGCCACGCCGCACGGTTCTTGCATCGCCCGCGCCCGAGTGACCGTATTGACGCGTTGCGCTCACTCATGGGGTAGTCCCACGATCGCCCCGTCAACGGAGGTGATCCCGTGTCGTCCAGGGTTCTGCGCACCGTCTGCGCGGCGGCACTCGCCACGGTGGTCGCGGCCTCACCCGCCGTCGCCGCCCCCGCGGACCCGAGCAGTCCCGGCCACTCCGGCCCCGCCCGTGAGCCACGCGCCACGAAGAGCGTCGCTGGGCTGCTGACCGAGCTCAAGAAGCTGTATCAGCAGGCCGAGGAGGCCAGCGAGGCGTACAACGGAACCACGGCGAAGCTGAAGAAGAGACAGGCGGAGGCGAAGAAGCTGGACACCGCTCTCGCCGTGGCGCGGACCGCTCTGGGCCGCAGCCGCAACGACGCGGGGCGGCTGGCGCGGGAGCAGTACCAGGGACAGTCCGACTTCTCCTCGTACGTCCAGCTGATGCTGTCCCGCGATCCCGAGCACGCCCTGGACCAGGAACACGTGATCCAGCGGATGGCGGCCGGCCGGGCCACCACCGTGAAGCGGCTCACCGGCGCCGAGAAGCGCGCCGACGGGCTGGCCTCCGCGTCCCGCAAGGTGCTCGAGAAGCAGCGAGTGCTGGCCGCGCGGCAGAAGAAGCAGCGCGACACCGTACAGTCGCGGCTGAGGAAGGTGGAGGCGCTGCTGGCCAAGCTCTCCGCCGAGCAGATCGCCAAGGTCTCCCGGCTGGAGCAGCAGGCCACGGACAAGGCCCAGGGCACGCTGGTCACATCGGGCGCCCTGTCCTCGGCCCGGCCGCCGTCTCAGGAGGGCGACGAGGCGGTGAAGTACGCGGTCAGGCAGCTCGGCAAGCCGTATGTGTGGGGCGCGGAGGGTCCGGGGTCGTTCGACTGTTCCGGGCTCACCTCGCAGGCCTGGGCGAACGCGGGGCGCGCGATTCCGCGGACCTCGCAGGAGCAGTGGCGGCAGCTGCGGAAGGTACCGCTGAACACGCTGCGCCCGGGTGACCTGGTGATCTACTTCCCGAAGGCCACGCACGTGGCCCTGTACGTCGGCAATGGCCTGGTGGTGCAGGCGCCCCGGCCCGGGTCGCAGGTGAAGGTCTCGCCGCTGGCGTCGAATCCGCTGCTGGGCGCTGTGCGTCCGGATCCGAAGAGTCCGTCGCTGAGCAGCTACAGCCTCCCGGAGCTCGCCCGGGACGCGTCCGGCGGCTCGGATGCGGGGTACGACTCCTCGTCCGCGCCCGGCGACGAGTAGCCGCATGCAGTGCCCCCGTACACACGTCAGCCGGGCCGCGCACCGTCGCTCTCCCGACGGGAACCGGCCCGGCTGTCGTGTCTGTCCTGGCGGTACGACGGTCAGGCCGCCGCTGCCTCCGAGACCTGCGCGAGGTACGCGTTCGTCTTCTCCGGGTCGAAGAAGAAGTTGTCGAAGTCCGCCGGGTTGTTGAACCCGTTGGCGAACCGGTCGGCGACCGGCTGCAGCTGACCGGCGGCGCCGATCAGGTTCAGCACGTGCTCCGGCGGTACACCGAGCATGGCGTTCGTCCACTTCACCACGTGCTGCGCGGTGTCCCAGTAGCGGTCGAACGTGGACTGCATCCAGTCCGCGTCGAACGGCTGGTCGCCGTGCTCGATGATCGACTTCAGGTACGCGTCGGCGCACTTGGAGGCGGAGTTGGAGCCCTGGCCGGTGATCGGGTCGTTGGCGACGACGACATCAGCCACGCCGAGCACCAGGCCGCCGCCGGGCAGCCGGCCGATCGGCTTGCGCACGGTCGGGGCGTAACGGCCCGCCAGCGTTCCGTTGGCGTCGGTCAGTTCGACCTTGGTGGCACGCGCGTACTCCCACGGCGTGAACTGCTCCATGAGCTCCAGCGTCTTCGCGAGGTGCTCGGAGGGGTCCTTGATGCCCTGGAAGACGTCCAGCGGGCCGCCCGGGACGCCCTCCCAGAAAAGAATGTCGGCGCGGCCGGACGTGGTCAGGGTCGGCATCACGAAGAGCTCGCCGACACCGGGGACCAGGTTGCAGCGGACCGCGTCGAACTCGGGGTGCTCGGGGCGCGGGCCCATGCCGTGGACGTACGCGACGGCCAGGGCGCGCTGCGGGGCGTCGAACGGCGAACGGGACGCGTCCCGGCCGAACATGGAGACCAGCTCGCCCTTGCCCGCGGAGACCATCACCAGGTCGTAGGTGCGGGAGAAGTAGTCGAGGTCGGAGACGGCCGCACCGTGGATGACGAGCTGTCCGCCGCGCTGGGCGAACGTCTCCATCCAGCCGGCCATCTTCACGCGCTGGTCGACGGACTGGGCGAAGCCGTCCAGCTTGCCGACCCAGTCGATGGCGCGCGAGGAGTCGGGGGCGGCGACCGAGACGCCGAGGCCCTCGATGCGCGGGGCCTGGGACTCCCAGAAGTTGAGCTGGAGGTCACGCTCGTGCTGCAGCGCGGTGTCGAACATGCACTGCGTGGACATGACCCGGCCGGACCGGATCTCGTCGGCGGTGCGGTTGGACATCAGGGTGACTTCGTACCCACTGGACTGCAGTCCGAGGGCGAGCTGGAGACCGGACTGGCCGGCTCCGACTATGAGTATCTTCCGCATCGCGGTTCTCCGTTACGTCTACGTGGTACGTGCGCGAGGTGTGCCTAGGCGGGGGTCGCGTCAAGAGCGTGACCCACGAGGGCCAGCAGCGACTCGACGACGGTGATCCTGTTACGCGCGTCCATGATCACAACAGGTACGTTGGGGGGTACGGTCAGGGCCTCCCTGACGTCCTCCGCCTCGTAACCGGGCGTCCCCTCGAAGTGGTTGACGGCCACGATGTACGGCAGTCCGCAGCTCTCGAAGTAGTCGAGCGCGGGGAAGCAGTCGGAGAGCCGCCGGGTGTCGGCGAGCACCACCGCACCGATCGCGCCGCGTACCAGGTCGTCCCACATGAACCAGAAGCGCTGCTGTCCGGGCGTGCCGAACACGTACAGCACGAGGTCGTCGTCGAGCGTGAGACGGCCGAAGTCCATCGCGACGGTCGTGGTGACCTTGTCGGGCGTCGCGGTGAGGTCGTCGGTCTCCTCGCTGGCCTGGGTCATCAGCGCTTCGGTCTGCAGCGGGGTGATCTCGGAGACCGATCCCACGAAGGTCGTCTTGCCGACCCCGAACCCGCCCGCGACCACTATCTTCGTGGCTATGGGGGCCCTGGTGTGATCCAACTGCCAGGCCTGGAGCGACTCCTCGGCCTGGTCCTCCGGTCCCGGCTGACGCGGGGCGGACAGGAGCGGATCAGAGACGACGGAGTCCATTCAGCACCCTTTCGAGCAGTGCGCGGTCGGGCTGGCCGGTGCCGTGACCGGTCCCGTACACACGGATCTTTCCCTGGTCGGCCAAGTCGCTGAGCAGCACTCGGACCACGCCGAGCGGCATCTTCAACAGGGCCGAGATCTCCGCGACCGTACGCATGCGGCGGCAGATTTCGACAATGGCCTGGAGCTCCGGCATCACCCGCGTGGCGAGGTTGCCGTTGGTGAGCTCGCGGCGCTCCTCGGGCGCTTCCAGCGCGGCCACGAACGTCTCGACGAGAAGAACGTGACCGAAGCGGGTGCGGCCGCCGGTGAGCGAGTACGGGCGGACCCGGGCGGGCCGTCGGTCTGACCCGCGGACCGGGAGCCTGCGGGCGGGTTCAGCAGCGGGCGTCACTGGGCGCTCTCCATCGATTTGCGCAGTTCACTGCGGAGTTCGGGGGTGAGTACGTGTCCGGCACGGCCGACGAAGAGCGCCATGTGGTACGCGATGACGCTCATGTCGCAGTCGGGGGTGGCGTGCACGCCGAGCAGCGAACCGTCGCTGATCGACATGACGAAGACGCTGCCCTCGTCCATGGCGACCATGGTCTGCTTGACGCCGCCGCCGTCCATCAGTTTCGCGGCGCCGATGGTGAGGGAGCCGATGCCGGAGACGATGGTCGCCAGGTCGGCGCTGGAACCCCGGGGGCCGTCCTGCCGACCGCCTGTCGCTGTCGCTGTCTGACGGCCGGGGTCGGAGGAGAGCAGCATCAGTCCGTCGGACGAGACAACGGTGACCGAATGGACCCCTGGCACCTCCTCCACGAGATTGCTCAGCAACCAGTGCAGGTTCCGGGCCTCGGTGCTCAGCCCGAATGTGCTGGGCGCAGTCAACTGCGTGCCTCCTCGACTGTGTCCCCCGTCTCATCGGTTCGACCACCGAAACGGTCTGTCCGCTCGGTCTGCTCAGTCTGTGCGGTGCCGGCACCGGTGACGGCACCGTCGGCGATCTCCGCCTCGACGTCGCGGCGGCCGTCCTTCGCCCCCTGGTGGAAACCGCCGAGGCGGCGGCGCAGCGCGTCCTTGTCCAGGCTGCCCTTGCGCTCGGCGGTGGGGGCGGCGGCGGGCTTGACAACCTTGGGGGTGCGCTTGGGAAGGCCCTTGTCGGTGATGCGCTCGGCCTGCGGCTCCGGCTGCCGGGGGCCGGGAAAGGCCTCGGCGGCGGGCACCGGGGAAGGAGCCGGGGCGGTGAAGGGCTCCGGGGTCTCGTCCGCGGTGCGCTCGTGGCGGTCGGGACCGATGGCGTACGGGTCGGGGGTCGCCGGGGTCTCATGGGCCGGTGCGGCCGACGGGACCGGCTGAGCCGCGGGGACGTCCCGGAGCTCCGGGAGCCGGACCTGCATCGTGGTCTCGGACTCGGACTCGGCGGCTACCGGCTCGGGTGCCGCCGGAGCGGGCACCTCCGCCGGAGCGGGCACCTCCGCCGGAGCGGGCATGTCCGCCGGAGCGGGCACGTCAGCCTGGGCCGGGTCCGGTGCCGACTCGCGGATCGTCTGCTCGGCGGCGGCGATCAGCGGGTCGTCGGGCAGGGCGAGCGTCCGGCCGGGCAGGGCATTGGAGTTCGCCTCGGCGACCGATCCGGGCAGGTTCACCGCGGGCGCGTCCCCCGGCGCGGTCACGGGCGGCGGCGTGGCGCCGGGGGGCGCCTTCGGCAGCAGCGCCTGCGGCAGCACGACGACCGCCGTCACCCCGCTGCCCTTCTGCTCACGCAGCTGGACCCGCACCCCGTGGCGCGCCGCGAGGAGCGACGTCACCTGGAGTCCGAGGCCCGCGCCGTCGGCGTTCTGCTCGCCCGCCTCGAACGAGGACGGGTCGGCCAGGCGGGCGTTGAGCTCACCCATCCGTACGGACGACATGCCGATGCCCTCGTCCTGCACGGAGAGCATCACCTCGCCGGTCTCCAGCAGCCAGCCGGAGAGCTCGACATGCGAATCGGGCGGCGAGAAGGAGGTCGCGTTCTCCAGGAGTTCGGCGACCAGGTGGCTGAGGTCGTCGGCGGCGAAACCGGCGATCTGGGCGTGCGGCGGCAGGGACTGGATGGTGACCCGCTCGTACCGCTCGATCTCGCTGACGGCCGCACGCAACACGTCGACCAGCGGGATCGGGCCGGAGTGTCCGTGCCCGTGCTCGGCGCCCGCGAGGACCAGCATGTTCTCGCTGTGGCGCCGCATGACCGTGGCCATGTGGTCGAGCTTGAAGAGGGTGGCGAGCCGCTCCGGGTCCTGCTCGCGCTCCTCCAGGCTCTCGATGACGCCGAGCTGGCGCTCGACGAGGCCGAGGGTGCGCAGCGAGAGGTTGACGAAGGTGTGGTGGACCGTGTTCTTGAGCCGCTCCAGCTGGGCGGTCAGATCGGCGGTGCGGACCTGGAGTTCGGCGCGCTGGAGCGTGAGGGCCTCGCGTCCGGCGATCAGTTCGCCGCGCTCGTTCTCCAGATCCTCGAACCGGCCGTTGAACTCGTGGAGCAGCCCGTGCAGCTTGCCGTGCAGGGCGTTGAGGGATCGAACGACCTGGGCGAACTCGTCGTTGCGGCCGGTGTAGCGGACCGGCTCGGCGGTGGCGGGCTCCTCGGCGAGGCGGGCGGCGCCGATCCGCAGGACGGCGAGCGGCTGGGTCAGCGTACGGGCCACGGCGGTGGAGACGCCGACGGCGATCAGCAGACAGCCGCCGAGGAGTGCGATGCGCAGTTCGAGGGCGGTGACGTCGTCGTCGCGCAGCTGCTCCAGGCGTCGCACCTGGGTGGTGCCGAGGGCGGACTCGACGCTGCGCATCCGGTCGATGCGGGCGGAGAGTGCCGCCTCGACCTTCTTCCGGTCGGCCTTCTGGTCGGAGTCCGACAGCTCGGGACGGTCGGTGAGTGCGGCGAGGTACTTCTCCGCGCGGTCGACGTCGGGCCCGGTGACGGTGGAGGAGAGCTTCTCCCGGGCGGTGCTGCCCGCGGCCTGGTCGAAGTCGGCGAGCGAGGAGAGCTCGCGGACCCTGGCCTGCTGGGCGGCGGCGCTCAGCTCGTCACGGTTGCGGTCGTCCTCGCTGCTGCCCTCGTCCTGGGTCTGGACGGGCAGCCCGGTGAACGGGTCGATCTGCGGGACCGTGGCCTCCTTGCGGGGCACGGAGAGCGCCGCGATCAGCAGCCCGCGGGTGGCGGAGGCCTGATCGGCTGCCTGGCCGAGAGCGAGGGGCGCACGGGTGGCCTCGGCGGCGCGCGGCGGGGTCTTCTCGGCGAGTTCGTCGGCGAGGTCGTGGAGCTTGGCGATGACCTCGGAGTACGCCTGGTGGGCGGCGATTGCCGAGCCCTTGCCGGTGAGGGCGGTGCGGCGCAGGGAGGGGATCGTGGAGAGGTCGCGGCGCAGCGCGGCGGGGGCCGTGTCGCGGATCTCGTCGATCTGCTGGTCGACGCGGGCGCTGGGGCCGTCTTTCTTCGCGTCGGACTTCCCGTCCCGGCCGCCCGCGATGTAGGCGGTGACTTCGTCACGCTCGTCCGCGAGGGAGTGGGCGAGGGCCACCGCCTGCTGGTTCAGCTGGGCAAGGGTGACCAGCCGCTGGGACTCGGTCAGTTCGGTGGAGGCGCCGAGGGCCGCGGGTGCGCCCGCGGCGATGACGGTGATACCGACGACCGCGACGCCGGCGACCAGCCGGCTGCGTACGCGGGCGGTGCGCCGGGTGGGCTCACTCCCGCTCGGCGCCGGAGGTGTCTCCCCGGTACCGCTTCGCTCGCTGCCTTTGCTCCGAGGCCGCTTCTTCTGCACCGGTGCTCGCAATCTTGACTCGTCCACCCTTGAAGCAAAGGTGACGCACGGTCATATGTGGAATGACACCCCGACCCCTGGTACGGCTTCCGACCATTCCAGTGCTTTTGAGAGGGGGGCGCGCATCAACCGCTCCGCCACCCGAACGAGTGAACATCACTCCGGAGTTGACGAACAAGTCTCCCCCCGGGCGCCGCAGCCCACACCTGGACCATCGGCTGGAACTTCCGCCCGGGCTTTGGCAGGATGCCCGCCCGCACCCGGCACGGAGCCACTCCTTCCGCTCAAGCCACCCCACTGACCTGCCGGTACGGTCCAACGCCGCGATCGTGCAGGCCTCGTGAAGGCGTCGTGCAGACTGGCCGTATGCGCATCGAACTCGCCACGGCCCCCGGCAGCCCCGAGCGTCCCAACGAGGACTGGGCAGCCACCGCGCTTCCCGCTTCCGGCGCGGGTGGGACGCTGGTTCTGCTCGACGGAGTCACTCCGCCGCAGGGGGACGACGGTTGTGTGCACTCCGTGCCCTGGTTCACCGCGCGACTGGGCGGATCACTGGTCGAACTGTCGGGTTCGCGGCGGGATCTGACGCTCACCGAGATCCTCGCCGAGTCCATCCGGCGCACCGCCGACACGCATCGTTCCCTGTGTGACCTTTCTCACGTGCGCACTCCTCAGGCGACCGTCGTCATGGCGCGCTGGGGCTCGGAGGAGATCGAACACCTGGTGCTCTCCGACTCCGTACTACTGTTCGAATCGCCGGACGGATCGGTGCGCGCGCTGCTCGACGACCGGCTCGACCGGCTGCCGCCGGGCTCCCTGGCCACCGACGAGATCGCCGATGCGCAGGTACGGAACAAGGAGGGCGGCTTCTTCACCGCCGCCGCCGACCCCGGGGTGGCGGTCCGCGCCGTGACCGGACGGACGCCGCTCGTCGAGGTGCGGGCGGTGGCCGCGCTGACGGACGGGGCGAGCCGCTGGACGGAGATGTTCCACGAGGGGGACTGGACGGCCTGCCTCGCGGTACTCCACAAGGAGGGCACGCAGGGGCTGATCGACCGGGTCAGGTCCCTGGAGGACGCGGACACGGAGCGCGCGTATCTGCGGCGCAGCAAGACGCACGACGACGCGACAGCGGTCTACGTGGTGCTGTAGGTCACCCGGGTACGGGGTCGGCCCGCACCGGCGGCGTGGGTGGTTTCCACGGGGCGGGGGTCCGAGAGCACCCGGGGACGCCTGGCCGGGCCGGGGTCGGGCCCGGCCGGGGTCGGGCGGCCGGCGTCAGTCCTCGGCCCGGGCGTTCAAGTGGTGCAGCAGCCGTGCCAATTCCGCCACCTCGGTCCGGTCCCAGTCGGCGAGTTTCCTCACGTACCGGTCGCGGCGCGCATCGCGGACGCTGCGGAAGCGCGCCAGCCCCTCGTCGGTGAGATGGACGAGGAAGGCCCGCCCGTCGGCCGGATCGGGCTCGCGCGCCACCAGTCCGAGCTCCTCCAGGGCGCGCAGCTGGCGGCTCATGGTCGCCTTCCCGACGCCGAAGTACGCGGCGAGATCGGTGGCCCGCTGCTGCCCCACCGACTCCAGCCGCACGAAGAGTCCGTACGCCGCGGCCTCCAGCTCGGGATGGACCTCCCGCGCCATCTCACCGGAACTGGCCCGCGCGCGGCGCAGAAATACGGCCAATTCCCGCTCCAGTGCCAGGAATTCGTGGTCCACACCACTTCCTCCGGCCGCGCCGGGTTCACTACCGCTTTCGCTCCCGTGCACGTCAAACACCCCTCATGAGCTTTCCTGCCGCTGAAAGTTTCCTTCGCCGCCGGTCATCGCCGCAGCTCCGCCAGTATTTCGCAGGCGTAGACCAACGGCACCGCCCAGGCCCTCTTCCGCCGCGCGGGTCTACGTGCGTAGCGTCATTGCTGGCATGTTCACACCATGACATGCCACAGGGGTGCGCCGAGCCGCCCCCCTGGGTCTGCAGATCCCCCCACCGAGGCCTCGGAGGCACGCACATGCCCGTGCACAGATCCGGATCCGGAACGACCCGCCGCTCACGCTTAGCGGCGCTGGGAACCCTCCTCGCAGCACTTTCGCTTCTGCTCACCCTGCCCGGCGCGGCCACCGCGGCCGACTCCCCCACGGCCGCCGCCAAGAAGCCCGCGCGCGGGTCGGCCACGATGGGCATGGGCGTCATCGCCCACGACGGCCAGGGCGGTCTGCCGCGCGACACGCGTGTCGTCCAG
Source organism: Streptomyces sp. NBC_01669 (assembly GCF_026339735.1). Lineage (GTDB taxonomy): Bacteria > Actinomycetota > Actinomycetes > Streptomycetales > Streptomycetaceae > Streptomyces > Streptomyces yanii. The sequence continues at coordinate 3,235,861 of NZ_JAPEQG010000001.1, forward strand.
ACCGAAGGCGTGGACGTCAGCAGTCACCAGGGCAACGTCGACTGGGCGACTCTCTGGAACAGCGGCGTCCGCTGGGCCTACACCAAGGCCACCGAGGGCACGTACTACACGAATCCCTACTTCGCGCAGCAGTACAACGGCTCCTACAACGTCGGCATGATCCGCGGTGCGTACCACTTCGCCACCCCGGACACCACGAGCGGCGCCACCCAGGCCAACTATTTCGTGGACCACGGGGGCGGCTGGTCGAAGGACGGCAAGACGCTGCCCGGCGTGCTCGACATCGAGTGGAACCCGTACGGCGCGCAGTGCTACGGCAAGACGCAGGCCGGCATGGTGGCCTGGATCCGCGACTTCGTGAACACGTACAAGGCACGCACCGGGCGTGACGCGGTCATCTACACCGCGACCAGCTGGTGGACGACCTGCACCGGGAACAACGCGGGCTTCGGCACCACCAACCCGCTCTGGGTGGCCCGTTACGACACCACGGTCGGCACACTCCCGGCCGGCTGGGGCTACTACACCATCTGGCAGTACACGTCGTCCGGCCCGTACGTCGGCGACCACAACCACTTCAACGGCGCCCTCGACCGCGTACAGGCACTCGCCAACGGCTGATCGCCCGCCCCCGGAGCCCCGGTGACGCACCCCGTCACCGGGGCTCCCGCATGCCTCGACCGCCGCCTCCGCCATCGCGCGCCCCACTATGCACTTGATGTATACATCGTATGTATAGTCTCTGAACAGCGCACACCGTGTGCGCTGTTCAGCCGTGAGGGAGTGACGTGTCTTGCCCACGAAGACGAAGTCGATCGGTACGGGGTTGGCCGTCGCTCTTGTGACGGCGGTCACCCTCACGCTGAGCGGCTGCTCGATGCAGACCACGGCCCCGGGCTCGGCGCGGGGGGACGCAGCCTCCGACGCCAAGGGCTCGTTCGGCCCGGTGGACTGCCGCAAGGCGAAGTGCATAGCGCTGACCTTCGACGCCGGGCCCGGCCCGGACACCCCGCACCTGCTGGACATCCTCAAGGAGAAGAAAGTGCACGCCACCTTCTTCCTGCTCGGCAGGAACCACGTGCTGAAGCACCCCGACACGGTGCGCCGCATCGAGGCGGAGGGCCACGAGGTGGCCAACCACACGTGGTCGCACAAGATCCTGACGGACCGGAAGCCCGCCGTCATACGTGCCGAGCTGGAGAAGACGCAGGACGCGATAGCGAAGATCACCGGCAAGAAGCCGCGGCTGATGCGCCCGCCGCAGGGCCGTACCGACGACACGGTCTCCGGCATCAGCAAGGACCTGGGGCTCTCGCAGATCCTCTGGAGCGCGACCGCCAAGGACTACTCGACGACCGACTCCGCGCTGATCAAGAAGCGGATACTCGACCAGGCGAGCAAGGACGGCATCATCCTGCTGCACGACATCTACAAGGGGACCGTGCCCGCGGTGCCGGGCATCATCGACGCGCTGAAGGAGCGCGGCTACACCCTGGTGACGGTCCCGCAGCTGATGGCCCCCGCGGAGCCGGTGCCGGGGACCGTCTACCGCCCCTGAGCGCGGCCGGTCACGACGCTCAGCGGGACCCCGTCACCGGCTCGGCGGTGTCCTTGAGCCCGGTGCCGTCCGGGTTCGCCCGGCGCCGCGCGAGCTGCCGCTCGTCCGCCACCTCGCCGACCGGCCGCGCCATGGAGTCCAAGGGGGCTGCGGTCCGGCCGACGGACCGCAGCATGCCGGTCTGCGGGACCGGCGTGTCCTTTCCGCTCCCCGCCCGGACGCGGAACAGCACGTCCGCACACCCGGATACGCGGAACGGCCCGCACCGCCCTTTCGGGTGGCGCGGGCCGTCCGACCGGCCGCGCACGTCATGCCACGCCCGTCACGCCATGGCGCTCACGCCGCGGCCGGGATCCTCTCCTCCGCCCTGACCGCGGCCGGGGCGAGGGCGATCTCCAGCACCTGTCGGACATCCGTCACCGGGTGGACCTCCAGCTTCTCCAGGACCTCGGCCGGGACGTCGTCCAGATCGGCCTCGTTCCGCTTGGGGATCACCACGGTGGTGATACCGGCCCGGTGGGCGGCCAGCAGCTTCTGCTTCAGCCCGCCGATCGGCAGCACCCGTCCCGTCAGCGACACCTCACCGGTCATCGCCACATCCGTACGGACCAGCCGTCCGGAGAGCAGCGAGGCCAGCGCCGTCGTCATCGTGATACCGGCACTCGGACCGTCCTTGGGCACCGCGCCCGCCGGGAAGTGGATGTGCGCTCCCCTGTCCTTCAGGTCGGCGACGGGCAGTTCCAGCTCGGCGCCGTGCGAGCGCAGGAAGCTCAGCGCGATCTGCGCGGACTCCTTCATGACGTCGCCGAGCTGACCGGTGAGGGTCAGTCCTGCCGCGCCGGTCTCCGGGTCGGCCAGCGACGCCTCGACGAACAGCACGTCACCACCGGCACCGGTCACCGCGAGTCCGGTCGCCACGCCCGGCACCGCGGTGCGGCGCTCAGCCGGGTCCTGGGCGGACTCGGGGACGTGGTGCGGCCGTCCGACGAGACCCCTCAGGTCCTCGTCGGTGACGGTGAACGGGAGCTCCCGGTCGCCCAGTTCGTGCTGGGCCGCGACCTTGCGGAGCAGACGGGCGACGGCCCGCTCCAGGTTGCGTACGCCCGCCTCGCGGGTGTACTCGCCGGCCAGCTTGCGCAGCGCCGACTCGTCGAGCGTCACCTCCCCCTTCTCCAGACCGGCCCGCTCCAGCTGGCGCGGGAGCAGGTGGTCGCGGGCGATGACGACCTTCTCGTCCTCGGTGTAGCCGTCGAGCCTGACCAGCTCCATGCGGTCGAGCAGCGCCTCCGGGATGGCTTCCAGGACGTTGGCTGTGGCCAGGAAGACGACGTCGCTGAGGTCGAGTTCGACCTCCAGGTAGTGGTCGCGGAAGGTGTGGTTCTGGGCCGGGTCGAGTACTTCGAGGAGCGCCGCGGCCGGGTCGCCGCGGAAGTCGGAGCCGACCTTGTCGATCTCGTCGAGCAGGACGACCGGGTTCATGGAACCGGCCTCCTTGATGGCGCGGACGATGCGTCCGGGGAGCGCACCGACGTACGTACGCCGGTGGCCCCGGATCTCCGCCTCGTCCCGCACACCGCCGAGCGCGACGCGGACGAACTTGCGGCCCATGGCGTGCGCGACGCTCTCACCGAGGGACGTCTTGCCGACGCCGGGCGGTCCGACGAGGGCCAGCACCGCACCGCCCCGACGCCCGCCCACGACCCCGAGGCCGCGTGCGGCACGGCGCTTGCGCACCGCCAGGTACTCGGTGATCCGCTCCTTCACGTCCTCCAGGCCCGCGTGCTCGGCGTCGAGGATCTCCTTGGCGGCGCGGATGTCGTACGCGTCCTCGGTCCGTTCGGTCCACGGCAGTTCGAGGACGGTGTCCAGCCAGGTTCGGATCCAGGAGCCCTCGGGGCTCTGGTCGGACGAGCGCTCCAGCTTGTCGACCTCCTTGAGCGCGGCCTCACGGACGTGCTCGGGAAGATCGGCGGACTCGACACGCGCCCGGTAGTCGTCGGACTCGTCCTCCGCGTCGCCGTTGAGCTCGGACAGCTCCTTGCGTACGGCTTCCAGCTGGCGCCGCAGCAGGAACTCGCGCTGCTGCTTGTCGACGCCCTCCTGGACGTCCTTGGCGATGGACTCGGCGACGTCCTGTTCGGCGAGGTGTTCGCCGAGCCACTGGATGGCGAGCTTCAGCCGGGCGACCGCGTCGGCGGTCTCCAGGAGCTGCACCTTCTGGGCGGTGGTGAGGAACGGTGAGTAGCCCGAGTTGTCGGCGAGTGCGGAGATGTCGTCGATCTGCTGGACCCGGTCCACGACCTGCCAGGCGCCGCGCTTCTTCAGCCAGCTGGTGGCGAGGGCCTTGTACTCCTTGACCAGCTCGGCGGCGGCGCCGGGGAGCGGCTCGGGAGCCGAGACGTCCACGCGGGTCCCTTCGACCCAGAGCGCGGCCCCGGGTCCGGTGGTTCCGGCACCGATCCTCACGCGGTCACGGCCGCGGATGAGGGCGCCCGGGTCCCCGTCGGAGAGCCGGCCGACCTGCTCGACGGTCCCGAGTACACCGGTCCCGGTGTAGGTCCCGTCGATCCGCGGCACCAGCAGCACCTCGGGCTTGCCACCACCCGGACGGGCGGCGGCCTGGGCAGCCTCGACGGCAGCCCGGACATCGGTGTCGGACAGGTCCAGAGGAACCACCATTCCGGGCAGCACGACCTCGTCGTCGAGCGGCAGCACAGGCAAGGTGAGCGGAGTGACCGCGTTGGACTCAGTAGCCATGATCTCCCCTTCGGCAGTCAAGTTGAGCTATGCAGACTCAATGCTCCTCAGCGGCTTAATGTTCCCGAGGCTGTGTTCGCTCTCAGCGATCTTCTTCCACCAGCCCGTCACCTGCGAATAACCACTCGGCAGCCGCGGACTGTCCGACGACGGGACGATCCGACGTGAAGGCTCGCTGAGCCGCTTGCCGGCGGAGTTCACCCCCGTGGTCGAAGCGGCCCGCACCCGGATCGCCGACGCATTCGACGCCACGCAACCGCACGGCGCCTACGCCTACGCCTACGTCTACGACTACGGCAGCATTCCGCGCGGCACGGCCATTCCCGGTGTCTCCGATCTGTGCCTGTCGCTCCCCCCGCCGGCGCCGACGGGCCGCCGGCGCCGACGGGCCGCCGCCACCACGCACGCCGAACGCAGAAACCTCGGCCGCGGCACCGCCCGCCGCATCGTCCGGTCGCGGTTCACCCTGGTCATGCCGCGCTGGGGCGGCTGGACCAGCGATCTCCAGGAGTGCGCCGAGATCTTCTGCCGGTACTACCCGGAGCGGGCCGAGCAGGTGCGTACCGCCGCGGCCACCGGTCGCACCCACTCGGCGGACCCGGCCGTTCTCGGCCTGCTCATCAACGATCCGGCGCCTCGGCCGTCTGCCGAGTACGTCGCGGTCCACGGCGAGAAGGCACCGTGCCCATGACCGCACCGACCAGACCCTCGCGCCGGTGCAGGAGCGGCCAGCAGGCCACCCCGAGCAGCAGGGCGAGCGGATGCCCCCAGCCGGTGAGCGGATCGGTGAACACGAGCAGATCGTGCGCCAGCATCACCCCGACGCCGCCCAGCACCAGGGCGCGGACCAGTGGGGTGAGCAGTCCGGCGAGCGCGCCGACGCTCGCCATCAGACCGAAGCTGATGCCGTAGTCGAGCCGGTGCAGCGAGGTCTCCGGCAGATGCCCGGCCACCACGGAGATCCCGACCGGGATCTCCGTGGCGAGCGTCGCCACCACATGCCCGAGCAGGAAGACCCCGGCGGTGCGCCACCCGCCGATGCGCCGCTCCAGGGCGGTCAGGACGACGGCGAAGCCGAGAGCGTACGGGGAGGTGAGCCCGCCCGCGATCCACAGGGCGCTGGCGACGAGAACGAGCAGCGGGGTCCGCGTGAGATGCGCGACGTCGGTGCTCGATTCGCGCAGCACGGCGGAGACGGTATCCGGATCGGCGTACGCCGTGAACAGGGACGTCGCGACGAGCACCAGCAGATAGCAGAAGGTGAACGGTGTCCCGGCGGGCGTCGGCAGCAGCCTCCACAGCCAGGACCGGGCGGGCGCGTCGACCGGCGGTACGGGGGCCGTCGGCTCCGTGCGCCGCGGCCCCGGGACGGCATCGAGCAGCGGGGCCGCTTCACGTCGTACCTGTGCTGCCCCGTGCGTACTCCGGTGCACTCCGCCGGACTCCCTTTTCTCACGCCCCGGTTTTCTCACGCCCCCCGGAGGACAACACCCAACCCTCCGCGATCATGTCCGCACCGTCTATGGCGCATGCCACACGGTGAACCGGCGAGGGGCCACGGCCCGATAGAGGGGATGTGAGGCTGATGCGCCCCTCGGGGGAGAACCGGACCGACGATGACGACGCGCTGCTGCGCGCCGTCGCACAGGGGGATGCGGCGGCCCTCGCCGCGCTCTACGACCGGCATGCCGGCTGGCTCTTCGCCCGGCTGAGCCGCCGGTGCGCGGACCCGGAGACGGTACGGGAAGTCCTGCAGGACACGTTCGTCACCGCGTGGCGGTCCGCCGGTGCGCACCGCGGCGGGCAGGCGGGCGGCTGGCTGTGGGTGATCGCCGCACGCCGTCTGGTCGACGCCCAGCGCGCCGAGGCCCGCACCGAACGCGCCACCCTGGCCGAGCAGGCCGAGGGCACCGGCTGGTCAGCCGTCGCCCCGTCCGCGGAGGAACGGGTGCTGGCCGGTCTGGAGTACGCGGACGTGGGCGCGGCACTGGACCGGATCTCCCCCGAACTGCGGGAGGTCCTGCGCGCGACGGTCATCGACGGCTTGACGACCCGCGAGACCGCACAGCTCCTCGGCATACCCGAGGGCACGGTCAAGACCCGGGCGATGCGCGCCAGACGCGAACTGCGCGCCGCCCTGGACCGGCTGACGCCGGGCGGCGAACCGCTGGGAGGCATGGCATGACGGACTGGCATGTGGGCGAGGAGCCGGCGCGGCGGTACGCGTCCGGCACGGCGGCGGAGACCGACGCCTGGTCCCTGGAGAAGCACATCGAGGTGTGCGGGGGGTGCGCGGCGCGGGTGTCGGCGGCGGTACGCGGACAGGGGGCCGCGGCGGCAGTGGTCGACGACGTGCGGGCGGCGGTGCTCGCCGCGGCGGCGGGCGGGACGGAGCCGGTCCGATCGGCCGCGGTGCGGGGGCCCACTCGGGTCCCCGCATCCGTGCCCCCGTCCGCACCCCGCCACCACCGTGTTCCCCTCCTCTCCCCCGTCCTGCGGGCCGCCGGACCCGCGCTGCGTGGCCCCTGGCTGGTGGCCGTGCTCCTGGTGGCGGCCGCGGCCGTCGCCCTCGCGTACGGCGCCCGGAACGGGACCGGGGCGGAGGCCGGTCTCCCGGCCCGTCCGCTGCTGCTCCTGATCGCGCCGGTGCTGCCGCTCGCCGGGGTCGGCGTCTCGTACGGGCGGCGCGCGGATCCCGTGTACGAACTCGCCGCCTCCACCCCGTCCGGCGGGCTGCGGCTCCTGCTGATCAGGACCGGCGCGGTCCTCGGCGTGAGCGTCCCGCTGCTGACCGCGGCGGGGGCGGTACTGCCCGCTTCGGCGGGTGCGCCCGGCGCGGTCGCCTGGTTGGTGCCGGCCGTCGCCATGACCCTGGCCGCGCTGGCGCTGGGTTCGTACACCGGATGCCGTACCGGCGCCTCGTCCGTCACCGCGGCCTGGGCCCTTGCCGTCGTCGTGCCGTCCGCCGGGGCGCCGGCCCTGGACCCGGACGCCCTGGCCGACGGGGCGGCCCGGTACTTCGCCGGGCCCTTCGCGCAGAGCGGCTGGGCGGCGGGGGCGCTGCTGTGCGCCGCGCTGCTGACCGTACGCCGTCGATCCTTCGACCACCTGGAGAAGCTGTGAGCGTGAACGCATGAGCACCGTGACAGTCCGAAACGCCCGTACCGTCCGCGTCAGCGGGCTGACGGTCCGCCACCGCAGGAGGACCGCGCTGGACGCCGTCGACCTCGACTTCGCTCCCGGGGTCCATGGCCTGCTGGGGCCGAACGGGGCGGGCAAGACCTCTCTGATCCGGGTCCTCGCGACCGTCGCCGCGCCTTCCGGGGGCAGGGTCGAGCTGCTGGGCAGCGAGGTCGGCGCGGTGACGGACCACCGCAGCCGCTCGGCCGTCCGGCGTCGTCTCGGCTATCTGCCCCAGGAGTTCGGCTACTACCCGGGCTTCACCGTCCGCGAGTTCGTCAGCTATGTCGCCTGGCTCAAGGAGATGCCCGCCGCGCAGGTCCCGGAGGCGGTCGAACGGGCCGTGGCACGGGTCGGGCTGGCGGACAGGATCGATGCGAAGGTGAAGACCCTGTCGGGCGGCATGGTGCGGCGCGTCGGCATCGCGCAGGCGATCGTCAACGATCCGGACCTCCTGCTGCTGGACGAGCCCACCGCCGGCCTCGACCCGGAGCAGCGTGTCGAGTTCCGGGCGCTGCTGCGTGAGCTGGGCGAGACGTCCACGGTGATCGTCTCCACGCACCTCGTCGAGGACGTCGCAGCGGCCTGCACCGAGGTGACGCTCGTCGAGGCGGGCCGGATCGCCTACCGCGGCACCACCGCCGAACTCACCGCGATCGGCAGCAACGGGGCGGACGACAGCCTCGGCGACAACTCGATCGAGCGGGGCTACACCGCCGCGCTGCGCGCTCACCGCACGGCGGTGGCGGGCCGATGACCGACACCCTGACCCGCATGCGGGACACGGGCACCGCAGCCCCCCGTACGCCGCTGCGCACCGAACTGCGGCGCGGCATTCCCCTGTGGACCGGTGCGGCCGTCGCGCTCACCCTCCTCGTCACCCTGGGCGCGAAGGCGGACCAGTGGCAGGGCGACTGGGGCGCGACCCTCACTCGGCTGACCAGCGCGAACACGCTGCTCTGCGGTCCGCTCACGGCGGCGGCCGCCTGCTGGCAGGGCGGGCGCGAACGCCGCGCCCGCACCGCCGAACTGCTGTCCGGCGTCCCCCGCAGTCGGCTGCGCCGGGCCGTGATGACCGCGGCGCCCGTCGCTCTGTGGGCAGCAGCGGGGTATCTCGTCGCGCTGGCCGTGTTGCTGGCGGCGAATCTGCCGTACGCCTCCGGCCGCGGCCCGTCCCTCTCGCTGGCCGTCTCGGACAGCTGCTTCCTGGTCTCGATCGCACTGGTCGGCTTCGTCGTCGGGCGGCTGTCCCCCTGGCGGCTGACCGCACCGGTCCTGGCGGTCTGCACGTACGTCGGGCTGGGCATCCCCAACTACCTGGAGTCGGAGGCCCGCTTCCTGAGCCCGGGCGGGCGGACCGAAGCGAGCGTATCCGTCCCCGTGTGGTGGTTTGCCCCGGTCATGGTGGCCTGGCTGGGCGGCCTTGCAGTCACTGTGCTGCTCGCGTACGCGGCCCGTCGGCGCTTTCTGGCCGTGGTGCCGCTGGCCCTGGCGATCACAGCCGGGACGGTCGTCGTACACACTGGCGAGAACCTGTTCCGGGACGACCCGGCCGCGGACCGCAGGGTCTGCACGGAGTCCGCCCCCGGCACCCCGCAGCTCTGCATGAGCGCCGTCGACGCCCCGTTGCTGCCCCAGGCGTCCGATGCCCTGAAGGGGATGTTCTCGCAACTGGACGGGGTCCCGGGCGCACCGGCCACATACGTGGACCAGCGCACAGATCCGAAGCACGGCGAAGCACGCCTCCCGTCCGTCACACGCGGCTGGGGCGTCGTGCGGAACGAGCTGACCGACCCCCGCGGCTACGCATATAACACCGTCAACGGCCTGCTGAGCCGCGAATGCCCGGACAGCGCGCGCAAGCAGGACCCGCAGGGGTTCGACCGTGTGTCGGCGACCGACCGGGCCGTCCAGCACTGGCTGGCCCCCCTCGATGGATTCGACCTGCCGGCACCCGAATACCTGACCCGCCTCGAAGCCATGCCGAAAGCCGATCGCAAGGTCTGGCTCGGCCGCTTCCTGGCCACCCGGAAGAGCTGTACGCCCGCGGAGGTCCCGGTCCTGTGAGTGAGCAGATGAGGCGCACCATGAACCTCCCGGACCTCCCCGCGCTGTATGTCCGTTCCCGGGCCCTCCCGCTCACCGCCGCCGCCCTGACCGGCATCGTCCTGGTTGCCGCCTGGGCGGCGGACTGGCTGCAGGACCAGCCGCATTTCGACCACACCGCGCGCGTCCCCGTTCTCGTGCTCGCCCCGCTGCTCGCCTCCGCCGCCATCGGCGCAAGCCTGCACTCGCACAGCGACGAGCTGGACCGGACCGCCGTACGCCCCTGGTGGCCGCGCCGGCTGCTGCATCTGCTCGCACTGACCGTGCTCGCGACCGGGGCACTCGCGCTGTCGGTCCCGGGGCACCCGGAGGAGTTCGGCGCACCGGGCATGGTGCGCAATGTGCTGGGCGCGACCGGCGTGACCGCGGCGTCCGTGGCACTGATCGGTGCTCGGCTGAGCTGGCTGCCGATGACGGTCTACAGCGGCGCGGTCTACCTGGCGGCGCCCCGCACCCCGGGTGGCGCGGCCGCCGTCTGGGCCTGGCCGATGCAGCCGGGGCCGCAGGGGGCGGCGTGGGCGGTGGCAGTGGCGGCGTACGTGGCAGGCGGGGCGCTCCTCGTCGTGCGCGGCGCACGGCCGGAGCCCGTGTGACCACGCCTTTCGCCTCTCCGCGCCCCGTACCGATCCGGCAATTCGCTGGTCCCGGCCGCGCGGCCGGGCGAGGATGACAGGGACTCACCCGCCCTCTACCGGAGACCGAGGACATGCCCACCGCCGACCGCCGCACCGCCCACAGCCCCGTCACGCTCGACCGCCGCGAAGGACCGTACGGGGAGGTCGTCCTGCGGGAGCGGGGTGACGACTTCGAGATCATCGCCAACGGCTGCTTCCTGATGGACACCGCGGACGGTCGCTCCGAGCGGCTGCTGATCGACGCGGCGCTTGCCGCGCTGCCCGCCGGGCGGCCGGACCCGGCGGTGCTGATCGGCGGCCTCGGGGTCGGCTTCTCCCTCTCCCACGCCGCAGCCGAACCTCGCTGGGGGCGGATCGCGGTCGTCGAGCGGGAGCAGGCGATCATCGACTGGCACCGGGGTGGCCCGCTGGCCCGGATCACCGGTGCCGCGCTCGCCGATCCGCGGACCGAGATCCTGGCGACGGATCTGGTTGCGTACCTCCGCACGACTACGGACCGTTACGACGCACTGTGCCTGGACATCGACAACGGACCGGACTGGACCGTCACCGACGACAACACGAGCCTGTACTCGCCCGCCGGTCTCGCCGACTGCCGGGAGCGGCTGAATCCGGGCGGGGTACTCGCGGTCTGGTCCGCGCAGCCGTCCGCCGACTTCGAACAGGCCTTGTCGAATGCCGGATTCAGCGGGGTAAGGACGGAAGAGGTGCATGTTGCCCGAGGTGTGCCCGACGTGGTTCATCTCGCACTTCGGAGCGCCTGAGGTTCCCCCACCGGGTATACGCGGCCCCCGGACGCCCGGGGCCAAGTGCCACAAGGCAGACACTCCGCCTCCTCCCCGCGTCCAACCCGTTCCCGTGCCGTTGCACCCTGCGTAGCCGGGAGCCGTCCGGTGGCTTTACGCTGCTGAGCGGCAAACGGGATCACCCACGAAATTCACAAGCGAAGACCGTGCGTCCGGGGGAATGGCCCCCGCGAGAACGGGCAGGGGCGGGGCGATGGAACAGACACACACCACCCACAACGGTGTCGCGGCCACCCCGGGCGCGCAACGCCGGGTTCTGGTGGTCGAGGACGACGCGACGATCGTCGATGCCATCTCCGCCCGCCTGCGGGCCGAGGGCTTCCTGGTGCAGACCGCGCTCGACGGCCCCGCGGCCGTCGACGCGGCCGAGTCATGGCAGCCCGATCTGATGGTGCTCGACATCATGCTGCCGGGCTTCGACGGTCTGGAGGTGTGCCGCCGGGTGCAGGCCACACGGCCGGTGCCCGTGCTGATGCTGACCGCCCGGGACGACGAGACCGACATGCTGGTCGGCCTCGGTGTCGGCGCGGACGACTACATGACCAAGCCGTTCTCGATGCGCGAGCTGGCGGCCCGGGTGCATGTCCTGCTGCGCCGGGTGGAGCGTGCCGCACTGGCCGCGGTGACGCCGCGCAGCGGCATCCTGCGCCTCGGCGAGCTGGAGATCGACCACGCGCAGCGCCGGGTGCGGGTGCGTGCCGAGGACGTCCACCTCACGCCGACCGAGTTCGATCTGCTGGTCTGCCTGGCCGGCACACCGCGTGCGGTGCTCTCCCGGGAGCAGTTGCTCGCGGAGGTCTGGGACTGGGCGGACGCCTCCGGCACCCGTACCGTCGACAGCCACATCAAGGCGCTGCGCCGGAAGATCGGTGCCGAGCGCATCCGTACCGTGCACGGCGTCGGTTACGCCCTGGAGACCCCGGCGCCATGACCCGGCCCGGCTCCCGACTGCGTCCTTTCTCGGTCAAGGCCAAGCTGGGCACGCTCGTCGTGGTCGCGGTGTTCATCACGACCGGACTTCTGATGGTGGCGCTGCGCACCAGGACCGAACTGCGGTTCATCACCGTGTTCTCGGTGATCGCGACGCTGCTGATCACGCAGTTCGTGGCGCACGGTCTGACGGCGCCACTGGACGAGATGACGAGGGTCGCCCGGTCGATCTCGCACGGCGACTACACCAGACGGGTGAGGGGCGCCGGCCGGCGTGACGAGCTCGGCGACCTGGCGCAGACGATCAATCTCATGGCGGACGATCTGGAGGCCGTGGACCGGCACCGCAAGGAGCTGGTGGCCAATGTCTCGCACGAGCTGCGGACGCCGATCGCGGCGCTGAGAGCAGTGCTGGAGAACGTCGTGGACGGGGTCTCCGCGGCCGATCCGGAGACGATGCGCACGGCGCTCAAACAGACGGAGCGGCTCGGCGGGCTGGTGGAGACGCTGCTGGACCTCTCCCGGCTGGACCACGGGGTGGTCACCCTGAAGGCCCGGCGATTCGAGGTGTGGCCGTATCTCTCGGGCGTGCTGAAGGAAGCGAACCTGGCCGCCTCGCACCGCCGGCTGTCCTCCGGCTCCGGGAACCACAGCCGCAAGGACGTACATCTGCATCTGGATGTGTCGCCGCCCGAGCTGACCGCGCATGCGGACGCGGAGCGGCTCCACCAGGTGGTGGCCAATCTGATCGACAACGCTGTCAAGCACAGCCCGCCGCACGGCCGGGTCACGGTGCGGGCGCGGCGCGGCGCGCAGCCGGAGTCGCTGGAACTGGAGGTCCTGGACGAGGGTCCGGGCATCCCCGAGTCCGAGCGGCACCGGGTCTTCGAGCGCTTCAACCGTGGCGAGGTGCCGTCCCCGCACGGCCCGGGCAGCGACGGCGGTACGGGTCTGGGGCTCGCGATCGCCCGCTGGGCGGTGGATCTGCACGGCGGCCGCATCGGAGTGGCTGAATCAGCTCGCGGCTGCCGGATCCAAGTCACTCTTCCCGGGATCCCTCAACCACGCAGTTGACATAGGGTTCGAACCGGAAGGGCACGTTCTACGTGTCGTCCCCCGAGGGGATACGGTCCACGTGGCCGTAGCCACGGCCTCGCGTACCCGGACTGAAGCGGAACCAGGCTTGTTTCCCGCCATTTCCTGCGCCGAAACCCGCTCTTTGATGTGACTTGCACGACGAAGACCGGCCCGGTCTGCATGGAACGGTCAAGGAGGCGTAGCCTTGATTTCCGCTGTCCATCACCTTGTGAAGCGGAAGAGGGCGGTTGCCGCCGTGTCGTCTCAGTCCCCCAGTAACTCAAGCATCTCGACCGACCAAGCCAGCCCGGGCACGAGCCCGGCTGCAGCTTTCGGCCCCAATGAGTGGCTCGTCGACGAGATCTACCAGCAGTACCTCCAGGATCCCAATTCGGTCGATCGCGCCTGGTGGGACTTCTTCGCCGACTACAAGCCGGGTACGTCCGGCACGGCGGACAAGCCCGTTCCCGGCGCCGCAGCCGCGGGGGCTGCGGTGGCCCCGGCCGCCGCCGCACCGGCCCAGACCGCGCCTGCCGCTCCGGCGCAGGTCCCGGCCGCCGCCCCGGCGAAGCCCGCGGCTGCCGCTGCCCCGGTGGCCCCGGTGGCCCCGGCCGCGCCCGCCGCTCCGGCCGCTCCGGCCGCGCCCGCCGCTCCGGCTGCGCCCGCCGTTCCGGCCGCGAAGGCCGCCGCGCCCGCCAAGGCGGCCCCGGCCACTGCCGCCGAGGGCCCCGAGTACGTGACGCTGCGCGGCCCGTCCGCCGCCGTGGCGAAGAACATGAACGCCTCCCTGGAACTGCCGACGGCCACGTCCGTCCGCGCCGTTCCGGTGAAGCTGCTCTTCGACAACCGCATCGTCATCAACAACCACCTCAAGCGCGCCCGCGGCGGGAAGATCTCCTTCACGCACCTCATCGGGTACGCGATGGTGCAGGCCCTCAAGGCCATGCCGTCGATGAACCACTCCTTCGCGGAGAGGGACGGCAAGCCGACCCTGGTCAAGCCGGAGCACGTCAACCTCGGTCTGGCCATCGACCTGGTGAAGCCGAGCGGCGACCGCCAGCTGGTCGTCGCGGCCATCAAGAAGGCCGAGACGCTCAACTTCTTCGAGTTCTGGCAGGCGTACGAGGACATCGTCCGCCGCGCCCGCATCGGCAAGCTCGGCATGGACGACTTCACCGGAGTCACCGCCTCGCTGACCAACCCCGGCGGCATCGGCACCGTCCACTCGGTGCCCCGCCTGATGCCCGGACAGGGCCTCATCATGGGTGTCGGCGCGATGGACTACCCGGCGGAGTTCCAGGGCACCTCCCAGGACACGCTGAACAAGCTGGGCATCTCGAAGGTCATGACCCTGACCTCGACGTACGACCACCGCGTCATCCAGGGCGCCGCCTCCGGCGAGTTCCTGCGGATCGTGTCCCAGCTCCTGCTCGGCGAGAACGAGTTCTACGACGAGATCTTCAAGGCGCTGCGCATCCCCTACGAGCCGGTCCGCTGGCTCAAGGACATCGACGCCTCGCACGACGACGACGTCACCAAGGCCGCCCGGGTCTTCGAGCTGATCCACTCCTACCGGGTCCGCGGCCACGTCATGGCCGACACCGACCCGCTGGAGTACCGCCAGCGCAAGCACCCCGACCTGGACATCACCGAGCACGGCCTCACCCTGTGGGACCTGGAGCGGGACTTCGCGGTCGGCGGTTTCGCCGGCAAGACGATGATGAAGCTCCGCGACATCCTCGGTGTGCTGCGTGAGTCGTACTGCCGCACCACCGGCATCGAGTTCATGCACATCCAGGACCCGAAGCAGCGCAAGTGGCTCCAGGACCGGGTGGAGCGTCCGCGCCCCAAGCCGGAGCGCGAGGAGCAGCTGCGGATCCTGCGCCGCCTCAACGCCGCCGAGGCGTTCGAGACGTTCCTGCAGACCAAGTACGTCGGCCAGAAGCGGTTCTCGCTGGAGGGCGGCGAGTCCGTCATCCCGCTGCTCGACGCGGTCATCGACTCCGCCGCCGAGGCCCGCCTCGACGAGGTCGTCATCGGCATGGCCCACCGCGGCCGCCTGAACGTCCTGGCGAACATCGTCGGCAAGTCGTACGCGCAGATCTTCCGGGAGTTCGAGGGCAACCTCGACCCGCGGTCGATGCACGGCTCCGGCGACGTCAAGTACCACCTGGGCGCCGAAGGCACCTTCACCGGTCTGGACGGCGAGCAGATCAAGGTCTCGCTGGCCGCCAACCCCTCGCACCTGGAGGCGGTCGACCCGGTCCTCGAGGGCATCGCCCGCGCCAAGCAGGACATCATCAACAAGGGCGGCACGGACTTCACGGTCCTGCCCGTCGCGCTCCACGGCGACGCGGCCTTCGCGGGCCAGGGCGTCGTCGCCGAGACGCTCAACATGTCGCAGCTGCGCGGCTACCGCACCGGTGGCACGGTGCACGTGGTGATCAACAACCAGGTCGGCTTCACCGCCGCCCCGGAGTCCTCCCGCTCCTCGATGTACGCCACCGACGTGGCGCGCATGATCGAGGCGCCGATCATCCACGTCAACGGTGACGACCCCGAGGCCGTCGTCCGTGTGGCCCGGCTGGCCTTCGAGTTCCGGCAGGCGTTCAACAAGGACGTCGTCATCGACCTCATCTGCTACCGCCGCCGCGGTCACAACGAGGGCGACAACCCGGAGTTCACCAACCCGCAGATGTACACCCTGATCGACAAGAAGCGCTCGGTGCGCAAGCTCTACACCGAGTCCCTCATCGGTCGCGGCGACATCACGCTGGAAGAGGCCGAGCAGGCGCTCCAGGACTTCCAGGGCCAGCTGGAGAAGGTCTTCGCAGAGGTTCGCGAAGCCACCTCGGCTCCGGCCCAGACCCATGTCCCGGAAGCGCAGCCCGAGTTCCCGGTCGCCGTCACCACCGCGGTCTCCGCGGAGGTCGTGAAGCGGATCGCCGAGTCCCAGGTCAACATCCCGGAGCGGATCACGGTCCACCCGCGCCTGATGCCGCAGATGCAGCGCCGTGCCGCCTCGGTGGAGAACGGCACGATCGACTGGGGCATGGGCGAGACCCTGGCCATCGGTTCGCTGCTGATGGAGGGCACCCCGGTCCGGCTCGCCGGCCAGGACACCCGCCGCGGCACCTTCGGCCAGCGCCACGCGGTCCTCGTCGACCAGGTGACCGGCGAGGACTACACCCCGCTGCTCTACCTCTCCGACGACCAGGCGCGCTACAACGTCTACGACTCGCTGCTCAGCGAGTACGCGGCGATGGGCTTCGAGTACGGCTACTCGCTGGCCCGCCCGGAGTCGCTGGTCATCTGGGAGGCCCAGTTCGGTGACTTCGTCAACGGCGCGCAGACCGTCGTCGACGAGTTCATCTCCTCGGCCGAGCAGAAGTGGGGCCAGACCTCGGGCGTCACGCTGCTTCTGCCGCACGGCTACGAGGGCCAGGGCCCGGACCACTCGTCCGCCCGCCCGGAGCGCTTCCTCCAGATGTGCGCGCAGAGCAACATGACGGTCGCCATGCCGACGCTCCCGTCGAACTACTTCCACCTCCTGCGGTGGCAGGTGCACAACCCGCACCACAAGCCGCTGGTCGTCTTCACCCCGAAGTCGATGCTCCGCCTCAAGGCGGCGGCGTCCAAGGCGGAGGAGTTCACCACCGGCGGCTTCCGCCCGGTGATCGGCGACGACTCGGTCGACCCGAACGCGGTCCGCAAGGTCGTCTTCTGCGCCGGCAAGGTCTACTACGACCTGGATGCCGAGCGCGAGAAGCGCGGCATCAAGGACACGGCCATCATCAGGCTGGAGCGTCTGTACCCGCTGCCGGGTGCCGAGCTGCAGGCCGAGATCGCCAAGTACCCGAACGCCGAGAAGTACCTCTGGGCCCAGGAGGAGCCGGCCAACCAGGGTGCCTGGCCGTTCATCGCCCTGAACCTGATCGACCACCTGGACCTGGCCGTCGGCGCCGACGTCCCGCACGGTGAGCGCCTGCGTCGCATCTCGCGGCCGCACAGCTCCTCCCCGGCGGTCGGCTCGGCCAAGCGCCACCAGGCCGAGCAGGCGCAGCTGGTCGCCGAGGTCTTCGAGGCCTGATCAGCGGCTGTACGTACGGAGGGCCCGGCCCCGCGATCAACTCGCGGGGCCGGGCCCTCCGGCGTGTCGCCGTTCCTTCGGTGACCGAATCAGATAATCGGCGGCTCGAAGTCCCAGTACGGCCGGTTGCGGGACCGTGCCGAGACCGTGTGGACGTGCTGTGCCCCCAAGGTCGTCACGAGGTCGCCCAGCGCCTCGCTCTCGATCTTCTCGGCCCGCTGCCGGTCCCGGACCCCGCGCAGGTCCGCCGCGTGGGCGATCCGGGCCGAGAGTGTCAGCGGGTGGGTCCGGCCGAGGACCTCGGTGGCCCGGGTGATGGTGGTCTCCGTGAGGGCGGCGGCGGACTCCGGGTCGCCGACCAGGTTGCGCAGAGCCGAGACGTTGATCGCGCAGCCGAGCGTCCAGGGGTGGTTCTCCCCCACGGCCTGGGTCATGTCGGCGAGCGCCCCCTCGATGAGGACGTGTGCGTGTTCCCGCTCTCCCACGTTGCGCAGGATGAGCGCGTGGTTGGCGCGGGTGCCCGCCACATAGGGATGGGCCTCGCCGAGCATGTCGACGTAGCCGCTCACGACCTTCTCGCTTATGTCCCTGGCCTGGTCGATGTCCGCGTGCTCGCGGGCGAAGCAGCTCTGGCTGGCCGCGAACATCATCGTCAGGGGGTCGCCCTCGCCGAGCACACGCTCGCAGCGCTCCAGCACGCGGGTGAACAGTGCTCGGGCCTTGGTCCGGTCCCCCGAACGGTAGTGGCACAGCGCGAGGTTGTGTTCGGCGCGCAGGGTCTGCGGGTTGTCCGGGCCCATCACGAGCCTGTGCACCCGGGCGCTCTGTGCCTGGAGCGACTCGGCCTCGGCGTAGCGGCCGAGCAGGCGCAGGTCGGTGGCGTAGTTGATCTCGGAGTAGAGGGTCCAGTTGTGGCGTGGCCGCAGCAGCTGGCGCCGGGACTCCAGGGTGCGCCGGTTGAGCTCCAGGGATTCCTCGTACCGGCCGAGCAGCCGGAGCGAAATGGCCAGGTTGTTCTGCGCGTTGAGCGTCCGCGAGTCCTGTTCGCCGAGCAGTTCGCGGTAGGCGGCCAGGATCCAGCCGGAGATCTCCAGTGCCTCGTCGTACCGGCCGAGCCCCCGCAGGTCGGCGGCGAGGCCGCCGGAGGCGCGCAGGTGTTCCAGGTCGTGTTCGCCGCGTTCGGCGCGCAGGTGGTTGACGGCGGCCCGTTCGATGGCCTCCGTGCCCGCGTAGTCGCCGACCGCCCGCAGCAGGTTGGCGTAGTTGTAGCTGAGGTCCCAGACCCTGGGGTGGTTCTCGCCGAGGAGTTCGCGCCAGGCCGTCATGGCACGTTCGCCGAGTTTGATGCCGGCCCGGTACTCGCCCGACAGGTACATGTAGCGCAGGCAGTTGAGGACCAGGGTGTGGACCGCCGGGTCGGTGCTGCGGAGGACGTCGGCCCACTTCAGGTGGGGGGTGATCTCGGCGTAGGCAGGCCACAGACGGGTGTCCGTGGGGCGGCCGGGGTCGGCGGCGGCAAGGGCTCTGCGGACCACGTCGATGAATTCCTGGCGGTCCCGCTCCGGCATGTCCTTGCTGACGATCTGGTGGACCATGCGGTGCAGGTAGAGCGATTCGCCGGAGGACGGTTCGTCGATGATGGACTCGTGGGACTCCAGCCTGACGACGGAGTACTGCCGGAGCTGGCCGATCGCCTTGTTCCACAGCAGCGGGTCGTTCATCAGGCCGGACAACTGCTCGGGAAGTTCCCCGGAAGGCATCTCCTTCAGGAGCCGTACGGGGATGGAGCCGGGTGCGAAGAAGGTGCACAGTCGCAGCAGGTCGACGGACTGGGGGACGGTGTCCTTGAGCTTGTTCAGCAGTATCGACCAGGCGGTCTGGAAGGCGAGCGGGAAGTCCGCGGAGATCTTGACGACGTCCTGGTCGATCCCGCCTTCGAGGAGCTCGATGTACTCGTCGACGGACATGTCGGAGTCGTTGAGCCATCCCGCCGTCTGGTCGAGGAGCAGCGGCAGGTCCTCCAGCGCGTCGGCGAGCAGGTCGGACTCGGACTGGGTCAGCCGTGGGGCGCGACGGCGGATGAAGGCGACCGATTCCTCCCGGCTGTAGACCGGGACTTCGACGAGGTTGCTGTTGTGCTCGCCCCACTCCGGGTTGCGGGACGTGATCAGCACGTGTCCGGGGCCGGTCGGCACCAGGTCCCAGATCTGTTCGGGTTCGTCGGCGCCGTCGAGGACGAGCAGCCAGTGGGAGTGGGGGTCGCCGCGGCGCAGCGAGTCACGGACCGCGCGGAGCCGTTCGCCGTACTCGGCGCCGGTGGACAGGCCCAGTTCCGGGGCGAGTTCGGCGAGTTTCTGACGGTAGAGGGCGCGGCGGTCGGCGGGGACCCACCACACGACGTCGTACTCGGAGCCGAACCGGTAGACGTACTCCGCGGCCAGCTGCGTCTTGCCCACGCCCGACATGCCGTGCAGGGTGACGACACCCGCGCCGGAGCCGGCGTCCTGGAGGGCTCGGTAGGCGCTGCTGAGCAGCTCCTCGCGGCCGGTGAACCGGGTGTTGCGGCGCGGTACGCCACCCCACACCTCGGGGGTGTCGGACGGGAACCGCGGTCCCGGCCTGGCCGCCGCGGTTTCGGGCAGCGAGTCGACGGGGAGACCGAGGCGGGCCAGCAGCCGCCGTTCGGCCTCGTCGGCGCCGACGTTGGTCAGATCGGCCGCCCCGAAGACGGACGTGGCGCCGGGCAGTGCCGACGTGGTGACGGAGACGGCGACGAAGCGGTCCGGCTCGGGGGCGACGACCTCGCGCAGCGCCCGGTTCCACTCCTCATGGCTGCGCGGGCCGAGCTGGAAGTACCAGTCGCTCAGGATCACCAGGACGCGGCCGCGGGCCAGAGTCAGATCCCGCAGGCTCTCCTCCAGCGGCACCTCCACCGGTGGGTCCCAGCGCTGCTGGACGACCGTCACTCCGCGCCGCTCCAGGCGGTCCCCGATCCAGGCCGCCCAGGCCCGGTTGAAACCGGCGAAACTGATGGTGACGGTCTGCGCCCCGGTTGCTCCAACTTGCTTACGCGTTCCGGGCATTCAACCGTCTCCCTGCCTCGATTTGAGCCTTATCAACATACACCGGGGACCCTTTGACGATCAGGTGGTCGACGGCGTCGGTCACGGGCGCGCTCACGCCCGTCGCGAGCCGTTCCTCTGCTGCCATATCACGCGCGCGGTGCTCACGTACGCCTGCGCACGGGCCAGATGACCCGTGGGGGGCGGACAATCGGCCAGACGGTCGTAGAGGGTGATCATTTCGTTGACGAGCACCCTTCCCTCGGCGGTCAGCGCGCCCGAACCGGCCAGTACGGGCAGTACGGCCCCTACTTGTTCGCGGCAGCGGGCGTGTTCGGCCCAGGCGAGGTCGCGGTGGGTGACGCGCTCCGCGCCGAGTGCGAACCGCTGCCAGTAGTCGGCGAGCGCGATGTGCGAGTACGCGCCCTGGAGCAGCCCGTCGAACGGCCGGGGGTCGGAGCGCCAGGGTGCGAAGTGCCGGGGGGCGGCGTCCTCGTGGTGCAGCCGTACGAGGGCAGCGACCGCGGACAGCTTGGTGTGCTGGAGTTCGTGCACGAGGGTCGAGGCGAAGTAGGCGGGGGTGGCCGGTTTGCTGCTGAGGACCGCGCCGAACGCCTCGCGCCTGGTGCCGCTGCAGTGCGCCGCGCCCTGGCCGGTGGGGCCCGATCCGGGCGGCGGGCCGAGTGGTACCAGGCAGCGCAGCAGCACGGCCGCCTCGGTCACGCGGTGTTCGCCACCGATGCGGAGCAGCGGTTCGACCCCGGACCAGGACTCCGTCCACGCCTTGCGTTCGCTGTCGTCGATGTTGACGGCGCCGCTCAGTCCGTGGCGCTCCAGGCCGCTGCCGGCGGTGCGGTACGGGTCGAGATCGTCCAGCGGGACGGGACCGGCGCCGGGCAGTACGGCGGGCAGGGACAGCGCGGGCAGCCAGCGCGGGTCGGGGGAGCTCGTGGTGCCGTCCTCGTGCGCGTGCACGACGAGGGGCCTCTCCTGATGATGGCGGAGCGTCAGTTCGCTTCCGGTGGACCTGATGTCGAGCCGGCCGTCGGGCATCCTCAGGGCTCCCAGGGTCGGCAGCGACAGCAGTCCGCCGCGCGCGGTGAGCCGGGCCGTGAACGCCAGCCGTGCGCGGATCGCCGCCGCTGCGGCGAGCGCACCCGCGTGGTCCAGGTCCGCCTGGAGTTGGGGGGTGGGGGCAGTGGCGGTCAGGCCCCGCAGGCAGCTCTGCGCCCATGGGCCCGCCAGGGGGTGGAGCAGGACCGCGCGGGCGGCGGTCCGGTCGGCGCGGTCGGCGGCTTCGAGCAGCGCCCAGTCCCGGCGCAGCCGGTCGAGCCGGTCCGGTGGGCAGACGGTCGCGGGGGCTGCCCCTGCGGCGTCGAGGAGGGCACGCAGCAGGACGAGACGGCGGGTGTCCTGATCGCGTACGAGCAGGGCGAGGTCGTCGGCGTCGCCTTCGGTACAGCCGAAGGCGCGGAGTGCGCGGTCCGGGAGTGGGGGGCTCATCGGTGGTCTCCTGCGGTTGCGGCGGCCAGCCGGTCCGCCACATGGCGGACGAGCCGGTCGAGGTCGGCGCAGTAGACGGAGGGGTTGGTGAAACCGTTCTCTGCGCGGTAGCGGTGGGCGTAGTGGCCGCCGCCGCAGACGGTCAGCAGCGGGCAGGCCCGGCAGGCGGCGGCGAGTGCGCCGGCACCTGCCTGGCGGGCGGCGACGCCGGGGTGGCGCAGGGCGTCGTCGAAGCTGTGCCGGAAGATGTCGAGCCCGGTGGCGGCGGCCGTGTCGTAGGCGGACTTGAGGGAGTCGACCTGTTCGATCGCGCCGTCGGTCTCGACGACGACGGCGTTGACCGGGTCGAGGCCGAGCGATTCGGTGGCGGCGGGCAGGCCGAGCAGCAGGGCGAGGCACTCCTCGAAGAGCCGGACCCGGGTCTCCCGCCGGCCGGCCGGCCACCAGCGGTCGAAGACGGTGCACAGCCAGTCGCCGTACGGGGTCGGGCGCGCCGGTCCCGGTCCGGCCCCCGGTGTTCCGGGGTCGGGTATGCCCGGCGGCGGGGTGGTCCAGTTGCCGTGCGGCAGCAGGAGGTCCAGGGCCGGTGGGCGCAGGGCGAGCAGCGACTCGTACATCTCGACGGGGTCGGTCCGCGGGTCGACGACGGTGAGGATGCCCGCGTACGCGCCGGGGTGCCGGTCGGCGAGGAGCCGGGCGCCGCGGGAGGCGGCGGGCCAGGAGGGGCGTCCGGCGTGGTCGGTGCGGAGGGTGTTGTGCCGGGCCAGACCGCCGTCGAGGCTGATCCCGATGCGGATGCCGTGCCGGGCCAGGGTGGCGATGCGGGCGTCGGTGAGCAGGGTGGCGTTGGTCTGCACGGTGGCGTGGAGGGTGCAGCCGCCGGGTATCCGCTCGCGCACCCGGTCGGCAAAGGTCCCCAGCCTCCCTGCGCCCGCGAGCAGGGGTTCACCGCCGTGGAGGACCAGGGCCACGCTGCGCAGGGCATGCGTCGCCGCGTGTTCGGCGATCCGGTCCGCGGTACGGTCCAGGACGGCCGGTGCGGCGGCGGCCGGACGGGCGCGCCACGTCCGGTCGGGGCCCTCGTACAGGTAGCAGTAGCGGCAGGCGAGATTGCAGCGGCCGTGGGCCTTGACGATGAACTGGGCGAAGGGGACGGGCGGCCGGGCGACGGTGTCCGGGCGCGCGGGCGCGCCTGGCGTCGTCTGTCGGGACACTCCGGCACCCCCGTGCTGTCCGTCCGCCGGGGCGTCCCCCGCTGTCGGGAACGCTCCTGTCACCGGTCCGGGGCGCGTCCGTGCGGCCTGCCGCCCGGACTGACCTGTCCCGGGCCGTGTCGCCCTGTTCACCCGGACCGCGGACCGCGTCCATGCGGTCCGCCGCGCCTCAGAAGGCGTTGGTGAAACCCCACAGCATCTCCCGCGGCTGCTCGGCCCTGTCCCGGAGATCCGCGACCACCGCGGAGAGGACCGGGTGGTCCAGCGTCCGCAGCGCCTCCAGATCGAGCCCGAGCAGGTCCGGCAGCGCGCCGGGCTCGTGGCCGGACCCTGCGCCGGGTGCCTCAGATGTGCCGGCCTCGGCCCTGCGTGCCGATTCACCCGGCTCGCTCAACTCGCTCATCATGCCTCCCCGTTGACTGTGCAGCGGGCCCCGCGGTCGTGCGCTCGCCGTCGAGCGCGCACCGCCCGGCCCGTGTCCCTGACCCTCGTACCACTGCACCCCGGCGCACTCCGTCGTGCGCTCAGCGCTCCAGCTCGGTCAGCCGCTCGGCGGTCGACTCGCCCGCCGCGCCGCCGCCGTTCGGCAGTTTGCGCCATTCGAGGCCGGCCGCCCGGTACGCCTCGCGCGCGGCCCGGGGACGCCCCGCCTTCTCATACGTCATACCCCGCCAGTGGTTGGCCATAGCACCCAACTCCACTGCCTCTTGCCGCTGTTGTGGACTCTCCAGCTCCGCTTCCGCTGTGCGGGCGGATTCGGCCGCGTCCCGGAACGCCTCGGCCGCGTCGTCGAGCCTGGCGGGCCGCTGCAGCACCCGCGAGGCATCGAGATGGGACCGGCCCAGTGCCAGCCAGCAGCGCGCCGCGGTCAGCGGATCGCGGGCCTCCTGCGCGGCGAGACCGAAGAGGTGCTCGGCCTCCCGCAGATCGACCCGGTCCTCGGTGGCCCGGTGCCGCAGCATCAGGGCCCGGCCGAGCATCAGCAGCCGCTCGGCCTGGCGCGCGCTGCCGGACGGCGTCTCCGTACGGCAGTCGCGCAGCACCCGCACCGCCGCGCCGATGTACTCGCGCCCGTCCGGCAGTTCGGCACGCCGCAACAGGGTCCCGCCCCATTCGGCGAGCAGATCCGCATGGGCCTGGGAGTCGCGCGGGACGCCACGGGAGGCGCGGGCGAACCATTCGGCGGCCGCCACGAGTTCGTCCGGTGCGTCCAGCTGCTCGTAGCGGGCGACCCTGACCCGGCCCGCCCTGGTCTGGAGCGCGGCGCGCTGACGCTGTTCCCTCACGGTCACCAGCGCCTGGTCGATCAGGGTCGCCGCCTCGTCCGGTTCGCCGCCGGAGGCCAGCAGGGCATCCACCAGGTCCAGCAGGATCCGTACCTCGGTGCCCAGGGTGTGCCGCCCGCTGCCCGCCCCGAACGCGGTGCGCAGCGAGCGGGCCGCCTGCCCCGCGTACACCCGTGCCTGTTCGGGGTCGACGGTCGCCCCGGCCAGTTTGAGCAGGGCCCGGCCGTGCGCCAGTGGCAGCGCGGCCGGACGGTTCTCCTGGTCGGGCCAGACGTCGGCGAACGCCTCCAGCATTCCTGCCGCGGCCTGCAGCAGGGCGCTGTCGCCGCCGAGGCGCCACTGCGCCTCCAGGGCGCGTACCCGCTCCAGGGTGAGCCGCAGCACCTCGCCCGGGTCGAGGCCGGGGGCCGCGCAGGCGACCGTGTACTCACGGTCGGCGCGTCGGAGCAGGGCCAGTGCGCCACGCCGGTCGCCGCGCCTGCGCCGGTCGTCGGCCGCAGCGTGCAGCACCTTGGCCAGCACCGCCCGTTCGCGTACCGCCCCGGGATGCGCGGCGGCCCGTTCCGCCGCGTTCTCGGCCTCGCGCAGAAGGCCGTCGCCGCCCTGGACCTCCCACAGCCGCAGCACGCAGCGGGCGTACTCGGCCCACAGCTCGGGGTCGGCGCCCGGGTACCGCTCGCGCTCGGTCGCGCCCCGGAGCAGCTGCACGGCGTCGATCAGGTACTGCACCATGCTGTCCGAGTCGAACTGGCGCAGGAGTGCGCGGGCGCTCTCCACCGCCGTGTGTGTCGTCCGGCCGGGGGCGTCGCGGCCGCCCCGGTCGCCGTAGAGCGCGAACTGCTCGGGCAGGGGCATGAAGCGCTCCAGTACGCGCGCCGCGACCTCGGCGAAGGGATGGGGAACGCGCGACCCGCCGCTTCCGTCGCTCTCCCCGTTCTCGTCGCCCTCGTCGTTCTCCGCGATGCCGCCGCTCTGCGTGCGGCGGCCCAGGTCGGTGGCGTACGAGGAGGCGCGCCGGCCGTCCCCGAGCTGGGCGAACGCCAGCGCCGGGAAGTTCGGACCGCCCTTGCCGAACCGCTGCTCGATGTACTCCGAGCAGTGCTTGAGCACGAGCAGCGCCTCGTCCCGTCCGAGCGGTCCGAGCAGCGCCTCCTGGACGCCGGGCGCGAACTCGTACCACTGCCCGTCGCCCGCTCCGTCGCCCTTGCTCCGCGAGATCAGTCCGCTGAGCAGCACCTCGGCGAGTTCGGAGGGGCCGGAGTCGGGCAGCATCGTCCGCTGCACCAGCTGCATCACCGGCAGATAGAGCGGCGCCGCGGCGAGATAGACCGCGAGCTGCCCGGCGACCGGGGAGGCCGCCGAGCGGAAGCGGCTGACCAGTTGGAGCGAGGACAGCCGGTCGCCGGGGCGTGGCGCCGGCGCGGCGGGCTGGTCGGCCCTGACCCAGCCGACCGCCCCGGAGATCCGGCCGGCGCCGGTGCCGGAGAGCAGTCGCGCCCAGGCGGCGAGCGCGCCCGCCACGGGCGGGAGTACGGGGACGGCGAGGGCGCCGGGACGTGCGGTGGGTGCCCCGCCCGCCTCCTCGGTGACCTTCAGGACCGCGGCACCGGAGAGCCCTTCGCCACGGGAGAGCTCACCGTAGGTCACCGGCAGCCGGGTGCGGTTCCACATCCGCTGCGGCAGCGGCTGCAGTACGGCGGTGGGGGCCTGCCGGGCCAGCTGGTGGAGCAGCCGGTGGGCGCGCCCGCTGTGCCAGAGCGGTCCGGCGCAGTCGCTGACCAGGACGGTGACGCGGCGGCCGGTCGGATCACTGAGCCGGTCCGCGGAGTTCAGCGGGGCGGCGGCCGGATCGGGGCTGCGGCTGACCGCACAGGAACCGTCGGGGCCACGGTGCAGATACCGCACCTGGACATCCCGAAAGGCACCCAACTGACCGAAGATCTGCTGGAGTTCGCCGAACATCCGGTCCCAGACACGCATCGACGAGGAGGCGTCCATGACGAACTGCAGCAGCGCGTCGGCGCGGGACACCCCGCGGAACACCGGGATGATCAACCCACCTGCGCGGGCGCTCAGTTCGGCGGTGGCCGTCTCGTCCAGGGTGCGGCGCAGGGGTGGCGCGGCGGGGCGGTAGCGCTGCAGGGGACGTAAGGCTCGCTGGATTTCAAGAGGTGCGGGCAGGGCGGGGGCGGCGGGCACGCCGAGGGTGAGGGTGGCGGCGCTGCGGCGCCCATGGCCGTACGGCCCGCCGCCCTCGCGCTGCCCGTCGCTGTCCGCGGCGAAGTCCCCGGGCGGTACCGGATACAGAGCTATCCGGCGGTCGGCGGCCGCGGGATCCCCCTGCTCCGCGGGCTCGTCGTCGTCCGGTGCGGCGTCCGTGCCACGGGCGCCCCCGGCCGTGGTGCGGGCGGACGGTGCGGCCGGTCCCGCGTCGGACAGCTCGGCGCGTGAGAACGGTACGGCGGGGCCGCCCTGTTCCTCAGCCCCTTCCGGCGTGTCGGCGCGACGGGTCCATTGGGCGAGCCAGAGGGCGTCGCAGAGCTGTTCCGCGTCGGGGTCGAGCCCGGCCTCGCGCAGCCGGGCGACGAGTGCGGGCAGCAGTCCTCCGTCGTACGGCTCGGGTTCCGCAGGACGCCCTCCTCCTGCTCCGTCCGGGCCGTGGCGTGCCGTGGCGTCGGGCATCAGCTCATCACCTCGGCCGGTCGAGTCGCTGGATGAGCAGGTCGGCGAGCCGGTCCCGGCCGGCGGGGGCGGCCGCGTCGGTGAGATAGATGGCATTCAACAGCTGGTCGGTGGCCAGGAGTTCGCTCCGCGACCGCTCCAGGAAATGGGCGATGAGATCGTCTCCGGAGCGCGCCGCCTCGTCGCCCAGGTGGGCGCGGACGAAGGTGGCGAGCCGCTGGTGGTCGGGGCGGCCCAGCTCCAGGTGGATGCAGCGCCGCATCAGCGGGGCCGGGAAGTCGCGCTCGCCGTTGCTGGTGAGCACGACGAACGGGAACGCCCCGCACTGCACACGGCCGCCCTTGACCGTCACCTTGGTGCCGTCGTCGGTCAGCACCTCGGCCTCCCCGTCGGGCAGCCGGTCGGCGATCCGCTCGAGTTCCGGAATGCCGAACTCGCCCTCCTCCAGCACGTTGAGGAGGTCGTTCGGCAAGTCGATGTCGCTCTTGTCGAGCTCGTCGATGAGCAGCACGCGGGGCCGGTCGGAGGGCAGCAGCGCGGTGCCGAGCGGGCCGAGCCGGATGTAGCTGCCGACGTTCTCCGCCGCGTCGGAGCCGGCCGCTGCGGCGTGCGCGGCGATCTGGACGTCCTGCAGCCTGGCGATCGCGTCGTAGTGGTAGAGGCCGTCGAGGAGCGTGGACCGGCTGACGATGGGCCAGCGCAGGACCCGGCCGAGCCTGAGTTCATGGGCGACGGAGTGGGCCAGGGTGCTCTTTCCGGCGCCGGGGCTGCCGGTGACCAGCAGCGGGCGCCGCAAGTACAGCGCCGCGTTGATCATTTCGAGTTCTTCGGCGCCGGGCCGGTGGAGTTCGGCGATGTGCCGGTGGCCACCGAGACGCCGGGTGGCGGACCCGTCCGCCCGGTCGCCCCCGGTACCGCCGTCGCCGGGGTCCGGGGCCTCGCGGGCCGCGAAGTCCCGCCAGGGCGGCGGGGACGGCAGCTGCTCGATGCCGTCGTGCGGTTCACCGGCCCCTCGGTAGATGAGCCACTCGCTGGGTTCACTCATAGCGCGTTCCTCGTCGTCACTCGTCCGCCAGGTCCGGTGTGAGGGGCAGCAGCCGTCGAACGTGCCTCACGGTATCGATCCGTGAACTCCCCCGTAAGAGGCCGGCCGGCGCTGTTCACGGCGCCTCCAGGAGCTGACCGGAACCGGGGAGCATATGGTGCGGATCGTCATAGAACAGAACGACGCCGTAGGACCAGAACGCATCGGCACGTTCCGCCTTCACGTCCCATCTCAGCTCGTGGATCCGCTGCGGCAGCCGGTCGGCGGTGCGGGTCTCCGCGACGGTGTTGAGGGCGCGCCGATGGAATTCGGAGCAGACCCCGTCCGGTTCCCCGGTCCGCCGCCACAGGGCCACCCCGAAGCCGCCGTCGAGGAGCCGCACCAGTCCGGCCGTGGTCTCGGGGTCCGGCCGGCCACCGTACCGGCAGAGGACCGGCACGGTCTCGTACGCCAGGGTGTGCAGCCTCGCCACCTCCGGTACGCGTACCCCCATTCCGTCCTCGCAGTCGACGACTTCGGCCTGCACCGAGGAGTTCCGGGTGCCGTTCCAGCGGGCCCTGCGCAGTCTTTCCACGTCGTCGTCCGGCGGCTGCTCCCGCGCCGAGCGGCGGACGACGACCGGGCGTACGGCTCCGAGCGGCAGCCCGTCGGGGGTCACCTTCCAGTTGTCGACGTCCAGGCCGAGCAGCGCCGGTGGGACCGCCACCTGGAGCATGGCGGGGCTGTCGGGTTCGTCGCACCGCCGGAACGCCTCGGCGAGCGGGGCGGCCAGCCGGGCCGGGAGAGCGCCGGGCCCCGTGCCCTGGCTGTCCTCGGCGACGGGCAGGACCTCCCCGGTGCGGCGGGCGACGCCGATCCGCCAGTCGTAACGGTCCCGTTCCCAGCCCCGCGGTTCCAGTTCCAGCAGGACGAAGGCGCGTTCGCCGTACCGGGCCGGTTCGCCCCTCGGCTCGGGGGCCCGCTGGTGTTCCTGGTCCCGGCTCTGCCGGACGGCGCGCCAGTGCAGCACGAGTTCCTGCCGGAAGTCGCGGGACAGGTCCTCGTCGGCGATCCGTTTCACCCATTCCCACAGGGACTTCGTGGCGGCCCGGGTGGACGGCACGTCGTACGGGCGGTCGGCGGCGAGGACGCCCATGCAGTAGCGCAGGATCAGTTCGAGTGCGGCGTCGCGGTCGCGGACGCGGGCGTCGTACAGCGCGCCGAGTCCGTCGCGCCAGCCGCGCGGCGCCGGACGGAGATCGCGCGCATGGACGTTCGGCAGGCCGTCGAGGAGCCGCAGCAGATTGCGGGTGCTGACCGGCGGCGGGAACTCGGCGAGCCTGCCCAGGAGGTCGATCCGCCGCTTGGGGCTGAGCACCCGGCCGGCCGGGCCGGGAAGCTCACTCTGCACATCGGCCCAGGTCCGCTCGGTGGACGCGGGGCTGTTGTGCCGGTCGGCGTGGTAGCGGTCGTGGGCGTGGAAGACAGCCTGGTACGTGTCGTCCGTCTCGGTCTCCACGGGTCCGGCGGGCACGGTGAGGGAGCGGAGCCGCTCGATTCCGATGGCGGTGCCGCCCTGGTGGCCGTCGAGCCGCGATTTGATCACGCCGACAACCTCGCCGCGGGTGACGTCCACGACGGGCCCGCCGGACATCCCGGGCGCCAGCCAGTCCTCGGCAAGCCGGATCTGCTGGTCGGCATCGGCCCAGCCGCCGAAGGTGCCCTTCACCTCGCAGTCGCCGCTGAGCGTCGTCAGCCCGCCGCCCGGGGCGGGCGCCCAGCCCACGACGCGGACCTTGCGGCCGCGGAGCATGGCCTCCGAGCGCTCGGTGACGTACACACAGGGGTGTTCGACGGGCCGCCGCAACTGGATGAGCGCGAGGTCGGGCGCGGGCCAGCCCCGGTCGCCGGCCGGCCGGGTCTCGGGCAGCGCGGCGAGCACCACGCCGGGGACCTCGGTCAGCTCGGTGTCGTAGGGGTCGGCCCTGAACAGCACGTTCACCTCGCGCCCCTCCCCCTGCATGGCGACATGTGCGCACGTGAGGACCCAGCTCGGGGCGATGAAAAAGCCACTCCCCAGGAAGCCCGGGCCGGGTCCGTCAGTGGCATACCCGTCCCCCCGGCGATGGATGCGTACGGTGGCGTCCCGCACGAGGTCCATGAGCGCAGCCTCCTCCGGCCCCGGACCCCCTTCTGCGCCCCCGGCGGTCTCCTGCGTCATGACCCGCCGCCGTCGGCGGTCGCGGCACCGTCGGGGTGCGCCGGTGCGCCGGGGGATGCTCCGGCGGACGCATCGTCCGCGGATGCGGGAGCGTGCGACGGCGGGGACGCGGGGTCGGGCCGTGCGGACCCCGGCTGCGCGGACCCCGCGGGGGCCGGTCCCGGCGGCGCCGGTGGTGCAGGCGGCGCGGAGGGCGCGGGCGGGACGGACGGGACGGGTGGCGTGGGCGGCGCGGCGGCCTGCGCGGGCACCTGCGGCGTGATCGACGGATCGACGGCCGGGCCGCCACCGCTCCAGGTGAGCGTGACCTTGATGGCGCCCTTGGCCTCCCCGTCCGCGAGGAGTCCGACCACCTTGCCGGCCTTGGCGGTGAGCTCGATGCCGAATTCGACGCTGACCTCGTCCGGCCGCACGGCCCGCAGCGGCTCGGCGAGCGACCGCGCGACGCTGGTCACCACCCCCTGCAGGCTCTCCACCCGGGCCTGCACCTGGTCGGCGAAGTCCGAGAAGCCGGTGTCCGTGTAGGACAGTCCGTTCCCGGCAGGCCGCCGCTCAAGTTCCTCGGCCCCGGAGATGCGTGCCCAGACCGGTGTACCGTCCGGCATCTCAATGCGTGTAATACGGGCCCCGCTGTCACTCATGACACCCCCCGTTCCCCGAACTCCCCGCAGGTTAACGGCAGTACGCGATCGATGCGATGCACATCCGTCAGGACGCCGGGGCCGGGTGCACCGGTTCTCGGACGTCTCCCGGCCGGATTCCGTCGTCCCCGCCGAGGGTCCCTGCGGCCTCGCTCCCGGCCCCCTGGGGGCTGTCACCAGGCATTAAACTTGCGGCCATGTACTTCACCGACCGTGGCATCGAGGAGCTGGAGAAGCGGCGCGGCGAGGAGGAGGTCACTTTCGAGTGGCTCGCCGAGCAGCTGCGTACGTTCGTCGACCTCAATCCCGATTTCGAGGTCCCCGTCGAGCGCCTCGCCACCTGGCTGGCCCGACTGGACGACGAGGACGAGGAATAGGGCGACGCCCCGGGGCGCGTCCGCCGGTTTCCGTCGGCCCGGAATTCCCCGTCGGCCCGGATCAGCACCCGTCGGCCCGGATCCGGTCGTACGCAAGACCGAGTGCACCGTGCACGATCAGCAGCGCTCCCGCGAACGCCCACCCTCCTCTGCGGCGCCCGATCCCCCAGGTGACGAGCGGTACCCCCGCGGCGAGCTGGGCGGTGGCGAGCGCACGCGCCTTGGGGCCTCGCAGCCACGGGCCGAGTCTGCTGTTCTCGACCGCGTCGAGTTCGATCTTCACGGCGTCGCGCCAGCCCGCCCAGGCGATCCGCTCCGTGCCCGGCCTGCTGTCGGCCGAGGCGTGCAGCCGATCGGCGGGTTCGCCGGGATCGAGGCCGGCCGGGAGGATCAGTCCGATCCGGGTGAGCGCGGCGAGGAGGCCGCGCAGCCGGGTACGGGCGTCCGCGTCGGGATCCGGGCGGGTCAGCGTTTCGAGCCGCTGGATGTCCAGGACGGGGTCGAGGCCGAGCCGCGCGGCGAACGTACGCATCGCCTCGTCCTCACCCGCCGGAGTCCCGTCCGCCAGCCAGACGTATCCGACGGGCCGCCGGAAGCCGGACGCGAGCGTGTAGCCGGCCCGGTCGCCGTCCCACCACAGTGCGAGAACCGGCCAGATGGAGCCGACCGCGAGTGCGGTGGCCCAGCCGCCCACCACACTGTCGACCGGCTGATCCCCTTCTCCCCCGTCCTGCCAGGGCATTCCCTCCGGCACGAGGACGCTCCACCCGTCACCGGCGGGCGCGAGCAGCATCCGCTCGCGCAGCAGATGGGCCACCGGCCGCACGGAGTCGGGTTCGGCTCGGCAGAGCAGCAGCGCACCCACGGGTGATGTCGCGTTCATGTCCCACACCGTAGGGCAATTTGCCCATATTTGGCGCCATTTGATCACCCCAGGTCGCCTCACCCTCCCTTGACTTCCCCAAGCCGCGATATATCGTGTTGCCCAAGAGACGCGATATGTTGCGTCAGGGCGCGCTCCTGGGAGGTCAGATCCATGCCTGTGTCGACGTGGGCCATCGCCGAGCCCCAGAAGCTCACCTTCGACGACCCGGTGACCGCGCTCAGCGTGCGCATCGTCAACGGCACCGTCAACGTCGTCGGCACCGAGGAGCCGACCGCGCGGCTGGAGGTCTCCGCGATCGAGGGCCCGCCGCTCAACGTGACGCAGAAGAACGGCATCCTCACGGTCGCCTACGAGGATCTGCCCTGGCACGG
The DNA here is from genome assembly GCF_026339735.1 of Streptomyces sp. NBC_01669. Lineage (GTDB taxonomy): Bacteria > Actinomycetota > Actinomycetes > Streptomycetales > Streptomycetaceae > Streptomyces > Streptomyces yanii. The sequence continues at coordinate 3,268,267 of NZ_JAPEQG010000001.1, forward strand.
CTTCCTGAAGTGGTTCGACCGCAAGGGGCGGCACCGCAGCGCAGTGGTCTCGCTCGCCGTGCCGGCCGGGTCGACGGTCGAGCTCGGCACGGTCGGCGCCGGAGCGTTGGTCTCGGGCATCCGGGGACGCACGGACGTGCGCGGCATCACCGGCGACACCACGCTCGTCGGCCTCGCCGGCACGGTCCGCGCGGACACGGTCTCCGGCAATGTGGAGGCCCAGTCCGTCACCGGGGAGCTCCGCTTCAAGTCGGTCTCCGGCGATCTGACGGTCGTCGAGGGTGCCGGCGCAGCGGTACGGGCCGAATCGGTCAGCGGCAACATGGTGCTGGACCTTGACCCGACCGGGAAGCCCACGGACATCCGGCTGACCACGGTCTCCGGCGAGGTCGCCATCCGGCTGCCGCACCCGGCGGACGCGACGGTCGAGGCGAACACGGCCAGCGGCGCCGTCTCCAACGGCTTCGAGGATCTGCGGGTCGGCGGCCAGTGGGGTGCGAAGCGGATCACCGGGACGCTCGGCGCAGGCACCGGGACGCTGAGGGCCACGACCGTGTCGGGGTCGATAGCCCTGCTGCGCCGCCCACCGGCCGAGGACGATCCGTACGACGCCGAGCCGACCGGAAAGGAGCTCTGACATGCCCCCCGTATTCGCCCATGGGCGGCTCCGCCTCTACCTGCTGAAACTCCTGGACGAGGCGCCCCGTCACGGCTACGAGGTGATCCGGATCCTGGAGGAACGCTTCCAAGGTCTGTACGCACCGTCAGCGGGCACCGTCTATCCGCGCCTGGCCAAGCTGGAGGCCGAAGGTCTCGTCACGCATGCCACCGAGGGCGGCCGCAAGGTCTACTCGATCACCGACGCGGGCCGCGCCGAACTGGCGGACCGCGGCGGCGAACTGGCCGATCTGGAGCTGGAGATCCGCGAGTCGGTCTCCGAACTGGCCGCCGAGATGCGGGACGACGTGCGGGGCGCGGCGGGGAAGCTGCGCAGCGAGATGCGCGCGGCAGCCGGCGAGACCCGGCAGACCTCCGCCACCGGGACCGGCGCGAAGGGCGACCGGAGCTCCCCGTTCGGTGATTTCGGCGACTTCACGGACTTCGGCGACAGCGAGGCCTGGCGCACCGCCAAGGAGGAGCTGCGCAAGGCCAAACAGGAGTGGAAGGAGCAGGCCCGCCGGGCGAAGGACGAGTCCCGCCGCGCCCGCGAGGACGCCCAGCAGGCGCGCCGCCAGGCCAAGGAGGCCCAGGAGAAGGCGCGCGAGCAGATGCAGAACGCGGCCCGGCAGGTCCAGGAGCACTTCGCCCGGGGTGACTGGCCCACCGGCGTACGGGAGGGGCTGGCCGAGATCACCGGCCGCCTGGCCGGCTACACCGGGACGAGCGGCCGGCCCCCGTACACCAGGCCCGAACCGCCGGCCGGCGATCCCGACTGGGGCAAGGAGGCGGGCACGACGGGCGACCCGGCCCGCGACCTGGACCGCCTGCTCGACCGCTTCCGGGACGACATCCGCGACGCGGCCCGCGACCGGGGTGTGACGGAGGACCAGCTGGTGGAGGCCCGCCGCCATCTGTCGACGGCGGCCGCCCGCATCGGCGCGCTCCTGCGGAAGGACGCCGACGCCAAGGAGTGAGCAGGGCCGGGGGCATGCCCCCCGGCCCGTCCACCACATTCCTACCCCGCCGTCGCCTGTCCCTCGGCTCCCCCGGCGCCCTCCCCGTACAGCGCCCGCGTGACCGCCTCGTGCGTCGCCCCGTGTTCCGTCAGCACATCGGCGACCACACCGGGTGTGACGGTGAACGCCAGCAGGATGTGTTCCTCGCCGATGAACCGGTCACCGCGCCCCACCGCCACTCGCAGGGACTTCTCCAGAATGGTCTTTGCACCCCGGGCGAAGGCAGGCCGCCCGGACCGTCCGCGGCGGCCCTTCCGGTCCGCGGCCAGGGCGCCCTCGCCGTGGGCGTCCTCGATCCGGGTGACGATCTCCGTCACATCGATGCCGATGTCGGCGAGTGCGTCCGTGTCGGCCTTGGTCAGCCCGCCTCGCCGACGGGCCTCGGCAAGCGCCGCCTCCACCGAGGCGCGACGGTCGGTCAGTCCGAGGGCCGCGACGGCGAAGGCGGCCCGGTTGCCCTGCTGGTCGAGCAGGGCGAGCAGCATGTGCTCCTCGGTGACGGAATCGGAACCGGTCTTCCTGGCCTGGTCCACGGCGCCGGTCACGACGGCGCGGGCACCGCTGGTGAATCGCTCGAACATCAATGCCTCCCGTACTTCTTGTGGACGGCCTGTCGGCTGACGCCCAGTTCGGCCGCGATCTCCTGCCACGACCAGCCCTGGACGCGGGCGCTTCTGACTTGTACGGCTTCGAGCTGCTCCAGCAGCCGCCGGAGGGCGGCGACGGCGCGCAACCCGACGCGCGGGTCGCGGTCGCCGGCGCGTGCGGCGAGATCCGTTGCTTCGGTCATGATGTCAACTTACGTTGACATGGAGCTCGTGTCAACCACGGTTGACGCGAGCCTCATCGGACTGCGCCACCGTGACAGCCCGCACGCTCCCCCGCAGACCTCCCTCCGCACCTCACCTCGCGCCTGCGCACCGCGGCGCCCGTCGACCGGTCAACGGGGACGCGCCACCGGCGCGCCGACGGCAGGAGCGGGACAGCAGAAGTGCGGGGTGCACACAGGTGAGCGAAGCGGGCGTCGACGGCCGGTCGCCGAGCGGCATGCCTGGAGCCGGTGCGGGGGCGGTGCGGCGAGGCGCGTCCGCGCCGGGTCGGGGCGGGGCGGGCGGAGGACGGGCTCGCGTTCACCCCGCACCCCGGCGGATGGTTCTCCGTGTACGTCGAGCCCGCCGCCCCGCGCGCCTTCACCCGTCTGTACGAGGACCCCAGCCTGCAACGCGCACCGGCCGGCCTGTGGCGGGTCGTCACCGAGAAGATGCAGGACCGGGCCGCCACCAACAACCGCTCGATGCAGGTCGCCACGGTTCGCCGGGCCCTCGACGCTCCGCGCAGGGCGAGGGCCCGGCCGTGCTCGTCGGCCGGCCGCGGAATGCCATGCGGCTGCGGATCCCCGGCCGGGAGCGTGTCGGCGGCGGGGGAGAGGAACCCGCCGCCGACACGGACGAAGCGACAACTGCCGCCATGCGGCTCCGACCGTACGCATGGCGGCAGATCTCAGCAGCAGACCCGACGGGTCATCACCGCTACGTCGGAGAGAAGCACCTCAGGATGTGGTGAGTACGATCTTTCCGAACTGGTCGCCCGAGGCGAGCCGCTCGAACCCCTCGCGGGCACGGTCCAGCGGCAGTACCTCGTCGATGACAGGCCGCACTCCGGTCGTCGCACAGAACGCCAGCAGGTCCTCCAGCTCGTCCTTGGACCCCATCGTCGAACCGACGACCTTCAGCTCCAGGAAGAAGATCCGGGTCAGCTCGGCGTGCGAGGGCCGGTCGCCGCTGGTCGCGCCGGAGATGACCAGGGTGCCACCGGGGCGCAGCGACTTCACCGAGTGGGACCAGGTGGCCGCGCCGACCGTCTCGATGACGGCATCGACGCGCTGCGGCAGCCTTGCGCAGGGCTCGTACGCCTCGATCGCCCCGAGCTCGACAGCCCTCTTGCGCTTGGCCTCGTCGCGGCTGGTGGCGTAGATCCGCAGCCCGGCAGCCTTGCCGAGGACGATCGCGGCGGTCGCGACACCACCGCCCGCGCCCTGGACGAGGACGGAGTCACCGGGCCGTACTCCGGCATTGGTGAAGAGCATCCGGTACGCGGTGAGCCAGGCGGTCGGCAGACAGGCGGCCTGCTCGAACGTGAGCTCCTTCGGCTTGGGCAGCACATTCCAGCTGGGGACGGTGACCTGTTCGGCGAAGGTGCCCTGGTAGCGCTCGGTGAGGATGGACCGCGGCTCGTTCGGGCCGACGCCGTGCCCGGTCTGGCCGATGACGGAGTGCAGGACGACCTCGTTGCCGTCCTCGTCGATCCCGGCTGCGTCGCAGCCGAGGATCATCGGCAGCTTGTCCTCGGCGAGGCCGACGCCACGGAGCGACCAGAGGTCGTGATGGTTGAGGGAAGCTGCCCGGACATTGACGGTGGTCCAGCCGGGGCGCGCCTCGGGGGCGGGGCGCTCGCCCAGCTCGAGGCCGGTGAGGGGCTGGTCGCGGTCGATGCGGGCTGCGTAGGCGGCGAACATGGCCCTGACACTAGGCGCGGGGCGGGTGCGACGGAACCGGCGGAGGGTGTGACGTGGCCCGCGTGGCCGTACCCAGGGCGCGGGGCATGATTCCGCCTCGCCTGCGTTCGAGGCGTGGGGGCCGGGGCCGAGCCCCGGTTCGGGAAGGGGCGGGGCGGGGGCGGAGGTCCGCCGCAGGCGTCCCGCACCCCCACCCCGCCCCCGGCTCACCTCAGCGCCGCGCCACACCCTCCGCGCGTGCCGCCGCGGCAACCGCGGCCGTCACCGCGGGAGCAACCCGCTCGTCGAACGGTGAGGGAATCACGTAGTCCGCCGCCAGCTCGGCCCCCACCACATCCGCCAGCGCAGTCGCCGCGGCGATCTTCATGCCCTCGGTGATGCGGGAAGCCCGCACCTGCAGCGCGCCGGCGAAGATGCCGGGGAAGGCCAGCACGTTGTTGATCTGGTTCGGGTAGTCCGACCGGCCCGTCGCCACGACCGCCGCGTACTTGTGCGCGATGTCGGGGTGGACCTCCGGGTCCGGGTTGGCCATGGCGAAGACGAACGCACCGGGCGCCATCGACGCGACCGCTGCCTCCGGCACCGTACCGCCGGAGACGCCGATGAAGACGTCCGCGCCGACCAGCGCGGTCTCCAGCGGACCGGAGATGCCGGCCTTGTTGGTGATCTCCGCGAGCTCACGCTTGACGTCCGTCAGGTCCTCGCGGTCCCGGCTGACGATCCCCTTGCGGTCGGCCACGGCGACGTCACCGAGCCCCGCCTCCAGCAGGAACTTGGCGATGGCCACGCCTGCCGCCCCCGCGCCGGAGATGACGCCGCGCAGGTCACCGAGGGTCCGCCCGGACAGCTTCGCGGCGTTGCGCAGCGCGGCCAGGGTCACCACGGCCGTACCGTGCTGGTCGTCGTGGAAGACCGGAATGTCGAGCCGCTCCTGCAGCTTGCGCTCGATCTCGAAGCAGCGGGGTGCCGAGATGTCCTCCAGATTCACCCCTCCGAAGGACGGCGCGAGCCGGACGACCGTCTCCACGATCTCGTCCGCATCGGTCGTCGCGAGCGCGATCGGCACCGCGTCGACCCCGCCGAACTGCTTGAAGAGGATCGCCTTGCCCTCCATCACCGGCAAAGACGCCTCCGGACCGATGTCTCCCAGCCCGAGCACCGCGGTGCCGTCCGTCACGACGGCGACGACCTGCGACTTCCAGGTGTAGTCGTGAACCAGCTCAGGATTCTCCGCGATGGCGCTGCACACCTTGGCAACGCCCGGCGTGTATGCGAGGGACAAGTCGTCCTTGTCACGCAGCGGGACAGTGGCCTGCACGGCCATCTTCCCTCCGCGGTGGAGCGCGAAGGCCGCGTCGAACGGCTCATCGGTCGCGCTGCCGGTACTGCTGTCAGTCGTGCTGTCGCTGCGAGGATTGACGATCTCCGCTGCCATGGTGTTGACCCCTTAAGTCTTCATTGTCTGAGGGTGGCCACTCCTGGTTGAGGAGGGGTGGGCGGGCACCGCCTACGTTCCCTGCACTGGGCGGTTGGCCCGCTCCGACAGGGGGAGGTACGTACGCGCGGGCGCGCCGCACACGCGCCCTGAGCCCCGGATGAGGGGTGTAAAGGTCTTTCTTACCGGACAGACCGCATCCCGGACGAGTCCAAACCGACGCGGTGACGTGCCTCATAGTCGAATACCTGGACAAGTCGACTAATCGACCAAATATCCGTCCACCAGTCGAGACGCGCCGGAGATTCTCCGGCCGGAAGAAGGAAACCCCATAGAAGGTCCGGCCTTGTGTACCGGCCTGTTGAGGTTCGGGGATCGCCCGTTACCCGATTTTGACATGACTGGCCCCCTGATTGGGCTAGTCCGAATGGCAAGATGCCGTAATCACACGAGGCGGCGACATCCGACGATGTGTGCCATACCGCCTGGCAACTCCACCCTCACCTGCCGGAGGAACCCGATCATGACCGCACGCACCACCCGTCGTACGACCGCGAAGTCCCGGATTGCAGCGGTCTGCGCCATCGCGGTCGCCGGCACCATGCTGCTGACCGCTTGTGGCGACCAGACCAAGGGCGGAACGAAGGCCTCCGAGTCGACGAAGAGCTCTTCCGGGGCGTCCTCCCCCGCCGACCTCCTGCCGCAGGACATCAAGGCCAAGGGCGTCATCACGGTCGGCTCGGACATCGCGTACCCGCCGGTCGAGTTCAAGGACAAGTCCGGCAAGGTCGTCGGCATCGACCCCGACCTCGGTGCCGCGCTGGGCAAGGAGCTCGGTGTGCGCTTCGAGTTCGAGAACGGCACGTTCGACACGCTGATCTCGGGCCTGCGCGCCAAGCGCTACCAGCTGGCGATGTCGGCCATGACCGACACCAAGGACCGCCAGGAAGGCATCGACTCCGAGACGAAGAAGAAGGTCGGCGAGGGCGTCGACTTCGTCGACTACTTCGCCGCCGGTGTCTCGATCTACACCAAGAAGGGTGACGACAAGGGCATCAAGACCTGGTCCGACCTCTGCGGCAAGAAGATCGCCGTGCAGCGCGGCACCGTCTCGCACGACCTCGCCAAGGCCGAGTCCAAGAAGTGCACGGGCGGCAAGACGATCGCGATCGAGTCGTACGACACGGACCTGGAGGCCCAGACCCGGCTGCGCAGCGGTGGCGTCGACGCCGTCTCCTCCGACTTCCCGGTGGCCGCGTACGCGGTGAAGACCTCGGGTGGCGGCAAGGACTTCCAGATCGTCGGCGAGCAGGTCGAAGCCGCTCCGTACGGCATCGCCATCGCCAAGGGCAACGACCAGCTCACCAAGGCCGTCCAGGCGGCCCTGGACGCGCTCATCAAGAACGGCGAGTACGGAAAGATCATCGCGAAGTGGGGCGTGGAGGCCGGCGCGGTCACCGAGGCCAAGATCAACGGCGGATCCTGACCGGGCACCGTGCTGAAAGGCTTCACCTGTGACTGACATCGAGAAGACGGGCCCGGCCGATGAGCCGCCCGTCCCCCCCACCCCGTCGGCCGGACCGGAGGCGATCAAGGCCATCCCGGTCCGGCACTACGGCCGGTACGTCTCGGCGGTCATCGCCATCGCCGCACTGGTCGCGATCATCTACGCCTTCTCCCAGGGCAAGATCAACTGGGGCGCCATCCCCGACTACTTCTTCGACAACCGGATCATCAAGGGCGTCGGCCAGACCCTGCTGCTGACCGCACTGTCGATGGTCATCGGCATCGTGGGCGGCATCCTGCTCGCGGTGATGCGGCTCTCCAAGAACCCGGTGACCTCGTCCATCGCGTGGTTCTACATCTGGTTCTTCCGCGGCACCCCGGTCCTGGTACAGCTGTTCGTCTGGTTCAACCTGGGTCTGGTCTTCGAGTACATCAACCTCGGGCCGATCTACAAGGACTACTGGTCGAGCTTCATGACGCCGCTGCTGACGGCGCTGCTCGGCCTGGGCCTCAACGAGGCCGCCTACATGGCGGAGATCTGCCGCGCCGGTCTGCTCTCGGTCGACGAGGGCCAGACGGAGGCGTCGCACGCGCTGGGCATGAGCCACGGCAAGACGCTGCGGCGCATCGTGATCCCGCAGGCGATGCGGGTGATCGTGCCGCCGACGGGCAACGAAGTCATCAACATGCTGAAGACGACGTCGCTCGTGTCCGCGGTGCAGTTCACCGAACTGTTCCGGTACGCCCAGGACATCGGATCGTCGTCCGGAGCCCCGGTGGAGATGTACTTCCTCGCCGCGGCCTGGTACCTGATCATGACGTCGGTGCTGACCGTGGGCCAGTTCTACCTGGAGCGGTACTACGCGCGCGGTTCGAGCCGCAGCCTGCCGCCGACCCCCATGCAGAAGATCCGGGCCAACCTGCTGTCCCTGGGACGCCCGTCGGGAGGCATGGCATGACCGCCATGGTGAAGGCCGAGGGCGTCCACAAGTCCTTCGGCGCCGCGCACATTCTCAAGGGCATCGACCTGGAGGTCGCCCCGCGGGAGGTCTTCTGCCTGATCGGCCCGTCCGGTTCCGGCAAGTCGACGTTCCTGCGGTGCATCAACCACCTGGAGCAGATCAACGCCGGCCGGCTCTATGTCGACGGGCAGCTGGTGGGCTACCGCCAGAAGGGCGACAAGCTCTACGAGCTCAAGGACAGCGAGGTCGCCCTGAAGCGCCGGGACATCGGCATGGTCTTCCAGCGCTTCAACCTCTTCCCGCACATGACGGCCATCGAGAACGTCATGGAGGCACCCGTCCAGGTCAAGGGCGAGGCGAAGGCCGTCGCCCGGGCCCGCGCGGAGCGGTTGCTGGACCGGGTCGGCCTGGGCGACAAGGCGAAGAACTACCCGTCGCAGCTCTCCGGCGGCCAGCAGCAGCGGGTGGCGATCGCCCGAGCCCTGGCCATGGAGCCGAAGCTGATGCTCTTCGACGAGCCGACGTCGGCGCTCGACCCGGAGCTGGTGGGCGACGTCCTCGACGTCATGCGCGGGCTCGCGGAGGACGGCATGACGATGGTCGTCGTGACCCATGAGATGGGCTTCGCCCGGGAGGTCGGCGATGCGCTGGTCTTCATGGACGACGGGGTGGTGGTCGAGTCGGGCCACCCGCGCGACGTACTGACGAACCCGCAGCACGACCGGACGAAGTCGTTCCTGTCGAAGGTGCTGTAGCGGTACGGGAGTGACACGAGGGCGGTACGGACTCCGGTCCGTACCGCCCTCTCCCGTGTCCGGCCCCGGGCTACTTCTTCGGCAGCAGCTCCGGACTCAGCATCAGCGTGCGCAGCTGGGCGCGGGTGAGCGGCGTGCTCTTCAGCAGAGGCCCCTGCGAGGTGTCGGCCGTGAAGCCGGTGCTGTCCCGGACGGCCAGCAGCCCGCCGTCCTTCAGGGTGAGCCGGGCCACGAGCTCGGGCCCCCAGTCCGGCGTACCTCCGTCGAGGTTCTTCATCGGGTCGCTCCAGATGGTCAGCACCCGGCCGTCCGGCAGTTCCTCGCGTACGCAGTCGGCCGGGCGCCGCTCCCCGTTGGTCGGCTTGCAGAGGTTCGCAGCGGGATCGAGTCCGCCGAACTTCTGGCCGACCTGCTTGCCATTCATGGCGCGGATGACGAGGTAGCCGACGCCTCCGTCCCTCCGGACGGCGTACTGCCCGTCCAGCGGCCCCACCGGGTGCTCCTTGGCCTGCTGCGGGGTCGCGTGCTTGATGATCACAGCGAGCGAGACCTGCTCGACCGCGCCCACGCCCTTGGGCAGCAGCTCGACGAGCTGCTTCGCCCGGCCGCTGTTGCCGGCCAGTTCGGCGGGCGCCGCCACCGAAGCCTGCTCCTCCTTCGGCTGCGCGGTCAGTCCCGGGACCGCGAGCGCCCCGGCCGTGACCACGCCGAACGCGGCTGCCGCGACCGTGGCCCGGCGTCGCCACCGCACCCGGGCGGCCTTCGCGTACACGCCTTCGGCGCTGATCACCGGCTGCCCCGCGTGCTCGGCGGCCCGCCCCAGCAGTTCCTTGACGTCGCTCATGCGTATTCCTCCACCATTTCGGCGCGCAGCGCCGCCAACCCCCGAGCCGTGTGGCTCTTGACCGTGTTCTCGCGCATCCCGAGCATGTCGGCCGTGGCCTCGACGCTCAGGTCCTCCCAGTACCGCAGCACCAGGACGGCCCGCTGCTTGGCCGAGAGCCGGGCGAGGGCCGCCCGTACCGCAAGACCGGTGTCCGTGTCGGGCGACTGGCCCGCGTGGTCCGGCAGTTCGCCGTACGCCTGCTCGCGCCGCCAGAACCGGCGACGGGCGGCGATGAAGGTGTTGACCAGCGTCTTGCGCGCGTACGCCTCGATGTTGTCCAGCCGCCCGTGCCGCCGCCCGCCGAGCACGACCTTCACCAGGGTCGACTGGACCAGGTCCTCGGCCTCGTGCCGGTCGCCGCAGAGCAGATAGGCACTGCGGAACAGTGCCGTACGTCTGCCCTCGACGAAGGCGTGCAGCGCGGCTTCGTCATCGATCCGCATCGTCGGCGCCCCCTCCCGGGTCCGCGGGTGCGGACCGTCTCACCCTTCCAGTGCGCCGGGGTGCGCGGCGGGTTGCAGCAGAGACGGAAAAAGTTCGGGGCGGCACGGACCGGAGTCCGTACCGCCCCGTGCGGCGCATGGTGCCGCTACTTGACGGCGAGCACCAGGGCGTCCGACGGGGAGGCCCAGACGGCCCGTGCCTCGCCGAAGCCCGCGGCGCGCAGAGTGTCCGCGTGCCACCGCACGGACGGCATGTCGCCGTCGGCGTGCTCGCCGTAGATCTTGTACCGTTCGGCGGTCGGGGCGGCGAGGACCGGGTCCTTGGCCGCGAGGGCCCACCAGTCCGCCCAGTCGAGGGCCCCCGCGGCCTTGGCACGGTCCATCCCGGCATGGCGGTGGGCGCGTTCGGCCGCGTTGATGCGGGGGGTGTCGGTGTCGATCATGTGATCGGCGTTCATGAACACCCCGCCGTCCCTGACGAGTCGGCCGAGCTGCCCGTAGAGCGTGGCGAGCGGTTCGCTGTGCAGCCAGTGCAGGGCGGTGGCGGTGAGGACGGCGTCGTACGTGTCGTACGGCAGCCGCTCGGCCCAGGCGGGGTCCTTGAGGTCGGCCGTGACAAAGGTGACGCGCTCGTCGCCGGCGAAGGAGCCGCGGGCGATGGCGAGCAGCGCCGGGTCGAGGTCGACGCCGGTGCTGGTGGCCTCGGGGAACCGCTTGAGGAGCCGGTCCGTAATACTTCCCGTACCGCACGCGAGGTCGAGCACCCTCGGTCGTGGCCCGACGAAGGCCTCGACCATGTCCAGCATCACCCGGAACCGTTCCTCGCGGTCGGGCATGTACCACTCCTGCTGCCGGTCCCAGCTCTGCTGCCAGGCCTGCCAGTCAGTGCCCGTCGATGTCTCCGTCACCCGAACCCCTCCACTACGTAATACCCTCGAAGCAGAAACGACCGTTACATCGGTCACCGTACCCAGACCTTAGACCGACCCCGTAAGGACTACAAGTGGAACTGGCCTATTACTCGGACTATGCGGTGCGCCTGGTCAACACCGAGGAGCCGGCCCGCAACAAGGACGTCCTCACCTCCGTCGAGGCGGTCCGCGATCTGTTCGGCGCCAACGGGCAGGCGGCGAGGCGCGCCACCGACGCGGACGTGACCCGCTTCCGGTCGGTACGGGCGCGGCTGCGCGCCGTTTTCGAGGCGGCCGACATCGGCGACGAGACGCTCGCCGTCGACCTGTTGAACTCGCTGCTGCTGGAGTTCCCGGTCAGCCCGCAGATCTCCGGCCACGACACCCGTGACGCGGACGGAAAACCGGACTGGCACATGCATCTGGCCGACCACCCCTCGAACGTGACGGCCGGCTACGCCGCCATCGCAGCGATGGGTCTCGCCTTCCACCTCACGTCGTACGGGGTGGACCGGCTCGGGCTCTGCGAGGCCGCGCCCTGCCGCAACGCGTACCTCGACACCTCGACCAACCGGTCCCGCCGCTACTGCTCGGACCGCTGCGCGACCCGCGCCAATGTGGCCGCCTACCGGGCCCGCAAGCGCCTGGAGACGGAGCGCGCCGCCGACACCGGCCGCAGCGCGGAGACCGCCCAGGCCAGCACCGCGCGGACCGAACGCTGATCCTTCCTCAGCGGCCGGTAGCGGGCCCGGACCCGGGCCAGCACCAGTTCTTCGGGCACCGTCCCGTAGTCCGTGCTGTCCCCGCCCGCGAACGTGTTGTCGGCCAGCACCCACCAGCCGCCCGTGCGGCGCTCGGTGGCCCGCTTGACGACCAACAGGTCCTGTTGGAAGGGGTGGCGCAGGACGACCACGTCACCGGGGCGCACCGGCGCTCCGTACTGCACGAGCAGCCAGTCCCCGTGGTACAGCGTGGGCACCATCGACGGCCCCGTCACCTCCACCACCTGGAAGGGCAGCCGCCCCGCCCTGCCCCGCACGGGCTCCTGCGCCAACTCCGGTACCTCCGGCATCTCCGGCACCTCCCCGGTCCGTTCCGTGCATTCGACCACTGGTCCCATATTCGCCCTGGACTTTTGGCCTAAGCCCATGGGGGCACCCACGAAAACACGTCCCTCACGGAGTAATGTCCCACCTGAGAAGACGATCACGAGGAAGGACAGCTCAATGCTTTCCCGCCTGTTTGCCCCCAAGGTGAAGGTCAGCGCCCACTGCGACCTGCCCTGCGGCGTGTACGACCCGGCCCAGGCCCGCATCGAGGCGGAGTCCGTCAAGGCCGTCCAGGAGAAGTACCAGGCCAACGAGGACCCGCACTTCCGGGCCCGCGCGGTGGTCATCAAGGAGCAGCGCGCCGAGCTTGCGAAGCACCACATCTCGGTGCTGTGGAGCGACTACTTCAAGCCCCCGCACTTCGAGAAGTACCCGGAGCTGCACCAGCTGGTCAACGACGCCCTCAAGGCGCTGTCGGCCGCGAAGGCCTCCACGGACCCGGCGACGGGCCAGAAGGCGCTGGACTACATCGCCGAGATCGACAAGATCTTCTGGGAGACCAAGAAGGCCTGATCTCTGGTTAGGCCGTCTGACCTGCGGTTTCGCTGGTCATGTCGGCTACCTGTCCGCACCCGGTCCGCAGGCCGCCGAGAACGGCATCCATCACGGACCGGGTGCGGTCTTCTTCTCCCGGCCACAGATGCGCGTAGATCCGCAGGGTGATGACGGCGGACGCGTGGCCGAGGACCAGCTGCACCTGCTTGACGCTCGCCCCGCCGGCGATCAGCGCGGAGGCGTAGAAGTGCCGCAGGTCGTGGGTCACCATGTGCGGCAGCTCGACGGGCTTGCGGCCCTCGCGCTCGGCCGCCTCGCTCTCCGCCGCTTGGAGCGCCTTGCGGGCGCAGTTCCATTCAGTCTTCCAGCGACGGTAGTTGAGGGGTTCGCCCTCCTCCATCGTGAACAGCCACTCTTTCGAGGGCCGTGCGGCGAGATGCGCTAGGAGCGCGTCGGTGACTACTTCGCCGACCGGGACCGTGCGCCGTGATTTGCCGGTCTTCGGCGGCCCTATCAGGCCGGATTGCAGCCGCTGCCGCTCGACGCGGATAGTGCCGCGCTTGAAGTCGACGTCCGAGACCTTGAGACCGAGCAACTCGCCTATACGCAAGCCCGATCCGGCGAGGACGACGATCGCCGAGCGGATGTACGGCGTCATGGCACCGGACATCGCTTCGACCTGAGCCACGGTGGGCGGCGTGATCTCGTCGTCCGGGATGGGCGGGAGGGTGATCCGCTTGCACGGCGTCACGGAGATGACCTTGTCCTCGACGGCGGCCGTCATGACGCGGACCAGGACCTCGTAGACGTTGCGTACGCTGCCGGGGCCGAGCTGCTCACACAGCTTCTTGAAAAGGGCCTGGATATGGCTGCGGCGCAGTGATGCCATCGCGTACGAGCCGAGCGCGGGTATGAGGTGGAGCCGCAGGGCGTTGTCGGTGATGCGCGCGCCCGCCTCGCCGACGATCTGCTCGGCCTCCCACTTCGTCGCGTACTTCTCGAAGGAGATCTTGCCTGCGCGCGGGTCCACGTACAGGCCGGTGACCATGCTGGTCGTGACCTCGTCGAGCCAGCGCTGGGCGTCGACCTTGCGCTCGAAGTGGCGAGCGTGCTCCTTGCCGCCGAGGTCGCGGTAGCGGGCCCGCCATTTGCCGTTGGGGCGCTTCTGAATGTTGGCCAAGTCGGGTCTCCTTGGGTTGGTTATCGGTAGTAGCCGCCGCCCTCGATGTACTCGGTGAGGGCGCGGGCATCGCGCTCGTCGCCCATAAGGCGGAGGCACTGCTCATGGATGGCGCGTGAGCTGTCGGGGTGGGCCTGGATGTGCCCGACCGCCGCGACGACGGCTTGGTGCAGGCGGTCCTGGGCATCTCGGGACTCGTAGAACGCCTCGACGGCTTCCTGGACGAGGCGCCGCCCGTCCATGTCGATGCCTTCGAGCGGCGGAGACATGAGCTCTTCGAGGGGGAGCTCGAAGACTCTGGCGAAGGCGAGGGCCTCATCGAGGTTGATGCGGCGACGCGGCTCGCCGTTCTCGATACGCCAGACCGCGGTCTGGTTCATCTTCACGCCGGCCTTGGTCACCCGCTCTGCCAGCTCGGTCGTGCTCCATCCCCGCACTTCGCGCTCCAGCGCCACGCGTTCGGCGACATTCCCCTCGCTATAGAGCAGCGGCACCTCCGCCCCGCCTGCCTTGTTGTCTGCCATCGCGTCTCCCATCACCCTCAGTCGCTATCCTAATTGAAACACGAGCTTCCCGGTTTGGAAAATCCGCGATCGTCGGGTACACCTTATGCAGATCAAATCGCCACCTAGTCGAATGGGAAACCGCATGGCGCAATACCTGACCACCGCCGAGGTCGCCGAGCGCTACCGCACGGCCGAGAGCACAGTCCGCTACTGGCGACAGATCGGGAAAGGCCCGCGCGGCATCAAGATCGGCAAGCGGGTGCTGTACCCCGTGGCCGAGCTGCTGAGCTACGAGCAGGCGCTGGCTCAGGGCCAGGACGAGTGGGGCACCGCCGCATGAGATGCCGACCTCAGCCCCTGACATGGCAACGGCCCCCGGCGAGCCAACGCCGAGGGCCTGAGATTCCCCACTTCGCCGCCCTTGCCTGAACGAACGAACCGGTGAGGGCCGGGCCTTGCCCGCCCGCCCCTCACCAGAGAGGAACGACAATGGAGGACTCTACGTCCCCCACGCCTTCGAACTCACTCCACAAAGCTGTCTGGCCACCGGTCGCGATCCCCGGCCAAACGGTCATTCCGGTTGCCGGTGCCCGCGACACAGACCGTAACGGTCCCGATCCGCATGTCAGCCGCCGTCTTCCGGTCCCCGTAGAAAGCGGGGACCGTCCTCGTGAACAACCCGGTCCCCAGACTCCCGAAGCTGAGCACCGGATATCCGGGGAAACGGAGAACACGCAGGACAGCGCCTTGGGGACCGGTCCCCGAGACGCCGGGACCACACTCGGGGACCGTATCCGGGAGGACTTCGGTGGGGACCGCAGCCCCCACAGCTCACCGGGGACCAACGCCCTCGCAGTGGGGACCCAGCCGACGGACTACGGGTCGGGGACCGAAAGCCACGAGACGACCGGCGACGGCGCCGCACTGCTGGAAGAACTGCGGACGGCGATCGGCCGATACGCGGTGCTGCCGAGTGAGGAAGCGCTGACGGCGGTCACCTTGTGGGTAGCGGCCTCCCACATCCAGCCCTCGCTGCAGCACGCGCCGCGTCTCGCGGTGGTGGGCCCGACCAAGGGGTGCGGCAAGTCCCGTGTCCTGGACGTGCTCCACGAGACCGTCCACCAGCCGATGATGACCGTGAACACCTCCCCGGCGGTGGTCTTCCGCGTCATCGGCAAGAACCCACCAACGCTGCTGGTGGACGAGGCCGACACAATCTTCGGCCCCAAGGCCGGCGACAAGGAGGACCTGCGCGGCCTGCTGAACGCCGGTCACCAGCGCAACCGGCCCGCCTGGCGCATCTCCGGGCCGGAGCACAAGCCGACGGCGTTTCCCACCTTCGCCATGGCAGCGCTCGCAGGGATCGGCGACCTGCCCGACACGATCATGGACCGCGCGGTCGTGCTGCGTATGCAGAAGCGTAAGCCGGGCGAGCGGATCACCCCGTTCCGCTCGCGGTACTCCGTGCCGGAATTGCACGCGGTGCGCGACCGGCTGGCCGCCTGGCTGACGCCGCTGCGCGAGGCTGCTGGTCGGCTGGTGCCGGAGATGCCGGTCGAGGACCGGGCGGCGGATACCTGGGAGCCGCTGGTCATCGTCGCCGACCTGGCAGGCGGCCACTGGCCCGCAAAGGCTCGTGCGGCCTGCTTGGCCATGACTCGACACGAGGCCGTCCAGGATGAGCAGACGACCCTGAAGACGCGGCTGCTGCGAGATATCCGCCGCATCTTCGAACAGGAGGGCAACAAGGAGGCTCTGCGCTCGCAGGATCTACTTGCCTCTCTCCTGACAGACGCTGAATCGCCGTGGCCGGACTACGGCATCAAGGGGCTGACCGCCTTCCACCTGTCGGCGCTACTGAAGGACTTCGGCATCGGCCCGGCGAACTACCGCTTCGAGCAGGGACGTCAGGCCAAGGCGTACGCCCGCAACCAGTTCCTCGACGCCTGGGCCCGCTACTGCCCCGCCCCCCCCCAGCCGGCCCCTGCAACCGGGCACGAGTTCGCGCCCGTACGTCCAGCCCAGGGCAAGCCGCCCGCCCCTCCGACCGGGTCGCTGCCCGTCGGCCCACTCGGCGGTACCGCAGGCCCCAAGCCCGCCCGCTGACCCACCCTCTGGGGCCGTCTCAGTCCGTCCCATCCGTCCCCGTGCAGGTCAGCGCGGGGACGGACTTCCTCGCCGGGACGGAGATGTCCGTACCTGCAGCGGAGTCCGTACCTGCCCTGACCAGCCATGGGACGGATGCGACGGACGTGACGAAGCCCTGCCCACATGCCACCGGAGCACCACGATGCACGACAACAACACGAATGACGCCTCCTCCCGCCACTGGAGGGGACTGTTCAGGCTGACCCATCGAACAGCAGCAAGCTGGAGCGAACGAGCCTCTAACGAGGCTTTGTCCGCGCTTGCCCCCGCCCCAGGGGTGGCGGAGGAAGAGGCCGGGCGCCAGGGGGCGCCCGAGCCTGGGGAAGAGATGGCCGAGCCCAGCGCCCCGCCCATCGCCGAGTCCGCTGCCCCGCACGCCGGTGCCGGACCGCCCGCTGAGCAGCCCTCATGGCGCGAGTCCGACGCCCCGGTGCTGCCCGCGCTGATGAACCGCAAGCGCACCGCCGAGAAGCGCGACCAGGTCAAGAACATCCGCTTCACCCCGACCGCTGTACGCACCATCAATGCCGAAGCCGCTCGGCGCGGCCAGCGCTTCGCCAGCTTCGTCGGCGATGCCGCACTCGCCGCAGCGCTCGGCAAAACGAGCATGGTGGGCAGTCCGGAAGACGATCCGATCCGCCCGCTGGTAGAAGCCACCGAGGCGCACATCAAGGCGTTGAACCGGATCGGCAACAACCTCAACCAGATCACCGAAGCCATCCATCGGGGCGCTGTTCCCGAACACGCTCATGCCGTATTGGACCGCGTCGATCAGGCGGTCCAGCACAGCTACCGGCTGATCGACAAGTTCGTGGCAGAGGAGGTCGCGCGTGGTGCCTGACGTCTCCACCGGCTCCGACACCCGTGGCCTGATCAACTACCTCTTCGGCAAGGGGCGGCGAGACGAGCACACCGACCCCCACATCGTCGCCGCCTGGGACATGGCCGGCGCACCTGACCCCGGCCGCGACCCCACCGCCACCTACACCCAGCTCGCCATGCGCCTGGACCACTTCGTCGATCTGCGCACCCGCGAACTGGGCGGCAAGAAGCCGCCAAAGCACGTGTGGCACTGCCCGGTACGCACCGCACCCGGCGACCGCTACCTGACCGACGCCGAATGGGCCGAGGTCGCCCGGCGCATCGTGGCCGCGACGGGCGTCGCACCCGAGGGGGACGAGAAGGCATGCCGTTGGATCGCGGTGCGCCACGCCGACGATCACATTCACATCATGGCAACCACCGTCCGCGCCGACGGACGCCGCCCCCGCACCCACCGCGACGGACAGCGGGCCCAAGCCGAGTGCCGCAAGATCGAAGCCGAGTTCGGGCTGCGCCGCCTGAAGTCCGGCGACCTCACCGCTCCGCGCACGCCCACCGGCGCCGAACGTGCCAAGGCCGACCGCCAGGGCCAGACGGTCACAGCGCGGCAGTGGTTGCGCGAGCAGGCGTACACGGTCGCCGCCGCCGTACTCACCGAAGCCGACTACTTCACCGTGCTGCAGTCACTGGGCATCAAGGTCAAGACCCGCCTCGGCCCCGAGACCGGTGACGTGATCGGTTACAGCCTCGCTGCACCTGGCGACGCCAACTCAGCCGACGAGCCCGTCTGGTACGGCGGCTCGAAACTCGCCCCCGACCTGTCCATCAACCGCCTGCGCGAACGGCTAGCCACCCAGGAAGTGGCCGACCACTCAGAGCACGTGGCGGACCCCAATACGCCATGGTGGTGCGTCGAGAACTCCCTCAATACGGCGAGCGCCATCCTTGGCTCGGACGACGACGCCGCGGCCCAGGGCCACCTGGATGCCTTCGGCGACGTCCTGCACAACATGGCTCGTGCCACACCCGGCCGACACAAGCACGATCTGACGGCGGCAGCCGGGGCGTTCGACCGGGCGCGCCGCTCAACGATCCGGGCCGACCACCAGGCCGCCACCGTGTTGCGACAGGCAGCCAAGGAACTCGCCCATGCCTCCAGCGAGCCGGGCGGACTCGCGATAGCCGTGCTCTTCGCGGCCCTGCACTTGACCCGCGCCGCTGCCAAGTGGCACGAGCAACGCGGCCACGAGCAGCAGGCGGCAGCAGCCGAGGAAGCGTTCCGCCACCTCCAGGCGGGCTACCAGCAGGCCGCCGCACCGGTCTTGGCGGACCTCGCCCGCCGCGCTCCACGCGCCACAACCGCCAACCGTTTCGAGCAGGACCTTCGCGCGGTCCTTCCCGACCACGCCGACCGCGTCCTCGCCGACCCCTCGTGGGCCGCCCTGACAACGACCCTCGCCCGCGCCGAGACTGCCGGCCACAACCCCCGGCACCTCCTGGCCACGGTCGGCGCCCAGCGGGAACTCGGCAGTGCCGAGCGCCCAGCCGAGGTTCTCAACTGGCGCATCACCGCTCAACCGAACAGGCGGGCTCAAGCGGCTCGCAGGCGAAGCACCGTCAGCGGCACATCGTCCATGTCCGCCACGCCGTACCCATCGGCCACTCCAGTAGCCATGAGGCCCGGAGAGCCCGGTCGGCACCGCTGACCCCGGTCAGATGCCCTCGCCACGCGTCGTGGCGGGGGCATCGGCCCTTCTGCCCCGGATTCGCGTCAGGCTGCTTCGGTTTCGCTCGGAGCAGCAGGTGCAGCAGTCCGCACAGCGAGCAGCCGCCCTGCCCACGCCCGGGCCTCGGCCAAGTGTTCAGCCTGGAGTCCGGCACGGGGGTCAGGTTGGATCAGGAGGGTCGCCGCGCCACGGGCGGTGCGCTCTGCGGCCCAGGAGTGGTCGAGGCTGGTGAAGTCGTCGTCGATCCACACAGCGGGGGCGTCGCCCAGCCAGGCGTCGACGTGGTCGCGCTTCCACAGGTATCCGTTGGGGTGGCTGGTGGTGATCTGGGGACGCGGCAGGTCGACGTGCGGCAGAGGCGGGAGGTCGAGGAGCGGACCGATCAGGGTGGTGGCGTCCTGCCGCCAGCTGGTGCACCAGACCGGCGTGACCAGACCCGTACTGATCACGTCCATGAGCATGGGGCCGTGGGCGGGGTTGAGCCAGATGGTGACCGGGTCGTCGGCGCTGCGGCCGGTGGGGACGACGTCGTAGCGGGCGTGGGTGGCCGGGGTCGAGCCGTCCGCGTCGGGGAAGGGTATGAGGATGCCGTCGATGTCGAGGAGCAGGTAGGGCGGGCGCATCGGTTCCTCCAGGGGAAGCCGGGGCGAATGGCTGTCAGAGCTTGCGAGCGCGGATCAGCAGGGTGGTGGGCCAGTGGCCCATGCGGGCGTCGTAGAACTCCTGAGCCGACGTGAGCCAGAAACCCGCCTGGCTGAGGTGCTTCTCCCACCGGTCGGTGGAGAACTCCCAGCGGGCGATGGGGAGCCGGTTGCGGTCGGGAAGAGTGACGTAGTCGCGGCGGGGCCGGTCGTCGCCGGAGGGGCTTCGGCCTCCGCGCTGCGGGTGGGGGATGGAGAAGGCGAGCATCCGACCGGGCTTGAGGTGCGCCGCGATGGCCAGCAGCAGGAGCTCGGGCGCGACGAGCCCGACGGCGCCGAAGACGGAGTAAATCGCGTCGAACTGCTCGTCGGAGGCTTGGAGGTAGTGCAGGGCGTGGCCGGCGACGAAGGTGAGGCTGTTGAGCCTTCCGTAGTGGGAGCGGGCGCGGCGGACCTGGAGTCCGACGAGGTCGATGCCAGTGACGTGGGCGCCGTGGCGGGTGGCGAGGTGGGCGGCGTTGTGGCCGGGGCCGCAGCCGAGTTCCACCACCCGCTTGCCGCGCAGGTCCGCGCCGAGGATCTCGGCTCCGGGTCCTTGGCCGGGCCGGGTGGTCCACTCCATCCGCGCAGGCACGGACAGCGGTTCGGCGAGTCCGACGGCGGTGCGCTGGACGGCGTGGACGTGCCACGGGGATGCCTGGGCGAGCACGTCAGATCTCCAGGAGGTGGAGCACATCAGTGAGGTGACGGCGGACGGCCTTGATGTAGGCGGGGTCGGTGGCCGGGTCGTTGATCCAGCGGATGGACTGCTCCATGAACCACTCGACGGCCCACATGCGGTGCCAGCCCAGGGCCCAGTTCTCGGCGGTGAGCCCGCCGCGCTTGGCGAGGGCGTCGGGGGTGCCGCCGGCGGTCACGTACTGCTCCAGGAAGACGCGTAGGCGCAGGGGGTGCGGGGGTTCGATGGTGCCGTGCCAGCTGGCGAGGTCGAGCAGGCCGGGGCCGGTGAAGGCGCGGGCGAAGTCCAGCAGCCGCCAGCCCTGCTGCCCAATGTGGAGGCTGGTGGGATGGAACTCGGAGTGCACCCAGCCGAACGGTGCCATCGTCGCTCCGGCCGAGCGGGCCTCGGCGGCCTGGGCGATCCGGTCGAGCGCGTCCTCGACGTCGTCGGCGTCCTGCCACCGGTCGGCCTTGCGCAGCCGTTCGAGATGTTCCAGCGCCCGGGCCGGCAGCGTGCGCAGCCGCTCCTGGTCGAGGACGGGCAAGGACGGAGCCGTACGGGTGCCGTGCAGGACCAGGGCCGCGGCGACGCCGTCCAGGTCATCGGCCTCGCGGACACACGGCCCGAGGTCCTCCATGAGCATCCCGAGCCAACCGTCCAGAACAGCGGAGGCGTGGACCTGGGGGACAGGAACGCCAAGGGTGTGGGCCAGGCGGAGGGCCTGGTCCTCGCTGTCGAAGGGCTTCTTGGCGTACTTGAAGATGGCCATGGAACCGTCGGGGAACGTCACGCGCTCGACTCCGGACATGGACCACACGCGCACCTCCTCCCGTACGGCGGTGGCCTGGCCGGCCACGGTGAGCAGGTTGTCGAGGAGTTCGGCGCTGGGGTTCGAGGTCACGTGAGGGCTCCGGGGGATGGTGGCGTCCAGGGCGGGCGAGAGATGCCGGCCCGCCCCGGAGCCTGATCGGGTGGGGTTACGCGGCGGGGTTCACGCGGTGGGCGTAGACCTGCTCGATCCAGCCCGCCTTGAACGCGACAAGGTCATCGCGGAACTTGGCCATCGAGGCACCGTAGGGCGCGACCACGCCGCCGGACTGGTCCGGCACGGACTGGCAGCCGTGCACGAGCCGGCCGCCGAGCGCCGTGTGGGCCTTGATGGACTCGATCCGGCGGTGCTCGTTGAACCAGCCACCGTGGTAGACCTCGTCGAGCATCCCGCCCATCTCGTCGTCCAGGTCGAAGACGACGGAGGTGGCGGCAGGGAAGAACCAGCACGGGCCGACGTTGGAGATGTGCCCGTCCAGCTCCACCTTGTTGAGCGCCATCAGCGTGGCCGCCTCGCGCAGCATGCGCAGGTGGTCGGCGGTGATCTGCGGCAGGCCGAGACCGGCCAGGTGCTCGTCCCGGAAGAGGTACGCGTACACCTCGTACGCGGTGGTCAGCACGCAGGCCGCGTCCGACGTGGACTCGGCGAGGTCCTTGATGAAGTCCAGCGCGAGCTGCTCGACCGCGCTCTCGGTCGTCTCCTCCACGTCCAGGAGCTGGGCCTTGACCAGATCCCAGTCGGCAACGAGCCACGTGTTCGACTCGAAACGGAAGAAGTACTCGGCCGGGTCGATGGTGATGCGCCGGCCGTCGACCTGGATGCCGGGCAGGCGGTTCCAGCGCGGGTCGAACGCCTGGGGCAGTTCGACCGTGATGGCCGTGGTGTCGATGGTGGTCACCGTGTCTCCGACTCTGTTCGGCCGGGTCCGGACATAGAACTGCCCGAACCCGGTGTGGGTGTACGGAACTTCGGAGTGCCGCCCGGACCAAGGGGGAGCCTGGATCACGGTCGCGCCGTTCCGGGCGGCTGCTGACAAGTGAACAGGTGGTCACGCTCAGTGGGTACGGTGGAGGGCAGTTGAAGCGGTATACGCGGTTTACAGCTCCGGAGTGGAGGCGATCGTGGCGGCGCAGAGAGAACCCAATTCCTGCCTGCGCGATGCCGTCGACGCGGTCGGCTGCACCTACGAGGCTCTCGCCAGGGACGTGCGGCGCATCGCCGCCGAGAACGGCGAGATCCTCCAGACCAACAAGTCGGCCATCTCCCACTGGGTGAACGGCACCCGCGCGCCGTCCGGGCAAGTGGGCCAGTACCTCGCCGAGTCGCTGTCCCGCCGAGCGGGACGCACGATCACCCAGACCGAGATCGGCCTCCGCGCAGCCGACGCCGAAGAGCCGGCGGAATCTGATCCCGTTCTCGCCGTCACCGACCTCGGACGCGCCGACGTCGAGCGCCGCCGCTTCCTCGCCATCGCGGTCTTCACTACAGCCGGCGTCGCGATGCCGCTCGGCTACGACCACGAGGCCACCGCCCGAATGCTCCGTGCCCGTACCGGCGCATCCTTGATCGGCGTGGAGGACGTGGACGTCGTACGACAGATCACCACGGCCTTCAGCGCCGCAGACGAGCGCCTCGGCGGCGGTCACGGCCTAACCACCGTCACCGCCTACCTCGCCGACACCGCCGCACCCATGCTGCGCGGACGTTTTCCCAGCGAAGCCTTACGCCGGGCAGCCTTCGGCGCGGTCGCCGAACTCGCTTACCTCGCAGGATGGAAGCACCACGACCTCGGCCAGGAGGGTGCCGCCCAGCGCTACTACCAGGTCGGCTACCAGCTCGCCTGCGAAGCCGACCCCCATGGCCACGCAGCCTGGATGATGCGCGCCCTCGCCCACCAGGCCCTCAGCCTCAAGCAGCCCCACCACTGCATCGATCTCGCTGAAACCGCCCTCGCCCGAGGCGCCGACCAAATCGACGGCCAGACCGAAGCCCTCCTCCACATCACCCACGCCCGCGCCTACGCGGCCGTCAACGAGCACCCCTTGGCCGCACGTGCCCTACTCGCCGCCGAAGACGCGCTCCTACGTGACGACGCCCCCCAACCCAGCTACTCCCGCGTCAGCGGCCCCGCTGCTGGCACCGTGGCCAGTCACACCGCCCGCACCCTGACCGACCTCGCCGACCACGTCGGCACCGAGCAGCAGCACCGGGACGCCCTCACCCGCTGGGACCCCGAGAAGTACAAGCGCGTCCACGCCCTCACCCACGCCGACCTCGGCGACAGCCTCGCCGCCCAGGCCCGCGCCGACGAAGCCGTCGCCGCCTGGACCCAAGCCCTCGTCCTCATGGAAGGCATGACCTCCGACCGCACCCGCAAGGCGATCACCTCGATCCGCTCCACGCTCGCGGTCTACCAGCGGCGCAAAGTGCCCGGCGCCGCAGATCTCGCCCGCCGCGCCCGCGAAGCCCTCGCCTAACATGCCCGACAACCCCGTCCGACGAAGGGAACCCCGTGACCCAGCAGACCGACGACCAGCCGAAGGCCCTCAAGCCGGCGCTCGAATCGATGACCCTGCTGGTCGCCGCGGTCATCGTCCACGACAAGGCCACCAACCGCGTCGTCCTCCTCCAGCGCAGTGAGAACGCCAAGTTCGCCCAGGGCATGTGGGACCTGCCGGTCGGCAAGAGCGAACCCGGCGAGCCCATCACCGAGACCGCAGTCCGTGAGCTCTACGAAGAGACCGGCCTCACAGTGAAGCCCGGGTCCCTCAAGGTCGCCCACATCATCCACGGAGCCTGGGGCGTCGAAGCCCCCAACGGCTTCCTCACCGTCGTCTTCGCCACCCACGAATGGGCCGGTGAACCCGAGAACCGCGAACCCCGCAAGCACGCCCAGGTCCGCTGGGTCGACGCAGACGCAATTCCCGAGAACTTCGTAGACACCACCTCAAGCGCCCTAAACCGATACCTCGCGGGCGGCACACAGATCTCCCTTGCCGGCTGGCGATAAAGTCCCAGAGGCCGAGGAAGCGACGGGGTCGTCCAGGAGCCAGCTGATGTGGTCGGTGCTTCGACTCGCGGTAACTGCCGCCCTATTGATGGCCCAGCGCTCGCGCCGCCGGCGATGAGAGCGGAGACGTAGAAGTGCCGCAAGTCGTGGGTCACCATGTGCCGCAGTTCGACGGGCTTGCGGCCCTTGCGCTCGGCTGCCTCGTTCTCCGCCTGCTGGCGCGCATTGCGTGCGCCCTTTTCCGGCCTGTGTGAGGGCCTCCTCGCCTGCTCGCCGCATGCCCGGATCTCTGGCCGGAGCGCCCCCAGTCAGCGGAACAGCGCCGTGAGGAGGTCTTCGCCGATGCGGCGCACCGAGTCCAGATCCAGTTGGTAGTAGGCGCGGCGGCCGTCGCGGTCGACCGTCACGAGGTCGGCCTCGCGCAGCCGCGCGAGGTGCCTGGAGACCTGAGGCAGGGTCATGCCGCTACGGGCCGCCAGTTCGGACGGGGTGAGCGGTTCGCGTGCGATGGCCCGCGCGATGCGCTGCCGGGCGGGGTCGCGCAGGACGTCGAGGCGCCGGTTCACCGCCGCGTAGCCGGGCCGGGCGCCGCCCTCGGGCAGCAGCGGGTACTGGACGACGGCAGCCGCCCCGGGCTCGTGCTTGACCAACAGATGGGGACGGCCGAAGACGGACGGCAGGACCAGCAGCCCGGTGGTCGCGACGTTCACGATGCCGTGGTGGAACTTGTCGAAGACCACTCGCGGCGGTCCACTGCGGTACGACGCCGACGGGTCAAGTCCGGCCAGTGCCTCGCCGGGGCCGTCGTGCGCGAGATCGGTCCGCAGCGCGGGCAGGTGCGCGCCGATGGTGCGGGCCGCCCGTAGGAGGTCCGGCTCCAGGGCGTCGGCGGCATCGGCCAGCAGAGCCAGCAGGTCGTCGCGAAGTGCCTCGGGGTCGTCGAAGAGCCGCCGGGCGAGTTCGGCGCGGGTCGTGGAGCGCAGCTCGGCGGCGGCCAGCAGGCTCTCGCGCTGCGCGGAATCATGAAGTACCCGCTCCAGTGGCGCGCCGGAGTTGCCGCCGCGCACCGCGTAGCCTGTGAGCTCGGCAAAGCGTGGAAGGGGTAGGTCCGCGATGTCCGCCAGCTCGGCGTCGAACGGACGGTCCGCGTCGGCACTCATCGGCAGCAGGTAGCGGGCCCGGTACGAGGCCCACAGCGGGGCCCAGCCCATGATGCGCAGCCGTAGGCCGGGGTCGAGGGCAGTGCCCGGTTCGTCCGGGGAGTCCTCGGTGTCCAGGCCGCGCGCCCAGCGAACCGTGCCCAGATGGTGCTCGGCCTCCGTATAGGCATGCAGCGCGGCGGTCAGCTCAGCGAGCGGCGACGCACCTACGGAGATGTCGGTCGGGGCGGCTCCGGACAACTGCAGGACCACGCTCATGGCCACCTCCTGTTCACGGGAACGCCGACTGTCGCTTACCGCGACCGCGGTAACCATAGTCACAGCTCCTCGGGCAGCTCCTAGTGTTTCGCCAGCCCCAGTACGCCGTACCGGCGCCGTACCAGAACCTCCCGGAGCTTCCATGCACCACCTTGTCCCCGATGAGCTACGCGCCGCCGCGCGTGAGTTCCGGCCCGCGCTCGACGAGCTGAGCCTTGATCTGCACCGTATGCCGGAGACGCGGTTCGAGGAGCACTACGCCGTCGAGCAACTGGCCAGCCGGCTCGCCGCCGCGGGTTTCGAGGTGGAGAAGGGCATCGCCGACCTGCCGACCGCTTTCACCGCCACCCATCGGGGTGCGACGGACGGCCCGACGATCGCGGTGCTGCTGGAATACGATGCGCTGCCCGGCATCGGCCACGGCTGCGGCCACAACCTCATCGCGGCCGGCGGCCTGACCGCCGCCCTCGCCGCGGCCGCTGTACAGCCCGACCATCCGGGCGTCCTCAAGGTGATCGGCACCCCCGGCGAGGAGGGCGGCGGCGGCAAGATCCTCATGCTGGAGCGCGGCGCCTTCGCAGGGGTGGACGCGGCGGTGATGTTCCACCCGGCCGACCGGAGCCTGCGGGCCCGGCACGCGCTGGCCGCCAGCCACCTGCGGCTGACCTTCCGGGGCATCGCCGCGCATGCCGCCAAGGCGCCCTGGGACGGCCGCTCTGCGGCTGCGGGCGCGCAGCTGTTCCTCAACGCGATCGACTCGATGCGCCAGTTCATGCCACCGACCGCCCGCGTGCACGGCATCGTGACGCACGGCGGCGACGCCCCCAACGTCGTGCCCGAGCGTGCCGAGCTGGACATCTACGTACGCGAGGCCGCTTCCACCGCCCTGGATGAACTACTCAATCGGGTGCTCGCCGCCGCAGAGGGCGCCGCGCTGGCCACCGGCACCACCGTCGAGCACACCGAGACCGCGCCTCGCTACACCGAGCGCAACAACAACATGACGATGGCCGACCGGCTTGCCGCCTACACCGCCGGTCTCGGCCTGGAACTGGAGCCGCCGTCTCCGGCAAATCCGGCGGGTTCCTCGGACATCGGTAATGTGTCCGTCGAGCTGCCCGTGATCCATCCCTACGTGCAGATCTGCCCTCGTGACACCCCCGGGCACTCCGCGCAGATGCGCGAGGCTGCCCGTACGCCGGAGGCCCACGGCGCGGCCGAGACGGTCGCGACGGGCATCGCCGCCCTGGTCCTGGACCTCCTCGGCGACCCGGAATTCCTCACTTCGGTTCGCGAAGAGTTCCAGGCGTCCGTTCCCGCTGCCGCACCCAATCGCTGTCAGGAGTCGTGATGGCCCCTTCCACCCCGCAGGACCTGGCATCCAATGCCCTGGTCAACACGTTCTTCAACTGGGACCTGATCCTCCAGACCTTCCCCCGGCTGATCACCGAGGGCCTGCTCAACACCATCGTCATCGCGATCGGCGCCATCGTCGTGGGCATCGTCATCGCCCTGCTCGCGGCGATGCTGCTGCTGTCGAACCGCTGGTGGATACGGCTCCCCGCCCGGCTGTACGTCGACATCTTCCGCGGGCTGCCGGTGATCATCACGGTCATGCTGGTCGGCGTGGGCCTGCCCGCCGCCGGGTTCCGCCCCTTCGGCACGGATCCGTTCGGCTACGCGATCCTGGCGATCGGCATCATCTCCGGCGCTTACACCGCGGAGATCTTCCGATCCGGCATCCAGAGTGTCGACCCCGGCCAGCTACAGGCCGCCCGCAGCCTCGGCCTGAGCTACCTGAAGGCGATGCGGCTGGTCGTGGTGCCACAGGGCATCCGGCGCGTGCTGCCCGCCATGGCTGGCCAGTTCGTCAAGGACATCAAGGAGAGTTCGCTGGTCTACCTGCTCGGCCTGGCCGCCGGGCAGCGCGAGCTGTACTTCATCGCGCAGGAGGAGGTCGCCCGCACCTACAACTCCTCACCGCTGATCGCCGCCGGCCTGTGCTACCTCTGCCTGACTATTCCGCTGACGTACTTCATGAACCACCTCGACAAGCGGCTGCGCGAGGGCCCGAAACCCGGGAACCCCCTGGCCATCGCCGACCCGCACCCCCAGACCCCCGTTCCGGCCACCGCAGGAGAGAAGGCATGACCGCCGTAACCAGGGCCCCGGCCACTCCCGCCGCGTTGCGGGTCACCGGCCTCAGCAAGAGCTACGGCAGCCATACCGTGCTGAGGGACATCACCATCGACGTACGCGCCGGCGAGACCCTCTGCCTGATCGGCCCCTCCGGCTCCGGCAAGTCCACCCTCCTGAAGTGCCTCAACCTTCTGGAGACCCCCGACTCCGGCGAGATCTGGCTCGGCGGGACCTGCCTGACCGCCCCGCGTGCCGACGTCGACGCCGCCCGCGCCCGCATCGGCATGGTATTCCAGCACTTCAACCTCTTCCCGCACCTGAGCGTCGAGCGCAATGTCACGCTTGCCCTGACCTCGGTCAAGGGCATGGACCGAGAGCAAGCCCGGCAGATCGCGCTGCGCCGGCTGGCGGAGGTCGGCCTCTCCGCCTTCGCCGACCGGCGGCCGGCGCAGCTGTCAGGCGGCCAGCAGCAGCGCGTCGCCATCGCCCGCGCGCTCGCCATGGAGCCCGAGGTGATGCTCTTCGACGAGGCCACCTCCGCGCTTGACCCCGAACTGGTCAAGGACGTGCTCGCCGTGATGCGGGACCTCGCGTCGGGCGGCATGACCATGGCCGTCGTCACTCACGAAATGGGCTTCGCCCGGGAGGCCGCCGACCGCGTCGCCTTCATGTGCGACGGCCGCCTTGCCGAGATCGACACCCCCGACCAGATCTTCGAACGCGCCGAACACCCCCGGCTGCGCCAGTTCCTCTCCCAGGTCCTCTGAACGCCCGTCCCCCGTACAGGAGCCCACCCATGCACAGCACCACCCTGCGCAGATCACTTCTCGCCGGCGCCGCAGCCGTCCTGCTGCTCCCCCTCACCGCCTGCGGCGGCGACAGCGACAGCGGCTCGGCGAACGCCTCGACCGCCAAGTACAAGCTGGTCCAGAAGGGAGTGATCACCGCCGGTACGCAGGCCGAGCAGCCGCCCTTCGCCGTGACCGACGCCTCCGGCAACCCCACCGGCTTCGCCGTCGACCTGATGAACGAAGCTGCCAAGCGCCTCGACGTGAAGATCCAGTACAAGACCACGAACCTGCAGGGCATCCTCGCCGGGCTGTCCGCCGGGCAGTACGACATCGGCGTCGCCGGCGTGGGCGCCACTCCCGAGCGCGCCAAGCAGGTCTCCTTCACCACCCCGTACTACTGGGGCTTCACCTCCGTTGTGACCAAGAAGAGCGGCAAAGAGACCCGGCTCCCGGACTTCGATGGCAGGCGGGTCGGAGTCGTCAGTGGCGCAGTCCAGGAAGCCTTCATCGCCACGAAGATGCCCAAAGCGAAGCTCGTGAAGTTCAAGGACCAGACCGCCCTGATCTCGCAGCTGCTCTCCGGCGGTGTCGAGGCGATCGTGCTCGGCGGCGCCGACGCGGACGAATACGTAGAGAAGCAGCCCGTACGAATCGCCGTCGAGCAGGACAGCCTCCAAGGCAGCGCGTTCCCCCTGCGCAAGGACGGCGACCCGAAACTCCTCAAGGACATCGACGCCCAGATCGACGCGATGATCGACGACGGCACCTACGTCAAGCTGTACAAGAAGTACTTCAAGGACCCGATCGCCGCCGACCTGATCAAGGAGCGCCCCAACCTCGCCAAGCAGGTCGAAGGAACCGACCTGGCCCCCGCCGAAGGCTGATCACCACGCGGTGACGGCGACTTCCGCCAGGGTGATCAGACCTCGACTGACTGCGCCTGCGCGACCAAGGGATTCGTGGTGAGTCCTTCCACTCGTGGAGCCCAGGACTCCGACATGCGCACCAGGTCGCCCCTGGCCGGGCGCGCGCGTCCCTTGCTGCGGCTGTCGTCCTCGTGGTGTTGATCGGCAGGAAGGAGAGATCTACCCCGCTGCAGTGGCTGCACTTCGACCAGTCGCTCCGGAAGCGCAGTCCGCACACAGTCCGCAAGACACCCGATCAAGACCGTCGCACCCCGTCGCCAGCAATCGAAAAAAGGCCAGGTCAGCGACCTGCAGCAGCCATCGCCGCAGGTCACCAACCTGGCCCATTACTAGGAGACCAAGAAGGCCTGATCGCCGAGTTGGCGCATGCGGCCGGGTCCGGACGGACCCGACTGCCGCAGCGCGGACGGCGTACACGGACAGGAGGGCCCGGCAGCTTCGGCTGCCGGGCCCTCCTGGCGTTCGACGGTGCGCGAGTACGAGGTCTCGGCCCGGCCCGGATCTGCTCCGGCTCGGGCAGCTTGTTCGGCGGGGAGCCGCCCGCTCCGAGGAACCCGTCCGGGCCGTGCTCGCGGAAATACGCGGCATGGGCCGGCTGGGTGCCCGGCCGCACCCACAGGTTTTCCGGTGTCCTCTTCGAACTGATCGGGCATCAGCGCCCCTGCGGGCAGGGCACATGGGCAGCTCCCCGATTCGGCGGGACCGCCAGGGCGGTCACCGGCCGGTGGCTCCCGCGCGCAGCCGGGTTCCCAGGAACGCGCCGGCCAGCAGCGAACCCATCAGGACCAGTGCGGAGTTGACCAGGATCGCGACCGTGACTCCGGACAGGACGCCGGTGGGTCCGGTGTCACCGAGCGAGGTCATCCGGGCGGCGGCGACGGCGCTCATGACCGGGATACCCATGGTGATGCCGACCTGCTGGGTCATCGTGGCGAGGCCGGTGGCCAGGCCCTGTTCGGTGTCGCCGAGGCCGGAGGTGGCGGTGACCATGAAGCCGACGATCATCAGCATGTTGCCGATGCCGCCGATGAAGGTGGCGGCGAGGAGGAGCCAGATCCAGGCGCCGGAGGTGCCGAGGGCGACCAGGGTGAGCGTGGCGGCGGCCTGGACGATGCCGCCGGCGACGATGGTGGCCCGGGTCCCGCAGCGACCGACGGCACGGCCGCCGAGGGTGCCGCCGATGACTGTGCCCAGGCCCAGGACGCCGAAGGCGAATCCGGTGGCGAGGGGTGAGTAGCCGAGGACTTCCTGCAGGTAGAGGGTGAGGAGGAAGACGAGGGAGGTCTCGGTGACGAAGGCGATCAGCCCCGCCGCGTTGCCCCAGATGACGCTGCGTCGCCTCAGGATCCGTACGGGTACGAGGGGCGTCGCGGCCCGCTTCTCGACGAACCAGAAGGCGACGAGAAGGGCGACGCCCGCGAGGAGTGCGGCCAGGGTGGTGGGGGTGGTCCAGCCGGTCTCACCGGCCTGGGTGAGTCCGTAGACGAGGGCGAGGAGTCCGCCGGTGACGGTCACGGCGCCCGGGATGTCGAGCCTGGGCCGCTCGCTGGGGCGCGAGTCGGTGATGACGGACGGAGCGAGAACGAGGACGAGCAGGGCGACGGGGGCGTTGATGAAGAACGCCCAGCGCCAGGAGAGCAGGTCGGTGAGGAGCCCGCCGAGAATGGCTCCCGCGGTGAACCCGGCTGACATCAGGGCTCCGTTGAGACCGAGGGCGCGTTCACGCAGCGGGCCCTCCTTGAAGGCCGTCGTCAGCAGGGCGAGCCCGGCCGGAGTGACGGCCGCGGTGGCCAGACCCTGCAGCACGCGCGCGCAGAGCAGGACTTCGGGCGAGGTGGCGAGTCCGCCGAGGAGGGAGGAGGCGCCGAGGGCGGCCATCCCGCCGAGGAACAGCCGCTTGCGCCCGACGATGTCTGCCACGCGCCCGAAGAGGAGGGTGAAGCCGGCGGCGGCGAGCGCGAAGGCGGTCGCGATCCACTGGAGGTCGGCGAGGGAGAAGCCGAGCCCCTTACCGACGACCGGCAGTGCGACGTTCAGGATCGAGAAGTCCACGGCGATCATGAACTGGGCGCCGAGAAGAAGGGTGAGGACGAGCTTCTGCCGCCCGGTCATGCGGATCCCGGGCTGCGCGGGGGCGGCGGCGCCGGCTTCGACCGTCGGTGACGGGGTTGTGCGGGGTGCGGACATGAGTGTCTTCCTCAAGCAGGAGTTTTAACGGTTCCGTGGTTCCGTTAAGGTAGGGCCACCGTAGCAGGAGAAGCCTGCCTAATGGAACTGGAGACCCGTTATGACTTCTGAGGGTGTGGAGCCCGGCACCGTCCGGCCCGGTGGGCGTACCGCCCGGGTCCGGGAATCCGTCCTGCGGGCGGCGGGCGACGCCCTGGTCGAGCACGGCTTCGACGGCCTCGACCTCGCCGATGTCGCCCGCCGTGCGGGGGTCGGCAAGACCACCGTCTACCGGCGCTGGTCCACCACCACCGGTCTCATCGCCGATCTGCTCGACGACATGGCCGAGCAGTCCTCTCCCCGTACGGACACGGGTTCACTGATCGAGGACCTCAGGGCCAATGCGCAGCTCGTGGTGAAGACGCTGACCGACCCGCGCCAGGGCCCGCTCTTCACGTCGGTGATCGCCGCGGCGACGTGTGACCCCCGCACGGCCGAGTCCCTGCACCGCTTCTACGCGATCCGCGTCAAGGAGTGGGCGGGCTGCGTCACCGCGGCCCTGGAACGCGGCGAGCTGCCCGCGGGCACGGATCCCGACGAGGTGATCCGCGCGGTCTCGGCCCCGCTCTACTACCGGCTGCTGGCCAGCGGCGCTCCCCTCGACGCGGCGGCCGCCGACCTCGCCGCCGAGGCCGCGGCGGCTGCGGCGCGCGCGGGCGTGTACGTGAGGTGACGCGGCGCGCGCCGGGCGGGGGCTGCCCCGCGCTTCCTCACCACTGCCTGCGCAGCCTCACCGCCCACGGGTGGTCGGCGCCGTGCGCCAGGGCGATGGTCTCAGTCAGCCAGGCGCGTTGGTCGGTGCTCAGGATCGGCAGAGCGGTCGCGAAGTCCTGGTCGTCCTTGGGACGCCGGGACTTGGCCTTGTACAGCAGCTGCACCTGCGGGACCAGGTACGGGACGCCGTCCCCCGAGACCCGGCCCAACCGGTCGAGCGGGAGGCGGATGCGGGGGTCGCGGCGGAAGACCCAGTGGCCGTCGTCGTCCGCCTCGTCGAGCATGAGCTGGACCCTCCAGGGCTCGCCGGGGCCCGGACGGCACCAGATGTCGTGGACGTGGGGCGGCAGTGTCTCGCCGGGCAGCCACGGGCGAAGGTTGCCGGGCGGGTCGGCGGCCCACCACTCCCAGCCGGCGAGCACCTGCTGGGCGGTCAGCTGGTCGCGGCGGAGCAGCATGACGTCGATGTCGGCGTGGTCCCGGAAGGCGTGCCCGACGGCCAGTTCGACCGCGTATCCGCCTGCAATCCACCAGGGGGTGTGCAGTACGGAGAAGCGGCGGGCGACCTCGGGGAGCGGGGCGGGGTCCCATGGGCCCCAGGGGGTTTCTGTGCGCATGTGCCGTCGTTCCGTCCCATCGGACCGGTCCGGTCCGGCCGGCGTCCCGGCCGGTCCGCCGGGAGTTCAGTCGGTTCTGAGCAGGTGCCGGTAGCTGCCCGGATGCTCCCGGAGGTACGTGGCCAGGTTCTGCGCCGGACGGCCGGTCAGACGAGGTACGGCGTCCGAGACGGTGGCCATCTCGCCGGTCGCGATCGCCTCGTAGGACGTCACCCAGCCGGCGACCTCCCAGTCCGCCGCGCCGTACTGCGCGCGTGACGCGTATGCCTCCTCCCGGGTCTCCGGGTGGTAGGTGATGGTCCGTCCGGTGGCCCGGCTCAGTTCCTCGGCCGCTTCGGCGAGGGTGAATGCCTCCGGTCCGGTGAGGTCGTACGTCACCCCGTCGTGGCGGGTGTCCTCGCTCTCGGTGTCGGCCAGCAGGACGGCCGTCGCCGCGTCCGCGATGTCCTCGTGCGCCACCGCTGCGACCCGGCCGTCGCCGCCCGGGCCGCGCAGCACTCCGTCGGACCCGGTCATCGCCGGGATCCCGGCGAGGTACCAGCTGTCGCGGAGGAAGGTGTAGCGCACCTCGGAGACACGGATGTGCGCCTCGGTGTGCCAGTGGTCGCGGCCGAAGGTGAACGTGGCGTCGGGTGCGGCGCCGAGGAAGGACACGTACACGATGCGTTCGACGCCGGCGGCGACCGCCGCGTCCACGGCGGTGGTGTGTTCGCGTACCCGGTCGGGGCCCTCGTGCGCGGAGACGAGGAACAGGGTGTGCGCCCCGGCGAGTGCCCGGCGCATGGCCGCCCCGTCACCGTAGGAGGCGGGTGGAGCGGCGACCGCCCCGGGCAGGTCCGGCAGCCGGGACGGGTCACGGCCCAGCAGCCGGACGGGGACGCCGGCGCGCACGAGCCGCTGGGCGACGCTGCCGCCGACTGCGCCGCTCGCTCCGGTGACCGCGATGATCGGGGCGTCGGTGGGGGGTGTGGTGTTCATGCGGGACTGCCTTCCTCGCGCGGCCAGGGACGTACCTCCACGACCGCGTCCACCGGGACGGGGCCGTAGATGTGCGGAAACTCCTCGCCGCCGGGCGCGAACGACTCGTACCGCACGGGCACGGAGAGCCGCGCGGGGTCGATGACGAGCACCACCAGGTCGGCAGGGGTCTCGGCATCGGCCGGGGCCCCGGCGCCGTACAGCATCTCGGCCACGCCGGGGAGCTGGTGGGGCAGCGAGCAGTGGATGAAGCCCTCTTCGTGCAGGGTGCGGCCGCGGGTGGACATCTCGTACGTCCCGACCCCGCGGGCCGCCTCCCACAGAGGGCCTTCGGTGAGGTGCAGCAGGAGTTCGGCCATGGGGCCAAACTAGCCGCGTCGGCGCATCCTCCGGGCCATCGGCGTGGCCGGTGAACCGGCCGCGAGCAGCTTCGCCTCGGTCTCCGGGTCCAGTCCCACCGCGGGCCGGTCCGGCCGCTGCGGCGCCGCGCCACCCAGCCCGCGCAGCCAGTCCCAGGTGTCCGTGACCGTCTCCCCGACCGGCCGGCAGTGCAGCCCGGCCGCGTGTGCCCGGCTGACGTCGCCCTGGTGCATGGTGTCGTACAGCTCGCCCGGCGGCAGCCAGATCGGCAGCTCGCTCCATGGCTCGACGCCCACCGCGAGGATCTTCTCGGCGGCCGTCCAGCGCAGTTCGGCACCGGAGCCGGTGGCCCGGACACAGGCGTCCAGCAGCTCACCCATGGTGGTGTGCCCCGGGCGGCTGACCACGTTGTACGGTCCGTGCAGTCCGCGTTCCGCCGCGTCCAGCAGCCAGTTGGCGAGGTCGCGGGCGTCGATGTACTGGAGCGGGGTGTCCGGTGCCCCCGGGGCCAGTACCGTTCCGCCGCGGGCAATCCGCTGCAACCACCACGGCAGTCTGCCGACGTTCTCCCACGGCCCGAGGATCAGCCCCGCCCTGGCCAGCAGGGCGCGGTCGCCGAACACGTCGAGTGCGGCCAGTTCACCGCCGCGTTTGGCCTGCGGGTACGGGACGTCCGCCCCGGCGTCCGGCGAGGCCCCGTCCACCAGCGGGCCGTCCTCAGGGAGTCCGGCCGGGGCGGGGTGGTCGTACACCGACCGGCTGGAGACATAGGCGTACTGCCCGACGCGGCCAGCGAGCAGCCGGGCCGCGTCCCGTACGGCCGAGGGTGCGCCGCTCCAGGTGTCGACGACCAGGTCCCAGGTGTGCGCCCCTCCCTCGCTCTCCCCCGCGGCGGCGGCGAGCGCCACGAGTCCGTCGGCGCTGGTGCGGTCGCCGAACAGCTCTGTGACGCCCGCGGGGGGTGCGTGGCGGCCGCGATGGAACACGGTGACCTGCCGGCCCCGTGCGAGCGCCGCATCGGTGACGGCGCGCCCGACGAACTCCGTACCGCCCAGGATCAAGAGCTTCATGGGGCCGACTCTGCCCGCAGCCGGGTCTGTTGGGAACATCTCCTCGCTGTGGACGGAATCGGCCGGGTCCGGGCGGGACGTCAGGGCATCCGCGCGAGCGGGCTGCGGTGGCGCACCAGCCACCGGTGGAACCCGGCCACCCGCTGTGCCGCCTCGCGGTAGGCCACTTCCAGTTCCCCGTACACCGGACCCATGTCGGCGCCCTGCCGCGACACCAGCAGCAGCCGTACGGCCGACGGATCGTCGCGCAGGGGCGGATGGCCATGTCGTGGCGCGGGCCCGAGGCGGGCCGGCAGGGGCGCCCGCCTCGCCGAGGACGACCGGGGAGGCAGTCGCCGTACAGGGCGGTCGAGGTGGGACCGGCCGCGCCGAACATCCGCCGCAGTCCGTCCCGACGGAGTGAACGCGCGCCCCCGCTTGATGCGCCGGCAGCGAACGGTCCCGGTGTGGCCGGCCCCCTGCTGGATGCTGGGCCCAGCGGCCCGCGAGGGTCGGGCCCACCCATGGAGGTACGCGCGTGAGCGAGCGTCCGGAAACGCTGTACAAGGCCGTCGGCGGTATCGACGTACTGCACCGGCTGAGCAACACCTTCTACGACGAGGCGCTGGCCGACCCGCTGCTCGCCCCCGTCTTCGCGGACTTCACCCCGACGCACATCGAGCATGTCGCCGTATGGCTGGCCGAGATCTTCGACGGTCCCGCCGACTACACCGCGAGGCTCGGCGGCCACCAGGCCCTATTGCGCTCCCATCTCGGGCTGTCGATCACCGAGCCACAGCGACTGCGCTGGATGGAGCTGATGACGGCGGCGGTCGACAAGGAGCTGCCGGACGACGAGCTGCTCCGCCGCCGCGTCGTGGAGTACTTCGACTGGGGCACGAAGATCGCACGCGACGTGTCGGCGTCCCCGGCCGGCGAGGACCTCGGCGATCCCGGGCCGACACCGCGCTGGGGATGGGACGGCCTGCGCTGACCCCAACCCCTTCAACGGCCTTCATGTGTTGTCGAGTTCGGCAC
Source organism: Streptomyces sp. NBC_01669 (assembly GCF_026339735.1). Lineage (GTDB taxonomy): Bacteria > Actinomycetota > Actinomycetes > Streptomycetales > Streptomycetaceae > Streptomyces > Streptomyces yanii. The sequence continues at coordinate 3,304,800 of NZ_JAPEQG010000001.1, forward strand.
GGATCAGGGCCAGCAGTTCGGCCTCCGTCATGCCCAGCTCGCGCGCGTCCGCGACCACGTCGCGCACGTGTTCCAGCAGCCGGGCTCGGTGCGGCGAGGCGCCACCGGTGACGACCGCGCCCCGGCCCCGGCGCAGTTCGATCAGCCCTTCCTCACGGAGCTGCTGGTAACCGCGGAGCACCGTATGGACGTTGACGCCGAGGGACTCGGCAAGGACCCGGGCGGCGGGGAGCCGCTCGCCCGGGACCACTGCTCCGTCGGCGACGGCCCGGCGGACGCAGGCCGCGATCTGGTCGCCGAGCGGCACGGTGGAGGTGGGATCGACCCGGAAGAGCATGGTCAGTGCCCCGCCCGGCGCCGGTCGACCAGGGTGTTGAGGAGCGCGGCACCGGTCGCGGAGTCGTCGACGGTCACCGCGAAGTCCCGCCCGCCGGCCAGCCTCACCACGATCCCTTCGCCCGATCGGATCATGACCCCGGTCCGTCCGGGCCGGATGCGATAGCCCCAGCCGCCGTACTCCGCAAGGGCGTTGATGTCCCGGCTGGTCGCCGCCTCGATGCGGTCGAGCGGCACCCGGATGCGCGGCCAGGGCAGCATCCCGGAGACGGTGATGCCCCGCCGGTCCACGCTCACGTACGGCCGGGCGAAGCTTGCCGGCAGCACCCCGACGATCAGCAGCAACACAGCGGCGGACCAGTTGCCGACGAAGAAGAGGACGACTCCGAGGACGAGGAGTCCGAGCGCGACGAGCGGCAGCCACCAGCTGTCGGCGCTGCGCGCCCATCCGGCGACCTCCCCGTCGGCAAGCACAATGCGTTCGCCGCCCATGGCCTCCGCGGAGCGGTCCGGCTGCTGCGGTACGGGGCCCAGTGCGGCCAGCACGAATCCGAGACCGGCGGCGAGCGCGCCGACGCCGAGTGCGGCGGCCGGCTGCCACATCGGGAACGACACACCTGGCGCGCCTTCACCGGCATCCAGGTTCACGATCAGCACGGCGGCCATCAGGTAGCCGAAGAATCCGGCGAAGGCGTATCCCCCGGCGACCAGCAGGCGGTAGGCCCGGCCGGAGAAGTTCCCCTTCGCCACCATGGTGGCCCACAAGGCGCCGGTCACCACGAGCAGGACGACGGTGACGAGGACGTACGACGTCCGGCCCGCATGGCCGTTCGCCTGCCCGCCGGCCTCGAAGTGGCTGGCCAACTGTCCGGGCAGCCGGTCACGGAACGCGGCCAAGAGCGCCAGATCGACGATGAGCGCGAGCAGGAACGGCAGGGCGACGAGGGTCGCACGGCCGACATTCTTCCGGTTCATTAAAACCTCCTTGTTCGCATGCTAGTAGAACAATGAGGGTCTGGTAAAGCGCGGTGCCCCGCACCGGGGTTCATCCGGTACGGGGCACAGCGCGTCGCGCGACATGCTGTCGGGCGAGAGAGTGGTCAGGCGTGTTCGAGGGGGAACGCGCCTCGGTGTCCGGTGCCCGCGCCCTCCGCCGGGCGCGCCTCGAACTCACGGCAGCTCCAGATCTCCTGGACGAATCCGGTCCGCCGGTCCCACAGACCGATGACATCGTCCTCGCCCGCCGCCCCCCGGTACGCGTCCTTCGCACCCCGGAAGCAGGCGAGGCCACCGGACAGTCCACGGCCGGGCGCCGGGAAGTAGTCCGAGAACGCGCAGGCGATGCAGGTCTGCAGACGGACTCCGGGTGGCAGGATGCGCTGGATCGTGGCGAGCGCGGTGGCGAAGTCGCACTCGGCCCGGCGCGAACCGTAGACCGCGCCGCCGAAGTGCAGCTCCAGATGGAGATCGGCGTCGGGGCGGCGCAGCGACAGCAGGCAGCTGAGGGTGGCCTGATGAACCGTGCCGTCCGAGATCACCGGCAGCGGCAGGTCCCACTCCAGCACGCAGTCGGTGAGCGCGCCGTCCGCCAGGGCGAACATGCCGCTCTCCGGCGGCGTGCCGGAGACCGGTCCGAGGTCGTCGAAGCTCTCGCCCTCGAAATCGACGCCCCGGATCCGGATGCGGAGTTGCTGTCCGTCGGTGGTGAGGATGATGGCGTCGGAACCCTGGCGGTCCCGGTACCAGCCTGCCCATGACTCGTCTGTCATGGGCAGGGACTGTAGCCCGTGCCCGCCGGCGTCCCCCTGCCGCCCTCCGCTTGCGTGCGCGCGGGCTCAGCCCGCCTGCGGTTCGCGCCACATGGGCCACATCGCCGGGCCGTCCGGAAGATCCACGGTCGTGCCCATGAAGGTGAACCCGAGCCGCTCGTAGAGCCGGCGGCTGCGCGCGCTGCTCGCCTCCAGATAGGCGGGAACGCCGTCGCGGTCGCAGCGCTCCAGCACCTCGGCCATCAGGGCCGCCCCGATCCCCTCCCCCTGGCGTTCCGGGGACACCCCGATCAAAAGCAGGTACTCATGGGCCCGGTCGTGCGGATGGATCGCGCCCGTCAGCTTCCCGACCAACTCGGTCCGCTCGTTGTCGGGGTCCGCGGTCGCCCGCATCAGCGCAGGGGTGGGGTCCTCCTCCGTGGGTTCACCGGCGGGCACCGGCAGCCACAACGCCACGGCCGTTCCGTCCTCCAGCACATCGATACGGCCTTCGGCGAGCGTGACATCGACGAAGACGCCGAGGAACTTTCCGTGAACGGCCCGGCGGTGCGTCTCGTCCGGGAAGACCCAGCTGCTGACCGGGTCGTCGTGGAACGCCTCGTCGAGGAGCCGGACGACCTGCTCCCGGTCCGCCTCGTCCGCCTGCCGTATCCGTACGCCCATGCCCGGCTCCCACCCTCACTCGCCCATGAACTCGCGCGACCTCAACCTACGTACAGGATCTTAGAGTTGAAGCCGTACGAGTCCGGCGGGAGCCGGGCCGGTCCCCACTCCCCCTCTCTCCGGTCAGTGCGTCCGGCGGGTGACGAACTCCGCCAGGGCCAGCAGGTCGCCCGCCGCGGTCAGGTCGGGTACCGCCCGGGACAGATGGTGGACGGCGCGGGCCATCCGGTCCCCCGCGCAGGCCTGTGCCCAGTCCCGGCCGCCGGCCCGGTCGACGGCATCGGCGGCGCGGCTCACCTCGTCGGGCGTGTTCATGGAGCCCCGGTAGAGCCCGGCGAGTTCGGCCGCGGCCGGGGTGTGGGAGGTCAGTGCGGCGACCACCGGCAGGGACTTCTTGTGGGCGGCGAGATCCGCCCCGACCGGCTTCCCGGTCTGCATCGGGTCCCCCCAGATGCCGATCAGGTCGTCGATGAGCTGGAAGGCGAGGCCCGCCTCCCGGCCGAAGCCGTCCATCGCGCCGACCGCCCGCTCCTCCACCCCCGCATACAGCGCGCCGAGCGCGCAGGCGCAGCCGAGCAGGGCGCCGGTCTTGGCTGTGGCCATGGCAAGGCACTCGTCCAACGAGACCTCGTCGGGGCCGCGCTCCTCGAAGGAGCAGTCCGCCTGCTGACCCGCACACAGCTCGATGACGCAGCCGGCGAGCCGGGCCGAGGCGCGCGCCGACGCCGGACGGGTGTCCTCGGCGAGCAGCCGGTGGGCGAGGGAGAGCATGGCGTCGCCCGCGATGACGGCGGCCGGGACACCGAAGACCGTCCAGGCCGTGGGGCGGTGCCTGCGGGTCCGGTCCTCGTCGATGACATCGTCGTGCAGGAGGCTGAAGTTGTGGACCAGCTCCACGGCCACGGCTGCCCGCACCGCCCGCTCGGGGTCGCCGCCCACCGCCCTGGTCGCGGCAAGGACGAGCGCGGGCCTGATCGCCTTGCCGGCCTGCCCGCCGGCCGCGGAGCCGTCGGCGTGCTCCCAGCCGAAGTGGTACATCGCCACGCGCCGGATGGATCCGGGCAACGATTCGACTGCGGACCGCAGTTGTGGGTCCACGAGGTTCCGCGCGCATTCCAGGAGCGCCGCGGCCTCGTTGCCCTCGGTGGCGGCGTCCGTACTGATCATGGTCACAGGCTCCCCCTGGGGCACCCCCCTGACCGGGGTACGCCGGCTCGGGGCACCCCGGTCAGGCGCACCCCCGGACCGGGGGGCGTGGGTGGTTTCGGTGAGCACCCGGGTCCGGAGCAACCCGGACCCGGGGCAGGGATGGACTCGGTGAGTGGGTGGATTCCACGGGGGCATCGCGGCGGGGCACCCCGGTCGGGCGCACCCCGGGCCGGGGCCGTCACGGGCCGGGGCCGGATCCTGACGGTCCGGTCCGGGCCAGCTGACCGTCAGCGCCAGCGGCTGACCTCGACGTTCTCCAGGACGCCCAGGGCGTCGGGCACCAGGACGGCCGCCGAGTAGTACGCCGTCACGAGGTACGAGATGATCGCCTGCTCGTCGATGCCCATGAACCGGACCGAGAGGCTCGGCTCGATCTCGTCCGGGATGCCGGTCTGCTGCAGTCCGATGACCCCCTGCTCGGCCTCGCCCGTTCGCATGCAGATGATCGACGTGGTGCGGGCGTCGGTGACCGGGATCTTGTTGGACGGGAAGATGGGCACCCCGCGCCAGGCGGGCACATGGTGTCCGCCGATCTCCGCACTCTCCGGCACCAGTCCGCGCTTGCTGCACTCGCGGCCGAAGGCGGCGATGGCCCGCGGGTGCGCGAGGAAGAGCTTCGAGCCGCGGCGGCGCGAAAGCAGTTCGTCCATGTCGTCGGGGCCGGGCACCCCGTCGTGCGGCTGGAGGCGCTGCCCGTAGTCGCAGTTGTTGAGCAGCCCGAACTCTCGGTTGTTGATCAGCTCGTGCTCCTGGCGCTCGCGGAGCGCCTCGACCGTGAGCCGCAACTGCTGCTCGGTCTGGTTCATCGGCTGGTTGTAGAGGTCGGCGACCCGGCTGTGGACCTTCAGCACGGTCTGGGCGACGCTCAACTCGTACTCACGAGGGGCCGATTCGTAGTCCACGAACGTGTGCGGGACGACGGCCTCGCCGACATGGCCCGCGGAGAGGTCGATCTCCGCCTCGCCGTACTTGTTGGTGCGCTGGTGGGGGATGTTGAGCAGCCCGGCGAGATGCGTGCGGAGCGAGTCCGCCCGCTCGGCGAGGTTGAGCACGTCCGCCCGCCTCAGCGTGAGTACCGTGCACGCCGTGACGGCACGTGCGGTGTACTCCCAGACGGCGTCGCCCTCGATCAGCGCGTGGTCGCCGAAGTACGCCCCGTCGGCGTGCACCCCGAGCACGGTCTCGTCGCCGTACGGACCGGTGCCGACCTTCTCGACCTTGCCGTGCGCCAGCAGGAAGACCCGGTCCGCCGACTCCCCGGACGCGGCGATCACCTGTCCCGCGGCGATCTCGCGCTGTTCGCACCGGCGGGCCAGCTCCGCGAGCACCTCCTCGTCGGCGAAGTCCCGCAGCGCGGGCAGCTCGCCGAGTTCCGCGGGGATCACCGTGACCCGGTCGCCGGTCTGCACGAAGGTCACCCGGCCGTCTCCGGCCGAGTAGCTCAGCCGGCGGTTCACCCGGTACGTGCCGCCCTGCACCTGCACCCAGGGGAGCATGCGCAGCAGCCACCGCGAGGTGATCTCCTGCATCTGCGGAGCGGACTTGGTGGTCGTCGCGAGGTTCCGCGCCGCCGCCGTGCCCAGACTCTGCTGCGGCGGTACCTGCGCGCTCTGAACCTCTTCACCAACGGACATCTGACGTCCTCTCGATCATCGGCTGACCTGCGTGAAAAGCCTTTCAGCATGGGGACACGGCACGCCATTACACAAAAGAGTGTGACTAATCGGGCTTTGGGCTGGGCACGCCGCTCAGCGATACCCCTGGAGCCGGATAACTTGCATCCTCGATGCCAATTATCTAACGTGACGGTCATGCGGCTGACGAAATTCACCGACGTGGCGCTGCGCGTACTGATGCGCCTCGCCGTCGTGGAGAACGAGGATCCGCCGACCACCCGGGAGGTGGCGGCGACCATGCAGGTGCCGTACACCCACACCGCGAAGGTGGTCGCCCGGCTCCAGCACCTCGGCCTGATCGAGGCGCGCCGCGGCCGCGGCGGCGGGCTCGCCCTCACCGGAGCCGGCCGGTCCGCATCGATCGGCGGACTCGTCCGCGAGCTCGAAGGGCCCGGCGATGTCGTCGAGTGCGAGGGCAGCACCCCCTGCCCGCTGCGCTCGGCCTGCCGGCTGCGCGGCGCTCTGCGCCTCGCGGAGGAGGCCTTCTACGCCTCGCTCGACCCGATCACCGTCGCCGAACTCGTCACCTCCCCCACCGGCCCCCTGCTGATCGGCATCAGCAGCAGCCGTCCCGCCGACTGAATCCCCCGCCGGGTACAGCCCGGCCTCACCTCTGCCCAAAAATAAGAATCTCAGATACCAATTCACCCTGAGGAGTCCGCCCGATGCTCTCCGAGTCGTCGACCGCCACCGTCCGTGCCACCCTCCCCGCCGTCGGCGCAGCCATCGGGGACATCGCCGATCTCTTCTACCGGAAACTCTTCGACGCCCACCCCGAGCTGCTGCGCGACCTCTTCAACCGCGGCAACCAGGCCTCCGGCGCCCAGCGCCAGGCACTCGCCGGGTCCATCGCCGCGTTCGCGACCCAGCTGGTCGAGCACCCGGACACCCGTCCCGACGTGATGCTCAGCCGCATCGCCCACAAGCACGCCTCGCTCGGCGTGACCGCCGCACAGTACGAGGTGGTGCACACCCATCTCTTCGCCGCCATCGCCGAGGTGCTCGGTGACGCGGTCACACCGGAGGTCGCGGCCGCCTGGGACGAGGTCTACTGGCTGATGGCCAACGCCCTGATCGCCATCGAGGACCGGCTCTACGCCCAGCGGGGCCTCGTCGCCGGTGACGTCTGGCGCGAGTGGGAGGTGGTCGCGAGGATCGAGGAGAACGACGACGTCGCCACCTTCCAGCTTCGCCCGGCCGACGACGCGCCCGCCCCCGCCTTCCGGCCCGGCCAGTACGTCTCCGTGCAGGTGGAACTGCCCGATGGGGCCCGGCAGATACGGCAGTACAGCCTTTCCGGCGGTCCCGGCTCCCGGCTGCACTCGATCACCGTCAAGCGGGTGCACGGCGACGGATCGCCCGACGGCGAGGTCTCGACGCACCTGCACGCCGCCACCCGGGCCGGTGACCGGCTGCGTGTCTCCGCCCCGTACGGCGATCTGGTCATCGACGCCGTCGACGCCCCTCTGCTGCTCGCCTCCGCGGGCATCGGCTGCACCCCGATGCTGTCGATGCTGGAGCACCTTGCGGCGACCGGCCACCGGGCCCCGGTCACCGTCGTGCACGGCGACCGCTCCCCCGCCGACCACGCCCTGCGCACCGACCATGCGCAGCTCACCGCCAAGCTCCCGGACGGCGCAGCACACTTCTGGTACGAGAACCCGGAGCCCGGCCACCCGGCCGACCGCACCGGTCTGGTCGACCTGGGCAGCATCCCGGTCCGGCCCGGCACGCACGCGTACCTCTGCGGTCCGCTGCCCTTCATGCGGGCCGTGCGCACCCAGCTGCTGGCCAAGGGTGTCCCGGCGGCCGACATCCACTACGAGGTGTTCGGCCCCGACCTGTGGCTCGCCCAGGGCTGAACCGCCGCGGGTGCTCGCGGAACTGACCGGATCGGCTCGCACACCGCCCGAACGCAGGGCCCGGGAACGGCCCCGAGCCCTGCGCTCCGGTACAAGCGCTGTAAGGATCGCTCCCCCATGCGCCCACGGTCCGCATCTGCCGTGACGGCTACGCGGAGCTTCCCGGACCGCTCTGCCACGGCGTGATCGCCAAGGACGGCCGGATCCGTCTGGTCGGCTACGGCCGCACCAACCACGCCGGATTCGGTGACGACGACGTCCTGCGCGCCGTCGTCGCCGAGAAGCGCCTGCCGGCCGACAACGAGGCCAACACCGACGGGAACAGGCACTTCTACGGCTTCGAGTGCGAGAACCACCGCGACGGCAAGGACCCCTGGCCCGACGTCCAACTGGACGCCGTCGAGAAGGCCGCCGCCGCCATCTGCCGCCACCACGGCTGGACCTCCCGGTCCGTCATCGGGCACAGGGAGTGGCAGCCCGGCAAGGTCGATCCGCGCGGCTTCACGACGGACTCCATGCGCGCCGGGATCCGCGACCGGCTGAAGTAGCCCGCCCCCGCCCGAGGTCACCGGGCCGCCGGGCGACAATGGGCGCATGCCCTCCGACCCGCCCGCCCTCTCCCGGCTGCAGCCGGTGCTCCCGTCACCCCTGCAACCGGCCGAGGACGAGCACTTCGCCCGGCACGGCGTGCGGCTGCTGCTCAAACGCGACGATCTGATCCACCCCGATCTGCCGGGCAACAAGTGGCGCAAACTCTCCCCCAACCTGGCGGCCGCCGCCGGGCGCACCGTGCTGACCTTCGGCGGTGCGTACTCCAACCACCTGCGCGCCACCGCCGCCGCCGGCCGGCTGCTCGGCTTCCCGACCGTCGGCGTCGTGCGCGGCGACGAACTGGCCGGCCGCCCGCTCAACCCGTCGCTGGCGCAGTGCGCGGCGGACGGCATGCGTCTGCGCTTCGTGGACCGCGCCACGTACCGCGCGAAGGCCGATCCAGCGGTCCTGGCGGGGCTGCTGAGCGACTGCGGGGAGTGCGTCGTCGTCCCGGAGGGCGGCAGCAACGCCCTGGCCGCACAGGGCTGCACAGCGCTGGGGCGGGAGCTGCACGGCCGGGCCGATGTGATCGCGGTGGCGTGCGGCACCGGTGGCACCCTCGCCGGTCTTGCCGCGGGCCTCGCACCCGGTCAGCGGGCACTCGGCATCCCGGTGCTGCGCGGCGGCTTCCTGGGGGACGCGGTACGGGAGCTGCAGCGGGAGGCGTTCGGCGGCCCGGCCGGGGCGTGGTCGCTGGACGAGCGCTTCGCCTTCGGCGGCTACGCCCGGACGACACCGGAGCTGCACGCCTTCGCCGACGACTTCGAGGACCGGCACGGGCTGCCCGTCGAGCGGCTCTATGTCGCCAAATTGCTCTATGGACTGACGACACTCGCCGAGGAGGGCGCGTTCGCTCCGGGCACCACGGTCGCCGCTGTCGTCACGGGTCAGCCCTGGGGGGTGCCGGACTCCTCCCGGTAGGCCGCCGCCTCCTCCAGGTCCAGCCGCCGCAGCAGGTTCCGCAGCATCTCGTCGTCGATCCGGCGCTCGTCCCGCAGCCGGACGAAGACGGTGCGCTCGGCCTCGATCATTTCGCCGGCCAGCCTCCGGTAGGTGTCGTCCGCCGACTCCCCGGTCAGCGGATTGGAGGCGCCGAGCCTCTCCCACACGGCGTTGCGGCGGCGCTCCAGGACGGCGCGGAGCCGGTCGGTGAGCGGTCCGGGCAGGCAGTTGCGCGGATCCTGGAGGAGCTCTTCCAGGCGCGCCTCGGCGGCCGCGGACGCCTCGCTCTGGGCCTGTGCCTCGGCCAGGGTCTCGGCCTGCGCGTCGCGCCCGGGGAGCTTCAGGACGCGCACCAGGAGAGGCAGGGTGAGCCCCTGGATGACCAGCGTGCCGATGACCGTCGTGAAGGTCAGGAAGAGCACCAGGTTGCGGGCCGGGAAGGCTTCCCCGGAGGTCATCACCAGCGGGATGGAGAAGGCGATGGCGAGCGAGACGACGCCGCGCATCCCGGCCCAGCCGACGATCAGGGGCGCGGTCCAGTTGGTCTCGGGCTCGCGCTCCCTGATCCGTCTCGACAGCCACCGCGGCAGATACGTGGCCGGGTACACCCAGATGAAGCGGACCACGACGACGGCGAGGAAGACGGCAACCGCGTACCGAAGAGCCTCCGTGACGGCATAGGTGCCGAGCCCCTTCAGCACGAAGGGCAGCTGTAGTCCGATCAGCGCGAAGACCGCCGACTCCAGAATGAACGCGACCATCTTCCACACGGCCGCCTCCTGGAGCCGGGTCGCGAAGTCGACCTGCCAGGAGCGGTGCCCCAGATAGAGCGCCACGACGACCACGGCGAGCACTCCGGAGGCGTGCACGCGTTCCGCCGCCGCGTACGCCACGAAGGGGATCAGCAGCGACAGGGTGTTCTGCAGCAGGGCTTCCTTGAGGTGCGTGCGGAGCCAGTGCAGCGGCACCATCAGCACCAGGCCGACCCCGACACCGCCGACCGCCGCGACGAGGAACTCGCCGATCCCGGCGCCCCAGCTGACGCCCTCGCCGACGGCGGCGGCCAGCACCACCTTGTAGGCGGTGATCGCCGTCGCATCGTTCACCAGGGACTCGCCCTGCAGGATCGTCGTGACCCGGCTGGGCAGCCCGACCCGGCGGGCGATGGCGGCCGCCGTGACGGCGTCCGGCGGCGCGATGACGGCGCCCAGCACCAGCGCGGCGGTCAGCGGCAGGTCGGGCACGAGCCAGTACGCCAGCCAGCCGACCGCGAAGGTCGCGAAGAGGACGTAGCCGACGGAGAGCAGGGCGATCGGCCGGACATTGGCCCGCAGATCGAGGTACGAGCTGTCGACCGCAGCCGTGTAGAGCAGGGGCGGCAGCAGCAGCGGCAGCACGATGTGCGCGTCCAGGGTGTAGGCCGGCACCCCGGGCAGATAGGAGGCGAGCAGCCCCGCGGCGACCAGCAGCAGCGGGGCCGGTACCGGGGTGCGCCTTGCCGCGCCCGCGATCGCGGCACTGGCCGCGACCAGTGCCACCAGCGGCAATACATCCATCTCACGGTCCTCGCATCCGTCGTAACCTGACAATCATGAGTGAGTGCCTGCACGTTCCCGAACTGCCCCGCCCCGAGCCTGTCCCGCTCAGCGAGACATGTCCCGAATGTCTTGCCGCGGGCACCCACCCCGTGCAACTGCGGCTCTGCCTGGTCTGCGGCCATGTCGGCTGCTGCGACTCGTCGCCCCTGCAGCACGCGACGGGACACTTCAAGGAGACCGGCCACCCGATCATGCGAAGCTTCGAGGCGGGAGAGAGCTGGCGCTGGTGCTTCGAGGACGGTTCGATCGTGTGATGGCTGGGTACGTCAAACCGGCGCCGGTTCTTCGCAATTGACCGCCGCAGACCTCTAGCCACTGTGTGTGCTCATGGGTTTACCATGAGTCACAGTCATGGGATGGGGTTCCGGCGACACGGCATCATGGATCGCGATAGCGTCGCCGGACCAAGAACCGAAGACGTACCGCATGGCTCCGGGGCGCCCTCCCGGAACCTCGAATGAGTTTGTGCCACCTTGGAGGTGAGGGTGTCCCAGATCGCAGGCGAGCCCGGGAATCAGGACTTCGTGGAAGTCCGGCTGCCCGCTGCGGGTGCCTACCTGTCGGTGCTGCGTACGGCCACGGCCGGTCTCGCAGCGCGCTTGGACTTCACTCTCGACGAGATCGAGGATCTTCGTATCGCGGTCGACGAGGCCTGCGCGATCCTGCTTCAGCAGGCCGTGCCGGGCTCCGTCCTCAGCTGCGTGTTCCGGCTCGTCGACGATTCCCTTGAGGTGACGGTGGCCGCCCCGACGACGGACGGCCGGGCCCCGGAGCGCGACACCTTCGCCTGGACAGTGCTCTCCGCGCTGGCCGGCAAGGTCGACTCCACGGTCGCCGATGACCGTACGGTCAGCATCAGCCTGTACAAGCAGCGCGGCGCGGGACCCGGGCCGGCGTGAGCAACGGGAACGGGGACGGTCCTGTGCGAGACGAGACGATCCGACCAGGGGTGGTGCGAGCAGCAGACATCCCGGAGCAGCAGGCCATGCCCCATCCGGTGGACGGGGCGGACGGGCCGGTGGTCCGTACGGTCGCGGTGGAGCAGTCGCAGGCGGAGCGGGACGGCCAGATGAGCGAGCACGGGCACCACGATCCACACGACCGCAGCGGGGCGCGGGCACTCTTCTACGAGCTGCGGGAACTCCCCGACGGCTCGCCGGAGAAGGCCGAGCTGCGCAACCGGCTGGTGCGGATGCATCTCCCGCTCGTGGAGCATCTGGCCCGCCGATTCCGCAACCGCGGCGAGCCGCTGGACGATTTGACCCAGGTCGCCACCATCGGCCTGATCAAGTCGGTGGACCGGTTCGACCCGGACCGGGGCGTCGAGTTCTCGACGTACGCCACGCCGACCGTCGTCGGCGAGATCAAGCGCCACTTCCGCGACAAGGGCTGGGCGGTCCGGGTGCCGCGCCGGCTGCAGGAGCTGCGCCTCTCGCTCACCACGGCCACCGCCGAGCTCTCCCAGCAGCACGGCCGGTCGCCCACGGTGCACGAGCTGGCGGAGCGGCTGGGCATCTCCGAGGAAGAGGTCCTGGAGGGCCTGGAATCGGCCAATGCGTACAGCACGCTGTCGCTCGACGTGCCGGACACGGACGACGAGTCCCCGGCGGTGGCGGACACGCTGGGCTCGGAGGACGAGGCGCTGGAGGGCGTCGAGTACCGGGAGTCACTGAAGCCGCTGCTGGAGGACCTGCCGCCCCGGGAGAAGCGCATCCTGCTGCTCCGGTTCTTCGGCAACATGACCCAGTCGCAGATCGCGCAGGAGGTCGGCATCTCGCAGATGCACGTCTCGCGTCTGCTGGCGCGCACGCTGGCGCAGCTGCGCGAGCGGCTGCTCGTCGAGGAGTAGCCGGACGCTCTGCGGGCGCTGTGGTTCACCGGCTGTGGGGTGCGCTGCCGCGCCCGGCTGCGGACGTGCTGCGCCGCCAGGTCACGCCTCCGGCGACGCGCCCGGTCCCCGGATGCCGAGCGCTTCCCGGGTCGCCGGCCTGGCCAGCTGGAAAAGCGCCGTCAGTGAAACCGCGGCGAGGACGATCCCGGCCGGGATCAGCGCGCCGTGCGACCGCAGCAGCGTCCAGGCCACCGGCAGCGCGATGATCTGCGTGATGAGCGCCGGGCCGCGGCTCCAGCTGCGCCGCCGCACCAGTCCGCGGGACGCGATCAGCGGGATCAGGCCCAGGGCGATCAGAGTGAGCCCGCCCATCTCCGCCTGCTGCGGGCTCTCGGGCCGACCGAGCAGCCCCATGACCAGCATGTAGATCCCGCCGAGGGCGAGCGCCGCCCCTTCGAGGGCATTGAGCCCGGCCACGAGAGTGATCCTGGCCGGCTTCGTCGGCTCGGCCATGGGCGACGAGGACGGCGTGTTCTGCTGAGTACTCACCCTTGCAGGTTGACATCCCGGCCCGCTGAAAGCGAAGCCGGGGTCCGGGCCGGGGTGCCGCGTCCGAGCCCCTCGCAGCCGTGCCGTCACCGACCGTGAAGGGCAGGGGGCGGGACTTCAGACGGGTACCGCACGGTAGGTAGTCTGGCGGCCATGCGCGCACTCCTCGTGGTCAATCCAGCTGCTACCACCACCAGTGCGCGTACCCGTGACGTGCTCATCCACGCGCTCGCCAGCGAGATGAAGCTGGAGGCGGTGACCACGGAGTACCGGGGGCATGCCCGGGACCTGGGACGGCGGGCCGCGGACTCGGACACCATCGATCTCGTCGTCGCCCTCGGCGGCGACGGCACGGTCAACGAGGTCGTGAACGGTCTGCTGCACCGCGGTCCCGACATCGACAACCTGCCGAGCCTGGCCGTGGTCCCCGGCGGCTCCACCAATGTCTTCGCGCGCGCACTCGGCCTGCCGAACGACGCGGTGGAGGCGACCGGCGCCATCCTGGACGCGCTCGCCAACCGGACCGAACGCACGGTCGGCCTGGGGCTTGCGGCCGGCACGCCGGGCACCGAGGACGAATCGGTCCCCGAACGCTGGTTCACGTTCTGCGCCGGCCTCGGATTCGACGCGGGCGTGGTCGGTCGCGTCGAACAGAAGCGCGAACGCGGGAAGCGGTCCACACATGCGCTGTACGTGCGCCAGGTGGTCCGGCAGTTCCTGGAGGAGCCGCACCGGCGGCACGGGGTGATCACGCTGGACGTCCCCGGCCAGGACCCGGTCACCGATCTCGCGCTCTCCATAATTTCGAACACAGCCCCCTGGACCTACCTGGGGAACCGCCCGATGTACGCGTCCCCGAAGGCGTCGTTCGACACGGCCCTGGATGTCCTCGGCCTGAAGCGCCTCTCCACTCCGGCGGTCGCCCGGTACGGCACCCAGCTGCTCACCTCGAGCCCCGAGAAGGGCCCGCACGGCAAGCACGCGGTTTCACTCCATGACCTCACGGACTTCACCTTGCATTCAAAGGCCCCGCTGCCCTTCCAGATGGACGGTGACCACCTGGGCCTGCGCACGAGTGTGACGTTCACAGGCGTACGCCGTGCACTGCGTGTGATTGTGTGAGCGGAAGGGCTCAAAGTCCTTTAACTCGAACGTTTGGACTGGCCTCCACCCCATGGAAGTACGGCTGTGACCTAGCCGACACCGAGGAATCAAAAAAAAGTTTCCGGAAGGGGTTGTATCCGCCGCCGAGGTTTGCGAATCTCTACATGGCGATCGGGACGGCCCGCAACAACGGCCTCCACTGAGAGCCAGAACCCCTCCTCACTTGCACAGGACCACAACCAGTTCATCTGGGCGTCGGCCCGTCACCTGCGGGGGGATTCGTGAAAGCGTTCACATTCACAAGCACCGTATATGTAATACCAAGGAGAGGTAGCAGCCATGGACTGGCGTCACAACGCCGTTTGTCGTGAGGAAGACCCCGAGCTGTTCTTCCCCATCGGCAACACCGGTCCTGCGCTGCTGCAGATCGAGGAAGCCAAGGCCGTCTGCCGTCGCTGCCCCGTCATGGAGCAGTGCCTGCAGTGGGCGCTCGAGTCCGGCCAGGACTCCGGCGTCTGGGGTGGCCTCAGCGAGGACGAGCGCCGCGCAATGAAGCGCCGCGCCGCTCGCAACCGGGCGCGTAACGCCAGCGCCTGATTCGACGCCACCGCTACGAGCCTCAGTCAGGCGGCGCGTACAGAGCGTACGCACGAACCCGCCCCCCGAGTCGCAGCGCGCAGTACCCCAAAAGCGCATGCATGAAGCAGTGGGCCCGGACCGTGATCAACGGTCCGGGCCCACTGCTTTGCGCATTCCCGTTCGTGCCGTCCGTCGGGTGTGCCCCGGCGGCGGCCCGGTCACTTCTCCGCGCGGACCGGAATGTCGAGGACCACCTGGGTGCCGCGCTCGGGGGCCGGGACCATGCCGAACGATCCGCTCAACTCGCCCTCCACCAGCGTCCGTACGATCTGCAGCCCCAGGTTGCCGGCCCGCTGCGGGTCGAACCCCTCGGGCAGCCCGCACCCGTCGTCCTGGACGGTGATCAGCAATCGCGCCTCGGCTGATGAGCCGCCGCGCACCGCCGAGACCTCGACCGTGCCGGTCTGGCCGACGGTGAACGCGTGTTCCAGGGCGTTCTGCAGCACCTCGGTGAGCACCATGGCAAGCGGAGTGGCCACTTCCGCATCGAGGATGCCGAACCGTCCCGTACGTCGGCAGGTGACCCGGCCCGGGGAGATCTCGGCGACCATCGCGATGACCCGGTCGGCGATCTCGTCGAACTCGACCCGCTCGTCCAGATTCTGGGACAGCGTCTCATGAACGATGGCGATCGAACCGACGCGCCGTACCGCCTCGTTGAGGGCTTCGCGGCCCTGCGCGGACTCCATCCGGCGGGCCTGCAGACGCAACAGGGCGGCCACCGTCTGAAGGTTGTTCTTCACCCGGTGGTGGATCTCCCGGATGGTGGCGTCCTTCGTGATCAACTCGCGCTCGCGGCGACGCAGTTCGGTGACGTCACGGAGGAGGACCAGGGAGCCGATCCTGACCCCCTTGGGCTTGAGCGGGATCGCCCGGAGCTGAATCACGCCGCCCGCGCATTCGACCTCGAACTCGCGGGGCGCGTAACCGCTCGCCAGTTTGACCAGGGCCTCGTCCACCGGGCCGCGGGAGGGGGCGAGTTCGGCGGTGGTCCGGCCGAGGTGGTGTCCGACGAGGTCGGAGGCGAGACCGAGGCGGTGGTACGCGGAGAGGCCGTTGGGGCTGGCGTACTGGACGACACCGTCGGCATCGAGCCTGATCAGTCCGTCACCGACGCGCGGCGAGGCATCCATGTCGACCTGCTGGCCCGGGAACGGGAAGGACCCCGCGGCGATCATCTGGGCCAGGTCGGAGGCCGACTGCAGATAGGTGAGCTCCAGCCGGGACGGGGTACGGACGGTCAGGAGATTCGTGTTGCGGGCGATGACGCCCAGAACCCGGCCCTCACGGCGTACGGGGATCGACTCGACCCGTACCGGCACCTCCTCGCGCCACTCCGGGTCGCCCTCGCGGACGATCCGGCCCTCGTCGAGCGCCGCGTCCAGCAGCGGGCGGCGGCCGCGCGGCACCAGATGGCCGACCATGTCGTCCTGGTACGAGGTGGGTCCCGTGTTGGGCCGCATCTGGGCGACGGACACATAGCGGGTCCCGTCGCGGGTGGGCACCCACAGGACGAGGTCGGCGAAGGACAGGTCGGAGAGCAGCTGCCACTCCGAGACCAGCAGATGCAGCCACTCGAGGTCGGTGTCGCCGAGGGCTGTGTGCTGGCGGACGAGGTCGTTCATGGAGGGCACGTGTGCGAGCGTACCTGTGGATACGCGCCGGTTCCGAACCGAGCGGCCTGCCCGTACGTGTAAGGGGACAGGGGCCGGAAATTGGCGTGCTCCGATGGATGGACAGACAAGAATGGTCTAGTCCACAATGCTCAAGACAGAGCTTCCGCTCTCCCCGCACAGGAGAGTGGATCGAGGTACCCGCGCTCTCTGCCCTGACTGCGCCGGTACCTCCCCCGGCCGGGGGCACCGCACACCGCCGGCCGAGCAACTCCGGGCTGCGGTGCCGGACGGGCTGAGGGTCCCGTCCCGGCGCCGCGGCCCGCGGGTCTTTCTGCGGACCTCTCCCACCGGAGACCGGCGCGGTCAGCGGGTCTCGGTGACCTTGGCCAGGGCACGGGGCGCGTCCGGGTCCTGGCCGCGGGCGATCGTCACCTCGTACGCCAGCATCTGCAGCGGCAGGATCTCCAGGATCGGCTGGACCTCCTCGGCGACCCCGGCCGTCGGCAGTACGAATCCCGCGGACGCCGCCTCCACCTGGGCCTTGGGGCCGACCACGAAGAGGTCCGCGCCGCGGCCGCGCAGCCGGTCCAGGACCGGCTGGAGGGCCTCGCCGCCCCGGCCGTCCGTGACGACTGCGATCACCGGGGAGATGTTGTCGACCATGGCGAGCGGGCCGTGCAGCAGATCCGCGCCCGAGTAGGAGAGAGCGGGGATGCAGCTCGTCTCCATCAGCTTCAGAGCGGCTTCCTTGGCCGTCGGGTAGCCGTAGCCGCGCGAGGTGATGACCATGCGCTCGGCGAAACGGTAGCGCGCGGCCAGGGCCTTGACCTCGTCCTTGCGGGCCAGGATCGCCTCCGCCAGTTCCGGCAGGATCGCGGCGGCGCCGCCGTCACCGCCGCGCAGGCCCTCGACGAAGAGATAGAGGGACAGCAGGGAGGCGGTGTAGGTCTTCGTGGCCGGGAGGGCCTTCTCCGGGCCCGCCAGGATGTCGATGTGGTACTCGGAGACGGCGGCGAGCGGCGAGTCCGGGTTGTTGGTGACGGCCAGGGTGAGTGCACCGGCCTCGCGGGCCGCTCCGGTGGACGCCACCAGGTCGGGCGAGCCGCCGGACTGGCTGACCGTGATGACGAGGACGTCCCGCAGGTCCGGCTTCGCGCCGTACGCGGTGGTGGTCGACATCGAGGCCAGACCGCAGGGCAGCCCGAGCCGGATCTCCAGCAGGTACTTCGCGTAGAGCGCGGCGTTGTCCGACGTGCCCCGGGCGGTGAGGAGGACGAAGCGCGGCTTCTTCGCCGCGATCTCGGTGGCCACCGCGCGGATCAGGGGGCGCCCCGGTCGAGGATGCGGCGCAGCACCCCGGGCTGCTCGGCCATCTCGCCGGACATGATCCGGCCCGGCTGCTCGCCCTGACCGGCCGAAGACGTGGCGGACATGTCGGGTGCCTCCCAGGCGTGTTTCGGTGCGTCCGGAGCGCCGTTCGACCAAGTCGACCACGGGGTGCGGGAGCGCCGCCAGCGGGCTGCGGCCGGACAGCGCACGAAGGGAAGCCGGACGTCACCTGCGGGTTGCCAGGCTCTGCTAGATTAGCCTTAGATTGGTCTATACCACATATCGCGACTCTTCAGATCGGCAGGCCCCGCGTGGAAGTTGTCATCGTCCCGGACGCCAAGGCAGGCGGCGAACTCATCGCGGGAGCCATCGGCGCCCTGCTGAGCCGCAAGCCCGACGCCCTTCTCGGCGTTGCCACCGGCTCGACCCCGCTGCCCATCTACCAGGCGCTGGCGGCCAAGGTGCGCTCCGGCGAGGTGGACGCCTCGCGTGCGCGCATCTGCCAGCTCGACGAGTACGTCGGACTGCCGGCCGGCCACCCCGAGTCGTACCGTTCGGTGGTGCTGCGCGAGGTCGTCGAGCCGCTCGGACTGTCCGAGGAGTCCTTCATGGGTCCGGACGGCTCCGCCGAGGACGTCCAGGCCGCCTGCGAGGCGTACGACCAGGCGCTTGCCACGGCGGGCGGAGTGGACCTGCAGCTGCTCGGGATCGGCACGGACGGGCACATCGGCTTCAACGAGCCGTGCTCCTCGCTGGCGTCCCGTACCCGGATCAAGACGCTGACCGAGCAGACCCGGGTCGACAACGCGCGCTTCTTCGACAACGACATCAGCCAGGTGCCGCACCACGTCATCACGCAGGGCATCGGCACGATCCTGGAGTCCCGCCACCCGATCCTGCTGGCGACGGGCGAGGGCAAGGCCGAGGCGGTGGCGCTGACGGTCGAGGGGCCGGTGGCGTCGTTCGTACCGGCGTCGGCCCTGCAGCTGCATCCGCATGCGACGGTGGTCGTGGACGAGGCCGCGGCGTCGAAGCTGAAGCTGGCGGACTACTTCCGGGCCACGTATGCGGCGAAGCCGCGGTGGCAGGGGATCTAGTGCCGTGACCGGCCATGTTTGCCCCATGAGGAGCGGCGTCCGGTGCGTGCGATCGCACGGCGGATGATCGTCCTCGTACTGGGCGTACGTGGGCGACTGAAGACAACGCGGCGAGGCGCCGTGCCGGACGTCGCGGGCCCACGAAGATCGGCCGGACAGGCTCTGAGGGCTCGAAAGGGCCGGGACACCGCGTGGGGTGTCCCGGCACTTTCATGCGCCGGTTGCGCGACCGGCGGGCGCGTCGTCCTCGATCGCCGGACCGGGGTCGGAACCCCTGACGGCGTGCGGACCGTTCCCGTGTCAGGCTCCGGACGGGCCGGCTGAACCCGTGATGGCCTCTGCTGCTGCCTGGCCGCAGACTCGGGCTGCGCCGTGGGTGGCTACGTACAGCGCGCCTCTCGGGGACTCCTGCGGAACTCCCATTTCGACGACCACCGTGTCGGGGCGCTCGGCGATCAGGGCGTCCACGGCGTCCGTCATCCACGGGTGACGGTGGGCGTCGCGGACGACCGCGACGATGCGGCGGTCCCCCGCGGCGTCCAGGACCGCTGTCACGGGGGCCTCGGTCTCGCTGTTGTAGGTGTCGGTGCCGGTGCCCGGCAGGATCCGGGCCAGTTCGGCCGCGATGCCCCACGGGGTCTCGTCGCCGACCGCAATGTTCGCGACCGGAGTGAACGCGGCGACGTACGCCGGCTCGGTCAGTGGTTCGGCCGTGCCGGACACCTGCACCGCACGACGGGCGGCCACCAGGCCGACGTCGGAAGCGATACCGGTGCCGGGCGCGGTCCCCTCCTGCGTTGCCGCGCCCGGCTCCGGGACAACCCCCCTCGCCCGCCGCGTCCAGGACGCGAGGGCACGTACCCGTGCCGCCGCGTCGGCCAGCCGTTCCTCGGGCAGTTCGCCGGTCCGTACCGCCGCGACCAGCGCGTCGCGCAGCCGCAGCACGGTGTCCTCGTCGTCCAGCCCGCCGCCGACACAGATCGCGTCGGCGCCCGCGGCGATCGCGAGGACGGAACCGCGCTCGATCCCGTACGTCGAGGAAATGGCCTGCATCTCCATGCCGTCGGTGACGATCAGCCCGTCGTAACCCAGTTCCTCGCGCAGCAGACCGGTGAGGATCTGCGGGCTCAGCGTCGCCGGGCGGTCGGGGTCGAGCGCGGGAAGCAGAATATGCGCGCTCATCACCGATTTGGAACCCGCCGCGATCGCCGCCCGGAAGGGCACCAGCTCACGGGCGTGCAGGGTGTCGAGGTCCACATCGATGCGGGGCAGCGCGTGGTGCGAGTCGACCGCGGTGTCACCGTGCCCCGGGAAGTGCTTGGTGCAGGCGGCGACCCCGGCGGCCTGGAGTCCCTCGACGTACGCGGCGGTGTGCCGGGCAACGAGGTGCGGGTCGGCTCCGAAGGACCGTACGCCGATGACCGGGTTGCCCGGGTTCGAGTTGACGTCGGCGGACGGCGCCCAGTTGAGGTTGACGCCGCACTCGGCGAGCCGGCGGCCGAGCTCCTGGGCGACCGCACGGGTCAGCCCCAGGTCGTCGACGGCGCCGAGTGCGAGGTTGCCGGGGAAGGACGAGCCATGACGCACCTCGAGCCGGGTGACGTCACCGCCCTCCTCGTCGATCGCGACGAGTACGTCGTCCCGCTCGGCCCGGAGCTGGGCGGTGAGCGCGGAGAGCTGCTCCGGCGTCTCGATGTTGCGGCCGAACAGACCGACGGAGGAGAGTCCCTCGCCGACTCGGCGCAGCAGCCAGTCCGGCGCGGTGGTGCCGGCGAACCCCGGCTGCAGGACGGCCAGGGCGTCGCGCGTGACGGTGTCCGTGGTGGAGGTGAGCGTGGTCATGACGCGGCGTTATCCCTTCACGGCGCCGTCGGTAAGACCGCTGACGGCCTTGCGCTGCAAGTAGATGAAGAGGATCAGGATCGGGATCGCGAAGAGCGAGGAGGCAGCCATGGTCGCCCCCCAGTCGTCACCGAACGCGGTCTGGAACTGCGAGAGCCAGAGCGGCAGGGTCTGGGACTCGATGTCCTTGTTGAGGATGAGGACGAGCGGGAACTCGTTCCAGGCGGTGATGAATCCGAAGAGCGAGGTCGCCATCAGACCGGGGCCGAGCAGCGGCAGGATCACCCTTCTGAACGCCTGCGGGCGGGTGCAGCCGTCGACCATGGCGGACTCCTCCAGTTCCTTGGGCACAGCGGCGACGTAGCCGCGCAGCGTCAGGACGGTGAAGGGCAGGACCATCATCATGTAGAAGACCGTCAGCGGGACCAGGCTGTTCAGCATGTCCGCATCGCGGACCAGCATGTAGATCGCGATGACCATGACTTCCCACGGCGCCATCTGCGCGATCATGAACGTCAGCAGGATGCCGCGGCGGCCCTTGAAGCGCATACGCGCCATCGCGAAGGACGCCAGCAGCGCGATCACCAGCGAGGCGGCCACGGAGAGGATCGTCACCGTGAACGAGTTGCCGACCAGGGTCCAGAAGTGGTCGGCCGCGATGGCCTTCTTGAAGTGCCCGAGGGTGATGTCCGTGGGGAACCACACCGGGGTGTCGGTGATGATGTCGCCGGTCGGCTTGAACGCCGTGCTGAACATCCAGTAGACGGGGAAGGCGAAGCCTATGAAGAGGACGACAGCCGTCAGGTTGGGCCAGATCCGGCCGAACAGTGAGCGCCTCACAGCTCGTCCTCCTCTTGCTTGAGTACGGTGCGCAGGTAGTAACCGGTCATCGCCAGCAGGACAATGATCGTCAGGAACGAGATGGCCGCACCCATGCCGAAGTGCTGGTTGCCGACGCCTTCGACGAACGCGTAGACGGGCAGGGTCTCGGTGAGCCGGTCCGGGCCGCCGCCGTTGATCGCGAAGAGCTGGGCGAAGGACTTGAAGACCCAGATGACTTCGAGGAACGTCGTGGCCAGCAGGAACGGCTTGAGGAACGGGAGCGTCACCGAGGTGAAGCTCTTCCAGGAGCCGGCTCCGTCGAGCGAGGCGGCCTCGTACAGCTCCTTGGGGATCGTCGTCGACGCGGCGTACAGGTTGATCGCCACGAACGGGATGGACTGCCAGACGATCACCAGGGTGACCAGCGAGAAGGTGGAGAACTGACTGCTCGTCCAGTTGAAGTCGGCCATCGAGTGCCAGCCGAGGCTGTCGAGGACGTAGTTGACGACACCGAACCGCTGGGCGAACAGCCACTGGTAGACCGTGGTCGCCGCGATCATCGGCATGGCCCAGGCGAGCACCAGGCCCAGCATGAGCAGCAGTCGCATCTTCTTGCCCAGCCGCGCGAGCAGCAGGCCGACCAGCATCCCGAGCAGCATGATCAGGACGACGTTGGCGGCGGTGAAGAGGACCGACCGCTCGACGACCCTCCAGAAGTCCGAGCTGCCGAGGACTTCCTTGTAGTTGTCGACGCCGTTCCACTCGGTCAGGTGGAGGATCAGCTGGCGCGGGTTGAGGTTCTGGAACGACAGCATGCCGTTCTTGACCAGCGGGTAGCCCAGGAGCACCGCTGTGGCGAGCAGTGCGGGCAGGAGGAGGAGGTAGGGGGCGGATCCACCGGCCCGCTCCGTGCTCGATGCGGCGGGGCCGCCGGGAGGGGCGTCATTCTTGCGGACGCCGGCTGCCGGGACCGAGTCCACTTTTTCGGTCTGCACTGACATGCTCGCCATCTCTTCTTG
Organism: Streptomyces sp. NBC_01669; assembly: GCF_026339735.1. Classification (GTDB taxonomy): domain Bacteria; phylum Actinomycetota; class Actinomycetes; order Streptomycetales; family Streptomycetaceae; genus Streptomyces; species Streptomyces yanii. The sequence continues at coordinate 3,327,294 of NZ_JAPEQG010000001.1, forward strand.
GGCCGTACGGTCGAGTCACGCGGGAGCGCCGGGGGGCGGCAGATGCCCGCCCCCCGGCGCGTGCGGTCAGCTCTTCTGCGAGAGACGCTTGTTGATCTCCGCCTCGACCGCCTTGGCGGCGTCGGCCGGGGACTTACCGTTCAGAACCGCGGTCATGTAGCTCTTGATCGGGTTCGGCGCGTTCTCGACAGCGGCCCACTCGGGGATGAGCGGGGTGGTGCCACCACCGGCGGCGGCCGGGGCCGCGGCGGCGCCGTTGCCGGTCAGGTTGGAGTTGAGCGACTCCTTGTTCGGGATGACGCCGTTCTCCTTGGCCAGCTGGCCCTCGAACTGGTCGGACAGGGCGAGCTTCAGGAACTCCTTGGCGAGGTCCTGCTTCTTGCTGCCCGCGGCGACCGCGAAGTTGGAGCCACCGAGGAAGACTCCCTCGGGCTTGTCGGCGGTCTCACCCGGGATGGTGAAGTAGCCGATGTCGCCCTCGATCTTCTTGTTGGCCGCGATGGCCGTGCCGGCCTCCCAGCCCATGCCGATGAAGGCACCGACCTTGCCCTTGGCGAAGACCTCGGCCTGCTGCGGGGTGGCCTCGTCCTTGTCCTTGGGGGCCTTGGAGTAGGACTGGTACTTCTTGTAGAGCTCCATGGCCGCGGCGACCTTGGGGTCGGAGAGGTTGGAGACGTACTTGTCGCCTTCCTTCTTCACGAGGTCCGCGCCCTGGCCGATGGTCAGGCCGTCGAAGAAGTACCAGTTCTGGCCGGGCATGTAGATCGGCTCGGCCTTGCCCTTCTTCTTGATGGCGTCGAGGTCCTTGAAGAACTCGTCGCGCGTCTTCGGGGTGTCCGTGATGCCGGCGTCGGCCCAGACCTTCTTGTTGTAGATGACGACGCGGTTGGCGAAGTACCACGGGGCGGCGTACTGCTTGCCGTCGAAGACGGAGGACTTGTTGAGCGCGTCGACCCAGTCGCCGCCGATCTCCTGCTTGAGGTCGCTCAGGTCGGCGAGGCCCCCGGTGGCCGCGTAGGCCGGGGTCTGGGTGTTGCCGACCTCGATGACGTCCGGCGGGGTCGACTCGGAGAGAGCCGTGGTGATCTTCTGCTGAATGCCGTCCCACTTCTGGGTCTGGAACTTCAGCGTGGCGCCGGTCTTCTTCTTGAAGGCGGCGGTGAGGTCCTTGGTCCAGCCGGGAGGCGTGGAGCCGTCCATGGCCCAGACGGTCAGCGTCTGGCCCTTGTAGCTGTCGGGCCCGGTCTTCTTGCTGCTGCTGTCGGTCTTGTCGTCCGAGCCACAGGCAGTGGCACCGGCCAAGAGAGCCACCACACCAATGGCCGCGATGAGTCCGCGCTTCACGACACCCTCCTCAGGGATGCAAGAGAATTCCCCCCACCACCCGAGATCGCCGTCCGTCGCACAATTGAATACGACGGGTACTGCCCGTGGGGCTGGGACCTGGTCTTTAATGGTTTAGACCAGTAGCCGGAGCTTGGCCTAGACCTTTAGGGGTGTCAAGGGTGTATAAGAAGTGCACTCGCGTCCGTTATAGGACCGACACCTGAGGGAGGGCGACGAGCCGTGACCGGACCGTGCCACCATGTGAGCCGCGACAGACGGAGGAGCAGGTGACGGCAGCAACGCAGCAGTCGGGAAGGCGGGCCATGAGTGCCGAGGGCGGCAGTACGGAGAACGAGACGGGCGTGGGCACGCGCACCGCGCGGGTCCCGAAGTACTACCGGCTGAAGCGCCACCTCCTCGACATGACGGACACCATGCCGCCAGGCACCCCGGTGCCGCCGGAGCGGACCCTGGCCGCCGAGTTCGACACCTCACGCACGACCGTGCGCCAGGCGCTCCAGGAGCTGGTCGTCGAGGGCCGGCTGGAGCGCATCCAGGGCAAGGGCACGTTCGTGGCCAAGCCGAAGGTCTCCCAGGCCCTGCAGCTCACCTCGTACACCGAGGACATGCGCGCCCAGGGCCTGGAACCGACATCTCAACTACTGGACATCGGATATGTCACGGCCGACGACACCCTCGCCGGGCTGCTCGACATCACCACCGGCGGCCGGGTGCTGCGGATCGAGCGGCTCCGCCTGGCCAGCGGTGAACCGATGGCCATCGAGACCACGCACCTTTCGGCCAAACGCTTTCCCGCGCTGCGTCGTTCACTGGTGAAGTACACCTCGCTCTACACGGCGCTGGCCGAGGTGTACGACGTACGGCTCGCCGAGGCCGAGGAGACGATCGAGACCTCGCTCGCCACCCCGCGCGAAGCCGGTCTGCTCGGTACGGACGTGGGCCTGCCGATGCTCATGCTGTCCCGTCACTCCCTGGACGGACAGGGCGAACCGGTCGAGTGGGTGCGGTCGGTGTACCGCGGTGACCGTTACAAGTTCGTGGCGCGTCTGAAGCGGCCGACCGACTGAGGCCGTGGACCGGCTCCTGACCGAACAAACTGTTCAGACCCGGACAGAGCATCAGGAGTCGGTCCTCGGGCAGGACTCCCCTGGCGGCTTCGTGACACCGTTGCCGGACCGCAATGCGGACAGGGGGTGACTGTGGCCGGAACTCTCCCCTAGATTGCCTGCGCATTACAACAGGTGATCAGCGAGGGGACGGAGTCGCCGCATGACTGAAGAAACAGGCGCGAAACCACCGACAGTCACACCCGTGAGAGTGGTCATCGCCCTCTGCCTCGTCGCCCCGTTCGTGGCGATGCTCTGGGTGGGTTCGTACGCGAAGGTGGACCCCACCTTCATCGGCATCCCGTTCTTCTACTGGTACCAGATGGTCTGGGTGCTGATCTCCACGGCGCTCACGATGGTCGCGTACAAGCTCTGGCAGCATGACCAGCGCGCCCGCAAGGGGGGTGCGTCGGCATGAAGGACGGCGTGAACGGCGTCGCGCTCGGCGTCTTCATCTTCTTCTTCCTGGCCGTCACGGTCATCGGCTTCATGGCCGCGCGCTGGCGCAAGGCCGAGAACGAGGCCAGTCTCGACGAATGGGGCCTGGGCGGCAGGTCGTTCGGCACCTGGGTCACCTGGTTCCTGCTCGGCGGCGACCTGTACACCGCGTACACCTTCGTCGCCGTACCCGCCGCGATCTACGCAGCGGGAGCGGCCGGCTTCTTCGCGGTCCCGTACACCATCCTCGTGTACCCGCTGATCTTCACCTTCCTGCCGCGGCTGTGGTCGGTGTCGCACAAGCACGGGTACGTCACCACCTCGGACTTCGTCCGCGGTCGCTTCGGATCGAAGGGTCTGTCGCTGGCGGTCGCCGTCACCGGCATCCTCGCGACGATGCCGTACATCGCGCTTCAGCTCGTCGGCATCCAGGCGGTGCTGGACGTGATGGGCGTCGGCGGCGGCGAGAACACCAACTGGTTCGTCAAGGACCTGCCGTTGCTGATCGCGTTCGCGGTGCTCGCCGCGTACACGTACTCCTCCGGGCTGCGTGCCCCCGCGCTGATCGCGTTCGTCAAGGACGGGCTGATCTACCTGGTCATCGCGGTGGCAATCATCTACATCCCGATCAAGCTGGGCGGCTTCGACGACATCTTCGCCAAGGCGGGCGACGCGTTCTCGCAGACCAACCCCGCAACCGGCAAACCGCGCGGCGCCCTCGCACCGGCCGATCCCGGCCAATGGGGTTACGCGACCCTGGCCCTGGGGTCGGCGCTCGCCCTGTTCATGTACCCGCACTCGATCACGGCGACGCTCTCCAGCCGCAGCCGTGAGGTGATCCGGCGGAACACCACGATCCTGCCACTGTACTCGCTGATGCTGGGCCTGCTGGCGTTGCTCGGCTTCATGGCGATCGCCGCCGGAGTCAAGGTGGAGAACGGACAGTTGGCGATCCCGCAGCTGTTCGAGAACATGTTCCCCGACTGGTTCGCCGGTGTGGCGTTCGCCGCGATCGGCATCGGCGCGCTGGTGCCCGCCGCGATCATGTCGATCGCCGCGGCAAACCTCTTCACCCGGAACATCTACAAGGACTTCCTGAAGCCCGACGCGACCCCGGCCCAGGAGACGAAGGTCTCCAAGCTGGTGTCGCTGCTGGTGAAGGTCGGTGCGCTCGTCTTCGTCCTCACCATGGACAAGACGGTCGCGATCAACTTCCAGCTGCTCGGCGGGATCTGGATCCTGCAGACGTTCCCGGCGCTGGTCGGCGGCCTGTTCACCCGGTGGTTCCACCGCTGGGCGCTGCTCGCGGGCTGGGCGGTCGGCATGGTGTACGGCACGCTCGCCGCGTACGGAGTGGCGAGCCCGACCCAGGCGCACTTCGGCGGATCCTCGAAGGAGATCCCGGGGATCGGCGAGATCGGCTACATCGGTCTGACGGCGTTCGTGCTGAACGCCGTGGTGACCGTGGTGCTGACGTTCGTCCTGAACGCGGTGAAGGCCCCGGCGGGCGTCGACGAGACCTCCCCGGCGGACTACACGGCGGACGCGGGCGACCCGGGCGTCCGGGTGGAACTCCCGTCGGCCAGGCCCGAGTCGAGCCCGTCACCCGACGCGAGCCCGTCCGCCGGCTAGTGCCGTGACCGGCAATGTTTGCCCGCGGGCGTGCCGGGCGGCGCGACGGGGCAAAGCTTGCCGGAAGGGGCACCAGGTCCTCTCCCCCCGATCCGGCGCGATCCGAAAGACAGGCCCCGGTTGCCTTGCCGGACGGGCTGCACCCAGCCCGTCCGGCGCCATCCCACCCGTACGGCACACTCCCGGCATGGACCTTTCGATCCGCCCGATCGCCCCGGCGGAACACACCACCCTCGGGCAGATCACCGCCCACGCCTACCTCGACGACGGCCTGCTCGACTTCGGCGCCGACGACCCGTATCTCGAAACGCTCCGGGACGTGCCCCGTCGCGTCGCCGAGGCCGACGTGCTCGTCGCCGTCCGTGCCGACGGCACGCTCCTCGGCGGAGTCACGTACGCACCGCCCGGCAACCCGTGGGCCGACATCGCCGGCCCCGACGAGGCCGAGTTCCGGATGCTCGCGGTCGCACGGGAGGCACGCGGCCACGGGGCGGGCGAGGCGCTCGTGCGGGCCTGTATCGACCGGGCAAGGGCGACCGAGGGCGTCGCGCGGCTCGTCCTGTCCACCCAGCCGGCCATGCTCGGCGCCCACCGGATCTACCATCGACTCGGCTTCGTACGCACGCCGGAACGGGACTGGGATCCCATCGAGGGCCTCTCGCTGCTCACCTACAGCCTGAGCCTCTGAACTGATGTGACACAACATGTGGGGGCTGCCTCATCGGGCGGCCCCCACATGTATGCTCGTGCTCGCTGTCGCCGCAGGGAAATCCGGTGCGAATCCGGAACTGTCCCGCAACGGTGTATTCGGTGCCCTTTTGCGCACCCTGATAGTCCGAGGACCTGCCGACAGCGCGTCCGGCTCGACCGATCCGGACGCCCAGACGTCCGGGCCTCGCGGATGGGCCGGTGGACGCCGCACGCAGTGCTGCCCTCCCTCTTCGGGCATGCCTCCGCGCGGCTGCCCCGCTCCCCCGCCGGCCCCGAGCCGAGCGAGGGAGAGCACCACGTGACCATCGCGCCAGCCGATCCGGCTTCAGTCGCCGAGTCCGCGGGAACCACGAACGACGGACCCGGGACCGCACTGCTGCGGACCCTGACCGACCTCACTGCCGATCTGCCCGACACCGACCCCGGCCGCGTCGCCGCCGCCGCGCTGCGCGGCCGCAACGCCGCGTCGGACGAGGCGGAGTTGCGCGCACTGGCCACCGAGGCCGCCGCGGGTCTGATCGCCGAGGACCCCGCGTACTCCCGGCTCGCCGCCCGCCTCCTGACCCGCACCATCGCGGACGAGGCGGCCGGTCAGGGCGCGCTGTCGTTCTCCGCCTCGGTCGCCGTCGGCCACCGCGAGGGTCTGATCGCGGACCGCACGGCCGCGTTCGTGGCACTCCACGCGGCCCGGCTCGACGCGCTGGTCGAGCAGTCCCTCGCCGACGGCGCCGACGACCGGTTCGGCTACTTCGGGCTGCGGACGCTGCACAGCCGCTATCTGCTGCGCCACCCGCTCACCCGCCAGGTCATCGAGACGCCGCAGCACTTCATGCTGCGCGTCGCCGCCGGTCTCGCCGAGGACGAGTCGGTACGCGCACTGGACGAGGTCGCCTCCCTGTACGGCCTGATGAGCCGCCTCGACTACCTCCCCTCCTCCCCCACACTCTTCAACTCCGGCACCCGGCACCCGCAGATGTCCTCCTGCTATCTGCTGGACTCGCCGCTCGACGAGCTCGACTCGATCTACGACCGCTACCACCAGGTGGCGCGGCTCTCCAAGCACGCGGGCGGCATCGGCCTGTCGTACTCCCGGATCCGCGCCCGCGGCTCGCTGATCCGCGGCACCAACGGGCACTCCAGCGGCATCGTGCCGTTCCTGAAGACGCTCGACGCCTCGGTCGCCGCAGTGAACCAGGGCGGCCGCCGCAAGGGCGCCGCCGCCGTCTACCTGGAGACGTGGCACGCGGACATCGAGGAATTCCTGGAGCTGCGCGACAACACGGGCGAGGACCAGCGGCGTACGCACAACCTCAACCTGGCGCACTGGATCCCGGACGAGTTCATGCGCCGGGTCGACACGGACGGCGACTGGTCGCTGTTCTCCCCCGCCGACGTGCCGGAGCTGGTCGACCTGTGGGGCGACGAGTTCGACGCCGCGTACCGGGCCGCCGAGGCCAAGGGCCTGGCTCGCAAGTCGATGCCCGCGCGTGAGCTGTACGGCCGGATGATGCGGACGCTCGCGCAGACCGGTCAGGGCTGGATGACGTTCAAGGACGCCTCCAACCGGACGGCCAATCAGACGGCCGAGCCGGGTCGCGTCGTCCACTCGTCGAACCTGTGCACCGAGATCCTCGAAGTCACCGACGACGGCGAGACCGCGGTCTGCAACCTCGGTTCGGTCAACCTCGGTTCGTTCGTGGCCGACGGCGACATCGACTGGGAGCGGCTGGACGCCACCGTCCGTACCGCCGTGACGTTCCTCGACCGGGTCGTCGACATCAACTTCTACCCGACCGAGCAGGCCGGCCGCTCCAACGCCCGCTGGCGTCCGGTGGGGCTCGGCGCGATGGGGCTCCAGGACGTCTTCTTCCGGCTGCGGCTGCCGTTCGACTCCCCCGAGGCCCGCGCGCTCTCCACGAAGATCTCCGAGCGGATCATGCTCGCCGCGTACGAGGCGTCCTGCGACCTCGCCGAGCGTTCCGGTCCGCTGCCCGCCTGGTCCGAGACGCGCGCCGCCCGCGGCGTACTGCACCCCGACCACTACGACACCGAGCTGAGCTGGCCGGAGCGCTGGGAGGCGCTGCGCGCCCGTATCGCACAGACCGGCATGCGCAACTCGCTGCTGCTCGCCATCGCGCCGACCGCCACGATCGCCTCGATCGCCGGGGTGTACGAGTGCATCGAGCCGCAGGTCTCCAACCTCTTCAAGCGCGAAACCCTCAGCGGTGAGTTCCTCCAGGTCAACGCCTATCTGGTGAACGAGCTGAAGCAGCTGGGCGTGTGGGACGCGCGGACCCGCGAGGCGCTGCGCGAGGCGAGCGGCTCGGTGCAGGGCTTCGCCTGGATCCCGGAGGACGTACGAGCGCTGTACCGCACGGCGTGGGAGATCCCCCAGCGCGGTCTGATCGACATGGCGGCGGCGCGTACGCCGTTCCTGGACCAGAGCCAGTCGCTGAACCTGTTCCTGGAGACGCCGACGATCGGCAAGCTCTCCTCGATGTACGCCTACGCCTGGAAGCAGGGGCTGAAGACGACGTACTACCTGCGCTCACGCCCGGCCACCCGGATCGCCCGGGCGGCGTCCGGCCAGGCCACGGTCGCCGCTGCCCTTCCCGTACAGCAGGCTTCGGCTCCCGACGCGGACGCGATCGCCTGTTCCCTCGAAAACCCTGAGTCCTGCGAGGCCTGCCAGTAATGAGCTCAACCGACAAGAATCTGCTCGACCCGGGCTTCGAACTGACCCTGCGGCCCATGCGCTACCCGGACTTCTACGAGCGCTACCGCGACGCGATCAAGAACACCTGGACGGTCGAGGAGGTCGACCTCCACTCCGACGTCGCCGATCTCGCCAAGCTGACACCCGCCGAGCAGCACATGATCGGCCGGCTCGTCGCGTTCTTCGCGACCGGCGACTCGATCGTCTCCAACAACCTCGTACTGACCCTGTACAAGCACATCAACTCCCCGGAAGCGCGGCTGTATCTGTCGCGGCAGCTCTTCGAGGAGGCCGTGCACGTCCAGTTCTATCTGACGCTGCTCGACACGTACCTGCCCGACCCGGACGACCGCGCGGCCGCGTTCGACGCGGTGGAGGAGATCCCCTCCATCCGCGAGAAGGCACAGTTCTGCTTCAAGTGGATGGACTCGGTGGAGAAGATCGAGCGGCTGGAGACGAAGTCCGACCGCCGTCGCTTCCTGCTGAACCTGATCTGCTTCGCGGCGTGCATCGAGGGGCTGTTCTTCTACGGCGCGTTCGCGTACGTCTACTGGTTCCGCTCCCGCGGTCTGCTGCACGGTCTCGCCACGGGGACCAACTGGGTCTTCCGTGACGAAACGATGCACATGAACTTCGCGTTCGAGGTCGTCGACACCGTCCGCAAGGAGGAGCCCGACCTCTTCGACGACGCTCTCCAGCAGCAGGTCACCGACATGCTGAAGGAGGCCGTCGACGCGGAGCTGCAGTTCGGCCGGGACCTGTGCGGCGACGGGCTGCCGGGCATGAACACCGAGTCGATGCGCGAGTACCTGCAGTGCGTCGCCGACCAGCGGCTCACCCGGCTCGGCTTCCCGGCCGTGTACGGCTCCGAGAACCCGTTCTCGTTCATGGAGTTGCAGGGCGTTCAGGAGCTGACGAACTTCTTCGAGCGCCGCCCGTCGGCGTACCAGGTGGCGGTGGAGGGCTCGGTCGCCTTCGACGACGACTTCTAGACCCTGACCCCGACTCTGGGATACGGGCGCCGCGTGGCCGTGACCGGCTGCGCGGCGCCTGCCGTTTCCGGGGGCTCCGCCCGCCGTTCGTACTCTGCGGCGCGCAGCTCACGGTCGATCCGGCGCTCCCGTGCGAGCCCGATGAGTGCGGGCAGCAGGACGAGAGCGAAAAGTGCGGCTATGGCCAGGAAGTTCATGAATGTGTTCATGCCCCTACTGTCGTCCGTGCGGCCGCATTTTGGCAGTGGCAGGACTGCCATGCAGCATCGAATTGCTGCCACACTGACGTCATGCTGAAGAATGTCGCCGCTCTCCTGCTCGACGAGGTCCACCCCTTCGAACTCGGCGTGCTGTGCGAGGTGTTCGGCCTCGACCGCAGCGACGAGGGCCTGCCGGTCCACGACTTCGCGGTGGTCTCCGCGGAAGGCCCGGTGCTGCAGACCCATGCCGGATTCACCATCAGCACACCGCACGGGCTGGACCGGCTGGAGGAGGCCGACCTCGTCGCCGTACCGGCCGGCAGCCACTTCATGGACCGGGAGTACCCCAAGGAGGTCCTGGACGCCCTGCGCCGTACGGTGGACCGCGGGGCGCGCGTGCTGAGTGTCTGCTCCGGCGCGTACGTCCTCGGCGCGGCCGGGCTGCTGGACGGCCGCCGCTGCACCACCCACTGGCGCCACGCCGCCGAGCTGGCCCGCCGCTTCCCGCGGGCCGTCGTCGAGCCGGATGTGCTGTACGTGGACGAGGGGCCGGTCATCACCTCGGCCGGCACCGCCGCCGGGATCGACGCCTGTCTGCATCTGGTCCGTCAGGCGCACGGCCCCGATGTCGCCAACGCCATCGCCCGCCGCATGGTGGTGCCGCCGCACCGGGACGGCGGCCAGGCGCAGTACATCAAGCGCCCGCTTCCACGCACCGCGTGCGACACGGTCGGCGGGACGCTCGCCTGGATGGAGCGCCATCTCGACCAGGAGATGACCGTCGAGCAGCTCGCCGCACAGGCGCACATGTCGCCGCGCACCTTCGCACGCCGCTTCCAGCAGGAGACGGGCACCACCCCGTACCGCTGGCTGCTACGACAACGAGTCCTGCTGGCACAGCATTTGCTGGAGACCTCCGATGAAACGATGGATGTGATCGCCGGCCGGACCGGTTTCGGAAACGCCGCAGCGTTGCGTCATCAGTTCGTCAAGTCCATGGGGACCACTCCGAATTCCTACCGCCGCACGTTCCGTGGCCCGACACCCGTCTCCGAAGCCGCCTGATCCACATCGGACCTGACCTCCGATCATTCGTCCAACCATTCTCCACATCAGTCCATGGACCACGGGCCCCGCTTCCCGCAAAGGTCGGGCGCATGGACATGCGGATGGCAAGACGAAGGACGATCGCAGCCGTGGTGACTGCGCTCGCCGCCGCGCTGCTGCCCTGGCAGAGCGCGGCGGCCGAAGGCGGCTCGGCCGCCGCTGCCCCGCCCGAGGTGCTGCCCGCACTCCGCGAATGGCAGGGCGGTCAGGGCGAGTTCACGCTCACCGACCGGGCCAGAATCGTGCTGGACGGGGTGCGGGACAGTCGTACGGCCGCCGACGCAGGCCGATTCTCCGGCGAACTGAACGGCAAGGCATCGGTGTCACAGGGTCGCGCGGCCCGTTCCGGGGACATCGTGCTCCGCCAGGACCCGTCCCAGAAGGGCGAGTTGGGCGCGGAGGGCTACCGTCTCGACGTGGGCGACCGGCTCACTGTCACCGCGGCGACGTCCACCGGTGTGTTCTACGGGAGCCGGACCGTCCTCCAGTTGCTGAACGACGACGGCCGCGCCGCGCGCGGTTCGGCGATCGATGTGCCCGCGTACCGCGAGCGCGGAGTCGGAGTCTGCGCCTGCTACATCAACGTCTCGACGCAGTGGTTCGAGCGGCTGATGAAGGACATGGCATCGCAGAAGCTCAACCAGCTGTGGATCGAGGCCAAGGTCAAGAGCGACACCGATCCGGCGTCCGCGTTCTGGGGCTACTACACCAAGGCGCAGGTCCGCACGCTGGTCGCCATGGCCAGGAAGTATCACATCGAACTCGTGCCGGAGATCAACTCCCCCGGCCACATGGACACCTACCTGGAGAAGCACCCGGAGCTCCAGCTCAAGGACCGCAGCGGCGTCGCCTCCCCGCCCCGGCTCGACATCTCCCGGCCCGAGGCACTGGCGTACTACACCTCGATGGTCGACGAGGCGCTGAAGGTCTGGGACAGCCGCTACTGGCACATGGGCGCCGACGAGTACATGATCGGCTCCTCCTATCCGAACTACCCGCAACTGCAGGCCGCGGCGACCGCGAAGTTCGGTGCGTCGGCCACTCCCGACGATCTCTTCACCGATTTCATCAACCAGGTCAACGCGCATGTGAAGGCGGACGGCAGGTCGCTCCGGATCTGGAACGACGGGCTCGTCGGCAGGAACACCGTCGTCCCGCTGGACCGTGACATCACCGTCGAGCACTGGCTGGGCGGCGGTTCCATCCAGCAGCCGTCCTCGCTGCTGGCCGAGGGCCGGCCGGTCATGAACTCCGCCTACTCGCTCTACCTGGTGCGCGGCGGCTTCACGATGCAGACGCAGAAGCTGTACGAGAGCGACTGGACGCCGTTGCGTTTCGAGGGTCAGACGCTTTCCCAGGGGGCAGCCGACCTCACCGGCGCGAAGATCAGCCTGTGGCCGGACAGCGCGGCGGCCGAGACGGAGAACGAGGTCGAGGCGAAGACCTTCATGCCGCTGCGATTCGTGGCGCAGGCGACCTGGGGCGGCCCGAAGCCGAGCCCGACGTACGCCGGTTTCGAGGCGCTGGCCCGGAGGATCGGTCACGCACCGGGCTGGGAGAACACCGACCGCACGCCGCTCGCCGACGGTACGTACCGGCTGGCCACGGGCGCGAAGGCACTCACCCCCGGGGCGGACGCGGGTGTGTCCCTGGTCAAGGGCAGCGCGGCTTCCTGGGTGCTGACGGCGACCGCCGACGGCTACTACACGGTGCGGTCCACGGAGACCGGTCAGTGCCTGGACGCGGTGCGCGGCAAGAAGTATCTGGGCGCGCCGCTGGAGGTGGGGGCGGAGCTGTCGCTCGGGAACTGCTCGGCGACGGCGCGCACGCAACGCTGGCAGCTGGACACCGGGGCGGGTGCGCTGACGCTGCGCAACGCGATCTCGCAGCTGCACCTGACCGAGCGGGCTTCGGACGGCGCCGCGGTCCAGACGACGGGCGCGACCCGGCTGATGGCGGGCGCCGCCTGACCGGACCCGGCCGAGGGCGCAACCCGCCCGAGGCGCCCCGGCCGACGGTGCAATCCGCCTGACGCCGCGCAGAACGGGGCCCCGCCCGCCGGATCACCTGATCGCCGGCGCGCGGGGCCCTTCCATGTGCGGGGTCAGATACCGCAGTTGGGCGCCGACCAGTAGTGGCTGGGGCCCTGGTTCACGTGGACGTGGTCGCCGTGGTCCGGGTACCCCGGGCCGAGGATCCCGTTGAAGCCATGGTTACGGGCTTCCTTGGCCAGGGTGCACAGGGCGTGCGGCCCGGCTCCGAGATCGGCCGCATCCCCGTACAGATGGCGGCTGTTCGAGGCGCCGCCGACCGCGCTGTTGCAGGCCGTGGAGCGGAAGCCGCTGGTGACCCGGATGGACTGGTCACCGAGGGCGTGCCGCAGCGCCTCCAGCTTCCACATCGTGCTGAGGGCGTTGGCCTTGGCCGTGCCCGCCGCGACGGCACCACCTGCCCAGGTGCTGTTGCAGGTGTTGTGTTCGGCGTACGTGAAGTGGATGGGCGTGCAGTCGTCGTCCTGGAGTGCGTAGAGCTTGGCCTGGGTGGCCGGGCCGGCGACGCCGTCCGCGGCCAGGCCGTAGGCGGCCTGGAAGCGTGTGACGGCTGCGGTGGTGGCGGGGCCGTACGAGCCGTCGATGGCGAGTACGGAGTTGTAGCCGGGGTATCCGGCCACTCGGATCTGGAGCTGGACGACGTCGTTGCCGGTGGCGCCCGGGGACAGGGTGCGGGTCCAGGTGTAGCAGCCGTCGGCCTGTGCGGTGCCGGAGGTGATCACCGCCCCGCCCCAGGTGAAAGCCATGGTCATGACAAGGCCGAGCAGGAGTCTTGCGGTACGTCTGAGCATGGGGGGCTCCCTACCACGACGAAGGTATGGAGGCAGAGCCTGTCGGAACGGTCGACGCGCGTCAACCAGGCTTGAAGAAAGGGCAGTTGAGGATCAGCGGGAGTGCGGAGGAACGCAAACGGGCCCGGCCCCGCACGCGGGGCGGGACCGGGCCCGCCGAAGGTTCTGGTGCCGTGACCGGCCGTGTTTGCCCCATGAGGAGCGTCGTCCGGTGCGTGCGATCGCAAGGCGGCCGGACGTCCCGGGATGAGGTCTCCCCTGCTCGAACGGAGTCGAGAGCTTGGGGAAGGAGCCACCAGGGCTTATGGCCGACGCAGAAGGGGGTCCCCCCTGGCCCTCAAGGCCTTGGGGGAGGGCGTGCCGGGCGGCGCGACGGGGCAAAGCCTGCCGGGAGGGGCACTAGTCGTTCGGCACGATCTCGTAGCGCGGCGTGTTCTCCGCCATCTGCCGCAGCGCGTCCTTGCGGTCCCGCTTCGAGAGCCGGTCGATGTACAGGTAGCCGTACAGGTGGTCCGTCTCGTGCTGCAGGCAGCGCGCGAAGTAGCCGTTGCCGCGGATCCTGACCGGGTTGCCCTTGGCGTCCTGGCCGCGCACCACCGCATAGTCCGGGCGGGCCAGCGAGGCGTACGCGGTCGGGACGGAGAGGCAGCCCTCGTTGGAGTCGTCGAGGATGCGCTCCTGCGGCGGCAGCTCTTCGAGCACCGGGTTGCAGACGGCGCCCACGTGCCGGACACCGTCGTCGTCCTGGCAGTCGTAGACGAAGACCTTGAGGTCCACGCCGATCTGGTTGGCGGCCAGCCCCACGCCCTCCGCCGTCCGCTGGCTGGCGAACATGTCGTCGATCAGCCGGCCCAGCTCGTCACCGAACTCGGTGACGTCCTTGCACTCCTTGTGCAGCACCGGGTTGCCCACGACCGTGATCGGACGGGAGGTCCCGCGCTCGCGGTACGCCGCCTCACGCGCCTCACAGTCCTCGGTGTCCACGACAAAGCCTTCGTCGTCGACGCTGATCTGCTCGTCCGTCTCCTGCTGCGCCATGTCCGCCGTACGCCTTCCTCAAAACCCGAATCGATGCCCGTACAGCGTAACGGCCTCCCCCACGGCAGGGAGCGGGCTCCCGATCGCGGGGAGTCGCCTACGGCCGGGCCGCAGACGCACGGCTCAGCAGACTTCTTCGAGATCCCGCCACTCACGGCTGTCCGGGCTGTCCGCCACCCAGCCGTCCAGCAGCCCGCGCACCAGCCCGGCCGGGGCCGCTATCCCGCACTCGCGCTCCGGCACCCACAGGTCTCCGGCGGTGCGATGGCCGAGCGGACCCGGATGGCCGGGCTCGCTGTGGTCGTGCGGGTCGAGATGCTCGCCGTCACCCTCGTCGCTCTCCATCCGGCTCTCGGAACAGGCCCGGCAGAGCAGCCGTACGGATGACGACCAGTCCTCGGCGGCGAACCCGGCATCGGACGCCAGCTGCTCCAGAGCGTCCCGGTCCGCCTCCGTGGCGGCTTCGAGGAGCACCACCCAGGTGGGTACGGGGGACGGCGCCCAGAGCTCGATCTCGTCGAACACGGGGTACGAGGGCCCGGCCGCGGTGACCCGCTCGCCGTGCGGCACCCCGTCGTGGAGGACGACCTCGCCCCAGCGCCGCCCGGAGGAGGGCAGCGGGATCGACAGCACTTCCATCCGGGCCGGATCCAGCCTGCGGCCCCAGACGACCTCGGCCTCGCCCTCGGGCGACAGCCGCACGGCCGCGCTGCCCAGCTCCATACCGACCGGCTCACTGTTGGCCGCCGCGGTGTGCTGGCCGGCGCCGGGCACCTTCAGGCCGTACGCCTGCCAAGCGCGGCGGGCCAGGGGCCAGTCCTGCAGGGCGGTGGCGGCGATCCCGACGTTCCACCAGTCGGGGGCGCCGGACTCCTTGTCGAGGAGCGCGACGGCGCGCAGCCCGGCCGCTCTCGCCTGCTCCCAGTCATGCCGGAATTTGTGCAGCAGCGCCAGGTTGAACCATGACTCGGAGAGCCAGGGTTCCAGGTCCGCCGCCCGTGTCAGCAGTGCGCCCGCGTCCTCGTACCGGCCGTCGCCGATCAGCGTGAACGCGCGGTCCGTGGCCTGCCGCCAAGAGGCGGAGGGCCGATGCCGTACCTTCCCGAAGATCCTCACGATTCCCGCCTGTCCCGACTGGACACCCTCGTTCTTGCGCTCTCCTTCGCATCCAACCATGCCTGGCAGGACGCCCGCTCATTACCCATGGGTTACCCAGGCGGGACGGGGGTCAGACCGCCCCGGGCCAGGACCTTGGCAAGCGATTCGACCACCTCCGGCTGGTAGTCGTGGGCGGTGCCGAGCCGGAGCCGTTCCAGAGCACCGAGCGGGCCGCTGAGACCTTCCCCGCAGAGGTCGTCGTATGCGTTGACGGCGCGGACGATCCGGGCGGGCAGCGGCTGCTCGCGGTACGGGTCGGCCTGCCGCTCCACCACGACGGCGATCTCGGAGTCCACGCCGGTCTGCCGGACCACAGCCCCGCCCAGCAGCGCGATCCGGCGCTGCTCCGCGGCGGGCAGCGGGGCGGTCGCCCCGTCGGGCACCGGGTCGACGAGGGAGAGCTGACCGATGTCGTGCATCAGTGCGGCGTACTCCAGCACGGTGAGCTCGGTCCCGGAGAGCCCCAGCTCCCGGCCGACGGCCGTACAGAGGACCGCCACCCTGCGGGCATGCCCGTGGGGGGTGTAGCCGGCGATCTCGGTGGACCGGGCGAGCGAGGCGATGGTCTGCCGGTAGGTGGTGCGTACGGCGACGAACCTGCGGAACGACACCTGGGTCAGCAGCAGAGGTACGCAGAGCACGGGCAGCGCCCACAGCCCGGCGACCGCGACCCCGAGCGCCATCACCGCACCGGTCGCGCAGACCGCCGAACCGATGCCGAGGAGGGCGCGCAGCTCGTCGCGGAGCAGCGGTCCGTACGGGATGGAGGTGCCTCCCCTGCTCCGGAAGCCATGGGGGAAGGCGCCGGAGCGCAGCAGCAGGGCGCCGAGCACGGCATCGCACAGGGCGGTGAGCCCGAGCAGGACGAGAAGGAAAAGCGCGAAGAACGGTCCGTCGCCGAACCAGTCGGCGGTCCGGCCGGAGTTGTAGAGCGGCTGGAAGCACACGGCGGCGAACGTGACGGTGACGATCCGCCGGGCGAGCTGGTCGGCGGTGGGCCCGCTGCCGCGCGCCACATGGGGCACGGCGGCGACGAGCTGCGCGGCGACGAGAACGGCGATGACCTGAAAAACCCCGTGGGTGGTGGGTTGCCCGCCACTGCGGCCGAGCAGGGCGTACGCGAGCGCGCCGGCGGCCCCGAGCGGCGCGGGCTCCCGCTCCCCGGGCAGCGCACCCCAGCGGGCGAGTTCGCCGACGGTGATGAGCACCCCGAAGGCAAGGGCATGCCAGGGTTCATGAACTCCGTGCCAGAGAGTGTGGGCCAGCCCCCCGAGGGCGAGCGCAACGGCACCGCCACGAACGGCAGGGACGGCGCCGGTCACCGGGGACGTTCCGCGGCAGCGTCGAGCCCGTCCGCACCGTCGAGCCCGTCCGGCGGCCGAGGACGAGACGCCTGCCGGACAAACCCGGAGCGCGCACCCGCACCCGCACCCGCACCCGCACCCGGCAACGGAACTGCCTCGTCCGCCGTCACCGCCACCGACTCCGCAGCCCACCCGCACCGCTCCACCGCCCGCGCCAGCGCCCGCACCATCTGCGGATCGAACTGCGTCCCCGCACAGCGCTTCAGCTCCTCCACCGCCACCGGCACCGGCCGTCCCCTGCGGTACGACCGCGTCGACGTCATCGCGTCGAACGCGTCGGCCACTGCGACGACCCGTGCGAACTCGGGAATCTCCCGGCCGCTCAGCCCGTAGGGGTAGCCGCTGCCGTCGAGCCGCTCGTGATGGTGCAGGATCGCCGCCCGCGCCTCGCCCAGGAAGCCGATGCCCCGGACGATCTCGTGGCCGTACTCCGGGTGCAGCTCGATCACGCGCCGTTCCTCCGGGGTGAGCGGCCCGTCCTTGCGCAGCACCCGGGTCGGCACGCCGAGCTTGCCGACGTCGTGCAGGATCCCGGCGAACCGGAGCACTTCGAGCCGGTCCTCCGCCATGCCCAGCTCCCGGGCGATCAGCACGGAGGCCCGCCCGACGCGCTCGCTGTGCCCCCGGGTGTATGTGTCCTTGATGTCGACGGCCTGCACCAGGGCCCGGATGGTGGCGCGGTGTGCGGCCTGCTGGCGGTGGTACTGGGAGAAGACCCAGCAGGAGATGTACATCGGCAGCAGGACGAAGAGCGCCGACAACGGCCCGTACGAGCTGCGCCACAGCAGGGCCATCATCAGTCCGGCGAGCCCGTGCACCAGGTGTGGTCCGAGCGAGCTCGGCAGCAGCCCGCTCCAGGCCCGCCTGACGGGCAGCCGTTCGGCCGCGGCCAGGATCGAGCCGTCCAGGGCGGTCAGGACGAGACTGAAGGCCAGCGCGGCGACGCAGGCGGGCAGGACGGCGTACGGGAAGTCGGGCAGCAGGCCGGGGTCGGGCCCGCCGAGCGTGGCGCCGCCGCCGAGCAGGCCGTGGACGGTCGACGCCACCCAGACAGTGATCACCAGCTGGGCCGTGCGCCAGACGCGGCGGGCCGCGACGGGCGCATTCTCCACCCGGCCGGCGAGTGAGCCGGGGATCGCGACCAGCGCCGCGGCGGCGGGCGGCAGCAGGAACGCCGCCGCGAGCAGCAGCGGAAAGAACGATCCGGCACTGATCGGTACGGAGCTGCCGAAGAACGGGTGGCGTCCGGGCAGTTCACAGGCCAGATAGAGCCCGGTGAGCAGACCGACGGTGCCCCAGGGCACCTCCGCACTGCCGGGCGGCAGCGCGCGCCGCACACAGAGGACAGCGCAGACCGCGGCGGCCAGAATGACCATGCGCGCCGCACCCCCGGTGCCCCTCACCCGCCCTGCCCGCCCCCCAACTAGGTCAATGGAGGCGCCACGCTAGCGAGTTGGGCACTCGGTCGAGCACGGTTGAGCCCGATTAGCACGTTCGGGTGAAGGGCACGCGTCGGCAGGTAGTACGCGTGAGGGCGTGCCACGACAGTCGTGGCACGCCCTCGGCGTGCAGAAAAGGCCCCCGTCCTCGGGGGTGGCCGCCGGTCAGTCCGTGGCGGCGGTCGGCAGGTCGGCCACCACGTCCTGGTCCGGCACGGCCTGCCCGGAGCGGATCAGATCGATCCGGCCCATCACCTTGGAGCGCAGGTCGGCCGGCACGTCGTCGTGACCGCAGCAGCGCTTGACCAGCTTCTTCACCGCCTGCTCCAGCCCGTACTTCTCCAGGCACGGGGAGCACTCCTCGAAGTGCACCTCGAACTTGGTGCAGTCGCTGTCGGGCATCTCATGGTCGAGAAACTCGTAGAGATGATCGAGGACCTCTGAGCAGTCCGTCTCGTGCGGCTCTCCGCAGCTCATGAGCCCGAGCCTTTCCGATCGTCCGACTCTCCGGCGCCGGCCGGGACGAGCCCGCGTTCACGGGCGTAGTCCTCCAGCATGCCGCGCAGTTGGCGGCGGCCCCGGTGCAGTCGGGACATCACCGTACCGATAGGAGTCCCCATGATGTCCGCGATCTCCTTGTAGGCAAAGCCCTCTACATCGGCGAGATAGACCGCGATGCGGAACTCTTCGGGAATCGCCTGCAGCGCGGACTTCACGTCCGAGTCCGGCAGGTGATCGAGCGCCTGCGACTCGGCGGAGCGCAGACCTGTGGACATGTGCGACTCGGCGCGCGCCAGCTGCCAGTCCTCGATCTCCTCGGCGGCACTGCGCTGGGGTTCGCGCTGCTTCTTGCGGTACGAGTTGATGAACGTGTTGGTGAGGATGCGGTACATCCACGCCTTGAGGTTCGTCCCCTCGCGGAACTGGTGGAAGGAGCCGTACGCCTTCGCATACGTCTCCTGAACCAGGTCCTCGGCGTCTGCGGGATTGCGCGTCATGCGCAGCGCGGCCGAGTACATCTGGTCGAGGAAACCGAGGGCGTCCCGCTCGAAGCGCGCATTGCGCTCGGCGGTCGTCTCCTCCGCGCGGCCGTCGTCGGTCCCTGTGTCGGTACCGGTGACCGGACCCACCTCCTCCAACGCTGTGGCGGTTCCGAGACCGGACCCGCTCGAATCGGAGAATAGTCGACCTTGCTTCGACGCGGGCTGTCGTTCCGATCCGCTCCGTGCCCGCCCGGGGGTGGTCTTCGCCGCGTGCAGCACCGTCCACTCCAGGTCAGCGGCGTTCGAGCGGCGCGGGCAGATGGTCGAACCCATGCGACGGACTCCCTCTCCACGTAGGACGTTGATGTACCGATGTCCCCGTCAACAGTGGTCCCCGACGCAACATTCCCGGGGTGCGCCGGGTCGTCCGCGGGTGTGATCCGAACCACCCGGGGGATGTACGGGCCTGCGTCACGGGAGTCGGTCCAGCCATTCCGTCACGGCAGTGGTGAGGAGTTCCATCGCCCGGTCCTCGGTCAGTCCGGACTTCTTCGGTACGGCGAAGCCGTGGTCCCCGTACGGCACCTCGGCGATCTCGTACTCCCCCGGAGGGAATTCGGCCGGCCGACCGAAAGGGTCGTGGCCGCCCTGCACGACGAGCGTGGGGACGCCAGCGCCGAGCAGCTCGTCCTTGCGGGACTTCTCCGGTCTGCCCGGCGGGTGCAGCGGGAAGCTGAGCGCGAGGACGGCGTGCGCGCCGAGCTCGGCCGCCGTGCGACAGGCCACCCGCGCGCCTGCGCTGCGTCCGCCGGCGACGACGGGCAGTCCGGGTGCGGTGAGAGCGGGCCACAGGTCGCGCCAGCCGGTGTCCAGGGTCTTCGGGGCGGGCGCGAGCTTCTTCCCGGCGACCCGCCACGGTTGCTCCACCAGGGCGACGGTCACGCCGCGTGCGGGCAGTGCGGCGGCCAGTGCCTGGAGGTCGCGGGCCTCGATGCCGCCACCGGCCCCGTGGCTGACGGCGAGCACCAGGCGAGGTCTGCGCGCGGGCAGCCAGGTGATCCGGGCGGGCCCGGTGGCGGTGTCGACCGTCTCGGCCGTCGGGGCTGTCTCTCTACGACTCACAGCGCCCATCCTGCCCGGTCAGAAGAGCGTGCCGACCTCCGCCGCGGTCAGTTCCTCCAGGAGCTCGGGCCCGTTGTTGCGGACGTTGCTGACGGCCGTGGCCACCGGGTACGCCCGCATCAGTCCGCCGGGCGGCGGTGCCAGCAGCGCCCGCAGCTCCTCGACGTCGGTGCGCGAGGGGTCCAGCCAGGCGTCCCAGCGGTCCGGGGTCAGCATCAGCGGCATCCGGGGGTGGATGTCGGAGAGCGCGCCCGGGCCCTCGGCGGGGGCAACGGCGAGCGGGGTGGTCTCCGCCTCGGTGGTGATCACGGAGCAGGTCACCCACCAGGCCTGCGGGTGGTCGTCCGGCAGCGTCCGATCACGCCAGAACTCGTACAGTCCGGCCATCGCGAAGACCGATCCATCGGCGGGCGTCACGAAGTACGGCTGCTTCCGCGGCCGCTTCTTCTTCCCCTTCTCCTCCAGCTGCCGCTCGTCGGCGCCGGTGACCCACTCGTAGTAGCCGTCGGCGGGCAGGATGCAGCGGCGCGAGACGAAGGGGCGGCGGAAGGACGGCTTCTCGTGGACGGTCTCCGCGCGGGCGTTGATCATCCGGGCTCCGCCCTCGGGCGACTTGGCCCACGAGGGGACGAGTCCCCACTTCAGGGCCCGCAGCTGGCGAACCGGGCGCTGATCATCCGCGTCTTTCACGGGACGTTCCAGTACGGCGTAGACCCCTTTGGTCGGCGCCACGTTGTAGTCGGGCTCCAGTGCCTCCGCCGGTTCCCATTTCTCGACGCCGAAGAGTCCGGTCAGATCCTCGGGCCGCCGACTCGCTGCATACCGTCCGCACATAAGTGCCAGACTGCCACGACCCACCGCCACGACCGCAAGGAGCCGCCCCCACATGGACAGCACCGAACTGGGCGATCTGTGGGATCGCGTCTTCGGTACCCAGCCCGCACCCGAGCAGTGGCTGGTGGTCGTGACGGCCACGGTCGCGCTCATCGCCGTCGTACCGAACGTCCTGTGGCGGCTCTCGCGCAACGCGATCACCATCGCCCACGAGGGCGGGCACGGGCTGATCGCCCTGGTCAGCGGGCGCAGGCTGGAAGGCATCCGGCTGCACTCGGACACCAGCGGGCTGACCGTGAGCCGCGGCAGGCCCACCGGCGTCGGCATGATCCTCACCGCGGCGGCGGGGTACACCGCGCCGCCGCTGCTGGGACTCGGCGGCGCCTGGCTGCTCACCGACGGCCGGATCACGCTGCTGCTGTGGGTGTCGACCGCGCTGCTCGCGGTGATGCTGGTGATGATCCGCAATCTGTACGGGGCGCTCACGGTGATCTTCACCGGTACGGCGTTCCTGCTGGTCTCCTGGCTGGCTTCACCCGCGGTGCAGTCGCTGTTCGGGTACACCGTGGTCTGGTTCCTGCTGCTCGGGGGTGTACGTCCGGCGTTCGAGCTGCAGTCGAAGCGACGGCGCGGTGGGGCGCCGGACTCGGACGCGGACCAGTTGTCACGGCTCACGGATGTGCCGGCCGTGCTGTGGCTGGGCTTTTTCCATGCGGTGTCGATCTGCTCGCTGATCGGCGGCGGCCGCTGGATGCTCGGCCGGTGAGGGACGACAGCCCGCGGCGGCGCCTACCATGCTTCTATTACGCCCCGGTTTCGGCTGATTTGATCAAGATCTGGGATTGCGGCGAGCCACTAAAGTGAGGTCCATGACCGAAAGTTCCGTGCACCCCGCCCTCTGGCCCGCCCCCCATGCGAGCGGGGCCGTCGACGCGACCGTCATCGTGCCCGGATCGAAATCGGTCACCAACCGGGCGCTGGTCCTGGCCGCTCTCGCCGCCGAGCCGGGCTGGCTGCGCCGCCCCCTGCGCTCCCGCGACACCTTGCTGATGGCGCAGGCGCTGCGCGCGATGGGCGTCGGCATCGAGGAGGGCGTCGGCCCGGACGGCTCCGGCGAGGCCTGGCGGGTCATTCCGGCCGGGCTGCACGGACCCACCACGGTCGACGTCGGCAACGCCGGAACGGTGATGCGTTTCCTGCCGCCGGTCGCCGCCCTCGCCGACGGTCCGATCCGCTTCGACGGCGACCCGCGTGCGTACGAGCGGCCGCTGACCGGCGTGATCGACGCGCTGCGGGTGCTCGGCGCCCGGATCGACGACGACGGGCGCGGTTCACTGCCGATGACCGTGCACGGTGGCGGGGCGCTGGACGGCGGCCCGGTGGCGATCGACGCCTCCTCGTCGTCCCAGTTCGTCTCGGCGCTGCTGCTGTCGGCGCCGCGTTTCAACCAGGGCGTGGAGGTACGCCACACCGGTTCCCGGCTGCCTTCGATGCCGCACATCCGGATGACGGTCGACATGCTGCGGGCCGTCGGCGCCCAGGTCGACGAGCCGGAGACGGGCGGCGAGCCGAATGTCTGGCGGGTGTCCCCGTCGGCGCTGCTCGGCCGCGACCTGACGGTCGAGCCGGACCTTTCCAACGCCCAGCCCTTCCTCGCGGCGGCGCTGGTCACGGGTGGCCGGGTGACGATCCCGGACTGGCCGGAGTACACCACCCAGCCGGGTGACACGCTGCGTGAGATCTTCACCGCCATGGGCGGCAGCTGTGAACTGACCGAGCGCGGTCTGACGTTCACCGGATCGGGCCGCATCCACGGCATCGACGTGGACCTCGGCGAGGTCGGCGAACTGACCCCCGGCATCGCTGCGGTCGCGGCCCTCGCCGACTCCCCGTCCACACTGAGCGGTGTCGCACATCTGCGGCTGCACGAGACGGACCGGCTGGCCGCGCTCACCAAGGAGATCAACGAGCTCGGCGGCAACGTCACCGAGACCGCCGACGGGCTGCACATCGAGCCGCGCCCGCTGCACGGCGGTACCTTCCATACGTACGACGACCACCGGATGGCAACCGCCGGGTCGATCATCGGCCTTGCCGTCCCCGGAGTGGAGATCGAGAACGTGGCGACAACCGCCAAGACCCTGCCGGATTTCCCGCAGATGTGGACCCGAATGCTCGGGGCCTGAATCATGCGTCGCTACGGCAAGAACCCCGACGAAGACGACATCCGGTTCCGCCCCAACCCGAAGGGCAACCGGCCTCGTACACACACCCGCCCGAAACACGAGGACGCCGAGGAAGGCATGGTCCTCACTGTGGACCGCGGCCGCCTGACGTGTCTCGTCGACGGCCGTACGGTCATGGCGATGAAGGCCCGGGAGCTGGGCCGGAAGGCCGCGGTGGTCGGCGACACCGTCTCGATCGTCGGCGATCTGTCCGGCGACAAGGACACCCTCGCGCGCATCGTCCGGATCGGTGAGCGCCGCTCGGTGCTGCGGCGGACGGCGGACGACGACGATCCGTACGAGCGGGTGGTCGTCGCCAATGCCGACCAGCTGGCGATCGTCACCGCCCTGGCGGATCCGGAACCCCGCCCGCGGATGATCGACCGCTGTCTGGTGGCGGCGTACGACGGCGGACTCTCCCCGCTCCTGGTCCTGACCAAGTCCGACCTCGCATCGCCCGACAAGCTCCTGGAGGCGTACACCCCACTGGGGGTCCCGTACATCGTCACCAGCCGCGAGGAGCTGGAGAACGGCGATGCGGCGGACCGGGTGCGCGAGCAGCTGAACGACCGGGTGACCGCCTTTGTCGGGCATTCCGGTGTGGGGAAGACCACCCTGGTCAACGCCCTCGTGCCGAAGGACCGGCGGCGTACGACGGGTGTCGTCAACGCGGTCACGGGCCGCGGTCGGCACACCACCACCTCGGCGCTCGCGCTGCCGCTGCCGGACGGGCGCGGCTGGGTGGTCGACACCCCCGGAGTGCGCTCCTTCGGGCTGAACCACATCGACCCCTCGCGGGTCATCCACGCGTTCCCCGACCTGGAGCCGGGCACCGAGGACTGTCCCCGCGGTTGCACCCATGACGCCACCCAACCGGAATGCGCGCTGGGTGCCTGGGTCGCCGCCGGGCACGCCGATCCGGCACGGCTGGACTCCCTGCACCGGCTGCTGGCCACCCGGGAACGACGCGAAGGCGACTGACCCAGGTACGTTTGCGACCTGCTGCTGACGTGCATAATCGCGCTCAGCAGGACGGAGCAGTCACCGACGCGGGAGGGCACTGACGATGGCGTGGCTGCTGGTCGTGGTCGCTGGGCTTCTGGAGACCGGCTTCGCCGTCTGTCTGAAGCTGTCCCACGGCTTCACCCGGCTCTGGCCGACCATCGCGTTCTGCGTCTTCGCACTCGGCAGCTTCGGGCTGCTGACGCTCTCCTTGAAGAAGCTCGACGTGGGGCCCGCCTACGCCGTCTGGACGGGCATCGGCGCGGCGGGCACCGCGATCTACGGCATGGTCTTCCTGGACGATGTGGTCTCCACCCTCAAGCTGGTGTCGATCTCGCTGGTGATCCTGGGTGTGATCGGACTGCAGCTGTCGGGCTCGTCCCACTGACAGTGACAGGCGGCGCTGTGCCCGGCCACTCCACGTCCGGCGCCTCGCGCCCGCAGCGCTCGCGCTCCGGGCGCGCCGGTGGCCCGCCCGTCACGCCGCGGGCCACCGCTCCATCACCTCGCGGACCAGCAGCGCCGCGTCCGAGGGGAGGGCGGACGCGGCGACCGCGTACGAGAGCGCGAGCCGCATCGCGATCTCGCAGGTCGTGGCCAGTGCCGCCGGGTCGTGCGGCGGGCGCCCCTCGTCCAGCGCGGCCACCGCGCGATCGCACACCAGACCGAGCAGTTCGACGGGGGTGGGCGGTCCGGCATCGGCCCGCCGCTGCGCCGGTACGGACGAACCGGTCGGCGCCGCCAGGCGTACGGGACGGGGTAATCGCTCGCTCCAGCAACCCGTGAGCAACGCCCTGACCAGGGTGTTCGTACGGGCCGCCCGCACTGTCCAGGCAGCGGTCGCCGCGAGCCTGTCCCCCGTGCCGCCGGGCGATCCCAGCGCCCGTTCGACACCGGCAAGATAGCCGTCGGCAGCGCGCCGGACCAGAGCCCGGGCCAGGCCGTCCTTGCTGCCGAACTCGTTGTAGAGGGTCTGCCGGGAGACCCCGGCGGCGGACGCGACATCGACCATCCGCACGGTCGGCCAGGGCCGGATGGTGAGCGCCGAGAGGGCGGCGTCCAGCAATGCTTCGCGCGCTGTCGGCATCGTCGCCTCCCACGCCAGGGACTCTGCGGTTCAGAGTTGACGCGCCACTGGGCACTGTCAAGACTTCGAGCAGCCTCCGGGGCCGTGTAGCCCCGTTCACCTGCGGTCGATACTGTGACGACATGCCCGACTACCACGATGATCTGCGCCTCGCCCACGTGCTGGCGGACGCCGCCGACGCGGCGACGATGGACCGGTTCAAGGCTCTGGACCTCAAGGTCGAGACCAAGCCGGACATGACGCCGGTGAGCGAGGCCGACAAGGCCGCCGAGGAACTGATCCGCGGCCACCTCCATCGGGCACGTCCGCGCGATGCGATCCTCGGCGAGGAGTACGGGATCGAGGGCACCGGTCCGCGCCGCTGGGTCATCGACCCGATCGACGGCACCAAGAACTACGTCCGCGGCGTCCCGGTCTGGGCGACGCTGATCTCACTGATGGAGGCGGGCGAGAACGGGTTCCAGCCGGTGGTCGGTGTCGTGTCGGCGCCCGCGCTGGGCCGCCGCTGGTGGGCGGCGAAGGGCGCGGGGGCGTACTCCGGCCGCAGCCTCACCTCCGCGACCCGGCTGCAGGTCTCGAAGGTCGAGCGGATCGCGGACGCCTCGTTCGCGTACGCCTCGATGACCGGCTGGGAGGAGCAGGGCCGGCTCGACGGCTTCATGGACCTGACCCGGGCCTGCTGGCGTACGCGTGGGTACGGCGACTTCTGGCCGTACATGATGGTTGCCGAGGGCTCCGTCGACATCTGCGCGGAGCCGGAGCTCTCACTCTGGGACATGGCGGCGAACGCGATCATCGTCCAGGAGGCGGGGGGCCGGTTCACCAGCCTGGACGGAGTCTCCGGTCCGGGCGGCGGGAACGCGGCAGCCTCGAACGGCTTGCTCCACCACGAGCTGCTGGGGTATCTCAACCAGCGCTACTGATCCCGGACCGTCACGACGTATGCAGACCCCGAGGGGCGTGTGGTGCAGTTCCGCGCGCCCCTCGAATGATCTCCACACACCCCTTGTTGGACTCCCCCAGGGATGCAACGCTGAGAGTCCCCCCACTTGTGAACTTGTGAATCGACTCACGCAGTCGCTTCACGAAGGAGGTGGCTCCCTTCATGCTCGTCCGTGACGCCATGAGCACGATGGTCCTCACTATCGGCCCCACTCATACGCTCCGCCAGGCGGCCCAACTGATGTCGGCACGCCGCATCGGGGCAGCAGTCGTCCTCGACCGCGACACCAGCGGGATCGGCATTCTCACCGAGCGCGACATCCTGAACTCGGTCGGCTCCGGCCAAAACCCCGATACCGAGACCGCGTCCACCCACACCACCAACGATGTGGTCTTCGCCGCGCCGAGCTGGACCCTGGAAGAGGCCGCGGAGGCCATGACACACGGCGGATTCCGCCATCTGATCGTGCTGGACGACCACGGGCCCGTCGGCATCGTCTCGGTCCGCGACATCATCCGCTGCTGGGCACCTGCCCGGCGCCACCCGGTGGAGCTGGTCGGCTGAGTTCCCCCACGTGCGTACGGCCGATGGGCCTGTCCCCCTCGGTGAAGGGGGACAGGCCCATCGTCGACGGGAGAGCCGGTACTAGGCGCGCAGGGCCTGGACCGCCGATTCCAGTCGCTTGCCGAAGTCGCCGTCGGCCTGACGGAAGTTGTTGATCGCGCGCTCGGCGATGTCGTCGCGCGAGACCTTGGCGATGAACCCTGCGAGGTTGTCGATCAGACGCGCCTTCTCGTCCTCGGAGTAGAGCCGGTAGAGGTTTCCGGCCTGCACGAAGTCGTTGTCCTCGGCATGGCTCGGGGCCTCGTACGTACCGATCTCACCGGTGACCGTGGTGGGTTCCCACAGCGGACGATCCGTCTGGACCGGACCGCCGAAGCTGTTGGGCTCGTAGTTCTTCGCACCCTTGTGGCGACCGTCGTACAGGTAGCCGTCACGGCTGTTCGTCCGTGCCTCGGTGGCATGCGGACGGTTCACCGGCAGGTGGTCGGCGTTGATGCCGACGCGGTACCGGTGGGCGTCGCCGTACGCGAAGAGGCGGCCCTGGAGCATCTTGTCCGGGGACGGGCCGATGCCCGGCACGAAGTGCGCGGGGCTGAAGATCGACTGCTCGGTCTCCGCGAAGATGTTCTCCGGGTTGCGGTTGAGCTCCAGCTTCCCGATCTCGATCGGCGGGTAGTCCGCGTGCGGCCACACCTTGGTGAGGTCGAACGGGTTGAAGCGGTAGGTGGCCGCCTCGGACGCGGGCATGATCTGGACCTGCACGGTCCAGGACGGGAAGTCGCCGCGCTCGATCGCCTCACGGAGATCGCGCTGGTGGCTGTCCGGGTCCTCGCCGGCGAGCTTGTTCGCCTCGGCCTGGGTGAGGTTCTTGATGCCCTGGTCGGTCTTGAAGTGGTACTTGACCCAGAAGACCTCGCCGGCCTCGTTGTTCCACTGGTAGGTGTGCGAGCCGTACCCGTTCATGTGACGCAGCGTGGCCGGGATGCCGCGGTCACCGAAGAGCCAGGTCACCTGGTGGGTGGACTCGGGCGAGAGACCCCAGAAGTCCCAGACGTTGTCCGCCTCCTGCGAGCCGGTGTACGGGTCGCGCTTCTGGGTGTGGATGAAGTCCGGGAACTTGATGGCGTCCTTGATGAAGAACACCGGGGTGTTGTTGCCGACGAGGTCGTAGTTGCCCTCTTCGGTGTAGAACTTCAGCGCGAAGCCGCGGGGGTCGCGCACCGCGTCGGCGGAGCCGAGGTTGCCCGCGACGGTGGAGAAGCGCAGGAACGTCTCGGTCTGCTTGCCGACCTCGGAGAGGAACTTCGCCCGCGTCCACTGCGAGACGTCGCGGGTCAGCGTGAACGTGCCGTACGCACCGGCGCCGCGGGCGTGCACGATGCGCTCCGGAATGCGCTCACGGTTGAAGTGCGCGAGCTTCTCCAGGAGCGACTGGTCCTGCACCAGGACCGGACCGCCGACGCCCGCGGTCTGGCTGTTCTGGTTGTCGGCCACCGGCGCGCCGGCCTCCGTGGTGAGCGGTCCCTGCGTCACGTGCGCCTCCTGCGTCATTCCTGCACTTCCGTCATGTCCTGATGTCCGCACAGCCTGTCCCTTGGCGTATGCCGATCCCGATCCTACAATGGACTAAGTCCAAGTCAAGTGAACATCTAAAGTCACACCCATTCGGGACCAGGGTCCCCTCACTGTTAGGCTTGCTTCCATGAGTGACCTGTTGGAACGGCTCCGCGGACGCGGCTGGCGCATGACTGCGCAGCGGCGTGTCGTGGCCGAAGTCCTCGACGGGGACCATGTGCACCTGACGGCCGACGAGGTCCACGCCCGCGCCGTCGCCAAGCTGCCGGAGATCTCCCGCGCCACCGTCTACAACACGCTCGGCGAGATGGTGACCCTCGGTGAGGTCATCGAGGTCTCCACGGATCGCCGCGCGAAGCGGTACGACCCGAACGCACACCGCCCCCACCACCACTTGGTCTGCGCCCGGTGCGGCGCCATCCGTGACGTGCACCCGGCGGGCGATCCGCTGGCGGACCTGCCGGCCGACGAGCGCTTCGGCTTCACGGTCTCCGATGTCGAGGTGACATACCGCGGCATCTGCCCGAATTGCGCGGCCACGGCCTGAGACGCCGCGAAAGGCCCGGTGCGAGCGACACTCGCACCGGGCCTTTCGCATGCCGGCACCCCAGGACCCGAGTACCGGACCGCGCCTGGTGCCCACGACGCTCGCCGCCCGGCCCCGGCAGATGCCGGGCGAGGAGCTGCGCATCGACCGCAGCGTCACGATCGGGGTCGTCGACTCCCCGATGAGGGACGGTCCGGTCCTGCGCGGAGGAGCACCCGCCGACCGCCGCTCCTGCACCGGTGATCCTCCTGGGCGCCGACCGAACTGTGGGACAAGCTGCCGCAGGTGCGCAGAGAACCGCGCGTCCCGGGAACCAGGTGTGCGGCACACCCATCCTGCGCGCACCCCCTTCCCGAATCTGACGGGTCGTCATATCGTCGGCGGCGATCGCGTCCGCCCCGCGGCGGATCCACACCTCGACCGCACGAGGAGAGACCCGTGGGAGATCCGCACCCGAGCACACCCCCGCCCCCACCCACACCCGCCGCTCCCAAGCTCCGGGCACAGGCGCTCACCCGTTCGTTCGGGCGCGGCGCCAAGACCCTCACCGCCCTCGGCCCGGTCGATCTCGACATCGCGCCGGGTGAGTTCACCTGCATCGTCGGCCCGTCCGGCTGCGGGAAGTCCACGCTGCTGAGGATCGCCGCCGGACTGCTCCGCCCCAGCGTGGGCGAACTGTCCATCCGTACGGCATCACCCCGCCCGGCCGCGATGATCTTCCAGGACTACGGGATCCACGACTGGAAGACCGTCCTCGCCAACGTCCGGTTCGGCCTCGACATCCAGCGCGTGCCGCGCAAGGAGGGCGACGCCCGGGCGCGCGACTGGCTCGCCCGGATGGGGCTCGCGGAGTTCGCCGGCGCCTACCCCGCTGCGCTCTCCGGCGGGATGCGGCAGCGCGTCGCCATCGCCCGCGCCCTCGCGGTCGAACCCGAACTCCTGCTGATGGACGAGCCGTTCGCGGCGCTCGATGCCCAGCTGCGGACGATCCTGCAGGACGAACTGCTGGACCTCACCCAGACCACCCGTACCACCACGCTCTTCATCACCCACAGCCTGGAGGAGGCGATCGTGCTCGGCGACCGGGTGCTGGTGATGTCCGCCAGGCCGGGCCGGATCATCGCCGAGCGCCGACCGCCGTTCGCCCGGCCGCGCACCGGCGACGTCCGTTCGGCACCCGAATTCACCGCGCTGAAGAGCGAGTTGTGGGAGCTGCTGCGCGGCGAGGTCCGCAGAGAGGTGGCCCCGGCATGAGCACAGCCGTGAAACGCGCACGTCAGGAAGGCGGTGGGGCCGTCCTGCTGCGCAGGCCGGGCCCGCAGGAGCTGCATCCCGTACGCACCCATCGCAGGCGTCGCGCCCTGGAGGTGGCGCTCGCCGTCGCCGTACCCCTGCTCCTCGTCCTGCTCTGGCAGCTGGCCGCCACGCAGTCCTGGATCGACGACCGGGTCTATCCGGCCCCGTCCACCATCCTCGCGGACGGCTGGGACCGCGCGGCCGACGGCGAGCTGTGGCCCGATGTGTGGGCCACGCTCAAACGGGTCCTCGGCGGCTACGCGATCGGCACCGTCACCGGATATGCGCTCGGCCTGCTGATGGGGGCGCTCTCCCTCGTACGAGCCGCGCTGGAACCGTTGCTCGATGCCCTGTACGTCGTACCGAAGCTGGCTCTGCTGCCGGTCTTCCTCAATATGTTCGGCCTCGGCGAGGGGCCGCAGCTCGCACTGGTCGCTGCCACGGTCTTCTTCTTCGTCTGGATCTCCACCATGGCTGCCGTCCTCGCCGTCCCGGCGGGTCACCGCGACGCCGGCCAGGTCTTCGGCGCCTCCCCCTGGCAGATGTTCCGGCATGTGCTGCTGCCTGCCTCGTTGCCCGCGGTGCTGGTCGGTGCACGGATCGCGGCGGGGGTGGCGGTCCTGGTGATCGTGGCGTCCGAGCAGATCGCCGCGGCGGACGGGCTCGGGCATCTGATCTTCGACTCCCGGGCGCTGTTTCGGAACGACGTGATGTTCGTCGGCATCGTCTGTGTGGCGGTTCTCGGCGTCGTCTTCTCCGAAGCGGTGCGGATCGCCGGACGGTTGCTCACCCCGTGGGCGCCGCGCGACCGCGGCCGCGGCCAGTCGTGAACGGCACCTCCCCTGCTCCATCGAGTTCCCCGTACGGAGGCACTGTGCGTACACGTACCCCTCTCACCCGCACCGTCGGACTCGTCGCGGCAGCACTGCTCGCCGCGGCGGGCTGCGCCGGGAACGACTCCGGCGACGACACCGGCGCCACTGCCGCGCCACGCACCGTCAAGCCCGTCACGGGCTGCGGTACGGGCAGCTGGACCGACCCGGCCGATCTGGCACCGGACCGGAAACCTGCCCGCTGCGACAGGGGCGCGCCCGCCGCGCAGCCGCTGACGAGGAAGCGGAAGATCACCGTCGCGACCGGCACCCTGAGCGCGGAGTACGTTGCTCCGCTCCAGGTCGCCGTCGCGAAGGGCGAGTTCGCGAAGGAAGGCCTGACTGTCGAACTGAGGGTGCTCCCCACCCCGGACGCCCTGCCGCTGCTTGCCAAGGGCGATGTCGACGCCCAGTGGGCGGCCCCCGAGGCGGCCGTGATGAACGGCATCAACGGCGGCTTCGACATCAAGTGGGTGGCGGGGAACTTCTCCCCCGACCCCACCTCGAAGAGCGGATTGTGGGTCCGCCTCAAGGAGGGCGAGAGCGCCGGTCACGTCGACATGGCGGGCCGGAAGATGGGCACCATGATCGGCAAGGGGTCGGTCATCGCGTACCCCATGGACACATCGCTGAAGAAGCACGGCGGCGGGCTCGACAAGATCAGCTTCCAGCAGCTCGGCTCGGCGGATGTGCTGACCGCTCTGCAGAACGGGGGCGTGGACTCCGCCTGGCTGCTCGACCCGGTCTGGCGGAAGGTCGACGGCGACAAGAAGTACGCGTTCCTCGGCGGCCAGCCGGTCGGCGAACCGCTCGGCGGCCTGCTCTTCGGCCCGACGCTGCTGACCGAGGACCCGGACGCGGGCGTCGCCTTCCTCCGTGCCTACATCCGCACGGTGAACACCTACTTCTCCGGGAACTACAAGTCCGATCCCGCCTTCGTCGCGGAACTGGCGAAGCTGATGAAGATCGACGAGGCGACGCTGCGGTCGACTCCGTCGATGCGAATGGACTGGGAGATCCGGAAGGGCACGACGGACCGCCTGCAACAGGCGTACCGCGATGCGGGCGTCTCGGCCGGCAAGCCGGTGCCGGAGGAGAAGGCCGTCGACCGGGCGATGTACGGGGAGGCGGTGGGCCACACGCTCTGAGGCGAAGGCCCCGGACATGAACAGAGGGCCGGGTCCCTGTAAAAGGATCCGGCCCTCTGTCTTCAGTAGCGGGGACAGGATTTGAACCTGCGACCTCTGGGTTATGAGCCCAGCGAGCTACCGAGCTGCTCCACCCCGCGTCGATGAACACAACTTTACGTGACGCCCCCGACCAGCGCAAATCCGTTTCGGTGGAGGGGTGCGGGGCCTGCGGACGACTCGGCATGCCGGCCCGCACAGCGGGCCGGGGCTCGGGAAGAATCGCGGGTGACGCGGCTGACCGCGTGGTACGGCGCCGGACCGGCCGGCACATCCCGTGGCATGCAGCATGCCCGGCGACCCTGCACCGGCTCGGACGGGTGGGGCGCTACGGCCGGCGCCGCGCCCCGTACCGCACCCCTGGCGCTCCCTACGCGGTCAGCTCCTGGTGCAGTGCCTCGCGCAGCCGTGCTGCCCGCTCGGCGACCTCCGCCGGGCCCAGCTCGACCGCCCGGGCGCACCAACGCTGCCCCTCGGTGAGCTCGCCGCGGCGGGCGGCGAGCAGGGCGAGGCGCAGCGCGGCCCGCCCGTGCCCGTCGTTCGCGGCACGGCTCCACCACAACGCAGCCTCGCGTTCGCTGCCCTCGCGGGCGAGGAGCAGCCCGAGGTTGAAGGCCCCGTTGCGGCTGCCCGCCTCGGCCGCCTCGCGGTACCAGCGGGCGGCGCTGTCCACATCGCCGCGAGCGGCGGCGAGCATGCCGACGCGCACCTGGGCGCGGCGGTGCCCCTGCTCGGCGGCCCGCTCGTACCACTCCTCGCACTCGGTCTTCTCCGGCATCGGCTCGCCGAGCGCGGGCGGTCCCGGCGGCGGCTGCCGCGAGTCCAGCACCCCGGCCAGCCGGAAGGCGGCCTCGGCGCTGCCGCCGCCCGCGGCGCAGCGAAGATGACGCTCGGCCTCCTGCTCCTCGCCGTGGTGCAGCAGCGCCATGCCGACCTGGAGCGCCGCCTCGGTGTGCCCGGCGGCGGCGGCCCGCTCGTACCAGCGCAGCGCTGCCCGGTCCTCGTCGCGCCCTGCGTGCAGGATGCCGAGGTTGAAGGCGGCGTCGACGCTGCCCGCCTCGGCGGCCTTGGAGAACCAGGGCTCCGCACCGGTCGCGTCCCCCGCCTGGAGCAGGAGCACGGCCAGTGCGTTGGCGGCCTCGCGATGACCGGCGTATGCGGCACGGCGATACCACTGCTCGGCCTGCGGCGTACGGTCCTGGGCGGCGCAGAGCAGTCCGAGGTTGTACGCGCCGTTGACGTCGCCCGCGTCCATGGCGGCGCGGTACCAGCGCTCGGCGGTCTGCTGCTCGCCGCGGGCGGCGTGCAGGGCGCCCAGGGCGTTGGCAGCGTTGCCGTCACCGTCCTGGGCGGCGCGCAGCCACCACACGGCGGCGCTCTCCTCGTCGCCCGCATCGCGCAGCAGGAAGCCGAGCGCGCAGGCGGCCCGTGCCTCGCCGTCCTTGGCGGAGGTGAGGTACCAGCGGCCGGCCTCCTTCAGCTCGCCGCGCCGTTCGAGGATGGCGCCGAGATGCAGGGCGGCGCGACGGTGTCCGCGCGCGGCGGCCTGCCGGTACCACTGCTCGGCCTCACCGGCCCGCCCCGCGGCAGAACCGGCCACGGGTCCGTCGTCCTTGCGCGCGGCAGCCCCGCCCGCGTTACGTGTACCGGTCACGGGACCACCGGCCGCGCCCGGACCGGGCCCCATGCCCATCCCGAGCCCCGCGTCCGCTCCGGGACGGCCGAAAGCGTCGTGCGGATCGTCGGCGGCCCTGCGCTCCAGGGCGCGTGCCAGGCGGTAAGCGGCCTCCCGGTGGCCCTGCTCGGCGGCGGCGCGCAACCAGCGCTCGGCGCCGACGTCACTGCGGTGTTCCAGCAGGTCGGCAAGGGCGTACGCGCCCAGCGCATGGCCCTGCTCGGCGGACTGGCGCAGCCAGTACTCGGCGCCGGGCTCGTCGCCGCGCTCGCGGTAGTGGCGGCCCAGGGCGTGCGCGGCGGCGGCGGAACCGGCGACGGCGGCGATACGCCACCAGCCGGCCGCCTCGTCGGCATAGCCGCGCTGATGGAGGAGAACACCCAGGTTGTTG
Source organism: Streptomyces sp. NBC_01669 (assembly GCF_026339735.1). Classification (GTDB taxonomy): domain Bacteria; phylum Actinomycetota; class Actinomycetes; order Streptomycetales; family Streptomycetaceae; genus Streptomyces; species Streptomyces yanii. The sequence goes on from NZ_JAPEQG010000001.1 coordinate 3,361,687, forward strand.
GCGGCGGCCCGGTCGCCGTCGGCCGTGGCTCCCCGCAGATAGGGCTCGGCGCCGTTCAGATCACCACGGCGCAGCAGCAGTGCGCCGAGGACGCTCATGGAAGCGGTGTCCCCGGCGTCGGCGGCGCGGCGGTGCCGCGCTTCGGTCTCGGCGCTCTCCGTGCTCTCGGCGTCGCCGGAAGCCGCCGCGGTCCCGGCGATTCCCGTGGTCCCGGCCGCCCCCGCGACCTCGACACCTTCCACGGTCTCGGCGTTCTCAACGGTCACGGCGCTGCCAGCAGCGTCAGCGACAAAAGCGGCGTCCGTCACGTTTTCCATCCTATGGACGTGCCGCTGCACAAACCGCCCTGTCTCCAACAGAGTTGCCCTGTCCCCCATAAATACCATCGTCCCACCACCTGCAACCCGCGTACACCTGGTATACCGCGGCCAGTGAGGTCACTTCAGCGTTTTGTCGACATGCCCACAGAGAGATAAGTCAAACACGTCCGGGCCCAACTCGTGCCCCGCGAACCGCACTTCACGCCCACCACATGGGAAGGTTTCACGGCACGACGAAGGCCCGGATCCTCGAAAGGATCCGGGCCTTCGTCTTTCAGTAGCGGGGACAGGATTTGAACCTGCGACCTCTGGGTTATGAGCCCAGCGAGCTACCGAGCTGCTCCACCCCGCGTCGTTGTGTTCAAACCGTACCACGACGCGGGGGTGGGGCTTTACCGGCAGCTGCTCAGCTGCCCTTGTCAGCCTTGGGCGCGGCCTCCGCCGCACGCTTCAGCGCATCCTGCAGATCGGCCTGGGCCTTGCCGTAAGCGGTCCAGTCCTGCTTCTTCAGGGCTGCCTCACCGTCCGCATAGGCCTTCTGCGCATCCGCGATCGCCTGCTTGAGCGCGGCGTCGCCGGTGGCCGCAGGCGGCTTCGTGGTCTCGCCCGGCGGCTGCGTGGTTTCGGTGCCGTCCACCCCGAAGACCGCGTTGAGCGCCTCCCCGAGGCTGTTCTCGAAGACGGTCTTCGAGCCGTACGAGGCAGCCACCTTGCGCAGCAGCGGATAGTTCTGCGTGCCACCGCGCGTGTAGACCGGCTCGATGTAGAGGAAGCCCCCGTCGAGCGGCACCGTCAGCAGGTTGCCGTACTCGATGTCGGAGTCGGTTCCCTTGAGGTTCCTCACGAACTCGGCGACATCGTCGTTGCCGTTGAGCTCGCTCTGCACCTGCCCGGGGCCCTTCACCGTCGTGGTGACTCTGAGCAGCCGTATGGTGCCGTAGTCCTTGCTGGCCGCATCCGCGTCCACCGCCATGAACGCCCCGAGGTCGGGCCGCCCCTTCGGGGTGAACGTCGTGGTCAGTGAGAACTTCTGAGCCGACTGGTCCGGCATTTTTATGCTCAGGTAGTACGGCGGGACGGCGCCGGACTCCTTGTTGGTCGGGTCGTCCGGGACCTGCCACGCGTCACTGCCGCTGTAGAACTGTGCGGGGTTGGTGACGTGGTAGCGGGTGAGCAGCTCGCGCTGCACCTTGAACAGGTCCTGCGGGTACCGCAGGTGGGCCATCAGGTCCTGGGGAATGTCGGCCCGCGGCTCCACCGTCCCCGGGAACGCCTTGCGCCAGGTCTTGAGGACCGGGTCCTTGGTGTCCCACTCGTACAGCTTGACCTTGCCGTCGTACGCGTCGACGGTGGCCTTCACCGAGTTGCGGATGTAGTTGACCTGGTTCTGCTGGGCGACGACCGCGCGCTGGTTGGTGGTCAGCGAGTCGGCCGTGGTGTCACCGAGCGTCGTACGCGAGGCGTACGGGTACCCGTTGGTGGTGGTGTACGCGTCGACGACCCACTGGATGCGGCCGTTCACCACGGCCGGATACGCGTCGCCGTCGATGGTCAGCCACGGGGCGACCGCCTCGACGCGCTCCTTGGGCGTGCGGTTGTACAGGATCCGCGAACCCTCGCCGATGGCCCCCGAGTAGAGGATCTGCGGCTCGCTGAACGACACCGCGTACGCGGCGCGGTTGAACGCGTTGGAGAGGCTGACCCCGCTGTTGCCCTTGTAGCTGGTGGTCTTCTCGCCGTCCTCCTCGTAGTCGAGCTCCTTCTGGGGCCCGCCGACGATGGAGTACTGCTCGGTCTTCTCGCCGTAGTAGATCTGCTGCTCGTACGTGCCGAGCTCGCCGGTGGTCGGCAGACCCGACTCGGTGAAGTCCGGGGACCCCTTCGGGTTCTTGCCCGTCGTGGTGCCCCGCGCGGCGATGGCGCCGTAACCGTGGGTGTAGGTGAAGTGGTCGTTGATCCAGTTGCGCTTGGGGATACCGTCCAGGTTGAGCTCGCGCAGACCGATGACCGTGTCCTGGTCCTTGCCGGAGGCGTCCTTGTAGCGGTCGACGTCCAGTGTCTTGGGGAACTGGTAGTAGTTGCGCTTCTGCTGGAGCTGCTGGAAGGCCGGGGAGACGACGTTGGGGTCCATCACCCGGTAGCTCGCCGCGTCGTCCGCGCTCGCGCGCAGCTTCGCGTCGTCCGTCGTGGTGCTCTTGCCCGAGTAGTCGTTCACCTGGGCGTCGTCGATGTCGTACGCGTCACGCGTCGCCTGGATGTTCTTCCGGATGAACGGGGCTTCCTTGGCCTGCTCGTTCGGCTGGACCTGGAACTTCTGCACGATCGCCGGGTACAGACCGCCGATCAGGATCGCCGAGAGCACCATCAGACCGAAGCCGATCATCGGGAGCTGCCAGGTGCGGCGCCACAGCGTCGCGAAGAACAGCACGGCGCAGATCGCGGCGATGCAGAACAGGATCGTCTTCGCCGGCAGATAGGCGTTGGCGTCGACATACCGCAGGCCGGTCCAGTTGTCCGTCGCCTTGAAGTCGCTGGACTTCACCGCCAGCCCGTACCGGTCGAGCCAGTACGCCACGGCCTTCAGCGAGACGAAGACGCCGAGCAGCACCGACAGATGGCCGGTGGCCGCGCCGGTCGCCCGCGCGCCGGGGCTGGTGACGCGGAGCCCGCCGTACAGGTAGTGGGTGAGCGCGGCGGCGATCAGCGAGAGCACCGTGGCCGCGAAGCCGAAGCCCAGCAGGAATCGGTACCACGGAAGGTCGAAGGCGTAGAAGGAGACGTCCAGATGGAACTGGGGGTCCTTCTGCCCGAACGTCACGCCATTCACGTACATCAGCCACGTGCGCCACTGGCCCGATGCGGACGCTCCGGCGATCAGCCCGACGAGCGCGGTGACCGCGAGCAGTACCCACTTCTTGAACGGGGCGACGCTCATCCGGTAGCGGTCCAGGCTCTGCTGCTCCAGCGACATCGCGCTCAGCGGCGGCCGGAGCCGGTGCGCGAGCCAGATGTTCAGGCCGACAGCGATCGCCATCAGCAGTCCGAAGACGAGGAACAGTCCGATCTTGGTCCACAGGGTGGTGGTGAAGACGGATGAATAGGCGACCGACCGGTACCAGAGCCAGTCCGTCCAGAACCCGGCGAACATGACGAACGCCATGGCGAGAATCGCCAGGACGCCGAGTGTCATGAGCAGGGTACGGGCGCGCCGGGACGGGCGGCCGACTCTGATCCGTGGCCCGGTCGGGCCTCCGCCGCGGTCCGGCATCTGGAAAGCCAACGTGCGCACCTCGAAGTTCGCGGTCGTGTGAAACGGGCCCAGCGATCGTAGAGCCCACCTATGCAACTTACTGAGGCTTTACCTAGTTCCCGTTCCCGGGGCGGAAGGAGGCAGGATGTTGGGCATGCCCAACGTTTCCCCCTCAGGCCCTCCGATGGCCGCAAGCCCCCTCACCGTCGCCGTGCTCGAAATCGACGAGTACGCCGCCGGCCTCGGCTGGGACCAGCCCGCCCGGCTCTTCGCTCTCGTCGACACCGCCAAGCTGCGCGCCCAGGAGCCGGGGCTCGCCGCCCAGCTCGGTCTCGACAGCCCGGAGTCGACAACCGCCGCACTCACTCCGATCGAGCAGGAGGAGATCCCCCGCGGAAAGGCGCTGGACGAGTTCCTCGCCACCATTGCCTGGCCCGACGCGGTGGCCGGATGCGCGATGACGGTGGAGCGTCTGATGCTGCCGCCGTCCGCCGAGGCCTCCGTACCGGACGGGCTCAGTGACGCCCAGCTGACGAAGTGGGTCGCCCGGCACCCCGACCGGCAGGAGGTGCGGATGACCGTGGCCGTCCTGCGCAACGGTGCGCGGGAGTCCGCCGTACGGCTCCGGGAGAAGGACTCCCCGAGTGAGGTACTGACCGGCGCGGGTCTGGTACCGGGGCTGGCCGAGGCGCTGGCCGCCACGTTCGAGTCCTGAGAGTCCGACCACGGCGGGCGGTATCGCGTCCGCCGTGGTCGTGGGGGCGCGGTCAGCCTGCCGAGCAGCTCGGCAGAGCGGCCGTGTCCCCCGTGCGGATCTTCTCCAGCGACTTCTTCGCGTCGTCGATCGTCTTGACCTTCACGAGCGTGAGCCCGCCAGGAGTGTCGGACGCGGCGGCCTTGCAGTTGTCGTCCGGCGTCAGGAAGTACCTGGCGCCCGCGTTGCGCGCGCCGACCAGCTTCATGTTGATACCGCCGATCGGGCCGACCTTGCCCCGGTCGTCGATGGTGCCGGTGCCCGCGATGAACTTGCCGCCGGTCAGCTGGCCGGGCGTCAGCTTGTCGATGATGCCCAGGGAGAACATCAGGCCGGCGCTCGGGCCGCCCACATCGGCGAGCTTGATGTCGATCCGGAACGGGAACGTGTGGTCCGTCCCGGCCTGGATGCCGACGATCGCCCGGTTCTCCTTGGCCGCCTTCGCCGTCGTGATGGTGATCTTCTCGGAACCCTGCGGCTCCTTGCCGGCCTTCTCGGCGGCGGCCGCCGTCTTGGCCGGGATCACCGTGAACGTGACGTTCTCGCCGGGCTTGTGCTTGGTGACGAGCTTCGCGACGTCCTCGGGCTGTTTGACCGCCGTACCGTCGACCGCCTTGATCACATCGCCCGCGTGCAGCTTGCCCTGCGCGGGGCTGTCCTTGATCACCGTGGAGACCACGACGCGCGAGGTCACCGGGATGCCCAGCTCGGTCAGGGCGGCGACCTTGGCGCTCTCCTGGGACTGGCTGAACTCCTCGGCGTTCTCCTGCGTCGACTGCTGCTCGGTCTTGCCGTTCGGATACAGCGTGTCGTGCGGGACGACGACGCCGTCGTGGGCGAGCCAGCCGTAGACGGCCTCGACGAGGTTCATGTTGTAGTCGGCGCCCGTGACCCGCACCGTCGTCATATTGAGGTTGCCGGACGTCTTGTACGTCTTGCGCCCGGAGATCTGCAGGACCGGTTCTCCGCCGACCTTGCCGAGCGTGTTCACCGTCGGACCGGGAGACATCTCCGAGTACGGCACCTTCATCAGCACACCTGCGCAGAGCAGCGCGATGAGGATCAGTGTGGAGGCGAGCATCGTCGCGGTGCGGCGTGGCATGGAACGACAGTACGGGAAGGGTCTGTCAGTGCACCGCCGGGGCCGGTCCGTCAGGGGCGGAGGGTCGGGGGCGGTGCTGTTGCCGATCGGCGGGGGCAGCCAGCGCCGCGATGCGGATTGGCGACTGCGTACGTGCGGTGCTGCCTCAGGCAGCGTCGGAACCGGAGTGAGATTTCTCCATCGCCTCACGGAACCGGGCATACCCGGCGAGTTCGGTGACATCGCCGGTCGTGCGATTTCTGGCGGCCCAGCTCCCCCATATCGCAGCGCCGAAAGCAGCGAAAAGCGGAATCAGCAACCAGGCGAGTGCTGCCATGACGACCTCCCTACCCCATGAGCGACCGCAACTGCCGATCAGCAGATTAGCCATCTGCAGAATCAACGCTCATGGCAGGGGTGCGGTTACGCAAATCGGGGCGGATGACCGCTGATTGGGTTTGAGCTCAGCAGGCGCCGACCCACTCCTCCGTACCGTCGGAAAACCGCTGGTGTTTCCAGATCGGAACCTCGTGCTTGAGGTCGTCGATGAGCTTGCGGCACGCCGCGAACGCCTCCGCGCGGTGCGGGCAGGAGACGGCGACGACGACGGCCAGATCTCCCACCTCCAGTTCACCCACACGGTGTACCGCCGCCAGCGCCCGGACCGGGAACTCGGCCACGACCTTCTCGGCCACCCGGCGCATCTCGTCCTGCGCCGACGGATGGCAGGAATAGCCGAGCGCGCCGACGTCCTGTCCGCCGTCGTGATTGCGCACCGTGCCGACGAAGAGCGCGGTGCCGCCCGCGGCGTCGTCCCCGACGGCGCGGAAGATCTCGTCGACCGACAGCGGTGTCTCGCGGATCTCCAGCAGCCGGATCGGGTCCTGTGCCGCCTGCTCACCGGGGTGGTCGTGGGTGGGTGCCATGCCGCCCATGGTGCCGTACCGCACTGACATCACGGAATAGCCCTTTCCACCGGCGGACCGTCGGCAGCCTTGGAGCCTTCTACAGACCCGCCCGGCAGACGGCGGTTCGACGACGGGGCAAAGCTTGCCGGGAGTGGCACTAGAGACGACGGCGCGCCTTGCGGGCGCGACGGACCAGGGCGGCGGTGCCGAGCAGCGCGACGGTCGCACCGGCGGCACCGGCAGCGGTGGCGTCCTTGCGGCCGAGCCGGCGTCCGGCGACGGTGTGCCGGCCCTCGACCTCTTCGAGGAGCGCGGCGAGCACCTCCTCGTTGGTCCACCGGGGACGCCAGCCGGCGTCGTGCAGTCGGCTCACGCTGACCACCCAGGGGTGCATCGTGTACGCGAGGTCGCCCGCGGGGGACGGGGTGAGACCGATCCGGTGCAGGCGGGCCGCGGCACCGAGGGCGACGGCGGAGGGCAGCTCCATCCGGCGTACACCACTGAGCTCCTCGACCTCCTCCTGCTCCAGCCAGCCGTCGCAGCCGACCGCGAACTCCCCGTCGATCTTCTCCAGCGCGGCGTACTCAAGAGCCGTGACCAGGTCGTCGACGTGGCAGAACTGCCAGGTGGGGCGCGATCCGGCGACGACGAGGAGGCGCGGCGACTCGAAGTAGCGGGTCAGCGCCGTGTCCGTACCGCCGACCAGAACGGTGGGGCGGACCACGGTGACGTTGAGCCCGGGGTGGGCACGAGGTGCGCGGCGGCCGAGCCGTTCGATCTCCAGGAGGTCACCGACACCGGTGGCCTCGGCCGTGGCACGGAGCTCTGCGTCCTCGGCGAGCGGGATGTCGTTGTCGGGCAGCGCCCCGTAGACCATCGCCGAGGTGCAGAGCACGGCCCGGTGGACCCCGGCGGCCGCGGCGGCCGTCAGCACGGTCTGGGTGCCGCGGACGTTGTACGCGGTACGGGCGGCGGGGTCGGTCTCCAGGTCGAGATCGAGTGCCAGATGGACGACGACGTCTGCGCCGCGCAGTTTCTCGGCGATGGCGGGGTCGCGCACGTCGAGAATGTGCCAGGTCGCATCGGAGACCTCGCCTCGGCGCTCGTCGATGGCGATGACCTGCTTGATCTCCTCGGATGCCACGAGGCGCGCGGTGAGCAGCTCACCGACGCCGGTCGCGGCACCGGTGACCGCGACGACGGGGCCGCGGCTCTTGGAGCGGCTTTTCGAGGGCGTGCTCTCGGGCGAAGGGTCGGCCAGGTTTCGCGCTGCGCGAACCTGAGGATCTGGGGAACTCACCGGGCGTCTCCAGCGGTTGTCTTCAGTACGTACCCGAATGACGCGTACGTACCAGGTGGCGTCCATCCTGCCGCAGGCCGGGACCCGGCGGAGCACTGAGGCCCTGAGCGGACATGGTGTCTACGCTGGATGGTGATGTCGGGCAGTCGCCGTCGGTTCGAGCCGGCGGCCCTACGAGCCGAGGAAACCCGTGAGTGACACCCCATTCGGATTCGGCCTTCCGCCGGAGGAGCCGGAGAACGGCGACGAGGGCAAGAAGAAGGACCCCACCGGAGGTGGGCAGGGTTCGGGCGGGCCGGCGAACCCGTTCGGCTTCGGGCCGGGCGCGGGCGGGGACAACCCGTTCGCGGCGATGTTCGGCACGATGAACCCCAACGATCTGGGAGCCGCCTTCCAGCAGCTCGGGCAGATGCTGAGCTACGAGGGCGGTCCCGTGAACTGGGACATGGCCAAGCAGATCGCCCGCCAGACGGTTGCGCAGGGCACGCCGGACGGCACGAAGGACGCGAGCGTCGGCCCGTCCGAGCGGTCGGCGGTCGACGAGGCGCTGCGCCTGGCGGACCACTGGCTGGACGGCGTGACGTCGCTGCCCTCCGGTGCGGTCTCGACCGTGGCGTGGAGCCGTGCGGAGTGGGTCGAGGCGTCCCTTCCCGCCTGGCAGAAGCTGGTCGACCCGGTGGCGGAGCGTGTCGGCATGGCCATGGGCGATGTGCTGCCCGAGGAGATGCAGGCCATGGCCGGCCCGCTGATCGGCATGATGAGGTCGATGGGCGGTGCGATGTTCGGTCAGCAGATCGGACAGGCCGTGGGTGTGCTGGCGGGTGAGGTGGTCGGTTCGACCGATATCGGGCTGCCGCTCGGCCCGGCGGGCAAGGCCGCGCTCCTTCCGTTGAACGTCGAGATGTTCGGCAAGGACCTGAGCGTGCCGCAGGACGAGGTGCGGCTGTATCTCGCCCTGCGCGAGGCTGCCCATCAGCGGCTCTTCGCCCATGTGCCGTGGCTGCGCTCGCACCTGTTCGGCGCTGTCGAGGGATACGCGCGCGGCATCAAGGTCGACACCAGCAAGCTGGAGGACGTGGTCGGCCAGTTCGACCCGTCGCAGCCCGAGCAGCTGCAGGACGCCCTTCAGCAGGGCATGTTCCAGCCGGAGGACACACCGGAGCAGAAGGCGGCACTGGCCCGGCTGGAGACGGCGCTCGCGCTGGTCGAGGGCTGGGTGGACGCGGTGGTCCACGAGGCCGCGAAGCCCCGGCTGACCTCGGCGGACGCACTGCGCGAGACGATGCGCAGGCGCCGTGCCTCCGGCGGCCCGGCCGAGCAGACGTTCGCCACGCTGATCGGGCTGCAGTTGCGGCCGCGGCGGCTGCGGGACGCCTCGCGGCTCTGGGCGTCGCTCACGGACGCGCGCGGTCTCGACGGGCGCGACGCACTCTGGGAGCACCCGGACATGCTGCCGACCGCGCATGACCTGGACGACCCGGACGGGTTCGTGCACCACGAGCAGCTGGACTTCTCCGAGCTGGACAAGATGCTCGGCGAGGCCGCGAAGGGTCCCCGGAAGCCCGCGGACGACAAGGGCGAGGAAACCGGCGCCCCCGGCGACGGCGACGGCAAGGACGACACCGACCAGTGAGCCTGCACGACGACGCCGTCCTCGTACTGAAGAGGTACGAGGACCGGGCCGACGCTGACCAGGAGCAGCTGCGGCAGACCTATCTGGACCATCTGGCACAGCATCCGGACGGCATGTGGAAGGCGTGCCGGGCCGGGCATCTGACGGCCAGCGCGCTGGTCGTCGATCCGGAGCGCGGACGGGTGCTGCTGACACTGCACCGGAAGCTGCAGATGTGGCTGCAGATGGGCGGCCACTGCGAGCCCGAGGACGCCACGCTGGCGGCTGCGGCGCTGCGTGAGGCCACCGAGGAGTCCGGCATCAGCGGTCTGACGCTGCTGGCGGGCGGCCCGGTGGTGCTGGACCGGCATGCGATCCCGGCGCCGTGCCACTGGCATCTGGATGTGCAGTACGCGGCGCTGGCGCCGTCGGGCGCGACGGAAGAGATCAGCGACGAGTCGCTGGATCTGCGCTGGTTCGCATACGACGAGGTGGCTGAGGTGGCTGACACCTCGGTCGTGCAGCTGGTGGCACGTACGCGCGCGGCACTGGAAGGCGGCCGGTAGCCGTACCGACGGCCCTCGGGAACGGCACATCAACGGGTAAGGGGCGTCCTCCCACGAGGTCGCCCCTTACCCGTGTCCGTGCGCCGCGGTTCAGTTCCAGGCGTTGTTCTGGTTCTGGCCGTGCGCTCCCTGCTGGCCCATGCCGTACTGCGCGCGCAGCCCCTGGCCGATCTGGGCGCTCTGCGGGGGCAGCACCTCGCTCGGCTGGACCAGGGCGAAGCCCTGTCCGAGGAAGCTGAGCTCCCAGCCCTCGCCGGTGTTGCCGCGCCGACGCCAGACGCCCGAGGAGTGCGTCTGTGCCTGCATCTGCACGCGCAGCGAGCTGGACCAGGCGACGATCGCGTCGGCGTCGACGTTGACGTACTTGTCCGGCGTGACCTGCATCATCAGTGGCTGGCCGGACGTCATCAGGGCGACCTTGCCGGTGCCGGAGATGTTGAGCTGGTACTTGCCCGTGCCCGAGATGCCGTACTGGCTGTCCACGGCGATGACCTCGGTGTGCAACGACGAGTCGAGCGCCAGCACATAGGCGCTGTCCACCGTCATGCCGTCGTGGTCGACGTCCACGACATGGACGTACTGCGCGAGGTTGGCGAGGTAGACGGTGCCCTGGCCCGAACAGCGCATCAGGTCGAGGCCCTCACCGGTGTTCGCGCGGGCGCGGCGCTGCCCGTGCGACTGGTACTCGCCGTCGAACTCCATCAGCCCCTGGTACGCGACCATGGCGCCCTTGCGGGCGAGGACGTCGTCGTGGCCGGTCAGCGAGACCCGCAGGAGCTGCGGGTTCTGCAGGGTGTACCGGTCCTGGGACTGCTGTTCCGTGTAGTTGAAAAGCGGACTCTGCATGGTGTGTTCTCGCTCCCCCTCAGTTCCGGACCCGCAGGCGGTCCGTACTGTCCTCGCTCGGCTGGACGACGACGATGCCCTGGCCGGAGAACGCCATCTGGAACGCCTCGCCGCTTCCCCGCCCGATCAGCGAGGAGGCCTTGAAGCTGCGCTTGCCCTTCACCTTGAGGTTCGGGGACCACGCCACAAGGGCGTCCGGGTCGACATAGGTCTCGTCCTCGCCGCGTCCGCAGTCGACGACGATCGGCGTGCCGCGCGAGGTGATCGCGACCCAGCCGGTGCCGGCGATGCAGACGTTCCACAGGCCCTGGCCGGCGAACTTCGCCAGCCCCTTGACCCGCTCCACGCCCCAGGTGAGGTGGCCGTCGAAGGCCAGGACGTTGGTGCCGTTGACCGAGAGGGAGTCGTTGTTGAGATTGATGACGACCACATCGGCGCCGTAGTCGGCGAGGTAGAGCAGCCCGTCACCGGAGCACTTCATCAGGGGTGCGCCCTCGCCGGTGATCCACTGGGAGGCGATCTGCCGGACGGCCGGCGGGTTGGGCTCGTACTGGATGAAGCCCTCGTAGGACACCATCGAGCCGGTACGTGCATAGAGGTCCTGGCCCGTGGCCATGGCGACCTTGAGCATCGTATGGCCGTGGTTCTCCATACGGGCCGTGACGGGGGTCGGGGCGAAGCCCGCGAGTTGCTGGTTCATGACGGGCTCCCTCAGACCTCGTAGGGCTGGACGACGATGAAGTTGCCGGGGGCTCCCCGGAACTGGAGGTTCACGGTCTCTCCGCTGTGCCCGGGGTATGCGTTGCGGCGCAGCCGGACCTGGCTGGAGATGATCACCTGGGACGCGGACGACCACGCCACGACGGCGTTGCAGTCGGCGAAGGTGGTCGGCGTGACCGGCAGGACGACGGGGACGCCGTGGGTCTTGACGACGACCGTGCCGCTGCCCTGGAACTGCATGGTGAACAGGGCGCCGCCGGGGATGCCGTGACCCTCGATCCTGCGGACCTCGTACTGCAGCGACTCGTCGAAGGCGAGGACGCTCTCCGCGGAGACGCAGATGCCGTCGCCCTGGAGCTCGATGGAGTGCAGATGGGCGCCGTCTTCGGCGAGGAAGACCTGGCCGCGACCGGTACAGCGCATCAGCTGCATTTCCTGGCCGGTCGCATTCCCGACCATGCGGCCCGCGAAACCGGCACCCTTGTAGCTGAAGTCGACCTTCCCCTGATACATCACCATGGAGCCCTGACGGGCGAGCACCGGTGTACCGCCCATGGTGAGGTCCACCCGCATGAGCTGCTGGTTCTGCGGCGTCCAACGCTGGCCGGTGGCTGTCTCCTTGTACGGCTGGAGCGCGGCCTGCAGACCGGCACCGGCCTGCGGCACACCCTGCGGCATGCCCGGCTGCATTCCGGGGGGCTGCTGCCCGTACGGTGCCGGGGCCTGCTGACCGTAGGGGGCGGCCGGCATGGCCTGGCCGGGAAACTGCCCGAACTGGGGCTGCTGGGGCGGCTGTCCCGGCTGGCCGTAGGGAGCGGGGGCGGGCGCGGGCGGCGGGACGGTACCGCCCTGCGGTGCCATCGGCGCCGCTATCGTCGGCGCGGCATGCATCTGCTGCTGCGGAGTGGGAGCCTGCGCGGCCGGGGCGCCGAAGGACGGAGCAGGCTGCGGGACTTGAGGGGGCTGGGGGGCGGCCGGGACACCGAAGGACGGAGCGGGCGCCGGCGCCTGCGCGGGCGGGGCGAACGAAGGGGCAGCCGCCTGCGGCTGCGGTGCGGCGGGCGCCTCCTCGGCGACCTCGCCGCCGAAGTTCTTCAGCAGCGCGTCGAGACCGCCGTCGAAGCCCTGTCCGACAGCGGCAAACCGCCAGACGTCCTTCAGGTAGAAGTCGCCCAGCATCACCGCGCGCTCGGTGGTGAACTCGGAGCCGGTGAAGGCGTACCTGACGACTTCCTCGCCACCCGCGACGATCCGGATGTACCCCGGACCGATCTGCGACATCTGTCCCGCGCCGTCGACGGTCGCAGTGAACGACAGCTTGTGGATGTTCGCCGGAATGCGGTCCAGAGTGACGCGGAACGACTCGGTGTCACCGGACTGGGCACCGAGGAGCTGAATGGACTCCTCAGGCGATTTCGGCTGGTTGAAGAAGATGAAATACCGGTCGTCGGAGAGCTGCTCATGGGCATCGAGGCCGAAGCAGCTGATGTCGAAGGTCAGTCCAGGACCGGCGATCTGCACACCTACGTACAGATCCGTCCCCGGCGTGAGATCACTGATCTTGGCCTTGTGGCCGCGTTGGAATTCCCTGGCCATGCGTAACGACCGTCCCCCATCCCGAATGTGAATGCGTCGCGCCAGGCTAACCGCAAACTCCGACATTGAGCTAAGTCGGTACACACCCGGTACAGAATCGCTGAACGTCACTCACCACGCGCGGCAGGCAGATGAGGCAGCCGGTCCGCCGCCACCACTCCTTCGAGGTAGCCGCGGGCCCGCTCGGTACGCGGATACGCCTCCAGCAGCCGCCAGAACCGCGGCCCGTGACCGGGGACCAGCAGATGCGCCAGCTCGTGGACGAGCACGTAGTCGACGACGTACTCCGGCATGCCCTGCAGACGGTGAGACAGACGGATGCTGCCCTCCGCCGGGGTGCAGGACCCCCATCGGGTGTTCTGGTTGGTCACCCACCGCACCGAGGCGGGCCTGGCCCGGCCCGCGAAATACTGGGCGGACAACCGCTCGGCCCGCTCGGCGAGTTCGCTGTCGCCGAGGATGCGCTTGCGCTCCTGGGCCGCGAGTTTGTCGAGCATCACGGTCACCCAGCGCCGCTCCTCCGCCTCCGACATCCTGGCGGGGATCAGCACGATGGTGCGGTCGCCCTCCCGGTACGCGGAGACCGTTCTGCTGCGGCGGGTGCTCCTGCGGACCTCGACCGCGCTCGTCACCGAGAGGCGGGGCGGATGGCTGGCCGCGCTGCGCTGATGGTCTTTGGCGCTGCGCGCGGGGGTCTCCCCGGCGAAGCCGGGTGACGGGTCGGCGGGCACGCCACGACGTTACCCGCTGTCAGTGCGGGAAGTCCCGCCTCCGGGACGGTTCGCGCGTGATCCGTTCCATGGCATGCACCATTTGAACGACTAATACCCCATGCCTGTGGATAACTTTCTGCACGCTCCGACGCCGGCCTGCATTCTGGCAACGGATCTCGCGAAGCTCCGGTTCGCGGTCGACGCACGCAGATCACTCCGGACCGCACAGAGACCACACAGAGATCGCCCAGAAGAGACAGCAGCAGGACGAACACGGGCCAGGGGGAAGCCATGCATCCGATGTTGAAACCCGCACTGCGCCGAGCGTGGCGTGGCAGGAACACCGTGCAATTCGGGGTGACGCCCGCTCACGCGGTGAAGGTGGGGCCGATGGATATCGCCACGGGCAGTTTCCTGGAACTGCTCGACGGAACACGCGGCCTGCCACTGCTGCGCGAGGAAGCCAGGGCACTGGACTTGTCCGACCATCAAGTGGACGTGCTGGTGGCGCGATTGGTGGAAGCGGGACTGGTCGACGATGTCCGGGCGGGCGGGCCGGAAGCCGACGCGTTGCGTAACCGGGCCGACGTACTGGAGCGACACCGCCCCGACCTCGCGTCGCTCTCGGTCGTGCACCCCGAACCGGGGGGCGGGCTGAGACGGTTGGCGGCCCGCCGCGCGATGCGCGTCCAGGTGCGGGGCTCCGGCCGGGTCGGCGCGGCAATCGCGTCGGTGCTGTCCGGGTCCGGTGTGGGCCTGGTCGAGGTCCTGGACGGAGGGGTCACCGAGCCGTCGGACGTCGCACCCGGCGGGCTTCCGGCCACTGCGGTCGGTGAGCGCAGGGACACCGCCGCCCGGCAGTTGGTGCGACGATCCGCTGTCGGTCCCGCCCCCCGGACGACGGGGACGGACCGCTCCCCGTCGCATGGTGGTCCCGGGCTGTCCCTGGTCGTGGTCGCTCCGCGGGACGGTCTCGCGGTGTATGCCCCCGACCCTCGTGCAGCCGAACCATGGATCGCTTCGGGCACTCCTCATCTCTATGCCGGGGTGATCGAGGCCACGGGCGTGGTCGGTCCGCTGGTACTGCCCGGCGGTACGGCCTGCGCGGGATGCCTGGACCTGCACCGCACGGATCGGGATCCGCAGTGGCCGCGGATGCTGGCCCAGTGGCGGTCCGGGCGGCGCGGCGCCGTGCAGGCATGCGACCTGGGACTGGCGACAGCGGTGGCCGGTCTCGCGGCGGCCCAGGCGCTGGCGTTTCTCGACGGCGAACTGCCCGCCGGCACGGGAGCCAGATGCGAGGCCGCCCTGCCGCTGTTGGACTGGCGGTCGGAGCGGATCGGGCCCCACCTCGACTGTTCCTGCGGGGCGGGTGGGCACACTGGGAGGGAGCGCACCTCCGGGCTCTGCGCGGCGCAGGACACAATGGCCGGGTAACCGCCGCACGCGGCACGGCAGTCTGGGATTTGGAGGGGCGTATGTCTGATCTTCCCCGGAAAGCGGTCACCCGAACAGCCAAGTTGGCCGCACTGCCACTCGGCTTCGCCGGCCGTGCCACGTGGGGGCTCGGCAAGCGGATCGGCGGCAAGTCCGCGGAGATAGTGGCCCGTGAGCTCCAGCAGCGCACGGCGGACCAGCTGTTCCGCACGCTGGGCGAGCTGAAGGGGGGTGCCATGAAGCTCGGTCAGGCCCTGTCCGTCTTCGAGTCGGCGCTGCCCGAGGAGGTCGCCGGGCCGTATCGGGCGGCGCTCACCAAACTGCAGGAAGCCGCTCCCCCCATGCCGACCCGCACCGTCCACGCGGTGCTCACGGAGCGGCTCGGTGAGGACTGGCGGGAGCTGTTCCTCGAATTCGACGACAAGCCGTCGGCCGCCGCCTCGATCGGGCAGGTGCACCGGGCGGTCTGGCACGACGGGCGGGCCGTCGCCGTGAAGGTGCAGTATCCGGGCGCCGGGGAGGCCCTGCTCTCGGATCTGACCCAACTCAGCCGCTTCGCCCGGTTGCTCGGCCCGCTGATCCCTGGCATGGATATCAAGCCGCTCATCGCGGAGCTGCGCGACCGGGTGTCGGAGGAGCTGGACTACGAACTGGAGGCGCAGTCGCAGCGGGAACACGCCGAGGAGTTCGCGGACGACCCCGATGTGGTGGTTCCCGGTGTGGTGCACCAGTCCGACCAGGTGCTGGTGACGGAGTGGATCGACGGCGTCCCGCTGTCCGAGGTGATCGCGGAGGGCACCCAGGAACAACGGGACCGGGCGGGTCAGCTGCTGGCGCGATTCCTCTTCTCGGGTCCGGTGCGCACGAATCTGCTGCACGCCGACCCGCATCCGGGCAACTTCCGGCTCCTGCCCGGGGGCGGGGAAGCGGACGGAAAGGCGGAAGGCTGTGGGAGCGGGCCGTGGCGGCTCGGGGTGCTGGACTTCGGCACGGTGGACCGGCTGCCGGGCGGCCTGCCTCAGCCCATCGGGGACTCGTTGCGGCTGACGCTGGAGGGTGACGCGGAGGCAGTGTACGAACTGCTGCGCGAGGAGGGCTTCGTCAAGGACTCCATCGACCTCGACCCGGATGAGGTACTCGACTACCTCCTGCCCATCATCGAGCCGGCGCAGGTGGAGGAGTTCACCTTCACCCGGAGCTGGATGCGCAATCAGGCAGCCCGGATAGCGGATCCCCGCTCCCCCGCCCATCAGCTGGGTAAGCAGCTGAATCTGCCGCCCGCCTATCTGCTGATACACCGGGTGACGCTGAGCACGATCGGGGTGCTGTGCCAGCTGGGTGCGACGGTGCGGCTGCGGGACGAACTGGAGTCCTGGGTCCCGGGGTTCCTGCCCGTCGAGGACCTGCCCGAGCAGCAGGGCCGGGATCTGGAGTTCCCGGATCAGGACTTGGCCGGTCAGGAGCTGACCGACGACGAGTTGCTCGACGACCGGCCGGCCTAGGGTCCGGCGCGGTGTCCAGGACCGCCCCCGCCGACCCCGACCCCGGGGCGCCGGCACGGGCCTCGGCACCGAGGGGGCGGGTCACCACCAGGCCGAGTCGAGGCGGCCCTCGATCGCCCTGATGTGAGTGCGGGCGCAGTCGTCGCAGAAGTACTGGCGCCTGCCGTTCTCCACGGAGCAGATCCAGGTCGGCGGAGCGTACGCGCTGTCGGCGGTGGTGCCGCACAGGGCGCACACCACGATCTCGGCACCCGGCTGCGCGGGGTGATGAGTCTCCTCGTCCACCCCGTGACGATAACTCCGTCCCCGCTGCGCGGCACGGCACCACACAGCACGACCGCGGGGCCGGTCCGTTCGGACCGGCCCCGCGGAAGGGGTACTGACTGCTGCCGGGCGGAGCGGCGCCCGGCAGCGGGTGCTGCGGTTTCCGGCCTGGCTAGTGCCGTGACCGGCCGGCCAACGCGGCGAGCGGGCGGTGCGACGGCGCAAAGCTTGCCGGGAGGGGCACTAGTGCATGACCGCCATGGCCAGCGCACGGCGGGCGCGCATCGAAGCGCGCTCTGCCCGGCGCTGCATCCGCCGAGCGGTGACCAGGCGCACAGCCCGGCGCTCCGCGTCGGCTTCCCTCAGGCGGTCGTGCATATGCGCACGCGCCAGGGCTTCTGGGATGAGTTGCATTTCGCGGGTCCTGTTCTGACGCGAGTCGTTCGCGCCGATGATCGTGACGTTCGGTGTCGCGGAGCCGATGGGCTCATTCGTGGGGACGGTCATTGGTGCCTGATTTCGAGGGTCGTGGGTCCGGGGACGGTCGATGGTTCCGATGCGCTTCATGGGTTTGGGGGCCGTGGCTCCCAGGCCGGCGGTCACGCCGCGACCGGGTTCTTGCGCGGACGGCCACGCGGCCGCTTGCGAGCGACGACGACGCCCTGGATGAAGAGCTCGCCACCCCAGACGCCCCACGGCTCGCGGCGCTCCTTGGCGCCGGCGAGGCAGGCTTCGACGAGCGGGCAGGTGCGGCAGAGCGACTTGGCGTACTCGACATCGGCCGGCGACTCGGCGAAGAAGACCTCCGGGTCGTAGGAACGGCAGGGGACGGGCACGCCGAGGTTCTCGATGGCGTCGTCGAGCGCGGTGAGCGCAGTGAGGGGGATCAAGGTGGAGTCCTCCGTGAGGCCGGGCGGGGGGATCGTTTCGGAAGGCGGTACGGACGGGGCGTGCGCTTCGAGTTGCACGGTGGTGGTGTCCTCGTCTGGTTGTTCCGGCCGGTCGGCCGGGTGGCTGCTGGTACCGGGTACTGCTTGTCCCGAGGCGCCTTCTCGCTGTGTCGTCCGTTGGGACAAAACAAAAGGGCCGCGGATCCCGAGTGGGGTTCCGCGGCCCTGAAGGCGCCGGCCTGATGGTGGATCAGGCTGGATCACTCCAGGGTTCAGGCCCACGGAAGGCCCACATCGTGTGGTGGTGCGTCATCTGCTGCTCGGCTCCGGCACCGACTGCCGCAAAGGCATAGGCCGCCTTGGCCTGTCCCTTCGCTACTGCTGCCGTCGATGCCTGGGTCGGTCGCTCATTGCGCTCCCGCACGGGGAGGCTCGCCAGGGACAGCGGGCTGGCGGCGGAAATGCCGGACAGACCGGTGCCACGAAGCGAAGATTCCGAAGAGCAGGCGAGGCCGAGCGAGCAGGCGGAGACGACCGACAGATCGGTCATTTTGTTGGTCTCGATGATGCTGATCACGACAATCGCCTCCTCTCGGCGTCTCGGTGGACCGGCGGGCCGGTCCTGCGTATTCGGATAAGTACAGCACAGGATCAGGGCTTCAGAGAAGTCGCTGTTCCCGTGGTTAAGAACCTATGGTGATGACTGGGGCGGGCGCAAACTATTTTTTCGACGAGTTTTTCTCACACCTCCCCGTCGTCTCCCCCGAGCCCCTCGACCGGGTCCTCACCTGCACAAATGGCCAGCACGGCTGCTCCGAACCGGTCCATCTTCCGGACACCGACCCCGGAGATTCCCGCCAGTTCGCCCGCGCTGCCCGGCACCGCCTCCGCGATCGCCATGAGCGTCTTGTCGGTGAACACGCAGTAGGCGGGCTGGCCGATCTCCTTCGCGCGGTCCGCCCGCCAGTCGCGCAGCCGCTCGTACAGCGCTTCGTCCATGTCGGAGGGGCATTCCTCACAGCGCATCAGCTTCATCTCGCCGGCGTCGGTGAGTGTCTTGCCGCAGACCCGGCACAGCGCGGGGCCACGACGCCTGCGCTTGGTCACCGCGGGACGCTCGACGCCTCCGCCGCCGCCGACCGTGCCACGCCCGCCGAGCCCCGTCGAGCCGGGACGCGGTCCGTTCAGGAAGCGGCTCGGGCGCCGCCCGCCGCGGCTGCCCGGCGACCGGGACAGCGACCACGACAGCGAGAGATGGAAGCGCGCCCGGGTGACACCGACGTAGAGCAGGCGGCGCTCCTCCTCGATCTGCTCGTCCGTCCTGGCGTACGTGATCGGCATCATGCCCTCGGTCAGCCCGACCAGGAACACGGCGTCCCACTCCAGGCCCTTCGCCGAGTGCAGCGAGGCCAGCGTGACTCCCTGGACCGCCGGGGCGTGCTGGGCGGCAGCCCGCTCGTCCAGCTCCGCCACCAGATCGGAGAGCGTCGCCCCCGGCTTGGCCTGTTCGAAGTCCTCGGCCAGCCGGACCAGCGCGGCGAGGGACTCCCAGCGGTCGCGCATCGCGCCGGAGCCCGCGGGCGGATCCGTGGTCCACCCCTTGGTGGAGAGCACGGCCCGCACCTGGGAGGGCAGCCCCTCCGCGTCGTCGAGCAAGGAGTCGTTCCCCCCGGCGCGCGCCGCGCCGCGCAGGGCGACGCCCGCTTCCCGTACCTCCGCGCGCTCGAAGAAGCGCTCCGCGCCGCGCAGCTGGTAGGGCACGCCCGCGTCGGAGAGGGCCTGCTCGTAGACCTCGGACTGGGAGTTGACCCGGTAGAGCACGGCGATCTCCCCGGCCGGGACGCCGGCGGCGATCAGATCGCGGATCCGGCGGGCGGTGCCCTCCGCCTCCGCGGGCTCGTCCCCGTACTCCGTGTAGGCCGGCTCGGGACCCTTCTCCCGCTGCGAGACGAGTTCGAGCCGGTGCTCGGCGGCGCGGCCACGGGCCTGGCCGAGCAGGCCGTTGGCCAGGTGGACCACCTGGGGCGTGGAGCGGTAGTCCCTGACCAGCTTGACCACGGTCGCGTTCGGGTGGCGAGTGCGGAAGTTCAGCAGGTGCTCGGGGGTGGCCCCGGTGAAGGAGTAGATCGTCTGGCTGGCGTCCCCGACGACGCACAGGTTGTCCCGGTCGCCCAGCCAGAGGTCGAGCAGACGCTGCTGGAGCGGGCTGACGTCCTGGTACTCGTCGACCACGAAGTGCTGGTACTGGCGGCGGACATGGTCGGCGATGTCGTGACGGTCCTGGAGGATGGCGACGGTGAGAAGCAGCACGTCCTCGAAGTCGATCACCGAGCGGTCGCGCTTCAGCTGCTCGTACATCGCGTAGATCTGGGAGATCTCGGCGGTGTCGCGCGGGGCGTCGCGCTGGGTCTTGGCGACCACGGCCGGATAGTCGGCGGGCACGGTCTGGGTGACCTTCGCCCACTCGATCTCGCTGGTGACGTCCCGCAGCTCGTTGCGGTCGAGCCGGATGCGGCAGCGGGCGGCGGCCTCGGCGACCAGTTGGACCTTGCGCTCCACCAGCCTCGGCAGCTCGCCACCGACTGCTTTCGGCCAGAAGTACTGGAGCTGGCGCAGGGCGGCGGAGTGGAAGGTCCGCGCCTGCACCCCGGCTGCGCCGAGCTGGCGGAGCCGGCCCCGCATCTCGCCCGCGGCCCGGTTGGTGAATGTGACGGCCAGCACACTGGTCGGCTGGAGTATTCCGGCGCGCACCCCGTACGCGATGCGGTGCGTGATCGCTCGCGTCTTGCCCGTACCGGCTCCGGCCAGCACGCACACCGGGCCGTGCAGGGCCAGGGCGACCTCGCGCTGCTCGGGGTCCAGCCCGTCGAGCACGGCGTCCGCCGACTCGGGGACCTGCGGGAAAAGAGAGGAATGCGTTGCTGCTGTCACCCCGCCATGCTGCCAGGTCGGGAGAGGCGGACGCGGAAGTTGTCCACAGGGGAGCGGCATCCGTCGTACTAATGCGGGGCCGACGGCGGGAATGGTGACCAGGTCACGTACGTTCCACTCCCTGCGGGGATGCACATGGGCGGCTTTTCCGCAGTCGTGAGTGAGACGAACAAGACAGAGGAGCGCGAAAACATGCCGGGCACTGTGACGATGTACAGCACCACGTGGTGCGGCTACTGCCGTCGGCTCAAGGGCCAGATGGACCGCGAGGGCATCACGTACAACGAGATCAACATCGAGCAGGACCCGGCGTCCGCAGCCTTCGTCGAGAAGGCCAACGGGGGCAACCAGACCGTCCCGACCGTGCTCTTCGCGGACGGTTCGACACTGACCAACCCCTCGCTGGCCCAGGTCAAGCAGAAGATCGGCGTCTGAGCGAGCGAGCCCCGCGCCTCGCGGCAGCGGAACGCCCGCACCGACGCGCCTGCAGACATGCCCGCCGCCTTCCGGTCCGCCGGAGGGCGGCGGGCGTTTCCGTGCCCGCAAGCCGGCGGGCGCTTCCGCCGGGCAACGGGGCGTCAGCTCACGCCGCTGCGCCGAGCTGCGAGGCGGCCGCGGCCACTGTCTGTTCGAGAAGGACCGCGACGGTCATCGGTCCGACGCCGCCCGGGACCGGGGTGATCAGCCGTGCCCGCTCGGCCGCGGTCTCGTAGTCGACATCGCCGACGTTGCCGTCGTTGTATCCGGCGTCGAGCACCACCGCACCCGGCTTGATGTCCGCACCGGCGATGAAGCGCGGCTTGCCGACCGCGGCCAGCAGCACGTCCGCCTGCTGCACGATCGACGGGAGGTCGGCCGTCCGTGAGTGGCAGTACGTCACGGTGGCGTCCCGGCCGAGCAGCAGCATCCCGGCGGGCTTGCCCAGAATGGCGCTGCGGCCCACGACGACCGCGTGCTTGCCCGCGAGGTCGACCTCGTACTCGTCGAGGAGGCGCATGATGCCGCCGGGTGTGCAGGAGACGAAGCCGGGAAGGCCGAAACTCATCGCCGCGAACGAGTGCATGGTGACCCCGTCGACGTCCTTGGCCGGGTCGATCGCCTCGAAGGCGGCGCGTTCGTCGATGTGGGGACCGACGGGATGCTGCAGCAGGATGCCGTGCACATCGGGGTCGTTCGACAGTGCGGTGACCGCGTCCACCACGTCCTGGGTGGTGGAGGTGGCAGGAAGGGCCACGTGCCGTGACGCGATGCCCGCGCTTTCGCAGCGGCGACGCTTCATCCGGACGTAGGTCACCGACGCCGGGTCGTCGCCGACCAGCACGGTCGCCAGGCAGGGTGCCTTCCCGGTGCGCAGCCGGAGTTCCGCCACTGTCGCGGCGCTGGTCTCGATGATGCGGCGGGCGAGAGCGGTGCCATCCATCGGACGGGCTGTCTGTGTCTGGGCCACGCTTCACTCCTGAGCGTCACTTGGATCACGAGGATCACGATGAATCGCCCAGGCGCACGGCATCGACGGTTGTCGAGTGTTTTCGTCGGACCGCTCCCCGGTGGTACTCCACCTCAGCGCCAGTCACGGCCCGGGTCCAGATTAACGGACCGGAGCATCCTGGGGGGAGTAACGCGGCGCAGTGGAGGGCGGACCCCGGCCGTGCGTGCTCCGTCGTCCGCCCCGCACCGTGTGTCAGCCGACGCTGCCCGGCTTCGGGAGCGGCTTGCCGTACCAGAGCTCGATCAGACGGGCCGCGATCGAGATGCCGAACGGGGGCAGGATCTCGCCCGATTCGAAGGCCGCCGTCAGGTCCTCGCGGGAGAACCAGCGCGCCTCCTCGATCTCCTCGCCGTCGACGTTGATCTCCGACGACGTGGCCCGCGCCATGAAGCCCAGCATCAGGCTGGACGGGAAGGGCCAGGGCTGGCTGGCGATGTACTCGACCTCACCGACCGTGACACCCGCCTCCTCGAACACCTCGCGGGCGACGGACTGCTCGATCGACTCCCCGGGCTCGACGAAGCCCGCGAGCGTCGAGAACCTGCCCTCCGGCCAGTGCACCTGACGGCCCAGCAGGGCGCGGTCCTGGTCGTCCGTCACCAGCATGATCACCGCCGGGTCGGTGCGCGGGTAGTGCTCGGCGCCGCAGGCCTGGCAGCGGCGGATGTGGCCGGCCGCTGCGATGACGGTGCGTTCGCCGCAGCGGGAGCAGAAGCGGTGCAGCCGCTGCCAGTTCTCCAGCGCCACCGCATGCGCCATCAGCCCCGCGTCGCGTGGGCCGAGGAGCAGTCCGGCCTCGCGCAGCCCGGCCGGGCGCGCCGGCTGGTCCATGCGGCCGGGCAACGAGTCCTTCTGGAGCGCGAAGTAGCTGACGCCGTCCTCGTCGGTACCGAGGAAGTAGCGGTGGGTCTCGGTGACCGGGGCCTCGAAGGCCGGGGTCATGACGATCTCCGTGCCGCCGTCGGCGGTGTCGTCGATCAGCACCTGCCCGCCGGAGACCACGAAGACCCGGGTGGTCGGGTGGCTCCAGGCGGCGGAGAGCCAGGCCTCGTCGAGGCGGTGGTGCGCGGCGCGGTCGATGCCGCTGGGCGCGGTGAGACCGATGGGCCGGTCTGTGGTGGCGTTGTCGAAGGTGCTCACAGGTGCTTCCTACTCCCCCGGGATGGATCGGGTGTTCAGAGGATTCAGCGGAGTGCGGTGGACAGTTCGCCCCAGAGGTGGGCGGTCGTCTGCACGCCCTTGAGCAGGAGGTCCAGCTCCACCTTCTCGTTGGGGGCGTGCCAGCCGTCGGACGGTACGGAGATGCCCAGGAAGAGGACGGGGGCGTCGAGCACGTCCTGCAGGTCGGCGGCGGGCCCCGAGCCTCCTTCGCGGGTGAAGAGGATCTTCTGGCCGAAGGCCCGTCCCATGGCGCGGGCCACGGCCTGCAGGGCGGGGTGGTCCAGCGGGGTCAGGCAGGGGCGGGTGGCGGGGGCGAAGGTGATCCGATGGCGGATGCCGACCGGGAACTGCGCCTCGGCCCAGGCCCGGACGGCCTGTTGGACGTGGTCGGGGTCCTGGCCCGCGACCAGCCGGAAGCTGATCTTCACGAGGGCGGAGGACGGAATGATGGTCTTGCTTCCGGCGCCCTGGTAGCCGCCACCGATGCCGTTGACCTCGGCCGTGGGGCGCGCCCAGATGCGCTCCAGCGTGGAGTAGCCGGCCTCGCCCGTCGCGGCCTGCGACTTGGCGGTACGCAGCCAGCCGGCCTCATCGAAGGGGAGCTCGGCGAAGAGGGCGCGCTCGGTGTCGGTGAGTTCCGTCACGCCGTCGTAGAAACCGGGGATCGCGACCCGTCCGTCCGCGTCGTGCAGCGCGGCGACGAGGCGGGCCACGGCGGTCGCCGGGTTGGGGACGGCGCCGCCGAACGATCCGGAGTGGATGTCCTGCTCGGGGCCGTGGAGCTCGATCTCGCACTCGGCGAGACCGCGCATGCCGGTGCAGACCGTCGGGGTCGTCTCGTCCCACATGCCGGTGTCGGAGACGATCACGGCGTCGGCGGCGAGGCGCGCGGCCTGCTGCTCGACCAGGGCGCGGAAGTGCGGGGAGCCGGACTCCTCCTCGCCCTCGACGAGGAGCTTGAGGTGGACGGCAGGGGTGGTGCGGCCGGTGGCGGCGAGGTGGGCCCGGACGCCGAGGGTGTGGAAGAACACCTGGCCCTTGTCGTCGGCGGCGCCGCGCCCGTACATCCGGCCGTCCCGGATCACCGGTTCGAACGGGTCGGTGTCCCAGCCGTCCTCCCGGGCGGCGGGCTGCACGTCGTGGTGGCCGTAGACGAGGACGGTCGGGGCGTCCAGGTCCTCGGACGGCCACTCGGCGAAGACGGCGGGGGCGCCCGGCGTCTCCCAGACCTCCGTGACCGGGAAGCCGGTCTCCTTGAGCTTGGCGGACAGCCACTCGGCGCTGCGCCGTACGTCTCCGTCGTGCTCCGGCTGGGCGGACACGGAGGGGATGCGCAGCCACTCGGCAAGGTCGTCGAGGAAGGCTGTGCGGTGCTGTTCGGTGTACGTACGGACGGCGCTGTCCGGGGTGTCGCTCATGGTCTTGAGCCTATCGGCCTGCGGGAGGTGGCTCGTCCCACAGGATTTGTTCGAGCTCGGCCCGGCCGGGGAGATCGGCGGGGTGGACGGCCTCTCCGGTGCGGACGAACAGGAACGTGGTGGTGACGGAGTCGAGTGGTACGTCGTGCAGTTCGGCCCAGGCGAGGCGATAGACGGCCAGCTGCAGTGGGTCGGCCGTGCGGACGGCCGAGGTGTCTTCGTGGCCGTGGGGGGCGTGACGGGTCGTCTTCCAGTCGACGATCTCGTAGGTGACCCCGTCCGCACCTTCCGTGCGGTACACGGCGTCGATCCGGCCCCGGACCACGCGGCCCGCGAGCGTGATCTGGAACGGTGTCTCGACGCGGTACGGGGTGCGGTGGGCGTACGGGGTCCGCTCGAAGGCCTCCTTGAGCGCGGCGAGGTCGCGCTCGTCCGCGATGTCGGTATCGCTCCCGTCGCCGCCGGGCAGCTCGTCGGGGCCGAGCATGGGCAGCGGCAGCTCCTCGAAGCGGGCCTCCACCCAGGCATGGAACCTGGTGCCCCGGCGGGCCGCGGGCGCAGGCGGCCGCGGCATGGGCCGGGCCAGCTCCTGGGCGAAGCCGTCGGGGTCGTCGGCGAGCCTCAGCAGCTGCGTGGCGGAGAGCGAGGCGGGCACGAGGACCTCGCGCACGGTGGCGCGGGCGCGGCGCAGCTCACCGGCGAGCGCGTCGAGGTCCCGGTCCCAGGAGGCGAGGGTGCGCGTCTCCTCCGGGGTGAGCCGTGAGGGGGTCCGGGCGGCGGGGACGTGGGGGGCGGGGATCCGAGGGGCCGATGGCGTGGGGGCGGGGTCCGCGGGAGGTTCGCTCGACAGGGAGTCCCAGTCCGCGGCCTCATCGGGGTACGGCTCGTCGTCCGGGTACGGCTCGTCGTCGGCATACCGCTGGTCGTCCGGTGCCGCGGGGTACGCCCCCGGCGCCGCACCCGCCGCCGACTCCCCCGCCAGCGTCTCCAGGTGGGCCAGCACCGTCTCCGCGGCCGCCCGGCGGCGGGCCAGCGCCGTGTCGTCCAGCGGGAGCGGCCAGGCGTGGTCGGCGGCCGCCTCCGCGAGGGCCGGGTTCTCCTCGTCCTCGGCCGGCTCGTCCGCCCATGCCTCGATCTCGCCGTGTCCGGCAACGCAGTGCTCGTACAGCGCCTGCAGGAAGTCCGACGGGCCGCGCGGCTTCTTCTGGGCCGGCCCCCACCAGTGGCCGGAGCCGAGCAGCAGGCTGCGCGGCCGGGTGAAGGTGACGTAGCCGAGGCGGAGTTCCTCGGTGTGCTGGTGCTCCTTCATCTCCTCCTTGAACCCCCCCAGCCCCTTGGCGTCCCAGGAGTGGATGACGGGCAGGGTGGGTGCGTCGCCGCGCAGGGCGTGCGGAAGGACCTTGGACTGGGAGGTCCAGGCGTCGCGGGACCGGGCGCTGGGGAACTGTCCGGTGACCAGGCCGGGCACGGCGACGACGTCCCACTCCAGGCCCTTGGACTTGTGGGCGGTGAGGACCTTGACGGTGTTCTCGCCGCCGGGCAGTGCGTTGTCCAGACCCTTCTCGTACTGGACGGCGGTGCGCAGGAAGCCGAGGAAGGCCAGCAGCGTGGCCTCGCCGTCTGCTGCGGCGAAGCGGGCCGCGACGTCCAGGAAGTTGGCGAGGGTCTCGCGGCGGCGGGCGGCCAGCGCGTACGGCGACGCGGAGAGCTCCACCTCGAGACCGGTGGTGGCGAGGACCCGGTGCAGCACGTCCATGAGCGGGTCGGCCAGCGAGCGGCGCAGCTCGCGCAGTTCGGTGGCGAGGCGGGCGAAGCGGACGCGTGCCTCGGCGGAGAACGGCAGCCCGTCGTCCTCCGTACCACTCGATTCGAGGAAGGTGTCGAGGGCGTCGGCGAGCGAGATCACCTCGGCCGGGTCGATGCCTTCGACCGCTTCGGCGAGCCGGCGGTCGGGGTCGAAGTCGTCGTCGTCCGCATGAGCCGCGCGGTGGACGAGGAGGCGGGCGCGGCGGCCGAGGAGCGCCAGGTCGCGGGGGCCGATCCGCCAGCGGGGCCCGATGAGCAGCCGGACCAGGGAGGCGTTGGCGCCGGGGTCCTGGAGGACTTCGCAGACTGCGACGAGGTCGGCGACCTCGGGCAGGTGCAGCAGCCCCGAGAGGCCGACGACCTCGACGGGGATGTCGCGGGCGACGAGCGCGGCCTGGATCTCCGGGAAGTCGCCCGCCGTGCGGCACAGCACGGCGATCTCGCCGGGTTCCTTCCCGGTCCGTACGAGATGGGCGATCGAGTCGGCGAGCCAGTCGATCTCTTCGGTGTGGGTGCGCAGCAGGGCGCAGCGGACGATGCCGTCGCGTTCGGCGCCCGGGGCGGGGCTCAGCGCTTCGACGCCCTCGTGCATGGCGCGCAGCGGCTCGGCGAGCCCATTGGCGAGGTGCAGCAGGCGGCCGCCGCTGCGGCGGTTCTCGCTGAGGGAGTACCGGGTGGCGGGGGCGCCGTCGGCGTGCGGGAAGTGGTGCGGGAAGTCGTCGAGGTTGGCGACGGAGGCGCCGCGCCAGCCGTAGATCGCCTGGCAGGGGTCGCCGACGGCGGTGACGGCGTGCCCGGACGCGGTGCCGTCGGGGCCGCTGCCGAAGAGGGCGGAGAGGAGCAGCCGCTGGGCGACGGAGGTGTCCTGGTACTCGTCGAGCAGGACGACCCGGTACTCGTCGCGCAGGATCGCGCCGACCTCGGGGCGGGTGAGGGCCAGTTCGGCGGAGAGCGCGATCTGGTCGCCGAAGTCGAGAAGGTCGCGGCTGCGCTTGGCATCCCGGTAGCGCCGGGTCAGCGAGAGCAGCTCGCGGCGGGCTTCGGCGGCTTCGGGGATCTTGCGCAGCTCGGCGTTGGTGAGCCGGGCCGTTTCCAGCGTTCGGAGGAGGTCGCTGTCGTACGCCGCGAGCTGCTCGGGGCGTACGAGATGCTCGGCCAGCTCGGCGTCGAGTGCCAGCAGATCGCTGACCAGGGTGGGGAACGACCTGGTCAGTGCCGGGTACGGGCCCGGGGCCTCGCGCAGCACGCGGGCGGCGAGCTGGTAGCGGGTGGCGTCGGCGAGGAGGCGGGTGGTGGGTTCGAGTCCTATGCGCAGCCCGTGTTCGGTGAGGAGCCGTCCGGCGAAGGCGTGGTACGTGGAGATGCTGGGCTCGCCCGGCGGGTTGTCCGGGTCGATGGCGTCCGGGTCGGTGACCCCGGCGGCGACGAGTGCCTTGCGGACGCGCTCGGCGAGCTCGCCCGCCGCCTTGTTCGTGAAGGTGAGTCCGAGTACCTGCTCCGGGGCGACCTGCCCGGTCCCGACCAGCCACACCACACGCGCCGCCATCACCGTGGTCTTCCCCGAACCGGCTCCGGCGACGATCACCTGCGGGGCCGGCGGCGCGGTGATGCAGGCCGTCTGCTCCGGGGTGAAGGGGATCCCGAGGAGCTCTTTGAGCTGCTCGGGATCGGTGATATGTGAGGACACCCCACAGAGGCTAACCGGGCGCACCGACAACGTGCGGGGTCCGCGAGAAGGCCGGGACGTGCCTTGCCGGGAGGCCACCTGTGGTCCGGGTCGGGCACTGACCGCCGGCGATCGCATCCGGTCGCCTCGGGCGGCCACGCCCTGGGGACAGATGTGGCCTCCGCCACGGGCCGCTCCGGGGCCATCCCCGACCGGCGGCGCGGCCGCGCATGGATCGCACGGTGAGTGGGTGATCACAGCGGATGATCCGGACCGGAGGATCCTGCGGGACTGCCGCCTCAGGGGTGTCGCCGGCTGCACGCCTACGACCGCTGTGGTTCGACTCGACCGGCCGGAGCCGCAACCCGGTCACTCCAGGATGTGGCGGCCCTCGGGCTGAGCGCTGCACGAGGCCCGGAACGTGCAGTGGGTGCAGTGCTGCCCGGTCGTGGGTGTGAAGCGTTCGTCCAGGACCCGGCCCGCGGCCGTGGCCAGCAGGTCGGAGACCCATTCGGTGGTGGGCGGTTCCTGGGCCTGCACCTTGGGAAGGGCGTCGCCGCCCTCCTTCTTCGGGGCCGGCTGCCGCAGTTGGACGAGCTCGGCGCCACCGGGGACGGGGCGGTGGCCGTCGAAGATCTCGTCGACGGCCCCCTCCCGGACGGCCAGCTGGTACACGGCGAGCTGGGGATGGCGGGCGACCTCGTCCTTCGTCGGGGACTGCTTGCCGGTCTTGAAGTCGACGACGTACGCACGGCCGTCGGCGTCCCGTTCGACGCGGTCCATGGAGCCGCGGATCCGTACCTCGTACTCCCCCGCTTCGAGCGTCACGTCGAAGTCGTGCTCGCTCGCGGCGGAGGTGCGGCCGGTGCGGTCCATGACATGCCAGCGCAGAAAGCGTTCGAGGGCGACCCTCGCCTGCTCCTTCTCCTGCTGCGACTTCCAGGGGGCGTCGAAGACCAGCCCGTCCCAGACCGAGTCGAGGCGCTCCATCAGGACCGCCAGGTCGGCGGGGGTACGGCCGGAGGCGACCTCGTCGGCGAGTACGTGCACGACGTTGCCGAAGCCCTGCGCGGCCGTCGCCGGGGCGTCCGCCTTCACCTCGCGGCCGAGGAACCACTGCAGGGCGCAGGTGTTGGCCAGCTGGTCCAGTGCGCTGCCGGAGAGCGCCACGGGGTGGTCCCGGTCGCGGAGCGGGACGGCCGAGCGGGTCGGCTCGTACAGCCCCCACCAGCGGTACGGATGGGCCGACGGCACGAGCGGCTGGTCCTCGTCGTCCGTGAGCGCGGCCAGCCGGGCCAGCCGGTGGGCGGCCTCGTCGCGCAGGGCGTCGGAGGCGTCCGGGTCGACGGTGGTGGCGCGCAGCTCGGCGACGAGCGCGGCGACGGCGAGCGGGCGGCGCGGGCGTCCGGTGACGTCGCGCGGTTCGATGCCCAGCTCGGTGAGGAAGCGGGACGGCTGGTCGCCGTCGTCGGCGGGGGCCTTCACCGCGGTGACGATCAGTCGTTCCCGTGCGCGGGTCGCCGCCACGTAGAAGAGGCGTCGTTCCTCGGCGAGGAGGGCGCCCGGGGTGAGCGGTTCGGCAAGACCGTCGCGGCCGATCCGGTCCGCTTCGAGCAGCGAACCGCGGCGGCGCAGGTCCGGCCAGAGCCCCTCCTGCACCCCGGCGACGACAACCAGCCGCCACTCCAGCCCCTTCGAGCGGTGCGCGGTCATCAGCCGTACGGCGTCGGGGCGTCCGACCCGCTTGGAGAGGGTGTCGGCGGCGATGTCCTGGGCGTCGATCTCTTCGAGGAAGTTGAGCGCGCCGCGGCCGCCGGTGCGTTCCTCGGCGCGGGCCGCGGTGTCGAAGAGTGCGCAGACGGCGTCGAGATCGCGGTCGGCGTTGCGGCCGCCCGCGCCGCCGCGCAGCGCGGCGCGTTCGAGCCGCCCCGGCCAGGGGGTGCCCGCCCACAGCTCCCACAGGGCCTCTTCGGCGGTGCCGCCGCCTTCGAGGAGTTCGCGTGCCTTGCGCAGCAGCGCACCGAAACGCTGGGCACCGCGGGCGTACGCGGGGTCGTGTGCGACGAGGCGTTCGGGTTCGGCGAGCGCGCGGGCCAGCAGCTCGCCGGAGGGCGGCGGTACCCGGTTCCCGGCGGCCCGCTCCTCGTCGCGCAGCGCCCGGCCGAGCCGGCGCAGATCGGCGGCGTCCATGGAGCCGAGGGGGGAGGTGAGGAGGGTGAGGGCGGTCTCGGTGTCGAGCCGGGGGGCGGCGGGCCCCTCGGACGCAGGGGCGGCGCCGTCGTCCGGGGCCGTCGGCTCCGCAGCCGTCGTGCGGTGCAGCGCGGCCGTGGCGACCGTGCGGAGGGCGGTGAGGAGCGGGGTCACAGCGGGTTCGTGGCGCAGCGGGAGGTCGTCGCCGTCGACCTCCAGAGGCACGCCCGCCGACGTCAGGGCGCGGCGCACCGCGGGGATCGTGCGGCCCCCGGCACGTACCAGCACTGCCATCTCGTTCCATGGCACGCCGTCCTCCAGGTGGGCGCGGCGCAGCAGGTCGGCGATGTTGTCCAGCTCGGTGGAAGCGGTCGGGTAGGTGTACGTCTCGACGCGCCCGCCCTCGCGTACCGCGGCGAGCTCCCGGTGGGCGCGGACCTTCGCCGACGGCAGCCGGGTCAGCGGCATCCGGCGGGTGAGCAGCCGGGTGGCGGCCAGCAGCTGTGCGCCGGAGCGGCGCGACGTGGTGAGGACGCCGACCGGGGCCGGGCGGCCGTCCGCCCGCCGGAACGTCTCCGGGAAGTCGAGGATGCCGTTCACGTCGGCGCCCCGGAACGTGTAGATCGACTGGTCCGGGTCGCCGAAGGCGATCAGGTCCCGGCCGCCACCGGCCCTCGGCGCGCTCCCGCGGTTGCCCGCCAGCGCGTGCAGCAGCCGCACCTGCGCCGGGTCCGTGTCCTGGTACTCGTCGACGAACACCGCGTCGTACGCCCCGGCCAGCACCGCCGACACCTCGGGGCGCTCGGCCAGGAGCACCGCCCGGTGGACCAGCTCCGCGTAGTCCAGCACCCCCTGCGCGTCGAGCACGTCCAGGTACTCGGCGAGGAACGCTGCGGCCGCACCCCAGTCCGGGCGGCCGGTGCGGCGCGCGAAGTCGGCGAGGGCATCCGGGCCGAGGCCCAGCTCGCGGCTGCGGGCGAGCACCGCGCGTACCTCGTCGGCGAAGCCACGCGTGGTCAGGCAGGCCCGCAGCTCGTCGGGCCAGCGAATGTGCGCGATGCCCTCCTGTTCCAGTTCGAGCTGGCCGGCCAGGAGATCGCGGACGGTGACGTCCTGCTCGGGTCCGGAGAGCAGCCGCAGCGGGTCGGCGAAGAGGTCGGCGTCCTGATGGGCGCGGACCAGTGCGTAGCAGAAGGAGTGAAACGTGGTGGCCTGCGGGCCGCGGGCGGCACCGAGCCGGGCGGCCATCCGGTCGCGCAGCTCCACCGCCGCCTTGCGGCTGAACGTGAGGACCAGGATGCGGGCCGGGTCACCGCCCCTGGCGACGCGGGCGGCGACCGCTTCGACGAGCGTGGTCGTCTTGCCGGTGCCCGGTCCGGCGAGGACCAGCAGCGGGCCGCCGGGGTGATCAACCACCGTCTGTTGCGCTGCGTCCAGAACAGGGGGGTCCACGGAACCCGGCGGGGTACGCACCAGTCGGTACGCACCCGTGGTCCTCCCCCTACGCCCCTGCGGGCGTGGGGGGACCCCCTGCCGTGCCTGACGGTGCGGACTGTGCCGGGTGAAGGAGGAGGAGCTCACGTGGATCGCCGGTCCTGGGGGGTGTGCTGATGGTGAGGGGGCGGGGGTGCCTGCCGCGAACTGTCGACGCTACGCCAGCGGGGGCGTGGGATGCGGCGGGTCCACTGCGTCGAACGTCACGTTCCGCGTCGCACGGCAGGTCACGCAGGTTTTCTCGTCCATCGAACGGGCCCGGCTCTGCCCGTCATGGGGCCGAATGGCGGAAGCTGTCAGGTGTGAGCTCCCCCGACCCCGTCCTGGTCCCCGTCCCGGTCGGTGCCCCCGTCCCCACCGGTCATGCCGTCCCACCGCGCACGCTTCATGTCGAGCCGCGGCAGATGGCCCTCCGCGCTGCGCGGGGCCTCGCGCAGCGGGGTGCTCTCCTCGTGGTAGTGGTCCAGCGCCCGCAGCTCGTGACCGGGCAGCAGCGCCCCGTCGGCCCGCACCACCCGCCACCACGGCGCCGCCGCGCCGTACAGCGCCATGACCCGGCCGACCTGGCGCGGGCCGCCCTCCCCCAGCCACTCCGCGACATCGCCGTACGTCATGACGCGGCCGGGCGGAATCAGGTCGGCGACATCGAGCACGCGTTCCGCGTACTCCGGCAGTGCGTCGTACTCCGGCGACGCGTCGGGCGCCCGGTCGCCCCTCGCCCCGTCGCCGCTCGTCCGGTGTTGGCTCATCCGGCCCATGGTGCCGTACGCCACCGACAGTCCGGCCCGGTCCCCGGCCGATGGACGCGTAGGCGTGCATTCACTGAGTGTGCACGCAAGGGCAAAGGGGCGTATCTTGCGCATCGCGCGACCGTGCAGTGCACCCTGACACCCCCCTCTGCCCCCGGGCCGTGCCACCATCATGCGGGCGGTGAGCGGTGATACGAGACCACGAAGACCAATCAGAGGCGACGAAGGAGCAGGGCGTGCAGCCACCGAAGGCGGCCGACGCCTCTGACGCCGAGCGGCGCCCGGAAGAGCCGCGGGAGCAGCAGGGGCCGACGCTGAAGCGCGAGGAGCGGGAATCCGCCCCGCACCGTCTGGTCGGCTCCACCCTCTCGACCGTCGCAGAGGCCGAACAGGCCGACCGGGTCTCCGGTGACGAGCCGCTGCTCCCCGCCCGGGTGCACCGCCCCTCCGACCTCATGCGGCTTCTCGTCGGTCTCCTGGCGATCGTCGTCCTGCTCTCCATCGCCGCCTTCGCCCACGGCACGACCACCGGTCTCGAACACGACATCAACAAGGGCACGGACCAGGCACCCGACGTTCTGATCAAGCTTGCCGGCCTGGTCTCCAGCATCGCGGTGCTGCTGGTCCCCGTCGCCTTCGCCATCGAGCGGCTGATCAAACGCGACGGGCTGCGGATCGCGGACGGTGTCCTCGCCGCCGTCCTCGCCCACGGGGTGACGCTCGCCACCGACCTCTGGGTCGCCAAGTCCGCCCCCGGCACCATTCAGGACGCCCTCACCCAGCCTCAGCCCGGTGCCGCGCTCACCGATCCCGTACATGGCTATCTCGCACCCGTGATCGCCTACATGACGGCGGTCGGGATGGCGAGACGGCCGCGCTGGCGGGTCGTGCTGTGGGTGGTGCTGCTGCTCGACGCCTTCGCCATGCTGGTGGGCGGCTACACGACCCCGTTCTCGATCGTCCTCACCGTGCTGATCGGCTGGACCGTCGCGTACGGCACGCTGTACACGGTCGGCTCGCCGAACGTCCGGCCGACCGGTCAGCATCTGATGGCCGGTCTGCGTCACGTGGGCTTCCGCCCGGTCACCGCGATGCGCGCCGAGGACACCCCCGACTCCGGCGACCCGAGCGACCGGGGCCGCCGCTATCTGGTCTCCCTGGAGGACGGTCCACCGCTGGATGTGACGGTCGTCGACCGGGAACAGCAGGCACAGGGCTTCTTCTACCGGGTGTGGCGCAGACTCACCCTGCGCGGCATCACCCAGCGCCGGTCCATCCAGTCGCTGCGCCAGGCCCTGGAGCAGGAGGCGCTCCTCGCGTACGCAGCGATCGCCGCCGGAGCCAACGCCCCCAAGCTGATCGCCACCTCGGAGCTCGGTCCCGACGCCGTGATGCTGGTGTACGAGCACATCGGCGGGCGCTCCCTCGATGCGCTGGAGGACGTGGAGATCACCGACAACCTGGTGCGCGGCGCCTGGCGGCAGGTGAAGGCGCTCCAGTCCCGGCGGATCGCGCACCGCAGGCTCACTGGCGACGCGATCCTGGTGGATCGTTCGGGCACGGTGTTCGTGACCGATCTGCGCGGCGGTGAGATCGCGGCCGGTGATCTGTTGCTGCGGATGGACATCGCACAGCTGCTCACCACCACCGGTCTGCGGGTGGGGGCCGAGCGGGCTGTCGCGACGGCGCTCGAAATCCTCGGCCCCGATGCCGTGGCGGACTGCCTGCCGCTGCTCCAGCCGATCGCCCTCAGCCGCTCCACCCGGGCGGCGCTGCGCAGGCTGGCCCGCGAGCGGTCGCAGCGCGAGCGCGAGGCGGTGATCGCGGCGTCGGACGCGGCAAAGCTCGCCAAGGCCCAGGAGGCACAGGCGTCGGTCCCTGCCGACCGCAAGGCGCTCCGCAACGAGAAGCAGGCGGAGAAGCGCGCGGAGAAGCGCGCGATAGACGATGCCCTGGACGAGGCCCGGGAGGAGGATCTGCTGACCCAGATCCGCCGCCAGGTGCTGCTGATCCGGCCGCAGGCACCCGTGGAGCCGGTCCGTCTGGAGCGGATCAAGCCGCGCACGCTGCTCAGCTTCATCGCAGGTGCGATCGCCGCGTACTTCCTGATCTCCCAGGTCACGGAGGCCGACTTCGGCGCGGTCGTCGAGCAGGCGGAGTGGGGCTGGGTGGCGGCGGCGCTCGGGTTCTCGGCGCTCAGCTACATCGCGGCGGCGATGAGTCTGCTGGGGTTCGTGCCGGAGCGGGTGCCGTTCGTCAAGACCGTGCTGGCCCAGGTGGCCGGTTCGTTCGTGAAGATCGTCGCGCCGCCCGCGGTCGGCGGCGTGGCGCTGAACACGCGGTTCCTGCAGCGTTCCGGGGTACGCCCGGGGCTCGCCGTCGCGAGTGTCGGCGCCTCGCAGCTGTTCGGGCTCGGCTGCCACATCCTGCTGCTGGCCGCGTTCGGATATCTGACCGGGACCGAGAAGACTCCGTCGTCGCTCACTCCGTCCCGGACGGTGATCGCCGGACTGCTGACGGTCGCGGTGCTGGTCCTGGTGGTGACCGCGATCCCGTTCCTGCGGAAGTTCGTGGTGACGCGCGTGCGGTCGCTGTTCGCCGGGGTCGTACCGCGCATGCTCGATGTCGTGCAGCGCCCGCAGAAGCTGTTCACCGGTATCGGCGGCATGCTGCTGCTGACCATCCTGTTCGTGATGTGCCTGGACGCGTCGATCCGGGCGTTCAGCGGTCCCGATGTGCCGCAGCTCAGCTACGCGAGCATCGCGGTGGTCTTCCTCGCCGGCAACGCACTGGGGTCGGCGGCGCCGACGCCGGGCGGTATGGGTGCGGTCGAGGGCGCGCTGACGCTTGGACTCATCGCGGTCGGTCTGCCGAAGGAGGTCGCGGCGCCCGCCGTGCTGCTGTACCGGCTGATGACCCTGTGGCTGCCGGTTCTGCCCGGCTGGCTCTGCTTCAACCACCTCACCCGCAAGGGCGCCCTCTGACACGCCGCCGCCCCTGTGGAAAACCGCCCATCGGGGAGACCCTCCACGGCCCCTGCCCCGGGTCATCCCCACCGGGGCCACCCACTTGGACCGGTGTCCCGCGCGCTGCCCCGCGCGCCGTCGCACGATGGGGCGATGAGGACCTCCCCTGCCCTGCGCGCCGCGGCCCTCGCGGCCACCGCCACCGTTCTGCTGCCCCTCACCGCCTGTTCGGACAACAGCGGCAACGAGGCCACCGGTACGGACCGTACGAAGAACTCTCCGCACGCGGCGAACGCCGCCGACCCATCCGGATCGGCCGACCTGGCCTCCCAGAAACTGACATGGAAACCCTGCCCCGCCCCGTCCGCGGCGCAGGGCGGCGGAACCGCCCCGTCCCCGCTCCCCGGCGGCGCCGCCTGGGAGTGCTCCTTCATGAAGGTCCCGCTCAATTACGCGAAGCCGGACGGCAACACGATCTCGCTGGCGCTGATCCGCGCCAAGGCCGTCAACCAGAACAAGCGAATCGGCTCGCTCATCTTCAACTTCGGCGGCCCCGGCGCCTCCGGCGTCGCCACGCTGCCCGCCTTCGGCCCCACCTACGCCAACCTCCGTACCCGTTACGACCTGGTGAGCTTCGATCCGCGCGGGGTCGGCCGCAGCTACGGGGTGAAGTGCGAGAACGACAAACAGCTCGACGCGCGCTTCCAGAGCGACGCCACCCCGGACGACGCCGCCGAGGAGAAGGCCCTCCTCAACCAGCAGAAGATGTTCGCCACGGCCTGCGAGAAGAACTCCGGCTCCGAACTCCCCTACGTCGGCACCACCAACGCCGCCCGCGACATGGATCTGATGCGCCAGGTGCTCGGCGACGACAAGATGCACTACTTCGGCATCTCGTACGGCACCGAACTGGGCGGCGTCTACGCACACTTGTTCCCGGAGAAGGTCGGCAGGGCGGTGCTCGACGGGGTCGTCGACCCGACCGAGGACTACGAGCAGTCCTCCCTCGGCCAGGCGAAGGGCTTCCAGCTGGCGCTGGACAACTTCACCCAGAACTGCGCGGATCGCGGCGCCGCCTGCAAGCTTCCCGGTACCACCGGGAAGGAGGTCGAGCAGGGGATCGCCGAACTTCTCGACCGGCTGGAGAAGCAGCCGATCCCGGGGCTCGGATCCCGGCAGCTGACGCAGTCCCAGGCCACCACCGGAATCGCGGCCTCGCTCTACTCCAGGGAGACCTGGTCACTGCTGGAACAGGGGATCGACGAGGCGGACGGCGGGAACGGCGCGCTGCTCCTGGCTCTCGCCGACTCGCTGAACGGCCGTTCCCAGAACGGTCGGTACGACAACACGACGGCCGCCAACGCGGCCATCAACTGCGCCGACTCGAAGCAGCGGTTCACCGTCGACGGGACAAGGGCGCTGATCCCGGAGTTCCAGAAGGCGTCGCCGGTCTTCGGCGACTATCTGGGCTGGGGTCTGATGCAGTGCACCGACTGGCCGGTCGCGGGTGCGTGGAAGACCCCGGACGTCAGCGCTCCCGGCGCGGCGCCCATCCTGGTCATCGGCAACACGGGCGACCCGGCGACCCCGTACAAGGGCGCAAAGGCGATGGCGGATGAGCTGGGCCAGGGCGTCGGGGTGCAGATGACCTATGAGGGCCAGGGGCACGGCGCGTACAACAGCGGCAACGCCTGTGTGAAGAAGACGGTGGTCAGCTACCTGTTGGACGGCACGGTCCCGGCGGCCGGTACCGTCTGCCGCTGAAGCTGTCGGCGGCGGCGCCCAGGGCCCCCTTCCCCGGATCACGCCGGGCTCACGGGCCCCGGCCTGCCGCCGCACGCCGTACGCACAGGCACCAAGGGGAGGGACGTACACGTGGTCCACCATGCACGCGCCGGAGCGCTGGCCGCTGCCGCACTGCTGTTCACGGGGGTACTCGCGGGCTGCGGCGGGGGTACGGGCCCGACGTCGGACGACAAGGCGAGCGCCGGCGCCGCGCCCTCGTCCACCGGATCGTCCAAGGCATCGGACGGGAAGCCGGCCCTGCCCGCCCTGCCCGCGTCCCTCACCTCCCAGCGCCCGGACTGGAACCGGTGCAAGGCCCCCGAGGGCGGCACCGCACCCGGCGTCGACTGGCGGTGCGCGACGGTCAAGGTGCCGTTGAACTACTCGGAGCCGGACGGCAGGACGATCGGGATCGCTCTGATCCGCAAGGAGGCCCGGGACAAGAGCCGCCGACTCGGCTCGATGCTGTTCAACTTCGGCGGCCCCGGCGGTTCCGGCGTCTCGATACTGCCGCGCGCCGCCGGATCGTACGGGAAGCTCAACGCCCGCTACGACCTGGTGAGTTTCGACCCGCGCGGGGTCGCGGCCAGCGCCGGCGTGAACTGCCGCACCGACCGGGAGCAGGAGGACGCCAACCGGAAGGTCGACATGACTCCGGACACGGCGGCGGAGGAGGCGGCCTTCATGAAGGACGGCGCGGACTTCGGCGCCGGCTGCGAGCGCCGTTCGGGCAAGGTCCTGCCGTACGTCGGTACGACGAACGCCGCCCGGGACCTGGACCTGATCCGCCAGGTTCTCGGCGACAGGAAGATGACGTACTTCGGCATCTCGTACGGTACGGAGCTCGGCGGGACGTACGCGCACCTCTTCCCGAAGAACGTGGGACGCACGGTCCTCGACGCGGTCGTCGACCCGACCGCCGACACGATCGGGCACGCCCGCAACCAGACGACCGGCTTCCAGCGGGCCCTGGAGAACTACTTCAAGGACCGCGGCCAGGACCCGAAGGCCGGCACGCAGCGCATCGCCCGGATGCTGGAGCGGATCGACAGGAAGCCGCTGCCGACCGGTTCGGGCCGCGAGCTCAACGAGGCGATGGCGGTCACCGGCATCGTGCTGCCGCTCTACTCCAAGAGCAGCTGGCCCGTCCTGACGAACGCGCTGGACGAGGCGGAGAAGCAGGGCACCGGCAATCTGCTGCTGCAGCTGGCCGACCAGTACAACGGTCGTGACGAGAAGGGACACTACGACACCCAGAACCACTCGCAGCGCGCCATTTCCTGCGCGGACAGCAGCCTCCGGCCGACGGTCGCGGAAGCCAGGGCCCTGCTGCCCGAGTTCCGGAAGCTGTCCCCGGTCTTCGGCCCGTTCCTGGCGTGGGACACGGCCGGCTGGTGCTCCCACTGGCCGGTGAAGGGTGAGCTGGACACCCCGGAGGCGAGCGCTCCGGGCGCCGGTCCGATCCTCGTCATCGGCACGACCGGCGACCCTGCGACACCCTACGAGGGGGCGCAGAGGATGGCGGACGAGTTGGGCAAGGGCGTCGGCATCATGCTCACCAACAAGGGCGAGGGCCACGGCTCGTACGGTGTGAGCAGCTGTGTGACGTCGACGGTGGACGCGTACTTCCTGGACGGGAAGGTCCCCGCGGACGGCAGGACCTGTTCGTGACGGAGTGAACGGAGAAGGGGCCGGCCCGCATGACGCGGACCGGCCCCTTCGAAGCTTTTCGCCTCTACTGCCGCGACCGGCGATGTTTGCCCCATGAGGAGTGTCGTCCGAGCGTGCGTGCCGGGCGGCGCGACGGGGCAAAGCGTGCCGGGAGGGGCACTAGTACACCGGCTTCTCGGGCTCGATCTGGTTGACCCAGCCGATCACGCCGCCACCGACGTGCACCGCGTCGGCGAAGCCCGCCGACTTGAGGACCGCGAGGACCTCGGCGCTGCGGACGCCGGTCTTGCAGTGCAGGACGATGCGCTTGTCCTGCGGGAGGTCCTGGAGGGCGTTGCCCATCAGGAACTCGTTCTTCGGGATCAGCTTCGCGCCGGGGATCGAGACGATCTCGAACTCGTTCGGTTCACGGACGTCGATGATCTCGATCTTCTCGTCCGCGTCGATCCACTCCTTGAGCTGCTTCGGAGTGATCGTGGAGCCGAGCGCCGCCTCCTGGGCCTCCTCGGACACGACGCCGCAGAAGGCCTCGTAGTCGATGAGTTCGGTGACGGTCGCGTTCTCGCCGCAGACCGCGCAGTCGGGGTCCTTGCGGACCTTGACCTGGCGGTACTGCATCTCCAGGGCGTCATAGATCATCAGTCGGCCGACCAGCGGGTCGCCGACACCGGCGAGCAGCTTGATGGCCTCGGTGACCTGGATGGAGCCGATGGACGCGCAGAGCACGCCCAGGACGCCGCCCTCGGCGCAGGACGGGACCATGCCGGGGGGCGGCGGCTCCGGGTAGAGGCAGCGGTAGCAGGGACCGTGCTCGGACCAGAAGACCGACGCCTGGCCGTCGAAGCGGTAGATCGAACCCCACACGTACGGCTTGTTCAGCAGTACCGCAGCGTCGTTGACGAGATAGCGGGTGGCGAAGTTGTCCGTGCCGTCCACGATCAGGTCGTACTGGGAGAAGATCTCCATCACGTTCTCGGCCTCGAGCCGCTCTTCGTGAAGGATCACGTTCACATACGGGTTGATGCCGAGGACCGAGTCCTTGGCGGACTCCGCCTTGGAACGGCCGATGTCGGACTGGCTGTGGATGATCTGGCGCTGCAGGTTCGACTCGTCGACCTCGTCGAACTCCACGATGCCGAGCGTGCCGACACCGGCCGCGGCCAGGTACATCAGGGCCGGCGAGCCGAGACCGCCGGCGCCCACACAGAGCACCTTCGCGTTCTTCAGCCGCTTCTGCCCGTCCATCCCGACATCCGGGATGATCAGGTGGCGGGAGTACCTGCGGACCTCGTCGACGGTGAGCTCAGCAGCTGGCTCGACCAGGGGTGGCAGCGACACAGGAACCTCAACAATGCAGGTGGTCGGTTTCTACGTACTTCATCTACGTACGGTTGTTCTTGCCGTAACACTGCCACGCCCCCTCTCATTCCGAGATACCAGGTCCGATCCGCGAGACGATTTCGTCCCAGTACCCGGGCAGCGCCGCGAATGGATCGGTTTGTCCCCTGCCGCCCCTCCGCACGGTGCGGTCGGTGAAGAAGATCGTGCCCGCGCCCTGCCAGCGGGCGATGCGCATGGCCTCGTCGAGGTGGGTGCGCGGAACACCGTGCACGAAGTGCGCGAAGCGTTCCGGCGGATAGGCGGCGGTCCACTCCGCCACCTGCGACCAACGGTAGTCGGTCCAGGCCCCGGAGAAGGTGACCAGCTGGTCGGCGGTCTCGGCGTAGCCGGGATACGGATGGGTCCCGTGCCCGAGCACCAGCAGCCCGTCCTCGAGGAGCGTGGCGAGCGTGCCGGTGAGGCGGCGGACCGCCGGGAGGTCGGTGCGGTCGGCGGGACACCGGCCCAGGTAGAAGCCGTCGACGAGGTACCAGTCGAGGAAGGACTGCGCCTCGGTGATCAGCTCGTCGAACGGACGGTCACCGTGGGCCAGATCGAGGTGGCCCAGCAGCCGGCCGCCGCCTGCCCGGCCGGTGTCCTGCGCGGTCTCGTCGTCCAGGGCCCGTTCGCGGGCGTTGCGGAGCCGGCCTGCGGCTTCCAGACAGTGCGGGTCGGGCCGGGCGCCGGGACCGGTGTCGATGTTGAGGACCGCCCAGTGCAGGTGGGTGCCGGGGCGGGTCAGTTCGGCCCATTCGGTGGGGGCGAGCAGCGGATGCGCGTAGCCGGGGACGCCGAAGCCGAGCTGCTCGGCGCCGCCGGTCCTCCGTGCCGTTCCGGCACTGGTCAGATGCGGCATGCCGCCTCCATCCAGATGTCGGCGAGGGACTCCTCCAGGTTGATCCGGGGCCGCCAGCCGAGCCGGTCGCGGGCGGTGCGGACGTCTGCCTGCTGCCAGGCGCCGCAGCCGTCG
This sequence comes from Streptomyces sp. NBC_01669, assembly GCF_026339735.1. Taxonomy (GTDB): domain Bacteria; phylum Actinomycetota; class Actinomycetes; order Streptomycetales; family Streptomycetaceae; genus Streptomyces; species Streptomyces yanii. The sequence continues at coordinate 3,403,122 of NZ_JAPEQG010000001.1, forward strand.
GGGTATGGGGACGGGGTCGCCGAGAGATGTTCGATGACGGACTCGGAGGAGGTGCGGGGAGCGCCGATGGGCATCCGTGCGGGGGGCGTGTCCAGCTCGTGGAGCGCACCCGGGTAGCCCGCGACCTTGGCAAGCACGGCGGCGGCGTCACGGAGCCGTACGGCACGGCCGGTGCCGATGTTGACGACTCCCTGCGCGGCGGAGAGAGAGGCGGCGTGCACGGCGCGGGCGACGTCCCGTACGTCGACGAAGTCGCGCTGCACCCCGAGGCCACTGAGCTTCAGCTCGCCGTCGCCGGACTGCATGGCGCGGCGCATCGCCTCGGCAAGTCGGCCCAGCGGGGAGCCCGCCGGGGTGCCGGGGCCGACCGGCGAGAAGACTCGCAGTACGACCGCGTCGAGGCCGGAGCCGAGGACGAGTTCGGTGGCGGCGAGCTTGGAGACGCCGTACGGCCCACCCGGGCGCGGGATGGCGTCCTCCGCCGTCGAGGAGCCTGGCTGCGAGGGCCCGTACTCCGAGGAGCAGCCCAGCTGGACGAGGCGGGCGCTGCAGCCGCTGCGCCGCATCGCCTCGCAGACGGTGGCGACGGCGACGGTGTTGTGCCGGGTCAGGTCACGGGCGCCGCCGCGGGTGGCGCCCGCACAGTTGACGACGACGCCGGGGTGCACGGCGTCCAGGAACCGAGTGAGTGCTCCGGGGGAACCGCCCGCGAGGTCGAACCGTACGTCGGCGTCGTCGCCACGGCCGAGCGCCGTGAGGTGTACGGCGGGGTCGGCGAGCAGCCGGTCGGCCACGAACCGGCCGAGGAACCCGTTGGCTCCGAGCAGCAGAACCCTCATCGGGTGCCCCCTTCGTGCCGACGGCGGGCTGCCGGTGCGGGGGATTGGGGGGTCATGTCCGGTGTCTCCTTGGGGAGGTGGTGGGCGGTAAGTGCCTGTCGGGTCCAACGGCAGGCGCCGAGGGACAAGGACCCGCGGCGTCGGCTCCGCGGGAGTCGCACACGGAGTGGCTCTTCATCGCGGCTTATGCGGTGGTGTGGGCGGACGCCCTGGAGAGGGCGACGGTGGCGTGGATCAGCAGCCCGAGCGCGGCTGCGCCGCAGGCGATGGCGGCTACGGCTCCGGTGCCGCCCGCCTCGATGACCACGTCGACGGGGCGGGCGAGGACATCGAGGCCGGGCAGCCGCCCGGCCAGGATCAGGGCGGGGGCGGCCGCTTCGACGGCGCAGGCGGCGGCGAGTCCGGTGGTGGCGGGCTCCGGGAAGCCGTGGACGGTCAGCAGCCGGGCAAGCAGGAGGAGTACGCCGAGTGCGGCGGCCGCGACGAGGCTGCCGCCGCCTCCGTACCCGAACTCTGCGAGGCGGAGCAGCCCCGAGAGCACGCAGAGGAAGAGGGCGACGGTCCCGAAGAGGAGGGGGCGCACCCCTGCGGCGAACTCCTCCAGTGCGCGGCTGCCGGTGAGTCTGCGGTGTGCGTGTACGGAGAAGAGGTGCGCGCACCAAGCGGCGGGAGCGACGGCGAGCGCGAGCCCCAGCAGGGGTGCGGGGGTGAGCGCCCAGGGTCCTTCCGGGCCGCCGCTGAGGACCTGATCGAGCAGCGCCTGGCCGAACAGGACGTAGCCGAGGAGCCAGCCCGCGTACAGAGTGGCTGCCGCCGAGGAGCGGCCCTCCGGGGCGCGCAGGGGGCCGCTCCGCAGGCAGAGGCCGAGCCCGAGGAACGCGACGAGTGCCCCGATGAGGGACACGGTGATCCGCGCCCCGCCGCCGAGTGCTCCCTCGGTGAGTTTCAGGACGACGGCAGTCGCGGTGCAGGCCGCACCGGGCAGCAGCGCGAGAAGTGACCACACGACGCGCGTCTCGATGTCGCGCACCGGCGCGGGAGGCACCGCGCGCGCCGGCTCCCCCGTCACGGCGGGCACCCGCGCGTAGAGCTCCTCGGCGAGCGAGAAGACATCGCGGTGCCGGTAACGGGCGGCGGTGCGGTCGGTGACCCCGTGGGCTTCGAGCCCGGCGGCGATCTCCAGCGGGTCGACGGCGCGTTCGCACAGGTCGCGGTGGCGGTGCATGAGGGTCTTCACGGGATCGACGGGCCCACGCCGGGATCCACTGAGCTTGCGTGCGGGGGTGGCACGGGTGCGCGCGATCTCGGGGGCCCGGGGGGTGGGGGCGGGTGCGTCGTCGCTGTCGGGGTGTGTCCGGGCCGGCGTCTGCGTCCGCATCTCGGCCGGCGTGTCGGTCCGCGTCTCGCTCTCGGCCGCATCCAGGACGCAGGCGGCGGGCCCGGCAGGGGTCACGGTCTGCTCGAGAGTTCCGGCCTCGGGCGCTGTACCGGCCTCGGCCTCGAGGACACCGTCCTCGGACGCGCCTCCGCTCTCCTCCACAGCACCGGCGCCCTGCGCGGCGCCAGCGCCAGGCTGTGCGGGCTGTGCGAGCCCTGCGGGGTCCGCACGCACATCGGCGGCTCCGACGCCGGTGATCGCCCAGCCCGTGGCGGCAGGGGACTCGTCGGCGGTCGCGGGGAAGTCGGGTGCCGGACTCCCGGTCACGTCCGGCACCCGCGCCGATTCCCGATCCGACGCCGGGTTTTGCAGCGAATCCGCGTCCGGGTCCCGTTCCTGCGGGGAGTCCGGCCCCCCGGTCGCCCCCCTCATCGGCGAATGCTCCATCACCGCCACCGTTCGCAGCGGTCCCACCCCCGCAAGGCCCGGCAACGCCCCCGCCCCCGTCCCGGGCCGCTCCCAGATCGGGGCGGAAATCTCCGTGACCCGGGGTTCGGAGGCCAGGGCCTCCGAGCCGGGGTCCCAGCTCCTGCCGGTCGTCGTGGTGCCGGGGACGTCGAGCGCCTCGGTCGGGCGGCCGCCCATGGGAAATCCTCCGTGATCCATGCCGAGTCCGCCGGACCGGCTCGTCCTTCTGTCCGTCTGCTGCTCACACATCGCGGTCCGCCGTCCCGAGCGCACCCGCGCACACGCCCTCGGTGACCCAGCTCGGGGTGTGCGCGGGAACCGTCCAGCTGCCCAGGACCTGGGCCTCGGGCGGAGACGCGAACGGGCGCGGGGCGCCGTCCGCCTCCCTGCGCACCGGGGAGTGGGAGATCAGCTCCAGGTAAATGCCGCGAAATGCCGCGAGGTTCTGTTCGACGGTGAAGAGTTCGAGAGCGCGGGCGCGCGCCGCCGCGCCGAGACGTGCACGGCGCTCGGGGTCGCGCAGCAGCGTGACGCACGCGTCGGCGAGCGCCCGGGGGTTGCGCGGGGGCACCACAAGGCCCGTACCGCCGATGACCTCGACGACCGCGCCGACATCCGTCGACACCGTGGCCCGTCCGCAGAACATCGCCTCGACCAGACTGATCGGGAAGCCCTCGACGACGCTGGAGAGGACGACGATCCCGCCCGCCGCGTACGCCTCGGCGAGGTCCGCGACCTCGGCGCCGCCGATGTCCTCGAAGGAGACCGGGTTGTCGCCTACGGCGTGTGCGTCGGCGGCCTCGTCGGGGAAGAGCTGGGCGGCGAGTGCCCGGCAGTGCGCGAGGTACGTGGCGCCTTCCGCGCCCGGTGCCGGTGCGCCGACGATCCGCAGCCGGACGTCCGGTTCGGCCTTCCGTACCTGTGCGAAGGCGTGCAGCAGTGCGATCAGGTCCTTGGACGGCTCTATCCGGCCGACCCAGACCAGGGTGTCGGGACCGCCCTCGTCATTGCTCTCCCCCAGGGCTGCGAAGCGGGCCGCGTCCATGCCGGGGTAGACCGTGCGCAGCTTGGCGCGGTCGGCGCCGCACCGTTCCTGCCAGCGGCGTGCGTGCGTGTTGCCGGGGGTGATGAGCGCGGCCTGCCGGTACACCTCGGTGGCGAGCCGTCCGTGGAACCCGGCAAGCAGGGCGCGTACCGGCGCGCCCAGGGCCGTGCCGGTCGCTGCGAGGTAGTGGGCCCGCAACTGCACGCCGTGCTCGGTGACCAGCAGTGGGACGCCGAAGAAGCGTTTGGCCAACAGCCCGGGCAGGGCCGCTGCCCCGCCGGACGCCGCATGGCAGAGGTCGACCGCACCGAGGCTCTCCTCGTCGTACCAGTCGAGGGAGAGCGGGCGCAGGACGCGGTCCAGTTCCGCGGCGAGAGCGAGGAGGTCGGGGACGGTCGCTGCCTGGACGGTCCGCCCGGTGCCCGGGGCGCGGCAGGCTGCTTCCAGTACGCGCACAGCGGTCTCGGAGCGGAGTGCCGCGGGAAGTCCGCCGTGTTCGCAGGCCAGTTCGGCGAGTCCGTACAGCCCGTCGGTGAACTGTGCGTCGGCGGCGTCGGCCGTCGATCCGCCGTCGCTGCCCTCCGCGGTCGCGTCCGACCTGCAGATCGACGTGCAGATCGACGTGGCGAGTGCCGTGAAGTGCGCCGTGAACCGGCGCCGCTCGCGCCGTCCGTACGACCGCCCGCCCCCTCCGGTCACCAGCCGGGCGAGCAGCCCTTTGGGGACGTGGCCGCCCAGGATGTTCTCGTCGGTCATCCACAGCGGCGCCGTCCGTACCCGGCTGACCTGGAGCGGAAGCTGTACCCAGCCCTGCGCCTCCTGCTCGGCGGAGCGGCTGAGCGCGTAGAGGTCGAACTCGTGCTGCGTCAGCCCGCGCACCAGACGGTCGCACCAGAGCCTGGACTCACCGGTCGCATACGGATAACCACCGTCGGTGAGGAGTCCGATCCGCACGAGCGCAACCCCGATCTTCCTTGTGGGCGGCCGCCGATGGTTTTGGCGACTCGCAGCGGGACGACCGTAAGCGGATATGCCGGTGGCGCGACGGACGGTTGTCCATCGCGCCACCGAAAGGGGTGAACCGTCGTAACTTTCCCGTCCCCGTAGCGTTCTGTCGCGCTACGAGGTGATCGGTCAAGCAGGGTCAGGCTGCGGCCAGCTCCTTGCGGGCCGCCCGGCGCACCGTCGCGAGCGCCGGATCGAGCGCGGGTACGGCGGCGAGGAGCTGCTTGGTGTACGGATCCTGCGGCGCCCCGTAGACCTCGTCGACGCTGCCCTGTTCGACGATCCGGCCCTGCCGCATCACCGCGACCCGGTCGCTGACCTGCCGGACGACGGCCAGGTCATGGGCGATGAAGACCAGCCCGAGCCCCAGTTCCCGCTGGAGTTCGGCGAGGAGTGCGGTGACCTGCGCCTGGGTGGTGACATCGAGCGCGGAGACCGGTTCGTCGCAGACGATCAGCTCGGGGCCGGCGGCGAGTGCGCGGGCGATGCCGACGCGCTGGCGCTGTCCGCCGCTGAATTCGTGCGGGTAGCGGTCGTAACGGTTGGGGTCGAGCCCGACGCGTTCCAGCAGTTCCTGGACACGACTCCGGATCCTGGTGTCGTCGAGCACACCCGCGGCGCGCAGCGGATCGGCGACGGATTCGCCGATCGAGCGGCGCGGGTTGAGCGAGGCGACGGGGTCCTGGAAGACCATCTGGAGCTCGCGCCGGTACGGCCGCAGTGCCTTGTCGGACAGGGAGCCGATCTCCGCACCGCCGTAGTGGAGGCTGCCCCCGGTCGGGTCGAGGAGGCGCACGAGCATCCGGCCCAGCGTCGTCTTGCCGCTGCCGCTCTCGCCGACGATGCCGAGTGTCTCGCCGCGGTGGACGGTGAGGGAGACGCCGTCCACGGCGATGACCCGGCCGCTGCCGCGCCCGAATTCGCGCCGCAGGCCGACGGCTTCGAGCAGCGGCTCGCCACCGCCCGCATCCCGCGGCGCCGGGACCGGCACCGGGCCCTTCACGCCCGGCGCCGCAGCCGGCGTCGCCCGCTTCGCGTCCACCCGCGGCACCGCGGAGAGGAGTTCGCGCGTGTACGGCCGACGGGGCGCACTGAGCACGTCGGCGACCGGCCCGCTCTCCACCTCCCGGCCCGACTGCATGACCAGCACGTCGTCGACGCTCTCCGCCGCGACACCCACGTCGTGGGTGACCAGCAGGAGTCCCATGCCCGTTTCGTGGCGCAGGTGGTGCAGCAGGTCGAGGATCTGGGCCTGGACGGTGACGTCCAGCGCGGTCGTCGGTTCGTCGGCGATCAGCAGCTGCGGCTCGCAGGCGAGCGCCATCGCGATGAGGGTGCGCTGCCGCATCCCGCCGGAGAACTCGTGCGGCCGGGACCGGGAACGCCGTGCCGCGTCGGGGATGCCGACCCGGTCGAGGACCTCCACGGCCCGCGCCCGCGCCGCCCGCCGTGAGGCACGCGTGTGGACCCGGTACACCTCGGCGATCTGGTCGCCGACCGCGTAGTACGGGTCCAGGGACGACAGCGGGTCCTGGAAGACCATCGCGGCCCTCGACCCGCGCAGCGCCCGCAGTTCCGCGTCCGTCGCGGCCTGTACATCCACGCCCGCGACGCGGATCGAGCCGCCGACGGTGGCGCCTGTCCCCCGGTGCAGTCCGAGCAGGGCGTACGCCGACGCGCTCTTGCCGGAGCCGGACTCACCGACGACACCGAGCGCGGCGCCCGCCTCCAGCGTGAAGGAGAGTCCGTCCACGGCCCGGGCGCCCGCCGCGCCGTCGAAGGAGATCGTCAGACCGGAGACCTCGACGAGGCTCATGACAGCACCACCCGACGGTCGGCCATCGCCTGCAGGATGTCCGCGACGGCATTGGCAAGGACGACGAAGAAGCCGGTGACGAGCACCAGGCCGACGACGACCGGAAGGTCGACGTTCTTCACGGCGTCGACGAGTTCACGTCCGACGCCGGGGATGTTGAACAGCGATTCGGTGAGGACGGCGCCGCCGAACATCGAGCCGATGTCCAGCGCGCCGAGCGCGATCACGGGGCCGAGTGCGCCGCGCAGCGCATGCCGCCCGACGAGGCCGCGCTCGCTCACCCCGTATGCGCGGAAGGTGCGCACATGGTCCTCGGCGAGGGTCTCCAGCATGGACGACCGGGTCATCCGGGCGTACGGAGCGGCGGAGACCAGCGCCAGCGAGACCCAGGGCAGCAGCAGGTTCCAGGCCCACTGCTCCGGGTTCTCGGTGAGCGGTACGTAGTCGGGGAACGGCAGCAGTTGCAACGCCGAGCAGAACACGATGATCAGCAGCAGACCGACGACGAAGACCGGTGTGGCCATGCCGGCCAGGGTCAGTCCGGTGAGGATCCGCTCGGTCGCTCGGCCGCGCCGCCACACCGAGAGCAGTCCGGTGCCGACGCCGAGCAGGATCCACAGCACGAAGGCGCCGATGGCGAGCGAGGCGGTGGCCGGGAGCTTGGTGAGGATCATCTGGGTGACCTGCTGGTCGTCCTGGTAGGAGCGGCCGAGGCAGGGGGCCTGGCAGTGCAGGATCCCGGTGCCGGTCGAGTAGTCGCGGCCGGCGAAGATCCCCTGGAGGAAGTGCGCGTACTGCACGTACAGCGGGTCGCCGAGCCGGAGCTGGTCGCTGACCTGCGCCACCTGGGCGGGTGAGCAGCGCGGCCCGCAGGCGATCTGTGCGACGTTGCCCGGGGCGACGTAGAACGCGGCGTAGACGACGACGCTGAGGGCGAGGAGCACGAACAGCGCCCCGCCGAGGCGCCGCAGCAGGAACCGGGTCATCCTCCGGCCTCCTTCTTGCGTCCGGTGCCGATCCGCAGCCGCGAGGCGACGCGCGGGTCGAGTGCGTTGCGTACGCCTTCGCCGAGGACGGTCAGCGCCAGCACGGTGATGAAGATGAGCAGGGCGGGGATCAGCAGATAGGTGGGCGCCGCCTGGTACCAGGTGTCGGCGTCGCTGAGCATCTGTCCCCAGGACGGCGTGGGCGGCTTGATGCCGACGCCGAGGAAGGACAGCGCCGCTTCGACGACGATGTTGCCGGGGAAGAGCAGCACGGCGTACGTGATGACGGGTGCGGCGAGCGCGGGCAGCAGTTCGCGCCGGGCGATCCGCAGGCCGCCCCAGCCGCTGAGCCGGGCGGCGGCCACATGGTCGAGCGACTTCAGCGCGAGGGTCCGGGCGCGCACGATCTTGGAGATGCCGGACCAGCCGACCAGCCCGACGATCACGGCGATCAGCACCGGGCGCGGGAAGTCGGCGGGGACGACGGCGAGCGCGCCGAGCGCGATCACCATGACGGGCAGGGCGACGACGATGTCGGTGACGCGGCTGAGCGCCTGGTCGACGAACCGGTTGCCGAGTCCGGCGGCGAGACCGACGACCACGCCGATGATCACCTGGAGCAGGGTCGCGGCCAGCGCGACGCCGAGCGAGACCCGCGCCCCGTACACGACGCGGGCGAACAGGTCGCGGCCGGTGAGCGGTTCGACGCCGAGCCAGTGCTCGGCGCTGATGCCGCCGAACGATCCCAGCGGTACGCCGCCGGTGGCGGAGTCGACGAGGTTCGCGTGGTACGTGGTGGGGTCCTGGCCCTCGATGCCCGCCAGCAGCGGCGCGGCGAGCGCGACCAGGACCAGCAGGGCGACGACGACGGCCGCCACGACGGCGGAGCGCCGTGCGCGCAGCCGCCGGCGGAACGAGGAGGCCCCGGAGGCGGGGGCCGCCGCAGCGACGCCCGCCTCCTTGACCAGCAGTGCTTCGGCCATGGTTACTTGACCGCGACCTGCGAGATGTCGAGCACGCCGGTCCAGTCGCTGATGACGACGTTCTTGACGGCCTCGCCGTACAGGCGCTTGTAGACCGGGTGGAACAGCGGCACGGTCACCGCCTGCTCACCGATCTTCTTGTCGAGTGCGCCCCAGCGCTTCGCGGCCGCACTCAGGTCGGTCAGCTTGTTGATCTCGTCGACCTCCTTGTTGACGGAGGCGTCGTCGAGCTGGGAGGCGTTGAAGTTGTAGCCGTTCTTGACGATCTGGCGTCCGTCGAAGATCGGTGCGAGGAACGGACCGCCGGACGGCCAGTCGGCGCCCCAGCCGGTGAGGAAGAAACCGGGCTCGCTCTTCACGTTGTAGATCTTGTCCGAGTAGGCGTTGCCCTCCAGGCCCTCCAGCTCGACCGTGATCCCGGCCTTCTTCAGCGCCTCCTGGATCGCGGTGGCGATCTCCGGGCTGGTGGCGAAGTTCTTCTCGTTGGAGTGCGTGAGCGTGATGGTCAGGCCCTTGGCGTAACCGGCCTCCTTCAGCAGTTCCTTGGCCTTGGCCGCGTTGCCGGTCCGGCCGGCCGGGAAGGCGTCGTACGCGCTGTAGCCGAAGGACGGCTGCTCCGGAAGGAAGGTGGTGGCGGGCTCGGCGAGCGAGGAGCCACCGGCCGCGTTGATGACCGAGGTGCGGTCGACGGCGTACGAGATCGCCTGGCGCACCTTCGGGTTGTCGAACGGCTTCACCTTCGGGTTGAAGGCGATGTAGTTCGTGTAGCCGAAGTGGCCGGTGCCGACACGGGAGGCGAGCTTCTTGTCGCCGGTGACCTTGGCGAGCTCGGCCGGCCCGAGGTTGGTGTCGGTGGTGACGGCGGCGGCGTCGGCGCCCCGGGAGGCGGAGAGCCGCTGGTTGATGACGGCGGAGTCGAGTCCGGAGCGTACGTCGATCCGGTCCGGGTACGCCTTGCGCTCCTCGTCGGTGGCGGCCGACCAGAACGTGTTGCGCTCCAGGACGAGGCGTTCGCCGTCGCCCTCGTTCTTGACGACCTTGTACGGACCCGAGGAGATCGGATGGTTCTCGTACTTCGTGCCGGTGTCCTTGGCCTTCGGTACCGGGGTCGTCTGGGTCTGCGTCGCCAGGTAGGGGAACTCGCCCTCCGGCTTGTTGAGGTGGAAGACGATCGTCTTCGCGTCGGGCGTCTCGATCGAGGCGAGGCCCTTCTTGTCCTTGTAGGGGCCCTGGTAGTCGGCGCCGCCGATCAGCCAGTCGCGCAGATAGGGCGCACCGCCGGAGAGTTCGGCAGCGAAGGAGCGCTCGATGCCGTACTTGATGTCGGCGCTCGTGATCGCTGTGCCGTCCTCGTACTTCAGGCCGTCCTTGAGCGTGTACGTCCAGACGGTGGCGTTCTTGCTGGGCGTGCCCAGGTCGGTCGCCAGGTCGGGCACGACCTTCGCGCCGGCCGCGCCGTCCTCCCGGTTGCGGGTGGTCAGCGTACGGAAGACCAGGGACGGGACGTTGCCGCCACCGGAGGTGTACAGCCGCGCGGGATCGAAGTCCTCCTGCGCGTTGCTGTTGAGGACGGTGAGCGTGCCGCCCTTGGCGGGTTTGCCCGCAGCGCCGGAGCCGGCGTCGCTGCCCTTGCTGTCCTGGGGCCCGCACGCGGCGGCGCCCGAACCCACGACGAGAACCACGACGGCCGCTGCCACGCGGCGCGATATGACGGACGGTTGACGCATCGGAAGATGACCTCTCGGAGTACTGCTGACGGAAGAAGGCTGAACGAGGATCCGTGCAGGCAGCAGCGAGGGTGCGAGGTGGGACAAACGGTCAGGGATCAGAATGAACCGGACCAGGGCACCGAAACTGCCGCGCCTGCGGACGGAGTACGCCCGGCGCGGCAGTCGGGAAGAGCCGTTCCCTGCGGGACAGGGCTCGGGAAAGGGAGTCGACGCGCGCTCAGGCAGGCGTCAGCAACAGTGAATGTCGGCGACGCTGTGCCCGGTCACACCGATGAGCGCCAGCTCTATGGCTGCGCGTTCGAAGGTGACGGGGCTGCGTGACATGCCGAGAAATATGCGCGACGGCACCCTTGATGTCAACGCAGAATGAGACGGCCGTCCCACATGTCGGACACCCTCTCCGAGGGCCGGACGCCCGGCCTCATCGCGGGCATCGGCCGGGAGGCAGCCGACGGGGGCCGACGGGCGGTCCGACCGGACTCAACTGCTCGGATACACCCAGGCGTTGGGGCGGCACTTGATGCCGTCGATATCGAGGGACTTGGTCTGCTGCTGCATCACGGGAGCCAGTGCGCCCGCAGTGCGGCAGCTCACATGATTGTGCCCCAGCCGGTGGCCGACCTCGTGGTTGATCAGCATCTGGCGGTAGGAGAAGAGCTTCTTCGGGCCGAACGTCGATGATCCCTGCGCCCAGCGATAGGCGTTGATCATCACGCGCTCGGTCGCCGCCGAATCGCACGAGACATTGTCTTCGGTCGTATCGAGACCCGACTTCTCGCACCAGTCACCGGTGGTTCCCGGGCTGGCCAGAGTGATCACGAAATCCGGATCGCCCGAGGAGATCCGCTCGAAAGTCATGGCGCCGTCGTGCGCCCAGCTGCGGTCGTCATTAAGGGTTCTCTGGACCGCCTCGGCAAAAAGTCCGGCGTCGAGGCCGAGACCTTTCTCGACGTCGATCCGATAGCGATACCTATGCCCCTTGCCCGGAGCCTTCGCCGTTCCCGGGACCGTCTCGAAGTGTCCGGAACCCTTGAGTTCCGGAGCGAGCGGATAGGCCACGGCCATCTTCTGCTCGTACGAAAGAGGCACGGCCGCCACCGCTTTCGGCGTCGGCCGGTCGTCCGAACGGGAGGAGGTGCCCTCGCCACCGTCCCGGTCGACGCCCGCGCCGGGTGCGGCCATGCCGACGCGCCCGCTGCGGTCATGTGCGACCTGACCGGCCACGACCACCGCGAGCACGGTGGTCACTGCGGCGGCCGCGATACCGGTGAAGGTGCGCCCCTTACTGCTCCTGGTGACCGGCGGGGTCCCGGCGTCGCCGGGGGGCGGCTGTTCCTCCCCGCCACCGACCGCGGTGAACGGGTCGGCCGGCGGGGCGGACGGGGCACGAGGGGCGGGTGGCGCGGGCGGTGCGTCGAAGACGTCGACGAACTCCCGTCGCGGACCCGGTATCAGCGACCGCGTACCGGCCGCGGGCTGCCGATCCGACATCCCCTGCGGCATCGGCCGGGCTGTGGGCCGAGGCATCTGCGGCTTCCCGGTCCGCAGCCCCGGGCCGCCCGGCCGCCCGGGAGCCTGCTCGCCGAACACCGGCCGCGGTCCGGTCCCCCAGCCACCCCCCAGCTCGCGCTGCTCGGGATGGCCCCCACGCACCTGCGGGACCCCCTGGAACGGGGTGTGCCCGTCCGCGCCGGGCGGTACTCCGGCCACCCTCCTGCGCCGTCCGCTGCCGGGCTCCGGCCGGGTCGCCTCACGAGCGCCACCCCGGTCCGCCGCTCCGGCATCGATATCTCGTTCGCCGGCTTGGGGCCCTTTTCGGCTATGTCGTCCCACGCCCCGGATCAGCTCCCGCCGCATTCGTCGAGCAGTTCCCGGAACGCCTGGGCGACCGCTTCCGGGTACTCCATCATCGCCACGTGCCCGGCGTCGGGCAGTGTCAGCAGCCGCGAATCACGGAAGGCCGCGGACGCTCTGCGTGCCATCCGGTACGAGACGAGCTGGTCCCGTCCGCCGTACACGAGCTGGGTCGGTGCGAGCACACGCTCGGCCTGGCGCCACAGTCCGTGCTGCCCGCCCAGCGTGTACGCATCGACGATGCCACGCGCCGAGCGCGCCATCGCATCCCAGAAGTACGGCAGTTCCAGCCGTCTCTCCATTTCGGCCACCGCTTCGCGGAAGCCGGCTTCGGAGACGCGTGCCGGATCGCCGTAACAGAGTGCCATGACTCCGCGCGTCCGTTGTTCCGCCGTCATGTCCTTGGTCATCCGGGAGAACAGGGATGCGACCCCCGGAACGGCGAGCAGTCCGGTCGGTACGGCGGGCCACTGCACCCGGATCTCGGGCAGCGCCGGCGAGATGAGGGTGAGCGTCCTCACCAGGTCGGGGCGGACGGCCGCGACCCGGGTGGCCACCGCGCCGCCGAGCGAATTACCGAAGAGATGGACGGGACCGCGCTCCCCCGCGTCCAGGAGCCGGATCACCGCGCGGGCGTGCCCGGTGACCGAATAGTTGCCGTCGTCCGGCGGCGGGGAGTCCCCGAAGCCGGGCAGGTCGACCGCCGCGCCGTCCACCACGTCCTGGACCAGCGGCATCAGCGCCGACCAGTTCTGCGAGGAGCCGCCGAGCCCGTGCACGTAGAGCGCGGGCGGCAGACCGGTCCGCTCCGGCGGCCGGGCGCGGACGTTCAGCGTCAGGCCGGGGAGCGCGACGGAGCGCAGCTCCTCCCCCTCGGCGACCCGGACGGCGCTCACCGTGGGGGCCGCCGCTGCAGCGGCGGCTCGGACTCCCGGCAGCTCGGTCGAAGACATGCGGCAATGTTACGAGACGATCACACCGCGGTTCATGTGTTCGCCGTCACAGATCGCATAGCGCCGTGCCGGGGTAGCTCCTACGCTCGAAGCTAAGGAAGGGAGTCACCATGACGGTCGACCCCAGCGACCCGGAGACCTTCGAGAGAATTCAGCCGGACGAGCCGGACCCGGAGGCACCCGAGGCTGACGCGGCCGAACAGCAGGCCGACCTCCGGCCCAGGAGCGACGATCCGCTCACGGACATCGACCGGGACACCGCAAATGAGGCGGACGCGGCGGAGCAGGCCCGCGTTGTCGCAGAGGACGAGGACGATTACCGCTGATACGTCCCGCTTTGCCGTGCAGGTCGACGAATCTGTGGCTACCGCAGCCGTCCGGTCCGTGAAATTCTGCGTCCGCGCCGCGCGCACCCGGGTTACTCAAAAGTACGATGGCTGTACGGCGCAGCGTGCAGAAAAAGGCTGTGTTCGATCACAATTTTGGGAGGCGGCGTGACAGCCATCGAGCAGACAGAGGCGGCGCGCCCGCGGGGCACTCGCCTGCCTCGCCGCGCCCGACGCAACCAGCTGCTGGGCGCCGCGCAGGAGGTCTTCGTCGCGCAGGGTTACCACTCCGCCGCGATGGACGACATCGCCGAGCGGGCCGGTGTCAGCAAGCCGGTGCTCTACCAGCACTTCCCGGGCAAGCTGGAGCTCTATCTGGCGCTGCTCGACCAGCACTGCGAATCGCTGCTGCAAGCGGTCCGTACCGCGCTGGCGTCGACGACGGACAACAAGCTCCGGGTCGCCGCGACGATGGACGCCTATTTCGCGTACGTCGAGGACGAGGGCGGTGCCTTCCGGCTGGTCTTCGAGTCGGACCTGACGAACGAACCGGCGGTACGGGAACGGGTCGACCGCGTCTCGCTGCAGTGCGCGGAGGCGATCTCCGACGTCATCGCGGGGGACACCGGGCTCTCCAAGGACGAGTCGATGCTGCTCGCCGTCGGTCTGGGGGGCGTGTCCCAGGTCGTCGCCCGGTACTGGCTGTCCAGCCGGTCGGGGATCCCGCGCGACACGGCGGTACAGCTCCTCACCTCGCTGGCCTGGCGTGGCATCGCCGGGTTCCCCCTGCACGGCATCGATCAGCACTGACGTCCGGTCGGTACTCCTCCGTGTCCGCGGTACGTGTTCGCTGCGGGCGTTGCCTGCCGACCTCTGACAGGTCCGCTCACCGGGCTAATGTGTGGTGCGTACGGCGCGGCTCACGCGCATGAGGACTGACCGTCGGAGGGACATAGCCGTGGAGGTCAAGATCGGCGTGCAGCACGCACCCCGGGAGATCGTTCTGGAGAGCGGGCTTTCCGCCGAGGAGGTCGAGAGCGCGGTCGCCGAGGCTCTCACCGGCAAGGCGCAGCTGCTCAGCCTCACGGACGACAAGGGCCGCAAGGTCCTGGTGCCGGCCGACCGGGTCGCCTATGTGGAGATCGGCGAGCCGAGCACGCGGCGGGTGGGGTTCGGCGCGCTGTAACGACAGAGGCGCAGCAGTGCGAAGCGGCCCGGAGGGGTGTATCCCCTCCGGGCCGCTTCTGCGTTCTGCCGCTGCTCAGCGCCGGTTTCCGCTGTGCGGCACCTGTGCGGAACCTGCCCCCGGGAGGGTTGCGTTCCGCAGCCCACGGGTAGTACGGCCTACGACCGTTTTGCCCTCCCCCATCGCTCTGCAAGCATGGGGGATACCCCTCCGCAACCCGCGAGGTGATCGTCTGTGATCTGGGAATCCCTCGGCTCCGTCGCGCTCGGACTCGTCCTCTCCTGGGCGGCGCTCCGCTTGCTGCCCGGCCGGCTCCCGTCCGGCCGTGCCGTCTTCGCCACCGGTGCTCTGGGTGCCCTGTTCGGCGCATATCTGATGCACTCGGTGCTGGGCCCCGGACATGTCCTGCCCACCCTGATCGGCGCGGTGCTGATCGGCGCGGTAACGCTGTCGCTGCTGATCCGCCCGCGCAGCCGCCGCCTGAGCCGATCAGCGGCGGCCTGAGGGGGCCCGTCGGCGGTCTGTCAGGCAGCCAGTCCGAGCGCGGCCATCCGCTTGGTGTGCGCCTCGGTGATCCGCGAGAACATCCGGCCGACCTCGGCCAGGTCGAACCCGTCCGCCACGCCGCCCACCAGCATCGTCGACAGCGCGTCGCGGTCGGCGACCACCCGCTGGGCCTGGGAGAGCGCCTCACCCATCAGCCGTCGGGCCCACAGCGCGAGACGGCCGCCGACCCGCGGGTCGGCCTCGATCGCGGCGCGCACCTTCTCGACGGCGAAGTTGCCGTGGCCCGTGTCGTCCAGCACGGCGAGGACGAGCGAGCGGGTGTCCGAGTCGAGACGGGCGGCGACCTCACGGTAGAAGTCACTGGCGATCGAGTCGCCGACGTACGCCTTGACCAGACCCTCCAGCCAGTCCGACGGGGCAGTTTGGCGGTGGAAGTCGTCGAGCGCCTTGGCAAACGGCTCCATGGCCCCGGTCGGCTCGGTCTCGATCGCGGTCAGCCGGTCAGTCAACCGCTCGAAGTGATGGAATTCGGCGGACGCCATCTTTGCCAGCTCCGCCTTGTCGGCCAGCGTCGGCGCGAGTTTTGCGTCCTCGGCGAGCCGCTCGAAGGCCGCCAGCTCCCCGTACGCGAGTGCTCCCAGCAGATCCACGACCGCGGCACGGTACTGCGGCTCAGCGGATGCGGTGGCCCAGTCCTGGGCGGCGATTCCGGTGGGTGCGGGTGCTTCAGTAGCGTTGTCAGGCGTCTCCATGAACCGCAGAATAGCCCGCCCGTCGAAGGATGGAAGGGCCTGGTCAGCCGGTGACATCACACCGTTCCGATGAATTCGCCCAACACACATGCGCGAATCCGGGGTACAGTGGTATTGCGGCTACTGAGTATTTTGGATGTACCGGTGGCGCGAAATTGAATGAGGATGCCCGGTCGGTGGCCCGATCGGCTCCGACCCGACAGCCCTCCACGCGGGGCGTACACCACGTACGACCGCAGATGAGGGGCCCCCTCAGCGGCACGAGCGCTCGAGCGACGGCAGTGGTCCCGCGCCACCCGGCCCATCCACGGCCGGATGACCAACCCCGGCACGGTACGACCCCCAGCGTTCGCCTCGGACCGCGTCTCACAGAAGAGGCAGCACCCTGACTACGTTCCGAGACCTCGGGATTCTTCCCGAGACGGCCGAGGCCCTTGAGGCCGTCGGCATTGTGTCCCCCTTTCCCATCCAGGAGATGACGCTCCCCGTCGCACTCTCCGGCTCCGACGTGATCGGACAGGCCAAGACCGGTACCGGCAAGACGCTCGGTTTCGGTCTTCCGCTGCTGGAGCGCGTCACCGTCCCCGCGGACGTCGAGGCGGGCCGGGCCAAGCCCGAACAGCTGACCGAGGCGCCGCAGGCACTGGTCGTCGTCCCCACGCGTGAGCTCTGCCAGCAGGTCACCAACGACCTGCTGACCGCCGGCAAGGTGCGTAACGTCCGCGTTCTCGCGATCTACGGCGGCCGTGCGTACGAGCCGCAGGTCGAGGCCCTGAAGAAGGGCGTCGACGTGATCGTCGGCACCCCGGGCCGCCTGCTCGACCTGGCCGGCCAGCGCAAGCTCGACCTGTCGCACGTGCGTGCCCTCGTCCTCGACGAGGCCGACGAGATGCTCGACCTGGGCTTCCTGCCCGACGTCGAGCGGATCATCACGATGCTGCCGCCGACCCGCCAGACGATGCTGTTCTCGGCGACCATGCCGGGTGCGGTCATCGGCCTCGCGCGGCGTTACATGTCGCAGCCGACGCACATCCGCGCCACCTCGCCCGACGACGAGGGCGCGACCGTCGCCAACATCTCGCAGCACGTCTTCCGTGCCCACTCCATGGACAAGCCGGAGATGGTCTCGCGGATACTGCAGGCCAACGGCCGTGGGCTGGCGATGATCTTCTGCCGCACCAAGCGGACGGCAGCCGACATCGCCGAGCAGCTGGAGAAGCGCGGTTTCGCGTCCGGCGCGGTCCATGGCGACCTCGGCCAGGGCGCCCGTGAGCAGGCGCTGCGCGCCTTCCGCAACGGCAAGGTGGACGTGCTCGTCTGCACCGATGTCGCGGCCCGCGGTATCGACGTCGAGGGCGTCACGCATGTCATCAACTACCAGTCGCCGGAGGACGAGAAGACCTACCTCCACCGCATCGGCCGGACCGGCCGTGCGGGCGCCAAGGGCATCGCGATCACGCTGGTCGACTGGGACGACATCCCGCGCTGGCAGCTGATCAACAAGGCCCTGGACCTGAAGTTCAACGACCCGGTCGAGACGTACTCCACGTCGCCGCACCTGTTCGAGGAGCTCGACATCCCGGCCGGCACCAAGGGTGTCCTGCCGCGCACCGAGCGGACCCGTGCGGGTCTGCGGGCCGAGGAGATCGAGGACCTGGGCGAGACGGGCGGCCGCGGCCGCAAGTCGTCCGCGCCGTCGGCTCCTGCCGTACGGGAGGAGCGGGCGCCGCGTACGCCGCGTCAGCGTCGTCGTACACGGGGCGGATCCACGCTCACGGAGGGCACTGCTGCCGCGGTGCCGGCGCCGGCCGTGGAGCCCGCGCCGGCTGCGGTGGCCGCGCCCGCCGCTGACGCCCCGGTGGAGCCGCGCACGCCGCGCCGTCGTCGCCGTACGCGGGTCGCGGTCCAGGATGTCGCGGGCGAGGCCGCGGTGGCCCTGGCGGAGGCTCCGGCCGTCGTCGGGACACCGGCCGTCGAGGCGGAGGCCGAGGCCAAGCCGCGTCGCCGTCGGGCCCGCACCGTCACCAAGCCTGCGGACGAGGTCGACTTCCAGATCGCGCCCATGGCCGAGCCGGTGGTGGAGGCGAAGACGGTGACGAAGCCGCGGCGCCGCGCCCGGATCGTCGCCAAGCCGGCCGAGGACGAGGTCGACTTCCAGATCGCGCCGATCGCCGAGCCCGAGCCGGAGAGGCCGCGTCGGCGGACGCGGGCCGCGGCGAAGCCGAAGGCGGAGACCGTGGTGGAGGTTCCGGTCGCGGAGGGCGAGGCCAAGCCGCGGAGGCGGCGGGCGCCGCGTACTGCGGCCAGGACCGAGGGCTGAGCACACGCCGATGGTCGTTCGGGGCTCCGCCCCGGACCCCGCTCCTCGATTGCCGGAGGGGCTTGATCGTGCCGGACGGGCTTGAGGACATCCTCAGGCCCGTCCGGTGTGTGAGGACATAGCCTCGTGTCATGAGTCGGCCGCCCACCTTCATCCCGCCCTTCTGCACCCGCGCCCACGCGCTGCCCACCGCGCGCGGGGCCTTCGCCGTGCTGGATGCCTCGCCGCCCACCGAACCGCGCGGCACCGCCCTTCTGCTGCCCGGATACATGGGCAGCAAGGAGGACTTCATCGCGCTCCTCGAACCGCTCTCCGCCGCTGGATACCGCATCGTCGCCGCCGACGGACGCGGGCAGTACGAGACAGATGGAACGGACCGCCAGGAAGCCTATGAGCAAAGCGAGTTGGCCCGTGATGTGCTCGCGCAGGCCGACGCACTCGGTGGCTCCGTGCATCTTCTCGGCCACTCGCTCGGCGGGCAGATCGCCCGCGCCGCCGTCCTGCTCGACGCCTCACCGTTCCGTTCGTTGACGCTGATGTCCTCCGGTCCCGCCCAGGTGGTCGAGGCTCAGCAGCTCAAGGTGAAGATGCTCGGCGACGCGCTCGCGACGCTGAGCATGGCCGAGGTGTGGGACGCGATGCGCGCCCTCGACCCGCCCGAGGACGCTGCGGCAGCGGACGGCGAGGGGCTGCGCCGGCGCTGGCTGCGCCACCGTCCCGCCCAGCTGATCGCCACCGGGCGGCAGCTGGCGACGGAGCCGGACCGGGTGGCCGAACTCGCCGCCGTACCGCTGCCCGTCCATGTGCTCTCCGGCGAGCGCGACGACACCTGGCCGGTGCCGTTGCTCGACGAGATGGCGCAGCGGCTCGGCGCGCACCGCAGCCGGATCGCGGGCGCCGAGCACTCCCCCAACACGGACCGCCCGGAGCAGACCGCTGTCGCGCTGGCCGCCTTCTGGGACGGCGTGTAACGACCCGACCCACTCGCTGTCGTGCACCAGGTCGTAAGAGCCTGTCGGGTGACCTCTGGCGGAACAGCGCGCGGCGCCGGATGCGGTACATCGCAGGGCGGCGAGGTGCCGTGGCTGTCGTCGTGCGCCCGTCAGGGATGACGGGACAGCCCTTGGCTCAGTACTGCGCCTGCAGGTGCTGCCAGAAGCCGTCGCGCAGCGCCCGGCGCAGATGGGCGTGGCCGCGCAGCGAGTGCTGGAGCAGCCGTTCGGCCTCGACCAGCAGATCCTGGTCCACGGAGCCCGGCAGGTAGGGGTGTCCGGGCAGCAGGTCGGCGAGGGCGTCGCGGCCGCGGGCGGAGAGCCAGGTGGCGGCGATCTGCGCGCCGACGAAGCGGACGTCCTCGCGAGAGGGGGCCGGGGTGTCGTCCTCGTACGTGGTGACGGGGCGTCTGGTGACATACGGGCGGCAGAAGTCCAGGTCGAAGGTGCGCTGGCTGTCGACCTCCCAGAGCAGCGGTTCGGCCTGGTTGCGCCCTTCGCCCGCCTCGATGCCCCAGAGGTGGACCCGGGCCCCGTACCCCTGCGCCGCCTCGACCGCGGACACCAGGTCCTCGTCGCCGCCGACGAGCGCCGCGTCGCTGATCGCGCGGTGCCGGGCGAGGGATTCGAGGTCGGTGCGGATGAGTGAGTCGACGCCCTTCTGCTGGTTGTTGGCGTTGAGGTTGCCGAGTCTGACCTTGACGTCGGGAAGTTCGGCGATGGACTGCTGCTCGACCGTGTGGATCCGGCGCCTGGCCCCGTCGTACCAGTACACGCGCAGAAGTCTGCTGTCCGCGAAGATGGTGCGGGCCTTGTCGATGAAGGCCTCGATCAACCCTTCCGCGTCGAGATCGAAGGAGCGCCGGTCCTCCGTGCCGGTGACGAGCAGCCCGGCCGCGGCGTACACATAGCCCGCGTCCACGAAGATCGCGTGGGTCGAGGGGGTTTTGGACACCTCGGCGAGCATGCGCTGGAGCAGCTCGTTGGTGCGGTCCAGGCGTTCGCCGATCTGCGCCTCGTTCATGCGGACCTCATTGTCCGCGCATGGCCGATTTCCCGCTGGTACTTAGACATCCAAAAAATTTCCTTAGCGTAGGGAATGTTTGCTGGTGGCAAGCCGTTGTACACCCTGTGGAGCGCGGGACGCCGATGTCCGACGCTCCACATCCTTGCGGACGGGTCACCCGTCCTCCCAGTAGTTCTCCAGCAGGAGGATCAGACGAAGGGAAGCCCTATGCGCTTCGAGATCATGCGACTCGACGATGTCGACGGTACCGCCGTGGACAGCACCGTCGTGGACGCCGCCTCCGTCAACCGGATCGTGCAGCAGGCCGCTTCGATAGGCCAGCGCATCTATATCCGCCCGGCCGAGAACTCGGCTTCGTAACGCCTCACCGACGTACAAAGACGAAGCGCCCCCGCACGGACGGTCCGTACGGGGGCGCTGTGGTGTCCGGGGCGGCGTCAGGAGTTCTGGATGACCTGGGTGACGCCGTTGATGATCTGCTGCACGGCGATGGCCGAGAGCATCATTCCCGCGAGCCTCGTCACCAGGACGACGCCGCCGTCCTTGATCACCCTGATGATCAGCAGCGAGTAGCGCATGGTCAGCCAGAGCACGAGGTGCATGGCGACGATCGCCGTCCAGACCGAGACCTGACTCCCGAAGCTGTC
Organism: Streptomyces sp. NBC_01669; assembly: GCF_026339735.1. GTDB lineage: Bacteria > Actinomycetota > Actinomycetes > Streptomycetales > Streptomycetaceae > Streptomyces > Streptomyces yanii. The sequence goes on from NZ_JAPEQG010000001.1 coordinate 3,423,936, forward strand.
GGCGTGCTGCACCGCGAGGATCACCGAGACGATCGCGCCGGGGCCGGCGAGCAGCGGCATTCCCAGCGGCACGAGCGCGACGTTGACATCCTTCGTCTGCGTCGGTTCGTCGGTCTTGCCGGTCAGCAGATCGAGTGCGATCAGCAGCAGGAGCAGCCCGCCCGCGATCATCAGGGCGGGGACGGAGACATGCAGATAGTCGAGGATCTGCTGGCCGAGCACACCGAAGACGGCTATCACGCCGAAGGCGACGGCAACCGCCTGGAGCGCCATCCTGCGCTGCATCTTGGCGGGCCGGCCTGCGGTGAGGGCGAGGAAGATCGGGGTGATTCCGGGTGGATCCATAATCACAAAAAGCGTGAGAAATAGGGATCCGAAGACAGCAACGTCGAACACAGTGAGGCCTTGCGAGAAGAGAGCGGGTCGAGACGGGACGTGCGCAGCCCGCAGCCGTGAGCGGCCGGGCGCGCGAGAAGAGGTGACGAGGGGCGAGAGGCGCGGACAGGCGCTTACGCGTTGCGGGGCCCGCCGGCGCCCGGCACCGGGAAGGCTCCCGTGGCGCGCCGGGTGATCTCGCCGTAGATCTCCGGGTCGGTGGTGTACTCGCCGAGCTGTACGGTCTTCCGGCTGCCGTGGTAGTCGCTGGAGCCGGTGGCGAGGAGCCCCAGTTCCTTGGCGAGCCCGCGCAGCCGGGCCCTGGTCGGCTCGTCGTGGTCCATGTGGTCGACCTCGATGCCGTCGAGGCCCGCGGCGGCGAGCCGCGCGATGGCCGCCTCGGGCACCACTTCGCCGCGCTTGACGGCGAGCGGGTGGGCGAAGACGGTGACGCCACCGGCGGCCTTGACCAGCCGGATCGCGTCGAACGGGTCGAGCTCGTGCTTCTGTGCGTAGGCGCGTCCGCCGTCCGCGAGCCACTCGGGCGTGAAGGCGTCGGAGACCGTCTCGACGACGCCGAGCTCGACGAGCGCGGTGGCGATGTGCGGCCTGCCGACCGAGCCGCCCCCCGCGATCCGGGCGACCTGCTGCCACTCGACCGGGACGCCGAGCTCCTGGAGCTTGCGGACCATGGTCTGTGCGCGCGGCACCCGGTCGTCCCGTACCAGCTCGCGTTCGCGTGCCAGTTCCGGCTCGTCGGGGTCGAAGAGGTACGCGAGCATGTGCAGCCCCACACCATCGACCCGGCAGGAGAGCTCGGCGCCGGTGACGAGGGTGAGGCCCTCGGGGAGCGCGGCAATCGCCTCGGCATGGCCTCGGGCGGTGTCGTGGTCGGTGAGGGCGACGACATCGAGGCCCGCGGCGGCGGCGTTCCGCACCAGCTCCGCGGGGCTGTCCGTGCCGTCCGAGGCGGTGGAGTGGGTGTGCAGGTCGATGCGCACGACGCGTACTCCAGTGCTCGCAGCCGGACGGGGGGACGCCCAAGGATAACCGGCATTCGAACAGCGCCCGGCCGGTCACGACGACGCCCGGGCGCGCGTGGGGCGGTCAGGGCCGGTCGAGCAGCCGTGGTGTGAGCGCCCCGCACGGCACGAGTTCGGCCTCCGCCCCGGCCTCGCGCAGATCGGTCAGTATCAGTTCGTCGTACATCAGCAGCCCGGACTGCTCGGGCCAGACGACCGCCCAGAGCCAGAGCCCGCGCGCCTCACCGGCGAAGACCGCCCGGTCCTCGGGGGCGCCCTTGACGTGCCAGAGCGAGGTGGGGCGTCCGGCGGCCAGCACCTTGGCGTCGGGAGGTCCGTCGACATGGAGGTAGGGGCCGGGGTCGGGGCCGTCGATCCCGGCGTAGCGCGCACCGAGTCCGACCCCCAGCTCCTCGGCGACGAGCAGCAGCTCGCCCATACCGCCGAGTGGACCGGGGCCCGAGCAGGCGACGACGGTGGCGCGGCCGCCGCTGCGGTCGTCGCCCGCGTACGAGACACCGGTGAACAGCCAGCCGACCGGCAGCGGCCAGGGCATCCACACCGGCACCCTGGCGCGGGCCACCACCACCCCGAGCGCCTCGACGCTGGGCGGGATCACCGGCTGCAGCGGATACACGGCGCCATGCACCGCGCACTGCCAGGTATCGGCGAAAAGACCGGGCGCCCTGACCCGGCCTCCGCACTTCGGGCAACTGGGTTCGCCCCTCATAGCGACCAACGGTCCTCCCCGGCTGTCGTCGCGTCAAGGACGATCACCCGTCCGCAGCGTGGCTCCCATCAGGGAGATTAGATGTAACTTGCAGCCATTAGCTTCTCTAACTTATTCTGTGCATAACGCATCGATCTAATGGAGAGCGGGAAGACCCATGCAGGGAGAGGATCCGTTCGATCAAGGAGCGGGCAGCATCCTGCGCCAGCCGAAGGCCGTCTGGGCCACCGCGGGCGCATCTGTTGTCGCGTTCATGGGAATCGGGCTGGTGGACCCGATTCTGCCGTCCATCGCCAAGGGGCTCGAGGCGACGCCCAGCCAGGTGTCCCTGCTCTTCACCTCGTACTTCCTGATCACCGCGGTCGCGATGCTCGTCACCGGCTTCGTCTCCAGCCGGATCGGCGGCCGCAAGACCCTCCTGACCGGTCTCGCGCTCGTCGTCGTCTTCGCCGCGCTCTCCGGCACCTCGTCGTCCGTGGCGGAACTCGTCGGGTTCCGGGCCGGCTGGGGCCTCGGCAACGCGCTCTTCGTCTCGACCGCGCTCGCCGTGATCGTCGGCGCGGCGGCGGGCGGCAGCTCGGCGGCGATCCTGCTGTACGAATCGGCACTCGGCCTCGGCATGGCGTGCGGGCCGCTGCTCGGCGCGCTGCTCGGCGACGCCAGCTGGCGCTATCCGTTCTTCGGCACCGCGGCTCTGATGGCGATCGGCTTCATCTGCATCACGGCGTTCCTGAAGGAACAGCCGAAGCCCGCCCGCAAGACCTCACTGCTCGACCCGGTCAAGGCGCTCGGCCACGGCGGCCTCGCCTCCGTCGCGACCTCGGCGTTCTTCTACAACTACGCGTTCTTCACGATCCTGGCGTTCACGCCGTTCGTGCTGAACATGACGCCGTACAAGTCCGGAGCGGTCTTCTTCGCCTGGGGTCTGCTGCTCGCCGTCTTCTCGGTGCTCGTCGCGCCCCGGCTGCAGAAGCGCCTCGGCTCGCTCAAGGTGCTCGGCGCCTCACTGGTGCTGCTGGCCGCCGACCTGCTGATCCTCGGCTACGGCAACCACACAACGGCCATCGTCTGCACGATCGCCTCCGGCGCCTTCATCGGCATGAACAACACCGTCTACACGGAGCTGGCGCTCGGCGTCTCGGACGCGCCGCGCCCGGTGGCGAGCGCGGGTTACAACTTCGTCCGCTGGTTCGCCGCGGCAGCCGCCCCGTACCTCGCCCCGAAGATCGAGGAATGGAGCAACATCCACATCCCGTTCGTGGTCGCCGCGGTCGCGGCCGTCGTCGGCGCGGTCGTCGTCTGGGTCCGGCGCACGGCACTGACCCATGAGGCGCAGGAGCTGGAGCCGAAGCACGCCACCGAGGACGGCGTCACCGCCTTCGCCAACTGACGCTTGCGCGAACCCTGTTCCGCCCCGCCCGCGGCTCCCCCTCCTGGCCGCGCGGCGGGGCTTCCCCCTGTACGTATGGCGTTCGTCTCAGTCCAGGATCACGGAGGTACGCAGCGGATCCCGCAGATCAGTCCCGTGCGACAACCACCGTTCCTGGAGCTCCTGCGCCCCGCGGACCCGCTTCCACGCCGCCTCGTTGGGCGTCATCGGCAGCAGCGGCAGGAACCGTACCGGTTCCATCGGCCCGCGCGTCCCCCGGCCACCGCCCCCCACGGAATCGCTGCGCGGCGCAGGCTCATTCAGTTCCAGGTCCTCGACCAGCCCGCCCGGCTCGGCGACCAGCACGGAACTGAACGGTGCCCCGGGCCACAGCGGTTCACCCAGGTCCAGCGAGGCGCCGGGAGCCACGATCAACCCCTCGACCTGCGGGGAAGCCGCCAGCACGGCCAGTCCGCGGAGCGCCTTGTCGGTGTCGGCGAGCCCGGCCCGCACGGAGAGGACGAGCTCGGCGCGCGGCCCCTTCACCGGGTCCGCGAGGGCCGCGGTCGGATCGGACATCGGCTGGGCGGACATGCCGAGCGTGGCGTAGCGCACCACATCGCCGTCGATGAAACGGAGTACCTCGATCCGGTCCGTACCGAGAAACGTCACCGCGGCGCGCGCGTCCGGTTCACCGAGAGCCGTTCGGAGCCGGGCCTCGACCAGAGCAAGAATTTCTTCCATGCTGCGAGCATAGGACGCGTATGGAACGGGCAAAGTAAGGGATTGGCCCGGAGTCGGCTGATAGTCTTGGCCGCTGGTCGGGACAGCACGCAGAAGCGTCGCTCTCAGTCCCGACAACACGTCATCCCCCACGGGGGACCGGCTGGAGGAGGTGGGGCTGCAATGGATCGAAGTCGATCGTGCAGTACCAACCGCTCTTCCGCCCCACACCCTTCTTCGGTGATCTGACGCCTCCCCCGTCAGAGCCCAGGGCGTTGCGCACGACGGAAGAGCACTTCTTTTTTGCCTGTCTGTAGCGAACGCCGTCATCGCGCCGCCGCGGTGCCGCCCGCTTTGCGGATGTGAGCACACGTCCCCATTCCGGGCTGTTCCACGCGCCCGACGACGGCCCTCCGTGAAGGAGCCAGCCATGTCGATGATCCGTGACCTGCGCGCTGCCGTGCGCCCGTCCCTGCGCAAGACCAACGCCCTGCACAGCAGTTACGACACCACCCGTGACCCGTCCGCCTCCAGCGCGGTCGTCGACTGCGCGGTCTACCGCGACGGACGCCGCGTGGAGAGCGCCGGCTGCCTGACCCCGCACGAGGCGATGCTTCGGGTGCGCGAGGACGGCGGCTTCGCGTGGATCGGCCTGCACGAGCCGACCGAGGAGGAATTCGCCGGGATCGCCCGGGAGTTCGGCCTCCACCCGCTCGCCGTCGAGGACGCCGTCCACGCCCACCAGCGGCCCAAGCTGGAGCGGTACGACGACACGCTCTTCACCGTCTTCAAGACCATCCACTACGTCGAGCACGCCGAGCTCACCGCGACCAGTGAGGTCGTCGAGACCGGTGAGGTGATGTGCTTCACCGGCCGGGACTTCGTCATCACCGTCCGGCACGGCGGACACGGCTCGCTGCGGGCGCTGCGCCACCGGCTGCAGGACGACCCGGAGCTGCTCGCCAAGGGACCTTCGGCGGTCCTGCACTCCATCGCCGACCATGTCGTCGACGGCTACATCGCCGTGGCCGGCGCCGTCCAGGACGACATCGACGAGGTGGAGATCGAGGTCTTCTCCACCCCCGCGAAGGGCAGCCCGCGCGGCTCGGACGCAAGCCGGATCTACCAGCTGAAGCGTGAGGTCCTGGAGTTCAAGCGGGCCGTCTCCCCGCTGCTGCGGCCCATGCAGCTGCTCAGCGAGCGGCCGATGCGGCTGGTCGATCCGGACATCCAGAAGTACTTCCGGGACGTCGCCGACCACCTGGCACGGGTGCACGAAGAGGTCATCGGCTTCGACGAACTGCTGAACTCGATCCTGCAGGCCAACCTGGCGCAGGCGACCGTCGCGCAGAACGAGGACATGCGCAAGATCACGTCCTGGGCGGCCATCATCGCCGTACCGACGATGATCTGCGGCGTCTACGGCATGAACTTCAAGCACATGCCGGAGCTGCGGTGGACGTACGGCTATCCGATGGTGATGGGCGTCATCGGGGTCGTCTGCTTCTCCATCCACCGCTCGCTCAAGCGCAACGGCTGGCTCTAATAGAGTTGATGGCATGACTGCTGCTGCCGCTGACTCGCTGCTCGGACCGGCCCTCGTCGAGGAGGCCACCAAGAAGTCCGGCCTGATCTGGGTACGGGGCACCGGGCCCGCGCGGGCGCTGTGGCACGTATGGCACGAAGGCGCGGCCCATCTCGTCGGGGACGGCCCCGGCGAGCAGCCGCTCCCGGCCGGTCTCGCCGACGGGTCCGCCGCGGAGGTGACCGTGCGCAGCAAGGACAAGGGCGGCCGGCTGATCGCCTGGACCGCCGCCGTGACGGAGCTCGCGCCGCACTCCGACGAGTGGGAGGCGGCGGTCGCCGAACTCAAGGGCAAGCGGCTGAACGCGCCGGACGCCGAGCAAATGACCGAGCGCTGGGCGCGCGCGTGCCGGGTGCTGCGGCTGGCGCCCGGCGAATCCCGTACGGAGCTGCCGGACACCTCGCACGCGGCGGCGCCGCTGCCGACCCCGGCGACCACCCGCCGTCCCGTCCCGGACGCGCTCCCGCGGTTGCTGCTGAAGCGCCGCCGCCAAGGGCCGGCCCGTCATCCCTGACGGGCGCACGACGACAGCTACGGCACCTCGCCGCGTTGTCGGAACGTCCGAATACATCCCGTGTACGCGGACGCCCCTCCGCCGTGCGATGTACCGCATCCGACGCCGCGCGCGGTTCCGCCAGGGATGACGGAACGGCCCTCAGGGTCTTTCGTTTGGATCACGCAGGGTTCGTGGGGTCCGGCACGCACATCTGCCGCGGCGTCACGAGGTCGACCTGGGGAGCTGTTGCCCGTAGTCGACGGTGTCATCCTTGGCCGGGGCCTCCAGCGTGAAGTCCGTGCCCCAGTCGGCGAGCGTGATGGTGCCCCCACCGCCGCCACGGGCGAACCGCAGCGGATACGGCGTGCCCTTCAGTGAGACGTCGAGCGCCCCGCCCTCGCCCTTGCCACCCAGGATCTGGATGGTGCGGACGGAGCCGACCTTGCCGCGGTCGCCCTTGTTGACCTTGCCGTGCAGTGTGAGCATCCCGTCGAGCAGGGTCTTCATGTCCGTGAAGCCGCGCAGCTGCTTGTACGTCGGGTCGTCCTGCGGGACCTTCACATACTTGTCCTGGAGCTTGTCCCCCGCCGCCGCTCCGGAATCACTGCTCTGCTTGTCCTTCTCCTCATGGCTCCAGAAGCCGGAGTCGGCCTTCAGATAGACCTCGTCACCGATCCGCAGCAACTCGAACGTGCTGGTCCTCGAAGTGACGGAGCCCGTGCCGCCGTCCGCCTTGAGCCGCATGTTGAGCTTGTACGTGCCGCCCTTGCTGACCAGTGTCCCGGCCAGCCGCACCGCGTCCGCGGAGTCGGCCGCCGCCTGCGCCCTCTTCTCGATCTGGGCCGCCGAGAGTCTGCCGATGCCATTGGTCCCCTTGTCCGGGTCCTCGTCGCCGCACCCCGTCAGGGCTGCGGTCAGCCCCGCACAGAGCACGACGGCAAGAGCGGTCCGGCGGCGGGTCCGGACGGGCGGGACAAAAGAGGTCACTGGCGCACTGCCTCTCATCTGCATGTCGGGGGCTGGCAGACCGCAGCGTACCCGTGTCGCCCACGCCGTCCGGCGCAGAGCCGTACGGGCGGCTCACCGGGCCGACCCGGAGCGGTACGGGCTAGCCTGATCCCGTCATAACAGTGCAATTCACCCCTGAACGGACCACCCCCTCTCCACGGGACGGAAGGAGGCGCAGAGATGGCGGCAGGTGCCCCCCGGGTCTTCGTCTCGCACCTCTCCGGTGTGCCGGTCTTCGACCCCAACGGGGACCAGGTGGGCCGGGTCCGTGATCTGGTCGCGATGCTGCGGGTCGGCGGCCGCCCGCCCCGGCTGCTCGGTCTGGTCGTCGAGGTGCTCAGCCGACGCCGGATCTTCCTCCCGATGACCCGGGTGACGGGTATCGAGTCCGGTCAGGTCATCACCACCGGCGTGGTCAACATGCGGCGCTTCGAACAGCGGCCCACCGAACGCCTGGTGCTCGGCGAGTTCCTCGACCGGCGGGTCCGCCTCGTGGAGACCGGCGAGGAGGTCACCATCCTCGATGTCTCCGTGTCGCAGCTCCCGGCCCGCCGCGACTGGGAGATCGACAAGTACTTCGTACGCAAGGGCAAGGGCGGGGCACTGCGGCGCAAGGGCGAGACCCTGACGGTCGAATGGTCGGCGGTCAGCGGATTCTCACTGGAGGAGGACGGGCAGGGCGCCGAATCACTGGTCGCCACGTTCGAGCAGCTCCGGCCGACCGACGTGGCCAACGCGCTGCACCATCTGTCGCCGAAACGTCGGGCCGAGGTCGCGGCCGCGCTCGACGACGACCGGCTCGCCGACGTCCTGGAGGAGCTGCCCGAGGACGACCAGGTGGAGATCATCGGCAAGCTCCAGGAGGATCGCGCCGCCGATGTCCTGGAGGCCATGGACCCGGACGACGCGGCCGACCTGCTCTCCGAACTGCCCGAGGCGGACAAGGAGCGGCTGCTGACCCTGATGCGGCCGGACGACGCGGCGGATGTGCGGCGCCTCATGTCGTACGAGGAGCGGACCGCGGGCGGTCTGATGACCACCGAGCCGATCATTCTGCGGCCGGACGCGACGGTCGCCGACGCACTCGCGCGGGTCCGGCAGGCGGATCTGTCCCCGGCGCTCGCCGCCCAGGTGTACGTGTGCCGCTCCCCCGACGAGACACCGACCGGCAAGTACCTGGGCACCGTGCACTTTCAGCGGCTGCTGCGGGATCCGCCGTACGCCCTGGTCAGCTCGATCGTCGACAGCGATCTCGTCCCCCTCACACCGGACACTCCGCTGCCGGACGTGACGAGTTATCTGGCCGCGTACAACCTGGTCTCCGTGCCGGTCGTGGACGAGAGCGGATCACTGCTCGGCGCGGTGACCGTCGACGACGTCCTCGACCACCTGCTGCCCGAGGACTGGCGGGAGACCGACTTCCACGGTGGGGAGGAGATCGCGCGTGGCCGGTGAGGACCGCTCGAAGGGGGCGCCGGCGGGAGCCTCGGGCATCGCGCGCCCGCCCCGTTCCCGGCTGGACCAGCCGAAGTCCCCGCGTCGTCGGCTGCTGCCCGAATACGACCCCGAGTCGTTCGGCCGGTTCTCCGAACGGATCGCCCGCTTCCTGGGCACCTGGCGCTTCATCGCCTGGATGACACTGGTCATCATCGTCTGGGTGCTGTGGAACGCCTTCGCGCCCGTGGGGTGGCGGTTCGACGGGTACCCGTTCATCTTCCTGACTCTGGTCCTGTCGCTCCAGGCCTCGTACGCGGCCCCGCTGATCCTTCTCGCGCAGAACCGGCAGGCCGACCGCGACCGGGTCACCTACGAGCAGGACCGTAAGCAGAACGAGCGCTCCATCGCGGACACCGAGTACCTCACGCGGGAGATCGCGTCGCTGCGGATGGGTCTCGGCGAGGTCGCCACGCGCGACTGGATCCGCTCCGAACTGGAAGACCTCGCGCGGGACCTGCACGACCAGCAGGCCCTGTACCCGGCCGAGAGTGACGAAGACCGCTGACGGGGGCTACTCACGCGTAGCGGCAGGCGCCGTAACATCGTCGGTATGGCTACCGAAGACGCGGTGCGCGAAGCACTGGCGACAGTGAACGACCCGGAGATCCACCGACCGATCACCGAACTCGGCATGGTCAAGTCGGTCGAGATCGCGGCTGACGGTGCGGTCGCTGTCACCGTGTATCTCACTGTCTCCGGCTGCCCGATGCGCGAGACCATCACCAAGAACGTGACCGATGCGGTGGCGAAGGTCGAAGGCGTCACACGGGTCGACGTCACGCTCGACGTGATGAGCGACGAACAGCGCAAGGAACTCACGTCGTCGCTGCGCGGCGGTACGGCGGAACGCGAGGTGCCGTTCGCCAAGCCCGGCTCGCTGACCCGGGTGTACGCGGTGGCGTCCGGCAAGGGCGGCGTCGGCAAGTCGTCGGTGACGGTGAACCTGGCGGCGGCGATGGCGGCCGACGGCCTCAAGGTCGGCGTCGTGGACGCGGACATCTACGGGCACAGCGTGCCGCGGATGCTCGGCGCCGACGGCAGGCCCACCCAGGTCGAGAACATGATCATGCCGCCGTCGGCGCACGGCGTGAAGGTCATCTCGATCGGCATGTTCACCCCGGGCAACGCCCCGGTGGTGTGGCGCGGACCGATGCTGCACCGCGCACTGCAGCAGTTCCTCGCGGATGTGTACTGGGGCGACCTGGACGTCCTGCTGCTCGACCTGCCGCCGGGCACCGGTGACATCGCGATCTCCGTGGCCCAGCTCGTGCCGAACGCCGAGATCCTCGTCGTCACGACCCCGCAGATGGCCGCGGCCGAGGTGGCCGAGCGGGCCGGCTCGATCGCCGTGCAGACCCACCAGAAAATCGTCGGCGTGGTCGAGAACATGTCGGGCCTGCCGTGCCCGCACTGCGACGAGATGGTCGACGTGTTCGGCACCGGTGGCGGCCAGAAGGTGGCCGAGGGCCTGACCAGGACGGTCGGCGCGGAGGTCCCGGTGCTCGGCTCCATTCCGATCGACGTACGCCTGCGCGAGGGCGGCGACGAGGGCAAGCCGGTGGTCCTCTCGGACCCGGACTCCCCGGCCGGCAAGGCCCTGCGCACGATCGCCGACAGGCTGGGTGGCCGCCGGCGCGGTCTGTCGGGCATGTCGCTGGGCATCACCCCCCGCAACAAGTTCTGAACCGCGGCCCCCTGACGGGGCCACAGCACAACCGCCGGGCAGGGCATCAGGCCCCGCCCGGCGGCACTTTCAGTCCCGTTCGGCGAGCGATCCCACGGCGCGCGGCGGCACCATCGAGCCCGTCCGGCGATCGAGGACGGAGCGGCAACCGGGTGCCCCGGTCACCGCACCCGCTACGCGTACGTCGCGATGTCCTCCACCACGGAGAACCCCAGCCCGTACGCGCTCATCCCCCGCCCGTACGCGCCGATGTGCACCCCGCCCCGTGCCGACCCCGCAAGCACCCAGCCGAACTCGGACTCCCGGTAGTGGAACGGCACCGGAACACCGTCCACCGGCAGGGACAGCACCGACCATGCGGGCCCGTCCAGATCGTCGGCGAGTTCGAACGCCGTCTCCGTCTGCTGGTCCAGCCAGTTGTCGCGCAGCGCGTGGTCCAACTGCGGGGGCCACGTGTACGCCAGCAGACCCGAGCCCGCCAGCCACGCCGCCGACGACACCGTGGTCGCCTCCAGCACCCCCGTACCGTCGCCACTGTGCCGTACGGGACTGCTCGCCACCGTCACCACGGCCGCGAACCGGTGCTTCTCGCCGCCGGAGTCACCCCGTACCTGAGGCTCCTCACCGTGCCCGGTCGAACCGTGCTGCACCGTGCCGTCCGCCGCCGTGCCGACCTGCATCAGCCAGCGCGGCCCGGTGAAGGCCTCGTCCAGTCCGTACCAGGGGAACGACGCCTGCAGATAGCCGTCGACCGTACGCCGGGTCGTCGGCACCCCCTCTGCGGTGACTGTGCTGGGCGCACCTTCCGCGCCTACCCGACTCGTCGTCTCCATCTGCCCGGCCGCCTCCTCGATCCCTAGGGGTCCGCAGCGGCCCGCCCCCCTCGGGCGTCCTCGCAACCGGACAGATGGAGAATAGCGATACCGTCCGGACGAGTCGGGATTGACCGGTGTCAGGTGGCGTCTGCGTCGAAGGGCGGACGATCGTCCTTCGCAGGCTGCTCGCGCTTCTTGAGCAGGTCGGGGGCGCCCGGGGAGCCGTTCGCCGCAGTGATCGCCGCGCTGCCCGACACGCCGCCCGCGGAGTCCTTGGACGCGCTCTCGCGGCCGTTGACCGCGTCGGTGACCTCGGCCATCTCCTTACGGAGATCGAAGCTCTCGCGGATCTCCTTCAGCCCGAGATCGTCGTTTCCGTCCATGAGCTGCTTGCGGACGAATGTCTTCGGGTTGAGATCCTCGAACTCGAAGTCCTTGAACTCCGGGCCGAGCTCCGTACGGATGTCTTCCTTGGCGCTCTCGGAGAACTCGCGGATCTTGCGGATGAAGCGTGAGGCGTCCTGGATGACCTTGGGCAGCTTGTCCGGGCCGAAGATCAGCACGCCGAGGATCACGAGCGTCACCAGCTCTAGTGCGCCTATGTCATTGAACACCTTGTTGCTCCTCGTGTTCCCCGAGCCCAGGTCGGATGAGGTCCGGACCCGGCCCACGGTACCCGGCCGAACTGTCCGGGCGGTAGCGTCCCGGCGACGTCAGGTGCCGGTTGCCGACCCCAGGGTCAAAGTCATGGACAGGTCTTTACCAGCGCGGGTCAGACCGAGGTCCAGACGGTCACCCGGACGGTGCGCGCGGATCTTCACGATCAGCTCCTCGCCGCTGTGCACCCGCTGCCCGTCCACCTCGGTGATGATGTCGCCCGGCCTGATGCCGGCCTTCGCCCCGGGACCGCCGGGTGTCACCGCGGGCTTGCCCGCCGCGCCCTTCGCACCGACCTTGGCACCGTCACCGGTGTACTTCATGTCCAAGGTCACACCGATCACCGGATGCGTGGCTCTGCCGGTGTTGATCAGCTCCTCGGCGACCCGCTTGCCCTGGTTGATCGGGATGGCGAAGCCGAGGCCGATGGAACCGGCCTGGCCGCCCTCGGTCGACGAACTGTTGTCGGCGGCGCGGATGGCGCTGTTGATGCCTATGACATGGGCGTCGGTGTCGACGAGCGGGCCCCCGGAGTTGCCCGGATTGATCGGGGCGTCGGTCTGCAGCGCGTCGACGTAGCTGATGTCGCTGCCGTCGCCCTTCTCGCCACCCGCGGTGATCGGCCGGTCCTTGGCGCTGATGATGCCGGAGGTGACGGTGTTGGACAGGTCGAAGGGAGCGCCGATGGCCACCACCGGGTCGCCCACCTGCACATTGTCGGAATTGCCCAGCGGCAGCGGCTTGAGTCCGGAGACGCCGGTGACCTTGACCACGGCCAGGTCGTAACCGCTGTCCTTGCCGACGACCTCGGCGCGCGCGGTCTCGCCGCCGCTGAACGTCACCGTGATGGAACCGGAGGAGCCGGCCGGGGCGACGACATGGTTGTTGGTGAGGATGTGGCCCGACTTGTCGAGGATGAAGCCGGTGCCGGTGCCGGATTCGGTGGTGCCGCTGACATGGAGGGTGACCACGCTGGGCAGGGCGCTGGCGGCGATGCCCGCGACGCTGTCGGGCGCGCGGCCGCCGCTGTTCCTCGCGGCCTGCGGAAGCTCGACCGTGGTCAGACCGCCGTTGCGCTCGACGTAGGCACCGATGCCGCCGCCGATGCCGCCCGCCACCAGGGCGAGCAGCAGTGCGCCGACGAGCAGGGAGCCGCGTCGGCTCTTCCTGCGCCCACCGTCCGACCCGAGCGGGGGGCCGGGGTGGGTCAGCGGCTGCCGGGGCGCACCCCAGGGGTCGTACTGCAACCACTGCGAGGACTGCGGCGGCTGGGGCGGGGGCGTGAAGGCCGAGGCAGGGGCCGGGACGGGCGCGGGGGCGGTGGGCATGCCTGCGCCGTTCGTGCCGGTGCCTGCGTACGGCGGGGGTAGAGGAGTGCCGTGCGCCGGGGTCGGCACCGGGCGCTGTACGGGTGGTGCGGGCGCCCAGGGGCCGGGGCCGCCGTACGGCGGGGTGCTGTACTGATCGGGCTCGTGCAACGGCTTCACCGCGGGCACCGGCGCCTGGGCCGTCGCTGCGGGTGCATGCACCCCGGACTCGGACGTCACCGGCGCGGGTGCCACCAGCGGTGCGGGCACCACGGGCTCGGGCGGTGCGGGCTGGGCAGGGAGTACGGGCGCCGGGCTCACGTCTGCGACGACCGTGGTGTCCGGGTCACCGGCCGGTGTGTCCACGGCCCGCACGTCCTCCGCCGGGATGGGGGCGTCCTGCGGCGCTGATGCGGTGGTGCGCCCCGCCGTGGGGCGGCTCCACCACTTCGCCTTCGGCCCGGTGGGCTTCCCGTCGTCCATGTTCTCCCCGCAACCGCCACAACTGGCCTCTGCACGCGCCCGAAAGGACATCCCTCCCGGAATTCCTCCGGGGATTCAACCAGGTTTGCGAATCGCTGCGCAGACCCCCGTCAGCGCCGGGCGGAAAGCGGCAGACGGCGATCGTCGGAGGCGGGCAGGGCGGCCGCCGACGTGGGTGTCCGGGACGCGGTCGGCGAGGGCGTGGGGGAAACGGGGTTCAGGCCGCTTCCGAGCGCGTGCGTGAACAGCGGGCTGGTGGCGGTCGGAGGTATCAGCGGGGACGCGGACACATCCGTCAGTACCGCCGCGGCGAAAGGGTTGGCCGTGAGCCGGCCGGTGCCGAACCGCGCGGGAACGGGCGCCGCGGTATTCGACGGCTGAGCCGGGGTACCGGTCGTGGAACCACCGCCGGGCACGCCGGACGTGCCGAGGCTGCTGCCACCGCGACGGCTGGTCACGCTGCCGCTCTCGGCCCGCGCAGCGGCATCGAGCGGAGTCACATTGCTTCCGGCGCCCTCGGCGCGGGTCGCGGCGTCAGGACCTGCTCCTGTCGGCAGGGCGCCACCCAGCGCGATGGCCGCCAGCGAGACGGCGCTGGCCGCCGCGAAGGCGAACCTGCGGCCGCGCCACGGCGACCGGTCCCCTTCCCGGCCCACCTCATGGATCCGGAACGCCGAACGCGATCCGTCGACCGGAAGCACGGCCGCCCCGCCGTGCGGCGTCCCGAGGTAGCCGAAACGGTCCAGCGGCGACTTTCCCGAAGGCGGATCGGTGCGGCTGCCGGGGGGCTGCATCACCGGGAAAAGTCCGTCGGCGAACCGCCCGGAGCCGCCGAATGGTCTTCCTTGGCGGTCGTCGTCACCGCCCGGTCCCCCGGGAAGGCCCTGCAGCCGGGCGAGGAACCCCTCGGACGGCGACGGCGGGGCGGACTGTGCGAAGACACTCTTCAGCCGCCGCTGGGCGGCAGCCTCGGCCTTGCACTTCGCGCAGGTCGCGAGATGGGCGAGCACCCGCTCGCGGGCGTCATGTTTGAGCTCACCGTCGACGAGCGCGGCGAGGCGGTCCCCCAGGTGCTGTTCCGCAGGGGTCGGACCTGTGCCACTCACGCCGGCCCGCCCTCCCCTGCCACCACTGCTCCCGCCAGCGAGCGCTGCTCGGCGCGGGCCTCGGGAGAACGGTGCTGCAGAGCCTTGCGCAGGTGCGAGCGGCCGCGGTGAATACGGCTGCGCACGGTACCGAGCTTCACGCCGAGGGTCGCGGCGATCTCCTCGTACGAAAGTCCCTCGATGTCGCAGAGCACAACCGCGGCACGGAATTCGGGCGCAAGGGTGTCCAGCGCCTGCTGCACGTCCGCGTCGAAGTGGGTGTCGTTGAAGACCTGCTGCGGAGACGGCTCACGGCTCGGCAGCCGCTCGGCGGCGTCGTCACCGAGGGAGTCGAAACGGATCCGCTGCTTACGACGGACCATGTCCAGGAACAGGTTGGTCGTGATGCGGTGCAGCCAGCCCTCGAAGGTGCCGGGCGTGTAGGTCGACAGCGAACGGAACACCCGGACGAAGACCTCCTGAGTGAGGTCCTCGGCATCGTGCTGGTTTCCCGTCAGACGGTAGGCAAGGCGGTAGACACGACCGCTGTGCGTGCTGACGATCTCTTCCCATGAGGGCGGCGTCCACGCCTGGGAGTCCGCATCTGAGGCGAAGGTCGCGGTCGGTGCGGAGTCGTTGGAAGAACGGTCAGCAATGTTGGTCACGGATTTCGGCTCACCCGCTGATCTGAGAAAGCGCCGCAGCACTCGTCCCCGACCCACAGGCGCAGCCGCACCTCCCCTGTCGGCTCTGGTGGTGTCCAGTGGAGCCCCTACCATAGCCACCTCGCCCGTTAGCTCCGGATAAGCCTTTTTCCTGCTGGGGTCCGGGATCATTCCCGGAACCGCCGACCCATGGTCCGGACCCGATCTGCGGGCCGGATCCATGAGCTTTCCCCTGTCCCTTCCTAACGCCCGGTCCCATCTGCGGGTTCCCGGGTGCAGCGGATACAGTCACCGTTGCGCCAACTACGGGGACAGGAGAGGGTCATTACCGCCAACCGGCAGACGAGCTGGGCGTTCGCCGACGCCTTTGTCGCCGAGGACGAAGCACTGCGCTGGGCCAGAGACCGGGCCCGGGAGGCAGGGCTCCGCTCGGTGTCACCGGGCACCGGCGCCGCGCTGCGCTTGCTCGCTGCCACGACCGACGCCAAGGCGGTGGCCGAAATCGGCACCGGAACCGGCGTGTCCGGCATCTATCTGCTGCACGGGATGCGGCCGGACGGGGTGCTGACCACGGTCGATCCGGAGCCGGAGCGGCAGCAGTTCGCCCGCGAGGCCTTCCGGGCTTCTGGGTTCGCGGCCAATCGGGCCCGTTTCATCCCCGGCCGAGCCCTCGACGTACTTCCGCGGCTCGCGGACGGCGGATACGACCTCGTTTTCTGCGACGGCGACCGGCTGGAGAGCCTGGACTGCCTCGCTGAATCGTTGCGCCTGCTGAGACCTGGCGGTCTGGTCTGCTTCGAGGGCGTCTTCGCGGACGGCCGTACGGTCGACTCCGCGGCGCAGCCGGCGGAGGTACTGCGGCTGCGGGAGCTGTTGCGGGCGGTGCGGGAGAGCCAGGAACTGATGGCTACGTTGTTGCCGGTGGGCGACGGGTTGCTCTGCGCCGTCCGGCGCGGGTGACCGCTCGTCGCCCCTTGCCCCTCACCGGGCCGGCCGGGCGTCCTCGGTCCCCTCGACCTGCCCCACAGCCTCGAAGGCACTGGGACCGCCCTTCGACGCGCATTGTTCCGAATGCATCACTGCCCCGGCACGGTTCCGTGCCGGGGCAGTGATGAAGTGTGGGCGCCTCTGCGTCAGCCGACGACCTTCTTGAGGGCGTCGCCGAGTGCATCGGCCTCGTCCGGAGTCAGCTCCACAACAAGCCGACCGCCGCCTTCGAGCGGAACGCGCATGACGATGCCCCGCCCCTCCTTTGTCACCTCGAGCGGGCCGTCGCCCGTCCGCGGCTTCATGGCCGCCATGCTCGTTCCCCTTCCTGAAACCAGCTCATAACAACCGGCGGCCCCATGACAGGCGCTGTCTCACCGGCATCGAACACATTGCTTCCAGGCCATTATCCCGCATCACAGACCCCGATGACCAACATCGGTCTGCATCGCTTGCGCAACGCGCTCTCGCAAAACCACCCAATTCGGCGATCCGACTGCGATACTCCGTCACCCTCCCCCCTCCATCGGGGCGCAATTGTTAGACGCAGGTCACATGTTCCCCTCGGTGATGTCGGCCATGCTTGCCTGAACAGGCATTGCCCGAGGCGCAAAGGGGACAGCAAATGGCGGACCACGTGGCCGACACCGTGCTCTACGAAGTAACGGACGGACTCGCGACGATCACGATCAACCGTCCCGACGCGATGAACGCCATGAACACAGCGGCCAAGGCGGCCCTCCGTGACGCGCTGCAGTCGGCCGCGGCCGATACCGCTGTCCGGGCGGTTCTGCTCACGGCGGCCGGCTCGCGCGCCTTCTGCGTCGGCCAGGACCTCAAGGAACACGTCGCCACGCTGACCGCCACCCGCGAATCGGGTTCCGGCAATGCGCTGAGCACCGTGCAGGAGCACTACAACCCCGTCGTGCGGGCGATCACCGAGATGGAGAAGCCGGTCGTCGCCGGGGTGAACGGGGTCGCCGCCGGTGCGGGCTTCGGCTTCGCGCTCGCCTGCGACTACCGGGTGGTCGCCGACAGCGCGTCGTTCAACACCTCGTTCGCCGGGGTCGCCCTCACCGCGGACTCAGGTGTCTCGTGGACGCTGCCCCGGCTGATCGGCCAGAGCCGCGCAGCCGACCTGCTGCTCTTCCCGCGGTCGATCTCGGCTCAGGACGCGTACGAGCTGGGCATCGTGAACAAGCTGGTGCCCGCGGCCGACCTCGCCGCGGAGGCCCTGGCAGTGGCCCGCAAGCTGGCGGACGGCCCGACGGTGGCGTATGCCGCGCTCAAGGCGTCGCTGGCCTACGGCGCCGGACACACGCTGAGCGAGACGCTGGAGAAGGAGGACGAACTCCAGACGAAGGCGGGCGCCTCGGAGGACCACACCATCGCGGTACAGGCCTTCCTGGACAAGGCGAAACCGAAGTATCTGGGGCGATAGGGCCTGGCAGGGGTCGGTCCGGGCCCGGGGCCGTGGACGGTTGCTCACCGGTGGGTGGCTTCCTCCACGGCACCGCCGGCCCCGCAGCGTGGCTACGACCCGGTGCCGCGGGCCACGCAGTCGGCCAGGTGGTCGTCGACCAGGCCGCACGCCTGCATCAGGGCGTAGGCCGTGGTGGGGCCGACGAAGCGCAGGCCACGCTTCTTGAGGTCCTTGGCGAGCGCGGTGGACTCCGGCGTGACCGCCGGGACGTCGCCGAGGATGCGCGGGGCGGGGCGGGTGGCCGGGTCCGGGGCATACGACCAGATCAGTTCGTCCAGCTCGCCGTCCGGCCATGCGGCCAACACCTTGGCATTGGCGAGCGTCGCCTCGATCTTCGCGCGGTTGCGGATGATTCCGGCGTCGGCAAGGAGGCGATCCTTGTCGGCGTCGGTGAAGTCCGCCACCGCACGGATCGTGAACCCGGCGAAGGCACTGCGGAACCCTTCCCGGCGGCGCAGGATCGTCAGCCAGGACAGCCCGGACTGGAACGCCTCCAGGCAGAGCCGCTCGAACAGGGCGTCGTCGCCGTGGACGGGGCGGCCCCATTCCGTATCGTGGTAGGCGAGGTAGTCATCGGTGGACAGTCCCCACGGACAGCGCAGCCGGCCGTCCGCTCCCGCTTCGGCGCCGCCGCTCATCGCTGCGGCTCCTCGCCGGACCGGGGCCCGGACTCCGGACCGGGCGACGGCTCCTGCTGGGATCCGGACCGAGGCCCGTACTGCGGTCCGTACCGGGGTCCGGACGGGGGCCAGGCACGCGGCTCCGGCTGCCGGTCGGGCTGCTGCCCGGACTGCGGCGCCGCCCAGGGTGTCCGCTCGGGCCGCGGCCGGTCCTGCGACTCCTTGAGGAGCCCGACACCGCCCACCGCCGTCGCCTGCGCTCCGGCGAGCGCCGACTCCAGCTCGGCGATCCGCGCGTCCCGCTCGGCGAGCTCGGCGCCCAGCCGGCCGAGCGCGTCGTCGACGTCGGCCATCCGGTATCCGCGTGCCGTCACCGGCAGCCGCAGCGCCTCGACGTCCGCGCGGCCGACCGGACGGGTCGCGGGCAGCGGGTCGGTCAGCTGCTCGGGCGCCACGTCCTGCAGGACGGCACTCTTTCCTCCGCCGACCACCGCGAGGGTGACCGCGGCCACGACCACCACCATCGCCAGCAGCAAGAACCAGAACACGCGCATCTCCCCTGGGGCGGAAACCTGTCCGCCTCCGATCGTGCCATGCGGTACCGACAGTTAGGGTCGCAGGCGGCGGTGGGCGATCTATCCAGAGGAGAAACACAGGATGCGAAGCGGTGCGCTCAGGCTGGGGCAGCGCGAATTCGGGGCGCACGAGCCAGTGATCATGGCGATCGTGAACCGTACTCCGGATTCCTTCTACGACCAGGGCGCGACCTTCCGCGACGAGCCCGCGCTCGCCCGGGTCGAGCAGGCTGTCGCCGACGGCGCAGCGATCATCGACATCGGCGGGGTGAAGGCCGGTCCCGGCGAGGAGGTGACCGCCGCGGAGGAGGCCCGCCGCACCGTAGGGTTCGTCGCCGAGGTGCGGCGGCGTCACCCCGGTGTGGTGATCAGCGTCGACACCTGGCGCCACGAGGTCGGTGAGGCGGTCTGCGAGGCCGGTGCCGATGTGCTGAACGACGCGTGGGGCGGTGTCGATCCGAAGCTCGCGGAGGTGGCCGCGCGGTACGGAGCGGGGCTGGTGTGTACGCACGCGGGCGGAGCCGAACCGCGGACCCGGCCGCACCGGATCGCGTACGACGACGTGATGGCGGACATCCTGCGGGTGACGGTGGGGCTGGCCGAGCGGGCCGTGGAGCTCGGGGTCAGGCCGGACGGCATCATGATCGACCCCGGTCATGACTTCGGGAAGAACACCCGGCACTCCCTGGAGGCGACGCGTCGCCTCGGTGAGATGGCGGAGACCGGCTGGCCCGTCCTCGTATCGCTGTCCAACAAGGACTTCGTCGGGGAGACGCTCGACCGGCCCGTGAAGGAACGGGTGATCGGGACGCTGGCGACGACCGCGGTCTCGGCGTGGCTGGGCGCGCAGGTCTACCGGGTGCACGAGGTGGCGGAGACGCGGCAGGTGCTGGACATGGTGGCGTCGATCGCGGGGCACCGGGAGCCGGCGGTGGCCCGGCGCGGGCTGGCGTAGCGGCGGTGAGGCAGCGGGGCGGGCCGGGCGCGAGCCGGGGCCGGGGCGGCGGGGCCGCTGCGCGAGACGTGTCCCCTGCCCGCCCCTTCCCGATCCGGGGCACTGCCCCGGATCGGGCCCCTCAGTCACCGGAGGGACTCACCGTGGCCAGCGGCCGACTTCCTTCGTGACGAGGTCGACCGCCTCGTGCACGTCGTCCGTGACGTGGAACAGCAGCAGGTCCCTCTCGGACGCCTTCCCCTGCGCCACCACCGTGTTCCGCAGCCAGTCCACCAGACCGCCCCAGTACGCGGTACCGAAGAGCACGATCGGGAAGCGGGTCACCTTGCCCGTCTGGACGAGGGTGAGCGCCTCGAAGAGCTCGTCGAGTGTGCCGAGGCCGCCGGGCAGGACGACGAAGCCCTGCGCGTACTTCACGAACATCGTCTTGCGGACGAAGAAGTAGCGGAAGTTCACGCCGATGTCGACGTGCGGGTTGAGCCCGGACTCGAAGGGCAGCTCGATACCGAGGCCGACCGAGATGCCCCTCGCCTCCCGCGCCCCCTTGTTCGCCGCCTCCATCGCTCCGGGACCGCCCCCGGTGATCACCGCGAAACCGGCCTCGACCAGCGCCTTGCCGATCTGTACGCCCGCCTCGTAGTCCGGGCCGTCGGCCGGGCTGCGGGCCGAGCCGAAGACACTGATCGCGCTCGGCAGCTCGGCCAGCGCGCCGAAGCCCTCGACGAACTCCGACTGGATGCGCATCACCCGCCAGGGATCGGTGTGCACCCACTCGGAATCGCCCTCGGAGTCCAGCAACCGCTGATCGGTGGTACCGGGCTGTACCTGTTCCCTGCGGCGCAGTACCGGACCGAGCCGCTGCTCCTCGGGGACGTGAGCTTCTTCGGGGTTGCCCATGACCTGCTCCCTCCGACGACGTGACGCCATGACGACGTGCTGTGTCAGGTCAGGGTAGATCTACGGAGGTTACGGGCGGGGGTATGCGATGGGTCAGCTGGTGAGCCAGGAGCGGAGCCGGTCCTCGCAGTAGGTGATCCGGTCGACCGCGACGTGCTCGTTGCGCTTGTGCGCGAGGAGCGGGTCACCGGGCCCGTAGTTCACGGCGGGGACGCCCAGCTCGCCGAAGCGGGAGACGTCCGTCCAGCCGAACTTCGGCTGCGCGGTGCCGCCGACCGCCTCCATGAACGCCTTGGCCGCCGGGTGGGAGAGGCCGGGCATCGCCGCACCGGAGTGGTCGTCGACGGTGAACTCGACGACGCCGCAGTCCGCGAAGACCTCGTGGACGTGGGCGAGGGCGTCCTCGGGGCTGCGGTCGGGGGCGTACCGGTAGTTGACGACGACGGTGCAGGCGTCCGGGATGACGTTGTTGGCGACGCCGGCCTCGATGCGTACGGCGTTCAGGCCCTCGCGGTACTCCAGCCCGTCGATGACCGGCCGGCGCGGCTCGTAGGCGGCGAGGCGGGTGAGGATCGGGGCGGCGGCGTGGATGGCGTTGGACCCCATCCAGCTGCGCGCGGAGTGCGCCCGCTCCCCTTCCGTACGGAGAAAGACCCGCAGGGTGCCCTGGCAGCCGCCCTCGACCTGGGCGTCGGACGGTTCGAGGAGGACGGCGAAGTCGCCCGCCAGCCAGTCGGGGTGGGCGTCTGCGACATGGCCGAGCCCGTTGAGGTGCGCGGCGACTTCTTCGTTGTCGTAGAAGACGAAGGTGAGGTCGCGGTTGGGCTCGGGCACGGTCGCGGCGATCCGCAGCTGGACGGCGACGCCCGACTTCATGTCGGAGGTGCCGCAGCCCCAGAGCACGCCGTTCTCGTCGAGCCGGGACGGGACGTTGTCGGCGATCGGCACGGTGTCGATGTGTCCGGCGAGTACGACGCGCTCGTCTCGGGCGAGGTTCGTCCGGGCCACGACGTTGTTGCCGTGCCGGTCGACGGTCAGGTGCGGGAGCGTGCGCAGGGCCGTCTCGATCGCGTCGGCCAGCTCCTTCTCGTCCCCGCTGACCGACGGGAAGTCGACGAGGCGGGCGGTGAGGGCCGGGCCGTCCAGGGTGAGGTCAAGGGTGCTTTCGGGCATGGCCCCGACCCTAAGGCCTGTCCGGCCCCGATCCGCCGGACGGGCCCGGGGACTTCCTTGCGGACCGGGCCGGACCGGGGACCCCGCGAGCCCGGCAGGATCCGGAGGAAAAGTCCCTGAGGGACATCGCCGTCGGCCCCGGTCGGGCCCTCCAGTACCGTGGGCGCGTGCCCCGGACCGCCTCCTCCGCCCGCCGACACACCGGCCGCAGCCGCCTCTTCCGTATCGCGGCGGCTTTTGCCGTGCTCGTGGCCCTGGCCGGCTATCTGACCGTTCAGTACATCTCGGGCAACAAGGGCGTCGAGCGGTGCACCGTGCAGTCCGCCGACGGTTCGGCGGGCCGGGGACGTACGTACCGGTTGAGCCTGGAGCAGGCCGCGAACGCCGCGACGATCTCCGCGGTCGGCACCACGCGCGGGATGCCTGAGCGTGCGGTGACGATCGCGTTGGCGACGGCGTTGCAGGAGTCCGGGCTGCGCAATATCGAGCACGGCGACCGGGACTCGCTGGGGCTGTTCCAGCAGCGCCCCTCGCAGGGCTGGGGCACCGAGAAGCAGATCCTGGACCCGGTCTACTCGGCCGGGAAGTTCTACCAGCATCTGGCCGAGGTCCCCGGTTACTCGCGGCTGCCGCTGACGGTCGCCGCGCAGCGGGTGCAGCGCAGCGGTTTCCCGCAGGCGTACGCGAAGCACGAGCCGGATGCCGCGCTGCTGTCCGCCGCGCTGACCGGCCGTACGCCCGCCGCGCTGACCTGCACGCCGACGCAGACGGCGGCGGGGCCCGCCGATGCGGCAAAGGTGCGGTCGGCGCTGGTACGGGCCTTCGGCAAGGGTGTGCTGCCCTCCTCGGGCAAGGCGGGCGACGGCGCGGCGGGCGGGGCGGCGGCTGCGGGCACGGTCTCGGTGCCGGTGAAGGCGGCACGGACCGCCGGGGACGGCGGCAAGGCGCAGCGCGGCTGGGAGCTCGCGCACTGGGCGGTGGCGCAGGCCGAATCACTGGGCATCGACGAGGTCGCGTACGCGGGCCGGGTATGGAGCACCGGGTCGGGCTGGCGGACGGACCGTGCGGAATCAGGCACCACGCAGGTACGCATGCGACTCGTTCACTAGTACGAAGGATCCCTCGTAGGGGCCATCCAGCCCGTCGGGAAGCTGCCGCCGCCACACACCTCCGGCAGTCTCCACTTCATACACCAATTCCCTTGCGGGAAAAGGGAAGTGACGACTCACCCGGCCTTTGGGGAATGCAATGTTTGCCCGGGTTCCTCCGTTGCGGATTATGTGACGCATTACCGACTCTTTACTTCGGTCCACCGCAACCTCCCCCGCCCCCACGACGGTTGTCACTGCGTCCGATCAACGGACAGACAGATTCAACCCCGTCGAAGGAGCATCATGTCCCTCCCCCTGACCCGTCGGATCGCCCGTGCCGCGCTGCTGATCGCGGCGGGTGCAGCCCCCGTGGTCGGTGCGGCCGGCGCCGCAGGTGCCGCGGAGCTCCCGCAGGCCCCGGAGCTCGGCGGTCTGACGACCGTCGACGGCGCCGGTCTCGGCAAGACCGTCGACAGCGCATCCGAGCAGGGCGCCAAGGTCGCGGGCGCCACCGGCGGCAAGATCGTCGGGACGGCCGTCCCGGCCGCGGGCAGGACCGTCGGCAGCACGGGCAGCAAGGCCGCCCCCGCGGCACAGAAGGTCGCCGGCGAGGCGGCGGGCAACGCCGGTGAGCTGGTCGGCGGGGCCACCGGTGCGGCGACCAAGGGCAGTCTGCCGACCGGCGGTCTCGCCGGTGGCGGTCTGCCGGCGCCGCAGGGCCTCCCCACCCAGGGTCTGCCCACCCAGGGCCTGCCGATCGGCTGACTCGGTACCGGACATGCGCGAGGGCCTCGGGAATGCGCATTCCCGAGGCCCTCGCGCATGTCCGGTACCGAGTCAGGACAGCCGCTTGACCGCGGCTGCCACACGCTCGTCCGTCGCCGTGAACGCCACCCGCACGAAGTGGTCGCCCGCCGGTCCGTAGAAGTCGCCCGGCGCCACCAGGATCCCGAGCTCCGCAAGGTACGCCACGGTGTCCCAGCAGGGTTCGTCGCGGGTCGCCCACAGGTAGAGGCTCGCCTCGCTGTGCTCGATCCGGAAGCCGTGGGCCTCCAGCGCCGCCCGCAGCGCGGTGCGCCGGTCCGCGTACCGGGTCCGCTGCTCGGCCACGTGCGTGTCGTCGCCGAGCGCCGCGACGGTGGCGGCCTGGACCGGGGCGGGCGTCATCATCCCGCCGTGCTTGCGGATCAGCAGCAGTTCGCCGAGGACGGCCGCGTCGCCCGCGATGAACGCCGCACGGTATCCGGCGAGGTTGGAGCGCTTGGAGAGGGAGTGGACGGCGACGATGCCCTCGTACGTGCCGCCGCAGACGTCGGGGTGGAGCACGGAGACCGGTTCGGCCTCCCAGCCGAGCTCCAGGTAGCACTCGTCGCTGAAGACGAGCACGTCGTGCTCGCGCGCCCAGGCGACGATCCGGATCAACTCGTCCTTGGACAGGACCCGGCCGGTGGGGTTGGACGGCGAGTTCAGCCAGAGCAGCTTGAGTCCGGCCGGGTCGAGCTCGGTGGGGTCGTCGTAGACGACGGGCTCGGCGCCGCAGAGCCGGGCACCCACCTCGTACGTCGGGTAGGCGAGCCGCGGGTACGCCACCTTGTCGCCCGCACCGAGGCCGAGCTGGGTCGGCAGCCAGGCGACGAGCTCCTTGGAGCCGACGACCGGCAGCACGTTCTCGTGCGCCACGGAGACCGCGCCGAGCCTCCGCTCCACCCAGCCGGTGAGGGCGTCGCGGAGTTCGGTCGTCCCCCACACCGTCGGATAGCCGGGGCTGTCCGCGGCGGCGACGAGCGCCTTCCGGATCAGCTCCGGCACCGGGTCGACGGGCGTGCCGACGGAAAGATCGACGATGCCGTCCGGGTGGGCCGCAGCGGTCGACTTGTAGGGCGCGAGCTTGTCCCAGGGGAAGACCGGGAGGCGGGAGGAGACTGCTGCGGACACGGCTCTCTGCTTTCTCGTACGAGGGTGACGAGGTGGTTCGGGTGGTTCGTACGGCGCCGGGTCTGCCTGCGGCCCGGACCGGAAAACACCTCGGTCCCGCACGGTGACGAGCCGTACGGGACCGGGGCGGCGCACGTGCTGGCCGCTGATTACTGGTTCTGCGGCGGCAATGCTGCGATGAACGGGTGGTCACGCTCGATCAGACCCAGCTTGGAGGCACCACCGGGCGAACCGAGGTCGTCGAAGAACTCGACGTTCGCCTTGTAGTAGTCCTTCCACTCCTCCGGGGTGTCGTCCTCGTAGAAGATCGCCTCGACCGGGCAGACCGGCTCACAGGCTCCACAGTCGACGCATTCGTCCGGGTGGATGTACAAGGACCGCTGGCCCTCGTAGATGCAGTCGACGGGGCACTCTTCGATGCAGGCCTTGTCCTTGACGTCGACACAAGGCTGCGCGATGACGTAGGTCACGCTGTCGTTCCTCCTCGGTAGGGCGTTGGCTCTCGCGCGGGAGCGCGGCGTCGTCGATGCCCGCACCTAGTATCTCCGTTCCTGGGCACGAACCGAACAGGAGGGGCGGAGAGAGCTGTGGAATTCACCATCGGCGGACGGGCTGAGGTCCGGATTACCCCGGCTGACGTGGGCAAACGGGTATCAGTCCGACGTCGTTCGGAAGGCGGCGCGGCGGGCTGGAAATTCACCGACACCGTAGGGGTTCTCACATCCTGGAACAACCATGTGCTGTCGATCACACCGAAGAGCGGTGAATCCGTCCACATCGCGGAATCCTCGCTGGTGGCGGGCAAGGTCGTCCCCTCCGCGCCGGCCCGGCGCCGGGGCCCGTCGGCCACGTTCGCGGAACTCGCCCACGTCTGTGCCCGCGCCTGGCAGCCGGTGGAGAGCGAACCGCTCGGCGACTGGCAGCTGCGCGCGGCGGAGGGCTTCACCCGGCGCGCCAACTCCGTGCTGCCGCTCGGCGACCCCGGGGTGCCGCTCGACGAGGCGCTCGCGCGGGTGGAGCGCTGGTACGAGGACCGCGGGCTGCCCGCCTACATCCAGACCGCGACAGGCGCGGAGGGCACACAGGAGAATCTGTGCGCGGAGCTGGAGGAGCACGGGTGGCGGCGCGAAGTCACGGCGCAGGTGCGGATCGCGGCTCTGGCGCCGATCGGCGATCTGGACGCCGACGTCGCGCGGGTGCGGCTGAGCCGGGGGATCGACGAGGCGTGGCTCTCCCGGTACCAGCGCTTCGACACTCCGGGCCCGCATGTACTGAAGGTGCTGGGCAGCGGGCCCTCGGTGTGGTTCGCGACCGTGCCGGGTGACGCGGCGGGCGACGCGCCTGCCGCGATCGGACGGTGTGTCGTGGACGGGCGCTGGGCGGGCTTCATGGCCGTCGAGGTCGATGCCGCGTACCGGCGGCGGGGCCTGGCCTCCGCCGTCATGACCGCACTGGCCCGGCAGGCGCTGGACGAGGGTGCGTCGGCGGCGTGGCTGCAGGTGGAGGCGGAGAATGAGGGGGCACGTGCGCTGTACGACCGGATGGGGTTCGTGACCCATCACCTGTACCACCACTTCCGGTCCGCGTAGGGGCAGGAGCATGTCCCCCATGAACCCAGGGCTGAACCCACGGCAGCAGTTCGCCGAGGAGGCCCGCGCCGAACGCCCGGACCTCGCGCTGCTCTGCCTGCTGCTGGCCGCGGAGGCCGACCCGGCGCTGGACGCCGACGGGATCGACGCTGCGCAGATCGAACTGGACCGGCTGGCGGGACTGCTTCCGTACGGGGTGCGGGGCGGACGCGCCTGGGCCTCGGCACTGGCCGAACTGCTCGGCGAGCGGTGCGGGTTCGTGGGCTCGTCGACGGACTACCAGCGGCTGCAGTCGTCGCTTCTGCACGAGGTGTTGCGGCGCAGGCGCGGGCTCCCGATCCTGCTGTCGGTGGTGTGGATCGAGGTGGCGCGGCGGGCGGGCGCTCCGGTGTACGGGGTGGCGCTGCCGGGTCATTTCGTCGTCGGGTTCGGCGATCCGGCGGAACAGGTGCTGGCCGACCCGTTCGCCGGCGGCAGGCCGATGACCGACCAGGACGCGGAGTTGCTGGTGACGGGGGCGACCGGGGCACCGCTCGAGCCGTCGATGCTGGTGCCGGCCCGACCGCTGGAGATCGTGCTGCGGATCCTGAACAACATCAGGGCGTGGGCGGCGGCCCGCCCGGAGTGCACACGTGTGGCGCTGTGGGCGGTGGAACTGTCGCTGCTGCTGCCCTCGCATCCGGCGCGGCTGCGCTACGAGCGGGCGCAGCTGCTCGTACAGAGCGGGGAGTTCCTTCGCGGGGCGGAGGAGATGGAGGAGTACGCGGAGCTGGTGGAAGTGGTGGAGCCGGCGGCGGCGGAGATGGTTCGGGGGCGGGCACGGGCGGCGCGGGCCTTGCTGAATTAGGGGTGCGCAGGCGTGGGGACCGGGGTCGTCCGGTGGGCGTTCGGACCTCGGTCGCAGGCCGGGCCCGGTGCACAGGGGCTACGGCGGAACCCTCGTCTCCCGTACCGAACACGGCAGCCGAAGCCGGGCCGAGTGCGGCAAGCCTCCATCGGGTCGGAAACGGGAGCGGCGCATGTCCGGGGGTCGCCCGAGCGGGCGCCCGGTCTCTTCTGCGTGCCACGCGCGCCGCTCCTCGCACCGGCTCCGCAGCGCCTCTGGAGTGACGCGGACGCCCCCCAGGCGATCACGCGCGCACGGGGCACACCATCAACCAGCCATCGCCGCAAGCGAGTTCGAGCCGAATGCGAGAGTCTCGCCGCACCGATCGCGCGGCGCGTCACCATGAGGAAGCGTCAGCAAACAGGTGGCTCTACGGAGCCAAACCTGATTACGCCACGATATGCAGTCCGATGGGTGATTATCAGTAATTCGCCACCCGAAGGGCCCACGGCATAGCTCCAATGCACAGCTCCCCGATGGCGCCGAGTCGCATTCCGGTTAACGGTGGACCACGTCGCAGCTGCGTCACCTTGAGTCGACATCCCGTCACTCATCGCAGTCGCGTCGAAAGGAATGTGTTCAGATGCGCTCTGCCCGCACACTGTTCGCTTCGGCCGCGATCACCGCGGTCCTCGCCATCACTACTCCTGCTGCCCATGCCATCACGCTGGCCGATGACTGGGACGGCGGTTCCTCCTCCAGCAGCGACGATCACGGCGGCCGCGGCGATGACCGCGGCGACGACCAGGGCGGTCGCGGCGACGACCGCGAAGACGACCACGGCAAGGGCCACCACGGCGAGAAGGACGACCACGGCGAGAAGGGCCACCACGGCGAGAAGGACGACCACGGCGAGAAGGGCCACCACGGCGAGAAGGACGACCACGGCAAGAAGGGCGGCTGGGGCGACAAGGGCGAGAAGGGCGACCACGGCGAGAAGGACGGCTGGGGCGACAAGGGCCACCACGGCGGCAAGGGCGAAAAGGGCGACAAGCCCCGCGGTGGCGTCCACACCGGTGGCGGCGCCATGGCCATGACGGTGGCCAAGCAGTGGCAGCCCGGCAACGACTCCGGCGACTCCTACGGCGACGAGGGCGGCGGCGACGACGAGGGCGGCTACGGCGGCGACGACGAGGGCGGCTACGGCGACGACGAGGGCGGCTACGGCGGCGACGAGAACGCCCGGCCCGACCACGGCAAGGGCGGCTGGGGCGACAAGCACGGCGACAAGGGCGAAAAGGGCGAGAAGGGCGGCTGGGGCGACAAGGGCGAGAAGGGCGGCTGGGGCGACAAGGGCCACCACGGCGAGAAGGGCGAGAAGGGCGACCACGGCGACAAGGGCCACCACGGCGAGAAGGGCGAGAAGGGCGACCACGGCGACAAGGGCCACCACGGCGGCAAGGGCGAAAAGGGCGACAAGCCCCGCGGTGGCGTCCACACCGGTGGCGGCGCCATGGCCATGACGGTGGCCAAGGAGTGGCAGCCCGGCAACGACTCCGGCGACAACTCGAAGAAGGGCGGAGACGACCGCGGTGACAAGGGCGGCCGTGGCGGCGACGAGGGCGGCTACGGCGGCGGCGGCGGCGACGAGGGCGGCTACGGCGGCGGCGGCGACGAAGGCGGCTACGGCGGCGGCCGTGGCGGCGACGAAGGCAAGCCCCGCGGTGGCGTCCACGCCGGTGGCGGCGGGACCGCGATGACCGGTGGCGGTCTGGCTGCCGGTTCGGCGCTGCTCATCGGTGGGCTCGGCGTCGGTGCATACAAGGTGCGCCGCCGTCAGAGCACGGGCGGCGCGCTGGCCTGAACGAACTGAACCGCTGATCTCGCGCAGCTGTCGCGGTCGCCGTCCCCCGGGGCGGCGGTCGCGGCGGCTGCGTTTCCCCGGTTCCGCTGACTGGCCGAGCACCAACTGACCGATGCCACACAGAAGAAGGACAGAAGAAAGGCACGCTTCCATGGCCGCCCCGCAGTCGTCCGATTCCACCCCCTCCCGGCCCGGCTCCCCCGCCATCGGCCGCGCCCTTCTCTGGCCCGCAGCAGCGGCAGGGCTGGGCCTGCTCCTGATCTACAACTCCCTCGGCGTCTCGGACGACAACAAGCCGTTGACCACCCCCGCGGTGCTCGCACCCGCCGTCCCCGGGCCCGGCGTTCCCGCAGCCCCCGCACCCGCCCCCCCAGCCCCCACCACCCCCTCGGCCTCCGCTTCTCTCCAGGGCCTGTCCATGCCCGCTTCCCAGCCCAAGCGGCTCCGGATCCCGACGATCGCCGTCGACGCCCCCTTCACCCCCCTGTCCATCGGCCCGACCGGACAGCTCAACGCCCCGCCCCCCAACGACAAGAACCTGGTCGGCTGGTTCAAGGACGGCGCGACGCCCGGTGAGCGCGGCGCGTCCATCGTCGCAGGCCACGTCGATACGACGACCGGCCCGGCGGTGTTCCTGCAGCTCCAGTTCCTGAAACCGGGCGCCACGGTCGACATCACGAGGGCGGACGGCAGCGTCGCCTCGTTCAAGGTCGATTCGGTGGAGACCTTCAGCAAGGCGAACTTCCCCGACAAGCGGGTGTACGCCGACACCCCGTCCGCCCAGCTCCGCCTGATCACGTGCGGCGGCAACTACGACAGGAAGGCCAAGGACTACAAGGACAACGTGGTGGTGTTCGCCCATCTCGACAAGGCGACGCGCGCCTGAACCACCTGAACCACGGGGCAGCCCTTGGCTGCCCCTCAGCTGACGTTCTCCGTCCGTTCCAACTCCTTGAAGAAGTGATGACGGGTGTGGCCGCCCGGGAGCCCACCGCCGCTGCCGGTCTCCAGATAGCCCTGCCGACGGTAGAAACCGGGCGCCTGGAAGGACATCGACGAGACGATCACGGAGGTGCAGCCGCGCGCCAGAGCCTCGTCCTCGGCGGCACGCACCAGTCGGGCGCCCCACCCCTCGTGACGCCGGTCGGCCCGCACCCACACCTCGGAGATCCCGGCGCACCCGCCCCAGGTCCAGCCGACCAGCCCCGCCACCAGGTCACCCGCCTCGTCGGTGACCCGCACCGAGAGCCCCCGGTCGTCGTGGGCGCCCGTCGCATGGTTGTTGAAGGCCGTCAGCTCTTCGCTCAGCCGGGCGGAGAGCTCCGCGTCCTCCGCACCGACGCGCAGGTTCACGCCCGCGCTGCGTCCTGTCGTCATGAAGCAGAAGTGTGCCAGCTCCGCTGATCCCGCGAAACCGGAATTTCTCCAGGTCAGGGCGGCGCCGAGGCTGCCGCACCCCGGGGCCGGCCCTACAACCAGCCCTTCTCGCTCGCGATGCGCACCGCTTCCGCCCGGTTGCGTGCCGTCGTCTTCTGGATCGCCGTGGACAGGTAGTTGCGGACCGTGCCCTGCGAGAGATGGAGGGCTGTGGCGATCTCCGCGTTGGTGGAGCCGTCGGCCGCCGTGCGCAGCACGTCGCGTTCGCGCTCGGTCAGTGGGCTCGCGCCGTCGGCGAGCGCGGCGGCCGCCAGGGTCGGATCGATGACGCGTTCACCGGCGAGCACCTTCCGTACCGCTTCCGCGAGCTGGGACGCCGGGGCGTCCTTCACCAGGAACGCGTCCGCGCCCGACTCCATCGCCCGGCGCAGATAGCCGGGGCGGCCGAAGGTCGTGACGACGACGACCTTCACGGCCGGGAGTTCCCGGCGCAGCACGCCCGCCGCTTCGATGCCGGTCATGCCCGGCATCTCGATGTCGAGGAGGGCGACATCGACGGCATTCTCGCGGGCCGCCGCGAGGACCTCGTCACCACGGGCGACCTGGGCCACCACCTCGATGTCGGGTTCCAGACCGAGCAGCGCCGCGAGGGCCTCGCGCACCATGGACTGGTCCTCGGCAAGGAGGAGTCTGATCATGCTCATTCACCGGATCCTAGGCCGGATCCGAGCGGAACACTGAGGGTGAGGGTGAAGCCTTTACCGGAAACGGAGTCGGTGGCCCGGGTGGCCAGCGTGCCATCTATCGTGCCGAGTCGTTCGCTGATGCCGGTGAGGCCGTTGCCCGCCTTCGTTCCGGAGCCGCCCCGGCCGTCGTCCGCCACGGTGAGTTCGAGGACCCGGCCGTCGAGCGTCTGGCGGGGGGTGAGCGTGACCGCGCAGCGGCGGGCGCCGCTGTGGCGTACGACATTGGTGACGGCTTCCCGCAACGCCCAGGCGAGGACCTCCTCCGGCTTCTCGGGCAGCTCGGCGGGGGCGTCCGTCGGGATGTCGGCGACGATGCCCGCGGCGACGAGTGCGGTACGGGCCCCGGCCAGCTCGCCGGGGAGCGTGGGCCGCCGGTAGCCGGTGACCGCGCTGCGGACGTCCACCAGTGCCTGGCGGCTGACCTGTTCGATGTCGGCGACCTGGAGCGCGGCCTGCTCGGGGTGGTCGGGGAGCATCCGCCCCGCCAGCTCGCTCTTGAGCGTGATCAGGGAGAGGGAGTGGCCGAGCAGGTCATGCAGATCGCGGGCGAGCCGCAGCCGCTCCTCGTTGGCGGCGAGCTGGGCGACGGTGGCGCGGGCCTCGCGCAGCTCGATCGTCGTACGGATCATCTGCCGTACGCCGGTCATGGCGAATCCGCCGAGCAGGGCGGGGAAGACCAGGGCGGTGATGACCTCGCGCGGGTGGTCGCCGGTCAGGCCGAGGCCGACGAGTACGGCGGTGACGACGGGGATCAGCCAGCCGGCGGTCCTCAGGGGGAGGGTGGCCCCGACGGTGACGGAGACGTACACGAAGAGGACCAGCCACGGGGTGCCCAGCGTCAGGGAGAGGAGGGCTGCCAGGGCGCCGAGGAAGGTGATCGCCGCCCCGACCCGGCGGCGGTCCAGCGCCTTCGAGGTGTGACGGAAGACCAGGGCCAGGTATGTCCCGACGAAGACCAGCAGGCCGAGAGCTCCCAGCCCGGCGGCCCACGGGGTGTGGTTGCCGTCGATGAGGTCCTTGACCGGGGCGCTCATGAACGCGAGCCAGATGCCGATCCAGAGCAGCTTGACGCCCACCTGACGGCGGTCGGTCGGCGGGCGCCCGATCCCCACGAACGTCTCGTCGTCGTTCACGCCTTCAGGGTGTCCTTCCGGTAGAGCCAGGCCGCGCCGCCCGCGAAGAGCAGGAAGTAGACGCAGAGGATGGCGACGTCCTTGGCGTGCGGCGAGCCGCCCATCTCGACCGCCTGCCCGAGTGAAGCGTACGCGTGGGTCGGCAGCCACTCCGAGATGTTCTGGAGCCACTGCGGGAAGGTCGCACTCGGCATCCACAGGCCGCCGAGGATCGACAGCGCAAAGTAGATGATCATGGTGATCGGGCGGACCGCGTCCCCGCTGGCGATGTAGCCGATGGCGACGCCGAGCGCCGCGAAGACCAGCGATCCGGCCCAGATGACCCCGATCAGCGCGAACCACTGCCAGGTCTCCATCCGTACGTGCTTGACCACGGCGGCGACCAGGAACACGACCACGATGCACGGCAGGGTGACCATCGCGGCACTGGCGATCTTCGCCAGGACGTAGCCGCGGCTGGGCAGCGGGGTGAGGCGCAGCTGGCGGACCCAGCCTTTCTCGCGCTCCTTGGCGATGCGCTCGCTGTTACCCATGAGGACGGCGGTCAGAGCACCGAAGGAGGCCATCGAAACCATGAAGAAGGCCTGCAGGGTCAGGTCGGTGTGCGGGACCTTGTCGGTGGTGTTCCGGGTTCCGGAGATCAGCAGGTAGATCACCGACGGGTAGATGACCGAGAAGAACATGAACTTCTTGTTCCGCAGGGTGCGGGTCACTTCGAGCTTGACGAGTGCCCACGAGAAGAA
This sequence comes from Streptomyces sp. NBC_01669, assembly GCF_026339735.1. Lineage (GTDB taxonomy): Bacteria > Actinomycetota > Actinomycetes > Streptomycetales > Streptomycetaceae > Streptomyces > Streptomyces yanii. The sequence goes on from NZ_JAPEQG010000001.1 coordinate 3,457,431, forward strand.
GTTCAGCATGCGGTCCTGGCCTCCTCGGCCTCGGTGATGGCGACGAAGGCCTGCTCCAGGCCGAGTCCTGCGACTTCGAGTTCGCGCGGGTAGAGGCCGAGCGCGTAGACCGCGTGGACGGTCGCGTCGGCGTTGTGCGACTGGATACGGACCCGGTTGCCGCTGATGTCGAGCGTGGAGAGGAACGGCAGGCCGCGCAGGGACGATTCGTCGACCGCGCCCTCGAGTTCGAACGAGATCCGGCGGGCCCCGGCCTTCGCCTTGATCTCGGCAGCGGTGCCGTCGGCGAGGAGCCGCCCCTTGTGGAGGACGAGGACGCGGTCGGCGATCGCGTCGGCCTCTTCGAGGTAGTGGGTGGCGAACAGGACGGTACGTCCCTGCTCGGCCTGTTCCCGCATGGTGGCCCAGAACGCCTGGCGGGCGGTGACGTCCATGCCGGTGGTCGGCTCGTCGAGGACGATCAGGTCATTGGCCCCGGCGGTGGCGAGCGCGAACCGTACGCGCTGCTCCTGACCGCCGGAGAGTTTGTTGACCATCCGGTCGGCGATCGACGCGATGCCCGCACGGGCCAGTACGTCGCCGACCGGGTACGGCCGCGGGTGCAGATCGCAGACGAGCCGGACGATCTCCTCGACGGTGACGTCCTCCATCAGGCCGCCGGTCTGCAGCATCGCGCCGACCCGGCCCTTGGCGATCGCCTCCTGCGGGGAAGCGCCGAAGAGCCGGACCGTGCCGGAGTCCGCGGTGCGCAGGCCGAGGAGCAGGTCGAGAGTGGAGGACTTGCCGGCGCCGTTGGGGCCGAGAAGCGCCACGGTCTCGCCGGGGTGCAGGTCGAGGGTGAGCCCGTCGACGGCGCATACGTCTCCGTACGCCTTGCTGACCTGGTCGAAGCTGACCACTGCGGCGCGCGCGGTGGTGGCTTCGGTGGCTGCCGTTGTCATGCGTCCAGGCTGGCGGAGTGGAGTGGCCGCCCGGCAGGGTCACGGGTCGTGAATCGGGGATGACAGATGTCATGCCCCACGCATGACGCCGCCCCCGGAACAGGGGGCGGCGTCATCGGGATCCGTGCTTCGGTGGTGCTATCCGTTGCCGTCGAGGGCGATGGTGACGGTGCGCTCGGTAGGGGTTTTGCCGAGCAGCGCGGTCTGTATGGCGTGTGCCACATCGTCCGCACTGAGCTGGTGCTTCTTGCCGTCACCCTTGGTGATCATGATGCCGTCGAAGACGCCGTCACAGAGGGTGTCGATCGCGGTCTTGTTGTAGACCTCGACCAGCCGGCCGTCGACCGCCTTCATGGAGAGGATCTGCGGCAGCGACTTCGCCGGTCCGAACTGGATCTGCTTGGGCCCTGCCTTGATCGTGATCAGGCCGGACATCGCGGGCTTCGCGAAGTCCTTCATCGCCCGGTCCAGTTCGGCCTGGGCAATGGTGGGCTGGCGGGTGGTGACCGGCAGTTGGACCGTGGCCGCCTTGCCCGTCTGCACCTGGGCACGGTACGCGTCCCGTACCGAGATCATCGACCTGTTGACGTCCAGCGCCTTGCCCACCTTGCCGGGGACCGCGACGGCCTTGCCCGGCTCGAACTTGATCGTGCCGTCGTTGGCGGAGCCGGACACGCCCGCCAGGTCCGTCAGCGCGACCCCGAGCTTCTCCTCGTCGACCGGGATCACCGGGTCGGCCTTGCGCTCGGCGCCGAAGAGGGAGCCGATCACCGAGACCGGGTTGTAGTCGCTGCCCGCGGCGCCGCGCACGGTCTCCACGCTGTCCAGCGCGAGACCGGCCTTCTCCGGGGCGAGCTTCTCGTTCTTGCCGTCGACGGAGAGCTGGAGGGGGGTCTTGGCGCGCTCGCCGAGAGCCTCGTCCAGCTTGGCGACGGCCTGCTCCTTCGTGCCGCCGCCGATGTCGACGCCGAGGACGGTGGTCCCCTTGGGGACCTCGGAGTGGTTCATCAACAGCCCCGCGCCGTAGGCGACACCGGCCAGGACGACGACGCCCGCGCCGAGCAGGACCGGCTTCGAGCGGCCCTTCTTCTTCGCCGGGGCCGGGGCAGGGCGGGCGGGGGCGGGCGCCTGGGCGGCGGGGCCGCCCGGTCCTGCAGGTCCGCTGCCCATCGGGTCGTTCGGGCCTCGGGGCGGCAGGTCGGCGCGCGGACCCGGACCCGCGGGGCCGCCCACGTTCGGGAACAGGGACGGGGCGGACGGCGAGCGGTGCTCCGGCGGGACGACAGGGATACCGCTGTTGAGCGTCTCCCCCGAGACATGGCCGCCGGGGCCGGGCGGTGCGAACTGCGGTGTGAGGACGGCCGTGTCGTCGGACATCCGCGGGGGTACGCCACCGGGGGTGCCGGGAGCGGACGGTCCGCCGGGACGCGCCTGGCCCGCACCCGGACCTGCCGGGCCGGGGCCGAAGCCGTCCGGTCCGCCGAGGCGGGGAGTCAGGGACGAGGTGCCGGTGACCGGGCCGGTCGTCGGGCCGGACGGACCCGGCGTACGCACACCGAGATTCGGCGTGGCACGCGGCCCGCCCGGGACCGCGGAGTCGTCGCCGGGGCGGGGCGCGCCCTGGTCGCCGGTGCGCTGCGGACCGTCCGAGAAGAACGGCAGATCGGCGCGCGGCGGGGTGGGAGCACCGGATCCGGCACCCCCGCCCGCACCGGCGGATCCGGCAGCGGCGCTGCCGGCCGGCCCGGCCGCGGCGTCGACCACCGACGTGTTCGTCGGTGCCTTGCGCGGGGCGAACCAGTCGCTGCCGCTCTTCTCCCTGGCCGGCTTCTCGGCGCTCGGGTCCGCGGTCGCGGAGCCGTCTCTCGCGTTGGTGGCTTGTCCGCCCGATGCGCCCGGCTTGCCCGATCCGCCCGGCGTACCGCCGGACTCGGGTGCGCCCGGGCGCGGTGTGCTGCCCGTGCGCTCACGCGCGGCGTCCGCGTCGGCATCGCCCATCGGCGTACGCATCACGACCGGCGGGATGGGCCGCGAGCCGGGGATGTTGATCCGGATACGCGTCGTCAGCGTCGTCTCGGTCCTCGGCTCTTCGGACTGAGGTGGATCCGCAGGCTCCGGGGTCTCCTCCGGGGCGTCCTGCGAAGGGTGCAGCGACGGATACTGGCGTGATCCGTACGGCGGCGTACCCGAGGGATACGCGGCTCCCCCGCGCCCCTGGGGGCCGGTGGACGAACTGTCAGTTTCACGACTCAAAGCAGGTTCTCCCGATTGGCTCCGCCGCCCGTACTTCCCCCGTGCCGCAGGCCAGGGGACGGCTCGGCGCGCGAACCACCATACTGGCCGCCACCGACAGACACCCCGCGACCGGGGGAAACGACGGTGCGCCTCCCCGACGGACAGGGGGCATTACGGGATCGGACGTGGCACATTACTTGCCAGGTCGGCCGTTGTCGGCGCCTTGTTGGGGCGACCGCGACATGGTGGCACACATCACAGCGACGGCCATCCCCCCCAGCATGAAGAGGGTGAGCCCCAGTTCGTCGCCGAAGACGTAGTCGCCCTCCGGCCGTCCGCCGAGCAGAACGATGACCGAAATCAGCCAGCCCGCGGCGGGCGCGAGGGCGCCGATCTGGGTCCCGATGAGGATGCGGCCCCCGTAGAACAGTCCGGCGCAGGCCACCAGCGCGAGCAGCAAACCACCCGGGAACCATGCGGCTTGGACGAACGCTCCCGCGAGCCCGACGAGCGCACCGAGGACCGCGAGGCCCAGGTAGGCCCCGATGCGGCCCGGGTTCAGGGGTGCGGCGAGACCGGTGGGCACGGGCTCCCGGGGCGGAGTGTCGGTTCGGGTTCGGCGTTGCTTGCCGTTGCTCATGGCCGTGCTCCCGACTCAGCCCCCGGCACGTCCTCCGTACCCGATGCGCCCGGTACGCCCGGTACGCCCGGTACGCCCGGTACGCCCGGTACGCCCGGTACGCCCGGTACGCCCGTGAAGAGATCGTGTTCCCGTGCACCCGCGGGCGCTCCGGACGTTCCGCGTACCAACTCGTAGTACTCGGTGGTGAAGACGGGCTGACCCAGATCGTTCGAGAGGGCGAAGAACGGGCCGTCCACGGCGATCTGGGTGCGGTGTGCCCGCATCGCCGCCGTCTTGGCCGCCGCGTGGGCGGCACCGTCGATCTCCGCGGTGATCCGGGTGTCGTTCACCACACCCGGTACGTCGTCGATCGCGGCGATCCCCGGGAAGGCGTCGGGGGCCGTCGAGCGCAGTTGCGCGAATGCCTGCTCGGCGACGGAGCGCGGCACCCGGTTCCAGTAGATCTTGTCGATGGCGTGCGGGGCACCGAGTCCGCTGCGGTACGCGGGGTCGGCCGCCAGGTCCGCGGCGCGCATCGCGACGCGGTGCGCCTGGATGTGGTCGGGGTGCCCGTACCCGCCGTCGGGGTCGTAGGTGACGAGGACCTGGGGGCGTACCGAGCGGATCACCTCCACGAGGTACCCGGCGGCCTCGTCCACGTCCGTGTTCCAGAAGGCGCCGGGGCGGTGATTCTGCTCGGCACCCATCATTCCGGAATCGCGGAACCGTCCGGGTCCGCCGAGGAAACGGTGGTCGGTGACCCCGAGCTCCTTCATCGCGGCAGCGAGTTCACCGATGCGGTGGTCACCAAGGGTGTCGTCCCGATCGGCCGCGAGATGGGCGAGTTCGGGCGGGATGACCTCGCCCTCCTCGCCGCGCGTGCAGGTCACCAGAGTGACCCGGGCGCCATGGGCCGCGTACAGGGCCATGGTGGCGCCGTTGTTGATCGACTCGTCGTCGGGGTGCGCATGCACCAGGAGCAGACGACGGGCGGGAAGGTCCGTCATGGGACCCACCCTACGAGCCGACTGCCCTGCGGGCCGACCACGGAGGGGGCCGGGGCCCGTCGCAGCTGCGCGTGCCGGGCTCCCGCGAGCCCGGCATGATCCGAAGGACAGGCCCCGGATCAGAACTTGATGTCGCCGATCATGCCGGCCACATTCGTGGTCAGCTCCGAGATGGTGGGGGCAATGGACGAACTCGCGAGATAGAAACCGAGCAGCATGCAGACCACCGCATGTCCGCCCTTCAGTCCGGATTTCCGGATCAGCAGGAAGACGACGATCGCCAGCAGCACCACCGCCGAAATCGAGAGTGCCACGGCGGTTCACCTCCATCAGTACGGTCGGGCCGGGCAGCACACATGGAGCCAGCAGGTTCATACCCACCGAGCGCTACGGATCATAACTATCCGTGCCACAGCATTGATCGGGGGCACAGCAGCACGAGGGGCGCACGACCGGACGGTCGGGCGCTATGTCCGGTTCCGCGTTTCTCACTCCGCTCAGGCCCTAGGGTTCGGGGGTATGACCTCGCAGAAGCTCTCGTTTCCCCGTCAGCACGCCAGAACGCAGCGGTTCACCCTCGGCGCTCCGCGGGCGTTCACCGTCTCTCCGGACGGGGAGCGGGTGATCTTCCTGCGGTCGGCCTCCGGCACGGACCGGACCAACCGGCTGTGGGTGCTGGACCTGGCGGACGGTTCCACGCCGAAGGAGCGGGTCGTCGCCGACCCCGAGGCGCTGCTGGGCGGTTCGGCGGAGAAGCTGTCCCCACAGGAGCGGGCGCGGCGCGAGCGGAGCCGCGAGGGGTCTGCGGGGATCGTCGGCTATGCGGTCGACTCCGCGGCCGAGTTGGCGGCGTTCGCGCTCTCCGGGAAGGTGTACGTCGCCGAGTTGCGGGCCGGGACGGCCCGCGCGCTGCCGGTACCGGGCCCGGTGCTGGACCCGCGTCCGTCGCCCGACGGACGCCATGTCGCATACGTGTCGAAGGGCGCACTGCGCGTCGTGGGGGCGGAGGGTGACGGGGACCGGGCGCTCGCGGAACCCGAGGACCCGCACATCTCGTACGGTCTCGCGGAGTTCATCGCGGCCGAGGAGATGCACCGCTCGCGCGGCTTCTGGTGGTCGCCGGAGTCGGACCGACTGCTGGTCGCAAGGGTCGACGACAGTGCGGTGAAGCGGTGGTGGATCGCCGACCCGGCGCACCCGGACCGCAAGCCCGCCGAGGTCGCGTACCCGGCGGCGGGGACGCCCAACGCAGAGGTGCGGCTCCTGGTGACGGACCTGGACGGGGCCCGTACCGAAGTGGTGTGGGACCGGGGCCGGTATCCGTATCTGGCACAGGTGCACTGGTCGTCGGACGGCGCCCCGCTGATCCTGGTGCAGGCCCGTGACCAGCGCAGTCAGCTCTTCCTCGCGGTGGACACGGAGAGCGGTGCGACGCGGACGGTTCACGTCGACGAGGACCCGGTGTGGCTGGACCTGTTCCCCGGGGTGCCGGCGTGGGCGCCGGACGGGCGGCTCGTGCGGATCGTGGACGAGGGCGGGGCGCGGGTCCTCGCGGTCGGCGACCGGCCGCTGACCGGGGCGCAGTTGCAGATCCAGGCAGTCCTGGACATCGGCGAGTCGGACGTCCTGGTGTCGGCTTCGGCAGGCGAGGACGCGGCGGAGCCGGAGATCGGGCAGAGCCATGTCTACCGGGTCAACGAGCTGGGCGTGGAGCGGGTCTCCGAGGGGGCGGGGGTGCACTCCGCGGTCCGGGCGGGCGAGGTGACCGTGCTGATCTCGGCGTCGCCGGAGCGGCCCGGCACGGAGGTGCGGGTGCTCCGGAGCGGCAAGCAGGTCGCGACGGTCGCGAACCACGCGGAGGAGCCGGTTCTGACGGCCCGGGTGCGGTTCACCGAGGGGGGCGCACAGCGAATTCCGTGCGCCGTGCTGCTCCCCACCGACTATCAGGAATCAGATGGTCCGCTTCCGGTCCTGATGGATCCGTACGGTGGACCGCACGGGCGACGGGTCCTTGCCGCCCACAATCCGCACCTGACGTCGCAGTGGTTCGCCGATCAGGGCTTCGCGGTCGTCGTCGCGGACGGCCGGGGCGCACCGGGGCGCTCACCCGGCTGGGAGAAGGCGGTCAAGAACAATTTCGCCCTCAGCCTCGACGACCAGGTGGACGCGCTGCACGCACTCGCCGAAAGGTTCCCGCTGGATCTCTCCAAGGTGGCGATCCGCGGCTGGTCGTACGGCGGATACCTGGCGGCCATGGCCGCGCTCCGGCGGCCGGACGTCTTCCATGCGGCAGTGGTGGGTGCGCCGGTGACGGATCTGCGGCTGTACGACACGCACTACACCGAGCGCTATCTCGGCGATCCGGCCGAGCAGCCCGAGGTGTACGCGTACAACTCGCTTCTCACCGACGAGGGGCTGTCCGAGGCCGCGGACCAGGTCCGACCGATGATGATCATCCACGGGCTGGCGGACGACAACGTGGTGGTCGCGCACTCGCTGCGGCTGTCGTCGGCGCTGCTCTCGGCCGGGCGGCCGCATGAGGTACTGCCGCTGAGCGGGGTCACGCACATGACTCCGCAGGAGCAGGTTGCGGAGAATCTGCTCCTGTTGCAGGTGGACTTCCTGAAGCGGGCGCTGGGGCTGGACAGGGCCTAGTCGGGCGCTCCGTCCTCGGTCTCCCCCGGCCCCCAAGGGCCGGGGGGAGACCCTCGACGGCTTCTGCCGGCCGCGCGGGTCCGACCAGCCCGGTGGGTGCTGGGAGGGCGGCGGAGGCCCGAACACACCGGGCTGCGGGTAGCCGTGGCGCTGGTCCTGGGCAGTGGGGGCGGGGGCGCTGTCAGGGAAGCCTCTGCGGGCCACGGCCAGCAGCACCACCACTCCGGCGGTCGTTTCGAAGAACCACGTCGGTACCGTGAGCCGGCCCTCGGTCGGCAGCTTCCCGAAGTGGTCGAGCAGCTCGAAGTGCAGCACACGGGCGATTCCCGGGATCCCGCCGGGCAGCAGCAGCCCGGCGGCGATCATGCCGAACGGCCGGGCGTGCACCGCACCGGAGAGGGCGCTGATCCCCGCGAAGGGTGACGCGTGCCCCGCGCGTGAGTATCACGCCTGCGATACTCACCGGGCCCGGTCACCCGACAAGGGGGACGCCGGCACTCCGGTTGAACCGGGTAACCGGCCGGAGGGACATGACAGCCCCCCGACCGGTTCACGGCACCCGCACGGCCGTACGTTGTCCATCGTGATGCGTTCGTATATCGGACGTGCGACGGTCAAGTTGCCCGTGCGTTAACGAATCCGGGGTCGCGTTCCCGGCGGCGGTCAGTCGGCGTGCGCGCCTCCGGACGGGGGTGCCGGCCCGTCGCCCTTGCCCGTGGCGTCGTCGGGTGCAGCCGGTTCACCGGGCCCGCCCGGCTCCTTTGGCGCCCCGGGCTCCACCGGCTCCGTCTCCGGCACTTCCAGCAGCCCCTCCGGCGGCACCACCTGCTTCTCCTCCGCGAAGTGGCACGCCGAATCGTGTGCGGCCGCGGTGTCCGTCAGCCGGAAGACCGCCGGAACCGCGAGCAGCGGCACCTCCAGTTCGCACCGCTCCTGCGCCTTCCAGCAGCGGGTGCGGAAGCGGCAGCCCGACGGCGGGTGGGCCGGGGACGGCACGTCGCCGTGCAGGATGATCCGCTCGCGGTACTCGCGCGCCATCGGGTCCGGCACCGGCACCGCGGACAGCAAGGCCTGCGTGTACGGGTGCGTGGGGTGATCGTAGATCTGCTCGTCCGTACCGATCTCGGCGAGCCTGCCCAGATACATCACGCCGACCCGGTCGGAAATGTGCCGGACGATCGAGAGGTCGTGCGCGATGAAGACGTAACTCAGGTTGAACTCCGCCTGCAGCCGGTCGAGCAGGTTGATGACCTGGGCCTGTACGGAGACGTCGAGGGCCGAGACCGGTTCGTCGGCGACGATGATCTCGGGGTTGAGGGCCAGCCCGCGGGCGATGCCGATGCGCTGACGCTGACCGCCGGAGAACTGGTGCGGATAGCGGTTGATGTACTCCGGGTTGAGACCCACGACATCGAGCAGGTCCTGCACCTTGCGCCGCCGCTCGCCCTTGGGCGCGACCTCGGGGTGGATCTCGTACGGCTCCCCGATGATGTCGCCGACCGTCATCCGCGGATTGAGCGAGGTGTACGGGTCCTGGAACACCATCTGGATGTTGCGCCGCACGGCCTTCAGCGCACGCCCGGACAGCTTGGTGATGTCCTCGCCCTTGTACTTGATCGCGCCGGACGTCGGCTGTTCCAGGTGGACGAGCATCTTGGCGACGGTCGACTTGCCGCAGCCGGACTCCCCCACGATGCCGAGGGTCTCGCCCGCGGCCAGCTCGAAGGAGACACCGTCGACCGCCTTGACCGCACCGACCTGCTTCTTGATCAGGATGCCCTGGGTCAGTGGGTAGTGCTTGACGAGGTCGATGACCTCCAGGATGGGTTCGCCGCCCGCGCGAATACTCCCCTGTTCAGCGCGCATCGAGCGTCTCCTTCCAGAAGTAGCAGGCGCTCTCACGGTGTTGGGCCACCTCGAACAGCGGCGGCACCTCGCCTCGGCAGATCTCCTGGGCCATCGGGCAGCGCGGGTTGAAGGCGCAGCCGGGCGGGATGTGCAGCAGGTTGGGCGGCAGTCCCTTGATGGCGTACAGCTCCTGGCCCTTCTGGTCCAGCCGCGGAATCGACTGGAGCAGGCCCTTGGTGTACGGGTGGGCGGGCGCCTTGTAGATCTCGTGGACGGGGGCCGACTCGACGATCCGGCCCGCGTACATCACGGCGATGTAGTCGGCGACATCGGCGACCACGCCCAGATCGTGGGTGATCAGGATGAGACCCATGTGGAGCTCGCGCTGGAGCTCGGCGAGGAGGTCCATCACCTGGGCCTGGACGGTCACATCGAGGGCGGTGGTGGGCTCGTCCGCGATGATCAGCGACGGTTCCAGCGCCAGCGCCATGGCGATCATGATGCGCTGGCGCATGCCGCCGGAGAACTGGTGCGGGTAGTTCCCGACCCGTTCCTTCGCGGCGGGGATGCGGACCCGGTCCATCAGCTCGATGGCCTTCAGCTTGGCGTCCTTGCGCGACATCCCTCGGTGCACCACGAACATCTCGCCGAGCTGCTCCCCCACGCTGAGCACGGGGTTGAGGGAGGACAGGGCGTCCTGGAAGATCATGGCCATCTGCTGACCGCGGACCTTCCGGCGCTCCTCCGCCTTCAGTTTCAGCAGATCGCGGCCCTTGAAGAGGATCTCGCCGCCGCTGATCCTCCCCGGCGGCATGTCGAGGATCCCCATGATCGCCTGCGCGGTGACCGACTTGCCCGACCCGGACTCGCCGAGCACGGCGAGCGTCTCGCTCTCGGCCACCGAGTAGTTGACCCCGTTGACGGCCTTGGCCACACCGTCCCGGGTGTGGAACTCCACGTGCAGATCGCGCACTTCGAGCAACATGGCAGCGGGCTCCTCAGCGCAGCTTGGGGTCGAGGGCGTCGCGCACCGCGTCGCCGAGCATGATGAAGGCGAGCACGGTGACCGCCAGCGCCCCGGCGGGCCAGAGCAGCATGTGCGGGGCGTTGCGGATGTAGTTGGCCGCTGCGGAGATGTCGATGCCCCAGGAAACGGCCGGCGGTTTCAGGCCGACGCCCAGGAACGAGAGGGTCGCCTCCAGAGAGATGTACGTACCGAGGGCGATGGTCGCGACGACGATCACGGGGGCGACCGCGTTGGGGGCGATGTGGCGGAGCATGATCCGGGAGTTGGAGGCGCCGAGCGCTCGGGCCGCCTGGACGTAGTCGTTCTGTTTGGCGGTGATGACCGAGCCACGTGCGATACGGGCGATCTGCGGCCAGCCCAGCAGAACGATGAAGCCGATCACCGGCCAGACGGTGGAGCCGGGCACCACGGAGAGGAAGACCAGGCCGCCGAGGACGACCGGGATGCCGAAGAACACGTCGGTGAGACGGGAGAGGATCGAGTCCCACCAGCCGCCGAAGAAGCCGGCGAAACCGCCCAGGATGCCGCCGAGGAGCGAGACTCCGAGGGTGGCGCAGACACCTACGGTGACCGAGGCCCTGGCCCCGTAGACCGTACGGGTGTAGACGTCGCAGCCCTGCCCGTCGAAGCCGAACGGGTGGCCGGGCTGTGAGCTCTCCTGAGCCTTGCCCAGGTCGCAGTTGAGCGGGTCCTGGTTCGTGATCAGCGACGGCCAGATCGAGATGATCACCAGGAAGAGGATGATCAGGGCGGAGATGATGAAGACCGGGTTGCGGCGCAGGTCGCGCCAGGCGTCGGACCAGAGACTGCGGGGTTTCTCCGCCGGCCCGGTCCCTTCGGGGCCGCCCGGGGTCTTCTCCAGGGTCTCCCCTTCCTCAATGGCGAGGTCCATGCCCGCACCCGCTCCTCCCGCAGAGATCACTTCGTCCGGGGTCTGCTCAGGCATAGCGGATCCTCGGGTCGAGTACGGCGTACAGGAGGTCGACGATCAGGTTGGCCGCCAGGAAGACGAGGACCAGGATGGTGACGAACCCGACGACGGTCTGGGAGTTCTGACGCAGGATGCCCTGGTAGAGCTGGTAGCCGACGCCGTGGATGTTGAAGATGCGCTCGGTGACGATCGCCCCGCCCATCAGGGCGCCCACGTCCGTACCGATGAAGGTGACGACGGGGATCAGAGAGTTGCGCAGCAGATGCCGGATGACGACCCGGCGCCTGGGGAGGCCCTTGGCGACGGCGGTACGGACGTAGTCGGCGCGGGCGTTCTCGGCGATCGAGGTCCGGGTGAGCCGGGTGACGTACGCCAGGGAGACCGAGGCGAGGACGAGCCCAGGGACGAGGAGTTCGTTGAACGGCGCCTCCGAAGAGACGGACGGATCGATGATCCCCCATTTCACGCCGAGGAGGAGCTGGAGCAGCAGACCGGTGACGAAGGTCGGGACGGAGATGACGACCAGGGTCAGGATCAGCACGGTGGTGTCGACGGGGCGGCCGCGGCGCAGACCGGTGACGACGCCGAGGCTGATGCCGATGACGACTTCGAAGACGATCGCGATGACGGTGAGCCGAATGGTGATGGGGAAGGCGGTGGCCATCAGCTCGGTGACCTTCTGGCCGTTGAACGCGGTGCCGAAGTCGCCGGTGAAGACATTGCCCATGTAGGTGACGTACTGCTGCCAGACCGGCTTATCGAGGCCGAATTCCTTGCGGAGTTGGGCGGCGGTCGCAGGATCGCACTGGCGCTCGCCGCAGAGACCCGCAATGGGGTCACCCATCACGTTCACCATGAGGAAGATCAACAGCGTGGTGCCGAAGAAGACCGGGATCATCTGCAGCAGCCGCCGGATCACATACCGTCCCATGAGGGGCTCCGGGGGTCGCGGGGGGGCAGTTACTCGGGGATGGGGAAGCCGGGTGGCCGGTGCGGGGTGTGCACCGGCCACCCGGCTTCCGGGTCCTACTTGACCTTGATCTGCTCGTACACCGGGACGCTGAACTGGTTCAGCGCGACGTTGGTGATCCGGTCCGAGTAGCCGGCGCTGCCGTTCTGGTACCAGAGCGGGATGACGGGCATCTGTTCGGCGAGAACCCTCTCCGCGTCCTGGAACGTGGAGACGGCCTTGGCCTTGTCGGACTCGGCGTTGGCCTTGTCGATCAGGGAGTCGAACTGCTTGTTGCTCCACTTGCCGTCGTTGGACGAGGCGTTGGTGTAGTAGGTCGGCTGCAGGAAGTTCTGGATCAGCGGGTAGTCCATCTGCCAGCCCGCGCGCCAGGGTCCGGTCAGCTTCTGCTGGGAGACCTGGCTGCGGAAGTCGGCGAAGGTGCCGACCGGGGCGCCGACGCAGGCCTTGTTGTTGCCCAGCGCCTTGTTGATGCTGTTGCAGACGGCGTCGACCCACTCCTTGTGCGAGCCGGTGTCCGCGTTGTACGAGATCTTCAGCTGGCCGCCGGGGATCCCGCCGCCCTCCTGGACCAGCTTCTTGGCGTCCGCCGCGTTGTACTCGCACGGGGCACCGCAGAGCCCCTTCTTGAAGCCGCCCTCCTCGCCGAGGACCGGGGAGGTCCAGTCGGAGGCGGGAGTGCGGGTCTTCTGGAAGATCTGGCTGGTGATCTGGTCCCGGTTGATCGCCATCGACAGGCCCTGCCGGACCTTGATGCCTCCGGGGGTGTCCCACTTCTTGTCGTAGAAGGGGAAGGCGATCGTCTGGATGATGCCGGCCGGGGTGTTGATGTAGCGGTCGCCGAGGTCCGCCTTGACGTTCTTCAGCTGCGAGGCCGGTACGTCGTCGACGAGGTCGAGATTGCCCGCGACCAGGTCGGTGTAGGCGGTGTTGCTGTCCGTGTAGACCTTGAGGTCGATGCCGCCGTTCTGCGCCTTGTCGTCCCCGGGGTAACCGTCCCACTTGCGCAGGCTCATCGAGGAGCCCTTGGTGTAGTTCTCGATGGTGTACGGGCCGTTGCCGACGGGCTTGGACACCCAGGCGGCGTGGTCGGTGAAGAAGGCCTTCGGCAGGGGTGCGAAGGCCGGGTAGCCGAGGGTGTCCGGCCAGAGCGAGAACTTCTGCGACAGCTTGACCGTGAAGGTCTTCGGGTCGACGACCTTGAGGCCGGAGAGCGTGGCCGCGGAGGCATTGCCGGTGTTCGGGTGGACCTTGTCGTAGCCGTCGATGTAGCCGAAGAAATAGGCGTTCTTCTGATTGTTCTTCAGCAGGGCGCCGTAGTTCCATGCGTCCACGAACGAGTGCGCCGTGACCTTCTCGCCGTTGCTGAAAGTCCAGCCGTCCTTCAGAGTGATGGTGAAGTTCTGCGAGTCGGTGGACTCGATCTTTTCGGCCAGCATGTTCGTGGCCGCACCGGTCTTCGGGTCGTACTTCTTCAGCCCCCGGAAGACCATGTCGAGAACTTTGCCGCCCTGCACCTCGTTGGTGTTGGCGGGTTCAAGCGGGTTCTGCGGGTCACCCCAGGAGGAGCTCACAATCCCATTGGCGCCACCGCCACCACCGCCGCCCCCGCCCCCGCAGGCCGTCGCCATCAGGGCAACGGCAACTGCGCAAGCGGCCCACTTGGCTTGTGTGGCTCCGCGCATGGAAAGCCTCCTTATCGGTCCTCATCACACGTAGAGCCAAATATCACCTCATCAACAGATCAACGCATCAGCACGACGGCCGTCCGTGGTACCCCGTCACCGGAACGGCCGGATGTCCCCGCACAACGAAAGAGACACACCAGGGATCGGACACGGACGCCCGATCCGATCCGTTTGCGCCGTTCCGCGAAAGCGCCGTCCGTCCAGAGGACGCCGCGCATGTGTTTGATCGGGTCCACCCGACTCCTGGAGATCGTGGGGCTCGATCCGGAACATGACAACCGCTTCCCTCACGAGTTCTCCGGCGGTCAGCGCCGGCGCATCGGGGTGGCCCGCGCGCCTGCCCCGGAGCCGAAGCCGACCGGACCTGGCCATCGTGCGCCACCCCTCGCAGCGCGCCGCGGTGATGCACCTCGGCCGGATCGTGGAGATCGCGGACCGCGAGGACCTGTACGGCAAACCACGCCACCTGTACACGAGGGCGGTCCTGTCCGCCGTGCCCGCTGCTGGAAGGCCACGGACAGGTACGTGAGCGAGGCACCGCCCCCGGTACAGGTGACGGGCGGCCGTGACAGCCATCTGACGGCCTGCCACTGTCCGGAGGTCTCCGGTACCGCCCCGGACGTCCCGCAGGCGCGTACCGCCTCCGGCGGCCCCAGGATCGACAAGGCTCCCTGAGCCCCCAGGGGGTTCCCGGGTCGGCGAAGGCCCGCGCCCTCGCATCAACCCGGGTACGGACCTTCGTCCGAAACGGGCGGCAGTCCGACCGTCCGGAGGAAGCAACCACTCGGTCGGCGTCCGGCACCTGGACATACGCCTGCCGGGACCGCCCGGAGTGACTGCGCGGGCACACGACAGGGCGCCCGGAACCGTGTTCCGGGCGCCCTGTCGATGTATGCCTGTCGAGGCAGGATCACGCCGCGCCGACGACGTCCTTCTCCTCGGCGAAGTGGCAGGCCGACTCATGCGCGGCCGGGGTGTCCGAGGACTTGAAGCGCTCGGGGATCGCCAGCAGCGGCATCTCCGTCGCGCACTTGTCCTCGGCCTTCCAGCAGCGGGTGCGGAAGCGGCAGCCCGACGGCGGGTTCGCCGGCGACGGGACGTCACCGCTGAGGATGATCCGCTCGCGGCGCTCGCGGGCATCCGGGTCCGGAACCGGGACCGCCGACAGCAGCGCCTGGGTGTAGGGGTGCGTCGGGTGGTCGTAGATCTGCGTGTCCGTACCGATCTCGGCCATCTTGCCGAGGTACATGACGCCGACCCGGTCGGAGATGTGCCGGACGATCGACAGGTCGTGCGCGATGAAGATGTAGGAGAGGTTGAACTCGTCCTGGAGCTTCTCCATCAGGTTGATGACCTGCGCCTGCACCGACACGTCGAGCGCGGAGACCGGCTCGTCGCAGATGATGATCTCCGGGTTGAGCGCGAGGCCGCGGGCGATGCCGATGCGCTGGCGCTGGCCGCCGGAGAACTGGTGCGGGTACCGGTTGATGTACTCCGGGTTGAGACCCACGACGTCCAGCAGGTCCTGGACCTTCCGGCGCCGGTCCCCCTTCGGAGCCACCTCGGGGTGGATCTCGAAGGTCTCCCCGATGATGTCGCCGACCGTCATGCGGGGGTTCAGCGAGGTGTACGGGTCCTGGAACACCATCTGGATGTTGCGGCGCACGGCCTTCAGCGCACGGCCGGACAGCTTGGTGATGTCCTGGCCCTTGTAGAAGACCTCGCCCGCGGTGGCCCGCTCCAGCGTCATCAGGAGCTTGGCGACGGTGGACTTACCACAGCCGGACTCGCCCACGATGCCGAGCGTCTCGCCCTGGTACAGGTCGAACGAGATGCCGTCCACGGCCTTGACCGCACCGACCTGCTTCTTGAACAGGATGCCCTGGGTCAGCGGAAAGTGCTTGACCAGGTTGCGGACCTGGAGGATCGGTTCGCCCTGCGCCACCGGCGCCTCGATGGCGGCGACCGCCTCCGCCTCGGTGGCGGCGTCGACCGTCTCCACTTCGGTGACGTTCGGGGTGGCGTCCACGGGCTCCTTGTCGATGTCAGCCATGGATCGTCTCCTTCCAGAAGTGGCAGGCGCTGCCGCGGCCGACCAGCTCGGTGCCGTCCTGCTCGGTCACCGGGCTCAGGGCCGGGATGTCCGTACGGCAGATGTCCTGCGCCATCGTGCAGCGCGGGTTGAAGGCACAACCCGTGGGCACGCGGAGCAGGTTGGGCGGCAGACCCTTGATCGCGAAGAGCTCCTGGCCCTTCTGGTCCAGGCGCGGGATCGACTCCAGCAGACCCTTGGTGTAGGGGTGCGCCGGGCGCTTGTAGATCTCGTGGACCGGGGCGGTCTCGACGATCCGGCCCGCGTACATCACGGCGATCTTGTCCGCGACGTCCGCGACGACACCGAGGTCGTGCGTGATCAGGATCAGACCCATGTTGTACTCGCGCTGAAGCTCCGCGAGGAGGTCCATCACCTGGGCCTGGACGGTCACGTCGAGCGCGGTGGTCGGCTCGTCCGCGATGATCAGGTCCGGCTCCAGGGCCAGCGCCATAGCGATCATGATGCGCTGGCGCATACCGCCGGAGAACTGGTGCGGGTAGTCCGAGACCCGGGCCGCGGCGGCCGGGATCTTGACCTGGTCCATCAGGTCGATGGCCTTGGCCTTCGCGTCCTTCTTGGACAGGCCCTGGTGGACCCGGAACATCTCGCCGAGCTGGTAGCCGACGGTGAGCACCGGGTTCAGCGAGGAGAGCGCGTCCTGGAAGATCATCGCGATCTTCTGGCCACGGATCTGGCGGCGCTCCTCGTAGGACATCTTCAGCATGTCCTGGCCGCGGAAGAAGATCTCGCCCTGCGGGATCTTGCCCGGCGGCATGTCGAGGATGCCCATGATGGCCTGCGCCGTCACGGACTTGCCGGAGCCGGACTCGCCGAGCACGGCGAGGGTCTCTCCGGCGTTCACGCTGTAGTTGACGCCGTTGACGGCCTTGGCCACACCGTCGCGGGTGTGGAACTCCACGTGCAGGTCGCGGACTTCGAGCAGCGGGCCGACGTGGTCGTCACCCGAGCGTGCGGACGGGACTTCGGCGGTCTTGTCGATGGTGGTCACGTTCGCCCTCCTTATCGCGACTTCGGATCGAGGGCGTTGCGGACGGCTTCGCCGAGCATGATGAACGCCAGAACGGTGATGCTGAGCATGATCGACGGGTACAGCAGCACGTGCTGCGCGACGCGGATCTGGCTGAGGCCACCGGAGATGTCGATGCCCCACGAGATCGTCGGGTCGGCGAGCCCGAGACCCAGGTAGGACAGGGTCGCCTCGGCCGAGATGTAGACACCCAGCGAGATGGTCGCGACGACGATCACCGGGGCCATGGCGTTCGGCAGGATGTGCCTGAACAGGATCCGGGACGTGCCCGCTCCCAGAGCCCTGGCCGCCTGGACGTAGTCCGCCTGCTTGATGGTGATCACGGCACCGCGCATGACACGCGCGATCTGGGTCCAGCCGAGGAACGCGAGGGCAAGGATGACGACCCAGACGGTGCGGTCGGCGAACGCCTGCAGGACCACCATGGAGCCGAGCAGGAAGGGCAGTCCGAGGAAGATGTTGGTGAACCCGGACAGAAGCGCGTCGACCTTGCCGCCGAAGTATCCGCCCAGCATGCCGATCAGGCCGCCGAACACGGTCACCAGCGTGGTGACGGAGATACCGACGATCACCGAGGCCCGGGTGCCGTAGATGGTACGCGCGTAGACACTGCGGCCCTGAAGGTCGTAACCCAGCCACTCGGGCGAACCGACCTTGCTGAGCTCGGGCTTGCTCAGGAAGTGGTGCACCAGGTCGCCCTTGGTCGGCGAGGCACCGGTGAACAGGCCCGGGAACGCCGTCATCACGAGCAGGATCACGATGAGGACGGACGAGATGATGAAGTACCAGTTGGAGCGCAGATCGATCCATGCGTCGCCCCAGAGGCTGCGGGCCTTCTCGGCCTTCACGGCCACCGGCTCCGCGGCTGCGGTCTTCGGGTCTTCGGTCGCGGGTGCGGTCTTGATCGCGTCAGGCATAACGGATCCTCGGGTCCAGGACCGCGTACAGCAGGTCGACGATGAGGCTCATGAAGAGGTAGACGAGCACCAGGATGGTGACCAGACCGACCATGGTGGTGCCCTCGCGTCGGACGATCGACTCCATGATGGTGCCGCCGATGCCCTTCACGTTGAACAGACCCTCGGTCACGACCGCGCCGCCCATCAGGGCACCCAGGTCGGTGCCGAGGAAGGTGATGACGGGGATCAGCGAGTTGCGCATCAGGTGCACACCGATGATGCGGCGCTTGGGAAGTCCCTTGGCCACGGCGGTGCGCATGTAGTCCGAGCGCAGGTTCTCGGCCATCGTCGTACGCGTCAGTCGCGCCACGTAGGCGAGGGAGAGCGACCCGAGCACGATGGCCGGTGCCATCAGTTCGCTCCACGTCGCCTCGTTCGAGACGTTCGGCGCGATCCAGTTGAGCTGGAACGCGAACACCGACTTGATGATGAAGCCGAGAACGAAGACCGGGATCGAGATGATCAACAGGGTGAAGACCAGGACCACGTTGTCCGCGAGGCGGCCGGCGCGCAGCCCGGCGACCATGCCGAGGCCGATGCCGAGCACGATCTCGATGAGGAACGCCATGGCGGCCAGTCGCAGGGTGACGGGGAACGCGTCACCGAGTACGTCCGTGACCGGGCGACCGCTGGCTATCTGAGTGCCGAAATCGCCATGCAGGACAATGCCCGACATGTAATTCCAGTACTGCTGCAGGATCGGTTGGTCCAGCCCCAGTTGGTGCCGCATGGCGGCCAGGGTGGCGGGGTCTGCACCCTTGTCCCCGAAGAGTCCCCGCACGGGGTCGCCGGGCAGGGTGTAGACCATCAGGAAGATCAGCAGAGTTGTCCCGATGAACACCGGGATCATCTGGAGCAGTCGTCGTGCGACATAGCGCCCCATCGTGCCTCCATGTAAATAGGCAAGCGGCAGCCGACGGGCCCTCCCTCGTCATCGATCCCCCGTAGGGTCATCGATGTCGTGGGAGGGCCCCCCGGCCACGGCGTGCAGGATGGTGTGGGACCGATGTCAGTGTCGGTCCCGCACCGGCCCGCGGACTACGTCGTCGGTTACTTCTTGACCTGAACTTCAGTCAGGATCGGGTCGCCGTCCTGGGCGTACTGAACGTTCTGGACCTTCTCCGAGTAGCCGGCGTTGACCTTGTAGTACCAGAGCGGGATGGTCGGCATGTAGTTGACCAGTTGCTTCTCGATCTCCTGGTAACCCTTGACCGACTCATCGAGCGTGGCGGCGGAGTCCGCGGCCTTGATCTTGGCGTCGATGTCCTTGTTCGAGAAACGGCCGTTGTTGCCGGCCGCACCCGTACGGAACAGGTCGCTGATGAAGTTCGCGTTCACCGGGTAGTCGAGCACCCAGCCACTGCGGTAGAACGACTTGACCTGCTTGGCGTCGCGGGCGTTCAGGTCGGCCTGGAAGTCGGCCTTCGCGTCGCCGGCGCACGCGACGCCGGTCGCCTGGGTGATGCTGTTGCAGACAGCCTCGACCCATTCCTTGTGGCCGCCGTCGGAGTTGAACTGGATGTAGATCTTGTTACCGGGAACACCGCCGCCCTCCTTGATGAGAGCCTTGGCCTTCGTCGGGTTGTACGTGGTGACGTCACCCGCGGCGTTCGGCTGGTAGCCGAGAACGCCCTTGGCGACCCAGCCCGTGGCCGGCTCGCGGGTGCCCTGGAGCACCGTCTTGGTGATGGTGGCGCGGTCGATCGCCATCGACAGGCCCTGGAGGACCTTCGGGTCGGTGTTCTTCCACTGCTTGGTGTACATGGCGACACCGAGCGTCTGGATGGCGGAGTACGCCTTGTCCACCGCGCGGTCACCGAGGTCGGCCCGGTAGACCGGGAGGTCCTTCGGCGCGAGCTGGCGCAGCACGTCGACGTTGCCGGACTTCAGGTCCTCGTAGGCGGTCTCGAGGGTGGTGTAGTTCTTGAAGATCACACCACCGTTCTTCGCCTTGTCGGGGCCCTGGTAGTCGTCGTAGCGGACGACCTTGATCTGCTTCTTGTGGTCCCAGCTGACGAACTTGTACGCGCCGTTGCCGACCGGCTTCTCACCGGCGGCCTTCGGGTCCGCGTAGAAGGACTCGGGCAGCGGCGAAAAGACCGTGTAGCCGAGCTTGTACGAGAAGTACGGCAGCGGGCTGTTGAGCTCGATGGTGAAGGTGCTGTCGTCGACGACCTTCAGACCCGACATGGCGTCGGCCTTGGGCTTGGCCTTCTCGTCGTCGGGGTGGACGTCGGCGAAGCCCTTGATGTCTCCGAACCAGGACGCGTTGGTCTGGGCGTTCTTGATGTTCGCGGCCCAGTTCCACGCCTTGACGTAGGACTCGGCGGTGACCGGCGTTCCGTCGTGGAACTTCCAGCCCTTCTTGAGCTTGACCGTCCAGAGCTTGCTGTCCTTGGTGTCGACAGACTCCGCGTTGACCATCACGAGCTTGCCGGACGGGTCGTAGTCGACCAGCTGCGAGAAGATCGCGTCGGTGACGATGCTGCCGTTCGACTCCATCGTGTTCGCCGGCTGCAGCGGGTTCTGCGGCTCACCGGTCTCGACGGAGAAGATGCCGTTGGCATTGACAGCACCCTTGCCGCTGTCACCCCCCTTGCCCTTACCGCTGTCGCCGCCGCCACCACAGGCGGTCGCAGCCAGGGCGATGATGGCCGCTCCCGCGACCCACTTGGCGCTCTTGGCACCACGCATGGGTTTCCTCCTCATGAGTCCACTTTTGACTGCAAGAAAGGCACTGGCGTGATACACCGACACCCCTGACGGTGATCGTTTCAGTGCCTCGAGTGTGCTCGTGAGTCGGCACTCCCCACAGTGCGTGACCCATTGACCCGAGCTCAATGGAGCCAACTATTAAGTACGCCCGGGCTGTAAACCACACTTAAAGGGTCTCGGTTTGACAACATCGACTAGGCCGGGTTGACCGAAATCCGGACAAAGCGATCCCAGACAGACACCCGCGAAACGGACCGTTAACACATGTTCCGGAGAGCGACGCCCGATATCCGGACACCCCGGGCAGGAAATCGAGTTGACGAAAAGCCCGGGCCCCCACAGTGTCTGTGGGGGCCCGGGCCCGGTGTCAATGGGTCGTACGAGGTCAGCGCTTGGCGCGCGACGCGGCGCGGCCGCGCTCCTTCTGGTCAAGGACGACCTTGCGGATACGCACGGTCTCCGGGGTCACCTCGATGCACTCGTCCTCGCGGCAGAACTCCAGGGACTGCTCCAGCGACAGCTTCCGGGCCGGCACCACGTTCTCCGTGGTGTCCGCGGAGGCGGCACGCATGTTGGTGAGCTTCTTCTCCTTGGTGATGTTCACGTCCATGTCGTCGGCGCGGGAGTTCTCGCCGACGATCATGCCCTCGTAGACCTCGGTGCCGGCCTCGGTGAAGATGACACCGCGCTCCTGCAGATTGACCATGGCGAACGGGGTCACCGAGCCCGCGCGGTCCGCGACGAGGGAGCCGTTGTGGCGGGTGCGCAGCTCGCCGAACCACGGCTCGTGGCCCTCGAAGATGGAGTGCGCGATGCCCGTACCGCGGGTCTGCGTCAGGAACTCCGTACGGAAGCCGATGAGGCCGCGGGACGGGACGATCCACTCCATGCGGACCCAGCCCGAACCGTGGTTCGTCATCGTCTCCATGCGGCCCTTGCGGGTCGCCATCAGCTGCGTGATGGCGCCGAGGTGCTCCTCGGGGGAGTCGATCGTCATGCGCTCGATCGGCTCGTGCGTCTTGCCGTCGACCTGCTTGGTGACGACCTCCGGCTTGCCGACCGTGAGCTCGAAGCCCTCACGGCGCATCTGCTCGACGAGGATGGCCAGCGCGAGCTCGCCGCGGCCCTGGACCTCCCAGGCGTCGGGGCGCTCGGTGTCCAGGACGCGGAGCGAGACGTTACCGATCAGCTCGCGGTCGAGGCGGTCCTTCACCTGGCGGGCGGTGACCTTGTGGCCCTTGCCGCCCTTGCCGACGAGCGGCGAGGTGTTCGTACCGATGGTCATGGAGATGGCCGGCTCGTCGACCGTGATCAGCGGCAGCGCGATCGGGTTCTCGGGGTCGGCCAGCGTCTCGCCGATCATGATGTCCGGGATACCGGCGATGGCGCAGATGTCGCCCGGGCCCGCCTTCTCGGCCGGCTTGCGGGTGAGCGCCTCGGTCATCAGCAGCTCGGTGATGCGGACGCTGGACATCGTGCCGTCACGCTTGATCCAGGTGACGGTCTGGCCCTTGCGCAGCTCACCCTGCTCGACGCGGCAGAGCGCGATACGACCGAGGAAGTTGTCGGCGTCCAGGTTGGTGACGTGGGCCTGCAGCGGCGCCTCGTCGTCGTACTCCGGAGCCGGGACGTGCGCCAGGATCGTGTTGAAGAACGGCTCCAGGTTCTCGCTGTCGGCCGGGACGGTGCCGTCCTCCGGCTTGGTCAGCGAGGCGACGCCGTCACGGGCGCAGGCGTAGACGATCGGGAACTCGATCTGCTCCTCGTCCGCGTCCAGGTCCAGGAACAGGTCGTACGTCTCGTCGACGACCTCGGCGATCCGCGAGTCCGGACGGTCCGTCTTGTTGATGCAGAGGATGACCGGCATCTTCGCGGCGAGCGCCTTGCGCAGCACGAAGCGGGTCTGCGGGAGCGGGCCCTCGGAAGCATCGACGAGCAGCACGACCGCGTCCACCATCGACAGACCGCGCTCGACCTCGCCGCCGAAGTCGGCGTGGCCGGGGGTGTCGATGATGTTGATCGTGATCGGGTCCCCGCCGTCCTTGGGGTGATACTTCACCGCCGTGTTCTTGGCGAGGATCGTGATGCCCTTCTCACGCTCCAGGTCGTTCGAGTCCATCATGCGTTCGTCGAGGTTCTCGGCGGCGTGCGCGGCGAAGGCGCCGGCCTGCCTCAGCATGGCGTCGACCAGCGTGGTCTTGCCGTGGTCGACGTGGGCGACGATGGCTACGTTACGGATGTCGTGGCGCGTGGGCATTGGGTGGCTTGCGCTTCTCTCGGATCGTGGGATCAGGCGTCTCAGTCGGTCTCAAGTCCTCGTACGCCCGCCGGGCGGACACGCCACGGCTACCCCCCATGGTACGGGGCTGGCGCCGTAGCGGCTTGCCGGGCAAGGGTTACCGGCCGCTCACGGACGGCGACCGACGCCGCCGACTGCTCGGGCCGCGGCCGGGCCGTTCGCGCCGAACGCCTCGTCACAGCCGACCACTCCGGTACCCGAAACGCTTCAGTTCGCCACATGTCCGACGGTCTGCTCGCCCTCCGCTCCCCCGCCGCGGAGAAGCGGAAATCGGCCTCGACCAGCCGGAGGGTGCTGTACGCCACATACCGGCCGTCCGGCCGCGCGGCCGCGGCCCCTGTCCGCCGCCTTCCGGGCCGGAGCCGTCGCCCCGCACGTCGATGCGGCGGCAGCCCACCGCCCTCGCGCTCCATGTTTCTGCCCCCGTGGTCGTGTCTTCCGGTGAATTTCACCGGCGGTTACGGACACGCTCCCGGCCGGGGGCCGCTCGCCGCGGCGGTTGAGCGACTTCGGAGGGGGAGGGGATGCGCAGTGGTGGGGGGTGTCCGCGCATTGATTGCCCGGGTCAACAGGTAGGCACGACCTTGCCCGCCGAGTGCCTCGGCGGGCAAGGGAATTGAGCCGGTTCTGAGCTTCCGCTGCGGCCCTGACCTGCTATTTCTTACGATTCGCGGGGGGTCCTGCCGCTTGCGGCTTCTTGAAACCGATGTCCTGGTAGTGCGGGACTCCGAGGCCGAAGGCGCCGACGTTCGCGAGCTTCTTGTCGGTGGCCACGAGCTGTGGACGCTGATACAGCGGAATCGATCCTGCAGCCGCCCAGATCCGGGCGTCCGCCTGCTTCATCAGGTCCTGGGCAACCCCCTCGTCGAGTTCGGAGACCGCCTGGTCGAAGAGCTGGTCGATGTGGTCCGTACCGACGCGGGTGTAGTTCTGCTCGACGAGCAGCGAACCGTCGGTGGCGGGGACCGGCTTGGCGAAGATCGGCCGGTCGTCGGTGGCCGGGTAGGCGGTGGCGGGCCAGGAGTACAGCGCCAGGTCGTAGTCGCCGGAGGCGACATGGTCCTTGAAGTAACTGGCGTCCGAGACCTTGATGATCTCGGTGCGGATGCCGACCGCGTCGAGCATGGCCGAAATCTTGTCCCCCACGGTCCGCAGCGACTCCGAGCCGGATCCGGACGGCAGGACGAAACGCAAGGTCAGCGACTTGCCGTCCTTGCCGAGGGGGCCACGGACGGGGTCGGCGGCCTTGGCCGGGGCCGCCGGAGCCGCAGTCCCGGCGGGGGCGTAGGCGCCTGCGACGCCGCCCGGCCCGCGTTCCTCGGCGGTGACCTTCTCCCGGGTGCCCTCGGCAGGGCTGGTACCGGTGTCGGCGACGGCGCGGGCGTCGGCGTACGCGTCCGAGAAGGTTCCGGCCTGGCGCAGCAGCGCGGCGCTCTGGACGGCGGCGGCCGGAGCGGGGGCGAGGACGCGTCCGAATCCTTCGTCGTCACCCGGCTTGTTGTCACTGCCGGTCTTCGCGGTCTTCTCGTCCTTCGCCGCCTTCTCGTCCTTCGCGGCCTTGTCCGCCTTCTCCTCAGCTGTCTTGCCCTTCGTCTTCTCGCCCTCACTGCCCGCCTTGGAACCGTCGGGCTTCTTCGCCGCGCCGTCCCGGGTCCAGCCGGCGTCCGCCAGCAGCGCCTGCACCGCCTTCGTGTCCTGGTCGCCGAGCGCGCCACTGCTGTCGTGGTAGCCGCGCTGTCCGGCCACTGCCAGGTGACTGCCGAGCGGGGCGGCGGGCAGGCCGAGCGGACTCAGTACGGCGTCGGCGATCTCCTGGCGGTTCAGGGCCCGGGCGACCGCGCGGCGCACCCGGTTGTCGGCCAGTGGCCCGGACTCGCCGTTCAGCGCGAGCTGGGTGTAGGCGGGCTCCAGCGACTTGCGGAGAACATAGGCGCGCAGCCCGTCCTGCTCGGAGGCGTACACCTCGGCGGCTGCCCTGGTCTTCTCCCTGGCCGCCCGGGCGACCGCCGCCGCGTTCTCGTCCGAGCCGTGCGCCACGGCCCAGGAGCGCATCGCGGCAGCCGGGCCGGCCTCCCAGCCGGGGCCGTGGGTGAGCGGCTGCCCGTTTCCTCCCTTGTCCCGTCCCGCCGCCACGATCCGGTGCGCCGCCGCCGCGTCGACATCGGCGACATCGACCTTGCCCTCGACCAGCGCCGCGGTGCGGTCCTTCGGCTTGACCGCACGGAAGACGATCGAGTCGAGTTTCGCCTGGCCACCCCACCAGCGCGGGTTGCGAACCAGGGTGATGGTGCCCTTCCCCTGGTCCACGCTGCGCAGCTGAAAGGGACCCGCGGTGGCCTTGAGCGTGGTCCGCGCTCCGTCGTTGAAGGCATCCGGGGAGCTGGTCACCTCCTTGGGGTACAGCGGGGAGAACAGGGAGCGCCAGTCCCCGTACGGCTTGGCGAAGGTGACCCGGACCTCCAGGTCGTTGGCGCCGCGCTCGATCCGTTCGATCCGCTCGTAGCCGGCGTTGCGGGCGGTCCAGAACGCCGAGTCCTTGCCGCTGAGCGCCCGCCACTGGGCGACGAAGTCGGAGGGTTCGATATCCCGGCCGTCGCTCCAGACCGCCTGCTGGTTGAGCCGGTAGAGCACGACCTGCTTGGGCTCGCGCTCGACGACCTTTGCGGATTTCAGGTAGTCCGTGTTCATCCGCGGGGTGCCCTTGGCGTCGAGCGGGAACAGCGTCGGCAGCAGCGCCCCGGTGATGCGTGTGGTGGTGGCGTCGGCGTCCGCCTGGAAGGCGTTGAAGGTCGCGGGCATCGCGTCGATCGCCCAGTTGACCGTGCCACCCTCGGCGACCTGGCCCCGGCCCGCGGGTGCCACGTCCTGCGGAACGGCGATGGCGGCGGTGGCGTCCTCGTCCGAACTGCCGCACCCGGCGAGCGCGGGGATCGCGAGCACACCCGCGACAAGGAGCGCGAGCGGGCGGCGCTTTCGGACTGTCCCGCGCGGGACGCCGACGTGGGACATGGCTGATACCTCCGGGGCCGGCCCGGCCCACCCGTACTCGAATGGACCAGATTATGCGTGTTTGGTGGCATTGGCTGTTGATCACACTAGTTCCGCTCATCCAATGAAGGCGCCCACGCGCGCGAGACGGGGCAGACACGACGCACAGCCCGCGAACCTCACCCGGGCGGCGGAGCACCGGGCAAAGACGGGGCGGCCCGCTCCCTTCCCAAAGGGGATGTGACGCGCGACACTCGCATGCGCATGAGCATTGCCACCCGCGACCGCGGAGGTGAGAGCAAGTCATGTCACTGAAGGACGAGTTGACTGCTGTTCAGCACTGCCTCGACGACCTGGTCCGCACCGTCGGACGGCTGGAGCGGAGCCTTGCGCAGCTGCGCGCGGCCGACACCGGCCCGCAGCCACCCGGACCCGCCGCCGGCACCGATCCCGTCGACGGCGTCATCACGATCACCGAGGCGCCGTACGACGCCAGCCTGTGGACGGACTCGGACGACGAGGGTCTGGGCGTCCGCGGCAGGCACGCCCCCTAGGAGAGTTCCTTGGCCACCGGCACAGAACCAGGTACGGAACCATCTCGACGCAAGGACCCCGCGCGGCGCGGCGCATCCACCCCCCGGCCGTCCGGCGTGCACGACGCCTCGCGGGCTGCCATCGCCGCCCGCCATCTGCGGACCGACCGCTGGTGGCTGGCGCCCGCGGTCACCGCGGGCGGGCTCCTCGCCTTCATCGTCTACTCGACCTGGCGGGCCTTCTCGAACGCCGACTACTACGCCGCCCCCTATGTGTCGCCGTTCTACTCGCCCTGTCTGGCGGAGAACTGCGCCCCCATGCGGCACGGCCCGAACTGGGAAATCCTCGGCAGCTGGTGGGGCCTCTCACCTGCCCTGCTGATCCTGATCTTCCCGCTCGGCTTCCGGCTGACCTGCTACTACTACCGGAAGGCCTACTACCGGGGCTTCTGGGCCTCACCCCCGGCCTGCGCGGTCGCCGAGCCGCACACGACGTACACCGGCGAGACCCGCTTCCCGCTGATCATGCAGAACGTCCACCGGTACTTCTTCTACGCCGCGGTGCCGGTCGCGGGGATCCTCACGTACGACACCGTGCTCTCCTTCCGCGACGAGCACTACGCCTGGGGCCACATGGGCCTCGGCTCCCTGATCTTCCTCATCAACATCACGCTGATCTGGGCGTACACCCTGTCCTGCCACTCCTGCCGGCACATCATCGGCGGCCGGCTGCGGCACTTCTCCAAGCACCCCGTGCGCTACCGGCTGTGGGGCTGGGTGGGCCGGCTGAACGCCCGGCACATGCTCCTCGCCTGGGCCTCCCTGATCAGCGTGGCGGTCGCCGACTTCTACGTGTATCTCGTGGCCTCCGGCGCCTTCGACGATCCGAGGTTTTTCTGAATGACTGAGCTCGAACGGCAGCAGTGGGACGTCGTCGTGGTCGGTGCCGGAGGCGCCGGGCTGCGCGCCGCCATCGAGGCGCGGGAGCGCGGGGCCCGTACCGCGGTCATCTGCAAATCGCTCTTCGGCAAGGCACACACGGTCATGGCGGAGGGCGGAATTGCCGCCTCCATGGGCAATGTGAACTCCGGGGACAACTGGCAGGTGCACTTCCGCGACACCATGCGCGGCGGGAAGTTCCTCAACCAGTGGCGGATGGCGGAGCTGCACGCCAAGGAGGCGCCGGACCGGGTCTGGGAGCTGGAGACCTGGGGGGCGCTCTTCGACCGGACGCCGGACGGAAAGATCTCGCAGCGCAATTTCGGCGGCCATGAGTACCCGCGGCTCGCACACGTCGGGGACCGTACCGGCCTCGAACTGATCCGCACCCTCCAGCAGAAGATCGTCCAGCTGCAGCAGGAGGACTACCGCGAGCACGGCGACTACGAAGCCCGGTTGAAGGTCTTCCAGGAGTGCACCGTCACGCGGGTGCTCAAGGACGGCGAGCGAAGCGAGAGGGGGGTCCCCCCCGGCCGAAGGCTCGGGGGGAGGGTCAGCGGGACCTTCTGCTACGAGCGGGAGTCCGGCCGCTTCTTCGTCCTCGAAGCCCCCGCGGTCGTCCTCGCCACCGGCGGCATCGGCAAGTCCTTCAAGGTCACGTCGAACTCCTGGGAGTACACCGGCGACGGCCACGCCCTGGCGCTGCTGGCGGGCGCCCCCCTGCTGAACATGGAGTTCGTACAGTTCCATCCGACCGGCATGGTCTGGCCCCCGTCGGTGAAGGGGATCCTCGTCACCGAGTCGGTGCGCGGCGACGGCGGGGTGCTGCGCAACTCCGAGGGCAAGCGGTTCATGTTCGATTACGTCCCCGATGTGTTCAAGGAGAAGTACGCGCAGTCGGAGGAGGAGGGCGACCGCTGGTACGAGGACCCGGACCACAACCGCCGCCCGCCCGAGCTGCTGCCGCGCGACGAGGTCGCCCGCGCCATCAACTCCGAGGTGAAGGCGGGCCGCGGCTCACCGCACGGTGGCGTCTTCCTGGACGTGTCCACCCGGATGCCGGCCGAGACGATCCGGCGGCGGCTGCCCTCGATGTACCACCAGTTCAAGGAGCTGGCGGATGTCGACATCACGGCGGAGGCGATGGAGGTCGGCCCGACCTGCCACTACGTGATGGGCGGGATCGCCGTCGACTCGGACACCGCGGCAACCGTCGCCGTGCCCGGTCTGTTCGCGGCGGGCGAGGTCGCCGGCGGTATGCACGGCTCCAACCGGCTCGGCGGCAACTCCCTGTCCGACCTGCTGGTCTTCGGCCGACGCGCCGGACTGCACGCCGCCGAGTACGCGAGCGGGATCGGTGACCGGCCGGTGGTGGACGAGGAACAGATCGACGCGGCGGCGGCGGAGGCACTGCGTCCGTTCAGCGCCGAGGAGCCTGATGCCGCCGGGGGGCCGGCGGAGAATCCGTACACCCTCCACCAGGAACTCCAGCAGACGATGAACGACCTGGTCGGCATCATCCGGCGGGCGCCCGAGATGGAACAGGCGCTGGAGAAGCTCGCCGAGCTGCGGATACGGGCGCGCCGCGCCGGGGTCGAGGGCCACCGCCAGTTCAACCCGGGCTGGCACCTCGCCCTGGACCTGCGGAACATGCTGCTGGTCAGCGAGTGCATCGCCCGCGCCGCGCTGGAACGCACGGAGAGCCGCGGCGGTCACACCCGCGAGGACTGTCCGACGATGGAGCGCTCCTGGCGGCCGGTCAATCTGCTCTGCCGGCCGTGCGACGACGGCGCCCTGCCGCTGGGCGGCCGGATCGAACTCGTACGGAAGACGACCGAACCCATCCGACCGGACCTGCTCTCCCTCTTCGACAAGGAGGAGCTGGTCAAGTACCTCGCCGAAGAGGAGCTGTACGAGTGAGCAGCTACGAAGCCCGGTTCAGGGTCTGGCGCGGCGACACCGACGGCGGTGACCTGCAGGACTTCTCGGTCGAGGTGAATGACGGCGAGGTCGTCCTCGACATCATCCACCGGATCCAGTCCGGTCAGGCGGGCGATCTGGCGGTGCGCTGGAACTGCAAGGCGGGCAAGTGCGGTTCGTGCAGCGCGGAGATCAACGGACGGCCGCGACTGATGTGCATGACCCGTATGTCGGTGTTCGACCGGGACGAGACGATCACCGTCACTCCGCTGCGGGCGTTCCCGGTGATCCGCGATCTGGTGACGGACGTGACCTTCAACTACACCAAGGCACGGGAGGTACCCGCCTTCGTACCGCCGCAAGGCGTGAAGGCGGGCGACTACCGGATGCAGCAGGTCGATGTGGAGCGTTCGCAGGAGTTCCGCAAATGCATCGAGTGCTTTCTCTGCCAGGACACCTGCCATGTGGTCCGCGACCACGAGGAGAACAAGGCGGCGTTCGCCGGACCACGCTTCCTGATGCGGGTCGCCGAGCTGGACATGCACCCCTTGGACGCCGCCTCCGAGTCGGGACTCGACCGGAAGGCGACGGCGCAGGAGGAACACGGGCTGGGCTACTGCAACATCACGAAATGCTGTACGGAGGTGTGCCCCGAGCACATCAAGATCACGGACAACGCGCTGATCCCGCTGAAGGAGCGGGCGGTGGACCGCAAGTACGACCCGCTGGTGTGGCTGGGGAACAGGATCCGGCGGCGGGAGGCTCCCTGATGCCGGTCAGCCGAGCAGCTTGACGATCGCCTCGGTGGTGTCCGTCTCGCCGAGCCTCGGGAAGATCTTCTCGATGCTGTTGGTGTGGGAGCCGCCGTCCATGTCGGTGACCGCGTCCGTGACGACGGTGACGTGGTAGCCGTGCTCGTGTGCGGCCCGCGCGGTGGACTCGACGCCGATGCTCGTCGCGACTCCCGTCACCACGACCTGGGTGACGCCGCGGCGGCGCAGCTGAAGGTCGAGATCGGTGCCGTAGAAGGCGCCCCACTGCTGCTTGGTGACCACGACGTCGCCCTCGCGCGGGCCGAGTTCGGGGACGATCTCGGCCCAGTCGGCGGCGGGCTGCCCGGCGCGCCGGGGGCCCTCGGTACGGCCGGGGGCGCCGCCGGTGACACGGACCAGGACGACGGGGAGGCCCTTGGCGCGGAAGGCATCGGCGAGGGTCGCGGAGTTGGCGACGATGTCGGCCGCCGGGTGGGCGGTGGGCAGGCCGACAATGCCCTTCTGGAGATCGACGACGACCAGGGCGGTCTTCGCGTCCAGGGTGGTGGCGGTCATGGTGGAGCTCCTTGCTCGGTTCTTTTCGGTGGGGGTCAGTTACGGGTGCGCAGTGCGCGGTCGGTGACGGTCAGCACGATCAGCAGCAGGCCGAGTACGGCCGAGACCACTGCCACCAGGTGGAGTCCGCGGTCGCTCGCCGACTGCCCGTAGGCGAGGGCGATCAGGCTGGACGCGGTGATGGCCCCTATGTACTGGGCGGTGCGCTGGAGTCCGGCGGCGGAGCCGATGCTCTCCGGTGGTGCGTGCGTCTGGACGGCGGCCTGGTTGCTCGTACCGATCAGCCCCTGCGGTATGCCGAAGCAGGCTCCGGCGAGCAGCAGTACGGCGAGCGGGGTGGAGCCGGAGAGGAACACCAGCATCGCGGCGCCGACGGTCAGCAGGACGCAGGCCAGTGTGAGCGGGCCGCGGATGCCCTTCGTGCGGGCTCCGAGCAGCGAACAGACCAGTGCGGCGACCGACATCGGCAGCATCAGCAGTCCGGTGTGCCCGGAGGAGTAGCCGCGTACCTCCTCCAACCACTGCGTGTATCCGTACATCACGCAGTAGATCAGCAGATAACTCAGCCCGTGCCGCAGATACGTGCGGGCGAGCGCGGCGTTTCCCGCCAGCATCCTCAGATCGATGAAGGGCTGCGGGCGGCGCAGCTGCCACCACGCCAGGGCCGCGGTCAGCACGGTGAAGGGGCCGAGCAGCCACCACACCGGGTGGGCGAGATCGAGCAGGAAGAAGACCAGCACGGTCAGCGCGGTGGAGAAGAGGCCGATGCCCAGCGGATCCAGGTCGAGGCGGGGCGCACGGCCGTCCGCGGCGCGTGTGCCCGGCGGATCCGCCGGGATCCAGAGCAGCGCGGCGCCCAGCGCGATCAGGGCGACGGGCACATTGACGGCGAAGATGCCGCGCCAGCCGACCACCATGACGAGCAGCCCGCCGAGCGTCGGCCCGACGGCGGCGCTGCCGAGCGCGGCGAAGGAGAGCCGGGCCAGGACGGGGCGCGGGGTCGCGCGGCCGACCCGGGCGGACTCGTCGCGCAGGACTGCCATGGCGGCCGGGTAGGCGGCCGACGTACCGATGCCGAGCAGCAGCCGGGACGCGATCAGCCAGCCGAAACTCGGCGCCAACGCCCCGACCAGGCCGGATGCCATGACGACGACCAGACCGGCGAGGAAGACGCGGCGCGGGCCGAGGGCGTCGGCGAGCTTGCCGAGAACGGGCTGGGCCACGGCGCTGGCGAGGTACAGGACCGAGATGAGCCACGCGGTGTCGGCGGCACCGATGCCGAAGTGATGCCCGATCGCCACCAGGGCGGTGGAGATCATGGTGGTGTTGAGCGGGTTGAGCACGGAGCCGAGAAGCAGCGGGGCGGTGAGGCGGGCGCTGAAGCCAGGGATGGTGGCGTCCGGGCCGGGGGCTGCTGCGGCGGCCGGGCCGGACGTGGGTGCGGTGGCGGCGGCCGGGCCGGAGATCGCTTCCGGTGCCGGCCGGTCGCCGACCGCCCATAGTGGTATCGGTTCGCGGGCGGTCACTTCTCGACCAGGCGGTCGAGGAGGGCCGTGGCCTCGGCGACGGTGCGGCGCTCGTCGCCGTCGAGTCCGGCCGCAATCGCTTCGGCCAGCCAGTTGTGCTTGGCGGCCCGGACGGCGCCGAGCGTGGTGCGGCCGGTGTTGGTGATGGACACGACCGACTTGCGGCCGTCGGCGGGATCGGGGGCCCGCTCGACGAGCCCCTGGCTCTCCAGCGCACCGAGGGTCAGCCGCATGGACTGGGGCCGTACGTACTCCGCGCGGGCCAGCCCGGCCGTGGTGTCCGGACCTTCCCGGTCCAGCCGCGCCAGCACCGAGCGCTGGGTGGGGGTGAGCAGGCTGTCCGACGAACTGGTGCGCAGCCGCCGCAGCAGCCGGTTGACGACGGAGTCAAGCTGCGTCGCCACCTGCTCGGCGGTCGGCTCGAGGGGTGCGTCTTCGGACGATGTCGGTTCCCGCATATCTCCAAAGTAAAAGATGCACAGGCTATCTTGCAAGGTTACCTGTCTATTTTCGCAGCGTCGCTCGAGACCTTGCTCGTGCACGACCCCGCGATCTAGGGTGAATGCGCTTTCAGAAGAAATATCGGTACGGAAGAAGAAGCGGACGGTCGGTCGGGTGAGCGCCCCAACGGTGTACGACGTCGCCGAGCGGTCGGGGGTCTCGATCGCGACGGTCTCGCGGGTCTACCGCAACCCGGATTCCGTCCGTGCCCAGACCCGCGAACGGGTCCTCGAAGCGGCCCGCGAGCTCGGTTACGTACCCAGCGGGAACGCCCGCGGACTGGCCAGCCGGACGACCGGCGTGCTCGGACTCTGCTTCCCCGACTACGCCGACCCGGACGCCGAGGCCGACGCGGAGGCGGACAGTGACGCCGACGACGCGGTGATGCTCTACTCCGACCAGATCATCCGCGGCATGGAACGGGCGGCGCGGCGGCACGGATACGCCCTGCTGATCGCAGCATCGCTGGAGGGCGGGCCCGAGAGCCTCGTCGCGAAGGTCGCGGGCCGGGTCGACGGCTTCGCCGTGCTGGCGCAGACCGTGCCGACCGAGGACCTCGAAGTGATATCGCGCCGGCTGCCGGTGGTGATGCTCGCAGGGCCGCGCGAGATCGACCATCTCGACCACATCGTCGTCGCGAACGCGGACGGCGAACGCGAACTGGCCCGCCACCTGATCGAGGACCACGGGCTGCGCAGGCTCGCCTTCATCGGGGGCGAGGTGGAGTCCCCGGACGCGGAGGCACGGTTCCGCGGCTTCCAGCAGGCCTGCCGGGACGCCGGGCTCCCGGTGCCGGACGCACCGGACCTGCGGGCCGAGATGATGACGCAGGCCGAGGGCGCCCGGACGGCAGAGGCACTGCTGGACCGGAACGCGGGCCTCAGCGACTCCGAACGCCCGCAGGCGATGCTGTTCGCCAATGACCAGATGGCGGTGGGCGCATTGCGCGCACTGGAGCGGCGGGGGGTGCGGGTGCCCGAGGACATCGCCGTGACCGGGTTCGACGGGATCCCGCTGAGCCGGATCGTACGACCGCCACTGACGACCGTGCGGCAACCGATCCGCCAGCTGGGCGAGCAGGCGGTCGAACTGCTGGTGCAGCGCCTGAGCGACCGGGAACGCCCCCCGGTCTCCCTCATGCTCCCGGTCTCGCTGGCCCGCCGGGCCAGCTGCGGCTGCGGCTGACGGACGCCGGAAGTCACCCACGACAGGGCGCATCCCAGCGTCTCGGGCGCCTGCGGACAACCCGGCAGTCGGCTGATCCCAGTCCCCCGGGATCAGCCCGAAGGAACCGGTCCGTCCGGCACCCGAGGGCGGCGCGTGAGGACGACCCGCCGGCCGGACGGCGCCGGCCCCGATCCGCCTGACGGCGGGGCCTGGACCAGGTACGTACCGAAGAACCGCCGCCGGTTCTCCCGCAGTTCCGCCGCCTCCGCGGCGAGCCCCTCGTGCTCGAAGTGCCCCGCGCTCAGCACCTGCAGTTCCCGCGGCCCGGTGAGCGCATTGTGTACGGCGAACTGACCGGGCGGCGGCACCGCCGGATCGAACAGCGCGGCCGCCACCAGCGTCGGCAACTCCACCCGCGCGGCTGC
The DNA here is from genome assembly GCF_026339735.1 of Streptomyces sp. NBC_01669. Lineage (GTDB taxonomy): Bacteria > Actinomycetota > Actinomycetes > Streptomycetales > Streptomycetaceae > Streptomyces > Streptomyces yanii. The sequence continues at coordinate 3,491,798 of NZ_JAPEQG010000001.1, forward strand.
CGTCGCCGCGTCGAAGTACCGCAGCACATCGGCGACTTCGGGGTGCTCCCGGCGGTACGCGCGCACCGATTCACCACTGCCGACACACGGCAGCGTGATGCGCAGCGGGTGGTTCCCGAACGTCGGCACCGTCAGCTGAGCGGCCCCGAACCGGTCGTCCCACGGCAGGGCCAGCGCGCCGAGTCCACCGCCGAAGCTCTCCCCGAGGTAGCCCAGGCGAGGAGCCCCCTCCCCGCCCTCGGGAGCCAGCTCCGGGACGAGCTCGTGCAGCGCCGAGGCCGCGCACCACAGGTCGGCCACGCAGTCGCCGATGACATACGTGTCGCGCGACTCGATGCCGTGCAGGACATGCGCGTCTGCCACGTCGGGAATGCCCGGCTGCAGGCCGCGGCTGCCCATGCCGCGCACACAGGGCAGGATCGCGGCGGACCGGGGCAGCGGCAGCGGCAGATCGGGCCCGGGTTCCTGCCGGCCGCCGTAGCCATGGCCGATCACGAATCCGTGCTCCGCCGACCCCTCGGCGGGCAGTGCGAGCCAGCCGCCGATCCGGGCCCCTCCCACGGAGGTGTACGTCACACCGTGGATCCGGAGCCCGTCGCGCTCCCCCTCCAACGGGCCGATCCGCGGCTCCGTGGCGACCTTGCGGGCCTCGTCGTGGCGCGCTCGCCAGAAGGCTGCGAAGTCGCCCGGGGCGGCGGGCGGCGGGACACGCAGGAGCTCATCGAGCGAGCGCCCGTAGGACGGATCGAACGGGAAGTCATGCGTGAACGAAGCCATGATCGCGACGGTATCGCCTCATCGCCTCCGGTCCAGACCACTTACCGAATCGGTCACATCGGTTTCATATTCGCAAACACCCCGTTTACGGTTCCAAAGTCGAACATTCAGATGTCCGACACGTTGCACGAGTGTGACCTAGCACCCTCTTGCGCATCCCCGAACAGGTGCCGCAGAGTGATGTATGCGCTTACAGGCAGCGCATACATTCGGATTGCTCAAGGAGGAGCCCTCCATGTCCCGCACCGTCAGAACCGCCTCGGTCGGCATAGCAGTCGCTCTCGCATTCGGCATCACCGCGTGCGGCAGTTCCGGTGGCGACGACGTCGCCGCGGACAAGAAGCAGACGATCACCGTCTGGGCCATGGGGGCCGAGGGCGAGAAGCTCGTGGATGTGGCGAAGGTCTACGAGAAGTCCCACCCGAACATCACCGTCAAGGTGACCCCGGTCGGCTGGGACGTCGCCCACCAGAAGCTGGTCTCCGCGGCCGCCGCCGGCACCATGCCGGACGTTGCGCAGATGGGCGGCAGCTACATGGGCGAGTTCTCCGAGCTGGGCGTCCTGGAGCCGGTGGACACCAAGACCTTCGACAAGAAGGACTTCTTCGCCTCCGGCTGGAACCAGGGCGAGGTGGACGGCACCGCGTACGGCGTGCCGTGGTACGTCGACACCCGCGTCCTCTACTACCGCACCGACCTGGCCGAGAAGGCCGGCATCGACAAGGCCCCGACCAACTGGAAGGAGATGCAGGACCTCGCGACCGCCTACCAGAAGAAGGCCGGTACCAAGTGGGGCCTGTCCATCCAGCCCAGTGGCCTGGACACGGTGCAGAACTTCTACTCCTTCCTGTACTCGGCCGGCGGCGAGATCGTCAACGACAAGGGCGAAGCCGTCATCGACAGCCCTGAGGCCGTCAAGGCGCTGAAGGAGTACGGCTCGTACTTCGACAAGGGTCTCTCCAACAAGTCCGTGCAGCCCGGCTACGACGTCGTGAAGGACTTCGGCAACGGCCGCGTCCCCATGTTCTTCGGCGGCCCCTGGCACGTGACCCTGCTGGACGAGGGCCAGACGCAGATCAAGGGCAAGTGGGCGGTGGCCAACGTCCCTGCCGACAAGTCCTCCGTCTCCATGGCGGGCGGCTCCTCCCTGGTGATCTCCAAGGACAGTGAGCACAAGGCCGCTGCCACGGAGTTCATCAAGTACCTGACCGACACCAAGGGTCAGGCCGACTGGTACAAGCGCACCAAGGACCTGCCGGCCAACACCGCGGCCTGGACCTCCGGAGCGCTCGCCGACGACGCCAACCTCCAGGTCTTCAAGAAGCAGATGGACACTGCCAAGGCCTCTCCCTCGCTCGCCAAGTGGACCGAGATCACCGACAAGGTCGACCAGGCCATCGCGAAGGTCACCCAGGGCAAGGCTTCCGCCGAGGACGCGCTGAAGACGGCGCAGTCCGAGATCGAAGGCCTCGTGAAGTAGGAGCCATGAGCACCACGACCGGAAAGGCCGCACAGCCGGCCAAGGTGCAGGCCGGGCCGGGGACCTCCGCGTCCCCGGCCGCCGGGCCACAGGGGCGCCGGGGTCGCAAGAGGGCTTCGATGGGTGTGCAGAACGCGGCCGGCTGGCTGTTCTCCACTCCCTTCCTCGTCCTCTTCACCGTCTTCATGGCGTTCCCGATCCTCGCCACCCTGCTGATGAGCTTCACCGACTTCGGGCTGCGCAATGTCACGCACCCGCTGGACGCGAAGTTCATCGGTTTCGAGAACTACGTCAATCTGTTCAGCGACGACAAGTTCCTCAAGTCGCTCTTCAACACGGCGTACTTCGTGGTCATCGGTGTCCCCCTGACGATCTTCCTCGGGCTGGTCGCCGCGGTACTGCTGAACAACGGCATCGACCGGGCGCGGACCTTCTTCCGGGTCGGTTTCTACGCTCCGGTGGTCACCACGATCGTCGCGGTCGCCGTGGTCTGGCGTTTCGTGCTCGACCCGAGCGACGGGCTGATCGGCGGCCTCTTCACAGAAGTGGGCCTCACCCCGCCGGACTTCCTCGGCTCCGAGACGCTGGCGATGCCGTCGATGATCGCCATGGCGGTCTGGCGCAACCTCGGCACGGTCATGGTGCTCTTCATCGCCGGCCTGCAGGCCATCCCCACCGAAGTGCGGGAAGCCGCGAAGCTCGACGGTGCCGGTGTCTGGCACGAGTTCCGCAGGATCACCGTGCCTCTGCTGCGGCCCACGCTCCTCTACGCCACGGTCATCACCACCATCGGCTACCTCAACGTCTTCGAGGAACCGTTCGTGATGACGCAGGGCGGGCCCTCGGACTCCACCCTCACCGTCTCGCTGAACATGTACCGCGAGGGCTTCAACTTCTTCCACATGGGCTATGCGAGCGCCATGGCGTATGTCCTCTTCGTAGTGATCATGGGCATCACTGTGCTCCAGCTCCGACTGCTGAAGGACAACACGAAATGAGCGCCACCCGTGCACCAGGCGCCGTCCCGACGGCGAAGTCGAAGGAGCCGATCAGGCCCCAGGGCATGAAGAAGACCCGGAACCCCAAGCGGCCGCTGGTCTACGTCCTGCTCTCGGTCGGTCTGCTGATCATGTCGGCACCGTTCCTCTGGATGGCTCTTTCGGCCTTCAAGACGTCGAGCGAACTGTCGGCCAGCCCACCGGTGTGGATCCCCACCGAGTGGACCCTGGACAACTTCCGGGACCTGCTCGACAAGCTCGATCTGCCGCTGTACTTCATGAACTCGGTGATCGTGGCGGTGCTGGTCACCCTCTCGAACCTGGTGTTCTGCTCGATGCTCGGCTATGCCCTGGCCAAGCTGAACTTCGTCGGGCGCAACAAGATCTTCGGGCTGGTCCTCGGCGCCCTGATGGTGCCCGGCAACCTGATGCTGCTGCCGCTCTTCGTCCTGATGAGCAAGCTCCAGCTGATCGACACCTACGCGGGGCTCGTGCTGCCCTTCGCCGCCGGAGCCTTCGGTGTCTTCCTGATGCGCCAGTTCATGCAGTCGATCCCGGACGAACTGCTGGAAGCGGCCCGGATGGACGGCGCCGGCGAGTGGTACATCTTCTGGCGGATCGTGATGCCGCTGGTGAAGCCTGCCCTCGCAACGCTCTCGATCTTCACCTTCCTCGGTTCCTGGAACAACTTCGTCTGGCCGCTGATCGCGACCAACGACCCGGACAAATACACCCTGCCGGTGGCACTCGCGACCTTCGCCACGGACCCCAACAAGGCTGGTGGCTCCAACGGCATGCTCATGGCCGGGGCGTTCCTGGTCGTGCTGCCCGTGCTGGTCCTGTTCATCGCGCTGCAGCGCCACTTCACCCAGGGCATTGCCACAGCCGGCATGAAGTAGCCCGCCCGGCCGAAACGCACAAGGCCGCACCCCGCTCCCCTGTCGGCCACACCCCTCCATGCACCAGAAAGACATTTTGCGATGACTCACACCCAGGTCCCGTTCCCCGAAGGCTTCCTGTGGGGTGCCTCCACGGCCGCCCACCAGATCGAGGGCAACAACACCAACAGCGACTGGTGGGTCAAGGAACACACCGAGGGCACCCACATCCAGGAGCCCAGCCTGGACGCCTGCGACAGCTACCACCGCTGGCACGAGGACATGGACGTGCTCGCCGGTCTCGGTTTCACCGACTACCGGTTCTCCATCGAGTGGGCGCGCATCGAGCCGGCCGAGGGCCAGTTCTCGCGGGCCGAACTCGCCCACTACCGCCGCATGGTCGAAGGCGCCGTCGAGCGCGGCCTGCGCCCGATGATCACCCTGCACCACTTCACCGTGCCGCAGTGGTTCGAGGCGCGCGGTGGCTGGACCGCCGAGGGTGCGACCGAGCTCTTCGCCCGCTACGTCGCCGCCTGCGCACCGGTGATCGGCCAGGACGTCAGTCACGTCTGCACCATCAACGAGCCCAACATGATCGCCGTGATGGCCGGCCAGGCCAAGCGGGGCGACAACAGCTTCCCGCCGGCCGGGCTGCCGACCCCGGACGACGAGACCACCCAGGCCGTCATCGCCGCCCACCACGCCGCCGTCAAGGAGGTCAAGGCGATCAACGCCGACATCCAGGTCGGCTGGACCATCGCCAACCAGGTCTACCAGGCGCTCCCGGGTGCCGAGGACGTCACGGCCGCGTACCGCTACCCGCGCGAGGACATCTTCATCGAGGCCGCCCGCGGCGACGACTGGATCGGCGTCCAGTCCTACACCCGCACCAGGATCGGCGCCGACGGACCGATCCCGACGGCCGAGGGCGTCGAGCGCACCCTCACGCAGTGGGAGTACTACCCGTCCGCGGTGGGCTACGCGCTGCGCCACACCGCCGAGGTGGTCGGCAGCGAGGTGCCACTGATCGTGACCGAGAACGGCATCGCGACCGATGTCGACAGTCGCCGGGTCGACTACTACACCGGGGCTCTGAACGAGGTCGCGTCCGCGCTGCAGGACGGTCTCAACGTTCAGGGCTATCTGGCGTGGAGCGCGCTCGACAACTACGAGTGGGGCTCCTACAAGCCCACCTTCGGTCTGATCGGCTGGAACCCGGAGACCTTCGAGCGGCTGCCGAAGCCGTCTGCCGTCTGGCTGGGCGAGATGGGCCGCACCCGCACCCTGCCGCGCATCGCCGACTGACGAAACCCCACAGACCGGGAGCCACCTGACGGCCCCCTCCAGTGCGGGAACCGGCGGAACCTGACGGCCGCCGGTTCCCGCACTGCACCCTTCGGCGCGCCCGACGCCCCACGGCCTCGGACGCGCTGACAGCCACACCCGGAAATCGCGCCATCGGCGCAGCCGCACCCGCGGCCGTCTTCCTGCCGCCGCATCGAGCACGCCACGAAATCCCCCCATCCCCCTTCTGCCACCGGGAGCTGGACCTTCATGGACCGTCGCACGTTCATCACCGCTGCAGGGACCGGGGCTGCCGCCCTGTCCTTCGGAGCCGTATCCGCATCCTCCGCGAGCGCCGCTCCGACCGCTCGATCCGGTCAACCCACGCATGCCGCACATCCTGTTCATGCCTTTGATACACCGCTGCTGCTGCGCTGGTTCCGCGACACGTACCACTCGATCGAGGCAATGACGACCGACCTCGGTCTGGCCACGGACAAGATCGATGTCAGCGGATCCGGCGGCCCCGTCCAGTCCCGCCAGACCTCGCCCACCAATATCGGCTGCGGACTCTGGTCGACCGTGGCCGCGGGCGGTCTCGGCGTGATCAGCGACGCCACGATGCACCGCAGGCTGGAGCGCACCGTGCAGGCCGTGGAGAAGTTGGAGCGCCACCACGGCTTCTGGCTCAACTGGTACGACGCGCACGACGGTTCGGTGCTGACCGAGTGGCCCGGCAGCGGTGACCCGGTCCGCCCGTTCCTCTCCTCCGTCGACAACGCCTGGCTGATCACCGGCCTGCGCATCGCCGCCGACGCCTCGCCCGCGCTGCGCCCGCGCGTCTCCCGGATCCTGGCTACCGCCGACTGGTCGTACTACTACACGCCGTACGACCCGGCCGACCCGGCCGCCGGCCCCGGCCAGCTGCGCGGCGGCTTCTGGCCCGACACCGAGGAGCCCACCGGCCACCATTACGGCGCGCTCAACACCGAGCCGCGCATGGCCAGTTACCTCGGCATCGCCGACGGATCACTGCCGGCCGACCACTACTGGCACCTGCTGCGCACGATGCTTCCGGAGCACGGTCAGGAGCAGCATCCGCAGGGTTCGTACGTCGCCATGGACGGCATTCGCGTCTGGCAGGGCCACTACACCCACCGCGGCCGGAAGATCGTCCCGAGCTGGGGTGGTTCGATGTTCGAGGCGTTGATGGTGCCGCTGTTCGTGCCGGAGCCGGAGTGGTCGCCGCAGTCCTGGGGCCTCACCCACCAGCGTTACGTCCGCAGCCAGATCGAACACGGCATGGACGAAGCGAAGTACGGGTACTGGGGTTTCTCCCCCGCCAACATTCCCGAGGGCGGTTACCAGGAGTACGGCGTCGACGCCATCGGCATGCAGGTTGACGGCTATGCCTCCAATACCGACCGCACGTACACCACGGACGGCGCGCCGCTGCCGCCCGCGTCGGTGTTCACCAACGGTGTGGTCACCCCGCACGCCTCGTTCCTCGCCCTGCCGTACGCACCGGTGGAGGCGATCGCCAACCTGCGGGCGCTCGACCGTGACTTCGGCGCCTACCACGACGGTTACGGCTTCCGGGACTCCGTCAATGTCCGCACCGGACGCGTCAGTGATTACATGCTCGCCCTCGACCAGGGCATGATCGCCGCGGCACTGGCCCAGGCGATCCGCCCCGGGCTGCTGCAACGGCCTTTCCGGACGGGCGGGTTCCGGTCGAAGGTGCGTCCGCTGCTCGCCAAGGAGCGCTTCTCCATCTGACCCCCGGCGGCGTGCAACGGGGTCAGTTCCAGCCCTCGCGGTACGCCGCCCAGTCACCTTCCCGCGCGGCGAAGTCCACATAGAGCGCGACTCCGAACCGTTCCCGGCCGCGGTCCGTGCGTCCCAGACCCAGTCTGGTGCCGCGGACCGCGGCCTCGACCGTCTCCGCCGACTCGTGGTGCCCGAGATCGTCCTCGTGGAAGAACGGCAGGCCCATCAGCAGATCGGTCTCCCGGGGGGTCACTTCGAGGGCGAGAGCGGTCTGCTCCGCGACGTAGCCGCCGTACATGCCCTCCAGCGGCATCCAGCTGTCGTACGACATGACGGCGATCTGATCCACACGCCGCGCCACCTGCCCGAAGAACTTCTGCGACCACCACTTGGGGCTGCCGCTGAGCGTGCCCACGACACTGTGCGCAGCGGGCAGCGGGTCGATCTGGTGGGCGGCGACGGAGAGCGGTGCGGATCGGGCCCGTGTGAGGGCGTGCAGGTCGTCGAGCAGCGAGAGATAGTGCCGGTCGCCGGAGTGCAGGGGTTCGAGGTCGAAGTGGACACCGTCGAAACCGGCATCGAGGATCTGCCGCGCGGAGGTGACCACAGCCGTGCGGGACGCGGACCGTTCCAGACGAAGCCCGTCGGGACCTTCGGTGGCCAGGACGTCACCGAGCCAGGCCTGCACCCGGATGCCCGGCAGAGCGCGGTGCATGGCATCGAGCAGCCATCGCGCCTTCGGGTAGCGGGTGGTGGGCAGTGTGCCGTCGTGTTCCAGGGGCCCGGCATGGACGTACAGGTCCTTGATCCCGGTCCCCCTGATCCGGGCGGCAAACGCCGCGAGGTCCTTGTCGGTCTTGCGCCCGTCGACCCAGGCGTGGCCCAGCCAGACGGCATCACGGCCGCGGGTACGGGTCCCGGCGCCGGGATCGCCGGAGTAGTTGATCCGCAGCGCGACACCCGCCGTGACCACCGGAATCACGATCACCAGGACGAGGCCGAGCGCGATCCGTCGCGGCCAGGTCTCCCAGAGCCGGCTCCAGCGGAACCGGCCCACCCGATTCCGCACAGCACCGGTCATCCTCCTCATACGCGTACGCACTCCGGTACCCCCTTGATTGTCGGCGTGCCGTGGCAGTATGACCGCCATGACTCCTCCCTGCCGAAAGGCCGATGACGCGTAAGAGGCCCGGCGCGCTGCGCGCTGCCCAGCAGAGAACGCCCGGATGGCTGTGCAAGCCGGGCAGGATCCACCGCCTCTCCCTCTCCGCCGGCGCCGCGATCCGTCGTGTGGAGCATGACAACAATGGGTACACGGCCTTCCCGGGTGCCACAGCCGTGGCTCTGCGCCACATCCACTCCTCGGAGGACCTCAGGGCGCACGCTGTACCCCAGCCTCGCCGACTGCCCCTGTCGGGGCTGCTCGCTCGACGACGTGACCCTTGCCAGGACGCGCTCGGCGACGTCCTGGCCCTGCTGCCGCCTCGGCCGCAGGCCGAGCTGGGCCGCCCCGTCGCCCGAATCGACAGGGAGCTGTTGCGCCGGACCCTCCCCGATCCGCGCGCGCCCGGTCATCCGTGGCGACGGGAGGCGTGGTGGCGGATGCGGGTGCATGACGAGGTCATCGATCCCCCGCAGTGCGGACCGTAGGACCCCACCGCGGAGGACCACGTGGCGGCAGCCCCGGGCGGACCGCCGGGTCGCGGGTTACTGAGGGTGGACATAACCTCACAAAGGTGATGCAGCTCGTGAGCCGTACCCGGATCCTCATACCGGGCCGTGCCCTCGTCGCCGTGCTGTTGGCGTTGGCCTGGCTGGCCCTTCCCGCTGCGCCGATCGCCCGCGCCGACGACCCCGTGACGCTGTCCCGGGACGGGCAGATCACCGACAAGGTGGGTGCTCTCGGTGATCGAAGGTCCGAAGTGGTCGCCGCGCTCGACCGTCTCTACGCCGACCGCCGCATCCAGCTGTTCGTCGTGTACGTACGTGACTTCTCCGGCCGTTCCGCGCAGAACTGGGCCGATGAGACCGCCCGTAAGAACGGGCTCGGCCTGGAGGACGTCCTGCTTGCTGTCGCCACACACGACCGGCAGTACGCGTACACCGTCGACCAGGGCTCCCGCCTGACCGACGCCCAGCTTCGGGACGTGGCGAGCACGGCCATCGAACCGGCCCTCAGGGAGAACGACTGGGCGGGCGCCGCCATCGGAGCGGCCGACGGCTATACCGCGGTGCTGGCCGGGAAGGCCGTGCCCACCCCCGCCGTCACACCCGGCGCCAACGATCCCGGTACGGGGAATCCCGGCGGGACGAGTGCCTGGGACCTGCTCCTGCCCGTGGTCCTCGTCGGCGGGGCGGGAGCGGTCGCCGCCTATGCGTACACCCGCCGGAAGCAACGCACCACGACCCGCACCACGCCCGGCGCGACCGGCTGGGGACAGGGCGCCCCTCCGCCGGAGCCGCCGACTCCGCTGCCGGAGCTCGATGCCCGGGCCAAACAGACGCTGGTGGACACGGACGACGCGGTCCGCACCAGCGAAGAAGAACTCGGTTTTGCCACCGCGCAGTTCGGGGAAGAGACCGCCGCCCCGTTCACCGGGGCCGTCACGTTCGCGAAAGACGAGCTGACCGCCGCGTTCCGGTTGCGCCAGCAGCTCGACGACGCCTTCCCCGAGGACGACGCGACGCGCCGTCGGATGCTGGACGAGATCATCTGCCGCTGCACCGAGGCCAACACACGACTCGACGCCGTCTCCGAGGACTTCGACCGGCTGCGCGCACTGGAACGCAACGCTCCGCAGGCCGTGGCCACCGCCGAGTCCGCTTTCCGTACGCTCGCGAGCCGGGTCTCGGCGGCCGACACGGTTCTCACCACGCTGCGCAGTCGGTATGCGGAATCGGCCTCTTCCTCCGTCACGGGCGATGTCGAACAGGCGAAGGACCGTCTCGTCTTCGCGACCTCGAGTCTCAACCAGGCGCGACAGGCGGTGGACGGGGGCAACAACGCGGCAGCCGCGGTGTACGTACGGGCCACCGAGGGCGCGGTCGGTCAGGCGACCACCCTCGTCGACGCCGTGGACCGGCGGGCCCGGGAGCTCGCGGAGGCGGCGGCGAAGCTGCCGGCCGCGCTCACCGGGACAGAAGCCGATCTGGCCGATGCGAACGGGCTGCTCGAAGGCACCGCGGAAAACGTGCCGACCGCGGACCTGCAGGGCCGGATCGCCCGGGCCCGGTCGGTGCTCGGTGAGGTGAAGAGGGAGCTGGCGGCCGGGCCTTACGACCCCATCGATGCGCTGCGCAGAGTGGAGGAGGCGGATGCGGCGCTCGACGAGGCGCTGGCCGGGGCGCACGAGCGGGAGCAGGGCCATCGCCGCGCCCCGTCCCTGCTCGACCAGGCGACGCTCACCGCACGCTCGGCAATTGCCGCAGCCGCGGACTACATCACGACGAACCGCGGGGCGGTGGGCAGCCAGGCCCGGACCCGCCTCGCGGAGGCGCAGCGGCGACTGGAGCGGGCCCGGGAGCTGGCCGGGAACGACGATCCGCAGGGCGCGCTGGCCGAGGCGCATCGGGCGGACTCGCTGGCCGGACAGGCGCAGATCCTGGCCGAACAGGATGTGCGGGCGTACGGGAACCGAAACGGTCCGGGCGGTGTACAAGGAGGCGGAGGCGGGATGAGCGGGGCAGTCCTCGGCGGGATCATCCTCGGCGGTCTCCTGGGCGGCGGGGGCGGCGGCTACGGAGGGGGGTTCGGGGGCGGATTCGGCGGGAGGGGTAGCGGGGGCGGGCCCGGCAGTTTCGGCGGCGGGGGCACCCGCGGCCGGCGGGGCGGCGGCGGCCGCTTCTGAAAAACCGGCGAAACATGCGCGCGAGCGTTCGGACTGCCCGTACGGCCTGTCCGATTCGCACAGCCCAGGAATTCATACGGTCCACACGGCCCATACCAAGGAGAGGTGCCATGACCAAACAAACCATCCTCGGCCGCGTCACTCAGCTGGCAAAGGCCAACATCAATGCGCTGCTGGATCAGGCGGAGGATCCGCAGAAGATGCTGGACCAGCTGATCCGCGACTACACGGCGAACATCTCGGAGGCCGAACAGGCGGTGGCGGCGACCATCGGCAATCTGCGGCTGATGGAGCAGGACCACCGGGAGGACGTCGACGCGGCCAGGGAATGGGGAGACAAGGCGCTCGCCGCCAGTCGCAAGGCCGATGAGCTGCGGGCGGCGGGCTCGGCAGCGGAGGCCGACACGTTCGACAACCTGGCCAAGGTCGCGCTCGGCCGCCAGTTGCAGTCGGAGAAGGAGGCGAAGACCGCAGAGCCGACGATCACCGCGCAGACGGAGGTGGTGGACAAGCTCAAGTCCGGCCTGGACCAGATGAAGAACAAGCTGACAGAGCTGAAGTCCAAGCGGGACGAGCTCGTCGCACGCGCCAAGTCCGCCCAGGCACAGAACCAGATGATGGACTCCGTCAAGAACATCAATGTGCTGGACCCGACCAGTGAGCTCAGCCGCTTCGAGGACAAGGTGCGGCGCGAGGAGGCGAAGGCGATGGGCAAGCAGGAACTCGCCGCATCGTCGCTGGACGCCCAGTTCGAGCGGCTGGACAGCCTGGGCGACAGCGCCGAGATCGAGGCCCGGCTCGCCGCCTTGAAAACGGCGTCATGACCGCCGCACCCGGAGCGGCAGCCGTTCCGACCCCAGGTCCCGGTCCCGCGTTCAGAACATGCTCAGCAGCTGCTCGACCGTGCGTTCTGCGGCCGGTTCCCCGTCGGGCAGCGGCAGCTCGAACCAGACGGTCTTGCCGCGTGGAGTCCGCCTCGAACCCCAGGCCGCACTCAGCAGTCCGACCAGCTGCAACCCGCGCCCGCCCTCGTCCGTGTCACGTGCTCGTCGTCGCCGCGGCTGAACGAGACCTGCGTCCCATACCTCGCACACGAGCGTACGGTCGCGCAGCAGCCTGAGCCGGATCTCGCCCTCGCCGTAGCGCAGAGCGTTGGTGACCAGCTCACTGACGAGCAGTTCGGTGGTGTCCACCAGGTCATCGAGTTCCCAGGCGAGCAGTTGGCGACGGGCCAGTTCGCGGGCACGGCCGACGGAGCGGGGTTCGCGCGGCAGCCGCCAGTCGCCGACCGCGTCGATCGGCAGCCCCTGGATACGGGCCATCAGCAGGGCGATGTCGTCCTCACCGTGCCGGGTGTCGAGGGTGGTCAGTACGTGGTCGCAGACGTCCTCGAGCGGGAGCTCGGGTTCGATGAGGGCGTTGCGCAGTGCCTGCAGTCCTTCGTCGAGCGGGTGGTCGCGGGACTCGACGAGACCATCGGTGTAGAGGGCGAGGAGGGCGCCCTCCTTCAGTTCGACCTCGACTTCCTCGAAGGGTTCGCCGCCGACGCCGAGCGGCATCCCGGGCGGGACGTCGAGCAGCAGGGCGGGTTCGCCCGGCTCGACCACAACAGGGGGGAGGTGTCCGGCGTTGGCAAAGGTGCACCGCCGGGTGACCGGGTCATAGACGGCGTAGACACAGGTCGCCAGATAGACCTCGGAGAGATCTGCGTCCCGGGCCTTGTGGGACGCCCGTGACGGCCACTGGGCGCCGCCGAGGCCTTCGGAGGGGGTGCTGACACCGGGGGTGCCCAGACCGCGGGCGACCTCGTCGAGGGCGGAGAGCACCTCGGCGGGTTCCAGGTCGAGGAGAGCCAGGGTCCTTACGGCGGTGCGCAGTTCGCCCATGGCGACGGCGGCCCGCAGTCCACGGCCCATGACGTCGCCGACCACCAGGGCGGTGCGGTGTCCGGGAAGTTCGATCACGTCGAACCAGTCGCCGCCGACCTCGGTCGCGGTGTTGCCGGGGAGATAACGGCAGGCGATGTCGAGACCGGCGGCCTCGGGATCGCCCGGTGGCAGCAGGCTGCGCTGGAGGATGAGCGCGCGCTCGTGCTCGCGCCGGTAGAGGCGGGCGTTGTCGATACAGACGGCGGCGCGGGCGGCGAGTTCGGTGGCGAGAGCCCGGTCGCGTTCGCCGAAGGGTTCGCTGCCCTTGGTGCGGGAGAACTGGACGAGGCCGACGACGGTGTCATGGGCGACCATCGGTACGGCAAGGGTGGACTGGACGAAGCCGCGGTCGTCGCCGGGGACGTCCTCGACGTGGCCGGTCCGCAGGGCTATGGAACAGGGGGAGTTGAAGGGGTAGCGGTGGACGGCGCCCAGGACGGGCGGATTGATGGCACCGTCGGTCGAGGCGCTGTCCGGGGCAGTGACCGGAAGGGCATCCGACACGGCACTGGCGAAGGCGACACGGCGCAGTTCCGCGGATCCGCCGACGGACTCGTGGTGGAGCGAGCCCCAACTGCCGGGCGGCGCCTCGTCACCGGTGAGCAGCCCCTGATAGAGGTCGACCGAGGCGAGGTCGCAGAAGCCGGGTACAGCGACGCCGAGGAGTTCGCGGGCGGTGGTCTCCAGATCGAGGGAGTTGCCGATGCGGGCGCCGGCCTCGTTGAGCAGGGCGAGGTTGCGGCGGGCGCTGGCGGCCTCGCGGGCGGCGATGTGTCGGCGGGTGACATCGGTGGCCAGCCCGGCTATGCCGATGGGGCGGCCTGCTCCGCTGTGCACGCGGTAGAGGTTCATCGACCAGTGGCGGCTCTCGGAGTCGCCCGGTGCGGTACCGACGAGTTGGAGATCGGTGACGGAGTCCCCCGTCTCCAGAACACGCCGGAGTGTGGCGGTGAGCCGCTCGGCCTCGGGGCGGGCCAGATAGTCGTCGACCGTGCGGCCGCGGTGGTCGTCGGCCTGGCCGCCGAAGACGGTGGCAAAGCGCTGGTTGGCGCGCACGACCGTGAAGTCTGTGCCGAACAGCACGAAACCGAAGGGAGATTGACCGAAAATGGCCTGCGATGCCGCAAGGTCCGTCTCGATACGCCGCAGGGCGCGGACGTCCACGACGATACAGAGGGCGGCCGGTTCCCCGCTCTCCGTCTCGCTGGGCATGACATAGACCTCGGCAAGACCGTGCACGGCGTTCTCGCCCGGCATCCGGAAGGGGACGAGGCCCGTCCACTCCTTGCCGTCGAGTATCTCGCCGACCCGGCGATGGCCACCGGTGCGCAGCTCTGCGGGCATGAAGGTCTCGACCGGGTCCCTGCCCACCGCCTCGTGCGCGGCAATGCCGAAGAGGCCGGCGGCCCGGCGGCTCCACTGCTCGATCAGCCCGTCGGGGCCGATCGAGAAGGAGGCGACCCTGATGTAGTCATAGATCGAGCCAGGCGGGCTGTTCTGCCACACGACGTCGCCCGCTGTCCCAGGTATTTCGCTCACGCGACCGTCCCCTCCAGCTCACACACCGGACCGGTCCTGCCCGCAGTATTCAGCACTACGGCGCTTACCGACACGGCGTTCACGATCACAGCACGGCCACAGTCCCTTTCAGCCAGGTTCTGCCCGACCTCTGGTGATCGCTGTGCGTCCCACCCCCACTCCTAACCAGGGAGGGCCAGCTCGAACCACACCGTCTTGCCACTCTTTCCGCGCCGGGTCCCCCAGCGGCGTGCGGAACAGGCCACCAGCTGCAGTCCTCGGCCGCCTTCGTCGTCGGGTGCGGCAGCACGTTCGGTGGGCGGATCCGGAAGCGGATCGGAGACTTCCACAAGCAGTCCGGGGTGGGCGTCCGGAACTTCGCCATCGAGGTGGGGACGCACCAGCCGTACCCCGATGGGGCCCGAGGCGTAGCGCAAGGAATTGGTCACCAGCTCGCTGACCAGCAGGACGGTCACATCACCGACGGCCGCGTCGAGTCCCCACCCCCGCAGCGCCTCGTGGACCGCATGCCGAGCAGTGCGGACGGCGCCGGGCACTGCTGGAAAGGTCCACTCGGCGCAGTCGCCTTCGGTATCGATCACGCCGATCACTTCCCAAGACCAGCAACGAGGAACGTCCTGTTTACGGGGGCTAATCAGCACATACCCGATATTTAGGGCGACCTATCGCCGGAATCGACGCGTAGGGCGTACGGGCGTACGGCGACGTGCGCGCAGCGCGGGCACAGAGGGGGCACCCGATCAGCGGCGTGCGCCGCCCGGCAGGCTCCGGGTCGACGCGGTCCCGGTCGACGCGGTCCCGGTCGGCGTGGATTCGGCCGTCGTGGATTCGGTCGGCGTGGATCCGGCCGTCGTGGATCCGGCCGGCGAGGATCCGGCCGGCGAGGATCCGGCCGGGAGGCGGCGCATGGCTTCGGCGACGGCGGGCCGGTCCTGATCCAGCCAGTCGATCTCGTCACCCTCGCCGGGCCCGAGCCAGCGCAGCTCGTCGTGGTCCTGCAGCGGCGCGGGCACGCCGGACACCAGTCGCGCGGTCCACACCCGGAGTACGTATCCGGGCTTGAGCGGCCACTCGCCGGGAATGCGCTCCAGCGGCTCGGTCTCGACGCCCAGTTCCTCGCGGAGTTCACGTACGAGCGCCTGTTCGCCGCTCTCCCCCGGCTCCAGCTTTCCACCGGGCAGCTCCCAGCGGCCGGCCAGCTCGGGCGGCGCACTGCGACGCGCGGCCAGCAGGCGCCCCTGGTCATAGACGGCTCCGGCCACCACCACGCGATCACTCATAGGCCGGAGCGTAGTCCCCGGTTCCGCCCCTCACAGGCCCCGCCCCGTACCACCCCGTTGCCGCCCGTCGGTCACGGCCGGGCGCTCTGCCCCATGCGCTCCACCCAATAGAGCTGCTTGTGTCCGCGATTATCGAGTTTGTCGGCGATCTTCTGCGCCTCGTCCCGCGTGGCGTACCTGCCGACGCGGTACCGATTGCCGTTGTCGTCCTGCCGTATCACCAGCCAAGGGAGCACGGCACCGCCGTCACTCATCGTGTCCCTCCCGAGCATTGAGCCCCTCCCCTGAACGGCGTGCACGCCTCTAAGGATCCCCAGGAAACCGCAGTACGCATATGCCCGAGCGTACGCCTGACCTTTACGCAACGGATACGTAATTACACAAAGAGGCACCGATCCGGCCAACGCGAAGGGGCGCACCCATTCGGATGCGCCCCCAATGCCTCGCAGAGCGGCCGTGCCGCTTACGCCTCCGCCACCTCGGCCGGCCCCGGTGCCGTGCGCAGTGTCGGCATCGGCATGAGGACCGGGCCGGCGGTCGGGTCCTTGCGGCAGATGTCCCCGCACTCCGCGTCCAGCGAGCAGCACAGCGAACAGATCGGTCCCGTCTGGACCGGGCAGTCGGCGATGTCCGGGAGCTCGTAGGCGGTGTCGCAGACCGAGCAGGTGTGGGTGGCGGTGAGGTCCTCGATCTCGACGCCCGGCCCGTTCACCGGGTTGGGGCGGGCCAGGTAGTACGCACCCTTCGTCGCCCACGCGATCAACGGGCAGAGCGTCAGGGAGAGTCCGGCGGCGATGAAGGTCGAGAAGGCCTCCGCGTAGGTGCCGAACAGCCCGAAGAAGGCGAGGATCGAAACGGTCGAGGCGATCACCATCGCGCCGAATCCGGCCGGGTTCACCGCGTACAGGTAGGCGCGCTTGAACTCGACGTACCGGGGACTCAGACCGATCCGCTTGTTGATGACCAGGTCGGCGGCGACGGCTGCGATCCAGGCGATGCCCACGTTCGAGTAGAAGCCCAGCAGTTTGTTGAGGGCCGCGAACATGTCCATCTCCATCAGCGTGAGCGCGATGGCGAGGTTGAGGAAGATGTACCAGACCCGGCCCGGGTGCTTGTGGGTGATGCGGGAGAAGAAGTTCGACCAGGACAGTGAACCGCTGTAGGCGTTGGTCACGTTGATCTTGATCTGGGAGACGATCACGAAGACCGCGGCGACGGGCAGGGCGAACGAGCCGAGCCACGGCCTCAGCGCCTCGATCTGCGGTGCGATCGGCTCCAGTGCGTGTGTCTTGCCGACCGCCTCCAGCGCCACGAAGGCGAGCAGCGCGCCGCCGAGCTGCTTCGCCGCCCCGATGATGACCCAACCGGGCCCGGCGGCGAGCACCGCCAGGTTCCAGCGGCGCTTGTTGGCCTCGGTCCTGGCGGGCATGAAGCGCAGATAGTCGGCCTGTTCGCCGATCTGGGCGATCAGCGAGAGGGCGACGCCCGTGCCGAGTCCGAACCCGATCCAGGAGAAGCCGGAGCCCGCGCCTTCCGTACCGCCGAAGGAGCCGAACGCGCTCCAGGCGTCCGGTGCTTCGAAGGCGAGTACCACGAACGGCAGGACCATGCCGACAATCCAGATCGGCTGGGTCCAGGCCTGCACCTTGGCGAGCGCGCGCATGCCCCGGAAGACGATCGGGATGACGATCAACGTGGTCAGCAGATAGCCGGCCTGGACCGGCAGTCCGACGGCCTGGTGCATGGCCTGCGCCATGATCGAGCCCTCGAGGGCGAAGAAGATGAAGGTGAAGGACGCGTAGATCAACGAGGTCAGCGTCGAGCCGAAGTAGCCGAAGCCGGCGCCGCGCGTGACCAGGTCCATGTCGAGGCCGTACTTCGCACAGGCCCGGGCGATCGGAATACCGGTGAGGAAGATGATCGTCGCCGCGGTGAGGATCGAGGCGAGACCGCTGGTGAAGCCGTAGGTGAAGACGATCGAGGCACCGATCGCGAAGTCGGCGAGATAGGCGATCCCGCCGAGCGCGGTGCCCGCGACCATCGAGGGCGACCAGCGCCGGAAGGAATGCGGTGCGTAGCGGAGGGAGTAGTCCTCCCGGCTCTCGTCGGCGGCGAGTCCGGCATAGCTGCGTCCGGGAGGCGGCGGGGCGGCGACCGGTGTCCCGGCAGCCCCGTCGGATCCCGAAGCCGCGGCGGGCTGCGCCTCCGGGACCCCGGCCGTCGTGGGGGTGGCTGTGTCCGTCATCGGTGACTTCCCGTTCGTCTGTCCGGTGTGCGGGTACGAACGGGAAGGTAGGAGCAGGACATGACAACTCGTTACGGCCAGTGATTGCCCTTCGGTTACGGGAACCGAGTGGGCGTTAACTCGTCGTCACGGGCCCCGGACAGGCCGTCCGGGTATCGGTCACTCGACAGAAATCCCGGCCGGATGCCCGCCGGGCGCCAGGAAAAGTCCCGCCGGAGCACTCGGCAAAGGGATCTGCGCCGAGCTCGACCGAGGGCTCGACGAAGGGCTCGACAGCGGGCCCCGATGAAGCCCACCAGCGCGCGAACCGCCGCTCACCTGACAGGAAGGTGATAGGCGATCCGGTAGCGGTCGGCGGGCACCACCACGTCCGCCGTCTCGACCGCCCGCCCCGATGCGTAGTACGTGCGCCCGATCACCATCACCACATGACCCGGCACACCGCCGAGCGCCAGGAGTTCCTCCGCCAGCCCCGGGCGCGCGCCGACCTGCTCGACCACGTTGTCCACGACGACGTCGATCGCGGCCATCCGCTCGACCACCCCGCAGCCGCCCAACGGGCCCTCCTCCGGCAGCATCACCGGCGTGCGCCCCGTGACGGCGAGGGGCTCCCAGGAAGTGGAGAGCATCATCGGCTCCCCCGCTTCCCGGAAGATGTATCTCGTACGCATCACCCGGTCACCCGTCTCGATGCCGAGCCGCTCGGCGATCTCCGGGCTCGCCCCTTCCTGCTCGCTGCGGGACTCCCACGTCCCCCGCACCCCCTCCGCCGTCTGCTCCTGGCGGAACGGGCTGGCACCGGCGCCCGGACGGTATCCGGAACGGGCGATGCGACGCGGGACCGGGCGCTCGCGCACATACGTACCGGAACCGGAGCGCCCCTCGACCAGCCCTTCGGCCATCAGCACCTTGCGTGCCTCCAGCGCGACCGTGTCGGAGACTCCGTACTCCTCGCGGATACGGGCCTGCGACGGCAGGCGCGTATGCGGCGGCAGCGAACCATTGGCGATCTTCTCTCTCAGATCGCTCGCAACGCGCAGATAGGCGGGCTGCTCACCGAAAGTCACAGGCCACTCCCAACAGGTTGACAGTCTGCAACAGCCTGGCAACCGTCGGTTGTGGACCGCAAGCACAGGCCAAAGTTTCACCCGAAGTGGTGACTTGGCGCAGGCGCATATCCGACCCCCCGGCCGCCCCCGATCATCCGCGATCGGCCCCCACCCCTTGACCCCATTTGGTCCAGACCAATAACTTCCTCTGCACACGGCACGACTCACAGCACGGCTCTCGTACTTCTCGGCACACGCACAGGAACGGGCCTCATGCGTCGAAGAACCCTGTCCGGACTCGCCCTTGCCGCCTCCGCCATCTCGCTGGCGGCCGGCATCGCCCCCGCCTCCGCCACCGCAGATCGCGCCACCAGCGGCGCCGGAAGCGACGGTCGCCGCGCCGCCGCGTCCGCCCCCGCCTACAAGCGCGTCGGCTACTTCACCCAATGGGGCGTCTACGGGCGCGACTTCCAGGTCAAGGACCTGGACACGAGCGGCGCCGCCGCCAAACTCACCCACATCAACTACGCCTTCGGCAACGCGAGCGCCGACGGCACGTGCCTGGCCGGCAATGTGCCCGGTGAGGCGGACGCCTGGGCGGACTACGTCCGTCCGCTCGACGCCGCCGGATCGGTGGACGGCGTCGCGGACACCGACACCCAGCCTCTCGCGGGCAACTTCAACCAGCTGCGCGAGCTCAAGGCCAAGCACCCCGGTCTGAAGGTGATGATCTCGCTGGGTGGCTGGAGCTGGTCCACCCACTTCTCGGACGCGGCCCGCACCGCCGCCTCCCGCAAGGCGTTCGTCTCCTCCTGCATCGACCTGTACATCAAGGGCAATCTGCCGGTGGACGGGGCGCGCGGCGGCGAGGGAGCCGCAGCCGGGCTCTTCGACGGCGTGGACATCGACTGGGAGTGGCCCGGCTCCGCCGGCGACACGGACACAGTCCACCGCCCCGAGGACAAGCAGAACTTCACCGCCCTGGTGCACGAGTTCCGTACCCAGCTCGACGCGTACGCGAAGAGCAGCGCGAAGGCGCGGAAGGGGAAGGGCCACGGCGCGAGGCCGAAGCACTACGACCTCTCCGCGTTCGTCCCCACCGCCCCCGACAAGATCGACGCGGGCTTCGACGTGCGCCGCATCATGCGGGACTTCGACTTCGTGAACCTCCAGGGTTACGACTTCCATGTCTCCGGCGAGAAGACCACCGCACAGCAGTCCGCGCTGTACGCGAAGGGCGACTTCAGCGTCGACCAGACCGTCGGCGACTGGATCGAGCGCGGCGCCCCTGCCCGCAAGCTGGTGATGGGCATGCCGTTCTACGGTCAGGGCTGGACCGGTGTGACGGGCGGCGGCGACGGTCTCGGCCGGCCGGCCGCGGCCCCCGCACCCGCCACCTGGGCGGCGGGCTACGAGGACTACAAGGCCCTCAAGAAGCTGGCCGACTCCGGTACGTACAAGATCCACCGGGACGTGAGGAACGGGCACGCCTGGCTGTTCGACGGCACGACCCTGTGGACGTACGACGACCCGCAGGTGCTGCGCACCAAGACCTCGTACATCCGCAGCCACGGCCTCGGCGGTGCGATGTTCTGGTCTCTGGACGGGGACACGGACGACGGCGAGCTGATGACCGCCGTCGACCAGGGCCTGGGCCGGCGTTAGCAGGCGAGAGGGTGTGGGGGCAGCCGCCCCCACACCCTCGGCCCGTTCACGGACCCGTCGTCGCAGAGGTCAGAACTGCAGGGCCCAGGAGTTGATCTTCCCGGTGTCGGCCGCGGCATTGTCGCTGACCCGCAGCTTCCAGGTCCCGTTGGCCACCTCCGACGAGGCGTTCACCGTGTAGGTGGTGATCACGTTGTCGGTACTGCCGCCCGTTCCGTACGCCTTCAGGTTGTAGACCGACCCGTCGGGCGCGACCAGGTCGATCTTCAGGTCGCCGATGTACGTGTGCGTGATGTTGACGGGCACGCTCAGCGCCGCGGGTGCGTTGCCGGTGACACCGGTGACGGTGATCGGCGACTCGACCGTGGAGTTGTCGCTGATGGTGTAACTCGTCGTGTTCTCGAACTTCGGGCCCGGCGGCGTCGTGGTGCCGCTGCCGACGTTCAGCAGCCGGTTCGGCGAACCCGTACCCGGGCTGGTCACCACTCCGGTGCTGGCCGCGGCGACCAGCCCGGCGGAGACCTGCGCTGGAGTGTCGCCCGGGTGGTCGGCCAGATAGAGGGCCGCGGCGCCGGCGACGTGCGGGGTCGCCATCGACGTACCGGAGATGGTGTTGGTGGCGCTGTCGCTGGTGTTCCAGGAGGAGGTGATCGACGAGCCCGGGGCGAAGATGTCCAGCACGCTGCCGTAGTTGGAGAAGCTGGAGCGGGCGTCGGTGCTGGTCGTGGAGCCGACAGTGATGGCCTCGGTGACGCGTGCCGGGGACTTGGTGGAGGCGTTGGTCGACTCGTTGCCCGCGGCCACGGCGTAGGTGATGCCGGACGCGATGGAGTTGCGCACGGCGGCGTCGAGCACGGAGTCCGCCCCTCCGCCCAGGCTCATATTGGCGACGGCGGGCTTGACGGCGTGCGCCGTCACCCAGTCGATGCCCGCGACGACCTGTGCGGTCGTGCCGGAGCCGCTGTTGTCGAGGACCCGCACGGCGACGATCTTCGCCTTCTTGGCGACGCCGTACGCGGAACCTGCGACGGTGCCCGCCACATGCGTGCCGTGGCCGTAGCCGTCCTGCGCGGTGTTGTCGTTGTCGATGGCGTCGTAGCCGTACGAGGCACGGCCGCCGAAGTCGCTGTGCGTGATCCGGACCCCGGTGTCGATGATGTACGCCGTGACACCCTCGCCCGCCTTGTCGGGATAGGTGTAACTCTGGTTCAGCGGGAGGGTCTTCTGGTCGATCCGGTCCAGTCCCCACGAGGGCGGTGAAGGCTGGGTGCCGGAGACCGTGAAGGTCCGGTTCTGCACGACGGACTCGACGGCCGGGTCCGCGGCGAACTTCTTCGCCTGCGCCTCGGAGAGCTCGACCGCGTAGCCGTTGAGGGCGGCGTGGTAGGTCTTCTTGATCGTGGCGCCGTACTCCTTGGCGAGCGCCTTGCCCTGCGTGGAGCCTGCGTCGGCCGCCGCCTCGTCGAGCGTGACGATGTAACTGCCGCTGATGACGCCCGGCGCGCCCGCGTTCTCGATCCGGCCTTCCGCCGCGGTCCCGGCCGCGGTGGCGGGGAACGCCGCCGCGGTGGAGAGCGCGAGGGCGGCGCCTGCTATGACGCTCGCCGCAGCGAGTCTTCGACGCGCGTGGGGGGTGTGACGCATCACTGACATGTGAGGGATCCTCCTCAATTGCGGTGCGTTGGTGTGGCGTTGTGGGCCGCTTGGGAACGGACCCAGTTGCCTGGCATGAGCATGACAACCACAACGCCGGTTTCTGCGCTGCCCGTTCCCTGCTGTCAGCGAAAGATTGACCGATCCATAGGAATCCCACAAGACGGCCTTGAGGAACGCCATACCTTTGCCATTCACCCGCCACATGGCTGACATGCTGGCGGACATGGCCACCTATCTCTGCCCGCAGGACGGCACCCGCGCCGACACCACATCCCTGACCTGGTGCTGTCCGGCCTGCCGCGGCCCCTGGGACCTCGACTTCCAGCCGGATGCGCCCCTCTCCGTCAACGCGCTTGCCGGACGCGTCAATTCACTGTGGCGTTACGAAGAGGTGCTGCCCCTCTCCTCGCCCACCACCAGCCTCGGCGAGGGCCGCACGCCGCTCGTGCCGCTCACCGGCACGGTCTCCGCCAAGCTCGACTTCCTGATGCCGACCCTCTCCTTCAAGGACCGCGGCGCCGTGATGCTCGCCGAGCTGGCCCGCCGTCTCTCCCCCGGTCGCGTCGTCGCGGACAGCAGTGGCAACGCGGGAACGGCCGTCGCCGCGTACTGCGCGCGGGCCGGACTGCCGTGCACGGTGTACGTCCCCGAGAGCACATCCCCGAAGAAGACCGAACAGATCCGGGCCCACGGCGCCCGCCTGGAGATCGTCTCCGGCGACCGCGAGGCCACCGCGCTGGCCGCGCGGGCCGCCGCCGACTCCCCCGGCACCTTCTACGCCTCGCACGTCTTCAACCCGTACTTCCTGCACGGCACGAAGACGTACGTGTACGAGATGTGGGAAGACCTCGGCGGCAGACTCCCCGACGCCATCGCCGTGCCGGTCGGCAACGGCACGCTGCTGCTCGGCGCGGCGCTGGCCACCGCGGAACTCCTCGCCCAGGGCCTGATCGACTCGCGTCCCGCCCTGATCGCCGTGCAGGCCGAGGCCGTGTCGCCGCTGGCCACCGCGTTCCACCACGGCGCGGACGGCCTGCCCGACCCTCCCGGCCGGGCCGCCCCCGCCCCCACGCTCGCCGAGGGCATCGCCATCCCCCGCCCGCCGCGCGCCCGACAGATCCTTGCGGCGGTACGGGAGTCGGGTGGCACCTTCCTCACAGTGACGGAAGATCAGATCCGTGCCGCGCAGAGGGACCTGGCGGCCCGCGGTTTCTACGTCGAGACGACCGGGGTCGCCTGCTGGGCGGCGGTCGGCGACTGGACGGACCGCAGTGTCGTCGTCCCCCTGTGCGGGGCTGGACTCAAGACGGGCCTGGCTCCCTGATCAGGGAGCTGCCGAAGGCAAGGGAGCGAGCCGGGGTCAGTCCGTCCAGTACGTGTCGTGCTTGATGAAGAACTCGGTCCGCTCCTCCTCCGACCACTGCGCGGCCTCCGCCACCTTCTCGAAGTACTCCTCGCGCGGCGCACCCGGTGTGAACAGCAGCAGCATCGACGCCGGTGCCTCGGAATCGTTCCGGAAGGCGTGCAGTCCGCCCTGTGGTACGTAGACGAAGTCGCCCTGCGTCGCGTCGACCCACTGCGCGCCGTCGTAGATCCGCACCGTCCCGTCGAGGATGAAGAACGACTCCGAGATGGACCGGTGGAAGTGTGTGGCAGGGCCGCCGGCTCTGGGCGCCATGTCCATCCGGTAGAGCCCGAATTCGCCGTGCGTCGTCTCCGTGGTCGCCAGGTAGTGGGTACTCCCGCCGCTGCGGGTCAGCAGATTCGCCGCCGTGCTCGCCGGCCGGTACGTGGCGCTGATCTCGCCCTTGCCGTCCGTGTACGTCGGTTCCGGGTACGACATGCCGTTCTCCTCCGTCGATCGAAGTGTCAGCCGATCACCCCGCGCGTCGCCCGCCCGCCCGCGGCGTCGACGTCCTTACGTTCGCACAGTGAGCGTCTCGCGCGTCTCTCTCGCCACGGTCCTCCCCACCTGATCGCGGGCGTGCTGATCGCTGACCCCGGACCGGTCCCTCAGCCCTGCTGCGGCTGGAAGTACAGGGCACCCTTCTCGATGAGGTGCCCGGCGTAGGCGCGCCCGATGGCCGGCTTCCCGCGGTACAGCCCCACGTACCCCTGCACCGTGTCGACAACGACCGGACGGGCGAAGCAGGCGAATCTGTTGCGCTGCTTCTCCTCCGCCCAGGCCATCGCGGCCGGGTCGATCCGGTCGCTGACCAGGAGAGGGAAGCAGGCGACGCCGGTCTGCATGCCGACGGGCAGCCCGCCCTTGTTCTTCTTGGCGTACGCGAGCACCTGCGTGGTGAACGTGTCGATGACCGGGACGGTGATCTCGGGCACGGCGGCGGCCACGGTGAACAGATGCAGGTTGGTGGCCGCCCACCGCATCCGGAAGTCGGCCCGCCGGCCGACGAGAACCGGCACGCCCGCCCAGTCCTCCCAGCGCGGCCCGCAGCCGTCGGCCGCCAGTCGGCCCTCGACCGCGGCCAGGTAGTTCCGTATCGACTCTTCGCTCATGGCGGCGATTGTCCACGGGCCGGGCACGCTCCGGAAGCCCGGGGCGCCCTGTGGGTTCACAGGGTGCGCCGAGGTCGGTTCCGCAGCCTGCACGGCCACGTGGTCGCCATGGCGTAGCGCCCCATCCCCTGCACCGGCCGCGGGGACGGCGCGGGGCCCGCTCCGTCAGGATGGGCACCATGACGGACTGCAGGAACAGCCGCGTGGAGCTACTGCAGCGAGCCGGGCTGGACATCGTGGGTGACGGGTGGGCCGAGGACGTGCTTCCGCCGTCGGCCGCCTGGCACCCCCTCGCGGCGTTCGATGCGGTGCCGACCATCGCTGTACCGCAGGGCCGCCCCGACCTCGTCACCGAACTGAACGCACAGTGGCACCGGCTCGCGGTCGAGCACGGGGTGATCGGCGGGGACGGCGTGTTCCTCATTCATGCCACCGCCGGAACCGACTGCGACTGCGGACCGAGCCGGTGGACCCGGGTGCGGCTGACGGAACAGTGGGACCTGGCCGGGGTGTTGGCGGACCGCCCGGGGCACCCGGAGTTCGTCACACTCTCCATGGACGGCAACGCCCTGCTGGGAGCGACCTCCGAGGAGTACGAGATCTGGCTCATGGCGGTCGCCGACGTGAAGGCACGGCTGGAGGAAAAGGCGGCGGCGGAGGCGCGGGAGACCCCGGAGGAGTACGAGGCCGCCTGGAAGGCGTTCCTCCGGCAGCCCGGACCGCCCGAGCGACTGCGCACGGCATGGATCGACGGACTGCAGCACAACCGGGCCTCACCCGAGGACGTACTCCTGCGGCTGCTCGAAGCCGCCCCGCACATCCTCTGGCGCAAGCTGCCGACAGCGGTCGTCGATGCGGCCGTGGCCCACCCCGAGTGGAAGGTACGGAGTCGCACAGCGGAGTGCCAACCGGACCTGACACCGGAGCAGTGGACCCGGCTCGTGCTGAACGAACCCAGCCGCGCACGCCGCCACCTCCTCGCCGAACTCGCCGCGGACAAACACGCCCAACTCACCGGCGCGGGGTACGAACAGCTCGCCACCGCCGCCGAACCGAGCGCCCGCGCAGAGGCCGCCCGCCTCCCCGGTCTGCCCGTACGGCTGCTCACCGCGCTCGTGGCCGACCCCGATCCCCGCGTGCGGGCCGAGGCCGTCCCGCGCGCCTGGCCTCACCTGGATGCTCGGGCACGGGACGGCCTGATGGCCGACCACGACAGCAGCGTGCGCACGGCAGCGCTGTTCCGGCACTACGAGGACCGGCCGATGCCCCGGTCGGTCTACGACGCACTGCCGTACGGCGATCACGCGGCCGAGACGTACTGCCTGGACGACGAACTGGCCGCACAACTCTCCGTGCACGAGGACCCGGCCCGCCGTCGCGCCCTCGCCCGCAACCCGCACCTGAAGCCGGAACTCGTCGCCGCCCTCGCCGACGACCCGGACGACGAGGTGCGTCTCGCCGTCTCCGTACGTCCTGAGCTCACCGAGAAACAGCGGGCGTCCGTCCGCATCGACATCGACCCGCAGGTCATGCGCCGTGAACTTCCCTGGATCGCCGCGCTCCACGACGACCCGGAGGCCATGCGCCGCTGCGCCGCCTCGTCCCATCTGCTGCTGCGCAGCGGAGCCGCCCGCGCCAGGCACCTGCCGCCGGACGTCGTCGACCTCCTCGCCCGGGACGAGGACCCCGTCGTACGTCTCTTCCTCGCCGAGTCCTGCGACGACGCACCCGCCGAGCTGCTCCTGGAGGTGTGGCAGTGGTGGTCCGGCAGCTTCTCGTACCCCGACCGCCCACGCGGCCACCCGAACTTTCCCCGCAGCGACCTCCTCCGGTACGCCGAGAACCCGCACCCGCGCATGCGCCAACTGGCACTGGACGACCCGGAGTCCACGGCCGACCTGGTGGAACGCTTCAGCCGGGACACCCATGAGGAGGTACGCCACCGGGCCGCGACCGACCCACGCCTGTCACCCGTCTCCGCGGTACGACTCCTCAACGACCCACGGAGATCGGTCCGGCACGCGGCCGCGACCCACCCGCGCCTGCCGGCCCGCACCCTGATCCGGCTGCTGCGGGACACGGCCACGGCGGATTCCGCGGCCCAGAACCCGGCGCTGCCCGTCGCCGTCATGCACTACATGCTCGACTCGGCCGCGACCGGACCCGCTTCCCCGCACGGACGGTGAGCCGGGCCGCCCCACCCGGTTCTGTGGGCCGTCGGTGGCAAAGCGACCCACGCCCGCTTGCGCCTGCCGTCGGGTTCCCGCGCCGCGCTGAACAATCGCCCTGGTCAAGACGGACGGACGGGTCTCAGCGGAGTGAGGGGAACGACCGATGGACAGAACGGGACATCCGGATCGCAGAGCTCTGCTCGCCGGCGGAATTGTGGTCGCCACGGTCGCGCTTGCGGGGTGCTCATCGACGAGCGCCGCCCCGTCGGCGACCAGCGCTTCGCCGGAAGCGCGGCCGACCACACCCGCCGGAGCATTCGCAAGACTGATGGACGGCAATAAGCGCTGGGTGAGCGGAGAACTTCGACATCCCGACCGGGATCCGGACCGGCGCCAGCTCGTGGCCCAGGCGCAGGAACCCTTCGGGGCGATCCTCTCGTGCATCGACTCCCGGGTGCCGCCTGAACTCCTCTTCGACACCGGGCTGGGTGACCTTTACGTGATGCGCACCGGCGGGGAGGCGGTCGGCCCCGTGGTCACGGGTTCCGTGGAGTACGGGCCCATGACGAGTGGCACTCCGCTCATCGTCGTCCTCGGGCATCAGCGTTGCGGCGCCGTCGGAGCGGCGTACAAGTCCATCCGTGACGGCAAACCGCTGCCAGGAAACCTGGAGGCGATCGCCAGGGCACTGCGGCCGGCGTACGAGCAGGCAGTCCGGGAGGGGGGTACCGACCCCGTCGAGACCATGGCCCGCGCCCAGGTCACGCTGACCGCGGCCGACCTGCGCTCCAACCGCGACCTCGCCCCACTCGTGGCAAAAGGCGCGCTTGCCGTGGTCGGCGCCTACTACTCGCTCGATACCGGCAAGGTGGACGTCCTGGCCGGCGCGCCTTCCTGACCGGCGGACATGAACGTCAGCACCACGTCAGCACGGAACACGGAAAGGGTCGGGCTCCACAGAGCCCGACCCTTTCCGACCTGCACATCGGACGTGCGGTGCCGAACCGGTCACACGTTGAACCGGAATACCGAGCACAGAGCTGCCCCCTGCACAGATGTCGTTCCGACGCGGGCCATCCCAGCACGGTACGTCCCTGCCTCAAGAAGGCAGCGAAGAAGGTGCACCGGAAGCCGCAGCGGCCCGCAGGCGGAGCAGGACAGTTCCGATGAGCTTGTCCTCGGGGCAGTAGCCCAACTGTTTGGAGTCCATCGAGCCCGGCTTCTCGCCCAGGAGGACGAGCATGCCCGGCGGCACATGGGTACCGGGGCATCGGCCGGCCCAGTGCGGTACGGGCTCCCCGGCGACGGCGACGATGCGTTTGACGTACCACGAGTCGGGCGTGGTGCCCGTGGGGTAGTGCCAGCCGTGCTCGGGGTGGGGTGCGACGACGACGGCCACCCGGCCCGTGGCGACACGGCGTCTTCCACGGAGCATGAGGATCCGGTCGCCGGGCATGAGGGTCGGCGACATGCTGTGTCCGCGGACGGTCACAGCCACCAGCCGCCCACGCGCCAGCAACAGGGCTGCGGCGAGGACGAGGAGTCCTGCGAGGGCGAGGAGCACCGGGGCTGCGGGGGTCACCGGACGGTCTCCTCGTAGCCTTCGGCTTGCGTGGTGAAGAGCTCGGCATAGGTGCCGTGGGCGGTCATGAGCTGTTCGTGGGTGCCTGTCTCCTGCACGGTTCCGTCGGCGATGACGACGATGGCGTCTGCGGCGCGGACGGTGTTGAGGCGGTGGGAGACGAGAATGCTCGTCGCGCCCTGGCGCAGTGAGGTGAGCCGGTCGTGGACGTGGCGTTCGGCGACCGCGTCGAGGCCGGTGCTGGGTTCGTCGAGGATCATGAGATCCCGTTCGGAACGCATCAGGGCCCGGGCGAGCGCGAGGCGCTGCCACTGGCCGCCCGACAGCTGGACACCAGGGCTGGTGTCTGCGGTGTCGTCGGGGAAGAACATCCGGCTGAGCATGGTGTCGTACCCCTGTGGGAGGCGGGCGAGGGCGGTGTGGATGTCCGCGTCGGCGGCGGCGGCGTGGATGCGCCCATGGTCGTGGAGCGAGCCGAGGTCACCGAGACCGATGTTCTCCCCGGCGGTGAGGTCGTACTCCATCGGGTCCTGGAAGACAACGCTGACTCGCCGGCGCAGCTGGTCCGCAGGGAAGTCCTTGAGGTCGATGCCGTCCCAGTGGATGCTGCCCCGCTGCGGGTCGTAGAGGCGGCACAGCAGTTTGACAAGGGTGCTCTTGCCGGCGCCGTTGAGACCGACGACGGCCAGGCTGGTGCCGTGCGGGATGGTCAGGCTGATTCCGCGGAGGATCCACGGTCCGTCGTCGGTGTAGCGGAACCAGACGTCCCGGAGTTCGACGCCGTGACTCAGGGGCGGTGGGGCGATCGGGGCGGCCGGGGCGGGGAGGTCGTCCCGGACCTCGGTGACATGCAGGTAGTGGCTGAACAGCAGGGCCGTCTGGTGGCTTTGGGCGATGCACCCCACCAGGCCGACGAGTGCCGTCTGCATGCCGGCGAGGGCGGCGACGAGGAGGGACACGTCACCGGCGGTGAGGGCGTGGGTGGCTGCCTGGTGCACGCCCCAGACGAGTGCGCCGGTGGAGACGCCGGCTCCGAGGACAGCGAGGGCCGTCTCGTGGGTGGCGAGGCGGCGGTCGAGGCGTTCCTCCTGCTGGTTGATGCTGTCGAGATCGGTACGCATGCGCTGCGCGAAGTAGCCGCCGAGGCCGTAGAGGCGGATCTCTTTCGCCGCTTGAGTGTCGGTGAGGAGCCCTCGGTAGAAGATCTGGCGGCGGGCGAGGTTGCTGGTGCGCCAGAACATGTCCGCGCGATGGCGGCTGTTGGCCAGGTGGGCGAAGAGGGCCGGAACGGCCGCGGCGACAAGGACGGCGGCCAGGGTGGGGCTGATGAGCAGAAGACTTCCCAGGAAGCCCGCCAGGGTGAGGACTCCCTGGGCGCCCTGGAGTGCCGCACCGACGAGTCGCTCGGCCCCCTGCGCGCTTTGGATGGCGAGTTGGACGCGGTCGTGGAAGGCGGGCTGTTCGAGCTTGGACAGCCCGCTGAGCCGGTTGACGGCCGTGAGCAGGTCGCTCTGGGCCCGGGTGGAGGTGGCGCGGCGGATGCGGCCGTCAGCGTAGGAGGAGATGGCTGAGGCGGCAGCGAGGAGAACGGTGAGCAGGCCGATGCCGGCCGCGGCCCAGTTGAGGTCCGAGGCGCGGAACTCATCCGCGGTGAGGCTGTCGACCACGTACTTGAGCAGCCAGGAGGCGGCCACGGGGGCTGTACCCGCGATGACGACGGTGGCGATGCGGACGGCGAGGGCCCCGGGGCAGGACCGCAGCGTGAGAGCGAGTACGGCGGTGAGACCCCGCAGGAATTCGGCCGTGCGGGAGGTGAACTGCCCGCTCATGCGGTGAGGAGGTTGAGCGCGGGCAGGGAACCTTGGCCGATGCCTGTCTCGGTGATGGTCCCGTCGGCGTCGAGGAGGACGAAGGTGGGGTGGTGGCGTACGCCGAAGGCGCCGGCGACGGGACCGTTCGAGGGTTCGGTGGCGGTGAGTTCGGTGAGCGGGCCGACTGCTTCGAGCAGGGGGCCGGCTTCGGTGGGCTGTCCGTTGATGACGACGACGAGATGCGCGCCCGACGGGGTGTTCGCCTCGGCCCACCGTTGGATCTCGGGGAGGCTTTCCCTGGTGGGCCCGCAGTCGGGGCGGAGGAAACAGATGAGGGCGGGGTGGCCGGCCAGCGTCGATTCGCCGACCTCGCCTCGGGGGGTGTGCAAGGTGAAAGCGGGGATGTGGTCACCTTCGTGTACGGCAAGGGCCGGAGGGCCCGAGGCCGCGGCGGCCGGGGCGGGGGCGGCCATCGCGGCGCGCCAGCGTTTGGTGACCGCGAAGGTGAGGAGGGCGTTGACGAGGGTGACCGCGGCGAGAAGGGCGAGGCCGGTGATGGCGTAGCTCACTCTGTGATCGTCCTTTCAGCGTCGGCCGGTGCGGGCGGAGAAGAAGAAGGCGAGGTCGTCGGTGAAGACGGCGAACGCGGTGAGATAGCCGGCGATGGCAACGGCGAGCGCGAGTGCAGGGGCGCTGACGGGAGTGGTGGTGCCGTGGGTGAGGGCGATGGTGCCACCGAGGAGGGCGAGCACAGTGAGTGCGGCGTTGCGGGCGACATGCCAGGGGCCCATGGGCACAGTGGTCCTGCTGCCGAAGCAGGGGCAGCCGGCGGAGCTGCGGCGCCGCATGGCGGTGACGGCGACGGCGCTGAATGCCGCGCACAGGGCGGCGGCGACGGCCAGGCCCGCGGTGAGCGTCCGAGGCAGGGCGAGGAGCACGGCGGCGAGGAGCTCGGCCGCGGGCACCAGGACGGCGAGAGCCGGCCGGGCGGCTGCCGGTAGGTAGGTGAGGTCGCCCAGTGCCGTGGCGAATCGGCGACGGTCGCGCAGCTTGGCGAGGCCGGCCACGGCCAGCACGCAGATCAGGGTCAGGCGGCAGACGAGCAGCAGGTCGGACAAGGGTGACTCCGAAAGAATGGGTCCTGGGCCGGCGGACACGGGGCGGGCCGCGCGCGGCCCGCCCCGTGGTTGTTCAGCAGTAGCTCCAGCTGCCGCAGCTGACCCCGCACGCGCCCGTGTAGCAACAGCGGCGGCACCGCTGGGCGCTGGTGCTCCACTCGGTCCAGCAGTCCGGCGCGCAGCCTGCCTCGGCCTCGGCCTTGGGCAGAATCCGCTCGATCAGGCGACTCGCACCGGCCTTGAGTGTGCGCATGATTCTCCTCTTCCTGTGTGGATGGGATGTGCGTACTCCGCGGTGCGACCGCGGTCCGCGGTCGCACCGGGGTTCAGGAGGCCGCCGGTACCGGTTCGCGGCCGGCGGCGGAGGGAGCGGCGACAACGCCGTCCTGGTAGCTGAGGATCGTGGGGAAGGCGGGGACGCGCAGAGCGCGGAACAGTGGTGATGCCTCGGGCCCCGGTACCACCTCGTCCGCCGGCCCGACGAGTTGGGCGGTCAGGCTGCTCTCGCCGGCTTCGGCGCCGATCACCAGGGCCAGGACCCGGCCGCCTGCCGACCGGGTCCGGCCGGCCCGTTCGGCGAAGTCGGGGAGGCTGTCGGTGCAGGACGGGCAGTCGTGGGAGAAGACGCCCAGCAGCAGCTCCCCGGAGCGGAAGTCGTCCTGGGTCAGGGTCCGGCCGCTGAGCGCGGTGGCGGTGAAGTCCGGGAGTCCGTCTCCGGGTTGTGGCCTCTGATCTGCGAAGTCGTCGCGTCTGCGTACGACTTCGAGCTCCTGCCAGCGACGCATGATGACCATGAGCAGGACGAGGTTGAGCAGGGCGACGGCTCCGACGAGCACCAGACCCGCAATGACGTAAGGCAAGTTGCGACCCCCTGGCCGGTTGCACGGGGGAGCAGTGTGATAGATGAGGCCTGTCGGAAGGATGCCAAGACCTTGCCAGGAACATGACGAGCTGAGCATGATGGCCGCCATGCTTGCCACGGGGTCGCATTTTCGAGTGCTCGGCAGAGTTGAGTGGTCCGTCGACGGACGCCCCAGAGCCATCGGTCGCCGCCGCGAGCGTCTGCTGCTGGGTTTACTCCTGCTGGAGATGGGCCGGTCGCTCCCGATGGACCGGCTGATCGATCTGCTGTCGGACGAGGACGAACGACCGCCGTCCCGGACCGATCTGTATGTGCATGTCTGCCGGCTGCGGGCGAGCCTTCGCCAGGGCGGGTGCGACGGGTCGGTGCGGCTGGTGCGGAGCGGTTCGACGTACGCCCTGACCGGCGATCCGCAGCTGGTGGATCTGCACCGCTTCACTCAGCTGGTCAACCGGGCTCAGCGGGGCACCGAGCCGCAGGAGGTTTCACGGCTCGCCTCGTCCGCCCTGGCCGAGTGGCGGGGGGCGGTGCTGGAGGACGTCGCATCCGAGCGGACACGCCGAGGTGTCGGCACCGCTTTCGACGAACTGCTGATCTCGGCACAACTGCTGCGTGTCGCGGCGGAGTTCAAGCTGCGTAACTACTGGTCGCTTGCCGCGGAGCTCGCGCGGCTCACCGAGGACCATCCGGAACACGAGATGTTCTTGGCCTTCCGTGCGGCCACGCTCTACGAGTGCGGCCGTCGCGCGGATGCGCTGCGAGTGCTGTCCTCGGCGCGAGCACGAATGACCGCGCGGCTGGGGTTGGATCTGAGCCGCGAGCTGCAGGATCTGCGCGAGGCGATCCTGCGGGGCAATCCCATGGACCGCCGCATCTTCCGCTGTGGCGCCCTGGGCGCCGTGTGATGCACCGCAGCATCCCCACCAACCCAGCACGGTAGTGGTGAGCAGGGGTGATGACGGGTGACGAGGAATCAGATTTCCCAGCACCATCCCAGTACGGGGAAAAACCAGGGCCCGACTCCGAAGAGTCGGCCCCCTCTTGACCTGCGCGTTTACCAGATCGGCGATGTGGTGCCATGTCACCCGCTACACATTGAAGCGGAATGTCTGCCCAGCGATCCTGACCTGCGGCGGAGCCCCATCCAGGGCTCTGACCAAGGGTTTCTCCGTTGGCATGCGTTGGCCTCCGACGGCCGAGAGCGGCATTACTGAGTCATGATCCAATGAGGGTGGGACGCGTCTTCGACGCAGACGAAAACGTACATCTTCCCCCAACGCGAAACTGAAATATCGGTCGGGATGTTCGCCCCCCTGATCCCGGCACTTCGCTGATCCTCAACCGGCACCCAGCTGCGATTCCCGCCGTCCCATTCATGGGTGGCGACAGTGAGCAACAGCCGCATCGACCGGCCGCAGTGCGCGGGCACCTCCCCCGGCCCGGTCACGTTCCACGCGACGAACCCGCCGATCTTCCAGCCTGGCGCCACGGAAAGATCCGACTGGTAATCCGGGGCATCCTCGTCATCCCAGTTCGTCCATCGATCGACCTTCGCCTGCAGATCCGCCGGCAGCAGCTCGACGTACTGATGCTCGCGCACGGTCTCCGGATGCACGACACACGGCGACGGCACATAGCCCTCACGGCCGACCACCGGAAACTCCGGCAGCACCGCCAAAGGCTTGCTCACATCAGCCGTAGACCGCCAGACCAGCCGCAGATGGACCTGATGACCGTCGTGCCGTTCGAAGGGACACCACAGCACCTGCAGCAGATCGCACCCGGAGGGCGCTTCCAGACCCGGAATGCCACGAGCGTAGAACTGCCCCACCGCGAGCAGCGGAATCGGATCCTCAGGCCGGACGTCGGGCGCGTACCGCCCCCGCTTCTCCAACGCCTCCCAGCGTTCGCGTTCTTCGTCATCGGGATCCGTTCCACGTCGACGGAAGTCATCACGCATGCGCCGCGCTTCGCGTACATGGGCCAGCAGCTCTCCGCGGTCCTTGCGATGCACCTCAGCACACACGGGCCAAGGCTCATCCTCCGGCCACAGCAACGGCCCGCCGACCGAGCTGTCATGGATGGAAGGGTTCCCCCGCCTCGGGTGAAGACGAGTGGTCGTCAAGGCGTGCCCACTCAACTCCGGAAAGACGGCCTCCACGTCCACCGGCCGGGCAGGCGTCGTACGAGTCATCTCACATTCTCCCCATCCTCTGGAGGGTGCGCCTCCAGGATCGACGCCGTCCCGCCGGCCACCGCAGTCTCGTACAGCGTGATCCGGTCGCCAGGGACGAGGTGCCTCCACCGCGCGGGTGTCAGGGGCAGGAGGCGCACTGGAGCCCGAGCGCCGGGCGCAAGGTCGGGAGCGAACTCGACCCACACGCGGGCGATGTCCAGGTCGGACGCCCCGTCCTCCCTCCGGTGGCCGATGTCCCACATCGGCCGCAGCACCCCAGCTCCGGGGATCGGAGTACGCCGGAACGTCTCACCGGCCGGGAGGAGCACGAGACCAGCCGGTCGGCGAGGCCGCCGACAGGCGCGAAGCCGTCGAACTCGCCCGCGCCCAACAGCCTGGCATCGTCCTCATGGACATCCGCAGCGCGGCACGGACGGCATGGCCGGCACCCAGGCCATCTGCGAGGACCCCGACCTGGCCGGCACCCGCGTCGGCCGCGCTGGATCCGGCCCGATCCGCCCGCGCCGCCCTCGACCGCGGGAAATCACACCGCCACGAGCCGGACGCGATCGCCGCAGAGCTTCGTCATGTCGTCGATATCGGAGGTCAACATGACCACGGGGCGGTGCTGTCGCAGCGCGGCCTCGGCGACCGCCGCATCGATCGCGTACTTGTGCCCGTGCAAGCCGGCATCCATCAGCAGCTTCGAGGCCGCCCTCGCCTCCTCGTCGCCCACCGGGACTACGCGCAGTCCGGAGAGCACCCAGTTCAGGCGAGACTTGTTCGTACGGGCGTGGACGGCCTCGATGATGGTGAGCGCACTGATCACGACCTCCATACCGCGCGAGCGCGCCTCAGCAACAAGAGCCACCACCTGCTCGTCGTCGGCGAGCAGCTTCGAGAGCCCCTCGCTGTCGAGGACCAGCGTCCCCTCGTGACTCAGCTTGCGGCGGGCCACTCGGCCTCCTCGGCGAACACCTCGTCGAAGACCTGCCGCGCCCGCTGACGGGCCTGCTCGGAGACCGGCCCCTTGCGGTTCTCGTAGTCCGCCAGATACTCGTCCAGCACCTGCCCGCGCAGCTCACGCTCGACCGCCGCGGCGATGAATGCGGAGAACTCCCGCTTGCCCACCCGCGCGCGGATCGCCTCCGCGGTCCCCTCCGGCAGCGACAGGCTCACCCGCGTCGCCGGCCCTTCCCCGATGCTGTACGTCGTCTCAGCCATACCCCCCAGTGTGTCAAACGAGTAGGAAAAGCGCGACGGCCCACGCTCCCGCCACCCGCGCGGGGAGCCACCCGGGGAAGAGTCGCCCGCCCCGCCCACCCCCTCTCGTCGCGCACCGCACGGTCCGCGACTCAGCACGGGAGCTGGCCGCCGTCCCAGCACGATCCCAGCACGGCAGGGATGAGCAGGGGTGATGACAGGTGACGAGGGGCCAGGTTTCCCAGCACCATCCCAGCACGGGATAAAACCAGGGGCCCGACTCCGAAGAGTCGGACCCCTTTTGACCTGTATGTTTGCCAGATCAGCGACGTGCCGGTAAGGCGTCCGCTACACGTTGAAGCGGAACTCCACCACGTCGCCGTCCTGCATCACGTACTCCTTGCCCTCCATGCGGGCCTTGCCCTTCGCGCGGGCCTCGGCGACCGAGCCCGTCTCGACCAGGTCCTCGAAGGAGATGATCTCCGCCTTGATGAAGCCCTTCTGGAAGTCGGTGTGGATGACACCGGCCGCCTCGGGGGCCGTGGCACCCTTCTTGATCGTCCAGGCGCGGGTTTCCTTCGGACCTGCCGTGAGGTAGGTCTGGAGGCCCAGGGTGTCGAAGCCGACGCGGCCGAGGGTGGCCAGGCCGGGCTCTTCCTGGCCCATGGACTGGAGGAGTTCGAGGGCCTCGTCGTCGTCGAGTTCGATGAGCTCGGACTCGATCTTCGCGTTGAGGAAGATCGCCTCGGCGGGGGCGACCAGGGCGCGCTGTTCGTTCTTGAAGTCCTCGTCGACCAGCTCGTCCTCGTCGACGTTGAAGACGTAGAGGAAGGGCTTGGTGGTGAGGAGGTGCAGCTCGTGGAGGAGCTTGCCCTTCTCGGTGCCTGCCGTGATGCCCGCGGCGAAGAGGGTCTGGCCGGACTCCAGGATCTTCTGGGCCTCCTCGACCGTGGCGAGGACCGCGACCTTCTCCTTCTGGAGGCGGGACTCCTTGGTGAGGCGCGGGACGGCCTTCTCGATGGACTGGAGGTCGGCGAGGATCAGCTCGGTGTTGATCGTCTCGATGTCGTCCTTGGGCGAGACCTTGCCGTCGACGTGGACGACGTTCTCGTCCTTGAAGGCACGGATGACCTGGCAGATGGCGTCGGACTCGCGGATGTTCGCGAGGAACTTGTTGCCGAGGCCCTCGCCCTCGCTCGCGCCGCGCACGATGCCGGCGATGTCCACGAAGTCGACGGTGGCCGGGAGCAGCTTCTGGGAGTTGAAGATCTCCGCGAGCTTGCTCAGGCGCGCGTCGGGGACACCGACCACGCCGACGTTCGGCTCGATCGTGGCGAACGGGTAGTTGGCCGCCAGCACGTCGTTCTTGGTCAGGGCGTTGAACAGGGTCGACTTGCCGACATTCGGCAGACCGACGATTCCGATCGTGAGCGACACGTTGGCGACTTCCTGCAGTAAGGATGGATGGGCCGATTCTCCAGTTTACGGGCGGGGGCAAGCGGGTAATCACAGATCCGGCCCGAGCCGATCCGGTTCCCGTTCGGCCAGGTGGCATCGAACTCATCGCCAAGGTCACCCAAAGGGCGTGTCCCACGCCTCTGTCCTCCCGCTTCGCGACCTACGTTGTCCCGGTGGAGCAGCCCAGAACACGTCCCCCTCGGCACCGGCAGTCGCCTCAGCAGCCCCCGCTGTCCCCGCAGGGCACCCTCGACGAGGCCGACGCCGTCTATCGGACTGTGGGCTCGCCCCGCCCCCGGGCACGCCCGGTGCCGCCCGCCGTGCTCGCGCTGCGCCGGCTGCCCAGTCCTCGGCTCACCGGCATCGGTGCCGGATTGTTCGCCGCCGCCGTCATGTTCTCGCTGGCCTGCCTCGACTGGCTGCTGTTCGACGGTTCGCCGGTGGTGTACGGGGTGCTGTTCCTGCCGGTCAGCGCGCTGACCGCACTGTGGGTGCGGCCGGCGGATCTGGTGACCGCACCGATCAGCGTGCCGATCGCGTTCGCCGTCGGTGTGATTCCGATCTCCGGCGGAACGGGCGGCTTCGGCGGGCAGACGATGGCGGTCGTCACCGCACTCGCCGTCCATGCCGGCTGGCTGTACGGCGGCACGCTCGTCGCGGGGCTCATCGCCACCGTGCGCAAGGTCCGGCTGATGCGGCAGCGCCGGCGGCGGATGCTGCTGGCCGCGCGGACGGCACGGTCCACCCGGCGTCCGAAGGGTTAGCTCCCCCGGTCAGCTGCCTGCCGCGGCCATGGCCGCGCCGACGATGCCCGCGTTGTTCTGCAGCTCCGCGGGGATCATCTCGGCCCGTACGTGGTCGATCAACGGCAGGAACTTGTCCGCCTTGCGGCTGACTCCGCCGCCGATGATGAAGAGCTCGGGCGAGAACAGCATCTCCACGTGGGTCAGGTACCTCTGCACCCGGTGCGCCCAGTGGTGCCAGCTCAGGTCCTCGTCCTCCTTGACCTTCGTGGAGGCGTGCTTCTCGGCGTCGTGTCCGTTCAGCTCCAGATGGCCGAGTTCGGTGTTGGGCACGAGCTGCCCGTCGATGAAGACAGCGCTGCCGATCCCCGTACCGAACGTCAGCATGATCACGGTCCCCTTGCGGCCGCGCCCGGCGCCGAACGTCATCTCGGCGATTCCCGCCGCGTCGGCGTCGTTGAGGACGGTCACCGGAAGGCTCAGCTTGTTACTGAGGAGGGTACGGGCGTCGGTGTCGATCCAGCCCTTGTCGACATTGGCCGCTGTGCGGGTGACACCGCTGGTGACTACGCCCGGGAAGGTGATGCCGACCGGTCCCGACCAGTCGAAGTGGCCGACCACCTCGGCCACGCTGTCGGCCACGACCTCGGGCGTGGCCGGGTGCGGTGTCAGTACTTTGTGGCGCTCCTGCGCCAGGTCTCCGCGGTCCAGGTCCACGGGAGC
The DNA here is from genome assembly GCF_026339735.1 of Streptomyces sp. NBC_01669. Lineage (GTDB taxonomy): Bacteria > Actinomycetota > Actinomycetes > Streptomycetales > Streptomycetaceae > Streptomyces > Streptomyces yanii. The sequence goes on from NZ_JAPEQG010000001.1 coordinate 3,530,559, forward strand.
ACCCTTGATCCCGGATCCGCCGATGTCCACGCCGAAGATCTGCATGCGACCCACGGTACGGGCCCGCGCCGCACCGCGCCCCACTTCCCGGGGCACGGGCCCGCACCCCGGGGGGTGACGCACGGGGTGAGAGGCCGCCCCACCCATGTGCGCGGCCTCCTGCACCAGGTCGTTACTTCGCGGAGAGCGCTTCAGCCTCGGCGCGCAGGTCCCGGCGGAGCTCCTTGGGCAGCGAGAAGGTGATCGACTCGTCGGCCGTCTTCACCGTCTCCACGTCTGCGTAGCCACGCTCGGCCAGCCACTCCAGTACGCCGTCGACCAGCACGTCGGGGACGGAGGCGCCGGAGGTGAGGCCGACCGTGGTGACGCCCTCCAGCCAGGCCTCGTCGATCTCGTGCGCGAAGTCCACCAGATGGGCGGCGGGGGCGCCCGCGTCGAGGGCGACCTCGACCATGCGGATCGAGTTCGAGGAGTTCTTGGAGCCGACGACGATGACCAGCTCGGCGTCCTCGGCCAGCTTCTTCACCGCGATCTGGCGGTTCTGCGTGGCGTAGCAGATGTCGTCGCTCGGCGGCGAGAGGAGCTGCGGGAACTTCTCCTTCAGCGCGTCCACCGTCTCCATCGTCTCGTCGACCGAGAGCGTGGTCTGGGAGAGCCAGACGACCTTCGACTCGTCGCGCACGGAGACATGGGCGACGTCCTCGGGGCCGTCGACCAGGGTGATGTGGTCGGGCGCCTCGCCGCTCGTGCCGATGACTTCCTCGTGGCCCTCGTGGCCGATCAGGAGGATGTCGTAGTCCTCCTTGGCGAACCGGACCGCTTCCTTGTGGACCTTGGTGACCAGCGGGCACGTCGCGTCGATCGTGGCGAGCTTGCGCTCGGCGGCCTCGGCGTGGACGGTCGGTGCGACGCCGTGCGCGGAGAACATCACGATGGAGCCCTCGGGGACCTCCGCGGTGACGTCGACGAAGATCGCGCCCTTCTTCTCCAGCGTCTGCACGACGTACTTGTTGTGCACGATCTCGTGGCGGACGTAGATCGGGGCCCCGTACTGCTCCAGGGCCTTCTCGACGGCGATCACGGCACGGTCCACGCCCGCGCAGTAGCCACGTGGCGCGGCGAGCAGGACGCGGCGTGTGGCGCCCGCACTCGGGTCGGTGGCGGGTGACGGGCTGGGCGTAGCAGTCATGCGTCCCATCGTAAGGCCGTGCCGAACAGGCGCGGGATCAGCCGGGTCGGGAGACTTGCCCATACGCGACGTACGCCACGTACGCCCCGTACGCGACTGTGTCCGCGCGATCTACGGAGGGCTCATGGCCGGCAGCGGTACGGACAGGGCGGGACTGCACCGGACGCTCGGGTTCCGGGATCTGGTGGTGTACGGGCTGCTGTTCATCGCGCCCATGGCGCCTGTCGGCATCTTCGGCACGCTCGACGCGAAATCGGACGGTGCGGTCGCGCTCGTGTACGTCGCGGCGACCGTCGTCATGGCGTTCACCGCTTTCAGTTACGCCCAGATGGTGCGGGTCGCGCCGCTGGCCGGTTCGGTCTTCGCGTATGCGCGCAAGGGGCTCGGGGAGGGGCCCGGGTTCATCGCCGGGTGGATGGCGATGCTGGACTATCTGCTGATCCCGGCGGTCGCCTATCTCTTCTCCGGGATCGCGATGAACTCGCTGGTGCCGTCGGTGTCGCGGTGGGTCTGGACGGCGCTCGCGGTGGTCGTCACCACGCTGCTCAACCTGTGGGGGGTGCGGGCTGCCGCCCGGGTCGGCTTCGCGGTGCTGGCGATGGAGATCGCGGTGCTGGGGGTGTTCCTGGTCTCGGCGGTGGTCGTGCTCGTGCGGGACGGGGCGCAACGCGGCTGGTGGACGCCGTTCACCGGGGACTCCGGCTTCTCGACGTCGGCGGTGCTGGGCGCGGTGTCGGTGGCCGTGCTCTCGTACCTGGGCTTCGACGCCATCGCCTCGTTCGCGGAGGAGGCCACCGGGGGCTCGGAGAAGGTGGCGCGGGCGGTGCTGTTCTGTCTGGTGATCGCGGGGGTGCTGTTCGTGGCGCAGGGCTATCTGGCGTCCCTGCTGGAGCCGATGACGTCGGCGGAGCTGGCCGCCCATCCGGCCAGGCAAGGGTCCGCCTTCTACGACACGGTGGACTTCGCCGTCGGCGCCTGGCTGCACGATCTGGTGGCGGTCAGCAAGGCGATCGGGGCGGCGTTCGCGGCGCTGGCCGGGCAGGCGGCGGCGGGGCGGCTGCTGTTCGCGATGGCCAGGGAGCAGCGGCTGCCCTCGATCCTGGCCCGGGTCGACCCGCGGTCCGGGGTACCGCGGACCGCGATCCTGATCGCCGCGGGCGTGACGCTGGTGGCGGCGGTCTGGGCGGCCCGGCGCGCCGACGGCCTCGACCGTCTGGTGTCGGTCGTCGACATCGGTGCGCTGACGGCGTTCGTACTGCTGCACGCGTCGGTGATCGGCTGGTTCGCCGTACGCCGGATGGACGGGCCGCCCAGCTGGTGGCGGCACGTGCTGGTGCCGGTGGTGGGTGCGGGGGTGCTGGTCGCGGTGATCGCGGAGGCGACGGCGAGCGCTCAGGTGGTGGGGGTCTTCTGGCTGGCGGTGGGGATCGTCGTCCTGGCGTTGCAGTGGGGGCGGCAACCGGCTGCATGACGGCCGCCCCCACGGCAGGGAGCCCACTCCCTGCAGTGGGGGCGGCCGGAAGGGCTCTCTCGCGTGTCGTCGGGCTGCCTCGTTGTCCGTGACGGCGGATACGCTCGCTCGCATGGCTCTCAATACGTCCGCGGAAGCTCCGCTGCCCGTCGGCGAGGTGTCACGGCTGATCGGGGGATGGATCGACCGGCTCGGCGCCGTCTGGGTCGAGGGGCAGATCACGCAGTTGTCGCGGCGGCCGGGTGCCGGGGTCGTGTTCCTGACGCTGCGCGACCCGTCGCACGACATCTCCGTGAGCGTGACCTGCTTCCGTCAGGTCTTCGACCGAATCGCGGATGTGGTGACGGAGGGTGCCCGGGTCGTCGTCCTCGCCAAGCCCGAGTGGTACGCGCCCCGCGGCCAGCTGTCCCTGCGGGCCACCGAGATACGGCCGGTCGGCATCGGCGAACTGCTGGTCCGGCTGGAGCAGCTGAAGAAGTCCCTGGCCGCGGAGGGGCTCTTCGCCCTGGACCGGAAGAAGCCGCTGCCGTTCCTGCCGCAGCTGATCGGTCTGGTGTGCGGTCGGGCGTCGGCGGCCGAGCGCGACGTGCTGGAGAACGCACGGCGGCGCTGGCCCGCGGTCCGTTTCGAGGTGCGCAACACCGCGGTGCAGGGTGTGCACGCGGTGAACCAGGTGGTCCAGGCGGTGAAGGAGCTGGACAACCTGCCCGATGTCGATGTGATCATCGTGGCGCGCGGCGGCGGCAGCGTGGAGGACCTGCTGCCTTTCTCGGACGAGCAGCTCATCCGTACGGTCGCCGAGTGCCGCAAGCCGGTGGTGTCCGCGATCGGACACGAACCGGACTCCCCGCTGCTCGACCTGGTCGCGGATCTGCGGGCGTCCACGCCGACGGACGCGGCGAAGAAGGTCGTGCCGGACGTGGGCGAGGAGCTGGACCGGGTGCAGCAGCTGCGGGACCGGGCCCTGCGGACCGTACGAGGGCTGCTCGACCGGGAGGAGCGGGGACTGGCCCACGCGCTCGGCCGGCCCTCCATGCAGCAGCCGCAGCGGATGGTGGACGAGCGTGCGGCGGAGGTCGACGCGCTGACCGGGCGGAGCCGCCGGGTGCTGGGCCATCTGCTGGACCGGGCGGACTCGGAGCTCGCCCACACCCGGGCGCGGGTCGTCGCGCTGTCGCCAGCGGCGACGCTGGAGCGCGGGTACGCGGTGCTGCAGCGGCCGGACGGTCATGTGGTCCGCTCTCCGGCCGACGCCGGGGCGCCGGGCGACGAGCTGCGGGCGCGGGTGTCGGAGGGCGAGTTCACCGTGCGGGTGGCCGAATGACGTACGCGCCGCCCCGCCGTTTCGGCTCGGACCTGGTTGTCGTACCTCACACATAGGGTGGATCACATGACGGACGACGCGACAACGGCACCTGCCGCCACGGACACGCTCGGGTACGAGCAGGCGCGGGACGAGCTGATCGAGGTCGTGCGGCGCCTGGAGGCGGGCGGCACGACGCTGGAGGAGTCGCTCGCGCTGTGGGAGCGCGGCGAGGAGCTGGCCAAGGTGTGCCGGCACTGGCTGCAGGGTGCCCGGGCCCGGCTGGACGAGGCGCTCGCCCAGCCCGGGAAGGAGCAGCCGGACGGGCAGGGCGACGCGGGCTGAGCCCGGTCCCGGAATAGTTCCGGCGCGCCCGGTGGTTGTGCGCCTCGTCAGAAGTCGGGGCGGCCGGGCGCACTTCGCACACGATTGTGGAGTGGGTCACTCAGGTCAGGTTTTAGTTGAACGTTAACCTACCTCTCCGTTACGGTCGCCGTATCGCTTGATCCGTATTCGTCCGGAAGGTAATTCGCAAGATGTCCCTCGTTCTTGACCCCGCTGCCCAGGACCTCCTCTTCCGTGAGGCCCGCACCGCCAACACCTTCACCGACGAGCCGGTCTCCGAGGAGCAGGTCCAGGCGATCTACGACCTGGTCAAGTACGGCCCGACCGCCTTCAACCAGTCGCCGCTGCGCGTCGTCCTGGTCCGCTCCGACGACGCCCGCGCGCGCCTCGTGAAGCACATGGCCGAGGGCAACCAGCCGAAGACCTCCACCGCTCCGCTGGTCGCGATCCTGGCCGCCGACAACGAGTTCCACGACGAGCTCCCGGCCCTGATGCCGCACTTCCCGCAGGCCAAGGACGCGTTCTTCTCCGAGCGCCCGGTCCGCGAGTCGTCCGCCGCGCTGAACGCCGCCCTGCAGGCCGCGTACTTCATCATCGGCGTCCGCGCCGCCGGCCTGGCCGCCGGCCCGATGACCGGCTTCGACGCCGCGGGCATCGAGAAGGAGTTCCTGGACGGCGACCACAGCCTGCTGATGGTCGTCAACATCGGCAAGCCGGGCGAGGACGCCTGGTTCCCGCGCCTGCCGCGTCTCGCCTACGACGAGGTCATCACGACCGTCTGAGGCATTCCAGCCGTACGGAGAAGGGCCCCGGAGCATGTGCTCCGGGGCCCTTCTCCGTACGCCCGTGTGCGGGGCCGTCCGGCTCGCGGCTCAGGACGTCCTGAGCGCGGCGGCCATCTCCGCCAGCCGCTCCGTCGACGCCGATCCGGTGACGACCGTGGTCGCGCCCTTGTCGTGGCGCACGAGGGCGTCGTACTTCGGGCCCTCCCAGTGCTGCCACGTCTCACCGGCGACCTGCTGCGTGCGCCCGGTGTTCCGCGCGTCCCGGCTCACCTCGGACACGTACTTCTCCGCCGGGGACGTCGACTGCTCCACCGCGACGTACTTGCCGTCCGGGTCGAGGAAGCCCAGGTGCCAGCCGTTGCCCGCCTGGCGCTCATAACTGACCGAGGTCGGCTTCCAGTCCTTGGACAGACCGGCCGGAGCAGCGACCGGATACGGGGCCGCACGCCTGGCTGTCACGAGCTCCACGCGGTAGTCGACCGCCTTGACCGGGTTGGCCTTGTCGTCGTGCGGGACGAAAATGTAAACGACCCCCGCGACGGCGGAGATCACCGCCATCGACAGGATCATGTCCCGCGCTGTCTGCTTGCCTCGCTTGCTTGCCACGGGTCCATGGTCGCATCACGTCCGACGGGGCCGACCGAGGGGCAGGAGGACGCGGCACCCGCCCCATCCTGCCGCTCATAAGTGACCCGGTCTGCTCATTTTATCGACCTGGCGATAGAGTCAGAGCACCCTCTTCCGGTCGTCGTCGTACAGAAAGGTGCGCTCCGATGTCCGAGCATCATCTGCCGTCCCAGCTAGAGGTCTCCCCGGAGGCCCCCGACCGCAACCTGGCCCTGGAGCTGGTCCGGGTCACCGAGGCCGCCGCCATGGCCGCCGGGCGCTGGGTCGGCCGCGGCGACAAGATCGGCGCCGACGGCGCCGCCGTGAAGGCCATGCGTACCCTCGTCTCGACCGTCTCGATGAACGGCGTCGTCGTCATCGGTGAGGGCGAGAAGGACGAAGCCCCCATGCTGTTCAACGGCGAGCGGGTCGGTGACGGCACCGGGCCCGAGGTCGACATCGCCGTGGACCCGATCGACGGCACGACCCTGAATGCCAAGGGCATGCCGAACGCCATCGCCGTACTGGCCGCCGCCGACCGCGGCTCCATGTTCGACCCGTCCGCGGTCTTCTACATGGACAAGCTGGTCACCGGCCCCGAGGCCGCCGACTTCGTCGACATCAACGCCCCGGTGGCGGTGAACATCCGCCGGGTCGCGAAGGCGAAGAACTCCGCCCCCGAGGACGTCACCGTCGTCGTCCTGGACCGCCCGCGCCACGAGGGCATCGTCAAGGAGATCCGGGAGACCGGCGCCCGCATCAAGTTCATCACCGACGGCGATGTCGCCGGCTCGATCATGGCCGCCCGCGAAGGCACCGGCGTCGATCTGCTGATGGGCATCGGCGGCACCCCCGAGGGCATCATCTCGGCGTGCGCCATAAAGTGCCTCGGCGGTGTCATCCAGGGCAAGCTCTGGCCGAAGGACGAGGCCGAGCGGCAGCGCGCGCTGGACGCCGGGCACGACCTGGACCGGGTGCTGTCCACGGACGACCTGGTCAGCGGCGACAACGTGTTCTTCGTCGCGACCGGCATCACGGACGGTGAGCTGATGCGCGGCGTGCGGTACCGCAGCGAGACGGCGACCACCGAGTCGATCGTGATGCGGTCCAAGTCCGGCACGATCCGGAAGATCGACTCGACCCACCGGCTGTCGAAGCTGCGTGCCTACAGCGCGATCGACTTCGACCGCGCGAAGTAGACCGCGCGAGGCACGCCTGAGCGGGCCTCGCCCGGCCGGGAGAACGTGAAGAGGCGCCCCCCATGTGCGGTGGGGGCGCCTCTCCGCGTCGACGGCGGGTGAGGGGCGGCTCGTCGCGTCCGGGGGAGCCGACGCCCCCGCCCCGATGGAGTCGCTCGTCGCGTCCCGCGCGGCCCCTTCGGTCCGCTGGGGTCAGCTCCGCCCCGGTCAGGTCCGCTCCGGTCAGCCGGCTGCGGCGATGTGGTCGGCCGAAGCCGCGGCCTTGAGCTCCATCTCGCGCCGTCTGCGGCGGGCGAGCACCACACGGCGTTCGGCGGCGGTGAGGCCGCCCCACACTCCGTACGGCTCGGGCTGCACCAAGGCGTGCTCCCGGCACTCGATCATCACCGGACAGCGCGCACAGACCCGCTTCGCGGACTCCTCTCGTGACAGTCGGGCAGCAGTCGGCTCCTTCGACGGGGCGAAGAACAGCCCGGCTTCGTCCCGGCGGCACACCGCCTCCGAGTGCCAGGGGCCGGCCTCGTCCTCCCGAGCAGGGGTGCGCTGGGTGGGGACGGCGGCGACCTGCAGGGGCTGATGCGGCAGTTGCAGCACGGTCTACTCCTGACGACGGCTTCGCGAGCGAGAGACGATGCAGCAGTCCCTACCCGCTGTGCGTGCGCCTATGCACCGAGTGGCACCGAGTTCCGGGCTGTGAAAGGGTGATCGATCGGAAAATTGGCCTGATTGGACACGGTGCGGACCGGTGCGGCTTGCCGTGGTTCAGTGGCCGAGGTGTTTGCGCAGCTTGTTGTGGAGATCCGTAATCAGTTTCCCGCGCTTCGGCTTCGCCTCGACGTTACCGAAGACCGAATAGCCGTTGACGATGACCACTGGTGCTTCCGGGTCTGCGGATTCCAGTGTGACCACTTCGAAATTACCGAAGACGCCCGTCCCGCTGCCTCGCAGCGAGATGTTCTCCGGCACCTTGATCTCGACACTTCCGAAGATGGATGTCGCGTTGATGACGGTGAGTCTCTGACCGAAAAGCGCCTCGGTCAGATCGATCTCCACGCTGCCGAAGAGCGAGAAGGCGTTCGTACGGCCTCCGACCCGCCAACGGCCCTTGCGGGTGGAGCTGCTGAAGATCGCCACCAGGTTGTCGGCCGGGCCGGTGGGGGCCTCGGGGCCGTACGCGTACGGTGCGGCGGACGACGGCAGGGCGCCCCCTCCGGGGGTCGGCAGATCCCGTACCAGCGGTTCGAGTTCACCGACGGTCTTGGCCCGGTAGACCGCGTCGACCCGCTCGGCATGCTCCTCGGCGGTCAGCCGGCCCTCGGCCATGGCATCGCGCAGGATGTCCGCGATCCGGTCGCGGTCCGCGTCGGAGGCACGGATACCCGCGGGCGCGGATTGCGCCGGGGCGGCGGGCTGCTGGGGGTGCTTTTCGAGGTCCACCGGCCAAGCGTACCCAAACGCGATAGATCGCGACTAGAGCCTCTCCGTCGGATCGGGCCGGATCAGGGAACGGCCCGCCGCGGAGTGACGACAACGCCGCAGATGTGCGCGCCCGGCCCCGGGCCCGGCATGATCCGAAAGAGCGGCCCGGGGCGCACGGCGGGCCGATCGGGGAGTCGCGCCCGCCGCACCCCGGGCGGCCGCGTGCGTTCAACTGAGCCTTACCTCACAGCTTCGGCACCCTTGCGACGTTCTACCCTGGTGGGTGCGCTGCCCAAGGGAGGCCAGCCGCTGTCGCCGAGTGAGGAATGGCCGTAATGCCAGAGTTTGCGTACTCCGATCTGCTCCCTCTGGGAGAGGACACCACGCCGTACCGGCTGGTGACCGCCGAGGGTGTCTCGACCTTCGAGGCCGACGGCCGTACGTTCCTCAAGGTCGAGCCGGAGGCGCTGCGCACCCTGGCCGCCGAGGCGATGCACGACATCTCGCACTACCTGCGCCCCACTCACCTGGCACAGCTGCGGCGGATCGTCGACGACCCCGAGGCGTCGTCCAACGACAAGTTCGTGGCGCTCGACCTGCTGAAGAACGCCAACATCGCCGCCGCGGGCGTCCTCCCCATGTGCCAGGACACCGGCACCGCGATCGTCATGGGCAAGCGTGGGCAGAACGTGCTGACTTCGGGTGGTGACGAAGAGGCGCTCTCGCACGGCATCTTCGACGCGTACACCAAGCTCAACCTGCGCTACTCGCAGATGGCTCCGCTCACCATGTGGGAGGAGAAGAACACCGGCTCGAACCTCCCGGCCCAGATCGAGCTGTACGCCACCGACGGCGGCGCCTACAAGTTCCTCTTCATGGCGAAGGGCGGCGGCTCGGCCAACAAGTCGTTCCTCTTCCAGGAGACGAAGGCCGTCCTGAACGAGGCCTCCATGATGAAGTTCCTGGAGGAGAAGATCCGTTCGCTGGGAACCGCGGCCTGCCCGCCGTACCACCTGGCGATCGTTGTCGGCGGCACGTCGGCCGAGTTCGCGCTGAAGACCGCGAAGTACGCCTCCGCGCACTACCTGGACGAGCTGCCCGCCGAGGGCTCTCCCACAGGTCACGGCTTCCGCGACAAGGAGCTGGAGGAGAAGGTCTTCGAGCTGACGCAGAAGATCGGGATCGGCGCGCAGTTCGGCGGCAAGTACTTCTGCCACGACGTGCGCGTGGTGCGGCTGCCCCGGCACGGTGCCTCGCTGCCCGTCGCGATCGCCGTGTCCTGTTCCGCGGACCGTCAGGCCACCGCGAAGATCACCGCCGAGGGTGTGTTCCTGGAACAGCTGGAGAAGGACCCGGCGCGCTTCCTGCCGGACACCACGGACGAGCACCTGGACGAGGCGGGTGACGTCGTCAGGATCGATCTGAACCGGCCGATGGACGACATCCTCGCCGAGCTGACCAAGTACCCGGTCAAGACCCGCCTTTCGCTGACCGGCCCGCTGGTCGTGGCGCGCGACATCGCGCACGCCAAGATCAAGGAGCGGCTGGACGCGGGCGAGGAGATGCCGCAGTACCTGAAGGACCACCCGGTGTACTACGCGGGTCCGGCGAAGACGCCCGAGGGGTACGCCTCGGGTTCCTTCGGCCCGACGACGGCCGGGCGCATGGACAGCTATGTCGCACAGTTCCAGGCGGCGGGCGGCTCCAAGGTGATGCTCGCCAAGGGCAACCGGTCCAAGCAGGTCACCGACGCGTGTGATGCGCACGGCGGCTTCTACCTCGGCTCGATCGGCGGCCCGGCGGCGCGTCTTGCGCAGGACTGCATCAAGAAGGTCGAGGTCGTCGAGTACGAGGAGCTCGGCATGGAGGCGGTCTGGAAGATCGAGGTCGAGGACTTCCCGGCGTTCGTCGTCGTCGACGACAAGGGCAACGACTTCTTCACCGAGCCCGCTCCGGCGCCGACGTTCACCAGCATTCCGGTGCGCGGTCCCGGTCTCGCCTGACCGGCAGGACTCGGCCCGCTTCGGGGGCGTCACGGTTTCGGCCGGGGCGCCCCCGCGGCGCGTCCGTGACGGAGTCGGCGCCTGACCTCCGTGCGTCCGCGCCCCTTCGTTCAGGTGTCGAGCAGTCCTGACGTGGCGAGCAGATAGCCCAGCTGGGCGCGGCTGTTGCTGCCCAGTCGTTCCGAGACCTTCCGCATGTGCTCGGCGACGCTGCGGCGGCTCATGCCGAGCCTGCGGGCGATCGACGCGTCCGTCTCGCCGCCGACCACCGCCAGCAGAATGGTGCGCTGGAGGTCGGACGTGATGGCCGGGGAGCGCGGTGGTGCGTCCTTCGGGCGGATCGGGACGGAGCGGGACCAGGCGTGGTCGAAGTGCCGGACCAGCAGGGCGATCAGGGCCGGGTGCCGGACCCGCAGGGCCGTGTTCGGCTCCTCGTGGACCGGGACGAATGCGACGTCGCGGTCGCAGACGATGACCCGGTCGACAACCTCGGCAAGCGTCCGTACCTCGGCGCCGGCCGACGTGACCTGCTCGATGTACGAGAGCGTCGCACGGTGCGTACGGACGGTGTGCTGGTAGATCGTCCGCTGTCGCACGCCTCGCCGCAGCATCGCCAGATCGCGCGGCAGCGCCTCGCTCAGGACGTGCGCGGGGCGTCCGCCGCCGGGCTGCGCGGTGAGCAGTTCCTCCCGGCAGCTCCCGACGGCGGCATCGAGCGCCTTGTTGATGACGGCTCTTCCGGCGAGCCGGGTGAGGGCGGGTTGCTCCGTCCGGTGCACATCCGCGTACAGCCCCTCGAAGGCGGCGAGGGCGGCGCGGGTGGCGCGCAGGGTGCGGCGCTGCCGGACGATCGCCTCCTCGATGGGCCCGAGCGCGGCGAAGGAGGCCGTCTCCGGCGGTACGGGGATCAGGGAGCCCGGCGCTTCGCGGTCCGCCACCACCAGCTGGAGGGCACGCAGACAGGCAGGCGCCTCGGTTTCCGGAAGGCTTCCTTCGATCAGGGCGCGCCGGTAGGCCGTCAGGGCGGTGGCGCAGGGGCGGTCCGACGACGATTCGCGGCAATCACATGCGCCTGGGGTGGAATGATCGTCCTTCACAAGGATGCAGGTTACATTCGTGCAAACGGGCCGACATCCGGGTTCGCGGTTACTCGACCACTATGTGCGGGTGACGCTCCGCACCGACCACTCCCCCGACCATTCGGCCGACCGGCCGGACAACTCGGCCCGCGGCGAGCGGCGTTATCGCTTCCTGGTCGCCGGATACGCCGTCTCCTCCTACGGCACGTTCCTGAATATGGTGGCGCTCAATCTGTTCGTCTACGAGACGACGGGGCGGGCGATCGCCATGGGGCTGTTCATGGCGGTGCGGCTGGGTGCCGGCTTCGTCGCCGGTATGACGGCCGGCTCGCTGCTCGCACGTTTCACGGCCAAGACCGTCATGCTCTGGACGAACGCGGCGCAGGCGGCCGTGATGCTGTTGTTGATCCTCGCGCCGGACGGGCTGCGGACAGCGGCGCTGGTGGCTGTGTCCGTGGTGATCGGTGCCTGCGGAACGTTGTTCATGGTGGCACTGCGCAGCTCCATTCCCGAGATGGTGGGCGAGGAGCGGCGCGGATGGGCGAACTCCCTCTCCATCACGGGGCGTTCGCTGGCGATGGTGGCCGGTTTCGCCTCGGCGGGTGTGGTGGTGTCGCTCGTCGGGTACACGGCCGCGTTCGTGGTGGACATGGTCACGTTCGTGCTGTGTGCCGTGACGGTGGCGCTGCTGCCGGTCGCGGGCGGGGGCAGGACGGGCGAGGCCGCGGAGCAAGCGGGGCGGCGGTCAGGGAAGCCCGGCGCGTTCGCCGCGCTGGCCGCCGCGCCCGGTCTCGGTCTGATGGTGGCGCTGCGCGGGGTGGACGCCTTCGGTTCCTCGTCCCACAACGCGGGGCTGCCGGTCCACTCCGCCGACCTCGACCCCTCGCACCCCGCGGTGTTCGTCAGCTCCTTCTGGTGTCTGTGGGCGGTGGGGAATGTCCTCGCGCAGCAGGTGATCCAGCGGTACGCGAAGCGCACCGGCCGGTCGGTGGGCGCGCTGGGCTTCGGTTACGGCACGATCGTGATGTCCGGGGCCTTCATCCTCGCGTTCGCGGGGTTCCCGCTCGTCGCGACGGCCGTCATCGCGCTGATCGCGGGCGCGGCGGACGGGTTCACGGAGGTCTCGTACACCTCGCATCTGCAGACACTCCCGGCAGGCCCGCGCGGTCACGCCTTCGGGCTCTCCGCGACGTTCGAGAATCTCGGCTTCGGTGTCGGAATGATCCTTGTCGCGGCGGCACTTGACCGCTACACCCCGCTGACCGTGGTCGGGTGGTCCCACGGGGCAGCGATCCTCGTCGCGCTGGTGTTCGTGCTCCGGGTGGCGGGGCTGCGCAGAGGGACAGGATTCAGCCAATCTTGAGACCACCTGTGGGAGCCGCGGACCGTACCGGAGCGGGCGAGGACTGCGCCCTGGACCCGGCGCGGCTGTGCCCTCCTCCCAGCGACCCCTGCGACGGGGCCTCGAACGCGACAATCCCGCACCGCCGCTTTCACGCAGGGAGCAGCGGATCGGGCTTGCGCCGCTCCGGGACCGTGCCAAGGGTTGGCGGACGTTCCCGGAACACTCCGCCGATTCCCTGCGCCGCCGGCCGCGCCTCCACCCGCGTGCCACCCGCTCCACCGCCCTCACTCTCGCTACCGAACACCGGAAAGGTGGACGCCGTATGACGCCGGCCCCCCATCTCGGCCACGCCAGCCGCCGCAGCCACTCCGACGACCTGCTCGCCTTCATCAGCGCCGCGCCGTCCCCGTACCACGCGGTGGCCGAGGCCGCCCAGCGCCTGGAGAAGGCCGGCTTCCGTGAGCTGCACGGCACGGCCGACTGGACGGGCACGACCGGCGGCAGCTTCGTCACCAGCGGCGGCGCGCTGATCGCCTGGTACGCCCCCGAGGGCGTCCCCGCCCACACGCCGTTCCGGATCATCGGTTCGCACACCGACTCACCGAATCTGCGGGTCAAGCCCACCCCCGACACCGGCTCGGCGGGCTGGCGCCAGATCGCCGTGGAGATCTACGGCGGAGTCCCGCTCAACACCTGGCTCGACCGGGACCTCGGGATATCCGGGCGGCTCGCGCTGCGCGGCCCCGGTGGCGCGACCACGTCGCGGCTCGTCCGGATCGACGAACCGATTCTGCGCGTACCTCAGCTGGCGATCCATCTGGACCGTACGGTCAATGACGGTCTGGCGCTCGACCGGCAGCGTCATGTCGCCCCGCTGTGGTCGCTCGGCGCACCCGAGGACGGCGTGCTGGTGCGCCGGGTGGCTGCGGCGGCCGAGGTGGACCCGGCCGAGGTGCTGGGCTGGGACCTGATGCTGCACGACGTCCAGCCGCCCGGATACCTGGGCATGGACCAGGAGTTCGTGGTCTCGTCGCGGCTGGACAACCTGGTGTCGGTGCACGCGGGCGTCACCGCCCTGGCCGACGCGGCAACGGGCGCCGAGCCGCCCTCGTACATCCCCGTCCTGGCGGCCTTCGACCACGAGGAGGTCGGCAGCGGCTCCGAGACGGGTGCGCAGAGCCCGCTGCTGGAGCGGCTCCTCAGCCGCTCGGTCACCGCGCGCGGCGGCAGCTCCGAGGACTGGTCGCGCGCCTTGTCGGGTACCTTCTGCGTCTCCGCCGACATGTCGCATGCGGTCCACCCCAACTACGCGGAACGGCACGACCCGGATCACCACCCGCTGCCCAACGGCGGGCCGGCGATCAAGGTCAACGTCAATCAGCGGTACGCCACCGACAGCACCGGCATGGCGGTGTTCGCGTCGGCGTGCGAACGGGCCGGCGCACCGTGGCAGCATTTCGTCTCCCACAACACGATGCCGTGCGGCACGTCGATCGGCCCGCTCACCGCGGCCCGGCTGGGCGTCCCGACGGTCGACGTGGGGGTACCGGGGCTCTCCATGCATTCGGCGCGCGAGCTGTGCGGGGCGGACGATCCGGGGTATCTGGCCGCCGTACTGGGAGCGTTCGTGAGCGAGACCGCGAGCCGGTGAGGGGAACGGGGCAGGGCGACCGCACCCGGCGGCCGCTCTGCCCCGTCGGCCGTTACGCGAAGCGCTGCTTCGCCGTCCCGTCGCACGCCTGCAGCTTCAGCGGGTCCTTGGCCGCCGCCAGCGTCAGACACAGGCCGGTCGACGCCGCCGGGCGCACGGTGCCCGACTGCCTGACGAACTGCTGGTTTGTCGCGCCCGAGCAGTTCCACAGGATGACCGTGGCGCCCGCCCTGTAGTCGGCGCCCGGCACATCGAGGCACCGGTCGTGGCTCAGCTCGGTGTGGATGCTCTTGTCGGCGGTGTCGTACCACCAGCCCTGGTTGCGGCCGCCGTGGCAGTCCCAGCCGCCGATCGGAGTGTTGTTACGGGTCACTGAGGCGGGGACGTCCGCACAGGTGCCGGTGGCCTCGTTCTTGAGAGGCTTGAAGAGCGAGTCCCAGGCGGCCGGCTCCAGGACCGGCTTTCCGGTGCCGGCCGGGTCGGCGCAGCTCGCCTCGCGCAGACCGGAGTTGTAGATCTGGGTCAGGCACGACGCGAAGGCCGCGTGCCCGTTCGCGTTGGGGTGGAAGGACTGCCGGACGGAGTTGGAGTCCGGCGGGAAGTGCGAGAGGTCGATGTAGAGACCGCGGGCCCAGGTGGACTCGCTGCAGACCTCGTGGCCGTGGAAGAGACGGGAGTTGTCGAGGTAGACGGCGCCGGTGTCGGCGGCGGCCTGCCGCATCCCGCGCTCGAAGGCGGGGACGGCGACGTTACGGCCCCAGGCGGCGTCGGAGTCGTATCCGGCGCAGCCGCCGGGAAGCTTGCCGGGGAAGTTCGGGTTGTCGTAGAAGTCCGGGCCGATCGGGCTCGGATAGCCCATGACCACGAGCTTGTAGTCGCTGCTCGTGTAGCCGGCGTCGGACATGACGGTCTTCAGATCGCGGACGGTCTTCTCGACCTTGGGGACGAGCCCGTCGACACGGGCCTGCCAGCCGCCCTCGTACTTCGGCCGGCAGGTGCCCTGGAGGAGGACCCAGCGTTCGACGCAGTCCGTCATGACCGGGCCGAACTGGAGGTCGTCGTTGGCGCCGGCCACGAGCACGATCATCTTGATGCGGGTGTTGCGCGCCTTGATGGCGAGGTTGTCGCTCTGCACGAGCTCGTCGGCGTACTGCTTCGAGCCGCCGATGACGATGTTGCCGGTGTACGCGCCGGAACAGGAGACGTTGTACGTGACGTCGGCAGGGATCCCGGTGCGGTGGATCGCGGAGTCGGGCGATCGGTGGCACCAGTTGTCGGGACCGTTCGTCCCCGCCTCGTACGTCCCGACGCCCTCGCCCGAGATCTCGCTGTCGCCGAGCGATATCAGCCCGGTCCTGCGGTCGGCGAGCGGGCGCTCGGCCGGGCTCCCGTACAGCTGGGTGGCTTCGGCGGCGCGGATGGCCTCCAGCTCGGGCGGGAGGGGGGTCGATGCGGTAGTGGTGGTACCGGACCGGTCTGCCGCGCCTGCCGGTCCGGCGGCAGCGGCCATGCCGCCGAACGCCGCCGCCATGGCCGCCGCAGCCGCGACCGTACAGCGAAGTCTGTGCCTGGTGCGCCTCATTGCGCCTCCCCGGGTTGTGGTTACCCCCGGTATTTACTGGTCGGTAGGCGACTTGGGAATACACAGAACAAGACAAGTGCTCAACTTTTTCAGGAGGTTGAACCACATGAACAACGCACAGGTCCCGGCGGACAGCGGCACAGCCGGAGAGAACTACCGCATCGAGCACGACTCGATGGGCGAGGTGAAGGTGCCCGCGGATGCCCGGTGGCGGGCCCAGACGCAGCGAGCCGTGGAGAACTTCCCGATCTCCGGCCAACGCCTGGAGCGGGCGCATATCGAGGCCCTGGCCCGGATCAAGGCGGCCGCGGCGAAGGTCAACGCCGAGCTGACGGTGCTCGACCCGGACATCGCCGGCGCGATCCAGGACGCGGCCGCCGAGGTCGCCGAGGGCCGCTGGGACGCGCACTTCCCCATCGATGTCTTCCAGACCGGGTCCGGCACGTCCTCCAACATGAACACCAATGAGGTCGTGGCCACCCTCGCCACCGAACGCCTCGGCCGCGACGTCCACCCCAACGACCACGTCAACGCCTCGCAGTCGTCCAACGACGTCTTCCCGTCCTCCATCCACATCGCCGCGACCGCCGCCGTCACCGGCGAGCTGATCCCGGCGCTGGATCATCTGGCGGCCGCCCTGGAGCGCAAGTCCGTCGAGTTCGCGGCGGTCGTGAAGTCGGGACGCACCCATCTGATGGACGCCACGCCGGTGACGCTGGGTCAGGAGTTCGGCGGTTACGCGGCGCAGATCCGGTACGGCATCGAGCGGCTGTACGCGTCGCTGCCGCGCCTCGCCGAGCTGCCGCTGGGCGGCACGGCCGTCGGCACCGGCATCAACACCCCGCCCGGCTTCTCCGCCGCCGTGATCGCCGAGGTCGCCCGTGTCACCGGGCTGCCGTTCACCGAGGCCCGTGACCACTTCGAGGCGCAGGGCGCGCGGGACGGGCTCGTCGAGACGTCCGGCCAGCTCCGTACGATCGCCGTCTCGCTCACCAAGATCTGCAACGACCTGCGCTGGATGGCCTCCGGGCCGCGCACCGGATTGGCCGAGATCAGTCTTCCCGACCTCCAGCCGGGTTCGTCGATCATGCCGGGGAAGGTGAATCCGGTCATTCCTGAAGCCGTGCTGATGGTGGCGGCCCAGGTGATGGGGAACGACGCGACGGTCGCCGTCGCGGGCGCGGCGGGTAATTTCGAACTGAATGTCATGCTGCCGGTCATCGCGAAGAATCTGCTCGAGTCCGTCCGGCTGCTGTCCAACGTCTCCCGGCTGCTGGCGGACCGCACCGTCGACGGCATCACCGCCGACGTGGAGCGGGCCAGGGAGTACGCGGAGTCCTCGCCGTCCGTCGTCACGCCGCTGAACAAGTACATCGGCTACGAGGAGGCGGCGAAGGTCGCCAAGAAGGCGCTCGCCGAGCGGCGGACCATCCGCGAAGTGGTGCTGGACTCGGGGTATGTGGAGCGCGGCGACCTCACGGTGGAACAGCTCGACGAGGCACTCGACGTGTTGCGTATGACCCGCCCGTGACGTGGATCGCAGCAGCCGGGCGGGCGCATCCCTAAGATCTCTCCATGGCAGGTACCGGAGACACCGAACCCGGAGAAGTCGAGCCCGGAGAGACGACGTTCTGGGCGCCGGGTGATCAGATTCTGTGGCGCTACCGCGGCAACGGTCCGCGGTCGCCCGGTCGCGCCCACAGCCCGGTCCACATCTGCCGTCCCGTCACCGTGGTCCAGGACACCCCCGAGCTGCTCGCCGTGTGGATGGCACCCGGCACCGAATGCGTGAAGCCGGTCCTCGCCGACGGCACCAATGTGCACGCCGAGCCGCTCGCCACCCGGTACACCGCGCCCCGTACCACCGCCCGTTCGACCTGGTTCGGCACCGGCGTGCTCAAGCTCGCCCGGCCCGGCGAACCCTGGTCGGTCTGGCTGTTCTGGGACCGCGGCTGGAGCTTTCGCAACTGGTACGTGAACCTGGAGGAACCGCGCACCCGCTGGGCGGGCGGCATCGACTCCGAGGATCACTTCCTGGACATCGCCGTCAGCCCCGACCGCAGCTGGCGCTGGCTGGACGAGGACGAGTTCGCACAGGCGCAGCGGGTCGGGCTGATGGACCGGGAGACCGCGTGGCGGGTACGGGAGGCGGGCCGCGCGGCCGTCCGCGTGATCGACGCGTGGGGGGCGCCGTTCCGGGACGGCTGGGAGAACTGGCGGCCCGATCCGCGGTGGCGGGTACCCGCGCTGCCGGATGACTGGGACCGTACGCCCTCGCATATGCCGTCGTGAGACCCTTGATGCACCCCAGGGGGGCAAACGTAGGATCGTCCTCCGGAGGGCTGCTCCGCTTCAACCGGCGGGCGCGGCACAAGACCTGACCGCAAGTCATCGCACGAGTTGCACGATCTTCATGAGCCGCATCAGTTGCATGAGTCGCAAGAACCGCATGGACCACGACGAGGGGGTGGAGACGTGCACGCTGTCCACCGCCCACGCGCCGGAAACGTTGTCACCTGCACACCTCGCAGGCATACGGTTTCGGCCCCGCCGAGCGGGGCATGCGGTGACAGCCGTTGTCATCGCCGCTCTTGTCGGGGCACAGTGGCGCCCCACAAGGTGATTGCCTCATACAACCGGCCCGGACGGACGGAACCCCACGCGTGACGGAGCACCCCACCTCCCACGAAGGCCGGCAGCCTCTCGCCGCCCGGTCGCAGGAACGCACCCGGCCGCGGCAGCAGGATGCCGCGCCGCAGGCCGCGCCTGCCGCCGCAGCGATCCCGGGACCGGCCCCGGCGCCCGGCTCCGGCTCGAATCCCACGGCGATTCCCGGCCCCGCCGGCGCACCGAACCCGGCGACCGCGCCGAGCGCCGCCGCGGCCGGACCGGACCCGCAGGCGGTGGCCCGCCGCGAGGGGGACCGGCTGCGCTTCGTGGGCGCCGCGACCCGCAGGATCGCCCGCGGCATCGACCTGGACGAGATCGTCCTCGGGCTGTGCCGGGCCAGCGTGCCGACGTTCTCCGACGCCATACTCGTCTACCTCCGCGACCCGCTCCCGGTCGGCGACGAGCGCCCCGTCACCCCGTTCGTGCTGCGGCTGCGCCGGTCCGACCGGCTGCGTTTAAGCGATGACGATTCCGATGTCTCCCCCTCCGCGGAGAGCGAGCGGCTACGGCTGCCCGCCCTCGACCCGCACGCCGATCTGATGCCCGCGGCCGAGCTCTGCGAGGTCCGGGCGGGCGGCGCGCTCGCCGAGGTGCTGCGCGGCGTACGGCCCGTCTTCGGTGACTCCGCGACGGCCCGCGTCGCCCTGCCCGAGCTGCTCGGCGCCGGGCGCACCGTACCCTCCGGCCACCGGGCGATCCTCGCCCCGCTGCGCGGCCGCCGGAGGGTGATCGGTGCTGCCGTCTTCCTGCGCGGGACCGAGCGGCCCCCCTTCGAGGCCAACGATCTGCTGGTGGCCGCACAGCTGGCGACGCACACCGCCCTCGGCATCGACAAGGCCGTGCTGTACGGGCGCGAGGCGTACATCGCCGACGAGCTGCAGCGCACCATGCTGCCCGACTCGCTGCCGCAGCCCACCGGTGTCCGGCTCGCCTCCCGCTACCTTCCGGCCGCCGAGACCGCCCGGGTCGGCGGCGACTGGTACGACGCGATCCCGCTGCCCGGCAGCCGGGTCGCCCTGGTCGTCGGCGACGTCATGGGCCACTCCATGACCTCCGCGGCGATCATGGGGCAGCTGCGTACCACCGCGCAGACCCTCGCCGGGCTCGACCTGCCGCCGCAGGAGGTCCTGCACCACCTCGACGAGCAGGCACAGCGACTCGGCAGCGACCGCATGGCGACCTGCCTGTACGCGGTCTACGACCCGGTCGCTCACCGGATCACCATCGCCAACGCAGGGCACCCGCCGCCCGTCCTGCTTCACCTGGGCGGCCGCGCCGAGGTGCTTCGGGTACCGCCCGGTGCCCCGATCGGCGTCGGCGGGGTCGACTTCGAGGCGGTCGAGCTGGACGCGCCCTCGGGCGCCACGCTGCTGCTGTACACCGACGGTCTGGTGGAGTCCCGGCTGCGGGACGTCTGGACCGGGATCGAGCAGCTGCGCGAACGGCTCGCCGCCACCGCCCGGCTCACCGGACCGGACCATTCGCCGCCGCTGGAGGCGCTCTGCGACGACGTGCTCGACATGCTCGGCCCCGGCGACCGGGACGACGACATCGCGCTGCTCGCCGCCCGCTTCGACGGGATCGCGCCGAGCGATGTCGCGTACTGGTTCCTGGAACCGGAGGACTCCGCCCCCGGACGGGCCCGCCGGCTGGCCCGCAGGGCGCTCAGCCGGTGGGGGCTCGACGAACTCTCGGACTCGGTGGAGCTGCTGGTCAGCGAGGTGGTCACCAATGCGGTGCGGTATGCGGAGCGGCCGGTCACGCTGCGGCTGCTGCGGACCGACATCCTGCGCTGCGAGGTCGGTGACGACGCCCCGCAGCTGCCCCGGCAGCGCCGGGCACGCGACATGGACGAGGGCGGCCGCGGACTGTTCCTGGTGAACCGGCTGGCCAGGCGGTGGGGGGCGACCCGGCTGTCGACCGGCAAGGTCGTCTGGTTCGAGATGCCGACCCGCAGCCAGTAGGAGGAGCTCACAGCACCGCGCCACATTTGGACAAATAGGGATGATCTCCACATGTTGCCATCCTCCCGTCGTCGGAGTTGACTTCAGTCGTGACCGGGCGCCGCCTGGACGATTTGACCGACACCCCGCACCGACGGGAGGACGCTCGTGTCCGAGAAAACCAAGAACACTCCCTACACCACGAACAACGCCGGGATCCCGGTGGAGAGCGACGAACATTCGCTCACCGTCGGATCCGACGGGCCGATCCTGCTCCAGGACCACTACCTCATCGAGAAGATGGCCCAGTTCAACCGTGAACGGGTCCCCGAACGGGTCGTCCACGCCAAGGGCTCCGGGGCCTACGGCACCTTCGTCGTCACCAACGACGTCAGCCAGTTCACCAAGGCGGACCTCTTCCAACCGGGCAAGCAGACCGCCATGCTCGCCCGATTCTCCACGGTCGCCGGCGAGCAGGGCTCCCCCGACACCTGGCGCGACCCCCGCGGCTTCGCGCTGAAGTTCTACACGGAGCACGGTAACTACGACATGGTCGGCAACAACACGCCGATCTTCTTCGTACGGGACCCGATGAAGTTCCAGGACTTCATCCGCTCGCAGAAGCGCCGCCCGGAGAGCGGGATCCGCGACCACGACATGCAGTGGGACTTCTGGACCCTCTCCCCCGAGTCCGCGCACATGGTGACGTGGCTGATGGGCGACCGGGGCATCCCGAAGACCTACCGCAACATGAACGGTTACAGCTCTCACGCCTATATGTGGGTGAACGCGGGTGGCGAGCGGTTCTGGATCAAGTACCACTTCAAGACCGACCAGGGCATCGACTTCTACACCCAGGCCGATGCCGACGAGATGGCCGGTATCGACGGCGATGTCCACCGCCGCGACCTGTTCGAGTCGATCAAGCGCGGCGATCACCCGAGCTGGACGCTGTACGTCCAGGTGATGCCGTTCGACGATGCACCGGACTACCGGTTCAACCCGTTCGACCTGACCAAGGTGTGGCCGCACGGCGACTACCCGCTGATCGAGGTCGGCCGGATGACGCTGAACGAGAACCCAGAGGACTTCTTCGTCCACATCGAGCAGGCATCCTTCGAGCCGTCGAACCTGGTGCCCGGCATCGGTCCGTCGCCCGACAAGATGCTGCTCGGCCGGCTCTTCTCGTACCCCGACACCCACCGGTACCGGATCGGCCCGAACTACGCGCAGCTGCCTCCGAACCGGCCGCGCTTCGGCCGGAACTCGTACGCGAAGGACGGCCCGATGCGGTACGAGCCGACGCGCACGGGAGCGGTCTACGCACCGAACTCGTACGGCGGACCGGCCGCGGACACCGAGCGCTTCGGCGACCCGGCGGGCTGGGCCACGGCGGGCGAGATGGTCCACGAGGCGTACAAGCTGCACCGGGAGGACGACGACTGGGGCCAGGCGGGCACCATGGTCCGCAAGGTGCTCGACGACGCGGCGCGCGAGCGGCTCGTGTCGAACATTTCCGGCCATCTCCTGGACGGTGTGAGCCGCCCGGTCCTGGAACGGTCTCTGCAGTACTGGCGCAACGTGGACAAGGACCTCGGCGACCGGGTCGCCAAGGAGGTCAACGGCGGCTGACCGCGCACGCCGGACACACGGCGAAGGGTGCCACGGAGCGTATCCGTGGCACCCTTCGCCGTATCAGCCGGGCGAGCTGTGCGTGAGAGCCTGTCGGGTGACCTTCGATCGGATAGCGGGCGCGGTCTGGTGCGTGCGATTCCAAGGCGGCGGGGTGTCCTCGTAGCGGAGCTACTAGGATATTTCGGCAACGCGGGAAGCGTGCGTGCCAGGGCGTGGCCGCCCGATCAGAGGTCACCCGACAGGCTCTGAGCCGCGTCAGCCCTGCACGCGGCTGTTCTGCCTGCCGTCCGCCGGTTTCAGCGGGACTTCGGCGCTGTCCGTCGGGGCCGGGACGGTCGGCGGCCCGCTCGACGTGCCGCCCGAGGGAGTCGGGTCGGACGGCGTCGACGGGGGCGCAGTGTCCGTCGGCGGCTCGGAGGACGGTGCCTCGCTGGACGGCTGGTCCGACGGGCTGGCCGATTCCGACGGCTGTCCGCTCGGGCTCGGCGAGGTCGAGGACGGCGGCGGCGTCACGGCCGCCCCCATGTCCGTGTCCAGGTCGAAGGTGCTCCTCCCGCCCATCACCTGGAACGTGTAGTCCGCCCAGATCTCGGCCGGGAAGCCACCGCCGTTGACGCGGCCGCCGCCCGCGGCGCCCTTCAGGGTGACCTGCGAACCCTTCCGGATCTGCTTGCCGTCGGCCCCCTTGTGGGACTCTGCGGCCTCACCGAAGAGACCGACCGAGGTGACGAGCTTCGGGGTGTAGCCGGTGAACCAGGCCGACTTGTTGTTGTCCGAGGTACCCGTCTTGCCGGCCACCTGCTGGCCGCCGCGGCCCGGGGCGTCGCGCACCGAGACCCGGGCCGTGCCGTCGTCGACCACGCCGGTCAGCACCGAGGTCACCGAGTCCGCGGCCTGGCGGCTGATCACCTGCTCGCCGATCGGGTCGGGCAGCGCGATCGGGGCGCCGCCCTGCCGGGAGGCCGACTTCACGATCGACGGGGTGACCTTCTTGCCGTGGTTGTCGAGCGTCGCGTAGATCCCGGCCATCTCCATGGGGCTCGCGCCCATCGAGCCGAGGGTCTGCGCGGGCACGACCGGCAGGCCCTCGACGTCCATGCCGAGCTTGCCCGCGGTCTGCATCACCTTGTCCATGTGGACGTCCACGCCCATCTGCGCGAAGACGGAGTTGATGGACTTGTTCATCGCCGTCTGGACGGTGACCTGGCCATAGTTCGCGTTGTCCTCGTTGGGCGGCGCGAAGGCGATGTCACTGCCCTCGACCGGGCGCCGGCTGTTGCCGTCGTACCGGGTGTTGGCGGTGATCGGCTGCCCGTCCTGCGTCTGGGCCTCCTGGTCGAGCGCCGCGGCGAGGATGATCGGCTTGAAGGTGGAGGCGGGCTGGTAGTCGCGCCGGGTGGCGTTCGACGTCCAGTGCTCGGTCAGCCCGGTGCCGCCGTACAGGGCGACGACCGCGCCGGTCTTCGGGTTCACCGAGACCGCGCCGGCCTGCACGTCCTTGTCGACGCTGCGGCCCTTCGTGTCGAGCCTGCTGGTCAGCCTGGCCTTGACCGACTGCTCCAGCTGCTGCTGCTTCTTCTTGTCGATGGTGACCGTGATGGTCCAGCCGCCCGCGTCGAACTGCTCGTCGCTGAGGTGCTCCTGCTTCTGCACCACGGCCCGCGCCGCGTTGACGATGTAGCCCTTCTGGCCGGTGAGACCGTCCGCGGGCTTGGGGTCCTGCGGCACCGGGAACTCGAGCCCCTGGCGCTTGCCGGCGTCCAGCCAGTTCTCCTCGACCATGTTGTTCAGGACGTAGTTCCAGCGCTCCTTGACCAGCCGCTTGCCCTCGGGCGAGGCGACGGCCCAGTCGTACTGGCTCGGTGCCTGGAGCAGCGCCGCGAGGTAGGCGCCCTCGGCGACGTCCAGGTCCCGGGCGTCCTTGCCGTAGTACGCCTGCGCGGCGGCCTGGATGCCGTAGGCGCCGCGGCCGTAGTAGCTGGTGTTGATGTACCCGGCGAGGATGTCGTTCTTGCTCTTCTTCTGGTCGACCTTGAGGGAGATCACCAGCTCCTTGAGCTTGCGGGTGACCGTCTGGTCCTGGTCCAGGTAGTAGTTCTTGACGTACTGCTGGGTGATGGTCGAGCCACCCTGCTTGCCCTTGCCGGACATCGTGTTGATCAGACCGCGCGCGGTGCCCTTGAAGTCGACGCCCTTGTCCGTGTAGAAGGACTTGTTCTCGGCGGCGACGAAAGTCCGCTGCACGTCCTTGGGGACCTCGGACAGCCCCACTATCTCCCGGTTGACCTTGCCGGTGCGGGCCAGGACGGTGCCGTCGGGGTACTTGTAGACGTTGCTCTGGAGCTTGGCCTGGGCGTTGCCCTCGGGTACGTCCACGATCATGTAGAGCACGAAGAACGCGCCCATGCCGAGCAGGCAGAACCCGAAGAACGTGCCCAGCAGTTTCTTCCACGTGAAGAGTCTGCGTATGCCGCCGCTCTTCGTGGCCCGTCGCGCACCGCGCTGTTGGGCTCGTCGCGCATCCGCTCGACCCATCGCTGTGTTGCTCCCTGTTTCTCTGCTCGCCCGGATCCCCCTCGGCCCAGCCAGCTAACACTGTCGGCCGGGACAAAAAGCAAGAGATCCGGTCCTTTGTGGACGTGACAATCAGCACCCGTTCCTTAGGGAACCGACGAACGAGAGGTGCGCAAGGTTGCGAGAACAGTTAATCTGATATCAGATTGCTAGTACTCTTCAAGCAGACAAACAGGGGGATTTCATGACCGACCACCCCGTTTCACACACCGACCCGCTCCCCGAGATGCCGGAACCCCAGGTCCGGGAGACCACGGCCCACTCCATTCCCGGCGGGCTCGGCCTTCTCCTGACCGTCCTCGGCGTCTTCCTCGGCGTCGGCCTGGCGATCATCGGCGGCATCCTGGGCGCGAACGGGCACAACGGGGCGGGGATCCCGATCTTCATCCTCGGCCTGCTGCTCGTCATCGCCTCGTTCTTCTGCATGAGCGGCGTCAAGATGGTCGCGCCCGGCGAGGCCCGCGTCATCCAGCTCTTCGGCCGGTACGTCGGTACGATCCGCGCCGACGGACTGCGCTGGATCAACCCGCTCACCAGCAGCCGCAAGATCTCCACCCGGGTCCGCAACCACGAGACCGCGGTCCTGAAGGTCAACGACGCGTACGGCAACCCGATCGAGCTCGCCGCGATCGTCGTCTGGAAGGTCGAGGACACGGCTCAGGCGCTCTTCGAGGTCGACGACTTCCTGGAGTTCGTCGCCACACAGACGGAGGCGGCGGTCCGGCACATCGCGATCGAGTACCCGTACGACGCCCACGACGAAGGCGGCCTGTCACTGCGCGGCAACGCGGAGGAGATCACCGAGAAGCTGGCCGTCGAACTCACGGCCCGGGTGCAGGCCGCCGGCGTACGGATCATCGAGTCCCGCTTCAGCCACCTCGCGTACGCCCCCGAGATCGCCTCCGCCATGCTTCAGCGACAGCAGGCAGGGGCCGTCGTCGCGGCCCGTCAGCAGATCGTCGAGGGCGCGGTCGGCATGGTCGAGATGGCGCTCACCCGGATCGCCGAGCAGGACATCGTGGAGCTGGACTCCGAACGCAAGGCGGCGATGGTCAGCAATCTGATGGTCGTGCTGTGCGGAGACCGGGCGGCGCAGCCGGTTCTCAACACGGGCACCTTGTACCAGTGACAGGAGACAGGCCACCCGCCCGCAAGCAGGTGCTGCTGCGGCTGGATCCGGCGGTGCATGACGCGGTGGCGCGGTGGGCGTCGGACGAGTTGCGCAGCGCGAATGCGCAGATCGAGTTCCTGCTGCGGAGGGCGCTGGCGGAGGCGGGCCGGCTGCCGCGCGCCGCCGGCCCCCTGCCGCGCCGCGGCCGCCCTCCACGATCACCGGCCCCCGACGGGGACGAGTAGCCCTCGACCGCCGGCAGGCCCGCATGCCCCCCTCGGCGCGGGAAGGGCTTGTCCTTCCCGCGCCGGAGGACTTGCCCCCGATCACCGGAGTGGCCGGGACACCCGGCCCGTCCGGTGATCGAGTCCTTGAGCGGGGGAAGCGCCCGCGGTTTCGGAAAGGGGTGGGGGAAAGGGTCCACGGGCCGGCCCGACCAGGTATACACCCCAGGTATACACACCGTGTACAGTGCTGGACATGTCTATCGGCCACACCCTGCTGGGACTCCTGGAGTCCGGCCCCCGCCACGGCTACGACCTCAAGCGCACGTTCGACGAGAAGTTCGGCCACGACCGCCCCCTGCACTACGGCCAGGTCTACTCGACCATGTCCCGGCTCCTCAAGAACGGCCTCGTCGAGGTCGACGGCATCGAGAGCGACGGCGGCCCCGAGCGCAAGCGGTACGCCATCACCGAGGCCGGGATCACCGATGTCTCGGCCTGGCTCGCCCAGCCCGAGAAGCCGGAGCCGTATCTCCAGTCGACGCTCTACACCAAGGTCGTCCTGGCCCTGCTCACCGGCCGCAGCGCCGCCGATCTGCTGGACGCCCAGCGCTCCGAGCACCTGCGCCTGATGCGCATCCTCACCGACCGCAAGCGCAAGGGCGACCTCGCCGACCAGCTGATCTGCGACCATGCGCTCTTCCATCTCGAAGCCGACCTCCGCTGGCTGGAACTGACCGCCGCGCGACTCGGCCGGCTCGCGAAGGTGGTGAACCCGTGACCCCCGCCGGTTCCCTGCTGACCGCCCACGACCTGCACAAGTCGTACGGTTCGACGCCGGCGCTCGACGGCGCCTCGTTCTCCATCCACCCCGGCGAGGTCGTCGCCGTGATGGGCCCGTCCGGCTCCGGCAAGTCGACCCTGCTGCACTGCCTCGCCGGGATCGTCACCCCCGACCGCGGCACGATCACCTACGCGGGCCGCGAGCTCTCCACGATGTCCGACGCCGAACGCAGCGCCCTGCGCCGCACCGAGTTCGGCTTCGTCTTCCAGTTCGGCCAGCTCGTCCCGGAGCTGACCTGTGTGGAGAACGTCGCCCTGCCGCTCCGGCTCAGCGGCGCCCGGCGCAAGGACGCCGAACGCACGGCACTGACATGGATGGAGCGCCTGGAGGTCGACGACCTCGGCGCCAAGCGCCCCGCCGAGGTCTCCGGTGGCCAGGGTCAGCGCGTGGCCGTGGCCCGCGCCCTCGCCTCCTCCCCCAAGGTGATCTTCGCGGACGAGCCGACCGGCGCCCTGGACTCCCTCAACGGCGAGCGGGTCCTGGAGCTGCTCACCGAGGCCGCCCGGTCCGCCAACGTCGCCGTGGTCCTGGTGACGCACGAGGCCCGCGTCGCCGCCTACTCCGACCGTGACGTCACCGTGCGCGACGGCCGGGCCCGCGACCTGGAGCACGCGGTATGAGCCTGCTCCACCAGAAGCACGCCCCGGCCGGGGAGGACCACCGGCCCGCCGCATCGCCCTCCTGGACGCCGGCCCGGCTGCGCGATCTGGGACTCGGCATCCGCTTCGCCGCTGCCGGCGGACGCGAGGGATGGATACGCACGCTGCTCACCGCGGCGGGGGTGGGCCTGGGTGTGGCGCTGCTCCTCGTCGCCTCCTCCGTACCGCACATGCTCGACCAGCGCGACGGCCGCGAACGGGCCCGCACCGAAACACGGCAGTCGGACTCGCCCGATGCATCGGCCGCCAGGTCGGACAGCACAGTGCTCCGGATCGACGCCGGGACCGAGTACCGGGGCCGTTCCATCGCCGGCTTCCTGATGCGCCCGGACGGTGCGCACCCGGTCACCCCGCCCGGCGTGGCGGGCTTCCCCGGCCCCGACGAGATGGTCGTCTCGCCCGCGCTCAAGGAGCTGCTGGACTCGTCGGAGGGGAACCTGCTCCGGGAGCGGCTGCCCTACCGGATCACCGGCACGATCACCGATGCGGGCCTCGTCTCCCCCAACGAACTGCGCTTCTACGCGGGCAGCGGCACCCTGACCCCCGCCACCGGCGGCCATCGACTGGCGGCCTACGGCGACAACGGCCCGCCCGAGCCCCTGTCGCCCCTCCTCATCGTGCTGATCGTCATCATCTCCGTGGTGCTGCTGGTGCCCGTCGCGATCTTCATCGCGACGGCCGTGCGTTTCGGCGGAGACCGCCGTGACCACCGGCTCGCCGCACTGCGCCTGGTCGGTGCCGACATCCGGACGACGCGCTGGATCGCGGCCGGCGAGGCACTCTTCGGCGCGGTCGTCGGAATGCTGATCGGCCTGGCGCTCTTCCTGCTGGGGCGCCGGTTCGCAGGCGCCTTCGTGGTGTGGGACGTCAGCGCGTTCCCGTCCGACCTGGTCCCCGCCGCCTGGCCGGCGGGCCTCGTCGCCGTCGCGGTGCCTGTCTCCGCGGTGCTCGTCACTCTGGCCGCCATGCGTTCCGTGGTGGTCGAGCCGCTCGGCGTCGTACGCAACAACCGCAGCCGCAGGCGCCGGCTCTGGTGGCGGCTGCCGCTGCCGGTCGCGGGACTGGCGGTGTTCGCGCTGACCGGGAAGGTCGACGAGACCACACCGGTCGACCCGTATCCGATCGCGGCCGGAGCCGTGCTGGTCCTGGTCGGGCTGGCACTGCTGCTGCCCTGGCTGGTGGAGGCCTGCGTGAACCGGTTGCGCGGCGGCCCGGTGCCATGGCAGCTGGCCACCCGCAGGCTCCAGCTGAACAGCGGGGCGGCCTCCCGCGCGGTCAGCGGCGTCACGGTCGCCGTGGCCGGCGCGGTGGCCCTGCAGATGCTGTTCGCCGCGATGAACGACGATTTCAACCGGATCACGGGACAGGACCCGACGCGGGCCCAGTTCTATACGTCCTCGGAGCACGTCACCGGCGACGCGGCCGCCCGGACGATCAAGGAGTTCCGTGCCACCAAGGGGGTGGACAAGGTCATCGGCACGGTCGAGGCGTACGTGACCAGGCCGGGGAAGTACGCCAAGGACGAGATGCAGCCCACCACCTCGCTGACCGTCGGCGACTGCGCGACGCTGCGCGAGATCGCCCGGATCGACTCCTGCCGGGACGGGGACACCTTCGTCGTCCACCCCCGCGACAAGAAGATGGCCGACTGGGTCGACAAGACCGCCCGCAAGGGCAAGGAGGTAGAGCTCAGCTCGTACACGGACCAGCAGAACGGCGTGAAACCGACACGGTGGACGCTGCCCGCCGACACCCGCACGGTGCTCACCCGCCGCGACCCGCTCGGCAAGGAGAACTGGGGCATCATGGCCACCACCGGTGCGGTCGACGCGAGCACACTGCCGGGCGCGACGACCGTCGCACAGATACGGATCGACAAGCACGTCGAGGACGCCGCCGAGTACGTATGGAACACCGCGGCCAGGCTCGATCCCGGCATGAGGGTCGTCACCCTGACCTCGGTGGCCCGCGACCGCCAGTACGCGAGCATCCAGACCGGTCTCCAGGCGGGGGCGACCGCCACCCTGATACTGATCGCCGCCTCCATGCTGGTCTCGCAGCTGGAGCAGTTGCGGGAGCGCAAGCGGCTGCTCTCCGTCCTGGTGGCCTTCGGCACCCGCCGGGTCACGCTCGGCTGGTCGGTGCTGTGGCAGACCGCCGTACCGGTGGCCGTCGGCCTGACGGCGGCGGTAGCCGGAGGTCTCGGTCTCGGTGCCACCCTGACCTGGATGATCGCCAAGAGGGTCTCCGACTGGTGGCTGTTCCTGCCGATGGTGGGGGCGGGTGCGGCGCTGATCCTGCTGGTCACCCTGGTCTCGCTGCCGCCGCTGTGGCGGATGATGCGGCCGGACGGCTTGCGGACCGAGTGACGGCGCACCGGGCTCACGGGGTGTGGCCCCTCCGCGGGGAGGGACCACACCCCTTTCACCTACGCGGCCGCCACCCGCACGGGCAACGCCCGCATCGCCTCGCGCAACGCGGCGGCGAACTCCTCGAACTCGCCCTGCCGGGCCGCCCCTGTCCGCATTCCCAGCGCCACCCGCCGCGAGGGAGCGGGGTCCGCGAAGTACCCCGTGGTCAGCGCGTCGTTGCGGGCGGTCTCCACGGTCACGGCGGTACGCGGCAGCAGTGTCACCCCGAGTCCGCCCGCGACCAGCTGTACCAGCGTGGAGAGCCCGGCCGCGGTCGTGGTGACCGGCGCCCCCTCCGTACGGCCCGCCTCCCGGCAGATGTCGAGGGCCTGATCGCGCAGGCAGTGCCCCTCGTCGAGCAGCAGCAACGGCAGTTCGCGCAGCGCCTCGCGCGGGATGTCGGCACGCCCGCCCAGCCAGTGGCTGCGCTCCATGACCAGCACGAAGTCCTCGTCGAAGAGCGGGAGTTCGGTCACCTGCGGCACCCCGAGCGGTACGGCGAGCAGCAGCAGGTCCAGCCGTCCGGCGGCCAGCCCCTCCAGCAGCGACGAGGTCTGTTCCTCGTGCACCTGGAGGTCGAGCTCCGGGTAGCGGTCGTGGACCAGCCGCAGCACGGCCGGCAGGAGATACGGGGCGACGGTCGGGATCACACCGAGTCTGAGCACTCCGGTGAACGGCGCCCGGACCGCCTCGGCCTCCTCCATCAGCTCGCCCACGGCCTCCAGCACCACCCGGGCCCGCACCGCGAGCCGCTCCCCGGCGGGCGAGAGCAGCACCTTGCGCGTCGTACGCTCGATGAGCTGGACACCGAGTGCCTCCTCCAGTGCGGACACGGCTCCGGAGAGCGCGGGCTGACTCATCCCGATCGCTGCCGCCGCGTCCCTGAAGTGCAGATGTTCGGCCACGGCCGTGAAGGCGCGCAGCTGCGACAGGCTGGGCTGTTTGGGGCGATTACCCTGGTTACTCTGCGCCACTGATAGGCACCTCCGATCATCACGACCAAGTGTAGCTATTTCCGCGATCAATGGACTCTGTGCCATGGTGGACACCGTCCAACCCTCAGGAAGTCCCGCAAAAGGGAATTCCTACGCTGCAAGGAGAGCGCGTGCTCACTGTCGGTGACAAGTTCCCCGAGTTCGACCTGACTGCTTGTGTTTCGCTGGAGAGCGGCAAGGAGTTCGAGCAGATCAACCACAAGACCTACGAAGGTCAGTGGAAGATCGTCTTCGCGTGGCCGAAGGACTTCACCTTCGTGTGCCCCACCGAGATCGCCGCCTTCGGCAAGCTGAACGACGAGTTCGCCGACCGTGACGCCCAGGTCCTCGGCTTCTCCGGTGACTCCGAGTTCGTGCACCACGCCTGGCGCAAGGACCACCCGGACCTGACCGACCTGCCTTTCCCGATGATGGCCGACTCGAAGCACGAGCTCATGCGTGACCTCGGCATCGAGGGCGAGGACGGCTTCGCGCAGCGCGCCGTCTTCATCGTCGACCAGAACAACGAGATCCAGTTCACGATGGTGACCGCCGGTTCCGTGGGCCGTAACCCCAAGGAGGTCCTCCGGGTCCTCGACGCCCTGCAGACCGACGAGCTGTGCCCGTGCAACTGGACCAAGGGCGAGAACACCCTGGACCCGGTCGCGCTCCTCTCGGGCGAGTGAGCTGACACCGACATGGCACTCGACGAACTGAAGGCCGCTGTTCCGGACTTCGCCAAGGACCTGAAGCTGAACCTCGGTTCGGTCATCGGGAACAGCGAGCTCCCGCAGCAGCAGCTGTGGGGCACCGTCCTCGCCTGCGCGATCGCCTCGCGCTCGCCGAAGGTGCTGCGCGAGCTGGAGCCGGAGGCCAAGGCCAACCTCTCCGCCGAGGCGTACACCGCGGCGAAGTCGGCAGCCGCCATCATGGCGATGAACAACGTCTTCTACCGGACCCGGCACCTGCTGTCGGACCCCGAGTACGGGACGCTCCGTGCGGGTCTGCGGATGAACGTCATCGGCAAGCCGGGCGTGGAGAAGGTCGACTTCGAACTGTGGTCGCTCGCCGTCTCCGCGATCAACGGCTGCGGCCAGTGCCTGGACTCCCACGAGCAGGTGCTGCGCAAGGCCGGCGTGGACCGTGAGACCATTCAGGAAGCCGTCAAGATCGCCTCGGTGATCCAGGCGGTCGGCGTCACCCTCGAAGCCGAGGCCGTGCTCGCCGAGCAGTAACAGCAGGACCCCTGATACGAGAAGGGCCCCGAGGACGACCGACCGTCCACGGGGCCCTTCTTTCTGCCCTACTCCGTCTCCGGCTGCGCCGCTTCCCCATAGGCGTCGCCGTCGCCGTGTTCCTCGGGTGACGGTCCCGGCGCCCGGGTCGGCGCGACGCCGACCGCCGTGGCGTCGCGCGGCTGCGGTGCGTGCCGCAGCGCCTCCTCCTGCCCGTACTTCCGCAGATAGCCGACCACCGTGTTGGTGACGGCGACCAGCGGCACCGCGACGACCGCACCGCCGATGCCCGCGACCATGCCACCCGCGGCGACCGAGAGGACGACGGCGAGCGGATGGACGCGCACCGCACGGCCGAGGATGAACGGCTGCAGCACATGGCCCTCGATCTGCTGCACGGCCAGCACCACGAGCAGCACCATCAGCGCGGTGAACACGCCCTCGGTGACCAGCGCGACGACCACCGCGAGCGCTCCGGAGATCACGGCGCCGACGAGTGGGATGAAGGCGAAGAGAAAGATGAAGACGGCGAGCGGCACCGCCATCGGCACATCGAGGAACCAGATGCCGAGCCCGATGAATATCGCGTCAATCAGGGCGACCAGCACCGTGCCCCGCACATAGGCGGTCAACGTCCGCCAAGCACGTGGCCCGGCGCCCGCGACGCCCGGCCGCGCCTGCGCGGGCACCAGCTTCAGGACCCAGCGCCAGATGCGCTTTCCGTCGTACAGCAGGAAGAGCGTCGAGAACATCGCCAGCAGCATCCCGGTGAGGACCTCCACCATCACGGTGACGCCCTGGAGGCCGGCGGAAGTTATCTCCTCGGTGTTGGTGCCGATGGTGTCGCTGAGATTCTTCGCGACATCGTTGATCTGCTGCTCGGTGACATGGAAGGGGCTGTCGAGCAGCCAGCGCTTCAACTCGTCGATACCGTCCCGCACCTTGTCGGAGAGGGTGTCGAGGTTGTCCATGACCTGCCAGACCACGAACCAGCCGACCAGGCCCATGATGACGAAGCCCAGGATCGCGGTGACGGCGGTGGCGAGACCCCGCGGAAGTCCGTACCGCCGCAGCCGGGAGACGGTCGGCTGCAGCATCGCGGTGACGAGCAGCGCGGCGACGAACGCCAGCACCACCAACTGTACGGCGCTGATGACCTTCATCAGCACCCAGAGCGTGCCCGCGAGAACGAGCAGCCGCCAGCCGGCCTCGGCCGCGACGCGCATCCCCCAGGGGATCGCCGCGACCGGATCGGGGCGGGCGGCGACTGCGGGTGCGTAGGCGGGCGGCGCCGGGACCCGGCCGGGGTCGGTGGACCGGTCTTCGGCGGTGGACACCGCGGCGACGACCGCGACCGGGACCACGGCCTGCGCGTCCCTGTCCCCCTCGAGGTCCCCCTCGACGTCCCCCTCGGCCTCCGCTGCGGCGCGACGTTCCTCCAGGCGGTCGCCCAGCTCGGTCAGTTCGACGCCCAGCCGCCCGAGCCACCCTGGCAGTTTCGACATAAGTGTTCCTCTACCCCCGAGTTCTCTCCCCACCACTCCCCCCGGAGTCGTCCGGACGACGGTACACGCGCGAAGCCCCCCACCGTAGGACGGTGAGGGGCTTCGCAAGGTTGAGACCGGAACCTCGGAAGGTTCTAGTACCAGCTGTTCGCCTGCCAGAAGGACCAGGCACCGCACGGGGAGCCGTAACGGCTGTCCATGTAGTTGAGGCCCCACTTGATCTGGGTGGCCGGGTTGGTCTGCCAGTCGGCACCGGCGGACGCCATCTTGGAACCGGGGAGCGCCTGGACGAGCCCGTACGCACCGGAGGACGCGTTGGTCGCCCGGTAGTTCCAGCTCGACTCGTGGTTCACGATGTTGCTGAAGCACTGGTACTGGTCGCCGGGGATCATCTGGCGAGCCATCGCCTGGACTTCGGCCACGGTGTACGAGCTCTGCGTGGCGAAGGCGGAGGCGGAACGCACCGCGGACCGGCTGGCGCGCTCGGCGTCTTCCTTGGCCTGACGCTCCTTCTCCAGCTTGTCCTCGGCCGCCTGCTTCTTCGACTCGGCGTCCTTGGCGGCCTGGATGCGGGCCGATTCTTCCGCGGACTTCTTCGCTGCCGCGTCGGCTGCGGACGCCTGGGCGTCCGCCTGCTGCGTCAGCGAGGCGGTCTGCACCTGGGCCTGCTGGCCCGCAGGGATGTCGGCGAGAAGCGTCGTGTCGGCTGCGGTCGCCTCGAAGTTGTTGTCGTCGGCAGCAGGGGTGCTGCCCGATGCAACGCCTACGACGGCGCCGACGGTGGTGACCGCAGTGGCAGATGCCACGGCGAACCCCCGGACCGAGATCCGGCTCACACGGTGTCCTTCCAGCATCGCCCGCTTAGGTGACCTCGCGGACGCAATCGTGCCCCTGACGCTGGCCTCCCTACTGCTTGGGTCACGGGAGGCACGGGCCCGGTGGGCAACTCCCCTGGAGGAGTGCCGCGTGGTGCTCGCGGGCGGCATACGGACGGCAATTGTTGAGTTGTCTGATGCGTGGCACCTCTGGAGGTGCGGGTGTGCCGTATGCGGGGCCTGACGGAAGCAAGACTCTGCCGGAACGGGCCACCGCGAAGCAATTCTCCGTTGCGTGTGAAAGCTCACACCCCGTTTGGTCCACGTGTTTCACGGAAAAGGTGCCGCAGCACGATGCCGCCCGGCTAAGCTCTTGGGCTCGCCGGGCGGCATCAATGGTCGTATCCCGTATCAGATCTGGCCTTCCTCCAGCATTTCGGTCACCAGCGCGGCGATCTGCGAGCGCTCGGAACGGGTGAGGGTGACGTGCGCGAAGAGCGGATGACCCTTCAGCTTCTCGACCACGGCGACGACTCCGTCGTACCGGCCGACCCGGAGGTTGTCCCGCTGCGCCACGTCATGCGTGAGCACGACCCGGGAATTCGCCCCAATTCGGGACAATACGGTCAGCAGGACGTTCCGTTCGAGCGACTGCGCCTCGTCGACGATCACGAACGCGTCGTGGAGCGAGCGGCCCCGGATGTGGGTGAGCGGCAGAACCTCCAGCATCCCGCGCCCCAGCACCTCCTCGATCACCTCGCGCCCGGCGACCGCCGAGAGCGTGTCGAAGACGGCCTGCGCCCACGGGCTCATCTTCTCGGCCTCGGTGCCGGGGAGATAGCCGAGCTCCTGGCCCCCGACCGCGTACAGCGGCCGGAAGACCATTACTTTCTGGTGCTGCCTCCGCTCCAGGACGGCCTCCAGACCGGCGCAGAGCGCCAGCGCCGACTTGCCCGTGCCGGCCCGGCCGCCCAGCGACACGATCCCGACGTCCTGGTCGAGCAGCAGATCGAGAGCGATGCGCTGCTCGGCGCTGCGGCCATGGATCCCGAAGGCCTCCCGGTCGCCGCGGACGAGGCGCACATTGCCCTCGGCGGTGATCCGGCCGAGCGCCTTGCCGCGCTCGGACTGCAGGACCAGTCCGGTGTGCACGGGCAGGTCGGCGGCCTCGGGGACGTAGAGCGTCTCCTCTCCGAAGAGCAGATCCACCTGTTCGGCGGAGAGGGGCAGTTCCGACATGCCCGTCCAGCCGGAGTCGGTGATGGCGAGTTCCGCGCGGTACTCCTCCGCGAGGAGGCCGACCGAGGATGCCTTGATGCGTAGCGGCAGGTCCTTGGAGACGACCGTGACGTCGTACCCCTCGGCCTGGAGATTGCGCGCGACCGCGAGAATCCGTGAGTCGTTGTCCCCCAACCGGTAACCGGCGGGCAGTACGCCGGGGTCGGAATGGTTGAGTTCGACGCGCAGCGTCCCGCCGAGATCCCCGAGCGGAATCGGGGCATCCAGCCGGCCGTACCGGACCCGGAAGTCGTCCAGCAGACGCAGGGCCTGCCGGGCGAAGTAGCCGAGCTCCGGATGGTGCCGTTTGGCCTCCAGTTCCGTGACCACGACGATCGGGAGCACGACTTCGTGCTCGTCGAACCGGGCCATGGCGTTCGGATCGGCCAGCAGGACGCTGGTGTCGAGAACATAGGTGCGCCTGTCGGGCATGCGGCGCTTTGTGCTGGTCACCACGGAAGGACGTACCCCCTCGGACGAGGTTGGGGTGCGACGGCGTCGCGGAGCATCCCAAAGGGAGAGGACGGACCGGGCTGCGACCCTCTTGCGCGGGCCGAGCGCCGGCCCTCCGCGTCAGCCGCACAGTATGTACGGTCCTTCGTGTGCAAAGGGCCTCCCGGGCGAGCGGACTCCATGCCGCTCACTTGGACACGACGTCCGCCTGGTTTTTGACCGGACGTCGACCTGACAGGGGTATTCCCTCGAACACGCGAAGCCATGCCGCCCGGGGCTGGCGGGCTGAGCTGGGAGTGTGCCCCCGGGCACGTGGGTCTGCTGCGCCGGCCTCCGG
The DNA here is from genome assembly GCF_026339735.1 of Streptomyces sp. NBC_01669. GTDB lineage: Bacteria > Actinomycetota > Actinomycetes > Streptomycetales > Streptomycetaceae > Streptomyces > Streptomyces yanii. The sequence goes on from NZ_JAPEQG010000001.1 coordinate 3,567,204, forward strand.
CGCCGCCGTGGGCGGCCGTGGTGCCCCTGGGCCGCATGGGCCCGGGGCCTCAGGTCCGAGGCCCGCGTCCTCGATCGCCGGACGGGTGCTTTTCGGGCCCGCCCCGGAACACGGGTCCGGGCCCGCTCTCTTGAGCCGTTCGGGCGGGCAACTCCGGCCCGTCCGGCGTTCCAGGACGGAACCGGCCGCCCTGGGGGCCGGGGCCGGGCGAGACCCTGGCCCGGTCCGTGGAGGAGACGGGCGGCGTCAGCCGCCGAAGCGGCGGCCTCGGGCGGCGTAGTCGCGCAGCGCCCGGAGGAAGTCGACCTTGCGGAACGCCGGCCAGAAGACTTCGCAGAAGTAGTACTCGGAGTGCGCGCTCTGCCAGAGCATGAAGCCGGACAGCCGCTGTTCACCGCTCGTGCGGATCACCAGGTCCGGATCCGGCTGCCCCCGCGTGTACAGGTGCTCCGAGATCAGGTCGGTGGAGACGATCTCCGCCAGGTCCTCGAAGGACGTCCCCTTGGACGAGTGGTCGAGCAGCAGCGACCGGACCGCGTCCGCGATCTCCTGCCGCCCGCCGTAGCCGACGGCGACATTGACCAGTATTCCGTCGACCCCGACCGTGGCCTGCTCGGCCTCCTTGAGGACGGTCTGCGTGTGCGCGGGCAGCAGGTCGAGGGTGCCGACGTGGTGGACGCGCCACCGCCCGTCCGCCGCCAGGCCGCGCACCGTGTTCTCGATGATGCCGAGGAGCGGCGTCAGCTCGGACTCGGGCCGGTCGAAGTTGTCCGTGGACAACAGCCACAGGGTGACGACCTCGACATCGGTCTCACTGCACCAGCCGAGAAGCTCCTGGATCTTGTCCGCACCCGCCTGGTGCCCCTGCGCGGCCGTGCCGCCGGACGCCTTCGCCCATCGCCGGTTGCCGTCGAGGATGACACCGATGTGCTTGGGCACCTGGGCGTGGTCGAGGCGGGCCTCCACCCGGCGCGCGTAGAGCCCGTACACCAGGTCGCGCAAGTTCACTGAGTTCACCTCTCGGTTCTGTGCGGGCCCTCCCGCCCCATTTCCCGGGGTCCGGGGTCGACCCCGTGGGGATCGTCGCACCGGTCCGCAGCGTCCGTTGCTCCGCCGTGCCGTGGCAGTCCCCGAAGCCGCCACATTACTGCGCAGGCACCGCACCGGCCCAACCCGGTCTGTCACAAGTCCGTGATAAGGAGGGAAACGTGACTGATTCTTCTTTCTCCTACCGCGCCGCCGGTTCGCGCTACGACTCCATGGAGTACCGCCGCACCGGCCGCAGCGGCCTCAAGCTCCCCGCCGTCTCGCTCGGCCTCTGGCACAACTTCGGCGACGACCGCTCCCTGGACTCCCAGCGGGCGATTCTGCGCCGCGCCTTCGACCTCGGCGTGACCCACTTCGACCTGGCCAACAACTACGGGCCGCCGCCCGGCTCGGCCGAGCTCAACTTCGGGAAGATCTTCCACCAGGACTTTGCCCCGTACCGGGACGAACTGATTATTTCTACCAAGGCCGGGTACGAGATGCACCCCGGACCGTACGGCGAGTGGGGCTCCCGGAAGTATCTGCTGTCGTCGCTCGACGCCTCGCTGAAGCGGATGCAGCTCGACTACGTCGACATCTTCTACTCGCACCGCTTCGACCCGGACACTCCGCTCGAGGAGACCATGGGTGCGCTGGCCTCCGCCGTGCAGCAGGGGAAGGCGCTGTACGTGGGCGTCTCCTCGTACAACTCGGAGCAGACCGCCGAGGCAGCCTCGCTGCTCAAGGAGATGGGCGTGCCGGCCCTGATCCACCAGCCGTCCTACTCGATGATCAACCGCTGGACCGAGGACGACGGGCTGCTCGACACCCTGGAGGAGGCCGGCATGGGCTGCATCTCCTTCGTGCCGCTGGCCCAGGGACTGCTCACGAACAAATACCTGAAGGGCATCCCGGAGGGTTCGCGCGCGACCCAGGGCAAGTCCCTCGACCCGGATCTGCTCTCGAACGAGGTGGTCCGCCGGCTGAACGGGCTGAACGACATCGCGCAGCGGCGCGGACAGTCACTCGCCCAGCTGGCGCTCAACTGGGTGCTGCGGGACAGCCGGATGACGTCGGCCCTGATCGGCGCTTCGAGCGTGAAGCAGCTGGAGGAGAACGTCGCGGCGCTCGCCGGACCGGCACTGTCGGCCGAGGAGCTGAAGGAGATCGACACCTTCGCCGTGGACACCGCGGGCACCAACATCTGGGCCGGACGGGGCTGAGACTCCGGTCTTCGCCGGACGGGTACAAAAAACGGGCCGGTCCGTGGGGGGGGTTACGGACCGGCCCGAGGGGGGGTTTCCACCATAACCCTTCGTAAGTGATGCTGCGTGCCACGCCACCCGATAATTACTCTCCGAATTCGGTGGACTCCGGTCCGAGCACGGCACCCGGGGGCGGAAGGGGCGGATGAGGCGGGTGCGCTGCTGGAGGCGTCGGCTTGACGCCGGGCACTCCCCGCCGGAGGTCAGTGACCGCCCTCCGGCTTCACGCAGCCGGTGCCCTCGATGTAGCGGCCGTGCGCCTCGGCCGTGACCTGGCCGCGGCTCGCGCCGTCCACCGCGCCGTACACCACGCCTTCGAGGCAGATCGGGCCGTTGTCGATCAGGTACCTGTGATCGTGGCCCCAGGAGCTGGTCGTGATGGCCCTGGAGGCGTAGCCCAATTCGGTGAGGATCTCGCGGAGACCGGAGTCGGTGGTGTGCGGGTCCTGGGCCGCCGGGGTCAGCGCCTCCTTGATCCGCGCGGCCCGTGTATCGCCCTCGGCCCGTTCGGCCGGGGACAGTTCGCGCGCCTGCTGGAAGGCGTGGTTCTCCTTGTAGTGCGGCGCGCCGTCCACGGTGCCGGGTTCCTGGTACGGACTCGCGCCGACAGGCGGGGAGCCGGACGCCGTGACGGGTGCGGAGGCGCTCGCGGCAGCCGGGCTCGTGGGCGCGGTCGCCGTCGTGGCGGAGACAGAGGCAGCGGCGGGGGCCGCGGCGGTCGGTCCGGCGTTCGGGGTCCGCCCCTTCCCGCAGCCCGCCAGTGCCGGAGCCAGGAACAGCACCGTCGCGCCGATCAGGACCGCAGCTGTACGTCTCGCGAAGGTCATGGGCCGAGTATGGGACAGCCTCTGACCTGATGGGCCGCTAGTTTCCGAATCATGACGACCCGAGCAGCAACCGTGACCTGGACGAGGGCGAACGCACGCCGGATCGAGCGCCAGGGTCTCTCCGCCCCTCTGGCCGCCTCCCCCGTCGACGCCGTGGCGGCGATGCTCGCCGCACACGCGCAGGTGCGGTCCGCCGCCGAGATGTCCGTCGGGCTGCGGCTGACGGGCGGAACGCGTGCCGACGTACGCACCGCGCTGTGGACCGACCGCACCCTGGTCAGGACGTACGGTCCGCGCGGCACCGTACATCTGCTGCCTGCGGCCGAACTGCCGATGTGGACCGGCGCGTTGTCCGCCGTTCCCACCGGGGCCGGTCCGTTCCCGGAGGACGTCCGGATGAGTCCCGGGCAGACCGAGGAGGTCCTGGCGGCGATCGGCGATGCGCTGACGGGCGCCGAGCTGACGATCGACGAGCTGTCCGACGCGGTGGTCGCCCGCACGGGTCCGTGGGCCGGGGAGCGGGTGATGCCCGCGTTCCAGCAACTGTGGCCGCGCTGGCGGCAGGTGATGCATCTGGCGGGCCACCGCGGTGTGCTGTGCTTCGCCCCGGACCGGGGCCGCAAGGTCACGTTCACCAACCCGGGCGCCACTGCGCTCGACGGTCCGGCGGCGCTCGCCGGACTTGTGCGGCGCTATCTGTACGCGTACGGCCCTGCCACCCCTGCGCACTTCGCCACATGGCTCGCGGCGCCGAAAAGTTGGGCGGTGTCGGTCTTCGCGGAGCTGGCCGGGGACGGGGCGATCGAAGAGGTGGCGTACGAGAGCGGTGGTGGCGGCGGTACGGCGTGGCTGGTGGCGGGCGACACCGGATTCCCCGCCGGACCGGCGCGCGGGGTGCGGCTGCTCCCCTATTTCGACGCGTTCGCCATCGCGTCCCAGCCGCGCGAGCGGCTCTTCCCCGGCGCGGCGTACGAGCGCGCGCTGGCACGCGGCCAGGCAGGGAACTTCCCCGTGCTGCTGATCGACGGAACGGTCGCCGGGGTCTGGCACCAGCGCCGCTCGGGCCGCCTGATCGCGGTGACCGTGGAGCCGCTGTCCCCGCTCACCGCCGTGCAGCTGCGGGGGTTGGAGGAGCAGGTGGAGAGGGTGGGGGCGGTGCTGGAAGGGACGGCGGAGCTGACGGTGGGAAAGGTGATGGTGGGGCCGCACGCGTAGGGTCTTTCGTCTGGACTCCGCACGAGCGGCCCACGCGCTACGTGACCGCTTCCGCGCCGCGGTGCCCCCGGGTGAAGCGGATCACCACCGTGTCGCCGCCGATGACGACGAACCGCCCGCCCTCGCACCGGATGACGGCTTCGTGCACCTCGCCGCGCTCGTCCCGGCGCTCCTCGGTGCGGGTGACCGTCCACCCGCCCGCGGGCGGTTCCGGCAGGTGCGGCAGGGCGGAGAACCCCCACTGGCCCGCGGGTACGCACCAGTCGGGCAGCTGCGGCCAGGTGCCGGGACCGACGTGCAGGGTCCAGTCGGAGGCGCAGGTCAGGAGCACCGACTGGCCGTCGGAGAGCAGGAACTCGACGGCCTCCGGTTCCCCCAATTGTCCCTCCGGCCGGTAGAAGAGGCCGAGTACGCCGGTGATCCGTGCCCCTCTGAGCCATTCGGAGTCCCCGCGTCGCGGGCTGCGGAAGGCTTCCTCGTCGTGCTCCACCCTCATGGCCTGCTCCTTCCCCGTGCACTGACCGCCCAGGGTCGCATCATTCGGGCGTACGTCGGTGGAGAGGGTGGTCCCTTCGGGTACGGCGGCCCGCTCGTCTGAAGTGAGCTGCGGTACGAGCCGGTTGGATGCGGCGGCCGTCGCCCCCTCGGAGCTCGGCGAGGAGGGCGCGGGCGGCGCTGAACACCTACCGCGGCTTGCGGGCCTCGATCAGGAAGCGGGTGGTGTGCGCGACGAACGGCCCCTCGGTCTCGATGAGGTGGTGCAGGGCGGCCAGCTGCGGCCGGTACTGCCCGACCGTGAAGCCGGGCACCATCCAGATCACCTTCCGCAGGAAGTAGACGACGGCGCCGATGTCGAAGAACTCGGTACGCAGCGTCTCCAGCCGCAGATCGACGACCTCCAGCCCGGCCGCCTCTGCCTCGGCGCCGGCCCGTTGCGGGTCGCGGGCGCCACGCGCCTCGGGCGGCTGCGGGCCGAGGAAGTACTCGACGAGTTCGAAGACGCTCGCCGGACCGACCTGCTGCGAGAAGTACGTGCCGCCGGGTCGCAGGACGCGTGCGATCTCCGTCCACCAGGTGGTCACCGGGTGACGGCTGGTCACCAGGTCGAAGGCGGCGTCCCCGAACGGCAGCGGCGGCTCGTCCGCATCGGCGACCACGACGACGCCGAGCGGGTGCAGTCGGGCGGTGGCACGGGCGATGTTCGGCGGCCAGGACTCGGTGGCGACGGTGAGCGGAGGCAGCTTCGGCGCGGAGGCGAGTACCTCACCGCCGCCGGTCTGGATGTCGAGGGCGGCGTGGGCCCGGCCCAGCCACTCCCCCATGGCGCGCGCGTAGCCCCAGGAGGGGCGTTGTTCGGTGGCCCGGCCGTCGAGCCAGGAGAAGTCCCAGCCGTCGACGGAGACGGCATCGGCCTCGGCCACGAGCGCGTCGAAGCGTGCGCGTTCCTCTTCGGGTGTTCCAGGCATACGAGGATGGTGTCACCGGTGCGCCCGCGGACGCGACCGGATTCCGGGTGCCCCGGGCCCGGCGGTCCGTGAGCGGTACGACAGGTCAGACACCCCATGTCGTTTGGTGTCAAGCGGCTTGGGGGTGGGCGTGGTGGGACCAGGTGGTTGCTTCGTCGTAGCGGGTGCGGGTTTTGAGGCAGCCGTGGAGGATGCCGACGAGTCGGTTGCCGAGTTGGCGGAGGGCGGGGTTGTAGCCGACTTCGCGGGCTCGTTGTTTGTCGTAGTAGTGGCGGGCGCCGGGTGAGGCGCGCAGGGCGGAGAACGCCTGGGTCTGGAGGGCGTCGGCGAGGCGGTTGTTGCGGACGTAGCGGGCCTGGACGGTGTGGCTCTTGCCGGAGGCCCGGGTGATGGGGCTGGTGCCGGCGTAGTTCTTGCGGGCTTTCGCGCTGGTGTATCGGGTGGGGTCGTCTCCGAACTCGGCAAGCACCCGGGCGCCGGTGATCTCCGCGATGCCGGGCATCGAGAGGTAGATCTCAGCGTCCGGGTGCGCCAGAAAATGCGTCTTCACCTGCTCTTCCATCGCGGCGATCTGCTCGTTCAACGCGATGATCAGACGGGCGTGAGCGGTGGCGGTGGCCGCGTAGGCGGCCGTGACCGGCTCGGGCAGGCCGAGCTGCCGCTCACGCAGCGCGGTCTGGATCGTGGCCGCTTTCGCGGCACGGTTGTGGCGGCGGTGCCGGGTCAGGACGGCGGTGATCTGGGTGCGGGTCAGCTTCGCCGCCGCGGCCGGGGCAGGCGCCTTGATCAGCAGTTCCAGCGCGTCTGTGCTGGTCAGGGTCAGGTCCGCGTAGGCGTTCAGGGCGGCGGGGAAGTACTCGCGCAGGGTGGTGCGCAGCCGCTGGAAGGTGCGGGTGCGTTCCCAGATCAGGGTCTGGTGGGCGCGGGCGACGACCTTGACGGCCTGGGCCTGCTCGCTGTCCCCGGCCACCGGCCGCAGCTGGGCCCGGTCGATGCGGACCATGTCGGCGAGCGCGTGCGCGTCGCCCTTGTCGCTCTTGGCGCCGGAGGAGGCATACCGTTCCTTGAAACGGGCGACCTGCCGGGGGTTGATCGCATAGACCTGGTAGTCGGAGGCGATCAGGGCCTGCACCCAGGAGCCGCGGTCGGTTTCGATCCCGACCACCACCTCGCCCGGATCCAGGTCCTCGCCGCCGTGGCGGGCGAGGAGTTCGTGCAGTTTGGCGATGCCCGCCACTCCCTCGGGCAGGTTCGCGGCGGCCAGCTTCCGGCCGGTCTCGTCCTGGATCTCGACATCGTGGTGGTCCTCGGCCCAGTCATCACCGATCAGCAGCAACAGACCCTCCCCAGTCACGTACTTGACACAGCGGTGCAGCCTGCGGAAGGCACGGCACGCGGCCTAATGGATCCAGTGCTCACACCCTGACGGGCGGGCACGCCACCCCATCAGCGGTCTGGCCTCCCGGCCGACCAGCAGGGGCACGGTCTGACCTCAGAAGTCGATGCTTCCGGCGGCGTTAGTGCTCACCTGCTGGCGGCTACGGAACCGAGCATTCCCCAGTTCCGTAGCTCCCATTAGGCGGCGAGACCGCCCAACAGCAGCCCGAGCAGGGCGCCCCCGATCATGAACGGCCCGAACGGGATGCCCGTCTTGCGCCCGGCCCGTCGCAGGATCATCAGCCCGAACCCGTACACCGAGCCGAACACGAACCCGGCGAAGCCTCCCGCGCAGACGATCGCCCACCCGTACCAGCCGAGGGCCACGCCCAGCGACAGGGCAAGCTTGACGTCGCCGAAGCCCATCCCGTTCGGGTTGATCAGGAAGAGCAGGAGGTAGAAGCCGCCGAGCGCGAGGCCGCCGAGCAGTGCGGAGGTCCACGATCCGGCATGTTCCGGAAGCAGCGCCGCACCGCCCAGGAGCAGGATGGCCGCGCCGGCGAGCGGCAGCGTCAGCTGGTCGGGCAGCCGGTGGACGCGACGGTCGATGGTGGCGAGAAGCACGGCGACAGGGGCGAGAAGCAGCCAGACGACGAGCTCGGGGCGGAGTCCGGTGGCCGCGGCCAGGGCGGTGCAGCCGAGGGCGGTCACGACGGGGGCGAGGAGGGAGGGGGTGTAAGGCTCAGCCGTTCTCCCGGCTTCGCCACTGCCTGCATCCGGCGCGGAGGCGGCAACCGTCGCCGCCCGCGGAGCCGTCCGTACCCCGGCACACGCAGCGCACCGGGCAGAACCGAGCCAGCCGCGGGCCACCCCGCTGAAGGGGTGGCCGGCGGGGCAGGTGTCCCGCCATGCGTCGTCCGGTTCGACCGAGAACCGGTAGGCGGCGCGAGGGACCAGTAGTCCGGCCGCGGCGCCCCAGAGCGCGGCGACTCCCAGCAACATGGCGAACACGGAACCGACCCTAGGCCGGTGGACGCGCACGGGTCATGGGTCCAGGGGCCCACTGCGTACGGTTCCGGGCCCAGCGACGGTCACCGGGCGCTACGGTCGTGGCCATGGGTCAATGGCGCAATGGAAACGGGACGTTGACGGTCACGGACCGGGAGGGCGGACCGGAGCAGCAGGTGCCGCTGCGGATCGCCGCCTCGTACCGGGCGCGGTCCAAGGGGCTGCTCGGGCAGGACGGGATCGACGGGGCACTGATGATCACCCCGTGCGGGAGTGTGCACACGTTCCGGATGCGGTTTGCGATCGATGTGGCGTACCTGGACCGGAAGTTCAACGTCGTGGCGGTCCACACGATGAAGCCGGGGCGGCTCGGGATGGTGCGGCTGCGGTCGCGGCACGTGATCGAGTCGGAGGCCGGGACGATGGAGAAGTGGGGGCTGCGGCCCGGGGCCCGGGTGCGGGTCGTCCAGACCTCCTGACGCGGGGACCTGGGTCAGGAGGGCCGGGGAGATCTGCTTCGCCGCCCGCCGCGCCGGGTTCGGTCCGGGCGTTCGCGGCGGGCGATGACGTACGGCTCAGAGCCTGTCGGGTGACCTTCGATCGGATGGCGGACGCGGTCTGGTGCGTGCGATTCCAAGGCGGCGGGATGTCCTCGGATGGGGTCTCCCCTGCTCGAACGAAGCTGAGAGCTTGGGGAAGGAGCTACTAGGATATTTCGGCAACGCGGGAAGCGTGCGTGCCAGGGCGTGGCCGCCCGATCAGAGGTCACCCGACAGGCTCTCAGGAAGCCGGGCGGCGTGTACCCAGGCCGCGGCCGACGAGCGGGGTCACCGTGCGGATCAGTTTCAGCTGGGTGGAGCGCAGGACCTTCACCGTCATGTCGTCGGACCAGCCGGTGGTCGTGGACCATTCGTATCCCGAGCCGACCATCTCGCTGGCGAACGCCAGCTCCGTCGCGAGCAGGGCCCGCGCCCAGTCCATCGGTTCCAGAGGCTCCTTGGCCGCAAGTGCGGTACGGATCCGGGCGCCTCGCCGGTTCAGGTCGTCCGCGTCGTCGAAGCCCATGGCCACGGCGAACTCCTCCGTGCACCGTGCTGGGCCGCTCCACTCGATCAGGCCCTGTTGCAGGAGCTGGGACTCCTCATCGGTCAGCGTCAGCTGTTCCGCCGTCTGCACGCCAGTCGTCACCCTTCCACCCTTCCGGGAGCCCGCCCGGCCCCGCGGTCGTGGTGCGTACGTGGGTGCCGGCGGAACGTTCAGAACCTCAGGGATGCGACGCTAACGACCCATCGGACGGGCCGTCTTGGGCCCCAGGGCTCATGCCGGGGCCCAGCCGGAGCCGTTGCGGAAGCAGCGGGACGGTCCTTTTGCAGGTCCCGTGGCCGTCGGCCGACCGCGCCGGCGGAGGGCGCCACGGCGCCCGGCGACGTCGACGGGCGCGCCGGACTCGTGGTCGGCGACCCGTCGGAGGACAGCAGCCGGGACGCCCGGTGGATCGTCCGCTCGGATGCCACCGGAGTCATCGCCAAGGGCTCGGTCTCGTTCGGCACGGCCATCTTCGGCGCCCCGACCGGCCCGTCCCGGTTCATCCGGTTCCTGAGCTCCCGCTGACGACGTCGAGCCGCTCCGTCCGACGGACCCGGCCCGACCGCCGAATTCGCTGCCTCCGTTGCGCACTTGGGCCCGACTTTGGGGCCAAGGGCCCAGGTCACGCGGCCAGTTCGCCCGTACGCTCACGCCACACCCGAGGTTCAGTCAGCGGGGCAGGTGCAGGGCGAGTGAGCGTCGGAGAGGGAGAGCCGTGAGCAGTGGCGGGGGCTGGGGACACGGAAGCGCAGGCCGCATACCGCCGGGGCAGGGACCCGGCGGTCCGGGCAGTGGTGGCGGCCCCGGCTGGAACGGCGGAGCCGGGGGCAGAGGCGGTGCGTTCTTTCCGCTGACGCGCAGTTGGGCCGTCGGCGCCCTCGTCTACATCGTCGCCGGGTTCCTGGTGAGCCGCGGGCTGGTGGAGACCCTCGCCACCGGTGAACGGCTCGAAGAGTTCACCTGGCGGCTGGGCCTGCTGCATGTGCCCAGTGTCATCACCTCTCTGCTCACCGTCCTGGCCGCCGCCCGCGTCCTGCCCGAGGAGCAGCGGGAGTCCCGCCCTGTGTATCTGGCCGCCGCCCTGGGTGTGCCGGTCGCCGGACTCGCGTACGGCCTCTTCGTCTCGTGGCATCTCGTCGGCGTCGAGGGCGTGTTGATGCCGTTCGTGGTGCTGGTCACCGGTTCGGCCGCCGGGCTGGCCGTCGACCGGCTGCTGGAGGAGGACGACAGCGCGGAGTCCGTCACGCCGAACTCGTACTCATGGCGGGACAGCGGTGCCACCGCCATGGAGTACCTCGGGGTGATCGTCCTCGTCGTCACGATGATCGGCGCGATGGCGATGGCCGGTGTCGGCGGTCAGATCGGCGAGCGGATCCGGTGTGCGATCAGTTCGCTCGGTGGCGGCGGTGGCGGGTGCACCATCGGTGGCAACAACCCGGTCGCGAAGCCGAAGACGGATGCCGACTACGAGCCCAAGCTCTGCCAGATCTCCAGCGTCTCCGACACGGTCGGTGACAAGGTCAAGATCGGCTGGTTCGAGTGGGGCAACGAGTACGGCTTCCAGCAGAAGGTCAGCCAGGCCAACACGGATGTGAACGAGGACGGCAAGGTCGACGAGAACGACAAGCTGGTCTACATGACGTTCACGGACGCCGCGTCCGTGGGCGCCACCGCCAGCACCCCCGGCTTCAAGCTCGGCAAGCTGGGCAAGGCGGATGTCGACGTCGGCGGCGGCGTCAAGATCACCAACGGTGACACCTGGGTCTTCAAGAGCGAGGAGGACGCCAAGAAGATGCGGGACGACATCGAGGAAATGAAGATGTGGGAGACCTCCACGAAGTACAGCGGCGCCTACGGCGGTAACTGGTACTCGGGGATGAAGTGGGCGGACAAGAAGGAGGACGTCGAGAAGCAGATCGGCAACAAGAAGATCTCCTACTCGACGATCGGCCTCAATGTGTACGCGGACGGCGGTCTCAACATCAGCGCGGGCGACGAGTCCAAGCTCGGCGCGAAGCTCGGCGGCAAGGCCAAGTTCTCCCCGGACGTGACCATCTCGAAGGACGACGTCAACGGCAACGAGTCGTACACGTACACCGCCAAGCTCGAACTGGAGGGCAAGGTCAGCGGTTCGGCCGGCCCGCTCACCGGTACGGCCGGCGCGAAGGACACCCGTACCGGGACCATCACCGTCACCCGTGACCAGAAGACCGGCAAGATCGTCCGTATCGACATGACAAAGACGGTCGAGACGGGCTCCACGTCCGACAAGGGTGAGGCCAAGGGCGACAACGGCAAGAAGGACGGCGACAAGCGCGGCGGCAAGGCGGGCGCCACCGACTCGTCCGGCGACACGGGCATCGAGGTCCAGACGAACTCGATCGTCTTCGGCAAGGACACCGACAAGGCGACCGAGGACAAGCGGGCCATCGCCGAGCAGTGGCTGGACGGCAACGGCAACAACACCGCGCCGTTCGAGTACATGTTCGGCGACAAGTCCCTGCAGCAGAAGCCCGACGGAACCGACCCGTTCGACCAGATGATGTTCCAGGACGGGCTGTCGAGCACGATGCAGTACCACGGCGAGACGGACGCCCAGGAGTTCGGCTTCGAGGTCTCGCTCGGCATGAGCCTCGGATTCTCCCTCTCGGACGAGCACAAGAAGGAGACACTGACGGACGCGCAGTTCCTCGGAGCTCCGCAGGGCGACAAGCGCACGTTCCTCCCGTACAGCTACTGCGCGAAGTGAGCCCCCGTACGCAGCACCCCGCACAACGAAAGGCGATGACGGCAGTGAGGAAGTCCCGGACGTCCGGCGCGGTTGTTGCCGCCGCCCTCGGTCTCACCCTGCTCACCGGCTGCGGCTCCTCGGACGCCGCCGCCGTCCCGGACGGCTGGGGCACGCTCGACACCAGGAGCGTGTCCGTCGGCTACCCCGAGGACAAGGGCTACAAGGAGCAGTCCGCCGCCGACCGCAACAAGAACAACGCGGCCGTCGCGCTCAAGGAGGAGGGCGGGCTGCGCACCGGCATGGTCTCGGTCCAGCTCGACTTCGCGACCGGCATCGACGACGCGAGCGAGGCCGCCTCCGCGGCGGGCGCGGGCATCGGCCTCGGTGCCACCCGCAAGGGCACCACCGACGTGCGGCTCGCGGGCGAGGAGAGCGCCCGTGAGGCGCGTCGGATCGATTACGAGTTCACCTCGTCCGGCAAGGAGCAGACCCCGGCGAACGGCACCCGGATGACGGGGGTCGTGGTGGCGGGGGTCGATTCGAAGGACGTACCGTTCGCCATCCGGATCAATGCGGTGAAGGGCTCGCTGAGCGCTCAGGACCTCGACGCGTTCGTGGGCTCGATCACCGTGAAGTAGCGGGTGGAGGACTGGCGTTCATGGATGTACTGCCCGGCGGGACCGCCACTTTCCTGCTGCTGTTCGGCCTGTTCCTCGGCGCGTTCGCCGTACGGTCGGCGCTGCGGCTGAGCCGCGTGCTGAGCCTCGTGCGACACGGGGAGCGGGCCGAGGGGCGGTGTGCGGAGCGCCGGGTCGTGGACCGGGGGGCGGACCGGGAGCGGAGCTATGCGACGGAGTACGTGTTCGCGTTCCGCACGCTCGACGGCCGCGAGGTCGAGTTCGTCGACCATGCGCCGGGGCCCTTCGGCTTCGAGGTCGGGGCGCCGGTCCGGGTCTCGTACGATCCGGCGGACCCGGAGAAGCGCGCCACGGTCGCCGGGCCGCGGGCCTGGGGTCCGGTACTGATGCCCGCGGTGTTCGCGGTGGTCCTGGGTCTGTTCGCGACGGGGCTGCTGGTCGGGTTCGCGGCGATGCGGGGCTGGCTCTGACAGCCGCCGTCCGGGCGGGTCGACCGGGCGGACCGTCCGGACTCACGTGGATGAGCCTGTCCCCCGGTTACTCCTCGTCGTCCTCGTCGAAGTCGCCCAGCACGTCGGAGAGGTGCCGCTCGATGGGGTTGCCCAGCTCGTCCTCCGTGCAGAACAGTCCGTGCACGGCGCCCATCGGATAGATGGCCTCCTCCGTGTCCTCGCCCGGCATCCCCACGCAGGGGTCGTCGATGACCCCCGACGGATCCGCCTCCCCGAACAGGGAGGGCAGTTCGGCGCCCTTCACGGCGAACGGCTCGAACTTCCACACCGCCCCCTGAGTGCGGCAGACCACTTCCCCGATGTACCAGCAGGCCCCTTGAAGGAATGCGTCGCGGCGCGCTCCGAGAGTCTCCGCGGCGCTGTCGTACCGGCTGCGGATGAGGTCTTCCAACGCATCCAGGGACCGGGGGGAGAAGTCCCATGTCCGGGGGACGCCGGTGGCCTCGGCCCAGTCCTCGAAGCTCCGGGCGCGTTCGGCCAGCCACGCCGGCAGGTCGGGGTGGGTCTGGGGGTCGATGCCGTGGTCCGTGCGGTCAGCCATGCCGCCCACTGTAGACAGGCTCCCGGACCGTGGGGACGAACTGTCCGTCGTGTCACGCCAGTTGACACGCCATGCCTCAGCAACCCGTTGTATCGACCGACGCATGGGGCTCTAGGGTGTGGGGCTGGACGGTGGCAAGCACGGGGGCCCGCACCGTCCAACTCCGTGTCCCATGAGCCCCCCACAGGGACAGACACTTGAGTACCTCCATACGATCACGCATACGATTCCGGCTGGCCGCCTGCTTCGCCACCGCTGCCGCAGCCGGAATCGTCGTCACCGGCCTGCCCGCCTTCCAGGGCACAGCCGACGCCGCACCGGGCAGGATCCGCTGCGATGAGAAGTTCCTCGGCCGCAAATACAACACGGACGAGGCCCGCGGCATCCAGGGCAAGAACACCCCCTACAGCCAGAACCCCGAAGACACCTGGGGCGACTACTTCTTCGACAACCCCTCCCACGCCTTCGACGGGATGTCCACGCCGGACCAGGCGAAGCTGGACGCCGCCGGCAAGACCGAAGACGACGTCCAGAAGTGGAAGAAGAAGTACGGCCGGACCGGTGACCCGCAGTACCGGGCCCTGGAGATCTACGCCCGCTACAACAAGCAGCTCGTCGGCGACGGCCCCCGGAAGATGACGGACTTCCGCCTCTGGCTCGACCAGAGGGTCATCGGCAACGAGGCCAACCAGCGCAAGGGCGACGGCTTCGAATCCCGCATCGTCAAGCAGTTCAAGCTCGTCGGACCGGACTGGATCTGCCAGAAGGAAGTGCCGGTCTTCGACAAGAACGGCAAGGCGGTCATCAACCCCAAGACCGGCGAGCAGGCGGTCCGCAAGTACGACGCCTACAACGCCAAGACCAAAGAGTTCGTCGAGTTCAAGTCCAACGGCAAGCACATCGCCGAACAGCTCCGCTGGGACAAGCACATCCTGCGCAACAAGGAGTACGCCGACCACAAGCTCCGCCTGATCACCGGCGACGAGACCACGGGCAACACCAAGCGCCAGTACGCCTCCCTGAACCGGCAACTCCAGAGCGAACGCGGCACGAGCCTGCCCCAGGCCACGATCCGCGAGCAGCGCGCCAACGGCCACGCCCGCTGGACGCCGAACAGGTACACCCGCTACGACAAGGTCTTCAACCCCGATCCGCGCCGCGTCGGCTCCTACGGCCCGCTGCACGACGACGTGTGGCGCTCGGCGAAGAGCCCTGAGCAGGCACGCAAGCTCCAGCACCAGTACAACCAGGTCAACACCCGTGGCGGCTTCGGGCGGCCCGGAGGCATCGACTTCTCCACCCTGGAGCTTCAGTACGTCGGCAACCCGACCAAGGGCAAGGGTCTCGACTACTCCTTCAAGGCCGACATGGTCGAGGACGAGGACAAGAACCCCGGCTGGGGCGGTGAGCAGCGCCTTCAGCTCTCCTCCGATGCGATGTTCGCCTGGCTGGCGCTGACGCCGGACAAGTTCTGGGTCAACCTCAACCCGGACCAGCCCGACAAGATCATGGACAGGACGTTCGGGAAGACCGACGCCGGACGTGTTCTGCTCCAGGCCGACCTGGAGATGAAGCACGACTACGCGCGTGACATGGACCCCCGCAGCGGCATCGGCAAGCAGTACTGGGATGCCATGACGGCCGCGAACATCCCGTGCGGGCACCAGATCCGGCTGTGGATCGTCCCCAAGACCGCCAAGGTCCGCGCCGACAACAACGGCCTGTACATCCTGGATGCGCCGCTGAAGGTCAACGCCGAGCCGCAGAAGGTCAACTTCCCCAGCCCCAACGGCAAGTGCGACCTGACCGAGGCCCAGATCAACACCTCACAGCGCCTGGTCGAGCAGTACGTCATCCCCGACGTCGAGGAGAAGGTCAACGGCGGGAGCGCGTACGCCGACCTGCGCCGCGTCTACAACGCCCGCGTCGCGGCCGAGTACATCCGCACCCAGGACAAGGGCCACGTCACCGACTTCCGGCCCCTCATCAACAGCAACAACGTGGCTCGGTGGCCTCTGCGGGGCAAGGCCAGGACCTGGACCCCGAAGCAGACGTGGGACGAGTACATGAAGTCCTACACGCAGGGCGACTACAGCTACCCCTGCCAGGTCGACGGCCAGAACAAGACCTGCATCATGGGCGGCGTCGACTTCTCCAAGGCCCCGAAGCGCAATATCTCCAAGACGGAGTTCAACCTCCAGCACCCCAGGACGGACACCACCACCAAGACCTCCAGGACCACCACGGTCACCTACCGCAACAGCAACACCGTCATGTTCGGCGGCTCCAGCTCCGGCCAGGTCTACAACGGCGGCGGGAACGAAACCCCGGGCCCGAAGCCGACCGGCACGGCCAAGCCCACCAGCAAGCCGACCCACCAGCCCACCACCCCGGCGCCGGACCCGTCCGACAGCCGCACTCCCGCCCCCACCGGCTCCCCCGAGGACCCGGACGGCAACCTCGCCCACACCGGCTCCGACACCCCCGTCGGCCTGATCGCCTCCGTCGCCGCGGCACTCGCCGTCGCCGGAGCGGGCCTGACCTGGTGGATGCGCCGCCGTAAGGCCGCCGCGAGCTAGGGTTTTCCGACGCTCACAGCGAAGGCCCCGCCCCCTCCATGGCGAATTCCAGGGGGCGGGGCCTTCCTCCTGACCGGCCCGGTAGTGCTGTGACGGCTGTCTGTTCAGGGGTGGTGGCCCGCAGCCCTGCGGCACGACCTGCCGAAGCGCTACTGGAACGTGGCCCGGTCGAACGGGACCGTCAGCGGCTCCAGCGCCCCGGCCGCCAGCAACTGCCTGTTCACCTCGGTGATCGTGTCGATTCCGGGCAGCTCCGTGCCACCGCGCGTGAGATCGACGACCAGGCCGCCGTCTGCCGTACGGGTGTACGTCCCCGGCAGCCCCTCCGGTACACGGTCCGCCCGGCCCGGGGACAGATACACCGACCGGCCGGCGCGCGGGGCGCCGGCCCGGAGCCCGAACTCCGTCTTCACCGCGCGGAACTCCTCCCTGCTGTACGCCTCACCCCAGTCCGGGCCCCAGCAGGAGACGAGCGCCTCCAGAACGGCCGTGGAGCGGCGCACCAGTTCCGGCGCATCGTCCGCGGCCGAGACGAGCCCCACCACGCACGAGTCGGGCGCCCGGTTCGCCGATCCTCCCGCGGTGACGGAGACGGTCACCTTCACCGTGTCCGGCTGACCCGACCACAGGGACGAGGTGTAGCCGATGTACGGGGCGTCCGAGTCCGGGTTGGTGAGCAGGAGGTACTCCGTCAGGGCGGGCACACCGAGCTCCACCGCCGGCGCCGTCGGGTCGTCCTCCGCCTCCGCCGCCCGCCAGGTCCCGCAGGAATCGGCATCGATGCCGCCGAGGGTACGGAGCAGGTGCCCCCAGCGCTCGGCGATTTCCTGCGGGTCCTCCTTCCGGACGCCCCACAGCCCGTGGACCGTGACATTCAGCAACGGGGTCTCCTCTCACGCTGCCCGGTCAGGGCTTCACCGGGGTGTGCACCACAGTAATGTCGAGGCCCCTGTCGTCGAACATCTCCTGCGTGGCCCTGGCCACGTCGGGGTCCGACATGTGCCAGACCACGGGCTTTCCGCGTGCGGCGTCGAGCTGACGCGTCGCCTGCTGCACCCAGCGGTTGGTCGCCAGGCTGGTGAGCTGGCCCGTCGCCTCGTTGTAGAACCGGGTTCCGCGGTAGCCCCACTTCGTCTCGATGTACGTCTGGTTCGCGGAGTCCCAGCCGTCGAACTCGACGGGCTTGCCGTCCATCTTGTCGAGCGGGACCTCGTACTCCTTGCCGCGCTTCACGCCGGAGACCTGCTCCTGGTAGCGGGCGCCCATCTCCTGCGGGTACGCGTACGTGTCGGCGCTCTTCGACTTCCACTTGCCGTCGCCGAGGTCCTTGGTGCCCGCCCGCGGGTTCTTGAGCTGGTCGTACCAGGACGGCTTCTCCATCTTCGCGAGCCGCTTCCGCTCGGCCTCGCGCTTGGCTTCCTTGGCCGCCTTGTCGGCGTCGTCCGCGTCCTTCTTCGCCTGCTTGGCCGCCTCGACCTCTTCCGGTGAGGCCTCGCAGCCCTCGGTACGGAAGCCGGTGGGGAAGGTGGCGTATCCGGCGTACGCGGCCCGTGTCACGCCGGATGTCGTCGTACGTGTCGTCGTGGCTGCTGTCGTGCCTGCCGTCGTGCGTACGGAGGCCGTGGTGACCGTGGTGGCACCCGGCCGGATGCCCGTACGGCCGAGGGGGCCCGCGCCGATCGGGCAGCCCTTGCTCTCGACCTTCTTCTCCAGGTCGTCGGCGTGCTGACGCGCCTCCTTCGCCGCCTTCTCCGCGCCGCCCACATCGCCGGCCTTGGCGAGCTTCTTGGCCTTGGAGGCGGCTTCCGAGGCCTTCTGGGCCAGCTCACCGACCTTGCCGAGCTTCCCGAGCTTGCCCAGCTTTCCGACCTTGCCGATCAGCTTGGCCTCGCCGTAGCCGGGGATGAAGAGCGAGCCGATGTTCCAGAGACCGGTGCCGATCGCCTGGCCCTCGTTGCCGTTCTTCCACATGTCACGGACTTCGTCGCCGATGAACATGTCGTCGAGGACCTTCCGGCCCGTGCCGCCGGACGCCTTGGTCCAGTCCCAGACGGCGCCGAGGTAGTCGCCCTTGGACCACTTGTCGCCCGCGCCCTTGGAGTCCTCGACCCACTTGTCGCCGAGGCTCTTGCCGTAGTCCATCAGGCCGTTCCACGCCTTGATGGGGTGAATGATCGTGTCGAAGGTGCCGGTGATATCGCCCCACAGGCCGTCGCCGACCAGGCCCTTGAAGAAGCCGCCGGTCTGGTGGGCGGCGCACGAGAAGAATGCTCCGACACCGGAGGTGCAGCTCTCGTCGTCCTTCTTGTCCTGGGTGCCGTCGTAGTCGCCGTAGTCGGCGTCCGGACCCTCGGTGGGGTCCATGTCGTCGCCGCCCTCGTCGACGTCGCCGTCCTGGGTGGTGGTGTCGGTGCCGCCCGAGCCGGTGGTCCCGCCGGTGCTGTCGGATCCGCCCGAGGCGCCGGAGCCCTCGGTGGAGCCGCCCGCGCCGTTGGTTCCGCCCGACGCGTCGGAGCCTCCCGAGTCCGACCCGCCGGAGTCCGAGCCCCCGGACGCGGCCGATCCGCCGGAGTCCGAGCCCCCGCCCGCGACCGCGCCGCCCGAGTCCGTGCCCCCGCCGGATGCCGTACCCCCGCCGTTCGTCCCGCCCCCGGCCTCCACGTCACCGCCGCCCGGCGCCGGGCACGCGCTGCCGGTCAGCTGGCAGATCGCGCTCCGGATCTCCCCGGTCAGCTGGGCGCCGATCCCCGTCGCCACGAGGCCGCCGATGAGGGCCACGACCACCAGGACCATGCCCAGGTACTCCATGGCGGTCTGGCCGCCGTCCCGACGCCACTTGATCATCCGCGCCATGCTGAACGGCCGGTGCGGCTGCCGCTGCTCCAGGGGGAGTTCGAACCAGTCGCGGGAGGACGGACGGAACAGCAGCACGACGATCACGACCGGCATCACCAGCTGCGTCGCCCCGCGCCCGCCGCCCGCGCCCAGCGTCGACAGCGCACCGAGGGTGAGCCAGACGTGGACGGCGAGCAGCCCGCGCCAGATCCAGATGCCGCCGGTACGCAGGTACAGCGAGAGGACGAAGGCACAGACGCTCGGCAGTGCCGCGTACAGCAGCAGTCCGATCAGCTTTCCGTCGACCTCGTTGATCGACGACGCCACCGTGAGCACACCGACGCCGCCCAGGACCGCGAAGACGAACAGCGTCCGGACGAGAATCAGCACCGCCTGCAGCGGGCGCGGCAGCGACTGCCTGCCTGAACTGGTCAGGGAGACGCCGCCGCCGCCCGGAACTGCTATTCCGCCTGTGCCAGACACGACGAGTCCCCAACTGGTCGGCAGGTGACCAGACTTGGGCCACTCCATTTATCCGACCACATCGCCCCGTCCAGGGCATGGGCCCCAGGGCCCAAACCCGGCCCCGAGCTCCCGGCCTGCCCGCCCTACCTGCTGGGAACCTCGCTCCCGAACAGCATCCACGGCGACTGCTCGAAGGACCTCACACCCGACAGCTGCGGCTGCATGTCCGCGACCTCATGCCGCACGGCGAGTGTGTCGGGCCAACTGTCGAAGAAAGTCGTGCCGTTGACGATGACAGCCCGCCAGTCGGTCGCAGCCGACGCACCCTCCCGGTCGACCACGAAACCGATACAGAGCAGGGAAGCCCTGCCGATCGCCTCCCTGATCGCGCCTACGGCCAGTTCCCGCTCGTCCCGGGACAGCCGGCGCAGCCCGAATTCGAGGGAGACGATGCCGTCCCGCGTGCGGCGGATGCGCACATGGATCTCCGCGCCGCGCTTCACCCAGAGCAGGAACCCGATCTCGTCGAGCCGCTGCAGGCCCGCCAGGAGCACGAGCTGCTCCCTGGTCACCCACGACTGGGTCATCGCCGGCTCGGGTCCCGGGGTGACGAGGGTGATGCGTCGGGTGGTGGGGTGGGTGATCCGCAGTCCGGCCGCATCGAGATCGCCGAGCAGCGACTCGGCATCGGGGCGGCTCCAGCCAAGGTGGTACGAGTAGAAGAATCCGTCACTCATCGACGCTTCACCTCATCGGTGTGGGGGCACCTCGCCAGTACGAATGGAGCGTGAAGTTCTCCGTGCGCGCGGGCATGCCGGATTGCCGCTTCGGGGCGGCGTCGTCACATGCCTCACGGTTGGTCGTGTACGAGCGTAATGAGCGCGCCGGAACGGGGCTTGGGCCCACGGACCCAAGTCGACCCCCTTCTCCACCTGCACCACAGCAGCGTCGCTCGCCGACTCGAACCGATCGCAAAGACCTTGGGCATCGAACTGACCGAGTCCACCGGGCTGATGCGGGCCGGGCTCGCCCTCACCGCGTGGCGGCGGCTCAACGACTGAGGCAGATGAGTCCGGGCCCTGGCTCCACGTGTGTCCGGAAATCACTCTACCCAGCAGGCCTTACCTTCTCTTTACTGTTGTGGACACGTCACCCGGGACCGACCCGAACGACGAGTACGAACCCCCTGTACGCCAAACCCCCCACGTGGTCTGAGACATCCCCAGTTTGCCTCGGCAAGGAGGAAATGTCCCATGCGACGTACACGGCGAAGAACGATACGAGCGGGACTGGTGGCATTCATGGCCATGTTGGCCCTGCTCGTCGGTGGCCTACCAGCCATGGCGAAGCCCGCCGACACGGTGCCCGCCGCACCCGTAGCCCGGCCGGCCGCGAAGGCGAAGGTACGCGACGCGGTCCAACACGACCTCTCCCCGAAGCTGCGTGACATCTCCGCGAAGCCTGGCGGTACCAAGCGCAGCAGCGCCAAGCCCTCCGTGCAGCCGGCCCATTCGCTGGAGCGCGCCGCCGTCAACCCGTCCGCGAAGGAGGGCAGCAGCCAGGTCCAGCGTGGCTTCACCGCCAGCCAGGTACCCGAGTTCAAGGCCAACTTCGAGGGCGTCGGCAACGTCGACGGGGTGCTTCCGCCGGACACCAACGGCGATGTCGGCCCCAACCACTACGTCCAGATGGTCAACCTCCACTACGCCGTGTTCGACAAGAGCGGCAACAAGCTGCTCGGGCCACTGCCGGGCAATGCGGTCTTCGCCGGCTTCGGCGGACCGTGCGAGACCAGGAACGACGGCGACCCGGTGGTCCTCTACGACGAGACCGCCGATCGTTGGATGATCACCCAGTTCGCCCTGCCGGGCGGATCCGCCGGCAACCACCAGTGCATGGCGATCTCGCAGACCTCGGACCCGACCGGGGCCTTCTACCGGTACGACTTCCTCTACCACCAGACCCGGATGAACGACTACCCGAAGTACGGGATCTGGCCGGACGCCTACTACATGACCACCAACGAGTTCGCGCCGTCCTTCGTCGGCGCCGGAGCGGTGGCCTTCGAGCGGGAGAAGATGCTCGCCGGCGAGCCGGCCCGGATGGTGTACTTCCACCTCGGTCCGGACTTCGGCGGCCTGCTGCCCGCCGACGCAGAGGGGCAGGCGCCGCCGGCCGGGGCACCCAACCCGTTCTCCATGTTCGACGACGACGCGTGGGGCACCTCGCCCACCGACCGGCTGCTGATGTGGGACTTCCACGTCGACTGGACCAACCCGGCGAACTCCACCTTCGGCAACAACCTGGCGCCGAACCGGTCCCTGGAGACCGCACCGTTCGACTCGAACATGTGCAACGGCGCCCGGTCCTGCATCCCGCAGCAGGGCACCTCGGCGCGACTGGACGCGATCGCCGACCGGTTGATGTACCGGGCGGCCTACCGCAACTTCGGCGACCACGCCTCCATGGTGCTCAACCACACCGTGGATGTCGGCGGCGACCACGCCGGCGTACGGTGGTACGAACTGCGCAGCAACTCGCCCACCGATTGGGCTATCCATCAGCAGGGCACCTATGCGCCGGACGGTGAGAACCGGTGGATGGCCAGCGCGGCCATGGACGTCACCGGCAACATGGCCATCGGCTACTCGTCATCGGGCAGCACGTCCTTCCCGTCGATCCGGATGGCCGGGCGACTCTCCGGTGACCCGCTGGGCGAACTGGGGCAGAGCGAGCGGACCCTGATCGCCGGGACCGGCGCACAGACCCACTCGGCGGCCCGCTGGGGCGACTACAGCTCGATGTCGGTGGACCCGACGGACGGCTGTACGTTCTGGTTCACCTCCGAGTACCTGTCCCAGACCAGCTCCGCCAACTGGCAGACCCGCATCGGCGCGATGAAGTTCCCCAACTGCGTGAACGGCCCGCGCGGTGAGGTGACCGGCAAGGTCACCAAGTCCGGTGGCGGAGCGATCGCCGGTGCGACGGTACGCGTCGGCGGTAGCGGCACCGTCACCGACGACCAGGGCGAGTACAAGCTGACCCTGCCGGCCGGTCAGCACGAGGCGACCGCTTCGGCATTCGGCTACGCGTCGAAGTCCGAGACGGTGACCGTGCCCGACAGTGGCACGGTGACGGCGAACTTCGCGCTCGACCCGGTTCCGCTGCGCAAGGTCAGCGGCGTGGTGAAGGACGGCTCCGGGCATGGCTGGCCGCTCTACGCGCGCATCGACGTGGCCGGCAAGCCAGGCGGCCCGGTCTTCACCGACCCGGCGACCGGCGCGTACAGCGTCGATCTGCCGCAGGGCGCCGAGTACGGCCTGACGGTCAAGGCGGTGTACCCGTCTTACCAGCAAGGCACGGCACAAGTCACCGTCAATGACAGCGACCTGGTGCGGAACTTCGACCTGTCGGTCGAGACCTCCTGCGACGCCACCGGGTACAAGACCGGCTACGGCGAACCGGTCGTCACCGAGCAGTTCGAGTCCGGGGACACGCCGGCCGGCTGGAGCGTGGTGAACACCACCCCCAACGGCGGCTGGAACTTCGCCGACCCGAGGAACCGGGGCAACCTCACCGGTGGCAGCGGCAAGTACGCCATCGCGGACAGCGACAACGCCGGTTCCGGCAAGCCGATGGACACCGCGCTGATCACCCCGGCGATGGACCTGTCCGCCGTACCGACACCGGTGCTGCGGTTCAACAGCGACTACCGGGCGCTCGGCGGGTTCGCCGACGTCGACGTGAGCGTTGACGACGGCACGACCTGGAAGAACGTGTCGCGCTGGACCAGCACCAGCCGGCGTGGTCCGGTGCTGGAGGAGATCCCGGTGCCACAGGCGGCCGGGAAGTCCGACGTGCGGATCCGGTTCCACTACCAGGCCACCTTCGCATGGTGGTGGGAGCTGGACAACGTGTCGATCGTCAACCGGACCTGCGACCCGATCCCGGGTGGTCTGGTGGTCGGCCGGGTGCTGGACGGCAACACCGGCGCCGGGCTCAACGATGCGACAGTGATCAGTGAGGACAAGCCGGCGGAGAAGGCGGTGACCGGACCGACTCCGGACGACGCCGAACTCGGCGACGGCTTCTACTGGATGTTCTCGACCCTGACCGGAAAGCACCCGTTCACCGGGGCGAAAAACCAGTACAAATCGGTTACATCCACGGTGGATGTGGCGGCCGACACGGCCACGCGGGAGGACTTCACGCTCAAGGCCGGCCGGCTGACCGTCACCCCGCCATCGGTGGAGAGCAGCCTGACGCTGGGCCAGACCAAGACGGCGACGACGACAATCCGCAACGACGGCACCGCACCGGCCACGTTTGAGCTGTCCGAGCGGGCCGGCAACTTCGACAAGCTCGGTACGCGTGGCGCGCGCCTGCAGAACCTCCGGGTCAAGGGGGGCGGCGTATCGCCCGCCTGGCGGGGCGACAGCAAGCCCGGCGACGTCCTGGAGCCGACCCCGTACGCGCCGCCATGGATCAACACGGCCAACTACCCGATCAAGGTCATGGACAACGCCGCGGCCGCCTACGACGGAAAGGTGTACTCGGTTGGCGGAACCGACGGCGCCGCCAACCTCGCCAACAGCTACGTGTACGACCCGGCGGCGAACACCTGGACGAAGATCGCCGACATGCCGGCGGCCCTGGAGAAGCCGGCAGCGACGTTCGTCGACGGCAAGCTCTACGTCTTCGGTGGCTGGAACTCGGCGGGCAACACGTCGGCAAAGGTCTATGCCTACGACCCCGGTACCAACGCGTGGGAGACCCGGGCCGGCACCAACCCGGCCCCGCGGGCCGCGCCCGGCATCGGGGTGGTCGACGGCCAGATCTATCTGGTCGGCGGCTGCGTGGACGGAAACTGCAACAAGTCCAATGTGACCGTCCGGTACAACCCGGGGGCCGACACGTTCACCACGGTCGCCCCGTACCCGGTCGCGGTGGCGTGGCAGGGCTGCGGCGGGATCGACGGCACGCTCTACTGCGCCGGCGGCAACGGGCCGACGACGCTGAAGAGCACGTACGCCTACAACCCGGGCGCGAACGCCTGGACCCAGATGGCCGACCTGCCGGTCGACTTCTGGGGGGTGGCCGCGGACACCGCGAACGGCCTGCTGTTGGTCTCCACCGGTGTCATCAACAACTCCACCACGGTCACCAACCAGGGCTGGGCGTACGACCCGGCGGCCAACTCCTGGTCGGCGCTGCCCAACGCCAACTTCGCCCGCTACCGGGCGGGTGCGGCGTGCGGGTTCGTCAAGGTCGGTGGCTCGACCGGCGGCTTCACTCCGACGCCGGACAGCGAACTGCTGCCCGGTTTCGACCAGTGCGCCACTGTCACCGACGTACCGTGGCTGTCCGCGTCCCCGACCTCGGCGACTCTGCAGCCCGGGCAGAGCATCACGGTAAACGTGAGGTTTGAGGCCTCCACGGCGGCGGGCGTGCAGCAGCCCGGCAAGTACACCGCCCAGCTCGGCATCAAGTCGGACACCCCGCCCGTGGCACCGATCGACGTGACGATGACCGTGCAGCCGCCCAAGGACTGGGGCAAGGCTACGGGCGTCGTCACCGGCGTCGACTGCCGCGACAACAGCACCGCGCTGCGCGGGGCGACCGTCCAGATCAACGGCAAGAGGGGCTGGACCCACACCCTGAAGACCGATGCGGATGGCCGGTACGTCATCTGGGCTCCGAGGGACAACCCAGTCGAGATCATCGCGGCTCAGGATGGCTGGAAGCCGCAGTCCAGGCTGGTGAACCTCAAGGCGGGCGAGGCGGTGACCACCGACTTCGCCCTGCGCCCCACCGCTTGCTGAGAGGAGTCTGATCCACCGGGCCCGCGCCGTTCACCGGCGCGGGCCCTTCCCGTCTCCACTTACAACAGCCCTGCCTTCACACGGCCGCGCAACGCCGAATCGGCCCTGTTGCACGACGTCGACACGAGATCGGCCGCACGCCGGCCACCGGTCAGGACTCCTTGCCGATTCGCGCCGATAATCACCACCGCGCCATCAACACAGTGCGCTTATTCGGCATTACGGTGAGCGAATAGGGCGCCCTTTATATGACGCAGACCACGTGACCCGCACCACTCTTGTGACGATTTGAGGCATTTGCCGTGTGGGGTGGGCCACGTGACGACCGTCACTCCGAAGTCGGATAGTAGGCCCACGGAGACCCTGTCCGCAGTCTCGACGGCAACTCTCCCGATCATTTCCGGCACCCGGTACGAATCCTTTTAGTAAAAGGGGGGCATTGACCCGGCATTTCTCCTCGATTAACAATTCTTGGCATCACCCCCCGACGGAAGAGGAATTACCGGATGCAGTTCACCGCGATGTCCACGAAGTTCGCCCGCATGACCAAGACCAAGAAGATCTCGATGGGCATGCTCGCCGCCGGCGCCGCAGTCATGGCCGGCACCGTCGCAGGCGCCCCGGCCGCCTCGGCCGCCACCCCCGCCCAGTCCGGCGGCGGCAACGTCGACGCCTGGATCAACGAGTCGCTCAAGGTCATGCACGCGAAGGGCATCCCCGGCACCTACGAAGGCATCCGCAAAAACCTGATGCGCGAGTCCTCCGGCAACCCCAACGCCATCAACAACTGGGACTCCAACGCCACCAAGGGCATCCCGTCCAAGGGCCTGCTCCAGGTCATCGACCCCACGTTCAACTCGTACCACGTCAGCGGCACCTCCCAGAACATCTACGACCCGGTCGCCAACATCACCGCCGCCGCCAACTACGCCGCCCACCGCTACGGCTCCATCGACAACGTCAACTCGGCCTACTGACCGAACGTGTCGGTTGCACAGCCGAACCCGGTCAGGACCTGCCCGGGCCCGGCCATGCGGACCCGCCCCCAGCCTGCCCGGTCAGACCTGGAACCGGTGATCCCGTGGCCGGCCGCGTAACAGAGCTCTACTGACCGATCGTGGCGAGCCTGGGAACGATGCGCGCGACGACCTGCTCGGCGAAGCTGACCGGGTGCCGGTCCGGCAGCACCTGGACCGCGCTGATGCCGAGCTCCGCATACGCCTCGACGTCGGCGAGAAACGCATCGGTCTCGTCCAGGACCGGCCTGCTGAACATCAAGGTCTTCTCGATGGCGTCGTAGTCACGCCCCACCGCCGCACAGTGCTCCCGCAGGACGTCGAGCTTGTGGGCCACCTCGTCGACGTCGGTGGCGAACAGGTTGCACGCGTCCGCGTACCGGGCGACCAGCCGCAGCGTCTTCTTCTCGCCCCCGCCGCCGATCATGATCGGCGGCCGCTCCCCGATCGGCTCCGGCACGCAGAGCGTCTCGGCCAGCTTGTAGTGCCGCCCCTCGTACGGGCCGTCCTCCTCGCTCCACATCTGCAGGCAGATCTGGAGCGTCTCCTCCAGCCGCTCGAACCTCTCAGCCACCGGGACGACCGGCACCCCGAGCCCGCGCTGCTCCCGCTCGTACCAGGAGGCGCCGAGCCCGAGCACCGCCCGGCCGCCGGAGAGCACATCGAGACTGGTGACGATCTTCGCGAGCAGGCCCGGGTAGCGGTACATCACGCCCGTGACCATCAGCCCGAGCGTCATCCGTTGGGTCAGCGCGGCCACGTACCCGAGGGTCGTGTACCCCTCCAGCATCGGCTCGTCGGCCGCGCTCTGCGGGGTCTCCATCTGGAAGTAGTGGTCCATCACCGTGAACGACGCGACCCCGCCCTGGTCGGCGATCCGCGCCGACTCGGCGAGCGTGGGCGCGATGAGCGCGGGGTCGGCCGGCTGCGAGTAATTCCAGTAGTGCAGACCGAGCTTCACGTCCACTCCTCCACGCCGGACACCTTCGGCAACCTTGTGCAGTCCTCATCATGTTAGGCGCATCCGGCCGTAACAGGCATGGCCTGTACGGCCGGACGGGTGCCGAGGCCAAGGTGATCGCCGACGACGGCCTTACCGAACCGGGCGCCGACTCCCTGGCGGCACGAGCGATTCCCGCGGCCTGCGGACCTCGGGGCGCGCCCCTCACCCGTTCGGGGCCGCCGACAGTGCGAATGGATCCCTCCGTGCGCATGGACGTCGGCGTTTACACAGGCTGAAAGGTGCTGCAGCCGTTGATCCACGATGAGGGACGATGATCGTATCGGTGGTGTCGATGCCGGAAGGGGTCGTTGCCCGTACACACGTGTCGGAGGCACGTGAGCGTCTCGCGGCATCCCGTTTTCTGCTCGTGGACATCGAGCTGCCCGAGGAGACATCGCCCGACGAACAGCCGGTCGCCCACCAACTCGGTCTGGAGGCCGAGGACTTGACGTGGTTCGGCAGGGAAGGCGAATCCGTGCGCGCCGAGTTCCTCGGGGACAGCGCCGCGTTCGTCGTACCTGTCATCGAAGAAGGCCAGGTCGCACATGTCCATGCCTTCGTGACCGAGCAGCACCTGGTCACAGTTCACCGAGGGCCGATCGGAGCAATCAAAACCCTTCTCGCCCGGTTGCCGCACGAGAGGCCCGCCGACACTGTGGCCACGCTGTTCCTGTTGCTGCAAGAGGCACTGGAGACCTATCGCCGGTCCGCTGTGCAGGCTCTGCTGGAGGTGGAGGACCTCGAGGACGAGATGTTCCAGCAACGGCGCCCCCAACAGGTCTACCATCTGGCGCGTCTACGACGGCGTGCGGCCCTTCTGCACCACTCACTCCTGCCCTACGTGGAGGCGACGGACGAGACCCTGACGCGCAGGACGATGAGCGGCAGGTTCCCGGAGGAGCGGCAGAGGCTGGCTCGCTCGTACCAACGCGCCGCGAAGTCAGTGCTCACGGACATCGCGTCTCTCCAGGATGCCTCCCGGCGAGCCTTCCTCAGCTACTCCTCCCTCGTGTCCGGCGAGCAGAACGGTGTGATCAACCGGCTGGCCATCGTGTCGACGATCTTCCTGCCGCTGACATTCCTCACCGGATTCTTCGGCATGAACTTCACCTACATGACCGACGAGCTGGAAAGCGGGGCCGTCTTCTGGATGCTCGCCGTGGGGGTGCAAGTGATCGTCCTGCTCATCGCCCTCTACGTGCTGCACCGCACGCGCCTCTGGCGGAAGCTGCGTGACGACAACGGCTCCGATGACCGATGACGCCGCCCACCCGCGTCGACACCGGACGGCAGCTCAAGAACTCCAGCTGGGAGAGAAGTTCCTCCCGTACGATCGGCTCTTCGAAGTCCGCTTCCGGCTGACGAGCGCCGCACAGGAGGCCACGGGCTTCCCTTCCGTGGCCCCTGCGCTGCGAGTACCCCCGCCCCCTCGCGCCTGATCAGCGCGGCAGCACCACCCAGGACTTGGTGCCCGCGTGCGACGGCATCGCGTCGCAGACATCCCATTCCCCGCCCCAGTCATCCACCACCGCAGCCAGCAGCCACAGCGCCCGCCGGCGCCGCGCCTCGCAGAGGGTGACAGCGTCCGGGTCGGAGTGGCGCGGGTGCTGGTCCCAGACGACGATGCGGAGCGCGTTGTCGCGCTGTCGAGCGGAGACGTACAGCTCCTGACCCGGGGTCATGGTGGAGGTGACGCCGACCAGTTCGCTCACCACGAGCACGGCCGGCCAGATGTAGGGAGTGAGCGCGTACGCGTGCAGCGAGGCCGTGATCGCGTCGCGTCCGATCGCCGCGCTCCGCGGATCACCGGGAAGAGTGAGACTGAGCGCGAGCCCACGCTCGGAGCGGCGCCTCGGGTACGGGGTCGCATACGGGTACGGGTCGGGTGCGGGCTCCTCGGTGGCTACCGGGCAGAGCGCGGCGCGCGGAGATTGCGGCATGACTGACTCCCCTTGTACGGGTGGCGAGTTGGCGGTCTCTCTATCGCGTCGATGCGCACAGGTGGCTCGTGCGCTGCTGAATGAGCAGTGGCTTGTCTCCCTGGCGCGGGCCGCCCCTCCCAGGGCAGGAGGTTGCGGGCAGGACCGCGCGATGCACTTCTGACTCATCGCAACGTGAGCAGTGCGTTACCCAATGTAGCGTCCGGAGGGCAAAATAACCCTTCCCACATGGAAACTGGACCCTTTCGTGGCCGGGTCGCACGCACAGGCGGCAGACTGCCGGTGACCGCATGCGGAAAGGAACGGCATGGCAGCAAGGACGTCGCCTACCGAACGCCAGAAGCGGCTTGGGGCCGAACTGCGGAGAATGCGCACGTCGGCCGACGTATCGGCCGAGTTCGCGGCCGGTCTGCTCGGTGTGGACCGCGGAAAGATCTCGAACATCGAGTCCGGAGCACGCCCCATCAGCCCGGACCGCCTGCGCACGTTGGCCTGCAATTGCGCCTGCACGGACGACAAGTACGTCGACGCGCTCGTCGAAATGTCTCAGCCGCGAAGCCGCGGATGGTGGGAGAGATACCGGGGGTCGCTACCTCAAGGGCTCCTTGATATCGCAGAATTGGAGGCGCACGCTCTCCGCATGCGGGCTGCGTACTCCATGCACATCCCGGGCCTGCTCCAGACCTCCGACCACGCCCTGGCCGTGTTCCGCGTGGTGATCCCCCAGTTGCCGGAACGCGAGATCGCACTGCGTCTGGCCCATCGCGTGGAGCGCCAGGAGGTCCTGGACGGCGACCCGCCACCGCCGTACACCGGCATCGTTCATGAGGCCGCGCTCCGCATGCAGTTCGGTGGCCGAGGGGTGGCCCGCGCCCAGCTCCAGCATCTGCTGAAGAAGTCCGAACAGCCGAACGTGACGCTGCTGGTCATTCCGTTCGAGGCAGGAGCGTTCCCCGGAGCGGGTCAGACGGTCCTGTACGCGGAGGGACCGGTATCCCAGCTCGACACCGTACAGATCGACAACTCGCACGGGCCCGTCTTCGTCTACTCGGAGGCGCAGTTGGCGAAGTACCGGGCCCACCTGGACTGGATGGAGGGAATCGCGCTGCCGCCGAGCGAGTCGCGGGACTTCATCCACAACATCGCACGCCAACTCTGAAGGGATCACGGATGCCGGACGTCAACTGGGAAGACGCGTTCTGCGGCGAGGGAAACTCCTGCTACCGGCTCGGAACCGATGAGCAAGGCAACAGCTACATCACCATCGCGGGTGCGGAGGAGCACTTCCTCACCGACAGTCGCGAAGCACTCCAGCAGATGATCCGCGACATCAAGGCCGGCGCCGCCGACCACCTGCTGTAACGGCGCAGGGCCCGGTACCGCGAGGTGTTCGCGGTACCGAGCCCCGTGCGTACGCGCCTGGGTCAGGAAGCGCTGCCGCGCGGGAAGGACACCTCCACGCGCCGGTTCTTCTTCCGGCCCTCTTCCGTGCTGTTGTCGGCGATCGGGTACTGCTCGCCGTAACCGCGGATCTCGAAGGTGATCGTCGATCCGAGCGACTCGACCAGCACGCCGTGCACCGCATCGGCCCGCTGCTTGGACAGCACGTCGCCGTGTGCGGAGGACCCGAGATTGTCGGTGAAGCCGAAGACGCGCACCTTGGTGGCGTTCTGCTTCTTGATCTCGGCTGCGACGGCTGCGATACGGGACTTGGCCGCCGCGCTCAGCTTCGCGCTGTCCTTACCGAAGAGAACCTCGGCCTGGAGCGCGAACTTGATGCTGGCGTTGCTGTCCTCGCGGCGCTCCTCGCCGCCCTGGTCCTCGACGACCTGGATGATGTCGAGGACCTTGGCCGGGGCGAGTGTGGCCCCCTCGGCCATCTTGAGGTCGGGGTCGTTGCCGTCCACCTTGACGGGTGGCACCGACGACGCCTCGGTGCCGGGCGGCACGCTGGGACCGTCGTCGGCAACCGCCTGCGCGGTCCCCAGGACGGTGACACTGGCCATCAGCAGGGTGGCCGCGATGACGTGTCCCGCGAGACGCGGTGGCCTGCGGCGCATACGGGTGTGGGTCATGTCGGCCATCACCCGGAGATCTTCAGCGAGGTGGTGGCGAAGGTCGGGAGCATGAAGTCAACTTCGGTCGTACTGGTGGGGGGAGACGGGAACTGCATGAAGACAGCAGTCGACTTGCCGGGCTGAAGCGGCAGGATTCCCGTGGTGCACAGGCAGCGGCTCTCGGTGTCCCGCAGGATGTAGTAGCGCTTCTTACCGACCTTGTCGATCAGCGCAGCACCGGCGACGGAGTTGGGGTTCTGCCTCACAACGGCTTCTTCGGAGCCGGCCCAGCCCGCAGTGGGCTGCGCCGTATCGCTCCCGTTCTTGATCTCACCCTGCACGGTGACGAAGCCACCAGAGTCACGCTTCACCTGATTGATGACGAGCGTGAGTCCGCCCTGCCCCCTGGCCTCGGCGAGCTTCACATTCGGGTCCACGTTGTCTCCCGCGGCGGTGTCCTCCCGCTTCGCCCCCTTGTCTCCGTCGGAGGACTTGGAGGGCGCGGAGGACGACTCAGAACCCGTGTCCTTCGTCTTTCCGCCGCCGTCGTCAGCACCGCACCCGGTGACGGCCAGGGCCAATGCCGCTGTCAGCGAGACAGCTGCCACAACCCTTCGGGACTTGGTGGTGCGCCGAATGCTCATGGGTTCTGATTCCTTTAGTCGTCGTTCGCTGTCAGTCGTCGATCAGGTGCACGTCGAAGAGAATCTTGCTCACCTGGGACCAGGGCGGTGGGCTGCCAGGCGCGATTTCGACGACCCCGCCGCCGTCGCACTTGAAGATGTACAAGTCCTGGACTCCGTCATCATTGAAGTCCAATGCCTTCCAAGTGCAGCGGAACTCGATCTCGGCAGTCGCCTCGGCCGTCGCGACCTTCTTGTTCGAGCCGGGAAGCACAGGCGAGTCCACCGCCTTGAGTCCCTGGACCTCGACCTTGATCCGGTCTCGGTAGCCACCAGGAATCGGCCAGCAGCCCTTGAGATCAGCCTCGTTGGCTGCGGCATATCCCTGAGCGGCAGTGCACCCGCCAACGGGGTGCGCGCGGAGGTACAGGTCCAGCGTGTTCCCGGGAAGCGACGCGAGGAACGGCGCCTCGAACTCGTCACGAGCCTGCTGAGCAGCGGCGAGTGCGGCGGCGTCCGCCGCACCCTGGGCCCCATTGCGCAAGGCTGCAGCCTTACCGACAGCGAAGAACGCCAACGCGAGAAAGAGCAGGCCCGCCACCATCACTACATAAATGGGGAAGGCCTGCCCTGAATCGCGGCGTTGACGACCAATCATCAGCCCGCGGTGATGGAGCTCACCAGGCCGGAGATCCGACCCGAGATCGCGCTGCCGATACCCGTAGCCACGATCGCACCGATGATCGCCACGACCACGAGGATGATGCCCAGGTACTCGAAGGCCGTCTGGCCGCGGTCCTTGGCCTCGTAACGCTTCTGGATCTTGCTGACGGCGGTGTTGGCCCAGCCGTTGACGCGGACGGCGGTCTTCAGGGTGATGTTCGACATGGTGTTCCCCTCCGGGTTCGGCCGACCGGTAGCCGGCCGACTCGCACGTTTCTCTGGTGTCACCCGCGGTACCGGCTTCCTCCTGGCCGGTCCCGCTGGCGACATGAGAAACATACGGCGGCACACCCTGCCCACCAGAGGGTCCCAGGGCCCATTCCCGGGCCCAAAAGGGGAGTTGGATCCCGAGGCTCGCCCTGCTGTCCGGTGTCCGGACCCTCACTTCAGCCACGGCCACCAGTCCCCCGCGCGCCGGGCCCACCCGTCGGGGCCGTGCCGAGCCAGCGGGCGATCGCCTCGCTGCGGCTGCCGCTGTGGAGCTTGGTGAAGATGCGGTTGATGTGGTTCTTGACCGT
This sequence comes from Streptomyces sp. NBC_01669, assembly GCF_026339735.1. GTDB lineage: Bacteria > Actinomycetota > Actinomycetes > Streptomycetales > Streptomycetaceae > Streptomyces > Streptomyces yanii. The sequence continues at coordinate 3,600,477 of NZ_JAPEQG010000001.1, forward strand.
CTTCTCGCTGATGAAGCAGGTGGCGGCGATCTGCTGGTTGCTCATGCCGGACGCGATCAGCTCCATGACCTCCACCTCCCTCGAACTCAGCCCGTACTGCTGCCTATTGGGTGCCGTTCCCGGCGTCCCGGTCAGTGAAGACTGTGCCACAACCGGTTGCAGATGCGAAAGACCCTGAGCGTTTCGGACCGGTTGCGGCGCAGGTGGAACCATTTCGGGACCGGAGCCGTGTGCATGCGCACCGTCCTGCTGCGCCACGCCCGCCGGGGGTCCGTCGTATCCAGGCCTCGGGTAGGGGACGCCCGTGGTCAGCGCCGTCCCCAGCCCCTCCGGAAGGGGTTGCCCCTGTGGTGCCGTTCCCTGCCGCATATGGGCCAGGAGCGCGTTCGCCGCGGTCGCGGTGAAGTGGGCGCGGCCGCTCTTGGTGTCACGTACCGCCTGCACCAGTTGGTCCGCCGTGAACTCGCCGTGCACCAGATAGCCACCGGCGCCCAGCCGCAGCGCCTCGTGGACGATCTCGCTCTCGCGGCTGTAGGTCAGCATCATGACGGGGGCGACCCGCACGAGGTGCGGCAGCGCGGAGATGCCGTCGACGCCCGGCATGCGGACGTCGAGCAGGACGACGTCCGGGCGGTGCTGCACGGCCATGTCGTAGGCCTGGCGGCCGTCCACGGCCTCCGCCACGACTTCGATGTCCTCACGGCCGGAGAGCAGCACGCCCAGGCCGGCCCGGACCACGGGGTTGTCGTCGGCGACGACGACCCGCAGGGGGCTGGGGAGAGCCAGGGGCGGTGCCGCGGGGAAGGGAGGTGTGACCTCGGATGCCGCTGGCTGCTGGGGGATGGGGAACCCGGAGGAGCTGAGCTCCGAGGTGAGCGGGGTGATGTGCGAGGACGTGTGCTGGGAGGTGTGGTTCTGTGCCGCCCAGTTCTGGCCCGACGCGCGGGAGACATCGTCCGGCATTCTGCGACCTCCTCTCAGGATCTATGGGGGGTGAGGGTGGGGTGGAGCGGGTCAGTTCAGTTGCTGTGTTTCCGGACCGGCGACGAGAGCGGCCACCGGGAGTTCCAGGCGCACTTCGGTGCCCTTGGCGGCCTTGCCCTTGCCGATGCGGATGCGGGCGCCGATGGACGCGGCGCGTTCGACCATGCCGACGAGACCGAAGTGACCGGCGCGCCTGAGGTCGTCGAGCGTCGTGCCCGGGGGGAGGCCGCGCCCGTCGTCGTACACGCTGACGCGCAGGACATCGCCCTTCACGCCTGCGAGCACGACGAGATAGGTGGGGTGGGCATGGCGATGGGCGTTCTCCATCGCTTCGGAGGCGACCGTGAGCAGCTGGCGGGCGACCACGTGCGGTACGGACGGGACCGGGGCCTCGTTGAGCATCCGGAAGGTGGCCGTGAGTCCGTGGCGGCGGGTGAAGTCGTCCGCGCGGGCGCGGAGCTCGCTGACCACGTCCACTCCCCCGTCGAGTCCGGACTCGCGGCGCAGGTCGGAGAGGAGCTCCCGCGATTCCGCCGCCGCCCGGCGGGCGGAGCGCGCGACCAGTTCGGCCTGGTGCTTGACGGTGAGCGGATCCATCCGGTCTGAGGAGCCGGCCAGACCGTCGGCGGCCAGCGCCAGACCGTGCAGGGTCTTGGCCACCGAGTCGTGCATCTCCCGGGCGAGCCGGGTGCGCTCGCCCTCCACCGCCTCGTTCACCGCGAGCCGTGCCCTGGTCTCGGTGAGCGCCTGGCTGGCCGTGCCGAAGCGGAGGAGGAGATTGCGCAGGGTCACGCCGACGGCGCCCGCGATGATGCAGAAGCCGGGCAGGAGGAGTGCCGTCGCGTCGGCGGAATCCAGCTTCGGGTCGGTGGCGTACACGCCGAAGACGATCACCGTCTGGAGCGCCGCGAAAACCGCCGCGCCCCGCCAGCCGTAGACGAGTCCGGCCAGCAGCGGGGTGCAAACGGTCACGTACGCGAGGGTGGACTCGGGTGTGGCGGTGACCAGCAGCAGGGCACCGAACAGTGCGTCTATGCCGAGCAGCCAGGGGTGGCGGAGCAGAACGGGGCCGAAGCGCTCCCAGTCCCGGAACAGGACGTACGAGCCCATGAAGGTGACGAGGATCGCCGAGCCGATCAGCCAGGTGGCCGGTCCCGGCTCCGTGTGCGCGATCGCGAACGGCGTGGCCATGCCGATCATGGCGAGCCGGAACCCGAAGACCTGCCGGCACATCGCCTGGAGCGCGTTGAGCTGGATGGCGAACGCCGGGCGCGGCCCGGGGTCGGTAATCGCCTGGCGTACGTCCGACGTCAGTCCCGTCTGCGCGCTGCCGAGTGGGAACGACATGTGCCTGTCACCTCCTCCGTGGGTCGTGGTCATCGGCTCCGCCGTCCATGTCATCCGCCCGAGAGGAAGCTGAAGTCGACGTTGGCTCCGTAGACAAAGCCGACCGTCAGCAGCACCAGGGTTCCCGGCAGCAGGAAGGAGGTGACCGCGAAGGTCGCCTTGGGGACGGCCCTGGCCGCCTTCCTGCGGGCGTTCTGGGCGTCCGTACGCCGCATGTCGTTGGCGATCTGGATCAGCGTCTCGACGATCGGCGCACCGAGCTCCTCGCCCTGCTGGAGCGTCGTCACGAACATCGCGACCTGTTCCGAGTCGTTGCGCTTGCGCAGCTGCTCGAACGCCTCGCGGCGGCTGACACCCATGTCCATCTGGCGCAGGGTGATGCGGAGCTCGTCGGCCCACGGGCCCTCGTACTTCTCCGCGACACGACCGAGCGCCTGGCGGAAGCCGAGGCCCGCGGAGACGACGACGGCGAGGACGTCGAGAAAGTCGGGGAGCGTCCGGTCGATGTGATCCCTGCGGACACGGACCGCCGCCCAGATGCCGACCTCGACCCAGAACAGACCGAAGGCGATCAGCAGAATGGCGAGGAAGAGCTGGCCGCGCATCAGCATCGTCAGGGCGCCGAACGCGCCGAGGGCGCCGTAGACGAAGCGGCGGGCGGCGTAGCGGTCGATGGTCAGACCGCCCGGGTTGCCCGCCATGTCGATCTGGCGGCGCTTCTTGTTGACCGCCTTGGGGCCCATCATCCGTAGCACCATGGGGGCCCAGCGCATGCCCATCCGGTCGATGCCGGAACCGACCGCGGTGGTGCGGGTGGCGCCGACCTCCAGGGCGATGGCGAGGTCACTGGGCAGTTTGGCGTCGGCCCGGTACATGCGGATACCGGCGATGGCTCCGAACACCGCGAGTCCTACGACGCCTGCGAGCAGCAGGTCCATATTCGCGCCGCCCATCAGACGTCGATCCGGGACAGGCGACGGATCACGATGAATCCGATCGCGTACAGGACGATGGCGACGATCACCGCTACCTGGCCGATGAGGGCGCCGGTCATACGGTCGAGTGCGCCGGGCATCACCGCATTCATCAGGAGCATGGCGCCCAGGCCGAAGGCGGGGACCGCGTAGGCGGTGACCGTCACCTGGGACAGCTGGGTCTTGACCTCGCGCCGGGTCTCCTTGCGTTCCTCCAGCGTCTCGGTGAGGTTGCGCAGGGAGCTGACGACCGTACCGCCGGCCCGGTTGGACAGGACGAGCGTCGTGACGAGGACGACGAGTTCGCGCGACGGCAGCCGGTCGGTCAGTTCGCTCAGCGCGTCGTCGAGGGATTCACCGACGGCGAGGCGACGGGCGACCCGGGCCAGTTCCTCGCCCGCCGGGTCCTCCATCTCGTCCGCCGCCATGCTGATGGACGTACGGAGCGCGAGCCCGGCCTGGGTGGCGTTGGCCAGGATGCGGGCGAGTTCGGGGAGCTGGTTGATGAAGCGTTCGGTGCGCTTGGTCCGCTGCCAGTTCAGGAAGGCATTGGTGCCCCAGAGCCCGATGAGTGCCGCGACCGGACCGAAGAAGCTGGCGAGGATCGACGAGGCGATCATCCACAGTGCGGCCATCGCGGCGAGCGCGTAGACGAAGAATTCGCCCGGCGTGATCTCGAGTCCGGTGGCCGCCAGTTTCAGTTCGAGCTTGCGGCCCAGCCCGGTCTTGCGCAGCCTGCGGTCGACACCCCGGAAGCGGCGGTGGCGCCCTGCCTCGGGGATCTGGCCGGTGTGCGACAGCCGGTCGACCAGCGCTTCCTGGTCGGCCTTCCCGCCGGAGTAGGCGTGCAGGCCCATGACGCCCGTCACGCCGCAGAGCAGCGTGACGCCGATCGTGAGAAGAGGAAGATTTGTCATGGCACAGGTACCTAATTGGCCTCTCGGGTGGCGAGCTGTTCGGCGGACGCGGCGACTCCGAAGGCCTGCGGGATGGGCTGGCTGGCCATGTAGAGACGGTCGGCGATCTTGCGTGGGATCGGGAGGTACTGGAACTCGCCGTAGATCCGCCCGTCGGCGGCCATCGGCTGGGCGTTGAACCGGGCGACGGTCACGATGCGGTAGGGGTCACGGCCGTGCGAGTCGAGGACGGCGATCTCGGTGACCTTGCGGGAGCCGTCGGCGTGCCGGGTGAGCTGGACGATGACATCGACGGCGCTGTTGATCTGGTCGTGCAGGGCCTCGAACGGGATCTTGATCTCGGACATCGACGCGAGGGTCTGCAGACGCATGAGCGCGTCCTCGGCGTTGTTGGCGTGGACGGTGGCGAGCGAGCCGTCGTGACCGGTCGACATCGCCTGGAGCATGTCGAGCGATTCGCCGCCACGGACCTCTCCGACGACGATCCGGTCGGGTCGCATACGCAGGGAGTTGCGGACCAGGTCACGGATGGTGATCTGGCCCTTGCCCTCGACGTTCGCCGGGCGGGACTCCAGTCGGATCACATGGCTCTGCTGGAGCTGGAGCTCGGCGGAGTCCTCGATGGTGACGATGCGCTCCCTGTCCGGGATGAGCCCGGAGAGAGCGTTGAGCAGCGTCGTCTTTCCCGTGCCGGTGGCCCCGGAGACGATGACGTTGAGCTTGGCCTGGACGAGCCCGGAGAGAAGGATCAGCATCTGCTCGTCGAGCGAGCCGATGTTGATCATCTCCTGGAGCGTGAAGGCCCGCGGGAAGCGTCGGATGGTGAGCGTCGCACCGGACAGCGAGAGCGGCGGGATGATCACATTGACACGCTCGCCGCTGGGCAGGCGGGCGTCGACCATCGGATTCGACTCGTCCACCCGGCGGTTGACGGTCGACACGATGCGCTCGATGGTCTGCATCAGCTGCTCGTGCGAACCGAAGCGCATCGGGAGCTGCTCGACCTTGCCGCTGCGCTCGACGAAGATCTGGTCCGGTCCGTTCACCATGATTTCAGTGATGGACGCGTCTTCGAGGAGCGGTTCCAGGATGCCGAGACCGAGGGCCTCGTCGACGACCCGGCGGATCAGTTGCGTGCGTTCGACGGTCGAGAGGACCGGTCCCTCACGGCTGATGATGTGGCTGAGGACGCGCTCCAGCCGAGCCCGCCGGTCGGCCGCGGCGAGCGAGGACATCTCCGCCAGGTCGATCTCTTCGAGCAGCTTGGCGCGGTAGGTGGCGACCATGTGGCCGTCCTCCCTCGCTCCGCTGTGCTTCTCGGGGGCGGTGACGCGTGCCCGCAGACTCATGTCCGTAACTCCTCGTTCTGGCTTACCGGTGGGGCCTCAGCCGTACGTGCGGCGCGCTGTGGGCTCAGGTGCGGGGCATCGTGGAGCTTCGTTCGGCCCAGCCCCAGATGTCGACGCCGGGAATGATGCGCGGCACCTTGACGCGGACGGTGCAGGTGACCTCGTCGAAGGAGGGCTTCGCCCTGAAGCGGGCCCTGTTCGCGGTCCAGTCGCTCATCGCGTCCCTGCCCGCCCCCGCGCAGTCGGACCCGCTGGCGGACATGCTGGACAGGCGGGCTCCCGCACGGGCGCCGGTGCCCGCCTGGTTGGCGGCGTACGCGGCAAGGCCCATCTGGATCGCGAGGAGACCGACCAGGAGCAGCAGCGGGATGAAGCCCATGTACTCGATGGCGACCTGGCCCCGGTCGCGGCGGCGGGTGGTGCGTGCGGGTGTGTGCGTGCGTGTGTTCATCGCTCAGCCCTCCAGCGGTGCGGCGGCGTTGCCGGTGACGTGGAAGGGCCAGTTCAGGACGCCGGGCACCAGGACCGGCACCTTGAGCTTGACCTCGGCCTTGTACATGTCGGACGAGGAGCGGCACGTCGTCCTGGACTTCTCCCGCCATGCCTTCGGAAGGTGCTCGGTGGCGACCTGCCTGCATGCCTGTGCGCGCAGACCGCCGGAGATGGCGCCCTTGTGGGCGGCCTCGTCCGCCGAGTTCCCCGCCAGGGAGAACGTGTAGCCGATCAGCGCGCACTGCCACAGCGCGATCATCAGCAGGATGATCAGCGGTGTGACGCCCAGGAACTCGATGGCGGTCTGACCGCGGTCACGGTCCCGCCCCGTCACACGGCAGCCGTCGTGCTCACGGTCGGCTGTGCGGTAACGCCGTCCTCGTACTCCCTGTGTTTCCCGTATCTCCGGGCCGTTCATCTCGGTGGTCGCCATGGCTCAACGTGCCTCCTCGGTCGTCGCACGGCCCCCGGTGTCACCGTCGCGCCATCTGCGCGGGCGTCCGATCGAGCCTCGGTCGTTCTTGAACTTGCCGCGCTTGTCCGCGTTTTCGGGGACCTTCACGATCCCCAGCTCTCCGGCCAGGCCCCACAGCGCCTGCTTCACCGTGCTCTTGGCATCGAGTTCATGCATCCGCCCCGCGTCGACGGCGCCCTGGAGCTCCTTGAAGTTCGCGGGGACGGCCGTGTTCGCCATCCGGGTCCCGGTGATCTTCTCGATCAGCGGGGGCTGGATCTCGGTGTTGCGGATGAACCGGTTGACGAGGGTCAGCGTCTCCTCCGCCTTGCGGATCTGCAGCCGGTCCCACATCCGTACGGTGCGCTTCGCGCCGCGCACCGCGATCACGTCCGGGGTGGTGACCAGCAGCGCCGTGTCCGCCATTTCGATGGCCGCCGCGTTGGCGCCCTGGAGCTGGCTGCCGCAGTCGATGACCACGACCTCGTACCGCGACCGCAGGGCGCTGACGATCTGGCGGGCCGACCGGTCGCTGACCTCCTCGCCGCGTTCGCCCTCGCCGGGCGCCAGCAGCAGGGCGAGGCCGGAGCTGTGGCTGAACACGGCGTCGGACAGGACGCGGGGAGAGATGTCGGTGATCGCCGCCAGGTCGACGATGGAGCGCCGGAACTGCACATCGAGGTACGAGGCGATGTCACCGGCCTGGAGATCCATGTCGACGAGAGCGACCGTGCGGCCCGACGCCTGGGAGGCCAGGGCCAGCTGGACCGCTGTGACGGTGGCGCCCACACCGCCCTTGGCACCGCTGACCGTGACGACCGTGCCGCCGGGACCGGTGAAGACATCTCCTCCGGTGCCCAGGTGGCGCCGTACGCCGACCGACCACTGGGCGGCGGACTGGACCCGGTTGACCAGCTCCTCGTAACTCAGCGGCAGGGTGACCAGGCCACGGGCACCCGACTCCATGGCCGCGGCGAACAGGCCGGGGCTGGCGTCGGCGGTGATGAGCACGACCCCGATGGCGGGGAAGCGCAGCGAGACCTCCCGGATCAGTTCCAGAGCCGGCACCGGGCCGATCCGCTCATGGACCAGCACGACCTCGGGCAGTTCGTCGAGCGACTCGCCGGCGAGCCGGGCGAGGGTGTCGATCAGCTGCGTCGAGTCGCCGACGGGAGCCCCTGGCTCGGCGTCGGGGAGCTGGCTGAGCAGGGTGGTGACGGATCTGGCCGCGTCGGGGTCGCCGACCGCCGGGAGGATCCTCGTGGTCATTCGATCCTCACTTGTCCTTGTCGAGCGTGTAGGTGCGGTCGCCCGGGCGGATGGTGCTGTCGCTGCCGGAGGCGAGGAGCGCAAGGCGTACGTGCTCCGCGAAGGACTCGGCATAGGCGATGCGCTGGGTGTCGAGCGTGTTGAGCGCGAAGGTGATCGGGACGGCCTCGGTGCCCATGTTCGACTTGGCGTCCCGGCCCGGCTCCAGGGCGGTCAGCTTGCCGACGTCCAGGACCTTGGCGTTGGAGACGATGACCTTCGACTGGGACGGCGCGCCGTCCTGCTCCCCGGCGAAGGTGGCATAGATGTTGACCGTCGCACCGGGGGTGATCTTGCCCGCGACGCCGGTCGCGGCGTCGATCATGATGGCGATCTCCTGCTCACCGGGCTGCAGTTCGGGACGCTTCTGCATCATGTCCGACTGGAGCAGCGAGCCCTTGCGCAGCTGGGTGACGGCGATCTTGCCGTTGACCTCGGAGAGGTCGGTCACGGCGTTGGTCGAGAGCCAGCGCTTCGGCATCGTGATCTTTTTGAACTGCCCGGTGGACAGCGCCGTATAGGGGGCGACGTCGGACTTCAACTGGTAGGCGGAGACCTCGGGGCCGACCTTGGAGTTGACGTCGCTGATCACCGAGAGCACCCCGGCGAAGGCGCCGAAGGCGCACAGGACCGACAGGAGCAGGAGTATCACGCCGCGGCGCTGGCGGGAGTTCATGGGCCGGACAACCTCGTTCGTATGGATGCGTGGGGCAGCGGACAGAAGGATGTGCGGTGACTCGGGTTTATGTCTGAATCTGCGTCTGTATCTGCGCGTAGACCTGTCTATGGGCCTTGTGTGCAGCTTGACGGGGACGGCGGATGACAGGGAGCGGGGCTCAGGAGCGGTGGTCGGGGAGCGGAAAGCAGATATATGCGACTGTGGAGGAATCCGGGGGCGCTAGGAGCCCGGTGGTGCAGGTGCCCCCTGGCTGAGGACACCACCGGAAGGCATTCGGTTCTCGGGAGCGTGAAGCGGTGACGTACAGAATCCGCAACGGTCCCCGATGAGCTCCATTCCGCACCAGTGGCAGATCTCCCGCCTTACCGAGGCGACGAGTTGGTACAGCACGGAGATGTCCGGAAGGTAAGCGGCAAATTCCACCAGCTTTCCGGTCCCCCACCAGCCGGGGGAATCGGAAGGCAGGGCGGCCTCGTGAATGGCCTGGACCTTCCATGCGGGGGCCAAGGTCTGTTGCACCCATTCGGACTGCGACTGCCCCTTGGCGACCAGCAGATCCGTCGCGAATTCGGGGCCGTCCAAAGGTTTGACGGTCGGACCGACCTTGATGAGCTGCGGGTTCGGGCCCGCAAGCACGGCGAACTGGGACCCCGGGACCCAGGACTTGGCATGCGTCTTCAGGCTGACCGGAACCCGGTCCAGCTTGGTGACGGAGTTCAGCAGGGCGCCGGCGTGGATGTAGTGGGGCAGCAGCCGAGCGGCGGATGCCACCACCCCCGGGCTGAAGTCGCAGATCGACAACTGACGCAGCTGACGCACCAGTACGGCGAGACCCAACGGTGGCAGATCCACCTTGAGCAGGGCGATCCGGTCACTCTCCAGGACCGATCTGACGGAGTGCATCCTGCGCTCATGGGCGATCGGCAGGTTGGCCGAGTAGATGGCGACGACATACCCGTGCTGCTCCAGCAGCACATGCATGTCGCCGATCGCCTGGTCCATGGTCTGGTCTTCCGGAGCCCGGAGTAAAGCGGCTGTCGGTGTCTGCTGGTCGGTCGGCGGCAGCACGAGATCAGCACTGGTCACTGTTATTGCGGTCGGCACGCTGGTTCCCCGTTCGGCTCCGGCCGTTGTCGTCACGACAACGGCCGCAATCGCTCCTGCTCCGTGCTTCTGCGTCAGCACTTTATCCACGTCTTACCAGCCAGAGAACACTTTTCGGAGGCCAGTACGACAAGGTGCGCGCGGTGCGGGGGCGACCCGCACGCAACGCACCGGTGCGAAATCGGACGAAACCGAGACTCGTTAACTTCCGTACCACTGCGGAGGGTTACTGAACTCCGTTCCGATTCCCGATGTTCGGAATTCGTTCGCGCACGTCAGAATGGATCTCCGCCGATCGGCGGCAGGCTCCGAGTCGGGGCTCGGTCACTGTCCGACGATCTCGGCCCGCCCACCCGCGAGAGCGCTCGAACCGCGCGCGAAAAGATCACCGGAAAGCGTCAACGGAGATTGCCTCCGGGTGACTTCGACCGACAGCGGTCCGGACCACTGGACCTCGCGATTCCGTCGCGCCCACCACAGCCACCGCGCCCGCTGATCACAGCCGTTGCCGCCAGAGGTCTTGACAACTCGATTGGCCTGGACCAGCTTATCGGCCAGCATGGTTGCCCGGCCTTTGACACTGGCGTGTGGCTTCTTCAGTGCGTGTCGGGGGAGCAGGTTGTGACGCGTTGTGGTCGCGATGGTGCGATTTGGATCACAAGGGGGCAACTCCTGCCAGTTCTGGTCTTGTCGCATGGATCGTCGAGTTTCGGTCATACGGTCGTGTGTGTGCAGCTTCGTTACGCGTTTCGGATCGAGCCGGGGCCTGGCCAGCGCCTTGCGCTGGGCCGGGCGTTCGGCTGCGCTCGGGTGGTCTTCAACGACTGCCTGCGGGCCCGGAAACAGGCCCATGAGCAGGGCCTGCCGTATCCGACGTCGGCGGAGCTGTCGAAGCGGTACATCACCGAGGCGAAGAAGACCCCGGAGCGGTCCTGGCTCGGGGAAGTGTCGGCGGTGGTGCTCCAGCAGGCGTTGCGGGACCTGGATGCGGCATACCGGAACTTCTTCGGAAGCATCAAGGGCGCCCGAAAGGGGCCGAAGGCCAGCGAGCCCCGGTTCAAATCGAAGCGGGACAGTCGCCAGGCTGTGCGGTTCACCGCGAACGCAAAGTGGTCGATCACGGCGGACGGGAAGTTGAACCTGCCGAAGATCGGCCCGGTACGGGTGCGCTGGTCCCGGACCCTGCCGTCGGTGCCGTCGACGGTGACGGTGATCAAGGACGCGGCGGGCCGGTATTGGGTCAGCTTCGTTGTGGAGACCGACCCCGCAGACGAAAGCCTGCCCCCGCTCGACCGTGACCAGGGCATCGATCTGGGGCTGACTCACTTCGCCGTGATGGCTGACGGATCCCGGGTGCGGTCGCCCCGTTTCCTGTGCCGGGCTGAGAAGAAACTCAGGCGCGAGCAGCGCAGCTTGTCGCGGAAGAAGGGGTCGAAGAACCGGAACAAGCAGCGGATCAAGGTGGCCCGCGCTCATGCGAAGGTGGCGGATGCGCGCCGGGACTTTCACCACAAGCTGTCCACGAAACTGATCCGTGAGAACCAAACGGTCAGTGTGGAGAGCCTGAGCGTGAGGGGCCTGGCCCGCACCCGGCTGGCGAAGTCCGTGCACGACGCGGGCTGGTCCGCCTTCGTGACCATGCTGGAGTACAAGGCGTCCCGGTACGGACGCACCCTGACCAAGGTCGACCGAGCCTTCCCGTCCTCCCAGATCTGCTCCGCCTGCGGACACCGCGACGGACCCAAGCCGCTGCATATCCGTGCCTGGACGTGCTCTGCGTGCGGTACACGGCATGATCGCGACCACAACGCGGGCATCAACATCAGAACTGAGGGGCGGCGCATCCGCGCCGCACAACAAGCTGTACCACCCACCCCCGGGCCGGGGGCCTCACACTGGTAACGGTGCGAGTAAACGCCTGCGGAGCACAGGTAAGACCAGGGACCCGTCCCGGCACCGTGCACAACCCCCACCCCACTGGTGGGAAGGAACCAGGAATCCGACTCAAGGCGATCCGTTCGCACGGACGCCAGGGAGAGAATCCCCCCATGTGGGGGGAGAAGGCCAATGGCAGAACTTCAACAACGGTGCGACCGTGCAGAAGCTCAGCGCCGTTCCGGCGAACTATGACATCATCGCGGCCTCCGTCGCCGACGCCACGACCACGCCGGGTGCAGTCACCTTCAGCCTGGACACAGCGGGCCTGAACGGCTACACCGTCGGCCAGTTCAACGCAGGCATCAAGGCGAAGCGGGCGGCCGGGAAGAACGTCATCATCTCGGTCGTCCCCGCTTCCACCAGCGGCGCGGGCAGCGGCTACGTCTCCCCGTCCATCGTGAACGCGGCCCTGGACTGCCTGGCCTCCGGGACCAACTGTGGCACCTTCAAGCCCGCGAAGACCTACCCGGGTATCCGCGGCGCCATGACCTGGTCGACCAACTGGGACGCCACGTCGGGCAACGCCTGGTCGAACGCGGTGGCCCCGCACGTCCACGGCCTGCCGTGACCCCAACCCGGTGTTCGTGAGCACCAGCCCGTGACCAGCAGCGCCGCCGCTCCCCCGGTGGCGCTGCTGCGTGTTCACCGGGTGGTGGCCGCTCGGTGGCGCAGGGGCCGCGCTGCTCGACGCACTGCGCCGGGCAGCGCGGGATGTCCGGTCCGGCATCCCGCGCCCCGGCGCCACCGGCGACCGGCGTCGGATCACCGGGCTCAGCAGCGCCGCCACCGCGAATCCGGCCACCGAGAGGACCGTCTCCGGGCAAGCGGATCAGCTGGGGATCGTTCAGCTCAGGACGGCGAGCGCGTCGATCTCGATCAGCAGGCCCTTGGGGAGGCCGACGTACACCGTCGTACGGGCGGCAGGGGCCTCCTTGAGGTTCTGCTCGCCGAAGTAGGTGTTGTAGATCTCGTTCATCTCCGCGAAGTGGTCCACGTCCGTGAGGTAGACGCGCATCATCATCACGTCGTCCCAGCTCGCGCCGCCCTCCTCCAGGATCGCCTTGACGTTGGCGAACGTCTGGAGGGTCTGCTCACGCAGCGTCGGGCCGGCCGGGGTGGGGGCCTGGCCCTCAACGGCGGGCAGGAAGCCGACCTGGCCGGCGACCTGGAGGATGTTCCCCTTCTTCACGCCGTGCGAGAACTTGGCGGGCGGCGTGGTGTGGGTGCTGGGGGTGAGAGCGGTCTTCTCGGTCATCGCGGTTCAGGCTTTCTTGGGTTGGGTGGTGCCGGAGTACTCCCGGCTGATGGTGTCGGCGGTGCGGCGCACCAGCGGGAGCAAGGTGAGGAGTTCCTCGGCCGTGACCACCACATTGGGTGCGGAGACCGACATGGCGGCGACGACACGGCCGTCCGCGCCGCGGATCGGGGCGCCGATGCAGTTGATGGACTCCTCGTGGCCGCCGAGGTCGGTGGCCCAGCCCTGTTCGCGGACGACGGCGAGTTCCTTGAGGAAGGCACCGGCGTTCGGGACCGAACGGGACGTGTACATGGGGTAGTCGAGCTTCTCGGCGATCGCCCGCCGTTCGGGCTCGGACAGATCCGCGAGCAGCAGCTTGGCGACGGCGGCGACGGTGATCGCGACGGGCTTGCCGATCCGCGAGTACATCCGGACCGGGTAGCGGCTCTCGACCTTGTCGATGTAGAGGACTTCCTCCTCCTCGTACACCGCGAGATGGACGGTGTGCCCGCACTGCGCGTTGAGCTCGACGAGGTGGGGGTGGGCGATCTCGCGTACGTCGAGGTTCTCGACGGCCTCCTGCGCGAGGGCGAAGAGACGGGCTCCGAGGCGGTAGCGCTGGTCCTGCTGGCGGTAGACGAAACCGTGTTCGTGCAGCGTACGGAGCAGGCGGAGCGCGGTGGACTTGTGGACGCCGAGGCGGTCGGCGACCTGGCCGAGGTCGGCGGGGCCCTCGGCGAGGAGCGGAAGGATGCTCAGTGCGCGGTCGACGGTCTGGCTCATGTCGGGTGGACCTCCTGCGGGGCCGGGCTCCGGTCGATGCCGGCGCGGTCGGCTGCCGTCCAGCCGGGACCGAGACGAAGTCTCCCCCAGGCGGCGTCGTCGAGAGCGACGAGTTCGTCGGCGTGGGCACGGGCCGGCGGGTCGGTGAGGTCGCCGGGGACGGTGAGGACCGCGGCGGCCATGAGGTGGCCGTGGCGGACGCGGTCGCGGACGGAGAGCTCGCGGAGGGTGGCGGAGAGGAAACCGGCGGCGAAGGCGTCGCCCGCGCCGACGGCGGCGACGACGTCCACGCGGAGGGCGGGGACAGTCGTGACGGTGTCGGAGGTCGCAGGCGCCGCCCCCGGGCCGCCGGTCCGGAGTTCGGGGCGTCGCGCCGAGAAGACCGTCGCCCCCTCCGCCCCCCGCTTGACCACGAGCACCGCCGGTTCCGGCAGCGCCTCACGGATGGCGTCGGCGCCCCGCAGCCCCCAGGCCTCCTCCGCCTCGTCCTCACCGACGAAGACGAGATCGGCGCGGCGCGCGAGGTCGAGCAGCACGCCCGGTCCCTCAACGCCGGCGCGCCACAGGTGCGGGCGGTGGTTCACGTCGAAGGAGATCAACGGGCGGTCGGGGCGGGGCTCGGTGAGGGAGCGGAGCAGGGACAGGCAGTCCGCGGAGAGGGCCGCCGTGATACCGGTCAGGTGCAGGATGCGCGCGTCGAGCAGGTCCTCGTACGGAACGTTCGCCGGGGACATCGCGGAGGCCGCCGACCCTGCCCGGTAGTACGCGACCTCGTGGGTACCCGTCGCCCGGTCCGCCGCCGTACGGAAGTAGATGCCGGTGGGGCGGTCGGGGTCGCGCCGGACTGCCGACGTGTCGACCCCGTAGGCCGCGATCGCGTCGACGAGGTGGTCGCCGAACCCGTCCGCACCGACCCGGCCGACCCACTTCGCGCGGTGTCCCGCCGCCGCGAGAGCGCAGGCGACGTTGGACTCGGCGCCTCCGATCGCACGGCCGAAGGACGGGACGTCGGCGAGGCGGCCGGGCTGCGAGGGCAGGAACGTCACCATGGACTCACCGAGGCAGACGACATCGGCGGTGGCGGCTGCACGTCCCACGGCTGCGGGTCCGGACACTCTGGGCTCCTCGCTGGTCAGTGCTCCGCACCGGCTCTCACCATTGACCCGGCGTCGGCTCGGATGTTAGACAGCGTCAAGCGATATGCGCAATGGGTGTTGCGCATGATGCAACGAACAGATTTCGAGGAGGGTCCATGGCCGCCGCCGACGAGGACGTCGCGACAGCTCCCCACACGCTTGGCGAACTCGCCGCCGAGCGCGTCGACCACCGCTTCAAGGCGCTCCCGCCCGACGCCGACGGACTCACGGTCGCCGCCCTCGCCGCCGAGCGCCGCAACCTCTTCACCGGCGGCTTCACGACGCCCGTCCTCGCCCTCTCCGCCGAGTCCGTCGCGCACAACCTCGCGCTGCTGGAGACGTACGCCGAACGTCACGGGCTCGCGTTCGCGCCGCACGGCAAGACGTCCATGGCGCCGCAGCTCTTCGCCCGGCAGCTGGAGCACGGCGCGTGGGGCATCACCGCCGCCGTTCCGCACCAGGTCCGGGTGTACCGCGCGTACGGAATCGAACGGATCTTCCTCGCCAACGAGCTCGTCGACGCGGTCGCACTGCGCTGGCTCGCCGGCGAGCTGGACTCCGACCCCGACTTCCACTTCATCTGTTACGTCGACTCGGTGCGCGGCGTCGAGCTGATGGACGAAGCGCTGCGCGCCGCGGGTGCGGTACGTCCGGTGGACGTGGTCGTGGAACTCGGCGCCGGTGAGGGGGCCCGCACGGGTGTCCGTACCGAGGCCGGCTGCGCGGCGGTCGCCGACGCGGTGGCCACGGCGGGGACGCTGCGTCTGGTCGGGGTCGCCGGTTACGAGGGCGAGGTGCCGGACGCGTCCGCGGAGCGGGTACGGGACTGGCTGCACCGGCTCGTCCGGGTGGCCGCCGACTTCGACAAGGCGGGCCGGTTCGCCGCACTGGCCGACGACGACCTGATCGTGATCAGCGCGGGCGGCAGCGCCTGGTTCGACGCGGTCGCGGACGTCTTCGCGGAGATTCCGGACCTCACGCGCCCGGTCTGCAAGTTGCTGCGTTCTGGGGCGTACGTCTCCCACGACGACGGGCACTACCTGCACCTCACCCCGTTCAACCGGGTCCCGGAGGAGGGCGCTCTGCAGCCCGCGTTCCGCCTCTGGGCGCAGGTCGTCTCGCGGCCGTCCGACGAGCAGGCGTTCGTGAACGCGGGGAAGCGGGACGCGGCGTACGACCTCGATCTTCCGCAGGCACAGGTCGTACGGTCCGGGCGGGACGGTTCGGTGCGGGCTGCCACCGGCATCACCGTCACCGGGCTGTCCGACCAGCACGGGTGGTTGCGCACCGAGGCCGGGGCGGAGCTGGAGGTCGGGGACTGGGTCGGCATGGGGCTGTCGCACCCGTGCACGTCGTTCGACAAGTGGCAATTGATTCCGCTCGTCGAGGCGGACGGCACGGTCACGGACTACATCCGCACGTTCTTCTGATCCCTGCGGGCGTCGCCCTCAATCGCCGGACGGGCTTTGCCCCGCCCCGCCCGGCCGCCCAGGTCCCCCGCTCCTCAAGCCCCTCCGGCGGGCCCACTTCAGCCTCCGGCGATTGAGGAGCGGGGGTGCGGGGGCAGCGCCCCCGGTCACGGGTCCACTCCAACCGTCCGGCGGGTCCACTCAAGCCCCTCCGGCGATTGAGGAGCGAGGGTGCGGGGGCAGCGCCCCCGGTTACGGGAAGGGGCGGGGAGGGGGAAGAACACCGGCACTGAAAGGCCTGCACACCATGGATCTCGTCATCCGCGACGCCGCCGTCATCGACGGCACCGGCACCCCCTCCTACCGCGCCGACATCGGCATCGCCGGCGGCCGGATCGCCGAGATCCGCAAGGAGAGCGAGGGGCACGGCCCCCGCCCGACCGCCCGCCGCACCCTCGACGCCGGCGGTCTCGCCCTCTCCCCCGGTTTCGTCGACATGCACGCACACAGCGACCTCGCGCTTCTCCGCGATCCGGATCACAGCGCGAAGGCCGCCCAGGGCGTCACCCTCGAAGTGCTCGGCCAGGACGGGCTGTCGTACGCCCCGGTCGACACCCGCACCCTCGCCGAGGTGCGCAAGGCGATCACCGGCTGGAACGGCGACGGCGGTGACATCGACTTCGACTGGCGCACGGTCGGCGAGTACCTGGACCGCCTCGACCGCAACTTCGGCGGCGAGGGCATCGCGGTCAACGCCGCGTACCTCATCCCGCAGGGCACCGTTCGGATGTACGCCGTCGGCTGGGACGACCGCCCCGCCACCGACGCCGAACTGACCCGGATGAAGGAGCTCGTGGCGCAGGGGATGGCGGACGGCGCGGTCGGCATGTCGTCCGGGCTGACGTACACCCCCGGCATGTATGCCGATGACGCCGAACTCACCGAGCTGTGCCGGGTGGTGGCCCGGTACGACGGCTACTACTGCCCGCACCACCGCTCGTACGGCACGGGCGCGCTCGGTGCGTACGAGGAGATGGTCCAGCTCACCCGTAACGCGGGCTGCGCCCTCCATCTCGCGCACGCCACCATGAACTTCGGCGTGAACAAGGGCAAGGCGCCGGACCTGCTGGCCCTCCTCGACAACGCTCTCGCCGCGGGCGCGGACATCTCCCTCGACACGTACCCGTACACCCCCGGCTGCACCACGCTCGTGGCCATGCTGCCCAGTTGGGCGAGCGAGGGTGGCCCGGAGGACGTCCTGGAACGGCTCGCGGACGACGCGACGGCGGAAACCGTCCGCCACCACCTGGAGGTCCTCGGCTCGGACGGCTGCCACGGCGTGCCGATCGAGTGGGACACCATCGAGATCTCCGGCGTGAGCGTGCCCGCGCTCGCCGACCATGTCGGCCGTACGGTGGCCGAGTCCGCGCGGCTGCGGGGCGAGGCCCCCTGGGCGACCGCCCGGCGGCTGCTCCTCGGCGACCGGCTCGGCTCGACGATCCTGCAGCATGTCGGCCACGAGGAGAACGTCCGGCAGATCATGCGCCACCGCGTCCACACCGGCGGCAGCGACGGCATCCTCCAGGGCGACAAGCCTCACCCGCGCGCGTACGGCACGTTCCCTCAGTATCTCGGCCGGTACGTAAGGGAGTTGGGCATCCTTTCACTGGAGGAGTGCGTCGCCCATCTCACCTCCCGCCCGGCGGCCCGGCTGCGGCTGCCCGACCGGGGCTACGTCCGCGAGGAATACCGCGCCGACCTGGTCCTCTTCGATCCGGCGACGGTGGCGGCGGGCTCGACCTTCGAGACGCCTCGCACGCTGCCGGTGGGCATCCCGCACGTCCTGATCGACGGCCGCTTCGTCATCGAGGACGGCAGGCGGACCTCGGTGCTGGCGGGACGGGCGGTCCGGTCGTCCCGGTCGGTACGCAGCTCACGGTGAACCCTCCTCCGCCCGCTCCTTCGCCCAGGCCAGGTCCTCCTCGGTCGGGGCGTCGTCCTGGGTCAGCCTGCGCCGCCAGTAACCACTGAACTCCACCGCCGACCTGGGCATCCCGCGCTCCTCGACCAGGTGGCGGCGCAGCGCCCGTACGGTCCCCGACTCCCCCGCGAGCCATGCGGCCCCCGCCCCCGCCTCGCCCGGCAGCTCCGCCGCGCGGACCACGTCCGTCAGCTCCTCCCCCGCGTGCACCCAGCGCACGGTCACCTCGGCGGCGGAGGAGAGCCGCTGCTCCTCCCCCGCGTCGACGACCGCCACGTATGCCACCGCGCGCATCCCGGCCGGGAGTGCTTCGAGCAGCGTGCCGATCGCGGGGAGCGCTGTCGCGTCCCCGGCCAGCAGCAGCCAGTCGGAGGGGGGCAGCGGCCGGGCGTACGCCGAGGACGGGCCGACCATGCCGAGTACGTCCCCGGGCCGCGCGGTACGCCCCCAGCGGGTGGCGGGTCCGGTGTCGCCGTGGAGCACGAAGTCGACGGTCATCTCGTTGCGCTCACGGTCGTACGCCCGGACGGTGAAGCTCCGCATCCACGGCCGGTCGGCCTCCGGGATCGCGAGGTACGCCTCGTACCACCGCATCCCGTACGTGTCGTCGGCGTCCTGTTCCGGCAGCACGGGCGCGCCCTGCCCCTTCGGGAAGCAGAGCTTCATCTGCTGATCCGGCCGGTCCTCGATCAGGCCGGCCAGCGCATCTCCGGTAAAGGTGACGCGCGCCATCCGCGGCGTGATTCGCTCCACGCCCACAACCTGGACGTACGACACCGGCAGCGACTGACTCATCGGAACGGCCACCCACTTTCTCCCTGATATCTTATGCCATAAAGAATCGACTGGGCGAAGTTACTTTATGACGTAAGGAGTCGCAAGTGGTGGTCTATGCGGGACAGGGCGACGCCCGCCGTTCGATCGCCCTGCTGTGGCGCACGGAGAGCGCTCCGGCACCGGGCGGAACAGGGCCGGGCAAAACGGGACCGGCCCGGTCGGGGCCCAAGCCCGGACTGACCGTGGACGCGATCGTGAGCGCCGCCGTCGCCGTCGCCGACGCGGACGGCATGGCGGCACTCTCGATGCGCGCGGTGGGCGAGCGGCTGGGCCGGACGGCCATGGCCCTCTACACGTACGTTCCCGGCAGGAGCGAGCTCCTGGACCTGATGTACGACGCGGTGCACGCCGAACTCCCGTCCGACTACCCGGACACGGAGAACTGGCGCGCTTCCCTCACGCGCTGGGCGGAGGACACCCTCGCCTTCCACCTCCGCCACCCGTGGGTGCTCCAGGTCTCCCAGGCCCGGCCGGTGCTGGGCCCGCACGAGTACACCGCTCTCAACACCCTCGTACGCCTCCTGTACGGGACCGGGCTCGACGCGCATCTCCTGCGGCGGCTGATCGGCACGCTGTTCCACTTCGTCCGCGGCTCGGCGCAGACGGTCGCCGAGTCCCGGCAGGCCGCGGCGGTGACCGGCCAGTCCGACGAGGAGTGGTGGTTCGCCCGCTCGGCGCTGCTCGGCGAGGTGGCCCCGGACTTCGCGGACCGCTTCCCGGACGTCGGCCGTCTGGAGAGCGAGAGCGCACCCGAGCCGCCACCGGCCGACGACACGGTGTCCTACCTGGAGCGTCAGGCGCGCGAGACGTTCACCACCGGGCTCGGCGTGCTGCTGGACGGGATCGAGGCGGCGGTGCGACGCGCGGGCGCGCCGTGAGACCTGTGGGGTCTCACGGCGCGCGGGGACGGGTGCGCGACGGTCGAGCGGTCGGGCAGCCCGGCTACCAGCGGTACCAGCGGCCTCGGCCCGCACCGCTCCCGGGCCGGACGATGAACCCGAGCAGCCACACGGCCAGCACAATGATGGCGACCCACCACAACACCTTCAGCGCGAATCCGGCACCGAAAAGAAGCAGGGCGAGCAGGAGAACGAGAAGAAGAGGAACCATGGGATATCAACCTCCAGCCCATCGAGTGCCCCACATTTCGTCGTCCACACACGTGGGTGCCGTACGGGCGCGCCGGCCGCGCCCTTCGGGACCCGTTGTTTCTGCTTCCCGCCCCGGGGAAACCGGGCGACATGAAGACTTCCGCAATTCTGCGCCGGGGCCGGGGAAAGGCCCGCAGAGCGGCCCATGGTTCGGCGATCGAGGCCGGCGCCCGGGCCGGTTTCGTGGCCCGCGGGGTGATCTATTTCCTGGTCGGAATGCTCGCCCTGCGCATCGCCTTCCACGACGGAGGCGGCAGTGGCGACGGGACCGGTGGCGCGGGGCAGGCCGACCGGGGCGGAGCCCTGTCCGAGATGGCGCAGAAACCCTTCGGGAGCGTGCTGCTCTGGGCCACCGGCGTCGCACTCGTGGGGATGGCCGTATGGCGGCTTTCCGAGGCAGCTCTCGGCGCGGCGGGTCCTGACGGGCGGAAGGTGACCACGCGTGCGGCCTCGGGGGCGCGCGCGGTCTTCTACGGCTTCGTCTCCCTCTCCGTCCTCTCGTTCGCCGCGGGCATCGGAGGCAGCGGCAGCGGGGCCGGCGACCGGCAGTCGCAGGACATCACGGCCAGCGTTCTCGACCTGCCTATGGGCCGGTGGATCACCGGCGTTGCCGGTGCGGTCGTCGTCGGCGCGGGGCTCTGGACGGCCGGGCAGGCCGCCCTGAGGAAGTACCACCAGGATCTGCGGATGTCCGAGATGTCCGAGCGGATGCGCCGGGCGGTCGATGTCACCGGGGTGTTCGGCGGCACGGCCCGCGGCATCGTCTTCGCGACGGCGGGCGGCTTCCTGGTGGCCGCCGCGGTGAGCCACGAACCCGGAAAGGCCAAAGGGATGGACGACACCCTGAGGTCCTTGGCCGAGACCCCCGTCGGCCCATGGCTGCTGGCCGTGATCGCGGCCGGTCTCGCCGCGTTCGGCCTGTTCTCCTGCGCCTGCGGCCGGTGGCACAGGACCTGACGCCCTGACGCCCTGCCGCTCGCACCGCGTGGGACCACGCTCCGCGCGCGTCGCCCGGGACGGGCCGGGCGACGCGCGCGGACGCTTTCCGTCTACGGCTTGGGCAGGGTGCACCCGGTCCGGTTCAGGTCGATCTGGCTGCCGGCGCCGATGCACGGCACGATGCCGTACGTCTCCTGGGCGTAGTTGATGCCCTGGCGGACCGTCACAGTGCCGCTCTCGTCGACCTCGCACGGATTGTTGACCGTGCACTGCTGTCCGTCCTCGTTACCGGTGTTGTTGACGGCGACGACCTTGCCGGTCGCGTTGTCGATCACCGGGGAGCCGGACGTACCGCCGATGGTCTGGCAGGCCGAGGTGTAGCGGACCGAGTCCTTCCATGTCCACTCGCCCTCCTTGAGGCGATAGACGAAGCCGTCGACGTTGCAGCTGTACGTGCGCTTCCAGTAGCCGGAGACGACCGTGATCGCGGTGCCCTGGACAGGGTGCGCGGCGTTGAGCTCCAGCGCCTTGATGCCGTAGGTGCTCTCGATCTGGGCGTAGCTACGGGTGAGTTGGTACAGCGATATGTCGGTGTCGGTCATCGTCCCGTACGCGATCTTGCTGGCGCGCAGGGTGCCGACTCCACTGCCCGCCGAGTTCAGCAGGGTGAAGCTGCGGGTGGACCTCCGGCCGAGGACGACCTCCCCCGGACCGGGGAAACCGGTCTCCATGCAGTGCCCGTTGGAGAGCACGAGCGCCGGGTCGCTCGGGAGCGAGCCGGCCGTGCGGACCACGGAGCCGGAGCAGTTGCTGAGCGCGACCGTACCGGTGAAGTCGACCGCCTTGGCCGTGATCCGCTCGGCCCGTGTCGTCTTCTGCGGCGCGACCGCGTCGTGGCTTGTGGCCGCGACAGCGGGTGCCGTTCCCGCTCCGAGGAGCAGAACAGCGAAAAGCGCGCCGAGGAGAGGCTTTTTCATGTGGGGGTCCCCTCTATGACCTCTGTGACCGAAGTTCCTTCGGTTTTGTCATGCGCATTGTTAGGGGTGCGCGGGTCCGGGGCAAGACCCCCTTTCCGGCCTCGGGACAGCCCTTAGGCTGTGCGCATGGTGCAGAGCAAGGCGGAGGACGTGGACGGATACCTGGCCGAGGTGCCGGAGGAGCGCCGGGACGCCCTGCGCAGACTGCGGTTGATGTGCCGCCAGGAACTCAAGGGCTTCGGCGAGATCATGGCCTACGGAATGCCCGCCTACGAACGGGACGGGGTCACCGAGATCGCCTTCGCGAGCCAGAAGAACTACGTCTCCTTCTACCTGCTGCGCACCGATGTCCGTGCGGCATTCGAGGAGCGGTTGGCCGCACAGGACATGGGCAAGGGCTGCCTGCGCTTCCGCAAGCCGGAGAACATCGACTTCGACCTGGTGCGCGACCTGTTGAGGGCCACCGCCGCCCGGCCGGGCACGGTCTGCTGACGGGGTGGCGCGTGGCGCCGCCCCGTATCACCGCTCGCCTCGCCGGAGTTGAGGTACATCCGAGGCGGGGAGACGCGTCGGGCCCGGAACCAGGACCCATGTACCAGGACCCGCGTACCGGGGGGATCAGCCCCTGGCCGGAGGCTCCCGCCGCCCCCGTTGCGTACGGTCGGACCATGACGACCGACCGCGACCGCACTCTCGACCTCGACGCGTACTTCGCCCGTATCGGCTGGACCGGGGAGCGCCTCCCCACCGTGGAGGTACTGCGTTCCGTCCATCGCGCCCATGCTCTGGGCATCCCGTTCGAGAATCTGGACCCCGTGCTCGGCAGTGCGCCCTCGCTCGCGCTCGCGGATCTGCAGGCGAAGCTCGTACGCAGTGAGCGCGGCGGATACTGCTACGAGCACAACACTCTCTTCGCCGCCGTGCTGGCCGAGCTCGGATTCACGGTGACGCTGCTCTGCGGGCGCGTGGTGCTGGGGGCCGCGCCCGGGGACGTACGGCCGCGCACCCACATGCTGATGCTGGCCGAGGTGCCGGGCGAGCCGACCCCGTATCTCGCCGATGTCGGCTTCGGCGCGAGCAGCTCGCTGCTGGAGCCGATCGCGCTGGTGGCGGGCGCCGAACTGCACGACGCACCCCGCCGTCACCGGCTCGTCCACGCACCGCACGGCGGCCCGCTGCCGCTGTGGAAGCTGCAGACGCGGTCCGCGGGCGGGGAGTGGGAGGACCAGTACACGTTCACGCTGGAGCCGTTCGAGGCGCCGGACTACGAGGTCATCAACTGGCACATCGCGACCAATCCGCGCTCCCCGTTCCAGCACCTGGTGTACGTCCAGCGCACCACTGGGGACGGCCACGTGGCCCTGTCCGGCCGGACGCTCACGGAGACGACGCCCGACGGCACGCGGAAGGAGCGGGAGCTGACGGACGGCGACGAGGTGCTGCGGGTCCTGGCGGACGACTTCGGCATCCGGCTCCCGGACGGCACGCGTCTGCCCGAGTGACGGCGACGCCCCATTCGCGTGGCGCATCTCACCCGTCCAGGCCCGTCACACATCCATTCCAAGCCGCTCCGCCGCCTCCGGCCAGGGTTCCCACGGTCGGGGGCGGCGGGTGCATGGCGATGGAAGACCGGGTGGGCGGACCGGGTTCCCCGGGCGGGTCAACCCGCGGGCAAACCTCGCGCACCCTGTGAAACACCACCGTATCCTCGCTGACATGCAGGTCATCCAGTCCACGAAGCTCGCCAATGTCTGTTACGAGATCCGCGGCCCCGTGCTCGAGGAGGCGATGCGGCTGGAAGCAGCCGGTCACCGCATCCTCAAGCTGAACACCGGCAACCCCGCCGCGTTCGGGTTCGAGTGCCCGCCCGAGATCCTCGAAGACATACTGCGCAACCTCTCCGGGGCGCACGGTTACGGCGATGCGAAGGGGCTGCTGTCCGCGCGCCGCGGGGTGATGCAGCACTACCAGACCAAGGGGATCCCGCTCGACGTCGAGGACATCTACCTGGGCAACGGCGTCTCCGAGCTGATCCAGATGTCGATGCAGGCGCTGCTCGACGACGGCGACGAGGTGCTCGTACCCGCACCGGACTATCCGCTGTGGACCGCCTCCGTCTCGCTGGCCGGCGGCACGGCCGTGCACTACCGGTGCGACGAGCAGGCCGACTGGATGCCGGACCTCGCCGACATCGAGCGGAAGATCACGGACCGCACCAAGGCGATCGTGATCATCAACCCGAACAATCCGACGGGTGCGGTCTACGACGACGAGATGCTGCGCGGGCTGACGGAGATCGCCCGCCGCCACAACCTGGTGGTCTGCTCCGACGAGATCTACGACCGGATCCTGTACGACGGAGCGACACACACCCCGACGGCGGCCATCGCGCCCGATCTGCTGGTGCTCACGTTCAACGGGCTCTCCAAGAACTACCGGGTGGCGGGTTACCGGTCCGGGTGGCTGGCGGTCTGCGGCCCGAAGGGGCACGCCGCCTCGTACATCGAAGGGCTGACGATCCTCGCCAATATGCGGCTCTGCGCCAATATGCCGTCGCAGCACGCGGTGGCCGCGGCGCTCGGCGGGCGGCAGTCGATCGACGACCTGGTGCTGCCGGGCGGGCGGATCCTGGAGCAGCGGGATGTCGCGTACGACCTGCTGACGCAGATCCCGGGAGTCACCTGCGTGAAGCCGAAGGGGGCGCTGTATCTCTTCCCGCGGCTCGACCCCGCGGTCTACAAGATCAAGGACGACCGGCAGATGGTCCTCGACCTGCTGCGGGCCGAGAAGATCATGGTCGTGCAGGGTACGGGCTTCAACTGGCCGGAGCCCGATCACTTCCGGATCGTGACGCTGCCGTCGGCCAAGGATCTGACGGACGCGGTGACCAGGATCGGCGCGTTCCTGGACGGGTACGGACAGCCCTGAGGCAGCCGGATCCCGACACCACTCAACTTTAGACTCAATCCAATGTAGGATGGTCTCCTGACCGTGAGCAGGAGGCCGTCCCCATGTACGAACCGATCCGCACCAAGTCGGTCCACTCGATGGCCGACGCGGCGCAGTACCCCCACCGCACCCGCGAGGAGGAGCTGGACATCCAGCTCGCCGGGCATCTGGCCGCCCTGCTCGCCGTCACCGACGAGCTGGGGCTCGGCCGGCAGGGCGATCGCATTGCCGAGCAGGTGGCCAGGCTGCGCGGGGCGCCGCCGGCGCGGCATGCCGCGCTGACCCGGGCCGACCCCGCCGCATTGCACCGCCGGGCGCTCGCCCTGGCTCAGCCGCGGGCTCGTCGTCGCCGCGTCCCGCGCGGACACCGCCGCCGCGATTCTCGCCGCCGAGCGCATGGACGCACACACCGCCGCCCTGCGTGACGCCGAGTTGGTCGGCACCCCCTGACGGCCCCGGTCCGCGGGCCGGGGAGGCGCGCGGACCGGGTGCCATTCGTGTGCCGCACCAGGCCGTCCCGAGCGGCCGCCGGCTCGTCCGCGGGCACCGGCCTGCGACGCGAAGACACTTCCACGGCGGGGCCACCGCGGTTGCGCCGACCCCCGGTCAGGCGTTCACGAGCTCCCTCGAACCCAGCTTCTGCCGGGCGAATTCGAGGTTGCCGATCACGCGGTCGTGGTGCTCGGGAGGCAACTTGCCGCTCTCGAGGAGGCGTTGACTGCAGCGCTCCGACTCCTCATAGTTTCCGGTCCAGTAGGCGGCTACGGCGAGTTCGTCGAGCGAGCACCAGTCGTACCACTCGAACTCGACGAACAGAATGTCTTTCGGGTACGGGATCTGCGCTGCTTGCTGCGCGAACGTGTACGCAAGTGGCCAACGCCGGCCGTTCATGCGGCAGTAGCGCGCGAGTTCACCGAGTGCTTCGGCGCGCGTGGGACGGCTTTCGTGCGCGCGGAGGTAGCGGTCGATCACCTCGGCCGGCCGCCTGCCGAGCTCTACCGCAAGCCGTGCGGCGTAGAGGTGGGAACAGAAGACTTCCTCCGCGAAGCCGCCCATGCCTGCCCGGCGGTCGTAGACGGCGAGTGACTTCTTCGGCTCTCCGGCATCGCGCCAGCTCTGGGCGAGGTAGAAGACATAGCGGGAGTTGTCGGGTTCCTTGATCAGGCCTTGCTGAAGGACCTTGGCGTCGCGCAGGTACTTCTTCCGCTGCCCTTCTCCCCTCAGGCGTGCGCCGCCTCCCACCGAGAGGATGTTGGCGCCTTCGAAAGTCCCGAGGGTGTACGGCGTTCCGCAGTCGATGTACTCGTGCAGGACGCCGACGTAGCGCCAGGGCAACCGGGTTGAGACCAGAGCGGGGCGCCAGTGGGTGAGGGGTCCGTCGTGCAGTGCGACTCGGTAGGCGTCGTGGGTCAGCTCCGGCATGCGAAAGCCGGGCTCCACCTCCATCTCGTCGTCGGCGTCGATGAACAGCAGATAGTCCGCTTCGGCGCGCGCCAGGTCGATCGCCTCGCTGCGGCTCCCGTCGTATCCTTTCCAGGGACTTTCGTGCAGGGCGCCGGGCAGGTCACTGAAGACGTCACGGATGACGTCCTGGGTGCCGTCGGTCGAGCCCGTGTCCAGGATGACCCACGTGTCGATCAAAGGGCGCACGGACTCGAGGCAGCGTCTGATGACCGGGGCCTCGTTCTTGACGATCATGTTCAGGCAGACCGTTGATTTCACGAGTCACCTCCAACTCGGTGAGGTAGAAGGCCGACGACACGACGTCAGCTCGGACGCTTGAGCAGCACGAAGCCCTGTTCACTACTCACGGTGAGATACCCCTGTGCCCGCGCAATGCCCAGGGCCTGCTGTTCCTGAAGGACGTTCAGCGGCCACCGCTGATTGAACGGCACCCTGGTGTCCACCATGATCCACTGAGGATCTGGGCGGCTGTCGGGCCAGCCGTAGAGGCTGGCACTCGTACGGTTCGTGAGCTGGGGCACGAGCAGATTGGATGCCTGCACCGTGGCGCCGTCAGGGATCCGGTCCATCAGACGGTGGGCGACAGCGATGCGGGGATCGTCCCGCCAGGTGGCCGGCTGGACCAACTGCCAGAACGGATACTGCGGAAGGACCAGGAGTGTGATCGCAGCGGAGCCGGCGAGGTATCGGCGCAGGCTGCTTTTGCTCGGGTTCCGTCGGATCAAGGCGTCGATGAAGGCCGCGAAGACGATCGGCATCAGCACGAGCGAATAGTGGTAGGCAGTGCCCCAGTGGGTGCTGAGCTCTGAGGCAGCCCGCCACAACAGGGTCGGCACTGCGATCCACATCAACGGGGACCGCAGGGCCAGGAACAGGGTCGGGGCCAGCACGAGCAGGAGCGTCGAGATCTTGACCTCGGGGGTGATGAGACCGATCGTGCTCTTGTACAGCAGATCCGTCAGCCCACCCTCACTGCCTTCCGAACCATTCAGCCAGTGCCAGTAGTCGTAGGACCCGCTCGGACTGAAGGCCGGCAGAATGACCATCGTCGCCAGCAGCGCCCCGGCCAGACCGACTGCGGCGGTTGTGATCCCGAGCTTGCGGTCGCCACGCCGGGCGATGACGAGGCCGATCACGACCACGGTGAGCCCGAGGTCCTCCTTCACCAGCAGCAGGGGCAGAGCCCACCAGACCGCGGCACGCATCCGGCCCGTCGCGAGAGCGGTGAGTGAGCACGCGAGAAGGGGAACGGCGAAGGCCCATTCATGGAAGTCGGAACCGACCCCGCTCGCGAGACCCCAGGAGAGGCCGTAGCAGACCCCGATGACCGCGGCGGCGGGGGAGCCCAACGCTCGGCGCGCCCAGAGAGTCAGGGGCAGAACGCTCGCGGCGATCAGCGCCGCCTGCACCACGAGCAGGGCCATCGGCGAAGGCCACAGCCGGTAGACAGGTGCCACCAGGGCCAGAATGGGAGAGAAGTGGTCCCCCAGGATGGGAAAGTCCGGCCCCTTGATTTCGGAGACGGGCAGGTGCCCATTCGCGTAGGAGCGGACGATCTGCTCGAAGATTCCCAGGTCGAAACTGTGGGAGAGCATGCGCTGATGGATACGCAAGGACAATGTCGCGTACGTGAAGAACAGCGCTCCCGCCAGGGCCCAGATCCACCACGGGATGTCGGAGCGGCTCCCCCGAGACGGCTCGACCACCGGCCCTTCATCCACACTTGATTTTTGTTGCACCGGGAGCGTGGCGCTGTCAGTGGGTGGGGCATGCATGACTTATTCCTTCCGGAAACCGACCCTGAGAACCTCAAGATGCCAGCAGCCTTCACGGCCTGGCTCTGAGCCGCCATGTGCGCGCGCAGAATACTCCGAACAGCGGCACACCTGGGACGTGGTGGAGTCACCCGCGCTTCTCGCGAGGGGCATTGACCGATGCCTGTCGCACCGTTACCGACTTGATGACGACAGCCTTCTTCGGCCTTCCGTCGGAGGATCCGTCCTGCGTCCCGTTCCTGGCGATCTCCTTCAGTACGTCCAATCCGCTCAGGACTTTCCCAAAGGGAGTCCACTCGGACGGCATGGAAAAATCAGGATCGGCATAACTGATGAAGAACTGACTGCCGTTCCTGCCGGGAACCGCCTTGGACATCGCCACGGTTCCGGCCGAATATTCGGCTCCGTCCAGATTCTCGTCCTGGAAGAAATAGCCCGGATCGGCCGTACCTTCCCCTTTGGGGTCACCGCAGTCCAATACGAAAATCCCTCGGGTCGTGACGCGGTGACACGTGCTGCCGTCGTAGTACCCCTTCCGCGCCAGGAAGGAGAAGGAGTTGGTGGTGCAGGGCGCCTTGTCGGTCAGGGCCTCAAAGGTGATGGTTCCCCGGTTGGTCACGACTTCTGCCGTGTATGGCCGAGCCGCGGCCCGGGCGTCGAAAGTGGGAATTCCCACGGTCTTGGCACCATTGGTGAGGTTGTATGAGCACGCGACCGGCGGCTTCGCATCGACGCTGTTTCCCGTCAGGGAGACCGCCGCCCATGTCAGTCCTGAACACGTCGTGGTTACGGCGAGCGCGACCGTCGCCACCTTGACCACACGTCTCCTGGCCCTGGTGAAGAAATTCATCTTTCCTTGAAAATCCCTGACGGACATTCGAGCCTCGATTTGGCGAGTGGGGGCTGATGAAGCATGCAGAGCGTATCCATCCGTCTACGTGTCGGCTGCACCGACACACACTCGGAACTGAAACCACTATGGGGCTGCATGGCCCAACTCTTCGGGGCTCATCCTCTTTCGGCCCCCTTCCTCACTCTGCCGATCGCCTGAACGTCTGGTGTGTCTCGCCCACTTTCTTGCACATACACCTGAATGTTGCGTCAGAGGCGTTGCATGCCTCGTCGAGACCACTCCATTCGGTTCCCAAGGAGCAAATTCATGAGTCCTGAGACCAGGACCCCCTCACGTCTGGGCCCGGTGCCCCGCGGTCGCAGGTGGCTGGCCGGCGGTGCAATGGCAACGCTGAGCCTCGTCATGCTGGGCTTTTCCAGCCCTGCGGTGGCGGTCGCCCAGAACGCCTTCTCTCCGGGCGAGATGAACCGGCCTGTGCTTATGGGCGGTGACAAGTGCGAGAAGCAGAAGAACAAGCACGACAGGGACAAGTGCTGCGACCACCACAAGAACAAGCACGACAGGGACAAGTGCAAGGAGAAGGAGAAGGGCAAGCGCGGACCCACCGGGCCCACCGGGCCGACGGGGCCGACGGGACCGACCGGCGCCACGGGTGAAAACGGCGAGAACGGAGCCACCGGAGCCACCGGAGCCACCGGACCCACGGGACCGACCGGCGCCACGGGTGAAAACGGCGAGAACGGAGCCACCGGAGCCACAGGACCGACCGGACCCACGGGACCGACCGGCGCCACCGGCGAGAACGGCGAGAACGGCGAGAACGGAGCCACCGGAGCCACAGGACCGACCGGACCCACGGGACCGACCGGCGCCACCGGCGAGAACGGCGAGAACGGCGAGAACGGAGCCACCGGAGCCACGGGACCGACCGGACCCACGGGACCGACCGGCGCCACGGGTCATACCGGTGCGACCGGTGCGACGGGAGCCACCGGAGCCAACGGGTGCGGCACCGACATCGACTCCCTCCTCCCCAACTCGACCCAGGAGTTCAGCGTCTTCTTGATTGACGGGAAGGCGTTTGGGGGCCACCGGCACGACCCCACGACGGGGAACTACATCCGCGAGGACCTCACCAACCCGGCGCAGAACCCCGACTACCCCGACCCCGGCACCGTCTGTGCCGCCACGATCTCGTCCCAGGACAAGATCGTGAACTTCAAGGTCATCACCACGAACGGGGACGTGTGGGAACTCCAGTGCACCAACACTGCGATGAATCTCATCGACTGTGGCACTCCCGAGAACAAGGTGTTCTGGAAGAAGATTATGTTCACGGACCAAGCCACCGGGCCGTTCCTGACCGGGGAGCCGCCGAACTCGAGCCAGGAGCCCAGCAACCTGAGCAGCCCGTTGGAGCAGCTGCTGAACAGCATCGCCGCCAACAGGGCGATGAAGTCGGGCACGGACGCGGTCGACTCTCGATGAGCTGGAAGCGGTCCTGACCTCGTTGGGATCCCTCTGAAGTGTGCCGTGCCCGGGATCGTCCGGGCACGGCACACGTGCGTGCGCCGTGCAGCGCAGTCCACGGCTTCCTGTGATCGGGTTGCCGGAGAGAACGGGCCGCTCCCGTTGCATACTGGGATACGCACTTCACCTGACGTCCACTCAACTCAGCTCGGAATTTAGGCTTCCGCGAGCAGGCTGCCTTCGTGAGACGCATCGTGGGAATCGTCCTGGCGGTGCTGCTGATCGGCGGAGTGGCAGTGGCCGTCGTAGCAGGCCGCGACAGCAAGGACACGAGCACGGCAACGAAGACCGTGCGTGGAGTGATCGGGTCGGAGAAGGCGGAATTCTTCGCCGATCCCGAGGTGGTGAAGGCCCTTGCTGCCAAGGGATTCACCGTGAAGGCGGAGACGTCCGGGTCCTGGGCCATGGACCGACTTCCCTTGAAGGGGTACGACTTCGCCTTCCCCAGCTCGAAGGCCCCGGCCGATGAGCTGCAGCGCAAGTCCCCCGTCAAGGGCGGCCCGCTCAGGCCCTTCTACTCGCCGCTCGTCGTCGTCGCGCACCGCGGCGCCGCGCAGGTGCTGGCGGACAACGGGCTGGCGACTCTGAGCGGCAGGTCCAGCGGGAAGCTGCACATGGCCCCGTATCTGAAGGCCGCGAAGGCGGACCGGACCTGGCAGCAGCTGGGGGGCGCGGACGAACATGCCGAGTTGACCGGGACGTTGTTCATCACGAGCACCGATCCCGTCGCGTCCAACTCCGGCGCGCTCTACCTCGCTGCCGCCTCGTACGTCGCCGACGGCGGCCGGGTCGCCGCCGACGACGCCGCGATCGACCGCACCGCGCCGCTGCTCAAGAAGCTGATCCAGGTGCAGGGTGCGCAGCAGACCAGCAGTGACGCGCCGTTCCGGGACTTCATCAGTGGAGTCGGCAATCCGCTGGTCCTGGTGTACGAGTCGCAGGTTGCCTCGCTGCTGATGCAGAAGCAGCAGGAGCTCGGGGATCTGGTCGTCCTCTACCCGGACACCACCGTCTCCAGCGATCACACCCTCGTACCGCTGACCGAATCGGGCCGGCAGCTCGGCGAGCTGCTCTCCACCGACCCCGGGCTGCGCAGGCTGGCCGTGCGCCACGGCTTCCGCCCCCAGGGCGCGGCGGCCGAGTTCACCGCCGCGACCGCCGGCCACACCGACTACATCGACCAACAGCTGACCGGGATCCGCCAGGCGCCCGTGCCCACCGCAACGGTGCTGCGCGCGATGGCCCGCCGGACCCGCGGCTGATGACACACGCTTTCCGGGAGACCTCACCCATGACCGAAACCGAGCCGCAGCCGCTCGTCCTCACCCCGCCCGAGCCCGTCGCCCCCGTCCGTACCGAGCAGGCCGCCGGTCTCGTCCCGGTCGACGACTCCGTACGCACGGAGATGACGCGACGCGCCACCGAGTACGTCGCCGGCCTCGCCGGGCTCGATGCCCGCTCGCCCGAGTTCACCACCAGGATCGGGGAGATCGCCGCCCTCGGGCAGGGCGACATCCGCAGCGCCGCCCAGCAGTCCAACCGGATGCTGGACCGTACGGTCCGTGAGCTCTCGGCCGGGTCGGGGGACGGGGACGCCCAGTCGAGGGTCGGTGCCTCGCTCGTCGAGCTGCGCCGCACCGTCGAGGACCTCGATCCGCGCGACACCTCCGGTCGCGGCGCCCGCCGGCTGCTGGCGAAGCTGCCCGGCGGCAACAGGCTGCGCGATCATGTCGCGAAGTACGCCTCCGCGCAGTCCACCCTCAACAGGATCGTGGGCTCGCTCCGCGGCGGCCAGGACGAACTGCGCCGCGACAACGCCGCCTTGCACACCGAGCGCACCCGGCTCTGGGAGACGATGGGCAAGCTCCAGGAGTACGTGGTCCTCACCGAGGCCCTGGACGGCGCGGTCGAGGACCGCATCCGGGCGACGGAGGCCGCCGACCCCGTGCAGGCGGACGCCCTGCGGGCCGATGTGCTGTTCCCCGTACGGCAGAAGCACCAGGATCTGCTGACCCAGCTCGCGGTCTGCGCGCAGGGGTACCTGGCGATGGATGTCGTACGCCGCAACAACGAGGAGCTGATCAGGGGCGTCGACCGCGCCGCGGCCACGACCGTCTCCGCGCTGCGGATCGCCGTGATGCTGGCATCGGCGCTGGAGAGCCAGCGCAAGGTGACCGAACAGGTGCAGGTGCTGCGCTCCACGACGGAGGATCTGATCCGCGGCAATGCGGAGATGCTCGCCACGCAGAGCGGGGAGATCCAGCGGATCGCCGCGGACCCGGCGGTGGGCGCGGAGACGCTGCGTACGGCGTTCCAGCAGATCTACCGGACGCTGGACGCGATCGACACGTACAAGGTGCAGGCGACCGAATCCATGGCGGCGACGGTCGAGTCGTTGACGGCCGAACTCCAGCAGGCCGGCACCCACTTGGAGCGCAGCCGGACGGCGGGGGCCCTTGAGGGCAGTGGTCTCGGATGAAGGGCCGGATCAGAAGGCTGCGCCGTCGGGTGTCGCGCACGCTCGCCGCGCTGCTGGCCGCCGCGGTGCTCGTGCCGATCGCCGCGTGTTCCGCGGGGGACGATCCCGCGGCGTCCGGGAAGAAGGACGACGGCGCTCCGCGGGCCGGCACGCTGCGCGTGCTGGCGTCCAGTGAACTCGCTGACATGAAGCCGCTGTTGGAGCAGGCGCGGAAGGCCACCGGGATCACCGTGCGGCCCACCTGGACCGGGACGCTCGACGCCGTCCAGCAGCTCGGCTCCGGGAAGGCGGACGGGGCGTACGACGCGGTATGGCTGTCGTCCAACGACTATCTGCGGCTCCACCCGGAGGCAGCGAAACGGGTCACTTCCGAGACGCCGCTGATGGCGTCGCCGGTCGCCCTCGGCGTCAAGCCGGCGGTGGTGAGGCGGCTGGGCTGGGACCCGTCGCGCGTCACCTGGTCGCAGGTGCACCGGGCCGTGGCCGACGGGGAGCTGACGTACGGAATGACGGATCCGGCACGGTCCAACTCCGGTTTCGCTGCGCTTGTTTCGGTCGCTTCGGCGCTGTCGGGCGCCCAGTCCGCGCTGACCGACACCGATGTCCGCAAGGCGAGCGGGAAGATGGAGGAGTTCTTCGGCGGGCAGCGGCTGACCTCCGGTTCGTCCGGCTGGCTGGCCACCGCGTACGCCCGGCGGGGCACGGTCGACGCGCTGATCAACTACGAGTCCGTGCTGCTCTCCCTGGGCCGGGACAGTCGTACAGGGCTGACGGTGATCCGCCCGCGCGACGGTGTGGTGACGGCGGACTACCCGCTGAGCCTGCTCTCCGCCGCCTCGCCGGAAGCGAAGGACTCGGTGCGCGCCCTGACCTCGTACCTCCGCTCCCCCGCCGTGCAGCGGCAGCTGACCCGGGAGACGTTCCGCCGCCCGGTCGTCACGTCCGTGCGGCCGGCGGCGCCGCTGGCCGCCGAGGCGCGCCGTGAACTGCCGTTCCCCGGCTCGCGGTCCGTCGCGGACGGACTGGTCGACAGTTACGAGAACAAGCTCCGGCGACCCTCACGCACCGTGTACGTCCTGGACACGTCCGGGTCGATGAAGGGCGAGCGGCTGCGGAGGCTGAAGGCGGCGCTGACCGGGCTGACCGGGGACTTCCGGGAGCGCGAGGAGGTCACGCTGCTGCCGTTCGGGTCGTCGGTGAAGCGGGCGCGCACACATACGGTCGATCCAGCAGATCCGCAGGCGGGGCTTGCGGCGATCAAGGCGGACACCGCCGCCCTGACCGCGAGCGGCGAGACGGCGATCTTTTCGAGTCTGGAGTCCGCCTACGACCGGCTGGGTCCGGACACCGGGTCCGCGTTCACCTCGATCGTCCTGATGACGGACGGCGAGAACACGACGGGCGACTCGGCCGACGACTTCGCCGGCTTCTACCGTTCGCTCCCGGCTGCGCGACGCGTCACCCCCGTCTTCCCTGTCGTCTTCGGCGACTCGGACCGTGCGGAGCTGGACGCGATCGCCTCCCTGACCGGCGGCCGGCTCTTCGACGCGACGAAGGAGCAGGGGCCGGGTTCTCTGGACGGGGCCTTCGAGGAGATCCGTGGCTACCAGTAAAGCGCCGGGCCGGCTCCTGGCGTACATCGAGTCGCGCAAGAACCTCACCGGGAGCGCCTGCGGGATCGCCGGGCTCGCCCTCACCTTCACCGGGCTCGCGGGGGCGTACTGGCCGGTGGTGATCGTCGGGCTGTACGGCGCGGGTGCGCTGATCGCCCCGCCCGAGCGGCCATCGGCCCCGGACTTCCCCGACCCGTCGTCCCAACTGGATTCGTTGCGGGCCGACTTTGTGACCCTGCGGGCGTATCTGGACGAGGTCGAGCTGCCGCCCGCCGCGTCCGGGCGGCTCGTCGAGCTGACGGAGCTGCTGGCGGGGCTGCTCGCACCCGGCTGGGTCTCCGAGGCCCTCGCCACCGACCCGGAAGGCATCCACGCCCTGTCGCGCGCCGTGCATCAGGACATCCCGGAGTCCGTGGACACGTATCTACGGACCCGCTGGTGGACGCGGATCGCACCGGGCACCGAGCCGCCCGAGCGCCACCTCGAACAGCAGCTGTCGCTGCTGCACCGGGAGGCGGAGTCGCTGGTCGCGGGGTTGCGGGAGGCCGAGGCGCGCCGGCAGCAGACGCACACGCGGTACCTGGAGGACCGGGGCCGGTCCAACTGAGCCCCGTCACCCGACCACCGCCGGAAGCGCACCTTCGCCGACGCCGTCGAGTCCGTGCGCAGATCGTCGCCGGCGTAGCTCACCGTGTACGTCACCGAGTCCCCCACAGGCTCGGTCGGCCTCCGGACGGCTCGACCGAAGGCGATGTGAAGGGACATCAAAGCCATGTGAAGGTCTCGTGCGCAACTCTGCGGCGATGTGCGGATGTTCTCTATAAAAAGGGGCGGGAAAGGGCGGCCCCCGGAACCGTAAGGGGATTCCGGGGGCCGTTCCGCGGCGGGCTGTTGACCCCACAGGTCAGGGCGGATGTCGGAAGACCCGGCCGCGGGGATCGAAGGGGCGCGCTTCAGGAGTACGCCCGGGTGGGCGACGCCTCGAAGGCGCCGCCCGGGGGCGTCAGCCCAGGCGCTGGACCAGCGCGCGGTACTCGTCCCACAGTTCCTTCGGCGTGTGGTCACCGAAGGTGTTGAGGTGCTCGGGGACCAGCGCCGCCTCCTCGCGCCAGACCTCCTTGTCGACCGTGAGCAGGAAGTCCAGGTCGGACTCGGAGAGGTCCAGGCCCTCGGTGTCCAGGGAGCCCTTGGCGGGCAGGATGCCGATCGGCGTCTCGACGCCCTCGGCCTTGCCCTCCAGGCGCTCGACGATCCACTTCAGAACACGGCTGTTCTCGCCGAAGCCCGGCCACACGAACTTGCCCGCGTCGTTCTTGCGGAACCAGTTCACGTAGTAGATCTTCGGGAGCTTCGCCTGGTCCTTGTCGGCGCCGACCTTGACCCAGTGGTTCATGTAGTCGCCCATGTTGTAGCCGCAGAACGGCAGCATGGCGAACGGGTCGCGGCGCAGCTCGCCGACCTTGCCCTCGGCGGCGGCGGTCTTCTCGGAGGCCACGTTGGCACCGAGGAAGACACCGTGCTGCCAGTCGAAGGACTCGGTGACCAGCGGTACGGCCGAGGCGCGGCGGCCACCGAAGAGGATGGCCGAGATCGGCACACCCTTCGGGTCCTCCCACTCGGGCGCGATGATCGGGCACTGGCCGGCCGGGACGGTGAAGCGGGCGTTGGGGTGGGCGGCGGGCGTGTCGGACTCGGGGGTCCAGTCGTTGCCCTTCCAGTCCGTGAGGTGCGCGGGAAGCTCCTCGGTCATGCCCTCCCACCACACGTCGCCGTCGTCGGTGAGCGCGACGTTCGTGAAGACGGAGTTGCCCCACATCGTCTTCATGGCGTTGGCGTTGGTGTGCTCGCCGGTGCCGGGCGCGACACCGAAGAATCCGGCCTCGGGGTTGATCGCGTAGAGACGGCCGTCCTCGCCGAACCGCATCCAGGCGATGTCGTCGCCGATCGTCTCGACGGTCCAGCCGGAGATCGTGGGCTCCAGCATGGCGAGGTTGGTCTTGCCGCAGGCGCTCGGGAACGCGGCGGCGACGTACTTCGACTCACCCCGCGGCGGCGTGAGCTTGAGGATCAGCATGTGCTCGGCGAGCCAGCCCTCGTCGCGGGCCATGACCGAGGCGATGCGGAGCGCGTAGCACTTCTTGCCGAGCAGGGCGTTGCCGCCGTAGCCGGAGCCGTACGACCAGATCTCGCGGTCCTCGGGGAAGTGCGAGATGTACTTGGTGGAGTTGCACGGCCACGGAACGTCCTCCTGGCCCTCCTCCAGGGGCGCGCCCAGCGTGTGGACCGCCTTGACGAAGAAGCCGTCGGTGCCGAGCTCGTCGAGGACGGCCTGGCCCATGCGCGTCATGGTGCGCATCGAGACGGCGACGTACGCGGAGTCGGTGATCTCGACGCCGATCGCGGACAGCGGGGAGCCGACGGGGCCCATGCAGAACGGCACGACGTACATCGTGCGACCGCGCATGGAGCCGCGGAAGACACCCTTCTCACCGGTGAAGATCTCCCGCATCTCGGCGGGGGCCTTCCAGTGGTTCGTCGGGCCCGCGTCCTCCTCCTTCTCGGAGCAGATGAAGGTGCGGTCCTCGACGCGGGCGACATCGCTCGGGTCGGAGGCGGCGTAGTACGAGTTCGGGCGCTTGATCTCATCGAGCTTGGTGAACGTGCCCTTGGCCACGAGCTCCCCGCACAGGCGCTCGTACTCGGCTTCGGAACCGTCGCACCAGACCACACGGTCCGGCTCGGTGATGGCTGCGATCTCGTTCACCCAGGAAGCCAGCTCCTGGTGACGGGTGGGAACAGTGAGGGGAGCCGCGATGTCGCGCGCCACGATCGCTCCTTGTTGAGGGTGTCTTTGGGCAGTTGCCCCGTGGGGGCTGCGACCCGGATGCTTCGTAGCCGCTCATCCGGTGCCGACCATACTCATTTGATCATCCGACCGATTCGCCCATATGTCCAGAGGAGTGCCCACGTGAGCATCGCCACTCGTATTCGCAACCTACGGTGGCGTAGGTAGCATGCGGTCATGACTGCTGCCGCCGCCGCGCCCGAACCAGCCGAGGTCGAACCATCCGAGCCGGGCCCGGCCGAGTCGGCGCCGGGCCCGGTGAAACCGCGCATGCGCGGCTGGCTGCATGCCGGAATGTTCCCCGCGGTACTGATCGCGGGGATTGTTCTGATTGCGCTCACGGACAGCACCCGCGGCCGGATCGCCTGCGGCATCTACATCGTGACCGCGTGCCTGCTCTTCGGCGTGAGCGCGGTCTACCACCGCGGCACGTGGGGTCCGCGCGGCGAGGCAGTGCTGCGCCGGCTGGACCACGCCAACATCTTCCTGATCATCGCGGGCACGTACACGCCGCTGACCCTGCTGCTGCTCCCGGAGTCGACCGGGCGTCCGCTGCTCTGGGCGGTCTGGGCCGCGGCCGCGGCCGGCATCGCCTTCCGGGTGTTCTGGGTCGGCGCCCCCCGCTGGCTGTACACCCCCTGCTACATAGCGATGGGCTGGGCGGCGGTCTTCTTCCTGCCCGATTTCATGCGCACCGGCGGGATCGCGGTCCTGGTCCTGGTCGTCGTCGGCGGCCTGCTCTACAGCGCGGGCGGCGTCATCTACGGGATCAAGCGACCCAACCCGTCACCGCGGTGGTTCGGCTTCCACGAGGTCTTCCACTCGCTGACCCTGGCGGCCTTCACCGTGCATTACGTCGGCATCTCGCTGGTGGCGTACAACCACGCCTGAGCGAACCTCCTCCCCTGCCCTCCAGGGCCGCGGCTTCCGAGCCGCGGCCCTTTTGGATGGCGAGGCATCGCCGCCCGGCGCCCACCGCATCGATGGGTCATCGGCGCCGCGTCGCTGGTGACCGCGCTGCTGGTGGGGGCACTTCCGACGGACGCCGGCCCGTCGCCGACCGGGGACGCCGCCGTGGTCGCGGAGCCCGTCGATGCATGAGAATGACGACCATGGCCGCCACTCCCTCCTCCGTCACGCCCGTCGAGGCGCAGCCCCAGCTGGGGCTGCGCGAGCGCAAGAAGCTCAAGACACGGATCGCGATACGCAGCGCCACGCACCGGCTGATCGCCGAGCAGGGGTACGACGCGACGACGATCGAGCAGATCGCGGAGGCGGCGGAGGTGTCGCCGAGCACGGTGTTCCGGTACTTCGCGACCAAGGAGGACATCGTCCTCACCGACGAGTACGACCCCGTCATGGAAGCGGAGCTGCGGAACCGTCCCGCGGACGAGCCGCCGCTGGAGTCGCTGCGGTTCATCATGACGGAGGCGCTGACGGCGTTCCTCGCCACCGAGGAGGAGGAACTGCGCCGGCGCACCCGGCTGATGGTGGAGGTCCCCGCGATCCGGGCACGGATGTCGGAGACCATGTCGGACACGGCGAAGATCCTCGCCCAGGTGCTCGCCGACCGGAGGGGCCGCAGCGCCGACGACCTGGAGGTCCGGGTGTTCATCGCCGCGGTGCTGGGGGCGCTGCGCGAGGTGACGTTGTACTGGGGCGAGCACGACCAGAAGGGCGACCTGATCGCGATGATCAATCGGGCCATGGACACGCTCGAGGGCGGCCTGACGCTCTGACGCAAGCGGTGCGCCGGACCGTCGGCCCCGGTGGGGGAGACCGCGGACAGAGCGCCGGCCGGGCACGCACCGGGCTCCTCCCGGGGTCACCCCCCGAGCTTCCGCGCCAGCTCCCCCGCATCCGTGGTCGGCGCGTCGCACACAAAGTGCCGGCAGACGTACGCCGTCGGCGCCCCGCCGACCATCGGCCGGTCCACCAGCAGCGGAAACTCCGCGCCACCGGTCTCGCCCGCCGCGACCACCGCCCCCGGCGCCCGCCCCAGCAGTGCCGTGCGGTGCAGCCCGCCGCCGACCGGGCCGGCGACCGCCACCTCGCGCGGGCCGTCGAGCAGCGCCTCGGCAACCGCGAGACCCCACCCGATGAACCGCGGAACCCGTGGCCCGAGCGCCTTCACCACCCCCAGCGCGCCTTCCGCGGCAGCCCGATGAGCCTCGGATCCGGTGTGCGCGGCGTACGAGAGCAGCGCTCCGGCCGCCGCCGTCCAGCCCGCCGGAGTCGCGCTGTCGGTGGGGTCCTGCGGGCGGCGGATCAGCTGCTCGGCGTCGTCCGCCGTGTCGTACAGCTGCCCACCCTCGCCGGTGAAGTGCTGCAGCACGATGTCGAGCAAGAAGCCGGCGAACTCCAGCCAGACACCCTCGCCGGTGACGGCGGCCAGCGCGAGGAAGCCCTCCGCGACATCGCCGTAGTCCTCCAGGACCCCGGCGTTGTCACCCGCCCGGCCGTCCCTGGACGTCCGGGACAGCCGGGCGTTGTCGCCCATGTGGACCCGGACCAGCAGGTCCGCCGCCTCGGTGGCGCGTTCGACCAGGTCGGGCCGGTCGAAGTACGCCCCGGTCTCGGCGAGCGCGGCGATCGCCAGACCGTTCCAGGCCGCCACCACCTTGTCGTCCCGTCCGGGACGCGCCCGCTCCTCGCGCGCCGCGAGCAGCCGGGCCCGCACGTCGGCGGCCCGGTCCGGGTCCACCGCGTCGTCGGTGCGCGGCAGTTGGAGCACGGACGCGCCCTCCTCGAAGGTGCCCGCCTCGGTCACCCCGAAGTAGTCCGCGGCGAACACGGCGTCCTGCTCTCCCAGCGCCTCGCGCAGCTGCGCGGGCGTCCACACGTAGAACGCGCCTTCGACGTGGCTGCCGCCGCCGTCCTCGCTGTCGGCATCGAGCGCCGAGGCGAACCCGCCCTCAGCCGTCCGCAGTTCGCCCACGATGAAGTCGGCGGTCCCCAGCGCGACCCGGCGGGCCAGGCCGGAACCCGTCGCCCGCCACAGATGCGCGTACACCCGGCAGAGCAGCGCATTGTCGTAGAGCATCTTCTCGAAATGCGGTACGACCCATTCCCGGTCCACCGAGTAGCGGGCGAAGCCGCCGGCGAGCTGGTCGTACATCCCGCCCCTGGCCATCGCCTCACAGGTGTCGGCGGCCATCTGGAGGGCGCCCTCGGCGCCGGTGCGGGCGTGGTGGCGCAGAAGGAACTCGATCGTCATGGACGGCGGGAACTTCGGGGCGCCGCCGAAGCCCGCGTATTTCTCGTCGTAATCCCTGGTCAACCCGAGCAGCGCCTGCGAGAGCTCCTGCTCGCCGGGCAGCCCCTCCCCGCCGTGCGCCAGCGAGCGGCCTGCCAGGTCGTGGACGATGCGTCCGGCGACCTCGGCGACCTCGTCGCGCCGGTCGGTCCAGGCGGTCGAGACGCCTTCGAGCACCTGATGGAAGGACGGCATGCCGTGGCGCGGCTCGGGCGGGAAGTACGTGCCGAAGTAGAAGGGTTCGGCGTCGGCGGTCAGGAAGACGGTCATCGGCCAGCCGCCCTGGCCGGTCGCCGCCTGCACGGCCTCCATGTACACGGCGTCGACGTCGGGCCGCTCCTCGCGGTCGACCTTCACCGGGACGAAGTGTTCGTTCAGATAGGCCGCGACCCGGTCGTCCTCGAACGACTCGTGCGCCATCACATGGCACCAATGAATAACTGGAAGCATAAGTGGCAGGACGCATAGCCCACACTCAAGAGGATGGGCACGTCCCGCCGCTTTGCTTCCGTCATCGCCTCCTCTCCCCATGGCCACCAATCCACCGGGTTGGAGGCGTGCTGGAGGAGATAAGGCGACTGGGATTCGGCCAGTCGATTCATACCGGCATCGTCGCACGCCGACCCCCCTCCAGCCCACCTTGTGAGGCCGGAACACAGGAGTAGAACGATGCGGGCCTTGCCCCCGAATCGAACCGCAAGATTTGCGTGAGATCCGAGGTTCCCGGCCAGTAGTCGGCAGGGGGTCCGCCGCCCCCTGTGTGACCGCCCCTGGGGCGGCCGGTGGTCAGCCGCTGAGGGCCTGGGAGATCTGTCGGGCCGCTTCGCGCACGTGCTGGACGATCGTGTTCTGTTTCGCTTCGTCGATGCGGAAGGCGGGGCAGGGGGCCGAGAGTGCGGCGCGGGTGAGGCCGCCTTCCGTAATGAGCGCGGAGGCCGTCCACACGCCCTCGTCGATCTCTTCCCGGCTGGTGTCCCATCCCTGCTCGGTGGCGCGTGCGCTGGCGCTGAGCAGGGCGTCGCGGCCGTTCACCGGCGGCAGGGCACCGGCGGCGATGGCCCGGT
This sequence comes from Streptomyces sp. NBC_01669, assembly GCF_026339735.1. Classification (GTDB taxonomy): domain Bacteria; phylum Actinomycetota; class Actinomycetes; order Streptomycetales; family Streptomycetaceae; genus Streptomyces; species Streptomyces yanii. The sequence continues at coordinate 3,642,301 of NZ_JAPEQG010000001.1, forward strand.
CCACGTATCGTTCCCGCTCGGGTTCCGGGAGGCCGCCGATAAGAAGGCGGACACTCGCACCGCGCAGCGCCGGCATGTTCTGGCCGGGCTCGAAGGACAGCCGGAACGCCCTGAGCGTTTCGACCCGGTGGATACAGACGGGCAGGGAGTGGACCATCCGGACGAGCATGACGGTCTCGTCGATCTGCTCGGAGAGTTTGCGCATGTACGGCTCGGCGATGTGGACCAGGGGGGTGGCCGAGCGAGCGGCCCGGCCCAGGGCTGCCACGCGCATGGTGAGGTGGTACTGGCCGCGCTCGCGCTCCTCGACGAGGCCCATGTCCCGCAGCAGAGCGACGTAACGGTGCGCGGTCGGTACGGGGATCTGCAGATCCTCGGCGAGCTGCCGGACCGAGGCCACCGGACGCTGCTCAGTGAAGGCGAACAGTACCTCTAGTGCCCGTCGGCCACTGTCGGCGCCCGCTTTCGCGACTGTCACTGTGGTGGTCCCTTCCTGTTGACTCCCGCGCATGCCCCACCTACCGTAGCCGGATCGTATAGCGATATCCATTTCTCGCACAGCGATACGTGCTGCGTCAGGGGCCGTTCGGCCCCTCTGACCGCCGATGTGCGGCGGTTCCCGGTCGTGCCGTCACCTGCCGTCGTGCCCCTGCTCTTCATCCTGCGCAACGAGCCGGCCCCCGCGGCCGGCGGACCGGCCCCCGCGGCCGGCGGACCGGCCCCCGCCGCGGCGGACAGGACCGCACCGGCCCGCCCGCGGGAACGGCTCGACTTCCGTGCCATGCTCCGCAACCGTGACTACCTGCTCGTCTGCGTGACCGGCTTCTGCGCCTTCTGGGGCCTGTACGGCTTCATCACCTGGGCGAACGCGCTCATGATCGAGGGCCATGACGTGTCACCGGCCATGGCTGGGCTCATCGTCACCATCTTCGCCATCACCGCTGTAGCGGTGAAGCCGGTCATCGGCTTCTTCACCGACCGGTTCTTCGGCGGCGCCCGCAAGGGACCGAGCATCGTTCTCTTCGCCGTCTTCGCGCTCTCCCTCATCGGCTTCGGACGGCTCTCGACGCCGACCGGGTTCCTGCTGCTCGCACCGCTCCTGGGCGCCGCGGCCTACGGCTGGACCCCGCTGATCGTCGCGCTGGTGCCCCGGCTGGTCCCGTCGTCCGTGATCGGTACGGCCTCAGGGCTCGCCAACGCCATCTGGCAGCTGGGCAGCGTGCTGGTCCCGCTCGCGGTCGGCGCCGTCTTCACGGCGACGGATTCTTTCGGCATGGCCTGCCTCACCCTCGCGGCCGGACCCCTGCTCGCGGTGGTGGCCATGCTGCCGGTCCGCGACACCTTCAGGCGGCCCAAGTCCGATCCTGTCCTCCCGCCGGCCCCGGCCACGACGAGCTCGACGGCCGCCTGAGAGCCTGTCGGGTGACCTCTGACCAAGAAAGCGCCCTACCGACGAAGGTCGGCAGGGCGCTTTCTTGCGGTGCCCGGGGTTCTGGCGTGCGGTCAGGCCCGGGGCGGGAACTCGTCCAGCGCGTCGAAGACCCGCTGGGCGACGGCGAAGGCGGAGTTGGCGGCCGGCACTCCGCAGTAGACGGCGCTCTGCAGCAGCACCGCCCCGATCTCCTCGCGGCTCAGTCCGTTGGTGAGCGCTGCGCGGACGTGCATGGCCAGCTCGTCGTGGTGGCCGTGCGCGACCAGCGCGGTGAGGGTGATGCAGCTGCGCGTACGCCGGTCCAGGCAGTCGTCCGTCCAGATCTCGCCCCACGCGTAGCGGGTGATGAAGTCCTGGAACCGGGCGGTGAAGGCGGTCGTGCGGGCGGTGGCACGGTCGACGTGGGCGTCGCCGAGGACCGCCCGGCGGACGGCCATCCCGGCCACATGACGGGCCGCGTCGTCGCCCGGCTGTGCGTCGGGAGCCGTCGCCGCGAAGTGGGCCAGCAGGGCCGAGGTGACCTGCTCGGGTCGTTCGACGCCGGCGAGGTGGGCGGCTGCGGCGACTTCGAGCAGGCTCGCGCCGGGAATCCCGTCGGCGATCTCGCGGGCGTGCGCGGGCGGGGTCGCGGGGTCCTCCCGGCCCGCGACGACCAGCGTCGGCACGGTGACCCCAGCCAGGTCGGCACGCAGGTCGTAGGCGGCGAGCGCGTCGCAGCAGGCCGCGTAGCCGGCGGGATCGGCGGCCCGCAGGTCGTCGAGGAGTGCCAGGGCGCGCGGGTGGCCGGCGAAGCCGCGGGTGAACCAGCGGGCGGCGGCTGTGGCGGCGACCGGTTCCGTGCCCTTGGCCCGCACGAGTTCGGCACGCTCCTGCCAGGCGGCGCTCTCCCCGAAGCGGGCCGAGGAGCAGACGACCGCGAGGGAGCTGAGCCGGTCCGGGTGGTGCACGGCCAGGTACAGACCCACCGCGCCGCCGAGCGAGACACCGGCGTAGCCGAACCGCTCCCAGCCCTGGTCGTCGGCGAGCCGAAGCACGAGCGCGGCGAGGTCCGCGACGGTCGCCGAGCCGTCCACGGGCAGCAGGTCGGCGCGGGATCCGCCGTGTCCCGGCAGATCCCAGCGCAGCACCTGATGGTGGCGCGCGAGCGCGGCCGACTGGGGCTCCCAGACCGTGAGCGAGGTGCCGAGTGAGGGGCCGAGGACGAGCGGCGGGGCACCGGCCGGACCGGTGAGGGTGTGATGGAGCGTCATGAGGATGCCTCCGAAGACGTACGAGGGGTGCGGCGCAGAGCGCGGTCGGTGAGGGCGGCGGCGGAGCCGGCGTACTGCGCGGGGTCGGCGAGCTCCCGCAGCCGCTCCTTCGAGAGCAGCCCGGCCGGCACGCCCTGCTCCTGCGCGGTCTCCTCCAGCGCCGTGTCCAGAGCGATGCATTCGGAGGTGGCGAGGCGGGAGGCCGCGGTGAGCAGCTGCTTGGCCCGGTCGCGCCCGATGACGGGTCCCAGCGCGGCGGTGATCCGCTCGCTGACGATCAGCCCGCGGGTCATGTCGAGGTGTTCGCGCATGCGGTGCGGGAAGACGCGCAGCCCTTGGGCGAGCCCGGCAGCTGCCTCGGCGGCTCCTCCGGCGAGCCGCAGTGCTTCGCGCAGCGGCTGCCACTCCGCGTGCCAGGATCCGGCGGGCCGCTCGTCCTCGGCGGCCAGGGAGCCCAGCAGCACGGAGGCGAGCGCGGGCATCTGGCGGGCGGCGGAGGCGATGAGCGTGGCCCGGACGGGGTTGCTCTTGTGCGGCATGGCGGACGAGCCGCCGCCGCTGCCCTCGGCGACCTCACCGATCTCGGTGCGGGAGAGGACGAGCACGTCGGCGGCAATCTTCCCGAGCGCGCCGGTGGTGAAGGCGAGCGCGGCGGCGAGGTCGGCGACGGGGGTACGCAGGGTGTGCCACGGCAGGCCGGGCTCGGCCAGTCCGGCCTCCCGCGCGTACGCAGCCGCCAGCCGCAGCCCGATGTCGCCCAGCGCAGCGGCACCGGCCGGGGGCTCGGGGGCTGCCGCGGTGGCCGCGTACTCGGCGAACGCGGCCAGGGTTCCGGCAGCTCCGCCCAGCTGGGCGGGCAGGCCACCGTTCGCGACGGCTGCCAGGCGGTCGTGGGAGTCGAGCACCAGCGAGCGCCAGCCGGCCGCCTTCAGGCCGAAGGTGGTGGGCACGGCGTGCTGGGTGAGGGTGCGTCCGGGCATCGGGGTGTCGCGGTGCTCCGCCGCGAGCCGGGCCAGGGCCGTGGCCGTGCGGTCGAGGTCGGCCAGGATCGGCGCCAGACTGCGCGCGGCGACCAGCATCAGCGCGGTGTCCACGATGTCCTGGCTGGTCGCGCCACGGTGGACGTAGGCCGCGGCCTCCGGGTCCGTACGGGCCACCGCCGCGGTGAGGTCACCGACCAGCGGGATGACCGGGTTGCCGCCCGCGCGGGCCCGAAGCGCCAGGCCGCGCACGTCGAACTGCTCGACGTGCGCGGCCCGGTCGACGGCCTCGGCCGCCGAGCGCGGCGCCAGGCCCAGGCCCGCCTGGGCCCGGGTCAGCGCCGATTCGGCGTCCAGCAGCGCTTGGAGCAGTGCGCGGTCGCCGGTCACCACTTCCACGGTGGTGCCCGCTCGGACGGGCGACAGCAGCCCGGCGTCCTCGGGGTGCCCGAGTTCGTCAGACGAAGTCAAGGAAAGCCGTCTCCCCCTCGCCCTGCAGGCGGATGTCGAAGCGGTACGTGCGGTTCGGCTCGACGGTGGCCACCAGGGTCGCCCGGCGCTCCTCGTCCAGCGAGGAGAGCAGCGGGTCGGTGGCGTTGGCCTCGGCCTGGTCCGGGAAGTACAGCCGGGTGAACAGGTGGTTGAGCAGTCCACGGGCGAAGACGCACACGCTGATGTACGGCGCGTGGCCGGGCCGGGCGCCGGGCGGCAGGGTGTGGGCGCTCCAGCGGCCGTCCTTGTCGGTGGCGATCCGGCCGAAGCCGGTGAAGTCGATGCCGTTGCGGCCGACGAAGCCGCCGGTGACGGGGTCGCGGCGCATCGAGCCGGGGGCGCCGTCCAGGGAGCCGTCCGGGGCGGCCTGCCAGATCTCGATCAGCGCGTCCTGGACGGGGTCGCCGGCACCGTCGTAGACGTAGCCGTGGACGCTGATGGTGTCGGGGTGCCCGGCCGGGGCCAGGTCGGGGCCGCCGGGGAAGGGCAGCGCGTAGCCGTAGAACGGGCCGATGGTGTGGGACGGCGTCGGGGTGAGCGGCGTGGCAGGGCTGGTCGTGGTCATCAGCGGCCTTCCTCGATCCAGGTGGCGGACGGGCCGTCGAGCACGATGTCCCAGTGGTAGCCGAGGGAGAACTCGGGCACGGACAGGTCGTGGTCGTAGGCGGCGACCAGCCGTGACCGGGCCTTGTCGTCGGTCACGGACTGGAGGATGGGGTCGTAGGCGAACAGCGGGTCGTTCGGGAAGTACATCTGGGTGATCAGACGCTGGGAGAACGCCGATCCGAACAGCGAGAAGTGGATATGGGCCGGGCGCCAGGCGTTGGTGTGGTTGCGCCACGGGTAGGCGCCGGGCTTGATGGTGGTGAAGGTGTACCGGCCCTCGTCGTCGGTCAGGGTGCGGCCGACGCCGGTGAAGTTGGGGTCGAGCGGCGCCGGGTGCTGGTCGCGCATGTGCGCGTAGCGCCCCGATGCGTTGGCCTGCCAGATCTCGATCAGCTGGCTCCGGACCGGTCGGCCGGAGGCGTCGAGGAGGCGGCCGCTGACGGTGATCCGCTCGCCGAGCGGCTCGCCGTTGTGCTGCCGCGTGAGGTCGCTGTCGATCTCCGTGATGTCGCTGACGCCGAACACGGGGGTGTGCAGCTCGACGGTCTCCGGGTCGCCGCCGTTCACCGCCACCGGCGCCTGCTGCGGGTGGCGCAGGGCGCTGCTGCGGTAGGGGGCGTAGTCGCGCTGCGGGTGGTTCTCGACCGGGGCGCCTGCGGCCCGGCGGGCGAGGTACTCCTCGCGTTTGTGCGCTATCGCCTTGTCGATGTCGTTCTGGGAAATCTCAGTCATAGAGGTTCCTATCTCAGGAGCGCTCGGGTCAGCGCTCAAGGACGAGGGCGAGGCCTTGGCCGACGCCGATGCACAGGCTTGCCGCACCGACGCCCGAGCCCGCGGCGGCGAGCTGGTGGGCGACAGCTCCGGCGAGGCGGGCGCCGGAGGCACCCAGCGGGTGCCCGATGGCGATCGCGCCGCCGCGCGGGTTGAGGATCGCGGGGTCGAACTCGGGCCATTCGGCGACACAGCCCAGCACCTGGGCGGCGAAGGCCTCGTTGAGCTCCAGCACCGACAGGTCGGTGAAGGTGCGACCGGCCCGGGCCAGCGCCCGCTCGACCGCTTCGACGGGGCCCAGACCGAAGTAGTGCGGGTCGACCGCGGTGACGGCGGTGGCGCTGATCCGGGCCAGCGGCTCACGGCCGCAGGCCTTCAGGCCGTCCTCGTCGACCAGCAGGAGGGCGGCGGCGCCGTCGTTGAGCGGGGAGGCGTTGCCGGCGGTGACCGTGCCGCCGTCGGTGCGGAAGGAGGGCCTGAGCTTGGCCATGGCCTCCAGGGAGGCGTCCGGGCGGACGCACTCGTCGCGGTCGAAGAGCACCGGCTCGCCCTTGCGCTGCGGGACCGGCACCGGTACGACCTCCGCGTCGTACAGCCCGTCCTTCCATGCCGCTGCGGCCTTGGCGTGGCTGGAGAGGGCGTACGCGTCCTGCTGCTCGCGGGTGATCCGGTGCTTGTCGGCGATCAGCTCCGCGCTCTCGCCCAACGGGATGGTCCACTGCGGCTCCATCGCCGGGTTGACCATCCGCCAGCCGAGGGTGGTGGAGTACAGCTCGGCGTGCCCGGCCGGGAAGGGCCGGTCGCTCTTGGACAGTACGTAGGGGGCGCGGGTCATCGACTCGACTCCGCCGGCCAGGGCGACCGAGGCGTCGCCGACCGCGATGGCCCGCGCGGCCTGGACGACGGCCTCGAGGCCGGAGGCACACAGCCGGTTGACCGTGACCCCGGGCACGGAGGTCGGCAGGCCGGCCAGCAGCACCGCCATCCGCGCCACGTTGCGGTTCTCCTCGCCGGCGCCGTTGGCGTTGCCGAAGAAGACGTCGTCGATCCGCGCCGGGTCGAGGCCGGGGGTGCGCTGGAGCAGCGACCGGATGGCATGGGCGGCCAGGTCGTCCGGGCGCACCGAGGCCAGCGCGCCGTTGTACTTGCCGACGGGGGTGCGTACCGCGTCGACGATGTAGACATCGCGCCCGTTCATCGTGCCGCCTCAGCTGTCGTACGGATGGTGGCCCCCGTCTTTTCCTGTAGTTCCTGCGCGGTGACGCCGGGGGCGGTCTCCACCAGGACGAGGCCGTCGTCGGTGACGTCGAGGACGCCGAGGTCGGTGATGATCCGGTCCACGCACTGCTTGCCGGTCAGCGGCAGGGAACACTCCTGCACGATCTTGGGGCTGCCGTCCTTGGCGGTGTGCGTCATCAGGACGATCACCCGGCGGGCCCCGTGCACCAGGTCCATCGCCCCGCCGATCCCCTTGATCATCTTTCCGGGGATCGCCCAGTTGGCCAGATCGCCCCGGGCAGACACCTGCATGGCGCCAAGGACGGCCGCGTCGATGTGTCCGCCGCGGATCATCCCGAACGACAGCGCCGAGTCGAAGAACGACGCGCCGGGCAGCACCGTGACGGTCTCCTTGCCCGCGTTGATCAGGTCCGGGTCCACGTCGTTCTCGGCCGGGTACGGGCCCACGCCGAGGATCCCGTTCTCCGACTCCAGCACCACCTCCACCCCTGCGGGCAGGTGGTTGGGGATCAGCGTCGGCAGGCCGATGCCGAGGTTGACGTAGCTGCCGTCCTGCAGTTCCCGCGCGGCGCGGGCGGCCATCTCGTCCCTGTTCCAGGCCATTACGCGCTCACCGTCATCTTCTCGATCAGCTTCTGTGCCGCCTGCTGCGGGGTCAGGGCGACGACGCGCTGGACGAAGATGCCCGGCAGGTGCACGGCGTCCGGGTCGATCTCCCCGGGCTCGACCAGTTCCTCGACCTCGGCGATCGTGATCCGTCCCGCCATCGCTGCCAGCGGGTTGAAGTTCCGCGACGACTTGGCGAAGACGAGGTTGCCCTCACGGTCTCCCTTGGCCGCCCGGACCAGGGCGAAGTCCGTGGTGATGCCCTGCTCCAGCACGTACTCGCGCCCGTCGAAGGTGCGGACCTCCTTCGGCGGCGAGGCCAGTGCCACGCCCCCCGCCCCGTCGTAGCGCCAGGGCAGTCCGCCCTCGGCGACCTGCGTGCCCACTCCGGCCGGGGTGTAGAAAGCCGGTATGCCGCAGCCGCCGGCCCGCAGCCGTTCGGCCAGCGTGCCCTGCGGAATCAGCTCCACCTCCAGCTCGCCGGCCAGGTACTGCCGGGCGAACTCCTTGTTCTCCCCGACGTACGAACCCGTCACCCGGGCGATCCGGCCTGCCGACAGCAGCACCGCCAGCCCGGACTCCATGGCCCCGCAGTTGTTCGACACGACGCCCAGCCGGCCGGCCCCGGCCGCGTACACGGCCTGGATCAGTACGTCCGGCACGCCGCTCAGCCCGAATCCACCCACCGCGAGCGTCGCGCCGTCACCGACGTCCGCCACCGCGTCCGCCGCCGAGGCGACGACCTTGTTGCTCATCCGTCCGTCCGTTCCCGAATCGCTCAGTGCACTGAGTATTTTTGATGCGTCGGTCAACTTGCCACCCCGCCCCGCCGGCGTCAAGGAACGTAGAGAATTCAGAGGTGGCCGGGGAGAGACTGGCGGAAGTCGACGGGTACTGTTCCGTGCAATGAGGAAAATGTGGAGGCTGCCGCGCTCCAGGAGACGGGGACCGTCCGGCCGACGCAGCACCGGCATGTGAGGAAGAGGGCATGGACGCCGTCGATCTGGGCACGCACCCCGGGCATCTGGCCCGGCGTCTTCAGCAGGCGCACACCCTGCTGTGGAACGCGATGGTCTCGGAGGAGACCACCTCGCCGCAGTACGCCGTTCTGAACGCCTTGGTGGAGAAACCCGGCATCGACCAGCGCACGCTCGGTGAACTCGTGCACCTCGACCGGTCCACGATCGCGGAACTGGTGGCCCGGCTGACCCGGCGCGGGCTGATGGAGCGCGCGCGCGATCCGCTCGACGGGCGGCGCAACGTGCTGAAGCTGAGTGACGAGGGCGTCCGGCTGCACCGCAGGCTGACCACGCGGGCGGTCCGGATGAACCATGTCTTCCTGGCGCCGCTCGCGCCGCAGGAGCAGGTCGCCTTCCTCGATCTGATGAACCGGGTGGCGGACGCGGCCGAGGACCTCCGCAACGCCGAGCAGGCCGTCCGCGCCCCCCGCAAGGCAGGGACCGCCTGAGAGCCTGTCGCAGGGGAACGCGAGGACGCGGGCCGGCAGCAGCTCGGCTCGCGTCCCGTTCGGCGGCACTCGAACACGAGCCGGGTCACCGCGGGCAGCAAGATTTCGCCCCACCAGGTATCCGGGCTCGCCGGCTGAGCGCAACGGCTGTTCGGGTCCTGCCACTTGCCCCTCGTGCTCTCTCGCGCTCAGCCGCCCCACGCAGGACACTGTCCCGAACAGGGCTCTCGGAGGGGGACGGACATGCGGGACAGCCACCGGGCTGAAGCCGAACGGCTGTTGGTACGCGCCGTGGAGGAGGAAGTACGCCGTTCGGGGGGCAGGGCCGACGCGGGTGCGCTGACGGCGCGCGGGCGGGCGGCGCTCGACTCGCTGGCGGCGAGCGCGGCCGAGGAGTACGCCGCGTACACGCAGGCGCTCGATGCGATGGAGGCCGGGCAGAAACCCCTGTCGCAGCAGTTCAGCAAGGCGGCGATGGGAACTCCCCTGCTGGTCACGGTGGTTGCCGCGGCAGCGGCGTTCGGCGCCGATCTCGCGTTCGGTACGGCGGCGGGGCCGGCGCTCGGCGCGGGCGCCGTCGTCGCCGTCGCGGGCGCCGCGGCCACCGTCGTCAAGGTGACCGCCTCGCACTGGCCCGCCGCCCACCGGCACGCGGGTGCGGCGGGCCAGCCCGGCGGGCCCGAACAGCTGCGGCTGCAGTGGCTGGCGGCGCTGGAGGTGCGGGGCATCCGCCCGTTCCTGGACCAGCAGCGGATGCTGAGCGCGTCGTCCCGTACGCCGAAGAAGAAGGCCGCCGCCGTCGTGCCGCAACTGCGCGGCGGTGACCGCAGTGCGGCGGCGCGCAGGCGGTCGCTGCTCGACCAGTCCTTCGGGCATCTGCCCGCCCCCGACGGCCCGTTCGCCGGTCGCCGGGCCGAGCTGGCGCAGATCGCCCAGTGGGTGCACGCGGCCCGCGCGTCGACGGAGACCAAGCCGACCGTCGTCGTCCTGCACGGCACGCCCGGCTCCGGGCGCACGGCACTCGCGGTGCGGGCGGCGCACGAGCTGAAGGACCAGTTCCGGGGCGCGTGCGTGGTGGATCTGCGTTCCGATGTCACCGGCGAGAACCCGCTGCCGACCCGCGACGCGCTGCTGCACCTGCTGAACCGGCTCGGCGCGCCGCGCGAACAGCTGCTGTTCCGGGATGGGGTCTCCCCTGATCGAGCGGAGTCGGGATCCCGGGGCAGGTCCTCCGCCGAGCAGCAGGTGCGACGGCTCAGCGAGCTCTACCACCAGCATCTGACCGGTACGCCCGTGACGATCGTCCTCGACGACGCCGGCGACCCGGCGCAGGTCCGTACGCTCATACCGGAGCGCTCCGACAGCCTGGTTCTCGTCACCGCCCGCGCCCCTCTCGACCTGCCTGCCGACATTCCGGCGTGGGTGCATCAGCTGCCCGTGGGCCCGCTGGACGCGGCGGGTGCGGAGGAGCTGCTGCGCGTGTCGGCGCAGGAGGAGGAGCAGGGGCCGTACGACTCCCAGTCGACGGACGCGATCGCCGAGCTGTGCGGTGGGCTGCCGCTGGCGCTGCGGGTCGCGGGTTCCTCGCTCGGGCCGCGTACCCGCACGGCGCTGGCCGCCGAACTCGCCGCGTACGGTCCCGTCGCGCCCGTCGAACGGGCTCTGTGGCTGCGCTACACCGACCAGTCCGAGCAGGCGCGGAGGCTGCTGCGCCGGCTCGCGCTGGCCGGGCGCGCCAGCCTGGGCGCGGCGGCGGCCGCGGCGCTGCTGTCCGCCGAGGAACAGGAGGCGCAGTCGCTGCTGACGGCCCTGTCCCGGGCCGGGCTGCTCGACCATGTGCGGGGTACGCGCTACCGGCTGCACGATCTCGTACGGGGTTTCGCCCTGGCCCGGCTGCGCGACGAGGAGGAGGCGGCGGACCGTACCGCCGCGCAGGAGCGGCTGATCCACAACTATGCGGAGCTCGCCGGTGCGGTGATCCGGATGGTGGACGGGAAGATGTCCACCCGGGCGGGGCAGTTCGGTTCGCACGGGTTCGGCTCGCTGGACGCGGCACTGCACTGGCTGGACGACGAGTCGAGCTTCATCACCTCCGCGCTGCGGCATGCGGAGGGCGTCGACCAGGGGGCCGTGCTGGACCTGCTGGGCGCACTGTGTGACTACTGCCTGCTGCGCGGCGACCTCTACCGCCTGGGTGAGATCAGCGAGCTGACGCAGGCCGTCGACAAGGGGCTGCTGGAACGGTCGGTCCAGTGGCGTACGGGCATCGCGGCCCGGCAGCTCGGCGAGCTGGACAAGGCCCGCACCACGCTGTCCTCGGTCGTCGGTCTCTACCGCGAGGCGCAGAACGACGCGGGCACGGCGCTGGCGCTCTGCTCGCTCGGCATCACCCTGCACCACCAGGGCAACCTCACCGAGGCGTCGGCGCGGCTGCGCGAGGCGATCGCACTGCAGTCCTCCGACGGACAGGCCGAGGACCGGGCGTGGTCGCTGCACGCCCTGGCCGCCGTCGAGCGCGACCGGGCGAACCTGGCGGAGGCCCTGACCCTCCTCGACGCGGCGCTGACCCTGCACCGGGAGGGCGAGTCGCTGCACGGCGAGGCGTGGACACAGTTCCAGCTGGGCCAGGTGCTGCTGAGGATGGGCGATGTGCCCGGGGCCGAGGAAACGCTGCGTACGGCCCTGGACCTGTACGGCCGCACCCGTGACGAGCGCGGCGAGGCGTGGGCGCTGACCCAGCTGGCCCGCGCCCGGCTGCTCGACGGCGACCCGGACCCGGCAGTCGACGAGTTGCGCCGGGCGCTCTCCCGCCACCGTGACAACGAGGACGCGCGCGGTGAGGCCTGGACGCTGTACTACCTGGGCCAGGCGCTGGAGGAGGCGGGCGACACCGACCAGGCGGTGCGGGAGCTGGAGCGGTCGCGCACGATGTTCTCCCGGATGCGGGACGTCTACGGGCTGGCGTGTGCCCGGCACCACTCGGGCCGGGTCACCCGCGACCAGCGGGCCGCCCGGACCGGCAATCTGCGCAACTCCGGTTTCGCCCGTCAGCTCCTGGCCGACGCCCGGGCCGACTTCCGGCGCATCGGCGTCGCCCACGGCGAGGCGTGGACGTGTCTGGAACTGGCCCTGGTCGACGCGGGGAACAACCGGGCGGCCCAGGCGCTCGCGCTGTGCGACGAGGCGGTGGAGCTGTTCGACTCGTACGGCGACACGCGGGGCGCCGACTGGGCCCGCTTCCTGCGCTGCACTCTGCTGCCGTACGCGTCGGCGGGCGGCACGGAGGTGGGCACCGTGGTGGCCCAGCAGGAACTCGCCGACCTGCTCGGGGCCGGGCACCCGAACCGCGACAGCAAGCTGGTGGACTGCGCGGAGGCGTTCACCGTGGTCCTGAACCGCGGGATCGACCTGGAGGACGGCTGGCAGGCCTGGCGCCTGGGCATGACCCCGACCCGCCGCGCCCGGGAAATCATGGGCGTACCGGTGGGGGCGAGGTCGTAGGACACGGCCCCGCGCTCCTGGCCGGGCGCACCCGCATACGCCGGACGGGCACCGTCACGCCCGTCCGGCGAGTGAGGACGAGGCGCTACCGGGCGCGCCCGGCCCCGTTCCCCGAAGCCTCGGCGGCCGCCGGCACCGCATCCGGATCCGGCGCCTCCTCGAAGTTCACCTTGCCCATGTGCCGGTTCATGGACTTCATCAGCAGCCACACGCCCACCGCGAGCGCCGCGAAGACGAGGAAGCCGAGGACGCCGGGTGTCACCTTGTTCTTGTCGAATTCCTCGGCGAGAGGAACGACGTGGGTCAGTGCCTGGGTCGCGTACATATCAGGCATTGTCGCGGATGCCCGCGAAGAGGTCGCTCTCGGGGAGGGAGGTATCGACGAGAGACTTCGCCAGCTCGTACTCCTCGGTCGGCCAGACCTCCCGCTGGATGTCCATCGGCACCCGGAACCAGCCGCCGTCCGGGTCGATCTGCGTGGCGTGCGCGATCAGCGCCTTGTCCCGGATCTCGAAGAACTCCGCGCACGGAACGTGCGTGGTCAGCGTCCGCTCGACGCGCTCGAACTCCTTCCAGCGCTCCAGCCACTCGCCGTAGGGCGACTCCAGGCCGCGGGCGAGCAGCGCCTCGTGCAGCGCCACCGTGCGCGGACGGTTGAAGCCCTGGTTGTAGTAGAGCTTCTGCGGCTGCCAGGCGGGGCCGAACTCGGTCTCGGGGAACGTCTCGGTGTCCGCGGCGCCCTCGAACGCGATCATCGTGATCGTGTGGGTCATGATGTGGTCGGGGTGCGGGTAGCCGCCGTTCTCGTCGTACGTGGTGATGACCTGCGGCCGGAACGCGCGGATGGAGCGGACGAGACGCCCCGCCGCCTTCTCCTCGTCCTCCAGGGCGAAGCAGCCCTCGGGCAGCGGGGGCAGCGGGTCGCCCTCGGGCAGCCCCGAGTCGACGAAGCCGAGCCACTCCTGCTTGACGCCCAGGATCTCCCGGGCCTCGTCCATCTCCTTCTTCCGTACCTCGTGGATGTGCTCCTCGATGTACGGGTCGCCCTGGAGTTTCGGGTTGAGGATGGAGCCGCGTTCGCCTCCCGTGCAGGTCACAACCAGCACGTCCACCCCCTCGGACACATACTTGGCCATGGTGGCCGCGCCCTTGCTCGACTCGTCGTCGGGGTGGGCGTGGACGGCCATCAGTCGAAGCTGCTCAGTCAAGACTCGATCCTCAGTGATTCGGCCGCCACCGAGTGGTGCCGTCCCGGAGGGACGTCGGTGTGGGGCGGCGGTCGGGTGGCGGGTGAGAGGCTTCTATAGTGACCGAACCGGGGGGCGGAAAATTCCTCGATCCCCGGCACGGGAGGAACGATCATGGCTGCGGTGCGTGAAGCACTTCCGGAGGGCCGCTACGGGCGCTCCGCGGACGAGCGCGCGGACCGCAAGCTCAAGATCATCGGCTCGGTGCTGGGCGTCGCGCTGCTCGGCGTGGTCGGCTGGATCGGTTACGACTACGTGGCAGGCCAGGGCATCAGCGCCGAGGTGATCAAGTTCAGGATCGCTTCGGACGACCGGGTCGACATCCACCTCGAGGTGCGCAAGGACCGGGACGCGAAGGGGTACTGCACGCTCCGCTCCCAGCAGGTGGACGGCAGCGACGTGGCACGGAAGGACATCCGCTTCGACGACCGTTCCGCCCGGATCGACCGGATCGTCTCGTTGCGCACGACCTCCCGGGCGACCAGCGTCGAGCTGCTGGGCTGCACGGTTGACGGCGGGTCGTCGAACTGACCGGAACGGACCTGCTCTGACCTGCGATTATCGCCGCTGACCTGCGTTGATGCGGTCATAGCGGTTTACCTTCTCCCCCTTTTCCTGGGGAATTGTTAGGCTCGTGGTTTCGCCCACCCGTGGAGGCACATGCTTCTGGGTAGGGCGATGCTTTGTATTCCCAGTACCGACGCTTGAATATCCAGTACCGACTAGGAGCACCTGTGACCCAGACCAGCGAAAACGTCACCTGGCTCACGCAGGAGGCGTACAACCAGCTCAAGGCCGAGCTGGAGTACCTGTCTGGTCCCGCGCGCACGGAGATCGCCGTCAAGATCGCGGCGGCCCGTGAGGAGGGTGACCTCCGGGAGAACGGCGGGTACCACGCGGCCAAGGAGGAGCAGGGCAAGATGGAGTTGCGGGTGCGCCAGCTCACCCAGCTCCTGGAGCATGCGAAGGTCGGCGAGGCCCCCGCCGACGACGGCGTGGTCGAGCCCGGCATGGTCGTCACCATCGCGTTCGACGGTGACCCCGACGACACCATGACGTTCCTGCTCGCCTCCCGCGAGTACGCGAGCGCGGACATCGAGACGTACTCTCCGCAGTCTCCGCTCGGTACCGGCGTGAACGGCAAGAAGATGGGCGAGGACGCCGAGTACGAGCTGCCGAACGGCAAGCGGGCCTCGGTGAAGATCCTCGCGGCGAAGCCCTACTCGGGCTGAGCCGGCCACCGGACACGGCAGAACACCAGGAAGCCCCGGCCGCCGACGGCCGGGGCTTCCTGGTGTTCCTCAGGCGGTCGAGCGGTACTTGCGGACCGCGAGGGTCCGGAAGACCACGATGATCAGCACGGACCAGATCAGCGAGGCCCAGACGGCATGCTGCATCGGCCAGGCGTCGGACGGGGAGACGCCCGGGTTCCCGAAGAGCTCGCGGCAGGCCTGGACGGTCGCGCTGAACGGGTTCCATTCGGCGACCGGCTGGAGCCAGCTCGCCATGTTCTCGGTGGGCACGAAGGCGTTCGAGATGAACGTGACCGGGAAGAGCCAGATGAGACCGCCCGACGTGGCCGCCTCGGGGGTGCGGACCGACAGACCGATCAGCGCCCCGATCCAGGAGAAGGCGTATCCCAGCAGGAGCAGCAGCGCGAAGCCGCCGAGCACCTTGCCGACGTTCTCATCGGTGCGCCAGCCGACCAGCAGGGCGACGACCGCGAGAACGACCAGGGTGAGCGTCGTCTGGACGAGGTCGGCGAGCGTACGGCCGGTGAGGACCGCGCCGCGCGCCATCGGCAGCGAGCGGAACCGGTCGATGAGGCCCTTGTGCATGTCGTCCGCGATGCCCGCACCGGCGCCCGCGGTGGCGAAGGTCACGGTCTGCGCGAAGATGCCCGCCATCAGGAAGTTGCGGTAGTCGCTGGGGCTGGTGGAACCGCCGATCATCATGGAGCCGCCGAAGACGTAGCTGAACAGCACCACGAACATGATCGGCTGGATCAGCCCGAAGATCACCATCTCCGGGATCCGGGTCATCCGGATCAGATTCCGCTTGGCGACGACGAGGGAGTCGCGGACCGACCCGCCGATGCCGCCGCCCGCCCTGGGGGCTGCCGCGAGGTGCGGCGTGTCCGTCGTGGCAGTCACTTGCTGACCTCCTGTCCGGCCTTCCTGCCGGTCTGCGCGCCGGGACCCGGGACCGTCCCGTTCTCGTCGGTCTCCGGCGCCTCGGCGACATGGCCGGTGAGCGAGAGGAACACGTCGTCGAGGGTCGGGCGGCGCAGTCCGATGTCGTCGATCTCGACCCCGCGGGTGTCGAGATCACGGATGATCTCGGCGAGCAGCTTGGCGCCGCCGAAGACCGGGACCGTCAGTTTGCGGGTGTGCTGGGCGACGGTGACCTCGCCCTTGCCGAGGTTGGTGAGGACGGCGCGGGCCGGATCGATCTGGTCGGGATGGTGGACCACGACCTCGACGCGCTCGCCGCCGGTCCTGGCCTTCAGTTCGTCGGAGGTGCCGCGGGCGATGACGAGGCCGTGGTCGATGACACAGATGTTGTGCGCCAGATGGTCGGCCTCCTCCAGATACTGCGTGGTCAGCAGCAGCGTGGTGCCGCCTGCGACGAGCTCCTCGATGACCTCCCACAGCTGCTGCCGGTTGCGCGGGTCGAGTCCGGTCGTCGGCTCGTCCATGAACATCACCGGCGGGGAGACGACGAGCGCCGCCGCCAGGTCGAGGCGGCGGCGCATACCGCCGGAGTACGTCTTCGCGGGGCGGTCGGCCGCGTCCGCGAGGTTGAACCGCTCCAGCAGCTGCACCGCGCGGGCCTTCGCGTCGCGACTGCTCATCTGGTAGAGCTGACCGACCATCTGCAGGTTCTCGCGGCCGGTCAGATACTCGTCGACCGCGGCGAACTGGCCGGAGAGGCCGATCGAGCGGCGTACCTCGTTGGGTTTCTTCAGCACGTCGATGCCTGCCACGACGGCCCGGCCGCTGTCGGGTTTGAGCAGCGTCGTGAGGACACGCACGGCAGTCGTCTTGCCTGCGCCGTTGGGACCGAGGAGGCCCAGGACCGTGCCCTCCGGCACGTCGAGATCAACACCGCCGAGTGCTCGTACATCGCCGAAGGTCTTCACCAGACCTTCGGCGTAGATGGCGCCTGGCATACGGGATTCCCCCAGAGCGTTTGTAGACTTCCTCGACAGATCCTAGGTTTGCGCGCCTCTCCCCGCCCGGGGAACGCCCAATCCGACGGCGTGTCAGTCCGTCACCAGGTAGCCCGCACCACGCAGCTCCGCGGTGACCTCCTCGCAGTGCTCGGGACCCTTGGTCTCCAGATGCAGGTCGACCTCCGCCTCGGTGAGTCCGAGCCGCGGATCGGTCCGCACATGGCCGATGTCGAGGATGTTCGCGTCGGCGACGGTCAGCACGGAGAGCAGCGTGGCCAGTGCCCCCGGGCGGTCCGTGAGCCGGACCCGCAGGCTGAGATAGCGGCCGGCGGTCGCCATGCCGTGGGTGAGGATGCGCTGCATCAGCAGCGGGTCGACATTGCCGCCCGACAGCAGGGCGACAACCGGTCCGCGGAACGACTCCGGGTCGCTCAGCAGCGCCGCCACCGGGCTCGCCCCCGCCGGTTCGACGACCAGCTTCGCCCGCTCCAGGCAGAGCAGCAGCGCGCTGGAGAGTTCGGCCTCGGAGACCGTGCGGACCTCGTCGACCAGCTCCCGGACGAGCTCGAACGGTACGTCGCCGGGGCGCCCCACCTTGATGCCGTCCGCCATCGTCTGGAGCGAGCCGATCGCCACCGGATGGCCGGCGGCGAGCGACGGCGGGTAGCAGGCGGCGCCCGCCGCCTGGACTCCGACGATCCGCACGTCCGGCCGGATCGCCTTCACGGCCACGGCGATGCCCGCGGCGAGTCCGCCGCCGCCGATCCCGACGACGATGGTGCGGACCTCCGGGCACTGTTCGAGGATCTCCAGGCCCACGGTGCCCTGCCCGGCGATGATGTCCGGGTGGTCGAAGGGGTGGATGAAGACCGCGCCGGTCTCCTGGGCGTACTCCTCGGCGGCGGCGAGGGTCTCGTCGACGACGTGGCCGTGCAGCCGGACCTCGGCGCCGTACTCGCGGGTCGCGGCGACCTTCGGCAGCGGCGCCCCGACCGGCATGAAGACCGTTGAGCGTACGCCGAGCAGCGCAGACGCGAGTGCGACACCCTGCGCATGGTTTCCGGCGCTTGCGGCGACGACTCCGGCCGCGCGCTCGACCGGGGAGAGGCCGGCGATCCGCACGTACGCGCCGCGCAGCTTGAACGAGCCGGTCCGCTGCAGGTTCTCGCACTTGAAGTGGACCGGCGCGCCGACCAGCCCGGACAGGTGACGGCTGCCCTCCATCGGGGTCATCCGGGCCACGCCGGAGAGCATCTTCCGTGCGCCGCGGACGTCGTCGAGGATCACTGGGGGAAACGGGTGTGGCGTACGGAAGTTCATAACCACAAGTCTTGCAGCTGGACGCGGGGCCGGACGCCGTGCTGGTGCCGTCCTGCGTCGTTGTTCGCAGGTTTGTGCAGCACTGGTACACGTTGCCCCGTGGCCGCGTACTCTGTCCCCCACCCATCCGAACACCGCACGAAGAGAGCCCCCGGCCATGCCCCCTCAGGACATGACGACTGCTGCGTCTCCTTCCGGGGGCGCCACCCCCGACTCCCCGGGTCCCGACCACCTCCTCGATGTTCTGCAGCACCAGGTGGCCGTCTTCGCCCGCCGTGCCGAGCAGACCCGCCTCGGCGGTGTCGGCCAGGTCCGCAATTCCATGGACCGGGCGGCGTACCTGCTGCTGAACCGACTGGACCGGGAAGGCCCGATGGGCGTCAAGGCGCTGGCCGCGGGCATGGGGATCGACTCCTCGACCGTGACCCGTCAGGTCGCGCCGCTCGTCGACACCGGTCTGGTCAAGCGGACCTCGCATCCGGAGGACGGCCGCGCGGTCGTGCTTCAGCTGTCGCCGCGCGGACATGCGCGGCTGGACGAGGTGCGTGCGTCGCGGCGGGAGCTGATGTCGCAGGTGACGGGGGAATGGACGGCGGAGGAGCGCGAGACGTTCTGCACGCTGCTGACCCGGTTCAACGCGGCGCTGGCTGCGCGGCAGCACCAGCCCGCGAGCGGCTGAGGACTGGAATATGCCTGTACGACCTCTTGACCCGGGGACCTTCCCGGCGCTCCGATGTGGGTGTGCGAGAGCGGCAGGCAGGACTTCAGCGGCGGCGCGCCCAGGAGTTCGAGGCCTTTGTGGCGGGCGCCGCGGGCCGACTGCTGCATACCGCCACCCTGCTCACCGCCGAGCCGACGGGCGCGAACGAACGGGCGCAGCGGCTGCTGACCGCCGCCCTGGCCCGCACGTACGCGGCCTGGGACGGGCTGCACGGTGAGGATCCGTACGACCGCACCCGGCAGGAGCTGGCCATCCGGTTCGCCCATGAGGCGTGGCGGCACCATCGGCCGCGCGGTGGGCTGTTGGATCCGCTGACCCCGCGGGAGCGGCTGGTTCTCGTGCTGCGGCTGTACGAGGGGGTCGCGGAGGAGCAGACCGCCGCGTTGCTGGGGCTTCCGGTGGACCGGGTCCGGGCGCTCTGCAACCGGTCGGTGGCCACGATGCGCGGCACCCGCAGGCCCACGGCGCGGCGGCTGCCCGTACGGCTGCTGGGGGCGGGGCCATGAGCCGTCAGGGCCAGAAGGAGGAGCAGGTCCGGCGGATGCTGGACGTGCCGCATCCGCAGGTCCCCGCCGATCTGGCGGAGCGGGCGGCGGAGCAGGGCGGCCGGATGCTGCGGCGGCGCCGTGCGCTCCGTGCGCTGGTGGTGTTCGTGCTGTGCGTGGCGGTGGTCGCGTTCACGGTGTGGGTGATGATCGCCGAGCCCTGGCACGTGCCGCCCGCGGAGACGACCCCGCCCCTGGACGGGGTGTAGAGCCCGATTCCTGCGGATTTATCCTGGATGTGACGGCATGCCGCACGAGCCGAGGAGACCGTCATGACCCGGAAGATCGCTGACTGCCGCAAGCACCCGAGCGTCACGAACTGCTCGCTCACCATCGCCGGTGAGGAGGAGGAAGTGGTGCGAGCCGCGACGGAACACGCGGTCTCCGTCCACGAACACGCCGACAGCCCGGAGCTGCGGGAGCAGATCCGGGCGTCGCTGGAGGACGAGAAGGTCGACGCCTGACCCCCAGGACGCCGGGCGGGCGGGACGAGCGCCTGCCCGCCCGGTTCTGTGCCGCCGGACTCCCTGGGCCTCCCTTTGGGATCACGCCAGGCTCGCGGGCCCCGGCACGCACATTGCCGCGTTGCCGTCGGTCACCGACGCTCCGCGTCGCCTCCCCCTCCGCCTTGCAGCCGCGCGCACCGGACCCCGCTCCCCGATCCGGTCCGAAAGAAAGGCCCTATCCGAGCGCCTGCGTCAGGTCGGCCATCAGGTCGTCCGCGGACTCGATGCCGACGGAGAGGCGGACCAGATCGGCCGGTACCTCCAGGGCGGAGCCGGCCACGGAGGCGTGCGTCATCCGGCCCGGGTGCTCCACCAGCGACTCGACGCCACCGAGCGACTCACCGAGCGTGAAGAGCTTGGCCCGGTTGCAGACCTCGACCGCTGCCTCCTCGCCGCCCTGGACCCGGAAGGAGACCATGCCGCCGAACGCCTTCATCTGCTTGGCGGCGATCTCGTGTCCCGGGTGCTCCGGCAGCCCCGGGTAGAGGACCTGGGTGACCTTGGGGTGCCGGGTCAGCAGCTCGGCGACCTTGGCCGCGTTCTCGCTGTGCCGGTCCATCCGGACGGGCAGCGTCTTGATGCCACGCAGCACCAGCCAGGAGTCGAACGGTCCGGCGACCGCGCCCATCGCGTTCTGGTGGTACGCCAGTTCCTCGCCGAGCTCCGCGTCGGCGGCGATCAGCGCACCGCCGACGACGTCGGAGTGGCCGCCCATGTACTTGGTCAGGGAGTGCACGACGACGTCCGCGCCGAGTGCGATCGGCTGCTGCAGGTAAGGGCTGGCGAAGGTGTTGTCGACGACCAGCCGGGCTCCCGCGGTGCGCGCCACGTCCGCGACCGCGGCGATGTCGGTGATGCCGAGCAGCGGGTTGGACGGCGTCTCGACCCAGATGACCTTCGTACGGTCGTTGACCGCGGCCCGGACCGCCGCCGGGTCCGAGGTGTCCGCGACGGAGTAGTCGACGCCCCACCGCTGGACGACCTTGGCGAAGAGCCGGAAGGTGCCGCCGTAGGCGTCGTTCGGGATGACGACATGGGCGCCGGGGTGGAGCAGCGTGCGGAGCAGGCAGTCCTCCGCCGCGAGCCCGGACGCGAAGGCGAGACCGCGGCGGCCGCCCTCGATGGCCGCGAGGTTCTCCTCCAGCGCCGTGCGCGTCGGGTTGGCGCTGCGGCTGTATTCGTAGCCGCCGCGCAGTCCGCCGACGCCGTCCTGCTTGTACGTGGACACCTGATAGATGGGCGGAACAACGGCGCCGGTGAGGGGATCGGCGGTGTTGCCCGCGTGGATCGCGAGGGTCTCGAAGCTGTGCTGATCGCTCATGGGGCCCGAGCGTAGTTCGTCACAGGGGTGATCCACGGCCACTGCGCCGTCCGGTGACAATGGGCGCATGGAGATTCTCTGGTTCCTGATCGCGCTGTGCATGCTCGCCGCGGTCCTCGGCCCCTTCGTGCTGCGTCGCCGCTCCGGTATCCGCCAGGTCGCGCCCGGCTCCCCGGACGCCGCCGACCCGGACACTTACGGCTTCGTGCGCCAGGAGGAGCTGGACATCCGGATGCCGGGCCCCGACCAGGACCTCCTCGATGTCCTCGATGTCGTGCAGCGCACCCAGGACTGGCGCGCCGCCGCTCAGTTGCTGGCGGGGACGCCGAAGGAGGGTGAGGTGCGGTGGCAGCGCGTGCAGGCGTTCGCCGGTGCCGCCTCCCTGGAGCTGATGCAGGCGCCCGGGGTCGGTGGCGCGTGGCTGCGGTCGTGGCGCGCCCAGTCGCCGAAGGACGCGGGTGGGGCCGCGGTGCACGCCGAGTTCCTGGTCCAGCAGGCATGGCGGTCGTCGTCCGCGGGGACGGACGACTTCCGGATCATCCTGGAGGAAGCCCGTACGGTCTGCGGCGAGGCGGCCCTGCTGGCGCCCGGCGACCCGGTCCCGTACATCGTCGAGCTGGCCGTCGCGCGTGGACTCGGCTACTCCCACGAGCAGTTCGACCAGCTCTGGGCGAAGATCATCGACCGCGCTCCGGCGCACATGGGCGCGCACATCGCCGCGCTGCACTTCTGGTGCGAGAAGTGGCACGGCTCCCGCGAGGAGGCCGAGCGGTTCGCGACGTCCGCCGCGGCCCGCGCCCCGCAGGGTTCGCTGCTGGCCGCGTTGCCGCTGTTCGCGGTGTACGAGCATCTGCCCGAGGTCAATCTGGTGCAGGGCTTCTACCGGGGCGTCGTGGTGACGAAGGCCGTCGAGGGTGCCTTGTTCGCGGTGCACGCGGCGCGCCCCGACGACCCGATGCTCGCCCATGTCCGTCATCTGCTGGTGTTGTTCCTGGTCCGGATGGAACGCTGGGCGGAGGCGATGCACCAGCTCGTCCACATCGACGGGCACGTGGGTGCGCTGCCGTGGACGCAGAACCCCGACCCGGCCGCCGAGTACACGGTCTACCGGGCGCTGGCGGTCGCCGGATACGAGGCGAACGGCGGCAGCCCGGCGACGCTGCCGCGGTAAGGGGGCCGGTTCCACCGCTGGTCAGCCCTTGTTCCACCGCTGGTCAGCCCTCGTTCCGCCGCCGGCTCCGGCTCTCGCCGAACCACGTTGCCGCATCCGCCCGCGGTAGGACATACTCCGGTTCCCCCCACAACCCGCACCGCCCCGGCTCTGCCGTTCGCCATACGTTTCTCATTCCCGTGGGGGGAATCGCCCGATGGGCCCATCTCTGCGTGCCGCGCGCGCCCTTGTCCTGCTCGCCGGCTTCTATCTGCTGAGCGTCGTCCTGCTCGTCGCCCTCGGCGCCCTCGACTGGGCGGCGTTCGCGTGGACGACGGGAAGCGTCGCCACGAAGCTGTTCGTCCTCAGCGTCGTGCTGGCCGTCCCGATCGTGCGGGGCATGTTCATGCTGCGCACGCCGAAGGACGAGGGCCTGGCCGGACTTCCGGTCGACGACACCCACGAACCCCGGCTCTGGGCCACCGTCCGTGACATCGCGCAGCAGGTCGGCACCCGCGCGCCCGACGAGATCGTGCTCACCGGCGATGTGAACGCCGCGGTCAGCGAGGACGCCAGGTTCCTCGGCCTGGTCGGCGGCAGGCGCCGGCTCTATCTCGGCCTGCCCCTGATGACCGGCCTGTCCCAGGCCCAGCTGCGTTCCGTACTCGCCCATGAGATGGGCCACTACGGCAACTCCGACACCCGCCTCACCGCGATCACCGCGCGCGGCCGCATCCAGGTGATGCGCACCATCGCCCACTTCCAGGAGCGGGCGGGCAAAACCGTCGCCAAGGAGCAGGCGCGCCAGGAGAAGAAGGCGGCGAAGGCCCTCGCCAAGGGCAAGAAGGCCAAGGAGATCGACACCGGCGGCGCGGGTGTCACGTACCGCGCGATGGCGGCGATCTACACGGCGTACGCGAAGTTCTACATGCGTGCCACGCTCTCCGGAGCCCGCCGCGAAGAGCTCGCGGCCGATGTCGCCGCGGCCCGGATCGCGGGCCGTGACGCGACCGCGTCCGCCCTGCGCGAGCTCCCGGCCCTCGACGCCGCCCACGGCTTCTACATGAACGCGTACGCCACGCTCGGCGTCGAGGCAGGAATGCTGCCGCTGCCCGGCCAGGTCCTCGGAGGCGTACGGCATCTGTTGGCCGCCCGCCAGGACGAGCTGGACGAGATGCGCGGCTCCCTGCCGACCGAGCCGTCCTCCCCGTACGACTCGCATCCGCCGATCGCGGAGCGCGTCGCCCGGATAGAGGCGCTGCCGGACGACGGGCGTGCGTCGGAGCCGGTGGAACCGTCTCTGGCCCTGCTCGCCGATCCCGAGCGGGCCCTCGCCGCCGTCGAACAGGCAGTCCTCACACCCGAGGCGCTGGGGCTGCGCCGGGCCGACTGGCCGGAGCTGGTGCACGAGTCGATGGCGTCGTACACCGAACGGTCGGCGCAGGGGTTCGGCGCGGTGGTCGCCGAGGCGACCGGCAGCGACGGCTCGCTCTCCGCCACGCTCGACGCGATCGACGCGGGTGCGCTGTGGCAGATCGCCGACCGGCTGCCCAAGTCCGAGGAGGCCGCCGCGGCGACCGGCCGGGCGGCCCGCGAGTTCGCCAGGCCCCGGCTGCGGTCCGGCCTGTCGCAGCTGGTCAGCAACGAGTGCGTACGGCAGGGACGGGCCCGCTGGCAGCTGTCCTGGTCCGACTCCGCCACGCTGGAGCTGCCGCACGGGTACGCGCAGGAACTCCCCGCGGCGCTGGACGCCGCCGTGGCGGACATCCCGGACACCGAACCGCTGCGCAAACTGCTCACCCCGTGACCTCCCTGCATCCTCCCGGATTGGACCGGTACTCCCTGTGGCACGACTGATACCTCTGCTGGCGATCGCGTTCGGCGTCTACTTCTGGTTGAAGGCACGGAAGAACACCGCGTCGCCCGACACCCCCTCGGCGTCCAGCAGCCGCCGGAGCCGTAAGTCCGACCCGGCGAGGGCCGCGGCGGAGCTCGGCTTCGTCCCGGCCGACGCCCTCGACAGCGCACACGCCGCCGCCCCCGACCCGCACGACGAGGAGGTACGCGCCACTGTCCGGGCCGGGAACTGGCAGGCGGGCGCCGACTTCCTCGCCGGCGCGGGCCGGGACTGGCAGGAGCGCTACCGGCGCG
This sequence comes from Streptomyces sp. NBC_01669, assembly GCF_026339735.1. Lineage (GTDB taxonomy): Bacteria > Actinomycetota > Actinomycetes > Streptomycetales > Streptomycetaceae > Streptomyces > Streptomyces yanii. The sequence continues at coordinate 3,666,782 of NZ_JAPEQG010000001.1, forward strand.
CTGGCGTCCTCCAAGACGAGGCCGCGGCTGCGGCCGACGACACCTGGCTGCTGGCCTGGCGCACCGCGCAGCCGAAGGACGCGGGCGCCTCGTGCACGCGGGCGCGCTGATCAGCGTGGCGGCGGAGATCCGCGGTGCGAAGCAGGCGAAGTACACCACGCAGGAGCAGTTCGCCGGCTTCCACTGGATGATGGCCCAGGCCCGGGTGGCCTGCCACGAGGCCCAGGAGCTGGCGGGCGACGACCCGTGCCCGTACATCGCCGAGATCTCCTGCGCCCTGGGCCTCGGTTACGGGCACGACGACTTCCGCGCCCTGTGGGCCGAGATCGAGAAGCGCGACGCGCACCACCTCGCGGCTCACACCTCGGCGCTCCAGTGCTGGTGCCGCAAGTGGCGCGGTTCGCACGAGCTGGCCGAGCGTTTCGCGCGCGAGGCGGCGGCGAAGGGCAGCCCGGCCGGCTGCTCTCCTTCCGTCCGCTCTACGCCGCGTTCGAGCAGGAGACGGGGGAGCAGGACGTCGATCCGGACGTGTACTACAAGAGCCCCGAGGTGATCGCCGCGGTCGATGCCTGTCTGATCGATGTGTCGGCCGCCGTGGAGGCCGACCCCGGGGACCGGCGGATCATCGGGGTCCGCCACATGCTCGCCTGGCTGCTGTACTGGCAGGACCGGTACGAGGAAGTGGTGGAGCAGTTCCGCGCGGTCGACGGCCATATCGACAGCGCCCAGTGGACGTACTCCGGGGCCCCGAAGAAGCGCTACGTCCAGGCCCGCGACTTCAGCGCCGCACAGGTCCTGGCGGCGGGTGGGAACTGACCGGTGCGACGCGGCGGGGGCGCCGGAATCTGCAGCGGCCCCGCCGCGTCGTACGGGCTGCACACCCCTACCCCGGAGGAGCCCCCGCATGTTCCTGCACCGCCGCACCCCGCAGCTCCCCACCCCGGAGCCCGAATTCACCGTCCCGTCCCGCCACACGGTCCTCGGCAATCCGCTGCTGGGCCCATACCCGGACGGCCTGGAGGTCGCGGACTTCGCGCTGGGCTGTTTCTGGGGCGCCGAGCGCAAGTTCTGGCAGACGGACGGCGTCTGGACGACACTCGCCGGCTACCAGGGCGGCTATACGGAGAACCCCGCGTACGAAGAGGTCTGCTCGGGCCTGACGGGGCACACGGAAGCGGTGCGCGTCGTCTTCGACCCAAAGATCGTCACGTACTCCGAGCTGCTGAAGCTCTTCTGGGAGTCCCATGACCCGACGCAGGGCTTCCGCCAGGGCAACGACGTGGGTACGCAGTACCGCTCGGCGATCTACACCCACTCCCCAGAGCAGGAGGCGGCGGCGGCCGCATCCCGCGAGGCGTACCAGAGGGTCCTGACGGCCTCCGGCCACGGCGAGATCACCACCGAGATCCTCCCGGTAGAGGGCCGCACGTTCTGGCCTGCTGAGACATATCACCAGCAGTACCTGGACAAGAACCCGGCGGGCTACTGCGGGATCGGCGGGACGGGCGTCAAGCTAAGTACCCCGTTCGAGACCAACTCGGGAGCTTCCTGCCCGACCGGTGTCACCACTACCGACGGCTGAGACGCACGGCTCCAGCACTGCAGGCCCTGACCACGTCGGTCGGGGCGGCCTATCCGTCCTAGACGCTCCGATCACGGCCTGGTCGACACTTGCTTTCGGCCCAGCACGCCGTGATGTCCCGGACGGCCCGAGCGCACGCCGCCCACCGGGCCCTGGACCGGTCACGGACGACCCCAGCTGTGTCCGCCGCCGGCACCCTCTTCGTCCACGGCGGGGCACAAGCACGGCCCAGCCTCAGAACTTCCGCCCAGTCAGCCTGCGCCCGCCGCCGGGCCGCCTCTCGCGGTCAGCCCTCCGCGCGGGCGGGCAGCCGCCATCCCGGGCGCGGGAAATGGCAGGTGTAACCCTCCGGGTAACGCTCCAGGTAGTCCTGGTGCTCGGGCTCGGCCTCCCAGAAGGGGCCGACCGGCTCGACCTCGGTGACGACCTTGCCCGGCCACAGTCCGGAGGCGTCCACATCCGCGATCGTGTCCTCGGCGATCCGCTTCTGCTCGTCATCCACGTAGTAGATCGCCGAGCGGTAGCTGACGCCGATGTCGTTGCCCTGACGGTTCTTGGTGCTCGGGTCGTGGATCTGGAAGAACAACTCCAGGATCCCGCGGAAGTCGGTCCTCTCGGGGTCGAAAAGGATCTCAATGGCCTCCGCGTGCGTGCCATGGTTACGGTACGTCGCGTTCGGCACGTCGCCGCCGGTGTATCCGACCCGAGTCGCCGTCACGCCCGGCTGCCGGCGGATCAGGTCCTGCATCCCCCAGAAGCATCCGCCCGCCAGCACGGCCCTCTGCGTCTGCGCCGCCATTGCAGCCCTCCAATTTGTGTCAGCTCAGTCACTCGGGCTGCTCGGTTCACACACCACCGGCATCCCATGTCCACTTGCTCCAACGCGCGAGGGTTCCAAGCGATTCCGTGCCCGTCCAACCGGCCCTGCGGTCGTCGGCCGCCGCGAGGAGCGCACCGCCGTGTTGCCCCTCGTTATCTTCTTCGCGGTCCTGCGATAGGGCCGCTGGTTGGCCTCCTCGGAACCCGCGCGCCTTTGACCGGCGAACTCGCCGAAGGTGACGCTCTCCGTGGACCGGTCACACGGCACGGCAGGCTCGTGGGGACGGGGGTCAAGCTAAGTGCCCCGTTCGAAACGAACTGGGGGGCGTCGTGCCCGACGGGCATCGCTCCGGCACCGGAGGCCACGGAGTAACCCCGCCCATGCCGAACAGACCCCACAGAGGGCGAGCAACCATCGCCGGTCAGCCTTCGGGAGTTCGCTTTCAGTCAAGGTTCACCGTGGTGGCATGACGACACTCCGAAGTAGCCACCATTCCTTGCATGGCGGCTTCGGGAGCGAGCAGCAAGCGGTTTGGCGGACTGGGCCGGTGGTGGGGCGTTCTGGCTGGTGCCCTATTGATCGCGGCGTGGATTAACTCCGCCGCTGGCCCGGCGGTGGTGATCGCGCTCTCCGCGGCCGTGCTCTTGTGGTGCTTCTTCCAGGCACCGGTGACTTGCGGCGCACCCGTGCGAGGGCGGACGGACGGTTGCCGCAACAACGCTTCCGGACTGCTGCTTGGCTGCCACATCCGCCAACACCTCTGGCAGAAGCTAAAGCTGCTCATCGTCCGCCGTCAGCTTCGAGAGTTCTGCTCGGGCCTCTTCTCGGACGGGAAGGCCACCATAGTCACGCTGGCAGGTGCGGGGAGCTTCGTATCTGGCCTCGTCGCTCTCATCCCGGGTGTCGTCGTCCACTGACCAACCAAGCGGGTTACATGGCAGCACAGCCCTGGTGGGACGGGCGTATCGTGCCCGATCGGCGTCGCCAAGGCAGATGGCTGAGCCCCTCTCCCCGGAGGCGGCAGCGACATTGCGGGCGCTGCTGCCCCGCACGGATCCGGTGAGCAGCGCCCTTCGCGCTCAGATCCCGCACGCCCAAGTGGTGGACACGTGCGGATGCGGCTGTGTGACCGTCGACCTGGCAGTGGGTCGCGGCCGCGTCGCGCCGGCACCGGCGCATGGCAATCCGGCTGCAGATGCCTGGTATGCCGTACCGGACGACGCGGGGGTGATGGTGTTCACCAAGGGTGGTTATCTCTCGCTCCTGGAGATCTACTCGGCGTCCAGCGAGCCGATCACCGCGTGGCCGGAGCCTCGCTTCCTGAAGCGCTGAGCGGGCTCCTACAGGCGGCCGTCCGGTCCGACGACCGACTCGCACGCATCACAGAGAGTCAGCTCGATCGGCCGGGTTTCGCGCAGCGTTCCGGCGTTGCCGCAGCTCGCAGACGTGCTCGCTGACGGCCGTGAACTCGGCCACCAGCGCGTCGAGCCTCCGCCTCGTCGGACGTCCAGTTTCCGCCCCGCTTCCACGGCCGAGGAAAGGCCTGGAAGGCCAGGGCCGCCCACTTCTGCTTCACCGCCAGAAGCTCGTACTCGGGAAACTCCGCGACGACCGCCTCATGGCACCGCAGCACAAGGGACCGCCACCTGGGCCCCACATCGAATTCGGACGCGGGGTCACGGAAGTGGTGTCTAAGCGGCGCCAGTTCAGCGTCTGGTTCAGTCAGCGACAGGCGCTGGCACAGGACGGCTGCTCATCTCTCCGCTCCCTTCGTGTCGAACGCGTACACCCGTACGGGATCGAGGTGGAGCTCGTGCGGGCCCATGCAGTCGGCAGCGAGGGTGGCGACGAGGACACCGCATCCGCAGGCTATGTTGCGGCCCCCGGTGCCGAGCGGGCCGCAACAGCCCCGGTGCGGGCCACCCCGGTCCAGCAGCCGCAGGTCCGGTACGTCGTCGGGATGCACGACGACGGTGTTCCTCGGCCCGGTCGGGGTCCAGTCGGCCAGCTCGGGCGGCATGAGCAGTCGGCGCGGATGGTGCGGCCGAGGTTTGCCGGTCGGCGGCGCGAACGGTGCGCCCCACGGCTCGGGATCAATCGCATAGTGCCCTCGCGGCACAGTGGAGGGGGCCAGACGTGTCTCCTTGTCCCGATCCCTGTCACGGCCCGAGACCTCCGGCACGGCGGGCAGCTCCACCAAGTCCGGGGTGAGTTCGACCCCGCACTTCGCGCAGAAGAAGAAGACCGTCATACATGCCGTTGTAGCCGCCAGGCGCTTGCCGGCGCGACCCGTTCGAGACGAACTGGGGAGTTTCCTGCCCGACGGGCATTGCTCCTGCGCTGGAGACCACTGACAAGTAGTCCACAACAGGAACAGGGCCAACCGACTTGCCGTGGTGCCGAATCAGTGCGTACGAGACGCCACGGTGAGCACGCTCGCAGCCTGGGGGCCGCACACTCCCGTTCGTCAGCCTTCCCAACCCATGACTTCGCGGGCCCATGCGCCGCACGTTCGTCGGCACGGGGGTCAGGGCAACCGGGAAGACTTTCTGCCCCAACGGGATCGCACCTACCGGAAGTCAATGAGGAGCAGGCGATGCCCAGACGTTCGCCCGCCGGATACGGAGAGTGTCGACCCGGCGCTCAGTGGCAGTCGTAGCGGTGTGCGTACGGCAGATGGGGGCACCGGCGGCACAGGAAGACGTAGAGGCCTCCTGCGTCCCCGATCGCAAGTTCCGGCCCAATGGTGTCAAGGACGTCCTTTGCCGCTGGAGCGTCCCACTTCGGTTGCGTCGTTCCGGGTTCGTGCTCGTCCAGGGGGAGCCAATGCCATAGGCCGGCTCGCCGGTGACGCTGAACAGGTGCTCCATGCGGTGGCCCTCGCCACAGTGCGGCCAGTCCGGGCTCTGGGTCCAAGCCGGATATCCACCGACTTTGTTCTGCAGGGCGCTCGCCGCCTCCGTGCACCAGAACCCGAAGCGGTCCTGGAGCTCTTCGAGGCGGGGGCGTAGGGCTGTCAGCAGCTCATTGGGGAGGTCATGGCCGGGGTACTCGACCGCGGGAGTCGGACAGACCGTGCAGGGGCGGGGCACGAAGTCGTCTTCGTACTCACGAGGGGTGGGAAAATGGTGCAACAACCCCCTTGCGACGGTCTCGGCCTCGTTGCGCCAGTAAAGCTTCGGCAGTACGACCCCGGCCGGATCCTCCTCGTGGATGAGAGCGCACCAGAGCAGCTGCACCACGTCCTTGCCTTCGGGGAACTCCCACCAAGGCACGTCACGGGCGAAAAGCTGGATCACCGGCACCATGGGCACAGCACCGGGCTTTGACTCCCCCGCCGAATCACCGCAGGTGCCGAAGGCCCAGTGCCCGGACTGCGCGCAGTACGGCCATGGTTCGCCGGTCGGCCAGAGCAACGGACCGCCCATGGAACTGTGCCGGACGCCGGGCTCCCCACTCCTCGGATACAGCAAGGTTGTCTCCCTGGCAAAGCTCGCGAACTCCGGTACGAGCTCCGCCAGGTCGAAGGGCGGTGGGGGAATCTTGCGGGGCAGGGTGCGAGTCCTCCAGGGACGGACATGCTGGTACAGGCGGTAGGTAACCTATGCCGGAGCGCTGACAAACGAGGGACACATGGCACAACAGACCCGCGGGGACGGGCGTATCGTGCCCGATCGGTGTCGCGCCCGCGGACGGCTGACCTGCCGCCCGCCGTCTCGCGGACCTGCCCGAGGAGGAGTCCCACCCGATGACGAGCGACGGCCTCGACAGCCTTGCCGCGATGCGCGGCCGCCCCTGGTTCATGGCCAACGAACTCCTGGCGTTCGTCATCGAGTTGGCGGCGCTGGCGTGCCTGTCGTGGTGGGGTTTCACTGCCGGCGGCGGGGCCGCTGCCCAGTGGCTGCTGGGGCTCGGAATGCCGGCGGTGGCCATCGTGCTGTGGGGGCTGTTCGCCGCTCCTCGCGCCCGGGTCCGGCTTCCGCTGTGGGGCGTCCTGCTGGTGAAGGCGGTGGTGCTCGGCGGCGGGGTGTACGCGGTGTACCGCGTGGGTCATCCGGTGGCGGCGTCGGTGGCCGGCGTCGTGGTGGTCGTGAACACGGGGCTGGCCGAGTTCTTCCGCCGCCGCCCCGCACGGTGACGGGGCTCTCGAGGCCTCTCGCGTTCGGATCACGCCGGGCTCGCAGGGACCGATCCGAGGGGAAGGGCCCAGACGCCGCCGGCACGGCCGCGGAGGCGGCCGGGCCGGCGGTGCGTACGACACGGGATCAGATGAGGCCCTGCGCGAGCATGGCGTCCGCGACGAGTTCGAAACCGGCGATGTTCGCGCCGACCACGTAGTTGCCGGGGCTGCCGTAGCGCTCCGCCGTGGTGAAGCAGGAGTCGTGGATGTGGCGCATGATCTCCGCGAGCCGCTCCTCGGTGTGCGCGAAGGTCCATGAGTCGCGCGACGCGTTCTGCTGCATCTCCAGCGCGCTGGTGGCCACTCCGCCCGCGTTGGCGGCCTTGCCGGGGGCGAAGGCGACGCCCGCTTCCTGGAGGACCCGCACGGCCTCCGGGGTGGTGGGCATGTTGGCGCCCTCGGCGACCGCCTGCACCCCGTTGCGTACGAGCGTCAGCGCATCGGCCTCGTGGAGTTCGTTCTGCGTGGCGCACGGCAGGGCCACGTCGCAGGGGACGTTCCACACGCCCGTGCCGGCGACGAAGCCGACATGCGCGCCGCGCCGTTCCGCGTACTCCGAGACCCGGCCGCGACCGGCCTCCTTGACCTCCTTGAGCAGGGCGAGGTCGATGCCCTTCTCGTCGACGACATATCCGTCGGAGTCGGAGCACGTCACCACGGTCGCGCCGAGCTGCTGGGCCTTCTCGATCGCATAGATCGCGACATTGCCGGAGCCCGACACGACGACCCGCCGGCCGTCGAGGGATCCGCCCCGGCTCCTGAGCATCTCGTCGGTGAAGAGCACACAGCCGTAGCCGGTGGCCTCGGTGCGCGCCTGGGCACCGCCCCAGCCCAGGCCCTTTCCGGTGAGCACACCGGACTCGTACCGGTTGGTGATCCGCTTGTACTGACCGAACAGATAGCCGATCTCGCGGCCGCCGACGCCGATGTCACCGGCCGGGACGTCCGTGTACTCGCCCAGGTGACGGTGGAGTTCGGTCATGAACGACTGGCAGAACCGCATGACCTCGGCGTCGGAGCGGCCCTTCGGGTCGAAGTCGGCGCCGCCCTTGCCCCCGCCGATCGGCATGCCGGTGAGGGCATTCTTGAAGATCTGCTCGAAGCCGAGGAACTTCACGATGCCGAGGTCGACCGAGGGGTGGAAGCGCAGCCCGCCCTTGTACGGTCCCAGGGCGCTGGAGAACTCGACCCGGAAGCCGCGGTTCACATGGATGTCGCCGGAGTCGTCCGACCACGGCACTCGGAAGATGAGCTGACGCTCCGGCTCGCAGATGCGCTCGATGATCCGCGCATCCACGAACTCCGGTCGCTGCGCCAGGACCGGGCCGAGCGTCTCGAGGACTTCCCGTACCGCCTGATGGAACTCGCTCTCGCCCCGATTGCGCCGCAGGATCTCCGCGTACAGCGGCTCGATGACACGGATCTCGGCTGCGTGCGGCTCCGAGGAAACAAGGGTGGCCGGCATCTGATCAAGACCTTCCATGGGTCGGCAACGTGCGCGAAGGCGCCCCCGTCCCGAGGGGCACCGCCGGTCCCCCTCCCCATTGAGGACGTCACCCAGACATCGTGAGAAGTGCACTCACCAATGCGACGTACGGGACCGTTGTGACGTACCGATTGTCCCAGGGGAGCCGCACGATCCTCGGCCGCATCCACATGCTGAGCCTTCCCCCGGGCCTTCCGGCACCAGGCGTATGGCGCAATCCACACCGGATGCGGCCGGTCGGGGCCCACGGGTCAGGCCTCCTCGCGCCTGTCCCGCAACATCCACAGCCGCACGCCGGACGCGAGGACGACAGCGCCCGAGACGACGCTCAGGGCGATGTGCAGCCCGGTGTCCTCCATCAGGTTCAGGCCGACATTGGCGACGACTGCGAGACAGAGCACGAGCCAGAGCAGCGGCTTCATGGGGTTCCCTCCGTGGTTGATCCGATGCGTTCCATCCTCCCGGGCGGGGCGCGCCGCAGCGAGGGACCCGCCACCCGGAACGGGGGTGTACTCAGCTACACCTCGGCTCGGAGCCCGCAGCTCCTCGGGGCTCAGCCGTGACCCTCGCGTCGGCCGTCACCGGCCACGCGTCACCGTACGGGTTCCCGGCCGTGGCCCGTCAGGCATTGACGGCCGCTGCCGCCGCTCGCATCGCGGCCGCGGTCACCGACGCGTCGTACTCCGGTCCGACGCCTTCGACGAGCACCGCATCACCCGCCATGTTCCGGGTCCGCAGCGGCAGCAGTTCCCGGTAGGCATCCGACTCGTACCAACCGCGGGCAGCCGTCATGCTCGGGAACCCGATGACGACGAGCGCACCCGGCCAGTCGCCCTCGATGACCTCGACCTGCGCGCCATGGACGAGGAAGCGGCCGCCGAAGGGGTCCATGGTCGACTGGATGCGCTCGATGTAGGTGAGAACCTCCTCGCAGGGGTGGGCGGCGGGGTGCAGGTGGGCTATGGCGTATGCGGTCATGGTCTCGCCCTCCGGGATCTGCGTGCTGCCGTGTATCCGTCAGCCGGTGTGCACCATGCTGCCCGGGGGCGTGCGGAGCGTCGATTACCTCCGGGGTAGGAGCGGGGCTCAGTCGGCGATGCCCAGGTCCTCCCGCATCAGCTCCCGCATCGTGTCGAGGTACGGACTCGCCGCCCCCAGGTTCTCCAGGATCCGGGTCACGGTCTCGCCGTCGCGGGCGAGACCGCGATCCAGGCGTTTGACGGCTCCGTCCGCGTTCGCGAGGACCTGGTTGAGGTCACGGGAGGCCTGCAGGATCCGCTCCGGGACGATCATCTGCGCCTCGGCGTAGCGGTCGCGGTGGTCGAGGCGGGCCTCTTCGAGCTGGGTGCGTTCCTGCTCCGTATAGACGCCGTCCCTGATCCGGTGCAGGGCGTCCTTGAGAAGTGTGTGGAATTGCCGGGAGGCCCGGTTCATGGCCGTGTACTGGGCGCGCCGCTCCTCGAACCTCCGCCGCGTGTCGGCCAGTTCGGCCTCCTCCCGGCGCTGCCGCGCGGTCATTCGGTGCGCGAGCATCGGCGCGAACAGGGTGCCGAGCACACCGACGACTGCGGTGATCATGGCGGTGATGGCAGCGGTCATGACCGTGAGATTAGTGCGATGAGCAGAGGAGAACAGACATGATGCAGTCATGACAACACCACCCATCGGACCGCTGCCCCGCACCCCACCGCGCGCCGGGGACATGCGCCGCTTTCTCGCCGTCGGGCTCGACTGCTACCTCTGCCTGCTGACCGTCGGCTTACTGGCCCGGTCGCATGCCCATGCGGCCACCGGACCACAGCTCGCCGGCCTGATCCTCGGGCCGGCGCTCGCGTTCTCGTTCCTCAACCAGGTGGTGCTGACCGCACTCGTCGGGGCCGGTGCGGGCAAACTCATCATGGGCATACGGGTCATCGGACTGCCCGACGCCGGTCGCCCCGGCCTCGGCCGGCTGACCCGGCGCTGGCTCCACGGGATGGCCCGACTGCCGCTGCAGCCCTGTTACTGGCTGCGCCCGTTGCGCTCCGGCTTCTCCGGTACGGGCGAGGGGCCGCGCCCCGCGGGCAGCACCCCGCCCGGCCGCCCGCGGGCGGACCCGTCCGCCGACCTCTCCGGACTGCGCCAGGTCCGCCGCAGCGACCTCGCCGCTTACCGGAGCGCCTGCGAAACCGTGTACGGAACCGCAGGCGCCGGGCAGGGGCAGCGGCGTTAGCGCCGTTGCCCCTGCCCGGAAGGCCGGTGTGCCCGAGCCGGTGCGTCCGTGCGTCACGCGTACGCGTCCGTACGCCGTCTTCTGCGTCCGTACGCCATACCGTGGCGTCCGTGCGTCAGGCCGCCGCGTTCTCCGTGATCGTGACACGGCCCTTGCGGATGGTCGCCAGCCGCGGCGCCCTGCGGGCGATCGCGCTGTCGTGGGTGACCATGATGAAGGTCAGCCCGTGCTCCTTCCACATCGTCTCCAGCACCTCCATGACCTCGTCGCGCATCGATTCGTCGAGGTTGCCGGTGGGCTCGTCGGCGAGCAGCACCTTCGGCTGCTTGACCAGGGCCCGTGCGATCGCCACACGCTGCTGCTGCCCGCCGGACATCTCGCTCGGGAGGTGTCCGAGCCGCTCACCGAGTCCGACGGAGTCCAGCGCCTCCGCGGCCCGCCTGCGCCGCTCCGCAGGCCTGCCGCCGAGCGGGACGAGCGCCGTCTCGACGTTCTCCTGCGCGGTCAGCGTCGGGATGAGGTTGAAGCTCTGGAAGACGAAGCCGATGTTCTGCGCGCGCACCTTGGTGAGCTTGGCCTCGCTGAGCTTCGTGAGGTCCACACCGTCGAGTTCGACGCTGCCGGCCGTCGGACGGTCCAGACCGCCGAGCATCTGCAGCAGCGTGGACTTGCCGCCGCCGGTGGGGCCCTGGATGACCAGGCGGCCCCCGTCCTCGATGGTCAGATCGACGTCGGCGAGCGCATCGACGGTGGACTTGCCGCGGGTGTAGCGCTTGGTGACGCCGCTGAGCGTGTACATGGGTCAACTCCTGCTGGACTGAAAGGGGTGGGGCTCACGGGCGGGCTATTCGACGCGGCGCAGCGCGTCCGCGGGGCGCAGCCGGGAGGCCCGCCAGCCGCCGAACGCACCGGCGATCAGCCCGCCCGCCACGGCCAGCGCGACGGCGATGAGGATGGTGGAGAGGGAGACGGGTGCGGTCAGCGCGATGTCGAGGGACTTGGACGCCGCCTGCCGGGCGGGGCCGCCCATGCCGCCGGGGCCGCCGGCCATGCCGCCACCGCCGCCCGAACCACCGAGCTGCGCGGTGAGGGTGGGGCTGATGGCCGTCACGACGTACGCGCCGGCCAGACCGACCGCGATGCCGAGGACGCCGCCCATCAGACCGTTGACGAGGGCCTCGCCGACAACCTGGCGGGTGACCCGGCCGCTCTTCCAGCCGAGCGCCTTCAGCGTGCCGAACTCCCGCACCCGGCGGCTGACCGCGGAGGAGGTGAGCAGTCCGGCGACCAGGAAGGCGGCCACGAGGACCGCGATCGACAGCCACTTGCCGACGCTGGTGGCCAGGTCGGAGGCGGTGGACAGGGAACCGGAGACGGTGTCGGCGAGGTCCGCGGAGGTGGTGACGGTCGTGCCCGAGATGTTCTTCTGGATGGCGGACTTGACGCTGTCGATCTGCTGCGAGTCGGCGGCCTTGACGTAGACCGTGGTGACCTTGTTCTTGGCGTCGGCGAGGGTCTGCGCCTGCTTCAGCGGGATGTAGAGGTTGGCGGCCGCGTCGCCGCTGTCCGCCGTCGAGACACCGACGATCTTGTACTTGGTCCCGGAGACGGTCACGGTCTTGCCGACCGCGAGCTTCTTCTCCTTGGCGTACGAGGCGTCGACGACCGCGACCTCGGCGTCGGTCTCGGTTGCCTTGAACGTACGACCCTTGGTGATCTTCGACGAGGTCAGCGGGCCGAGGTCCTGCTTGGTGACGTCGGTCCCGTACACGGAGTACGAGTTGACGTCGAACGAGGCGCCGCCGCCCTGGACCTCACCCTGCGGTTGCGTCGTACCGCCGCCACCGGGACCGCGCTGGTCGGCGGCGCCCGCGTTCCCGTTCTGCTTGAACTCGCCGCGCTTGAACTGGCCGTCCACCTTCAGGACGTTGAGGCTCAGCCCACCGACGGCGTCCGCGACGCCGCTCTGCTTGCCGACCTTGTCGACGGTGGTGGAGGACAGCGTCTGGAAGCCCTGGACCATGACGCGGTCCGAACTCTGCTTCGAGTCATCGCCCTTGGCGTCGAACTCGAACCTGGGGCGCTGACTGCTGGAGCCCGGAGCGGCGGCGGCCTTGGTGACCGTCATGTCCGTACCGAGGCCGTACAGCGATTCCAGGACCTTGTCCTGGGCCTTGCTCATGCCCGAGGAGACCGAGCTGACGATGATGACCAGCGCAATGCCCAGGGCGAGCCCCGAGGCGACGACCAGCGCCGCCTTTCTGCGGCGGCGCAGCTCGCGCCGGAGGTAGGTGAAGAACATGACGCGACGCTATGGATCGGTTGTGATGGCGAGTTAAGGCAACGATGAGATCCGGATGAGAACGCTTCCGTACGACGAAGGCGGCGGCACCGGGGATCCGAGGGGATCCGTGGTGCCGCCGCCTTGCGTACGTACGTGGCGTCGGGGATTGCGCGGGTACGCGGTCGAGCGTGGGATACGGAGGGCGTCCGGGGACGCCTACCGGGGTCAGACTGCGGAGCCTGCCTGCCAGTCGGCCCAGCTCAGGTTCCAGCCGTTGAGGCCGTTGTCGGGGGTGATGGTCTTGTCCGGGGAGTTCTTGACGATGACCACGTCGCCGACCATCGAGTTGTTGTAGAACCACGCGGCGGGCTGGTTGGCATCGCCCGCACCCTTGACATCGGCGAGGCCGACGCAGCCGTGGCTGGTGTTGGCGCTGCCGAAGACCGACCGCGCGCCCCAGTAGTTGCCGTGGATGAAGGTGCCCGACGAGGACAGCCGCATGGCGTGCGGCACGTCCTTGATGTCGTACTCACCCTTGCCATCGGCGTCGGTGAAGCCGACCGTCGCGCCGTTCATCCGGGTCTCCTTGAACTTCTCGGAGATCACCATCTGACCGTTGTACGTCGGGTTGTCCGGGGAACCGGCCGAGATCGGGATGGTCTTGATCGTCTTGCCGTTCTGGGTGACGGTCATCGTCTTCGCGCTGGCGTCGACCGTCGAGACCTGGTTGCGGCCGACCTTGAAGGTGACCGTCTTCTGCTGCACACCGAAGACGCCGTTCGCGCCCTCGACGCCGTCCAGCGCCAGCTTCAGCGTGACGGTGGAGCCGCCCGTCCAGTACTGCTCGGGGCGCAGGTCCAGACGCTGCGAGTTGAACCAGTGGCCGACGACCTGCTGGCCGCTGCTGGACGTCACGGTGATCCCGGCCTGAACGGCCTTCCTGTCCGTGATCGGCTTGTTGAAGTTGATCGAGACCGGCATGCCGACGCCGACCGTGGAGCCGTCCTCGGGGGTGAAGTTCCCGATGAAGCTGTTGGCGGGCGACACCGTGGTGAACGAGGAGTTCTCGTGCGCCTCGCGGCCCTTCGAGTCCTTGGCCGTCGCGTTGATCTTGTACGTGGTCGAGCGCTCCAGCTGCCCGTTCGGCTGCCAGCTCGTGCCGTCGGCCGCCAGGGTGCCCTGGACGCTCGCACCGGCCGACGTGGTCATGGTGACCTCGCTCAGCTTGCCCTTGGTGACGGTGACCTTGGCGTCGTTGTTGATGCTGGCGTTGGTCGCGCCGTTCTTCGGCGAGATAGCTATCTGCGCCTCGGAGGCGTCCTGGGCTGCCGCCTTGTCGACCGCTGCCGCCTGCGACTTCTTCGAGCTCTCGGCGCTGGCCTTGTCTCCGCCGTCGCTGCAGGCAGTGAGTACCAGAACGCCGCCGAGCAGTGCGGACGCGGCCATCAGGCCCCTGCGTCGTTTGCTGTCCGTCATCACACGCTTCTCCATCGTTGCCGTATCCCCCGTAACCCCGAGCAGAGCCGCCGGCCGGCGGTACCCCGTCAATGTTCCAAGAACACCCGGGAAGGGTTCTCCGTTCCACATCCGTCCAAGATGTGGGGAACACCACTCATCGACGCAGCCGTGGCAGCTGTGGTTCCAGGGCCGAACACCTGGTGGCCCCGACCCACCGGGAACGGGCCGGGACCGGTGTGTTCACCGGCTGGACCGCTCTTCCCCGTCGTCGTGTTCCTCCCCATTGTGCGGGACGTCGTCGTCGTCCTCGTCGCCGTATCCCTCGCCCTCGTCCTCGTGGTCCAGGTCCCAGGCGTCCGGCTCCTCGGGGTCGTAGTCGACGATCTCGCTGGTCCAGGAGGCCTGGGCCAGCTCGACCCCCGGCACCTCGGCAACCAGATCGAACGGGTCGATGAGGGAGGCGAGGGCCTCCGCACCGTCTTCCCGTACCGCGGACTCGGCATGCATGCGTTCCTCGGCCGACTCGCCGCCGGGCTCGCCGTACTCGGCGGCGATGCTCTCCAGCGCCGTACCGCTGAGGGCGTCCGCGTCGGTGATCTCCAACACCATCTCCACGCGAAGACGAACAAACCGTGATGTCTCTGAAGTGCTCATACGGCGGAGCGTAGGGCCAAGGGCTCTCCCGGCTTTCCCGCGACCCGCTGCTTTCATTAGCATCGGCGCAGCCGGCTAACTCACTGCTGTCACAAGGGGGATCGATTCCGTGGCCATGGCCCACCGTCCGCTCCTGACCGCCACCGCGGCGGCCACGCTGCTGTGCGCCCTGTGGTTCGTCCCGTCGGCCAACGCGACGGACGATGCCGACGGTGTGGCCGGTGCGCCGAGCAGACCGGCGGTCACGAGCACCGGGGACGAGGGGTCCGGGCCGGCGCTCGCCGAGACCGGGGCCGGGGTCGACACCACTCCGTATCTGATCGGTGGCACAGCGTTCCTGGTCGTCGGCGCAGCGTTCGTCGCCCACTCGGGGCGCCGCGCAGGCGCGTTGTCCTCGATCGCCGGACGGGTTTGAGGGACGGGTCCGGCCGGCAGATACGCCGGAGGCCCCGGGAGGCGTCCGCGAAATATCGCCGTCCGCCCGAAGGCAGGGGCCCGCGGCGTCCGGTGCATGGGATCGCAAGGCGCCCTGATGCCCAAGTAGCGGAGCCACTTGGGCATCAGGGCAACGCCGCGGGCCGGGCGAGACCTTGTGTACGCACACCAGCCGCTCCACGGCGGGCCGTTCCCTGATCCGGCCTGATCCGAACGAGAGGCCCTAGAAGACTGCTGAAAATCTTTTGCGTTCTGGCCCCGGACCGGCAGGTCCGGGGCCAGTCTTGTGAGCATGCAGGGGGAATGGGCCGGGGAGATGGTCGGGCCGGATGTGTGGGAGACCTGCCGGGAGTTGATCCCGGCAGGGAGTGTGTTCGCTTTCCTGGCCGAGCATCGTGAGGTGCTGTTCCCGCCGGAGTTCTTCGCGGACATGTATCCGTCGGCCAACGGACGGCCGTCGTTGCCGCCGCAGGTGCTGGCCGCGACGGTGGTACTGCAGAGCCTGCAGGGGCTGTCGGACTTCGAGACAGTCCAGGAACTGCGATGTGACCTGCGCTGGAAGGCCGCCTGCGGGCTGGGCCTGTACGACACCGCCTTCGATCCCTCGCTGCTGACCTATTTCCGGCGCCGGCTCGCCCGCTCGGCCGACCCGACGCGGATTTTCACCAAGGTCAAAGAGGTGGTGACTGCCACCGGTGTCCTCAGAGGAAAGCAGCGCCGGGCGCTGGACTCCACCGTCCTGGACGATGCGGTGGCCACTCAGGACACCGTCACCCAGATCGTGGCCGCGATCCGCCGCGTGATCCGTGAGGTCCCCGGCGCCGGCGAGGTCGCCGGCCGGTGGTGTACTGCTCACGACTACACCGACCCCGGCAAACCCAGGATCGCCTGGAATGACGAAGCCGCCCGCGAGGCGCTGGTCGACGCCCTGGTGACCGACGCGCTCAACATGCTCGGCCGTCTGCCCGAGCGTGAGCTGGGCGAGCGGGCCGCGAACGCGGTGGGCCTTCTCGCTCTCGTCGCAGGCCAGGACGTGGAGCCGGCCGAGGACTCCGACGGCCGCGACGGACGCTGGCGTATCGCCAGGCGCACCGTGCCCGACCGGACGGTGTCCACCGTCGACCCCGATGCCCGGCACATCCACAAGAACCGAACCCGCCACCAGGAGGGCTTCAAAGGACACGTGTCCTTCGAGCCAGAGGCCGGACTGTTCACTGCCGTCGCGTTAACCAGCGGCTACGGGCCGGACAACCACGAGGCCGCCGTCGCGCTGGACCTGCTGGCCGACAAAGACCACAGCGAGGGCGAGACGCTGACCGTGCTCGGCGATTCCGCCTACGGCACCGGCGACCTGCGTGAACAACTGACCGCCCAGGGCCACGTCCTGGTGGTCAAGCCGCCGCCGTTGCGGCAGGCCGTCCCAGGAGGCTTCACCATCGACGACTTCCACGTCGACACCGACGCCGCCACCGTGACCTGCCCGGCCGGACAGACCGCGAACCTGGGCTGCACCAAGGCCGACGGGGGCCGCACCGCCCAGTTCAAACGGCTGTGCACCGGCTGCCCACTGCGGGAACGCTGCACAACCTCCAAGACCGGACGGGTTATCAACGTCCACCCTCAGCACGAACTGCTGACCGCAGCCCGCGTCCAGGCCGCCACCGACACCGCCTGGCAGGACGAATACCGCCGATGGCGGCCCCCGGTCGAACGCGCCATCGCCTGGCTCGTCGCCCACGGCAACCGCAGAGTCCGCTACCGAGGCGTCATCGCCAACAACATCGCACTCCACCACCGCGCCGCCGCCCTCAACCTCCGCCGACTGATCAACCTCGGACTCACCCGCACCAACACCACCTGGCACCTCGCCCCGGCCACCCCATGACGAAGAAGGGGCCGCCCGGCCTACGGCCGAACAGCCCCTCAACAAGATTTTCAGCAGTCTTCTAGGCCAGTGCGCCGGTGACGGGCTCCACCGCAGCCACCAGCTTCCCGCTCCGCACGAACGCGTCCGCGGCAGCCAGATCCGGCGACAGGAACCGGTCCGGGCCGGGCCCCTCGACGCCGGCCGCCCGCAGCGCCTCGATCGCGGCGAGGGACGCGGGCGCCGGGGCGAGGCCCTGGGCGGAGCGCAGTTCGATGGCGCGAGTCGCCGCGTACAGCTCGACGGCGACGATCCGGCCGAGGTTCTCCACCGCGGTACGGAGCTTGCGCGCCGCCGACCAGCCCATGGAGACGTGGTCCTCCTGCATCGCGGAGGACGGGATCGAGTCCGCCGACGCCGGGACCGCGAGCCGCTTCATCTCACTGACCAGGGCGGCCTGCGTGTACTGGGCGATCATCAGACCCGAGTCGACACCGGCGTCGTCGGCGAGGAACGGCGGGAGCCCGTGCGAACGGTTCTTGTCCAGCAGCCGGTCCGTGCGGCGCTCGGTGATCGAGCCGAGGTCTGCGGCGACGATCGCCAGGAAGTCCAGCACGTACGCCACCGGGGCGCCGTGGAAGTTGCCGTTGGACTCGACGCGGCCGTCCGGCAGGACGACGGGGTTGTCGACGGCGGAGGCCAGCTCGCGGTCGGCGACGATCCCGGCGTACGCAAGGGTGTCCCGCCCGGCGCCGTTGACCTGGGGCGCGCACCGCACGGAGTAGGCGTCCTGGACACGCGGGGCGTCGTCCTGGTGGTGGCCGGTGAGGCCGGACCCGGCGAGCACCCGCAGCATGTTGTCGGCGCTGACGCCCTGGCCGGGGTGCGGGCGGATGGCGTGCAGCTCCGGGGCGAGGACCTTCTCCGTGCCGAGCAGCGCCTCCAGGCTGAGCGCGGCGGTGATGTCGGCGGAGGTGTAGAGGTTCTTCAGGTCGGCGAGGGCCATCACCAGCATCCCGAGCATGCCGTCGGTGCCGTTGAGGAGGGCGAGGCCCTCCTTCTCGCGCAGTTCGACAGGGGCGATGCCGTGCGCGGCGAGGAGCTCACCGGCCGGGCGCACGACACCGTCGGGGCCCTCCGCGTCACCCTCGCCCATCAGCGTCAGGGCGCAGTGCGAGAGCGGTGCCAGGTCGCCGGAGCAGCCGAGCGAGCCGTACTCGTGCACGACGGGGGTGATGCCCGCGTTCAGTACGTCGGCCATGGTCTGGGCGACCTCGGGGCGGACGCCGGTGTGGCCGGAGCAGACCGTCTTCAGGCGCAGGAACATCAGCGCCCGCACGACCTCGCGCTCGACGCGCGGGCCCATCCCGGCCGCGTGCGAGCGGACGATGTTGCGCTGGAGCTGGGCCCGCAGGTCGGGGCTGATGTGCCGGCTGGCGAGCGCGCCGAAGCCGGTGGAGACGCCGTAGACCGGCTCGGGCTTGGCGGCCAGCGCGTCCACGATCTCGCGGGCGGCGGCGAGCGCGCTGACTGCGGCTGCGGAGAGCTCGACGCGGGCTCCCGCGCGAGCCACGGCGATGACGTCCTCTGCGGTGGTACCGGACGTCCCCACCACGACTGTGTGCATATCCATATTCAGAAGCGTACGGACTGAAACTCTCCATGTCACTAGTGGTCGTGCGGTTGACCCCTTACCGATCCCGATCGCGGTTGCGCACGAGCGCTACGGACGGCTGCCGCGCAGCCGGCGGCGATCATGGGCGGACTTCGGCGGCGAGTCGGCCAGCCGGATGACCTCGCCGTCCCGCCCCGCCACCACCGGTTTCGTCGAGCGGGCCGCCTTCGCCCGGTACTGGGCGGCGTCCGCCAGCCGGAAGAGCCGCCGGGCCGAGACCACCGGACCGATCGGGTCACCGGTCGATGCGATCCCGCAGGCGACCCCGTCACCATGCTCCAACTCCGATGCGCGGTCGCAGAGTTCGGTGGCCACCCGGATCACCTCGTCCGCCTCGGGGCCCACGGCGAGCAGACAGAACTCGTCACCGCCGAGCCGGGCCGCGAGCGCGCCCGGCAGCATCGCGCCACACCGTGACAGCACCGAGCCGAAACGTTCCAGCAGTCGGTCGCCGACCGCGTGGCCGAGCGTGTCGTTGACCCCCTTCAGGCCGTTCAGGTCGCAGACGACCAGGCTGACCACCGAGCCGTCGGCATGGTGCCGTTCCACCGCCTCGTCGAGCCGCGTATCGACGAGGCGGCGGTTGGCCAGCCCCGTCAGCGGGTCGGTGAAGGCGAGTTTGCGGACCTCTTCGAGGCGCTCGGTCTGGGAGATCCCGGCGGCGACGACGGCGGCCAGCACGGTCGCGAAGTCCGCGTCCTCCCGCCCGAACATCGGCTCCCCCACCGGTCGCGCCACATAGAGCTCACCCCAGGCCCGCCCGTGCAGCACGATCGGCGCGACCACACAGCAGCCGCGCCGGCGGCGCCGCAGAGCCGCCACGCGCTGATGGTAGTAACCGCTCCCGTGTCCGCCCGCACCCGCCGACTTCGCGTCGGACGCGGCACCGTCCTCGCCGACCGGCCCGTCGGCCGTCTCCACCCAGGCGTCCGGTTCACCACCCCCCGCCCACCGCTCGTGCAGGAACTCGGTGATCTCCGGGAACTCGTGCACCGGGTACGTCTCCTCGTCGGGGAACTCCTCCTCCCCCTCGGCCCGTTCACCCGCGTTCACCAGTACCCGGAGCCGACCCGGCCCGCGCTCCCACACGGAGAGCGCGGCGAAACTGCCGCCCAACGCCTCGCACGCCCCCAGCGCGGCCGCCCGCCAGGACTCGCGCGGGGTATGCGCCGCAGCCATCGACTGCGCAAGCGATACGACGGCCCGCAGCCGCACATCCTCACCACCCATCGTTACATCGTATGTAGATCTGTGGTGATTTGATCAACTTGGAGCCGTGAATCGCCTGCTCTGCGCGTCGGAACCATGACGTACCGTTACTCGCCGGGCCAGTTCGGCTTCCGCTTCTCGTTGAACGCGGCCACGCCCTCGGCCCGGTCCCCGGAGAAGGCCACCGAGCGCCAGGCCGCGTCCTCCACTTCCAGTCCGGCCCGCAGATCGAGCCCGTGGCCGAGCCGCAGCGCACGCTTCGCAGCGCGCAGACCCACCGGCGAGTTGGCCGCGATCCGCCCGGCGAGCGCGAGCGCCCGCGTCCGGTCCTCCCCGGCCTCCACCAGCTCGTCGACGAGCCCCAACTCCCTTGCCTCAGCGGCCTCCACCCGCCGGGCGGTGAAGACCAGCTCGGCGGCGCGCGCCGCCCCGACCCGGCGCGGCAGCAACTGGGTACCGCCGCCCCCCGGGATGACACCGACCGACACCTCCGGCAGCCCCACCACGGCGGTCCGGTCGGCGACGATCAGATCGCAGGAGAGAGCCAGCTCGAATCCGCCGCCGAGGGCGAACCCGTGCACGGCGGCCACCGTCGGCATCGGCAGGTCGAGGACGCCGGTGTAGGCGGCGCGGGCGGTGGGCCGCTGCCGCACCAGCTCGGCGTCGGTGAAGGAGTTCCGCTCCTTGAGGTCCGCGCCCACGCAGAAGGCGCGCTCGTGGCTGGAGGTGAGGACGGTGACCCGCACGGCGGGGTCGGCGGCGAGCGCCGCACAGGCGGCACCGATCGAGCGGGCCATGTCCGTGGACACGGCATTCATGGCCTTGGGCCGGTCAAGAACCAGTTCGGCGACATGGTCCTGGCCCTCATGGACCCGTACGACGACGAACTCCCCGAACCGCTGCTCGGACGTGACGGTCATGACTGCACCCCTCCGGTTAACGAGCGTTACCGGAGGGATCCTAGGGGGTGTACGCGATCGCGCCCCGGGGCGCGGTCAGGACATACCGCGCCGGGCCAGCAGCCACGGCTCCACCACGCCGAGCCCACGCACCGGCCGCTGCCACATCGGCTGCAGCCCGTACCGGTACTTCGGCACGGCCAGCGGCTCCACGCCGTTCTCGCGCTCCTTCTCGGCCGCCGCGGCCTCCTCCGCCGCCTGCGCCTCGGAGGCCGGGGCGTCGCCCGTACGCGTCAGCTCCTCCGCGAACGCGCCGTCCACCAGCACGGCGTCCTTGGGCGCTATCGAGGTGAGCCGGCTGGCGAGGTTCACCGTCGTGCCGAAGACATCGCCCATCCGGGTCGTGACGGTGCCGAAGGCGATGCCGACGCGGAGCGCGGGCATCGTCTCGTCCTGGGCCATCGCCTCTATCAGGCGCAGCGCGATCTCGGCCGCCGTGCCCGCGTCGTCGGCGGCGAAGAGGACCTCGTCACCGAGAGTCTTGATGAGCCGGCCGCCGTGCGCGGCGACCAGGTCGGCGCAGGTCGTCTCGAACGACTCGACGAGCTCGCCGAGCTCCTCCTCCTCCAGCCGCCGGGTCAGCCGGGTGAAGCCGACCAGGTCCGCGAAGCCGACGGCGAGCCTGCGGTCCACCATCTCGTCGTCGTCGGCCGCCTGCACCACCCGGCCGGTCGCGGCGGCGAGCTGGCGCCGCCAGACATAGATGAGGAACTCCTCCAGCTCCGGCAGGAGCAGCTCCACCAGGGGATACGTGACCTCGGTGCGGGTCATGCCGGGCTCGGGCGGCTCGGTCAGCCCCTCCAGGAAGGAATCGATCTGCCATTCCGCCAGCCGGGCGGTGGTCTGCCCGGTGGACCGGGCGACCTGCACCGCCATGGGCTCGCTGAGCAGTCCCGCCTCCACGAGTCCCGCGAGCCGCCGCAGCGCGAGCACGTCCGCCTCGGTCAGCGCCTTCGCCTGCCCGATGTCGGCGAACCCCATGGCACGCCAGAACCGCGACGCCAGGTCCATCGAGACACCGGCGGTACGGGCCGCCTGGAACGGGGTGTAGCGGCGGTCCGCCCCCAGGATCAGCTGTTCCAGCCGGATCGCGAGGGGATCGTCGGTCGGTTCCGCCGTGTGGTCGACTTCGTGATGCGGCGTCGCGTGGACCGAGGGTTCCGATGGGGGCTCCGCGCCCGCGCCGGAGCTCGTGTCGTCGACGGTCACCAGCCGCCTCCTGCCCGTTCCCTGCGCACTGCCCTGCCGATCTGTCGGTGGATCGCCTCAACGATACGGCAGGTGTGCGCTACCTCACTAAGTGAGGGCGCCCTGGTACGGGACCGGCCCGGGGCCGGGGGCGTGGGGGTTCGCTCCCCGGCGGGTGGTTCCCACCGGGACGGCCGGACCGGGCACCCCCGTACGGGGCCGGGCCGGAAGCTCGTGGTGGCTGCGGGTGGTGGGCCACGGCGCCCCCCGTACGTGGCGGGGGCGCCATGGGACCGGGCCGTCCACGCGGCGCGCGGGTGCCGCCGGTGGGCGCTCCGGCAAGGTCCAGTGCCGTGACCGGCCATGTTTGCCCCATGAGGAGCGTCGTCCGGTGCGTGCGGTCGCAAGGCGGCCGGAAGTCCTCGAGCTTGCCGGGAGGGGCACTAGGTGAGACCGCCCTCCGCGCCCCTCAGGTGGACGATGTCGCCCGCCGACACCGGTTCCTGGAGGCCTTCGTCGGTGGACAGGATCAGGCGGCCGTCGCCGTCGATCGCCACCGCCTCACCGGTGAGGGAACGGTCGCCGGGGAGCTGGGCGCGTACCGTCCGCCCCAGCGTCGCGCAGCCCGCCGCGTACGCCGCCTGGAGGCCGCTCTCCGCCGCGTCGCCGTCGGCCGCGCGCCATTCCTCGTACCAGTGCTCCAGCGAGCGCAGCACGCCCCGCAGCAGCGTCTCCCGGTCGGTGGAGACCGCTCCGGCCAGGGCGAGGGAGGCGGCGTTGGGGGCGGGGAGCTCGTCCGCGTGCAGGGAGACGTTGACGCCGATACCGACCACGACGCCGTTCGCGGCGCGCTCGGCCAGGATGCCGCCCGCCTTCCGCTCCTCGCCCGCCACCGTGACCAGCAGGTCGTTCGGCCATTTCAGCGCCATGTCGACGCCCGCCGCCTTGGCCAGGCCGGTCGCCGCCGCGACACCGGCGAGCAACGGCAGCCAGCCCCAGCGATGGACCGGTACGCCGTCGCCGGGCGTCAGGTAGACGGAGAAGAACAGGCCGGAGCGGGCGGGCGCCGTCCAGGTCCGGTCGAGGCGGCCTCGGCCCGCGGTCTGTTCCTCGGCGATCAGGACCGTGCCCTCGGTGAGTTCCGCGGCCCGTCCCGCGAGGTCGGAGTTGGTGGAACCGGTCGTGTCCACGACGTCGAGTGAGGTCCACAGTCCGCCGGGCCGCAGCAGTCCGCGGCGCAGCGCGGGGACGTTCAGGGGCGGCCGGTCCAGGTCCGACCAGCGGTTCTGTGACGCATCCGGAGGTGTCATGCAAGCCACCCTAGGTGTGGCAAACGACGCACTGCCGAACGGTATCCGCGCCGATACGCTACGGATCAGTAGCCATTCAGTACCTTCGGCAGCTGCCCGGCCGGCCGTCCCCACGCACACATCGCGCACCCGGCCGCGCACGCAGCCGTAGAACCCACCAGTCAGTCGTCCCCGTGACCAGGCAGGGAGCCGCCACCCGATGTCCGAGCCGGAAGAGATCGACATCCACACCACCGCGGGCAAGATCGCGGACCTGCAGCGCCGTATCGACGAGGCGACACACGCCGGTTCCGCACGCGCGGTCGAAAAGCAGCACGCCAAGGGCAAGTTGACCGCCCGCGAGCGGGTCGATCTCCTGCTCGACGAGGGCTCCTTCGTGGAGCTCGACGAATTCGCCCGGCACCGCTCCACCAACTTCGGCATCGAGAAGAACCGCCCGTACGGAGACGGTGTCGTCACCGGCTACGGCACGGTCGACGGCCGCCCCGTCTGCGTGTATTCGCAGGACTTCACCATCTTCGGCGGCTCGCTCGGCGAGGTCTACGGTGAGAAAATCGTCAAGGTGATGGACTTCGCGCTGAAGACCGGCTGCCCGGTCATCGGCATCAACGACGGCGGCGGCGCACGGATCCAGGAGGGTGTGGCCGCGCTCGGTCTGTTCGCCGAGATCTTCCGCCGCAATGTGCTCGCCTCGGGTGTCGTCCCGCAGATCTCGCTGATCGTCGGACCGTGCGCCGGTGGCGCGGTCTACTCCCCCGCGATCACCGACTTCACCGTCATGGTCGACCAGACCTCGCACATGTTCATCACGGGTCCCGACGTCATCAAGACGGTGACCGGTGAGGACGTCGGCTTCGAGGAGCTGGGCGGCGCCCGTACGCACAACACCACCTCGGGTGTGGCGCATCACATGGCGGGGGACGAGAAGGACGCCATCGAGTACGTCAAGTCGCTGCTGTCCTACCTCCCGTCGAACAACCTCTCCGAGGCGCCCGCCTTCCCGGAGGAGGCGGATCTCACGGTGACCGACGAGGACCGTGAGCTCGACACCCTCATCCCGGACTCGGCGAACCAGCCGTACGACATGCACACCGCCATCGAGCATGTGCTGGACGACGGCGAGTTCCTGGAGACGCAGGCCCTGTTCGCGCCGAACATCATCACCGGTTTCGGGCGTGTCGAGGGCTACCCCGTCGGCATCGTCGCCAACCAGCCGATGCAGTTCGCGGGCTGTCTGGACATCAACGCGAGCGAGAAGGCCGCACGCTTCGTCCGTACCTGCGACGCGTTCAACGTGCCCGTGCTGACCTTCGTCGACGTCCCCGGCTTCCTGCCCGGCGTCGACCAGGAGTACGGCGGCATCATCCGGCGCGGCGCCAAGCTGATCTACGCGTACGCGGAGGCGACCGTCCCGCTGATCACGGTGATCACCCGCAAGGCGTTCGGCGGCGCGTACGACGTCATGGGCTCCAAGCACCTGGGCGCCGACATCAACCTCGCCTGGCCGACCGCACAGATCGCGGTGATGGGCGCGCAGGGTGCTGTGAACATCCTGCACCGCCGCACGATCGCGGCCGCCGAGGATCAGGAGGCGACCCGCGCCGAGCTGATCGCCGACTACGAGGACGCGCTGCTCAACCCGTACGTGGCGGCCGAACGCGGCTACGTGGACGCGGTGATCATGCCGTCCGACACCCGGGCACACGTGGTGAAGGGGCTGCGCCAGCTGCGCACGAAGCGGGAATCCCTGCCCCCGAAGAAGCACGGCAACATCCCCCTCTAGAAAGGGTCCTGACCATGATCAAGGTCGTACGGGGCAACCCGACCCCGGAGGAGCTGGCCGCCGCACTGGCAGTGGTCCAGGCGCGCGCCGCGGCGACGGCCGCTGTGTCGTCCGGCGCGCCCGCGCTGCCCGAACAGTGGTCCGACCCGGGCCGCATCGCCCGCCGGGAGCGCCACCGGCCCGGCCCGCGGGCCTGGGCGCGCACGTACTGGCCGGGGTAGCCGTCCGGCCGCACGGTGTCCTCGGAGGCCCGAAACCCGCCACGGGGGTTCGGGCCTCCGCCGTGCGGCCGCGGAACGATCTGGTCCGTACGCACCAGGGCGGCTGAGTACCCGTACTCAGGCGCCGCGGGGGCGGCCGCAGCAGGATCGGGACCATGCTGTGGTCCGACCCCGAGAACAAGCCCCCGAAAGAGCTGCGCGACGCCCAGGACATGATGCGGCGCGTCTGGCTGGTGCTTGCGCTCGCCATGGTCGTCGCGATGCTGGCGCTCGGCACGCGCTGACGCCGTGGGCGCTCGGTGCCGCGGCGCGCTTCATGGCGACGGATGCCCGGTGGTGCGGCGCGTGCCGCAGTCGTGGGCGCTCGGCGCCGTGGCGTGCGCCGAGGCCGTGGATGCGTGGTACTGCGCCGCGCCGGGCCCTTCTACGATGGCCGGTATGACTGATCAGCGCCGTCTCGTGCTCGCCTCCGCCTCCCCCGCCCGTCTCGGCCTGCTGCGCCAGGCCGGCTTCGCACCCGAGGTGATCGTCAGCGGTGTGGACGAGGACGCGCTGACCGCCCCGACGCCGGGCGAGCTGGCGCTCGTCCTCGCCGAGGCGAAGGCCGCCGCCGTGGCCGGCCGTCCGGAGGCCGCGGGGGCCCTGGTCGTCGGGTGCGACTCGGTCCTCGAACTCGACGGCGAGGCGCTCGGGAAGCCGGTCGACAGCGAGGACGCCACCGCCCGCTGGAAGTCCATGCGCGGCCGGTCCGGGATCCTGCAGACGGGCCACAGCGTGATCGACACGGCGACCGGGCGTACGGCGTCCGCGACGGCGTCCACCGTCGTCCGGTTCGGTGAGCCCACGGATGCCGAGATCGCCGCCTACGTCGCCTCGGGCGAGCCGCTCCATGTCGCGGGCGCCTTCACACTGGACGGGCGCTCGGCACCGTTCGTCGACTCCATCGAGGGCGACCACGGCAATGTCATCGGGCTCTCGCTGCCGCTGCTGCGCCGGCTCCTGGGCGAACTGGGTTTCTCCGTCACCGACTTGTGGGTCTGACGCGCGCGGGCGGGTCACGCGGGCGCCGGAGCGCCCTCTTCGGCGTCGCCGCCGTTCCCGTCCGCCTCGCCGTCACGCTTCTCGCGCACGGTCCCGTACGCCACCAGAGTCAGCACGATCAGTCCGAGCACGACCATCATGAAGGCGAACGCGGCCCAGCCGACCAGCCCCACGGTCAGCGCGCCCAGCACCCCGTGCACCACGGCGCAGCTGATCAGGGCGAACCGGCCGACCCGGCCGAGGGCCCGGTCACGGATGCCGGTCAGCAGCAGGACGAGACCGCACAGCAGCAGATAGAGGCCGGCGACGCCGCCCATCGCCCATGCTCCGGCGGACATGGCGGCGGGATCGAGTCCGGCCAGCGACATCTCCTGGTTGTCGACGACCGTCGCCAGGATGCCGTTGACGAGCACCATGCCCGCGGCTTCCACGAACAGCACGATCGCGGCCACGAAAGCCACCGGTCTGCGCACCACGGCGCTCACCCCCTGTTACCTGCAGTACGTGCGATAGCGCGGACCCTACTAACGGGTAATCCTTCGGACAAGAGTTCAGACCGCCCTGCCTGCCTCTTTCCGCACCCGGACATGGATCACACTCGGCACACGGACTCCGCGTTGTCGCGCCCCTCGTGCGTCGCGCAAAGAAAACCCCGCCCGTTAGTAGGTATTCCACAAAGAAACGCCAGGAGCTGTCGTTCCTGCGAACAGAGACCTGGACCACACCTCGTGGCTACTGTGCGGTCATGAAACCCGGCGTACCGTGGTGCCACAAGGGATTTCGCGCTTCGAGCAGGCCTCGAATCACGCTCCGTGTGGGCAAGCTCACCAATGGGGACGGGTCGTAAGGCCGTGTCGGTAGTCCCTAAACTCAGCTTGTTTCAAGGAGGGAGCCATCGTGCGCAAGGTGCTCATCGCCAATCGTGGCGAAATTGCTGTCCGTGTTGCTCGGGCATGCCGGGATGCCGGGATCGGGAGCGTGGCCGTCTACGCCGACCCGGACCGGGACGCTCTGCATGTGCGTGCGGCCGACGAGGCATTCGCTCTGGGCGGTGACACCCCGGCCGCCAGCTATCTGGACATGGCCAAGGTGCTGCAGGCTGCCAAGGACTCGGGGGCGGACGCGATCCACCCGGGCTACGGCTTCCTGTCGGAGAACGCCGAGTTCGCCCAGGCCGTGCTGGACGCCGGGCTGACCTGGATCGGTCCGCCGCCGCAGGCGATCCGCGACCTGGGCGACAAGGTCGCCGCCCGGCACATCGCGCAGCGTGCCGGTGCGCCGCTGGTCGCCGGCACCCCGGACCCGGTGTCGGGTTCCGCGGAGGTTGTGGAGTTCGCCGAGCAGCACGGGCTGCCGATCGCGATCAAGGCGGCGTTCGGCGGTGGCGGTCGCGGGCTGAAGGTGGCCCGGACGTTGGAGGAGATCCCGGAGCTGTACGACTCCGCGGTCCGTGAGGCGGTCGCGGCGTTCGGGCGCGGGGAGTGCTTCGTGGAGCGCTACCTCGACAAGCCGCGGCATGTGGAGACGCAGTGCCTGGCCGACTCCCACGGCAACGTCGTCGTCGTGTCGACGCGTGACTGCTCGCTGCAGCGCCGTCACCAGAAGCTGGTGGAGGAGGCTCCCGCGCCGTTCCTGTCCCAGGCGCAGAACGCGGAGCTGTACGCGGCGTCGAAGGCGATCCTGAAGGAGGCCGGGTACGTCGGTGCGGGGACCGTGGAGTTCCTGGTCGGTGTGGACGGCACGATCTCGTTCCTGGAGGTCAACACCCGTCTGCAGGTCGAGCACCCGGTGACCGAGGAGGTCAGCGGTATCGACCTGGTCCGGGAGATGTTCCGGATCGCGGACGGCGAGAAGCTCGGTTACGACGACCCGGCGGTGCGCGGGCACTCGTTCGAGTTCCGGATCAACGGTGAGGACCCGGGCCGCGGCTTCCTGCCCGCCCCGGGCACGGTGACGGTGTTCGCCCCGCCGACCGGTCCGGGTGTCCGCCTGGACGCGGGCGTCGAGTCCGGCTCGGTGATCGGTCCGGCGTGGGACTCGCTGCTGGCCAAACTCATCGTGACCGGTGCCACGCGTGAGCAGGCGCTGCAGCGGGCGGCGCGCGCGCTGGCCGAGTTCAACGTCGAGGGCATGGCCACCGCGATCCCGTTCCACCGCGCGGTCGTCACCGACCCGGCGTTCACCAGCGACCCGTTCCGCGTCCACACCCGCTGGATCGAGACCGAGTTCGTCAACGAGATCAAGCCCTTCGCCGCTCCCGCCGACGCGGAGGCGGAGGAGGACACGGGCCGCGAGACGGTCGTCGTCGAGGTCGGCGGCAAGCGTCTCGAGGTCTCCCTGCCCTCCTCGCTGGGCATGAGCCTGGCCCGCACCGGACTCGCCGCGGGCGCCAAGCCCAAGCGCCGCGCGGCGAAGAAGACCGGCTCCGCGGTCTCCGGCGACACCCTCGCCTCACCCATGCAGGGCACCATCGTCAAGATCGCCGTCGAGGAGGGCCAGCAGGTCCAGGAAGGCGACCTGATCGTCGTCCTCGAAGCCATGAAGATGGAACAGCCCCTCAACGCCCACCGCGCCGGAACGATCAAGGGTCTGACCGCCGAGGTCGGCGGCTCGGTCTCGTCCGGCGCCGTGATCTGCGAGATCAAGGACTGATCCGCCGATCCGTGCCGGGGCCCCTGCGGAGTCGTACGAACGACTCCGCAGGGGCCCTTGTCGTCTGCCGGCTCCGTCCCGGTGTCGCGGCGGGTTCCGGTCCGGCCCCGACCATGGGAGGAGGCCTACGTCTACGCAATGGCATCCTGGACCCCGGGGGCGGAAGAAGGGAGGACTGCGCAATGGCGATGAGCACGGCACAGACGCCGGGCCGGCCCATGCGCGCCGACGCGCGGCGCAACTACGACCGGTTGCTGTGCGAGGCCCGTACGGCGTTCGCGGAGCACGGCACCGATGCCTCGCTGGAGGACATCGCGCGCCGGGCGGGCGTGGGGATCGGCACGCTGTACCGGCACTTCCCGAACCGGCACGCGCTGATGAGCGCAGTGTTCCAGGAAGCAGTCGCCTCACTGCTCGCCCGCTCCCACGACCTGGCGAAGGCCGATCCGTGCGGGGGCCTGGTGGACTGGCTCGGCGCGATCATCACCCATGCGGGTGAGTACCGCGGGCTCGCGCAGGCACTCATGTCGACGTCGCGGGACGAGACTTCGGCCCTGTCCGACTGCAACGTGCCGCTGCGCGAGGCGGGGGCACGGCTGCTCGCACGGGCGCAGGCGACTGGGACGGTACGGGCGGACGTGTCGATCGGCGACCTGATGCAGCTGACGAATGCGATCGCGCTGGCGGCGGAGCAGGCGCCGGAGGATCCGGCGCTGGCCGGGCGACTGCTGACGCTGACGTTGCAGGGGCTGAAGGGGCCGCGGGCGGCGACGGGCTGAGACTGCTCCTCAATCGCCTGAGGGGCCGGGTTCCGTCGGCCCCATCAAGCCCGTCCGGCACTTGAGCGCTGGGGTTCGGGGCAGCGCCCCGACAGGCTCTCAGAGTGCCCGGCAGTAGGCAGCGCGGGCGACGCCGCGAAGCCTACTGCCGGGCACTCTCAGCGGCGCCGGAGGTCCGCCACGCGAGCCCGGTCGCCCGGGGACTGGTCCGTCAGGGCCGAAGCCGCGCTGCGCAGTTGTGGCCCCGGACCGCCATGCGTGCGCCGCTGACCGGGCAGGGGCATGTCGCGGCGCGCCTGGCGCCCCGACGAGTGGGAGTCGGCCCCGACCGGCCCCATCCCCGCCCCGGCCACCACGATCTGTACGCCCTGGTCGGCCAGCGCCTGCAACTCGGTGGCGGACCGCTCGTCGTGGGCCTGAGGTTCGTCCGTCACCAGACGGGTGATCAGGTCCGTGGGCACCGTCTGGAACATCGTGTCGGAGCCGAGCTTGGTGTGGTCCGCCAGGACCACCACCTCCGCGGCGGCCTGCACCAACGCCCGGTCGACGCTCGCCGAGAGCATGTTGGACGTGGACAGCCCCCGTTCCGCGGTGAGTCCGCTCCCGGACAGGAACGCGCGCGACACCCGCAGCCCCTGGAGCGACTGCTCCGCACCGCTGCCCACCAGGGCGTAGTTGGAACCGCGCAGGGTGCCTCCGGTCATCACCACCTCCACCCGGTTGGCGTGGGCCAACGCCTGGGCGACCAGCAGTGAGTTGGTGACGACGGTCAGGCCGGGGATCCGCGCGAGCCGGCGGGCCAGCTCCTGCGTGGTCGTGCCTGCTCCGACCACAATGGCCTCGCCCTCTTCGACGAGACCGGCGGCCAGGTCGGCGATGGCCGTCTTCTCCGCGGTGGCGAGATGGGATTTCTGCGGAAAGCCGGACTCCCGCGTAAAACCGCCCGGCAAAACCGCACCGCCGTGCCGGCGGTCGAGGAGTCCTTCTGCCTCCAGTGCCCGCACGTCCCGCCGTACGGTCACTTCGGAGGTCTGGACGACGCGGGCGAGCTCACGGAGCGATACCGCCCCGTTGGCGCGCACCATTTCGAGGATCAACTGACGACGTTCTGCAGCGAACACGAAACTGACAGTAACGTGACCACCCGAGAGTTTTCAGCAGTTTGCGCCGAATAACAGAAGTTGTACACACAAGGGGCCGCCAAGTGATATAGGCGGCCCCGATGTTGTTCCCTGCTGATCGTCCGACGGCCTCCCGCTCGCCTGAGTTGCCAGGGGTTGCCGGGGAATGCCGGGTTCCTACGCCTCGCCGGCCCGCTTCCGGGTGTGCAACTGCCGTGCCACTTCTGCGATCGATCCCGACAGGGACGGGTACACAGTGAAAGCGTTTGCGATCTGTTCCACCGTCAGATTGTTGTCCACCGCGATCGAGATGGGGTGGATCAGCTCGCTGGCCCGCGGCGCGACGACACAGCCGCCGACCACGATGCCGGTGCCGGGCCGGCAGAGGATCTTGACGAAGCCGTCCCGGATGCCCTGCATCTTGGCGCGCGGGTTGCGCAGCAGCGGCAGCTTCACCACACGTGCGTCGATCGCGCCGGAGTCGACGTCCGCCTGCGTGTAGCCGACGGTGGCGATCTCCGGGTCGGTGAAGACGTTCGAGGAGACGGTCTTCAGATTCAGCGGGGCCACCGCGTCACCGAGGAAGTGGTACATCGCGATCCGGCCCTGCATCGCGGCGACCGAGGCCAGGGCGAAGATGCCGGTGACGTCGCCGGCCGCGTACACGCCGGGGGCGCTGGTGCGGGAGACCTTGTCGGTCCAGATGTGGCCGGAATCCTTGAGCCGGACCCCGGCCTCCTCCAGTCCCATGCCCGCGCTGTTCGGGATCGCGCCGACCGCCATCAGACAGTGCGAACCGGTGATCACGCGGCCGTCGGCGAGGGTGACCTCGACCCGGTCGCCGACCCGCTTCGCCGCCTGGGCGCGCGAGCGCGCCATGACGTTCATGCCGCGGCGCCGGAAGACGTCCTCCAGCACGGCGGCTGCGTCCGGGTCCTCGCCCGGCAGCACCCGGTCGCGGGACGAGACGAGCGTGACGCGGGAGCCGAGTGCCTGGTAGGCGCCGGCGAACTCGGCACCGGTGACACCGGAGCCGACCACGATGAGCTCCTCGGGGAGCTCGTCGAGGTCGTAGACCTGGGTCCAGTTCAGAATGCGCTCGCCGTCGGGGAGCGCGTCCGGGATCTCCCGGGGGTGGCCGCCGGTCGCGATCAGCACGGCGTCGGCGGTGAGCCTCTCCTCCGTACCGTCGGCCGCGGTCACGACGACCGTGCGGGAGCCGTCGGCGGCCTGGAGGCCCTCCAGACGCCCGCGGCCACGCATCACCCGGGCCCCCGCACGGGTGACGGAGGCGGTGATGTCGTGGGACTGGGCGAGCGCCAGGCGCTTCACCCGTCGGTTGACCTTGCCGAGGTCGACGCCGACCACTCGCGCCGCCTGCTCGATGTGCGGCGTGTCGTCGGCGACGATGATGCCCAACTCCTCGTACGAAGAGTCGAAGGTGGTCATCACCTCTGCCGTCGCGATCAGGGTCTTGGAGGGCACGCAGTCGGTGAGTACCGACGCGCCGCCGAGGCCGTCGCAGTCGACGACGGTCACCTCCGCGCCGAGCTGGGCGCCCACCAGTGCCGCCTCGTAGCCGCCGGGTCCGCCGCCGATGATCACGATCCGGGTCACAAAAAGTCCGCCTCGCGTATGTCATCCCGCGGCCGTCTGCCGCCCCGGCCGGGGGTCCGGGGGATCACCCCGGGGGTATGCAGTACGTACTCCATTGTCCCGCACGCGCCAACATGCTTCGCCCCGGGGCCCTCCATACGGGAGCCAGGACGGCGAAAGGGGCGCGGCGAGGACCCCTCACCGAGGCCTCCACGGGTTCTCCTCGGAGGCGCCGCCGGGGTCTTCCTCACAGGAATCGCCGCTCCTGGGGTCACCTCCCGTACCCTCGACCCCATGTCGCTCTACGCCGCGTACGCCGGCAACCTCGACGCGCGGCTGATGACGCGCCGCGCACCGCATTCCCCGCTGCGCGGCACGGGCTGGCTCAACGGCTGGCGGCTGACCTTCGGCGGGGAGCAGATGGGCTGGGAAGGCGCGCTGGCCACAGTGGTGGAGGCGCCGCGCTCGCAGGTCTTCGTGGCGCTGTACGACATCGCACCGATGGACGAGGACTCCATGGACCGCTGGGAGGGTGTCGGCCTCGACATCTACCGGCGGATGCGGGTCCGGGTGCACACCCTGGACGGCGAGGAGCCGGCCTGGATGTACGTGCTGAACGGGTACGAGGGCGGGCTGCCGTCCGCCCGCTACCTGGGCGAGATCGCGGACGCCGCCGAGTCGGCGGGCGCACCGCACGACTATGTGATGGAGCTGCGCAAACACCCCTGCTGAGGCCGCGCCGCTGCCCGGTTCTGTGTGAAAGTACAAAGAGTCGCGTGGAGACTCTACGCAGGGGCATCTACGCGCGTAGGGAATCACCGGCTACCCTCATCCGCGTGAACGCATCTGTTATTCCGGACAACATCCAGGGCGACCCGCACGCCGCCGCTGCCGACGCCGCTGCCCGCCTGCGCGAGCTGACCGGTGCCGAGACCCACGACGTCGCCCTCGTGATGGGTTCCGGCTGGGCACCTGCGGGCGACGCGCTCGGCACTCCGGAGGCCGAGTTCCCGGTGACCGAACTTCCCGGCTTCCCGGCACCCGCCGTCCAGGGCCACGGCGGCACGATCCGCTCGTACCGGCTCGGCGAGAAGCGCGCCCTGGTCTTCCTCGGCCGCACGCACTTCTACGAGGGCCGCGGCGTCGCCGCCGTCGCGCACGGGGTCCGTACCGCTGTCGCCGCGGGCTGCAAGACCGTCGTCCTGACGAACGGCTGCGGCGGTCTGCGCGAGGGCATGCGCCCCGGGCAGCCGGTCCTGATCAGCGACCACATCAACCTGACCGCGGCGTCCCCGATCGTCGGCGCCAACTTCGTCGACCTGACCGACCTGTACTCGCCGCGGCTGCGCGCGCTGTGCAAGGAGGTCGACGACACCCTCGAAGAGGGCGTGTACGTGCAGTTCCCCGGCCCGCACTACGAGACCCCGGCCGAGATCAACATGGTCCGGGTGATGGGCGGCGACCTGGTCGGCATGTCCACGGTGCTCGAAGCCATTGCCGCGCGGGAGGCGGGGGCGGAGGTGCTGGGCATCTCGCTCGTCACGAATCTGGCTGCCGGGCTGAGCGGGGAGCCGCTGAACCACGAAGAGGTACTGCAGGCAGGACGGGACTCGGCGACCCGGATGGGGTCGTTGCTCGCGCGGGTGCTCGAGCGCATCTGACCGGGCGTCGCCCTGCGGCGGGCGGTTTCTGCCGCCCGGGACGGCCCCGCGCGGCGTGCCACCCACCCGCACCCGGAAAACACCTCACCCCGCAGAAAGGCGGACACCGTGCAGCAGGACCTCATCACGCAGGCCAGGACCTGGCTCGCCGAGGACCCCGACCCCGAGACCCGCGACGAGCTCGCCAAGCTCATCGACGCCGAGGACCTCGACGCGCTCGCCGCACGGTTCGCCGGCACGCTGCAGTTCGGTACCGCCGGGCTCCGCGGTGAGCTGGGGGCCGGTCCGATGCGGATGAACCGGTCCGTCGTCATCCGCGCCGCCGCCGGGCTCGCCGCCTATCTGAAGGCGAAGGGGCAGACCGACGGCACGGTCGTCATCGGGTACGACGCCCGGTACAAGTCCGCCGACTTCGCCCGCGACACCGCGGCCGTGATGACGGGTGCGGGTCTGCGCGCGGCGGTCCTCCCCCGCCCGCTCCCGACCCCCGTCCTGGCGTATGCGATACGTCACCTGGGCGCCGTCGCGGGCGTCGAGGTGACCGCGAGCCACAATCCGCCGCGCGACAACGGCTACAAGGTCTATCTGGGCGACGGCTCGCAGATCGTGCCCCCGGCGGACGGGGAGATCGCCGACGCGATCGCCGCGGTCGGCCCGCTGGCCGGCGTGGACCGGCCGGAGAGCGGCTGGGAGATCCTCGGCGACGAGGTCCTGGACGCCTATCTGGCCCGCACGGACGCGGTGCTCGACGCCGGGTCCCCGCGTACCGCCCAGGTCGTGTACACCGCCATGCACGGTGTCGGCACGTCCGTCCTGACCGCAGCCTTCGCCCGCGCCGGGTTCCCGGAGCCGGTACTCGTCGCCGAGCAGGCCGAGCCCGACCCGGCGTTCCCCACCGTCGCGTTCCCGAACCCGGAGGAGCCGGGGGCGATGGATCTCGCGTTCGCCACCGCCCGGCGCGCGCACCCGGACATCGTCATCGCCAATGACCCGGACGCGGACCGCTGCGCCGTCGCCGTCCCGGACCCGTCCGCGGACGGCGGCTGGCGGATGCTGCGCGGCGACGAGGTCGGCGCGCTGCTCGCCGCCCATCTGGTCGCCCGCGGTGCCACCGGTGTCTTCGCCGAGTCGATCGTGTCGTCGTCGCTGCTCGGCCGGATCGCCGAGAAGGCGGGGAACGGGTACGAGGAGACGCTGACCGGCTTCAAGTGGATCGCCCGCGTCGACGGCCTGCGGTACGGGTACGAGGAGGCGCTCGGCTACTGCGTCGACCCCGACGGCGTACGTGACAAGGACGGCATCACGGCCGCACTGCTCGTCGCCGAGCTGGCCTCCGTGCTCAAGGAGCAGGGGCGCACGCTCCTCGATCTCCTCGACGACATCGCGGTCGAGCACGGGCTGCACGCCACCGACCAGCTCTCGGTCCGGGTGGAGGACCTGTCGGTCATCGCGGACGCCATGCGGCGGCTGCGCGAGGCCCCGCCGACCGCGCTCGCGGGGCTCGCCGTCACCTCGGCCGAGGATCTGTCGGAGGGCACGGAACAGTTGCCGCCCACCGACGGACTCCGCTACCACCTGGAGGGTGCCCGGGTGATCGTCCGGCCGAGCGGCACCGAGCCGAAGCTCAAGTGCTACCTGGAGGTCGTGGTGCCGGTCGGTTCGGCGGACGACCTGCCCACCGCGCGGGCCAAGGGCGCCGAACTCCTCGCGGGGATCACGAGGGATCTGTCGGCGGCCGCCGGCATCTGAGCACAAGCGCCCCTTCGTACGTGCGGAGGAATCGGGTACGTCAGTTGCCGCAGCCTTCCGCCGCCTTCCCGGTCATCGGCTCTGGCCGGGAAAGGGTTGGCCCGGTGTCCCCGCACCGAGCCGTCCCCGCTGTCCCGATTGTCCCCACCTCCCGTGCCGCGCAGCCGCCGGCCACGGGAGGCGGTGGCGCAGAGGGCCGGGCCCTGCGGTCCCGGACGCCGCGCCCGCCCTGGCCGACTGCGCCGCCGTACGCCTGCTCGGGCGGCTGGTGCTCACCCGGTGGTCCGTCTCAAGGGCAACTGTCGTCGTGCGCCCGCCGGCGATGAGCAGGACAGCCCTCAGAGCCTGTCGGGTGACCTTCGATCGGATAGCGGACGCGGTCTGGTGCGTGCGATTCCAAGGCGGCGGGATGTCCTCGGATGGGGTCTCCCCTGCTCGAACGAAGCTGAGAGCTCGGGGAAGGAGCTACGAGGATATTTCGGCAACGCGGGAAGCGCGCGTGCCAGGGCGTGGCCGCCCGATCAGAGGTCACCCGACAGGCTCTCAGCCCAGCGCCAGCAGTACCACCAGCAGCACAGCCCCTGCGACCGACGGCGCAATCACCTCGTACGCCCACCGCACGACGACCGCCTCGGCGCCACCGGCGCCACCCGCGCCGCCCCCACCCTGCTCAGCCATCTCGCGCAGATCCGCCACTGCCTGGTCCGCCCCAGCAATCCGCGCCTTCGTGTCCCGCACATCCGCATGCACCGACGTGCGCCGGTACGGATCGTCCTGCGACTGGCGCGACTGCTGCCGTGCCGCCTTCTTGCGCTGCCGCAGCGACACCGGCACCGCCCACAGCTGGTACTTCGCGCCGTCCTGGGTGAACAGCTCGGTGGAGTACCCGGCCCGCACGTCCGCGACCGCCGGCCACGGCGCCGTGATCGTCCGGAACGGGTTACGGATCCGGATCCGCTCCTTGTTCACCGACACGACCGGTCGCAGCGTGAACGCGACGATCAGTGGCACGGCCGTCAGCAGTCCGGCCAGGGCGAGCCACGGCGTCCGCCCGTCACCCCTGATCAGGGCATCCACGCCGAGCCAGCCGACCAGCAGGATCAGCAGGGCGCCGCCCACCATCCCGGCGGGCGACCGGAAGGTCCGGTCGGCGTAGGTCGGCTCGGTGGGAGGTGTGGGACTCGTCATGAGGCCGATTCTGCCTGACGTGCGGGAGCCCTGCCGGAGCGGCCACCCCGCACCCGCACGGGCACTGCGCTCCACGCCGGTAACCCCTCCCCCCTGTACAGGCCGCTACGCGCGTAGATATGCTCATCTGGTGACCATGCCCACCACTGCACCCGCATTCTCCGACGCCACCGCGTCCGACGGTGCGCTGCGCCGCTTCCTGCACGGGCTGCCCGGCGTCGACGCCGTCGGCCTCGAAGCGCGCGCCGCGTCCCTCGGAACCCGTTCGATCAAGACGACGGCCAAGGCGTACGCCATCGACCTCGCCATCTCGATGATCGACCTGACGACGCTGGAAGGCGCGGACACCCCGGGCAAGGTCCGGGCTCTCGCCGCCAAGGCCGTCAATCCCGACCCGACCGACCGCACGACCCCGCACACCGCCGCGGTCTGCGTCTATCCCGACATGGCGGCGACGGCCGCTGCCGCGCTGGCCGGTTCCGGCGTGAAGGTGGCGTCCGTCGCGACGGCCTTCCCCGCCGGGCGCGCCGCGCTCGACGTGAAGCTCGCGGACGTCCGCGACGCCGTGGCCGCCGGGGCCGACGAGATCGACATGGTGATCGACCGGGGCGCCTTCCTCTCCGGCCACTACCTCAAGGTGTACGAGGAGATCCTCGCCGTAAAGGCCGAGTGCGCCCGTGCCGACGGCACCGACGCCCGCCTCAAGGTCATCTTCGAGACCGGCGAGCTGTCCACCTACGACAACATCCGCCGCGCCTCCTGGCTCGGCATGCTGGCGGGCGCGGACTTCATCAAGACGTCGACCGGCAAGGTCGGGACCAACGCCACGCCCGCGAACACCCTGCTGATGCTGGAGGCCGTGCGCGACTTCCGGGAGCAGACCGGGGTGCAGATCGGCGTGAAGCCCGCCGGCGGCATCCGCACTTCCAAGGACGCGATCAAGTTCCTCGTCCTGGTCAACGAGACCGTCGGCGAGGACTGGCTGGACAACCACTGGTTCCGCTTCGGCGCCTCCAGCCTGCTGAACGACCTGCTGATGCAGCGTCAGAAGCTCAGCACCGGCCGTTACTCCGGCCCCGATTACGTGACGGTGGACTGATCCCCATGGCATCTGCATTCGAGTACGCACCCGCCCCCGAGTCGCGGTCGGTCGTCGACATCGCACCGTCGTACGGCCTGTTCATCGACGGCGAGTTCACCGACGCGGCCGACGGCAAGGTCTTCAAGACGGTCTCCCCGTCGTCCGAGGAGGTCCTCTCCGAGGTCGCGCAGGCCGGCGCCGCGGACGTCGACCGGGCCGTGAAGGCGGCCCGCAAGGCGTTCGAGAAGTGGTCGGCGCTGCCGGGCTCCGAGCGTGCCAAGTACCTGTTCCGGATCGCCCGGATCATTCAGGAGCGCTCCCGCGAGCTCGCCGTCCTCGAAACCCTCGACAACGGCAAGCCGATCAAGGAGACCCGCGACGCGGACCTCCCGCTGGTCGCGGCGCACTTCTTCTACTACGCGGGCTGGGCCGACAAGCTCGACCACGCGGGCTACGGCGCGAACCCCCGCCCGCTCGGCGTCGCGGGCCAGGTCATCCCGTGGAACTTCCCGCTGCTGATGCTGGCCTGGAAGATCGCCCCGGCGCTCGCCACCGGCAACACCGTGGTCCTGAAGCCCGCCGAGACGACCCCGCTCTCCGCGCTCTTCTTCGCGGACATCTGCCGCCAGGCGGGCCTGCCGAAGGGTGTCGTGAACATCCTCACCGGGTACGGGGACGCGGGCGCGGCCCTCGTCCAGCACCCGGACGTCGACAAGGTCGCCTTCACCGGCTCGACGGCGGTCGGCAAGGCGATCGCCCGCCAGGTCGCCGGTACGGACAAGAAGGTCACCCTGGAGCTGGGCGGCAAGGGCGCGAACATCGTCTTCGACGACGCCCCGATCGACCAGGCCGTCGAAGGCATCGTCACCGGCATCTTCTTCAACCAGGGCCAGGTCTGCTGCGCGGGCTCGCGCCTCCTCGTCCAGGAGTCGATCCAGGACGAGTTGCTGGACTCCTTGAAGCGCCGGCTGTCCACGCTGCGCCTCGGCGACCCGCTGGACAAGAACACCGACATCGGCGCGATCAACTCCCAGGAGCAGCTCTCCCGGATCACGGCGCTGGTCGAGACGGGCGAGGCGGAGGGCGCCGAACGCTGGTCGGCCCCCTGCGATCTCCCGTCGTCCGGCTACTGGTTCGCCCCGACGCTGTTCACGAACGTCACCCAGGCGCACACCATCGCCCGCGACGAGATCTTCGGCCCGGTGCTGTCCGTCCTGTCGTTCCGTACACCGGACGAGGCGGTCGCCAAGGCCAACAACAGCCAGTACGGCCTGTCGGCCGGCATCTGGACGGAGAAGGGCTCCCGCATCCTCGCGGTGGCGAACAAGCTCCGGGCGGGCGTCGTCTGGGCCAACACGTTCAACAAGTTCGACCCGACCTCGCCGTTCGGCGGTTACAAGGAGTCGGGCTTCGGCCGCGAAGGCGGCCGTCACGGCCTGGAGGCGTACCTCGATGTCCGATAACCGTCTGAGTGTCTTCAAGACCTACAAGCTGTACGTCGGGGGCAAGTTCCCCCGCTCCGAGAGCGGCCGGGTGTACGAGGTGACGGCGAAGACATCTGCCGCTGACGCGGCGGGCAAGGGCACGTGGCTGGCGAACGCCCCGCAGGCCTCCCGCAAGGACGCACGGGACGCGGTCGTGGCTGCCCGCAAGGCGTTCGGCGGCTGGTCGGGCGCGACGGCGTACAACCGCGGCCAGATCCTCTACCGCATCGCGGAGATGCTGGAGGGCCGCAAGCACCAGTTCGTACGGGAAGTGGCGGACGCGGAAGGGCTGTCGAAGTCCAAGGCGGCGGCCGTCGTGGACGCGGCGATCGACCGCTGGGTCTGGTACGCGGGCTGGACCGACAAGATCGGCCAGATCGTGGGCGGGGCGAACCCGGTCGCGGGCCCGTTCTTCAACCTGTCCACGCCCGAGCCGACGGGCGTGGTCGCGGTCGTCGCGCCGCAGAAGTCGTCGTTCCTGGGCCTGGTCTCCGTCGTCGCGCCGGTGATCGCGACCGGCAACACGGCGGTCGTCATCGCGTCCGCCGACGCCCCGCTCCCGGCGCTGTCCCTGGGCGAGGTGCTGGCCACCTCCGACCTGCCGGGCGGTGTGGTGAACATCCTGTCCGGGAAGACGGCGGAGCTCGCGGCCCCGCTCGCGTCCCACCAGGACGTGAACGCGATCGATCTCACGGGCGCCGACGCCGATCTGGCGAAGGAGCTGGAGATCGCGGCAGCGGACAACCTGAAGCGAGTTCTCCGCCCACCCGTCTCCCGCCACCACCCCGAGAAGGAAGCGCAGAGCTCCGATCGTCCACAGGCTGTGGACGGAGACGACTGGTCGGCCGACCCGGGCACGCACCGCCTGACGGCCTTCCTGGAGACCAAGACGGTCTGGCACCCCACGGGCGCGCTCGGCGTCTCGGGTTCCTCCTACTGACCGACGCGACTGCGGCCCGCCCCTCCGGCAACACTGCGGAGGGGCGGGCCGCAGCCCTGTGTGCGGGGATCAGCCGTGCGCCGGCCCCGTCACCTGCCCCACCAACGGCAGGTCGTTCAGCGCACCACCGCCGCTCAGCGGTTCGGTGACGATGCCCGTGGTGACCGGCTTGAAGTCGCCGATCTGTGTCCCCACCCCGTTGGCCAGCGGGTCCACACCCGTCTTGGCCAGCGGGTCGAGCTGAAGGTTCGTGACCGGAGAGACCCCGTGCCCGAGCGCCCCGGTCACCGCGCCCCCAGTCGCCTCACCGACCGCGTCGAGACTGCTGTCGGCGCCCGAGGCCGGAGCGATGGGCAGCGGCGCCGCGTGGGCCGCCGCACCCCCCGCACCGAGCGCGGCGCCCATCGCGGTGACGGTCAGACCTGCGCGCAGCAGCGCGCGGCGCCGGGACCTGGAAAGTGCATGACGTGCCATGGAATTCCCACCTGATCGATACCGATCGAGTAATCATCTGTACGCGTAGAGTAGTTGAGGTGTGATGCTGGATACCAACACGGGCACCGGGGGATCCCCTGCGCGGGACGATGCCTCACACTCGTGTCCTGTGAGTTCCCAACCGATCCCGACCCGCGTCGTGCTGCTCGCGGGCCCCTCCGGCTCCGGCAAGTCCTCCCTGGCCGCCCGCACCGACCTCCCGGTGCTGCGCCTGGACGACTTCTACAAGGAGGGCGACGACCCCACACTGCCGCTGGTCCCGGGCAGTTCGGACATCGACTGGGACTCCGCACAGTCCTGGGACGCGGACGCGGCGGTCGCCGCCATCACGGAGCTGTGCCGCACGGGGCGTACGAACGTCCCGGTGTACGACATCGCCACCAGCTCCCGGATCGACCGCGAGGCGCTCCACATCGAGCGGACGCCGCTTTTCGTGGCCGAGGGCGTCTTCGCGGCGGACATAGTCGAGCGATGCCAGGAACTGGGTGTCCTGGCGGACGCGCTGTGCCTGCGCGGCCGCCCGACGACGACGTTCCGGCGCCGGCTGCTGCGGGATCTGCGCGAGGGCCGCAAGTCCGTGCCGTTCCTGCTGCGACGGGGGTGGCGGCTGATGCGCGCGGAGCGGCGGATCGTGGCACGGCAGACGGCGCTGGGCGCTCACCCCTGCGGGAAGCAGGAGGCGCTCGGGCGCCTGGCGGCGGCTGCGGCAGGGCGGTGCCGCCGGGCACCGGTGGCGCGCGAGGTGGCGTAGCCGGTCCGGCGCCGGGGGCTCACACGTCCCGAAGCCTCAGGACCAGTCCCCCTCCCAGGAGCGCGGCCACGGCCCATCCCGCGAGCACTCCCAGCCCTGCCCACGGCCCGATGGGCAGGCTGTCGGCACCGGTCGTCGACTGAATGGCGAGCCCCGCCGTCATCGGGGCGATCTGCTGCAGGTGACGGTGCCAGTCCGGGTCGGTGACCAGCTGCGTGAGGATCGGGAGGACGAAGAGCAGGCCGAGTACGACGCCGACCGCCGCCGCCGGGTCCCGGACCGCGGTGGCGGTGCCGAGGGCCAGCAGGGCGATCAGCACCAGGTACAGCACCGACCCGGCCGCCGCGCGCAGCGTCGGACCGTCGGCCGGGGCCGGCATCGCCTGGCCCTGCGCCGTCGTGAAACCGTTGCCCGGCAGGATCAGCCCCGCCGCCAGCAGGCATCCGAACACCGCGACCGCCCCGGCGACCAGCACCACCCCTGTGAGGACGACCGACTTCGCGGCCAGGACCGTGGACCGGCGCGGTGTCGCCATCAGCGTCGTGCGCATCATCCCCGTGCTGTACTCGCCGCTGATCACCAGCACGGCCAGGACGGCGACGACCGTCTGCCCCACATGGATCCCGGCCAGACTGAGCCTGGCGACGTCCTGGTGACAGCCCGTCGACGGGCACTCGGCGGCGGCAGCCGTCGCGGCACTGACCGCCACCGTGAGCACGACAAGGGCAAGGAGCAGCCACCCCGGGGCCGTCACGGTGCGCAGCTTCGTCCACTCCGCGTGCAGGGTCTGCTTCATGCGTCCCTCCGGCGCATCATGAACACCGCCGCGCCCAGCGCGACAGCCGTCCACCCGCACAGCACCGCGAATCCGCCCCAGGGCGGCAGCGGGAAGTAGCCGAAGGCCGGTGTGTAGTCGCTGTCCACCTGCGCGTACTGCGGCATGTTCTGCTGAATGGCGAAGCCCGCTGCCGGGGTGACACGCAGGAGCCACTGCGAGGGCCCCGCGGGCAGGATCGAGGCGGTCGCGAGGATGTACGGCAGGACGATCGCCGCGAACACCAGGGTGACCGCCCCGGCGCTGCGCCGCAGTACGGTGCCGACGGCCATGGCGAGCACCGCGGTGACCGCGAGCAGGGCCGCCGTACCGGCGACCACCCGCAGCTCCGTGAGCGAGCCGACCGGGAAGTCGAAGCCGCCGGGGCGCACCAGCCATTCACCGAGCAGCACCGCCGCCGCCGCGGCGGGCAGCCCGGCCGCAAAGGTCACGGCGGCGAGGACGACGGCTTTCGCGGCCGGCGCCCTGCCCCGCCGCGGGCTCGCCATGAGGGTGGTGCGGATCAGTCCGCGCCGGTACTCCGCGGTGATGAACGTCACCCCGACGACGATCACCAGGATCAGCCCGACGAACGTGCCGGCCAGGCTGCGCTCGATGGTCTGACCGCCCGCGGTCATGGGGCCGCCCACGGCCGGTGCGATGTCGCCGGACCCGGTGACGGTGAACGTGTCGTCCGCCCGGCGGAACGTGCCGTCCGACGCGAAGTCATCGGCGGGTCCGCCCATCTGCTCGCCGTGCCACGCCGCGTCCCCGGACTCCGTGCCGCTGAGAGCGACGTGGTCGAAGACCCCGGTGGCCCGGGTGGGCGCCCCGCGGTTGCTCAGCCCGCCGAACTTCTGGCTCGTCGACTCCGTGGCGGGTGGCGAGGCGGCGAACATCCCGGCCTGCACCTGCGACGGCAGTCCGGTCAGGCGTGCGGTGCCGACCGCGGTCCAGCGCGCCCCGTCGGCCGACCGGTAGCCGGTCACCGTGTCCCCGGTCCGGGTCAGCCGCAGCCAGTGCGGGGACGCGGCGGAGACGGTGCCGGGCGCACCGGCTGTGTCGTGCGTGTAGTTGTGCTGCATCCGCACGCCGTGCCCCGCGGTGGCCATGACGGCCGCGTATGCCGACCCCGCCCGGTCGCCCGCCTTCAGGACGATCCCCGCCTTCGCCCACGGCGGCAGCCCGCCCTTCGCACCCTCCGGGGCCAGCGACGTGATCCGTACGGTGATGCTGCCGTCCCCGGTCAGCGGCTGGTGCACGAAGTAGAACCGGTCCGTCACGGCCTCGCCGCCCGGACCCCTGGCACCGGTGCAGGGCTGGTTCGGATCCTCGCAGGTGGGCCGCTCGGTGTGGGCGCCGATCAGCCCGATCAGTACGATCACCAGCGCCGCGGCCGCGAGTCCGGCGACCCAGCCCCGTACCGTACGGAACTTGGTCCACTCGGCCCGCAGTTGCTGAGCGAACCCGGCGTGCACAGCCGGCGTCCCGGAGCGGTACGACGTCGTGGTCAGGGTCATCGGGCCGGCTCCTCGGCCGCCGCGGCGCGGAACTCGACCGCGTCCCGGGTGAGTTCCATGTACGCCTCCTCCAGTGTCGCGCGGTGCGCGGACACTTCGGAGAACGGCACCCCGCTCTCACCGAGCAGCGTCACGACGTGCTCCGCCGCCAGCCCGGAGACGGTGAGGGTGTCGCGGTCGGTGGCCGCCACGGTGGCTCCGGCGTACGCAAGCGCCGTCATCGCCTCCGACCGTGCCGAGGTCCGCAGCGTGACCCGGTCGCCGGACGCGGTCCCGATCAGCTCGCGCACGCTGGTGTCGGCGATGACCCTGCCGCGTCCGACCACCACCAGATGGTCGGCGGTGTCCTGCAGTTCGCTCATCAGGTGGCTGGACAGCAGCACCGCCCGGCCCTGTGCGGCCAGCGCACGCTGGAAGTCGCGCATCCACACGATGCCTTCCGGGTCCAGGCCGTTGAACGGCTCGTCCAGCATGATCACCGGCGGGTCGCCGAGCAGTGCGGCGGCGATCCCGAGGCGCTGCCGCATGCCGAGCGAGAAGCCCGCCGTCCGGCGCCCGGCGACCGGCCCCAGACCGGCCTGCTCGATGACGTCGTCGACCCGCCGCGCGCCGAGGCCCTGCGAGTGGGCCAGCCACAGCAGATGGTTGCGGGCGGTCCGGCCCGGCTGCAGTGC
Source organism: Streptomyces sp. NBC_01669 (assembly GCF_026339735.1). Classification (GTDB taxonomy): domain Bacteria; phylum Actinomycetota; class Actinomycetes; order Streptomycetales; family Streptomycetaceae; genus Streptomyces; species Streptomyces yanii. The sequence goes on from NZ_JAPEQG010000001.1 coordinate 3,711,648, forward strand.
GGCGGCGTCCAGCAGCGCCCCGATGTGGTTCAGCGGGTTCCGCAGGTTCCGGTACGGCTGACCTCCGATCAGCGCTGTGCCCTCGTCGGCCGTGTCCAGACCGAGGATGACCCGCATCGTGGTGGACTTGCCGGCGCCGTTGGGGCCGACGAAACCGGTGACCTGTCCGGGCCTGACGGTGAACGTCATCCCGTCCAGTGCGGTGGTCGGCCCGTAGCGCTTGCGCAGGCCGGTGACTTCCACGGTTGCTTCCATGTCCGGCAGGCTAGGCAGCCCGGTGCCCCGCGGTCGTCACGCCGGACAGCGACTTCTGCCCTCCCTGACACGAGGGATGTCCGGTGCCACGGGTCCCTCATGAGAGGGATGCCGGGGTGCGTCACCTGCGGCAAGAATGACGGACGTGGACGAGCACCGGTGGAACGGACGGGCCGAGCGGGGGCGGCGCATCGGCGCCGGCCCCCGTACGCCTGCCGTGGCCGGGGCGGTCCTGGCGCTGCTCGCGGTGACCCAGTCGTTCGCGCGGACGGCGGACAGCGGCGTGACGGTCCGGTTCGGCCTGCTCATCGGCCTGCTCGCGCTGGCCACCACGCTGCCCTCGGCGTTTTTGAGTCCTGCCGCGGCCGCCGCGTCGGTCACTGCGGCAACCGTGCTGTCGCTGGCCCCGTTCCGCTCGCTGACCGTCGCGGGGCTCTGCGCCCAGCTGATCGTCCTGCACCGGCTGGGCCGTGCGGGCTCACCGCGGTCGGCGGCGCTCCTCGCCATGCCGTTCCTGCCGCTCGCCCTCGCCCGGATCGCCCCGGCGCACTCCGAAACCGGCGTCCTCACCGTGCTGCTGGCCTCGCTCGCCCCGGTCGCGGCGTGGGCGGGCATCGCCCGCCGGGCTCGCGACGAGGCACTCACCCACAGCGCCGCGCACCGGGCGATGACCAGCACCCTGCTCGAACACACGGCACGCGGCGAACGCGCCCGGATCGCCCGCGAGTTGCACGACGTCGTCGCCCATCACATATCCATGATCGCCGTCCAGGCGGAGACGGCCCGGCTGACCACCCCCGGGATGCCCGCCGCCGGTGCGCAGCGGCTGTCGTCGATCGGCGACACCGCGCGGGCGGCGCTGACCGAGATGCGCCGGCTGCTCGGCGTCCTGCGCGAGGACACCGGGTCCGATACGGCCGACCGGCAGCCGCAGCCGGGCCTGCGACAACTGGTCGACCTGCTCGACGAGGCCCGGGACGCGTCCGGGACGGGCACCCGCCTCATCGTCCGCGGCCGGCAGGCGGCGCTCGACCCGGGCGTCGAGCTCGCCGCATACCGCATCGTCCAGGAAGCCCTCACCAACGCCCGGCGGCACGCACCGGGCGCCGCCGTCGACGTGGAACTGCACTACACCGCCGGCACCCTCGCCCTGCGCATCCGCGACAACGGCCCGGGCCCGCCGCCCGCGCCGCCCGCGGGCGGCCACGGACTGTCCGGCATGCGCGAGCGTGCCGCCGCGGTCGGCGGCGAACTGCGCACCGGCCCCGCGCCCGGCGGCGGCTTCCTCGTCGAGACCGTACTGCCGACCCACGCGGAGACCACCGGATGAGCACCGAGCCACAGCCCGCCGTACGGATCGTCGTCGCCGACGACCACCAGGTCGTCCGCACGGGCTTCGCCGCCCTGCTGGACACGCAGCCGGACTTCACCGTCGTCGGCACGGCGTGCGACGGCGCCGAGGCGGTACGGACGTGCGCCGGTCTCCGGCCCGACGTGGTCCTCATGGACGTACGGATGCCGGGCACGAACGGCATCGAAGCGACGAGACAACTGGCCGCGTCGGGCCCGGACGGCCCCCGCATCCTCATCCTGACCACGTTCGACCTGGACGAGTACGTGTACGACGCGCTGCGCGCCGGAGCCAGCGGCTTCCTGCTCAAGGACGTCACCGCGGAGCGGCTCTTCGACGCGGTGCGCGTCATCGCGGCCGGCCAGGCCCTGCTGGCTCCGACGGTCACCCGCCGCCTGATCAGCGAATTCGCCACCCAGCACCGCACGCCGGACCCCGTACCCGCGGCGGTGCTCGCAGCACTCACCCGCCGGGAGACCGAGGTCCTGCGCCTGGTGGCGGAGGGCCTGTCCAACCCGGAGGTCGCGACGCGCCTGCTGATCACGGAGGAGACGGTGAAAACACACGTCAGCCGAATCCTGGCCAAACTGGCCCTGCGCGACCGCACCCAGGCGGTGGTGACGGCCTACGAATCGGGCCTGGTCGTCCCGGGCTCCCGGGGCAGAACCCCGGATCCGAGGCCGTCGCGCGATTGAGGAGCGGGGTCCGGGGCAGAGCCCCGCGAGACCCCCTGCCTCCCCGCACCCGCACTGTCCCGGACGCACCGCAGGGCCGGACAGGACCCCCCGGCCCATCCGACCCCGCTGCGTGCCCCCGTAAGCCCGCCGCTTCCCCCGAAGCAGCAGCCCCCGGATCCCCCGCTGCCTTCAGGCCACCAGCTCGCCGAAGGACTCCTCCTCGTCACGGCCGAAGCTCAGCACCTCGTCCTCGCGCAGCCGCCGCAGCGACCGCCAGATGCTCGACTTCACCGTGCCGACACTGATGTCGAGTATCGACGCGATCTCCGGGTCCGTGCGCCCCTCGTAGTACCGCAGGACCAGCATCGTGCGCTGGAGTTCCGGCAGCCGCGCCAGCGCCTGCCAGAGCACGGCACGCAGTTCCGTACCGCGCATCGCGTCCGTGTCGCCCACCGTCTCCGGCAGTTCCTCGGTCGGGTATTCGTTCAACTTGCGTCGGCGCCACGCACTGATGTGCAGATTGGTCATGGTGCGGCGCAAGTATCCGCCGACCGCCGCCTTGTCACTGATCCGGTCCCACGCCCGGTAGGTGGAGAAGAGGGCGCTCTGCAGCAGGTCCTCGGCCTCGAACCGGTCACCGGTCAGGTGGTAGGCGGTTGCGTACAGGGAGGCGCGGCGCTCCTGGACGTAGGCCGTGAACGCCGCTTCGGCGTCCGAGCTCTCCGTCCGGGACGTCCGCTCCCCCGTGACCTCCCCGTACGCGGCTCCCCCGCCGGCTCCCCCGGTTGCGTCGACCACCGTCATACAGGACGTGTGCTGACGCCCGACGCCACGAACGCACCCCCGCCCTGCCCCGAGCTCTCGGCTCCGCTCGAGCAGGGAGGCGCCCCCTCCTGCGCCGGACTTCTCGGTGCCCCTGCCGACGTCGTGGAGACGCGTGACAACTGCGCTTGTGGTCGCGCTGTGCAGTGCGTTCATCTCGCGCCCCCCCGTCGGTGGAATCCGTCCGTTCCTTGTGCCAATGAGCTTGCCCGGGCTGTTTCATGACGCTGTCCGCCGACTGTCACAGACCTGTCACAGGGCCCTCCCATCGGTGCGCCGGATGTATGAGAGCGCTTCAAGTGTCGAACTGAAGCTCCACCATGGGCCAGAATGACCTCCGTGCCTTTCCTGTTGCTGATCGAGGACGACGACGCCATCCGCACGGCCCTCGAACTCTCGCTGTCGCGCCAGGGCCACCGTGTGGCCACCGCGGCGACGGGAGAGGACGGCCTGAAACTGCTGCGCGAGCAGCGGCCGGACCTGATCGTGCTGGATGTGATGCTGCCCGGCATCGACGGTTTCGAGGTGTGCCGCCGTATCCGGCGCACCGACCAGCTGCCGATCATTCTGCTGACCGCGCGCAGCGACGACATCGACGTCGTGGTCGGACTGGAGTCCGGCGCCGACGACTATGTGGTGAAACCCGTGCAGGGCCGGGTGCTCGACGCCCGGATCCGCGCGGTGCTGCGCCGCGGCGAGCGCGAGTCCACGGACTCGGCGACGTTCGGGAGCGTCGTCATCGACCGTTCCGCGATGACTGTGACGAAGAACGGGGAGGACCTGCAGCTCACGCCGACCGAGCTGCGGCTCCTGCTCGAACTGAGCCGTCGTCCCGGGCAGGCCCTGTCGCGCCAGCAGTTGCTGCGGCTGGTCTGGGAGCACGACTATCTCGGTGATTCCCGGCTGGTCGACGCCTGTGTGCAGCGGTTGCGGGCCAAGGTCGAGGACGTGCCGTCCTCGCCGACCCTGATCCGTACCGTGCGCGGCGTGGGCTACCGGCTGGACTCGCCTCAGTGAGTGCTGCCGCCAAACGCAGTCTGCTCGCCGGACTTCGCTGGACCAGTCTGCGGCTGCGGCTCGTCGTCGTGTTCGCACTGGTGGCGCTGACCGCCGCGGTGTCGGCCTCGGGAATCGCGTACTGGCTCAACCGCGAGGCCGTCCTGACGCGGACGCAGGATGCGGCGCTCGGGGACTTCCGGCAGGAGATGCAGAACCGGGCGGCTTCGCTGCCGCTGCGGCCGACCAAGGACGACCTGCAGAACACCGCCGTGCAGATGGCGAGCAGCAGCCCCGGCTACAGCGTGCTGCTCGTCGACAAGCGTGACGGCGGCAAGCCGATCGTGGGCAACTCCGATCTGGACACGTTCACGCTCGACAACGTACCGCTCTCGCTGCAGCGGCAGGTCAACCGGAAGCAGCCGGTGGAGGCGGGCAACAAGTACGCGTACCACCTGTTCTGGCAGCGGACCTCGATCCGCGGTACGCCGTACCTGGTGGCCGGCACGAAGATCATCGGTGGTGGTCCGACCGGCTACATGCTGAAGTCGCTCGACCAGGAACGGCAGGACCTCAACTCCCTTGCGTGGTCGCTGGGGATCGCCACGGCTCTCGCCCTGGTCGGCTCCGCGCTGCTGGCGCAGGCCGCCGCGACGACGGTGCTGCGGCCGGTGCAGCGGCTCGGTGACGCGGCGCGCAAGCTGGGCGAGGGGAAACTCGACACCCGCCTGGTGGTGTCCGGCACCGATGAACTCGCCGATCTCTCCCGCACGTTCAACAAGGCCGCGAGTTCGCTGGAGAAGAAGGTCGCGGACATGAGCGCGCGGGAGGAGTCCAGCCGCCGGTTCGTCGCCGACATGTCGCACGAACTGCGGACCCCGCTCACCGCGATCACCGCGGTCGCCGAGGTGCTGGAGGACGAGGCCGACAGCCTCGACCCGATGATCGCGCCCGCCGTGCACCTGGTGGTCAGCGAGACCCGGCGGCTCAACGACCTGGTGGAGAACCTGATGGAGGTCACCCGCTTCGACGCGGGTACCGCCCGGCTCGTCCTCGACACGGTCGATGTCGCCGACCAGGTCACCGCCTGTATCGACGCCCGGGCCTGGCTGGACGCGGTGGATCTGGACGCCGAGCGCGGCATGATGGTCCGCCTCGATCCGCGCCGGCTCGATGTGATCCTGGCCAATCTGATCGGCAACGCGCTGAAGCACGGCGGTTCGCCGGTACGGGTCGCGGTACGGACCGATGGCGACGAACTCGTCATCGAGGTGCGCGACCACGGCCCCGGCATTCCCGAGGACGTCCTGCCCCACGTGTTCGACCGTTTCTACAAGGCCAGTGCGTCCAGGCCGCGTTCGGAGGGCAGCGGGCTGGGTCTGTCGATCGCCATGGAGAACGCGCACATCCACGGCGGTGACATCACCGCGGCGAACTCGCCGGACGGCGACGGCGCGGTGTTCGTCCTGCGGCTGCCACGCGATGCCGAACAGCTCACCCGCACCGCGCAGGATCACGACGCGGAGGTCCAGGACGAGGAGGGCGGCGCGACGTGATGCGCAGCAACCGTGGTACGCACCGGGCGCGTCGCTCGGCCGGGGCGCTGGCCGGCGCCGTCGTCTGTGCCGTGCTGGCCGCCGGGTGCGGGATCAGGACCACCTCGGTGCCGGTCGACGCCGGGGCCGCGCCGTCGCGGGTGCCGTGTTCGATGTCCGCGGAGGACGTCAGCACAGAGGCGTTGAAGGGCATCCCGGTCCAGGTCTATTTGGTCTGCGCCTCGCAACTGGTCACGGTGGACCGCGCGGTGCAGGTCCACGACGCGAAGTCGGACCGGGTCCGGGTGGCGCAGGCGCTCCTCGACGAGCTGCAGCGGGAACCGGCCGACGACGAGCGCCAGGCCGGCTTCTCCACAACCGTGCCGACGACGCTCCGGATCAGCGAGGCGCGTCGGGGCGATCCGGCGACCGCGCTGCGGCTCAGCGAGCAGCCGGAGGACCTGCCGTCGCAGGCGCTGGCGCAGATCGTGTGCACCTACGCGGAGAGCGAGTCGCTCGCCACGGACGGCACGGTGATGCTCGGCGGCCCCGGGAACTACGCACCGCGCGGCTATCTGTGCACCTCGGAGACGAAGGCCCGGCCGGAGTCCGTGCCGACGCTCGGCGCGCTCGAGCTGCCCTGACGGCCTCCCCCGCCTGTCGCGCCACCCCCGCCCGGGTTTCCGGGGCGGGGGCGGAACCGATCCCGCCGGTGGGGGCGTCCTGGGAGGCGTGGGTCAAGGTTCGGACGGCCAGGCCGTCATCCGCTTCCGCGCGGCCGGGGGGTTCCTCCTCCTCGCGCATCTGCTGCTGGTCGGGTGGCTGACTCTGCGCCCGCTGGACGTCCCGTGGGTGACAGCGGCGAATCTTCAACCGCTCGCCGGCATCAGGGCGGACCTGTCCCTCGGCCCGGCCGCGGCGGCGCACCGGATCGGTGGGGGACTGTTGTTGCTGGCACCGCTGGGGGTGCTGCTGCCGATGGCCGGGGGCCGGCTCTTCGTCTCCCCGTGGGCCTCGCTGGCGCGTACGGTCGCCGCCGGGTCGCTGATCTCGCTGACCATCGAGCTGGCGCAGACCGGGGTGCCGGGGCAGGTCGTCGATGTCGACTCGCTGCTGCTGAACACGGTCGGGGTGGCGCTGGCCCATCTGCTGGTGGTGCCGGTGTTCCGGAAGCGGCTGCGCCGCCGGAAGCAGGAGCAGCGGGTGCGGGGGGCGATTCCCCGCCCCAGGGAGGAGACCTCTCAGGGGTCGACCCCGACGATTTCCAGGGTCGGTATCGCACCGTAGAGCGACGCTTTGCCCCCGTTCGCGGAGCCACTATGGAGACATCGGGAGCACGACGGAGCTGCTCCCCAGCAGACGGTTCGCGAAGGAGCCCACCATGGCCGCACTTGCCCGCCCCCGTGACGGACGCATGATCGGCGGAGTGTGCGCAGCGCTGGCACGGCGCTTCGGCACGTCCGCCGGGACCATGCGCGTGATCTTCCTGGTCTCTTGCCTGCTGCCCGGCCCGCAGTTCCTGCTCTACCTGGCGCTGTGGCTGCTGCTGCCGGCCGAGAAGTCGTCGGCGGCGACCGCCTGGTAGGGGGGCCGTCCGGCGGATCATGGCCGGACATCCCCCTGGACGCGCACGTGGGGCGGACACCCGGACCGGGTGTCCGCCCCACGTGCGTGGGTGCGGGGGGTCAGCCGCCGAGCGGGAGACCGTTGGTCGACAGACCGTTGGCCTTCACGCCGCCGGCGGGCAGTCCGCCGAGCAGGCCCCCCAGCGGTGAGGTGGCGTCGTGGACGACTTTCGTCTGACCGCTGCCGAGGAGCTTGGTGGCCGTGTCCTGGACCGGCAGGCTCTGGGTCGCGGTACCCAGCGCGGAGCCGGCGACGGGCAGGGCGGACGCGGCGTCGACGGGCAGCGCGGACGCCGAGGCGGTACCGGCGGCGGCAGCGGCGAAAGCGGCGCCGAGAGCGGCGACACCGAGAGTCCTGGCAGCAGACTGCTTCATGTGGAATTCATCCTTGGGGAAGGGGATGTGAGCGGCTCTGCAAACTAGTCAGCCCACGACCGGTCCCGCAAACATGCCGGACACGCCGAACGGCCGGGATTTGATCGTCCCGGCCACTCGGCACAGAGCGTGAATCAGCCCGCGGGGGACGAAGAGCCGCTGGTCGCAGCGGTCTGCTCGAAGAGCCACTCGGACTTCAGCTCGGCATATCCGGGCTTGATCACGTCATTGATCATCGCAAGACGTTCATCGAAAGGAATGAACGCTGATTTCATCGCATTGACTGTGAACCACTGCATGTCGTCGAGCGTGTATCCGAAGGTCTCGGTCAGCCGCTCGAATTCCCGGCTCATGCTCGTACCGCTCATCAGCCGGTTGTCCGTATTCACGGTGAGGCGGAAATGGAGCCTCCGCAGCAGCCCGATGGGGTGGTCGGCGTATGAGGCGGCGGCACCGGTCTGAAGGTTGGATGTCGGGCACATCTCCAGGGGGATGCGCTTGTCCCGTACGTACGAGGCGAGTCGGCCGAGCGTCACGCTGCCGTCCTCGGCGACCTCGATGTCGTCGATGATGCGGACGCCGTGGCCGAGGCGGTCGGCGCCGCACCACTGGAGCGCCTGCCAGATCGACGGCAGACCGAAGGCCTCGCCCGCGTGGATGGTGAAGTGGTTGTTCTCGCGCTTGAGGTACTCGAAGGCGTCGAGGTGGCGGGTGGGCGGGTAGCCCGCCTCGGCGCCCGCGATGTCGAAGCCGACGACACCCAGGTCCCGGTAGCGGTTGGCGAGTTCGGCGATCTCCAGGGCGCGGGCGGCGTGCCGCATCGCGGTGAGCAGGGCGCCCACCCTGATCCGGTTGCCGTCCTGACGGGCCCGGCGCTCACCCTCGCGGAAGCCCTCGTTGACCGCCTCGACGACCTCTTCGAGGGTCAGCCCGGATTCCAGGTGCTGCTCGGGGGCGTACCGCACCTCCGCGTACACGACACCGTCCGCGGCCAGGTCCTCGGCGCACTCGGCGGCCACCCGGAACAGGGCGTCCCGGGTCTGCATGACGGCACAGGTGTGGGCGAACGTCTCCAGGTAACGCTCCAGCGAGCCGGAGTCGGCCGCCTCGCGGAACCAGATGCCGAGCTTGTCCGGCTCGGTCTCGGGAAGGGCTTCGTAGCCCGCGTCACGGGCCAGGTCGACGATCGTGCCGGGGCGCAGACCGCCGTCGAGGTGGTCGTGGAGCAGCACCTTGGGGGCGCGTCGGATCTGGTCGGTGCCGGGCACGTGCAGGGTCGGGCTCATCATCTGGGCACTCTAGCGCCTACGCGCGTAGAGCGCCGCGCGCCGATGCGTAACAGTGACCGCGAATACGGGTGGAGTACACCTCTCCTTCTGACACTGTTCTGTCATGGGACAGCGCGCACTTCCCCTGCCTGCTCCGAGGCTGGGACGGGCCGTGAAGACGGCCGGAGCACAACCTGCGGTCAGCGGAGTGGTCCTGCTGCTCCCGGACGGCGAGGCCCACTCGCACCGCCGCCCTTCCTCCCTGTCGTACGCACTGCAGCTGCCGCTCGCACGGACCCTGGCCCGTGCCGGCCAGGACGACGGGCTGGCCGCGCATGTCGTGCACTACCGCTGCCGGGGCTGGAACGCCACGGACGCGCAGCTCGCGGCGGACGCGGAGTGGGCGGTGGGAGAGGTCGTACGACGCTACGGCGACATCCCCGTCTGTCTGGCCGGGCACGGCATGGGCGGCCGGGCGGCGCTGCGCGCGGGTGGCCACGCGGCGGTCAACTCCGTTCTGGCGATGGCTCCTTGGCTGCCCGGGGAGGCCTCGGCTGAACCGGAACCGGTGAAGCACCTGCTGGGCCGCCAGGTGTTGCTCGTCCACGGCACGAACGACGCCCGGTCCGACCCGGAGTTGTCGTTCCGGCTGGCCGAGCGGGCCAAGAAGGCCAACCGGGACACCTGCCGCTTCGAGGTCCACTCGGACGGTCACGCGCTGCGCCAGCACCGGTCCGAAGTGGTGGCGCTGGCCACGGACTTCGTACGGGGTTCGCTGTTCGGCCGGGCCTACGCACGACCGGTCGCCGACGCGCTGGCGGCGCCGCCGCCACTGGGGCTGCGGATGCCGCTGGCTGCGGGGTTCGGGCGGTCGCTGGGGTCTTAGAGTGCCCGGCAGATGGAGGGCGGCTCGCGATGTGTGCGGACACGCCTCGGCCTCGCATCCCCGTCCGCGGGTCAGTCGGGCAGCAGGTGCCCTCTGCGCGACAGCAGGAACTGCTTGAACGCCGCCACCGGGGGTGTGTCCGGGTGGCCGTCCAGCCAGGCCACGCCGATCTCGCGGGCCGCGCGGGGGGCCGTGACCGTCAGTTCGACCACGCCCGGGCGGGCCACCGCCGGGGGCGGCAGCAGGGCGACACCCAGGCCCGCCGCGACCAGGCCGCGCAGGGTCTCCGCCTCCTCTCCCTCGAACGCCACGCGCGGGGTGAAGCCCGCCTCGGCGCACAGGTCGTCGGTGATCCGCCGCAGGCCGTAACCGGGCTCCAGGGTCACGAACGCCTCGTCCGCCGCCTCCGCCAGGCGGATCCGCCTGCGGGAGGCGAGGCGGTGGTCCTCCGGGACGACCAGACGCAGCCGCTGCTCGTCGAGGCGGCGGGCAACCAGGTCGGGGGCGTCCGGGACGGGGGAGGTGAGGCAGAGGTCGAGGCCGCCGGCCCGGAGGCGTTCGATCATCGCCTCGCCGTAGTTCTGCACCAGCTGGAAGCGGACCCGGGGATGGTCGGCACGGAAGGCGCGGAGCAGGGCGGGGACGGTCTCGGAGCCCATGGTGTGCAGGAAGCCGAAGGCGACCTTGCCCGCCGTCGGATCGGCATCCGCCCGTACCGAGTCCGCGGCCCGCTCCACCTCGGTGAGGGCCCGCTCGGCGGAGCCCAGGAAGGTGCGACCCGCGGGGGTGAGCGAGACGGTACGGCCCTTACGGGCGAACAGGGCGACGCCCAGGTCCTGTTCCAGCCTGACCATGGCCCGCGACAGTGTGGACTGCGGGACGCCGAGCTCGTGCGCGGCGCGCGTCACATGCTCGTGGCGGGCCACCGCCTCGAAGTACGCGAGCCGCGGCGCGAGCACTGCGCGAATGTCTTCTTCGTAACTACTCGGTGACAGTCGAGGCTGTGAGCTGTGTTCATGCACCATAGGATTAATTATCGCAAGTTCGTGCATTGGACGCATGAATCAGAGAGATCTACTTTCGATGTATGTCTCCTGCCAGTACCAAGGCGTCCACCCTCACGCTGGACGCCGCAGCCCCGTCATCGCCCGTCGCGCCCGTTTCCTCCCCTGACCGGCTGGAGCCCGGCCGGCCCGGCTACCGCCGGATGAGCTTCGCGCTCTTCGCCGCCGGTGTCGCGACGTTCGCACTCCTCTACTCCACCCAGGCACTGCTGCCCGCCGTCTCCGCGGGATTCGGCGCCACGGCCGGACAGGCCAGCTGGACGGTCTCGGCGGCGACGGGTGCGCTGGCGCTGTGTGTGCTGCCGATGAGCGCGCTCTCCGAGCGGTTCGGGCGGCGGCAGATGATGACCGCCTCGCTGACGGTCGCGGTACTGGTCGGGCTTCTCGTCCCCTTCGCCCCCTCGCTGGGCTGGCTGATCGCCCTGCGCGCCGTCCAGGGCGCGGCCCTCGCCGGCCTTCCCGCCTCCGCGATGGCGTACCTCGCCGAGGAGGTGCGGCCGAAGGCGTTGGTCGCCGCGATCGGACTGTTCGTGGCGGGCAACAGCATCGGCGGCATGAGCGGGCGCATCCTCACCGGCTGGATCGCCCAGCTGTGGGGCTGGCGGGCGGCGCTCGGCGCGGTCGGGCTGCTGGCCGTGGCCTGCGCGGTCGTCTTCCACTTCATGATCCCGAGGGCCCGTCACTTCACGCCCGGTTCGCTGAACCCGAAGGCCCTGGCGAAGACGGTGGGCGGACACCTCGCCGACCCGTTGCTGCGCAGGCTGTACGCGATCGGCGCCCTGTTCATGACGGTGTTCGGGGCGGTCTACACGGTGATCGGCTACCGGCTGGTCGGGGAGCCGTTCCACCTCCCGCAGGGTGTCATCGGCTCGATCTTCCTCGTCTACCTCGTCGGTACGGTGTCGTCGGCCGCGGCCGGCAGGCTCGTCGCCCGGCTCGGCCGCCGGGGCGCGCTCTACCTGGCCGTCTCCACCACCGCCGCCGGTCTGCTGCTCTCCCTCGCCGACCAGCTGATCGCCGTACTTCTCGGTCTGGTCCTGATCACGGCGGGCTTCTTCGCCGGGCACGCGGTCGCCTCGTCGTCCGTGAGCCGGACCGCGACGACCGGCCGGGCACAGGCATCGGCGCTCTACCAGTCCGCGTACTACCTGGGCTCCAGCGCGGGCGGCACGCTCGGCGCGATCGCCTTCCACGCCGGCGGCTGGGCAGGCACGGTGACGCTGGGTCTGCTCGCGGTCCTCGGAGTCGTCTCGATCACGCTGTACGGGTCGCGGGTCGCCCGCGCCGAGCGGCGGTACCTCGCCCCGGTGGCGTCAGTACAGAACTGAGACATACATACGCACAACCACCGACTCCCCTTCGCGCGTCTATGAGGCGTAATCAACGCACTGCGACGCGAAGGGGAGTTGGCGTACATGGCAGTCGTAGGGAACATGCGGGGAGTCCGGACGCGGCGCGCGGTCGCGCTGTCCGTCGCCGGGCTGATGGCGGCGCCGGCGCTCGTCCTGGGCGGTGGCACGGCGGCGCAGGCGGCGTCCTGCACCACATCCACCGGGCCGTACCAGAAGCAGGTCGAGAATTATCTGAACCGGCCGGTCGACGGCAAGCAGTCGGCCGCCGACTGCAAGGCGATCCAGTCCTTCCAGCGCGCCTACGGGGTCACCCCTGACATCGGGTACGCGGGACCGGTCACCTGGCGGACGATGAAGACGCTCACGGCCCAGAAGGCGGCCGGCAAGAACCCCAACAAGGACAGGAAGTGCCCCACGAACAAGGGGCGCATCGCGTGTGTGGACCTGACCCGGCAGCTGAGCTGGATCCAGGACGGATCGAAGCTGAAGTTCGGTCCGGTGCCGATCCGCAGCGGGCGGAACGGCTACGAGACGCGCACCGGTTCGAAGAAGATCTACCTGCGGCACATCAAGCACTGGTCGTCGCTGTACCACGTGTGGATGCCGTACTCCCAGTTCTTCGACGGCGGGCAGGCGTTCCACTCGGTGAATCTGAAGATGTGGAACCCGCCCGGCTCGCACGGCTGCGTCAACATGCGGGACGCGGACGCGAGGACATACTGGAACCTGCTGAAGAACGGCGACGACGTGTACGTGTACGGGCGCAAGCCCGGAACGTGACCGGAATCGGGAACGTGACCGGAGACCGGGCGGCTTCGGCACTTCCCACCCCCGTTGTCAGTGGCCTGCGGTAGCTTCCGAAGTGCCGAAGTGAGCGGCGTCACAGCACAACAAGGGTGGAGCGATGAGTGATCTGACGGCACCAGCGGATATCGACAGCCGTCTGGAGGGACACCGGGTCGAACTCACCGGTTACTGCTATCGCATGCTCGGCTCGGCCTTCGAGGCGGAGGACGCGGTACAGGACACGCTGGTGCGCGCCTGGCGGAACTTCGACAAGTTCGAGGGCCGCTCCTCACTGCGCTCCTGGCTCTACCGGATCGCCACCAACGTCTGCCTGGACATGCTGAACGCGGGGAAGAAGCGGGCCCGCCCGGTCGACCTGACGGGCCCGACACCGCTCGCCCAGGCCGCGCTCAACCCGCTCCCGGAGAACACCTGGCTGGAGCCGATGCCGGACGGGCGGATCCTGCCGTCGGTGGCCGACCCGGCGGAGGCCGCGGTGGCCCGGGAGTCGGTGCGTCTGGCGTTCGTCGCCGCGCTGCAGCATCTTCCGCCCAAGCAGCGTGCCGTGCTGATCCTGCGCGAGGTGCTGGCGTGGAAGGCGAGCGAGGTCGCCGAACTGCTCGACACGTCGGTCGCCTCGGTCAACAGCGCCCTGCAGCGGGCGCGGGCCACGCTCACGGACAGTCGGAGCGCGGCCGCCGACACCGCTGATCCGCTCGACGAGAAGCAGCGCAAGCTCCTTGAGCGGTACGTCGCGGCGTTCGAGGGCTACGACATGGCGGCGCTGACCGCGCTGCTCCACGAGGACGCCGTGATGACCATGCCGCCGTTCGACCTCTGGCTCCAGGGGCACGACGACATCACGGGCTTCATGGTCTCCATAGGTGCGGGCTGCGAGGGTTCCCGCCTGGTGGCGACCGTGGCCAACGGCACCCCGGCATTCGCACAGTACAAGCCGAATCCGGACGGTCCGGGATTCGTGCCGTGGGCGGTGCAGGTCATCGACATCTCGGACGGTGCGATCACCGGCATGCACTGCTTCCTGGACACGCCCCGCTGGTTCCCGCTCTTCGGCCTGCCCGACCACCTCGAGGCCGGGGCGGCGTGACGCGGCGGCCGCGGCAGCGGCACGTGTGGGTGGCCGGCTGGGTGGTGCTGGCGCTCGGCGGCTGGGGGGTCACGCAGTGGCTGGGCGAGCCCGTCGCCACCGAGGGGCCCCGCCCGACCCGTCCCCCTGCCTCCGGCGCCGAACCGGGACCGCAGCCGGAGCACTCACACGACGCCTGCGACGGCCACGTGGTAGCGAGAGCGATGCCGACACCGCACTCCACGGCCTCCGCAGCCCCGCTGCTGGCGGTGGACTGCGCGCGGGCCGACTGACGCCGGGGAGCGGGGCCGGGCACCTCAGAGCCTGTCGGGTGACCTCTGATCGGGCGGCCACGCCCGATCAGAGGTCACCCGACAGGCTCTCAGCCCTGCTCCCCCAGGTCCACCACATCGGCCAGCCCCACCAGGTCCAGCAGATGCTGCAGGTCGGGCGGCACATTGCGCAGCCGGAGCCGTCTGCCGCCCGCCCGGCGCGCGATGAGCCCCAACCGCGCTATCGCCTCGACCAGGGCCAGATCCGCCTGGACGACCCCGCCCACATCGCAGTCCACACCCGCGTCCGCGTCGCGGACGGCGCCCTCGGGTTCGAAGAGCAGCGCCTCCAGCTCGGCGCAGAGTCCCGGCACGGCCGCACGGGTGACGCGGCCGGTGACGACGAGAACGATCGGGGTCTTGGATTCCACATCAGACAGACCGGTCCGGCGGCCGAAACTCATCGCTGCGCCGCCGGGCTCCTCCTCTCCGGCGCCGACCTGCTGTCCGCCACATCCGTACGTCGGGACCAAGGGCTGTCCCGTCATCCCTGGCGGGGCACCCACCCCGAATCGATGCATTTCCGTCAACTGTGTTCAGCAGCAGCACGCGTGTGAACCCGCGCGGTCAATTCCCCCTCTAGGTACGTGAACCGGCGAGCACCGGTGCCACACCGGGGCGCGCGGACCAACGGTTCCGAGAGACCACCTCATTCTCCAGGGGGAGAGTTGCGCAGACACGTGAGAAACGCGTGGGTTTCGACCATCGCCACGGCAGCCGCCGTGGCGCTCGCAGCCGGGATGACCACCCCGGCCATGGCGCAGCCGGAGCCGGCCCGTCCGGCCGCCGGAACCAAGTCCGTGCCCCGGCATCAGTTGACGCTGATCACCGGCGACCGGGTCTCGGTGGACGCGAAGGGCCGGGTCGTGGGCTTCCGGCCCGCCGAGGGACGCGGGCGGATACCCGTGCAGCGGCAGATACGTGACGGGCACACCCTGCTCATACCGGCCGACGCCCACCGGCTGATCAGCTCCGGAAAGCTGGACCGCCGGCTGTTCGACGTCACCGAGCTGAACCGACCGGAGAACCGCAGGGCCCAGCGCGAGGGCCTGAAGCTGATCGTCGGCTACCGGGGCGCACAGGCCGCCGCCGCGAAGGCGGACGTCCGGGACGCAGGCTCCACCCGGGTCGTCCGGACTCTGAAGTCGCTGAACGCCCAGTCGGTGACCACTCCGAAGAGCGATGCCACGGACATCTGGCAGGCGCTCACCAGCAAGACCTCCCAGGGCGCCCAGCGCATCACCGCGGCCGGCATCGACCGGGTCTGGCTGGACGGGGTGCGCCGGGCGAGCCTCGACAGGAGCGTGCCGCAGATCGGTGCGCCGACCGCCTGGAAGGCCGGTTACACCGGCAAGGGCGTCAAGATCGCCGTACTGGACACCGGCGTGGACGCCACCCACCCCGACCTCCAGGGCCAGATCCTCGAGTCGAAGAACTTCTCCCCGTCGCCCGACACCAAGGACCGGGTCGGGCACGGCACCCATGTGTCCTCGATCGCGGCCGGTACGGGCGCCAAGTCGGGCGGCAGGTTCAAGGGGGTCGCACCGGACGCCAAGCTGCTCGAGGGCAAGGTCCTCGACGACGAGGGCTTCGGAGACGACTCCGGCATCCTGGCCGGCATGGAGTGGGCGGTCGCGCAGGGCGCCGACATCGTCAACCTGAGCCTCGGCGGTCTCGACACCCCCGACATCGACCCGCTCGAAGCAGCGGTCAACAAGCTGTCGGCCGACAAGGGAGTCCTGTTCGCCATCGCGGCAGGCAACGAGGGCGACGGCCCGGGCACGGTCGGTTCCCCGGGCAGCGCGGACGCCGCACTGACCGTCGGCGCCGTCGACGACAACGACAAGCTGGCGGACTTCTCCAGTCGCGGACCGCGCATCGGCGACGGCGGCATCAAGCCCGATGTCACCGCACCCGGCGTGGACATCACGGCGGCCGCCGCACCCGGTTCGGAGATCGACCAGGAGGTCGGCCAGAACCCGCCCGGCTATCTGACGATCTCCGGCACGTCGATGGCGACCCCGCATGTCGCGGGCGCCGCGGCACTGCTCAAGCAGGAGCACCCGGAGTGGAAGTACGCCGAGCTGAAGGGCGCGCTGACGGCCTCCACCAAGCCGGGCGCGTACACGCCGTTCGAGCAGGGCACGGGCAGGATCGCCGTCGACAGGGCGATCACCCAGACCGTCATCGCCGACCCGGCCTCGGTCGGCTTCGGGGTGCAGCAGTGGCCGCACACCGATGACGCGCCGGTCACCAGGAAGGTGACGTACCGCAACCTCGGGACGACCGACGTCACCCTCGGCCTCGCGGTGACGGCCACCGGCCCGAAGGGCAAGCCGGCCCCGGCCGGCTTCTTCACCCTCGGCGCCGAGCAGGTCACCGTCCCCGCGGGCGGCACGGCCGACGTACCGCTCACCGTGAACACGAAGCTCGGCGGCACGGCGGACGGCACCTACTCCGCGTATGTCGTCGCCACCGGCGGCGGCCAGAGCGTCCGCACCGCGGCCGCGGTCGAGCGCGAGATCGAGTCGTACGACCTCACGATCAAGACCATCGGGCGTGACGGCAAGCCCGCCACGTACTACGACAACAACCTCTACGGCGTCTCCGGCACCGCGGCCGGCGTCTGGCTGAACCCGGCGGGCACCGACGGGACGGCCAAGGTCCGTGTCCCCAAGGGCGGCTACGTGCTGAACTCGGCCGTCTACGTCGACCCGGAGAATGCCGCCAAGGGCATCGACTGGATCACTCAGCCGAAGCTGGACGCCACCAAGAACCTCACCGTGACGCTCGACGCCCGCAAGGCGAAGCCGGTGACCTTCACGCTTCCCGCCACCGGCACAAAGTCCCTGCTGGCCGCCCCCGACCTCCAGTTCGACGGCAAGGACGGCGGCTTCAGCTACGGCTGGTGGCTGGATTCCTACAAGGGCTTCCGCAGCGCGCACGTCGGCCCGAAGGTCACCGACGGCTCGCTCTCCCAGCACTGGCTGGGCACCTGGACCAAGGGATCCTCGACCCGCTACGACGTGGCGGTCGGCGGTCCGGTGACGCAGGCGGCGACCGGCTACACCCGGAAGTTCACCAGCGGTCAGCTGGCGAAGGTCACGATCGGTCTCGGCGCGCCCGCCAGGGGCAAGACCGGATCGATCGCCGCCTGGGGCACGTTGCCCGGCATGTACGACGGCATCACCGCGTGGACGAACCAGCCGGCCCCCGGGACCCACACCGTCTATGTCTCCACCGCCGACAAGGTGAAGTGGAACTTCGACTTCGAACAGGAGGGCGGCCTCGACCAGGACGGCTTCCCGCTGTCCGAGGCGGATTACTCGCTCGGTGACCCGCAGACCCTCAAGGCGGGCAAGACATACCCGAAGCGGGTCAACACCGCGGTGTTCGGCCCCGCGCTCACCGAGGGGTACGGGTTCTTCCGCAACGGCAACGAGATCCTCGGCGCCCTGCCGCTCGTGGCCGACGGCAACGGGAACATCGGCCGGTCCGCGTACAGCTCGGTGAAGACCGTCCTGTACCGCAACGGCACCAAGCTCGCCGAGAACAAGGACCCGCTGGGGGGCGAGGTCCCCTTCACCGTGCCGTCCGGCGCCGCCGACTACAAGGTGACGACCTCGGTGCAGCGCAACGTCAGGCTCTCCGCCGTCTCCACCCGGATCGACGCGAGCTGGACGTTCCGGTCGAAGAAGACCAGCGACTTCACCGAACTTCCCGCCTCCACGGTGCGGTTCACGCCCCATGTCACCCTGGACAGCAGGGTCACGGCCGGCCGGACCGCTTCGGTGCCGGTGAAGGTGCAGGGTGCGGCCGCGGGCAAGAACCTCAAGTCTCTTGTGGTGTACGTCAGTTATGACGCCGGCAAGAACTGGAAGAAGGTCACGGTCACGTCCGGCAAGATCTCCGTGAAGAACCCGGCCAAGGGGAAGTCGATCTCCTTCAAGGCCAAGGTCACGGACAAGAAGGGCAACACGTCGTCGGTGTCGATCTACCACGCCTACTTCGGCAAGTAAGCGCCCCGATCGCATGGCGGCGGCCCGCCGGGACGGATCTCTCCGTTCCGGCGGGCCGTTCGCGTGCTCGGGCGGTGTTACGCGATGCGCTCGCGCACCACCGGCGTCGGCGTGAACTCCGTGCCGGCCGGGGCGATGTCGAACGAACCGGGCAGGGCCTTCAGCGCGTACTCGAACTTCTCCGGGGTGTCCGTGTGCAGCGTCAGCAGTCGCTGGCCCTCGGTCACCGTGTCGCCCGGCTTGGCGTGCATCTCGATGCCCGCGCCCGCCTGCACCGGGTCCTCCTTGCGGGCCCGGCCCGCGCCGAGACGCCAGGCGGCGACGCCGATGTCGTATGCGTCGAGGCGGGTCAGCACGCCGGAGGCCTGGGCCGTCACCACGTGCTGCTCGCGGGCGACCGGGAGCGCGGCGTCCGGGTCGCCGCCCTGGGCGGAGATCATCCGGCGCCAGACGTCCATCGCGGAGCCGTCCGCCAGGGCCTTCTCCGGGTCCGCGTCCTTGAGCCCGGCCGCGTCCAGCATCTCGCGGGCCAGGGCGAGGGTGAGGTCGATGACGTCCTTCGGGCCGCCGCCGGCCAGGACCTCGACCGACTCGCGCACCTCCAGGGCGTTGCCCGCGGTCAGGCCGAGCGGGGTGGCCATGTCGGTGAGGAGTGCGACCGTCCGCACACCGCTGTCGCTGCCCAGCGCGACCATGGTGGAGGCCAGTTCGCGGGCGTCCTCGATGGTCTTCATGAAGGCGCCGGAGCCGACCTTGACGTCCAGGACGAGCGCCCCGGTGCCCTCAGCGATCTTCTTGGACATGATCGAGCTGGCGATCAGCGGGATGGCCTCGACGGTGCCGGTGACGTCGCGGAGCGCGTACAGCTTCTTGTCGGCGGGGGCCAGCCCGTCACCGGCGGCGCAGATCACGGCTCCGGTGGTGTCCAGGACGTTCAGCATCTCGGCACCTGAGAGGTGGGCGCGCCAGCCGGGGATGGACTCCAGCTTGTCGAGCGTGCCTCCGGTGTGGCCGAGACCGCGGCCGCTGAGCTGCGGCACGGCGGCGCCGCAGGCGGCGACCAGCGGGGCGAGCGGCAGGGTGATCTTGTCGCCGACGCCGCCGGTGGAGTGCTTGTCGGTGGTGGGGCGGGAGAGCGCGTCGAAGTTCATCCGCTCGCCGGAGGCGATCATGGCGGCGGTCCAGCGGGCGATCTCCGTACGGTTCATGCCGTTCAGCAGGATCGCCATGGCCAGCGCGGACATCTGCTCGTCGGCGACCTCACCTCGGGTGTATGCGTCGATGACCCAGTCGATCTGCTCGGGGCTCAGCTCGCCGCGGTCCCGCTTGGTGCGGATGACGGAGATGGCGTCCATGTCCTGGGTGTCCTTCCGGCCGGTACGTACGCAAGAGTCCCGAATGACTCTACGCGCATAGAGGGTGGAGACGGGTGTGGCCCTCCCGAAGTTTCAGGAGGGCCACGGGAGTTCTGGGCCTGTCTTTCGGATCAGGCCGGGCTCGCGGGCCCTGGCACGCAGCCCGATCCGGCCTGATCCGAAAGAGAAGCTCTACCTGAGATGGTCCGGCCCGAATGCCTGCGGCAGCATCTCGTCGAGCGTACGGAGGCCGTCCGGGGTCTCCAGGACGAGCTCCGGGCCGCCGAACTCGTACAGCAGCTGACGGCACCTGCCGCAGGGGACCAGGATCTCGCCCGCCCCGTCCACACAGGTGAAGTGGGTCAGCCGGCCGCCGCCGGTGGCGTTCAGCTGCGAGACCAGGCCGCACTCGGCGCACAGGCCGAGTCCGTACGAGGCGTTCTCGACGTTGCAGCCGACCACCGTGCGGCCGTCGTCGACGCGCGCCGCGACGCCGACCGGGTAACCCGAGTAGGGGGCGTACGCCCGGGACATGGCGTCCCGGGCGGCGACGCGCAGTGCGTCCCAGTCGACGTCGGCAGCCGCGGTCACTTGCCCTGGCCCTTCCGGTACCGCATGCCGTCCGCCTTCGGCATCCGCAGCCGCTGCGCGGAGAGCGAGAGGACGAGCAGCGTGACGATGTACGGGGTGGCGCTCACGAACTCGGTGGGCACCGTGTCCGTGGCGAGGTACCAGACCAGTACGGCGGCAGCGATGACGGCACTGACCGCACCCTGGACGAAGCTCTTGCGGTAGAGCTTCCAGGCGGCGAGCACGGCCAGCACGACCACCAGCAGGAGCAGCAGCGCGTGGACGGACTCGCCGCCGTTGCGCAGCTGGAGCGCGTCGGCGAAGCCGAACAGGCCCGCGCCCATGGCGAGACCGCCGGGCCGCCAGTTACCGAAGATCATCGCGGCGAGACCGATGTAACCGCGGCCGCCGGTCTGGCCCTCGTTGTAGATGTGCGAGGTGACCAGGGAGAGGAAGGCACCGCCGAGTCCGGCCATGCCACCGGAGATGATCACCGCGATGTACTTGTAGCGGTAGACGTTCACCCCGAGCGACTCGGCGGCGATCGGGTTCTCGCCGCAGGAACGCAGCCGCAGCCCGAACGAGGTCTTCCACAGGACGAAGAACGTCACGACGAACAGGATCACGGCCAGGACCGTCAGCAGCGACACGTTGGTGACCAGACCACCGATGACACCGGCCACGTCGGAGACGAAGAACCAGTGGTGCTTCTCGATCGAGTGCAGCCAGTCCGACAGGCCGGGGATCGTCACCGAGGTGATGTCGTCCGCCGGAGGCGACTGCTTGGGGCTGCCGCCCTTGGCCGCCGCCTCGCCCGTGTTGAACCAGAGCTTGGCGAAGTAGGTGGTGAACCCAACCGCCAGGATGTTGATGGCGATACCGGAGATGATGTGGTCGACGCCGAAGGTGACGGTCGCGACGGCGTGCAGCAGCCCGCCGAGCATGCCACCGATGATCCCGGCCAGCACACCGAGCCACGGGCTGGTCTGCCAGCCGGCCCAGGCGCCGAAGAACGTACCGAGAATCATCATCCCTTCGAGGCCGATGTTGACCACACCGGCACGCTCGGCCCACAGGCCGCCGAGACCGGCGAGCCCGATCGGCACGGCCATCGCGAGCGCCGCGCTGATCTGCCCGGCCGAGGTGACGTCCTGGGCGCCGGTGATGGCGCGTACCGCGGACAGCGCGAGCAGCGCGCCCGCGACGATCAGCAGAACGACGGGGAAGGAGAGGCGGGTGCGGCCGCCCTTGCCACCGGAGACCTTGGGGGCCGCGGGCGGCGGGGTGGAAGTCGCCGTGGCGGTCACGCCGACACCTCCTGCTGGTCGGAGTTACGGGCGGCCTGTGCGGCGAGTTCCGCGCCGACCTTGCTCTGCTGGCGCTTGAGTCCGTAGCGACGGACGACTTCGTAGGCGATGACGACGCACAGGACGATGACGCCCTGGATGACGCCGACGATCTCCTTGTCGTACCCCTCGAACTCGAGCTTTCCGGTACCGCGCTCCAGGAAGCCCCAGAGCAGCGCGCCGAGCGCGATGCCGATGGGGTGGTTGCGGCCGAGGAGGGCGATGGCGATACCGGTGAAGCCGATACCGATGGGGAAGTCGCCGCTGTACTCGTAGCTGTCGTTGAGCAGCGTCGGCATACCGACCAGGCCCGCCACCGCGCCGGAGATCAGCATCGACGTGACGACCATCTTCTTGACGTTGACACCGCTGGCCTCTGCCGCGGAGCCGGACTGGCCGACCGTACGCAGATCGAAGCCGAACCGGGTGCGCGAGAGCGTGAACCAGTAGGCGATGCCCGCGACGACCGCGACCACGATGAAGCCCCAGACGGGCGTCGGGGTGGTCGGGAACTCGAAGAAGTGCGAGGACTCCGGGAGCGGGGTGGTGGAGATCTTCGTGCCGGCCTCGTCAAGGTGACCGAGGCGGCCCTGTTGGAGCAGATAGCCGATGATGGCGGTCGCGATGGCGTTCAGCATGATCGTCGAGACGACCTCGCTGACGCCGCGGGTGACCTTGAGGACACCGGCGATCCCGGCCCACATCGCGCCGACGATCATCGCGGTGAGGATGATCAGCGGGATCTGGAGGGCGCCCGGCAGGGTCAGCGCGCCACCGACGGCGGCGGCGAAGAAGGCGGCGAGGCGGTACTGGCCGTCGACGCCGATGTTGAACAGGTTCATCCGGAAGCCGACGGCCACCGCGAGACCCGCGAGGTAGTACGTCGTCGCCTTGTTGAGGATGTAGACCTGGCTGTCCGACTTCACCCCGTAGTCGAACATGATACCGAACGCGCTGAACGGTTCCTTGCCGGTGGCGGCCAGCACGAGGGCGGTCACCAGGAAGGCGACCACGATCGCGAGTACGGGGGCCGCGATCCCCAGGAGCAGCCGCTCCTTGTCGAACTTCTTCATCGGTCCTCTCCCCCGTCCCGGGGGTCGGTGTCGGCGGTGTCCGGACCGGACTCCGCATCCGTCCCGGACTCGGCGGGCGCTTCGAGATGGCCGGAGGCCGCTCCCGTCATCGCCGAGCCGAGCTCCTCCGGGGTGATGGTCGCCGGGTCGGCGTCCGCGACCAGGCGGCCGCGGTACATGACCCGCAGGGTGTCGGAGAGTCCGATCAGCTCGTCCAGGTCGGCGGAGATCAGCAGCACCGCCAGGCCCTCGCGGCGCGCCTCGCGGATCTGGTCCCAGATCTGCGCCTGCGCGCCGACGTCCACGCCCCGGGTGGGGTGCGCGGCGATCAGCAGCTTCGGGGCGTGGCTCATCTCGCGGCCGACGATCAGCTTCTGCTGGTTGCCGCCGGAGAGCGAGGCGGCGGTGACCTCGATGCCGGGGGTGCGGACGTCGTACTCGCGCACGATCCGCTCGGTGTCCGCGCGGGCAGCCTTGAGGTCGAGGAACGCGCCCTTGCTGTTGGGGCGCTCGGTGACATGGCCGAGGATGCGGTTCTCCCAGAGCGGGGCCTCCAGCAGCAGTCCGTGCCGGTGGCGGTCCTCGGGGATGACGGCCATGCCGTCCTCGCGGCGCTTGCGGGTCGGCGTACGGGAGATGTCGGCGCCGTCCAGGGTGAGTACGCCGGTGTCGAGGTGGCGCATGCCCATGATCGCGTCGACCAGTTCGGACTGGCCGTTGCCCTCGACGCCCGCGATGCCGAGGACCTCACCCTTGTGGATGGTGAAGGTGATGCCGTCGAGCACGGCACGCACCACCCCGTCCGGGTCGGTGGCGGTCAGCCGCAGGTCGTCGACGGTGAGCATCGGCGTGTCGGTGACGGTCGACTCGCGGGTCTCCGGCGACGGCAGCTCGCTGCCGACCATCAGCTCGGCGAGCTGCTTGGGCGTGGTGTTCGCCGGGTCGGCGGTGCCCACCGTCGTACCGCGCCGGATGACGGTGATCTCGTCGGCGACCGACAGCACCTCGCCCAGCTTGTGCGAGATGAAGATGACCGTCAGGCCCTCGGCCTTGAGCTCGCGCAGGTTGTCGAAGAGTGCGTCGACCTCCTGCGGCACGAGGACGGCGGTCGGCTCGTCGAGGATCAGGGTGCGGGCGCCGCGGTAGAGGACCTTGAGGATCTCCACGCGCTGCCGGTCGGCGACCCCGAGGTCCTCGACCATGACGTCCGGACGGACACCGAGGCCGTAGGCGTCGGAGATCTCCTTGATCCTGGCGCGGGCCCGGTCGCCGATCCCGTACAGCTTCTCGGAGCCGAG
This sequence comes from Streptomyces sp. NBC_01669, assembly GCF_026339735.1. Lineage (GTDB taxonomy): Bacteria > Actinomycetota > Actinomycetes > Streptomycetales > Streptomycetaceae > Streptomyces > Streptomyces yanii. Next base: position 3,735,720 of record NZ_JAPEQG010000001.1, read on the forward strand.
GACGACGTTCTCCAGGACGGTGAGGTAGTCGGCGAGCATGAAGTGCTGGTGCACCATACCGATGCCGCGCGCGATGGCGTCACCCGGGTTGTGGAACGAGACCTGCTCGCCGTCCACCGCGATGGTGCCCTCGTCCGGCTTCTGCATGCCGTACAGGATCTTCATCAGAGTGGACTTGCCGGCGCCGTTCTCGCCGACGAGAGCGTGGACGGTGCCGCGACGCACGGTGATGTCGATGTCGTGGTTGGCCACGACTCCGGGGAACCGCTTGGTGATGCCGCGGAGCTCCACGGCATGGGGACTGCTGGACGCGTTGATGGCGCACTCTCCTTGGCAGGAGCGGAGGGCGGAGGCGATGGGGTGGGAGGCGGGGGAGCGAAAAAAGGTACCGCGCCCGGAACACGCTACGCGCGTAGCGTCCCCGAATCGTTGGCCACCCGGTAGAAGGTGGCCGACCGTGCGTGTACGGCTACGTTCCGGTCCGGGCCGGAAGCCGTACGCGAATCGGGGCCCGGCCGAGCAGCCGAAGCAGCTCCCCCGGGCCCCGATCGACGGGTCGGATCAGGTCGTGGTCTTGACCGTGATCGTGCCGTCGACAATCTTCTTCTTCGCCTCGTCGAGCTTGGCCTGGATGTCCGCGAGGTGGTCACCCGTGGTGGTCAGCGAGACGCCGCCCTTGGCCAGGGAGTACGTCTGAACGCCGGTCAGCGCCTTGCCGTCCTTGACGGACTTGACCAGGTCGTAGACACCGGCGTCGACGTTCTTGACGACCGAGGTCAGGATCGTGTCCTTGTACTTCGCCAGCGCCGGGTCCAGGGCCTGGTCGGAGTCGACACCGATGGACCAGGCGCCCTTCTTGCCCGCGACGGCCTCGATCGAACCGGCACCCGAGCCGCCCGCGGCGGCGAAGATGACGTCCGCACCCTTGTCGAGCATGCCCTTGGCGGCTTCCTTGCCCTTGTCGGGGCTGCCGAAGCCGGACAGGTCCGAACCGGTGGACAGGTACTGGATCTGCACCTTGGCCTTCGGGTTCGTGTCCAGGACACCCTGCTGGAAGCCCGCGGCGAACTTCTTGATCAGCGGAAGGTCCACACCGCCGATGAAGCCGACCTGGCCGTCCTTCGACTTCAGCGCCGCCGCGACACCGGCGAGGTACGAGCCCTGCTCCTCGGTGAAGACGATGGAGGCGACGTTCTTCGCGTCGGAGACCGAGTCGACCAGGCCGAAGTTGACCTTCGGGTACTTCGGGGCGATCTTGTCGACCGCGTCCTTGTACGCGAAGCCGATCGCTATGACCGGGTTGTAGCCGCCCTCGGCGAGCGACTGCAGACGCTGCTCGCGGTCGGCCGGGGTCTCACCGTTCTTGGCGGTGAGCTCCTTCGTCTGGGCCTTGAACTCGGCCTTGGCCTTGTCCAGACCACGCGCGGCGGAGTCGTTGAACGAGTTGTCGCCCCGGCCGCCCACGTCGTAGGCCATGCCGATCTTCATCTGGCCCTTGTCGGAGCTGGTGCTCTCCTCGGACGAGCTGCCGCACGCGGTGGCGGTGAGCGCGAATGCTGCAGTGATGGCGCACGCAGCGGTGATCTTGGATACCCGGCGCAAGGGAAGGCTCCTTCAAACCTGACCGAAGCGCCTCTTCCGGCGCTGGTTTCGCCGCGATCGTAACGCGCGTAGATGTCAGATAAAGCCCTGTACGGAAGCCGTTATCGGATCGTCGCGAACCGGGGGTGACCTGTCCGGTTACAAACGGTTGCCGTCGAGCAAAGCCGCGGCGGTGAAAAGCTCCACGCCAACGGTGATCGCCTCCTCGTCCGCGTCGAAATCGCCCCGGTGCAGATCAAGGCGCCGGGTGTCACCGGGCGTGCGCACCCCGAGCCGCGCCATGGCCCCCGGGACGTGCTCCAGATACCAGGAGAAGTCCTCCCCGCCGAGGCTCTGCTCGGTGTCCTCGATTGCATACGATCCGCGGCGCCCGGTCATCGCGGCGGCCAGCAGATCGGTCACGGCCGGATCGTTCACGACGGGCGGGACCCCGCGGATGTAGTCGATCACCGACTTGGCCCGGTGCATTCCGGCCACCTCGTCGATCGCGGCATGGACCAGGTCCGGCGCATCCCGCCAGGCCGCCAGATCCAGGCAGCGGACCGTTCCCGACAGCTCGGCATGCTGCGGGATCACATTGCACGCGTGCCCGGCCTCCAGCCGCCCCCAGGTCACGGCGAGCCCGGCCCGCGCGTCGACCCGCCGCGCCAGCAGCGCGGGCACCTCGGTGGCCACCTTGGCGGCGGCGGTGACCAGGTCGGTGGTCAGATGCGGCCGGGCGGTGTGCCCGCCGGGCCCGTCGAGCGTGACCTCCAGCCGGTCGCAGGCGGAGGTGATCGCCCCGACCCGCAGCCCGATCCTCCCCACGTCGACCTTCGGGTCGCAGTGCACCCCGATGATCCGCCCGACGCCTTCCAGCACCCCGTCCTCGATCGCATCGGGCGCGCCGCCGGGCAGCACCTCCTCGGCGGGCTGGAAGATCAGCCGTACGGGGTGCGGCAGCAGCCCCTGCCGGTCGAGCTCGGCGAGCACGAGCCCGGCGCCGAGGACGGTGGTCGTGTGAATGTCGTGCCCGCAGGCGTGCGCCCGGTCGGGAACGGTGGACCGGTACGGGACGCCGGCCTTGGTGTCCGGAATGGGCAGAGCGTCGATGTCCGCGCGCAGGGCGAGCATGGGCCGCGTGTCACTGCCCGCCCGTCGCCCACCACCACCCTTGTCCGAGCTTCGCGCCCCTCCCGATGTACCCACGTCGCACAGGAGTCCGGTTCCGGTGGCGAGCACCCGGGGCCGGAGCCCGGCCTTCTCCAGCCGGGCCTTGAGGGCAGCGGTGGTACGGAACTCCTGGTTGCCGAGCTCGGGGTGCATGTGCAGATCGCGCCGGAACGCGATCAGCTCGGCCCGCAGGGGTGCGGACAGCGTGCCGGGCAGGGCGGCGTCCTCGGGCAGGCCGGCATCGAAATCGCGGGACATCAACTGGTTCACCTGGTGAAGAGTAGGCCCCTTCACCCCTCAACTGGCCACAGATCAACAAAAGTTCAGCCGCATAGAGGAACAAAATACGGCGTCGGAGCGTGTGCCGTGAGAGGGAGGTGGGTAAACTCGCCCATTTTCCTCCGATGCCCCGCTGTCCCGGTCCAGGGTGCGCGCGGTCTACGCTGCGTCGCCGACGCGCTCGATCGACTGCGTCGTGGACGGCGTCGGTCCCGGTCGGGGCCGTGGACGGGGGGGCCCGATGGTGCTCGACACCCTGGAACAAAGCGTTCGCCCATGCCCGGAGTGCGGAGCGGAGATCCGGACGGACCGCAGGTTCGTGTCGTGGTGCGCCGCGTGCGACTGGAATGTGGATCCGGGAGAACCCGAGGAGCCCTTGGGGCGGCTGGAGAAGCTGCGGCGCGAGCTGGCCCGCCGGTACGGGGAGAAGCTGCTCGCCGAGGTGACGGCCGGTGAGGCGTTGCGGCCCCGGCGCGACCTTGCCGGTGTCCTGGCCTTCGTCATCGCCCTGGCCGTCCACGGCGTCACGGTCGCCCTGGCCGTCGCCGGACTCCTGCTGGTGCTGCTCGGCTGGGGCAGCGCGCTTCCCGCGGTGGGCGCACTCTTCCTGGTCCTCGCCGGGGTCCTGCGCCCGCGCTTCGGACGGCTCCCCGACGAGCCGGTCCTGCACAGGGCCGATGCGCCCGAGCTGTTCGCTCTGATCGACGAGGTCGCGGAGATCGCCGCCACGACCGGGGTGCACGCCGTCGTGGTCACGGACGACGTGAACGCGGCCGTGACCACCTACGGGGTGCGTCAGCGTCGGCTGCTGGTCCTCGGGCTCGGGCTTTGGGAGATCACGACCCCCCAGCAGCGGATCGCGCTGCTGGGGCACGAGCTCGGTCACTACGCCAACGGGGACATGCGCCACGGGCTGATCACCGGAAACGCGCTCCGTTCACTGACCACCTGGTGGTACCTGCTGGACCGGATCCCCCACCCCACCCTCGGCGAGGCGGCGCTCAACGCGCTCTACCTGCTGCCTCGATGGGCGGTCCAGGGTGTGCTGATGCTGCTCGACCACCTGACGCTGCGCAACACGCAGCGTGGCGAGTACCTGGCCGACTCCTTCGCGGCCCGGGCCGGGTCCACCGAGGCCGCCGTGGGCCTCATGGACCGGCTCCTCGTCGGCGGCTCCGCCCGGTCCGCATTGCTGCGCGAGGCCAATTCCACGCAGGTGGGACGGCCCGGGGACCCGGCGCGCAAGGAAGGCTGGCGCGGCCTGTGGGAGCGGCTGGCCGCCCACATGGACTCGATACCGGAGAGCGAGTACGAGCGTCAGCGGCGCCTCGGTACGCAGCGGGGCCACAGCGTCGACTCGACCCACCCGCCGACGCATCTGCGCCGCGCCCGCCTGCTCGCGGCGGCTCCCGCGTCCGCCGCGGTGGTCGCGGACGCCGGGAGGCAGGCCGGCCTCGACGCCGAGCTGGCCGGGGCCCGGGAGAGGCTGGCCCGCCGGATCCTCAACGGCAGGTAGACGGGCGGGCGGCAGCGGGCAGGCAGGAGGGCTGGTCCCGGTGCCCCCGTCGACTACTGCGCCGTCTCGGAGAAGGGCTGCTCCGCGCTGCGCGCCGCGCCCGGTCGTCCCTGAGGCCGGCCCAGCCGCTCGCCGACCTCGGGCAGCCCCCGGCGCATCGGCAGCAGCGCCGTCCCGAGGCACACCGCACCGACCGCCAGCAGATCCAGGCTCATGGCCGCCAGCACGATCCCGGCCAGCACCAGCACCGGGGCCCAGCCCTTGACGACGTCCCGTCGGAGGAACGCCAGCAGCGTGACGAGGGCCAGCAGCCCGAGCCAGAACAGCATCGGGACCACGGTGTAGACGAGCGGCATCACGCCGGACACGTCCTGCACCCTCCCGAACATGTCGTTCATGGCCGGCTTGTCCACGGTGAGAAACCCGACCGCCAGGTCGATCACCGCCTGGACCACCAGCGCCGCCGCCCCGAGCAGCCCGGCCCAGGTCGCCGCCTCGACCGCGACCCGCTTGCCGCCCCGCACCCCTGCCGTCCTCCGCAGCCCCAGCAACACCGGTACGAACGCGAGCAGTCCGGCCAGGGACAGCACATGCGCCACCGTCCACCACGCACCGGGCCCGTAGTCGCTCACCGCCCGACCGGCCAGCCGCACCATTCCGTACCCGGCCATCAGGGCCGGGCCCGCAATGAATGCCCCGCCGACCGTTTCGTTCTGACGCACCGTCATCGTCTGCATCCTCATGCTGCGATGCTCGCGCCCGACCGCCCCTGTCCACCATCAGGGCTTTCCCCCAACAAACCCTGGCCGTAGGCCACTTCTGAGTCAGGGTGGCGTCAGGTGGTTCGGCGCGCGGCTCGTCCGGACGCGGACTCCCCGGCGACCGGCAGCCGCGCACCAGGGCTCGCGGCCGAGGCGGCTTCCAGGGCGTGGAGTTCTCACGGCGGTACGCGAAGCAACGGGTCGCGCCATGGGTACGGACCGGGGCGGCAACCACCTCCGGGTACTGGGCCCGGTCGATCACGCCGGTCCTGACCGGGAGCGATCCGCACCAGGTCCGCGCCCCTGGTGCGGATCGCTCGCACATACCCCCGTCGCACGGGTGACTGCGCTGTTCAGCGCCTGGCCGACGACAGCATCACCGGTTGCCTCGGTGCGCTGTGACTCACCTGGTCAGTTCGCCCCCGATACCGACTCCGGCTCCGCTCGCGGCGCCGAGTGCGGTGGGCCCGTAGGCGGCGCCCGCGCCGGGGCCGACCGTTACGACGGTCCCGTCGCCCGCGTTCTCGCCCTCCACGCCGAACGCGAGGTCCGCCCGGCCGTCGCCGGTGTAGTCGGCGACGGTGACGGCAGACCCGAACCGGTCCCCGGCCTCGGCGGCGCCCGGCAGTCCGGCCGCCCCCTCCACGTACGCGACAGCACCGGTCGCACTCAGCCCGTCCGCACCGCCGCGCAGCACGAACGCCCTCCCGGCGCCCGAGTCGTCACCGGGCGCACCGGCGAGTACATCCGCGTACCCGTCGCCGTCGGTGTCCCCGACCGCCACGGAGGCACCGAGCTCCCCGCCCGTGCCGGCCGCTTCGAGGACGTCGCGGCCGACGACCCCGGCTCCCGTCGTCGCGAGCCCGTCCGCCGAACCGTGGTACGTGGCGATCTCGCCGCCGTCCGCTGCGTCGGGGCGGCCCACGGCCAGGTCGGCGAAGCCGTCGCCGTCGATGTCCCCGGCGGCCAGCGCACGGCCGCCCGCCCCGTCGAGCACGGCAGGTTCGCCGGTCCGCAGCCCGGTCGCCGAACCGCGCAGCACCACGAGGGGCGTCGCGCCGGCAGCCGTGCGGAAGGCGAGCGCCGCGTCCTCGAACCCGTCATGGTCGAAGTCCCCGGTCGCCACGGAGGCGTCCTGCACGGGGCCGTCCGCGAGGGCGGCCGGCGCGGAGAACGCGCGGTCGGACCCGTCGACGGTCCAGGCACGGCCCGCGCCCGGCGCGACGGCGAGGATGTCGTCGCCGCCGTCCCCGTCGAAGTCACCGGTGGCGAGCTCGGCGCCGAACCGGGCGCCGCTCGCGCGCACCGCGGTGGGCTCGTTGATCATTCCGGCCTGCCCCGTGAGCCCGTTGGGGCCGCCGCGCAGGATGCTCACGCCGCCCTCGTCGGTGGCACCGGAGGTGACCTCCTCGCCGGGTGAGGCGACCACGAGATCGGTGTACCCGTCGTGGTCGAGGTCCCCGTACGCCGTCGCGGAGCCGAAGCCGTCCCCGGCCTCGGACCCGCCGGGAACCCCCTCGGACTCCTGCGTGACGACAACCTTGTTCCTGCTGTACGGGTTGCCGGGCGCGCCCGGTACGACGCTGACCTGGCCGGCCCCGGCGAGGCTGTTCGCGGTCGCCTTCGGGAGGCCGGCGGAGAGGTCGGCGTGGCCGTCCCCGTTCACGTCGGTGTCCTTGGCGGGCGAGTTCTCCGACGCGGCGAGCGTGCGGATCGCGGGCAGGTCGCCGTACAGATTGTTGCCGGGGCACTCGGTCGGGTAGCCGTCGCGGTGGCCGGAGATCCGGTTCATCGTCACCAGCTGGCCCGCGGTGAACTTGCCGTTGGCGGCGCCGGCCGCCATCACGATCGTGCCGGCCGGGTTGACGCCGTACAACCCGAGCTTCCAGGCGGCGAGTTGGGCGATCGAGTCCCGCACGGCGGGCGTGGAGGTCGCGGTGTTGTAGTCGCCGAGCACGGCGACACCGCTCGTGTCGGTGTTGAAGCCGTAGGTGTGGGCGCCGTACACGGGCTTGTCGAGACCGCCCGCACGTCCCTCGAAGATCGTGCCGCACTTGTCGACGAGGAAGTTGTAGCCGATGTCGTTCCAGCCGTTGCTCTTCACGTGGTACGTGAGGATGCCGCGGATGATCGACGCGGACTCGGCGCAGGTGTAGTCGTTCGTCCCGGCCGTGTGGTGCACGAACACGGCCTTCGTGTCGGTCGTGTACGTGGGCGGGTCGGCGACCAGCGACTCGTCGGCGCCCCATCCGGCGCGCGACGTGACGGGGGGCTGGACGGCGGCCTGCTGCGCAGCCGTCTTCTCCATCCCGTCGGTCCCCGTACCGGAGCTGGTTCCGGCGTCCGGGTCGACGAGGTCGACCCGGAGCCCGGCCGGCAGCTTCGCCCCTCGGATCCTCGCCTGCACTCCGTCGGACGCGCCCACCCACAGGGGCTGGGTCGCGCCGCGCACGCCCTCCTTGGTGCGCTCGGACCCCGACTCCGGTACATGGAGGTCGAGTTCAAGGGAACGCCATGCGGACCACTTTCCGCTCCCCGCATCCCGGGTACGTATCTCCGCCGTGCCGTCGAGCGCGGCCTCGGGGTCGGACCAGGTGACACCGAGCATGCTGAACGGCTCGGTCGAGCGAGCAGCCAGGGCCCGCTGCTTCGGATCGGTGTCGGCCGGCACGGCGACCGTGTGGACGGCGCCCTTGTGCACGGTGGACTCCGCCGCGGCCTGCACGGACGGTTCGGCCGGTCCGTGCCGGCCCGACAGGGAGATCACGCTGAGCACGACGGCCGCCGCGAGTGCGCTACGGACGGCCTGGCGGCCGGAGTTGGTGGAAGTCACTGCTCCCCCTGGGCGTTCGCCGGGACCGCGGCGTCCTCGGTGGCCTCGGGCGCGGCCAGCTCGCCCTGGCAGGTGGCGCGGCCGAACTTGCCGTATGCGGTGGCGGTCTGCACGTGCTTGCCGTGGATGGCGAGCCGGCAACTGGCCCGGCCGCCCTTCTCGCCGAGTGTGATGGTCACGATGGGCGGCTTGCCCAGCGGCACGCGAACCGTCTTCTTCCATGGCAGGTCGACCTGGTTGACCTCGACGGCCGTACCGGAGTCGCTGCGCGCCTGGTAGGTCAGATCGGCGGTGCCTTCACCGTCCACCTCGTAGGTCACGGAGGCGGTGGGAACCTGGCGTTCGGGCTTTTCCTCGGTGTCGAGCACGCCGTAAAGGACCAGACCGGCACAGGCGGCGACAAGAGCGGCGCAGGCGGCGAGGCCGCGACGGTCGACGCCCCTGCTTTCCTTCTTCGCGGGCCCGTCGCCACTCTCGGCGTCTTCTGCTCCTCCGGCTCCTCGCGGTTCACCGCCGTCGGCAGCGGTACCGGTGGCCTCCTCGGCCTCCGCAGTCGATGCGGCCGCCGACGACTCCGCCGCCTGCTGCGGCTCGTCGGTCGACTCCGACTCGTCGGTCTTCTTCGGCTCTTCGGACGGTGGCATGGGCGGGTCCTGGCTTTCGTGAGGGGTGCATTCCTCGCGCGAAATCCGTCGCGCGCTCGGCGGAGAACCGGCCACTTATACCGCATGGCGAGGACTCTGCTCCAACAGGCGGAAAAATCGGGTGAATTGGAATGCCGGCAATTCAAGCGCCTGAATTATGCACTTCGTTGACACGGGTGGCCCTGGAGGAGTAAGCAGCGCACGGTCGGCGTTCCGGCACCCCGCCGATCATCAGTCGTCAATTCAAGGGCGGTTGTGCGGATATCCGTCCCGGGCGCGGGCTGCGTGTCCACGTGCCGAGGTCGGCCGCGCGCCCGGACGGGCCACCGGTGAGCCGGAACGAGAACGGCTACGATTCGACGAAGAAGATCAACGCCTGTCATCTGTTCGCGGCCACGCTCGGCAGCGACGGAAAGCGGCCGGAGAGTGTGTCGACCTGCTCCCGGGCGCCAATACGTTCACCAAGAAGGGCCGTTCGGACCGTATCGATTTCAACCTCCGGTATTACGAGCGGAGTGTGAAAATGTGGACGTCGAACAAGTACACCGTCCTGTGCAAGGTGACGCCCATCTACGTCGGCAGTCGCACCGTTCCCACGCGGTACGAGGTCTACGGCGAGGGCCGGCGTGGGTCCTCAACGACCTTGATGTCGGACAGGGCGGCTCGATGAACTTGGGGATTCAGTACAACGACGACGGTACGGAAGTCCCGACGGGAGCCACGCCCTGATGGCAGAAAGAAGAAGAGAGATGGATTCGGACCCGGAAGCGGTGGTGCGGCTCATGCCGCCGCACGAGGGCGCCGGACAGGTGGCCGATTGACCGCGGGCCGAGCAGGCCTGGGGCGTCGTGTTCCCCGCCGACTACAAGGAATTTCCGCGGAGGTGGGCGACCAGCTCGGCGCCGCTGTGGGCCTCGCCGACTTAACCGGCGACGGCACGGTCCTCACCCTCAACAACAGCGCCAGGGGCATCGTCACGACGTCCGGCCTGTACTACGGCCCGGTCACGCTTGGCCTGAGCGGCACGGGCTTCGGTATCGGGCAGTGCCGGCGCCGTAGCGCAGGCGCGGACGCGCCCGAGGCCACCGCTCCAGCGAGTGGCCGACGGCGTCGCCGGACCTGCTGGTTCCCTCACTGAGCCCGTCGGCAGTGGGGAACGCCGGTCATGGTTCGCGTGTGGATCGAGGCCGCTCAGGCAGTCCGCCCGGGCGGCCTCAGCCGTTCGCAGGGACAGGCTCTCAGGCCTCGGTCACCGCGGTGGCCCGCCACGGGGCGAGGCGCTGCACGTCGCGGGCCGTCTCCGTGACACCGCTCAGGAAACCCTGCGCGCGTGGCGACGCCGTGTCGCGCAGCCACTCCGGGGCGATGTCGCAGACCGCGACCTTGACCTCCGTGCCCGCCAGTGCCAGCGGCAGCGTGTGGACCACCGTGGAGGGGAAGCTCAGGACCGTGCGGCCGATCGGGCCGCGGCGGGCGATGAGTTCCAGGGGGAGGTCCGGGCGGACGATCTCCAGGCCGGTGGCGGCTTCCAGGGCATGGAGTTTGTCGGCGGACTCACGGCGGTGCGCGAAGTAGCGGGTCGCGCCATGGGTACGGGCCAGGGCGGCGACCGCCTCCAGGTACTGGGCCTGGTCGATCACGCCCGTCTCGGCCAGGGACGTGCCGACCAGGTCCGCGCCCTTGGTGAGGAGCGGCGGGCCGAAGCGGGCGCGGGTCCAGGCGAAGGTGTTGGGAGTGACCGTGACGCCGGCCGGAGCCTCGACCGGCATGGCGGTGAACACCTCGACCTCGCGGGTCGAGGACGGAGTGAAGCGACGGCGGGCGGTGGCCGTGACCGGGGCAAGGATCAGGTCGCGCGGGCCCGAACTGCCCCGCCGGTGCCAGCGCACCAGCCTTTCGCCACGGGCGAGTTGGGCGACGAACTCCATCGTGGCCGTGCCGTCGTCGACCACCGTGAGCCGACGGGTGCGGACCATGGACAGGAGGAGCTGCACGTAGCGGGAGAACGGGTCGCCGATCACGATCCGGTCCGCCCTGCGCAGCAGTCCCGTCAGGGCCCGGAGGGTTTTGAGCGGCGCGCCCGCCCCGCCGCGCGCCTCCTGCCAGCGGACGTTGACGCCCTCGTCGCGAGCCAGCTCCGCCATCCGGCGCAGCTGGCCGCGCGACATCGGGTCGACCGGGGGGAGGACGACGACCGTTATGTCCGCCAGGACATGGTCGTCGCCTCCCTCTGTGAAGGCCCACTCCAGGACGTTCAGGAGCTGGACCGGGCTCTCGACGAAGGCGAGGTTCACCGGTCGGCCCGTCAGACCGCGACCGGCTCGGCGGCCGGGGCCGCCTCGGCGTTCTCGGCGACGACGCCCGCGACGCGGCGGAGCTTCTTCATCGGGCCGAGCTCGGACTCGTACACCTTCTTGACGCCGTCACCGAGGGAGGCCTCGATGGTGCGGATGTCGCGGACCAGACGGGTCAGGCCCTGCGGCTCGACGGAGGCGGCCTGGTCGGAGCCCCACATGGCCCGGTCGAGAGTGATGTGGCGCTCGACGAACGCGGCGCCGAGGGCGACGGCGGCGAGGGTGGTCTGCAGGCCGGTCTCGTGGCCGCTGTAGCCGATCGGGACGTTCGGGTACTCCTGCTGGAGGGTGTTGATGACGCGGAGGTTCAGCTCCTCGGCCTTCGCGGGGTACGTCGACGTGGCGTGGCAGAGAAGGATGTTGTCCGAGCCGAGGACCTCGACCGCGTGGCGGATCTGGCGCGGGGTCGACATGCCGGTGGAGAGGATGATCGTGCGGCCCGTGGCGCGCAGCGAGCGGAGCAGCTCGTCGTCGGTGAGGGAGGCGGAGGCGACCTTGTGGGCGGGGACGTCGAACTTCTCCAGGAAGGCGACGGCCTCGGTGTCCCACGGGGAGGCGAACCAGTCGATGCCCCGCTCGGCGCAGTGGTCGGAGATGGCGCGGTACTCGGCCTCGCCGAACTCGACGCGGTGGCGGTAGTCGATGTACGTCATCCGGCCCCAGGGGGTGTCGCGCTCGATGTCCCACTGGTCGCGCGGGGTGCAGATCTCCGGGGTGCGCTTCTGGAACTTGACGGCGTCGCAGCCGGCTTCGGCGGCCACGTCGATCAGCGCGAGGGCGTTGTCGAGGTCGCCGTTGTGGTTGATGCCGATCTCGCCGGTGATGTAGACGGGGCGGCCGGGACCGGCGGTGCGGGTGCCGAGGGTGCGCAGACGGGAGGTGCTCATGGGGGTGTTTCCTTACTTGGTGGTGGAGTTGGTGGGGGTGGAAAGGTGGCCGGTGAGGGTGGGCCCGAGCAGCCACGCCGCGATTTCGCGGATGGCGCCGAAGCCGCCGGGGGTGGTCGTGACGGCGCGCGCCGCGGCGCGTACCGAGTCATGGGCGCTCGCTACGGCGACGGGCCAGCCGGCGAGGGCGAAGCAGGGCAGGTCATTGACGTCGTTGCCGACGTAGAGCACCCGCTCGGGCGCGATGCCGTGCTCGTCGCACCACTGCTTGAGGGCGAGGTCCTTGCGGTCGATGCCGTGCAGGACGGGGATCTTGAGCTTGTTGGCGCGGGCGGCGACGACCGGGTTCTGCTCGGTGGAGAGGATCAGGAGGTCCAGGCCCGCCCTGCGCAGGGCGGCGATGCCCAGACCGTCTCCGCGGTGGACGGCGACGATCTCGCGTCCGTCGGAGTCGATCAGGACCCGGTCGTCGGTCTGCGTGCCGTCGAAGTCGAGGACGACCGCGTCGATGTCCTCGCGGGTCGGCAGCGGTGACGGGTCCAGGAGCGGTGCGAGGGCGCGGGCGCGGGCCAGGTCGTGCGGGTCGTCGATCTCCAGGACCCGGGCGGGGTCGGTGGTGACCAGCGCGGTGTGGCCGAAGAAGCGGTGCTGGTGGGTACGGAAGCCCTCGACGTCCATCGCGTAGGCGGCGCCGGTCTCCAGCAGGTCCTGGGGCCGGTCCTGGCGGCGCGGGCGGACGGCCTTGTCGTGGTTGACGCCGTAGGTGTCGTCCTCGACCGCGCTGCCGTCGCGCCAGATGAAGCCGTGGAACGGGGCGACGGTGACGGCCGTGTCGGCGCCGTCGCGGGCGACGGCGGCGGCCACGCCGTCGATGTCCTCGCGGGTGACGAACGGGCTGGTGCACTGGACGAGCAGCACCACGTCGGCGGTGCGCTCGTGCATCGCCTCGTACGCGTCGAGTGCGTGCAGGACCGCGGCCTCGCTGGTCGCGGTGTCGCCCGCGATGGCCGGCGGGCGCTGGACGCAGTGCACGCGCTCGGTGGCGCCGAGCGCGTCGCCCGCCGCCCGGGCCGCGTCCGCGATCGCCGCGTCGTCCGTGGTGACGACGACGTCCGTGACCTCACGGGCGGACAGGCAGGCGCGGACCGCACGGGCGACCAGCGGTATGCCGCCGACCTGGGCGAGGTTCTTGGCCGGGACGCCCTTGGATCCGCCGCGGGCGGGGATCACCGCGAGCACGGTCGGGTTCGGCTTCGGTGTCGAGGTCGGCGTCATGTCTGCTCCTGGATTCGTTGTCACAGCTCGCCCATCCGTCGGATCACGGGGGCGACCCGCTGGACGCCCTGCCGGTACGCACCGCGCGCCGCTTCCCGTACCGCGTCGCGGACCGCGCCCCGCACCCCGCCCGTCTCGCGCGGCGCGGCGGCACCGGGCAGCGGGTGGCCGTCGGGGGCCAGGTGGTGGCGGGCGAGGATGCCGGGCAGGTAGCCGGAGGCGGTGGCGGGTGTGTAGTACGGGGCGAGGTCGGGCAGGCGGGACGCGGCCAGCAGCACGTCGACGCGGGCCCGTGCGGTTTCGTAAGCCGTGTCGTAGGTGCCGTCGGCGGCGACGCCCTGGCCGGCCAGCCACGTCTCGTCGGGCTCCGGGTGGGAGCCGCCGTCGAGCCGGTCCCACGAGGTGAGCAGGCCCGAGCCGATGAAGTGGTGGTTGCCGAGGGCCTCGCGCACGCCGAGGTCGCTGAGGATCGCGGTGGGAATGCGCCGGTGCAGGGACTCCAGCGCGGCGGTCGAGGAGACCGTGACCAGCAGGTCGGTGCGGTCGAGGACCTCGCCCATGTGCCCGTACACGAGGCGGAAGTTGGGCGGCAGTCCGCCGGGCAGCTTCTCCGCGAGCCGCTGGTAAGGGAGTTCTTCGATGTGTGTGGTGTGCTCGCCGGGCTTGGAGCGCAGCTTCAGCAGCACCTCGCGGTTCGGGTGCAGCCTGGCGTGCTCGACGAGCCTGCGCAGCAGGTACGTACGGTCGGCGCGGGACGCCGGTACGGAGGGCTGGGCGGCGAACACCACGGTGTCGCGGCCCTCCTGCGGCCGATGCGGGGCGCCACCGAGGAACGGCAGTGCGGCCTCCGTGACGGCCGAGGCATCGGCGCCCACTCCCTCGTACACGGCGCGGAAACGCTCCGCGTCGTGGCGGGAGTTGGCGAGGACGACGTCCGCCCCGTGCCGCAGCAGCAGACCGTCGGCGAGCTTCTCGTAGACGACACCGACATAGCCGGTGACGACGACGGGCCTGGCGGGCAGCCGCAGGGCGGCGAGGCCGTGCAGCATCGCCTGGACCGCGCCGCCGACGAGGGCGAGGACCACGACGTCGTACCCCTCGTCCCGCACGGTGTGCAGGAACTCGACGGCCGTCACTTCGCGCACCCGCCCGGTATCGACCCCTACGTCACCGACTTCGGCGAGCTGGCGTGCGGTCGGCGTGGCCCGGCCGCGCAGGAGCAGTCCGCTGATCTCGACCGGCCGTTCCGCTGCGCGGGGCGCGTCCGGGGACCCGGTGGTCAGGCGGCGCGCGGTGAGCGCGCCCCATTTCCACCGGGTGTCCGAGTCGGCGAGTACGGCTACCCGGAGCGCCGTGGTCTTGCTGGTACGTGGGGGCACGTCCTAGAAGTTAGGAAGGCATTTCGATTCGTGGCCCAACGTGACGGCAACAGATGGTTAACAGCCCGCCGACGCTTGGCGAATCAGCTCCACAAAAGGCCCTCAATCGCTATGAATTCAGTTCGGTTCATCGTTCCGACATTCGTCGTTCACCTGCCGTCCCTCCTGGGGCCAGGGCAAATGACGAGCGCCCGCCTAGCGTGAGACGGGTGGTTAAGCTCTCCGTCATCGTGCCGTTCTACAACGTGCAGACATACGCCCCCGACACCCTGAGAAGCCTGCGGGCCAACGCCCGCGAGGACTTCGAATTCATCCTCGTCGACGACTGTTCGACCGACGGGACCGCGGACATACTGCGCCGCGCGGAGGACGAGATTCCGGGGGTGGTCGTCAGCAGACACAAGCAGAACGGCGGGCTGGCCACCGCCCGGAACACCGGCCTGGACGCGGCCCGCGGCGAGTACCTCGCCTTCCTGGACGGCGACGACTGGGTGGCCCCCGGGTACTTCGCCGGACTGCTGGCCCGGGCCGAGGCGCTGGGCTGCGACTTCGTCCGTACCGACCATGTGCAGGTCGACGGCAGGACCCGTACGGTGCACCGCGTACCGCACGGCCGGCGCGACGAGGTCATGGACCCGCGGGACGCGATCCTGCCCGCCGCGCGGACCACCTCCGTCGACTACCCGTACGCCTGGGCGGGCCTCTACCACCGCCGGCTCCTGGACCGCGGACTGCTGCACTTCACGGACGGTCTGCGCACCGCCGAG
The DNA here is from genome assembly GCF_026339735.1 of Streptomyces sp. NBC_01669. Lineage (GTDB taxonomy): Bacteria > Actinomycetota > Actinomycetes > Streptomycetales > Streptomycetaceae > Streptomyces > Streptomyces yanii. The sequence continues at coordinate 3,751,169 of NZ_JAPEQG010000001.1, forward strand.
GACCGGCCGTGGATCTGGCGGCTGCACCGCGAGGCGGATTCCTTCGCGGTACTCGGATTTCTCGGCATTTTCTACCGGCGCGGCGTCGCCTCGTCACTGACCCAGATCGGTGACGTACGCCAGCTCGATTTCATTCGTTCATTTGATCAAGTGGTACGAGAAACGGCGGAGGACCGCGATGCGCGGGCCCTTCTGCCGAAAGCGGTCCGCACCTATTGCGCAATCATTTCTCACCACATGAGCTCGATGGAGAGATTCGAACCCGCCGTGGCCCGGGCCCTGAAATCGATGAGCGCGGCCGCACTCAAGCGGATGCCGCAGGACGTGCTGGACGAGGCCCTGGACTCGATGGACGTACAGCGCGCGACCCTGCTGCGCCGACTGCGTCGCCGCCCGGTCGCCGCGAAGGAGGTGGCGGCCGCATGAGCAGCAGCCGGACCCGTACGACGCAGATCTTCCTCGCCTCCACCCTCTACGGCGCCGCCACCCTCGCGGCCGCGCTGGACGCGGGCGCCTTCGCGGACGCCGACCGCCGCATCCTGCTCGTCTCGAACAATGCGGCGATTCCGGAGACGACACCCGCCGTCGACGCGATGCCCGGGTTCGACGCGCTGCGCGGCCGGTTCGACGACGTGGTGTCGTGGAACGAGACCATCGCCCCGTTCCACCCGAGCGGCTGGGCCCCGCGCCCGGACGACGTACCGCTGTGGGAGCGTCATCTGCGCCTCGCATGGGGACTCGGGGACGACGCCGTCGAGCTCGCGATCGAGTCGATCCAGGTCAACCCGGCGATGGCGATCGCCCAGATGTTCACCGGCGCACCGATCGATGTGTACGCGGACGGGCTGATGAGCTACGGCCCGACCAGGAACAAGATCGACCCGCTGACCGGCACCCGGGTGCGGCGGCTGCTCCACCTCGACCTCGTGCCGGGACTGAAGCCGCTGCTGCTCACGGAGTTCGGGGTCGCGCCGGAGGTCGTGCCGACCGAGGCGTTCCTCACGGTGCTCGGTGAACTGGCCGACGCCCACGATGTGGTGGGGAGCGTGCCGTCCGTGGAGGCGCCCGCTCTGCTGCTCGGCCAGTACCTCTCGGCGCTGGGGCTGATCAGCGCGGCGGAGGAGGAGAAACTGCATCTGCGCATGATGCGCGGGGCGGTCGAACTCGGCCACACGCGGCTGGTGTTCAAGCCGCACCCGACGGCGCCGGCACAGTGGTCGCGGGCGATGGAGGCGGAGGCGGAGAAGCTCGGCGCGGAGCTGACCGTGCTGGACTCGGGGGTGCTGACCGCGCCGGTGCTGGCCGAGGTGCTGTACCAGCGGATGCGGCCGGCGCTGGTCGTCGGCTGCTTCTCGACCGCGCTGCTCACGGCGTCCGCGTTCTACGGTGTGCCGGTCGCCCGGGTCGGTACGGAGATGCTGCTGGACCGGCTTTCGCCGTTCGAGAACAGCAACCGGGTTCCGGTGACGCTGGTGGACGCCCTGGTGCCGGACCTCGGCGACCGGCAGGCGGTCACAGAGGCGGAGGCGGAGGCGGTGGCACCGGCCGAGCTGAACGAGCTGGTCACCGCGGTCGGCTTCACGATGCAGCCGAAGATCTATCCGGAGCTGCGGCCGGCCGCTGAGCGGTATCTCTCCACCCATCTCACGGCGACGACCTGGCGCTACTTCAAGCGCAAGCGGCTCACCTCGCTGGGGCTGCCGGGTGGAGTGCCCGCCCAATTCGCGTTCCTGCCGCGGAACGCAGCGGTGCGCAAGGTGGCGCGGCGGGCGAAGTCGTTGCGGCGGGTTGTGCTCCGATAAGCCGGGGCGGCCGGGTACTGCGTTTCGGGCCGCCCGGCAATCGAGGACCAAGAAGGGGGCGGGGCGCCTGGTCGGCGCCCCGCCCCCCTTCGTCGTGCCGTCAGATACGCACGCCGCCCTGGATCACCCGGAGGTCCGCGGCGTTCGCCTCGGTGACCTTCCAGAGTTCCTGCTGCCTGCCGTGCACATCGGCGACCGTCGCCGCGTGGTCGTCCAGCAGCCCCGCCGCCCGCTCCACGAGCCGCGCCCCGAGGTGCCGGTCGTGGACGGAGATACCCCACTCCGGGCGGTCGATGTCGGACAGGAAGTACGCCATCTTCGGGTGCGAGATCAGGCTGATGATCGGCGTACCGCAGCCGAACGGGATCATCCCCGCGTGCCCGCGCATCCCGATGACCAGCTTGGTCCGGGCGTACGTGGACCGGATCTCGTCGCATCCGAAGTCGTACATCGGGATCACCGGCAGCGAGATGCCGTGCTCGCGCCGCAGGTCGAACGCGATCCGCTCGTCGTCCAGCGAGTGCGCCACGCACTTCACCTCGGAGCGCTTGCCGAGTTCCTTCACCGCGGTGGCCATCTCGGCGAGGAAGTGCCTGTAGTCGTGGCCGAAGCGGAGCCCGGACCGGTCGTACGCGGCGTTGATCAGCACGGTGTTCTCGCGCTGTGCGGGGTCGGTCCAGCCGCGGACCAGCTGCCGGGTGACCGTGGTCGGGCAGGGCTGGAAGCGGACCTTGTCGTGCAGCGACGGCGGCAGGAGCTCGCGGACCTTCTCGATGGAGCCGTGGTTGCGCAGCCCGAAGAACGAGGCGCGCTCCACCAGCTTCCGCAGGGAGGAGAGGAACCGGTCCCGGCCGTGGCCGTACGCCTGGCCGTCGAAGGCGTTGAACCCGACGGCGTACACCATGACGGGTACGTCGATCCGCTCCAGCAGCTCGTCGGGGACGTTCCACTGCCAGCCGCTGTTACCGTTCGGCGCGGTGTCCGGGATGAACAGGCCGCCGCCGCCGATGACCAGTCCGCGCCGGGCGTTGACCCGCTCCAGCGCGGCCTCGTCGAAGAGCCGGTGGGCGTGGACCGAGTGCCAGCGGGCCGGGCCGGTGTCCTGTCCGAACGCCAGCCGGACGCTCTCCGGGAGGAGCTTGTCCCCGGCGTTGCCCTGCCGATCCATGTAGAAGGCGACATGCGCGAGCTGCTCGGCGGCCGGTCCCTCCACGGGGGTGGACACGTCCTTGGTGCGCTTGTACATCAGCCGGTTCGCCCGGTGGGTCGGGTCGACGCCGAGCCCTTCGATCGCGTACGCCGCCGCCGTGGCGTCGTCGCCGTGGATCCAGGCGATCTGGGCGAGCCGCGCGAAGGAGGTCGCGGCCCGGTTGGGGGCGGCGGTCGCGAGGAGGAGCTGGGCGCGGGCCTCCTCGTAACGTGAGACGCTCATCAGCGCGTGGCCGAGCACCTCGTGCGGCCAGGCGTCGTCGACGGGTATCCGGACGGCGCCGAGGAGGTCGGCCGCCTCCTGGTACTCACCGGCGGAGATGTGCGCGGCGGCGACCCGGCGCGCGCTCTCCGGGTCGGCGGTGCGGCGGACGTGCGGGGTCCCGTAGTGCACCAGCAGGTCGTGGTGCTTGGTGCCGGGCAGCGCGAGGTACGCGGCGTGGAACTCGGCGTCGGGCAGCTCGAACTCACGCCAGCGGTCCTCGGCCTGGCCGTAGCCGGCCTCGCCGCCCTGCCAGGGCTTGTGCCGCCCGGTGAAGTGCAGGATCGCGGTGGTGTCGGGCACCGGGAGGTCGCCGGAGAGCCGCCGTTTGACGAAGTTGTAGCGGGCGTCGAGCTGCACGAAGTCGCCGTCGAGGACAGCGTTCAGGATGCCCTGGTCGTGCTTGTCGAGCTCGTACGTGCCCGCGCGGCCGACCTCGTCGATCTTCGCGCAGAACTCATCGCTCAGGTACTCGCGCTGGATGACCAGCAGCCCGCTGTTGAGCTTGTGCTGCCCGTAGAAGAACTGCGGAACGGCGGCCAGGCCGTCGCGCAGCTCCAGCAGTTCGCCGAGATCGCCGAGCACCACCATGTCGGTGTCCAGAGTGATCACGGTGTCGTAGTCGCGCACCCGGAACACGTCGAGGATGAAGTACGCCTTGCGGACCAGGTAGTTGTCCTGGTCGCCCTTGGCGTACGAGTCGTAGTGCTCGGCGTCCACCCGGCGGAAGTCGATGCGCGGGTGCAGCGCCCGGATCTGAGCGACGGAGGCGGGGCGCAGTCCGTCGTGCAGGACGAGGAAGTCCTCGCAGACGCCGGGGTTGGACAGGGCGAGACTGCGCAGCAGGGCCAGGAAGCCGGGCAGATAGTTCTCGTCCACGAAGCTCGCGAAAGCGACGCGGCGCTTGCCGGTGAGCGCGTTCGCGGGGGCGGGGGTCCGGGGCGCGGGCACGGGTGCCTGTGCGGTGGTCGCGGTGGGCGTCGTCATCGCAGTCTGATCCTCATATCGGTGACGCTCTGGGCGCGTTCCATGACCCACGCCTTTTCGCTGGTGTACTCATGCACGGAGGTGATGGGCATCTTCATCGCGGCGGGCAGGCGGTAGGCGCCGCTCTCGTAGAAGTCGAAGCCGATCAGGTCGAGCTGCGAGCTGACGTCCAGGTAGTCCAGCAGCCACAGCATGTTGAAGCCGCTGGTGGGGATCGCCGGCCAGACGTCGGTGCCGACCTTGCCGATGTCGCGCAGCGGCCAGCGCAGCGATTCGTCGCCGAGGTACTGCTGGGCGCCGGGTACGAGCCGGTTGCGCAGCGAGTACTTCCAGTCGCCGGAGAGCCCCCCGAAAACCAGCCGGGTGTGGACCTTCCGGTCCCAGTTGAAGCCGTGCTTGTGGATGGTGGCGTGGATGTCGGTGCGCTTGCCGGTCGCCGACGGGTCGATCCTGTACGAGTTGAAGCGGACGACCAGGTCGTACCCGTCGATCTCGGCTCCCATCGAACTGCTGCCGACGCGCTGCGAGTTGGCGATCAGACAGATCGACTTGCCCGCTATCCGGTTACGGAACTCGCCGAGCGTGGTCCATTCGACGTCGCCGAAGGTGGGGTCGCCGATCGGGCCGCGCATCCGGGTCCGGCGCTGCTCGGCGTAGAGCGCGATCAGGTCGGTGAGGAGCGCGAGATCGGTGGGGCCGGTGGGACTGCCGGCGCCGCTGCCCGCCAGCCCGCCGGCCTCCATCGCGAGGCCCAGGTACTGGGACGCGGCCTCCTGGATCTCCGGCACCGGGGCTCCGGCCCGGTCCTGGGTGAGCAGCGCGCCGATCAGCCGGGGCCGGGCCGCACGCCAGTCGCCGCGCGCCTGCAGCTCCAGGCCTTCGGCCCAGGACTCGGTGACGGACCGGCCGGTGAACTCGCCCGCTTCCGGACAGTCGCGCTCCAGCTTCCGCAGGAGCTCGTCCTGGCGCTCGGCGCCGGCCCGCAGGCCGGCGATCTTCGCCGCCACACCGAAGCCGTCCTCGTCGGTGAGCCCGAGGTAGCGCTCGTACGCCTCGACCGCGGCGTCCTCCGCCCCCATCGCCTCCAGCGTCCGGGCCCGCAGCCGCCAGCCGGCGCGGGAGCGCCTGCGCTGGGTGAGCACGGTGTCCGTGATGAGGATCGCGAGCTTCAGCTCGTCCTCGTAACCACAGTCCAGCGCCTTGTTGCCGACCGCGAGCAGCGGGTCGAGCAGTGCGTCGCCGAGCACGAGCGAGGATCCTGTACCGCTCCTGCCCGGGCGCCGCAGCAGCGGGAGCGGGGAGGCCGCGACGGCCGTCTGCTCCATGGTGGCGTGGGTGGCCAGCAGGTTCCGCAGCGCCTCCGCAAGCGCCGTACGCCGCCGGTCGAGCCCGGCGACCAGCTTCCCGCTGTGCGCGGCACAGGCACGCAGGCAGGTCTCCAGTTCCGTCGGGAGGACGATGGCGAGGTGGGACGTCCCGCCTTCGGGCGGGGCCGAGTCCTCCGCGTCACGTTGCCGTGGCCAGCGGGTGCGGGCTTTCGTCATGGCGCTCCAAGCGTCTGGTGCCCGTGGGGGGAAGGGGGCGTGAGAAGGGGTACGGATGTTCGGCGACCGTGTGAGGTTCCGTAGCACGCTAAGAAACCTGAACGGCCGCGAGATGAACTCGCCCTGTCAGCACGGAAAACTGCTCCCTTCCCGCCCGTTCCGGGGCCATCGGCGCCCTAGCCTGACCCTTCGCCGCTGTTGGAAGGGACGTCAGTGACCATCACTCCGGAGATGCCGGGCAGGACGATCGAGCGGGTTTCCACCGCCCGCGCGCAGGTGGGGCCCCGGTCACCACAGGCGCGCCCCGCACCCCGGCTGCGGGCCCTCGACGGGCTGCGGCTCGTCGCCGCGCTGATGGTCGCGGCGTACCACTACGGGGGCCGGGGCGGTGAGATCACCACGGCGTGGGGAGTCTCCGCCGCTTCCCTGTTCCCGTCCGCCCACACGTGGTTCGCCTACGGCTGTCTCGGTGTGCAGATCTTCTTCGTCATCAGCGGCTTCGTGATCTGCATGAGTGGCTGGGGCCGTTCGCTCGCGTCGTTCTTCGCCTCGCGGGCGGCCAGGCTGCTGCCCGCGTACTGGGCGTCGGTCGTCCTCGTGACCCTGGTCTTCGCACTGCCGACGGTGGCGTACGAGGCGGTCTCGCCCAGCGACGCGCTGGTCAACCTGACGCTGCTGCAGCAGCCGCTGGGCGTGGACCGGGTGCTGGGCGTGTGCTGGACGCTGTGGGCGGAGATCCGGTTCTACGCCCTGTTCGCCGTGTGCGTCGTCCTGCCGGGGGCCAACCGGCGACGGATCGTCCTGTTCTGCGCCGCGTGGACCCTGGCAGCGGCGCTCGGCAAGGCATCCGGCGAGCCGCTGCTCGACGTGGTCCTGATGCCGGCGTACGCCCCGTTCTTCATAGGCGGCATCGGGCTCTACCTGGTCCACCGCAACCGGCGGGACGCCACGGCCTGGGGCATCGTCGGCGTCAGTTGGCTGCTCGGCCAGCACTCCGCGGTGGCCGATCTGTGGCATCCGGCGGGCCCGCACGCCTTCTCGTACCGCTCGTCACTGGTCATCATCGCGATCGTGACCGCCGGTTTCGCCGCGGTCGCCGCCATCGCGCTGGGCGCCCTGGCCCGCTTCGACCACCGGTGGCTGACCGTCGCGGGAGCGCTGACGTACCCCTTCTACCTGGTCCATGAGCATCTGGGCTGGGTGGCGGTGAACATGCTCCATCAGCGCCTCGGGATCCCCGCGTGGGCGACGGCGGTTCTCACGGTGGTCCTGATGCTGGCGCTGGCCTGGCTGCTGCACCGGTACGTGGAGCGGTGGCTCACACCACGGCTGCGCAGATCACTGACGGGCGGCGCGGGCCGCCCCACCCGACCACAGTGAACCGGCCGCCCGACAGGCTCTCACACGCTGCTGAGTGAGAGCTTCGCCGCGAACCCGAGGAACAGCACACCCGCCGCCGAAGTGGCCCCGGCCGACAGCCGCTTGCGGCGGCGGAACGCGGCGGACAGCCGGGTGCCGCCGAATATCAGCGCCGACAGGTAGAGGAAGCTCGCGATCTGCAGCAGCGTCCCCAGCAGCAGGAACGACAGCGCCGGATAGGCGTACCCGGGGTCGACGAACTGTACGAAGAAGGAGATCAGGAACAGGATCGCCTTCGGGTTGAAGAGGCTCACCACCAGCGCCCGCCGGTACGGCCGCTCCACCGCCCCGGCCGCCGTCCTCGTTTCGCCCGGTCCGGCGGCCTCGTCCGTCAGCTCGGCGATCTGCCGGTGCCGCTCGCGCCACAGGGACGCCGCGGCCCGCAGCATGCCGATCGCCAGCCAGGTCAGATAGCCCGCGCCCGCGTACTTGACGACGGCGAAGAGCACCGGCGTCGTCTGCAGCAGGGAGGCTGCGCCGAGCGCGGACAGCGTCATCAGCACGGTGTCACCGGTCCACACACCGGCGGCCGCCACATACCCGGTCCGCACACCGCGGCGGGCGGCGACGGAGAGCACGTACAACGAATTCGGCCCCGGCAGCAGAACAATCAACACAAGGCCGACAAGATAGGTCGGAAGATCAGTGACACCCAGCATGAACAGGAGTGTCGCACGGGGGTACGACACTCCGTCCAGGTGTCTCGGCGGACGGTACGGGGCTCAGCCTTCGCCGTCGAGCAGGCGGGAGAACATCCGCGACGCAGGCGGACCCCCGCTCAGAAGGCGTCCGTCGGCACGTACGTCCCCCACACCTCCCGCAGCGCGTTGCAGACTTCGCCGACCGTCGCCCGCGCCGCCAGCGCGTCCTTCATCGGGTAGAGGACGTTGTCCGTCCCCTCGGCCGCCTTCTTCAGCCGCCCCAGCGCCTCGTCGACGGCGTCCTGGTCCCGTTCGGCGCGGAGCTTCGTCAGCCGGGCCGCCTGCTGGGCCTCGATCGCCGGGTCGACGCGGAGCGGCTCGTACGGCTCCTCCTCGTCGAGCTGGAAGCGGTTGACGCCGACGACGACGCGTTCCCCGCTGTCCGTCTCCAGGGCGATGCGGTAGGCGCTGCGTTCGATCTCGTTCTTCTGGAAGCCCCGCTCGATGGCGTTGACCGCGCCGCCCATGTCCTCGACCTTGCCCATCAACTCCAGGGCAGCGGCTTCGACGTCGTCCGTCATCTTCTCGACGACGTACGAACCCGCGAACGGGTCGACCGTGGCGGTGACGTCCGTTTCGTACGCCAGGACCTGCTGGGTACGGAGCGCGAGGCGGGCGGACTTGTCGGTCGGCAGGGCGATCGCCTCGTCGAACGAGTTGGTGTGCAGCGACTGCGTGCCGCCGAGGACCGCGCCGAGCCCCTGGACCGCGACGCGCACCAGATTGACCTCGGGCTGCTGGGCGGTCAGCTGGACGCCCGCGGTCTGGGTGTGGAAGCGCAGCATCAGCGACTTGGGGCTCGATGCGCCGAACTCCTCCTTCATCACCCGGGCCCAGATCCGGCGGGCGGCGCGGAACTTGGCGACCTCTTCGAGGATCGTCGTACGGGCGACGAAGAAGAAGGAGAGACGCGGGGCGAAGTCGTCGACGTCCATGCCCGCCGCGACGGCGGTACGGACGTACTCGATGCCGTCCGCGAGGGTGAACGCGATCTCCTGCGCGGGCGAGGCTCCGGCCTCCGCCATGTGGTAGCCGGAGATCGAGATGGTGTTCCACTTCGGGATCTCGGCCTTGCAGTACTTGAAGATGTCGGCGATCAGCCGCAGCGAGGGCTTGGGCGGGAAGATGTACGTGCCGCGGGCGATGTACTCCTTCAGGACGTCGTTCTGGATGGTGCCGGTCAGCCTGTCCGCCGGGACGCCCTGCTCCTCGCCGACCAGCTGGTACATGAGGAGCAGCAGCGCGGCGGGCGCGTTGATCGTCATGGACGTGGAGACCTTGTCCAGCGGGATCCCGCCGAACAGCACCCGCATGTCGTCGATCGAGTCGATCGCCACCCCGACCTTGCCGACCTCGCCGGACGCGATCGGCGCATCGGAGTCGTGACCCATCTGGGTGGGCAGGTCGAAGGCGACGGAGAGACCCATCGTGCCGTTGGCGATCAGCTGCTTGTAGCGGGCGTTGGACTCGGAGGCCGTGCCGAAGCCGGCGTACTGCCGCATCGTCCACGGCCGGCCGGTGTACATCGTGGGGTACACGCCGCGCGTGAAGGGGTAGGCACCGGGCTCTCCCAGTTTGTCGTCGGCATTCCACCCGTCGAGTGCGTCCGGCCCGTACACCGGCTCGATGGGCAGTCCCGACTCCGACTCGCGCGTCATCTGCTGTGCCTCCCACTGAAGCTACTAACTGGTAACCAACGATCCTCGCGACGGACTGTAGCGGCGGCCGCGCGACCGGTGGAGGGGCACCGGCTGGGACCTTGCTCACAGGGTGCGTCCTACGGCCTTCGCCACCGCACTCACCATCATGCGCGGGCTTTGGCAACCGGGCAGAGCGGGAATCCGTCCCAAGAGAGAACGAAGGAATCAGGGGGCCGAGGATGATGCGGATACACAGAACCCGGCACGGCGGAGGAACGGCACACCGGGCAGGCGCCACGGCGGTGACCACCGTCGCCGTCCTGACGCTGGCCGCCACGACCGCGGGCTGCCAGGCGCATGCCTCCGGCGGTTCCGCGGCGAAGCCCTCGCCCCCGCCGAAGACCTCCGCCCCGGCGACCGATGACGCCAAGCCCGCCGCGACCCCCTCGCCGTCGGCTGCCGCGCCCTCGCCGTCGGTGTCCGCCGCACCGAAGCCCGCTCCGCAGGGCAGGACGCTGATGGCGACCGGCTCCGAGGGCAAGCAAGTACGGGAGCTGCAGGCCCGGCTCCGTCAGATCGGCCACTTCGACCGCAGCCCGACGGGCTACTACGGGACACTCACCGTCGCCGCCGTGCAGTCCTTCCAGGGCAAGCGCGGTCTGTCCCGCACGGGCCGAACGGACACCCTCACCTGGCAGAAGCTGGTCGCCATGACGCGGAAGCCGACGGCGGCCGAGCTGAACCCGCCGACCGCCCGGCCCGCCGCCAGGCCCGACAGGCGCTGCATGACCGGGCGGGTGCTCTGCATCAGCAAGAACAGCCGGACCCTGTCGTGGATGATCGACGGCCGGGTCGTCTCCTCGATGGATGTGCGGTTCGGCTCGCAGTACACGCCGACCCGCGAAGGCACCTTCTCCATCTACTGGAAGTCCCGGCATCACGTGTCGACGATCTACCACACGGCCATGCCGTACGCGATGTTCTTCAGCGGCGGTCAGGCGGTGCACTACTCGGCGGACTTCGCGGCCCGCGGCTACACCGGCGCTTCGCACGGCTGCGTGAACGTCCGGGACGAGGGGAAGATCGCCGCCCTCTTCGACCAGGTGCGCAACGGCGACAAGGTCGTCATCTACTGGTGAGCGGAGGCGGGGAAGGGGGCGCGGGCGGGACCGGGGGAACGTGTCCCGCCCGCGCCAGGTGCGCTGAGCCGAAGGTACGGGGGGAACCCCGGCTCTGTGCGCTGCCGATGACCAGTCGGCTCACTCTGTACTGCGTCGACGGGTCGAAAAGTGTCACACCCGGTGTCGGCGGAGCGGCCGGAACGGCTCAGCCGTTGGCCGGGACGGCCGGAGCCGTGGCCGTCGGGGAGGCGACACCGGTCGGGGACGCCGGGGCCGACGGGGCCGGGGTACCGGGTGCGAACCAGAGCGACTGGAGGGCGTTCGCACTGCCGTCGGCCCGGGGCGCCGCGTCTGCGTCGGCGCCGTTCTGCTCGTCGGCGTCGTTCCCCTGATCCTGGTCGCCCTCGTCACCGGCCTTGTCGAATATCTGCTGACAGAACCGGTCCAGGTTGGCGGCGCCGTCGGCCAACTTTTCGAGACGGCGTCTGCGGGCGCCGTCGAGCTTGCCGTCGCGGTAGTCGCGGCATGCCTTGAGGGTCCGTGCGAACCAGACACCCGACGTGTCGTCCTGGCCGCCGCCGGGCGTGCCCTTGCTGTCGGTCGCGTCCGGGGAACGGGGGCCGACGCTCCCGCCGTTCCGGGCGCCGCTCCCGTCCGGCGTTCCGGCCTTGCCGGACGTGCCGTCACGGTCGTCCTTGCCCTGGTGGGTTCCACCGGAAGAATCCGGGGACGTGTTCACGTCCGGCGATCCCGACGGCGGGGCGGTCGTCCTGCCGGACGCGTCCCCGGAGCCCAGTTCCTCCGGAAACGCGGACGCCGATACCGAGGAGGCCGGCAGCGGGTTGGCGTGTTTGCCGAACGGACCGGGAAGCACGCCCGCGCCTGCCGCGACCGCCACCCCACCGAGCGCGCAGCCGGCGAGGGAGGCGGCAAGACCGAAACGGACGGGACGGCTCCAGCGCGGCGCACGCGTGCGGCCGCCCTGGGAGGCCGCAGGACCGATGCGTACCGGTCCCAGCGTCTTTGGCCCGCTGTCCTTCGTGGCGTGTCCCGCCGACCGGACGTCCGCCGGCGCCATCGCCCGTGTCCCTGCGCGCCGGGCCGTCCGGAACGCAGCCAGCGCGGCGGCCTCGCCCGGCAGTTCACCGGCGGCCGGGCGGGCACTGCGGGCAGCCGCGCCCAGCGCGGCCGCGAGCCGTTCGGCGTCGGCGCGCGCATGACCCTCGCCGGGATCGACCGGTTCGCCGCGGAGCAGTCGCTCCGCCGCGTCCCTGTCAAGCCATGCGTCCTGCTCGTCGGCCATCACATGTCCCTCTGCGTCCACGGACGCGAATCCGTCACACCGGCGGACGTTGCCAGACCGGTCCGGGAAAGGCGCTGCGCGGGTACGGCGCCGAGTTCCGCCGCATGACCTGCCGCGCTCCCGTGCGGCGGAAATCCCCGCGACGCGTCCTCTTCGCCACCGTCGTCGTCGCTGTCCGCGCGGAGCAGCTCCGCCAGCCGTTTCAGTCCGCGGTGTGCGGCGGTGCGTACCGCTCCCGGCCGCTTGCCCAGCGTCTGCGCCGCGCTCTTGGCATCCAGGCCGACCACCACGCGCAGCACGACGGCCTCGGCCTGATCCTGCGGCAGTTGGGCGATGAGGGACATGGTACGGCCGGTGGCCAGGGCCTCGATCGCCTCGTCGGCGGTGTCGGACTCGGCCGGTTTCTCCGACAGTTCGGTCTCGTCGCCGCCGATCGCGGGGCGCCTGCCGCGCATTCGCACATGGTCGAGAGCCCGGTTGCGGGCAATCCGCGCCGCCCAGCCGCGGAACCGGTCGGCGTCTCCGCTGAACCGGTCGAGGTCGCGCGCTATCTGCAGCCAGGACTCGGACGCCACGTCCTCGGCGTCCGGCTCCCCCACCAGCGTTCGTATGTAGCCCAGCAGCCGCGGCTGCACAGCGCGGTACACAGAACGGAAGGCGTCCTCGTCCCCGTCCTGTGCCGCGAGCACCGCGGCGGTCAGCTCCGCGTCGTCCCCCAGCACTCCCTCAACCCGCCCTGCTGTCCTGAATCGCGGCTGGTCACCACTACCGCGCCACCCTGCGCGACTCAGCACGCTACGTCCTGCGCAGGGGCCGCGTCCATGACTTGTACAACCCGCAACGTTCCCGGACACAGTGAGGTGTGACAGAAAACGCACTCACGGCGCTGAGAGGAGTACGGGGTCGTCCTGCGGCCCCGCGGAAGACGACCGGGGCCTCTCCTGTGGGGGGTGGCGGCCCCGGTCGTCCTCGTTCTTCCGGGGAATCCCCCGGGGCCGCCTGGTGTGCGCCGCCCGCTCGGTGTCCGAAGAGCGCCCGGCAGCCGGGGACTTCGTCCGGCCGGTGAGGGGCGGCTCCTCCGCCGGTACGCCGGGCCGCCGGTGTCCTTCGCCCGGGCTTCCGGGTGACTGCACCATTCCCCTCCGGGGTGGGGCGCACGGGTGGAGGCCTCGCGAATCCGAGTCGCCGCACACAGTCCAGGCAGTCGTGAACCGTCGCGCACCGGACGGGCCTGCCGTTCCTCGATCGCCGGGCGGGCTCGCGATCAGGCCCGTCCGGCGATCGAGTTCAACTTCAACGCCCCGCGACGGAGGACAGATCGGTCACCGGACGGACCCGGTCACTCCCCGCCCGGTCCGCGTCCCCGCGCCCTGCGCGCCGTCGCCGCGCGCAGTACTCGTTGCCCCTCCGTCGACACGTCCCGCACCTGGCGCAGGCCCGCAGCCCCCGTACCGGAATCCGCAAGCATCTCCAGGATGCGGATCTGGCGGCGTACTTCCCCGGCCACCAGCGGTCCCGCTCCCTCCGGATCGCCCTCGCGGCAGCGCCTCAGCAGGTCCACCCCGGCACCGGGCGTCGCGTCCTGTCCGAGGTGGATCTCCAGGGCCAGCAGCGAGCACGCGTCCGCCCACTCCCGGAGCCCCGGAGCCACCCGGTCCGCGGGCGCGTGCGCGAGCAGCTGCCGTATCTGCGTCTGCGTCTCCGCCTCCTTCGCACCGTCCAGCGCCTGGCGCGCCTCCGCCAGGCGGTCCGGCCACGCCTCACCGTCCGCGCAACCGGCCCAGAGCGGACGCAGCGGATCCGGGTCGGCGCCCTCCGCCGGCTGAGGCAGGCACCGGTCGAGGCAGGCGATCCCGCTCGCGACCAGCCCCCGCTCGTCGGCGGCAGCGATCAGTTCCAGCAGGCTCATCGGCTTCTCCCCGTCGGCCTGTCCCCGTACGGGTCCGCACGGGGACGCGGCGCTTCCCGCTGCCGCATACCGCTTTCAGCGCCGAATGGCTCAAAATCGTCACTGCTGGAGTCTGAAATCGCACCCGTCAGCGGGTCCGTCCCTCGTCGAGTCCTCGACGGGTTCGTCCTCAGCTGAGCGGATACACGCCCAGCGCCGCCCTCTCCCCCTGCATACGGGTCAGCTTGCGCACGAAGAGGATCGCGAGCACCGCGGCCACGATGGAGAAGGCATCCGCTGCCAGCATCCGGCCGGCCGCGTCCATGATCTCCTGCACCTCCTCGGCCTTCATGTACTGCTGGGAGGCGTACCGGGAGAAGATCGACGAGCAGACCCACGCCCCCCACCACAGATTGACCGGGGCCGCGGAGACCGTCCGCCAGCTGCCGTCGGTGTTGGTCTGGGCGCTCGCGGTCCAGATGCCCCCCGCGATCCGACGCGGCAGAACCAGGTTGGCGAACGGGACGAACCAGGCGCCGACCGCCCACCCGGGCTTCATCTGCTGCATGCTCGCATCGAACACCTCGGCGTTCAGCCGCACCCGGCGGAACCAGAGGATGAAGACGACGCCGGTGGCCAGCAGCACCAGGAGCTGGAGGACCCCGGAGGCCGCGTACAGGTTGTCGGCGCGATCCGCCTCGGCGTCGTCGATCGTCGCGAGGCCGTTGCCGATCAGGCTGCGGATGTTCAGCCCCGCAAGCACGGCGAGCAGGTCGGACACGGCGGCGACCACGAGCAGGATGACGACGGCCTTCGCAAGCCCGTCGGGTGAGCGCAGCTGCTGCTGCGGCGACACGAAGGGCGGGGCCGCAGGCATCGGCGCCGATGCCCCGTCCGGCCCGGCGCACAGGATGCAGCGCCCGTCCGCGGTGACCGGCGGTCTGACTCGGCAGGTTGAGCACAGCATGAAGTGGCCCCCAGGGTTCTGGAACTCTCCGCACGAACGCGCGACTCCCTCCCCGGAGCGCGCGGCAAGCGGAATGTAGCCCCGGCCCACCGGGCTGTCCATCGAGATCCGGTGCGGCCGCCCGCTCAGCCCGTCTTGTCGATCGTCGCGGCCAGCGCCTGGAACTGACCCCAGCTCAGCGTCGGCCTCCTCGGGTCCCACAGCTTCTGGGCCGTGGCCCGCAGCGGCATCCGGATCCCTGCCGCCACCTGCGCCGGGGTCTGCGCCTGCGGCAGGTCGCCCCAGACCGCGAACCGGCCGCCCAGGATCTGCTTCGAGTAGCGGGCCGGTACCGGCTGCGTGCCGCGCAGGACGAGCGGGGTCCACTGTTCGTAGATCCGCTTCCCGGTCGGGTAGACGAACGCGTTGGGCTGGCCGAGCACGTAGTAGAGGAACTCGTCGTTGAGGTTCACCAGGCGCCGGCCCTCGCTCAGATACTCCTCCGGCGGCCGGGCGCCGTACTCCTTGCCCGTCCAGTACTCGACCTCGATGTTCTTGTCGGCCTGGACGACTCCGCCGCGGAAGAAGCCGTCGTTCCAGGCCTTCGGCTGCTGCCCGTGCGGGCGCACCACCGCCGCGCGGTCGTTGAGCCAGCCGGTGGCGAGGTCCTTGATCCCGGCCGCCGGTCCGTACTTCTGCTGGGCGGCGCGCTGGAGCTGCGGGTACGAGGCGGCCGGGTCCTTGACCGTCAGCGCGCGGTACTCGTCCCCGCCCAGGTGCCAGTACGCACCGCCGAAGAGCTCGGCGAACTCACCGATCAGCTGGTCGATGAGTTTCGCCGCGCCCGGGTTGGAGATGTCGATCGATCCGATCGAGCGCACGCCCGCCGTGTTGCGCAGCTGGAGCTCCGGGTGGGCGCGCAGGACGGCGCCCAGATGGCCCGGGGAGTCGATCTCGGGGACCACGTCGATGTGCAGCCGGCCCGCGAGGGCGAGGATCTGACGGACCTCCGCCTTGGTGAGGTGCTGGGGCGACACCACCTCGGGGTGGGTGTCGGACTGGATCCGGAACGCCTGGTCGTCGGAGAAGTGCAGGCCGAGCTGGTTGAGCTTGAGGTCGGCCATGTCGCGCAGCCGGTCCTCGATCCAGCCGACGGTGTAGTACTTGCGCGCGATGTCGAGGTTGAGTCCGCGCTGCGGCCGGTCGGGGCGGTCGCGCACCTCGCCCTCGGGCATCGTGCCGTCGGCGCGCAGCGACTGCTTCAGGGTGCGGGTTCCGTAGAAGACACCCGCCTGGTCGGGGCCGGTGATGACGACCCGCCGGTCCTGGGTCTTCAGGGTGTACGACTCGGGGGCCCCGTCACCCGGGGCGCCGAGGGCCAGCTCGACATCGCCCGCACGGGCCGGGACGGCGCCCCGGTAACGGATCTTCAGCTCCTTGGCGAGCAGCTGCGCCTCGTCCGCGAGCGGTCCGCTGCCGTTGGCGATCACGACGGTGCTGGTCGGGCCCGGCCGCCAGCCGGGGCCGCGTGCGGCGATGTGCTCGCGCACGGCGGGGATGGTCCGGGGCGCCGTGGAGAGCGGGTAACTGCGGGTCGGCGAGGGGGTGAGGGAGGCGTGCGACGGGGCGCTGGCCACGGACGTCTCCCCCGGGCGCCCGGTGTCCGCACCCTCCGGCCAGACGACGACGGTGATCGTCACGGCGGCTGCCGCGACCAGGGCCGCACCGGCCGCGAGGGCTCCGCGTGAGGGCGACATCAGTCAGAAACCTCCGGTTCTGGCGGGTAAAAAAGAAGAAGTAAGGAGATAGCCGGGCATTCTCCTCGAAGAATCGTCCACCAGACGTGCCGAAACTCTCCCTTCCGGGTGAAATTCGTGCATCCGTCGCACGGCCGTTGCCTGGCCCCGATACCGTTGGGCACATTCGTCTCTCCCTTCACCCTGCATCTCCCTGGTTTCCGGTCCCCCTCACTCCACCAGGCTCACAGAGATGCCGATGTTTCGAGGAGTTCCACGCTGTCCAGGCCCAGCGAGTCCCACGCCGGCCTCCCGGAACCACCGCAGCGGCAGGTCGGCCCGCCCGCGCTCCCCGCCCAGAACTGCGGCCCGGCCCCGGCATGCGTCAGTGCCCGCCCCTTCGGCCTCGACCGGTTCAACACCGCACCCACCGCCGACGCCGAAGCCGCCCTGCTCGGCTGCTGCGGCAGTCCCCGCTGGGCGCTGCGGCTGGCCGCTCACCGCCCGTACCCCGATCTGGACGCCCTCCTCGCCGCCGCGGACGAGGCGGGGTACGACATGGCGCCCGCGGATCTCGCCGAGGCGCTCGCCGCCGAGGTCTCCCCGGGACTGCACCACGCCGCACCGCACTCCGCGCATCTCGCGCTGAGCGCCGCGCACGCCGCGTACGAGAGCCGCTTCGGCCATGTCTTCGTGATCTGCCTCGACGCCTTCCGCCCCGCCGAGCACCCGGACCAGGTGCTGGCCGGCATCCGGGCCAGGCTGGGCCACGACCCCGACGAGGAGCGGGTGGTCACGGCGGACGAGATGCGCCGGCTCGCCCGGGGCCGCATCATCGAGCTGGTGACGGGCGCCGGGCCGGCATGATCCGAACGAAAGGGCCTAGCCCGTCCGTGCCTGTTTCATTGCCACTTTGATCACACCAGAGGCCCCGGCGCGAGCGAACCGACAAACCGTCGCTACGATGGCCGGGGCCGGTGGACCGTACCCGGCCGGGTCAGACCGACAGTCAAGCCGGCCGACCCCAATCCCCGCTCCCGGAGGGTTCTTCCGTGCCGGCTGGAACGCTGTACCGCGGCCGGGAAGGCATGTGGTCGTGGGTGGCTCATCGAGTCACCGGTGTCCTCATTTTCTTCTTCCTGTTCGTACACGTCCTGGACACCGCTCTCGTCCGCGTCTCCCCCGAGGCCTACGACAACGTCGTGGCCACGTACAAGACCTGGCCTGTCGCGCTCCTCGAATACGGCCTGGTGGCCGCCATTCTCTTCCACGCGCTGAACGGTCTCCGTATCGTCGCCGTGGACTTCTGGGCCAAGGGCCCGCGCTACCAGAAGCAGATGCTCTGGTCCGCCGTGGGCATCTGGATCGTGCTGATGGTCGGGGCCCTGTACCCCGTCCTCGGTCACGCCGTACGCGCAGTCTTCGGGAGCTGAGGCCAATGTCCACCGAGTCCTCCGCGATCGGCGCCGTCGAAGGCGTCAGCCTCTACGACGTCGAGCACCCGGCCCCGGTCATCGAGCCCCCGCGCAAGCGGACGGGCAAGACCCCCAAGGGTTCGCGCACCAACTTCGAGATGTACGCCTGGCTCTTCATGCGCCTGTCGGGCATCGTGCTCGTCGTCCTGGTCATCGGCCACCTGCTGATCCAGCTCGTGCTGGACGGCGGTGTCTCCAAGATCGGCTTCGCCTTCGTGGCGGGCCGCTGGGCCTCGCCGTTCTGGCAGGTCTGGGACCTGGCGATGCTGTGGCTGGCCATGCTGCACGGCGCCAACGGCCTCCGTACGGTCATCAACGACTACGCCGAACGGGACAACTCCCGCTTCTGGCTGAAGATGCTGCTGTACACCGCCACGGTGTTCACCGTCCTGCTGGGCACGCTGGTGATCTTCACCTTCGACCCGAACATCCGCTAGGCGCCGGGCCAGAGGGACCAGAGGAAATCATGCAGATCCACAAGTACGACACCGTCATCGTCGGCGCAGGCGGCGCCGGCATGCGCGCGGCCATCGAGTCGACGAAGCGCAGCCGTACCGCCGTGCTCACGAAGCTGTACCCGACCCGCTCCCACACGGGCGCCGCGCAGGGCGGCATGGCCGCCGCGCTCGCCAACGTGGAGGAGGACAACTGGGAGTGGCACACCTTCGACACGATCAAGGGCGGCGACTACCTGGTCGACCAGGACGCCGCCGAGATCCTGGCGAAGGAGGCCATCGACTCCGTTCTCGACCTGGAGAAGATGGGCCTGCCGTTCAACCGCACGCCCGAGGGCAAGATCGACCAGCGTCGCTTCGGCGGCCACAGCCGTAACCACGGCGAGGCCCCGGTCCGCCGGTCCTGCTACGCCTCGGACCGCACCGGCCACATGATCCTCCAGACGCTGTACCAGAACTGCGTCAAGGAGGGTGTGGAGTTCTTCAACGAGTTCTACGTCCTGGACCTGCTGCTGCAGGAGGTTGACGGGGTCAAGAAGTCCGCGGGCGTCGTCGCGTACGAGCTGGCGACCGGCGAGATCCACGTCTTCCAGGCGAAGGCGATCATCTTCGCCTCCGGCGGCACCGGCAAGTTCTTCAAGGTGACGTCGAACGCCCACACCCTGACCGGTGACGGCCAGGCCGCCGCGTACCGCCGCGGGCTGCCGCTGGAGGACATGGAGTTCTTCCAGTTCCACCCGACGGGCATCTGGCGCATGGGCATCCTGCTGACGGAGGGCGCCCGTGGTGAGGGCGGCATCCTCCGCAACAAGGACGGCGAGCGCTTCATGGAGAAGTACGCGCCCGTCATGAAGGACCTCGCGTCCCGTGACGTCGTGTCCCGCTCCATCTACACGGAGATCCGTGAGGGCCGCGGCTGCGGTCCCGAGGGCGACCACGTCTACCTCGACCTCACGCACCTGCCGCCGGAGCAGCTGGACGCGAAGCTCCCGGACATCACCGAGTTCGCGCGTACGTACCTCGGCATCGAGCCCTACACGGACCCGATCCCGATCCAGCCGACCGCGCACTACGCCATGGGCGGCATCCCGACCAACGTCGAGGGCGAGGTGCTGGCCGACAACACCACCGTCGTCCCGGGCCTGTACGCCGCCGGCGAGGTCGCGTGTGTCTCCGTGCACGGCGCCAACCGTCTGGGCACCAACTCGCTGCTCGACATCAACGTCTTCGGACGCCGGTCGGGCATCGCCGCCGCCGAGTACTCGGCGAAGAACGACTACGTCGAGCTTCCCGAGAACCCGGCACAGCTGGTCATCGACCAGGTCGAGCGGCTGCGCAACTCGACGGGCACCGAGCGTGTCGCGACGCTCCGTCTGGAGCTGCAGGAGTGCATGGACGCCAATGTGATGGTGTTCCGTACCGAGCAGACCATCAAGACGGCCGTCGACAAGATCGCCGAGCTGCGCAAGCGCTACCTGAACGTGTCCATTCAGGACAAGGGCAAGCGGTTCAACACGGACCTCCTGGAGGCCATCGAGCTGGGCAACCTGCTCGACCTGGCCGAGGTCATGGCGACCTCCGCGCTGGCCCGTAAGGAGTCCCGCGGCGGTCACTACCGCGAGGACTACCCGAACCGCGACGACGTCAACTTCATGCGCCACACCATGGCGTACCGCGAGGTCGCCGACGACGGCACCGAGTCGATCCGGCTCGACTACAAGCCGGTCGTCCAGACCCGCTACCAGCCGATGGAGCGTAAGTACTGATGGCTACCCCGACTCTGGACAAGGTGGAGGCGGAGTCCGCCGCCTCCCCGTACATCACGGTCACTTTCCGGATCCGCCGCTTCAACCCCGAGGTCTCCGACGAGGCCCAGTGGCAGGACTTCCAGATCGAGATCGATCCGAAGGAGCGTGTCCTCGACGCCCTTCACAAGATCAAGTGGGAGACCGACGGCACGCTGACGTTCCGCCGTTCCTGCGCCCACGGCATCTGCGGCTCCGACGCGATGCGGATCAACGGCAAGAACAGGCTCGCCTGCAAGACGCTGATCAAGGACATCAACCCGGAGAAGCCGATCACGGTCGAGGCCATAAAGGGCCTCACGGTCCTCAAGGACCTCGTGGTCGACATGGACCCGTTCTTCCAGGCATACCGCGACGTCATGCCGTTCCTCATCACCAAGGGGAATGAGCCGACGCGTGAGCGTCTGCAGTCCGCCGAGGACCGCGAGCGGTTCGACGACACCACCAAGTGCATCCTGTGCGCCGCGTGCACCTCGTCGTGCCCGGTGTTCTGGAACGACGGCCAGTACTTCGGCCCGGCGGCGATCGTCAACGCGCACCGCTTCATCTTCGACTCGCGTGACGAGGGCGGCGAGCAGCGCCTGGAGATCCTCAACGACCGTGACGGTGTGTGGCGTTGCCGCACCACCTTCAACTGCACGGACGCGTGCCCGCGTGGCATCGAGGTCACCAAGGCGATCCAGGAAGTGAAGCGCGCGCTGATCACGCGTCGCTTCTGACCCTTCCGGTACGCCAGTTGCACAGGAGGCCCCGTTTTCCGTAGCAATGCTGCGGGAGGCGGGGCCTCCTGCTGCGCTGCGCAGATCTGTTCGGTACGGTCGTGCGGAGCCGGAGTCCGGTTCACCGCCCGGGGCAGCAAGGCGCGGGGCGCACAGGCTTGATCGAGAGCGGGGAACGTTGAGCGATCCGAATCCGTACGCGGACGACTCATACAAGTGGGGACCGCCCCAGCAGCCGGGCAATCCGCCCACCGTCGCGGATGGTCAGGGATACGGCTACCCGCAGCAGATGCCCGACGCCGCGGCCCAGCCGGGCCCGGCCTACGGCTATCCGGCCGTGAATCCGCCGGCTCAGCCGACCCTGCCCGGTTACGGGTTCCCGCCGCAGCAGGGCCCGGGGCCCGGCGGCGGGGCGCCGATGCTGTCGCTCGGGGACATCACCGTCATGAACGATTCGATCGTGACGCCGTCCGGCACGCTGCCGCTCAAGGGCGCGGTGTGGACGGCCACCGACATGTCGCGCACCGAGGAGAAGATCCCGACGGTCGCGATCGTGCTGGCGATCATCTTCGCCCTGCTCTGCCTGATCGGTCTGCTCTTCCTCTTGATGAAGGAGAAGAAGACAACCGGGTTCATCCAGGTCTCGGTGACCAGCGGCGGCCGCCATCACTCGACGATGATCCAGGCGACCGGCCCGGAGACGTTCCAGATGGTGATGGCCCAGGTCAACACCGCGCGCTCCATGAGCATCTGACGCACCTAAGAGCCGAACGGGCGGACGGGGGCGGTGCCGGGGCGCTGGCAACGCCCTTCCCCGCGGGGCAGTGCGCTTCTGACCCTCACGCCACGGGCGGCCGAAGAGGGCGGGTCACGGATCGATGTGGCGCTGACGGTGCGCGGCCGCGGGCCGCTGCGGCCGCTCGCCGCGATCGCGCTGCCGTTCGTGTCGGCGCCGCTGCCGCGCGGGTTCGTGTCATCGGTGGAGCAGGCGGCCGCCCGGTGGGACGAGGCGGTCGCCTGTCTGCACGGTCGGAGCCGGGACGAACTCCGGGCGACACTGGCCGAGTACGCGGTCAGGGGGTCAAAAACGAAGCGGCGCAGGCCTGTTCTCTCCTCAGTCTCCGGACGGCCCCGGTGGCTCCTCTTAGTCCCAGTCGGCTCCGCCGCGGTCTTCCGCGACGACCATGATGCGGCGCAGCATGTCGTTGAGCAGGACCCGTTCGTCCTTGTCGAGTACGCCGAGGAGCCGGTCCTCCTCGTGGCCGAGGAAGTCCATCGCGCCGAGCCAGGTCGAGCGGCCCTCCTCGGTGAGTTCCACGTCGACCCGTCGCCGGTCCGTGGTGGAGGGCGTACGGCAAATGAAGCCGCGTCGTTCGAGCGCGTCCAGCCTGCCGGTGACAGAGGCGGGGGCGAGGTCGAGGTCGGCGGCGAGTTCGGAGGGGGCCGCCTTCCCGCCGCGTCCGGCGAGCTTGTGGAGCGTCTCGAACTCCTGGCGGTCCAGATCGAAGTCGACCAGGGACTGTTCACGCACCCGCCGCAGGTGGACGGAGAGCCTCTTCATGCGCATCACCGCGCCCTCGACATCGGGATCGAGGTCGGGAAGCACGGGCTTCCACCGCTCGACATGTCCGTCGGTCCAGTCGCGTGGCTCCATGAGGAAAGGGTACGCCCGGCGCGCATATGTGCTTCGGCGTCAGATATTTCGTTGACGAATAATTCGGTATCGAAATAGATTGCCACGCATGCCGCATCCCTTGCGCACGCGCGCCTTCCGCCTGCTCTTCATCGGACGCACCCTCTCCCTCCTCGGCGACGCCGTCATCCCCGCCGCCCTTTCCGTCGCCGTCTACCTGGCCACCGGCTCGACCGCCGCCCTCGCCCTGGTGCTGGCGTGCGCGATGGTGCCCAAACTGCTCCTGCTGCCGCTCGGCGGCATCGTGGGCGACCGCTTCAACGCCCGCACGGTGGCGCTCACCACCGATCTCGTACGGTGCGCCACCCAGCTCTTCGTCGGCGTGGAGCTGCTCGGCGGCGAACCGCGGCTCTGGCAGATCGCGGTCGCCGAGGTGATCGGCGGCGCGGCCGGCGCCTTCGCCATGCCGACCATGTCGCCGCTGATCCGCGGCACGGTGGAGGCCGCGGGCCTGCTGCGCGCCAACTCCCTGATGGCGGTCGCCACCAGCGCGACCCGGCTCGGCGGCCCGGCCGTCGCCGGAACGCTGATCCTCACCGCAGGCCCCGGCTGGGCGTTCGTGCTGGACGGTGCGAGCTTCGCGGCGAGCGCCGCACTCCTGTCCGCCATCAAGGTCCGGCACGTGCCGATACCGCGCCGCTCGATGCTCGCCGACCTCAAGGAGGGCTGGGGCGAGGTCCGCGGCCGCGACTGGTACTGGACGAGCCTGATCGCCCACTCCGTGTGGAACGGTGCGGCGGCTGTCCTGATGACCCTGGGGCCGGCACTCGCCATCGAGGACATGGGCGGCAAGAGCACCTGGATCGCCCTGCTCCAGACCGGCGCGGTCGGCCTCCTCCTCGGCTCGCTGCTGGCCGGGCGCGCCCGCCCGCGCCGCCCGGTCCTGGCCGCCAACCTGGGCCTCGCCACGTACGCACTCCCCCTCGGCCTCCTCGCGGCCGGCGCCCCCGCCCCGCTGACCATCGCCGGGTACGGCATCGCGCTGGCGGGACTCGGCTTCCTCGGCCCGGTCTGGAACACCTCGGTCCAGTCCGCGGTACCCGCCCACGCGCTGGCCCGCGTGACGTCGTACGACTGGCTGCTCTCCCTCGGCGCGATGCCCCTGGGCTACGCCCTGGCCCCGGTCGCCGCCGCGGCCTGGGGTCCCGAAGTCCCGCTCGCCGTCGCCGCCGTGACGGTCGGTGCGGCCTGCCTGGCGACGGCGGCGGTACCGGGCGTACGACGGTTCAGGGCGCCTGCGCCCCAGGCCGGGACAGCCGGGGACAAGCGCCCCGGAGTACCCGCTTGAACATGTTCAAATACAGGTCTAGAGTCCATGACAACGACTTTTGAACGCGTTCAAGGGAGGGTGGGGCATGGACCTCACTGTTGTGGCGTACGTCGTCTACCTGCTGATCAGCGTGGGGCTCACCGTGTGGGTCGCCCGCACGCTGAGCAGTAACGGAAAGGTCTTCCTCGCCGACGTCCTGCACGGGAACGAGAAGCTCGCCGATGCCGTCAACCACCTGCTGGTGGTCGGCTTCTACCTGGTCAACCTGGGGTTCGTCGCCCTCTACCTGAAGAGCGCCGACGGGGTCGCCGACGCCCGTGGACTCTTCGAGGCGCTCTCCGTGAAGGTCGGCGTCGTCCTGCTCGTCCTCGGAGTGATGCACCTCGGGAACGTCTACGTACTCAATAAGATCCGCCGCCGCGGGCTGATGGAGCGTGAGCAGACCCCGCCGGTACCGCCGCAGGGCTGGACGGGCCCCGCCGGCCAGGGCCCGTGGGCCGCACCCGCCACAGGTCGGTGACCGGGCCGGTGGCGGTCACGGCCGACCGGGGGCGGACGCCCGTCGAGAGGCTCACCGTGCTCTACGACGCGCGGTGCCCGCTCTGCATCCACCTGCGCCACTGGCTGATGAAGCAGCGTCAGCTCGTCCCGCTCGATCTCGTCCCGGCGGCCTCCGAGGAGGCACGGCGCCTCTTCCCCGGGCTCGACCACTCCGGGACGCTCTCCGAGATCACCGTGATCGGCGACCGGGGGCAGATCTACCGGGGGACCTCCGCCTGGATCGTCTGCCTCTGGGCCCTGGCCGAACACCGGCCCAGGGCGCACTGGCTGGCCACCCCCGCAGGGCTGCCGTTCGCCCGGGCGTCCGTGCTCGCCGCCGCGAAGTACCGGTCGCTGACGGCGGCGCCCTGCGGCCCCGGGGACGGAGCGTGCCAGGTCCCCGGCACGGAGGACCAGGTCCCCGGCACGGAGGGCCAGGGCGGACGGCTACCCTCGGGGCTGTGGTGAAGGAAGCGAAGGACGCGAAGGAAGCCAAGGCTCCCAAGAGCGAGCAGACCCGCACACTCATTCTCGAAACGGCGCTCCGGCTCTTCGAGGAACGCGGCTACGACAAGACGACGATGCGGGCCATCGCGCAGGAGGCCGGGGTCTCCGTCGGCAACGCCTACTACTACTTCACGGGGAAGGACGCTCTCGTCCAGAGCTTCTACGACCGGCTCGCCGCAGAGCACGAGGCGGCGGTGAAGCCGGTCCTTGAAGGCGACAAGGACCTGGCCGTGCGCATCCGCGGGGTACTGCTCAGCTGGCTCGACGTGGCCGAGCCGTACCACCGCTTCGCCGCCCAGTTCTTCAAGAACGCCGCCGATCCGGAAAGCCCGCTCTCCCCGTTCTCCGAGGAGTCGGTCGCGGCCCGGGAGGCGGCGATCTCCATTCATGAACGGTGCCTGCGCGGCTCCAGCACCAGGACCGACCCCGACATGACCGACGTACTGCCGCAGTTGATGTGGCTGATACAGATGGGTCTGGTGCTGTTCTGGGTGTACGACCGGACGGAGGGCGCCGAGCGCAGCCGCCGCCTCGTCGAGCGCACCGCACCGATCGGTGCTCGGGCGATCGCGCTCTCCCGGTTCCGGGTGCTGCGACCGCTCGTACGGCAGATCCACGACGTGCTGGCGGACTTCCTGCCCGGGTCGGTGAAACAGCCGACCACCGAGCAGCCGGGCCGGGAGAAGGCGTAGGAGGAACTCGCCAGATGGGAGCAGGGCGCCCATTTCGGGAGCTCCTCCAACGACCTGATCCACTCTCTATCGTGCACCAGGTCGTAAAGGGCCGGGGCCGACCGTCCACTCCAGCAAGTGCTGGGCGAGCAGGGCCAGTTGCTCCGCTGCGAGCTTGGCGCGCCGCGACTTGGTGTCAGACATCCAGCCCCGAGCGTCACCGGGTGCGCCCGCCCGTGGGCGCCACGGTGGCGCCCACGGCTACGGCTTCAGCACAAGCCGGCGCTCGGAGCCGGAGCAGGCAGACGTCTTCCACGTCATGGCCACCGCCCGGCACGACACCGTCGTCACCCGCTGGGCCATCGGCCACCGCGAGGACCGCCGGCACCGGGTCATCGCCCGTCGCGGCGTGAGCCGCCCTCAGGGGATCTCCTACTGCAACGCCTACTGCCCGGCCGGCACCACGCTGGACGAACTCATCCGCATCGGTGGTCAAGAGCCCTGGTAGCTCCTTCCCCGGGCTCTCAACTCCGTTCGAGCAGGGGAGACCCCATCCAAGGACGTCCGGCCGCCTCGCGATCGCACGCACCGGACGACACTTCCCATGGGGCAGACATTGCCGGTCACGGCACTAGATCCAGTTGAGTTCCCACAGCCGCCAGATGCCCGTGCCGTCCGACAGGTACTGCGAACCGGAGACATCGGTCTTGCTGACGACGTAGTCCTTCTTCTGCCACAGCGGCACGAGCGGCACGTCCTCGCCGACCAGCGCCTGGAGCTCCTTGAAGTCCGCCGAGGTACGGCTGCGGTCGCTGTACTGCAGCGTGGCCGTGATCAGTTCGTCCATCTTCTTGCTGGTGTAGCCGTTGTGAAGGCTGCTGTCGCGGCCGACGAGCGGCTGGCTGAAGGTGTCGGGGTCCGGGTAGTCGGGCAGCCATCCGACGGTGTACGCGTCGTACTTGCCGGCCGCGTAACCCTTCTGGAAGTCCTGCCAGTCCACAGCCTTGACCGAGACCTTGAACAGCCCGTCCGCCTCCAGCTGGCGGCGGAGCTCGGCGGTCTCCTTCGTGTACGCGTCGTCGGCGCGGTAGGCGAAGGTGATGTGCAGCGGGGTCTGCACGCCCGCCTCCTGCATCAGCCGCTTGGCGCGCGCCGGGTCGGGCGCCGGGTAGGCGTCGAAGAACGGCGTGCTGTGCCCGATGTAACCCTGCGGGATCAGCGAGTAGAGCGGTTCGACGGTGCTCTTGTAGACATCCGCCACCAGCGGCCCGCGGTCGATGATGGACGCGATGGCCTGCCGGACCTTCTTGTCGGCGAGGGGTGACCCGGCGCGCACGTTGAAGACCAGGTTGCGGATCTCGGCGCTGTCCGCCTCGGTGATGCGCATGTCGGGGTCGCCGGGGTTCAGCTCGGCGAGCGTGGACGGCGGCAGCTGCCGGTGCGTCACATCGACCTGTCCGGACTTCCAGGCCGCCAGGAGCTCGTCCGACTGCTTGTAGTAGCGGACGGTGACGGGGACGCCGGTCTTCTTCAGCGCGCCCTTGTACCGGGTGTTCGGGACCAGCTCCGCCTCGACGCCCGGTTCGTACGACTTCAGGACGTACGGCCCCGAGCCGTCGACCGTGGTTCCGGTGCGGAGCTTGTCCGCCGGATACTCGTTGCGGTCGACGATCGAACCGGCTCCGGTGGCGAGCTTCTGCGGGAAGGTCGCGTCACGCGAGGAGAGGTTGAAGGTGATCGTGCGGCCTTCGGACACCACGTTCTTGAGGCTGGGGAACAGGACCGACGGACCGACGTCCGTCTTGATCTTGATCATGCGCTCGATGGAGTACTCGACATCGGCGGCGGTCATCTTCCGGCCGCTGGCGAAGGTCAGGTCGTCGCGCAGTTTGCACTGGTACGTCTGGAGCTTCTGGCCGATGAACCCACAGCTCTCGGCGGCGTCCGGCTCCGGGACGATCGCCCCGGACTTGAACGTCATGAGGGACTGGTAGAGGTTGCTGTACATCGCCCAGGAACCGGCGTCGTACGCACCGGCCGGATCGAGGGACGTCACCTCGTCCGTCGTCCCGACCATGATCGGATCGGACTTCGCCTCGTTCGAGGGAAGCAACTGCCAGGCGACGACGCCTGCGATGACCAAAACCGCGAGAATCGCGAGAATCCGTAGCCGGATCGACCGCATTGCCGTGCTCTCCCTTAACAGCCCCACCTGGGCAGATGTGCTCAGAAACGCACATCACCGTGCTCACGGTCAGCCAATCACACGATTTTCACATCTGGAAGAGGAAATCTGTATCTCATAGCCTTTTGTTCGACAGTTGAAACCTCAGTCAGGCCGAACGGCTGAAAACTGTGGAGAGACCGTGCAGTTGAGTCGTCCCTTTTATGCCGTTACGCCTGACGGGACGCCAGGTGGACGACGGTGATGTCGGAAGGGGCGCCGACCCGCACGGGCGGACCCCAGGCACCCGCACCCCGGGAGACGTACAACTGGGTGTCGCCGTAGCGCTCCAGGCCGGCGACCGTGGGGTTGGCGAGTTCGGCGACGTAGTTGCCCGGCCAGAGCTGGCCGCCGTGGGTGTGGCCCGAAAGCTGGAGATCCACGCCGTACGCGACCGCGTCGTCGATGACGACGGGCTGATGGGCGAGGAGGACGGAGGCGCGGGTCAGGTCCCGGTCGCCCAGGGCGCGCTCGAAATCCGGACCCTGCCCCTCGCTCTCACCGGCGACGTCATTGACCCCGGCGAGATCGAAACCGTCGATCTCGACCCGGGCGTTCTCCAGTGGGTGCAGCCCCAATTCCCTTACGTGATGGACCCATTGCGCCGCACCGGAGAAATACTCATGGTTGCCGGTGACGAAGAACGCGCCATGGCTGGCCTCAAGCCGGGCGAGCGGCTCGGCGGCCGGGCCGAGGTCGGCGACGGAGCCGTCGACGAGGTCCCCGACGACGGCGATCAGGTCGGGCTGGGTCCGGTTGATCGTGTCGACGATCCGCTGGGTGTGGGCGCGGCCCAGGATCGGGCCGAGGTGGATGTCGCTGACGACAGCGATCCGGAAGCCGTGTGCGGCGCGGGGCAGTTTGGCGAGCGGGACGGTGACCTGCTTGACGCGCGGACCGCGCAGCACGCCGTAGGTGCCGTACCCGACGGTGCCGAGCCCGGCGACGGCGGCCGCGCCCCCGACGGCGCGTGCGACGAACAGGCGGCGGGAGGGGTCGGCGGGGGCAGTGACGGGGGCGTCGGCGACGAGGGTGGCAGGGGTTCCGCTCACGGGCGCAGGGGCCGGGGAGATCCCTGCCGCGGGTGCTTCGACCGGAGATGAAAGGGGTTCGGCCGAATCGTTCCCGGCAGCAGTACCGCCGCCCGCCCGGCGCGTGAGGACCCGCCGCAGAACAGGCCGTACCGCCTCGCCCACCAGCAGAGCCAGCGTCAGGTACAGCAGCGCCGCCAGCCACAGATAGCCCGGCCAGGCCAGCACCTGCTGCAGCCAGAACGGGGCGCCCGCCCGCCCGGAGACCAGGGCGCCGACGCTCAGCAGCGGCAACAGCCAGACCGCCGCCGTGCCCACCCGGCGCAGCGTGCCGTCCGGGGCCGTCGTGTCGGCGACGAAGCGGCGCCACACATAGCGGTGCACACCGACGAGCAGCGCGAGGACCGCCAGCGCCACCAGAACGAAGACCACTGCCACGTGCACTCCCCCACCCATGTGCGGCTCTCCGTACGCCTGCGCCTTGTGCGCCGACGCTTCGTACGCCTATGTCCGGCCGCCGCCCGGCCGGTTATGAACGTTCGCGGTGCAGCGCCCTGAGTCCGCGGAACCCGATCAGACCGACCGCCGTCCCCAGGAGAAAGGACGTGATGGCGAGCAGCAGATGCACCCAGAAGTACGCAGTCGGGTCACCCGCGTCGTCGAAGGCAAGTCCACTGCCGTCTTTCCATAGATTCTTGGCGAAAGTGACCCAAATGACCCAGCTCCACACCCCGAAGGCGAGCAGGAACCAGGAAACGGGGCGGCTGAGCTTCATGGATCCAGTATCGCCACCACGCTCCGGCCGGAGCGCCCGGGGTGGGCTGTCCCAGCGTCGCGGACGGCCGGTCAGCAGGTCCACAACACTCGTCACATCATCAGCCTGTACGTTTTCGACCGTGCCCGCTCTGAAAAAGACCGCGCTGACGGTCATCTCCGCCGCCCTGTTGTCCACTTTTGTCATCAGTCCCGCGTCAGCGGTCGACAAGGACACCGCCGACGACCCGAAGCCGACCGCCCCGATGTCGAAGGTCGGCGGCGCGCAGCTCGGCCGGGTCGGCACCCAGGTCGAACTGGGTCCCGGCGCCCCGGTGCTGCCGAAGGACCTCACCGGGCGGTCCTGGATCGTCGCGGACGCGGAGAGCGGTGAGGTGCTCGCCTCGCACAACTCGCACTGGCGGCTGCCCCCCGCGTCCACCCTGAAGATGCTGTTCGCCGACACGGTCATGGACTCGCCCGAACTGCTGCCGAAGACCCGGCAGCACAAGGTGACGGACGAGGACCTCGCCGATGTCGGCGAGGGCAGCAGTCTGGTCGGCGTCAAGGAACATCTGACCTACACGGTCCACGACCTGTGGCTCGGTGTCTTCCTGCGCTCCGGCAACGACGCGGTACATGTGCTGTCCGCGATGTACGGAGGCGTGCCCCGGACCGTCGCCGCCATGCAGGCACACGCCGAGGAGCTGCAGGCCCTCGACACGAACGTCGTGTCTCCCGACGGTTACGACGCACCCGAACAGGTCTCCAGCGCGTACGACCTCACCCTGTTCGCCCGCAGCGGGCTGCAGAAGGAGGACTTCCGCGAGTACTGCTCGACGGCCACGGCCGACTTCCCCGGGGAGAAGAAGAAGGGGAAGAAGCGCGGGACCTTCGAGATCCAGAACACCGACCGGCTGCTCACCGGCGCCGACGGCGTCGAGCCGTACAAGGGCATCGCAGGCGTCAAGAACGGCTACACCACGCATGCGGGCAACACCTTCACGGGCGTCGCCGAGCGCAACGGCAAGGTGCTGCTCGTCACCGTCATGAACCCGTCGTCGAAGGAGCCCCACGCCGTCTACAAGGAAGCCGCGAGCCTGCTCGACTGGGGCTTCGACGCGGCCGGCAAGGTGACCCCGGTCGGCGAACTGGTCCCCCCGAAGTCCGCACAGACGGGCACCGGGAAGGGCACGGAATCGGCCAACGGCAACAGCGCCTCGGGCGCCTCCGGCTCGGGAAGCGAGGATGCGGGCAAGCACGGTCCGGCCGCCACCGGGGCGGCGGCCACCAAGGGCTCCAGCGGGGTCGGGATCGCACTGGGGATCGTCGGCGGAGTGCTGGTGCTGCTGGCCGGCGGCGTGTTCCTGGTCAACCGGCGCTGGCCGTTGCCGGACCTGGTGCGCCGCCTCCCTCGCCGCTGACGTCCGCGACGCCCGCCCTGATGTCCTTGCTGCTCGGCGTCGCCGTCCAGGCGGCGCAGAACAGCAGCAGCCTCGCCGTGAAGTTGATCCACAGCAGGAGGGCGATCGGCACACCGAAGGCGCCGTACATGCTCTTCGACGCGACACCCTTCATATAGCTGCCGAGCAGCAGCTTGAGGAGTTCGAAGCCGATCGCGCCGATCACCGCCGCTGTGAGCAGCCTGCGCCGCGGTGGCTTCACGCCCGGCAGCAGTGTCAGCAGATAGAGCAGCAGCAGGAAATCGGCCACAGCCGCCACGAGCAGGGCCACGGTCTGCAGCAGCGCTCCGCCCGCGCCATGGTCGGGGATGCCCAGGAGGCCGGCGGTCCAGCCGACCGCGGTGGAGCCCGCCGTGGAAGCGGCAAGGGTGACAAGCGCGGCTCCGCCGAGGCCGATCAGCAGTCCGGCGTCCTTGAGCTTACGGACGACCGGATTGCCCTCGTCCACATCGTCCTTCTCCCAGACCGCGCGCAGACAGCCCCGCATCGCGCCGATCCAGCCGACGCCGGTGAAGAGCAGCAGCGCACCGGCGACCAGCCCGACCGTGCCCGCATTGGCCACCAGATTGCTGATGCCCAGCTGGTCGGAGATGCCCGGCACCTGGTCGGCGATCGACCTCTCGATCTTGTGCAGCTGCTCGTCGGAGAGCAGCGCGGCGCCGATCGCCGCGCCGACCGCGATCAGCGGGAAGAGCGCCAGGAAGCTGATGAAGGTGATCGCGGCGGCGAGCCTGGTCCAGTGGACCAGGTCCAGCCGTTCGTACGAGCGCCAGGCGTGCGTCAACATCAGCCGGGCGACGAGTGGCCCGATGACGGGAAGATTCTTCAGCCAGTCCATGACGTGCGCGTACCCTCCTGGGCGCGGAAAACCGGTGTACGGGCCCGGGCGCGCTGGCGCCGGGGTGGTGTCGGGCCGAGCCCGTGGGCGACACGGCCGGACGGACCAACTGCACCACAGAGCCGCGGGCGTCGACGGCGACCAACACCCGGTACGGCCGAGGCGGAACCCGGCAGGCGGGACCCTCACAGGTCGGCGACCGCCAGTCCGTACGGGGCCATCCGCACCAGCCCGATGACGGCGAACGCCCGGTCTCCCGGCACCACGTCCTCGGGGGTGCCGGGCGTGCCGTGGCCGGCGAACACCGCGTACCGCAGCACCGCCAGGACGGGCGGCGTCATCGGCGGCGGACGCCGGGGCAGCGGGCTCCCGTCGGCCGTGCCGCCGCTCTCCGGCGGCACACCCGGAGGCAAGGGCCACGGCCCCGGCTGCCGGTCGGTCCTAAGCCCCGCGGCCGGCCGGAGGGCGCTGTGCGCCGGCCGGGGAGAGCGCGCGGGCGGCGGTGACCACGCGGGGATCCGTACCGCAGTCGCACAGCGGGGCGAGTACCCATCGGTCGGCGAAGAGCCTCGCATCGCGCATCCGGCACCCCCCTTCCGGGTCTTCCCGAAGCGAACTCTTCTGGTCAGCAAAGGAAGTTGCGCGTCATTGACGAGCGAAACTCCTTCAATCACCCGTTTCGGTGAGCTATGTAACAAATCCCTCAAAGGTGTTTTCTCGGGCGATACGGTCACCACCATGTCTGTCGACACCGTCTCCCTGACCGGCTGGGGCCGTACCGCTCCGACGACCGCCCTGCGGTTCCGTCCCCGTACGTACGAGGAGGCGGCGGTCGCGGTGCGCGGCTGCGGACCCCGCGGTTCCATCGCACGCGGTCTGGGCCGGGCCTACGGCGACGCGGCACAGAACGCGGGCGGCTCCGTCCTCGACATGACCGCGCTGAACCGGATCCGCACCATCGACGCCGCCACCGGTCTGGTGGTGTGCGACGCGGGCGTGAGCCTGCACCGGCTGATGGAGGTACTGCTGCCGCTCGGCTGGTTCGTGCCGGTGACTCCCGGGACCCGTTACGTCACCGTGGGCGGAGCGATCGGCGCCGACATCCACGGCAGGAACCATCACATCTCCGGCTCCTTCTCCCGCCACGTGCAGGACATGGAGCTGCTGACCGCCGACGGCGGGATCCGTACGGTCCGGCCCGGCACCGCTCTCTTCGACGCGACCGCGGGCGGCATGGGACTGACCGGGGTGATCCTCTCGGCCACGCTCCGGTTCCAGCCCGTCGCGACATCACTGATGTCGGTCACCACCGAACGGGCTGTCGATCTGGACGACTTGATGGCCCGGCTCACCGCCTCCGACCACCGCTACCACTACTCAGCCGCCTGGATCGACCTCCTCGCACGGGGCAGGGCGACCGGGCGGTCCGTACTCACCCGAGGGGAGCACGCGCCCCTGCATGTGCTCCCGGCGCGCGCCCGGCGCACACCGCTCGCGTTCCGCCCGGGACAGCTGCCCGTCGCGCCCGCGCTCGTACCGCACGGACTGCTCGGCCGTACCTCTGTCGCCCTGTTCAACGAGCTCTGGTACCGCAGGGCCCCCACGTACCGCATCGGCGAACTCCAGAAGCTGTCCACGTTCTTCCACCCGCTGGACGGCGTGCCGCACTGGAACCGGGTGTACGGCCGCCGCGGCTTCGTGCCGTACCAGTTCGTCGTCGGATTCGGGCAGGAGGAGGCACTGCGCCGGATCGTGCGCCGGATCTCGCGACGGCGCTGCCCGTCGTTCCTGGCCGTACTCAAACGGTTCGGGAACGGCGATCCGGGCTGGCTTTCGTTCCCGATGCCCGGCTGGACGCTCGCCCTCGATCTGCCCGCCACGCTGCCGGACCTGGCCCGCTTCCTCGACGAGCTGGACGAGGAGGTCGCGACGGCCGGCGGCCGCGTCTACCTGGCGAAGGATTCCCGGCTGCGGCCCGAGACGCTGGCCGCGATGTATCCGCGGCTGCCCGAATTCCGGGCGCTGCGCGCCGAACTGGACCCGGACGGGGCGTTCCGTTCGGACCTCTCCCGCCGCCTCGGCCTCTGAGCCCACGCACTGCCCGCTCCCTCCTCCCCCGCCGCCCCCCGCTAGGAGTGTTTTCGTGAAGGACGCCTTCGGTGCCCCGCAGTCCCTGCTCGTCCTCGGTGGGACGTCGGCGATCGGGCTCGCCACCGCGCGCCGGCTGATCGCCCGCCGCACCCGCACGGTCTGGCTGGCCGGACGCCCCTCCCCCGCCCTGGAATCGGCCGCGGCCGAACTGCGGGAACTGGGTGCGTACGTCCGTACCGTCGCCTTCGACGCTCTCGACTCCGAGTCCCACGAGACCGCTCTCGGCAAGATCTTCACCGAGGGCGACATCGACATGGTGCTGCTCGCGTTCGGCATCCTCGGGGACCAGGGACGCGACGAGGAGGAACCGCTCTCAGCGGTCCGGGTCGCCCAGACCAACTACACCGGCGCCGTCTCCGCCGGACTGGTGTGCGCCGGCGCACTCCAGGCGCAGGGGCACGGATCGCTGGTGGTGCTGTCCTCGGTGGCGGGTGAGCGTGCCCGGCGCGCCAACTTCATCTACGGGTCGAGCAAGGCGGGCCTGGACGCGTTCGCCCAGGGGCTGGGAGACGCGCTGCACGGCACGGGGGTGCATGTGATGGTCGTACGCCCCGGCTTCGTACGGTCGAAGATGACGGCGGGGATGCCGGAGGCACCGCTCGCGACAACCCCGGACGCGGTCGCGGAGGCGATCGTGACGGGACTGCGGCGGCACTCGGAGACGGTGTGGGTGCCGGGGGCACTGCGGGTGGTGATGTCGGCGCTGCGGCACGTGCCGCGGCCGCTCTTCCGGCGTCTGCCGGTCTGAGCGCACCGCTTACGGAAGCCTCAGGGCCGCAGGGACGGCTCGTCCACGGAGCTGCCGCCCTGCGCGGGCACGGCGGGCGCGCCGCCCTCGGCCCCGAACGGGAACTCGTTGATCTTGCGCCAGACGGCGTCCGGGCCCTGTTCGTACAGCGCAAAGGAACCGCAGGTCCAGGACGCCTCGTAGTCGGCGAGCTCCTCGTACGCCCGGTCCATCGCCTGCTCCGGGATGTCGTGCGCCACGGTCACATGCGGGTGGTACGGGAACTGCAGCTCGCGGTTGAGCGGGCCGGACGCGTCCCGCACCCGCTTCTGCAGCCAGGAGCAGGCAGACGCGCCCTCGACGACCTGGACGAAGACGACCGGCGACAGGGGGCGGAAGGTCCCCGTGCCGGACAGCCGCATCGGGAAGGGACGGCCGCCTGTCGCGATCCCCGCGAGATGCCGCTCGATCGCGGGCAGGTCGGCCGCCTCCGCCTCGGTCGGCGGGAGAAGCGTGACGTGGGTGGGAATGCCGAATGCGGCAGGATCCCCGAAGCTCGCGCGCCGCTCCTGGAGCAGGCTGCCGTAGGGCTCCGGGACCGCGATCGAAACGCCGAGCGTGACGGTCCCCACGTCGTTCTCCTCACTCTTCGAAGTCGGTGACCGGCGTGCCGTCGTCACCGCGGTCGATGGCTGGATTCAGACCATCACCGGGGTTGGTCTCCCACCGCCAGTGTGCAGCCTGGAGCGGTCATCTCGCCAGGGTCCTTGGACTCAGTGCTTCGCAGGCAGAAAGCCCATCCGGTCGTACGTCCGGGCCAGGGTCTCGGCGGCCACCGCCCGGGCCTTCTCCGCGCCCTTGGCCAGGATCGAGTCCAGTGTCTCCGGGTCGTCGAGATATTCCTCGGTACGGGTCCGGAACGGTGTGACGAACTCGACCATGACCTCTGCGAGGTCGGTCTTCAACGCACCGTAGCCCTTGCCCTCGTACTTCTGCTCCAGATCCGCGACACCCACGCCGGTGAGGGTGGAGTAGATGGTCAGGAGGTTGCTGACTCCTGGCTTGTTCTCGACGTCGTACCGGATGACCGTGTCGGTGTCGGTGACCGCACTCTTGACCTTCTTGGCCGTGGTCTTCGGCTCGTCGAGCAGGTTGATCAGGCCCTTCGGCGTGGACGCCGACTTGCTCATCTTGATCGACGGGTCCTGCAGGTCGTAGATCTTCGCCGTCTCCTTGAGGATGTACGGCGCCGGAATGGTGAACGTGTCACCGAACCGGCCGTTGAAACGCTCGGCGAGGTCGCGGGTGAGCTCGATGTGCTGGCGCTGGTCCTCGCCGACCGGCACCTGGTGGGCCTGGTAGAGCAGGATGTCCGCGACCTGGAGGACCGGGTACGTGAAGAGGCCGACGGTCGCCCGGTCGGCGCCCTGCTTGGCGGACTTGTCCTTGAACTGCGTCATCCGGGAGGCCTCGCCGAAACCGGTGAGGCAGTTCATCACCCAGCCGAGCTGGGCGTGCTCCGGGACATGGCTCTGGACGAAGAGCGTGCAGCGCTCGGGGTCGAGACCGGCGGCCAGCAGCTGGGCGGCGGCGAGCCGGGTGTTCGCACGCAGCTCCGCGGGATCCTGCGGAACGGTGATCGCATGCAGGTCCACAACCATGTAGAAGGCGTCGTGGGACTCCTGCAGCGCCACCCACTGGCGGACTGCGCCGAGGTAGTTGCCGAGGTGGAACGAGCCTGCGGTGGGCTGGATTCCGGAGAGCACGCGGGGGCGTTCAGAGGCCATAGAACTCATTGTCTCAGGTACGGAACCGATCTCCGGCAGCCGGTGTATGAAAGGTGTGAGGACGCAGGAGGGGGCCCTGCAGAGGGGCCGGGAGGGGGGCCGCGCCGTCGAGGACAGGGGTGCGGACCGCGCTCCCGGGCGTGCCGGAGGGCAGGCCGAGGGGCGGACCGAACAGCGGACCGGGACCCGTGCCGAGGCGCCGGAAGGGGCGCCGGCAGAGGGCGAGGCCGCGGTGATCGCTCGTGTGCGCGCCGGAGAGGCGGAGGCATACGCGCAGCTGGTGCGCGCCCACACGGGCGTCGCGCTGCGGGCCGCGGTCGCCTTCGGGGCGGGGGCCGAGGCGGAGGATGTGGTGCAGTCCGCGTTCTTCAAGGCGTATCAGTCGCTCGGGCGATTCCGGGAAGGCGCGGCGTTCCGTCCGTGGCTGCTGCGGATCGTCGTGAATGAGACGAGGAACTCACTCCGGTCGGCGGGCCGGGCGCGGGCCGTGGCCGGGCGCGAGGCGGTGCTGCGGGGAGCCGAGCCGGTGATACCGGAGTCGGCGGATCCGGCGGTGGCGGCGCTCGCGGAGGAGCGGCGGACGCTGCTGACAGCCGCGCTCGACGAGCTGAGCGAGGAGCATCGGCAGGTGGTCACCTACCGATACCTGCTGGAGATGGACGAGGCGGAGACGGCGCGGACGCTGGGCTGGCCGCGGGGGACGGTGAAGTCCCGGCTGAACCGTGCGCTGAAGAAGCTGGAGAAGAAGCTCGGGACCGGGGTGGGAGGGGGTGACATGGGATGACGGGTGTGAATGATCCGGACCGGGCGCGCCTGCGGGCGGAGCTGCTGGCGCTGGGGCGCGGGATGGAGGTCCCGGAGCCGGAGGACGGCGGGCTGACGATGGCCGAGCGGGTGCTGGCGCAGATCGTCGCCGAAGCGGTCCCGGTGCCCGTGCCGATACCCCCGGGACGGCTGGAGCGGGCCGGGGCGTGGGCCCGCCGACGGGGCCGTCTGATGGCCGCGGCTCTCTCGGGTCTCCTGATCGTGCTGGTGCTGACGCCTCCGGTGCGGGCGACGGTCGCCGACTGGTTCGACTTCGGCGGGGTGGACGTGCGGTACGACCCGTCCGCGCCGGTCCCCGCGCGGCCGGGAGCGCCGGTGCCGGGCTGTGGCACCCCGGTGACGACGGAGGAGGCGGCGCGGCGGTCGGGC
This sequence comes from Streptomyces sp. NBC_01669, assembly GCF_026339735.1. Taxonomy (GTDB): domain Bacteria; phylum Actinomycetota; class Actinomycetes; order Streptomycetales; family Streptomycetaceae; genus Streptomyces; species Streptomyces yanii. Next base: position 3,789,030 of record NZ_JAPEQG010000001.1, read on the forward strand.
TTCCGGCCGGTCGTGCCCGGGGCGCTCGGTGCGCCGGACGCGGTGTCCGTGTCGGGGCTGCCGGAGGGCCGGTGGATGGTCACGCTGTGCTGGCAGGAGGAGGGGCGGACGATTCGGCTCGACGAGTTCGCGGCGCCGCTGGATCCGTACTTCACCAAACAGGTGCGGGAACAGCCGGAGTGGCTGAAGGTGGCCGACGGCCGCGGCGGCGCGGTGGACGGCCTCTGGTTCGCGAGGCCGCATGTGCTGCGGTTCGGCATGGTCGACGGGGACGGCGTGCGGTGGTCACGGTCCCAACGGACTGCTGGACCCACCCTGTTGTGGGTGAAGGACGGGCGGATGACACTGCGGCTGGAGGGCGTGGCATCGCGGGAGCGGGCCCGTTCGGTCGCCGGTTCCGCGCTCTGACGGTCCGGAAAACCGGTCGGCCCGGGAGGGGAACCTACGGGGCCCGGGCGGTGTACCAGAGGTGACACGGTACGGGCGGTCCGTACCGGACAGCGCAAGGGGGACGTCATGCGAAAGCCAGGAGGCCGGCTCGCGGAAGAACAGCCAGGCGTTCGATCCACCCGGCGGCCGGTGGGCTGCTTCCGATTTCTGCGACGGCTGGCCGTGTCGGCGGCGGCGGTGTGCGGGCTGAGCCTCTGTCTCGCTCCGGGTGCGGTGGCGGGCGGGCCGACGACGGTGCTGGTCGCCTCACCGGACAGCGGGAAGGCGACCGCGCTCTCCGTCTCGGATCCGAGGTACACCAGGCTGGAGGCGCTGCTGGGCCCAGCGGGCGAAGGCGACAAGGAGCGGCCCCAGAGCCTGGACGGGGCGGTGGGGACGCGGCAGATCAATGTGACCTGGATGGTCCACGACCTGGAGCCGATGCGGACCGACCGGGTCTTCCCGGGAGACGATCCGGACACGGTCTGGATACACACGGCCTCCGAAGTTCCCTATACCTACCGCGGGTACTGGCACCGGGCGAAGAAGCCGGCGGAGCTGGTCGCGCTGTTCAAGCAGCTCGGGCTGCTGGGGAAGAAGAGCAGCGAGGAGGCGTACGCGGCGCTGTTCCCGCAGCCGTGGGAGGACAGCGGGCAGTCCGCTCCGCTGGGCCGCGCGGCGGGCCCCGCACCGGCACCGTGGCCCGCCGCCTCCGCGTCCGCTGCCCCGGCGGCGGCCCGGGCAGTCGGCTCGTCCGACCGCTTCAACGGTGTGTGGTGGGCCGTACCCGGGCTGGTGGCAGGGGCGGCGCTCGCCCTGGCCCTGCGGCCACTGGCGGCCCGTCGAGGCGGCGGCGGAGGCGGGGGCCGGTACGGCCGGGAGACCGGTCCACGTCAGGAGCTCCTCGACCTCTGACTGCGCAAACGCATGGGCGCGCCGTGGATTGAAGGTTTCCTCCCCGAGGATCCGACCGACGATACAAAGTGGGCGTTACCCCAGCCCACGCCGCACGACGAACGGAGATCCCGTGTCGACCACGGAAACTGCCATCGCCTCCGCCGAGGCGCACAGCGCGCACAACTACCATCCGCTTCCGGTCGTCGTCGCCTCGGCGGACGGCGCCTGGATGACCGACGTCGAGGGTCGGCGGTACCTCGACATGCTTGCGGGCTATTCGGCGCTCAACTTCGGCCATGGCAACCGGCGTCTGATCGAGGCCGCCAAGGCGCAGCTGGACCGGGTGACCCTGACCTCGCGCGCCTTCCACCACGACCGGTTCGCCGATTTCTGCACGCAGCTCGCCGAGTTGTGCGGCATGGAGATGGTGCTGCCGATGAACACGGGGGCGGAGGCCGTGGAGACGGCGGTGAAGACCGCTCGCAAGTGGGGCTACCAGGTCAAGGACATCCCGGACGGCATGGCGAAGATCATCGTCGCCGCGAACAACTTCCATGGCCGGACGACGACCATCATCAGCTTCTCCACGGACCAGGAAGCTCGGGCGGACTTCGGCCCGTACACGCCGGGGTTCGAGATCGTGCCGTACGGGGACCTCACCGCGCTCCGTGCGGCGATGACCGAGAACACCGTGGCGGTCCTGATGGAGCCGATCCAGGGCGAGGCCGGGGTGCTGGTGCCGCCGCCCGGCTATCTCCCCGGGGTCCGCGAGCTGACCCGAGAGCGGAATGTGCTGTTCATCGCGGACGAGATCCAGTCGGGTCTGGGCCGGACGGGCAAGACCTTCGCCTGTGAGCACGAGGGCGTCGTGCCGGACATGTACGTGCTCGGCAAGGCGCTGGGCGGCGGCGTGGTCCCGGTGTCGGCCGTCGTCTCGTCGGCCGAGGTGCTGGGGGTCTACCGGCCCGGTGAGCACGGTTCGACGTTCGGTGGGAATCCGCTCGCCTGCGCGGTTGCACTGGAAGTCATCGCGATGCTGCGTACCGGTGAATTCCAGCAACGGGCGACGGAGTTGGGTGACCACCTCCATCAGGAGCTGGGGCTGCTGGTGGGCGGCGGCGCCGTGGAGGCGGTGCGGGGCCGTGGGCTGTGGGCGGGCGTGGACATCGTCCCGAGCCGTGGCACGGGCCGGGAGATCTCCGAGAAGCTGATGGACCGCCGGGTGCTGGTCAAGGACACCCACGGTTCGACGATCCGGATCGCCCCGCCCCTGGTGATCAGCAAGGAGGACCTGGACTGGGGCCTGGAGCAACTCCGGGAGGTGCTGCGCGGCTGACCGGACGCGCATGTCGCCCCCGGCCGGCACTCGGAGCAAACCCGGCCGGTGGGCGCACCGGAGTGGCGTCCGGCTGATTGAGGACGAGGCGGGCACTGGACGCCCCGGCCGACTCGTGACGAGCTCCCCGCCCCGTGCCCCCGCCCCGGCCCTCGGCCCCGGTCGGTGCCGCGCTAGAGGATGACGTGGGGCAGGAAGCGGGCGTACTCGTCCGTGACCAGCCCCGCCGATTCCCGGATGCCGAGCCCTGCCGCCTCGTCCTCGACGACCCAGGCACCGAGCACCACCCGATTGCCGTCGAAGTCCGGCAGAGGCGCCAACTCCTGGTAGCAGCACGGCTCGTCCCGTATCGCCGCGGGGCTTCCCGGTTCATGGATCGTGACACCGGCGCCCTCACGGCCGAGCAACGGCTTGGCGACATAGCCACGGCCGCCCTTCCCGTCCGCGGCCAGTTCGCGGGGGCCGTCCAGATAGGAGGGCAGCAGATTCGGGTGGCCCGGAAAGATCTCCCAGAGGATGGCCAGCAGCGCCTTGTTGGAGAGGAGCATCTTCCAGGCGGGCTCGATCCAGCAGGTGGTGCCGGTTCCGCCCCCGTTGTCGAGGGTGTCCAGGACATGCGGGCCGAAGCGGTCGGTCGCCAGCCACTCCCACGGGTACAGCTTGAAGCAGCTGCGGATGAAGCGGAGCCGCTCGTCGACGAACCGTCCGGTCAGCCGGTCCCAGCCGATCTGTTCGACGGAGAGTGCCTCGGTGTCGATCCCGGCCTGTTCGGCGGTCTCGCGCAGATACGCGACCGTCATCAGGTCCTCGCCGAGTTCGTCTCCTTCGGAGTGGGCGAAGTGCAGCGGCCCCGGTGGCAGCAGTGCGGCCTGCCGCTTCCATGCGGCGACGAGACGCTCGTGAAGGGAGTTCCACTGGTCGGCGTCCGGGAAGCGGTCCTCCATCCAGAACCACTGGGCGCTGGCTGCCTCCACGAGTGAGGTGGGGGTGTCGGCGTTGTACTCCAGCATCTTCGCCGGGCCGGTCCCGTCGTAACGCGGGTCGAACCGGCCGTACAGGGAAGGCAGTTCGGCGCGGCGCTGCCAGGATTCGGTGATCAGGGCGGCCAGTCGGCGGTCGGTGATGCCGAGCTCGGTGAAGCGGTCCTGGTCGACGATGTGCGAGGCGGCGGCCAGACACATGGTGTGCAGTTCCTCGACGACGTCCTCCAGTGCCTCGACCTCGGGCAGCGAGAAGACGTAGTAGGCGCTCTCGTCCCAGTACGGGCGCAGGGATCCGTCCGGGTAGCGGGTCAGCGGGTAGACGATCCCCTGCTCTTCGACCGTCTCCTGCCAGCCGGGGCGCGGTTGTGCGGTGCGGCGTTCCATGACCGGTCAGCCACCGCTCGTGCCGGAGCAGCCGAAGCCGCCGCGGTCGACGGCGGACTTGTTGAAACTGCCGCCCTGCACGGTGCCGCCCTTGGAGGTGCCGCCGTAGTAGTAGTCGCCCTTGCCGCTGCTGTTCTTGCACTCGTAGCTCGGCAGCTTGGAGTGGGTGACCGGGTCCACGCACCGTTTGTCCGGCTCCGAACCGCAGGAGGTGATCGCCGCCGCGAGAACGCCCATGGAACCGAGCACCACCGTGCTCGACCTCAACCTGCGCTTGGCCATTTTCCTGTCTCCCCGTTGTCCGGTTCACGCCATAGGAACGTTCGTCAGATTAGAGGGCTGCTGGATTCGGCCGGAACCCGGTGGGCCGGGACCCCCACGTAGAGTCCCCATGTGCTCTTCGGGATGATCTGCGCGCTCGGATCCGCGGTCTGCTTCGGTACGGCCTCCGTCCTCCAGGCCGTAGCCGCGCGGGCCGCCGCCGGGCCGGGGTCCGGTGCGGGGGTCGATCCGGCGCTGTTGCTGCGTGCCGTGCGGCAGTGGCGCTACATGGCCGGACTCGCTCTCGACAGCTGCGGTTTCGTCCTCCAGATCATCGCCCTGCGCTCCCTGCCGATCTATGCGGTGGGCGCCGCCCTCGCCGCAAGTCTCGCGGTGACAGCCGTGGTCGCCGCGCGCCTGCTGCACGTGCGGCTGAGCCGTACCGAGTGGGCCGCCGTCGGCGTGGTCTGCGCGGGTCTCGCCATGCTGGGGCTCGCCTCCGGCGGCGAGGGCGACCGGACCGGCTCGACCGCCCTGCGCTGGTGGATGCTCGGTATCGCACTGGGTGTCCTGCTGATCGGCGCGGCGGCCGGGCGGCTGCCGGAGAAGCCGCGCGCACTGGTGCTGGGGCTGGGGGCAGGGTGCGGTTTCGGGGTGGTCGAGGTCGCTGTGCGGCTGATCGACGACATCTCGCCGTCCGCGCTGGTCGCCAACCCGGCGACGTATGCGCTGCTGTTGGGCGGAGGTGCGGCGTTCCTGCTGCTCACGTCCGCGCTGCAGCGGGGCTCGGTGACGACGGCGACGGCCGGCATGGTGATCGGCGAGACGATCGGCCCGGCGCTGGTGGGCGTCGTCTGGCTCGGGGACCGTACGCGGGAGGGTCTCGGCTGGCTGGCGGTCACCGGATTCGCGGTGGCGGTCGCGGGCGCGCTGGCGCTGACCCGGTTCGGCGAGGCCCCGGCGGACACCCCCGGGCCGGCCGTCCCGGGCGCACGGTAGGGCGTACTGCGCCGGTGCGCTCTCCCCGTCCCTACGGGAGCACCCGGCAGAGCGCCTCCAGCGTTCCTGCCCAGGCGCTGTCGGTCGGCGCCCCGTAGCTGATGACCAGGGCGTCGCTGCCCGCCTCCGCGTCCGTGTGCCGGAAGCGCGCCAGGCCCTCCAGTGCCAGGCCCTGCCAGGCGGCGGCCTGGATCACCGCCCGCTCGGTGCCCTCCGGAAGTTCGACCACGGCGTGCAGACCCGCGGCGATCCCGCTGACGCGGAGCGCGGGGGCATGTTCGGCGAGCGCCGCGACGAGCTGGTCGCGGCGGCGCCGGTAGCGCAGCCGCATGGAGCGCACGTGGCGGTCGTAGGCACCGGACTCGATGAACTCCGCGAGCGTCAGCTGGTCCAGCGTGCTCGACACCCAGTCGACCTGCCCCTTGGCCTCGGTCACCTCCCCCACCAGCCCCGGCGGCAGCACCATCCAGGCCAGCCGCAACCCCGGCGCCAGGGACTTGCTGGACGTCCCCAGGTAGACGACCCGTTCCGGGTCGAGGCCCTGGAGGGCGCCGACCGGCTGCCGGTCGTAGCGGAACTCCCCGTCGTAGTCGTCCTCCAGGATCAGCCCGCCCGTGCCCCGCGCCCAGTCGACCGCCGCGGCCCGCCGGTCCGGATGGAGCGGGACCCCCGTGGGGAACTGGTGCGCGGGCGTCATCAGGACCGCGCCCACCCCGCGCATCCCGGCCAGTTCCCCGGTCCGGGAGCCGAGTCCGTCGAGCGGCAGGCAGGGGGTGCGCAGTCCGGCGTCAGCGAGCAGCTTCCAGTGCATGTCCAGTCCGTACGACTCGACGGCCACCTCGCGCACCCGTCGCTGCCGCAGCACCTTCCCCATCAGCATCAGGCCATGGACGAAGCCGGAACAGATCACGATCCGCTCCGGGTCCGCGTACACGCCGCGCGCCCGCGCCAGATAACCGGCCAGTACGGTGCGCAGCTCGATGCGTCCGTGCGGATCGCCGTATCCGAAGGCGTCGTTGGGCGCGGCGGTCAGGGCGCGCCGGGCCGCCTTGAGCCAGTCGGCGCGCGGGAACGTGGAGAGATCCGGCGAGCCGGGCATCAGGCTGTACGCGGGCCGTCGGCGCACCGGCCTGGAACGCGGCGCCGTCGTGGCCACCGGACGCGGTTCGGCCCGCTGCGCGACCCTCGTACCGGAGCCCTGCCGGGCGGTGAGCCACCCCTCGGCGACCAGTTCGGCGTAGGCGTCGGCGACGGTGTTCCGGGCGATACCCAGGTCCGCGGCGAGGGTGCGGGAGGACGGCAACCGGGTACCGGGTGCCAGCCGCCCGGTCCGTACGGCCTCCCGCAGCGCGTCCATCAGCCCGGCCCGCAGCCCTGCCGCACCGGTCGGGTCGATGTGCAGGTCGGCTCCGAAAGTGGCCCAGGAATCCGTCATGGAAATGGACCATACCCGTGCGCCATCCACCCCGTAGCGTCGTACCCATGACCACGAACGAGCACTCCCACCCGAGCTCCGACCACGCCCCCGAGCACAGCGCCCGCCTGCACTGGGCCCAGCTCGCCCCCGATGTCTACAAGGCCATGGTCCGGCTGGACGCCGCGTCCCGTAAGGGCCTCGACCCGGTCCTCGCCGAACTGGTGAAGGTCCGCGCCTCGCAGCTGAACCACTGTGCGTTCTGCCTCGACATGCACACCAAGGACGCGCTCGCGGCGGGCGAGTCCGTCGAGCGGATCGTTCAGCTCAGTGCGTGGGAGGAGTCGCAGCACTTCTACACGGAGAAGGAGATCGCGGCGATCGAACTGACGGATGCCGTGACGGTCCTGACCGACGGTTTCGTGCCGGACGAGGTGTACGAGAAGGCCGCGAAGCACTTCGAGGAGGCCGAGCTCGCCCAGCTGATCGCCGCCATCACGGTGATCAACGCCTGGAACCGGTTCGGTGTGACCACCCGGATGGTCCCGGGTCACTACACCCCGGGCGCCAGCAAGCACTGACCCGGATCCGGCAGATCCGGTCCGGGCCGCGCCCCGGTCCGTCAGCTCACCCCACCCCAGGAGCCCCGCGATGACTGTGTCCGTCCTCCGCGCGCTGCACCACGGCCGCGCCCCCGGCGATCCGCTGGTCCTCCCCGGCCCGTGGGACGCCGCGAGCGCCCGCGTCTTCGCCGACGCGGGCTTCCCGGCGCTCGCCACCCCGAGCGCCGGGGTCGCGGCCTCGCTCGGGTACGAGGACGGGGCGACGCCCGCCGCCGAGATGTTCGCGGCCGTCGCCCGGATCGTGCGCGCCGTCCCCGTACCCGTGTCGGCGGACATCGAGGCCGGTTACGGACTGCCGCCGAAGGAGCTCGTGGAGCGTCTTCTGGCCACCGGAGCGGTCGGCTGCAATCTGGAGGACTCCGCGGACGGTGTCCTCCTCGACCCGCAGCGGCAGGCGGACCGGCTGGCGGAGGTACGGGCGGTGGCGGGCGAGGACCTCTTCGTCAACGCCCGCGTCGATACGTACGTACGCGGCGTCCCGGACGGCACGGACCCGGAGGCGGAGACGATCGCCCGCGCCCGGCTGTACGCGGCGGCCGGCGCGGACTGCGTCTACCCGATCGCCGCGCCGCCCGAGTCCCTTCCCCGCCTGGCCGCCGCCATCGCGGCCCCGCTCAACGCACTGGCGCTGCCGGACGGCCCGACCCCGCGCCGGCTCGGCGAGCTGGGCGCCACGCGCATCACCTTCGGCCCCGGCCTGCAGCGCCGGGCCATGGCAGCCGTGCGGGAGATGGCCGACCGGCTGCACGCCGGCTAGCCGGCCGGGCGGCGCATCACCGCGAGTCGGGCGAGCCGGCCGTGGCCTGTCGTCCGCCGAAGGCCGCCAGGGTCCGCTCCAGCATGGGCATGGCCCGCACCACGTTGCGGGAGCGGATCAGGGCGTCCCAGGCGGGTTCGAACTTCTTCCAGCCGCCGGCGTACGCCAGGTGCCGCAGCCGCTCGTGCGTGCCCGGCTGGGCGGACGCGCCGCGCCAGATGTTGGACCACCGGTAGAAGTCCCGGTAGGCGCGCCAGTAGCCGTCCTCCAGCTGACGCGGAGTCATCCCCGTCGGCCGGTACACGACATGGCGGGTGTCGTAGAGGTCCCAGTCCCGATGGACGATCCGGTCCTCGGCCTCCATCTGCTTCCACAGACCGGTGGACGGGTACGGCGTCATGATGTGGAAGGTGGCCGTCTCGATGCCCTGCTCGACGGCCCACTCCACCGTACGGTCGAAGACGTCCGGCCCGTCGTGGTCGAGTCCGAAGACGAAGCTGGCGTTGACCATGACACCGGTGTCGTGGAGCCGGCGGACGGCGGCGGCGTAGTCCTTGCCGATGTTCTGGTCCTTGCGGCGCTCGGCGAGATTGGCGCTGTTGACGGTCTCGAAGCCGACGAACAGGCTGCGCAGTCCCGCGTCGACGGCCCGTTCCAGCAGATCCGGCTGGAGTACGGACTTGACGGTTCCGGCCGCCTGCCAGAGCCTCCCCATGCCGGCCATCCCGTCGAAGAGCGCCTCCGCGAAGCGCCGGTTTCCGAGCAGATGGTCGTCGAGGAAATACAGATGGCGGCCGGGCAGCCGCTCGATCTCGGCGAGGGCGTCGTCCACGGCCTGGGTGTAGAAGGACTTGCCGCCCTCGAAGAAGGCGTCCTTGTAGCAGAAGTCGCAGTGGTGCGGGCAGCCGCGCGAGACGACGATCGAGTTGGGCACCAGATACAGGTGGCGCTTGATCAGATCCCTTCGCACAGGGGGCAGTCCGGCCAGCGTGCGCAGTGTGGAGTCGTAGCGGCGGCCCGGCACACCGTCCCGGAACTCCTTCAGGAAGAGGGGCCAGGTGTCCTCCCCCGGCCCGGTGAAAATCGTGTCGGCGTGCTCCGACGCCTCGTCGGGGAGCGAGGTCACGTGCAGGCCGCCCATGGCGACGTGCACGCCACGGGCGCGGAAGTGGTCGGCTATCTCGTAGCCGCGCCGGGCGGAAGTGATGTACGGCTGGACGACGAGCAGGTCGGGGCTGTCGAGCGCCTCGATGTCGACCCGCTCGACATGTTCGTCGAGGAGCGTCACCTCGTCGTCCGGGTCCAGGTAGCCGGCGAGGGTCGCCAGGCCGAGCGGCGGGAAGAGCGAGTACTTGATGGGCCGGAAGAGCGGGCTGGTCGCCTCGGTCAGGGCCGGAAGAATCATCGTCACACGCATGACCACACAGACCCGGTCGGGGCGCGATCAGTTCCCGGGCGGGGCGTACGGGTCCGCATACACGGCCGCCCCCGGCAGCAACGGCTGCCGGGGGCGGTGAGGTACGCGAAGGACGTACGGGCCGGATCGGGAACGACCGGATCCGACGGTCAGATCAGGCCGAGCTCGCGGACCGCGTCGCGCTCCTCGGTGAGCTCCTGCACCGACGCGTCGATGCGCGCGCGGGAGAACTCGTTGATGTCCAGGCCCTGGACGATCTCGTACTTGCCGTCCTTCGTGGTGACCGGGAAGGACGAGATGAGGCCCTCGGGCACACCGTAGGAGCCGTCCGACGGGATACCCATCGAGGTCCAGTCGCCGGCGGCGGTGCCGTTGACCCAGGTGTACACGTGGTCGATGGCGGCGTTGGCGGCCGAGGCGGCCGAGGACGCGCCGCGGGCCTCGATGATCGCGGCGCCGCGCTTGGCGACGGTCGGGATGAAGGTGTCGGCCAGCCACGCCTCGTCGTTGACGAGCTCGGCGGCGTTCTTGCCGGCGATCTCCGCGTGGAAGATGTCCGGGTACTGGGTCGCCGAGTGGTTGCCCCAGATCGTCAGCTTCCTGATGTCGGAGACGGCGGCACCGGTCTTGGCGGCCAGCTGCGAGATCGCGCGGTTGTGGTCCAGGCGGGTCATCGCGGTGAAGCGCTCGGCCGGTACGTCCGGGGCGGCGGCCTGCGCGATGAGCGCGTTGGTGTTGGCCGGGTTGCCGACGACGAGGACCTTGATGTCGTCCGCGGCGTTGTCGTTGATGGCCTTGCCCTGCGGCTTGAAGATGCCGCCGTTGGCGGAGAGCAGGTCGCCGCGCTCCATGCCCTTCGTGCGCGGGCGGGCGCCAACGAGCAGGGCGACGTTCGCACCGGCGAAGCCGACGTTGGCGTCGTCCGTGATCTCGATGTTGCGCAGCAGCGGGAAGGCGCAGTCGTCGAGCTCCATCGCGGTGCCCTCGGCGGCCTTCAGCCCCTGCGGGATCTCCAGGAGGCGCAGGTTGACCGGCACGTCCGGGCCGAGCAGGTGGCCGGAGGCGATGCGGAAGAGCAGCGCGTAGCCGATCTGGCCGGCTGCGCCGGTCACGGTGACATTCACGGGAGTGCGGGTCATGGCGATCTCCGTTAGACAGCTGGCGGTGGGGGTCCCTGCCCCTGGTGCTGGATATCCCCTGAATCTTGATGTGAAGAGATATCCAGCGATCAGGCTATCCGACCCGGGACCTCCCGGCCGCCCGGCCCCCTGTGGCACCGCACACAGCCGGTCACTCACCGCTCACCGAACCCCGCCCGTTCTCACTCGGCGGCGGCGGTGGTGCACCCCTTCGTACCGGAGGCGAGGGTCGCGCATGCCCTGGCGTCGGCGGCCTTCTTCACTGCGACCATTGGGGTGTACGCGTCCGCGTCGGCGTCGACCGTGCCGTCCTGCCGCGCGGCAGCGCCCGCGGTGATCCGTACCGTGTCCCCCCGGACGGCATCGGTGATGCGGGCCCACGCCGCGCCACACGTCCTGCTGTAGCGCACCTCGACGAGGCTTCCGCCGACCGTGGCGCTGGAGACCGTACGCGCGGACCGGCCGCCGCACCCCATGCCCTCCGGGTCCCGGCCCGTGCAGTCGGCGCCGCTGCACCCGACCCCGGCGGGCGGTGCGGACGCACCGGTCGTCGACGATGCGGACGACGGGTCGGCCGCGGCCTTCCCCCCGTTGTCGTCGCCGCCCGGACGGGTCAGGAGTACCGCGGCGGCCAGCACCAGCAGTGCGCCCACCACACCGGTGACCAACAGGGTCAGCCTGCGGCGGTCGGCCGGCTCCCTCCGGGCGCCGTCGGGCCGGCGCGGCCGGTTCTCCGACTCCGGCGCCCGTGGTGCGTTCCCATGCTGGATCGGTACGGATGGCGGGCGGCCCCCGCCGCCCGCACCCGCGCCTTCACCCTCGTCCACGGCCGTGCCGGTGGTCCGGCCGCCGAAGCGGCGGCTCCTGTCGTCGCCCAACGGGTTCGGCCCGAACTCGCCGAGCGCCGCACGCGCCTGCGCGACCCGGATGCCTTCCATCGTCAGGTCGTGGCGCATCTCGGAGCGGCTCCAGGCCCGCTCCGCCAACTCCCACATGGTGGCCAGATGCGCCTGGTCGGTGCCCGTGACCTCGGCCAGAGCGACGATCGCCCCTTCGGGCGCGAGCAACCGCCCGTTCAGATAGCGCTCCCACGACGTCTTGCTGTAGCCCGTGCGGTCGGCCACCGCTGCGACACTCAGCCCGGTGCGGTCGATGAGCCTGCGCAGCTGGCCCGCAAACTCCCTCACCTGCGGGTCGAGTTCATCCGGTAATGCCTTCCAACGAGGCATTGTTCCCCCCTCCGTTCCCCCGAACGTGCTTGGCGTGCCCCGCCCTTCCGTCGCCCTGTCGTTCCCCCTGCCCCGATACGGCGGTCACCGTTCCGGACTACCCAGAAGGATGCCCGGAGGCAGGCTGCCAGTTCCGGGAGAGGTGGCGCACGGTGGCATTCCGGGGGTCGGCGAGCGCCCTCGCGCGCCCCCTTCCGTGGTGCTCCGTCGCGCCGGACCGCCACCGTTGCGCAGCGATCACACCGTGGCGGAATGGTCACTTCCGTGCCACAGGCCCCTGACCTCCCTTGATCCCTGACACTCCGTCGACAAAGCTGACGTCAGGTCGGGGCAGGGCCGCTCAAGTCGCCACGCTCCGGGGACATCTGTGCTCCGGTGGGCTCCGGCCTCGGGTGTCCGTCCCTTCTCGGGGGAGGGGACGGACACCACAGATCAGCGTGCGGGCAGTCGGGGCGAGGCCATCAGAGCGACGCGATCTTCTTCTGCAGGTTCACATCGAGCACGTCCAGAAACTCCTCCGTGGTCAGCCACGGGGCGTCCGCGGAGATCAGCCGCGCCAGGTCCTTCGTCATCCGACCGCCTTCCACGGTCTCGACGCAGACCCGCTCCAGCGCTTCGGCGAACGCGACCACCTCGGGCGTGCCGTCCAGTCTGCCTCGGTGGGCGAGTCCGCGGGTCCAGGCGAAGATCGACGCGATCGGGTTGGTCGACGTCGCCTCGCCGCGCCGGTGCCGGCGGTAATGACGGGTGACCGTGCCGTGCGCGGCCTCCGCCTCGACGGTCCTGCCGTCGGGGGACGTCAGCACCGAAGTCATCAGGCCGAGCGAGCCGAACCCCTGCGCGACGACGTCGGACTGGACATCGCCGTCGTAGTTCTTGCAGGCCCAGACATAGCCGCCCTCCCACTTGAGCGCCGAGGCGACCATGTCGTCGATCAGGCGGTGCTCGTAGGTGAGACCCGCCTCCGCGAAGTCCGCACCGAACTCGGTGTCGAAGACTTCCTGGAAGATGTCCTTGAAGCGGCCGTCGTACGTCGTGAGGACGGTGTTCTTCGTCGACAGGTACACCGGGTAGGCGCGCGCCAGTCCATAGCGGAACGAGGCACGCGCGAAGTCGCGGATCGCCTCGTCGTGGTTGTACATCGACAGCGCGACACCGGCACCCGGGTACTCGTGGACCTCGACCTCGACGGGCTCGGAGCCGTCCTTCGGCGTGTAGGTCATGGTGAGGGTCCCCGGGCCGGGGATGTTCAGTTCGGTGGCGCGGTACTGGTCGCCGAAGGCGTGCCGTCCGACGACAACGGGCTTGGTCCAGCCCGGGACGAGCCGCGGCACGTTCTGCATGATGACCGGCTCGCGGAAGACGACGCCGCCGAGGATGTTGCGGATGGTGCCGTTCGGCGAGCGGTACATCGCCTTGAGCCCGAACTCCTCGACCCGCTCCCTGTCCGGCGTGATCGTGGCGCACTTGATGCCGACGCCGTACTTCTTGATGGCGTGGGCGGCGTCGACCGTCACCCGGTCGTCGGTGGCGTCCCGGTGCTCGATGCCCAGGTCGAAGTACTTCAGCTCGATATCGAGGTACGGCAGGATCAGCCGGTCCTTGATGAAGGACCAGATGATGCGGGTCATCTCGTCGCCGTCGAGCTCGACGACGGGGCTGGCTACCTTGATCTTGGCCATGGAGCGGACACATCCCTCTCACGCTTCGAGGATTTATCTCGATGCCAAGATACTCGACATCGAGATACATGGTGGCGGCTTTCTCCCCTGCACAGAACCGCGGCCCCCTCGCACCGGTCGGGTGCGAGGGGGCCGCGGCGGGGCCGGACGGGCGGCGATGTCAGCGGATCGTGAACCGGACCGCGTGCTCCAGAAAGGGGATGTCGAGCCATGGCTTGGGCTGCGCCACAAGTGCGAGCATCACGATCAGGACGCCCAGGAGCCCGTACGTCACCAGGTCCGTGAAGCGGGAACGGACCGCGAGCATGCCCACCGAGGGGACGACGCAGCGCAGCACGGCGCCCCCGACGAGGGCAGCGCCGATCAGTATCGTGCCGATCCGGAAGGCCTCGGCGAAGGGGTTCAGGGCGACGATCAGCAGTCCGACCCCGGCCGTGCAGAGCACGGCCAGCAGCGGCCACTGACGGGCCGGGGCCGGCGCGTCCCCGGAGGCGGCCCGGCCGCCGCCCTCGGGGCGGGCGGTGTCCCGGGTGAACGACGGGAACCGCCGCGACCGGCGCGGGGCACCATCGGGCGCGGGGGCGGAGACGGCGTCGTCCGGGCCCCGGTCCGAGCCGTTGCCGTCGGAGCCCTCGCCCTCGGCTCCGCTGTCCGGCTCGCCGCCGCCGGAGCCGCGCGCACCGCCGTCGAAGTCGCCGCCCGCGCCGGCATCCGCGCCGGAACCGGGTGCCGAGCCCGCATCGGCGCCGGAAGCCGGGCCCGCGTCCGCGCCGGGACCGTCCTCCGGCCCGGTTCCCGAGTCGCCGCCCCGCCGCACGTCCGCACCCCGGGCCGGCCGGGCACCGTCGCCCGATGCCGCCCCGCCGGAGGCCTCCACCGCAGTCACTCCCTCACCCGGCGGCGTCGGAATCGTCCGGTCCGCCGCGGCGGCCGGATCGGCCGGACTCGTACCAGGACTCGTACCAGCACCCATGGGGTTCCTTCCGGATCAGGTCAGCATCAGGTCAGCCGGCGGAGCCGGAAGACGCGGCAGCCGCATCGCGCTCGGCCGCCTCGACCACGTTGACGAGCAGCTGGGCGCGGGTCATCGGGCCCACACCGCCCGGGTTCGGGGAGATCCACGCGGCGACGTCGGCCACACCGGGGTGCACATCGCCGACGATCTTGCCGTGCTCGTCCCGGCTGACGCCGACGTCGAGCACGGCCGCGCCCGGCTTCACGTCCTCGGGCTTGATGATGTGCGGTACACCCGCAGCGGCGACGATGATGTCGGCCTGCTTGAGCTGGGCGGAGAGGTCACGCGTACCGGTGTGGCACTGGGTGACGGTGGCGTTCTCGGACTTACGGGTCAGCAGCAGCGGGATCGAGCGGCCGATGGTGACACCGCGGCCGACGACCACGACGTGCGCTCCGTTGATCTCCACACCATGGTGGCGGAGCAGCTGGACGACGCCCTGCGGGGTGCACGGCAGCGGACCCGTCTCGTTCAGTACGAGGCGGCCGAGGTTCATCGGGTGCAGACCATCGGCGTCCTTGGCCGGATCCATCAGTTCCAGGACACGGTTGGTGTCGATGCCCTTGGGAAGGGGAAGCTGCACGATGTAACCCGTGCAGTCGGGGTTCGCGTTGAGCTCCCGTACGACGTCCTCGATCTCCTCCTGGGTGGCGGTGTCGGGGAGTTCGCGCTGGATGGAGCCGATGCCGACCTGCGCGCAGTCGCGGTGCTTGCCGTTCACGTACCACCGGCTGCCCGGGTCGTCCCCGACGAGCAGGGTTCCCAGGCCAGGGGTGATGCCCTGCGCCTTGAGGGCCGCCACGCGGACGGTCAGATCGGACTTGATCGCGGCTGCGGTGGTCTTGCCATCGAGAATCTGGGCAGTCATGGTTCCCATCCTCGCGGATGACCCCGCCCGCATACCAATTCTGGGTGTCGCCGGTGGCCATCAGATTGCGCTTGCACAACACATACGGCTACTGACTGGACAAAAAGCTGATGTCAAGACCACGATGAGCCGCGCAGCACCGCGGGCAGTGTCGGGGGGACAGGCCGTTCTGATTGCGCACCATTCCTCCGCGCGGACCGCGTCGTCCCCGCACATTTTGCAACGGAGGAATTTCGCCATGAGCAACGGCGACCCGAACAACCCCTATGGCCAGCCGCAGGGCGGGCAGCCGGGCTACGGCTACCCCCAGCAGGCCCCGCAGGGCGTGCCGCAGCAGGGTTACGGCTACCCGCAGGCCCCGCCGGTGCAGGGCGGCTATGGCTTCCCCGGTGTGCCCACCGAGATGCCGGGCGGCGTGAAGGCGGCCCGGGTCATGCTCTACGTGATCACTGGCCTGCAGGTCATCGGCGCGGTCATCTTCGCGATCGCCGCTGCGGCCGTGCAGGCCGCCAAGAACGACGCGACGCTCAAGGACGACGTTCAGTTCCAGCAGCTTGCCGACTACTCCGGCAATGCCCTGTGGGGCGTCGTGGCCTTCGCAGTGCTGTGGGGCGTCCTTGCCGTATTCCTGGCCGTGAAGTTCGGCAAGGGGACCAATGGCATCCGCATCACGGCGATCATCTTCGGTGCGATCACCGCGATTCTCGGTATCTACCCGTTCGTCATCTTCGGTCTCGTCCACACGGTTCTCGCCGTGCTGATCATCGTCTTCGTCGCGAGGGCCGACGGCAACGCCTGGTTCAACCGCCAGCAGCAGCCGCAGTACTGATCCGGCCGCGGGCCTGTCGGCCCGCCCTCGCAGCACCGCGGGCAGTGTCGGGGGGACAGGTCGTTCTGATCATGCACCATTCCTCCGCGCGGACCGCGTCGTCCCCGCACATTTTGCAACGGAGGAATTTCGCCATGAGCAACGGCGACCCGAACAACCCCTATGGCCAGCCGCAGGGCGGGCAGCCGGGCTACGGCTACCCCCAGCAGGCCCCGCAGGGCGTGCCGCAGCAGGGTTACGGCTACCCGCAGGCCCCGCCCGTCCAGCCCGGTTACGGCTTCCCGGGCGCACCGGTCGAGATGCCGGGAGGCGTGAAGGCAGCACGGGTGATGCTGTGGGTGGTTGCCGCCTTCCAGATCATCGCCGCCATCATCGCGTTCGCGGGCATGAGCGCCGTCTCCGACGCGGTCGACAATGCCGGCACCACGGCGGCTGACACCCAGACGATCGAGAACTTCGGCAAGGGCATCCTGGCGTTCATCGCCGTGCTCGCCCTGATCTTCGCCGGACTCTCCATCGCGCTGGCGCTCAAGATGAAGTCCGGCGGCAACGCCACCCGCGTCTGCACCATCGTCTACGGCGCGTTCATCTGCCTCGGTGGCATCTTCCAGCTGCCGCTGGGCATCGTCACCATCGCGCTCGGCGTTCTGATCATCGTCTTCGTGGCGAAGTCGGACGGCGCCGCCTGGTTCCAGCGCCCGCGCGCCTGAGCCGAGCGACCGCTGCGGTCGACTCGGCGCACAGTGGCACATGGCCGAAGGCCGTAACCCGCGTGGGTTACGGCCTTCGGCCATTTCTGCGCCCCCGACCGGCGCCCCGGGTCGTACGGGCCCCGCCGGACAGTTCGGACCGCCGACCTGACCCGCGCCGCACGCGCCTCTTCGCCGGGGCAGCGCAAGGGGCGCCGCCCGGAGACCTGCTCCGGGAGACGCCCTCGGCGTTCGGACCGCTCAGTGGAAGAAGTGCCGCGTACCCGTGAAGTACATCGTCACGCCCGCCTTCCTCGCGGCCTCGACGACCAGCTCGTCACGGACCGAACCGCCGGGCTGGGCCACGGCCTTGATGCCGGCCGCGGTAAGGATCTCCAGGCCGTCCGGGAACGGGAAGAACGCGTCCGAGGCGGCGTACGCGCCGCGCGCCCGCTCCTCGCCCGCCCGCTCGACGGCGAGCTTCGCGGAGTCGACGCGGTTGACCTGGCCCATTCCGACGCCGACCGAGGCACCGCCCTTGGCGAGCAGGATGGCGTTGGACTTGACCGCGCGGCAGGCCTTCCAGGCGAAGGCGAGCTCGGCGAGCTCGTCCGCGGAGAGCGCCTCACCGGTGGCGAGGGTCCAGTTGGCCGGGTTGTCGCCGTCGGCCTGGAGCCGGTCGGTGACCTGAAGCAGCGCGCCGCCGTCGATCGGCTTGACCTCGACCTCGGAGCTCGGGGCGTCGGGGCAGCGCAGCACGCGGATGTTCTTCTTGCGGGTGAGGATCTCGACCGCGCCGTCCTCGTACGCCGGGGCGACGATGACCTCGGTGAAGATCTCCGCGACCTGCTCGGCCATGGCGACGGTCACCGGACGGTTGACGGCGATGACGCCGCCGAAGGCCGACAGCGGGTCGCAGGCGTGCGCGTTGCGGTGCGCCTCGGCGACGTCGTCGGCGATCGCGATGCCGCACGGGTTCGCGTGCTTGATGATCGCGACGCACGGCTCGGCGTGGTCGTACGCGGCCCGGCGCGCGGCGTCGGTGTCCGTGTAGTTGTTGTACGACATCTCCTTGCCGTGCAGCTGCTCCGCCTCGGCCAGGCCGCCGGAGCCGGAGGTGTAGAGCGCGGCGGGCTGGTGCGGGTTCTCGCCGTACCGCAGGACGTTGCTGCGCCCGTACGTCGTACCGAAGAAGTCGGGGAAGCCCGAGTCGTCGGCGGCGGCGTAGTCGTCCGCGAACCAGGAGGCGACGGCCACGTCGTACGCGGCGGTGTGCTGGAACGCCTCGGCGGCCAGCCGCTTGCGCGTGGTCAGGTCGAAGCCACCCGCCTCGACCGCGGCAAGCACGTCGGCGTACCGCTCGGGGCTGGTGACGACGGCCACGGACGGGTGGTTCTTGGCGGCGGCGCGGACCATCGACGGGCCGCCGATGTCGATCTGCTCCACGCACTCGTCGGCGGAGGCACCGGAAGCGACGGTCTCCTTGAACGGGTACAGGTTGACGACGACGAGGTCGAAGGGCTCGACACCCAGCTCGGCGAGCTGCTCGCGGTGGGCGTCCAGGCGCAGGTCGGCGAGGATGCCGGCGTGGACGCGCGGGTGCAGCGTCTTCACGCGGCCGTCGAGGCACTCGGGGAAGCCGGTGAGCTCCTCGACCTTGGTGACCGGCACACCGGCAGCGGCGATTTTCCCGGCGGTCGAACCGGTGGAGACGAGTTCGACGCCCGCCTCGTGCAGACCGCGGGCGAGGTCTTCGAGCCCCGTCTTGTCGTAGACACTGACCAGGGCGCGGCGGATGGGCTTATTCACCGACATGACCGAGATGAACCTTTCGTCCCTCAATGCGATAGCCGTTACGGGCGAGCCGCCCCACGACCTCGACGAGCAGCTTGCGCTCGACTTCCTTGATGCGTTCGTGGAGAGCGGCTTCGCCCTCCGGCGTGTCCTCTTCGGTCACTTCGACCACGCCCTGCGCGATGATCGGACCGGTGTCGACACCGTCGTCGACGAAGTGGACGGTGCACCCGGTGACCTTCGCGCCGTACGCGAGGGCGTCACGCACCCCGTGGGCACCGGGAAAGCTGGGGAGCAGGGCGGGGTGGGTGTTGACGAACCGGCCGCCGAACTCGGCGAGGAACCGCTTGCCCACGATCTTCATGAAGCCCGCGGACACCACGAGGTCCGGGCGGTGCGCTGCGGTGGCCGCGGCGAGCGCCGCGTCCCACTCCTCGCGGGTGCCGTAGTCCTTGACCTTGCAGACGAAGGTCGGCAGCCCGGCGAGCTCCGCCCGTTCCAGACCGACGATGTTGTCGCGGTCGGCACCGACCGCGACGACCTGGGCTCCGAAACCCGCAGGGTCGTCACCGATCGCGTCGAGCAGGGCTTGGAGGTTCGTACCCGAGCCGGAGACCAGCACGACCAGGCGGGCCGGGGCGGCGGAGGAGGGCGGGGAGGCCACGGCTGGGCCCTTTCTCGCGTGGTGAAGCCTCGCGTGGTGAAGCAGAGCGACGCTATTTGTACGGTCGTACGAAAGAATCGCTCCCCTCAATACGGGGAACTCTACGAAGGAGTCGACCGTCAGCAACGATACCGGCACATCGGGGGACCCCCACGGGACGGGGGTGAGGGGCCGGACCGAAGAGAGGAAGGGCGTCCGGGCGGAAGGCGCGGGCCACCGCCGCGCTCCCAGCTTTCGGCCCCTGACAGCCGGGAGGTAGCGTCAGGGGACAGCGAACCGTCCGCAGGGCGGAAATGACGAGATGGGGAAGACGTTCACCACATGCCGGACCGACGCCGCCGCACCGCCTTCCGCCTCCCGCTGCCCGAGCGGTCCTCAGTGCTGCTGAGGGAACGCCGGCCCCCCACGGGCCCCTCCTCTTCCCCGGACAAGGACGACAACCCGTTCGCCGCACCGCCGGAGAACCGCCCCGACCAGCCGTGGCAACCCCGCCACCCGTCGAACGGCGGGACCGACGGAGACGGCAACGGGAGCGGAAACGGCGACGGGGCACCCGAGGACGGCTCCTCCGACGACCGCCCCGTCTGGGGCAGTCAGTGGAGCAGCCACCAGCCGGGACGCCAGAGCGGCGGCTTCGGTGGCCGTCCCGGTGGCCAGGGCGGACCGAACGGCCCGGGTGGCCAGGGCGGACCCGAGAACACCCCCGGCGGACTGCGCTGGGACCCGACCGACCCCGCCCAGCGCCGCGCCCGCTACGCGCTGCTCTCCGGCATGTGGGCCTTCTTCTTCGCGATCTTCGATTTCCCGGAGATCGCCCTGCTGCTCGGCGCGCTGGCCGTGTACTGGTCGATCAGCTCACTGCGCGCCAAGCCCAGGAGCGCGACGGCGACGGGCAGCGCGGCCGGCGGCGCCGCCGGTTCCTCCGGTACGGGCTCCGCTCCGGCAGGCGCCCCGGCCTCCGGACCCGCTGCGCCGTACGCGCAGAACCAGGGCAGGCCGCAGACGACGGCCGCGGTCAGCGGGCTCGTCACGGCGCTGCTGGCACTGTCGATCGTCGCGATGACGTTCACGGTGCAGCTGGTCTACCGCGACTACTACACCTGCGTGAACGACGCGCTCACCAAGTCCGGGCAGCTGGCCTGCAACGATCTCCTGCCGAAGCCGCTGGAACCGTTCTTCGGCGTCAAGAAGTAGCGCTTTCTCCCGGCCCACTCGTCGGCCCGGCCTCCGGAGGCCGGGCCGACGGCGTTTCCGGCTCCGTGAGGAGCGGGACCCAAGGGGGATCCTCAACCGCTCGCCCCTGCCACGGATCGGTCGGCAGGAAGTCGTACGCGTCCCGGCCCGCGTGTTCCTCGTCGCGGGACGCGGAGGTGTGTGCGGGGGTGGGTACGGAGGCGTACGCAGGCGCGGTCGCGGACGGCTGTACGGTGCCTGCTCCAGCCGCAGGTCCGGTTCCGGACTCCGTGCCGGCGGCCGCGCCCTCGCCCCCGGGCCCGCGCCGCAGGCGCCACCACCGGCGCCGCTCCTCGCTCGGCCGCCCGGGCGCCTCCGCATCGGCCACCCCAGGTGTCACGGGGTTCACCGCTTTCTCCATCGCCTCGGCGCGCTCCCCCTCACTGCCGGGCTCCCGCAGCCGCCACGCCCTCAGCAGCAGCGCCCCCGGCACACCGAGCAGTGCCGTCCACGCCACCGCCGCCGCCCCGGTCAGCCACCACACGGGGCCGAACTCCGCCAGGGCCCCGGTCCCCAGCGGACCGCCCGCCGCCGCGGTCAGCACCGCCGTACACACGCCGCATCCCAGCGCAGCCAGGGCAGCCGTCAGCGCGGTCCCCCGCAGGCCCCATGCCGGCTCCCCCACGCCACGGGCAGGCGCTGCCCTCCGCACCGTGAACCAGGCGATCGTCACCCCGGCCGCGACCGGTACCGCCGCGGCCGCCCAGTTCGGAGCCGTTCCGGTCCCGTGGGCGGGGACCGCCGCCAGCAGCGGGAAGTTCGGCAGGGCCGGCCGCCCGGTGAAGGCGAGCGGGGTGACCGTGGACGCCGTACCGAGGGCGAATCCCGGCCCCATCCCGTACGCGGCACCCCACACCGCCGCGTCCGGCACGAGCACCAGCGCCAGCAGCAGGACCGCGGCCCGGCCCGCCCAGTCGCCGGAGAGCCCCAGGAACGAGTCCCGCACCGGCTGCTCATGCCACACCAGGGCCACCGCGACGAGCAGCGCCCCGCCACCCAGCAGCACCGCCGTCCCGGCCACCGCCGACCGGAGCACCGCGTCCGCCCGCTCCACGAACCGGGACCGTGCCAGCGCCTCGCGCACCCGCGCCGGCGCCCAGGCGGACGGCGGCCCGATCGGGCGCCCGGCCGCTGCCCACACCCCGGCGGCTGCTCCACCCCCCACCACGAGGGCCATCGGGTACAGGAGCGAGCCCGGCTGCGCGAACATCGGTCCGCCCTTCGCGTAGAGGGCGACCGCCACCGCGACCAGCAGGTATCCGGCCGTCACCAGGCAGAAGGCGCTCCCGCCCGACGGCGGTGTGCGCCCCTCGTCCGGCTCCATCACGTCGCGGGCGGCCCGGTGCACCAGCCACACCAGCACCCCGGTGAGCAGCAGCGGGACGATGCCGACGGGGGCGGGGGCGCCGCTGAGGGTGTCGGTCCTGACGAGTGCCGCGCCGTGCGCCAGCAGCCAGATCCCGGCCGCCGCGTGGAGGGCCCCGCCGGGGCCGCTGTCGGAGGCCGGGGAGCTGATCCACACCACCAGGGCGAGGACGGTGAGCGAGCCGAGTCCGAGCCCCGCGGCAAGCACCCCCCGAACAAAGGCGGATGCCAGTACGGCGGTCCTTCCCTGCTCTGCCGAGAACGACGGGGTGCGTTCGGTCATGTGGATCACATCGCCATGCTCCCAACGACACGCACTTAATCCATGTAACGGGCGATTAGCCGCTGTGTCGCCCAATATACGGTTATGTACATTTTCATCCCGTGGAGGCCTGCCGGGGGTTCCTCATGACTCAGAGCACCACCGACACGGCCGACTCCTCCCCCCTGCCCTCCCCCGAGGAGCGGCGCCGGCTGCGTGAGGCGCAGTCACTGAGTGAGGAGCAGGTCGCTGCGGCCATGGGCGTCACCCCGGCCACCGTCCGGGCCTGGGAGTCGGGCCGCACCAGCCCTCGGGGGCGGAAGCGTGAGGCGTACGCGAAGCTGATCGGCTCGGCCGGTACGGGCGGCACCGGGGCGCGGGGCGCCTCGGAAAGCACCCCTCCGGGCGCCCACGGCAAGCGGGCCGACCTGACGAAGCCGTCGTCGTCCCCGGCGCCGGCAGCGACACCGGAAGGAACGTCAGCGGGAACGGCGGAAACGGCACGGGCGGACGAGCCGCCGACCACCGACCGGCCGGACGCCCCCGTACCCGCCCTCACACCCGCGGAGGCATTCGACGCCCTGTACGTGAAGAACGCCGCCGCCCTTTTCCGCCAGACGTTCCTGCTGACCGGGCGCCGGAGCCTCTCCAGGGAGGCCGTCGAGCGGGCCTTCGAGCAGGCCTGGCAGCGCTGGCCCGAGGTCGCGGTGGACCGGGACCCCGCGGGCTGGGTACGGGCAGCCGCATACGAGTACGCCGTGTCGCCCTGGCACCGGCTGCGCCGGGCGCACCGCCACCCCGACCCGCCACCCGCCGCCCCCGGCGCGCGGGCCCTGCTCGACGCACTGCTCGACCTGCCGCCGTCCTACCGTCGCACCCTGCTGCTCTACGACGGTGTCGGCCTGGACCTGCCGGAGACCGCCGCGGAAACGGAGGCAAGCACACCGGCGGCTGCGAGCCGGCTGATGAACGCGCGTGCCGCGGTGGCGGAGCAGGTGCCCGAGCTGGCGGAACCCTCATCGCCCACCGGACAGTCGGCGCTGCTGCACGAGCAACTGGGCGCGCTCGCCCTCACTCAGCCGGTGGCCGCGATGCCCGCGGCCCGTGCGATCCGTGACGGCAGTGAGCACAAGGCCAGACTCTGGACGCGGGCAGCCCTCGCCCTGACGGCCCTGATCGTCGGGATCGCGCTGATCACCACGGTGACGTCTCCGGTGCGGTACGGGAATCCGCCCGCCGAGCAGGTCGGCGGTGCGTCTCCCCGCAGCGGCCCCCAGAAGCTGACCCCACAGGACCTGAAGCTGCAGAAGAAGCTCCGCGAAGAGCTCGTCCGTGGCCCGGCGCGACTGGTACCGGAGCTGAGGTGACCTCCGGCGCGCTCCGGCCTGCGCACAGGAAACGGCGCGGGCCCGTACCCCCGGAGGAGGGGTACGGGCCCGCGCCGTCTGTGCGGAGGCAGTCCCGCGAAGAGGTGATCAGGCGCCGAGGATCTCGCGCGCCAGCTTGGCGGTCTCGGTCGGCGTCTTGCCGACCTTGACGCCGGCGGCCTCGAGGGCCTCCTTCTTCGCCTGGGCGGTGCCGGAGGAGCCGGAGACGATGGCGCCCGCGTGGCCCATGGTCTTGCCCTCGGGGGCGGTGAAGCCCGCGACGTAACCGACGACCGGCTTGGTGACGTTCTTCGCGATGAAGTCCGCCGCACGCTCCTCGGCGTCGCCGCCGATCTCGCCGATCATGACGATCAGGTCGGTCTCGGGGTCGGCCTCGAACGCCGCGAGGGCGTCGATGTGCGTCGTACCGATGATCGGGTCGCCACCGATGCCGACGGCGGACGAGAAGCCGATGTCACGGAGCTCGTACATCATCTGGTAGGTCAGCGTGCCGGACTTCGACACGAGACCGATGCGGCCGGGCTTGGTGATGTCGCCCGGGATGATGCCGGCGTTGGACTGGCCGGGGGTGATCAGGCCGGGGCAGTTCGGGCCGATGATCCGGGTCTTGTTGCCCTTCGAACCGGCGTACGCCCAGAAGGCGGCCGAGTCGTGGACGGCGATGCCCTCGGTGATCACGACGGCGAGGGGGATCTCGGCGTCGATCGCCTCGACGACGGCGGCCTTCGCGAAGGCCGGCGGCACGAAGAGGACGGACACGTCGGCGCCGGTCTTCTCCATCGCCTCGGCGACGGAGCCGAAGACGGGAACCTCGGCGCCGTCGAAGTCGACGGTCGTGCCGGCCTTGCGCGGGTTCACGCCGCCGACGATGTTGGTGCCATCGGCCAGCATGAGCTTGGTGTGCTTCATGCCGGTCGCACCGGTCATCCCCTGGACGATGACCTTGCTGTCCTTGGTGAGGAAGATAGCCATGGTGTTGGAGTCCCTCGTCCCTTACTTCGCAGCCGCGGCGAGCTCGGCGGCCTTGTCGGCCGCGCCGTCCATGGTGTCCACACGCTGCACCAGCGGGTGGTTGGCGTCGGAAAGGATCCTGCGACCCAGCTCCGCGTTGTTGCCGTCGAGGCGCACGACCAGCGGCTTGGTGACCTCTTCGCCCTTGCTCTTGAGCAGCGCAAGAGCCTGGACGATGCCGTTGGCGACCTCGTCGCACGCGGTGATGCCACCGAAGACGTTGACGAAGACGGACTTGACGTCCGGGTCGCCGAGGATGATCTCCAGGCCGTTCGCCATGACCTCTGCGGAGGCGCCGCCACCGATGTCGAGGAAGTTGGCGGGCTTCACGTTGCCGTGGTTCTCACCGGCGTACGCGACGACGTCCAGGGTCGACATGACCAGACCGGCACCGTTACCGATGATGCCGACCTCGCCGTCGAGCTTGACGTAGTTGAGGTTCTTGGCCTTGGCGGCAGCCTCGAGCGGGTTGGCTGCGTCCTTGTCCTCGAGGGCCTCGTGGCCGGGCTGACGGAAGTCGGCGTTCTCGTCGAGAGACACCTTGCCGTCCAGCGCCAGGACGTCGCCGGAGGCGACCTTGGCGAGCGGGTTGACCTCGACGAGGAGCGCGTCCTCGGCGACGAACGTCTCCCACAGCGTCACCATGACCTCGGCGACCTTCTCGGCAACCTCGGCCGGGAACTTCGCCTGGGCGACGATCTCGCGGGCCTTCTCGATCGTGACACCGGTGTTGGAGTCGACCGGGACCTTCGCGAGGGCCTCGGGGGTCTTCTCCGCGACCTCCTCGATGTCCATGCCGCCCTGCACCGAGGCCATGGCCAGGAAGGTGCGGTTGGTGCGGTCGAGGAGGTACGAGACGTAGTACTCCTCAAGGATCTCCGGCGCGGTCTCGGCGATCATCACCTTGTGGACCGTGTGGCCCTTGATGTCCATGCCGAGAATGTCGGTCGCCCGGGCGACCGCCTCGTCGGGGGTGGCGGCCAGCTTGACGCCGCCGGCCTTGCCGCGGCCGCCGACCTTCACCTGCGCCTTGACGACAGACTTGCCGCCCAGCCGCTCGGTCGCCTCGCGGGCTGCCTCAGGCGTGTCAATGACTTCACCGGCCAGCACCGGTACACCGTGCTTGGCGAAGAGGTCCCTCGCCTGGTACTCGAACAGGTCCACGCGCGTCCGTCCCTTTTCAGTGGTCTCGCGGTTCGTTTTCAGCGTGGGCGTGCCGCGAGGGGCAACGTGACTGCTCGGTCACAAGGAAGGCGCACACGGTTACCGAGTACGCGGCATGTCCATCTCGCAGGTTATCCCCGAGCTCCGCAGGACCCTAAATCGCAGATCACACCTGGGCGGTGATTACGGTCACAGATCGTGCTGGCGGCCGGGTCGCAGTGGACAGAACAGCCCGGGCCGCGCCGGTGGAGCGAGGGGCGGCCCGCGGCCGGGCGGTGCCCACGGTCGGGACGCGGTGGTCCTGACACGGCGGGGAACCGCCCGGCCACGGGCCGGGAACTGCACTCGGCGTTCCGAGGGGTCTCAGATCCCCGGGGTCGGGTACTCCGGAGCGGTGAAGGCGGCCACCGCATCGCGCAGACAGGCGGGAGCGATCGAGTCCAGACCCGCCACTCCGTACACCGCGTGCTCGACGGCCGGACGGGCGTCGCCGCCCGCCGTGCCGACGAGACCGGCCGTGAACGGCTGCACCTGTGCCCCGACACCCTGCGCCAGCGGCTTCACCTGGGCCGTGACGCCCTGGGCGAACGGGGTGACCGCGTTCCCGGTCAGTCCCTGGGCGAGCGGCTGCACCTCGGCGACGACTCCCCCGGCGAACGGCTGGACCGCACCGGTCACCCCGTCGGCCAGCGGTCCGACCTCGGCCGTGACGCCGTACACGAAGGGCAGGGCGTCCTGCTCGACGACACCGTGGGCGAACGGCGAGACCTCGGAGACCACCCCCTGGACGAGGGTGCCGACATCCCCGAGCGCCTGGTCGACGACCGGCAGCACCGCGGAGACGGCGTCGACGACGACCGGCGGGAGCACGGAGTCGGAGGTCTGTCCGACAACCGGTCCGGCCTGCGCGACAGCGCCGTGGGCGGTGCTCTGTGCCGTGGTCACGGCGCCGGGGGCGGTGTTCTGCACGTAGCCGGGGATCTGCTCGATCGGACCGAAGAGGTAGTCGATCGGGGCGTCGGGCGCGGTCGGGATGTCGTACGTGGGGACGCCGTACGAGGAGACGTCGAACCCGGGAACGTCGTAGCCGGGGAGGCCCTGCGGGTCCTGCGTCCCATACGCACCGGACAGGCCGTCCTGCACGCCCTGCGCGTCCGCGCCGCCGGTGGCGCGGTCGACGGTGCCCGTGACCGTGCCGGTGGCGCCGGCGACCTTCCCCTTGAGGCCGGTCACCTGCCCGGCCTGCCCGGTGGCCTTGGAGACCGTGTCCCCGACAGCTGCCTTCGCCTCACCGGCCGTCGTCCGCACGGTGTCCTCGAGGCCCTCGACCCCGTCGACCCCATTGATCACGTCGGCCGCGTCGTCCGCGTGGTCGGGAGTGGACAGCGGGACGGAGACGGGCAGCTCGTCCGCGCTGGCTGCGGCGGTGCCGAGGGCCCACATCCCGGTGGCCGTGGCGGCGACAGCTATGGAACGGCGGATGTTCTTGTGCATGTGTGTCAGATCCTTCGAATACGTTTCGACGGTCCGGAGTCGTCCGGACAGCGGGCAGACCTGTTCCGCCCCCGCGCGGCAGGTCGAGGCGGGGGAACGGCCTGCCCTAGCCGGGGAATTCGACGATCTCGCCGGATCTGTCACGCATCGGGGCGGCGGTGGCCGGAAGACCGGCACCGCGTACGAGCCCGAAGGAAGCACCGCCCGCGAACGGGACGGCGTGCTGGTCGCCGCCGCGCGGCACATGCGTCACGGCGGTGGCGGGGCCGCCGAAGCCGCCACAGGGGTCGAGCGGCACCTGCCCGGGCGCCGGCCGGTACTGCGGCACGGCGCCCCGTCGCTCCGTTCCCTTCGCAGCCACGCCGCTCAGCAGGACGGCGAAGCCCCGGCCCGGATCGGCCGCAACGGTGTACGCGCCGGCAGGACGAGACGCGGGTGCGGAGGGGCGTGGGGCACTGCCTTCGGCAGAGCCGTGGGCGGGCGGCCCGATGGGGGGATGGGGAGGCAGCAGTCCTGTCGGCAGTGCCAACGGGTCCGGGAGCAGCCCGGCAGCCTGGCCGAGAGCCGGGCCGACGGCCTTTCCGACCAGTCGGCCGACCGGCCGGCCGAGGTCCTGGACCGTGGCCCGCGCCGCCCCGGCGACCGGCCGGAGGCCGGGAACGGCGTCGGGGCCCGCGGTGGCCGCAGAGGGAGCCGGTGGAGCAGTGGCGGTGGTGGCGGCCGCAGGCACGGCGAGCCTTGCGGCGGCCCGCGACCCCTCCGGCCGGGCAGCCGGAACGCGTGTCGCGACCGCGGCCGAGGCCTCGGTGGCGTCCGTGGCCGATTCGGCGTCCGGAACCGCTGTACGGTCGGCCATCGCATCGGACCCCCGTGCAACCGCCTTCTCCACGACGGCATGTGACGGAACGGGCACCTGCTCCGCGTGCGCCTCGGCCCCGAAGAGGACGCCGAGCGCCAGCAGTCCGCCCAGGAACAGCACCACCTGCAGCGTGCGTCGGCCGACCGGCCCACGCGCCGGGCGCGGGTCGGCGCCTGAACGTACAGCTGCTGTGGTCACGTCGGAGTGAGCCCTCCCAGAATGGCGCGGACTGCGGAACACAGTCCTCCGCGGGCGACGGGACGATGCTTGCACGACCCTCCCGGGTTGACGCAAGCCCCTTGTTACTGATGGGTCTCCTTGTCCGGTATGGGCAGTGGCCTCTTCTCCAGTGCCGCGGCCATCACCTCCGGAAAGAGGTCCGGGGTGCACGCGAATGCCGGTGCTCCGAGCGCGCCGAGCGCCGCCGCGTGCTCGCGGTC
The DNA here is from genome assembly GCF_026339735.1 of Streptomyces sp. NBC_01669. Classification (GTDB taxonomy): domain Bacteria; phylum Actinomycetota; class Actinomycetes; order Streptomycetales; family Streptomycetaceae; genus Streptomyces; species Streptomyces yanii. The sequence continues at coordinate 3,817,655 of NZ_JAPEQG010000001.1, forward strand.
GTAGGCGGGCGCGCCCTCGTCGGACAGGGCGAGCAGCGTCACGAACTGCACGCCGGACGCCTTCATCGCGGCCACCCGCTTCAGCATTTCGTTGCGGATGCCGCCTTCGTAGAGGTCGCTGATGAGGACCACGACGGTGTCGGCGGGCCGGGTGATCTGGGACTGGCAGTAGGCGAGCGCCCGGTTGATGTCCGTGCCGCCGCCGAGCTGGGTGCCGAAGAGGACGTCGACGGGGTCGTCGAGCTGCTCGGTGAGGTCGACGACAGCCGTGTCGAAGACGACGAGCCTGGTCCGCAACGTACGCATGGAGGCGAGCACCGCGCCGAAGACGGAGGCGTAGACGACGGAGGCGGCCATCGACCCCGACTGGTCGATGCAGAGGATGACGTCCTTCTTCACCGCCTGCGCGGCGCGTCCGTAGCCGATGAGCCGCTCGGGGACGACCGTGCCGGCCCCGTCCCCGCCGGGAAGCAGGAGGTAGTTCTTGAGGTTGGCCCGGATGGTGCGGTCCCAGTCGATGTCGTGGTGACGCGGCCGGTTGATCTTCGCCGAGCGGTCGAGCGCGCCGGTCAGCGTGGCCCGGGTGCGAGTGGCGAGCCGCTTCTCCAGGTCGTCGACCACCTTGCGTACGACGGCTCGTGCCGTCTCCTTCGTCGTCTCGGGCATCGCCTTGTTGAGCGAGAGCAGTGTTCCGACCAGGTGGACGTCCGCCTCGACGGCCTCCAGCATCTCCGGCTCCAGCAGCAGCGCGGAGAGACCGAGCCGGTCGATCGCGTCGCGCTGCATGACCTGGACGACGGAGCTGGGGAAGTACGTGCGGATGTCGCCGAGCCAGCGGGCGACGGATGGGGCGGAGGCGCCGAGTCCGGCCGAGCGCTCGCTCCCGCCGCGGCTGCCGGGCCTGCCCCCGCCGCCGTACAGCGCGTTCAGCGCACCGTCCATCGCGGCGTCCTGTCCGGTCAGGGTGCACCCGGTGGACTCGGCGCTGTCCGCGCCCAGCACCATGCGCCACCGCCGGAGCCGTTCGTCGTCCGCCGCACCCCGCCCGGCGGCTCCCGGCCGCTCCGTGTCCGTGCCGGATTCCGTGACCGTCGTCATCCTGTTGCCCCCAGCGGTTCCATGGCGTTCTCGGCACCCTCGGCACCCTCGGCGTCCAGTCCCAGCAGCAGCCGCAGCACCGGCACCACCGCGTCCGCCCGCGCCTCGTCGAGGCCCGGGCCGAAGCCGGGCGCCGCCGTCCCGGCGACAGTCGCGGCCGGTGCCCCGGCGGCCGGACCGCGTCGTACGAGCTCGCCGAGCGTGCGCCGTACGCCTGCTTCGTACGCCGAGAAGGTGCGGCGCAGCAGCGGGAGCACATCGGTGAACGTGTCGGCGGGGACACCGGCCAGCCAGGCGTCGACCAGGCCGAGCAGCCGCTCGTCGTGGACAAGGAGCATGCCGCCCCCGTCGGCCCCGCCGACAAACCCCTCGATCCAGGCCGCCGCGTCGGCCGGGGGTGTGCCGGGCGAGAGGGCGAGGCCCATCAGCCGTGCCGCGTCGTCCTCTTCGAGCCGCCCGTCGTCGAGGAGCAGCCGCGTCGAACGGCCCCGGATGACGCCCGCGACCGTGTCCCGGGCGGCCAGCTTGTGCAGCACGGCGGCCCAGCGCTCGCGGAGTCCGCCGGCCGGCACGGTTCCGGCGAGCAGCCCGATCGCGGTGTGGACGCCGTCCACCTTGCGACGCAGTTCGGCGGCTCCGTCGGCGTCCAGCCCGGTGCAGGCGGGCGGCAGTCCGACACAGATCCGCTCGGCGAGCCCGGCCGCGACCTCGCCGAGCGCCGCGGTGTCCGTGGACCGCACATCCCCGTACCGCAAGGTGCGGGCGAGGGCGGGCAGGGCGTCGGCAAGGTGGCCGACGTCCACGTCGAGCGCGGCGCGGTCGGCGAGGGCCCGCATCACCACGGGCAGTGCCTCGGGCAGTTCGGCAAGGAGACAGCGCTCGGCGAGCGCGGTGACCTCGGCGAGGGCGGTCGCCGAGACCGCCTGGGCCCCGGCCTTGGCCGTCGCTGCGGAGAGCACGGTGGTGCCCCAGGTGCCGGCCTCCGCGACCTGTACGTACAGCTCGGGTTCCCAGCGCAGCCGCCAGCTCTCCCGGAAGGTGCCGGTGCTCCCCCGCCCGGTGGCCGGTTCGCCCCAGCCGACGGCGAGGATCCGCAGCCGATGGAGCAGCCGGCTGCGGGCCGCGTCGGTGTCCTTGCGCAGGTCGAGCTCCAACTCCCGCTCCAGCGCTTCCGGTTTGAGACGGAGCGTGCGCTGCTGTCGGGTGAGGTCCCTCTGCAGGGGCACGGCAGGGGCGGTGTCCGGCACTTCGCCGAGTGTCTCGCCGACGATCAGCCGGTCCCGGACGAGCGCGAGCGGCACATCGGAGCCTTCGCACATCACGGCCCGGATCGCATCGATCGTCTCGCTCAGCCCTGCCAGCGGGCGGCCGCGCAGGGCGGCGAGGGTCTCGGCGAGCCGGACGGCCTCGATGACATGGGCGGACGACACGAACCGGTCCTCGTCGCGCAGGAGTCCGGCAACCTTCGTCATCCACCGCTCGATCGGGCGGTCGGCGGCCCCGAAGAGGTGTCCGTACCAGCCGGGCGAGTCGATGCCCGCCCCGTATCCGCTGTGCCGGGCGAGCCGCCGATGCGACCAAGGCACCCAGGTCAGCTCGGCCTTGAGCTTGGGCAGCCCCTTGAGCAGGGCCCTGTCGGCGGCGAGTGTGGTCCTCGTGCCGAGCGCGGGCACATGCCAGGCACCGCAGACGACCGCGATGTCGTCACCGAACTCCTTCACCGCCTTGCGGAGTTGGATGCGCATGTACGCCTCGCGGACGGCGTCCCGGGGATGCCCGCCGTCCCCGTACACATCACGCAGGGCCGTCATCGCCTCGGCGAGCGCGGCGAACGCTGCCCGTGGGTCGACGGCCTCACCGCCCTGGGTGCGGTGTTCGACGACGTCCTCCCACCATCGCTCCGGGTCGTCGTATCCCGCTGTCCCGGCCAGTACGCCGATGGGGTCGATCGGGGCATGCCCGGGTGAGCATCCCGGAGCCGGCTCCCCGGCTACGCCCCCGTCCGTACCCCCGGTCCCGTCCGCTTCCCCGCCCCCGTCCCTGCCCGGTTCGCGTTCCGCTGCCTGTGTCATGGCCAGGGAGTTCGCCGCGGGCAGGTCGATGAAGCGGACCGGCACGTCGTGCGCCAGCGCCCAGCGGATCGCGACCCACTCGGGCGAGAAGGCGGCCAGCGGCCAGAACGCCGCCTGCCCCGGGTCGTCCACGGCATGGGCGAGCAGCGCGACCGGCGGTCGCATCCGCTCGTCGGCCGCCAGCGGCAGCAGTGCGTCACCCTCGGGAGGCCCCTCGATGAGCACCGCCTGCGGGCGGGTGGCTTCCAACGCCGCACGGACGGCTCGGGCCGAGCCCGGCCCGTGGTGCCGCACCCCCAGCAGCAGCGGTCCGACGGGACGCGCGGCCCGGGTCATGCGGATACCTCGCGGCAGGCGCGGTAGAAGTCCTTCCAGCCGTCCCGCTCCCGGACCACGGTCTCCAGGTACTCCTGCCAGACCACCCGGTCCGCCGCCGGGTCCCGGACGACCGCGCCGAGGATGCCGGCCGCGACATCGCCGGGGCGCAGCACTCCGTCGCCGAAGTGGGCAGCGAGCGCCAGGCCGTTGGTGACGACGGAGATGGCCTCGGCCGTGGACAGCGTGCCCGACGGGGACTTGAGCTTGGTGCGTCCGTCCGTCGTGATGCCGTCGCGCAGTTCGCGGAAGACCGTGACCACCCGTCGGATCTCGGCCATGCCGTCGGGTGCGGCCGGAAGGTCGAGCGAGCGCCCCATCTGGTCGACGCGCCGGGACACGATGTCGACCTCGGCGTCGGGCGTGGCGGGCAGCGGCAGCACGACCGTGTTGAACCGCCGGCGCAGCGCGCTGGACAGCTCGTTGACCCCGCGGTCGCGGTCGTTGGCGGTGGCGATGACGTTGAAACCGCGGACCGCCTGGACCTCCTGGCCCAGCTCCGGAACGGGGAGCGTCTTCTCCGACAGGATCGTGATGAGCGAGTCCTGCACATCGGCGGGGATGCGGGTGAGCTCCTCGATCCGCGCGGTCATGCCCTCGGACATGGCACGCATCAGCGGGCTGGGCACCAGTGCGTCGCGGCTGGGGCCGTGCGCCAGCAGCTGCGCGTAGTTCCACCCGTAGCGGACGGCTTCCTCGGGTGTGCCCGCCGTGCCCTGGACGAGCAGCGTCGAGTCGCCGCTGACAGCGGCCGCGAGGTGCTCGGAGACCCAGGTCTTGGCGGTGCCGGGAACACCGAGGAGCAGCAGGGCCCGGTCGGTGGCGAGTGTGGTCACGGCGACCTCGACGAGGCGGCGCGGGCCGACGTACTTGGGTGTGATCACCGTGCCGTCGGGCAGGGTGCCGCCGAGCAGGTAGGTGGCGACCGCCCACGGAGACAGCTGCCAACGGGCGGGCCGCGGGCGGTCGTCGGCTGCGGCAAGGGCCTTCAGCTCATGGGCGAAGGCGTCCTCGGCGTGCGGTCGCAGGGCCTGTACGCCGACGGCGGCGGTGGTTTCGGACACGGTCATGGATCCCCCTCCAGATCGGTCGACCTGATGTGGTTCCCACCGTGCACCATGCCACTGACAATCGGCCCCGACCGCAGGTCAGGGCCGATTCAGCGGCTACGGGCGGGGAGTTCAGCCGGCCACCGGTGAGACCGCGACGCAGCCGCCGGCGGTGATGAGTCCCTCGCCCTTGGCCTCCTTGATGACCTTGCCCTTGTGCGTGATCGAGCAGGCGACGTCGGCCCCGGTCTCGTCCAGGGCGATCGGCATGACGGCGGGCGGCATGATGCCGCGCAGCGTGACGGTCTTCCGCCACGGCAGGGTCGGGGACTTGACCGTCTCGATCTCCGGGTCCATGGCCTTGCCCCCGCCCGCGTGGAACTGGATCTCGTCGACGCTCGTACCGGTGACCTCGTAGGTGACTTCGTACGTCTCGTCCACGGCCTTGTCCACCTGATCGACGGACTCGGAGCAGGCCCCGAGGCCCACGGCGAGACCGAGGACGACGGCTGCGGAGACGGCAGTCCGGATGGTGCGGGCGTTACGGAAGTTGTGGACGCTGCGGACGGTGTGGCTCATCGGTCGATCCCCCCGGATTCAAAGGTCGGTACCTCGCAGCGAATCGCAAAGGAAGAGTAAAGTCAAGGTGCTTGCCCGACGACGAAATGGCAGGTCAGACTGATTGTCAGTGGTGCGTTCTACCGTCGTCCCCATGCTGCTATCTCACGAGGGAGAACCCTTGCGCACCGCTGCTCCGGCGGCGCGCTGGACGGTGGAGCAGGTCCTGGCCCTGGCTCCTGACGAGGCATCACGCAAGGCGGGGAGCAAGCTCGGTTCGACCGGCCCGTGGTCGGGTGGCGGGTGTGACGGTTCGGGTGCGGTGTGGGGGCTGTGCAAGGGCAGTGGAAGCAAGCCGTATCAAACCGTGGTCGACACGACCGGCCCTGCGTACAGGTGCAGTTGCCCCAGCCGGAAGTTCCCGTGCAAGCACGCGCTGGGTCTGCTGCTGGTCTGGGCTTCCGGCGCATCGGCTCTGCCCGCGGGCGAGGTGCCGGACTGGGCCGGCGAGTGGCTGACAGGCCGTCGCAAGCGCGCGGAGACCAAGGGGGAGAAGGGCGGGCCGGCGGCGGGCGGCGCCTCGGCCGCGGGCCCGGCCGACCGGGAGGCCGCCCGGCGGCGCGCCGAGCGTCGGGCCGAGCGGATCACCGGCGGTGCACAGGAGTTGGAGCAGCGGCTGATGGATCTGCTGCGCGGCGGTCTGGCGGCGGCCGACCAGTCGGGGTACGGGCTGTGGGAGGAGACGGCGGCCCGCATGGTCGACGCGCAGGCGCCGGGACTTGCGGGCCGGGTCCGGGAGTTGGGGGCGATCCCGGCGTCCGGCGCCGGCTGGCCGGCGCGGTTGCTCCAGGAGTGCGCGCTGCTGCATCTGCTGGACACCGCGTGGCTGGGCATCGACCGCCTGCCGGAGCCGCTGGCCGCGACGGTCCGTACGCGGGTGGGGCTGACATCCCCCGCCGACGGCCTCCCGGTCCGTGACCGGTGGCTGGTCCTCGCCCAGTACGACACGCCGGACGGCAAGATCGTCACGCGTCGGATCTGGCTGTACGGAAGAGACTCGGGCCGCACCGCACTGCTGCTGTCCTTCGGAGCGGCCGGGCGCTCCCCGGGGCAGGCCCTGCCGGTGGGCGTCACGCTCGACGCCGAACTCACGCCGTATCAGGGAGCCGGGCAGCTACGGGCCGAGCTGGGCGCGCAGTTCGGTGCGCCGGTGCCGTCCGGCACTCCCCCTCGGGGCTCCACGACCGCGGGCGCGGTCGCCTCGTACGGGCGCGCCCTACGGGACGACCCCTGGCTGGAGTCCTGGCCGGTGACCCTGCGCGAGGTCATACCGGTGCCGTCGGGCGACGGCTGGCAACTGGCGGATGCCACAGGCGGTACGGCCCTGCCCGTCATCCCGTCGGCGCTGTCCCGGCCGGGCCTGTGGAAGCTCGTCGCTCTGTCCGGCGGCGCGCCCCTCACGGTGTTCGGCGAATGCGGCCACCGCGGCTTCGACCCGCTCGCCGCCTGGGCCGATGGCTCCGACGGCGGTGCGGCCGAGACCGTACCGCTCATCTGACCGTTCCTGGGCGGTGGGCAGGAGTGAGTCCTGGCTCACCGGCACGCCCCGAACGGTCTTGGGCGCACTGGTCCTCCGCTTTCGCGTCCCGGTCGGCGACGCATATCCCGTATGCGGTCCGTCCCAGGCGGGCGGAATTCCTACGACCTGGCCATATGGGTGTGGCCGGAGGCGACGGGGGAAGCCCCGAACCATCTCGCTGGTGACACGGGGGCCCCGACTGCTGACACCACACCCTGCGTCCCAGATCGCACCGAGAACGTTACCCACACTCCACCGGGCATACCCGCAGATCGTCACACCGCTCACCCCATCGTGTTCATGTTCGCCAAAACGATGCACCTGCCCAGCAGTTGTGAACCCCTCGAGGAGGACCGATGTCCAGTACAACCACCCCGTGGGACGAGCTCGTCACCTCGGCGTTGCTCGGCACCGATCGCCGGCCGTCATCGGCGGGCGGCGATCGGGGGCCGGTCGCGCTCCTGGACGCGGCGGCGCTCCACACCGTGCGGCACAGAGCCGGACTGCTTCCCGCGCCCGCGGCCGCGCGGCCGGGGACGGCACCCGCCGACCACCGGCCGCCCCTGCCGCCGGCCGCGCGGCGCAGACTCGCCCAACTGCTCGCCGACCGGTCGGCGCCGAGCGGTGCGGGCGGTCGGCGCGGTGCCGCGCCGGATCTCACCGAGCTGATCCCGCAGTGGCTGGCCACAGCCGGTCTGCACGGCTACCGGGCGCCGGCGGCGCTGCTCCCGGCGCTTTTGGACGCGGCCCGCGCCCGTACCGACCTGCGGCCGCAGGCCCTGGCGTTCGCCGGGCCGCGTGGGCTGTGGCTGGCCCGGCTGAACCCCGACTGGAGGTTCGCGCTGCGCGGCTCGTCCGGCGGCGCGCCGCGGCCCGAGGTGACGGACCCGGAGGCGGTGCGCCGGCTGTGGGAGGAGGGCTTGTTCGCCGAGCGCGTCGCCCTGCTCGGGGCCGTACGCGCACATGATCCGGGGAGCGCGCTCGCGCTGCTGACCAGCACGTGGCCGACGGAGCGTGCCGAGGACCGGCTGATGTTCGTGGACTCGCTGCGTACCGGGCTGTCCGGTGCGGACGAACCGTTCCTGGAGCAGGCGCTCTCCGACCGCAGCCGCAATGTCCGCGCGACAGCCGCCGAGCTGCTGTCCGCGCTGCCGGAGTCGGCGCTGGCCGGGCGGATGGCGGCCCGTGCGGCGTCGTGCGTGAACCCGGACCTGACGGCCAGTTCCGCGTCCATCGCCGTGGAGGCGCCGCATGAATGCGATGCGGACATGCAGCGCGACGGCGTGGTCGCGGCGCCGCCGTCCGGCCGGGGCGAACGGTCGTGGTGGCTGGGCCAGTTGGTGGAGTCGGCCCCACTGTCCACCTGGCCGGCGCGGTTCGGCGGGCGTACGCCGCAGGAGATCGTCGCGCTGCCCGTCGCCGACGGCTGGGGTGAGGAACTGCACGCGGCGTGGTGCCGGGCGGCGGTCCGGCAGCGGGCCCCGGAGTGGGCCCGCGCTCTGCTGGGCGCCCCCTCCATACCCCCGTCGAACGGCCCCGGCACGGCGTCGCTCGCCGAGCGCTCCAAGCTCCTCGCCACACTGCCCGGTACGGAACGGGCCGCGTGGGTGGCCGACTTCATTGCCGCGCACGGGCTGTCCGAGGCGTTCCAGCTCCTGGGGGTCTGCACGGTTCCATGGGCGGAGCCGCTGGGCAGATCGGTCGTCGACGCGCTCGACATCGCCCGCGACGCGGGGAGCTATCCGTGGAGCTTCAGCGGCGTGATGGGTCTCGCCGAGCGCTGTCTGAACCCGGCGGAGGCAGACCGCCTGGAGGTCCTCACGACGACACCGGACGAGCCGGAGGGCGCGTCGCCGGGAGCCGCCGGCTACTGGTCGGAGGCATTCCAGCGCCTGGTCTCCACCCTGCGGCTGCGCGCGGCGATGGAGGCGGAGCTGCTGCCGGAGGCGGCGTAGGGGGTGCGGTGGTGCCGGCGGCGGATTGCGCTGCCTGCGCCGCGCTGCGTCCTCAATCCCCCCGTGGTCTCCAGGGCAGGGGGACCCCTTCGACGGACCCGGCCTCGCACCGGGCGGGCGACTGAGGACGCAGGGCACCGGACGGGCGAGCGCCCCGGCCCGCCCGGTCAGGCGTCTGCGGACTGGCGGACGTTGGCGTTCACCCAGTCGACGATCGAGCCCGTCGTCGCCCCCGGGGTGAAAATCGCCGCGACGCCCTGCTCCTTCAGCGGTGCGATGTCCGCCTCCGGGATGATGCCGCCGCCGAAGACCTTGATGTCCTCCGCGTCGCGCTCCTTCAGGAGCTCGATCACCTTGGCGAAGAGCGTGTTGTGCGCGCCGGAGAGGATCGAGAGGCCGATCGCGTCGGCGTCCTCCTGGATCGCGGTGTCGACGATCTGCTCGGGCGTCTGGTGGAGCCCGGTGTAGATGACCTCCATACCGGCGTCGCGCAGCGCCCGCGCGATCACCTTCGCCCCGCGGTCATGGCCGTCGAGGCCCGGCTTGGCCACCACCACACGGATCGGACCGGTCACACCCATCACTGCCTCCACATGCGTCTCCCGTGCCGGAAAGGGCCGGGGATGTGAACGAACGTTATCGACAGCATCCCGCAACCCGCCGTTTCGCGGTGGGCCGGGAGGGGGAAATCACACCTGGGACATGTTCGCCGGGCCCCGTTCCCGCATCACGCGGCATGCCTGCCGCGCGGGCCACGGAGGCCAGGGGAGCCGCTATGAGGTCGCCGTACCACCGCGCCGTCAGCCGCACGGCACGGTGGTACGGCTCATCAACAGGTGGTCCGACCAGCCACCCGCGCCTCTGCCACGGCACCCCATGAGGGCATACGGGGACTTGAGCCGCCTCCCGTGCGCCGAAGCAGGAGGTCGGCCATGAAGGTCCTGCCTTTTCTTCCGCTACTGCTGCGCCAGCCGTGTCTGCGTCGCACCTGGCTGTCATCGGCACTGCTGAGAGCCACAGCGTTGGAGCTGATCGTGCTCGTCGGGCACGTGCTCCTCTACCCCTCGGGCATGACCGGGGAGCGGCATGAGGCGACACCCCCGCCCGAACAGCCGCCCACCGCACCGGCCGGAACCCGGGCCCTGCCCACCGAGAGCCCCGAGCGGCGGCCCGTCGTGCTCCTGCACGGGTTCATCGACAACCGCTCCGTCTTCGTCCTGCTGCGCCGCTCCCTCGCCCGGCACGGCTGGCACCATCTGGAGTCCCTCAACTACTCACCGCTGACGTGTGACATCCGCACGGCCGCCGAACTTCTCGGCCGGCATGTCGAGGAGATCTGCACCCGCACCGGGCACCACGAGGTCGACGTCGTCGGCCACAGCCTCGGTGGCCTGATCGCCCGCTATTACGTGCAGCGACTCGGCGGTGACCGACGGGTCCACACCCTGGTCACGCTCGGCACCCCGCACGGCGGCACCGCCGTCGCCCCGGTGGCCAGTGCGCACCCGATCGTGCGCCAGATGCGCAGCGGTTCCGCCCCGATCGAGGAGCTGCGCCGCCCCGCACCCGGCTGCCGCACCCGGTTCGTGAGCTTCTGGAGCGAGCTGGACCAGGTGATCGTCCCGGTCGAGGCGGCCTGCATCGACCATCCGGACCTCGATGCGCTGAACGTGCGCGTCACCGGGATCGGTCACCTCGCACTGCCGGTCCACCCGGCGGTCGCCGCCGGGATCCGGCAGGCCCTGGAGTCCCCGGAATCGGCCACCGGACTCATGGGAGCCGCCTCGGTCGCCTGAGAGCCTGTCGGACCGGAGTCCCTCACGGGCACAAGGCCGCCACGCCGTGCCGGGGGCATGCCCCAGGGCACCATGGCCGCCCGGAGTGCGCTCACAAATAGAACGCGTTTCGAACATAGAGCCAAGGCTCTGTGCACAGTCCGCCGAAAGACGGCCGATTGCCCGTTTCCTGCGGGCCCGGAACCTGAGGAAGATTGTCGCCGTCACGTACTGCCGGGTACAGTCGCGGCCACTGCTTTCCCCCTGGGATTCCCCCACCGGACCCCAGACCCAGGTCCTGCTGCCGAGGCGAGAGAGAAGTTGGTGAACGACCAGCACCCCTACGCCGGGTATGTCGGTTACGACAGCCACTCCACGGGCAGCTTCGACAGCGACCCGCTCTTCGGCTCCCTCCCGGGCAGCCACGACGGCACGTACGACACCACCGGTTACAGCAGCGGCTACGACACCGGACAGGCCGGGTACAGCGGCCCGTACGACTCCACCCAGTGGGACACCGGCGCGCATCAGACCGCCGCGTACGACCCCTATGCCGCGTACGGGACCCAGCACCCGCAGCAGTACGACACCACCGCGACCTGGATGCCGGAAGCCCCGGGCATCCCCGCGCAGGGCGGCGCTCCGGACGCGTCGGGCCAGTGGGACACCAACGGCTGGCACCAGAACGGCCAGTGGGCGACGACCGGGACGGCCGCTTACGACACCGGCGCGTACGACGCCACTGCCTGGAACACCGGCGCCACGCCCGAGCACGAACAGCAAACCGCGCAAACCGCGCACGAGTCGTACGAACCCGAACAGGCCGCGCACGAGGTGTACGAGGACCAGGGTTCCTACGCTCCGTACGAGCCCTACCCGCCCGCCGGGACCGCGGAGCCCGCGGACATCACCGCGACCTCCGAGTTCGGCGTCGCCGACCTGGACCCGGACCTCGAGGCCGATGTGGACGACGCGGCAGACCGGGTGGACCACGCGGCGGAGCGCACCGCCGACATCCCCCGCGCTGCGAGCCGTTCCGTCACCCGCGGCGGCGGTGGCAGCCGCGGCCGGCGTCGCACCCCCGCCAAGCGTTCCGCTCTTCTCACCGTCGCGGTCCCCTCCGCCTGCGTGATGAGCGTCGCCGGTATCGCCGCCGCCTCCGTCGGCGGGCTCGGCAGCGGCGAGGACACCAAGGACGACACCACGTCGATGGCGGCCGCCGACCCCGGCAGCGTCAAGCCGGTCGCCGCCAACAACAAGCTGGACACCCAGCTCGCCAACCTCAGCGCCGACGCCGAGAACTTCGCCGACCGCGCCAGCCGCACCCAGGAGCGCATCGACCTGAGGGAGCGGCAGGCCGCCGAGAAGAAGAAGCGCGAGGAGGAGGCCGCCCGGAAAGAGGCGCTGCGGCCCAAGTTCCTCCTGCCGGTCAAGCAGCACGGCCTCAGCGCCTACTACGGCCAGGCGGGCGTCAACTGGATGTCCGTGCACACGGGCATCGACTTCCCCGTCTCGTACGGCACTCCGGTGATGGCCGCGACCGACGGCACCGTACGCACCCAGTGGAACAGCGCCTACGGGAACATGGCCATCGTCACCACGGCCGACGGTACCGAGACCTGGTATTGCCACCTCAGCAGCACCAGGATCCGCTCGGGCCCGGTCAAGGCCGGTGACGTCATCGCGTACTCCGGGAACTCCGGCAATTCCACCGGCCCGCACCTGCACTTCGAGGTCCGGCCCGGTGGCGGAGCGGCCATAGACCCGCTGCCCTGGCTCCGCAGCCACGGCCTCGACCCGACCTGAGCAGCAGAGCCCGACACGGCACAGGCCCCGCCCGTCGGCAGGGGCGGGCACCCGCGCCCGCCCCGTCGGCTCCGGAGCGGATCCCCTAGAGCTTCTCCACCGGCGCGTACCGCAGCAGCAGCTTCTTCGGTCGTTCGTCCCCGAAGTCGACCGTCGCCTTCGCCTGGTCGCCGATCCCCTCGACCGCCGTCACCGTGCCGAGCCCGAACTGGTCGTGCGTGACCCGGTCCCCGACCACCAGCGTGACCGTCGGCTTGTCCGAGGTACGCCGGGTCGCGAAGCCCGAGGGGCCCGAGCGGGCGCGCGACGAGGACAGCGACGACGTGATCCCCGACGTCGGACCGGCCGGGGCCGCCATCGGCCCGGTCCGCTTCCACTCCAGGTGCTGGTCCGGGATCTCCTCCAGGAACCGCGACGGCGGGTTGTACGAGGGCTGACCCCACGCACTGCGCATCGCCGCCCGGGTCAGGTAGAGCCGTTCACGGGCACGGGTGATGCCGACGTACGCGAGGCGCCGCTCCTCCTCCAGCTCCTTGACCTGTCCCAGGGCGCGCATGTGCGGGAAGACGCCGTCCTCCATGCCGGTCAGGAACACCACCGGGAATTCGAGCCCCTTGGCCGTGTGCAGCGTCATCAGCGTGATGACGCCGGAGCCGTCCTCGTCCTCGTCGGGGATCTGGTCGGAGTCGGCCACGAGCGCGACCTTCTCCAGGAACTCGGCGAGCGTGCCCGTGCCCGCACCTTCCTCCCCGGCGGACTCCCCCCGCTCCTGCTCGAATTCGAGCGCGACGGCGGCGAGTTCCTGGAGGTTCTCGATCCGCGTCTCGTCCTGCGGGTCCGTGGACGCCTGGAGCTCGGCGAGATAGCCGGTCCGTTCCAGCACCGCCTCCAGCACCACGGCGGGGCCCGCGCCGGACTCGACGATCGTGCGCAGTTCCTCCATCAGCGTGTTGAACCGCTTGACGGCGTTGGCCGAGCGGGCCGCCATACCGTACGCCTCGTCGACGCGGCGCAGTGCCTGCGGGAACGTGATCTTCTCGCGCAGCGACAGGGCGTCGATCATCGCCTCGGCGCGGTCGCCGATACCGCGCTTGGGCACGTTGAGGATGCGGCGCAGCGGGACGGTGTCCTCGGGGTTGGCGAGGACCCGGAGGTAGGCCAGGATGTCCCGGACCTCCTTGCGCTCGTAGAATCGCACGCCGCCGACGACCTTGTAGGGCAGGCCGACGCGGATGAAGATCTCTTCGAAGACGCGGGACTGCGCGTTCGTCCGGTAGAAGATCGCGACGTCGCCGGCCTTCGCGTCGCCCGCGTCGGTCAGCCGGTCGATCTCGTCGGCGACGAACTGCGCCTCGTCGTGCTCGGTGTCCGCGACATAGCCGGTGATCCGGGCGCCCTCGCCCGCGTTCGTCCAGAGGTTCTTGGGGCGGCGGCTCTCGTTGCGCTCGATGACCGCGTTGGCGGCGGAGAGGATCGTCTGCGTGGAGCGGTAGTTCTGCTCCAGCAGGATCGTCGTCGCGTTCGGGTAGTCCTCCTCGAACTGGAGGATGTTGCGGATGGTCGCGCCACGGAAGGCGTAGATCGACTGGTCGGCGTCACCCACGACGCAGAGCTCGGCGGGGGCGTCGGCCTCTCCGGCCGGGCCGACCAGCTCGCGTACGAGCGTGTACTGCGCGTGGTTGGTGTCCTGGTACTCGTCCACGAGGACGTGCCGGAAGCGGCGTCGGTAGTGCTCGGCGACGTCGGGGAACGCCTGGAGCAGATGGACCGTCGTCATGATGATGTCGTCGAAGTCCAGTGCGTTGGCCTCGCGCAGCCGGGACTGGTACATCGCGTACGCCTGGGCGAGTGTCTTCTCGAAGCCGTCCGCGGCCTGGCCGGCGAAGGTCTCCTCGTCGATCAGCTCGTTCTTCAGGTTCGAGACCTTGGCCGTGAACGACTTCGGCGGGAAGCGCTTCGGGTCGAGGTCCAGATCGCGGCAGACCAGGGCCATCAGCCGCTTGGAGTCGGCCGCGTCGTAGATCGAGAACGACGAGGTGAAGCCGAGCCGCTTCGACTCGCGGCGCAGGATCCGCACGCACGCACTGTGGAACGTCATGACCCACATGGCGTTGGCGCGCGGTCCGACGAGCTGCTCGACGCGCTCCTTCATCTCGCCCGCGGCCTTGTTGGTGAAGGTGATCGCCAGGATCTGGCCGGGGTGCACGCCGCGCTCGGCCAGCAGGTGGGCGATGCGGTGGGTGAGCACCCGGGTCTTGCCGGAGCCCGCGCCGGCGACGATGAGCAGCGGCGATCCGGCGTGCACGACCGCGGCGCGCTGCTCGGTGTTCAGCCCGTCGAGCAGGGCGGCGGAGTCGATGGCGGGGCGGTGGGCGCCGTCCCGGTAGTACGCGTCCCGAGGCGGCGGGGGCGCGTCGAAGACGCCCGCGAAGAGGTCCTCCGGCACCGCTTCGGGTGCGGAGTCCTCGGGGGGCGGCGGGGGTTCTTCCTCCGAGTGCTGGAGGCCGGCCAGGAAACTGTCGTCAAAGAGGCTGCTCATCGCCTCACGAGTCTAGGGCGACGCACCGACACTCTGCGGCCGCATGGGAAAGCGCGGCCGGAAGGCACCTACGTACGGAGAGCGCCCACCCACGCCCCGTAAGGAAATCGGGGCCCGGACCGACTCCTCCGGCCCCTCTTCACCGAGGTCACAAAAACGTATCGGGCATATCGAACATCAACCTTCCCAGCGGCACCACGGTTGGCTAGCGTGCTCCGTCGGGCGGCCCGTACCCCCTTGAGGCGAACCACGCCGAGCGGGCTCCCCCGCCGAATCCGGGCTGCCCACAGGGGAGTTCGGGACCGGGGACCCACATGCAAAACCGGGGTGAATCGGTCTGTATCCCCACTCGGACCGTAGGGCAGCCTTCCGTTCCGCCCGAACCCGACAGCTAACCCGGCAGGCGGTCCACGGAAGGAGATGCCGGCTTTGGCATCGCATCGCAAACCGCGCAGCCGGGTACGCACCACCACCCCCGCCGTCGGGCTCACGACGGCCGCACTGGCAGGCGTGACCCTGTTGTCGACCCAGAGCGCCACGGCCGCCCCGAGCGCACCCAAGCCCAGCATCGAGGACGTACAGAAGAAGGTCGACGACCTCTACCGGCAGGCGGGCACAGCGACCCAGCAGTACAACAAGGCGAAGGAGGCCTCCGCCACGCAGCGCGGCAAGGTCGACGCCCTGCTGGAGGACGTGGCCGAGCGAGCCGACAAGCTGAACGAGGCGCGCAGAACGCTCGGCAACTACGCGGCCGCGCAGTACCGCACCGGCTCCATCGCCCCGACCGCCACCTTCTTCCTGGCCGACGACCCGCAGTCGTACTTCGACCAGAACCAGCTGATGAACCGGATGACCGCCCAGCAGCAGAAGGCGGTCACGGACTTCCGTACGCAGGAGGCAGCGGCGGCGAAGAAGCGCACCGAGGCGACGAAGAGCCTGGAGACGCTCACCGAGTCCCAGGCCACGCTCCGGACCAGCAAGCAAGCCGTCCAGAAGAAGCTGGGCGAGGCGCGCGCGATGCTGTCGAAGCTGACGGCCGAGGAGAAGGCGCGGCTGGCGGCACTGGAACGCGAGAAGGAGGCGGAGGCCAAGCGCAAGGCGGAGGAACTCGCCCGCCGGCAGGCCGCCGCCAAGGCCGAGGCGGACCGCAAGGCCGAGGAGGCGGCGAAGCAGGCCGGCTCCACCGGCGGGACGGGCACGGGAACCGGGACCGGGACCGGGACCGGCTCGGACACCAGCGCCACCACGAAGGCCGAGAAGGTTCTCGCCTTCGCCCGCGACCAGATCGGCAAGCCCTACGTCTGGGGAGCGACGGGCCCCTCCTCGTACGACTGCTCGGGGCTGACCCAGGCTGCCTGGAAGGCGGCGGGCGTCGACATCCCCCGCACCACCTGGGACCAGGTGAAGATCGGCACCCGGATAGCCACGGCCGACCTGCAGCCGGGCGACCTCGTCTTCTTCTACGACGACATCAGCCACGTCGGTATCTACAAGGGCGACGGCATGATGATCCACGCCCCGAAGCCGGGGGCGAACGTCCGCGAGGAGTCGATCTACTACATGCCGATCTACGGCAGCGTGCGCCCGGCGTAACGCCGGGCCCGCATAAGAGGAGCCCCTGCCGGATCCGGCAGGGGCTCACTCCTTGTGCAAGTGGGTCCGGCTCAGGTCCAGAGTGTCGCGATGAAGATGTTGGCGACCGTCAGTCCGCCGACCGCCGCGAACACGCCCTTCTCGACCTTCTCCTCGTCCCGCTTGATGTAGACCAGCGCGAGGATCACCACCAGGACCGCCAGCTTCACGCCGATCTTGATGTTGTTGACCGGGTGGTCGTCGGCCTGGTTGAGCCCGACCAGCGCGACACCGGTGACCAGCATGGTCAGCGCGCCGTGCAGCATCGCCGGGACGAAGCGTGCCGTGCCCGCACCCATCGCCTTCATCTGGGTCAGGAAGCCGCCCAGGAGGGCGGCGATGCCGATGATGTGCAGCGCGACGAAGACATTGATGAGTACGTCCATGAGGCCGCAGCCTAGCCGGGGCTATATCACCCCCTTCGGCGAGGTGGGGGCTCCTCGGTATTTCACTCGCATCTGTACCAATTGCCTGACTCTGATGGAATTTTCCAGTCACTCGACGACAACACATTGCCAAATTCGGGCAATAGCCGTCATTGCGACTCTTCCTCGCGCCCCGGGCTTAGCGTCCCTGTCCAGGTGGCCGGCTTCACCACCGCTCCGCACCCGGACGGCAGTCCGGTCACCCCGCCGAGAAATCCGGCGGCGGGCCGCTCCCCCTGTTGGCGTCCCGCCGCCGGACCTCAGCGGCCCGCCGGTAGGCCCCGACGGGCAGTCGACGTAAGGAGCCCCGCCCCTGTGGCAGCGCATCGGAAACCCAGGCAGCGCCCGCACACCGGCTCCGCCGCCCGCACCGCAGCCACCCTCGCCTTCGCCGGGGCCGCGACCGCCGCCGTCCTGCCGGGCTCCGCGCACGCCGAACCACAGCCCACCCCCACCCGGATCAAGGCCGCGGTGGACCGGCTGTACCACGACGCCGAGGTCGCCACCGAGCAGTACAACGGCGCGAAGGAGGAGGCGACCGCCGCCGCCAAGTCCTTGAACGCACTGCGCGACGAGGCTGCCCGCAGGACCGAACGCCTCAATGCCTCCCGCGACGCACTCGGTTCGCTCGCCGCCGCGGAGTACCGCACCGGCGGCCTCGACCCCGCCGTGCAGCTGGCGCTGTCCTCGGACCCCGACCAGTATCTGCAACGGGCCTCGTACGTGGAGCGGGCCGCCGACCGCCAGGCGGCCGAGGTCTCCAACGTGCAGCGGCAGGTCACCGAGATCGCCCAGCTGCGCACGGAGGCGAAGGACGAGCTGGCGGCCCTCACCGCCCGCCGGGCCGACCTGAAGAAGCACCGGACGACGGTCAGGGCCAGACTGGCCGACGCCCAGAAGCTCCTGGACACCCTCTCACCCGCGGAGCGCGCCGAGTTCGAACGCGCGGACGCCGCCCGCGCCGCCGCCCGCGCGGATCGCAGCGCCCCGCGCTTAGGCACCGCCCAGGCTCCCAACGCCCGCGCCGCGGAGGCCGTCGCGTTCGCCTACGGGGCGCTCGGCAAGCCGTACGTCTGGGGCGCCACCGGACCGTCCTCGTTCGACTGCTCCGGGCTGACCCAGGCCGCCTGGCGTTCCGCCGGCGTCTCGCTCCCCCGCACCACATACACCCAGATCAACGCCGGCCGGCACATCCCCCGCTCCGAACTCGTCCCCGGTGACCTGGTGTTCTTCTACTCGGGGGTCAGCCATGTCGGTCTCTACATCGGCGACGGACAGATGATCCACGCACCGCACCCCGGAGCGCCGGTCCGCATCGCGCCGATCGACAACATGCCCTTCGCGGGAGCGACCCGGGTCGCATAGGCTCCCTCGCGCACCACGGGAACCCGAGGGCGGCCGCTCCGCGTGGCTGCGCGACACGGTGGCGGGCGGCGGAGTGGCGGTGCTCGCCACCCTCGACGGCGCCCCGGTGGGCGCGGGCGGCTGCTCGGTCCCGGTCGACGGCCTCACCGAACTGGCCGGTCTCGCCGTTGCCGACGCCTTCCGCCGCCGCGGCATCGGCGCGGCACTCTCCGCCCATCTGACCGCCGCCGCATTCGCGCGGGGCTGCCGGGTGGTGTGGCTGGAGCCGGCCGACGCCGCTGTGGAACGGATCTACGCGGGCATCGGCTACCGCAGGGTCGGCGAGAAACTCAACATCTCCATCGACCCCGAACGGGAGAACAGCTGACTCAGACCAGCCGTCGGGCCGTCGCCCACCGCGTCAGCTCGTGCCGGTTCGACAGCTGGAGTTTCCGCAGCACCGCCGAGACATGCGACTCGACCGTCTTCACCGAGATGAACAGCTGCTTGGCGATCTCCTTGTACGCATAGCCGCGCGCGATCAGCCGCAGCACCTCGCGCTCGCGCTGCGTCAGCCGGTCCAGGTCCTCGTCGACAGGCGGCGCGTCCGTCGAGGCGAACGCGTCGAGGACGAAGCCGGCCAGCCGGGGCGAGAACACCGCGTCGCCCTCCTGCACCCGGAAGACCGAATCGACCAGATCGGTGCCGGTGATCGTCTTGGTGACGTAGCCGCGGGCGCCGCCGCGGATGACACCGATGACATCCTCGGCGGCGTCCGAGACGGACAGCGCAAGGAACCGCACCGGGTTCTCGACCGCGCCCATCAGCGGGGCGCAGCGGCGCAGCACCTCGACGCCGCCGCCGCCCGGCAGGTGCACGTCGAGGAGGACGACCTCGGGGCGGGTCGCCGTGATGACGGTGACCGCCTGGTCGACATCGGCGGCCTCGCCGACGACCTCGACACCGGTCTCCTCGGTGCGGCCGATCTCGGCCTGGACTCCGGTGCGGAACATCCGGTGGTCGTCGACGAGCACGACCCGTACCCGGCGCTCCGGGCCCCCGGTCGCTTCGGTGGTCTCGGTCATTCGCTCGCCCTCTCCATCTCCAGCTCGACTTCCGTGCCCCCGCCGGGCACCGAACGCAGCCGCGCCGTACCGCCGTTGCGCTGCATCCGGCCGATGATTGATTCTCGTACGCCCATTCTGTCCCCCGGTACGGAATCCGGATCGAATCCCGGACCACGGTCCCGTACGGAGACGAAGACCGTGCGGCCCTCGACCTCCGCGTAGACCTGCACGGCGCCGCCCTCGCCACCGTACTTCGCGGCATTGACCATCGCCTCGCGTGCGGCCTGCATCTGCGCGGCGAGCTTCTCGTCGAGCGGGCAGTCGCCGACGACGACGACCTCCAGTGGGACACCGTGCTTGTCCTCGACCTCGGCGGCGGCGCGTTTGACCGCTTCGGCGAGGGTCTCCGGTTCGTCGCCCTCGTCCTTGCCGGTGCCCTCGGGGTTGTACAGCCAGTTGCGCAGCTCGCGTTCCTGGGCGCGGGCCAGTCTGCGGACCTCGCTGCCGTCGTCCGCGTTGCGCTGGATCAGGGTGAGGGTGTGCAGCACGGAGTCGTGGACGTGAGCCGCGACCTCGGCGCGTTCCTGGGCCCTGATGCGCATCAGGCGTTCCTCGGACAGGTCCTGGGTCATGCGGACGAGATAGGGACCCGCCAGCAGCGCGATGCCGGTGAGGACGGCGATCGCCGCGGTCAGCACATTGCCGAGCTGGGCCGCGGAGCCGCGTACCACCATGAAGACGGCGAGTCCCAGGCCGACCAGGGCGACCCCGGCCAGCGCCCGGGCCAGATGCAGCACCCGGCGGCGGCGGCCGACCTCCATCCAGCGGGCCCGGCGGGCGTTGTCGGCCTGCCGCCACACCAGGACGGAGCCCGCGCCGATCAGCAGCGTCGGCCAGATGTAACGGTCGGCCTTGCTGCCCATGTCGACGTTGCCGACGAAGATCACGGCGCCGATGAGCAGCGCGAGGAGGGCGAACACCTGCCCCTTGTCGGGCTTGCGGAGCCTGCGCCGGCCGTCGGGGGCCGTCTCGAAGACGGAGCGCGGCGCGTCGACGCCGCCGACGCCGAGGGGGACGACGATCCAGAACACGGCGTAGAGCAGAGCCCCGAGGCCGTCCGCGAAGAACAGTCCGAGGAAGACGAACCGCACCCAGGCGACGGGCAGCCCGAGATGTCCGGCGAGACCGCGCGCGACGCCGCCGAGCAGCCGTCCGTCGGCACTGCGGTACAGCTTGCGCAGCGGTGGCTCCTCCGGGTCGGAGCTGAGAGAGCTTGCGGCTCGGGGTGAGGCGGTCGGCATGCCACGATCGTCACATGGACGGGTGAGCGGCGGTATCAGGGTCTGCCCCCACTTCGACCCTGAGAGCCTGTCGGGCAGGTCCCACCCGCCGCACGCCCCGCGACGGCGCCCTTCAGGGTCCGGGGGAACCAATATCAGGGATCGGCCAGGGTCGCCGCGGGTCCCGTCGGCGCTTGCCGCCCGTCACCATGGAGCCATGACCGTTCCCCAGGACGCCGCGCCCGGCGTCGCACCGCCGCCCGCACCGAGACCGCAACTGCAGCGCAGCTCGCGGCAGAAAGTGGTGGCCGGGGTGTGCGGCGGACTCGGCCGGTACTGCGACGTGGACCCGGTGATCTTCCGGATCGTGATCGGTGTGCTGTCGGTGACCGGTGGCGTCGGCCTGATCTTCTACGGCTTCGCCTGGCTGCTGCTCCCGCTGGAGGGCGAGGAGGAGAACGAGGCGCGCAGGCTGCTGTCCGGCCGGGTCGAGGGGGCGTCGCTGGTCGCGGTGCTGTTCGCGCTGATCGGCTGCGGGCTCTTCCTGTCCATGCTGGGCAACGGGGGCACGCTGGCGTTCTCCGCGATGCTGACGCTCGCCGTCGTCGGCTTCAGCGTGTGGACGCAAGCCCGCAGGACCGCCGCGCCCGAGGACCCGCTGCACCCGACGGCCGCGCAGGCGGTGGCGGACGCCCCGCCGGAGGTGAAAGCACCGCCGTCGCCGGGCAGCCCGTCGTGGTGGCGGGATCCGATCATCAAGGACGGCACGTCCGGGCCGGTGGGACCGGGGTATCTGTGGGGCCCGGCGGATGCGGTGGCCGACAGTCCGCCGGTACGTCCCCGCAGGGCGGCGGAAACCCCGTACCGCGCGCCCGAGCCGGTCCGGACCAACCGGGGGCCACGCTCGATCGGCGGCCTGGTCTTCCTGTTCGCACTGATCGCGGGCGGTCTGGGCACGGGCCTGAGCTGGCACACGCATCCGTTCGGCACGAGCCTGCAGTTCGGCCTGGCCGCAGCGCTCGCCGTGTTCGGTGCGGGGATGGTGGTCAGCACCTTCCTCGGCAGGACCGGGTTCGGCACCGTCCTGCTGGCAATGATCACGGCGGCGCTGCTGGCGGGCGCGGCCGCGCTGCCGAAGGACATCAGCACCCATTGGGTACGGGAGGAATGGCGCCCGGCGTCGGTCGCCGCGGTCCAGCCGCGGTACGAGCTCGGCAGCGGTGTCGGCACGCTCGACCTGTCGAAGGTGCCGGTCCCGAAGGGGGACACGGTCCGGACGCAACTGGGGGTCGGCGCGGGCCGGGCGGTCGTCGTCGTACCGAAGGCGGTGACGCTCCGGGTGCGGGCGGACGCCGGGGTCGGCGACATCCGGCTGCCGGGCGATCCGCCGGGCGATGTGGACATCAGCCCGTCGCCGAAGGAACACCGCATGATCGCCCCGCCCGCGGGCGTCACCCCGGCGGGCACGGTCGAGCTGGACCTGGAAGTCGGTATCGGACAGGTGGAGGTCATTCGTGCTGCGTCATGAGATCCGGCCGGGCCGGGCGGTCGCGGGCATCGCGATGCTCGCCCTCGCCGCCGGTTACGCTGCGGACGCGGCGGGCACCTGGGACGCCCCCTGGGTCTTCTTCTTCCCGGTGTTCTTCGGCGGCCTCTGGCTCGCCGCGACCACGACGTGGATCGGCTACCGTATCCGTCGCCGTCGCGACGCGAGGAAGGCGTCCACGGAGAACGACGCGGCGCCGCCGAGCACCAGCGGCAGCCAGGCCATGAGGTAGGCCAGGTCGTTGCCGAAGTAGTACGGCTTGACCTGCCAGCTCACGGTCAGCCACAGGCTCAGCGAGATCAGCGCCCCGCCGAGTGCGGCAAGCCGGGCCCACAGCCCGATCAGGGTGCCGATGCCGACGGCGAGTTCACCGAAGGCGATGGCGTGTCCGAAGGCTCCCGGGCTCTTCAGCGCGAGGTCGACGAGGGCCGGGATCGCGGCCGAGTCGCGTACCGCGTGCATCGTCTCGCCGATGGAGCCGGGGCCGGTGGCGCGGAAGAAGGCACTGTCCGTCAGTTTGTCGAGCCCGGCATAGAGAAAGGTGACACCGAGAAAGATCCGGAGCGGCAGCAGGGCATGCTCCCGCGCCAGCTCCCGGATGCTTCTCACTTCGCCCAGACCTCGCGCATTCGTGCCATACGCACGCATAAGGACCCCATCCTTCCGTCGACCCGTCACCAGACCATACGTACGCGGCGAACGGGCTGCTCACCTGCCCTGCGGTTCGACCCGGTTCGATCGGACCCGAGTGGCGGCAGGGGGAAAGACGGTCGATCGGATCTCAGTCCGTGACGTCGATCTCGACCCGGTTCGTCTCCACCCCGGCGGCTGTCACGACCTGGACGTCAACCCGCCCGGGTTCCACCTCCACCGGGACCGGCACGGTGAGCACGGTGTCGGTCGGGTTGGCGAAGCCTCCCGTGACCGGGATCAGCGGGACATGGACATGGACCCGGCCGATCCGGACCACCATGCGGGCCAGCCGGTCCGGGGCCCCGGCGCCGGGCGGCACGAAGCCCGCGCCGCGGATCTCGATGTCGTCGCCGGTACGGATCGGCGCGTCCAGGTCACCGGCCTCCCGGGCCCGTACGACGGACAGCACGACGGGGCGCCCGCCCTCCGCGTACTTCCCCGCGAAGTACGTCGCCGCGGAGACCGCCACCAGCAGCGCCAGCCCCCACGGCAGATCGGGGAGCTGCTCGGGCCGGCGGGCCAGCCGGACCGCGGCGAAGAGGACGGCTACGGCGCTCACCAGCACGTACTGCACATCCGTGAAACTGCCGCGCCCGGAGTCGTCGGTGAGCAGATCGGCGGCGCGCGGCCGGTCCGCCCGCAGCTTCTGCAGGCGCTGCGCGAGGACGCGTACGGTCACCACCCGGCGTACGAGCACGGCGACGGCGCACACCAGCGCCAGCACGGTCAGCACCCCGACGCCACGCGCCAGCTCCAGACCGTCGATCAGCGCGTCGCGCTCCGCGTGGCCGGAGGCACCTGCCAGCTGCAGTGCGAGAACGAGTACGGAGAAGACGGTGAACAGCACCCAGGTGACGGCGACGGCGCGGGAGGTGGAGAGCCGGTTGTCCTCGCCGACCAGCGGGGCGAGGACGCCGCCGCGGGCCCGGTGGAAGCGGGCGGCGCCGGTCAGCAGTGCCGCGGTGACGAGCCCGGCGAGCAGACCGGCGGTGCGGGCGGTCGACCAGCCCGCGCCGATCGCGGTGACCGCCTCGCCGATGACGAGCACGGCGACGCTCCCCCAGACGACGGCCAGGGTGCGCTGCCAGACCCGGTGGAGCCAGGCGTCGCCCGCCTCCCGGCTGCGTTCGGCGACCGTGCGGGCCGACTCGGTCAGCTCGTCGGAGACCCACTGACGGGTCGCGGACGCGGACTGGGCGACGCCGGTCGGCAGTCCCTGGCCCGCGGCGAGTCCGTCCCGTTTGGCCAGGAAGGCGGCCACCGCGCGCCGGTGTCCCTCGCGCGCCCCGTGCGGGCAGTCGCCGCACGTACAGCCACCGCCGTGCGCGCCTTGTCGTGCCTCGTCCAACGCCACGGAGAACGCCGCCCTTTCCCGCCCCAGTACTGCCAACTGACCACCGATTGCTGCGAATTGTGCCGTACGGGACGGGCAGGTACCGCATCGGGGCGGTCCGCACGCGCAGATCGTCAGAACGTTCGAGCAATCCGCTTCCACAGCGGCTGGTAATTGATCCAGGCCACCAGGTCACTGCCGAGCTGTTCGCGGGTGGCGACGGCGTCCCGGTGCTCGATCAGCACCGGCTTCCCGGCCGCCCGCGCGGTCAGCTGCACCTGGCAGGAGCGCTCCATGGTCAGGAACCACCAGGCGGCCGCGTCCACCGAGTCACCGACGGTCAGCAGTCCATGGTTACGCAGAATGATCGCCTTGCGGGTGCCGAGCGCGGCCGCGATCCGGCGCCCCTCGTCCTCGTCGACCACGACCCCCGTGTAGGCCTGGTAGACCGCGTGATCCTCGTAGAACGCGCAGGATTCCTGGGTGATCGGCTCGATGAACTCACCGAGCGTGGACAGTGCCCGGCCGTGCAGGGAGTGGGTGTGCGCGACGGCGACGACGTCCGGGCGCGCCCGGTGCACCTGGGCGTGGACGGCGAACGCCGCCTGATTGACGTGGTGACGCCCCTCGACGACCTGCCCGTCGCCGTTGACCAGGATCAGGTCCTCCGGGCTCATCCCGTCGAAGGGGGCGCCGAACGGGTTGACCCAGAAGCAGTCGGCGAACTCCGGGTCCCGTGCGGTGAGGTGACCGGAGACCCCGTCCTCGTACCCGTACTCACCGAACAGCCGCAACGCCCCGGCCAGCCGCTCCTTGCGGTGCGCGCGTTCCTCGCCGACCGACTCGTGGACGGGCGGCATCGCGAACTGCAGCTGTTCGACAGGGATCGGCGTGGGCTCGGGCATGGCGACTCCTCGGGGCTCCCAGGGCATTCGGACGGAAGCTACCGCCGGTCACCGCAGGTGGCCAGAGCGATCACGTATCGATTCGCCGGTGCGGTGGCCCCGGACACGGCGATGCCGCCGCCCGGATGAAACGAGCGACGGCATCGGCGTTGGCCCTGCGGTGGGGTCACTCCCACTCGATGGTGCCCGGCGGCTTGCTCGTCACGTCGAGGACGACGCGGTTGACGTCGGCGACCTCGTTGGTGATGCGGGTGGAGATCTTCGCCAGGACCTCGTACGGCAGGCGCGACCAGTCGGCCGTCATCGCGTCCTCGGAGGAGACGGGGCGCAGCACGATCGGGTGACCGTAGGTGCGGCCGTCGCCCTGGACGCCGACCGAGCGGACGTCGGCCAGGAGGACCACCGGGCACTGCCAGATGTCGCGGTCGAGTCCGGCCGCGGTCAGCTCCTCGCGGGCGATGGCGTCGGCCTCGCGCAGCAGGTCGAGCCGGTCCTTGGTGACCTCGCCGACGATCCGGATACCGAGACCGGGGCCGGGGAACGGCTGGCGCTGGACGATCTCCTCCGGCAGGCCGAGCTCCTGGCCGACCATCCGGACCTCGTCCTTGAACAGCTGGCGCAGCGGCTCGACGAGCTGGAACTCGATGTCCTCGGGGAGGCCGCCCACGTTGTGGTGGGACTTGATGTTGGCGGTGCCGGTGCCGCCGCCGGACTCCACGACGTCCGGGTAGAGCGTGCCCTGCACGAGGAACGCGACGTCCTCGCCGGCCGCGCCCGCCTCGGCGACAAGCTCGGCCTGGGCCTGCTCGAAGACGCGGATGAACTCGCGGCCGATGATCTTCCGCTTCTGCTCGGGGTCGGAGACCCCGGCCAGCGCCTTCAGGAACCGCTCCTCCGCGTCGACGACCTTCAGCTGGACGCCGGTGGAGGCCACGAAGTCCTTCTCGACCTGCTCGCTCTCGCCCTTGCGCATCAGACCGTGGTCCACGTACACGCAGGTCAGCTGGGAGCCGATGGCCTTCTGGACGAGGGCCGCGGCGACCGCGGAGTCCACGCCGCCGGAGAGGCCGCAGATGGCGCGCTTGGTGCCGACCTGCTCACGGATCAGCGCGATCTGCTCCTCGACCACATTGGTCGTGGTCCAGGTCGGCTCGATGCCCGCGCCGCGGTAGAGGAAGTGCTCCAGGACCTGCTGGCCGTGCGTGGAGTGCAGGACCTCGGGGTGGTACTGGACGCCGTAGAGCTTCTTCTCGTCGTTCTCGAAGGCGGCGACCGGTACGACGTCCGTGGACGCGGTGACGGTGAAGCCCTCGGGGGCGGCGGAGCAGGCGTCGCCGTGCGACATCCAGACGGACTGCTCGGCGGGCGTGCCCTCGAAGAGCGTGGAGCCGGTCTTGGAGACGGTCAGCGGGGTGCGACCGTACTCGCGGGCGCCGTTGTCGTCGACGGTGCCGCCGAGCGTGGTGGCCATCAGCTGGAAGCCGTAGCACATACCGAAGACCGGGACCCCTGCCTCGAACAGCGAACGGTCGAGGCTGGGCGCGCCCTCCGCGTACACCGAGGAGGGGCCGCCGGACAGGATGATCGCCCGGGGGTTCTTGGCCAGCATCTCGGCCACCGGCATCGTGGACGGGACGATCTCGCTGTAGACCCGGGCCTCACGGACGCGTCGGGCGATGAGTTGGGCGTACTGCGCGCCGAAGTCGACAACAAGGACCACGTCGGGTGTGGTGTCGGGGGCGGCGGGGGGTGCTGCTGGCACGGGGGCGGCCTTCCGGCGGTGAGAGGGGGGGTCGGTTCTCCGATTCTACCGGGGTTGCGAGGGAGACCCACTTCTGCGTCTTCCGGGGTACGGGCGAAGACCCTCCGGGCGTCGGCCGGAACGGGTGCGCGGCCGTGGCGCCGGCGGCGTCTCAGCATCCGGGCCCCACGTTGGCCCACCGCCCGGCACGGGTCCATACTGACGTCATGCATCAGCACACGACCTTCGTCTTTACCTATGGCATCCGGCCCGCCGGCTGCCATGGTCGTGCTGCTTGAGCAACTGACAAGCAACGTTCCAGGCGCCCCGGGCCGACAGGCCCGGGGCGTTCTGCGTTCGGGGCCCGACCGCTCCGGGGACCACATCCCCCCAGGAGTCACACCATGAACAACAGCACCGCCGCCGCCGCGAAGACCCTCATCGAGAGGACCGGTGCGAACACCGATGAGGCCGCCGAGCTGATCGGTGACGCCCGCGAGCGCATCGACGCCCTCGACGACCGGATCATCGGGCTCGTCCAGGAACGGATGGCCGTCTCGGCAGTCATCCAGGAGGCGCGGATCACCTCCGGCGGCCGCCGGGTCAACCTCTCCCGCGAGATGGAGATCCTCGGCCAGTACCGGAAGGCGCTCGGCAAGCCCGGTACCTCGCTCGCCATGACGCTGCTGGAGCTGTGCCGCGGCCGCGTGTGACTTCCGCAGGACGGCCGCGCGCAACCACCCGCAGGCCGGGCGCGCGGCGGCCGACGGGGGCTCCGGTGGCGTATCTGAGTTCGGACCGACTCTCACCCGTACGGCGCGTGACCGGGACCTCGGTGGCTTCGTTGGTCCCGGTGTCCGTGCCAGCCAGGGGCGGCTCAGGAAGAAACCACGCGTGGCTCCGCTGGAGCGTGTGGCGTACTGCAGGTACGCCGTGGGACCGCGCCCCAGCGTGCGTGACCGGTCGGCAGGGGACAGCAGCCCGGTCACCCCAAGAGCGGTCGGCTCCGGGGACGCCCGGAGCCGACCGTATCCGGTCGAAACGGTTGTGCGGGACGCAGCCGATCCAGCACGATGCAAGGGGCAAGTCCCCCATATCGCACCACTCACGACGTGGGTCGACACCTCGTACGCGCCCCCCGCGCGCCGGGGGCGCCGACCCGAGGCGCCACCTTCCCGCGGCGCCACCCCCCGGCGCCGCCTCTCGGCACCGGCGCTGCCCTGACGTCGGTGCTGATCGCCAAGGGCCCCGTGGACCGGTTCACACCGGACCGCGGGGCCCTTGGTCATGGAGCGGCGGCGGATTTCCGCAGGCCGCGGAGGCACAGCAGAACATTTGTGACACGTGTCACATAAGGATTCTGTGAACACCGAGGCAACCATTGCGGCGGGTGGCTGGTCATGCATGCAGAACAAAGGCCCCGCCCGTGACCCCACCGCGGAAGGCCCGCCACACCCCCGTACCGCGGCCACAGCGGTACACCGGACTTCTGAGGTCTTCATGAAGCTTCGCCGCGCCATGGCGGTGGCCGCCGCCACCGCAGTCATAGCACCCGCAGCCATCCTGGCCGCCCCGGTCGCGTTCGCCGACGAGACCGTCACCACCGTCGAGTCGACGAGCCCGGAGCCGACCGAGAGCACCGAGACCACGCCCAGCGGTACGCCGTCCGACGAGGTCACCACCACAGCTCCCGCCGAGAACACCTCCTCGCCCGCCGAGGAGACCGGCAAACCCGCGGAGAAGACGGACGAGCCCGCCGCCGAGACGTCCGGCAAGCCCTTCGCGGACGCCGGCGCCACCCCGTCCGGTACGCCCTCCGGCACGCCGTCCGAGTCCGAGGACCCGCAGGAGCCGACCGAGTGCGAGAAGTCCGACCTGGACATCTCGATCAACGGCCTGCCCGGCAAGATCGCCCGTGGCAGCGGCTGGCACAAGTTCAAGATGAACGTCTACAACTCGTCGAAGACGACCGTGCGCGAGATCGACTACTTCGCGGGCGCCTCCTCCGACAAGGACGGCAACGACCTGTTCAAGTCGAAGCAGGTCAGCCTCCAGGCCCTCGCCCCGGACACCAACACGTGGGAGGACCTCAGCGAGGACGGCCGCGCGGTCGGTTACGTCGGTCAGTCCGACGAGATCCAGGCGGGCTACGAGGTCGACATCCCGCTCCGCATCAACGTGAAGTCGACCGCCCCGGTCGGCGCCGGCTTCACCCTCGGCGCCGGACTGTACGTCGGCGACAAGGACTGCATGGGCGTCAGCGACGTCGCGTACAAGTTCCAGATCGTGAAGTCCGGCGGCAGCGGTTCGACGCCGCAGACCGGCGGCACCGCTCCGGTTCCGGCCGAGAAGCCGTCCTCCAACAACACCACGGGCCACGTCTCCGGCACGCTCGCCGAGACCGGTTCGTCCTCCGCAGTGCCGATGTTCGCCCTCGCGGGCGGCGCGGCCGTAGTGCTCGGCGCCGGTGCGATGTTCGTCGTGCGACGCCGCAGGAACGGTGACGCCGCCGCATAACGGGCGACGACACCGGTAGGCGTGAGGGGCTGCACTCGGAGGGGGGTGCAGCCCCTTTCCGCTGTCCTGATCCGGCCCGGTCCGACAGAGAGGCCCTACCGCTTCTTCTTCGGCGGGACCGTCGGCAGACCCAGGAACGGCAGCTTCAGCGCGCCGAACGCCTCCTTCGGCACCGCCGGTGCCTTCGGCTCGACCGCGGCCAACCGCTCGTACGCCTCGCCCTGCGCCGGGCGCGGGTCCGCCTCGCCCTTGTTGGGCCAGAACGACATGGCCCGCTCCGC
Source organism: Streptomyces sp. NBC_01669 (assembly GCF_026339735.1). Classification (GTDB taxonomy): domain Bacteria; phylum Actinomycetota; class Actinomycetes; order Streptomycetales; family Streptomycetaceae; genus Streptomyces; species Streptomyces yanii. The sequence continues at coordinate 3,847,225 of NZ_JAPEQG010000001.1, forward strand.
CTGAGCGGTGATGGTCAGCGACGGGTTGACGCCGAGGTTCGCGGAGACCGCCGAGCCGTCCACGACCGAGATGCCCGGGTGCCCGTACAGCCGGTGGTACGGGTCGATGACCCCGTCCTCCGCGCTCGCACCGATCGGGCAGCCACCGAGGAAGTGCGCGGTGAGTGGGGTGCCCATCAGTTCGCCGACGTTCGACCCGGCGAAGCCGTTGATCTCGTCGGCGAGCAACGAGGCGCTGCGCGTCGCCTCCTCGATCTGGGTGGGGTTGGGCGCCCCGTGCCCCTGCCGGGCGGTGAGCAGGCCCTTTCCGATACCGCTGGGCTTGCGGTATGTCGTCAGGGAGTTGTCCAGCGACTGCATGACGAGACCGATGATGGTCCGCTCCGACCAGCGACGGTTGGAGAGCGACCGGACGGCGAGGGTCGGATGCTTGGCCATGTTCCCGAGCCAGCCCAGCACCCGGCGGCTGCCGTACGGGACCTGGAGGATCGACAGGGAGCCCATGGCGTTGGAACCCTTGCCGTAGCGGACCGGCTCGATGTGGGTGTTCTCGTCGGGGTGGATCGAGGACGTGATGGCGACGCCCTGGGTGAAGTCGGCCTTCGCGGTGCCGTGCTTCCTGCGGTAGCGGCGGTCGCTGGTCTGGGAGCCGACGAGCGCCTCGGAGTTGGTGCGGGTCAGCTCGCCGAGCCTGGCGGAGAGCCGGGGCAGCAGCCCCTTGTCCTTCATGGTGTGGAGCAGGGTCTGGGTGCCGTACGTGCCCGCCGCGACGACCACCTTGCGGGCGCGCAGCAGTGTCGGCCTGCCCTTCTTCCGGCGGTCCGTCGGGACGGTCGTGACGTGGTACCCGCCCTCCGGGTCGTCCGTGATCGCGACGACGGAGGTCATCGGGTGGATGACGGCTCCGGCCTTCTCGGCGAGGTGGAGGTAGTTCTCGTTGAGGGTGTTCTTCGCGCCGTGGCGGCAGCCTGTCATGCATTCGCCGCACTCGGTGCAGGCCTTGCGGGCGGGGCCCGCGCCGCCGAAGTACGGGTCGGCGACCGTTCCGCCGGGCTTCGCCTTCGCCGCGCCGTCGGCGTCCTTGCCGTCGCCGAAGAAGACACCGACCGGGGCGAGATGAAAGGTGTCGCCGACGCCCATGGCCTGCGCGGCCGCCTTCAGATGGACGTCGGACGGGGTCATCGTGGGGTTGAGCCGCACCCCGAGCATCCGCGTGGCCTGGTCGTAGTACGGCGCCAGCTCGTCCTGCCAGTCGGTGATGGAAGCCCACTGTCGGTCCTCGAAGAACGGGGCCGGCGGGACGTACAGCGTGTTGGCGTAGTTGAGGGAGCCACCGCCGACGCCCGCCCCGGCGAGCACCATCACCTTGCCGAGCAGATGCACGCGCTGGATGCCGAAGAGCCCGAGGGCGGGGGCCCACAGGTAGTTCTTGATGTCCCAGGAGTTCTTGGGGAGGGTGCCGGGGGTGAAGCGGCGGCCCGCCTCCAGGACCCCGACCCGGTACCCCTTCTCGCTCAGCCGCAGGGCGGACACCGCGCCGCCGAAGCCCGAGCCGACGACGAGGACGTCGTAGTCGTACGCCGCGTCGTCGCTCTCATCGGCCGGTCCGGCCTGATTCTGGGCAGGGCTGTCCTGGGACATGGCTCTCCTCGGTGCGAAAAGGACAGAACGTGCTGCGGTGTTACGGGGTCAGCGCAGGCGGAACGCCTTCATCGCCTTCAGGCTGCGGCTCATGAACGCCGCGTACTTCTCGTCGTCCATCCCGAAGGACGGGGCGAGCGGGATCAGCCTCTGCTGGGCGACGGTCTGGGCCTCGGTGTACTTGAGGATGCCCTCGGAGCCGTGCCGCCGGCCGAGACCGGAGTCCTTCATGCCGCCCATCGGGGACTGCACGCTGCCGTACGCGGGGGCGTACCCCTCGTTGATGTTGACCGTGCCGGTCCGCAGCCGGGCGGCGACCTGGTGGCCGCGCCTGGAGTCCTTGGTCCAGACGCTGGAGTTCAGGCCGTACGGGGTGGCGTTGGCGAGGGCGATGACCTCGTCCTCGTCGGAGAAGCGGTAGAGGGAGACGACCGGGCCGAAGGTCTCCTGGGAGCAGACGGCCATCGGTGCCTCGACGCCGTCGAGGATGGTCGGCTCGTAGAACAGCGGGCCGATGTCGGGGCGGGCGACGCCGCCCGCGACGAGTGTGGCGCCCTTCTCGACGGCCTCCGCGACATGCTGCGTGACGGTCTCCAGCTGGCGTTCACCGACGAGCGAGCCCATGTCGGCGCCGTACGCGAGGGAGCTGCCGAGCCGCATGGCCTTGGTACGGGCCGCGAACCGCGCCACGAAATCGTCGGCGACCGACTCGTGCACGTACAGCCGCTCGATGGAGATGCAGAGCTGTCCGGCGGAGGAGAAGCAGGCGCGGACGGCGCCCGCGGCGGCCTTCTCCACGTCGGCGTCCTTCAGGACCAGCATGGCGTTCTTGCCGCCGAGCTCCAGCGAGACGCCGACCAGGCGGGCGGCGGCTCCCTGGGCGACCTCGCGGCCGGTACGGGTGGAGCCGGTGAACGAGACGTAGTCGGCGTGCTTGACGACCTCGGGACCGACGACCGGTCCGTCACCGAGGACGACCTGGAACACCTCGGCGGGCAGCCCGGCCTCGATCAGCAGGTCACGGGCCCAGAGCGCGGTGAGCGCGGTCTCCGTGTCGGGCTTCATCACGAGGGCGTTGCCGGAGACGAACGCGGGCAGCGCGTCGCCGACGGACAGCTCGAACGGGTAGTTCCACGGCGCGATCTGGCCGACGACGCCGCGCGGCTGGCGCAGTTCGGTGACCTTGGTCAGCGTCGGTACGACGCCGGTGTGCCGCTTCGGCTTCAGATACGAGGACGCCTTGCGCCCGTAGTGCCGGGCGGCGACGGCGACCGCCTGTATCTCCTCGTGGGCGTGCAGGCGGGCCTTGCCGGTCTCCAGCTGGATGAGGTCGAGGACCTCGGCCTGGCGCTGGAGTACGAGGTCGTGGAAGCGGAGCAGGACGGCGGCCCTGGCCCGGACGGGGGTGGCGGCCCAGGCGGGCTGGGCGGCGCGGGCCCGCGCGAAGGCTTCGGCGACGTCCTCGGGGGTGGACTCCGGCAGGTCGGCGAGCTTCTCCCCGGTGAAGGGGGTGTGGTTCGCGGTACGGCCGGAGCCGACGACGCCACGGGTCAACTGGGCGACCACCTCGGGCGTCACCACATCGGCGGCTGTGCGCGCGCCCGCGGGAGCGGCGGCCACAGGGTTCGAACCAAGGTGGGCCACAGAGGCCTGCGAGTCCGTCATGGGGCGAGAGTATGTCCAGCCGCACACTTTGGGTACCCGCCGGTAACAGCTTTTCACAGTCCCCACAAATCGAGCCAGCGATCACTGGCTGCATATTTGCTGATCAGGGGCTATCTACCGAGCCGGACGGGCCGGCCGGCCGTTCGCCAAACAACCGCGCGGCAGCGGAACGCAGTCCTCAGCGGGCCGCGGTGAAGGCGTCCAGTGCCGCGTCGAACTGCTCCTGCGCCGCGTCGAGCCGGCCGACCGGCGCCGACACCCAGACGTCGTACATCAGACCGTCCTCCTCCCAGCACAGGTCGTACGTGTGCCGGGCACCCTCCGCCTTCGAGAAGCCGTTCCAGGTGAACTCCCAGATGGCGCCGGGATGCCCCTGGTGGTTGACCGGGGTGACCTTGCCGTCGCGGTAGCCGGGGTTGGTGTCGGGGCCGCCGGCGTCAGCGATCCGCATCGCGCCCAGCGGTCCGCTGGACACCGGGGTCTGGGCCCGGATGCCCACCCGGAACGCCTGGTCCGCCGACATGTAGAAGACCCGCTTGTCGTCCGTGGAGCGGGTGAAACCGTTCGGCACGGCCAGCGAGAAGCCTGCCGGGTCGTGGACGCGGTGGTAGCCCTCGGGGAGCGGGGCGGACGGGCCGGTGCGGGTGCCGGGGCTGTTCGGCGAGGCGGCTGCGCCGGGCGCGGGCGCAGCGGCCGTCCCGGATGCCCCTGGTGGCCGAGGGGCGGGTGTGGTGGACGCGGTGCGGCGTGGGGCTGCGTCCGTACGGCTCCGGTCGGTGCCGTCGCCGCCGGACAGCAGCTGAGCGGCCACCAGCGAGGACGCGAGCGCCACGACCACGGCGGCGACGGTCAGCCCGACGCGCGCCCGGCGCGGGCTGCGTGGCCGGGTCGGATGCGCAGGTGTGGGCCGGGGCGTGGGTGCGGGCGCCGGCCGGCCGATCGGGGAAACCGGCGGCGGAGCCCCGACGGGCCGTGCGTCCTGTGGAACGCCTCCGCTCCCGGCATACGCACGCAGCAGCTCCTCCGCCTGCGCCGCCCCCAGCCGCAGCTCCGGATCCCGGTTCAGCAGCCCCCGTACCACCGGCAGCAGCGGCGCTACGGCCTCCGGTGGCCGGATCTCGTCGGCCACCACCGCATGCAGCACACCGCCCAGCGAATCTCGGTGGAACAGCGACCGGCCGCTGAGCACCGTGCAGAGCAGGGCATCCAGCGACCAGAGATCGGACGCGGGTCCGGCCGGTTCGCCCGCCATCCGCTCCGGCGCCGTGTATTCGGGCGAGCCGACGAAGGCACCGGTCCCCGTGATCGTCGTCGCGCCGGAGAGCCGGGCGATCCCGAAATCGGTGAGGACGACCCGGCCGGTCCCGTTCTCGATCAGGACGTTGGCCGGCTTGAGGTCCCGGTGCAGCACGCCGAGCGCGTGGGCGGCGCGCAGTGCGCCCAGCAGCGCCATCCCGATCCTGGCCGCTTCCGCGGCGTCGACGGGCCCCCGGTCCGCGAGCTGCTCGGCGAGCGAGATGCCGTCGACCAGCTCCATGACGATGTACGGCCGCCCCTCGTCCTCGACGACGTCGTGGACGACGATCACATGCGGATGTCTGATCCGGGCGCCCGCCCGGGCCTCGCGCAGCGCCGAGGCGGTTGCGCTCTCGCCGAGATGCAGTTCCTTGACGGCCACGGATCGCCCGAGGAGGCCGTCGTCCGCCCGCCACACGGTGCCCATGCCGCCCTGCCCGAGCCGTTCCCGCAACCGGTAGCGTCCCGCGACCCGGCGGCCCCCGGCCGACGGATCCTCGTGTGCCCGAGCCTCCGCACAATCCCCCGGCCGGTCTTCCGCGGGTTGGTTCTCGGCCACCGCAACTCCCCTGCTCCCCCTGGTTTCCGTGCGCTCATCCTGCCGCACGCGCAGGCACCGTCAGCCGGCGTCACCCGGGGCGCGCCAGCCCCGCAGCATCGTGTCGAACTGGTCCCGCGTCGTGTCCCAGTCCTCTGCCGGACCCGACATGTACAACGCGTACTCCGGGCCGCCGTCCTCCGCGAAGTACATCTGGTCGATCGCGTGGCGCGGGCCGGGGTGATCCTTGGACTCGGTCCAGGTGAACTCCCAGAGGGAGCCGGGACGATCGCGGTAGAGGTTGGAGTGGAGGGTCTTGCGCTCATAGGCGGGCAGCCGCTCGGTGAGCGTCTTCTCCAGGTCCACCATGTGCATGTACGGGTTGTCGAAGTCGGGCTCCGGGTCGGAGCTGATCCGGATGTAGTGCTCGCCGTCGTCCGGGGTGTAGTCGACGTTCTGGCCGTCCACCCGGCGTTCCCAGCCGTCGGGGACGACCAGACCGAACCCTTCGGGGTCGGTCACCGGGTGCCAGCCGTCGGGCGCTGCCTCGGCGGAGGGGCCGGGCCCCGGATCCTGGGACGCGGTGCGCGGCGGAGTGTTGGTCGCACGGACCGTCCCGCCCTCCGTGCCGCCCGTCCCGGAGCTCTCGCCGAACTTCATCGCGGCCAGCCCGGCGCCGCCGCCGACCAGCGCGGCGAGCGCGATGACCACGACCGTCGTACGCCACCGGCCGCGGCTGCGGCGGGTCACCGGGGCGGCCGTGAACTGCGGTAGGGGGCCGAGTGCCTCCGTCCCGGTACCGGCCGTGCGCCCCGTGCCCCCCGGGTCCGTCGCCCGCAGGGCTTCCTCGGGCACTCGCTGCGTCGGTACGTACGCCTGCGCCGCCCGGGGCTGCCGCCCCTCCATCGCGTCCAGCAGCATCCGTTCCGTCTCGGCCGCCGAGGGCCGGTCCGTCGGGTCCTTGCGGAGCAGCGCGACGATCACCGGGCCGAGCGCGCCGGCCCGGGCGGGCGGCGGCGGTTCCTCGGTGACGACGGCCTGCATGGTGGAGATCGGGGACGTACGGCGGAACGGCGAGCGTCCCTCGACCGCGGAGTAGAGCGTGGCGCCGAGCGACCAGAGGTCGGAGGCGGGACCGGGATCGCCGCCGCGTACCCGCTCGGGCGCCAGATAGTCGATGGACCCGACGAGTTCACCGGTCCTGGTGATGGTCGAGTCGCCCTCGATGGCGGCGATGCCGAAGTCGGTGAGCAGCACCTGCCCGTCACGGGCGAGGAGTACGTTGCCGGGCTTCACGTCCCGGTGCAGCACACCGGCGCTGTGCGCGGCGCGCAGTGCGCTCAGGACATGGAGGCCGATCCTGGCCGCCTCGCGCGGCGCGATCTCGCCACTTTCCTTGGCGGCGTCGGCGAGTGACGGCCCGTCGACGTACTGCATGACGATCCAGGGCCTGTTGTCGTACTCGACCACGTCATGGACGGTGACCACACCGGGATGGGTGATGCGGGCCGCGGCACGGGCCTCCTTCTGGGTCCGGGCATGGAGCACGACCCGGTCGGCCTCGGCGACGTACAGCCCGGCGGTCAACTCCTTGACGGCGACCGTGCGATGCAGCACTTCGTCATGGGCGCGCCACACCTTGCCCATGCCGCCGCGCCCCAGGACTTCACCGAGCCGATATCTTCCGGCCAGTACCAGCCCCGCGTCCGTACCTTGTGATTGTTCCACGATTCCCCGCCCCGTTTCCTTCGGATGCCAGGTTACGGAGGGGGAGTACGGCCACGGAACCTCGCACCGCCCACGAAACCGCACTGTGATGCTTGTCGCGCGGGCACGCTTCTCCTGGCGGTGACTCAGGAGTTCACGCGGTAGGAGGCGATGGCCTGTTCATAGACGGCGGTCACCTTGTCCCGCTGGTTCTCCGGGCCGATCACCTGGATGACGTGGTAGCGGCCGTCGACGATCATCGCGAGGTTACGGACGTACACCTCGCGCCCGGTCTCGTCCTGCCAGGTGAACTGGCCTTCCGCCATGGCCTGTCGGCCGACGTCGATACGGCGCAGCCCGGTCGCCGATGACCAGCTGGAGTCCCGGAAGGGCTGCAACTCCCTTTCCTTCTCGCTCTGGTAGACGAGGGGGTCACTGCCGTTCGCCTTCACGGTGTCGCGGCCCGGCACGACCAGCAGGCTGAACCCGTCGCTGCCGTACCTGACCTGACGGTCGGCGCCACCGGCGCTGCGCTGCCAGCCCTTGAGCACGCCGACCTCGAAGCCCTCGGCGTCCTTGCGCAGGGTGTAACCGGGTGCGAGCGCGACGGCCGAGCCGCTGGTCTGCGGCTGCTCCGCACCGGGCGACCCGGACGGTGACGGCGGCTCGGACTGTGCCGGGGGCTTCCCGTCGGAGGAGTCGGGGGAGCCGGTGTCCGCCGCCGCCGGGGCCGAACCCTTGGAGCCGGAGGGGGCGCCCTGCCCGGCACCGCTGTCCGCCTTGGGCATGAACATCACGGCGTACGCGATGGCGGCGGCCAGGCCCAGCAGGATCAACACGAGCAGCAGCCGTCCGAGCCGCCGCGGCGCACGCCCCTCGCCCTGCCGGGGGCGGGGCGGAGTGCGCAGCGCCTTGGGGCCCTTGGGCTCGCGGGGCGGCCGTGGCTTCTCGTACCGCTCGGGTCGCTCCCTCGTCTGGCGGTGGCGGCCGTGCGCGGAGGCGCTGCCCATGCGGCCGCGGCGCTTGCGGACCAGCTCGCCCCGGCGGCGCACGACGGGCAGCCGGGTGCCGTCGACGGACGGCAGCGGCACGACGTCGAGACCGGCCTCGGGCTCGGGCGCCGACCGGACGAGGGAGCGCAGCCAGCCGCGCAGCTCCTCGAAGTCCGGGCGTTCGGTGGGGTCCTGGCGCAGCAGCGACTCCACGACCGGGCGCAGCGGACCGCACTCCTCGGCGAAGGCGGGCGGCTCGCCGCAGACCATCTGGACGAGCTCGGCCGCGCTCTCCTCGGGGTACGGGGCGTGGCCCTGAACGGCGCGGTAGAGCAGGGCGCCGAGCGCCCAGAGGTCGGTGGCGGGGCCGATGGGCGGTGCCAGCTGCCAGTTCTCGTGCACCGGTCCGGCCTGCTCGGGTGCCCAGCGCTCGGTGACGGCGCCGACGACGGCGATCCGTGCCTGCCGGGCGCGCTCGGCGGCGAGGGTGGTGGCGGGGCCGCGATAGGCGGGGGCTCCCTGGCCACCGGCGACGATGTCGTCCCAGCGGCCGGAGGCGGGCTCCTTTTGGTGCTCCTGCTGCTGAGGTGCGGGGTTGCCGTCGCGACGGGCGTCGGCGCGCAGGGCGTCCTCGTTGGAGCCGCCCGCGGGGACAGGGCGGCCGGAGTCGGCGCCGTCGCCCCATGAGCCGATCAGGTGCATCCGCCGGTCGGGCGGCCCCTCGCCACGGTGGCCCCCCTCGCCGCCGTCACGGCCATCGCTGCCGTACGGGGAGTCGTACTCCTCGTCGTCCTCGTCGTCGTACGGGTCCGTCGCAGCGGGGCCCCACCCGCCCGTGAGCGGCGGGAGGCCGGTGTCGGGCGGTCCGGGGCGCTGAACGGGGAGGCGGCCGGTCCGGTCCGCTTCCTCCGGCTCGCCCGTCCGGGCATGTCGCTGGTCCTCGCTGACGCGTGCGGCGGCGCGGGCGCCCGCGCGGTAGGCGGCGATGGCTCCGGCGCGCGCGGCCCGCAGCTGCGCGGACCCGTCCGCGCCGTGGGCGGCCGCGTCGGGGTGCAGCAGCGACCGTACGGCCTCCAGCTCACCGGCCGGGCCGCGCGAGGACGGCAGCTCGACGGGGCCGGGCGGCCCGGCTCGTTCGGCGGGCTCCGCGGGCGGTACGTACGGACCGGTCGGGCCCGACTCGAGCGCGGGCCGCCCGTACCCGTTCTCGTCCTCGGGCTGCGGCGTCGGCACATACCCGCACAACGCCTCCTCCGCCGCCCCGGCCGCCAGACCGGTCAGCATGACGCGTCCGTCGTCGCAGATCAGCACCGTACGGACGGTGATGTTCCGGTGGGTCCAGCCGTGTGCATGCAGCACACGCAGGGCCGTCAGCACATCGGAGCCGATCTCGGCGGCCCGGTACGGATTCAGCGGCCGCTCGGCGAGCAGCGCGGCCAGCGGACGGGCCGCGACCAGTTCGCTCACGATCCAGAGCGATCCGTCCTCGGCGAACACGTCGAAGACCTGATCGAGCCTCGGGTGGTCGGGCACCTGGGCCGCGGCCTGCGCGGCCTCGATCGCGCGCCGGACCGCGGGGTCCGTGGACCGCCGCACCGTACGCCCGCCGGCCCGACGCACCGCCGGCGGCGGCCCGTCCCCGTCGAGCACCTCGGCGTCCACGACCTCCGGCAACGGCACCTGCCGCACCAGGACTTCCTGCCCGCTGTACGTGTCGAACGCCCGGGTCTCGACCAGTTCGTACTCGTCGGAGGGCGGCAGCGGCAGGCGGTAGCGGTCGGCAAGCACCCGACCCGCATAGTCGTCCACGACGCCTCCCCAGAGCGCGCTGTCCCCCGGTCACGGAGACCGCAGCAACCGTCAATTGCGGTCACATACTGTGCAATTCGCCTACGGTTATGGCTGCGTACGGTCCTCGGCCTCTCACGATACGTGGCAAGTGCGGGCCGCGCGGCAGGGTCGAGGCAACCCGCCGCTCAGTCCTTGGGCCGGAACGTGGCGAACGCCGTCTCACGCACGGTCCGGCACGCCTCGCCGTTCCACTCGCTCGCCTTGCAGCTGATCATGATCGAGTAGCCGTGCGTGGCATCGACCTTGAAGCCCCGATTGAGCACGCGGCTCCGCTGTCCGTTCTCATTGCGCTCGAACTGCCAGTCGGCGACGGTCGGATAGCCGTTGAACTCGACCGTCTTGATCCCGAGGTGCCGGTAACCGCTGCTGGTGGCCCCGATATAGCCCTTGGCCGCGTTCCAGGCCGCGGCGGCGTCGTCCTTGGGAGAGCTGTTGTAGTCGACCTGGACGCGCGGGTAGCCGCCGTTCACAGCGTAGATCCGGCCGGAGTTGGCGCCCGCGATCTTGTAGGGCGTGAAGTTCTTGGGCATCGCCATCATGAAGTGGAACCGCTTGTCGGTGACCGTCTTGTAGCCGTCGGGCAGCGCGCCCGCCTTGCCCGGGTCCGATCCCTTGGGCTCGGAGTCGTCCGACCCCTTGCCCGACTCGTCGTCCTTGCTCTTGCCCTTGTCCTTGTCCTCGCCCTGATCGGCGTTCTGCCCCTGGTCCTGGCCCTGGTCCTTGCCGGAGCCGGCGCTCGCGGAAGCCCCCGCCGAGGCCGCCGTGTCCCCCTTGCCGGAACCGCTGCTCCGGTTGTCCGTGTCGCCCCCGCCGAGCGAGAGCACCAGGACGGTGCCGAGCACGACGAGCGCGACGACAGCAGCGATGATCGCCAGGGTGCGACGGGGCACCACGTCCGTGAGGGGCGCACGGACCGGCCTGTTCGACGGGCCGCCCGGACGCTGCGGCGGTACACCCCCGGAGGCGGAGGCCGCCGGAACCTTGGGCCCGGCCGGAGTCGTGGAAACGGCAGAGGGCTCGGCGGAGACAGGAGCGGCGACAGCCGCGCCCGCTCCGGGCGCCGCCTTCGCGTTCCGCACGGAACGCAGCGCACCGCGCAGCCGGTCCCGGGCGCCCTCCGCCGCCTCACCGGGCTTCGACGCCCCCTTGGCGCGGGGAGCGACGACACTTCCGGGCAGCGCCATGACCTGGGTGGAGTCGGCCGGCGGCGGCACCACGGGGGCCGGCTTGTCGGCGGCGTGGATCACGTCGTTGAGCAGGGCCCGCGCACCCGCGTCGTCGAGCCGCTGCTCCGGGTCCCTGGCGAGCAGGCCGTAGATGACCTCCTCCAGCGGGCCCGCGTTCTTCGGCGGGTCGAGCGGCTCGGTCATCACCGCGGTCAGGGTGGCGATCGCCGAACCCTTGTCGTACGGCGGGGAGCCCTCGACGCTCGCGTACAGCAGTCCGCCGAGCGACCACAGGTCCGCGGGCGGTCCCGGCTTGTGCCCGCGGGCGCGCTCCGGCGAGATGTACGACGGTGCGCCGACGAGCATGCCCGTCGACGTGACGGACGGGTCGCCCTCGACCTGGGCGATACCGAAGTCGGTCAGCACGACCCGGCCGTCCTCGGCGATCAGCACGTTGGACGGCTTCACATCGCGGTGCAGAATGCCCTCGCGGTGCGCCGAACGCAGCACGTCGAGGATGGCAAGACCGACCTCGGCCGCGCGCTTCGGCGTCAGCACACCGTCCTCGCGCACCGCCTCGGCGAGCGACTTGCCCTCGATGAGTTCCATCACGATCCACGGCCGGTCGTCCTCGTCGACCACGTCGTAGACCGTCACCGCACCGTTGTTGCGGATCCTGGCGATCGCCTTCGCCTCGCGCAGTGTGCGCGTGATGAGCCGACGCTTCTCGTCCTCGTCGATGGCCGACGGGAACCGCAGCTCCTTGACCGCGACCGTGCGGCCCAGCGTCTCGTCGACGGCACGCCAGACCGTGCCCATACCGCCCCGGCCGAGCACCTCCCCGAGCCGGTACCTACCCGCAAGGAGACGTCCATCCGTGTCCCGTTGGGGCTCCCGTGCCTGCTCCGCCTCCGACATGCGTCCCCTCTGCGATCAACCCGCCCTGGCAGAGCGTTCATTGTCCCTCACCCCGGGACCGGTCATGGTGCCGGGTCCGGAGTCCGTCATGATGTGGCCGGAGGAAGGGACTCCCTGCCATGCCGACACTCAGGGCGCTGCGCGCCACCCTGGTGGTGCTCACACTGTTCGGCCTCGGAACAGCGAGCCTGCCCAGCGAACCACACCTCACGCCCGCAGCCGCGTACCTCCCCCGGCTCGTCGCCGAGGGTGGCGCCCCGGCCGCGGCACTTCTCAGCCGGGACGCCTCCGTCCGCCGCGCCACCTACCGTTCCACGGGTCCCGGCATCCGCTTGGCGGACCGGTTCCGGGCAGGCAGCATCACCAAGACGTTCGTCGCGACGGTCGTCCTCCAACTCGCCCGGGAGCACAGGCTGCAGCTGTCCGACACCGTCGACAGCCGTCTTCCCGGGCTGGTACGCGGCCACCGCAACGACGGCCGCCGCATCACCCTGCGCGCCCTGCTCACCCACACCAGCGGCCTCTACGACTACACCGCGGCCCCGGGCACGCACCCCGTCTCCGCCATCGCCGCGATCCGGACGGCCGTGGCCCACCGTCCCACGAACACCACCGGCAGTTACTCCTACTCCAACACCAACTACGTCCTGCTCGGCCTGGTCGTTCAACGCGTCACCGGACACAGCTACGCCGCCGAGATCAGACGCCGCATCATCAAACCCCTCCGTCTCACCGGCACGTCGCTCCCCGGCGCCCGCACCGGCCTGCCCGCCCCGCACGGGCGCGGCTACTCCCGCGACCCGGCCGACGGCACCCTCCGCGATGTCACCGTCCTCGATCCGCGCACCGCGGGCGCCGCCGGAGAGCTGATCTCCACGCTCGCCGATCTGAACCGCTTCTACGCAGCCCTGCTGGGCGGCCGCCTGCTGCCGCCCGCCCAGCTGAGCACCCTGCTGAACACCGTGAGGACACACGGGACCTACGGCATGGGCATCTATCCGCAGAAACTCTCGTGCGGGACGACCGTCTGGGGTCACAACGGCCACATCGCGGGCAGCTACGTCCGCACCGCAGCCACCCGGGACGGCCGACACACCCTGACGTTCCGCATCAACACGGACACCCTGACCGAAGCGACCCTCGAACCGGCTCTCCTCGAAGCCGAGTTCTGCCCCGCTGGGCAGAATCGTCACCGTTTCTCCTGAAGGGCCGCCGATCGGCTCGGACCGACGACCGGACCGTCAGATCGGCACGATGTCCGGCGCCCCGAGCCGTGCCGCGTCCGCCGTCAGGTCGTCCGGCTGACGCTGCGACTCCCGCTCCGCCTGCACCCGCTTCTCGTAGTGCTCGACCTCCCGCTCGATCTGCCCCTTGTCCCAGCCCAGCACCGGAGCCATCAGCTCCGCGCATATCCGCGCGGAGCGGGTGCCCCGGTCGAAGGTCTCGATGGAGATCCGGGTCCGCCTCGTCAGGACGTCGTCCAGGTGACGGGCCCCCTCGTGCGAGGCGGCGTAGACGATCTCGGCCTTCAGATAGTCGTCCGCCGCCGGCAGCGGCTCGCCCAGCGAAGGATCGGCGGCGATCAGCTCCAGGATCTCCTCGGTCATGGACCCGAACCGGTTCAGCAGATGCTCCACCCGGGCGACATGCAGCCCGGTGCGGGCCGCGATCCTCGCCCGTGCGTTCCACAGCGCCCGGTAGCCCTCCGCACCCAGCAGCGGGATGTCCTCCGTGACACAGTCGGCCACCCGCTGGTCGAGGCCGTGCACCGCCTCGTCCACGGCGTCCTTCGCCATCACCCGGTACGTCGTGTACTTGCCGCCCGCGACGACGACGAGCCCCGGGGCCGGGTGCGCCACCGTGTGCTCGCGCGAGAGCTTGCTGGTCGCGTCCGACTCACCGGCCAGCAGCGGCCGCAGCCCGGCATAGACGCCCTCGACGTCATCCCTGGTCAGCGGGGTGGCCAGGACCGAGTTGACGTGTTCGATGAGGTAGTCGATATCGGCGCTGGACGCGGCCGGGTGCGCCTTGTCCAGGTCCCAGTCGGTGTCCGTCGTCCCGATGATCCAGTGGCGGCCCCACGGGATCACGAACAGCACGGACTTCTCGGTCCGCAGGATGAGCCCGGTCGAGGAGTGAATGCGGTCCTTCGGAACGACCAGGTGGATGCCCTTGGACGCCCGGACGTGGAACTGTCCGCGCTCACCGATCAGCGACTGGGTGTCGTCCGTCCACACCCCGGTCGCATTGACCACCTGCTTGGCCCTGACCTCGTACTCCCCGCCGGCCTCGACGTCCTCCACCCGTGCGCCGACCACCCGTTCGCCCTCGCGCAAAAAGCCGATCACCCGGGCCCGGTTCGCCACCTGCGCGCCGTATCCGGCGGCCGTGCGCACCAGCGCCGCCACGTAGCGGGCGTCGTCCATCTGGGCGTCGTAGTACTGCAACGCCCCGACCAGCGCGTCCTTCCTCAGCGCGGGCGCGACCTGCAGAGCCCGGCGGCGGGAGAGGTGCCGGTGCACGGGCAGCCCGCGGCCGTGCCCCGACGACACCGACATCGCGTCGTACAACGCGACGCCCGAACCGGCGTAGAACCGCTCCCAGCCCTTGTGCTGCAACGGATAGAGGAACGGCACCGGCTTCACCAGATGCGGGGCCAGCCGCTCCAGCAGCAGCCCGCGCTCCTTCAGCGCCTCCCGCACGAGTGCGAAGTCCAGCATCTCCAGGTAGCGCAGCCCGCCATGGATCAGCTTGCTCGATCTGCTCGACGTGCCGGACGCCCAGTCGCGCGCCTCGACCAGTCCGGTCGAGAGCCCTCGCGTCGCCGCATCCAGCGCCGTTCCGGCGCCGACCACGCCCGCCCCCACGACCAGCACGTCCAGTTCGCGCTCGGCCATCGCGGCGAGCGCCTCGGCGCGCTCCGCAGGTCCCAGTGTCGCTGTCCTCACTGCTGCCTCCCGGTAGATCGGGGTGGGTCCGGCACGGGGCTGCGGTCCGACCGGGGGGTCGGGCTCCCGTACCCACCTCTCGATTCTGTCCGCGGTCCGCGACTTCAGCCACCGCCTGTGGACAACACCCGGACGAAGAGATCCACATAATGCGACATACAGGTCATATTTACGCCTAGTCTGACATTGCGCCGTCCTCAGCGGTTGCGCTTTCTGCTCTCATGGTCTTAGGGAAGGACGGCCACTTCTATGCCCGCAGACCTCGCCGTCATCGGACTCGGTCACCTCGGCCTGCCCCTCGCCCAAGCCGCCGTCGCCGCCGGTATCCACACCGTCGGCTACGACACCGACCCACGCCCGTTCGCCGAGCTCTCCGCCGGCCGCACCCCCGTCGAAGGCTCTCTCACGGCCTCGGAGATCCGCCGGATGCTCTCGGGGGGCTTCCGGCCCACCACCGACCCGGCCGAGCTGGGCCGGGTCCGTACCGCCGTGATCTGCGCGCCCACCCCTCTCGGCGCCGACCGCACCATCGACCTCACCGCCGTCGGCGACGCCACCCGCGCCCTCGCCGCCCGACTCCGCCCGCACACCACGGTCCTGCTGGAATCGGCCGTGCCCCCCGGCACCACCGAGAGCTTCGTGCGCCCCCTCCTCGAAGAGGGCTCGGGACTGCGCGCCGGACGCGACTTCCACCTCGCCTGCTCCCCAAGCCGTCTCGACCCGGGCAACCGCGCCCACATCTACGCCAACACCCCCAAGGTCATCGGCGGCCTCACCCCCGCCTGCACCGAATCGGCTGCCGCGTTCTACGGCCGGCTGACCGACAAGGTCGTACGCGCCCGCGGGCCGCGCGAGGCCGAGATGACGAAGGTTCTGGAGACCAACTTCCGGCACGTCAACATCGCCCTGGTGAACGAGATGGCGGTGCTCTGCCACGACCTCGGTGTCGACCTCTGGGACGTCATCCGGTGCGCCGAGACCAAGCCGTTCGGCTTCGAGCCGTTCCGCCCGGGCCCCGGCGTCGGAGGCCACTGCGCCCCGGTCGACCCGGGCTACCTCCCGTACAACAGCCGCACCCCCGGCCACCCGTTGCGGATGGTCTCGCTCGCCCAGGAGATCAACGACCGGATGCCGAGTTACGTGATCCAGCGCTGCGCCACCCTGCTGAACGAACACGGCAAGTCCGTCCGTGGCGCCAGGGTCCTGCTCCTCGGCGTCACCTACAAGCCGGACCTCGCCGACCAGGAGGCGTCCCCCGCCCGGGAGATCGCGACGCGGTTGATGGACATGGGCGCGCAGATCGGCTACCACGACCCGCACGTCCTGGACTGGCGGGTACGCGAACTGCCCGTCCCGCGCGCGGACTCGCTGTACGAGGCGGCGGCGAGCGCGGACATGACGCTGCTGCTGCAACACCACCGTACGTACGACCTCCAAGGCCTCGCCGTGAAGGCCCAACTCCTTCTGGACACCCGCGGCGCCACCCCGGCCGGAGCCGCACACCGGTTGTGAGCGCAGTTCCCCCAAGGATTTCGGTGGGCGATGTCACAGGCGGCTGCTAGCCTGCGGCGTCACTTCTCGCACAGTCGTGCGCATCCGTCCCAGGGGGAATCCCACCATGAGCCAGCCCGTGCCGCCGCCGAACCAGCCGCAGCAGCCGTACGACGCCCAGCCCGGCGGCAACCCGTTCGCGGGCCAGCAGCCGGGCCAGCCCGGTCAGCCCGGCGTCGCGACCGGCAATCCGTTCGCCGGTCAGCAGCCGGGCCAGCCCGGCCAGTTCGGCGGCGTACCGTTCGCACCGGCCCCGGCGCCCGCGCGCAACAACGTCGGACTCGGCCTGCTCGCCGGCGTCGTCGCAGCCGTCGTGGCCGCGGCCGTCTACGGCGCGATCATCGGCGCCACGAAGCACGAGATCGGTTACGCGGCCGTGGGTGTCGGCTTCCTCGTCGGCCTTGCGGCCGGCAAGGTCGGCGGCCGCAACCCCGTACTGCCGGTCCTCAGCGCCGTGATCGCTCTGGTCTCCGTCTACTTCGGCCAGCTGCTCGGCGAGGCGATGATCGCCGCGAAGGAGCTCCCGGTCACCGTCTCCGAGCTGTTCTTCGACCACTTCGGCCTCCTGAACGAGGCGTGGAAGGCCGACGCCGACCCGCTCACCTTCGTCTTCATCGCGATCGCCGCGTTCGCCGCGTTCTCCGGGGCCAAGAAGGCCGCAGGCTGATCCGGTTCATGCGGAAGGGCCCGGACCGCTTGAGCGGTCCGGGCCCTTCCGTATGTCCGTCACCCATCAGCGGCGGTGCTGCGAGTCCGCCACCGTCACCTCGACGCGCTGGAACTCCTTGAGGTCGCTGTATCCCGTCGTCGCCATCGCCCGGCGCAGCGCACCGAAGATGTTCATCGAACCGTCGGGGGTGTGCGAGGGTCCGGTGAGGACCTCCTCCGTCGTGCCGACGGAGCCCAGGTCGACCAGCTTGCCGCGCGGCACGTCCTCGTGGACGGCCTCCATGCCCCAGTGCCGGCCGCGGCCGGGCGCGTCCGTCGCGCGGGCCAGCGGGGAGCCCATCATCACGGCGTCCGCACCGCAGGCGATGGCCTTCGGCAGGTCGCCGGACCAGCCGACGCCGCCGTCCGCGATCACGTGCACGTACCGGCCGCCGGACTCGTCCATGTAGTCGCGGCGGGCCCCGGCCACATCGGCGACCGCGGTCGCCATCGGGACCTGGATGCCGAAGACGTTGCGCGTGGTGTGCGCGGCGCCGCCGCCGAAGCCGACGAGGACACCGGCCGCGCCGGTCCGCATCAGGTGCAGGGCCGCGGTGTACGTGGCGCAGCCGCCGACGATGACCGGGACGTCCAGCTCGTAGATGAACTGCTTGAGGTTGAGCGGCTCGGCCGCGCCCGAGACGTGCTCGGCGGAGACCGTCGTACCGCGGATGACGAAGATGTCCACACCCGCGTCGACGACGGCCTTGGAGAACTGTGCGGTGCGCTGCGGCGAGAGCGCGGCGGCGGTGACGACACCGGAGTCGCGCACCTCCTTGATGCGCTGCCCGATCAGCTCCTCCTGGATCGGGGCCGCGTAGATCTCCTGGAGGCGGCGGGTCGCCGACTCCACGGGCATCTCGGCGATCTCGTCGAGGAGCGGCTGCGGGTCGGCGTGCCGGGTCCACAGGCCCTCGAGGTTGAGGACGCCGAGACCGCCCAGCTCGCCGATCCTGATCGCGGTCTGCGGGGAGACCACGGAGTCCATGGGTGCGGCCAGGAACGGCAGCTCGAACCGGTAGGCGTCGATCTGCCAGGCGATCGAGACCTCCTTCGGGTCGCGGGTGCGACGACTCGGAACGACGGCGATGTCGTCGAATGCGTACGCCCTGCGGCCGCGCTTGCCGCGCCCGATCTCGATCTCAGTCACGATGGTGTGGCCTTTCCCTCTACGTCTGCGTTGTCCAGTATCCCCGACACACGGCTGAGGGGCGGTCCCGGGAACCCCGGACCGCCCCTCAGCTGCGCTGTTGCGTTACTTCCTGCTGTAGTTCGGCGCCTCGACCGTCATCTGGATGTCGTGCGGGTGGCTCTCCTTGAGCCCCGCCGAGGTGATCCGTACGAACCGGCCGTTGGCCTGGAGCTCCGGGACGGTGCGGCCGCCGACGTAGAACATCGACTGGCGCAGACCGCCGGTGAGCTGGTGGACGACCGCGGAGAGCGGGCCGCGGTACGGGACCTGGCCCTCGATGCCCTCGGGGACGAGCTTCTCGTCGGAGGCGACGCCCTCCTGGAAGTAACGGTCCTTGGAGAACGACTTGCGGTCGCCACGGGTCTGCATCGCGGCGAGCGAACCCATGCCGCGGTACGACTTGAACTGCTTGCCGTTGATGAAGAGCAGCTCGCCCGGGGACTCCTCGCAGCCCGCGAGCAGCGAGCCGAGCATCACGGTGTCCGCACCGGCCACGAGAGCCTTGGCGATGTCGCCGGAGTACTGCAGGCCGCCGTCGCCGATGACCGGGACACCGGCCGCCTTGGCGGCGAGCGAGGCCTCGTAGATCGCCGTGACCTGCGGGACGCCGATACCGGCGACGACGCGGGTGGTGCAGATGGAACCGGGGCCGACGCCGACCTTGATGCCGTCGACGCCCGCGTCGATCAGCGCCTGGGCGCCGTCACGGGTGGCGATGTTGCCGCCGATGACGTCGACGCCCGACGCGTTCGACTTGATCTTGGCGACCATGTCGGAGACGAGGCGGGAGTGGCCGTGCGCGGTGTCGACGACGATGAAGTCGACGCCCGCCTCGACGAGTGCCTGGGCCCGCTCGAAGGCGTCGCCCGCGACGCCGACCGCGGCGCCGACCAGCAGCCGGCCTTCCTTGTCCTTCGCGGCGTTCGGGTACTTCTCGGCCTTGACGAAGTCCTTGACGGTGATGAGGCCCTTGAGGACCCCGGCGTCGTCGACCAGCGGAAGCTTCTCGATCTTGTGGCGGCGCAGCAGCTCCATGGCGTCCACGCCGGAGATGCCGACCTTGCCGGTGACGAGCGGCATCGGCGTCATGACCTCGCGCACCTGGCGCGAACGGTCGGACTCGAAGGCCATGTCACGGTTGGTGACGATGCCGAGCAGCTTGCCCGCGGTGTCGGTGACCGGCACGCCGCTGATGCGGAACTTGGCGCACAGCTCGTCGGCGTCACGCAGGGTCGCGTCCGGGTGCACCGTGATCGGGTCGGTGACCATCCCGGACTCGGAGCGCTTCACCAGGTCGACCTGGTTGGCCTGGTCGGCGATGGAGAGATTGCGGTGCAGCACACCGGCGCCGCCCTGCCGGGCCATGGCGATCGCCATGCGGGCTTCGGTGACCTTGTCCATCGCTGCGGAGAGCAGCGGGATGTTCACCCGTACGTTCTTGGAGATGTACGAGGAGGTATCGATCTGATCGGGCGCCATGTCGGACGCGCCGGGCAGCAGCAGCACGTCGTCGTATGTCAGCCCGAGCGTCGCGAATTTCTCGGGCACTCCGTCGACGTTTGCAGTCATGACACCTTCCCCAAATGGCCTTGATCGGTGCGGATGTCCATGCTAACGGCCTCCGGGGGTGTCTCATTCCACGATCAAGATCACCTAGAGGTTCTGTAGCTTCGTACGGAACCTGCGTACGAGGAAATCCGACGCCGCTCTACTGCTCGGCGAGGGCGCGCAGCCTGCTCAGTGCGCGGTGCTGGGCAACCCGGACCGCACCCGGCGACATGCCGAGCATCTGTCCGGTCTCCTCGGCGGTCAGACCGACCGCCACCCGGAGAACCAGCAGCTCACGCTGGTTCTCCGGGAGGTTGGCGAGGAGCTTCTTGGCCCAGGCCGCGTCGCTGCTGAGCAGCGCACGCTCCTCGGGCCCGAGCGAATCGTCCGGCCGCTCCGGCATCTCGTCGGAGGGCACGGCCGTCGACCCCGGGTGCCGCATCGCGGCCCGCTGGAGATCGGCGACCTTGTGGCCGGCGATGGCGAAGACAAAAGCTTCGAAGGGTCTGCCGGTGTCCTTGTAGCGCGGCAACGCCATCAGCACCGCGACACAGACCTCCTGCGCCAGGTCCTCCACGAAGTGGCGAGCATCACCGGGCAACCGGTTCAGCCGGGACCTGCAGTAGCGCAGCGCGAGGGGGTGGACATGAGCCAGCAGATCATGGGTGGCCTGGGCGTCGCCGTCGACGGCACGGTGCACCAGAGCACCGATCACCGTCGTCTCGTCGTCGCGCATCGGACCATGGTGCCTCGACGCCGCTTCATCCGCGGCACCGCGTCCGTAGTTGTGCACCGAAGCGTTATGAGCGGGTGCGCCGGAAGTCATGTCCTGCGCCCTCCCCTTCCGCTCGACCGAATCGTTCCCGAGGAACTCCACATCTCAAGGATGCGTCATCGGCCGGGAAGCGTCACATACCGAGGCTGCCGAGCAGCCGATCGGCGTCATGCCGCCCCCGTCGCCCCGTCCGCCGAAGTGCGGACGGGGAAGCGGCCGACTACCGGTCATGGCTGGTCATCAGCGGACCAGGCCCCAGCGGAAGCCGAGCGCGACGGCGTGCGCCCGGTCCGAGGCGCCGAGTTTCTTGAACAGCCGTCTGGCGTGCGTCTTCACCGTGTCCTCGGAGAGGAAGAGCTCGCGCCCGATCTCCGCGTTGGAACGGCCATGGCTCATCCCTTCGAGCACCTGGATCTCACGCGCAGTGAGCGTGGGCGCCGCACCCATCTCGGCGGACCGCAGCCGACGCGGGGCGAGCCGCCACGTCGGATCGGCCAGCGCCTGGGTGACGGTCGCCCGCAGCTCCGCGCGGGAGGCGTCCTTGTGCAGATATCCGCGGGCACCGGCGGCGACCGCGAGCGCGACACCGTCCAGGTCCTCCGCGACGGTCAGCATGATGATCCGGGCCCCGGGGTCGGCGGAGAGCAGCCGCCGGACCGTCTCCACACCCCCCAGACCGGGCATGCGTACGTCCATCAGAATCAAATCCGAACGGTCGGCCCCCCAGCGGCGGAGGACTTCCTCGCCGTTGGCCGCCGTCGTCACACGCTCAACGCCGGGCACGGTCGCAACCGCGCGACGGAGCGCCTCTCGGGCAAGCGGGGAGTCGTCGCAGACGAGGACGGATGTCATGACCGTCCTCCGCAGCTGATGCGCGTCACCTTGAGCCTCCAGGCTGGTACAAGTCGTCACCTGTGCGGTTGACGCTCTCGGACATCTGCCCGATCGCTTTTTCTGCCAACCGCCTCCGCACTCTCAACGATGGTCACTCGAAAGAGTTACGGGTCCGCGGCGCGGGTTCGGCACTCTACGTGAGGGACCGTGCACAGAGGAGAGCGGCGCGGCTCGTCAAGCCGTCAACCGAACTTTCACTTCAACGTATGCCCCATTTAGTCGGTTTTCTTCCCTTTTGCTGGTGTCTGTGGCTAGATTCGCAATCAGTCATATTTACATCTACTAGCACCACAGATGTACGGTCATGGGCACCGGTCCAACGACGAACGCCAACGACGTTTCCTACCCACCATGGTTTCGAGGGGACAAGCAATGGCAGATTTCTCCCGCCTTCCCGGACCCAACGCCGATCTGTGGGACTGGCAGCTGCTGGCGGCCTGCCGTGGGGTCGACAGTTCGCTGTTCTTCCATCCGGAGGGTGAGCGCGGAGCGGCACGGAGCGCCCGCGAGAACTCGGCAAAAGAGGTTTGTATGCGATGCCCGGTACGCGCCGAGTGCGCAGCGCACGCCCTGGCGGTGCGGGAGCCCTACGGGGTGTGGGGCGGACTGACCGAGGACGAGCGCGAGGAGCTCATGGGACGGGCCCGCAACCGACTGATCGCGGCAGCACCTCCGGGGATGGCCGCCCCATCCGGGCACACCTGATCCTTACGCACTCCGCACAACAACAGAAGAAACGTTCCTGCACCGCATGTCTGCGGGGCGGGCCAGTGGCATGCGCCGACCCCGGCCTAGCGGGCGGCAGCCAGGGACAACTGATCCAGGGTGGCCGCCACAGCGGGGACGTGGGCCAGGTCGGGAAGAGTCAGTGCGACGATCTCGCGCTCGATCGCCGGCTCCACCGTCACGGTGCGGGCCCCCTTGGGGCGCACCGACTCGATCGCCAGCGCCGGCAGCACGGCCACTCCCAGACCGGCGCCGACCAGGCCGATCACCGCAGGGTAGTCATCGGTGGCGAAGTCGATCCGGGGGATGAAGCCGGACTCCTCGCAGACCTCCACCAGCTGCCGCCGGCAGCGCGGGCAGCCCGCGATCCAGGACTCGTCGGCCAGTTCACCGATCCCCACCGCGTCCGCGCCGGCCAGCCGGTGCCCGTCGGGAACCAGGCCGATCAGCCGGTCGGTGAGCAGTGGGCGCACGACCAGGTCCTCCCACTCGCCGCCCGAGGCGCCGTAGCGGAACGCCAGCGCGATGTCGCAGTCACCCTCCCTGAGCATCTCGACCGAGCGTGGCGGCTCCGCCTCGACCAGGGAGACCCTCGTCCCCGGGTGGGCGGCGCGCAGGGCGGCCAGGGCCCCGGGAACCAGCGTGGAGCTGCCGCTGGGAAACGAGACGAGCCGGACCCGGCCTGCCCGCAGCCCGGCGATCGCGGCGACCTCCTCCTCGGCGGCGGTCAGCCCGGCGAGGATGCCGGACGCGTGACGTACCAGCGCCTCACCCGCCTGGGTGAGGCGCATCTCGCGGCCTGTGCGGATCAGCAGCGTGGTGCCGGCCGAGGACTCCAGGGCCTTCATCTGCTGGCTGACCGCGGGCTGGGTGCAGCCCAGTTCGCGCGCGGCGGCGGAGAACGAGCCGGTGGCGGCCACGGCGCGCAGGACACGGAGATGACGGGCTTCGATCACTCTTCAACCATAAGGGCAGCTTGGGTGGGATGTGAATTGTTCGCATGCATCTTTGAGGATGGGGTCGCCAGTGCCCCTCGCGGCAAGCTCTGCCCCGTCGCAGCGCCCGGCACGTGTCGGCCAAAAGCCTTGGCGGCTCCTTTCCCGAGCTCTCGACTCCGTTCGAGCAGGGGAGACCCCCGTCCAAGGACGTCCGGCCGCCTTGCGATCACACGCACCGGACGACGCTCCTCATGGGGCAAGCATGGCCGGTCACGGCACTAGCGTTCGCCGCATGGAACTGCTGACTGTGAATGCGGGACGGCCCGAGGCCGTCGACTACACCGACGCCGCCGGCGGCGTGACCGGGATCGGCAAGCAGCCGGCCGACGGCCCGGTGCGGGTCACCGACCCCGGCCCCAAGGGCACCGGCGGCAGTGGGGTGGCCGGGGACGCGGTGTGCGATCTGCGCCATCACGGCGGCTCGGACCAGGCCGTGTACGCCGTCGCCCGTGAGGATCTCGATGCCTGGGAGCGTTCGCTCGGCCGCCCGCTGGCCAACGGCGCGTTCGGCGAGAACCTGACGACCGCCGGACTGGACGTGAGCGGCGCGAGGATCGGCGAACGCTGGCGGATCGGACCCGATCTGGTCCTGGAGGTGACGTCGGGTCGCATTCCGTGCCGCACGTTCGCCGGTCACCTCGGAGAGAAGCGCTGGGTCAAGCGGTTCACCGAGGCGGCCGCTCCGGGCGCCTACCTGCGGGTGATCGAGCCGGGCGAGATCCGCGCCGGGGACCCGGTCGAGATCGTGCACCGGCCGGACCACGACATCACCGTACGGATGCAGTTCCTGGCGGCGACGGTGCGACGGGACCTGCTGCCGGAACTGCTCATGGCCCGGGACGCACTGCATCCCGAGACGCTGCGCGCCGCCCTGAAGTACGTGGAGTCGCAGGCACCGGGCGAGTGATCAGTGCGGTGTGCGGGGCACTAACGTGCCGCGTATGACGACTGCATTGATTACGGGTGCGACCGCGGGAATCGGGGCCGCCTTCGCGCGGCGTCTCGCGGCCGACGGGCACAATCTGGTGCTGGTGGCGCGCAGCACCGAGCGGCTCCGGGAACAGGCCACCGAACTGCACGACCGGCACGGCATCGAGGCCGAGGTGCTGACCGCCGACCTCTCCGAGGACGACGGGATCGCCTCGGTCGAGGCGCGGCTGACGGACCACCGGCAGCCCGTCGATCTGCTGATCAACAATGCCGGGTTCGGCAACAAGGGCCGCTATCTGGATGTGTCGATGGCGGACGAGCTGAAGATGCTGAAGGTGCACTGCGAGGCGGTGCTGCGGCTGACCTCGGCTGCCGCGGCGGGGATGAAGGAACGCGGGCGGGGCGGGGTGGTCAATGTGGCCTCGGTGGCGGCGTTCGTACCGCGCGGGACGTACGGCGCGTCCAAGGCGTGGGTCGTTCAGTTCACCCAGGGCGCGGCGAAGGACCTGGCCGGTTCGGGTGTGCGGCTGATGGCGCTGTGCCCCGGCTTCGTACGGACCGAGTTCCATGAGCGCGCCGGGATGGGGACCGACAACATTCCGGGCTGGATGTGGCTCGACGCGGACAAGCTGGTCGCCTCGGCGCTGGCGGATCTGGCGCGCGGGAAGTCGGTGTCGATCCCCGACGCGCGGTACAAGGCGCTGATGGGGCTGGTGAAGGTGGCGCCGCGCGGCCTGCTCGGAGGGGTCACCTCCAAGACAGGCCGCAAGTACGGTCCGCAGTAGGGCGGTCGGACCGTGTGCGGATTACTTGACGCCGCGGCCCGCGTACGCGCCGATGTTGGGGGCGCCGGGCTTCAGCTCGTTGCCGAACCAGTCCTTGCCGCCGTTGTTCTCGATGACGGTTCCGGCGGCCAGGGCGGGCGAGCCCTCGCCGAGCCGGAAGTCGTCCCGCAGCTTCGGGTCCTCGGTGATACCGCCGGGGTTGGGGCGGGTCATGTCGATGCCGTGGAACGCGTTGTGGTCGAAGGAGAGCCCGGGGGTCGGGTTCTTGAACGCGTAGCCGCCGGTGCCCTCGCTCACGAAGATGTTGTTACGGATGGACAGTTCGTGCTGGGTGGTGGCGGGGCTTCCGGCGTCGTCCTGGACGAGGTAGCCGGGCACCTTCTCCTTGTTGTGGAAGGTGTTGTTGTAGATCTGCGTGTCGAGGATCGGACCCCAGCAGTTCTGGATGAGGCGCGCGCCGTCGTTCCGGCTGACGTTGTAGCGGGCGACCGTGCCGATGGTCTTGGCACCGCTGTAGGGACAGATCAGCAGGAAGCCACCGGTGTTGTCGTGGCTGTAGTTGTACTGGAAGACGGTGTTCTGCGAGGCGCCGTCGGCGTCGAAGGACATGCCGTCATGGGTGTTTCCGCCGCCCGAGACCTCGTTGTATTCGATGGTCGTGTCGTCGGTGTTGAAGGTCCAGATACCGGCGTTGGCGGAGGGCGAGCGGAGCTGGAAGCCGTCGACCCTGTTGTGGTCGACGCGGGCGCCGCTGGTGGTGTCGAGCTTCATGCCGTCACCCGCGAGGGACTTCAGCGTGTTGTGGTGGATCCGCACGCCGGTACTGGGCGTCCACTCCCCCGGGTAGACGTTCGGGTCCTGCTGCTGGCCGACCAGATCGCGCTTGGAGAACGTCGACTTGAAGTAGATGCCCTCGCGGTCGACGTCCTCGATGCGGTTGTGGCTGATGTCGAGACCGTCGTACGCGCTGGGCTTCGCCTTCCCCTCGACCGCGATCTGGATCGCGCTGGAGCCGGAGACCGTCTTGTAGTCGCCTCCGCGCACATCGTGGATGTACAGGCCGGAGATCTTGAAGCCGCGGGCGGTGCCGTAGTCGGTCAGGCGCAGCCGGACCCCGTTGCGCTCGCTGCCGGGGGCGGCGGCGTTGGTGATCTCCAGGTCGCCGAGGTGCACGTACTGCGTGTTGGAGAGCAGGACGATGTCGTGGGCGCCCGCGCCGTCGAGCTTCGCGCGGGCCTCGCCGCTGCCGTAGTCGGCAATGGTGAAGGGCGCGCGGGCGGAGCCTTCACCCCGCGGGGCGAGGGTGCCGGTGCAGGTGGTGCCGCGCTTGAAGAGCAGCCGGTCGCCGGGGCCGTAGGTGGGGGCGCCGGCCTCGGCCAGGGTGGTCCACGGATGCTCCTTGCTGCCGGTGGCGCCGGCCGGGTCGGCCGAGCAGTCGACATGGAACGTGCGGCCGGTGGGCGCGGCCTGCGCGGCCGTCTGGCCCGCGACGGTCACACCGGCGGCAGCAGTCAGGGCCGCGAGCGCTGCGGCGGTGACGCGATGTCTCACAATTCCTCCGTACGAACAGTCAGGGTCGAGTCGGCATCGCCGGAATCCTGGACTCGGATTGATCGAACGTCAATGGATTGCGTTTGAATGATCGAAACTGCCATCGTTCGATCACGCTGGACTAGGGTCGATCCCGAGGTCGGATCACTGCGAGGGGACTGCTGCCGTGCGCGAAACTGCTGCTGAACGTCATGACCGGCTGCTGGGGCTGGTACGGGAACGGGGCTCGGCCCGGGTCTCCGATCTCGCCTCCCAGCTGGGCGTCTCGCCCGTCACGGTGCGCCGGGACGTGGAGGAGCTGGCGGGCCGGGGCCTGCTGGACCGGGTGCACGGCTCGGTCTCCTGGCCACAGGACCACGCGACCCCCGGTGCCACCTCCGGCACGGCCGCCGGCGCGGGCAGCGGCCTGGTCCTCGGCATGCTCGCACCCTCAGCGACGTACTACTTCGCCGAGGTCATCCGCGGGGCGCACGAGGCGGCGGCCCGGGCCGGGGCCCGGCTGATCCTGCGGATCTCCGACTACCGGCCCGAGGAGGACCACGCGCGCACCGAGGGGCTGCTCTCGGCGGGCGCCGAGGGCCTGCTGATCGCGCCCGGCTGGCAGCATCCCGGCGACCCGGCGGCGTTCGGCGACTGGATCGCCTCACTGCCCGTGCCCACGGTGCTGCTGGAGCGCCGGCCCGCCGCGGGCTCACGGCTGGACGGCTTGGACCGGGTCTGCTCGGACCATGCCCACGGGGTACTGCTCGCCGTGCGCCACCTGGTGGAACTGGGGCACGGGGCGCCGCTGCTGATGGCCCGCGCCGATTCCCCGACAGCGATCGCGGTGCGGTCCGGATACGCGGAGGCACTGGCCGTGCTGGGGCTGCGGGCACCGCAGGACGTGATCGATTCCGTACCGGCGGAGCTGGCCCCCGACGCCTTCGAGGCGGCGGTGCAGGCGCTGCGCGAGGCGGTCGTCCCGGGGGTGGCCACGGCGGCGCTGATCCACAACGACGTGGACGCGATCCAGGTGGTGCAGCGCCTGGCCGAGCTGGGCGTGCGGGTGCCGGACGACCTGGCGCTGATCGCGTACGACGACGAGGTGGCGGCGCTCGCCGACACGCCGCTGACGGCGGTGGCGCCACCCAAACGCGATGTGGGCCGGCATGCCACCGAGCTGCTGGTGGAACGGCTGGGCGAGGGGGCGGGCGCGCCGCGGCGCCATCTGACGCTGCTGCCGCAGCTGCGGGTCCGCGACTCGTGCGGTTCACCCCTCCCGTAACCGGCCCTCGCACCCTCTCCCGCAGCTCCCACCTTCCGCTTCCGTACGTAACTTGTTTGATCTTTTTTCGATCAATCAATCTTTCGCTCTTGACTTCGGTCACGACTGGTTCAAGGATCACGGCCAACGCCAATGTCGTCGCCTGTTCAGGAGCCTCGCCGTGAGCCGCAGTTCGAGCAGAACGTCCCTTGCCCTCGCCGGCACCGCCACCGCCCTCGCCGTACTCACGGCCTGCGGCGGCAGCGGCAGCGACAGCGCCGCCCCCGGAAGCGACGGCAAGCCCGTCAGCATCACCTTCTGGGGCTGGGCCAAGGGGTCCAAGGAGGTCGTTGACGCGTTCAACGCCTCGCACAAAAACATCAAGGTCGTGTACGAGGAGATCCCGTCCGGCAACGCGGGCGGCTACGCCAAGATCTCCAACGCGGTGAAGGCGGGCAACGCCCCCGACCTGGTGTCCATCGAGTACCCGCAGCTTCCGGAGTACGTCAGTCAGGGCGCGCTCCAGGACATAGGCCAGTACTTCACCGAGGACATCAGGAAGAAGCTGCTGCCGCAGGCGGTGGAGCTGACGACGCTCGGCGGCAAGAACTGGGCCGTCCCCTTCGACGCCTCGCCGCAGGCCTTCTACTACCGCAAGGACCTGTTCGAGAAGTACGGCGTCGAGGTCCCCACCACCTGGGACGAGTTCCGCAAGGCGGCCGAGAAGATCAAGAAGGCCGACAAGAAGGCCCGCATCGGCACCTTCTTCCCCGACGACCCGACCACGTTCCAGGCAATGGCCTGGCAGGCCGGCGCCCAGTGGTTCAAAGCCGAGGGCGACACCTGGAAGGTCGACACGACCGACGCCGCCACCAACAAGGTCGCCGACTACTGGCAGGGTCTGCTCGACGACGACCTGATCCGCGCCAACGCCTCGTTCAGCCCCGAGTGGACCAACTCCCTGAAGAACGGCGGCACCGTCGGCTATCTCGGCGCCGCCTGGGGCGCGGGCGTCCTCAAGGGCACCCTGCCCGAACAGAGCGGCAAGTGGGCGGTCGCCCCGATGCCCAGCTGGGACGGCAAGCCGGCCAGCGGCATGCTCGGCGGCTCCACCTTCGCGGTGACGAAGACCAGCAAGAAGGCGAAGGCCGCGGTCGAGTTCGCCACCTGGATGTCGACCACCGAGGACGGCATCAAGGCCCGGATCGAGTCCGGCACGTCGAGCGCCTTCCCGGCCGCGGCCGAGCTGCGTCCGGTGGCGAAGAATGCCTTCGACGCGGACTTCTACGGCGGCGAGGACATCTACCAGGTGTTCGAGGACGCGGCGGCGTCCATCGGCCCCGACTGGACCTGGGGTCCGACGACCGGCACGACGAACACCACCATCAAGGACCAGTTCGGCAAGGTCGCGGCCGGCGGCACGACGATCACCGACGCGGTCAAGGCGGGCCATGACGCCACGGTCGCCGAGCTGAAGAAGCGCGGCCTGAAGGTCGAGGACGCAGGCTGATGAACCGCGCCCGGACGACCAGAGCCGCCGCCATCCTGCTGGGGCCCTTCTTCGTACTGTTCACGTTGGCGATGGTGGTGCCGATCGGATACGCGGTCTGGCTCAGCCTGTTCACCGAGAAACAGTCCGGCCTGGGCTTCGGCGGCACCGAGACCGTCTTCAGCGGACTCGACAACTACGCGGCGGCGCTGGGCGACCGGGCGTTCCGCGAGGGCTTCGGCGTACTCCTCGGATACTGCCTCTTCTACATTCCGCTGCTGCTCATCGGGGCCCTCGCCCTCGCCCTGCTGCTGGACTCCACGCTGGCCCGCGCCCGCCGGTTCTTCCAGCTCGCGCTCTTCCTGCCGCATGCCGTGCCGGGCATCATCGCCGCGCTGATCTGGGTGTACCTCTACACGCCGCAGCTCAGCCCGGTCATCAGCGCCATGGAGTCCGGCGGCATCGGCTTCGACTTCTTCTCCCCCGAGGGCGCGCTCCCGTCCGTCGTCAACATCGCCCTGTGGGAATGGCTCGGCTACAACATGGTGATCTTCTACGCCGCGCTGCAGGCCATCGACCGCTCGGTGCTCGAAGCGGCCACGGTCGACGGGGCGGGCGCCTGGCGCATCGCGCTGAGCATCAAGGTGCCGCTGATCCGCGCCTCCGTCGTGATGGTCGCCCTGTTCACGGTCATCGGCTCGCTGCAGCTGTTCACCGAACCGCTGATCCTCAACAAGGGCACCGGATCCGCCGTCTCCTCCACCTGGACGCCGAACATGTACGCGTACACCGCGGCCTTCGAACGCAACGACTACGGCCTCGCGGCCGCGGCCTCCATCCTGCTGGCCCTCACCGCAGCGCTGCTGTCCTTCGTCGTCACCCGCTTCACCGGCCGGAAGGGCAGGAAGGCATGAACTCCTCAGCTCCTAAGAGCCGTTGGATGTCCAGGACGGCGGTCAACGGCTTCCTGGTCCTCGCGGTCGTCTACATGCTCTTCCCTCTCGTCTGGCTGGTCACCGCCGCCACCAAGGACACCGGCGGTCTGCTCGCGGGCAACGCGTTCTCCTTCGACGGCTTCAACCTCGGCGAGAACCTGTCGAACCTCGCCTCCTACGGCGACGGCATCTACTTCCGCTGGTACCTCAACAGCCTCTTCTACGCGGGCGGCGGCGCGGTCGTCTGTTCGCTGATCTGTGTCGCCGCGGGGTACGCCTTCGACAAGTACGAATTCCGGGGCAAGGAGAAGCTGTTCGGCCTGGTACTGATGGGCGTGCTGGTCCCGACCACCGCGCTCGCCCTGCCGATGTACCTCCTGGCGTCCAGGACCGGTCTCGTCAACACCTACTGGTCGGTGCTGATCCCGGTCCTCGTCAATCCGTTCGGCGTCTACCTCGCCCGGGTGTTCTCCACCGGCTACATCCCGAACGAGGCGCTGGAGGCCGCCCGTATCGACGGAGCCAGCGAGCTGCGCGTCTTCTGGTCGATCGGGCTGCGCATGGTCATGCCGGGCTTCGTGACGGTCTTCCTCTTCCAGTTCACCGCGATCTGGAACAACTTCTTCCTCCCCCTCGTGATGCTGTCGGACCGCAAGCTGTTCCCGCTGAGCCTCGGTCTGTACTCCTGGAACACCAACACCCACGGCGAGCCGAGCTTCTATCCGCTCGTCGTCACCGGATCCCTCCTCGCCGTGATCCCCCTGATCGTCGCCTTCGTCTCCCTGCAGCGGCACTGGAAGGCGGGTCTGACCGCCGGAAGCGTCAAGTGACCGTCGCCCGCCCCTTGAGCCGAGCGCCCTTTGAGGAGTCCGAGTTCCACCATGTCCCACGCCACTGACAACCGGCCGAAAGCCCTGCTGGCGATGGGCCCCGGCATCGCCGACCGGCTCCTCGCCGACCGCCACCGCACACGACTGGCCGCCCTCACCCGTACGGATCCCCGCTTCGTGGCCCACGACCTGGCCGCCCCGACACCGGAGACGGCCGCCGCGCTCGCCGAGGCCGAGGTGCTGTTGACCTGCTGGGGTGCGACACCGCTGACCGCCGAGGTTCTGGACGGCGCACCGCGGCTGCGGGCCGTGGTGCACGCGGCCGGTTCCGTGAAGCACCACATCACGGACGCCTGCTGGGAACGCGGGATCGCCGTCACCTCGGCGGCCGGTGCCAATGCGCTGCCCGTCGCCGAGTTCACCCTTGCCGCGATCCTTTTCGCGGGCAAGCGGGTGCTGCAGACCGCGCAGCGTTACGCCGCCCTGCGCACCGACCACGACTGGCTCAAGGAGCTCGCCGGCTCCGGCAACTACCGCCGCACCGTCGGCATCATCGGAGCATCCCGCATCGGCCGACGGGTGATCGAGCTGCTGCACCCCTTCGACCTGGACGTCCTGCTGTACGACCCCTACGTCGACGCGGCGGAGGCGGCCCGGCTGGGCGCACGGCTCGCGGCGCTGGACGAGCTGTGCGCACGCAGCTCGGTCGTCTCCGTGCATGCACCGCAGCTGCCGGAGACGCACCATCTGATCGGCGCGGCGCAGCTGGCGGCGATGGCGACGGGCGCGACGCTGATCAACACGGCTCGCGGGTCGCTGATCGACGAGGACGCCTTGCTTGCGGAGCTGCGGAGCGGGCGATTGCACGCGGTGCTGGATGTGACGGATCCCGAACTTCCACCCGCGCTCTCGCCGTTGTACGAGCTGCCGAATGTATTGCTCACCCCGCACATCGCGGGCTCGCAGGGCGATGAGCTGCACCGGATGGCCGACCGGGCACTCGACGAGATGGAGCGGTTCGCGTCCGGCCTGCCCTTCGCGGACCCCGTGCACGCCGGGAGCCTGCAGCACTCGGCCTGAGCCCCGAACGTCGAAAGCCCTCTAAACTGGAAGGATCCCATCCAAACTGTAGGACCGGGAGACGCCATGAGATTCGTACAGGTAATCGACTGCAAGACGGAGCGGTTCGACGACATGGACCGCCTCATGGACGAATGGGTCGAACGGACCAAGGGCACCCGGACGGCCACGCACAGCCTCATCGGCAAGGACCGAACCGACGGGTCCCACTACGTCGAGATCGTCGAATTCCCTTCGTACGAAGATGCGATGGCGAACTCGAAGCTGCCGGAGACCGACCAGATCTTCCAGGAGATGGTGGCGCTCTGCAACGGAATGCCCACCTTCACCGACCTCGATGTGGTCCGTGACGAACAGTTGAACCAGACACTGTCGCGCCGGTTCTTCCACGAGATCGCCGTCGGCGGCAACCTCGAAGCCATCGACGAGGTGTTCGCGCCCGACTACATCGACCACGACGTCGCGAAGGAACAGGACACGGTGATCGGGTCCGACTCCCTGAAGAACGACGTGATCGGATGGCGCGCGGCCTTCGACTTCACCCTCAGCCTGGACCGGCAGGTCTGCGAGGGTGACGACGTCGTGACGCTGTGGACCTGGACCGGCACCCACGAGGGCGACTTCATGGGAATCGCCCCCACGGGCAGGCAGTGCACCATGACGGGCACCACGATCTTCCGGTTCAAGGACGGCAGGATCCAGGAAGGCTGGTGGCACGAGGACCTCCTCGGCCTGATGCGCCAGCTCGGCGCGCTCGACTGATCCAACGGCAAAGGACAGCCGAAGGCCCCCGTTCCCATCGCTAACAGCGGGAACGGGGGCCTTGTGCGGCGGTGAGCCGAGGTGGCAGCTCGTCAGTGCGAGTGACCGTGGCCGCCGTGACCGGCTTCGGCCTCTTCCTCGGCCGGCTTCTCGACGACCAGGGTCTCGGTCGTCAGCAGCAGCGACGCGATGGACGCGGCGTTCTCCAGCGCGGAGCGGGTGACCTTGACCGGGTCGATGACGCCGGCCTTCACCAGGTCGCCGTACTCACCGGTCGCGGCGTTGAAGCCCTGGCCCTTGTCGAGGTCGGCGACCTTCGAGGTGATGACGTAACCCTCGAGGCCGGCGTTCTCGGCGATCCAGCGCAGCGGCTCGACCGCGGCGCGGCGCACGACCGCGACACCCGTGGCCTCGTCGCCGGCCTTGTCGAGGTTGCCCTCGAGGACCTTGACGGCGTGGACCAGAGCGGAGCCACCACCGGAGACGATGCCCTCCTCGACCGCGGCGCGGGTCGCGGAGATGGCGTCCTCCAGACGGTGCTTCTTCTCCTTGAGCTCCACCTCGGTGGCGGCACCGACACGGATCACGCACACGCCGCCGGCCAGCTTCGCGAGGCGCTCCTGGAGCTTCTCGCGGTCCCAGTCGGAGTCGGTGGCGTCGATCTCGGCCTTGATCTGGTTGACCCGGCCCTTGACGTCGCCGGACTCGCCGCCGCCGTCCACGATGGTCGTGTCGTCCTTGGAGACGGTGACACGGCGGGCGGTGCCCAGCACGTCCAGACCGGCCTGGTCGAGCTTGAGGCCGACCTCCTCGGCGATGACGGTCGCACCGGTGAGGGTGGCGATGTCACCGAGCATGGCCTTGCGGCGGTCACCGAAGCCCGGGGCCTTCACCGCGACGGCGTTGAAGGTGCCACGGATCTTGTTGACGACCAGGGTCGACAGGGCCTCGCCCTCGACGTCCTCGGCGATGATCAGCAGCGGCTTGGAGCCACCGGCCTGGATGACCTTCTCCAGCAGCGGGAGCAGCTCCTGGATCGAGCCGATCTTGCCCTGGTGGATCAGGATGTACGGGTCGTCGAGGACGGCCTCCATACGCTCCTGGTCGGTCACCATGTACGGGGACAGGTAACCCTTGTCGAAGGCCATGCCCTCGGTGAACTCGAGGTCCAGGCCGAAGGTGTTGGACTCCTCGACGGTGATGACACCGTCCTTGCCGACCTTGTCCATCGCGTCCGCGATGAGCTCGCCGACCTGCGAGTCCTGCGCGGAGAGCGCGGCCACGGCGGCGATGTCGGACTTGTCGTCGATCGGGCGGGCGGTCGCGAGGAGCTCCTCGGACACAGCCTTGACCGCGGCGTCGATGCCCTTCTTCAGGGCGGCCGGGGAAGCACCCGCGGCAACGTTGCGCAGGCCCTCGCGGACGAGCGCCTGGGCGAGCACGGTGGCGGTGGTGGTGCCGTCACCCGCTACGTCGTTGGTCTTGGTCGCCACCTCCTTCACCAGCTGGGCACCGAGGTTCTCGTACGGGTCGTCGAGCTCGACCTCGCGCGCGATGGTGACACCGTCGTTGGTGATGGTGGGAGCGCCGAACTTCTTGTCGATGACGACGTTGCGGCCCTTGGGGCCGATCGTCACCTTGACCGTGTCGGCAAGCTTGTTGACGCCGCGCTCAAGGGCGCGACGGGCGTCCTCGTCGAACTTCAGAATCTTCGCCATGGGAGCTGAACTGTCCTCTCGAACGAACTGCGCCCCTGACCGCCCGGCTTGTTATCTCGCAGGGGACCAGGGGCGCAGAACGGAAGCAAACGTGTGTGAATTACTTCTCGATGATCGCGAGCACGTCGCGGGCCGAGAGGACGAGGTACTCCTCGCCGTTGTACTTCACCTCGGTGCCGCCGTACTTGCTGTACAGCACGACGTCACCGGTCTTGACGTCGAGCGGCAGGCGCTCGCCGTTCTCGAAGCGACCCGGGCCCACGGCCAGGACGACGCCCTCCTGGGGCTTCTCCTTGGCGGTGTCCGGGATGACCAGGCCAGAGGCCGTGGTCTGCTCGGCGTCGAGCGGCTGGACCACAATGCGGTCCTCAAGCGGCTTGATGGCAACCTTGGAGCTGGTGGTCGTCACGATCCGGCCTCCCCCTTCGGAGATCTCGGGGTTAACTGCGGGGTTAACTGTCTGGGGTGGCGATCAGGTGGGTCCGTCGTCGCGGGTGCCGGACCTGCCGGTCGCACAGTACTGCTGGCACTCTCCAGCGGGGAGTGCCAGAGCTGACACTATGACCGCGATTAGCACTCGGTCAAGCGGAGTGCCAATTCAGTCCGGTCGTGGCGTCACTGCACCGGACTGTCCCGGTGGGGCGACGCACGGGGAACGCAGGGACGGACCGCTCCGTTCCGTACGACGGCGGGGAGATGCCGGACGTCGCGCCCCCGCGTCGGCGCCGGCTGTCGGGGCAGGTCTCGACATCGCTCCGGTTCCGCCCCTGGCGGCTCCTCCGGGCGGCGGTCTGTCCGACCGTCACGTTCCGGACGGCCGGGGCGGGCCGCCTCCTGCGCCGACCCGCTCGAGGCGGCCGAACCACCGCCGATGAACAGGGCCGTGATCGCATTCGGAGTGCTCACCCCGGTGGTCGTCGCGATCGGCGTCGCACCACTGCGCGCGAACCGGCCCCGGGCCCGGTCCAGGCCTTCGCCGCGATCGCACCGTGCCTCGTGACGGTGCGGAGCGGGCACGTCGACTACCGCCGCTCGCAGCCCGTACCGATGCCCGCTCCGCCGGACGGTCCCAGCCGGTCCGGCCACCAGTGCCTCAGCGGCGAGGACAACCCCGTGGGCCCGGTCTCCGGCAGCCGACCCGGCCGACCGCAGGAGCCGACGACCGTCGACCCCGCGGCCCCGTGATCGCCCCGCACACCCGCCCGCCGCTCCGACTCCGCCCCCGCCGCCGGTCCCGGACTCGGCGTCCGGTGCGGCCGGCTCACCTTCTGCGCGGCCTTCCGGCCCAGCCGTTCGATCGGGTCGACCGACTGCGCGCACCCGGCGGTGGCGGTCAGGAGCGCACCGGTTGCCAGCAGTCCGGCGAGCAGTCGGTGCGCCCTCCTCATGCGTAGTCCTCCAGCCGGGCCACGGCGTATCCCTTCTCCGTGATGGCCGGCCCGCGCCGCATCAGGGCCGACCCATGCCCCTGCTCGGTTAAATCTTCCTTTTGTCGTACAAGCTGCATGGTTTCGCATACTGTCAGTGGCTGCTCGGCCACTGGCGCCGACACCTCCGCAGGGCCCGCGCGGTCCCCCGGCTAGCTCACAATGGCCCGGTGAACGCCTTCGATCCGACCGACCCGACCGACCCGACCGACCCGCTCGCCGCCTTCACGGCCCTGCGCACGCCCGAGGGCGAGGCACTCCTCGCCGAGCTGCGGACGTACGACCCCTCCCAGGAGCTCGCCACCGCGACCCGGCTGCGCCGCAGCCATCCGGCCCCGCTGGTGTCGGCGGCGCTGGGGCAGGCACGGCTGCGGCAGCGGGCGGTGGCGAAGTTCGGCGCCGAGGACGCGTACCGGATGTTCTTCACCCCGAACGGCGTCGAGCAGGCGACCCGCACCTCGGTCGCCACCCACCGCGCCCGGCGCTTCGCCGAAGCGGGCGTACGCAGCGTCGCCGACCTCTGCTGCGGGATCGGCGGCGACGCCCTCGCCCTCGCCCGCGCGGGCATCTCCGTCCTCGCCGTGGACCGCGACCCGCTGACCGCCGAGGTGGCCCGCGCCAATGCCGCCGCACTCGGTCTCGACACCCTGATCGAGGTGCGCTGCGCCGATGTCACCGAGATCGACACGACCGCGTACGACGCGGTCTTCGTCGACCCGGCCCGGCGCGGCGGACGCGGCAGGATCTTCGACCCCGAGGCGTACTCGCCGCCGCTCTCCTGGGCGATTGCCGCCGCGCTGACGGCCCCCCGTGCCGCGCTGAAGATCGCCCCCGGCATCCCGCACGAGGCGATCCCGGCGCAGGCGGAGGCGGAGTGGATCTCGGACGCCGGCGATGTGAAGGAGGCGGTGCTCTGGTTCGGCGAAGGGTTCGCCCCGGGCTCGTACCGCGCCACACTGCTCCCGGCGGGCGCGACCCTGTCGGCCCCGGCCGCACTGCCCGCCCCGCCCGTCGGACCGGTGGGCCGCTATCTGTACGAGCCGGACGGCGCCGTCATCCGCGCCCATCTGGTCGCCCACGTCGTGGAGCAATCGGGTGGCCGGCTGGTCGACGAGACGATCGCGTACGTCACGAGCGACGAGCCGTACGACTCCCCCTACGCCTCCGCGTACGAGATCACCGACCAACTGCCCTTCAACCTGAAGAAGCTGAAGGCGCTGCTGCGGGAGCGGAAGGTCGGCGTCCTGACCGTCAAGAAGCGGGGCTCGGCCGTCGAACCGGAGGAGCTGCGCCGGAAGATGAAGCTCCAGGGCCCGAACGCGGCGACCGTGTTCCTGACCCGGGTCGCCGGGGCACCGACCATGCTGATCGGCCACCCCGTGCGGCCCGACACGCGTGCGAGCTCCTAGTGCCGTGACCGGCCATGTCTGCCCCGGGGCAAAGCGTGCCGGGAGGGGCACTAGGCCAGGTCGGTCAGGTCGTCGGCGTACACCTGGGAGAGCGGCTGCGGACCCACGTACTGCTGGCAGTTGCACTGCCCGGCTTCGAAGCGGACCGGGTTCTTGCTCTCGTCCCAGGCCGTCGGCACCTCGACCCGCTCATGGCACTTGCCCTGCTTGTCATGCTTGGCAAGGTGGTGCGTGCAGCCACAGATCGGCTCCGGCGGCCGGTTCGCCGCCTCGACGGCCAGGCGTTCCTGTTTGCCCGCCTCCAGCAGTTCCAGCTTGCGGGTGTGCCGGTTGCGCAGCGCCGTACGGACGTTGTCGACCGCCCATCCGAAGCCACCGGTCCAGAAGATGATGAGCACCCACCAGTACCACTCCATGTGACCCCTCCCCCTGCGCGGATCCTGCTACGCGGCCAGAATAGAGGCGGGTTCAGCGGTGAGCACCGCCGCGGACGGAGAACAGCGGCCCGGGCGCCCCGACAAGCACCCTCAGCACCCAACGGCGGTGCGCGAACGCCTTGGTGACGCCGATCAGACCGAGCAGCCAGCCGATCATCCCGAGCCCCATGACGAGGGCGACCGCACCGTAGGTGTCCTCGGGGGCCTCCGCACCTGCCGGGACGGCCACGCAGGCGTACAGCCCGACCGCACACAGCGCGAACGACGAGAGCATCCAGGCGAGGCTCGCACCGGAGGCCCGCAGCCGCATGTCGCCTTCCGGATCGCGGTCCAACTCGCCCCAGGCGTCGAGCAGTCGGCGGATCTGCCGGTCGCGGCGCAGACCGACGACGACGAAGACCACCGACGGCACGACGCAGCAGGCGCCCAGGGCGGCGAGGACGACGCCGAGGACGGCACCGAAGATGTCGTACGACTCCTCGAACGTGAGCATCGCGGTCCCCACCAGCGACCAGCCGAGCGCGCACAGGGCGCCCCACAGCCACAGCAGCGCCAGCCGGCCGCGCCCCACATGCATGGTGACCAGCTCGCCGAGGACGAACGCCCGGTCGGCGAGCAGGGCTTCCCTGTCGGGCCAGGAACGTATCTCGACAGGCGGAGGGGGCGGCGGCAACAGTGTGCGGCGGGACATGGGCCCGAGCCTACCGACCGGGTGCGGGCACGGTTCGGCGTGGCTTGCGTTGAAGCGCGCTCCAGCTCGTAACGTCCGAATGCGACCGGCTGACCGGAAGCACGCACGTACCGAGGGAGAACACTGTGCAGTACACACTGTTCGGCCGGACCGGCCTGCGGGTGAGCGAGCTGAGCCTCGGCGCCATGACCATCGGCGAGGACTGGGGATGGGGCGCGGACAAGGAGACCAGCGCCCGGATCGTCGACGCGTACGCGGACGCGGGCGGCAACTTCATCGATACCGCCAACAACTACACCAACGGCAGCTCGGAGACGATCCTCGGCGAGCTGCTCCAAGGCCGCCGGGACCGGTTCGTACTCGCCACGAAATACAGCTGCGCCACCCGCACGGGCGATCCGAACGCGGCGGGCAATCACCGGAAGAACCTGGTCCGGTCGGTGGAGGCGAGCCTCGCCCGGCTGCGTACCGACCGCATCGACGTGCTGTGGGTGCACGCACGGGACAACTTCACCCCGGTCGAGGAGGTCATGCGCGCCCTCGACGACCTCGTACGGTCCGGCAAGGTGCTCTATCTCGGGGTGTCGGACTGGGCGGCGTGGGAGATCGCGCAGGCGAACACCATGGCCGAGCTGCGGGGCTGGACCTCGTTCGCCGGTTCGCAGCTGCGGTACAACCTGCTGGAGCGCACCCCGGAACGCGAACTGCTGCCGCAGGCCCGCGCCTTCGACCAAGCCGTCCTGGCGTGGAGCCCGCTCGCCGCAGGCAAGCTCACCGGGAAGTACCGCCGCGGCGAAACGGGCCGGCTGGACGCGCCCGCCTTCGACAACCGGGCCGATCGCCGGGAGGAGGAGGTCCTCACCGCGGTGCTGGAGGTCGCCGAGCAGGGCGGCTGGAGCCCGGCGCAGGTGGCGCTGGCGTGGCTGCGCGGGCGGCCCGGGAACATCATCCCGATCGTCGCCGCCACCAGGGTGAGCCAGCTCGTCGACAATCTCGCCGGTGTCGATGTCGCGCTCGACGCCGCCGCGGTGCACCGGCTCGACGCGGCGAGCGAGGTACCGCTCGGTTTTCCGCACGACTTCCTGCGGGAGCCGGGGGTCATGAGGAACGTGTACGGGGACCTCTGGGCGGACATCACGGACCGGCGCTCGACCTACCGCCGGACGGCGAGCGAGATCCGCTAGCGGCGCTCCGTAGGCTGTCCGGATGATCGCGATACCGGCGGACTTCGAGCGGACCACGGTCGGCCGGGAAGGCGCACGCGGCCGGGCCTGGGTGGAGTCGCTGCCGGGGCTGGTCGACGAGCTGCTGCGGCGCTGGGACTGCGCCGTGGACACCGGACCGGTCCTGCACGGCCAGGTCGGGATCGTCGTTCCCGCTCGGCGGTACGACGGGTCCCGCGCCGTGCTGAAGGTGTCGTTCCCCCACCCGGGCAACATCCATGAGCCGGACGCCTTCGCGGTGTGGCGCGGGCGCGGAGCCGTCGCCCTGTACGAGCGGGACGACGAGCGGTTCGCGATGCTGCTGGAACGGGCCGGGCCCGACACCCTCGCCGGTCTCGACGACCTCGACGCGGCGGTGACCGCGGCCGGCCGTGTGGTGCGCAGGCTGGCGGTCCCGGCCCCGCCCGGACTGCCCCGGCTCGCCGACCGGTCCGACGCGTGGGAGCAGGAGATCCGCGAACACGTCGGACGGCTGGCCCGGCCCCTGCCGCGGTACGTCACCGACGCGGCGCTGGCGACCGTACGGGAACTGGGCCGCGAGCAGCCGGACACCCTCGTCCACGGCGATCTGAACTACGGCAACGTGATCGCCGGCGCACGCGAGCCCTGGCTGGCCATCGACCCCAAGGGCTGGGTGGGTGACCCGGCGTACGACGGGATCACGCTGCTCCGCGGCCGCCTCGACACCCTGGACGCCACGCTGCAGCGCCGCGTCTCGCTCTTCGCGGACGCCGCCGAGCTGGACCGCGACCGGGTGCGCCGCTGGGCGCAGGCGCGTGCGGTGACGGCGGCCCACTGGGGACGGCTGTACGGCGACCCGGAGTGGCTGATCGCCGCGACCGACGGGATCGCGACGGCGCTCGTCCGATGAGGTGAGGCCGCAACGGTGTACGGGACGGGCGGGACCGGTGGCGTCGGGGATTCCGCCCGTTCCGTCCGGTCTCAGCTGTCCGACCGGCCGTCCGGGTACTCGCTGTACCCGTCGAACCCGGCGTCCGCGCCGTCGTACTCGAAGTCGTCGGCGCCGTCGCCGCCCGCCCCCGACTCGGGGCTGTAGTCGTACTGGTCGGACATGATGGCTCCTCTCGCGACGGGCGCCTCATGCGCCCCGGTCACGCGGTCAACGAGGCTGCCGGACCGGCCGATGCGCCCGCGCGACCCGGGCCACCTCAGTGGCGTACAGCCCGGTCGGCCGGTTGACCGATTCCCGCCCATGGCCCGTCAGTTGCCGATCACCGGGGCGGCCTTGAGGCACGTGTCGCGCACCCGGCCGGGCGGCACGGGCGCCGTCAGGCGTTGCGCAGCGCCTCGATGTCGAGCTTCTTCATGCCGAGCATGGCCTTCATGGCCCGGTCCGCCTTGGCCGGGTCGGGGTGGGAGAGCGCCTCGGACAGCCCGCGCGGGACGATCTGCCAGGACAGCC
Organism: Streptomyces sp. NBC_01669; assembly: GCF_026339735.1. Lineage (GTDB taxonomy): Bacteria > Actinomycetota > Actinomycetes > Streptomycetales > Streptomycetaceae > Streptomyces > Streptomyces yanii. Next base: position 3,888,272 of record NZ_JAPEQG010000001.1, read on the forward strand.
CGTACTTGTCCTTGAGCCAGCCGCACTGGCTCTCCTCGCCGCCGTCGGTGAGCCTGTCCCACAGCTCGTCGACCTCCGCCTGCGTCTCGCAGTCGACGGCGAGCGAGATCGCCTCGGTGAACGGGAACTGCGGACCGCCGTTGAGCGCCACGTACTCCTGGCCGGCCAGCCGGAAGTCGACGGTCATGACGGTGCCCGGCTCGCCGGGCGACGACTCGGTGTAGTGCGACACGCCGAGCACCTTCGAGTCGCCGCCGAAGACGGAGACGTAGAAGTGCGCGGCCTCCTCGGCCTGGCTGTCGAACCACAGGAAGGTCTTGATCTTCTGCATGGCCTGCTCCTCGGTTGTCCGTACGGGCGTTGACTGTGCATGGTGGACCGGGCGGGCCGCGGAAACTCATCGCTCCGCGCCGGATTCCTTCTCCGCCCGGGCCAGCAACAGCGCCCGCTCGCGCGCGTTACGGGTCAGGTCCGCCGCCCGCCGGAACTCCGCGCGTGCCTCGTCCGTGCGCCCGAGCCGCGCCAGCAGATCGCCGCGCACACTCGGCAGCAGGTGGTACGCCCTCAGCGCCGGGTCCCCGGCCAGGGCGTCGACCAGCGCGAGCCCCGCCTCCGGCCCCTGCGCCATCGAGACGGCGACCGCCCGGTTCAGCTCGACGACCGGCGACGGGGCCGCCTTCAGCAGCAGCCCGTAGAGCGTGGCGATGACCCTCCAGTCCGTCTCCTCGTACGTCACCGCGTGGGCGTGGCACGCGGCGATCGCGGCCTGCAGGGCGTAGGGGCCCGGTGCGTCGCCCGCCGCGTTCGCCCGCTCCAGGGCCGCGTATCCGCGCCGGATCAGCAGCCGGTCCCAGCGGGACCGGTTCTGGTCGGCGAGCAGCACGGGCGCACCGTCCGGCCCGGTCCTGGCCGCGACGCGGGACGCCTGGAGTTCCAACAGGGCCACCAGGCCGTGCACTTCGGGCTCCTTGTCCATCAGTCCGGCCAGCACCCGGGCCAGCCGCAGCGCGTCCTCGCAGAGCGCCGGGCGCAGCCAGTCGTCGCCCGCGGTGGCCGAATAACCCTCGTTGAAGATCAGATAGATGACTTCGAGGACGGAGTCGAGCCGGGCCGCGCGCTCGGGGCCGTACGGCACTTCGAAGGGGACGCCCGCCCGGCCCAGGGTGCGCTTCGCGCGGACGATGCGCTGGGCGACAGTCGGCTCGGACGCCAGGAAGGCTCGCGCGATCTCGTCGGTGGTGAGTCCGCCGAGCAGCCGCAGGGTGAGCGCGATCCGGGCCTCGGTCGACAGCACGGGGTGGCAGGCGGTGAAGATCAGCCGCAGCAGGTCGTCGTCGATGTGGTGGGGGTCCTCGGTGCTGTTGAAGTCTCCCGGCTCGGGCGGCGGCACGTCCTCCAGGCTCCGCCCGACCTCGGCCAGCTTCCGCGCGTACGTCTCCCTGCGGCGTACGAGATCGATCGCGCGGTGCTTGGCGGTGGCCATGAGCCAGGCGCCCGGTCTGTCCGGGACACCCGACTCCGGCCACTGCTCCAGCGCGGCGACCAGAGCGTCCTGCGCGAGCTCCTCGGCGATGCCGACGTCCCGCACGATGCGGGTGACACCGGCGATGATCCGCGCGGACTCGATCCTGAATACCGCCTCGACCGCCTGCGTCGCGCTTGCTTCCGTCACGGCCACCCATCAGAGCAGCCGTACCGGGGCGCAGCAAGCACGGCCCGGGACACCCCTTACGGCCTGGTGCGCGACAGCGAGCGGGCTCGCTGTCGCGCACCAGGCCGTCAGCTCTCGGCGATCTCGCGGACCTCGGAGGTGACGGTCCAGTTCTTCGGGTGGATCTCCAGGAACCGCTTGGTCCACTCCAGCGCCTCGGCCATGTCCTTGCACTGGGTGATGGCGTAGCCGCCGACGACTTCCTTCGTCTCGGTGAAGGGCCCGTCGGTGTAGCTCAGCTTGCCGTCCTCCCAGGTGACCCGGGTCCCCTGCGAGGTGGGGGTGAGCCCGGCGGTCTCCAGCATGACCCCGGCCTTGGTGATCTCCTCGAACAGCGCGCCCATGCGCGCCTCGAAGTCGGGGTCGGGGGCCTCGGAGGGGAGGTTCTGCTCATCGATGCGGATCATCGACAGGAAGCGCGGCATGGTGACTCCATCGGTACGGGAGGGCGGGGGCTTTCCCTGCCTCTCACCCTTGCGTCGAACGGGAGACGTCGCAATCGACACACTCCCCCGAAGAAATTGAAGAAGTTTCCGGGAGGCTTTTCCGGACTACCGCAGGGACGCCCACAGCTTGCTCGCGGCCGGTTCCCGCGCCACCACCCGGTTGGGGTCGGACGGGGCGGTGACGACGGGCATGGTGACCGTGGTCAGCCCGGTCGCGGGGATGGCGCCCAGGCTCTGCGCCAGGTCTCTCAGCTCGCCGAGCGAGTCGAGGCCGGTGTCCGTGGTGAGGCTGCCGGTGAACGCGTGCGCCATCGTATACAGGCCGACCGGGTCGGTCAGTGGATCGGTTGTCCCGGCCTGCTCCAGCAGCGCCTCGACCAGTTGTTGCTGGAGCTTGATCCGGCCCAGGTCGCCGCCGTCCGAATGTTCCGGTCGCTAACCAGGTGGACGACCACCGCTGTATCGGAGCGGGCGTGGGAGCTGTCACTGCCGCCGAGCACGGAGTTCTCCTTGCCGCTGCGCGAGCCCGAACCGAGGACCAGGGTATTCAGCGCGCCGGTGGGAGCGGGGGTGCGGAGGCCGCGGCCGACGGCGTCGTGCCCGGGACATCGACCGTGCCCTGGCCGGGCGGTCGCGCCCAGGGCACGGTCGATGTCCATACTGTGGATGTTCTGGTTCAGATGCCAGTACGCCCACCGTTCCTGGGCAGTGAGCAGGAGTAAGTCCTGGCTCACTGGCACGCCCCGAACGGTCTTGGGCGCGCTGGTCCTCCGCTTTCGCGTCCCGGTCGGCGACGCATATCCCGTATGCGGTCCGTCCCGGGCGGGCGGAATCCCTACGACCTGGCCATGTGGGTGTGGCCGGAGGCGACGGGGAGGCCCCGAACCATCTCGCTGGTGACACGGGGGCCCCGACTGCTGACGCCACACCCGGCGTCCCAGATCGCACCGAATACGTTACGCACACCCCGCCGGACATACCCGCAGCTTGTGACACCGTTCACTCAATCGTGGCCATCTGCACAAAGCGGCTTGCGTGCACAGCAGTTGCGAACCCCGCTCCGGCCGCGGCGAGCACCAGCACGCAGCCGATCACCGCGGCGGCCGCCCTGAGCGGGCGGGGGCGGCGTCTCTTCTCTCGGGTCACGTCGAGGAACGTAAGTCCGAATTATTACGAAGGGAACCGTTGTTCGGTTTCCCTTCGGAAAATCTCAGGATCCCTTGAGTTTTCTCATGTTCCGCCGACGGAGCCGCCGGCCACCTCGAACCGCCATCGGTGCACCGCCCTGGTGATCAACTCGGCTGCGGGTTCGGGCAGCTCGGGCAACTCGGCGCCGTATGCCGCCTCCCACCAGGTGATGACCAGCACCCGGTCCTGCGGGGCGCGCAGCAGCTCGTACCGCAGCGGCTCGTCCGCCAGCTCACCGGTGCGCGCCCGGGCCCACTCCAGCAGTTCGGCGCCCCGGCCGTCCACGGCCCGGGCCTCCCACATGAGGGCGACGGTCATGAGTACAGGTTGTCCTTGCTGATCTCGTGCACATGGTCGTGGTCGTGCACGCTGCCCGGCACATGCGTGTCCGTCACCGGCAGCGACGAGTCCGCCGACAGTTCCAGATCGGACGCGGAACGGTTGCGCGCCACCATCTCGGCGCCCAGCGCCGCGACCATCGCCCCGTTGTCCGTGCACAGTCCGGGCCGCGGCACCCGCAGCCGGATGCCGGCCCGCTCGCAGCGCTCCTCGGCGAGCGCCCGCAGCCGCGAGTTGGCCGCGACGCCGCCGCCGATCATCAGGTGGTCGACGCCCTCGTCCTTGCAGGCCCGGACGGCCTTCCGGGTGAGCACATCGACGACGGCCTCCTGGAAGGACGCCGCCACGTCCCGTACCGGCACCTCCTCGCCCGCGGCCCGCTTCGCCTCGATCCAGCGGGCGACGGACGTCTTCAGACCGGAGAAGGAGAAGTCGTACGCGGGGTCGCGCGAGCCGCTCAGTCCGCGCGGGAACGCGATCGCCTTCGGATCGCCCTCCTTCGCCAGCCGGTCGATGACGGGGCCGCCGGGGAAGCCGAGGTTCAGCACCCGGGCGATCTTGTCGAACGCCTCGCCCGCCGCGTCGTCGATGGTCGCGCCCAGAGGCCGTACGTCGTTGGTGATGTCCGGCGCGAGCAGCAGCGAGGAGTGGCCGCCGCTGACCAGCAGCGCCATCGTCGGCTCGGGCAGCGGGCCGTGCTCCAGCTGGTCGACGCAGATGTGCGAGGCGAGGTGGTTCACCCCGTACAGCGGTTTGTTCAGGGCGTACGCGTACGCCTTCGCCGCGGAGACGCCGACGAGCAGCGCGCCCGCCAGCCCGGGACCCGCGGTGACGGCGATGCCGTCGAGGTCGCGGGCGCTGATGCCCGCTTCCTTCAGGGCGCGTTCGATGGTGGGGACCATCGACTCCAGGTGCGCGCGGGAGGCGATCTCCGGGACGACGCCGCCGAAGCGGGCGTGGGTGTCGACGCTGGACGCGACAGCGTCCGCGAGCAGCGTCGTACCGCGGACGATGCCGACGCCGGTCTCGTCGCAGGAGGTCTCGATGCCGAGTACGAGCGGTTCGTCAGCCATCAGTCAGTTCCAGTTTCCTGTACGTGCTCTGGTGCGGGTTCTTGTACGTGGAGGCGCATGACGAGTGCGTCGATGTTGCCCGGCTGGTAGTAGCCGCGGCGGAAGCCGATCGGTTCGAAGCCGAAGCGTTCGTACAGCTTCTGCGCACGCGTGTTGTCGACCCGGACTTCGAGGAGCACCTCCGCGCACTCGAAGGCCGTGGCGTGCTTCAGCAGATCGGTGAGGAGTTCGGAGCCCAGCCCGCCGCCCCAGTGGTCGCGGGTGACGCCGATCGTCTGGACGTCGGCGAGGTCACCGGCGGCGGCGAGTCCGGCGTACCCGGCGATGCGTCCGGTGTCCGGGGCCTCGGCGACGACATAGCGGCGGGTGGCCTGCGGCCCGCGGGCGTGCGCCAGCTCGGACCAGAACATGCCGGCCGACCAGGCGTCCTCCGGGAACAGCTCGTGTTCGAGCTGCAGCACCGGGTCGATGTCCCACCAGCGCATCTCACGCAGCACGGCAGTCGGGCTCGTCACTTCGGGGTGACCACCTTGTAGTTCTTCGGGACCTGGGCGTCGGGCCGGCGGAGATACAGCGGCTGCGGCGGCAGCAGCTCCGCTCCCGCGGCGAGCCGCTCGGCGGCCAGCGCCGCGAGCGCCCCGGCGCTGACGTGCTCGGGACCGCGGGCGTCCGGGAACGCGTCGGGGTAGAGCGCCGCGCCCGCCCCGACCACCGGGAGCCCGGCGAGCTGCTCGACGATGTCGGCGGGCCGGTCGACGGCGGGTTCGCCGACGCGGGTACGGGGATCCTCGTACCGCGCCCAGTAGACCTCCTTGCGGCGGGCGTCCGTCGCCACGGCGAACGGGCCCTCCAGTCCGCCCTGCCCGGCGGCGTACGCGAGACCGTCCAGCGTGCACAGCCCGTGGACCGGCACGGAGAGCACCGAGCCGAACGTCGCGGCCGTCACAAGACCGACCCGGAGACCGGTGTACGGGCCGGGGCCGACGCCCACGACCACGCCGGTCACGGCATCGAGTTTCACCCCGGCCTCGGCGAGGACCCGGTCGACGGCGGGCAGCAGCAGCTCCCCGTGCCTTCGGGCATCGACCTGGCCAGACTCGGCGACGACGGAGTTCCCGTCGTGCAGGGCGACGGTGACGGCGGGGGTGGCGGTATCCACGGCGAGCAAGAGCACGCAAACAGCCTACGGCTCCGCCGACGGCTCCATGGCGCCCCGTACGGCATCCCGTTCCCACCGGCGCCTGCTGCTACCGTCACCGGGAGACGCGGGTACGACGTAAACGCTTGTACGACATACGGACGTCGGCGAAAGGGGCACGCACGGTGGCAAGGGGCAGCTCGGGAATCGTGGCCGGGCTCACCGCGGCGGCACTCGTCGCGGTCGGCTTCCTGGCCTACCAGGCATCGGCGAACGCCCCCGACTCCGTCGCCGTCCCCAAGCCGGAGGCGTCCAGCAGCGCCCCCGCCGTCGGCCACGACAAGCCGAAGGACAAGGAGCGTCCGACCGCGCTTCCCGCCGAATCCGGGACCGGGGCGCGGGTGGTGTACGCACTGGGCGACCGGCGTGTGTGGCTGGTCGACGCGCGGGGGAAAGTGACCCGGACCTTCGCCGTCATGCCGAGTGCCCTGAGCCCACGGCCCGGGGTCTACCAGGTGGGTTCGCGCTCGGGCTCGATCAAGGGCTCGGACGGCGTGCTGATCGAGCACGTGGTGCGGTTCGCGATGGCCGACGGGGATGTGCCCGTGGGGTTCAGCGCGGCACAGGACGGCTCGATGGAGAGCCCGGACCCGACGCTGAAGACCGGCGGGGTGCGGATGAAGCGCGCGGACGGCGACGCGATGTGGAGGTTCGCGACGGTCGGCGCCAAGGTGGTCGTCGTCCCGTAACGCCACCGGGTACGGGCGGCCCGGGGCCTCTCGTTCGGATCGGGCCGGGGTCGGCACGCACCTCTGCGGCGTTTTTTGTCGTCGGTCGCCGACTCCCCCGTGGCCCTCAAGGGCCGTCAAAACATCGGGGGACGCCCTTCGCGTGGGCTTCTTCCTGCGCCTTGCGGCTGCATGCACCGAGGCGACGCCGACCGCTCCGAGGCGGGCCGCTCCTCGATCCGGCCCCATCCGGACGAAAGACCTCAGGCGGCGTCGCGCTCCTCGTCACACCCCTGGGGCCCCTGCTGCTCCTGGGGCTCGTGCCGCTCCTGCCGTTCCTCCGACGGCGGCGTCGAGACCGCGGTCGCCGCGGCGCAGGCCGCCAGCAGATCCTTCATCGACACCGCGGACGTCACTGGCGGCTGCGGCTGCGCTTCACGCTCGGGCGTCGGCATGGATGCCTCCTGGGCTCCGGTGGAAGGCGTGGTTAGGCAGACCTAACCAGCTCTCGGCATCCATGTGACCACGCCCAACCCGCCCCGCGCAACAATTTACCGACAGCCTGTCGGAAACGTGTCGGTACTCTCAGCGGCCGGCTTCCAGCGCCGCCCCCAGTCCTGACCAGCGCTCCCCGATCCCGACCAGCGTGACCGAGCGCCGTTCGTCGTCCGTGTCCCCGACCGCGCGGTGGATCAGCACCTGCAGCCGGTCGTCCGAGAGCTCCTCGACCTTGCCGTCGCCCCACTCCACGACCACCACCGACTCCGGCAGCGACACATCGAGGTCCAGGTCCTCCATCTCGTCGAGGCCGCCGCCCAGCCGGTACGCGTCGACATGGACGAGCGCCGGACCCCCGCTCAGGGACGGATGGACGCGGGCGATCACAAAGGTGGGAGAGGTGACGGCGCCGCGCACCCCGAGACCCTCGCCGAGCCCCCGGGTCAGTGTCGTCTTCCCTGCGCCGAGCTCGCCGCTGAGCATCACGAGGTCGCCGGGGCGCAGCAGACCGGCGAGACGGCGGCCCAGCGCCTGCATCTGTTCGGCGGACGTGACATCGAAACGGGCGGTGACCTGGGCCTGTGCGGTCATGACCGCCGGAGTGTGCGCGGTTTCAGCTGCCGGGCTGTTGTGCGGTGCTTCCATGCCCGCCAACGTTAGCCGCTGCCGGTACGGCTCCGATCCGTACCAGCAGGTCCGCCAGCCGGTCGGTCACCGTCTCCGGGTGCTCCAGCATCACCAGATGCCCGCCGTCCGGCACGATGACAAGCTCCGCGTCCGGCAGCTGGTCGGCGATCGCCTCGCTGTGCGAGCTGGGTGTCACCAGGTCCTTGTCGCCCGCCAGGATCAGCACCGGCACGTCACGGAACGCGGGCAGCGCCGTGCTCTTGTCGTGCTCGGTGAAGGCCGGGTAGAACTCCGCGACCACATCGATCGGTGTGGACTCGATGAGCCGCTCGGCGAACCGCTCGACCGCCGGGTCCACGTCCCGGGAACTGAACGAGTACCGCTTGATGAGCCCGGCGAAGAGATCGGCGGTCGCCCGCCGCCCCCGCTCCACCAGCTCGGCCTGTGAGCCGAGCGCCCTCAGCACCCCGGGCAGCACCCGCCGCACGGCGTTCACACCCGCGACCGGCAGCCCGAAACTGACCTCGCCGAGCTTCCCGCTCGACGTACCGACGAAGGCGACGGCGGCGACCCGCTCCCGGATCAGCTGCGGGTACTGCTCGGCGAGCGCCATGATCGTCATGCCGCCCATCGAGTGCCCGACCAGTACCAGCCGCCCCTCGGGGGCCGCCGCGTCGATCACCGCCTTCAGATCGCGGCCGAGCTGGTCGATCCCGACGGTCACGCCCTGCGCCTGGGCCCGGCCGCGCTCGGACCGGCCGTGGCTGCGCTGGTCCCAGTGCACGGTGCGCACCAGGTCGCGCAGCGCCGCCCGCTGGAAGTGCCAGGAGTCCTGGCTGAGGCAGTAGCCGTGGCTGAAGACGACGGTGACGGGCCCGGGGACCTTGCGGCCGAAAAGACGGCGTCTGCGCGGTCCGGTACCGGCGGGCCCGGAGAACGCACCCGGGCCGGCGCCCGCGCCCGTACCGCCGTCCGGTCCGACCTCGTCGGTCTCGTAGTACAGCTCGGTGCCGTCGTCGGCTGCGGCCCGGCCGGGCATGCCGCGCAGCGAGCCGTACGGCCCCGAGGCGTCCAGCGCCAGCCTGGCCCGCCTGCGCATGCCCCGGCCGACGGTCATCCGCTCGACCGCGACACCGGCCGCCGCCCCGGCTGCGATCACGCCTATGGCGGCTCCGGCGATGCCCGCCCGGCGCCAGCCGACCGCCGAAGCGGCCGTCGCCATCGCGTCCCCCGCGCTGATCTCGCTCACCGTGCCGTGCTCCTCGTCGGTCGTTGTCCGTCAGGTCAGGTCAGGACGTGCAGGACAGAGCGGATCAGAGAGAACCGGTCGGGATCTCGTTCAGATAGACGCGCGGCACGCGGCCGCCGATGCGGGTGACGATCTCGTACGCGATCGTGCCGGCCGCCTCCGCCCAGTCCTCGGCGCTCGGCTCGCCCCGGTCCCCCGGGCCGAACAGCACCGCGTCGCTGCCCACCTCGACGGTGTCCCCGTCGAGATCGACGACGAACTGGTCCATGGCCACCCGGCCCGCGACCCGCCTCCGGGCGCCGCCGACCAGGACCGGGCCGCGCCCGGAGGCGTGGCGCGGGATGCCGTCCGCGTAGCCGAGCGGGATCAGGCCGAGTGTCGTCTCGGCGGACGTCGTGTAGTGGTGCCCGTAGCTGATGCCGTGCCCGGCCGGTACCTGCTTGACCAGGGCGACCGACGCGGCGAGCGTCATCACGGGGCGCAGCCCGAAGTCGGCCGGGGTGCCCAGCTCCGGGCTGGGCGAGATGCCGTACATGGCGATGCCGGTCCGCACGAGGTCGAAGTGCGACTCGGGGATCGTCAGCGTCGCCGGGGAGTTGGCCATGTGCCGCACCTCGGGTTCGACGCCCGCCTTCTCCGCGTGCGCGACCATGTCGCGGTACACCGCCAGCTGGGCGGCGATCGACGGATGGCCGGGCTCGTCGGCGCAGGCGAAGTGGGACCAGAGGCCGGTGACCTTCACCGTGCCCTCGCCCTCGGCGGTGCGGGCGGCGGAGACCAGTTCGGGCCAGTCTGCGGGCTGGCAGCCGTTGCGTCCCAGTCCCGTGTCGGCCTTGAGCTGGATACGGGCCGGCCGTCCGGCCTCCCGGGCCGCGGCGACGACCTCGCGCAGCGCCCACATGCCGCTGACCGACACATCGATGTCGGCCTCGATCGCCTCGCGCCAGGGGCCGCCCGGTGTCCACAGCCAGCACATCACCCGGCCGCCGAGCCCGGCGTCGCGCAGGGCGAGCGCCTCGTGCGGGGTCGCGGTGCCGAGCCAGGTCGCCCCGGCTTGGAGCGCGGCCCTGGCACAGGGCACCGCCCCGTGCCCGTACGCATCGGATTTGACGACGGCCATGAGTTGCGCGCCGGCCGCCCGGGCACGCAGAACACGCACGTTGGCGCGCAGTGCTGCGAGGTCGATCTCGGCTCGGGCTCTCAAGGACGCTGTCTCGTTCATCGCGCCCAGTCTCTCAGAGGCGCACGGCAGGACCCTCAGGTGCCGGGTCCGGTCAGCGCCTTTCTTTCGGATCGTGCCGGGCTCGCGGGGTCCGGCCCGATCCGGATGAACGGCCCGGGGCGCGTCACCGGTGGCGGCAGCGGTCGCGAGGCCGCTGCTGTCACTGATGGCGCAGCTCATGTTCCACGTGGTCGACGAGGACCGGGACATGGCTGTGCGGGACGTCCTTCACCGCTGTGACGAGGGTCACCGGCCCGCCCGCACGGACCAGCTCGACCAGCTCCCGCACCGCCGCCGTGTGGGAGGGGTCGGCGAGTTCGGCGCGGTAGCGGTCCACAAAGTCGTCGTACCGGGTACCGCTGCGGTCCTCGTGGTACCAGGAGCGGAGCTCGTCCGACGGGGTGAGGTCCTTCAGCCACCGGTCGATCCGGGCCCGGTCCTTGGCGACGCCGCGGGGCCAGAGCCGATCGACGAGGACGCGGGTCCCGTCACCGTCCTCCTGCGGGTCGTACACCCGGCGTACGCGTACGGAGTCGCTGCCCACCGTCGACCACTCCTCACCGGCTCTCCTGCGCGGTTCCGTGTCCGCTGCCCAGGATCTCTCAGGCCCGCACGTCACGCCACGCCGCGGGGACCGCGTCCGCGACGTCCTGGGCGGAGACCGGGCCGCCGTCCGAGGCGTGGCGGGCGGCGAGGCCGTGCAGGTAGGCGCCGGCGGAGGCGGCGTCGCGCGGGTCGAGACCCGCGGCCAGCAGGGAACCGGTCAGCCCGGAGAGGACGTCGCCGCTGCCCGCCGTGGCCAGCCAGGAGGTGCCGGTCGGGTTGACCCGTACGGGAGCGCGTCCGGTGCCGTCGGCGACCAGGGTCGTCGACCCCTTGAGCAGCACGGTGGAGCGGTAGCGGGCGGCGAGCTCCCGGACGGCGGCGAGCCGTTCCTCCTCGACCGCCTCGCGCGGGACGCCGAGCAGCGCGGCGGCCTCCCCGGCGTGCGGGGTGAGCACCGTCGGTGCGGTGCGCGACCGCACGACGGCGGCGTCGAGCAGCCGCAGCCCGTCCGCGTCGACGAGTACCGGAACCTCGGCGTCCAGCACGTCGGCGACCGCCGAGACGGCGTCCGTACCGTCCCCGAGCCCGGGTCCGACGACCCACGCCTGCACCCGCCCCGCCTTCGACGGCGGGCCCGTGTGGACCAGGGTCTCCGGGTGCCGGGCGATCACGGCACCGGCGCCCGGTCCGACGTACCGCACCGCGCCCGCACCGCCCCGCAGCGCCCCGCCGACGGCGAGCACCGCCGCGCCCGGATACCGCGCGGATCCGGCAACGATGCCGACGACGCCACGCCGGTACTTGTCGCTCTCGCTGCCGGGAACGGGCAGCAGAGCGGCGACATCGGCGTACTGCAGCGCCTCCAGATCGGGTACGCCGGGCAGCTCGTCGCCGAGCCCGATGTCGACGAGGTGCAGCGCGCCCGCCAGGTCGGCGGCCGGGTCGATGAGCAGCCCCGGCTTGTACGCACCGAAGGTGACCGTCGCATCGGCCCGCACGGCGTCGCCGAGCACCTCCCCGGTGTCCGCCTCGACGCCGCTGGGCAGGTCGACGGCGAGAATCGGCGCCCCGGTCGCCTGGTAGGCGCGCACCAGCGCGGCCGCGTCCGGGCGCAACCCGCCGCGCCCACCGATGCCGGTGATGCCGTCGACCACCAGATCGACACGGCCGATCCGGTCCGTGCCCACCTGCGCCGCATCCTCCGCCAGCCCGCCCGCCGCGCGGAGGGCCGCGACCCCGCCCTCGTGGGCGCGGTCCGGCGAGGTCAGCAGCGCGCGGACGCCCGCGCCGCGCCGGGCCAGCCGGGCACCCGCGTACAGCGCGTCGCCGCCGTTGTCGCCGCTGCCGACGAGCAGGACGACCCGGGACCCGTACACGCGGCCATTGCGCCGCAGCAGATCGCCGCAGGCCACGGCGAGTCCCGCGGCGGCCCGCTGCATCAGGGCGCCCTCCGGCAGCCGTGCCATCAGGGCACGCTCGGCGGCCCGTACGGTCTTCACGCTGTACGCAGTTCGCATACGGTCAACCTTCCGCGATCACCACGGCCGACGCCACCCCCGCATCATGGCTCAGCGAGACGTGCCAGTGCCGTACGCCCCGCTCGGCGGCACAGGCGGCGACGCTGCCGCGGACCCGCAGCCGGGGCCGCCCGCTGTCCTCGACGTACACCTCGGCGTCCGTCCACAGCAGCCCGCCCGGCGCGCCGAGGGCCTTCGCGACGGCTTCCTTGGCGGCGAACCTGGCGGCCAGCGAGGCGATACCGCGCCGCTCACCGCTGGGCAGCAGCAACTCCCGTTCCAGGAAAAGCCGCTGAGCCAGATGCGGCGTACGCTCCAGCGCCGCACCGAACCGTTCGATCTCCGCCACATCGATCCCGACCCCGATGATCACGCGCTCACTCACTCATTCTTCGACTCACTCGACGGTCACGGACTTCGCCAGATTGCGCGGCTGGTCCACCTCGTTGCCGCGGGCGGTGGCCAGTTCGCAGGCGAAGACCTGCAGGGGCACGGTCGCCACCAGCGGCTGAAGCAGCGTAGGCGCAGCGGGGATCCAGATCAGATGATCAGCGTACGGAACGACCGCCTCGTCGCCCTCCTCGGCGATGACGATGGTGCGGGCGCCGCGGGCCCGGATCTCCTGGATGTTCGACACGATCTTTTCGTGGAGCACCGAACGCCCGCGCGGCGACGGCACGACCACGACGACCGGCAGATCGTCCTCGATCAGCGCGATCGGCCCGTGCTTGAGCTCGCCGGCGGCGAAGCCCTCGGCGTGCATGTAGGCGAGTTCCTTGAGCTTCAACGCCCCTTCGAGGGCGACCGGATAACCGACGTGGCGCCCCAGGAAGAGGACGGTGTTCTTGTGCGCGAGCGAACGGGCCAGCGCCCGCACCGGCTCCATGGTCTCCAGGACCCGTTCGACCTGCCCGGGAACCTCGGAGAGCTGCCGGACGACGGTCCGGATCTCGTCGCCCCACTTCGTACCGCGGGTCTGGCCGAGATACAGGGCGACGAGGTAGCAGGCGACGAGCTGCGTCAGAAACGCCTTGGTCGAGGCGACGGCGACCTCCGGCCCGGCGTGCGTGTACAGCACCGCGTCGGACTCGCGCGGAATGGTCGACCCGTTCGTATTGCAGATCGCGAGGACCTTCGCCCCCTGCTCGCGGGCGTGCCGCAGTGCCATCAGCGTGTCCATCGTCTCGCCGGACTGGGAGATCGCGATGACGAGGGTGCGCTGGTCGAGGATCGGGTCGCGGTATCGGAACTCGCTGGCGAGCTCCGTCTCGCAGGGCAGCCTGGTCCAGTGCTCGATGGCGTACTTGGCGATCATCCCGGCGTGGTACGCGGTCCCGCAGGCCACGACGACGACCTTGTCGACCTCCCGGAGCACGCTCGGCGCGATGCGCACCTCGTCGAGGTGGAGCGCGCCCGAGCCGTCGATCCGCCCGAGGAGCGTGTCGGCCACGGCCTTCGGCTGCTCGGCGATCTCCTTGAGCATGAAGTAGTCGTAGCCACCCTTCTCGGCGGCGGAGGCGTCCCAGTCCACGTGGTACTTACGGACCTCGGCGGGCTGTCCGTCGAAGTCGGTGACCGTGACGGACTCCCGGCGCAGCTCGACGACCTGATCCTGCCCCAGCTCGATCGCGGACCGGGTGTGCGCGATGAACGCGGCCACATCGGAGGCCAGGAACGCCTCCCCCTCCCCGACCCCGACCACGAGCGGTGAGTTCCGCCGGGCTCCCACCACCACATCCGGCTCATCGGCATGCACGGCAACCAGGGTGAACGCCCCTTCGAGCTGCCGGCAGACCTGTCGCATCGCCTCTGCCGGGTCACCGGTCGACGAGTACGCCTCGGCGAGCAGATGGGCGACGACCTCGGTGTCGGTCTCGGACGCCAGATCGTGCCCGCGCTCGGCGAGTTCGGCGCGCAGCCCGGCGAAGTTCTCGATGATTCCGTTGTGCACGACGGCGACGCGGCCCGCGTTGTCGAGGTGCGGGTGGGCGTTGGCATCGGTGGGCCCGCCGTGGGTGGCCCACCGGGTGTGCCCGATCCCGGTGGTCCCGGCCGGAAGGGGCTGTTCGACCAGCGCCTTCTCCAGATTGACGAGTTTGCCGGCCTTCTTCGTGGAGGCCAGCCCGCCGTCCGCGAGAACGGCGACACCCGCGGAGTCGTACCCGCGGTATTCGAGGCGCTTCAGCCCTGCGACGACAACATCAAGCGCGGACTGCCCACCGACGTACCCGACGATTCCACACATAATGATCCTTTCGTGGTCGCCCTCCCCTCGCTTGGCATCGTCGCAGAAGGGGCGCGGGGCGGCCGGGATCATTCGTCGGCGGAGTCGCTGCAATCCTCTGCGAGCGGCAGCCCCAGGTCCGCAGTTCGGCGCACCGGCACCCACGGGAGCGCGCAACTCGCGGCGCCCGGCCCGAGTAGCGGACGCGGTCTGGTGCGTGCGATTCCAAGGCGGCGGGATGCCCTCGGACGGGGTCTCCCCTGCTCGAACGAAGCCGAGAGCTCGGGGAAGGAGCTACGAGGACATTTCGGCAACGCGGGAAGCGTGCGCGCCAGGGCGTGGCCGCCCGGTCAGAGGTCACCCGACAGGCTCTCAGCCCTGCGCCCCCACCGCCCGCCGTGCCTCGGCCACCACGTCGGGATCGGTGACGAAATGGGTGTCCTGCTCGGCCGACGCACCCCCGGCGCCGAGCGGTACCCAGCCGCCGCCACGCCTGGGCAGCGCCCTGGTCTTGGCGGAGAGGTGGACGGCGGCGGCTCCGGCGGAGGTCAGGGCCGGGATGTCGGCGGGGCGCACCCCGCCGCCGGCCATCACCTGCACCCCGGGTGCGGCGGCGGCCATCGCGGCGATCGCCTCCAGCCCCTCGGCCGCGGTGGGGGCGCCGCCCGAGGTGAGGACCCGGGTGAGGCCGAGCGAGGGCAGCAGTGCGGCGGTGGCCACCGGGTCGGCGGACTGGTCGATGGCGCGGTGCAGGGTGATGTCCACCGGGCGGCCCGAGGCACGGGCCGCTTCGGCAAGCCGGGCGACCGCCACGGTGTCCAGGGCGCCGTCGGCGGTCAGCGCGCCGATCACGACGCCGGAGGCGCCGGAGGCGATGACGGACCGCACCTCGGCGGCCATCAGCGCGATCTCCTCGGCATCATGGACGAAGTCGCCGGGCCGGCACCTGACCAGCACCTGCACCGGCAGCCCCTCCCCGGCGACCGCCTCCACCAGGGCTGCCGACGGCGTCAGGCCGCCCAACTCCAGGGCGACGCAGAGCTCGACCCGGTCGGCGCCGTTCTCCCGGGCGGCGCGGGCGCCGGCCGGTGAGGTGACGGCGATCTCCAAGGCAGGACGTGCGGTCACTCGTCGTCCCCGGTCAGCGGCTGGTCGGAGGCGGGAATGATGCGGGCCGACAAGTCCGGGTCGGCCATCTCGCGGTCGAAGGGGAACATCGGGCGGCGGATGCGGTCGTGGCCCAGGCGTACCAGGTCCTGGTCCACACCGCCGGGGGTGAGCGCCATCTTCCAGCCGACCGACATGTCGAAGAGTTCGGGCTCCAGGTAGCCGATCTTCACGATCACGATGTCGGCGCCGCGCGGGTCGAGGTCCAGGTCGGTGAAGTCGTGCTCGTGGTGGTAGGGCTTGCGCAGCTTGGTGAGGATCGCGTACACGCTGCCGACCCGGATGACGACCTCGGTCTCGGCGTCGCGGTCGCCGTGCCGGATGGCGTGCACCACACCGGTCAGGGTGACCGGGCCCGCGTGCCGGTCGTCCACCTCGGCACCGGCGGTGACCGTGACGGTGGCGCCGACACCGGCGGCGACGGCGGTCTCGACGGCGGCCGGTCCGGGCACCGAGGCGTAGATGACAGTCGGGCCGTCGTCCTTCTGGAACTCCGGGCGGGTCAGCAGCCGGGTCAGACCCCAGGTCACGTCGCCGGCGCCGCCGGCGGTCGGGTTGTCCCCGGTGTCGCTGATGAAGTACGGGCGCTGGTCGGAGGCCAGGGCCTCGTCCAGGATGCCGTCGAAGGTGCCGGTCGGGGCGACGAAGTCGAAGTCGTCGCGGGCCTTCCAGAAGCCCTGGGCCAGGCGCTCGGAACCGGCCGACACGACGGCCCGGTCGGTGCCGGTGACCACCACCACGGCGCGGTTGCGCGGTTCGTCGGCCCAGGCGTAGCCGACCCATATCGCGGCGTCGATCACGCCGTCCATGGCCTCGACCTCGTCCACGGCCGCGTACACGCTCCTGGCCGGCTCGATCCGGGTGGAGGTCTGCTCGCCGGCCAGCAGCACCGGCACCGGCACCCAGGCCTTGACCGGACGGGGCGCGCCGGAGACCAGCAGGTCCACCAGGTTGCGGACGGCCCGCTCCTTGGTCTCCATGTGGTCCTCGTGCGGGGCCATCCGGTAGCAGGTGATCAGGTCGCTGCCGTGGGCGAGTTCGCGGGAGACGTTGCCGTGCAGGTCCATCGAGGTGGAGATGATCACGTCGGGGCCGACGGTGGCACGGATGCGCTCCAGCAGCACCGCCTCGGCGTCGTCGATGCCCTCCACGGTCATGGCGCCGTGGATGTCGTACCAGAGGCCGTCCGGCTTGGGCAGCGCGGCGAGCCGTTCGATCAGCTCATCGGTCAGTTCGGCCCAGGCGGCGGCGGTGACGGTACCGCCCGGCAGCGACTTGCCGACCAGGGCGCCGTGCCAGTCGGCCGCCTCCCGCAGTTCCTCACCGGGGGTCAGGAAGGGGTAGCGGTCCAGCACTTCGGCGCCGCGCGAGGGGTGGAAGGCGGGGGCCTGGGTGCGAGCGGGAGAGAAGGTGGACGACTCGATGCCGAGTCCGGCTATGGCGATGACCGGGCGGGCTGCGGCGGTGCGGGATTGCGACATGGCTCCTCGTAGGGGGTGGGGCGTCAGGCGTGGCGGGGCGCCGGGGCGCGGAATTGGTCGGTGCCGCCGACCTCGCGCAGCGCGAGGGCCAGGGCGCGCTGCAGGGCGAACTGCCCGGCGCCGACCAGACCTGCGTCGGCGCCCAGGCTGGCCCGCTCGATGGTGAGGTGTTGGGTGACCAGCGGGTGGCAGCTCTCGTAGAGCTGGCTGCGCACGGCGGCGACGAACGGCTCCAGGGTGGAGAGAATGCCGCCGAGGTAGACCGCGTCCGGGTTGAAGAAGTTGACGTTGGCGGCGAGCACTTGGCCCAGGTAGTCGCCGGCCCTGCGGACCGCGCGGGTGGCCTCCGGGTCGGCGTCGACGGCCAGCCTGGCCACGTCCTCGGTGCTGCTGACGTCGGCCCCGCGCTCGCGCAGGATGCGGACCAGGGCGGCGCCGGACGCCACGGTTTCCAGGCAGCCGGTGTTGCCGCAGGAACAGGGAATGTCTGCGCCGCCGTCGATCCGGATGTGGGTGATGTCACCGGCCGCGCCGGTGGCGCCCCGGTAGAGACGTCCGTCGGCGATGACGCCGGCGCCGATCGCGGAGCCGATCTTCACCATGATCGTCTGCCGGTGCTCGGCGGGCCGTACGGTGTGCTCGCCGATCGCCATGCAGTTGGCGTCGTTGTCCACGGCGGCAGGGACACCGAAGCGTTCCTCCAGCCAGGCGGTGACCGGGAAACGGTTCCAGCCCGGCATCCGGGACGGCAGGACGACCGAGCCCGACGCGATGTCCACCGGCCCGGGCAGCGAGAGCCCGACCCCGCGCAGCCGGCCGCGGCCGCGCTGCTCGGCCAGCACCTCCAGGGTCTCGGCGAGTCGGGGCAGGGCCGCCTCGGGGCCGTCGGCGATCACGAAGGGGACGGTCGAGACATCGGTCAGACCGCCGCCGGGCAGCACCACACCGATCCGGGCATGCCGGCCGCCGAGGTCGGCGGCGACGGCGAACTCGTCGTTGCTTCCCAGTCTCAGCACTTTGCGGGGGCGCCCGCCGGTGGAGGACTGGGTGCCCTCCTCGGCGATCAGCCCGCGCTCCACCAGATGGGCCACGGTGAGAGAGATGGTGGAGGCTGCGGCCCCCAGCAGTCCGGCGAGTTCGGCGCGTGACGAGGCCTGGCCCGATGCGACGAGTTCCAGGACCCGCGCGGCGAGGGCCGGTGTGCCTTTCGCGGCCTTGCGGTCCCATGCACTTATTTCAGTCATGTACGAAGTAACTTCCGCAACGGTGTGTGTGGCGAAGACAATACGCCCGCGCTTGGCGCGGGGGAACAGCTCCGCGAAGGAAGTGAGCCATACCTGAAACCCATTCAATCCACCCAAATTCACCCAAAGGAGAGGGGGGATCGGAGCGAGTGGGCTTTTTTCGGAGGTGCAGTAACTTACTTTTTACTAATTCTTGTTTGTTTCTTCGGCGTGTCCGACGTTAGCTGTCGTGAACGCAGTGCCGGTCCCGGGACACATACGGGTCCTTTCACTCTGAGGAGAGTCATGTTCCTTGCTCACACGGCGAACAGCCGCCGCTGGGCCCTCGTCACGGGCGCCGTTGTCACCGCGGGCGCTCTGCTGACGGGCTGTTCCGGCGGCGACACCTCGTCGTCCGCCTCCGGCTCGTCGGACACCATCAACTACGCGCTGCCGGCCAACTTCACGCCGAACTGGATCCTCCCGATCGGCACCGCCGCGCACCTGAACACCAACAACTCCTCCATATCCCAGTCCCTCTGGGAGCCGCTGATCGCGTACGACGGCTCCACCGGCAAGGTCGGCTGGAACAAGGACAACTCGCTGGCCACCGCAGCCGACTTCGCCAAGGACAGCAAGAGCGTCACGATCACGCTCGGCGAGCGGCACTGGAGCGACGGCAAGCAGATCACCTCCCGCGACGTGGAGTTCTGGTTCAACCTGGTCAAGGCCAACAAGGCCGACTGGGCCAGCTACAGCCCGGGTAAGGCGCCGGACAACTGGACGTCGCTGAAGATCGTCGACGACACGCACTTCACCATCACTTTCGACCAGGCGTACAACCAGCAGTGGATGCTCGCCAACGAGTTGAGCATGATCCGCCCGATGCCGCAGCACGTCTGGGACAAGACCAGCGACTCGGGCACCGTGTCGGACCTCGACCGCACCACCGCGGGCGCCAAGAAGGTCTGGACGTACCTGAACGGCGTCGCCAAGAAGATCTCCGGCTACGCCACCGACCCGCTCTGGAAGACGGTCAGCGGCCCCTACACCATCAAGTCGTTCTCCACAGCCGGCAAGGTCGAGCTGACCGCCAACGCCAAGTACGACGGCGGCGGCAAGGCCAACATCAAGAACGTGAACCTGCTGCCGTTCACCACCACGGACGCCGAGAAGAACGCGCTCCGGGCAGGCACGGTCGACTACGGCTACATCAACGCCACCGACCTCAGCCAGGAATCGTCCTTCGCTTCCAAGGGCTACACGGTGAAGCCGTGGTCCGGCTGGGCCATCACCTACATGCCCTACAACTTCAACAACCCCGCCATGGGCGCGGTCTTCAAGCAGCTCTACGCCCGCCAGGCAATCCAGATGTCGGTGGACCAGACCACCCTCTCCAAGGTCGTCTTCAACGGCACCGCGGTCTCCACCTACGGCCCGATCCCGCAGGGCCAGACTTCGTCCTTCGTCTCGTCGGAGCAGAAGAACAACCCGTACCCGTACTCCACCACCAAGGCGAAGAAGCTGCTGACCAGCCACGGCTGGACCGAGCAGAACGGCACCATGGTGTGCACCAGCCCGGGCACCGGCGACAGCCAGTGCGGCGCCGGCGTGGACAAGGGCACCAAGTTCCGGATGCAGGTGCTCTCGCAGTCCGGTTCGACCGTGACCGACAACATGATGAGCGCCCTGCAGTCGTCGTTCGCCAAGACCGGCATCGACTTCACCATCAAGACCGCACCGGTCAACTCTGTCCTCTCGCAGGCCGGTCAGTGCACGGCCGACCAGGCCGGCTGCAAGTGGCAGCTCTCGTTCTTCGGCACCGCTGGCAGCTGGTACTTCCCGGCCTACCCGAGCGGTGACTCCCTCTTCGCCACCGGCGGCGGCTCCAACTTCGGCAGCTACTCCAACTCCGCCGTGGACAAGCTGATCACCCAGACCACCACCTCCTCCTCCAACGAGGCGGTGCAGAAGTACAGCGCCGCCCTGGCCAAGGACCTCCCGGTCATCTGGCTGCCGGAGCCGGACTACCAGGTCTCCGTGGTCAAGAACGGCCTGGGCGGCTTCGCCCAGGACTCGCTTGCCAACTTCCACCCCGCCATGTGGAAGTGGACCACCAAGTGAGCCCGGTCGGTGACCGTACGTACCACTGAGCCGAAGCGACCGGAAAACACATGAGCACTTCCTCGTACCTGATCAGACGGGTCCTCCAAGCCGTCGTGGTGATCGTCATCGTGACGATCGTGGTCTTCGGTCTGCTGCACGCCCTGCCCGGGGGTCCCGCTCGCGGGATCCTCGGCCCGCAGGCCACGGCGCAGCAGATCGCGTCCTTCAACCACGAGCAGGGCCTCGACAAGCCACTCCCCGTGCAGTACTTCTACTACCTGAACCAGCTGCTGCACGGCGACCTCGGATCCTCGTACACCCTCAATGAGCCGGTCTCCCAGCTCATCTCCGAGCGGCTGGCCAAGACCCTGGTCCTCACCGCCCTGTCGGCGATCGTCGGCCTCGTGCTGGCCATCCCGCTGGGCATGTGGCAGGCCGTCCGGCGCAACAAGCCCGTCGACTACGTCATCACCACGCTGAGCTTCATCGCCTACTCCACACCCGTGTACTTCCTCGGGCTGATCCTGGTGCTGGTGTTCAGCCAGGCGCTGCCGTGGTTCCCATCCCAGGCCCCGCAGGGGGACACGCTCGCCCAGGTGTTCTCCGACCCGCTGGCGCTGGTGCTGCCGGTCGTCGCCGGTGCCGCCTCGATGATCGCGGTGTTCAGCCGCTACATGCGGGCGGCCACCCTGGAGAACCTCTCCGAGGACTACGTCAGGACGGCGCGGGCCGGCGGCTCCCGCTCCCGCTCCATCCTGTGGCGGCATGTGTTCCGCAACTCGCTGACACCGGTGATCGCCATGCTCGGCTACTACGTGCCGGTGCTGTTCGGCGGCGCCCTGGTGGTCGAGCAGCTCTTCAACTACCCCGGCATGGGCCTGCTCTTCTGGACCGCCGCGCAGTCCTCCGACTACCCGGTGCTGCTGGGCTGTGTGCTGGTCATCGCGATCGCCACGGTGGTCGGCACGCTGCTCGCCGACATCGTCCAGCGGATCATCGACCCCCGAGTGAAGGCAGGTCGGGCATGAGCGCCGTCATCCAGCCGGGTCAGGCGCCCGGCACGACCACCGCCACCGCCATCGCCACCGGTGCGGTGTCCGGCTCCCGGCTCGCCGTCCGGCGCTTCCTGCGCAACCGGCTCGCCGTGGTCGGGCTCGGCGTCGTGGTCTTCTTCTTCCTGTTCTGCTTCCTCGGTCCGCTGGTGTACTCCACCGACCAGACCCACACGATGCTCCAGCAGGTCAACCTCGGCCCCAGCGGTTCGCACTGGCTCGGCACCGACGCGGTCGGCCACGACGAGCTGGGCCGGCTGATGTACGGCGGCAAGGTGTCGCTGATCGTCGGCCTCGCCGCGGGCATCCTGGCCACCGTGATCGGCACCCTGTGGGGCGCCGCCGCCGGCTACGCGGGCGGCTGGATCGACGCGGTCATGATGCGGATCGTGGACGCGGGGATCGCCATCCCGGCGCTCTTCATCCTGCTCGTGGTTTCGGCCATCACCACCCCGGGCCTGACCGGGCTGATCGTCATCCTGGGCTTCGTCTCCTGGCTGGTGCCTTCCCGGCTGATCAGGGCCGAGACGCTGACCCTGAAGAACCGCGACTACGTCCTGACCCTGCGGGCCATCGGCGGGACGCACTCCCGGGCGATCACCCGGCACATCCTGCCGAACTCGGTCTCGACCATCATCGTTGCGACCACCTTCCAGATCGCCGACGCCATCCTGCTGGTCGCCTACGTCTCCTACCTGGGCCTGGGCGTCCAGCCGCCGGCCACCGACTGGGGCGGCATGCTCTCGGCCGGTCTCACCGCCGCCTACTCCGGCTACTGGTGGCTCATCCTGCCGCCGGGCCTGGCCATCATCCTGGTGGTGTGGGCGTTCAACGCGATCGGGGACGGGCTCCGCGACGCATTCGATGTGAGGGGACGCGGATGACCGCCACCCAGGGCACCGCCGCCCCGTCGGCCGGGCCGATTCTCGAACTCGACGACCTCGGCGTCATCTTCACCACCGAGACCGGCGAGGTGCCGGCCGTCCGGGGCGTCTCCCTGCACGTCAGCCCCGGCGAGACGCTCGCCCTGGTCGGCGAGTCGGGCTCCGGCAAGTCCACCATCGCGCTGGCCGCGATGGGCCTGCTGGCCGGCAACGCCCGTGCCACCGGCTGCGCCACCATCGCCGGCACCCAGGTGGTCGGTGCCCATGAGGCCGACCTGGTGGCGCTGCGCGGCCGGACCGTCTCCATGGTGTTCCAGGAGCCGGCCACCGCGCTGGACCCGCTGACCCGGATCGGCAAGCAGATCGCCGAAGTGATCCGCAACCACCGCGAGGTGTCCGCCAAGGACGCCGCCACCGAGGCCGTCGAACTCCTCCGCAGGGTCGGCATCCCCGAGCCGGAGATGCGGGCCACTGCCTACCCCTTCCAGCTCTCCGGCGGACAGCGCCAGCGGGTGGTCATCGCCATGGCCATCGCCAACGAGCCCGCCCTGCTGATCGCCGACGAGCCGACCACCGCGCTGGACGTCACGGTGCAGGCCGAGATCCTCGACCTGCTGCGCCGGCTCGCCGTCGAGACCGGCACCGGCGTCCTGCTGGTCACCCACAACATGGGCGTGGTCGCGGACTTCGCCGACCGGGTCGCCGTGATGTACCACGGCGAGATCGTGGAGACAGGAGCGGTCGAGGACGTGCTGCTCCGCCCGTCCCACGACTACACCAAGCGGCTGCTGGCCGCGGTGCCCCGGCTGTCGGTCGCCGAGGCGGGCCGGCCGGCGGCGCCGGCCGCCACCACCCGCCCGGACACCGAGCCAGTGGTCGAACTCCGCGACATCTCCGTGGTGTTCGGCCGTGGCAAGGGCGCCGTTCGGGCTCTGGACGGGGTCTCGCTCGCCGTCCACGCCGGGGAGACCCTGGGCCTGGTGGGCGAGTCGGGCTCCGGCAAGTCCACCGCGTCCCGGGTCGCGCTCGGTCTGATCCCGCCGACTTCCGGCACCGTCTCGCTGTTCGGCACCGACCTGGCCGGCACCCGGTCCCGGGCCCGCCGGGCGCTGCGGGCCGGTATCGGCGTGGTCCTCCAGGACCCGGTGGCGTCGCTGGACGCCCGGATGACGGTCGGCGAGTGCATCGCCGAGCCGCTCAGGGTGCACCGCCGCAAGCTCTCCGCCAAGGACCGCCAGAGCAAGGTCGCCGCCGTACTCGACCGGGTCCGGCTGCCGCGTGAACTCGCCCGGCGCGCCCCCCGGGAGCTGTCCGGCGGTCAGCGCCAGCGGGTCAGCCTGGCCCGCGCCCTGGTCCTGGAGCCCCGGCTGCTGGTCGCCGACGAGCCCACCAGCGCGCTCGACGTGAGCGTGCAGGAGGCGGTGCTCGACGTGATCTCCGAGCTCCAGGACGAGCTGGGCTTCGCCTGTCTCTTCGTCTCCCACGACCTGGCCGTCGTACAGCACTTCGCCCAGCGCGTCGTGGTGATGCGGGCCGGCCGGGTCGAGGAGCAGGGCGCCACCGGCGCGACCCTGCTGCACCCGGAGACCGACTACACCCGCCGGCTGCTGGCCGCCGTGCCGGTGCCCGACCCGGTGATCCAGCGCGGCCGCAGAGCCGAACGCCTGGCCACCCTCGCGGCCGGCCGGACGGGGGCCCAGGGATGAGCTCCCATGACCGTACGCTCTTCGCCGGAGTGGACATCGGCGGCACCACCACCCAGGTGGTGCTCTGCGCCGAGGACCTGACCGTGCTGGACCGCGCCGAGGTGGCGACCCCGGCGACCGACGGCGGCCAGGCCATGATCGGCGCGGCCCTGGGCGCGCTGGCCCCGCTGCTGGAGCGCACCCCCGGCCGCCTCGCCGGTTGCGGGGTCGGCGCAGCCGGTGTGGTGGACTCCGCCACCGGCCGCATCCTGGTGGCCAGCGACTCCTTCACCGGCTGGGCCGGCTTCGCGGTGACGGACGCCGTCGAGGAGGCGCTGGGCGTCCCGGCCTTCCTGGACAACGACGTCAACGCCTTCCTCTACGGGGAGGTGTTCGGCGGCGCCGTGCGCGGCGAGTCGGACGTCCTCGGGATGACCCTGGGCACCGGGGTCGGCGGCGCGCTGTGGACCGGCGGAGCGCTGTTCGCCGGGCCGCACGGCGCGGCCGGCGAGATCGGGCACATCCCCGGCTTCGGTGATCTGCTCTGCTCGTGCGGCGGCCGGGGCCATCTGGAGACCCTGGCCTCCGGCCGTTCCATCGGCGCCCGTTACGCGGACCGCACCGGCCACCGGCTGACCGCCCGCGAGGTCGCACAGGCCGCCGACCGCGGTGACCAGGACGCCCTCGATGTGTACCGGGCCGCCGGTGCCGGGATCGCCCGGGCGATCGTGATGACGGCCGGCGTCGTGGACATCACCACGGTGGTGGTCGGCGGCGGGGTCAGCCGCGCCTGGCCCCTGCTGGAACCCCTCATCCTGGCGTCGCTGGCCGCCGACCCGCCGGTCAGCGGTCACCCGGTCCGGCTGGTCAGGGCAGCCCTGGCTGCCGACGCGGTACCGGTCGGCGCCGCGGCCCGGGCCCGACGGGAGCTGGCGGCGAAGGTCGGGGTCTGAGGAAGCCCGGTCGAAGGCGCCACGAGTGCGCTCCGATGCTACGAGCCCCTGTGCGTCGTAGCGTCGGAGCAGGCTCTTCACCGACCCTCCTCCGACGCAGGACGATCACCGTGTCGTCCAGGAGATCGAGGCCTTCCGTGCCGAGTTCCGGACATCAGCTTGCCCGCCCAGCCGACCGGCTCTGAGGTTGATCGACGCGGGGGTACCGGCCACCGCGGTGGTACGGATGCCGGAGCGCGACGCCGACTCCATCCCCGGTCGGCGTCCTCGCCGGGAGCGGGGGGGCTGAAGAGCCGGACCGGGTCCGTGCTGAGGTTGCTGCGGATCGGCCGCCGCGGCTGATACCGGGCTCGTACAGGGGCTGAGGGCGCCCGCCCGGCGGCCTGCGCCCTCAGCCCCTGCGCACCGTGAACCTTTGTGCGCCCTGCGGGGAACAAGGGGTGACACGCTCACCGACCGAGCCCCAGGAGCCCCTGTGACCGGACCCCCGACCGGACGGCCCATCAGCGAAGTCGACGACGCCGAGATCGTCGCCCAGTCGCTGGAGCAGCCGGAGATCTTCGCCGGGCTCTACGACCGCCACGCGCCCGACATCCACCGGTACGCCGCCCGCCGCCTCGGGGAGGGTGCGGCGGACGACATCACGGCGGAGACGTTCCTCATCGCGTTCCGGTCCCGGCGCCGCTACGACACCACCCGCCGGGGCGCCCGGCCCTGGCTGTACGGCATCGCCGCCAACCTCATCGGCAAGCACCGGCGCGGCGAGGAGCGGAGTCTGCGGGCCCTGGCCCGTACCGGACAGGACACGGTCGCCGCGTCCTGGAGCGACCGCTCCGACGACCGGATCGCCGCCCAGGTGCCGCTGGCCGGAGCGCTCGCCGCGCTCTCCCCCGGCGACCGCCATGTGCTGCTGCTCGTCGCCTGGGCGGACCTCGGGTACGAGGAGGTCGCGCAGGCACTGGGCATCCCGCTCGGCACCGTACGGTCCCGCCTCAACCGCGCCCGTCGCAAGGTCCGCGAGGCGTTGCACACCGACCCCGCGTTCACATCCGACGTCATGGAGCTGAGCCCGTCATGGACGAAATGACCCGGCTGCGCGAGCTGCGCGCAGATGCCCCCGTCCCCGACCGTGCCGCGCTCGCTCCCGGCCGGCAGCGGCTGACGGACTCCCTTGCGGGCGGCCGGCGCACCCGCCGGCTGCGTGCCGACTGGCGGATCGCGTCGATCGGCGCCGCGGCGGCGATCACCGCGGCCGCTCTGCTGACCACGCAGATCGGCGCGGACGGTCCCACCCACGGGGCGACCGCGGCGGCCCCCCTGACCCTGGACAGCCCGGCCGAGGTACTGAACCGGGCCGCCGACGAGCTGGCGAAGCAGCAGGCCGCGCCGGAGCCGCGCGACGACCAGTGGATCTACACCCGGACAAAGATCGCCCAGCGGGAGCCCAAGGCGGGCTCGGCCGCCGTGGGGCGGTTCTCGTACGACCCGGATTCCTGGGTTCCGTACGACAACTCCGCGGCGGCGAAGAACGGCAAGGACAGCGACTACCGCACGGCCCGCCAGGTCTACCGGGCCGCCGATGAGCTGCCCGACGATCCGGCGCGTCTCCTGGCGAAGGTCCGCTCGTTCTATCCGACGGGCAGCACCGCCGAGAGCCCTCCCGAGGCCGAGGCCCAGCACAGCTTCCGCGCCATGGGTCTGATGGTCGAGACGTACCCGATCGCCCCGGACGCCCTCGCCCGGATCTACCGTGCGCTGGCCACCGTCCCGGGGGTGAAGGTCACCGACCACCTCGTGAAGGACGCCGCCGGGCGCGATGCCATTGCCATCACACGGAAGGAGGACGGCTCGCACGAGCAGCGCGAGATCCTCATCAACCCCCGCGACTACAGCTACGCGGGCATGCGCTTCGTGGCCGCCGAGGACTACGAGATGAAGGCTCCCGCCGGGATGAAAGTACCCACCGAGAAGTACAAGGCCGGGGAGGTCCTCACCAGCGAGGCGCGGATCAGGGCCGCCGTCGTCGACGCCGAGGGCCAGAAGTCCTGACCGCAGGGTGGTACGAAACGGGCCGGTGTCCGCTACAGGGGTGCGGACACCGGCCCGCAGCCCTTCCACGTGACCGACCCCACCCCCCACTGCGTCAAAACTCCCGCAACAATGAACTCGTGATCACTTCGCCGCCACGGAGCACCCACCGACGCGCCGAGCACGCTTCGACGCCGTACGTCGACCTGTCGCGCGCCGAGTGGAGCGCCCTGCGCGACAAGACGCCGCTGCCGCTGACCGCCGACGAGGTGGAGCAGTTGCGCGGGCTCGGGGACGTCATCGACCTCGACGAGGTACGCGACGTCTACCTGCCGCTCTCCCGCCTCCTCAATCTCTACGTCCAGGCCACCTCCGGCCTGCGCGGCGCCCTGAACACCTTCCTCGGGGACGCGGGCAACGGCCATGGCGCGCAGCGGGGCACCCCGTTCGTCATCGGGGTCGCCGGCAGTGTCGCCGTAGGCAAGTCCACCAGTGCCCGAATCCTCCAGGCGCTGCTCGCCCGCTGGCCCGAGCACCCCCGGGTGGAGCTCGTCACCACGGACGGGTTCCTGCTGCCGATGAAGGAGCTCCGGGCGCGCGGGCTGATGTCGCGCAAGGGGTTCCCCGAGTCGTACGACCGGCGTGCCCTGACCCGTTTCGTCGCCGACATCAAGGCCGGCAAGGACGAGGTGACGGCGCCCGTCTACTCGCACCTGATCTACGACATCGTGCCGGGCGAGCGGCTCACCGTCCGCCGCCCCGACATCCTGATCGTCGAGGGCCTCAACGTGCTGCAGCCCGCGCTCCCCGGCAAGGACGGCCGCACCCGGGTCGGGCTCGCCGACTACTTCGACTTCAGTGTGTACGTGGACGCGCGGGCCGAGGACATCGAGACCTGGTACCTCAACCGCTTCCGCAAGCTGCGCGAGACGGCCTTCCAGAACCCGTTCTCGTACTTCCGCAAGTACACCCAGGTCTCCGAGGAGGAGGCCATGGAGTACGCCCGCACCATGTGGCGGACCATCAACAAGCCCAATCTGCTGGAAAATGTGGCACCCACACGCGGCCGTGCCACTCTGGTGCTGCGCAAGGGCCCGGACCACAAGGTCCAGCGTCTCTCGCTGCGCAAGCTCTGAGTCCCCCGAGCCTCCCCGGGAGTATCCGCGTGCTGCATCTGCGCCTGATCGTCCCTCAGGACCGCACGGACGAGGTGGTGCACCTCGTGCGGCACACCGTCGGCACCACGCATCTGGTGGTCATGCCCGGTGTCGCCCTTGACCCCGCGGGCGATGTCGTGACGTGCGACGTGGCGCGCGAGGCGGGCGACGAGCTGATCACATCACTGCGCGAGCTCGGCATCGACGAGTCCGGCTCGATCACCGTCGAGGAAACCGACCTGACGCTCTCCGCGCATGCCGACCGGGCCGAGGAGGAGGCGCCGGGCGAGGGCGCGGACGCGGTGCTGTGGGAGGAGCTGGCGGACGCGACCCACGAGGAGTCGACGTTCAGCGTCACCTACCTGGCGTTCCTCTCGATCGCCACGATGCTCGCGGCCTGCGGTGTGATGCTGGACAACGCGATCCTGATCGTGGGGGCGATGGCGGTGGGCCCGGAGTTCGGGCCACTGGCCGGCATTTCCACGGCGCTGGTGCAGCGCGTCCCGCGCCTGGTGTGGCGGTCGCTGTGGGCGCTGGTCGGCGGGTTCGCCGTAGCGATGGTGCTGACGGCCGGATTCGCCTGGATGATGAACGGCCTCGGGCTGTTCACGGGGGCAATGATCGAGGCGGAGCGGCCCAACACGGCGTTCATCTGGCAGCCGGACTGGATGTCGTTCGTGGTGGCGTTCCTGGCGGGCATCGGTGGCACGCTCTCCCTCACCTCGGCGAAGTCGGGGGCGCTGATCGGCGTCGCGATCTCGGTGACGACGGTGCCCGCGGCCGCCAATGCGGCCGTGGCCTTCAGCTACCAGGACCTTGCGCAGACGTGGGGTTCGGTGGGCCAGCTGGCGGCGAACCTCGGCGGGATCGTGCTCGCCGGCACGCTGACACTGCTGGTCCAGAAGGCGCTGTGGGCGATGCACCGCCGCCGGATCCGGGCTGCCTGACACGATGGCCCGGGGCCGGCGACGGTCCTCCGGCTGTCGCCCGGCACCACCCGCACACGACGCCGCCCGGCGCCCCTCCAGGAGGAACACCGGGCGGCACCTCACCCTCGTACGGCGATGGTCACCCCAGGGCGGACTTCACCACGTCGGCCAGCCGCCCGGCCACCGACCGTGCCTGCTCGATGTCGGCCGCCTCGACCATGACCCGAACCAACGGCTCGGTGCCCGACTGGCGCAGCAGTACGCGCCCGGTGTCGCCCAGCTCGCGCTCGGCCTCCTCGACCGCGGCGGCCAGCTCCGGGGAGGTGGAGACCCGGGACTTGTCGACGTCCCGGACGTTGACCAGGATCTGCGGGAGCCGCTGCATGACACCGGCCAGCTCGGCGAGCGTACGGCCGGTGGCGACGACCCGGGCCGCCAGCAGCAGGCCGGTCAGCGTGCCGTCACCGGTCGTGGCGTGGTCGAGGACGATGACATGGCCGGACTGCTCGCCGCCCAGCGCGTAGCCCTCCGCCTTCATCGACTCCAGGACGTACCGGTCACCGACGGCGGTCTGGACGAGGTGGATGCCCTCCCGCTCCATGGCGATCTTGAAGCCGAGGTTGGACATGACCGTGCCGACCACGGTGTCCTTGCGCAGCTGCCCGGCCTCGCGCATGGCGAGGGCCAGCACGGCCAGGATCTGGTCGCCGTCGATCTCCTCGCCCGAGGCGTCCACGGCGAGGCAGCGGTCGGCGTCGCCGTCGTGCGCGATGCCGAAGTCGGCGCCGTGTTCGACGACGGCGGCCTTCAGCAGGTCCAGGTGGGTGGAGCCGCAGCCGTCGTTGATGTTCAGGCCGTTCGGATCGGCCCCGATGGTGACGACCTCGGCGCCGGCCCGGGCGAATGCCTCGGGCGAGACCCGGGCGGCCGCGCCGTGCGCCTCGTCGAGGACGACCTTCAGCCCGTCGAGCCGGTTCGGCAGGACCGCGACGAGGTGGGCCACGTACCGGTCGAAGCCCTCGGTGTAATCGGTGACCCGTCCCACCCCGGCGCCCGTCGGACGCGCCCAGGGCTCACCGGTGCGGTGCTGCTCGTAGACCGTCTCGATCCGGTCCTCCAACTCGTCGGCGAGCTTGTGACCGCCGCGGGCGAAGAACTTGACACCGTTGTCCGGCATGGCGTTGTGGCTGGCGGAGAGCATCACGCCGAGGTCGGCGCCCAGCACGCCGGTGAGGTACGCCACCGCGGGGGTGGGCAGCACACCGACCCGCAGGACGTCCACGCCCGCGCTCGCCAGACCGGCCACCACGGCGGCCTCCAGGAACTCTCCGGACGCACGTGGGTCGCGTCCCACCACGGCGGTCGGCCGATGCCCCTCAAAGGTGCCCGCCTCGGCAAGCACATGCGCCGCAGCGACCGACAGACCGAGCGCGAGCTCGGCCGTCAGGTCCGCATTGGCGACGCCGCGCACACCGTCCGTGCCGAAGAGTCGTCCCACTGGTGTCCTCCGAAGATGCTCCGAAACCGAACTGCAAAAACAAAACAAGTCATGACAGGCATGACCCAGAACGACGCAAGGCAACATAAAGAGCCATGCCGAGCCACGGCGGGCCTATGAACGTCTGATGCCGTTATACGCCCGAGGGTGCCAATAAACGAACGCCCCGGGGGCACAGGGAGTGCCTCCGGGGCGAACGTGTACAGCAGGTGAGCAGGCGGATTAGCGCTTGCTGTACTGCGGGGCCTTACGGGCCTTCTTGAGACCGGCCTTCTTGCGCTCGACCGCACGGTCGTCGCGGGAGAGGAAGCCGGCCTTCTTCAGCGGGGCGCGGTTGTTGTCCACGTCCGCCTCGTTCAGCGCACGGGCGACACCGAGGCGCAGGGCACCGGCCTGACCCGAGACGCCGCCACCCGAGATACGGGCGATGACGTCGTAGCGGTTGTCGAGCTCGAGCACCTTGAAGGGCTCGTTGACTTCCTGCTGGTGCACCTTGTTGGGGAAGTAGTCCTCAAGGGTGCGACCGTTGATCTTCCACTTGCCGGTGCCCGGAACGATCCGGACGCGGGCAATGGCGTTCTTGCGACGGCCAAGGCCGGCGGCAGGCTGCGGCTCGCCGAAGCGGGACGCCAGCGACTCGCTGGTGTACTCGCCCTCGACGGGAACCTCGGACTCGAAGGTGGTCACCTCGGCGAAGACCTCTTCGCCCTCGGTGCCCTCGATGGGGTTCTCAACAGTGGTCTCGGCCACGATTCTCCTCAGATCTTTCTTTACGTCTTAGGGGGAGGCCGGAACTACTGCGCGACCTGGGTGATCTCGAACGGGACCGGCTGCTGCGCAGCGTGCGGGTGCTGGTCGCCCGCGTAGACCTTGAGCTTCGAGAGCATCTGACGGCCCAGGGTGTTCTTGGGAATCATGCCCTTGA
Source organism: Streptomyces sp. NBC_01669 (assembly GCF_026339735.1). GTDB lineage: Bacteria > Actinomycetota > Actinomycetes > Streptomycetales > Streptomycetaceae > Streptomyces > Streptomyces yanii. The sequence goes on from NZ_JAPEQG010000001.1 coordinate 3,919,866, forward strand.
TGGCCTTCTCGACAGCCTTCTCCGGGTTCTTGGAGAGGAGCTCGTCGTAACGCACGGAGCGCAGACCACCCGGGAACCCGGAGTGGCGGTACGCCATCTTCTGGGTCTTCTTGTTGCCGGAGAGGTGAACCTTCTCGGCGTTGATGATGATGACGAAGTCGCCCATGTCCATGTGGGGGGCGTAAATCGCCTTGTGCTTGCCTCGGAGGAGGTTCGCAGCCGTGGTGGCCAGACGACCCAGGACGATGTCCTGCGCGTCAATGATGTGCCACTGGCGCGTCACATCGCCGGGCTTGGGGCTGTACGTACGCACGGTCGTAGCCTTCGCTTCTTCAGTGAGTGAGTCCTGACAAGGCCACCCGGACGATCGCACCAGCCCTGGCGGCGCTACGGGGACGCAACCCGAGTGCCTGCCGCTGGTCATCGGCCCGGTGGACCGGCGTAAGGGCCCCTCGCGTGAGAACGACCAAGCCAATACGCATAACAAACCAGAAGAATACCGTTGCTCCCCCGCGCGGGTCAAAACGCGCCGCAGACCCCGCCTGTCAGGGCGCCGATCGGTGTCCGGACGGGCGCCGGATCCGGCCCCTGCGGACCGCCGTTCCCACCTCTCCCGGCGCCGGATCCGGCCCCTCCAGCTTGAGGAGCGGGGCCCGGGGGCAGATCCCCCGCAACACACCCGCCCGTTCATCCTCTACCGCACGCGCTCCACCCGCCGTTCGTCCCACACCGGCTCCGCCGTCTCCCGCACCACCCCGTCCGACCCGAACACCAGGTACCGGTCGAAGGACTTCGCGAACCACCGGTCGTGCGTGACGGCCATCACAGTCCCGTCGTACACCTCGAGCCCGTCCTGCAGCGCCTCCGCCGACTCCAGGTCCAGGTTGTCGGTCGGCTCGTCCAGCAGCAGCGCCGTGGTTCCCGCCAGCTCCAGCAGCAGGATCTGGAACCGTGCCTGCTGCCCGCCGGACAGCTTCTCGAAGGGCTGGTCGCCCTGCCGCTCCAGTTCGTACCGGCGCAGTACGGACATCGCCCCGCCCCGGTCCTTCGCGTGCTCCGTCCACAGGATCTCGACGAGCGTGTGCCCCATCAGCTCCGGATGGGCGTGCGTCTGCGCGAAATGCCCGGGCACGACCCGCGCGCCGAGCTTCCACTCCCCCGTGTGTGCGACCGGTTCCCCGGCCAGCAGCCGCAGGAAGTGCGACTTGCCCGAGCCGTTCGAGCCGAGGACGGCCACCCGTTCCCCGTAGTAGATCTCCAGGTCGAACGGCTTCATCAGCCCGGTCAGCTCCAGCCCCTTGCAGGTCACCGCCCGCACCCCGGTCCGGCCGCCGCGCAGCCGCATCTTGATGTCCTGCTCGCGCGGCGGCTCCGGCGGCGGTCCCGCGTCCTCGAACTTCTTGAAGCGGGTCTGCATCGCCCGGTAGCGCGACGCCATGTCGGGGCTGATCGCCGCCTGCTGCCGCAGCCGGTGGACCAACGCCTTCAGCCGGGCATGCTCCTCCTCCCAGCGCCGCAGCAGCTCCTCGAACCGGGCGAACCGGTCCTTCCTGGCCTGGTGGTACGTATCGAAGCCGGCGCCGTGCACCCACACATCGCTGCCCGCCGGGCTGGGCTCCACGCTCACGATCTTCTCGGCGGCCCGGGACAGCAGCTCCCGGTCGTGCGAGACGAAGAGCACCGTCTTCCGCGTCTCCTTGAGCTTCCCCTCCAGCCACCGCTTGCCGGGGACGTCGAGATAGTTGTCCGGCTCGTCGAGCAGCAGCACCTCGTCGGGCCCGCGCAGCAGCGCTTCGAGCACGAGCCGCTTCTGCTCGCCACCGCTGAGCGTGCGGACTTCGCGCCACTGCGCCTTCTCGTACGGGACACCGAGCGCGGCCATGGTGCACATGTCCCAGACGGTCTCGGCCTCGTACCCGCGGACCTCCGCCCAGTCGCTGAGGGCCTGTGCGTACGTCATCTGCGCGGCCTCGTCGTCGACGGTGAGGATCAGCTCCTCGGCCTTGTCGACGGCCTGCGCCGCCTCCCGGATACGTGGCTGGGCGACGGAGACGAGGAGGTCCCGGACCGTACGGTCGTCCCGCACCGAGCCCACGAACTGCGGCATCACCCCGAGTCCGCCGCTCACCGACACCGTGCCGCCGTGCGGCTGGATCTCCCCGGACAGCAGCCGCAGCAGCGTCGTCTTCCCGGCGCCGTTCGCCCCGACGAGGGCGACCACGGCCCCGTCCGCGACCCGGAACGAAGCATCGCCGAGCAGCACCCGCCCGTCCGGTAGGTAGTACTCGAGATGGCCTGCTTCAAGATGTCCCATGCACAGCATTGTCACGGGCCGCGAAGCCCTGGCCCAACCGGTTTACGCCTCCTCTAGGATTCGCCGCATGAGCTTTGGGCAAGGGGGGCCCTCCTGGGGGCCCGGAGGCAATCACACTCCGGACTGGGCAGCGCTGGCCGATGAATCCGCCGCGCGGAGCCGTCGCAAAAAATGGCTGATGATCGGCGGCGGCGCGCTCGCCACCGCCGCGATCGGGGCGATCGTCGCCACAGCGGTCATCTCGACCAACAACAACGGCGGCTCCACCGGCTCGGGCAAGAACGCGAGCCAGCTGCCGGGACCTGCCGATCTGCCGACCGACTCGGCGGAGCCCGAGCCGTCCTTCTCCACGGTGGCCCCTCCGCCCCCGCCGGACCCGAAGGACTACATATCCGATGTGAAGAAGGACAGGGCGCCGATCTCCATCGACTCGTTCTACCCCGGCAAGAAGCTGACGATGGGCGACCGCGTCTACGCCAAGGGCGCCACGCACCGCACGACGAACTGCGCCGCGACCACCCAGGGCGCGCTCGGCTCGATCCTCACGAACAACGGCTGCGACCAGGTCATCCGCGCCACGTACAGCAGGGCGGGGGTCGCCGTCACCGTCGGCGTCGCGGTCTTCGAGACGGAGGCGCAGGCCAAGAAGGCGGCGCAGCAGGCGTCCGGCGGTCTGGCGTCGCTGAGCGGCGCGGGCGTGCCGACGTTCTGTCGCGGCGGTTCCGTCTGCCGCCGCACCGCCAACTCGTACGGCCGCTACGCCTACTTCACCATCGGGGGCTTCACGAACGGCAAGAACGTCACCAAGGCCGACAAGAACGTCTTCGCGGTCGGCGACGACCTGACTAACTTCACGTTCCGTCAGATCCGCCACCGCGGCGAGGTCCAGGCCTCGGCGGCGGCGACCGCACCCACCAGCTGACCCGGCCCGGGGATCTCGTGCGTCTTCCGTTCCTCCTCGCCCTTCCCCGCGTGCTGCGCCACAGCGCGGCCATCGGCGCCGACCTGCCGCCGGACGAGGCCGTGGTCGTCGACGCCCAGGACCCCGCGCTCCGTGCCGCCCTGACCTCGGCCGCGGCAGGCGACCACAGCCCCGCCCGCGAACTCCTCGCGGCGACCCGTGTGCACGCCCAGTGGGAGCTGAGGGACGGATACGTATCGGGTCTCGCCGAGGCCGCCCTGCACAACCCGGGCTGGCTGGACGGCTGGCTGGCCGACTCCCCCGAGGACCCGGACGCGGCTCTGGTCAAGGCGGCCCACTGCATCGGCCAGGCCTGGGAGATACGTGCACCGGCCCGCGCCGGGCATGTCTCGCGCGACCGGTTCCAGGCCTTCTTCGCGCTCCTGCACGACGCCGTCCCGGTCATCGAGACAGCGGCCCGCCTCAACCCCGCCGACCCCGTTCCGTGGCGCATCGCCCTGACCCACGCGATGGGCAGCCAGGCGCGCCGCGATGTCTTCGACGGCTACTGGGCGCAGGCCCGCGCACGCGACCCGCACCACTACGGATGCCACTTCGCGGCGCTCCAGTACCTGTGCGCGGCATGGCACGGCTCGCACCAGGAGATGTTCGACTTCGCCGAGAGCGCGGCCGACACGGCCCCGCCCGGCTCGAAGCTGCACGCACTGCCGCTGTTCGCCGCGCTGGAGTACGCGGTCCTGTCCCCCGGAACACCGGCCGTCCCCGACCCGTACGCGCCGCGCGTCTCAGCGGCCGTCGCCCGCGCTCTGGATCTCTCGGCCGCGTACGAACCGGGCAGCCACGAGGCGGCCGGATTCCGCAACCACCTGGCCCTGATGCTCCTGCGCGCGGAACGCTGGGACGAGGCCCTGGAAGCGTTCCGCAGTATCGGCATCCACGCCACCGCGTACCCGTGGGCGTACTTCGGCGACGACCCGCGCCAGGAGTTCCTGGACACGCGCTCGGGTGTCCGTATCCACGTGGCGACCAGAACCCCGTTCTTCGCCCGCCCTCCGCAGCCCCGCTCCGGCCCCGGCCCGGCTCCCGCCTGGACGGAGGATGCCCCCTGCGCGCTCGCGATAGCCGCGGCCCGCCCGGCGGAGGTGGCGCAGGCGGCCCTGATGTGCGGCGTCTCCCTGCGTACGGCAGCGGCATCGGACACGCACACATACATCGAAGCCGTCCCCGACCCCAAGCCCACCACACGCTCGATCCTGTCCACGGCGGACCGGCTGACCACAGCGGTCGACAACTTCACGACCGGCGAGAAGTGGCCGACTCTGGTCCTGCGCCGCACCCACGAACGCTGTGGCTTCACCCTGTTCCACAAGGGCCGCCCCCTGGCCGCGCACGAGTGGAACACCACCTCGCCCGCCCCGGACCACGCCACGGTCACCGCCACGGCCGCCGTCCTGTCCCGCTTCTTCGCCCTCGCGGACCCCCGCCCGCTGACCCAGATCCTCCGCTCCACGGGCAGCCCGCACCGGCACCAGTCCGACCTCCTGGCAGCGCTGTCCCTCCCCCCGCTGCCCCCGGATTTCGGCACCCGCCCGGAGGTCCTGGACGCCCTCCCCGGCGCCCGCGTCCTCACCCGCCGCAGCCTCCTCGCCGGCATGTGCGGCACGATGACGACCGAGGTCGGTGCCCACCCGCAGACCTCCGGCACCTGTGCACCCCGCCCGGCCCGCTGGTGGCTGCTCCGCGCCCTGGGCCTGCTGTTCTTCATATCGAGTGCGGTCCTCTCGTGGTGGAGCCCGGGCATCGGCCCGATCCTCTCGACGCTGCCGGCCCTCGCGGCGCTGGCGATGGCGGGACAGCCGGCGGGGGCGTGGCGGCAGCGGCGGGCGCAGGCGACACCCGCGGCCCTTCCGTCGAGAACACGGCTCTGAGCCAGGTCAGGCTCTCAGCAGCAACCGCCCCCCGGCAGCGTCCGCATGTTGCGTGCCTCCTTGTTGCGCGCGGCGAGCAACTCGTCGACCGGGTAAGCGACTTCCTCCAGCGTCAGCCCGTGCGGCCGCACCACGTGCACCCCTGGGTCCCGCACCCCCGCCGCCAGCACCTGGGCCGGCCACGGGTCGGGGCGGCGTCCGTCGCCCACGAACAGCATGGCGCCGACCAGCGCACGCACCATGTTGTGGCAGAAGGCATCGGCCTGCACGGTCCCCGTGATGACTCCGGACGCCTCGTCCCGTACCCAACTCAGCTTCTGCAACGTACGGATGGTCGTCGCACCCTCACGCTTCCTGCAGTACGCGGCGAAGTCGCGCTCCCCGAGCATCCTGGCCGCGGCCGCGTTCATCGCATCCACGTCCAACGGCCGGTCGTGCCAGAGCACATGACCACGGGTCAGAGGATCCGCGCCACCGGGCCGGTCCGAGATCCGGTAGGCGTACCGCCGCCACAGCGCCGAGAAACGCGCGTTGAACCCCGCCGGAGCCTCGGCCACCCGCCAGATCCGTACATCGGGGGCCATCCGGCCGGCCATCCGACGCAGCAGCAGCGCCCCGTGCTCGGCCCACACCCCGTCCGGCAGATCGACGTGCGCGACCTGACCGCGGGCGTGCACCCCGGCGTCGGTGCGCCCGGCGACCGTCAGGTCGTACGTCCGCTCGGACCGCGTCACGGTACGCAGCGCGTCCTCGATCTCCCCCTGCACCGTGCGCCGCGCCGTCTGCTTCGCCCAGCCGGAGAAGTCCTTGCCGTCGTAGGCCAGGTCCAGCCGCACCCGTACGAAACCGGGCTCTACTTCGTCACTCACCCAACGATCCTCTCAAGCCTGAACATACGGAACGGGCCCGCACCGCCCCGAAGGGTGATGCGGGCCCGTCCAGTGGTCTCAGAACGCTCAGGCGTCCTTGGACTCCGCGTCGGCCTCGGCCGGCTTGGCGTCCTCGACGACCTCGGCGGACTCGTCCTTCTTGAGGGAGTCCTCCTTGACCGCACGCTTCGTCGCGGCCTCGGCCTCACCGGTGGCCTGCTGCGCCACGGTCAGCGCCTCGACCAGCTCGATGACGGCCATCGGGGCGTTGTCGCCACGACGGTTGCCGATCTTGGTGATGCGCGTGTAACCACCGGGGCGGTTCTCGTAGCGCGGGGCGATCTCGGTGAAGAGCGTGTGCACGATGCTCTTGTCCGTGATCGTCTGCAGAACGAGGCGACGGTTGTGGATGTCGCCCTTCTTCGCCTTGGTGATCAGACGCTCGGCGACCGGACGCAGGCGGCGGGCCTTGGCCTCGGTCGTCGTGATGCGGCCGTGCTCGAACAGCGACTTCGCGAGGTTCGCGAGAAGCAGACGCTCGTGCGCGGCGCTGCCGCCCAGACGGGCACCCTTTGCGGGACGCGGCATGGTGTTTCTCCTTGTGTGCTGCACCGGCCGTATCAGGTACCGGTGTCAGTTCCCGTGAAGCGGCCGCCTCACGGAAGTCCATGGGCCATCCGGACACCATCCCGGCCGATGAGATCAGTCATCGGCCGAAATCGAGCCCGTCCGGCGATTGAGGACCAAGTCCTCACCCGGTCCGGGGCGCCCCGGAAACCCGGGCGCCCCGGCCGGAGGCGTACTAGTACTGCTCGGTCTCGACGAAGCCCGCGTCCGCGTCGTCGTCGGCGCCGAAGGCGTCGGCGGCAGCGGTCGGGTCGAATCCGGGCGGGCTGTCCTTGAGCGCCAGGCCCATACCGGCCAGCTTCGCCTTGACCTCGTCGATCGACTTCGCACCGAAGTTGCGGATGTCGAGCAGGTCGGCCTCGGAGCGCGCCACGAGCTCACCCACGGAGTGGATGCCCTCACGCTTGAGGCAGTTGTACGAGCGGACCGTGAGCTCCAGCTCCTCGATCGGCAGCGCCAGATCGGCAGCGAGGGCGGCGTCCGTCGGCGACGGGCCCATGTCGATGCCCTCGGCGTCGATGTTGAGCTCGCGGGCCAGACCGAACAGCTCGACCAGGGTCTTACCGGCCGACGCCATGGCGTCACGGGGACGCATGGCCTGCTTGGTCTCGACGTCGACGATCAGCTTGTCGAAGTCGGTGCGCTGCTCGACACGGGTCGCCTCGACCTTGTACGTGACCTTGAGCACCGGCGAGTAGATGGAGTCGACCGGGATACGGCCGATCTCCTGGCCCGCCTGCTTGTTCTGGACGGCGGAGACGTAGCCGCGACCGCGCTCGACGGTCAGCTCCATCTCCAGCTTGCCCTTGCCGTTCAGCGTGGCGAGGACCAGGTCCGGGTTGTGGACCTCGACACCGGCCGGCGGGGCGATGTCAGCAGCGGTGACCAGGCCGGGACCCTGCTTGCGCAGGTACATCACGACCGGCTCGTCGTGCTCCGAGGAGACGACCAGCTGCTTGATGTTGAGGATGAGGTCGGTGACGTCCTCCTTGACGCCCGGCACGGTGGTGAACTCGTGCAGGACACCGTCGATCCGGATGCTGGTGACAGCAGCGCCGGGGATCGAGGAGAGGAGCGTGCGGCGGAGAGAGTTACCGAGGGTGTAGCCGAAGCCCGGCTCCAGCGGCTCGATCACGAACCGGGAGCGGAACTCGTCGACGACCTCTTCGGTCAGCGACGGACGCTGAGCGATAAGCATGCTGTGGTCCTTCAGTCGTGGGCGCCCACTATTTGACGCCCCCAGATACTGACAAGGGTACGGGCGGCACGACCCGAAAGAGCCGTACCGCCCGGACCCGCGAGCTCTCCTACTTGGAGTAGAGCTCGACGATCAGCTGCTCCTGCACCTGGGTGTCGATCACCTGGCGCTCGGGCAGGGAGTGCACGAGGATCCGCAGCGTCGACGGCACGGCTTCGAGCCATGCCGGGACGGTGCGCTCGCCGGCCTCGGCCTGGGCCACCTGGAAGGGGGTCAGGGCCTTGGACTTCTGGCGGACCTCGATGACGTCGTTCGCGGCGACGCGGGCCGACGGAATGTCGGTCTTCGTGCCGTTGACGGCGATGTGTCCGTGACGCACCAGCTGACGGGCGTGGTCGCGGGACTTGGCAAAGCCGGCCCGGTAGACCACGTTGTCGAGGCGGGTCTCAAGGATGCGCAGAAGGTTCTCACCGGTCTTGCCGGTCTTCTGGTTCGCTTCCTTGTAGTAGTTCACGAACTGCTTCTCAAGGACACCGTAGATCCGCGAGCACTTCTGCTTCTCACGAAGCTGAAGAAGGTACTCGCTGTCCTTGGTGCGCCCGCGTCCGTGCTCACCCGGGGGGTAAGGACGGATCTCGATCGGGCACTTCGCGCTCTCGCACTTGCTGCCCTTAAGGAACAGCTTCTGCTTCTCCCGACGGCAACGCTTGCAGTCGGCCCCGGTGTATCGCGCCATTTTCCAGTTGTCTCCGTTGCTTCAGTGCGTCAGACGCGACGGCGCTTGGGCGGCCGGCATCCGTTGTGCGGAGTGGGGGTGACGTCCTGGATCGAACCGACCTCGAGGCCAGTGGCCTGGAGGGAGCGGATCGCGGTCTCGCGGCCGGAGCCCGGACCCTTGACGAAAACGTCAACCTTGCGCATGCCGTGCTCCTGCGCGCGGCGGGCGGCCGACTCGGCGGCCATCTGCGCGGCGAAGGGGGTGGACTTGCGCGAGCCCTTGAAGCCGACGTGGCCGGCAGAGGCCCAGGAGATCACGTTGCCCGCGGGGTCCGTGATCGAGACGATCGTGTTGTTGAACGTGCTCTTGATGTGCGCGTGGCCGTGAGCAACGTTCTTCTTTTCCTTGCGACGCACCTTCTTGGCTGCGCCCTGACGTCCCTTGGGGGGCATGTCTTTACTCCAGATGGAGAGGGGAGGTGATCGGTCCTACAGCGAAGACCGCTGGATGCTGCAACGGCCCGGGGATCCGGACTGCCGCAGTGCGTCCGCTGAGGACTACTTCTTGCCCGGCTTCTTCTTACCGGCGATCGCGCGACGCGGGCCCTTGCGGGTACGGGCGTTCGTGCTGGTGCGCTGGCCGTGGACCGGCAGACCACGACGGTGGCGGATGCCCTGGTAGCAGCCGATCTCGATCTTGCGGCGGATGTCGCCCTGGATCTCGCGGCGAAGGTCACCCTCGGTGCGGAGGTTGGCGTCCACGTACTCGCGGATCTTGACCAGGTCCTCTTCGGCCAGGTCACGAACGCGGGTGTTCGGGTTCACGCCGGTGGTGGCGAGGATCTCCTTGGACCGGGTGCGCCCGATACCGAAGACGTAGGTGAGGGCAACCTCCACGCGCTTTTCGCGCGGGATGTCAACACCTGAAACGCGTGCCATTCAATGGCTCCAGTTGTTATTTCGGGGGTCTTCCGCAGTGCCACTCCCGGCCGCCGACCGCTCCATGGAAGGAGAGGTGGTACGTCCGGGTCCCCGGCCCCCGCCGGAGGTGTCGTCAGCCGAAGCTTGGACGGGCTCTGCGTATGTACGTATTACGTGCGTCGCGCGAAGTACTGCGAGATGCAGGGGGTCGTGCGTCAGCCCTGGCGCTGCTTGTGGCGCAGGTTGTCGCAGATGACCATGACCCGACCGTGACGGCGGATCACCTTGCACTTGTCGCAGATCTTCTTGACGCTCGGCTTGACCTTCATGGGATGTCAGGTTCTCCGGGTCAGTGCCACCACCCCGCCGAAGCAGGGCGTGGGCAAGATCTACTTGTATCGGTAGACGATCCGGCCACGCGTCAGGTCGTACGGAGAGAGCTCCACCACGACCCGGTCGTCCGGGAGGATTCGGATGTAGTGCATCCGCATCTTGCCGGAGATGTGCGCGAGGACCTTGTGACCGTTCTGGAGCTCCACCTTGAACATGGCGTTCGGGAGGGACTCGATCACGGTGCCCTCAATTTCGATGGCACCTTGCTTCTTGGCCACGCTTCGCCTTTCGAATCGGCTACCTTGATCGACCCTCCGCCCCGTATGTGGACACACGGATGCACGAGAGCCGACGAGTCAGTCTACGTCAGCGGACCCCAAAAGACGAATCCGTCAAGTTTGCCCATCGGAGTAGATCCTTAGACCTGCCCGGGGGGGCGTTCTCAGCCGGTGGGGCCCCTCAGCCCAGCGGGTCCGGCGCGGCCTGGATCCCGTACTCCGCCAGCTTCGCGCGTCCGCAGTCGGGGGCCGTCAGGACCAGGGGGCCCTGCTCGGTCAGGGCGATCGAGTGCTCCCAGTGGGAGGACCAGGTGCCGTCGGTCGTGATGACCGTCCAGTTGTCCTCGAGCACCTCGGTCTGCGGCGTACCGAGCGAGACCATCGGCTCGATGGCCAGGCAGACGCCGGGAACCAGCTTGATGCCCTTGCCGCGCTTTCGCGCGACGTAGTTCAGCAGGTGCGGGTCCATGTGCATCTCGGTGCCGATGCCGTGGCCGCCGTAGTCCTCGATGATCCCGTACTTGCCGGTGGCCGGACGCGGCTGTCGGCGGATGAAGGACTCGATCGCCTTCGAGATGTCGACGAGGCGGTGGTTCACCTTCATCGCGGCGATCCCGGCCCACATGGACTCCTCGGTCACCCGGGACAGCTCGATGAGCTCCGGAGCGTGACCGGTCCCGACGAACGCCGTGTACGCCGCGTCGCCGTGCCAGCCGTCCACGATCGCGCCGGCGTCGATGGAGATGATGTCGCCGTCCTTGAGGACGGTCTTCTCGTCCGGGATTCCGTGCACGACGACCTCGTTGACCGAGGTGCAGATGGTCGCGGGGAACCCGCCGTACCCGAGGAAGTTCGACTTCGCACCGTGATCGGCGATCACCTTGCGCGCGACCTGGTCCAGGTCATGGGTGGTGGCGCCGGGCACCGCCGCCTCGCGGGTGGCCGCGTGAATGGCAGCGACCACCAGCCCCGCCTCACGCATCTTCGCGATCTGCTCGGGGGTCTTGATCTGCACCATTGCGCGGCGCCTCTCTGCATCGAAGGGGATCGGGTGCGGCGTACTCCACGATACGGCGCAAACAGTCGGCCGCGGCGCCCAAGGACGCCGCGGCCGTCTGTACAGGTATTACGGGGTTTTCCTCAGTCCTCGCGGTCCTTCTTGAGGGCTTCCATCGACCGCTTGGTCACGTCCTCGACCTTGCCGAGCGCCGAGATCGTGACTACCAGGCCCTGGGCCCGGTAGTAGTCGATGATCGGCTCGGTCTGGGTGTGGTAGACCTCGAGCCGGGTCCGGACCGTTTCCTCGGTGTCGTCGTCGCGCTGGTACAGCTCGCCGTCGCAGGTGTCGCAGACGCCTTCGGTCTTCGGCGGGTTGTACGTCACGTGGAAGACGTGCGCGCTGTCGTTGCGGCAGATGCGCCGTCCCGCGATGCGCTTGACGACCTCGTCCTCGGGGACCTCCAGGTCGAGAACCGCGTCCAGCATCACGCCCTCGCTCTTGAGCATCTCGTCGAGCGCCTCGGCCTGGCCCACGTTGCGCGGGAAGCCGTCGAGCAGGAAGCCGTTCACGGCGTCCGGCTGGGACATGCGGTCCTTGGCCATCGCAATGGTGACCTCGTCCGGCACCAGCTGCCCCGCGTCCATGTAGGCGCGGGCCTGCTTGCCAAGGTCAGTGCCCTGGCTGATGTTGGCGCGGAAGAGATCGCCCGTGGAGATGTGCGGAATCGACAGGTTCTTGGCAAGGTACGCAGCCTGCGTTCCCTTGCCGGCACCGGGCGGTCCGACGAGGACGATTCGCATCAGCGGAGGAACCCTTCGTAATTGCGCTGCTGGAGCTGACTCTCAATCTGCTTCACGGTCTCCAGACCCACACCCACGATGATGAGGATGCTCGTCCCGCCGAACGGGAAGTTCTGGTTAGCGCCACCGAAGCCTGCCAACGCCATCGTCGGCACCAGAGCGATCAGACCCAGGTACAGCGAGCCCGGCCAAGTAATCCTGTTCAGCACGTAGCTCAGGTACTCGGCAGTAGGTCGACCAGCCCGGATACCCGGGATGAAGCCACCATACTTCTTCATGTTGTCGGCGACTTCCTCGGGGTTGAACGAAATCGCCACATAGAAGAAGGCGAAGAAGACGATCAACAGGAAGTACGCCGCGATGTAGTACGGGTGGTCACCCTTGACGAAGTGGTCCTTGATCCATGTGGCCCAGCCCGCAGTGGAGTTGGAGAACTGGACGACCAGGGCCGGAATGTAGAGCAGCGAAGAAGCGAAGATGACGGGAATCACACCCGCCTGATTCACCTTCAGCGGGATGTACGTGGACGTACCGCCGTACGACCTGCGGCCGATCATGCGCTTCGCGTACTGCACCGGGATACGGCGCTGGGCCTGCTCGACGAAGACCACGAGGCCCACCATGACGAAGCCGACCAGGATGACGGTGCCGAACTCGATCCAGCCGTCCGCCAGCTTGCCGCTCTGCTTGATGGCCCACAGGGCGCCGGGGAAGCTGGCGGCGATCGAGATGAACATCAGGATCGACATGCCGTTACCGATGCCGCGGTCGGTGATGAGCTCACCGAGCCACATGACGGCAGCGGTGCCCGCGGTCATGGTGATCACCATGACGATGGTCGTGAAGATCGAGTGGTTCGGCACGATCTGGTCGGCGACCGGGCAGCCGCTGAACAGCGCGCCGCTGGTGGCGGTGGCCACCAGGCCGGTGCCCTGGAGGATGGCGAGTGCGACGGTCAGATAACGCGTGTACTGCGTGATCTTGGCCTGGCCGGACTGCCCCTCCTTCTTGAGCGCCTCGAGTCGGGGAATGACCACGGTCAGCAGCTGAAGGATGATGCTGGCCGTGATGTACGGCATGATGCCGAGCGCGAAGATCGTGATCTGCAGCAGTGCACCACCGCTGAACATGTTCACCAGGCCGAAGAGGCTGTTATTGCCCTTACTTGCCTGGTCAACACAGGTCTGGACGTTCTCGTAGCTCACTCCCGGTACCGGGATGTGCGCCCCGAGCCGGTAGAGCACGATGATGCCGAGCGTGAAGAGCAGCTTCTTGCGCAGGTCGGGCGTCTTGAACGCCCGGGCGAACGCGGTGAGCACGGTGCCTCCTGCGACCCCCGCGCAGAGCGAGAGGTGACGGTCTTGAGGATCGACGAATACGAAAGAGTCAAAGATTCCCGGGCATGCGCCCAGGGGTTACCACAGCAACAGTGCACGCCACCTTACCGGCGACCATGCCCCCCTAGGAACGACCAACCGGGGATGCCCCAAATAAGAGGCATCCCCGGTCGGATGTTCAAGCCATCGAGTTGTCCGAGTTGTCTCAGACGAGCTCAGTGACGGTGCCGCCGGCGGCGGCGATCTTCTCCTTGGCGGAGCCGGAGACGGCGTCAACCGAAACCTGCAGCGCCACGGAGATCTCGCCCTGTCCGAGGACCTTGACGAGGTGGTTGTTGCGCACCGCACCCTTGGCGACCAGGTCGGCCACGGTGACCTCTCCACCCTCGGGGTAGAGCGTCGCGAGCTTGTCCAGGTTCACGACCTGGTACTCGGTGCGGAACGGGTTCTTGAAGCCCTTGAGCTTCGGGAGACGCATGTGGAGGGGCATCTGGCCACCCTCGAAGCGCTCCGGAACCTGGTAGCGGGCCTTCGTGCCCTTGGTACCACGACCAGCGGTCTTACCCTTGGACGCCTCACCACGACCCACACGGGTCTTGGCGGTCTTGGCGCCCGGGGCAGGCCGGAGGTCGTGGGCCTTCAGCGGCTTGTTCTCCGCCATGTCAGTCGACCTCCTCAACCGTCACAAGGTGGCGGACGGTGTGAGCCATGCCGCGGAACTCGGGACGGTCCTCCTTGACAACCACGTCGTGCAGGCGCTTGAGCCCGAGCGAACGAAGGGTGTCGCGGTGGTTCTGCTTGCTGCCGATGTACGACTTCGTCTGCGTGATCTTGAGGCGAGCCATTACGCACCCGCTCCCGCACGTGCACGAAGCAGAGCCGCGGGGGCGACGTCCTCGAGGGGCAGACCACGGCGAGCCGCGATCTCCTCGGGACGCTGCAGGCCCTTGAGGGCCGCCACGGTCGCATGCACGATGTTGATCGCGTTGGACGAGCCAAGCGACTTCGACAGGATGTCGTGAACGCCGGCGCACTCCAGAACGGCGCGCACCGGGCCACCGGCGATAACACCGGTACCGGGGGAAGCCGGCTTCAGCAGCACGACACCCGCGGCCCGCTCACCCGTGATCGGGTGAGGGATGGTGCCCTGGATACGCGGAACCTTGAAGAAGTTCTTCTTGGCTTCTTCCACGCCCTTGGCAATGGCCGCGGGAACTTCCTTGGCCTTGCCGTAACCGACACCGACGGTGCCGTCACCATCGCCCACCACGACCAGCGCGGTGAAGCTGAAGCGACGACCACCCTTCACAACCTTGGCGACGCGGTTGATCGCGACAACGCGCTCAACGTACGCGGTCTTCTCGGCGGCAGCTGCGCCGCCGTCACGGCCCTTCCGGTCCCGCCGCTCGCCGCCACCGGCACCGCTTCCGCGGCGCTGGGGTCCAGCCATTGGATTTACCTCTCTCTGTTACGTCCGCTGTGCGTAGGAACCGGGGCTTAGAACTTCAGCCCGGCTTCACGGGCGGCGTCAGCCAGAGCGGCAATCCGCCCGGCGTACTGGTTACCACCGCGGTCAAACACGACGGCCTCGACGCCTGCGGCCTTGGCACGCTCGGCGACCAGGGCCCCGACCTGCTTGGCCAGGGCGCTCTTGTCACCCTCGCCACCACGGATGGACACGTCCAGGGTCGACGCCGACGCGAGCGTGTGGCCCGCGATGTCGTCGATGACCTGAGCGACCATGTGGCGGTTGGAACGCGTCACGACCAAGCGCGGACGCTCCGGCGAACCGGAGATGTGCTTGCGGACACGAATGTGACGACGCTTGAGGGCTGCACGCTTGTACGCGTCGCCCTTGGCGATCTTTACACCGTATGCCATGGCTACTTACCCGCCTTTCCGACCTTGCGGCGGATGACCTCGCCGGCGTACTTGACGCCCTTGGCCTTGTACGGGTCAGGCTTCCGCAGCTTGCGGATCTTGGCCGCGGTCTCGCCGACCTTCTGCTTGTCGATGCCCTCGACGGAGAACTTCGTGGGGGACTCCACCTTGAAGGTGATGCCCTCCGGGGCCTCGATCAGGATCGGGTGGCTGTAGCCCAGGGCGAACTCCAGGTTGGAGCCCTTCGCCTGGACGCGGTAACCGACACCACTGATCTCGAGCGCCTTGATGTATCCCTGGGTCACACCGGTGATCATGTTCGCCACCAGCGTGCGGGACAGGCCGTGAAGGGCCTTGTTCTGACGCTCGTCGTTCGGGCGGACGACGTTCAGGACGCCGTCCTCACCCTTGGTGACCTCGATCGGCGATGCAACGGTGTGCGAGAGGGTTCCCTTGGGGCCCTTCACCGCGACCGTGCGGCCATCGATGGTGACGTCCACACCGGCGGGAACCTGGATGGGGAGCTTGCCGATTCGCGACATGAGCTATTCCTCCGTTCCCGACTACCAGACGTAGGCGAGGACTTCCCCACCTACGCCCTTCTTCTGAGCCTGCTGGCCGGTCAGGAGACCGTGGGACGTGGAGATGATCGCCACGCCCAGGCCGCCGAGGACCTTCGGCAGGTTGGTGGACTTTGCGTATACACGCAGACCCGGCTTCGAGATTCGCTTGATGCCGGCGATCGAGCGCTCGCGGTTCGGGCCGAACTTCAGCTCGAGGACGAGGTTCTTGCCGACCTCGGCGTCCTCGACCTTCCAGCCCGTGATGAAGCCCTCCTGCTGGAGGATCTCCGCGATGTGCGACTTGATCTTGCTGTGCGGCATCACGACGTCGTCGTGGTACGCCGAGTTCGCGTTACGCAGACGCGTGAGCATGTCTGCGATGGGATCAGTCATGGTCATGAATTGGCCTTCGGCCTCTCTCGCCGGGGTTTCCTGTATGCGCCATCCCTCTCCCCACTCAGTGGCGGGACGGGTGCGGTGCGGGGACCTACGGCGTAGTAAGTCGGTCTAGGGCGGCAGGCGCCCAACCCTTCAAGCCTACGGCATGAAGAGCCGGGCTCCTGCCGACCAGATACTTACCGAGAGCTTCCGGGTATTCCCAACGCCCAGTGGGCGAAGGAGATTTACCAGGAACTCTTGGTCACGCCCGGCAGCTCGCCACGGTGAGCCATCTCACGAAGGCACACGCGGCACAGGCCGAACTTGCGGTAGACGGAGTGGGGCCGGCCGCAGCGCTGGCAGCGGGTGTACCCGCGCACGCCGAACTTCGGCTTACGGGCGGCCTTAGCGATCAGAGCCTTCTTCGCCACGGTCAGTTCTCCTTGAACGGGAAGCCGAGGTGACGAAGGAGGGCACGACCCTCGTCGTCATTGGTCGCCGTGGTGACCACGGTGATGTCCATGCCCCGGACCCGGTCGATCTTGTCCTGGTCGATCTCGTGGAACATGACCTGCTCCGTGAGACCGAAGGTGTAGTTGCCACGGCCGTCGAACTGCTTCGGCGACAGGCCACGGAAGTCACGGATACGCGGCAGCGCGAGCGACAGCGTACGGTCCAGGAACTCCCACATCCGGTCACCACGGAGGGTGACGTGGCAGCCGATCGGCTGACCCTCGCGCAGCTTGAACTGCGCGATGGACTTGCGGGCCTTCGTGACGGCCGGCTTCTGGCCGGTGATCGTGGTGAGGTCGCGCACGGCGCCATCGATCAGCTTGGAGTCGCGGGCGGCGTCGCCCACACCCATGTTGACCACGATCTTGACCAGACCGGGAACCTGCATGACGTTCTCGTACGAGAACTCCTCACGCAGCTTGCCGGCGATTTCCTCGCGGTAGCGCGTCTTCAGACGCGGCGCAGTGGTGGCAGTCATCAGATGTCCTCACCGGTCCGCTTGGCAACGCGGATCTTCTTGCCCTCGTCGTCAAAGCGGTAGCCGACGCGGGTGACGACCTTCTTGCCGTCCTTCTCCACGATCAGCTGAACGTTGCTGACGTGAATCGGGGCCTCGGTGGTGACAATGCCACCGGTCTGCGAGCCGCGAGCCGTCTGACCGGCCTTCGTGTGCTTCTTGACCCGGTTGACACCCTCGACGAGGACACGGTTCTGCACGGGATAGGCCACGATGACCTTGCCCTGCTTGCCCTTGTCCTTACCGGTGATGACCTGAACCAGGTCGCCCTTCTTGATCTTCATGCTTACAGCACCTCCGGCGCGAGCGAGATGATCTTCATGAACTTCTTCTCGCGCAGCTCACGGCCCACCGGGCCGAAGATACGGGTGCCGCGGGGGTCGCCGTCGTTCTTCAGAATGACGGCTGCGTTCTCGTCGAAGCGGATGTACGAGCCATCCTGACGACGACGCTCCTTGACGGTGCGAACGATGACGGCCTTGACGACGTCACCCTTCTTCACGTTGCCACCGGGGATCGCGTCCTTGACGGTGGCGACGATGACGTCACCGATGCCCGCGTAGCGGCGACCCGAACCACCGAGAACACGGATGGTGAGGATTTCCTTCGCACCCGTGTTGTCGGCGACGCGAAGTCGCGACTCCTGCTGGATCACGTCTATCTCCTGATCGTCTGCCGGTTCCCGGCGGGGTTCGAACCCTGAACGGGTCGAACCCCACCGAGCCTGGCGGAACTTGCCTGAGGGGAATGCCCCTCAGGAATTACTTGGCCTTCTCGAGGATCTCGACGACGCGCCAGCGCTTCGTCGCAGACAGCGGCCGGGTCTCCATGAGGAGGACACGGTCGCCGACGCCCGCAGCGTTCTGCTCGTCGTGAGCCTTCAGCTTGTTCGTACGGCGGATGACCTTGCCGTACAGGGCGTGCTTCACGCGGTCCTCGACAGCGACGACGACAGTCTTGTCCATCTTGTCGCTGACGACGAGACCCTCACGGGTCTTGCGGAAACCGCGGTCGGTGTTCGTCTCAGTCACAGTCTTCTCGCTCATCAGGCGCTCTCCACCGTCTCGATGCCCAGCTCGCGCTCGCGCATCAGGGTGTAGATCCGGGCGATGTCCTTACGGACGGACTTGAGCCGACCGTGGTTCTCGAGCTGCCCGGTCGCCGCCTGGAAGCGGAGGTTGAACAGCTCTTCCTTGGCCTCGCGGAGCTTGTTGAGGAGCTCCTCGTTGCCCAGCTCGCGCAGCTCGGACGCCTTGGTACCGGCCGACATCACGACTCACCTGCCTCGCGCCGAACGATCCGGCACTTCATCGGAAGCTTGTGAGCAGCGCGGGTGAGCGCCTCACGAGCAATCTTCTCGTTCGGGTAGGACAGCTCGAACATCACCCGACCGGGCTTGACGTTCGCGATCCACCACTCGGGAGAACCCTTACCGGAACCCATGCGGGTCTCGGCAGGCTTCTTCGTCAGGGGGCGGTCCGGGTAGATGTTGATCCAGACCTTGCCGCCACGCTTGATGTGGCGGGTCATCGCGATACGAGCTGCCTCGATCTGGCGGTTCGTCACGTACGCCGGGGTCAGCGCCTGGATGCCGTACTCGCCGAACGCAACCTGCGTGCCACCCTTGGACATACCGCTGCGCTTCGGGTGGTGCTGCTTGCGGTGCTTGACCCTACGGGGGATCAGCATTTCGGTCAGGCCTCCGTTCCGGTGCTCTCAGCCGGAGCAGCGGCGGCGGGAGCCTCGGCCTTGGGGGCCTCGGCTGCCGGCGCGGACTGCTGCGGCTTGCGACCGCGACCGCCACGCTCGCCACCGCGGCCACCGCGGCCGGCCGGGCGGTCAGCGCCGCCACGGGCCGGGCGGTTGCCAGCGCGGGCAGCAGCGTTCTCGGCGCGGACCTCGGCGATGTTCTTGACGTCGCCCTTGTAGATCCAGACCTTCACACCGATGCGGCCGAAGGTCGTCTTGGCCTCGAAGAAGCCGTAGTCGACGTTCGCACGGAGCGTGTGCAGGGGCACACGGCCCTCGCGGTAGAACTCCGAGCGGGACATCTCGGCGCCGCCGAGGCGGCCACCGCACTGGATCTTGATGCCCTTGGCGCCGGCCTTCATCGAGCTCTGCATGCTCTTGCGCATCGCACGACGGAAGGAGACGCGGGAGGAGAGCTGCTCGGCGACGGCCTGGGCCACCAGCTGAGCGTCCACCTCGGGGTTCTTGACCTCGAGGATGTTCAGCTGGACCTGCTTGCCGGTCAGCTTCTCCAGCTCGCCACGGATGCGGTCGGCCTCGGCGCCACGGCGACCGATGACGATGCCCGGGCGGGCGGTGTGGATGTCAACGCGGACGCGGTCGCGGGTGCGCTCGATCTCAACCTTCGAGATGCCGGCCCGCTCCATGCCCTTCGTCATCATGCGACGAATGGCGACGTCTTCCTTGACGTAGTCCTTGTACAGCTTGTCGGCGTACCAACGGGACTTGAAGTCCGTGGTAATGCCGAGCCGGAACCCGTGCGGGTTTACCTTCTGGCCCATTACCGGGTTCCTTCCTTGCTGCTGACGACCACGGTGATGTGGCTGGTCCGCTTACGGATCCGGTAGGCACGGCCCTGAGCACGCGGACGGAACCGCTTCAGGGTCGGGCCCTCGTCCACGTACGCCTCGCTGATGACCAGCGAAGAGGCGTCGGTGTGGTCGTAGTTGTGTGCAGCGTTGGCAATGGCGCTGTCCAGCACCTTGCCAACCGGCACGCTCGCGGCCTGCGGGGCGAAACGCAGGACCGCCTGAGCCTCCGTGGCATCCATGCCACGGATGAGGTCCACCACGCGGCGGGCCTTCATGGGCGTGACGCGGATGTACCGCGCCTGGGCCCTGGCTTCCATGGTTGTCCCTTCGGTGTAAGTCATAGTCAGTCACCCCGCGTTAGCGGCGCTTCGACTTCCGGTCGTCCTTGACGTGGCCGCGGAAGGTGCGAGTCGGCGAGAACTCGCCGAGCTTGTGGCCGACCATCGACTCGGTGACGAACACCGGGACGTGGATCTTGCCGTTGTGCACCGCGATGGTGTGACCCAGCATGGCCGGGACGATCATCGAGCGACGGGACCAGGTCTTGATGACGTTCTTGGTGCCTGCCTCGTTCTGTACGTCCACCTTCTTGATGAGGTGGCCGTCGACGAAGGGCCCCTTCTTGAGACTGCGCGGCATCTAAACCCGCTCCTAGCGCTTCTTGTTCGTCTTGCGGCGGCGGACGATGTACTTGCTCGATGCCTTCTTCGGCGAGCGAGTACGACCCTCCTTCTGACCCCACGGCGAGACCGGGTGGCGACCACCGGAGGTCTTGCCCTCACCACCACCGTGCGGGTGGTCAACCGGGTTCATCGCGACACCGCGGACGGTCGGGCGAACGCCCTTCCAGCGCATGCGGCCGGCCTTGCCCCAGTTGATGTTCGACTGCTCGGCGTTGCCGACCTCGCCGATCGTGGCGCGGCAGCGGGCGTCGACCAGGCGGATCTCACCCGACGGCATACGAAGGTGGGCCATGGTGCCCTCCTTCGCCAGCAGCTGCACGGAGGCACCCGCGGAACGGGCGAACTTCGCGCCGCCGCCGGGCCGCAGCTCGATGGCGTGGATGGTCGTACCGACCGGGATGTTGCGCAGCGCCAGGTTGTTACCGGGCTTGATGTCGGCCGTCGGGCCGTTCTCGACCCGGTCGCCCTGCGTCAGTCCACGCGGCGCGATGATGTAGCGCTTCTCGCCGTCCGCGTAGTGCAGGAGCGCGATGCGCGCGGTGCGGTTCGGGTCGTACTCGATGTGCGCGACCTTGGCCGGCACGCCGTCCTTGTCGTGACGACGGAAGTCGATCACTCGGTAGGCGCGCTTGTGGCCACCGCCCTGGTGGCGAACGGTCACACGACCGGCGTTGTTACGGCCGCCCTTGCTGTGCAGGGGGCGGACCAGCGACTTCTCCGGCGTGGACCGCGTGATCTCGACAAAGTCGGCGACGCTGGAGCCACGACGGCCCGGGGTCGTCGGCTTGTACTTGCGGATACCCATTTCTCAGTCCTCGTCCGATTTCGGACGATCCAGACCGCCCTTAGGCGGTCGGACCGCCGAAGATGTCGATACGGTCGCCCTCGGCGAGGGTCACGATGGCGCGCTTCGTGTCGGCGCGCTTGCCGAAACCGGTCTTGGTGCGCTTGCGCTTACCCTGCCGGTTGATCGTGTTGACCCCGGTGACCTTGACCGAGAAGACCGCTTCCACGGCCTGCTTGATCTGGGTCTTGTTGGAGCCGGGCGCGACGATGAACGTGTACTTGTTCTCGTCGAGCAGCGCGTAGCTCTTCTCGGAAACGACCGGCTTGACGAGAACGTCGCGCGGGTCCGTGAAGGTCTTGCTGGTTACGGTCGCCTCGCTCATCAGGCGTCGCTCCCTTCGGTCTCATCGGCCTTGGGGCCAGACACGAAGGACTCGAGGGCGGCCTGAGTGAAGACCACGTCGTCGGAGACGATCACGTCGTACGTGTTGAGCTGGCCCGGCTCCAGGATGTGCACCTGGGGCAGGTTGCGGGCGGACAGCCACGCGGCCTCGTCGGCGCGCTCGACGACCAGGAGCAGGTTCTTGCGCTCCGAGATCTTGCCGAACAGCGTCTTGGCGGCCTTCGTGGAGACTGCACCGTCGACCACGCCGGTGACGACGTGGATACGGGAGTGGCGTGCCCGGTCGGAGAGGGCACCGCGCAGGGCGGCGGCCTTCATCTTCTTCGGGGTGCGCTGCGAGTAGTCACGCGGCTGCGGACCGTGGACGACGCCACCGCCGACGAACTGCGGTGCGCGGGTCGAACCCTGGCGGGCGCGGCCGGTGCCCTTCTGGCGGTACGGCTTGCGGCCACCACCACGGACTTCGCCGCGACGCTTGGTCTTGTGCGTGCCCTGGCGGGCAGCAGCCAGCTGAGCGACAACGACCTGGTGGATCAGCGGAACGCTGGTCTTCGCGTCGAAGATCTCCGCGGGGAGTTCGACGGTACCGGCCTTGTCGCCTGCCGGCGAAAGGATGTCAATGGTGCTCATTACCTCAAGCCCCCTTGGCCGCGGTACGGACCAGGACGAGGCCGCCGTTCGGACCGGGGACTGCGCCCTTGATGAGGAGCAGACCCTTCTCCGCGTCAACCGCGTGGATGGTCAGGTTCTGGGTGGTGACACGCTCGTTGCCCATGCGACCCGCCATGCGCATGCCCTTGAAGACACGGCCGGGGGTGGCACAGCCACCGATGGAGCCGGGCATACGGTGCACACGGTGGGCACCGTGGGACGCCTTGCCACCCTTGAAGTTGTGACGCTTCATCACACCGGCGAAGCCCTTGCCCTTGCTCTTGCCCGTGACGTCAACCTTGACGCCGGACTCGAACACTGCGGCAGTGACCTCCTGGCCCAGCGTGTACTCGCTGGCGTCAGGGGTGCGGAGCTCCACCAGGTGGCGGCGCGGGGTCACGTCGGCCTTGGCGAAGTGGCCCTTGAGGGGCTTGTTCACCTTGCGCGGGTCGATCTCGCCGAAGGCGATCTGGACCGACTCGTAGCCGTCGCTGTCGTTGGTGCGGACCTGGGTGACGACGCAGGGCCCGGCCTTGACGACGGTCACCGGGACGACCCGGTTGTTCTCGTCCCAGACCTGGGTCATGCCGAGCTTCTCGCCCAGGACGCCCTTAATGTTCTTAGCCATCTCGCGCGTCACCTCAGAGCTTGATCTCGATGTCGACGCCGGCCGGCAGGTCGAGACGCATCAGCGAGTCAACCGTCTTCGGCGTGGGGTCGAGGATGTCGATGAGGCGCTTGTGCGTGCGCATCTCGAAGTGCTCGCGCGAGTCCTTGTACTTGTGCGGCGACTTGATGACGCAGTACACGTTCTTCTCAGTGGGCAGCGGCACCGGGCCCGCGACCGACGCACCAGTGCGGGTCACCGTCTCGACGATCTTCTTCGCCGAGGAGTCGATGACCTCGTGGTCGTAGGCCTTGAGCCGGATGCGGATCTTCTGTCCCGCCATGGCTACTAGTAGTCCTGTCTCTCGTAACGCTCTGGAACCCGGGGGTTCTGGTAACTCCTCCTCCGACCCACGCGGTCGGGCGTGTCGCATCCCCTCTACGCAGATCTCCCGAAGGATTTCCCAACCAAGGGGGTGCGGGCCGTGGACCGCGCTGTGCTCAATCAAGAGCGTCGGGGGTGGAACACCCACCGGGTGCCTGGCCGGCGCCCCACTTACGCTTCCCGAAAGATTCCCGTACGTCCGGCCCTCATGGGGCCGACGAGTACTGTGGGACTCGCTTCCGGTCCTCCCGGCGGGAGGCGCGCAGCATTGACACTCAACCGAGCAACCTGGTCAGTGTGCCATACGCGGCGGGAGCCTGGCCAATCCGGCCGAAGAGATTACCCCGCGGGTGTTGCGTGTCAAACCGCGGCTCAACCAACGCCCTGCGACGCGGCGGCAGGGCGCCGGGAGAACAGCAGGAGGAATATCCGCTGGAACGCCGCTCCCCCACCCTCCTACGCTGACCACGTCATCGACACGGGGGCCTCGACCGTCATGCGTACGCACTATCCACGGACACCGCATCTGCCGTGGTCCCCAGGGGCGACCACGGACGATGTACGGGTGACCGGCCTGTGCGGGTTCCGTGGCCGCGAGGTCGTCGCCACCGAGAAGCTCGACGGCGAGAACACCACTCTGTACGCCGACGGCCTGCACGCCCGTTCGCCGGATTCGGCGCCTCATCCGTCCAGGACCTGGGTCAAGGCCCTGCAGGGGCGGATCGGGCACGCTGTCCCCGCGGGCCGGCGGGTGTGCGGCGAGAACATGTACGCCCGGCACTCGATCGCGTACGAGGACCTGGACAGCGACTTCTACGGCTTCTCCGTGTGGGAGGCGGACGGGCGCTGCCTCGACTGGGACGAGACGGTGAGCTGTCTGCGCGCACTCGGCATCCCCGTGCCCAGGGTGCTGTGGCGGGGCACGTTCGACGAGCGGGCGCTGCGGGCGCTCAGCGTCGACCGGGACCGCCAGGAGGGGTACGTCGTCCGGACCGTCGAAGGATTCGCCGACGACGACTTCGCGCGGCGGGTCGCGAAGTGGGTCAGGCCCCACCATGTACGCACCGGTACGCACTGGATGCACGCGGCCGTCGTCGAGAACGGTCTGGGCCCGCACGCGCCGCTGTGGGCGGTGCGGGCGGGCGCCGGCACCGACGCGCAGGCTCTGGCCGCCGCGCTGGATGTGCCCGGCGGGGACGCGGATGCCCTCGGTCGGCTGGCCGTCGGGCAGTCGGGGGACGTCCGTCTCTCCGGCGTACTGGCTGCGCTGCTGCACGGCAGCCGGCGGTCGTGGCTCGCGCCGAAACTCGCCCCGGCGCTGGGCATGCCACTTGCCAGGCGCGTCGCCGACCTCGTCGGGCTGCATCCGGCCCTGCACCGGCCCTACCCGGACGAGGAACGGCACGCCGGTCTGGTGCGGCTGTCGTACGCCGCCGACCTGGGCGTCCTCCACGCCGTCGCACGCGCGACCGCCCGGGACGACGAGGCGCGCGATCAGGTGGAGTGGTCCGCGCTGCACGCGCAGGACGCCGGGCCGCTCGCCGGGCTGCGTGAGCAGTTCGCCGGGCTGGACACCGACACCTCGGTCCGTTGCCTGGCCGAGGCACGCGAGGCGTACGCGCTCGGACGGATCCGCACGGCCGGGGAAGCGGTCGCGGCCACCTGGCGGTGGCGGTCGGGCGCCTTACCGAAGCTGATTCAGATGGTCGGCCCGTCAGGCAGCGGCAAGAGCACGTTCGCACGGGAGCTGGCCGGGGTGGACACCCGCATCTGCCTCGACGAGCTGCGCGCGGCCCGCGGCTCCCGCGCCGACCAGAGGGCCAACGCGGATGTCCTGCGCACCGGACTCGACCGGCTGGACGCCGCGCTGGCCGCCGGCGGGACCGTGGTGTGGGACGCGACCTCACTCAATCAGCAGCAGCGTTCCCTGGTGCGCACCGTCGCCCGGCGCCGGGACGCACTCGTCACCCACGCCGTGATGCTCGTCGACGAGGACGAGCTGACCCGGCGCAACGCGGGACGCGAGCACCCGGTGCCGCCCGGCGTTCTCGCCGCCCAGCTGCACCGCTTCGCCCCGCCGTACCCGGGCCAGGCGCACCGCACCTGGTACATCGGGGCGAGCGGGACGATCGAGGAGGAGGCATAGCCGTGCGCACCAGCGAGGAGATCTACCACCGGGTGCGCTGGGACGCGCGCTTCGACCCCGCCCGCTTCGTCGTCGGCGTCAACCAGCGCGGGGCTCCGCCCGAGCGGGTCCCGCTGCCCATGTTCGTGCCGGGCGGCGACATCCCCTGGCACCGGGTGCTGTTCTTCGAGGCCGACGGCGAGGTCGTATGGGACCGGACCACGGGCGTCGACCGGATCGACGACACGGACGCCGGGCGGGTGCGGGAGGCACGCAGGCTGCGGGCGCCGTTCTTCACCGCCCGCACGCCGTACGCCTGGGACGGCGCCGACTGGGTCCCTGCACGGACGCCCCGGGGCGCCGGACCCGCGGGACGGCTGCGCGTACTGACCTGGAACACCCTGTGGGACCGCTACGACGCCGACCGCATCGACACGGCCACGCGCAGACCGCTGCTGATCGCCGCGCTTTGCGAGGCCGACGCCGACGTCATCGCGCTCCAGGAGGCCGAGCCGCAGCTGCTCACCCTGCTGCTGCGGGAGCCGTGGGTGCGTGAGGCGTACACCCTGGGGACGGCGGCGCGGGACGTCGACGCGTGCGGTCTGCTGCTGCTGTGCAGGCTGCCCGTGCGGGAGGCCGGCCACCACGAGCTCGGCCCGCACAAGGCGGTGGCGGCCCTCGTCGCGGAGACCGGCGCCGGGCCGGTCACGGTAGCCACGACCCACCTGAGCAGCGACCACTCGGAGAACGGCACACAGCGGCGCAACGCCGAACTGGCCCGGATCGCCGAGGGGCTGGCATCCCTGGACGGTGACCTCGTCCTCATGGGCGACTTCAACGACGGCACCGACGCGCCGGGCACGACGCTCGGAATGCGCGACGCGTGGAGCGAGGTCCACGGCCCGGATGACGCGACACCGACGTTCGACCCGCGCGTCAATCCGCTGGCCTCCGTCGCCTCGCTGACCGGGCGGGCGTCCCGGCTGGACCGGGTACTGCTGCGCGCGGAGGGACTGCGGGTGCGGCGCGCCGAACTCCGTGGCGACGTCCCCACGGCCGAGGGTCTGTACATCTCCGACCACTACGGCGTGCTGACCGAACTGGCCCCTGTGGACGCGGAGAGCGCCGAGGCCCTGGACATGAAGCCCACGCCCCGTACGGCACTGGCATGGATTCCGCCGCAGGAGCTCTGGCCGCCGCTGCAGGCGATCCGGCGGGACCACGACCCGCAGATCCGCCGCTGGCCGCCGCACGTCAATCTGCTCTTCGGCTTCGTCCCCGAGTACGCCTTCGAACAGGCCGCGCCGCTGCTCGCCGCCGCTGCCGCCGGGTGTGCGCCCTTCGACGCGCTGCTGGCGGGTGTGCAGTGGTTCGGGCACCGCGAGGGGGCCACGGTGTGGCTGGACCCGGCGGCCGGGGGCGGGGAACCGTGGGCCGGCCTGTGGGAGGAGCTCGTACGGCGGTTCCCCACCTGCCGCGGCCACCACGGGGGATTCACCCCGCACCTCAGCCTGGGCCGGACCAGGGACCCGCACGCCCTGGCCGCCGAGTGCGGTTGGCGGCTCGATCCGATGCCGGTCCGGGTCGGGGAGCTGGCGCTGCTGTCGCGGCGCGGCGACGAGCCGATGCGGGTACGGGCGACAGTGGCGCTGGGAACGGGCGAGGTGCGTTGGGTACCGGACGCACAGCCGACGGACGAGCCCCTCACGCCCGGACACGGAAACCCCGGACACGGGAACCCCGGCCCGGCCTCGGGCGGCGCCCGACCGGTCGCGGACGCCACCGGTGTCGTACGCCGCGTCCGCGAGGCGCTGACCGGCGGGGTCGTTCACGTCGCCGGCTCCCGGCGCATGGGCTGCGCCCTGCCCGGCGCAGATCTGGATCTGGTGGCGGCGCTGCCGGGCGATGCCGAACTGACCGTTGTACAGGCCCGGTTGGCGGCGGCGCTGCCGCACGCGGCGGACGTCCGGGAGGTGGCCGGAGCGCGGGTCCCCGGCCTGCGGGCGGACGTCGACGGCCTGCGCGTGGACCTGGTCGTGGTCCCCACCGGTCCGATGGACCCGGCGGATGCGATCGAGCGCCGAGCGGAGTTGGGCGAGGCGGCGGCGGTCGCGCTCAGCGCGGTGAGCGACGCGGAGGCGGTGCTCACCCTGGCGGGCGACCGGCAGGAGACTTTCGCGCGACTGGCCCGGGAGGTCAAGGCGTGGGCGAAGGCACGCGGCCTGGACTCGGCGCCGTTCGGCGGACTTCCCGGCCTGGCATGGGCCGTCCTGGCGGCCCGTACGGTCCGCGGGGCGGATGACCTGTCGCCCGACGGGCTGCTGCGGCACTTCTTCGCGACCTGGGCGGCCTGGGACTGGCGCGTGCCGGTGGGTACGGCGGTGCCGCAGGCACCGGAACCGCCGGTCACGATCACGACTCCGTCGGAGCCCGTACGCTCCTGCACCGACCAGGTCACGCCGGGCATGCGCGACCTGCTCACCCAGGAGCTGTTCCGCGCCTGGGAGCTGCTGGAGACGGGATCCTCCGGGCTGCTGCTGTCGCCGCCGCCGCTGCACCGCCGCCACGCGGCCTGGGCTGTCGTGGCCGTACGCCCGGGACCGGACGAGGGCCGGGTGCGCGGCCGGATGCGCGCCCTGCTCGGCGACCTGTCGGACATGGCCCCCGAGTCCCACGCCTGGCCCCGCCCCTTCGGCATGGACCCGGTCCGCTACGCGATCGGCCTCGGTCCGGTCCCTCCGGACAGCGCACTGGTCGAAGGGGTCGCGGAGCGCCGACTGCGGGGACTCACCGGGGTCACGCTCACGCGCGTCGCCGGCGGGGACGTGCCGACCCTGCGCTGACCGGGCCGACCGGTCCGTCCCACGCAAGACGGTGTGCCGGAACGCGGCCACCCGTGCGCCCGGCGGTACGGGCGGCCTTTTCCACGTAACGGGAGAGAAGAAGGAACCCCACCGGACCCCACCCCTCCCGCCCAACGTGCCGCATCACCCGCAGGGGTGAACATCGCCAACGTCACCGGTGGGGAGCCGGGCGCGGTGCCCCGGGCGTGCAGCGCCCTCACGGCGGCCGCGAACGGCCCTGAGAGAATCCGGCCATGTCTACGCTTACAAACCGGGGCTGGGCCCTGCGCCCCGCGGACCCCGCCGACGTCGAGCAGATGGCGGAGCTCCGGGCCGTTGTCATGCGCCCCGACCTGGAGCGCCTGGGCCGCTATGACGAGCATCGCGTGCGGCAGCGGCTGCGGGACATCTTCGCGCCGGAGCACACCTCCGTCGTGGTCGCCGACGGCATGTTCGCCGGCTGCGTCACCCTGCGCCCGGTCGAGAGCGGCTGGTGGCTGGAGAACTTCTACCTCTCCCCCGCCCTCCAGGGCCGTGGGATCGGCACCGCCGTCCTGCGCGGCCTGCTGGAACGCGCCGACGCCGCAGGCGTGGACGTCCGCCTGGACGTCCTCCAGGGCAGCACCGCCCGTCAGCTGTACGAACGCCACGGGTTCACCCTGGAGCGCGAGGACCCGATCGATGTCTTTATGGTGCGCCGGTCCGGCGTGTAGCCGCGACAAGCAACGCGACCGCTCCGATCCCCGTCTAATCTGCCGCGGGAAGCGGCACTGACCGGCCGCTTCGACGGGGTGAACGGACGGAGCACGGAGCGTGAGGGATCGATTCGGCCTGGGACGGGGCGGTGCCGGGGTGCGACGGCGCAGCGTCGTGGCGGCCGCCGCCGCAGCCGCCCTGATGGGCGTCGGCGCCTGTTCCGTACCGGCTCCCCGGCGCAGTGACACCATGGCGGATCCGGCACCCGGAATGGTGATCGGCGACGCCCGGCAGTCCCTGCTGATGCAGATCCTCGCCCACCCGGACGACGACCTGTACTTCATGAATCCGGACACCCAGCAGGCTCTGGACGCCGGGACCCCGGTGGTCTGTGTGTATCTCACCGCCGGTGAGGCCGTCGGCATCAACCGGATTCCCGGCGCGCCACGGCCCGCCGCCGACAAGGCGGCATACTCCTCCGCCCGGCACCAGGGGCTGCGCCAGTCGTACGCGATCCAGCTCGGGCTGCCGATGTTCACCGCCTGGCAGAAGTCCGTCATCGCGCCGGCTGACGGGCTCCGGGCCGAGATCAACACCCTGACGCACCATGGACGTCGGGTCGAGCTGATCTTCCTCAATACGGCGATGCACACCGGCCGCGGCAGACTGGGCCTGCCCAGCCTCTGGCACGACCGGGAGCTCGGCCTGCCCACCGTCGTCGCCGAGGGCTCGCCACTGAAGCGGGTGGGCTGGTACACGTACAACAGGATGATCGACGTCCTCGTCGGGCTCCTCGACCACTACCGGCCGACCCTCGTCCACACCATGGACCCGGACCCGGACATCCAGCACAGCACCGAGGCCGTCCGCCGCCGGGACAGCGAGCAGCCCGGCCACTCCGACCACCCCGACCACACCGCGACCGCCTCGTTCACCTGGGCGGCGTTGATCCGGTGGGTGGCCCGCGCCACCGGCGGCGGTGGGCCCGTGCCGCGGTTCGTCACCACGGCGTACCGCGGCTACTACAACCGGCACTGGCCGAAGAACCTGCCGTACCGCGTGCTGAAGGAGAAGGCGGCGCACCTCGTCCCGTACGGGGGCGAGGCCGACTGGCGGTGCGGGAACGTGGCGGGCTGCGGGGACTACAACGTGGGCGGCGACAGGCCGCTGACCAACCGCAAGGGCTGGGTCCGCTCCACCCATTACCGCTACCCGGGCCCCCGCCCCGCCCTCGCCGCCGGAGCGGACGGGCGGCTCACCGCGTACGGAGTCCTCGGACTGCGGGCGGTGCGGTGGCGCGAGAGCGCACCCGGCAGCGGGGTCTGGGACGATCCCGACGATCTCGGCGGCGGACCGCTGGCACCGGTGCTCGGCGGGGCGACGACGGCGGACGGCAGGCAGCTGCTGTTCGGGCTGCGCTTCGCGGCGCTCGGTGGACACGGGGCGGCCGACGAGCGGGAGATCGTGCTCCTCGAACAGAGCTCCCCGGACGGCGCCTTCCGCGCCTGGCGGGGGCTGGGCAACCCGGAGCGGGACGAGGACCGTGGCCGCAGGATCGGCGTCCCGGTGGCGGTGACGGCGTCCGACGGGCGGGTCCATCTCTTCGTACGGAACGCGGACAAGGGCGTGAGCACGCGGGTGCGGGAACCGTCCGGGCGGTGGAGCGACTGGCGGGACACGGGCGGCGGCGAGGTCCAGGACGGACTGAGCGCCGTGGTGGACGGACAGGGCCTGGTCCATGTGTTCGCCGCCGGGCATCACACGGTGCACCACTGGACGCAGGAGACACCCGGAGCCGAACTGACCGCCCATCCGCAGATCGACGGGGCGCCGGTGCCGGGCGACGGGGCGGCCGCGCAGGTCGTCGCGGACGGGTCCGTGGAGCTGCTGTACCGGGCGGCGGCGCGGGCCGCACTGACGGTCGTACGCGCGGGGGCGGCGGAGGAACGCACCGACTTCGACGGGTACGGGCCGGTGACCGTGGCCGGCTCGCCGTTCGGCCAGGTGCTGCTGGGCCGCAACGAGAAGGGCCAGATCCAGCTCCGTACCGGCGCCGGGCTGTCCGTACGCACGCGGGGAGCGGTGGCGCTCGACGGTCCCGCGCTGTACGCGGAAGGCGTGGGTCGCCCGGTGGTGGTGGGGCTGGGGCCGGACGCCCGCCCCTGGTTCTGGCGCCCGTGACGCCGCACCGGGACACGGCGAAGGGCCCCGGTCCACCGCTTGCGCGGCGGGCCGGGGCCCTTCTTGGTGCTCTGTGCGGAGCTACCAGGTCAGACAGTCAGGTAATTACTTGACGATCTTGGTGACCTGGCCGGCGCCCACGGTCCGGCCACCCTCACGGATGGCGAACTTCAGGCCCTCTTCCATGGCGACCGGCTGGATCAGCACGACGTTCATGACGGTGTTGTCGCCCGGCATGACCATCTCGGTGCCCTCGGGGAGGGTCACAACGCCCGTTACGTCCGTGGTACGGAAGTAGAACTGCGGGCGGTAGTTGTTGAAGAACGGGGTGTGACGGCCACCCTCGTCCTTCGACAGGATGTAGGCCTGGGCCTCGAACTCGGTGTGCGGCGTGACCGAACCGGGCTTGATGATGACCTGGCCGCGCTCGACGTCCTCGCGCTTGATGCCACGGAGGAGCAGACCGACGTTCTCACCGGCCTGGCCCTCGTCGAGCAGCTTGCGGAACATCTCGATGCCGGTGACCGTGGTGGTGGTCTTCTCCTGCTTGATACCGACGATGTCGACGGTCTCGTTGACCTTCAGGACACCACGCTCGATACGACCGGTGACGACGGTGCCACGACCGGTGATCGTGAAGACGTCCTCGATCGGCATCAGGAACGGCTTGTCGACGTCGCGCTCGGGCTGCGGGATCGACTCGTCGACGGCCTTCATCAGGTCGAGGACGGTCTGGCCCCACTCCTTGTCGCCCTCAAGAGCCTTGAGCGCCGAGACCTTGACGACCGGCAGGTCGTCGCCCGGGAACTCGTACTCGGAGAGGAGCTCACGGACCTCGAGCTCGACGAGCTCCAGGATCTCCTCGTCGTCCACCATGTCGGCCTTGTTCAGGGCGACGACGATGTACGGAACGCCGACCTGGCGGGCCAGGAGCACGTGCTCCTTGGTCTGCGGCATCGGGCCGTCGGTGGCGGCGACCACGAGGATGGCGCCGTCCATCTGCGCCGCACCCGTGATCATGTTCTTGATGTAGTCCGCGTGACCCGGGCAGTCGACGTGCGCGTAGTGACGCGACTCCGTCTGGTACTCGACGTGCGCGATCGAGATCGTGATACCGCGCTGGCGCTCCTCAGGAGCCTTGTCGATCTGGTCGAAGGCCGAGGCCTCGTTCAGGTCCGGGTACGCGTCGTGCAGCACCTTGGTAATGGCGGCCGTGAGGGTCGTCTTACCGTGGTCAATGTGACCGATGGTGCCGATGTTGACGTGCGGCTTAGTCCGCTCGAACTTCGCCTTCGCCACTGGGTCCTCCTGTGGAGTGGTTCTGTACGCCTTGCTTCATCGGCGCCAGGTGATCTTTGCTGGGATGCCGGGGCCGGGGGCATTCACCGCATTGCTTGCGCTCTGCGACGAATGCCCCACCAGGCTCCGGTGACAAGCCTAAAGCGTGAGCTCGGGAGAGTTACTCGCCCTTGGCCTTCGCGATGATCTCCTCGGCGACGTTCCGCGGAACCTCGGCGTAGGAGTCGAACTGCATCGAGTAGCTTGCGCGACCCGAGGTCTTGCTGCGGAGGTCTCCGACGTAGCCGAACATCTCCGAGAGGGGCACGAGGCCCTTCACGACGCGAGCGCCGCTGCGCTCCTCCATGGCCTGGATCTGGCCACGGCGGGAGTTGAGGTCGCCGATCACATCACCCATGTAGTCCTCGGGCGTGGTGACCTCGACGGCCATCATCGGCTCGAGAAGCACGGGGGACGCCTTGCGGGCACCCTCCTTGAACGCCTGCGAACCGGCGATCTTGAAGGCGAGCTCGGAGGAGTCGACCTCGTGGTAGCCACCGTCGAGAAGGGTGACGCGGACGCCGACCATCTCGTAACCGGCCAGGATGCCGAACTGCATGGCTTCCTGAGCACCCGCGTCCACCGAGGGAATGTACTCACGGGGGATGCGGCCACCGGTGACCTTGTTGACGAACTCGTAGGACGCGTCGCCACCCTCGATGGGCTCAAGGGCGATCTGCACCTTCGCGAACTGGCCGGTACCACCAGTCTGCTTCTTGTGCGTGTAGTCGATGCGCTCGACGGCCTTGCGGATCGTCTCGCGGTACGCGACCTGCGGCTTGCCGACGTTCGCCTCGACGCGGAACTCGCGCTTCATGCGGTCGACGAGCACCTCGAGGTGAAGCTCGCCCATACCACCGATGATGGTCTGGCCGGTCTCCTCGTCGGAGTGCACCTGGAAGGACGGGTCCTCCTCGGAGAGGCGCTGGATGGCGACACCCAGCTTCTCCTGGTCACCCTTGGACTTGGGCTCGATGGCGACCTGAATGACCGGCGCCGGGAAGTCCATGGACTCCAGGATCACCGGGTTCTTGTCGTCACACAGCGTCTCACCGGTGGTGGTCTGCTTCAGGCCCATGACGGCGATGATGTCACCGGCGCCCACCGACGCGATCTCCTCACGCTTGTTCGCGTGCATACGGTAGATCTTGCCGATGCGCTCCTTCTTGCCCTTGACCGAGTTCAGCACCGCGGTGCCGGCCTCGAGGCGACCGGAGTAGATCCGGACGAAGGTGAGCTTGCCGAGGTGCGGGTCGCTCGCGATCTTGAACGCCAGGCCGGAGAACGGCTCGTCGTCCGAGGGCTTGCGCTTGACGACAACCTCGGGGTCCTTGACGTCGTGGCCCTCGATGGCCTCGACGTCCAGGGGGGAAGGCAGGTAGCGGACGACCGCGTCGAGCAGGGGCTGGACACCCTTGTTCTTGAACGCCGTGCCACAGAACACCGGGGTGACGGTGACGGAGCCCGCGCCGCCCTTCGATGCGAGGGTGATCCGACGGATCGCCTCGTGCAGCTGCTCCTCGGTGGGCTCGACGCCCTCCAGGTACAGCTCCATCATCTGGTCGTCGTTCTCGGAGACGGCCTCGAGCAGCTTGCCGCGCCACTCCTGAGCTGCCTCGATGTGGGTGTCCGGGATGTCGACGGTGTCGTACATCTCGCCCTTGACGGCCTCTTCCGGCCACACAAAGGCCTTCATCGACACGAGGTCGACGACGCCCTTGAAGTCGGCCTCGGCGCCGATGGGGAGCTGCATGACGAGCGGGACCGCACCGAGGCGGTCGACGATCATGTCGACGCAGCGGTGGAACTCGGCACCCGTGCGGTCGAGCTTGTTGACGAAGCAGATACGCGGCACGCCGTAGCGGTCCGCCTGACGCCAGACAGTCTCGGACTGGGGCTCGACGCCCGCCACACCGTCGAACACGGTGACAGCGCCGTCGAGGACGCGGAGCGAACGCTCCACCTCGACGGTGAAGTCGACGTGACCGGGGGTGTCGATGATGTTGATGGTGTGGTCAACATCATTGAGCGGCCAGTGGCAGGTCGTCGCGGCGGACGTGATCGTGATGCCGCGCTCCTGTTCCTGCTCCATCCAGTCCATCGTGGCTGCGCCGTCGTGGACTTCACCGATCTTGTAAGAAACACCGGTGTAGAAGAGGATCCGCTCAGTGGTGGTCGTCTTGCCCGCGTCGATGTGGGCCATGATCCCAATGTTGCGGACCTTGGCCAGGTCAAGCGAAGTGGTGGCCATAAGGCTCAATCTTCTCTCGGTCTCGATGTGGGTAGCGACTACCAGCGGTAGTGCGCGAAGGCCTTGTTGGACTCGGCCATCTTGTGGGTGTCCTCGCGCTTCTTGACAGCAGCGCCAAGACCGTTGGAGGCGTCGAGCAGCTCGTTCATGAGGCGCTCGGTCATCGTCTTCTCGCGGCGGGCGCGGGAGTAACCCACGACCCAGCGCAGCGCGAGGGTGGCGGCGCGACCGGGCTTGACCTCGATCGGCACCTGGTAGGTGGCGCCACCGACACGGCGGGACTTGACCTCGAGCGAGGGCTTGACGTTCTCAAGCGCGCGCTTCAGCGTGATGACCGGGTCGTTGCCGGTCTTCTCGCGGAGGCCTTCCATGGCGCCGTACACGATCCGCTCGGCAGTGGAACGCTTGCCGTTGAGCAGGATCTTGTTGATCAGCGAGGTGACAAGAGGAGAACCGTAGACCGGGTCGATGATGACCGGGCGCTTCGGGGCGGGGCCCTTACGAGGCATTCTTACTTCTCCTTCTTGGCGCCGTAGCGGCTGCGGGCCTGCTTGCGGTTCTTGACACCCTGGGTGTCAAGGGAGCCGCGGATGATCTTGTAACGAACACCCGGCAGGTCCTTCACACGGCCACCACGCACGAGCACGATGGAGTGCTCCTGCAGGTTGTGTCCCTCACCCGGGATGTAGGCCGTGACCTCGATACCGGAGGTCAGACGCACACGCGCGACCTTACGGAGGGCCGAGTTCGGCTTCTTCGGGGTGGTCGTGAACACACGCGTGCAGACGCCGCGGCGCTGGGGCGAACCCTCAAGCGCGGGCGTCTTGTTCTTCTCGACCTTGTCCTGCCGGCCCTTCCGGACCAGCTGCTGGATCGTAGGCACTACTTCTCCGGTTTCTGTGTGCCGTTCGTGAAACTAACCTGGAACGTCACCGACCCACGCGGTCGGGTGTGTCGAATACTGCGGACTCCCGCCCGAGGACAGAAGGGGTACAGATCGCGGTGGCCACTGACGGACTCGCCGTGCGGTTGAGGACACGCACACGAGCCCAGGCACACCCCAGGCACAAGGTCTGAGCGTACCTACCTCACGGACTCCGGTCAAAACAAATGCTGTCCGCCGGGACACGCAGAACAGAGCGTTGCGCCCCGTTCACCACCTGGTGCAAACCAGTCGTTCCCCGCACATGCCCCGGTCACTTTCATCAGCCTCACATACTCACCGGCCGACGCGGCGCACCCCATGACGCCCCGGGCCCGCCCTGTGCACACCGTCACACCTCTTGTGCGCCATCTTCCCTCGCGGCAGTGGGCCTCCTGGCGCCAGGCTGCTGCCGCACGGCGTCCCACCGAGAGGCAGAGCATGACCGCCCCTGTGAGCCGCACGATTCTGCTGCTCGACATCGAGAAGTACAGCAACCGGGACGACTGGGGGCAGACCCATCTGCCGTCCTGTACGGGCTGCTGCTGCTCCTGCTCGTCCTCCCCTACCTGATGGCCGCCGCGCCGACTCGCGCGCCGACCGGCTCGCCGCCGCGCTCGGCTTTGCGCCGATGCTCGCCGAGGTGCTGCGCACCATCCACCTGGGTGAGAGCCAGGACGACCCGGCTGCACCACCTGCGGCCCTGTCTGCAGCCCGGACGCCGACCCCACGCACGCCGAAGGGCGGTCACCCCGTACGCAACGGGGTGACCGCCCTCCAGTCGTTCAGACCTTCGAACGACTCGCTTACTGGTTGTACGGACCGTAGTCGTAGTCCTCCAGCGGAACGGCCTGGCCGGAGCCCGTGCCGAACGGCGAGTAGTCGATGTCGTCGTAGCCGACGGCCGAGTACATCGCGGCCTTGGCCTCCTCGGTCGGCTCGACCCGGATGTTGCGGTAGCGGGCCAGACCCGTACCGGCCGGGATGAGCTTACCGATGATGACGTTCTCCTTGAGGCCGATCAGGGAGTCCGACTTGGCGTTGATCGCCGCGTCGGTCAGAACCCTGGTCGTCTCCTGGAAGGACGCCGCCGAGAGCCACGACTCGGTGGCGAGCGAGGCCTTGGTGATACCCATCAGCTGCGGACGGCCGGAGGCGGGGTGACCGCCCTCGGTGACCACACGACGGTTCTCGGTCTCGAACTTCGACCGCTCGACCAGCTCGCCCGGCAGCAGCTCCGCGTCGCCGGACTCGATGATCGTCACGCGGCGCAGCATCTGCCGGATGATGATCTCGATGTGCTTGTCGTGGATCGACACGCCCTGCGAGTTGTACACCTTCTGGACTTCGCCGACCAGGTGGACCTGGACCGCGCGCTGACCGAGGATGCGCAGCACGTCGTGCGGGTTGGTGGCACCCACGGTGAGCTTCTGGCCCACCTCGACGTGGTCGCCCTCGCCCACGAGCAGACGGGCACGCTTCGAGATCGGGAACGGCGTCTCGTCGCTGCCGTCGTCCGGGGTGACGACGATCTTCTTGGTCTTCTCGGTTTCCTCGATACGAATGCGGCCGGCCGCCTCCGAGATCGGGGCGACACCCTTGGGCGTACGGGCTTCGAAGAGCTCGACGACACGGGGCAGACCCTGGGTGATGTCGTCACCGGCCACACCACCGGTGTGGAAGGTACGCATCGTCAGCTGGGTACCGGGCTCACCGATGGACTGGGCGGCGATGATGCCGACCGCCTCACCGATGTCGACCAGCTTGCCGGTGGCGAGCGAGCGTCCGTAGCAGAAGGCACAGGTGCCGACCGCGGACTCACAGGTCAGGACCGAACGGGTCTTGACCTCCTCAACGCCGGCGCCCACCAGGGCGTCGATCAGGACGTCACCGAGGTCGACGTTGGCAGGCGCGATGACCTTGCCGTCGACGACGACGTCCTCGGCGAGCATGCGGGCGTAGACCGAGGTCTCGACGTCCTCCGTCTTGCGGAGCACACCGTCCGCACCCTTGACGGCGATCTTCAGCTTGAGGCCACGGTCGGTGCCGCAGTCCTCCTCGCGAATGATCACGTCCTGCGAGACGTCCACCAGACGACGGGTCAGGTAACCCGAGTCGGCGGTACGCAGGGCGGTGTCCGCCAGACCCTTACGGGCACCGTGCGTGGAGATGAAGTACTCCAGAACGGTGAGGCCCTCACGGAAGGACGCCTTGATCGGACGCGGGATGGTCTCGTTCTTGGCGTTGGACACCAGACCACGCATACCGGCGATCTGACGCATCTGCATCATGTTTCCTCGGGCACCCGAGTCAACCATCATGAAGATGGGGTTCGTCCGCGGGAAGTTCGCGTTCATCGCCTCGGCAACCTCGTTGGTCGCCTTGGTCCAGATCGCGATGAGCTCCTGCGTGCGCTCGTCCTTGGTGATCAGACCGCGCTCGTACTGCTTCTGGACCTTCTCGTCCTGAGCCTCGTAACCCGCGACGATGGCCTTCTTGGCCTCGGGCACGACGACGTCGGAGATGGCCACGGTGACACCCGAGCGGGTCGCCCAGTGGAAACCGGCCGCCTTCAGGTTGTCGAGCGTCGCCGCCACGATGACCTTGGGGTAGCGCTCGGCCAGGTCGTTGACGATCTCGGAGAGCTGCTTCTTGCCCACCGAGTAGTCGACGAACGGGTAGTCCTCGGGCAGCAGCTCGTTGAAGAGCGCGCGGCCCAGGGACGTACGCAGCCGGAACGTGTCGCCCTGCTGGTACTCCTGCTCGCCCTCCTCGGCGACCGGCGGCACCCAGCCACGCGGCGGGATGGTGCCCACCGGGAAGCGGATGTCGACCTGCGCCTGGAGCGACAGCTCGCCGGCGTCGAAGGCCATGATCGCCTCGGCCGTGGAACCGAAGGAACGGCCCTGGCCGATGACCTTGCGCTCCTCCTCGTCCGTGGTGAGGAAGAACAGGCCCAGCACCATGTCCTGGGTCGGCATGGTGACGGGACGACCGTCGGCCGGCTTCAGGATGTTGTTCGAGGACAGCATCAGGATGCGGGCCTCGGCCTGCGCCTCCGCGGAGAGCGGCAGGTGCACGGCCATCTGGTCACCGTCGAAGTCCGCGTTGAACGCGGTGCAGACGAGCGGGTGGATCTGGATGGCCTTGCCCTCGACCAGCTGCGGCTCGAAGGCCTGGATGCCGAGGCGGTGCAGGGTCGGTGCACGGTTCAGCAGCACCGGGTGCTCGGCGATGACCTCTTCGAGGACGTCGTACACCACGGTGCGGCCGCGCTCGACCATGCGCTTGGCCGACTTGATGTTCTGCGCGTGGTTCAGGTCGACCAGGCGCTTCATCACGAACGGCTTGAAGAGCTCCAGCGCCATCGCCTTCGGCAGACCGCACTGGTGCAGCTTCA
Organism: Streptomyces sp. NBC_01669; assembly: GCF_026339735.1. Lineage (GTDB taxonomy): Bacteria > Actinomycetota > Actinomycetes > Streptomycetales > Streptomycetaceae > Streptomyces > Streptomyces yanii. The sequence goes on from NZ_JAPEQG010000001.1 coordinate 3,958,793, forward strand.
GCTGCGGACCGACGACGATCACGGAACGCGCGGAGTAGTCCACACGCTTACCGAGAAGGTTCTGACGGAAACGACCCTGCTTGCCCTTGAGCATGTCGCTCAGGGACTTCAGCGGGCGGTTGCCCGGACCGGTGACCGGGCGACCACGGCGGCCGTTGTCGAACAGCGCGTCGACGGCCTCCTGCAGCATCCGCTTCTCGTTGTTCACGATGATCTCGGGGGCACCGAGGTCAAGGAGACGCTTGAGGCGGTTGTTGCGGTTGATCACACGGCGGTACAGGTCGTTCAGGTCGGAGGTCGCGAAGCGGCCACCGTCCAGCTGCACCATCGGACGCAGGTCCGGCGGGATGACCGGCACGCAGTCGAGCACCATGCCCTTGGGGCTGTTGCTGGTCTGCAGGAACGCGGAGACGACCTTGAGGCGCTTGAGCGCACGGGTCTTCTTCTGGCCCTTGCCGGTACGGATGATCTCGCGGAGGCGCTCGGCCTCCTCGTCGAGGTCGAAGGACTCCAGGCGCTTCTGCAGGGCAGCGGCACCCATGGAGCCGTCGAAGTACGTGCCGAAGCGGTCACGGAGTTCGCGGTAGAGCAGCTCGTCGCCCTCGAGGTCCTGGACCTTGAGGTTCTTGAAGCGGTTCCACACCTCGTCGAGACGGTCGATCTCGCGCTGCGCACGGTCGCGCAGCTGCTTCATCTCACGCTCGGCACCTTCGCGCACCTTGCGGCGCACGTCGGCCTTGGCGCCCTCGGCCTCGAGCTCGGCCAGGTCGGTCTCGAGCTTCTTGGCGCGGGCCTCCAGGTCGGAGTCGCGACGGTTCTCGACCTGCTGACGCTCGACGGAGACGTGCGCCTCCAGCGAGGGCAGGTCACGCGTACGGCGCTCCTCGTCCACGAACGTGATCATGTACGCGGCGAAGTAGATGACCTTTTCGAGGTCCTTCGGCGCGAGATCAAGCAGGTAGCCGAGGCGCGACGGGACGCCCTTGAAGTACCAGATGTGGGTGACGGGAGCGGCAAGCTCGATGTGGCCCATGCGCTCACGACGCACCTTGGCGCGCGTGACCTCCACGCCACAACGCTCACAGATGATGCCCTTGAAGCGGACACGCTTGTACTTGCCGCAGTAGCACTCCCAGTCCCGGGTCGGACCGAAGATCTTCTCGCAGAAGAGTCCGTCCTTTTCGGGCTTGAGCGTGCGGTAGTTGATGGTCTCCGGCTTCTTCACTTCGCCGTGCGACCAGGTCCGGATGTCGTCCGCGGTGGCAAGGCCGATCCGCAGCTCGTCGAAGAAGTTGACGTCGAGCACTTGTCGTCAATCCCTCTTTCGGGGTCGAGTCTCAATCAATGGTCTGAACGGGTCCGGGGAGAGCCGGCCGCCCCTGAGCAGGGCGGCCGACCAGCCCGTCAGACCTCTTCGACGCTGCTCGGCTCGCGCCGGGACAGGTCGATACCGAGCTCCTCCGCCGCGCGGAAGACGTCCTCGTCCGTGTCGCGCATCTCGATGGACATGCCGTCCGAGGAGAGCACCTCCACGTTGAGGCAGAGCGACTGCATTTCCTTGATGAGCACCTTGAAGGACTCGGGAATGCCCGGCTCGGGGATGTTCTCGCCCTTGACGATGGCCTCGTAGACCTTCACGCGGCCGGTCACGTCGTCGGACTTGATCGTCAACAGCTCCTGGAGGGCGTAAGCGGCGCCATATGCCTCCAGCGCCCACACCTCCATCTCACCGAAGCGCTGTCCACCGAACTGAGCCTTACCACCCAGCGGCTGCTGGGTGATCATGGAGTACGGCCCCGTCGAGCGAGCGTGCAGCTTGTCGTCGACGAGGTGGTGGAGCTTGAGGATGTACATGTACCCGACCGAAACCGGGTCCGGGAACGGCTCACCGGAGCGGCCGTCGAACAGCTTGGCCTTGCCCGAGGGCTGGACCAGGCGGTCGCCGTCGCGGTTCGGGATCGTGGCCTCGAAGAGACCGGAGATCTCGTCCTCGCGCGCACCGTCGAAGACGGGCGTGGCGACGTTGGTGCCGGGGGCGACCTGGTCGGCGCCGATGGCCTGCAGGCGCTTGGCCCACTCATCACCGAGGCCGGAGACGTCCCAGCCGCGGCTGGCGAGCCAGCCGAGGTGGATCTCCAGGACCTGTCCCGGGTTCATTCGGGACGGGACACCCAGCGGGTTGAGGATGATGTCGACCGGGGTGCCGTCCTCCAGGAACGGCATGTCCTCGATCGGGAGGATCTTCGAGATGACGCCCTTGTTGCCGTGACGGCCGGCGAGCTTGTCACCATCGGTGATCTTGCGCTTCTGCGCGACGTAGACGCGGACCAGCTGGTTCACGCCCGGCGGCAGCTCGTCGCCCTCTTCGCGGTCGAAGACGCGGACGCCGATGACCTTGCCGATCTCACCGTGCGGCACCTTCAGCGAGGTGTCGCGCACCTCGCGCGCCTTCTCACCGAAGATCGCACGGAGCAGGCGCTCCTCGGGGGTCAGCTCGGTCTCACCCTTGGGCGTGACCTTGCCGACGAGGATGTCACCGGCGACGACCTCGGCACCGATACGGATGATGCCGCGCTCGTCGAGGTCGGCGAGGACCTCTTCGGAGACGTTCGGGATGTCCCGGGTGATCTCCTCCGGGCCGAGCTTGGTGTCACGGGCGTCGACCTCGTGCTCCTCGATGTGGATCGAGGAGAGGACGTCGTCCTGCACGAGGCGCTGCGACAGGATGATCGCGTCCTCGTAGTTGTGACCCTCCCACGGCATGAACGCCACGAGCAGGTTCTTGCCGAGCGCCATCTCACCGTTCTCGGTGGCCGGCCCGTCGGCGAGGACCTGGCCCTCGATGACCCGGTCGCCCTCGGAGACGACGACCTTCTGGTTGACCGAGGTGCCCTGGTTGGAGCGCGAGAACTTGGCGATGCGGTACGTGGTGTACGTGCCGTCGTCGTTGGTGACGGTGATGTAGTCCGCGGAGACCTCCTGGACGACACCGTCCTTCTCGGCCTTCAGGACGTCACCGGCGTCGGTGGCGCAGCGGTACTCCATGCCCGTGCCGACGAGCGGAGCCTCCGACTTGATCAGCGGCACCGCCTGACGCATCATGTTCGCGCCCATGAGGGCACGGTTGGCGTCGTCGTGCTCCAGGAAGGGGATCATCGCGGTGGCGACGGACACCATCTGGCGCGGCGAGACGTCCATGTAGTCGACGTCGTCGCCCGGGATGTAGTCGACCTCTCCGCCACGACGGCGGACCAGGACGCGGGGCTCGGTGAACCGCATGTCCTCGGAGAGGGTCGCGTTCGCCTGGGCGATGACGTAACGGTCTTCCTCGTCGGCCGTGATGTAGTCGACCTCGTCGGTGACCTGGCCGTCGACGACCTTGCGGTACGGCGTCTCGATGAAGCCGAACGCGTTGACACGTCCGTACGAGGCGAGCGAACCGATCAGACCGATGTTCGGACCTTCAGGGGTCTCGATCGGGCACATGCGTCCGTAGTGGGACGGGTGCACGTCACGGACCTCGAAGCCGGCCCGCTCACGGGAGAGACCACCCGGGCCAAGTGCCGACAGACGGCGCTTGTGGGTGAGACCCGACAGCGGGTTGTTCTGGTCCATGAACTGCGACAGCTGGCTGGTGCCGAAGAACTCCTTGATGGAGGCGACGACCGGCCGGATGTTGATCAGGGTCTGCGGCGTGATCGCCTCGACGTCCTGGGTCGTCATGCGCTCACGCACGACGCGCTCCATACGGGCGAGACCCGTACGGACCTGGTTCTGGATGAGCTCGCCGACGTTGCGCAGACGGCGGTTGCCGAAGTGGTCGATGTCGTCGGTCTCTACGACGATCGTCCGGCCGGACTCGCCGACCGTCTCGGTCTCCCCGGCGTGCAGCTTGACCAGGTACTTGATGGTCGCGATGACGTCGTCGGTGGTGAGCACCCCGGCGTCCAGCGGCTCATCGGCGCCGAGCTTCTTGTTCACCTTGTAGCGTCCGACCTTCGCGAGGTCGTAGCGCTTCGGGTTGAAGTAGAGGTTCTCGAGCAGCGTCTGAGCAGCCTCGCGGGTGGGCGGCTCGCCCGGGCGCAGCTTGCGGTAGATGTCGAGCAGCGCGTCGTCCTGGCCCTGGGTGTGGTCCTTCTCCAGGGTGGCACGCATGGACTCGTACTCGCCGAACTCCTCGAGGATCTGCTCGGTGGTCCAACCGAGAGCCTTCAGGAGAACGGTCACGGACTGCTTGCGCTTGCGGTCGATGCGGACACCGACCATGTCGCGCTTGTCGATCTCCATCTCGAGCCAGGCACCCCGGGACGGGATGATCTTGGCGGAGAAGATGTCCTTGTCGGACGTCTTGTCGATGGAGGAGTCGAAGTAGACACCCGGCGAGCGGACGAGCTGCGACACGACGACACGCTCGGTGCCGTTGATGACGAAGGTGCCCTTGTTGGTCATGAGCGGGAAGTCGCCCATGAAGACCGTCTGGGACTTGATCTCGCCGGTCTCGTTGTTGGTGAACTCGGCCGTGACGAAGAGCGGGGCGCCGAACGTGAAGTCGCGCTCCTTGCACTCGTCGATCGAGTTCTTCGGGGGCTCGAAGCGATGGTCGCGGAACGTAAGCGACATCGACCCGGAGAAGTCCTCGATCGGTGAAATCTCCTCGAAGATTTCCTCCAGGCCGGACTTGGTGGGGACGTCTTGTCCACTGTCCAGAGCAGCCTCGACGCGAGCCTTCCAGGCGGCATTGCCGAGGAGCCAGTCAAAGCTCTCGGTCTGCAGCGCGAGGAGGTTCGGAACCTCGAGGGGCTCCTTGATCTTTGCAAAAGAGATGCGCAGCGGGGCGGTGCTGGCACCGTTGTTCGTATTCGCGGTCGAGGCGTTGCGCGAGGCGGCCAAGAGGGGGTCCTTCCGAGGGCTCGGACTCACTACGCGCGTACCGGTCCCAAGTTGGACACGGAGACAGAAATCCCAGGTCAGGGAGGATCGGCCATCGGTGCTCAAGCGTGGGCATGCCCCTGGTGACGGGCAGGAGGCAGCTAACAGGCAGCGCAAAGGGTCAGTGTAGCCAAACGGCACACTGATGTCCAGTCCGGGTTCTCAGAGACCCTTGTAGCTCGCAACAGCTGTTCTCAACACCTATGAATCGCCCTCGCGCGGAACGCGCTCTTCTTTACTGCCCTCTTCGTCACCGATCCATGCCTCGGATTCGGATCGATGTGACGACGCGTCCTGAGAATTGCGCGCCGCGTGCGGTTCGTCAAGGCCCCCCTGCCAGGACAGGGCCCCCGAGACCGTCACCCGCCGCATCTCGGCATCGGCCGACGGCCCCGAGAGGCGTACGGCGAAGATCACCATACTCGTCAACCACGGAAGAGCAAGGCAACCGTCTCGGGTACGCCGAAGGGCGACCACCCGTACGGGTGGTCGCCCTTGGCGATGTGACGTCCGTGCCGTGCGGCACGAGCAGTCCAGACGAGTCAGAAGACTCGCAGGGTCACTTGACCTCGACCGAGGCGCCAGCGGCCTTGAGGGACTCGGCAGCCTTCTCGGCGGCCTCCTTCGCGACCTTCTCGAGGACCGGCTTCGGGGTGCCGTCGACGAGGTCCTTGGCCTCCTTCAGACCCAGGGAGGTCAGCTCGCGCACGACCTTGATGACCTGGATCTTCTTCTCGCCGGCGCCGGTGAGGATGACGTCGAACTCGTCCTGCTCCTCGACGGCCTCGGTGGCGGCAGCAGCGCCACCGGCGGCGGCAACGGCGACCGGAGCGGCAGCCTTGACGTCGAACTTCTCCTCGAACGCCTTGACGAACTCGGAGAGCTCGATGAGGGTCAGGGTCTCGAACTGCTCGAGCAGCTCGTCCTGGGACAGCTTCGCCATGATGGCGTCCTTCCACTAAGTCGGCAGGTGCCGGGTGTATATGAAGGCGGGCGTACGGGCCCGCTGCGAGCCGTGGGGCGGAGTGTTACTCCGCCACCTCGGCGTCGGCGGGAGCCGGCGTACCGGCACCGCCCTGCTCGACCTTGGCGCGAAGGGCGTCCGCAGTGCGGACGAACTCCGACAGCGGGGCCTGGAACGTCGCCGCGGCCTTGGCCATCGACGCCTTGATTCCACCGGCCACCTTGGCGAGCAGAACCTCGCGGGACTCGAGGTCCGCAAGCTTCTTGATCTCATCGGCGGACAGCGCCTTACCGTCAAGGACACCGCCCTTGATGATGAGGTTCGGGTTGTCCTTGGCGAAGTCACGAAGACCCTTCGCCGACTCCACCGGGTCACCGGTGACGAAGGCAACCGCCGTCGGACCTGCGAACAGGTCGTCCAGCGTGTCGATCCCGGCCTCGTTGGCCGCAATCTTGGTCAGCGTGTTCTTCACCACGGCGTACTGGGCGTTCTCACCGAGCGAACGGCGCAGCTCCTTGAGCTGTGCCACGGTGAGACCCCGGTACTCGGTCAGCACAGCGGCGTTCGAGCTGCGGAACTGGTCCGCGAGCTCGGCTACCGCGGCAGCCTTGTCGGGCCTTGCCATGAGCGTCGGCCTCCTTCCGGGTGATGAGGACCGCTCAGAAGGGGCCGGGAAAGACGAAACGCCCCGGCACAAGTGCCAGGGCGCAGCTCGACCGGACAGAGTCCGGGAGCTTTCCACAGTCACCTGCGCAGGTCGTCCGCACTCAACGGATCCTTCGGTCACTGCTCCCCCTTGCGAGAGCGCAGCAACGACCAGCGGTCTTTGGCTTCTGTAGGAGAGTACGCGACCGGGGTCGCGCCGAGCAAATCCGTCCCGGTTCGGGCGGTGCGGGAGGTTTAAGACGCGCCCGCGGTGCTGCCCTGCTGCTGCTCCACGAGCTTCTGGAAGTCGACCGTGACCCGGGTGCCGTAGTCGCTGCAGAACACCGCCCGATCCAGCTCTCCGGTCTTCATCCGGCCGCGCTCGGTCTTCTTCACCAGCAGGTCGTTCTTGTCGACCCAGATGTCGACCTTCTCCGTCGCGATGCCCGCGCCGCTGAGCTGCTTCTTGACGGCGGCGATCGGATCGACACGCACACAGGCCGTTGCCGCGGTCCCCGCTCTTCCCGCCGCCGGCGTCGTCCCCTGCGCCACAGGCCGCGACCGATGTCAGCGCCGCTGCCACCGCGTCTGCCACCGCGTCGACAGTCCCACGCGCCGCACGGTACTTGTCCTCATGTCCGTTCCCCCCTCGTCGCACTGTCGCCCCGTACCGGCGCGGGGCCGGACAGCTGCTCGTACGTACGGACACGAGGACGGGCCCCGCACCTCGAAAGGTTGCGGGGCCCGTCAATGTCACACGTGACACGGCTTTCGTACGAGCGCGGAGGCTCAGACGGCGGCCGGGTCCTCCTCGACGAGGAGGTTACGGGTGCGGTTGGCGTCCAGCGGGATGCCGGGGCCCATCGTGGTGGCCAGGGTGGCCTTCTTGATGTAGCGGCCCTTGGCGGCGGACGGCTTCAGACGGAGGATCTCCTCCAGCGCCGCGGCGTAGTTCTCGACCAGCTTCGTGTCATCGAAGGAGACCTTGCCGATGATGAAGTGCAGGTTCGAGTGCTTGTCGACGCGGAACTCGATCTTGCCGCCCTTGATGTCGTTGACAGCCTTCGCGACATCGGGGGTGACCGTACCGGTCTTCGGGTTCGGCATCAGACCACGCGGACCGAGCACGCGGCCGAGACGGCCGACCTTGCCCATGAGGTCCGGAGTGGCGACGACGGCGTCGAAGTCCAGACGGCCCTTCGCCACCTCGTCGATGAGCTCGTCGGCGCCGACGATGTCGGCGCCCGCGGCTTCCGCGGCCGCAGCACGGTCACCGGTCGCGAAGACCAGGACCCGGGCGGTCTTGCCGGTGCCGTGCGGGAGGTTCACGGTGCCACGGACCATCTGGTCGGCCTTGCGCGGGTCTACACCCAGGCAGAACGCGACCTCGACGGTGCCGTCGAACTTCGTGGTGGCGGTGTCCTTGGCGAGACGGACGGCCTCGAGGGGGGCGTAGTTCCGCTCCCGGTCGACCTTGGCGTCCGCAGCGCGGAGGTTCTTGCTGCGCTTCACTTCTGCTCCTGTGGTTTCAGGTATGGAGGCGTGGTACGGGCCAGCGCTTGGCCCTGCCACTGAAGGACTACGGGGCTGATCAGCCCTCGACCGTGATGCCCATCGAACGGGCGGTGCCGGCGATGATCTTCGACGCGGCGTCCAGGTCGTTGGCGTTCAGGTCGGGCAGCTTGACCGTGGCGATCTCGCGGACCTGGGCGCTCGTGAGCTTCGCGACCTTGGTCTTGTGCGGCTCGCCGGAGCCCTTGTCCACACCTGCGGCCTTGAGGATGAGCTTGGCAGCCGGCGGGGTCTTCGTCACGAAGGTGAAGGAGCGGTCCTCGTAGACCGTGATCTCCACCGGCACGACCATGCCACGCTGCGACTCGGTCGCGGCGTTGTAGGCCTTGCAGAACTCCATGATGTTGACGCCGTGCTGGCCGAGCGCGGGGCCGACCGGCGGGGCCGGGTTGGCCGCACCGGCGTTGATCTGGAGCTTGATAAGCCCCGTGACCTTCTTCTTCTTGGGAGGCATTGCTCTCTCCGGGTCCTAGTGAGAGTTTTTCGCCGTCATCCGGTCATCCGGATGCAGGCATACCGCACAACGATAACGGGTATAGCTGCGCGACCAAAAACCGAGCAGGTCAGAGAAGCTGCGAAGCCTCTCTGACCTGCTCGGGTAGGCATGTGTCCAGGAGTCGGCGGAAACCGCTAGTTCTTCTGGATCTGGTCGAAGCTGAGCTCGACCGGGGTCTCGCGGCCGAAGATCTCGACGAGACCCTTGACCTTCTTCGAGTCGGCGTTGATCTCGTTGATCGTCGCCTGCAGCGTCGCGAACGGGCCGTCGGTGACGGTGACGGAGTCGCCCACCTCGAAGTCCAGCACCTGGACCTCGACCTTGCGGGACGGAACCGGCTTGCCCTCGGCCTCCGCGGCCTCGCGGGCGGCCTTCTCCTCGGCCTCCGGGGCGAGCATCTTGACGATCTCGTCCAGGGTCAGCGGGTACGGGTCGTAGGCGTTGCCCACGAAGCCGGTCACGCCGGGCGTGTTGCGGACGACGCCCCAGGACTCGTTCGTCAGGTCCATGCGCACCAGGACGTAACCCGGGAGCTTGTTCTGACGGACGTTCTTCCGTTCGCCGTTCTTGATCTGGACGATCTCTTCCTCGGGCACCTCGGCCTGGTAGATGAACTCCTCGACGTTGAGCGAGACGGCGCGCTGCTCCAGGTTGGCCTTCACACGCTTCTCGTAACCGGCGTAGGTGTGGATGACGTACCACTCACCGGGGAGACCGCGGAGCTCGTCACGGAGCGCGGTGACGGCGTCGACGGGAGCGGCCGGCTCGGCCTCTTCCTCGGCCTCCTCGTCGCCCTCGGACGCGCTGTCCTCGTCCTCGGAGTCGGTCTCGTCCTCGGAGTCGGTCTCGTCCTCGACGTGCAGGGCGACCTGCTCGGCGGCCTCGTCGGCTTCGGCCTGGTCCGGCTCCACAGCGTCCGCCGCCTCGACGATCTCGAACTCGTCCTCGGCGGACTCGACGTCGCCCGCCGTCGCGTCGACGGCGTCGTTCAGGTTCGGGTCAGACACGGTGGCTGCTTCTTCCTGGATACAAATGGGTGGAACATGCGAAAGGGGCGCCCTTGGGGCGCCCTCCGCGGGATCAGCCGAAGACGTACTTGATGACCCGCTGGAACCCGAAGTCAATCACGGTCACAAGACCGATCATGACGACGACGAATACGATCACCACGGACGTGTACGTCGTGAGCTGGTTGCGAGTCGGCCAGACAACCTTGCGCAACTCGGCGATGATCTGGCGGTAGAACAGCGCGAGGCGGCCCAGAGGACCCTTCTTGCCGCGCTTGCCGCCCTTCCGAGTCTTCTTCTTCGACTCGGGCACTTCATCCTCAGCATCAGGCATGTCGATGGAGCCCACGGCGTCCGTCACGCTTCTCACCTGATTCCGGGTCATGGCCGTGCCGCGCCCGGTGGAGCCGCACGGCGGTGCATTGAAGTACGTACATGCGCACACATCCTGGCGAAGGAGTGTGTAGCAGGGCCGGAGGGACTTGAACCCCCAACCGCTGGTTTTGGAGACCAGTGCTCTACCAATTGAGCTACGACCCTTTGTGGTTTCCACCAACCTACCGCATCTTTCCCGGTAACCCGGGTGCAGCAACGGTGTGGCTGGTGAAGGCCAACGACAGGTGAGTGTACGTGCTCAGCGGCCCGGCGTCGAACAGACAGCTCCCGACAACTCCTGGCCGCATGTTGTCCGCATGCTGTCCGAGTCCTGTCCGGTCCCTGAAACCCGTGTGCCCACGGGGATCGGGGTCTGGGACGATGGGGCCCATGAGCGCTGCAACTTCTCCCTCCGAGCGCCGGGTCTCCGCCCGCATCGGTGCAATTTCCGAGTCCGCCACCCTCGCCGTCGACGCCAAGGCCAAGGCCCTCAAGGCCGCCGGCCGCCCGGTGATCGGCTTCGGTGCCGGCGAGCCCGACTTCCCGACCCCCGGCTACATCGTCGACGCCGCGGTCGAGGCCTGCCGCAACCCGAAGTACCACCGCTACACCCCCGCCGGCGGGCTCCCCGAGCTCAAGGCCGCCATTGCGGAGAAGACGCTGCGCGACTCCGGTTACGAGGTCGACGCCTCCCAGATCCTGGTGACCAACGGCGGCAAGCAGGCCATCTACGAGGCGTTCGCCGCGATCCTCGACCCGGGCGACGAGGTCATCGTCCCGGCGCCGTACTGGACCACCTACCCCGAGTCGATCCGTCTCGCCGGCGGTGTCCCGGTGGAGGTCGTGGCCGACGAGACCACCGGCTACCGGGTCTCCGTCGAGCAGCTGGAGGCGGCGCGCACCGAGCGTACGAAGGTCGTCCTGTTCGTCTCCCCGTCGAACCCGACCGGTGCGGTGTACAGCGAGGCCGACGCCAAGGCGATCGGCGAGTGGGCCGTCGAGCACGGCCTGTGGGTGCTGACCGACGAGATCTACGAGCACCTGGTCTACGGCACCGCGAAGTTCACCTCGCTGCCGGCGCTCGTGCCCGCCCTGCGCGAGAAGTGCATCGTGGTCAACGGTGTCGCCAAGACGTACGCGATGACCGGCTGGCGCGTGGGCTGGCTCATCGGCCCGAAGGACGTCGTCAAGGCCGCGACCAACCTGCAGTCGCACGCCACGTCCAACGTCTCCAACGTCGCTCAGATCGCCGCGCTGGCCGCCGTCTCCGGGAACCTGGACGCGGTCGCCGAGATGCGGACCGCCTTCGACCGCCGTCGTCAGACCATCGTGCGGATGCTGAACGAGATCGACGGCGTGCTGTGCCCGGAGCCCGAGGGCGCGTTCTACGCCTACCCGTCGGTGAAGGCGCTGCTCGGCAAGGAGATCCGCGGCAAGCGCCCGGCCACCTCGGTCGAGCTGGCCGCGCTGATCCTGGATGAGGCCGAGGTCGCGGTCGTTCCGGGCGAGGCCTTCGGCACACCGGGCTACCTGCGGCTGTCGTACGCGCTGGGCGACGAGGACCTCGTCGAGGGCGTGTCGCGGCTCCAGAAGCTGCTGGGCGAGGCGAAGGACTGACCGTCCCGGATCCCGCCCCTGTGACCCCCGGCCGCGGCCGGGGGTCATTTCTTTGTTCGGGGATCGACTCGATGGGGAAACCGGCTACCGCGAGGACCCGCGGGTGCGGCAGGATCTTCGAATGGAGCGTGATGTACGGCTGTTGCCCAAGGCCCATCTGCATTTGCATTTCACCGGGTCGATGCGGCCCACGACACTGCTCGAACTCGCCGACAAGTACGGCGTACGCCTGCCGGAGGCACTGACCGGCGGCGAACCGCCCCAGCTGCGGGCCACCGACGAGCGCGGCTGGTTCCGCTTCCAGCGGCTCTACGACATCGCCCGGTCCTGTCTGCGGGCGCCGGAGGACATCCAGCGACTGGTGCGCGAGACGGCCCAGGAGGACGTCGCCGACGGCTCCGGCTGGCTGGAGATCCAGGTCGACCCCACCTCGTACGCCCCGCTGCTCGGCGGGCTGATCCCGGCGATCGAGATCATTCTGGACGCGGTGGACGCCGCCGCCCGCGAGACCGGCCTCGGGATGCGGGTGGTGATCGCCGCGAACCGGATGAAGCACCCGCTGGACGCGCGGACTCTGGCACGGCTCGCGGTCCGCTACGCGCACCGGGGCGTCGTCGGCTTCGGGCTCTCCAACGACGAGCGGCGCGGAATGGCGCGCGACTTCGACCGGGCCTTCGCCATCGCCAGGGAGGGCGGCCTGCTGGCGGCCCCGCACGGCGGGGAGCTGGCCGGCCCGTCGAGCGTGCGGGACTGCGTGGACGACCTCTACGCGGCCCGGATCGGCCACGGCGTACGGGCCGCCGAGGACCCGCGGCTGCTGCGCAGACTGGCGGAGCGCGGGGTGACCTGCGAGGTGTGCCCTGCGTCGAACGTCGCACTGGGCGTCTACGAGAAGCCGTCGGACGTACCCTTGCGCACTCTGTTCGAGGCCGGGGTGCCGATGGCGCTCGGCGCGGACGACCCGCTGCTCTTCGGCTCCCGGCTGGCCGCGCAGTACGAACTCGTACGCCGCCACCACGCGTTCACGGACGAGGAGCTGGCGGAGCTGGCGCGGCAGTCGGTACGGGGGTCGGCGGCGCCGTCCGACGTACGGGAGCGGCTCCTCGGCGGGATCGACGACTGGCTGGCGAAGCCGGCCTGACAGCGCGACGGCCGGGAAGAAGACAGGCTCACCGCGGGACCCGGCCGGCATTTTCGTTCGGACCGATGCCGAGCGCGCCGCCCTGGAGCCGGCGGAGCAGGGCACCCGCATCGGATGCGGTGCATCGCAAGGCGGAGGAGCGTCCTCATATGGGGCGTATTCAGGCGTTCCGACAACGCAGCGAGGTGCCGTAGCTGTCGTCGTGCGCCCGCCCTCCATTTGCCGGTCGGTCTGAGCTTGATCTTTAAGGCTGCTGCTCGGCCCCGCCGCGTCTAGGCATATCCGTTTTGCGCTGTTTCTTGCCGACTGGGTGGCGGGGTGCGGGGGTGGAGGTGCGGCCCTTGGGGCGGCCTGGGCCGGGGTGGGAGGCTTTCGGCGCGCGGGCCGGGGTGCCCAGGATCCGCCGGATGCGGGGATAGCCGCGCCGGACCCGGCCGGGGTGAGCCGATCCGGTGTCAGGGGCTTTTCCCAGGGGCGCCGGAGGTCCTCGGTCAGGGGGCGGGCGAGACGGAGTTGCGCGTAGGCGGCGAGGATCAGCCACACCCACCGGTCGGCCTGTTCGGGGGTGCGCAGGCGGGGTCGGGTCAGGCCGAGGGTCTGCTTGAAGAAGCGGAAAGTGTGCTCGATATCGAACCGTCGAAGGAAGATCCGCCAGAGGCGGTCGACGTCGTGCGCGGTGGCGTCGGGGTCGCTGTGCCACAGCCATAGCGGCTTGGGGGCGCGGTTGCCGGGCAGGTGCTCGACCGCCAGATGGACCAACGTTCCCTCGACGAGGGGGAGTTCGCCTTCGTGGTGGGCCCAGGAGCCGCGCCGGTCCAGCTTGGGGTGCAGGCGGCCCCAGCAGCGGGCGAGGACCTGGCCGAAGCGGTCGTGGACGCCGGCCGACTCCTGGACCGGGGCCGGGTGGGCGGCGGGGTCGGCGAGGCGGAACTCCGCTCCATGTCGGGGCGGGCGCCCGGGGTTCGTTCCGCGGCGCTTGCCGGCCGGGGCGCGCATCACCCGGTCGGCGCGGATGCGGCCCAGCAGCCGCACCGGCTCCTCGCGCAGCAGCCAGGTCAGGCGCACGAGGTCGTAGCCGGAGTCCAGGACGAACAGCACCGGCAAGTCGCCCGGTCGCCACTGCCCGGCCCGCTCCAGGCGGGCGACAAGGTCGCGGATCTGGGCGGCGGTGACCTCGGTGGGATCGTCCTCGGGCCCCAATCGCACCGCGTCCAGCGGCCCGGTCCACGAGGAGCGGCCGCCGCCGAGGGCCGCCGCGACCTGGTAGGGCCAGCCCGGGATGGTCTGACGCACCCCGTCGCACCGGCACGGACGGTGGCAGTGCAGCCGCTGGGGCGAACACTCGGCATCCGGACGCGGCCACGGAGTGACGTCCAGCGCGATGGACAGCTGCCCGTCCGCCCCGCGCGGCAGTACGAGCCCCGCCAGGGCCATCCGAAGCCGGGACACGTTGATGTGCCCCTGGGCCAGCGCGTCGTACATCGCTCCGTGCCCGCGCCGATGCACCCCCGACAGCGAGAGTTCCGGCAGGGACGTCACCGGCCCGTCGGCGCACAGCACCGCGTCCATGAGCTCGAACAGAGCATCCGCCCGCAACGTCAGGCACTCGTACAGCTCACGGCGAAACCGGGACAACCCGGCCAGGGCCTCGACGCGCACGGCGCCGTCTTGCAGACTGTCCATCACGGCCTTTGGTTGATCAACGTGTCTCTTGGCGGAAACACATGATCAAGCAGAGGCCGCCCAGCTGTCAGGCGAACGACAAACCCCACCAAGAAATGATCTTGGTGGGGTTTAAAGCCAAGCTTAGGCGCCGATTCCGTGCAGCACCGTCCGCGCCACGGATGCGGCGAACTCGTCGAGTGAGTGCGGGGGCCGGCCCTCCTCCGTCGCGTCGTAGGCGAACGCGCGCTGGACGCAGGCGCCGAGCAGCAGCGACGCGGCGGCATAGGTGTCGGCGCCGGGCCGGACGCGCCCCGCGGACTGCTCGCTGCGGAGGTAGGCGGCGACGCCCTGGATCGGCATGTGCGGGCCGGTGCCGAGCTCGCGCATGACCGCGTCGTGGCGGCTCTTGAGCCGCGGCTCGGCATAGAGGGAGGCGGCGATCGGGAAGCTCTGGGCGTAGAAGAGCGCGGCCTCGCGGGCGATCTCGGTGAGGTTCTCCTCGACCGTCCGCTCCCCCGCCGCCGGGTCGGCGGTCAGCCGCCGCAGGAGCGGGTTGAGCTTCGGCAGCCGCTCCTTGAGGACAGCCACGAACAGCTCCTCCTTGCTCGGGAAGTGCTTGTAGAGGGCCGCCTCCGAACAGCCCGCCGCCCGGGCGATTTCCTTGGTGGTGGCCCGGGCCAGGCCGATGGTGAGCATCAGCTGGTGGGCGGCGTCGATGATGCGGACGCGGGCCGGCTTCTGCTCCATGTGCACTCCAATGAGGCTTGACGCGTGGTGAGTATCCACTCACTCTAGAGGTGAGTGAATACTTACCCACCCGGGGAGGGTGCGCAATGAGACTCACGGTGTTCGGCGCGACAGGCGGCATCGGCCAGGAGATCGTCCGCCAGGCGGTGGCCGCGGGCCATGACGTGACGGCAGTGGTCCGCGATCCGGCACGGCTGCCGGTCCCGCTCTCCGACGTCACGGTCCGTACAACGGCGCGGATCGACGATCCGGAGGCGCTGCGCGAAGCGGTCGCCGGGCGGGACGCGGTGCTCTCCGGACTCGGCTCGCGCGGCCGGAAGGCCGACGGGATCGCCGAACGGCTCACCGGCTCGGTGCTGCGGGCGATGGAGGCTGAGGGGACGCGGCGGCTGCTCGTGGTGAGCGCGGCCCCGGTCGCGCCGAAGCCCGCGGACGATCCGTTGCTGGACCGGATGATGCTGAAGGCGATCGGGGCGATTCTCAAGGAGGTCTATGCCGACCTCACGCTGATGGAGGCCGCACTGGCCCGCAGCGCGACGGACTGGACGTCGGTCCGGCCGCCGAAGCTCACCAACGGGCCGCTGACCGGGACGTACCGGACGGTCTACGGCAGCAATCCGCGCAGCGGCCGGTCCATCTCGCGGGCCGATGTGGCGCACGCGATGCTGGCACTGATCGACGATCCGGCGGCGGTGAAGCAGGGCGTGGGCGTGGCGTACTGACACCACACCCGCGTCAGAGGGTGACGCCGACCGTCACCGGTTCGTTGACGAGCGTGACGCCGAAGGCGTCGTGAACGCCCGCGACGACCTCGCGGGCGAGCGCGAGCAGGTCCTCGGTGGTCGCCCCGCCGCGGTTGGTGAGGGCGAGCGTGTGCTTGGTGGAGATGCGGGCGGGCCCGGATCCGTACCCCTTGGTGAAACCGGCCCGGTCGATGAGCCAGGCCGCCGAGGTCTTGGTGCGTCCCCCGTCCGCGGGGAAGGCGGGGGGCGTCACCTCGGGGCCGAGCCGGTCCTTGGCACGGGCGAGGAACGCCTCGTACTGCGCACCGTCGAGGATCGGGTTGGTGAAGAAGGACCCCGCCGACCAGGTGTCGTGGTCCTCCGGGTCGAGCACCATGCCCTTGCCGGCCCGGAGCCGCAGCACGGTCTCACGGGCGGCCGCCGCGGGCACCCGGTCGCCCTGCTCCACACCCATGGCACGGGCCGTTTCGGGGTACTTGATGGGCGCGGAGAGACCGCCCGCGTCTTCCAGCTCGAAACGGACACGCAGCACCACGAAGCGGTCGGGTTCGGCCTTGAAGCGGCTGTGGCGGTACGAGAATGCGCACTCGGCATTCGGGATGGTGACCGTTTCGCGGGCGTACCGGTCATAGGCGACGACCTCCGTGATGGTCGACGCGACCTCCTGGCCGTACGCACCGACGTTCTGGATCGGCGTCGCACCCGCCGAGCCGGGGATTCCGGCCAGGCACTCGATGCCCGCGAGACCGGCTTCGACCGTGCGGGCGACGGCGTCCGTCCAGATCTCTCCGGCGGCCAGTTCCAGCGTCGTACCGGAGAGCGCGAAGCCCTTGGTCGCGATGCGCAGGGCGGTGCCGTCGAAGCCCTTGTCGCCGATGACCAGGTTGCTGCCGCCGCCGACGACGAGGAGCGGAGTGCCGTCCTCGTCGGCCTCACGCACGGCTGCGACCACCTCGGCGTCCGTCGTTGCCGTGAGGAGGCGGGCCGCGGGGCCGCCGAGCCGGAAGGTGGTCAGAGGGGCGAGGGGGGCGTCGTGGAGTTCCTGCACGGGGACAAGAGTACGGTCCGCGGCGCCACCGCTCGGGCGGGGCCACGGACCGTGCACACAGGGCAGCCGGGTCGGACGGGACCGGGCCACGGATCAGGCGGCGACGGCGGCCCGCTCCACGGCCGGCTCCGGCTCCGCCGCCGGCGCGGGGCGGCGGCCCGGGATCAGCAGTGCCACGAGCGCGGCGAGCGCCACGAAACCGGCCCCGATCCAGACCGCCGGGACGGTCCCGTCCGTGAAGGACTGCGCGGAGCCGTAACCGCCCTGCGCGGAGAAGACCGAGGCGAGCACCGCGACCCCGAGGGCGCCGCCGACCTCACGCAGGGCGTTGTTGGCGCCGGAGGCGATGCCCTGCTCGGCGGGCCGGACACTCGACATGACAAGGCTGGCGGCCGGCGCGAAGTAGAGCGCCATGCCGACACCGCCGATCATCAGGGCGGGCAGTTGCGCGGTGTACGAGGCGTCGGGGGCGATGACCATGGCGAAGAGCGCCAGCCCGACGGCCTGGAGCGCGAGACCGGTCACGACAACCGGGCGCCCGCCGAACCGGTCGGAGAGATACCCGGCAATCGGAGCGACCAGCATCGGCATGCCGGTCCAGGGCAGCATCCGCAGCCCGGCCTCGGTCGGCGAGTAGCCCAGCACGCCCTGGAGGTACTGGCTGAGCAGGAAGATCGATCCGAACATCCCGAGGAACATCAGCAGGCCGGCCATGTTGATCCCGAAGAACCCGCGGTTGCGGAAGAGCCGCATCGGCAGCATCGGGTGCTTCGCCCGGAAGCCGTGGTGGACGAAGCCGCCCATCAGCGCGGAGCCCGCGATCAGTCCGGTCAGGACCGTGGCGCTGGTCCAGCCGTCGGTGTTGGCGTTGACCAGCCCGTAGACGATGCCGAAGAGACCTCCGCTGACGAGGAGCGTGCCGGGGATGTCGAGCCGGGCGTTCGGGGCGTACGACTCCGCCAGGCGCAGCCGGGCCAGCGGCAGCAGGACCAGGCCGACCGGCACGTTCAGCCAGAAGATCCACTGCCAGGAGATGTGCTCGGTCAGGCTGCCGCCGATCAGCGGGCCACTGGCCACGGCGAGTCCGGTGACGGCGCTGAAGATCCCGAGGGCCATGCCGCGGCGGGCGGCCGGCACGGCGGCCGTGAGCAGGGTGAGCGTCAGCGGCATCATGATCGCCGCGCCGATGCCCTGGACGGCCCTGAAGGCGATCAGCTCGTTGATCCCGGACGACAGGGCAGCCGCGGCGGAGGCGCCGGTGAAGACGGTGAGCCCGGCGAGGAAGAGCCGTCGCCGACCGAACCGGTCGCCGAGAGCGGCACCGAGCATCAGCAGGACGGCGAAGGTCAGGGTGTACGCGTTCACCGTCCACTCGAGCTCCGCCAGCTCGCCGCCGAGACTCTTGCGAATGGAGGGCAGAGCGGTGGTGACGACGAGATTGTCGAGGGCCGCCATGAAACCGGCGACGCTGGTGATGACGAGGGCCCAGACCACTCCTGAGCGGCCTGTCGTGTGCTGATTCACTGCTCCCCCTGGGGGTTAGTTATTAATGACTAACTTTCATGGGCAGAGAACCGGGCCGAACCCGGGTCGCACTGTTCGGGTGGCCGGCCGCTCAGGCCCTCGGCTGCGCCGAGGGATAGAAACCGGACCAGACACGGTGACCGGCCGGGAAGCCGAGCGAGGCCAGGGTGTTGACGAGCATGCCGTACGCGAGGAAGGTCGTGGTCCCGCCGGGATCGGCGCCGAGCGCGAGGTGGATCTCGTCCCACATCTGCAGCCAGCCGGCCCGAGCCGACTCACCGAACTCGTGGTCCCCGGAGGCCTCGGCCGCCGCGACCGCCGCGTACATCTGCATCTGCATCAGCAGTTTGTCGGGGTCGTCGACGATGAGGCGCTGATACGCCGCCGCCATGGCCAGGAGCGCCTCCTGCCCCTCCAGGCCCTCGCCGGCCTCGGCGAAGATCTTCCGGGTGTCCGCCAGGCAGCGGTCGGAGGCGGCGAGGAACATGGCCTGCTTACTGGGGAAGAGACGGAAGAGATACGGCTGCGACACGCCGACCCGCTTGGCGATCGCCTCCGTGGAGGTGGCGTTGTACCCACCGCGGGCGAACTCGGTGATCGCCGCGCGGATGACGCTCTCGCGCCGCTCCTCTGCACTCATCCTGACCATGCAGATAAGTTAGTACTCAATCACTAACTTGGTCAAGCGGTACGGGACAGCCGCTCCGGAACATGACGCGAGGGCCTCGCGAGTACGGGTGAGGGGCACCCCCGGCGGAGAGTGCCCCTCACTCATGAACGTGGCTCGACAACGGCTCAGGCGAGCCGCACAACGGCGCGGGACATCCCCAGCACCTTCTTGCCCTCGCTCATCGCCGTCAGGTCCACCCGCACCTGCTTGTCGTCCAGCAGGGCCGCCACCTTGGCACTGACCTCGATCAGCGCACCCTTGTCGTCGTTCGGCACGACGACCGGCTTGGTGAACCGCACCCCGTACTCGACGACCGCACCCGGGTCACCGACCCAGTCCGTGACCACCCGGACCGCCTCGGCCATGGTGAACATGCCGTGCGCGATCACATCCGGCAGCCCGACCTCGAGGGCGAACTTCTCGTTCCAGTGGATCGGGTTGAAGTCACCGGAGGCGCCCGCGTACTGCACGAGCGTCGCGCGGGTCACCCGGAAGGACTGCGCCGGCAACTCCGTACCGACCTCGACCGATGCGTAATTCACCTTCGCCGTCATCACGCCTCCTCGGCGGCGCGCGCCACCAGCTTCGTCCACGCGGTCACGACATGCTCGCCGGCCTCGTCATGGACCTCACCACGGATGTCGAGAATGTCGTTGCCCGCCATGGACTTGACGCCCTCGATCGTCGAAGTGACCGTCAGCCGGTCCCCCGCCCGCACCGGACGCACGTATGCGAACTTCTGGTCACCATGCACCACACGGCTGTAGTCCAGGCCCAGCTGCGGGTCCTGCACCACCTGCCCCGCAGCCTTGAAAGTGATCGAGAAGACAAAAGTGGGCGGCGCGATGACATCGGAATGTCCGAGCGCCCGGGCGGCCGCCGGATCGACGTACGCGGGATTGGTGTCCCCCACCGCCTCGGCGAACTCACGGATCTTCTCCCGGCCGACCTCGTACGGCGCGGTGGGCGGATAAGTCCGCCCGACGAAGGACTGGTCGAGCGCCATGGGCTCGCTACCTCCTGATGAAAGACGAAAAGGCCGATGAACAACCCTGTACGGGACAGTCCTATACAACGACACGAGGCCGCCCCCAGTGGGGACGGCCTCGTGTACGAGCCTGATTCAGCGGGTTTCGCGGTGCGCAGTGTGCGAGTTGCAGCGCGGGCAGTGCTTCTTCATCTCAAGACGGTCCGGGTTGTTACGCCGGTTCTTCTTGGTGATGTAGTTCCGCTCCTTGCACTCCACGCAGGCCAGCGTGATCTTCGGGCGGACGTCGGTGGCAGCCACGTGAGTGCTCCTTGGACGGACGGATGGACGGATGAACGCAAAAAAGAGTAGCCGATCGAAGGACCGACCCCACAATCGGCTACCGTAAGTAGCGGTGACCGGACTTGAACCGGTGACACAGCGATTATGAGCCGCTTGCTCTACCGACTGAGCTACACCGCTTTGATGACGGATCCCCCCGCCGCGAGGCGGGGTTCTCCGATCACCAGAGCCCCAATACGGAATCGAACCGTAGACCTTCTCCTTACCATGGAGACGCTCTACCGACTGAGCTATTGGGGCGAGCGATGAAGACATTACACGGTCCTCCGCCGATCGCCCAAATCCGTTTCGGAGCCCCCCGCCCCAGCGATGACCGGCCCCGCCCCGATCCCCCGACCGACCCCCGGTCCACGACCGGCAGACGACCCGGCCGGGAGCCCGACCTGCGGCCGCAACCGCCGCCTGATCAGCAACGTGACCGGCAACCCGACCAGCGCCGTGAGCCACGCCCGGCCGACCCAGGAAGAGCCACCGCGCAGGCCCCTCCCACCCGCCGCGCACACCTCACGAGGCCACACCGGTACGACTATTTCCCTCCTCCTCGAACCGGGACGAACGCACCCCTAGGCTCGACTCACTCTGCGTGATCTTGTAACCCTCCCAGGAGCGCGATGCCCGACAGCCGGCCGCGGCAGCCCGACAACCACGCCGCCGACGCCGCCACCGAAGCCAACGCCCTGATCCTGTGCGGCGCCCGGCTCACCGACGGCCGCATCGTCGACGTACGGCTCGGCCGCGGCCGCATCGAGGCCGTCGGCACCACAGGCAGCCTGACCGCCCCCGGCCCCCGCATCGACCTGCGCGGCTATCTGCTGCTCCCCGCCCCCGCAGAACCCCACGCCCACAGCGACACCGCACTCACCGCGGACAGCACCGGCCCCGACAGCTCCGGACCGGCCTCGCACCACCCCGAGGACATCCAGCGCCGCGCCACCGAAGCCGCCCTGCTGCAACTCGGCCACGGCGCCACCGCCCTGCGCTCACACGTACGGATCGGGGACGTCACCGGACTCGCCGGCCTCGAAGCAGTACTCCAGGCGCGCCGCTCCCTGCACGGACTCACCGAACTGACCTCGGTCGCCGTACCCCGCCTGCTCACCGGAATCGCAGGCGCCGACAGCCTCGCCATGCTGCGCGACGCAGTGAAAACAGGAGCCGACGTGATCGGCGGCTGCCCCGAGCTCGACCCCGACCCGGCCGGATACACCGAAGCCGTCCTGGAGGTCGCCGCCGAACACCACTGCCCCGTCGACCTGCACATGGACGGCGACGACCCCGCCCGCCTCGCCCGGCTCGCCGCCATGGCCGCCGGACACAGGCCCGGCGTCTCCATAGGCCCGTGCGCCGGCCTCGACCGGCTCCCCCCGGAAACCGCGACCCGCACCGCCGACCAGCTCGCCGCCGCCGAAGTGACCGTGATCTGCCTCCCCCAGGGCGGCTGCTGCGGCGCCGAACGCGGGGGCGCCGCCCCCGTACGGCTGCTGCGCGCCGCCGGAGTGCGCGTAGCGGCAGGCAGCGGGGCACTGCGCGACGTCGCAAACCCCGTGGGCCGCGGAGACCCGCTGGAGGCCGCCTACCTGCTCGCCTCACAGAGCGGCCTCCGCCCCGAGGAGGCATACGACGCCGTCTCCACGGCCGCCAGAAAGGCCATGGGACTGCCCGAGGTCCGCGTCGAGGCAGGCTTCCCCGCCGAACTCCTCGCCGTACGGGGCGAACAGCTCTCCGGCGCGCTCTCACTCGCGTACAGCCGGATCGTCGTGCACCGCGGACGCGTGGTGGCCCGCACCAGCGCGGTCCGCGAGTACTGCGACTCCGAGACCGTCGTCGCACTCGATCTGCCCCGCCAGGGCCGCCCTGATCCCGGACCGGGCGGCGGGTCCTGAGCGGGGCGGCGCGCCGCGGCGTACGGTCGTGACTATGCGCATTGTCATCGCAGGTGGACATGGTCAGATCGCGCTGCGGCTGGAGCGGCTGCTCGCTGCGCGCGGAGACGAAGCGGTCGGCATCATCCGCAACCCGGAACAGGGCGAGGACCTCCGGTCGGCAGGCGCCGAACCGGTCGTCCTGGACCTCGAATCGGCCTCCGTGGAGGACGTGGCCGAGGTGCTGCGCGGCGCCGACGCGACGGTCTTCGCGGCCGGCGCGGGCCCGAACAGCGGTACGGCCCGCAAGGACACGGTGGACCGCGGCGCGGCAGTGCTGTTCGCGGACGCGGCGGAACGGGCGGGCGTACGGCGCTACGTCGTGGTCTCCTCCATGGGCGCCGATCCGGACCACCCTGGCGACGAGGTCTTCGACGTGTACCTGCGGGCCAAGGGCGCCGCCGACGCCTACGTGCGCTCCAGGACCGCACTCGACTGGACGATCCTGCGCCCCGGAATGCTCACCAACGACGCGGGCAACGGGCAGGTTCTGCTGGCAGCCTCGACGGGGCGCGGAACGGTACCGCGCGACGACGTGGCGGCGACGCTGCTCGAACTGCTGGACACCCCGGCGACAGCGGGACTGACCCTGGAACTGATCTCGGGGAACGTGCCGCTGACGGTGGCGATCAAGGACGTCGCGGGGAACTGAGCGGGCGACGGGGAGGAGCACAGAGCCCGACACGCCCCTCCCCCCGCTCTCCCTCGTACGAGGTTTCTGCGGCCGAACGGGTGACCATCCGCCGCCCGCGTCGTTGATCCTCCCGACGGCTCGTAAGCCCCGCCGGGAGGAGGACCCATGCGTCGCTCAACAGCCCTGATCCGCACAGCCACCTGCCGTGTCGCGCGCGGCCTCCGCGAGGACACCGGCGAGCAGTTGACCGTGCGCCAACTCGCGCAACGGGTGGGCCGGCTGTGGGGCCCGGCCGCGCTTCCCCCGGGCACGGCCTGCTCGTCACGCATCGCCTGCATGGGCGCCGAACTGGCCGCACGTCAATTGCGCGCAGCGGCCCACCGGCGGGCGCCGGAGCATCGGTGAAGGCGGAGACCAGGCCGACACGCTGCGCGTCAGGAAACCTCGAAGTCCAAGCGGCCCGGCTCGCAGGGCCGGGCGCTGTACGCCCGGTCGCCTCGCCTCTTCCCCCGGCTGTGCGCCGGGGCGGAGGACACCGTTCGGCGGGGGCCGGTCCCAGGCTTGAGCTCCACCAGGCCGGCAGGCAGCGAATGCGGCAACCCCGATCTCCGGCCAATCGGCTGGAGACCCTGCTCCGCACCCACCGGACCGTACTGCGGGCCACCGGATCCCCACGGGGCCGGGCCGGCTCGGCGCAGCATGGAACGCTCGGAGCGAACAGGGCAGGCGTAGCGGTAAGCAGCGGTTCGAACCACGGTGGGAAGGCTCGCGAAGGGGGCAGAAAATGACTGAGCCCCCGACCATTTGTGCTGGTCAGGGGCTCTGTTCGAGTGGCGGCGACAGGGTTCGAACCTGGGTAGGCTGAGCCGGCAGATTTACAGACCGCGCGATCACTCCGCGCTGAGCTGACCGTTCCCGCAGTGCGCCGCTCCGTGCCCCACGATGCGCCCCACGATGCGCCCGGAAGCGTCGCCCTCGCGTTCGGGCGGAACCTTGTTGCTGCGTGGACTTCCTCGACTTGCCACGCGTCAACCGGCCTCAGACTGAGGCCGGGATCGGGTGGCGTCTAGGGCGTGTCTGACGGGTCGGCACAGTCCCTGCGACTCTCCCGGCTACGCTCGCGCGGGAGCGCCCCGCGGCGCGTGACTGCGGGGCGCCTTGTGGGGTTTAGTCGACCGGCTCGCCGTCGTACATACCGCCCTTGCAGGGGTTGCCCGGCTCATTGATCGCGGGCATTCCGCCGCCCTGCCTGCACTCAGAAGGGGAGACGGAGGATGGGGCACCCTGTGCCGTGGCGGCGGTGGCGGTGGCGGCGCCTGTGAGGCCGAGTCCGGCGAGGGCTGCCGTGGCGATTACGGCGGCGAGGATTCGTCGAATGCGCATTTGGTTTCCCTTTCACGGATTGCCTCGGTTGGGGCACTACCCAGCTTGATCTTCGCCCATGTGGGTGGCACATCATGTTGCGCCATTCAGGTGACATGGCTGTCGGGAGCGGGGCCGCTGACCCGGCCCGCCCAAGCCGGAGGGGTGCCCGCCCTCGCTCCCAGGTACCAAGCGACCATCGAGCGGCGGCGCGCCCGGACTGCTGAGCCGCCGCCTGTATGCCGCGGCTGCTTCGTCCAGCTCCCGGCAACTGGCGTCTGCGACTCCTGCAGCTAGGCGACAGATTTACTGAGGGCTCCCCTTAACCCATTTCACCTGCAGCTTCTCCGTCGCTGGACACCCCTGGGGGAAGGGGCCCCAAGAACACCGCGGGAGACCCTCGCCCGTTTCGAGCGCTGGTCGGCCGTTCGACCAAGGCCGCTCACATTTCACTTGGCGACTGACTTAGTTGGCGACGCTTTGCTGACACGCCACCTTCCGCCCACCCCTCGGGTCGGCTGCGTCGAGCGCGCCAGCTCCACACTGTGTGCCCGACGAGAGCGACAGCGGAAATGATTGCAGCAACGCGAATCGTGTTCCAGGTTATGGAGAACGTTATCCCTTGCGAGTCAGCCTCTGTGCTCAAGCGCTGAGTGGCCTCAAAGAAGGCGATCAATGGAACAAGCAGGCGGAACAGAAGGCCACCAACTCCGGGCGTTCGCGCTACATTCCCCACGAGTCCCACAGGCGCACCAAACACGAAAGCCGCTATTCCCCACACGAGAATTTGCCCCTCGCTGGAGGCGCCAGATTCCATTCCGACCGGAACGGAGGCGGCAGGTTCCATTCCGGCCGGAATGGTGGGGTTCATGCCCTTAAAAAGGTAGTATGTGACTACGCCGATAGCCAACCCCAAAGACGGCAGCAACGCTGACTCGATTTTGGATCGGCGGAAATAGCCCACCAGGAATGCATAACAGGCCCACGGCCAACCACTAGAAAAAACAGTACTCACGGCGACGCAAACGGGATTATCCCATTTCCCAGCCACGGGGCCCACTAGGCCAAGTAGCAAACCCGCCCCGAGAGACACAGTGACCGGCACAACGCGAGTGCGCAGGAAGCGCATGTTCTCTCCTCCCCGTTCAGTGGGCAATCAGAGTTGGAGATGGCGCCACTCTGAGGCTGCGCGGGCAACCGAACGGCCCCCGAGCGGCGCACCAACCTACCGCACCTTCCGAGGAGTTACCGCTTGGTGCGGGGATCAGAACCTGCAGCCTCCAACTGTGGTCGATGGCTGATACTTAACGCTCGGCTCAGGGCAACGTCGTTCCTATAACAGTGGACTTAGGCTTTTAGGTTAGTTCCGAAAACCCCGCCGAAGCGGTGAGTCACCTCTTGGACCTCACCGCATTTCCCTACGGGGGCTATATTTCGCTGGCGATGCGAGAGGATTTGCCTGCTGTTCCGCCGGAAGAAACTACTCGGAGGATTGACTGTACTATCGCGAGAGCGAAGGTGCACGTAAAGGGATTGACTGTTCGCTTTCATGGTATAGTCCTAATGAATTTACAGGGCGCCACGAAAAAAGGGGAATGGCGTGAATACCGAGAAGGTTACGGCTCGACGTCTTACGGTCGGAGAGGTTTCGGAATTGGGCCTCCAGGACGGCATCTTCGTCTCGGCGGAGATGGATGGTCTTCCTCTCGACTGCTACGCCCCGGCTTTCCTTACGAGGCCGGGTAAGAATTTCGAGGGAGGGTCCTTCACTGCAAGGACGATCTTCGGTAAGGAAATACATGTTCTCCCGGACAATGCCGAAGAGTGCGGGATCTGGATTGCCGACAAGGCAGGGGAAGAAATCGAGGTTCTCCAGAGTGCCGGCGTCCTCCTGAACCTCGCCCTCTTCGTGCCTGACGGGAATAAGGAATCCCTGGAGTCGCTCTACTCCGCCGCACGGGACGCGTTCGGCGCGGGGATCGTTCAGCGCTGGAGCGAGGAGACCGTCGCGGTGCCGGACGTCAAGGTCGACCTGTACGAGGAGCCGGCCCGGGGGCGGAAGAACACGAACAGCCAAAACCGCGACCGCCGTGCCCTGGACATCTACCCGACCCGAGTGCGGTTCCTGGAGCCCAGCGATGGCTGGAGGTTCATTGTCGAACCGCACAAGGAGATCGTCGATGACACACCGACGATCTGATCTGATGGCAGGTTAGCCTCGATCTTTCGCGGGAGCCCGTCAGCTTGCTGACGGGCTCTTCTTCGCTTGTTGGGGCGTGTGGGCAGACCGCTGGCCCGATTTTCGCGTTGGGTGGGCTTCGCCGGGGTTCATGTTTACAGCGGGCTCCCCCTGGTACGTCTGAGCTGCGGTTCCTCCGCCGGTGCAAGCTCTTGGGGCACACCTGGGGGAAGGCGTGGCCCGAGAGGCTGCACGCGCGGCTGGCGAGGAGCCAGAAATACCTTCATCCGTCTCGTGCCGACGGAGAACAATGCCGGGCATGGGGACAGACATTCACGGCTTCATCGAGTTGCCGCTGGGATCGCTGGCTGGACGAGGACGATCGCGCGTGGAACCAGGTCATCGACCTTTCGCATCTCTACAACGGGCGCGACTACGTTGCCTTCGGGTCCCTGTTCGGTGTCCGCGACACCACCTCATTCCGCGCACTTGCCGATCATCGAGGCCTCCCTCATGACGTGTCGAAAGAGGTCCTCGCTGACTTCGAGCCCTGGAGTGATGAGCTGCACGGCGAGTCCTGGATCTCCTGGGCGGAGCTGACAGCCGCCGACTGGGACGAGGTCGCAAACGAGGTCGATGGCTGTGTTCACGAGTACCGCCGAAGCCCTGACGGCAGCTGGAAGATGCACGGACGGAACTCCAGCCTCACCCGCTTTGCCGAACTCTCCGGCCTCACCGATGCCCGGCACCTCTATTGCGCAGGCAGCGTCTATCCCGAGAACACCGAGTGGCCAGACGGCGACCGGCTCTTCCGCATCGGCCGCCTACAGCGGAAGCATGCCGTGCCCGACAGCGAATGGGGTTCCATCTGGTCGGTCATGCGCACGCTGGCAGACCTGCACGGCGACGAGGGCGTCCGTCTGGTCGTCTGGTTCGACGGCTGACACCACCAGATCTGAGCCCGATAGCTGGCTGAGTCAAGCAGGTTGGCCATCGCTTCCAGCGGGGCACGATCGGACGGGCTGCCCCCGGACTCGGGAGCAGCCGGCTGAACTGGGCCTTAGCCCGGCTGTGGCGGACCTGCGGTGGCATCACTGCCACGACGGTTTTCAAGACCGCCCGCATACGCGAACACCTGAGCCCCTGACCTGCGCATTCGCTACGACTGGCCCCCGGGGGCGCTTCGATGGCCCACACATGGCCCACAGCCCGCTGAGGGGCCATGCCCTTGAGGGCGCACCAGGCAGACCGACACCCGCTTTAGGAGCGAGGCGGAGCGAGGCTGTCGCTGACCTGGGTAACTTCGACTTCGGGGCCTGCGGCACCTGAGTCCCGCTGACCGCCGCTTTTCCCCGTGAGTCCCCGCGCAATCTGGCATGCCTGTGGCACGGGCTGACCCTCTCTGAAGCTCCTCAGTCCGCGGGGATCAGGTGCGCCCGGACGGCGCGGACCCTCTCGAGCAGGGCGCGCTGCTCGTCGATCCAGCCGCGGTCCATGGTGAGGGAGACGGCCAGCCTGGTGGTCTGCTGGTCTGCGATGGTGACCGTGATCTCATCGTGGTCGTCCTCCCGCCAGTTCAGGCGGATGCCGATCTCGGCGACTCGCGCAGCCTCACGCCAGACGGCGTCGTGCCCCGCGGCGACCTCGTCCAATACGTGCGCCCAGCCGGCCAGGTCACTTGGATCCACATAGGTGTCGAGGACACCGGCCACGAAGTCGTTGTGGACCAGGAGCTGTCCCTTCTCGTCCGGGATGCCCGGGGCATAGGAGTCGTTCAACTCGACCACGACACTGCCGCCGAACTTACCGGTGATCCGCAGCAGTGCGGACCGCTCGGGCTCCTTCATGTCCCACCCCTGGGTGTTCGATCCAGTGCTGATGCTGCGCACTCTAGGCGGCACCACTGACGATGCCTGCCGCGCTCAACGTCTCAATGGGCGACTCAAGGCCTGCCATCTCGCCCTGGGTCTTCCCAACCGCTCCGCCGACCTGGAATCTTGCCCGGCCACCCATGCCCTACCTGCGACCGAGCGGCCTTTGTTGGTCGTCCTGGGTCACCCCTGGCTGTCCCCTGACGGCCCACGGACGGCCCGAGAGTGGGATCAGCGAGCACAGAGCATCGAATCCGGAGCTGGGGTTTCGTCATTAGCCGAGGCGCGTAAGGGCGTCAGCTACGGACTCCATCGAGAGCGTGACCGCTTCGGCCAAAGCCCGCTCTTTCGTGGGCTTGTTGGCGTATCCGACGCTGCGGGCGTCGGTGGCGAGCGCAGTGGCGGTCAAGGACTCCCGGCCTGTACCGATCCCGCCGCATTTCGTACGGTTGCTGCGCCAGCACATCGCCACGCATGGCGTCGCTCCGGATGGTCGGCTGTTCCGGACGAGCCGTGGGGTGCTGCTCCAGGAGACTGGATACGGCGAAGTCTGGGCGCGGGCCCGCAAGGACGTGCTGACCGAGCAGGAGGCCGCGTCTTTGCTCGCACGGCGTCCTTATGATCTTCGCCACGCCGGGGTCTCGTTCTGGCTCAGTTCCGGGGTGGATCCCATGGAGTGCGCGCGGCGGGCGGGGCACACCATCGCCGTTCTGTTCCGGGTGTACGCGAAGGTGCTGGCACAGACGCAGGAGCGGGCCAACCATCGAATCGATGCGGCGCTGCGTGAATGGAACGAACCGGAGTGAGGATGCCACCTGTCCCCCGGGGACAGGTGGGGGACACGGCCTGATCAAAGGCGGGATACCGGCGGTATGAGGTGAGACAAGCCGCCCATTTCGGCCCCCTCCCCCAGACATGTCCGGAGCATGCAGAAACCCCCGCTGATCTGCTGTGTTAGCAGGTCAGCGAGGGTTTCCCGTTCTGTGGCGGCGCCAGGGTTCGAACCTGGGTAGGCTGAGCCGGCAGATTTACAGAGGGCTCCCGTTAGCCCCTCTCACCTGCGGCTTCTCCGTTGCTAGATGCTCCTGGGGCACACCTGGGGGAAGGGTCCCCAGGAACACCGTTTTAGGAGTTCCTTCCGGCGGCCCAAGGGCCGGGTATGCGGCTCGCTAGCGTCCTGCGCAGCGTCCGGCATCGACTTTCCTGGTACGGCAGGGTGCACCGGTGTTGCCGTCAAAGACTGCAGTCAGACCAGCGGTCTCGATGTCCTCCGGCGACAGAGTTTTTCAGGTGGTCACGTCACCTGAATGGCTGCCGCGAATCCCGACCATTCCGATCACGTGCCCGAGGGTCGTGGCACCCCGCTCCGATGCTGCCCGAGGGTCGTGGCACCCCGCTCCGATGCTGCCCGAGCGCGGTCCCATAGCGGGCGGCGGTCAACGGCGCATCCCGTCCGACGACACATGATGTGGCGTCAGTCTGTATTTGGCGAAGGGCTACTGAGTTCACGTCAGGCATTGATCTCACAGCCTCAAAGGCAGGTTCGGCAGCCGTCTGGCGGCGCCGCGAACTGGGTCGCTTCTCTACCGCCCTCGGGAGACATCCGCCGAGGTGTCACACACCCACACGAGGGCTGTCACTGTTTGTGCATGAACGAGCACTCTTAGGCTGATCTAGGTACGTTCATAGAGGGTTCTGATCGATCACCCCAGTCCACGCCGGATTGCCCAAGGGGTCCCACCCCAGCTGCATGAATGTCTTCGGTGCCGTTGAGGCCGATCTCAGGCAACCAATGGGCTGCGAAGTCCTTCCGGCACATCCAGTCACACAGGAGGTACGTCATGAGCGCTTTCTCGATATTCAACGGCCGCGGTGGCCGAGGTGGTGGCCGCGGTGGCCGCGGTGGTGGCCGTGGCGGCTACGGCGGACGTGGCGGCCGTGGCGGCTACGGCGGCCGTGGCGGACGTGGCGGCTACGGCGGCGGCTACGGCGGCGGCTACGGCGGCGGCTACGGCGGCGGCTACGGCGGCGGCTACTAAGCATCGCCGCCTCACCCGAGGATCGTCATCGGGGGGCGACGGCGCGTCCCGTCCGTCGCCCCCCTTCCGCCGCATGCCCCCACCCGGCTCCCTCCCCGAGAAGGTGACCCCGCTTGGCGGACGCGACACCCGCCGACTCGGCTCACATCAAGCCCGTGGCCCCGGCAGCCGAGGACAGTCCAGTGCCCCTTGCGGCGGCCGTGTCTTCGGCCGACGCGTTCCGCCGCTTCTGGCCGTGGGCACGCCCCGACCGGTACCGGCTCGCCACGAGTGTCGTCCTCCTCATCGCGGGGTCCGCGGGTGAAGTCGCTTCGGTGTGGCTCTTCAAGAACCTGGTCGACCAAGTCCTGATCCCCCACCGGTTCACAGCGTTCCTGCCGCTGGCCGGACTCATGGCCGCCGTGGCTGTGGTCGCGGCGCGCCACGGCATCCGCTTCGACCATTCGCAGGAAGCGAGCGATCTTCCACAACGCGCTCGGCTACGCGGTCGACGCCGGGCTTCTGCCCCAGAACCCTCCCGCCCAGGTCCAGTGGAAGGCACCTGAGCAGGCGGAAGAGGAGCTGGACCCCGCGACGGTGCCTGACCCTCGACAGGCGCTCGCGCTGCTCGAACCCGTAGAGAAAGTTGTAACTCAGTGGTCTAGGAGATGCCTTGAGCACCGGACAGCGAGGCTATGGGGTGCATCGCGCTGTGATCACGCAAGTCCTGGCCGCAGTTGGCGATGCGGCGGTTGTGCTCTCCTATGAGGAGGATCGCTCCTTCGCTGCTGCCAGCCTGAGCCGCTTCAGTGCTGTGGGGTCGACGCGGCTGGACTGGCAGGCTGCCGAGGTTCTGGAGCGTTCCACCGGTTTTGATGGTGCGGAACTCCGGCGCCTGCTGCACAGCCACGGGGACAAAGGTGAGCTTGTCGTCGTTTTCTGGGGGAATCTCGCCGTGCCATCGGTGGGACTGGCGGCCGCTGTGGCGGCACTCCATGCTGAGACGTTGTTGGACTGCTCCCCTCAATGCTGGATCTACCTCACCGACAGCAGGGTGTTGATCGAGTTCCAGGACGGTGAGGGATTCACGGTCGGTCGGGTGCCGTCCTGACTCATTTGGGTGCGGGGCTACCGCGCGGCGCGCACCTGGAAGCATTCTTCGGTTGCCTGTACTACGCGGCCATGCGGCCAGCCGAAGCAACCGCCCTTCGGCGCGAGCAATGCCACCTGCCGGAGACGGGATGGGGCACTCTGACGCTGCGCCAGGGGGCCACTCGGGCCGGGCGGAATTGGACCGACGACGGGCGAGCCCACGAGATGCGGCATCTCAAGGCGCGGGCGGTCAAGGACTCCCGGCCTGTACCGATCCCGCCGCATTTCGTAAGGCTGCTGCGCCAGCACATCGCCACGCACGGCGTCGCTCCGGACGGTCGGCTGTTCCGGACGAGCCGTGGAGGGCTACTCCAGGAGACTGGATACGGCGAGGTCTGGGGGCGGGCCCGCAAGGACGTGCTGACCGAGCAGGAGGCCGCGTCTTTGCTCGCACGGCGTCCTTATGATCTTCGCCACGCTGGGGTCTCGTTCTGGCTCAGTTCCGGGGTGGATCCCATGGAGTGCGCGCGGCGGGCGGGGCACACCATCGCCGTTCTGTTCCGGGTGTACGCGAAGGTGCCGGCACAGACGCAGGAGCGGGCCAACCATCGGATCGATGCGGCGCTGCGTGAGTGGAACGAACCGGAGTGAGGATGCCACCTGTCCCCCGGGGACAGGTGGGGGACACGGCCTGATCAAAGGCGGGATACCGGCGGTATAAGGTGAGACAAGCCGCCCATTTCGGCCCTCTCCCCCAGACATGTCCGGAGCATGCAGAAACCCCCGCTGATCTGCTGTGTTAGCAGGCCAGCGGGGGTTTCCCGTTCTGTGGCGGCGCCAGGGTTCGAACCTGGGTAGGCTGAGCCGGCAGATTTACAGTCTGCTCCCTTTGGCCACTCGGGCACACCGCCTCGAACGACGCGTTGGAACTCCGTTGAGCGGGGCTCCTTGGCGACGACGTAAACGATACCTGATGACGTGGGGTGCTCCGCCACCTGATTGATCAGTGCTCGTGGCGGTGGGCGATGGCTAGGCTTTACGTCGTACCCCACAAGCATTCGACGCAAGGAGCCACACGTCATGGCCGACTCCAGTTTCGACATCGTCTCGAAGGTCGAGCGGCAGGAGGTCGACAACGCCCTCAACCAGGCCGCCAAGGAGATCTCGCAGCGCTACGACTTCAAGGGCACGGGCGCCTCGATCTCCTGGTCGGGCGAGAAGATCCTGATGGAGGCGAACGGCGAGGAGCGGGTCAAGGCGATCCTCGACATCTTCCAGTCCAAGCTGATCAAGCGGGGCATCTCGCTCAAGTCGCTGGACGCGGGCGAGCCGCAGCTGTCCGGCAAGGAGTACAAGATCTTCGCCACGATCGAGGAAGGCATCTCCCAGGAGAACGCCAAGAAGGTGGCGAAGATCATTCGCGATGAGGGTCCGAAGGGCGTCAAGGCGCAGGTCCAGGGCGATGAGCTGCGGGTCAGCTCGAAGAGCCGGGACGACCTGCAGGCCGTGCAGGCGCTGCTGAAGGGCCAGGACTTCGACTTCGCGGTGCAGTTCGTGAACTACCGGTAGGTCCGTCCTTCGGTCGTCCGTCCGGGCGCGGGTGGGGCAGGCCGGGAGGTGCGCACCGGCCCGCCTCGCACCTCACCGGACGTGATGTCCGAATACCGCCGGTCGCAAGTGGCGGGCGGTCGCAGACTTGTCCGTATGGAACGGCGATTCGGTGATTCGTCGCCCTGTACGGAGAAGAGAGGGACCGGCCATGACCATGTACGCGACCGTCGACAGCCCGCTGGGTGAACTGCTGCTGGTCGGCGAGGAATCACCAGCCGCCGCCGGCGGTGTGGCGCTCGCCTCGCTCTCCCTGCCGGGCCAGA
Source organism: Streptomyces sp. NBC_01669 (assembly GCF_026339735.1). Taxonomy (GTDB): domain Bacteria; phylum Actinomycetota; class Actinomycetes; order Streptomycetales; family Streptomycetaceae; genus Streptomyces; species Streptomyces yanii. The sequence continues at coordinate 3,992,218 of NZ_JAPEQG010000001.1, forward strand.
AGGGTGCCGAGGTCGTCCAGGACGGGTGGATCCATGCGCCGGGGGCCTTCGCCGGGATCACCGCGCAGCTGAGGGCGTATTTCGAGGGGCGGCTGACCCGCTTCGACATCGCGTACGCGGAGGGTCGGGGCACGGAGTTCCAGCGGCGGGTGTGGAGCGCGCTGGACACCGTCCCGTACGGGGAGACGGTGTCCTACGGGCAGATCGCCGAGCGGATCGGCGCACCCGGGGCGGGTGTGCGGGCCGTGGGGACGGCGATCGGCCGCAATCCGCTGCTGATCGTGCGCCCGTGCCACCGGGTGATCGGGGCGGACGGGGCCCTGCGGGGTTACGCGGGCGGGCTGGAGCGCAAGGAGCAGCTTCTCGGGCTGGAAGGCGCTCTGGCGGCGCGCTGAGCGGCCTGCGTGCCGAGCGGTTGCGCGCTGAGCGGCTGTGTACGGATGGGCGGTGGGCGACATGGCGGGTCTCTTCCCGAGGCCGCGGGCTGTCGTGGCGCCGGGTGCCGTGCATGTGCCGGAGTGGTTGCCGGTGGAGCGCCAGCGGGCGCTGGTCGAGGTCTGCCGGGAGTGGGCGCGGGGGCCGGTGCCGCTGCGGCACACGGTGTTGCCGGGCGGCGGGGTGATGTCCGTCCAGACGGTCTGTGTGGGGTGGCACTGGCAGCCGTACCGGTATTCGCGGACCGCGGATGATGTGAACGGGGCGCGGGTCGCCGATTTTCCGGACTGGCTGGCGGAGTTGGGGCGGGCGGCGCTGGTCGAGGCGTACGGGGAGGAGAGTCCGGTCGGGACGTACGCGCCGGACACCGCGCTGATCAATTTTTATGACGGCGCGGCGAGGATGGGCATGCACCAGGACAAGGAGGAACGGTCCGGTGCGCCGGTGGTCTCGCTCAGCATCGGTGATACATGTGTCTTCCGCTTCGGCAACACGGAGAACCGTGGACGGCCTTATACGGATGTGGAGTTGGCTTCCGGTGACCTGTTCGTCTTCGGTGGGGAGTCACGTTTCGCGTTCCACGGTGTGCCGAAGGTCTGTCCGGGGACGGCCGATCCCGCGACGGGCATGAGCAGGGGCCGGCTCAATCTGACCCTGCGCGAGACCGGGTGGGGTGTCTGAGGCGTGGACGGGGTTGTCAGTGGCGGTCCCGGGAGTTCCCGAAGAGCAGCCGGTAGACGATGAGCAGGACCAGTGAGCCGCCGATGGCCGCGATCCATGTCGTGGTGTCGTAGAAGTTCTTGGATATGGGGTGGTCGAGGAAGCGTGAGGAGATCCAGCCACCGATGAAGGCGCCGGCGACTCCGATGAGGGTGGTGCCGACCAGCCCGCCGGGGTCGCGGCCCGGGAGCAACACCTTGGCAATGACTCCGGCAAGCAGTCCGAGAATGATCCAACCGATAATGGTCATGCTGCCGAACCTACCCTTCGCTTGGTTGTAGAACCCAAGACGTCGGGTGGGCATGGACGGTTGCTGGTTGAGCGGGATGAGCGGCAGGTCACAGCCTGTTCATATGCGGGTGTTGTAGTCCGGCCAGGGCTGCAGGTGGTCCATTGCTTCGTCGTCGGCGTCCTCCCCGTACCAGCCCGCTCCGTCCAGCCATGTGCGCAGCCAGGTGGCGAGATCGGGCTGGTCGATGTACCAGGCGTGCTGCGGTTCGTCGGCGTTCGGTTCGAAGAGCAGGACGGTGGTGCGCTCGGTGCGGCAGTCCACGCAGCTGTACATGCCGCAGCCCAGGCTGCATATCGGCAGTACGCCTTCCGGCCACGGCCACTGCCCCTCCTCGCTCGCGGATCTGCGGTGGGCGAGGTATTGGTCGACGGCAGAGTGCTCGCCGTCGGGGGCGGGGTCGCCGGTCAGGGGCAGCAGGCCGTACGCGGGGCCGAAGCCGCCGTTGGCGATCCGGGTGTGGAGGGCGGTCAGCAGGGGCGGCAGTGCGAAGCCGAGGGTCGCTTCCGCCTGGGCGATGTCCTGGGTGGACAGAGCTGCCGGGAGGGGGTACTTCTCCCACCGTGGGGTGGCGTGCGCTGTCTTCTCCACGGCTGCCAGCAACTGCTCGGTGTCGTTCATGGGTTCATGGTGGAGGACGGCACTGACAGTCGGTGGTGGGCGGCCTGATGCCGTCCTGGGTGACGTGGGCGTTTCGGCGGGTGCGCCGCCCAGCTCCCGTTGCCTCCTGGTCGTGCTGTCGGCCTATCGGGTGGCGAACGGCTGGTCCGTGCGGACGATTTCCTTGCCGAAGGGCATGAGGGAGACCGGGAGCATCTTGAAGTTCGCGATGCCGAGCGGGATGCCGATGATTGTGAGGCAGAGGGCGATTCCGGTGGTGATGTGGCCGAGGGCCAGCCACCAGCCTGCGAGGATCAGCCAGAGGACGTTGCCCACGCAGGAGGGTGCGCCGGCGTCGCGGCGGTCGACGACGGTGTAGCCGAAGGGCCACAGTGCGTAGATGCCGATGCGGAAGGCTGCGAGGCCGAAGGGGATGCCGATGATGGTGATGCACAGCAGGACACCGGCGACCAGGTAGCCGAGGAACATCCAGAATCCGCACAGGACCAGCCATATGACGTTCAGGATTGTCTTCATGGGCGATGACCTGCCATCTGCTCAAGTCGGGCAATACGCTCCGCCATCGGCGGGTGCGTGGAGAACATCTTGGACATGCCCTGGCCTGGGCGGAAGGGGTTCGCGATCATCATGTGACTCGCGGTCTCGATCTTCGGCTCGGGGGGCAGGGGGAGCTGTTTTGTTCCGGCGTCCAGTTTGCGCAGGGCGCTGGCGAGGGCCAGGGGGTCGCCGGTCAGTTGGGCGCCCGAGGCGTCCGCCTCGTATTCGCGGGAGCGGCTGACGGCGAGTTGGATGACGCTGGCGGCGAGCGGGCCGAGGATCATGATCAGCAGCATGCCGAGGATGCCGGGGCCTTCGTCGTCGTTGGACCGGCCGACCGGGATCAGCCATGCGAAGTTGACCAGGAACATGACGACGGAGGCGAGTGCTCCGGCGACTGACGAGATCAGGATGTCGCGGTTGTAGACATGGCTGAGTTCATGGCCGAGGACGCCTCGCAGTTCGCGTTCGTCCAGGATCTGCAGGATGCCTTCGGTGCAGCACACTGCGGCGTTGCGCGGGTTGCGGCCGGTGGCGAAGGCGTTGGGTGCCTGGGTCGGGGAGATGTAGAGCCGTGGCATGGGCTGGCGGGCCGTGGTGGAGAGTTCGCGGACCATGCGGTAGAGCTGTGGCGCCTCGAATTCGCTGACCGGGCGGGCCCGCATGGCCCGTAGTGCGAGTTTGTCGCTGTTCCAGTAGGCGTAGGCGTTGGTGCCGACGGCTACGAAGAGCGCGACGATCAGGCCTGTACGTCCGAAGAAACTGCCGATGACGATGATGAGTGCGGACAGGCCCCCGAGGAGTACGGCGGTTCTCAGCCCGTTGTGCCGGCGGTGCACGGTACGCCCTCCAAGTGGTGCAGCAGGGGAACCCTTGCTGGGTGGTGCTCCACTCCCCAGTGGAGCCTCCCGTACTGGTCAACGCCAGGCGAGGAGAGCTAGTTCCCTTGTGCGTGCGGCCGGAGGGCAGGGCCTGTCCGGCCGTTCGGGCCGGAGCAGGCACTGGGCCGTACGGGTGTCGCGTGTCGGTGCGGGCGGTCGCCAGGGGTGGGTCAGCGCTGGGCGGGGAGTCCGGCGAGTGCGAGGGCCTCGGGGTCGGGCTTGATCTCGCTGGTGCAGTGGGCGCAGCGGGAGGCGATGGCCGGGATGGCCGTGTAGCAGCGGGGGCAGTCGCGCAGGGCGGCCTTGATGTCGGCCTTCTCCTCGGCCTTGACCGTGAAGCGGTTCTGGACCTTCGTCATGGGGACGACGACGCAGAAGTAGAGAACGGCGGCGGTGATCAGGAAGGCGATGGAGGCGCTGACGAACAGTCCGTAGGGGAACTTCACGCCGTCGACCTGGAAGGTGGCCCTGCTGAAGTCTCCGGTGCCTCGGGTGATGACTCCGATCAGCGGCACGATGAATGCGTTGCTGAATCCTGTGACGACTGCGGTGAACGCGGCTCCGACGGCGAGTCCGATCGCCATGGAGATCACGTTTCCGCGCAGGATGAAGTCCTTGAACCCGTTGAGCACTGCCCTGGCTCCTCTTTTGTGTGTACGTATGCGTGGTGTGCGGGCATGACCCTGCCCTGTGCGGCCCGGCCGGGGCAAGCCGATCTTGGGCGGTCGGTGCGTGGTCAGAAGAGGTTGACCGCGGCGAACCTGAGCACGAGCTGCGGGGCTCCGGAGAGCACGATGCCGACGGCGGCGGTGAGGGCGATCGCGGCGGTGAGGGACGTCGGTGCGGCCACGCGCAGGGTGGGTGTCGTGCCCGCTGTGCCTGCCGGGGCTGCCGCCGCCTCGGGCTCTTCCGGTGCGCGGAAGAGTACCGCCGTCCACTGGAGGTAGTAGTAGAGCGCGATCACGACGTTGACGGCCATGACGACCGCGAGCCAGCCGAGGCCTGCGTCGACGGCGGCGGAGAAGACCGTGACCTTGGCGAAGAGGCCGACGATGCCTGGCGGCAGTCCGGCGAGGCAGAGCAGGAAGAAGGCCATGGCGAGGGCGGCGAGGGGGCGGGTGGCGTACAGGCCGCGGTAGTCGGAGAGACGGTTGTCCGGGCTCGTGCGGGAGACGAGGGCGGCCACCGCGAAGGCGCCGAGGTTCACGACGGCGTACATGAGGGCGTACGCGACGGTGGAGCCGATCTGGTCGTCGCTGGAGTACGCGGCGGAGGCGATCGGCACCAGGAGGTAGCCGGCCTGGGCGACGGACGACCAGGCGAGCAGGCGTACGGCGCTGCGGGCGCGGGTGGCGGTCTGGCGGAGCGCGGCCACGTTGCCGATGGTCATGGTGAGTGCGGCGACGACGGCGAGTGCGGGGCCCCAGACGTCGGCGTACGACGGGAATCCGATCACGGTGACGAGGATGAGCCCGGAGAAGCCGACTGCTTTGCCGACGACCGAGAGATAGGCGGCGACGGGGAGCGGGGCGCCGACGTAGGTGTCGGGGACCCAGAAGTGGAAGGGCGCGGCGGCTGTCTTGAAGGCGAAGCCGACGAGGGTGAGGGCGACGCCCGCCTGGGCGAGGGTGTCGAGCCGGCCGGGGACGTCGTCGAGGCGGGTGGCGAGTTCCGTGAGGTGGAGGGTGCCGGTTGCGGCGTACACGAAGCTGACGCCGAGGAGCGTGACGGCGGTCGCGACGACGGAGGAGAGGAAGAACTTCAGGGCCGCCTCGGAGGAGCGCCGGTCGCCGCGCTTGATGCCGACGAGGGCGAAGGCGGGCAGGGAGGCGACTTCGAGGGCGACGACGAGGGTGGCGAGGTCGCGGGCGGCGGGCAGGAGTGCGGCACCGGCCGCGGAGGACAGCAGCAGGAACCAGAACTCGCCCGCGGGGAGCTTACGGGTGTCGCCGAGGGAGAGCAGTGCGGTGAGAAGGGCGCCGCCGAGGACGAGGAACTGGATGATCAGGGCGAAGTAGTCGGCTGTGTAGCTGCAGGCCGTGGCGGTGCCGGTGCCGGTGGTGAGGCAGAAGGTGGAGTGATCGCCGTCGCGCAGCGGGACGAGGAAGGCGAGTGCGGCGACGAGTCCGGCGATGGTCGCCCAGCCGAGCAGCGGCTTGCGCTCCTGGGGGAGGAAGAGGTCGGCGACCAGAATGATCAGGGCGACCGTCGCGACGATGACGGGGGGCGCGACGGCGAGCCAGTCGACGGACTGGACGAGGCTGGTGGTCTCGGCCGCTGTGGTCACGACTTGCCTCCTGCGAGGAGCTTCTGCACGGCCGGGTCGGTGAGGCCGAGGAGGACGGCGGGCCACAGGCCGGCGAGGACGGTGAGGGCGGCGAGCGGGGTCCAGGCGGCGAATTCGTACGTCTGGATGTCGGCCATGCGGTGCGGTCCCTCGCGCTTCTCGCCCATGCAGACGCGGCGTACGACGATGAGCATGTACGCGGCGGTGAGCAGGGTGCCGAACGCGCCGATCGACATGAAGGTGAGGAAGGCGGGGCGGCTGAGGCCGTCGGCCGGGTCGAAGGCGCCGAACAGGGCGAGCATCTCGCCCCAGAATCCGGCGAGGCCGGGCAGGCCGAGCGAGGCGACGGCGGCGAAGGCGAGGAGACCGCCGAGGCGGGGGGCGCGGCCGTAGAGGGCGGCCCCGGTGGCGCCGGAGAGGGTATCGAGGTCGGCGGTGCCGTAGCGGTCCTTGACTGCGCCGACCAGGAAGAACAGCAGGCCGGTGATGAGGCCGTGGGCGATGTTGGCGAAGAGCGCGCCGTTGACGCCGGTGGGGGTCATGCTCGCGATGCCGAGGAGTACGAAGCCCATGTGGCCGACGGAGGAGTACGCGATCAGGCGCTTGAGGTCGCCCTTGGAGCCGGGGCGGGCGAGCGCGAGGCAGGCGAGGGATCCGTAGATGATGCCGACGACGGCGGAGGCGGCGAGGTAGGGCGCGAAGGTCTGCATCCCGTCGGGGGTGATGGGGAGCAGGATGCGGACGAATCCGTACGTGCCCATCTTCAGCAGGACGCCCGCGAGGAGCACCGAGCCGACGGTCGGGGCGGCGGTGTGGGCGTCCGGGAGCCAGCTGTGCAGCGGCCACATCGGGGTCTTGACGGCGAGTCCGATACCGATGGCGAGAACGGCGATGACCTGCACGGACGAGGTGAGTCCACGGCCGTTGTCAGTGGCGAGTGCCACCATGTCGAAGGTGCCGCTCCTCAGTCCGATGAGGAGCAGGCCCAACAGCATGATCACTGAGCCGAGCAGTGTGTAGAGGATGAACTTCCAGGCGGCGGCCTGCTTCTGTGCGCCGCCCCAGCGGGCGATGAGGAAGTACATCGGGATGAGGACCATCTCGAATGCCAGGAAGAACAGCAGCAGGTCGAGGACGGCGAAGGTCGCGAGGGTACCCGACTCGAGGACGAGGACGAGTGCGACGAAGGCCTTCGGGGAGGGGCCCTCGGGCATTTTGAAGTAGCTGTAGAGCGCGCAGAGGAAGGTCAGCAGCGCGGTCAGTACGAGGAGGGGGAGCGAGATGCCGTCGATGCCGAGGTGGATGCGGACGTCGAGCGCCGGGATCCAGCTGATGTCGGTGGTGGCCTGCATTTTCGACGGGTGGTCGTGGTCGAAGCCGAGGGCCAGGACGATCGCTGCGATGAGGATCGCGCCGGTGACGGTCACGCCGTGGCGGAGCACGGCCTGGTCGGGGCTCTTTCCCTTCAGCCCGGGCGGGGCGGGCAGGAGAGCGGCGACGGCGCCGATGAGCGGGCCGACGACGATGAACGCGAGAAGGAACTGCATCACGGATTCGCTGATATCGATCACGGCTCACGACCCGGCGTTGACGTTGGCAAAAACGACGGCGGCGATCGCCAGGACAAGGGAACCGGCGAGCAGGGCGCTGAGGTAGGTCTGCACGTTGCCGGTCTGGGCGCGGCGGACGGCGGTGCCGAGCCAGCGTGCGCCGGTGCCGGAGCCGCGTACGTACGTGTCGACGACCTCGCGGTCCAGGAAGCGGACGAGGCTCGCTGCCGCCTGGACGGGGCGGACGAACAGTGTCGCGTAGAGGGCGTCCAGGTGGAAGCCGGTGGCGGCGTGGCGGTGGAGGGGGCCGAGCAGGAGCCGTCCGGGGTCGGCCGGGTCGGGGGTGCCCGGGGCGTCGCCGTATCCGGCGGTGTGGTGGGTCATGGCCTCGGCCTCGATGAGTGCGGGTTCGGCCTCGGGGTGGGCGACGACGGCACCGGCGGGGGTGCGGGCGGCGAGGGCCATGGTGTGGTGCCAGGCGCCGTAGGTGACGAGGCCGCCGACGAGACCGACGCCGGTGGAGAGGACGGCGGTGGTCACGGACGGAGTGAGGCTGTGGCCGTCGAACCAGTCGGTGATCACGCCGACGGTGAGTCCGAAACCGATGGTGGGGATGGCGAGGACCCAGAGGACGGTGGTCATCGCGGCGGGCTGCCTGCCGTGGTCGGGGGCCTCGGCGCCGCGGCCGCGGAAGGCGAGGAGCCAGAGGCGGGTGGCGTACGCGGCGGTGAGGACGGCGGCGAGCAGTCCGGCGACGAGGACGGTCCAGCCGGCGGCGGCCGGGGCGACATGGCGCTCGCCCAGGGCGGTGTGTTCGGCGGCGACGAGGATGGCTTCCTTGGAGAAGAAGCCGGCGAACGGCGGGATGGCGGCGAGCGCGAGGAGGGCGACGGTCATCGTCCAGTAGGCGTCCGGGATGCGCCTGGCCAGGCCGCCCATGCGCGACATGGCGGTGAGCGAGTTGGTCCCGGCGGCGTGGATGACCACACCGGCCGCGAGGAAGAGGACGGCTTTGAACGCGCCGTGCGAGAGGAGGTGGAAGACGGCGGCCCCGCGGTCGCCGACGGCCAGGGCGCCGGACATGTAGCCGAGCTGGCCGATGGTCGAGTAGGCGAGGACGCGCTTGATGTCGTCCTGGGCGAGCGCGGCGAGTCCCGATCCGATCATCGTGACCGCCGCCATGACGGCGAGGACGACGAGGGCGGCGCCGGATTCGGCGAAGACGGGGAGGAGCCGGGCCACGAAGTAGATGCCGGCGGCGACCATCGTCGCGGCGTGGATCAACGCGGAGACGGGGGTCGGGCCGGCCATCGCGTCGGGCAGCCAGGTGTGCAGGGGGAACTGCGCGGACTTGCCCGCGACGCCGGCGAGGAGCAGCAGGGCGATGAGAGTGGGGTGGTCGAGCCCGCCGTTCGCGACAGCACCGAGGATGCCGGTGATCCGGAATGTGCCGGTGTCGGCGGCAAGCGCGAACAGGCCGATCAGGAAGGGGACGTCGCCGAGCTTGGTGACCAGGAACGCCTTGAGGGAGGCGGCGCGGGCTTCGGGTGTCTCCCAGTAGTGACCGACGAGGAAGTACGAGCAGATGCCCATGACTTCCCAGCCGACCAGCAGCACCATCACGTCGCCGGAGTAGACGACGAGCAGCATCGCGGAGGTGAAGAGGGAGACGAGGGCCGCGTACGACGGGTAGCGGGGGTCGTGGCGCAGGTAGGCGGTCGAGTAGATCTGCACGCAGGTCGCGACGAGGCCGACCAGGACGGCGACGAGGACCGCGAAGCCGTCGAGGTGGAGGGCGAGGTCGATCGGGACCGAGCCGGTGGGTGTGAGCCGGGTCGACGCGTCGATGGCCGGGCCGCCGCCCTGGCGTGCGGCGACGACGACGGCGATCACGGCCGCGGCGAGGGTGGGAAGGATCGCGAGGGGGCGTACGTAACCGGGGGCGGTGCGGCCGAGGAGCAGGCCGGTGGCGGCGCCCAGGAACGGAAGGAGGGGGACGAGGACGGCGAGGGTCGTGGTGGTCACGCGGTGGCCTCTGCCTTCTTTGCCTTCCCTGCCGGAGCAGTGGCCTGGTCTTCGGTGCCGGTGGTGTCGTCCTCGTCACCGGGGAGGGATTCCGCGGCGTCGGTCTCGGCGGTGTCGCGGAGGCGGTCCACGTCCGAGCTGCCGCGGTTGCGGTGGACGGCGAGGACGATCGCGAGGCCGATGCCGATCTCGGCTGCCGCGATGGCGATGGTGAAGAGGGTGAGCGCCTGGCCGGAGTGCAGGGCGTCGCGGAGCCAGACGTCGAAGGCGACCAGGTTGAGGTTGACGGCGTTGAGCATCAGCTCGACGGACATCAGGACCAGGATCGCGTTGCGGCGTGCGAGTACTCCGTACAGCCCGGTGCAGAAGAGGAGGGCGGCGAGCACGGCGGGATAGGCGAGGTGCATCAGCTCTGCTCCTTACTGCGCTTGCGGGACAGGACGATCGCGCCGACGAGGGCGGCGAGCAGCAGGACGGAGAGTGCTTCGAAGGGCAGTACCCACTGCCGGAAGAGGAAGGCGCCGGTGGTTTCGGTGGATCCGTGGGCCGGTCCGTCCAGGTCGATCCAGGTGGTGCGGAAGGCGTCCACGACGACCCAGACGAGGGCGGCCGCGGCGGCGACCGCGACGCCGAGAGCGGCCCAGCGGTTTTCGGAGTCGGCATCCGGGGAGCGGCCGATGGGGGCCTTGGTGAGCATCAGCCCGAAGAGAAGGAGGACGACGACGGAACCGACGTAGATCAGTACCTGTACCCAGGCGATGAACTCCGCGGTCAGCAGGAGGTACTCGACGGCGAGGCCGCCGAGCGCCACGACCAGCCAGAGGGCGGCGTGAACCAGCTGCTTGGTCGTGACGGTGATGAGGGCTGCGCCGATGGTGGCGACGCCGACCAGGACGAAGGCGATCTCGATGCCGGTCGGGGAGAGGAATCCGGGGTGGGCCGCGGCGGCTGCGAGGGTCACTCCTTTCCTTCCTCTTCTTCCTGCTGCGGGGTCTGCTGGGCTTGCTGGGCTTCTTGGGCGCGCTGGGCTTCGAGCTTCTCCGCCGTCTTGCGGGCGGCGGCGATCTCCTTCGGTTCCTCCGCACCCGGGTCGAGTGCGGGTGGCTCGGGCACCGTCCACATCCATTCGCGGAGCTTGTCCCGCTCATGGGTGAGTTCGAGGATGTCGGTCTCCGCGTACTCGAACTCCGGCGACCAGAACAGCGCGTCGAAAGGACAGACCTCGATGCAGATACCGCAGTACATGCAGAGGGAGAAGTCGATGGCGAAGCGGTCGAGGACGTTGCGGCTGCGTTCGCGGCCGCCCGGTGCGGCGGCGGGCACCGTCTCCTTGTGGGAGTCGATGTAGATGCACCAGTCCGGGCACTCACGGGCGCAGAGCATGCAGACCGTGCAGTTCTCCTCGAACAGCCCGATGACGCCGCGGGAGCGCGGCGGGAGTTCGGGCTGGACGTCGGGGTACTGGGCGGTGACCGTCTTCTTCGTCATCGTCCGCAGGGTGACGGCCAGGCCCTTGGCAAGGCCGGAGCCGGGGATCGGAGGCATCAGCTGATCGCCACCTTCACGATGCCGGTGAGCGCGATCTGCGCGAGAGCGAGCGGGATGAGCGTGGTCCAGGCGAGCCTCTGCAGCTGGTCCTCGCGGAGGCGGGGGTAGCTCACCCGCAGCCAGATGACGACGAAGGCGAGGACCGCGATCTTGAGGAGCGTCCAGACCCAGCCGAGTCCGTCGGCGCCGAGCGGGCCGTGCCAGCCGCCGAGGAAGAGGACGGTGGTCAGTCCGCACAGGACGACGATACCCGCGTACTCGGCGAGCAGGAACAGGGCGAAGCGGAGGCCGGTGTACTCGGTGTACGCGCCGAAGATGATCTCCGAGTCGGCGATCGGCATGTCGAACGGCGGGCGCTGCAGTTCAGCGAGTCCGGCCACGAAGAAGACCAGGCCGCCGACGATCTGCCAGGGCAGCCACCACCACTCGAAGGCGTTGACGATGCCGGGAAGGGAGACGGTGCCTGCGGCCATCGCGACTGAGGCGGCGGCGAGCAGCATCGGAAGTTCGTACGCGAGGAGCTGGGCGGCGGTGCGGAGGCCGCCGAGGAGGGAGAACTTGTTGGCCGATGCCCAGCCCGCCATCAGTGAGCCGAGCACTCCCACGCCCATGACGGCGAGGACGAAGAAGATGCCCGCGTCGACGACCTGGCCGACCGCGCCCTCGCTCGGGCCGATCGGAATGGCGACGAGTACGAGGAGGTACGGGAGGAGGGCGACGGCGGGGGCGAGCTGGAAGATGCGGCGGTCGGCCTCGGCCGGGACGATGTCTTCCTTCTGCGCGAATTTCACGCCGTCGGCGACGAGCTGGGCCCAGCCGTGGAAACCGCCCGCGTACATGGGGCCCAGGCGGCCCTGCATGTGGGCCATCACCTTGTGTTCGGTCTGGCCCACGACGAGGGGGACGACCATGAACACCGCGAAGACGATGATGAGCCGGAGGGCGACGTCGAGTACGTCGTTCACGCGGTATCGCCTCCGGCGCGGTGATCGGGGGTTTCAGGGGTTTCGGGGTTCTCGGGGGTGGCCGCGGGTTCGGTGCCTTCGGGGGTGGGGCCGCTGCGCGGGGCCTCTCCCCCGTCCGCCCCTTCCCGAACCGGGGGCTCCGCCCCCGGGCCGCCGCTCCTCGGGCGCCGGGTGGGCTGGGAGGTGTCCTGATCGGGGGTCGGGTCGAAGGCGGGGCGGGCGTGGTGCCAGGGCGCGTCCGCGCCGCGGGGCTTGGCCTGCTCCGGGGCTGCCGCCTCCGGCGTCGGTCCGGGGGGCTCGGCCTCCGAGGGCGCCGTCCCCGGCGCTGCCTCCTTCGGCGCTGCCTCCTTCGCCGCTGCCGACGGGGAGGTTGTCGAGTCCGGCGCCGCAGTGCCCGGCGCGTCGGACTTCGGCGTGGCCGCCGGTTCCGTCGCTGCCGACGTCTGCTCCACCGGCGCCGCCTGCTGGCTCGCCGAGCCCTGGGACGCGCTGCGGGTGCGGCGCGGAGTCGCGGTCGGGGTGGCGGCCGGCGGTGTGGTCCCGGTACCAGCGGAGGCGGGGGCTGCCGGCTCGGGCTGCTGGCTTGCCGAGCCCTCGCTCACGCTGCGGGCCCGGCGCACGGGGCGGTCGCCCGCGGGGCGGGCTGCTCGGGCCGGGCGGGCCGGGGCAGGTGGGAGCTGGCCCTTGAGGGGGCCCCATTCGTTCGGGTCGGGCACGCCCGGCGGCAGCATCGTGCGCCGCTTAGGGCCGCCGTGCTCGGATTCGCCCGGTTCCTTGGCTCCCGGCCATGCTTTGGCGACCCTCGCCGCCAGGACGAAGTCCTTGCGCAGCGGGTGGCCCTCGAAGCCTTCCGGGAGGAGAAGGGGGACCAGGTGCGGGTGGCCCTCGAAGCCGATGCCGAACATTTCGTGGGTCTCGCGCTCGTGCCAGGCGGCGCCCGCGTAGACACCGATGGCGGTCGGCAGGACCGGGGCGTCGTGCGGAACGGTCGTACGGAGCAGGAGCCGGCGGACCTTGCCCGGCGCCGGGGCGGCGACATGGGCGCAGACGCGGAAGCCGGTGCCGGGTTCGTCGACTGCGCTCAGCCAGTCGAAATAGGTGCAGCCCAGCAGGTCGCGGGCCGTTTCGAGGGCGGTGGTCCAGGCGGCCGGCGGGACGTCGACGGTCAGCAGGCCGTAGGCGTGCTCCGCCACGGCGTCCTCGCCGAAGAGTTCGGTGACGGCTTCCGGCAGGCGGTCGTAGGCCTGCGCCGTTTCCGGATCGGTCACTTCTGCTCCTCCCCCGGGGCCGGCGGGGCGGCGACCAGGCCGCTGCGGAGTGCGGCGGTGGAGGGGCGGCTGCCGCCGGTCGCGTACCGCTCGCCCAGCGACTCGCGGGCGATCTTCTCCTGGAGCTTGAGGATGCCCTGGAGCAGGGCTTCCGGGCGCGGCGGGCAGCCCGGTACGTACACGTCGACGGGGATGATCTGGTCGACGCCCTTGGTCACGGAGTACGAGTCCCAGTACGGGCCGCCGCAGTTGGAGCAGGCGCCGAAGGAGATGACGTACTTGGGCTCGGGCATCTGCTCGTACAGCCGCTTGACGGCCGGGGCCATCTTGTCCGTCACCGTGCCGGAAACGATCATGAGGTCGGCCTGGCGGGGTCCCGGTGCGAACGGGATCACGCCGAGGCGGATGAAGTCGTGCCGGGCCATGGAGGCGGCGATGAATTCGATGGCGCAGCAGGCGAGCCCGAAGTTGAAGACCCAGAGGCTGTAGCGGCGGCCCCAGTTCAGAACCACCTTCATGGGCTCGGGTGCGAGCCGGGAGAGCACGCCGAGCCGTTTCGGTTCGGGCAGCAGCGTCGGTTCGGGCCGGTGCTGCGGCTCGGGGGTCTGCGGGCTCGTCACGTCCATTCGAGGACGCCCTTCTTCCATGCGTAGAGCAGTCCCACGGCGAGGAATCCGAGGAAGATGAACATTTCCACCAGGGTGGTCGCGCCGTATCCGGGTGCTGCAAATACGGTCGCCCAGGGGAACAAAAAGATCGAGTCGACAGCGAAGATCACATAGAGGAATGCGTAGACGTAGTAGCGAACCTGGGTGTGTGCCCAGCCCTCGCCGACGGGGTCCACGCCGCATTCGTAGGTGAGGAGCTTCTCCGGTGTCGGCACCACGGGGCGCAGCAGCCGGCCTGCTCCGAAGGCGACGGCGACGAAGAGCACGCCGATCACGGCGAGCAGTCCGACGACCGAGTAGCTCTGGAAGTAGTCCGACGCGAGAACGGTCGATTCCGGCAGGTCCGCCACGTAGGCCACGTCCGCCCCTCCGCTCCCTCATGCCTGTTCGACGTCTGTACGCACGGGAGTCTAGGCCCTGTTAAAGAGGCGGTAAGCAGCCGCGTCGGGCAAAGGGTGGGGTTATCCCTACTTCGCCCCGCCCATGAACCCCATGGCGTGCGCAGGCCCGGCCCGGCAGGCTGGGCGCATGACCTCGAGCCCCCCGGCGCCCGACAACGACCGGCCGCCGCCCGCCCGCTTCGCACTGGATCCGTGGACGTGGAAGGAGATCTGCTATCTCCTGTCCAACCTGCCGGTGGCGGTTGCCGGGTTTGTTTACACAGTTTTCATGATCGGTGTCGGCGTGGGGCTTTCCCTCACGGTGGTGGGTCTGCCGCTTCTCGCCGGCGGGCTGCAGGGGGCGCGACTGCTCGGCAGGGCGGAGCGGGGCCGGGCCCGTGCGCTGCTCGGGGTGCGGATCGACGAGCCGAGCGCGACCGCGCTGGGCCGCCGTGACCGCGGCGTCCTTCCGTGGCTGTGGTCGAGTCTCAAGGATCCGGTGGGCTGGCGGGCGGTGCTGTATTCCTTCATGCGGCTGCCCTGGGGCGTGCTCACGTTCACGGTGACGTTGGTGAGTCTGTTCGTCCTGTGGCCCGTGCTGCCCTTCACGGCGCGGCTGCTGACCAACGCGGACCGGGCGATGGCGCGGGGGCTGCTCTCGCCCTCGGACGAGCTGGAGCGCAGGATCGCCGAGCTGGAGTCGGACCGGGGTGTGGTCGTGGACACCGCCGCCGCCGACCTGCGGCGCATCGAACGCGATCTGCACGACGGCGCGCAGGCCCGGCTCGTCGCCCTCGCCATGGATCTGGGTCTGGCGAAGGAGAAGCTGGCGCAGGACCCCGAGGCCGCCGCCCGCATGGTCGACGAGGCGCACGGCGAGGTGAAGGTCGCCCTGCAGGAGCTCCGCGACCTCGCCCGGGGGATCCATCCCGCCGTCCTCACCGACCGCGGCCTGGACGCCGCGCTCTCCGCCATCGCCTCCCGCTGCACCGTCCCGGTCACGGTGGGCGTGGATCTGCCGTCGCGCCCCGCGGAGGCGATCGAGGGGATTGCGTACTTCACCGTGTCCGAGCTGCTGCAGAACGTCAGCAAGCACAGTGGTGCGCGTTCGGCGTCCGTCGAGGTGTGGCGGTCGGGGGAACGACTGCTGATCCAGATCAGTGACGACGGCCGCGGCGGGGCGCGGATGGACGGCGGTACGGGGATGTCCGGGCTGGCGGAGCGGCTGGGGGCGGTGGACGGGCTGTTCGTCCTGACGTCACCGGTCGGCGGGCCGACGACGGTGGTGGCCGAGCTGCCCTGGCGGGACCGGGGCGGGGACGGCGCGGGCGTCGCGAAACGGCCGTAGGACCCTTCCTGCGGATCGTGCCGGGCTCGCGGGGTGCGGGTACGCGCGTCGGACCCGGCTCCCTGCTCCGGTCCGAATTCCGCAGGAGGGGGCCCAGGCCGCAGTCGGGGGTGGGGAAAACCCCCGGTCGAAAAGGGATACCGGCCTCATGGTGAGGAGTCCCGCCGGGCAGCACTCTTGAGGTGGCGGCCTGGACGGGCCGTCGAAGAGGAACCACTCCACCCGCCGAGCAGAGAAACGGACGGCACCATGGCCACGGCATACGGACCGGACACTCGCGACCCTCAGCGGTCCGGTTCCGGCCCCGAGGACCACTCCTCGGTGAAGCACGTCGTTCCTGCGGTGCTGCGCGCGCCGTTCGAGGCGAGGACCTGGCGCGAGTTCGGCTATCTGTTGCTGAGTCTGCCCATCAGTGTGGTGCTGTTCAGCCTCGCGGTCACTCTGACCTCCGCCAGTGCGGGTCTGCTGATCACGTTCCTCGGCATTCCGCTCCTTGCCGGCACCCTGGCCATGTGCCGCGGTTTCGGTGCCATGGAGCGGGTCCGGGCGCGGGGGCTGCTGAGGCTCCGCGTGGCGGATCCGGCGCCGGTGCGCGGCAGGACCGGCGGGCTGATGTCCTGGGTCGGCGCGGTGCTGAAGAGCGGGGCGTCCTGGCGGCACCTTCTCTATGCGCTGCTGCACTTCCCGTGGGCGGTCTTCGCGTTCATCGTCTCGTTGACGTTCTGGACGTACGGGTGGGCTGCCCTCACGTATCCGTTGTGGCAGTGGGTCTTCCCGGCGTACGCGGGGATCGACGGCATCCAGCTGTACGGCGACGCCACGCACGACGTCTATCTCGACTCGTCCTTCGAGCTGGCCGTGACCAGTGCGTTCGGTCTGATACTCGTGCTCGTCACCCCGTGGATCATCCGTGGTCTGACGTCCGTGGACCGGGTGATGGTGTACGGGCTGCTCGGGCCGTCCCGGCTGGCGTCGCGCGTTTCGGAGCTGGAGTCGGACCGGGGTGTGGTCGTGGACACCGCCGCCGCCGACCTGCGGCGCATCGAACGCGATCTGCACGACGGCGCGCAGGCCCGGCTCGTCGCCCTCGCCATGGATCTGGGTCTGGCGAAGGAGAAGCTGGCGCAGGACCCCGAGGCCGCCGCCCGCATGGTCGACGAGGCGCACGGCGAGGTGAAGGTCGCCCTGCAGGAGCTCCGCGACCTCGCCCGGGGGATCCATCCCGCCGTCCTCACCGACCGCGGCCTGGACGCCGCGCTCTCCGCCATCGCCTCCCGCTGCACCGTCCCGGTCACGGTCGAAGTGGACCTGGCGTCACGGCCCGCGCAGGCGATCGAGGGGATTGCGTACTTCACCGTGTCCGAGCTGCTGCAGAACGTCAGCAAGCATGCGTACGCGACGCGTGCGACGGTTGATGTGTGGCGTACGGCCGACCGGCTGATGCTGCAGGTCACTGACAACGGGCGGGGTGGCGCGGACCTGTCGGCGGGCAGCGGTCTGGCCGGTCTGACCGAGCGGCTGGACGCGGTGGACGGCATCCTCGTCGTCGACTCCCCGGTGGGCGGGCCGACGCGGGTCACGGCCGAGCTCCCGTGGCGCGGCTGAGAGCCTGACCACCCGGCCCGCTGCCGCCGTCCCCTCCCGTCCCCCTCACGGGCGTTCCCTCGCCCTACCTGTGCCCTCAAGCATTCGGCACAGTCCCCATCGGCAGGCCGATGCTGGGATGCTGGAGGGGCCAGGGGACGGATTTCCGTCGGCCACGGGCCGGCGGACCAGTGCAGTGGGGGAAAAGCGTCGTGGTGGAGGACAGGGTGCGGGTGGTCATCGCCGAGGATTCGGTACTGCTTCGGGAGGGACTCACCCGGCTGCTGACCGATCTCGGACATGACGTCGTCGCCGGGGTGGGGGACGCCGAGGCGCTGATCAAGACGGTGAGCGATCTCGCCGCACAGGACGAGCTGCCGGATGTGGTCGTCGCCGATGTGCGGATGCCTCCGACCCACACCGATGAGGGCGTACGGGCGGCGGTGCGGCTGCGCAAGGAGTATCCCGGCATCGGGGTCCTGGTCCTTTCGCAGTACGTCGAGGAGCAGTACGCGACCGAGCTGCTGGCCGGCAGCAGCCGGGGGGTGGGGTATCTGCTGAAGGACCGGGTCGCCGAGGTCCGTGAGTTCGTCGACGCGGTGGTCCGAGTGGCACAGGGCGGTACTGCGCTGGACCCTGAGGTAGTGGCCCAGCTGCTGGGCCGGAGCCGTAAGCAGGACGTCCTGGCCGGGCTGACGCCGCGCGAGCGCGAGGTGCTCGGCCTGATGGCGGAGGGGCGGACGAACTCCGCGGTCGCCAGGCAGCTGGTGGTGAGCGACGGCGCGGTGGAGAAGCACGTCAGCAATATTTTTCTGAAGCTCGGGCTCTCGCCCAGTGACGGGGATCACCGTCGCGTGCTGGCCGTTCTGACCTATCTCAAATCCTGAGAACCTGACACCCTGTCAGGTCATCTGTGGCCGATCGAGGGCCTGGGACCAAAGGATGAGCGCCGAGAAGCAGCGAACGACGTCGACCGACAGCCCAGGGGGTTCGCGGAATATGGCAAAGCGGTACAAAAATGCGTCTCATAGTGGCGTCCACCATGTGACCGTTCCAGGGAAGGCGACCCTTACCGACGTAGGGTGGCATTGGGGACCGCCGGCGGGCCGGACGGTCCCGAGCCGCCGCCCCGAGGGAGGTCCAGTTCAGTGACCAGCCAGGTCAGTAGCCCAGCCGGACAGGCCGACGAGGCCAACGACGCCGATCAGGCCGACGAGACTGTTCTCGGGGGACAACGCGCCCCCCATTCCGAGAAAGCGGGCGTCGGCGAGAAGGAGATCCGCCGCCTGGACAGGGTGATCATCCGTTTCGCGGGTGACTCCGGAGACGGCATGCAGCTCACGGGTGACCGGTTCACCTCGGAGACGGCGTCGTTCGGGAACGACCTGTCGACGCTGCCGAACTTCCCGGCCGAGATCCGGGCCCCCGCAGGCACCCTGCCGGGCGTCTCGTCGTTCCAGTTGCACTTCGCCGACCATGACATCCTCACGCCGGGCGACGCCCCGAACGTACTGGTCGCGATGAACCCCGCGGCGCTGAGGGCGAACATCGGCGATGTGCCGCGCGGCGCCGAAATCATCGTCAACACCGACGAGTTCACCAAACGCCCGATGGCGAAGGTGGGCTACGAGACCAGTCCGCTGGAGGACGGCTCGCTGCAGGCGTACAACGTCCACCCGGTGCCCCTGACGACGCTGACGATCGAGGCGCTGAAGGAGTTCGGGCTCTCCCGCAAGGAGGCCGAGCGCTCGAAGAACATGTTCGCGCTCGGGCTGCTCTCCTGGATGTACCACCGGCCGACCGACGGCACCGAGGCGTTCCTGCGGGCGAAGTTCGCCAAGAAACCGCAGATCGCCGAGGCGAACGTGGCGGCGTTCCGGGCGGGCTGGAATTTCGGTGAGACCACCGAGGACTTCGCGGTCAGCTACGAGGTGGCGCCTGCGACGCAGACGTTCCCCACCGGTACGTACCGGAACATCTCCGGGAACCTGGCCCTGTCGTACGGGCTGATCGCGGCGGCCCGGCAGGCGGACCTGCCGCTCTACCTGGGCTCGTACCCGATCACCCCGGCCTCCGACATCCTGCACGAGCTCAGCAAGCACAAGAACTTCGGCGTCCGCACCTTCCAGGCGGAGGACGAGATCGCGGGCATCGGTGCGGCGCTCGGTGCGGCGTTCGGCGGTTCGCTCGGGGTGACGACGACGTCCGGTCCGGGTGTGGCGCTGAAGTCGGAGACCATCGGCCTGGCCGTCTCGCTCGAACTGCCGCTGCTCATCATCGACATCCAGCGCGGCGGCCCGTCGACCGGTCTGCCGACCAAGACCGAGCAGGCGGACCTGCTGCAGGCGATGTTCGGACGCAACGGCGAGGCCCCGGTGCCGATCGTGGCGCCGAAGACGCCGGCGGACTGCTTCGACGCCGCGCTCGACGCCGCCCGGATCGCACTGACGTACCGCACACCGGTGTTCCTGCTCTCGGACGGTTATCTCGCCAACGGCTCCGAGCCGTGGCGGATCCCCGACGTCGACGAACTCCCCGACCTGCGCGTGCAGTTCGCCTCCGGACCCAACCATGAGCTGGCCGACGGCACCGAGGTCTTCTGGCCGTACAAACGCGATCCGCAGACCCTGGCCCGCCCGTGGGCCGTCCCCGGCACTCCCGGTCTCGAACACCGCATCGGCGGCATCGAGAAGCAGGACGGCACCGGCAACATCTCGTACGACCCCGCGAACCACGACTTCATGGTCCGCACCCGCCAGGCGAAGGTCGACGGCATCGAGGTCCCCGACCTGGAGGTCGACGACCCCTCCGGCGCCCGGACCCTGGTGCTCGGCTGGGGCTCCACGTACGGCCCCATCACCGCCGCCGTCCGCCGGCTGCGGGCGGAGGGGCAGTCGATCGCGCAGGCCCATCTGCGCCACCTCAACCCCTTCCCGCGGAATCTGGGCGAGGTGCTGGAGCGTTACGACAAGGTGGTCGTCCCGGAGATGAACCTCGGCCAGCTCGCCACGCTGATCCGGGCGAAGTACCTGGTGGACGCCCACAGTTACAACCAGGTCAACGGAATGCCGTTCAAGGCCGAGCAGCTCGCCACAGCTCTCAAGGAGGCCATCGATGCCTAACACCGACCAGGCACTCCCCACCGGGCTCCCGGCACTGCAGCTGGTGCCCAAGGCCGAGGCCAAGCAGTCCATGAAGGACTTCAAGTCCGATCAGGAAGTGCGCTGGTGCCCCGGTTGCGGTGACTATGCGGTCCTCGCCGCCGTGCAGGGGTTCATGCCCGAGCTCGGTCTGGCGAAGGAGAACATCGTCTTCGTCTCCGGCATCGGCTGCTCGTCCCGGTTCCCGTACTACATGAACACGTACGGGATGCACTCGATCCACGGCCGGGCCCCGGCCATCGCGACCGGGCTGGCGTCCTCGCGGCGCGACCTGTCCGTCTGGGTCGTCACGGGCGACGGCGACGCGCTGTCCATCGGCGGCAACCACCTCATCCACGCGCTGCGGCGCAATGTGAACCTGAAGATCCTGCTGTTCAACAACCGGATCTACGGGCTCACCAAGGGGCAGTACTCCCCCACGTCCGAGGTCGGCAAGATCACCAAGTCGACGCCGATGGGCTCGCTCGACGCCCCGTTCAACCCGGTGTCGCTGGCCCTCGGCGCGGAGGCGTCGTTCGTTGCCCGCACCGTCGACTCCGACCGCAAGCACCTCACCGGCGTGCTGCGCGAGGCCGCCGCCCACCCGGGCACGGCGCTGGTGGAGATCTACCAGAACTGCAACATCTTCAACGACGGCGCCTTCGAGGTCCTCAAGGACAAGGACAAGGCCGAGAACGCGGTGATCCGGCTGGAGCACGGGCAGCCGATCCGCTTCGGCACCGGACAGTCCAAGGGCGTGGTGCGCGACCCGGCCACCGGCGACCTCAAGGTCGTCGAGGTCACCGCGGAGAACGAGTCGCAGGTCCTGGTCCACGACGCGCACGCCGCCAGCCCCACCACGGCGTTCGCGCTGTCCCGGCTCGCCGACCCCGACACGCTGCACCAGACCCCGATCGGGGTGCTGCGCAGCGTCGAGCGGCCG
Organism: Streptomyces sp. NBC_01669; assembly: GCF_026339735.1. Taxonomy (GTDB): domain Bacteria; phylum Actinomycetota; class Actinomycetes; order Streptomycetales; family Streptomycetaceae; genus Streptomyces; species Streptomyces yanii. The sequence continues at coordinate 4,013,407 of NZ_JAPEQG010000001.1, forward strand.
GTGTACGACACGCAGATGGCCGAGCAGCTGGACACCGCGGTCGAGCAGAACGGCAAGGGCGATCTGGCCGCGCTGCTCGCGGGCAACGACAATTGGACGGTCGTCGGCTGAGAGCCTCTCGGGTGACCCGGCGGATCGGGGTCGGACCGTTCCACTCGTCGCGGCCCCGGCTGATCCGCCGGACACCCCCTGGGACGTCGTGAGGCGCACCGTACGGGTGCCCGGCCGGGGAGTCTTCACCGCTCCCGGCCCGGCACCCGTTCTCATGTGCCCATGGCCCTGGACCGTCCCGCGTACCGCATCAAACGACGCCTGCTCGGCAAACCCCTCACCACCGAGCGCATCAGTGACGAGAAACTGAACAACCGGACGGCGCTCGGGGTGCTCGCCTCGGACTGCATCAGTTCGTCCGCGTACGGCTCCGAGGAGATGCTCCGGGTCCTCGTGCCCGTCGTCGGGGCGGCTGCCTTCACCCTCCTCATGCCGGTGACCGGCGCGATCCTGCTGGTCCTGCTGCTTCTGACGCTCTGCTACAGCGATGTCGTCATGATCTACACGCGGGCGGGCGGCTCGTACGTGGTCGCCCGGGAGAACTTCGGGCCGAACGTCGCGCAGATCGCCGCCGTGGCGCTGCTCGTCGACTACATCGTGACCGTCGCCGTCCAGGTGTCGGCCGGCACGAACGCCCTCATCTCCCTCGCCCATCTGGCCGGGGGCGGCTGGACCGGCCTGGACCATCTCCAGCTGCCGGTCTCCGTCGCGGTGATCGTGCTGCTCGCGTACGGGAATCTGCGCGGCATCCGCGAGGCGGGCCGGACCTTCGCGCTGCCCGCCTATCTGTTCATGGCCGCGGTCGGTCTGGTGCTGCTCGTCGCCGCGGTGCGCGGGCTGACGGTCGGGCTGCCGCACGCCGATCTGCATGCGGCCGGGGTGGTTCCGCTGGGCACGCCGGGCAGCGGCTGGGCGTACGGCGCCTCGCTCTTCATCGTGCTGCGCTCCTTCGCCAACGGCGGCTCGTCGCTCACCGGACTCGAAGCGATCTCCAACGGCATTTCCGCGTTCCGCGAACCGCAGGGCCGCAACGCCCGCCGCACCCTCATCACCATGAGCTGTGTACTCGGCGTCCTCGTCCTCGGCGTCTCCACGCTGGCACACTTCACGCATGCCGTCCCGTACACCGACGGCACACCCACCGTCATCGCGCAGGAGGCTCATCTCGCCTTCGGTGCCGGCCCGCTCGGGACGGCCGGGCTGGTCTTCGTCCAGCTGGCGACGGCGCTGGTCCTCTACACGGGTGCCAACACGCCCTTCACCGGCTTCCCGTTCCTCGCCAGTTTTGTCGCCGAGGACCGCTTTCTGCCGCGGGTGCTGACCCGGCGCGGGCACCGGCTGGCGTTCTCCAACGGGATCATCGCGCTCACCGTCGTCTCGCTGGCGCTGCTGCTCGTCACGGGCGCCAGTGTGGACAAGCTGGTGGCGCTGTACGCGATCGGCGTGTTCACCGCGTTCGCCATGGCGGGGTCCGGGCTCACCGCGTACCACCTGCGCCGCCGCGAGCGGTACCGCCGGCTGAAGATCGCGGTCAATGGGCTGGCCGCGGCCGTCTCGGCGGCCGTGGTGCTGATCTTCGCGGTCACCAAGTTCACCGAGGGCGCCTGGCTGGTCGTGATCGTCTTCCCCCTCGGCGTCTGGGCGTTGATGCGGATCAACCGCGAATACCGGCGCGAGGCCGCCGCACTGCGAAGCCTCCAGGCACCGGGCGCGGACCGGCCGCGGGTCCGGCGTCATCTGGTGTTCGTCCTCGTGGAGACGCTGGACCTGGCGACGCTGAAGGCACTTCGGTACGCCCATGAGCTGCGCCCGGACGAGATCCGGGCGGTGCACTTCGCAATCGACGAGGCGCACGGCAGGCGGCTGGCCGCCCGCTGGGGGGCGACGGCCGCGACCTCCGTGCCACTGGAGCTGGTGGCCTGCCCCGACCGGCGGCTGCGCCATGCGATGCGGGAGCTCGCGACCCGCACCACGGCGGACGGGGAGACATCGCTGACGGTCCTGGTGCCGCGGCGGCTGTACCGGAACGCGCTCGGGAAGATGCTGCACCGGGGCACCGGCGAGGCGATGTCGAAGGCACTGGCGCAGCTGCCGCACGTGGCGGTGACGATCCTGCCGTTCGATGTCTCGCGGGCGCTGCGGGAGCTGGAGGAGGGACGAGCGCCTCAGCCGGACTGATCCTGCTTCCGGGCGTCGTACGACTCGCGGGCGGCGTGTACGGCGTCGACACGCCGCTCCGTCCAGCGCGCCAGCCCCCACACCTGCTCGGCGGCCTCCTTGCCCAGCTCGGTGAGCGTGTAGTCCACCCGCGGCGGGATCACCAGCTTGGCATCCCGGTGCACGAAGCCGTCGCGCTCCAGCGTCTGGAGGGTCTGGGCCAGCATCTTCTCGCTGACGCCGCCGACCTCGCGGCGCAGTTCGCTGAAGCGGTAGGAGCGCTCCAGCAGGGCGGCCAGGACGAGGACGCCCCAGCGGCTGGTGACGTGTTCGAGCACCAGGCGGGAGGGGCACATCTGCCGGTTCACATCGGGCACCTTGCTTACGCTCATACCAGTACCTTACTTCAAAGTGGGTACTTTCTCTTGGTTAGTGCATCCCCTAGGGTGAGCGACAGAGAGCACGAACAAGGACCAGAGCAGCCAAAGAGGAGAAACCCCCCATGAGCATCGTCGTCACCGGAGCCACCGGAGAGCTCGGCAGTCTCGTCGTCGACCGACTGCTGGAGACCGTGCCCGCGAGCGGGATCGCCGCCGTCGTCCGCAACAAGGAGAAGGCCGCCGGCCTCGCCGCCCGCGGTGTCGAGCTCCGGGTCGCCGACTACGACCGCCCGGAGACCCTCACCGGCGTCTTCAAGGCCGGGGACCGCGTCCTGCTCATCTCCGGCAGCGAGGTGGGCAGGCGCGTGCCGCAGCACACGGCGGTCATCGACGCGGCGAAGGCGGCGGGTGTCGCGCAGCTCGCGTACACCGGAGTGCTGGGCGGCCCGGACGCCGACTTCCAGCTGGCCGCCGAGCACAAGGTCACCGAGCAGCTGATCCTCGACTCCGGCCTGCCGTACACCTTCCTGCGCAACGGCTGGTACACGGAGAACTACACGGCGAACCTCGCCCCGGTCCTGGAGCACGGCGCCGTCGTCTCCAACGCGGGCGACGGCCGGGTCGCCTCCGCCACGCGCGCCGACTACGCGGCTGCCGCGGCCGCCGTACTGACCGGCGAGGACCACCTCGGCAAGGCCTACGAGCTGAGCGGCGACGTCGCCTGGTCGTTCGCCGAGTACGCGGCCGAGGTGTCGAAGGCCACTGGCAAGGAGATCGCGTACAACAACGTCCCGGCCGCCGTGCACCAGGAGATCCTGGTCGGCGCCGGTCTGCCCGAGGGCTTCGCCGCGATCCTCGTCGACGTCGACGAGGCGATCGCGCGCGGCCTGCTCGCCGGTACGAGCGGTGACCTGGCCCGTCTGATCGGCCGCCCGACGACGCCGATGGCCGAGACGGTGGCTGCCGCGGTCGCCGCCGCCTGAGAGCCTGTCGGGTGACCTTCGATCGCCCGGTCAGAGGTCACCCGACAGGCTCTGAGCCCTCGCTCCGCACCGGAAGGGCCCGGCGTCATGACCGTATTGCGATACGGCTATGACACCGGGCCCTCCCGGCGATACCGTCGTGCAGTCGACGGAGCAGTTGACGCGAGGGATGCCGGGAGGGCCCGTGAAGGGGACAAATGAACAGCGGGCGGGCTTGTTGTCCGGCATCGGCGCCTATGGCCTGTGGGGGATCGTCCCGCTCTTCTGGCCGCTGCTGAAGCCGTCCGGCGCCATCGAGATCCTGGCCCACCGCATGGTCTGGTCGCTCGCCGTCGTCGGCATCGCGCTGCTCGCGCTGCGCCGCTGGGCGTGGATCGGCGAGCTGATACGCAGGCCGAAGAAGCTGGGGCTGATCACGGTCGCCGCGGCCGTGATCACCGTCAACTGGGGTCTGTACATCTGGGCCGTGAACAACGGCCACGTCGTCGAGGCGTCGCTCGGCTACTTCATCAACCCCCTGGTCACCATCGCCATGGGCGTCCTGCTCCTCGGTGAGCGGCTGCGCCCCGTGCAGTGGGTGGCGGTCGGCACGGGCGTCGCGGCCGTGCTTGTTCTGGCGATCGGTTACGGACGTCCGCCGTGGATCTCGTTGACGCTGGCGTTCTCCTTCGCGACGTACGGCCTGGTGAAGAAGAAGGTCAACATGGGCGGCCTGGAGTCGCTCACCGCCGAGACCGCGGTGCTGTTCGTCCCCGCGCTCGGCTATCTGCTGTGGCTCGGTGCGCAGGGCGACGCGACGTTCGTCTCCGGCGGCGCCGGCCATGCGGCGCTCCTCGCCGCGACGGGTGTCGTGACGGCCACGCCGCTGGTCCTCTTCGGTGCGGCGGCGATCCGCGTCCCGCTCTCGACGCTGGGCCTGCTGCAGTACCTGGCGCCGGTCTTCCAGTTCATCCTCGGCATCCTCTACTTCCACGAGGCGATGCCACCGGAGCGGTGGGCCGGGTTCGCGCTGGTGTGGCTGGCGCTCACGCTGCTGACGTGGGACGCGTTCCGGACGGCGCGGCGGACGAGGGCGCAGGCCGCGCGGCTTGCGGCGACGGCGGCGACACCGGCGTTGCCGGAGCGGACGTCTCCGGCAACCGGCGCGGACTCCTCGTACGCAGCCCGAGAGCAGTGATCAGCGCGCCCAGCGTCACCATCGCCACCGGCACGACGAGCGCCGCACGGAAGGCGTCCAGGGTGGCTCCGGGCCCGCCGTCCGTGCCCGCCGAGGCGAGCCCGTACACCGCCGTCACCGCGGAGATGCCGACTGCGGAACCGAACTGGGTCGAGGTGTGCAGCAGCCCGCCCGCCAGCCCCTGCTCGCTGTCCGGTACGCCGTCGGTCGCCGCGATCGTCAGCGGACCGTAGGCCAGGGCGAAGGCGGTGCCGGTGAGGAGCAGCGTCGGGAACATCGCCGCATACGACCAGTCCGGCCCGACCTGCAGGAAGAGTCCGTACGAGACGATGGCGACGACGAATCCGCCGAGGACGACCCGCGCATTGCCGTAACGGTTCACCAGCCGAGGGGTGAGCGTCGGTGCGATGACCGCGTCGGCGCCCATCACCACCAGGGCGAGGGCGGTCTGCAGTGCGGACCAGCCGCGCAGCTCCTGGAGATACAGCGTCACCACGAACTGGAACCCGAAGAAGGACCCCACGAAGAGCAGGGCGCCGAGGTCGGCCCGGACCATCGAGGCCCTCCGCAGCAGGGAGAGCCGGACCAGCGGGGCGGGCGAGCGGCGTTCGATCAGGACGAAGACGGCGATCAGGAGAAGCCCCGCCGCGAAGGCCCCGGCGGTCCACGCCCAGTCCGTCGTACCGTGTTCCAGGCGCACGATCCCGTACGCGAGCAGCAGCATCGCCCCGGCGGCAGCGGCGGCACCCGGCAGGTCGAAGCCGCCGGTGCGGACCGGGCGCGCCTCCGCGGGGACGGTGCGGAGCGCGGCGATCAGGATCCCGCCGGCCAGCAGGACGGGCGCGAAGAACACCCAGCGCCAGCCGAGCTGGGTGAGCAGCCCACCGATGACGAGCCCGAGCGAGAAGCCGCCCGCCGCGGTGCCCGCGAAGACCAGCAGCGCCCTGTTGCGCTGCGGCCCCTCCTCGTACGAGGTGGTGATGAGCGCCATGGCGGCGGGCGTCATGAACGCGGCGGCCACCCCGGTGACGAAGCGGGCGACGATCAGCATCCAGCCCCGGTCGGCGAAGCCTCCGAGTCCGGAGAAGACCAGGAAGACGGAGAGCCAGACGAGGAACATCCGGCGCCTGCCGAACAGGTCGGCGGCGCGCCCGCCGAGCAGGGTGAACCCGGCGTAGCCGAGGACGTAGGCACTCATCACCCAGGCGGTGGCACTGGTCGGCAGGGAGAGATCGGATCTGATCGAGGGGACCGCGACGGCAAGCATCGCGACATCGATGCCCTCCAGAAAGATCGTGCCGCAGAGGACGAGGAGCAGGGCCCGGGCGCGCGAGGGCATGGTGGACACAGGTGTCTCCTTGAATGGGGCGGGCATGGGGAGTTACTCGGAAGCGGGTCGGTTCCCTCTTGTAACCACTGGCATCGTGCGCCAGCATCAACGGCCATGGAAGAAGGCACTTCGAAGTCACCGAGTCACCTCAGAGGCACCGTTGACGACGCGGCCCTCGTCGGCGACCCCGACCCGTTCCAGTGGGACACCCGCGAGGGCTGCGAGGTACGGCAGATCCTGGACCGCGTCGCCGACAAGTGGTCGCTCCTCGTCATCGCCCTGCTCGACCGCCGCAAGCTCCGCTTCACCCAGTTGCGCCGCGAGATCGACGGCATCAGTCAGCGGATGCTGACCGTCACGCTGCGCCAGCTGGAACGCGACGGCCTGGTCGAGCGCACGGTCCATGCCGTGGTGCCGCCCCGCGTGGAGTACGAGCTGACGCCGCTCGGCGGCACGCTGCACACCACGATCCGGGCACTCGTCACCTGGACCGAGGAGCACCGGGGTGAGATCGCGGCGGCGCGCGCCGACTACGACGCCCGCGAGGCCGCGGACACACATTGATCTTTACTCGGTTGCTTTCTTAACCCAGTTACGCTTTCCTGGGGGCAGTGGAACCGTACCCGAGGAGCAGGCATGACCGACGTACTGATCGTGGGAGCCGGACCGACCGGACTGACCCTGGCGTGCGATCTCGCCCGGCGTGACATCGCCGTACGGATCGTCGACAAGTCCCGTGATTTCCCGCGCAGTTCGCGGGCGAAGGGCCCCAATCCCCGCTCCCTCGAGGTGCTTGAGGATCTCGGCGTGGTCGACGAGGTCCTGGCAGCGGGCTCGACGCCGCCGCCGATGCGCAAGTACCGGGGCGGAGTGGCGATCGCCGACGCCGACCCGTTCGAGGGGTCGGGGCCGACGCCGGACGCCCCGTACGACCGCTCGTGGCTCATCGCGCAGTGGCGGCTGGAGGAGATCCTGCGGGCCCGGCTCGCGGAGTACGGGGTACATGTCGAACTGGGCGCCGAGGTGACGGGGCTGGTGGAGACGGACGCCTCGGTGACCGTCACCTTCGCCGACGGCAGCGAGACCGGGACGGCCTACGTGGTGGGCTGCGACGGCGCCCACAGTGCGGTGCGCAAGCTGCTCGGGGTGCCGTTCGAGGGGCGGACGACGCAGGAGCAGATGATGGTCTGCGGCGATGTCGAGGTGGAGGGTCTCGACCGCGGGATCTGGCACCAGTGGTTCGACGAGGACGGCGCCGTGATGCTGTGCCCGATCCCGGGTACCCGGTCGGGCTGGTGGTTCCAGGCCGGACCCGAGACGGACGCCGCAGGGGCCCCCGTACCGCCCTCGCAGGAAAGCTTCCGGCGGCTCTTCGCCAAGCATTCCGGCCTCCCGGGCACCCGCCTGTCGAACGCCACCCTGCTGTCGACGTACCGGGTCAACGAGCGCATGGCCGGCCGCTACCGGGTGGGCCGCGTCCTCCTCGCGGGCGACGCCGCGCATGTGCACGCGATCGCGGGCGGGCTGGGCATGAACACCGGCATCCAGGACGCGTTCAACCTGGGCTGGAAGCTCGCCCTCGTGGCGACCGGACGGGCGGGTACGGGCCTGCTCGACACCTACGAGGAGGAGCGGCTGCCCGTCGCCGCCCGGACCCTCGACCTCGCCTCCGACCGACTGCGGGAGACCCTGGAGGCGATCAAGAAGCCGGGCGGCGGACTGGATGCGGCGAACGCCGCGGAGACCATGGGGCTGGACGGGAACTACCGCTGGAGCTCGCTCGCCCGGGACGGCGCGGCCGACGGTCCCCGCGCCCGGCTGCGGGCGGGCGACCGCGCCCCGGACGCCCCGTGTCGCGACGCGGGGACGGGGACGCGGGTCCGCCTGTTCGAGACGTTCGCCGGGCCGCACTTCACGCTGCTGGGCTTCGGTGCGGCCGCGGCGCAGGCGCTGCGGGAGGTGGCGGCGGAGTACGGCGACGTGGTGCGCGTGCACTCGGTGGACGGCGGCGGCCACGAGGGCCTCACCGACGACGAGGGACACGCCCGCTCGGCGTACGGGATCACCGAGGACGCCCTCGTCCTGGTCCGCCCCGACAACTACGTGGCGCTGATCGCGCGCGCCACGGAGTACGGAGCCGTCGCGGATCACCTGGACCGTACGGCATTGGGGCGATCGCGGCGCGTGTCCCGGTGAGTAAGCGCAGTCATACCGTCTGCTTACATTTCTCTAACACCTATGACCCGAACCCGGCACTTCGAGAGACACTCCCGCACGCTCATGTGCGTGGCGACCGCCACCGTGGCCGTCTCCGCCGTCATCTGCGCAGCCGCACCCACCGCACGCGCCGACACCGCGCAGATGGTGCATCCTTCCGGACTCGGCCCGGCCGGCCCCTGGTACCGCCTCCAGAGCCATCCCGGCAGCGCAGACCTGACTCCGGGGGGTCAGGGAATCGCCCGGCCGACGTCCACCCGGGCAACATCCCGATGAGCCACGCCGGTGACGGCTCCCCGCGGCCGGGCTCAGCCCGTCGCGGCGGCCACCCGGTCCATCGCGCGCTGCCGCCGCGCGCGCCGCCGTCCAGCACCTCCGCGCGCTCCTGAGCCGTGGTCAACCGCCGGAGTACGGAGCGCAGTTCATGGGCGCGGGCGAGTTCACCGGCGCTCACCGCGAGCTCCGGCGCGGGCACCATCGGGCTCTGCCCCGCCCACCGCACCGGATCGGCGGGCGTGTGCAGCACCTCGTACCGCGCATATCCGCGGTGTCCGCCGGTGGGCAGCAGCTTCAAGCACAGCACGCCGGGGTCGAATCGGTACGGCCGCCCCTGCGGGGTGTGCAGGACCGGCCCCGGCGCGCCCCTTGCCGACTCACGCAGGTCACCGCTAGGAACGGTTTCCATGACCCTGCACTGGAAGCTCGTCATCGACGCCACCGACCCGCGGCCCGGAGCGCCGCGACGCCGAGGCGGCGCGACTGGAGGGCCTGGGCGCGACCCGGCTGCGCAAGGTGGAGGAGCCGGGTGGCACATGGTGGGTGTTCGCCGATCCGGAGGGCAACGAGTTCTGCGTGCAGTGAGCGTGAGGGAGGCTCAGGGAACATCCCTTGCGGCGGCCCGGGCAACGGCGGGAGTCTGTCACGATGGTTGATCGCTTGTTCGCGGATGCCGGCCTCGCCGCACTGTACGACCCCATGAACCCGTCCGACCAGCGGGCGGACTACGGCTTCTACCTCCCCCTGGTGATGGCGGCGCCGTCCGTGCTGGACGTCGGCTGCGGTACGGGGTCGCTGCTGCGGCTGGCCCGGCAGGCCGGTCATGACGGGCAGTTGTGCGGAGTGGATCCGGCGGTCGGCATGCTGGAGCAGGCGCGTGCGCACACCGGCATCGAGTGGATCCTCGGCGACGTCGGCTCGGTCGGCCCGGACCGGATGTTCGACCTGGTCGTGATGGCGGGCCACGCGTTCCAGGTCTACGTGAGGGACGACGAACTGCGCACCGCGCTGGCCACGATCCGTTCGGTCCTGGCCGACGGGGGCCGGTTCGCCTTCGAGACACGTAACCCCTTGGCGCGGGCGTGGGAGGACTGGACCCCGGACAGATCGGTCGAGGCGGTCGACGACGACGGCCGCCTGGTGCGGATGGTGCGCGAGGTCGAGATGCCGGTGACCGGGGACACGGCGTCGTTCAGCCATACGTTCACCGGGCCGGGCCGGACCCGGCCGCGGATCAGCCGCAGCACCCTGCGCTTCCTCGGCGCGGACGCGCTGTCCTCGTTCCTGTCCGACGCCGGGCTGGTCATCGAGGAGCAGTACGGGGACTGGGACCGCAGCCCGCTCACCGGCGCGAGCCCGGAGATCATCACGATCGCTCGCTCTGCGTAATTCCTGCGCATATGCCCCTGCCGGGCTGTCCGCCGCACCCGAATCCCGACCGTCCGCGCAGGTCAGGGCCGTACGCCCGGAAGCGGATCTCCCTAGGGTTGTGGCATGCCCACCCCACCCATATATGCCCTCGTCGCCACGGACCTGGACGGCACCCTGCTGCGTCGCGACGACACCGTGAGCCCCCGCTCCCGTGCCGCGCTCGCCCGGGCCGCCGCGTCGGGGGCCCGGCACATCGTGGTCACCGGACGGCCGGTGCCCGGCATACGGGACCTGCTCGCGCGGCTGGAGTACCGGGGTCCGGTGGTCTGCGGGCAGGGCACGCAGCTGTACGACGCCGGGGCCGGGCAGATCATTCGCGCGGCGACCCTGGACCGGGACCTGGCCGACACCGCGCTCGGCAAGATCGAGGCCCAGGTCGGGCCGGTGTTCGCGGCCGTGGACCAGGACGGAACCGACGGGCGGACGCTGATCGAGCCGGGGTACCTGATGCCCCACCCCGCATTGCCCGCCGTACGGGTCGGCCACCGCGAGGAACTGTGGGAGGCGCCGATCATCAAGGTCCTCGTCCGCCACCCCGACCTGACGGACGACGCACTCGCGGACGCGGCCCGCGCGGTCGTCGGTGACCTGGCGACCGTCACCCTCTCCGGCCCCGGCACCGTCGAACTCCAGCCGTACGGCGTCGACAAGGGCACCGGGCTGGCCCTGGCGGCCGAGACCCTGGGGGTGGATCCGGCGGCCACGATCGCCTTCGGCGACATGCCCAACGACCTGCCGATGTTCCGCCGGTCCGGGCACGGCGTCGCGATGGCCAACGCCCACCCCGAGCTGAAGGCGGCAGCGGACGAGGTGACGCTGACGAACGAGGCGGACGGGGTCGCGGTGGTCCTGGAGCGACTGTTCGGCTGATCCCGGCCGTGCGCATGGTCCCGGCAGCGACCGGGCTCCCGAGCGGCGCCCCGTTCCCAATTTTCATGCACATGCATATAGTGCAGACACGTACAGTCGTTGCGCGCAATGCATCCGATGCCTCCACGGGGAGAAGTCGCCATGACCACCACTCGTTCGTTCCTGTTCCTGCTCGGCAGCAGCCGTACCGACGGCAACACCGAGGAACTCGCCCGGCTCGCCGCCGAGCAGTTGCCACCCGAGACCGAGCAGCGCTGGCTGAGCCTGAACGAGCTGGCGCTCCCCGACTTCGAGGACCTGCGGCACGAGGGCGACGGCAGCTACCGCGCACCCGCCGGGAACGCCGCCACCCTGCTGGACGCGACGCTCGGCGCGACCGATCTGGTACTGGCGTCACCGCTGTACTGGTACGCCATGTCCACCTCCACCAAGCGGTACCTGGACCACTGGTCGGGGTGGATGCGGGTGCCCGGCGTCGACTTCAAGGAGCGCATGGCCGGACGGACCCTGTGGGGTGTCACCGCGCTCGCGACGACCGATCCGAGCGTGGCCGAGCCGGCTACCGGGACGCTGCGCACCATCGCGTCGTACATGCGGATGGAGTGGGGCGGGATGCTGCTGGGGCTCGGCAACCGGCCCGGTGACGTGCTGAACGACACGGCCGCCGCCACCCGCGCCAAGACCTTCTTCGGCTGACCCGGGGCGCCGATCCCGGAACCGAACACGAGCAGCACGGCCGACAGGACGAGGACCAGGGCGAAGCGCAGGACGAGCACCTTCGTACCGGCCCCTCTGGAGGCGCCGCCACGACCCCCTCGGCCTCGAGCGCGCCGGTGCCCCCGGAGACACCGGTGATCATCCCGCGATCGGTTCCCGCATCCGACCGGCGTCCGTCGCGGAAGCCCGCAGCGAGCACAGCACATGCGCGACCAGTGCCGCGATCGTCGCCTCGTCCTGGACCGGCTTGCGCAGCACATGGCGGTAGTAGACCGGTCCGTAGAGCATCTCCACGGCCAGCGGCAGATTCGCGTCCGGCGGGATCTGGCCCTGTTCCTGGGCTCGGCGCAGCCGGTCGACCGCCTGGGCGAAGCGGGGTTCGATCAGTTGCGTCCGGACCGTTTCGGCGAGTTCGTCGTCGTGGTGGACCTCGGAGAGGATCCCGGCGTACGCGGGGCCGAACGGCGCGCTGGCGAGCAGATTCACCGCGCCCGACACATGGGTGCGCAGGTCGGCGGCGATGTCGCCGGTGTCGGCGAACGGGGTGGCGTCCACCAGCGCCTCCGTGAATGCCTCCAGGATCACCGCGCTCTTCGACGGCCACCAGCGGTAGATCGTCTTCTTGCTGACGCCGGCCCTGGCCGCGATCGCCTCGATGGTGACGCGGCCGTACCCCTTCTCCGTGCACAGGGCGAGCGCGGCCTCCAAGGTCGCCCGTCGCGATCGCTCGCTGCGACGCAGGGAACTCGACGATGTGATCATTCCGTGAGCATAGGCGCGTTTGACCTGATCCTTGTTGACAGCCCGTCGCCAAAAGTCGAACAATGTTCAAGCGGAAACGGAACGTGCCGTGTCGTGCCGTTCCAGCTGTTCGCACCGTTCGTGCCGTACGTGCCGCGACGAGCCGATCGGGGGACGGCTCGCCCGGCCGACGGCGCGGGCGGACCCGGCGAAGACCCGCCCGCTCAGGCCGTGATGTCCTTCGCCGCGAAGCGCGCCCAGGCCGCCGAGCCGAACACCGCCGCGTACAGCCCCTGCAGCCCCAGGTTCTTGACGATCTCGTCCCAGTAGACGGGATCGCGCAGCAGGTCCGCGAAGGACAACCAGTAGTGCGGGAAGAGATACGGGTGGATGCCGCTCAACTGCGGGATCGTGTCCAGGATCTGTACGGTGATCAGCACCCCGACCGTCGCGGCCATCGCCGCGATCCCGCTGCCGGCGAGCGTCGAGATGAACAGCCCGAGCGCCGCGAACCCGATGAGTGACGCCGCCACCGTCACCGCGATCAGGCCGGCCCGCAGCAGCCCCTCACCGACGCCGATCCGGGTCCCGGAGATCGTCGTGACCTCGCCGACCGGGAAGAGCAGCGCCCCGACGGCGAGCGCCGACACCGCCACGACGAGGGTCGCGGTCAGGCAGAACGCGAGGGTGGCGGTGTACTTGGTCAGCAGCAGCCGGGTCCGGCCCGCGGGTGCGACCAGCAGATAGCGCAGGGTGCCCGCACTGGCCTCGCCCGCGATCGCGTCGCCCGCGACGACGCCGACGGTCAGCGGCAGGAAGACCGGAAGCGTCACCGCGAGGGCGGCGAACACCAGGAACAGGCCGTTGTTGGTCACCTGGGAGAGGAACGCCGGGCCCCCGCCGTCGGGCGGCCCGGCGGGCGAGCCGTCGCTCGTCTGGATCCTCACCGCGATCCCGATCAGTACGGGGACGGCGGCCAGCACCCCGAGCAGCGCGAGCGTGCGCCCGCGGCGCAGGGTCGTGGCCAGTTCGGAGCGGAGGATCCCGAACGTCCACAGCGGGCTGCGGGAGCGGCCCGCCCGCACGGGTGCGACTTCAGCCTGCGACATCGAAACCCTCTCCGGTGAGTGCGACGAAGGCGTCCTCCAGCGAGGCCCGCTCGACGCCGAAGGACCGTACGCGTACACCGCCGTGGACCAGCGCCCCGCTCAGGTCGGCGAGCTCGACCTCGCGCGGCGGGGGTTCGGCGGTGACCCGGTCGCCGTCGACGGTGACGCCGGTGACGCCGTGTTCCTTGAGGATGCGGGCGGCGTCGGCGGGGTCGGGTGTGGTGACGGCGAGCCTGCCGCGGGTGCCGGCCGCGAGGTCGGCGACCGGCCCCTGGGTGATCAGCCGCCCCCGGGCCATGACCGCGGCGTGCGTGCAGACCTGTTCGATCTCGTCGAGGAGGTGGGAGGAGAGGAAGACGGTGGTGCCGTCCGCCGCCAGTTCCCGGACCAGGGTGCGGATCTCGCGCATGCCCTGCGGGTCGAGTCCGTTGGTCGGCTCGTCCAGGACGAGGAGGCGGCGCGGCTGCAGCAGTGCGGCGGCGAGCCCGAGGCGCTGCTTCATGCCCAGCGAGTACGCCTTCGCCTTCTTGCCCGCCGCGGCGGCGAGCCCCACCCGGTCCAGGGCGGCGGCGACCCGGGCGTGGCGGGTGCGCGGATCGGCGGTCGGGTCGGCGGAGTCGTACCGTACGAGGTTGTCCCGGCCGGTCAGGAACGCGTACAGCGCGGGTCCTTCGATCAGCGTTCCGACCTGCGGGAGCACGGTGCGTGCGGCGCCCGGCATGGGGTTGCCGAGGACCCGGGCGGTGCCGGACGTCGGAGCGATCAGCCCCATCAGCATCCGGATCGTGGTGGTCTTCCCGGAGCCGTTGGGCCCGAGGAAGCCGAAGACGCTGCCGTCGGGAACGCTGAGGTCGAGTCCGTCGACGGCGAGTTGGCCGCCGCGGTACCGCTTGGTGAGACCCCGGGTCTCGATCACAGCCGTTCCGGTCCGGGGCACCACCAAGGACTCGGTCACGGCACCGGGCTCTGTCATGCGCAACTCCCCATGGTTCGGGTAACGGAACGCCCCGCCGTACGGAGGGTACGGCGGGGCGGTGGTGCGGTGCGGGAAGGACGGGAACGTCAGTTGGCGGCGTTGTCGGCCGCCTTGACGAGCGCGTCCTTGGTGACCGCGCCGACGTAGACCTTGCCGTCGTCCGTCATCAGGGCGTTGACCAGCCGAGTCTTGAAGACCGTGCCGGAGCCGAACTTTCCGGTGACCTTGTCGCCGAACGAGTCCAGGAACTGCTGGGCCGCGGGCGGAACATCCGCATTCTTCTCCGACGAGGGGAGTCCCTCGCCGGCCGGTGCCTCGATCGCGTAGATCGCGCCCCAGCCCTCGCCGATGACCTTCGCGCCTCCGCCGCCGGCGATCTTGTCCAGACCGGTCAGGCCCTCCGGCCCCTTCTCGACGTTCTTCTCCGCCTTCGCCTCGTCCGCCTCGGTCACCTTGGTGCCCTTGGGCGGGGTGAACGTGAACGAGGACGCGGCGGGCCTGGCGAAGTCGACGCTGGTGAACCCGGCATCGATCACCGCCTTGCCACCGCTGCTCGGGGAGAGGGTGAACTTCAGCGGTACGCCGTTCTTCGCGTCGACCGCGACGGTGATCGCGCCGATCGTCGAGCCACCCTGCTTGGGCTTGATGACCAGCTTGTACGCATCACGCCCGGCGACCTGCGCCGTGCCGTCGACCGTGACGGAGGTGGTGGAGTCCGCCGCCTTCAGCGCCTGCTCGGCCAGCGCCTTCGGTGTGGTCGGCACGCCCTCCGGGGCCGTGTGCCCCTCGTGCTTCCCGGCGTCAGGGGCCTTGTCGGTGGTCGCGTGGTACGCCTCGTCGGACTTGCTGTCGTATGCCCAGAGCTGGTCCCCGTTGCGGATCACGCTGTACTCGGCGGCGCTGTCCAGAATGGAGAGGCGCTGCTTGTCGGGGCCGTCGGCGGCCACCCGCAGCGTGTGCGTGCCGGAGGCGAGCTCCGTCAGCCTGTCCTTCGGGGCGGCGCTCGAACCGCCCTGCTCGCCGCCGGCGCTTTGGGCGAACGACTCGGCCAGACCGCCCAGCGACGGGATGCCGAGGTCGGTGCTGACCCGCACCGTGCCGGAGAGCTGCTGGGTGTCCGAGGCCGCGATCTTCTCGATGAGCTGCTGTGCGCTGATCTTCGGCAGCTCGGGGTCACCGGAGTCCGCGAGCGCCGGGACCAGACCGATCGTCGCGGCCGCCACCCCCGCCACCGCGACCGGGACAACGTAGCGGGCCGCCTTTCTGCGGGCAGCCGTGGTGCTCGTGGCGCTGCCGGTGGTCTCTGCGCTGTCGTTCGGTGCCATGTGTGCCCTACCTCCGTGGTCGGCGGCTTCCGTCCGGATGCACTCGTCCACTCCGTGCCGCCGTTCTCACCCGATGTGGTCAGGAGTGGTTGTTCTCCATCTGACCAAAATCACCGGACGGAATCATCAACCCGCGGAAGCAACTGCGCATACCTCTTCGGTATGACACAACGCGGTCGTCCCTCCCCCGACCCGTAGGGGTAGGGGCCGGCGAACGCCGCTGGGGCTTCCGCACGAGAGGCTCTAGCCCGCGCGGTGCACCACGGCGTCGCACAGCTCTTCCAGTGCGGCCTTCGCGTAGCACTCGGGAAGCGGCTTCAGGGTCGCCCGCGCCTCCTCCGCGTACCTGACGGTGTCGCGCCGGGCCTGCTCCAGCGCCGGGTGCGCCCGCAGCCGGCCGAGCGCCTCGGCCAGCCGGTCGTCGTCGCTCAGGTCGCCGTCCAGCAGCTCAAGGAGCTCCAGGTCGTCCGGCTTGCCGCCGGCCGCCGCCTGCGCCCGCAGGTGGAGGACGGGAAGCGTCGGGATTCCTTCACGCAGATCGGTGCCGGGGGTCTTGCCGGACTCGTGACTGTCGGAGGCGATGTCGAGCACGTCGTCGGCGAGTTGGAAGGCGACGCCGAGCCGCTCACCGTACTGGGTGAGGATGTCGACGGCGGACTCGTCGGCGCCGGCCATCATCGCGCCGAACCGGCACGCCACGGCGATCAGCGAGCCGGTCTTGCCGCGCATCACGTCGAGGTAGTGGTCGACCGGGTCGCGGCCGTCGCGCGGGCCGGCGGTCTCCAGGATCTGTCCGGTCACCAGGCGTTCGAACGCCTCGGCCTGGACGCGTACGGCCTCCGGGCCGAGGTCGGCCAGGATGTGCGAGGCGCGCGCGAAGAGGAAGTCGCCGGTCAGCACGGCCACCGAGTTGCCCCAGCGGGTGTTGGCGCTGTCGACGCCACGGCGTACGTCCGCCTCGTCCATCACGTCGTCGTGGTAGAGCGTCGCGAGATGCGTCAGCTCGACGACCACGGCGGACGGCACGACGCCCGGCGCGTCCGCGTCGCCGAACTGGGACGCCAGCATCGCCAGCAGTGGCCGGAAACGCTTGCCCCCGGCCCGTACGAGATGCTGCGCGGCCTCCGTGATGAACGGGACGTCGCTCTTGGTGGCATCCAGCAGCCCCGCCTCGACAGCGGCCAAACCGGTCTGGACATCGGCCTCAAGAGCCTGGTCCCGCACGCTCAGTCCGAACGGCCCGACGACGGTCACGAGGGGATCTCCTGTCTGCTGACGATCACACGGAATGTCGATGTGTCGCTGTCATCACTCAACTCAGCGTATCCGGTCCCGTTTGGATCACCGTGGGCGCCTTCCCGCCACCGCCGGTATGTTCGTGATCAGCTCATACGATCAGGAGTAGGCCCTTTGTCCCACAGCGCTGCCGCCCTCGACGAGACAGAGCCGCCGACCGCCGACGACCACGCCTGTTCCAGCCGGTCACGGGGGCTGATGACCCTGTCCTGCCCGGAGGCCCGGAAGCGGTTCTCGTTCCTCGGCACGCAGGCCGTCCCGGTCCTCCATTTCGCCGACACGGTGGCGACCCGACACGGTGGCGAACGGCACCGCGGTGCGGGCCGGTCCGGCCGTCGTCGCGGCCGGCCCCTGGCTCAGAGCCTGTCGGGTGCACCATGCACCCCGTCCACCGAGGTACCGCCATGCACATCCGGACCAGGTTCCCGTACGACACCACCCATGAGGACGTCCGCATCCCGCTGCCGGACGGCACCCGGCTGTACGCGCGGATCTGGCGGCCGGTCACCGACGAACCCGTGCCGGCACTCCTGGAGTACCTGCCGTACCGGCTGAGCGACTGGACGGCGCCGCGCGACTGGCAGCGCCACCCCTGGTACGCGGGCCACGGCTACGCCTCGGTCCGCGTGGACGTCCGCGGGCACGGCAACAGCGAGGGGATGCCGGGCGACGAGTACGACGCGACCGAGCTCGCCGACGGGGTCGCCGTCATCCACTGGCTGGCCGAGCAGGAGTGGTGCTCCGGCCGGGTCGGCATGTTCGGCATCTCCTGGGGCGGCTCCAACTCGCTCCAGATCGCCGCACTCGCCCCGGAGCCGCTGCAGGCGATCGTCACCGTCTGCTCGACCGACGACCGCTACGACAACGACGTGCACTACATGGGCGGCTCGGTCCTCGCCGTCGACATGCACGCCCGCGCGGCCACCATGCTCGCCTTCGTCTGCCGACCGCCGGACCCGGCGCACGTCGGCAAGGGCTGGAAGGACATGTGGTGCGACCGGCTCGAAGCGGTCGAGCCGTTCATCCACACCTGGCTGGCGCACCGGACCCGCGACGACTACTGGAAGCACGGAAGCGTCTGCGAGGACTACTCTGCCATCCGGGCGAACGTGCTCGCGGTCGGCGGCTGGCACGACCCGTACCGCGACACCGTGCTGCGGCTCATCGAGCACCTCGACCCGGCGAAGGTGCGCGGGCTGATCGGCCCGTGGTCGCACCAGTACCCGGACCGCGGCCTGCCGCCGGGACCCTCGATCGGCTTCCTCCAGGAGACGCTGCGCTGGTGGGACCAGCACCTCAAGGACAGGGACACCGGCGCCATGTCCGAGCCGCTGCTGCGGTCCTGGATCAGCAAGTCGCACCGGCCCGCGACGGTGTACGAGACGCTGCCCGGACGGTGGGTCGGTGACACCGGCCGGCCTTCGGAGAACATCACGCCGGTCACGTACGCCCTCCAGGGCGGACCGCAGACCGTCGACTCGCCGCAGCACACCGGGCTGGACGCCGGGCGGTTCCTCCCGTACGGCAACGACGCCGATCTGCCGCCCGACCAGCGCGACGAGGACGCCAAGTCGGTCTCCTTCGAATTCCCGGTCGAGGACTCCCCCATCGAGATCCTGGGCCGCGCGAGGGTGAAGCTCCGGATCCGGATGGACGTGCCGCGCGGCCAGGCGATCGCCCGGCTCTGCGACGTCGCCCCGGACGGCGCGTCCACGCTCGTCACCCGCGGCGTCCTCAACCTGTCGGCCCGGCACGGCCGCGACCGGTCCGACGACTGGCCGGCCGGTGCGACCGAGGACGTCGCCTTCGAGCTGAACGGCATCGGGCACACCTTCCCGCCCGGCCACCGCATCAGGCTCGCCGTCTCCTCCTCCTACTGGCCGTGGATCTGGCCGCAGGCCGGTTCGGCGGGCTTCACGCTGGACGCGGACGGCAGTTTCGTCGAACTGCCGGTGCGCCGCCGCACCGAGGATCCCTCGATCGGGTTCGAGCAGGCGGAGCAGTCGGAGCCGCTCGGCGTCGTCCTCCCGGTGACGCTCGACGAGCCCCGCCCGGAGCGGCTGGTGGTCCGCGACGTCGCCAAGGGCGAATGGCGGCTGGAGGTCGACCCGCGCTACGGCGGCACCCGCGTCCACCCGGACGGCCTCGAGTTCACCGAGGACGCGGTGGAGAGGTACACGATCCAGGAGAACGACCCGCTGTCGGCGCGCACCCGCTCCGACTGGACGATCCGGCTGCACCGGCCGGAGATGGCCTGGGACGCGCGGATCGAGACGCGGTCCGAGATCGGTGCGGACGCGACCGACTTCATCACGTCGGACGAGGTGGTGTGCAAGGACGGCGACGAGATCGTCTTCCACCGGACCTGGGAGAGGCGGATCCCGCGCACAGCGGGCTGAAAAGACCGCCGTACCCCTGCTCACGTGGGGGTATGCCGGAACTTTCCGGTCATTGCGCGTAGTTGCGACACTGCCGCGGGGTAGCGACACCGACGTAACGTGTCCCCCAATCGACCTGGAAAGCGAGGCAGCAACAGATGCCCGAGCAGAACAGCCCGCTCGATCTGGCCGAGGGCGACCCCTTCGGTCCGCACAACCTTCCGTACGGGGTGTTCTCCACCCACGACCACCCCGAGGACCGCCGGGTCGGCGTCCGCATCGGCGGCCACGTGCTGGACGCCGGAGCCGCGGCGCACACGCTCGGCTCGCCCTACGCCCAGCTTCTCGCCCAGCCGGACCTGACCGCACTGCTGTCGGCGGGCCGCACGGCGTGGCGGGACGTCCGACGGGCGTTGACCGCGTGGGTGACGGTTCCGGCGCACCGCCCGGACATCGAGCCACTGCTGCATCCGGTCGAGTCGGTGACGCTCCATATGCCGTACGCGGTCGCGGACTACGTCGACTTCTACGCCAGCGAGAACCACGCCACCAATGTCGGAAAGATCTTCCGGCCGGACGGCGCCGCACTGACGCCGAACTGGAAGCACCTCCCGATCGGTTACCACGGCCGGTCCGGCACCGTCGTCGTCTCCGGCACGGATGTGGTGCGCCCCTCCGGCCAGCGCAAGGCCCCCTCCGACGCCGCCCCGGTCTTCGGCCCCTCGGTCAAGCTGGACATCGAGGCCGAGGTCGGCTTCGTGGTGGGTGTCCCCTCGGAGCAGGGACGGCCGGTCCCGCTCGGCAGGTTCCGCGACCATGTCTTCGGGCTCTCGCTGCTCAACGACTGGTCGGCGCGGGACCTGCAGGCGTGGGAGTACGTCCCGCTGGGCCCGTTCCTCGGCAAGTCCTTCGCCACGTCCGTATCGCCGTGGGTGACGCCGCTCGAAGCCCTGGAAGCGGCCCGGATCGCCCCGCCCGCCCGGGACTTCCCGCTGCTCCCCTACCTCGACGACACGGGCGAGGAGGAACCCGGCGGCCTCGACCTGCGGATCGCGGTCGCGATCAACGGGCAGGTGGTCGCCGAGCCGCCGTTCGCCACCATGTACTGGACGGCGGCCCAGATGCTGGCCCACATGACGGTGAACGGCGCCTCGCTGCGCACCGGCGACCTGTACGGCTCCGGCACGGTCAGCGGCGCCGAGCCCGGACAGCGCGGCTCGCTCCTGGAGCTCACCTGGAACGGCAGCGAACCGCTGGAACTCCCCGAGGGCAAGAGGACCTTCCTGGAGGACGGTGACACGGTGACGATGACCGCCTGGGCGCCGGGACCGGACGGCACACGGGTCGGTCTCGGTGAGGTGACGGGGCGGATCGTGCCCACGCCATGACGCCGCCCGCGCTCACGCTCCCCGAGGAGCTTCTGCTGCTGGCGCTGGACCCGCGGCGCGGCAAGCCGTACTGCCGAAACCGTTTCCTGGAGTACGCGGTGGCGGGCGCGGTCCTCGCGGAGCTGGAGCTCCAGGGCCGGATCGCCGAACAGCTCGGCCGGATACGGGTGATCAGTCCGCTCGCTCCCCAGGACCCGCTCCTCGCACAGGTCCTGGGGAGCCTGCCGGCCCCGGACGAGGGCGGGCTCGCGGGCGGGGTCAGCGCGAAGCGGTGGATCCGGCGGACCGGCCGGTACGTCGAGGAGCTGTGCCTGGAGCATCTGGTGGGCCGCTCGGTCCTGCGCAGGGAGACCCACCGGCTCCTCGGTCTGCTCCCCTACCACCGCCACCCGGCGGCGGACCCGGCCGGACCGGCCGCGGTCCGGGAACGCTTCGCGGCCGCCGAGGCAGCCGGCTTCCCGGACCGGCGCACCCGCACACTGGCCGCGCTGGTCTCGGCGACCGGCCTGTCGGGCGCCGTGGCACAGGGCGGCTGGAGAAGCCGTTCGACGATGCGCGACCTGGTGCACGACGAGTGGACCGCGTACGCGGTGCACCAGAACGTACGCCAGGACAAGGCCAACCGGAGCGGCACAAGTGCGGGGGGCGGCGGAGGCGGCGGGGACGGCTGACCCGGGCAAGGTGGCCGGGACAGGCGCCTGGCCGGTGGCTGACCGGGGCAGAGGCCGGCCGGGACTCCCGACGGTCAACGGTGCGCGGGGCGATCACACGTTCGGGGGAGCCCTATCCCATTCCCGGCGGATACGCTGGAAAGTCCCGCGAGACTCCGACGCATGGGAGCACTGATGAGCGTCGAACCCGAGGCCCCCGAGCCGCGGTGGGCGGTTCCGCCCGTGGGCGGCTGGACCGCCGATGACCTGGACACACTCCCGAATCTGCCTCCGCACACGGAGCTGATCGACGGGAGCCTTGTTTTCGTGAGTCCGCAGAGCCTGTTCCATTCACGGGCGGTCGACTTCTTCAACTGGCAGTTGCAATCACTAGCACCAGGCGACCTTGAGGTGGTGCGCGAGTTCACCATCGACATCGACCGCTACAACCGACCCGAACCCGACGTGATCGTCGTCGACGGCGAGGTCATTCAGGACCCGGACCAGACCCGCTTCCCCGCGGAGTCGGTGCAGCTGGCCATCGAGGTCGTTTCTCCTGAGTCGCGGTCGCGGGACCGGGAGACCAAGCCGGTGAAGTACGCCCGGGTCAAGATCCCGCACTTCTGGCGGGTGGAGAACCAGGACGGCCGAGCGGTGGTCTACGTCTTCGAGCTGGAACCCGCCACCGGCGCCTACATCTCCACCGGCATCTTCCACGACCGGATGAAGGTCTCCGTGCCCTTCCCGATCGATCTCGATCTCACCGCGATCACCCCGCGCCGCCGGGCGGCGGACCCGGAGTAGTCCGGCCCCCGCCGCCCGGCCCCGGCGTTCACTCGTACTCGGGCGGCTCCTCGTCCCAGCCGAACTCCGGGTCCGCGTCCGGGGCCACCGGCGGTCCCGGAACCGGGGCCGGAACATGGTGCGGGGCCGGTGCGGGTCCCGGGTCCGGCGCCTCGGGCCCTGCGGCCCCGAACGACCCCAGCACCTCCAGCACACCTTCGCCGTACGTCGCCAGCTTCTTCTCGCCCAGGCCGCCGATGCCGCCCAGCTCGACCAGGGAAGCCGGCCGCACCGTCGCGATCTCGCGCAGCGTCGCATCGTGGAAGATGACGTACGCCGGGACGCCCTGCTCCTTCGCCCGGGCGCCACGCCAGGCCCGCAGCGCCTCGAAGACCGGTACGGCCTCCGGGTCCAGTTCGGCGACGGCCGCCGAGGCCTTCGCCTTGCGTTCGCCCTTCGAGGAGCGCGACGCGGGCTTCGCCGCCTCCTTGCGCAGCCGTACCTCGCGCTCGCGGCCGAGCACCGAGCCGCTGTCCTCCGTCAGCACCAGCGTGCCGTACTCGCCCTCGACCTCCAGCAGGCCCTGGGCCAGCAACTGCCGGACCACGCCCCGCCATTCCGCCTCGGACAGCTCCTCGCCGATGCCGAAGACCGACAGCTGGTCGTGGTCGAACTGGATGACCTTCGCGGTCTTGCGGCCCAGCAGGATGTCGACGATCTGGCCTGCGCCGAACTTCTGGCCGCGCTCCCGCTTCAGCCGGACCACGGTGGACAGCAGCTTCTGCGCGGCCACCGTGCCGTCCCAGGTCTCGGGCGGGGTGAGGCAGGTGTCGCAGTTGCCGCAGGCCGCGGTCTGGGGCTCCTGGCCGAAGTACGTGAGCAGCCGGGCGCGCCGGCAGTCGGCGGTCTCGCACAGGGCGAGCATCGCGTCGAGGTGGGCGGCCGCGCGTCGGCGGAACGCCTCGTCGCCCTCGCCGCCCTGGATCAGCTTGCGCTGCTGGACCACGTCCTGGAGGCCGTACGCCATCCAGGCCGTGGACGGCAGCCCGTCGCGGCCCGCGCGGCCGGTCTCCTGGTAGTAGCCCTCGACCGACTTCGGCAGATCGAGGTGGGCGACGAACCGTACGTCCGGCTTGTCGATGCCCATGCCGAACGCGATCGTCGCCACGACGACAAGGCCGTCCTCGCGCAGGAACCGTGCCTGGTGGCGCGCACGCGTCCCGGCGTCCAGACCCGCGTGGTACGGAACCGCCTCGATGCCGTTGCGGCAGAGATACTCGGCGGTCTTCTCCGTCGAATTGCGCGACAGGCAGTAGACGATGCCGACGTCCCCGGCGTGCTCCTCCTTCAGGAAGGAGAGCAGCTGCTTCTTCGGGTCGGACTTCGCCACGATCCGGTACTGGATGTTGGGCCGGTCGAAGCTGGCGACGAAGTGCTTCGCGTCGGGCATGCCCAGACGGTGGGTGATCTCCTGGTGCGTGGCGTTCGTCGCCGTGGCCGTCAGGGCGATCCGGGGCACGTCGGGCCAGCGCTCGCCGAGCACGGACAGGGCCAGATAGTCAGGCCGGAAGTCGTGGCCCCACTGGGCGACGCAGTGCGCCTCGTCGATGGCGAAGACGGAGATCTTTCCGCGGGCGAGCAACTGGAGGGTGGAGTCCAGGCGGAGCCGCTCCGGCGCCAGGTACAGCAGGTCGAGCTCACCGGCGAGGAATTCCGCCTCCATGACCCGGCGCTCGTCGAAGTCCTGGGTGGAGTTGATGAACCCGGCGCGCACACCGAGCGCCCGCAGCGCGTCGACCTGGTCCTGCATGAGCGCGATCAGCGGTGAGACGACGACACCCGTACCTGGTCTGACCAGGGCCGGGATCTGGTAGCAGAGGGACTTTCCGCCACCGGTGGGCATGAGGACGACGGCGTCACCGCCCGCCACCACATGGTCGACGACCGCTTCCTGTTCGCCGCGGAACGTCTCGTACCCGAACACCCGGTGCAGCGTCTGCTGCGCTTCGCTCTCGGCGCTCTCGGTCACATCCACCATGGTCCCGCCCGTCCCGCTCATCGCTCTGTCCCCCGGGGTCCATCCCGTTCTGTCCTGCGCCGTCCCCTGCCACGATAAGCGCCGCCGGTGACAACGCCCGCCACGCTTGACAAGCCCGCGCTGCCTGCCGCTCCCGGAAAGCCGATCGCCGGGCAGGCTCGGAATGGAGCCCGCCCGGCGATCGGGAGCGGAACGGCAACCGGGACACCGGTCGGCCGCTCCGCGTCACCTCACGAACACTCCCGCCTGGCTCGCCAGGTCGAGGAAGTACTGCGGGGCCAGGCCCAGCACCAGCGTGACGGCGACACCGACCGCGATCGTCGTCATCGTCAGCGGGGACGGGACGGCGACCGTCGGGCCGTCCGCCTTCGGCTCACTGAAGAACATGAGCACGATGACCCGGATGTAGAAGAACGCGGCAATGGCGGACGAGATCACACCGATCACGACCAGGCCGCCCGCGCCGCCCTCCGCCGCCGCCTTGAAGACCGCGAACTTTCCGGCGAAGCCGGAGGTCAGCGGGATACCGGCGAAGGCCAGCAGATACACCGCGAAGACTGCGGCGACCAGGGGCGAGCGCCGTCCGAGTCCCGCCCACTTCGACAGGTGGGTCGCCTCGCCGCCCGCGTCGCGCACCAGCGTGACGACGGCGAACGCGCCGACCGTCACGAAGGAGTACGCGCCCAGGTAGAAGAGCACCGAGGAGATGCCGCTGGGGGTCGTCGCGATGACACCGGCGAGGATGAATCCGGCGTGCGCGATGGACGAGTAGGCCAGCAGCCGCTTGATGTCGGTCTGGGTGATGGCGACGACCGCACCGCCCAGCATCGTGACGATCGCGACGGCCCACAGGACCGGCCGCCAGTCCCAGCTGAGGCCCGGCAGCACCACGTACAGCAGGCGCAGCAGCGCACCGAACGCGGCGACCTTCGTGGCCGCGGCCATGAAGCCGGTGACCGGCGTCGGGGCGCCCTGGTAGACGTCCGGGGTCCACATGTGGAACGGGACGGCGCCGACCTTGAAGAGCAGCCCGGTCAGGATCATCGCGCCGCCGATCAGCAGCAGCACGTCGTTGCCCATGGTGGCGGCGAGCGCCGGGTCGATCTGGGTGACGGAGCCGTCGACCACGTTGGCGATGGCCGCGTACGAGACGGAGCCCGCGTACCCGTACAGCAGGGCGATCCCGAAGAGCAGGAACGCCGACGAGAAGGCGCCGAGCAGGAAGTACTTCACCGCCGCCTCCTGCGACATCAGCCGCTTGCGGCGGGCGACGGCGCACAGCAGGTAGAGCGGGAGGGAGAAGACTTCCAGGGCCACGAAGAGCGTCAGCAGATCGTTGGCCGCCGGGAAGACCAGCATGCCCGCCACCGAGAAGAGGACCAGCGGGAAGACCTCGGTGGTGGTGAAGCCCGCCTTGACCGCGGCCTGCTCGCTCTCGCTGCCGGGCACCGAGGCGGCCTGTGCGGCGAACGAGTCGACGCGGTTGCCGTGCGCCACGGGGTCGAGCCGCCGCTCGGCGAAGGTGAAGACGGCGACCAGCGACGTCAGCAGGATGGTGCCCTGCAGGAACAGGGCGGGTCCGTCGACGGCGATGGCACCCATCGCGGCGATGTGCGCCTTCGTCGTGCCGTACCCCCCGGCCGCGAGGCCGATGACCGCTGCGAACGCGGCGGCGAGGGCGA
The DNA here is from genome assembly GCF_026339735.1 of Streptomyces sp. NBC_01669. Lineage (GTDB taxonomy): Bacteria > Actinomycetota > Actinomycetes > Streptomycetales > Streptomycetaceae > Streptomyces > Streptomyces yanii. The sequence continues at coordinate 4,039,362 of NZ_JAPEQG010000001.1, forward strand.
CGACGGTCAGGAAGACCTGGGTGTAGTAGCGCGCCCGGCGCGGCACGAAGGCCTCGACGAGTACGCCGACGACGGCGACACCGATCACGATGAGGACCGGGGTCAGCTGGGCGTACTCGATGACCGGCGCCTTGAACTTCTCGTCCGGGGCGGCTGCTGTCACCCCGCCCGCCATTGTCCACAGGCTGTGGACAGCTGTTGCGCTCACTTGGCGGCCTCCACCTCAGGCTGGGGGTCCTTCTTGTGTACGTCCGACATGGTGTGCTGCACCGCCGGGTTGACGATCTCCGTGAGCGGCTTCGGATAGACGCCCAGGAAGATCAGGAGCGCGACGAGCGGGAGGACCACCACCAGCTCCCGGACCTTCAGGTCCGCCATGCCCTGGACCCCGGCCTTCACCGGGCCCGTCATCGTCCGCTGGTAGAGGACGAGGACATAGAGCGCGGCGAGCACGATGCCGGTGGTGGCGATGATGCCGGCCGCCGGATATGCGCTGAACGTGCCGACCAGGACGAGGAATTCGCTGACGAACGGGGAGAGGCCGGGGAGCGACAGGGTGGCGAGCCCGCCGATCAGGAACGTGCCGGCCAGGACCGGCGCCACCTTCTGCACACCGCCGTAGTCGGCGATGAGCCTCGAACCGCGCCGGGTGATCAGGAAGCCGGCCACCAGCATCAGCGCGGCCGTCGAGATGCCGTGGTTGACCATGTAGAGCGTGGCGCCCGACTGGCCCTGGCTGGTCATCGCGAAGATGCCCAGGATGATGAAGCCGAAGTGCGAGATCGACGCGTAGGCGATCAGGCGCTTGATGTCGCGCTGGCCGACGGCGAGCAGCGCCCCGTACACGATGCTGATCAGCGCGAGGACCAGGATCACCGGCGTCGCCCACTTGCTGGCATCCGGGAACAGCTGGAGGCAGAAGCGGAGCATGGCGAAGGTGCCGACCTTGTCGACGACCGCGGTGATCAGGACGGCGACCGGTGAGGTCGCCTCGCCCATGGCGTTGGGCAGCCAGGTGTGCAGCGGCCAGAGCGGGGCCTTCACCGCGAAGGCGAAGAAGAACCCGAGGAACAGCCAGCGTTCGGTGCCGGTCGCCATGGAGAGCGAGCCGTTGGCGCGGGCCTCGGCGATCTCGGAGAGCGAGAAGGTGCCCGCGACGACGTACAGGCCGATGACGGCGGCCAGCATGATGAGCCCGCCGGCCAGGTTGTAGAGGAGGAACTTGACCGCGGCGTACGAGCGTTGCGCCGCGGCGTTCTCGTCGCTGCCGGAGTGCGCCCGGTCCCCGAAGCCGCCGATGAGGAAGTACATCGGGATGAGCATGGCTTCGAAGAGGATGTAGAAGAGGAAGACGTCGGTGGCCTCGAAGGAGAGGATCACCATCGCTTCGACCATGAGGATCAGGGCGAAGAAGCCCTGGGTGGGACGCCAGCGCGAGGACTTCGTCTCCAGGGGATCGGCGTCGTGCCAGCCGGCCAGGATGACGAACGGGATCAGCAGGGCGGTGAGCGCCAGGAGCGCCACCCCGATGCCGTCCACACCCAGTTCGTACCGGACGCCGAAGTCCTTGATCCAGGCGTGCGATTCGGTGAGCTGGTAGCGGGCGCCGCCCGGCTCGAAGCGGGCGAGCACGATGCCCGCCAGCACGAGGGTGGCCAGCGAGAAGAGCAGCGCCAGCCATTTGGCGGCGGTGCGCCGGGCGGCCGGGACGGCGGCGGTGGCGATCGCGCCGATCGCCGGGAGCGCCGCCGTCGCTGTCAGGAGGGGAAAGGACATGGTGATCAGACCGCCCTCATCAGCAGGGTCGCGGCGATGACGACCGCCGTACCGCCGAACATCGAGACCGCGTAGGAGCGGGCGTAGCCGTTCTGCAGCTTGCGCAGCCGGCCGGAGAGCCCGCCCATCGTTGCGGCCGTGCCGTTGACCACGCCGTCGACCAGGGTGTGGTCGACGTACACCAGGGAGCGGGTGAGGTGCTCGCCGCCGCGGACCAGGACCACGTGGTTGAAGTCGTCCTGGAGGAGATCGCGGCGGGCGGCCCGGGTGAGCAGCGAGCCGCGCGGGGCGACGACCGGGACCGGTCCGCGGCCGTACATCGCCCAGGCGATGGCGACGCCGATGACGAGCACCACCATGGTGGCGGCGGTGACCGTCGTGGCGCTGACGGGAGAGTCTCCGTGGCTGTGTCCGGTGACCGGCTCCAGCCAGTTCAGGAAGCGGTCACCGATGGAGAAGAACCCTCCGGCGAAGACCGAACCGAACGCGAGGACGATCATGGGGATGGTCATCGACTTCGGGGACTCGTGCGGGTGCGGATCGTGCCCCTCGGCGTCGGGTTGCCAGCGCTTCTCGCCGAAGAACGTCAGCAGCATCACGCGCGTCATGTAGAACGCGGTGATCGCGGCGCCCAGCAGCGTGACGGCGCCGAGGATCCAGCCCTCGGTGCCACCCTTGGCGAACGCCGCCTCGATGATCTTGTCCTTGGAGAAGAACCCGGACAGACCGGGGAAACCGATGATCGCCAGGTAGCCGAGGCCGAAGGTGATGAAGGTGACCGGCATGTACCTGCGCAGGCCGCCGAACTTCCGCATGTCGACCTCGTCGTTCATGCCGTGCATGACCGAACCTGCGCCGAGGAAGAGCCCGGCCTTGAAGAAGCCGTGCGTCACCAGGTGCATGATCGCGAAGACATAGCCGATCGGGCCGAGCCCGGCGGCCAGGATCATGTAGCCGATCTGCGACATCGTCGACCCGGCGAGGGCCTTCTTGATGTCGTCCTTCGCGCAACCGACGATCGCACCGAAGAGCAGCGTGACCCCACCGACGACCACGACGACCAGCTGCGCGTCCGGGGCGGCGTTGAAGATCGCGCCCGAGCGGACGATCAGGTAGACGCCCGCGGTCACCATGGTGGCGGCGTGGATGAGGGCCGAGACCGGGGTCGGGCCCTCCATCGCGTCACCGAGCCAGGACTGCAGCGGCACCTGGGCCGACTTGCCGCAGGCGGCGAGCAGCAGCATCAGGCCGATCGCCGTCAGTTTGCCCTCGCTCGTCTCCCCGGTCGAGGCCAGGACGGGGCCGAAGGCGAAGGTGCCGAATGTGGTGAACATCAGCATGATCGCGATCGACAGGCCCATGTCGCCGACCCGGTTGACCAGGAACGCCTTCTTGGCGGCGGTGGCCGCGCTGGGCTTGTGCTGCCAGAAGCCGATCAGCAGGTACGACGCCAGACCGACGCCCTCCCACCCGACGTACAGCAGCAGGTAGTTGTCCGCGATGACCAGCAGGAGCATCGCGGCGAGGAACAGGTTCAGATAGCCGAAGAATCGGCGCCGGCGCTCGTCGTGCTCCATGTAGCCGATCGAGTAGATGTGGATCAGGGTGCCCACACCGGTGATCAGCAGCACGAAGGTCATCGACAGCTGGTCGAGCTGGAAGGCCACATCGGCCTGGAAACCCTCGACCGGGATCCAGCTGAACAGGTACTGGTGCAGCGCCCGTTGGTCGGCGCCCTTCCCCAGCATGTCCGCGAAGAGCACCGCACCGACGACGAACGACGCGGCGGCGAGCAGCGTGCCGATCCAGTGTCCGAAGCGGTCCAGCCGTCGACCGCCGCAGAGCAGCACGGCCGCTCCGAGCAGGGGCGCCGCGACGAGCAGCGCAATGAGGTTGTCCACGATTCAGCGTCCCCTTACAGCTTCATCAGGCTGGCGTCGTCGACCGAGGCCGAGTGGCGGGAACGGAACAGCGACACGATGATCGCGAGCCCGACCACGACCTCGGCGGCGGCGACGACCATCGTGAAGAAGGCGATGATCTGGCCGTCGAGGTTGCCGTGCATCCGGGAGAAGGTGACGAACGCGAGGTTGCAGGCGTTGAGCATCAGCTCCACGCACATGAACACCACGATCGCGTTCCGCCTGATCAGCACCCCGGACGCGCCGATGGTGAACAACAGGGCGGAGAGATAGAGGTAGTTGACCGGATTCACTTGGTGACCTCCTCTTCGTCCTGGTCACGGCCGAGCCGCTCCTCGGAGCGCTGCTCCAGCGCCTTGAGGTCGGCCAGCGACTCGTTCGACACGTCGCGGATCTGGCCGCGCTGCCGCAGTGTCTGCATGACGGTGAGCTCGGACGCAGTGCCGTCCGGGAGCAGACCGGCGATGTCCACGGCGTTGTGCCGGGCGTAGACACCGGGGGCGGGCAGTGGCGGCAGGTGCTTGCCGCGTACGCGCTCCTGCGACATCTCCCGCTGGGTCTTGGCCCGTTCGGTGCGCTCCCGGTGGGTGAGCACCATCGCGCCGACCGTCGCCGTGATCAGCAGGGCGCCGGTGATCTCGAAGGCGAAGACGTACTTGGTGAAGATGAGGCTGGCCAGCCCCTCGACGTTTCCGCCGTGCGCGGCGTTCGCGGTGCCGAGTCCGTTGAAGCTGTTCAGCGAGGCGTTGCCGATGCCCGCGATCAGCAGGACGCCGAAGCCGAGCCCGCATCCCGCGGCCAGCCAGCGCTGGCCCTTGAGGGTCTCCTTCAGCGAGTCCGCCGCCGTGACGCCGACGAGCATGACCACGAAGAGGAACAGCATCATGATCGCGCCGGTGTAGACGACGATCTGGACGACGCCGAGGAAGTAGGCGCCGTTGGCCAGGTAGAACACCGCCAGGACGATCATGGTCCCGGCGAGGCTCAGCGCGCTGTGCACGGCTTTCTTCATCAGCACGGTGGACAGCGCGCCGATCACGGCGACCGTGCCGAGGACCCAGAACTGGAAGGCCTCGCCGGTCGATGTGGTGGAGGCCGCTGCGGCCAGGCCGGTCATGCGTCCACCTCCTCGTCCTTGGACGCCTGCTCCTTGGACTCTCCCTTGGAGACCGCGACCTGACGCTCCGCGCCGGGCGCCGCCTCGGTGACCAGCCCCCGGTAGTAGTCCTGCTCGTCCATGCCCGGGAAGATCGCGTGCGGAGTATCGACCATGCCCTCCTCCAGGCCCGCGAGCAGCTCGTCCTTGGTGTAGATGAGGCTTTCGCGGGTGGTGTTGGCGAGCTCGAACTCATTGGTCATCGTGAGCGCCCGGGTCGGGCACGCCTCGATGCACAGTCCGCAGAGAATGCAGCGCGCGTAGTTGATCTGGTAGACGCGGCCGTAGCGCTCACCCGGGGAGTAGCGCTCCTCGTCGGTGTTGTCCGCGCCCTCCACATAGATGGCATCAGCGGGACAGGCCCAGGCGCACAGCTCGCAGCCGACGCACTTCTCCAGGCCGTCCGGGTGACGGTTGAGCTGGTGCCTGCCGTGGAAGCGCGGCGCCGTCACCTTCTGCTGTTCGGGGTACTGCTCGGTCAGCCGCTTCTTGAACATGGCCTTGAAGGTCACGCCGAAGCCGGCCACAGGATTCTGGAACTTGTCCCCAGTGGACTCCGATGGCTCAGACACCGTCAGCCTCCTTTCCGTCACTCGGACTTCCACCAATCTGACTGCCGTCACTCTGAGTATCCGACCCGCCACTGACAACGAGCTCCCGCTCGTGCCGTGGCCTGCGGCGCGGTACCGGCGGCAGGGTCTGTCCGGGCAGCGGCGGCACCGGGAATCCGCCCGCCATCGGGTCGAACTCCGGCCGGGGTCCGGCTTCCGTCCCGGCCGCCTTGGCCGAGCGGTCCCGGAAGATGTCGGCGACGAAGGAGATCAGCAGGATCGCGATCACGGCCCCGGCCACGTACAGCACCATCTTCGAGAAGTCGTAGCCCTCGTTGCGCAGCGCCCGCACGGTCGCGACCAGCATCAGCCAGACCACGGAGACCGGGATCAGGACCTTCCAGCCGAGCTTCATCAGCTGGTCGTAGCGGACGCGGGGCAGCGTGCCGCGCAGCCAGATGAAGAAGAACAGCAGCAGCTGGACCTTGAGGACGAACCAGAGCATCGGCCACCAGCCGTGGTTCGCGCCCTCCCAGAAGGTGCTGATCGGCCACGGGGCCCGCCAGCCGCCCAGGAACAGCGTCGCGGAGACGGCGGAGACGGTGACCATGTTGACGTACTCGGCGAGCATGAACATCGCGAACTTGATCGACGAGTACTCGGTGTTGAAGCCGCCGACGAGGTCGCCCTCGGACTCCGGCATGTCGAACGGGGCGCGGTTGGTCTCACCGACCATGGTGACGATGTAGATGATGAACGAGACCGGCAGCAGGATGATGAACCAGCGGTCCTGCTGCGCCTCCACGATCTTCGAGGTCGACATCGACCCGGAGTAGAGGAAGACGGAGGCGAACGCGGCGCCCATCGCGATCTCGTACGAGATCATCTGCGCGCAGGAGCGCAATCCGCCGAGCAGCGGGTACGTCGATCCGGAGGACCAGCCGGCCAGCACGATGCCGTAGATCCCGACCGACGCGACCGCGAGGACGTAGAGCATCGCGATCGGCAGGTCGGTGAGCTGCATCGCCGTACGGTGGCCGAAGATCGAGACCTCGTTGCCGGACGGCCCGAACGGGATCACGGCGATCGCCATGAACGCCGGTACGGCGGCGACGATCGGCGCGAGGACATAGACGACCTTGTCCGCCCGCTTGACGATGACGTCTTCCTTCAGCATCAGCTTGATGCCGTCGGCGAGCGACTGGAGCATGCCCCAGGGGCCGTGCCGGTTGGGGCCGATGCGCAGCTGCATCCAGGCGACGACCTTGCGCTCCCACACGATGGAGAAGAGCACGGTCACCATCAGGAACGCGAAGCAGAACACCGCCTTGATGACGACGAGCCACCAGGGGTCGGTGCCGAACATCGACAGATCCTCGGCGGCGAGTACGGCACGGTCGGGTGCCGAGGCCAGTTGAGCGAGGGCAGTCACGCTCGCACCTCCGGTGTGACGTCGGGAGAACCCGGTGCGGCGGGGCCGATCCGGACCAGACCGCCGGGGTGGGCGCCGGTGTCGGCCGGTACGCCCCGCCCGACGGAGTTCAGCGGCACCCAGACCACCCGGTCCGGCATGTCGGTGACCTGCAGCGGGAGCTCGACGCTGCCGGACGGTCCGGTGACGGCCAGCAGATCGCCGTCCTTCACACCCGTCTCGGCGGCGGTGACGGCGGAGAGCCGGGCGACCGCCGCGTGACGGGTGCCGGCCAGCGCCGCGTCGCCCTCCTGGAGCCGCCCCTGGTCGAGCAGCAGCCGGTGGCCCGCGAGGACCGCCTCGCCGTCGCCGGGCCGGGGCAGCGGCTGCGCCGACTCGTGCGGGTCGGTGGCGTGCGTACCGGTCCAGCCGCCGAGCCGGTCCAGCTCACGGCGTACGGACCTCAGATCCGGCAGCGCGAAGTGGACGTCGAGTGCGTCGGCGAGCATGTGCAGCACCCGGGCATCGGTCGGCGCGAGTCTCCGCGTCATCTGCTCGGGCTTCAGCGCCGCCTCGAACATCCGGGCCCTGCCTTCCCAGTTGAGGAAGGTGCCGGGCTTCTCGGCCACCGCGGCGACCGGGAAGACGACGTCGGCCCGCTCGGTGATCTCGCTGGGCCGCAGCTCCAGCGAGACGAGGAGGCCGATCCGGTCCAGCGCCTCCAGGGCGCGGGCCGGGTCCGGCAGGTCGGCGGTCTCCACCCCGGCGACGAGCAGCGCGCCCAGTTCGCCGGTGGCGGCGGCCTCGATGATCTGGCCGGTGTCGCGGCCGAACCGGGAGGGAAGTTCTGCGACGCCCCATACGGCCGCCACCTCGTCCCTGGCACGCGGGTCGGTGGCCGGGCGGCCGCCGGGCAGCAGCGACGGGAGCGCGCCCGCCTCCACCGCACCGCGCTCGCCGGCCCGGCGCGGGATCCACACCAGGCGGGACCCGGTCGCGGTGGCCGCCCGTACCGCGGCGGTCAGCCCGCCCGGTACGCCGGCCAGCCGTTCGCCCACCACGATCACGGCGCCCTCGCCGCGCAGCGCCTCGGCCGCCGCGGCTCCGTCGCCGTCGAGTCCGACGCCGCCCGCGATCGCGTCCAGCCACTCGGTCTCGGTGCCGGGCGCGGCGGGCAGCAGCGTGCCGCCCGCCTTCTCCAGACCGCGGGTGGCGTGCGAGGCGACGGCGAAGGTCCGCTGGCCGTGCTTGCGGTGGGCCTTGCGCAGCCGCAGGAAGACGCCGGGCGCCTCCTCCTCGGACTCGAAGCCGACCAGCAGGACGGTCGAAGCCTTCTCCAGCGAGGTGTAGGTGATCCCGCTGCCGTCCAGGTCGCGTCCGTGCCCGGCGACGCGGGCGGCCAGGAAGTCGGCCTCCTCGCTGCTGTGCACCCGGGCCCGGAAGTCGATGTCGTTGGTATCGAGGGCGATCCGGGCGAACTTGCTGTACGCGTACGCGTCCTCGACGGTCAGCCGGCCGCCGGTGAGGACGCCGGTCCTGCCGCGTGCGGCGGCGAGCCCGGCGGCCGCGGCAGCCAGCGCCTCGGGCCAGCTCGCCGGTTCGAGGACACCGTCCGCGTTCCGTACCAGCGGCGTGGTGAGCCGGTCCCGCTGCTGCGCGTAGCGGAAGCCGAAGCGGCCCTTGTCGCAGACCCACTCCTCATTGACCTCGGGGTCGTTGGCGGCGAGCCGCCGCATGACCTTGCCGCGCCGGTGATCGGTGCGGGTCGCGCAGCCGCCCGCGCAGTGTTCGCACACCGACGGCGACGACACCAGGTCGAAGGGGCGGGAGCGGAACCGGTACGCCGCCGAGGTGAGCGCGCCGACCGGGCAGATCTGGATGGTGTTGCCGGAGAAGTACGACTCGAACGGGTCGCCCTCGCCCGTGCCGACCTGCTGGAGCGCACCGCGCTCGATCAGCTCGATCATCGGGTCGCCCGCCACCTGGTTGGAGAACCGGGTGCAGCGCGCGCAGAGCACACACCGCTCACGGTCCAGCAGCACCTGGGTGGAGATCGGGACGGGCTTCTCGTACGTCCGCTTCTTTCCGTCGAACCGGGAGTCCGGGTCGCCGTGCGACATCGCCTGGTTCTGCAGCGGGCACTCGCCGCCCTTGTCGCAGACCGGGCAGTCCAGCGGGTGGTTGATGAGCAGCAGCTCCATCACACCGCGCTGCGCCTTGTCGGCGACCGGCGAGGTGAGCTGCGACTTGACCACCATGCCGTCGGTGCACGTGATGGTGCAGGACGCCATCGGCTTGCGCTGGCCCTCGACCTCGACGATGCACTGGCGGCAGGCGCCGGCCGGGTCGAGGAGCGGGTGGTCGCAGAAGCGCGGGATCTCGATGCCGAGGAGTTCGGCGGCGCGGATGACCAGCGTGCCCTTGGGCACGCTGATCTCGATGCCGTCGATCGTCAGCGTGACAAGGTCCTCGGGCGGGACCGCCGCCTCGCCGCCCCCGGAGGGCGCACTTGTGGTGACTGTCATGCGTTCACCCCCTGGTGAGCGTTCTTGTCGTCGGCCCAGGCGGTCGACTTGGCGGGATCGAAGGGGCAGCCCCGGCCGGTGATGTGCCGCTCGTACTCCTCGCGGAAGTACTTCAGCGAGGAGAAGATCGGCGAGGCGGCGCCGTCGCCGAGGGCACAGAAGGACTTGCCGTTGATGTTGTCGGCGATGTCGTTCAGCTTGTCGAGGTCGGCCATCTGTCCCTTGCCGGCCTCGATGTCGCGGAGCAGCTGGACGAGCCAGTAGGTGCCTTCACGGCATGGCGTGCACTTGCCGCAGGACTCATGGGCGTAGAACTCGGTCCAGCGGGTGACGGCCCGCACGACGCAGGTCGTCTCGTCGAAGCACTGGAGCGCCTTGGTGCCGAGCATGGAACCGGCGGCGCCGACGCCCTCGTAGTCGAGGGGCACATCGAGGTGCTCGTCGGTGAACATCGGGGTGGAGGAGCCGCCCGGCGTCCAGAACTTCAGCCGGTGGCCGGCGCGCATACCGCCGCTCATGTCGAGCAGCTGGCGCAGCGTGATGCCGAGCGGGGCCTCGTACTGTCCGGGGCTGGCGACGTGGCCGCTGAGCGAGTACAGCGTGAAGCCCGGGGACTTCTCGCTGCCCATCGACTTGAACCAGTCCTTGCCCTTGTTCAGGATCGCGGGAACCGAGGCGATGGACTCGACGTTGTTCACCACAGTGGGGCAGGCGTACAGACCGGCGACCGCGGGGAAGGGGGGCCGCAGCCGGGGCTGGCCGCGTCGCCCTTCGAGCGAGTCGAGCAGTGCGGTCTCCTCACCACAGATGTACGCGCCCGCGCCCGCGTGCACAGTGAGTTCCAGGTCGAGCCCCGAGCCCAGGATGCTCGTCCCGAGGTAGCCCGCTTCGTACGCCTCGCGCACGGCTTCGTGCAGGCGCCGCAGCACGGGGACCACTTCACCGCGCAGATAGATGAAGGCGTGCGAGGAGCGGATCGCGTAGCAGGCGATCACGATGCCCTCGATGAGGCTGTGCGGGTTGGCGAAGAGGAGCGGGATGTCCTTGCAGGTCCCGGGCTCCGACTCGTCGGCGTTGACCACCAGGTAGTGCGGCTTGCCGTCGCCCTGCGGGATGAACTGCCACTTCATGCCGGTGGGGAAGCCCGCGCCGCCGCGGCCGCGCAGTCCGGAGTCCTTGACGTACGCGATGAGGTCGTCCGGGGACATGGCGAGGGCCTTGCGCAGCCCCTCGTAGCCGCCGTGCCGCTTGTAGGTGTCCAGGGTCCAGGACTCGGGCTCGTCCCAGAAGGCGGAGAGCACGGGCGAGAGCAGCTTCTCGGGGCTGGCCCCGCTGTTGTTGCCGCCCCCGTCGTTGATTTCGGCTGCCAACGTCATCACTCTCCCTCCTCTGCTGCGGGACCGGCCGGGTGGTCCGGGTCGGATGCGGAGGTCTGCTGCGGAGCGTCGGTGCGGGCCTGCTCGCCGCGCGGGGCGACGACCTTCGGGTGCGGTTCCTCGCCCTTCGCCAGCCGGAGGCCGACCAGAGAGGCGGGGCCCGCTCCGCCGGTCGCCTCGACGGCGCCGGGGCGCTGGTCGGGGAAGCCGGCCAGGATCCGCGCGGTCTCCTTGTACGAGCAGAGCGGGGCGCCGCGGGTGGGTTCGACGGTGCGCCCGGCGATCAGGTCGTCGACGAGCTGCGTCGCGCTCTCGGGCGTCTGGTTGTCGAAGAACTCCCAGTTGACCATCACCACGGGTGCGAAGTCGCAGGCCGCGTTGCACTCGATGTGTTCGAGGGTGACCTTGCCGTCCTCGGTCGTCTCGTTGTTGCCGACGCCGAGGTGCTGCTTCAGCCGGTCGAAGATGGCGTCGCCGCCCATCACCGCACACAGCGTGTTGGTGCAGACCCCCACCTGGTAGTCGCCGCTGGGCTTGCGCCGGTACATCGTGTAGAAGGTCGCGACCCCGGTGACCTCGGCGGTGGTGAGGCCGAGCAGCTCGGCGCAGAGCGCCATGCCCGTGCGGGAGACGTATCCCTCCTCGGACTGCACCAGGTGCAGCAGCGGCAGCAGCGCGGAGCGGCTGTCTGGGTAGCGGGCGATCACCTCCTTCGCGTCCGCTTCGAGCCTGGCGCGCACCTCGGCCGGGTAGGCGGGGGCGGGGAGCTGCGGCATCCCCAGACTGACTTCCTGACGTGCTTCGGTCACCGGTCGACGCCTCCCATCACGGGGTCGATGGACGCGACGGCGACGATGACGTCGGCGACCTGGCCGCCCTCGCACATCGCCGCCATGGCCTGCAGATTGGTGAAGGACGGGTCGCGGAAGTGGACCCGGTAGGGGCGGGTTCCGCCGTCCGAGACGACATGCACGCCGAGCTCGCCCTTGGGCGATTCGACGGCGGTGTACGTCTGTCCGGCCGGGACCCTGAAGCCCTCGGTCACCAGCTTGAAGTGGTGAATCAGGGCCTCCATGGAGGTCCCCATGATCTTCTTGATGTGGTCGAGCGAGTTGCCGAGCCCGTCGGGTCCCAGCGCGAGCTGAGCGGGCCAGGCGATCTTCTTGTCGGCGACCATGACCGGTCCGGGGGCGAGCCGGTCGATGCACTGCTCGATGATCCGCAGCGACTGCCGCATCTCTTCCAGACGGATGAGGAAGCGGCCGTAGGCGTCGCAGCTGTCGGCGGTGGGGACGTCGAATTCGTAGGTCTCGTAGCCGCAGTAGGGATCGGTCTTGCGCAGGTCGTGCGGGAGTCCGGCGGAGCGCAGGATCGGGCCGGTGGCGCCGAGCGCCATGCAGCCGGTCAGGTCGAGATAGCCGACGTCCTGCATACGGGCCTTGAAGATGGGGTTGCCGGTGGCGAGCTTGTCGTACTCCGGCAGGTTCTTCTTCATGGTCTTCACGAACTCGCGCAGCTGGTCGACCGCGCCCGGCGGCAGGTCCTGGGCGAGTCCGCCGGGCCGGACGAACGCGTGGTTCATCCGGAGCCCGGTGATCAGCTCGAAGAGATCGAGAACGAGTTCACGATCGCGGAACCCGTAGATCATGATCGTGGTCGCGCCGAGCTCCATGCCGCCCGTGGCGATGCACACCAGGTGCGAGGAGATCCGGTTGAGCTCCATCAGGAGCACGCGCAGGACCGTCGCCCGGTCGGGGATCTGGTCCTCGATGCCGAGGAGCTTCTCGACGCCCAGGCAGTACGCCGTCTCGTTGAAGAACGGCGTCAGGTAGTCCATGCGCGTGACGAACGTGGTGCCCTGCGTCCAGTTCCGGAATTCGAGGTTCTTCTCGATGCCGGTGTGGAGGTAGCCGATGCCGCAGCGGGCCTCGGTGACGGTCTCGCCGTCGATCTCCAGGATCAGCCGCAGCACGCCGTGCGTGGACGGGTGCTGGGGACCCATGTTGACGATGATGCGCTCGTCGTCGGACTTGACCGCCGACTCGACGACTTCGTCCCAGTCGCCGCCGGTGACTGTATATACAGTCCCCTCGGTCGTGGCGCGAGGCGTTGCATGGGGAGTAGTCATCAGGAGTACGACCTCCGCTGGTCCGGAGCCGGGATCTGGGCGCCCTTGTACTCGACGGCGATGCCACCGAGCGGGTAGTCCTTGCGCTGCGGGAAGCCCTGCCAGTCGTCCGGCATCATGATCCGGGTGAGGGCCGGGTGCCCGTCGAAGATGAGCCCGAAGAAGTCGTAGGTCTCACGCTCGTGCCAGTCGTTGGTCGGATAGACCGCGACGAGCGACGGGACGTGCGGGTCGCTGTCCGGGGCCGAGACCTCCAGCCGGATCAGCCGGCCGTGGGTGATCGACCGCAGATGGTAGACGGCGTGCAGTTCGCGGCCCTTGTCGCCGAGGAAGTGGACACCGCTCACCCCGGTACAGAGCTCGAAGCGCAGGGCCGGGTCGTCGCGCAGGGTTCGAGCCACGGTGGGCAAGTGCTCGCGGGCGATGTGGAAGGTGAGTTCGCCCCGGTCGACGACGGTCTTCTCGATGGCGTTCTCGGGAAGCAGGTCCTGCTCCTCCAGGGCCCCTTCGAGTTCGTCGGCCACTTCGTCGAACCAGCCGCCGTACGGCCGGGGCGTGGCGCCCGGCAGCGTCACCGTGCGGACGAGGCCGCCGTAGCCGGAGGTGTCACCGCCGTTGTTGGCGCCGAACATGCCCTTGCGTACGCCGATGACCTCGCCGGTCTCGTCGCGCGGCGCGGGTACGCCGTTGCTGTTCTGCTCGTCGCTCACCGCAGCAGCCCCTTCATCTCGATCAGGGGAAGCGCCTTGAGTGCCGCGTCCTCCGCCTCGCGGGCGGCCTCCTCCGCGTTGACCCCGAGCTTGGAGCTCTGGATCTTCTGGTGGAGCTTGAGAATGGCGTCCATCAGCATCTCGGGGCGTGGCGGACAACCCGGCAAATAGATATCGACCGGGACAATGTGATCAACACCTTGCACAATGGCATAATTGTTGAACATCCCACCCGATGATGCGCAAACCCCCATGGAGATAACCCACTTGGGGTTCGGCATCTGGTCGTAGACCTGCCGCAGGACGGGCGCCATCTTCTGGCTGACCCGCCCGGCCACGATCATCAGATCCGCCTGCCGCGGCGATCCGCGGAAGACCTCCATCCCGAATCGGGCCAGGTCGTAGCGCCCGGCTCCGGTCGTCATCATCTCGATGGCGCAGCAGGCGAGACCGAACGTCGCGGGGAAGACGGAGGATTTCCGCACCCAGCCGGCGGCCTGCTCGACAGTGGTCAGCACGAAGCCGCTGGGCAGCTTCTCTTCGAGTCCCATGGTGTGCCCCTCAGCCCCTCAGTCCCATTCCAGGCCGCCGCGACGCCATACATACGCATAGGCGACGAAGACGGTGAGCACGAAGAGCAGCATCTCGACGAGCCCGAAGATCCCCAGGGCGTCGAACGTGACCGCCCAGGGATAGAGGAAGACGATCTCGATGTCGAAGACGATGAAGAGCATCGCCGTCAGGTAGTACTTGATGGGGAAGCGGCCGCCTCCGGCTGGAGTGGGGGTGGGTTCAATACCGCACTCGTACGCTTCGAGCTTTGCTCGGTTGTACCGCTTTGGGCCGATAAGCGTGGCCATGACCACGGAGAAGATCGCAAACCCTGCCCCGAGGGCGCCGAGCACGAGGATGGGCGCGTAGGCATTCACGCTCCTCGCTCCTTCCAGTCGTCCTTGACCGTTGGACCGCATCGGGCGACCGGCTCGCCACCTCACCAAGATCGTGCACATGTGAGGCAGTTCACAAGCCCGACTGCCCCGCATCCTATGCCTGCCGTCCTGTGATCTGCGACACGGGGTGCTACACCGACTTTGTGATCTCCACCACCCGGCGAACGATCATGAAGCCGGATGAGGGGTGATCTTCGTACGCAAAGCGGCCGCGCGATCACGAGACGTGACATCTGGTGTTGTTGTTGCTGGTCAAGGCGATGCTCCTCTAACAATCAGACGCCTCGACTAGCAAATTGGCAATGGATGGCTGGGTGGTGATAAGAGGATCCGTCCCACTCCGGGTCACCCGTGCGAGGGGCTCGCGGGGAGCGATGTGGACGCGTGCACACATTCGAGATCTTCCGGACGAAACGTCGCCCGCCGCGCCTGCCGCCGCGCCACCCAGCGCGTCGACCACCCCGCCGTCGACGCCGCCGCGCGCGCCGACCGCTCGTATGCCCACCACACAACAGTCACACTGTGACCTGCGTCACTCCGCAAGGCCTTCAACAAAAGCGGGCTTGGCCATTGGTGTGAACGGATGGTAAGCGGCGGGCAATTCGGGCGAATTACTGAAAGCCCGTGATCACAGCGGTGATCATGCATGCCCGGTTTGCCCGTTACGGCGTCAATAAGGGCCGTCAGAAAGCGGATTCACAGATTCCGAACGTAACTGTGTCGCAACACACGTTTCTTGAAGGGAACCCGGGGGCCCTGATAGCGCTAGTACTCATGTCCCACACCGCTCACATACCCAGCCACCGGAAGCCCCGTCGAAGCGCCCCGAAAACGGCGCTGAGGGCCGGAGTTGCCGGTGGCGTCCTCAGCACCATCGCGGTCGCAGGCGCTGCCGGTCCGGCCCAGGCCGAGCCGGTGACCCAGACCATCGAGATGCCCACACTCACCTCCGGGCTCTCCACCTCCGTCGCCGCGTCCGCCGAGGCCACGCAGCAGGTCGCCCTGGACCTGGAGACGCAGGCCCACGAGGACGCCGCAGCCACCAGCGCGGCCAAGGCGGCCACGAAGGCCAAGGCCGAGGCGGTCCGCAAGGCGGAGGCCAAGAAGAAGGCAGAGGCGGCCGCCAAGGCCAAGGCGGAGGCCGCCCTGCGCGCCTCCCGCTCCGAGGCCCGTACGACGCTCAGCGCGTCCGGCTCCACCGCCGTGGCCTCCACCTCGTCGAGCGCCACCGGCTCCGCCGCGTCCGTCATCGCGTTCGTCAAGGCGCAGGTCGGCGACGCATACGTGTCCGGCGGCACCGGCCCCAACTCCTGGGACTGCTCCGGCCTGGTCCAGGCCGCGTTCCGCACGGTGGGCGTCGACCTCCCGCGCGTCTCGCAGGCCCAGTCGACCGCCGGCACCCAGGTCTCGCTGAGCAACCTCCAGCCCGGCGACATCCTCTACTGGGGCGGCGCGGGCTCCGCGTACCACG
The DNA here is from genome assembly GCF_026339735.1 of Streptomyces sp. NBC_01669. Lineage (GTDB taxonomy): Bacteria > Actinomycetota > Actinomycetes > Streptomycetales > Streptomycetaceae > Streptomyces > Streptomyces yanii. Next base: position 4,055,338 of record NZ_JAPEQG010000001.1, read on the forward strand.
TCGGCGTCTACGTGGGCGGCGGCCAGTTCGTCGGTGCGCAGAACTCCAGCACCGGTGTGGTGCAGCGCCCGCTGAGCTACGACCCGCCGTCGGGCGCGGTCCGCGTTCTCTGATTCACAAGCGCGCGAACACGACGAAGGGCCGTCACTCCCCCGCTCGGGAGCGACGGCCCTTCGTCGTGGAGCGGTGGGCCCGGTGCTGTCGCTGCCGCCCCGGTGGCTTGTCCGTTCCGGATCCGCCTGCGCACGCGGTCCCGGTCGGGGTAGCTTCAACTCCCATGACCCGCCCGCGTATACGCCCTCCGTACGAAGCCGACGAGCGGACCCAGTTGCTCGGCTGGTTCGACATGCAGCAGGCGGTCGTCCACCCGCGCCTCGCTCATGGACGGAGCGAGGACGCGGACGGGAATGACGGTCAGGCCTTCGGGGCCACCTTCGAGAGGCCGTTGATGATGCGGTCCATCGCGTCACCGCCCGTCGGGTCGGTGAGGTTGGCGAGCATCTTCAGCGTGAACTTCATCAGCAGCGGGTGCGTCAGACCGCGCTGGGTGGCGATCTTCATGACCTTCGGGTTGCCGATCAGCTTCACGAAGGCGCGGCCCATCGTGTAGTAGCCGCCGTAGGTCTCCTTGAGGATCTTCGGGTAGTTGTGCAGCGCCAGTTCGCGCTGGGCGGGGGTCGCGCGGGCGTGCGCCTGGACGATGACGTCCGCGGCGATCTGGCCCGACTCCATGGCGTACGCGATGCCTTCGCCGTTGAACGGGTTGACCATGCCCCCCGCGTCACCGACGAGCAGCAGCCCCTTGGTGTAGTGCGGCTGGCGGTTGAACGCCATGGGGAGCGCGGCGCCGCGGATCGGCATCGTCATGTTCTCCGGGGTGTAGCCCCAGTCCTCCGGCATGGACGCGCACCACGCCTTGAGGACCTCGCGCCAGTCCAGCTCCTTGAAGGCGGACGACGAGTTGAGGATGCCGAGGCCGACGTTGGACGTGCCGTCGCCCATGCCGAAGATCCAGCCGTAGCCGGGCAGCAGTCGGTCCTGGGGGCCGCGCCGGTCCCACAGCTCCAGCCAGGACTCCAGGTAGTCGTCGTCGTGGCGCGGGGAGGTGAAGTACGTACGGACCGCGACGCCCATCGGGCGGTCCTCGCGGCGGTGCAGGCCCATGGCGAGGGACAGCCGGGTGGAGTTGCCGTCGGCGGCGACGACGAGCGGGGCGTGGAAGGTGACCGGGGTCTTCTCCTCGCCGAGCTTCGCGTTCACACCGGTGATGCGGCCGGTGCGCTCGTCGGTGATCGGGGCACCGACATTGCACCGCTCGTACAGCCGGGCGCCCGCCTTCTGCGCCTGGCGGGCCAGCTGCTCGTCGAAGTCGTCGCGCTTGCGGACCAGTCCGTAGTCCGGGTACGAGGCGAGGTCCGGCCAGTCCAGCTGCAGCCGGACGCCGCCGCCGATGATGCGCAGCCCCTTGTTGCGCAGCCAGCCGGCCTCTTCGGAGATGTCGATGCCCATGGCGACGAGCTGCTTGGTGGCGCGCGGGGTGAGACCGTCGCCGCAGACCTTCTCGCGCGGGAAGGCGGTCTTCTCCAGCAGGAGAACGTCGAGTCCGGCCTTGGCGAGGTAGTACGCGGTCGTGGAGCCGGCTGGGCCTGCCCCGACGACGATCACATCCGCGCTGTGTTCGGACAGGGGCTCGGTCACGGTCGGATCTCCCGAAGACTCGAAATCGCGTGCCGCGCGGCACATGTCCCGTGCAGTCTATGGGTGCCTGCTGACCGACCTTCCGAAGGGCTCCCCGATGTCGACCGTGCACTCCCCCGGCCCCTCCGTACAGCTGCGTGTCCCGACCGACGAGGACGCCGTTGCCTGGCACCGGGCGTTCGACGACCCGGAGGTGATGGAGTTCTTCGGCGGCGCATCGGCGGAACTCTCGTTGTACGAGGAGTGGACCGCGCGCCAGCGCAGGTACGACGCGGAGCTCGGCTTCTGTCTGTGGACCGTGCTCGACGAGGACGGCGAGGTCCTCGGCTTCACCGGTGCGCAGCCGTGGCCGCAGACCGCGTACGGTCCGGTCGGCGAGATCGAGATCGGCTGGCGGCTCGGCCGGGCCGCCTGGGGCCGAGGTTATGCCACCGCCGCCGCGCGCCTCACCCTGGAGCGGGTGCGCGCGGCGGGGGTGGACCGGGTGGTGGCGACGATCGACGCGCGCAACGAACGGTCGATCGCCGTCGCCCGGCGGCTGGGGATGCAGCGCGCGGAGAGCTTCACGACCCCGCACCCGGGGCAGGAGGTCTGCTGTTTCCGGCTGGGGCTGGAGGCGTGAGAGCCTGTCGGGTGACCGTCCGGCCAGTAGCTGTCGCGTTCGGTGGTGTAGGTCGCGTACTCGGTGCGTCGTCGGCGATGTAGCTCTGGTCGATCGCGTGGATCGTCTCGCCGCTCTGCTTGTCCTGGTACGTGTACTCCCAGATCGCGCCCGGGAGCCCCCGGAAGGTGTTACGGACACATCTTCCCGCCCACCGGTTCCCGCGTTCGCCGGAATCCCGACAACTGCCGTCCGGCGCGGGGCTCATCGCTGCCGGGCGGCGGTCTGCGTCAGGGACGTACGCCCCGGTGCAGCGCCACCACACCACCGGTCAGATTGCGCCAGGCCACCTTCGACCAGCCCGCCTTCTGCAGCAGCTGCGCGAGCCCGGCCTGATCGGGCCAGGCACGGATGGACTCGGCGAGATAGACGTACGCGTCGGGGTTGGACGACACCGCGCGCGCGACCGGAGGCAGTGCCCGCATCAGGTACTCGGTGTAGACCGTGCGGAACGGCGCCCAGGTCGGCTGCGAGAACTCGCAGATGACCACGCGGCCGCCCGGCTTGGTCACCCGGTACAGCTCGCGCAGTGCCCCATCCGTGTCCTGGACGTTGCGCAGCCCGAAGGAGATCGTCACCGCGTCGAACGTCTCGTCGCGGAACGGCAGCTTCGTGGCGTCGCCCGCGGTGAACGGCAGCCAGGGATGACGCTTCTTGCCGACCTGCAACATGCCGACGGAGAAGTCGCACGGCACGACGTACGCGCCGGTCGCGGCGAACGGCAGCGAGGACGTCGCCGTGCCCGCGGCCAGGTCGAGGACCTTCTCCGCGGGGCGGGCGTGCACCGCCTTCGCGACCTCCTTGCGCCACAGCCGGGCCTGGCCGAGCGACAGCACATCGTTGGTGAGGTCGTAGTTCGCCGCCACGTCGTCGAACATCGAGGCGACTTCGTGCGGCTGCTTGTCCAGGGATGCTCGGGTCACCCACCCATTCAAGCAGCCCGGCCTCGGAGGCCTCGCGCCGGTCGTGCGTCGGCGCCGGGAGGCGCGCGAAAGCCGGCTTCAACCTTTTGGGCGCGACGCCACTCGGTACAGGGGTGGGAGACCACCGAGAATGGCGGGCTCCGGAGCGCCTACCGCCGCCGGTACACCAGCCGCCCGCCGAGCACCGTGGCGATGCACGCCCCGGCGCCGGCCGCGCAGAGCGCGTCCTCGTCCGGTACGTCGAAGACGGCGAGGTCGGCGCGGCCGCCGACGACGAGCGGGCCGTGCACGGAGCCGGGCAGGTCGTGGCCCTCCGCGAAGGGGTCCAGGCTCGGTTCGCCGACCAGGATGCCGGGGGCGGCGACAGCCGAAACCTCGGTCAGCCCCGCTCGGTACACGGCGGTGCGGACGACCGGGTCGTGGAACCGGCCCGCGAGGTGTGTGGTGCCGTGCCGCAGCATCTGCTGCAGCCCGCGCCGTACGCTGCCCGCCCACCGCGCCGCATCCATCTCCCCGGCCAGCCGTTCGAACGCCTCGCCCCACAGCGGCCGGTCGCCGAGCTGGTCCGCCTCGCGCGGGTCGGGGTGGTAGCAGCGGGTCAGCAGCCAGACTGCATGCCACTGCCGCAGACCGGGTGTCAGGACGCCCGGCCACTGGCGGACCCGGGCCGCCGGGTGGGCGGCGACGACGTCGTCGTACGGTCCGACGGCGACGATCCGGTCGCCGTCCACGGCGACCGCGCCCTGCGCGACGGCCGCCGCGCCGACCGGAATTACCAGCGGCGCGGCGTGAACGGTCAGCAAGACAGCCTCAGTTGGCGCTGAGGAGCTTGAGCTCCGGGTGTGCGGTGCCGCCCTCGATCGCGGTGGACGAGATGTGCGAGACGACGCGCTCGTCGACCGGGTCGTTCGCCGGGTCGTCGTGGACGACGAGGTGCTCGTACGTCGTGGCGCGCTGCGCCGGGACACGGCCCGCCTTGCGGATCAGGTCGATGATCTCCAGGCGGTTGGAGCGGTGTTTGGCACCGGCCGAGGAGACGACGTTCTCCTCCAGCATGATCGAGCCGAGGTCGTCGGCGCCGTAGTGCAGCGACAGCTGGCCGACCTCCTTGCCGGTGGTCAGCCAGGAGCCCTGGATGTGGGCGACGTTGTCGAGGAAGAGCCGGGCGATGGCGATCATCCGCAGGTACTCGAAGAGCGTGGCCTGCGTCCGGCCCTTCAGGTGGTTGTTCTCCGGCTGGTACGTGTACGGGATGAACGCGCGGAAGCCACCGGTCCGGTCCTGTACGTCGCGGATCATCCGCAGGTGCTCGATGCGCTCGGCGTTGGTCTCGCCGGTGCCCATCAGCATCGTGGAGGTGGACTCGACACCGAGCCGGTGCGCCGCCTCCATGATCTCCAGCCAGCGCTCGCCGGACTCCTTGAGCGGGGCGATCGCCTTGCGCGGCCGGGCCGGCAGCAGCTCGGCGCCGGCGCCCGCGAAGGAGTCGAGACCGGCGGCGTGGATCCGCTGGATGGCCTCCTCCACGGAGACCTTGGAGATCCGGGCCATGTGCTCGATCTCGGAGGCACCCAGCGAGTGGATGACCAGCTGCGGGAACGCCTTCTTGATCGCGGAGAAGTGCTCCTCGTAGTACTCGACGCCGTAGTCCGGGTGGTGTCCGCCCTGGAACATGATCTGCGTGCCGCCGAGTTCGACGGTCTCCGCGCAGCGGCGCAGGATGTCGTCGAGGTCGCGGGACCAGCCCTTGGCGGTGTCCTTCGGTGCGGCGTAGAAGGCGCAGAACTTGCAGGCCGTGACGCACACGTTGGTGTAGTTGATGTTGCGCTCGATGATGTACGTCGCGATGTGCTCCGTACCGGCGTAGCGGCGTCGGCGCACGGCGTCGGCGGCCGCGCCCAGCGCGTGCAGGGGCGCCGACCGGTAGAGGTCGAGGGCCTCCTCGGGAGTGATCCGGCCGCCTTCGGCGGCTCGGTCGAGGATGGGCTGGAGGTCGGCCTTCTCGGTCACCGGGCTGTCACCTTTCGGCGGTTTTTCAACGGATCTACGGACCGGTTCAGCCTACGCCAGCCCCTCCCCGGGTCAGCTGCCGGACCGGGCGAGTGTGCCGTACGGAAGTCCCGCGCCCCGCTCCTCCGACCGGAAGCGGAGTGTGCCGTCCTGGGCCAGGGTGAAGGTCACGTCGGTCGTGGTGTCGGTGCAGAGCCCGGCGGTGCCGGGCCGGTCCGGGTCGGCGCGCTCCCGGAGCGTCAGTTCCTCGGCGGTGCCGGAGGAGAGCTCCGCGATGCTGTTGCAGCTGACGGTCACTCCGAGGGTGGAGAGGGTGGTGCTCATACGGACGACGTCCGTGCCCTTCTTCCCCTCGGTGAACACCGCGGTGAGGGTGCCGTGCGGCTGCCCGGTCGTCTTCTCGGTCAGCGGCCCCTTCCAGGTACCGACGAACGTCTTGGGCAGCGCGGTGACCTGGCCCGCACCGCGGGGATCCTCGCCCGCCGGGTCCGGCGACGCGCTGGAGGACGCGGCAGGGGGTTGGGCGACCCCGCCGTGCTCGGTGTCGCTGCCACCGCTGCCCGGCAGCAGGTCGAAGAGGAGGGCGCTGCCGACGGTCACGGCGGCGAGCGCGCCCGCCACGGCGAGGGCGACGGTGCAGCTGAGCCTGCGGCCGCGGCTCCGGTCGGGGAGGCCGGGTTCGGAGTCGGCGCCGACGGTGACGGAGAACCGGGAGTCGGGGGTACGGGGGCCGGGGAGCCCGCCCGAGTTGTGGTCCCCGGCCTCGGCCGACGGGAACGTCCGGGGCGGGTGGGTCGGCTCGATCGGCGGCCCGAACACTCCGAGCGCGCCGTTGCTGTCGGCCGAGCCGTGGGCGGTGAGGGAGGCGTTGCTGAACGGCACCGGTCCCGACTGCACGGGCCCGTCCTGCGGCTCCAGGTCCAGCAGCGCCACTGCCGAGCGGCTGACCTCACGCTCCAGCGGTCCGGGGAGCCAGCCCGCCGCCACCGCCACCGCCGCCCCGCCGGGTACCAGCCGCCTGGCGAGCTCCGTCGGGGTGGGCCGACGCGCCGGGTCCTTCGCCAGGCACGTGGCGATCACGTCCCGCAGCTCGCCCTCGATCTCACCCAGCTCCGGCTCCTCGTGCACCACCTTGTAGAGGAGCACCGCCGAGGAGTCGCCGAGGAAGGGGGCGTCGCCCGTCGCCGCGTACGCGAGCACCGCGCCGAGCGAGAAGACATCGGCGGCGCCCGAGATCTCCAGACCCCGGATCTGCTCCGGTGCCATGTAGCCGGGCGAGCCGACCGAGACCCCGGTGGAGGTGAGCGAGGCGGTGGCGTCGATCGCGCGGGCGATGCCGAAGTCGATGAGGCGGGGGCCGTCCAGGGCGAGCAGGACATTGGACGGCTTCACGTCGCGGTGGATGAGCCCCTGCCCGTGCACGGCGGCCAGTGCCTCCGCGAGTCCGGCGCCCAGGGTCCGTACCGCCTGCTCGGGCAGTGGCCCGTGCTCGGTGACGGCGGCCGACAGCGGGGGCCCGGCGACATAGCCGGTGGCGACCCACGGCACGGGTGCGTCCGGGTCGGCGTCCAGGACGGGCGCCGTCCACTGGGCGCCGATCCGCCGCGCCGCGTCGACCTCGCGCCGGAACCGGGCACGGAACTGTTCGTCGAGTGCGAAGTGCGGATGGACGACCTTGACCGCGACGGTGCGCCCGCCCGCGCTGCGTCCCAGATAGACCCGGCCCATGCCGCCCGCACCGAGTCTGCCGAGCAGCCGGTAGGCACCGATGGTGAGCGGTTCGCCGGCTTCCAGCGGCTGCATATGGACTCCCCCTGTGGACCGGCCGGACCTCCGACCGAAGCCTAGGGGCCGGAGGTCGTGTGATCACAGAGAAACCATCGGCCGATTTCGCCCCTATGGGAACGAACCGCGGTTTTCGACACGGTAAAAGGCGCGAATGAATCGTTCACTCGATCGAATCCGGGACTCGACCCGGACTCACCCCGTACCCCGTCCTCTATTCGGGATAGGACGGACGAGCTGTCCGGCCGCCGCATTCGCGGCATTCGCCGGAAAGGAATCCGCGGGGCGGTGCGATAAACAGCCCTGGAGGGAACGGGGAAGCCAGAAGAAGGTTCAGCATTCACCTATTGCCCGGGCCCATTCCCCCCGCGCAGCGGCCGGTGCCGGATCAGTGGTCGAGCAGCTCGACGTTCACGTCCACCGGGAAACCGGTCGTCGCCCCGGTCCGGCGGGCGAACTCACGTACGCCCGACAGCTGGTCCGGACCGAAGCGGAAGTCCAGCGTCGTGAAGTACCGCTCCAGCAGCTCCGCGTCGAAGACCTCCCACCGCGCCGCCGTCTCGGCGACCTTGGTGACCTCTTCCAGCGACAGGTCCCGCGAGGCGAGGAACGCCCGGTGCACCTCCTCCACCACGGCCGGGTGCGCGGCCAGATAGTCCTTGCGGGCCGCCCAGACCGCGAAGACGAACGGCAGCCCCGTCCACTCCTTCCACATCTGCCCCAGGTCGTGGACCTGCAGGCCGAGGCGCGGCGCGTCGTGCAGCGAGGCGCGCAACGCGGCGTCGCCGATCAGCACGGCGGCGTCCGCCTCCTGCATCATCAGGCCGAGGTCGGGTGGGCAGGTGTAGTAGTCGGGCGTCACCTCGTACCGTTCGGCGAGCAGCAGCTGAGCGAGGCGTACGGAGGTGCGCGAGGTCGAACCGAGTGCCACCCGGGCCCCGTCGAGCTGCTCCAGGGGCAGCTGCGACACGATCACGCACGACATGACGGGCCCGTCGCAGCCGACCGCGATATCGGGGAAGGCGACGAGCTGATCGGCGTTGCGCAGGTACTCGACGAGGGTGATGGGGCCGATGTCGAGGTCACCGCGTACCAGCTGCTCGCTGAGCTTCTCCGGGGTGTCCTTCGACAGCTCCAGGTCGAGCAGGGTTCCGGTCCGTGCCAGGCCCCAGTAGAGAGGGAGGCAGTTCAGGAACTGGATGTGGCCGACGCGCGGCCTGCTGCGACGGTCGTCGCCTGCTGCGGGGGAGACGGTTGAATTGTCCACATCGCGAGGCTAGACCCGTGCGGGCATCCCGCCGCCACCGGGGCTCGGGGGCGCGCCCGGTCCCACCCCTCCGTGCCTGCCGGTCCCGCGCCCCGGTGTGCCTGCGCGGCCACCTTCGCGCCACCCGAACGACACCCCTGAGCCGCCTTCCGACCGCTATCCCCGTCAGCCTCTCGGCAGGGCAATCAAACATCCGGGTGAAGTGATCTTTCCCTCTACCGTTCCGCACACGCTGCGTGCTAGGCTCGACGCAAGTTGCAGTTTGGTTTCCCTTGCAGTACAGAGCCTGCGGAGCATGTAACCCGCAGGCTTTTGTAGTTTTCAGACTTCTTTGCAGGTTCTGGAGCAGGGCAACCCTTTGGCCCAAGGAGGGCTTATGGCTACCGGAACCGTCAAGTGGTTCAACGCTGAAAAGGGCTTCGGCTTCATCGCCCAGGACGGCGGCGGCCCGGATGTCTTCGTCCACTACTCCGCGATCAACGCGTCCGGGTTCCGCTCCCTCGAGGAGAACCAGGTCGTGAACTTCGACGTCACTCAGGGGCCGAAGGGCCCGCAGGCTGAGAACGTCAGCCCGGCCTAGTTGCCCGGGTCGGCCGATCGCGGCCGGCATGCAGTACCCAAGGAGCCCCGCTCCCCCGCCTCGGCGGAGGAGCGGGGCTCCTGCCTTGTGGTGGCCCGCCCGCCCCGGTGCCGTCGCGGACGGGAGCTTGACCTTGACACCGTGTGAGGGCGTGCACTGGGAGACATCATGTTCACCATCGGAGACTTCGCCAGGTACGGGCGGGTGTCGGCCCGGATGCTGCGTCACTACGACGCCATCGGACTCCTGCCTCCCGACCGCACCGACCCCGCGACCGGCTACCGCTTCTACGGTGCCGCTCAGCTCGCCCGCCTCAACCGCATCATCGCTCTCAAGGATCTCGGCTTCACGCTCCAGCAGGTGCAGGCCGTCCTCGACGAACAGGTCGGACCCGAGGAGCTCCGCGGAATGCTGCGCCTGCGGCAGGCGGAGCTGGAGGCGGCCATGGCCGCGGCGGCGGCGCGGCTGGCGCAGGTCGAGGCGAGGCTCCGGTCGATCGAGAGCGAGGGGCACATGCCCACGGACGACGTCGTGATCAAGAACGTTCCCGCGGTACGGGTGGCGGAGCTGACGGGGACCGCGGCCGGCTACGAGCCGCAGGCCATCACTCCGGTGATCGGACCGCTGTACGACCGGCTGTTCCCGCTGCTGGAGGCGGCCGGAATCAGTCCCACCGGCCCGGGCATCGCGCGCTACGAGGACGCCCCGGCGGGCGACGGCGCGATCACCGTGCACGCGGGGGTGACGGTCTCCGCCCCGGTCGGCCCGGTCGGTGACACCGGCGTCACGGTGGTCGACCTGCCCGCGTTCGAGGCGGCGACCATCGTCCACCGCGGTTCGATGGACGGGGTCCTCACCACCGAGCAGACGCTGGCCCGCTGGCTGGACACCAACGGATACCGGTCACTGGGGTACACCCGGGAGATCAACCTGGAGTGCCCGGAGGACAAGGACAAGTGGGTGACGGAGCTCCAGGAGCCGGTGACCAGGGCCTGACCACGTCCCGCGGGGTCCGCCGTGGTGCGGCGGGCCCCGCGCCGCACCACCCGCCGGCGACGCCTATGCGCTCACGCCCCCGGCCCCGCCCACAGCCCCTCGTCCGTGAGCCCCAGCAGATCGATGGCGTTGCGGCGCACGATCCGGTCCACCACGTCCGGGTCCAGGTGCCCCATCTGCGCCTCGCCGACCTCGCGCGACTTGGGCCAGGTCGAGTCCGAGTGCGGGTAGTCGGTCTCGTACAGGACGTTTCCGACGCCGATCGCGTCCAGGTTCTTCAGCCCGAACGCGTCATCGAAGAAACACCCGTACACATGCTCGGCGAAGAGCTCCGACGGCGGCCGGTGCACCTTGTCGGCGACACCGCCCCAGGCCCGGTTCTCCTCCCAGACCACGTCGGCCCGTTCCAGAATGTAGGGGATCCAGCCGATCTGGCCCTCCGCGTACATGATCCGGAGGTTCGGGAACCGTTCGAACTTGCCGCTCATCAGCCAGTCGACCATCGAGAAGCAGCAGTTGGCGAAGGTGATGGTGGAGCCGACCGCGGGCGGGGCGTCGGCCGAGGTGGACGGCATCTTCGAGGACGAGCCGATGTGCATCGCGATCACGGTGCCCGTCTCGTCGCAGGCCCGCAGGAACGGATCCCACTCGTCCGTATGTATCGACGGGAGTCCGAGATGTGGGGGTATCTCGGAGAACGCGACGGCCCGCACCCCGCGCGCGGCGTTCCGCCGGACCTCGTCGGCGGCGAGCTGTGCGTCCCAGAGCGGGACGAGGGTCAGCGGGATCAGCCGGCCCTGCGCGTCGGGGCCGCACCACTCCTCCACCATCCAGTCGTTGTACGCGCGCACGCCGAGCAGCCCGAGTTCACGGTCCTTCGCCTCCGTGAACGTCTGGCCGCAGAACCGGGGGAAGGTCGGGAAACAGAGCGCGGACTGGACGTGGTTGATGTCCATGTCGGCGAGCCGGTCCGGGACCGCGTACGAACCGGGGCGCATCTGCTCGTAGGTGATGACTTCGAGCTTGATCTCGTCCCGGTCGTAGCCGACGGAGGTGTCGAGCCGGGTGAGCGGCCGGTGCAGATCCTCGTACACCCACCAGTCGCCGATCGGCCCCTCGTCGCCCTTTGTGCCCATCACCGGTGCGAACCTGCCGCCCATGAAGGTCATTTCCTTCAGGGGGGCGCGGACGATGCGCGGGCCGCGGTCGAGGTACTTGGACGGGAGCCGGTCCCGCCAGACATGAGCGGGCTCCACCGTGTGGTCGTCCACCGAGATGATCTTCGGGAAGGTCTCCATATGCACCACGGTAGCGCCGATCTGACGCATCGTCAGCTCTCTTGACCGGGCCCTGGTTCCAAATCGTTGTCGAGGGCTTGTGCAGAGCGTCACCCACTGCTGACGTGTCCGCCCATAACAAGGCAGACTGTTGACCGCGATACCAGCGGTAGGCCGTCATCCGGATCCATCCGGACCACATCGGTGCAGCGGCGGTCATTCCGGGCAGAGACACCATCAGGATCAGCAGTACCAGCGGGATCAGCGCGACCGGCAGAACTGGCGGGGCGAGCAGGACAGGGGGCATCAATGGACCGTGACCACGGGCCACGCGTGCGCGTTCCGGAGCAGCGCGCTGCTCAGCAGCAGACGACCGGGACCGGCCTGCGGTTCGCCGTGCTCGGCCCCGTACGCGCCTGGCGCGACGACGAACCGCTGGCGTCCGGCTCGCCGCAGCAACGGGCCCTGCTGGTAGCGCTGCTGCTGCGCGACGGACGCACGGCCACCGCCGCCGAACTCATCGACGCCATCTGGGGCGACGAGCCCCCGTCACAGGCGCTCGCCGCCGTACGGACGTACGCGTCCCGGCTCCGCAAGATCCTCGACCCGTCCACGCTGATCAGCAACGCCGGCGGATACGCCATACGGACCCGGCCCGACGCGCTCGACCTCACGACGGCCCAGGAGTTGGCCGCCGACGCGGAGAAGGCGCGGGCGGGCGGGGACCGGTACCGGGCCCGCACCCTGCTCAACGAGGCGCTGGCGCTGTGGGACGGCGAAACGCTGGCCTCCGTCCCGGGCCCGTACGCCGAGAACCAGCGCACCAGGCTCGCCGAGTGGCGACTCCAGCTCACCGAGACCCGGCTCGACCTGGATCTGGAGGTCGGCTGCCACGCGGAGGCGGTCTCCGAACTCACCGCACTCACCGCGGCGCACCCGTTGCGGGAGCGGCTGCGCGAACTGCTGATGATCGCCCTGTACCGCAGCGGTCGTCAGGCGGAAGCGCTCGCGGTGTACGCCGACACGCGCCGGCTGCTCGCCGACGAACTGGGCGTCGACCCGCGCCCCGAGCTCTCGCAGCTCCAGCAGCGGATCCTGCAGGCCGACGAGGACCTGGCCCACCCGGCCGACGAGGCGGCACCCGCGCCCGCCGCCATCCGCCCGGCCCAACTCCCGGCGACAGTGCCGGACTTCACGGGCCGCGCATCCTTCGTAAGCGAACTGGGCGACCGACTGGCGACGGCGGAGGGTTCGGTCATGGCCGTGTCGGCGCTCGCGGGCATCGGCGGCGTCGGCAAGACGACGCTCGCCGTGCACGTCGCCCACCAGGCGCGCCCGCACTTCCCGGACGGCCAGCTCTACGTCGACCTGCAGGGCGCCGGCGCACGGGCGGCGGAGCCGGAGACGGTGCTCGGCGCGTTCCTGCGCGCCCTCGGCACCGCCGACTCGGCGATCCCCGACTCGTTGGACGAACGAGCGGCGCTGTACCGCTCCACGCTCGACGGCCGCCGCATCCTGGTCCTCCTGGACAACGCCCACGACGCGGCGCAGATCCGTCCCCTGCTGCCCGGCACGGCCGGCTGCGCGGCTCTGGTGACCAGCCGCGTCCGCATGGTCGACCTGGCGGGCGCGCACCTGGTGGACCTGGACGTGATGTCTCCCGAGGAGGCACTCCAGCTCTTCACCCGGATCGTCGGCGAGGAACGGGTCGGCTCGGAGCGCGAGGCGGCCCTGGACGTGGTAGCCGCGTGCGGCTTCCTCCCCCTGGCGATCCGCATCGCCGCCTCCCGCCTGGCCGCCCGCCGCACCTGGACGGTCTCGGTCCTCGCAGCCAAACTCGCGGACGAGCGGCGCCGGCTGGACGAGCTCCAGGCGGGCGACCTGGCGGTGAAGGCCACCTTCGAACTCGGCTACGGCCAGCTGGAACCGGCCCAGGCCCGCGCGTTCCGCCTGCTGGGCCTGGCGGACGGCCCGGACATCTCGCTGGCGGCAGCGGCGGCGCTGCTGAACCTGGAGGTGCATGCGGCGGAGGACGTACTGGAGTCCTTGGTCGACACGAGCCTGCTGGAATCGGCGGCGCCGGGGCGGTACCGCTACCACGACCTGGTGCGGCTCTACGCGCGAGCGTGCGCGGAGCGGGACGAACAGCCGCCGGAGGAGCGGGAGTTGGCACTGTCGCGACTGCTGGACTTCTATCTGGCCACGGCGGCGGGGGTGTATGCGCTGGAGCGGCCGGGGGACCGGCTGGTGGACCACCTGGAACCGACGCAGTACGAGGGCCTGTCGTTCGCGGACCGGCACTCGGCACTGGACTGGCTCTATGCAGAGGCCGGCACGCTTCTCGCCTGCGTACGCCAATCGTCCGGCCCCGGCACCTTGCGCCGAGCCGTGGACCTTCTCTGGGCATCGCTGGATCTGGGCGAATCCGGCGCCAACTCAAGACAGTACGAGACCATCGCCTTTGCCGTACGGGACGCTGCCCGCGCCTGCAACGACCAACGCACCGAGGTGCGTGCTCTGGTCACACTGGCCGATGTGCATCACACATCGGGGCGCTTCGACCAGGCCGAGCAGGAGGCGAAGGAGGTCATGCGGCTCGTCGAAGCCGACCTCGACCCGTTGCCCGGATGCTGGGCTCCGAACGCTCGCGGCATCATGGCGCTCTACCAGAGTCGCCACGACGACGGCGAGAGATATCTGACCCAGGCCATCGACAGCTTCCGCCAGATCCAGGACCGGCCGGGCGAGGCGAGCGCGCTGTGCAACTTGTCGCGCATTCACCTGGCCACGGGCCGCACCGGCAGTGCGGTGTCTCTGGCCGAACAGGGCATAGACATATACGACAGCCTGGGTCACGCCCTTCGGAGTGCCAACGGCCGCTATGCGCTCGGCATGGCCCTCACACAGAGCGGCCAGTTCACCGATGCGACAGAGAGACTTCTGGAAGCACTGGCCGTCTTCCGGGACAGCCGCCAACGCCTGTGGGAAGGGATGACACTCTTCAGGCTCGCCGAGGTCGATCTCGCTGCCGGATGCTCGGCCGATGCCGCGACCAAGGCCGAACAGGCCCTGACCGCGCTGCGAGGCATCGGTGGCGAATGGCGGAGGGGCAACGTGCTCACCGTGCTCGGGCGCGCCCTTGGGGAGATCGGGCAGTTCGGGCGCGCTCAGGTCTGCTGGCACGAGGCCCTGGCCATCTACGAGGAACTGGGTTCGCACGAGGCGGCCGATGTGCGCGCCCTGCTGTCCGCCGTTGCCACCGTGACGACTGCGTAGGGCGCCTGCCGGGGGCGTTCATCGTTCGTTTATCGCGACCCGGCATTCTTCTCTTAGTCGATCCGTCGCGTCGGGGGGCAGACGGGGCGACAGACGGCCGTGGCACTAGTGTGAGCGGCCCTGAAAGGCCCGTCCGGCGGTCCACGGGGGAACAGCCGGGCGGGCCTTGCCCACCCATCACGAAGAAATGCCAAGGGGAGCAGATCATCATGGCTGACACGACGAAAAAGGACCCGGAGATCAAGCCGCAGGACATGCACGCCACCGGTGGTGACGCCGACCAGATCACCACTCTGGACATGCACGCGACCGGCGGAACGATCAAGCCGCAGGACATGCACGCCACGGGCGGCACGGCCACGACCGACGACATGCACGCGACGTCGGAGCCCACGAACTAGTTCTTCTTTTCGGCGGGGGCACGGGGGAGCGGCCGCGGCGGCGCGGAGGGGGAGCCGTCGCGGCCGCTGCACGTCTGCGCGCCGGTTGACGCAATCGCGTCAACATTCAACCGCTTCGCGCCAACGGGGTTCCGCCATCGCCCCCTGTCACTAGCGTCACCTCACGCCCGGAAGCTCTCTTCTCCCACCGGAGTTGGAATGACCCGCACGAAGAAGACGCTCGTCGCCGCCGCATTCGCCGTGGCCCTGGGCCTCGGCTCGGCCACTCCAGCGCTGGCTGACCAGCACGCCACCGGCGACACCCCCGTCACCACACAGGACGCGCACGCCACCGTGGTGACCCCGCAGGACTCACACGCCAGCTGAGCCGCACCCGCACGCAAGAGGGCCCGAGCCAACCGCTCGGGCCCTCTCCGTGGACGAGATCCGTAACCTCCACGCGTCCTGAGCAGCCCTACCCCCGCCCCCGCAGCTCCCCCTTCACCACCTTCCCGCTCGCGTTCCGCGGCAGCTCCCCCACGAATTCCACCGCCCTCGGCACCTTGTAGTTCGCCATCTCGCGCCGGGACCAGGCGATCAGGTCGTCGGCCGTCAGCGTGGCGCCCGCCCGGCGGACCGCGTACGCCTTGCCGACCTCGCCGAGTCTCGGGTCCGGGATGCCGATCACCGCCACGTCCGCCACGTCCGGGTGCAGGCCCAGAAGCTGTTCGATCTCGGCCGGGTACGCATTGAAGCCGCCGACGATGAACATGTCCTTGATCCGGTCCGTGATGCGCAGATTGCCCGCCTCGTCGAGGACGCCGATGTCGCCGGTGCGGAGCCAGCCGTCCTCGGTGATCGTGGCCGCCGTGGTGTCCGGGTCCTCGAAGTAGCCCTGCATCACATGGAAGCCGCGGACCAGGACCTCGCCGGGGGTGCCGGGGTCCGCCAGGACGCGGATCTCCGTGCCGGGGATCGCGCGGCCCGAGGTGGAGGAGATCGTCTCGGGCGGGTCGCCCCTTCGGCACATCGTGACAATGCCGCTCGCCTCGGAGAGGCCGTATGCCGTGAGGACCGTCGCGATGCCCAGCTCCGTGCGCAGGCGTTCCACCAGCCGCAGGGGGACCACCGCCGCGCCCGTGACGACCAGGCGCAGGGCGGAGAGGTCGTGCGTCGCCCGCGCCGGGTGGTCCAGCAGCGACTGGTGGAGGTTGGGCGGGCCGGGGAGGACCGAGATGCGTTCGGCGGCGATGTTCGCGAGGACGGTGTCCACGTTGAACACCGGCTGCGGGATCATCGTCGCGCCCCGCATCAGGCACGCGATGATGCCCGCCTTGTAGCCGAACGTATGGAAGAAGGGGTTCACGATCAGATAGCGGTCCCCCTCACGCAGGCCGGCCAGCTCGCTCCAGATCGCGTAGCAGCGCAGGGTCTGGGCGTGGGTGATGACGGCGCCCTTGGGACGGCCCGTGGTGCCGGAGGTGTAGATGATGTCGGAGGGGTCGGTGGAGGCGATCGCGTCGACCCGTTGCCGTACCGCGGCAGGCGATATCCGCTCCCCCGCCGCCAGGAAGTCCTTCCAGGTGACGTAGGACTCGGGTGCCGTGTCCGCGAGCACCACCACCCTTTCCAGGTGCGGGAGTTCCGCCGCCGCGCGGCGCAGTGACGCCACGTACGACGTGCCCAGGAACGTGCCGGTGATGAAGAGCATTTTCGCCCGACTGCGTTCCAGGACGTACGCCGCCTCCGCACCCTTGAAGCGCGTGTTGAGGGGGACCAGGACCGCGCCCGCCGTGACGGCCCCGAGGGCGGAAACGATCCAGTCCAGGGTGTTCGGCGCCCAGACCGCGACCCGGTCCCCCGGCTCCACACCCGAAGCCATGCACGCGGCGGCGGCGCGTTCGACGCGGTCGCCGAGTTCGGCGTACGAGATCCGGGTGCGGCCCTCGACGACCGCCTCCCGGTCCCCGTACCGCTGCGCCGCCGCCCGCACCAGCCTCGGGATGCTGCCCCACTCCTCGTCGCCGCGCATCGCATGCCCTCCCACCGAACCGCAATAGCTGACTATCCGTCAGATTAGCTGTAGCCTCTGCCGCTGTCAGCAGTCATGACGATCGCGGAGGTGGCGCGTGGCGACGCTCAAAGACGTGACGGCGATAGCCGGGATCGGACAGACGGCCTTCGCGAAACAACTCCCTGAATCCGAGAAGACCTTGGCCTGCCGGGCCATCGTGGCGGCGCTCGACGACGCGGGCATCGCCGCGTCGGAGGTCGACGCGTTCGCCTCGTACACGATGGAGGAGACCGACGAGGTCGAGGTCGCCAAGGCGATCGGGGCCGGTGACGTCACCTTCTTCTCCAAGGTCGGCTACGGGGGCGGTGGTTCGTGCGCGACGATCGCGCATCTCGCCGCCGCCGTCGCCACCGGACAGGCGAGTGTCGGTGTCGCCTGGCGGTCGCGGAAGCGCGGCTCGGGGCCCCGGCCCTGGAAGAACACCACCGTTCAACTGCCCACCCCCGCCCAGTGGACCCGCCCGTACGGTCTGCTGCGCCCCGCCGACGAGATCGGCATGCTCGCGCGGCGGTACATGCACGAGTACGGGGCCACCCGCGACCATCTCTTCAACGTCGCGCTCGCCTGCCGCAACCGTGCCAACCAGAACCCGGACGCGGTGATGTACGAACGGCCCCTGACCCGCGACATGTATATGACCTCGCGCTGGATCAGCGAGCCGCTCTGTCTCTTCGACAACTGTCTGGAGACGGACGGCGCGCTGGCCTGCGTCGTCGTCTCCGCCGAGCGGGCCCGGGACTGCCGGCAGAAACCGGTCTACATCCACTCCGTCGCCCAGGGGCTCCCCACCCAGCACCACGGCATGGTCAATTACTGGAACGACGACCCGCTCACCGGACCCGCCTGGACGGCCGCCCGGCAGCTGTGGAAGCAGGCCGACTTCGGGCCGGACGATGTCGATGTCGCGCAGATCTACGACGCGTTCACCCCGCTCATCCCGCTCTCCCTGGAGGGTTACGGCTTCTGCGGGCGCGGTGAGGGCGCCGCGTTCACCGAGGGCGGGGCGCTGGAGAGCGGCGGCCGACTGCCGATCAACACCGGGGGCGGCGGGCTGAGCGAGGCGTATGTGCACGGCTTCAACCTCATCAACGAAGGGGTGAAGCAGCTGCGCGGGATCTCCACCGCGCAGGTTCCGGACGCCGTCACCTGCCTGGTCACCGCCGGCGAGGGCGTGCCGACCTCCGCCGTACTGCTGAGGAGTTGAGAGCACCATGGATTCGCTGCTGCTGCCCGTCGTCGACGAGGACGGCGCGCCCTTCTGGGAGTACACCGCCCGGGGCGAACTCCGCGTCCAGGCGTGCGCCGCCCCCGCGTGCGGCGCCCTCCGTTTCCCGCCGCGGCCCTGCTGCCCGCACTGCCAGTCCTTCCAGAGCGAGTGGCGGGCGATGAGCGGCCGCGGCCGGATCTGGTCGTACGTGCTGCCGCATCCGCCGCTGCTCCCCGCGTACGCCGCGCAGGCCCCGTACAACGCGGTCGTCGTCGAACTCGCCGAAGCTCCGCACATCCGGCTGGTCGGCAATGTGGTCAGCGGCCCCGACGCTCCCCTCAACTCGGTCGATCCGGCGCGGCTGCGGATCGGGGCACCGGTGAGGGCGGTCTTCGCGCCCGTGAGCCCGGAGCTGACCGTGGTCCGCTGGCTGCTGGAACGGTGAGCGGACGACGATGACGCTGCGGACGGAGACCGACAAGGAGACCGGGGTCGCGGTCGTCACCCTCGACCGGCCGGAGAAGCTGAACGCGATCGACCTGGCAACGGCGGACGAACTCGCCGCCGCATGGCGGGCGTTCCGTTTCGACGACGGGGTGCGGGCCGTCGTCGTCACCGGTGCGGGCGGGCGCGCCTTCTGTACGGGGATCGACCGCGGCGTGGAGGTGCCGCAGCCCTCGTCCCCGTACACGATCGACGATCCGCTGCTCGCGATCGGGCCGAAGGTGAACGCCCTGTGGAAGCCGGTGATCGCCGCCGTGGAGGGGATGGCGTGCGGCGGGGCGTTCTATCTGTTGGGCGAGGCGGAGTTCGTCATCGCGTCGGAGGAGGCGACGTTCTTCGACCCGCATACGACGTACGGCATGGTCAGCGCGTACGAGGCGATTCACATGGCGCAGCGGATGCCGTTCGGGGAGGTCGCCCGGATGTCCCTGATGGGTACGGCCGAACGGGTGTCGGCCCGTCGTGCGTACGAGACCGGGCTGGTCAGCGAGGTGACGGCGCCCGGCGGCGCGGTGGAGGCGGCGGTGCGGGCGGCGGCCGTCATCGCGTCGTACCCGACCGCGGCGGTGCAGGGAACGGTGCGGGCGGTGTGGTCCGCCAAGGAAGCGGCGCGCACCCAGGCGCTGGCCCACGCCCCGCACCTGATCGCGCTCGGAAACCTGCCGGTGGAACGGCAGGGGGAGCTGTTCAAGGGGCGGGGGCGGGGCAGCGGGGAGTTCCGGCTGCGGTGAGCCGGAGCCCCCGTCAGCAGCGGTCAGTGGCTGAGTTCGGCCTCGGCCCGGCACTTCTTCACCCGGGACACCTTGCTCGGGCTGTCCATCCGCACGGAGACGGTCGCGCTGTCGACGTCCGTCAGCTCCACGTTCGCCTCGCCGGTGTCGACGGTGTTGCCGAGCGCGTCGAGAAAGGTGACATCGACCTTGTACACATGCGTGCCGAGCTCGCTCGAGCTGACGCGGACAGTGGAGGACGTCACGGCCCGCCGCTTGCCCTTGCGGGGCTGGGCGCAGCGGATCACGGTCACCTGGGGCGCGTCGGTCGCCGTGGCGCCGGGGGTCGCGGTCTCGTAGGTGGAGCCGCCGGACGAGCTGCTCGACGAGTCGTCGTAGTCATCGTCGTCGTAGTCGTTGTGGTGGTAGCTGCCGTTGCTCTTCTTGGAGTTGGAGCAGCCGCCGCCGCTGCTGCTGCTGCTCGAACCGCGGCTCTTGCTGCCTCGGCTCTTGCCGCCGTGGCTCGAGGTCGAGAAGCCGGTGAGTGCGAGCACCACCACCACCAGGACCGCCGAGAGTTTCAGATGCTGCCGCATCATCGATGCAGCCCCCCTTGTGTGTTGTCATGTTGCTGTCGAACGACCGCGCGACACCGTAACGCATGGCGCGCGGGGAAGGGCCGTCCGGCCGGTGCGCCCCTGGTGGCGGGGGTCAGGGGCCCGGCGTAGCGTCGAGGCCGAGAGCGGTGCTGATGCGCGATGCCGGTCCGCACGACCGCAGGAGGCCGATGATGATCCGCAACATCCTCGGCTCGATCGTCGCTCTCGCAGGAGCGGCGGCCGCCGTGCTGAGCCCCTTCCGTGACTGGTACGACGGCCGCCTCGGGCGGCAGTACCGGATCGCGGACCTCTTCAACGGCATCAGCGGTGCGCGGCCGGGACTGTGGGAGTCGGTCTGGCTGCCGCTTCTCTTCGCTGCGGCCGTGACGGTGGTGGGTGTGGTGCTCCGGTCCCGGCTGCTGGTCGCGTGCGCGGGGGTCGTCGTCCTCGGCTTCACTGTGCTGTGGATGGTGCGGCAGGAGCAGGCGACCGGGAGTCTGACGGTGGCGGCGGACGGGTCCGGGCTGCAGGTGGGGGTGGCGACCGCCGTGGTGGGCGGAGCACTGATGCTGGTGGGGGCTGCGGTGATGTCGGGGCGGCGGGGTCGGCGCGGGCATCCTGGGCGCGTGGACCGGCCCCAGCCCTACCCGGCGCCGGGGTCGGACGATCCGGACACGTGGCCGCCGACGCAGGAGCCGGGGCCATCGGTGCAGACGAGTCCCCTGCCGGAGCCCGAGGCGGATCCGTACACGGGCCCCGAGGCCCAGGACCCGCGCCGCCCGCCGGGCCGGTCGAGCCCGTCCGGCGATTGAGGACACAGCGACTCCGGGCGAGCCCGGTGAACGCCTACGCCCGTGCCCGGTTCCCCGTGCCCGTCCCCTTCAGCGCGTCCAGCGCGTACACGCAGCGGTCCTTGCTGCACGCGTACACCACGCCCCCCTTCGCCACCGGCGACCCCGTGATCTCGCCGCCCGTCGCAAGCTTCCAGCGCAGCTGGCCGCCTGCCGCGTCCAGCGTGTACAGCACGTGGTCCGCGGAGCCGAAGTGGACGCGGCCGTCCGCGACGACCGGCGCGCCGACGACCTCGCCGCCCGCGGCGAACCGCCATTTCGGGGTACCCGTCACCGCGTCCAGCGTGTACAGCGCACTGCCGCTGCCGACGTGGACATTGCCCGCCGTGACCAGTACCGGTTCGATCGACTGGCGCGCCTCCGTCGCGATGCGCCACCGGTCCTTGCCGGTCGTCGCGTCGAGTGCGTACACCGTGCCGAGGTAGTCGGCGAGGTACACCCCGCCGCCGGTGACCGCGGGCCCCGGCGCGAACGCGGGCGGGGACAGGAAGACCGCAGGCGACTCGAAGTGCCACCGCACCAGCCCCGACGCGATGTCCACCGCGAGGACCCGGGTGCCCGCGGCGACGTACACGTAGCCGTCCGCGGCGGCCGTCACCCGTACCGGCACTCCCCCGCAGGACGCCGCGTCACCGATCGGGTACGACCAGCGCTCGATGCCCGTACGGGCGTCCACCGCGCGCAGCCGGGCGTCCTGCCACAGGTACACCGTGCCGTCGTGGATCGCGGGCCCGGCCTCGGCCGTCTCGAAGTCGGTCTGTACGCCTCCGGTCTCCCACAGCTTCTCGCCGGTGGACGCTTCCCACGCCTGCACGCCGCCACCGCGCGTGCCGGTGACAACGGTGCCCCGGTCGGCCTTGAGCGAGTACACCCAGGCGTCGGTCTGCAGCCGCCACCGTTCGGCGCCGGTCAGCGCGTCCAGGGCGTACAGCGAAGGGCCGTCGGAGCCATGGATGCGGCCGCCGTCGAGCGTCATCGACCAGGCGACGTCACGGGTCTTGAACTGGCGCCGCCCGTTGCCCACGTCCAGCGCGTGCACCTCGAACGACGTCACGTACAGCAGGTCCCCGGCGACGACCGGCGTGCCCCATACGTCGTTCGACATCCGGAACCGCCAGGGCCGCCAACGGTCCGGCTCCGCCGGCGGCGCATCGGGGGCGTGCGCCGGAGCGGGCAGCGGGGCGGCGGCCGGGGCCGCGCCGTTCAGCCCGGCGGGCGGGCGCACCCACCCGGTCGCGGGACCCGCCTCCGCGCCGGCCATCGCGCGCACGTCCACGGCACGCGGCCCGGGTCCGATCGGCACCTTCGCCCCGGGCAGCCGCACCGGACCGCCCCCGTCCGACCCCGCCGCCCGAACAGGTGCAGGGGCGGGGGACGGCGATCTCAGGTCCGCGCCGCTGCGCCACGCCGACTCCCAGTCCGCGCCCCTCGGCGGCTGCTGGGGCGGCGGCGGCGCCGGAGCGGGAGCCGGGGCGGGAGCCGGGGCGGCGGGTGCCGCCGTGCGCCCCCCACCTCGGCGCTGCTCGATCATCTCCGTGGCGGACATCGGCAGCCAGGCCGACGCCGTACCGCTGTCGTCGCTGCCGGAGGCGAAGAGGTGCGGGGCGAGCTGGGCCTGCAGATCGGCCGGGCTGGG
The DNA here is from genome assembly GCF_026339735.1 of Streptomyces sp. NBC_01669. Lineage (GTDB taxonomy): Bacteria > Actinomycetota > Actinomycetes > Streptomycetales > Streptomycetaceae > Streptomyces > Streptomyces yanii. Next base: position 4,077,772 of record NZ_JAPEQG010000001.1, read on the forward strand.
CCGCAGCCCGGCGTCCATCTGCATGCAGGACTCGATCAGCGGCCGCAGGTCGTCGGGCAACCCCTCCACATCGGGGCCCTCCCGCAGCAGCATGAAAACCGTCTCGACCGGGTTCGCCCCGTGGAACGGCGCATGCCCGGTGGCGGCGAAGACGAGCGTCGAGCCGAGCGAGAACACATCGCTCGCGCCCGTGACACTGCGCGAGTCCCTGGCCTGCTCCGGCGACATGTACGCGGGGGTGCCGACCGCCACGTTGGTCATGGTCAGCCGGGTGTTGGAGACCCCGGACGCGATCCCGAAGTCGATCACGCGCGGACCGTCCTCGACCACCAGCACGTTCGACGGCTTGAGGTCGCGGTGGACCAGCCCCGCGCCATGGATGGACTGGAGCGCCTCGGCGATCCCCGCGGCCAGCCACCGCACCGCCTGGGTCGGCATCGGGCCGCACTCATTCACTATTTCCTCGAGCGAGGGAGCGGGCACGTACGCGGTGGCGAGCCACGGCACGGCCGCGCGCGGGTCGGCGTCCACCACGGCGGCCGTGTAGAAGCCGCTGACCGCGCGGGCGGCCTCCACCTCACGCGTGAAACGGACCCGGAAGAGCTGATCCTCGGCGAGCTCCGTACGTACGGTCTTGATCGCCACCCGTCGGCCGGACGCCGAGCGGGCGAGATAGACCAGCCCCATGCCGCCGGCCCCGAGCCGTCCCAGCACCTCGAACGGGCCGATCCGCCTCGGGTCGTGCTGCGTCAGCTGCTCCACCACTTGCCTGCCACCTCCCCGTACGGACCTCAGGAACAGAAGTCCGCGAAAAACCCGCCCTGTGCAGCGTCTCACCACTGGGCACCACCCGGCGGTGCGCTCCCTGATTGTTCCTGGCCGATGCGATGGTTGCGAACCCGGGGGCGGATCGGGGTGTCACATGTCACTCTGCCCTCTATCAGGACACCGGGGGCTGAAGTACGGCGAACTCGGCACCCTGATCGTCGTGCAGGACCGCCATCCGCCCGTACGGGATGTCGAAGGGCGGCGCGGAGACCCGGCCGCCGAGCACGACCGCCGTCTCGGCGGTGCCGTCGCAGTCCGCGACGGCGAAATAGCTGAGGAAATAGCTGGGCATCTCGGCCGGGAACGCGTCGGTGATCACGCTGCGTCCGCCGATCGCGGTGTCGGGGCCGGGTTCGGTGCCTTCGGGGGACCACATGCGGAAGTCGACGCCGGACTCGGAGGCGCCCGCACCGCCGGAGCCGGACTCGGCGGAACCGGAATCGACCGATCCGGAGTCGGAGGCGTCTCCATCGCCGATGCCCGGCTCGTCGTGATCGGTGCCCGGCTCGTCGTGATCGGTGCCGGACGCGCCGAGGTCGGTTCCGAGGAAGCCGAAGACCTTCTCGTAGAAGGCGTCGACGCGGTCCTTCTGCCGGGTGTAGACCTCGGTCCAGCAGAAGGATCCGGGCTCTTTCTGCTTCTCGAACCCGCTGCGGTCACCGGCCTGCCAGAGCCCGAAGACCGCACCGCCCGGGTCGGCGGCCTGCGCGAGCACGCCCGCGCGCCCGACCCGGACGGGCTCGGTGATGACCTGGCCGCCCTCCTGCCGGATCAGGGCGACGGTCGCGGCGATGTCGTCGGTGGAGAAGTAGACGCCCCAGGCGGTCGGCATCCGGCCGTCCTGCTTGGCGGCGAGTGCGGCAACGAGCTTGCCGTCGCTGAGGGCGTCTGCGTACGCGCCCCCGGCGGCGTCCCCGGCCCGGAAGGTCCACCCGAAGAGCCCGCCGTAGAAACGCTTGCCCGCTTCGAGATCGGGGAGCTGTGCGTCCACCCAGCACGGCGCGGAGCGCGGGAATGCGGCCATCGGCCCGGATCCTTCCATAGCAGTGATGCGCGTCACACTCAAAGTAGCCGCGTATCACATGTGCCGCGCAACGAATGACCCTTGTCGAACAAAGATTCGACATCGGAGTTCGTTAGCCATCGCGTCACAGAAAGTTATCCACCGAAGTTGTCCACAGGCTGTTGATAACACTATTCAGGCCGTGGATCGCATCCGCCGAAATCCGGCCACTTCTCCCACACCACCCCACCGCACCTGTGGAACTCCCCATTTGCAGTCGGCCGAATCGCGCTCCGATCACCCCTCGGTAAGCTGACGGCATGACAGGACAAGTGCGCACCGTCGACGGCCGCGTGGCCGGTCGACGCGGACAGGCGACGCGGCAGAAGCTGCTCGACTGCCTCAGCGAAATGCTCAGCTCCTCGCCCTACCGGGACGTCAAAGTCATCGACGTCGCCCGCAAGGCGGGGACTTCACCCGCAACCTTCTATCAGTACTTCCCCGACGTCGAGGGAGCCGTCCTCGAGATCGCCGAAGAAATGGCCAAGGAGGGCGCCGCGTTGACCGAATTGGTCGCCGGCCGCTCCTGGGTCGGCAAGGCGGGCTGGCAGACCTCCGAAGAGCTCGTCGAGGGGTTCCTCGACTTCTGGCGACACCATGACGCGATCCTGCGCGTGGTCGACCTGGGGGCGGCCGAGGGCGACAAGCGGTTCTACAAGATCCGCATGAAGATCCTGAACTCGGTCACCAACTCCCTCACCGATTCGGTGAAGGAGCTCCAGGCCAAGGGCAAGGTCGACAAGGACATCAGCCCGGCGGCGATGGCGGGCTCGCTCGTCGCGATGCTGGCGGCGGTCGCCTCGCACCAGAAGGGTTTCCAGACCTGGGGCGTCAAGCAGGCCGAACTCAAGCCGAACCTCGCGCTGTTGGTGCATCTGGGCATCACCGGCAAGAAACCGACGAAATAGCGCCGGGCGCACCCTTCTTTCCGGCTTCTTGCCTCGCTTCTTCCTGTACTGGGCTTCACGGCAATCCCGGGCTGCCCACGTCCTGTCTCACCGCTGGCGGACCACCCGATGTGGTCCGCCATCGGCGTATCCGGGCAGCTTCCGCGTCACGGGGTGTTGCGCCGCTCCAGCCGGAAGAGCCGGATCTCCCGCTCCACCCGCGCCTGGTAGGTGGCGTACGGCGGCCAGAACGTCAGCGCCGCCTGCCACACCTCCGCCCGCTCCGCACCCTCCAGCAGCCGGGCACGCACGGCGATGTCGTGTCCCTTCCAGTTGATGACGGCGTCGTCCGGATGGGCCAACAGGTTGGCGGTCCAGGCAGGATGACCCGGACGGCCGAAGTTGCTGCCGATCAGAATCCAGCCGGTGCCGCCACCGCCCGCGGAGCCGTGCTCCGGCATGCAGGCCAGTGGAGTGGTGCGTGGCTGTCCGCTCTTCGCCCCGCGCACCGTCAGGATCACCCCCGGCAGCATCCGGGCGCTGAGCAGCACCTTGCCGCGGGTGAGCCGGTGGACGGTGCGGTCCATGGCGGGCACGACGTGCGGGGCGATCCTGGCGAAGGTGCGGGTCGAGGACACCTTCTGGATCAGCCGGACTCCTGGCGCCATCAGACCGCCACCTCCACGCGCGGTTTCCGGAGGCCGGGCGTGAACAGACCGGCCTGCTCGGCGGCATGGTCGCGCAGCCGGTGGACCGGTCCGAAGAGCAGCTCGTCGGCGGCGGCCCGCTTGAAGTAGAGATGGGCCTCGTGTTCCCAGGTGAAGCCGATGCCACCGTGCAGCTGCACGGCCTCGGCGGTGGTGATCCGCAGCGCTTCCAGCGCCTGCGCGAGCGCGAGCCCTCCGGCCGCCGGGTCCCACGCCGCGTAGTACGCCGCGGACCTGGCCGCCTGCACTCGTACGTACAGGTCGGCAAGCCGGTGCTTCACCGCTTGGAAGGAGCCGATGGCGCGGCCGAACTGCTCGCGCACCTTGACGTATTCGATGGTCCGGTCGAGCGCGCTCGCGGCGGCTCCGACCGCCTCCGCCGCCAGTACAGCGGCGGTCGTGCGCCCGACGGCGGCGAGCGCTCCGGCCGGTCCCGACACATCCACCGTGTCGTCCGCGCCGAGCAGTTCGGCGGTGGTCTCACGGAGTTCGACACGAGCCAACGGCCGGGTCTCGTCGAGCGAGGTCTGCCGGGTGCGGGCGAGGCCGGTCGCCGTGTCGGAGCGGACGAGGAAGAGGAGAGCCCGGCTACGCGGGAAGCCACCCGCGTGGGCGGCGACCAGCAGAAGGCCTGCACTGTGCCCGTCGAGGACCTGGGCGGCTTCCCCGTACAGCCGCCACCCGTCCGGGCCGGGCCTGGCCTGTACGCCGCCGGACCGGCCGCCGCCCGCCCAGGCGCCGCCGCTGGTGTCGCCGATGAGGCCGAGGGCGGTGGCCGGTGAGCCGCCGGGGAGGGCGAGGGTCGCGGTCAGTTCGCCCGCGGCGATGCGGGGCAGCAGGGCGGTGCGCTGGGCGTCGGTGCCGACAGCGGCGATCAGCGGTGCGGCGAGCGCAGCGGTGGCGAGCAGCGGGGACGGCAGCAGGGCGCGGCCGGCCTCCTCGCAGGCGACGGCGAGTTCGGCGGGGCCGCAGCCGGCTCCTCCGTACTCCTCCGCGAGCGCGAGGCCCGGCAGTCCGAGGTCCTGGGCGAGCTGCCGCCACAGGGTCTCGTCGTATCCGTGCGCGGTCCGTACGGCGCTCCTGACCTCCTCGGGTCCGCAGCGTTTGGCCAGCAGTTCGCGCAGGGTGCGGCGGATCTCGTCCTGTTCCGCGGTGAAGGCGGCGTCCATCGTCGGGCTCCTTCCCCTCAGGGGCCGTCGACCCCCGATCTGACGGGCCGTCATGCTAGGGGCGATGGCGCCAGAAACCCAGACTCGCGCACACCCCCGCCCCGGACCCGATCCCGCCCGCACACCGGTCCGCAGCACCACATCTGATGTACCGTCAGATATATGCCTTCCTCACCCTCCTCTCCCCCGCGCAAGGTCGCTGTCGTCGGCATATCCCTCGCGGACTGTGGACGCGTCGACGGCCCGACTCCGTACGCCCTCCATGCCCAGGCCGCCCGCCGGGCACTCGCCGACTCGGGCCTGGACCGCTCGGTCGTCGACGGTTTCGCCTCCGCCGGACTCGGCACGCTCGCCCCCGTCGAGGCCGCCGAGTATCTGGGGCTGAAGCCCACCTGGGTCGACTCCACGGCGGTCGGTGGTGCGACCTGGGAGGTGATGGCCGCCCACGCCGCCGACGCGATCGCGGCAGGCCGCGCGAACGCCGTACTCCTGGTGTACGGATCGACCGCCCGCGCCGACATCAGGGCGGGGCGCCGCACGTCGAACCTGTCGTTCGGTTCGCGCGGCCCGCTCCAGTTCGAGGTGGCGTACGGGCACTCGCTGATCGCCAAGTACGCCATGGCCGCCCGCCGCCATATGCACGCGTACGGGACAACGCTGGAGCAGCTCGCCGAGGTGGCTGTCCAGGCGCGGGCGAACGCGGCGGCCAACCCGGACGCGATGTTCCGGGACCCGATCACGGTGGACGACGTGCTGTCGGGACCGATGATCGCGGACCCGTTCACCAAGCTGCACTGCTGCATCCGCAGCGACGGCGGGTGTGCGGTGCTGCTGGCCGCGGAGGAGTACGTGCCGGACACGGCGAAGGCTCCGGTGTGGATCCTCGGCACGGGTGAGCACGTCTCGCACTCCACGATGTCGGAGTGGGACGACTTCACGGTGTCCCCGGCGGCCGTCTCGGGCCGCCTGGCGTTCGAGCGGGCCGGGGTACGGCCGGCGGACATCGACCTGGCCGAGATCTATGACGCGTTCACCTATATGACGCTGGTGACGCTGGAGGACCTCGGCTTCTGTGCGAAGGGCGAGGGCGGCGCCTTCGTCGAGAAGGGCCGCATGGGTCTGACCGGCGAACTCCCGGTCAACACCGACGGCGGCGGCCTCTCCGCCTGCCACCCCGGCATGCGCGGGCTGTTCCTGCTGGTGGAAGCGGTACGGCAACTGCGCGGGGAGGCGGGAGACCGTCAGGTCCGGAAGACGGACGGACGGCTGCCGGAGCTGGCGGTGGCCTCGGGGACGGGCGGCTGGTTCTGCTCGTCGGGGACGGTGGTGCTGGGGCGGGCGTGAGGGGGTGCGGCAACGGGGCACTCCGTGTCCTGATGTCCAATGGCCGCATGACGGATGCATCGACCTCTGCGCAACACACCTTCCGGGACCTCCTTCACGCCCAGCGCGTCTGGGACGTGGACCTCCCCGCCTTCGACCCGTCCGCGGCGCCCCGCACCCCGCTCCCCCTCTTCCACACCTGGTTCGCCGAGGCGGTGGCCGCCGGGCAGACCGAGCCGCACACCATGACGCTGGCCACGGTCGACGCCGAGGGCCACCCCGACGTACGGACGCTGATGCTGCACGACGCGGACGACCGCGGCTGGCACTTCGCCACGCACGCCACCAGCGCAAAGGGCCGCCAGCTCGCCGCGCATCCGCATGCGGCGCTCGGTTTCTACTGGCCCGCGCAGGGCCGGCAGGTACGGGTACGAGGTCCGGTCACCGCCTGCACCCCGGCCGAGAGCCGGGCCGATCTGCATGTCCGCTCGACCGGGGCGCTGGCCTCGGCACTGGTGGGGCGACAGAGCGAGGTGCTCGGCTCGTACGAGGAGCTGAACCGCGCCTCGGACGCCGCATGGGAGCGGGCACAGGCGGAACCGGAGGCGGACGTGACGAGCTGGACGCGGTACGTGGTCGAGCCGCACGAGGTCGAGTTCTTCCAGGGCGATGTGCGGCGACGGCACGTCCGGCTCCGCTACCGCCGGGACGGCGGCAACTGGACCCGGGAACTGCTCTGGCCGTGAGTCGGCAAACCGATTTCCACCAGAAAGGAGCACTATGGGAAGCAGGTGAGTTGCTGGAGGCATTCCATGACACGAGCCCGTTCCCGTTACGCCCCCGACCACGGTCTGACCACGCGCATGGTCACGACCATGTTCCTGATCGGACTGCTTTACGTGGTCCTCGTGGGCGTGCTCCTCGCGGTACTGCGGGGCGCCTGGCCGATCATCCTGATCGTCGTGGGTGGTCTGTTCATCGCGCAGTTCTGGTTCAGCGACCGCATCGCCGCCTTCAGCATGGGCGCCCGCGAGGTCACCCCCGAGGAAGCACCCGAGCTGCACGGCACCATCGACCGGATCTGCGCCCTGGCCAACATGCCGAAACCCCGGGTGGCCATCGCCCGGAGCGACGTACCGAACGCCTTCGCCACCGGCCGCGGCGAGAGGACCGCCCTCGTCTGCGCCACCACCGGACTCCTGCGCAGACTGGAACCCGAGGAGCTGGAAGGCGTCCTCGCACACGAGATGTCGCACGTCGCGCACCGGGACGTCGCCGTCATGACAATCGCCTCGTTCCTCGGCGTCCTGGCCGGCGTGGTCACCCGCGTCGCCCTCTGGGGCGGCTTCTCCCGCAGCAGCCGCAGCAGCGACCCCGTCGGCATCGCGATCCTGCTGATCCCGCTGATCAGCGCCGTCGTGTACTGCCTGAGCTTCCTGCTCACCCGACTGCTCTCGCGCTACCGCGAACTCTCCGCCGACCGCGCCGCCGCCCTCCTCACCGGTCGCCCCTCCGCGCTCGCCTCGGCGCTCACCAAGGTCAGCGGGCAGATGGCCCGGATCCCGACGGAGGACCTGCGGAAGGCGGAGCCGTACAACGCCTTCTACTTCGTCCCGGCGTTCTCCTCGAAGGAGAGCCTCAGCCGACTGCTCTCCTCCCACCCGACCCTCGAACAGCGCCTCGACCAGCTGGCCCGCATCTCCGCCGAACTCGCCCGCCCGTAAGGAGTCCGCAGTGGGTCTGCTCGACACGATCCTGGGACGCAGCAAACCGGTACGCCCCGACCTCGACCAGCTCTTCGCCGTACCGTCCGCCGCGCTCACCCTCCAGGCGGGCGCGGGCTTCATCCCCACCGGTCTGGGCTCGGTCTGCTTCGCGGGCGTGGAGGGCGGCACCTTCGCCCGTATCCAGCAGGACGTACAGGAACTGCTCGACGCGGACACGAACCGGGGCGGGATCCCGGTGGAGTTCAGCCACGATTCGTACGGTTACACCTGGCTGCTCGCCCGCCACTCCCCCGACGACGTGGCCGCCCTGGTCAACGACCTGCACGCGGTCAACACCCTGCTCCAGGACGGCGGCTTCGGCCCGCAACTGCTCTGCTCGCTGATCGGCTTCCGGAATACCGAAGGGCGCTCGCTGGCGCTGGTCTACCTCTACAAACGCGGCACGTTCTATCCGTTCGCCCCGGTGCCGGGCGGCGCCGAGAGACGCGACAGCCCCCTGGAGCTGCAGGTCAGGGCGACACTGGGCGACGACCTGCGGGTCGAGCAGGATCTCTCCCGGTGGTTCCCGGTCTGGGGCGCGCCCGGCCTGTGACAATCAGGCGGTGCGCGCACCTGCCACGAAAGCGGACCAGGCGGCCGCGGTGACGGCGAAGGCGGGGCCGTCGATGACCTTGGAATCGCGGACGTGGACGGTGTGGGGGCAGGTGGCGACCTCTACGCAGGCGCCGCCTTCGTCGGTGCTGTAGCTGGACTTGCGCCAGTCGTAGGCGACTTCGATGCACTCGCCGCCGGTGTTACCGCTGTAGCTCGACTTGAACCAGGCCAGTTCCGTCGCATTCATAGCTGCGCCGCCTTCCTCTCGATGAGCTCCGCGGACTCCCAAGGCGTCAGCGCCTGCGCCCGCAGGGTGCCGAAGAGGTCGAAGAGGTCGGTGGCCTGCTCCGGCTTGGAGATCAACCTATCGCCGCCCTGCCCTTCCTCGTACACAAGATTGCGGCCCTCTGCGGTGCCCATCAACTGCATCGGCCCCATCAGGCCCGCGTGTGTGTGCCGCCGGGTCGGCATCACCTGCAACGTCAGGTGGTTCATCGTGCGCATGCACTCCAGCAGATGCCGGAGCTGCTCCTTGAGCACCTCCGCGCCACCGGTCGTCCGCTCAAGTACCGACTCCTCGACGACGAACCCGACGCGCGGTGGCGGCATACGGGTCAGCACCGCCTGCCGTTCCAGACGGGCTTCGACGTGTCGGGCGATCTCCTCCTCGGTGTACGCCGGTACACGGGACACGTACAGCGCATGCGCATACGCCTTCGTCTGCAGCAGGCCAGGGATCAACATCGTCTCGTACGCGCTGATGACTCGCGCCAACCGCTGGAGCCGAACCCAGTCCACATACTTCGGCGGGTACTTCTCCTCGTCCATCAGCTCCACGCATGCCTTCAACGCCCCTCGCGCATCGAAGGCTTGGTCCGCATCCCGCAGAAAGTCCATCGTCGGAATGCGTTCCGCCCGCTCGTACGCCCCCATCAGGGACTCCGAGACCAACAGCTTCTCCGACGCGTCTCTCTGCGTGAGCCCCGCCCGCACCCGGTGGATCCGAATCAGATCCCCCACAAGCCTCCGCACCTGCGACGGCTCACCACTCGACCCCACAGCCACCACCGTTCTCACCACATTGCCAAATGTGGACCGTGTCTCTCTGGTCACGCTACGCAGTCAGCGGGATCCTCGTATTCATGACCAGCAAGAAGCTCCCCGAATGGGTACCGCCCGCGGGGCTCCAACTTCACCTGACCGGGGTCCACTTCGACGCCATCCGGGTACGCGGCGTACGCGGCGAGGCCGTCCTGCACCACCTCGCCACGCTCACGGACGGCGAACCGGGTCCGGTGGTCCGGGAGGTCGCGGGCGGGCGGTGGACGTACTTCCTGATCCCGCCCGGGACGAGCAAAAGGTACGACTGGCCGCCGGGGGCGACCTGTCTCGGACCGTCGGCGCGGGATCTGTACGTGGGGATCCCCGCGGCGCACGGCAACACGTATCCGCTGAGCTGGCGGTGCGGGGCGCCGGAGGAAGGGGAGTTCGTGGACGCCGAGCTGCTGCACGGGGTGGTGGTCGCACAATTGGTACGGGAGGACTGGTGACCCGTTCCGTATCATCAGGTTCATGACTCCTGAGCGCCCCAATTCCGTCAGCCGGCTTCGCGCCTCCGACGCCGACCGTGAAGCGGTGGTGGAGCAGCTCCAGGAGGCGGCGGCCGAGGGCCGCATCGATCTCGACGAGCTGGATACGCGCCTGGGTCAGGCGCTCGGCGCCAAGACCTTCGCCGAGCTGGAACCCCTCACTGCCGATCTGGCACCCGCGCCGCAGAACGCGACGGAGCCGCTGGTCATCGAGGGCGGCATGCACGGCCTGGCACGGACCGGACGATGGAAGGTGCCCGCACGCATCGACGTGGACGGCGGCATGGGCGGCGCCAAGCTCGACTTCACGCAGACCGAGACCCGGCTGCGCGAGATCGAGCTGGAGGTCAACGGCCAGATGGGCGGGGTTGTCGTGGTCGTACCCAGGGGGTGGGCGGCGGAGACCGACGACGTCCGTCCCGGCCTGGGCGGCTTCAAGGACCGGACCCGGGGCGAGAGGCTCCCGGGCGCACCGCTGCTCCGCCTCACCGGTTCGGGCGGCATGGGCGGAGTGGTCGTCCGCCACCCCAACATCTGGGAGCGGTGGAAGCTGCGCCGCGGCAAGCGGCGCTGACTCCGCCGCGTCAGGCACCGGCTTCCGGCCGGAAGACCGGGACCGCCTCGCACCCCTCCTCCTGCCGGAAGGCGACGTGCAGCTCCATGCCGATCGCGAGGGCCGACTCCTCGCAGTCGACGATCTCCGTCATCATGCGCGGCCCCTCGGCGAGGTCGACGACGGCCGCCGTGTACGGGACGCGGGAACCGAACGGCGGCAGGTCGTTGCGGTGGACGACGGACCAGGTGTAGAGCGTGGCGCGGCCGCTCGCCCGCTCCCAGTCGACGTCCTCGCTCCAGCACGTGGGGCAGAACTCGCGCGGATAGTGGTGGGCGGCGCCGCAGGCACGGCACCGGCGCAGCAGCAAGTTGCCCTCGGCGGCGGCGTCCCAGTAGGGGCGGGTGAAATCGTCCGGCTCGGGCAGGTCGAAGCGGGGGGTGGCGGCGGTCATCCGAAGAGTCCGATCGCGTGGTCGAGGGACCAGACCTGCCAGGACATGGCGAAGAGGGCGACCAGCGAGATCAGCGCCATCATCGTGTTCTGCCCCTGCTCGGCCCAGTCGTGGATCATCAGCACCAGGTAGAGGAGATTGAGGAGCAGCCCGCCGACGAGCGCGACCGGGGTCAGGAAACCGACGATCAGCCCGAGACCGAGGGCGAGTTCCGCGTACACGACGAGGTAGGCCATTGCCTTGGGACGGGGCGCGACGACCTTCTCGAATCCGCTCCTGACCGCCGGCCACTTGTGCTTGCCCGCGACGTCCGCCGCCCAGGCGATGCCCGTACCGCGTTCGAACCAGCCCTTCTTGTCCTTGTGCCGCCAACTCTCCAGCCACCACAGGCCGAGCCCTATTCGAAGGACGGCGAGCCACTCGGCTCCACCGAGCCAGATCGTCCGCATCGGGACCCCTTCCCGTTCCGCCGCGGGGTTGAGGAATTCAAGAAATCTGACGGTACGTCAGACGGCATTGATCCCGATAGCCCCACAACACCACCATGAAGCTGACGACGTACGTCACTTCTCCTCGATGTGGACAAGGTTCGGCCGGTAGCGCCCGGAGCCCTCGATCCGGGTCGGCGCGGGAGTGGCCGCCCTCCGTCGATACTGTCTCAACTCGGCCGTTATTCAATGCACTTGGGACACGGGGCGAACCAATGGGCTCTCGCGCACAGCTCGGCCCGCCGGCCACTCCGAGCCATCCGTGACCAATTCGCAATGGAACCCGATCTTGACCGAGACCCATCAAGTAATCGGGCGATTACGCTCCGAGCCATGCCCGACAGCACCTCCACCGCCGACAGCAGCCCCACGCCCGCACCCACCGACATCACGGAACACCGGCCCGTCTATGTCATCGGCGGCGGCCCGGGCGGTCTCGCCGCCGCGGCCGCCCTGCGCGCGCAGGGTGCGCGGGCCGTCGTACTGGAGAAGTCCGAGAACGTCGGCGCCTCCTGGCGCCGTCACTACGACCGGCTGCATCTCCACACCACCCGGCGCTGGTCCGCACTGCCGGGGCTCACGATGCCGCGCCGGTTCGGACGCTGGGTGGCCCGTGACGACGTGGTGCGCTACCTGGAGAAGTACGTCGAACACCATGAGCTGGAAGTGGTGACGGGCGTCGAGGTGACCCGTGTGGACCGGGCGTCGGACGGCACAGGCTGGCAGCTGACCGCAAGCGGCGGACGGGTCCTGACCGGACGGGCCGTCGTCGTGGCCACCGGCTACAACCACACCCCACGGATCCCCGACTGGGCGGGCCGCGACACGTTCACCGGCGAGCTGCTGCACGCCTCGGACTACCGCAACCCCGCCCCGTACGCGGGCAAGGACGTCCTCGTCGTCGGTATCGGCAACACGGGGGCGGAGATCGCCGTGGACCTGGTGGAGGGGGGCGCTTCCCGGGTACGGATCGCGGTACGCACCGTTCCGCACATCGTGCGCCGCTCCACGGCAGGCTGGCCCGCGCAGGCGACCGGCATCCTGGTCCGCAGACTGCCGGTGCGCCTGGTCGACCGGGCCGGCCGACTGATGGCCAGGGCCGCCGTGCCCGACCTCTCCGAACAGGGCCTGCCACGCCCGGACACGGGCCTCTACTCACGGGTCAAGGACGGCGCCATTCCGGTCCAGGACGTGGGGCTGATCGACGCGGTGCGGGGCGGCCGGGTGCTGCCGGTGCCAACCGTCGATTCGTTCGACAAGGACACCGTGGTGCTGGCGGACGGGACCCGGATCACGCCGGACGCCGTGATCGCGGCGACCGGTTACCGGCGGGCGCTCGAAGGGCTGGTCGGACACCTCGACGTACTGGACGCACGAGGCAGGCCGGTCGTGCACGGCGGCCGCACGCCGAAGCAGGCGCCCGGTCTCTACTTCACCGGGTTCACCAACCCGATCAGCGGCATGTTCCGCGAAATGGCCCTGGACGCGGAGAAGATCGCCAAGCGGCTGGCGAAGCGGACCGGCTGACCCCGGGGCCGTGACCCGGGACTTCGCGTCCCGGAGGCCGGCGTGCCCGGCGCTCCCCCGCCTCGTCGTCACGGACACCGCCGAGGGCGTCCTCTCCGGTCCGGAAAAGAAATTCTGAGGGGTCTGTCACATCCGCGCGACGCGTTCCGTCATTGCTGTGAAGGACGAAAACGAGCGGGTGTCACCACAGGCCCCGAAGATCCGGAGGAGCAGCATCATGGAAGCAAGGATGAAGAACCCGGCCGCCCTCATCCCCGAGGCCCTGCCCGCCATCCAGGAACTCCTGAAGGCCACCCGGGACCGTGGCGTCCCGGAGTCGACGCTGGAACTCGTCCACCTGCGGGCGAGCCAGATCAACGGATGCAGCTTCTGCGTCGACTACGGGGTCCGCAGCGCCAGGAAGGCGGGCGTGGCCGACGAGAAGCTGTTCGCCGTGGCGGCCTGGCGCGAGGCGCCGTACTTCTCCGACGAGGAGCGCGCGGCGCTGGCGCTCGCCGAGGCGGCGACCCGTCTGAGCGACCGGGGCGACGCGGTGCCGGACGACATCTGGGACGCGGCGGCCGACCACTTCGACGAGCAGGGGCTCGCCGCGCTGACTCTCATGATCGGCATCACCAACCTCTTCAACCGCATCAACGTCACCACCAGGCAGCCGGCGGGCGCGCCGACCTGGTAGTCGGCACGTGGAGAAGGGCCTCCGCAGCCGCGGAGGCCCTTCTCGCTTTCTCCCGGCCCTACTTGGTGGCGGCGAAGTGATCGACGTCGCTGTCACGCCGATCACGCCCCGGGCGCAGGCGGCGGCCGGCGACATGGCCTGGACGACGGGGCGTTGCCAGGATGCGGTGAGGTACCAGCGGCCGCGCTCCGTATCGAGCTGGATGCGGTAGGCCACGGCCCGGATCTCTATGCGGTCGGCCCACTCCACCCCCCGGTGCGCGAACGCCACCCCCTGGGCAGGGAGTCCCAACCCGGGGCCCGCCGAGCCTTTGCCTGCACACCCATTCCTGACGGAGCGTCAGTTCAGTAACCTGACAGAGCGTCAGCTCAAGGCTGGCCCGGCACAGGCACCCCGACGGACTTCTGGCAGGAGTGGGCGGAACGATGCTTGGATCGACTCACGGCACCCTCACCACACACTTCCGCGCCCGGGTGGTGGCCTGCGGAGAAGAGCCGCACGCCGCCGTCCACAGCATGGCGGTCGCCGCCGCGGAAGGCGATCTCGATGTCAGCGGCCGCCCGCTGCACGCCCCCGTGCCGGACCTGGACCGGTTCTTCCGGCCCGAGTCCGTGGCCGTCATCGGGGCGTCCGACACCGAGGGCAGGCCCAACACCGGCATCACCCGGCAGCTCGTCGCCTGGGCCGAGCGGGTCGGGGCGCGACTGCATCCGGTCCACCCCACGCGGGAGTCCGTCTTCGGCCGGCCCTGCTCCCGCTCCGTCGCGGATCTGCCGGAGCAGGTCGATCTGGCGGTACTGCTGGTCGGCGACCCGCTTCCGGTGATCGAGGAACTCGGGCAGGCCAAGGTGAAGTTCGCGGTCGCCTTCGCCTCCGGGTTCGCCGAGACCGGCGAGGAGGGCGCCGCCGCCCAGGCGCGGCTGGCGGCCGCGGTGGAGCGGTCGGGGCTGCGGCTGCTCGGGCCGAACACCAACCTCAACGCGTTCGAGGCGTTCCGGGACGACCTCGACGGGCCGGCGATCGCCCTGATCACCCAGTCCGGTCACCAGGGCCGTCCCGTCTACACCCTCCAGGAGCTGGGCGTGCGGCTGTCGCACTGGGCGCCCACGGGCAACGAGGCGGATCTGGAGACCGCCGACTTCATCTCGTACTTCGCCGAGCGCCCCGAGGTCGGGGCCATCGCCGCCTATGTCGAGGGACTCAAGGACGGCCGCTCCTTTCTGCTCGCCGCCGACCGGGCGGCGCGGGCCGGGGTGCCGGTCGTGGCGGTCAAGGTGGGGCGTACGGAGACGGGGGCCAGGATGGCCGCGTCACACACCGGCAAGCTGACCGGCGCCGACCAGGTGGTGGACGCGGCGATGCGGCAGTTCGGCGTGATCCGGGTGGACGGGCTCGACGAACTCCAGGACACCGCGGCCCTGCTGGCCCGGGCGCGGAAGCCGCAGGCCGACGGGGTCGTCGTGTATTCGATCTCGGGCGGCACGGGCGCGCACTTCTCGGACCTGGCGACCGGGGCGGGGCTGAAGCTCCCCACCCTGTCCGAGGAGAAGCAGCGCGAGCTGCACGCATGGATTCCCGGCTATCTGAACGTGGCGAACCCCGTCGACAACGGCGGGCACCCGGTCGGCGACTGGCGCGGCCGGAAGATCATCGACGCGATCCTCGCCGACCCGGACGTGGGGGTCCTGATCTGTCCGATCACCGGCCCCTTCCCCCCGATGAGCGACCGGCTCGCGCAGGACCTGGTGGACGCGGCGGAGACCACGGACAAGCTGGTGTGTGTGGTGTGGGGCTCGCCGGTCGGCACGGAGGACGCGTACCGTACGACGCTGCTCGGCTCGTCGCGCGTCGCCACCTTCCGCACCTTCGGCAACTGCATCACCGCCGTGAAGGCCTATCTGGACCACCACCGGTTCGCCGCCTCGTACCGCTCGCCCTTCGACGAGGCGCCGCGCACGCCGTCGCCCTCGTTCCGCAAGGCGCAGGCCCTGATGCGCCCGGGCCACCAACTGAGCGAGCACGCGGCGAAGCAGCTGCTGCGGGCGTACGGCATCCGTGTCCCGCGCGAGCAGCTGGTCACCAGTGCGGCCGCGTCCGTCCGCGCCGCGGGTCTGGTCGGCTACCCGGTCGTGATGAAGGCGTCGGGCACACGGCTCGCCCACAAGACGGAGCTCGGCCTGGTCAAGGTCGGGCTCACCTCCGCGAGCCAGGTCCGCGACGCATACCGCGAACTGACCGACATCGCCCGCTACGAGGGTGTCGAGCTGGACGGCGTCCTGGTCTGCCAGATGATCGAGCGGGGCGTCGAAATGATGGTCGGCGTCACGCACGACGCCCTGTTCGGACCGACGGTCACGGTCGGACTCGGCGGCGTGCTCGTGGAGGTGCTGCACGATGCGGCGGTGCGGGTGCCGCCGTTCGGCGAGGACCAGGCGCGGGCGATGCTCGGCGAACTGCGCGGCCGGGCCCTGCTGGAAGGCGTACGCGGCGGACCGCCGGTGGACGTCGACGCGCTCATCGAGGTGGTGCTGCGTGTCCAGCGGATGGCGCTGGAACTGGGCGACGACCTCTCCGAGCTGGACATCAACCCGCTGATGGTGCTGGGGCGCGGGCAGGGCGCGGTGGCGCTGGACGCACTCGCCGTCTGCCGCTGACCGCCCACGCCACCGACCCAGGAGCTGCCTCATGCCGTCCTCCCCCGAAGACACCACCGAGCACACCGGCTCGGTCGAACCGGTTGATCCACGGGTACTCCACGCCACTGACAACGGCGTCTCATGGATCACGCTGAACCGCCCCGAGGCGATGAACGCCGTCACCTGGGACCAGCGGGAACGCATCATCGCGCTCCTCGCCGACGCGTCCGCCGACCCGTCGGTCCGGGCCGTCGTTCTCACCGCCACCGGCCGCGGCTTCTGTGCGGGCGCCGACCTGCGCGGCGCCCCGTCGACGGGCGACCGGATCCCCGGCGACGTGGCCCGCACCATCCGGCTCGGCGCGCAGCGCCTGATCGCCGCGGTCCTGGATTGCGAGAAGCCGGTGATCGCGGCTGTCAACGGCACCGCGGCCGGCATCGGCGCGCACCTCGCGTTCGCCTGCGACCTGGTCCTGGCCGCAGACTCGGCAACGTTCATCGAGGTCTTCGTACGCCGCGGTCTCGTCCCGGACGGCGGCGGGGCCTACCTGCTGCCCCGCCTGATCGGCCCGCAGCGCGCCAAGGAGCTGATGTTCTTCGGCGACGCGCTCCCCGCGGCGGAGGCGGAACGCCTGGGCCTCGTCAACCGGGTGGTACCGGCCGAGGAGTTGGCGGCGACGGCCCGGGAGTGGTCCCAGCGCCTGGCGGACGGCCCGACCCGAGCCCTCGCCCTCACCAAACAGCTGGTCAACGCGTCCCTGGACGCCGACCGCGCAACGGCGTTCGCCGCCGAGGCGACGGCCCAGGAGATCAACATGACGACGCAGGACGCGGGCGAGGGTGTGGCGAGCTTCGTGGAACGGCGTACACCGAAGTACCGGGGGTTGTGAGGAATCTGGGGGGCGCTCACGCAGGCGTCTCCCACCGCCACGGAGAAGCTGCTCCCGTCCGTGTCGCCGGGACTCACCGGTAGGCGTGGCCACCGGCAGGCACCGGCCGCAATCGGCGGGGAGACTTCAGCTGCGGCCTCCACCCGATCGAAGGAGAGGGACCCCGACGACACCGTCACAACCGCGCTCACCAGGTGTTCGAGGGTGGTGATGGTTGGCTGATCGGGTGGCCGCCCGGTGCAGGGGGAGCACCGGGTCGGCCGGTCAGGAGCGGTCCACGGGCGACTGGCAACGGAGCAGGGACTTGCGCACGGTCGAGGCGGTGTTCGCCTGGCTGATTCAGTGCTCGCGGAACAGCGCCTGTGCGTGGTTCAGGCCGTACCTGGCGACATCGGTACCCAGTGTGACTCCGGCCTCGTCCGCGAGTCGGGTGTGGATGCCCAGCCAGACCCGCGCGTCCATGTTCTCCAGCGTGAGCTGGTGCCATGCGGTGTAGGTACGGACGACGCCTGGTGCGGTGCCGCTGGTCAGGGTGAACGGGGCCGTGCGCGGTCCTGCGAGGGCGGTGAGAACGGTTTCCGCCGCGCCCGCGTAGGTGTTGTGGCCGCTGGGGTAGTCCGGGTGCGCCGGGGTGGTGTGCAGCGGGCTCCATGACGGGTCGGCAGGGACCTCGCCGACGCCTGTTCGGATCGCGGTGACGGGGCGCCACAGCGGGTACGTGTACTTGCTGTCGGAGGTGGCGATCTGGGTGTCCACCAGCGTGGCGTTGGCCAGGGCGACGAGTTCGGCCTGCTTGCGCAGCGGCTGGTGGGAGGTGGCGGCGAGCGCGACGCGAATCGGCTTGGTCCACAGGGCCGGCGAGGAGTCGAACCAGAAGTTGGCCGTGTCGGTCTGCCACGCGGTGCGCACGGTGCTGTTCAGCTCGCCGAAGTCTCGAACCTCCTTCAGGTCGGTCTGGTACCGCTTGGACGTCGGAGCGGGAGGCGCGGGCAGTCGGAACTGGCCGGCGCTTTGCAGCAGGAAGGGCCGGGCGAACCGGGTGCCGTTCTGGATGGCGGGGGCGAACGCGGGCGGGGTGGGTTGCCAGACGCCTGGCGCGGCCGGCGGCACGGTGAATGGGGCATTCACCGAGGCCGCGTCGAGGCCGTCTCTCTCACGGTCGTGCAGGGCCTCGAGCGCCTGGCGTTCGCCGGCTGCGGCGCCCAAGGTCTCGGCCGGGCCGTCGGGGGTCTGATCCAGGGTCTGTTGCAGGGCGGCATCCAGCTCCGGGGCGCGGGTGGGCACCAGCTCGACCAGGGCGCGGTGCACCGCGGCGGCCAGCGCCGCGTCCTGGTAGTCCTGGCGGTCGACCCCAGACGGCACCTGTTGCAAGGCCCGCGCCGCCGCGACCCAACTGATCGCCCAGGTACGGCTGTTGGTCACCGGAGGGAGTGATGAGCCGGCCGCCGCGATCGTGTCGGCCGTGGTGTCGTACCAGGCGAGCGCCACGGAGGTGCGACCGTGCCCAGGCGCAGGGGCGGCGGCGACGCTCGGCGCTGCGCCGGAGGCGACCAGCAGTGCCGTGGAGGCCGCCAGGGCCACACGGGTCTGCGGGGAGTTCATGGAAGTAGCTCCTCATGGTGGGGTGGGGGGCCGGGTGTCGGCCCGTCCGTCTGGCAGTCATGTGCGACGGGACGCAGAGAATCGAGGACCTTGCACAGGCCGCAGCAGGTTCCCGGACGAAGCCGTGGGGCCTTGGCCCGGGAACCTGCGAAGCTCGGTGCCGTGCGGGGACGCCGCCGCAGGCAGGGGTGGTCTTCGGCGTGGCCGGGCGGGCGCCGGCAATGATGTATCCGGCGAGCCCAGGAAGTGCCCGGACATGTCTGCAGCCGGGTAACGGGTGTCCGCAGGGGGCCGCATACGGAGCAGCAGACGAAGACGGGCGAGACGACATCGTCGTCGCTCCGTCTCATCAGCGCCGGCGCGCACTGCGGCACACGTGCAGGTGTTCACAGGCTCAGCAGCGGCGCCCTCCTGACCTGGCGGGGTTCAGAAGGTGTCGGGTGACCTCTGATCGGGCGGCCACGCCCTGGCATGCAGGCTCTCAGGCGGGGTCGGCGTTGATGTGGAAGGGGACGGTGACGACGTTGGAGGCGACGCCCATCAGATCCAGGTCCTTGGCATCGATCTTCCCATCGCCGTTGAGGTCCTTCACGACGCCGGGTGCGTCGTTGTAGACGCCGTCGTGGTTGAGGTCGTCGACGACGGCCACGGTCAGGGTGGTGTCGACGTTCTGCCCCACGATGGGGGCGCCGACGATCCAGGTGTCCCACAGTTCGGTCTTGTGCGGGGTGCGGTCGGTGACGCCGGAGAGGTTGAACAGGTTGGCCAGGTTGGTGCCGGGCCCGGAGAAGCCGGGGAGGGTGCTGTTGGTGGTGGAGTCCAGCACGACCAGTCCAGGAATCTTGTCGTCCTGGCCGGTGGAAAACGTGCCGGGGAAGGGGGCGATGTTGTTGTGCGCGGCCGGGCCGGTGAGCTGGAGCCCGTCGAAGCCGGTCTGGGCCAAGGTCTTGCCCCGGAAGGAGAGCTTCAGGTCCACGATCCAGCCCTTGCCCTCCACACCCGCGCTGTCCCCGCGCTTGGGTGAGAGGACCTCCACCGTGACCGGGTGCCTGGCGGTGGAGGCGGACGTGTCCAGGCTCGAGGCGTTCGCGCTGGACAGCCCGGAGGCCGCGACGCCCAGGCCGAGGATCATGGCCGTACCCGCGCCGAGGGACCAGCCGAGCTTCTTCTTCCTCATGACTTGTTCTCCTGAGTGTTGGGAGGCTTACGGTCATGTGTACGACCACCTGCGGCACCCGGTTCAGCCCGCAGGTCGACCAAGTCGCACAAGGTCGGATCATCCGGTGTCCGTCAAGGCTGCGGGGACGCAGGATGCCGTCCGGCGCGCCCATGGTCTCGACGCCCGACCCGCGTCCGCGCTCCCGTGCACACCCCTGCTGCAAAGAGCGCCGGCAGGCCTTCGTTCCAACGGACGGCGAGAACCTGAGTTCGTGCGCTGCCTGCGGGTGAACTTGAACCCCCAGCTCGTCGTATACGTAGCGGCAGGGGCACACGATCAGTGCCTCAGAACACAAGAAGCCGCATGTCGCAGCCGTCCTCGACGACGGCGCAGCCGGTGCGGTCATGCCTGGAAGTGAGTCGGATGGATCGGATCTGGTTCCGCGCCTCGCCGGGGCGCGGACTGTCCGCCGCCCGCAGTTCGGGCCCGGCGGCGCTCCAAGCGACCCCAGCCTGCGAGACGAGGACATCGAGCGTGACGCCGGACGAACAGTTGATGACTGCGTTGTACACCGAGCACCACGATGTGCTTCTCTCCTTCGTGCGCAGGTACGTGCGCAGTCCTGAGCAGGCGGAGGACGTCGTGCAGGAGACGCTGCTGCGGGCGTGGCGGAGCATCACCAAGATCGAGCCACGCCACACCACCATCCGCTCCTATCTCTTCACGATCGCCCGCAACGTGCTCACCGACAGCTGGCGCGCTGAGCAGCGGCGTCCGGAACCGCTCTACGACGACGAGGCACTCGCGGCTGTACCTTCTGCCGATGATGTGGAGGCGGCGCTGGAGGGACACGTGATTGCCGCAGCGTTGGAACGCTTGTCCAGCGAGCATCGTGACGTGATCCAGGCGCTGTACTTCGAGGGGCTGACCACCGCCGAGTCCGCGTCACGGCTCACGATCCCGGAGGGAACGGTCAAGTCCCGCGCCTACTACGCCGTACGCAACCTGCGCGCAGCCTTTGAAGAAATGGGAGTTCTACGGTGAGCACCGACCATGATGACGTGCGCATGCTGATCGGCGCGTATGTGCTGGGCGGTCTCAGCGAGACCGACCGCCGCGTCCTGGAGTCCCACCTGCCCACGTGCCAGGAATGCCGTGACGAGCTCGCGCGCTCGGCCCCGCTGGCCGGACTGCTCCGCCGCGCCCCGGGCATGTCCGCACCCCGTCGCCAGGCCACGCGCGAGGCCGACACCGATGCGGCGCCCCCGGCTTCGCCGACCGGGCTCGACCGCCTGCTGGAGCAGGTCCGCGCCGCCGACGTCGCAAGCAGGCGCCGGGCTCGTCGGCAGTGGCTGGCAGTGGCTGCGGCCTTGATCGTGGTTGCCGGGCTCGGACTGGGGTCGATGCTGCCGTTCCGGCAGTCGACCGGCCCGTCCACGGCCTTCACCTCGGCCGCCGGGTACTCCGTGTCCGGCCGTGCCACGCTCACGGCCAAGCCCTGGGGCACGGCGGTGAGCGTCACCCTGGCCGACCTGCCCGCAGGAGGACCAGGACCCTTCATCCTCCAGGTCTCCTCGGTGGACGGCCACAAGGAGCAGGCGGCCACCTGGGCGATCACTCCCAACGGCAGCGCCGCCGTGACGGGGGCGAGTGCCCTGCACCTTCCCGACATCCGGTCCATCTCCGTGATGGACCACGCGGGACGCATGGTCGCCACGACCCGACCACTCTGACCTGCCTCGACCACCATCCCGCGATCCGCTCCACTGCCGGGCCCACGGGATGGTCCCGCCTGCCCTGACGCGGCGCGACACGCCAGGCGCAGGGCCCCGGTTCACCGTAGCCCCCGACGCATGGGCGCACTTCGTGACGTACGCCGCCGGAAGCTGACCCTGAAGACTCACCCCGGCCCCGGCCCGGGCGGGTTCGGTGTCCCCGCGTATCCTCGCGCACCCGGGGAGCGCACCTCGGCCCGGCTCAGCGTCGGGACTCGCGGCCTTTCGCGCCCGGAACCCTCTTCCCCACCCTTCCTATCTGATGCATCGTCAGTTTCAATGGAAAGCGTGATGGGACACGCAGGCATGGCCGCCACCGCCGTCCGGTACCTCAGGTCCGTCGGCGCCGCCACGACCGCCGGCCCGGCGCCGGTCGATCCGCTGCCGCGCCCCGATCTGCGGGCCGTCGCCGACGACGAACGGCTACCGGTCGATCCGGGCGAATTCCGCCGCGTGCTGGGCCACTTCGCCAGCGGCGTCACCGTCATCACCGCCCACGACCCGGGCGACGCGGACGGCCCTGCGGGGTTCGCCTGCCAGTCGTTCGCCTCGCTCTCCCTCGACCCGCCGCTGGTCACCTTCATGGTCGCCCGTACGTCGACGACCTGGCCGCGCATCGCCCGCGCCGGGGCGTTCTGCGTCAACATCCTGGGCGCGGAGCAGGGCGCGCTGTGCCGGGGGTTCGCGGCGAGCGGTACCGACAAGTTCGCCGGGGTGGCGTACGAGGCCGCCCCTGTGACCGGGTCGCCGATGCTTGACTCCGTGCCCGCCTGGATCGACTGCCGCATCCAGGCCGTCCACCCGGGCGGCGACCATCTGATCGTGGTCGGTCGGGTGGAGGCACTGGGAGCGTCGGACGGGGACGGTCCACTGCTGTTCCACCGGGGGGCGTTCGGGCGCTTCAGCGGGTGAGTGGGCCCTTGTGTCCGGCGGAAGGCCGAGCCGGTCACCGAGCGGCCACCACCGGCTCCGCCTTCCGCCGGATCACCAGCGCCATCAGCGCCGCCGTCGCGCACAGTGCCCCCGACGCGTACCAGACCATGTCGTACGAGCCGAACACATCGCGTGCCACACCGCCGAGGAACGCCACCAGTGCCGCGCCCACCTGGTGGGAGGCGAGGACCCAGCCGAAGACGATCGCGCTGTCCTCGCCGTACTGCTCGCGGCAGAGCGCCAGCGTCGGCGGGACCGTGGCCACCCAGTCCAGGCCGTAGAACACGATGAAGAAGACCATCGGCGGGTGCACCGTCGGCGCCATCAGCATCGGCAGGAAGAGCAGCGAGATGCCGCGCAACGCGTAGTAGACGGCGAGGAGTCGGCGGGCGTCGAAGCGGTCGGTGAGCCAGCCGGAGAAGACCGTGCCGATGATGTCGAAGACCCCGATGACGGCGAGCAGCGAGGCGGCTGCCGTAATGGGCATGCCGTGGTCGTGGGCCGACGGCACGAAGTGCGTACGGATCAGACCGTTGGTCGAGGCGCCGCAGATCGCGAACGTGCCCGCGAGCAGCCAGAACGGTCCGGTGCGGGCGGCGTCGACCAGGACGCGTACGGTACGGGCCGCCGCACCCCGGGCGGGCGCCGGCTTCTCGACGTACGCGCCGCCGTAGGGGGCCAGGCCCACATCGGCCGGGTGGTCACGCATCAGCAGCCAGACGAACGGGACGACGACGAGCGCGGCCAGCGCGACGGTGACCGAGGCCGGGCGCCAGCCGTGCTCCTCGACGATCCATGCGCACAGCGGCAGGAAGATCAGCTGACCGGAGGCGCCGGCCGCGGTGAGGATGCCGGTGACCAGGCCGCGTCTGGCGACGAACCAGCGGTTGGTGACCGTGGCCGAGAAAGCCAACGCCATCGAGCCGGTGCCGAGGCCGACGAGCAGCCCCCAATAGATCATCAGCTGCCAGGAGGCCGTCATCCAGACACTGGCGAACGCCCCCGCCGCGACCGTGGTCAGGGCCACGACGACGACCCGGCGGATACCGAACCGGTCCATCAGCGCGGCGGCGAACGGCGCGGTCAGTCCGTACAGCGCCATGTCGATCGAGACGGCCAGCCCGATCTCCCCGCGCGACCAGCCGAACTCCGTGTGCAGCGGGTCGATGAGGAGGCCGGGCAGGGAGTTGAACGCGGCGCCGCCGATGATCGTCACGAACGTGACGACGGCGACGATCCAGGCGCGGTGGATGCGCAGGCGGGAGGGCCCGCGGGACGGTGTGCGGTCGGCCGGGCGGTCCTCGTCCCGGGCGGCCGCGCTCTCGGTTGTCTGGGTCACGTCACCCAGCATCCGGCCTCGGGGCGTGCTCTCACGAGTGGCCGGAGGGACATGGTTCGCAGGGATCGGGCCATCGAGGGAGGCGTACGATCACCCGTCGGCCGGGGCGTACGCGCATCCGGCCGGATGAGACGGACGAGCCGATCGAACCGGGGGATCTCATGCAATGGGTCGCGCGCCAGCAGTTCCATCACCGTTCCGCACTGATGCAGGTGTGGGGCGCCGGGCTGCTTCTCATGGCCGTCGGGCTGTGGATCTGGCTGGCGTTCCTGCTGGTGGATCAGGCGGACGCGTACTGCTACCGCGTCACGATGCAGTGCACGGTGGTGTCGGAGCTGCCCAAGCAGCTCACCGTCCTGGCGATCTCCGGGCCGCTGTCCGTCCTCGGTTCCGCATTGCTCGTCGGTGGCAGTGTGCGCAGGCAGACCAGTGCGCATGTCTTCCAGGTCATCGAGATGCAGAAGTCCGAGGAGCGGGACCGGCAGAAGCGCTGACGGTCGGGGCGCGGTCGCCCGGCTCACCCGATCCGCTCCAGGCGGCGGATCGGGCGGGCCACCAGCAGCACACCCACCACCAGTGCGTTGATCACCGCTCCGGCCAGCAGCACCTCGGAAGCGCCCACCGCGTCCGCGACCGGTCCCGCCAGTGCCCGGCCCGCGGCCAGCATCAGCAGGGAGCCCGCCACGTCGTACGCGTGCAGCCGGTTCAGAGCCTCCGGCGGGACGTGTGTCTGGACCGTCGTCGACCACATCACCAGCCAGAACGCGAACACCCCGCCCGCCACGAACTGCCCGACCCCCAGCGCGGACACCGGAAGCCCGAGCCCCAGCACCACCAGGTTCACGCACACCCCGGTCAGCGCGATCGCACCCGCCGCGAGCGGACGGCGCGGTCTCAGCCGCAGGGCCAGCAGTCCGCCGACCACGCTGCCCGCGCCGTTCACCGCCATCATCACGCCGTACGTCCCCGAGCCGTGCGCCTCGGTGACCTCGACCGCGGTCAGCGGGAGCATCGGGCCGATCACGGTGAATCCGTACACGGTCCAGATCGCGATCACCCCCCACAGCCAGCTGCGGGCCTTGAACTCTCGCCACCCGTCGACCAGTTCGGCGACGAACGTGCCGCGCTGCGTCGCGTCGGACGGCATCGGGGCGAGCCGCAGCAGGAAGAGGCAGACGCCGGAGACCGCGAACGTCGCCGCGTTCGCCGCATACACCGCTCCGGCGCTCGCCAGTCCGACCAGAAGTCCCGCGAAGGCCGGGCCCGCCATCGTCATCAGCGCCTCGGAGACCCGGAGCACCGCGTTGCCGCGCTGCACGTCCAGCGACACCCGGGGCACGGTCGATGCGACGCCGGGCTGGAAGAGCGCGGCACCGACGCCGGCCACCGCGCTCAGTGCGTACACCACCCACAGCGGCGGGTTGCCGGTCGCGAAGGAGACGGCGAGCACCGACGCCCCGACCAGCCGCAGCGCATCGGCGATGATCATCATTCGACGCGGGGTGAAACGATCCGCCAGCACGCCGCCGAAGAGCACGAAGAGCGCCAGCGGTCCCATCCAGGCGGCCAGCGCGAAGCCGACGGACGCGTGCGGGCGACCGGCTCCCAGCAGACCCGCGGTGAGCGCCACCGGGATCATGCCGTCGCCGAAGAGTGCGGCGGTCCGGGCGATGAAGAAGAGCCGGAAGTTACGGTTCCAGAGCTCGCTTCCCGGTCGTTCGCCGTCCAGGCGCGCATCCAGGGGCGGCAGGGCGGCCGACGAATCCGAGGGGGACGACTGCGAGGGTGCGTTCGCGCGGGCCGTGCCGGGAATGCACTCGTGCTCTGCTGACTTTTCCTTCACATCGGTGACATGTATCAGTTTATGGTCTATACCACTAGGGGTGAAGGGAGCCCTGCCGTGAAGCACAGAGTCGTCGTCCTCGCCCTCGACGGGCTGCTCCCGTTCGAACTCGGCATCCCCCAAAGGATATTCGGCCGGGCGTTCAGTTCCGAGCCGCACGACAAGGGCCGGAAACTGTACGAAGTCGTTACCTGTTCCGTCCGCCCACCGGGACCGGTCTCCACCGACGCGGACTTCACGATCACGGTCGAGCGTGGCCCCGAAGCACTGGCCACCGCCGACACGGTCGTCATCCCCGCCTCGTACGAACTCGGCCCCGTCTACGAGGAGGGCAGGCTGTCGGGCGAACTCGCCGCGGCGTTCGCGTACATCAGGCCGGGCACCCGGCTCGTCTCGATCTGCACCGGCAGTTACGTCCTCGCCGCCGCCGGGTTCCTCGACGGGCGCCCCGCCACCACGCACTGGTCCTCCGCCGACCACTTCCAGCAGCTGTTCCCGCAGGTCCAGGTCGACCCGGACGTCCTGTTCATCGACGACGGGGACGTCCTCACATCCGCCGGGGTCGCCGCCGGCATCGACCTGTGTCTGCACATCGTGCGCCGCGACCACGGCACGGCCGTCGCCAACGACGTCGCCCGCCGCACGGTCGTGCCACCGCACCGCGACGGCGGGCAGGCGCAGTACATCCGGCGCCCCGTCCCCGAGGCACAGTCCGCGACCACGACCGGTGCGCGAGCCTGGGCGCTCGGCCGGCTGGACCGGCCGATCCTGC
Source organism: Streptomyces sp. NBC_01669 (assembly GCF_026339735.1). Classification (GTDB taxonomy): domain Bacteria; phylum Actinomycetota; class Actinomycetes; order Streptomycetales; family Streptomycetaceae; genus Streptomyces; species Streptomyces yanii. Next base: position 4,104,305 of record NZ_JAPEQG010000001.1, read on the forward strand.
TGCGCGACATGGCGCAGCAGGAGTCGATGAGCGTACGGACGTTCACACGCCGGTTCCGTGAGGAGGTCGGGATCAGCCCCGGGCAGTGGCTGACCCAGCAGCGGGTGGAGCGGGCGCGGGGGCTGCTGGAGTCCACGGACCTGTCGATCGACCAGGTGGCGCGCGCGGCGGGGTTCGGCACGGCGACATCACTGCGGCAGCACATCCAGGCGGCGCTGGGGGTGTCGCCGACGGTGTACCGGCGGACGTTCCGGGCGACGGTCGGGGGCCGGTGAGGGCGGGGGAGCGCCGGCCCCAGGGCCTTTCGGATCCCCAGGACGGGCCCTAGAAGACCAGCACCCCGCGCGCCACCCTTCCGTGGTGCGCGTCGTCCGCCGCCTTCGCGAAGTCCTCCACCGGGTACGTCTCCGTGACCAGTTCGTCGAGCATGAGGCGACCGGTCCGGTACAGCTCCGCGTAGAGCGCGATGTCGCGCTGCGGGCGCGAGGAGCCGTACCGGCAGCCGAGGATCGACTTGTCCAGGTACATCGACGAGACCAGGAACGACGCCTCCGCCGTCGCCGCCGGGACGCCCAGCAGGATCGCCTGGCCGCGCCGGTCCAGCAGGTCGATCGCCTGCCGGATCAGTTCCGTACGGCCCACGCACTCGAAGGCGTGGTCGGCGCCGGTGGGCAGGATCTCGCGTACGCCCTCCGTCGACGTCAGGAAGTGTGTCGCGCCGAACTGCCGCGCCACCGCCTCCTTCGCCGGGTTGGTGTCCACCGCGACGATTGTCAGCGCGCCCGCGATCCGGGCGCCCTGGATCACATTGAGCCCGATGCCACCGGTGCCGATCACGACGACCGTGTCGCCGCGGTCGACCTTCGCCCGGTTGAGTACGGCTCCGATGCCCGTCACCACGCCGCAGCCCATCAGGGCCGCGGAGGCCAGCGGGATGTCCGCCGGAATCCTCACCGCCTGCACGGCCTTGACCAGGGTCCGTTCGGCGAACGCGGAGTTGGACGCGAACTGGTACAGCGGCGTGCCGCCCCGGGAGAACGGCTGCCCCGGCATCCCGATCGCCTTTCGGCACATCGTCGGCCGGCCCCGGTCGCACTGGGCGCACGCGCCGCAGCTGGCCAGGGTGGAGAGCGCGACGTGGTCGCCGGGCACGACATGGACGACGCCCGCGCCGACCGCCTCCACCACACCCGCGCCCTCATGCCCGAGGACCACCGGCAGCGGGAACGGAATGGTTCCGTCGACGACGGACAGATCGCTGTGGCACAGGCCCGCGGCGGCCACCGCGACCAGCACCTCGCCCGGGCCCGGGTCGCGTATTTCCAGGTCGTCGACGACCTCGGTCTGCTTGCCGTCGAAGACGACGCCTCTCATCTCGGCTCCCTCGGTAGGCCGAGCACCCGCTCGGCGATGATGTTCCGCTGGATCTCGTCCGAGCCGCCGTAGATGGTGTCGGACCGGGTGAACAGGAACAGGCGCTGCGCTTCGTCGAGTTCGTACGGGGTGGTGGGCGACCAGTCGTCCGGACCCACGGCTCCGGCGGCGCCCCTGATCTCCACGGCGAGTTCGCCGAGACGTCGGTGCCAACCGCCCCAGAGCAGCTTGGCGACGCTGGGGGCGCCCGCGTCGCCCGAACCGCCCAGGGTGCGCAGGGCGTTCCAGCGCATGGTCTTCAGCTCCGCCCACTGACGGACGAGCCGCTCGCGCAGTACGGGGTCGGTGACCGCGCCGCTGTCGACGGCGGCGCGGACCACGCGGTCCAGTTCGGCGGCGAAGCCGATCTGCTGGACGAGGGTGGAGACACCGCGCTCCAGGGCGAGGAGGCCCATGGCGACGGTCCAGCCGTTGCCCTCGCCGCCGACGAGCTCCTCGGCGAGCGCGCCGTCGAAGAAGACCTCGTTGAACTCGCTCGTCCCGGACATCTGGCGGATCGGCCGCACCTCGACACGGCCCGGCTGGTCCATCGGAACGAGCAGGAACGAAAGTCCGTGGTGGCGCTGTGAGCCGGGGGTGGTGCGGGCGAGGACGAAACACCAGTCGGCGTCCCGCGCGAGCGAGGTCCAGATCTTCTGGCCGGTGACGGTGCGGCGGCCGGTGCCGTCGCGTTCGGCGTTGGTGCGTACGCCGGCGAGGTCGGAGCCGGCGCCGGGTTCGCTGTAGCCCTGGCACCAGAGCTCTTCGCCGCGGGCGATGGCGGGGAGGAAACGCTGCTTCTGTGCGTCGGTGCCATACGCGAGGAGGGTGGGGGCGAGGAGGTTCTCGCCGATGTGGCCGACGCGGGCGGGAGCATGGGCGCGGGCGTACTCCTCGGCCCAGACGACCTGCTGGGTGAGGGTGGCCTGCCGGTTTCCGTAGCCGGCCGCCCCGCTGTCCCAGCCGAGGCCGATCCAGCCGCCGCGGCCCAGCTCGCGCTCCCAGGCGCGGCCGCCCTCGGCGGTGCAGGGCTGTGTGAGGTGCGCCTGCAGCCAGGACCGGACCTCCTGACGGAAGGCGTCGTCCGTTGCCTCGAACGCGAAGTCCACGTCCACTCCTCGGGGTCGGGTGGAAATCCAGCCGCTCCGGCGATTGAGACCGACCGGCAATTGGGGGGTGGGTGAAGGAGCGGGGCTGGGGTGCGTGCATCGCAAGGCGGAGGATTGAGCCAGATGGGGTCTCCCCTGCTCGAACGAAGCCGAGAGCTTGGGGAAGGAGCCATGGTGATTGACGACAACGCCGCGAGGTGCGTGCCCCAGCCCCGTGACGCCGCCCCCAATTGCCGGTCGGTCTGAGGAGCGGGGTCCGGGGCGGAAGCCCCGGTGGGAGGTCACGCGTTGGGCCTCGCCTTCGCCGCCGCGGCGGCCGCCATCGCCTCCAGCTGCGCCAGCATCGGCATCGGGTCCACCCCCACCGTCCCCGGCAGGAAGTCGGCGATTCTCTCCGGGGTCCACGCCCCCTCCGCGTACCCGGCCCGCAACTCCCTCGGCTGGGCCCAGACAGCGATCTTGGGACCCGCGATCGTGTACACCTGGCCGGTGATCTTCTCCTCGCGGGCCCGCTCACTGAGCAGGTAGACGACGAGTGCGGCAACGTCCTCCGGCTCGCCGATCTCCTTGAGTTCCATCGGGACGTTCGCGGACATCCGGGTCCGGGCCACCGGGGCGACCGCGTTCGCCGTGACGCCGTACTTGTGCAGGCCGAGCGCCGCGCTGCGGACCAGCGAGATGATGCCGCCCTTCGCGGCGCTGTAGTTCGCCTGGGCGACGCTGCCCTGGTGGTTGCCGCTGGTGAAGCCGATCAGCGTGCCGCCCCCCTCCTGCTTCCGCATCACCGCCGAGGCCGCGCGGAAGACGGTGAAGGTGCCCTTGAGGTGGGTGGCGACAACCGGGTCCCACTCCTCCTCGGACATGTTGAACAGCATCCGTTCGCGGAGGATCCCGGCCACGCACACGACCCCGTCGATCCGCCCGAACCGCGCCAGCGCCGTGTCAACGACGCGCCGGCCGCCCTCCATCGTGGAGATGTCGTCGGCGACCGCGACCGCCTCGCCGCCCGCCGCCTCGATCTCCTTGACGACGGACTCGGCTATCGCACTGGTCGGCTCGCCGCCCCCGACGGAGACGCCGTAGTCGTTGACGACGACCCTGGCCCCCTCCGCCGCAGCGGCGATCGCGACGGCCCGTCCGATGCCACGGCCGGCGCCGGTCACGGCCACCACCTTGCCTGCCAAGAAGTTCCCCATGCCCGGCCCCTTCCCGCGGTTTCTGACGGACCGTTAGATTTTATGGGCAGTCGGCTCCGTCAGCACAAGACCCGGCGCCCCACCGATTCGAGGAGGCCCTCATGTCCCTGCCCGCCGAGTTCCACGAGATCGCGAAGCGCGTGAACAACTGGGGGCGCTGGGGCGCGGACGACGAGATCGGGACGCTCAACCTGATCACCGACGCGGTGGTGCGGGACGCGGCGGCCACCGTCCGCACGGGGCAGCGGATCCCTCTCGCGCTCCCGCTCCAGCAGGACGGTGTGCAGAGTGGACTGATTCCGGGGCGGGTCAACCCACTGCACGCCATGGTCCAGATCAACCAGGAGCTCTTCGGCCCGGGTACGGTCGCGACCAGCGACGACGTCGTGACACTCGGCCTGCAGGCGGCCACCCACTGGGACGCGCTCACGCACGCCTCGCACTCGGGGAAGATCTACAACGGCCGTCCCGCCACCACTGTCACCGCGCACGGCGGCGCCGAGTTCAGCGGGATCGACAAGCCCCCGCACCTCGTCTCGCGCGGCGTCCTGCTGGACGTGGCACGCGCCCACGGTGTCGACCGGCTGCCCGGCGACCACGCCGTCACCCCGGAAGACCTCGACGCGGCGGAGGAGTTCGCCGGGATCCGGGTCCGGGCCGGGGACATCGTGCTCGTACGCACCGGGCAGGTCCAGGTGTATCTGGCCGGCGACAAGCACGCGTACGCCTATCCGTCACCCGGCCTGTCGATCCGGACGCCCGAGTGGTTCCATGCCCGCGATGTCGCCGCGGTCGCCAATGACACGCTGACCTTCGAGATCTTCCCCGCGGAGATCGAGGACCTGTGGCTGGGAGTGCACGCGCTCGATCTGGTTGAGATGGGCATGCTGCAGGGCCAGAACTGGAACCTGGAGACGTTGTCCACAGCCTGTGCGGAGGAGAGGCGCTACGGCTTCCTGCTCTCCGCGATGCCGGAACCGTTCGTCGGCGCCACCGGCACGCCGGTCGCCCCGGTCGCCCTTCTCTGACCGGCCACCGCCAGGAACGTTCCAGGACGTTCCGGCTGCTACGCGCGATGCGTGACGGCGCGCGACGGTTCGTACGGGCCCGTGCTCTGGGCGCCGATGCCCGGCATGCTCGGACCGTGCGCGCCCGCCTGCATCTGCACGACCGGCGCGCCCCGGTCCACCTCGCACCAGATCCGCTTTCCGGCGCCCTCCGGCTGCCAGCCCCAGCGGTCGGCGAGGCCGTCGACCAGCTCCAGGCCGCGACCGCCGGTGTCCTCGCCCTCCGCGTGCCGCTGCTGCGGCGGGCGGCAGCTGGTGTCGGCCACCTCGACCCGTACGGTCCCGGCCGTCCCGGCCGCTCCCGTCGCGCCGAACAGCATGCGCAGCACGGCCGGACAGCCGGTGTGGACGACCGCGTTGGTGACCAGCTCCGAGATCAGCAGGATGAGCGTCTCGGCCAGCGGCTCGTCGTCTCTTATCCCGGACCCGACCAGTCTCGACCGCGCCCACCTACGGGCCCGCCCGACCTCCGCGGGATCCGGACCGACCTCCAGCTGAACCTGAAGCACCTGCACCGCTCACACCATCCGAACCGGCGGACACATCGCCTCGCGCCTCCTCAGGGTCACGGAACGTGATTCCCTTACGAGGCAGCATGGTTGACATACAGTCACCGCAACAAGCGCTTCGGGCATATTCCAGCGCGAAGGAGTACGCGTGGTGCATACTGTGCGACGCGCGTCGCGGGGAGTCGAACAGCAGCGCACCGAAGCCGTGGGGAACGCTCCCCGGGCAGGCCCAGCACTTCTGCGTGAAACGCGAGCAGGGCACCTCGTCCGGACCGGAGTCGCCGTACGGGCAACACCCGGATCGCCCGGTTCCAGAACCACTCGCATCCCACGGAGCGTACCCGAGCAGACGGCAACTGCGGCCCGTGACGAATCACGCAAAGGACACAAGCCGGTATCGGCGCTTACCGACTGCACTGAGTAACTCCGCAGCGTGAGCCTCAGAGGTCTCCCGCGTCACATGCGTGCACTCGGCACAGATCTGCCGCAAGGGCCTCCTCGGCCTCTGCCGCCCTCAGCCACTCCCCGGCCCGCAGCCACGCCCGCTTGAGGTGCAGATGAACGTCCGCCTCCCAGGTGAAGCCCATGCCGCCGTGCACCTGGAGGCAGTCCCGTGCGTTGTGGACGGCCGCCTCGTCGGCGAGCAGCTTGGCGCCCGCGATCTCGGCCGGGTCCGCGGTCACCGCTGCCGCGTACACCGCCGTGCGGGCAACCTCGGCGCGCACCAGCATCTGGGCACACAGGTGCTTGACCGCCTGGAAGGCGCCGATCGGCGATCCGAACTGCTCGCGCTCACGGGCGTGTTGGACGGCCATCTCGGTGGTCCTGGCGGCGCTGCCGAGCTGCTCGGCAGCGGCCAGCAGTGCGCCTTCGAGCCGGAGCGGCGTCGCACCGGGCAGCGGAACCCCGTCCTCCACGCCCGCCGTCACACGGTGCAGGGGCGTGAGCGGGTCGAGTGACCGTACGGGACGCGCCGTCCGTACGAGCTCCCGCAAGACGTCCCCCTCCAGGACCCGCGCCACCCCTCCCGGCCGGACAGGGCCCAGGGCGATCAGCGCGTCCGCCGCTTCCAGATGGGCCACCGGCCGCCCCTCGTCCAGCACCGCGACCACCGCCCCGCCGTCCGCCGCCCCCTTCACCGCCCCCACCGCGCCCGCGGCGAGATGCGTGGCCGCCAGCGGTCCGGGCAGCAGCACCCGCCCCGCCTCCTCGAACAGGAGCACGGACTCGGGCAGCCCGAGCCCCACACCGCCGTCCGCCTCGGCCAGCCGCAGCGCGAAGAACCCGGCCGCGCCCAGCTCCCCCCACATCCCCCGGTCGACGGCCACGCCCGCGTCGAGCGCGGCCCGCATCCGGTCCCTGCCGAAGCGGCCGGTCAGCAGCTCCCGCATCCCTGCCCGCAGCGCCCGCTGGTCGTCCGAAAGCTGGAAGTCCACAGTCCGCTCAGCGCCCCTTCGGCAGGCCGAGGATCCGCTCGGCGACGATGTTCTGCTGGATCTGCGAGGTGCCCGCGGCGATCGTGTACGAGAGCGAGGTCAGCCGGTCCAGGACCCATTCCCGGTCCAGATCGGCCCCGTCGGCGCCGAGCACCTCCGCGGCCGCGTCGTACAGCTCCTGGCGGGCCTGCGAGTACCGCAGCTTGAAGACCGAGCCGCCGGTGCCGGGGACGCCGCCGCTGCGCTGGGCCTCGGCGACGTTCCACTGGGTGAGCCGCCACAGCGCCCGGAATTCCGCGTTCAGCCTGCCGAGCGTCCTGCGCAGCACCGGGTCGTCCCAGCGGCCGCTGCGCCGCACCTCGGCGGCCAGGGCGCTCAGGGTGCGGCGGCAGGCGACGACCTCGCCGACGAACGCCGTACCGCGTTCGAAGGAGAGGGTGACCATGGTGACCCGCCAGCCGTCGTTCTCGGCGCCGACCCGGTGGGAGACCGGCACCCGCACCTCGTCGAGGAACATCTCGGCGAACTCGGTGGATCCGGCGAGCGTACGCAGCGGCCGGACGGTGACGCCGGGGGCGTCCATCCGCATCGCGAGCCAGCTGATCCCACGGTGCTTCGGCGCCGCCGGATCCGTCCGCACGAGCAACTCGCACCAGTCGGCGACCTCCGCGTGCGAGGTCCAGATCTTCTGGCCGGTGACGACGTAGTGGTCGCCGTCCCGGACCGCCCGGGTCCGGAGCGAGGCCAGGTCGGAGCCCGCCTCCGGCTCGCTGAACCCCTGGCACCAGATCTCGTCGCCGCGCAGCACCGGCGGCAGCCAGCGGGCGCGCTGCCCGGCCGTGCCCTCGGCCGCGATCGTGGGACCCGCGTGCAGCAGCCCGACGAAGTTCGCGCCGACGTACGGCGCCCCGGCCCGCTCCGTCTCCTCCAGGAAGATCAGGTGCTGGGTGGGGGTGGCACCCCGCCCGCCCGCGTCGACGGGCCAGTGCAGCCCCGCGTACCCGACGTCGTACAGCATGCGCTGCCAGGCGGTGTCGTAGGCCCGCCGTCCCGGCCAGTCGTCGGGGCCGGGCTTCGCGGGCAGCCCGGGCAGCACAGCGGCGAGCCACTCCCGCAGCCGCGCCCGGAACTCCCGCTCCTCGTCCGTGTCCGCGAGATCCACTACCGGCCCCGGTCCCGGTCGAGATCGAGGTCCAGCATCCTGATCGCGTTTCCGCGCATCAGTTTGTAGACGGTCTCGTCGTCCAGTCCCTTGACGTGGTCGAGCGCGACCTCCTTCGTGTGCGGGAAGGTCGAGTCGACGTGCGGATAGTCGGTCTCGAAGGTGGCGTTGTCCCGCCCGACCACGTCGAGCGACGCGACCCCGTGCTTGTCGCGGAAGAAGCAGCAGAACATCTGCCGGTAGTAGTACGTCGACGGCGGCTCGGGGATCAGATCGCGCACCCCGCCCCAGGCCCGGTGCTCCTCCCACACGTCGTCGGCGCGCTCCAGGGCGTACGGGATCCAGCCCATCTGGCCCTCGCTGTACGCCAGCTTCAGCTGCGGGAACTTCACCAGCACTCCGCTGAACAGGAAGTCCATCATCGAGGCCATCGCGTTGTTGAAGGAGAGCGAGGCCTGGACGGCGGGCGGGGCGTCCGGCGACGCGGCGGGCATCTGCGAGCTGGACCCGATGTGCATGTTGACGACCGTGCCGGTCTCCTGGCAGACGGCGAAGAACGGATCCCAGTAGCCGGTGTGGATCGACGGCAGGCCGAGATGGGTGGGGATCTCGGAGAACGTCACGGCCCGCACCCCGCGGGCGGCGTTCCGCCTGATCTCGGCGACCGCCAGGTCGATGTCCCAGAGCGGGATGATGCAGAGCGGGATCAGCCGGCCGCCGCTGTCGCCGCACCACTCCTGCACCATCCAGTCGTTGTAGGCGCGGACACAGGCGAGCGCGACCTCCTTGTCCTCGGCCTCGGCGAAGGTCTGGCCGCAGAAGCGCGGGAAGGTGGGGAAACAGAGCGACGCCTCGACATGGTTGAGGTCCATGTCCTTGAGGCGTTCGACGGGGTCCCAGCAGCCGCGCCGCATCTCGGCCCGGGTGATGCCCTCCAGCGTCATGTCGTCGCGGTCGAAGCCGACGGCGGCGATGTTCCGCTTGTACGGGAACTTCAGGTCCTCGTAGATCCACCAGTCGGTCGGCGGCCCGTCCGGGTCCATGGTGATGACGTACTTGCCACCCGTGTACGCCAGCTCGCCGATCCCGGCGGTGAGGGGCTGCGGGCCACGGTCGCGGTACTTGGCGGGCAGCCAGGTCGAGAAGAGGTGCGGCGGCTCGATCACATGGTCGTCGACGCTGACGATCCGAGGCAGTTCCGTCATGGTGTCCCCTTCGGCGCACAAGGCACGTATCTGATGCCCCGTCAGATTTGCTTCGGCCCCCAGGCTAGCCCCGCACCCCTGGACCGACAAGGCGCAGCGCTCTACGCTCTCCGCACCATCTGACTACCCGTCAGCTACGAGGGAGCGGGGAACGCAGTGAACGAGACCGCACACGCCCTGGGCGCATCGGCCACCTTCTGGGAACTCATCGAGCGCCGCGCCGCGCTGACCCCGGAACGCCCCGTCCTCATCCAGGACGACCGCACCCTCACCTTCGGCGAGCTGCGCGACCGCTGCGAGCGGGTCGCGGCCGGCCTGTACGGACTGGGGGTGCGCCCCGGCAGCGTCGTCGCCTGGCAGCTGCCGACCCGCCTGGAGACGGCGCTTCTCTCCTTCGCCCTCACCCGGCTCGGGGCCGTGCAGTCGCCCGTCATCCCGTTCTACCGGGACCGCGAGGTGGGGTTCGCGCTGCGCGAGTCGAAGGCCGCCTTCTTCGCCGTGCCCGGCACCTGGCGCGGCTTCGACCACACCGCGATGGCGCACCGGATCGCCGCGGACCTCGAGCAACCGCCGCAGGTTCTCGAGGCGTACGAGGAGCTGCCGGACGGCGACCCCGCCGTGCTCCCGCCCCCTCCCACGGACGGCACGGCGGTGCGCTGGATCTACTGGACGTCGGGGACCACCTCCGACCCGAAGGGAGTCCTGCACACCGACCGCAGTCTGATCGCGGGCGGCTCGTGCCTGGCCCACGCACTGCATCTGTCGGCCGACGACATCGGCTCGATGGCGTTCCCGTTCGCCCACATCGCCGGGCCCGACTACACCGTGATGCTGCTGCTGTACGGATTCCCCGCGGTCCTGTTCGAGCAGTTCGCGATGGACGGGGCGCTGGACGGCTACCGGCGCCACGGGGTGACGGTCGCGGGCGGCTCGACCGCCTTCTACTCCATGTTCCTGACCGAACAGCGCAAGGACCCGACGCGCAAGGTGGTCCCCACGCTGCGACTGCTGGCGGGCGGCGGGGCGCCGAAACCGCCGGAGATCTACTACGCGGTCGTACGGGAGATGGGCATCCAGCTCACCCACGGCTACGGCATGACCGAGGTCCCCATGATCACGATGGGCGCCCCCGACGACACGGTGGAGCACCTCGCCGAGACGGAGGGGCGGCCGCCCGAGGGCATGGAGATACGGATCACCGACGAGGACGGCAAGCCGCTGCCGTACGGGACGGACGGCGAGGTACGGCTCCGCGGGGAAGCCGTCTGCCAGGGCTATCTGAACGCGGCCCGGGACGCCTTCGACCCGGACGGCTTCCTCGTCACCGGCGACGTCGGCCATCTCCTGGAGAGCGGCCATCTGGTCCTCACCGGGCGGCTCAAGGACATCATCATCCGCAAGGGCGAGAACATCTCCGCCAAGGAGATCGAGGACCTGCTCCACCGCCACCCCGGGGTGGCCGACGCGGCCGTGATCGGACTGCCGGACGAGGAGCGCGGGGAACGCGTCTGCGCGGTCGTCGAGCAGCTGGCCGGGGCGGGGGCGCTGACGCTGGCGGAGCTGGCCGGGTATCTGCGCACGGAGGGGCTCGCGGTGCACAAGCTGCCGGAGCAGCTGGAGGTGGTGGACGCGCTGCCGCGCAACGAGACGTTGCGGAAGGTGCTCAAGTACAGGCTGCGGGAGCAGTTCTCCTGACGGAAAACGGGTCGCCGCCGTCGCTCACCGCGTGCCGGGGTCCGGGCGCACGGACGGTGACCTGTGAGGGGGCGGGGTGCGGTCTCGGCGGGGAGGCCGCACCCGACAGGCTCTTACGCGTCCGGCTCGATCACCGTGAAATAGACGGCGAACGCGGCGACCGCGTCGTCCTCGGCGATCTTGCCGTCGTGGTCCGTGTCCAGGCTCCGCGCGGCCAGTCCTGCCGACTCCTCGCTCGCGCCCAGGACCTTCAGCGCCCGCTCCACGGCGGGCACCGAGGCCGCGCCGTCGTCGTCGTTGTCCGCCACGGCGATCGCCGCGCGCAGGAACGGGCGGGCGATCTCCGCGAAGCGCTCGGGGCTGTCGCGCAGCCGTTTCACGGCCCCGCCCACGAACTCCTCACGGGTGACGCGCTGGTCCCCGTCGACATCGGCGATGCCCGCCATGCCCTGCCAGAACGCCTCGGCCCCGGTGTAGAGCGCCTGCCCCTTGTCGCAGCGGGCCGTCGTACCGAATTCGGCGAGCAGACGGGCCGCGGCGGCGTTGAAATCCGCGCGATCGATGTATCCGTTGCCGTCCTGGTCGAAGGCGGCGAAGCGGAAGGCGATCTTGCGCTCATACTCTGCGCTGTCCATGCGGGGAGCGTACGACGCCTGCGGGCATCACGTGTCACTTACGCGCGCCACCGGTGTTACAACCTGGTCTTAACGCCGGGTGGCAGGCTGGTTTCAGGCCGAAAGCGGCTGGGCTCCGTCGTCGACGGCCGCGTCCCAGTCGGGGTAGACATCGAACAGACGGCGCACGCCGAGGGCGGCGAGCACGCGGTTGACGTGGGAGCCCTCCTCCGCGCCGCGGGCCGGCAGGATCAGCCGCAGTCGCCCGCCGCACGAGCGCATCAGACGGCGGGCCGCGATCAGCACGCTGACGCCGCTCGAATCGCAGAAGAGCACCTCGGAGAGGTCGAGCACCACGTCGTGACGTCCGACGGCGACCACGTCATGGACGGACTGGCGGACCGCGGGCGACGTCACCAGGTCCAGTTCGCCTCGTATGTGCAGGACGGTCCATACGCCCTGCTCGGTCTCGGCCACTTTCAGAGTCACTCGACTGGGCCTCTCGTTCCGGGGAATCCGACGATCCGGAAGTATCCGTTCCTCCTCGCGGCTGCCCCCGCAGCGCACCCATGAAACACCGACCCACAGAAGTAGACACAGACGAGTTTCAGGCAGAAATGATCACTTCAGGTCCGATTCCAACATCCCGGGACGTCGTATTCCCTACCATCCAGGGCGTTCTCCTGGGCGTACTTGCCGCAAAGACGTCTGCGGGGCGAGTGCCGCCGACTACATTCGATGTGACGAGGGGGACAGGGCTGGGGGTCCTATGGCGAAAGACACACCGCCCCGCTGGGACCGCAGGATGCAGCAACGGCTGGCACGCGGCGAGGCGGCGGCCCTCGGCGAGTTCTACGACCGTTTCGCCTCACTCGTCCACAGTCAGGCCCATCGGATGCTCGACGACGAGTCGGCCGCCGACCTGGTGACCCGCGAGGTCTTCGGGTACGTGTGGGAGAACCCCGACGCGTACGACCCCAAGCAGGGCTCGATGCGGTCCTGGGTGGTCCGGCTCACCCACCGCCAGTCCGTGCGGCGCCTGCGTGCGGCGGAACCGTCCCCGTTCGCGCGGGGCGAGGACGGCGGCGAGGAGGGCGAGCAGGACGGGGGTGAGGACACCGCGGCCCGGCAGGAGCTGGAGGAGCGGGTGCGGCGCGCCACGGCCGCAGCCCGCGCCGACTACATCGTCGCCTCCATGCCCGCACCGCTGCGGGCCGCACTGGAGCTCGCGTACATCCAGCGCAGGGACTACCGGCAGACGGCGACCGACCTCGGGGTGACCGAGGACGAGGCCCGCCGTCGGCTCCGGCTCGGGCTGCAGCTGCTCTCCACCGCCAACACCCGCCCGCTGGAGGGGTCCGCGCCGCCCGGATACGGACGGACTCCGTGACCGGCGACGACGACGCGAACGGGCGCGACGACGAGGTGCGGGGCCCGCGGCGCGTACCGGGACCGCGGGCGGCGGCGGACGACTTCGACCTCGGCGCCGTACCGACGGCGCCCGGGCCCACGGCACCCGCCCCGGCGCTTTCCCACCGCGTGCTCAAGGCCCTCCTCGGCGCCTGGGCGCTGGCCGCCTGTTCCGCCGAAGAGACCGAGGCGGTCGAGGCGCACCTCACCGAGTGCGCCGCCTGCGCGGACGAAGCGCTGCGGCTGCGCGACGCGGTCGGTCTGCTGCACACCGACCGCAGCCTGGACCTCGACCCGCTGCTGCGCTCCCGGGTGCTCGAAAGCTGTCTGAGCCGTCGCCCGGCCAGGATCCCGGTGCCGAGCTGGGCCGTTCCGTACGACGCGGAGACCGCCCGCCTCGACGCGCTCCTCCGTGACATCGGCAGCTCGGAATGGCATGCGCCGGTGCGGCTGAGGTGGTTCGAGGGCGAGCGACAGGTCAACCGCAAGACGACGGTCGCCGGGGTGATCGGCCATCTCATGACCGTCGACGGGCTGGTCAGCACCGCCCTCGGCCTGGACGATCCGGCCGCCGGCGGACGCCGCGGGAGCGATACCGCCCCCGGCTCCGAGCTCCCGCTCTCCCCCACCCTGCGCACCGAGACGTACTGGTCGGCGGCCCGACGACCGGCCACCCGGGCCGTCCGCGAGCCCTGGCGCGACCAGAGCCACGCCCTCATCCGCACGGTGTCGTTCGCCGGCCGCGGGGCCGCCGAGCTGTCCGTCTCGTACGGGGACTTCGCCCTCCCGCTGCAGGACGCCCTGCTGGACCGGGCCTTCGAGTGCTGGGTGCACGGCGGTGACATCGCGGACGCGGTGGACTATCCGTACGAGGCCCCGTCCGCCGCCCATCTCCACCGGATGATCGATCTGGCGGCCCGGCTCCTGCCGGCCGCCCTCGCCGGACGCCGCCGGGCCGGGCTCGCGGCGCCCGCCCGCCACCTGGTGAGGGCCGGCTCGCCGGGCCGTTCGCTCCATCTGGAGATCGAGGGCTCGGGCGGCGGCAACTGGTACATCGCCCTGGACTCCCCGGCCGCGCTCGGCTCGCCCGACCACGCGGTCGCGCAGGTGGCGCTGGACGGCACGGAGTTCTGCCGACTGGTCGCGGGCCATGTGTCGCCCGTCGACGCGGCGGCCGGGCAGGAAGGCGACCGCGAGGCGATCCGCGACGTGCTGTTCGCGGCGGCTTCGCTCAGCCGGCTCTAGTGCTGCGACCGGCACTGGGGTCTCTCGCCCGGATCATGCCGGGCTCGCGGGGGCAGGCACGCACCCTGATCCCGCCTGATCCCAACGAAAGACCCCAGGGGATGTCGGTCCTCCGCCCTACGCGAAGATCACTGTGCGGCGCCCGTTGAGCAGGATGCGTCGCTCCGCGTGCCACTTCACCGCGCGCGCCAGCGCCTGGCATTCCACATCGCGCCCGATCGCGACCAGCTCGTCCGGCGTGACGCCGTGGCCGACGCGCTCGACCTCCTGCTCGATGATCGGTCCCTCGTCGAGGTCGGCGGTCACGTAGTGCGCCGTCGCACCGATCAGCTTCACACCGCGGGCATGCGCCTGGTGATACGGCTTCGCGCCCTTGAAGCTCGGCAGGAAGGAGTGGTGGATGTTGATGATCCGCCCGCTGAGCTGCTTGCACAGATCGTCGGAGAGAACCTGCATGTAGCGGGCGAGGACGACCAGCTCGACGTTCTCCTCGCGGACCAGCTGCAGCAGCTGTGCCTCCGCCTCCGCCTTGGTCTCCTTGGTCACCGGGATGTGCCGGAAGGGCACGTCGTACGAGGCGGCGAGCTCGGCGAAGTCCGTGTGGTTGGAGACGACGGCCGCGATGTCGATCGGCAGCGCGCCGATGCTGGAGCGGAACAGCAGGTCGTTGAGGCAGTGGCCGAACTTGCTGACCATCAGCACGACCCGCATCCGGTCCGAGGAGCGGTGGATCTGCCAGTCCATCCGGAACGAGTCCCCGATGGCGGCGAAACTGGCCCGCAGCTTCTCCACGGTCACCGGGGCGTCCGCCGAGAAGTGGACCCGCATGAAGAAGAGACCCGTGTCGTGATCACCGAACTGCTGACTGTCCTCGATATTGCAGCCGGTCATGAAGAGATAACTCGACACGGCGTGCACGATGCCCTGTTTGTCCGGGCACGAGAGGGTGAGGACGTACTGCTCGGGGGTGGTCTCAGCAGGCTGCGGCGCGGTCATGCCCGTAGCGTGCCACACCGTCCCCGTTTCAGGCGGTCCTGGTCATGATGCGGAGCACGTCCAGGGAGCGCGGCGGGGTGTCGGGGTCCTCGCCGTCGTTCGTGGCGAGCAGGACGTGCGCCTCACGGGCGGCCCGCACGGCTTCCGGCCAGCCGTGGTGCTCCAGATAGGCGGAGACGGGGGCGTCGGCGCCGACCTGGTGCATGATGCGCAGCACCCGCAGCACGGCGACGTCGACGAGGGCCGCCTCGCCGGAGTCACGGAAGACCGTCCCGACGTATTTCTCGGCGGACCAGTTGTCCAGCCAGGTGTCCTCGACCAGGCGGTACACGGCGTCGGTGACATCGCCGTACCCCTCCCGGCCGGCCAGCCAGCACTCGTGGTGGAAGACGGGGTCGGAGAGCATGTGCAGCGCCGAGCGCACGTTGCTGCGCCAGCGCCACCAAGGAACGTCATTGAGCGGCATGCCGCCCATGGTGGAGGAGCGACGGCCGCGACGGGAAGTGTTCTCCGAACCTTGCTGCACGGTTGTCGATCGTACGTTCCCTCCTTCCCGGCTCGCACCGGCCCCTGCAATTCACCTGGATGTCACCGAGCGTTGAACGGGGCACACATCGGCGTTACCCCGCGCGCGGAAATGTTCATGCCCATGACCGGATGGCGACGCCTCACCTCCCCCCGCCCCTACACATTCCTCACATGTACGGCGGCGGCCGGGGCATTGCTGATGACCGGCTGCGGTGCGCTCCCTGGGGCCTCGGGGGACTCCAGGGAGCCCGTCACCGTCGTGACCTGGGCCCCCGACGGCTCCAACGGTCCGGATACGGAGAACATGGCGGGCATGACGGCCATGGCCCGCGCCTACGCCCGCTGGGTGAACAACAACGGCGGGCTCGACGGGCACAAGCTGCGCGTCGTCACCTGCAACGAGGACGACACGTCGAACGGCGCGGGGGACTGCGCCCGGCGGGCGGTCGCGGAGAAGGCGGTCGCGGTCGTCGGCTCGTACAGTCCGGAGGGCCACTCCTTCATGGGGCCTCTGGAGGCCGCCGGGATCCCGTACATCGGCGGCTACGGGGCCTCCGCCGAGGAGTTCACCAGCTACGACTCGTACCCCGTCAACGGCGGCCAGTCGGCGCTTCTGGCGGGCAACGCCAAGCAGCTCGCCCGCAGTTGTGAGCGGGTCTCCCTGGTGCGCCCCGACACGCTGGGCGGCGACAGCCAGGCGTGGCTCTTCAGCACCGGCCTGAAGGAGGAGAAGCGGTCCGCGCCCACCGACGTCCGGGCGGCGGAGGCGGCCACGTCCTACGACCAGGCAGCCGAGCAGGCGCTGGAAGGGGCGGGGCGGTCCGACGGGTGCGTGACGACGGTGCTCGGGGACCGCACGGAGACGTTCTTCGACTCCTACCGCCGTCTCGAACCGTCGGACGGGTCCGTGCGGATCTCGTCGGTCCTCGGCAGCGTCGGCCAGCCGCTGATCAACAGGACCGGCGGGCGGAACAGCCCCTTCGAGGGGGCGTACGTCACCGGCTGGTACCCCGAGTCGGGGGATGCCCGCTGGGACGAGATGCGCACGGTGATCCGGAAGCACGCGTTCGGCGACAACCGGATCGACCCGGACAACACCGGTGTCCAGACGACGTGGATCGCGTACACGGCGCTGAAGGAGATCGTGACGGCGATCGACGCCCCGGACATCACCGGCGGCAAGATCACGACTGCTCTCAACAGAGGTGTCGAGGTCGACACCGGTGGTCTCACCCCGGTGCTGCGGTGGCGGTACGAGGACATGCTGGGCTCGTCGGCGTATCCGCGGATCGTGAACCGGAAGGTGACGTTCCAAGTGGTGCGGAAGGGACGGCTGGTGGCAGAGAGGAAGGGGTTCGTGGACGTCACGAACACGCTGTCGGAGGCCAGCGCGAAGGGCTGAGTACCCCGCAAGCCCCTCCGGCGGTCGAGGAGCGGGGTGCGGGCGCATGGGGGGTGCGGGGGTGCTGCCCCAGTGCTGGGCAGCACCCCCCCACCGCCGTCAGAGCTCCGTCGGCGCCCGCCGCGTCAACCCGTACTTCGCCGCGATCGAGTTCCACAGCCCCGACGCCTGCGCCTTCGCCTTGCTCGCCTCACCGCTCGCCCGATCGGCCTGGGCCTTCTCGGACGTCGCGCGGGCCTGCCCGTGCCTGCAGACCTTCTTGCCGTTCTTGGCCTGCGCGGCCCACGCCGCGTAGTGGTCGTCGGCGGAGGCCGACGCCTGCCACGCCTTCGTGAGCGCCGAGGTCAGCTGCGCGTTGTTCGGCAGCTTGTCGACGGTCAGCCCCTGCAGCCGCGTCACCAGGTCGCGGCGCTGCTTGGCCGCGCCCTGCAGATCGGTGACCGCCTGGTCCAGGTTGCTGCAGGATTTGGTCTTCTCCACGGCCCCGATGACCGCCGCACGGCTGTTGTTGCTGTCCGCGAGCAGCTTGTCGAGCGCCTCGGCCTGCGGCTTCGCCGGGTCGGCCGCCGCCTGCGTGGAGGGCTTCGCGGCGGGCGAGCTCGCCGCGGCCACCGGCTGCTTGTCGTCCGCGCCCTTGTCGTCGCCACTCATCAGCGCACCCGCGCCGAGCCCGACGACGGCGCAGCCGACGACGACCGCGGCGATCAGCGGGACGTGCGACGGCTTCTTGCGCTGTCCGGCCCGGCCCTGCGGCGGCTCGCCGTGCTGCGGCTGGTAGGCCGGCGCGGGCTGCTGGTGCGGCTGGCCGGCTCCCTGGTACGGCGCCTGTCCCGGGTCGAACCGGGGCATCTGCTGCGTGGAGGCCGCCGGCTCCTCGGTGCGGAACAGGTTGTCGAACTCGGCGGGGGGCTGCCGCTCACCGGGCGCACCCGGCCTGATGCCGTACGGGGCACCACCGGGCACCGGCGGAATGTACTGGGTCGCGTCGGAGGCCGATGCGGGCGGCTGCGCGTGGGCGATGAACTGGGTCGCCTCCGCGGCACTCTCGGGCGGCACCGGCGCGATGAACTGCGTGGCATCCGCGTCGCCGCCCATGCCCGCACCTGCGCCCGTTCCGGTTCCCGTTCCCGGTACGGCCTCCGGGGGCAGCGGCTGAGCGTACGGCTGGGGCTGGGGCTGGGCGTACGCCTGGGCCTGGGGCTGGGCGTACTGCTGGGGCTGCGCATACGACTGGGGCTGGGCGTACTGCTGAGGCTGCTCGGCCGGCAGGGGCAGGCCCTGCTGCCCGTACGCCTGCCCCTGGTCGTACTGCGCGTACGGGCCCTGCGGCGACGCGTCCTGCTGCGGCGCCTGCGGCCCCCAGGCCTGACCCCATGGCTGCCCGCCCGCCGGAGCGGGCTGGTCGGCCGGTCCGCCCGGTATCCAGGGCTCGCCGCCACCTGCGGGCAGCACGACACCTTCGTGCGCGGGCCGTACAGCAGGGAGCTGCTGCTCGTCACCCTGTCCGCTCTGCGTCACCGGGACTCCTACGTGTAAACCTACGGAATCGTCGGCTCACGCTATCGGGTGACAGCCGCCCTCCGCCAAGCGCCCGATATCACTCACCACCCCTTCACAGGGGCAGTAACACGCCGGGCCCTGACGACGCAGTTAACGGGCGCCCCGAAAAAATCCCTGATCAGACGCCGGTCAGGCTGCCTGGAGCTCCAGCCGCGCTCCGAACTCCCGGACCGCCGGCTCGTCGCCGTACGGGACCAGCCGCTGCTGCAGATCGTCCAGGTACTCCGCGCCCCGGCTCGACCGCACCGTCCCCAGCAGCTCCATCGCCCGCGTCCCGGTATGACACGCCTGCTCCACCTCGCGCAGCTGCACCTGCGCCGTGGCGAGCAGCACCAGACCGATGCCCCGGCGCCGGGCCCGGGACTCCGGGAGGCCGGCCAGGGACTCCGTCGCCCGGCGCGCGGCCGCCTCCGCCTGGCCGAGATCGCGGTGGCAGTGGGCCAGCTCGTCGGCGAGATAGGCGGAGTCGAAGTGGACGATCCATGGCGGGTCGTCACCGGTGTCCGGTTCGGCGTGCTCCAGCGCCGTCAGGGCCCGGCCCGCCACCGCCTGGCACGTCCGGGCATCGCCGAGCAGCGCGTGCCCGCGCGCCTCCGCCGCGTAGAACATCGCCTCCGCGCGCGGCGCGACCCGCCCGCGCGCTCCCTCCTGCGCGGCCCGTGCCAGCTGCGCGATCTCCCGCGGGTTGCCGAGCTGTGCGGCGAGATGGCTCATCGAAGCAGCCAGCACATAGCCGCCGTACGACCGGTCGCCCGCCGCCTGCGCCAGTCGCAGAGCCTGGATGTAGTACCGCTGGGCGAGCCCCGGCTGCCCCGTGTCGACCGCCATGTACCCGGCGAGCTCGGTGAGCCGCGCGACCGCCGCGAACAGCTGCCGCCCGACCGTTTCGCGGTACGCCCCCGAGAGCAGCCCGGAGACCACGCTGTTGAGGTAGTGCACCAGGACCGGCCGCACATGTCCGCTGCCGAACCGGTGGTCGAGGTCGACCAGCGCCGCCGTCATCGCCACCACCGCCTCCACGTCCGACATCCCGACCCGCGCCCCCGCCGCGCGCGCCACCTGCGGGTCGGCACCGGTGATCAGCCAGTCCCTGCTGGGCTCGACCAGCGCCGAGGACGCGACCGCCGAACCGGACAGGACGTCGCGGCGTCCGACATCGCTGCGCCACAGCTCGCAGACCTGCTCGATCGCGCCGATCACGGTCGGCGCGAACTGCAGGCCGACTCCGGACGCCAGATTCTTGCCGTTGGCCATCCCGATCTCGTCGATCGTGACCGTACGGCCGAGCTTGCGCCCGAGCGCCTCGGCGATGATTCCCGGTGCCCTGCCGCGCGGTTGCTGCCCGCGCAGCCAGCGGGCCACGGAAGTCTTGTCGTAACGGAGGTCGAGGCCGCGCTCCGCGCCGACCATGTTGACCCGGCGGGCGAGGCCCGCATTGGAGCATCCGGCTTCCTGGATGAGCGCCTGGAGCCGTTCGTTCGGCTGGCGTGCGACGAGAGGCCTGGCTGCCATGTTTCCCCCTGAGACCGCAGTGATCGGTGAATGGATCACTGCCCGGCATATGCCCAAGAAATGCGCACATGGATCGTGTTGGTGTTTTCCGTGGCGTTCACGGTATTCACGGCATTCATGGCGCTTATCGTGTCGTTGTTCAGGTTCGGCGCGTATTCGGCATGGGGGAACTGTTCCGGATTCCCCACATGTGGCTACCCGCCCCTCGACGCACTGCCTCATGCGCGCCCCCATCCATGCATCCATGCGCCCCATGTGCAGGGCCGATGCACCGTGACCGCGTTCGCCACGCCCGTAACCCCAGGTGGTGGCGGAAGTTGTGATGTTCGTGGAAGAGCCCATCGGAGTCACGGAAACCGCACAGGTCCCCCAACAACGAGGTGAGCAACTGCTCGACGCCGCCGTGCGCTATGCGGAGGAGCGGCACTGGGACGTGTTCCCCGGCACCTGGCTACAGGTGGTGGAAGGGGCGGAACGGTGCTCCTGCGGAGAAGCCCGCTGCGCGGCCCCCGGCGCCCACCCCACCCGGCCCGACTGGGCGACCTGGTCGACCGGCAGCGGCGCCGCGGCCCGCCGGATGTGGTCCCAGCAGCCCGGGGCTTCGGTGCTGTTGCCCACCGGGCGCACCTTCGACGCGATCGACGTACCGGAGTCCGCCGGCTTCCTGGCGCTGGCCCGGATGGAGCGGATGAACCTGCCGCTCGGCCCCGTCACCTGCACCCCCGACCACCGGATGCTCTTCTTCGTACTGCCCGGCGCGGCGGCCAAGGTGGACGATCTCGTACGGAGGCTGGGCTGGAGCGCCACCGCGATCGGTCTGCTCGGCCGCGGTGAGGGCCACTACGTGGTGGGCCCGCCGACCAGAATCGGCGGGCGCGGTGCGGTGCAGTGGGCGCGCCGGCCCACCCCCGCCAACCGCTGGCTGCCCGAAGCCGAAGAGGTCATCAGCCCCCTCGCCTACGCCTGCGGACGGGAAGCAGCCGCCGCGCGCGCACGCCTTTCGTAGTCTGGGCCCCTCACACGGGGACACCGAAAGCAGGAGCACCATGTCGGACCGGAACACGGCGGGATCGCACGGGGCGGCGGAGGCGGGCGGGGCGCGAACGGCGCCGCCCGCCGTTCGCGTACAGGGCTTGTGGAAGCGGTTCGGGGAGCAGGTCGCGGTCGCCGGGATCGATCTGGAGCTGCCCGCAGGCAAGTTCATCGGTCTGGTCGGACCCAACGGCGCGGGCAAGACGACCACGCTGTCGATGGTGACCGGGCTGCTCCGTCCCGACCACGGCACGGTCGAGGTCGGCGGGCACGACGTCTGGCGGGACCCGGTCGAGGTGAAGGCCAGGATCGGCGTCCTGCCGGAGGGGCTGCGGCTCTTCGAACGCCTCTCGGGGCGCGAACTCCTCGCGTACACCGGACGGTTGCGCGGGCTGCCGGGCGCCGAGGTCGACAAGCGGGCCAACCAGCTGCTGGACGTGCTCGACCTGGCGGGCTCCCGGAACAAGCTGGTCGTCGACTACTCGACCGGCATGCGAAAGAAGATCGGGCTCGCCGCGGCGCTGCTGCACAACCCCGACGTGCTGTTTCTGGACGAGCCGTTCGAGGGCGTCGACCCCGTCTCGGCGCAGACCATCCGCGGGGTCCTGGAGCGGTACACCCGCTCGGGGGCGACCGTCGTCTTCTCCAGCCATGTGATGGAGCTCGTCGAGTCGCTGTGCGACTGGGTGGCCGTCATGGCGGACGGCACGATCCGGGCGCACGGCACCCTCGCCGAGGTGCGCGGCAAGGCGCCGTCGCTGCAGGACGCGTTCCTCGAACTCGTCGGCGCGGGCGGCCGGGACACCGGCGACTCCCTCGACTGGCTGGGCGGCGCCCGATGAGCGTGCTCGACACACCCGTCACCTCCGCCGCCCGCCCCGCTGCCGGCGGCGAACGGCTCGTCCGCGTCTTCGTACGGCTCAAGCTGACGCTGCTGCGCAACGGGCTGCGGCAGTCCTCCGGCAGACGGGTCGCGTACATCTCGTCCGTCGTCCTCACCCTGCTCTTCGCGGCGGGCCAGCTCATCGCGCTGGCCGCACTGCGCGGCCACGCCCACGCGGGTTCCCTGACGGTCCTGCTGACCGGGGTGCTGGCTCTCGGCTGGGCGGTGATGCCGCTCTTCTTCCCCAGCGGCGACGAAACCCTCGACCCGAGCCGGCTCGTGATGCTGCCGCTGCGGCCGCGCCCGCTGGTCGGTGCGCTGCTGGTGGCGTCGCTCGTCGGCATCGGACCGCTGTTCACGCTCTGCCTGGCGGCCGGTTCGGTGTTCGCGGTGGCGCACGGGGCGGCGGCCGTGGTGTGCGCGGTGGTCGCCGTGCCGCTGACACTGGTGGTGTGCGTCGCCCTGGCGCGGGCCGTCGCCACGGCCAACACCCGGCTGCTGAGCTCCCGCAAGGGCCGCGATCTGGCGGTTCTCAGCGGACTCGTGGTCGCGGTCGGCATCCAGGTCGTCAACTTCGGTGCGCAGCGGCTCGGCCGGTCCGGTGGCCTCGCCACGCTCGACCCGGCGGCGGACGTGGTGCGCTGGCTGCCGCCCGCCTCGGCGATCGGCGCGGTGGACTCGGCGGCGCAGGGGTCGTACGGGCGGGCCGTGGCACAACTGCTGCTCTCCGTCGCGGCGCTGGGTGCGCTGGTGTGGCTGTGGCAGCGGAGTCTGGTGAAGCTGATGACCGCCCCGGACGGTTCCACGCAGGCCGCCGCCGGAACGGCCCGGGAGAAGTCCGGCAGGGGCGGCTCCCGGCTCTCCGCACTGCTGCCCGAGGGGCGCTCGGGGACGGTGATACGGCGCAGTCTGCGGTACGTGGCACGGGACCCGAAGACCAAGGCCGCCTGGGTGACGGCGCTCGCCATCGGGCTGATCGTGCCGCTGCTCAACGCGGTGCAGGGCACCGGCTCGGTCTACTTCGCCTGCTTCGCCGCCGGGATGCTCGGCATCCAGATGTACAACCAGTTCGGGCAGGACACCTCGGCGTTCTGGATGGTGGCGCTGACGATCTCCTCCACCCGGGACGCCTACCTCGAACTGCGGGGTCGGGCGGCGGCGTTGCTGGTGATCACTCTCCCGTACACGGTGCTGGTGACCGTGGTGACGGCGGCGGTGCTCGGCGACTGGGAGAAGCTGCCGGGCGCCATAGGGCTGTCGCTCGCCCTGCTGGGCGCGATGCTGGCGACGGGGGCACTGGCGTCGGCCAACTTCCCGTACTCGATCCCTCAGGACAGCGGGTTCAAGAACGTGGCACCGGGGCAGGCCGGGCTCGCCTGGATCTCGATCTTCGGCGGCATGGTCTCGGCGGCGCTGCTGTGCGCGCCGGTGATCGTGGCGACGATCTGGCTGCATCTGATCGACGCGGAGGACTGGTTGTGGGTGGTGCTGCCGGTCGGCAGCGCGTACGGGGCGCTGGTCGCCTGGGCGGGGCTGCGGCTGGCCGCACCGCGCACGGCGAACCGGCTGCCCGAGATCCTGGCGGCGGTCAGCAAGGGGTGACGCGGGCCGGGCGGGGCTGCTCCGTCACGGGGAGACCGGCTCGCGGTCGTTCCGGGGGTCCTCGGCGAACTGCTCCAGGAACGGTTCGACCGCGGCGCGCCAGCCCTCCGGCTGGTCGTAGTGGACGAGATGGCCGGCGTCCGCCACCTCCGCGTACTGTCCGCGCGGCAGTACGCGGACCATCTCCTGGGCCTCCGCCCGGCCCAGCTCGCCGTCCAGGCCGCGGAGCACCAGCGTCGGGCACCGGACCTGTGCCAACTCCTCCCAGTGCGCGTCGTACACCCATGTCGCACGGGACTGGAGCATCTGGCGGCGGGAGAAGACGGGGCGCCAGCCGTCGGCGCGCTCGGCCATCACCTCGGCGAAGAACTCGCCGCGGGCCGGGTTCGGCCGCTCCACCCAGGGGTCGTCCTCGCCGAACCACTTCCGCACGTCGGAGAGCGTCGCGAACGGCACCGGCCAGGACTTGAACCAGTCCTCCCACTCCCGCTGCGAGGCCGCGCCGAGCGCGGAGGCCCGCATGTCGCAGATGACCAGGGCGCGGACCAGATCGGGGCGCTTGGCGGCGAGCTGCCAGGCGGTGAGGGCACCCATCGAATGGCCGACGACGGTGACGGGGGCCAGACCGAGCTGTTCGATCGCCGCCTCGGCATCGGCGACGTACGCCTCACGCGTGTACGGGCCTTCGGTGGGTTTCTCGCTGCGGCCGTGCCCCCGCTGGTCGAGGCCGACCGCCCGGTGCCGCTCGGCGAGCCAGCGGGTGGTGGAGGCCCAGTGGGAGGCCCGGCCCATCAGTCCATGAAGCAGTAAGACCCCGGGGGCGCGTTCGCCCTCCGTGCGCTCCTTGGGCGGGTCTGCGAACTCCCAGGCCGCGAGGCGTACGCCGTCGGATCCGGTTACATCGATGCGCCGCACCATAGGTCCTGGCACCCCCTTCTGGTCCTCGACAACTGCTCGATCGCCGTGTGGTCGCGTCACGCCAGACTATCGAACCTGTATTCGAAAATCGGTGTTCGGCTCGCAACACCCCTCGTTCGAGTGACCCCTTCCAAGGATTGACGTCGCCCGCGGCGGGGAGATCTTCTCCGGGAGGCGGACCACTCGGGGATGAGGGTCCGTGGGGACCGACCTTGAGAGCTCGGGGCTCCAGGTCGGAACAGGGGAGGAGAGGCCCCGGCGCCGCGCGGCGCCGGGGCCCTCCCACGTCCGGGGGGCGTGCGGGACCGGGGCCGCGACGTGAGGGGCCGCGGTCTTGTGGGCAGCCCGGACGGGCGGGGCGGTCAGGGTGTCCGTGTTCGTGGCAGCCGCCCTCTGCTGCACATGCCAGTACGACGGGCGCATCCGCTGCTCCCTCCCCGACCGCATGGCCAGGCGGCCGACACTCTCAGGTATGGCTCAGCCACAGCCTGGCATGCGATGCGCCCGGCCGCTGCCATTCGGGACGGAAAAACGGAAACCGGACGTTACGCTTCGGCTTCCTTCGTACAGGTCGGCGTGCGGTCCACGTGCGCCCCTCCCGGGCCGCCTCCGGTCAGCGCTTGGCCACGAACACGTGCGAGGCGACCTCGGAGTCCAGCTCCGCCGCCTCACCGCTGCTGCCGACCAGCACCCCGCCCGGCGACTGCGTCACGCTGACCACGGAACCGGGCTGCACGCCCGCCCGCCGCAACGTATACATCAGCTGGGCGTCCGTCTGGATCGGCTCACCGATCCGGCGCACCACCACGGTCTTGCCGTCGGCGCCCGGGTCGAGCTCGGACAGGCTCACCATGCCGTCGTTCAGGAACGGGTCGGCCTCGGCCTTCTCGCCCAGCTCCTCCAGGCCCGGGATCGGATTCCCGTACGGGGACTCCGTCGGGTGCCGCAGCAGCTCCAGCACCCGCCGCTCCACCGCCTCGCTCATCACGTGCTCCCAGCGGCAGGCCTCGGCGTGCACCTGCTCCCACTCCAGGCCGATCACGTCGACGAGCAGGCACTCGGCGAGGCGGTGCTTGCGCATCACCCGGGTCGCCAGCCGACGGCCCTCCTCCGTCAGCTCCAGATGCCGGTCGCCCGCGACCTGCACCAGACCGTCGCGCTCCATCCGCGCCACCGTCTGGCTGACCGTCGGACCGCTCTGGTCCAGCCGTTCCGCGATCCGGGCGCGCATGGGAACGACGCCTTCCTCTTCGAGTTCGAGGATGGTGCGGAGATACATCTCCGTTGTGTCGATCAGTCCGGACATTCGTGCCCCTCGATGCTGTGACATGAAAACGTCGTGCGCTGGCCCTCAAGCAATTCTGACGCATACCGCTGACAACCGTGCCGTGCCGACCGAACCCCCGACCGTCCGTGTGCGTCCCGGACGGTATTGACAGGTCACTGGTCCAGACCGCAACGTGATCCGCGGCACGGACACCCCACCCCTGCGGAAAGGGCCTCCTCGATGAGCGACAGCAAACTGGCCGGTCAGTTCTTCGATGCAGCGATCGGCCTGCTGGAGCGTGTACGCGACGAGGAGGCCGGCCCGATCGCGGCGGCCGGGACCGCGATCGCCGACACCGTCGAAGCAGGCGGCCGGCTCTTCGCGTTCGGCGCCGGCCACTCGTCCCTCGCCGCCCAGGACGTCGTCTACCGGGCCGGTGGACTGGCCCTGATGAACCTGCTCGCCGTGCCCGGCACACTCGGCGTCGACGTCATGCCGGCGACGCTCGGCTCGGCGCTGGAACGGGTCGAGGGGCTGGCCGGCGCCGTGCTCGACTCCAGCCCGGCGAGCGCCGGCGACCTGCTGGTGATCATCTCGCTCTCCGGGCGCAACGCGTTGCCCGTCGAAATGGCGGTCAACGCGCGGGCACTCGGCCTGAAGGTCATCGGTGTCACGTCGGTCGCCTACGCGGACGGGACCCGGTCGCGGCACGTCTCGGGCGGGTTCCTTCGGGACCACTGCGACATCGTCATCGACAGCAAGATCGCGATCGGCGACGCGGAGCTGACGACGAAGGGCGTCGAGGCGCCGTTCGCGCCCGCGTCGACGGTGGTCACCAGTGCGGTGATGCAGGCCATGATGGCGACGGCCGCGGAGCGATTGGTCGAGCGGGGGATCGAGCCGCCGCTGCTGCGGTCGGGGAACGTCGACGGCGGGCACGAGTGGAACGGGCGCGTGATGGCGGAGTACGCGGATCGGATCTTCTACCGGCACTGATGAGGCAGGGGTTGCGGCTTCCCCGGGTGACGAGTTCCGTCCTCGAACGCCGGACGGGCCGGATCGGTCCGCCCCTAGGAGGTTGCGGCCAGCGCCCGGGACAGGTCCACCGCTGTTGCCACCCGGGCCGCCACGCTCTCCGCGTACGTCGCGTCCTGGCGTTCGAAAGGGCTGCGGTTCGCCGCCCGGAGGAACGTCACCACGCCCAGCGTCCGGCTCCGGCTCCGCAGCACCGCGCACAGGGCATGGACCGAGTCGCCCGGCCACTGACGGTCCGCCGCCCAGGCCCCGGCCCCCGGAGCCGCACCGGCGCTCACGCGGACCGAGCCCGTGCGGTCCACCGCCTGGAGCGCCGGGTGGCCCGGGGCGTAGCGGAGCGGGATGCCGCCTCCCGCCACGGGCTGGCACGGGCCGGGGGCGTCGGTCGGCGTCGCCGCCGCCCGGACCAGCCGCGCCCCCGCCACCAGGTCGATCAGCGCATGGTCGGCGAAGCCCGCGAGTGCGTAGTCCAGGTAGGACGTCGCCGCCTCCATCGGGTCCTCGCACTCGGCCGCCGACCGGCACGCCCGGTGCAGCTGGTTCGACCGGAACCGCACCCGGTCCGCCTCCTGCGCCGCCAGCCGCTCCGCCGTCACGTCCTGGAACAGCCAGCCGACCCCCAGCGGAACCGGCTCCTCCGCGAGCGGCGACGCCAGCTGCAGGAACCCGCTGTGCCAGCAGCGCCGCCGGTCCCCCTCCGCCGTCCGCAGCGTCACCCACAGGTCGGCGGGCGCGGGCGGCGGCCCCTCGGCCAGGACGTGCTGCAGCGCGCCCTCCAGGTCCTCGACACCCTGCACGAGCAGCTCTCCGAGCGGGCGTCCCAGCATGGTCGTACGGCCGCCGCCGAGCGCCCGCGCCGCATAGGCGTTGACGACCGTCGGCCGCAGGTCCACGTCGACGAGGACCACGCCCCAGGAGGCGTCCTCGAACAGCGCCTCACTGAGGGCGATCGACCGCTCCAGGTCGATCTGCGCGTGCACCTCGCCGAATGCGCAGTAGACCCCGGCCGGCTTCCCGTCCGCGCCCCGCACCCCGGCCGACTGGGTCCGTACGAGCACCCGGCCGCCGTCCTTGCGCAGCAGCGCGAACTCGTGGACCTGGCGGCCCGGCGCGTCCATGGCCGCCATCAGCCGCCCGTGCACCTCACCCGCGTCCGCATGGCGCACCGCCCACCCCGCGAACCCGGGCCGCCCCACCGCTTCCTCGGCGGTCCAGCCGAGAATCCGCTCGGCCTCTCGGTTCCAGTGGGTGATCGCACCGCCCGCGTCGAACGCGCAGAGCGCCGCGTCCATACCGTCGAGCAGGGCCGCGAGCAGCTCCGACCCGGGGATGGGTTCGGGCCCGAGGGCGTCGGTGATCCCACTGCTCCTGGAAGCGCTCATCCCGGACCCCCTGCCGGACGTGTCCGCCGTTGCCACACGTCAGATCATTGAACTCGAACGTGACTCAGCACACATCGAATTCCGGGAAATCGGTACTCCGAAAGATCTCGATAAATGGGTTGTGCGGTCCCGGAGAGGTTCCTAGTGTGTGTTGTACACGTTGAAAGGAGGTGATCCGAAAAGTGCAGTCTTATCGGATTCGTGAGGTGGCTGCGGGCTGACAGCCCGTCGTCGCACATCGTGCACCTCGGCAGGCTGTCTGCCGAAACCCAAGCAGTCACCGACCCGCGGGCTCGCCGGTAGATCCGGCCGGCTCCTCCGCAAGGAGGGACCAGAGCCCGCGGGTTTCTGCGTGTTCGGGGCCGGTCAGGGGCAGAGGCGTTCCACTCGCCAGCCCTCACCCTCGCGTACGTACCGCAGCCGGTCGTGGAGACGGTTCTCGTGGCCCTGCCAGAACTCGATCGTCTCCGGTACGACGCGGAAGCCGCCCCACTCGGGGGGTGCGGGGATGTGCTCGCCCTCCGGGTAGCGGGCCGCCAGTTCCTCGTACCGGTCGATGAGTTCCTGGCGGGAGCCGATGACCGTCGACTGCTCGCTCGCCCAGGCGCCCAGCTGGGAGCCGTGGGGGCGGGTACGGAAGTAGGCGACCGTCTCCTCGCGGGCGACACGGGCCGCAGTGCCGGTGACGATGACCTGGCGGGCCAGCGGGTGCCAGGGGAAGAGCAGGGAGACGTACGGGTTGGCGGCCAGCTCGCGGCCCTTGCGGGAGGCGTAGTTGGTGAAGAAGACGAAACCGCGGTCGTCGTACTTCTTCAGCAGCACCGTCCGGGAGGAGGGGCGGCCGTCGGGGGTGGCTGTGGAGACCACCATGGCGTTCGGCTCGTAGACCATTCCACCTGCGGCGATCTGCCGGAACCAGTGGGCGAACTGCTGAATCGGGTTGGCGTCGAGCGTGTCCTCGGTGAAGCCCTCGGAGCGGTACTGCTCGCGCATCGCGGCCGGATCGGTGGTGGAATCGGAAGGGGAATCTGCGGTGGGCACGGGGTCATCCTGCCGCAGGGGCCGAGTCTGCCCGGTAAGGAGGGGTGCCAATCGCGCTCGGATGAAGTGGGTGGCTGTGCCGGATGTCACGCTTCCCCGCATCGTGGGAACCCGCCAATATCTTGGGGCAGGCCACTGTGGCCTCCATACAGCCGCCGATCGAGGGAGCCCATGATGTCCGACTTCGTACCCGGACTCGAAGGAGTCATCGCGTTCGAGACGGAGATCGCCGAACCCGACAAGGAAGGCGGCTCGCTCCGCTACCGCGGGGTCGACATCGAGGATCTCGTCGGTCATGTGTCGTTCGGGAACGTGTGGGGTCTGCTGGTCGACGGGGCGTTCAACCCCGGGCTGCCGCCCGCCGAGCCGTTCCCGATCCCGGTCCACTCGGGTGACATCCGTGTCGATGTGCAGTCCGCGCTGGCCATGCTGGCGCCGGTCTGGGGGCTGAAGCCGCTCCTCGACATCGACGAGGAGACCGCCCGCAACGATCTGGCGCGGGCCGCCGTGATGGCACTGTCGTACGTCGCCCAGTCGGCGCGCGGGCAGGGGCTGCCGATGGTCCCGCAGAGCGAGATCGACAAGGCGCAGTCCGTCGTCGAGCGGTTCATGATCCGCTGGCGCGGCGAGCCGGACCCGAAGCACGTCAAAGCCGTCGACGCGTACTGGACGTCGGCCGCCGAGCACGGCATGAACGCGTCCACGTTCACCGCCCGGGTCATCGCGTCGACCGGCGCCGATGTGGCGGCCGCGCTGTCCGGTGCGGTGGGCGCGATGTCGGGTCCGCTGCACGGCGGCGCCCCGTCCCGGGTCCTCGGCATGATCGAGGAGATCGAGCGGACCGGTGACGCCACCGCGTACGTGAAGAAGGCCCTGGACAAGGGTGAGCGGCTGATGGGCTTCGGGCACCGGGTCTACCGGGCCGAGGACCCGCGGGCGCGCGTGCTGCGGCGGACCGCGAAGGAGCTGGGTGCGCCGCGGTTCGAGGTGGCGGAGGCGCTGGAGAGGGCCGCGCTGGAGGAGTTGCACGCGCGGCGCCCGGACCGGGTGCTGGCGACGAACGTGGAGTTCTGGGCGGCGATCATGCTGGACTTCGCGGAGGTCCCGGCGCACATGTTCACGTCGATGTTCACGTGTGCGCGTACGGCGGGCTGGTCGGCGCACATCCTGGAGCAGAAGCGCACGGGACGGCTGGTGCGGCCGTCGGCGAGGTATGTCGGCCCCGGGCCGCGTGACCCCGGGGAGATCGAGGGGTACGAGCAGATCACGGATCTGGGGAACTGACGGTCTCGGTACCGCGCAAGCCCGGCGGGATCCGGACAAGAGGCTCTAGAAGACTGCTGAAAATCTTGTTGAGGGGCTGTTCGGCCGTAGGCCGGGCGGCCCCTTCTTCGTCATGGGGTGGCCGGGGCGAGGTGCCAGGTGGTGTTGGTGCGGGTGAGTCCGAGGTTGATCAGTCGGCGGAGGTTGAGGGCGGCGGCGCGGTGGTGGAGTGCGATGTTGTTGGCGATGACGCCTCGGTAGCGGACTCTGCGGTTGCCGTGGGCGACGAGCCAGGCGATGGCGCGTTCGACCGGGGGCCGCCATCGGCGGTATTCGTCCTGCCAGGCGGTGTCGGTGGCGGCCTGGACGCGGGCTGCGGTCAGCAGTTCGTGCTGAGGGTGGACGTTGATAACCCGTCCGGTCTTGGAGGTTGTGCAGCGTTCCCGCAGTGGGCAGCCGGTGCACAGCCGTTTGAACTGGGCGGTGCGGCCCCCGTCGGCCTTGGTGCAGCCCAGGTTCGCGGTCTGTCCGGCCGGGCAGGTCACGGTGGCGGCGTCGGTGTCGACGTGGAAGTCGTCGATGGTGAAGCCTCCTGGGACGGCCTGCCGCAACGGCGGCGGCTTGACCACCAGGACGTGGCCCTGGGCGGTCAGTTGTTCACGCAGGTCGCCGGTGCCGTAGGCGGAATCGCCGAGCACGGTCAGCGTCTCGCCCTCGCTGTGGTCTTTGTCGGCCAGCAGGTCCAGCGCGACGGCGGCCTCGTGGTTGTCCGGCCCGTAGCCGCTGGTTAACGCGACGGCAGTGAACAGTCCGGCCTCTGGCTCGAAGGACACGTGTCCTTTGAAGCCCTCCTGGTGGCGGGTTCGGTTCTTGTGGATGTGCCGGGCATCGGGGTCGACGGTGGACACCGTCCGGTCGGGCACGGTGCGCCTGGCGATACGCCAGCGTCCGTCGCGGCCGTCGGAGTCCTCGGCCGGCTCCACGTCCTGGCCTGCGACGAGAGCGAGAAGGCCCACCGCGTTCGCGGCCCGCTCGCCCAGCTCACGCTCGGGCAGACGGCCGAGCATGTTGAGCGCGTCGGTCACCAGGGCGTCGACCAGCGCCTCGCGGGCGGCTTCGTCATTCCAGGCGATCCTGGGTTTGCCGGGGTCGGTGTAGTCGTGAGCAGTACACCACCGGCCGGCGACCTCGCCGGCGCCGGGGACCTCACGGATCACGCGGCGGATCGCGGCCACGATCTGGGTGACGGTGTCCTGAGTGGCCACCGCATCGTCCAGGACGGTGGAGTCCAGCGCCCGGCGCTGCTTTCCTCTGAGGACACCGGTGGCAGTCACCACCTCTTTGACCTTGGTGAAAATCCGCGTCGGGTCGGCCGAGCGGGCGAGCCGGCGCCGGAAATAGGTCAGCAGCGAGGGATCGAAGGCGGTGTCGTACAGGCCCAGCCCGCAGGCGGCCTTCCAGCGCAGGTCACATCGCAGTTCCTGGACTGTCTCGAAGTCCGACAGCCCCTGCAGGCTCTGCAGTACCACCGTCGCGGCCAGCACCTGCGGCGGCAACGACGGCCGTCCGTTGGCCGACGGATACATGTCCGCGAAGAACTCCGGCGGGAACAGCACCTCACGATGCTCGGCCAGGAAAGCGAACACACTCCCTGCCGGGATCAACTCCCGGCAGGTCTCCCACACATCCGGCCCGACCATCTCCCCGGCCCATTCCCCCTGCATGCTCACAAGACTGGCCCCGGACCTGCCGGTCCGGGGCCAGAACGCAAAAGATTTTCAGCAGTCTTCTAGAGCTTGCCGCGGAGAGTGACGGTGCGGTGTCCGCCGAGGCGGCGCCGCACCTCCTGCTCGAAGCCGTGGGTCAGCTCCGCCCAGTTCCAGAAGGTGAGGCCGAGCTGCCCGCAGGCGTAGTAGTCGTCCTCCCAGCTCCAGCGGTCGATGCCGGAGGGCCGGCGGCAGGAGGGGCACTCCACGAGGCCTTCGCCGCCGTTCGCCCAGGCGCCGAGCCGGCCCGCGAGCGGGGCCCAGGCGCTGTCGACGGGGCACCAGGTGTCGTCGACGAGGCGGATCTCGGTGGCGCAGAGCGGGCAGGTGGCAGCTCCCGCGTCGCCCTGGCCGCTGTCGAAGACGGCGCGTCCGGTCGCGACGTGGAGGCCGTTGCTCCACAGGTCGACCGGTTCCGGGTCGTCGACGGCCTTGGCGTAGTTCGGACCAGGTGCGTTGCCGTAGCCGTCTCCGTCGAGGACGCAGTCGGTGCGCTCGGCGCTGACGATTCCTTCGGCGATCAGCCAGTCGAGGAGCCCGGCGCCGAGTGGTGGGGCGTCCTGCTCGGTGGCGTCGAGGTCGACGATCGTCTGGAAGTGGTCACCCACAGGTCCCCCAAAATCAGTCGAGTGCGTCGTCCACCAGTGCCGCCCACTGTGCCACGACCCTCTGACGCCGGGCGGTGTCATCGGTCAGCACGTTGGCCAGCCCGAGGCCGCGGGCCATGTCGAGGAGCCCCTGGACGGTTTCGCGTGCGCCGGGCTTCGTCTCGTCGGCGGCGAGGAGTTCGACGGCGATGCGGTGGGTCTCGCGGCCGACGCGGGCTTCGAGTTCGGTGACGCGGGGGCGGAGCTGCGATTCGTTGGACGCGGCGACCCAGAGCTGGAGGGCGGCGCGGAAGAGCGGGCCGGTGTAGAGATCGACGAGGGCGGCGACGACAGCCGTACGGCCCTGTACGGGCAGGGCGCGCAGGGCGGCGGAGCGTTCCTCGGCGACGTATTCGACGGCGGCGGTGAACAGGTCCTCGCGGGTGGGGAAGTGGTGCTGGGCGGCGCCTCGGGAAACCCCGGCGTGTTCGGCGACGACGGAGACCGTGGAGCCTGCCCAGCCGCGTTCGGCGAGGCAGGCGACCGCGGCTTCGAGCAGCCGTTGGCGGGTGGCGCGGCTGCGGTCCTGCTTGGGGGTCCTGTCGGTGGGGGGCGTCACAACACCCATGCGGGGTCCCGTCGTTCGAGGAAGGCCGTCATCCCCTCCCGTGCCTCGGCGGAGGCGAAGAGTGCTGCCGAGCGGGCGATGAGGTCTTCGGCGTACTGGTCGAAACTCTCCCGCACAGTAGCTGTGACCAGCTCCTTCGATGCTGCCAGCCCCTGCGGTGAGGCCCTGCGCAGTCCGTCCAGTACGGGTACGAGTGCTTTGTCGACGTCCTCGGCGGCGATGGTGACGAGGGAGATGCGGGCTGCTTCGGTCGCGTCGAACCGTTCTCCGGTGAGGTAGTAGCGGGCGGCGGCCCTGGCGTCGGTGCGGGGCAGCAGCGGCATCGAGATCACGGCGGGGGCGAGGCCGAGCCGGGACTCGGTGAGGGCGAAGGTGGAGGCGGGTCCGGCGACAGAGATGTCGCAGGCCGCGAGGAGGCCGAGTCCGCCGGCCCGGACATGTCCGTCGACGCGGGCCACGACCGGTTTGGGCAGGGTCACGATCTGCCGCATCAGGGCGACGAACGCCTCGGGCTCCGGGGGTGCGCCCAGGTCGGCGCCGGCGCAGAACGTGGTGCCGGTGTGGGTGAGGACGATGGCGCGTACGGTCTCGTCCCCGCCGTAGGCGGCGAGCGCTTCGTGGAGTTCGGCGACGAGCCGTGCGGAGAGCACGTTGCGGTTCGTCAGTGAGTCCAGCCGTACGGTGGCGATCCCGCGCTCGCGGCCGGTGCGGACCAGTTTCATGCCTCTTCCGCCCTCTCGCCGATCTCTTCGTTGGCCTTCTCCCGGTCGCGCAGCTCGCGCCGGAGGATCTTTCCGGAGGTGGCCCTCGGTACGGCATCGATGAATTCCACCCGCCGGACCTTCTTGTACGGGGCGACGTGCTCGGCGACGTACGCCATGACGTCGTCCGCGGTGAGGTCGGCGGCGGCGACTCCCGCCTGACGGACCAGATACGCCTTGGGGACTTCGTTGCCGTCCGTGTCGTACACCCCGATGACGGCGGCGTCCGCGATCGACGGATGGCCGAGCAGCAGGGCTTCGAGTTCGGCGGGGGCGACCTGGTAGCCGTTGTACTTGATGAGTTCCTTGACCCGGTCGACGACGGACAGCCAGCCGTCGGCGTCGACGCGGCCGATGTCGCCGGTGTGTACCCACCCGTCGGCGTCGATCATGTCGGCGGTGGCGTCGGGCCGGCCGAGGTAGCCCTTCATCACCTGCGGGCCGCGGATGAGCACCTCGCCGTCGGTGTCGATCCCGGCGTCGCGGTCCGGGTCGTCGAGGGAGGCGATGCGCATCTCGGTGCTGGGCAGGAGTTTCCCGACGGCGCCGGCCGGCGGGTTCTCGGCGGCGAGCGGGACGACATGGGTGCCGGGCGAGAGTTCCGTCATGCCGTACGCCTGCCGTACCGGCGGCAGTCCCAGGCGCCGGGAGCAGGCGGCGGCGAGTTCGGCGTCGAGCGGGGCGGCGGCGCTGACGACGTACTCCAGCGACGACAGGTCGTACTGGGCGACGGCCGGGTGCTTGGCGAGGGCCAGCACGATCGGCGGGGCCACGTACAGCCCGCTGATCCGGTGCTTCTCGATCGCGGTGAGGAACTGGACGAGGTCGAAGCGCGGCAGGACGACGACGGTGGCGCCGAGCCGGAGCGGGGCGTTCATCAAAGCGGTGAGCCCGTAGATGTGGAAGAACGGCAGGACGGCCAGGATCCGGTGGCCGGGGTTCATCGGGATGAACGGTCGCAGCTGTTCCAGGTTGGTGGCCATGGAGCGGTGGGTGAGCATCACGCCCTTGGGCGTGCCGGTGGTGCCGGAGGAGTACGGCAGTGCGGCGATGTCCTCCGCCGGGTCGATGGCGATCTGCGGTTCGGGGGCGGTGGAGCCCAGCATGTCGAGGACGGAGGTGTGTCCGTCGGCCCGGTCGCAGACGAATATCTCCTCGATGCCGCCGACGAGTTCGGCTGCGCGGCGGGCGGTTTCGAGAAGGGCGGAGACGGTGACGATCCACCGGGCGGAGGAGTCGCGGAGTTGTTTGGCGAACTCCTCCGCCGTGGCGAGCGGGTGCACGGTGGTGACGGTCGCACCTGCCCGGGTGGCTCCGAAGAACACGGCCGGGTAGGCAAGGGTGTTGGGGCTGTGCAGGGCGAGGACGTCGCCCTTGCGGACCCCGGCGGCGGCGAGCGCAGCCGCGATCCGTCGGTGGAAGGTGTCGAGCTGCCGGTAGGTGAGGGCGGTGGTGCCGTCGGTGCCGTCGATCAGGGCGACCGTGTCGCCGTAGGTGCCGGCGGCCTGCCCGAGGACCGCGTCATGGATGGGCAGGTCGAGCGGCTGGACGTCTGCGTACTCGCTGCGGAACACGTTCACCATGGCGGGTCCCTTCGATACGGCGGGTGGAGGGACAGGGTCCCTCCTGTCAGTAGGACTTGGGGAGACCCAGGGACTGGTGGGAAACGTAGTTCAGGATCATTTCCCGGCTGACGGGTGCGATCCGGGCGACGCGGGCGGCGGTGATCAGGGACGCGAGCCCGTACTCGCGGGTGAGGCCGTTGCCGCCGAGGGTGTGCACGGCCTGGTCGACGGCCTTCACGCAGGCTTCGGCGGCGGCGTATTTCGCCATGTTCGCGGCTTCGCCCGCGCCGATGTCGTCGCCCTCGTCGTACAGCCTGGCGGCCTTCTGCATCATCAGGCGGGCCAGTTCGAGTTCGATGTGTGCCTGGGCGAGGGGGTGTGCGATGGCCTGGTGGGAGCCGATGGGCTCCTTCCACACCTGACGGGTCCGCGCGTACTCGACGGCGCGGCCGAGCGCGTACCGCCCCATGCCGAGAGCGAACGCGGCGGTCATGATGCGTTCGGGGTTCAGTCCGGCGAAGAGCTGGAGCAGACCCGCGTCCTCTCCCCCACTCTCGGCTTCGCTCGAGCGGGAGGTACCCCCTCCGACGAGGGCGTCGGCGGGCAGCCGCACGTCGTCGAGGACGAGCTCGAACTGCTTCTCCGGCGCCTGGAGTTCCATGTCGATCTGCGAGCGCCGGAAGCCGGGAGCATCGCGCGGGACGATGAAGAGGCAGGGCTTGAGCTTCCCCGTCCTGGCGTCCTCGGTGCGGCCGACGATGAGGGTGGCATCGGCGATGTCGACGCCGGAGACGAAGACCTTCCGCCCGGTGAGCACCCAGTCCTCACCGTCGCGGCGGGCGGTGGTGGTGATGCGGTGGGAGTTGGATCCGGCATCGGGTTCGGTGATGCCGAAGGCCATGGTGAGGGAGCCGTCCGCGAGACCCGGGAGCCACTGCTGCTTCTGGGTGTCGGTGCCGAAGCGGGCGATGACGGTGCCGCAGATCGCCGGGGAGACGACCATCATCAGCAGCGGACTGCCGGCAGCTCCCAATTCCTCCAGGACGATGGAGAGTTCGGCCATGCCACTGCCACCACCGCCGTACTCCTCCGGGAGGTTCACCCCGAGGTAGCCGAGCTTGGCCGCTTCGGTCCACAGTTCGCGGGGGTGGGCTCCGTCGCGCACGACGGACGTCATGTAGTCGCGCCCGTACCGCTTTCCGAGTGCGGCGACGGCGGCGCGCAGGGCTTGCTGCTCTTCGGTTTCGAGGACGGTACTCATGGGGTCGGTTCCTCCTGTACGACGGCGAGCAGGGCGCCGACCTCCACCTGGAGGCCGGGTGCGGCATGCAGTGCGGTGAGGGTGCCGGAGGCGGGGGCGAGAATGCGGTGTTCCATCTTCATCGCCTCCAGCCAGATCAGCGGCTGCCCCGCCTCGACCGCGACACCCGCCACGAGTCCGTCCGCGAGCCGGACGACGGTGCCGGGCATGGGGGCGAGCAGGGAGCCGGGGTCGGTGCGGTGGGTGGGTTCGGTGAAGCGGGGCAGGGCGGTGAAGGTGTACGAGCCGGTGGCGCCGTCCACGTACACCCGGTCGTGGTGGGCGGCGAGGCGGAAGCGGTGGGTGACGCCGTCGTCCGTCTCGACGGTGACGTGGTCGGGGGTGACGGTGAGGATCCGGGCGCCGGGGGCTTCGATCGCGCCGCTGCGGGTGGTGCGGTAGGCGATCTCGTGTTCGGTGCCGTCGGGTTCGCTGCGGTAGCGCCTGGTCTGGGGCTGCGAGGGGATATTGCGCCAGGCGCCGAAGCGGGAGCCCGTAGCCGGGGTGTCCGCCGCCGGGGGGCGTGGTGGGTTGACGCCGGTGTGCGGCTTCCACGGGGTGCCGGTGGTGCGGTGGCGAGTGGCGTCGGCGGCGGCTGCGGCGAGGGCGGCGAGGTTCCGGTCCGTGGCGCCGTCGGGGGTGGCGGTGAGGGCGTCCAGGTGGCGGTCGTAGAAGCCGGTGTCGAGGCGGGCGCCGGTGAAGTCGGGGTGGCGCAGGGACCGTACGAGCAGGTCGCGGTTGGTGACCGGTCCGTGGATGCGGGTGCGCTCCAGGGCGCGGGCGAGGAGCCGGACGGCCTGGGTGCGTGTGGGGGCGTGGGCGATGACCTTGGCGAGCATCGGGTCGTAGTGCACGCCGATGGTGTCGCCGCCGGTGTACCCGGTGTCCAGGCGCAGTCCGGGTTCGTCCGGTACGTCGAGGGTGTGCAGCGGCCCGGTCCTGGGCTGCCAGTCGTGGGCGGGGTCCTCGGCGTAGAGCCGGGCCTCGACGGCGTGCCCGTGCGGGTCGGGGGGTGTGGGGGCCGGGAGGGGTACGCCTTCGGCGACGGACAGTTGCAGGGCGACGAGGTCGAGGCCGAAGACGGCTTCGGTGACGGGGTGTTCGACCTGGAGGCGGGTGTTCATCTCCAGGAAGTAGGGGCGCCCGTCGGCGGTGACGAGGAACTCGACGGTGCCCGCGCCGCGGTAGCCGACGGCTCGGGCGGCGGCGGTCGCCGCGTCGTGCAGCCGGGTGCGCAGCGCCTTGTCGAGGCCGGGTGCGGGTGCTTCCTCGATGACCTTCTGGTGACGCCGCTGGAGCGAGCAGTCGCGGGTGCCGAGCGCCCATACGGTGCCGTGCTCGTCGGCCATGATCTGGACCTCGACGTGCCGTCCGCGCTCGACGTACGGCTCGGCGAAGACCTCCCCGTCCCCGAAGGCGTTCGCCGCCTCGGCCGTGGCGGCCGCCACCTCGCCGGGCAGCGCGCCCAGTTCCCGTACGACCCGCATCCCGCGCCCGCCGCCACCGGCCGCGGCCTTCAGCAGCAGTGGCAGATCGTCCACGGTCGCCTTCGCCGGGTCGACGGGGGAGAGCAGCGGCACTTCGGCGGCGGCCATCAGCTCCTTGGCGCGGGTCTTGGACGCCATCATCTCGATGGCCTTGACCGGCGGACCGACCCAGCGGAGGCCGGCGTCCTGCACGGCCCGGGCGAACCCGGCGTTCTCGGAGAGGAACCCGTAGCCGGGGTGCACGGCGTCGGCGCCCGCGGCGAGCGCGGCACGTACGACGAGATCGCCACGCAGATAGGTGTCGGCGGGCGCGGCCCCCGGCAGCCGCACGGCGGTGTCGGCCTCCCTGACGTGCAGTGCGTCGGCGTCCGCGTCCGAGTACACGGCGACGGTGGCGATGCCCAGGGCGCGGCAGGTCCGGAAGATCCGGCAGGCGATCTCGCCCCGATTGGCGACGAGCAGGGTGCTGATCATGTTCGTCCTCACATCCGGAAGATGCCGAAGCCGCCGCGGGCGCCTTCGACCGGGGCGGTGTGGATCGCGGACAGGCAGATCCCGAGGACGGTCCTGGTGTCGCGCGGGTCGATGACCCCGTCGTCGTACAGCCGCCCGGAGAGGAACATCGGCAGCGACTCGGTCTCGATCTGCTGCTCGACCATGGCGCGGAGTGCGGCGTCGGCCTCGTCGTCATACGGCCGCCCCTTGGCGGCGGCGGAGGCGCGGGCGACGATGGACAGCACGCCCGCGAGTTGCTGCGGTCCCATGACGGCGGATTTGCTGCCCGGCCAGGCGAAGAGGAAGCGGGGGTCGTAGGCGCGCCCGCACATGCCGTAGTGCCCGGCCCCGTACGAGGCGCCCATCAGGACGGTCAGGTGCGGGACCCTGGAGTTCGACACCGCGTTGATCATCATCGCGCCGTGCTTGATGATGCCGCCCTGTTCGTACTCCTTGCCGACCATGTAGCCGGTGGTGTTGTGCAGGAAGAGGAGGGGGATGTCGCGCTGGTTGGCGAGCTGGATGAACTGGGCGGCCTTCTGCGACTCCTCGCTGAACAGCACGCCCTGGGCGTTGGCGAGGATGCCGACGGGGTAACCGTGCAGCCGGGCCCAGCCGGTGACGAGGCTCGTCCCGTACAGCGGTTTGAACGCGTCGAAGTCCGAGCCGTCGACGAGCCGGGCGATGACCTCGCGCGGATCGAACGGGACCTTGAGATCGCCGGGCACGATGCCGAGGAGCTCCTCCTCGTCGTACTTCGGCGGTTCGGCGGGGCCCGGATCGGCGTGTGCCTTGCGCCAGTTGAGCCGGGCGACGATCCGCCGCGCCTGGCGGAGCGCGTCGTGCTCGTCGACGGCGAAATGGTCGGCGAGCCCGGAGGTGCGGGCGTGCATGTCGGCGCCGCCGAGGGACTCGTCGTCGCTCTCCTCGCCGGTCGCCATCTTCACGAGCGGCGGTCCGCCGAGGAAGACCTTGGACTGCTCCTTGATCATGACGGTGTGGTCGGACATGCCGGGGATGTAGGCCCCGCCGGCGGTCGAGTTCCCGAAGACGACCGCCACGGTCGGGATTCCGGCGGCGGAGAGCCGGGTGAGGTCGCGGAACAGCGCGCCGCCGGGAATGAAGATCTCCTTCTGGGACGGCAGGTCCGCCCCGCCCGACTCGACGA
The DNA here is from genome assembly GCF_026339735.1 of Streptomyces sp. NBC_01669. GTDB lineage: Bacteria > Actinomycetota > Actinomycetes > Streptomycetales > Streptomycetaceae > Streptomyces > Streptomyces yanii. Next base: position 4,144,544 of record NZ_JAPEQG010000001.1, read on the forward strand.
GACTGATGCACGGGAGACGGTTGGCGAAGGCGATCTCGTTGGCGCGGAGAGCCTTCTTCAGCGTCCAGGGGTTGGAGGCGCCACCGCGTACGGTCGGGTCGTTGGCGGTGATCAGGCACTCCACGCCCTCGACGACGCCGATGCCGGTGACGAGCGAGGCGCCCACCGCGTACTCGCTGCCCCAGGCGGCGAGCGGCGACAGTTCCAGGAACGGCGTGTCGGGGTCGACGAGCAGCTCGATCCGTTCCCGGGCGAGGAGCTTGCCGCGCCCCCGGTGCCGCTCGACGTACTTCTCGCCCCCGCCCGCGAGGGCCTTGGAGTGCTCGGTGTCGAGCTCGGCGAGCTTGGCGAGCATGGCAGCCCGGTGGGCGGCGTATTCGGGGCTCGCGGTGTCGAGCCCACTGGCCAGGACGGTCATGCGTGCGCCTCCGGTGCGTCGGTGGATTCGAGCAGGTTCAGGGGGACGGGGAGGTGCCTGGACCGCAGCCACTCCCCCACCGCCTTGGCCTGCGGATCGAAACGGGCCTGCGCTGCGACGCCATCGCCGAGGAGGCCGTGGACGACGAAGTTCAGGGCGCGGAGGTTCGGCAGCACGTGCCGCACGACGGTCAACTCGGCCGTCTCCGGGAGCAGTTCCTGGAAACGCTCGACGGTGAGCTCATGCGCGAGCCAGCGCCAGGCGTCGTCGGCACGGACCCAGACGCCGACGTTGGCGTCCCCGCCCTTGTCGCCGCTGCGGGCGCCCGCGATGCGGCCGAGGGGGGCGAGTTGGGTGATCCCGGTGGGCAGCGGCTCGGGAAGAGCGGGCTCGTCCACACCCTCAAGTTCCCTCACGTGTACCGGTGTTGCCATGTCCTCCCGCCGCCCGTCCGGAAGTACGGCGACGTGGTCGACCTCTCCCGCCGGTACGTACCTCGCCTCGAACACCCCGTAGGGCGCGCCCTTGCCGGGCGGGGCGGTGACGTGGAAGCCCGGGTAGCTGCCGAGGGCCAGCTCGATGGCGGCCCCGGAGACGGCGCGTCCGACCGCCTCCGGATCCTGGTCGCGGACGACGAGCCGGAGCAGGGCGCCGGCGGTCTCCTCGGTGTCGGCGTCGGCCCTGTCGGTACGGGCCAGCTCCCACCGCACCTCGTCGGGCTCCTTCCCCGTCCGGGTGAGCGCCTCCGCGAACTGGTCCTGCACCAGCTGCGCCTTGGCCTCGATGTCGAGTCCGGTGAGCACGAAGACGACCTCGTTGCGCCAGCCGCCGATTCGGTTGAGCCCGACCTTGAGCGTGGGCGGCGGAGCCTCGCCGCGCACTCCGGAGATCCGTACGCGGTCCGGTCCCTCCTGCGTCAGCCGTACGGTGTCGAGCCGGGCGGTCACGTCCGGTCCGGCGTACCGGGCGCCTCCGGTCTCGTACAGCAGCTGGGCGGTGACGGTCCCGACGTCGACGACGCCGCCCGTACCGTCGTGCTTGGTGATGACGGACGTCCCGTCGGCGTGGATCTCGGCGAGCGGGAAGCCGGGCCGGCGGACGTCGTGACCGCGGAAGAAGGAGTAGTTCCCGCCGGTCGCCTGGGTGCCGCACTCCAGCACATGCCCGGCGACGAGGGCACCGGCGAGTGCGTCGTGGTCGCCGGGTTCCCAGCCGAAGTGGGCGGCGGCGGGTCCCGTGACGAGGGCGGCGTCGGTGGCCCGGCCGGTGACGACGACATCGGCCCCGGCGCGCAGGCAGGCGGCGATGCCCGCGCCCCCGAGGTACGCGTTGGCGGTGAGGAACCCGTCGGGGACGGGCAGGCTGTCGCCCTCGACATGCGCGACGCGCACCGGCACGCCCACCTTCTCCGCCAACTCCCGTATGGATTCGGCCAGTCCGGCCGGGTTGAGCCCTCCGGCGTTGGCGACGATCTTCACCCCGCGCTCGTGCGCGAGCCCAAGGCCGTCTTCGAGCTGGCGCAGGAAGGTGGTGGCGTACCCGCGGTTCGGGTCCCCCAGCCTGCTCCGCCCGAGGATGAGCATGGTCAGCTCGGCGAGATAGTCGCCGGTGAGGACGTCGAGGGGGCCGCCGGTGAGCATCTCGCGCACGGCGTCGAAGCGGTCGCCGTAGAACCCGGAGGCGTTCCCGATCCGCAGCGGCGAGGCGGTCACCGTGCACCGCCCTTGGGTGCGCGGCCGGGACCGGGCGGCCCGGCGAAGGCCTGTGCGATGTCGAGCCACTGGTCGGCGTCGGCCCCGACGGCGCGCACGGACAGGTCGAGACGGTGGGCGCGCTGCGTGACGAGCAGACAGAAGTCGTACAGCGGTCCGGTGACGCGCTGCGCGGCACCCTCGGGCCCGTAGGCGATCAACTCTCCTCCGGGCGCCACCAGTTCGACCCGGAACTCTTCGCCGGGCGGCTTGATCCCTCGCACGAGGAACGCGTAGTCACGGGCCCGCACCCCGATCCGGGCGACGTGCCGCAGCCGGGCGGTCGGGCCGCGTACGACGCCGAGGGCGTCGGCGATGTCCTGCCCGTGCGCCCAGGTCTCCATGAGTCGCGCGGTCGCCATGGACGCGACGCTCATGGGCGGCCCGTACCACGGGATGCGGGTGCCGGGCGGGGCGTCGCGCAGGGCGCGCCCGAGCCGCTCACGCCCGTCGCGCCAGCGCGCGAGCAGCGCGGCCGGCTCTGCGGCGACAAGCTCCTCGGCAGCCTGATCGACAAAGCTGTCGGGGGCTGCCTGGGCCTTGGCCACCTCCACCGCGAAGGCGTCCGGATCGGTGACGGCGAGCAGGGCCACCTCGTCGGTCCAGGTCAGATGGGCGATCTGATGGGCGACGGTCCAGCGTTCGGCGGGGGTCGGCCGGGCCCACTGATCGCCGCTCAACTCCGCGACGAGCACGTCGAGTTCATCGCTCTCGTTGCGCAGATCGTCGAGCACGGCTGCGGCATCGGACACGGTGCGCTCCCCTCCGGGCATGGCGGTGTGCCGAGGAGCATGTCAGCGGACCAAGAAACAAGCAAGCATGCTTGCATTATTTGATTCTCTTCCGCACTTCACTCAGTGGGGTGGCCGGGGGCCTGGTACTCCGGCTCACCCTTCCGTGCCGCCCGGTGCCCCCTCCCGCCTGGCAGCGAGGAGGGCCGCTCGCACGTCGATCGACGTGCGAGCGGCCCTCGGAGGGATTGCCGTCTGCAGGCACAAGAAGGGGTCGGTCAACACAAGCAGGGATCGGTGCCCCGACCCAGCCCGAGGATGTCCTTGTCCCTCAGGGCGCCGGCGTACGCCTGGATCTCGTCGACGTCGCCGTGCAGGTACTCGCCCCAACCGTCGGCGGTGTGGGCGCGCCCCACCTGCAACGGGCCGGTGCTGTGCCAGCCCTTGGGGAAGTCCGCGGTCGCCTGCGCGTTGGTGTACCCGTCGAGGTAGAGCCTGATCTTGTCGGTCGCGTCGTCGTAGACCACGGCCAGCCGGTGGCCCTGGCCCTCGCCGCCGTCCGCCGCCTGGATCCGGGACACCACCCTCTCGGCCGCGCCCGCCTCGTCCTTCTCCCGCACGACCAGCTGCCAGGCGTGCGTCGACGGCTCGTAGCGCACCTTGAAGGCGTCGGTGTGCTCACCGGCCTGGGACAACACGGTCATCGGGTGAGCCGGTTGGGAGTCCGCCAGCCGTACGACCACCCCGAGGGTGAAGCTGTCCCCGGTGTCCACGACCGGCCCGTCGGTGGCGGCGTGTCCGCCCTCGCCGTCCAGCCTCAGATGCCCGTCACCGACCAGCGCGGGCGGCACGTAGGGGCAGTCGGGATCGATCTCAGGGATGCAGGAGTTGTCGGAGGCCTGGTAGATCGTCGCTCCCGGGGCGAGCCGCAGGGGCGCGCCATCCTTCTGCTCGGGGCTGACGCCGTCCGTGGCAGCCTCCAGTGACCAGTGCCCGAGCAGCTTGGGCGTCCGGCGCGCGAGCTCGGCCGCCTCGTCCGGCACCACGACCCGGTCGTGGACCCGGACGTCACCTATGTCGCCGTGCCAGCGATGGCGGTAGCCGGATCCGGCCCGTACGCGGCCGATCTGGAACGCTCCGGTCGCCTCGGCGGGTGCGGCCTCGGCCTTGGTATCGACCTCGTAGCCGTTGACGTACAGCTGGGCCCGGCCGGTCTCGGCGTCGTAGAGCCCCAGCAGATGGGCCCACTCACCGGTTTCCGGAGCGCCGCCCGACACCTGCGCGTCACCGATGGCGAACGACCAGGCGGCACCGGAGCCCCCGCTGCGCAGTCCGAGGGCGAAGCCGGCCCCCCTGCCCGTGTCCTGACTGGCGACCGTCATGGTGCGGTCGGTCTGGGCGGGGCGTACCCAGGCGCTGACGGCGAAGGTCCTGCGAGTGTCGACGGCCGGGGCGCTCGGGGTGAGGAAGCCGTGGCTGCTGCCGTCGAGGCCGGCCGTGGAGGTGACGCCGGTGCCCTCGGGCCCCGGACCGCCGAAGGTCACACCGGTACCGGCGCGGGCGGCGCTGCCCGTCTCGGCAGCGGCGGTCGTGGATCCCGCCGCGTCGTCCAGTTTCCAGTGGGCCACGGGAGCACGGCCGGACTTCACGAAGAAGTGGTACGTGGTGGTCCCGCTGCTGCGCCCCGACCGGTCGATCGCACGGACGCTCAGGTAGTCCGGGGCGGACTTCAGCGGCAGGAAGCGGATGGTGGCGGGTCCGCCCATCTCGTCGGGACGCACGGTCGCGTACGGGCCGCCGATGAAGTTGTAGCGGTACTCGACGACGTCCGACGACGGGGATGCCATGGTGAAGCCGCCGTAGACGCCGACGCCGTCCTGGAACTGCTCCTCCGGGTAGTCCGGCGAGGTGACGACTGCCTTCTCGGGGCTCGCGTCGTCGTACACGAACTGGCAGACCGAGCCCTCGGCGTCGGAGCTCCACGCGGAACTCGCGGTGCCGTCGTTCGCGCGGACGTGCCACGAGACGACGGTGTTCGCCGGGATGTCCTCCGGCATACGCCATAGCTGTCGGGTCCCCGACAGCGTCTGGGGCGTGGTGTGCGTGCGGCGCTGCTCGACCCCGGCCGAGTCCGTCCACCAGGCCTCGAACTCGCCCTTGACCAGGTTGGCCTCGGCAGGCTGGTTGTCCTCCTCCGGGTCGTACAGCACAGCGGTGAGCGTGGGCGGTTCCGCGACGTAGACCTTCTCGTCACCGGCCGCGCACGCCTTGCTCCCCGTCTGCAGATCCTGGACGAGCGGCTGCTTCGGCGGCAGATTGTCCGCCGCGTACGCCGGGCCGGACGCGGTCGCCACGACCGCCGCCACACAGCACCCCACCACCAGCCCTCTGCCACCCAGCCGTCTCTTTTCGGACAAGTGTCCCTCCCCTATACAGATTTGAGGCCCGTGGATCACACGAGCCACCGGAGGCTAACAGCGAGCGCTGACACCGCCGCAGCGGTTTTCCCGCCGGGATGCCGGGGTCTCGGTCCGGTACCGGCAGCAACCGAGGTGCAGTTGACAGACATCCCCGGCCGGGCCGGGTCCCGGCTGTTAGCCTCCGCCGATGACTGACGAACCCCGCACCGTCGGTGTGCGTTTCGACGACAACGGACTGGTCCTGGAACGGCATCGGGACGGGACTGGCATCTACTACACCTTCCCGGGCGACCGGACCGCCAAGGGCCCCTTGGTCACTCTGCCGCTGGCCGAGGCGCTGCACGCCCGGATCCGTCCGGTCGGCGCGGCGGAGAAGGTCCTGCGCGCCTGGTCCGAGGGAACGCTCCCGCCGGACACAACCGTCCTGGACGACCCGACGTCCGTCGCGCCGAGCCGGGTCCGCGGCGGCGCGATCGTCATCCGTGACCGGCGGATGCTGCTGATCCGCACGCCGGAGCGCCACTACGAGATCCCGGGCGGCGGGGTCGAGACCGGTGAGACACCGGAGGTGGCGGCGGTACGCGAACTGCGGGAGGAGACCGGCCTGCGCGGGGCGGTCGTGCGCGAGGTGGCCCGGATCTGGCGGAACGGCAACCGCGGCCACTACTTCACGATGGAGGCCGAGGGCGAGGTGGGCGCACCCGAGACGCTGGACAACTACGGCGGCGTCCCGGTCTGGGTTCCCGTCTCCGAGCTGCCCACCACGCCGCTGTGGCCCCGTCGCCTGTCCTGGCGGATCGCCCACTGGCACACCGTCGGCTGGCCGACGCCTCCGGCTGAGCTCGCCGACTCGGTGGGGGACCTGGATGCGGCCTGCGCATGCTGAGGGTGCGGACCGCGTCCTGGCGCTTCCCCGGACCGGGGTGCCACGGCTGTGTGTGAGGATCAAGGGATGGGCGAGATCGAGCTTCGTCACCGCCGCGGCAGCGACATGGAGGCGTGCACGGACGCCCTGGCCACCGTGCACGAGACGGACCGCTACCCGGCACAGTGGCCGGCCGACCCGCGGAGCTGGCTGACCCCGCGCGGCCTGATCGATGCCTGGGTGGCCGTGGACGGTCCGACCGTGCTGGGGCATGTGGCGCTCACGCGTACCGGGGAGGCTCTGGCCAGGGACATCGGCCTGCCCGCGGAGCAACTGGTCTCCGTCGCCCGACTGGGCCCCGGTGCCGTCGCACCCGTCGTCGGCGATCACACCTGGAACTTCACCGCGTCCGTCCCGGGGAACGTGCCGGCCGCGGTGGCGGAGTTCCTGCCCGGCCGGGCCCGCTGGATGCACAGTGCGGCGTACGACAGGCACCTCACGGGGTCGGTCTACGCCGGGCGGTTCTTCCTGGACGCGGTGACCGACCGGCTGTATTTCGACACCGTCAACCCGACGCCGCAGCCGGACAACTCCTGAGCTCCTCTAAGGGGTGTCCGGCCTCGCGCGGCGGGCGCCGCCGACCTGGCTGCGGACCGCGCCCATGCTCGCCCCGATGACCAGGGCGATGGCGAGCGCGTCGGTGGCCGTCAGCGCCTGGTCGAGGATCAGGAATCCGGCCGTCGCCGCGATGGCCGGTTCCAGACTCATCAGTACCGCGAACGTCGGCGCGGGCAGCCGGCGCAGCGCCATCAGTTCCAGCGTGTACGGCAGCACCGAGCTCATCAGGGCCACCGCCGCGCCCATCGCGAGCGTCGACGGGACCGCGAGCTTCGCGCCCGACTCCAGGATGCCCATCGGGAGCGACAGGACCGCGGCGACCGTCATCGCCAGGGCCAGGCCGTCGGCCTGCGGGAAGCGGCGGCCGGTGCGGGCGCTGAAGACGATGTACGCCGCCCACATCACCCCGGCACCGAGCGCGAACGCCGCGCCGACCGGGTCCAGGCGGTCGAAGCCGCCACCACCCAGCAGGAACACCCCGCCCAGCGCGAGCCCCGCCCAGACAAGATTGACCAGCCGGCGGGAGGCGGCGACCGAGAGCGCGAGGGGGCCGAGCACCTCCAGGGTGACGGCCGCACCCAGCGGGATGCGGTCGAGCGCTTGGTAGAAGAGCATGTTCATCGCGCCCATCGCGACGCCGAACGCGACCACCGTCCCCCAGTCGGCCCGTGAGTGGCCGCGCCACTTCGGGCGGCAGACGATCAGCAGGACGACCGCGGCGACGGCCAGCCGGAGCGTGACCACGCCGAGCGCGCCCGCCCGCGGCATCAGGAGCGCCGCGACCGCCGAGCCGAACTGGACGGAGAGTCCGCCCGCGACCACCAGCGCCACCGGAGCGAGCGCCGCCCTGCGGCCGCCCGGTCGTGCGGGACCCGTCCCGTCGAAGGCGGACACCGCCTCCGGTACGGCGACGGCTGCTGCGGCCGGCTCCACGGCACTGCGCTGGTCATTCACGGGTGGCCTTCATCCTCGAAGAGTTCAATGTGTTGCACTTGGTAATTTAAGATACTGCACTCCTGCGGCGCGGCTCGTTCCTTCACCGTAGAGACGTCCGCGCGGCGCGTGAAATGCCGATTGCGCTCTCGTTATGCTCCACACGCATGAGCACAGGACAGGGCCCCGGCCGCACCGTCGAGCTGCGTCATCTACGGGCCTTCCTCGCCGTCGCCGAAGCGGGCAACGTCACACGCGCCGCAGCCGCGCTCCGGCTCACCCAGCCCGCCGTCTCCCGCACCCTCGCCGCCCTGGAGCAGCACCTCGGCGTCCGGCTCGTCGACCGCTCCACCCACCACCTCTCGCTCACCCCCGAGGGCGTCGTCTTCCGTGACAAGGCCGCCGCGGCGGTCGCCGCCTTCGACGAGGCCGTCGACCCCGGTGGGCTGCGCCACTGGCCGCTGCGGCTCGGACACGCCTGGTCGGCGCTGGGCCCCTACACCACACCGCTGCTCCGCAGCTGGCAGCAGCGGCACCCGGAGACGCCCCTCGAACTGCTGCGGATCGACGACCGCACCGCCGGGCTCACCCGCGGCGAGGTCGACGCGGCGCTGCTGCGCGGCCCCGTCGACGCGCCGGGGCTCGTCACCGAGGTGCTGTTGAGCGAGGACCGGGTGGCTGCGGTGACCGCGGACGGGCCGCTCGCCGCGCACGCCACGCTCCGTCTCGCCGATCTCGCGGGCGGCCCGATCGTCCTGAACACCGTCTCCGGCACCACCACCGTCGACCTGTGGCCACGTGGCGCCCGGCCCGCCGCCACCGTCACCGTCGCCAACACCGACGACTGGCTGACCGCCATCGCGGCCGGGCGCGGCTCCGGGGTGTCGGCCGCCTCCACCGCCGACATGCATCCGCACGCGGGGGTCGCCTACCGCCCGCTCGTCGACGCCCCGACCGTCCCGCTGCTCCTCGCCCGGCGCGACGCCCCGGGCCACCCGGCGCTGCCCCAACTCGCCTCGCTGGCCCACGAGATCATCGGGCAGAACATCGCCCCGTGAGGGAATGCCCGGGTGGTGCCGTGCGGTTGGGGCGCTCTGAACGCCGTGCGAGGGCCGGTCATCACCTGGGGGAAGCAACCATGACGGACGACGACATCACCGTGCACGGAACCGTCGCACCCGGCTTCGAAGGCGTACGGGACGCCTACGCCGCCGTGCTCGCCGAGGACAGCACCGAGCCCGGGTCCCAGCTCGCGGTGCGGGTGCACGGCCGGACGGTCGTCGATACTGGGCCGGCACCGACCTGGTGACCGGCGAGGAGGACCACTTCGGGCTGGGCTTCGAGCGGCCGTCGGTCCGGTACCCGTCGCTGAGCGAGTCGGCTTTCGGGCACTGCGGGGCGGCGGGCGCGCAGGCGTTCGCCGATCCGGCCAGTGGGCTGGCGTACGGGTACACGCGCCGTCGGTACGCCTTCCCGGGCGGGGCGGCTCCGGAGAACGAGCGGCTGGTGGCGGCGGTGGCGCGGGCGGTCGAGGCGGGCTGATGGGGGCGATTGGGCGGGGGCGCCCGTTCCCCGCCCCGCCCTTCCCGGCCCCAGGGCTCCCCCCGGGCCCTGCTGCTCAATCACCGCAGGGGGGTGGAGCGGACGCTCGGGTCAGTTGCCGGAGGGGTGGGCAGCGGGCCCGTCCAGTCCCTCCGCCAGCAGCTCCGCCAGGTGCCTCGCCCGCACACCCGCCAGCTGTGCCAGCTGGGTCCGGCACGAGAAACCGTCCGCCAGGATGTCCGTGCCGGGGTCCGCACCCCGTACCGACGGCAGCAGCTGCTCCTCCGCGCACGCCACCGACACATCCCAGTGGCCCCGCTCGAAACCGAAGTTCCCCGCAAGACCGCAGCAGCCTCCGCTCAACTCCCCTTCCAACCCCGCTCGTTCGCGCAGCCGGCGTTCGGCCGCATCACCGAGGACCGCGTGCTGGTGGCAGTGGGTCTGGCCCACGACCCGGCGGTCGAGGCGCGGCGGCTGCCAGTCGGGGGCGTACTCCTCCAGGTACTGAGCCAACGTCCGCACCGAACCCGCGAGTTCGGCGGCGCGGGGATCGTCGGGGAGGAGTTCCGGCAGATCCGTACGGAGGGTGGCGGCGCAGCTCGGTTCGAGGACGACGAGCGGGTCGCCGAGGGAGAACCCCATCCGGTCGAGGGTGCGACGCATGACCGTGCGGGCCTTGTCCAGTTGGCCCGTCGATACGTAGGTGAGTCCGCAGCACACGCCCCGTTCCGGGTACAGGGCTGTCCGGCCCGCAGCCTCCAGGACCCGGACGGCCGCCTTCCCGACCTCCGGGGAGAGGTGGTTGGTGAAGGTGTCCGGCCAGACGGTCACCACCTGATCGCTCGACAGGATCACCGTCCCGCGGCCCCTGCGCTTTCGGGCCCACCGGGTGAACGTCTCCCCCGCCAGCACCGGAATCATCCGCTCCGCAGTGATGCCCGCCAGCCGTTTCGCCAGTGAGGCGAACGGGCGGATCCGGGCGAGCGCGTTCAGCACGGGCGCGACCGGGGCCGCGAGCCGCAGCCACTGCGGCAGCCGGCCCATCACGTAGTGGGTGGCGGGCCGCAGCCGCCCCCGGTAGTGGTGGTGCAGGAACTCCGCCTTGTACGTGGCCATGTCCACGCCAACCGGGCAGTCGCTGCGGCACCCCTTGCAGGACAGGCAGAGGTCGAGCGCGTCCCGCACCTCCTGCGACCTCCAGCCGTCCGTGACGACCTCGCCGGCGAGCATCTCGTGCAGCAGGCGGGCCCGGCCGCGGGTGGAGTGGGCCTCCTCGCCGGTCGCCCGGAAGGACGGGCACATCACGTCCGTGCCCGCCGGCTGCGCCGTACGGCATTTCGCGACGCCGACACATCGCCGCACGGCCGCCGTGAAGTCGCCGCCGTCGTGCGGGTAGCCGAAGGTGACGTCCACGGGGCGTTTCGGCAGGACGTCGAAGCGGATGTTCTCGTCGAGGCGGGCGGGGCGGGCGAGGATGCCGGGGTTCATGCCGCCGTCCGGATCCCAGAGATCCTTGAACCGGCCGAAGAGCGCGACGAGTTCGTCCCCGTACATCCGGGGCAGCAGCTCGGCCCGCGCCTGCCCGTCGCCGTGTTCCCCGCTCAGCGAGCCGCCGTGCGCGACGACGAGCGCGGCGAGTTCCTCGGAGAAGCGGCGGAAGCGGGCCACACCGTCGCCGCTCAGCAGGTCGAAGTCGATCCGCACGTGGATGCAGCCGTCGCCGAAGTGCCCGTACGGCGTGCCGCGCAGCCCGTGTGCGGTGAGCAGGGCGCGGAAGTCACGCAGATACGGGCCGAGGCGGGCGGGCGGTACGGCGCAGTCCTCCCAGCCGGGCCAGGCCTCACTGCCGTCGGGCATCCGGGTCGCGGTGCCGGACGCGTCCTCCCGGATGCGCCACAGGGCCCGCTGTCCGGCCGGGTCGGTGACGACGGCCGCGTCCACCGCGTCGGCAGCCCGCAGGATCCGCTCGGCGTGCGCCCGCGCCTCGGCCGGGGTGTCCCCGCCCGTCTCGACGAAGAGCCAGGCTCCGCCACGCGGCAGCCCGGCCGGTTCCCGTACGAGATCGGCCGCCATGCCCTCGACCGTCAGGGGGCGGTACGGGAGGAGGCCGGGGGCGGCTTCGGCGGCCGCGGACTCGTCGGCGTAACCGAGTACGGCGAGGGCGCGGGATCCGGGCGCCTCGACCAGCCGTACGGTCGCCTCCGTCATCACGCCGAGCGTGCCTTCGCTGCCGCAGAAGGCGCGGGCCAGGTCCGGGCCGCGCTCGGGGAGCAGGGCGTCGAGGGCGTATCCGGAGATGCGGCGCGGGAGTTCGGGGAAGCCGGTGCGGAGGAGGGCGAGGTGGGAGCCGACCAGTTCGCGCAGGCCGGCGGGGGCGCCGTCCCACCTCCCCCGGTCGAGCCGGAGCGTGTCGCCGCCGTAGCGGGCGACGGTCAGTGCGTGGACGTTGTCGGCGGTGGTGCCCCAGGCCACCGAGTGGGAGCCGCAGGCGTTGTTGCCGATCATCCCGCCGAGCGTGCACCGGCTGTGCGTGGACGGGTCGGGGCCGAAGGTGAGGCCGTGGGGTGCGGCGGCGGCGCGCAGGTCGTCCAGGACCACGCCCGGCTGGACGACGGCCGTCCGGGACGCGGCGTCCAGTTCGACGATCTTCCCCAGGTGGCGGGTGAGGTCGAGGACCACACCGGTGCCGGTGGCCTGCCCGGCGATGGAGGTGCCGCCGCCACGCGGCACGACGGGTACCGCGTGCGCACGGCAGACGGCGAGCGCGGCGGCGACGTCGTCGGCGTCGCGCGGGGCGACGACCCCGAGCGGCACCCGGCGGTAGTTGGAGGCGTCCATCGTCATCAGCGCCCGCGCGGTGGTGCCGAACTCCACCTCTCCGCGCACGGCACTGCCGAGGGCCCGTACAAGAGCGGTCCGGTCCTGTCGTTCAGCCATGGGCCCAGGATGCCGCTGGTCGGGGCGCTGGGCCCCGCCGCCCCCTCGCGTTTCTCCCGAATACGTCAATCCGTCGGAATACGTCGGATGCGTAGTCACATACGTAATAGAAAAGGCCACAAGGACTTCCCAAACAGATCGTCAATTCTCATATAGTGGCCACGACTTGATTAGGAATTATCAACTCCGGTTGATCACTTTCACCCCCTGCCGTACCGAAGTGTCCGGATCCACCCTCTGTCCGTCGCCGTCCGCCCCCGAGGACTCCGCTTGCGCCCCACATCCCGGCCGACCGCACTGGCCCTGCTGGTCTCGGCGGCCGTCACCGGTTCCTGCTGCCTGTGGGCGGTCCTCGCTGCCCCTGCTTCGGTCAGAACCCCGCTGTCCTGGGGGGCGGGCGCCGCCGCCCTGCTGCTGTCCGTCGCCGTGGCCGTCGCCGTCCACGCCCGGGCCACCACGCGCCTGCTCCGCGCGCACAACGCCGTCGAGGCCCAGCGGTTCACCGCCGAGACCTCGCGACTGGTGTCGACGTCCGCGGCCGACGCCCAGCGGTTCACCGCGGAGGCGGCCAGGATCAAGGCCGTCGCGGCGGCCGAGAACGCGCGGATCACCGAGCTGGCCGCCGCGGAGACCGCCCGGCTGGAAGACGAGGTCAAGCGGCTGGGCGACCGGCTGCACGACGAGGTCGAGCGGCTGAGCGCGCGCGTGGCCCGCAGCGAGACCGAGCGCTCCGCCGCGATCGCCGCCTGCGCCAACGCCGCCGGACGGATGCAGGCGCTCGCCACCAGCATGCTCGCCGACCTGCGCGACATGGAGCACCGGCATTCCTCCGAGGACATCCTCGGCGATCTGCTGCACCTGGACCACCGCACCGCCCAGGCGGGCCGGCTGGCCGACTCCATCGCCGTGCTGACCGGTGCCCGCTCCGGGCGGCGCTGGGCGAAGCCGATCGTGATGGAGTCCATCCTGCGCGGCGCGATGGGCCGGATCAGCGGCTATCAGCGGGTACGTCTCCACTCGACCAGTGACGTCGCGATCGCCGGTCACGCCGCCGAGGGCGTCATGCACGCGCTCGCCGAACTCCTCGACAACGCCGCCAACTTCTCGCCGCCCACCGCGGAAGTCCATGTGTACGTCGAGGAGGTGCCTGCCGGCATCGTCCTCACCGTCGAGGACAGCGGTCTGGTGATGAGCGATGTGCAGCTGCGGCGCGCCGAACGTGCGGTGTCGGCCTCCAACCAGGACCTGACCGGCCTGTCCGGCACCCGCCTCGGTCTCGCCGTCGTGGGCCGACTGGCCCGCAAGCACGGCCTGACGGTCTCGTTCCGGCCGTCCGCGCGCGGCGGCACGGGCGCCCTGATGATGCTCCCGCAGGAACTGATCACCCGGACACCGGTGACCGTCCCGGCGACGGAACCGGAGCCCGTCCCCACGCCCGCCCCCGCCCCGGCCGCCGAGCCCGTCCCCGCGAACACGGAGACCGGCTCCGGCTCCGCGTCCGAGACCACCGGCAGCCTCCCCCGGTTCGGCGAGAGCGGCCTCCCCAAGCGCACCCGGGGCCGTACCCTCGCCGCCGCCGAATCCCGTAACAACGCCAACGGCGCCGCCCCCGGCGCCGCCGCAACTCCCCGGCCCCGTACTTCCGACCCCAAGGAACAGGCAGCCCGCTTCAGCAGCTTCCGCCAGGCAGTACGGCCCAATCCCCCGCACCCGGAAGGCAACACCCGATGACCGCGACCACCGACGAGAAGCTCAACTGGCTGCTGGAGGGGCTCCTGGAGCGCACCCCCGGTACCCGGCACGCCCTCGTCCTGTCCAGGGACGGCCTCAAGCTCTGCCGTACCCCCGAGCTCTCCGTCGATCAGGCCGACCAGCTGGCCGCGATCTCGGCCGGCATCCAGAGCCTGTCGCACGGCGCCTCCGTCGAGTTCGGTGACGGCACCGGCGGCGTACGGTCCGCGATGGCCGAGTTCTACGGCGGCGTGCTGTTCATCGTCGAGGCGGGCGCGGGCGCCCATCTCGCGGTCGTCGCCTCGGAGGACTCCGACGTCGGCCTCATCGGCCACAACATGAGCGAACTCGTCGAGCAGCTCGGCGAGCACCTGAGCGCCCCGCCGCGCTCCGCCGCGGCCTCCGAAGCACCGTCCGACGCCACCGCAGCCGCCGACGCGACCGCGGCCGTATGACCCGCCCCCGTCCCGGCCGGGACGACGACCCGGACCGGCTGTACACCCTCACCGGTGGCCGCAGCCGGTCCGATTCGGACGCGTTCGACCTGGTGACGCTGGTGGTCTCCGAATGCGAGCCGGCCCCTGGCATGCAGTCGGAGCACGTCACGATCCTGCGGATGTGCCAGAGCCCCACCGCGGTCGTCGAGATCGCGGCGGGGCTCGGGCTGCCCGTCAGCATCGTCCGGATCATGCTGTCCGACCTGCTGGACACCGGCCGGATCAGCGCCCGTCACCCCCGTACCGCCCGTGTCGCGGACCGGCTCCCCGACCCCGACATCCTGGAACAGGTGCTCGTTGGACTCCGCAACCTCTGACCGTGCCGCCCTGCAGGCGACGGCCGACAACGGACTGAAGATCGTCGTCGTCGGCGGCTTCGGGGTCGGCAAGACCACCATGGTCCGCTCCGTCAGCGAGATCCGTCCGCTGAACACGGAAGAGACCATGACCCGCGCGGGCGAGGCCGTCGATCACCTCGACGGTGTGCAGTCGAAGACGTCCACGACCGTCGCCTTCGACTTCGGCCGGATCTCCCTCGACGAACGCTCGGTGCTCTACCTCTTCGGCGCACCCGGCCAGGAACGCTTCTGGTTCCTGTGGGACCGGCTGTTCTCGGGCACGCTCGGCGCCGTCGTCCTCGTCGACACCCGCCGGCTCGCCGACTCCTGGTACGCGATCGACCGCCTGGAGCACCACGGCACGCCGTTCATCGTGGCGTGCAACGACTTCGGCGGCCCGCTCCACACCGAACAGCAGATTCGTGAGGCGCTCGACCTGTCGGACGACGTGCCGCTGGTGGAGTGCGACGCCCGGGACCGCTCGTCCAGCAAGTACGTACTGATCACGCTGGTCGAGCACCTCCATGCCCTCGCGCTCGGCACAACGTCCGCCGCCCGTCCGGAGACCACACCGGAGAAGACCCCGGAGCCCACCTCGTGACCCAGCCCCCGGCGCCGCCCTCCGGCTGCCCCGTGAACCACGGACGCGCGCCGCTCTCCGGCCCCCGGTTCCAGACCGAACCGACCACGCTGTACCGGGAGATGCGCCGCGACCACGGGGCCGTGGCGCCCGTCGTCCTGGACGGCGACATCCCCGCCTGGCTGGTGCTCGGCTACCGCGAACTGCACCAGCTCACCGGCGACCCGGTGCTGTTCAGCCGCGACTCCGACCTGTGGAACCAGTGGGACCGCATCCCGGACGACTGGCCGCTGCTGCCGATGATCGGCCACAAGCAGCCGTCGATCCTCTACACCGTCGGCCCGCGCCACACCGAGCGCGCCGCGATGATCAGCAACGCGCTGGAGGCGGTCGACCCGTTCGCGCTCAAGCGGTACGCGGAGGAGTTCGCCGACACGCTCGTCGACGGGTTCTGCACCAAGGGCGCAACCGACATCATCGCCGACTACGCGATGCTGCTCCCCGCCCTCGTCCTGGCGAAGATCTACGGCTTCGGCGACACCATCGGTCACGCACTCGTCGGCTCGATCAACGACATGATCGACGGCCGGGAACGGGCCCTCGCCGGGCAGCAGCACCTCGCCACGTCGATGATCCAGCTGCTGGCCGACAAGCACGCCGAGCCCGGTGACGACGTCGCGACCCGGATGCTCGCCGACACCGGCGGCTTCACCGACGAGGAGGTCGCCCAGGACCTCATGGTCATGATGGCGGCGGGCCACCAGCCGACCGCCGACTGGATGGGCAACTCACTGCGGCTGATGCTCACCGACGACCGGTTCGCCGCGTCGCTGTCGGGCGGCCGGCACAGCGTCGCCGAGGCGATGAACGAGGTGCTCTGGCAGGACACCCCGACGCAGAACGTCGCGGGCCGCTGGGCGTCGCGCGACACCCACATCGGCGGGCGTCACATCCAGGCGGGCGACCTGCTGCTGCTCGGCATCGCCGCCGCCAACGCGGACCCGCAGGTCCGCACCGACGGCTCCTCGCTGACCGGCGGCAACAACGCGTTCCTCTCCTTCGGCCACGGCGAGCACCGCTGCCCGTTCCCCGCCCAGGAGACCGCCGAGGTCATCGCCCGTACCGGCATCGAGGTGCTCCTCGACCGGCTCCCGGACATCGACCTCGCCGTCCCCGCGCAGCAGCTCACCCGTCGCCCGTCCCCCTGGCTGCGCGGTCTGACCGACCTGCCGGTGACCTTCACCCCCACCCCCGCCCTTGGAGGCCAGAGATGACCCGCATCGCCCTCGACCCCTTCGTCGCCGATCTCGACGGCGAGAGCGCCCGGCTGCGCGCGGCGGGTCCCCTCGCCGAGGTGGAGCTGCCGGGCGGGGTGCACTGTTACGCGGTCACCCACCACGCCGAGGCACGCCAGCTGCTCACCGACAGCCGGATCGTGAAGGACATCAACGTCTGGGGCGCCTGGCAGCGCGGCGAGATACCCATGGACTGGCCGCTGATCGGCCTCGCCAACCCGGGCCGCTCCATGCTCACCGTCGACGGCGCGGACCACCGCCGGCTGCGCACCCTGGTCGCGCAGGCGCTGACGGTGAAGCGGGTGGAACGGCTGCGGGCCGGTATCGAGGCGCTGACCACGGCGAGCCTGGACCGGCTGGCGGCACTGCCCCGGGGCGAGCAGGTCGACCTGAAGGCCGAGTTCGCGTACCCGCTGCCGATGAACGTGATCAGCGAGCTGATGGGTGTGGACGGCGCCGACCACCCGCGGCTGAAGGAGCTGTTCGAGAAGTTCTTCTCGACGCAGACGCCGCCGGAGGAGGTCCCGCAGATGATGGCGGACCTCGGCACGCTCTTCACGAGGATCGTCGACTCCAAGCGGGAGAACCCGGGCGACGACCTGACCAGCGCCCTGATCGCGGCCTCCGAGGACGGCGACCACCTCACCGACGAGGAGATCGTCAACACCCTCCAGCTGATCATCGCTGCGGGCCACGAGACCACGATCAGTCTGATCGTGAACGCGGTCGTCGCACTCCAGACCCACCCGGAGCAGCGCAAGCAGGTGCTCAGCGGGGAGGTGCCGTGGGAGAACGTGATCGAGGAGACCCTGCGCTGGAACACTCCCACCTCGCACGTGCTGATCCGGTTCGCCACGGAGGATGTCGAGGTCGGCGACACGGTGCTGCCGAAGGGCGAGGCGCTGATCGTCTCCTTCGGCGCGCTGGGCCGCGACGAGGCGCAGTACGGGCCGACCGCCGGTGACTTCGACATCACCCGCTCCCCCAACCGCCACATCGCCTTCGGCCACGGCCCGCACGTGTGCCCGGGCGCGGCGCTGTCCCGGCTGGAGGCGGGAGTGGCGCTGCCCGCGCTGTACGAGCGGTTTCCGGAGCTGGAGCTCGCCGTCCCGGCCTCCGAGCTGCGGAACAAGCCGATCGTCACCCAGAACGACCTGTACGACCTGCCGGTCGAACTGGGCTGACCCCGCCGCGCGATGTGGTCCATACGCCGGAGCGGGTGTCTCATCCGACGGACACGGCGCTCGACCGTGCCCATGAGGTACTACGCTCCGGTTCGTGGCCGATATCCAGATTCCCGCTGACATCAAGCCCTCCGACGGACGCTTCGGCGCCGGTCCTTCCAAGGTGCGGACGGAGGCGCTCGACGCGCTGGCCGCCACCGGAACGTCTCTTCTCGGTACGTCCCACCGCCAGGCCCCGGTCAAGAACCTGGTCGGCTCGGTGCGTCAGGGTGTACGCGACCTCTTCTCCCTCCCCGAGGGCTACGAGGTGATCCTGGGCAACGGCGGCTCCACCGCCTTCTGGGACATCGCGACGCACGGTCTGATCGAGACGAAGTCCCAGCACCTCAACTTCGGTGAGTTCTCCTCGAAGTTCACGAAGGCCGCCAAGCTCGCCCCGTGGCTCGCCGACCCGAGCGTCATCGCCTCCGACCCGGGCACCCACCCGGACCCGCAGGCGGAGGCGGGTGTCGACGTCTACGCGTTCACGCACAACGAGACGTCGACCGGTGTCGCCATGCCGATCAACCGCGTCGCCGGTGCCGACGAGGGCTCCCTGGTCCTGGTGGACGCCACCTCCGGCGCGGGAGGTCTGCCGGTCGACATCACCGAGACGGACGTCTACTACTTCGGGCCGCAGAAGGTCTTCGCCGCCGACGGCGGCCTGTGGATCGCCGTGTTCTCCCCGGCGGCCCTGGAGCGCGCCGCGCGCATCCACGCGTCCGGCCGGCACATCCCGGAGTTCTTCTCGCTGCCGACGGCGATCGACAACTCCCTCAAGAACCAGACGTACAACACCCCGGCCCTGGCCACGCTGTTCCTCCTGAACGAGCAGCTGACCTGGTTCAACAGCCAGGGTGGCCTGGACTTCTCGACCGGCCGCAGCGCCGCGTCGGCGCGGAACCTGTACGGCTGGGCCGAGGAGTCGAAGTACGCGACCCCGTTCGTCGCCGACCCGGCGAAGCGCTCGGCGGTCATCGGCACGATCGACTTCTCGGACGAGATCGACGCCGCGGCGGTCGCCAAGGTGCTGCGCGCCAACGGCATCGTCGACACGGAGCCGTACCGCAAGCTGGGCCGCAACCAGCTGCGTGTCGCGATGTTCCCGGCGATCGACCCGGCGGACGTGCTGGCCCTGACGGCCTGCATCGACTACGTGATCGAGAAGCTGTAACAAGCAGCTGTACGCCTCCGAGGGGCCCCCGGTACGGATCCGTACCGGGGGCCCCTCGCCGTTGCTCACCCCGCCGCCTCCGCCAGGACCGCCCGGAGCCGGCCGATCCCTTCCTTCCACGGCTCCTCGTGCCCGCCCTCGCTCCACAGCTCCAGCAGCTCGGACGGCTCGGTCACCACGCGGTCGAGGGCCTGAACCGCGAGGCGCCGCAGCTCCACGGGCAGCTCGGGGAGCGGCTCGTCCGGCCCGTACGCCGTCGTCACGGGCTCCCCGCCCGGGCACCGCGCGGCCACCAGGGCGGCCGCCGCCACGGCCACGACGGCGTCGTCGGAGTCCAGATAGTCCGTGGTCCCGACGACGGCCGTCAGCGCGTCGCGAATCAGCTCAGCCCGCTTGTTCCGCGGGGCGTCGTCGAGATCCCCCGAGAAGTCCGCTGCGGTGTCGCTGTCGAAATGACCGATGTCCCAGGTGCCCATGGCGCCCCCTTCTTCGACGGTCCGGCCATCCTCGCAACCACCACTGACAACAGGCCTGTCAGTGCCCGTTGTTACGGTCCTCCCATGACGAAGACCGTGCCGTACACCGGCGGCGAGAAGGACTCCCTGCACATCGCCCTCGACCGGCACCGCGACGCGGTGCTGTGGAAGCTCGACGGCCTCGACGACGAGCAGCTGCGCCGCCCGATGACCCCGACGGGCACGAATCTGCTGGGCCTGGTCAAGCATCTGGCGACCGTCGAGTACGGCTGGTTCTGCACGCCGTTCGGCCGTGAGACGGAGAAGCTCTGGTTCGACGCGTACACGGAGGACATGACGGTCGCCCCGGACGAGACGACCGCCGACATCCTGGCCTTCTACGCGCGCGCCCGCGCCGCCGCGGACCGGGCGATAGAGGAGATCCCGCTCGACACGATCGGTACGGCATGGGACGGGCGGAAGGTGTCGATGCGCTGGGTGCTCATCCACATGCTGGAGGACGTCGTGCGGCACGCCGGGCACATGGACATCGTCCGCGAACTGATCGACGGGGCGACGGGCACCCACCCGCAGAGCGCCTCCGCATAGGCCCGGCCGCCTCGTTCACTCGACCGAGTGGACGATCACCAAAAGGACATGTGGGGGTGCACCGTCCTACGATGATGCTCTCGACACCACCCACCAGGAGGCCCGCAATGTCTGCAGCAGCAGTCGAGCACCCCTGTGACGGTGAACCGGAATCCCTGCTCGAAACGGCCAACTGGCTGATGGAGCAGCATCCGGGCTACCGCGTCGAGATCATCGGAGGCGTTGTCACCGTGGCCCCACCCCCGGACGGCCCGCATGCAAGTACGCTGACCACGCTCATGATCCCCTTCCTGGCCGCCGGCCTTCACGGCGAGGAGTCCCGGATCCTCCAGGGGATCGGCTTGTGGCTTCCCGGCGGGCCCGAGGATTACGCGATCCCCGATCTCTCCATCGTCGACGCCGATCTCGACGAGCATGTGATCGAGAACAACTGCTACGACCCTGCTGTTTTCCGCCTCGTCCTTGAGGTCACCTCCAGCAACTACAACAACGACCTGCGCAACAAGGTCACCGCATACGCCGAGGCGAAGATCCCCGTCTATGTGATCGTCAACCGCAAGCACGGCCGGGTCCACGTCCTGACCGATCCCCTCGCCGACGGGTACGACAGCCACCAGGTGTACGCCCCCGGACAGCAGGTCACCCTCCCCGCCTCCATCGGCGCGGAGGTCACGCTCGACGTCGCGGATCTGCTGGAGGCCGGGCAGCGCCGGAAGTGACGTCCGGGCGGCGCCACCGCCGCTCCCCGTCCTCCCACTCGTCGGTGGGCACGAGTCCCGCCGCCGCGGCCACCGCGGCGGACGCGGTGTGGTCGGGGTGGATGTGGGCGACGACCGTACGGACCGCTTCCCCGGCCAGCAGGTGTGCCACCAGCCCGGCCGCCGCTTCCTTCGCATAGCCCAGGCCCTGCCACTCGGTGCCGACGACCCAGGCGGTCTCGGCCCGGGGGCCCGCCACCGTGGCCTGGACCCAGCCCACGAGACGACTGTCGGCGCGTATCCGGAGTACCCAGTTCCACCAGTGTTCGGCAGGGTCGGGCGAGCCGGCTTCCCAGCGGACGTAGCGGGCCCGGAGTGTGTCCAGGTCCTCCGGTGCGCCGCCCGTGTACGTGTGCAGGGCCGGGTCGGCGAGTACCGCCGCCATCTCGTCGGCGTGCACGGCTCGCAGCGGCAGTGCGTCGAGCCGCTCGGTCGAGAAGGCCTCGGGCCCCTGGTTCGTCATAGCGCCCGACCTTACGTGCGGCGCGTCACCGGATGGCTCCGGCCCCGGGACGTGCGCCGATGGACTCGGGCGCGAAGGGTCAGCCGCGCTTGCGGCGCCGGTTCATGAAGACGAGTGCGCCCACGGCGGCGAGCACCACCGCTCCCACCAGTGTGCTGCCCTTCACCTCGCTGTCGCCCCCGCCTGCCCCACCGGCGGCCGACGCGCCACCGTCCTTCGACGGCGACTTGGAGTCGCCGCCGCTCCCGTCCGCGCCTGCGATGTCCACCCGTACCACCTCGCTCCGCGCGCCCTCCGAGCCGAACATCAGTGCCGAGCCGTCCGCCGTGTACGTCACCGACTCGGACTGTCCCTGCAACGGCGCATGGACCGGGTGGTCGGCGCCGAGCCGCCCGTCCTTGAACGCGTAGCCACGGGCGCTGAAGTAGGACCGCAGCACCAGTTCCTTCCCGTCCGGCGAGAACGCCCCGTCCGTCACCCACGGCACCTCGCCGACCCGCCGGAACACATTGGTCCGTCCGGTGGAGAGCTCGGCGGGTCCTTCGTACAGTCCGCCGCCGTCCTCGTTCTTCGAGGCGATGTAGACCCGGCCGGTCTTCGGGTGGACCATCAGCGCCTCGGCGTTGCGTGCTCCGTCCGCGTACTTCACGTCGAACTGGGTCGCCCGGACCGTCGCGTCCTTCAGCACCTTCGGCTCCGGGAACCGGTAGATCCAGACGTGGTCCCAGCTGCCGTTCAGGTTGTCGCCGATGTCGCCGACGTACAGGTTGCCGTCGGGTCCGAGCGAGATCGCCTCCACGTCGCGCGGCGCGCCGACCCCGCGCATGGTGATCGTCGCGACGGTCTTCCCGGTCCGGGAGTCGACGGCGTAGACGTACGGCCCGTCCTCGCTGTCGTTGTGCGTCCAGTAGATGCCCGGGTGGACGCGGCTCGCGGCGAGGCCGCTGGACTCGGTGATCCGGGGGTCCTCGATGGTGAAGCTGCGGTCGGCGGACCCGTCGTCGGCCGTGGCCGGCGCGGCTGCCGCGCCGGCGAGGACGAACAGCGCGGCGGCACCGGTGACTGTCAGATACGAACGCATGGACCAAGTGTCCATCGTCACGTCGCAGCTCCGCGCGTTGATCCGCCATGATGACGCCATGCGTTTTCTGTTCGTCGGCGATTCCATGACCATCGGCCGCGCCGGCGACTTCACCTGGCGCTACCGCATGTGGCAGCACCTCGAAGCGGCTTTCGACGGTCCGTACGAGATCGTCGGTCCCCGGACCGAGCTGTACGACACCGCGACGAACACCCCGGTCTCGTACGCGTACGGCGCCCCGGATTTCCCCGCCCCGGCCCGCCGCCATCTGGCGGGCTGGGGAGAGGGATGGCTGCACATGGCCCCGGTGATCGCGGACACGGTCACCGCGACGCGTGCCGACGTGCTGCTCGTCTCGCTCGGCCTGATAGATCTCGGCTTCTACACGGACAGCGGGCAGACCGCCGAGAACGCCCGCGCGTTCGTCGCGGCCGCCCGCACCGCGAACCCGCACATCAAGGCCGTACTCCTGCCGGTCATCCCGAACATACGGGCCGAGTCGGACGCCCCGTTCGCCGCGGAGTGCGACCGCTTCAACGAGCTCCTCGCAAAGGCGGTCGCCGACCTCGACGAGCCGATGTCACCGATCCTGCTGGCGTCGCGCCCGGCCGGGTACGACATCCACACGGACACGTACGACGGCACGCACCCCGGTCCCACGGGCGAGCAGAAGCTGGCCGCGACGTTCGCCGACGCGATGCACCAGGCGTGGGGCGTGGGCGGGCCGTACGCGGGCGGCCGCACGGAAACGTGACGCCCGGCCGCCCCGGTGCCCTCACTTCTTGGTGGGCCGGGCCCGCACATGCATCCGTTCGCCCTGCGGCCCGAACAGGCTGAGAATCTCGACCGGTTCAGGCCCCGCGCTGGACCAGGCATGGGGCGTACGCGTGTCGAACTCGGCGACCTCCCCGGTGGTCAGTACGACATCGTGCTCACCCAGCACCAGCCGCAGCCGCCCCGCCAGCACGTACAACCACTCGTAGCCCTCGTGCGTCCGCTGCTCCAGGGGCCCGGTCGCCCCTCGCCCGCCGGGCAGCACCATCTTGTACGCCTGGAGGCCACCGAGGTGGCGGGTCAACGGCATGAATTTTCTGCCGCCGCGGGTGAAGGGGCGCATGTGGACCCGAGGGTCGCCGGTGGCGGGGGCTCCGACGAGTTCGTCGAGCGCGACCCCGTACGCCTTGACCAGTGGCAGCAGCAGTTCCAGGGTGGGTTTGCGGCCGCCCGACTCCAGGCGGGAGAGGGTACTGACCGAGATCCCGGTCATCTCGCCCAGCTGGGCGAGGGTCGTGCCGCGCTCCCGGCGCAGGGTCCTCAGGCGCGACCCGACCCCGGTCAGGACGGCGGCGAACTCATCGCCGGCATCCGCATCCGCCTTCGCTCCGTCTCCCATCTCCCCATTATTCGCCGTACGGGAGAGCGGGCGCGGTGCAGGGCGAGCCGAGCATGGTCAGGGAGAGCCGCGTGAGCTCTTCGGTCAGCCAGTCGGGCGTGACCTGGCGGGGGCGGCGGGCGTGGTGGGCGAGGAGTTCCTCGACCGAGTGGGTCATCACCGTGACCGCGACCCGCTGGTCCCCGTCACCCACCTCACCCCGCTCGGCGGCACGCTCGGCCTCACAGGTCAGGAACTCGGACCACATCGTCCGCCACATCGCGAGATGGTCGTCGACGGTGCGGCTCACGCCCAGCGCCTCGACGAACGCCACCCGTGCGGCCCGCGGATCAGCGGTGACCCCGCGCACATAGGCGGCGAAGAGGCGACGGAACCGTTCCTCCGTCGCGCACTCCTCCATGTCGTCGGAGAGCATCGCCTCCTCGGACGCGCGCAGTCCGCTGGTCGCCACCTCGTCGTACAGCGCGATCAACAGCGCCTCCCGGGAGGTGAAATGCTGATGGAACGCGCGAATCGGCACGCGCGCCTCGGCGCAGAGTTGCTCGACAGTCGTGTGCGCGTAGCCGTACGCGGCGAACAGGTCCCGCCCGGCCCGCAGGAGCCGGCCACGCCACTGCGCCCGGTCCTCGGCGGACTCGGTCATCCCTGTTCCGCGGCTCACCACGGCATTCACCACAGGTCCTCCTTCGTCGGCCCGGAGTCGCTGTCATTGTCCTCGCTCCGCCCCGACAGCGGCGGATCCGCCACACCCACGGCAGCGGCGCGTCGCCGGACGACGACGTCAGTCAGGTCGTCTCCGTTGGGCTCGCGGCAAGGGCGGCGACGCGGTCCCGCCACGGGGTATGGGAAGGCTGCTCCGCGTACGCGGCGGCCCAGTACGCCCGGGCGCCCTCCCCGCGACACGGACCGCAGTGCGTCTCGTCCCCCACGGGCCGGAACACGTGATCGTCGCCGGGCCCCTCGCAGACCACCAGCTCGGCCACACGCGGCGCCGACCGGGCCTCGACGGTGGGTGGCGGTACCGCCTCCGGGAGCTTCTGCACGAGACGGTGCCGCAGGAACCCCACTGCGGATCGCACCCCGCTCTCGGGCAGCCCACTGGTCAGCGCCCGCCGCAGATCGGCAGCCGTGACTCCGCGCCGCAACCACTCGGCGGCGGCCTCCGCGAGACCCCGTGCCTCCCGCGCCCCCAGATGCAGCTCCCGGTGCGCATGCCGCAACGAAAGCAACACCCGCTCGCCCTCGGCCACTTCCGGCGCGGATTCAGCTTCGGGCTCCGCTTCGGTGGGTGGGTGGGACGATTTCTTCCCCAGTTCTTCCTCTACCGGTGTATAGCCACCGGCCACCCGACCCCTCGGCTGATCGACCGTCCGCTTCTGCGCACTCGGTGGCACCTCGACACCCCACCCGTCCCGGAGCTCGGCCGCCGCCGCACCCGTGACCGGGGAGTTGGCGAAGAGCTGTACGGTCACCCACCGACCCCGGTCGTTCTGCTGATGCCACTCGTGCAGGAACCCGTCCTCGACCAGCATCCTCTTCGCCCTCTGATAGGCCCGCCCCGTGATCCCCAGCTGCCGCGCATGCTCGCTGAGCGGCTTGTCGGCCAGGCCTTCGGGGAGCCCCTGCACGTACAGGAGGAGAATCTTCGCGTCACTGTTCAGACGCGGATGACGCACCACGTCGTGCGAAGCCTTCGTGAAGCGCCGAGACGGCGCGATAGCATGCCAAAGCATCCCGGTGGACCTCTAGACCACTCGTGGGTGAAGGCCTCCGGACCGGTGTTGGTAGCACCGCCGGGGGCCGCCCCGTATGCGGCCGCATACAGAGCGTGATGACGACGTCACCGTACCGCACCCGACTCCCGCTTCACCACGCAAACGGACATTGCACCCGGCAACGCACCTGTCGTGAGGGCCCCTTCAGGAGACCTCCGCCTCATCCGTCAGCACACCCACCGCCAGTTTGTGCAGCAGTTCTGCGTCCACAAACGGATTCTCGGGTGTGGGCAGGGAGCGCCAATCCAGCGGCCAGGTCAGCCCATGCAGCGCGGGCACCCCGACGAACGCCGCCGCCCGCCCGTCCCGGCTCATCACCTCCGCACCGGCCGGCCAGCGGTAGGCACGCGCGGTTTGCGGCGACAACAGGAAATACATGCTCCGCGCCCCGATCCGCGAGCGCACGATGGGGCCCGCCCGGAAGTCGGTGAACTGCATGATCTCGTACGCGACTTGCTCGCCCCGCAGGCCGCCGATCCGTACGGCGTCGAAGTGGATGCCCGCATGCCGAAGGGCGTGCCCGCTCGCAGGTACCCACGAGGGCACCGGGTCCAGTGAACTTTCCCGTTCCATACGGAAAGCGTCGCGCCCCACACGTACCGTGACCAGGGACACAAGGCGTCTGTGCACTGTTGTGCACTCGGGAGGTGAGTTGTGCACTCCGGTGGCCAAGGGGGCGGCAACGCCCAGATGTTCGGGACGCTATTGCGCTTCTTCCGGGAGCGGGCGGAGCTGTCGCAGGAGGCCCTGGGGCTGAAGGTCGGCTTCTCGAAGTCGCAGGTGGCGATGGTGGAACGGGGGCAGCGGCCGCCGAAGGGAGAATTCATCGCGCGGGCGGACGAGGTGCTGGGTGCACACGGTGCACTGCTGGCGGCGGCGGAAGATCTCACGTTCAGCCACTTGGCTTCCTGGTTTGAGCCGTTCGCCGAGGAGGAAGCCACGGCATCTGCCAGGCACGAGTACGAGACGCATGTAGTGCCCGGCCTGTTGCAGACGGAGGACTATGCCCGCGTCGTCTTTAGCGGTGCCCATCCGCCCATCGACGATGAAGAGGTCGAGGGCAGAGTGACGTCCCGCTTGGCACGTCAGAGCCTTCTGACCCGAAAACCCACGCCGGACATCAGCTTTGTCCTGGAACTCAGTGCGCTCACCCACCCCCTCGGCGGCCGCAAAGTATACAAACATCAGCTCCAGCACATCCTCGATGTCGAGCAGCTACGGCACGTTCACATGCAGGTGTTGTCACCGCACCGGGAGACCCATGCCGGGCTCAGCGGACCGTTCGTCCTCCTGGAAACCAAGGAACGCCGCCAGCTCGCCTACCTCGAAGTTCAGAACCGAAACTTCCTCATCAGCGAACAACCTGAACTGGGAAACCTGTTCGGCAGGTATGGCATTCTGCGGGCACAGGCTCTCAGCCCCGAAGAATCCAGGAAGCTGATCGAACAGGTGGCGAAGGAACTATGAGGAGCGACCTCAACTGGTTCAAGTCCAGCTACAGCGGCGAGGGCAGCGGTAACTGCATCGAGGTCGCCACCTGCCCCCACACCGTCCACGTCCGCGACTCCAAGGACCTCACCGTCCCCGCCCTCGCCCTCTCCCCCACCGCCTGGACCGCCTTCCTCGGGTACGTCGGCGAGGGCGACGCCTGACCGGCTGATGGGCAGCTCCCGGGCGTATCCCGTCTACCGCAGCAGCGACCCGCTCGACGCGTACGCACAGGCGCAGCGGCTGTGCGCTCTCCTCGACTCGCGGGACGCCGATGCGCATGTGAGCGCGGAATTGCGGACGGTGGCGGACGTGCAGCTCATGCTGAAGCTGTTGTCGGAGGTGTCCTACGACCCGGACCGAGCGCTCACGGATCCGGTCACCGGCGACTACCTCTTCTTCACGGGGCGGACGCTGCCCGTGGACCCCGTCGAGCTGGAACCCTTGCTGCCGTTGTTGCTGAATGATGAGGTCGCGAGCGGAGGCGTCGAGGCGTCATTCGTGCGTGCTCTGGGCAAAGGCCCGGCAACGGTCGGCTGGACGGGCCGATGGCCGGACGACCCCGCGCTCAGGTCATTCGGAAGCCCGAAGTACGACGGTGTCCAGGCCGTCTTCAACAGCGACGACAGCGACTGGGAACGGTGGGCCGACACCCACACCGTCTTCGTGCACGTGACGAAGTTCGGTGACCTCGACCGGGCTCAATGGCTGGCCGCGCAGATCGGCGGCGAAGTGCTGGGCGAGGCCGTGACCGGCTGGTGAGCGTGCGCGTGGCCGTGGCCGAGAGGCGGCAGCCCTGTGGGCCGCCTGTCGCGCCGGCTCCGTAGGGTGTCGGCATGTCCAACGAGTCCCCGCTGATCCAGAGTCTGCGTACCGCCGTTGCCGCGGCGCCCTCCGACGTGCCTCTTCGGCTGCATCTCGCCGAGTTGTTGCTCGGCGAGGGGCTGAGCGACGCCGCCGTCGCCGAGGCTGCCGTCGCGCTTCAGCATGCGCCGGGCGACTCCGCCGCGCGGGCACTCATGGTCCGGGCGATGGGCATGCCCGCCCCCGCCCCGGAGGCACCCCAGGCGCCCACAGCACCCACCGCACCTGAGGCACCCGCGGCACCGACCGGGTTCGACTGGCGTGCCGCCGAGGACGAGATCAGGGGCGCCGTGCCGCCCCGCTTCGTCACATCCGAGACTCCCGAGACGCCGGTCCCGGTGGACGGTCAGGGCGCCCCGGGCGACGCCACCACCTGGGAGGTCGACACCCCTGGTTCCGTGACGCTCGCCGACGTCGGCGGCATGCACGAGATCAAGGAGCGCCTCGAAGCCGCGTTCCTCGCTCCCATGCGCAACCCAGAGCTGGGCAGGCTGTACGGAAAGAGCCTGCGCGGCGGGCTGTTGATGTACGGGCCGCCCGGGTGCGGGAAGACGTTCATCGCGCGGGCCGTCGCGGGAGAGCTCGGGGCGAGCTTCATGTCCGTGTCCATCAACGACGTGCTCGACATGTGGATGGGCAACTCCGAGCGCAACATGCACGAGGTCTTCGAGACCGCCCGCCGTCAGGCGCCGTGCGTGCTGTTCCTCGACGAGGTGGACGCGCTGGGCGCCAAGCGGAGCCGTATGCACCACGGCGGGATGCGCAACACCGTCAACCAGCTGCTCACCGAACTCGACGGCGTCGACGGGGCCAACGAGGGCGTGTTCGTGCTCGCCGCGACCAACGTCCCCTGGGACGTGGACATCGCGCTGCGGCGTCCCGGCCGCCTCGACCGCACCCTGCTCGTCCTGCCGCCGGACGCGCCCGCGCGCGAGGCGATCCTCCGCTACCACCTGCGCGACCGGCCGATCGAATCCGTCGACCTGGGCAAGCTGGTCAAGGTCACCGAGGACCTGTCCGGCGCCGATCTGGCGCACCTCTGCGAGTCCGCGTCCGAGCGGGCGCTGCTCGACTCGACCCGTACCGGCACGGTCCGGATGATCAATATGAAGGATCTGCTGGCCGCGGCGAAGGAAGTCCGGCCGTCCACCGACCCCTGGTTCGCCTCGGCGCGCAATGTGGCGATGTTCGCCAACGAGGGCGGGATGTACGACGAGTTGCTCGCCTATCTGAAGAGGAAGCGCAAACTGTGAGCGCCACGGGACAGGACCTCACCGAGCAGGCGTCCGCGCTGCTCTCGCTCGACCGCGTCGACGAGGCGAAGGCGCTGCTGGCGAGGCGGCTGGCCCAGGACCCCGAGGACGTCCACGCGTGGGCGAAGCTGGCCCGCTGCCATCTGCGGGTCAAGGAGTACGACAAGGTCATCGAGGCGACCGGGGCGGCGCTGGCGATCGACCCGGAGTACGTCGACGCGCTGATCGTCCGGACCTACGGGATGCGCCGGACCACGCGCCCCGACGAGTCCCTCGCGGCGGCGCAGGAGGCGGTGCGGCTCGCCCCGCACATGTGGCAGTCGTACGTCGCGCTCTCCGAGGCGCTCGGTGCCTGGCAGCCGCGCTGGCCCGAGGTGCTGCAGGCGGCGCAGGAAGCGGTCCGGCTGAGCCCGGAGGAGACCGGGGCGTACTACGCGCTGTGGAAGGCCGCCCTGCTCAATGGCCGGAGCGACCTCGTCGAGCTGGGGGTGCGCGAGACCCTGCGGATCGACCCCACCGACGCATGGGCGCTGCGCGAGCACGCGGACCGGCAGGCCGCAAAGCCCGGGGTGAAACCGAAGCAGCGCGCCGAGGTGTACGCGTCGGCGCTGGCCGCCGACCCGGGCTCGGCGGGGCTGCGGCTGGGACTGGACCGGGCGGTGTTCCAGATGCTGCGCGGCACCCGGTGGCTCGCCGTGCTGAGCCTGCTGATGGCGGGCGCGGCGATCAACCTCTTCCCGTCCGACGGGGACGCTCCCGACCTGCCGCTGCCGCTCGGCAGGCGGCTCTACGTGCTGGCGTTGATCGGGGTGGTCTGGGCGTTCGGCGCGTGGCGGCGCTACCGGAAGCTGCGTGCGGGGGTGCAACTGAGCGTGCGGTCGCTGGTGCGGCGGATGTTCTGGGCGCGGCTGGTGCTCGTACAGGCGGTGCTGGGGACGCTCTGCGCGGTGGCGATCGCGGCGGTGCCGTGGACGAACCGGGGCGTTCCGCAGGTGATCTTCTGGGTGGGGCTCGCCCCGACGCTGCTGACGATCTGGTTCGACCGGCCGCGCACGCGGTAGGGGCCGCGTGCCTCTGGTGCCGGGCCCGAGCATCAGCCGCGCGCCGCGCCGCTCGGAGGCGGGGCCGCGGGCATTCCCGCAATCACCCCCTGGCCGCACCGCCGCCGGCGCCCCGGCCCCGGATCGGGACCGTACCGTCGACAACCGTCGTACGACGCGGTCAGCGGGCGAGCCGGCCGAGGAGCGAACCGGCGGCGACGATGCCGACGAACGCGGCGAGGACGAGTACCGCGAAGTCGAGGCCGAGGTGGGCCGGCGTGCCGATGAGCAGTCCGCGCAGGGCGTCGACCTGGTAGCTCAGCGGGTTCACCTTGCTGATCGCCTGGAGCCAGCCGGGCATCAGCGCGACCGGGTAGAGCGCGTTGGAGGCGAAGAACAGCGGCATGGTGATGGCCTGGCCGATGCCCATCAGCCGGTCGCGGGTGAGGACGATCCCGGCGATCGACATCGACAGGCAGGAGAAGAACGCGGAGGCGAGGACGACCACGACGACCACGCCCAGCAGTCGCAGCGGGTTCCAGGTCATGCCGACGCCGAGCACCACGGCGATCACGATGACGACCGCCGCCTGGATCACGGCTTTCACCCCGGCGGCGAAGGCCTTGCCGGCCACCAGGGCGGTTCTGGGCGTCGGCGTGACCATGAGTTTGGTGAGGACGCCGGAGTCCCGCTCCCAGATGATCATGATCCCGTAGAAGATCGCGATGAACATGGCGGACTGGGCGATGATCCCGGGCGCCAGGAAGTCGAGATACGGAACGCCGCCGGTGGGGATGGCGTGGATACGGGAGAACGTCTGGCCGAAGATCAGCAGCCAGAGCGCGGGCTGGACGGCGCGGGTGTAGATCTCGGCGCGGTCGTGGCGCAGCTTCTGCAGTTCGACGGCGCACATCGCCGCGACCCGCGCGGGGACGACGCGCCAGCCCGTGCGGGCGGGCGGCGGTTCCAGGAGGAGGGCGAAGCGGCGGTCGGGCGAGCCGGGTTCAGCCGCGGCGGGACGCGGTGCGACGGGTACGGAGGACATCGTTGAAGGCTCCCTTCTCTCCCGGAGAACCGGGGTCGTCCAGGCCGCTTCCGGAGTGGTACCGGAAGACGTCCTCCAGGGTCGGTGGCGGCAGAGCCGCGTCGCCGGACTCCTCGCGGTGCGCGACCAGTTCGCTCTTGAGCTCGGCGGGCGTGCCGAGCGCGCGGAGTCTGCCGAGGTGCATCAGGGCGAGCCGGTCGCAGCGCTGGTCGGCCTCTTCCATGGAGTGGGTGGTGACCAGCACGGTCATCCCGGTGCCGACGCGGATCTCGGTGATGCGGTCCCAGACGCTGTCGCGCGCGATCGGGTCCAGGCCGATGGTCGGCTCGTCCAGGATCATCAGGCGAGGTGCGCTGACCAGCGCCTGCGCGAGTTCGAGGCGGCGCACCATGCCACCGGAGTACGTGGCGGCGAGCCGCTGCGCCTCGGGCCCGAGCCCGACCGCGTCCAGCGCCTGCCCGACGCGGGCGGCACGGTTGCGGCGGGGGACGTCGAAGACACGGGCGAAAAGGGCGACGTTCTCCCGGCCGGTGAGGGCGGCGTCGGCCGACAGCTGCTGCGGTACGTAACCGAGCAGGCGCCGTACGGCCATCTTCTGCCGGGCCGCGTCGTGGCCGAACACATGGATGACGCCGGGCGGTACGGGCAGCAGTGTGGCGATCGCACGCAGGGTGGTGGTCTTGCCCGCGCCGTTGGGCCCGAGGAGTCCGAAGACCTCGCCGGGGCGGACGAGCAGGTCCAGGCCGTCGACGGCTTTCGAGGTGCCGAAGGTGTAGGTCAGACCGGTGCAGCTGAGGGCGGGAGTCATGGGGTCTCCTCTCCTTCGCGCAGTGACTCGGCGAGTCTGCGCAGTGACGGAAGCGCGGCGGTCAGCGCGGCCCGGTCGGCGGCGTCGAGTTTCGCCACGTGTTCGCGGAAGAGCGCGTCGCGCCGGGCCCGCCAGTCGCGCAGCCGGCCGACTCCCGCCGCGGTCGGGTGGAGGAGCGCGGCACGCCCGTCGCCGGGGTCCGGCTCCCGCCGCAACAGGCCTTCCGCGACGAGGTGGTTGACCAGGGTGGAGACGGAGTTGGGCGCGAGGCAAAGTTCTCGCGCGGCCGCCGAGACCCGGATTCCTGGCCGGGCGGCAACCAGCCGCAGCAGTTCCGCGTGCGCTCCGCGCAGCCGGGGCGTGGGCAGACCGCTCCACAGTCTCCGCCGGGCGAGCCGCTGGATGCGGGGCAGAAGTCCGGCGAGTTCATCGGGGAGATCACTCGCCACCACGTGCCCATTTTACCTCTGTTTGCGAGGTATTACGTGGCAGGAATTCCGCGAAGGGAGCCGCCTGGAGCGGTGCGTCGACGAGCCGGGGCGCGGCCGCGCCACCCGCTACGGAAGGACCGCGAAGTCCACTTCGGACGCGGGCAGCACGCGGATGCTCCGCCCGGGGAAGTCGATGTGCCGGTAGATCTCGTTGTGGTGCGCGATCGACCGGTCCGGCGCGGCGTACTCGCCGACGTCGGGCCGGACGGACGTGGTGTGCCCGTCGGCCACCAGCACCAGGTCGTACCGGTGGCTCAGCGCCTGCCGCGCCGTGGTGTCCACGCAGATCTCGGTCGCGAACCCGGTGACGACCACCTCGGTGACTCCCAGCGCCGTGAGGGTCTTGTCGAGACCGGTGTCCAGGAAACTGTCCGCGCTGGTCTTGTGGACGACCTCCTCGTCGGCGGCGGGTGCGAGTTCGGGCACGATCCGCCAGCCCTCGGTGCCGGCCTCCAGCCCTTCGCCCCGGTGCTGAATCGTCACGATCGGTGCGCCGGCGGCTTTGGCGCGTTCGCGGAGGCCGGCGATCGCGGCCACGGTCTCGGCGGGCCGGTGCGCGATCGCCACCAGGGTGTTCTGCATGTCGATGACGAGGAGCGCGGAGGCGTGTGGCATGGACCCACACTAGCGGTCCGTGTCCGGGCAGCGAGGTGATCCCGAAGAAGGAGGCCGAGCGGGGCGGCCCCGGCGCGCGGCCGCCGCGGCCCGGAGTCCGGGTCGCGGCGGCCGGTGACCGAAGGGGTTTTCCGGTCGGCTCCCTACTTCAGGGCGTAGGCCCGGTGGATGGTCTGGACGGTGCGATTGCCCGCGGCGTCCCACACCTCGGTCCGCAGGGTCACGTATCCGTTGGTGCCCGCAACCTTCGGGTGATGTACCGACGCTTGGAAGGAGTTGTCGTCCTCGCGCATGATCTTGGCGTTCTCCCAGGTGGCGCCGTCGTCGTACGAGACGGAGACCTTGGCGCCCGCCATCGCGGTGGACCCGGACCAGCCCTTGGGCCGGCCCGCGTTCACGGTGAAGGTGTACGGGCTGTTCGCCGGTGCCTGGTTGAGGATGTCCAGGGGGACGTCGTAACCGAGCATGACGACCGGCAGGGACTCGCAGAACGTGGGCTTGGGCAAGTACTTCTCGCAGTCCTTGACGGCCATGGTGGTCGGCGCCGCCGAGGCGAAGTTCCACTCCGTGCGGACCTTGCCGCCCAGCGTGACGCCCGGGTAGTCCTTGGGCCGTGCGACCTCCTGGACGAACCGGTACTGGGCCTTCTGCGGAACCATCAGCTTGGACGTGTCGGTGATCTGTTCACCGTCGCGGTAGAACGTCCAGGTGTTGGTGGGCCCGGTCGCCATCGAGTGGGTCGGGTCGCTGTCGCCGGCGACGGTCCCCGTGGTCCGGGTCCAGACGTCGCTGCGGCAGAAGGCGCAGATCGACGGGTCTTCCATCGGCGGGTGCATCGGCGCGGCGAGCCAGTTCTCCCGGTAGGTCTTGCCGGCAGTCGTGTACGTGGTCCGGGGTCCCGTCATGTACGAGTTGTACGCGGTGCTGGGGTACACCATCCGCTGGTACGTGAGGCTGGAGCCCGCCAGCTGGTAGTCGTCCCTGGCGGCGCCCATGTTGAGGGGCTGGGCGGCACGGAACGAGGTCGGCTGGCCCGGGGCCCAGCTGTGCAGGGTTTCGGCGCCCTGGTGACGTACGCCGTCGGCGTGGTAAGCGCTGCGGACCTTGACGAAGTCGGCGGCGTCCACGGTCCTGGTCAGGTCGGCCGGGATGCCGCTCGTGCCGAACGGCATGGAGTAGGCGTAGCCGGACTCGAGAACACCCTTGAGGGCGACGGAGACGTTGCCCTTGCCGAGCAGGGTGCGCAGCTTCTCGCCGTTGTCGTGGCTCGCGATGGTGACCGGGATGGTCTGGTCGGCGGCGAGCGACCCGTTGAACAACGGACCCTGCTTCGCCGACGCCGCGATCACCGCGGTGGCTCCGGCCGCCGCGGCGCGGCGTACCTCGTCGTCCATCTTGCGCGGGTCGGCCACGGTGATGAGCGCGGCCCGGCCCTTGAGGTCGGCGGCGGCGATGTCCTCGGCGGATCCGCTGCCCGCGTCGGCCAGCCGCAGGTCCTTCGTGCCCTCGAAGCGCTGGGCGAACCCGGGTGTCACCACGGGGACGGAGAGGCGCTCGGGGCTGGTGACGGTGAGCTGCGTCAGCGGCTCGCGCTCGCTGAGGGCGTTGAACAGATGCAGATCACCGGTGGTGGGCTGCTCGGTGGGCACGGCGCCGATCTTCGAGTCGGAACCGTTGATGAGACCGGCTTCGCCGAGGGTGTTGTTGTGACCGCCGGCTCCGTCGCTGCGGCTGACGAGTGTCATCCACGAGGCGTTCTCCAGCGGGCGCTTCTCACCGGTGACCTTCACGGTGAAGTCGGTCGCCTTGGTGCCGTCGACACTGCGGGTCACGTCCTGGTCCGTGACGCCGATGTTGGGGATGGAGAAGCCGTCGATCGCGTAGGTGCGGGTCGGGTCGTCGGGGACCGACGTGTAGGTGAGGCCCTCGACGGAGTAGGTGCCGACGGGCACCCGGACGGTCGTGGAGCCCTGGCCGATCAGGGTGAGGCTCTTGAAGGTGGTGTTGTTCATGCCGTGGAGGGTCAGGGCGACCCGTCCGGGGGTCTTGCCGTACCGGTCGGTGAACTTGACCGTGACATCGTGCTGCTCGACGGCCATCACGAAACCGACCGGGGTGTGCACCGACTCGCCGTCAGTGCCGGTCGCGGTGATGTAGCCGCTGAACTGGCCGGTCTTCAGCCCGTTCGGGTCGAGGGTGACGGTCACCTCGCTGCTGCCGCCGGCCGGGACGGTGACCTTGCCACCGGTCACGTCGGGGCCCGACAGGGTCAGCGCACCGTCGGGCAGCGCGGTCCCGTCGGCGCCCTTGACCGAGGCGGCCAGGTCCAGCGTGGCCGCGGACGAGGTGGAGTTGTGGAAGGTGACGGTGCGGGTCTCCTTCTCGTACGTGCCCTTCTGCCACTCGACCAGACCGAAGTCGCCCGTACCCGACAGGTCCAGCGTGGGGTCCAGGGCGGCGGGGATGTCCACGCGGCCGTATCCCTGCTGGTAGGGCGTGTAATTGTCCGACTTCTTGGAGTGGGCGGTGAGCTCCTCCTTGATGCGCTCCCCGGACCAGTCGGGGTGGCGCTGGGCCAGGATCGCCGCGGCGCCCGCGACGTGCGGGGTCGCCATGGACGTACCGCTGGCCGCTGTGTAGTTGGCGTCGACCGGGGTGCCCATGGTCGTACCCGCGGCACGGGCGGCGACGATGTTCACACCGGGGGCGGTGATCTCCGGCTTGATCTTCATGTCGCCGAGGCGCGGGCCGCGGGAGGAGAAGTCGGCCAGGGCGTCGGACTTGTCGACGGCGCCTACGGTGAGCGCGGCGTCGGCGATGCCCGGGGTGCCGAGTGTCGACGCGCCGCTCCTGCCGTCGTTGCCTGCCGCGATGACGAACAGGGTGCCGGAGGAAGCGCTGAGCGAGTCCACGGCGTTGGTGAGCACATCCCCACCCGGGGCGGTGGCCCGGGCTCCGAGGCTCATGCTGACGACGTCGGCGCCCTGGGCGACCGCCCAGTCCATGCCCTCCAGGATCCCCGACACCGCGCCGCTGCCCGCGTTGGCGAGCACCTTGCCGATGAGGAGGTCGGCGCCGGGAGCGACGCCCTTGTACTTGCCGCCGGAGTTGGCGCCGCTGCCCGCGATGGTGGAGGCGACGTGCGTGCCGTGACCGTGGCCGTCCTGGACCGCCTGGCCGGGGACGAAGCTCTGACTGGCGGTGATACGGGACTTGATGTCGGCGTTGTTCAGGTCGGCGCCGGTGTCCAGGATCGCGACCTTCACACCCTTGCCGTCGAAGCCCTTCGCCCACGCCTCGGGGGCGCCGATCTGGGGCACGCTCTGGTCCAGGGTGGCCTTGGCCCGGCCGTCGTACCAGAGCTTGGTCACTCCGGCGGTGCCGGGAACCATGGCGTCCGATCCGCTCCTTGCCTTGCCGGCCGTCGGCTTGACGGAGCGCCAGAAGCCCTTGGCCGCACTCTTGTCGACGTGCACCGCCGCCAGGCCGAGGCGCGGCATGGCGCGTTCGTCC
Source organism: Streptomyces sp. NBC_01669 (assembly GCF_026339735.1). Classification (GTDB taxonomy): domain Bacteria; phylum Actinomycetota; class Actinomycetes; order Streptomycetales; family Streptomycetaceae; genus Streptomyces; species Streptomyces yanii. Next base: position 4,181,248 of record NZ_JAPEQG010000001.1, read on the forward strand.
TCGGCGCCGGGCAGAGCCTCGGCCTGCTGCCGGAGACCCGCGGCGGACTCCTTGCCCCGGAAGTCGACGATGGCCGGCACGGCATCGGTCTTCGCGTCACCGTAGCCGTCCTTCAGCGCCTGGGTGACGTTGAAGAGTTCGCGGTCCACGATCTGGGCGGACACGGCGTTCAGCGCGTCCTCGGGGATGACGTAGAGGTCCCCGTCCTGCCCGCTGGAGATCTGGAAGTGCTTCGACGCATCCGTCGCGGCAACGACGTCAACGGCCTGCTTGCCGTCGGCTCCGGTCGTCACGGCGACCTTGTCACCGGTGATCAGCGTCAGCATCGACGGGGCCGGCTGCTTCGGTGCGGGCAGTATTCCCGCGCCCGCCGGGGACGGACCGGACGGGGGTGGCGCCGCGCTGGCCGCACCGGGCAGACCGGTCAAGGACAGGACCACGGCAATGGCCGCCCCGGTGGCGGCGGTTCGCCGTATTCGTTCGGACGAGATGTGCATCAATTCCCTCTCGCGGGCGGGGCCGGAACGCACCCGGATCACGACGTGAACAACAGCGTCCGGGTTAACGCAGCGTGATGGTTCGGGTGCGCGCTCGACGGAAGTGAAGCGGACCGGATCACGATGGCGGAACAGCCATGACAGGCGAATGGTCGCCATGGCGAGTCTTTGCCACACCCCAGTCCTGTTGTGGGAGGCCTTACGGAAGGTCAGATGGAGGCCATGCTTGAGGTGCTGGGAATCGACCCGGAATCAGAGTCCGTCTACGCCGCGTTGCTGTCCGGACGGCCGGTCACCCTCGATGACCTGGCGCGCACCACCGGACTCCCACCGGCCCGGGCGCGCGTGGCGCTGCGCCGGCTCCAGTCGTCCGGACTGGTCGGCCGCCGGCACGGGCGCCCGGCCACATACATCGCCATCGATCCCGAAGTGGCACTGGACGGACTCCTGTTGAACAAGCAGGAGGAACTTCACCAGGCACGGCTCCGCGCCGGGGAGTTCACCGAGCGGTTCCGGCGGGCGGCCGCGACCCGGGACCCGGCCGAGGTCATCGAGATCGTCACGGGAACCGACGCGGTGCAGCAGCGCAGCGATCAGATGATACGCAACGTGCGGCACCAGCTGCGGGTCTTCGACAAACCGCCCTACCACGACGGCGGTCTGGACCCGAACCAGGCCGAACTCGATCTGCTCGGCCGCGGTGTCACCGTCCGGGCTGTGTACGACGCCGCCTCCATCGACATCCCCGGCCGTCAGCAGCTGGTGCGCATGTGGGCGGAGGCGGGCGAGGAGGCCAGGGTACTGGCCGACGTACCCACCAAGATGGGTCTCGTCGACGACCGGCTGGCCATACTGCCGCTGAGGGCGGGCTCGAGCCCGGACCCGAGCCCGTCCTTCGTCGTCCTGCACCGCTCGGCGGTCCTCGACGCCCTGTCCGCGCTGTTCGAGGCCTTGTGGGCGGTCGCCCAGCCGCTCCGCCCGAGCGACGAGGCGGACGAGAACCCGCAGGCCCTGTCTGTGGAGGACCAGCTCCTCGTCAGCCTGCTGACCGCTGGCCTGCCGGACGAGGCCATAGCCCGCCAGGCCGACCTCAGTTACCGCACGCTGCAACGCCGCCTGCACGCCCTGATGGAACGGGCCGGGGCGAGCACCCGGTTCCAGTTCGGCATCCACGCCGCGGCGAACGGGTGGGTGAGCGGCGTGGAGCCCAGGACGTCCGTGTCCGGTGGCGACGAGTAGGCTCCCGGCGCGCGCAGCACTCCGGGAGCCGTTCCCCGTACCGGAAACCGCTCAGCGCTCCGGGAACCGCTCCCCGCACCGGCTGCAGAACACCGGCGCCGGGTCCGGTGAGAGCCGGCCGCACCCGGGGCAGACCCGGTCCAGCATGCACGGCGCCTCGCCGCCTTCGTACGCCGCCGAGGGCGCGACCGAGGACTTGATGGTCAGGCCGGGACGGCGGCGGTGGACGGTCACATAGGCCAGACCGTCCGGTCCCGCGGCGAGGGCGCGCCGGGAGGTGCGGGGCAGCCAGACGACAGTGGTCGGCGCCAGGTTCAGCACATCGCCCCCGGCGGCGACCCGGCCGCTGCCCGCGATGACGACGAGAAGGACGTCCAGGACGTCCTCCTGATGCTCGCCGACCTCGGCGCCCGGCGGCAGACGCACCAGATTGGCGTCCAACTCACGGCTATTTTCAGCCAATTGCCAGAGGGCACCACGCTCCTGCGGGCCCGCTTCGGTGAGCAGTTCGTCGAGTACGGCCAGGATCCGGGCGGTGGAATTCACGGCAGCCAGGCTACGCCCCGCCCTAGTGTGAACCCTTTGGCCCAGACCAGGGGGACGCCGCCATGGACCGTGAGCCCGACAAGAAGTACCCGCCGATCGAGCCGTACGACCACGGGATGCTCGACGTCGGCGAAGGCAACCTCGTGTACTGGGAGGTCTGCGGCAATCCGGACGGCAAGCCCGCGCTCGTCGTCCACGGAGGTCCCGGGTCGGGGTGCGGGGCGTGGGCGCGGCAGTATTTCGACCCGGACCGGTACCGGGTCGTCCTCTTCGACCAGCGGGGCTGCGGCCGGTCGACCCCGCACGCGAGCGACCCCGCCGCCGACATGCGGTACAACACGACCGGCCGTCTGATCGCCGACATGGAGCGGCTGCGCGTGCGCCTCGGGATCGACGCATGGCTGCTGTACGGCGGCTCCTGGGGTTCGACGCTGATCCTGGCGTACGCCGAGGAACATCCGGACCGGGTCTCCGAGATCGTGATCCCGGCCGTCACCACGACCCGGCGCAGCGAGATCGACTGGCTGTACCGGGGCGCGGGGCAGATCTTCCCGGAGGCGTGGGACCTGTTCCTGGCCGGGGTGCCGGAGGCCGAGGGCAGGCCGACCCCGGACGTCCTCGCAGCGTACGCCCGGCGGATGGAGAGCCCGGACGCGGAGGTGCGGGCGAGGGCGACGGCGGACTGGTGTGCGTGGGAGGACGCGGTGCTCTCCCATGAGACGTACGCGGGACCGCCCCCGTACAGCGGCAGGCCGGGCAGGGCGCAGCAGGCCCTGGTGCGGATCTGCTCGCACTACTTCTCCAACGGAGCCTGGCTGGAGGAGGGGCAGCTGATCCGGAACGCCGGGCGGCTGGCCGGGATCCCGGGGGTGCTGGTGCACGGCCGGCTCGACCTGGGCGGGCCCCTCGTCACCGCCTGGGAGCTGGCCAAGGCATGGCCGGACGCGGAGTTGACCGTGATCGACGGGGCGGGGCATCTGGGCGGTGCGGCGACCAGCAGGGCCGTGCTGGAGGCGCTGGACCGGTTCGCGTCACGCTGAATCCCCTCTGGCGGATCGTCGCCGGGGACGTGCCTGACCCTCCGCACAAGGTAAAGACCAAGCCAGGTGCCGGGGGCGGCTGGACGGGTCGGTGGACGGTCATGGAAAGCTGTGCGAACGCCGTGATCCAAACGGCTCCTTGCCACCCCCCGTGACACCCCGTGACACCCCGAGGGATACGACGTGAGATCGCACCGAAAAATATGGACCACGGCTGCCGTGACAACGGTGGCCGTGGCGGGTTTCGTGGTGTTCCAGAACGTGACCGGCGACTCCGCGAATGACAGTGACAGCAAGGCCGGTCCGGTCAGGACCGATGTACGGAAGACGGAGCTGAAGGTGGCCGCGGACGGCAGCTCCGCGTCGCTCGGCCGGCGGGACACCGCACCGTTCAGCATGCTGGGGGTCACCTGGACCGACCCGGCGGCGAAGGTGACGGGAGCGGTCGAGGTACGGACCAAATCGGTCTCGAACGGCACCTGGTCGTCCTGGATGCCGCTGGAGACCGACATCGACGGCCGTACGGAGGCAGGCCGCTCCGGCGTCCGCGGGTCCACCGAACCGCGGTGGGTCGGCCCGTCCAACGGCGTCGAGGTACGCGTCACCGCGGGCGCCAAGGTCTCCTCGAAGCTGCCCGCCGGGCTGCGGCTGGACACCGTCGACCCCGGCAAGGGCTCGTCGCTGCACGCCGATCCGGCCGCCTTCGTCGCCGAAACCGACGTCCCGGCCGAGCCGTCGCCGTCCGACTCCCCCCCGGCCGATCCGACGGCCACCACGGAACCGACCCCCTCGGCCACGGAGTCCGACACCGCCCCGGCGTCCGAGGCGCCGCCCGTGACACCTTCCGAGACGGCGACGGACAGTCCCTCGCCCACGGCGAGCGACAGCTCCTCGCCGTCCGCGAGCACCTCGCCGTCCGCAACGCTGCCGCCCGCGCCGCCGTCCACCGTGCCCAAGCCGCCCATCACCTCGCGTGCGGGCTGGGGCGCCGACGAGTCGATCAGCCCGGAGGCGCCGGAGTACAACGACACGGTCAAGGCCGTCTTCGTCCACCACACCGCGGGGACCAACGACTACTCCTGCGCCGACTCCGCGGCGATCGTGCGCAGCGTGTACGCGTACCACGTGCAGAGCAACGGCTGGAAGGACATCGGCTACAACTTCCTGGTCGACAAGTGCGGGACGATCTTCGAGGGCCGCAAGGGCGGCCTGGACCGGCCGGTCCTCGGCGCACACACCTACGGCTTCAACCGGGAGTCGACCGGTATCTCCGTCCTCGGCACCTACACAGACACGGCCGCCCCGAGCGCGGTGACCACCTCGGTGGCCCGGATCGCCGCGTGGAAACTCGGCCAGTACAAGGGTGACCCGGCGGGCAGCACCATGCTCACCGCGGGCGCCACCGGCAGCAACCTCGCCGGCACCAAGTTCACCGCCGGTACGCAGTACTCCTTCAAGCAGATCTCCGGCCACCGCGACGGCTTCGCGACCGAGTGCCCCGGCACCAAGCTGTACGGGCAGCTGCCCACGATCCGCAGCCTCGCCGCGGGCCCCGTCACCGGACTGGCCATCAAGTCGGTGACCGGCGCCACCCTGTCCGGGACGTCGTACTACACCAAGTCCGCGATCACGGTCGGCTGGTCGGCGAGCACGCCGAGCGCCTTCATCTCCAAGTACGAGCTGCTGGTCGACGGCAAGAGCGTCGCCACCGCCGCGGGCACCGCCACGTCGGCGAAGGCCACCCTCGGCGTCGGCACGCACACGGTCCAGGTCCGCGCCACCCACCAGTCGGGGAAGACGTCCCTGTCCGCGGCGGCGACCGTGGTCGCCGACCAGACGGCGCCGAGCTTCACCACCAAGCCGAATCTCGCGCTGCGCACCGGCACGGTGAACACCACCGCCGTCCCGCTCACCCTGAAGTGGAAGGCGACCGACGCCGCGTCGCTCAAGGAGGTCCGGCTGACCGCTCCGGTCGCCAAGACCTACGGCCCGACCACCACGAGCGCCTCGCACACCGCGAAGTCCGGCGTGGCGACCACCTGGTCCATGAGCGCGTACGACCTCGCGGGCAACACCGCGGCCGCCTCCGTCGCCGGCACCCCGGTCATCCTCCAGGAGACCTCGGCCACGAAGACCGGCACCTGGACGACCAAGTCCTCGTCCTCGTACCTGGGCGGCAAGTCGTACTCCAGCTCCTCCAAGGGCGCGAGCCTGAGCTGGACGTTCACCGGCCGTTCGGCCGCCTGGGTGGTCTCGCGCGCCTCCACGTCCGGCCAGGCGTACGTGTACGTCGACGGTACGAAGGTGGCCACGGTCGACCTGAAGTCGTCCACCACCAAGTACCGCGACGCCCTGTGGACGAAGAGCTGGTCCACCAGTGCCAAGCACACCGTCAAGATCGTCGTCGTCGCCACCTCGGGCCGTCCGGCGATCACGACGGACGGCCTCGTCTACCTCAAGTAGCCGCTGCGGTCCGCTGACGGACGTACCCGCATGACCTGAGCCCGGCTCCGCGCATCTGTGTCGCGGAGCCGGGCTCAGGCGTTCGGTCGGCCCCGTCGCCTACCAGGCGAAGGCCTCCGGCGACGGACCCGGGCCCGGGAAGATCTCGTCCAGGGACGCGAGCACCTCGTCCGACAGGTCAAGGTCCACCGCGCGCACCGCCGAGTCCAGCTGCTCCCGCGTGCGCGGGCCGGAGATCGGTCCCGTCACGCCCGGGCGGGTCAGCAGCCAGGCCAGCCCCACCTCGCCGGGTTCCAGACCGTGCTTGTCGAGCAGGTCCTCGTACGCCTGGATCTGCGCCCGCACCGTGGTGTTGGCGAGCGCGTCCGCGGACCGGCCGGACGCCGACCGGGCCGCGCCGCCCTCGCGCTCCTTGCGGATCACACCGCCGAGCAGTCCGCCGTGCAGCGGGGACCACGGGATGACACCCAGTCCGTACTCCTGCGCTGCCGGGATGACCTCCATCTCGGCGCGGCGCTCGGCGAGGTTGTAGAGGCACTGCTCGCTGACCAGCCCGTACGAACCGAGGCGCCTGGCGGTCTCGTTGGTCTGGGCGATCTTCCAGCCGGCGAAGTTGGACGAACCGGCGTAGAGGATCTTGCCCTGCTGGATCAGTACGTCGATGGCCTGCCAGATCTCCTCGACCGGGGTGGAGCGGTCGATGTGGTGGAACTGGTACAGGTCGATGTGGTCGGTCTGCAGCCGCTTGAGGCTGGCGTCGACGGCCCGCCGGATGTTGAGGGCGGAGAGCTTGTGGTGGTTGGGCCAGGCGTCGCCTTCCGCGGCCATGTTCCCGTACACCTTGGTGGCGAGAACGACCTTGTCGCGGCGTTCGCCGCCCTGGGCGAACCAGGTGCCGAGGATCTCCTCGGTGCGGCCCTTGTTCTCGCCCCAGCCGTAGACATTGGCGGTGTCGAAGAAGTTGACGCCCGCGTCCAGAGCGGCATCCATGATCGCGTGACTGTCGGCCTCATTGGTCTGCGGACCGAAGTTCATGGTGCCGAGGACAAGTCGGCTGACTTCGAGTCCGGTGCGTCCGAGCTGCGTGTACTTCATGGGCACCAAGCCAACGCCTTCGAGTCCGCTCGAAGCAAGTGGCCGGCGGGCGGGCTCAGCGGGCTTCGAGGTCCTCCAGCGTCGTTGCCAGCCAGCTCAGTTCCGCCTCGCTCGTCGCGCGGGCGATCGTGAGAACACCTCGGCGGAACGGGTCGTCGAACGCCTCCGCTCCGAGCGGGCGCTCGCCCTCGGAGTCGTAGTCGTAGAAAAAACTGCTCGGCTCCCGCAGGAACGCCAGCCTGCGCCGCAGCACGTCCGCCTGCTCGGCGGGCGCCGGGAGATGGCGGAGGAAGGCGAGCACGGTGAACCAACGGTTCTCGTCGCTGATGTCCACCGCGTCGGCCTCGCGCAGCCGGCGGCGCAGCTCCTCGCGCCCCTCGTCCGTCAGGGTCAGCGTGTGGCGGGGGGCGGCCCTGCTGCCGGGCTCGGTCCGGCGACCGAGCCATCCGGCGCGCTCCAGGCGCTTGATCGCCGGGTACAGGGTGCCGTCCGCGATCGGGCGGACGTGGCCGGTGAGGTGGGCGACGCGTCGCTTCAGCTCGTAGCCGTGCAATGGCTGCTCGTACAGAAATCCCAGGATGGCCAGTTCCAGCACCCGTGCATCCTCCCTCATTGCTCTATACATCGGCACCGATATATAGTCTCGCCGAGAGTTTACAGGGCCGGAGGGGAGCGGGAGAGCATGAAGAACGCACAGGTGACAGCGGGCGGCGCGCACATCCGGTGGGTGGAGATCCCCGGCAGCACGGCACCGACCCGCGTCTATCTGCATGGGCTGGGCGCCTCGTCCGGTCCGTACTTCACCGCGAGCGCCGTCCATCCGCTCCTCGCCGGCAGCCGTTCGCTGCTCATGGACATGCTCGGCTTCGGCATCAGCGACCGGCCCACGGATGTCGACTACACCCTCGAAGCGCACGCCGACGCGATTGCCGTCGCGCTCCGATCAGCCGACGCGTACGCCACGGACGTCATCGCGCACAGCATGGGCGGCGCGGTGGCCATCGTGCTCGCGGCCCGCCATCCGGACCTGGTGGCGCGGCTGGTCCTGGTCGACGCGAACCTCGACCCGGTCGCGCCCGCGCCGCCGCGGCCCGGCTCCAGCGGCATCGCCGCGTACACGGAGGAGGAGTTCCTCGATCACGGACGGCACCAAGTGCGCGACCGGGTGGGACCCCACTGGTGGTCGACGATGCGGCTCGCGGGCCCGGAGGCGCTGCACCGCAGCGCCGTGCACCTCGCGCGCGGGACGACGCCCACGATGCGCGAGCTGCTGCTGGAGCTGAAGATTCCGCGCACCTTTCTGCGGCCGGAGAGCGACGGGCCGCTGCCCGACGAGGACGGTCTCGTCGCGGCCGGGGTGCGGGTCGTGCCGGTCCCGGAGTGCGGACACAACATCATGCTGGACAACCCCGAGGCGTTCGCGAGGGAGACCGCCCGGGGGCTCGCCTGACGGGAGCCGGTGTCACCCGACAGGCTCTCAGCCGCCGAGCGCGGCTGCCACGGCGACGACGGCGAACATCAGCACGAGCACGGCCGCCATGATGCGGTTTCTGGTCTTCGGGTCCACCCGTCGAGCGTAACCGCATCGCTCAGTGTCCCAGCGACCAGGATGCGACCACCTCGTACCGCGGCTGCTCCCCCGGCACCCCGGAAACCGGCAGATTGCTGCGTACGAGAGCCACCTCGCCGACCTCCCACGGCGTGCCCTCGAAGGTGTCCAGGGCCTCCAGATAGGGGTGCAAGTCCGCCTCGGCGCGACTGCGGGCAAGGGTGAGGTGCGGGGTATAACGGCGGTGCTCGTCCATCGGCACGCCGGCGCGGCGGGCGGCGGCGTCGGCACGCTCGGCGAGGAGCCTCATCGTGTCGAGGCCGCCCGCGGCCCCGGCCCACAGCACATGGCCGTCGAACCGGCCGCCGCGGTGGATGCGCAGCGGGAACCGCTCGGTGCGACCGGCGGCGCGCCCCAGCCGCTCGTGCAGATCGGGCAACAGCGCGTCGTCGACCACACCGAGGAAGGCGAGCGTGAAGTGCCACGCGTCGGTTCCGGTCCAGCGCAGACCACCGGCGCCCGGAAGGGTGTGCAGCGGGGCGACGGCACGGCGGAGCTCCGCGATGGCCGAGTCGGGCGGCAGGACGGCAACGAAGAGTCTCATGCGGCTCATGAATCGAGTGTCGCACCGGTCACCGTGCGTATCGTTGTACCAGGTCCTGTCCGCGCCCGTGCGGCGGCGGGGAAGAGCGGCACGATGACCGTCGTGGACACCTGTTCCCGCACGACTGACAGCGCCCTCGGCCATGAGCAACGGGCCCCGACCGGTACCCACCGGTCGGGGCCGAACCACGTCGCGTACGGGCGGCCCTCAGGCCGCCGTCGCCAGCTGCTCGCGCGGGACGAACCGCACATGCGGGTGGCCCGGTCGCAGATCGACCTTGAGGCGCAGGCCGCCGACGCGGGCCAGCATGAAGCCGACGCCGAGCGCGGCCAGCAGCGAGAACGCACCGCCGACCGCCATGGCGGTCCGGACGCCGTACGCGTCGCTGATCCAGCCCACGATCGGGGCGCCCACCGGCGTACCCCCGGCGAAGACCATCATGTACAGGCTCATCACCCGGCCGCGCATGGCCGGGTCGGCCGCCATCTGGACGCTCGTGTTCGCGCTGATGTTGGTCGTCATGCCGATCATGCCGATCGGGACCAGCAGGATCGCGAAGAGCCAGACGGACGGGGACAGGGACGCAATGATCTCCAGGAGACCGAATGCGGTGCCCGCCGCCACCAACATCCGCAGCCGCGAGGAACGACGGCGGGCGGCGAGCAGGGCGCCGGCCAGGGAGCCGGCCGCCATGAGGATGTTGAAGAACGAGTACATCCCGGCGCCGCCGTGGAAGATCTCGTCCGCGAAGGCGGTGAGCCAGATCGGGAAGTTGAAGCCGAACGTGCCGACGAAGCCGACGAGGACGATCGGCCAGATCAGCTCGGGGCGGCCGGAGACATAGCGCAGCCCCTCGCGCAACTGCCCCTTGGCGCGCGGTACGACGACCGCCTTGTGCAGTTCGCCCGTACGCATCATCAGCAGACCGACGAGCGGGGCGAGGAACGACAGACCGTTGAACATGAATGCCCAGCCACTGCCGACCGTGGTGATCAGGACACCCGCGACGGCGGGGCCGATGAGCCGGGCGGACTGGAAGTTGGCCGAGTTCAGGCTGACCGCGTTGCGCAGCTGGGCCGGGCCGACCATCTCGGAGACGAACGACTGGCGGGCCGGGTTGTCGACGACCGTGACCATGCCGAGGAGGAAGGCGATCAGGTAGACGTGCCAGACCTGGACGACTCCGGAGAGCGTGAGGACGGCGAGGGCGATGCCGCAGAGCCCGAGCGCGGCCTGGCTGACGAGGAGGAGCTTGCGCTTCGGGAGCCGGTCGGCGATGACGCCGCCGTACAGGCCGAAGAGCAGCATGGGAAGGAACTGGAGGGCCGTGGTGATGCCGACGGCGGCGGCGGACCCGGTGAGGCTCAGGACGAGCCAGTCCTGCGTGATGCGGGACATCCAGGTACCGGTGTTGGAGATCACGGCGCCCGTGGCGAACAGGCGGTAGTTGCGGATCTTCAGCGACGAGAAGGTCCCGCCGGGCTTGCTCTCGTGGGTGGACGTCGGTGCGGGGGCGGAGTCTGCTCCGGATCCCGTACTCAAAAGGGTTCGCCTCCTCGGCGTGGACATTTCGCTGACTGACGAGGCAGTGAAGCGGCACCGGACCGTGGTCCGGTACGCCGCTACAGGTGGGCGAGCTTTTCCAGTACGGGCGCGGCCTTGCGCAGCGTCTCCCACTCCTCCTCGTCCAGGCCCTCGGCGAGGGTGGCCAGCCAGGCGTTCCGCTTGGAGCGGCTCTCCTCGAGCATGGCTTCGGCCTGCTCGGTCTGGCTGACCATCTTCTGGCGACGGTCATCGGGGTGCGGTTCCAGTCTGACCAGCCCCTTGGCTTCCAGCAGCGCGACGATGCGGGTCATCGACGGAGGCTGCACATGCTCCTTGCGGGCCAGCTCACCGGGGGTGGCGGAACCGCAGCGGGCGAGCGTGCCGAGCACCGACATCTCGGTGGGGCTCAGCGACTCGTCCACGCGCTGGTGCTTGAGGCGTCGGCCCAGCAGCATCACGGCGGAACGAAGGGAGCTCACGGCGGCAGCACTGTCGCCGTCGTGGATCAGGTCAGGCATGTTCATTAGAATACCTCATTACCTACCCTAAAGACCATTCGCTGGTACAGGCGCGTCTGATCACTCACCCGAACGAGTGAGTTGGATGCGGAAAGTGACGCCAACCGACCTCGGAGGCCTAACCCTGCTTGCCATGGGATCGACAGTGCTCAGCCTGCGGGTAGACGGTGAGCTGCTCGACCGGCTCCGGCAGCACGCCGCCAAACGCGGAATGAGCGTCCAGGACTATGTGGTCCGGACGCTCATTCGGGACGACTTCGACGAGCGCTTCAAGACGGCCGTCGACGAGACGCAGAAGTTCTATGGAGCGGAAGGGGTCACGTGAGGCCGAGAGCCGGCATCGCGTAGTAGAAGACGAAGACCGCCGACACGACGTACATGGCCACCGGCACCTCACGCCAGCGCCCGGCCGCCACCCGCAGCACGGTGAAGGCGATGAAGCCGATGCCGATGCCATTGGTGATCGAGTAGGTGAACGGCATCATCACCATGGCCAGGAAGGCCGGGATGGCGAGCGTGTAGTCGCTCCAGTCGATGTCCCGCACCGAACCCGCGATGATCAGGAAGCCGACGGCCAGCAGCGCCGGAGTGGCCGCCTGCGACGGGACCATGGTCGCCAGCGGCGTCAGAAACAGTGCCACCGTGAACAGCAGGCCGGTCACCACGCTCGCGAAGCCGGTGCGTGCGCCCTCGCCGACGCCCGCGGTGGACTCCACGAAGCAGGTTCCTGCGGAGGCGGAGCTCGCACCGCCCGCGGCGACCGCGATGCCGTCCACGAACAGCACCTTGTTGATGCCGGGGAAGTTGCCGTCCTTGTCCATCAGCTTGGCCTCGTCGCCGACGCCGAGGATGGTGCCCATCGCGTCGAAGAAGCAGGACAGCAACACGGTGAAGACGAACAGGATGCCGGTGAGCACACCCACCTTGTCGAAGCCGCCGAACAGACTGACGTGGCCGATCAGCCCGAAGTCGGGGGTGGCGACCGGATTGCCCGGCCACTGCGGGACGGTCAGGCCCCACGCCTCGCCCGGCAGATCGGCGACCGCGTCGATGATCAGCGCGACGACCGTCATCGAGACGATGGAGATGAGGATCGCGCCCGGCACCTTGCGGACGATCAGCGCGAGCGTGAGCAGCGCGCCGAGGATGAAGACCAGGACCGGCCAGCCATGGAGGTGGCCGTCACTGCCGAGCTGGAGCGGCACGGTGGTGTGCGCGGCGTCCGGGATGCGGGAGACGAAGCCCGAGTCGACCAGACCGATCAGCAGGATGAAGAGACCGATACCGATGGCGATGCCCTTGCGGAGCGACGTCGGTACCGCGTTCATCACGCGTTCACGCAGCCCGGTCGCGACCAGCAGCATGACGACGATGCCCGCGAGGACGACCATGCCCATCGCGTCCGGCCAGCTCATCCGGGGGGCGAGCTGGAGGGCGACGACGGTGTTGACGCCGAGGCCGGCGGCCAGCGCGATCGGCACGTTGCCGATGACGCCCATCAGGAGCGTGGAGAACGCAGCGGTCAGCACGGTGGCGGTGACCAGCTGGCCACCATTCAGCTGGTGCCCGTACATGTCCTTCGCGCTGCCGAGGATGATCGGGTTCAGCACGATGATGTACGCCATCGCGAAGAACGTGGCGAATCCGCCACGGATTTCGCGCGCGACCGACGACCCCCGCTCGGAGATCTTGAAGAAACGGTCCAGGCCGCCGTGCGGTTGTGGAGCCGGAGGCTGCTTGGAGGCGACCGCAGCGGTGGCCGAGGGGGACATGTATGACCTCAGTCGTACGTAGAGGGGAGAGAAAAGTAGTCAGCTTTGGACTTTTACACGAATAAATCGAGACAGCCGTAAGCAGATTTCAGTATGAATACATAAGGCAAAGATCGCTATCTCCGCGCGTAGACCCTTGGGCGGACTGGGCCGAGGAGCTTTACATATCGGCCGCATAGACTGAGCCCATGGCGAAGTGGACACCGACACACGAGGCACCCGAGCCCCTGGAGGGGCCCGTCGTCGCCACCATCACCGGCGGCACGATCCTCTGGTTCGTCCTCTTCCTCGTGCAGCTGCCGTTCTACGGCTGGTTCGACGACCACGGGCACACGTGGTGGATCTGGACGTGTCTGGCCGGTGCCGGGCTCGGACTGATCGGCATCTGGTACGTGCGGGGGCGCGACGCGGCGATCAAGCGGGCGGCCGTCGAGGCCGGACCGGCTGACGCGTCCAGCGACGAAAGTCAGGGTCGGCCCTGACTTTCGTACAGCCCGAGGACCATTCCGCTCCTCCCCCGGTCTGATCTTCGGCCCCCCGGCGGGTGAACCGGACGTTCCACCCGTACCGTCGGAACCATGACGCAGCGGGCACTCCGCTCCTCCGGGGAGCACACACCTGGTCGGCCCCGTCGGCGGGCCATGATCGACGCCGGTTCCGAGCTCGACCCGGTCCACCCGATGAAGCTCCCTGCCACGACCGTCCGCACGAGCGGGCTGACCGCGGCCGAGGTGGCCGAGCGGATCGCCCGGGGCGAGGTCAACGACGTACCCGTCCGCTCGTCCCGCTCCGTCCGCGAGATCGTCCGCGCCAACGTCTTCACCCGGTTCAACCTGATCATCGGCGTGCTCTGGCTGATCATGCTGTTCGTCGCGCCGATCCAGGACAGCCTCTTCGGCTTCGTGATCATCGCCAACACAGGCATCGGCATCGTCCAGGAGTGGCGCGCCAAGAAGACCCTGGACAGCCTCGCGGTCATCGGCGAGGCGAAACCCACGGTCCGGCGCGACGGGGTCGCGGCCGAGATCTCCACCTCCGAGATCGTGCTCGGCGATCTCGTCGAGCTCGGGCCCGGCGACAAGGTCGTGGTCGACGGCGCGGTGGCCGAGGCCGACAACCTGGAGATCGACGAGTCCCTGCTCACCGGCGAGGCCGACCCCGTACTGAAGCAGGCCGGCGACCCGGTGATGTCCGGCAGCTTCGTCGTCGCGGGCGGCGGCGCGTTCTCCGCCACCAAAGTCGGCCGCGAGGCCTATGCCGCGCAGCTCGCCGAGGAGGCGTCCCGCTTCACGCTCGTCGAGTCCGAGCTGCGCAGTGGCATCAGCACGATCCTCAAGTACGTCACCTGGATGATGGTGCCGACCGCGATCGGCCTCATCATCAGCCAGCTCGTCGTCAAGAACACCAACGTCAAGGACTCGATCGCCCGCACCGTGGGCGGCATCGTCCCGATGATCCCCGAGGGCCTGGTCCTGCTCACCTCGGTCGCCTTCGCGATCGGTGTCGTACGGCTCGGCCGCAAGCAGTGCCTCGTGCAGGAGCTGCCCGCCATCGAGGGTCTCGCCCGGGTCGACGTCGTCTGTCTGGACAAGACCGGCACGCTCACCGAGGGCGGGATGGACGTCACCGAGGTGCGGGCGCTGAACGGCGCGGACGACCCGTACATACGCCAGGTGCTGAGCGCCCTCGGCGCATCCGACCCGCGGCCCAACGCCAGCCTGCAGGCGATCATCGACGCGTACCCGTCCCCGAACGGCGAGGCATGGCGGTGCACGGAGGCCCTGCCGTTCTCCTCGGCACGCAAGTACAGCGGCGCCGCGTTCGTCGAGACCGACGGGCGGTCGTCGACCTGGCTGCTCGGCGCACCCGATGTGCTCCTCCCGGACCAGGACCCGGCGCTCGGCGAGATCGAGCAGCTCAACGAGCAGGGGCTGCGGGTGCTGCTGCTGGCGCGCGCCGAGGGCGAGCTGGAGGGGCCGGAGATCGCCCACGGGGCCGTACCGACCGCGCTGATCGTGCTGGAACAGCGGCTGCGGCCGGACGCCGGGGACACGCTGCGCTACTTCGCCGACCAGCGGGTCGCCACGAAGGTCATCTCCGGGGACAACGCCGTCTCGGTCGGCGCGGTCGCGGGCAAGCTCGGCCTGCCCGGCGCCGAGCACACGCTGGACGCGCGCCGGCTGCCCACGGACCCGGACGCCATGGCCACGGCCATGGAGGAGAACGCGGTCTTCGGCCGGGTCACCCCGCAGCAGAAGCGCGAGATGGTCGCCGCCCTCCAGTCCCGCGGCCACACGGTCGCGATGACGGGCGACGGGGTCAACGACGTGCTGGCGCTGAAGGACGCCGACATCGGGGTGTCGATGGGTTCGGGCTCCGAGGCGACACGCGCCGTGGCCCAGATCGTCCTGCTGAACAACAGCTTCGCGACACTGCCGTCGGTGGTCGCGGAAGGCCGCCGCGTGATCGGCAACATCACCCGGGTCGCCACCCTGTTCCTGACGAAGACCGTCTATTCGGTGCTGCTGGCGATCCTGGTGGTCTGCTTCCAGGTCGAGTACCCGTTCCTGCCCCGGCATCTGACTCTGCTGTCGACGCTGACGATCGGCGTCCCGGCGTTCTTCCTGGCCCTCGCCCCGAACAAGGAGCGGGCCCGGCCGCACTTCGTCCGAAGAGTCATGCGGTACTCGGTGCCGTCCGGCGTCATCGCGGGCATCGCCACCTTCGTGACGTACCTGGTCGCCCGGCACTACTACACGGGTACGGAAGCGCTGGGCGCGGAGACCAGCGCCGCGACGCTCACGCTGTTCCTCGTCTCGATGTGGGTTCTCGTGATCATCGCCCGCCCGTACACCTGGTGGCGGATCGTCCTGGTCGCGTCGATGGGTGCGGCATTCCTGATCGTGCTGATGGTGCCGTGGCTGCAGAACTTCTTCGCGCTGAAGCTGGTGGGCGCGGTCATACCGTGGACGGCGGTGGGGATAGCGGTGGTGGCGGCGGCTGCCCTGGAGTTCACCTGGCGACTGGTCAGCCGCCGCTTCCCGGTGTAGCCGTTACCGCACGTCGACGAAGTCGCCGGCGGTGGTGACGGCCGGGGTGGTGGACGTACCGGCGAAGCTGTAGCGCCAGTAGCCGTCGACCGAGGCCGTGACCGTGGTCTTCAGGTTGCCGGTGCTGTTCGTCTTGATCGTCTTCACCGTGGTGTAGGTGGAGCTGGTCTTCTTGCGGAACTGGAGCTTCACCGACTGACCGGTGTAACCCGCGTACGTGTGGGACTCCCAGTTCGCCCGCGAGAGCTTCCCGGTGACCGTGATGGTCCTGCCCTTCCTGACGGGCTCCGGGGAGGCGTTGACCGTCAGCTTCGACAGCCGCTGGATCTTCGCCGTGGCGTAGGAGTCGTAGGAGGTGCTGGAGCCGTCCGTGGCCTCCGCGCCGGCGAGGACGTGCCAGGAGCCGGCCAGCGCGTTCTTCGTCAGATCGACCCGCGGGTCGATCGTGATGGTGTACGAGCAGGTGGAGGTGGTGGCGCTCGCGGCCTTGCAGGTGGCCTGCCCCTCGTTGGGCAGCAGCGCGCCGTCCATGCCCTCGTCCAGGCTCTTCCCGTGCCACAGGATCAGCCAGCCGTCGGCTATGCCGGAGGCGTGCGAGGCGGTGACCGACACGGTGATGGTCTTCGCCGCCGTCGTGCCCAGGACGGTGTTCTTGCCGCCGTTGACGCTGACCTTGGAGATGACGGGATCCGCCGTTGCCGCGTGCGCGGCCGGGACGGCGAGAGCGGACAGGACCAGGGCGCCGGACGCGGCGGCGACAGTGGCACGTATGCGCATATTTTCTCCCGTGGAGAAAGGGGTCCGTCGGGCAGGTGGCGCGGTGGCTCCGGCCGCGGTGGGACCCGATGGGTCAGTGCGTCCGCGGACCCGGCGGGCCGGGCGGGGACGCACAGGATGGGGGTACGAGAAGCGGGACCCCCATACCGGAGATCCCGCTGCTCGTGTGGACCACGTGTGGAACTACTGCACGTCGACGTAGTCACCCGCGGTGGTGACGGCCGGGGTGGTGGAGGTACCGGCGAAGCTGTAGCGCCAGTAGCCGTCGACCGAGGCCGTGGCCGTGGTCTTCAGGTTGCCGGTGCTGTTCGTCTTGATCGTCTTCAGCGTGGTGTAGGTGGAGCTGGTCTTCTTGCGGAACTGGAGCTTCACCGACTGGGTCGCGTAGCCGTGGTAGGCCAGGTCGTCCCAGTTCGCGCGGGAGAGCTTCCCGGTGACCGTGATGGTCCTGCCCTTCTTCACGGGCTCCGGAGAAGCGTTGACCGTCAGCTTCGAGAAGCGCTGGAGCTTGGTGGTACCCAGGCCGTCCTGCACTGCGTAGTCGATCTGGGTGGGGTCGGGGTTGCTCGGGTCCTGGCCGTTGTAGTCGACGGCGAAGCCCGTCGCCTTCCACGTCGTGGCGTCCGCGTTGCTGATGAGGTCGTAGTACGGCGAGATATCGATCTGCCCCTTGCAGGTGGCGACCGTCGAGGAGACGGCCTTGCAGGTGGGGGGCTTGGCGCCGTAGAGCTCGTTCGCCGGAGCGTCGAACGAACCGCGGTAGAGCGCGACGTCGAGAAAGAATTCGGAGCCGAAGATGTCCACGTCGGCGGCGTGCGTCACCGTGTACGTGGTCGCCACGGTCTTCGTGGCGCTGATGCCCACGGCGATCGGCTTGCCACCGTTCACGGTGAACTTCGAGAAGGTCAGGTCGAGCGGGACACCGGCGGTCTCGGCAGCGGTGACGGAGCGCGCGCCGGACTTCGCACCGGACTGCGTGCCGGACGCGGCCTGAGCGGCGCGCGCGGCATCGAGGACAGTGGAGCGGTGCGCGTCGTCGGCCTGAGCCGCAGACGGAACGACGAGGGCGGAGAGAGCCAGGGCGCCGGTTACGGCGGCCACAGTGGCACGAATACGCATGTTTCGTTCCCCAATGTGGAGAAGGGGCCCGCGGAGGTCGTCCGTTCCCGGGCCCAAGGTCGTCTGTGAAGCCTGGTGGCTTCACAGACAAGACCATGGAGACGCGTGAACGGTTGTGCGGCCCGTGGGGATTTTTGCGAATACGTGTCCCTGCCCAGGTATTGGCGCGTTCCGCCCCTTTGCCGTGTCAGTCGAACCAGCGGTCGCGCGCCAACTCCTCCGTGCGCGACGGGTCCTGCAGCAGCGCAGCGACCTCGAAACGGCGTGGCCACTGACCCGCCGCCCAGGCCAGGCCCGCCGCGACACCCTCCAGCGTCGAGGCGTGGACGGTCCCGTCCGGGGTGCGGCGCCAGTCCAGCTCGACGCCGCCCGCCCGGAGTTCGCCGTGTTCGACGTACGTGTCCGGGGTACCGGCGCCGAGCAGGATCCGCACCGACTCCGGCACCTGGTGCTCCTCGCCGTCCGTCGTCACCTCCGCCTCGACGGTCTCGCCGAGCCGCCGCACCTGGAACAGCTCGGCCAGGTCCGCGGCGCGCGCCGGGGCCACCGGCAGGAGCGGCAGGCTGCCCGTCAGCGGCAGCAGGTCGGGGGCGTCCGCGATCACCGCGTCGGCCGCGTCGACGACGCGTACCTCGCCGTCGACCATGGCCCGCAGCTCGTCGGGCAGCGTGACCTGCTCCGGGTCGAGATCGGCCAGGGCCGTGTACAGCTCGTGGAGTTGTACGGAGCCGACCGGGCGGTCCTCGTCCGCGAGCCGGCCGAGGAGTTCCGCCGCACCGCCCGGCTCGTCGAGGAGCGCGGCGACGGAGGTCCTTACGCCGAGGGCGCGCAGCACCTGGACATCGTCGAAGCCGGTCGCGTCGGCGGAGTCGTACAGTCCGGACAGTCGCGGGTCGCCACCCGCAGCCCGCAGCCCCGCCGGGCGGCGGCCGCCGAGCACCGGATGGTCGCGCAGCCACCATGCGGTGTACGAGCGCACGGACCGGGTCGTGCCGTCCGGGAGCAGCACCCGCACCGGCTGGGTCAGCGCGTCGCGCAGCGGCGGCCGGGAGAGCAGGGCGAGCGCCTGCGGCCAGGCATCGTCGTCGACGAGGTCGAGGTCGCGGACGGCGACGATCTCGGTGGCGACGGGCGGCACTTGGGCCCGCCCGTCGCCCGACCACCACCCCTCGTTGTCACCGCTGCGCGGCGGCAGACTCAATTGCAGCTGGTCGAGAATGTCCTCGCACCACACGTCGACGGCGTCGAGCAGTCCCGCGTCGTCGGGTTCGGCGAAGTCGCCTTCGCGCGGCTCCAGTTCGTCGGGGTCGAGGACGACGTCGGTCGCCCGGACGAGCGCGAAGGTGGCCAGCACCCCGCAGGCGGTCAGCGGCTGCTCGCCCCAGCGGTCCGTCAGTTCCTCGTCACAGAGCGCGAGTTCGCCCTCGCGCATGATGCTCGCGAACGGGCTTCCCGGCAGCACGAGTTCACCGGCAGGTGCGGGTTCGCCGTCCTCGTCGGGGAGGGCGAGTGCACCGAGCCAGGGCTCGTCGCCCGGCGCGAGGTCGGCGTCCCGGACGAGCGTGAGGACGGTGTCCGCGAGCTCCTCCGCGTCCAGCGCGTCCTCGTCCCACACCTCGCCGGCGTCCAGCGAACCGGCGACGGCCGCACGCACCTGCGGGGTCGTCAGCACCGCGCGCGGGGTGGCGGGCAGGGCACCCAGCTTCTCCAGGAGCGGATGTGCGGCATCCGGATGCGCGACCTTCAGCCCGAGCCGGGCCAGTCGGCCCAGGACCGGGCCGGTGAGGGCGTCGGGGACCGGCAGGAGGACCTGTCGGGGACCGATGGCGGTGCGCGGTGGTGCGGTGTCCGGGGCGCCCGCCGCGCTCTCCACTGCTCCGGCCAGTGGGACCGGGAGTCCGGAGAGCCGGTCGGGGTCGACTCCCGACAGGCTGTCGTACAGCCGCCGCCACCAGTCGGGTTCGCGCTCCAGACCGGCGAGCCGGTCGATCGCCTCGGCCAGCGGGACCCGGGCGACGCCGAGGGTACGCAGTTCGCTCCGGCGCTCAAGTCCCGCGGGCAGCAGGCACGGCAGCACCTCGGCAAGCACCTGAACGGTCTCGGCGCCCACCCCCTCCACGACCTCTGCCTCGATCGGCCGCAGCGCGGTGGTGGCCACGCGGACGTTCTCCGCCCCGGCGTCCCAGGCGTCCCACTGCTCGGGCTCGGCGGCGGCGTCGCGCGGGGCGGCGGGCTCCAGGAACGCGACGCGCGGCAGCCGGTCCAGGATCGCGCCGCGCACGGCACCGTCCAGTTCGCTCTTGCCGAGCGGGCCGGGCACGAGGTCGAGAGTGGCGATGGACACCGGATGCCAGTCGGCGAGCAGTTCGGCGTACGCGTCGGCCGCGCGCTGCACCAGGAAGTCGGTGAGCGGGCCGGGCGCGGGGTGGCGGCGCGTGGTGTCGAGCGGCAGCGACGCGATGAGCAGGGCGGGGACGCCGAGGGGCTCGTCGGTGGGGGTCGGCGCGTGCACGACGGGGGCGGTACGGGGGTACACCGGCGCCCCTTCCCCGTCCACGGGCACCGCCCAGGTCACCGACCAGTGCGGGCGCAGCCGTTCCTCCAGCGGGCGGTCGGCGAGCAGGGCCGGTTCGATCGGCCCGTGCTGGGCGACGGTGCGCCAGCGGTTCGTGCCGTACGCGGAGTCGTCGATGTGTGTGTAGGGGCCGTGCTGGGAACGGCTGAGCGTCCGCAGGTCCTCGGGGGTGTCGATGACGATCTCTTCGAGACCGGCGAGCGTCAGGAGGAGCGCGTCGTCGACGGCGGCGAGCAGCCGTCCGACGAGGTCCTCGGCGACGCCGTCGCGCAGCGGCAGGACGACGACGGTGTCGTACCCGTCCGGTGCGGTGCCCTCGGCGGGCAGCGGAAGACGCAGCAGCGGTACGTGGCCGTCGCGGCGGCGGAGTTCGTCACCGAGGCCCGGGCTGCCGACGGCGGCCTCGCGGGCGAGGTCACGGGCCTCGGCGAGGGACCAGCGGACGCCGCCGTGCCGGCCGACGACGGCGGGCTCGTCGCTGACCGCGAGGACGGCGGCGAACCCGACGCCGAACCTGCCGACGGCGGACTCGTGGCCCTCGCGCTTGGCGGAGGCGCGGAGCGTGCTGAGCGATTCGACGCCGGTGGCGTCGAGGGGGGCGCCGGTGTTGGCGGCGGCGAGGACGGCGGGTCCGGTGTCCGAGGCGGGGTGAAGGGTGAGACGGAGCCGGCCGGGGACGCCGGCGCGGGCGGCCGCATCGGCGGCGTTCTGGGCGAGCTCGACGACGAGGCGGTCGCGGTAGCCGCCGAGCGCGAGGTCCTCCTCGGCGTTGGCGTCCTCCCGGAACCGGGCCGGACCGGCGCCCCAGGCGTCGAGCACCCCGCGCCGCAGCCGTGCCGTCCCGAACGGATCGGCCCCCTCGGTCGCATTCATGCTCACGCTCTGACTCCGCTCTGTCCGGTGACGCGTTACCCGTGTGCGGCGGGGGTGTGCGTGCGCCTGCGTGCGCGTACACCCGTGCCGCCAGTGTGCGCCCGAAGGTACCGCGACCGACAATCCCGCGTGGCGCGGCGATGGGGCGCCACCCTTGTCCCCCATCGCCGGACGGGCTCGAAATGCCCCCGGCGCGTCGTCACGCCTTGTCCGCCCTCGCCGGACGGGCTCGATCCCGCCCCCGAAATCACACCCCGCGCCGCACCGAAAGTCGCACGGGCAACATATCGAGCCCGTCCCGAGCGACACATCAAGCCCGTCCGGCGATTGAGGACAAAGCGCTCACCAGGAGCCCTGGGGCCGCACCGCAGCACGCGACCCCCGGGTACCGCAAACCCGGACCCCCCAGCGGCCAGGAGCGTCAGGAGTGGCCCAGGTCCTCCGACGGCGCATCCGGTTCCGCCGGGACCGATCCGCTGTCCCGCGCCGGACGCAGCGGGTACTCGTCCACCTGCATCGTGTCCAGCGCGTGCGGCGCCGGCTTCGGCGGCTTCGGCATCACCGCTGCCTCCGAGTGCCCACCGCAGCCGTACGACAGGGAGACCACATGCCCGTCCGCCGGGCCGAACTCGTTCGCGCACACGCCGAAGGCCTGCCGCAGCGAACCCGCCAGGGGCACCAGGAAGGCACAGGTGACACAGGAAGCCGGTGCCGCCTGAGCCATCGGCGTCTTCGCGCCGAATGTCTCGTCCCAGCGGTCGGCCGCGGCATGCAGCCCGTACCGGGACAGCACCCGTGCCCGCCGCATGCCGAGCTCTTCCGCGAGCGCAGCGATGGAGCCGCGCCTCGTCGTCTCCGGGCGCGTCGTGAGTTCCGCGTCCTCCGCGTCGACGAGGTCGGCCATCTCCTCCGACATCTCGGAGGCCACCGAGCTCGGCAGCGGCTCGTCCTCGCCGCTGTACCCCGGCTCCAGACGCAGATCCTCCGCCTCCGTCGGCAGCAGATCACCGGGTCCCATGTCACCGGGCCGCAGCCGCTCGCTCCACGGCACCCACTCGGGAGCTAGCAGCGCGTCGGTCCCCGGCAGCAGTACCGCCTCGTCGAGCGTGACGATCTTGGCGCGGGAGGCCCTGGCGACCGTCACCGCCCAACGCCAGCCCTTGTAACCGGGTTCCTTGCACTCGAAGTAGTGCGTGACGACCCGGTCTCCCTCGGAGACCAGGCCCACGTGCTCACCGACCTCCCCCGGCGCGGCCACTTCCTCGGCCGCCGCGCGCGCGAGGTCTACCGCCTCGGCGCACAGACGGTCGGGGGCAGGGGTACGGGCAGTACGGCTTCGCGTCGTAGCAGCACTCACAGGTCTCGCTTCTCTCCATACGCCGTCTCACGAGTGCGCCAGCAGATCCATCGATTTCGGCCATGACGGTTGCGGGCGGAGCGGACCTGGGGGCCGCGTCGACGTCCGCACCCGTTGTGCCTGCCTCGGGCGCGCCTTCTGCTATCCATTCTGCGGGATCGCCGAGAGGCGCGCGGCCAAGAACAACCGCCGGGGGCGCGCTACGCACGCTACCCTCTCCGCAGCTCCCCGCCCACCTGCCCGTCCCAATCGACGGCGTATCCACTGCCGTGTCCGGGTCGAGCGGTCGGAGGATTGCCCTGTCGGCAGGGTCCTCACTGACCCGACAGGGCGGCGAACTCCGCGCCCCGTACCGTTCTCGGTTCGTTACCGCAGTGGCTGGGGCACTATGACGAGGTGGCTTCCGCCAGGTCGCACGACGGATCCGGCCCGCTCCGCAGGACGGGCCGGTCGATCGGTCATGCCCTGCACGCGCCCTTCACCGGCACCGCGAAAGGCATCCGCAAAGCGACGCACGCCCACGGGGCCGGCGAGTCCGGACTCGGCAAGCTGATCGAGCTGCACGCCGTGAACGGCGCGGGCGACGTGATGATCACGGTGGCGCTGGCGTCGACCGTGTTCTTCTCCGTACCGACGGACGAGGCGCGCGGCCGCGTCGCTCTCTACCTCGCCGTGACGATGGCACCGTTCACTCTCCTCGCCCCTGTCATCGGCCCGCTCCTGGACCGTCTGCCGCACGGCCGCCGCGCCGCGATGGCGGGCGCCATGCTGGCGCGTGCGGTGCTCGCGCTCACGATGTCGGGCGCGGTCGCCACGGGCGGCCTGGAGCTGTATCCGGCGGCACTGGGCGTGCTGGTCGCCTCGAGGGCGTACGGGGTCGTGCGCAGCGCGGTCGTGCCACGCCTGCTGCCACCCCGTTTCTCCCTGGTGAAGGCCAATTCCCGGGTCACCCTGGCCGGGCTTCTGGCCACGGGCGTGGCGGCGCCGATCGGGGCCGGGCTGCAGACCATCGGGGCGCCCTGGCCGCTCTACGGCGCGTGTCTGATCTTCACCGGCGGCACCGTTCTCGCGTTCACGCTGCCCCACAAGGTCGACTCGGCGAAGGGCGAACGCCGCGCCCAGCTGGTCGAGCCGCACAGCCATCAGCCCTCCGTCCGCAGCAGGCCGTCCGTGGCCAACGGGAAGAAGGGCAGGGCCAGGGCCAACGGGGAGAAGGAGAAGCGACCGGGGCTGCGGACCGTCGGGCCGTCCGTCCTGCACGGGCTCCAGGCCAACGCCGCGCACCGCGCGCTCTCCGGCTTCCTGATCTTCTTCCTGGCGTTCCTGCTGCGGGTGCACCCGCTCGCCGGGCAGAGCGCGGCCGTCTCGCTCGGCATCGTCGGTGTCGCGGCCGGGGTCGGCAATGCCCTCGGCACGGCGATGGGCTCCTGGCTCCGGGCCCGCGGCCCCGAGGTGATCATCGCCTCGGTGCTGGGGCTGGCGCTCGGTGTCGCCGTCCTCGCCGCGGTCTTCTTCTCCACCGTGATGGTCGCCGCGCTCAGCGCGGTGGCGGGTTTCACGCAGGCACTGTCCAAGCTGTCGCTGGACGCGACGATCCAGCGCGACGTGCCCGAGGAGGTCCGCACGTCGGCGTTCGCCCGGTCCGAGACACTGCTCCAGATGGCCTGGGTGGTCGGCGGCGGTATCGGCATCGCTCTCCCCCTCAACGGCGTACTGGGAATGTCGGTCGCCGCGGGGATCCTCGCCCTCGGTGCGGCTGCCTCCGTACGGGGTCTGCTGAGTGCGGCGCGACGCGGCTCGCCGCACCCCCGCGTGGCGTGAGCGGGAGCGACCGATAGCCTTCGGCCCATGACCGTTGCGTTCTTCTCCGGTAAGGGCCGTCGAATCGGCGTCGCTCTTGGTGCCGTGTCCGCGGGACTCCTTGTCCTGTCCGCCTGCGACAAGCCGACGCCGCTCGCCACCGTGACGGTCGGCGACACCTCGGTGAGTGCCGAAGCAACCTGCTACAACGACGGCAATGCCATCAAGGAGTCCCTGATCCAGGGCTGCCTCAACAACAAGAAGGCCGAGCACACCGTCAAGGTCGCGATGGACGACAAGGTCCGCTTCGGCGTCGACCCGAAGATCGCGGACAACGGCTGGACCCTCTTCATCAACGGCCAGCAGGCCGAGCAGGAGCCGTACAAGAAGACCTACCGGTCCGTCCCGGGCAGCGCCTTCTTCTCCAGCCAGACCGGCGGGACCACGAACAAGGCGCAGATCAGCATCGTGGAGACCACGGGCAAGAATCTCACGGGCATCTGGCACTTCACCTTCGTGAAGACCAACTGACCCCCTCCCGACCCGGGAGGACCCTCCCCGTGCGTGTGCTCGTCGTGACCGCTGTCCCGGTGGAACGGGACGCGGTCACGCGTGCGTTCACGGACGGACCGGAGGTGGTCCGGGCACCGGGCGCCGAGCTGCACCGCGCCGGCGGTTTCGATGTTCTCGCGGGCGGCGCCGGTCCGGCCTCCGCGGCCGCCGCCGCCGCGTTCGGGCTTGCCTCCGGGTCCTACGGCCTGGTGATCTCCGCGGGTATCGGCGGCGGGTTCGCGCCCGGCGCCCCGGTCGGCTCCCTCGCCGTGGCGAGCGCGATCGTCGCCGCCGATCTGGGCGCGGAGACCCCTGACGGGTTCGTGCCCGTCACCGCCCTGGGCTTCGGCCGGGAACGGTTCGAGCCGCCGCCCGCCCTGGTACGGGAGGTGGCCGCCGCGACCGGCGCGGTCACCGGCGACATCCTCACCGTCTCCACCGTGACCGGCAGCGCCGACCGCGCCGCCGCCCTCCGCGCCGCACATCCGGACGCCGTCGCCGAGGCCATGGAGGGCTTCGGGGTCGCCGAGGCGGCCGACCGGCTGCGCGTTCCGGTGCTGGAGATCCGGGCCGTGTCGAATGCCGTCGGCCCGCGCGACCGGGACGCCTGGCGCATTGGCGACGCACTGGCCGCGCTCACCGACGCGTTCGGGAAGCTCACCCCCGTACTGGAAGGTTGGACCCACCATGACCGACTCGACTGAGGGCACCGCGAAGCCCGGCACCGCTGTGAAGATCGCCTTCTCGCCGTGCCCGAACGACACCTTCGTCTTCGACGCCTGGGCGCACGGCAGGGTCCCCGGCGCGCCCGCCCTCGATGTCACCTTCGCCGACATCGACATCACCAACGGCATGGCCGAGCGCGGCGAGCTGGACGTGCTGAAGGTGTCGTACGCGGTGCTGCCCTGGGTCATGGAGGAGTACGCCCTGCTGCCCTGCGGCGGTGCGCTGGGCCGCGGCTGCGGGCCGCTCGTCCTGACGAAGGAGCCGGGTACGGATCTGACGGGGAAGACCGTCGCCGTTCCGAGCGAGCGCTCCACCGCGTATCTGCTGTTCCGGCTCTGGGCGGCGGATGTCGTGCCGGGCGATGTCGGCGAGATCGTCGTGATGCCGTTCGACGAGATCATGCCCGCCGTGCGGGACGGGAAGGTGGACGCCGGTCTCGTCATCCACGAGGCGCGTTTCACGTACCGGAACTACGGGCTGCACAGCCTCGCCGACATGGGCGAGCACTGGGAGGCGACGACCGGGCTGCCGATCCCGCTCGGCGCGATCATCGCCAAGCGGTCACTGGGCGCGGAGACGCTGAAGCTGCTGGCCGAGTCGATCCGCACGTCGGTACGGATGGCCTGGGACGACCCGGAGATGTCACGTCCGTACGTACTGGAGCACGCCCAGGAGATGGACCCGGCCGTCGCCGACCAGCACATCGGGCTGTACGTGAACGAGTTCACCGCCGACCTCGGCGAGAACGGCTATGCGGCGGTCCGCGGGCTGCTCACGCGCGCGGCGGCCGAGGGACTGGTGCCGCCCCTCGGCCCGGATGCTCTGTCGTTCGGCTGAGAGGGGCGAGCCCCTCCGAGTCCGGCCGTAAGCGGGATACGGCCGGACGCCCGCTGACGAGAGGCCCTTGTGCTACGACCGGAAAAGGTTCACCGGCTCGCGGCAAACCTTTCCGGTCGCAGCACTAGACGTCGAGCTGGTCGGCGACCGCGCGCAGCAGACCACCGATCTGCTTGCCGGCCGCCTTGTCGGGGTAGCGGCCCCGCTCCAGCATCGGCGTGATGTTCTCCAGCAGGGTTGTCAGGTCCTGCACGATCGATGCGAGCTCGTCCGGCTTGCGGCGCTGGGCGGCAGCGACGGACGGGGTCGGGTCGAGGATGGCCACCGAGAGCGCCTGGTCTCCGCGCTGACCTGCGACGACACCGAATTCGACACGCTGGCCGGGCTTGAGTGCGTCGACTCCGTCAGGGAGCACCGACGAGTGCACGAACACATCGCCACCGTCGTCGCGGGAAAGGAAGCCGAAGCCCTTCTCGCTGTTGAACCATTTGACCTTGCCAGTCGGCAAAGCACGCACCCCATCTCAACCCGTAAGCCGGAACCAAGCCTCAGCAGGTCAGGCCGTCCAATGGTCGTGCTCCCCTGCTGGCAGAAGCCTCCACAGGTGCAGTACCCCCCGTCAAGCCTGGTCATCCGGACTCTGTCCGGAAACGGCGCACTCCGGGTGAAGGGACGGTGGCTCCGGGGCGGGAACTACCCTGACGGGGTGAGTATTCCTCCCTCTGGCGCAGGTGACCGGCTTGTCCGCGTCGGCGCGATCGTTTTCTTCATCGGGGCCCTGGCCACACTGGTCACGGTGGCTCCGCTGTTCCTCGGGACCGACCCGTTCCCGTCCTTCGCGTATGCCCTGTGCATGCTGATGGGCGTGGGGTTCCTGATCGCCGCGGCGGGCGTGGTGCGGTCGGCATGGGCGGCATCCCCCAAGCGGACCGCACGCTGACGGGGACGGACGCCGGTCACGCCGGTTCCGGGTAGGTGCGCAGCCACGCCGGGAAGTGCGTGAGGTCCGGAAGGACGACGTCCGCGCCCGCCTCCCGCAGTTCGTCCGCGTCGCACGGGCCCGTCGTGACCCCGACCGACAGGGCATCGGCGGTACGGGCGCCGCGCACGTCCCCGGTGTGGTCGCCGACGTACACCTGCGCGCCGTGCTCGCGCAGCGCATCCCCCTTGCGCTCCGCCCACAGGCTTCCTATGACCTCGTCGGGTTCGATTCCCAGGTGTGCCAGGTGGAGCCTGGCGTTCGGCGTGTGCTTCGCGGTGACGACGATCGTCCGGCCGCCCCGCGCGCGGATCGCGGCAACGGATTCCCGGGCGCCGGGCAGGGTGGGGCTCGGCGTGATCGCGTACGCGGGATAGATCTCCCGGTAACGGTCGGCCGCGGCGGCCACGGCGTGCGCCGGGTACCAGTTCGCGAGCTCGTGCTCCACGGGCGGTCCGAGCCTGCTGACGACCAGGTCGACATCGATCGGCGTCCCGGTCTCGGCGGACAGCGCCCGGTAGGCGGCCTTGATGCCCGGCCGGGAGTCGATGAGCGTCATATCGAGGTCGAAGCCGACCGTCAGGGGGTGCGGAGCCATGGTGCCCATTGTGCCGAGTGCACAGCTTCCTTCCGCCCCTCGGTACCCCTCGGTACCCCTTGGTCCCGCAGGCCCCTCCCGCCCCTCGGACTCCGGCGGGCTCCACTTAGACTTAGCCAAGCCTTACCTCGCTATGCCTTCCAGCTTGCCGATTGGGTCCGATGTCAGCCGCCGCACCACGCCGCTCCAGACGCGCACTCGCGACGGCGGCGGCCGTCGCGGCGCTGCTGGTGGCGGTACTTCTCAGTCTTGCCGTGGGGGCACGCTCCATACCCCCGTCCCAGGTGATCGACGCCCTGCTGCACGGAGGGCACTCCGACGCCGCCGAAGTCATCCGGAACATGCGGGTGCCACGCACCCTGATCGGGCTGATGGTCGGCGCGGCACTGGCCCTCGCGGGCACGGTGCTCCAGGGCATCACCCGTAACCCCATCGCCGACCCCGGCATCCTCGGCATCAGCCAGGGCGCCTCGGTGGGCGTGGTGCTGGCCATCGCGTACGTCGGGATCCACACCCTGACGGGGTACGTGTGGTTCGCGTTCGCGGGCGCGGCGATCGCCTCCGTCGCCGTGTACGCCATCGCGTCCAGCGGGCGCGGGGGCGCCACCCCCGTGAAACTCGCCCTCGGCGGCGCCGCGATCAACGCGCTGCTGGTGTCGGTGACGATGGCGGTGCTGACGACCAAGGCGTCCGCGCTGGACGAGTTCCGCTTCTGGCAGGTCGGCTCGATCGCCGGGCGCGAGGCCGATGTGGCCCAGCAGATCTGGCCGTTCATGCTGGTCGGGACCGTGCTCGTGCTGTCCGTGGCCCGCGGGCTCGATGCGCTGGCGCTCGGCGAGGACGTGGCGAAGGGGCTCGGACAGAAGGTCGCGACGGTACGGATCGTCGGCGGCATCGGGGCCACCGTGCTGACCGGCGTCGGCGTCGCGGCGGCCGGCCCGATCGCGTTCATCGGACTCGCCGTCCCCCACATCGCCCGCGCGATCGTCGGCAGCGACCACCGCTGGGTGCTGCCGATGGCCGCACTGATCGGGCCCGTCATGCTGCTCGTCTCCGATGTCATCGGCCGCATCGTCTTCCCGCCGAGCGAGGTCCCGGCGGGCGTGATGACGGCACTGATCGGGGTTCCCTTCCTTGTCACGCTGGTGCGCCGGAAGGCGGTGCCCGCATGAGCGACACCACGGTCCGGGTGCGGCCCGCCGGGTACCACGTCGTACGGATCGGGGCGCGGGGCCGGTTCCTGCTGCACCGGCGGGCGGCCGTCGTCGCCGCCACGCTCATCGTCCTGCTGGCCGGCGTCTGTGTCGCGTACCTCTGCGTCGGCGAGAGCTTCGTCGCGCCCGGCGAGGTCGTGAAGGTGATCCTCGGACAGCCGTCGCAGAACGAACTGGTCGTCGGGACATTGCGGCTGCCGCGCATGGTCGTCGGGCTGCTCGTCGGCGCGGCCTTCGGGATCGCCGGTGCGCTGATCCAGACGGTGGCCCGCAATCCGCTGGCCAGTCCCGACATCATCGGCATCAGCCAGGGCGCGGGCGCGCTCACGGTCGGCGCGATGACCTTCGGCGTCACCTCGTACACCGTGCTGCCGTACCTGTCCGTCATCGGCGGGGTGGCCGCGGCGGCGCTCGTGTACGTCTTCGCCTGGCGTGGCGGGCTGCACGCCACCCGCTTCGTCCTCATCGGCATCGGCTTCGCCATCGCGCTGCGGTCCGTCACCACGCTGTTCCTGACGAAGGGCGACTACCTGGTCGCCCAGCAGGCGCAGATCTGGATGACCGGCTCGCTCAACGGCCGCGGCTGGTCCGAGGCCGCGCCGATCGGCTGGACGCTGCTGATCCTGCTGCCGGCCGTCCTGTGGGCCGCCCGCGCCCAGCGCACCGTCTCGATGGACGACGACACCGCGACAGCCCTCGGAGTACGTCTGGGACGCGTACGGCTGGGGCTCGTCGCACTCGGCGTGATCCTGGCGTCCGTGGCGACCGGAACGGCCGGTCCCGTCGACTTCGTGGCACTCCTCGCCCCGCAGATCGCCCGCCGCATGACGCGGACCGCGCAGATTCCGCTGTTCTGCTCGGCGCTGCTCGGCGCGGTGATCGTCGTCTTCGCCGACCTGCTGGCGCGCAAGCTCTTCTCGCCCACCGAGTTGCCGGTGGGCGTGCTGACGGCGGCGGTCGGCGCCCCGTATCTGATCTGGCTGATCATCCGCGGTCACGGTGGTCGTAGTGGAGGCACAGCATGAGCTCGACCCGTACGTCCGACGCCGTCGCCGGGACGACGACCGGCCGGCTCACCGCACGCGGGCTGACCCTCGCGTACGAGGACCGCACGGTCGTGCACGACCTGGACCTCACCGTGCCGGACGGCCGGGTGACGGTCATCGTCGGCCCGAACGCGTGCGGCAAGTCGACGACCCTGCGGGCGCTCGGCCGGCTCCTGAAGCCGCGCGGCGGAGCCGTACTCCTCGACGGTACGGAGCTGTCCCGGATCC
This sequence comes from Streptomyces sp. NBC_01669, assembly GCF_026339735.1. Lineage (GTDB taxonomy): Bacteria > Actinomycetota > Actinomycetes > Streptomycetales > Streptomycetaceae > Streptomyces > Streptomyces yanii. The sequence goes on from NZ_JAPEQG010000001.1 coordinate 4,211,847, forward strand.
CCACCAGGAAGATCGCCCAGTCGATCGGGCTGCTGCCGCAGACCCCGGTCGCGCCCGAGGCGATCACCGTCTCCGACCTCGTCGCCCGCGGCCGCCAGCCGCACCAGCACTGGTGGCAGCAGTGGTCGGACGAGGACGAGCGGGCGGTGACCAGCGCGATGGAGCGTACGGACATCACGGCACTCGGCGACCGGTCGGTGGACGAACTCTCCGGCGGTCAGCGGCAGCGGGTCTGGATCGCGATGGCGCTGGCCCAGGAGACGGATCTGCTGCTGCTCGACGAGCCGACGACGTACCTCGACATCGCGCACCAGGTGGAGGTTCTCGACCTGGTCCGGCAGCTCGCAGCCCCGGCGGCGGACGGCACCCGGGGCCGCACCGTCGTCACCGTGCTCCACGACCTGAACCAGGCCGCGCGGTACGCGGACCACCTGGTCGCGATGAAGGCGGGCCGGATCGTCGCCGAGGGCCGCCCCGAGGACATCGTCACGGCAGACCTCGTACGCCAGGTCTTCGGCCTGGAGTCAGTGATCGTCCCGGACCCGGTGACGGGTTCGCCGCTGGTGGTACCCGGGGCTCCGTGGTCCCGCCCCGGCCCGGGGTGACCGGTTCCGCCTACCCCACCCGCTTCCCCGCCCGCCACACCAGGAACACCGCCGAGGCCACCGCAGCCGCCCGCACCACCACCGGCCACACCCCGGTCAGCGCATCCCCCATCCCGTCCTCCGGAATCGGCTCGCCCCAGCGCCCGTCCATCCGTCCCCACAGCCAGACCAGGCCGCCCACCACGGCCGCTCCGGGCAGCCCCATCGCGGCCAGCTTCGCCTCCGCGCGGGAGAGCGTGCGCGAGCTGTACGCGATCAGCCAGCCGCCCGCGAGTGCCAGCAGGGATCCCGTCACCGCACCCGTGACCAGCAACCCGGCGGCGAGCAGCAGCAGCGGGTGGGCGAACCGGAACCCCGCGCTCTCCCGTGGCGCACGCCGTCGGATCCGCGGCCGCCGGCGCCTCCGCGCGCCCTCGCTCCCGCCGTCCTCAGCGGAACCGTTCCCGTCCCCCTCCGCCTCGCCCTCGGCAGCCGCTTCCGTTTCCTCCGCGGCCGGCGGCGGTTTCAGAAGGTCCGGAATCTCCACCCCACCGGTGAACCCCGGCACCCGCACCCCGTCCCCGAACGGCCCCGGCTCGATGCGCCACCAGTCGGGTTCGCTCCCGGACGCTCCGAGCTCATCCGTCCCCGCCATGTGCGGCGGCGACGGCCCGTCCCCCCTCGAAGCAGCAGAGGCCCCAGAACTCTCAGGCGCTTCACGCGCCCCAGGCACCCCACCTGTCTCCGGGTCCGCCTCCGACGCGCCCTTGCGCAAACTCTCTTTCCGGAAGGTCCCTCTCCGCGGCCGTGGAATCCCCCGCGGCTCCGGATCGCCCCGTTTCCCGTCCTTCGTCGCCTCCGGCAGCATCACGGTCCCGTCCCCCGACCTCGCCGCCGCGGCCACCAGTTCGTCCGGTGTGCCGAGCTTCCCGATGATGCGCCGCACCGCCGCCGGCGTGTCCGTGCCTTGGCTTCCGCGCTGCCGGTCGATCTCGGTGCGCAGTGCCGCCACGAGCCGCATCCGGGCGCCCGAGGACAGCTGTTGCTGCTGGGCCAGGTCTCCGACCCGGCTCAGATAGTCGTAGACGAGCTGGTCGCTCTCGATCCCCACGCGATGGTTCCCCTCGGTTCCCCTCCGGCCGCCCTGCACCGACCGTAGCGCCCTCGGGCCTGTCCGGAGCGACTACCGTGGGACGGATGGGGATGACCACACCACCGCGGACGCTCGCCGAAGCGCTGCGCGCCCGGGACGACGAGTCGTTGGCCGGGCTGCTGCGTGCCCGTCCCGACCTCCTGTCTCCCGTGCCGAACGACATCACCCAGCTGGCGACGAGAGCCGGCACCCGTGCCTCTGTCGTGCGCGCGCTGGAGCACCTCGACCGGTTCGCCCTGCAGACCGCGGAGGCGCTCGCGGTCGCACCCGACCCGGCCTCGTACGACACCCTTCTGGCCCTCCTCACGGGCGACGGCCAGGACGACGGCGCGCAGCGCGACGACGCGGGTGCGGCGATCCGGGACGCGGCACCCGGAGCCCTCGCGACCTTGCGCGAACAGGCCCTGGTCTGGGGCGAGGGCGACCGGCTGCGGCTGGTCCGTACCGCGCGCGAACTTCTCGCACCGTCCCCGCAGCACCCCTCCCCCACCGGTCTCGGGCCGACCGTCGCCGAGGCCACGGCCGGCATGTCGCCGGGCCGGCTGCAGGAGATCCTGGCGGCGGCCGGGCTGCCCGCCACGCACGACCCGGTCTCGGCCGTGACCGCGCTGGCCGCGCTGTTCACCGACCGGACCAGGATGGGCGAGTTGCTGGACACCGCGCCGATGGAGGCGCTCGCCGTGCTGGACCGGCTGGTGTGGGGTCCGCCGTACGGGGAAGTGACCCCGAACCCGACCCCGCCCGTGAAGTGGCTGCGCGACCGCGGGCTGTTGCTGCCCGTGTCGACGCGCACCGTCGTCCTGCCGCGCGAGGCGGCGCTGCATCTGCGGGCCGGGCGCGCCCACCGCGTACCGGAGCCGCTGCCGCCCGCCGTCGTGGCGGCCGCGACCCGTGATCCCCAGGCTGTGGACAGTGCGGCCGCAGGCCAGGCGTACCTGGCGGTGTCCACCGTCGAGGAACTCCTGACGAGCTGGAACGCCGGCGGCCCCGCCATGCTCCGGGCCGGCGGCCTCAGCGTCCGCGAGCTGAAGCGGACCGCGTCCGTCCTCGACGTGTCGGAGCCGATCGCCGCGTTCTGGCTCGAACTCGCCTACGCGGCCGGACTGCTGGCCTCCGACGGCGAGGCCGACGAGCGGTACGCACCGACGCCCGCATACGACGACTGGACCGAACTCCCCGCCCAGGAGCGCTGGGTGCGCCTCGCAACCGCCTGGCTCGCCGCCACCCGCACCGCCGGTCTGATCGGTGGCCAGGACGCCAAGGGCCGGGCCCTGTCCGCGCTCGGCCCCGAACTGGACCGCTCGGCCGCTCCCGAGGTGCGCCACCGCATCCTGGCCCTGCTCGCCTCCCTGGACCCCGGCACCGCCCCGGACCCGGAGACGCTGCTCGCCCGGCTCCGCTGGGAACGGCCGCTGCGCGGCGCCTCGACCTCCGCCGGGGGCACCACCGACCTCCGGTCCCGGATCGCCCTGTGGACACTGAACGAGTCCGAACTCCTCGGCATCACCGGCCGCGGCGCCCTCTCCTCCCAGTCCCGCGCCCTGCTCGAATCCGGGCCGGCCGAGGCGGCCGCGCTGCTCGCCCCGCTCATCCCGGAGTCTCTCGACCACGTCCTGCTGCAGGCCGACCTGACGGCCGTCGCGCCGGGCCCGCTGGAGCGCCCCCTCGCGGACACGCTGTCCGTCCTCGCCGACATCGAGTCGAAGGGCGGCGCGACCGTCTACCGGTTCACGCCCGGCTCCGTACGCCGCGCGCTGGACGCCGGGCAGTCCGCGGCCGATCTGCACGCGTTCCTCGCCGCACACAGCCGCACGCCGGTCCCGCAGCCGCTCAGCTACCTCATCGACGACGTCGCCCGCCGCCACGGCCATCTGCGGATCGGTGCCGCGTCCGCGTACGTACGCTGCGACGACGAGGCCGTGCTGGGCGAGATCCTCGCCGACAAACGCTCGGCCACCCTGCGCCTGCGCCGCCTCGCCCCGACGGCGCTGGCCGCCCAGATCGACCCGGCGTCCCTGCTCGAAGGGCTGCGCGAGATGGGGTACGCGCCCGCCGCCGAGTCCGCCGAGGGCGATGTCCTGATCACCCGCGCGGGCACCCGCCGCACCCCTCCCCGTACACCCCCCGTGCCGGTCCCCGAGGGCCCGCCGCTCCCCGACGGAACGCTGCTGGGCGCGGCGGTACGGGCGATCCGCGCCGGGGACACGGCCGCCACCGTCGTCCGCAAGGACGCCTCCCAGGCCCCCGCGGCCCCGGCCGGTTCACTGCCCCGCACGACCTCCGCCGAGACTCTCGCGACCGTCCAGGCGGCGGCCATGACGGGCTCGGCGATCTGGATCGGCTACGTCAATGCGGACGGCGCGGCCAGCCAGCGCGTCATCGCTCCGGTGCGGGTCGAGGGCGGCTTCGTGACGGCGTACGACCACACGGCGGACGAGATCCGCACGTACCCGCTGCACCGGGTCACGGGCGTCGCGGAACTGGCCGACTCCGAAGATGCCTGACGGCTCTTGGAGTGCCCGGCAGTAGGCAGCGCGGGTGAAGGAGCGGGGCTGGGGTGCGTGCCTCGCAAGGCGGAGGATTGAGCCAACGCGGAGCATTGGTGATTGACGACAACGCCGCGAGGTGCGTGCACCGGCCCCGCGACGCCGCGAAGCCTACTGCCGGGCACTCTTACTCCAGCGAGACGAGCCACCGCCACCGCGGCTGCTCGGTGACCACGGCGGCCGCCGCGAGCAGCGTCACCGGAACGGCCGCCCACACCGGCCACAGCAGCCACGACGAGACGACAGCAGCGCCCAGCTCGGCCAGCACCATCAGGATCGTGGCCCAGCCCGGCACGGCGACGAGCACACTGTTCTTGTCGCCCGGGGTGGACAGAACAGCCGGCAGGCCGATCAGCACCACCAGCGACAGGGCGGCAAGCAGCCATGAGTGGCCTGCCAGCACCCAGGGGGTGGCGACCCAGGCGACGAGTTCGGTGGAGAAGCGCAGCACGGACGGTATGCGGTCGTCCGGGCGCGTGGAAGCGGTTCGTTCCGGAGGCGTGTCCCCGGCAGCGGCATCAGTCACGCACGGACCATGACACGTCCCCCCGCCCGCGCGGCGGGCGGATGGCCGAACGTCCCGCCGGCCGACACCGACGCACCACCTGCCCCGCATGCGGCACACTGGACGTTTGGCCGCACGGGCGGCCACCCCCCGTAGAAAGGGCCGAGACGCGTGACCGGACCCCTCATCGTCCAGAGCGACAAGACACTGCTCCTGGAAGTCGACCACGAGCAGGCCGACGCCTGCCGTCGTGCGATCGCCCCGTTCGCGGAGCTGGAGCGTGCCCCCGAGCACATCCACACCTACCGGCTGACGCCGCTCGGACTGTGGAACGCGCGCGCCGCCGGGCACGACGCCGAGCAGGTCGTCGACGCCCTCGTGCAGTACTCCCGCTACCCGGTGCCGCACGCGCTGCTCGTCGACATCGCCGAGACGATGGCCCGGTACGGCCGCCTCACGCTCTCCAAGAACCCGGTCCACGGGCTGGTGCTGACCTCCACCGACCGGCCGGTGCTGGAGGAGATCCTCCGGTCGAAGAAGGTCCAGCCGCTGGTCGGAGCGCGGATCGACCCGGACACCGTGGCGGTGCACCCGTCCGAGCGCGGGCAGATCAAGCAGACGCTGCTGAAGCTGGGCTGGCCCGCCGAAGACCTTGCCGGGTACGTGGACGGCGAGGCTCACCCGATCGAGCTGGCCGAGGACGGCTGGGCGCTGCGTCCGTACCAGAAGCAGGCCGTCCAAGGGTTCTGGCACGGCGGCTCCGGAGTGGTCGTACTGCCGTGTGGTGCCGGGAAGACGCTGGTCGGGGCCGGTGCGATGGCGGAGGCCAAGGCGACCACGCTGATTCTGGTGACGAACACCGTCTCGGCCCGGCAGTGGAAGCACGAGCTGGTGAAGCGGACCTCGCTGACCGAGGACGAGATCGGCGAGTACAGCGGTACGCGCAAGGAGATCCGGCCGGTCACCATCGCCACGTACCAGGTGCTGACGACCCGTCGCAAAGGCATCTACCCGCACCTGGAGCTGTTCGACTCCCGCGACTGGGGTCTGGTGATCTACGACGAGGTGCATCTGCTGCCCGCGCCCGTCTTCAAGTTCACCGCCGACCTGCAGGCGCGTCGGCGGCTCGGTCTCACCGCGACGCTGGTGCGCGAGGACGGGCGCGAGTCGGACGTCTTCTCGCTGATCGGCCCCAAGCGGTTCGACGCGCCGTGGAAGGAGATCGAGGCGCAGGGCTACATCGCGCCCGCCGACTGTGTCGAGGTGCGGGTCAATCTGACGGACTCGGAGCGGCTGGCGTACGCGACCGCCGAGACGGAGGAGAAGTACCGGTTCTGCGCGACGACCGCGACGAAGCGGAAGGTGACGGAGGCGCTGGTGCGCAAGCACCGGGGCGAGCAGACTCTCGTCATCGGGCAGTACATCGACCAGCTCGACGAGCTGGGCGAGCATCTGGGCGCCCCGGTCATCAAGGGCGAGACGAGCAACGCGCAGCGCGAGAAGCTCTTCGACGCGTTCCGTGAGGGCGAACTCAACGTCCTTGTCGTGTCGAAGGTCGCGAACTTCTCGATCGACCTGCCGGAGGCGACCGTCGCCATTCAGGTGTCGGGCACATTCGGCTCGCGGCAGGAGGAGGCGCAGCGGCTCGGCCGGGTGCTGCGGCCGAAGGCGGACGGGCACGAGGCCCGGTTCTACTCGGTGGTCGCCCGCGACACGATCGACCAGGACTTCGCGGCGCACCGCCAGCGGTTCCTGGCCGAGCAGGGGTACGCGTACCGGATCGTGGACGCGGACGAACTGCTGACGGACAACTGAACCGAGCGGTCCCGCCCGGTCAGCCGCCGAGGGTCAGGAGCAGGAACAGCCCGGTGACCATCGTCAGGCCCGGCAGCACCGCGACGGCCGCCGCCCACCGGCGGGCGGCGGCCCAGCGGGGCCGCCACGGCAGCGCCCACGCGGTGATCAGGGCGACGGGCGTGACGAACGGCGACGCGTAGAGCCCGTAGCCCATGAGGCCCAGCGGGACCGTGATGTCCGACGAGCAGTTGTCGGGGCCGCAGCTGTCCGTGGCCATCACGGCAAAGCCCAGGGTGAACACGCCGATGAAGGTGAGGATCGCGGCCAGCACCGTGGCGATCGTGGGGGCGACCCAGGCGGTGGTGCTCTGCGCGACGGGGGCCGGACGCATCACCCGAGGCAGCAGAGGTGCGCCGACGGCCGGCGCGGTGGCGGTCGGGGCTGCGAAGGCGTTGTAGCGGCTGTTCTCCATGCCGCCACTCAACCGCGGGACGGGGACCCGCCACCTCCGGTCGGCTACTCATACCGCGGCAGTCGCGCGTACTCAGCGGCCCCGCCGTACTCAGGGGCCGTGCGGTACTCAGTGTTCGCGCCGTACTCAGGGGCCGTGCCGTACTCAGTGTTCGCGACTCAGTGTTCGCGGCGTACTCGGTGGTCGTGCTGTTCCCGGTGGTCGCGGCGGAGGACGCCCGCCTCCTCCGCGTACTCGCCGAGGACGGCCACGTCGAACGCGGCGCGTGCGAAGACCTTGACGGCGCGCACGGCGTCGCCGACGTGGTGGGTGGGCGGGTGACCGGTGGCCGCGGTCGCGCCGTGCGCGGGGCCGGTCCCGTGTGGGTTCAGACTGACGGTGCTCATGTAGTCCATGGTCCTGCGCCCGTCCCGCAAAGGCATCGGCCCGCGGACGGAATCCCCGTGGGCTCCGCATGGGTCTCCGGTCGGATGCCGTCCCCTACGGGGTGATCCGGGGGTGGAGGAGGGGCGGGCCCGGCAGTCCAATTCATTCGACCCCACCGGTCGCGGTCGATACAATCGCCGGTCTGCCCGCCTCCCGCACCGTGGTACCGGCTCTTCGCCGGCAGCCGGGGGAGCGCCGCCGACCGGACGGAAACCGGCCGACAGCCGCACGCGCACCAGCGTGCGTAACCCGTGATCGATCCCCGAGCGGACCGCATCGCCCCGGCACGTGACCGGGTGCGAGCTGCGGTCCGCCGTCCTGCGTCGAAAAGCCGGAGGCAACACCGTGCCCGCGCACGAACACGAAGCCGTCACGACCACCACCGATGCGCTGGCTCGCGAGCGCGCCCATCTCGCCGCGTCCCGCGCCGCGCTGCGAGCCATGCGCGAGGACGCCCAGGCCCTCGACATCCGCGATGTCACCGCGAACTGGGTGAACGCCGCCGTCCTGCAGGCCCAGATCGACGAACGCATCAAGGCGCTCGCCGATCTGTCGCACACCCCGCTCTTCTTCGGCCGCCTCGACTATCTGCACCGGGTCGGTGCGGATCGGGCCGAGGGCGCATCAGGAGGGGCGGCGCGTAGCGCCTCGGCCAAGGGTGGTGGTGGGCGACGGGCGGGAGAGCAGTTCTACATCGGACGCCGCCACGTCCATGACGCCGACGGCGACCCGATGGTCATCGACTGGCGTGCGCCCGTCTCGCAGCCGTTCTACCGGGCTTCGAGGAAGGACCCGCAGGACGTCGGGCAGCGGCGCCGTTTCGGCTACACCGGTGGCGAACTGACCGCGTACGAGGACGAGCACCTCACCGACCCCACCGAGGCCGCGCAGACCAGCAAGCTTCTCCAGGCGGAGATCGAGCGGCCTCGCGTGGGTCCGATGCGCGACATCGTGGCGACGATCCAGCCGGAGCAGGACGAGATCGTCCGTAGCGGGCTGGGCGGGACGGTCTGCGTCCAGGGAGGCCCCGGTACGGGTAAGACCGCCGTCGGTCTGCACCGTGTCGCCTATCTGCTGTACGCGCACCGTGAGCGGCTCGCCCGCACCGGCACGCTGGTGATCGGGCCGAACCGGTCGTTCCTCCACTACATCGAGCAGGTGCTCCCGGCCCTCGGTGAGCTGGAGGTGAAGCAGGCGACCGTCGACGATCTGGTGGCGGCACACGTCGAGGTGCGGGGATCGGACGCGGCGGAGGCGGCCGTCGTCAAGGGTGACGCCCGGATGGCGGAGGTGCTGCGGCGGGCGATCCGTTCGCATGTGACGCTGCCGACGGAGCCGGTGATGGTGGTGCGCGGTTCGCGGCGGTGGCGGGTACCCGCGTACGAACTGGAGGAGATGGTCACCGAGTTGCTGGCCCGCGACATGCGGTACGGCGCGGCGCACGAGGCGCTCCCGCAGCGGATCGCGCACGCCGTCCTCGTCCGGATGGAGGAGGCCGGCGAGGCGCCCGACGACCGGGTGCAGAACGCGGTGGCCCGTACTCCGGCGGTCAAGGCTGCCGTGAAGGCGATCTGGCCCGCGGTCGATCCGACGAAGCTGGTCCTGCGACTGCTCTCCGACCCGGAGTTCCTGGCCGCGCACGCGGACGGGCTGCTCACCGAGGACGAGCAGAAGACGATCCTGTGGACGAAGCCGGCCCGCAGCGTGAAGTCGGCGAAGTGGTCGGCGGCGGACGCGGTGCTGATCGACGAGGCCAGCGATCTGGTGGCACGTACGCACTCGCTCGGCCATGTCGTCCTCGACGAGGCGCAGGACCTGTCGCCGATGCAGTACCGGGCGGTGGGACGGCGGTGCACGACGGGTTCGGCGACGGTGCTCGGCGACCTGGCGCAGGGGACGACGCCGTGGTCGACGGAGAGCTGGGCGCAGGCGCTGCACCACCTGGGCAAGGAGGACGCCGTGGTGGAGGAGCTGACAGCGGGCTTCCGTGTGCCGAGGGAGGTCATCGCGTACGCGTCACGGCTGCTGCCGGTCATCTCGCCGGGTCTTGCGGCGGTGGAGTCGGTGCGTGAGTCGCCGGGTTCGCTGGCGGTACGGGAGGTGGCCGACGTGGCCGGACTGGACGCGGCGGTGCTCGCGGCCTGCGAGGAGTCGCTGGCGCAGGAGGGATCGATCGGGCTGATCGCGGCGGACGCGCGGATCCCGGTGCTGGCGGAGGCGCTGACGGCGGCGGGTCACGCGTATCTGTCGCCGGGCGAGGAGACGACGGCCGAGTCGCGGCTGACGCTGGTCCCGGCGTCGCTGGCGAAGGGCCTGGAGTACGACTACGTGGTGCTGGACGAGCCGGCGGCGGTGGTCGACGGCGAACCGGACGAACGCACGGGTCTGCGCCGGCTGTACGTGGCGCTGACCCGTGCGGTGTCGGGGCTGACGGTGGTGCATGCGGCGGAGCTGCCGGAGGCGCTCGAGGGCTGAGAGCCTGTCGGGTACCGGGGTCGTCCGGTAACCACTTTGTCCTCGATCTCCCCCATGACCTTGAGGCCCTGGGGGAGATCGCGGACGGAACCGGTCACCCCGGTGAGTCGCCTACCCGTCGAGCCGCGCCCGCCACTCCCGTACCGCCGCGGCGTCCACCGGCGCCTCCCAGCCCTTCGGGCGGGCCGCACCCCCGATGTGCACCGCGTCGATGCCCGCGAGCAGCAGCTGGGGCAGGTGTTCGAGCCGGAGCCCGCCTCCCACCAGGATCTGCGGCTCGTACCCGGGCTCACCCTTGTGGGCCGCCTCGCCGAGCAGCGTCGGGATGCCGTCGTCGACGCCGCGCGCCGATCCCGCCGTGAGGTACGTGTCGAGGCCCGGCAGATCTGCCAGCTGTTTGCGCAGGGTGTCCCGGTCGGTGGCGCGGTCGATCGCGCGGTGGAACGTCCAGCGGCAGCCGTCCAGCTCGGCGACGAGCCGTTCGACGGCGACGAGGTCCGCGTGGCCCGCCGCGTCCAGGAAGCCGAGGACGAACTCATCGGCACCCTCGGCCCGCAGCTCGCGCGCCTTGCGTACGAGAACATCGATGTCACCGGCCGCGAATCCGTCCGCCACCCTGAGCATCACACGCAGCGGAATGTCGACCGCGGCACGGATCTCCGCGAAGGTCGCACAGGACGGGGTCAGGCCGTCCGACGCCATGTCGGTGACCAGCTCCAGCCGGTCTGCACCACCCGCCTGGGCAGCGACCGCGTCCTCCGCGTCGAGAGCGATCACCTCCAGGACTGCACGGTTGCTCATGGGACCCCATTCCTCCAGTAAGCAGCTACAGGTCTAGTCCAATGGCCAGCCTACGGGTCAGTCGCGTGATGGCGAAGCCTCGGCGCGAACGCGAAGATACGCGAGGCCGGAGCGCCGCCCGGCAATCGGACGCACATGATCCATCTCTCGATCCCGGATCCACTCTTGCACTTCATAGGGGTGGGGGGTATACATGGATCAGGATCAGATACCCCCTAGGGGTATATCCCATCCGTCTACGCCTGGGAGGAAACCGTGTCCGCGCCCACCGCCGCAACCGGCACCGGCACCACCGCAGAGGTCGAGCTCGCCATCGGCGGCATGACCTGCGCATCGTGCGCGGCCCGCATCGAGAAGAAGCTGAACCGGATGGACGGCGTCACCGCCACTGTCAACTACGCCACGGAGAAGGCCAAGGTCAGCTACCGGGGCGAGGACATCTCCGTACAGGACCTGATCGCCACGGTCGAGAAGACCGGCTACACCGCACAGGAGCCCGCACCTCCGGTACCTGCCGGGGAAGGCGCACCGTCGGAAGCCGAAGCGGAAGCCGATGAGCTCCGTCCGCTGCGGCAGCGGCTGCTCACCGCCGTGATGCTCGCCGTCCCCGTGATCGCGATGGCGATGATCCCGGCGCTCCAGTTCGACTACTGGCAGTGGCTGTCGCTGACCCTGACGGCCCCGGTCGTCACGTATGCCGCCTGGCCGTTCCACCGCGCCGCCTGGACCAATGCCCGGCACGGTGCGGCGACGATGGACACGCTGATCTCGCTCGGTACGTCGGCCGCGTTCCTGTGGTCGCTGTGGGCGCTGTTCTTCGGCACGGCGGGGATGACGGGCATGACGCACCCCTTCGAGCTGACCATCGGCCGCAGCGACGGCGCCGGGAACATCTATCTGGAGGCGGCGGCCGGAGTCACCGCGTTCATCCTGGCCGGGCGCTATTTCGAGGCCCGTTCCAAGCGGAAGGCGGGCGCCGCGCTCAAGGCGCTGCTGGAGCTGGGCGCCAAGGAGGTCACCGTGGTGCGGGGCGACCGTGAGATGACCGTCCCGACCGCGGAACTGCAGGTCGGGGACCGGTTCCTGGTCCGCCCCGGCGAGAAGATCGCCACCGACGGCACGGTCGTCGAGGGCGCCTCGGCGGTCGACGCGTCCATGCTCACCGGCGAGTCCGTGCCGGTCGAGGTCGGTGTCGGGGACTCCGTCACCGGTGCCACGCTCAACGCGGGCGGCCGGCTCGTCGTCGAGGCGACACGGGTCGGCGCCGACACACAGCTGGCGCGGATGGCGAAGCTCGTCGAGGACGCGCAGAACGGCAAGGCGGCGGCTCAGCGACTGGCCGACCGGATCTCCGCGGTCTTCGTGCCCGTGGTCATCGCGCTCGCGCTCGGCACGCTGGGGTTCTGGCTGGGTAACGGGGCGGGTCTGACGGCCGCGTTCACGGCCGCCGTCGCCGTACTGATCATCGCCTGCCCGTGCGCGCTGGGCCTCGCCACTCCGACCGCCCTCATGGTGGGGACCGGACGCGGCGCGCAGCTCGGCATCCTGATCAAGGGCCCGGAAGTTCTGGAGACCACGCGTCGCGTCGACACGATCGTCCTGGACAAGACCGGCACGGTCACCACCGGCCGGATGACGCTGCTGGACGTGCACACGGCGGACGGTACGGACGAGCGCGAAGTGCTGCGGCTCGCGGGCGCCCTGGAGCACTCCTCGGAACACCCCATCGCCCAGGCCGTCGCTGCCGGAGCCGCCGAGCGCACCGGCGCCGCATTGTCCACCCCCCAGGACTTCGCCAACATCGCGGGGCTCGGCGTGCAGGGTGTCGTCGAGGGGCACGCCGTCCTCGTCGGCCGTGAGCAGCTGCTCGCCGAGTGGGAGATCCACCTGCCGGTGGAGCTGGCCCGGCACAAGGCCGCGGCGGAGGCCGCCGGACGTACGTCCATCGCGGTCGCCTGGGACGGCGAGGCACGGGCGGTCCTCGAAGTCGCCGACGCGGTGAAGGACACCAGTGCGGAGGCCATTCGGCGGCTGCGGGCCCTGGGGCTGACCCCGATCCTGCTCACCGGTGACAACCGGGCGGTGGCCGAGGCGGTCGCGGCCGAGGTCGGGATCGAGAAGGTGTACGCGGAGGTCATGCCGGAGGACAAGGTCGACGTCGTCAAGGAACTCCAGTCCCAGGGCCGTTCGGTCGCCATGGTCGGTGACGGCGTCAACGACGCGGCCGCTCTCGCCCAGGCCGATCTGGGCCTGGCGATGGGTACGGGTACCGACGCCGCGATCGAGGCCGGCGACCTGACGCTGGTACGCGGGGATCTGCGGGCCGCGGCGGACGCCATCCGCCTCTCCCGCAGGACGCTGGGCACCATCCGTACGAACCTGTTCTGGGCCTTCGCCTACAACGTGGCCGCCCTGCCGCTCGCCGCGGCCGGACTGCTCAACCCGATGATCGCGGGCGCCGCGATGGCGTTCTCATCGGTCTTCGTGGTCGGCAACTCGCTGCGGCTGCGCGGGTTCAGGGCGGCGGCGTAGGAAGCCGCCCACCCCGACGGGGGCAGTCCCTCAGCCCGCACTCACGAACCGCACCCGGGTTCCCGGCACCGCCTGTGCCGCCCCCGCGAGTGCCGTCTCGTGCACGACACCGACGACCGGGTAACCCCCGGTCGTCGGATGGTCGTTGAGGAACACCACCGGGCGGCCGTCCGGCGGCACCTGAATGGCGCCGAGCACCATCCCCTCGCTGGGCAGTTCGCCCTCATGGACGCGCGCCAGGGCCGGGCCCTCCGTGCGCAGGCCGATCCGGTTGCTCTGCGGCGAGACCCGGTATGTGGCCGTGGTGAGCGTGCGCAGCGCCGCATCCGTGAACCAGGTGTGGCGGGGGCCGAGGCGTACGGGGAGCACGAGTTCGGCGGGCGCGGCCGGCCAGGGCACGGCGTCGGGGGCCGCGGGCCTCGACGCCCCGTGTCCCAGCGGCAGTACGTCCCCGTCACGCAGCGGGGCCGGGCCGAGCCCGGAGAGCAGGTCCGCGGACCTGCTGCCCAGCACCGGTTCCGGCAGCAGGCCGCCCCCGAACGCCAGATAGCTGCGCAGCCCCTGCACCGCGGGGCCGGCGTCGAGCACCGCGCCCGCCGGTACGTGCACGGGTGTTCCCCAGCCCACGGGCCGCCCGTCGACCGTGACCCGGCAGGGCGCACCGCCGACGACGGCGACCACGGGCCGGTCCGGGCGGACCGCGCAGCCGGTGGCGGTCGTCTCCAGCAGTGCCGCGTCCGCGGGGTTTCCGGCCAGCCGGTTGGCGAGGCGGCGGGAGGGGGCGTCCAGGGCGCCGGCGCGCGGCACCCCGAGGTGCGCCCAGCCGATACGGCCCGCGTCCTGAACGGTGGTCAGGGCTCCGGCCCTGACCACCTCGATGGCACCGGTCATGGCCGCACCTCCGTCGCGACGAACCGCACCCGTGCCCCGGGGCTCAGCAGGGCGGCCGGTTCGCGAGCCGGGTTCCACAGTTCGCCCGGCTCGGGCATCCGCCCGATGATCTGCCAGCCGCCGGGCGACGGGCGCGGGTACACCCCGGTGTACGCCCCCGCGAGGGCCAGCGCACCGGCCGGAACCCTGGTGCGCGGCGTCGCACGGCGTGGCGTGTGCCGGTGCTCGGGGAGGCCGGTGAGGTAGCCGAAACCGGGGGCGAACCCGCAGAAGGCCACGCGGAATTCGGTCCCGGCGTGGATGCGGGGCACGTCGGCGGCGGTGACGCCCCAGGCCGCCGCGACGTCGGCGAGGTCCGGGCCGTCGTAGACGACGGGGATCTCGACGGCCTCCCCGGTGTCACGCCGCAGCGGCGGTATCCGCCAGGAGACGAGTTCCCGGGCGAGCCGCGCGCTGCCGTCCGGGGTGCGGTCCGCGATGCCGTCGAGCAGCACGGTCCGGGCACCGGGAACGATCTCGCGTACGGCGGGCAGCTCGCCGCGTGCACGACGCCGCAACAGCTCGGCGTGAAAGGCCTCGGCGTGCTCACCCGAGGACAGCTCGACGAGCAGCGCTCCGGCCCCGGCGGGAAGAACGCGGATGCCGTCCGGAGCGCTCGCGTCGGGGGACGGGCGGGCGCCCGCCTCCCGTGACGCGGACGTACGCGCGTCGCGCGACTGCCCTGCAGGGGCGCCCCGTTCGGCCGTGACCGCACGCGCGGCGCCGGCACCCGCGCCCACGCTCATGCGAATGCCCGCACGGCCACGCCCGCTTCTTCGAGCGCCGCTCTGACCCTGCGCGCCAGCGCCGCCGCGCCCGGGGTGTCGCCGTGGACGCACAGCGAGCGTGCAGCGACCGGTATCCGGCTGCCGTCCGCGCCGGTGACGCCCCGGCCCACCGCCATCCCGACACTGCGGCGCACGACTTCGTCCTCGTCGTGCACCACGGCGCCGGGCTCGCTCCGTGGGACCAGCGTGCCCTGCGGGGTGTACGCGCGGTCGGCGAAGGCCTCCTCGACGGCGGTGAGACCCGCGGCCCCGGCGTGGGCGAGCAGGCGCGAACCGGGGAGCCCGAGGACCGCCAGGTCCCCGCCGGCCAGCCGGACGCCCTCGACCACGGCCGCGGCCTGGTCGTCGTCCCAGACGGCGCGGTTGTAGAGGGCACCGTGCGGTTTGACGTACGCGACCGTGGAGCCGGCCGCTTCGGCGAAGACCCGCAGGGCGCCGATCTGGTAGGCGATCTCGGCGGTGAGTTCGGCGGGTGGCACATCCATGGAGCGACGCCCGAAGCCGGCCAGGTCGCGGTAGGCGACCTGGGCGCCGATCCGTACGCCCCTGGCGGCCGCGGTGTCGCAGACCCGCCGCATCACGGAGGCGTCGCCCGCGTGGAAGCCGCAGGCCACATTGGCGCTGGTGACGCAGTCGAGCAGCGCGTCGTCATCGGTGAGGGTCCAGTGTCCGAACCCTTCGCCGAGATCCGCGTTGAGATCCATCGGGTTCGTCGGACTCGCCGGGTTCGTCAGATCCATCACGAGCGCACGCTAGCGATTGTTCAACAATCTGACAAGACCCGGCTCGGGGTGCGGGATGCCGGTACGGTTCACTGGGCACAGAGTGCGCACCTGACGACGCGCACGGCAACAGGCAGGGGACGGGGCATGGCGGGGACTGCGGGCGGCCGGACTTCTCCGGATCTCTCGGAACTGGCGGCGGACAGCGCCTCCCTGGCCCGGTCCGGCACCGCCGAGCGGGTCGCCGCCATCCTGCGGGACCGGATCACCGAAGGCTACTTCCCGCCGGGCAGCCGGCTCTCCGAGGAGAGCATCAGCGGCGCCCTCGCCGTGTCCCGGAACACCCTGCGCGAGGCGTTCCGCCTGCTGTCGCACGAGCGCCTCCTGGAACACCGGCTCAACAAGGGCGTCTTCGTCCGCGTCCTGGCCGTCGAGGACCTGGTGGACATCTACCGGGTCCGGCTGCTCGTCGAGTGCGCCGCCCTGCGGACGCTGGGCGAACCGCCGTACGACCTGACGGCCCTCGAAGCCGCCGTGTCGACGGGCGAGCAGGCGGCACTGGCGGACGACTGGCCCGCCTGCTCGACCGCCAACATCCGCTTCCATCAGGCCCTGGCCGGTCTCGCGAACAGTCCCCGCACGGACGAGCTGATGCGCAACGTCCTCGCCGAACTGCGGCTGGCCTTCCACGTGATGGCCGACCCGCGCCGCTTCCACGAGCCCTACCTCACCCGGAACAGGGAGATCGCGGACAGGCTCGCCGAGGGCGACGCGGCGGGCGCCGAGCGGATGCTGGCCTTCTACCTGGAGGACTCGCGGCGCCAGCTGGCGGAGGCGTACGCGGAGCGCCTGACCACGCGATAGCCCCGCCCGAGCCGCCCGCCTCGGGGGTGCTCCACTCCGCACGACCCCGCGCTTCGTGCCGCGCCGGCCCGTGCGACGCGTCGGATGTTCCACAATCCTCGCCATCCACCGGACCCCATCCCTCACGCCACGCACAGGACCTCTCTCCAGCCAAAACCACACATCACGGGCATTTCGCGCCAGTCATTGCCCGGATCGAACGAACCGCGCACCGTCTGCCCGGTCACGCCACGCCCCCACCTCGCACATTTCAACCCATGTAGCGCACACCCTTGTGGGTTTGTTGAACAATCGCTTAATGTCTCGCGCACTACCCCGTCTGATCAGGACCGAGCAGGCCTGCCTGCACGTCCATGCGCGGAAGAAGGCCGACGCGTGATCGTTCTCCTCGGCGTGCTCGTGGTGATCCTCGGATTCGCCACCCGCCGCAATCCCCTCCTCGTAGTGGGTGTCGCAGGCATCGTCACAGGGCTGCTCGGCAAGCTCTCCCCGCAGGAGGTGCTGGCCACATTCGGCAACAGCTTCGCCTCCGCGCGCTCCGTGACCGTCTTCGTCATCACCCTGCCCGTCATCGGGCTTCTGGAGCGGTACGGACTCCAGGAGCAGGCCCGTACTCTCATCGGCAAACTGGGCAGGCTGACCACCGGCCGCTTCCTGGCGCTCTACCTGCTGATCCGTCAGCTCACCGCCTCCGTCGGCCTCACGAGCATCGGCGGCCCCGCGCAGAGTGTGCGGCCGCTGATCGCCCCGATGGCCGAGGCCGCGGCCGAGGCCAAGGCGGGCCGTCCGCTGCCGCAGAAGCTGCGCGAGAAGGTCCGCTCGCACGCGTCCGGCGCCGACACCATCGGCGTGTTCTTCGGTGAGGACTGCTTCATCGCCATCGGATCGATCCTGCTGATCACCGGCTTCGTGAACTCCACGTACGACCAGCACCTCGAACCCTTGCATCTGGCTCTGTGGGCGATCCCCTCCGCGGTCTGCGCCTTCCTGATCCACGGGGCCCGCCTGCTCAACCTGGACCGGCAGCTGGAGCGCGAACTTGCCGTCGCCGCCGCCGAGAACGACATGACGGCACACGCCGGGCTCCGGACGGAGGACGCCAAGTGATCAAGTCCGAGTACTTCTTCTGGCTGGTCGGCGCGGTGTTCCTCGTCATGGCCGCGCAGATGGTCAGGGACCGCACCAACCCCAAGCGCTTCGGCTCGGCCGGATTCTGGGGTCTGCTGGGCGCCGCGTTCTTCTACTCCTCCGGAGTCGTCGACAAGTCGCTCCCTGCCGAACCTCTGGGCGTCGCCGTCCTGATCCTGATCGTCCTCGGCGGCTGCGGTCTCACCGGCAAGGGCGCATCACACACTCCTTCCCGCGAGAAGCGCGCAGCCTCGGCCGCCCGCCTCGGCAACAAGCTGTTCCTTCCGGCCCTCACCATCCCCGTCGTCGCGATGATCTGCGCGACGCTCGTGAAGAACTGGAAGATCGGCGGCGAACCGGTCCTGGAACCGGGGTACGAGACCATCCTGGGCCTCGGCGTCGGCGCCATCGCCGCTCTGATCGTGGGCATGGTGCTGCTGCGCGAGCGGAGGATCTCCGTACCGCTGCACTCCGGTCGCAACATGCTCGAATCGATGGGCTGGGCGCTGATCCTGCCTCAGCTTCTCGCGGTCCTCGGCTCGATCTTCCAGTCCGCCGGTGTCGGCGAGCAGGTCGGAAGGATCAGCGAGGCGGTACTGCCGGACGGCCAGAAGTTCGTGGCCGTGGCCGTCTACTGCTGCGGCATGGCGCTGTTCACCATCGTCATGGGCAATGCCTTCGCCGCGTTCCCGGTGATGACCGCCGCGATCGGCTGGCCCGTCCTCATCGAGCAGATGAACGGCAACGCGCCCGCGATCCTCGCGATCGGCATGCTCTGCGGCTTCTGCGGCACCCTCGTCACCCCGATGGCCGCCAACTTCAACCTGGTTCCCGCCGCTCTGCTCGAACTCAAGGACCAGTACGGCCCGATCAAGGCCCAGCTCCCCACGGCAGCGGCCCTGCTGGTCTGCAACGTAGCGATCATGGCCCTCTTCGCCTTCTGACCCGGGCCGCCCCTGACCCGAGCCACCCCTGCCCCGACCCGAGCCGCCCCTTGACCCGAGCCGCTCACCCACCCCTCTGGAGTGACCCCGATGTCCCCCGCGCTCCCTGCCGCGTACGCCGTCCCCTTCGCGGAACTGGCCCTCGCCAATGTCGTACGCGAGTACCCCAACGCCCCGGCCCACCTGTACGCCGGCCCCGAGGAACTGGTCGCGCCCCGCACCCTGCACCCCGCCTTCTACGGGGGGTACGACTGGCACTCCACCGTGCACATGCACTGGCTGCTCGTCCGCCTGCTGCGCCGCTTCTCCGCCACCGGCGACCTCCCGGCCACGGTCACCACCCGTGTCCACGAGGTGCTGAACTCCCACCTCACCCCGGAGAACCTCGCCGTCGAGGCGGCGTATCTCCGCAACCGTCCGCACTTCGAACGCCCCTACGGCTGGGCGTGGTTGGTGGCACTGGCGGCGGAAAGCCGTGCGCTCGCCACCGCCGAGGGAGACCGCTGGGCCGACGCCCTCGCCCCCGCCGTGGAAACGGTCGGCGAACTCCTCACCGTCTGGCTGCCCAAGGCGACGTACCCGATCCGGCACGGGATCCACCCCAACAGCGCCTTCGGCCTGGGCATGGTTCTGGACGCGGGCGAGCGCGCCGGGCTGCCCCGCCCGGTCCTCGACGCGGTGACGGACCGGCTGCGCACCTGGTTCGCCGAGGACCACGACGCCCCCGCCCACTGGGAGCCGTCCGGGCAGGACTTCCTCTCCCCCGCCCTGACCGAGGCGGACGCGATGCGCCGGGTGCTCCCCGTCGCCGAGTTCCGGACCTGGCTGGCCGGGTTCCTGCCGGGGCTGACGGACTCTCCGCTGCTCACCCCGCCCGTGATCTCCGACCACGCGGACCCGCAGATCGGTCACCTCCTGGGCCTCACCCTGAGCCGGGCAGCGGCCCTCCGTACGATCGGCGACGCGCTGGGCGAGGGCCCCGCCCACACCGCTCTGACCGCTTCGGCCGAGGCTCATCTCGCCGTCGGCCTGCCCTCGGTCTCCTCCGGTGACTTCAGCACGGACCACTGGCTGGCCACCTTCGCCGCACTGGCCCTGGACACCCCGCCCGGCCACTGACCGGTCCGGCGGATTCGGGAACCGCGCCTGTTGCTCTCACAGACGGGTTTCTCCGGTCAGTGCGGGGCCAATTCAGGATCCGATGTGCCGTGCTTGTGGAGGTTGATTTCCCGGGCGCCCGGCGATCCAGAGGTGACAGGATCAGGCCATGCCTGTTGATCCGCTGCTGGTCCGTGCTCGTGGTCTGTGGGAGACGTTGGCCGCCGTCCCGGTGTCGTTCGCGCCCTCCGGTGGTTTGACCGTGGTCACTTCGCCCGCATCAGGTCTGTGCCCACCGTCGTGGGCCGGCATCGTGATGCTGGGCGACGCAGCCATCGCCACTGTGCCCACCGCGGGTGCTGCCCAGGTGGTGCGCCGTGTGCTGGCTGCGGTGCCGGCCGGTTCGCTCACTCGGCCCGAAGCGATCAAGGCCGTACTGCCCGTGACCGAGGTACTCGGTCCGGCCACGCTGGCCTACGTCGCGAGGGACGGCTTCCGGCCCGCGCCGGCCCATCACGCCGTCGAGCAGCTCGCGCCTGGGCATCGCGACCTTCGTGAGTTGGTGCGGTCGGCGGGGCCGGAGGACGCGGACGAGAGCGGAATGGAAGAGGTCACCTCTCCGGTGTTCGTCGTGCGCGAAGGAACGGACGTGGTGGCCGCAGCGGGATACCGCGCCTGGCCGGCCGCGACCGCGCATGTCTGTGTGCTGACTGCCCCACAGTGGCGAGGCCGCCAACTGGCCCGGCAGACGGCTTCCGCAGCGGTGGCACACGCACTCACCGCAGGTCTGCTGCCCCAATGGCGGGCCCGGCCTCCGGCCTCCCGCCAGGTCGCGCGGGCGCTGGGCTTCCGGGAACTCGGGAGCCAGCTCAGCGTCCGCCTGGATCCGGACGCACTCACCGATGCAAGCCCCGGGCGACCCCACCACTAGGTACCGTGGCTGCGATTCCTGAGCCGTTGTTGCCCGGGTCGAGAGGGGTGAGCCGGTTGTCAGTGCCCACGCCTAGGGTGCTCGGCATGACCAACTGGATACAGGGCTCCTTTCCCGGCCACGAGGTGAACGTCGTCTTCGCCCGGGGTGTGCCCCTTGATGTGCTCACCCAGGGTCTTCGCGGACTGCTGCGGGAGCCCCTCGCGTACGGCGAGGCGGGCGGGTGGGCCTGGGCGGTGCACCCCATGCTCAACTGGGAAGTCGAGGACTACGACCCCGTCAACTACCGCGAGCTCTGCCCGGACGGTGCCGAGATCGTTGTGTTCGTGACCGAGCCGTGCAGCGCGAAGGCTTTCCCGCCCGCCTTCGAGTACTACCGCGACGGCCGCACGATCCTCTGCTTCAGCTTCGAAGACCCGCAGCAGCGGGTGGGCGAGAACCCCGATTACCTGTCCGCCGAGCTCCTGGCCGCGCAGCTCATCGGCCCCCATGCGGTGTGTGGAGACGAAGTCAACGGCGGTCACGACTGTTTTGACCATCACTACGACGATCACGAACGTCTGGTGAAGACGATCGCGGGCTTCTTCGCCCTGCCCTCGCCGCCGCTGTCTGCGGAGGTGACGGCGCAGTGAGCCGGCTCACCCCGAATACGTTCGTCACCTTCTGCAAGGGCATGGACCTGCCCACGCTCTCCGGCATCTTCGCCGAGGCGGGGTGTCCTGCCCTCACCAGTGGCGAATCGTCCGGCTGGGTATGGGTGACGCACGATGCCACCGCCCGGCATGGACAGGCCGTCTGGGAGCTGGCCGGCCACATCACCGGTTACCGCTATGCGGGACGTGTCGGCGAGCCGGATCGCGTGGAGACCGTGTTCCTGGCCTCCACATCCCCGTGCGAGTGCCCGCACGGGCAGAACTACATGGTTCCGCACTGCACCGAACACCCCTTCCAATTCATTCACAGTCGCGGCGGGTTCGCGCAGACGTACTTCAACTTCGGCGCCCGCCGCGAGTCGCGGCGGGCCGGCGGCAATGCCGACCTGCTGGTACGGGAGTTGCTGGACGCCGGAATCGTCGGCCGGGACACCCCGAAGTACGACACCGATCCCGGCTTCAACGCCGACGGCACGCACACGGTGCGGATCATCGCCGATCATTTCGGGCTTCCCTCGCCGCCGCTCGGGCTCACCGGGTAACCGGGCCCGCCCGCCGTGGACGACGGGGGGAATCTACTCTCGTGCGTATGACGGACGACAGCGCGCACGAGAGCGGATCCTCCCCCGACGCCGCGGACGCGCTCCGCGCCCGCTGGAGCGATGCCCTGGTCGCCGTACGAGGGAGCGCGACCGGCCCCGATCCGCTGCCGTACGCCGACAACCTGCTGGCCCGTTGGGCCGAACCGCAGCGGAAGTACCACACCACCGCACATCTGGTCGCGGTCCTCGACCGCATCGATACCCTCGCCGGTCACGCCGCCGACCCGGACGCGGTCCGCCTCGCCGCCTGGTTCCACGACGCGGTGTACCGCCCGGAGCGGTCCGAGAACGAGGAGCGCAGCGCCGCGCTCGCCGAGCGCGCCCTGCCCGAGGCCGGTGTCCCGGACGCCGTCACCGCCGAGATCGCCCGGCTGGTCCGGCTCACCGTCACCCATGACCCGGCGGACGGCGACACCAACGGCGAGGTGCTGTGCGACGCGGACCTGGCCATCCTGGCGGCCGCCCCGAAGGAGTACGCGGCGTACGCGGCGCAGGTGCGGGACGAGTACGGCTTCGTCCCCGACGAAGCCTTCCGGGGCGGGCGTGCGGCCGTCCTGCGGCAGCTGCTCGGACTGCCGCGGCTGTTCCGTACGCCGCACGGGTTCGCCGAGTGGGAGCCGCGGGCCCGGCAGAACCTGCTGACGGAGCTGGAGCTGCTCACCCGTTGAGACGGCCGACGGGATACCCCGATACGGGAATGTAACGGTCACGATCGCTGTTGGCAGCTGTCATGCCCGACTCTGCCGTTCGCCGCCGCACCCCTATGCCCCTGGCCGTATACATTCTGGGCCTCTCGGTCTTCGCCCTCGGCACGAGCGAGTTCATGCTCTCCGGGCTGCTGCCACCGATCGCCGACGACATGAACGTGTCGATCCCCCGGGCCGGGCTCCTCATATCCGCCTTCGCCATCGGCATGGTGATCGGCGCGCCCCTGTTGGCCGTGGCCACGCTCCGGCTTCCGCGCCGCACCACCCTCATCGCGCTGATCTCGGTCTTCGGCCTCGGGCAGGTCGCGGGTGCGCTCGCGCCGACGTACGAGGTGCTCTTCGCCTCCCGCGTGGTCAGCGCCTTCGCGTGCGCCGGGTTCTGGGCGGTGGGGGCTGCGGTCGCCATCGCGATGGTGCCGGTGAACGCGCGGGCCAGAGCGATGGCCGTGATGATCGGCGGGCTGTCGATCGCGAACGTCCTCGGCGTACCGCTGGGGGCGTTCCTCGGTGAGAACCTCGGCTGGCGGTCGGCGTTCTGGGCGGTCGGCGCGGCGTCCGCCGTGGCGCTCGTCGGTGTCGCGACGCTCATCCCCCGCATCCCGCTCCCCGAGGAGAAGCCGCAGCTGAGGCGGGAGATGTCCATCTACCGCGACCGGCAGGTGTGGCTGTCGATCGTGATCACGGCGCTCGCGGCCGGCGGGGTCTTCTGCGCGTTCAGCTATCTGGCGCCGTTGCTGACGGATGTCGCCGGGCTGGATTCGGGGTGGGTGCCGACGGTTCTCGCGCTGTTCGGGATCGGGGCGCTGGTCGGTACGACGATCGGCGGCCGGGTCGCGGACGCGCACCTCTTCGGGGTGCTGATGAGCGGTATCGCGGCCTCGACGGTCTTCCTGGTCGCGCTGGCGCTGTTCGCCTCGAACCAGGTCGCGGCGGTCGGGCTCGCGTTCCTGCTGGGCCTGTCGGCGTTCTACACGGCCCCGGCACTGAACGCCCGGATGTTCAACATCGCGGGCGCGGCCCCGACCCTGGCGGGCGCGACGACGACCGCCGCTTTCAACCTGGGCAACACGGGCGGCCCCTGGCTGGGCGGCACAGTGATCGACGCGGACTTCGGCTTCGAGGCGACGGCCTGGGCGGGCGCGGCGATGACGGTCCTGGCGCTGGTCGCCGTGGTGTTCTCGCTGCGACTGCACGGCGGGGGCAGGTCGCGCCGGGTGACCGGGTCGCCCGCCGCGACGTCGTCGTCGACGGACGTCGGCGTGGAAGCGGGGAGCTCCTCCGCCGCCTGAGCGGGGTGGCTTCGGCCGTCGGTTCAGCCGCCGGGCGCCCGGCGCCCCTTGGGGCGCCGCAGTCCCGCCTCCGTGAGCCGGCGGACGAGCTCCTTGGAGCCGACCTCGCGGGCCCCGGCGCGCACCGCGTCCGCGTACCGCGTTTCCGGTACGTCGTAGTGGTCCCGCTCGAACGCCTGCGGCGGGCAGCCGATGGCGGCGGCGAACGCGTGCAGTTCGTCGAAGGACACGTCGCTGACCAGATGCGACCAGAGCCGACCGTGGCCCGGCCAGTCGGGCGGGTCGATATAGACCGTCACCGGCCCAGCACTCCGCTCAGCGCGCCCACGCGCGCCACCATCACGGTCGCCTTGGTGCAGACCCAGCGCGGGTCCGGGCCCAGCTCCGGTTCGACGTCGAGGGCGTGCGGGTCGCCCGCGTCGCACACGGGGCAGAGCGGCCAGCGGCCGTACCGCTCCAGCAGCGCGTCCTGGACATCCTGGGCGACAAGGCCGACGACGTATTCCACGCCGTCCGGCCAGTGCTCGACCCACCAGCGCCGGTGCGTCACCGCGTCCTCGACGAGCGAGACGATCTCGGCCTCGGCGACACCGCCTGCGGCGAGATCGGCCATGACCAGGGCGCGGGCGGTGTGCAGCGCCTGCTCCAGGCGGTTCAGCTCCATGCACCCATTGTCACCCCGAGTGCGGACAGGTCCTGCGTCCGGTCACCCGTCCCGTCCTCCGTTCCGTCAGAGGTAGGGACCAAAGGGGGTTGACGGACGACAGGGTTGAAAATATCTTTCAAAGGTGACCAATGACCTGAAGGAAAGTTTCAGCGGTGATGCGCCGCCCGCTCCGGCCGCACTCGCGGCCAAGGTGCGGACGCTCGCGCCGTCCATGACGCGCTCCATGCAGCGGGTCGCCGAGGCCGTCGCCGGTGACCCGGCCGGCTGCGCCGCCCTGACGGTCACCGGTCTCGCCGAGCTCACCGGCACCAGCGAGGCGACCGTGGTCCGCACGGCCCGCCTCCTCGGCTACCCCGGCTACCGGGATCTGCGCCTCGCCCTCGCCGGGCTCGCCGCCCACCAGCAGTCCGGCCGCGCCCCCTCCGTCACGGCGGACATAGCCGTCGACGACCCGATCGCCGACGTGGTCGCGAAGCTCGCCTTCGACGAGCAGCAGACCCTCGCGGACACGGCCGCCGGACTCGACACGGTACAGCTCGGTGCCGCCGTCGCCGCCGCGTCGACCGCCCGCCGGATCGACATCTACGGCGTCGGCGCCTCCTCTCTCGTCGCCCAGGACCTGGGGCAGAAGCTGCTCCGTATCGGCCTGATCGCGCACGCGCACATGGACCCGCACCTGGCTGTCACCAACGCCGTGCAGCTCCGCTCCGGCGATGTGGCGATCGCGATCACCCACTCCGGTTCCACCGGTGACGTGATCGAGCCGCTCCGGGTGGCGTTCGACCGGGGCGCGACGACGATCGCGATCACCGGCCGCCCCGACGGCCCGGTGACGCAGTACGCGGACCACGTACTGACCACGTCCACCGCCCGCGAGAGCGAGCTGCGCCCCGCCGCCATGTCGAGCCGGACGAGCCAGCTCCTCGTCGTGGACTGCCTGTTCATAGGCGTCGCCCAGCGGACGTACGAGACGGCAGCCCCGGCGCTCGCCGCCTCGTACGAGGCACTGGCCCACCGCCACACCCCCCGCACCCGCTGAACCGTACGAGCCACGAGTTCGAGAAAGCAGAGCCGCTCTCCATGACCTCCACCACCGACGCCAACGCCGCGACGCCCGATCAGCCCTCCGAGTACGGGGAGCTGCGCGCCGAACTCGCCACCCTCACCACCGAGGCGTTCCGGCCCGAGCTCGCCGAGATCGACCGGCTGGCCACGCTGGAGATTGCCCGGATCATGAACGGCGAGGACCAGTCCGTCCCCTCCGCCGTCGCCGCCCGGCTGCCCAAGATCGCCGCGGCGATCGACGGGGTCGCCGCGCGCATGGCCCGCGGTGGCCGGCTGATCTACGCGGGCGCGGGCACCGCGGGCAGGCTCGGCGTCCTGGACGCCAGCGAGTGCCCGCCCACGTTCAACACCGACCCGTCCGAGGTGGTCGGTCTGATCGCGGGCGGCCCGTCCGCGATGGTCACAGCCGTCGAGGGCGCCGAGGACAGCAAGGAGCTGGCCGCCGCCGACCTCGACGGACTGGATCTCACCCCGGACGACACGGTGGTCGGCATCTCCGCCTCCGGCCGTACGCCGTACGCGATCGGGGCCGTCGAGCACGCCCGCGCCAAGGGGGCGCTGACCATCGGCCTGTCCTGCAACGCGGACTCGGCGCTCGGCGCCGCGGCCGAGCACCCCATCGAGGTCGTCGTCGGCCCGGAGCTCCTCACCGGCTCGACCCGCCTGAAGGCCGGTACGGCGCAGAAGCTCGTCCTCAACATGCTGTCGACGATCACGATGATCCGACTCGGCAAGACGTACGGAAACCTCATGGTCGACGTCCGCGCCTCCAACGAGAAGCTGCGCGCCCGCTCCCGCCGGATCGTTTCTCTCGCCACCGGTGCCTCCGACGCGGAGATCGAAGCCGCGCTCGCCGCCACCGACGGCGAGGTGAAGAACGCGATCCTCGCCATCCTCGGCCAGGTCGACGGTCCGACCGCCGCCACGCTCCTGTCCGCGTCCGACGGCCACCTCCGCGCCGCCCTCGCGGCCGCACCCCGCACCACCTGACCCCATCCGGGGCACCGCTCCGCACCCCCGCACAGCAAGGCACCACGCACCATGGCTACAGAAGACAAGAACCGCGCCACTGCCGCCGCGATCCTTCCGCTCGTTGGTGGCGCCGCGAACGTCAGCTCCGTCGTCCACTGCATGACCCGGCTCCGGCTGGGTCTGCGTGACCGCTCGCTCGTCGACGACGAGGCCCTGAAGGCGCTCCCCGCCGTCATGGGTGTGGTCGAGGACGACACGTACCAGATCGTCCTCGGCCCGGGCACCGTCGCCCGGGTCACCCCGGAGTTCGAGCAGCTGGTGGAGGAGGGCCGGGCAGCAGAACCGACGCCCGCGCACACCACCACCGCGGACGAACTCGCCGCCCAGGGCGCCGCGATCAAGGCGGAGCGGAAGGCGAAGAACGCCACCCCGTTCAAGCTCTTCCTCCGGAAGATCGCGAATGTCTTCGTGCCGCTGATCCCGGCGCTGATCGGCTGCGGCATCATCGCCGGGCTCAACGGCCTGCTGGTGAACCTGGGCTGGCTGACCTCGGTCACCCCCGCGCTCGCCGCGATGGCGTCCGGCTTCATGGCGCTGATCGCCGTGTTCGTCGGCTACAACACGGCGAAGGAGTTCGGCGGCACGCCGATCCTCGGCGGTGCGGTCGCCGCGATCATCGTCTTCCCGGGCGTCGCGAACATCGAGGCGTTCGGCCAGAAGCTCTCCCCGGGCCAGGGCGGTGTGCTGGGCGCGCTCGGTGCGGCCGTCCTCGCGGTGTACGTGGAGAAGTGGTGCCGCCGCTGGGTCCCGGAGGCGCTGGACGTCCTGGTCACCCCGACGCTGACGGTGCTGGTCTCCGGACTGGTGACGATCTTCGGCCTGATGTACGTGGCCGGTGAGGTCTCCACCGCGATCGGCGACTTCGCCGACTGGCTGCTGTCCAACGGCGGTGCGGGCGCGGGTCTGGTCCTCGGCGGCTTCTTCCTCCCCCTGGTCATGCTGGGTCTGCACCAGGCGCTGATCCCGATCCACACCACCCTGATCGAGCAGCAGGGCTACACGGTCCTCCTCCCGATCCTCGCCATGGCGGGTGCGGGCCAGGTGGGCGCGGCCCTCGCGGTCTACCTCCGTCTCCCCCGTAACGAGTCGATCCGCAGGACGATCAAGTCGGCGCTCCCCGCCGGTCTGCTGGGCGTGGGCGAGCCCCTGATCTACGGTGTCTCGCTCCCCCTCGGCCGCCCGTTCATCACGGCGTGCGTGGGCGGTGCGTTCGGCGGCGCGTTCGTCGGCTTCTTCAACCAGCTCGGCAGCGCGGTCGGCTCCACGGCGATCGGCCCGTCCGGCTGGGCCCTGTTCCCGCTCCTCGACGGCAACCACGGCCTGGGCACGACGATCGCG
Source organism: Streptomyces sp. NBC_01669 (assembly GCF_026339735.1). Lineage (GTDB taxonomy): Bacteria > Actinomycetota > Actinomycetes > Streptomycetales > Streptomycetaceae > Streptomyces > Streptomyces yanii. The sequence continues at coordinate 4,239,896 of NZ_JAPEQG010000001.1, forward strand.
ATCTACGCGGGCGGCCTGCTGGTCGGCTACCTGGCGGGCTTCGTCGCCACGTACTTCTTCGGCTTCAGCAAGGACCTGCTGGCGGAGTTCAACGTGTCGCAGGAGCCGGCGGCTTCGACGGTCGCGGCAACCGGCGGCCCGGCCACCCCTGTCACCGACCCGGCATCGGAGCCGGCCCGCGCCTGATCCCGTGACGCAACAGAGGGCGGCACCCCGGCCGGGGTGCCGCCCTTCACGCTTCCTACGGCAGCCGCCCCTCCCGGTTGACCTCCCTGACCCTGGCCCGCAGCACGTCCCCGGGCGAGGCCGGATGCACGGACTCCGGTGGACAGTCCCACTCGGCCCCACCGCCCGGCGGCCGCAACTGCACGTACGGTCCGACGCACCCCATCACGCGCCCCACCCGCCCGTCCCGGGAGTCCACCGCGAACGACCCGGGCTCCGGCGTACACGGTTCGAGCCCCTCACTCGTCATGACCGGCCTCCTTGTTGCCCGTCCGTGCCAGCACAGCACTCAGTCGCAGCGCCGTATCGACGGTGCACCGCCCGAGGTCCACCAGCGGCGCGGGCTCGTTCCCCGCGCACGACACCGGATCGACCCGCAGCGACGGCAGCGTGAGCCCCACGCCCTTCAGCCCTTGCTTCAACTTCTCCACCGCGTCCTCCGCCTCCCCCACTCTTCCGGCAGCAACCCGTCGTCGCTCTGTAGTGGTCATCCTGCACACCTTCCACGCTCAGTAACCGCAATGCCCACTCAGCGTGTCCAACACGCGGCTAGCCTGGAAAGGGCGCAGAACCAACAACCGCATGTGTGTCACAGGGAGTTGTCATGCCGGGGCCCAAGAAACTCGACCCGTCCTCCTCTCCGCGCGCCCTCCTCGGCGCCGAACTCCGGCACCGAAGGGACAAAGCCGGTCTCTCCCAGGAAGAACTCGGTCTCCCGCTCTTCGTCAGTGGCTCGTTCATCGGCCAACTGGAGTCCGGTACACGCCGGATGCAGGCGGACCAGGCCCAGAAGTTCGACGAAATCCTGCACGCGGACGGATTTTTCGTACGGAACTGCGTCGCCCTGAAGAAGTCGAAGTACCCGGATCACTTCGCGGAGGCGGCGGAGGCAGAAGCCGTCGCGAAGACCATCAAGGAGTACGCATCTCAGCTGATTCCCGGTCTGCTGCAGACGGAGGCATACGCGCGAGCGGTGTTCCGAGGCGGGCTGCCGACGGCACCGGAGAAGGTGATCGACGACCTGACCACGGTGAGGCTGGACCGGGCACACCTGCTGTCCGATCCAACAACTCCCTTGGTTTGGGCGGTTCTGGACGAGGCCGTTCTACGTCGGGAGGTCGGCGGACCGGCAGCGATGGCGGAGGCGCTCCACCACATCCTGAAGCTGGCACACGAACGCCGGATCATCGTGCAGGTGCTGCCGTTCGGCGCAGGCGCGCACATGGCCATGGAAGGTCCGCTCAAGCTGATGTCCTTCGAGGACGCGCCCCCGCTCGCTTATCTCCAGGGCCTGGGAACAGGGCAGTTGCAGGATGATCCCGCCACCGTCAGGCACTACGAACTGACCTACGATCTGGTGGTGGCCAGCGCATTGTCACCGGAAGCGTCCCTGGCCCTGATCGAGTCGGCGGCGGAGGATTACCTTCATGAAGACCAGCAGTTCTGACTACGACCTGTCCGCGGCGATCTGGCACAAGTCCTCGTACAGCGGCGCGAGCGGCGGTGACTGCCTGGAGGTCGCCGACGGCCACCCCGGAGTCGTCCCCGTCCGCGACTCCAAGGTCCCGGACGGCCCGGTGCTCGTCTTCCGTACGGCGGCGTGGTCGCCCTTCGTCGCGGATCTCAAGCGCATCTGAGGCCCGGGGCTCAAGCCCCGTACTCCGAGCGCTCTTTTCAAGGAAGGGGTGGCGGGCTTCAACCCACCCACCCTCCCCAGCAGGCGAGTTCACTTTTCGTGACCGGCTTGCCACGCAAGGTCGCGACGCTCTAGCGTTCCGAATAACGAACGACCCCTGCCGGTGCTGGAACACCGAACAGGGGTCTGACCAACGAGATCGAAGAAGGCGATCCCATGGCTGACAGCCAGTTTAGTGCTGCCCCGCGCACACCGCACGTACCCCCTCATGTCCCGCACACGCCGTCCCACCCGATGGCCAACCCGGGCTACGGCAAGCGGTCCGCGCCCGGCCAACGCCCTCGTACCGCACAGGACTTCGCGCACCTGCCGCCGCGTGAGGCCGCCGTCGCCGCCTATGTCGACCGGTTGCCGGACGGGGCCGACATCTCCGTGAAGACGCTGGCCAAGGTGTTGCCGTACGGGCAGTGCGCACTGCGGACCGCGCTGAACAACCTCCAGCGGGCCGGGCATCTGCGCCGGGGCAGCGAGCACGTCATCGGCTCGGGCAGCGCACGCTGGGTGACGCGTACGTTCTTCTCCCGCACGTCTCGCGACGACGACTGGTGGGCCGCTTTCACCAGGGGCGACGTACCGCCGGAGCAGCGGCGGCCGGCCCGCTCCCGGGCCTTCGTCCTGCTGGCCGCACTCGGCCGCACCGCACCCGCGCTGAGCCTGTCATCGACGGACTGCGCAGCGCTGGAGCCGTACGTCACGGCGTGGTTCGACCGGGGCGCCACCGAAGTACAGCTGCTGCACGCACTGACCGACGGGTTGCCGGTCCCGGTGCATCACGCGGCGGCTCTGGTCCGCAGTCGCCTGACCATCAAGATGCCACCCGAACGGGTCGCTCCGCCCACCCCATCCGCCGCGCTGCGGGTCCTGGAGTGCGCGAAATGCGGCACGCCGGGCCGGGCGGAGACGCTGCCCGGCGGCGAGTGCGGGCCATGCCGGGGTGAGCAGACCTCCGTACCGGCGAGCAGCCGCGGGATCCCGGCCGACGGGATCCGCGACCGGATGGCCCAGGTGCGAGCCGCGATGGTCCCCCGCCCCAAGAGGCAGGGCGCAATCACGTGACGCTGCGGCCGCGACTCTGTCCGCGCCGGGCGGCCGTGTCACCGCAGCGGGCCCGACACCGCTCGGTGTCGAGCCCGTTGGGTGGCCGGCGCGTGGACCGGGGTGCCCGGTCGGCACCCCGCCTCGCGCGTCAGGCGTGGGAGCCGGCCTTGCGACGGCGTGCGACGAACACCGCGCCAGCGCCGATCGCCAGGGCCGCGCCGCTCGCGAGGGCGAGCTGCGACGTCGCGGAGGACGAGCCCGTGGAGGCGAGGCTGCCGCTCACGGGACTGGCCGACGCTCCGCTCTGCGGCTTGAGGTCCGAGGTGTTCGGCTCGGTCGTGCTGGGCTTGGCGTCGTCGACCTTGCCGGGCTTGCTGCCCGCGGCGGCGATCAGGAACTCGTAGCCCTCGAGGTCCGGGCTCCCGCCGCAGGTGCCGTTGTCGTTGAAGTAGTCACCGGCGACGAAGGTGACGCCGTTGCCCGCGGGGGCCGAGGCGTCGACCGTGAGGCGCATCTTGACGTCGGCGTGGGCGCCTGCCTTCAGCGGGCTGATGGCGTCCATGTAGTGCTCGTTGTCGACGGTCTTCCACGTCGAGGACGAGGCGGACGACCACTGCAGGTGCACCAGGTCGTCGATGTCCTTGAGCCCGCTCTTGTCGGTCGCGTGGACGTAGGCGAACGGAAGCACCTCGTCCATCGTCCTGTCGGTGCCGTTGGTCACCCGGAGATTGAAGTTGACCTTCGTGCCGGCGACGACGGTGGACGGCAGACCCGTGACGACCGTGGTGAGCTTGGCCTCGGGGACGCAGTCCTCGCCACCCTCCTCCTTCGCCTTGGCCAGCGCCTCGTCGGCGGCGGTCTTGTCAGCGAGCGCCGCCTCGGTGGCCTTCTGCGCCTGGGACAGCTTCCGGGCCGCGGCGACCCGCTCGTCGTCACGCGCGTCCAGGGCCTCCACGACCTTGGCATCGGCGGCGGCCTTGGCATCGGCGGCGGCTGCGGCGGCGGCCTTCGCTTCGGTGAGCTTGGTCGCGGCGGCGGTCTTCTCCTCCTCGGTGGCCGTCTCCGGGAGGGCGTCGACCGCGGCCTGGGCGTCGACGACCGCCTGGTCGGCGTCGGTCTTCGCGGTGGCGGCGTCGGCCGCCGCGGCCTCGGCGGCCTTGGCCGCAACGGCCAGCGGAGAGGTGTCGGACAGGACCGCTTCCAGAGCCGCCTTGGCGGCACTCTCGGCCTCTACGGCGTCGTCGTACGCCGCCTGCGCTGCGGCGGCGGCCTTTTCCAACTCCGCGATGGACGGCTTCTCCTGCGTCTGCGCTGTCGGCTTGTCGTCGGCGAACGCGGGGGTGACCGACAGCAGGAGGGCAGGTGTGGTCACTGCGGCGGCAACAGCTGTGGCAAGAATCCGGCGAATCTTCACAAGAGCCCTTCGGGGTCCGAAAAGAGAAGAAGGGTCGCAGCGGAATGGGGCACGCGGATGCGACTTGAGGCGATCGTATGACCGGGGCAACGGTCGACCGTCACGAGTTTTTCACCCATTCCGGCCAACACCACAGCACCCAGACAGACAGAAAAGACGAAAGGGTGCAGTTGCTTTCACTAGCCGCACTTTCGCTGTGAGGAATGCCACATGACCCGGGAGGCCTCGTTCTGCGCCTCTCCGGCGCCACCCCACCCGGCAAGCCGCCTGCACCTTCGCGTACGCGGCCCTGCCGCCGCCACAGCGCTCACAACCTGGAAGGCCGGCAGGAGAGTTGTGGCGTTTCCGTCGAGGAACTCAACAGGGAGGCGGGGCGCGTCCCCTCCCACCGTCGGGAACGCGCCCCGACGTCACGGCCGCATGAGACCGGCCACCGAATCAGCTGGTGAAGATGCAGTACTTCCAGGCGCCGTGCGTCGTCGGGTGTCCGACGACCGTCCACCTGACGGACCGTCGGCCCACTTCCCTGAGAGGGTGTTCACGCCGCGGGACCGCACCCGGTCCGGACACGACGTCGGCCCCCGGGACCAGAAGGTCCCGGGGGCCGACGTGTGTGCACTTACCGATCCGTCAGGATCAGAAGTCCATGTCACCGCCCGGCATGCCGCCCGGAGCGGCCGCAGAGGCCTTCTCCGGCTTGTCGGCGATGACGGCCTCGGTGGTCAGGAACAGCGCGGCGATCGACGCGGCGTTCTGCAGAGCGGAGCGCGTGACCTTCGCCGGGTCGAGAATGCCCTCGGCGATCATGTCGACGTACTCGCCGGTCGCGGCGTTCAGGCCGTGACCGATCGGCAGGTTGCGCACCTTCTCGACGACGACGCCACCCTCGAGACCACCATTGACGGCGATCTGCTTGAGCGGGGCCTCCAGCGCCAGCTTGACGGCGTTGGCGCCGGTCGCCTCGTCACCCGAGAGCTCCAGCTTCTCGAAGACGGCGGAAGCCTGCAGCAGCGCGACGCCACCACCGGCGACAATGCCCTCCTCGACGGCCGCCTTCGCGTTGCGAACGGCGTCCTCGATGCGGTGCTTGCGCTCCTTGAGCTCGACCTCGGTGGCGGCACCGGCCTTGATGACGGCCACGCCGCCGGCCAGCTTCGCCAGGCGCTCCTGGAGCTTCTCGCGGTCGTAGTCCGAGTCGGAGTTCTCGATCTCGGCACGGATCTGGTTGACGCGACCCTGAACCTGGTCGGTGTCACCGGCGCCGTCGACGATCGTCGTCTCGTCCTTGGTGATGACGACCTTGCGGGCACGGCCCAGCAGGTCCAGGCCGGCGTTCTCGAGCTTGAGACCGACCTCCTCGGAGATGACGGTGCCACCGGTGAGGATGGCGATGTCGCCGAGCATGGCCTTGCGGCGGTCACCGAAGCCCGGGGCCTTGACGGCGACGGACTTGAAGGTGCCACGGATCTTGTTGACGACCAGGGTCGACAGGGCCTCGCCCTCGACGTCCTCGGCGATGATCAGCAGCGGCTTGCCGGACTGCATGACCTTCTCCAGCAGCGGAAGGAGGTCCTTCACGTTGCTGACCTTGGAGTTGACGATCAGGATGTACGGGTCGTCCAGGGACGACTCCATGCGCTCCATGTCGGTGGCGAAGTACGCCGAGATGTAGCCCTTGTCGAAGCGCATACCCTCGGTGAGCTCCAGCTCCAGACCGAAGGTCTGGGACTCCTCGACGGTGATGACGCCTTCCTTGCCGACCTTGTCCATCGCCTCGGCGATGAGCTCGCCGATCTGGGTGTCGGCGGCGGAGATGGAGGCCGTCGAAGCGATCTGCTCCTTGGTCTCCACGTCCTTGGCCTGCTCCAGCAGAGCGGCGGAGACGGCCTCGACGGCCTTCTCGATGCCCCGCTTGAGGGCCATCGGGTTGGCACCCGCGGCAACGTTGCGCAGGCCCTCGCGGACGAGCGCCTGGGCGAGAACGGTGGCGGTGGTCGTACCGTCGCCGGCGACGTCGTCCGTCTTCTTGGCGACTTCCTTGACCAGCTCGGCGCCGATCTTCTCGTACGGGTCCTCGAGCTCGATCTCCTTGGCGATGGAAACACCATCGTTGGTGATCGTGGGCGCGCCCCACTTCTTCTCGAGGACGACGTTGCGGCCCTTGGGGCCAAGGGTGACCTTGACGGCGTCGGCGAGCTGGTTCATCCCGCGCTCGAGACCGCGCCGTGCCTCCTCGTCGAACGCGATGATCTTGGCCATGTGAAGTGGTCCTCCCGGACAGGGGTGGATTTCTCCGGACCGAGTGGCGCCCGCGACGGACGGCCTGCGCGCCCGGTGGTTCCTTGCCCCACCAAGCCTGCGGGCCTCACCGGCCCGGTCCAAGTTCTGTCACTCTCACCTGGAGAGTGCTAACGCCAATGATTAGCACTCGACCCCCACGAGTGCAAGCGCCCCGGCGGTTGTGGACAACCCGGGAGCCGGGCGACGGCGCGCGGGGGGCCGGGTGGCGCGACGGGCGGGGGCACGCACGAAGGGCCCGTCCCCCGGTGGGTACGGACCCTTCGTGCGTGAGTGGTGTCGTTGGCCGACCGCGCCGAGCTCAGCCGACGGCGAGCTTGACCATGTCCGCCTGCGGCCCCTTCTGGCCCTGCGAGATTTCGAATTCAACTCGCTGACCCTCTTCGAGGGTGCGGTACCCGTCCATCTGAATCGCGCTGTAGTGGACGAAAACATCCGCACCACCGTCGACCGCGATGAAGCCGTACCCCTTCTCCGCGTTGAACCACTTGACGGTGCCCTGAGCCATGCCTAACTCCCCTATTACTGGCCCTTGCACAGGACCGCACTTCGCGGACCCGGGTCAGAACTCACCCCCCGACAGGAGAGGGTGCGTGCGCCGGAACGCGTCGACCGCGGCCGAATGTATCTGCCCAACTGCCCTCTGCAACAGGTCAATCGGACGAGAATTCTGGGCAGCGCCGAACGCCCGAATATGAGGAATTTATGCGATCCCAGGGCAAGTCGGGCCGGACAAAGGCCACTTACGGCGCAAGGAGTTGGAACACTTTGGCTGCATCTTGTCGCGGGCGGGCGCATTCTCATATGCGGTCGGCACGGGCAGCGAAGGGGACTTCCCAACTCTACCGCGCTCAACCATGCAGAATTGCCCCCTCCGCTTAGCTCGCAGAGGGGGCAATTCCGGTAACGCTGCGAAGTCGGCCGCAGGGGCCGACTACAGGTCAGCAGCCGCCCGCGACCGCCGGGATGATGGAGATGCCCGCACCGTCCGGGGTGGCCGTCTCCAGGCCGCCCTCGAAGCGCACGTCGTCGTCGTTGACGTACACGTTCACGAAGCGGCGGAGCTTGCCCTGGTCGTCCAGGACACGCGCGGCGATGCCCGGGTGGTTCTGCTCCAGCGACTCGATGACCTGGGAGAGGGTCGAGCCCTCGGCCGGGACCTCGGCCTGGCCGCCCGTGTAGGTGCGCAGGATGGTGGGGATACGGACCTTGACGCTCATGTGGGTGCCTTCCTTACGTCTCGGGTGGTCGGGTCAGCCGTTGGCGAGGCCGGCGTCGCGGAACGCGTCCAGGCTGGGCCGGATGGTCGCGGTCGGGCCGGTCGTCGGGGCGACCGCGTCCAGAGTCTTCAGACCGTCACCGGTGTTCAGGACGACCGTGGTGAGCGTCGGGTCCAGCAGACCCGCCTCGATCAGCTTCCTCGTCACGCCGACCGTCACGCCGCCCGCCGTCTCGGCGAAGATGCCCTCGGTGCGGGCCAGCAGCTTGATCGCGTCGACGATCTGTTCGTCGTCGACGTCCTCGACCGCGCCGCCCGTGCGGCGGGCGATGTCCAGGACGTACGGACCGTCGGCCGGATTGCCGATCGCCAGGGACTTGGCGATCGTGTTCGGCTTCTGCGGGCGCACGACGTCGTGACCGGCCTTGAAGGCCGTGGAGACCGGGGAGCAGCCCTCGGCCTGGGCGCCGAAGATCTTGTACGGCTTGTCCTCGACGAGACCGAGCTTGATCAGCTCCTGAAGACCCTTGTCGATCTTCGTGAGCTGCGAGCCGGACGCGATCGGGATGACGAGCTGGTCGGGCAGCTGCCAGCCGAGCTGTTCGCAGATCTCGTACGCGAGCGTCTTGGAACCCTCGCCGTAGTACGGGCGCAGGTTGACGTTGACGAAGCCCCAGCCCTCACCGAGCGGGTCGCCGATGAGCTCCGAGCAGAAGCGGTTGACGTCGTCGTAGTTGCCCTCGATGCCGACCAGCTCACCGCCGTACACCGCGGCCATGACGACCTTGCCCTGCTCCAGGTCGTGCGGGATGAACACGCAGGACCGGAAGCCGGCCCGGGCGGCGGCCGCGCCCACCGCACCGGCGAGGTTGCCGGTGGAGGAGCAGGAGAGGGTGGTGAAACCGAAGGCGCGGGCGGCCTCGACGGCGATCGCGACGACGCGGTCCTTGAAGGAGTGCGTCGGGTTGCCGGAGTCGTCCTTGACGTACAGACCGCCGGTGACGCCCAGCTCACGGGCGAGGTTGTCGGCCTTGACCAGCTTGGTGAAGCCGGGGTTGATGTTGGGCTTGTCCGCGACATCGGCGGGGACGGGCAGCAGCGGCGCGTAGCGCCAGATGTTGTTCGGTCCGGCCTCGATGCGCTTCTTCAGCTCGTCAGGGGAGCCGCTCGGCAGGTCGTACGCCACTTCGAGCGGCCCGAAACAGGACGCGCAGGCGAAAAGGGGACCGAGCTCGAAACGCTCTCCGCACTCGCGGCAGGAGAGTGCCGCTGCGGGGCCGAGGTCGACGGCGCCGGTGGAAGAATCGGTGCTTACTGCAACAGTCTGCGCAGCCATGATGGCGAGGCCCTTTCTCCTCATCTTCCTCGCGGCGCATTTCGCCACGAGACGGAATTGGCACCTTCCCCACCTGACCTCGCGGTCGGCGGGAGGGTTGCCGGGACTTCAACGGGCCGTTCCCTCAGTCCCTCTGGATGAGCGCTATGACACTGGATCATCGACCCAGGCATTTATTGGCGGAGGACCCCGACATGCGACGGTCATCCGCGTTGTTCAAGACTGTAACCGAAGCATCGGACGGTTGAGATAGTCGTCCGAACCGCGAGATGGATCACATACAGGGAGTATCGACCGTGCTGGAAGAGGTCGAACGCTGGCTGGCCAGGCGTTCCTGGTCGGCAGCCGACCGCCCGCTGGACCGGCTCGTCGCCGCCAAGGGCCGGGACCCGCGGCGCGGGAGCGTGAGCGTGGTGCTGCCCGCCCTGAACGAGGAGGCGACGGTCGGCGCCATCGTCGAGACGATCCGTGTCGAGCTGATGGAGAAGGTGCCGCTGGTCGACGAGCTGCTGGTGATCGACTCCGGCTCGACGGACGGCACGGCGGAAGTCGCCCGGAAGGCGGGCGCCCGAGTGGTGCACCGCGACGCGATACTCCCGCGCATACCCACGCTCCCCGGCAAGGGCGAGGTCCTGTGGCGCTCGCTCCTGGTCACCAGCGGTGACATCGTCTGCTTCATAGACGCCGACCTGAGGGACTTCTCCGCGGACTTCGTCTCCGGCATCGTCGGCCCGCTGCTCACCGACCCCGGGGTGCAGTTCGTCAAGGCGATGTACGACCGCCCCCTGGGCGACACCGCGGGTCAGGGCGGCCGCGTCACGGAACTGGTGGCCCGCCCGCTGCTCAATCTGCACTGGCCACAGCTGGCCGGCTTCGTCCAGCCGCTCGGCGGCGAGTACGCGGTGCGGCGCTCGCTGCTGGAGCGGCTGCCGTTCCCCGTCGGCTACGGAGTGGAACTCGGCCTGCTGGTGGACGCCCTGCACACCGTCGGGCTGGACGCGCTGGCACAGGTCGACGTGGGGGTGCGCAGACACCGCCACCAGGACGGCCAGGCGCTGGGCCGGATGGCTGCGGCGATCTATCGCACCGCTCAACTCCGGCTGTCCCGAGGCCACTTGGTACGTCCGGCCCTGACCCAGTTCGAGCGGGGCGAGGACGGCTTCGTACCGCGCACCCATCCGGTGGACACGGAGGAGCGGCCCCCGATGTGCGAGATCACGGAGTACGTTTCGCGCCGCGCGGCCTGACTTCGCACGTTTGGGTGGTTCGCGATCGGGCTAGATTCCGCAACATGGTCTCCGAGCACGCGGTCACGTCGGCTGCCCAGGTACTCGTCGCGTCCAACCGCGGCCCCGTCTCGTACGCGCTGCGCGCGGACGGTTCGATCGGCGCCAGACGGGGCGGCGGCGGACTCGTCTCCGGCCTGAGCGCGGTCGAGGACAAGCTGTGGGTCTGCGCGGCACTCGGCGAGGGGGACAGGGCGGCGGTCCGGCACGGGATCGCCGAGCCGGGCGTACGGATGCTCGACATCGACGCCGACGTCCACGCCGACGCGTACAACGGCATCGCGAACTCGGTGCTCTGGTTCATCCACCACATGCTGTACCAGACACCGCTGGATCCGGTCTTCGACGCGGAGTTCCGCCGGCAGTGGGCGTCATTCGAAACGTACAACCTGGCCTTCGCGCAGGCGCTCGCCGAGGAGGCGGGCGAGGGCGCCGCGGTGCTGGTGCAGGACTACCACCTGGCGCTGGTCCCGGGCATGCTCCGCGAGCTGCGGCCCGACCTGCGGATCGGCCACTTCTCGCACACCCCGTGGGCCCCAATCGACTACTTCCGGCTGCTGCCCGACGACATCGCGGAGCAGCTGCTGCGCGGCATGCTCGGCGCGGACCGGGCGGGCTTCCTGACCCGGCGGTGGGCGGACGCGTTCATCGGCTGCTGCACGGGGATCCTGGGCGGCACGGGCCGGACGAGGATCGGCGTGCACGGTCTGGGCACGGACGCGGACTTCCTGCGCCGCCGCGCGCACGAGGCGGACGTGGACGAGCGGATGGCGGTGCTGCGGGAGCAGGTGGGCGGCACCGGCCGGAAGACGATCGTGCGGGTGGACCGTACGGAGCTGTCCAAGAACATCGTGCGCGGGCTGCTGGCGTACCGGGAGCTGCTGAACACCCGCCCGCAGTGGCGCGAGCGGGTGGTGCATGTGGCGTTCGCGTACCCGTCGCGGCAGGACCTGACGGTGTACCGGGAGTACACGGCCGAGGTGCAGAGGCTGGCGGACGATATCAACTCGGCGTACGGGACACCCGATTGGACCCCGGTCCTGCTCCATGTGAACGACGACTTCGCGCGCTCGCTGGGGGCGTACCGGCTGGCGGACGTGGCGCTCGTCAACCCGATCCGCGACGGCATGAACCTCGTCGCCAAGGAGGTCCCGGTGGTCTCCGATGCGGGCTGCGCGCTGGTGCTGTCGCGGGAGGCGGGTGCGTACGAGGAGCTGGGCGCCGACGCGATCGTGGTGAACCCCTACGACGTGTCCGCGACGGCGGCCGCCCTGCACGAGGCGCTGACGATGCCGGACGGGGAACGGGCGGAGCGCTCGAAGCGGCTGGCCGCTGCCGCGACGGCGCTGCCGCCGCAGCAGTGGTTCCTGGAACAGCTGGAGGCGCTGCGGCAGGGATGACGCCGCTCGTCACACCTCGGTGGGACCCGACGGGAGACGGTGCGCCAAGGCCGAGAGAAACTCCACGACGGCTCCCGGTCCCGGCAGCAACAGGTCGGCGCGTTCGGCCAGTTCGGGCACTTCCGCGCTGCCGCTGCAGACCAGCAGGCCCGGGATGCCGTCGGGGCCCTCGGCGCGCAGCTTCTCCACGGCCGCGTAGGCCGCGAGGTCGCCCAGGTCGTCGCCGGCGAAGAGAACGGACTCGGCGTCCGTCTCCCGGACGAACTCCGTGAGCACTACACCCTTGTCCATGCCCGGCGGTCGCAGCTCCAGGACGAGACGGCCCGGTTCGACGATCAGCCCGTGCCGGGCGGCGAGCGCACCGAGCGGGCCGCGCAGCGCGTCGAACGCGGCCTGCGGGTCGGCGGCACGGCGGGTGTGGACCGCGAGCGCCCGGCCCTTCTCCTCGATCCAGGTACCCCGCCAGGAGGCGAACCGTTCGAGCAGACCGGGGAGTTCGGCGCGGACTGCGGCGACGCCCGGGTGCGGGGCGGGGGCGTGGACGGTGCCGGAGACGGCGTCCCAGCGTTCGGCACCGTAGTGGCCGAGAACGACGAGGTGGTCAAGGCCCGGGACCCCGGCGAAGCCGCCGTGCCGGACCGCGACGTCGGCCGGGCGCCCGGTGATCACGGCGACGGAGGCGACCTTCGGAGCGAGCGCGGCCAGGGCCGGGACGGTGCCGGGGTGGGCGCGGGCCTGTTCCGGGTCCGGGACGATCTCGGCGAGGGTGCCGTCGAAATCGAGCGCGACAACCGCGCGCTCGGGGCGGGCGAGGAGAGCGGCGAGGCCTTCGCGCCCGGCCGGGGTGGTGGGGGTCGGCAGGGAATGTTCCGGAGTGCTGCCCATGGGTCGAGGGTATCGGGGGTGGTGCGGTGCGGCTACGGCCCGCGCCCGCGGCCGGCCTGTCCCCCTTCCCGGAATCGGTGGCTCCGCACCGGGGCACCAGCTCCTCCGTCGCCGGAGGAGCTGGATGCGCGGCGATGCCGCGACATCACCGCCGCCCCCGCCGAGCCTCCCGGATCCGTCGCAGCCGGTTCACCGTCACCGGGTCCTCCTCCAGTGCCCGCCGGTCGTCCAGAAGCGCGTTCAGCAGCTGGTAGTAGCGCGTCGGCGAGATGCCCAGGCCCTCCCGGATCTCCCGCTCCTTCGCCCCCGGGCCGGGCCACGAGCGCCGTTCCACGGCCAGGACCGCACGCTCCCGGTCGGAGAGCCCGGTGCCGGGGTGGTCGGCGGGGCTGTCGGCAGGGGGCTCCGCTTCGGCGGAGCCGTCGTCGGGGGCGGTCATATGAGCCAACATATCGCCCGCCCCCGGACCCGCTACCCGGCCACCCGCACCTCCGCGCCCTCCGCCTTCGACGCCTCCGCCGCGATCGAACCGAGCACGGCGGCCGTTTCGTTGAGTGTCTGTGTCCGACCCGCGGTGAGCTGCGATTCCCCACCCCTCACTCGATCGAGCGACCCACCACGCCCGCGGCGACACGCTGTGAAGATCACGCCGCAGCCGACCCGATGGCGGGTCCGATCCGGGCGCAGCGCCTCGCGGTCGAGATCACGGAGTCGAAGGGGGTACGACCCGGACCACCCCGCAATCTGTCGCGCAGCGTGATCCTGGCTCCCCGGGATCGGCAGAAGGCCCGGTCGAAGGCGCGCTCCGGGGCGCACTCCGGGGCTTTGCCACACTTTTGTATGGATACTCAACAAACAGCAATAGTGGACTAGACCTATCGGGGGTCCTCGGGCGAAACTGTCTCCCGTGAAACACGTCATCGCCCTCGATGTGGGCGGCACCGGAATGAAGGCCGCACTGGTCGGGGCCGACGGCACTCTGCTGCACGAGGCCCGGCGCGCAACCGGCAGGGAGCGCGGACCCGACGCCGTCGTGGAGTCGATCCTCACCTTTGCCGCGGAACTGCGCGCCCACGGGGAGGAACACTTCGGCGAGAGCGCCGTCGCGGCCGGTGTCGCCGTGCCCGGCATCGTCGACCCGGAGAACGGGGTCGCGGTCTACGCCGCGAACCTGGGCTGGCGCGACGTCCCCCTGCGCACCCTGCTCGGCGAACGGCTCGGCGGCGTACCCGTCGCGCTCGGCCACGACGTCAGGACCGGCGGCCTCGCCGAGGGCAGGATCGGCGCGGGCAGGGGCGCCGACCGCTTCCTGTTCGTCCCGCTCGGCACCGGCATCGCCGGAGCCATCGGCATCGCGGGCACCATCGAGGCGGGCGCGCACGGGTACGCGGGCGAGATCGGGCACATCGTGGTCCGGCCGGACGGACCGGACTGCGGGTGCGGGCAGCGCGGCTGCCTGGAGACCCTCGCGTCCGCCTCCGCCGTCAGCCGCGCCTGGGCCGCCGCGTCGGGGGACCCGGAGGCCGACGCCGCGGACTGCGCGAAGGCCGTCGAATCGGGCGATCCCGCGGCCGTACGGGTATGGCAGGACGCGGTCGACGCGCTCGCCGCCGGTCTGGTCACCGCGCTGACCCTGCTGGACCCCCGCACGCTCATCATCGGTGGCGGTCTCGCCGAGGCAGCGGAAACCTTGTTCGTACCACTCCGTGCGGCCGTCGAGGAACGTGTCACGTTCCAGAAGCTGCCCGACATCGTCCCGGCGGCCCTCGGGGACACCGCCGGATGCCTGGGTGCAGGGCTGCTCGCCTGGGATCTTCTCTCCACGGAGGTATCCGCCTGATGGCCGGACCCGCAGACAGCACGGTTCTCGCCGGGGCCCGGGTGGTTCTTCCCACCGGCACCGTCGAGAACGGCCGGGTGATCGTCGAGGGAACTCGGATCGCCGAGAATCCGGCGGAGGGCGCTCGGACCATCGATCTGACCGGCCACTGGGTCGTCCCCGGCTTCGTCGACATGCACAACCACGGCGGCGGCGGCGCGTCCTTCACCTCCGGCACCGTGGACGAGGTCCTCACCGGCGTCCGCACCCACCGCGAGCACGGCACCACCACCCTGGTCGCCTCCACCGTCACCGGCGAGATGGACTTCCTCGCCGAGCGGGCCGGCATCCTCTCCGAGCTGGTCGAGCAGGGCGACCTGGCCGGGATCCACTTCGAGGGCCCGTTCATCTCGCCGTGCCGCAAGGGCGCGCACAGCGAGAAGCTGCTGCGCCACCCGGACCCGGCCGAGGTCCGCAAGCTGATGGACGCGGCGCGCGGCACCGCGAAGATGTTCACGCTCGCCACCGAACTGCCGGGCGGCATCGAGTCGGTGCGGCTGCTCGCCGAGCACGGCGTGATCGCCGCGATCGGGCACACCGACGCGACGTACGAGCAGACCGTCGAGGCGATCGACGCGGGCGCCACCGTCGCCACCCACCTGTTCAACGCGATGCCGCCGCTCGCCCACCGCGAGCCCGGTCCGATCGCCGCCCTCCTGGAGGACGAGCGGATCACCGTCGAGCTGATCAACGACGGTACGCATCTGCACCCGGCCGCCCTGGAGCTGGCGTACCACCACGCGGGCGCCGCCCGCGTCGCGCTGATCACGGACGCGATGGACGCGGCCGGGTTCGGCGACGGCCAGTACCAGCTGGGCCCGCTCGCCGTCGAGGTCAAGGACGGCGTCGCCCGGCTCGTGGAGGGCAACTCGATCGCGGGTTCCACGCTCACCCTGGACACCGCGTTCCGCCGGGCCGTCACGATCGACCGGATCCCGGTCGAGGACGTCGTGCAGTCCATCTCCGCCAACCCGGCACGGCTGCTCGGCGTGTACGACAGGGTCGGCTCGCTCGACCCGGGCAAAGACGCGGACCTGGTCGTCCTGGACGCGGACTTCGCACTCAAGGGCGTCATGCGCAAGGGCGAATGGGTTATTGAGCCCGAACTCGGGTGATTTCAGCCATTCTTGACAGTGGGCCGAATACGTAACGAAGAGACAGCGGTTGGCCCGGAGGTCTGGGCCGACCGCTTGCTCTTTGGCATGATCGCTTCCGTAAACAGCAGGGAAAGCGCGTTCTGGCAAGGGATCCGCGCTCCGGCACGGATCGAAGGGGTGACCGAGGTGATCCTCACGGTCACGCTGAACACGGCACTCGACCTGACGTACGGCGTACCGGCGCTGGTCCCGCACACCAGCCACCGCGTCGGTGACATCTCCGAACGCCCCGGCGGCAAAGGACTCAACGTCGCCCGGGTGCTCTCCGCACTCGGCCACGAGACCGTGGTCACCGGCTTCGCCGGAGGCGCCACCGGAGCCGTACTCCGCGAGCTCCTGGCGGACCTCCCGCCGCGCGACGCACTCGTCCCCGTCGCCGGGAACACCCGCCGCACCATCGCCGTCGTCGATGCGTCCACCGGCGACACCACCCAGCTCAACGAACCCGGCCCACTCGTCAGCGCCGACGAGTGGGCCGCCTTCCTCGCCACGTACGAGAAGCTCCTCGCCGACGCGGACGCGGTCGCACTCTGCGGCAGCCTGCCGCCCGGCATCCACGTCGGCGCCTACGCCGAACTGGTCCGCATCGCCCGCGCCGCCGAGGTCCCCGTTCTCCTCGACACCAGCGGCGAACCGCTGCGCCGGGGCATAGCCGCCCGCCCCGACCTGATCAAGCCGAACGCCGACGAGCTCGCCCAGCTCACCGGCTCCCGCGACCCGCTGCGCGCCACCCGTGACGCCCGCCGCCGGGGCGCGCACGGCGTGATCGCCTCGCTCGGCGCGGACGGCATGCTCGCCGTCACGCCCGAGGGCGCCTGGCGGGCGGCGCCGCCGGACCGGGTCGCGGGCAACCCCACCGGAGCGGGCGACTCCGCGGTGGCCGGGCTGCTGTCCGGTCTCGTCGAGGGGCTGAGCTGGCCGGACCGGCTGCGCAGGGCGGTGGCACTGTCGACGGCGACGGTGCTGGCGCCGGCGGCCGGGGAGTTCGACCGGGCGGCGTACGAGGAGCTGTTGCCGCGCGTCGGCATCGAGGAACAAGCACCGGCGGTCTGAGCGGCGCGGAACCAGCCCGCATCGCACGCCCGGCACCGTCCCGGACCACCCAGCACCATCCCGCAGCACACGAAGTCCCAGGGGGCAGCATGCCGCTCGTCAGCACCGGTGAACTCGTCTCGGCCGCCCAGGCCGACGGACGCTCAGTCGCCGCCTTCAACGTCATCACGCTGGAGCACGCGGAGGCCATCGCCGCGGGCGCGGAACGCGCCGGGGCGCCCGCCATCCTGCAGATCTCCGAGAACGCCGTGAAGTTCCACGGCGGCCGGCTCTCGGCCATCGCCGCCGCGGCCGCCGCCGTCGCCCGCGCCTCCCACGCGCCGCTCGCGCTCCACCTCGACCACGTCGAGTCCGTGGAGCTGCTGCACCAGGCGCACGACGAGGGCTTCGGCTCGGTGATGTTCGACGCCTCGAAGCTGACCTACGAGGAGAACGTGCGGGCCACGGCCGACGCGGTCGCCTGGGGCCACGAGCGCGGGATCTGGATCGAGGCAGAGCTCGGCAAGGTCGGCGGCAAGGAGGGCGAGGCCCCGCTCGACGCCCACGCCCCCGGCGTCCGGACCGACCCGGCCGAGGCCGCCGCCTACGTCGCGGCGACCGGCGTCGACGCGCTGGCCGTCGCGGTCGGCTCCTCGCACGCGATGACGGAACGCACCGCCGCCCTCGACCACGCCCTCATCGGCCGGCTGCGCGACGCAGTCCCGGTCCCGCTGGTGCTGCACGGCTCCAGCGGCGTCCCGGACGAGGAGATCCGCCAGGCGGTCGCCTCCGGCATGCGCAAGATCAACGTGGGTACGGCGCTGAACACGGCGTTCACCGGCGCGGTGCGCGCGTACCTGGCCGACAACCCGACGGGCGTCGACCCGCGCAAGTACATCGTCCCGGGCCGCGAGGCGATGGCCACGACGGTGGCGGGGTTCCTGAGCCTGATGGGCTGACCCGCCCGGCACATACGAAAACCGGCCCTACCGCCCCTTTCGGGTGGTGGGGCCGGACCGCGTTCGGGGTTCAGCGTGTCTGGTGGCCGGCCTTCAGCGACAGCTGGTCCAGGTTGGCGTCGCACTGGTCGCCCTCGTTGCACGAGATCATCAGCGTGTTCGAGCCCTTGCTGAGGTTGACCCAGGCGAAGGTGGTCGTCCAGCCCTTCGACAGGTCGCCCTCCGCGGCATGCGCGAAGTTCTTCATGTTGATGGACCGGGGACTCTCGGAGTTGACGGTGAGCGACGTCTTGGCGTCCTTGCCCGGCACGCCGTACGTCACGTAGAGCGTGTACTCGCCGGCCTCCGGTACCTGGACCGACCAGGTCGCGGACCGGCCGACCTCGTTCAGATTGATGTACTGGCCGTTCGCGCTCTTCGCGCCCTCGACCGAGTTGTCGAGCGTGGCCGTGCCGCCGAGCTTCAGCGTCGCGGCGTCCTGCTTCGGCAGCTCCGCCGGGGCCTCGGAGGACGTCTCGGACTGCTTCGGCTTCGGGGACTCCTCGACCTGACCGGCGGGACCGGACGAGGTGGCGGCCTCGTCCTTCTTGTTGCTGTCCTTGCCGTCGTTCGTGATCATCGCGACGCCGATGCCGACGAGCACGACCGCGACGACCGCGATCGCACCGATCAGCAGGCCCTTGGTGTTCGGACCGCCGCTGCCGGAACCGCCGCTGCGGCCATGGCCGCCCTGCACCGGGACGTGCGCGGTGGGCCCGCCGCCGGGATACGTCTCGGGGGCGGCGTACTGGGCGTTCGGCGCGCCGTACTGCGCCTGCTGCTGCCCGCCGTACGGCTGCTGCTGCGGCATCTGCTGCCCGTACTGGCGCTCGCCGACCGTCCGCACCTGGTTGTACGAGGTTCTGGGCACGCCGGGCTGCGAGACGGGACCCGGATAGCCGTAGCCGCCCTGCCGTGGCGACTGGGCGCCGGACGCCTGTCCGTCCTCGTACAGGTAGCCGAACGGATCGTCGTCCTCGGGTGTGCTTGCGCCGTTGTTCCCGGCCGTCATCCCTGGGTCACTCCTCACCATGTCGCCAGCCGTCGCCGAATATCGCCAGCCGTCGCCGACCGGCCGAGCCTACCTCGAACGGAGCACACCAAGAATTGCCGTCGGCCTTCGGGGTGCCGTACCGGGACCTGGGCGGGGTACGGGAACGGGCCGTCCGTGAACGTCAGCCGGCCCTGCGGTGAACCTTCGACCGGGACCGCTTCTCCACATACATCCGCTGGTCGGCGGAGCGCAGCACCTCTTCGACGGTCATGCCGCAGCCGGCCCAGCCGATCCCGAAGCTCGCCCCGACGCGCACCGCACGGCCGTCCACCCGAATGGGGGGAATGATGGCGTTACGCAACCGTACGGCCAGGTCCGCGGCGTCCGCGGCGCCGAGCCCGTCCGCGAGGACGACGAATTCGTCACCCCCGAGCCGGGCGACGGTGTCGCCGTCGCGCACACACGTGGTGAGCCGCCGGGCGACCTCGATCAGGACGGCGTCGCCGGTGTGGTGCCCGAAGCGGTCGTTGATGGACTTGAAGCCGTCGAGGTCGCAGAAGAGGACCGCGAGCCCCTTCGTCCCGTCGTCCTGCTCGCTGTCGGGCGCCACCGCGTGCACATGGTGGTCGTACGGGACGCCGCCCGCCACCGCGTCCGCCTCGAAGCCGTCGGCCCGGAAGCCGTGCGTCCGGGCGTCCACGTCCTCGACGTCGCCGTACGCCGCGTCCAGCGCCTCCACGGCGGTGGCCGCCGTCGTCGAGTGCGGGCGCTCGCAGAGCCGGGCGCTGAGCCGGGCGCGCAGCTCCGCGCTGTTGGGCAGGCCGGTGAGCGCGTCGTGCGAGGCACGGTGCGCGAGGTGCAGCTCGTGGCGCTTGCGCTCCTCGATGTCCTCCACATGGGTGAGGAGGAAGCGGGGTCCGTCGGTGGTGTCCGCGACGACGGAGTTGCGCAGCGAGACCCAGAGGTAGGTGCCGTCCCGGCGCCCGAGCCGCAGCTCGGCGCGGCCGCCCTCGGCGGACGTGCGCAGCAGGGTGCCGATGTCCTCGGGGTGCACGAGGTCGGCGAAGGAGTAGCGGCGCAGGACGGAGGCGGGGCGGCCGAGGAGCCGGCACAGGGCGTCGTTGGTGCGCAGCAGCCGGCCGTGCTGGTCGCCGCCCATCTCGGCGATGGCCATGCCGCTGGGTGCGTACTCGAAGGCCTGGCGGAAGGATTCCTCGCTGGCCCGCAGCGCCTGCTGCTCCCGTTCGAGCCGGACCAGGGCACGCTGCATGTTTGCCCGGAGCCGGGCGTTGCTGATCGCAATGGCCGACTGGGACGCGTACATCTGGAGGGCCTCGCGCCCCCAGGCGCCGGGGCGGCGGCCGTTGCGCGGGCGGTCGACGGATATGACGCCGAGGAGGTCCCGGCCGCCGCCGGACGCGTACATCGGGGCGTAGAGCCGGTCCTCCGGATGCCACTCGTCCTCGAAGCGGGGCTCGGGACCTTCGGTGTGCCACTGCGGTACGTCGTCGTCGAGGAGGACCCAGCCGTCGGTGTGCGGTATGAAACAGAGCTCGTCCCAGCACTCACCCATGGAGAGCCTGCGCTCCCAGGAGGCGCGCGAGCCGACGCGGCCGGTGATCAGGGCTTCGGCGGCGGAGTTGCCCGCGAACGCGGCGACGACGAGGTCGCCGTCGGGGCGGACGAGGTTGACGCAGGCCAGCTCGTACCCGAGACCGGCGACGATTCCGTCGGCCACGGCCTGCAGTGTGTCGGCCAGGCTCCGCGCCGTGTTGAGATCGGCGACGGCCTGATGCAGCTGCCGCATCGTCGCTAGACGAACGTACGGCTCCGACTCGGCCTCCATTGCTCGCACTCCCCGAGACCTCGACAGCACTCCAGGTTTCGTATCGACGTACTTGTTCGCAGTGTCACGGCCACTGAATCACAGTGAGCTGTGCACCCGGTACACAGGGTCAACAAATATCGCTCTCTGTGACTCAAGTCACAACAGATGATGAAGGGGACTGAGTGGTCTACGGAAGAGGTCCGTCCTTTTCTTGAACGCACATCTGTAGGTCGCACGGCGGCGCGCCCCGTTGCATTGTGCCGTGGCGGTGCGCCCTCATGCGGCCGGAGTCCTAGGACCCGGCTGGTCCCCTGGCCCGATGCGACCGCGCGCGGGCAACGGCTAGCGTGCCCGTGTGTTGCAGACGAAACCCCCCACCCCGCGATCCGAGCCCATCCCCCATGCTGAAGGGGTGAGCAACGAGGAGTTCCGCGGCGCCCTCGCCCGGCTGGCCGCAGGCGTGGTCCTGATCACCGCCCAGGAGCCGCCGCTCGACGAGAACGGGCGCGGCGAGGACGTGGGAATGACGGCAACCGCCTTCATGTCCGTGTCACTGGACCCACCCCTGGTCCTGGTGAGCCTGCGCAACGGCTCCCGGATGGACGACCTGCTGGACGAGCAGCCGTTGTGGGCGGTCTCCGTGCTCGCGGAGAGCCAGCGGCACATCGCGGGACGGTTCTCGATGAAGGGCCGGATCAGCGATCGGCTGCTGTTCGACGACATCCCCTATGTACGGGGAGAGGTGTCCGGCGCCCCCCTGGTCGGCGGCGCCCTCGCCACTCTGGAGTGCCGCACGGAGCAGCGGGTGCTCGCGGGCGACCACACCCTGGTGATCGGGCGGGTGGTGAGCGCGGCGCTGCCGAGCGCGGACGGCGGGCCGCTGACGTACTTCCGGGGGCGCTACCGGCAGCTGAGCTGACCCGGAGTCACCGGCGCCCGCCGGTCGGGGCCGGAGCGGATCGCGGGTGCGGCCCACCCGCCACAGCCGGAGCGGCCGGGGACACCGCCTACCAGTCGCGGCCGGAGCGACCGCGCTTCGTGTCACCGCGCTGCTTCTTCTCGCGCAGCCGCCGCTCGTTGATCCCGCGCGGGATCCTGGTCTTGCGGCGCGGCTTGGGGGGCGGGGCGGTGGCTTCGGCCAGCAGGGCGGCGAGGCGGACGAGTGCGGTCTCGCGGTTGCGCCACTGGGAGCGGTGCTCCGACGCCCGTACGGTGACCACGCCGCCCACCAGCCGGCTCTCCAGTCGCTGGAGCGCCCGCTCCTTCCACACCTCGGGAAGCGACTCGGTCGCCGCGAGGTCGAAGCGCAGCTCCACCTGGGAGTCGCTGGTGTTGACGTGCTGACCGCCGGGCCCGGAGGACCGCGAGAAACGCCACATGAGTTCGGCCTCCGGCAGGGAGACCGAACCGCGGATGACATAGGGCCCGGACATGACACCCATGTTCCCTGGCCGAAGCCCCGTTCGTCACCTCTTTTTGCCGCACCCTGCCGTCGGCCCGGCTGGGAATTCGGTAAAGAAAGCAAAGAGACCAGGAACCTCCCGGTCCTCCGCCTGCGTTAGGACGGGTGACGGTAGCTTCGTGAAGGCATGAAGCCCGCACACGACGATGAAAGGGACTTCCCATGGCAGTAAGCCTGTCCAAGGGCGGCAACGTCTCGCTCACCAAGGAGGCCCCGGGCCTGACCGCCGTCACGGTCGGCCTCGGCTGGGACGTCCGTACCACCACCGGCACCGACTTCGACCTCGACGCCTCGGCGATCGCGGTGAACGCGGCGGGGAAGGTCGTCTCCGACGGCCACTTCGTCTTCTTCAACAACAAGTCGACGCCGGACCAGACCATCGTCCACACCGGCGACAACGTCACGGGCCAGGGCGAGGGCGACGACGAGCAGATCAACGTCAACCTGGCGGGCCTCACTGCCGACGTCGACAAGATCGTCTTCCCGGTCTCCATCTACGACGCCGAGACGCGCAGCCAGAACTTCGGCCAGGTGCGCAACGCGTTCATCCGCATCCTCAACCAGGCCGGCGGCGCCGAGATCGCCCGCTACGACCTGAGTGAGGACGCCGCCACCGAGACCGCGATGGTCTTCGGCGAGCTGTACCGCAACGGCGCGGAGTGGAAGTTCCGCGCGGTGGGCCAGGGATACGCCTCGGGTCTGCGCGGCATCGCGCAGGACTTCGGCGTCAACCTCTGACGCAGAGCCCCAGGGCCTGAAGGCCCGAACAGCGGGAGCCCCCGGCCGATTGTTTTCGGCCAGGGGCTCCCGTTCGTCTGTCTGCCGTCGGCCACCCGCTGCGGCACCGACCGCCGCATGACGCATATCGGATGACGCTCCCTCACAGACGGACAAGATCCGGTCAAATCATTGACGCGCCCCTGCCAATAGCGGCGCGTCGGTGCCACTCTCACCGCACCCCCCTCACGGAGCTCATGGATCGAGTGAAGGAGAACGAGTGAGAACCACTCTGCGTGCCGCCGCTCTTGCCGCTACCGCCGCCATGGTCGTCATCGGCGTACAAGCAGGTCCGGCCGGTGCGGCCCAGGACCGCGAGCCCGGGGCTACCGCCCTGCCGCTCAGTGCGTCCCAGCGGGTCTCGGCCCTCAAGGAGGCCCAGGCCGGGGCCGCCTCGACCGCCGCCAAGATCAAGCTCGGCGGCAAGGAAAAGCTCGTCGTCCGCGATGTGATCAAGGACGCCGACGGCACGGTTCACACCCGATACGAGCGCACCTACGACGGACTGCCCGTCCTCGGCGGCGACCTCGTCACCCACACCCGTAAGGACGGTTCGCTCAAGGGGGTTTCCAAGGCCACCGCCGCCGACATCGCCGTCCCGTCGACGACCGCCGCACTCACCGCCGAGGCCGGTGCGCGGAAGGTGATCTGGGCCGCCACCGGCAAGCCGACGCTCGCGTACGAGAACGTGGTCAAGGGCGTCCAGGACGACGGGACTCCCAGCGAACGCCACGTCATCACCGACGCCGCGAGCGGCAAGGAGCTCTACGCATACGAGGCCATCGACACCGGGTCCGGCACCAGCCAGTACAGCGGCACGGTGAACCTGGGCACCACGGCCTCCGGTTCCGGCTACAACCTGACCGACGGCGGTCGCGGCGGCCACAACACGTACGACCTGAACGGCGGCACCTCCGGCACCGGAACCCTCTTCACCGACGCCGACGACATCTGGGGCAACGGTCTCGCGACCAACCGTCAGACCGCCGCCGTCGACGCCCACTACGGCGCCGCCGTGACCTGGGACTTCTACAAGAACGTCCTGGCACGCAACGGCATCGCGGGCGACGGCAGGGCCGCGTACTCCCGGGTCCACTACGGCAACGCGTACGTCAACGCGTTCTGGTCGGACAGCTGCTTCTGCATGACGTACGGCGACGGCTCGGGCAACCTCAAGCCGCTCACCTCGCTGGACGTCGCCGGACACGAGATGAGCCACGGTCTGACCGCGGCCACCGCGAGGCTCAACTACAGCCGCGAGTCAGGCGGTCTCAACGAGGCGACCAGCGACATATTCGGCTCCTCGGTCGAGTTCTACGCGGGCAACAGCAGCGACGTCGGCGACTACCTCATCGGCGAGAAGATCGACATCCGCGGCAACGGCACACCGCTGCGCTACATGGACAAGCCGAGCAAGGACGGCGCCTCCGCCGACTCCTGGTCGAAGACCGTCGGCCGCCTCGACGTCCACTACTCGTCCGGGCCCGCCAACCACTTCTTCTACCTGCTGTCCGAGGGCAGCGGCGCGAAGACCATCAACGGGGTCTCCTACAACTCTCCGACCTCCAACGGCTCCACAGTCACGGGGATCGGGCGCGACAAGGCCATTCAGATCTGGTACCGGGCCCTCTCCACCTACATGACGTCGACCACCGACTACGCCGGGGCGCGGACCGCGACCCTGAAGGCGGCGACCGATCTGTACGGGGCGGGGGGCGCGGAGTACGCGGCCGTCGCCGCCGCCTGGTCCGGAATCAACGTGAAGTAGCCCCTGCCTCTGCGGTTCCGGGAGCCGGTCAGCCCTTCGCGGCAGGCCGGCTCCTGCCGTACAGCCAGGTGTTCCACAGGTCCGTCAGATCCCGGCCGGTCGTCTTCTCCACATAGGCGGTGAAGTCGGCCGTCGACGCGTTGCCGTGCCGGTGCGCCTTCGTCCAGCCCCTGACGAGGGCGAAGAACCGCTCGTCGTCGCCCACCGCCTGCCGGATCTTGTGGATCACCATCGCCCCGTGCCCGTACACCGGCGGTTGCGAGATGTCCGCGGCCGTCGGCGGATCGGCCGGCGGGAAAGCCCAGTTGGCATCGCTCGCGAAGGCGCGGTCGAAGCTGTCCTGGACGGGGACGCCCTCCTTGTCCGCCTGCCACAGCCACTCCGCGTACGTCGCGAAACCCTCGTTGAGCCACATGTCCCGCCAGCTCTCGGGCGTGACGGAGTCCCCGAACCACTGGTGGGACATCTCGTGGACGAGGAGCCCGACGTCCGGCGGGCCGGGGAAGAACGGACGGTTCTGGGTCTCCAGCGCATACCCGGCGTCGTTCGGGCGGTCGACGATCGCACCGGTCGAGGAGAACGGATACGGCCCGAAGCGCTCGGCCTCCCACTGCACGACCTCGGGGATCCGGGCCAGGGTCCGGGCACTCGCCGCCGCCGACTTCGGGTCCACGGCCGTGAACACCTTGATGCCGTCGGGGGTCGTCGACGCCTTCGTGTCGAAGCGTCCGATGGCGAGCGTCGCGAGATAGGTCGCCATGGGCGCGGCGGTGTGCCAGTGGTACGTGGTGGTGCCACCGGAGGTCCTGCGGGACGTCAGCTCGCCGTTGGACACGGCGGTCAGGCCCTTGGGAACGGTGACCGTGAGGTCGTAGGACGCCTTGTCGCTCGGGTGGTTGTTGCCGGGGAACCAGGCCATCGCCCCGACCGGCTCACCGAGCGCCACCGATCCGTCCGCCGTCCGCAGCCAGCCCTCCTTCGAGTTGTCCGGGTCGGTGAGGGTCAGCGGGGAGCCGGAGTAGCGGACGACCGTGCGGAACGTCCTGCCCTTGTGGAGGTGGCTCTCCACCTCGGCATCGGGGCGCAGCGTCAGTTCGTGGGCCGCCCGGTTGACGGCGGCCGGGCGCCCCTCGACCTGCGCAGACTCGACGGTCAGCCCGGCCAGATCGAGATTGAAGGCGCTGAGGTCCTGGGTGGCGCGCGCGGTGATCACGGCAGTGCCGATCAGGTGCTGGGCGGCCGGGTCGACGTCGAAGGTGAGGTCGTAATGGGTGACGTCGTACCCGCCGTTGCCGGCCTTCGGGAAGTTCGGGTCGCGCAGACCGGCGGCGCCGGGGGTGCCCTCCACACCGCCGGAGCAGCCGGCGGTGAGGGAGACGACGGTGGTCGTGGCGAGGGCCAGGATCAGAGCGGTGGGGCGCACACCGATGATCCTATGTGCGGAATGTCGGTTTGGCGGATCGGCGGATGCTCACCTCGGATCCCGGTTCCGCAGCAGCGCCGCGATCTCCGCGAACCCGCGCCGCTCCGCGTGTTCCAGCGCCGTCACCCCGTCGCCGTCCGGCAGACCGGGGGTCGCGCCCGCCGCCAGCAGCAGTTCGACGATCTCCTGGTGCGCCCGGCCGCCGTCGCCCAGGATCACGGCCTCCAGCAGGGCGGTCCAGCCGAGCCGGTTGACGTGGTCGACATCGATGTCCGTGACGCGGAGCAGCTCCCGTACGTAACCGACATGGCCGCGCTCGCTCGCCGGGATCAGCGCGATGCCGCCGAACCGGTTACGGAGCTTCAGATCGGGACCGGCCGGCAGCAGGGTGCGCAGCATCGCGACGCTGCCGGTGACGCCGGTCGCCAGCCAGGGACTGTCCTCGCGCCGGTCCTGCGCATCGGGGTCCGCACCCGCCTCGACGAGCAGCCGTGCGAGCTCGACGTGGTCGCCGTGGACGGCGAGGAGCAGCGGGGTACGCCGCTCCTCGTCGCGGGCGTCGACGCGGGCGCCGCCCTCGATCGCGGTGCGTGCGGCATCGGCGTCACCGGTGCGCGCGGCTCGGAGCAGGTCGTGATCGAGGGCGTTCATCCGTGGTCTCTCCCGGGCTGTGGTCGGCTGTCCTACTTCGCGAGCGCGGCGACGCCCGCCTGGGCGAACTTCTCGTCGAGGTCGCCGCTGGGGGCACCGGCCACTCCGATGCCGGCCACCGGTGCACCCTTGACCTGCACCGGGGCGCCGCCCGCGAGGAACAGGGTGCCAGGGATGTCCTTCAGGTTCGGGGCCTGCGCCAGACGGCCGGCGAGCACGGAGGTGGGGGCGTTCCAGGAGACGGCGGTGTACGCCTTCTTCTCGGCGGACTCGTACGCCTGCGGGCCGGAGCCGTCGCCGCGCAGCGTCACGACGGTGTTGCCGTTCCGGTCGACGACGGCGACCGAGACACGCTGGTTCTCCTTCTCGGCGGCGTCGAGGGCCGCGCGCGCGGCCTCGGTGGCGGCGGCGACGGTCAGATGGGTGGTCTGCTGGAGGTTCCGGTTCGCCGTGTCGGCCGTGACGGCGGCGGCCGGGGCAGCGGCCGGGGCGGAGGCGCTCGCGGACATGGCACCGAAGGTTCCGGCACCGAGCGCGGCGGCGACGACAGCACCGGTGAGGACACGGGTGCGCAGCGACATCTTCTTCATGGTGGGGCTCCTCGACGATTCGACGGTGTTTCCGCCCGGGCGGTGTTCCGGTCAGGCGGTGTTCCGGTCAGGCGGTGTCCGGCTCTGCGTTCGATCCTCCGGCCG
Organism: Streptomyces sp. NBC_01669; assembly: GCF_026339735.1. Lineage (GTDB taxonomy): Bacteria > Actinomycetota > Actinomycetes > Streptomycetales > Streptomycetaceae > Streptomyces > Streptomyces yanii. Next base: position 4,267,357 of record NZ_JAPEQG010000001.1, read on the forward strand.
GATCCGGTCCCGTAACGTCGACGTACCGGCTCGACACCGCGGGCAGGACGGCTGACGGCCCCATCAGCCGATCGGTTGATGCGGGGGTGGCCCCACCGGGTCACCATGGATGTATCTGCGCAGGTCAGCAGCAGCTCTTCGGCAGTCGGCAGGGAGGACGAGGTACGAGGTGGAGCACCCAACCGAAGCCGCCGACCCGGATGCCCGGTGGCTCGCGCTGCTCATGCACGCCGCGTTCTTCCTGCTGCTCGGCGCCTCCCTGGCCCGCTTCCTGCTCCGCCACCCGGGCGAGGACCGCACCCCGTGGATCATCGCGCTGTCCGTCGCGCTCGCCGCGCTGTATCTGCTGGGCCCGGTGCTCGGCTCACGCCCCACCCCGCGCCGGCTGGCCTGGCTCGCCGTGCTCGTGGCCGTGTGGATGGTGCTCGTCGTCCTCGCGCCGAGCTTCGCCTGGTGCGCGGTGCCGCTCTTCTACACCGGGCTGCGGCTGCTCCCGCCGCGCGCCGCGCTCGCCCTCGTCGCCCTGCTCACCGTGTTCGTCGTGGCCGCGCAGCTGCGGCTGGCCCACGGCTTCGACCCGAATCTGGTACTCGCGCCCCCCGCCGTGGCGGCCATCGCGACCGCGGTCTTCGTCCATATGCAGCGCCAGGCCGTGCACCAGCGCGAACTGATCGACGATCTGCTGCGTACCCGCCGCGAACTCGCCGCCACCGAACGCCGCGAAGGCACCCTCGCCGAACGCCAGCGGCTCTCCATGGAGATCCACGACACCCTCGCGCAGGGCCTGTCCAGCCAGCAGATGCTGCTCCAGGCCGCGGACCGCACCTGGGACGCGGACCAGGCGACCGCCCGCCGCCACGTCCGTACGGCCACAGGCATCGCCGAACGCAACCTCGCCGAAGCCCGCCGCTTCGTCCACGACCTGGCACCGGCCGATCTCGCGGAGGGCGGCGGCCTGGAGGCGGCGCTGCACGCACTGGCCGCCCGCGAAACGGTGCAGGGCCAGGGGCTGTTCACGGTCCGCTGCCATGTGGAGGGGACGCCGCACGCGGCACTGCCCGACCGGGTGCAGTCCGCACTGCTGCGCATCGCCCAGGGCGCGCTGGCCAATGTGAGGGAGCACGCGGACGCCACGGAGGCCGCGCTGACACTGACCCACCTGGACGACCGGACCGTCCTGGACATCGCCGACAACGGCCGCGGCTTCACCCCGCCCGCACCGGCCGCCCTGCGTCCGGCAGCGGGCGTACGCGGCCACGGGCTGCCCGCGATACGCGCCCGGCTGCACCAGCTCGGCGGCACGCTCACGATCGAATCGGCACCGGGCGAGGGAACCGTCGTCTCCGCCGCGGTACCCCTGCCCGCCCCCGCCCCGTCGCCCTCGTCGGAGGAACCCTCATGACCTCACCCGCCGTACGGATCCTGCTCTGCGACGACCACGCCGTCGTACGCGCCGGACTGCTCGCCCTCCTCGGCAGCGAACCGGACATCGAGGTCGTCGGCGAGGCGGGAAGCGGCGAGGAAGCCGTCGCCCTGGCCGCCCGGCTCACCCCGGACGTCGTCCTGATGGACCTCCAACTGGGCGAAGGAATCGACGGCGTCGAGGCCACCCGTCGCATCGCGGCGACCGGCGTCCACGTCCTCGTCCTCACGACGTACGACACGGACGCCGACATCACCCGCGCCATCGAGGCGGGCGCCACCGGCTATCTGCTGAAGGCGGAACGCCCGGAGGAACTGTTCGCCGCGATCCGCTCGGCGGCCCAGGGCCGCACCACCCTCTCCCCACCGGTCGCCAGCCGTGTCATGGCCCGCATGCGCCGTCCCCTGCCGACGCTCACCGACCGCGAACGCGACATCCTGGGCCAGCTGTCCCAGGGCCTGGGCAACCGGGACATCGCCCGGGCCCTGTTCATCAGCGAGGCCACGGTCAAGACGCACCTGGGCCGCATCTACGACAAACTCGGCGTCGACACCCGCGCGGGCGCCGTGGCCGTGGCGAAGGAGCAGCGGCTGCTGCCGTGAGCCGGGCCGCCTGCGACAAGGACCGCCGCAGCGCCACGCGCCCGCGGTCCCGGGGCCGTGGGACGTGGGGCAACCCGCCGCTCCGGCGTTGACGCACCCCCGGGCATGACACCATCGAACTGTGCTCGACATCGGCTACTCCCTCTCCCGACGCTTCCCCGATCCCCCGCAGACCGACTACCGCCGCGCGGACGTCCACGCCCTGCGGCACGATCTGTTCTCCGGGGACGTCTACCTCGCGGACACCAAGGCGGACCGCGAGGTATCCACAGCCTGGGGATGGGTGCCCGTGCTCGACTTCGCCTGGGCGCTCTGCGACATCGTCGAGCAGATCGACCAGGACCCCCGCGGCAGCCGCTCGCACCGGCGGCAGTTCGCCGAGCTGGACTTCACTGAGTCGTCCGACCGGATGCTCTTCGAGCGCCGCTTCGGCTGGGTCGATGTCGAAGCCGACTGGATGCCCGGCGACGAACCCCCGCTCACCTTCAGCCACTCCCTGCTGCGCCGCGAGGCCCGCGACTTCCTGCACGACCTGATCGCGGACCTCGCCGACATGCACGAGGGGCTCGCCGACAACCCCGTGATCTGGGACCTCCAGGCCCGCTTCCCCCGGGTCTGACGAGCAGATCCGGGCACACCCCCTACGCCTCCACCCGCACCCCGATCTGCGCCGCGAACGCCGGGGCCAGTTCCATCAGCTGCACCGGGCTGATCACCGCCCCCGCCAGCCGCTCCACCCCACGCGCGATGTCCAGCTCGGCGGCCGTCCGCAGGTCCACCGACTCCATCCGTACCGAACTGAAGTCGGCCCGTTTCAGCACACAGTCCCGGAACTCCACTCGCACCAGCTGCGCGTCCCCGAAGTCCGGCTCCGACAGCACACAGCCCTCGAAGACCACGTCCTTCAGCCGTGCTGTGCGCAGGTTCAGATAGTCGATCTTCCCGCCGCGCACATGGACCCTCTCCAGCACCGCGCCGTGCAGCTGCACCCCGCCCAGCCGCGCGTCCACCACCTCCACATCGCGCAGCGACGCCCCCGCGAGATCGGTGCCCACCCCCCGCACCCCCGTCAGGACCGAGTCGATGAAGCGGGCCCTGATCAGCTCCGTACGGTCGAGCGCGCATCCCTCCAGCGCACAGTCCATGAACCGGGCGCCCGGACCCGACTCGTCCGCGAAGTCCGTCCCCTCGAACCGCACACCGTCATAGTCCCCGTCCGGTTCCAGCCCCTCCCCGTCGTACGGAACGAGCGGCGGCAACCGCACCTCCGGCCGCCGCGCCGCCGCCACGGCATCCTTCCCGCCACCACTCCTGCTGTTACGTGCCATGGCCCCATCGTGACCCACGCCACTGACAACGCCCCCGCGCCGATGTCACACCCAGGCCCTCTTCGGACGTCACCTCTTTGTCATCGTTCACGACGACGAGGAGACAGGGACGCATGCAGCGCATCCACATCATCGGCGGCGGACTCGCCGGGTTCACCGCAGCGATCACAGCCGCCGAGTCCGGCGCCCTGGTGACAGTCCACGAGGCCCACCACACGCTCGGCGGCCGCGCCAGGACCACCGAGGGCCCGTACCGCACCAACGAAGGACCCCACGCCCTCTACCGCCACGGACCGCACTGGGCCTGGCTCGCACAGCGCGATCTCATCGGCCCGGTCGCCACGGTGCCGCTCCTCCGAGCCACCCGGCTCCGTTTCCGGCTGGGCGGCACCCTGCGCCGCACCCCGCCCCCCGGCCTCCTCCGGCTCACCCGCCGCCGCGCCGGACAGGCCCCCGTCGACACCGACTTCCGTACCTGGGCCACCGGCCGGGCCGGCGAGGAGACCGCCCGCGCGGCCGCGCACTACGCCGCCGTCGCGCTCTTCCACCACGACCCCGGTTCGCTCTCCGCCGCGTTCGTCCAGGAACGGCTGCGCCGCGCCGCCGCGCTGCCGCCCGAGGCGCGCCACCCGGTCGGCGGCTGGGCGCAGATCATCGACCGGATGGCCGCCCGCGCCTGGAACATGAGCGTCCGGATCGAGACGGCGACCCGGATCGCCCCGGGCACCCTCGACACCCTGGCCCGGACCGGCCCGGTCGTCGTCGCCACCTCCCTCGACGCCGCCCGCGGCCTGCTCAACGACCCCACCCTGACCTGGGACAGCGGCAGGACCGCCCTCATCGACCTGGCCCTGCGCACCCGGCGCGGCGACGCGTCCGCCGTCTGTGACCTGGACGCCCCCGGCTGGATCGAACAGGAGGTCCCGGGGCGTCCACCGGGAAAGCACAGCAGCGCCCAGGAGCGCACCCTCGCCCCGGCGGGCCGACGGCTCGTCCAGGGCCAGTTCCCCGTCGCCCCCGGCGAGTCGAAGGCCGCCGGAATCGCCCGCGCCGAAGAGCTCCTCGACTTCGGCCACCCGGGCTGGCGCGACCGCATCGAGTGGCGGCGCGAGGCCCTTGCCGTCGGCCGTACGGGCGCGGTCGACCGGCCCGGCGCCACCTGGCGGGACCGTCCCGCCATCGACCGCGGCGACGGCATCTACCTGGCGGGCGACCAGGTCGCCGCGCCCGGACTGCTCAGCGAGGTGTCGTTCAACAGCGGGCTGGAAGCGGCCCTGCTCGCCGTCGGAGCGAGCGCACGGTCCCGGACGTCCCGACCCGCCCTTGACCTCGAGCAGGGTTGAGGTCGGAGGGTGATCCCCGAGAGCCAGCCGACCTGGGGAGCCCACCATGCATGCCGTCCGCCTCCACACCTTCGGACCCGCCGAGAACCTCACGTACGAGACGGCCGACGACCCGGTGCCCGGCCCCGGCCAGGTCCGGATCGCCGTCGCCGCGGCCGGTGTGCACCTCCTCGACACCGCCCTGCGCGAGGGCATGACAGGGCCGTTCCCGGCCCCCGCCGAGCTGCCCACCGTCCCCGGCCGCGAAGTCGCCGGAACGGTCGACGCGCTCGGTGAGGGCACCGACCCCGGCTGGCTGGGCAGGCACGTCGTCGCCCACCTCGGCATGGCCCCCGGCGGCTACGCCGAACTCACCGTCACCGACGCCGACAAGCTCCACCCGATCCCGCCCGGCCTCGACGAGGCCGAGGCCGTCGCCATGATCGGCACCGGCCGCACCGCCCTGGGCATCCTGCAGTTCACCGAGCTCGGCCCCGACTCGGTCGCCGTCGTCCCCGCCGCGGCGGGCGGCATCGGCACCCTGCTCGTCCAGTACGCCAAGCACGCCGGAGCCACCGTCATCGGCCTCGCCGGCGGACCCGCCAAGGTCGCGGCGGTGAAGGACAACGGCGCCGACCTCGCCGTCGACTACACCCTCCCCGACTGGCCGGCCCGGGTCCATACCTACCTCGACGGCCTCGGCCGCCGCGCCACCGTCGTCTACGACTCCGTCGGCGGCGTCACCGCGCGCACCGCCGTCGACCTCCTCGGCAAGGGCGGGCAGCACATCGTCTTCGGCTGGTCCGGCGAGGGACTTCACGACGGGTCCCCGCTCACCTTCACCGACGAGGAGCTCGCCGAACGCGGCATCACCTCCCGGGGCGTCCTCGGCCCGGCGATGATGCAGAAGGCGGGCGGCCTGCGCGTCCTCGAAGAACGCTCGCTCGCCGAAGCCGCCGCGGGCCGCCTGCGTCCCGCCGTCCAGCGCTTCCCGCTCGCCGAGGCGGCCGCCGCCCACCGCGCCCTGGAGACGCGCGGCACGATGGGCAAGGTCGTCCTCGTCCCCTGAGAGCCTGTCGGGTGACCTTCGATCGGATAGCGGACGTGGCCTGGTGCGTGCGATTCCAAGGCGGCGGGATGTCCTCGGATGGGGTCTCCCCTGCTCGAACGAAGCTGAGAGCTTGGGGAAGGAGCTACTAGGACATTTCGGCAACGCGGGAAGCGTGCGTGCCAGGGCGTGGCCGCCCGATCAGAGGTCACCCGACAGGCTCTGAGGGCTCTTGTCGAACCGCCGTCGTCGTCCGCAGACGGCAGTCCGACGACAGGACCTAAGGGAAGGTCAGCCGCCGAGCTCCGCCAGCGCCCCGTCCGTCAGCCGGTACACCGTCCACTCGTCCTGCGGCCGCGCGCCCAGCGACTCGTAGAACGCGATGGACGGGGCGTTCCAGTTCAGCACCGACCACTCCAGACGCTCGTACCCCCGCTCCACACAGATCCGCGCCAGCTCCCTCAGCAGCGCCTTGCCGTGCCCGCCGCCGCGCCGGTCGGGGCGTACGTACAGGTCCTCCAGGTAAATGCCGTGCACCCCGCGCCACGTCGAGAAGTTCAGGAACCAGAGCGCGAAGCCCACGATCTCCCCGTCCTCGTCCGACTCGGCGATGTGCGCATACGCCGCGGGCCGCTCGCCGAACAACGCCTCGTGCAGTTGCTCCTCGGTGGCGTTCGCCTCGTGGAGCGCCTTCTCGTACTCGGCGAGTTCGCGGACCATGGAATGGATGACAGGGACATCGGCAGCAGTAGCAGTACGAATCATGGGGGCAGCGTAAGCAGCCGCCGCCACCGACTTCCCTCTACCCCCGGCCCAGCAGCTGCCGGGCGATCTCCGCCTGCTCCGGCCCCAAACGGCTCTCCCCGTCCGTCACGTCCCAGATGCTGTTCTGCAGCGCCCGCCCCAGCGTCCAGGCACGCGCCCGCTCCCGGTCAAGACCGAGGACCTCCGTCATCAGGTCGAACCGCCACCGCACCGTCGACGCGTCGAACCGGTTGTGCAGGGCGGGCATCAGATCGAAGCCGGGGTCCCCGGCCAGCGGTTTCGGGTCCAGCGCGACCCACTCGTGCGCCCGGCCCTCCTCCGCCCGTCCGGCCAGGATGTTGTCGTAGTGCAGGTCCCAGTGGAGCAGCCGGTCCCCCGGCTCGCCCGCCACCTCCCGTACGGCCGCCGCACAGTCCACCAGCAGTCGCCGCTCCTCCGCGTCCGCCAGCCCCGCCACCGCCCGCTCCACCCCGTCCAGTATCCGCTCCACGGCATCCCCCAGCCGTCGCAGCCCGTCCGGCGCCGGTACGGATGTCAGCCGGGCCAACAGCCCCGCGAGCACCTCGACCGCCGCCCGCTCGTCCGCCACAGCCGACAGCGGCCGCCGCTCGTCCAGCCGTTCCAGCAGCATCGTGCCGGTCCCGACGTCGTGGCCGAGCAGTCCCACCGCCCCGGCGCCCGCCTCGCCCCACGCACGCAGAGCGACCGGCTCCCCCGCCGTCTCCTCGTCCGCTGCCTGGAGCTTCAGCGCCGCCCGCCGGCCGTCCGACGCGCGGACCACCGGCAGCACCAGCGCGCACATCCCGTGCATCGCGGCCCCGTCCAGCCGCAGCCCCCACTCGCCCAGGAACCGGTCCGCGAGCCCCGGGAGCGCGGCCAGGAACGCCCGCCCGGTCTCGCCGCTGTCCTTGGACCGGGTGGCGATCAGCGCGTCCGGAATGTCAATCACGCACCCGATCGTAGGCCCGTGCGTCAATCGGTTATGCCCCCCAGCAGCCCGGCCCCGCCCACGAACCCGCTCCCCCTCCCGACGCGCACCCTGCGCGCCGTCCACTTCTGGATCCGCAGCGCGCCCGGCACGTACATCTGGCTGGCGATCCTCTTCGTCACCACCGTCGTGGTGCATCAGATGTCCCCCGACTTCGAGGAGGACTTCCTGCGTCAACACTCGACCAACATCCACGAGCTGGTCCGCGACCCGGTACGCGTCCTCATCTCCAGCGCCTTCTGGATCGACGGCGGCAAGTGGTTCCCGTACGCCTTCCTCTTCACCGCCTTCCACGCCCCTGCCGAACGCTGGCTCGGCACGCTGCGCTGGTTCGCGGTCGCCGCGCTCGCGCACGTCCTGGCCACCCTCGTCAGCGAGGGCGTCCTCGCCTGGGCCGTCCGCCACGGACAGGCACCCGTGTCCGCGGTCAACACGCTGGACGTCGGGGTCAGTTACGCACTCGCGGGCGTCGTCGCCGTCCTCACGTACCACGCCCCCCGACCCTGGCGGTACGCCTACCTCTTCGCCGTCCTCGTCGTCTACGGCATCCCCCTCCTCACCGACCGCACCTTCACCGACCTCGGCCACATCACCGCCGTCCTCATCGGCCTCGCGTGCTATCCGCTCACCCGGGGGAGGACGGAACCGCCTCCGCGCAGTAACGTCCCGCCCCACAGGAACTCGGCTGCACACAAACAAGCAGGGGCAACATGAGCACCGTCAGCACGGTCAACGGCGGAATATCGTTCTGGTACGCGGACCAAGGCACGCCCGTCCCGCGTGAGCCCCTGCCCGGCGACACCACCGCAGACGTCTGCATCGTCGGCGGCGGATACACCGGACTCTGGACGGCGTATTACCTCAAGAAGGCCGTCCCCTTCCTGAACATCACCGTCCTCGAGGCGAAGTTCTGCGGCTACGGCGCCTCCGGCCGCAACGGCGGCTGGCTCTACAACGGCATCGCAGGCCGCGACCGCTACGCGAAACTCCACGGCCACGACGCCGCCGTCCGCCTCCAGAAGGCGATGAACGACACCGTCGACGAGGTCGTACGCGTCGCCGCCGAAGAGAACATCGACGCCGACATCCACCAGGGCGGCGTCCTCGAAGTGGCCTGCACACCGGCCCAGCTGGCCCGCCTCAAGGACTTCCACTCCGTCGAGATCGCCTTCGGCGAGACCGACCGGGTCCTGCGCGGCGCCCGCGAGACCGCCGAACGCATCCGCGTCACCGGAGCCGTCGGCTCCTCCTGGACGCCGCACGGCGCCCGCCTGCACCCGGTCAAACTCGTCAAGGGGCTCGCCGACGCCGTCGAGGCGCTCGGCGTCACCATCCATGAGTCGACCCCCGTCACCGAGATCAAACCCAAGCACGCCCACACCCCGTACGGCACCGTCCGCGCCCCGTACATCCTGCGCTGCACCGAGGGCTTCACGGCCAACCTCAAGGGCCAGAAGCGCACCTGGCTCCCGATGAACTCCTCGATGATCGCCACCGAACCGCTCCCGAAGTCGGTCTGGGACACCATCGGCTGGGACGGCCGCGAGACGCTCGGCGACATGGCCCACGCCTACATGTACGCCCAGCGCACCGCCGACGACCGCATCGCACTCGGCGGCCGGGGCGTCCCCTACCGTTTCGGCTCGGCTGCCGCCCACTTCAACGACACAGCGCGCACCCAGCCCGCCACCATCGAGGCCCTCCGCGAGATCCTGGTCCGCTTCTTCCCCACCACCGCGGGCGCCCGCATCGACCACGCCTGGTCCGGCGTCCTCGGCGTCCCCCGCGACTGGTGCGCCACGGTCACCCTCGACCGCTCCACCGGACTCGGCTGGGCCGGCGGCTACGTCGGCTCCGGCGTCGCCACCACCAACCTCGCCGCCCGCACCCTGCGCGACCTGATCCAGCAGGACTCCGGCCAGTCGGGCCCCACCGACCTGACCACCCTCCCCTGGGTCAACCACAACGTCCGCCGCTGGGAACCGGAACCCTTCCGCTGGATCGGCGTCCACGGCATGTACGCGGCCTACCGCACCGCGGACCGCCGCGAACTCACCTCGGCCGAAGCCACCACCGACCCGATCGCCAAGGCGGCGGACCGGCTGGCGGGACGGCACTGAAAAACATTCGTTCGCCGATGTCCTTGTTCGGGCGCATTGGGTCCCCCGCAGATCTGTCATGTGTTGGTCACAGCGGGGCCCCTCGGTTGCACCGCCTGGCCAGGGTTCGCAAGGATGGCGTCCTATGGGATCAGCTGGTGTGGCAGGGGGAAGCGAATGAAGTTCGACATGGGGGCGCAGGTTCTGTCGAATCTGACGTCGAAGTCGCGTGGTTCGAGTGATGACTTGGGCACGTTGATCCGTCAGCTGGTGCAGGCGGCCGCGCCGTTGGAGGGGAAGTTCAACGGTGCGGGGCGGGTGGCGTTCGACTCGTTCAAGAACCGTTCGGACGAGATCACGGCGGCGTTGAACGGTTCGCTGTCGGCGCTGCTGGGTGGTCAGTCGGGCATGGAGCAGGCGTTCGGCTCGGGTGACCAGGAGCAGGGTGACAACGCCCGGCAGCAGCAGGGTGCGGCGAACTTCGACGCGGCCCGCTTCGGCGGACGCTGATCTTTCGAGGGGTAGGGGTTTGTGATGGCTGGTGGCAGTGACCGTCGTGCGTACGACACGGGTGCGTCGGCGGATGCGCAGGGCAACATCCAGGTCGTGATCGCACGTCTGGAGGAAGTGATCGCGGCGCGGGACGGCCAGGTCAAAGCGGCGATGGCGGACTTCACCGCGGACGGCGTCTCGGACGAGTACCACGGCAAGGAACTGCGGTGGAACCGGGCCTCGCAGGAGGTCAAGAGCATCATCCAGCTGCTGAAGACGACGCTGGAGAAGAACGACGGCACCGCGCAGCACACCATCACGCGCGCGAAGGCCGCCGTCGACAACATCGGCTGACCTGAGCGGGCGCCAGGCGGTAACGGGGAGCATGAGGTAGCGCATGACCGGGTGGGATCTGAAGCCGCAGGGTATTCAGGGCGTGCTGAAGACGACGGGTGAGACGGCAGGGAAGATCGAGACGTACGCGAAGTCGTACGGCGAGCATCTGACGTCGGCGGCGACGAGTGCGGGCACGATCACCGCCGAGGGCGGCGACGGCGGGGGCAAGGACGGCGAGAAGGCGGCCGGTGGTCTCGTCGCACTGGCGTTGTCTCAGTACGCCGAACACGCCACGAGCGACCTGAAGTTCATCGCGGCACGGGCCGGGAAGTCGCTGACCGGTGCGGTCGACGCGACGACCGCCTACCTCAACGGCGACCTGGAGATGGCCGCCGAGTCCCAGCGCAAGGCGCTCGGTGTGCCCGATCTGGATCTCACCAAGCCCGGAGTGCAGACCAAGTGATCAAGCCGGAGGCGATCCCGCAGTTCACCGGTGATCTGGGCCAGCTGGAGAAGGACTACGCGGGGCTGAAGGCGGACGCCGGGCACATCCGCGGCACCGGCTCGGACGTCCACACCCAGTTCCAGGGCCTGTCCGCCTACTACATAGCCCCCGAGGCCGAGAAACTCTTCGACTCCACCAAACCCGTCCAGGACCGCGCCGACACCTTCGGCGACGACCTGGAAAAAGTCTCCACCGCCCTCTCGGACTACGCCACCGAAGTCCGCCCCCTCGTCACCAAACTCGCCCAGCTCAAGACCGACGCCACGAACTTCGTGAACAAGGTCAAGGACGACGACGACTGGGAATACGACGAAGACAAGATCGACGAGCACAACCAGCTCCGCGACGACGTCACCAACACCGTCGCCGCGTTCTGGGCCGCCGAACGCACCTGCCACAACAAAATCACCGCCCTGTTCGGCGGAACCCAGATGGTCGCCGGCGACGGATCCGACCGAAAAGACCAGTACGGCTTCAACGCCGACGACCTCAAGAACGCGAAACTCCCCTGGGGCGACCCCATGGAGGAGAAACACCACGTCTGGGAAGTCGGCCACTGGGTCAAATCATTCGTCTGGGACGGCCTGATCGTCGACGGGATCTGGGGCACCATCAAGGGCCTCGGCACCCTGGTCGGGTTCGGCGGCTGGGACGCCATGGGCCAGGCCTGGAAAGGCCTCGCCCAACTCGCCACCGGCCTCGCCATCAGCACCATCCCCGGCGCCAGCACCCTCTTCTGGACCCTGCCCGACGACAAACTCCCCTCCTGGCTCCGCGACTCCCGCACCGCGATGAAGGAAACCGGCAAGGCGCTGGTGGCGTGGGACGAGTGGGGCAAGAACCCCGGACGGGCAGCGGGCGCGGTCACGTTCAACGTCCTGACCACCGTCTTCACCGGCGGCGCAGGCGGCGCCGCAGCCGGAGCCGGCAAGGCCGGAGCCGTCGCCAAGGTCCTCTCCGTCGCCGGCAAAGCCGGCAAGGTCATCGACCCCATGACCTACATCGCCAAGGGCGCAGGCGCCGGCATCTCCAAAATCGGCGACATCGCCAAGGGCCTCAAAGGCATCGGCAACATCGAGATCCCCAAGCTGCCCGACGGCTCGTTCCAGTTGCCCGACGGGCACCTTCTGGACCCCAACGGCAACCTGATTCCCCCCAACAGCACGATCCCGCACGCCACCGTGCCGGGAACGTCGGGCCTGCCGACGTCCTGGCAGATTCAGCCGACGGCAGGGCCGGGAGTCCATGCGGGCGGCTTCGACAATGTGCCTGGTGGCGCGGACAGCCATGTCCCGAGTACGGGCAGCCATGTCCCGGGCGGAGCACCCGCACACGTACCGAACGGCTCGTTCGGACCCGCCCCGGCGTCCTTCGACCCGGCAGGCCACGTACCCGGCGGACCGGCCGCACACGTACCGAACGGCTCCTTCGGACCCGCCCCGGCGTCCTTCGACCCGGCAGGCCACGTACCCAGCGGCCCCGCAGGCCACGTACCCGGCGGACCGGCCGCACACGTACCGAGCGGCTCCTTCGGACCCGCCCCGGCGGCGTTCGATCCGGCGGGCCACGTACCGGGCGGCCCCACGGGGCACGTACCCGGCGGACCGGCAGCGCATGTACCCGGTGACCACCTCCCGGCGGGCGCAGGGCACGACGTGCCGGGCACGACCCCGCACGGCCCGGGACACGACGTGCCGGGCACGCACGGGCACGACGCCCCGCACAGCGGCGCACACGCCGACGACGCGGCTGCACACGCCGACGACGCCGCGCACGCCGGGGACACCGGCGGGCATGTCGACCCGCACGGCGCCGCCGGAGACGCGCTGCACGGCGCCGACGACGCGGCGACGGGCAGCCACCCCGGTACCGACGGTCCGGGTGTCGGAAGTGCGGCAGGCGACTTCAAGTACACCCCGCATGTGTCGGAAGCCGACTTCGACGCCCTCACCACTGCCGAGAAGCACCAGGTCGCCGCAGCCGAACTGTCCGATGGCACTGTTCCGTTCGCCGATGACATGGATGCGATCGACTACGGCCGGGAGTACTGGAACGACTACGTGAGGGACCTGGACCCGTCCGCGCAGCAGGCGCTCCGGGACTACACGGGCGACTCGTTCCCCTCGTACAAGGACATGAACGGCTACCTGCGTGGCGACCCTTACTGCGGCCCGAGGCCCGAGGTGCTGCACGACATCAGCGAGATGGACCGGGTGATGTCGACCCGCCCCGTCCCGGAGGACGTCATGGTCGTGCGTGGCACGGGTATCGACCACCTCGACCTCGACTCGCCCCTGGACATGCAGGGCGGCACCTTCACCGACGAGGGCTACTTCTCCACGTCGCTCGGCAACCACCCCGTTCCGAGCTTCAAGGGCAAGCCAGCCATCTTCCACCTGCGGGTCCCGAAGGGGACGCCCGCGCTGTGGCTGGAGAAGGTCAGCAAGTACGGCGTGGACGAGCGTGAGATCCTTCTCGGACGTGGCTCCGAGTACCGGGTGACCCGGGTCTTCCTGGACGAAGCCGGCAAGGTCCAGGTATACGGCGAAGTCCTGCCGAAGTGACAGAGGAAACACTCATGACCAGCGAGAACCAACCCAATCCGCGCTTCGAAGAGGACATGCAGCTCAAGCGGGTCGCCGGGCCGCCCCGCTACAACCGTGTCGCGCAGGGGCCTGTGCAGTACGTGCGGGTGGCCGCCGACAGCGGCGAGACACTCGGGTATGTGTGGGCGAACGACGAGGGCGACGCCGCCGGCTGGGTGACACCGCCGGGGCTCGGGCCCAACGAGATCAACGCCGGTGCCGCGTGGCTCAGGAAGCTGCGGGACGCGAAGTCCCGCGGGCTCGCACCCACCGCCCTGCTCGCGGAGCTGGTCCGGGACACGAGCGACATCAAGGGCAGCGGTGTCGTGCCAGGCTCGCTGACCGAAGCCCCGACGCTCAACGTTCTCAAGGAACTGGCGAGCAAGGGCTGACCTTCCACCTATGAACAGGGAACAGCGACCCAATCCGCGCTTGAACGAGGATCTGTTGTTCAACGTGGCGCCCGGTGGGCCGCCGCGCTACAGCCATCTGTCCAACAAGCCCGTTCGGTACCTGACAGTGGCGGACAGCCATGGTCAGGTGATCGGCTACGTATGGGCGAACGACGAGGACGACGCCGCCGGGTGGGAAGTCCGCAAGGCGGGCGGTGACGAGGCATTCAACAAGGGCGCCAGATGGGCCAGGAAGCTCCACGACGCAAAGGCCCGAGGCCTCGCACCGACCGCCGCCCTGGTCGAGATGATTCAGGAGTCGGACCCCACGAAGAGCAGCCACGTCGTGCCCGGGGCACTGACCGAGGCGCCGAACGCGGACGTGGTCAGGCGACTGGCCAACCCGACCTGAGGGCCTGGGCTCCCGCGGATACCAAGACCACGCGATTGCACCCGCCACCTTGCTCGGCGAGCTCGCCCGGGACACACGCGATCGATGTCGCCCGGCTCTGTCCTGTGTTGGTCACAGCGGGGGGCCGCTGGTTGAAGCGATGAGCCGTAGCAGTAAGGATATTGTCGTATCAGATCAGTTGGTGTGGCAGGGGGAAGCGGATGAAGTTCGACATGGGGGCGCAGGTTCTGTCGAATCTGACGTCGAAGTCGCGTGGTTCGAGTGATGACTTGGGCACGTTGATCCGTCAGCTGGTGCAGGCGGCTGCGCCGTTGGAGGGGAAGTTCAACGGTGCGGGGCGGGTGGCGTTCGACTCGTTCAAGAACCGTTCGGACGAGATCACGGCGGCGTTGAACGGTTCGCTGTCGGCGCTGCTGGGTGGCCAGTCGGGCATGGAGCAGGCGTTCGGCTCGGGTGACCAGGAGCAGGGTGACAACGCCCGGCAGCAGCAGGGTGCGGCGAACTTCGACGCGGCCCGCTTCGGCGGACGCTGACCTGACCTGTGCCCTGCTCGAAGGTGCACAGACCGAACGAGTTTCGCCGGTTCGCTGATTTCATGAATTCACGGGGAGTGTTTGTTGATGGCTGGTGGCAGTGACCGTCGTGCGTACGACACGGGTGCGTCGGCGGATGCGCAGGGCAACATCCAGGTCGTGATCGCACGTCTGGAGGAAGTGATCGCGGCGCGGGACGGCCAGGTCAAGGCGGCGATGGCGGACTTCACCGCGGACGGCGTCTCGGACGAGTACCACGGCAAGGAACTGCGGTGGAACCGGGCCTCGCAGGAGGTCAAGAGCATCATCCAGCTGCTGAAGACGACGCTGGAGAAGAACGACGGCACCGCGCAGCACACCATCACGCGCGCGAAGGCCGCCGTCGACAACATCGGCTGACCTGAGCGGGCGGGCAGATGGCCTGATCGCTTTGATGGACTTTTGGCAGTTGGGTAGTTGGGCACGGGGGTGTGCTGGGTGACCGGGTGGAATCCGAAGCCGCAGGGTGTGCAGGGTGCGTGGAGTGCGACGGACCGAGATCGTGATCTGACCATGTCCGGGGGGCGGTCCAAGTGATCAAGCCGGAGGCGATCCCGCAGTTCACCGGTGATCTGGGCCAGCTGGAGAAGGACTACGCGGGGCTGAAGGCGGACGCCGGGCACATCCGCGGCACCGGCTCGGACGTCCACACCCAGTTCCAGGGCCTGTCCGCCTACTACATAGCCCCCGAGGCCGAGAAACTCTTCGACTCCACCAAACCCGTCCAGGACCGCGCCGACACCTTCGGCGACGACCTGGAAAAAGTCTCCACCGCCCTCTCGGACTACGCCACCGAAGTCCGCCCCCTCGTCACCAAACTCGCCCAGCTCAAGACCGACGCCACGAACTTCGTGAACAAGGTCAAGGACGACGACGACTGGGAATACGACGAAGACAAGATCGACGAGCACAACCAGCTCCGCGACGACGTCACCAACACCGTCGCCGCGTTCTGGGCCGCCGAACGCACCTGCCACAACAAAATCACCGCCCTGTTCGGCGGAACCCAGATGGTCGCCGGCGACGGATCCGACCGAAAAGACCAGTACGGCTTCAACGCCGACGACCTCAAGAACGCGAAACTCCCCTGGGGCGACCCCATGGAGGAGAAACACCACGTCTGGGAAGTCGGCCACTGGGTCAAATCATTCGTCTGGGACGGCCTGATCGTCGACGGGATCTGGGGCACCATCAAGGGCCTCGGCACCCTGGTCGGGTTCGGCGGCTGGGACGCCATGGGCCAGGCCTGGAAAGGCCTCGCCCAACTCGCCACCGGCCTCGCCATCAGCACCATCCCCGGCGCCAGCACCCTCTTCTGGACCCTGCCCGACGACAAACTCCCCTCCTGGCTCCGCGACTCCCGCACCGCAATGAAGGAAACCGGCAAAGCACTCGTCGCCTGGGACGAATGGGTCAAGAACCCCGGACGGGCAGCAGGAGCCGTCACGTTCAACGTCCTGACCACCGTCTTCACCGGCGGCGCAGGCGGCGCCGCAGCCGGAGCCGGCAAGGCCGGAGCCGTCGCCAAGGTCCTCTCCGTCGCCGGCAAAGCCGGCAAGGTCATCGACCCCATGACCTACATCGCCAAGGGCGCAGGCGCCGGCATCTCCAAAATCGGCGACATCGCCAAGGGCCTCAAAGGCATCGGCAACATCGAGATCCCCAAGCTGCCGGATGATGCGATCGTGCTGCCGGAGGGCTCCCTCAAGCTGCCCGACGGCGCCATACACCTGCCCGAGGGGGCGGCGACCCCGGACGGGGCGGTCAAGCTCCCCGACGGCAACATCAAGCTCCCCGACGACGTGCCCGTCCTGCCCGAGGGCGCCACCAAACTCCCCACCGAGCCCGGCGCACCGGCCCAGTACTTCGACGGCGAGGGCAACCTCCTCGACGACAAGGGCAACATCGTCCAAAAGGCCGCGGACGCCCGCCCGGAACCCTCCCCGGACATCACCCCGGACACCGGCGCGGACACCCCACACACCGGCTCCCCCTCCCCCGACAGGCAACCGGCCCTGGTCGGCGCGGGCGCCCACACCGCCGACAACACGGCACACGTCGGTGCCAACGCCGGCGACCATGCCATCCACCTCGGCGACAGCTTCGGCAACGACCTCGGCGACATCGGCCGCACCGGCGACAACCTTCCTGGCAACAACATCGGCGACAACCTCCCCGGAGGCAACGCCGGCAACCACCTCCCCGGAGGCGGAGTCGGCGACCACATGCCCACCGGCCACGCCGGCGACAACCTCCCCGGGGGTCACGCCAACGACCTCGGACACGGCCCCTCAGCCAGCCACGAACCGCCCAGCGGCGGTGGCCACGGCGACGGGCCCAGCGGCGGTGGCCACGGCGACGGGCCCACCGGTGGCAGTCACACCGATGCCGGACAGAGTGCCCCTTCGGGGCACGAGGCGGGCACGGGCCAGCCAGGCGGCCCGGCTGAAGCAGCGCACGAGCAGCCTCCCGGTCACCACGACTCCGATTCCGGGGGGCGCGACGCCGAAGGTGCGGACCCGGCCAGTGGCAGCCCTGCGGAACGCGTGAATGAACCGCTCCCGGAACTCACTCCGCAAGAGCGGGCCGATCACTGGGGTCACCTCGACGAGGTGGAACAGCGCAGCCCTGAGGACTTCGATCACCTGCAACGCGACCCGGACAAGAACGGCGGCATCTCGGAACCCTCGAAGGATGAAGCGCGGGTGGGTCTGGACCTTCGTGACAGCGGGCGACTTCCCGACGACATCCAGCGTCCGACCCAAGCCGATCGCGGTGAGTTCTACTCACCCAGCGCGGACAGGTATTACGATATTAAGGGTGTCCACTCCGACTGGCCGCCATTCAATAACGTTCGCGACAAGTCGCTGCCCTTCAAGGGAGCGTACGACCCCGCCAACAACGGCAAGTGGGTCAAGAAACTCTCAGAACAGATAGTCGATAAACACCGCGCCGTTATCCTCGATGTCCGTAACGCAAATCAGGCAGCGATCGACGATATTAAATCCATCGTCGAGAAGAATGGTTGGGAAGATGATGTCATCTGGTACCCGTAAGGGCTGGGCGCCGCGCGAATTCCCTGCCGACCGAGCCGCCGCCGAACGACTGCACGAATGGCTCAAGGAATCGGACGGTAAAGGGCTCGACGCCGTGGGCCTCGACTTCAGCGCCGCAGACCTGTCGGGCGGAAACTTCTCCGAATCATGGTTCACCGAGGCCAGGTTGGTCGGTACGAACCTGACTGAAGCAGATTTCTACCGTGCAGATCTCGAGGGAGCCGATCTCTCCGGAGCGAACCTGACCAACGCCTCGCTGGTACGGGCAAACTTCGACGATGCGACGCTCCGGGGTGCAACTCTTGACGGAGCCGACCTCGTCAAGGCTTCGTTCTACGACGTCGATGCCTCAGGGGCGAGTTTTCGCGGTACGCGACTGATGGGTGCATCCCTGTTGGACGTGAACCTCTGCGGGGCCGATCTGACGAATGCGGTGGCGGACGAGAACTCCTTCAAGGTCAAGATCGACGAGAACACCATCCTCAACGGCTTCTCAGGAACAATCTTCGGCCCGGTCGAAGTTCTTACCGAAGAAGGCACCAAGGAACTGGGCGGTGGCGAGCTCGAGCAGTGGATTCGCGAGAGGAACGGGAATGTGAGGGTGATTCCTTCGCGAGCCGGAACGCAGTGATTGTCCGAGTGCCCCGGCACGCCTGAGGACATGAATGTCCACCCTTCTGCGATCCCCGCACGGATTCGCTTCGTGGGATTGCCGGTCACGGCACCAGTGAGAGGAGGGGTGGTGGTCACGCGCATTCCCCGCCACGACTTCCCTACGGACAACGCGGCCGAAACCATGGCACCGATCGCCAAGGCCGACGAAGAGGTGCTCGACGACCTTGAGACGTCCGAGTTCGACCGCTTCGACGCCTTGGGCTACACGCTGACTGCGGCGAAGTGGTACTGCCTGACGGACCCCTTGGCGACGGAGTTCCCGACGTGGGAGGCATGGGTCACGGCCATGCAGGTCGACTCCGCCCTGTTCCGATCGAGGTCGAGTCCGAGTACCTTCCCAAGGCTCTTCTGCAGCGCAGCCGGATCGGCGAGTTCCCCACCTGAGCCCGGGCCTCTCCAGTCGCAGGCTTCTCGTCGGTATCGCCCTGCTTCCTGGCCTTTGGCTCCGCTTCGTGATTGTCCGGGGTCTGTCCCACTCCCGGATCCGGGTTGTACTGCTGACTTGTCCATGCCTTATGTTGCGGAGGCAATGCAAGGGGGAATCCGTATGCCGCAACACACGCAGACAGTGGCTCGACGAGGCAACGTTCATGCAGGGGACGTACGACGCCTTACGCGCCTCGCGCGACGGCCGACGCGGACACGTGCCGCCGTACGGGAGTACCTCCGGCCGGAGACCGACGGTTCACCGACCATGACTGAGGCAACGGACGACTGAGGCAGCGGACGACTGATGGCACGGGATTACGACAGCCAGCTTCTGGAGTCGGTGGCGGTACGCCGCCGCAGGATGCGGGACGCACTGCTGTTCGGCGTGCAGCGGTCGCGACGCACGGCGGACGAGCGGCTCGGCAAGGTGTTCGCCGGGATCGCCATCGCGGCCGTCCTGTGCGCGGGATGCATCGGATGGTCCTTCCTGCAGCACACGCTGGCGAAGCAGAAGGCCGAGCAGGAGAAGCAGCAGCGCCAGGAACAGCAGTACGAGCAGCCGACGCCGACCGCGAAACCTGACAAGTCCGGTAAATCCAGCCCAGGTTCGTCCTAATCCCGACCGCCCGACGACCCCCGTGAGCAACCGCATGGGCACGTCCGGTCCGCCCCCGTCCTCGATGTCGCGACGATAGGTTCCCGTAAAGTGGTGAGCACAACAATGACTTCCCGGGCTCAACTGAGCCGGGTGACCCTGGTCGGCGAGCGACGCCGGGCCGACATCGTCCTGCCCTCGGACACCCCGATCGGTCAACTGCTTCCGGACATCCTGCAGTTGCTGGACGACCGGGCCGCATCGCGCCCGATGACACGGCAGTTGATCACATCGGACGGCTCCGCGCTGCCGCACGACAGCACCCTGTCCTCGGCCGAGATCGCGGACGGCGCCGTGCTCCGCCTCGTCCGTGCCCACTCCGCGCCGCCCGCCCCGGTCGTGCACGACGTCACCGACCTGGTGGCCGACGACCTCGACCTGCAGGCGTGGCGCTGGCGTCCCGCCGCGCGCCGGGCCAGCGCGGGCGTGGCAACCGTCACCTTCGCCGTCGTCGCCGCACTGCTCGCCCGTCAGGAGTTCGAGCTCGGCGCCCTCGCGGGCGCGCTCGTCGCGGTCACGCTCGTCCTCCTGGCGGCCGGTGCGCTCGTCGCCAGGATCGGCCAGGGCAACCTCGGACTCGCCACCGCGCTACTGCTCGCCTCCGGCGGGCTCGGCATCCTCACCGCCTGGACCGCCGCCGACGCCTACAACTGGCCGGGCACCGCACGGCTCGCCGCCGTCGCGGCCGCGCTCGTCGTGGTGCTCCTGCTCCTCGGCTACTTCTCGCCGCTCGGCCGCGGCGGACTCATCGGCGCCGCGGCGACCGCCGCGATCACCGTGGTGTGGGAGGCCGCCGCCGCCGTCCAGAGCGACCTGTCCCGGCTCGGCGCCGTGATGGCCGTCTTCTCCGTGGTGCTGCTCGGCCTGCTGCCCCGTCTCGCCCTGATGGCCTCCGGGCTCACCTCACTCGACGACCGCCGCTCCGGCGGCATCTCCGTCAGCCGCCACCAGGTCGGCAACGCGCTCGCGGCCACGCACCGCGGCCTCGCTCTGGCCACGACGGTCACCGCAGTCTCCGCGACGGCCGGCGGCTGGCTGCTCACCCAGGCGGACAAGCCCACGGTGTGGACCATGGCGCTCCCCTCTCTCGTCGCCCTCGTCCTGCTCTCCCGGGCGCGGGCCTTCCCGCTCGTCGCCGAGGTCGTGGCGCTCTTCGCCGCCTCCGCGGTCCTCGTCGTGCGCCTCGTGATGGTGTGGATGCACCACTCCGGCGGCGCCGGACCGCTCGCCGTACTGTGCGCGGCCGCGCTCCTGCCGCTGCTCATCCTGGCGGTGCAGCCGCCCGAGCATGTGCAGGTCCGGCTGCGGCGCATGGGCGACCTGGTCGAGTCCATCGGTGTCGTGGGGCTCTTCCCGCTCGCCGTCGGTGCGTTCGGCCTGTACGGACAGCTGCTCAACAAGTTCTGAGTCGACGCTCAGGCGCTCCGAGCGGGGCAGCAGGGCGGAAAAAGAAGGGCTGACATGCCGAACGCAGAAAACTGGCAGGGTGACGTGCTGCGCGACCTGCGCGGCGCCACCCCGCAGGGCACACCGCAGCAGGGCCCGCAGGGCCCCGCCGGACAGCCGCAGGGCGCCCCCGCCGGACCCGGCTTCCCCACACAGAGCGCACCCGCGCCGGACGCCGGCTACGGATACCCGCCGGTGCAGCACCCCGGCCACCAGGCCGCTCCCGCGGAGCAGTACCAGCAGGCGGAGCAGTACCGGGCGCAGCAGTACCAGCAGGAGCAGTACCAGGCACAACAGGCCCAGCAGTACCAGGCGCAGCAGGGACAACAAGGGCAGCAGTATCAGGCGGATCAGTACCAGGCACAGCAGTACCAGGCACAACAGGCCCAGGCGCAGGCACAGGCGCAACACGCTCAGTCGTACCAGGGGCAGCAACCCCAGGCCGCCTACACGCCCTCCACCAGCGCCCACCGCACCCCCGACTCCCGGCCCGTCGTGGACAAGAGCCTCGTCACCGCCGGACGCAAGCCGCGACACGGGCAGTCCTTCGTCTCGCGTGCCACCCGCGCCGTGCGCCGTACCGTTTCCTCGTCGGCCGCGAAGGAGGTCGCCGAGATCACCCGGGTCGCCGAGGTACTCCAGCAGCCCGTGACCACCGGACGGCAGATCGCCGTCACCTCCATCCGGGGAGGCGCCGGCAAGTCGACCGTCGCCGCGCTGCTCGGCACCACGTACGCGCACTACCGGCAGGACCCGGTCCTCGTCGTCGAGGCCGACCCGGCGCTCGGCTCGCTGCCGCTGCGGCTCGGCGCGGAATCGCTCCGCTGGACCATCGGCGACTTCGCGGACATCGTCGAACCGCAGATGTCACTGCTCGACATCACCGGCTATCTCGTCCAGCTCCCCGGCAACGCCTGGCTGCTGCCGGGCAGTCAGGGGCAGATCGGCGCGATGCTCGGCAGCAGGGCGTACGAGGGCGTCATGGTCTCGCTGCGCCGCTACTTCGGGGTCACGGTCGTCGACTGCGAGACGCTGCCCGCCGAGGTCGCCCGCGTCGCGCTCTCCGCCGCCCAGGCCCGCATCCTGACCGCCCCCGCCACTCTGGAGGGCGTCACCAGCACGTACTCGGTGCTCCAGTGGATGCAGGGGCTTCCGAAGCATGTGATCGCCGGCACGGTCGTCGTCCTCACCGAACTCGTGCCGCACCCGGGACTCGACCTCGCCGAAGCCGCCGAGAAGCTCAAGTCGACCGGGGCGAGCGTCCAGGTCCTGCCGTACGACCGGCATCTGGCGGCCGGCGGCCTGATCCGTACCGAGCTGCTCGCCCACTCGACCAGGGAAGCCGCCACCCGCCTCGCCGCGGACGTCTTCCAGCTCTCCCAGAAGCGCCACTGACCCAGATGCCGAGCCCGACCGTGAGTGACGGACGCCGATGAGTACCCGACTGATCCACCGCCCGGCCAGGACCACCCGGCCCGCGGCCCCCTCCGAGGCACGCACCATCGAGGCACCGCCCAACCTCCCCGAGGGGAAGTCGGGCAACATCGCGATGTCGCTCCTGCCCGTCGCCGGCGTCATGTCGTCCGTCGTGATGATGACCGTCGTACGGAACAGTCAGTTCGCCGGGCTCGGTGCGATCATCCTCGTCGTCACCGTCATCGGATCCGTCGCGCTCGTCTTCTCGCAGCGCGGCAAGGCGCAACGCACCCGCCGCACCCAGCGCGAGGCGTACCTCGCCTATCTGGAGGACCTGCGCGAGGAACTCTCCGGCGAGGAACGTGAGCGGCGCGAGCGGACCGAGATCCTCACCCCGCCGCCGAACGCCCTGTACGACATCGTGCGCGACCCGGCCCGGCTGTGGGAGCGCCGCCGCGCCGACGGCGACTTCCTGCGGGTGCGTGTCGGCACCGGTGAGATGCCCGTACGCGATCTGAAGGTCGCCCAGCAGGGCTCCTCTGTCCTCACACCGCCCGACCGCTTCATGCTCAACGAGGCGTCGGCCCTGATGGCCCGGTTCCGTACCGGCACCGAACTCCCGCTCACCGTCCCGCTCGACCGCGTCGGCAACGTCAGCGTGATCGGCCCCCGCGAGGACTGCCTGCGCGTCGCCCGCGCCCTGCTCGTCCAGACCGCCGCGACCCACGCCCCCGACGACGTGGCCATGGCACTGGCCGTGCCCGGCGACCGGCTGGCCGACTGGGAATGGGCCAAGTGGATGCCGCATCTGCTCGACACCGAACAGCTCGACGGCCCCGTCGCCGCCCGCCGCATCGCCCCGTCCGCGCCCCAGCTCGCCCGGCAGATCGGCGCCGAACTGCGCCGCCGCGCCTCGTACGCGGCCGAGGTGCGCCGCGGCCTGTCCGGCAAGGACGCCCTGTCCATGACGTCGCGCCTCCTCGTCGTGGCCGACGGGCACGGCGAGGACGCCGTGGACCTGCCGTGCCCCGACGACGCGGTGGGGCTGCGCGACATGGGCGTCACCATGCTGCACCTGCTCGAACAACGCATCCAGGAACCGGGACACGTCGGCGTACGCATCACCGTCGACGGCGACCAGGTACTCATCGAGGACCTGCGCGAGCAGGAGCCGATCAGCGCCCACGGCACCGTCGACGAGGTCAGCATCCCGTTCGCCGAAGGTCTCGCCCGGATGCTCGCACCGCTGCGCCTGGCCGCCGAATCGCTCGTCGACGCCCCGCTGTCCGGACCCGTCGACTTCGCCGACCTGCTCGGCATCGACGACGTGGCACGGCTCGACCTGTCCCATCTGTGGGCACCGCGCGGCGAACGCTCCTTCCTGCGCGTGCCGATCGGCGTCAGCGACTCCCGCGAACCGGTCCTCCTCGACCTCAAGGAGTCCTCCGAACTCGGCATGGGCCCGCACGGGCTGTGCGTCGGAGCCACCGGTTCCGGCAAGTCGGAACTGCTCCGCACCCTCGTCCTCGCCCTCGTCGCCACCCACCCGCCCGAGGACCTGGCGCTCGTCCTCGTCGACTACAAGGGCGGTGCCACGTTCGCCCCGTTCGCGGACCTGCCGCACGTCGCCGGCGTCATCACCAACCTGGAGAACCAGGCCGGCCTCGTCGAACGGGTCCACGCCTCGCTCGCCGGCGAGGTCAAACGCCGCCAGCAGGTCCTCAAGGACGCCGGCAACGTCGCCGACATCGGTGACTACGCCGCGCTCCGCGCCGACAAGCGACCCGACCTGGACCCGCTGCCCCACCTGTTCGTCGTCATCGACGAGTTCGGTGAACTCCTCACCGCCAAGCCGGACTTCATCGACCTGTTCCTGTCCATCGGCCGTATCGGCCGGTCCATCGGTGTGCACCTGCTGCTGTCCAGCCAGCGCATCGAGGGCGGCAAGCTCAAGGGCCTGGACACCTACCTCTCGTACCGGCTCGGTCTGCGGACGTTCTCCGCCGACGAGTCCCGCACAGTGCTGGACACCACCGACGCCTTCCACCTGCCGCCGCTGCCCGGTTTCGGCTTCCTCAAGGTCGACACCAGCCACTACGAACGCTTCAAGGCGAGCTACGTCTCCGGCGCCTACCGCGGCCCCGTACAGCGCGCCGAGGAAGCGGAGTCCGGACCCCTCGCCCTCGAGTACGAGGCGTTCAACACCCTTGCCAAGAACGAGAACACGGGCGACCGGGAGCCCACGGTCCGACGCCGCGAGACCGGACCCACCGAGATGGGCGTCATCGTCGACCAGCTGCAGAACGCCGCCGATCCGGTACGCCGCATCTGGCTGCCCCCACTGCCCTCCGCCATCTCCCTGGACAAGGTCGCAGGCCCCCTGGACGTCGGCCCGCGCGGCATGCAGCTCGCCAAGCGCCGCGGCCCCCTCCAGGTACCGCTCGGCCTGCTCGACGACCCCACCAAGCAGTGGCAGGGCCAGTGGTACCTGGACCTCACCGTGGCAGGCGGTCACGCCGCCGTCATCGGCGGCCCGCAGTCCGGCAAGACGACCCTCCTGCGCACCCTCGCCCTCTCCCTCGCACTGACCCACACCCCGCAGGAAGTCGGGATCTACGGCCTCGACCTCGTCGGCGGCGGTCTCCAGGCGCTGGCCGACCTGCCGCACGTCGGCGGCGTCGCAGGCCGCGCCGACCGTGAGCGCGCCGGACGCACCGTCGAAGAGGTACGGGGCGCCCTCGCGGTCCGTGAGGACCTCTTCCGCGAACACGGCATCGACTCCGTCGAGCAGCTGCGCACCCTGCACGCGGCAGGCCGGCTGCCGCAACTGGCCTCCGCCGAGATCGTGCTCGTCATCGACGGATTCGGCGCGCTGCGCGACGACTTCGAGGAGCTGGACGACGCCGTCGTCGACATCCTCAAGCGCGGCGGCGGCTACGGCATCCACGTCGTCGCCGGCATGCTCCGCTGGAACGACGTCCGCATCGCCACCCAGTCCAACTTCGGCACCCGCGTCGAACTGCGCCTGAACGACCCCAGCGAGTCCAGCATCGACCGCAAGCTCGCACAGACCCTGGCACCCGACGAGCCCGGCCGTCTCCTCACCGACGGCAAGCTCTTCACACAGGTCGCGCTCCCCCGCACGGACGGGCTCGCCGACACCTCGGACCTGGGCGCCGTCCTGGAACGCACCGCCCGCACGATCCGTGCCACCTGGAGCGGCGACGTCGCCCAGCCGGTACGGGTACTGCCGCACATCCTGGAGCCGCACCTGCTGCCGGGCCCGGTCGCCGAGCCCAAGCGGGTACCGATCGGCCTGGACCAGACGGCGCTCGCGCCCGTACTGCTCGACCTGTTCCACCACGACCAGCACCTGCTGATCATGGGCGACAGCGAGTGCGGCAAGACCAACCTCCTCAAGACCATCGCCGGCGGACTCATCGAGCGCTACAGCGAGGACGAGCTGGTCTTCGCCGTCATGGACCCGCGCCGCGGACTGCGCGGCGCGATCCCCGAGGAGTTCCGCGGCGGCTACGCGTACAACGCCAAGATGTGCGCGGGTCTCGCCGCCGGTATCGCCACCGAGCTGGAGAAGCGGCTGCCCGACGACAGCGCGGACACCGAGGACCTGGAACCCGGCAGCTGGGGCAGCGGACCACGGATCGTCGTCCTCGTCGACGACTACGACGTACTGACCACTGCGGGACTGGCCCCGCTCGCCCCGTTCCTGCCGTACATCCCGTCCGCGGTCGACATCGGGCTGCACTTCGTGCTGACCCGCCGCGTCGCCGGTGCCTCGCGCGGCATGTACGAACCACTGGTGCAGGGCCTGCGCGAGTCCGGCGCCTCGGCGATCCTCATGGCGGGCGACCGCAGCGAAGGCCAGCTGTTCCCCGGCGTGTACGCCACCCAGCAGCCCGCGGGCCGCGGCGTCCTCATCCGCAGGGGCCAGTCGAACCGCCTGATCCAGACCGTGTACACCACCGAGTGACGCACCCGGGAACCGTCCCCGTCACGACGGCCGCACGACGCAGAACAACCACGCCACGGACGACGAAGGACCGGACGACCACATGACCAAGGACGTCATCGCCCTCACCCCGAGAATGCCCGATCCGCTCAGCGTGATCGCGGGCCTGCTCTCCGGAGGCCCCGACAAACTGGTGGAAACGGTCGGCGAGGACGCCGTCGTGCAGCTCTGCGACACGGTGGGCCGACCGCTCGTCTCCGTCGAGGCACCCCTGCTCGTCCAGGTCGCCGGTGAGGCGGAGCGGCTCCTCGGCGCGACCGCGCCCGAGGTCCCGTTCTGGTGGACGGAGGCACGCGCCACCACCGGCGTCGAGGAGGCCGAGCGGATCGCGGGCACCTTCGCCGCCCGACTGGTCGCCCTGGCCGGCGGCTCCGCCTGGCCGCCGGAGGCCGCGCGCTCCATCGCCGTGGTCAAGACCGACGGCGTCAGCGTCGCACCCACACCCGCCGCCGCACAGCCCGCCGTCGACGCCCTCACCGACAAGGTCGCCGTCGTCATCCAGGACCGCCCGGTGGTCGCGATGACGGCCTGGCTCTCCGACGCCTTCCGGGCCACCGCAAACGCCGAGCTCGGCCTCCAGATCGTCACCGCCCCGGGGGTCACGCTCTCCCCCGCCGTACGGGGCAGCCTCCCCGGCTGGCCGTCGCGCTGGGTCGTGCAGGACGAACGGGACGGCTACTACGACGGGCTGTCCGGGGCCGTGCTGCGCTGGCAGAACGGCCTGTTCGCACCGGTCGAGGCAGCCGACGCCACGCCCGAGGACCCGCGCACCCCGGTGGCCGCGTCGTTCAAGGAGGTCGCCGACACCGGCGAGCGCCAACTGGCCGTCTCGTTCCGCACCGTCCACCCCGCCGACGAGCGCCTCGTCCTCGGCGGCTCCATCGAGGCGGTGTGGCGCGAGCTCACCGGAGCACCCCCGGCGGGCTGGGGCACCGCGGAACCCGCCAACCTGCCCTGGTCACTGCGCCAACTGACCGACGTCGCCTACGACCGGGCGCCCCAGCCGACCTGGGCCGTGGTGGTCGGCAGCCCGGACCGGCCCGCTCTCGCCACGGTCCGGATCAGCCGGACGACGGGCGGCGTGGAGGAGGACGTCACCCTGGCGCTCGGCTACGGGGCCGACGAGGACATGCCGCTGGACGCCTTGCCCAGGGCCGCGGAGATCCTCGCCACCCGCCACCACCTCCAGTCGATGCTCGTCCAGATCCGCAAGGCCCGCCGCGACCTGGCGGTGCCGCCCCGCTTCGAGGGCCCCGGAGTCCCCCTGGCCTTCGTGCTGGGCGCCGAGGAGGTCCGCGAGATGCCGGGCGACCGCGCCCGCCGCACCCCCCTGTCCGAACCCCCGGTCCAGCTCGGCCCGAAGACCCGCCCCGCGCTGTACTACCCGCTGCCGGGCGACCCGTCGGACCTGTCGGGCTGGCAGGACTTCGAACGCCTGATGCGCCATCTGAAGGGCGCCTGACCGCCATCGTGGTGAGGCGCGAGGGCCTCCCGGTCGCCGGTGCGGATGTCGCCATCCCCACCGGACCTCGAAGGCCCTCGCGCTTTCAGGACGGACAGAAAACCTAATACTTGCTGATCTCCCAGAAGCGGAAGACGGTCGAGGCGTCCAGGGTCCACTCCAGGCCGGAGATGTTGTCGTGCGCCACCGCATACTGCTTGCCCTGCCACAGCGGAAGGATCGGCAGGTCCTCGGCCACGTCGTCCTGGAGCTCGTTGAAGGCCCTCTCGGTGGTGCCCCGTTCGGCCCGGGAAGCGGCGTCGGGGATGATCCGGCCGGTGATGTCGCCGTTCACGTAGCCGTTCTGCAGGACGTTGTCCTTGCCGAAGAACGGCTGGGTGAAGTTGTCCGGGTCGGGGTAGTCCGGAACCCAGCCCTTCACGTAGACGCCGAGCCTGCCGGCCGCTATCTGCTTCTCGTACTGGTCGAAGGGCAGGGACTTGACGTCCGCGTCGAACAGTCCGCTCGCATTGAGCTGCTGGGCGATCGCCCGGAACTCGTCGTCGGTGGCGGGGCCGTAGCGGCTCGGCGTGGACCACAGCGTGAGCTTCACCTTGTCGGTGATGCCCGCGCTGCGCAGCGCCTGTTCGGCCTTGGCAGGCTGGCTCCCGCCGTACTTGTCGAAGAACGCGGTGTTGTGGGCCGTGATGCCGGCCGGGACGATCGAGTACAGCGGGGTGGCCGTCGAGTGGTAGACCTGGCTGACGAGGGCGTCACGATTCACCAGGTACGCGATGGCCTTGCGCACGGGAAGCTGTCGGACCACCGGGTCCTTCATGTTGAAGACCAGATGCTGCACCTCGGCGCTGGTGCCTTCGACGACGTCGATGCCCTTGTCGGCCGCGGCGGTGGATTCCTCCAACCGGGAGATGTCCCGCGCGGTCAGACCACGGTAGGCGACATCGATGTCGCCCTTCTGCAGTGCGGACGCCAGTTTCTTCTGGTCGCCCCGGAAGAAGTCGAGGGTGATGCCCGAGTTCTTCACCCGCGCTGTGCCCCGGTAGCTGGAGTTGACCGCGAAGACGGCCTTCGACTTGTCGAGGGACTTCAGCTTGTAGGGACCCGACCCGACGGCCTTGCCGTCCTTGCGCAGGCTGTTCGCCGGGTACTCGCGGTGGTTCACGATGGAGCCGGCGCCCGAGGCGATCTTGCTGGGGAAGGTGGCGTCGGGAACGTTGAGCTGGAAGACGACCGTTCGCGCGTCCGGAGTGGTGATCTTCGCGATCGTGGAGAGCAGCGGTGCGGGGCCGCCGGGGTCGTCGATCCTGATCGCCCGCTCGAAGGAGTACTTGACGTCCTCGGAGGTGAGGCTGTCGCCGTTGCTGAAGGTCAGGCCGTCGCGGAGAGTGCACCGATAGGTCCTGCTGCCGTCCTCGAACGAGCAGGACTTCGCCGCTTCCGGCTGAGGGGTCGATTCCCCGCGGGGAAAGCTGAGAAGGGACTGGAAGACATTGTTGAACAGCAGCCAGGACCCCGGGTCGTAGCCCGAGGCCGGATCCGCGGCCAGGACGTCGTCCGACATGCCCACGACGATCGAGCCGCCGGACTCGGCGGCGTCTCCTCCGGACTGGAAGTCGCAGCCGCCCAGCAGGGCCACCGCGAGACCGGCCCCGATGGGAGCGCTCGTCCACCGTTTGCGTATGTTCACAGAACTGCCTCGTGCTCTCTGTCGGCCGCGCGCGGGATCCTGCGCGGCCGGGATTGATCAGGAACCGCCGGTTGCGGATCTGGTCGGCCCGTTCGGGGATGGTGTGGCCGCTGCCCCGCCGCCTGATCCAGGTCCGGATGAGCCGGGAGCAGTAGTCCCTGCCGCCCAGGACTCGGTCAGGCCGGACCCGCCGCTGTCCCGGGCCGGTGCCGAGGCATCCGGAACTCCTCCATCACGGCAGTGAACCGGGTGCAGTCGTTGCTGTGTCCAGCCTCCGTCCGCGGTCCCCTCCAGACGCGTGGATGCTCCGCGCATCCGGACCAGGGAGGCGAGCATCTTGTCGCCTGATCATAAAGGCGGGGTGGCAGCCCCTCCTTATTCCCCCGGTAGTTGGTGGCGGTCCGGCCGCCAACCGGTGTCTTCGGCTCGAACACGTGCCGTCCACCGCTCTGCACGCCCGCCGGCCGGGGCCGGTCACGGTGCCCGGGACGGGGGTTCGGGAGCCACGGCCGACGGGCGAGGAAAAACGAAAAGAACCAGGACCTTGCTCCGACCACGTGCCCCGCCACGCCCCGGACAGCAGAAAACCCCAGGTCACGAGCTGTGTGACCTGGGGTTCCTCCGAGCCCCCTGTCGGATTCGAACCGACGACCTACGCATTACAAGTGCGTTGCTCTGGCCAGCTGAGCTAAGGAGGCAACGCGGACAGCAAAGCCGCGCGCGCAAGTTCCCTCACTCTACACAGCAGCCCGACTCCTGATCCACGAAGTTCTTCCACACCCGTGACTACTCGGTCATCGGCCGTCGGCCGACATGCCTGTGGAGCCCCTGCGGGAACGGCCGGGTCTGCCCCTCAGGGTTGCGCCGGGTCAGCGGCGGGCGTTGAAACAGTGAGCGCTGCGTGCACGGCGGGCCAAAAACTCCGTGGCTCTGCCCGCGTGCACGAGACCAGAGGCGCGTTGTTCCACCCGCCACGTCCCGATGCGAGATTTCCGTCGCCCGCGAACTACTGACAGATTCGAAATGGCCAGGTAGCGTCGCGGAAGGTTCACCCAGGTGGACCAGACCACTCCCTTACTCGGATCGTCCGGCACGTTCCTGCCGGTGGAGGAGAAGATTCAGCATGGCCAGTGTCACGTTCGACAAGGCGTCCCGCGTCTACCCCGGCTCCACCAAGCCCGCCGTGGACCAGCTCGAGATCGACATCGCGGACGGTGAGTTCCTCGTCCTCGTCGGCCCTTCCGGTTGTGGCAAGTCGACCTCCCTGCGCATGCTCGCGGGTCTCGAGGACGTCAACGGCGGCGCGATCCGCATCGGTGACCGCGATGTCACGCACCTGCCGCCGAAGGACCGGGACATCGCCATGGTGTTCCAGAACTACGCGCTCTACCCGCACATGTCCGTCGCGGACAACATGGGCTTCGCGCTGAAGATCGCCGGTATCAACAAGACCGAGATCCGGGCGAAGGTCGAAGAGGCCGCCAAGATGCTGGACCTCACCGACTACCTGGACCGCAAGCCGAAGGCGCTCTCCGGTGGTCAGCGTCAGCGTGTCGCGATGGGCCGCGCCATCGTGCGTGAGCCGCAGGTCTTCCTCATGGACGAGCCGCTGTCGAACCTCGACGCCAAGCTCCGCGTCTCCACCCGTACGCAGATCGCGTCGCTCCAGCGCCGCCTCGGCATCACGACCGTGTACGTCACGCACGACCAGGTCGAGGCCCTCACCATGGGTGACCGCGTCGCGGTCCTCAAGGACGGTCTGCTGCAGCAGGTCGACTCGCCGCGCAACATGTACGACCGCCCGGCCAACCTCTTCGTCGCCGGCTTCATCGGCTCCCCGGCCATGAACCTGGTCGAGGTCCCGATCACCGACGGTGGCGTGAAGTTCGGCAACAGCGTCGTCCCGGTCTCCCGCGAGGCGCTCACCGCCGCCGCGGACAAGGGCGACACCACGGTCACGGTCGGCATCCGCCCGGAGCACTTCGACATCGTCGAGCACGGTGGCGCCGCCGCCAAGTCGCTCTCCAAGGACAGCGCCGACGCCCCGGCCGGTCTGGCCGTCTCGGTCAACGTCGTCGAGGAGCTCGGCGCCGACGGCTTCGTCTACGGTTCCGCGCGCGTCGGCGGTGCCGACAAGGACCTGGTCGTCCGCGTCGGCGGCCGCGCCGTGCCGGAGAAGGGCACCACGCTGCACGTCGTGCCGCGCCCGGACGAGCTGCACGTCTTCTCGACCTCGACGGGTGAGCGTCTCACCGACTGACGTCACACACGCCGTACGACGGCCCCGCACCCCTCGTGGTGCGGGGCCGTCCGCGTACCGAAGCGCGTGTACGGGTTTGAGCCCGGGCGTCCGGCATCTTCGGCAAATACCCTGGTACTTCGGTCATTTCACCGGCGGTCGTCAACGCGGGATTCGAAAAGCACCCTCGAACCATCCCTCGCAAGGGTGACGCAATGTCGCCGAATCATCACTGCCCGCTACGCTCGCTGCGTGACCCACACCGCG
This sequence comes from Streptomyces sp. NBC_01669, assembly GCF_026339735.1. Lineage (GTDB taxonomy): Bacteria > Actinomycetota > Actinomycetes > Streptomycetales > Streptomycetaceae > Streptomyces > Streptomyces yanii. The sequence continues at coordinate 4,299,588 of NZ_JAPEQG010000001.1, forward strand.
CGCCGCATCGGCCGAACTCTCGCTCTCGTCCTGCCCGTCGTCATGGTCCTCTCCGGGACTCTCGCGGTCACCCGTGTGCCGTGGGCAGCGCACAACTCCGAGTCGCAGGTCCTCACCGCGTCGGCTCGGACCGTATCGAAGCACGCCGCGTCGCACGCCCCGCAGGACGTCCTGCGCGACCGGCTGCTCGTGGAGCTTCAGGAGAAGGACCCGGGCGTCGCGCTGACGGCCCTCCAGCGCGCCGTCGAGGGGCGCCCCTCGCTCGCCCGGCACTGCATGTCGATCGCCAGGGCGCTGGGCCGCGCCGCGGTCGAGCAGTACGGTCCGACGCGGGCGCACCGGTTCTCCCGCCCGGTCTGCGACACGTCGTTCGCCTCGGGTGTCGCGCAGTTCAGCTGAGCGGCACGGTCCGGGCACGGCCTATCGTGCCCGGCATGCATACGTATCCGACGCAAGCCGTGATCCTGGCAGGTGGCCAGGGGTCGCGGCTGCGCCCGTACACCGATGACCGCCCCAAGCCGATGGTCGAGATCCCGGGTACCGGGACCCCGATCATCGGCCATCAGCTTTCCTGGCTGGCCGCCGAGGGCGTGACCGATGCCGTCGTCTCGTGCGGTCATCTGGCCGAGGTGCTCCAGGAGTGGCTCGCGGAGGCCGTCCTGCCGCTCCGGGTGACCACTGCGGTGGAGTCGGAGCCGCTGGGCCGCGGCGGCGGCCTGAAGTACGCCGCCGCCCGGCTGCCGGACCCGTCGGAGCCCTGGTATGCCACCAACGGCGACATCTGGACCCGTTTCTCGCTGCGTGAGATGGCCGCGTTCCATGCGGAGCGCGATGCGACCGCCACGCTGGCTCTGGCCCGTCCCCGTATCCCGTGGGGTGCCGTGGAGACGGACGCGTTCGGGCACATCACCGACTTCATCGAGTCGCCGCCGTCCCCGTATCTGATCAACGCGGGTGTGTACGTCTTCTCGCCGGCGTTCACGGCGCTGCTGCCGGAACGCGGCGACCATGAGCGGACGACGTTCCCGCGGCTGGCCCGCGAGCGGCGGCTGGCCGGGTATCCGCTGCCGCACGGGGCGTACTGGCGGGCCATCGACACGGCGAAGGACCTGGCCGAGGCGGCGAAGGAGCTGGACGGTCGGTAGCGCCGCGAGGCGGCGCGGCGGGCACGGCGGGAGGGGCGGTCACCGGAGTTCCGGTGACCGCCCCTTCCGCGTGGCGTGCGGTTCAGCCGAGCAGGCCGCCGATCGGATTGCGGCCGCCGCCCGACGTGCCGCCGGACGTCGAGCCCGTGGAGCCGCCGGTCGAACCACCACCGGTGGAGCCACCGCCCGTGCCGGTGGAGCCGGAGGAGCTCGGTCCGGCGCTGGTCGTCGGGGGCTGCTGCGGGGTCGTCTGCTGCGGGGGCTGCTGCCCGGTGCCCTGTGTCTGACTGGGCTGTCCGGCGTCGGCGCCGGCGGCCCGGCCGGACTCGCGGACGCTGTCCGTGCCCGGCGTGGACGCCTGTGCGGAGGGCGTGGCAGCGGCGCTGGAGCGCGACGGGGAGGGCTTCTGTCCGGCGGGGCTGCGCGAGACCCTGCCCTTGCCCGACTCCTGCGGGAGCGGGGAGCCGGGGAGCTGGTTGGTCGGGTTGTCGTTCGGTCCGGGCACGGTGACGACCTCGGAGGAGCGGACGGCGCCGCCGAGCATCGAGCCGATGAGCAGGGTGAGCCCGACGACGACGGTGGCGACGACGGCGCCGCGGCGCAGCACTCGGCGGCGCAGGTCCCAGATCGCGGTGCGCGGGCCGAGCCTGCGCCATGCCTCGCCGGCCAGGCGCCCGTCGACGGAGTAGACGGGGGCGCCCGCGATGACGAGCGGGCTCCACGCGGCGAGGGAGATGATGTCCGGTGCGTCGTAGACGGCGACGGTCCGCCAGCTGACGGTGACCAGCAGCGCGGCGGAGAGCAGGGCGCCGACCGAGGCGGCGACCCGCTGCCAGAGGCCGAGGACGGTGAGGACGCCGACGATGACCTGGAGGAAGGCGACGGTGAGTCCGGCGCCGACCGGGTGCGAGAGTGCGAAGTCCCGCAGCGGTTCGGCAAGTCCCCAAGGGTGCAGCGAGGTCAGCCACTTGACCATGGAGCCGCGCTCGCCGCCGTCGAAGTAGACGGGGTCGCAGAGTTTGCCCATGCCCGCGTAGATGGAGATGAAGCCGAGGAACACCCGCATCGGCAGGAGTACGACCCCGAGGTTCATCCGGCGTCCGGGGTAGTACGCGTGGCGGACGGTGTCGGCGCTGTGCCGTTGCGACCTGCTCCCGACGGTCTGGTCGAACTCGTCGTCCTCGTACGGCTCATGGTCGTACGGACCGGTGTCGACGGCGTCGTAGGCGCCGACCGCCTGTCGCATCGGGGGAAGCAGCGGACCTCTGCCGTGGCGGCCGCCGGAGCGGTGGGGGGCGGGGATGACGGGGGTGGGCTGGGTCTCGTCCAGGCGCGGGATGACCTGGGTGGCGCCCGAGCCGGCGTCGAACTCGTCGCCGTACGGGCCGTACCCGCCGTCGAGGCCGACCGTGGTGGAGTTCCGGACGGCCTGGAGGAGTCCGGTGGCGCCGGGGTCGCCGGGGGCGGACTTGCCGCTCCACACGACGGGCGAGCGCCTGGGGCGTCCCGCCCCGCTGCCGCTCATGGCGGGGACCCTGACGGACCCCGCTGGGGCGGCACCACGCACCCGTGCGCGCTGGCCGGGGGCGAGCTGCACCCGGAAGCTGGCGTGGTTGACGATGACCTGCGCTGGGTCGCAGTCCACCTTGGCCATGCTCAGGGCGGGTAGTTCGTCGAACCGAGGCGTTCTGGTGTCCACACTCATCTAACCGAGTGATGTGTGATTAGGACACTGCCTTGACGGCCCCGATGTGTCCGAGACCCGTCAACAGACCCGGGCGGTGCGGAGGCCGGGGTGCGCGCGGCGGTCGGTGCCGGCGCGTCTGCCGAGGTCGGAGCCCTGCGCTGCCGTCCGGCAGTACGGGCTCCCGGACGGGCCGGTCTCGGGCCCGTCCGGGAGCCGTCCCGGTCAGACGCGGCGCCGAGCCGCCTCGTACAGCACGATGCCCGCGGCGACGCCGGCGTTCAGCGACTCCGCGCCGCCCGGCATCGAGATACGGACCCGGTAGTCACAGGTCTCGCCGACGAGACGGCCCAGGCCCTTGCCCTCGCTGCCGATGACGATGACGACCGGACCGCCCAGGGCGTCCAGGTCCTCGACGGTGTGCTCGCCGTCCGCGGCGAGGCCGACAACCGTGATCCCGGCCTTCTGGTAGCCCTCCAGGGCGCGCGTCAGGTTCGTCACCCGGGAGACCGGCGTACGGGCCGCCGTGCCCGCGGAGGACTTCCAGGCGCCCGCCGTCATCCCGGCCGCACGGCGCTCCGGCACGACGACGCCGTGGCCGCCGAACGCGGAGACGGAGCGGACGATCGCACCGAGGTTGCGCGGGTCGGTGACGCCGTCGAGGGCGACGATCAGCGGGTCCTCGCCGTTGTCGTACGCGGCAGCGGTGAGGTCCTCCGGGTGCGCGTACTCGTACGGCGGGACCTGCAGGACGAGGCCCTGGTGGTTCAGGCCGTTCGTCATCCGGTCGAGCTCGGGGCGCGGCGCCTCCATGAGGTTGATGTTGCCGCGCTGGCCGGCGAGCTGGAGCGCGTCACGCACCCGCTCGTCGTTGTCGATGTACTGCTGGACGTACAGGGTGGTCGCCGGGACGCCGTCGCGCAGCGCCTCGTAGACCGGGTTGCGGCCCACGACCATCTCGGACGTGCCCTTGGCGCCGCCGCGCCGCGGGGCGGGCCGGCGGGCCGCGGCCTGCTTCGCCTGGGCGTTGGCGATCCGGTTCTTCTTGTGTCCCTTGCGGGCGGAGGCGGGCGGCGTCGGTCCCTTGCCTTCGAGACCACGGCGTCGGTTACCGCCGCTGCCGACCTGCATGCCCTTCTTGTTGGACGTGCGGCGGTTCCTGCGCTGGCTGTTCCCGGCCATGACCTACCTGTTTCGTTGCTTCAGACATGCGTATGTAAGTGAAAGTGTGCCGCCCGGAACGCCGGGCGGCACATGGGCGGACTACTGGCGCGGGCCGAGCGTCCACCGTGGGCCCGTCGGACTGTCCTCGATGACGAGGCCCGACTGGTTGAGCTGGTCGCGGATGGCGTCGGCGGCGGGCCAGTCCTTGCGTTCGCGGGCCGACTGACGCTGGTCCAGGACGAGGCGTACGAGCGTGTCGACGACCCCGTGCAGATCGTCGCCGCGGTCGCTCTCGCCCGCCCACTGTTCGTCGAGCGGGTCGAGGCCGAGGACGCCGAGCATCGCGCGGACCTCCGCGAGTCTGGCGACTGCCGCTTCCTTGTCGTCGGCGGCGAGCGCGGAGTTGCCCTGCCGGACGGTGGTGTGGACGATCGCGAGCGCCTGCGGGACGCCCAGGTCGTCGTCCATCGCCTCGGCGAACGCGGGCGGCACCTCGGCGGCGGCCACGACTTCGCCGCCGGCCTTCTCGATGACCCGCTGGACGAAGCCCTCGATCCGCGCGAACGCGGACTCCGCCTCGCGCAGTGCCTCCTCGCTGTACTCGATCATCGACCGGTAGTGCGGGGTGCCGAGGTAGTAGCGCAGCACGATGGGGCGCCACGCCTTGACCATCTCGCTGACCAGCACCGAGTTGCCGAGCGACTTCGACATCTTCTCGCCGGACATGGTGACCCAGCCGTTGTGCACCCAGTACTTCGCGAACTCGTCGCCGTAGGCCTTCGCCTGGGCGATCTCGTTCTCGTGGTGCGGGAAGATCAGGTCGATGCCGCCGCCGTGGATGTCGAAGGCGGTGCCGAGGTACTTGTGCGCCATGGCGGAGCACTCCAGGTGCCAGCCGGGGCGGCCGCGGCCCCATGGGGTCTCCCAGCTGGGCTCGCCCGGCTTGCTCGCCTTCCACATCGCGAAGTCGCGCTGGTCGCGCTTGCCGGTCTCGCCCTCGCCGGACGGCTGGCGCAGGTCGTCGAGGTCCTGGTTGGAGAGCTCCAGGTAGCCGGGGAAGGACCGCACGTCGAAGTAGACGTTGCCGTCGGCCTCGTAGGCGTGACCGCGCTCGATGAGGCCGCGCATCATCTCGATCATCTCGGTGATGTGGCCGGTGGCACGCGGTTCGTAGGTGGGCGGGAGGCAGCCGAGAGCGTCGTAGCCGTCGTTGAACGCGCGCTCGTTCTCGTACCCGATCGACCACCAGGGGCGGCCCTGCTCGGCCGACTTTCCGATGATCTTGTCGTCGATGTCGGTGACGTTCCGGATGAACGTGACGTCGTAGCCGCGGTAGGCGAACCAGCGGCGCATGATGTCGAAGTTCAGCCCGGACCGGATGTGCCCGATGTGCGGGGCGGCCTGGACGGTCGCGCCACAGAGGTAGATCGAGACGCAGCCCGCTGTGAGCGGGACGAAGTCACGGATCTGCCGGGCGCTGGTGTCGTACAGGCGAATAGTCACCCCTCAAGGGTAGTGGGCCCGCACCTGTGCGCAGTGCCCCCTTGGGGCTAGCGGAACAACTTCGTGTCGTCGACGCCCGAAAGTACCTGCCGTCTTTGTCCTCAATCGCCGGACGGGCTCCAATTTTCGGCCCCGTTTCCCGGGGCGTCTTCGCCCCTGCCCGCTGGTGGGGCAGGCGACGGTGCCACCAGGGGCCAGGCCGACACCTCAAGCCCGTCCGGCGATTGAGGACAAAACCCCCGCCCCGGACCCGGGGCACCGCACCACGCAACGCCCCGTCCAGGGGCCCCGCACGGTCAGCCCACCCGGTAGACCAGCGCCGTCGCGAGCCCCGCGAGCCCCTCCGCACGGCCGGTGAATCCGAGCCCGTCCGATGTGGCGGCCGAGAGCGAGACCGGGGCGCCCACCGCTGCCGACAGCACCTTCTGCGCCTCGTCGCGCCGCTTGCCGATCTTCGGTCGTACGCCGATGACCTGTACGGCGACGTTCCCGATCTCGAACCCCGCAACCCGTACGATCCGCGCCGCCTCGGTCAGCAGCGTGACGCCCGCGGCGCCGGACCACTCGGGGCGCCCTGTCCCGAAGTGCTGTCCGAGGTCGCCGAGCCCGGCGGCCGAGAACAGCGCGTTGCAGGCGGCGTGCGCCACGACGTCGGCGTCGGAGTGGCCGGCGAGACCGGGCCCCTCGCCCTCCCAGAGCAGGCCCGCGCACCACAGTTCGCGGCCCTCCTCGAAGGCGTGGATGTCCGTGCCGATGCCGACCTGCGGAATCACCGGCGCGTGCTCAGAACCCATCGTTCGCCCGCCTGCGCGCGAGAACCGCCTCGGCCAGCACCAGGTCGAGCGGCCGGGTCACCTTGAATGCCTCTTCGTGCCCGGGTACGACCACGACGGGCGCCCCGAGCTGTTCGACCATGCCCGCGTCGTCGGTCGCGCCGTCGCCGTCGACGGCGACGCTCTCGTGGGCGCGGACCAGAGTGTCCCGGTCGAAGCCCTGCGGGGTCTGCACGGCGCGCAGCCTGGCCCGTACGGGCGTGCCGAGCACGGGCTCCGGGTCGCCGGGCGCGCCGGGCTCGACCTCCTTGACGGTGTCGGCGAGCGGCAGCGCGGGGACGACGGCGGGCGCACCGTCGCGTACGGCCTCGATCACCGCGTCCACGGTGTCGACCGGCACCAGCGGGCGTGCCGCGTCATGGACGAGGACGGCGGAGATGTCCTCGGGGAGCGCGGCGAGGCCGAGGCCGACCGATTCCTGGCGGGTGTCGCCGCCCGGCACGACGAGGTAGTCGGTGCGCTCGGGCAGGGCGTGTTCGTCCAGCAGGTTCTTGACCTCGGACGCGCCGTCCGCCGGGGCGACGACGACGACGAGGGAGACGGACCGGGACGCCGCCATGGCCCGTACCGCATGGATGAGCATGGGCGTGCCGCTCAGTGCGCGGAGCGCCTTGGGGGCGCCCGGGCCCAGCCGTACGCCTCGGCCGGCGGCGGGAATCACCGCGGCGGTGCGGTACGGACGCGATTGATCAGACATCGGTTGCACTCCGAAGCATCAGCATGTTTGTTTCCACGGCCGACATGGGTATGGCCACAAGCGAGCCGGGCGCGACGCCTTGACTTGGCCGGGACCCTTCCGTGACACCCGGTCGGGTTCGGGCGAGCCGCAGCGGCTGCTCGGGGTCGGCTTTACAAGATCGCAAGCAAAGTATCGATGGGATAGCCGGATCCGAATCCGGACATGCCGCAGCGCCCGACGACGCACCGTGAATACGGCTGGTCAGCGGGCACCGCGGCACATTTATTTACGACCGGTGCGATCCGGGTCAGGACGCGAGAACCTCGTCGAGCAGAGCCTCGGCCTTGTCCTCGTTCGTGTTCTCCGCGAGAGCGAGCTCACTCACCAGGATCTGGCGAGCCTTGGCAAGCATGCGCTTCTCACCTGCGGAGAGTCCGCGCTCACGCTCACGACGCCACAGGTCGCGAACAACTTCGGCGACCTTGATGACATCGCCGGAGGCGAGCTTCTCCAGATTTGCCTTGTAGCGCCGGGACCAGTTCGTCGGCTCTTCGGCGTACGGTGCGCGCAGCACCTCGAAGACCCGGTCCAGGCCCTCCTGCCCGACTACGTCGCGCACGCCCACGAACTCGGCATTGTCCGCCGGGACACGAACCGTCAAGTCACCCTGGGCGACCTTGAGCACCAAGTAGGTCTTGTCCACGCCTTTGATCTGGCGAGTTTCGATAGCCTCGATCAGCGCGGCCCCGTGATGGGGATAGACCACGGTGTCGCCAACCTTGAACGTCATGTGACAGGTACCCCTTCCGTGGCTATCAAGAGTAACACGAGAACAGCTTCTCCTGAATGGCGTTTTCGCAGGTCAGGGCATATCTCGGGGCTTGACAACAGCAACACGAACGTGCTGCGGAGGGGATCGGGAAGGCGGTAATCGCAGGTCGGAGCGGCTGTACGGGTGGGGCGAAACGCGTACGTCACACACGCCCGAACCCCCTCCGAAGTGGCCGAACGTCCCGGTTTGCCGGATTCCAGATGGTGAACTTTCCATACTCCGTTCGGAGATCGATCACCCGTACGGACGTAAGTACCGACGGCCAATAGAATTGATCAACGGCCGGGGATCGCGGAGATTATGCGCAAGGAATACGCCACGGTCCGAGAAATTGATCAAGCCTGTTATGTGAACAGCACACGAATCGCGGGGGCGGGCGGCGTACCGGCTGATCGCGAGACCTGGCTGCGGACACGACTCGTGATGCCCGGGGCCCGTAGGGGCGGGTCGGGTGCGGGGCGGGGACGACGGCTCGGTAACCTAAGCCCGCTGACACACCCTTAGGGCGGCTTTACGCCGCTCGCCCCTCCCGTCCGTGAAGTCCGTACGTTCAAGGAGTTGCCGCAGCCGTGAGCCGCAGCCTTCGACGCGGCGCCCTTGCCGCCACTGCCATCGTGATCTCGATCGGTGCACTTTCCGCGTGTGGTGCCGGCAATGACGCGCAGACGCTCGAAATCAAGCCGGACAACGCTGCCACCACCATCGGTGACATCCGGATCCAGAACGCGAACGTCATCACCCAGCCGGAGCGCAAAGCCAAGGGCCCGGCCGTCGTCACCGCGACGCTGTTCAACAACGGCGTCGCACAGCAGACGCTGGACTCGATCACCCTCCCGGGCACCGGCGCGGCGGTGCAGCTGCACGCCGCCAAGGGTGCGGGACCGATCGTCGTCCCGGCCGGGGGCAAGGTCGTCATCGGCGGCAAGGGCAATGCCGCCGCCGTGATCGAGAACGGCCGCGAGGCCGCGCAGAACGGCAACGTGCAGTCGGTCGTCTTCAAGTTCAGCAGGACCGGTGAGGTCCCGCTCGGCGTGTTCGTCGTCCCGGCCACCAGCTACTTCACCGGCTTCGGCCCGAGCTCGCTGCCGGCGCTGCCGTCCGAGACGCCCGCAGCGACGCCGTCCGGATCCGCGACGCCGGGCAACCCGTCCGAGTCGCTCGGAGCGGAGGGCCCGACGGACGCCGCGTCGGCCTCTCAGCCGGCCGAGTGACGTCCGCGGACACATACGACGGAGGCGCCTCCCGAGCAGGAGGCGCCTCCGTCGTATGTGCTCCGCCCGGCAGCCTGCCGTACGGACCTGGGGTTTACGGCTCGAACTTGTACCCCAGGCCCCGCACCGTCACCAGGAAGCGCGGCGCCCCCGGGTCGGGCTCGATCTTGGCGCGCAGGCGCTTGACGTGGACGTCGAGGGTCTTGGTGTCGCCCACGTAGTCCGCGCCCCAGACACGGTCGATCAGCTGCATCCGGGTCAGCACCCGGCCCGCGTTGCGCAGCAGCATCTCCAGCAGGTCGAACTCCTTGAGCGGGAGGTCGACCTTGCCGCCGGAGACCGTGACGACGTGGCGGTCCACGTCCATACGGACCGGGCCCGCCTCCAGGGCGGCCGGGGTGACCTCCTCCGGCTCCCCGCGGCGCCGCAGCACCGCGCGGATGCGGGCGACGAGCTCCCGCGAGGAGAACGGCTTGGTCACGTAGTCGTCGGCTCCTATTTCCAGGCCGACGACCTTGTCGATCTCGCTGTCCTTGGCCGTGACCATGATCACGGGGACGTTGGATCTGCTGCGCAGCTGGCGGCAGACCTCGGTGCCGGGCAGGCCCGGCAGCATCAGGTCGAGAAGGACGAGGTCGGCGCCGTTGCGCTCGAACTCGTCGAGTCCGTCGGGGCCCGTGGCCGCGATCGCGACCTCGAAGCCTTCCTTGCGGAGCATGTAGGACAGGGCGTCGCTGAAGGATTCCTCATCCTCGACGACAAGCACTCGGGTCACGGAAGGACCTCCGGGGCAGGGAATGAATCGAGAGTGTCGGGGTCGGCGGTCCGGTAGGTCCCGTCGTCACCGTTGACGATGAGCGGTCCGCCCGATGTGCGGTCTCGGTCCCGTACGGAGCCCGCTTCGGGCAGCCGCAGGGTGAAGGTGGAGCCCTGTCCTTCCGAGCTCCAGACCGTGACCTCCCCGCCGTGCGAGGCGGCCACATGTTTGACGATGGCGAGGCCGAGACCGGTGCCACCGGTGGCCCGTGAGCGGGCCGGGTCGACGCGGTAGAAGCGTTCGAAGACCCGCTCGCGGTCCTTCTCCGAGATGCCGATGCCCTGGTCGGTCACGGCGATCTCGATCTGGTCCCCGCCCGGTACGGCCAGGCGCCTCGCGGCGATGCCGACGCGGGTGCGGGCGGGGCTGTAGTTGACGGCGTTCTCCACGAGATTGCCGAGCGCCGCGGCGAGCTGGCCGCGGTTGCCCCAGATCCGGAGCTCCGCGGTGCCGCCGGCGGCCATGGTGATCTGTTTCGTGCCGGCCTGCTGCCGGCAGCGGTCGATGGCCTCGGCGACCAGTTCGTCGACCCGGACCGGCTCGGCGTCCTCCAGCGGGTCGTCGTTCTGCACCCGGGAGAGGTCGATGAGTTCCTGTACGAGGTTGGTCAGCCGGGTCGCCTCGATCTGCATCCGGCCCGCGAACCGCTCGACCGCCTCCGGGTCGTCGGACGCGTCCATGACGGCTTCGGAGAGCAGCGAGAGGGCTCCCACCGGGGTCTTGAGCTCATGGCTGACGTTGGCGACGAAGTCGCGTCGTACCGCTTCGATACGCCGGGCCTCGGTGAGGTCCTCGACCAGCAGGAGCACCAGCCGGGAGCCGAGCGGGGCGACCCGTGCCGAGACTGCGAGAGCCTCGCCCCGGCCCGTACCGCGCCGGGGGAGGTCCAGTTCGACCTGCCGTATCTCACCGTCCCGGCGGGTGTCCCTGGCCATGTGCAGCATGGGTTCGACGGCCAGCCGGCCGCCCCTGACCAGTCCCAGCGCATACGCGGCGGAGCTGGCCTTGACGACACTGTCGCTCTCGTCGAGCACGACCGCGGAGGAGGAGAGCACGGAGAGCACCGTGTCGACCCCGGGGGGCAGTGCACCGTTGCTGTCGGGCCGCAGGGACGTGCGCGTGGGTTTCTTCTGGTCACGCTCGCTCCAGCGGAACGCCAGCATGGCGATCACACCGGTACACAACCCGGCGATCGCTGCAGCTGCGGCGACCGCCGCGTTCACGTCCATACGTCAAGGTTAAGCAGGTGCGGCAGTGCTCTCCCAACCGTCCGAGTGCGTACTCGAACACTCGTCGCCCAGAGTTCACCGAGGAGCAAGGGTTGGTTCACTTGGTCGGCCGGATCCGGACGCGTACGCCCCACAGGGTGAGAGCGTGGGGTTCAGATCTGGCCCCGGCCTTAGTGAGGACTGGAGAGGGACTTCCATGCGCGACGCTTATCACGAGGAACTCGACTCGATCGGAGAGGGCCTGGTCGAGATGGCCCGGCTCGTCGGGTCGGCGATCGGCCGGGCGACGACGTCCATGCTCGACGCCGACCTCAAGCTCGCGGAGAGCGTGATCGCCGCGGACCAGAAGGTCGACGACCTCCAGCACGACCTGGAGGCGCGGGCGATCGCCCTCCTCGCGCGCCAGCAGCCCGTGGCGACCGATCTGCGGATCGTGGTCACGTCGCTCCGGATGAGTGCCGACCTGGAGCGCTCGGGCGACCTGGCCCAGCACGTGGCCAAGCTGACCCGGCTGCGCTTCCCGCAGTCGGCGGTGCCGCACGACCTGCACGCCACCATTCTGGAGATGGGGCAGCTGGCGCAGCGCCTGATGGCCAAGGCCGCCGAGGTGATCATCACGAAGGACGTCGACCTGGCGCTCCAGCTGGAGCAGGACGACGACGAGATGGACCTGCTGCACCGCACGCTGTTCCAGCACCTGATGGACGACCGCTGGAAGCACGGCATCGAGACCGCGGTCGACGTGACGCTGCTCGGCCGTTACTACGAGCGCTTCGCCGACCACGCGGTGTCGGTCGCCAAGCGGGTCGTCTATCTGGTGACGGGTGAACACGCGGACGACATCCAGAATGCGGCGTCGGTAGAGGGCGCGTAGCGGGTAGGAGACCGCACGTTTTGCGCGGGTGTGCCTTGGATGCGCCGTCTGTGCGCCGTTGATGGGACGGCCGGAGTGGGCATGAATGGGGTGGGGCGGCAGGCGGTACGCCTGGTGGTACGCCCCGGTCGTACGTCGCTGTCGGTCGTACGGCCCTGCCGTACGCCTGGATGTACGTCCTTGAGGAGGAACGATGGCCGACTCCCCCACGACCGACCCGCAGCAGGAGACACCCGCTGAAGTGGTCCATCTGACGGTGCTCGGTGCCTGCGGCTGCGGTTCGGGCTGCGGGTGCGGCTGCCAGTCGGGCGCCCCGTGCCAGTGCGGCGGCTGACTGAGAGCCTGTCGGGTGACCTTCGATCGGATAGCGGACGCGGTCTGGTGCGTGCGATTCCAAGGCGGCGGGATGTCCTCGTAGCGGAGCTACTAGGACATTTCGGCAACGCGGGAAGCGTGCGTGCCAGGGCGTGGCCGCCCGGTCAGAGGTCACCCGACAGGCTCTGAGGCTGCCCACAACGCCGCCGGACCGGCGCCCCATGCGGGGCGCCGGTCCGGCGGCGTTGTGGGCAGTGCCGTTTCAGGCGGTGACGGGCTCCGGGACGCGGCGGATACGGGCCACCGTGTGACCGACGGCGCCGATCAGCAGCAGCACCAGCACCGTGCCCAGGGTGAAGACCTCGAACGACAGCCGGGACACGCCCCACACCTCGTGGAAGTCGTACGGGATGCCGAGCACCGGCTCCAGCGTGCCCGGGAAGAGCGCCGACCACGATCCGACCAGGATCCAGGCGTAGACGAGTCCGGCGCAGATCAGGAACCCGGGCGTGCCGAACGGCACCCGGTACGGGCGCGGTTCGTCGGTGTGCCGCAGCCGCAGCACCACCAGGGCCGGGACGACCATCAGGTACGACAGCAGCAGCGTGGTCACGGCGACGGTGAGGACGACGCCGAAGACCGCTGCCGCGTCCCCCGCCGCCAGCCGCATCGCGACGAGCATGAAGAGCGTCGCGATCACGCCGGAGAGCAGGTTCGTCCGGACCGGCGTGCCGAGCTTCGGGTGGAAGGCGCCCAGTGAGCGGCTGAAGAAGCCGCCGTCCGCGGCGGCCATCGCCTGCATCCGGTCGCTGACGATCATCCAGGCGCTGCCCTGGGTGAGCAACGCGAAGACGAACATGACGGCAACCGTGGTGAGGACCGCGCCGCTCGCGGAGCCGTACACCCCGAAGACCAGCCGGGCGCCCTCCATGAAGCCTCCGATGCCGGTGACCTGCCCGGCCGGGACGACGGCGAGGATCGCGAAGACCGGCAGCAGGTAGCAGGCCGCGGCGATCAGGGCGGACCGGCCGAGCGCCGCGGGGACGTCGCGCTGCGGGTCGTGCATCTCCTCGCCTGCCGCGTTGGGCGCCTCGAATCCGACGTACGCGAAGAGCAGGACCGGGACGAGCGCCAGGAAGCCCGCGGTGGTGGGCGGGAAGGAGGCGCTGTCGAGGCCGCGGAAGCCGTGACCGATGCCGTACGCGACGGCGGTACCGGTGAAGAGGGTGAGCGCGAGGACCTTCACCGCGGCGCCCGCGGTGGTGATCCACTTGCCGCGGCGCAGCGAGACGACGGCGGTCAGGATCGCGATCCAGATGAACAGCAGCTTGAACGCGTAGTCGGAGAGCGTGCCCTCACCGAGGTGGAACACGAAACCGTCCCAGGTCTCGGCGGCGATGAAGACGAGGGAACCGCCGAGCCAGATGGGGTTGGTGACCCAGTAGAAGAGCGTGGTGAGCGCGGCGGGCAGCCGGCCGAAGGCGCGCTTCACCCAGACGTACGGTCCGCCCTCCTGCGGGAACGCCGCCCCCGTCTCGGCGAAGAGCAGTGCGTACGGGACGAGGAAGAGGACTGCGATCACGGCGGTCCAGGTGACTGCCTCGCCGCCGCCGGTGGCGATCTGGCCGACGGTGTCGAACGAGATGACGGCGGCGACACCCATCGCCGTGATGTCGAAACGACGCAGGCTGCGGTGGAGGTGGGGAACGGGGGTGTGGGTGCGTGGCGAGGGAGCTTGGGGCACGGTCGGTCCTCACGGCGGTCCGGGGGTGACGGGAGGGGGGAGCGGTGGTGGCGGGATCAAGCCCCTCCGGTGATCGAGGAGCGGGGGGCCGGGGGCGGAACTCCTGGTGGGGCGGCGCCCCCGGCCGTGGTGTCCGGGCGGTGGGTCAGCCCGCGATCATGCCGTCCGGGCCGGTGCGCTCCAGTACGGACCTCAGCGCGACCGCTGCCTCCTTCGCCTCTGCCTCCGTCATGATCAGCGGCGGCGACAGCACCAGGCTGTGGGCCGAGTCGCGCACGATGACGCCCGTCTCGCGGCGGATGACGTCGTGCGGCATCCGGGCGGGGTCGAGTGGCAGCGGTGTGCGCGACTCGCGGTCGGTGACGAGTTCGACGGCGAGCATCATGCCCACCGAGCGGATCTCGCCGACGATCGGCAACTCACCGAGCTGCGCTTCGAGTTCGGCGTGGAGGTGGGCGCCGAGACCGACCGCGCGCGCCAGCAGCCCCTCGCGCTCGATGATGTCGAGGTTGGCGAGGGCCACAGCCGCGGCGACGGGGTGGCCGTTGTACGTGTAGCCCATCGGGAAGCCGTGGTCGAGCAGGAGCGCCTCTGCGACGTGGTCGGCGACCAGCAGGGCACCGAGCGGGGTGTAGCCGGAGGTGATGCCCTTGGCGGTGGTGATGATGTCGGGGACGACACCGAAGTGCTGGGCGGCGAACCACTCCCCGACCCGCCCGTACGCGGTGACGACCTCGTCGAAGATGAGCAGGATGCCGTGCCGGTCGAGGACGTCGCGGACCCGCGGCCAGTAGTCGGCCGGCGGTACGAGCATGCCGCCGACGCCCATGATGGGTTCGCCGATCATCGCCGCGATGTTGCCGGGTCCGATCTCGGCGATGCGTGCCTCCAGCTCCCGGATCAGGAAGTCGGTGGGGTCCTCGCCGCCGTACAGCTCGGTGCGGTAGGGCCACGGCGGGGTGAGATGCGAGACGTGCGGCATCATCGGGGCGAACCCCTCGTGGTAGACCGGGAATCCGGTGGCGGAGCCGCCGCCGTAGCCGATGCCGTGGTACGCCTTGTCGCGGGCCAGGATCCAGGTGCGGGACGACTCGCCGCGCCGGTGGTGGTAGTAGCGGGCCATCTTGATCGCGGCCTCATTGCCCTCGGATCCGCCCGAGGTGAAGTAGACGTGGTTCAGGCCCTCGGGGGCGAGGGAGGCCAGCCGGGCGGCGAGCTCGATGGCACGGTCGTTGGAGAACTCCCAGAAGCTGGTGAAGTACTCCAGCTGCTTCATCTGCTCGAAGGCGACCCGGGCGATCTCCTCGCGGCCGTGGCCGACCTGGGCGAGCCAGAGCCCACCGGTCGCGTCGAGGTACGAGCGTCCCTCGGCGTCGGTGAGGCGGCAGCCGGAGCCGCCGGTCATGATGACGCGCTCTTCGGCGGTGCCGGGGAGGTAGGGGTGGATGATGTGCGCCCGGTCGGTGGCGGCGAGTTCTGCGTGGGTGAGGGTCATCGTCGTACGTCCTTACGCGTGCGGGTGCGGGTGCTGTGCGGGTGCCGTCATCGAGAGCGCGGCCAGTGCCAGCGCCTTCGCCGTGTCGATCAGGTCGGCGACCTCGATGTATTCGTCGATGGTGTGGAGGGTCGGGGAGCCGTCCGGGCGGGTGGCCGTCGGGCCGAGGCAGACGGCGGGCGTGTTGCCGAGGCGGGTCAGGGTCGCCGCGTCCGTCCAGGAAGGTTCGCCGAGCACGCGCGGGGTGCGGCCGAGTGCGGTGGCGGACGAGGCGAGTGCGTGGACGAGCGGGTGTCCGGCGGGGACTTCGGCGGGCGGGAGTTCGGTGTCCCAGGCGAACCGGGGCGGGTGCGCGGTGAGCCAGCCGTCACCGGCGCAGGCGTCGCGGACGGCCCGTTCGATGTCGTGCCGGACCCGGCTCGCCCAGCCGCCGCCGTCCGCCTGGACCGGCAGGTAGGTGATGTCCAGGGCGACTTCGCAGGACGCCGGGTAGGTCACCCACCATTCGCCGCCCTTGATGGTGGTCGGCACGATGGACGGCGGCGGGAGCAGCGGGTGCCGGTGCGCCGGGTCGTCGGCCCAGCGTTCGCGCAGCCGCCCGAGGGCGGCGAGGACCGGCAGGGTCTTCTCGATGGCGTTCACGGCGCCGCCGCTGCGCCAGTCCCCCGGCGGGTGTTCGGCGTGCCCGGGGCGGCCGGCGACGGTGACCCTGCCGCCGAGGATGCCGCGCTGTGCGGTGACGACGTCGAGGTCGGTGGGCTCGGGGACGACCGCCGCGTCGGCGCGTACCCCGTACCCGACGGAGGCGAGGGTGCCCGCGCCGTTCCACTCCTCGTCGGTCGCCGTGTTGATCAGCAGGTCGCCGGGGAGCCGGATGCCGAGGGCGGCAAGCGTCTCGGCGGCGATGACGGCTGCGGCAATGCCGCCCTTCATGTCGCAGGTGCCGCGCCCGTACAGCCGTCCGTCGCGGACCTCGGCACGGAACGGGTCGCTGGTCCACTCGCTCCTCGGTTCCGCGGACACGACGTCGATGTGGCCGTTGAAGAGGAGCGAGCGGCCGCCGCCGGTGCCGGGAAAGCGGGCGATGAGCTGGGGGCGGCCGTCGAAGCCGAGGCCCGGCGGAGTCTGCGGGGAGCCGGGCAGGTCGCCCGGTTTCGGGGTGAAGACGTCGACGGTGGCTCCGGCCCTGCGCAGCCGGCCGGCCAGGTACTCCTGGAGGTCGGCCTCGTCCCGGGCGGATTCGGAGGCGTCGCCGCGCACGGTCGTGTCGAAGCGCACCAGGTCGCAGGTGAGGCCGATCAGGTCGTCGGCGCGGCGGTCGATCTCGGCCAGGAGCCCGGCGGCGCCGGGTGTGGTTGCGGTGGCGGGGACTGTGCTCATGCGTACGCGATCCAGGTCGTCTTGAGGCCGGTGTACTTGTCGAACGAGTGCAGGGAGAGGTCGCGCCCGAACCCGGACTGCTTGAAGCCGCCGAAGGGGGTGGCGGGGCTGAGTGCGTCGACGGTGTTCACGGAGACCGTGCCCGCGTGCAGCGCGTCGGCGACCCGGTGGGCGCGGGCCAGGTCGCGGGTCCAGACGGAGGCGGCCAGCCCGTACAGGGAGTCGTTGGCGATCTGTACCGCTGCCGCCTCGTCGGTGAACGGGAGCACGGTCAGGACCGGGCCGAAGAGTTCGTCGCGGGCGAGCGGTGCGTCAGGGGCGAGGCCGGTGACGACGGTCGGATCGAGGTAGGCGCCCGGGCGGTCGGGGCGGGTGCCGCCGCAGGCGATGTCGCCGCCGGACTCCTTGACCGCCTCGATGATGCGGCTGACCTGGTGGTCGTCGACGAGCGGGCCGAGGAGGGTGGCCGGGTCGAGCGGGTCGCCGGGGACGTAGGCGGCGGTGTGCTCGACCACCCGGGCGGTGAACTCCTCGGCGATCGAGGCGTGGACCAGGAGGCGGGTGTTGGCGGAGCAGACCTGGCCGGCGTTGTAGAGGAAGCCCCAGGCGGCGCGTTCGGCGGCGGCGTCGAGGTCGGCGTCGGCGAAGACGAGGTTGGGGCTCTTGCCGCCCGCTTCGAGCCAGACCTGCTTCATGTTGGACTCGGCCGCGTACGCCAGGAACCTCTTGCCGACGGCTGTGGAGCCGGTGAAGACGAGGGTGTCGACGTCCGGGTGCAGGCCGAGGGCGCGGCCCGCGGTCTCCCCGGGGCCGGGCACGACGTTCAGGACACCGTCGGGCAGACCGGCCTCGGCGGCGAGTTCGGCGAGGCGCAGGGCGGAGAGCGAGGACTGCTCGGCGGGCTTGAGCACGACGCTGTTGCCGGCGGCGAGTGCGGGGGCCAGCTTCCAGACCGCGATGTCCAGTGGGAAGTTCCACGGCACGACGGCGCCGACGACGCCGAGCGGTGCGCGGCGGACCAGGGCGAGGTTGCCGGGCGGGGTGGGGGCGACCTCGTCGTACAGCTTGTCGGCGGCCTCCGCGTACCAGGCGAAGCAGCCCGCGGCGCCGGGCACATCGGTGCCGTACGACTCGGCGATCGGCTTGCCCATGTCGAGGGTGTCCAGGAGCGCCAGTTCGGGTGCGTTGGCCTCGATGAGGGCGGCGAGGCGCAGCAGGGGGCGCTTGCGCACGGCGGGGTCGGCGCGGGACCAGCGGCCGTCGTCGAAGGCGGTGCGGGCGGCGCGGACGGCGGCGTCGATCTCGTGGGCGCCGCACTCCGCGAGGTGCGCGGTGGTCCTCCCGGTCGCCGGGTCGACGGTGGGGAAGGCGGCCCCGTCGGCGGCGTCGGTCCAGCGGCCGTCGATGAAGGCGCGGGTGCGGAAGTCGAGGGCGGTGGCGCGTCGTTGCCAGTCGGCGTGGGTGAGGGCGCTCATGTCGTGGGTGCTCCGGAGGTGGGTGCGGGTGCGGGTACGGGCGTCGGGAGCCCGCTCCTTGTCGCAGGGGAGGCCGTGAGGCGGGCCGCCAGCAGATAGGCGGGGACGGTGACGACGAGGCCGGCGATCCAGCCGAGGTCGGTGTCGCCGAGGGCGTGCGCGAGCGGCCCGGTGTAGAGGGACTGCGCCATGAACGGGATCTCGGCGAGGATGCCCAGCGCGTAGACGGCGAGCGCGGTGACGTTCCAGCGGCCGTAGATCCCGCCGTCGCGGGCGAAGAACGACGCCACGTCGTACGAGCCGTGCCGGACCAGGTAGAAGTCGACGAGATTGATCGCCGTCCATGGGATCAGTACGTACTGCAGGACGTAGATCAGGTTGAGATAGCTGGTCATGAACGAGTCGGCCAGGGCCAGGGCCAGGACCACGGACAGTGCGGTGAGTACGGCTCCGATGACGGCGCGGCCGGTGGCGCGTGGCAGCCAGCGGTGGGCGAACGTCTGCACGGCTGTGACCGCGCAGAGCACCGCCCCGTACAGGTTCATGGAGTTGGTGAGCATCGTGACGACCGCGAAGCTCCACAGGGTGATCTGGCCGAGCGGGGAGCCGAGCAGGTCGCTCTGGGCGGCGATCGGGTCGTCGCCGCCGGCCAGCCCGATCGCCGCGCCGACCACCATGGGGAGCAGGCTGCCGAGCACACAGCCCGCGTAGGTGCACCAGAGCGTCGAGCGGACCCCGGCGCGGTCGGCGGGCATGTAGCGCGAGTAGTCCGAGACGTACGGGGCGTACGCGATCTGCCAGAGCGCGCCGACGGAGACCATGCCGAGGAATCCGGAGAGGCTGAAGCCGCCGCGGTCCAGGAAGCCGTCGGGGAGCCCGCCGAACAGCAGCCAGGCCGCGCCGGCCAGCTGTACGGCTCCGAAGACCCAGCTGGTGAGCGCGCCGATCCGGTGCATCAGCCGGTAGCCGACGACGGCGACGGCCAGGCTGACCAGGGCGCCCAGTACGACGCCGGTGCGCTCGCCGACGGGGGCCACCTGGCCCAGCGACTGGGCGCCGACGACCAGGTTCGAGGCGAAGAACCCCTGGTACATGACGATGACGACGAGGACGACGGCGAGTGCGCCGACGTACCCGAACTGGCCGCGGCTCTGGACCATTTGCGGCACCCCGAGCTGCGGGCCCTGCGCCGAGTGCAGTGCCATCAGGAAGCCGCCGCCCAGATGTCCGGCGAGCAGCGCGGCCAGGCTCCACCAGAAGGAGAGCCCGAAGGCGGTGGGGGCCAGGGCTCCGGTGACGACGGTCAGCGGGCCGAGGTTCGCGGAGAACCAGATGGTGAACAGGTCGCGCGTGCGGCCGTGGCGTTCGGAGAGAGGTACGGCGTCGATGGTGCGCCGTTCCACAATCGTCCCTGTGTTGTCGCCGGTCATCCGACCCCCTTCGCCGTTCTTTGAAGATGGATTCAAACAACGCGCCAGGAAGCCGTCAATGACTTGGGCACAACCAACTTGCCTTATTTGAACGAAGTAACAGAGAATTAACCGCATGGGGAGACCGAAGAACCAGACAGCACGACGCGAGGCCCTCGTCGACGCCGCGGGACGCGTGATCGCCGAACGAGGGCTGGAGGGTCTGCGGATCAAGGACATCGCCGCCGAGGCGGGGGTGTCGGCAGGCTCGGTCCTGTACTACTACCCGGAGATGGACGAGCTGGTCCTGGAGGTGCACCGGGGCGCCGTCGAGCGCTACGTGTCCGCGCGCCACGACCGTACGGACACGGTCGGTGACCCCGTCGAGCGGCTGCGCGCCCTGATCGGCAGCGGACTTCCCGCCGCGGCGGGCGACCCGCAGCACGGCCTGCTGTACGAGCTGCACCGCCGCGCGGACCGCAGCTCCGGGCATGCCGCGCTGATGGCCTCACTGTTCGCGCGCGAGGTCGCGCTCTACACGACTGTGCTCGAAGTCGGCGCGGCGACCGGGGTGTTCACGCTCACGGGAAGCGCGGCCGATGTGGCACGGAACCTGGTGGCGCTGGAGGACGGGTACGGGCTGCACATCGTCAGCCGGAACACACAGCTGACACCGGAGGAGGCGCAGCGGCTGATCCTGGGGTACGCGAGGGCCGCGACGGGCCGCGCGGAACTGTGAGGGGCCCCGGGATCGAGCGGGCGCCGGGTCCCCGCGCCCGGGTCGAGCAGGACATCAACGGCCGCGCGGAGCCGTGACGGGGCGAGGCGGGGCAGCCCCGCCCCGTGACTTCCCTCAGCCCCGCCCCGCGATCAGCCGTTCCCGCTGGACCGGGTCCGCGGCGACCGTGGCGGCGGTCAGGGCCATCGCCGCGGCCCCGTCCAGCACCGCACGGTCCGCGGCCGCGCCCACGCAGTGCGCCGCGAACTCCTTCTGGTGGTTGACGGCGGGCAGCGAACCGATGCCCAGGTACGGGTGGATGGCGGGCAGCACCCGGGACACGTTGCCCATGTCCGTGGAGGCCCGGTTCATCCGCGCGGCGGGCGTCCCCGTCTCGAAGCGCCGGCCCAGTTCCGTCGCCGTACGCCGGTACATCGCCAGCAGTTCCGCGTCATTGCGGAACTCCGAGTACGGGCGGCTCTCCGGCTCGATCTCCAGCTCGCAGCCGGACGCAAGAGCCCCCGCCTCGAAGCACCGCTCGACCCGCGGCTGGAGCTCGGCGAGCTGTTCCAGGGTGTCGGCGCGTACATACCAACGCCCCTCCGTCAGCTCCGGGATGGCGTTCGGGGCCTCGCCGCCGCGCGTCATCATGCCGTGCACCCTGGTCCGCCCCGGCAGCTGCTGACGCAGCAGTCCGATGGCGACCTGGGCGACGGTGAACGCGTCGGCCGCGTTGCGCCCCTGCTCCGGGTAGGCCGCCGCGTGGGCCGCCTTGCCGTGGTAGCGCACCTTGAGATGGGCGACGGCGAACGGGTCCGCCTCGGCGACGTCCACCGGCCCCGGGTGCACCATCATCGCGGCGTGCACCCCGTCGAAGGCGCCGCGTTCCAGCATCAGGATCTTGCCGCCGCCACCCTCCTCGGCCGGGGTGCCGAAGACGGTAAGGGTGAGCCCCAACTCGTCGACGAGGGGCACCAGTCCGGCCGCGGCGCCGACCGCGGCCGCCGCGATGATGTTGTGCCCGCAGGCGTGGCCGAGGCCGGGCAGTGCGTCGTACTCGGCGCAGATGCCGAGGTGCAGGGGCCCGGACCCGAGGGTGGCGGTGAAGGCGGTGGGCAGACCGGCCGTCCCCGACCGGACGTCGAAACCGAGGTCGTTCAGCGCGTCACCGACCCAGCCGGCCGCCTTCTCCTCCTCCCACGCCACCTCGGGGTGGGCGTGGATGCGGTGGCTGAGGGCGAGCAGCTCGTCGGCGACCCCGGCAACTGCCGTGCGTACGGGTTTCATTCGTCCCCCGGTACGCCGTACGAGGGTGCGTCGCCGGGGGCGAGTGCACGGCGTACGTACGCATCGGCCTGCGGCTCCCACACCGTCCACAGAGTGGCGAGTTCGACGACCGGGTCGCCGTCCGTCCAGTCGACACGGAGGTCGGTCACCGGCCAGGCGACCTCGTCGGCGACGAGCAGTCCGGCCGAGCGGACAGGTCCTTCCTCGCCACCCGCCGCGGCGCCGGCGGCCAGCGCGTCCACCAGGCGTCGGCCGAGCGGGGCGGCCGGGTCGGCGGCGAACGCGTCGAGCATGGCCTGCGGGACTCCGGGGCCCGACAGGAGGTTCCCGGCGGCGACGGCGTCCGGGCCGACGGCCTCCGCGTACCGGCCGAGCGCCCGCGCCCCCGAGTACACGGCGCCCGGACCCTGAGCCCCGACAGCTGTCAACTGCCGGTATTCCACGCAGGGTTCCGTGACAACGACCTCGCGCACGGCCGCGGTCGCCGAGCCGCCCGCGCCCAGCAGGTCGAGCAGTCGGGTGCCGAGCCGCGGATCGGTGACGTTCTGCGAACAGACCGCGCCGACGCCCGCCCGCACATGGGCGCAGCGCGCGGCCACGGCGGGCGAGGAGGAGGTGACGGCGACGCCGAACTGTCCGGTCCGGGTGCAGCGGGCGGCGATCGAGAAGGTCACCGAACCCCCTTGGCCCGTACAGCGGCGGCTTCCGCCCGCCGTTCGGCCGGGATCACCGCGGTGGCGTCGATCTCGACCAGCCACTCCGGGCGGGCCAGCGCGGAGACGACGAGCCCGGTGGAGACGTAGTGCACGCCCTTCAGCCACCGCCCCATGGTCCGGTAGACGGGCTCGCG
Organism: Streptomyces sp. NBC_01669; assembly: GCF_026339735.1. Lineage (GTDB taxonomy): Bacteria > Actinomycetota > Actinomycetes > Streptomycetales > Streptomycetaceae > Streptomyces > Streptomyces yanii. The sequence continues at coordinate 4,322,232 of NZ_JAPEQG010000001.1, forward strand.
GTAGCGGATGTCCGTCAGATAGACGGTGATCTTGACGATCTCGTCGAGCCGGCTGCCGCACTCGTCGAGCAGCATGGCGATGTTCGCCATGGCCTTCTCGGCCTGGGCCGCGACATCTCCGACGCCGACGTTCTCGCGGGTGTCGAGGTCCTGGCCGATCTGCCCGCGCAGATAGACGGTGCCGTCGGCGACGACGGCCTGCGCGAGATCGTTGGACAGGTCCTGCTCGGGATACGTGTCGGCGGTGTTGAAGGACCGGATCCGGTCGTGCACGGGGCTCACTTGGCGGACCTCCCCAGCGAACCGAGCACGTTGTCGGAGAGCCCCGCCGCGTCCTTGACCAGGTCGAGCGGGCCGTCCCAGTCGAAGTTGCGGTAGACAGCGCCGAGGTGGGCGAAGGGCGGCGACTGCGCGAACAACTGGAAGGTCAGCCGGTGCCCCGCGTAGTCGGAGTTCAGCAGGTCACGGGCGTACGCGAGAAGCTTGCGGCGGTCCTCGGCGACCCAGTGCTCGTTGATCGAGTAGAACTTGTCCAGCCACGGCTTGGTGTCCGGGTGGTCGAACGACGCCTTGTCCGGGGTGATGCAGATCTGGCCGCCGCACAGCTCACGGGCGATGTGCATCATCTCGTGCAGCTGCGAACAGGCCAGTACCCGGCCGGTGTAGAGCAGCGACTGGTTCGGCATGAGCAGCCCGCCGGGGCTGGGCTCGGCCATCGCGATCGCGGCCGTGAGGTGCGCGTTGATGCCTTCGCGGTAGCAGGCGAGGGTGGCCAGCTTCTCCTGGATGGCCTGCTGCTTCTCCAGACCGGTCTGCTTCACGTTCCACAGCGCGGCGCCGATCATGAGGTCCGCGAGCCGCAGATTGCGCTGGGTGAAGGCGAAGGCGCTGTAGCGGTGCAGGGTCGCGCGGATGAAGGTGGCGGCCTTGGTGTCCCGGTAGAAGAGGACGTTCTCCCAGGGGATCTCGACGTCGTCGAAGACGACGAGCGTGTCGACCTCGTCGAACCGGTTGGAGACCGGATAGTCCTCGATCGGCTTGGCGCCGGCGAAGCCCGTACGGCAGATGTACTTCAGACCGGGGGCGCCCATGTCGAGCATGAACCCGAGTGCGTAGTCGGAGAGTTCGGAGTCGCCCCAGTTGGCGATCGTCGGCTTGGTGAACGCCTGGTTGGAGTAGGCGGCGGCCGTCTCGTACTTGGCTCCGCGCACCACGATGCCGTTGTCCGTCTCCCGCACGACATGCAGCAGCATGTCCGGGTCCTGGTCCTGCGGGCGCTTGGAGCGGTCGCCCTTCGGGTCGGTGTTGGCGGAGACGTGGAACGGGTCGCCGTAGCAGGCCAGGTCGATGTGGCGCTTGACGTTCTCGGCGTACGTCGGGTTGATGGCGTTCAGGACGTCCTGGCCGTCGATCAGCGACCAGACCTCGCCGATCGTCTCGTCGCCGACGCGGGTGACGACACCGCCGACATCGCTGAGCACGGCGTCGGTGGCGGCGCGCTTGGCGTCCCAGTCCTCGCGGGTCCGTGGCGGCTTCTGCTGCACGGCGTTGACCTCGCCCGTCTCCGGGTCGGTGTACGTCATGGTGTCCCGGGTCGCCGGCTCGTGGGCCATGTCGTAGATCCGGGCGCGGATGTCGACGAGCGGCTTGAAGGCGGGGTGCGCGGGGACGTCCGCGACCTTCTCGCCGTTGATCCAGACGTCGCGTCCGTCGCGGATCGACTCCCGGTACTGCTCTCCGGTGCGGATCATCTCCGTACTCCTTCTTCGGTGCGGGTGGTCACAGGGGGCGGTGCGCGCCGTACGTACGGGCGTGGTGGACGAGCGGGCGGGCCGTCGTGGAGACGGCGCTGGCGAGGACGGCGCCGAACAGGACCCGGTGCGTGCCGGAGACGACGGCATCGGTGAGCCGGCAGTCGAAGGCGGCGGCGGCGTCGCGCAGCAGGAGCGACCCCGTGGTGTGCGTGTCCCAGTCGGCGCAGCCGAAGTCGTACGGAGCGGTGGCGGTTCCGGGACCGGGCCGACCGGCGAAGACGTCCGAGACATGCGCCTGGCCGAGACCGAGGACGCTGACGGCGAAGTGGCCGTTACGAACGGCGGCCGCGGCGAGCGGGCTGCGCTCGTTCACGCAGACGAGCAGCGACGGCGGGTCGGCGGTGACGGAACACATGGCGCTCACGGTCTGGGCGAACCGGCCGGCCGGACCGTCGGTCGTGACGACGGTGACACCGGTCGCGGCGTTGCCCATCGCGGCGATGAAGTCGGCGCGGTCGGTGGCCGGTTGGACCGGGTGGTGCGGAGCGATCGTCATGGGCTGCGGCCTCCCCTGGAGTGGTGCGGTCCTGGTGGTTGACCACTATGGGAGGGCAGCCCGTCATCCGTACAGCAGATCTTTTAGCGCTATTGCATAGATTTTCCAGATGCAGGGATTCTCGGAGGTCAGCCCCGCAGCGCCTCCCGGCACACGGCGGCGAACGCCTGCGCCCGGCCGGTCAGCCGGACGCCCCGGAGCCCCGCGAGGACCACCGGCAGCGCGGGCAGATGGTCGGCCAGCGGCAGGTCGACGACGCGGGCGCCGTCGTACGTGCGGTCGTGCGCCGGCCGCTGGTTGAGCAGCGCCCAGCCCTGTCCGGCCGCGACCAGCGCACGTACCGTCTCGTAGCTCCGGGTCCGGTGGCGCACCCGCGGCTCCCCGCCCGCCTTGGCGACGACCGACTGGAAGTAGTCCCGGCTGACCGGCAGGTCGAGCAGGATCATCGGCTCCTCGGCGAGGTCCGCAAGGCGCGCCGAACCGCTCCCGGCCAGCCGGTGCCCCTCCGGGACCAGGGCGTAGGGCGGGGCCATCGCCAGCACCTCGCGCTCGATGTCGTCGTCCAGCTCCAGGTCGTACAGGAGCGCCAGCTCGCACTCGCCGGTCCGCAGGCTCTCCTGGAGCGCGGGGGTGTCGCCCTCGTGCACCTCGATCCGCACCGCAGGATGGTTCTCGCCGAACTCTCGCAGCAGACGCGGCAGATAGAACGGGGCCAGGGTCTGGAAACAGCCCACGGCCAGCTCGCCGACCAGGTCCGAGCCGAGGCTGCGGGCGGACTCGGCAAGCTCGTCGGCATGGGTCAGAAAGCCACGCAGCTCATGCAGGAACCGCTCCCCCGCCCCGGTCAGCGACAGCCCCTTGGCGTGCCGACGGATCAGCAGCTGGACCCCGAGCTCGCGCTCCAGATGGGTGACGGCCGTGGAGACCGCCGACTGCGACACGTTGATGCGCTGCGCGGCGGCGGTCATCGAGCCGAGCTCGGCGGCGGCGAGGAAGTACCGGAGCTGTACGAGGGTGAAGTTCGCGTCCTTGGCCATGACCGGATTCTGGCCCCTGGCCGGACCGGTTGCATCAATAAATCCGATGCACGTGCTGCGAAATCACTATTTGACCGCTGACTGAAACCGTTCGAGACTCACCGACCACCCGCACCTGTACGCCATGGAGTCCGCCTCACCCCCGTTCCCGCCCCCGTCCCCGTCCCCAGGGAGTCCGCATGCCCGGTCCCGCAGAACCGACCACGCCCGCGGCGCCCGCCGCCGTCGAACAGCACACCATCGACCACGTCCCCGATCATGAACGGCACGGCCGGGTACGGGACCTGTTCACCATGTGGTTCGGCACGAACATCGCGCCGCTGCCGCTGGTCACCGGCGCGATGGGCATCCAGGTCTTCCACCAGTCGTTCTGGTCGAGCGTCCTCGCGATCATCGTCGGGCAGCTCGTCGGCGGCGTGTTCATGGCGCTGCACTCGGCGCAGGGCCCGCAGCTGGGCGTCCCGCAGATGATCCAGAGCCGCGCCCAGTTCGGTGCGATCGGCGCCCTGCTCATCGTGGTCGTCGCGGCCGCGATGTACATCGGCTTCTTCGCGTCGAACATCGTGCTCGCGGGCAAGTCCCTGCACGGCCTCGCGCCCGCCGTCCCGGTCGACGCGGGCATCCTGCTGGGTGCGCTCGGCTCTGCGGTGATCTGCTGGATCGGCTACCGGCTGATCCACACCCTGAACAAGGTGGCGACCTGGGTCCTGGGCATCGGCGTCGTCGCCGGCCTGGCGGTCGTGGTCGCGCGCGGCCTGCCGGACGACTTCTTCACCCGGGGCGGCTTCACGTTCGCGGGCTGGCTGGCCACCGTCTCGCTCAGCGCCCTGTGGCAGCTGGCGTTCGCCCCGTACGTCTCCGACTACTCCCGCTACCTGCCGCGCACCGTCCGCACCGCGTCCACCTTCTGGGCCACGTACTGGGGTTCCTGTCTGGGCTCGACCCTGGCGTTCCTCGCGGGCACGGTGATCGGACTCGCGGCACCCGGCACGGACGACACGGTGGCCGGCTTCGACTCGGCGGCGGGCTCGTTCGGCCCGGTGATCCTGGTGCTGTTCCTGTTCAGCGTGGTCAACCACAACGCACTGAACCTGTACGGGGCGGTGCTCTCGCTCATCACCATCGGCCAGACCTTCCGTACGGACTGGCAGCCCCGCCAGGCCGCACGCGGTGCGGTGTCCGCCGTGGTCCTGGCGGCGTCACTGCTGATCGCGGTCGGCCTGGCCGGCGACTTCGTCTCGCAGTTCGTGAACCTCGTGCTGGTGCTGCTGGTGGTCCTCGTCCCGTGGACGGCGATCAACCTGATCGACTTCTACCTGGTCCATCGCGGCAGTTACGCACTCGGCGACCTCTTCCTCCCGGACGGCGGCCGCTACGGCCGCTTCAACCCGGTGGCCCTGGTCTCGTACGCGATCGGCATCGCCGTCCAGCTCCCGTTCGTCGCCACGTCCCTCTACACGGGACCGCTGGTCGCACCGCTCGGTGGCGCGGACCTGTCCTGGCTCGTCGGCCTGGCCGTGACGACACCGGTGTACTACCTCTGGGCCCGGAACCGGGGCGAAACGGCACCGGCATCCGCACAGCGGAACGCACCGCGCGAACCGGCGACAAGCGCGTAGCGAGCAGGTGGGGGCGGGCCGCGCACCCGCCCCCACCCCCGGTCAGACCGCGCGCTCCACCGCACCCTGCGGCGCACCCGAGGCCGCGTCCGGCTCGGCCTCCGCGGCCGTCACCGCCACCACCTCGGTCACCTTCTCCTCCGCCGGAAGCCCGCGCATGAGCACCCAGTACCCGAGCGCCGCGACCGTCCCCAGCACCCCGCACATCCCCCACAGCCACGTCGCCCCGTAGTGGTCGATCACCAGACCGGACATCAGCGGAGCGACCAGCGCGGCAGCCGACCACGACAGCGTGTACATGCCCTGGTAGCGGCCCCGGCCGTGGGCCGGGGAGAGGCGGACGACCAGGCTGCTCTGGACCGGTGCGTTGATGATCTCGCCGACCGTCCAGACACAGATCGTCAGCGCATACACGGCGACCGACCCGGCGAACGCGGTCAGCCCGAATCCGTACCCCGCCAGCAGCGACGACACGACCAGCAGCCGACGTGGGTCGCGGTGCTGGATGAAGCGGGTGGCGGGGATCTGGAGCGCCACGATCAGCACACCGTTGACGGCGATCGCGGTACCGAAGTCGGAGCTGGAGAGCCCGTCCGTACCCATCGCCACCGGCAGCCCCACGTACCCCTGCTGGAAGATCAGCGCGACCACGAAGGACAGTCCGACGACGCTCATGAAGCGGCCGTCGCGCAGCACGGTGGAGAGCCGGACCTCGGACGCGGCCGCCTCGCTCTTCACGATTCCCGGTGTCCGCTCCGGCCGGGACTCCGGCACCTTCAGGAAGACGACGACCGCGCAGAACAGCGTCATCGCGGCCTCGGCCATGAACCCGGCCCGATAGCTGTACTCGGCGATGAACCCCGCGCCCGCGGACGACACGGCGAAGCCCAGGTTGATCGCCCAGTAGTTCAACGAGAAGGCCCGCACCCGGTCCTCGGGCCGGACGATGTCGGCCATCATCGCCTGCACGGCGGGCCGGGACGCGTTGCTCGTCATGCCGACGAGGAACGCGACCGCGGCGATCGCGACCGGATGGACCATGAACCCGAGCAGGGCGACCGACGCGGCGGTCGAACTCTGCGCGATCAGCATCGTGGGCCGCCGCCCGAGCCGGTCCGTCATCACCCCCGCGCCGAGCGAGGAGACGACCCCGCCGAGCCCGTGCAGCGCGACGACCAGCCCCGCGTACGAGGCGGAGTAGCCCCGGTCCAGGGTCAGGTAGAGGGCCATGAAGGTGGCGACGAACGCCCCGAGGCGGTTGACCAGGGTGCTGGTCCACAGCCACCAGAACTCCCTGGGGAGGCCGGACACGGTCTCGCGTGCGGCCCGTCTGAGACCGGCGACAGACATAACGGTTCCCCCCGGGGACGTACGGAACGGGTTCGAGCGGTAAGTGGCCCGACGACTATGAGCACATTACGAAGCTCTGCTTGCGGACCGCTACTCGTTTGACGGCTGCCGTCAATCGAAGCCGCCCCACCCGCCACTTCCCCCGACGCCTGTCCGCCCTGTGACCGGCCGCGCGAAGCCCGTACGGGTTCGATTACGCTCGGGCGCATGGCCGACGCACCGTACAAGCTGATCCTCCTCCGCCACGGCGAGAGCGAATGGAACGCAAAGAACCTGTTCACCGGCTGGGTGGACGTCAACCTCACCGAGAAGGGCGAGAAGGAGGCAGTCCGCGGCGGTGAGCTGCTCAAGGACGCCGGTCTGCTCCCCGATGTCCTGCACACCTCCCTCCAGAAGCGCGCCATCCGCACCGCGCAGCTCGCGCTGGAATCCGCGGACCGCCACTGGATCCCGGTCCACCGCTCCTGGCGCCTGAACGAGCGCCACTACGGCGCCCTCCAGGGCAAGGACAAGGCGCAGACCCTGGCCGAGTTCGGCGAGGAGCAGTTCATGCTCTGGCGCCGCTCGTACGACACCCCGCCGCCCGTCCTCGAGGACGGCGCCGAGTTCTCGCAGAGCGACGACCCGCGCTACGCGTCGATCCCGAGCGAGCTGCGTCCGCGCACCGAGTGCCTCAAGGACGTCGTCGAGCGCATGCTGCCGTACTGGTACGACGGCATCGTCCCGGACCTGCTGGCCGGCCGCACGGTCCTGGTCGCCGCCCACGGCAACAGCCTCCGCGGCCTGGTCAAGCACCTCGACGGCATCTCGGACGCCGACATCACGGGCCTGAACATCCCGACCGGCATCCCGCTCGCCTACGAACTGGACGCCGACTTCCGCCCGCTGAAGCCGGGCGGCACGTACCTCGACCCGGACGCGGCGAAGGCCGCCATCGAGGCCGTGAAGAACCAGGGCAAGAAGAAGTAGTACGTCCGCAACAAGCCCCCTACCTGCGGTTCCTCCGCGCGTAGGGGGCTTGTTGCCGCACTGGGGCCGTCGCCGGGGTGGGTTGAGGCAGAGAAGCCTGCACGGTCGGGCTCACCCGCCCGGAGTTCAGGCGAGGTACTGGTACGGGATGCCTGCGCTGTTGCCTGCCGGGGTGTGTACGACAACGGTCACTGCGCCCGGCGCCCCGCCCGGGGCGACGGCGATGACCTGGGTGTCGGAGACCGCGGCGAAGGACACCGGCACGCCGCCGAAGCGCACTTCGTCGGCGTAGGTCAGGCTGCTGCCGGTGAGGGTGACGGTGTTCCCGCCGAGGGCCGGCCCCTGTGAGGGTTTGAGGCTGCTGACGACCGGAGCCGCGAGATAGGTGTAGTAGGCGTTTCCCGGTCCCGGCATGCTGGTGCCGCCCGGCGTGGTGACGGTGACGGTCACCGAGCCCGATCCAGCCGGGGCGTTTGCGGTGATCTGACTGTCGGAGACGACGCTGATACCGGTGGCCGTACCGGCTCCGAAGTGGACGGCGGTGGTGAGAGTCAGGTTGCTGCCGCTGATGGTGACCGTGTTTCCCCCGGAGGCCAGGCCCTGGGTGGGGCCGAGCAGGGTGATGGTCGGCGTCGGGATGTAGTAGTAGGGAAGTGGATTGCTGGCACCGCCCGGCGTGGTGACCGTGACGTCGGCGGGGGCCGCAGGCGCCGCCGGCACGGTGGCGGTGACTTGGGTGGAGGTGTTGCCGGTGATGGTGGCCGGACGTGTATCGAACTGCACCGCGGTGGCTCCTGCGAGGCCGGTGCCGGCGATGGTGACCGTGTTCGCCCCCGTGGTCGGACCCCGGCCGGGTGTCAGAGAGCTGATCACCGGGACCGAGACGTAGGTGTAGGCAACTGCGTTACTGCCGCCTCCCGTTGCGGTGACAATGACGTTGACCGTGCCCGAGCCCGGAGGTGAAGTGGCGGTGATCTGGCTGCTGCTGACCACCGTGAAGGAGGCCGAGGCCGCCCCGAACTTCACCGCGGTGACACCGGAGAAGCCGCTGCCGTTGATCGTCACCGCCGTGCCTCCCGCAGTCGGTCCCTGGGTGGGACTGACACTGCTCACTACCGGGGCCATGATCCGTTCCTTCCCGCGCTGCTCAGGATGCCGCGTCCTGGCTGACGCACGTCGGCCAGGACGCAGCGGTTTCGTGTCGACAGCTCGTCAGGACGTGTCCGAGCGCCGGCGATGTGCTGATGACTCGTTCGGCCCCGGGCGGGGCAGCGGGGTCAGACGACGCTGAACACGTCGCCGGCGACGACCGTCGTCTGGCCGCCTGGAGTGGTGGCCTGGATGTCGTACGTGCCCGCGGCGAGTCCCGCGGGCACGCTGGTGACCAGGTTGGTGGCGGAGAAGCTGGAGAAGGTGGCCTCGACCGAGACGCCTCCGCCGGTGGGCGTGAAGCTCACGCTGCTGACATCCACCAGGTTGGTGCCGGTGACGGTGACGCTGTCGCCGACCGACCCCGATGTGGGAGCCAGGCCCGTGACGGTCGGGACGTCGTAGTAGGTGTACTGGGTGGGGGCGCCGAGCGGGAGGCTGGTGCCTCCGGCGCTGGTGACGGTGCAGTTCACCGTGTCGGTGCTGGCACCGCCGAAGGCGCCGTGCGCGGGGCAGGTGACGGTCAGTTGGGTGTCCGACACGACGGTCAGACCGGTTCCGGTGCCGACGGCGCCGAAAGTCACCCCGGTCGCGGTGAGCAGGTTGCTGCCGAAGACGGTCAGGGATGTGGCGGTCGCCGGACCCATGTTGGCACTCAGAGCGCTGGGCTCCGGGGGGTCGATGTAGAAGAACGACAGCGAGTTGCTGGTCGTGAGCCCCGCAGTGACGCTGACGTTGACCTGGCCACCGCACAGCACCGGGACGACGACGGTGACGGTGGTGGAGCCGACTGTGGCGGGGCTGACCGACTTCGTGCCGAAGTTCACCTTGGTCGTGCCCGACAGGCTCGTGCCGGTGAGGGTGAGAGTGAGCCCGTTGTGGCTCTGGGTGGGGGTCAGCGAGGTGAGGGTTGGCATGGCGGGTCTCCTTGCGCTCGTGGTGCTCCCGTGGCAGGCATGGGACGGCTGACCGTAAGTGGTACGACTCCACAACTTCGCGGAATATCCCGGGCTTTCCGGTGGGATATGAAACCCAGTGATGGAATCGGTGGTTCGGCCGCAGTGCGGAGAGCGCGAACGGCGGGACCCATTACGGTGGGCGAGGCTGAGGTGTGTCACAAAGATGTCGGACGTTGCACGACGGAAAGGTCCCGCATCTCACTGCGACGGTCGCCCGGTCCTCACACAAAAGGGCAGGCCATCCGGTTCGAAGCGTGGACCTGGCCGGCTGATCCGGGTGGTCCGTCTCGCTTGATTTCCATTCAATCCGATGGGCACCAGGACCAAAAGAGCGTAATGAGGGCACTCGGAAGTTAATGCGATAGTAGCAACAGCCAAGAATTACTCTTTCTGCGCGCCGGAGCGCGCTGTTCTCATTGATGATGGCCGAAGGCCGATCGCCGCCACGTACGAATGACCAAGCGCTTTCCGCCACCTGACGCGCCCTCGAATATGCGCCTGTCCATCGTGGACGCTCCACATCGCCGAGGCTGCCGAAACCTGACACCTCCACCGTGCAGCCGGCCGGTCAGGCCCCCCGACAGTCCCGCTCCTGACCGAAAAGTGGGTGAAACGCCTTTGCACGGTCGGACACCAACAGCCCCCCGCTGACTGCGCGGAGAAATCCGGCGCCGCTTCCGATCCGCTCCGCTAGGGTCCAGCCTCATGTCCGCACAGACCGCTGATCACCATTCGATCATCGACGCCATAACCGCCAACGCCGCCCGCTCCACTCTGCCGTACCAACGAGCCCATCGCGGGACGGACTTCGGGACGGCGTTCTGGTTCAACGACCTCGTCGACAAGCAGGGTGACACGGAGACCGTCCGGCAGTATCTGGTGACGGCGCGTGCGTTGACCCGGTACGACATCGCCGAGGTGCGGCTGCGGCCCGAGCTGTCGAAGTCGGCCACGAGCGCCAACGCCCTGGCGATGCTCGCGTTCGAGGACGGGTGGATCCCGCTCGGTGACTCCGGTGTCGCGGTGATGCCCGCCGCCCCGCTGCACGCGCTCGCCCGCCGCAAGCGGTGGGAATGGGCAACTGACGAGATCACCGACGGGCTGGCGGCGAAGGAGCAGGACGTCGCCGGTATCGGGGACGAGCCCGTTCCCGCCTATGTCCTGGGGCACGATGTCGGGCCGGACCGGACCGACCGGCCGCAGGCCGTCGTGGTGGGGACCGTCGTACGGGACGCTGTCGACGGGCCGGTGTGGTGGAACGGCACCGTTCCCGTGGGATGTGTCGGGGCCCCTGTCTTCGTCGGGATCCACCTCGACGGCCGGCAGTTCAGACTGGTCTGCCTCGGCGTGATCCTGCCGGAGGACGGCTCGCGGCATCCGGTCGCCACGTTCGACCGGATCCGGTCCGCCGTACGGGAACTGCCCGAGTCGCCCTCTCCTTCGGCTTCTGACGACCCGGCACCTCGTTCCAGGAGGTGGTGGCGGCGCGCCGGATGACGGCCCGTACCCACCGACGTACTGTGTGGCGCAGCACGTTGGGCGATCGGGAGAACGGTCATGGGCGAGCCACTGAAGACCTTTGTCGGCGGCACCGAAGTCGACGTGCCGAACAGCATTCCGGACATCCGGGCCACGCTGCCCGAGGAGAGACGCGAGGAATTCGACCGCGCCATCAACGGGGCCGGAGTGCAAGAGATCCAGGCCGTGATGCGGCACTGGATGCTGGAGGCCGTGCCCGATCCCGAGGCCGAGCGGATCCTGGACCGGCTGGCGCAGGACGAGGCCGAGAGGCGGAGCGTCGCTTGAGCTTCCGTATCTCCTACGCTCCGCCCGCCGACGACACCCTGGCCAAGATGCGGGAAGGCGACACCTTCCGCGACGAGATGGCGCGCACCCTGGGGAGCGACCCGTACGGGCACGGGTCGTCCGCCGTCAAGAGTGAGCACGACCGCCGTGAAGCGACGGTCGCCGGGGCCATCGTGCTCTATTACGTCTCCGGCTCCGTCCTCACCGTCACCGTGGTGAGGCTGGTCCCGCTCCCCTGACTTCCGCCGCTCAGGCGAGCTTCGCGAGCTGCGCGTCAACCACCGCGGTCGGCAGTTCGAAGTCCTGACCCGTGCCGGAAGCGGCCAGGTTGAGAGCGCTGAACGACGCGACCGTGGCGCCCTGGCGTGCGACGACCAGCTTGAGCGGGGCCTTCTCGCCGTCCTGTTCCACCGTCAGCGTCCAGGCGGCGGCCTCCTCGCCGCCCGAGATCTTCTCCTCCTTGATCGTGACGACCTTCTGCTTCGTCCCGGCCGCGGTGAGGGTGAAACCGCCGGAGCACGCGGTCGCCGCGGTACGCAGGCTCTCGACGGTGTCCTGGGCGCCCTTGCCGTCGTACGAGGCGAGGGACGTCAGCGTCGTCGTGATGTCGAAGGCGGCGGCGAAGGCCTCGCCCGCGTCCTCGCTGTCCAGCTTGTCCTTCTGGTCCTTCTTGGGCTCGCTGATCACCTTGCGCCGGTTGACCGCCGCGGGCTTGCCGAGCTCGGCGCCCATCAGTGCGTCGGCGAGAGGCTCACAGGCCTCCTTGTCCGCAGTGACGTCGGAGGCGGCGACGACATCGGCCTTGCCGGTCTCGGCGACCTTGTGCCCCTTGACGTCGCCCTGGACCAGCGCGGCCTTGTCCAACTCGGCGGCGGTCAGCGCCTTGGCAGCCGGCTGGGCGGCTGCGCTCTCCTTGCCCTTGCCGTCCGCTGCCTTGCTCCCGGAGTCGGAGTCTCCGCCACAGGCGGTGGCCAGCAGGGTCAGGGACATCGCGCAGGCGGCGGCAACGGCGGTACGGCGTATGGCAGTAGGTCTCATGGCCCAACCCTATGAGCGAGCTATGGTTTGACGATCAACCAATTAGGGCACACCACTTGATCGTGATTGCGTTGTGATCATCCCGTGAAGGAACTCTCTCCCATGCCGAGCCGAGCAGCCGTCCGGACCGTGCTCAATGCCGTCGGCGTCGGCGCGGACGACGTCGCCGCCTGCCTCCCGCTCGCCGGCGGCACGTACAACACCGTCACTCGTGTCACGCTCACCGACGGCCGGGACTGGGTGGTGAAGATACCGCCGCCGCCCACTGCCCCGGGGATGAGTTACGAGCGCGGCCTGCTGGTCAACGAGGTCACGTTCTACACGGCTGCGGAGATTCCCGCGGTCCCCTCAGTCGTGCACAGCGCACTGGACCCGGGCGCGGCGACCGGTCCGTACCTGATCATGTCGACCCGCCCCGGACAGCCCTGGCACGAGGCCGCCGCAACCATGAAGCATGGTGAAGGGTCAAGGCTCAGACGGGAGTTGGGGGAGCTGGTCCGGCGGCTGCACGCCGTCACGGGCGCCTCCGGCGGTTTCGGCTACCCCGGTGGGGCGATGGGTCCGTTGGCCCCGACCTGGCGCGCGGCGTTCACCGCGATGACCGATGCCGTCCTCGCCGACGCGGACACGTACCGCGCCCGGCTGCCGCGCCCGACGGACCGGATCCGGGCGCTGCTCGCCGCCGCGGCGCCCGTCCTCGACGACGTCACCCGGCCCGCTCTCGTCCACTTCGACCTGTGGCAGGGCAATCTGCTTGTCGACGGGGAGCCGGGCGCGCGGACCATCGGCGGTGTCATCGACGGGGAGCGGATGTTCTGGGGCGATCCGGTGGCCGACTTCGTGTCGCTCGCCCTGCTCGGGAATGTGGAGGAGGACGAGGACTTCCTCGCCGGGTACGGGAGCGGCCTGGTGTTCGACGCTTCCGTGCGGCTGCGGCTCGCCCTCTACCGCTGCTATCTCTACCTGATCATGCTGGTGGAAACCGTCCCGCGCCGCGTTCCGCAGGAGAACCGGGACTGGACGTGGTCGGAGGTCGGCCCGCAGCTCGTATCGGCTCTGGAGGACGTGGAGGCGGCGCTGCGGTCACGGGGGTGACGTGACCGGCAGAGGCTGCGATCCGCGTACGGGCGTCAGTGCGCCAGTGCCCGCTGTGCGTCGTGGAGGTTCTGCGGCCATACCGCTTCCGGTGTGCCGTACGCCTCCAGGCGCGTGTGCAGATCGCCGGTGAAGTCGGGGACGTCGATCTGGTCGAACTCCGTCACCTCGCTGACGCCGACGGTCGCGCTGTACGGGGCGAGCCCGTCGATCCGCATCAGGCCGGCCCGCCCGTTGGTGACCCGGATGTTCCAGTGCGTGAAGCGGGCGCCGAAGAGCGGTCCCGCGCTCGCGTCGCCACCGTGCCGCCCGTTGTTGTTGACGGTGATGTCGGTGCGGACGTTGGCGAACGGCATCCCGCGGTGCGAGTCGAAGGTCCCCATCTCCATCTCGCCGCGCGACCAGACGTTGTAGCTGGACAGCCCCTCGACATTGATTCCGTGCAGCTGCGTCCCCGCGGGTGCCGGGACGGTGCGCCGGGCGATGGTGAAGTCCTCGATCAGGTTGTCGTGCGAACCCTCACGGCAGTAGTACGGGTGGTGGGAGCCCCGCCCCTCGACCCGCGTACGGCGCAGGGTGCAGGCGGACGCGCCGATCAGCCCGAAGCCGTTGTCGACGTGGCGGACGGTGATGTCGTCCGCCCAGCAGTCGTACGCGCACTGGAACGCGACTCCGTTGTACCCCTTGTCGAGCAGGTGTTGCGACTGCGGGGTCTCGACCGCTTCGAGGGTGAGCCCCTCGACGCCCGAGCCGGTGAGGGGGGTGGCGAGCATGGTCAGGCGCGGGTCCCACTCGGGGCGGACGTCGAGCGGGAGCGGGCGCTCCAGGGTGACCCGGTCTCCGTGCACGGCGGTGATGCGGACGGGCCACTCGTAGGGGACGTACGAGGTCAGCTTGGTCTTGTCGTCCCAGTGGTACGCCTCCGGGCCGGGGCCGCCGCCCGCCATGTGCTCCAGGAGGGTGTGGTCGGCGTCGTCGGCGAGCCGGAGCAGGACGAGTTGGCCCCGCTTCAGCCGCTTCGTGGACTCGACGGTGATCGTCCGGTCGCCGCGACGGGCGGGGGCGACCGTCGTCAGGGTCTGCCACTCGTCGCGCTTGTTGCCGGTCCAGCCCTCGAAGGGCCAGGCCTTCGCCCTGATCGCGTCGGTGAGCGAGGCCCAACGTTCCTTCGGGCAGAGCCAGATGAGGCCGCCGGCCCAGGACCAGCTGGACTTGTCGCCGCCGTAGCGGCTGCCGTAGACGCCGATCAGGTCGGTGAGATTCTTGGTCGCGTACAGCTTCGTGCGCCCGCTGCCCGCACCGCGCACCACCACATTGCTGTGGCCGATCCGGATGATGTCGTCGATGCGGTACGTGCCTGCGGGGATGAGCACCGTGCCACCGCCACGCTCTCCGGCAGCGGCGATGGCACGGTTGATCGCGGGGGCGGCATCGGCGGAACCGTCGGGTACGGCGCCGTGGTCCAGGACATTGGCGACGACATGATGGCGGCGGGGAAGCTCGGAGCCGCCCCGGTAGCCGGCCCGGCCGATGAAGGGGATCTGGGCGTGGGCGAAGGGGGCGGCCGCGAACTCCCGCCAGAGGGGGGAGGCGTCGCCCGGGGTGTGACCGCTGCGCGCGTCCTGCGTCGCCGCCCGGGCGGTGCCCGCGCCGATCACGCCGGTCGCCGCGGCTGCGGCCACGGCGACCGCGCTGCCGAGGAGTCCTCGCCTGCTGATGTTCCCCACAGAAGCCATCGAACCGACCCGCCTTTCATGCATGTGAACGACGTTCATATCTGCGTCGGCGGTGAGCATGCCACGGCCCTCTGGTGCCGTGAAAGACTTGTGCAGTGGGGATTCTTCAGGCGAGGGAGGTCAGTTGGCGGGCCGCTGAGTCAGATGCGTGAACGCATCCAGGTTCCGCGTGGACTCGCCGCGCGACACCCGCCACGCGTACTCCTTGCGGATCGCGCTCGCGAAGCCCAGCTCCAGCAGCGTGTTGAAGGAGCCGTCGGCCGCCTCGAGGACCGTTCCGAGCAGCCGGTCCAGTTCCTCGGGCGTGACCACCGAGAGCGGCAGCCGGCCGGCGAGGTAGATGTCGCCGAGCCGGTCGATCGCGTAACTCACGCCGAAGAGGCGGAGGTTGCGCTCCAGCAGCCAGCGGTGGACCGCCGCGTCGTTCTCGTCCGGGTGGCGGATGACGAAGGCGTTGAGGGAGAGCGAGTGCTTGCCGACGATGAGCGAGCAGGTGGTGGACAGCTTGCGGGTGCCGGGAAGCTTCACCACGTAGGTACCGCGGTCGGGGCTCTCCCATTCGAGCCCGGCGTCCTTCAGCGTCGCCTCGATGACCTGCGCTGTTGCCGCTTCGGCGGATACGTCAGCCATGGGGTGAGCGTACGTGAGGTGGGGTACGGGCGTACGTCGCCCCGGCGCGGGTGCGCGCCGGCCGTGGTGGGCGGGTACGTCAGACGTGGTGCACGCGGACGCGACGGCGGTGTTCGTGCATCGCCGCCGTGTACACGTCCGCGGTCGCGGACGCGGCCGTGTCCCAGCCGAAGCCCTGCGCATGCGCGGCCGCCGCCCCGCCCATCCGGGCGACGAGTTCCGGCGACTCGGCGAACCGGGCCAGCGCCTGTGCGTACGCCTCCGGGTCGTGCCCGGGGATCAGGAAACCGCTCGCCCCGTCCCGTACCGCCACCGGCAGCCCGCCCACGGACGCCGCGACGACGGGGGTGCCCGCCGCCTGCGCCTCGATGGCGACCAGGCCGAAGGACTCGCTGTACGAGGGCATGACCAGCACGGATGCCGCCCGGAACCAGTCGGCGAGCTGGTCCTGGCCGACCGGCGGGTGGAACCGTACGACATCGGCGATCCCCAGCCGCGCCGCCAGCTTCTGCAGCCCCTCCGGCTTGGCGAGCCCGCTGCCGCTGGGGCCGCCGACCACCGGAACGACGATCCGGGAACGGAGCGAGGGGTCCCGGTCCAGCAGCGCGGCCACCGCGCGCAGCAGCACATCGGGGGCCTTCAGCGGCTGGATGCGACCCGCGAAGAGCGGGATGAGTGCGTCCTGCGGCAGTCCGAGGCGGGCCCGGGCGGCGGCGCGCCCGTCGGCGGGGCGGAAGCGGTCGAGGTTGACCCCGGGGTGAACGACGGCGACCGCCGCCGGATCGGCCTCGTAGAAGCGGACGAGCTCGTCCGCCTCCTCCGCGGTGTTCGCGATCAGCCGGTTCGCGGCACTGACGATCTGCGTCTCACCGATGACCCGGGCGGCCGGCTCGGGGGTGTCGCCCTCGGCGAGCGCGGCGTTCTTCACCTTCGCCATGGTGTGCATGGCGTGGACGAGGGGAACGCCCCAGCGCTGCGCGGCGAGCCAGCCGACATGGCCGGAGAGCCAGTAGTGGGAGTGGACCAGGTCGTAGTAGCCGGGCCGCTGGCCGGCCCAGGCCTGCATCACGCCGTGCGTGAAGGCGCAGAGCTGGGCGGGCAGGTCCTCCTTGGCCAGGCCTTCGTAGGGTCCCGCGTCGACATGCCGGACCAGGACGCCGGGCGACAGTTCGACCGCCGGGGGCAGTGCGCCGGTGGTGGCCCGGGTGAAGATCTCCACCTCGATGCCGATCGCGGCGAGCCGCTCGGCCAGCTCCACGATGTAGACGTTCATGCCGCCCGCGTCGCCCGTGCCCGGCTGGTGCAGCGGGGACGTGTGGACGGAGAGCATCGCGACGCGGCGGGGTTTGCGGTGGCTGCCGGGAAAGGTGCCGGGGAACCTGAGGCGCGGCGCCATACGGCCGCTGCCGAGCCGAGAGACGTACTGGCTCACGTCGTCCGGTCCTCCTCGCTCGGGGCATGACACCGAAGGGGCACGGAGCCCCTTCGAAAGGCTGGAACAGCGGAATGCGTCCTTTCATTTCCGCTTTACCAAATCATTACGCTCGGCCACGGCGCGTCACCGCGCCTGCCCGGACGCGACAGTCCTGCAGGTCGCCACCCCGGGGGTCGTTAGGCTCGCTGTCATGCGCCCCATCGGCACCGCGACCCGCGGGACCACCAACCCGAACCGGCTCCGCCGCATGGACCGCTGGATCGCCGCCACGCACGGCCCGGCCCTGCGCCGCTCCGACGCCCCCGTCGCCGTCGACCTCGGGTACGGGGCCGCGCCCTGGACCGCCGTGGAACTGCTGCACCGCCTGCGCACCGCCGAACCGCGCACGGCGGTCGTCGGCATCGAGATCGACCCGGAGCGGGTCGCGGCGGCGAAACCGTACGAGGAAGAGGGGCTCACCTTCGTCCACGGCGGCTTCGAGATCCCGCTGGCCGGCCGCCCCACCCTCATCCGGGCGGCGAACGTGCTGCGCCAGTACGACGAGGGCGAGGTCGCCGCGGTCTGGCAGAGGCTCTGCGCCCGGCTCGCACCCGACGGGCTGCTGGTGGAGGGCACCTGCGACGAGATCGGGCGCCGTCATGTGTGGGTGGCGCTCGGCCCGGAGGGCCCGCGCACGATCACGTTCGCGACCCGCCTCGGCTCCCTGGACCGCCCCTCCGACCTCGCGGAACGACTCCCCAAGGCGCTGATCCACCGCAATGTGCCGGGCGAACCGGTCCACGCGTTCCTGCGCGACTTCGACCGGGCGTGGGCCGCGGCGGCGCCGTACGCCTCGCTGGGCGCGCGGCAGCGCTGGATCACCGCGGTGCGTTCGCTCTCGGGCGACTGGCCGCTGACGGACGGGGTACGGCGGTGGCGGCAGGGCGAAGTCACGGTGAAGTGGGCGGCGCTGCGGCCCGAACCCGACAGGCCCTGAACAGGAGTGCTCCGAGGGGCACCCGGGAACGCGGACGGGGCGTCGTTCGTCCCAGACAAGGGGGAGCGATCCCTGCGCGACCGGCATGACCCGTGTGACCCGAGTGCCCGTCAGGACAGGGCCTGTATGCCTCTGTTGCTTTTCGGTAGGGCATGGCACGATCTCGACGTCGCGAAAAGTTACTGACGGTAAATCAGATCTGTTCGGAGGGGGAGCTCGTGAACCGACGCCACTGTGCCGCTGCCGCGATCACTCTGGTCTGCACGCTGACCGTACTGACCGCGCCGACCCAGGCATTCGCGGCGCCCGCACCACCTCCCCCCACCGCCTCCCCCGGGGCGCCGAAGAAGAGCCTCGAAGAGGTGCGCAAGGAGATAGACGCCCTCTACCTCAAGGCCGGGGCGGCCACCGATGCGTACAACCTCGCCGACGAGCAGACCAAGAAGCAGTCCGGCGAGATCGTCGAACTGGCGAAGGCGATCGTCGAGGGACAGGCGAAGATCGCCGACCTCAAGAGCAAGGCGGGCGCCCAGGCCCGCGAGCAGTACCGGACCGGCGGGCTGCCGCCGGGCGCGCAACTGATGCTCAGTGACGACCCGCAGATGTTCATGGACGGCATGAACCGGGTCTGGCAGGGCCAGCAGGCAGCCAAGGGGGTCCTCGGTGAACTGACCAGGACCCAGGCGGACTTGGAGATGTACACCAAGGACGCGAGCACCAACTGGAAGAAGCTCGAAGCCAACCGGATCAAGCAGGCCAAGGCCAAGAAGCAGATCAACGCGCAGATCGCCGCCGCGAAGAAGCTGGAATCACAGCTGGAGAAGGAGGAGCGGGCCCGCCTCCTCGAGCTGGAGCAGGAGGCGGAGTACCGGGCACAGACCGCCTGGCTCGGCTCCGGCGCCCTCAAGGAGATCAACCGCGAGGCGAGCGAGCGTGGCAAGAAGGCGGTGGCCTTCGCGACGTCGCAGATCGGCAAGCCGTACGTATGGGGGGCCGAAGGCCCGGGGTCGTACGACTGCTCCGGGCTGACGTCCCAGGCGTGGGCGGCGGCGGGACGGCCGATCCCGCGCACCTCACAGGAACAGTGGCGGCAGCTCACGCACATCGCGATCAAGGACATGCGCCCCGGCGACCTGATCATCTACCACGGTGACGCGAGCCATGTGGGGATGTACATCGGAGACGGCGCGATCGTGCACGCACCGCGCCCGGGCCGGAATGTCACGCTGGCGGGCGCGGGCTCGATGGAGATCCTCGGGGTGGTCCGCCCGGACAAGTGAGGGCCCTCCCACCGGCCACCCCCGTCCAGTGACCCGGACCACGCAACCACGCGCCCGCACCCAGTGACCCGGTCCACGCGCCCGCGCGCCCGCGCCGTGAGCCACGCCACCCCAGGCCCCGCAGCAGGGTGATGTTTGTCATGGCCCCCCACCGGGCCCCGGACAGGCGCATCGCGCCGGATCCGTGACGGGACGCGGCTTATGGCTCCGCATATGCCAGGGGTCGGTTGCCGTTCGCCATTCCGTTCGCCTGTCCGGTACCGCTATCGTCCCGGTCTGGCGGGTCGTCGATCGTCGTTCCGCCGCGCCCTCGGGGGGAGGGAAGGAAACCGAACCGATGCCCGTACCCGTACCGCAGCAGCGCGCCGTTCCCGCTGTGGAAACCACCCACGTCGCCGACCTCACCCTCCTGGTGATCGAGGACGACCCGGCGGGCACCTTCACCGTCCCCGAGCTCCCGGCCGCGGCCGGCACCCGGGTGCGCATCCGCACCGCCCGCAACCTGACCGAGGCGGCCCGGCTCCTCACGGACGACGTCGACTGCATCCTGCTGGACCTGGCTCTGCCGCCCAGCAGCGAGACACGCGCCGGCGAGGGCGTCGAGGGGCCTGCAGAGCTCGCCACCCTCAAGCACGTCCTGCGGATCGCGCCACGCCACGCCGTCCTCGCGCTCACCGCGGAGGACGACACCGAGCTGGCCGCCGAGGCGGTGCGTGTCGGCGCCCAGGACTATCTCTTCCGCGGCGAGCTCGACGGACGGCTGCTCACCCGCGCCATCCGCTACGCCGTCGAACGCAAACGCGCCGACGTGGCGCAGCACCAGCTCACCGAGTCGAAACTGCGCGCCCAGGAGAACGCCCGACTGGAACGCGGACTGCTGCCCACCCCCCTCCTCCAGGGCTCCGACCTCCGCTTCGCCGCCCGCTACCGCCCAGGACGCAGCCGCGCGCTGCTCGGCGGGGACTTCTACGACACGGTGCGTACGCCCGACGGCACCGTTCACGCGATGATCGGCGACGTCTGCGGCCACGGCCCGGACGAGGCGGCGCTCGGCGTCGAACTGCGCATAGCGTGGCGGGCATTGACGCTCGCCGGCCTCTGCGGGGACGAGCTGCTCTCCACACTCCAGCAGGTCCTGGAGCACGAGCGGGAGAGCGAGGAGATCTTCGCGACGCTCTGCACCGTCGACATCACTCCCGACGGGCGCCACGCCGGTCTCTGCCTGGCGGGGCACCCCGCGCCGCTGATCGCCCGCCACGGACGGGCGGCACAGCTGCTCCCGTACGAGAACGGCGGCCCGGCCCTGGGGCTGCTGCCGCGTGCCCGCTGGCCGCGCAGGCAGGTCGAACTGGGTGGCTCCTGGAGCCTGATGATGTACACGGACGGGCTGATCGAAGGCCGCGTCGGGGCGAACGAGACGCAGCGGCTCGGCCAGGACGGCATGGTCGCGATGATCAACCGTCAACTGGCGGAGGGGCTCACCGGAGAGGCGCTGCTGGAAGCCGCCGTGGCCGAGGTCCGGGAGCTGAACGGCGGCGAACTGACCGACGACGTGGCGGTCCTGCTGCTCGACCGCGACCGGAGCGGCAACCGGGGCCGGAGCCGGAGCACGTCGTTCCCCCGCCCCCGCCCCGCATCGGCGCCGTCACCCGCGAGCGCTCAGCGCCCGCCGTTGTAGGGCCCGTACGGCCCGTCGCTGCTGGAGCCGCCGCGCCGGCCACCGCCACCGGAGACCGCCTTGAGCGCGGGCCGAACGTCGACCATGAAGACGATCGACGCGACCGCGCCCGCGAGCTGCAGGAACAGCATCGGCACGAAGAGGTTCACGGCAACGGTGATGCCGAGAATGATCAGCCAGAAGGACTTCTTCTGCTTGTCCGCGGCGCGGTACGCGTCCTCGCGGGCCGTCGCGGCCAGGAACAGTGCGACCACGGCCAGGACGAGCATGATCATGTAGAGCAGCCAGACGAGCGTGCTGAATCCTGTGAGCAACATGGTGTGCACCGCCTAATAAGTGGATGAGCGCCTCGCGGCCAAGGTACCGGGACAACGAGCCGGCCACCCCGAAAGGTGCCCGCCCCGCGCCCCGGTACACACGGTCCGCAGTGCTACTTGGCGGTCGGCGGCGTGGTCTTCTTCGCCGCGGGCTTGCGCGCGGGCGCCTCCGCGGGCTTGCGCGCGGGCGCCTTCTTGGCGGGCGCGGGCGACGTGTGGGTCTCCGCCTTGGCAGCGGTCTTCGGCTCGCTCTTGGCGGCGGGCTCAGCCTTCGGCTTCGGCTTGGGCTGGGACTCGCGCCGCGGCTCGACGACGACGGCGATCTCGACGATCTCCTCGGCGGTCTCGCCGCGCCACGTCCGCACCGTCTGCTCGCCGCGCTCGGCAACCTTCTCGTACGTCTCCCGGGCCCGTACCGCGTACTCCGCGGCCACTCCCAGGCTGCGCAGCGCCAGGTCCTGGGCCGACTCGCCGAGCTTCTTCAGATCGGTGTCGAGCGACCCGAGCACCTCGGAGACCTTGGCCTGCACAGTGGCCTGCGCCTCCCTGGCCTGCGTGGTCACCTTCTCCTGCACGGCCTTGGGGTCCGTGTTGCGCACGGCCTCGATCCGCTCGGGCGCCTCGGCCCGGAGCTGCTCGATCAGGGCCGGAACCTTCCGGGCCTGCTCGACGGCGAGGTCCGCCGTACCGGCGGCGAAGTAGAGGGGGGTCGGGTCGGTGAGGGTCTTACGCAGGTCATCGGTGATGGCCATGACTGTGGTCCTCCCGGATCATCAGACTCAGTGTGAGGGTGGTGAAGGCTTTGAAGCTGTATCGGCATCCGTGCCGTCCGCGCTGAGGCCGGATTCGTCACCGGGGTCCCCCGGGACGGTCTCGAACCCGTTCTCCTTGCGGAAGGAGTCGTAGATCTGCAGCAGCACGTTCTTCTGCCGCTCGTTTATCGAGGGATCGGCGAGGATGACCGCCCGGGTCTCCAGCTCCTCCCGCTCCCGCTCGTCCAGAATCCCGGCCCTTACGTAAAGGGTCTCGGCGGAGATCCGCAGGGCCTTGGCAACCTGCTGCAGCACCTCGGCGCTCGGCTTGCGCAGCCCGCGTTCGATCTGACTGAGATACGGATTGGACACGCCGGCGGCATCGGCGAGCTGCCGCAGCGACAGCTGCGCATTGCGACGCTGCTCGCGCAGGTACTCACCGAGATTGCCGACGTTGAGTGATGCCATGACTCGATAGTGCGCCATCGCTGCTAACTTTTGCAAGCACACGCTTGCAAAAGTGTTCCGGGTGGACAGCCGGCTCCGCGGGCTCTGCCTGGAGTTCCTCCACCCGACACGGCAGAAACAAGCCGCCCGCCGGCTGGTCATCCGTCGGGCCGGGCTGCGGGTCAGGCCGGCGATCGCTGCGCTCATGAGGAGCACCGGTCTCAGCTCACCGCTTTCTTGATGAGCGCGCCGATACGCGCCTCGTCGGCGGCGGTCAGCTCCGTCAGGGCGTAGGTGGTCGGCCACATGGTGCCTTCGTCGAGAGCCGCCTGGTCGCTGAAGCCGAGCGTCGCGTATCTCGTCTTGAACTTCTGCGCGCTCTGGAAGAAGCAGACGACCTTGCCGTTCTTGGCATACGCGGGCATCCCGTACCAGAGCCTCGGCGAGAGGTCCGGCGCGCCGGCTTTGACGATGTCATGGAGCCGCTCGGCGAGGACGCGGTCCGCTTCCGGCATCTCGGCGATCTTCGCGAGTACCTCGCTCTCCGCGTCCGCCTTGGCCGCGCGCGGGCTGCGGCGCGCGGCCGTCCTCAGCTCCTTGGCGCGCTCCTTCATCGCGCCTCGCTCCTCGTCCGTGAATCCGTCGTGCTTCTCGTCGACCGCGCTGGTGCTCTTGGCGGACGTCTGCGTGCTCTTCATGGCAGGTTTCCTCTCGTGCAAGGCTTGATCGCGGCCATCTCATGCCAGGAATGCGCCGCGGCGGTGGCTTCTTCGAAACTGGTCGGTTGTTGTCCGGGTGGGAGCAGCGACGGTGCCGGGGAAGAGGCCGACCACCTGACACCCCTGCCGTCACGCAACAACACCGCGTTCCGCAGGAAGAGCCAGGTCGGGGGTACGGAGTCGGCGTTCCCGTGCGGCGGTCAGCCGAGCCAGCGGCCGTCGCGCATGAGGTCTCGTCCCTGCAGTTCGTTCGCCTCCCGCCAGGCCTGGATGCGCCGCGGCCTGATCAGGAAGTACTGATAGGGCTCGTCGAGTTCGCGCGGGTCGAAACCGGTCTTGGCCGCGAACGTGTCAGCCGTCTCCGGCGCGAGGTCGGCGATGTCCACCGGCTCGGCGGTGCCGTCGACGACGACCACGTCGCGCGTCGGCCCGAGGCCGAGTCGCACCTGGCCGTCCACGAGCAGGTTGCGGCCGGTGACCGAGGCACGCGGCGTCGAGATGAGGAACGCGGTCCCCTCCCAGAGGTACGAGAGCGGGATGAGGTGGACGCCCGGGGAGCCCGGCGTCGCGACCCAGAGATCGACGTCGCTCTCCAGTTTCGCGCGAGTGTCCCGCAGCCTCTCCTCGAGCCCACGCGGCGGCGTGCCTGTCATGCTTCCTCCTGTCACATCGTGGATTGCCCTTCCTCCGAGGGAGGGGATCCGTCGGTCATCGGTCGGTCCATCGAGGCCGCGGGCTTCGCGGACGGCATGGCCTCCGGCGCCCTGATGGCCTCGCGCACACCGCCCATCTCATGGGCCCGGTGGACACCGAGGGAACGCATCCGTTCGACGGCGACAGCACCCGAACCCCGGCAGTGACGGATCAGGGCGTGGGTGCCGGCGACGCGGCCTCCCAGTCAAACCCGTCCGGGTCGGTGAAAGACCCGGCATCGCCGCCGAGCATGAGCCGGTGCGATCCGGTGCCGTCGGCAGGAACGCCGACATCCTTGGCGAGGGCGCGGCGCCCGTACAGCGCCAGCTTGACGGGACACGACGGAGCGGCGAACTCGACGTACTTGCGGCCGAAGCTCTTCGCCACGGCGAGGCCGCGGTCGACGTAGAACTGCTTGCTCGCGGCCACGTCCGCGGCTCCCAGCAGGAGCACGATCTGCTCGATCTGCCTGGTGGCCGGGCCGGTGTCCTTCCTCGCCGACGTGGCGACCTTCCAGATCGTCCCGTCCGGGGCCTGTACGACACCGCCGTAGCCCCAGAGCGACTTCGAGGCAGGCTTCAGCGGCGTGGCACCGGCGTCGAGGGCGGCGCCGATGAAGCCGTTGACAGTGGCCGGCTGGGACACCGTGAGCGACAACGCGAACCCACGGAAGCCGGTCGTCGGCGCCTCCGAGGCCCGCAGGCGCACCTGAGTGCCCAAACCGAAAGCGGTGTAGAAGCGGTTGGCGGCCGTGGGGTCGGCCACCTCGAGGGTGACGGATTCGATGGAGGTCATGTCCGTCACGCTAGTTGCGGCTCGGCCGCCGGTGCTTCTCGATTCCTGACCGGTCTGGTCACCTGTTTCGTCACGCACGACGGCATCCCCGCCGCAGCGCCCGCCGCGCGGCGCCGGTAGACGCTGGGCGCCATGCCGACCAGCTCGGTGAAGCGGGTGCTGAAGGTGCCCAGCGACGAGCAGCCGACCGCGAAGCAGACCTCGGTGACGCTGAGGTCGCCGCGCCGCAGCAGCGCCGTCGCGCGCTCGATGCGACGCGTCATCAGATAGGCGTACGGCGACTCGCCGTAGGCGAGCCGGAACTGCCGGCTGAGGTGTCCGGCCGACATGTTCGCGCCGCGGGCGAGCGCCTCGACGTTCAGCGGCTGCGCGTACTCCCGGTCGATCCGGTCGCGGACGCGGCGCAGTCGCGCGAGGTCGCTCAGGCGCTGCGCAGCGGTCAGTGCGCGCATCCACGCGGGATGGCACATGAGAGAACTCCTTTCATCCATGTGTGCGGACACCTGGGTACAGGCTGAGGGCGGAGCGGGCGGTGGCCAGGTGGGGGCCGGTGGTCGGCTCGCCGGGACGTAGGAGCACGAAAGCGCCGACCGCCGCATTCCCCGCAGTGGTCGCGACACCGGCCACCGAGAGCAGATCGGTTACCGAACGGCTCAGCGAAGCTCTTGGATGCGGATCAGGTTGCCCGCGGGATCACGGAAGGCGCAGTCGCGAACGCCGTAGGGCTGATCGGTCGGCTCCTGGACGACCTCGGCGTCGGCGGCCTGCACCTTCTCGAAGGTGCCGTCGAGGTCCCGGGTGGCCAGCAGGATCCAGCCGTAGGTGCCCTTGGCCATCATCTCGACGATGGTGCGGCGCTCGTCCTCGGTGACCCCGGGGTCGGCGGCCGGCGGCGCCAGGAGGATGGAAGTGCCGGGCTGATCGACGGGGCCGACCGTGATCCAGCGCATCTTGCCGTGTCCGACGTCGCTGCGGACCTCGAAGCCGAGGGTGTCGCGGTAGAAGGCCAGGGCCGCGTCCGGGTCGTCATGCGGGAGGGAGGTCGTGTGAATGGTGATGTCCATGGCCGTCACGGTAGCTGCGGCTCGGCGCCCGACGCTTCTCGATTCCTGATCCGTCCGGCCACTTGTCGCGCGCACCGCCTGACGTTGCGTCACCCAGCATTCCCGAGCGGGCAACGCGAGCGGGCGCAGCGGAGTCGGGGCGCGACCCGGGGCGTCCGCGCGTAGGCGCGGATGGGCGGACGGGCGGATGGGCGGAGACCGCGAGTTCGCCGAGGCGACGGATGCGAGCGCGGATGGTCGCGCTCGTGCCTTCCGCCGTCGGAACGTGACACCGGAGACGGCGGGAGCTGAAGCGCGCTCCAAGGCGCGCGGATGTCACCGAGCGCGCGGCTGGTTGAAGCGCAGCAGGTTGCCGGCCGGGTCGCGGAAGGCACAGTCGCGGACACCGTAGGGCTGGTCGATCGGCTCCTGGAGCACCTCGCCGCCCGCGGCCCGGATGCGCTCGAAAGTGGCGTCGCAGTCGTCGGTGGAGAAGATCACGCCGCGCAGCATGCCCTTGGCCAGCAGTTCCGCCATCGCCTTCTTGTCGGCCGGTGAGGCATTCGGGTTCGCGGCCGGCGGCTCGAGGACGATCTCCACGTCCGGCTGCGCGGGTGAGCCGACGGTCACCCAGCGCATCCCCTCGAACGCCACGTCGTTGCGTACCTCCAGGCCGAGAACGTCGCGGTAGAAGGCGAGTGCCTTGTCATGGTCGTCGACCGCGATGAAGCACTGGGAAAGCTTGATGTTCATGCCTTCGACGCTACGGGCGGGCGGCGGTTTCCGCTTCTCCGCTACTGGCCGGTGCGTTCCTGACCGGTCGCGTGTGGATCTTGGCGACGCAGGCCGGGATGGCCGCGCCCTCGTCATGGCTGCGGGCCCGGTACGCGCTCGGACTCTCGCCGACCAGCTCGGTGAAGCGCGAGCTGAACGACCCCAGCGATGTACAGCCGACCGCGAAGCAGACCTCCGTCACACTCAGGTCGCCCCGCCGCAGCAGCGCCTTGGCCCGCTCGACACGGCGGGTCATCAGGTAGCTGTACGGGCTCTCCCCGAAGGCAGCCCGGAAACTGCGGGAGAAGTGCCCGGGCGACATGAGGGCGACGCGCGCCAGCGCCGGGACGTCGAGGGGCCGCGCGTAGTCGCGGTCCATCATGTCCCGGGCCCGGCGCAGCCGTACGAGGTCCTCAAGCGTCACCGGGCCAGCTTAAGGCCGGCAGGCCAGTGCCGTCCGGGCCGTCGGGCGGCGGGCGGCGGGCGGCCGCAGGCCCATGCCCACGCCACCTCCGCAGCCGCCGCAGAGCTCGAGATGCTCCGCCTTGATCAGCGGCCTGGGCCGCACGCCGAACCGTCGCCAGGTGAACCCCCGCATCGGCCCGCGACCCGCCACCGGCACCTGTCCCAGGTGCCGGTGGCGGGCCCGTCACGCGGGAGCCTGCGAGGTCCGAGCGGGAGCGCTTCTCCCGTAGGCCGCAGGGCCGTCGACGGTGCCGTGAACGGCCACGTCGGCGGCCCCGCGGCGGGCGGGCGTGCTCCTCTGGTGGCCCATGTCCCAGAAGGAGGAGCCGCTGCATGTCCGCCCATGGATTGGCCTTGGCCGGCCTGGTGACCGCCGCCGCGATGGCGCTCCCCGTCTCCTGCACGCCCGGCCCGGCCCTGTTGCCGTTCCCGCGTCTCGCACGGGCGACTCGGTACGGCACCGGGCGTGGACATCGAGTCAGGCGTCGAGCACGGCGATATCGACCTGGCTGAGGCGGCCCCGGTCCGCGATCACGTCGATCTCGGTGATCCCGTCCGCCGTGACCGTGAAGCCGAGTACCAGGGCCAGGCGGCCGAGCGGAGCCATGATGAGACCCACCGCGCCGTTGACCAGTCCGGGCTGGGTGAACCGGGCCCGGCCCATGGCGGCCATCGCGCCCTGCGCGACGGTGCGGGCGCCGCGGACGACGATCGGTTCGGGGGTCGGCACGACCGCCGGGTCGGCCCGGAGGACGACGTCCGGATGGAGCAGCCGGACCAGTGCGTCGAAGTCCCCGCCGCGGGTGGCAGCGAGGAAGGCGTCGACCACGTGACGCTGGCGGGCCAGGTCGGCGTCGGGCACCGGGGTGGCCCCCTTGACCCGGCGGCGGGCGCGGCTCGCAAGCTGTCTGGCCGCTGTGGGGGAACGCTCGATCATCGGGCCGATCTCGTCGAAGGGCACGGCGAACAGGTCGTGCAGCACGAAGGCGATGCGCTCGGCCGGCGTCAGTGTGTCGAGCACCACCAGCAGCGCCAGTCCGACCGAGTCCGCGAGCAGCGCTTCCTCCTCGGGGTCGCACCCGTCCTCCTGGCCCACGCTGGTTTCGGGCACGAGTGCCGCGAGGGGATCCTCGCGCCGGGACTCGCGCGCCCGCAGCATGTTCAGACACACCCGTGCCGTCACCGTCGTCAGCCACCCACTGAGGTTCTCGACGCCGCTGATGTCGGTGCGATGGAGGCGCAACCAGGTTTCCTGAACGGCGTCATCGGCCTCACTCACCGAGCCGAGCATCCGGTACGCCACGGCTCGCAGACGGGTCCGGTCCTCCTCGAAACGCTCCGTCAGCCCCGCGTGCTCGTCCATCCGGTCACATTCCTTCCCCATGGCGGGTCATATCAACAGACCCGCGAAACCCCGCTGATTGTGTCCGGGAGATCGACTCCCGGACGAACGAATTGGAGACGACCATGGCCACCTCCCCCCTTCTGGTCACCGGCGGCACGGGCACGCTCGGCCGCCTCGTCGTACCGCTCCTGCGGGACGCCGGGTGTCACGTACGGGTCCTGAGCCGGCACAGCCGCGAGTCCGGGGACGGCATCGAGTACGTGACCGGCGACCTGCTCAAGGACGAGGGCGTCGAGTCCGCGGTGGCCGGGGCCGGGACGGTCCTGCATCTCGCGGGCGGTCCCAAGGGAGACGACGAGGCGACCCGGAACCTGGTGCGGGCCGCATCGCGAGCCGGAGTCCAGCACCTCGTGTACATCTCGGTCATCGGGGCGGACCGGATGCCGATCGGCTACTTCAGGTCCAAGCTGGGCGCTGAGCAGGCCGTGGCCGACTCGGGCCTTCCGTGGACCACGCTGCGTGCCGCCCAGTTCAACAACCTGGTCCTGACCGTCGTGGAGAAGATGACGAAGCTGCCGGTGATACCGGTGCCCGGCGGACTCCGGTTCCAGCCGGTCGACGCGCGCGAGGTGGCGGCCCGGCTCGTGGAGCTGACGCTCGGCAAGCCGGCCGGCCGGGTGCCCGACCTGGCCGGGCCGAACGTGTACGGAGTGGCCGAACTGAGCCGCGGATACCTGCAGTTGCGCGGTAAGCACCGGCTGATGATGCCGGTCCGGGTGCCGGGGAAGGCCGGGTTCGCGTACCGGGCGGGCGAGAACCTGTCGCTCGGCGAGGGGACTTCCGTGGGTGCGCGGACCTGGGAGGACTTCCTGACGGAGCGGGTGGGCTGACTCCCGGCGGACGCTCAGGACGCCGCCGCGGCGATGCGGGTGGATGAAAGGCGTACAGGTTTTCCGCAGCGCTTCAGCGGCTCGGACCTCGGTGCTCCCCTCCGGCTCGTCGTGCGCGACCGACGCGGGGCAGACGGCCCGGAGCGACCCTCATCCTGAGTAATGTGTACGGAAATATCCCATTTCGGAGAGGGGTTCTCATGGCTGACGACGCCACCCGCTCCGCAGGCGCGAGCGGAGGCGCGCCACCCGCGCCCCTCAGCCGGAGCGGCGTCGGCCAGGTGGTGCCGAAGACCGCCGTGATCGCGGGCGGTGGAGCGCTGGCGGTCTGGGAGCCCGCCTTCACGCTCGGCGCCTACAACGTCATCTTCTACGACCAGATGCTCACCCTCTGGGCGGTGTCGACCGCCGTGATGCTGACCGGCCTGTTGGTGCCCACGCGTCGGCAGCATCACGGCTGGGTGTACTGGTCCTGCCTGGCCCTGCCCACCGTGTGGCTCGTCATCGCCGCCATCGTGCCGCGCAGCGGCAGCTGGCCGGGCGAGACGCTCTTCCTGGCGGGCGGCATCCTCAGCATCATCGGCACCCCGCTGCTGGCCTGGGTGCTGCTGCAGCTCCTGCTGTTCGGGGAGACGGAACTCACCGACCGCCAGCGCCGGACGGTCGTCGGTGTCGTCGTGATCGTCGGCGGACTGGCCTACGCCCTCGGCAAGTTCAACCATGTCTTTCTCACCTGCGGGGATTTCGACATCAGCGGCAACAGCGTCCCTTCCGGGTGCCGGCCGGGGCGCGCCTCCCCGCTCGGTTGACGCCGACCGGGACGGTGCCCCTGCCCGAGCGGACCCGAGCGGTGGCCGGCGGATCATGGCCGCGGCGGCGCTCGTCCAGTGCCGTGACCGGCCATGTTTGCCCCAGAAGGAGCGTCGTCCGGGGCGTGCGACCGCAAGGCGGCCTGACGTCCTGGTAGCGCTACCGGGGCTTTTGGCCAACGCGGAAGGGGGTCCCCCCTGGCCCTTAAGGCCTTGGGGGAGGGCGTGCCGGACGGTGCGACGGGGCGAAGCTTGCCGGGAGGGGGCACTAGGCTCCGGACAGCACCACCTGGCCTGCCAGGCAGACAGGCGGGTCGACGGAGAGGTACGGCATGAAGGTTCTGATCGCCGGGGGCGCGGGCTACATCGGCAGCACGATCGCCTCTGCCTGCTCGGACGCCGGGATCAGTCCGGTGATCCTCGACAACCTCGTGACGGGCAGGCGGGAGTTCACGTCCGGGCACCCCTTCTACGAGGGCGACATCGCCGACGGCCCGCTGATCGACCGCGTCTTCGCCGAGCATCCGGACATCGACGCCGTCGTCCACTGCGCCGCACTGATCGTGGTCCCCGACTCGGTGGCCGATCCGCTGGGTTACTACCGGGCGAACGTCACCAAGAGCCTGGAGTTCGTCTCCCATCTGCTGCGCAACGGCTGCGAGCGCCTGATCTTCAGCTCCTCCGCCTCCATCTACGCCGCGGACGAGGACCTGACCGTCGACGAGGAGTCTCCCCTCGACCCGCAGAGCCCGTACGCCCGGACCAAGGCGGTCTGCGAGGGGATGTTCGCCGACATCGCCGTCACCCGGCCGATCCGCGTGCTGTCCCTGCGCTACTTCAATCCGATCGGCGCGGATCCCAAGATGCGTACGGGACTTCAGCTCCGGCGGCCCAGCCACGCCCTGGGCAAGATGATCGAGGCACAGGAGGAGGGCGTCGCGTTCCAGGTCACCGGCACCCACTATCCGACGCGTGACGGGTCGGGCATCCGGGACTACGTCCATGTGTGGGATCTGGCCGCCGCGCATGTGGCGGCGCTGGACAGGTTCGACGCACTGCTGCCCGGGACGGACGGCTCCCGCTCCACCGTCATCAATGTGGGCACCGGCACGGGTACCACGGTGCGCGAACTCCTCACCGCCTTCAACAGCGTCACCGACGTCCCGGTACCGTCGGTCGACGTCGACGCGCGGCCGGGCGATGTGGCGGGGGCGTACACCCGCAGCGAACGCGCCCACCGCCTGCTGGACTGGCAGCCGCAGCACTCGGTGACGGAGGGCATCCGTCACTCGCTGCAGTGGGCCGCCGTCCGCGACGCCGTGCTGAGGCCGTAGTCCGTCTCACTCAGCCGGGAGAACTTCACCCGCGCCCTCCATATGTGTGGGAGACGCCGGGACGCGAGTCGGAGAGGCCCTATTCCGGCTGGCTGAGCACCGAGTTGGGGTTGTACTCGCCGCGTACGACCAACCTCACGACGAACGCGCACACCCGCCATCGGCCGGCGCCCCTTCATCGAACTGGAGCCCACGGACCACCCGCTCGCCGTGGAACAGCGGACGGGCATCACCCGGGACCGGGTGCGGGAAATCGCGGAAGCGGTACTGCACCCCGGGGACGGCCCCCTTGTCTGAGCCGGACGGGCCGAACGAGCCGAACGAGCCGAACGAGCCGGACGGCGGCGTCCGCCCTACCGGTCCCCCTCGATCCCCGACCTCAGCTGCACGAAGGCGAGTTCGGCCGCCCGTACCGCGTCCCCGTACACCTCGTCCGCGCTCTCCCCGGCATCGATCCGCCGCCAGTTCTCCAGCGCCAGGATCCGTTGCACGGCAATGATCTGCCCCGCCGCAAGCCGGTCCCGCACCCCGTCGCCCAGCGCACGCGCGAGCGCCGCCTCCGAGCGGCTCTGGTACCCGTACATGCGGGCCACCAGCGACGGCGTCCCGTACAGCATCCGGTGGAACGCCAGCACCTCGGGCGCATCGCAGAGCCCCGTCACCGGGTCGCGCCGCTCCAGGCCGTCGAGGAGGTGGCGGCGCAGGGCGTCCAGCGGTGATTCGCCCTCCGGGCGGGCCGCGACCACCCTCGCCGCCTCGTCCTCGTGGTCGGCGAACCGGTGCAGCGCCAGGTCCTCCTTGGCCGGGAAGTACCGGAACAGCGTGGGCTTGGAGATGTCGGCGGCGGCCGCCACCTCCGCCACCGAGACCTTGTCGAAGCCCCGCTCCAGGAACATCGCGATCGCGGCATCGGAAACCGCCTGGTACGTCAGCTGCTTCTTCCGCTCCCGCAGGCTGATCAGCGGCTGAGCCGTGGTCCCGGGTCGGGCCTTCTCTCCGTTCATGACCACGAAGCGTACGCCCTTGACCTCAACCGGACTTGACGTCCGAGAGTGGGAGGACGGGCACCGGGCGGCCGGCCGCCCGAATACGGAGGGGTGGGATCCGCATGCGTGTGGCGCTGGTCAGGGAGCTGGGCGGTCCGGAGGTACTGGTTCCGGCCGAGCGGCCCGACCCGGTGGCGGGGCCCGACGAGGTGGTGATCGACGTGAGTGACGTTGACACGCTCTTCGTGGAGACCCAGATCCGGTCGGGCGCGTTCCGCGACCACTTCCCGGTCGTCCCGCCGTACGTGCCGGGCGGCGGGATCGCAGGCACGGTCCGTACGGTCGGCGAGGGCGTCGACGTGCGTTGGACCGGCCGCCGGGTCGTCGCCTCCCTCGGCTTCACGGGCGGCTACGCCGAGCAGGCCGTGACCCCCGCGGACCACCTGGTACCGGTCCCCGACGGACTCGGGCTGCGCGAGGCCGCCGCCCTGATCCACGACGGGGTGACCGCCGCCGCGCTGCTGGAGGCGACCGCCCCCGAACCCGGCGAACGCGTACTGGTCCTCGGTGCCTCCGGCGGCATGGGCACCCTGCTCGTCCAGCTGGTGCACGCGGCCGGTGCGCATGTCGTCGCGGTCGCGCGAGGCAAGCGGAAGACGGAGCTGGTACGGGAGCTGGGCGCCGATGACGTGGTCGACGGCGCGGACGCGGAGTGGGCGGAGCACGCCCGTGCAGCCCTGGAGAAGGCCGGCGGCCCTGCGGACGTGGTCCTGGACGGGGTCGGGGGCACGATGGGCGCGGCGGCTTTCGCGCTGGTCGCCGACGGCGGCCGCTTCTCCGCCCACGGGGCGCCGACGGGCGCTTTCGCCCGGATCGATGCCGAGGAGGCTGCGCGGCGCTCCGTCTCGCTGCGCTCCATCGCAGATGTGCAGCTGACGGACGCGGAGCACGTGCGCCTGGCCGGACACGCACTGGCCGAAGCGGCGGCCGGGCGTCTGCGCCCGGTGATCGGGCAGGTCTACCCGCTGGAGCAGGCGGCGCAGGCGCATGCGGCGATCGAGGGGCGCGGTCTGCTCGGCAAGGTGCTGCTCAGTACACGGAAGGCGAGACGGGCCGGGGATCCGGAACCTCCGCGCCCGCGCCCCTGACCGGTCCGGGCTCCGCCCGCCCGGTCAGGCCCTGCAGCAGGACCTCGACCCCGTCCAGCACCCGCTCCAGTCCGAAGGCGAACTCATCGTCCGGATCGTCCGGCGTGCCCAGCACCCCGGACGCCAGCAGCCGCGAGAGCGCCGGGTGCCTCGCGGGGTCGATCAGCCGGTCCAGTGTCCGCGCGTACCCGTTCATCACTTCCTGCGGC
The DNA here is from genome assembly GCF_026339735.1 of Streptomyces sp. NBC_01669. GTDB lineage: Bacteria > Actinomycetota > Actinomycetes > Streptomycetales > Streptomycetaceae > Streptomyces > Streptomyces yanii. Next base: position 4,356,025 of record NZ_JAPEQG010000001.1, read on the forward strand.
GAGACGCCCCGCGCCTCGACGGCGGCGGCGAGGTCCCCCCTCAGCAGCGCCTCGTTCCGTACGAAACCGGCGACGAGAAGGATCACGGAGACCCCCTCCCTCTCGCTGAGACCGGTGCCGTCGAGCGCCTGGAGGCCCTGCTCCCACCAGGCGAGGCTGTTGGGGCTGGCCGGCGGACCCACGACCGGGATACGGAGCATCCACAGATTGCGGTGGAACACCTCGCGCTGCGCCCACGCCCACTGCCGGAGCGCCTCCCGCCAGCCCGCACCGCTCTCCGGCGCGGGCAGCGGGGGCGGCGGGCCCAGGGCCGCCTCCTGCATCAGGACGTAGAGCTCGTCCTTGGCCGATACATAGCGGTAGAGCGACATCGTCGAGGCGCCGAGGTCCTTCGCGACCCGCCCCATCGAGACCGCGCCGAGCCCCTCGGACTCGGCCACCGCCACCGCGGCGTCCACGATGCGGGCCAGACTCAGGCCGGGCTTCGGTCCCTTGACCGGGCGCTCCCGCAGCCCCCAGGCGGCTTCGATGCTGGCCGGCAGGCCCGTACCGCCCGACGAACCGTATGTTCCAGTCACCTGAACCACCTTCCGCGCCGCCCCGGACCGCGGCCCCCGGGCCTACGACGTCCCCCACCCGGGGCGGAGATCCGCCCTTGGATCCATCCTAGGAGGGGGTACGCGGCACGCGGTCAGAACACATCCGGGCACCATGCGCGCCGCCCCGCCCGGAACACCCCGTCCGCCACCGCCGCCGCGCCCGGCGTGAGTTCGTCGATCCGGCCCAGTGCCGCGAGCCGGAGTACCGATTCGTCGCCGAGGTAGAGCGTCCCCAGCTCCCGTACGTCCAGGGCCAGATCGGCACTCTCCGCGGTCGGCGTGCAGGACGCGCCGTCCGGGGAGGCCTCCAGGCGGAAGCGGCCGCCGGCGAGGCCCGCCGGGTCGCGGACGTCCAGGGTCAGGGTGGCCGGGACGGCGTAGGTGCGCGCCTCCAGGGCCCGTACGACATCCAGAACGCGCACCCACATCCAGTCCGCCTGCGTGACGGTGCGGGCCGCGCGGGGGTCCGGGAGGAGGAGGGGGAGCAGGTCGTCGGGGGCACGGTAGCCGGAGCGGACCGTGGTGACCCAGTCGATCGAGCAGACGAAGTGCCACAGCGCCCGTTCCGCGGCCGGGGTCTCGGCGATCAGACCGACGACGGACGCCCGGTTCAGCGGCTGCTTCGCATCGCCCCACTTGTCGTCGGCGCGGTAGACGAGCAGGCCGTCGACCTCGCCGTCCGCGTTGCGGTACACCGCGTGGAACGGTTCCGTCCATGAACCCGGCACGGGCACGTCCTCGCCGGTGCTCAGCTGCCACCAGCGGTCTCCGCGACTGACCACGCCGTGCTGCCGGGCGCGCAGCCGGTCGTGCAGGGCGGGGCCGAGCTTGCGCACCTCGGCGCCGTCCACCAGGTCGATCCGGCCGCCGTCCGCCGCGGACGGGCCCGACCAGCGCGGGTCCAGGCCGGCCCGGGGGATGTCGATCTCCCACTCGGTGGTCCAGGTGGCCGGGCCGAACCCGTACCGCCCGTAGATCGGGTACTCGGCGGCGATCAGCGTCGCGACCACATCGCCGCGCTCCTTCGCCGCCGCCAGGTCCGTGGCCATCATCCGGCTGAGCAGCCCGCGCCGGCGGTGCGTGGGCGACACCGTGACGTTGGTGACCGCGTCGGACGGCACGGTGACTCCGCCGACGACCGTCAGCTCCTGGGCGAACGACCGGAACGACGCCACGCACCGCCCGTCGTCGAACACCCCTTGGGTACGGGCCAGATCCACGTGCGGGAGGCGGCTCGCGACCTCCCCGTCCGTCACCGTCGGCGGTCGCAGAAAGCCGGTGTTCACGGCGCTCAGCCAACTGGGGAACTCGGACGCGGTGACGGTACGGACCTCAGGACTCATGCGCCCCACGCTAGGCACACGGGACGGGGAATGTCGCCAGGTTTTCCGGGCCTCCCAGGGAGACCCGGACGGTCAGAACGCCGCCCGGATCACGCCCACTTCCGCGCCGCCGCCCATCAGCGGCGCCCGGCCGATCCGGTCCACCACCGGCGCGTCGATGCCGAGCAGCTCCAGTGCCCTGGCCAGCACCGGGCCGAGCGCCCGTCCGCCGCCGTCGGCGATCTTGAATGCCACCGCCCGGCCGTCCGCCAGCGCCACCGCCTGGACCGCCTCCGCGCCCATCTTGGAGAGCGTGCCCGGCACTTCGCGCATCAGCCACGTATCGGGGCGCCGGGTGCCCGCGACGTACTCCGGGTGGGCGCGCATCGCATCCGCCACCCGGCGCTCCGCGGTGCCCTCCTCGGCCAGCACGAACGAGCGGAACGCCCGCGCCAGACCGACCAGGCTGATCGCCATCAGCGGGGCCCCGCAGCCGTCCGTACCCACCGCCGTGACCGGCTCGCCCGCCGCGTCCTCGACCACCTGGTGGACCAGCTGCTGGAGCGGGTGGGCGGGGTCCAGATAGGTCGCCTGGTCCCAGCCGTTGCGTGCACACACCGCGAGCATCGCCGCGTGCTTGCCGGAGCAGTTCATGGTGATCCGCTCACGGACGCCGCCCGCGGCGAGATAGGTCTCCGCCTCATCCGGGTCCAGTGGCAGATCGGGCGGGGTCTGCAGATCGTCCGGGGTCAGCCCGTGCTCGGCAAGCATCTTGCGTACGAGATCGAGGTGGAACCCCTCGCCCGAGTGGCTCGCGGCGGCCAGCGCCAGCCGTTCCCCGGAGAGGTCGAGCCCGGCCCGCAGCACGGCGGCGGCCTGCATCGGCTTGTTCGAGGAGCGCGGGAAGACAGCCGCGGCCGGGTCCCCCAGCGCCTGCTCCACACTGCCGTCGGCGGCCAGCACGACCAGCGAGCCCCGGTGGTGGCCCTCGACGAAGCCGGACCGTACGACCTCGGCCAGAACGGGCAGCGCGGGGGCCGCCGGGGATATGAAGGGTGTGGAGCTCATCGTGGCGGCCTTCCGGGGTTGTGCGGGGGACCTGCCCCGGAAGGATCGCTTCAGGCGAGCAGGTCGTCTACTTGTGCTTCCCCGTCACGGTACCTGCGGGCGATCTCCGCACTGCAATCGTCCGCGGTGCACTGCAGCCGGTGACGGCGGCGGGAGACCTGTTGCTCGTAGCGGACGAGCCGTCCCATCGCGGTGTGCAGCTCTTCGTCGGTACGGGCGTCGAGGTCGGAGAGTTCGACCTCGGCGAGTGTCTCGGCGGCCAGCCGGCGGAACTCGTCGCTCCGCGGCGTGGTCAGCGTCACGTGCCGGGCGGACGAGCGGTGCCGCGACGGCGTGTCGGCGAGGATCTCGGAAAGCCGGTCCACAACCGGTGCCTCGGGGTCCCGGCGGCGGGCCAGCTCGGCCCGCAGGATGTCGATCCGCCCCTGGACCAGACGGCGTACGTAACTGAGGTCTGCCTCATCGCGCTGCGCGTCACGGCGCAGCGCGCGCAGTTCCGGCAGGCGCAGGGTGCCCAGCTCCGGCTGCGAGGGCCCGGGCAGGCCGTCGTCGAGGCCGGGACCGGTCCGTTGCACGGGCGGGCGCATGGTGCTGGTGCTAGTACTGGCACCGGCGGCGGCACGCGTCACCGGTACGACACCCGGGGATTGCCCGGCTCCATATGTACTCATGCTCTGTCCATCCCCTCGACCGGTGCGTCGGCACACCGCCTTCCGTGCATGGTGCCACCCCACACCGCGCCTACGCAGGTGCTCTGTACCCGTTCAGCCCAAGATAGGTTGGTCTGTATGCGTGCAGTGATACAGAGAGTGGACGGCGCGAGCGTCACGGTGGCCGACGGCGCGGGCGACGGAAACGGGCCCGAAGTGGTCGGCGAAATCGTCGGCGAGGGGCTGTGTGTGCTGGTCGGAGTCACCCACGGGGACACCGCGGAGAAGGCGGCGCAGCTCGCCCGCAAGCTCTGGTCGGTGCGCATCCTGGAGGGCGAGAAGTCCTGCTCCGATGTGAATGCACCGCTTTTGGTGATTTCGCAGTTCACTCTCTACGGGGACGCCCGGAAGGGGCGCAGGCCCACCTGGAACGCCGCGGCGCCCGGCGAGATCGCCGAACCGCTGGTCGACGAGGTGGTGGCGCAGCTGCGGGCGCTGGGCGCGCAGGTGGAGACGGGCCGGTTCGGAGCGGACATGCGTGTCTCGCTCACGAACCATGGCCCGTTCACCGTACTGATCGAGGTCTGAGCCGGGTTCGGCCGTGCGCGTCCGTAGACGGCCGCGCGTAGCAGATCTACGGCTCGACGACCGTCTCCTGGGCCGCCGCGGTGTCCCCCGCGAGCAGTTCCGCGTCCACCGCCACGTTGCGCTTGACCAGCGCCAGCGCGATCGGGCCCAGCTCGTGGTGGCGGGCGGACGTCGTGATGAAGCCGAGCTGACGTCCCTCCGCCCCGTCCGCTGCGAGCCGCACCGGAGTGCCGTGTCCGGGCAGGATCACGTCGCTGCCGTCCAGGTGCAGGAAGACCAGCCGGCGCGGCGGCTTCCCCAGGTTCTGCACCCGGGCCACGGTCTCCTGACCGCGGTAGCAGCCCTTCTGGAGGTGAACGGCGGTGCCGATCCAGCCCAGCTCGTGCGGGATGGTGCGGTGGTCGGTCTCGAAGCCGAGCCGGGGGCGGTGAGCCTCGACGCGCAGCGCCTCGTAGGCCAGGATGCCGGCCGCCGGACCGTTCTCGGCGGCGTAGGTCTCCAGGTCGGCGCGGGGCAGGAACAGGTCACGGCCGTGCGGCGCCTCCCGTACGGCGATGCCCTCGGGGACCTCCGCGATGGAGCCGGCCGGCAGGTGCACCACGGCGAAGTCCTCGGTGCGGTCGGCGACATCCACCCGGTAGAAGAACTTCATCGACTCCAGATAGGCGATCAGGTCGCCCTGGGTGTCCGGTTCGACGTGCATCCACACCGTCTCGCCGTCGTCGACGAGATAGAGGGCGTGCTCGATGTGCCCGTGCGCGGTGAGGATCAGCGCCTCGGTGGCCTCTCCCGGGGCGAGTTCGCTGACGTGCTGGGTGATCAGCAGGTGCAGCCAGGCCAGCCGGTCGCTTCCGGTGACGGTGACGACGCCGCGGTGCGAGAGGTCGACGAGGCCGGTGCCGTCGGCGAGGGCTCGCTGCTCGCGGAACAGGTCGCCGTAGTGCGCGGCGACGCCTTCGTCGCGGCCCTCGGCGGGGACGGCGCCGGGCAGGGACAGCAGGGGGCTCTTCATGCGACCAGCGTACGACTCGGTCTACTGCGCGGAAGCGGGCGGCCGGGGCTGATCGGCCGCCCGGTCGCCCGGCTCACCGTCCGCCTTCTTCGCCGTGCAGCCGGCGCAACGGCCGAAGATCGCGAAGTGCTTCATGTCGGTCTCGAAGCCGAAGCTGTCCCGCAGCTTCGCGGTGAATTCGGCGACGACGCCGACATCGGCCTCGATGATGTCCCCGCAGTCCCGGCAGACCAGATGGATGTGGTGGTGGCGGTCGGCCAGGTGGTACGTCGGCGCACCGTGCCCCAGATGGGCATGGCTGACCAGCTGGAGCTCCTCCAGGAGCTCCAGGGTCCGGTAGACGGTCGAGATGTTCACACCGGACGCCGTCCTGCGCACCTCGGCGAGGATGTCGTCGGGCGTCGCGTGTTCCAGTGTGTCGACGGCTTCCAGGACAAGCTGCCGCTGCGGCGTCAGCCGATAGCCGCGCTGCCGAAGATCGGTCTTCCAGTCGGTGCTCACCACAGGCCCAGTGTAGGACCGGGTGAGCACCTGACCGCAGATCGTGCGCGTACCTGGATGCGTGCGGCTACTTGAAGAACGCGATGCCGTCGTCCGGCAGGTCGCCGAGGCTCTTCGCCATCGCCTCGACCTCTTCCGGGGTGACGACCTTCTTCAGGTGCGCCGACATGTACGGGCGCAGCTCCACATCGGGGGTGGCCTTCTCGCCGACCCACATCAGGTCACTGTTCACATAGCCGTAGAGGCGCTTGCCACCGTTGTACGGGCCGGAGGCCGCGGTCCGGGCCACCGCGTCGGTGACCAGGTCGATCTGCGGCTTCTGGTGGGCGAGCTCGCCGTACCAGATCTCGATGACCCCCTGGTCGCGGACCATGACGACCTCGACCTTGCGGTCCTTGTCGATGCGCCAGTAGCCGGACTCGGTCTCCAGCGGCTTGACCTTGTTGCCCTCGGCGTCGAGCACCCAGGAGCGCGAGACGTACTCCAGGAAGTCCCGGCCGTCGTGGCTGAAGGAGACTTCCTGGCCGAAGTTGCACTTCTCGGCGCCGGGGAAGTCGGACACGCCCGCGCCCGCCCAGTTGCCGAGCAGGAAGGCAAGCGGGACGAGGTCCGGGTGGAGGTCGGACGGGATCTCGATCATGAGCGGCTCAGACGATCTGTGAGGGAGTGGTGAGTGGTGCGGACTCGGGTCAGCGCTGGCCCTGGTACAGCTTCTTCACGGTCAGGCCGGCGAAGGCGAGAACACCGACGCAGACCAGGACCAGCAGGGTGGAGAAGAATGCCTCAAGCACGGGAGCTCCTCGGACGAGCGATAACGAGCGGTATGGCGGCAGTACGGGGCCGAGCCCCAGCCTAATGGGTAGGGGCCCGGCGCGACGGTTCGGGGCGTGCCGAGGAAGCGGGGCTCCCCGGCCTGCGGATCAGCCCAGCAGCTGGTTCTGCAGAATCAGCGTCTGCCGGAACGGGATCTGCTCGGCGATCTTTTCGCCCTGCTGCGAGTGGATGACCAGGGCGAGCGTGTCACCGGCCTGGATGTAGGCCTCGTGGATCCGTCCCTTCCCGGTCTTCGTCTCGCCGAACGTGTAGACCACGGTCTCCGGCACCTTGCCGCCGTTCCAGCTCTCGTCCATCTGCAGGTCCGTCGGCCAGTCGAGCGGTATGCCCGGGGTGCTGCTCACATAGGTGTCGTCCCGGAGCCCCTGGGCGTACGCCGTCGAGTTGAACTGCAGCAGATAGACCCTGGACCTCGTGCCGTCCGGCATGGTCCAGCCGCGCGCCGCGATGTGACGCAGGGCCGAGTCGTCGAGCAGCTGCGTGAGCTCGCCGCGCTTGTCCTTGCGGAACTCGCTGACGAACTGCGCCGTGCTCACCCAGCCGCCCGTCAGCTTCTTGTCCGCCGTTGCTCCGGCCGGGGCGGGGATCAGCAGCTTCCGCAGGTCGGCGTGGTGGACCTCGGCGACATTGGCCTCGTTGAGCGGGCGCGGCGAACCGGCCGGCAGCGCAGGCAGGCTGAGCTCCGGGTAGTCCCAGCGTCCGTCGCCCTCGGTGGCCAGGCCCGGTACGTCGGTGCGCTCCATCGAGGTGATGCCGAGGGCCGTACCGGTGCCGAGACCGCCGAGCACCAGCACGGCGGCGGTCCAGCGGGCGACGGCCCGCAGGACGCGACGGGACGGCTTCGGAGCAGGTACGGGCTCCGCCACCGGAAATGCCTGCTCGGGGGCCGCCGGGGGCTCGGCGGTCGGGACGGGCTCCGTGGCCGGTACGGGCTCGGCGGCCGGTACGGGCTCCGCTCCCGTCGACGGAAGCTCCTGCTCCGGGGCAGCGGGCTCCTCGGTCGCGGCGGTCGGTGTCGCCGTCTGCTCGGTCATACGTACTCCCCCGGGGACTCGATGTGGTCGAGCTGGTCCTTCACGAGATCGGCGACGTCGGACGCGCTGAACGGCTTGGTGCCGTACGCGTCGACGGTGAGGGACAGCTCCCCGTCGTACGCGAGGCAGGACAGGCCGTCGAGCTTCACCTTGGTCCGCACGGGCTCCCGGAAGCACCGGGCCTTCTTGTGGCCCTCGACCTTCGGCCCCGCGCGGAAGTCGCCGTAGGTGTCCATCAGCTCCGTCTGGAAGCCGTACAGGTCATGGACGGCCCTCTTGTCCTTCATCTTCACGATCTGGATCTCGACCGTCAGATCGCTGTCGTCCGAGGTGTACGAGCGCTGCGCGATGCCCTGGAGGTGGAGCCGGTCGATGCGCCGGTCCCGTTCGCGGCGCTGCTTGCCCGCGATCCCCCGGCCGCTCTCCTTCATCTGGGCCGTGGCCTTCTTGCCGCTGATCTCGTCGTCGTTTCCGTACTCGCCCATGTCCGGGCCGAGACGGTAGCCCTCCGGGACCGGCAGCAGCAGCTTGCTGAGCTCGGTGTCGGCCCTGCCCCGGCCGACGTCCCCGGCGGGGTCCTTGGCAGGCTTGTGCGCGCCCCCGCCCCAGACCTTGGTGGTGACCGTGCGGTCGGCGCTGTCCACGGTGACCTTGGTGTAGGCGGCGGCACCGCCGACGGCGCCGAGGACCAGGACCGCGGGGAGCACGGTGAGCACCACGCGCCGGGCCCGGCCCTTCGGGGCGGGCGGGGCCGGCTCGGCGGGCGGGGCGGTGTCGGGTGTCACGTCGTCGTTCACAGCCGCTCCAGCTGTCGCTCGGCCAGGGTCCGGATGTCCTTCTTGCTGATCGGCGTGGTGTCGAAGATGTTGATGTCGAACATGACGTCGCCGCGCTGGGCGATGGCCCGCGCCTGGTAGACAGGCAGGTAGCCCGGCTTGTTCACCACCTTGTACAGGAAGTAGCGGCCGTTGCCGCTGCCCTTGATCGGATCGCCCTCGTTGCCCGCGCCGTCCTTGGCGTAGGGCATGTAACTCAGCTGATCGTTCGCATGGTCGGACGCCCCGAGCTCTGCACCGGAGCGGAACTGCACGAGGCGGATGCCTACATCGCGGTACTGCCCCTGCGACCAGTTGGCGGCCGCGATCCGGCGGATGTCGGCCTCCGCGAGCGATTCGAACATGTAGTCCTCGCTCTTGAACTCCCGCGCGTACGCGTCCAGGGACATCCAGCCCTTGGTCGGCAACGGGAACCTGGCGTTGCGCATCCCCGAGGGCTTGCTGACGAGCAGCTCGCGCAGATCGCCGTCCGTCTTCAACTGCCGGTCCTGCGACACGGGCAGCGGGTCCGGGACCTTGTCCGCGGGCAGCGCCCTGGCCGGGTAGGCCAGGTTCGGCTGTGACAGGGCGGGCAGCGGTGTCGGCGCCCGGTCGGCCTGCACGCCGTAACCGACGGCGGTGCCGCCCGCGATCCCGAGCACCGCGGCGGCGGCGATCAGCAGGGTCGTACGACCACGGGGCCGCGGCTTCACCGGCGCCGGAACGGGACCTGGCTCGGGGCCGGCAACAGGAGCGGGAACGACTGCGGGTGGTGCTGCGGGCGGCTCTACGGCCTGGACCGCCACCTCGACCTGCGCGGGCGGCTCGGCCGGCCCGTCAGGAATGGTGTCTTTCGGTTCCAAAATGGGTCCCCCCACGAGACCTGAGGCACAGATGCCATTACCTGCGCACCCAACTGACCCATGGCGGTGGGGTGGGGTTGTGCGGCCGACGATTACAGTTCGGCATATGCCGAAGAAGCTCGTGATCAAGGTGACCGCAGGTGCCGACTCCCCCGAGCGCTGCTCACAGGCGTTCACGGTGGCGGCGGTCGCCGTCGCCAGCGGTGTGGAGGTCTCGCTCTGGCTGACCGGCGAATCCTCCTGGTTCTCCCTGCCGGGCCGCGCCGCCGAGTTCGAACTGCCGCACGCCGCACCGCTGCCGGACCTGATCGAGTCGATTCAGGCGGGCGGCCTGATCACCCTCTGCACCCAGTGCGCGGCTCGGCGCGACATCACCGAGAACGACGTACTGGAAGGTGTACGGATCGCGGGCGCCCAGGTCTTCGTCAGCGAGGTCATGGCGGACGGCGTCCAGGCCCTCGTCTACTGACGGTTCTTCCTGCCGACGGCGGACGGTTCCGCTACTGGCGGCGCTTCTTGCCGTCGAGCTCGTCCCACCACTCGTCCGACTTCGGGTCGCCGGACGGATCGTCCCACCAGCGGTCCTCCGGCCCCCGCCGGTTGGCGACCATCGCCGCGAGGGGCGGGATGACCATGGCGACCACGCACATTCCGACGGCGACGGGCATCGACCAGAGCCGCACGAAGGCCCAGGCGGAGACGAAAAGGACGATGCATCCGCCCATCATCAGGAAGTAGCGCCGACGGCGCCGGGCGTACATGACTCAAGCGTAGGCCCGATCCCGGCCCGTGCGCCCGGCACGGACGGGCCCGCGCACACCCGGTGGACGGCGCGAAGGGCCGTACCCCGGTTCAGAAGGCGTCCAACCCCCTGGGGTACGGCCCTCCGGCCGATCTGTGCCGCGGATCAGACGGCGATGGCCACCTCGGAGAGGCCACCGGTCTGCGCGACGACCGTGCGGTCGGCGCTGCCGCCCGGGACGAGGGCGCGCAGCGTCCAGGTGCCTTCGGCCGCGTAGAAACGGAACTGTCCGGTCGCCGAGGTCGGGACCTCGGCGGTGAACTCGCCGGTCGAGTCCAGCAGACGGACGTAACCGGTCACCGGCTCGCCGTCGCGGGTCACGCTGCCCTGGATCGTGGTCTCACCGGGCTTGATCGTCGAAGCGTCGGGGCCGCCGGCCTTTGCTCCACACATGGTGTTCTGTCCTTCTGGTCGGGGTCGGGGTGGTCCAGGTCGCGCGGAGTTACTTGTTGGCGCCGAGCTCGATCGGCACGCCGACGAGGGAGCCGTACTCGGTCCACGAGCCATCGTAGTTCTTGACGTTCTCCTGGCCGAGCAGCTGGTGCAGCACGAACCAGGTCAGGGCCGAGCGCTCACCGATGCGGCAGTACGCGATGGTGTCCTTCGACAGGTCGACCTGCTCGTCCTCGTAGAGGGCCTTGAGCTCGTCGTCCGACTTGAAGGTGCCGTCGTCGTTGGCGTTCTTCGACCACGGGATGTTGCGCGCGGTCGGGACGTGACCCGGACGCTGCGACTGCTCCTGCGGGAGGTGCGCCGGGGCGAGCAGCTTGCCGCTGAACTCGTCGGGCGAACGGACGTCGACCAGGTTCTGGTTGCCGATCGCTGCCACGACGTCGTCGCGGTAGGCGCGGATCGACTGGTCCTGGGCCTGGGCCTTGTACTGGGTGGCCGGGCGGGACGGGATCTGGTCGCCGTCGACCAGGTCGCGGGAGTCGAGCTCCCACTTCTTGCGGCCGCCGTCGAGCAGGCGGACGTCCTGGTGACCGTAGAGCTTGAAGTACCAGAACGCGTAGGACGCGAACCAGTTGTTGTTGCCGCCGTAGAGCACGACCGTGGTGTCGTTGCCGATGCCCTTCTCGGACAGGAGCTTCTCGAAGCCGGCCTGGTCGATGAAGTCACGGCGGACCGGGTCCTGGAGGTCCTTGGTCCAGTCGATCCGGATCGCGTTCTTGATGTGGTTCTTCTCGTACGCCGAGGTGTCCTCGTCGACCTCGACAAGAGCAACCTTCGGGTCGTCGATGTGGGCCTCGACCCAGTCGGCGTCTACGAGGACGTCACTGCGGCTCATTCTGTTCTCCTCCGGGGCAGTCTGCGGCGAGATGGTGCGGGGTGCGGATGTACGGGGGCGCGTTTCTGCGCGTACACACATGCACGGAAATGGGCCCTGACAGTGGTCGAAGGGCCGGGGGAATGCGGGATGTGACGATCCCGCTCAGACAGTGCGACAGAGCATGGCGGCGACGCGGCACAGGTCTACTGCCCGCCGCTTCGTGAGATCCGCCTGGCCCCGCTGAGGGAGACCGCTAATAGAGCACTGCATGGGACCGATCGTAGGGACGTGTGGGCGGACATGTCACCGCCGTGTCGCATCATGAGACACGATCGTCCGCAATGTGGGACAGTGGATCGATTACGGTGCCGCCCGGACCGGCACCGGGCGGAGCGTGTCCTTCAGCCATCTGCGGGTCGGACGAGTCCGTCTCACTATGTGGCGCAGCAGCTGTGGAACGTCCTACCCAGCCTGCGCGCGGTTCATCTATCCCGCGAGCCGGATGTCCGAGCCCGTCACCGAGATCTCCAGACCGTCCTTCGTCGGCTCGATCCGCTGCAGCTTCAGCCCGCTCGGCAGGGCGCCGATCTCCCGCTCGAAGTCGGTCTTCCTGCGCACCAGGCCTTCGAGTCCGGGAATGCCCTCGCCCGGCACCTTGTCCGCGTGCACCCGCACGGTGCGGCCGTCGACGAGGGTGACGGTGGAGGTCACGCTGCGCGTGAGGGTGCGGCCGAGGATGTCGACGGCGCCGGTCACCTTCACCTTGCCGTTGCCGCCGTACTCGACGACGACGCCGTCGTCGGCCGCGTGCGTCAGGTCCTCGTACGAGATGGTCGCCGTGCCCGTGGCCCGGGCGGCGGTGGCGGCGGCGAAGCCGTCGGCCAGCGTGACGTCGTGGAGTTCGGCCTTCATCTCGCTGATCCGGATCCTGCGCCCGCCGGCGGCGGTCTCGATGCCGGTCAGCTTGATGTCGACCTGGTCGAGCGCCGATCCGGCGACCTGGGTCAGAAAGGGGAAACCCCTGATGGAGACGTCCGTCGAATCGACCGTGCCCCCGCGGACCTCGATCCGGCCCGCGGCCTCGGACTCGGCGAAGTACACCGCGGCCCGGTCGACGACGATGAAGATGCCGCCCAGGACCACCACGACGACCAGCAGTATTCGCAGTGCACGCATGCCCGTTCTTCCCCCCACCCTGCCGTCCGCCCGGACCCCCTGGCGGCCGTGAGCCCACTGTGGCCGCACGACACGCCCGGGGTGATCGACGAGCCCGGGCCCCTCCGCGGTTCCCGGTCCGCGGCGGTCCCGCGGGTCAGGAGACCGCGCGGCCGATCAGATACACGGCGGGGGCGGCGGCGGTGAGCGGCAGCGCCACCCCGGCCGTCATGTGCACAAAACGTGACGGGTAGTCGTAGCTCGCCACCCGCAGCCCGATCAGCGCGCAGCCACCGGCCGCGAACCCGAGGAAGGCACCCTTCGCGCCCAGGTCGGTGAGCCCACCGGCCGCGACACCGGCGCCCGCGGCGGCGAGCAGCGCCACCACGACCGAGGCGGGTCCGGGCACCGGCAGCGCCCTGGCGAGCACGGCGACCGCGACAGCCACACAGCCGACTGTCACGGCGTCCGGCGCCGCCGCGAGATGCCCGGCGGCGAGGATCGCCAGGGCGGCCGAGGCGACGGTGGCCATCAGCCCGTACATCCGCTCGTCGGCGCCCGCATGGCTGCGCAGCTGCAGGACGACGGTGAGCAGCACCCAGATGCCGAGGGTGCCGAGGATCGCCGCTGGGGCGTTGTCCCGGCCCGCGACGAGCAGCACGACATCGGCGACGAACCCGCCGGCGAAGGCGAGCGCGATGCCCTGCCGGGCGGGCCACATGCCGTTGAGCCGGAACCAGCCGGCGGCGGTCACGGCCTGGAGGAGCACCAGCGGCACGAAGAGCGCGTACTGCCCGATCGCGGCGCCGAGGGCGAGCAGCAGCCCGAGCCCCGCGGTGATCGCCGCAGGCTGCATCCCCGGCGCGATGATCGGCGAACGGCCCTCGGCGCGGGCGCGCTGGGCGTCGGTGATGCGGCTGTTGCCCAGGGTGGTGGGCGCGGTGTAGCCGGAGGCGTCCTGCGCGGCCGCCGCGGCCGGTACCGGGGCGGCCGCCGGGACCTCGGGGGGCAGCGGGTACGAGCCGGAGGCGCCCTGCGGAATCGGATATCCGGCGTCGACGGCGGGGCCGGCGGCGGCCGCGACGGGCTGCTGCGGCGCCTGCGCCGGGTACGACTGCTCGTACTGGGGCTGCTCGTACTGGGGCTGCCCGTGCTGGGGCTGCTCGTGCTGCTGGGCGTAGGGCTGCCCGTGCTGAGGCTGCGCATACTGCTGGGCGTAGGGCTGCTCGTACTGAGGCTGCGCATACTGCTGGGCGTAGGGCTGCTCGTACTGAGGCTGCGCATACTGCTGCGGCTGCCCGTACTCGGGCTGCTGCGGCTGCTGCGTGGGCTGGACGGCCGGCTGGTACTGGGTGTCCCAGGTCTGGCCCTCCCAGGTCTGTGCGACCCCGGGGTCCTGGACCGCCTGGTTCTGGTCGTACGGGACCTGCTGCCCGTACGACTGCGGTTCCAGGCCGTTTCCGTATCCGTAACCGGTCCCGGTCCCGGGCTCCTGCCCGTACGGACGCTGCTGATCGCTGTTGCTCATGTGCTGCGGTTCACCCTCCTGCGAACGGCGGGAGCACCTCGACCGTGCCGCCCTCGGCAAGGCGTACGGTCTCATGGCTGCGGGTCCCCACGGGGTCACCGTCGATCAGGAACGAGCACCGTTGCAGCACTCGGGTGAGCTCACCGGGGTGCCGCTTACGCACCGCGTCGAGCGCCTCGGCGAGCGTCGCGGCTGCGTATGGCTCCTCCGCGGTCCCGGCGGCGGCCTTGGCGGCGGCCCAGTAGCGGATGGTTCCCGCTGGCATGGCGACGCTCCCTTCGTCTCGCATCAGCTGTCCATGATGAATCACTCCGCCACCGCCCAGTCCGCGATCCGGGTGAGCAAGCTCTCGTCCGCCGCGTTCTCGGCGTGCCCCATGCCGGGCTGCAGCCACAGTTCGGCACCGCCCTGTGCCGCGTCGGCCAGCATGCGGGGGTGGTCGAGCGGGAAGTAGGGGTCCTGGTCGCCGTGCACGATGAGCAGCGGCGCCGGGGCGATCAGCGGGACCGCCTCGACCGGGGAGAGCGGCACGGGGTCCCACTCCTTGCGGTCGATCCGGGTGCGGAAGCCGTACCGGCCGACCAGCCGACCGGTGGGCCGGGTCACCACCCAGTGCAGGCGCCGCATCGGGGCCGTACCCCGGTAGTACCAGCGGGCGGGAGCACTCACGGCCACCACCGCATCCGCGTGCGCTTCGATGCGCCCCCCGTGCGCGGAAACCGGACGAGCGAGCTGTGCCGTGTCCGGAGAGGTCCCGGGAGCCGTATACAGCGCCCCGTGCCGGAGCACCACGGACCCGCCCATCGAGAACCCGACCGTCACCACCCGCCGGTGTCCGAGCGAGCGCGCCCACGCCACCGCGGCCGCCAGATCCAGCACCTCGCGGTCACCGACCGTCGACCGGCCCCCGGATCCTCCGTGCCCCCGGAAGGAGAACGTGATCACGGCCGCACGCTGGGCGAACACCCCCGCCGCGCGCCGCACGGCCGGCCGGTCCACCGAACCGGTGAATCCGTGCGCGACCACGATCGCCGTGCCGGCGTCCCCGCCATCGGCGCCGGGGGCGGCACCGGTCGTACACGGTTCGTACACCGCCTCGATCGGCAGCCCGTCATCCGTCCGCAACGTGGTGCGCCGGGCTCCCGGCGTGATCAAGCGAACAGAAGAACCCCGAAACGGACTCTCGGACACAGAACTCATGTGGGCTATTCTGCTGGGAAGAGGATCCGGGCAATGCAGCCCCCGGGTCCTTTTGTGCTTTACGCGCGTTGTTACGACGACGTTTCGACAAGCTCAGCGGTCGCAGGGCGCGGGACCGCACCGTAAAACACGTATGACAACCGTCGTACGGCAGCAGCACGAAAAACGTACGAAGAAGTGCCGCAGATCTCCCCCGGGCCCCACCCGGGAGTGCCCCTCTCGCAGGGAACGAGGAGGACCGACGTAATGGGCGAGCAAGGCAAGCAAATCGTGCACGATCATCGACCGACGACCCGGGCAGGTGGGCGGCGATGAGTTCACTGCTGCTTCTCACCAACGCTCTTCAACCGTCGACGGAGGTGCTTCCCGCCCTCGGCCTCCTGCTGCACAACGTGCGGGTGGCCCCCGCCGAGGGACCCGCTCTCGTCGACACCCCGGGTGCCGACGTCATCCTGGTCGACGGCCGCCGCGACCTGCCGCAGGTGCGGTCGCTGTGTCAGCTGCTGCGGTCCACCGGACCGGGCTGTCCGCTGATACTCGTCGTGACGGAGGGCGGTCTCGCGGCCGTCACCGCCGACTGGGGTATCGACGACGTGCTGCTGGACACCGCGGGACCGGCCGAGGTCGAGGCCCGGCTGCGGCTGGCCACCGGCCGGCAGCAGCTCACCTCCGACGACTCCCCGATGGAGATCCGCAGCGGTGATCTCTCGGTCGACGAGGCGACCTACAGCGCAAAACTGAAGGGCCGGGTCCTCGACCTGACCTTCAAGGAATTCGAACTGCTCAAGTACCTCGCACAGCACCCGGGCCGGGTCTTCACCCGCGCCCAGCTGCTGCAGGAGGTCTGGGGCTACGACTACTTCGGCGGTACCCGGACGGTCGACGTCCATGTCCGGCGGCTGCGCGCCAAGCTCGGCCCCGAGCACGAGTCGCTGATCGGCACGGTCCGCAACGTCGGCTACCGCTTCGTCACACCGGAGAAGGTGGAGCGCGCCGCCGAGGAGGCGAAGTCCCAGGCGGCGGCGAAGGCGGCCGCCGAACCACCCACCCGTTCGGAGCAGCCCTCCGTGGCCGAGGTCATGGAAGATGCCCCGGTCCGGCCTGCCAACAGGTAGGTCCATCCGCGTAGACTGCCGCGCGTGGCCAAGGTGACGCGGGATGATGTGGCGAGACTGGCGGGGACGTCGACCGCGGTCGTCAGCTACGTCATCAACAACGGACCCCGGCCGGTTGCCCCGGCCACGCGCGAGCGGGTACTCGCCGCGATCAAGGAGCTGGGCTACCGCCCCGACCGGGTCGCCCAGGCGATGGCCTCGCGGCGGACCGACCTCATAGGGATGATCGTTCCGGACGCCCGCCAGCCCTTCTTCGCGGAAATGGCGCACGCGGTCGAACAGGCTGCAGCCGAGCGCGGAAAAATGGTTCTCGTCGGCAACTCCGACTACCGCGACGAGCGCGAGGTCCACTACCTCCGCGCCTTCCTCGGCATGCGCGTCTCCGGACTGATCCTCGTCAGCCAGGGACCCAGCGAGCGGGCCGCGGCCGAGGTGGAGGCATGGGACGCCCGGGTCGTGCTGCTGCACGAGCGGCCCGAGGCGATCGACGACGTCGCGGTCGTCACCGACGACATCGGCGGCGCGCAGCTCGCCACCCGGCACCTCCTGGAACACGGCAACGCGTACGTGGCGTGCCTCGGCGGCATGGAGTCCACCCCGGCGGTCGGCGACCCGGTCGCGGACCACGTCGAGGGCTGGCGGCGGGCGATGCACGAGTCGGGGCGCTCCACGGAGGGCCGGCTCTTCCAGGCCCCGTACAACCGCTACGACGCCTACCGGGTGGCGCTCGGACTGCTCGCCGGTCCGGACCGGCCCCCGGCGATCTTCTGCTCGACGGACGACCAGGCCATCGGGGTGCTCCGGGCCGCGCGCGAACTGCGGATCGATGTGCCCGGGGAGCTCGCGGTGGCGGGCTTCGACGACGTGAAGGAAGCGGGGCTGACCGATCCGCCGCTGACGACGGTCTTCTCGGACCGCCCGGCGATGGCCAGGGCCGCGGTGGATCTGGTGCTCGACGACTCGCTGCGGGTCTCGGGCTCGCGGCGGGAGCGACTGAAGCAGTTCCCGTCGGCGCTGGTGGTGCGGCGCTCGTGCGGGTGCGGGGAGCCGGCGGCCCAGGGCCGGTAGACGGGGCACCTCCCCGGCCCGGGGCGCTCGCCTTCCGCCCACCCGCACGACGTTCCCGGTGGCTCTTATATGGGGCATACACGGTTCTGTCGGGCTTCTCAGGGCACACTCAGGGTTCTCTCATGTTCGCTGGACACAGTCGTAGACATGACTGAGAGCCAGCGCCCGAGCGGCGAGTACCCGATGTACCCCTCGTACGGCAACGGCGACGCGGCCTACCCGCCGCCGCCCTCGTACCGGCCCGCGCAGCCGATCGCCACGGGCCCCGGGACGACCGTGTGGCCCGGCGGCGGCGGCGCCGACGGTCACAGCGGCGGCGGCGGTGACGACGGCTACGGCGACTTCCACGGGCTGCCGCAGCCCGCACCCCAGCCGCCCGCACGCGGCAGGCGCCGGGTCGGACGGCCGGTCGCCCTCCTGACGGCCGTGGCCGTCGCGGCGGCGGTCGTCGGCGGTGTCACCGCCACTGCCATCGGTCAGTTCACCGACTCCGGTTCCAGCGGCAGCGGCACCAGCAGTGCGGTCAGCGGCACGACCGTCTCGCAGAGCAGCGCAGGCACCGTCGCCGGAGTGGCGCAGGCGGTGTCACCGACGATCGTCGAGATCGGCGCGAGCTCGAACGCGGGCCAGTCCACCGGGTCCGGCGTGATCATCACCTCCGACGGCGAGATCGTCACCAACAACCATGTCATCGCGGGCGCCTCGACGATCAAAGTGACGCTCAGCACCGGCAAGACGTACACCGCGAAGGTCGTCGGCACCGACGCCGCCAAGGACCTCGCGCTCATCAAGCTGGAGGGCGCGAGCGGGCTGAAGACGGCCACGCTCGGCGACTCCTCCTCGCTCAAGGTCGGTGACCAGGTCGTCGCGATCGGCTCACCCGAGGGCCTCACCGGCACCGTCACCAGCGGCATCGTCTCCGCACTGGATCGCGATGTCACCGTCGCCAAGGACAGCAACAGCGGTCAGGGACAGCAGGGCGGGGGCCGCAGCGACTGGCCGTTCGAGTTCGGCGGGCAGCAGTTCAACGGCGACACCGGCAACTCCACCACCACCTACAAGGCCATCCAGACCGACGCCTCGCTCAACCCCGGCAACTCCGGCGGTGCGCTCATCAATATGAACGGCGAGATCATCGGCATCAACTCCGCGATGTACTCCGCGAGTTCGTCCGACGGCTCGAACAGCGCCGGCGCGGGCAGCGTCGGCCTCGGCTTCGCCATCCCGGTGAACACGCTCAAGGCCGACCTGGACACCCTGCGGTCCGGCAACAGCTCCTGAGGAGATCAGCCATGAACCACCCTTCCGACACCCCCACCGGCCCGGCCGCCCTCGCGCTGCCACTGATGCTCGCGACGGAGTTCGCCGCCGTGGCGCGGCGCTCGCCGGAGGTCCGTGCGACCACCCGCAGCACCGGCCGGAAACGCCGCGCCGCCCGCCGCCGCTCCACGGCCGTGCGAGGCTGAGAAGACAGCACCACGGCAGAGCAGAGAGAAGAGGACGACGAGCGATGAGCCCCGCCGAAGACGATCCGCAGCGCATCCTGATCGTCGACGACGAGCCGGCCGTGCGCGAGGCCCTGCAGCGCAGTCTCGCGTTCGAGGGATACGGCACGGAGGTCGCCGTCGACGGACTCGACGCGCTGACCAGGGCGGAGGCGTACGCCCCCGATCTGATCGTCCTCGACATCCAGATGCCGCGGATGGACGGTCTGACCGCAGCCCGCCGCCTCCGCGCCACCGGCACCACCACGCCCATCCTGATGCTCACCGCCCGCGACACCGTCGGCGACCGCGTCACCGGACTCGACGCCGGCGCCGACGACTACCTGGTCAAGCCCTTCGAACTGGACGAGCTCTTCGCCCGTATCCGGGCCCTGCTGCGCCGCAGCTCGTACGCGGCCGCGGCGGGCGGCGGCGTCCCCGACGACAATGTGCTGTCCTTCGCCGACCTGCGGATGGACCTCGCCACCCGCGAGGTCACCCGCGGCTCGCGCCGCGTCGAGCTGACCCGGACCGAATTCACGCTCCTGGAGATGTTCCTGGCCCACCCGCGCCAGGTGCTGACCCGCGAGCAGATCCTGAAGGCGGTCTGGGGCTTCGACTTCGAACCGAGCTCCAACTCCCTGGATGTGTACGTGATGTACCTGCGCCGCAAGACGGAAGCGGGCGGCGAACCGCGACTCGTGCACACGGTGCGGGGCGTGGGGTACGCGCTGCGGGCCGGCGGGGGTGAGGGTTGACCAGCCTCTGGCAGCGGCTGCACGCACTGCCCATCCGGACGCGGCTGGCGTCGCTCGTGACCGTCGTGGTGGCCGTCGCCGTGGCGGCCGTGGCCCTGGCATGCTGGGTGACCACTCGGGACCGGCTCACCGAGCAACTCGACAGCAGCCTGAGACAGGCCCGGCCCGACCAAACCGTCGTGGACGCGCTCAGACTCAACTGCGCGGGCCAGTTGCCGCCGAGCCTGCACATCTTTCTCCCCCCGGGTTATACGGTGCAGCTCGTATCGGCAACGAGCACGGAGGCCTGCACCTCACCGGGGAAGTCGCCGATCCCGGTGCAGCGCGCCGACCGGGCCGTCGCGGCCGGAGTGCAGCGGGACGCGGTGCACACGACCGAGGCGAAGGACGGCACGAAGATGCGTGTCTACACCTCGAAGTCTCACGACGGCCCGTTGAGTCAGCTCGGGACCGCCGTCTCCGTGGCGATGCCCATGGACCAGGTCACCGACCCCCTCAACCAGCTCGCCTTCGTCCTCCTCATCGTCTCCGGCATCGGCGTCATCGGTGCGGGCGCCGCCGGTCTCTGGGTCGCCCGCACCGGCCTGCGCCCCGTCGACGAGCTCACCGACGCCGTCGAGCATGTCGCCCGCACCGAGGACCTCTCGCTCCGCATCCCCGTCGAGGGCGAGGACGAGATCGCCCGGCTGTCCCGCTCCTTCAACTCGATGACCGCTTCCCTCGCCAGCTCCCGCGACCGCCAGGCCCAGCTGATCGCGGACGCCGGCCACGAGCTGCGGACCCCGCTGACCTCGCTGCGTACGAACGTGGAACTGCTCGCCCGCAGCGACGAGACGGGCCGACCGATCCCGCCGGACGACCGCAGGGCGCTGATGAAGTCGGTCACCGCGCAGATGACGGAGCTGGCGGCGCTCATCGGCGACCTCCAGGAACTGGCCCGCCCGGACGCGGCCCAGCCCGGCCCGCTCCAGGTCGTCGGCCTGCACGACATCGCCTCCGCCGCGCTGGAGCGGGCACGGCTCCGCGGCCCCGAGCTGACCATCACCGCGGACCTCGAACCCTGGTACGTCAGGGCCGAGCCGGCAGCGCTGGAACGGGCGGTCGTCAATGTCCTCGACAACGCGGTGAAGTTCAGCCCGCAGCACGGCACGATCGCCGTGGCCCTGCGCGGCGGCGAGCTGACCGTGGTGGACCAGGGGCCCGGCATCCCGGCCGAGGAGCTCCCGTACGTCTTCGAACGCTTCTGGCGCTCCCCGTCCGCCCGCCAGCTGCCGGGCTCGGGGCTGGGCCTGTCGATCGTGGCGCGCACGGTCCAGCAGGCGGGCGGCGAGGTCGCGCTGCGTCCGTCGCCGGGCGGCGGCACGGAGGCATGGATCCGCCTGCCGGGCGCCCCGCAGCCGCCGCCGGAGAACCCCTGAGCCGCCCCCTGCCTCCGCGGGTGCCGGTGCGGGTCTGCAAGCGGGTGCCTCCGTCGGCTGTGGGGGGTCAGCTTCGGAACATGGCGGGTACACGTCACAACGGGAACAGTGCGACGACAGGACCTAAACGGCGTCGAGGGCCGGTGACGTGGCCTGGCGTACGGCGGCCACCGTGCTCGCCTCCAGCGCCGCTACACCGGCTTGGCTCTCCGGCCCCAGCCCGTGGCGCGCGGCGACCCATGAGGCGTCGTTGCAGGTCACCCAGGTGACCCCGGCGGCGTCCTGCCAGGCCAGCGCCTTCGCCGGAAGGTCGATGCCGGCGGTCTGCTTGTCCTGCATCAGGTACGTGCCGCCCTCGGGCTTGCCGAAGATGAGCAGCTCGGTCGGACGGAGTTCCAGCCCCGCACGGGCGGCGTTGTCCGCATGGTCGACCCGCGCGAACACATGGAAGCCCGCTGCTGTGATCGCGTCCTGAAGCCGGTCGATCGTCTCGCGGACAGGCGTGTTGCTGGCCACGGTGACCAGGCCCTTGTCTGCATCTTCAGTCATTCTTGCGACCATAGGCGAGACTTTTTCGGATCCCCTGATGACACCAGGGCGGTGGGCCCATCCGGCCCACCGCCCCGCTCACTCACCCGCGCACGGGCACTGCGTGTCCCGCAGGATCTACTGAACGACCGTGATCCGGTCCGTGACCGGCGGGGCCAGCGGCGCCGCCGCCGACGAGTGGGCCGACAGGTACGCGTTGAACAGGTCCAGGTCGGAGGCGCCGACCAGCTTGTTGGTGCCCTGGCCGAGCGCCGCGAAGCCGTCACCGCCACCCGCGAGGAACTCGTTCATCGCGACGCGGTACGTCTTGGCCGGGTCGATCGCCGCACCGTTCAGCTTGATCGTGTCGACGACGACGCGAGCCGCGCCGGTCTTCGTCATGTCCAGCGTGTAGGTGAGCCCCTTGGACACCTGGAGGATCTTCGGGCTGGCTTCGTTGGAGCCGCTGACCTGCTGCTGGAGTGCGGTGATCAGCTGAGCGCCGGTGAGGTCGACGACGTTCATCATGTTGGTGAAGGGCTGCACGGTGAAGGACTCCCCGTACGTCACCACCCCGTCGCCCTCACTGCCGGTCGACTTGTACACCAGGTCCGCGCGGATACCGCCCGGGTTCATGAAGGCGACGACCGCCCCGCCCTTGTCCGCCGGGGCCAGGCCCTCGAGCTGCGCGTCGGCGATCAGGTTGCCGAGCGGCTTCTCGGGGGCCGTGGAACCGCGGCCGTTGATGTCGGCGGAGATGTAGCCCTGCGGCCTGCTCGCGATGGGCGCGGCGAGGGTGTTCCAGCGGGCGATCAGGGCCGTCATGTCGGTGGCCTTGGGCTGGTCCCGGGTGACGATGTGGTTCGCCGAGGTCGGGTTCGAGGAGTTCGACGACTTCACCGACGTACGCACGATGTCCTGGGTGCGGCGGTCGTACGTGAGGGTCGTGTCCGTGTACAGCTTGCCGAACGACGACGCCGAGGTGACCAGGCGCGGGTTGCCCGCCGGGTCCGGCACGGTGCACACGTACGCCTGGTGCGTGTGGCCCGTGACCAGCGCGTCGACCTTCGGGCTGATGCCCTTGGCGATGTCCACGATCGGCCCGGAGATGCCGTCACCGGCGCCGGGGCTGTCGCAGTCGTAGTTGTACGAGGAGGAGGCGGTGGCCCCGCCCTCGTGGATGAGCGCGACGATGGACTTCACGCCCTGGCGGTCGAGCTCCTTGGCGTACTTGTTGACCGTCTCGATCTCGTCGTGGAACTTCAGGCCCTTGACGCCGTTGGCGGTGACGATGTTCGGCGTGCCCTCCAGGGTCACCCCGATGAAGCCGATCTTGACGCCGTCCTTCTTCCACACGGTGTACGGCTTGAGGACCGGCTTGCCGGTCTTCTCGTCCGTCACGTTGGCGGCGAGGTACGGGAAGTCGGCGCCCTGGAACGTCTTGCCCTTCTCGTAGCACCCCTCGACCGGGTGGCAGCCGCCGTTCTGCAGACGGGCCAGCTCGATGGCGCCCTCGTCGAACTCGTGGTTGCCGACGGTCGTCACATCGAGG
Organism: Streptomyces sp. NBC_01669; assembly: GCF_026339735.1. GTDB lineage: Bacteria > Actinomycetota > Actinomycetes > Streptomycetales > Streptomycetaceae > Streptomyces > Streptomyces yanii. The sequence goes on from NZ_JAPEQG010000001.1 coordinate 4,379,189, forward strand.
TCTATCTTGTTGAGCGCCTCGATGGTCGGCTCGTCGTGGAAGAGACCGGACAGCAGCGGGCTCGCGCCCACCATGTCGCCACCGGCCGCGGTGATGGAGTAGGGGTGGCCCTGGCGTGCGGCGCGCAGCGAGGAGGCGAGGTACTCGACACCGCCGGCCGGAATCGCCTTCGTCGTACCGTCGGCCTGCTTCTCGGTGACCGTGCCGGCCGACCCGGCCGGCGGCTCCAGGTTGCCGTGCAGGTCGTTGAAGGAGAGCAGTTGGACGTCGACGGTGCGGGCCGACTCCTGGTTCCCATGGCCCTGATCGCGGCTCTGGGCATCGGCCGGCATGGCGGCTACGAGCGCGCCGACGGTGGCCAGCCCGGCTGCGGCGGCGAGCACCCGCCGGGACGCGCGGTTCTTATGCGGTGTCGCTGACATCGGTCCCCTTGTGAATTCAGCGGGAGGGTTCGGCCCGCAGCCTAGAGTCAACGCGCGTAGCGCGACAGGTGTTTCGAGTTACGAACTGGTTGCCTTGTGGTCAGTAAGGGCGCCTATCACCGCACTTCACCCGTACGGCACCCATATGCAGACAGGAACGCCACGGCATGCAGGTCACCGCAGACCGGTACGCCAGGGCCGACGGGCCGGGACCGCCCGGCGGCCGCGCTCACCCCGCGAAGGCGGTCCGACCCGCACCGCACACCGCCGATCGAGGCCGCAACGCCCCGCTCCGCCCCGCCGGCACCCCACCCCGCCGTACGCTCGTACGCATGACGACTGATGTACCCCTCCCCGCTCCGGGACGCGAGATCCAGACGCTCGACGAGCTCTCTCCCGACCAGGCCGGAGCCGTCCTCGACCTCCTCGGCGAGGCGACCCGCGCCGACGGCAGGCCCGCAGTCTCCGAACAGGGGCGACTGCAGCTGCGGGGCGGGCCCCGGGAGGGCGTACGGCACCTTCTGCTCACCAGCACAGGAACCCTCGTCGGATACGCGCAGCTCGAGGACACCGACCCCGTCGAGGCGCCCGCGGCCGAGCTGGTCGTGCATCCCGCGTACCGCGGGCAGGGGCACGGGCGTGCGCTGGGCGCCGCGCTGCTCGCCGCGACCGGGAAGCGGCTGCGCGTATGGGCGCACGGCGGGAAGTCCGCCGCCCGCCATCTCGCCCAGGTCCTGGGCCTCTCCCTCTTCCGCGAGCTGCGCCAGCTACGCCGCCCGCTAAGCCCGCTGGACATCCCTGAGCCCGTACTGCCGCCGGGCGTCACCGTCCGTACCTTCGTGCCCGGCCAGGACGACGCCGCCTGGCTCGCCGTGAACAGTGCCGCGTTCGCCCATCACCCCGAGCAGGGGTCGCTCACCCAGCGCGACCTGGACGACCGCAAGGGTGAGCCCTGGTTCGACCCGAAGGGGTTCTTCCTGGCCGAGCGCGAGACCGAGGGCGGGACCGAGCTGGTCGGCTTCCACTGGACGAAGGTGCACGCCGAGGAGCAACTCGGCGAGGTGTACGTCGTCGGGATCCGGCCCGACGCGCAGGGCGGCGGTCTCGGCAAGGCGCTCACCGCGATCGGGCTGCGCCACCTCGCCGCCGAGGGGCTGCCGACCGCGATGCTCTACGTCGACGCGGACAACCCGGCGGCGCTGACGGTGTACGAGCGGATGGGCTTCGCCACCCATGAGGTGGACCTGATGTACCGCACGGAGTCCTGAGCCCGCACACCATCCTCCGGGGCGGCGTCGCTTGACGCCGCCCCTACCTTCCGACACCCTTTCACTACTCAATTAGTGAAAGGGTGAACATGGCAGAGTCCGCGGCGATCGACTTCCGCATCGACCGACGCAGCGGCGTCGCCACGTACCTCCAGATCGTCCAGCAGACCAAACAGGCCCTTCGCCTCGGACTGCTGGAGCCCGGCGACCGGCTGCCCACCGCACGTGAGGTCGTCGAGGCCACCGCCATCAACCCCAACACCGTGCTCAAGGCCTACCGCGAGCTGGAGCGCGAGGGCCTGGTCGAGGCCCGGCGCGGGATGGGCACATTCGTGCGCCGGACCCTCGGCACCGCGGCGACCACGGACACACCCCTGCGGGGAGAACTCACCGACTGGGCCCGCCGGGCCCGCACGGCGGGGCTGGAGCGCGACGACATGGCCGCGCTCTTCACCGCCGTACTGGACAGCACGTACAAGGGGGACGACCGCACATGACAGGCGCTGCGATCGAGGCGACCGGCCTCGGCATGAAGTACCGGCGCAGATCGTCCGGGTTCGGACCGTAGAGGGGGCGGCCCGGACCCCGCACACGCAGCGCGACACCGCAACCCGCACCGCACACCGCTTCCTGCACGTCATGTCGCCGTTACCGGCCATTCAGACGCGCTTGCGACCCTCTCAGGATGCAGCCAGCTGTGCCGACCCCCCGCAACGGGAGAAATCCCGGCAGAGACCCCGTGTTTTCCGCGATCTCCGCCCCTTCCGGCGCGCCTCAGGCGCCTTCCGCGCGGAACAATAGGGCCATGAGCCAGTTGCCCAGCTCCGAGGTCCCGGTCCAGCCCGCCGTGCAGCCGTCGGTCGGCTCTCTCGTCGCGCACCGGCCGCATGCCGTCGCCTCCCCGAATTACGCGGGAGCCGGTCTTTCCATGGCCGCCGACCTCGATCCCGACCTCGACGCCGACGTGGACGTGTACGAACCCGACGTCGACGGCAGCGAGCTGCCGCAGGGCCGGTTCCTGGACCGGGAGCGCAGTTGGCTCGCATTCAACGAACGGGTGCTGGAGCTCGCCGAGGACCCGGCGACGCCCCTCCTCGAACGAGCGAATTTCCTCGCGATCTTCGCCTCTAACCTGGACGAGTTCTTCATGGTCCGGGTGGCCGGTCTCAAACGCCGTATCGCCACCGGCGTCGCCACCCGCTCCGCGTCCGGTCTGCAGCCCCGCGAGGTCCTCGACCTGATCTGGACGCGGTCCCGCGAGCTCATGGCCCGGCACGCCGCCTGCTACCAGCAGGACATCGCGCCCGCACTGTCGGACGAGGGCATCCAGCTGATCCGCTGGCCGGAGCTGACCGAGAAGGAACAGGCCCGCCTGTTCACCTTCTTCCGGCAGCGGGTCTTCCCCGTACTGACGCCGCTGGCCGTCGACCCGGCGCACCCCTTCCCATACATCTCGGGCCTCTCGCTCAACCTCGCGGTCGTCGTACGCAACCCGGTCAGCGGCCACCGCCACTTCGCCCGCGTCAAGGTGCCGCCGCTGCTGACCCGGTTCCTGGAGGCGTCGCCGCAGCGTTACGTGCCCATCGAGGACATCATCGCGGCGCATCTGGAAGAGCTCTTCCCGGGCATGGAGGTCCTCGCCCACCACATGTTCCGGGTCACTCGGAACGAGGACCTCGAAGTCGAGGAGGACGATGCCGAGAACCTGCTCAAGGCCCTGGAGAAGGAGCTCATGCGGCGTCGCTTCGGCCCGCCGGTGCGCCTGGAGGTCGAGGAGTCCATCGACCCGTACGTGCTCGACCTGCTGGTCCGCGAGCTGAAGGTGTCCGACGCCGAGGTCTACCCGCTGCCCGGACCGCTCGACCTCACCGGGCTGTTCGGCGTAGCGTCACTGGACCGCCCGGAGCTGAAGTATCCGCGGTTCATCGCGGGCACCCACCGCGATCTCGCCGAGGTCGAGTCCTCCTCGGCGCCCGACGTCTTCGCCGCGCTGCGCGAACGCGATGTGCTGCTGCACCACCCGTACGACTCGTTCTCCACCTCCGTCCAGGCGTTCCTGGAGCAGGCGGCGAGCGACCCGGACGTGCTCGCGATCAAGCAGACGCTGTACCGGACCTCGGGCGACTCGCCGATAGTCGACGCCCTGATCGACGCCGCCGAGTCCGGCAAGCAGGTCCTCGTACTCGTCGAGATCAAGGCCCGCTTCGACGAGCAGGCCAACATCAAGTGGGCACGCAAGCTGGAGGAGTCGGGCTGCCATGTCGTCTACGGCCTCGTCGGTCTGAAGACGCACTGCAAGCTCTCCCTCGTCGTCCGCCAGGAGGGCGACACGCTGCGCCGCTACTCGCACGTCGGCACCGGCAACTACCACCCCAAGACCGCGCGGCTGTACGAGGACCTCGGCCTGTTGACAGCCGACCCGCAGGTCGGGGCGGACCTCTCCGACCTCTTCAACCGGCTCTCCGGCTACTCCCGCCGCGAGACGTACCGCCGCCTCCTCGTCGCCCCCAAGTCCCTGCGCGACGGGCTGATCTCCCGGATAAACAAGGAGATCACGCACCAGCGGGCCGGTCGCCCCGCCTACGTACGGTTCAAGGTCAACTCGATGGTCGACGAAGCGATCATCGACGCCTGCTACCGGGCCGCCCAGGCGGGCGTTCCGGTGGACATCTGGGTACGCGGCATCTGCGCGATCCGCCCCGGCGTCACCGGCCTCTCCGAGAACGTCCGGGTCCGCTCGATACTGGGCCGTTTCCTCGAACACTCCCGGGTCTTCTCGTTCGGCAACGGCGGCGAACCCGAAGTGTGGTTCGGCAGCGCCGACATGATGCACCGCAACCTCGACCGCCGGATCGAAGCACTGGTCCGGGTCACCGACCCCGCCCACCGTGCCGCGCTCAGCCGGCTCCTGGAGACCGGCATGGCCGACACCACCTCCTCCTGGCACCTCGGTCCCGACGGGAACTGGACCCGGCACGCCACGGACGCGGACGGCCAGCCCCTGCGGCACGTACAGGAAATGCTCATTGACGCCCGGAGGCGCCGGCGTGCGACGCCCTGACCACCAGACGACGACCCGGACGGACGTGTCCGCGGGCGCGGTCCTCGCCCCCTACCTGCAGGAACAGGCCGCGAACTTCCTTCGCAGCCTGCGTCTGCACCGCGAGAACAGCGCCCCCACGGACGCCGGGACTCTCGCCGCCGAGCAGGCCGCCGGTGCACTGCGCCGCTCGGCCCGCCGCATCAGCGGCACCCTGCACACCTTCCGGCCGGCACTCGAACCCGGCTGGGCCGAGCAGCTCCGTACGGAACTGGCCTGGCTCTCCGGCACGTTGGCCCGCGAGCACGCGTACGCGACCCGGCTGACCCGGCTCCTCGAAGCGCTGCACGCCCTGTCCGGCACCCCGCTGCCGCCGCCCCGCACACAGCGGACCGCCGCCGGCGCCGATATCGATGTCACTCCGCACGACGCCGCGCAGGCCAAGGAACGGGCCGCACTCGGCGTCGGTGCGGCCCGGGCCGGAGCGCTTCTGGAACGACAGCTCACCCTCGCCAGGACCCGTGCCCACTCGGCGGCCCTCCAGGCGCTCGGCTCGTCCCGGTTCCACGCGGTCGCCGACGCGGTCGCCCTGCTCGCCTCCGAGGTCCCGCTCTCCGCCGCGTCCACGGCCCCGGCCGCCGACATACTGCACGGGCCCGCGGACCGGGCCGAGCAGCGGCTGCTCGGTGCGGTGGCCGCGCTCCCCTCCGACGAGGCGGTCGAGCCGTACAACGAGGCGCACGACGCGCCCTGGCACCAGGCCCGCCTTCTGCTGCGACTGCACCGGTACGCCCACGAGGTGGTACGCGGCGCCCCCGACCCGGTCCTGGTCGCCTCCGGACACGCACTCGACCTGCACCGGGACGCGGCGGAGGCAGCCGCGGCGGCGGCATCGGCGGCCCGTACGCCGAGGATCGCGCCGGCCACCGCCTACGCACTGGGGGTGCTCCACGCCGACCAGCGGCACGAGGTGGAAGCGGCCCGCGGGGTGTTCCGGGAGACCTGGCCGTACACGACGGCGGCTGTGACCGCGCCATGAGCGGCGGGACCGTGCAGGCCGCGGGGTGTGTGTTGTGGCGCCGGTCGGAGCACTCCGGGGAGCTGGAGATCTGCCTGGTCCACCGGCCCCGCTACGACGACTGGTCACATCCGAAGGGCAAGCTCAAGCGCGGCGAGCCGGCGATCGACGCCGCCCTGCGCGAGGTTCTGGAGGAGACCGGCCACCACTGCATACCGGGGCCCCCGCTGCCCACCGTCCGGTATCTCGCGAACGGCCGCCCCAAGGAAGTCCTGTACTGGGCGGCCGAGGCGACGGACGGCGTGTTCGTCCCCAGCGACGAGGTGGACCGCATCCTCTGGCTCCACCCGGAAGCGGCCCGCACCCAGCTCACCCAGCCCCGCGACCGCGACCTGCTGGACGCGCTGCTGATCAGCGGCTGACGGCCGGTGCGGTGCCCGGGTCCGGGGCGCGGGGTTCCGTCCTCAATCGCCGGACGGGCTGGATTTTCGGCGCCGTGCCCCGGGGGCGCCGCCGCACTGCGCGGTGGGTGGTGGGCGACGGTGTCACCAGGGGCCAGGCCGACACCTCAAGCCCGTCCGGCGCTTGAGGACAAAACCCCCGCCCCGCCCAGGCGCCCCGCGCCACGGCGACGAGAACCAGGCCGCCCGCCACGGTTCACCTCCTGTTCACTCTCCCCCGTAAGCCGCTTCACCTGTTCTGCCTAATTTCGGCAGTGCACGGTGCGCGGCGAAACGCCGCACCACCCACCACATCGCACGCCGTCGTAGAACGAACAAGACCTCGGCGGCTCCTGGAAGGAAAAACCCGAAAGTGAAGCTTCAGCGCAAGAACCGGCTTCGTGCCACCGCGCTCGGTGCCCTCGCCGTCTCCAGCGCCCTGGTCCTCACGGCGTGCGGTTCGGACAACAACAGCGGCGGCGACACGGGCGGCAGCAGCGAGAAGACGAGCGCCGCGTCGAACATCAAGTGCGACGACGCCAAGGGCCAGCTCCTCGCCTCCGGCTCCAGCGCGCAGAAGAACGCCATGGACCTCTGGGTCAAGGACTACATGGCGGGCTGCAAGGGCGTAGAGATCAACTACAAGTCCTCGTCCTCCGGTGAGGGCATCATCGCCTTCAACCAGGGCACGGTCGGCTTCGCCGGCTCCGACTCGGCGCTGAAGCCCGAAGAGGTCGCCGACTCGAAGAAGATCTGCAAGACCGGCCAGGGCATCAACCTCCCGATGGTCGGCGGCCCCATCGCGATCGGCTTCCACCTCGAAGGTGTCGACAGCCTGACGCTGGACGCCCCCACGCTCGCCAAGATCTTCAACAACAAGATCAAGAAGTGGAACGACCCCGCGATCGCCAAGCTCAACGACGGCGCGAAGCTTCCGGACAAGGCGATCCAGGCCTTCCACCGCTCCGAGGACTCCGGCACCACGCAGAACCTCGGCAAGTACCTCGCCGCCACCGCGCCGAACGACTGGAAGTACGAGCCCGAGAAGAAGTGGCCGGCCCCCGGTGGCCAGGCCGCGTCCGGCTCGGCCGGTGTCGCCGCCCAGGTGAAGCAGGTCGACGGCTCGATCGGTTACTTCGAGCTCTCGTACGCCTCGTCGCAGTCCATCTCCACGGTCGACATCAACACCGGTGGCTCCACCCCGGTCAAGGCCTCCTCGGAGAACGCCTCCAAGGCCATCGCCGCCGCCAAGATCAAGGGCACCGGCAAGGACCTGGCGCTCGACCTCGACTACACCACCAAGGCCGAGGGTGCGTACCCGATCGTCCTGGTGACGTACGAGGTCGTCTGCGACACGGGCAACAAGGCCGAGACGCTTCCCACGGTCAAGTCCTTCCTGAACTACACCGCGAGTGACGAGGGTCAGAAGGTCCTCACCGACGCCGGTTACGCGCCGATCCCGACCGAGATCAACGCCAAGGTCCGCGAGACCATCGCGTCCCTCTCGTAATCAGAAGCAACACCCGTAACACCAGCTGAAACCCAGCTCCACCAGCAACACCCGGCAGGCCGGCCCGGTGCACCCCTCCGGACCGGCCCGCCGGCACCACCCCCATCCGGTGCACCGCCGCCAGGGGAGCGCGTCGCTCCCCCACACAGACCGGAAAGACCATGGCTTCCTCCACACCGATAGACACGCCACCGGTACCCCCGGTGCAGCGCAAGCGCGCCAGGCCCAAAGCCTCCGGACGCGCGGGCGACAAAATCTTCCTGGGCCTCTCACGGGGTTCAGGCATTCTGCTGCTCGTGATCATGGCGTCGATCGCCGTGTTCCTCACGTACCGCGCGACCCTCGCCGTCTCCAAGGACGAGGGCAACTTCTTCACCACGCTGGACTGGAACCCGGTCGGCGACAAGCCGGTCTTCGGTATCGCGGTCCTGCTCTTCGGCACAATCGTCAGCTCGATCATCGCGATGGCCATCGCGGTTCCGATCGCTGTCGGTATCGCCCTCTTCATCTCGCACTACGCGCCGCGCAAGCTGGCCGCACCCCTCGCGTACGTCGTCGATCTGCTCGCGGCAGTGCCGAGCATCGTGTACGGCATCTGGGGCGCCCTCTTCCTGGTCCCGTACCTGGAGGGGCTGAACCTCTGGCTCGACCAGTTCTTCGGCTGGACGTACGTCCTGGAGAAGACCGAGGTCGGCGTCGCCCGCTCGCTCTTCACCGTCGGCATCCTGCTCGCGATCATGATCCTGCCGATCGTGACGAGCGTCAGCCGCGAGGTCTTCCTCCAGGTCCCGAAGATGAACGAGGAAGCCGCCCTCGCTCTCGGCGCCACCCGCTGGGAAGTCATCCGCCTCTCGGTGCTGCCCTTCGGCCGCTCCGGTGTGATCTCCGCGTCGATGCTGGGTCTGGGCCGCGCACTCGGCGAGACGATGGCCGTCGCCACGGTTCTGTCGCCGAGCTTCGTCATCTCGGCGCATGTGCTCAACCCCGGCGGCGGAACGTTCGCCCAGAACATCGCCGCGAAGTTCGACGAGGCCGACCAGTTCGGGCGCGACGCCCTGATCGCCTCCGGCCTCGTCCTCTTCATCCTCACCCTGCTGGTCAACGGCGCGGCCCGCCTCATCATCGCCCGCCGCAAGGAGTACTCGGGGGCCAACGCATGAGCCAGGCAGCCAACACCGGCATACAGGAACGCCCCGTCCCCACAGCGGCCGCTTCCCGCAACAGCCTCAGCAGCCGGTCGCTCCCCCGCTGGGCCCCGGCCGCCTTCGCGGGCGCCGCGATCGTGCTCGGCGTCGGCATCGGCGCGGCGGCGGGCTGGCAGAGCCGCATCCAGTGGGGCCTGCTCTCCGCGGTGCTCTTCGTCGTCATCTCGTACGTCACGACGTCGGTCGTCGAGAACCAGCGCCAGGCCAAGGACCGGCTCGCCACCAGCATCGTCTGGGTGTGCTTCCTCCTCGCCGTCGTGCCGCTGGCCTCGCTGGTCTGGACCACGGTCAGCCGCGGCGCGAAGGTCCTGGACGTCTACTTCCTCACCCACTCCATGGCCGGTGTGCTCGGCACGGCGCCGGGTGGCGGTGTCTACCACGCCCTGATCGGCACCCTGGAGCAGGTCGGCCTCGCCACCTTGATCTCCGCCCCGATCGGCCTGCTGACCGCCGTCTATCTGGTGGAGTACGGCAAGGGCGCGCTCGCCAAGGCCGTGACGTTCTTCGTCGACGTGATGACCGGTATCCCGTCCATCGTCGCCGGTCTCTTCATCCTGTCGATCATGCTGATAGCGCAGCTCCAGCCGTCCGGCCTGATGGGTTCGCTGGCGCTCACGATCCTGATGATCCCGGTCGTGGTCCGCTCCACCGAGGAGATGCTCAAGCTCGTCCCGAACGAGCTCCGCGAGGCATCACTCGCCCTCGGCGTCCCGAAGTGGCGCACCATCCTGAAGGTGGTTCTGCCCACCGCGATCGGCGGTATCACCACAGGTGTGATGCTCGCCATCGCCCGGATCGCCGGCGAGACCGCACCGATCATGCTGCTGGTCTTCGGCAGCCAGCTGATCAACCCCAATCCCTTCCAAGGCGCGCAGTCGTCGCTCCCCTTCTACATCTGGGAGCAGTACAAGATCGGCAGCGAGGCGTCGTACGACCGCGCCTGGGCCGCCGCTCTGGTCCTGATCGCCTTCGTCATGATCCTCAACCTGGTGGCCCGCGGTATCGCCCGCTGGAAGGCCCCGAAGACCGGCCGCTGACGCGGCACGAAAGAAGCAGTGATTCAGATGGCCAAGCGCATCGACGTCAGCGGCCTGTCCGCCTATTACGGCTCCCACCTCGCCATCGAGGACATCTCGATGACCGTGGAGCCCCGCTCCGTGACCGCCTTCATCGGCCCGTCCGGCTGCGGCAAGTCCACCTTCCTCCGCACCCTGAACCGGATGCACGAGGTCACCCCCGGTGGCCGCGTCGAGGGCAAGGTCCTGCTGGACGACGAGAACCTGTACGGGTCCCACGTCGACCCGGTCACCGTGCGCCGCACGGTCGGCATGGTCTTCCAGCGGCCGAACCCGTTCCCGACCATGTCGATCTTCGACAATGTCGCGGCGGGCCTGAAGCTGAACGGTTCGTACAAGAAGGGCCGGCTGGCGGACGTCGTCGAGAAGTCCCTCCGTGGCGCCAACCTCTGGAACGAGGTCAAGGACCGCCTGAACAAGCCCGGCTCCGGCCTCTCCGGCGGTCAGCAGCAGCGCCTGTGCATCGCCCGCGCGATCGCGGTCGAGCCGGATGTGCTGCTGATGGACGAACCGTGCTCCGCCCTGGACCCGATCTCCACCCTCGCCATCGAGGACCTGATCGGCGAGCTGAAGGAACGCTTCACGATCGTCATCGTGACGCACAACATGCAGCAGGCGGCCCGCGTCTCGGACCGCACGGCGTTCTTCAACCTCGCGGCGGTCGGCAAGCCCGGCAAGCTCGTGGAGATAGACGAGACGGAACGGATCTTCTCCAACCCGTCGGTCCAGGCGACGGAGGACTACATCTCCGGCCGCTTCGGGTGATCAAGGACGGCCTTTGGGGTGCTGCATGGCGGTGCCACCCTCAAGGCAAAGGGTCCGCCCCCGCTCCTCACAAGGGAGCGGGGGCGGACCCCTTTCACTTCAAGCCCGTGGGGGCGTCTCAGGTGCGTCCGGCAGCTGAGGACGAAGCGGCCACCGGGCAACCCCGGCAGAGCCCACCTCGCTCACCCGAACAGCAGCACGACGACCCCGTAACTCGCGGCAGCGACCAGAGCCGCGGCCGGCATCGTGATGAACCACCCGAGGACGATGTTCTTCGCGACCCCCCACCGCACCGCGTTGACCCGCTTCGTGGCCCCCACACCCATGATCGCCGAGGTGATCACATGCGTCGTGGAGATGGGCGCGTGGAACAGGTAGGCCGAGCCGAACATGATCGACGCCCCGGTCGTCTCCGCGGCGAATCCCTGCGGCGGGTCCAGCTCGATGATCTTCCGGCCGAGCGTCCGCATGATCCGCCAGCCACCCGCGTACGTACCCAGCGAGAGCATCAGCGCGCAGACGAGCTTCACCCAGACCGGGATCGGGTCGCTCGGACTCTCGACATCGGCGATGACCAGCGCCATCACCACGATGCCCATCGTCTTCTGCGCGTCCTGCAGACCGTGCCCGAGCGCCATGCCTGCCGCCGAGACCGTCTGCGCTATGCGGAATCCGCGCTTGGCCTTGTGCGGGTTGACCTTCCGGAACAGCCACATGATCGCGACCATCACCAGATAGCCCACGACCAGACCGACGATCGGCGAGACGAACATCGGGATGACGATCTTGTCGAGCACCCCGTTCCAGTGCACCAGCGTTCCGCCGGCCAGCGCCGCACCGACCATGCCGCCGAACAGCGCGTGCGAGGACGACGAGGGCAGACCGAAATACCAGGTGACGAGGTTCCAGATGATCGCGCCGACCAGGGCGGCGAAGAGGATTCCCATCCCCTTCTGCCCCTCGGGCGTCGCGATCAGGCCCTCACTGACGGTCTTGGCGACTCCCTGTCCCAGGAAGGCACCGGCGAGGTTCATCACCGCGGCCATCGCCAGGGCCGCCCGCGGGGTCAGCGCCCGGGTGGAGACCGAGGTGGCGATGGCGTTCGCCGAGTCGTGGAAGCCGTTCGTGTAGGTGAAGCCGAGCGCGACACCGATGGTCACGATCAGCGCAAAGGTGTCCACGTGGTTCAGGACTCCTTGACCGCGATGGTCTCCACCGTGTTGGCGACGTGCTCGAACGCATCGGCCGCCTCTTCCAGCACATCCACGATCTGCTTGAGCTTCAGCACCTCAATGGCGTCGTACTTGCCGTTGAAGAGATGGGCGAGCAGCTTGCGGTGGATCTGGTCGGCCTGGTTCTCCAGGCGGTTGACCTCGATCCAGTACTCGGTGAGGTTGTCCATCGTGCGCAGGTTGGGCATCGCCTCGGCGGTCAGCTCGGCCGCCCGCGCCAGCACCTCGATCTGCTGCTCGACGCCCTTGGGGAGTTCTTCGATCTGGTACAGCACGACCAGGTCGACGGCCTCCTCCATGAAGTCCATGATGTCGTCGAGCGACGATGCGAGGTTGTAAATGTCCTCGCGGTCGAACGGCGTGATGAAAGAGGAGTTCAGCTGGTGGAAGATCGCGTGGGTGGCATCGTCCCCTGCGTGCTCCGCTGCCCGCATACGTTCCGCGATCTCGACTCGGGAGGCAGAGTCCGCCCCGAGCAGTTCCATGAGGAGTTTCGAGCCCGTGACGATGTTGTCCGCGGATGCGGAGAACATGTCGTAGAAGCTCGTCTCCCTGGGGGTCAGACGAAAGCGCACGTGGGGTCCTCGGGATGCTTTGGATTCGGTCAGGCTGATGCTAGGCGCATCATCCGGCCACGGCTAACCGGCATTCTTCAGTGTCGCGCATCGAACACGGTGATCAGCACGGGCCCCCGGTCACGGTTCAGCTGAATTCGTTAGGATATACCCACCCGGGGTATATAAAGCGCAGGGTAAAGGGAAAACGGGAGGCAGCAATGACCACCACCGAGACCACAGAGGCGACGGAACCCACCGAGGAAACGGCGGAGATCCTCACCGACCACGACCGCGGCATACACGGCTACCACCACCAGAAGGCCGACCACGTCAAGCGGCTGCGCCGGATCGAGGGCCAGATCCGTGGTCTGCAGCGGATGGTCGACGAGGACGTCTACTGCATCGACATACTCACGCAGGTCTCGGCGTCCACCAAGGCCCTCCAGTCGTTCGCGCTCCAGCTCCTCGAGGAGCACCTGCGCCACTGCGTCGCCGACGCGGCGGTCAAGGGCGGCGAGGAGATCGACGCGAAGGTCGAGGAAGCCACGAAGGCCATCGCCCGCCTGCTCCGTACCTGAGGCGGCACCGCTGGAGGTCGCACCGTGTACGGTCGCATCGCCTGGGGCATTGTCCGAGGCACCCCCTGACGTGCGCTTTTGTCCGTCAACCCCGGCGGTCGCCCTGCCGGGGGACGGCGGTGAGTTCGGTGCCCGCCCCGACGTTGAGCACCTCGTCGATACGGTCCGCACTGAGCCGTTCCCCGATCGCGGCCGACGCCGCGATCATCAGCTCACCGCATAGCTCGATCTCGGCGAGGGCCACATGGTCCTGAACGGTCCGAGTGCTGAGCGTCACCACGTACGTCACCTCTCACTGCCGTCGCCGACTTCCTAGCGTAGGGAGCGGACCACTCGCCGCGCATGGCACGGACGGACCATTTCGGCCCCGCCGGATGCCTACGCACCTGGCCCGCCGCCTCCGCCGCCGCTACCGCTGCCCCTGCTCGATCTGCCCGGTGTAGATGTCGCGATCGTCCGGAAGCTGCACATTCACGGGCACCCCGAACCCGAACAGCAGCGTCGTCGACACCACCTGCACCGCCGGTCCCCCGTTGGCGAAAGTGAACCGGTGCCGCACCTTCCGCAGCCGCCCCGCCTCGTCCAGATACGCGTCGAACGGCACCGCGTCCGTGCGGAACCCTTTCGCCGCCGCGCCAAGTGCGCCCCGCGATTGCGGCGAGGCGGCCCGTGCCGCGCGTCCGAGGTCCGCGGTCCCCCGGTAGTGCCGGACCATGACCCCGGCGAGCTCGCTCTCCCCCACGTACGTCACTTTGTCCGCCCCGCGCAGCAGTTCGGCGGCCGCCATGGGATCGGTGACCCCGCCCGTGACGAGATTGCCGTCCTCCAGGGCCGTCGTATCGACCCTGACCCACTTGCCGACGGGGACTCCGGCACCACGGTTCTTCATGTAGAGCGCACCGGGGGCGAGGAGTTCGGTGATGGGGCGGTGTTCGTACTCGCCCGCGGCGTCCTTCGGCAGCACCACGGTGAGCCGGCCGAGCTGCCTGCGGAAGTCGTACGTCCCCCGGCCGGTGATCGTCACCCGTGTCCCGCCTGCCGCGGTCTCCATCGACGTACGCACCTCGGCGCTCCCGGCGACGTCGCGGCTCCCTGGCCGATTCCCGTCCCTCGTCCCGGCGAGCACCGCCGCCGCCCGGTGGATCGCATCGAGGGAATCGCCCCCACCCCGCTCGTCCACCACGCTCCGGCCGCCGGCATCGATCCCGTCCCGGCCACCGCTGTCCGAGCAGCCGGCGGCCGCCGCCATCACGCCCACCACGGCGAGGGCGCAGACAGTGCGCGCCCCGCCACCGGACCTGTGCTGCTGCACCACCATCGCCTGCCAACCCCCAACGACGTACCGCTTGTCCGAGCCCCCCACCCGCCCCGCATAACGACCACCCGTGTCCCCCGTCACGCCGTCCTCGGGGGCCTCACGGACGGGTGTCCGTCCCCAGTACCGTGGACGCGTGTACGACCAACACACCGCGGAGGTCATGCCGACCGCTCCCGCCGCCCCGCCGACGCCCCCCGCCCACGAGCCCTTCACCATCGAACGCGGCTCGTTCTGCATCGCCCGCTGCGGATGCGGGTGGACCGGCCCGGCCCGTCGCTCCCGCGACCGCGCCCGCACCGATGCCGAGGAACACCGCACCGCCCGCTGATCACGGATCACGGATCACGGATCACCGACAACCGATCCACCCGACGGTCACCCGACCGATCGACCCGCGAGGCCATGACCCGGAGGTCCGATGAACCTGCCGAACCGGCGCACCCTGCTCACCGCGGGCGCAGCAACAGCCCTGGCCGGCGCCACGGCCACCGCCTGCAGAGGCACCGGCACGGATTCCTCGGCCGCCACCTCGGCCACCGCCACCCGCACGTCGCCCACACCAGTCGGCTCACCGTCTGCCACAACCGGCAAGGCGAACTGGCCCGCCCTGGCCAAGAGCCTCGACGGCACCCTCGTGCGCCCCGAGGACGCGGCGTACCGGACGGCCCGCCAGCTGTACAACACCCGCTTCGACGGCCAGAAACCGGCAGCCGTCGCGTACGTCCGGCACGAGGCGGACATCCGTGAGTGCCTGGCCTTCGCCCGCCGCAGCTCCACCCCCGTCTCGATCCGCAGCGGTGGCCATTCCTACACGGGCTGGTCGAGCGGCAACGGGCGCCTGGTCATTGACGTCTCGTCACTCTCCCGGGTCGACCGGGACGGCACCGTCGGCGCGGGCGCCAGACTCATCGACGTCTACCGGGGGCTTGCCCGGCACGGTCTGACGGTCCCCGGAGGCTCCTGCCCCACGGTCGGCATCTCCGGTCTCACGCTCGGCGGCGGCCACGGCGTCGCGTCCCGCGCGTACGGCCTGACCTGCGACAGCCTCACCTCGGCAACGCTCGTCACCGCCGACGGCACAACCGTGACCGCCGACGCCAAGCACCACCCCGACCTCTTCTGGGCGCTGCGCGGCGCGGGCAACGGCAACTTCGGCGTGGTCACCGAGCTGACGTTCCGCACCCGCCCGGCCCCGCAGACCGTCACCGCGTACATGTCGTGGCCGTGGTCGCGAGCCCGGTCGGTCATCGCCGCCTGGCAGGAGTGGGGCCCGGACCAGCCGGACGAGATCTGGTCCTCCGCACATCTCGCGGCGGGACCGGGCGGCGGCAACCCGACCGTGTCGGTCGCCGCGTTCAGCCTGGGGACCTACGGCGACCTCCAGAACGCCGTCGACCGCCTCGCCGACCGGATCGGCGCACCGGCGTCCTCGGTGTCGCTGCGCCGCCGCAGCTACGAGGAGGCGATGCTGGTGTACGCGGGCTGCTCCGGCATCAGCGACGCGCAGTGCCACCTGCCGGGTACGACACCCGGCCGCACCGCGCAGGGCGCGCTCCAGCGCGAGACGTACGCCGCCGCGTCCGACTTCTTCGACCACTCCCTGTCCCCGGCAGGCATAGGGGCTCTGCTCGACCGGACCGAGGCGTTCACCCGGATCAGTGTGACCCCGAGCGGCGGCGGCGGATCGATCGCGCTCACCGCGCTCGGCGGGGCGATCAACCGGGTCGGCCCACAGGCCACGGCGTTCGTCCACCGCCGCTCACGGATGCTCGCCCAGTACATCGCCGCCTGGCGACCCGGCACGGCGGGCACGGCCCAGCAGGACTGGCTGAAAAACACTCACGGGGCGCTGCGGCGCTACGCGTCCGGGGCGGCGTACCAGAACTACACGGACCCGACGCTGACCGACTGGCGGCAGGCCTACTACGGAACGGCGGCCGATCGGCTCGCCCGGGTGAAGAAGCAGTACGACCCCGAGCGCCTCTTCACTTTCCCGCAGGCGCTGTAACGCAGAACCGGGGGGCGCGGACGCCCCCCGGTTCTCCCTCTGACCATTCAGGCAGCTGACCATTCAGGCAGCCAGATCCTTCTCGCCACCGCTGCCCGACCGCGGGCGCGGCTCCGGGATCCCGAGCGGACGCCCCTCAGCCGCGGCCGGCACGGGCCGCCGCGACCGCACGAGCCACCCCACCCGCTCCGACCGCGAGACGGCGGCGACGACCGGCGTCAGCAGCGCCATCGCGAGCGGGGCGAGCAGCAGTGCGGCAGCCGTGCCGAGCGCGAATCCGCCGATGACGTCGGTGGGGTAGTGAACCCCCATGTAGATCCGGCAGAACCCTTCCACCAGCGCGAGGGCGATGGCGGCGAGCCCGAATTTCCGGTTGGCCACGAACAGCCCGACGCCGAGGGCCATCGCCATCGTGGCGTGGTCGCTCACGAACGAGAAGTCGTTCTTTCCCGACACCAGGACATCCAGGCCCTGGTGGTCGCGGAACGGGCGCGGACGCTCCACGAAGCCCCGGATCGGAATGTTGACGAGCAGCGCGATCCCGGCGGCGAGCGGCGCCCAGACGATCCCGGCGACCGCAGTCACCGAGTCCTCGGCCGTGCCGCGCCGGCGGACGCTCCACCAGCACCACAGAACCACGAGGACCATGCCGAGCATGATCCCGTACTCGCCGACGAACTCCATGACCCGGTCGAACCAGGTCGGAGCGGACTTCGCGAGCCCATTGATGTCGTAGAGCAGGCTGACGTCGGGGTTCGACCCATCCAGTGCGAGTCCAGCCATCTGCTGCGGCCCCTTGCCTTGTCTGCTGCCGCGGCGCACGCCCGTGTGCACCGCATTTGACGAACCCCCGTGTTCGGTTCGACCACTACTTCGATCACTGCTTCGATCACTGCTGCGTGAGGTACGCGACTGTGCCGGTCAGCGTCGCATGGTCAGTGCGCATGCTGTCCCAGTCCAGGGAACGACGCTCTCCGTGTGTACGTTCCACTCTCCACCGAATGATCACCATGACGTTATCGAAGCGAGACTCGTCGTCGCAGCTCAGGGCCCAGGCTTCACGGAGAGTTCCAGCCACGGCCGACTCCCCGTCACGCCGCCGGCTGGGCGGTCGGGAGTGCTGCGGCGCCGTCCTTCGTCACCCGTGTCGCACCGAAGTAGTCGGGCGTGTCGATCTTGTCGAAGCGGATCACGGCCCCGGTGTACGGCGCGTTGATCATGTACCCGCCGCCGACGTACAGCCCGACGTGGTGGATTGCCCGGGAGTTGGTCAGGTCGTCCGAGAAGAAGACCAGGTCACCGGGGAGCAGCTCGTCCCGTGAGGGGTGCGGCCCGGCGTTGTACTGGTCGTTCGCCACCCGCGGCAGCTCGATGTCCACGGTCCGGTACGCGGCCTGCGTCAGCCCGGAGCAGTCGAACCGTCCACCCTGCTCAGCCGTGCCGTTCCCGCCCCACAGGTACTTCGTACCGAGCTTCTTCTGCGCGAAGTAGATCGCCCCGGCCGCCTGCCGCGAGGGCTCGACCCGCCCGACCGGCCGGGCGAAGCTCTTCTCCAGCGAACGGATGATCTTGACGTAGTTCTGCGTCTCCGCGATCTTCGGTACGCCGCCCGACCTGATGACCCGGTACGCACCGGCGTTGTAGGCGGCCAGCATGTTGTCGGTCCGATCCCCCGGCACGTTCTTGACGTACCCGGCAAGTTCGCAGTCATAGCTGGCGGCGGAGGGGATGGCGTCGGCCGGATCCCATACGTCCCGGTCCCCGTCCCCGTCCCCGTCGATCCCGTGCCCGGACCAGGTCCCGGGGATGAACTGCGCGATGCCCTGCGCGGCGGCCTTGCTCTGGGCGCGCGGGTTCCACCCGCTCTCCTGGTACAGCTGCGCGGCGAGGAGCGCGGGGTTGATGGCCGAGCAGAGGTTGCCCCACTTCTGCACGAGCGGCTGGAACTTCGCCGGCACGGCCCCCTTCGCCAGCCCGACGGCCGCGTTGCTGCCGGCGCTGCCGAGGCCGGCGGCAGCGGAGTACGTACCGACGACGAGCAGCGCCACGAAGCACATGGCGACCCCGATGCCGATCCCACCGACCACCCAGAATTTCCGCACCCCTCAACCATCCCCCATCGGGGGCGGGTTCAAGGCCGGTTTCGCGGGTGTGTGCGAGTCGTTCGGGGCACAGGCAGACTCACCGGGGTCACCGATCACGCGGTCGAGCACGGACTCCGTTCACTGACGCACTTTCAGGATCCTTGAGCGGACCAGTAGTCGGAGTGCACGTTGGGACGCGGCAGCGGGTAGACACCCTCGTACGCCGGACCGTTCGGCTTGGACGTGGAATCGGCGACCTTCGACTCCTTCACGCAGGGACTGTCCGCCTCGAAGAACGCCTGCCCCTTTCCGCGGAAACTGACACTGATACCGAACCCGGCGTCCGTCTGCGCATAGACGGCCGGAAACTCCGTGTCATTGTTGATCGCCTTGATCCGGTAATCGCTCCTCCGCCAGAACGTCTCCACCTGATCCAGGAAATCCGCCCGGCGCGACGCCGACACGATGGTCATCACGGTGCGCCTGCGGGTCACATCGCACGTCCCCGCAGTCGTCGGCCCGTGCGCCCACTGCACCTCGGGATCAATGGCCTTCAGCACCGCGTCGAGCATGCCGTCGGACCGCTCGGCGGCTTGCTGCATGTCCATGCGCCCCTTCTTCCCTCCGGAGTCCCCTTGTACCCGGTGGTCGCTCCCGCACGCGGACAGGGAGAAGCCGAGGGCCAGGGCCACCGCAACGATCTGGAACCGTCGCTTCATCGCTGTGCCTCCATCTTGAGCCTGTCGGCATGTCCCGACACGATCAGAGCGATGCTGTCCGCCGAGACGGCGTCCCTGACCGGATCGAAGTAGAGAGAGTGGGCATCGAAGCTCAGGCCGGAGCCACTGACCACCGGTGGCCCGTCGCCCACAGGGAAGCGCCTGGCGCCGAATGCCTTGCTCGCCGGGTCCTTGCCGAACCAGAGATCGTCGTCCCCCGGGTCGGCCAGATCCCCGGCGAAGTATGCACCAGCAGGACCGAGGGCCAGCATCCCCAGCACACCCACGGCGGACTGCAGCTTGGACGGGAGCTTGGTCACCGGGTCGTTCGCCGCGGCGCCGACGAAGACGTGTCCGGCACCGACCCCGAGATCCACGGCCTGATCCACGCCCACCCCCGGGCTGCCGACCAGGATGATGTCGTCGACCCCTGGGATTCCGCCGACATGCTGCGCAGCAGCTCCCACGGTCCGCGAACCGTACGAGTGCCCGATGGCCGTCAGATGCGGATCCTTGTTCTGGTTGGTGGCGACCAGCCCGCTCATGAAGTCGTTGTACGCCACGCCGCCCTTCTCCGCCCGCCCCGTACCCATGACCGCCAGGCTGCTCAGCCCGTCCGGCGTCTGCGGCGCGTCGTAGCCGAGCCAGACGATCGCCGCACTGGACTGGTCGTACCCCTGGGCACCGATGGCCGTGTCGCGAGCCCGCTTGAGATCGTTCTTCGCGAATTCCTCGTCCAGAGAGGTATTCAGCCCGGGCACATACGCCGACACGTTCTTCGACGTGTCCGGATTCCCGAACGAGACGATCGCCCGGCCGTTTCCCTCGTCCGATATGCCGAGCAGGTACATCGGCGGCTGCTTCCCGTTCTCCTTCAACTGCCGCTCGATCTCGCGCAGTCCGGCGAGCTGCTTCTGCGACTTCGCGTCGTCCTGCCCCGACAGCTTCCCGATCAGCTGAGTCAGGTTCTTCCGGTTGGCCGCGTCCCTGGTCGCCGCGGGGATCCCGTCGAGGCTGCCGATCTGATCCGGGGAAAGGGCGAGGTACTGGTCACGCTGGTCCTGCGTGAGCCCGTCCCACCACGCCTTGCGCCCGGCAGCAGTGCCGTTGCGCGGGATGCGGGCGTTCAGATAGTCGCGCTGGTCCGCCTGCACGGCCGCCCCGACACGGGAGCCGGAACCGGGCAGCCCGGCGCCGACGCCACCGACCCCGGTGGCCCCCTTGATCAGCTCCCCCGCCGCACCGGCACGGTCGCCCTGGGACCACTTGTTGCTTGCGTTCTGCGCGTACTGGGCGACCTGGTTGCCGAGGTTCCTGCCGTTCGTGACGGGGTGGAGAACGGCGTCCGCGGCACCGCTGACATCGCCCCAGAGACCGTCGCCGACGAGCCCGGTGAAGAAGCTGCCGTCCGATGCGTGACCGGCGGCGCTCGAACCGTCGCCACCCTGGGCGGCCTGGGTGGCGCTGCCGCCGTCTCCGCCGGATGCGGCGGACCCGCCCGAGGCATCCGTGCCACCCGAGTCCGAACCACCCGACGCTGCGGAACCGCCGGAGTCCGATCCCCCGGAGTCCGATCCACCTGAGTCCGATCCACCTGAGTCCGATCCACCGGATGCTGCGGAGCCTCCCGAGTCCGTGCCCCCGGATGCGCCCGACCCACCGGACGAGGAAGTCCCTCCGGCCACGGTCGAACCCCCGGAGTCCACACCGCCGGACTCCGTACCGCCACCGCCAGAGGCACCACCACCACCGCCATCGGTGCCATGGCCGGCCACCACGCCGCTGCCCGCGGCCGGACAGGCGCTACCGGTCAGCTGGCAGATCGCACTCCGGATCTCACCGGTCAGCTGCCCGCCGATCTGCGTCGCCATGAGCGCACCGACAAGGGCCACGACCACCAGGACCGCGCCGAGGTACTCCATCGCGGTCTGGCCACGGTCACGACGGGCCCTGATCATCCGCGTGAGAATGAACGGCCTCTGCGCGGCGCGCTGTTCAGGATCCAGATCGAACCACGCGCGTAGACTCCGACGAAGAAGCAGGCCAACGACGACGACCGGCACCACCAGTTGGGGCACACCCTGCCTGCCACCGTCCCCGCTCAACGTCGCCAGCGCACCGAGCGCGAGCCAGATATGGACGGCGAGAAGTCCACGCCGGATCCACACGCCGCCGGTCCGGACGTACAGCGACAGCACGAATCCGGCGGCGCCCGGCAACACCGCGTACAGCAGCATCCCCAGCAACCGGCCGTCCACCGCATCGACCGAGGACGCCACCGACAGCACGTCGATCGCGCCCACGACTGTGACCACGAAGAGCACCCGGACGAGGATCAGCACTGCTTGCAGTGTGCTCGGCAGGGGCTGCCTGCCCGGATGGGCCACGACAGCATCTGCGTCGACGCCACCCGGAACCGCTAATCCTCGTATGCCAGACACGGCAAGTCCCCTACCTGGTGAGTGGGTGCAGTGAGCAGTGACAGAGCCGCCACTCCACGTATGCGACCACACCGGCACCGGGCGGGGCATGGGCCCCAGGGCCCAATGCGGGACTCAAAGTGCTTGGTACATCCGGAGGTTCAGGTCACCTTGTCCTGATGTGACGTCAGGTTGATCCGGTGGACCAGAAGTCGGAGTGCACGTTGGGGCGGGGAAGGGGATAGACGTCTTCGTACGCAGGGCCGTTGGGCTGGGTGGTGGACTCGGCCACCGCTGATTCCTTCACGCAGGGGCTGTCGACTTCGAAGAAAGCTTGCCCCTTGCCGCCGATGCTGAGGGTGACGCCGAAGCCGTCCAGCGTCTGGGCATAGATCGCAGGAACGTCCACATCATTATTGATTGCCTTGATCCGATAGCCGCTTTTACGCCAGAAGCGATCCACCACTCCTAGGAAGCTACCCCGGCGCTGTTCGGACACAATCGTCATCACGACGCGCATCCGGGACACGTCACAGCTACCAGTACTAGTCGGGCCATGCGCCCATTGAACCTGAGGTTTGATTTCAGTCAGCACTGCGTCAAGAATCTCATCAGCTCGATTCGCCGCGCCTTGCATGTCCATATCGGATCGCTTCTCTTTTTTCGAACATCCGACAAACGCCAAACAGAGCAGCGTTGCCAACCCAATGACTTGAAGTCGACGACTCAACGTGACTCCTCCATCTTTACTTTCTCCGAACGACCCGCAGCGATGAGAGCAATGCTGTCTGCCGAAACGGCATTCCTCTTCGGATCGAAGTACTGGGAGTGCGCGTCGATAGAGAAGCCATGCCCACTGATCAGCCGCGGCCCTTCACCCACAGGGAAACGCCTCGCACCGAATGCCTCGCTCGCCGGGTCCTTGCCGAACCAGAGATCGTCATCCCCCGGATCTGCGAGGTCGCCGGCCACGTAGGCAGTGGACGGTCCTCCAGCGATCAATCCCACAACGCCGACAGCCGCCTGCTGCTTGGAGGGGAGCTTGGTCACCACGTCATTCTCAGCCGCACCGACGAAGACGTGATCCTTCCCAACCCCGAGATCCTCAGCGTGATCCACACCGACTCCGGGACTGCCAACGAGCACGATGTCGTCCACCCCGGGAATCCCGCCACCTTGCTGAGTTGCAGCACCAACAGTGCGCGAACCGTAAGAATGCCCAATAGCCGTCAGGTGCGGGTCCTCGTTCTCGTTCGTAGCCACCAGTCCACCCATGAAGTCATTAAATGCACTTCCACCTCTTTCGGCTCTATCATTGCCCATTACCGCCAGGCTCCCCAATCCGTCCGGGGTCTGCGGTGCGTCGTAACCGAGCCAAACGATCGCCGCGCTCGAATGGTCGTACTTATTGGTCCCCTTAGCTGTATCCCAAGCACGCTTAAGATCCCCCTTAGCGAATTCCTCATCCAGCGACGTATTCAAGCCCGGCACATAAGCCGACACGTTCCGAGCCGTATCCGGATTCCCGTAAGAAACAATCGCCCGCCCATTCCCCTCGTCCCCAATCCCGAGCAGAAACATCGGCGGCTTCCGGCCGTCATGCAGCTGCCGGTCAATCTCCCGCAACCCCGCCAACTGCGTCTCCGCCCTTTCCCCTTCTTGCCCTTCCAGCTTTCCGATGAGCAGTTGCAGGTTGTCCCGGTTGGCGGCGTCCCGTACGACCGCCGGGATTCCGTCCAGGTTGCCGATCTGGTCCGGGTACACCGCGAGGTACTCCTCGCGCTGTTCCTCTGTCAGCCCGGCCCACCACGCCTTGCGTTCGGCCGGGCTCGCGTCGTGCGGGATGGCTTCGTTCAGGTAGGCGCCCGCCGCGTTCCGTACCGCTGCCGCGTCCGTCGCCGCGTCCGTCCAGGTCGAGTCGGGGACCTTCAGGCCCTCCTCGGCCTTCAGCTTCCGCAGGATCCGCGTGTACCGCCAGTCGATGTCGGCCGCTGTCCGCAGGGCCTTGGCCACCCGGTCGGCGATGTCCTGCGCCTTGGCCACGTTCGGGTTGGGGGCGACGAGTCCCGAGGGCGGCAGCAGCCCCGGTACTCCTCCTCCGGTCGCCGTCCCGCCCGGCATCGGCTTGCCGTCGATCAGCCCCTCGCCGGCCTCCGGGTAGGTCACCGACCCGTCCGGGTGCACGGTGAACTTCAGGGCTTCCGCGTCGTCCAGCGCTTCCTGCAACGCCCTTTGCTGACCCTTGATTTCGTGGGCCATGCTGTTCAGCGTGGTGCGGAGCAGACCACACTCCGTGTACACGTACTGGAAGTTCCGGCTGAGTTGCCGCAGCCGTCCGACGGCCGCGTCGGCCGCCTCGCCCTGCTGCGTCCCGCGCAACCCGTTCAGCAGTTGCTTGTCGATGCGGTCCCGGCCGGTGTCGGCCAAGTTACTCGCCCGGCCCCATCCGTCGGCCGCGCCTTCCAGTTCGGCGCAATTCACGTCGCGCAGTTGGGCCCACGTGATCTTCGAGGTCATTGCCCACCGGCCCGCGACGCGACCCGCGCGAAGGACGACTTCACGGTCTCGTTCGTGACGCCCTGGGCCCGTGCGACGGCGCGCAGTTTCCCCGCGAGGCTCCCGCACTCGCTGCGCGCGGCTTCGATCCGTCGCTGCCACGACTCGCGTACGGCGCCGAGTTCGGCCAGCGCCTCCAACCCGACGGTCCCCGTCACGACCCCTTCGTGCGCGGTCTCCAGCTCGGTCCTTACCGGCCCCAGCAACGTATGCAGCGACTCGGCTCCCCCGGCGGCCTGCAACCAGGGGCCGTCGCTGTGCTTCAGCTCATCCCCGCCACCACCACCCGCACCGCCACCAGCCCCGCCCGCCCCGCCCAGATCGCTCAGCCTCTGCCGGCTCACCACGGCCACGCCGCTCACCCCGCTCCTTGATCGTGGAGCGGCACTGTCCCAAAGACGGCGCACCCGACATGCCATGCGCATCGGCCCCGGGGGCGGGCGTTCGGCCCTGAATTGCGGGGCCGAACGCCCGCCCCGCCCCAGCGGAATTTCACCCGATCGGTGGGCGGCCGGAGGACGTGCGGTCAGGAGGTGCCGGTCGGGCAGTTGTGGTATCCGGCGACCAGCCATCCCTCGCCCTGCCCTTCGCCGGCCGCCTTTGCCAGGACCCATGTGGCGAGCACGAAGCGGTCGGCGGGGACCGTGGACTCGCCCGCCGGCAGGATTCCGCTGCGGCTGATCACCACGGCGGCGTCCTCGCCGATAAATCGAATGCTCCGCACCTCGTCGACAACGGTCGAGCCCTTGAGCGGTCCCGCGAATCCGGCTGCCATCCGCGCACGGATCGCCTCTTTTCCGTCGCTGTACGAACCGGGCAGCACCGAGGTCGCATCCTGCGTGTACAGCGCCGCGAAGGCGTCCGCGTCGTTGTCGGCCCAGGCCGCGTAGACACGGTGCAGCACCTCTCGTACGGCAGCCTCGGACTGCGTCGAAGCAGCAGTGCCGATGTTCTCGATCACGGTCTTCCTCTTCTCTCCAGGATGGACACTCGTACGTACCGAGCAGCCCCAGGGAACTCATCGCTCTGCCGGCCACCGATTCACGAGAGGCACACCCTGTGGTCACATCGCCGAACGAGGACTTCGCCGTCCGCACCGACCCCTTCAGACGCGAACTGCTGGTGCACTGCTACCGGATGCTCGGTTCGGTCCATGACGCCGAGGACCTGGTCCAGGAGACGTATCTGCGGGCATGGCGCGCGTACGAGCGGTACGACGACCGCCGGGCCTCCCTGCGCACCTGGCTGTACCGCATCGCCACCAACGCCTGCCTGAACGCGATCGAAAGCCGCAGCCGCCGCCCTCTGCCGTCCGGTCTCGGCGCTCCGAGCGAGGACCCCGAGCAGCCGCTGGTCCCCGGGCGGGAGGTGCCGTGGCTGCAGCCGTTCCCGGACGGCCTGCTCGACGCGGGCCGGGGCGACCCGGCCGGCGCCCTGGCCGTACGCGGCACCTTGCGGCTCGCGTTCGTCGCCGCCGTACAGCTTCTGCCCGCACGTCAGCGGGCCGTACTGCTCCTGCGTGACGTCCTGGAGTTCCCGGCGGCCGAAGTCGCCGGGCTGCTGGACACGACGACGGCCGCGGTCAACAGCGCACTCCAACGTGCCAGGGCCCGCCTGGCAGACGCTGCGCTCACCCAGGACGGCTCGTTCACCGAGTCGGCCACCGGCGTCGACGAGCCCACCGATCCGGAGCGGCGCGCCCTGATCGACCGCTATGTGAAGGCGTTCGAGGCCGCCGACATCGCCACCCTCACCACCCTTCTCACCCACGACGCCATCCTCGAAATGCCGCCGTTCCTCACCTGGTACGTCGGGCGCGAGCTCTACACCCGTTTTCTGGCCCGGATCTTCGCCCTCCGGGGCACCGACTGGCGGATGCGCCCGACCGGTGCCAACGGGCAGCCCGCCGTCGCCGCCTATGTACGCGACGCCGAAGGCACGTACCGCCTGCACACCCTCCAGGTCTTCACCGTCACCGTCTCCGGCATCAGCCGCACCACCGTGTTCCAGGACCCGGACGTCTTCGCCACGTTCGGCCTGCCGCCCCAACTGTCGCCCCTCTGAGGTGAAGAAGGTTCCGCCCAGGCAGAACCACGTGTGAAGTCGATGGCCTGCACCCACCTCATCGAGAACCCGGTGCAGGCCCTCCCGCGGACCATGTCCCCAGCGCCCGCGCCAGCCGCTCGCTCTGCTCCGCAGTGATCCCCTGGGCAAGCCGCATCCCCAACCGCGGGCTCAGGTAGCCGTCGCACTGAAGGATCCCGTCGCACGACGGCGCGCCACCCCCGCTGAGCGGCGACGGCCCGGGTATCTCCCATCGGGCCGGCTCCCACAGCGGATGGTCGAGCAGAAGCCGCTCCGCCACATGCGTCGCCTCGCCCGCCGGCGCACCGGCCACCCTGACCAACGCCTCGCCCACTCGCTCCACCGCGTCTCGCGGCAGATCCTCGTCGCCGAGCGCGGGCAACAGCAACAGCAGCCGGGCGTACGGATCATGGACCCCCGGGTCGTGCGCGTCGGACGGCACGCTGTTCACGATATGAACCAGTTCACGCCAGGACAGACCGGGGCCTGCCTGATGCCCGTCCAGTGTGGCGAGGAAGCCATGCCGCGATCCCCATTCCGGATGGGTGACGAAGTACTCCGTGCCCTGGTCCTCGGGGAAGTTGCGGTTCACCACCACCACGCTGTGCCCGCCGCCGAACGGAATCCGGAGCACCGGCCACTGCCCCTCGTCCACCAACTCCTCGTACGCCGCGTCGAGATCGGCCTCGTCCGCGCCGAACCACTCGGCGGCAGGCTCACCGTCCTCGTCGTCCGTCTCGCACATCCACATGAGGTACGCGGCCCAGAAGCCCGGCCGCGAGAGCAGCCCCTCACCAGCGACCAGCGGGTCGTCCTCGTATCCGGAGATCATCACGGTCCAAGACTGTCATTTCCACCGGTCATGACAGGACCGCCCAATGCCGTATCCCCACAGGCCCACCGGGATACGAGCCGCGTGCCGGACGCTCGCGCGCCCCGTTGGCCGGAGGGTGCACCACACGTTTGGTCCATCCGGACCCGCCTCATGACGAAGCATCCGCCTTCTTATACTTTCGCATGGTTTCATCTCGCCATGGAGGCGATCAGATGATGGCTGAAGATCGACAGCAGGACATGCGCACACAGGTGACTACGTCGCGGCGGCGCATGCTGGCCGCAGCGGCGCTGGCACCGATGCTGGCCGGAGCCGGGGCGGGGGCGGCCGCCGCTCAGGCCCCGACCGGCGGCATGCGCGAGACGCACGGGCCCGGGAGACACCGGCCGGTCAAGCCGGTGCACACCAGCGCATCGGACTGGGCGGACGTGGCGGACGCGCTGGGCCGCAGCGGCAACATGCTGCGCGGAATGATCTACCACACCGGCTTCCCCCGCCAGGATCTGCACGTGGTCTCCGACGGCGTCGCCGTCAGACCGGGGCTCGCGCTGGGCGCGCACGTGGCCTTCGTCCGTTACGCCGACGGCAGCACGATGACGATGGGCGACGTGGTGGTCGCCGAGAACGAGCTGCAGCAGGCGAGCGACGCCTGGCAGACGCACGGAATCGCGCAGACCGCGCTCCACAAGCATCTGCTCTCGCAGACCCCCGAAATCTGGTGGACCCACGTCCACGGGCACAGCCACGACCCGGTGGCCCTGGCCCGCGGCCTGCGCGCGGGGTTCGACCGGACGAGAACTCCGCCGCCGCAGCCGACCGGCGGCCCGCCACCCCCCATCGACCTGGACGTTGCCGCAATCGAGGCCGTACTGGGCAACAAGGGTTCCAACGAGGGGGGCATCTACAAGAACCTCTTCGTCCGCCGCGAGATCATCACCGACGGACATCTGATCCTGCCGCCCGGCCTGGGGTCGACCAGCGCGTTCAACTTCCAGCCGCTGTGTGACGGCCGGGCCGCGCTGAGCGGCGACTGCGCCATGACCGCAGGCGAGGTCCAGGACGTACTGAGGGCTCTGCGGCGCGGCGGCATCAAACTCGTGGAGCTGCACAACCACCACTTGACGGACAACCCCCGCCTGTTCTTCGTCCACATCTGGGCCGTGGACGACGCCGTCAAGATCGCCCGGGCCCTGCGCGCCGCGATGGACGCCACCAACGTCGTACCGGCCGGAGTGGGCGACTGAAAAAGACGGGGGTGGGGGCGGGCTGCGGGTCCCTGTCGGGTGGACCCGCGCCTTCGCCATCACCGCGGGGCGGGTCGGCACGTCATATGGGCCAATTGCCCCGGAACGGTGCGTGCCTCGGTGACTGATCGGGTACCTACGACCTGTTCATCCCGCTGAGTCACTGAACGCCCATGAGATCCCCTATCTGGAGCTCCGTATGGAACCAGTAGCCACCCCGCAGCACTGCCCGTTCGACTACGCCGAAGCCCTCGAATTCGACCCGCTGCTCAGGCAGCTGCAGACCGAAGCACCCGTTTCCCGCATCCGCCTGCCCCACGGCGACGGGGAAGCATGGCTCGTCACCGGCTACGACGACGTACGCACGGTGACCACCGACCGGCGTTTCAGCCGCAGCGCCATCATCGGCCGGAACTTCCCGCGGATGACCCCTGAACCCATCGTTCAGGACGAGGCGATCAATGTGATGGACCCACCGGCCAGCAGCCGCCTGCGCAGCCTGATCTCCAAGGGGTTCGCGCCGCGCCACATGGAACGCATGCGGGTCCGTACCCAGCATGTCGTGGATGAGCTCCTGGACCGGATGGAGGAGCACGGTTCCCCTGCCGACCTCTTCGAGCACCTCGCGGCCCCCCTGCCCCTGACCACCATCTGCGAGGTCCTC
This sequence comes from Streptomyces sp. NBC_01669, assembly GCF_026339735.1. Classification (GTDB taxonomy): domain Bacteria; phylum Actinomycetota; class Actinomycetes; order Streptomycetales; family Streptomycetaceae; genus Streptomyces; species Streptomyces yanii. The sequence continues at coordinate 4,408,233 of NZ_JAPEQG010000001.1, forward strand.
GACATTCCCGAGGGCGACCACGCGCAACTGCGCGCCCACGCGCGGACCATGATGGACGTCGGCATCGACAACCGGGAGAACGCGGTACGCGCCAAGGCCGATCTCCGCGCCTACTTCGCGAAGCTGACGGCGCACCGGCGCGAGAACCCGGGCGACGACCTGATCAGCGCGCTTGCCGCCGCCCGCGACGGAGATGAGCTCCTCGACGATCAAGAGCTGACCGTCATGGCCATGGTCCTGCTCATCACCGGACAGGACACCACCACGTACGAGATCGGGAACATCGCATACACCTTGCTCACGCGTCCCAAGGAGCTGGCCATGCTGCGCGCCCGCCCCGAGATGCTCCCGCAGGCCATCGAGGAACTGCTGCGCTTCATCCCCTTCCGCAAGGGCGTCGGCATCCCCCGCGTCGCCACCGAGGACGTGGAACTGAGCGGGGTGAAGATCCGGGCGGGAGACATCGTGCACGTCTCCTACCTGACGGCCAACCGGGACGGCCGGAAGTTCGACCGGCCCGACGAGCTGGACCTGGAACGCACTGGTCCAGCCCACATGACCTTCGGCTGGGGTGGCCACCACTGTCTCGGCGCCCCGCTCGCCGCCACGGAGCTCCACGTCGCACTCGGAACCCTCCTCAAGCGCTTCCCTGACCTTCGGCTGGCAAAGCCCGCCGAAGAAGTGGCCTGGAACAAGACATCGATCTGGCGTTATCCGCTCGCACTGCCCGTCGCCTGGTGACATCGATACCCCGAGTAAGGCACCGGGCTCTTCGTGCAACCGCAGTACAGCGGTCAGGGCCACCGCTGAGGCGACGCGCCCATGGAGACCCAACGCGCTCCGGCCCGGGTCCGGCCATGGCGCGGGAACGCCCGGACTGCCACGCGCAGCCCGGGCGCCGCCGAGCGGGTGAATCGATGCCACCCGGGCGGCCCGTGCCCGGCTTCGTCACTCGCACCGTGCGACGGCACGGGGGCGGCCCGCCCCGCCGGTGATCACCGGTCCGCGGGATGGGTGACCGCCGCCCGCAGCGGTGCGTCTTTCGGCGTGGGCCCCTCGGCGGGCCGGTCGTACACGCGCTGGGCGGTGCCGGCCGCGGATGGTCCGCCCGCCATGGCCAAGGACAACAAGGTGGTCAACGGTGCCGCATCGGCCCTCGGAGGGCGGAAACCGCAGGCCAATCCGGGGCTCCCGCACAGCGCGTTCCGTCCGACGTGCGACCCCCATCCGCCTGTCGTAGCGTGATCTCCAGGGCCGATCAAAGGTGCGACCGAAATTCGTCTGCCCATACGGTGAGAATTCAGCGCATTCGTCGATCGGCCCGTCCATGCCCATCCCAGGGGCATGGAATTCGGCGCCGCGACCAAAAGGTCTGTCCCGCGCCGCTCCACGCACGGTGCCGCAGTGGCTACCGTCGGCCGACACCTGCCCCCGTATCCGGTCAGGGCTCGGCCGTGTGGTTCATCGTCCGCTAGGAGGAGATCCATGGCGGTACTCTGCAAGCCCGCAATCGCAGTTCCCGAGTATGTCATCACCAACGACGAAACCCTCGAACTGGCACAACGGCTGCACGGCGACCATCCGCAGCTCGATCTGGTCCTCCGTCTGATCGAACACACCGGGGTTCAGAAGCGGCATCTGATCCAGCCGATCGAAAAGGTGCTGCAGCACCCGGGGTTCGATGCGCGCAGCGAAATCTACGAGGCGCAGACCAAGGCCCGCGTCCCGGCTGTTGTCCGCCAGGCACTGGACCAGGCGGAGCTCGAGCCGTCGCAGATAGACTTGATCATCTACGTCTCCTGCACCGGCTTCATGATGCCTCCCCCGACCGCGTGGCTCATCAACACGATGGGCTTCCGGCCGCAGACACGGCAGATGCCGATCGCCCAACTGGGCTGTGCAGCGGGTGGCGCGGCCGTCAACCGGGCCCACGACTTCTGCACGGCATACCCCGACGCCAACGTTCTCGTCATCGCTTGCGAGTTCTGCTCGCTGTGCTACCAGCCCACCGATCTGGGCGTGGGGTCCCTGCTGTCCAACGGCTTGTTCGGCGACGGGATAGCCGCCGTCGTCGTACGGGGCAGCGGTGGCACCGGGGTCCGCCTGGAACGCAACGGGTCGTACATCATCCCGGACACCGAGGAATGGATCTCCTACGCGGTCCGGTCCACGGGCTTCCACTTCCAGCTCGACAAGCGCGTGCCCGGAACCATGGAGCCACTTGCCCCGGCCCTCAGCGCCCTCGCGGAACAGCACCAGTGGAACGCCAGCAAGCTGGACTTCTACATCATCCACGCCGGCGGTCCGCGCATCCTGGACGACCTGAGCCGCTTCCTCGATGTGCCGCCCGAAGCGTTCCGCTTCAGCCGGGCCACACTCACCGAATACGGCAACATCGCCAGCGCGGTGGTACTCGACGCCCTGGCCCGCATGTTCGATGAGGCGTCGACCCTGCACGGCCAGCGCGGCATCATGGCCGGCTTCGGGCCGGGCATCACCGCCGAGATCTCCCTGGGAACGTGGACCTCGGAGCCCGAGACAGTGGGCTGAGCCGCACCACAGCATGGCGTGCTCGCCGGGCAACCTGACCGGGAAGCCCGCAACCACACCACCACCCGGCCCCGGACCTCAAGCGCCGTCTGCAGCTTGAGGACCGGGGCCGGCCCCATGAGGTGCGCACCCCGGCTCCCGGCCCGCAGGGTCACCCGTCAGATCCTGCGTCCAGCGCACCCGGCATCACGCATTCTGCTCAGTACGATCCCTGCATGGCTGAACTGCAGCGTCTTCGTCTCGACCATGCCCCGGCTCTTCTTGCGTTCGAGCAGGAGAACCGAGCCTATTTCGCCGCGTCGGTCACCGATCGTGGCGACGACTACTTTGCCCACTTCGATGCGCGCCATCACGACCTGCTCGCGGAACAGGCTTCGGGGCTGCACTTCTTCCATGTGCTGGTGAACAGCAGCGGTGCGGTGCTGGGGCGGGTCAACCTGGTCGACGTGGCGGACGGTTCGGCCGAGCTCGGATACCGGATCGCCGAGAAGAGCGCCGGACAAGGACTGGCTACGGCCGCCGTCCGTGAGATCTGCGCCCGTGCCGCCGCGGAGTACGGTCTGACGGCGCTGCGGGCCGTCACGACCCTCGACAACGCCGGGTCACGAGCCGTACTGGCCCGGACCGGATTCATACCCACCGGCGAGGTCCGGCTCGACGGCCGCCCGGGCCTTCGCTACGTACGGGATCTGGGGGAAGTGCTTGAAGACACCGCTCCGTGACCGACGCAACGACTCAGGGCGATTCTCCCGATGAGACGCGGCCCAGCAGGGCCTCTTCCGGTCTCCACGCGCACTCCACCCAGAGCAGTTTCCCGCCGTGCCCCGGCAGCCCGCCGCGCAGGGGGTACGCGCCCCAGCTGTCGGCCCACAGGGTGATGAGATGCAGCCCCCGACCGCACTCGGCAAGAGCCGTCGGCGCCTTTCCGCCGCCCTGGAACGGTGGCGGGATGTCCGGGTTGGTGTCCCAGACACTGAGCCTGATCCGGTGCCGCCCGGCGTCGCGCAGCCGGAGTGAGTACGGCCCGGAGGAGTACCGGTACGCGTTGGTGACGAGCTCGCTCGCCAACAGCTCGGCGGTGTCGATGAGATCGCCCATGCCGTGCACGCGGAGTACGGAGCGGAGTGTGGCTCGGGCGATGCCCGGAGCGCGGGGATCTTGCGGGAGTTGGAGGGTGTACGCCCAGGGCGGCGTTACGGTGGCCAGGACCATGGAAGTCTCCGATCACGGAGGGACATTGGATCTCGCGCATCTGGTTGCCCGGTGACGAGGCCGCTCCGTCGAGCGGGGTACTTCCGGGCGGGTGGCCTGGATCAGAGACTAGGCTTTGGCAAGGATTCTTTGCGCCTTCTGACCGTAATCTTTGACGAGATCCACTCGTGTGAGTGACAGGCCAACTCAGTTGATTTCTGGGGAGAGTTCGAGATGGCAGGCAGGACCGCCCCTACCGCGCGCCGCACCCGACTCGGCGCCGAGCTGCGCAAGCTGCGCGAGCGGGCCGGGATGACCACCACGCAGGCAGCTGATCTCCTCGGCACCAGTTCGGGGCAGCTGAGCAACATCGAGGTGGCGCGATTCGGTGTGAGCGCCGACCGCGTACGCGTCATGGCCCACACCTACTCGTGCACGGACCAAGCGCTGATCGAGGCTCTCGTCGCCATGACAGGTGACCGCAAGCGTGGCTGGTGGGAGGAGTACCGGGACATCCTGCCGCCCAGACTCCTCGACCTCGCCGAGATTGAGCACTACGGCAACAGCCTGCACGCAGCGCATAGCATCCACATCCCTGGGCTGCTGCAGACTGTCGATCACGCTCGGGAGATCTACCGGCAGGCAGTGCCCGAGATGTCACCGCCGGAGATCGAACACCGTGTCTCGTACCGCGTCAAACGCCAGGCGGTGCTGTACGGGGAGGGTGCCGCCCCCTATCGCGCAGTCATTCATGAGGCCGCGCTCCGGATGAGGTTCGGGGGCCCGAGTGTGGCTCGCGCTCAGCTCCAGCACCTGCTCAAGGTGAGCGAACGGACCCACGTGACCATCCGCGTGGTCCCCTTCGAAGCCACGTATTACCCGGGCTCGGGTCAGTCGCTTTACTACGTACGCGGACCGGTGCCCGCACTCGATACCGCCCAGCTCGATCAGTCCCACGGCCCGGTGTTCATCGACTCCGAAGCCCAGCTGACGCAGTACCGCCTCCTGTTCGAACGGCTCGACGCAGCTGCGCTGAGCACCGAGCAGTCGCGAGAACTTGTCCACAACATCGCTCGGGACCTTTGAAAGGAACAGAGATGGCCGCATCCACCTGGCAGAGGTCGTCCTACTGCGCGCAGGGCGAAGCCTGCATACACGTCGCCGCCCACGACAACACGGTCAACGTCACCGAGAGCAGCGATCCCACCGGAGCCATACTCCGCACCACACCCACCGCCTGGGCCGCTCTCCTCCGAAGCGTCAAGGCCGGCACCAACCATGGCTGACCAGCACATACCCGCCGACCTCACCTGGGTCCGCGCCGCTCCTGAGGGGGAGGACGGCCCCGGGCCCTGGATCGAGATCGCCTTCGGCCCGGACGGGCTCGTCCACCTGCGCGAGACCGACGACCCGTCCACCATCGTCACGACCACCCGGACGAAATGGGAGGCCTTCACCAAGGGCGTCATGGCCGGCGAGTTCGACCACTTCGCCGAGCCGGCCGGCGGGGGCCCGGTCACCCCGGCCTGACCGCTCGCGCTCCTGCCTGTCGGACGGCACGAACCGGTCTGCTCCTCACTGTTCGCCGCCCGTCCTGCCGACAGGCTTTTGCTACGTCACGACCTTCTCCGCGCATTGAACTTGCTCCTGACCGGGCACAACAGAGCACATCCCCACCATCGGGTCCCGGCAGCAAGGATTGATCCATGAACCGTCTCGCGCGCTTGATCAACACCACGGACGACGTACCGGGCCGGATTCTGCACTGGAACTTCTTCATCGGCGGCCACTTGAGTGCCTCGGTGCCCGTACGTCTCGTCGACCGCACGGACGAGGGCCAGCTGATATGGATGGAGACGGGCGCGCCCATGTGGCGCACGGAGCTCCCGGGAGGCGCACATCTCCGGGACATCGCCCCGGACGACCGACCCGCCACCGGATATCCGGTGGTCCCCGATCGGTGGCCGATGGGCAGCGCCCTCTTTTATCAGCCCACCGGCGCCGCACATTCCGTACTGTGGCTCTTCGGCCGCAGGGGAAAGTTCCGCGGTTGGTACGTGAATCTGGAGCGCCGCGTCCACCACGGCGACGACATCGACATCGCCGACCACGAGCTCGACATCAACGTCGCACCGGACCGGTCCTGGCAGTGGAAGGACGAGGAGTCCTTCGCCGAAAAGACCGGCCACCCCGTCTACTGGTCGGCCGATGAAGCGGCCGCCATCCGCGCCGAGGGCACCAGAGTCGCGCGGCTGGTCGAGGCCGGAACCTTTCCCTTTGACGGCTCCTGGTGCGACTTCCGGCCACCGAAGACCTGGACGACACCGCCCCGCCCGCCGGGCCCCTGTCGTTCCGTCCTCTGACTGACCCTCAACCCGCTTGCCCCGATGGGCGCGAGAAGGGACCGCAGGCGGGCTTCGGCCAGGGTGGCGAGATGACAATGATTGCCCAGAGTCACCCCCCGTGATACACAGAGTAACCATACATATGTGGTCACACACCGATTCGATCCGCAGGTCAGGGCGGTCGGACCGGTCAAACGTGCGAGATCCCATGAAAGAGAGGCGTCAAGTCGTCCCACCTGGGCGGATTCATCAGCGAAGATAGAGAGCGACCCATGCCACGTGGCAGGGGCAGTGAACTACCCAACAGGGGCGGTGACTTACATGGTCCTGGCAGCTGACACTGATAAGGGCGGCATCAGCACCATCATCAACGGCATCGCTCCCAAGTGGGGGCCGTTCGGAGCCCTGGGCGACGAAGCCAAAGTGATGATCGAGGTCGTCATGGCCGTTGCCATCCTGCTCTGCTTCGGCATCGCCATCTGGGGAGCAGCCAAGCAGCGTATCGGCGCGACGGCGCTGCGCGACACGTTCAGCGCAGAACAGGGCAAGGGCCTGATCGTTGCCGGTCTGACCGGTGTGTTCATCATCGGATCGCTGGGAACCCTGTTCACCATCGTCTACGGCATGGCCATCTAACCATCAGTCAGCCTGCCCGGAAGGCTGCCGCTGCCCCCGTTCCGCTTCCACCCCATCCGTCCGTCGTGCCCACCGGCAGAGGTTGCGTCTCCCTGATGTCGAGTCACCACACCGCGTCCGCGCGGGAACCAGCACGGCTACCGTCGTACTACGCGGAATCGCACACGGTTGAGGGGGCCTACGCAGCATGAGTGCCGGCGACGATCACGGCTACAGCGACTCGGGCACAGGCCGTACGGACGATGGATACAGCACACTGGGCGGAACGCGCCAGACCCGTACACGATTCCCCGACGGCGGGGGCGGCGACGGCTACGGCGGCTCCCGTCGGCCGGCCCGCAGTTCACGGTCCCTGATCACGGTGGTCGGCGTGGTCGTCCTCCTCATCGCGGCTATCGCCTTCGCGAACATGGGCGGGGGCGGGAACGACGGCGCCTCGTCCGGCGGGAACGGCGGCGGCAACAAGGCGGGTGCGGCACCGACGGCGGCGACGGGCACGAAGCCGGTGACGGGGAAGAACGGCACGATCGCGTCGGGGTTCGCGCACGACGAGCAGGGTGCGCAGAGCGCTGCAACTAATTACGCCGTAGCACTCGGTTCTGCCGACATGTTCAATGCCGCCGCACGCCGGGGAATCCTGCAAGCCACTCACGACCCGGCTGTGGTCGACCGCCTCCAAGCCGACATGGACAAGGCATACTCCGCAAGCCTCTTCACCAATGTCGGGTTGAACGAAGATGGCAGCACACCCAGTGGACTGACGTTCATCTCCCGGACGGTGCCTGTGGGCACCAAAGTGACCAAGCAGACCGGGGACACAGCCACCGTCGAGGTCTGGTGTACAGGCCTTGTTGGGATGGCCGGTCAAGGCTCCACCAAGCCCGTCACTGAGACCTGGTTCACCATCACCGAGAACCTGAAATGGGTCGGGAACGACTGGAAGATCGAGTCGTCGAACCAGACAGAAGGCCCGACACCGGTCAGCGGCGGCAACCGGGCATCGACTGCAGACGACATCGCCGGTGCGGTTGAGCAGTACGGAGGCTTTACCTATGCCCGCTAGCCGTCGCTCCCATGCGATCTCTGTCGCGTCCGTTCTGGGAAGCGTCCCAGCCACGATCGTCCTCTTGGCGTCCCGTGCCACTGCTGCACCGAGCCCGACGCCGAGCCCATCTCCGAGTAAGAGCAACAACGCCTGCGACCTCATCGTCGGACTCGCCAAGGACTACTGCGAAAACGGCGACGCAGGCGCCCCCAAAACCACCTCCCCCGACGACGCCGCCAACGCCCTGGACCCCCTCTCCTCCCTCGCCCGCGGCTGCGCCGACGCCGCGGCCTGGATCGTCGGCAAGCTCAGCGACGCAGTCAAAGGCACCGCGAACGTCGACTTCACGAACCCCAAGTTCCTCCAGCAGTACGCGGTCATCTTCGCCGCCTCCACCGTGCTCACTCTCGTCCTCTGGCTGCTCGCCGTCGCCAAGCGCGCCATCCGTGGCGTTCCGGTGGCCACCGCGATCTCCGAGGCTGTCGGGTTCCTCTGGCTGACCGTCCTCGCGTCCGCGTTCACGCCGCTCATCCTCTACACGGTCGTGTCGGCGACCGACGGCGTCACGGACGTCATCGCGTCGTCCTCCGGCGGGCAGACCGATGTCTTCTTCGGTTCGTTCGCCGAGGCGCTGAGCAAGGGCTCCGACATCGGCGGCGGGCCGATCATGCTGATCGTCGTCTCGCTCGTGTCGATCCTCGCCGCGGGCGTGCTCTGGCTGGAGCTCGTGATCCGGGCCGCCCTGCTCTACGTCGGCGCGCTCCTCGGCGTCGTCGTCTACTCGGGGCTCGTCGACAAGAACATGTGGGGTCATGTCCGCCGCTGGGCGGGCATCATGATCGCGGTGATCATGGTGAAGCCGGTCATCGTCATCGTGCTCGGACTGGCCGGCGCGCTCTCCTCCGACGGGGGACCGAACGCGTTCTCCGCCGTCGTCTCCGGGCTCGCCATCATCCTCCTGGCGATCTTCGCCTCGGCGATGATCTACCGCTTCGTCCCCGGCTTCGGCGACGAGATCCAGGGCGCCCGTACCAACCGCAAGCAGGCCACCGACGGCGCCCAGGCCGCCGCCCTGATCAGCTCCCCGGCTGCTCTCGTCTCCCAGGGCATCAAGACCCACAGCAGCCGGAGCGGCGGCGACAACGGCGGACAGGGCGGCGGCAACAGCGGCGGCAGGCCCGCCAACCCGGTCAGCGGCGGTGTGGCCGCGCACAGCTCCCGCAACACCGGCGGGAGCGGGGTCGGCGGCGGATCTGTCCCCTCCGCCGCACCTCCGCCCCGCAGCGGATCGGGACCCACCTCCGGCACCCCGCACAGCAGCCGCACCGGCCGGGGCGGCGGTACAGGCAATGCAGGTAACAACAGCACAGGAGGTGGAGGGCGTTGACGACCCAGTCCCATCCGGTCGCGCCCCGCCGTACGTATCTCATCGGCCGGGCCCGGCCGAACGCGATCGTCGGCAAGAACCGCGAGACCGGCGAGATCGCGCTGATCATCGTCGGCGCGTTCCTCGGCATGATGAGCGGGCTGATCGTCCCCGCCCTGTCCCTGCGGATCGTGCTGCTCACAGGATTCCCGCTGCTGGCGCTGGCGATCGTGTACGTCCCGTACAAGCACCGCACCTTCTACAAATGGTTCGAGATCAACCGCAGCTTCAAGCGGTCCGTGCGCCGCGGCGCCGCCTACCGTTCCTCCGCCATGGAAGCGGGCGTACGGGGCGACGGCCGCGAGGTCGAGGTCGGGCCGCCCCCGGGCATCGGCCGGATCAACTGGCTCGCCGCCCCCTTCGGTCCTGACGAGATCGCCGTACTGCTGCACGCCGACCGCCGCACCGTCACCGCGGCGATCGAGATCGAGGGTCCCGGCGTCGGGCTGCGCGACAGCGAGGACCAGGAGGCACTGGTCGACCGGTTCGGCACGCTGCTGAAGCATGTGGCGAACGGCGACGGCTTCGTGACCCGTATTCAGATGCTGGCCCGCACCCTGCCCGCCGACCCCGACGCGCACGCGAAGGACGTCGCCCAGCGGGGCGACAAGACGGCCCCGGGCTGGCTGCAGGAGTCGTACGACCAGCTCCAGTCGATGGTCTCCACCTCCAGCGAACAGCACCGCGCCTACCTCGTCGCGTGCATGCACTTCAACCGCGAGCTGGCCGCCGAGGCAAACGCCATGGCCCGCGCCGCCCGCCCCCAAGCAGGCCGCAAGCTCGACCGGGACGCGGGGCTCGCCGTCGTCATGGCGCGCGAACTGACCGACATCTGCGCCCGCCTCGCCGAAGCCGACATCCGGGTGCGCCAGCCGCTCGGCCAGAGCCGGCTCGCCTCCCTCGTGCACTCGATGTACGACCCCGACCACCCCATCGACCACATCCAGGCGATGACGAAGCGCAACGCCTGGCCCGCCGAACTGGATGCGGTCGAGCCGACGTATCTGCAGGCCAAGACCCGCGAGTCGGCGACACGTGCGCCCTGGTGCCACGCCACGGCGTGGGTGAAGGAATGGCCGATGACGCCCGTCGGCGTCAACTTCCTCGCCCCGCTCCTCGTCCACACCCCGGACGTCATCCGTACGGTCGCGGTCTGCATGGACCTCGAACCGACCGAGGTCGCCATCGAGCGGATGCTCACGGAGAAGACGAACGACGAGGCCGAGGCGAGCCGCCAGGCCAAGATGAACCGGACCGTCGACCCGCGCGACATCGCCGCCCACGGCAGGCTCGACCAGCGGGGTGAAGATCTCGCGAGCGGCGCGGCCGGAGTGAACCTCGTGGGGTACATCACCGTGTCGTCGCGATCACCCGAGTCCCTCGCCCGTGACAAGCGGACGATCCGGGCCTCGGCCGGCAAGTCGTACCTGAAGCTGGAGTGGTGCGACCGCGAGCACCACCGCGCCTTCGTGAACACCCTGCCGTTCGCCACCGGCATCCGTCGCTAACCGAGAGGGCAGTCACGCCATGCGAGATCCGCTGTCCGCGTTGTCGGATGCCTTCACCTCCTTCCTCTTCGGGAAGGTGGAGACGACCAGACTGCCCGTGCGTACCTCCACCGGCCAGGCCCAGGCGGTGTACCTGCCCACCGCCGCGCCCGGTCTCGGCGACTCCGGCGTGATCATCGGCCGCGAGGTGTACTCCGGCAAGGGGTACATCTACGACCCCTTCCAGCTCTACGGGCAGCAGCTCCCCGCCCCCCACTGGCTGGTGCTCGGAGAGTCGGGCAACGGCAAGTCCGCGCTGGAGAAGACGTACGTGCTCCGTCAGCTCCGCTTCCGCGACCGCCAGGTCGTCGTCCTCGACGCCCAGGGCGAGGACGGCGTCGGCGAGTGGAACCTCATCGCCCAGGAGCTCGGCCTCACCCCCATCCGCCTCGACCCGACCGCAGCCCTGAACGGCGGCATCCGGCTCAACCCGCTGGACCCGTCGATCACCACGACGGGCCAGCTCGCCCTGCTCCGTACGATCATCGAAGTCGCGATGGGCCACGGCCTCGACGAACGGTCCGGCTTCGCGCTGAAGGTCGCGCACGCCTACGTCAACCAGACGATCAACGAGCGGCAACCCGTACTGACCGACATCGTCGAGCAACTGCGCCACCCGGAACCCGATTCCGCCGAGGCGATGAACGTCGACATAGACGACGTGCGCGCCTGGGGCCTCGACGTCGCCCTCGTCCTGGACCGGCTCGTCGACGGTGACCTGCGCGGCATGTTCGACGGCCCGACCTCCGCCGGCATCGACCTGGACGCGCCCCTGATCGTCTTCGACCTCTCGCACATCGACCGGAACTCGATCGCGATGCCGATCCTGATGGCGATCGTCGGCGTCTGGCTGGAACACACCTGGATCAGGCCCGACCGGAAGAAGCGCATCTTCCTGGTCGAAGAGGCCTGGCACATCATCAATTCACCGTTCGTCGCCCAGCTCTTCCAACGGCTGCTGAAGTTCGGCCGGCGGCTGGGGCTGTCGTTCGTCGCCGTGGTCCACCACCTCAGCGACGTGGTCGACGGGGCCGCGGCACGCGAGGCGGCGGCGATCCTCAAGATGGCGTCGACCCGGACGATCTACGCGCAGAAGGCCGACGAGGCCAGAGCGACCGGGCGCGTACTAGGCCTGCCCCGCTGGGCGGTCGAGATCATCCCCACCCTCACCCCCGGCATCGCGGTATGGGACGTCAACGGGAACGTACAGGTCGTCAAACATCTGATCACCGAGGCGGAACGGCCACTGGTCTTCACCGACCGGGCGATGACCGAGTCGTCCGCAGTCGATCTGCTCCCGGAGGACGTACGGGCCGCAGAGCTGGAGACCGAACAGCGCGCGGCACGCATCGAGCACCAACAACGACTGAACGAGTCGTCCGAGTCAACGGTGGCATGACATGGCAGGGCGTACAGAGCAGCAGACCGGTCCGAGCACCGGCGGCATCCCGGACGGTCTGCTGGTCGGCCTGCTGGGCTTCCTGCTCGGGCTGGCCCTCCTGGCCTGGACGGCCACCGGTCTGTCCGGGCTGTTCACGCACGGCGCGTGGCCGAAGGGCGTCACCTTCACCGAGACACCGCTTGCCATGCGCCGGCTGGCGGCGGCCCCGCACGACATCCCGGCAGCCTGGCCCGACACACCGGCGGACGAGCTCTCCGGGTACGGGCTGTTCTGGGGCCTGTTCATAGGCGAACTCATGGTGCTCATGGTGCTGACAGTGTTCGTGATGGGCGTGGTGGCCCGCTGGCGCGCGGTACGAGCACGTCGGCGGGAAGAGCGCCGCGAGGAGCGTTACGCGCGACACGCGGCGCACCCGAAGCGCGAGGAGCCCGCCGGGGTGGAAGTCTCCGCCCCCGCGCCGCTCCCCACCCCCGCCCCCGCTCCCGCTCCCCCGGCCACGACCACCCCGGCCACCCCGGCACCGGCCACTCCGGCCACGGCCACCCCGGCACCGGCCGAATCCGCCGAGGACCCCGCGCCCCCTCTCCTCGTCCCGGCCGTCCCTTCGCCCCGCACACCTCTCGTCGTCTACGGCCCGGCCGCCACCCGCCGGCCCACGGTGGTCCAGGCCATCCGGGAGGCGGACGGACCCGCCCTCGTCATCACCTCGGACCCCACCGTCTGGGCGGAGACGAAGGACGCCCGCGCCAAACTCGGCCCGGTCCTCGTCTACGACCCCGGCCACCTCTGCGACACCCCGGCCCGCCTCCACTGGTCCCCCACCGCCGGATGCGAACAGCCCGATACGGCAGCCGCCCGCGCCGCCGCGCTCCTCGCCCCGGTCCGGCCGCAGGCCCGTATCGACGCGATGACGGCCGAGACCGCGGAGACCCTGCTCCAGTGCTGGCTGCACGCCGCCGCCATAGACGGTCGCCCGTTCCGCCAGGTCCACCGCTGGGCCCTCGGCGGCAACGCCCATGAACCCGTACGCCTGCTCCGTACCCATCCCAAGGCGGCCTCCGGACTCGCCGGCCTGCTGGAGTCCGCGCTCACCGGTCACCCCGAACGCCGGGAGATGGCCCAGGAGCTGACGGTACGGGCGTTCGCCGCACTCTCCTCGGTCCACATCCGCGAGGCCTGCACACCGAACCGGGCCGATTCGCTGGTGCTGGAATCTTTTGCGGGCGAAGGGGGCACGCTCTATGTGGTCGGTGAATCCATCGAGGATCCTCGCTCCACACCCGGTGCGATGCCCCTGCTCACCGCCCTCGCCTCACACGTGGTCGAGCACGGCCGCCGCATGGCCGCACGGTCAACCGACGGTCGGCTCGACCCACCAATGGCCTTGGTCCTCGACGACGTCGCGGCTGTGGCACCACTCCCCCAACTCCCTGAACTGCTGTCGACCGGCCAGGACCAGGGCCTGCCGACGCTCGTCCTGCTCCGCTCGAAGGAACAGGCCCGGGCCCGCTGGTCGTCCCCGCTCTAGGAGTTACGTGACGGGTATCGAGGCTCCCGGAAAAGCCCGGCCGCTCGGGGCGACAGCCGGCCGGGCCGGTGCGGCACGCCATCAAAGGGGACGGATGATCTCGTACTCCAGGTCCAGCGCCGTCGGATCGTTCGGCTCGGCGAGGGTCTCCCCGGTCGGTACGAAACCGAACCGGCGGTAGAACGCACCGGCCCGCGGATTGTTCTCGTGCACATAGAGACGCACCCGCTCGATACGCGGCTCGCCCAGTGACCACGCCCAGTCGACCCCGGCCCCGAACAACTGGTCGGCCAGCCCGCTGCCCCGCGCCTCGGGCCGGACATAGACCCCGACCACATGGGCCTGGTGGACCTTGGCGGGCGCACCGAACCGCAGGTCCCCGTCCGGTCGCTCGATGAGCACGCTGATCGTGCCGGCCCAACTCCCGTCGGGCGCCTCAGCGATGAACTGACGTGTCTCGTCGCCACTGGACTCCGCCCCACCGGCCGCGCGCCCCTGCCAGAACTCGTCGGGCTGAGCCAGGCCCTGCTCGTACGTCTCCAGGAACGCCACCGGAGCCGCGGGATCCTGCAGGGCGGCGAGCCGTATGTCCTTGACCAGCGCCCATTCCTCGGCGCGTACAGGGCGAATCACATAGTCCATACACCGATCCTGTCCGGCACTCCGTCCTCAAGCAATCGAATTCGTATACCCGTGCGGTACGCCATCTCATACTGTCTACTCCCGTGACAGACACGAAAGGCCTGCTCGCGGCCTATGACGAGCAGATGCGCGGCGCGCCGCCCCACCCCCCGGCAGGGGTCAGCCACGAACAGGACGGCCCCCTGACACGGACCGTCGGCCAGTTCCGCGGTTTCATCAGCGCTCCGCGCGACCTGGGCGTCCGGGGCACCGAACTGGACGAGTTGATCGCCCGTCAGCGTGACTACTTCGCTGCCCGGGGGGAGGCGGTGGAGTGGAAGATACGGGGCCATGACCGCCCGGCCGACCTCACCGACCGCCTGCGCGCCGCCGGCTTCGCCGCAGAGGACGAGGAGACCATCCTCATCGGCCTCACGAAGGACATGGCGTCACCGCCCGTACTCCCGGACGGCGTCGCACTCCGCCGGGTCACCGAAGCCGCGGACATGCACCGCATAGCGGCGATGGAGTCGGTGATCTGGGGCCAGGACCTGAGCATGATCGGGGACGACCTGGCGGGCCGGATCGCCGCTGCCCCGGACGACATCACCGTCCTGGTCGCCGAAGCAGACGGCGAGCTCGTCTCAGCAGCCTGGCTGGTCGTCAGGCCAGGAACCGAATTCGCCGGTCTGTGGGGCGGCTCCACACTCTCCGCCTGGCGAGGACGCGGCATCTATCGCGCGCTGGTCGCCGCCCGCGCCGAAATCGCGGCAGCCCGCGGAGTCAGCTATCTCCAAGTGGACGCGTCCGACGACAGCGCACCGATCCTGCGCCGCCTCGGCTTTCACGAAGTGACCACGACGACCCCTTACGTATGGTCGCCGTCGGACTGAATGCCCCGTGAACGCAGAAAAGCCCCGCACCAGAGGTGCGGGGCTTTCCCGGAATAATTGTTCGGCGGCGTCCTACTCTCCCACAGGGTCCCCCCTGCAGTACCATCGGCGCTGAAAGGCTTAGCTTCCGGGTTCGGAATGTAACCGGGCGTTTCCCTAACGCAATGACCACCGAAACACTATGAAATTAACCAACACCGGGCAACAACACGGCCGTTCGTTATTTCAGAACTAACACAGTGGACGCGAGCAACTGAGGACAAGCCCTCGGCCTATTAGTACCAGTCAGCTCCACCCGTTGCCGGGCTTCCACATCTGGCCTATCAACCCAGTCGTCTACTGGGAGCCTTAACCCCTCAAAGGGGTGGGAATACTCATCTCGAAGCAGGCTTCCCGCTTAGATGCTTTCAGCGGTTATCCTTTCCGAACGTAGCCAACCAGCCATGCCCTTGGCAGGACAACTGGCACACCAGAGGTTCGTCCGTCCCGGTCCTCTCGTACTAGGGACAGCCCTTCTCAATATTCCTACGCGCGCAGCGGATAGGGACCGAACTGTCTCACGACGTTCTAAACCCAGCTCGCGTACCGCTTTAATGGGCGAACAGCCCAACCCTTGGGACCGACTCCAGCCCCAGGATGCGACGAGCCGACATCGAGGTGCCAAACCATCCCGTCGATATGGACTCTTGGGGAAGATCAGCCTGTTATCCCCGGGGTACCTTTTATCCGTTGAGCGACAGCGCTTCCACAAGCCACTGCCGGATCACTAGTCCCGACTTTCGTCCCTGCTCGACCCGTCGGTCTCACAGTCAAGCTCCCTTGTGCACTTACACTCAACACCTGATTGCCAACCAGGCTGAGGGAACCTTTGGGCGCCTCCGTTACTCTTTAGGAGGCAACCGCCCCAGTTAAACTACCCATCAGACACTGTCCCTGATCCGGATCACGGACCCAGGTTAGACATCCAGCACGACCAGAGTGGTATTTCAACGGCGACTCCACAACCACTGGCGTGGCTGCTTCAAAGTCTCCCACCTATCCTACACAAGCCGAACCGAACACCAATATCAAACTGTAGTAAAGGTCCCGGGGTCTTTCCGTCCTGCTGCGCGAAACGAGCATCTTTACTCGTAGTGCAATTTCACCGGGCCTATGGTTGAGACAGTCGAGAAGTCGTTACGCCATTCGTGCAGGTCGGAACTTACCCGACAAGGAATTTCGCTACCTTAGGATGGTTATAGTTACCACCGCCGTTTACTGGCGCTTAAGTTCTCAGCTTCGCCGACCCGAAAGTCAGCTAACCGGTCCCCTTAACGTTCCAGCACCGGGCAGGCGTCAGTCCGTATACATCGCCTTACGGCTTCGCACGGACCTGTGTTTTTAGTAAACAGTCGCTTCTCGCTGGTCTCTGCGGCCACCCCCAGCTCACCGAGTAAATCGGATCACCAGTGATGGCCCCCCTTCTCCCGAAGTTACGGGGGCATTTTGCCGAGTTCCTTAACCATAGTTCACCCGAACGCCTCGGTATTCTCTACCTGACCACCTGAGTCGGTTTAGGGTACGGGCCGCCATGAAACTCGCTAGAGGCTTTTCTCGACAGCATAGGATCATCCACTTCACCACAATCGGCTCGGCATCAGGTCTCAGGCTCAATGTGTGACGGATTTGCCTATCACACGCCCTACACCCTTACCCCGGGACTACCACCGCCCGGGCTGGACTACCTTCCTGCGTCACCCCATCGCTTACCTAGTACAAGTCTGGTTCGTCGGCTCCACCACTACCCTCAACTCCGAAGAGATCGGGCCGGCTTCACGGACTTAGCATCGCCTGATTCAGTATTGGGCGTTTCAAAGCGGGTACCGGAATATCAACCGGTTGTCCATCGACTACGCCTGTCGGCCTCGCCTTAGGTCCCGACTTACCCTGGGCAGATCAGCTTGACCCAGGAACCCTTAGTCAATCGGCGCACACGTTTCTCACGTGTGTATCGCTACTCATGCCTGCATTCTCACTCGTGAACCGTCCACAACTCGCTTCCGCGGCTGCTTCACCCGGCACACGACGCTCCCCTACCCATCCCAGCAGGCGTTGGCCCTATATGCTGGAATGACACGACTTCGGCGGTACGCTTGAGCCCCGCTACATTGTCGGCGCGGAATCACTTGACCAGTGAGCTATTACGCACTCTTTCAAGGGTGGCTGCTTCTAAGCCAACCTCCTGGTTGTCTCTGCGACTCCACATCCTTTCCCACTTAGCGTACGCTTAGGGGCCTTAGTCGATGCTCTGGGCTGTTTCCCTCTCGACCATGGAGCTTATCCCCCACAGTCTCACTGCCGTGCTCTCACTTACCGGCATTCGGAGTTTGGCTAAGGTCAGTAACCCGGTAGGGCCCATCGCCTATCCAGTGCTCTACCTCCGGCAAGAAACACACGACGCTGCACCTAAATGCATTTCGGGGAGAACCAGCTATCACGGAGTTTGATTGGCCTTTCACCCCTAACCACAGGTCATCCCCCAGGTTTTCAACCCTGGTGGGTTCGGTCCTCCACGAAGTCTTACCTCCGCTTCAACCTGCCCATGGCTAGATCACTCCGCTTCGGGTCTTGAGCGTGCTACTGAATCGCCCTATTCGGACTCGCTTTCGCTACGGCTTCCCCACACGGGTTAACCTCGCAACACACCGCAAACTCGCAGGCTCATTCTTCAAAAGGCACGCAGTCACGACTGTTGCTCCGAAGAACAACAGCGACGCTCCCACGGCTTGTAGGCACACGGTTTCAGGTACTATTTCACTCCGCTCCCGCGGTACTTTTCACCATTCCCTCACGGTACTATCCGCTATCGGTCACCAGGGAATATTTAGGCTTAGCGGGTGGTCCCGCCAGATTCACACGGGATTTCTCGGGCCCCGTGCTACTTGGGTGTCTCTTAAACGAGCCGTCAATGTTTCAGCTACGGGGGTCTTACCCTCTACGCCGGACCTTTCGCATGTCCTTCGCCTACATCAACGGTTTCTGACTCGTCTCACAGCCGGCAGACCGTGAAAAAGAGATCCCACAACCCCGCATGCGCAACCCCTGCCGGGTATCACACGCATACGGTTTGGCCTCATCCAGTTTCGCTCGCCACTACTCCCGGAATCACGGTTGTTTTCTCTTCCTGAGGGTACTGAGATGTTTCACTTCCCCTCGTTCCCTCCACACTGCCTATGTGTTCAGCAGCGGGTGACAGCCCATGACGACTGCCGGGTTTCCCCATTCGGACACCCCCGGATCAAAGCTCGGTTGACAGCTCCCCGGGGCCTATCGTGGCCTCCCACGTCCTTCATCGGTTCCTGGTGCCAAGGCATCCACCGTGCGCCCTTAAAAACTTGGCCACAGATGCTCGCGTCCACTGTGCAGTTCTCAAACAACGACCAGCCACCCATCACCCCACCCGAAAAGGGCGAGTTCACTGGGGCCGGCAACTGAAGGCGACCACACGGCCGTACCCTCAGATACCCAACAACGTGCCCGACACAACCGATCCCTTCCCACGTTCCACGCCGAAGCAGTACTAGTGAAAAACAACCTGTCGTGCCGAATAGTCAACGTTCCACCCATGAGCTACCACCGTCGAACATTTGCCGACGTAGTGGCCTCTGACCAAGCAGGCTTGGTAAGAAGTGCTCCTTAGAAAGGAGGTGATCCAGCCGCACCTTCCGGTACGGCTACCTTGTTACGACTTCGTCCCAATCGCCAGTCCCACCTTCGACAGCTCCCTCCCACAAGGGGTTGGGCCACCGGCTTCGGGTGTTACCGACTTTCGTGACGTGACGGGCGGTGTGTACAAGGCCCGGGAACGTATTCACCGCAGCAATGCTGATCTGCGATTACTAGCAACTCCGACTTCATGGGGTCGAGTTGCAGACCCCAATCCGAACTGAGACCGGCTTTTTGAGATTCGCTCCGCCTCGCGGCATCGCAGCTCATTGTACCGGCCATTGTAGCACGTGTGCAGCCCAAGACATAAGGGGCATGATGACTTGACGTCGTCCCCACCTTCCTCCGAGTTGACCCCGGCAGTCTCCTGTGAGTCCCCATCACCCCGAAGGGCATGCTGGCAACACAGAACAAGGGTTGCGCTCGTTGCGGGACTTAACCCAACATCTCACGACACGAGCTGACGACAGCCATGCACCACCTGTATACCGACCACAAGGGGGGCACCATCTCTGATGCTTTCCGGTATATGTCAAGCCTTGGTAAGGTTCTTCGCGTTGCGTCGAATTAAGCCACATGCTCCGCTGCTTGTGCGGGCCCCCGTCAATTCCTTTGAGTTTTAGCCTTGCGGCCGTACTCCCCAGGCGGGGAACTTAATGCGTTAGCTGCGGCACCGACGACGTGGAATGTCGCCAACACCTAGTTCCCAACGTTTACGGCGTGGACTACCAGGGTATCTAATCCTGTTCGCTCCCCACGCTTTCGCTCCTCAGCGTCAGTAATGGCCCAGAGATCCGCCTTCGCCACCGGTGTTCCTCCTGATATCTGCGCATTTCACCGCTACACCAGGAATTCCGATCTCCCCTACCACACTCTAGCCTGCCCGTATCGACTGCAGACCCGGGGTTAAGCCCCGGGCTTTCACAACCGACGCAACAAGCCGCCTACGAGCTCTTTACGCCCAATAATTCCGGACAACGCTTGCGCCCTACGTATTACCGCGGCTGCTGGCACGTAGTTAGCCGGCGCTTCTTCTGCAGGTACCGTCACTTTCGCTTCTTCCCTGCTGAAAGAGGTTTACAACCCGAAGGCCGTCATCCCTCACGCGGCGTCGCTGCATCAGGCTTTCGCCCATTGTGCAATATTCCCCACTGCTGCCTCCCGTAGGAGTCTGGGCCGTGTCTCAGTCCCAGTGTGGCCGGTCGCCCTCTCAGGCCGGCTACCCGTCGTCGCCTTGGTAGGCCATCACCCCACCAACAAGCTGATAGGCCGCGGGCTCATCCTTCACCGCCGGAGCTTTTAACCCCGTCCCATGCGGGACAGAGTGTTATCCGGTATTAGACCCCGTTTCCAGGGCTTGTCCCAGAGTGAAGGGCAGATTGCCCACGTGTTACTCACCCGTTCGCCACTAATCCACCCCGAAGGGCTTCATCGTTCGACTTGCATGTGTTAAGCACGCCGCCAGCGTTCGTCCTGAGCCAGGATCAAACTCTCCGTGAATGTTCTCCCGTAATCGGGATGACACACGAGAGCGGAACGACCGGTCGGAATAGGACCGATCGTTCACAGCGTCCTCGCTGTGTAATTGCCTACCGGAACCGTGAGGCCCGGCAGGACTTTCAAAGGAACCTCGAACCTGCCGAAGCAGGCCGGGGTATCAACATATCTGGCGTTGACTTTTGGCACGCTGTTGAGTTCTCAAGGAACGGACGCTTCCTTTGTACTCACCCTCTCGGGCTTTCCTCCGGGCTTTCCCTTCGGTCTTGCGTTTCCGACTCTATCAGACTCTTTCGTGTCCGATTCCCGGTCGAAGCGGGCCCTCTGCGAAGCAGAAGATTTGTCACTGCGCTTTCCAGTTCTTCGCTTTCGCGTTTCCCTTTCCGGCGAGTCCGACTCTATCAGATCCTTTCGGGCCTGATTCCCAGTCAGTGGGGTTTGTCTTCCCGGCTGTTGGGCCGTTCCGACGTCCAAACTCTAGCGGATTTTCCCGGCGGCTCATAATCGAGCCTTCGAAATGAATTCCGGCATGCCGAAATCTTCCCGAGTGGGAGATCGTGCTGAGTTTGAGTTGCCGCATTCGCGGCGGGATCGGTTGTCGCAGAACCGTTCCGGCCCGTGACAACTCGAAGAACCTTACGGATCGGGGAGGGGCGTGTCAACTCCGCCAGGTCAAGCCGTTTTCCGGCGTGTCCCCTGCCTCGCGTGTCCCCGTCCGGTGCGGGTCAGTCCAGGTCCGTGAGCCGGCCGCCGGCGTCCGGTTGGGTGTGCTCGACCCTGCGCAGGAGGCGGATCAGCATCTCGCCGAGGGCGCCGCGCTCCTCGCCCGAGAGGTCCTGGAGCAGGTCCTCCTCGAAGGCGGATGCCATGCGCATCGCCTCCAGCCACTTCGTACGCCCCTCATCTGTCAGTTCGACGATGACGCGTACGCGGTTGTTCTCGTCCCTGTCCCGCGTGACCAGACCCTCGTTCGCCATGCGGTCGATGCGGTGGGTCATCGCCGCCGGGGTGAGACCGAGGCGCTTGGCCAGCTCCCCCGGGCCCAGCCGGTAGGGGGAGCCCGCCACGACGAGGGTCTTGAGGACCTCCCACTCGGCGTTGCTGATGCCGAGGTCGGCCAGCTGGCGTCCGTACCCGACGTTCATCCGGCGGTTCAGCCGGCCGAGGGCCGAGACGACCTGCTCGACCTGGGGATCCAGGTCGCGGAACTCGCGCTGATAAGCGGCGATCTGCTCGTCGAGGCTCGGCTCCTGGAGGCCGGAGGGCTCGGTGGTGTCAGGCATGGCGGGCAGTATGGCACGCCTTTCATTGGCGTCGAAGTCCTTCGGTCTGTATTGTTGAGGTTCGAACTTTACTATTGAAGTCTTTGGACGTGAGTCCTTCGTGAGCTTGAGGTAGGTGAGTGTGACCAGGGAAATGGGCGCAGCGCTGCGGCGGATCCAGCTGGGGAGCGCGCTGAGCGCGTTCGGTGTGGGGTTCACCGTTCCGTATCTGTATGTCTATGTGGCACAGGTGCGGGATCTGGGCGCCGGTACGGCGGGAGTCGTGCTGGCTGTCTTCGCCATGGCAGCGCTGGCAGTCCTGCCGTTCACCGGGCGGTCCATCGACCGGCGCGGTCCGATGCCGGTACTGATCGTCGCCGCCGTGGTGGCGTCCGTGGGCGCGGCGGCCCTCGGGCTTTCGTCGAACGTGACGACCGCCGTGCTGTCGGCCGCCGTCCTCGGTGCGGGCACGGCCGTCATGTCGCCGGCGCTCGCCACGATGCTCGTCCAGTGTTCCGGCGCCGCCACCCGTACGCGCGCCTTCGCGATGCAGTTCTTCCTGCAGAACCTGGGGCTCGGCATCGGTGGTCTGGTCGGCGGGCAGATCGTCGACACGAGCCGGCCGGAGACCTTCACGCTGCTGTTCCTGATCGAGGCGGCGATGTTCATCGTGCTCGGCGTCGTCGCGGTGACGGTGCGGATGCCTCGTTCCCCCGCGTTCGCGGACGCCAGGCCCACCGACGGGTCCGCCGCGAAGGGCGGGTTGCGGATGCTGCTCTCGCACCGGGCGATGGTGCAGCTGTGTGTGCTGGGCTTCGTGCTGTTCTTCGCCTGCTACGGACAGTTCGAGTCCGGTCTTGCGGCGTACGGCACCGAGGCTGCCGGGATCGAGCCCTCGACGCTGGGCATCGCGCTGGCCGCCAACACCGCGGTCATTGTCGTGGCGCAGTTCGTCGTGCTGCGACTGGTGGAGCGCCGCAAGCGCAGCCGGGTCATTGCCGCGGTCGGGCTGATCTGGGCGTTCGCCTGGATCGTGGCGGGGTACGCGGGGCTCGGGCACGGCAGCCAGACCATGGCGACGGCCGCGATGATCTCCACGTACGCCCTGTTCGGACTCGGTGAGTCGATGCTCTCGCCGACGGTCGCGCCGCTGGTCGCCGATCTGGCGCCGGAGTCGATGGTCGGTCAGTACAACTCGGCCTTCGCCCTGGTCAAGCAGCTCGCGCTGGCGGTCGGTCCGGCCGTGGGCGGGCCGATGGGGGCCTCGCTGCACGGGCCGTACATCGTGACGTTCGTGCTGTTCTCGCTGGGCATCACCGTGCTCGCACTGCGGCTGGGGCGTCGGCTCACCCCCGTACAGGATCAGCCTTCGCTCGCGGTGGTGCCGTCGCGGGTGGTGGCCCTGTCGGTGCCGGACGCCGAGGCGACAGCCACAGCGACGGCCGAGCCGGCGACCGCCCCCGTTGCGGCCCCTGTTGCGGCTCCTGTGGTTTCAGCCGCGGCTCCTGCTGCCGCTCACTGAGGCAGCGCGAACTCGCACCAGACCGCTTTGCCGCCGCCGGGTGTGCGGCGGCTGCCCCAGGACGAGGCGATCGTCGCGACGATGGAGATGCCGCGGCCCGCTTCGTCCACCGGCTCGGCGCGGCGGCGGCGCGGCAGATGGTCGTCGCCGTCGGTCACCTCGATGATCAGGCGGCGGTCGGTGCGGCGCAGCCCCAGGCGCATCGGCGGGGTGCCGTGCTGGAGGGAGTTCGCCACCAGTTCGCTGGCGGCGAGGACGCCCAGGTCGCACAGTTCCACCGGAAACCGCCACGACGTCAGGACGCCGGTGGCGAAGGCGCGGGCGCGCGGGGCCGCTTCGATGCCGCCGAGGAGATCGAGCGAGGCGTTGTGGAACAGCTCCGCGTTCGCCCCCGTGCGGGCCGGGTGCTGGACCACCAGCACCGCCACGTCGTCGTCGTGTTCGGCGGTGACCCCGAGGGAGCGGATGAGACGGTCGCAGACCACCTGCGGTGATCCCTTGGCGCCGGAGAGGGCGCGCTCCAGGGCCGCGACCCCCTCGTCGATGTCCTCGCTGCGGCGTTCCACGAGACCGTCCGTGTAGAAGACGGCGGTGGAGCCGGGTGGCAGCGCGATCGTGCCCGACGTGTGGATCCAGCCTCCGGTGCCGAGCGGCGGTCCGGTCGGATCCTCGGCGCGGCGCACCGAAGCGTCCTCGTCGCGGACAAGGATCGGGAGGTGGCCGGCGGAGGCGTAGACGAGCCGGCCCTCGTTCGGATCGTGGACCGCGTAGGCGCAGGTGGCGATCTGACTGGCGTCGATCTCGGCGGCGAGCCCGTCGAGCAGCTGCAGCACCTCGTGCGGCGGGAGGTCGAGGCGGGCGTAGGCGCGGACGGCGGTGCGGAGCTGGCCCATCACCGCGGCGGCGCGCACCCCGCGGCCCATCACGTCCCCGATGACGAGCGCGGTGCGGCCCGCGCCGAGGGTGATGACGTCGTACCAGTCGCCGCCGACCGCCGCGTCCGTGCCGCCCGGCTGGTACGTGGCGGCGATCCGCAGGTCGTCGGGCTGCTCCAGCTCCTGCGGGAGCAGGGAGCGCTGGAGGGTGACGGCTGTCTCGCGGTGGCGGCGCTCGCTGGTGCGGAGGCGCTCGGCCGCTTCGGCGTGGTCGGTGACGTCGGCTGCGTAGACGAGAACACCGCTCTCGCTCCCCTTGCCGCTGCCGTCCTTCTTGCCGTGGGCGGCGGGCGTGGCGACGGGGGTGCAGGTCACGGTGTACGAGCTGCCGTTGCGGACCTTCCGGGACTTGACCGTACGGGGCGTGCCGCTGCGCAGGACCTGGTCCATGAGGGGCAGCAGGCTGAGCTCGTCGAGCTCCGGCATCGCGTCGGCCGCCGTGGCGCCGGTGGGGCGGGGACCGAAGGCTGCGGCGTAGGCGTCGTTGACGTAGGCGATGCGGTGGTCGGGGCCGTACACCAGGGCGACCGGAGCGGGCAGCCGGCCGAGGAGCTCACGGGCGGAGAGATCCTCCAGCGCGGGTCCGGGGGCCGGTTCGGAGGCCGGTCCGGAGACCTCTCCGAAGGCCTTGGGGGTGTTTCCGTCCGGTGCGGCGGACCCTGGCCCGGCCCCGGCGTACTCGCCGCGGGCCGCGGGCACCGAACTGCGGTTGTCCCGGGCGGCGGCGCGACGCTGCGTTCCTGGTAGGCGGGCGCTCCAACGCGTGAAGTTCACGGAAATTCTGGCCTCGTGTGTCGGTCTGGTCCGCTCGGGCGGGCTGCTTCCTCTGCCGGCTCTCTTCCGCCGGGGTCGGGGGCACCGGGGGCCGGACCCCCGGTGAGGCGCAGCCGGGCCTCGTACTGGTCACTGTTGGTCACGGTCCGCCGGGTCACTCTGTGCAGGTGTGGACCCACCTATGGTCACACGTCCAGTGTGCCGGACCGTACTGACAGTCAGCCATCCTGCTTGGGCGGACCGTCGTCCCCGGTGCGTCTGCCCCCGGCGGCGAGTTCGAATTCGGCGCGCGGGTGTTCCAGCGAGCCGAGGGAGACGATCTCGCGTTTGAAGAGTCCGGCGAGGGTCCATTCGGCAAGGACGCGGGCCTTCCGGTTGAAGGTCGGGACCCTGCTCAGGTGGTACGTACGGTGCATCAGCCAGGCCGGATAGCCCTTGAGCTTGCGTCCGTAGACATGGGCGACGCCCTTGTGGAGGCCGAGCGAGGCGACGGAGCCCGCGTAGCTGTGCCGGTACTCCTCGAGCGGTTCGCCGCTGATCGCCGCGAGGATGTTCTCGGCGAGGACTTTGGCCTGGCGCACGGCGTGCTGGGCGTTGGGCGCGGTCTCCTTGCCCGGTTCACCGGCCGTCAGATCGGGAACGGCCGCGGCGTCCCCGGCGGCCCAGGCGTGTTCGGCGCCCTCGACGGCGAGCTGCGCGGTGCAGCGGAGCCTGCCGCGCTCGGTGAGGGGCAGATCGGTGGCGGCGAGGATCGGGGCGGGCTTGACGCCTGCGGTCCACACGAGCGTGCGGGTCGGGAAGCGGGAGCCGTCGCTGAGGACGGCGACCCGGTCCTCGCAGGAGTCCAGCCGGGTGCCGAGGCGTACGTCGATATTGCGGCCGCGCAGCTCCCGTACGGCGTACATGCCCATCACGTCGCCGACCTCCGGCAGGATCCGGTCGGACGCCTCGACGAGGATCCATTTCAGGTCCTCTGCCTTGATGTTGTGGTAGTACCGCGAGGTGTAGCGGGCCATGTCCTCGAGTTCGGCGAGCGCCTCCACGCCCGCGTAGCCGCCGCCGACGAAGACGAAGGTGAGGGCGGCGTCGCGGATGGCCGGGTCGCGGGTGGCGGAGGCGATGTCCATCTGCTCGATGACGTGGTTGCGCAGGCCGATGGCCTCCTCGATGGTCTTGAAGCCGATGCCGTGGTCGGCGAGTCCGGGGATCGGGAGGGTGCGCGAGACGGAGCCGGGTGCGATGACGATCTCGTCGTACGGGATCTCCAGGGCGCCGGTGCCGTCCTCGCCGGTGGCGAGCGTGGTGACGGTCGCGGTGCGCTTGGCGTGGTCGATGCGCTGCGCCTCGCCGATGACGATCGTGCACTGCGCCAGCACGCGGCGGAGCGGTACGACGACATGGCGCGGCGAGATCGAGCCTGCGGCCGCCTCGGGCAGGAACGGCTGATACGTCATGTAGGGCTCGGGTGTGACGACGACGATCTCGGCCTCGCCGGACTTGAGTCTCTGCTTCAGCTTCCGCTGGAGACGCAGCGCTGTGTACATCCCGACGTAGCCGCCGCCGATGACGAGGATGCGCACACCCGGCGGCGGGCCGGGGGGTGTCCCCCGGGAATCTGAAGCCATCACCTCCCCATGACGCAACGTGCTCAGGAATTTGTCCACAGCCCCGGCAAATTGTGTGACCGGAGGTTCCGGATGGGCCCCTGGGGTCGGCCACCGGGGCAATACGGAAGCTGCGCAGGTCAGACGTTGCAGTGGGGGTGATGGCGAGGGGTGGAATCAGGAATCAACCGGTCGTTGCTCCGATCGGGGGGCGCACCGTGCGGAACTGCCCTCTTCTGAATTGACCTGGGCTCAACTATGTTCGTATGTCGTCGGGGTGTCGGGCTGGGACGATGATCCACGCCCCGACTGACACGGCGGGAAGTCTCCGGGGGGAGACGTCATAACCGGGGGAAAAGTTATGCATATTCAGGATTCGCATTGGCAGACTGCTGCTGTCTCGTCCGACGGAAACGGACGAATCGGCACAGTCGGTACGGTGAGCACGGCGGGAACGACCGTCGGCTCCAGCTCCACCGCCGGCCGCTCGGCGCCGCTGCGCGTGGACGCACAGCGAAATCTGGAGCATGTACTGCGGGCCGCACGCGAGGTGTTCGGCGAGCTGGGGTACGGGGCTCCGATGGAGGACGTGGCACGCCGCGCCCGGGTCGGGGTCGGCACGGTGTACCGGCGTTTCCCGAGCAAGGACGTGCTGGTACGCCGAATAGCCGAGGAGGAGACCTCCCGGCTGACCGACCAGGCGCGGACCGCGCTGGGGCAGGAGGACGAGCCGTGGTCGGCGCTCTCGCGCTTCCTGCGGACCTCCGTGGCCTCGGGCGCGGGGCGGCTGCTGCCGCCGCAGGTGCTGCGGGTCGGGGTCGATGTCGACGACTCGACGGTGGTCGGGGACACGGGAGTTGCGCAGGATGTGGGCGCGGCCTCGGCTGCGGTCTCCGGCGATGTCCGGGATGCCCGGGATGAGGCACGGGTTCCTCATCAGCGGCAGGGGGCGGGCCAGGCCGACCCCCGGGTCGCCAGTCGGCACCCGGCCGACGACGACGGGCTCTCGGACGAGAGCGCGGGCACGGCCGAACTGCTGGAGGTCGTGGGCCGCCTGGTCGACCGTGCGCGGGCGGCGGGTGAGCTGCGGCGTGATGTGACGGTGGCGGACGTGCTGCTGGTCATCGCGACGGCGGCGCCCGCCCTGCCGGATGCGGCTCAGCAGGCTGCCGCTTCGGCCCGACTGCTGGACATCCTGCTGGAGGGGCTGCGCTCGCGCCCTGCGTGACCGGGACGACATGAGCGGGACCGCATGACAGGTGAACTCGGGTATGCGTGAGCCCGGGTTCGCGGGCGGGCTCGGGCTTGCGCGTGGGCTCGGGCGTGCGGGCAGTTCGGCGGGCCTTCGGTCGCCCGGGCTGTGGCCGCTCGGGCCGTGGCCCGATCCGCCGGGCGAGGCGCCTGGCGGCGCGGGTCGGCCAGGCGGTCGGGCGTCGTCGGGCCCCCGCGCGGGGCGTCGGGTCCGTGCCAGGTGGCGTGAGGGGTCGGCGTGGTCCTCGTGCGCCCGCCAGGGGCCACGGGACTGCCCTTACGGCCTGGTGCACGATAGCGAGCGGATCAGGTCGTTAGTGCTCGCATTCGGGAAAACGCCCCGGACGAGTGGTTGCCGTGATGGAACGTTCGCCGTGATTGCGCCGTGTGGCACGCTGGCCCGGTGTTCGGGTCCGAAAGCGCATACGGGGGCTTCCGCGATGAGCGGTGACGGGCAGCAGGAAGAACCGCTCGACGACGTCTCGGTCGTGGGTGAGGGCGCGGAGGCCGGTGAGCCGACGTTCCGGCAGGTCCCGAGCCAGGCCGGCCCCGGGCGGTCGGGCGCTGACGCCGAGGGCGGAACCGTGCTGCCCGGACCCTGGCCGTCCGCGCCGGCGGGCGGCAATGCCGATGTCAGTGCCGGTGCCACCGTCGGGGCCGAGACCACCGTGCCGATGCAGCGGGACGGCGGGAGCAGTGCCGGATCAGCCGGACTCGCGCTCTCCGACGCCCAGTTGATCCAGCACATGCGGTCCGGGGACGACCTCGCGTACGAGGAGTTGTTCCGGCGGCACTCGGGCAGTGTGCGGCGCTACGCCCGGAGCTGCTGTCGGGACGCCCACACGGCCGACGACCTGACGGCCGAGGTCTTCGCCCGCACTCTGCAGGCGGTGCGGGGTGGCAAAGGCCCCGAGGAGGCCGTGCGGGCGTACCTCATGACGGCGGTACGGCATGTCGCCGCTGCCTGGACGAGAACGGCGAAGCGGGAGCAACTGGTCGATGACTTCGCGGTGTTCGCCGTGCAGGCGTCCCGCTCCTCCGGGGTGCCGGACACGGACACGCTGGATCTGGGCGCGGACGTCATGGCGATGCACGAGGCCGAGCAGTCGATGGCCATGCAGGCGTTCCGCAGTCTGCCGGAGCGTTGGCAGGCGGTGCTGTGGCACACCACCGTCGAGGAGGAGTCGCCGAGCGAGATCGCGCCGCTGTTCGGGCTGACCGCCAATGCCACGGCGGTGCTGGCCAGCCGGGCCCGTGAGGGGCTCAAGCAGGCGTATCTGCAGGCGCATGTGAGCCAGTCGCTCACCTCGGGCGGCAACTGTGCGCGCTATGCCGACCGGCTCGGCGCCTACGCCCGGGGCGGCCTGCGGATGCGGGCCGAACGCGGGCTGCGCAAGCATCTGGACGAGTGCGCGAAGTGCCGGGTCGCCGCGGGCGAGCTGGCGCATGTCAACGCCGGGATTCCGGCGCTGCTCCCGGTCGCGGTCGTCGGCTGGTTCGCCGCCGGATACGCGCTCAAGGCCGCCGGGATCGTGGCGGGCGGCGCGGCGGGTGCAGGTGCCGCGGCGGCGACGGGCGGGAGTTCGTCCGGCGGTACGGCCGGTGGCGCCGTGGCCTCGGAGGGGCTCGGCGCCCCGGTCAAGGCCGGTATCGCGGCGGCGGTGGCTGTCGCGGCCGCGGCCGGTCTGGTCTGGGCGCTGGTCGGTGACGAGCAGCCGAAGCCGGAGGCCAAGCCCGTGGCCAAACCGCCGGTGGTGGCACCCGCGGTGCCGTCGCCACCGCCCCCGAAGCCGACGCCGGAGCCCGAACCTCCGCGCGCGCCCGCCCCGCCCGCGCCCACACCGACTCCGCCGCCGAGGGCGAAGCCGACGCCCACGCCCACGCCTACGCCGACGCCCACGCCTACGCCCACACCCACGCCGAAGCCGCCGAAACCCACGCCCACGCCTCCGCCACCCGCGCCGCCGGCCGTCGTCTACCAGGTCAGCGAGTTGCGCTACTCCTTCCTCGGCGACCACACGGAGCCGGAGGTGTCGATGGGTGAGAGCAGCTGGGTCTGGCGGCGCTCAGGCCTGTCGATCGGCGGCACGCGGTACGCGCACGGGGTGACCGTGCACGGCCGTTCGTCGGTCACCATCCAGCTGAACCGGGCATGCACCCGCTACGAGGCGATGGTCGGGGTCGACGATCTGACGGCGGGGCTCGGCTCGGTGCGCTTCTCCGTGTTCAACGGTGCCGGGGTGCAGCTGTGGCAATCCCCGTTGATGAACGGCACCGATCCGGCCGTACCCATGGGGGTCGGCATCGCGGGGCAGCAGCGGATCCGGCTCGTCGTGGAACCGGCGGCCCCGTTCGGCGGGGTGACGCTGGCCGACTGGGCGGAGTCGAGGATCAGCTGCCGCTGATCCGGGGGCCGGAGCCGTCGGAACCGTGCGGGGATCCGAGCCGCTCCCCTGGGCGCCGGCGAACTCCGCGGTGCCCAGGGCAGAAGTTCGAGGATCGTCGACGGTCAGCTGGGTGCCCGGGGAAGCGGGCGGAATGCGGACCCGTCGTGCTGAACGCGTCCCGGACGGTGCGGACAAGCTCCTGGATGCGGTCGTCGTCACGGACGTCGTCGGACACCCGGCTCTCCACGGCGAGGAAGAACTGCAGCATGCGCAGTTCCATCCGGGGCCAGCAGGAGGGACCGGTGGGGTCGTTGCCGAGCGAGAGGGTCCGTTCGGTCCGGGCGAGGCCCTCGCTGCGGAGATTGCGCAGCCACCGGAACCAGCCCGTGCCGAGCGGCGTCGGGTATCGGGGCGGTCAGCGTTGCAGGGGGCGGCGGGCCGGGACCACTCCGCCCGCCACCGCGCGCTGGCGCGGCGCCGCCGTGCCCGTCCAGCAGGTGCCGCGGCGGGAGACGAGGCGGCGGAGCCAGAGCTCCGTGGCGGCCAGGTCGGCGAGGCCGTCCAGGGGCAGCGGTTCGCCCTCGGAAGCCGCGCGCAGGGCCTTTCGTACGACCCGGGCCTCGATCAGGCCCGCGTCGGCGAGCAGCGGGGCGTCGAAGAGGGCGATCAGGTCGGGGAGCGCGGTGCGCAGACCGGTGCGGCTGACCGCGGTCGAGGTCGCCTGGGAGGGGGTGCCCCAGCCCGGCGGCAGTTCGTGGATGCCCGCGCCCGCGAGAACGCGGCGCAGGATGGCGGCGCGGGCGCCCGGCTGGACGCGGAGCGATTCGGGCAGGGCGCGGGCGGCCCGTACCACCTGGTTGTCGAGGAACGGGGCGTGCAGCCGCTGGCTGCGGATCTCGGCGGCCTGTTCCAGGATCCGGTGGTCGGCGGCGTGCCGGGCGAGCGCGGCGCGGGCGCGGGCCTCGCCGGGGCGCTGGACCGAAGTGGGGCGGATCGCCGCCTCCTGGAGGCGCACCGACACTTCCGCGAGCGCCTCCCCGGTCAGCCAGCGGGCGGCGGGCCCCGGCCGTGACCAGGTGAGCGCGGCGAGCGAGGCGTCGGCGGGGGTGCCGAGGTCGGGCGTGCGGCGGTTGGCGTCCGGGAGCCGGTCGGCAGCCGTTTCGAGACCCGTGCGGTACGACGTACGGGCCAGGCGGCGGGCCGCGCGGTAGACGGTCAGCGGTACGAACAGCGAGTGTGCGGACGGTCCTTCGGCTCTGGCGAGGGCGGCGACCGGGCGCAGCAGGTGGCGTCGGCGGCGGTCCATCAGGAGGTCGGCGAGGCGGGCCGGGTGGGCGTCGAGGACCTGCCGGGCGCCGTCGCCGACGAAGTGGTCGGCGCTGCCGGCGGCGAGGCGCCTGCGGTGGCGTTCGGCGACGACGAGGGACGGGGCCGGTTCGTCGGTGAGCGGGCCACTGCCCAGGTCGGCGTAGGGCAGTGCCTCCTCGCCCGCGGCGACGACGACGTGGTGCAGCCGCGGGTTGGCGGCGATGACCGCGGCGCGTTCGAGTTCGTCCTCGTGGTCGCGGGTGGTGAGGTCGTTGAAGGTGACGGCGAGCAGCCGCTCGCCCGCGCCCGTGCCGTGGCCGAGGAGGGTGCCGGGGAGTCCGGGCAGGCCCGCGGCGAGCAGGGCGAGGGTGGCGGAAGCGCTGCCTCCGGAGAGGTCGGCGCCGATGCCGGGGACGGGCGCGCCGCGGGCGGCGCGACGTTCGGCGGGCCCCATGCCGGGGACCGGTCCCGGGTCGGGCGGCAGCGTCTCGGGCGCGTGGCGGGGCGCCAGGAGCCTGGCGCGTACCGCTTCGAGCAATGCGTCGCGCACCCCGTCCACGGCGCTCACCGGGTCGAGCTGGGGGGCGGCGACGGCGAGGGAGGCGACCGGCTCGTACCCGGTGATCTCGCGGGAGCCCTCGCGGAGGATGAGCGCGTGCCCCGGCGGGATGCGCTTCACACCCACGTACGGAGTGCCGTCGCGCAGTGCCTCCGGCGTCTCGGGGCAGGCGAGGAGCGCGGCCAGGTGGCCGATGTCCAGCTGCGCCTCGATGAGGTCGGCGAGCGGGAGTGCGGCGGTCGCGTACGCCGTACCGCTCGCCCAGGGCGTGTAGAAGACCGGGCGGGCTCCGGCGAGGTCCCCGACGACGGTGATCCTCCGGCCGATCTGGACGACGGCCGTGTAGCTGCCCGGCCAGGCGGTGAGATGGCGCAGGGCGCCGCCGCGGGCGGCGAGGAGGCCGAGCCGGAGCTGCTCGTCGGTGGCGCTGCAGCAGCCGAGGACGGCGAGGCGGGCGGTGGGTGCGCCTTCGGCGGTCTCGACGGAGGCGATCCGGATCTCGTCGGGGCGCCAGTCGCCGACCGCCCAGAGCGGATCCGGATCGCCCCACAGGAGTTGGGAGCCCACGGGGTGCACCGTGCGCCCCTCGTCGGCTGCGCCGACCGCGCCGACCGTGCCGAAGCTCGCGGCGATACTGCTCCACCCCACCAACCAACGCATCGCCGCCTCCACAGGCTGTGGACAAAAACGGCGCACCTGGTTCGTACCGGGAGAACTGCGAGAACATGCAGCGCCGTTGCGGAACATGCTGCCACGACAACGGCGCGCAGGAGTGGCTACGGAGGGCGCACGTCGCAAGCGCATGCGCCCCTGGCAAAAGCCGGAGGGCGACCGGGGGCCGGCCGATCCCCGCACGCTGGGGGGCGCCGCAACGGACCTACAGGTTCCGCTTGTTGCCTTCCCCGTTGCCCCCGGGTCGTACCGGCCGAAATCCGGCCACCTCCGGAACTACCCGCCGACCGCAGGCCGGCAGCCCGCCGGGTGTCCGCGAATCGCCCGCCCAACCGCGACGGACCGACGCCATTCGGCCATTCTCGGAGAGAACGGCAAGTCCCGGAACCGTTTTCCGGCGCGCACGATGTCCCGTTCCACCCTGCTTTGATGCGAGGTCGCCCGGCCGGTTCCGCGACGACCCTCTGCCGCTCCCGTACCGGCTCCCCGCCCGCCCTCACGTCGGCCCCGGTCCGCTCCGGCGGCCCGCCGAACGCACAGTCCGGGAGACGTGGTTCGCCTCCCGGACCGGTCCGCCGCCTGCGGGGAATGAGGCGGCGGTGTCCCCCGGCCCACTGAGTCCAGTGCAGTGGGCCGACCCACGCAGCACCCATGGAAGCGCTGCCCCGTCGGCCGGGCCAGAGCGCACGGCCGGGCGCACGACCACACGCCAGGAGCACGTGGGGAGCTCGCCCGGCGGCGCCCCCAGCGGCGTCCGGGCGGGTCCGGCAGGGCGGCCGGAGCGTCGCGGTGGGACCGCCCCGTACGCCGATCGTCCGCCCACCGCACGTACGGACAACAATCCCGCCATACGGACGTCTGCCCCTTAACGGTAGGGATGCGGCGAACTACGCTGGGTTTACTGAGGTTCTCGGCAGGAGGCATATTCCTCGGGGCTCGGCCACATGCGTGTGCGGTCGGAGTGCCGAGGCCCGTCCCTGGGGAGAACACGGTACGAATGCCGCGCGCCTCCTCGGTGACGCGGCTGCCGTCTGTGTGTCGAGGGGTGGCGCATGTCCAGGGAGCAACGCGGGCCGAACGAGAAGCTCGGAACCGTTCTCGCCCTCGCGGGAATCAGCAACGCCGGGCTCGCCCGGCGGGTCAACGACCTCGGGGCGCAGCGCGGGCTGACACTTCGCTACGACAAGACCTCGGTGGCGAGATGGGTCTCGAAGGGCATGGTGCCGCAGGGTGCCGCACCCCATCTCATCGCCGCGGCGATCGGCGCCAAGCTCGGCCGGCCGGTCCCGCTGCACGAGATCGGGCTCGCGGACGCCGATCCGGCGCCGGAGGTCGGTCTGGCCTTCCCGCGCGACGTGGGCGAGGCGGTGCGTTCGGCGACCGAGCTGTACCGGCTGGATCTGGCCGGGCGCCGCGCGGGCAGCGGCGGGATCTGGCAGTCGCTGGCGGGCTCGTTCTCGGTGAGCGCGTACGCGACGCCCGCGTCCCGCTGGCTGATAACCCCCGCCGACCCGTCGGTGGCACGCGACTCGTCGGTGGCCGAGGCGGCGATCCTCGGCACGCAGGGCGCGCACGGTGCACCGCCACCGCCGGGTGCGCCGGGCGGTGCGCCCGGCATTCCCGTACAGCCGGGACCGGACTCCATGAACGACATCTCGCCGCTGCGCGTCGGCCACAGCGATGTGACCAAACTCCGCGAGGCGGCCCAGGACGCGCGCCGCTGGGACTCCAAGTACGGCGGCGGCGACTGGCGCTCCTCCATGGTTCCGGAGTGTTTACGGGTGGACGCTGCGCCGCTGCTCCTCGGCTCGTACAGCGACGAGGTGGGCCGGGCACTCTTCGGCGCCGCCGCCGAGCTGACCAGACTCGCCGGGTGGATGGCGTTCGACACCGGGCAGCAGGAGGCCGCCCAGCGGTACTACATCCAGGCGCTGCGGCTCGCGCGGGCCGCGGCCGACGTGCCGCTCGGCGGCTATGTCCTCGCGTCGATGTCACTGCAGGCGACCTACCGCGGCTCCGCCGACGAGGGAGTCGACCTCGCGCAGGCGGCCGTCGAACGGAACCGCGGACTCGCCACCGCCCGCACCATGAGTTTCTTCCGTCTTGTCGAGGCGCGGGCCCATGCGAAGGCGGGCGACGCCCCGGCCGCGGGGGCCGCGCTGAAGGCCGCCGAGAGCTGGCTGGAGCGTTCCCGGGACGGCGACGCGGACCCGTCGTGGCTGGGCTTCTACTCGTACGACAGGTTCGCCGCCGACGCCGCGGAGTGCTACCGCGATCTGAAGGCCCCGCGGCAGGTGCGGCGCTTCACCGAACAGGCACTGTCCCGGCCGACCGAGGAGTTCGTGCGCTCGCACGGGCTGCGGCTGGTGGTCTCGGCCGTCGCCGAGCTGGAGTCCGGCAACCTGGACGCGGCCTGCGCGGCGGGCACCCGGGCGGTCGAGGTGGCCGGCCGCATCTCGTCGGCGCGGACCACGGAATACGTACGGGACCTGCTGCACCGCCTCGAACCGTACGGGGACGAGCCACGCGTCGCCGAGCTGCGCGAGCGGGCACGGCCGCTGCTGGTGGCGCCGGCGTAGCGGCCTCCCCGGGGGCGCCCGCAGCCTCTCGGATGCACGCGCGGAGTCCTCCGGGCGACGCGCAGGCGGCCGGGGGCGGAATTCCGGGCGCCACGCTGGCCTTCGCTGGTTTGAGTGCGATGTCAGTGGGTCAGTGCACTATCGGGGTGGGAGGTGGCGTGATGACGACTCACGCGGCGTACGACTGCGATGTGCTGGTGATCGGCGGCGGGATCGTCGGCCTGTCGACGGCGTATGCCCTCACGCGGACCGCTCCGGGCACGCGGGTGACGGTACTGGAGAAGGAGTGGGGCCCGGCGCGCCACCAGACGGGGCGCAACAGCGGGGTGATCCACAGTGGCATCTACTACCGCCCCGGTTCGCTGAAGGCCCGCTATGCGGTGCGCGGCGCCGCCGAGATGGTCGACTTCTGCGCGGAGTACGGCATTCCGCACGCGGTGACCGGCAAGCTGATCGTCGCGACCGAGCGGTCCGAGCTGCCCCGGCTGCACGCCCTGGTGCAGCGCGGCCGGGAGCACGGGCTGCCGGTGCGGGAGCTGGGGCCCTCGGGGATCGCGGAGTACGAGCCGCAGGTCCGCGGGCTCGCGGCGATCCGGGTCGGGACGACCGGGGTGTGCGACTTCAAGGCGGTTGCCGAGCGGCTCGCGGCCGAGGTGCGCGGCGCGGGCGGGCTGATCAGGTTCGGGGCGGAGGTCACCGCGATCGACCGCCGCCCGTGGGGTGTGGCGGTGCGGACGGCGGACGGCCGCGTCGTGCGGGCCCGGGTCCTGGTCAACTGCGCGGGGCTGCACTGCGACCGGGTGGCGCGGCTCGCGGGCGACGAGCCGGGCATGCGGATCGTGCCCTTCCGCGGGGAGTACTACGAGCTGACCAGGCCGGAGCTGGTGCGCGGGCTGGTCTACCCGGTGCCGGATCCGGCGTTCCCGTTCCTCGGGGTGCACCTGACCCGGGGCCATGACGGCGGCGTCCACGTCGGGCCGAACGCGGTGCCCGCGCTGGCCCGCGAGGGGTACGGCTGGCCGGTCGTACGCCCACGTGAGCTCGCGGACACGCTGACCTGGCCGGGCTCCTGGCAGATCGCACGCAGACACTGGCGGTACGGGGCGGGCGAGGTGCACCGTTCGCTGTCGAGGAGCGCATTCACCGCGGCCGTCCGGCGGCTGCTGCCCGAGGTCACGGAGGACGACCTGCGCCCCGCCCCGTCCGGTGTCAGGGCCCAGGCGGTGCTGCGCGACGGCACGCTGGTGGACGACTTCCTGATCCGTGAGGCCCCGCACACCGTGCACGTGCTGAACGCCCCGTCGCCCGCCGCGACGGCCTCTCTGCCCATCGGGCGGGAGGTGGCACGCAGGGCGCTGCTCCGGGCACAGGGAACGGGGTGGAAGCCGCCCGCCGTAGAATCGGGGCATTGTGTCTGAGTCCTTGAACCCCGCCCCCGAGACCGACGAGGCCCACGATCTGCGTGCCGCCGCCTTCGAGCGGCAGCGCAGGCTGCGTCAGGAGCCGCGCTTCCCCGGCGGGCCCGCCGCCGATCCGGCCGGTTCGCACCACGAGCGCCGGATCCGCAGCTTCCAGCCGCGCCGCAGCCGTGTCACACCCGGCCAGGAGGACGCTCTGCAGCGGCTCTGGCCGAAGTGGGGCCTGGACATCGACGGGCAGTCGGTCCTCGACCTGCCGGAACTGTTCGACGGGCTTCCGATCGTGCTGGAGATCGGCTTCGGGATGGGTGAGGCCACCGCGCAGATGGCGGCAGACGACCCGGGCACCGGCATACTCGCCGTCGACGTGCACACCCCGGGCCAGGGCAATCTGCTCGGTCTCGCGGACCGGAACGGACTGTCCAACATCCGGGTGGCCAACGGTGACGCGATCATCCTGCTGCGCAAGATGCTGCCGCCGGACTCGCTCGACGGGCTCCGGGTGTACTTCCCCGACCCGTGGCCCAAGAAGCGCCACCACAAGCGGCGCCTGATCCAGCCGGAGTTCCTCGATCTGGCGGCGCAGCGGCTGAAGCCGGGAGCCGTGCTGCACTGTGCGACCGACTGGGAGCCGTACGCCGAGCAGATGCTCGAGGTGCTGACCGCGCACCCCCTGTTCGAGAACACGGCGGCGGACGGCGGCTACGCACCGCGGCCCGCGTTCCGTCCGCTGACCCGGTTCGAGGGACAGGGCCTGGACAAGGGCCATGTCGTGCACGACCTGCTCTTCGCCCGTAGCTGATCTTTCCACCGCTGCCGGCTCCTCACCCGTGGCTGAGCTGCGGATTTCCTGACGGGG
Source organism: Streptomyces sp. NBC_01669 (assembly GCF_026339735.1). Taxonomy (GTDB): domain Bacteria; phylum Actinomycetota; class Actinomycetes; order Streptomycetales; family Streptomycetaceae; genus Streptomyces; species Streptomyces yanii. The sequence continues at coordinate 4,445,749 of NZ_JAPEQG010000001.1, forward strand.
CGGCACGCGCACCTCGTCGCCCCATGGTCAGCTGTCAGTCCCCCTCGTTAGGGTCATGGGGTGTCCGACGGGTCTGTCCAGCAGCAACAGTCGCAGCCGGCCGTCCCGCTCCTCGAGGAGCAGCGGGTCGGCGAGATCCTGGCGGCCGTGCCGGAGCGGGGTCAGTGGCGCTACCGTCCGCGCCGCGTCGGCATGGTCTGGCGGAGCAAGACGTTCCGTATCGCTGCGGTCTTCACGGTGCTCGCGCTGTGCGGGCTGGTGATCCTGGCCCTGGTCCGCGCCCAGACCGGCACCGAAGGATTCCTGGTCGGGCTCGGTCTGGCCGTGCTGCCCGTCCCGCTCCTGATGACGGCGTTCCGCTGGCTGGACCGGGTCGAACCCGAACCCTGGCGGAATCTGCTGTTCGCCTTCGCCTGGGGTGCGTGCGCCGCCGCCCTGGTCGCGATCATCGCCAATTCGTTCGCGACCCGCTGGATCGCGGCGGCCACGGCGGACCCGGCGAGCGCGGACACCCTCGGGGCCACAGTGATAGCGCCGGTCGTCGAGGAGAGCGCGAAGGCGGCGGCCGTCCTGCTGATCTTCCTGTTCCGGCGGCGGGACTTCGGCGGTGTCGTCGCCGGCGTCGTCGTCGCCGGCTTCACCGCGACGGGCTTCGCCTTCACCGAGAACATCCTCTATCTGGGCAACGCGTTCGGCGAGGACCAGCAGATCGGCAACTCGGGCCTGGCGTCGGTGACGGCCGCGACCTTCTTCGTACGAGGGGTGATGACGCCGTTCGCACATCCCCTCTTCACCGTGCTGACCGGCCTGGGCTTCGGCTTCGCGGCGCTCAGCGCACGCCGCCACCGCATCCGCCGCATCGCACTGCCGCTGCTCGGACTGGTCCTCGCCATGGGCATGCACGCCCTGTGGAACGGCTCGGGGACGTTCGGCCCGTACGGCTTCTATGTCGTGTACGGGGTGTTCATGGTCCCGGTCTTCGGACTGGTCACCTGGCTGGCGATCTGGTCGCGCCAGCGGGAGCTGCGCACCCTGGCGACCGAGCTGCCCGCGTACGCGGCCGCCGGCTGGCTGACCCCCGCCGAGCCGCTCGCGCTCTCCTCGATGCGGGCCCGCGGCCTGGCCCGGGACCTGGCGCGCCGGCAGCACGCGCAAGCGGGGTACGGAGCCCCGGGTTACGGGTACGCCGCTGCCTACGGCCCCGCCCACGGCGCTCACAGCCGGATCGCGGCGCAGGTACGCAGTCACGCCAAGGCGCAGGCCAGGGCGCGCGGCAAGGCGGCGGCCCGGGCGGTCGCCGAGTACGAGTCGTTCGCGACGTCCCTGGCGTTCCTGCGCCGCCGGGCAGGCCGCGGAGCGGCGGAACCGGACTTCACCGCACGTGAACTGGAACTGCTGCACCATCTCTGGCAGCGCCGGGAGGTGGCCGCCCCCGCCCTGGCGTACGCGGCACAGGCGACGGGCCGCCTGCGCCCGCGGTACATGGCCCCGGCGCCGGTTCCCGCAGCAGTACCAGCCATACGGCAGCCACAACCCGTACCTGTCACCCCCTGGGCAGCCGTATCACCAGCCGCCCCACGGACAGCAGCGCTACGGGAACCGGCCGCCCCGGCATCCCTGGTGACGGGTCAGGCGGACGCCTCGGTGAGTTCCGCCAGCTCCTGCTCGGTCAGCCGGAGGCCGGCGACGGCCACCAGTGCGGGCAGCTGATCGACCGTGCGGGCCGAGGCGATCGGGGCGACTACGGTCGGACGGGCGGCGAGCCAGGCCAGGGCGACGGTCGCGATCTCGGCGCCGCGCTCCTGGGCCACCTTGTCGAGTGCGGCCAGGACCTTCCGGCCCCGCTCCGACTCCAGGTGGCTGCCGGCCTTCTCGGCCCGGGCGCTCTCCACCGACGTGCCCGGACGGTACTTGCCGGTGAGGAAGCCGGAGGCCAGGGCGAAATACGGGACGGCGGCGAGCCCGGCGCGGGCGGCGGTGTCCTGGAGCTCGCCCTCGTAGGTGTCACGGGAGACAAGGTTGTAGTGCGGCTGCAGGGCGACGTAACGGGCCAGTCCCTCGCGCTCGGAGAAGTCCAGGGAAGCCTGGAGGCGCTCCGGGCTGATGTTGGAGGCGGCGATGGCGCGCACCTTGCCGTCCTTCACCAACTGGTCGAGAGCAGTGATGATCTCCTCGACCGGGACGGTCTCGTCGTCGAAGTGCGTGTAGTAGAGATCGATGTGGTCGGTGCCGAGGCGGCGCAGTGACTGCTCGGCCGCGGCCTTGATGGTGGTCGCGGAGAGGCCCTTGTACGCGGGATGGGCGCCGACCTTCGTCGCGACGACGATGTCGGAGCGGTCGGAGCGTGCGGCGAGCCACTTGCCGATGACGGTCTCCGACTCGCCGCCCTCGTTGCCCGGGACCCAGGCGGAGTACGCGTCGGCGGTGTCGATGAAATTGCCGCCCGCCGCGGCATACGCGTCGAGGACGGCGAACGACTGCGCCTCGTCGGCGGTCCAGCCGAAGACGTTGCCGCCGAGGGCGAGCGGGAAGACCTGAAGGTCGGAAGAGCCGAGCCTGCGGAGAGAAGTCATAAGTGGATCAACGAAATCCACCGATGCCGCTATTCCATGCATGGCACACGGGAAAGCCGTGGAGAAACGGACCGGCAGCCCTGACGTCGGGGGGTGAGCGTCAGGACTGCCGGGGATCGGTGGCGGGCCGGCGGGACCGGCTCGCGTTCCTCGGGTCAGACCGTGAGGCCCTTGTCGCGCAGCCAGGTCATCGGGTCGATGCCCGTGCCGCTCGAGGTGTGGACCTCCAGGTGGAGGTGAGGTCCCGTCACGTTTCCGGTGGCGCCGACGCGGCCGATGGTCTCACCGGTGGTGACCTTCTGGCCGACGCTGACGTTGATCGACGACTGGTGACAGAACCACAGCTCCGTACCGTCCTCGAGCTCCAGGACCGTGCGGTAGCCGTAGGAGCCGGACCAGCCCGCCGACTTGATGGTGCCGGTGTGGATGGCCTTGATCGGGGTGCCGGTCGGCGCCGCGAAGTCGAGACCGGTGTGGTAGCCGGAGGACCACATCGAACCGGCTTGGCCGAAGGTCGAGGTGATCGTGTACGAGGAAGTGGGGATGGCGTAGCTGGCGGCAAGTTTGGCGAGCCGCTCGGCCTCGGCCTTCGCCTTCGCCTCTTCCTCCGCCTTCTTCTTCGCGGCCTCGGCCTTGGCCTCCGCGACGTCCTGCTTCTGCTTCGCCTCGGCTGCCGCCTTCTCCGCGGCGGCCTTCTCCTCAGCCGCCTTGGCCTCCGCGTCGGCGGCGTTCTGCTGCTGCTCGGCCTGCTGGAGGATGCGGGCGCGGAGCGCCTCGCCGGCGTCGGTGGCGCCCTGCTCGGCCTCGGCGGTGGTGATGCCCGCGCTGGTCAGCGGTGCGGCGGCGGTCTTGACCTGGGCCTGGTCGGTGGCGGACTCGTCGGAGAACAGCGCGCCCACACCGGGGAGGGAGCCGGCGTCGGGGAGATTGTCCGCGATGGAATCGGGAAGGGAGATGGAGACCGGCGGCTTGCTCTGCGCGGTGGCCATGCCGCCCGCGCCGACGGCCGCGATGACGCCGACACCGAGAACCGTGGAGCTACGGGCGAGCCCGTTGCGCTGCTTGGCGACGCGGTGCCTGCCGCGTACGGGGCGGACGGACTCCTCGGTGGGGTTCCATTCCTCCCAGGCCCGGTCGGTCTCTCCGAAGCCTTCGGTCCCGAACTCGGTGGTGAACTCGGGATCCGTCCCGGATCCGTACTCAGTGGTGAAGTCGGAGCCGAACCGGGAAGGGGCTTCGGGGGCAGGCTTGTTGGACGCCACGGGGGCGCGCTCCTTTCCTTCCTTCTCGCCTACCGGGTTAGCTGACGGGTTCGGAGCAGGAAGGTCTCCTACGGATTCCTCTGCCTCTCACGAGACACAGGTGTCCGATTCACCCCATGTAGGTGGTTCCCCGGTTCCCTTGCGGAATTCGGCGCTCGCGCACGGGTGCCGCCACTGACGACGGCTGGGACGACCGCGCTGCGTTATCGAACGTTAATAGACACACGGGTCCGATTCCAAGCCGTTCCCACTGATCGTTGACGACCTTGGCCTGGACTTTACGGGACACAACCGGGTGGAATCGGGCTAATTGACCCGGTCTCAGTCACTACCGTCTTTCTGACGTTGCGTCAAATGTTATGCGGAGCGGCACTCTTCGATTACGCACGGTGGCATCGCCCTCGTGTGCTCACCGCGGTCGCGTCTCATTCCTGCCCGCGCCCCACGATCTTCACGGTCCTGCGCCGCTCCGGCTGCCCCTCTGCGGGCCGTGCGACCGCGACCAGCGCCAGGTCGTCGGTGGACTTGCCGCCCGTGTGCAGCCGTACGTCATCGGTCAGTGCGGACAGCAGCTCCTCGGGCCCGGGGAAGAGCGATCCGCGCAGCCGGGCCGCCGGATCGTAGAAGATCCCCTGTTTGTCCCGAGCCTCGGAGAGACCGTCGGTGTAGACGAGCAGCGTCGTCCCGGCGGCCAGACTCCAGACGTCGGCCTGGTCCGGCCATACCCCCAGGCCCATGCCGAGCGGCAGCGCGGGCACGCTCGGCACCAGCACCTCCACCCCGCCGTCGGCGTGGAGCAGCAGCGGCTCGGGATGGCCGCGGTTGACGATCCGTACCTCGGCAGCGCCGTGCGGGATCTCGGCGAGTGCGGCGGTGACGAACCCCTCAACCGGATCGATCCCGCCGCGCCGCTCCCCCTCCCGCGCCAGCGCCCGCTCCAGCCGCTGCGCCACGTCCTCCAGCGAAGCCTCCTGCTCGGCGGCCTCCCGGAACGCGCCGATGATCACCGCCACCGCCTCGACCGCGTCGAGCCCCTTGCCCCGCACGTCCCCGACCACCAGCCGCACGCCGTGCGGGCTGTCCACCACGGCGAACAGGTCGCCGCCGACGAACTCGTCCGCCTGCGCCGCCTCGTACCGCGCGGCGATCTGCAGCCCGCCGATCCAGTCGTTCGGCTTCGGCAGCACGGCCCGCATGGCGGTCTCCGCGATGACCCGCGCCGAAGCAAGCCGCTCGTTGCCGCGGCGTACGACTCCGTTGACGAAGAGGGCGAGGATCGAGACGGTGAGCACGGTGACGACCTCGATGAACGGCACGACGTGCGGAAGCGAGCCACTCTGGCTCCGCAGGACGAGGATCGAGAGCAGCGAGGCGGCGCTGATACAGACGGTGCTCGCCAGCGAGAAGAACGGTGCGGCGACCAGCGGGGCCGCCACGAACAGCGGCACGGCGGTGAACGGCGGTGGAGTGAGCATGTCGAACACGAGTCCGACGACGATCATCAGAGCCGGCAGCACACGGATGAACCGCCGGGAACGACTGCCGTCTCCAACCCACCCCCCGCGCAGCTTCTCCGCCATCCCCACCTGTGGTCTCCTGCCCGGTACGCGCAGCGGTTCCTGCGGTCTCCTGCCCGATACGCCTGTGGTCTCCTGCGGTACGCGCCCGGCTGCGGACGGTGCCGCGCCCCACTCCCCCAGGCTTGCCGGAGCGGCGTCGCGTGGCGACTCCGCATCGGCCAATGGGGGACGGAAAACACGAATCAGGCCCGGCATGCTTCGTGCATGCCGGGCCTGTTTCTTCAGTAGCGGGGACAGGATTTGAACCTGCGACCTCTGGGTTATGAGCCCAGCGAGCTACCGAGCTGCTCCACCCCGCGTCGGTAAACACAACTCTACGCCATCCGGGACGGACGGTTGACCATTTACTGATCCGCCTGCGCCCATCCACGCCCGCCGCTGCCCCAAGATGGCGAACTCGAGAAGCAGTTGCCGGCGAAGTGCCTTCTGCCGCAAGGCATCTGCCGCACCCTCCGGACCGGTGGGCCGCCCGTGCGAGAACGCCGCTGGGCACGCGCCGTCGCCTTGCCCGACGGCGCCCTCCCGGCCTCTCGTCGCAGCCTGCCCGGAGGGCCTCCGACGATGAACCGCGCCGCTCGCCCTGCCCGTACCGACCACACCCCGCAGCCGCCCGTGCGCGGGCAGTCATCAGCGGCCTCGGTTCATCGCGGGGTTCATGGGGCCTCTGCTGTATCAGCGAAAGGTTTCCGCAGCCGCGCAGGCAGCGACCGATGCGGGTGCCACCACCCCCGCAGCGGAAGCCCCCACAACGAAATCCCTCGTGGCGGAATCCTCCGTACCGGAGGCCTCCGGTACGGAGAAGCAGCCCGGCTCAGCTCGAGTCGGTGATGCGCGGCGCCCGCTTCGCGTCGACCGCCGGCTTCGCCGCCTTCGCGCCGCGCTGGAGTGCGTGGAGGATCGCCAGCCCCTGGCTGACCACGCCCGCCGCCATCTCGTTGACACCGTTGGTGCCGTTGAGCACGGTGAGGTCGGCCCCCGACATCCCGCGGGCGGCCGCGTCGGCCAGGGCCGGCAGGTTCTCCACGATGCGGTTGGCCGCGATCAGCTCCTGATTGCCGTCCCGGAGCGAGGCGGCACGCGCGGTGTTGGCGTCGGCCTGCGCCTGGGCAAGGGTCCTTTCGGCGTACGCACTGCCGTCGGCCTGGAACTTCGCCTGGTCGCGGGCGGCCTCGGCGAGCGTGCGCTGCCGGTACGCCTCGGCGTCGGCCGGACGCCTGACCTCCGCCTCCAGCCGTTGCGCGGCCAGCGACGCCTGCCGCTCGGCCAGTGCGGTCTGCTCCTCGACGACCTCGTGCGAGGCCCTGGCCTGGGCGAGCGGTCCGGCCTGGGCGGCGCGGGCGTTGCACTGCTCGGTCTCGGCGAGGAAGCCGGCCCGCTTGATCGCGGTGTCCCGTTCGTACTCGGCCTTGAGCGCCGCGGCCTGCTGCTCCCGCTCGGCCGCCTCCTGGTCGGCCCTGGCCTGGGCGATCCGCGCCTGGCTGGCGACGGCGGCCGCGTGCGGGGCGGCGAGGTTCTTGATGTAGCCGGTGGAGTCCTCGATCTCCTGGATCTGGAGGGCGTCCACGACGATGCCGAGCTTCTCCATCTCGCCGTGGCTGCCCGCGATGACCTCCTGGGACACCCGGTTCCGCTCCCGGATGATCTGCTCGACGGTCAGCCCGCCGACGATGGAACGCAGGTGTCCGGCGAAGATCCGGCCGGCGAGCTCCTCCATCTGGTCCTGTTCGGACAGGAAGCGGCGGGCGGCGTTCGCGATGGAGACGGCGTCGTCACCGACCTTGAAGACGGCGACGGCGCGGACGTTGAGACGGATGCCCTGCTGGGTGACGCAGTCCTCGGTGATCTCCGCCTCGCGCAGCGCCAGGGAGAGCATGCGCACCTTCTGCTTCACCGGCACGACGAAACTGCCGTGACCGGTGACGATCCGGAACTGGGTGTCGTGCGTCTGCCGTTTCGATCCGGAGATGAGCATCGCCTCGTTGGGGGCGGGAACGTGCCAGAACAACATGAGCGGACTCCTGCCGTACGCCTTTTCTCGACGTGATGTCCCGGTGCGGCGGCGCTCATCGCTGTCCCCCGGCGTCGTTCCCCGGCGTCGGTTCGCAGTTCAGGACGGCAGGCGTTCGACGATCACGCCGCGTGCCGAGACCGAGTCGACGACAACGACGCGTACGTCCCTGTCGATCGACATCGCCGACCATGCGGTGTAGGCCTCCGACCCACCCCGTACGGCCACCAGTACTTCGCCGGGGCCGTTCGGCGGGATCGGCACGGTGACGCGGCCGATCGCCCCGATCGGGCTCCAGGCGGACCCATCTGCGGCGCTCATACGCCACACGCCTCCCTCGGTCATTCCACGGTACTCCGCGCCGCCTCTGCGGGAACGGCCCCTGAGGAACGGTCCGTACGACAGCGAGCAGGGTCCGAAATCTGATGATATGACTGATTGAGGATTCAGTCGTTCAGGGGCTGTGTCACCGACACGAAGCGACGAACCGAACGACGCGACGACCAGGGAGCGGAACGTGGACGACTACCCTCTGCTCAACCTCTTCTGGACCATGCTCTGGTTCTTCCTCTGGATCATGTGGCTCTTCCTCCTCTTCAAGGTCATCGCGGACATCTTCCGCAGCGACGACCTCGGCGGCTGGGCGAAGGCGGGCTGGCTGATCCTGGCCCTGGTGCTGCCGTACCTCGGCGTCCTGATCTACGTGATCGCCCGCGGTAAATCCATGGGGAAGCGCGACGTCGCGGAAGCCAAGGAGCGGGAAGCCGCCTTCAAGGCGTACGTACGGGAAGCCGCCGCCACCGGAGACACGACCGGCGCGGCGAAACGCGGCGGCAGCAGCGTCGAGGAACTGGCGAAACTCGCCGAGCTGAAGGACCGCGGCGCGATCACGGACGAGGAGTTCCAGCGGGCGAAGACGAAGCTCCTCGTCTGAGCTCACCCCGCTCCGCAGTGGGCTCGCCCCACCCACAGTGGACGACGATCCGCTGGACCAGGTTGTTGCCGAAGTCGCCGCGGTTCCACGGCTGGGTGAGGGGCTGGACCCGGCCCCCGGCATCGGTGGCACGGGCGCTGAGGACATGGGTGCCGGGCACCGCCTTCCACGGCGCCTGCCACCGTTGCCAGGCCCACGTGTGCCTGCCGTCCCCGTCCGGCGGGGCGAGCTCGGCGTCGTACCAGGAGCGGCCGTCGTCCGTGCTCACCTCGACCCGGGCGACCGGCGGCTCCCCCGACCAGGCCCGGCCCCGGAGCAGCACCCGGCCGGGGCGTACGAAACGGGTCCGGGACATGAAGTCCGGGAACCCGGGCGGGATCATCAGCGCCCGTGGGGCCATCCGGGTGACGGCTTCACCGGGATCGTCGGGCTCCTGCCGGTAGCGGTAGGCGGTCGTCTGCTGGAAGCCGGTGAACGGGGTCTCGGTGAGCCGGATCTCCCGAAGCCATTTCACGTGCGCCATCCCGTACCAGCCGGGCACCACCAGCCGCAGCGGATGGCCGTGCTGCGGCGGCAGCGGACCGCCGTTCATCGCGTACGCCACCAGCACCTCCGGTGTGTCGCCGGTGGCCACGTCCACCGGCAGGCTCCGCCGGTAGTCCTGCTCGACGCCCCGCTCGATACCGTGGTCGGCACCGCAGAACACCGCCTCGACGGCGTCCGGCTCGACCCCGGCCTCGGCGAGCAGCAGCCGCAGCGGCACGCCCGTCCACTCCGCCGTACCGACCGCCTCGACCAGCCACGGCTGGCTCACCGGCCGCGGTACGAGCCGGGCCCGGCCATTGCCCGCGCACTCCATCGTGACGCGCAGTGTGACGGCCGGGAACGACCGCAGCGCGTCCAGGTCCAGTGCCAGCGGCGTCCGGACCCTGCCGTGCACGGTGAGCTGCGCGGAGCCGTCCCGGATCTCGGGATGTCGTAGTGGACCAGCACGTAGTGCAGTCCGGGCGGGGTGATGTCGTAGCGCAGCGCCTCCAGCGGCAGACCGTGGTTGCGGGCGGCGAGCGCGAGTTCCTCCGGGCTGATGCCCTCGCCGGGCTCTGCGAGGCGCCCCGGCGGGCTCACATCACCAAGGGGTCCGTCCATGGATTCATGGTGCGCCCGTCCGGGCAACCCGCCACCGCTCCTGACCTCCCGCACACCGCATCCCGCTCTTTGCGCCGCGCCTGCCGATTGCACGGCCCTCCGACCGGCGGGAGCGTGGAGAGGACAGCGGTCCGCACCCGCGGCAAGGAGATGGTCATGGACTCCACCACGCTCGCAGCGATGAGGGCCGCGTTGCGCGGTCCGGTCATCGGCCCGCAGGACCCGGAGTACCGCGACGCCCGCACGATCTACAACGGCATGATCGACCGGCGTCCGGCCGCCGTGGTGCGGTGCGCGGACGCGGCGGACGTCATGGCCGCGGTGGACTTCGTCCGCGACGAAGGTCTCGAACTCGCCGTGCGGGGCGGCGGACACAGCGGAGCCGGTCTGTGCCTGGTGGACGACGGCGTCACCCTCGACCTGTCACCGATGCGCTGGGTGCACATCGATCCCGCCGCCCGGACCGGCCGGGTCGGCGGCGGCACCCTGCTCGGCGATCTCGACCACGCCGCCCACGCGTTCGGCCTGGCCACTCCCTCCGGAATCCTGTCGACGACCGGGGTCGTCGGCCTCACCCTCGGCGGCGGCCACGGCTATCTCACCCGCAGGTACGGCCTGACCGTGGACAACCTTCTCGCGGCGGACGTCGTCCTGGCCGACGGCAGCCACGTCACCGCGAACGAGAACGAGAACTCCGACCTGTTCTGGGCGCTGCGCGGCGGAGGCGGGAACTTCGGCATCGTCACCTCGTTCGACCTCCGGCTGCACCCGGTGGACACCGTGGGCGTCGCGATCACCGTGTGGCCGGTCGACCGGATCCGCGAAGTCCTCGAGTGGTACCGGGACTTCCTGCCGCAGGCGCCCGAGGACCTGAACGGCTTCTTCTTGGCGCTCACCGTCCCGCCCGGCCCGCCGTTCCCCGAGGAGATCCACGGCCAGAAGATGTGCGGCGTCGTCTGGTGCTGGACCGGCGACCCCGAGCTCCTCGACGCCACCCTGAAGGTCGTGGACGAACCGGGTCCGCCCGCCTTCCACTTCACCTCGCCGATGCCCTACCCGGCGCTCCAGACCATGTTCGACGCACTGCTCCCGAGCGGACTGCAGTGGTACTGGCGGGGCAACTTCTTCGACCGGATCACGGACGACGCCATCGCCGTCCACGCCAAGTACGCCGAGAACCTCCCCACGGACCTGTCGACGACGCACCTGTACCCGGTCGACGGGGCCGCCCACCGGATCGGCCCGGACGACACGGCCTGGGCGTACCGGGACGCCGTCTGGTCCGGCGTCATCGCGGGCATCGACCCCGACCCGGACAACGCCGAGGCGATCAGGCAGTGGTGCGTGGACTACTGGGAGGAGCTGCATCCGCAGTCGATGGGCGGGACGTACGTGAACTTCATGGGCGCGGGCGAGTCCCAGGACCGGGTACGGGCCACCTACGGCGACCACTACGACCGGCTCGCGGCCGTCAAGCAGGTGTACGACCCCGACAATTTCTTCCACGCCAACCAGAACATCGCGCCGGCCGGCCGGCACTGACCGCCCTCCGGTTCCTCGGCCGTCGGGTGCCGCCCGGCGAGCGCGGCGGCCTCGGCGGTCCTACCGTCAAAGCATGGGTGTTTTCATCAAGTTGGTGGAGAATCGTCCCCCCAAGGAATACGCGGAGGGGGGCGTGGCGGACATCTCCTATGCGGACATCACGGAGCGCGACTCCGAGATGGTCTACGAGTACGACGTGCTCCCGAGCGGAATTTTGAGAATCCTGCAGGTGGCGAAGGGGGAAGCCCCGGTCATCCATGCAATCTATGCGCCGGGGCTCTGGTTCCGTGTCGAGGGGCAGTGGCACGGCAATGCGGAGTAGGCGGAGTAGAACGGGAAATGACCCATTTAAGACCGAATTATGGGTGTACTATAAAAGGCAGTAACACTCTCACGTGTGGCGCCCTGGAAAGGCTCCGGTGGCGAGACCATCGGAGTCGCTTCCATGTGCGCGTCAGCTCGGTGGAGCGGGAACGATGCCCGTGCCCATGAGGATCTGCTCCGCGGACGCGCTGTTGCCGTCCTGCACGGCCATGGCCATCGCTACGCGCGCGGCGGCCGCGCCGGCCTGTGGCGGGATCACCAGGAACGAGAAGTGGTCCTGATGGCCACGCGTGACGATCATCGTGCTGTCGTCGACGGCGGACCAGTCGATACGGACGGTCCGACCACCGATCACCAGGTGGCCCGGCGCATCGTCCCAGGCGCTCGCGTCCAGACCGACCCGCGCGACGGGTCCCAGCCGGGCGACCAAGGCGTCGATCAGGCAGGGCAGCTGGGACGCTATGTCGCGGGAACGCGGCCACCACGCACCGTCGAAGGTCCCCTCACGGTTGGAGGTCGTCTCCATCCGCAGCACCGCGGTCCCGGGAACGATCGGCTGGCTGCTCGTGTCCGAGAGGAGCAGGAGCGGCGCCGCGTCATCGGTACGGGTATGAGCGTGCGCATCCGACGTCATGGCGAGCCACTCCTCCGCACGCGCAGGTCGATGAAAACCATGCCCTCACATCCCTTCCGTCGGGCCCGGCGCCCGGGCGACGGCTGCTCCGACAAGGCGTCGTGAGGCCGGACGGGCGCTGTGGCCGCCTTCGGAGTCCCAGACCGTCTCACGGACGAGGTCCCAGTCGGCCTCGGCCGCGGCCCGGAAGAGTTCGGCCTCCCGCATCAGCCCGCTCGCGGTGAGGCTCCGCGCCGGATCAGCGGCTGCGGTCAGCAGCCAGGCGGCGGTACCCGGGTCCGTCTGCGGCGGGATCACCAGCAGGTCCCAGCGGCCGATGGTGTAGGAGAGGAGCAGCAACGTGTTCGGGTCCTGTTCGGGCTTGAACCAGCCGACGTGGACCACGTGCCCCTGGACGGGCACCTTCCGTGGGATCACGGGCCAGACGGTGGGGTTCACCGTCACGCGGGTGATCCGCCCCCACAGCGGGTCGAGCACCGCTGTCAGCGCGGGAAGTTCCGCCGTCAGATCGCGAGAACGCGGCCACCACGCACCGTCCAGCAGAGCAGGAGCGGTGCCGGCCGGGGCCAGCGAGAGGCGCGGCGGCAACGAGGACGAAGAGAAGGTCCGGTCGTCGACCGCGGGCGTGTACACAATGGTCGCAGTCATGACGCGGACCCTGCCCCGGGCCGGTGTACACCGGCCCGGTGTGGTGAATCGCCGAGAACGACACAGGCTCGGAAACTCATGTACGGAATGTCCTCGGTACGTCCAGGATACTCCGGCGGGGCACCCGGCTGAGTGCGGCGGCCCTACGGACATGAGCTGTCCCCAACGGATCGAACGGCATGCCGGAGGCCTCCGCTCACTCCTCCCGGAAAGGACGCCGCTCGTGTCCTCGCGACCGGCTGTTCGTTACTCAGACCATGATCGTCTCTTCCGTCGCCCGGTGTCTGGCCGCGGCCTCGCTGGCCGCAGCCGCCCTGGCCACGCCCCTGCTCCTGACTCCCGCGGCGCACGCCGACGCCCGGGAGAGCAGCCTCTTCCTGACGGTCTCCGGCAGCGAAAACACCTGGATCCGCGGCATCGGCCTCCAGTGTCCGCTCACCTCCCGGAGTCACCACCCGAAGGCGGCGGAGGCCTGCGCCGCCCTGAACGAGGCCGGGGGCGACCTCGACGAACTGCCCGGCAACCCGCACCCGTGCCCCCTGATCCACGACCCCGTCACGGTCACCGCGCAGGGGACGTACAACGGCGCCGCGTTGGACTGGCAGCGCACCTACCCGAACGCCTGCGTCATGGAGGCGACCGCGGGGCCCGTCTTCGACTTCTGAGAGCCTGTCGGCCCCGAACGCCCCTGCCCGGCGCGCGGACCGGGCAGGGGCGTCAGGAGAAGCGTCGGCCGGCCCGAGGCGTTCCGACGTACGTATGGCGATGCTCACCTGCCGGGAACGATCTCAGCGGTCAGCGCGAACAGTAGAGTTTCGGCTGCGTCAAACCCCCCGAACACCGAGGTACCGGCCGTGATCCCCGCAGAGCCCGCAATACCCCCGCCCCCTGCGCCCACCGTCGTCGGGATCGGTGCCGACGGGTGGGAGGGACTGCCCGGGACCTCGCGCACGGCACTGCTCCGCGCCGAGGTACTGATCGGCGGCGCACGGCAGTTGGAGCTGCTGCCGCCGGAGTGCGCGGGACAGCGGGTGCCCTGGCCCTCGCCGCTGCGGCCCGCCGTGCCCGGTCTCCTGGCCGCGCACCAGGGGCTCCGCATCGCCGTACTCGCCAGTGGCGACCCCATGTTCTACGGCATCGGGCGCGCCCTCTGCGAGGAGTTGGGCGCCGGGAACCTCCGCGTCCTGCCGCATCCGTCCTCCGTCTCCTACGCCTGCGCCCGGCTCGGCTGGCCGCTGGAGGACACCGAGGTCGTCACGCTGGTGGGCAGGCCCGCCGCCCGCCTGGCCGCCGCCCTGCACGAGGGCCGACGCCTGCTGGTGCTGAGCGCGGGCGCCGGAACCCCCGCCGACGTGGCCGCGCTGCTGCGCGAACGCGGCTTCGGCCCCAGCCCGATGGGGGTGCTGGAACAGCTCGGCGGCGAGGCCGAGGACTGTGTCATGGGTACGGCCGACGGCTGGGCGCATCCGGCGGGCGATCCGCTCAACGTCATCGCGGTCGAGTGCCGTCGTGCGCCGGACGCGCTGCGGCTCGGCGCCGTACCCGGGCTGCCGGACGACGCGTACGAGCACGACGGTCAGCTCACCAAGCGGCATGTCCGCGCCGCCACGCTCGGGGCACTGGCCCCGGCGCCCGGCGAACTGCTGTGGGACATCGGCGGCGGTTCCGGGTCGATCGCGGTCGAGTGGATGCGCACCCACCCGTCCTGCCGTGCCGTCACCGTCGAACGCGACCCGGTGCGGGCCGGACGCATCGCCCGTAACGCGGACCGGCTCGGCGTCCCCGCGCTGCGCGTGGTCACCGGCCGGGCACCGGAAGCACTGGCCGGACTGCCGGTGCCGGACGCCGTCTTCATCGGCGGCGGGCTGACCGTGCCGAGGCTGCTCGACGCCTGCTGGGACGCGCTGCCCCCCGGCGGACGGCTGGTCGCCAACACCGTCACGCTGGAGTCCGAGGCGCTGCTCGCCGAGCGGTACCGGCGCCACGGCGGCGAGCTGGTGCGGCTCGCGGTGGCGCACGCCGTGCCGGTCGGCGGCTTCACCGGCTGGCGCCAGGCCATGCCGGTCACCCAGTGGTCCGTGCGCAAGCCCGTCGGCACCCCCTCGATACCGTCCTCGTCAGGAGAGAACAGATGACCGTGTACTTCATCGGCGCCGGGCCCGGCGCCGCCGACCTGATCACGGTGCGCGGCGCCCGCACGCTCGCCGCCTGTCAGGTCTGTCTGTACGCGGGCAGCCTGGTCCCCCGCGAACTGCTCGCCGAATGCCCGCCGGACGCCCGCCTCGTCGACACCGCGCAGCTCAACCTCGACGAGATCACCGACGAGTTGGTGCGCGCCCACGGGAACGGGCAGGACGTGGCCCGGCTGCACTCCGGCGACCCGTCCGTCTTCAGCGCGGTCGCCGAGCAGATGCGGCGGCTCGACACGGCAGGTGTGCCGTACGAAGTGGTGCCCGGTGTGCCGGCGTTCGCGGCGGCCGCCGCGGCCCTCAAGCGGGAGCTGACCGTGCCGACCGTCGGCCAGACCGTCATCCTCACCCGGATCGCCCACCGCGCCACCGCCATGCCGGAGGGCGAGGACCTGGCCACGCTCGGCCGCAGCGGTGCGCTGATCGTGCTGCACCTGGCCGCCCGGTACGTCGACCGGGTCGTCGAGGAGCTGCTGCCGCACTACGGGGCCGACTGCCCGGCCGCCGTGGTGGCCATGGCGTCCCGCCCGGACGAGCTGATCCTGCGCGGTTCGCTGAGTGACATCGCCGAGCAGGTGAAGGCCGCGGGGGTGATCCGTACCGCCGTCATCATGGTCGGCCGCACGCTCGGCGCCGAGCAGTTCCGCGACAGCCACCTGTACTCGGCCGAGCGCGACCGGCACGTCTGCTGACGGGCGGCGCCGACCGCGTCAGCGCACGTCGCTGCGGCCGACGACCGTGCCCGCCCGGTCGATGCAGATGACGTCCACGGCCACCGGCGCCCCGCGCAGCACCGACAGCGCCTGGTCGCGGGCGGCCGCCGCGACCAGGTCACCCAGCGGGACCCCGGCCGCCGCGCACAGCTGAAGAGCGGCCAGACCCGTGTTGGCGTCCGCCACCTCGGCGGTCAGCGACGCGTCCGCGCCGCCCTGCCGGGATAGTTCGGCGAGGAACCCCTTGTCGACCTGGGAGCGGGCGGAGTGCAGATCCAGATGGCCCGCCGCGAGCTTCGACAGCTTCGCGAAGCCGCCACAGACCGTCAGCCGGTCCACCGGATGCCTGCGTACGTACTTGAGCACCGCCCCCGCGAAGTCGCCCATGTCGAGCAGGGCGATCTCCGGCAGGCCGTACTCGGCGACGACGGTCTTCTCCGAGGTCGACCCCGTGCACCCCGCCACATGCGTGTGCCCCGCGGCGCGGGCCACGTCCACGCCCCGGCGGATCGAGTCGATCCACGCCGAGCAGGAGTAGGGGACGACGATCCCGGTCGTGCCGAGGATCGACAGGCCGCCCAGGATGCCGAGGCGCGGATTCCACGTGGACCGGGCGATCTCCTCGCCGTGATCGACGGACACGGTGATCTCGACGTCGCCCGTGTCCCCGTGGTCCGCCGCCACGCGCGCGATGTGGTCGCGCATCATCTGCCGCGGCATCGGG
Source organism: Streptomyces sp. NBC_01669 (assembly GCF_026339735.1). Classification (GTDB taxonomy): domain Bacteria; phylum Actinomycetota; class Actinomycetes; order Streptomycetales; family Streptomycetaceae; genus Streptomyces; species Streptomyces yanii. The sequence goes on from NZ_JAPEQG010000001.1 coordinate 4,462,026, forward strand.
TTGATCGCGGGCTCGCCGACGTCGAGCGGCAGACCGGGGCGGGTCACAGTGCCCACGCCCGGACCGGCCCGGAACACCACGCCCGAACCCGGCGGCAGCCGGCGCACCGTGGCCCGTACCAGCGCGCCGTGCGTCACGTCCGGGTCGTCTCCCGCGTCCTTGACCACGCCGGCCGTCGCCCGGTCGCCGGCGAGCTCCTCCACCGCCAGCGCGAACGCCGGGCTCTGGCCCTTGGGCAGGACGACGGTCACCGGATCGGGGAAGTCGCCGCTCAGCAGGGCGGTGTACGCGGCGGTCGTGGCCGCGGTCGCACAGGCACCGGTCGTCCAGCCGGGCCGCAGACCGGTGTGTTTGAGTTGGGCGCTGCGCCCGCCCCTCGCCTCACTCATGTCTGGACCGATCCCATGCACGTACTCGTCCTCGGTGGCACCACGGAGGCCCGCCGTCTCGCCGAGCATCTGGCCGGGGCGCTCCCGGCCGGGGCCCGGGTCACCAGTTCGCTGGCCGGACGGGTGGCCAGTCCGAAGCTGCCGCCCGGCGAGGTGCGGGTGGGCGGGTTCGGCGGAGCCGAGGGGCTCGCCGCGTGGCTGCGTACGCACCGGGTCGACGCGCTCATCGATGCCACCCATCCTTTCGCCGGGACGATCAGTTTCCATGCGGCGTCGGCCGCCGCCGCTGCCCATGTTCCCCTGCTCGCTCTGCGCCGCCCCGGCTGGGTGCCCACGGACGGCGACCGCTGGCACCCGGTCGGATCCCTGGCCGAGGCGGCGCAGGCGCTGCCCGGGCTCGGGCAGCGGGTCTTCCTGACCACGGGCCGGATGGGGCTCGCCGCCTTCGCCGGTCTCGACTCGCAGTGGTTCCTGATGCGGTCGGTGGACGCCCCCGACGGACCGCACCCGGCGCGGATGGAGGTCCTGCTGGACCGGGGGCCGTTCACCCTCGACGGGGAGCGCGAACTGATCCGCCGTCACCGCATCGATGTCCTCGTCACCAAGGACAGCGGGGGCGACGCCACCGCGCCGAAACTGACCGCGGCCCGGGAGGCCGGTGTTCCGGTGGTGGTGGTCCGCCGGCCGCCGGTCCCGGACGGCGTTCCCGTGGTCCCCACGCCGGAACTCGCCGTGGACTGGCTGTCCGTCCTGCACGGCTGAGATGCCGTCAGACCTCCGGATACCGTCGCGGTGTCCACACGATCTGCTGACCGTCCCCCCGCCGCACCGACCGCGTCTGCGAGGACCCGACCAGCAGGATCGTCCGCATGTCGACCTCGGCCGGTTCCAGCTCCGCCAAGGTGACGATGCGTACGCTCTCCGAAGGCCCGCCCACATCCCGGCCCACCACCACCGGAGTATCCGGCGAACGGTGCTCCAGCAGCAGGTCACGGGCCTTGCCGACCTGCTCGGTGCGGGTGCGCGAACCCGGGTTGTACAGCGCCAGCACCAGGTCCGCCGCCGCGGCCGCGCGCAGCCGGGTGGCGATCACCTCCCACGGCTTGAGCCGGTCGGAGAGCGAGATCGTGGCGTAGTCGTGGCCGAGCGGCGCGCCCGCGCGGGCTGCGGCGGCGTTGGCCGCGGTCACCCCGGGCAGCACCCGCACGGGCACCTTCGCGTACGCGTCCTGCGAGGCGACCTCCAGGACGGCGGTCGCCATGGCGAAGATCCCCGGGTCGCCGCCCGAGACCACGGCCACGCGGCGTCCGCGCCGGGCCAGGTCGAGGGCGAACTCGGCACGCTCCGACTCCACCTTGTTGTCGGAGCCGTGGCGCGCCTGTCCCGGGCGGACCGGGACGCGGTCCAGGTACGTGGTGTAGCCGACGAGATCGTCGGCGGCGGCCAGCGCCCCGCGGGACTCCGGGGTCAGCCACAGCGGACCGGCGGGACCGGTCCCGACGACCACGACCTCACCCACGCGCTCCGCGTCCTCGGCCGCCTCCGGCCGGGGCGCGTCGATCCGGCTGGGCAGCACCGCAACAGCGAAGTACGGAACGGAATCCGGGTCGGTGCCCGCGAGATCGCCGGTGCGCTCCCCGGCCATCGTGGCGCGCTCCACGTAGTGCGCCTCGTCCAGTCGCCCGGAGGCCTCGAAGGCGCGCCGCACGGCGGGGAACGTGCGCCCCAGCTTCATCACCACGGCGGCGTCGGTGGCGGCCAGGCGGGCCGTCAGCTCCTCCTCCGGCAGCGTGCCGGGCAGGATCGTCAGCACCTCCTCGCCCTCGGCGAGCGGGGTGCCGAGCCGGGCGGCGGCGGCGCTGACCGACGTGACCCCGGGGATCACCTCGGTGGGATACCGGTCGGCGAGCCGCTTGTGCATGTGCATGTACGAGCCGTAGAACATCGGGTCGCCCTCGGCGAGCACCGCCACCGTCCGCCCGGCGTCCAGGTGCACCGCCAGCCGGGCCGCGGCCTCGCTGTAGAACTCCTCCATCGCACCCCGGTAGCCGCCCGGGTGGTCGGTGGTCTCCGTCGTGACCGGATAGACCAGCTTCTCCTCGATGTGGTCCGCGCGGATGTGCTCGGCGGCGATGGAGCGCGCGATGGACCGTCCGTGACGGGCGCTGTGGTAGGCGATGACATCGGCCTCGGCGATGGTCTGCACGGCGCGTACGGTCATCAGTGCCGGATCGCCGGGACCGAGCCCCACCCCGTACAGCCGGCCCGTGTTCTGCTCGCTCACTCTTACTCTTCCTCGCTGGCGATCGCGTTGAGCGCGGCCGCGGCTATGGCGCTGCCGCCGCGACGGCCCCGCACGACCAGGTGTTCCAGACCGGACGGGTGGTCGGCCAGGGCGTCCTTGGACTCGGCGGCTCCGACGAAGCCGACGGGCACACCGATGACGGCGGCCGGGCGCGGAGCGCCTTCCTCGATCATCTCAAGCAGCCGGAACAGGGCGGTCGGTGCGTTGCCCACGGCCACCACCGCCCCCTCCATGCGGTCCCGCCACAGCTCCATCGCGGCGGCGCTGCGGGTCGTGCCGAGCTTCCTGGCGAGATCGGGGACCGTGGGGTCCGACAGGGTGCAGATGACCTCGTTGTCGGCGGGCAGCCGCTTGCGGGTGACCCCGCTGGCGACCATGGCCACGTCGCACAGGATCGGCGCACCGGAGCGCAGCGCCGCGCGGGCACCGGCCACGACCCCCGGGGTGAAGTCGATGTCGCGTACGAGGTCGACCATGCCGCAGGCGTGGATCATGCGGACCGCGACCTGGCTGACGTCGGCGGGCAGCCCCGCGAGATCCGCCTCGGCGCGGATGGTGGCGAAGGACTGGCGGTAGATCGCCGGTCCGTCCTTCTCGTACTGGAACACGGTGGTTTCGCTCTCTCCGGTCGGTGGTCGGGCTGCAGCGCCCTCGGGTCGGTGGTTCAGATACGTGTGCGGCGGGCGGCGTTCACCGCGGCGGCCAGGTCGGACGGGCTGCCGTGGACCGTCACGGGAGCGTCCCGTTCGCCGCCGCGGACCCGGGTCACCCGGTGCCCGCCGGGAACGGCGACGACGTCGGCCCAGGCGCCCTTGGGGTGACCGCAGCGGCGTTCGCAGCCGGACCAGTGAACGGGGAGCTGCCCGGCAAGGGGCTCTCCGGCGGTCCGTACGAAGGCCTCCGCGTCGCCCCGCACATCTGCCAGGGACTTCGCACAGCCGGGCCGGCCGATGCACGCACCGACCCCCGTCCACGCGGAGTCGGGTCCAACGATCAGTCCGGCCGCGCCCCACTCGCGCAGCCGCGCAGCCGCGCCGCCGGGCGTCACGCCCGTCACGACGACGCTCCGCCACGGGGTCAGCCGCACCTCGCGGCCCACGCGGGACAGGCTCTTCCACTGCGCACCGGTGAGCCGCCCGAGCGGCACCCCCACACAGGCCGCGGTGCCGACGACGCCGTACGCGGGCTCCTGCGCCGCCGCCGGCGGCGGTACGCGCTCCGCAGCACCGGCCACCCGCAGCGCCGCCCTCATCGGCTCCAGCAACTCTGCGGCAGCGAACGGCAGTTCACTCACCCGCCAGGCGCCCGTCTCCTGCGCTGCCTCCAGAAACGTCTCGGCGGCGATCAGCGCCGCGCGCGGCGCATCGTCCCCGGAGACCCTCAGCACTGCCTCCGCAGCCCCGATCCGCAGGAGCGCGCTCCCGTCGCTCTGCCCCAGCAACGTCACATCCGCACCCAGGGCATCGACGTCACCACGGCCGTCGTCCAGCGCGAAGAGAAAGCGGCCGGACAGTCCGGCCGCTTTGTCACTTCCGCACAACAGCGCGTCCAGCGCGGTCAGCCACGGCCTGACATCCCGGTGTCCCCGGCCGTCGAGCCCGGAGAGCGGGGAGGCCACGACGTTACGTATCCGCTCATGGCTCCGGGACGGCAGCAGCCCGGCCCCGCCCAGGAGTTCGGCGAGCCGTCCGCCGCACTCCTGGCCGAGGCCGCGCAACTGGACATTGCCCCGCGAAGTGAGATGCAGCTCACCGTCGCCCAACTCCCGCGCGGCCCCGTGGAGCGCGTCCGCCTGTCGGGCAGTCAGCACGCCGCCGGGGATCCGGACCCGCGCCAGCGCCCCGTCGTCCGCCCGGTGGAGCCGCAGCGACCCCGGGCAGGCATCGCCGCGGTCACGGGAGACGGGCTCCCCCGGGGCCGAAGGCGGGGTGTCGGAAGTGGACATGGCGGCGAGCATACCGACCAATCATTCTGAGCTGTATGAATCCCATCTGATGCAAGGCCCTTACTATGCCTAGCAGCGGGCCACCCGGCCCGGCATCGCCGGAGACGGCGATAGGGGAGGAAGCCCGGTGCAAGTCCGGCGCGGTCCCGCCACTGTGAGTCCGGCCTGGGCGGCCGGGCGAGTCAGGAACTCCCTTCCCCGAGCTCTCGATCCCGCTCGAGCAGGGGAGACCCCATTCCGACACCGCCCGGGGCGTGGACACCCCGAGGAAGGCCCGACGCCGCATGATCCTGCTCCTGTCGACGTCCGACACCGACCTGCTCAGCGCCCGCGCCGCGGACGGTCCGGTGACCTACCGCTACGCCAACCCCTCGCGCCTGCCGCTCGACGACCTCCCCGCTCTCCTCGACGGCACCGACCTCGTCGTCGTACGCCTCCTCGGCGGTGTCCGCGCCTGGCAGGAAGGGCTCGACCACGTCCTCGCCACCGGCAGGCCGGTCGTCGTCCTCACCGGCGAACAGGCCCCCGACGCCCAGCTGATGGCCGCCTCCACCGTCCCGATCGGGATCGCCGCCGAGGCCCACGCCTACCTGGCACACGGCGGCCCGGCCAATCTGGACCAGCTGGCCCGGTTCCTCTCCGACACCGTGCTGCTGACCGGCCACGGCTTCGAACCCCCGGCACCCGCGCCGTCCTGGGGCCCCCTGGAGCGCACCGCGCGCGCCACCGAAGGCCCGACCATCGCGGTGCTCTACTACCGCGCCCACCACATGAGCGGGAACACCGCGTTCGTCGACACGCTCTGCCGGTCGATCGAGGACACGGGCGCCCGCGCCCTCCCCCTGTACGTCGCCTCGCTGCGCACCCCGGAACCCGCACTCATCGACGAACTGCGCGCCGCCGACGCCATCGTCACCACCGTCCTCGCCGCGGGCGGCACCCGGCCCGCCGAGGCATCGGCGGGCGGCGACGACGAGTCCTGGGACGCGGGTGCGCTCACCGGACTCGACGTGCCGATCCTGCAGGCTCTCTGCCTGACCAGTTCGCGCAGCGACTGGGAGGACAACGACGAGGGCGTCTCCCCGCTGGACGCGGCCAGCCAGATCGCGGTCCCCGAGTTCGACGGCCGGCTGATCACCGTCCCGTTCTCCTTCAAGGAGATCGACGAGGACGGGCTGCCCGCGTACGTCGCCGACACCGAACGCGCCGCACGCGTCGCCGGAATTGCCGTACGCCACGCACGGCTGCGCCACATCCCGGCCGCGGACAAGCGCCTGGCGCTCGTCCTCTCCGCGTATCCGACGAAGCACTCCCGTATCGGCAACGCGGTCGGCCTCGACACTCCGGCCAGCGCGGTCGCCCTGCTGCGCCGGCTGCGCGCCGAGGGCTACGACTTCGGCCCCGAAGCCGACCTCCCCGGCCTGGTCTCCGGCGACGGCGACGAGCTGATCTACGCCCTGATCGAAGCCGGCGGCCACGACCAGGAGTGGCTGACCGAGGAGCAGCTGGCCCGCAACCCGGTCCGGATCCCGGCCGCCGACTACCGGCGCTGGTACGCCACACTGCCGGAAGAACTCCGCGACGCCGTCGAGCAGCACTGGGGCCCGCCCCCCGGCGAGATGTTCGTGGACCGCTCCCGCAACCCCGAGGGCGACATCGTGCTCGCCGCCCTGCGCCGCGGGAACCTCCTCATTCTCATCCAGCCGCCGCGCGGCTTCGGCGAGAACCCGATCGCGATCTACCACGACCCCGATCTGCCGCCCTCGCACCACTACTTGGCCGCGTACCGCTGGATCGCGGCGGCGCAGGACGACGGCGGTTTCGGGGCCGACGCGATGATCCACCTCGGCAAGCACGGCAACCTGGAGTGGCTGCCCGGCAAGAACGCGGGCCTGTCCGCCGCCTGCGGCCCGGACGCCGCACTGGGCGATCTCCCGCTCGTCTACCCGTTCCTGGTGAACGACCCGGGCGAGGGCACGCAGGCCAAGCGCCGCGTCCACGCCACCCTGATCGACCACCTCGTGCCGCCGATGGCCCGCGCGGACAGCTACGGCGACATCGCGCGCCTGGAGCAACTCCTCGACGAACACGCCCAGATCGCCGCGATGGACCCTGCGAAACTACCCGCGATCCGCGCTCAGATCTGGACCCTGATCCAGGCCGCCAAGCTCGACCACGACCTGGGGCTCGACGACCGCCCGGACGACGAGGGCTTCGACGAATTCATCATGCATCTGGACGGCTGGCTCTGCGAGATCAAGGACGCCCAGATCCGCGACGGGCTGCACGTCCTGGGCGGCGCCCCGGCCGGTGCGGACCGGGTCAACCTGGTCCTGGCGATCCTGCGCGCCCGCCAGATCTGGGGTGGTACGGCGTCGCTGCCCGGCCTGCGCGAGGCACTCGGGCTGGACGAGTCCGCCGCCACCCGCACCACGGCGGACGAGGCCGAGGAGCAGGCACGCGCACTGGTCCAGGCAATGGAGGACGCGGATTGGGACCCGGCGGCGGTTGCGACCGTGGCGGCGGCCCACCCTCAAGCGGTCAGGGACATCCTCGACTTCGCCGCCCGCGAGGTGGTCCCCCGGCTGTCCGCCACCACCGCCGAACTCGACCACACCGTCCACGCCCTGAACGGCGGCTTCGTGCCGGCGGGCCCGTCCGGCTCCCCGCTGCGCGGCCTGGTCAACGTCCTGCCGACCGGCCGCAACTTCTACTCCGTCGACCCGAAGGCGGTCCCGTCCCGCCTCGCCTGGGAGACCGGCCAGGCCCTGGCCGACTCGCTCCTGGAGCGCTACCGCACCGACAACGGCGAGTGGCCCACCTCGGTCGGCCTCTCCCTGTGGGGCACCAGCGCGATGCGCACCTCCGGCGACGACGTCGCCGAGGCACTGGCGCTGCTCGGCATCCGCCCGGTCTGGGACGACGCCTCGCGCCGCGTCACCGGCCTGGAACCGATCGACCTCGCCGAGCTGGGCCGCCCGCGCATCGATGTGACGCTGCGCATCTCCGGCTTCTTCCGGGACGCGTTCCCGCACACCATCGGCCTGCTCGACGACGCGGTACGCCTCGCCGCGTCCCTCGACGAACCGGCCGAGCAGAACCACATCCGGGCGCACGCCCAGGCCGACCTCGCCGAACACGGCGACGAACGCCGGGCCACCACCCGCATCTTCGGCTCCCGCCCCGGTACGTACGGAGCGGGTCTCCTCCAGCTCATCGACAGCCGCGACTGGCGCACCGACGCCGACCTCGCCGAGGTCTACACCGTCTGGGGCGGGTACGCCTACGGCCGCGAACTCGACGGGCGCCCGGCCCGCGACGAGATGGAGACGGCGTACAAGCGCATCGCCGTGGCCGCCAAGAACACGGACACCCGCGAGCACGACATCGCGGACTCGGACGACTACTTCCAGTACCACGGCGGCATGGTGGCCACGGTCCGCGCCCTGCGCGGCACGGCCCCGGAGGCGTACATCGGCGACTCCACCCGCCCGGAGACGGTCCGCACCCGCACCCTCGTCGAGGAGACGTCCCGCGTCTTCCGCGCCCGCGTGGTCAACCCCAAGTGGATCGAGGCGATGCGCCGCCACGGCTACAAGGGCGCCTTCGAACTCGCCGCGACGGTCGACTACCTCTTCGGCTACGACGCGACGACGGGCGTGGTCGCCGACTGGATGTACGACAAGCTCACCGAGACGTACGTCCTGGACCCGACCAACCGCGAATTCCTGCAGCAGGCCAACCCCTGGGCCCTGCACGGCATCGCGGAACGCCTCCTGGAGGCCGAGTCCCGCGGCATGTGGGCCAAGCCGGACCCTGCGGTACTGGAGGCGCTGCGCCAGGCGTTCCTGGAGACGGAGGGGGACCTGGAGGGCGAGGACTGAGGGCCGACAGGCGTACGTGGGTGTGGCGCCCCGTTCCGCACGGGGCGCCACACCCACCCGGCGCCGTCCTCTCGTCGACTCCCCCGGCGCGCCCGGTCCGACCGCCGACGGTCATGCGTGAGCCGCGCGGCCGGCCATCCCCCCGACGGACGGCCGGCCGTCCGCGAGGGCACAGGCCGTACCGGACCCGCACCGGCCGAGGAGCAGGCAGCCGACGGACAGGTGCGTGCGCCAGGCGCTCGTGGACCGCCGGGAGGGGACAGCAGGACGTGGGCGTGATCACTCGGCCGGGTGGTCCCGGCCAGGTGCCCGCCCGTCGCGCGTTCAGCGCCGTCCGAACTCGGGATCATGCGCAGGTGATCTTCGTGAACCGCCGCTCCGTGCGCCGCCCGCGTGGCCCCCTGGCCCCGATCGGTCTCGGCGCCCTCGCCGTCCTGACCCTGCTGCCGGGCTCGCTGCCCGCCGCCGCGCAGCCGGTGGCCGCCACGCGGTCCCCCGCTGCCGCACCCCTGCCCGCGCCCACCCGTGGGGAGTCCCTGGCCTCCGCGCGGCTCGCCACGATCCGGCACGATCCGGCCGCGCTGAAGGCCTTCTTCACAGCACTGCCGAAGGGAGGGGACCTGCACAACCACCTGTCCGGTGCCGTTTCGACCGAATACCTCATCTCACTCGCCGCGGAAGACGGACTGTGCATCGACGGCACGACGCTGACCGCGGTGCAGCCGCCGTGCGGCCCCGGCCGGCGACCGGCTTCGGACGCCCTGTCCGACGGCCCCTTCCGCCGCTCGGTGCTGCAGGCGTGGTCCATGCAGGACTTCCCGCCGGGGCAGTCGGGGCACGACCACTTCTTCGACACGTTCGGGAAGTTCGGCGAGGTCACCTGGCGCCACCGGGGCAAGCTCCTCGCCGAAGTGGCCGACACCGTCGCGAAACAGAACCAGTTCTATCTGGAGACGATGGTGACCCCCGCGTCCGACGGCGCGAGGGACCTGGCCGCCGAGGTCGGCTGGGACCCGGACCTGGCGAGGCTGCACAGCAAGCTGCTGGCCGGCGGCAAGCTCGACAAGCTGGTCGCCGAGGCGAGCCGGGAGACGGACGAGTCCGACGCGGAGTTCCGCACAGCAGCACAGTGCGGCACGCCCCGCGCGGAGGCCGGCTGCCGGCTTCCAGTGCGGTGGATCTCCCAGGTGTCACGCGGCAGTTCGCCCGAGCGGGTCTTCACGCAGATGGCCCTGGGACTGCGCCTCGCCGAACGGGACAAGCGGTTCGTCGCCGTGAATCTGGTGCAGCCGGAGGACTGGGACAGCTCCCTGCAGAACTACAGCCTCCAGATGCGGATGCTCGACTACCTGCGCCGCGTGTACCCCAAGGCGCACATCACCCTGCACGCGGGCGAGTTGTGGCCCGGCCTGGTCAAGCCCGAGGACCTGACCTTCCACATCGGTGAGGCCGTGAACGTCGCTCACGCCGAGCGCATCGGCCACGGTGTCGACCTGGTCCACGAGGACAACTGGCGGCAGCTCGCCCGCACCATGGCCGCCCGGCAGATCGCGGTCGAGGTCCCGTTCAGCAGCAACGCACAGATCCTCGGGGTCAAGGGCGCCGACCACCCCTTCACCACCTACCGCGCCTACGGCGTGCCCGTCGTGCTGGCCACCGACGACCCCGGCGTCTCCCGGATCGACATCAGCCACGAGTACCAGTACGCCGCCACGACGTACGACCTCGGCTACCGCGACCTGAAGGACCTCGCGCGGGCCTCCCTGGAGTACGCCTTCCTGCCGGGCGCCGGCCTCTGGCGGGGCAACCCGACCCGGGACGGCTACCGTCTCGCCGGCCCCTGCCGCCACGACAGGCCCGGTACGGACCACCCGCGGCAGCAGTGCCGACGCCTGCTGGACGCCAGCGCCAAGGCGCGGGTCCAGTGGCGTCAGGAAGCCGCGTTCGCGGCCTTCGAGCGGCGGATCGCCACCACCACGGGTGGCTGACGGACACACACCCGCTCCGGACACCACGGGCGCCCTCCGGCACACGCAAGTGCCGGAGGGCGCCCGTGCACGTAGCGGGTACCCGTCAACGAGGGAGCGCCCCGCCCGGTCGAAACCGGGCGGGGCGCTCCCTTGCAGGTCAGAGGCCGAAACCCCTCCCCATCTCGCGTAGGCCGTGTGGGACTCGAACCCACAACCAACGGATTAAAAGTCCGCTGCTCTGCCAATTGAGCTAACGGCCCTCGGCGAATCACCCCTGAGCATAGCCCGCCGTGGCCCGGCAGCCGATCGGGTATCGGCTGCCGGGCCCGTCGAGCCGCCTTTGGGGGTCGTTCATTCGGCGGTGATGTCCGCGCTCGTGTGCTTGTGATCCGGTTTGAGGAACCAGTGACGGGCCGACACGACCCACCACGTCGCCGCGAAACCCAGGACGGCCAGGACGGCGATCGGGGCGTAGTTGAATGTCTCCCAGGTGACGGGGGACAGCTGCGGCAGCATGAAGAGGACCGTGATGACCCCCACCCACACCACCGCGACGATCCCGATGGGCCGGGACCAGCGGCCGAGGTGCCAGGGACCCGGGGTGAAGTCGTCGCCGCGCAGGAGGCGGAGCAGGGTGGGGATGACGTACGCGATGTAGAGGCCGATCACCGCGATCGAGGTCACTGCGGCGTACGCGGTGACGTTGATCAGGTACGGGAGGCCGAGGGCCAGCGCGCCGAGTGCGGCGAGCCAGACCGCGGCCACAGGGGTGCGGGTGCGGGGGCTGACCGTGTGCCAGACGTGGGAGAACGGGAGTGCGCCGTCCCGGGAGAACGCGTAGATCATGCGACTGTTGGCGGTCACCGACGCCATCCCGCAGAACAGCTGCGCGCCGATCACGACCAGCAGCAGGAGCTTTCCGGTGGTGGCGCCGAGGGCGTCCAGGAGGATCTGGGCGGGCGGGGCGCCGGTCGGGGAGTTCAGGGCTCCGTCGTACGACTGGATGGCGAAGGTGAAGCCGAGCAGGAGGACGAAGCCGGCGATCCAGGAGGTCCAGATCGACTGGACGATGCCGCGCGGCCCCGCCGTCGCCGCGTCGTGGGTCTCCTCCGTCATATGGGCGGAGGCGTCGTAGCCGGTGAAGGTGTACTGGGCCATCAGCAGGCCGATCATCACGACGTAGAAGCCGCTGCCCCAGCCGGTGTTGTTGACGAACTCGGTGAAGACGAACGACGCCGACTGGTGCGAATCCGGTACGAAGGTGAGGGCGCCGACGATGACGGCGACCCCGAGGACGTGCCACCACACGCTCACGCTGTTCAGGATCGCGACGATGCGGACCCCGAACGTGTTCAGGAGTCCGTGCAGCAGCAGGATCGCGGCGAACAGCAGGATCGTCCGGCCGGGCGTCACCTCGAAGTCGAACTGAAGGTTCAGATAGGCCCCGAGGAACGATGCCGCCCCGAAGTCGATCCCTGCGGTCACGGCGACCTGGCCGAGCACGTTGAACCAGCCCGTGAACCAGGCCCAGGCCGCCGCCGAGCGCGGCGGGGCCAGCCGGTGCGCCCAGAAGTAGAGCCCGGCGGAGGTCGGGTACGCCGAGCAGATCTCCGCCATCGCCAGGCCGACGAACAGCGTCATCAGGCCGACGCCGACCCAGCCCCAGGTGATGACGGCGGGGCCGCCGGTGTTCATGCCGAACAGATACAGCGTCAGGCAGCCCGAGAGCACCGAGATGATCGTGAACGAGACTGCGTAGTTGGCAAACGCCGACATACGCCGGGCCAGCGTCTGCGTGTAGCCGAGCTGCGCGAGACGCTCCTCGTCGGAAGCGCCCGGCGGTGGCTTGTCCTCGCCGATGTCTGTTGTCATGACCCCAGCGATGCCCTCGCCCCGGAGTACGCATGCCGCCGCCGTGGTCACGACTGGGAAAACATGGCGCAGCACGACGCAAGGGCGCGGCCCGCAGGCCGCGCCCTTGTACTGAGGAGTCGCCTCCGAGGAGGTGTGTACGTCAGGTGAGCCTGGAGTACATCTGCCGGCCGGTTCCGACCTTCACCCGTGTGGCGAAGCGGGTCCACCCGTCAATCAAAAGCGGGCCCAGCTCCTGGAGAGCGGGCCCGCTTTCGGTTCACTTGTTCAGCTGTTCAGCGACGTGCGCGTGAAGGTCAGCCGTTGCGCTTCCAGCGCGGCTTGTCGTCGCGGCGGCCGAAGGAACCGGTGTTGGTGCCGGTGCCCGTGCCACCGCGGTGGTCGTCGCGGCGGCCGGTCGGACGGTCGCTGCCACCGGAGCGGAAGCCGCCCGAGGGGCGGTCGTCACGACGGTCGCGGTTGAACGGACGGTCGCTGCCACCGGAGCGGAAGCCACCGGACGGACGGTCGTCACGACGGTCGCGGTTGAACGACGGGCGGTCGTTGTCGCGGTTGAACGACGGACGGTCGTTGTCGCGGCGGAAACCACCCGACGGGCGGTCGTCACGACGCTGGAAACCACCACGGTCACCACCGCGGTCGTCACGACGGTCCCGGTTGAACGACGGACGGTCGTTGTCACGGCGGAAACCACCCGACGAACGGTCGTCACGACGCTGGAAACCACCACGGTCACCACCGCGGTCGTCACGACGGTCCCGGTTGAACGACGGACGGTCGTTGTCACGGCGGAAACCACCCGACGAACGGTCGTCACGACGCTGGAAACCACCACGGTCACCACCGCGGTCGCCGCCGCGGTACCCACCGCGGTCGCCGCCCCGGTCGTCCCGGCGGTTGTCCCGGCGGTCGAAGTTGCCGCGGTCGTCGCGACGGTCGTCGCGCGCTGTGGGCTGCTCCGGTACGGAGGCGGCGGCCTCGATCGCGGCCTCGGCCTCGGCGGCGACCTCGGCGACTGCTGCCTCGGGGTCGTCTCCCCGCTCGCGCGCGGCACGGGCGACCAGGCGGTCGGCCTCCTCGCGGAGCTCACCGGCGCGGCGCTGGACGCGCTCCAGCTGCTTGGTCAGGTCGGCGACCTCGCGCTCCGCCTGCTTGGCGGCGTTGTTCGCGGAGTCGGCCTGAACCTCGGTCAGCGAACGGGCGCCGGTGATCTCGGCGACCTCCGGGTCGAAGGCGCCCGCGCCGCCGACGATGTGGCGCGAGGCGTCGACGCCCGCGTCCTCCATCAGGCGGAAGATCTGGCGACGCTGGTGCGGCAGCGCCAGGGAGACGACGACACCGGACTTGCCGGCACGGGCGGTACGGCCCGAGCGGTGCAGGTAGTCCTTGTGGTCACCGGCGGGGTCCACGTTCAGCACCAGGTCGATGCCGTCGACGTGGATACCGCGGGCGGCGACGTCGGTCGCGACGAGCGCGTTGACGTAACCGTCCTTGAAGTCGGCGAGCACGCGGGTACGGGCACCCTGCGTCATGCCGCCGTGCAGCGCGTCCGCCTTCACGCCCGCCTCGACGAGCTGCTCGGCGATGCGGTCGGCGCCCAGCTGGGTGCGGACGAAGATGATCGTGCGGCCCTTGCGGGCGGCGATGGCGGAGGTGACCGGCGCCTTGTCCTTCGGCTTCACGACGAGGACGTGGTGCGTCATGGTGGTGACGTTGCCCTGGGCGCTGTCGACCTCGTGGCTCACCGGGTTGCTCAGGTAGCGCTTGACCAGGGTGCCGATCTCGTTCTCCATGGTGGCGGAGAAGAGCATGCGCTGACCGCCGACCGGAACCTGGTCGAGCAGCTCGGTGACCTCGGGCAGGAAGCCCAGGTCGGACATCTGGTCGGCCTCGTCGAGGACGGCGACCTGGACGTTCTCCAGGGAGCAGGCGCCCCGGTTGATGATGTCGCGCAGTCGGCCCGGGGTGGCGACGAGGATGTCGACACCGCGCTCCAGCGCGTAGATCTGGTTGCCCATCGACGTACCGCCGCAGACGACCTTCATCTTCAGGCCGAGCACGTCGCCGTAGGGCTGCAGCGCGTCCGCGACCTGCATCGCGAGCTCACGGGTCGGGGTGAGGATGACCGCGCGGGGCTTCTTCTTCTCGGTGTGACCGCCGGCCAGCGTGGCCAGGGTCGGCAGACCGAAGGAGAGCGTCTTGCCGGAGCCGGTACGGCCGCGGCCCAGGATGTCCTTGCCGGCCAGCGCGTCCGGAATGGTCGCGGCCTGGATCGGGAAGGGCGCGGTCACACCGTTCTGCGCGAGCTTGCGGACGATGCCCTCGGGCAGGCCCAGGTCGGCGAAGGTGATGGTCGGCTCGGCGTCGGTGGCGGAGTCGGTGGTGGCCTCGGTGGAGCCGGTGAAGTCGACGGACTCGGCCGTCTCGATCGGCTCGGACACCTCGGCGGCCTCGGCCACTACGGCCTCGGCTTCGGTGACAATCTCGTCGTTCTCGGGCACGACGGTGTTGTCAGAGCTGAAATTGGACATGCGAAATGCGAAACCTTCCGGAGTCTCGGCACGCGCCCATAACTCCGTGATTCGCAATTTCGACCGCCTCAATGCGGTCCAGCCACGGCAAGGGAGAGTACGCGCCACACGGCGCTCTTCTGTGTCGGCGCCGGGCAATGGGATCAAACGATCTACTACCATACGCACTCGCACCCGCATCGCGCAAACCACACGCTCCGGACCACCCGCTACACCGGCCCCACCTGGGGTGATGCCTCGGGAGTCCGCAGCGCCTCCATGTCGTCCGGCGCACTCATCGCGTCACTGCGGAACTGCGCGGCCGGAGACGCGGAGGGCACCGGAGGCGGATCCGAGGGTTCCGGATCGAGTGAGCCCGACGGCTCCGGGGTGACCGGCGCGGACGGACCGGAGGGCACCGACGGCTCCGCGGACGGCCCCGGCTGCTGCGGCCCCCCGCCCCCCGGCGGGGACGGCACCGGCAGATGCCCGCCCCGGGTCGGCAACGGATCACCGGACCCCACGCCCGCATGCGCGCCACCGGGTCCGACCGAGGCACGCGCCGACGCGCTCGGGCTCGGCGATTCGGCGGTCTCCCGGTCGGAGTGCGCCTCCGCGCCCCCTCGGGTACGGGCCCGTCCCGTACCCGCCACCGTGGAGCCGTCCGGTTCACCCGACGAGCCCCTCTGCTCGGCCGACCGCGACGGGGCCGGCTTCCCACCGTCGTCGCTGATGCTCATGCAGCCGGTGGACGCGGCAATCGTCACTGCGGTGACGGCTGCCCATCGGACAGGGGCGGGCAACTGGCGCACGGGTGGCACCTCCGGGAGGCGAGGAGCGAAGAAGGGCGGGAACGGACGGGGGCACAGTGCCCAACTCCCGTTCCCCCGCATGGGACACGCCCCACGGACCACCGACCCCTTCGCCGCCGGCCCCTTCGCCGCTGCCCTCCCGGGCGTACTCAGCCGTAACCGAGCGCGTGCAGCCGCTCGTCGTCGATGCCGAAGTGGTGGGCGATCTCATGGACGACCGTGATTTCCGTCTCGGCCACGACGTCCTCGCGCGACTCGCACATCCGCACCGTCGGCCCCCGGTAGATCGTGATCCGGTCCGGCAGCACCCCGGCGTACCACTCGCCGCGATCGGTCAGCGGCGTGCCCTCGTACAGCCCGAGCAGCTCCGGATCACCAGGATCCGGTTCGTCCTCGACAAACACCGCGACGTTGTCCATCAGCCGCGTCAGCTCCGGCGGAATCCGGTCCAGGGCCTCGGCGACCAGTTCCTCGAACTCTTCGCGCGTCATCTCCAGCACACCGCCATTGTCACGTACCCCCGCCCGACCGGCGCCGGACCGCCGTCCCCCGCCTGTCCCGCAATCCCGCGCCCCCGCATGGCCGCCCCCGAACCCGGGCATACGCGCCCAATGGTCCGCGCCTCCTTCCGCGCCGCAGTCGCCCGCATCCGCCATCACTACCGCTCCCGCTCCACCACCCCCGGCAGTAGCCTCGCCCCCGCTCCGCACCCCTACGGGCGCGCGCTGGGTCTGATCGCCGTCGTCGTGTTCGGCGCCTGGCTGGGGCTGCTGGTCGTCGGCAGTGTCCGTACGCCTGTCGGCCCGATGGACACCACGATGGCCCTGCGCCCCTCCCTGAGCGGCGGCACGAAGATCAATGTGGCCCCGCTCGGCGCCCTGGAGCTGGACTCCCACATAGCCCCGGTCCGCCTCGACGTGCAGGTCGACCGGCTGGACCCGGTGCGCTCCGGGGCCCTGGTCCAGCACCCCGAACGGCTCTCCGGACTCCAGCAGGAGATATCCGCGGACGTCTCCACCGGCACCCGCGAGCTCGCCGTGCGCTCCGTCGTCGCCGTCGTCTCCGGTGCGACCGCGCTCGGTCTCGCCGTCTACCGCCGCCCACGCCGCGCGCTGGCCGCCGGTGGTCTCGCGCTCGCGTTGCTGGCCGCCTCGGGCGTCAGCGCCTACGCCACCTGGAACCCGAAGTCCGTCCTGGAGCCCAAGTTCTCCGGGCTGCTCTCCAGCGCTCCCTCGGTGGTCGGCGACGCCCGCTCGATCGTCACCGACTTCGACGTCTACCAACGGGAACTGGCCCGGCTGGTCACCAATGTGACCAAGCTCTACGACGCCACATCGACGCTCCCCGTCTACCGCCCGGACCCCGCCACCCTCCGTGTCCTGCATGTCTCCGACATCCACCTCAACCCCGCGGCCTGGCAGATCATCGGCTCGCTGGTCAAGCAGTACGACATCGACGTGATCATCGACTCGGGCGACACGATGGACCACGGCGCCGCCGTCGAGAACGGCTTCCTGGACCCGATCCGCGACCTGGGCGCGCCCTACGTCTGGGTCCGCGGCAACCACGACTCCCGGATCACCCAGCGGCATCTGGAGCGGTTCAAGAACGTGCGTGTGCTGGACGACGGCCGGGCCGTGAACGTCGGCGGGCTGCGGGTGGCGGGCATCGGGGACCCCCAGTTCACCCCGGACCGCTCGCTCCCCGCCCAGGGGGCTGCCGCCGAGCGGATGGCGGGCATGCGGCTCGCCTCCTCACTCCGCAGCCAGGAACAGGCCGGCACCCCCGTCGACATCGCCGTCACCCATGAGCCGGAGGCGGCCCGCGAGACGGACGGCACGGTGCCGCTGGTCCTCGCCGGCCATGTGCACCACCGCGAGAACGAACTGATGGAACTCGGCACCCGGCTCAAGGTCGAAGGCTCCACGGGCGGCGGCGGGCTGCGCGCCCTGCAGAACAGGAAGCCGGAAAAGGTGCGCGCCTCGGTGCTCTACCTGGACCGCGCGACTCGCCGTCTGCAGGCCTGGGACGAGATCACGCTCGGCGGGCTCGGCCTGACGACGGCCGAGGTCAGCCGCCATCTGCCGGGCGAGAACCGACCCGGAGCGACCCCTTCGCCTATTCGGTTTGGCTGACACCGAAACGCCGTAGTACAGTCTCCGACGTGCCCAAGGGCGCCGGTCAGGGCTTGACCGTTCTGAGACCCCAGAGGTTGAAGGAGAAGCGGAACCTCTTGAGGGGAAGCGGAGTCACATGCTTCTCACGTCCCCCCTGGGTGACAGGCGCAGAAGCAGCAACACTGCAGTTCTGCCCTCATCGTCTAGTGGCCCAGGACGCCGCCCTTTCAAGGCGGTAGCACGGGTTCGAATCCCGTTGGGGGCACGCACCACCTTGTGCGACACTTAGTCGCACAAAAGCTTGGTCCTGTGGAGCAGTTTGGAGTGCTCGCCACCCTGTCAAGGTGGAGGCCGCGGGTTCAAATCCCGTCAGGACCGCTGCAGCTCGTAAGTGCTGCGTGGCTGGGTAGCTCAGTTGGTACGAGCGATCGCCTGAAAAGCGATAGGTCGCCGGTTCGATCCCGGCCCCAGCCACCACCCGAAAGCCCCGTCCGCCGGACGGGGCTTTCGCCGTGTCAGGCCTCTTCCCGCTCCGCGGAGTTCGCGTCCCGGCGGCGCCGGGCCCGCACTCCGAGAACCAGCAGCGCCACCGCCGCCACCGTCACCAGCGCGGCCGCGTCCGGCACCTGCTCGCCGATCCGCTGGGCCCACTGCTCGACGGCGAACGAATCGTCCACGTCCAGCAGTCCGGGCAGCGCGGTCGTCCCGTCGTACGCCAGGAACAGTGCGCCAAGACCGATGAAGAACAGCCCCGACAGCGCAGTGGTGGTGTGCAGTTCGAAGCGGCCGATCCGGAAGGCACGGCCGCGCAGCCAGGCGCGGCGCCCGAGGTCGAAGCGCTCCCATGCCAGCGCCAGCAGGAACAGCGGGACCGCCATGCCCAGGGCGTAGACGGCGAGCAGCAGTCCGCCGTAGACCGGGCTGGCGCTGACCGCCGCCACCGTCAGGACGCTGCCGAGGATCGGTCCGGCGCAGAACCCGGCCAGCCCGTAGACGGCGCCGAGGGCGTAGACCGACACGGCGGTCGTCGGCCGGATCCGCCCGCTGAGGGCCGCGATCCGGCGCGAGGCGAAGCCGAGGCCCACGATCTGGGCCACGCCGAGCCCGATGATCAGCCAGCCGGCGCCGAGGACCAGCTGGTCGCGGTGGCTGTAGAAGAGCCGTCCGGCGTACGAGCCCGCGGCGCCGAGCGGCACGAGGGTGGTGGCCAGACCGGCGTAGAAGATGCCGGTACGGGCCAGCAGCCGCGAGGCCGAGTCGATGGAGTAGGCGAAGAAGGCGGGCAGCAACAGGGCGCTGCAGGGGCTGACCAGGGCCAGCAGCCCGCCGAGGAAGGCGGCGAAGTAACCGATGTCCATCGTCACCTGTCGGCGCCCCCGGAGTCACCGGAGCCCTTGGAGCCGCTGTCCCCCTTGGCGTCCTTGGTGTTGGCGGCCTTGTCGGCCGCCGCCTGGATGACCTGCTCGAAGACCTCCACCGGCTGTGCTCCGGCCAGCGGGCGGCCGTTGATCAGGAAGGACGGGGTGGAGCTCGCGCCGATCCCGTACCCCTCCTCCTGGTCCTTGCTCACCGCGGCGGAAGCTGCCGCGCCGTCCGCGTCGCGCACGAACCGGCCGAGGTCCCGCACCCCCGCCTCCTTGGCGAGCGCCTTCAGCCGGTCCTTGCCGAAGCCCTTCTCCTTGGCCCCTTCGGTGTAGGCGGCTGCGTGGAACTGCCAGAAGCGGCCCTGTTGCCCTGCGGCCCAGGCGGCGCGCGCGACGGCCTCGGATTCGGCGCCGAAGATCGGGAAGTTGCGCCACTCGATGCGCAGGGTGCCGTTGTCGACGTACTTCTTCACCAGGGCGGGTTCGGTGTCCCGGGCGAACTTGCCGCAGTAGCCGCACGTGAAATCGGCGTACTCGATGAGGACCACGGGCGCGTCGACCGGGCCCTGCGCGAGTCTGTCGGCGGGGTCGCGGCGGGCCAGCCTCGCCAGTTCCGGGAAGACGCCGGCGTCCGGGTCGGCGGTGACATCGGCGACCGAGGCCGAGGAGGAGGGGCCGGAGCGGTCGGCGGGGGCGGTGGCGCGGTAGGAGACGAGGCCGAGCAGCGCGGCGGCGAGGACGACACCGGTGCCGTAGAGCAGCGGCTTCCTGGACGAGGAGGCTTTGGGCGTGGGCATGGCGAGACTCCGTGCTCGTGGTGCGGAAGGAGGTAAGGGACGACCGGGCGGCGGGCGCCCCTATACCCGCAGTACGGAGAGTTCCACCCAGGAGGGCGCGGCGCACTCCGGACCACGCAGCCTGACGCATGTGCACGGCTCCGCGGACCCCTGCCAGGGAGCCGCGCTCAGCCCCCACTCGGCGAGACCGGGTGCCTGGTCGTGCGCGGCACGGGCCCGGACGGGCACGCCGGGCTCGGTGCCGTCGTGCTTCGTGCCGTTGCCGCAGCCGGGCACCCCCTGACCGTCGACGGCCGGGGCGGCCACCGCGGTGCCGGAATCCCCGGACGCGGTCGCCGCCGCCCCCGCCGTGGCGGGCCCGCAGAACAGCCCCAGCACGACCGCGAGCACCGCCACCAGGCAGCACCACTGCGTGCGGGACACGGGCGACGGCCTTTCCACTGCGGTACGAAGATCAGTTGTCCGAAATAGTACGTGCTGTGATCAGGAGCTCCCCCGCAGTCACCGCGGCCGTGACGCAGACCGCGCGAAATAGGTTCGCCGTTCCTCGGGCCCGGGTGCGATCCTGGGACCCGTATGTCTACTTCCTTTGCCGATCTCCAGTCCCAACTCGGACATGTCTCGCTCCGTGACGCGCACCGGCTCGGCCGCCGCCTCGAAGGGGCGCGCCGGATCCGTAAGCCCGAAGCCCGGCAGGCCGTGCTGGACGAGATCGCCACCCAGGCCGGGAAGGCAGCCGAGCGGCTCGCGGGGCGCGCCGAGCGGATGCCCGTTCTCTCGTACCCGGAAGAGCTTCCGGTCAGCCAGAAGAAGGACGAGATCCTGGAAGCGATACGCGACCACCAGGTCGTGATCGTCGCCGGTGAGACCGGCTCCGGCAAGACCACGCAGATCCCGAAGATCTGCATGGAGCTGGGGCGCGGCGTCCGGGGCATGATCGGGCACACCCAGCCGCGCCGGATCGCGGCCCGCACGGTCGCCGAGCGCGTCGCCGACGAGCTGAAGACCCCGCTCGGCGAGGCGGTCGGCTGGAAGGTCCGCTTCACCGACCAGGTGAACCCGGACGCGACGTATCTGAAGCTGATGACGGACGGCATCCTGCTGGCCGAGATCCAGACGGACCGCGAGCTGCTCGCGTACGACACGATCATCATCGACGAGGCGCACGAGCGGTCGCTGAACATCGACTTCCTGCTGGGCTATCTGGCCCGGCTGCTGCCCAAGCGCCCCGACCTGAAGGTCGTCATCACCTCGGCGACCATCGACCCGGAGCGCTTCGCCCGGCACTTCGGTGATGCGCCGATCGTCGAGGTCAGCGGGCGTACGTACCCGGTCGAGGTGCGCTACCGGCCGCTCCTCGAAGAAGAGGGCGACGACTCGGACCGCGACCAGATCACCGCGATCTGCGACGCCGTCGACGAGCTCCAGACGGAGGGCCCGGGCGATGTCCTGGTCTTTCTCTCCGGCGAGCGCGAGATCCGCGACACCGCGGACGCCCTGAACAAGAAGAACCTCCGCCACACCGAGGTGCTCCCCCTCTACGCGCGCCTGTCGCACGCCGAGCAGCACCGGGTGTTCCAGCGCCACACCGGGCGCAGGATCGTTCTGGCGACGAACGTCGCCGAGACCTCGCTGACCGTCCCCGGCATCAAGTACGTGATCGACCCGGGCAACGCCCGCATCTCCCGCTACAGCCACCGCACCAAGGTCCAGCGGCTGCCGATCGAGCGGATCTCGCAGGCCAGCGCCAACCAGCGCAAGGGGCGCTGCGGCCGCACCTCGGACGGCATCTGCATCCGGCTGTACTCCGAGGACGACTTCCTGACCCGCCCGGAGTTCACGGACGCGGAGATCCTCCGCACGAACCTGGCGTCCGTCATCCTCCAGATGACCGCGGCCGGCCTCGGCGACATCGAGAAGTTCCCCTTCATCGACCCGCCGGACCACCGCAACATCCGCGACGGTGTGCAGCTGCTCCAGGAGCTCGGCGCACTGGACCCGGACGAGAAGGATCCGAAGAAACGGCTGACGCAGCTGGGGCGGAAGCTCTCGCAGCTGCCCGTCGACCCGCGTCTCGCCCGCATGGTCATCGAGGCCGACCGCAACGGCTGCACGCGCGAGGTCATGGTGATCGCCGCCGCGCTCTCCATCCAGGACCCTCGCGAGCGGCCCTCGGACAAGCAGACGCAGGCCGATCAGCAACACGCCCGCTTCAAGGACGAGACGTCGGACTTCCTGGCGTTCCTCAATCTGTGGCGGTACATCCGCGAGCAGCAGAAGGAGCGCGGCTCGTCCAGCTTCCGCCGGATGTGCAAGCAGGAGTATCTGAACTTCCTGCGCATCCGCGAATGGCAGGACATCTATGCGCAGCTGCGTACGGTCGCCAAGCAGATGGGTATGCATCTGGAGGAGCCCGCGGCGGACCTGGCTGCGCCGGAGCAGGCGGTGCACACCTCGCTGCTGGCCGGGCTGCTGTCGCACATCGGGCTGAAGGACACCGAGAAGAACGAGTACCTGGGCGCGCGCAGTGCCAAGTTCGCGATCTTCCCCGGTTCGGCGCTCTTCAAGAAGCAACCGCGGTTCGTGATGTCGGCCGAGCTGGTCGAGACGTCCCGGCTGTGGGCGCGGGTCAATGCCAGGGTCGAGCCGGAGTGGATCGAACCGCTGGCCCAGCATCTGCTGAAGCGCACCTACAGCGAGCCGCACTGGGAGAAGGACCAGGCCGCGGTCATGGCGTACGAGCGGGTCACGCTGTACGGCGTACCGATCGTCGCCCAGCGCAAGATCAATTTCGGCCGGATCGACGCCGAGACGTCCCGCGATCTCTTCATCCGGAACGCACTGGTCGAGGGCGACTGGCGGACGCACCACCAGTTCTTCCATGACAACCGCAAACTCCTCGGCGAGGTCGAGGAGTTGGAGCACCGTGCGCGGCGCCGCGACATCCTCGTGGACGACGAGACGCTCTTCGACTTCTACGACCAACGGATCCCGGAGCACGTCGTCTCCGGCGCGCACTTCGACTCCTGGTGGAAGCACAAGCGCCGCGACGAGCCCGACGCGCTCGACTTCGAGCGCTCGATGCTCATCAACGAGAAGGCCGGGGCCGTCACCAAGGACGACTACCCGGACTCCTGGCGGCAGGGGAAGCTCAAGTTCAAGGTGACCTACCAGTTCGAGCCCGGCGCGGACGCGGACGGTGTGACCGTCCACATCCCGCTCCAGGTGCTCAACCAGGTCACCCCTGAGGGCTTCGACTGGCAGATCCCCGGCCTGCGCGAGGACGTGGTCACCGAGCTGATCCGCTCCCTGCCCAAGCCGATCCGCCGGCACTACGTCCCCGCGCCGAACTACGCGGGCCGGTTCCTGGACAGGGCGGTGCCGCTGCAGGAGCCGCTGCCGGTCACCCTCGCGCGTGAGCTCCAGCAGATGGTCGGGGTCCCGGTCTCCGCCGACGACTTCGACCTCTCCCGGATCCCGGACCACCTCAAGATCACGTTCCGGATCGTCGACGAGCGGCGCCGCAGAGTGGCCGAGGACAAGGACCTGGAGGCACTGAAGCTCCAGCTGCGCCCCAAGGCCCGCCAGGCCCTCTCCAAGGCCGCTGCGGCCACCGTGGGGCCCTCGGGCGAGTCCATCGAGCGTTCGGGGCTCACGGACTGGACGATCGGCACGCTGGACCGGGTCTTCGAGACCCGGCGGGCCGGCCAGCCGGTGAAGGCGTACCCGGCCCTGGTCGATCAGGAGGGAGCCGCCGCGGGCACAGTGGCCGTACGGCTCTTCGACACCGAGGCCGAGCAGCAGCAGGCGATGTGGCGCGGCACCCGGAAGCTGATCCTGCTGAACATCCCGGTGAACCCCGCCAAGTTCGCCTCGGACAAGCTGACGAACCAGCAGAAGCTCGCCCTGTCCCGCAATCCGCACGGCTCCATCCAGGCCCTGTTCGAGGACTGCGCGACCGCTGCCGCGGACCGGCTGATCGGCGCCCACGGCGGGCCGGCCTGGGACGAGGAGTCGTTCCGGAAGCTGTACGACAAGGTCCGCGCCGATCTCGTCGCGCTGACCGAGCACACGGTCGCCCAGGTGCAGCAGGTGCTGGCTGCCTGGCAGGCCTGCGAGCGGCGCCTGAAGGCCACCAACAGCCTGGTCCTGGTCAACAACGTCACCGATGTACGGAACCAGCTCGCCGCCCTCGTACCGCCGGGCTTCGTCACGAGGACCGGGCTGCGCAGGCTGCCCGACCTGATGCGCTACCTGGTCGCCGTGGACCGTCGGCTCCAGCAGATGCCGACGGCCGTCCAGCGCGACACCACGCGCATGGAGAAGGTCCACGAGATGCAGGACGAGTACGCCTGGCTGCTCGAACAGATGCCGCAGGGCAGGCCCGTTCCGCAGGAGGTCCTGGACATCCGCTGGATGATCGAGGAGCTCCGGGTGAGCTATTTCGCGCACGCCCTGGGCACCGCGTACCCCGTCTCGGACAAGCGGATCGTGAAGGCGATCGACGCCGCGGCTCCGTGATCGGGCGCCCCTCGGGGCGTATGGGAGCCACCACCAGGAGTGAAGTCGACCGGAGCGGCCAATCTCCTGTACAGTCTGGTTTCGCAGGCAGCCGCAAGGAAGCCGCGAAAACCTGGTCCTGTGGAGCAGTTTGGAGTGCTCGCCACCCTGTCAAGGTGGAGGCCGCGGGTTCAAATCCCGTCAGGACCGCAGTAACGAAAGCCCGGATCCTTCTGGATCCGGGCTTTCGCGTGTCTTGACTCCGGCAACTGCCGACGGGTACTCAGACAGCAGGGGCCGCCCCTGTTCCTCGGCGCGGGGCGGCGCGGTCCACCGGGAGGTGGCGCGGATGGCGGCGTCCACGGCGAGGCACGAGACCCGCGCACTGCTGCGCGCCCATCTGGCGGCCGCTTCCGGCTACCGGCATCTCACCCGGCACTGCCCGATCTGCCACCAGCTCCTGAGGCTCGCCATGGAGCCCGTGACGGCCTCCCGACCCGTCCCGCCCCCCGAACCGCCCACGCCATCCGGCGGGGCCCCAGCGGCCGTTCAGGAGGTCGCGGCGCTCGCCTCCCCCATGACCGCCCCCATGACCGCCCTCGACGAACAGAACTGCACCGAGAGGGCCGAGGACGAAAGTCCTGCCGCCACGCGACCGAAGGCGAGGACATCCGCCTCCCGGCAGTGGCAGGCTCGACCGTGGCAAGACTCGGGCCATGTGACGGGTGTCACTGAATGAGTTTTGAGAAAGGGTGACTTTACACCCTTCCTACAACTGGCGAATTTAATATGTGCAATTGCACCCCCCGGATGACGCTTCCGCGGGGAGGCCCAGGGACAGTCCCTGAGCCCCGGGCAACCCCCCGGAGGACCCGCCCGCACAGCACTCCACCCGAAGCCGGAGCCCCGGTCGGCCGGCCGCCCCGCGGGCACAAAAAAGATCGCGCTGGACCCGGCGGAGTCCAGCGCGATCGAACGACGTACCCCGTATTGCACAGGCATGGCGCCCGTTGGGGCGGGCGCCCGTCGTGTTGTGGAGCTATGGGTGGGCGAACGCGGGTTGGGGGACCCGGGCAGCCCGATTGTGACGCGGCGACAGGGGTGTGTCAGGCCTCGCTGCGCTGCTGCGGAATACCCGCAAGCAGTGCGCGGACCTCTGCCTCGCGGTACCGGCGATGTCCACCGAGCGTGCGGATGGACGTGAGCTTGCCTGCCTTGGCCCAACGGGTGACCGTCTTCGGGTCCACGCGGAACATCGTGGCAACCTCAGCCGGGGTCAGCAGCGGCTCGGCGTCAGGGGTGCGAGCGGTCATGAGCGGCCTCCTCGGGAGAACCGAACCATCTCGGTTCTTTCCTCTAAATTCTGCACCTTGACCCACGTTGCCCGAAATGGCGGACGCGGGCCGAGTCGGTTATAGGACGAACGGCTTGTCCTCGGCACTACAACTACACCATCCGTCCAGCCACGTCGGCCAAACCGATGGAATTGCCCTCCCAGGTGTTCATCAGCGACGGAAGCCGATGGACTATGCCATAGCGGACAGTCACACCACCGTGACGATCAGTCACAGAGCGATCAGGAGTCACCAGACCCCCCATAGCGTGCAATGCAGAGCAATCCGCCCTTACTTGGACGGATGGAGTCCTCCCCGGACTCCTTGTCCTATTTTGGCACGAGGAGTAGGGAAGGGCGCAAGGGCCCAGTTAGTGCTATCCGTCACCCTTGAGGCAAAGGCCCGGTTCGGGACGTAGGTCCCGGAGCCACGGGAGTGCGCTTCCGCCCCTTCACCCCCACCATCCTCATGAGTCACACGGACGAGCCGCAAGGGCGACCGGTTCCCGGCCCCGCACCGCCGGACTCAGCTGGCGAACTGACGGCCCCTCACGGCCCGCCAGCGCTCCGCCAGCCGCCCGTACGCCGCACTCGCCCCTTCGGTGTCACCGGCCTGCAGCGCCGCGATGCCCTCGGCGACATCCGCGGCCGACCGGTCCCCGGCGAGCTGCTCCGCCGACAGCGCATGCACCAGACCGCCGTAGTCGAGCTCGACCAGCGCGCGCGGATGGAACTCCTCCAGCCACCGGCCGACATCCACCAGGCCCTCGGTCAGCGGCGCCTCGTCGACGGTCTCCCTGAGCGTCTTCAGCGATCTGGCCAGCCGGCGGCGCGCCTGCACCATCGGGGTCCGGTAGCGCAGCACCGGCGCTCCCCCGCCGTCGGCCGCCTCCGTGTGCTCCCGCTCCTCGTCGGAGAAGAGGACGAACCAGCGCACCGGTACCTGCCACACCGCGGTCCGGATCCACGGCCGGGCGTCCGGATTGCGCTCCGCCCACCGCTCGTGGTCGGCGAGCGCCTGCCCGCGCACCACCGGCGGCAGCACCGCGTCGAGCACCGGGGCCGGGAACATCTCCGCCAGCTCCTCCAGCGCCAGCCAGCCACGCAGTCGGGTCTGCCACGGACAGACGCACACCACGCCGTCCACCTCGGCGACGAACGCGTCCCCGCTCTCGTGGACCGGCACCCCGACCGGCGGGGTGGCCGCCAAGTCGGCCAGCGAGCGGCGGAGTTCGTCCTGTGCCGTGGGGATGCGGTCGCGCCCCGCGTAGCGGGCCCAGTGGGCCCGCTCCGGCTCCGGGAAAGCGGCCAGCGGTTCGTACACCCGGAGGTAAGACGCGTAAGGAACGAGCACCGAAGACACCACCGACATGCCTCAGATCGTGTCACGCCCGTACTCCGCCAGAGGGTGATCCTTGGCACTGGAACAGATCTCCGTCCCCGTAGGACTTACGCTCGTGCCCAGTCGGACCGTCCGTGCCGGTCGGTCCGGGGCCCTCCCCACCTTCAGGGGGGTCTTCCGCCGCTTCGTACTTGGGAGTCACCACCGTGACCGATGTGACCGACGGCGTCCTGCACACCCTGTTCCACTCGGATCAGGGGGGACACGAGCAGGTCGTGCTCTGCCAGGACCGTGCCAGCGGCCTCAAGGCCGTCATCGCCATCCACTCCACCGCCCTGGGCCCGGCCCTCGGCGGCACCCGCTTCTATCCGTACGCCTCCGAGGAGGAGGCCGTCGCGGATGCGCTGAACCTGGCGCGCGGCATGTCGTACAAGAACGCCATGGCCGGTCTCGACCACGGCGGCGGCAAGGCCGTCATCATCGGCGACCCCGAGAAGATCAAGACCGAGGAACTGCTGCTGGCCTACGGCCGGGCCGTGGCCTCGCTCGGCGGGCGCTACGTGACCGCCTGCGACGTCGGCACGTACGTCGCCGACATGGACGTCATCGCCCGTGAGTGCCGGTGGACCACCGGCCGGTCCCCGGAGAACGGCGGCGCCGGCGACTCCTCCGTCCTCACCGCGTTCGGTGTCTTCCAGGGCATGCGGGCCTCGGCCCAGCACCTCTGGGGCGACCCGACGCTGCGTGGCCGAAAAGTGGCGGTCGCGGGCGTCGGCAAGGTCGGTCACCACCTCGTCGAACATCTGCTGTCGGACGGCGCCGAGGTCGTGGTCACGGACGTCCGGGAGGAATCGGTACGCCGGATCACCGATCTCCACCCGGAGGTCGCCGTCGCCGCGGACACCGCCGCGCTGATCCGTACCGAAGGTCTCGACATCTACGCCCCGTGCGCGCTCGGCGGTGCGCTGAACGACGAGACCGTCCCGGTGCTCACGGCCAAGGTGGTGTGCGGCGCGGCCAACAACCAGCTGGCGCACCCGGGCGTCGAGAAGGACCTCGCGGACCGTTCGATCCTGTACGCCCCCGACTACGTGGTGAACGCGGGCGGCGTCATCCAGGTCGCCGACGAGTTGCACGGCTTCGACTTCGACCGGTGCAAGGCGAAGGCGTCGAAAATCTTCGACACCACGCTGGCCATATTCGCACGTGCGAAGGCAGACGGCATTCCGCCGGCTGCGGCGGCCGACCGGATCGCCGAGCAGCGGATGGCCGAGGCGCGGCACGCCTGACCGCTCGTCACCGACGGTCGCGGGGCCCTCACCGGGCGTCGTGGCCGTTCCTCGGACCGCTGACCCGCCGACCGGCGAGACAAGACTCACGCCGGTCGGCGGGTCGCATGCCGAGAAGAGGTTAAAATCGCAGTTGACCAGCGAGGACGGGGCTTCTCGTTGGTCCTGTTCCGGGGCGTGTGATGCGGGCGGCGTACCGTATGGCCACGGAAGCAGGTACCGTTAAAGCCCTACGGGCACGGTCTCTCTGCCGAGAGTCCGTCCTGAAACATGAACGCGTGTCAAGACTCTGGGGCCGTCGAGCCCCGTCACCGAGGGGGTCGAGCCATGGGGCGCGGCCGGGCAAAGGCCAAGCAGACAAAGGTCGCCCGCCAGCTGAAGTACAGCAGCGGCGGGACTGACCTGTCGCGTCTGGCCAATGAGCTGGGCGCATCGCCTTCGAGTCAACCACCGAACGCAGAGCCGTTCGAGGACGACGACGAGGAAGATGACCCGTACGCACAGTACGCGGATCTGTACAACGATGACGACGATGAGGACGAGGACGACCAGTCCGGTCCGTCGTCACAGCGCCGCGGCGCTTGACCTCGCGCTGACACAGAACCCGGTCCGGGCCTGCCCGGACCGGGTTCTGTGTTGCGCTTTTCGGGGCCGATCGGCAGCTTGATCCTGCCCGGCGACCCAGGGCAGGACGGTCACCGGACGGTACCGGTGCGCCCTGCCCCCGCCGCGTGTCCCAGTGCCCTTCCCGGCACTAGCGCGCGTACGCGCCGACCAGTTCGGCACCCGAGCCGTGCGTACCGCGGTCCGTGATCTCGCCGGCCACCCAGGCGTCGACCCCGCGGTCGGCCAGCGTCGTCAGCGCCGCATCCACGGATTCCGCCGGGACGATCGCGATCATGCCGACGCCCATGTTGAGCGTCTTCTCCAGCTCCAGCTGCTCGACCTGACCGGTCTTGCCGACCAGGTCGAAGACCGCGCCGGGCGTCCACGTGGAGCGGTCGACGGTGGCGTGCAGGGCGTCCGGGATGACCCGGGCCAGGTTGTTGGCGAGACCGCCCCCGGTGACATGGCTGAAGCCGTGCACCTCGGTCGTACGGGTCAGCGCCAGGCAGTCCAGCGAGTAGATCCTGGTGGGCTCCAGGAGCTCCTCGCCGAGCGTGCGGCCGAACTCCTCGACGTCGCGGTCCAGCGCCCAGCCGGCCCGGTCGAAGAAGACATGGCGGACGAGCGAGTACCCGTTGGAGTGAAGACCGGACGACGCCATCGCGATGACCGCGTCACCCTTACGGATACGGTCCGGGCCGAGCAGCCGGTCGGCCTCGACCACGCCCGTACCGGCGCCCGCGACATCGAAGTCGTCGGGACCGAGGAGGCCCGGGTGTTCGGCGGTCTCGCCGCCGACCAGGGCGCAGCCGGCCAGCACGCAGCCTTCGGCGATGCCCTTCACGATGGACGCGACACGCTCGGGGTGCACCTTGCCGACGCAGATGTAGTCGGTCATGAAGAGCGGCTCGGCGCCGCAGACGACCAGGTCGTCGACGACCATGCCGACGAGGTCGTGGCCGATGGTGTCGTACACGCCCATCTTGCGGGCGAGGTCGACCTTCGTGCCGACGCCGTCGGTGGCGGAGGCGAGCAGCGGACGCTCGTAGCGCTTGAGGGCCGAGGCGTCGAAGAGGCCGGCGAATCCGCCGAGGCCGCCGAGGCCCGCGACCTCGGGGCGCTGCGTCTTCTTCACCCACTCCTTCATCAGCTCGACGGCGCGGTCGCCGGCCTCGATGTCGACGCCCGCTGCCGCGTAGGAAGCACCTGTTGTCTCAGACATTGCCTGGGATCTTTCGTGTGGAAATACGGGGCTGGTGGCAGGGCTGGTGCGCGTGGCCGGTCACGGACGACGCAGTGCGTCGGCCGCGGCGGTCGCCGCAGGGCCTGCCGCCAGCTCGGTCTCCAGCAGCTGCTTGCCGAGCAGCTCCGGGTCCGGGAGCTCCATCGGGTACTCACCGTCGAAGCAGGCGCGGCACAGGTTCGGCTTGGCGATCGTGGTCGCCTCGACCATCGCGTCGAGCGAGATGTACGCGAGCGAGTCGGCCCCCATCGACGTGGAGATCTCATCAACCGTCATGCCGTTGGCGATCAGCTCCGCGCGGGTCGCGAAGTCGATGCCGAAGAAGCAGGGCCACTTCACCGGTGGGGACGAGATCCGGATGTGGATCTCGGCGGCGCCGGCCTCGCGGAGCATCCGGACCAGTGCGCGCTGGGTGTTGCCGCGGACGATCGAGTCGTCGACGACCACCAGGCGCTTGCCCTTGATGACTTCCTTGAGCGGGTTCAGCTTGAGGCGGATGCCCAGCTGGCGAATGGTCTGGGAGGGCTGGATGAACGTCCGGCCGACGTACGCGTTCTTGACCAGACCTGCGCCGAACGGGATTCCGCTGGCTTCCGCGTAGCCGATGGCGGCGGGCGTGCCGGACTCCGGAGTCGCTATGACCAGATCGGCCTCGACCGGAGCCTCGGCGGCCAGCCTGCGGCCCATCTCCACACGGGAGAGGTAGACGTTGCGCCCGGCGATGTCGGTGTCGGGTCGCGCCAGATAGACGTACTCGAAGACACAGCCCTTGGGCTTCGCTTCCGCGAAGCGCGAGGTGCGCAGGCCGTTCTCGTCGATGGCGACGAGCTCGCCCGGCTCGATCTCGCGGACGAAGCTGGCACCGCAGATGTCGAGGGCGGCGGACTCGGAGGCCACCACCCAGCCACGCTCCAGCCGGCCGAGGACCAGCGGGCGGATGCCCTGCGGGTCACGGGCTGCGTAGAGGGTGTGCTCATCCATGAAGACGAGCGAGAAGGCGCCCCTCACCTCGGGAAGCACCGCGGCGGCGGCTTCCTCGATGGTGAGCGGCTTACCGTCGTCGTCGGTCTGGCCGGCGAGCAGAGCGGTCACCAGATCGGTGTCGTTCGTCGCGGCGACCTGGGTGGCGCGGCCGTCCTTACGAGGAAGGTCGGCAACCATCTCGGCGAGCTGGGCCGTATTGACCAGATTGCCGTTGTGACCCAGGGCGATCGAGCCGTGCGCGGTCGCACGGAACGTCGGCTGCGCGTTCTCCCACACCGAGGCACCGGTGGTGGAGTAGCGGGCATGACCGACCGCGATATGGCCCTGGAGAGATCCCAGAGACGTTTCGTCGAAGACCTGCGAGACCAGTCCCATGTCCTTGAAGACCAGGATCTGGGACCCGTTGCTCACTGCGATGCCCGCGGACTCCTGTCCACGGTGCTGCAGGGCATACAGTCCGAAATAGGTGAGCTTGGCGACCTCTTCGCCCGGAGCCCAGACACCGAAGACGCCGCAAGCGTCCTGAGGGCCCTTTTCTCCGGGGAGCAGGTCGTGGTTGAGTCGTCCATCACCACGAGGCACACCACCGAGTGTAGGCGAGGTCGACCACTGGTCCGAATTGGGGACACCCGGCCGGAGCACCGGGGAAGAGGCCAGAAGCGTCGTTCCGGGGGCCACGTGCGCGGTCACGGGCAGTGACGGAATTCGACTGGCGGCGGAGGTCGGAGGCGGGGCAGGATCCGCCACAGGGCGGCTGACGCCCGGCCTACCGGCGGGTTACCGGCTAGTTCAAGCCACGGGACGTCCCCGGGGGTGCCGGGCCCGGTGGTGGCGCTCGGTGAGTCCGGCGGCGGGACGCCCGGGGCGCTGGCCGAACGCTCGTTTCGTGGTGAGCCTCACACCGGGCGCGGGCCGCCGAGGCCGGTATGCGGCTTCTCCGCACCGCCGGTGTCACCGTCGGGTCCTCCGCGTGCGGGGCCGCGGGTGGGCCGCGCACAGGATCCCGGTGCGCATCGCCCCGGCGTCCGGAGAGCGAGACCGGCGTTGACAGGCGCATGCCCCGTTGGCAGGCTCCTGGCCCATGCAGCCCCTCGGTGATCGTTCGGTCACGCTCGTGGAGCGCCGCCACGTCGATCTGGGACGTGTCGCGAGCGCCATCTGTCGCTGCGCCTGATTTTCGCTGCACGCACCCCCGCGCCGGATCGGCGGCACCGCTGATTCCCGGCCGTGCGTCCACGCCCCTCGCTTCCGCCTTCTCCAGGCGTTGAAGCGGTCCGGTCAGGAGGAGGACACCCTGGTCTTCTTCGCGAGCGACAACGGGGGCGAACGGTTCTCGTACCAGTGGCCGCTCTCCGGCAACAAGTCCTCGCTGCAGGAGGGCGGGATCCGGGTTCCGGCGGTGCTTCGCTGGCCGGCCAGGATCGACCCGCGCCAGGTGAGCGGTCTGCCGGTGTTCTCACCGGACTGGACGGCGACGCTGTTGGAGCTCGGCGGCGCGCGCCCGGACCCCGCGTACCCGCTGGACGGCATCAGCCTCGCCGGATATCTGCTCCGGGACGAGGAGCCCGCGGAACGGGATCTGTTCTGGCGGGTACGCGGGGAGCGGGCGCTGCAGCGCGGCGACTGGAAGTACTACCGGGGCAGGAGCGGCGTCGACCAGCTCTTCCAGCTCGCCCATGACCAGCGGGAACAGGCGAACCGGGCGGAGGCCGAGCCGGAGCTGCTGGCCGAACTGCGGGCGTCCTGGGAGAAGACGAACGCCGGTCTGCTGCCGTACCCGACGGGGTCCTGACTCACTTTCCGGGTGCGGATGCCGTTGCGCTGAAGCCCTCGCCGTTCGCCGCGGTGAGGGTCAGCGTGCGGTGATCGATCCGGTACGTCGTCTTCCCCTGCAGGATCGCGAGCAGCGGGCGCTCCACCTCCATCTGCGGATCCGGGCACATCATCTTCGTGCCGTTGATCCGGCCGAACGCGATGGTGGAGCCGGAGACCGTCGCGGTGCCGCGCAGGTGGTTGCAGCCGGAGCTGCCCTGCACCGAGCCGTCCTTGCCGAAGGTCAGCCACGCCTTCTTCTCCGCCCCGGCGGGCAGCGACGAGGCGACCGAGCCGGAGACCAGGGTGGTGACCGTCCAGGTGGTGCCGGCGAGCGCGGCCGCGGGCTCCGAGGTGAAGGCGATGGCATCGCCTTCCGCCGTGGTCAGGGTGAGGGTCCTGTCCGCCACAGCGGCGGTGAGTCTGCCGCTGAAGGTGCGGGACATGGCCTTCTCGAACTGGTCGATGTCCTTCTGGCAGCCCTTCGTGGTCCACGCGCCCGGGGTGACGGTGATCGTGTCGCCGTTCATGCGGGCGGTGGCGGAGAAGTGGTTGCAGCCGTAGTTCCCGTAGGCCTTCCCTTCGGGCGTGATCATGACATGAGCGCCGTCCGGAGCGGCGGTTCTCCTGCCGCCGACCGTCATCGAGTCGACCTTCCAGTAGACGTCGGTGACGGGCAGATCGGTCCGTACGGAGCCGCTGTCGTCGGACCCCGAACCGGAACCGGCGCCGTGGCCCTGCTTCGTACCGCAGCCGACAAGGGCAAGAAGGGCCAGGACGCCGACGCTGACAGCCATGCGTTGTCTCAGCATGGCCATGTGACGGTACGGAGGGCCGATCCGGTTCCCCTCAGCGGAGCAGCGGCAGCAGGTCGCCGAGATCGGCCCGCTCACCGCCGGCACTGACCTCTGCCGCATCGAGCGCCGCCCGCCACTGCGTACGCCCGGTCGCGAGCCGGATCCAGGTCAGCGGATCGGTCTCGACGACGTTGGGCGGCGTACCGCGCGTGTGCTTCGGGCCCGGGACGCACTGGACGACGGCGAACGGCGGAACGCGCACCTCCACCGAGCCGCCGGGCGCCTTCTCCGCGAGGGCGTCGGCGAGCAGCCGGGTGCAGGCGGCGAGTGCCTGCCGGTCGTACGGGATGTCGAGCCCGGCAGCCGCGTTCAGGTCGTCCGTGTGCACGACGAGTTCGACGGTGCGGGTCACGAGGAAGTCACCCAGCCGCATCACACCGACCCGGGTCGGCAGCAGCCGGTCCTCGCCCACGCCCGGCACAACCGCATCGAACCGGTCGGTGACCTCCGCGTACAGCTCGTCGAGATCGGGACGGTCCGCGGCGAGCGCCCTGGTGTCGTCGGCGATCCGACCGGCCCGCCCCGCAGTCGAGAACGGCCACGCCAGCAGGGAGACCTCGGGCTTCTCGCCGGGCGGCTCGGGCAGCTCCAGGTTCCGGCAGACGTTCGAGACCGCCATGGTCAGATGGGCGGCCAGCTCCCGCACCGTCCACTCCCCGAGCCGGGTCGGCAGGGCGAGCTGATCGGGCGTCAGCGTGCTGACCGCTGACCGGACATGGGCGAACTGCGCCTGTACGGCGGTGCGGGTCCGGGCGAGGTCGTAGCGGCGGGCGCGCTTCTGGGACGGCGGCATGGGAGCGAGCCTACGGGGTGTCCCCACGACGGAGCCCCCGCCCGGCGGACCGGGCGGGGGCTCTGACGTCACACAGTGGAACAGCGCGTCCGGCTCAGGCGAGCAGACCGGGGATCGTCGCCTCGTGGGCCGTGCGGAGCTCGCTCAGCGGGATGCTGAACTCGCCCTGGATCTCGATCTCCTCGCCGTCCACGACACCGATGCGGGTGACGGGCAGACCCCGCGCCCCGCACATGTCGTTGAAGCGGAGCTCCTCGCTGCGCGGAATCGAGACGACCGCGCGGCCCGCAGACTCGGAGAAGAGGAACGTGAACGCGTCCAGACCGTCCGGCACGACCAGCCGGGCACCCTTCCCGCCGCGGAGGCAGGACTCGGTGACCGCCTGGATCAGACCGCCGTCGGAGAGGTCGTGCGCCGCGTCGACCATGCCGTCGCGGGACGCCGAGATCAGGATCTCGCCGAGCAGCTTCTCGCGGCCCAGGTCGACCTTGGGCGGCAGCCCGCCGAGGTGGTTGTGGACGACCTCGGACCAGGCCGAGCCGCCGAACTCCTCACGCGTGTCGCCGAGCAGGTAGAGGAGCTGGCCCTCTTCCTTGAAGGCGACCGGCGTACGCCGCGTCACGTCGTCGATCACACCGAGCACGGCCACGACCGGCGTCGGGTGGATCGCCGTCTCACCGGTCTGGTTGTACAGCGACACATTGCCGCCGGTGACCGGGGTGCCGAGCTCCAGGCAGCCGTCCGCGAGACCACGGGTGGCCTCGGCGAACTGCCACATGACGTCCGGGTCCTCGGGCGAACCGAAGTTCAGGCAGTCCGAGATGGCGAGCGGCTTGGCGCCGGAGGTGGCGACATTGCGGTACGCCTCCGCCAGCGCGAGCTGCGCACCCGTGTACGGGTCGAGCTTCGCGTACCGGCCGTTGCCGTCGGTCGCCATGGCCACGCCCAGGTTCGACTTCTCGTCGATCCGGACCATGCCGGCGTCCTCGGGCATCGCGAGCACGGTGTTGCCCTGCACGAACCGGTCGTACTGGTCCGTGATCCACGCCTTCGAGGCCTGGTTCGGGGAGGCGACCAGCTTCAGCACCTGCTCGCGCAGCTCGGCGGCGTTCGCCGGGCGGGCAAGCTTGTTCGCGTCGTCGGCCTGCAGCGCGTCCTGCCAGGACGGGCGGGCGAACGGGCGGTGGTACGTCGGGCCCTCGTGGGCGACGGACCGCGGCGGCACGTCGACGATCTGCTCGCCGTGCCAGAAGATCTCCAGCTGCGAGCCCTCGGTCACCTCACCGATGACGGTGGCGATGACGTCCCACTTCTCGCAGATCTCCAGGAAGCGGTCCACGTGCTGCGGCTCGACGATCGCGCACATGCGCTCCTGCGACTCGCTCATGAGGATTTCCTCGGGCGAGAGGGAGGAGTCGCGCAGCGGAACGGTGTCCAGCTCGACGCGCATACCGCCGGAACCGGCGGAGGCCAGCTCCGAGGTGGCACAGGACAGACCCGCGCCGCCGAGGTCCTGGATGCCCGCGACGAGCTTCTCGCCGAAGATCTCCAGGGTGCACTCGATGAGGAGCTTCTCCTGGAACGGGTCGCCGACCTGGACGGCCGGGCGCTTCGCCGGACCGGTCGACTCGAAGGTCTCCGAGGCCAGGACCGAGACGCCGCCGATGCCGTCGCCGCCGGTGCGGGCGCCGTACAGGATCACCTTGTTGCCGGGGCCGGAGGCCTGGGCCAGGTGGATGTCCTCGTGCTTCATCACGCCGATGCAGCCGGCGTTGACGAGCGGGTTGCCCTGGTAGCAGGCGTCGAAGACGACCTCGCCGCCGATGTTGGGCAGACCCAGGCAGTTGCCGTACCCGCCGATACCCGCGACGACACCCGGAAGGACCCGCTTGGTGTCGGGGTGGTCGGCCGCGCCGAACCGCAGCGGGTCGACGACCGCGACCGGACGGGCACCCATGGCGAGGATGTCGCGGACGATGCCGCCGACGCCGGTGGCCGCGCCCTGGTAGGGCTCGATGTACGAGGGGTGGTTGTGCGACTCGACCTTGAAGGTGACCGCGTAACCCTGACCGACGTCGACCACACCGGCGTTCTCGCCGATGCCGACGAGCATCGCGTCGTTGACGGGGACCTTCTCGCCGAACTGCTTGAGGTGGACCTTGCTGCTCTTGTACGAGCAGTGCTCGGACCACATCACGGAGTACATGGCGAGCTCGGCGCCGGTGGGACGGCGGCCCAGGATCTCGCGGATCCGGGCGTACTCGTCCTCCTTGAGGCCGAGCTCCTTCCAGGGCTGCTCGACATCCGGGGTCTCGGCCGCGTGCTTGACCGTATCCAGGCTCATGCGTTGACCAGCTTCTTGATGATCGAGGTGAAGAAACCGAGACCGTCGGTGCGACCGGTTCCGATCAGCGGCTCGACGGCGTGCTCCGGGTGCGGCATCAGACCGACGACATTGCCCGCGGCGTTGGTGATGCCGGCGATGTCGCGAAGCGAGCCGTTGGGGTTCACGTCCACGTAGCGGAAGGCGACGCGGCCCTCCGCCTCCAGCTCGTCGAGGACTCGCTCGTCGGCGACGTAACGCCCGTCCATGTTCTTGAGCGGTACGGAGATCTCCTGGCCGGCGGAGTAGTCCGAGGTCCAGGCGGTCTCCGCGTTCTCGACGCGGAGCTTCTGGTCGCGGCAGATGAAGTGCAGGTGGTTGTTCTGCAGCATCGCGCCGGGCAGCAGGTGCGCCTCAGTCAGGATCTGGAAGCCGTTGCAGATGCCGAGGACCGGCATCCCCGCCTTGGCCTGCTCGATGATGGTCTCCATGACCGGCGAGAACCGGGAGATGGCTCCGGCCCGCAGATAGTCGCCGTAGGAGAAGCCGCCCGCCAGGATGACCGCGTCGACCTGGTGCAGGTCCTTGTCGCGGTGCCACAGCGATACGGGTTCGGCGCCGGCGACCCGTACGGCCCTCAGGCTGTCCTGGTCGTCGAGCGTGCCCGGAAAGGTGACGACTCCGATACGAGCAGTCACTTCGACTCCTCGGCCTTCTCCACCTTCACGGTGAAGTCCTCGATGACGGTGTTGGCGAGGAACGTCTCGGCCATCTCGTGAATGCGACCGAGGGCGGCATCATCGACCGGCCCCTCGACCTCCAGCTCGAAACGCTTTCCCTGACGTACGTCCGCGATTCCCTCGAAGCCGAGACGGGGCAGTGCACGCTGCACCGCCTGTCCCTGCGGGTCGAGGATCTCCGGCTTGAGCATGACGTCGACTACGACGCGTGCCACTGGCACTCCCGGTGGTGGTGTGGTGCGGCTGTTTCTCCGGGGGGCTCCCCAGACCCCCGCAGGTTCCCTCAGCTTACCTGGCCAGAAATTCTACGCGGGTAGATATCAAACAGGCTTGATCACACGGAGATATCGGCCGTGACAACGGGCAGGAAAAGTCACGCGCAGAAAAATCCTCACGACGCATACATTGAAGGTGGACACGCGGAGGCAATTGGCTGGGCTTCACAATGCGGTGCCTGTCGCTGTACAAATGATTACCGGGGAAAGCAGGATTGCCCCTAAACAGTCGACACCGGTCGACCCGCATCCGCCTAGCAGCCGGAAGGCCGGTCATCAGCGCATGTCAGACGCGCCGATGCCGTAGGAAAGGACCGATATCCGTGGCTCAGCGCGTAGTGGTCACGCTCTCCGACGACATCGACGGGGGAGCAGCGGCGGAAACGGTCACCTTCGCCCTGGACGGGAAGTCGTACGAGATCGACCTGAATCCGTCCAATGCAAAGAAACTGCGCAAGGCCCTCGCGCCGTACATGGCGGCCGGCCGTAAGCAGACAAATACCGGCAAGCGCGGCAAGACTCCCGTCCCGTACCGGCACACCTCGCTGGCGCCCGACCCGGCGGCCGTGCGCGCCTGGGCACGCTCGCACCGGATGGAGGTGCCGGCCCGCGGCCGGATCCCCAAGAAGGTCTACGAGGCGTTCCGCGACGCCAGTTGAACGACACCCCGCGCAGACCCTGCGGCGACACCCCGGGGCACCGACTTGCGCGACACCCCATCAGGTCGGCTAGAGTCTGGAGCACGCCGAGGGGCAAGGCCGAAAAGCCGGGCCTCACGCAGCGTGCGGGTGTAGTTCAGTAGCAGAACATCCCCCTTCCAGGGGGAAGGCGCAGTGTGCAATTCCTGTCACCCGCTCTGCATCGCTCTTCACAACCACTCCGGTGGATCGGGTAGAGTGGTGTTCGCACCGCCCAGTGAAAGCTGAGCGGCAGCAATGCGGACGTGGCTCAGTTGGTAGAGCATCACCTTGCCAAGGTGAGGGTCGCGAGTTCGAATCTCGTCGTCCGCTCTTGATCGAAGGCCCTGGTCGATATCGACCAGGGCCTTCGTCGTATTCCGACACCCGTCATCCCGCCCCGCATGACGTTTGTCATGGGCAGTGGCGACAGCTCGCACTGCTCTCCGCCGTGATCCGGCGGAAGTCTGAGGACATGACCAGCGATGAATGCGTGATCGAGGCGGACGGGGTGCGGCGCCGCTATGCCGGCGGCTTCGAGGCTGTGAGCGGGATCTCCTTCTCCGTGGCGCGCGGCGAGATCTTCGCGCTGCTCGGGACGAACGGCGCGGGCAAGACATCCACCGTCGAATTGCTGGAGGGACTGGCCCGGCCCGACGGCGGGGTCGTACGGGTGCTCGGCCACGACCCGTACCGCGAGCGCGCCGCCGTCGGCCGCCGTGCAGTCGGCGCTCGGCTGGGCGGTGCGGGAGGCGGCCACCAATGTGCTGCGGCACGGTGACCCACGGCTCTGCACGATCCGGCTCAGCGCCTCGGCGGACAGGGTGGTGCTGAACGTGGAGAACGACGGGGCACCGTGCACGGCGGCCGGAGAGAGCGGTTCCGGGCTGGCCGGGCTACGGGAGCGGCTCGGCGTCCTCGGCGGCTCGCTGGACGCAGCCCCGGTGGGCGATGGGCTGTTCAGGCTGACGGCGAAGATCCCGCTGACCCGCGGGGAAAGCCGTCCGGCGGTTCTGGAGGGGCGGCGATGACCGCGATACGGGTACTGCTCGCCGACGACGAGCATCTGATCCGGGGCGCGCCGGCCGCGCTGCTCGCGCTGGAGGACGACCTCGTCGTGGTCGCGGAGGCGGCGACCGGTCCGGAGGCGCTCGCCATGGCGCGCGCCCACCGCCCCGATGTCGCGGTGCTCGATCTGGAGATGCCGGGTGCGGACGGTGTGAGTGTGGCCACATCGCTACGGGCTGAACTGCCCGGCTGCCGAACCATGATCGTGACGAGTCATGGCCGCCCCGGACATCTGAAACGGGCGCTCACGGCGGGCGTGCGGGCGTTCGTCCCGAAGACGGTCAGCGCCCGGCAGCTGGCCGGCATCATCCGTACCGTCCACGCCGGGAACCGTTATGTGGACCCGGAGTTGGCGGCCGACGCGATCTCCGCCGGGGACTCGCCGCTGACGGCACGCGAGGCCGAGGTACTGGAACTGGCGGCGGACGGGGCGCCAGTTGCGGAGATCGCGGAGCGGGCGTCGCTGTCGCAGGGAACCGTACGGAACTACCTCTCCGCGGCCGCTTCGAAGCTCGGTGCGGAGAACCGTCATGCGGCGGTGCGTCTCGCGCGGGAGCGCGGATGGGTATAGTAGGCATCGCGCTTCGGCGCATGCGAACGTAGCTCAGCTGGTAGAGCGCAACCTTGCCAAGGTTGAGGTCGCGAGTTCGAACCTCGTCGTTCGCTCCACACAAGAAGGCCCCGGTCCTGCGACCGGGGCCTTCTTCATGTCCTACTGCCAGGTGGTGCCGGTGAGGAGTTCGTACGCCTCCAGGTACTTCGCCCGGGTCGCGTCGACGATCTCCTGCGGCAGCGCCGGCGGCGGCTGCTCGCTCTTCCGGTCCCAGCCGGAGGCCGGCGAGGTCAGCCAGTCGCGCACGAACTGCTTGTCGTACGAGGGCTGCGCCTTGCCCGGCTCCCAGGCGGCGGCCGGCCAGAAGCGGGACGAGTCCGGGGTCAGCACCTCGTCCGCGATGATCAGGTCCTCGCCGTCGAAGCCGAACTCGAACTTGGTGTCGGCGAGGATGATGCCGCGCTCGCGGGCGATGTCGCGGGCCCGGGTGTAGATGTCGAGGGTGGTGCGGCGCAGCAGGGCCGCGGTCTCCGCACCGACCTCGCGCGCCACTTCCTCGTACGACACGTTCTCGTCGTGGTCACCGACGGCCGCCTTGGTGGCGGGGGTGAAGATCGGTGCCGGAAGTTCGGATCCGTCGACGAGCCCCTCGGGGAGGGCGAGTCCGCAGACCGTACGGGACTCGTTGTACTCGACGAGGCCCGAGCCGGTGAGATAGCCGCGGGCGACGCACTCGACGGGGACCATCCGCAGCGACGTGCAGATCAGCGTCCGCCCGGCCCAGTCGGCGGGGGCTCCGGCGGGGAGCTCCGTGGACAGGACGTGGTTCGGGACGAGATCGGACAGCTGGTCGAACCACCACAGCGAGAGCTGGGTGAGGACACGGCCCTTGTCGGGGATCTCGGTGGGCAGGACCCAGTCGTACGCGGACATACGGTCGCTGGCGACCATGACGAGGTCGCCCGCCTCGTTCCGGTACAGGTCGCGCACCTTGCCGGTGTGGAGGTGGGTGAGTCCGGGGACCACCACCGGCTCGGGCTTTTCTACAAATCCGGACACGCTGCCTCCGCGTAGGTTGATCCAGGAGTCGTTCCGATTCTCCCGTATCGGGTGGGATGGGGGGAGCGGGGGGGTTGAGAACCACCCGCAGGTGACTCCGGACGGCCCTTCTCAGCCGCGTTTGCAGATGCGGTCGAGGAGATTGGCAGTGGCGCGCTGGATGCGGGTGTCCACGTGGCCGGGGCGGTCCAGGGCCGGGGACCAGGCGAAGGTGCCGGAGGCGAAGACGAGGGCGCCGGACGGGGCGCGGTAGAGGGACGTCTCCTGGTGGCGCGTCGCGCCTTCGCCGTCCCGGTACGGGGAGTGGGCGAGCAGAATGCGGTTGTCGTGCTCCGGGAGGGCGGTGCGCGGGAAGTAGCGGTCGGCCTCGCCCGCTACCAGTCCGTCGATCTCGTCGCCCTCGCCCGCCCCGGTCGCGTCCCAGAGCCAGTGCTCCGCGTTCCGCACGACCAGAGGGTGGGGGTCCGGGACCCGGCCCGCGTACTGGATGCCGAGGAGCTGCTGCTCGGCCCGGTCGACCTCGCGCCAGAGCGCGGGCCTGCCCGGGCCGCGGCGTTTGCGGCAGGTGAGCAGGCGGTCCGGGACACCGGACGGTGACGGGGAGAGGCTGACCTGCCAGTACATGGAATTGGCGGAGAGGAAGACGAGCGAGGTGCCGCCGTCGCGCGCCGCTTCCACGGTGCGGCGCATCGGGACCGACCAGTACTCGTCGTGGCCCGGGAAGACCAGGCCCCGGTAGCGGCCGACGTCGATCCGGCCGGCGTGCAGATCGCGGGTGTCCGCGTACGCGATGTCGTAGCCGTACCGCTCGGCCCAGCGGATGAAGTCGTAGGCATGACCGACATGGAGAGGCAGGCCCGCGCCCGCGTACGGACGGTCGAAGGAGACGGTGACCGCCGCGTCCTCCTCGCCGAGCAGCCGGCCCTGTTCGTCCCACGCGTGGTAGAGGCTGGCGCCGGTGCGGCCGTCCTCGGGGTAGAGGTTGTACGCCTGCCAGGTGATGTCCGGCAGGACGAGCAGCAGATCGGCCGGATGGTCGTCGCGGACCGTGAACGGGATGTGGGAGCGGTAGCCGTCGACCGTGGTGAGCACGGCGACGTAGGCGCCGATCGACCAGTAGGCGGGAATCTGCAGCCGCCAGGACTGCCACCAGTGGTGGCAGGAGACCGTGCGGTCGGCGGTGAGCGGGGCGGGCTGGACGATGCCGGAGAGCCGCGGGCTTGTGGTGATCTTGGCGGCGCCGTCGCCCCCGTAGTGACCGATGCGGTAGATGTCGACGGTGAACTGCTGCGGCGGGTCCACGGTGATGTGGAAGTCGATCGCCTCACCGGGGGCCGCGGCGCCCGTCGAGATGAAGCCCTTGATCTGACGGTGGACGTCGTCGGCGGTACGGGTGCCTCCGCCGGTGGAGCCGCGGGCCAGCGTGGGATCGGCGTACCAGGGGACGACCTGGCCGGTGTCGTCGAAGTAGTTCTCGCTGCCGCGGAGCCAGGGCAGGGGGCCCTGGCCGAACGGGTCGGAGACGGCATGCGCGAGGGCACCCGATTCCCATCGGCGAATCTGCTCCGCCCCCATGGCGCTTCCCTCCCTCAAGTCCCCCGGGACAACGGTGATGCGTCGACTGTCAGCGTCGATCCCCAGCACATCACATAACGCATGCACTCCGTCACCGTTCGTCGCGAATTGACGAGAACGGAGCGCTGACTTCCGGATCGTGTGACCGGCGAGTCCATGACCCACGGGTACGGAGTGCACCCGTGAGTCAGACGAGGCGGACGGGTTTGTCGGTGCGGACGCCCACCGAGGCGAGCCACGAACGCAGCGGTCCGGCGTCGCCGTCCTCGACCAGACTGAGGACCGGGCTGCCGAGATCGGCCCGGCGCTCGCCGTCGACCAGCAGCGCGGGCCCGTCGAGCCAGTCCAGGCCGGGCGCCGCACCTGCCGTGTCCACGGCGGCGCAGCAGACCA
This sequence comes from Streptomyces sp. NBC_01669, assembly GCF_026339735.1. Classification (GTDB taxonomy): domain Bacteria; phylum Actinomycetota; class Actinomycetes; order Streptomycetales; family Streptomycetaceae; genus Streptomyces; species Streptomyces yanii. The sequence goes on from NZ_JAPEQG010000001.1 coordinate 4,505,413, forward strand.
TCGCCGCGACATGGTCGGCGAGCAGCTCCGTACCCGTACGGGGCGGCTGGAGCGGGAAGAGCGGCAGCGGGTCGGGTCCCCAGAAGTCCAGGACATCCCCGCCGGAGGCCGTGCAGGCACCGGAGACACCGGCTGCCGGGGGGCCCGGCGGGAGCTGCGGGGCCGTGGCCTCCTCGCGTGCCACGGCGGCACTGATCCCGGCGGCGAGCTCCTCGCTGCGGCCGCCCCGGCCGGCCAGATGCTCGACGACCCGAGCCAGTGTCGGCACGGCGACGTCCACGGGATCGGCGCCGTGCGATCCGCGGGTCGCACGGCCTTTGTCCTCCTCCGCGGCCGCCGGCGCATGCCGTACGCCCAGTGCGTCCAGGACGCGGTGGAGACGGGCCGCCTCGGTGCGCCACTTCCGGTCGACGACCTCCTCCGGATACTGCTGCCAGTCGACCGGGGACCAGTCCGGACCGGTCTCAGCCGGACCCCCGTGGAAGAGCCGGGCGGCCAGCAGCGAGGCCGCTTCGTCGGCCGCTCCGGGCTCCTCCAGGAGGTCGCAGGCGGGGCGCTCGCCGAGCCGGGAGGTGAAGCCCTCGGCAAGCCGGTCGCGCCGGGAGAGCTCGGTGAGGGCGGAGACGACACCGGCGTCGAGCCGGGACGGCCAGCGGCCCATCCGCCAGGCCGGCAGCGCGACCCGGGTGAGCAGCCGGTCCCAGCCCGCGTAGGCGAGACCGACCTGCTCCTGGGCTACGATCCGCAGCCCGTAGTCCACAGCCTGTGCACGCTCGGACGCGGCCGCGGCGACAGCCCGCTCCATTGCTGCGGCATGACCACGACAGGTGCGGAGCAACAGCCGGGCGATCCAGCCGACGAAGCGGCGCGGCACTCTGCGCAGCGTCGCGAGCGGTCCGGGCACGGGCGCGTCCGCGTCGGCGACCGCGCCGTCCAGCCCCCGGACGAAACGGCGGGCGGCGGCTATGTCGGGATGGGCGGAGGGGCCCGTGCCCGCGACGACCGGGGCGAGCACCGCCCGTAGCTCCGCGACCCGCATCCACCACAGGAACGGCGAACCGATGACGAGCACGGGTGCCGCCTGCACGCCATGACGGCGGCCGCCGGAAACGGCGGGGCGGCCCACGGAGCCCTCCGTCCGCTGCGCGGAGGGGTGGGTCCGGTCCTCCAGCCAGCTGTCGCAGTCGGGCGTGAGAGCTATGGCCGACGGCGCGGGGACGCCGAGCCGGTCGGCGAGGTCCCGGACCAGCCGGTAGAGATCGGGGGCGGCCTGTTCGCTGAGCGGGACCGTCGGACTGACCGCAGGTCTCGCCCGCGCGATCGCGACCGAGACCGCGACGGCGCCCAGCAGCACGAGCACGGCGCAGGCCGTCACCGCCCAGCGCACGGCGTACCAGCCGCCACCGCCGATACGGCCCTGCGCACCCGCGACGAGCAGCACGACGGCGACCGCCGCCGGCAGCAGGGCCGCGGCCGTTGCCCTGCTGCGAATGCGCAGCAGGGCGAGCGCTCGGGCGCGCGCAGCCTGCGCGCCCAGCTCCTCACCAGTACCGGTACCGGACACGGCCGGACGTCACCCCCTCTGCCCCCGCGGCGGTATTGCTCACTCCCCCACTGTGGCACCCGTCACAGACATCGCAATGCCGGTGGGCCAAGTGCCGGAACGCCTGCGCCGCACCCTAGTTGGGGCCTCGGCGGGCGTCATCCGGATAGCCCATCCGTCACTCGATGGAATGGCTTTGGGTAAAGGTGCTGACGCGCCGGTACCCATAGGGCAAGGGCATGACGTCGCCCCCTCGGGCCCGAGGCCCGAGGGGGCGAAATGGAGGTACCGGAGCGGCCGATCAGGCTTCGGCGGCCTTTCGGGCGATGTCCGTACGGAACTGCGAGCCGTCGAGCCGGATCCGGGCGGCCGCCGTGTAGGCGCGCTCCCGGGCGGTGGCGAGGTCCTCGCCCGTCGCGGTCACGGACAGCACCCGGCCGCCCGCGCTGACGATCGTGTCGCCCTCCCGCCTGGTCCCGGCGTGCAGGACATACGCATGCGGAGCATCCTGCGCCGCAACGTCGTCGAGGCCGCCGATCGGGTCACCCGTCCTCGGCGTGTCCGGGTAGTTGTGCGAGGCGATGACCACGGTGACCGCGGCGGCGTCGCGCCACCTGAGCGGGGGCAGCTCGTCCAGGGTGCCGTTGGCGGAGCCCAGCAGAACACCGGCCAGCGGGGTCTTCAGCCGGGCCAGGACCACCTGGGTCTCCGGGTCGCCGAAGCGGGCGTTGAACTCGATGACCCGGACGCCCCGCGAGGTGATCGCGAGACCCGCGTACAGCAGCCCGGAGAAGGGGGTGCCACGGCGGCGGAGCTCGTCGACGGTGGGCTGCAGGACCGACTGCATGACCTCGTCGACCAGCTTGGGGTCGGCCCACGGCAGCGGGGAGTAGGCGCCCATGCCGCCGGTGTTCGGGCCCTCGTCGTTGTCGAGGGCCCGCTTGAAGTCCTGGGCGGGCTGGAGCGGCAGCACGGTGGTGCCGTCCGTGATCGCGAAGAGGCTCACCTCGGGGCCGTCGAGAAACTCCTCGATGACCACGCGGTCGCAGGCCAGCGCGTGGGCGCGGGCTGCCTCGACATCGTCCGTGACGACGACGCCCTTGCCCGCCGCGAGTCCGTCGTCCTTGACGACGTACGGGGCGCCGAAGGCATCGAGGGCCTCGTCGATCTCGGCGGGGGTGGTGCAGACATAGCTGCGGGCGGTGGGGACACCTGCCCCGGCCATCACGTCCTTGGCGAACGCCTTGGAGCCCTCCAGCTGGGCCGCCTCACCGGAGGGGCCGAAGCAGGGGATGCCCGCGGCGCGGACGGCGTCGGCGACCCCGGCGACCAGCGGCGCCTCCGGGCCGACGACCACCAGCTCGGCGCCCAGTTCGGTGGCGAGGCGCGCGACGGCGGCGCCGTCGAGCGCGTCGACCGGGTGCAGTTCGGCCACCTCTGCGATGCCGGCGTTGCCGGGAGCGCAGTACAGATCGGTGACGTCGGGGTCGAGGGAGAGAGAGCGGCACAGGGCGTGTTCGCGGGCGCCGCCGCCGATGACGAGGACCTTCACGGGGTGCAGCCTAGCCGCCGGGGCACGGCGGCCTTGACGGGCACCGCTCCGTGGACACCCCGTGGAGCGGCTTCCTGACCGCTACTCGTTGGTGAACTCCTCGACGATCGTGGCGCCCAGCTCCCGGACGATCAGGTCGTGACCGGAGAGGGCGGAGTCGACCAGGTCCGGGTCGTCCGCCTCGGGGATGTCGTCCTCGGGCGCGACCGAACGCGGTGGCTCGGGGGCGTGGTGCGGCTGGGGTGCGGGCGCCGCTGCGGGTGCGGGACCGGTGCCCGGCTGCTGGTGCGGGGCCGGCGCGGGCGCAGGCCGGGACTCGTACTGCTGCGGGGCGGGCGCGGCCGGACGCTGCGGTGCGGCTGCGGCCGAGGGCCGGCCGCCGCCGGTCTGCGGAGGCTGCCCCGCGCCGCCCGACGGGTCGACGATCGCCTCGACCTTCCACTGCATGTTGAACTGCTCGGCGAGTGCCTGCTTCAGCACGTCCTCGCTGCCGCTGCTCGCGAAGTTGTCGCGGGCGCCCGCATTGAGGAAGCCGATCTGCAGGGTGGTGCCGTCGAACCCGGTGACCTGCGCGTTCTGGCTGAGCAGGATCCAGGTGAACCGGCGCCGGTTCTTCACGGCCTCCAGGATGTCGGGCCACAGGTTCCGCACCTGTGCGGCGCCCTGAGCCATCCCCGGGCCCGGCTCGGCCGCACCGGGAGACGGCGCGGCGGGCACGGGAGCGGGGGCGGGGGCCGCAGGCGTGACGGGGGCGGGGGCCTGACCGGGGGCGGAGGCGGTCGGCCAGCCACCGGGACGGCGCCCCGGCTCCGGCGCGGCCGCGGCGGGCCAGGCCCCGGGACGCTGACCGCCGGAGGGAGTCTCGGCGGGTGGCTGCGGTGCGGGGGCGGGTGCCACGTACTGCACAGGCTGCGCGGGCGCGACCGGTGCCGCGGGCGCGGCGGGCACGGGCGCGGCCTCGGGTACGTCCCCCCGTACCGCGGCCCGCGCGGCAGCGACGCCGCCGCCCGGCGGAACCATGGCCACGGGTGCGTGCGCCTCCGCCTCCCGCCCCGGTACGTACCCCACGGCGGGCCCGGCTCCGGCCGTCGCGAACGAAGCGCCGCGCTCCAACCGGTCCAGCCGGGCCTGCAGCGAACGCTCGTCGTCGAAGGCGGCGGGCAGCAGCACCCGGGCGCAGATCAGCTCGACCTGGAGACGCGGCGAGGTGGCCCCGCGCATCTCCGTGAGCCCTTCGTTGACGAGGTCGGCGGCGCGGCTCAGCTCTGCGGCGCCGAAGACGGACGCCTGGGCCTGCATCCGCTCGACCACGTCGGCCGGTGCGTCGATCAGCCCCTTCTCCCCGGCGTCCGGCACCGCGGCCAGGATCACCAGGTCGCGCAGCCGCTCCAGCAGGTCGGCGACGAAGCGCCGCGGGTCGTTGCCGCCCTCGATCACCCGGTCCACGACCTCGAAGGCCGCGGCCCCGTCGCCCGCCGCGAACGCGTCCACGATGGAGTCGAGCAGCGAGCCGTCCGTATAACCGAGCAGCGAGGTCGCCATGGCATATGTCACACCGTCGTCGCCCGCGCCGGCCAGCAGCTGGTCCATGACGGACATCGAGTCACGCACGGAACCGGCGCCGGCCCGCACGACCAGCGGCAGGACGCCCTCCTCGACGTAGCTGTTCTCCTTGCCGCAGACCTCGGCCAGATATTCGCGCAGCGTCCCCGGCGGTACGAGGCGGAACGGGTAGTGGTGCGTACGCGACCGGATCGTGCCGATGACCTTCTCGGGCTCGGTGGTCGCGAAGATGAACTTGAGATGCTCCGGCGGCTCCTCGACCACCTTCAGCAGGGCGTTGAACCCCGCCGATGTGACCATGTGCGCCTCGTCGATGATGTAGATCTTGTAACGACTCGACGCGGGCCCGAAGAACGCCTTCTCCCGCAGATCACGGGCGTCGTCCACGCCACCGTGCGATGCGGCGTCGATCTCGATGACATCGATCGACCCCGGCCCGTTGCGCGCGAGGTCCCGGCAGGACTGGCACTCCCCGCACGGCGTCGGCGTGGGGCCCTGCTCACAGTTCAGACAGCGGGCGAGGATCCGCGCGCTGGTCGTCTTCCCGCAACCGCGCGGACCGCTGAACAGGTACGCGTGATTGACCCGGTTGTTGCGCAGGGCCTGCTGCAGCGGGTCAGTGACATGCTCCTGCCCGATGACCTCGGCGAACGACTCGGGGCGGTAGCGGCGGTACAGCGCAAGGGACGACACACATACGAGGTTATCGGGGCGGACTGACAACCGGTCCCGGACCGGGAACACCACCGGGGAAGGAACGGCCGCACCGGGGAAGAAGCGGCCGCGGCGGCTCGCAAGCCGCGGGAATCGACGCCACGGGCCCGAACACGCAAGGGCCCCCCACGCACCCGCCAGAGCCAACCTACCCTTGCTGCCTTCCGGCCCTGGGGGAGTTCAGTCAGATAGCGCCACGTGAGGGGCTGATGCCCACCTTAGCCGATCCCCACCCGGTCGAGTCCACCCGTCCGCCCTCCCGACCCCTCCCCGGGGAACGGGTTCGCGAGCACTCCTCAACGTCTTGTATTGTTTGCCGCGGAGGATTCGCCTAGTGGCCTAGGGCGCACGCTTGGAAAGCGTGTTGGGGGCAACCCCTCACGAGTTCGAATCTCGTATCCTCCGCCATTGCTCTCACCGGGCAATACGTCGAAGGGCCCCACCGCTTGCGGTGGGGCCCTTCGACGTTCGTAGTCTCAACTGCAGTCTCAACGAGACTTCTCAGAGCCCTCCCGGGCCGCTCTCCTCGGGGTCCTTGGCCACTTCCCAGATGAGTCCCCCGACCCGCTGCGCAACGTCGGCGAGGATGCCGCCCGTCACATGCTGGTACCGGGCAGCCATCGCCGTGGACGACCAGCCCATGATCTGCATCACGACTCGTTCGGCGACACCGAGGATGAGGAGCACCGTCGCCGCGGTGTGCCTCGCATCGTGCAGGCGCCCATCCCGGACCTTGGCATCGGCGAGCAGCCGCTTCCACACGTCGTAGTCCGTACTCGGCACCAGCGGCTCGCCCACGGGGGAAGTGAAGACGAACCCCGACTCGCGCCAATCCTTCCCAGCGATCGCCCGCTCGCGTGCCTGTTCTCGGCGATGGAGCTCCAGCAGCCTCACAAGCTCGTCGGGGACGCCGATGACGCGGCGACCGGCACGCGACTTCGTGTTGGCCGTGTCCTCGTTCTTCCTGACCCGCTTCTTGCAGTAGCCCGGCTTCGTGCCGCAATCGCCCCCGCACCCGTGCAGGTACTTCGGCCTCAGTCGGTTCTTCCTGACGCGCAGGACACCGCTGCTGGTATCGAGATCTGCCCACCGTAGCCCGAGCGCTTCACCCTGCCGCAGCCCCAGCGCGAGCGCGATAGACCAGCGGGCACTGTTCCGGAGCTTGGCTGCCTCGGAGAGGAGACGCTGCACCTCCTCGATGTCGTACGGCTCCACCTCCTCTTCCTCAATCCTCGGGGGAACCGCGAGAGTGGCGACATTCCGTGTGACGTGACCACGGCGCATTGCATGATTCAGTGCGGTGCGGATCGTTCGATGCGCCTGGTGGGCAGTGGCGGGCTTGCTGCCGTTGGCAAGCATCCGGCTGTAAAAGCGCTCCAGGTGTTCGGGCTCCAGCTTGTCCAGCCGGTGAGCCCCGACGCCAGGCACGAGGTGCACTCGTACAGCCACCTCGTAGCCGGCGTACGTGTTCTCTCGCACCGAAGGCTTGGCGATCTCCTCCACCCAGTGCAGCAGCCACGCCTTCACGGTCCACGGCCGTCCGGGCTTCCGTACCTTGGCTTCGTCCCGCTGCTTCTCCAGGGCACGGACTTTCTTGATCACCTCCCCTTCGCTGACTTTGCTCATGACATGGCGCCGGTCCGGCTTACCGTCGTCGCGGATGCCCACGGTCACGCGGCCGTGCCAGTAGCCGTCACTGCCGAGATAGATGGACGACGCCCCGTCCGGGCGCTTGGGCCGCTTGGCCATTGCTTCTCCTTACGCGGCTGCGTGGTTGCTTCGTGTCTGCATGCGCTGGGTCAGGTAGTCGACGAGCGCTTGAACGGGGACCCTTCGGCTGCGGTCGAAGGGGACGGTCGGTACTGCTCCGTCGCGGATCAGGCCGTACATCGTGGTCCGGCCGATACTCAGGCGACGGGCCGCTTCCTCTACCGTCACGGCGAGCAGCGAGGGGTCGAAGTCGGCTCGGATCGCGTCGGTCTTGTGCATCTGGACGAGTGCCACGGCTGGGACTCCTCTTCGAGTGCGTGCTCTTCCTTCGCTCTGGGGGATCCGCAACATCCGCCACGCCGCAACATTGCAGGTCAGCGGCTTGCGTTTGTGGCGGATAGCGATTCTGTGGCGGATAGGTGCCGCCACACCTACGTGCGGCGGCACCTGCGCGCCGGTGCCGGTCAGCCGGCCACGGAGAAGAGTGGTGTGGCGGTTTCCGGGGGCGTGTGGCGGATGGCTGTGGCGCTATCCGCCACAGATTCACCCGCGTACGGTCCTGCGGTTCTGCCATCGGTACGTCGATGACGTGCCGTGGTCGACTCAAGCGACGTACTACCCCGCGTGGCTCGCGGACGAGGCTCCCCGCCTCGCCGAGCCTGGCGACATAGACGAGGGCACCACGCGCTACCTCGCCGCGCACGGAACCGAGCAGGTCGGGTACTTCGATGAGATCTCCACTCGCATGCCGACCCCGGACGAGGCTCGTCTGCTGGAGATCGGCGCGGGGGTGCCAGTGCTGCTTTGGATGCGAACCGGGTACTCGGCTGAGCGGCCCATTCGCTGCACCGTCACGACGTTCCGAGGCGACCTGAACCGGATGAACTACGAGATCGGCGACCAGTCCGCCCGAAGCGAGAACGATCCTCAGTGAAAGTCTTCCTCGCCCGCCCGGACGACGTGACCAAGCTCCTGGCCTTCCGCGAGGAGGCCGCAGCTTGGCTCACGCGTCTCGGCAGCAACCAGTGGCAGCGTCCTTATCCAGCTGACCGGCTGACAGCCACGATTGAGGCCGGCTCCGTCTTCATGGTCATGGACGGCGCCGCGACCGCAGCCACCATCACACTCTCACCGGAGGCGGAAGACGGCCTGTGGACGGAACAGGAGTTGGGTGAGCCGTCCACCTTCGTCACTAAGCTGACCGTGTCCCGTGCTTACGCCGGGCAGAACCTTGGGGGGCGGTTGCTCGACTGGGCGGGCGACAGGGCGTATCGCGATGGTGCGAAGTGGCTCCGTCTTGACGCGTGGACAACGAACGAGGCCCTACAGCGGTACTACCTTCGGCAAGAGTTCGAGCACGTCCGCACCGTCCGAGAGGGTGGCGCGGTGAACGGGGGGCCACGCGTCTCCGGGTGGCTCGCACAGCGTCGAACAGCACCGGCTGAACACGGCTTCGAGGACCACACCGCTTCGTCCTGACAAGCTGGTCTTGGGAACTGTCCCGGTCACCGCGCGGTAGAACTTTCCCTACTTCATCAAGGCTCCTCGCTCCGCTCGTCGCGCGCTCTCCGGCTCACCGCCGGGGCCCTGCGCTCCTGTCTCCGCCCCGCTCTGGGCCCCGGCTACGCCGGTCGCGCAACTAGAGCGAGAAAGGTGGAGTTTGCGGTAGCCGGAGGGGTCAGTGGTGCAGATCGTCGTTGAGGCGCTGGCGCAGCACAAGGAGCGCCTGGGTGTGGGCAACGTCGTCGGCCAGGCGCGCGAGCAGTCTGCGGACCTCAGCGTCGTTTCCGGTCTGCACGGCTTCCACGATCTGCTCGATCAGCGTGCCGAGGTGGTCGGGGACCGCTGGAGGCGGTGAAGGCCCGCCCAGCTCGCCGGTCACCGGCTGGCCCGTCGGAGTAGCCCAGTCGGGCGAGCCTGCCCGCGGTCGGTGGCACCCGTCACGAACTGCCCAGCGATGGCTGGCACTATCGGTAGGAACTGCGGCGTAATCGGCAGCGTTGTCATAGGAAGTCCAACGCGCGGGGCGGCTGTAAGTCACCCACAGCACCGGCGTGGACTGCGGGCTGCCGCATGGCCTTACGCCTAGGGGCGTGTCTCTCTGATCACGTGGTTCTTTGTTCCGTCGTGACTCGTCCGAGCGGTCCTGGCCAGGGGGACCGGTCGACTGGTCGGTTGATGTCGCCGAGGAGGTGTGCCGCGTGGCTGATGAACGGGCATGGTTGGGCGAGTTGTTGGCATCAGTGGAGTCAGCACCCCCGGAGGTGGCTGTCGCCGTACTGGCCGAGCTGCTGACGAGGAGGCTTGCCGCGACCGAGGTGTCCTTTCTGATCACGGACCTTGGCGGCAAGGCCGTCGTACGGCTGACCGGGACCGCTGGGGAGGGCGGGCCGGAGCAGCCGCAGCGGATCGAATTGCGCGGCTCGATCTACGACCGAGTGGTCCGCTCCCAGCAAGCGCACGTGGCGAGTGGCGAGCGGGCGGGAGAGGCCGGACCAGGCCCGGTCGAGGTCATCGCGCCGGTATCCGACCGCGGGGATGCCATCGGTCTGCTGGAGCTGACTCTGCCCGCCCGCCCCGACCGCCAGACGATGCAACTCATCGTAGAGGCCGCCCACGCGCTGGCCTACGTGGTGATCGTCAACCGGCGCTTCACTGATCTGTACGAATGGGGCCGGCGCACCACACGGCTGTCGCTGGCCGCCGAGATCCAGCACCGTCTGCTCCCCGACTCCTTCACCTGCGACACCGGCCGGTTCATCGTCGCGGGAGCACTGGAACCAGCTGCCGACATCGGCGGGGACACGTTCGACTACACGCTCGACCGTCACGCCCTGCACCTGTCCCTCACCGACGCCATGGGCCACGACGTACAGGCGGCACTGCTGGCGACCGTGGTCGTCGGAGCCCTGCGCAATGCCCGCCGAGGGAGCGGCAGCCTCCTCGACCAGGCAAACGATGCCCATCAGGCCGTCGTCGACTACGCCCACCAAGCACATCAGGCGTACGCCAACCAATCGGACCAGGTACATCAGGCCGTCGCCCAGCACGGGGGACAGGCCATGGCCACCGGTCAACTGCTGCGTGTCAGTCTCGACACCGGCCAGACCACCTTCGTCAACGCCGGCCACGTCTGGCCATTGCGCCTGCGCGACGGGCGGGTCGAGGAAATCGCTCCCCTGGTCGACCTGCCCTTCGGCATCACCCCGAACCCGGGATACCGCGTCCAGAGCCTCGACCTGCGTCAGGGCGACCGACTGATCCTGCTCACCGACGGAATGCTGGAGCCCCACGGGCCCGAAGCCGACCTGTGCGACCTGATTCGACAAACCAGCGAGTGGCACCCACGCGACGCTGTACGTGTCTTCACCGAAGCCGTCCTCGAATTCTCGAACCACGACCCCCGCGACGATGCCACCGTCCTGTGCCTGGACTGGCCTGCGCCCAACGCGGCCTACACCGGACCCAGAACCTCACCGGCAGCAACGGCTCAAGCCGCTCCCACTCAGGGTCAGTCGCAATCATGACCGACAAGAGTAAAGGCGCGCTTACGCGCAGGTCAGGCCCCTGGTCGAGCTTGATCGGCCGGTGATTCCCAAGCTCAGATGGTCAGCCGACTCTCTGTTGTGCTTCCGCGGAAAGACAGTCAGCGCGAGTGTGCGCCCGTGCATCGCGTATGCGCCTCCCGCCCCTGGGCGACGAGTGGGAGTGTGCGTGAGGTCCGGAGGTACCAAGGTTTTCGGTAGGAGGTATGCAATGGCATCTCAGTCCAAGTGCGGCGCTCGCACCAAGGCTGGAACAGCGTGCCGAAGCCTCGCAGTGATCGGCACTTCTCGTTGCGCCAAGCACCAAGGCTCCTGGTCGTCCTACGGGGTCGCACAGCGCAAGGAGAAGGAGGCCAAGGCGAAGAAGCGCCAAATCCGCAAGAAGCGGTAGACGCCGCGAGAGACCGTTGTTCCGTCGGCCGGACGCCATCTACTCAGTCTCATCCACAGTCTCGTTCGTCGCAGTTCGTGGCCGTTCGGCTTCCCAGCGACCCCATCTGTGGCCTGGCCTCCGGACGACCGCGAACCAGGGTGAACAGGGCCGTGCAGAGTTGGAAAGCGTGTTGGGGGCAACCCCTCACGAGTTCGAATCTCGTATCCTCCGCCATTGCTCTCACCGGGCAATACGTCGAAGGGCCCCGCAGCTTGCTGCGGGGCCCTTCGACGTATTGCCCGGCACTCCGGGCTTCCGGAGGAGACCTTCTCCGTCCCGCCGGACCACTGGTCGGTCCGACCGGACTTGGTGAGAACGAGGTCGGTGCGGCGCGGCGTGGATTTCGCCGCCTCCTGATTCGCGCTCCCGATGGTCACGGCTCCTGCGTGCGCATCCGACGTGAGGCCCTGCCTCCGGCCGTGCGGCCGGAGACCTGCGGCGGACGGATTCCCGGCCTTCTCGGCGCCGCTGCTGGGCCCATCCCTCTGTCGCGAGTACCCCCGAAGTCCACTGTGATCCGTTTACGAGCACATTGTGGAGGAATCAGGTGGATAGAACTATTCAGCCGCCGTGGCCTCACCATGCACAGCTTCACCTCTGGCCCATGCGGTTCCCCTCAAGCGAGAAAGGATGCAGGTCATGACAACACAAGCAGCCGAGCGCACCCTGGACGCCCTCGCGCATGGCGAGCACCCCGTCTTCGAGCAGCTCGCACAGATGACCATCGAGACGCTGCCCAACTCCGGCCTGGACGAACGCACCTACCACCTCGTGCGGCTGGCTGCGCTCATCGCCATGGACGCCGCCCCGGCCTCGTACCTGGCCAATCTCAGTGTGGCGAAGGATGCCGGCCTGACCGCCGAGGACGCCAAGGCCGTCTGCGTGGCGATCGCACCGATCGTCGGCAGTGCGCGGGTGGTCGACGCGGCAGGCAGCGTTCTGCGCGCCCTCGGCTTCGCCGAGAGCATCGATGTGCAGGGGGTGTGACGAGCACCGACGGACGATCGGTCACACCGAGGAGGAGTTCCGGCGCACCAAGGAGCAGATCCTGCGCCGAGTCCCCCTGCATCAGGGAGCAGGTGAACCACCCTGACTCCCGCCCCGGGTGACGGGCACGCGTGCCACGCGACGGGCAGTACGGCGGGAAGCATCATGAACGCACCATCCAATTTTGCGACGCCTCATGGGCCGGCCGACCCCAATGACACGTTGGCCGATCTGGGCGGCTCATGGACGTGGACACTCGGGATCGCATTGGTGACCCTGGCGGCAGGGATCGTCGTGCTCGTCTGGCCGGACGAGACACTGCACGTCCTGGCAGTCGTCCTGGGCCTCTACCTGCTTGTCTCGGGTGCCTTCCGCTTCGTCACGGCCTTCTCCCGGGACAGCGAGGGCAGCAGGACGGCGATGCGGGCGCTGGTTGCCATACTGGCCATCCTGGCGGGCGTCCTGTGCCTGCGACACCCACTGCAGACCACCGCGCTGCTGTCGCTCATCCTCGGCGCCTACTGGCTGGTGTCGGGCCTGCTTGTGGCCTTCCTTGCCGGCTGGGGACGCGACATGCCGCATCGGGGGCTGGCCTTCGCCCTGGCCGCCCTCGGGATCGTGGCCGGCATCGTCGTGCTCGCGTATCCCGTGGAATCCGCGGTCGCGCTGGCCAGGCTGCTGGGGTTGTGGCTCGTCCTGCTGGGCCTGGGCGAAGTGACGATGGCGTTCACACGGCGATCCGCGGCCAAGCGTTCTGCGCCCAGCGCCCGGCTGGCGACGTAGCGAAGGAGTACACCGGGTCCCACCTGTGGGCAGCGGGCCGCCATCACCGGCGGGTCGACCCGACCGCCAACCGGGCCCGTGGCGGCAGCCGGGACGGCTCCCTCACCCCCGTATCCCTGCTGATGCGGGGGTGACAGCTGACAGCCCTCAGTCATCGTCCTTCCCATGACCATGCTTCCGCTTTCCGTGCCCCTCCTCCTGCTCGTCGCCCAAGGTGTCGGCCGGGGATGCAGACGGGGTGAACTCGCGGGACGTCGCGCCAGGGGCGGTGGTGGAAGTGTCCGCTGACGGGGAAGGCGTGGCGCCTGGGGGTTGGGACTGTCCTCCGCCAGTGGAGAACAACCCCATGCCGAGCAGTGTGGAGGCAACGAAGACACCGAGTCCGGCGATCGCGACAGTCAGCATCCGGTGCTGCCGCATGAGCGCCCGCACGCGTACGGGCATCGATCGGACCTGAAGCGCCGCGGGCCGCTGCCCCTGCGGGGCCCGGTGTCGTCGATCCGCGGCGATCGGTTGATGCGTGGTGCGGGGCAGCGCGTACCCCGTGGCCGTACCCGCCTCATGGGAAGTGGGCATCCGGTACGCGCCCTCGCGCCAGGCCGGACTGGTGAACCAGTCGGCGACATCCCGTGCGCTGGGGCGGTCCTCAGGCTGCTTGGCCAGCATCCGGAGCAGCTGCTCCTCGAACGCGCCGGGCAGCTCCGGGCGTCGCAGCGAGGGAGGCGCCGGCGGAGCGGTGACGTGCAGGTGGAGCAGGGCCGCCGCGTTGCCCGCCCGGAAAGGCGGTTCACCCACCAGCAGTTGATAGAGGACGCACCCGAGAGCGTAGACGTCGGAGGCGGGCCCGGCAGGCCGGCCCAGCGCTCGCTCGGGGGCGAGGTAGAGGCTGGTGCCCACGATCTGACCGGCGCCGGTGAGGGCGGTCGATGCCTCGTCGACGAACCGGGCGATCCCGAAATCACCGATCTTGACGGCCCCACCGGCATCCTGCATCAGGTTGCCGGGTTTGATGTCGCGATGGATCACACCCTGCTGGTGGGCCGCGGCCATGCCGGCCGCTATTTGACCGGCGACGCCGGCGACCCGTTGCGGACTGAACGCCCCGGTCGCCGCCAGAACCTGGGCCAGGCTCTCCCCGTCGACCAGTTCCATGACGAGGTACAGACGGTTGTTCCAGGAACCGAAGTCGAACACCGTAACAACGTTGGGATGGTTGAGCTTTGCGGCTGTCTGCGCCTCCAGGCGAAAGCGTGAGGTCGCCTGCTCGTCGGCTCCGCCGTCAAGCATCAGCTTCACCGCCACCGGGCGGCCCAGCACGGCGTCCGTGGCCCGCCAGACCTCCCCCATCCCTCCACGGCCGATCTCTGCTTCCAACCGGTATCGATCCGCCACCAGCACTCGCAGACCACCCTCAGTTTCGTTCAGTCATCTCGCAGCCGCCCGGACAGGCTCTCCCTGGCTCGGGCCCGAGCCAGGCACCAGCGTAATGATCTCCGCAGGCCGCCGGCTGGCCGGCTCCGTCGGGTGATCGCGCCGTCTTCGCGCGGAAAACTCCCCCTCATGTGTCACCGTCATGCCATACGCTGCCCGGTAGCAGCCGCGCCCCGCGTGTCACCGCACGTCCGTGGTCACACCCGGGTGCTGCGCGGCGCTCTCAACTCCCGGTCATCCACCGGGTTTTCCTGTGGGGGTACAACACTGTGCGCACGCGCAGCATCTCGACCGCGACAGCGCTCGCGGTCCTCTTCAGCTCGGCGGTACTGAGCGTCGCCGCGGCCGGATCCGCCTCGGCCGCCTCCGCCGCCGTCGCCTCGCCCGGTGGCATCGTCGCGGACGGCGCCCTCAAGCGGGTCTTCGTCGGCGACCGCTCGGCCGGGAAGATCCTGGCCGCCGACTACACCGGCGCCCTCGTCGACTCGGTGAGCGGCGTCAGCGGGGTCTCCGGTCTGGCGGTGTCCGACGACGGCGCCACCCTGTATGCGGCCGCGGAGGGCAGCCACGAGATCGTGGCCCTCGACGCGGCCACCCTCGACGTCAAGGCCCGCTACGCCGTCGCCACCGACACGGGCCCGCGCCACGTCGCCTTCGCCGGCGGCAAGGTCTGGTTCACCTACGGCGACCAGTGGGACGGCGACCTGGGCTCGGTCGACCCGGCGGTGGACCCGACGAGCGGAACCGACGTGGTGACGCTCGGGCAGTTCCCGCAGCCGTACCCCGGCATCTGGGGCCCGGCGCTCCTCGACACCGACCCGTCCGCGCCCGGCCTGCTGGCCGTCGGCCAGACCGGCATTTCCACGGACTCGATGGCCGTCGTCGACGTCTCCGGCACCACGCCGCAGTTGACCGCCTGGTACTCCGGCGACTACACGCTGAACCAGGGCATCGGAGACATCGACCTCGTGCCCGGCGCCCCGGAGGTGCTGGTCAACGGTATGCAGCGGGACGCCTACGCGGACGGGAAGTTCACCGCCGCCGGCGCCTACCCCTCCGGACAGCGGGCCGACATCGCCGCCGACGGACTGGTCGCCCAGGTGGGCGGCGCCAAGGTGGCCGTCTACCGGCCCGGCGCCACCCAGCCGCTCCGTACCTACGCCACCGGCACGGCCGGCACGGCCGACCTGACGTGGGCCCCAGACTCCTCACGGATCTTCGCGCTCGTGGGGACGAGCGGCGGCTACACCCTCAAGGCGCTCACCGACCCGACGCTGAACGTCCCGAGCCTGACGGTGAACGCACCGTCGACCGCCACGCGCGGCAAGCAGCTCACCGTGACCGGGAAGCTGTCGGCGACGGTGCCGCTGCCGAGCGGAGCCAAGCTGCAGGTCACCCGCACCGACCTGGAGAGCCCCAGCGGCAAGGCGCTGCCCGCCGTCACGGTGAAGGCGGACGGCTCGTACACCTTCACGGACACCCCGCCGGCCGGCGGCACGGTCACGTACAAGGTCGCCTACGCGGGCGACGCCGGGCACACGGCGGTCAGCGCGTCCGACAAGGTCTCGGTTCCCCGTACGAAGCCGACTCTGACCCTGAACAAGAACGGCAATGTCTACAACTACGGCGCCGACGTCTCCTTCACCGCGCACCTCGGCTCGACGTACAAGAACCGCACGGTCGAGATCTGGGCGAACCCCTTCGGCGGCGACAAGCCCAACAAGCTGCTGAAGACCGGGAAGGTCAACTCCAGCGGCAACATCTCCGCGACGGTGGACATGACGCGGGACACGGATGTCACCGCGGTCTTCAAGGGGGACGCCCGCACCGCGCCCAGGACGGTGAAGTCCACGGCGTACGCCAGGGTCAAGGTGTCCACCGCCGTCTCCAAGCACTACAAGACGGCCAAGATCGGCTCGACGTCGTACTACTGGTTCCACAAGAGCACCGACCCGCTGCTCACGACGACCATGACCTACTACAAGGGGCGTAAGCAGCGCTTCGACCTGCAGGTCTACTCGGGCGGAAAGTGGTACTCCGCCGACTCGGAGTACTTCCCGATCGGCACGAACGGGAAGTCGGTCGTCTCCCTGGAGGCACCGGGGCAGTCCGGCATCAGGGCGCGGATGCGGTCGGTGTACGTCAACGGGTCGTCCGGCGACACCGTGAACACGACGACGTACGGGTCCTGGAAGTACCTGTACTTCTCCAAGTAGGCGGTTACGTCCGGATCGATCACCTCGCGGACCGGACGCCTCATGCAGGGCCCCACCGCTTGCGGTGGGGCCCTACGACGTTCACTGCAGCCCACGGGAAGGGTTCTTGATGGCTTCTTCATAGGTCCTTCATAGGAGCGGTCCTACATTCCTTGGCGTCCGGCCACAACGGGGGCTGGACGGCGACCCAAGTGTGAGGAACCCATGAGGATGAGTTCGCGTCGGCGGTTCGGGGGCCGGCTGGTGCTGGCCGGGATGGCGTCGGTGGTGGCTTTGGTGGTCACCGGCTGCGGAGACGGCGGGAACGGGGGGGACGAGGTCGCGTCCGCGGAAGGCGGCAGGACCAGCGCCAAGGCGTCCACAAGCAGTTCGGGCGAGTTGGCCGAGTACGTCGAGGCGCAGCGCAAGTGGGTCACGTGTCTGCGTGGCGAGGGGCTCGACGCTCCTGATCCTGATGCCAAGGGCAAAGTCGAACTCGGCGACCAGTCCAAGTGGAAGCGCGATCCGAAGGCCCTCAAGGCACAGGAGAAGTGCGCGGACCTCAGTGTGCCCGTCCCGGAGAGCGTCGAGAAGGCGCAGCAGCCCGAGCTCACCAAGGAAGAGATCCGGAAGAACCAGCAGTACGCGGAGTGCATGCAGGAGCACGGCGCCCCCGACTTCCCCGACACCGGTGCGGACGGCCACTTCCGCGACGTCACATGGGATTCGACATCGGCGGGTGCCAAGCGGGCCACACGCGCCTGCGCCTCGATCATCGGCATCCCGGACGACGCGCCCACGCCCCAGGGCTGACGGGACGAGTAACCGTGGACGTCATGAGGGATGCGGGCCAGGGGCGCGCAGAAGGTGAAGACGGGGCGGACGACCGTTCCGACGGCAGGAGAACGGGGAGGCGCAGGCGTGGCCCGCTCCTCATAACAGCCGGCTTCTTTCTGGTCGCCGTGGTCAGCACGGTCGGAGCCCTGGGGCTCGGCGGAGGCGGTACGGACGACAACGGCGCGGCGCCGGGCAGAAGCAGCGAAGTGGTGCAGGTGACCCGGGACACGCTGACTGATCAGACCGAGGTCGATGGCCAACTCGGCCACGGCCCGGAGGTTCCGTTCCAGATCAAGGCAGAGGGCACGGTGACGTGGCTGCCGGCGACCGGCAGGACGGTGCGGCGGGGGGAGAAAGTGCTGCGGGTCGACGACCGCCCGGTGGTCCTGCTCTACGGAAGCCTGCCCATGTACCGGGACTTGGGAGTGACGGAGGCAGCGCCCGAAGGCGAAGCCGCGACCGGTGGCAAGGGCGGTCAGGACGGCGGCACCGGGTCCGGCCAGGACAGCGGCAGCGACAGCGGTGCCACGGGCGGCGGCGCGGCGAACACCGACAGCGCCGGGACGGTTCAAGGAGCCGGGACACCGCGGCAGTCGACGCCGCTGCACGGCATGGACGTCAAGCAGTTCGAGAGCAACCTCAGCGCCCTCGGCTACTCGGGCTTCACCGTGGACGAGTCGTACACCGTGCTGACGGCCAACGCGGTCAAGCGCTGGCAGAAGGACCTCGGCCTGCCCCAGACGGGCAGGGTCGATGCCGGCGACATCGTCTACGCACCCGGTGCTGTGCGGATCGCGGGCACCAGTGCGCTGGTCGGAGCCGAAGCTTCCGGCAACCCGCTCACGTACACCACCACGTCGCGCATGGTCACCGTGAACGTGCCGGCCACGGACACGAATTGGGCTCAGCGGGGCAGCGAGGTCGCGGTGGACCTTCCGGACGGGCGTTCGGTCAAGGGCGAGATCGCGAGCGTGGGCAAGGACGCGTCGTCATCCGGTGCCTCGGGCGGCGGGGACGCCGCAGGAGGGGGCGGCGCGGACGGTGGTGGCGACGGCTCGGCGGGCAAGACGGCCACCGTGTCCGTGGTGATCACATTCGATGACCAGGACGCGCTGGGCAGCCTGGAGAGCGGCCCGGTCACGGTCCGCCACGTGGTCAAGGAGCGCAAGGGGGTGCTGACCGTTCCGGTCGCTGCCCTGGTGGCTCTGGCCGAGGGCGGCTACGGCCTGGAGCTCGCCGGAGGAAGCGAGGACGGTGGTGGCGGAAACAGCGGATCCAGCCGCTTCGTGCCCGTGAAGACCGGCCTGTACGCGGGAGGCAAGGTCGAGGTGAGCGGCCCCCGGGTCCACGAAGGCATGAAGGTGAGGATCCCCAAGTGACCTCGCCTCCCGGCATGCCCGATACCCCCGTCGTCGAGTTCACCGCCGTGTCCAAGACCTACCCCGGCCGTGTCTCAGCGGTCAGCGGGGTCGACCTGGCCATCCCGTACGGAGAGCTGGCCTGTGTCGTCGGCCCTTCCGGGTCGGGCAAGTCGACGATGCTGCATCTGATGGGCACCCTGGACAGGCCGTCCAGCGGCCGGATCGCCATAGACGGTCACGAGATCGCCGAGCTGTCCGACCGTGAGGTCTCCGCGCTCCGTGCACAGCGGATCGGCTTTGTCTTCCAGCAGTTCCACCTGGCCGTGGGGGTACCGGTGCTGGACACGGTCGCCGACGGCCTGCTGTACGCGGGCGTGCCCTTGCGGGAACGCCGGCGCAGGGCCGCGCGGGCACTGACCCGAGTCGGGCTCGACCACCGGCTCGACCACCTCCCCCACCAGCTTTCCGGAGGCGAACGGCAACGGGCCGCGGTCGCCCGCGCGGTGATCGGTGAACCGGCCCTGCTGCTCGCCGACGAGCCCACCGGCAACCTCGACTCGGCCTCCGGCGCGGCGGTCCTGGAGCTGCTGCGGGAGTTGCATGCGGCCGGCACCACGGTGGTGGTCATCACGCACGACCGGGAGATGGCCGAGGCGTTCGACCGGAAGGTGGAAATGCGCGACGGCCGGATCGTGGCCGACAGCGGTCTTCCCCCGGTGGTCGGCACCGGAGTTCTGACATGAGCCGCAGGCGCCGGGCAGCTGTGCTGCGCCCCGCCCGGCTGCGCCCCGCCGACATCGTCCGGCTCGGCGGGACCGGGCTGCGGACCCGGCCGCTGCGTGTGTTCCTGTCCGCGCTGGGCATCGCGATCGGTGTGGCGGCGATGGTCGCCGTCGTCGGCATTTCCAGCTCCAGCCGCGCCGAGGTCGACCGCAAGCTCGACCAGCTGGGCACCAACATGCTGCGCGTCGCCCCGGGCCAGACCCCCGAGGGCGAAACGACCCGCCTCCCCAAGGAAGCGGTGCCCATGATCGGGCGCATCGGCCCGGTGCAGCAGGTGGCGGCGACCGGCACGGTCAAGGGCGCCGCGGTCTACCGCAACGAGCATGTGCCGGTCGGGCGGACCAGCAGTGTCGAGGTCGCGGCAGCCGGGTCGCAGCTGCTGCCGGCGATCGGCGGAAAGGTGCGTACCGGCCGGTGGCTCGAGTCGGCGACCGAGGAGTATCCGGCCGTGGTGCTCGGCGCTCAGGCGGCCCGGCGACTCGACGTCTATACGCCGGGGACGCGGCTGTGGCTCGGCGGAAAGTGGTTCTCCCTCGTCGGAGTACTCGAACCGATGCCGCTGGCGCCGGAGGTCGACAGCTCGGCACTGGTGGGCTGGAAGGCCGCAGAGACGTATCTGGGCTTCGACGGCCACCCGTCGACCGTCTACGTGCGGGCTCGGGACGACCAGGTGGCGGCGGTGCGGGGTGTGCTCGCGGCGACGGCGAACCCCGAGAAGCCGAGTGGCGTGCTGGTCTCGCGCCCCTCCGACGCGCTGGCCGCACGGGAGGCCACGGAGTCGGCGCTGACCGGACTGCTGCTCGGCCTCGGCGGGGTCGCGCTCCTGGTGGGCGGGGTCGGCGTCGGCAACACCATGGTCATCTCGGTGCTCGAACGCCGCCCGGAGATCGGCCTGCGCAGGGCGCTCGGCGCCACCAGCGGCCAGATCCGCGGCCAGTTCGTCTCCGAATCGCTGCTGTTGTCCGCACTGGGCGGGCTCGGCGGAACGGTCCTCGGCACGGCCATCACCGCCGGGTACGCATACGTACGGCAATGGCCGACCGAGGTACCGGTGTGGGCGGCGGCAGCCGGGATCGCCGTCACGCTGCTGATCGGGGCGATCGCCGGGCTCTACCCGGCGGTGCGGGCCGGGCGCCTGGCACCCACACAGGCGCTCGCGGGTTCCTGACCGGGCCGCAGCGCCCCGTGCCGGGCAGGTCAGTGCGCGTCTGCCGGAGCCGTGGAGAGCACGACGGTGAAGGTCGTCCCGACACCCACCGTGCTCTCCACGTCGATCGTCCCCCGGTGATCGGTCACGATCTGCCGGGCGATGGAGAGCCCGAGGCCGCTGCCGCCGGTGGCGCGGCCCCGGGCCGCATCCGCCCGCCAGAACCGGTCGAAGAGGTGGGGCAGATGCTCGGCCGGTATCCCCTTGCCGGTGTCCCGCACCTGAAGGACCGCCGAGTCGCCGCGCCGGACCAGAGCCAGCGTCACGGTGCCGCCGGGTGCCGTGGCCCGTAGCGCGTTGCCGACGAGATTGCCGACGACCTGACGCAGCCGGTCCGTGTCGGCGTCCACGAACACCTGCTGCGGCGCTTCCAGCTCCAGGACCACACCGGCTGTTTCGGCCTGGGCCCGGTGGGCCGTACGACAGGTCTCCAGGACGTCGCGCAGATCGACAACAGCGTGGTGGTAGGTGAGCGCACCGGCCTCGGCGAGCGCCAGGTCCTGCAGATCGTCCACGATCCGCTGCTGCAGCATCGCCTCCTCGTGGAGGGAGTCGAGCAGTTCGGGGGTCGGCTCGACGAACCCGTCCTGCAGCGCTTCCAGATAGCCGCGCAGATTGGCCAGCGGGGTACGCAGCTCGTGTGCGATGTCGCCGGTGAGGCGGCGCTGACGTTCCTCGCCGGCCTGGACGGAGTCGGCCATCCTGTTGAAGGCACGCCCGAGTTCGGCGATCTCATCCCGGCCCGAGACGGGAACCCGCCGCTCCAGATCTCCTTCCCCCAGCCCCCGGGCGGCCAGGGTCAGGGCACGTATCGGGCGCAGCACGGCCCTGCTCAGGAGCAGTCCGCCGAGGATGACGGCAAGGCTGACGCCCACCGCGACGACCACCGTGGGCGCGGCGGCCAAAGTGGGCGGCGACTCGTCCCGTACGCCGAGGCGGACCTGGAGACGCGGCGGCGCGACGGCGACGGTCCGCTCGTCGAAAGCGCGCTGCAGACACGCGGCGAGACGCTGCTCGGACACACATCTGGAGGCGGCGTCGTGATCCTGGGCGGCGCGCGGATTCACATCCGCTGTCGGCTCCTTGCACTGGGGTGACCGACGGTCCGTGCTGATGATCCGGGGGATGCCGATGCTGTTCGGCCGGGCCGTCATCTTGACGCCTGCCCGGGTCAGACAGGCCTGGTATGTCGCCACGGCACGGTACTCACCGATCGCGGCCACGGTGAGCTTGACCGAGGCCAGCGGCACCTTCCCCTTGGGCAGCCGCAGCTCGGGGCGCGGGTCGACCAGGACCGGGGGCTGGCTGCTCACCGCGCGGGGCTCGCGGCCCGCGAGGGCGTCGGAATCGGCCAGCAGTACGTCGGACTCCGTCGTGACCCGGATGCGTTGCCCGGTGTCCCTCTCCAGCTCACCCACCGTCGGCGCGACACCGTCCCAGGTGCCGTGCTCGAATCCGTACGCATGGAGCTCCCCGGTGATCCGGGACACCTCCTGCCGCCCCGCACGGTCGGACTCGCGTACCTGACTGGTTATCTGACGCAAAGTCAGCCATGCCGTGGCCGCCGTGGCTGCCATGGCGACCAGCATCAGCAGGCCGAGGACCCGAAGCCGGAAACTCACCGCACCTCACCGGCCCCGTTCGACAGCCGGTAGCCCCGCCCGTAGACGGTCTCCACATACCGCGTGCCGGCACGGCCCTTCTCCAGCTTCCGCCGCAGATTCATCACATGGGCATCGACCGTGCGCTCCAGGACGTTCTGGTCGAACCCGAAGACCCGGTCGATGATCTGCGCCCTGGTGAACGCCCGCCCCGGCTCCCCCGCGAGCACGGTCAGGATCGCGAACTCCTTGCCGGTCAGCACCACCGGCTCCCCCGCCACGCGGACTTCGAAGCGGGAGGTGTCGACCTCGAGGTCCCCGACCGTGAGCACAGCGGACTCCGTGCGCCCGGCCGCCTTCGCCCTCCGCAGCAGCGCCCTGACCCGCGCGGTCAACTCCCTTGGGCTGTACGGCTTGGTCATGTAGTCGTCGGCCCCGAGGTCGAGGCCGAGGAGCATGTCCTCCTCCGTGGCGCGCGCGGTGAGCAGCAGGATGGGCACCTGGGACTCGGCGCGCAGGATGCGGCATACGTCGAGACCGTCGACGTTCGGCATCATCACGTCGAGCACGATGAGGTCGGGCCGGGAGGATCGGGCCCGGTCGACCGCCGAACGGCCGTCGGCGACGATCTGGACCTCGTTCCCCTCCCGCTCCAGGTAGATCCGTATCAGTCGCGCCTGTTTCACGTCATCCTCGGCGACCAGAATGCGAGCGCTCAACGAGACTCCTCCGGCTGGAATTTCACAGAGTACTTGGTTAATCGGCGGGGTGAATGAGTCGTGCTCAGGCCTCAATGCGGAATGAAACCGTCCACGGGCAGATCAGAAATGACATGACCAATTCCGCACGAGGGCACGGTCCGAGGTCCAGCTTCGAGCCCCACCTCACAGGTCGGATTCGGCCAGGGATTTATCCCCTTCGAACGCCACTCCCACCGAACGCGAAGGACGAGGAAGGTCACGCACAAGGCCGCAAGTCAGCCGAGTTCGGCACCTCTCATGACCTATTTTCGCCCTGATCATTTTCGGACTCGCTGAAATCAAATTTGGACATCTGCGATCGGAATCCTTTCTTCAGAATGCTCGGCTCGGAATCGTACTAGCGCCATCGCATCCCAAGTGATGCAGCGGCCGCTGCTCCCCTTCCAGCACCACCTGTCACACGGGAGCAGGGAAAACAAAGGACAACCATGGGGGTTTCAATGAAGCGTCGAATCGCCGTCGTTCTGCCCGCGCTCGTGGCGGTGGCCGCGAGTATCCCGATCGCCCTCTCCACCACTCCGGCAGCGGCGTCCGCGGCCTGCGGCAAGACCGTCGCCGACAAGGACGGCAGCGCCTGGAACGCCACGGCCAACGGAGCCAACGAGCGCAGCGGCTCCAGCACCGGCTGTGCGATCAACGGGATCGCGTACTCCGGGCACAAGCTGGACTACCACTGCTACACGGTGGCCGGCGACTACACCTGGACGTACCTCAGGAACGACAGCACGGGTACCTACGGGTGGGTCCGTGACGACCTCCTGAGCGACTACGGAAGCTCTGTGTACTGCGGCTTCTGACCCTTGGGGGCCTGGGCACTCACCACCGGGAGCCAGGCCCCGAGTCAGGCGACATAGTGGCATGTCAGGGGCGGTCTCGCCGAGGTCGCCCCTGACCGCTGCCACTCGCCACACGCCTGATGTTTCATCACTTCGCCCTGGAGAAGAGGCCGCTCGGCCCGCTTCACCAGCCGGCCCGCGCAGCGATTCCGTGGTCCGCCCGTAGTCGGTGAGGGCGAACTGGGGCTGGTCCCCTTCCCACGGGGTGATCGCGGGAACGGGATAGCCGCGGGTATCGCGGGGCCTGGTCCGGACGGCCGGCGGCATCGGGACGCTGTCGACGTGCACGGGCCATGCCTACCAGGCGCCCTCACCGGGGCACCAGCGGATGCGGCCCGGGGAGCAGGGCGTTGCTCCATGCCGAGCGAGAACCCGCCGATCCGTCGCCGCGCCGCCGAGCCCCGCTTCGCGGAGAACACCGGTCCCGAGTCCGCCGCGCCGCAGCGGCGAGCCGACGGCCCGACCGGCATCACCGAGCGGGAACGCGAGGTGCTGACCCTCGTCGGGCGCGGCATGTCCGATGCGGAGATCTCGGCCACGCTGTTCATCACCGTGGCCACCGTCAAGACGTACGTGACCCGGCTGCTCACCAGATTCGACGCCCGCGACCGGGTCCGGCTCGTCATCATCGCCTACGAGACGGGCATGGCCGGACGGGATCGGTGAGGGAGAGCTGCGGCGGGTCTCAGCACCTGATCCGGGGCGCCCCCGTCACCGACACGACCGCCGAGTACAGGGACGTCGTGGCCGTGATGAAGAGCCGGTTGTTCTTGGGGCCGCCGAAGGCGATGTTGGAGACCGTCTCGGGAACCAGGATGCGGCCGATCAGGGTGCCGTCCGGGTCGTAGCAGTGGATGCCGTCGTCGCAGGCCGCCACCCAGAGGCGGCCCTCGTCGTCGAGGCGGAGGTTGTCGAAGACGCCGTTGCCGGGCCGGCACTCGGCGAAGACCTTGCCGTCGGACAGGTCACCGCGCTCGTCGACGTCGAAGACCCGGACCTGGTTGAGCCGGGTGTCGGAGACGTACAGCTGCCGTTCGTCGTGAGAGAGGACCAGCCCGTTCGGGCCGCGGAACCCGTCGGCGGCCAGGCGGACTTCACCCGTGACCGGGTCCACCCGGTACACGTTGCAGGAGCCGATCTCGCTCTGCGCGCGGTACCCCTCGTAGTCGCTGGTGATCCCGAAGTCGGGGTCGGAGAAGAAGACCGTGCCGTCGCTGCGGACGACCGCGTCGTTCGGGCTGTTGAGCCGCTTGCCCTCGAAACGGTCGGCGAGGACGGTGACCGAGCCGTCGTGCTCGGTGCGGGTGACGCGCCGGTTCCCCTGCTCACAGGTGATCAGCCGGCCCTGCGGATCCAGGGTGTTGCCATTGCTGTGTCCCGCGGGCGCACGGAAGACGCCGACGGTCCCGGTGACCTCGTCCCAGCGCAGCATCCGGTCGTTGGGGATGTCGCTCCACACGACCTGGTGCCAGGCCGGCACGTAGAGCGGGCCCTCGGCCCAACGGCAGTCGCCGTACAGCTTCTCCAGGCGCATGTCCCCGTTGGCGCACCGCCCGCTGCGGAACCTGCCGTCCAGGACCTCATAGATCCCGTTCACCACGTCACCGGACATGATTCCCCCTCACTCCCCTGAGACCGAACATCATTCAACGTATCACCGTATAGACCAAACAGAATATGGTGTGCGTATGAAGAACGTGGATGACATCGACCGTGAGCTGCTGACGCTGCTCCAGCAGGACGCCACCCGGTCCTATGCGGCTCTGGGCCGCACCGTGGGCCTGTCGGCGGGCGCCGCCCACGAACGCGTACGCAAGCTGCGCGAGCGCGGCGTCATCCGCCGCACCACCGTCGATGTCGACCCGGCGGCCGTGGGGTGCGGGGTGCTCGCCTTCGTGATGGTCGAATCGGCGGCCTGGATGGGCGAGTCGGCCGAGGCATTCGCGGCCCTCCCCGAGATCCAGGAGGCACATGTCATCGCGGGCAGCGCGTCCGTCCTGGTCAAGGTGCGCACAGCGACGACCGAGCAGCTTCAGGACGTGCTGCGGCGGCTGTACGCGATCGAGGGCGTCAGCGGCACCCAGGCCACGGTGGTCCTGGAGACGTTCTTCGAGCGGCCGGTCACGGCAGCCGGGGCCACGCCTGCCACATCCTGACCCCGGGACGGGACATCCTCGTGGCAGGCGGATCCCCGTCGCCGACAAGCAGATCAGGCTGCCCCCGAGAAATCCGCGCTGGGCTACGGGGTCGGGGACGATGCAAGTTCCTTTAGGCCTCACCCGGCCCCGCGTACACGCGTGCAGGACGAATGGACATGCGAGCGAGACGGAAGGCCATTCCGCGTCTCGTCGGCGCTTCCTACGGTTGGATCCATCAAACCGGCAGAAAATCAGGGAGCGTTGCCATGCGTGCTGTCGTGCAGAACTCGTTCGGTGGTCCCGAGGTGCTGGAGGTCGTAGAGGCCGAGCGGCCGAAGCCGCTCGGGGGCGAGGTGCTGGTCCGGGTCCGCGCGAGCGCGGTCAATCCGGTGGACGTGGCCGTCAGGGCGGGCGCGTTCCCGCTCCTGGGCGAGCCGCCGTTCGTCCTCGGCTGGGACATCTCCGGCACGGTCGTGGAGACCGGGCCCGGCGCCAGGTACCGGGTCGGCGACGAGGTCTACGGGATGCCGTTCTTCCCCCGCGCCGCGAGCGGCTACGCGGAGTACGTCGCCGCGCCTTCCCGGCAGCTCGCCCGCAAGCCGTCGTCCGTCGACCACGTTCATGCCGCGGCGCTGCCCCTCGCGGCGCTCACCGCCTGGCAGGGCCTGGTCGACCTGGCACAGGTATCGGCAGGGCAGCGGGTCCTGATCCACCGCGCCGCCGGCGGGGTCGGCCACTTCGCCGTACAGATCGCGAAGGCGCGCGGCGCGTATGTGATCGCGCTGGCGAGTTCCCCCAAGCACGAGTTCGTCACCGGCCTCGGGGCCGACGAGGTGATCGACTACCGGACCACCGACTTCACCGAGGTGGTCCGGGACGTCGACATCGTCTTCGACTCCACCGCCCAGGGCGACCGCTCGCTCGCCGTGCTGCGGCCGGGCGGCGCCCTCATCAGCATCCTGGAACACGGCAGCAGGGAGCTCGCCGCCCGGGCCGAGGAGGCGGGGCTGCGCTTCATCGGTGTCTCGGTCGAGCCGGACTACGCGGCGCTCGAAGCGATCGCGGCACTCGTCGACGCAGGCACGATCGTGCCGTACGTCGCCGAGACGTTCCCGCTGGAAGAGGCCGGCAAGGCCCACGAGCTGGTCGCGTCCGGCCGTACACAGGGAAAGGTTGTCCTGCCGTGGCGGACTGACACCGTGGGGTCCACGGAAGCCGGAGGGGAGCAGGGCACATGGACATCCTCACCGAGGCGTTGGCGTCGATGCGGACCGGACGCCCGACGTCCATCCGTACCGACGGCCACCCCCTGGGGCCTTCGGCTGCCGTCCGTGGCAGGCGCGGGGTTCCATGTGGTGCTGCACGGCACCTGCTGGCTGATCCCGCTGGAGGCGACAGGACCGCACCTGGAGCCGGTCGCGCTCGGCCCCGGTGACGTGGTCTTCCTCCGGGACGGCCGCGGCCACATCCTGGCCGACCATCCCTCCACACCGGCGGCGGAGGCCCGGCCGGACCAGTTCCGGAACGGTCCGCCGATCGGCTCGGTCCAGCTCGGCGGCGACGGCCCGCGGACCTCGCTGCTCTGCGGCAACTACCACCTGGACCAGGGGCGGCCGCACGCCCTGGTGCGGCAGCTCCCCGAGATGATCCATCTGCCCGCCCGGCACGGGCGTCATCCCGAACTCGCCGCTGCCGTGCAGCTGCTCGGCTCGGAACTCGACCATCCCCGGATCGGTTCGGACGGCATCGTGCCCGCCCTGATCGACTCCTTGCTGCTGTACATCCTGCGGGCCTGGCTGCAGGACCAGCCGGCCGCCGCCGCCGAGGGCAGGGCCGCCGCGCTCAGCGACCCGGCGGTGGCCCCGGCGCTGGCGGCCATGCACGACGATCCTTCGGCGCAGTGGACCGTCGAGTCGCTCGCCGTGCGGGCCGGGCTGTCCCGTGCGGCGTTCGCCCGGCGGTTCGCCACGCTGGTCGGCGAACCGCCGCTGTCGTATCTGAAGCACTGGCGGATGACCCGCGCGGCGAAGCTGCTGAGGGAGGCGGACGTTCCGCTGAGCACGGTCGCCGCGCAGGCGGGGTACGGCTCCGAGTTCGCCTTCGGAAAGGCATTCAAGCGCGAGTACGGTCTGGCGCCAGGGAACTACCGCCGCCTGGCCCGAGCGGCGACGGCGGCGACCGCCTGACCCGCCGGCGTCCCCGGACGTGCGCCGTCAGGACCGGCGGCCGAAGAACTCGATCTCCGCGATGGCCAGTCGGCGGCCGTTCCCGGCTCCGTACACCTCGTCCGTCGTCAGCCGTGCTCTGACCGTCTCCGCACCCACCACGTCGAACGTCTGCGGGCCCGCCTGATCCTTGAGCCTGATCCGCTTGCTGACCTTCCTGCCGTCGGCCGAGGTCAGCACCACCGTGATCTTCTCGGGGCGGGCCTGGGTGAGGAACTCGTCCGCCTTCGCCGACGTGCCGGGAAAGACGATCAGCTTCATCACTCGTACCGGCTGGTCGAAGTCGCACTCCACGTACTCGCCGACGCCCGCACCGACATTCTTCGGTGCCCAGTAACGGTTGTTGAAGCCGTCGAACGCGGCACCGGCCGGGTGGCCGGGCGCCCTGCTGGAGCTCCGGAAGGCCGAGGGCGGCACCGACTCGGGACTGCCCGTCTCCTTCTTCGCGAAGCCCAGCAGCCCGGAGAGGTGCGGCAGCCCGAACCAGACCAGGGCCGCCACCAGGATCAGCGTCAGCGGAAGCGCGAGACTCGGGCGCCGCCACAGTCTGCGGCGCGGCCGGGCCCCGGCGAGGGGCGCCCGGCGGGGGCGGCGGCGGAAGATCCGGCGCCACCACGGGGGCGGGAGCTCGGGGGCCGGTCCCGGGTCCAGGAGCAGGGCGCAGTGGATGCACAGGGTGCGGTCCGCCGCGTTCTCCGTACGGCAGTTGGGGCAGCGGACGGTCGCAACGGGCGGCGCAGGGGGCGGAGTGATCGGCGGTCCCGGGGATGGGACGGGGTGCGCCTCGGGTCCGGGGACGGGCTCGGTCGTCTCGTCGGGGCGGCGCGGGGCAACGGCGGGGGCAGGAGCGGGGGGCGGAGTGAAGGGTGGCGATGGGTGGACGGGGGTGGGTGCGGGAACCGGTGCCGGAGCAGGAGCCGGAGCCGGAGGGGGCACAGGAACAGGCGCCGGGACAGGTGCCTGCGGCGTCTCCGGTTCCTCCCAGTTCAGGAATGCCTCGCAGGACGTGCAGAACGCCGTCCCCGGAGCGTTCCGATGCCCGCAGTTGTCGCAGATCACGCCGCACCCCCGGTTTCCGTCCCGCCCGGCTGCGGCGCCGACGGCAGGATCTCCACCGTGCGGCCGACGTGCGCCGGGACCTCCGCGCCGATCAGCTCCTGCAGCCGTACCCGGTCGACACGATCCGGATCCGGCACCCGGAGCCGGACCGTCACCCAGGGCCCGGCCTGTCCCGGCAGCGCCGTGTTCGGCCGCGTCGACCACGCCGTGCCGCCGCTCTCGACGATCTCCGGTTCGA
Source organism: Streptomyces sp. NBC_01669 (assembly GCF_026339735.1). Lineage (GTDB taxonomy): Bacteria > Actinomycetota > Actinomycetes > Streptomycetales > Streptomycetaceae > Streptomyces > Streptomyces yanii. The sequence goes on from NZ_JAPEQG010000001.1 coordinate 4,534,915, forward strand.
TGCCGGTCTCCAGCCGTACCGCGTCCGCAAGACCGCGCAGCGTCCCGCGCCGGCTGTGCCCGGACACCGCGCCCCGTACCGTCGCCCGGCGCTGTTCGAGCGGGCTGTCCTCGTGCGGTTCGACCGCCACCCACTGGGCCAGCCAGGCGAGGAAGTCGTCGGGGGCGCTGCGCGGGTCGAGGTGGGCGGGCAGGTTGTCGATGGTGAGCAGGACCGGCGCGAGTACGTCGTCGAGCGCCGCGAGGAAGCGCTGGAGGAAGTCCTGCTCCAGGTAGACCGCCGGCAGCTGTTCGATCAGCGGGTGCGGGGTGGGGAGGCCGGTCACGGCGGTGCGCATGGGGTCAGCCCTCCCGTACCCGGAGCTGGTGCTCGTAACTGAAGACCAGTGCGTGCCGGTCCAGCGTGATCTTCGTGGTGGCCGTCTCGCCGCGCTGCCCGCTGAACGGGTCGGCGGGGAAGAGCCGTACGTCCTCCACCAGGTCGAGCCCCGGCACCTGCTGGAGGACGGCGAACGCCTCGCCCGACTGGATCGGCCGGCCGAACGGCCAGCCCTGCCCGGAGGGTCCGCCGGTCAGCGGGTTGAAGTACCCGTACAGGGCGGCAAGAGCCTGTTCCCGTACCCGCTCGACGACCGCTCCCCTGCGCGCCTGGACCGAGGCGACGACGGTGACGCCCTGGTAGAAGGGCGGTTCGACGACGAGCCGGGCGCCGATCGGGCGCCGTTCGTCGAGATGGCGGGCGACCAGGGCGAGCGTGTGCGGGGGCGGGATCAGCTCGTTGAACCGGATGCGGCCCTGCTCGTCGCTGCGCCCGGCCGGCACGACGAGCAGCCGTACCCCGCCCGCCTCGGCGCCCGTGTCCTCCCCGGCGGGGATGCAGTGCACCCTGGCGGCGTCCGGTGAGACCTCTCGGGCGAGCAGTTCGTAGTCGTGCGGGACGACGGCCCGGTGAAGGGTGCGCAGGGTCATCGGGCCGCGTACCCGGGCGCTCTCCACGGTCTCGCCGTCGACGCCGCCGAGCGCCGGGTTCCGATTCTCCACGCGGGCCACGTACGGGATGGCGCTGCGCAGCACCCGGAGGGTGGAGCGGGCCACATTGCCGCGCAGTCCGCCGCCGGTGCGGTAGGAGCGGACCCGGACGGTGGCGCCCTTCGGGGGCACGGCCCCGTAGTAGCGGATGCTGCCGTCGCGTTCCCGTACGGCCGGACCGAACTCCACCCGACCGGAGTTGGGGTCCAGGGTGATGTGCCGGTCGTCGGGTCCGGAGTGCGCGAAGTCGTCGACGCGGGCCCAGTCCTGCGTGCCGTCGGAACCGTTCCCCGGGCTCCCGGCCGGGTCCACGACCTCCACCACGAAGTCGCCGGGGACGACCGGCGGACGGGACACGGTGAGAGCCTGCCCCGGCACGCCCTCCGCGGCCCCCAGCACTTCGTCGGTCACGGTCTCGGCGTGCTCGGCCTCGACGGTCGCGCCGATCGTGAAGGCCGTGATCCTGCGGACCACCGGCGGCGCCACATAGGTCGGTTGGTCTGCGGCGGCCTCCACCAGGCGGCAGCGCAGCCAGCCGCCGGTCCGCCGCACCACGACCGCCGGGGCGTGCGTCTTCGGCAGGTGGAGGATCAGCTCACCGGACTTGTTGAAGCCGCCGGTGTCGTCCTTCTCGATCTCGCAGGCCGTCCACGCGTTTCCGTCCCAGGCCTCCCAGACCAGCGGCGGCCGCAGCGGGTCGACACCGACACCCTCGACCTTGCAGTCCAGCCGGAGGACGACGACTCCGGCTGGGACGGCGGCGGACAGCCCGATGTACACGGCGTCCCCGGGCGCGGGGGTCGAATCGAAGCACGGTACGTCGCGGCCGAGCGCGAGCTCCTCGGTACGGTCGACGGCATCCCCGGACGTCGGCCAGGTGGCGAGGTACGCGAACGCGCACGGCACGATGGACAGGTCGCCCACCGTCGTGAAGACGACTGCGTCCTCGGTCTCGGTACGCACGGTGGCGACCTCCGTACCGGCGCGCACGGTCACCGGCTCGGGCCGCGGTGCGGAGAGCCGGAACGTCACATCGGTGCGGGCCGCCGTCGGCGGGTGGAGCCGGACCCCGATGAGGTCGAGAAAGGTCAGATAGCTCTTCTCCGGGACCCGGTTCACCCGGTAGACGAGCTGGTCGACCATGGTCGCGAACGCCTCGATGAGGGTCACCCCGGGGTCCGACACATTGTGGTCGGTCCACTCCGGGCAGCGCTGCTGGACGAGCCGCTTGGCCTCGTCCACCAGGCCCTGGAAGCGGCGGTCGTCCAGATGGGGGCTGGGCAGCGTCACGCGCCGTTCTCCTCCTCGTACCGATCAGGCCGGTCGTGCGGGTCGTCGTGCTGCGGGATCACATAGAACGGGAAGACAAGATTCCGGGGGTCGTTGGCGCCCCGCACCGTGTAACCGATGTCGATGTAGAGCACCCCCTCGTCCGCCTCGTCGAACCGGACGACGACCTCGGTCACCTCGATCCGGGGCTCCCAGCGGTCGAGCGCGAGGCGTACCTCGTACGCGAGCTGGCCCGCCGTTCCCGCGTCGGCCGGCGCGAACACGTAGTCGTTGACGGCACACCCGAACTCCGGCCGCATCGGCCGCTCCCCCGGCGAGGTCGCCAGGATCAGCCGGATCGACTCCTCCAGCTCGTGCTCGCCGCGCACCAGCGCGATGGAACCAGTGGCATCCGTGCGCGGCGGGAACGCCCACCCGGCGCCGATGAACTGCTGACCCATCTCCGCTCAGCCCCCGATCAGCACGGTCGCGCAGCCGGACACGACGGGCGAACCACAGCCGGCCAGGTCCCCGACCCGGGCGGCGGGCTTCCCGCCGATCAGCACGGAGGAGCTGCCCGGTGGCGCGATCGTGGACGGCGGATGGGCGGCCGGGGAGGTACAGGTGTGTGCGGTGCCGACCGTGGCGGCGGGCTTCCCGCCGATGAGAACGGACGCGACACCGGGCGGGCCGACCGTGCCGGGGTGACCGGTGGGGTCACCGACGCGGGCGGCCGCCGCTGCTGTTGCGGACACGTCGACCCACTCCTCTCAATTGATCCTGACCATCGGCGCGTTGATGGAGCACGAGCTGCCGCCCTTGATGTCGGTGCGCTGGGTTCCGTTGACCGCGACCTGGCCGCCCTGGACGTCGACGGTGCCGCCCGTGGCGAGCGTGACCCTGCCGTTGCCGCCGTCGACCGCGACTCCGGAGCGGGACGTCAGCGTGACGCTGTCGCCGGAGAGTTCGAGCGATCCCCGGCCGGCGTCCAGGGATACGCCCTCGGCCGCCTTGATGGAGACCTGCTCCTTCGCCTCGATGGTCACGCTGCCGTCGCTGTCGATCACGATCACGGTGCCCTTGCGGTCCAGATCGATCTTGAGCTTTCCGTCGCCGGTGAGCAGGCGCACGCCCTGCGGGCCGTTGGCGGCGTCGAGCAGCTCCAGCTGGTTCCCGCCCTTGGAGGCGAAGGCGCGGCGGTTGACCGCGCCGCTGGTCGGGTCGACGAGACCGCCGCCGCCCGTCCCGCCCGGATCACCGGTGCCGGAACCTCCGCCCTCGCCTCCGCCGCCGCCCTGCGACGGTCGGTCCTTCCCGTTGTACAGACCGGCCAGCACGTACGGCCGGTCCAGATGCCCGTGCTCGAAGCCCACCAGCACCTCGTCGCCGACCTCCGGGATGAACGCTTCGCCGCCGCTCGTCCCGTTGGACTGCGCGGTCCGCGCCCAGTCGCTCGCGTACTCGTCCGACAACCACGGGAACCGGACCTTCACCCGCCCCGACCCGTCGGGGTCGTGCGTGTCCGTGACCGTCCCGCTGACCAGCCCGTTGCACCGCGAACCAGCGCTGCCGCCCGGCCCCTGCGCACCGGAACCCCCGCCCGTCAGCCCGAACAACGACCGCTCCTGCTGCCCGGAGACCGTGATCCACGTCTCGTAGCCGCGCACGGCGTCGAAGACATGGCGCGACGACGTGACCGTGTACCGCCCCTCGAAGGGCTTGCCCACCGCGTTGAGCGCCACCGCGCTGCCCGCCCTGACCTCCGGGTTCCCGCGGATCACCGCCTCCAGCTCCGCGAAGGACCCGGCGATCCGCTCGGCGAGCGCCTTCGCCGCCCGGTCCACCTGCGCCTGCTCCCCGTACGCCGCGTCCGTGACCACGAACCGCGCCTCGCCGAACGGTGCGGTCACCTCGGCGGCCGTCACCCCGAGTTCCAGCGTCGACGACGTGCCTGCCGGGGCCTTTCCCACCAGCGGCTGCTTGGCCTTGACGTCCCAGCCACGCACCTCGACCTCCGAGACCTGCTCGGCGGACGACACCCCCGCCCGGCAGCGCAGCAGATTGCTGCCCATCTCCAGGACGAGCGGGTTGCGGTCGGCGCGCGCCGAACCGTCGGGCGCACCGCTCGCCTCGGCGGGCCGGGTGATGTGCAGCTCCCCGTCGAGTACGTAGGCCTGCGCCCCGGCCTCCTCCGCCAGGCCCCGGACGAACTCCCAGTCGGTGATGTTGGGCTGGGCGATGTGTTCGAGCACGGGCCCGGCGATGTCGACCTTTCCCGGCTTCAGCCCGGCGCGCTGGGCGACCTGGCCGCAGATGTCGGCGAGCGTCATGTTCTGGTAGCTCGCCACCCTGCGCCCCCGGAACAGCCGGTGCGACTCGTCGAGCCCCCGGACGACGGTGAACGTCCCGGTCTCGTCGAGCTCCACCTCCAGTGCGGTGACCACCCCGTTGAGCAGCGGCTTCGGGGCCGTGTCGCCGCCCGCACGGGCCAGCAGCCGGGCCTCACCGCCGATCTTCAGCCCGGTCTGTTCGAGGAGCACCCGGTCGGGGTCGCGGAAGCGGAGGAAGAAGAGGTCGGGGAGCGTGCGGCTGTCGTCGACGTACCCCTCGACCAGGGTGTTCACGAACTTCGGGGGCAGCGGTGTGCCATCGAACTCCACCACCAGCGCGGTGGCGACGCCCTGCTGCGCCATCAGCCCCGCCCCCGTACCGGATTCTCCGGCTCCGTGAGCCGGCTCAGCTCGTCGAGGGCGGGCAGCAGCAGCTGTGTGCCGGGCGCCAGCCGCATCGGGTCGTCGATCCCGTTCGCCTCGGCGATCACCCGCCACGCGGCCGGGTCCCCGTACTCGCGCTGGGCGAGCGACGGCAGCGAGTCCCCGGCGCCCACCCGGTGCACCCGCCGGGCCGCCAGCGCACCCGAGGTCGGGTTCTGCCCGGGGGTGTCCCCGCTGATCTCCTCCATCGTGACCTGGCAGACCGCCCGGATCGGCACACCGGACGTGGTGAACAGGGTGTATTTCGCCTGCACTTGGCTGACATAACCGGGGAACCCGGTCAGTCCGCCCCAGTGGAAGACCACCCACGGCGGGGATGACCGCTGCTGCTGCCGGGTCTCGTTCGTCGGGACGCAGCACGCGAACAGCTGCTCCACGGCGGTGACGACCCGAGTGTCCTGGGTGTCACTGGCGTCGAAGAACATCTCGACGGTGAGCTTGCTGGGCTGCGACCCCTGGTACTCCGGCGGCCCGGAACTCTTCGCCCCCTTGGCCGGACTCCGCTTCCACGACGCCGCCTTGGTGAGGCTGAGCTCCTTCGGATTGAACTGGAAGTCGATCCGGCCGCACGGACCGCCGGGCGTGAGACCGCCGCCGGTCGGCGGGGTCCGCAGCTCCAGATAGGCGTGCTCCAGCTTGGGCCGGGCCGAGCCCCCTTTCACGGCCGACGACGCACCGGACGTACCGGCGGCACTGAAGGCGATGGGTCCCGCACCGCTCACGTCGGTCAGCCCTCCATCACATAGCCGTGGTGGGCGATCTCGATCGTCTCCATCGCGACCTTGGGCGACTCCGGGGAGAAGGACGGCCCGGTCCACCGCACGGGCACCACCTCCAGCAGCCCCCACTGCGCCACCTTCTGCCCGTCGCCGGTCCGCGCCTCGATGTGGGCGGTCTTGCGGCTGAACCCGGTCGTCATGGTGGCGAACCAGCGGGCCACCTTCTCGGTCTCGCGGGTGAGCGGCCGGGACAGCTTCACGTTGGAGTACTTCAGCCGGGTCGGCAGCTGCCACAGGTGGCCGTTGTTGCCGCCCTCCTCCCGTGTTTCGAGCACCACTTCGCAGCCCAGGCCGTCGCAGGTGTTGAACGACCCGAGCTCGATGTCGTCGATCGTGACGACGAAGCAGACGCTGACGGCGGGGTCGTTGTCCGAGGGGGCGGTGGCCATGGCACGTACCTCTCAATTCCGGGGTGGGGCGGTTCGGTGCCTGGTGTGGATTCAGTGCCTGGTGCGGATGAGGAATCCGGCCCGTTCGCGTTCCAGCCGCAGATCCGCCTTGAGCAGCCGGCTCAGCGGGCCGTACAGGGCGCGTACGAGTTCGTCAGTGACGGGTGGCCCGCCCTGGCCGGTGTGGCCCACGGACCCCGGCACGGGCGATGAGCCGGCACCGGTGCCCTCACCCCCAGGCTCGGTAGCGGGCCCGGCTTCGGATTCCGGATCCGGATCCGGTTCCGGATCGGGCGGCGGGGGCGGCGGCTCGCTGGTCTCGGTCTCGCGCTGGACGACGGGCTGCGAGATGCCGGTCGGCGCAGTACCGAAGACCACACTCCCGTCGGCCATCCGCTGCGCCACGCCGGCGGCCACCGCGACCGAACCGGCCGACGGGATGGCCGGCACGACAGGGTTACGGGAACGAGGCGCCGGAGGCCCGCTTACGGACTGCCTCTGTACGGCGGGGGGTGGTGGAGGGAGCGGTGATGGTGCCGGTACCGGCACCGGGCCCAATGCCTCCCGCAGGGGGACCGCCGTGCGCTGCACCGTTCCCGTTCCCGTTCCGTTTCCGGTTGCTCGCGATGCGGCGGGCACCCAGCGGACCGGCACCACTACGGGGGACACCGCTTCCTCGGGCGAGCGCTGCACGGGGGCGGCGGTGGCTGTGGCGCCCCGGAGTCCGGTCTCCGTCCGCGCCGCCTGGATGGGCAGGGGCCGGTCGGCGAGCAGCGGGGCCACGGGCAGGGACGGCGTGGTCGGTACGTTCGCGGGGGCGGAGGCGGTGCGCTGTACGGGGGCGAGGGCGGTGCGCTGTACGGGCGCGGGGGTGGGCGTCACCGGCTCCGCACTGCTCCCCGCCTGTTCCTGAGGGGCAGCTGTCTCCGGCGGCGAGGCGACCAGCGGGTCGTCCCCGAGAAGCGGCGCGGTGCCCTCCTCCGGCCCACGCTTCACCTCCTCCGGACCCGTACCCTCCGCGCTCCGGGACACCGGAACCGGGTCGCTCCCCGTTCCCGCCGCCGCCGCGGCAGCCTCCCGCTGCGCTGTCGGCGGCAGGCCGGACATCGGCGCACCGAGCCCGGGGACACGCCGGGGCCGTTCGGCAGCCGGACGAGGTACGTCGGTCCGCTGAACAGCCGGCACGACGCCCGGCGCCGAAGCAGGACCATGCGCAGACCCAGGAGTGGACGCAGAGGCAGACACCGTCGCCGTGTCGGTTACGAGGGGCTGCTCGCCGATCAGTTGCCGTACCGGAAGGTCCGCCACCGCAGTTGCTCCCGCAGTGGTCAGGACGGGCCCCTCACCCCCGTAGGACGCCCGCTGCACGGCAACAGGAAGCGATCGCGACAGCGGGCCGGAGCGCGGCGGCATCTCCATCGCCCGCTGCACCGCTGATGGCCCTCCCACCGGGGCCGCACTCGTCGAGGTGATCCCGTGCACAAGGCCGGAGGGCGCCTCCGGGCTGATCAGGTGCCCGAGAGGGATGCCGAGGGCGGTGTCCCGCCGGGTGGTGAGCGCTCCCTGGAAACCACCCGGGTCGATGACGAGATCCTGTCCGGACACCGTCCGCTGCAGGGGTGGAAGTCGGGACGGGTCGAAGCGCTCCCGCTGCACTGCGCCGACGGGAAGACCGGCGTCACCGGCCTCCTCCGCACGACGGCCACGCAGCCAGGACATCAGACCCATGGCTCTCGTCCTCCCCTGCGTTACTGCCCGTTGAGGCGGGCGACCTGCGCGACGAACCTCAGGCGTTCCGGGTGTTCCAGGTCCAGCAGTTCATCGAGTGGCCAGTGGAAGTGATAGGCGAGGTACGCGACTTCCTCGTAGAGCTGGTCGGCCGCGTACGTCACGATTCCCCCAGGCGGCCACCGGCGAGATCCACCGCGAACTCCTCCTGGCAGGACGGACAGGTGACGGCTGCGCGGGTGTGTCCCTCGGCGTTGATCCGCCGGTAGAAGTCCTGCAAAAAAGCCAGGTCGGAGGCGAACAGGTCCTCGATGATGCCCGGGTGGATGTCGTCGAGCGTGCCGATCCGGGTGACGACGCGGGAGATCAGCACGACCGACAGATAGGCGGAGTTCTCGCGCACCCGGTCGTCCCGCAGCGGCACGAGCTCGTCGCGGGCGGTCGCGAGGCGCATGACGCCGGTGCGATGGACGGTGCCGGACTCGTCGACGTACCCGCGCGGCAGCTCGAAGGTGAACTCGGTGCGCAGGGTGTCCCGTTCGGAACGCTCCTCGAAGGCGGGAGCCGGAGCCGACGCCTGGGCCGTACGCCGCATCAGTCGAGTTCCATGCTCTCGTACGTGATCGCGAGCTTCTCCGTCAGAACCGAGGTGTCACCGGCCTTGAGCGTGCCGATTTCAAGGGACTTCGGCCAGGCGTTGATGAGCTTGTAGCGCTTGATGGCGATGCCTTCGTAGTCGTACACGATGACGGCGCCGTTGCGGCGGGCCGCGGTCATGCGGCCGAACCGGGAGTCCTTGATCCACCGTTCGAAGCTGTTGTCCTCGGTGAGACCACGCGTCACGGTGACCTCCCCCGCCTTCGGACGGCCGGGGAGCTTCTTGATGGCATAACGCCCGTCGGCGGTGTTCTGCTTCAGCTCGATGACGTCCTGCTCCATCTTCAGACCACTGACTTCGGTGATCTGCTTGATGACGACGCTGTCGAATTCAAGACCGAAGGAATGCCCGACGGAACTGTCGAGATCGGGAAGTGGCACAGCGAACTCCTCTACCTGTTACAGAACCCCGGAACCACGGAAACTCCGGAACCACGGAACTCTCGGCATCACGGGGCCCTCGGAACCCTCGGAACCTCGGAACCGAGAACGGCGGTCACTCATCGACCTCACCCGATCCGCTGGTCAGCTGGGAGAGCCGGAACACCACGAACTCGGCCGGCCTGACCGGTGCCACACCGATCTCACAGACCACCTGACCTGCCTCGATGGTCTCCGGCGGATTGGTCTCGCGGTCACACTTGACGTAGAACGCCTCGTCCGGCGTCAGCCCGAACAACGCACCCCTGCGCCACTCGTTGACCAGGAACGCCGAGACCGTACGCCGGATACGGGCCCACAGCGCATCGTCGTTCGGTTCGAACACGACCCACTGCGTACCGGCGAGAATCGACTCCTCCAGGTAATTGAAGAGCCGCCGGACATTCAGATAGCGCCAGGCCGGGTCCGACGCCAGAGTCCGCGCACCCCATACCCGGATTCCACGCCCGGGGAAGGAGCGAATGCAGTTCAGCCCGATCGGATTGAGCAGATCGTGCTCGCCCTTCGTCAGCTGCGTCTGCAACGCGACGGCTCCCCGTACGACCTCGTTCGCCGGCGCCTTGTGCACACCACGCGACTCGTCGTTGCGCGCCCAGACCCCGGCGATGTGTCCGCTGGGCGGTACGAGCTGCGCCCGCCCGGACGACGGGTCGGCGATCCGGATCCACGGGTAGTAGAGCGTCGCGTACTTCGAGTCGAAGTTGGCACGGTCGGTGCGCCAGGCCCTGATCTGCTGCGGAGAGAGCCCGGGCGGCGGGTCGAGGATGGCGACTCGGTCGCCCATCAGCTCGCAGTGGCTGATCAGCGCCTGTTGTACGGCGATGACGGACTCCAGGTCCAGCAGCCCGCGTTCGTACGCGCTCATGAGATCGGGAACGGCAACGGTCGTGATCTCCTCGACCGCTTCCAGACCGCCGAAGCCGGTCCGCTGGTCGGGATCGCCGACGTACGCCTCCGAGCCCAGCGCCCCAGGGGCCGAACCCAGAGCGGGTGCGGGCGCGAGCGTGACGGTCTGCGGCTCGGGCCTGGCCGGCGCGGCCCCGCGCCCGGACTCCCGGACCTCGATCAGTTCGGACTTGGCGTTGACGCGGGTGGCGACGTTCTCCTTGCTGCGCTTCGTCGTGACCGCCGGGTAGGTCTCGACGACTTGCCCGTCGCGCCTGACGAGCAGCTGGAACACGTCCTGCGGCGGGTCGTCGCCCTCGACGTCCGTCACCTCGACGGTGATCTCCCCACTCACACCGGGACGCGCCTTGAGTGCGTACGGGCCGAGCCGGGTCTCCGTACCGGCGGGCAGTTGCCCCGGCTCACCGCCGCCACCGATGCTCTCGGGCTCGGCGGCCTCGGTGCCGTCACCGATACGCACCACGTAGCAGATACCGCCGCCGTTGGCGAAGAAGCCGTAGACGGAGGAGGCGAGATAGGTTCCCTCGACGAAGTCACCGAAGCGGCTGACGAACTGGCTCCAGTTCGTGATCAGCGTCGGCTCGTCGAGCGGGCCCTTCTGGGCGAAGCCGACGAAAGCGGCGACCGAGGTGCCCACTCCTTCGATCGGCCGGGAACCGGAATCGACCTCTTCGACGTAGACGCCCGGGGACAGGTACGACGGCATGTAAGTCTCTCCTTGACCTCTCCTCGACCGGGGAACGCGGGCCATTCTCACCACCGGGCCCGTGCAGGGGGAACGGATACTCGGTCGCCCTGCAGTGCACCTGGGACTGCCCGAAGAGGCAACCCACCCGCTCCGCGCGGCCCTGCCGACTCTGCCCCCGCCCCCGCCCCCGCTCGCTGCGTACCTCTCGCCTCCACCCCGCACGCTGGCGAGGCTGGGGAAGCGGTGACCGGGAGGGCGGATGAAGGCGGTTCCGGAGAAGGACCCCGCCCCCGCCACCGGCCGCGCAAGTACCTCCCGGTCGGACAACGTGACACCGGCGGCCGATGTGTCACGTTCACAGGCACCCCCAACGGACCGCCGAGGGATCCAGCGCCTGCAACGCGCGGCGGGCAACGCCGCGGTGTCGCGTCTGGTCGCCCAGCGTTACACCGCCCCGGTGAAACCGTCCCCGGCCCAGGCGGCCGGCTTCCGCAAGGTCAAAGCGGATATAGCGGCGAAGCGGACGAAGGTCGCCGTCCACGCCCCCGCCGCGACCGAGTCCAAGTCCGCGCAGGACGCGGCGGTCGCTCCCCCGGACGACAAGGAAGCCCAGGGCAAGGCGGCGAACGCCGAGAAAATGAACGCCGCGAAGCCGGGCGAGTTCAACAAACAAGCCTTCATCGACGCCGTCAACAAGGCGATCGAGGCGCAGGCGCCGAAGAACCTCGACGACGCCGACAAGTTCTCCAAGTCCGGCAAGGCCGACAAGATCAAGTCCGAGGTGGACGGCAAGGTCACGGACGGCAAGGAGTCGTCGGCCAAGGACATCGAGACCACGACCAAGGCCGCCCCCGACACCTCGGCGGCCAAGGACAAACAGGTCACCCCGATGACCCCGGACCAGCCACCCGCCAACCCGGGCGCCCCCTCCGCGGCGGATGCAATCCCGGCCCAACAGCCCGCCGCGGTCACCAACTTCTCCGAGGGCCCCGCCCAGAACGACAAGGCAATGGCGGACGCCGAGGTCACCGAGGACCAGCTCGCCAAGGGCAATGAACCGGAGTTCAACGAAGCGCTCTCCGCGAAGAAGACAGCGGAAACAGACTCGGCAACGGCCCCCGCCAAGGGCAAGGCGGCCGAAGCCAAGCAACTTTCCTCGGCGAAGACGGCCGCCGCGGCCTCCGGCACCCAGGCGATGAACGCCCTGACCGCGACCCGCGCCGCAGCGGGCAAGGAGGTCGACGGCGGCAAGGGCGACACCAAGTCGAAGGACGAGAAGAAGCGCGCCGAGGTCACGGCAAAACTGCAGAAGGTCTACGACTCCACGAAGAAGGACGTCGAGGAGACCCTGTCCGACCTGGACAAGAAGGTCGACGACAAGTTCACCTCGGGAGAGAAGGCAGCCCGAGACGCGTTCACCGCGGACCACAAGCGCCGCATGAAGGCATACAAGGACAAGCGGTACTCGGGCTGGACGGGCAAGGCCCGCTGGGTCAAGGACAAGTTCGCCGGTCTGCCGCGGGAGGCCGACAACCTCTACCAGGAGGCCCGCAAGCTCTACGTCGCCCAGATGCAGACAGTCATCTCCTCGGTGGCCGACATCATCGGCACGGAGCTCGGCAAGGCGAAGGCACGCATAGCGAAGGGCCGCGCCGAGCTCAAGGCCGAGGTGGACAAACTCCCCGCCGACCTGCGCCAGTTCGGCGCGGACGCGGCCAAGGACTTCGCCGGCAAGTTCGACGACCTGGAAGCCACGGTCAACGAGAAGTCCGAACAGCTCGTCCAGGACCTGGCGACGAAGTACACCGCGGCCCTCAACAAGATCGACGAGGAGATCAAGAAGCTCCAGGAAGCCAACAAGGGTCTGATCGACAAGGCGAAGGACGCGATCGTCGGCGCGATCAAGACGATCAACGAACTGAAGAACCTGCTTCTCGGCATCCTCGCCAAGGCCGCCTCCGCGATCATGAAGATCATCAAGGACCCGATCGGCTTCCTGGGCAACCTGGTCAAGGCGGTGGGCGCAGGCCTCCAACTGTTCGTCACGAACATCGCCGACCACCTGAAGAAGGGCGTCGTCTCCTGGCTCCTGGGCACCGCGGTCAAGGCGGGCCTGGACCTTCCCCAGAAGTTCGACCTCAAGGGCATCATCCAGATCATCGGCTCTCTGCTCGGCCTGACCTGGGCGAACATCCGGGCCCGTGTCACCCGCAAGGGCGTCCCCGACCAGGCCATGAGCGCGGTCGAACAATCCGTCCCCGTCGCCCAGACCCTCGCCCGCGAGGGCCCGGCAGGCGCCGTCAAGGAAATCACCGAGGAGGCCGGCGACCTCAAGGCCACGATCCTGGAGAAACTGACCAGCTACCTGATCCCCACGGTCATCATCGCGGGCATCACCTGGATCATCTCCCTCCTCAACCCCGCCTCCGCCTTCGTCCGCGCGGTCAAGGGAATCATCGACATCGTCACGTTCATCGTGAACCAGGGCGCCCAGATAGTGGAGTTCGTCAACGCGGTCCTGGACGCGGTCATCGCCATCGCCAACGGCGGTTCGGCGGGGGTCCCGAAGATGGTCGAAGCGGCCCTGGCGGCCAGCGTCCCGCTCCTCATCGGCTTCCTGGCCTCACTGCTGGGCATCGGCGGCCTTGCCAACAAGGTCAAGAGCGTTTTCCACGCGGTGGCCCGTCCGGTCAACCGGGCGATCGACAAGATCGTGGGCTTCATCGTCAAGGCGGGCAAGAAGCTCTGGGCCAAACTCAAGGGTGGCACGGGAAAGAGTGGGAAGGACCAGGCCGCGAAGAAATCCGCGGCACTCAAAGCAGCCGATCGATTCTTGTCCACTGGCCCGACAAAAGAGTCGGCAGAAACACGAATTTCTACGATCGGCCGAAATTATCACACGCGCCTACATCTCACCACAGCAAAAGTGGAGGAAACCAAAGAACACGTTTATGTGCAGGCTGAACGCACTCCGGAACGCATAGTTCGCCGATCCGACAGCGCTACCTCCAGCACAGAACTGAAGGAACTCAAGGACGCCTACAGCAAGGTAAAGGTCTCAATTGCTGCCGTAAACGATACACGCAGGACTGCACTTGTCAGAGTCTCACTGTCACAGGATGACGAAAAGAAAAGGGAGGTCACCAATCGACTGAGCAGGCTCGGCTCGGTCATTGACCCAAAGAAGAGTCGAGTAAAGAAATATAACGACGCCTTGGCCGGAAGGGCTTCACAACAAGCGATTGCCGGATTGATAAAGGTATTTAATTCCGCTTCAAAAGACGCAGAAGAACTAGACAAGGAGCTTCATGAGCTAAAATCCAAAGCCGTATTGAAACCGGGTGACCTGGTGATGGCCAAGGGGGCTGACTGGGAAGCATGCAAGGTAACAACCGTTGCCGATGAGTCTTTCACCTGCAATGCCATTGCAGAATATCGCGACCCCAACGTCACCGGCCCGTCGTTGACGATCAGAACCGAAAGCAAACTCTGGCACCCCCTCGAACCAAACAGCTGGCATCGGCACTACATAAACAAGAAGGGGAAAGCATGGGAAGAAATAAGAGGGGCATCACAATGGGATAATTACCGGGACGCACGCCAGGCCCTTAACTACCGGGCAAATCTTTATCATGGAACCAACCCGGGGAACCCCTTCCAGAACCCCAGCAGGAAAGACTGGCATCACATACACGAGAACAGCGCAGGAGGTGCACACTCGGTAAGGAATCTGGCACTTACCGACTCGGATCTCAATCGAAAAACTTTCAATGACTGGTTCGGCAAGGCGATCGATGACCGAACAGGCGGCATCCCCCTTCGAGACTTCTTGAGCGGAATCGACGACCGGAACATACACGAAGAATGGGGCAGGGTATGCATTGAAGTGCACGGCCATATGATTGAGGTACGCAACACCAAATGGGGGCCATTTCAAGAAATAGTAGAAGACCCCGCAAAAAAGGCTGCTGCTGTGGCACAGTTCGTTGCCGCTCTCCGAGCAAGAATGAGATCCCTCTAGTATCGATTGCCTGGTGGACAAATGAGGACACAAGCAGTTCTGCGGTTCAAGTCCCCCCCAACCCTTGTTGAGGTATATGAACTTCTCAACGGACACCGCACCCGCCAAAGGGAGGGGTCTCTGGTTGCGTGGGAGTACCCGACTGAACTGGTACCGGAAGAGATGACGAATCTCTTGCGTTCCCACGGGATCGAATTCGACATTTCCTTCACTCTGCACCCGACTCCCGATGACCGACCAGGTGAGCTGGCAGCCTATCTGAGGCTGGACTACTTTGAAGATCACTACGCAATTGGCGAGGAGCTCTTCCTGGCGCGGCAGAAAGATACTCTCGTCTTCATCGGGAGCGAGGCACTCGTCACGGCTCTCGGCCCCTACACGGCGGATGTCGCATGGGAGGCACTCCGCGACTACAGCGGATTCTACGCTTTGACCGCCACCCCCCGGCTTCCTGACCCCGTAATAATCCCTCGCGCTGTCTGGATGACAGAGGCAAGGGAGGGAAAATGGGCAGTGCAGAGCGACGGCAGAGAGTTTCTGACACAAGCAAACACGGAAATGCTCCAACGCGCAGGCATTGCACAATCCGACTACTGCACCATTGACGGTCAGACGTTTCGATGGGATCGCCCTCCTATTTTCGGAGGAGCCGCCATCGCCCTTCTGTCGAATGAGGAAGTGATCGGAGTGTCTGGGCCTCCGATCTTTCTGGGAAGGACCGACCCGGCGTAACCGTCTCTGATGCCAGGCTCCGCCGAAATGTCCCATGTTTCGAACGGCGGGCGTCGCAGCAGCTTCAGGGCCTCGACCACAGTGGCTCCCACGTGCCCCGCGGATCTCCTCGGGTGGTGTTCCAGGGGGGGTTCGGTGCGGTACTTCGCCGTCAGACGTCGGCCAGCCGCACCGGGAGCGACTTCAGCCCGTTGATGAAGTTCGACACCAAGCGGCGCGGTGGGGCTGCGAGTTGGAGTGGTTCGGGTGGCAGGGAGCGGCAGGCCTCGTCGAACAAGGCGCGCAGTTGGAGCCGGGCGAAGTGGGCGCCCAGGCAGACGTGGGGGCCATCGCCGAAGGAGATGTGGGGGTTCGGGGAGCGGGAGAGGTCCAGGGCGTACGGGTCGGGGAAGACGCGTTCGTCGTGGTTGGCCGAGGCGTGGAAGACGACCACCTTGTCGCCGGTGCGGATCCGTGTGCCCGCCAGTTCCGTGTCCCGGGTGGCGGTGCGCCGAAAGGTCAGGACCGGTGGGTGGCGGCGGAGCAGTTCGTCTACAGCGGTGGCGAGCCCCACCTCGCCGATGCGCAGGCGGCGGTACGCGTCAGGGTGTTGGGCCAGCAGGTGCAGGCCTCCGGGGGCTGCGCTGCGTACCGTGTCGTTCCCTGCCACCACCAGCAGGAAGAAGAACATCTCCAGTTCGGGCTCGGTCAGTTCGGGGTCCGTGGCCAGGGCCGTCATCACGTCGTCGCCCGGGTGCTGCCGCTTGTGTGCCGCCAGTGCGTGCGCGTAGTCGAACATGTCGCGCAGTGCTGCCGGTGATCGTGGGTTGACCGGCTTGCCGTCCGGGCCCAGTACCGCAGTGCCCGCCTCGTCCGGGTCCTGGTAGCCGATGACGCGTTGGGTCCAGTGCAGGAGGAGGCCCCGGTCGCTGTCCGGTACGCCCAGCAGGTCGGTGAGATTGAGCAGCGCGTAATCGTCGGTGACGCGGGCGACGAGGTCGCAGGTGCCGTCGGTGGCCCGCGCCTCGGCGACCGCCTGGGTGAGCAGGGAGCGGGCTCGTTCGCGTACGACCGCGGCGAAACGATCCACGCGCTTGGGGGTGAACGCACGGCTGACGAGCACGCGCAGTCGCCGATGGTGCGGTGGGTCCTGGTTGAGCATCATGCGGCGGATGAACGGCAGGTCGGCGGGGCCCGGGTCGCGGATCTGGGTGGCGCCCAGGTACGAGGAGTACGTCGCGGAGTCCTTCAGTACGTGGACGACGTCCGCATGCCGGGTGACCGCCCAGAAGCCGGGGCCCGCCGGCCAGCCGAGGACCTCCGGCTCCTCCTGCCACGCCACGGGGTGGTGATCGCGCAGGTGGCGGTAGCGGTCGTGGGGGATGCCCTGCGCGTACTGCCTCGGGTCGAAGACGTCCGGTACGGGCGCTTGCTCCGGTGCTTCGGGGGCGGGCCCGCTCATGCCTTCGCCTCGCCGTCCTCCGTATCGGCTCGTAGGAAGTCCTCCACCACACGGATCAGGTCGAGAGGGGCCTCGTCCATCGCGTAGTGGCCGCACGAGGGCAGCTCCACCAGTTCGGCCCGCGTGAACCAGCGCATCCAGGTTGCGCGCTGCAACTCGGCCGACAGTGCCGGGTCCAGCGCGCCCACGACAGCCAGGGCCGGCACGGGCGAACCGTCGATCCGGTCGTGGAAGTCCTCGCCCGCCCAGGAATCCAGCCAGGCCCGGAACGCCTTCGCATCGCTGCGCTCCAGCGAACGCCGCACCATGCGGTCCAGCCAGCCCGCGGGGCGTCGGCCTCCGGTGGTGATGTCGAGGATGATCCGACGGTTCTCCGGGGTGTGCGCCGCAGCGGAGAAGAGTTCCCACTGCTCGGGCGGCAGGGGCAGGCCGGATGCGGGTACCGGCGACACACCGACGATCCTGCGCACCCGGTGCGGGGCGATGGCCAGGGTCCGCTGAGCAATGCAGCCGCCCATCGAGTGGCCGATCAGCGAGAACCGGTCCCAGCCGAGCCGGTCGGCCAGCGCGATCACATCCGCGGCGCCTTCGGCTGTGGTGTACGTACCACTCGTGTCCCTGGCCTCCCCGTACCCTCGCAGATCCACCACCGCGTATTGGAACGAACCGAGGTCGAGATCCGGAAGCACCGGGTCGTAGGCGGAGCGGTCGGCGAACCAGCCGTGCACCGCGATCACCTTGTGCGGGCCGTCGCCGTGCAGTCCATGGGGCAGAAGAGGCAATGAGGTCATGCTGACTCCCGTCACCGTACGGAGCAAGCCGGTCGGCAAACCGGCCCGACCTCGACCACGGTGGCGGTAACTCCCAGCCCGCGCAAGAGCCCACGCAGGGGTCCGCACCAGGGCCCACGAAGAGTGCTGCGTAAGGGCCCACGCCATCGAGCCGGCGGCGTCACGCCAGCAACCCCAGGTACGGCCCGAACTCCGACGCCAGCGTCAGCCGGCCCAGTTTCTGGTACTCGCGCTGAATCGCGTGGATCAGCGTCGGCATCGTCACCGGCTCCCCCGTGTCCGCCGCCAGGTACGCAGCCGTCACCGCGATCGAGCGGATGTTGCCACCCGCCAGCTCGAAGTTCTCGGCGCAGAAAGCCAGGTCCAGGTCCGCTGAGCGCGGGAGTTGGGGGCCCAGGCAGCGTTCCCAGAGGACCAGGCGTTGGTCGGGGTCGGGGACCGGGAAGTCGATGACCAGGTCCAGGCGACGGGTGAAGGCGTCGTCCAGGTTGGCGCGGAGGTTCGTGGCCAGGATGGCCAGGCCGTCGAAGGACTCCATGCGTTGGAGGAGATACGCGCTCTCCACGTTCGCGTAGCGGTCGTGGGCGTCCTTCACATCCGAGCGCTTACCGAAGATCGCGTCAGCCTCGTCGAAGAGGAGGACCCCGTTCACACCCGCTGCTTCGGAGAAGATCCGTTCCAGGTTCTTCTCCGTCTCGCCCACGTATTTGTCGATCACCGTGGCCAGGTCGACCGTGTAGAGGTCCAGGCCCAGGTCTGCGGCGATGACCTCCGCGGACATGGTCTTGCCGGTACCCGAGTCGCCTGCGAAGAGCGCCGATACGCCGCGGCCCCTGCCGCCTCCCGGGCGCATGCCCCACTCCCCCAGGACGCGGTCGCGGTGGCGGGCGCGGGCGGTGAGTTCGCGGAGTTGGGCGTGGGCGTCGGGGGGCAGGACCAGGTCGTTCCAGGTCACCGTGGGTTCGATGCGGCGGGCCAGGCGGTCCAGGCCTGCCGCGTTCTGGGCGCGGGCGCCTTGACGTACGTGGTCGGGGGTGAGGGTTCCGCCGTGCAGCCGGGCCGTCTGGGCAGCGCTGTGGGCTGCTCCGGTGACCTGTTCCGGGGTCAGGAGGAACGGGGAGAGCAGACGGTCCGCGTCGATGGAGGGCGGGATCGCGGCAGCGGCCAGTTGTTTGTACGCGTCGGTCCAGAGGGCGGCGCGGGCCTCCGGTTCTACCCTGAGGGCGTGCAGGAGCAGGGGTGGGACCGTGGACCAGGACGCGTCCCACGGCGCCCTTCCCACCAGGATCGTCGGGACCGGGGTGGCCGTGAGCAGGCGGAGGAGGGCCGGATGCTCCCGGGACACCGCGTCCAACGGGGCGCCGACCAGGCCCGCGTTCGTGAGGCGGGCCTCGCGGACCAGGGACCGTACCGCCTCCGCAGGTGTCGGGTCCTCGGCCAGCCTTGCCAGGTCCAGGCCCAGGACCTGCCGACCCGCGAGGGTGAGCGCGGAGGCGGCGAGCGCGGTGCCCGCACCGCCCTGGTCCTCGCGGAGGTAGGCGAGCCGGACGCCGTCGGACAGGACGGAGGCGAGAGGGGATGGGTCGCCGACTCCTGGTACCGCTCGCCAAGGAGCCAGGAGGTCCGCCAGCCGTGGGTCCGGTGTGTTGTCGCCGAGGAGGTGGGCGGTGACCCGGTCCGGGACGCGGAGAGCGCGGCTCAGGAACGGACGGTCCAGGTCCTCGACCATGAGGAGCCGGCCCTCGCGGAGAGGGGACCGGGCGGACAGTCGGGACCGCGCTGCCGGGTCGGCGGGGGTCAGACCACAGAGGCCCAGGGCCAGGCCGATGGACGGGCGGCGGCGGGTGACGTCGTCGTTGAGGTAGCCGTAGAACGCCTCGAAGCGGTCGTCCAGGTCCGGTACGAGGGCGGTCAGCAGGATCTCGATGTCGAGCGCGGTGAGCTGGAACTCCTTGGTCAGGGACGCCAGTCGGGAATCGGCCGGCGCGGCGTCCCCAGGGGACGGGACGGGAAACGCGCGTGCCGTCTCGTCGTTCAGCAGACGGGCGATGTTCTCGTCCGTCAGGTACAGGCCCCGGAACGCGTCGTCCGGGTTCGGGTCGGTGAGCTGCCGTGCCTCCACCGCGGCGCGGATGCGCTGTTCCACCGCGACCGCCCGGGCGAGGAGATGGCGCAGGTTCGGGTCGCCCGGGGTCGTCATGCGTCTGTTTCCTCCGGTGGGGTGCCATGCGTTTCGGTGATGCGGAGGGACATCGCGCGTCCGCGGTCCGTCATGCCGTTGCCGGAGGACTGCGGTGCCGGGTCCCGGGCCGGGCGGCCGGGACGGCTTCCGTACACCGGGAGTCCCTGGCGGCCCGGCTGCGGCTGTGTCTCGCCCTCGGATCGCGCGGGTACATCTCCGAACCGGGTCTGCAGGCCCTCGTCCTCCACCGGCGGGCCCGCCGGGTAGCTGGGCGAGGCGGTCACCGGGACGCTGATGACCAGATCCAACGACGGTTTCAGCTCGCCGCCGAGCGCGCTCCATACGTCGGCGAAGGAGCGGTCCTCCGGCGGCGGCAGCGCGATCGACATCGGGACCGACGCCCCGATGTCGGCGAGCGAACCGGTGAGTCGGTCCGGCGGGAGCGCCTCGTAGCGGAGGAGGCAGGCCAGGAGCGAGGACAGCAGGCGATGTTCGTCCTCCGGGCGCTTCGTCCACGCCGTGATCAAGTACGACAGCTTGAAGAAGCGGGGCGGGCGGCGGCGCGCGACGATCGTGCCGCGCTCGTCGTACTCGTTGTGCAGACCGCGTTCACGCCGCCGCATGTCCTCGCGGATGTCGTAGAGGTAGAGGTTGACCATGGGGGCGTTGACCTTCGCCGCCCACTCCCTGGTCGGGGCGTCGAAGACCACCGCGATCTGGCCGCCTTCGAGCACCTCCGCCCTGATCAGGGCGCGGAGTACGTCGTCGACCTCGTGGATCACCTGATCACTCCCGTATGAGCGCGAACGTTCCCGTGAGCTCGGATGTTCACGCGCGGCCCGCGAAGTCCGGTGGCTGCAGGTTGCGTTGGACGACGAGAACCGGCTTCTGCAGTCGGTCGATGTCCCTCGTGTCCGCCCGCAGCTTCCGCGGACCGAGCCGGTCCTTGCGCAGAACCGGGACCTGAACCTCGAAGGTGCCGTCGCGGCCCACAGTCACGCCGCCCTGATCCGCGGTGATCCCGATGTTCCACGTGAAACGTACGGTCTGACCAGGTGGGTAGTCCTTGCCGCGCGCCAGGACCACCTGGCCCGGCTTGACGACCGCGGGAGTGACCGTGAGCGACGGTTTCAGGACCCGCAGCCGGTCAGTGTTCTTGTTGTTGGCCGTGCGGCGGTCGGGCAGCGTGCCGCGCACCGTGGCCCGTACGTCACCGGTGATCGCCGCACGGTACGTCGCCGTCTGCGTCACCTCGATACGCCCGCCGGCCGGAATCGTGCACGGTTTCGCCGCGGTGCACCGGGGCAGCGCGGGCAGGCTGCGGTCCTTCGCGGCGGACGGCTTGGGCCAGCTGGAGCCGATGACGACACCCGTCGCCTTGTCGGGGCCCGCATTGGTGACGATGTAGCGGGCGCGGGCCGGACGCCCCGTGTACGTGCGGTCCGGCGTGACGCTGACCTTCATCGCCACGTCGGCCGAGGGCGGCACCGGCGCCTTGAGCACCACGATCTCCGCCGTGTCCGTACCGGTGTTGCCCGCAGAGTCGGTCGCCGAGCAGGTCACCGTCGTGCTGCCCAGCGGGAAGAAGGAGCCGGCGGGCGGGGTGCAGGTCACCGGGATCGGGCCGTCGTGGGCGTCCTCGGCGGTCGCGCTGTAGTCCACCCGGGCGCCGTTCTTGTCCTTGGTCCGCACGGTCAGATCGTCCACGGTGACAACAGGAGCGTCGATGTCGTTCACGTCGATGCCGATCTGTTCCTGGAAGTCCGGATCGGCCGCAGCGGCGGGTCCGAGCGTGTCCGCACCGGGGACCTGGGTGCCCAGCAGGAACTGGACGGTGCAGGTCAGCCGGGTTCCCTGGGGTGCGTCCGCGGAGACGTCGATGTTCTCGGCGAAGTGCGCAGTGTCGCCACTGGTGACCTGCTGGGTGGGCGGGTCGAGGCTGACGGACAGGTGCGGGTCGCAGTTGTCGAGGCGGTAGCCGACGCTGGTGGGCAGGTTGTGGAAGCCCTCGATGATCGCGTCCGACACCTGCTTCCCATTGATGCCTTCCAGCAGGCGGCCGTTGGTGGCGTTGACGATGCGCGTCGCCTGACCGGGCGTGGTGGGTGGGTTCTCCACGTAGTCGGGGTTGTCGGGATTGTGGGCGTCACCGTTGCCGTTCATCCCGTCGCCGATCCTGCTCTCCACGTCCACGCCGATCACCCGGACGTTCTTGTCCTGAAGGGCGAAGATCGTGTCGTCGATGGAGTGGCCGTTGCTGGGCGAGTGGCTGGAGGCGTCGCTGACCACCACGATGACGGGGCTGGCCCCTTCGCGGAACACGGTCTTCCCACCGGCGCCGTTGGCGATCTGCCACAGTCCGTTGATCCAGTCCTCGGACGGACCACGGCTCTGGCCGCCCAGGCCGGTGCCGAGCTTGTCGACGCCCTCCTGCACCTTGGTGTCGTCGTCCGTGAGCTCGGTCAGCACCTGGAATCCGGCGTTCACATCGCCTTCCTGGTCGCCGAAGGTGGCCACGGCGAACCGGGAGTCCGGCTGCTCGGCCCGGATCGCGGCGGTGATATCAGGCAGGTTCTCCCGCACACTCTTGATCGGCTCCGCCATGCTTGCCGTTCCGTCCACCAGCAGGATCACGTCCGGCCTCGGCGGGATGACCGGTGTACGCACCTGCTTGTCCACCCCCGTGGAGCCGCCGGGGTCGACCGCGTCCGTGAACTCGGCGGGCGTCACCCACGGTTCGGGCACCGCTACGGCCGGGGGGCGCGCACCGACGGCCGATCCGGGGGCCATGCCGGTGGCCACGAGGAGGAGAGCCAGAACCGGGATGCGGAGCGCGGTGACTGCGCGGCGGAAGGCCGGGGTCCTGGGCCCGTTCGAGCGGCCCCTCCGTGACCACGGCGCCCGCTCACGTCGCTGGAACCAGCGCACGGAAGTCCTCCCCCGCCCTCGGCCGGCCTACCGATCCGGCATACCGGCCCCACGGTCCCGTACACGCTGCGGGCGCGCAGCGGTGTACGAGTCACATCCTCGGGAAGCCGCAGCTGCCCCTTCGGGCAACGGTCACCGGGCGTACGGCGTGTCGGCTCAGATCAGCCCCTGCCGCATCGCGTACGCCACCGCGTGCGACCGGTTCCGGAGCTGAAGCCGCGTCATGACCGAATGCAGCACGTTCTTGATCGTGCGCTCGGAGTAGGCCAGCTTCGTCGCGATGTCGGCGGTGTCGTATCCCTCCGCCACCAGCCGCAGCACGTCCACCTCGCGGGCGGCGAGTCCGGTGAAGTGCAGACCCCGCGGTCCCAGTACCTGTCCCTGCAGCCGGCCGACTTCCTGAAGGAGGCGTCCCAGCAGATCGGAGGGGAGATGACCTTCGCCGCGCGCCACCGTCCCGATGACGTGCACCAGGTGTTCGGGCGTCGCCTCGGAGCGTCGCACGACCCCGGCCACGCCGCACTCCGCCGCGCTCACCAGCTTCTGTTCGTCGATGTCGGTCGTGACCAATACGGTGCGGGAGGTGCTGGTGCGCTGGATGTTGCGCAGCATCCGTAGCACCTCCTCGTCCACCGCGTCGACGACCACCACGGTGACCTGGGGCGGGAGATCCTCCGCACCCCATTCGGTCATGCTCACTTCGGGGCGGGCACGCAGCTGACTCGCTACGCCCGCCTGCGAGATCGGGTCCTGGGCACGTAAGGCGACGGTGGTGCGCTCCATGGCAAGGCTCCCCCTGGGAAACAGCCGGGTCGCGTCACAGCGGGCGCAACCGTCGCGGCTGCAGTCATGTGCCTCATGCGTCTTGAGGCGGTCAGAAGATTCCCGTGTTTACTGACAAGGAAACTAAAACGCCGTTGGGGGCACTGAATCTGCCCGAAAGTGTTCCTTCGCGGTCGATGTCGTGAAGCGGCGGCGATCCTACGGTGCGCGGTATGAGTCTCACGGCAAGCCTCGACGCGTCGTCCGTCACCGCCGTACCGGGCGAGGGGACGAGCCTTCCCCTGCAGATCCTCAACTCCGGCTCCACCGTGGAGGAGTACCGCTTCGAGGTGGTCGGCGCGTGCGCCGCCTGGACGACCGTGGAACCTCCGGTGCTGTCCCTCTATCCGGGCAGCTCGGAGGCCGTATCGGTCACGTTCGCCCCACCCCGCGACCCGTCCGTGCCCGCGGGTGAGACACACTTCGGGGTACGGGTGGTGCCGACGAGCGAGCAGGGCGACGCCGTGGTGCCCGAGGGCCGGGTGACCGTGCTGCCGTTCGCCGAGGTGACCGCCGAGCTGGTGCCGCGCAGTTCGCACGGTGCCCGGCGCGGCGCGCACCAGCTCGCCGTGGACAACCGGGGCAACGCACCGATCGCCGTCCGCCTCGACGCCCGGTCCGGCACCGAACGTGCTCGGATCTCGTTCACCGAACCTGAGCTGCGGATCGAACCGGGCCACGCCGGGTTCGGCAAGCTGCGGGTCCGGCCTGCCAAACGGCTGTGGCGCGGTACGGCGGTCACGCACCCGTTCCAGGCAGTCGCCACGCCCGCCGTGCCGGAGGGTGAGGAGCCGCTCGAACCGGTCGTCCTGGACGGCTCGTACCAGCAGGAAGCGATCCTGCCCCGCTGGCTGCCCCGGGCGCTCATCCTCGCCGCGGTACTGATCATCGCCCTGGTCGGGCTCTGGTACGGGCTGCTGCGGCCGGCTGTGAAGTCGGCGGCCCGGGAAGCGATCACGCCGGAGGCGGTGGCGTCGGCCGCCGCCGCGGAGAGCAAGTCGCCGAACGGCAAGGAGAGCGGCGGTGCCGCTTCGGGCGGCGGGTCCGGGGAGAACGGTTCCGACGCCGGAGCGTCCGGGCAGCCCAGCGCCTCGCCGAGCCCCTCCCCGTCCGCCGGGGCTGCCGGACCCGCCGAGCCGACGAGTGCCCATGTGCAGGTCAGGGACTCACTGGGCGGCGGCTCGAACACGGGGACCGCGCTCCAGGTGCCGTCCGGGCACACCTTCCGGCTGACCGACATCGTCGTCCAGAACCCGCAGGGCGACGCGGGGACGATCATCGTCTCCTCGGGTCAGGACTCCCCCATCCTCCGCCTCGCGCTGGAGAACTTCCGGGACTCCGACTACCACTTCGTCACCCCGATCCTGGTGCCCGCGGGCGGCAAGGTCACCATGACCGTCGACTGCCGCAAGGTCGGCAAGCCGGTGAACGCCCCTACGCCCTCCCGGTGCGCGGAGTCGCTGCTGCTCGGCGGCACGATGCAGGCCGACGGAAGCTGAACGGCGCCCCGCCGTACGGGTGGCGGCGGAAACGGCAGCAGCAAAGGAAGGGCCCCGCCGGATCGGCGGGGCCCTTCGCGTGCGCGTTCACGCCTGCGGCGCCTCTTCCTCCTCCTCCGCGCCTGCCTCCGCATCACGTTGGACGAAGGAGCCCTGCACGTCCGCCGGCTGCTCGTCCTCGTCCTCCGTCTCCGCACGCTGGACGGCGGGAGCGGACGTGTGTGTGAGGGCAGGCGCGGCCGCGGGGGCCTGGTCGGCGGCCGGGGAGGGAGCCGACAGCACCCGGTCCGCGTTGGCGACGGCCTCCCGTTCGAACCGGTCCGAGGGGTCGCTCACCCGGATCCCGCCCGGCGCCTCCGTGCCCTCCACCGGCCCGTTGCGCTGCTGGATCACGTGGGTCAGCTCATGGGCCAGGGTGGTGCGGCCCTGCGGCGAGGACGGGTCGTACGCGTCCCGCTGGAACACCACGTTGTTGCCGACGGTGTACGCGTGCGCGCCGACGCCCTTCGCCGACTCGTGCGCCGCGGAATCCGTGTGGATGCGTACGTCGGAGAAGTCCGCGCCCATCCGGCCTTCCATGTCGGAGCGGGTCTCGGTGTCGAGAGGGCTGCCACCACCCGACGAGACGACGTGGTGGACCGGGGATCGCACATCCTCCTCGGCGTGCTCCTCGGGTCCGCTCCCGGCCCGCTGCACCATCGCCCCCACGGCGCTGTTCCCCACCGTCCGCTGGAGCACACCCATGCCGGACGCCCCGACCACGTCGGCCCGGCCGGTGGCCCCGGCCCGGTAGAGGTGGGGCGTGCCGGAGGACGCCTCATGGGCGTCCGCCGTCCTCGAGGGGACGAACACCTCGTCGTACTCATGCCGCCCGTGGTCGTCATCGCGATCGTGGTCGTGTTCCCACTCGTACTGCTGCTCGTGTGCGTTCATCCGTCAACTCCCCTGACCGCACCGGTCGAAGACGTCGCTGCTACTGGCCTCGGACCTCCACCTTCACCGCACCGTCCCCGCCCCGTCCAGCCCGCACCCCGCCTGCGAAGGGCAACCGGCGCTGCCTCTTCGGGCACCCTCCCGGTACGTACGGCCCTCCACCTTCTGCGAGGCGCGCCGCGGCAGCCGATGTCACACTCCGACCGCCTGCACAGCTCCAGGAGTGCATGAACGAAAGGAGACACCTGATGTCCGAGCCATCGCGCGCCACGGCCCGCGAGGGTCTCGCGGTCAAGTACCGGCAGGTCAAAGGTGATCCCGCGGCGGTCCTGTTCAGCGACGACGCCCCGTTCGCCGTGATGGTCCTCGACCTGACACCGGATGGCGAGCAGGTACGCGACATCTACAACGTCACCAACCCCGACAAGCTGCCTCACCTCGACTGAGGCACCCGCAGGAAAGGGTCGCCACTCATGCTGTTCGCCTTCCACCTCACCGTCGCTCTCCTCACCGTCGCGCTCACCACCATGTCGGCGGTCCTGGACTTCGTCCGCTACGAACCGGTCCTCGCCAACATGGCGAAGGCCGGTGTGCCGGCTTCCTCCCTGACCATGCTCGGCGTCCTCAAGGCCGCCGGTGCGCTGGAGCTGCTCGTCGGCTTCGCCGTGCCAGTGATCGGCACGTCCGCCGCGATCGGACTCGCTCTGTTCTTCGTCGCCGCCCTCGGGATCCAGCAGGGTGTGTGCGGCGAGCCACTGCCTGCTCCAACGCTCCGGAAAGAACTCCCAGTTGTCGATGTCCACATCTCCGAGCCTGGTATGCGCCACCGACAGTCACCGAAGGGTCTCTCCCTGTGCGGGCCCGGGAAAGCAGGCACCTTCGCGTACTCCATCGGCGGCTCCTGGACTCGCCGTCCCCCGTCACTGTCGCGATGATCGGAGGCATGACACAGAACAAACCGAACGACAAGGGCGGGCCGATCGCCCTGCAGATCGCTCAGCAGCCGGAGGCGGACGAGCTGCTCGGCCGCAGTCCGCTCGCCGCCATGGTCGGCATGCTGCTCGACCAGCAGGTTCCTATGGAGTGGGCGTTCTCCGGCCCGTACACCCTGGCGCAGCGGATGGGCTCCGACGATCTGGACGCCCATGAGATCGCCGTCTACGACCCGGAGGCGTTCACCGAACTCTTCACCGCCAAACCCGCTCTGCACCGCTATCCCGGCTCCATGGCCAAACGGGTGCAGCAACTGTGCCAATACCTGGTCGCGGAGTACGACGGGGACGCGGGTGCCGTCTGGAGCGATGCCGGGACCGGTGCCGAACTGCTGAAACGGCTGAAGGCTCTGCCGGGCTTCGGCGTCCAGAAGGCGCAGATCTTCCTCGCGCTGCTGGGCAAGCAGCTGAATGTCCGGCCGACCGGCTGGCGCGCCGCGGCAGGTCCGTACGGGGAGGCGGGCTCGCACCGGTCGGTCGCCGACATCACCGGCCCCGATTCGCTCGCCCTCGTCCGCACGCACAAGCAGGAAGCGAAGGCGGCCGCGAAGGCAGCCGCGGCGAAGACGAGATGAGGGAGGGAGGGAGGGAGGGCGCACAGCTGTTCACGGACGTCACTGCGGTCGCTGGCTTTCCTGCACAACCGTTCGCACCGGAAGGACTCTTGTGCACGCAACCCGTCGCAGGACCACGGCTGTTGTGGCCGCCACCGTTCTGGCCACGCCCCTCCTCCTGGCCGCCTCCCCGAACCACGGACACCCGTCCGGGCACGACCCCGCGAAGGACGCGGCCAAGCTGTCGCGTCAGCTCGTGAGGGCGTCGTCCGGCAAGGACGCGTACCGCCATCTGCAGCAGTTCCAGGCGATAGCCGACTCCGCCGGCGGACATCGCGCGGCCGGTTCACCGGGCCACGACGCCTCCGCCGCGTACGTCTATCAGCAGCTCCGGCACGCCGGTTACCGGGTCGCGTACGACACCTTCGACTTCGTCTACACGGAGACCCTCGCCGAGAAGCTCTCCGTGGTCTCCCCGACGCCCCGCGACATCACGATCAGGGCGATGACGTACACCACGTCCACGAAGACGGGCGGGATCACGGCCGCGCTCGCCGCAGTGCCCGTCGACGCCGCCACCGGCTGCGAGGCATCCGACTACAACAACGACGACGGCGTCCTCTCCGGCACCCTCGGCAACGTCGCGTCCGGGTGGATCCCCACCGGCGGAGTCACCCAGGCCGACGGTGAACGGCTCGTCGCCGATCTGGCCAAGGTGGACGAGGTGACGGTCTCCTTCGAGATCCGGGAGTTCCAGGAGCCGCGCACCACGCGCAATGTGATCGCCGAGACCCGTGGCGGGAACGCCGCGAGAACCGTCATGCTCGGCGCGCACCTGGACTCGGTCACCGCCGGCCCCGGAATCAACGACAACGGCTCCGGCTCGGCCGGTCTCCTCGAAGTCGCCCTGGAGCTCGCCAAGACCCACCGCACCCCGGCCAACAAGGTCCGTTTCGCCTGGTGGTCGGCGGAGGAGAACGGGCTCAAGGGATCGGAGGCATACGTCGCGAAGCTCGACGCGGCCCAGCAGAAGCAGATCGCGCTCTACCTCAACTTCGACATGATCGCCTCGCCGAACGGCGTCCAGTTCGTCTTCGACGGTGACGACTCGGACGGGGTCGGCTCGGGCCCCGGCCCCGAGGGACCGCCCAACTGGAGCGCGACATAGCGGACTTCCTCGACCGGACGGGCACGCCGCACGAGGGCACGGACTTCACCGGCCGCTCCGACTACGGACCGTTCATCGACGTCGGCATCCCCGCCGGTGGTACGGACACCGGCGCCGAGGTCATCAAGTCGCCCGCCCGGGCGGAGAAGTTCGGCGGTGAGGCGGGGATCGCGTTCGACCCCTGCTACCACTCCGCGTGTGACACGCTGGCCAACATCGACATGGCGTTCTTCGACGCCAATATCGATGTGATCGCGAACGCGGTCGGCACGTACGCGTACGACCTGCGCTCCGACGCACCCGACAGGCTCTAAGGGTTGTCCCGTAGCCCTGCCGGGGGCGGGCACCCGACTGCGGTGCCCGCCCCCTCCCCCTTACCGCCCGCGGCGTGCCGTACCGAACAGTGATCGCGAGATCTCCCGCCCGAGCTGAGTCCCCACCGACCGTGCCAGCGACCGGAACACCCCGCTTCCCACCACCTGCTCCACCAGCGACTCGTCGTCCTTCGCCGCCTTCGGCCGCTTCCCGGCCTTCACCGCCGTATCCACCGCTGCCGCCTCCGCGGCGGCCCGCTGCTCGGCCTCGTGCTCGGCGGTGAGCTTCTCGTACGCCGACTCCCGGTCCACCGCGTGTGCGTAACGCCCGTACAACGAGGACCCCTTCACCGCCGCGTCCAGCTCCGCCTCGGGGAGCGGCCCCATCCGCGACTGCGGCGCCCGCAGTCGGGTCGCGGCGACCGGTGTCGGTGCGCCCTTCTCGCTCAGTACGGTGATGACCGCCTCGCCGGTGCCCAGCCGGGTCAGCAACTCCTCCAGGTCGTAGGGCGAGTTCGGGAACGTCTTCACCGTCGCCCGCAGCGCCTTCGCATCGTCCGGCGTGAACGCCCGCAGCGCGTGCTGCACCCGGTTGCCGAGCTGCCCGAGCACATCCTCCGGTACGTCACGCGGCGTCTGCGTCACAAAGAAGACGCCCACACCCTTGGAGCGGATCAGCCGCACGGTCTGCGTGATCGAGTCCAGGAACGCCTTCGACGCCCCGTTGAAGAGCAGATGGGCCTCGTCGAAGAAGAACACCAGCTTGGGCCGGTCGAGGTCGCCGACCTCCGGCAGATCGTGGAAGAGATCGGCGAGCAACCACATCAGGAATGTCGAGAAGAGCTGCGGCTTGTCCTGAACAGCCGCCAGTTCCAGTACGGAGACCAGCCCCCGCCCGTCCGGCGCCGACCGCAGGAATTCCGCCGTGTCGATCTCCGGCTCGCCGAAGAAGTCGCCCGCGCCCTGCTGCTCGAAGGCGGTGAGCGACCGCAGGATCACCCCTGCCGTGGCCGTGGACAGCCCACCGATCCCCTTCAGTTCGGATTTGCCGGTGTCCGAGACTAGAAACGCGACGACGGCCCGCAGATCCTTCAGATCCACCAGATCCAGGCCCTTGGCGTCCGCGTAGTGGAAGATCAGGCCGAGCGACTGCTCCTGTGTCCGGTTGAGCTGCAGCACCTTGGAGAGCAGGACCGGACCGAAGCCGGTGACCGTCGCCCGCAGCGGAATGCCGGGGCCGATGCCGCCGAGCGCGTAGAACTCGCACGGGAATCCCCTGGCCTCCCACTGCTGCCCGACCTGCCCGGCGCGTTCGGTGACCTTGTCACCCGGTGTGCCGGGGGCGGCGATGCCGGAGACATCGCCCTTGATGTCGGCGAGAAAGACGGGAACGCCGTTCGCCGACAGCTGTTCGGCAATCAGCTGCAGGGTCTTGGTCTTGCCGGTACCGGTGGCACCCGCGACGAGTCCGTGCCGGTTGAGCATCCCCAGCGGGATCCGGATCTGCGCGCCGGGCAGACATGCACCGTCCCAGAACAGCGCACCCAGATCGAGCGCGGCCCCGCCGACGGCGTACCCGTCGGCGATCTCCCGGGCCTGTTGCGGCAGTACACCGGCACCCTCGCCGGCGCCTGCTCCCGTGCCCGCTTCGGTACCCCCGCCCGTGCTGTCGCTGTCACTCATCACGGCCCCTATTCCGAAATGCCTGCATTCATGCCGTTTTGGTCAGCATCGCAGTACCGCTCCATGGCTGCGCCCGGAGGCTCTTGACCGGTAGGCTTTCCGTGTGATCTTCAAGCGCATCGGAAATGGGCGGCCATATCCCGACCACGGCCGGGAAAGCACCCGGCAGTGGGCGGATGTCGCGCCGCGCCCGGTCCGCCTCGACCAGCTGGTGACGACCAAGGGCCAGCTGGACCTCGAAACCCTCCTCGCCGAGGACTCGACGTTCTACGGCGATCTATTCGCCCACGTCGTGAAGTGGCAGGGCGACCTCTACCTGGAGGACGGGCTGCACCGCGCGGTCCGCGCGGCGCTCCAGCAGCGCCAGGTGCTGCACGCCCGCGTCCTCGAACTCGGCTGACAGCCCAGCGGCTCGGTGAGCCGACAGTCCTTGCACGTCGCCGCACCGGGTGCTTTCGGGTGCATTCACACCCGGACGGGTGCCATCCGTTGATCATTTAGTACGTATCTTCACCGGGTCGCACTACGCTGCGCCCATGAGCATGCTCACTCCCCCCGGCATGGGCGGAAAGTACCGCATCACGGGCGACAAGTACCCGCGCATGCGCCGCCCCCGGCACCGCCGCACACTGGTCCTCGCGTCCATTGCCTCCGTGGTGGCCCTAGGGCTGGCCGGTTGGGGCACGATGCAGCTCATCGACGTCTTCACGGGCGGCGACAAGCAGGCCAGCGCCGCGGACCGCAGGGCCGACTGCCCCACGCCCAAGCCGTCCACGCCCGCCAAGGCACTGCCGGCACCGGCGAAGATCACCGTCAACGTCTACAACGCGACGCCGCGCGGCGGACTGGCGAAGGCCGCCGCCGACGAGCTGAAGAAGCGCGGCTTCCGCATCGGCAAGGTGGGCAATGCCTCGGCCGCGTACGACAAGAAGGTCCCCGGGCCCGGGGTACTGCTGGGCGCGCCGACGGCCATGAACGGCACGTTCCCGGTCCTCGGTACGCAGCTGACGGGCGCCACGCCGAAGACCGACGCGCGCAGGACGGCGGACGTCGATCTGATCCTCGGTACGGCGTTCAAGAAGCTGAACACACCGAAGGACGCCGCCGCCGCCCTCGCCGCCCTCAACAAGCCGACCCCGGCGCCCTCCTCCTGCCGCTGAGAGCCTGTCGGGTGACCTTCGATCGGATAGCGGACGCGGTCCGGTGCGTGCGATTCCAAGACGGCGGGATGTCCTCGGATGGGGTCTCCCCTGCTCGAACGAAGCTGAGAGCTCGGGGAAAGGAGCTACGAGGACATTTCGGCAACGCGGGAAGCGTGCGTGCCAGGGCGTGGCCGCCCGATCAGAGGTCACCCGACAGGCTCTGAGGGCTGCCCCGTCGTCACGCGGCGCAGCAGACACCGGTTCGACGACAGGACCTCGGGGCGCAGGGGCCGAAGGCCCTGGTCGGAACCGGGACTCAGTCGACGGTTCCGTACATCCGGTCGCCCGCGTCGCCGAGCCCCGGCACGATGTAGCCGTTCTCGTTCAGCCGCTCGTCGACCGAGGCGGTCACCACGGTCACCGGCGTACCCGCCAGCTCGCGCTCCATCACCTCGACGCCCTCGGGCGCCGCGAGCAGCACGACGGCGGTGACATCGTCCGCACCGCGCTTGATCAGCTCCTGAATCGCCGCGACCAGCGTGCCGCCGGTGGCCAGCATCGGGTCCAGGACGTAGACCTGCCGGCCCGAGAGGTCCTCCGGCATGCGCGTCGCGTACGTGGACGCCTGGAGCGTCTCCTCGTCGCGGATCATGCCCAGGAAGCCCACCTCGGCGGTCGGCAGCAGCCGCACCATGCCGTCGAGCATGCCGAGACCGGCTCGCAGGATCGGCACGACCAGGGGCCGCGGGTGCGACAGCTTGACCCCGGTCGTCGGTGTGACCGGGGTCTCGATGTCGACCTGCTCGGTGCGCACGTCCCGGGTGGCCTCGTACGCGAGCAGGGTGACCAGCTCGTCGGCGAGCCGCCGGAAGGTCGGGGAGTCGGTGCGCTTGTCGCGCAGAGTGGTGAGTTTGTGCGCGACCAGCGGGTGGTCGACGACGTGGATCCGCATGGGTTCAACAGTAACCGGGCTCTCCCGCACCTGTGCGCTGGCATCAACCACACGTTCGGAGGGAAGGTGGGGGGCATACGGACCCAGCCTTGGGGTGATGTGCGGATGGCGGACGGGGAGCGGCAGAAGCGGGACCAGCCGGCCCCGCAGAACGCGTCGGGGACCGAGACCGAAGCGGAGCGCCGCAGACGGCGCGCCCACTTCCTCCGCGAGCTTCATGAGGCGAAGGCGCTGCGCGACCGGGTCCAGCCGCGCCGCGCCCGGGCCGCCCGAATGCGCCAAGCCATGCGGATGCGAACCTTCCGCTGGTAGCGCTCCGAGCAGGCGGGACGGCCCCCTCGGAGCGGTGTCCGCGACAACTGATCCACGACGCAACGGTCGAACTACTCTCGCAAACGCTCGTTTTCTGCCACGATTCCGATGGGCGGGACGCAGGACATCCGGATCACCGGATGCCCTCCCGCCGGACCGACACCCCTATGACCAGTGGGAGAGTCACGGTGTACTTCGCCGCACTGCTCGCGCGCACCGAAGACGGGTGGGAAGCGAGCGACACGGAGCTCGACGATGTGGAGACCCTGTCCGATCTGACGGATCTGGCCCGTGAGGCCTCGGTGGACGAGGACACGGTGCTCGTCTTCATCGAGCAGGAGGACGCCTGGTTCGGCGTCATCCGGGTGGACGGTGAGGAGGACCCCCGTATCTACATCTCGGACGCGTCCGCCGCCGCCCGCTCCTCCTACGGGGAGATCCTGCTCACCGATGAACTGCTCGGCCGCGAACCCGGGGCCGAGGACTCGATTGCCGCCCTCGAAGAGCTCGTCAGCCTCGACGGTACGGAGGACGGCGAGCCGGACCACGCCACCGACAATCAGACCGACCACGACGACAACGACGACGACGGGCTCGACGCCGACGCCGTACCGACGGGTCCGCTCGGAGACACCGGGATCCTGTCCGATCTCGGACTCCCCGAGAAGGAGCTGCTGATGCTGCGCGCGGAGGCCCTGGTGGAGATCGCGGACGCGCTGGGCGCGGCCGAGGTCCTGGAGACCGTCCGTTAGGGTCCGCGGGTGACCGCACCACCGGGCCCGCACGGACCGCACGAACCCCACGACCCGACGAACGATCCCGTACGGGACCCATGGCGGGCGGCCATGCGCCGCGCCCTGGACGAGGCCGCACGCGCGGCGCAGGCCGGTGATGTGCCGGTCGGCGCCGTCGTCCTCGGCCCGGACGGCACCCTGCTCGCCACGGGACACAACGAACGCGAGGCGACCGGCGACCCGACCGCGCACGCCGAGATCCTTGCCGTCCGCCGGGCCGCCGAGGCGCTCGGCGCATGGCGGCTGACCGGCTGCACGCTGGTGGTCACCCTGGAGCCGTGCACCATGTGCGCGGGCGCACTCGTGCAGTCCCGGGTGGCCCGGGTCGTCTACGGGGCACGGGACGAGAAGGCGGGCGCGGCCGGTTCGCTGTGGGACCTCGTACGGGACCGGCGGCTCAACCACCGCCCCGAAGTGATCCACGGAGTTCTGGAGGACGCCTGTTCCGCCCAGTTGACGGCCTTCTTCCGCGACCGCTGACCCGGCGGCGCGCCCAGCCTCCGCCCCGGCTTCCGCACACACGGGAGAATCGGATTTCAACCCGCGGCCTGGATGGTCTAAGCTCTCTCTCGGTAGCGTGTCCGAGCGGCCGAAGGAGCTCGCCTCGAAAGCGAGTGTGGGGAAACTCACCGAGGGTTCAAATCCCTCCGCTACCGCTTCGGAAGACCGCCTCTGATCCTGTGAAAGCAGGTCGGGGGCGGTTTTTCTGTGCCCTTGTGTGCAACACGCCGTGCCACATCCTGCCCGACGAGACGCTCGGCCAGTCGGGCCAGGAGCGCTCCGGGGCAGCGACACAGCGGATGCGGTCTGCGGCCCACGGCCGATCCGTGCGCCCCTGGGGTCGCCTTCCTTGACGATCTCCGTCGCCCTGTCGGGGTTCTCACGGAGGATCGCCGGCGTTCCCGACATCGAACCCCTCCCACCGACACGCCGTCCCGGTCATTCCCTCCGGCCGCGCCCCCGGCGGCCGGACAGAAATCGAGGGCGCCGGCGCAAGACACCTCATGTCGCGGGTGCGAGGTAGGAGTGGAAGACGTTGTCCGGGTCCCACGTGAGCTTGAGTTCCTGCAGGCGGTCCCAGTCGGCGGGGGCGTACGAGCGCCGGGCCCGGGCGGCATCGGCTTCCACGTCTGTTTCGGCGATGTAGTGGCCACCGCGCCCCGACGGGTCCGCCGCGGCCATCGTCTCGCGCAGCCACCCGCTGTTCGCTCCGTCCGCCGCCGGATCGTCCCAGATCGCATAACAGACGAGGTAGGACTCGCCGAGCGCCGAGAAAGCCATGTTCCGCAGCAACGCCGGGTCGGTGGAGACGGGCTGCACCGGCGCGAGCACCAGGGATCTGCCGGAGGGGGCCCGGGCGACGGCGTCGGCGATGCGGGTCATCAGAGTCTCGTAGCTCTCCGCCGACCACAGCGTGTCCGCCGCGTAGCGATGCGCTCGCGGCCACAGCTGACCGGCGCCGTCGTGCAGCGCGGCGAAGGACGTCGGCTCGGGTGGCTGCCGGGAGAGGGCCCGCTCGGCGAACGGGCAGGCATCCAGGGGTTCGAGAGCAGCGAGCGCCTCGTCCCGCGTCGCGGCGAAGGCAGTGGCGCCGACGGTGATCCGCGGCCCCGGCGGGACCGTGGCCGTCGCCTCGCCGGAGGCTGCCATGACGAGAGCCGTCTCGACGTTCGACGGCAGGTCACGCGCGGTCCGGACGGCCCATCCCGTCACGCGCTCGACGTCCGCCGGCGGGAAGGTGAGGCTGGTGGTCGTGATGGCCGCGGGGTGAGAGTGCAGACCGAGCCGGAAGCCGGTGACGACGGCGAAGAAACCCGGCCCCGCGCCGCGGGCGGCCCAGAAGAGGTCGGCGTTCTCGGTTTCGCTGCAGATGACCGTCCGGCCGTCGGCGGTGACAGCCCGGATCTCCAGGACATCGGCGCATGCCGGTCCCCACGCACGGGAGTTCCAGCCGAGTCCACCGCTCAGCAGGAAGCCGCCCACCGCGACGGAGGAGCAGTGCCCCACGGGGAAGGCCAGGTCATGCGGGGTGAGGGCCTCGACGAGGTCCCGCCCGGTGATGGCGGGCCCCACCTCGGCCGTCGCCGACGCCGGGTCGACGCGGCAGTGCCGTAGCCGCGACAGGTCGATCAGCAGGCCCCCGTCGCGGAGTTGGGAGCCGGACCAGTTGTGCCCGCCGGAGCGCGTGGAGACCTGCAGCCCCTGGGCGCGTGCCAAGGCCAGGGCCGGGGGGATGTCCCCTTCGGCGGCGGCCTGCAGGATGACCTCGGGAAAGCGTTCCGGCAGGAGCCCGTTCCACACCGCGTCGGTCCGGGCGCGGTCGTAGCCGGGGTCGCCCCGCCGGATCAGTGTCCCCTCGATGGGGCCTGCGGGCGTCCGTTCAGGCATCACGACCTCCTCGCGTGGCCCGGCTGGAGCCGGCTGGTGGGATCGGTCAGTGGGTGGTCAGGCCGAAGATGATGAGGAACAGTGCATAGCAGAGCACCACTGCCGCGGCACCGGCCAGGTGCACGCGGTAGGTGGTCGCGCGGCTGGGCACCAGCCAGAAGGCGAGTGCCTTGTTCACCAGAGGCATCAGCAGCCAGGTCAGTGCACTGACGCTCAGCATGTTCCCGATGAAGAGGCCGATGTATCCGGGGACGCCGAGCTTGTCCAGCCAGCGCCCCTCGGTCAGGTTCAGCACCATCACCGTGGGATAAAGGGCCAGGAGCACGGTCATGGCCTGCTTCCAGTTGGGCGGTGCGTTGTCCTGCTTGCCCTCGCCGAAGCGGAACCAACCGCTGAACGCCGAGCCGACCTTGCGTACGTCGTAGGAGGCGAAATAGGTGCGGCCCTCCTCCAACAGGGTCTGGCGGACATCGGAGGCGAGCCAGTCGTCGAGGTGCTCGCGGGAGTCGAACCGGAAGACGACGACCCAGTGCTCCTGCACGCCCTCCACGGGCTTGAACAGCTCGGACCCCATGAATCCGGGTGACTTCGCCTGTGCCTTGAAGGCCCTCTCCTGCCAGCGCAGAAAACCCTCTTCCCGCCCTGGCCTCACCTCGTGGGAGACGACGGCTGTGACCATCTCCGGCGCCTGTTCGGCAGGGGCGCCGCCACGAAGAACCTCCTGCGTCGGGGATTCCTCGAAGAATTCCCGCCCTTCGTCGAGCAATTCCCGCCGTCTGCCCGAATCCAGCCAGGCGGTCAAGTAATCCACGCCGGCGAAACGGAAGACCGCCACCCATTCATTCTCGTCGCCGGCTTCGGGCGGGTACACCTCGGCACCCTCGAACCCGTCGAATTCGCGGGCCGCTTCGTTCATCCTGCGCTGGTACTCGTCGGCGCGACCTGCGCACACCTTCTGCGAGGTCACAACGGTGGCGTTCTCGGCCGGCGGCTCACGGCTTGCGCGCAGACTCACGCACAGTAGTTTAGTGGATGCGTCATTTTATGGGCAAATCGGACAGTCGGCTACCCTTCCGCACACTTGTTTCGTCAAGGGCTGTCGATGTCGATCGGAGACGTAGTGATGGAACACAAGGAGCTCATCACCGAGGCGGTCCGACTGGCCACCGAGTCGGTGGAAAAGGGCTGGGGCGGCCCCTTCGGCGCGGTGATCACCCGCAATGGGGACATCATCGCCCGCGGACAGAACCGAGTGCTTCTCACCGGCGACCCCACGGCCCACGCCGAGGTCGAATCGATCCGCAAGGCCGTGCAGTGTCTCAACCCCGAGGCTCCGTCGATCGCCGAAGAGCACCAGAACGAGAGCACTCTGGAATACGTGCCCCGTGCTGACGGGTCACCGGATCCCGTGCCCGAGCGGGCCCGGATGCTCCAGGGCTGCTCGATCTACATCAGCGGCGCTCCCTGCCCGATGTGCATGAGCGCCATCTACTGGTCCCGGATCGATGCGGTGTACTTCAGCTGCGGCCTGGACGACACACGCCGGATCGGCTTCGACGACGTCTACCAGTACGAGGACTTCAAGAAGCCGCTCGACCAGCGAAGGATCAGGATCGAGCAGGTCCATCCCGAAATCGGCGCCCAAGCCTACGACTCGTGGACGAGCAAGCCGGACCGGCACGCGTACTGAGGACGCCAGGGTCGGAGATTCACGCGACGCCGCGACGGTGCACGGTGAAGCGGGGCCGGGAGGACGCTCCTCCCGGCAGAAGTGCTTCGACAGGGCGCTGCGGGTTCAGACTCGGGCGTGCGTGGTGATGTCGGCGGTGAACTCGGCGATGACGGCGGGGGTCACTGTCGGACGGCACTGGCGGAGCGCGGCGAGGTAGTCGTCGGTGTGTGCGCCTGCCTCGGCGACGTCGCGTTCGAAGGCAGCCTGGGCCGCGATCCGGGCCGCGTGCTCGATGTCGGCCGGGGTGAACAGCTCGCTGGCCGCGACGAGCGCGTCCAGGTCGACATCGTCGCGCCGGGCGGAGTGGCGCGACCAGATCGCCGCGCGGGCGGCCGGGTCCGGGGTGCCGATGGGAATCAGGTAGTCGAACCGTCCGGGACGCAGGAAGGCCGGGTCGAGGGAGCGGATGGAGTTGGTGGCGCAGACCAGGAGCCGCTCGTCGCGCTCGCGGAAGCCGGGGATGAGCTTGAGGAGTTCGTTGGTGACGCCATGCATCCCGGGCTCCGGGCGTGCGCCGCGTACAGGAGCGATCTCCTCGACCTCGTCGATGAAGACCAGCACCCGCTCCAGTTCCCCGATCCGGGCGAAGGCCGTGCGCAGAGCGGCGGCGAGATTCCCTTCGTCCGCCAGCCGGGACGGCAGCAGTTCGACGAAGGGCCAGCCGAGGCGGGAGGCAATGGCTCGGGCGAAGGTGGTCTTGCCCGTCCCGGGCGGACCGAACAGCGTGATGGCGCGCGGCGGTATGACCCCGTGCCGGGCGGCACGCTCGGGTTCGGCCAGCGGCAGCACGATGCGACGCTCGATCAGGTTCTTCTCCGCCTCCATGCCGGCGACCTTTCCCCACAGATCACCGGACAGCACCCGGCCACCCAGCTCCTCCAGGAGGTTCGCCGCGGCGCCGATGGCCGATTCGGTCTTCTCGAAGTAGGCGACGGCCGGCCTCCGCGTGTAACCGGCTTTCTGCAGGCCCTCGCCGAGCAGTTCCTCCTCCGGCAGGACGTAGGCGATGCGACGCACCCGGGCCGCGATCAGCCGGCGTTCCAGCTCCATCAGCAGCGCGCTGGCCAGGCCCCGGCCGCGCCAGGTCGGTGAAATGGCGATCCGCATCACCCAGGCCCGGCCCTCGGACACCTGGGCGAGGGCCGCGCCGATGGGCTCGCCGCGGTGGACGGCGACCACCGCGGGCTGGCGGGACGTCAGGGCGCTGATGCACTCGGCCAAAGAGAAGACGGACTCCTGGCCGAGATCCGCGGTCGTGTCGATGAGATGAACGACCGCCGCCAGGTCGTCCTCACGGTAGTCATGGATGAGCCAGTTCACATGCCGCTCCTCGCCTCGGGTGGTTCGGGAGACGCTAGAGCGTCGGCCGGCGGACGGTCGCGCTCCATTGCGGACAACGGAGCAGCCGCAACCGTACGAACAGGAAGCGGTGCGAACGGCGGACTCCGGCTACGCCCGGCAGGCCGGCCAGGAGGTGTGGCCGCCCCTCGGGGATGGCCACATCCTGTTCATCGGTACGGCGCTCACAGGGTGGTCGCGTCCGCCGGCAGCACCCTTCTTCGGCCGGGGCCACACCCACCGAGGCATCGGGCCGGGGGTGTGATCACAAACCCCATCGGAAACCCCCATCGGATACGGCCATTCGTGCGGATAGAATCGCCCGACTGCACAGGGGATCGAAGGGGAGGCAGGGGCTGATGGTGCAAGCGAAGAAGATCGCGCTCTACATGGTTGTCGTCTTCGTGCTGTACACGATCATCACGTCCCCCGCCCGGGCCGCGGATCTTGTCCAGGTAGGGTTCGAAGGCGTTTCGAGTGCCGCACAGGGCGTCGGCGATTTCATGTCCGAGCTCGTGAAGTAGGAGTACCCCATGATCCGCCATCTGGTCCTGTTCAAGCTGAACGACGGCGTGAAGCGTGACGATCCGCGCGTCGTCGCCGGGGCGAAGGCGTTCCAGGAGCTCGGAGGGAAGATCCCGGAGCTGGAGTTCTGGGAGTGCGCCTGGAACATCACCGACCGGCCGATCGCGTACGACTTCGCCATCAACTCCGCGGTCGCCGACGAGGACGCCCTGGGGCGCTACGTCGCACACCCGGCCCATCAGGCAGCCGCCGGACAGTGGCGGGCTTTCGCCACCTGGGTGATTGCCGACTACCCGTTCTGACCTCCGCGGTCCCGGAACCCACGAGCCCCTCGCCATTTCGGTGAGGGGCTTTTCCATGCGTTTAAACCAGCATGACCTCAACACGACACTGTGCGGTGCTTGCACACAGTGGACATGTCTTGTGATGCTATGACCGCTTTTGACGGATGAGTTGACCGAAGTTGACCGCAAAGGGGTGGCCTCACCGTGCCGGCCAGTACAGCGCCTCAAGTGCCTCCCCAGATCGTCCAGAACGACGATGCCCAAACCGCCCAAACAGCCCAGTCCGATCAGTCCACTCAGTCCGATCAGTCCACCCAGTCCGCCTCGGCGACCCGGGCCGCCCCGGCGGCCGAGAGCGTCCAGACCGAGACGCCCGACGGCACGACGCCCGCCAGGACCCGGGGTGCGGACACCAGGGCGCTCACCCAGGTCCTCTTCGGCCAGCTCAAGGAGCTGGAACCGGGGAGTGCGGAGCACGGCAGGGTGCGGGCCGCGCTGATCGAGGCGAACCTCCCCCTCGTGCGGTACGCCGCGGCGCGCTTCCGGAGCCGTAACGAACCCATGGAGGACGTCGTCCAGGTCGGCACCATCGGGCTGATCAACGCCATCGACCGGTTCGACCCCGAACGCGGCGTCCAGTTCCCGACCTTCGCGATGCCCACCGTCGTCGGCGAGATCAAGCGGTACTTCCGGGACAACGTGCGGACCGTCCACGTGCCGCGGCGGCTGCACGAGCTCTGGGTGCAGGTCACCGGCGCCACCGAGGACCTGACGACCGCGCACGGCCGCTCGCCCACCACCGCGGAGATCGCCGAGCGGCTGAAGATCTCCGAGGAGGAGGTGCTGGCCTGCATCGAGGCGGGGCGCTCCTACCACGCAACCTCGCTGGAAGCCGCCCAGGAGGGCGACGGGCTGCCCGGACTGCTCGACCGGCTCGGCTACGAGGACCCCGCTCTCGCCGGGGTCGAGCACCGTGACCTGGTCCGTCATCTGCTCGTCCAGCTGCCCGAGCGCGAGCAGCGCATCCTGCTGCTGCGCTATTACAGCAACCTGACGCAATCACAGATCAGCGCCGAATTGGGCGTTTCCCAGATGCATGTGTCAAGACTGCTGGCCAGAAGCTTCGCGCGACTTCGATCCGCAAACAGGATCGAGGCGTAACCGGATCGGGTAAACCGATCAACGTCCCTCTCAGGCAGCCCGAATGCCGCACACCCCCCGTTAACTGCGCATACGTCACCTGGACTTGTCGACATGTCACTACAGCGTGTTGCCGACATGTGACATTCTGCGTGAACCGCGTTTGCCGCAGCCCCGCCTCCGGTATTCAGGTGGAGGCTGCGTTCCTCCGATGGTCGTGGCTACCGCGACCGTCCGCGACCTCAAGGGGGTGGCATGTCCGCAGAACAGGGCAGCTCGAAGGTGCTCACGCTCACGAAGAGCGCACCCGCACCCGTTGTGCTCACCAGCTCGTCGGAAGCCATCGACACCCGCACTCTGTCCCGCTCCCTGTTCCTGCGGCTCGCCGCCCTGGGTCCCGCACCGGGTCCCGACGGACCGGACAGCCCGGAGCGTGCCTACGTGCGGGACACACTCATCGAGCTCAACCTCCCGCTGGTGCGGTACGCCGCGGCGCGGTTCCGGAGCCGTAACGAACCGATGGAGGACATCGTCCAGGTCGGCACGATCGGCCTGATCAAGGCGATCGACCGGTTCGACTGCGAACGGGGCGTGGAGTTTCCGACGTTCGCGATGCCCACCGTCGTCGGCGAGATCAAGCGCTTCTTCCGCGACACCTCCTGGTCGGTGCGGGTGCCGCGTCGGCTCCAGGAGCTGCGGCTCGCGCTGACGAAGACCAGCGACGAGCTGGCTCAGAAGCTCGACCGTTCGCCGACCGTGCCGGAGCTCGCTGCGGCGCTCGGGGTCTCCGAGGAGGACGTGGTCGACGGCCTGGCCGTCGGCAACGCATACACCGCCTCCTCACTGGACTCGCCCTCCCCGGAGGACGACGGCGGCGAGGGCTCGCTCGCGGACCGGCTCGGCTACGAGGACTCCGCGCTGGAAGGCGTCGAGTACCGCGAATCGCTGAAGCCGCTGCTGGCCAAACTCCCGCCCCGGGAGCGGCAGATCATCATGCTGCGGTTCTTCGCCAACATGACCCAGTCGCAGATCGGCGAGGAGGTCGGCATCTCGCAGATGCACGTCTCACGCCTGCTGACCCGGACCCTCGCCCAGCTCAGGGAGGGGCTCATCGCCGACTGACCCACGCGCAGTCGCGCGAGGGTTCCGAATTGACGGACCGTCAGCCACACTGGCGCGATGCGACGTCAGACATTCGGCTCGACCGGCCGCCGGGGCACCGTGATCGTCGCCTCGGCGGCCGTGCTGTGCCTGGGCGGAGCACTCGCCGCCTGCGGCGCCGGGGCGGGCGAAAAAGACGGCTATGCGGCAGTCGGCGCGGCGGGCACCGGCCCGGAGAAGGCACCCAAGGGCGCGGTCGCGCCTTCGGGCAGGGTGACGCTGATTCCGCTGGACGGGGAGGGCGGCGACGGCGGAGGCGAGGAGCCGAAGCCTGGCTCCTCCGCGGCGAGCGGTGACACCGGCGGTAAGGGGGGCACCGGCAGTGGTGCGGGCGGTGGCGCGGCCGACCGCACGAGCGGCGGTGCGCAGTCCTCCAGCGGATCCGGCGACACCACCGCCGACACCACCGGGGGCGCTGCGGGCTCCAGGGGTGGTACGGGCTCCGCCGGCAGTGCAGGTGGCGGCGGTACCGGTGGCACGGCCTCGGGCGGCGCGGGGGGCGGCTCCGCGACTCCGACCACCCCGTCCGCACCGGGGTCCACCGCACCTGCGGCACCTGCCGTCCTGACCCTGGGCGCACCCGAGCGGGCGGCGGGCGATCACCGCTGGTGCGAGAAGGTGACTGTCGAGTTCCGCAACACCGGCGGCTCACCGGCCCGGTCGGGAACGGTCACCTTCGCCACGCACATCATCGGCGGGCTCGGGATCGACTGGGCGACCGTGGAAACGACCGCGCCACTGCCCGCGCCGATCGACGCGGGAGCGGCGCGGGAGAAGACGTACACCGTCTGCGTGGACGCCTGGCGGGTGCCCCTGGGCATGCATGTCGAGACCCGGGACGTCACCGCCGTCTGGAAGTGACGGATGGGAAGGGCGGGGTCGGGTCAGCCGAGCGCGAGCCAGGCGACCGCGCCGAGGATGACGATCACCGCGACGACGGCGACGATCACTCCGGTCTTCGGTCCGGACGACGCGGCCGGCTGCTGCCGGCGCTGCGGCTCGCCCTCGTCGACGAAGGCGCGGAACATCTGGGTGCTGCCCGCGGGGTCGTAATTGCCCTCGGGGCCCTGGGGGTTGCCATTTACCGGCGGCTGATTACGCATGAATGCATTCCCACTCGATCGGGTGAAGTGCTCGTCGGATACTGCGATATGAAGCCTGTGGAACTGTAGCGTCGTCACGTGGGAGAGGGTCCTGCGGCCAACGCTCGACCCCTCTCGCACCAGGGACTCTGCCCGCCACGGACTGGATCACGCGCGTGACGCGTGCCGCCACCGGGGCGCGAAAGCGGAGAACCAGGTCATCCAAGACCGTTCGGGATGGCCCGCCAGACGCACAGCACCTCGCGCCGGGCGCCAAGGAACGGTTGTGTGCCATGGGTCAGGACCCTAGCGGTCCGACGGCACCTTATGCCCCTACGGGGCGACGGCCGGGCCCCGAGTAACGCTCGGGGCCTACTGCCGTTTCGGGGCCACCGTCCACACCTCCGGTGTGGCACGAGACACACCCGACCCGCCCCGCACACCCTGGGCCTTTGACCTGAACCCGACGCATCCTTTGGCGTTCCTTTACTCCTGCAAGCCGATTTTCGTTTGCCTGCAGCAACCAATCGCTTCTATGGTTGCCCTAAGCAACAAGATGCAGTGACAATCGTCTGGGGGTCCCGTGGCCGCACGGAGTCAGTACGAAGAACTGGCCCGGCAGCTCAGCGCCGTGGGGGCCGTCAAACGCGGACTCGCGCGCATCCTCCCTGCTGAATGTCCTGGCGGATCCGCCGCGGTACTGGCCCTGCTCAGCCAGCACGGCGAAATGCGGATCAGCAGACTGGCCGAGCTGATGGCCGTCGACATGTCGGTTACCAGCCGACATGTCGCCCACGTGGCCGAGCGCGGCTGGATAGAACGGTCTCCGGACCCGGCGGACAAGCGGTCCCGCATCCTGCGGCTGACCCCCGCGGGAAACGCGGTACTCGGCGACCTGAACCGGCGGACCACCGAAATGTTCGCCCACAACCTTCAGGAATGGTCCGACGACGAGGTCGGACAGCTCAAC
The DNA here is from genome assembly GCF_026339735.1 of Streptomyces sp. NBC_01669. Classification (GTDB taxonomy): domain Bacteria; phylum Actinomycetota; class Actinomycetes; order Streptomycetales; family Streptomycetaceae; genus Streptomyces; species Streptomyces yanii. The sequence goes on from NZ_JAPEQG010000001.1 coordinate 4,579,454, forward strand.
ACGTTGTTGGCCCGGCTGCGTGACAGTTTCGCCTGTCGCGGTTCCAGTGGGTGCGCCCCCGGAAGGCACAGCCACGAGTGCCACACGCGGCCCGCCGACAGCGACAACGACTCGCACACCCGTACACCCGTGTAACAGAAGCAAAGCAAAGGAACTCAATGGCTACGACCACACCAACCGGTGTGCGGGGCGGCCACGCCAAGCACGGAGGAAGCTCTTCCTCCGAGGGCGCGCCGATGACACACCGGCAGATCATGGAAGCACTGGCCGGGCTGATGCTCGGCATGTTTGTCGCGATCCTGTCGTCGACCGTCGTCTCCAACGCTCTCCCCGAGATCATCTCGGACCTCGGTGGCGGCCAGTCCGCGTACACCTGGGTCGTCACGGCCTCGCTGCTCGCGATGACCGCCACCACTCCTCTGTGGGGCAAGCTCTCCGACCTGTTCAGCAAGAAGCTGCTGGTCCAGATAGCGCTCGTCATCTACGTCCTGGGCTCGGTCGTCGCGGGTCTGTCGACCAGCAGCGGCATGCTCATCGCCTGCCGTGTCGTCCAGGGCATCGGCGTCGGCGGTCTCTCCGCCCTCGCCCAGATCGTGATGGCCGCAATGATCGCCCCGCGCGAGCGCGGTCGCTACAGCGGATACATCGGTGCGGTGTTCGCCGTCGCCACCGTCGGCGGTCCGCTGCTCGGCGGAGTCATCACCGACACCAGCTGGATGGGCTGGCGCTGGTGCTTCTACGTCGGTGTGCCGTTCGCCGTCATCGCGCTGATCGTGCTCCAGAAGACCCTGAAGCTCCCGGTCGTCAAGCGTGAGGTCAAGGTCGACTGGACCGGCGCGTTCTTCATCAGCGCCGCCGTCTCGCTGCTGCTGCTCTGGGTGACCTTCGCGGGCGACAAGTACGACTGGCTGTCCTGGCAGACCGGCGTGATGCTCGCGGGTTCCCTGATCCTCGCCCTGCTCTTCGTCTACACCGAGTCCCGGGCCAGCGAGCCGATCATCCCGCTGCGCCTCTTCCGTAACCGCACCATCACGCTGGCCTCGCTGGCCTCGCTGTTCGTCGGTATCGCGATGTTCGCGGGCACGGTCTTCTTCAGCCAGTACTTCCAGCTGGCGCGGGGCAAGTCGCCGACGATGTCCGGCGTCATGACGATCCCGATGATCGCGGGTCTGTTCATCTCCTCGACGGTCTCCGGCCAGATCATCACGAAGACCGGCCGCTGGAAGGCCTGGCTGGTCAGCGGTGGCTTCCTGGTCACCGCCGGGCTCGGGCTGCTGGGCACCCTCCGGTACGACACGGAGTACTGGCACATCGCCCTCTTCATGGCCGTGATGGGTCTCGGCATCGGCATGATGATGCAGAACCTGGTGCTCGCCACGCAGAACCAGGTCGCTCCGTCCGACCTCGGCTCGGCCAGCTCCGTCGTCACCTTCTTCCGTTCCCTCGGTGGTGCGATCGGCGTCTCTGCGCTGGGCGCCGTCATGGCGAACCGCGTCACCCACTACGTCAAGGACGGCCTCGCGGACCTCGGTCCGAAGGGCGCGGCCCTGGGCCACGGCGGTACCGGCGGCGGGGGCATCCCCGACCTGGACAAGCTGCCCGCACCGTTCCGTACGGTCGTGGAGAGCGCCTACGGGCACGGCGTCGGCGACGTGTTCCTGTACGCCGCTCCGGCCGCGCTGATCGCCTTCCTCATCACGATCTTCATCAAGGAGGTCGCGCTGAAGACGAACGCGGCGAACGACGCCCCGGTGGCGGCCGATGCTCCCGCCGAGGTTCCCGCCGCGGTGCTCGCCGAGGTCCCGTCCGGTGCTGCCGCGCTGGTCTCCGAGAGCGCGGCCGGGGTCACCTCGGTCGACACGCTCGAAGCTCCGGTGGCAACCGTGCAGGGCACCCCGGTGAGCGGTGTGGTGCGGGGCGCCGAGGGCGCACCCGTCGCCCGGGCCGCGGTCACGCTGATCTCGCTGGGCGGCCGGCAGCTGGGGCGCTCCGTCGCCCAGGCCGACGGCAGCTACCGTCTGGACGCGCCGGGCGCCGGCAGCTACGTCCTGATCGCATCCGCCGACGGCTTCCAGCCGCAGGCGTCCACCGTGGTCGTCGGCGACCAGCAGCTGTCGTACGACATCCTGCTCGCCGGTACGAGTGGCCTGGCCGGGACCGTGCGGGCCGCCGAGAGCGGTGATCCGGTCGACGGCGCCATGGTCATCGTGACCGATGTGCGCGGTGATGTGCTGGCCACCGGCAAGTCCACCGGGACCGGCGAGTTCACCTTCGCCGAGCTGGTGCCCGGTGCGGTGACCGTCGCGGTGAACGCCACCGGCTTCCGCCCGCTGGCGCTGCCGGTGGAGATCGGCGGCCAGGGTGTCACCCGGGTCGACGCCGTACTGCAGTCCGGTGCGCTGGTCCAGGGTGTCGTGCGGGCCGGTTCGGCCCGTCGGCCGCTCCCGGACGCCCGCGTCACGCTCGTCGACGCGGCGGGCAATGTGGTCGCCACCTCGACGACCGGGGAGGACGGGGCGTACGCCTTCGCCGACCTGGACGCGGGCGAGTACTCGGTCATCGCGACCGGCTACCCGCCGGTGGCCGGCGCGCTGACCGTGGCCGGTCGCGGGGTCGACGGCCACGACATCGAGCTCGCCCACCCCGGCGAGTGATCGAGTAACACAGACCCCTGGTGGGCAGCGCTTCGAGCGGAGAGGCTGCCCCCGGTGGAAATGGGCCCCGGTGGTGGGGACGGCAGGCAGGGGACGGCCTGCCGTCCCCGCCCCGGGGCCGACTCATTGAGTCATGGAGCAAGGAGAGAAACGGGATGGGACTTCGCGCACAGGTACGGACGCGGGACGGCTGGGCCGTCCAGCACGCGGTCGTGACGGTGACCGACATGACCGGCACCCAGGTGCTGCGAGCCGCCGCCGACGAGGACGGGGCGGTACGGACCGACGCCCTGCTCCCGGCCGGCGCGTACACGGTGATCGTGACCGCGGTCGGGTACGCCCCCGCCGCGTCGACCGCCCTCGTCACGGCGAGCGGACGGGTCGAGGCCGGCACGGTGGTACTGGCCCGCCAGGGCGGCGTGGAGCTGCCGCCGCCGGGCGCCTGGTCGCTGGACCCGGCGCACTCCTCGGTGGGCGCGGTCGCGCAGCACCTGGGGATCTCCAGCGTGCACGGCCGGTTCACCGAGTTCAGCGGCCGGATCGAGATCGCCGAGGAGGTCCACCGCTCCCGCGTCGACGCCGTGATCAGCGCGGCCAGCATCGACACGGGCAACGGCATGCGGGACAAGCACCTGCGCTCGCCGGACTTCCTCGACGCGGACCGGTTCCCGGAGATCACGTACCGCTCGAACGGGCTCACCCCGGCCGGCCCCGACCGCTGGACCGTGCACGGCCTGCTGACGATGCGCGGCGTCGAGCGTCCGGTCGACCTGGACCTGAGCTACCTCGGCACCGGCCCCGACCCGTGGGGCGGGGTGCGCGCGGCCTTCAGCGCAACGGCAGAGCTGTGCCGCGACGATTTCGCCATGAACTACAACCAGGTGGTGCAGGCGGGCATCTCGGCGATCGGCACGACACTGCGGGTGGAACTGGACATCCAGGCCGTGCAGGGCGAGTCCCTGCCGTCGTAGTCTGCGGACATGGCACCCAACATCGCGACCAACACCGCCGTGGAACTGGATGAGTTGCTGGCGTTCGTACGGCCCCGGCACCGGGCGATCCTGCTGACCACCCGGGCCGACGGCCGCCCCCAGGGATCCCCGCTGACGTGCGGCGTCGACGACTCCGGCCGGATCGTCGTCTCGACCTACCCCGAACGGGCGAAGACCCGGAACGCGAAGCGGGACGAGCGCGTGAGCGTGATCGTCCTGTCGGACGACTGGAACGGGCCGTGGGTGCAGATCGACGGGTCGGCCGAGGTGATCGACGCGCCCGACTCGGTCGAGCCGCTCGTCGAGTACTTCCGGAACATCTCGGGAGAGCACCCGGACTGGGACGAGTACCGGGCGGCGATGGTGAAGCAGGGCAAGTCGATCATCCGGATCACCCCGGAGCGGTGGGGGCCCATTGCTACGGGCGGTTTCCCCGCCCACCTGGCGCCCGGCAGCTGACGGCTGTTCCAGGATGAGTGAGAACGTCCTTCCGGCGCCGGGCCTGCTCGCGCGGGCCCGGCTGCTCGCCGCACCGACCGTCGGCGCCTCCGTCGTCCGCGGCCTGGAACGGGTCACCGGCCGCCCGGTGGAACAGGGTTTCTCCGGCACACCGCCGGAGGAACCCTTCATCTGTGTCGGGGCCGCGCTGCCGGATGCGCTGCGGGGCGGGCCACTGGTGTGGTTCCACAGCGTGAACGCCGGGACGGACACCCTGCTGAGCGCCGGACCATGGCCGTCCGGGGCGCTGCTCACCCGGACGGTGGGCCGCATGGGTGAGCGGATCGCCCAGTACGTACTGGCCTGGGTGCTCGCCGGCTGTCAGTCCGTCCCCGAGTTCGCCGCCCAGCACGCACGGGCCGAGTGGCGCCGTATCCCCTCCGAACTCGCCTCCGGGCAGACCGCCCTGATCTACGGGACCGGTCGCATCGGCTCGGCCGTCGCCGGCCTGCTGCGCGGGTGCGGCATCCGGACCGTGGGCGTGGGGCGCGGGGCAGGTGCGACGCCGGCGGGCTTCGACCGGGTCGTCGGGGCGGACGACGACGCCGAATCGCTCGCGTCCGCGCGCTGGGTGGTCTCCACGCTGCCGCTGACCCCCGCGACGGCCGGCTTCTTCGGGGCGGACCGGTTCGCGGGCATGAGCGGTGCCACGTTCATCAATGTCGGCAGGGGCGCAACTGTGGACATGCGTGCGCTGGAGGCCGGGCTGCGCTCCGGTGCGGTGGGCGGGGCGGTGCTCGACGTGCTGCCCGAGGAACCCGCCGTGCCCGGGGATCGCTGCTGGCAGCTGCCTCGTACGGTGATCACCTCGCACTCCGCAGGCATCACGGCGGACGAGGACGTCGTCACGGACTTCGCCGCGTGCTGGCAGGCGTTGGCGGCGGGGCGGGTGCCGGGGACAGCCGTGGACGTGGGGCGCGGGTACTGAAGGGTGCGGGACACACCCCGGAGGACGCCCCCGGACGTCCCCCGGGGGCGTAACGACACTACCGGTCCCGCATCGCCTCGATCCCCGCGATCAGCAGGTCCAGTGCGAACGTGAAGTCCCGCTCGCGCATCTCCTCGACCGTGTCACCGCCGCGGGCGTCCATCAGGTCCTGCGACGACTCGACGATCCGGCTGAGCTGCGGCTGGGACCGGATCGTGCGCATCGCCTGCTGGAAGAACTCGTCCTGGCTGAGCCCCGCCGCCGCGGAACGCTGCACGATATGGCCCTCGATGGTGCCGAATCCGTACACGAACTGGAAGACCGCGGAGAGAGCGCCCGTCTGCTGGTGCAGCGGCAGCCCGGTCGCCCGGATCACGTCCTGGACGGCGTACGAGAACAGCATCGATTGCGGGCCGATATTGAGGAAATGTCCGGCGAGCGGCGACACCCAGACGTGCCGGACCAGGAGCTCCCGGTAGGTGGTGGCCAGTTCGCGGAGCCGGTCGTGCCAGTGCGCCTCCTCCCGGGGAGGCGCGATCTCGCCGTAGACCGAGTCGAGGGCCAGCTCCAGCAGGTCGTCCTTGGTGTCGACGTACCAGTAGAGGGACATCGCGGTGACGTCCAGCTCGGCGGCGAGCCGGCGCATGGAGAACTTGGCGAGACCCTCGGCGTCCAGCAGCCGGACCGACGCCGCGGTGATCCTGTCGCGGTCGAGGCCGGCCGGCTGGTCCGATTTACGGGTGCGCGACGGTGCCCGCTGATCCAGCCACACACTGGTCCTGGCAGGATTCTTCACTCGGTCGGCCGCGGACACCATGGCGCACTCTCCTCGTCTTGCCGGCGGGACGGACGGGATGACTGAACCGGATCCGTACCCCGTGCGCACGAACCGGATTCGTACAGTCCGGTACGCCCCGACTGATGCTATGCCGCTGCCGCGGCCGAGTCTGCCCGAGCAGATTCTGCCCGCTCCGCCCTGCGCAGGAGTACGGCAGCCAGCAGCCCGCCCGCCAGCACCGCCACCGCCCCGACCAACTGGCTGGTCTCCAGTCCCGAGGCGAAGGCGTCGGTGATCCGCTGCCGCTCGCCGTCGTCGGTCGCCGCGGCGAGCGCCGCGGGAAGCGAGGCGGCCCCGACGGCCGCCGGTACGAGTGCCGCGAACCGCGAATTCAGCACCGCGCCGAGGACCGCGACCCCCAGTCCGTTGCCGAACTCGGCGAGCGTGCCGTTGACCCCCGCGCCCACCCCCGCCTTCTCCGGCGGAATGGCACTCATGATCGCGTTGGCCATGGCCGGCATCGCGAGTGCGATGCCCGCGCCCATGACGACCAGGCCGAGCAGCATGCCGCCGTAGCCGTTGCCACCCAGCAGGGCGATCGCGGCAAGACCTGCGGCCAGCAGGCTCATCCCGGCGGCGATCGTGACGGGCGTGCCCAGCTTGGGCACCAGCCTGGCGCCCAGGCCCGTGAGGTTGAGCGCGACGACGCTCAGCGCCAGCGGTGCCGTGCGCAGACCCGCCTCCAGCGGCTCGTATCCGAGGACGAACTGGAGCTGCTGGGTGAGCAGGAAGAGCGAGCCGCCCATCCCGAAGGCGACCAGGATCGCGCCCGCGACCGCCCCGATGAACTTCTGGTTCCGGAAGAAGTGCATGTCCAGCATCGGGTACGGAATGTGCAGCTCCCACAGCACGAATCCGGTGAGGACACAGACCCCGGTGAACGCGGTCAGCAGCACCTGGCCCGAGGTCCAGCCGTGCTCCGGGCCGGAGATGATCGCGTACACGACGGAGGCCATGCCGATGGTGGACAGCAGCGCGCCGAGCAGGTCGGGGCGCTCGCCGCGCGGGTTCCTGGACTCCGGGACGAGACGGATCACGGCGGCCAGGCCGACGACCGCGACCGGGATGTTGATCAGGAAGATCGCGCCCCACCAGAAGTGGTCGAGCATCACTCCGCCGATCAGAGGTCCCACGGCGAAGCCGAGCGAGCTGACGGTCGACCAGACGCCGATCGCCTTGACCCGTTCGGTGTCGTCGAAGATCTGGACGACGACAGCAAGGGTCGTGGTCATCAGCAGCGCACCGCCGATGCCCATGCCGGCGCGGGCGGCGATCAACTGCACGGACGTCTGGGCCAGTCCGGCCACCAGCGAGCCGATGCCGAACAGGGCGAGCCCCGCGACCAGCATCTTCTTGCGGCCGTAACGGTCTGCGGAACTGCCTGCCGTGAGCAGCAGGCCCGACTGGACCAGCGAATAGGCGTTGATCATCCACTGCACATCGGCGGTGGACGCGTCCAGCTCCCGGGTGAGGGAGGGGATCGCGACGTTGAGGACGGTGTTGTCGAGCAGCACGGTGAGCTGGGCGAGGCAGATGACGCCGAGGATCAGCCAGCGTTGCGGGTGGCTCGGTGACGAGAGGTGGTTCTGCTCGGCGGCGGTCGCCGTCATGCGGGCTCCTTGCGCTCCTGTGGTTCCTATACAGCGTACGAGGGAAGCGTTGTACACCGTAAAGCACCTCCCATACGGTGTACAAGCGACTTTCGCCGGGTACGGTGCTCGACGCTGATCAACAGGGAGCCGACTAGGGCTGGAGTGGCATGTCACTGCGTCGTCGTACGGTGGAAGTCCTGATTGCCGCGGGTCTGTTGGGGGCGGCCGCCGTCCCACCCGCCGGAGCTGCCGGGCAGGGGCATCCGGTGCCTCTGCGCGTCGCCACGTACAACATCCATGCCGGCTCGGGCATGGACAACGTCTTCGATCTGGACCGGCAGGCGGCGGAACTCCGCGCGCTGGACGCCGATGTGATCGGGCTCCAGGAGGTCGACGTCCACTGGGGCACGCGCAGCGAGTGTCGCGGGCGAGCTTGCGGAGCGGCTGGACATGCAGGTGTCGTTCGCCCCGATCTACAGCCTCGACCCGGAGACTCCCGGTGCGTCCCGGCGCGAGTTCGGGGTCGCGGTGCTGTCGAAGTACCGGATCGTGAGCGCCGAGAACCACGAGATCACCCGGCTCTCCACCCAGGTCCCCAACCCCGTGCCGGAGCCCGCGCCCGGCTTCGGTGAGGTGGTCGTACGGGTGAAGGGGATGCCCGTGCATGTGTATGTGACGCACCTCGACTACCGCGGCGACCCGTCCGTGCGGATCGCACAGGTCGCCGACACCCGGCGGGTCATGGCGGAGGACGAGGGGCCGAAGGTGCTGCTCGGCGACTTCAACGCGGAGCCGGGCGCCCCGGAGCTGGCCCCGTTGTGGGAGGACCTGACCGATGCCGAACCGAATGCGCCGACCTTCCCCGCACTGGACCCGGTGAAACGGATCGACTTCGTGGCGGTGTCGAAGGACGGCGTACGGGTACGCGACGCGGCGGTGGCCGAGACACTTGCCTCGGACCACCGCCCGGTTGTCGCCGATCTGCTGCTGCTCCGGCGCTGACGGCCGGTTCGGGTCAGCTCGTGGGCTGGGTCAGGTCGTAGAAGGTCGAACTGCCGACAGTGACCTTCTCGAAGGTGGCCTCGACCCACGAGCTGATCTCGGACGAGGTGCCGGTGTCGCCGCCCATGCCGCCCATCCCGCCCGTGCCGCTCGAAATGAAGTAGTGGATCCTTCCGTCCTCGACGTACTGCTTGAACTGGGCGAGCGTCGGGGACGGGTCACTGCCGTTGAATCCGCCGATCGCCATCACCGGGTCGCCGGTGGCGAGCTGGTAACTCGCGGCGTTCTGCGAGCCGATGGCCGCGGCTGCCCAGGTGTAGGCGTCGGCGTTCTTCTCCAGGAGCTTCTTGGCCCGGGAACTGACGGACGAGCCGTTCAGCAGACCGCCCATGCCGCCTTCGGCCATGCCACCGGGGCCGCCGCCCGGCATGCCGTTCTGCTGATTACCCTGCCCCTGACCCTGGCCCTGGCCCTGTTGGCCACCGCCCGGGAAGCCGCCCTGGCCGCCCGTCGGCGGCCGGCCCATGCCGCCGCCCTGCTGATTGGCCTGGCTGTTCTGACTGTTCCGGCCCGGAGGCTGCATTCCGCCACCTCCGGGACCACCCCGGCCACCGCCCATCATGCCGGCGCCCGACGGGCCGGCCGTGACGATCGAGCCCTGGTGCCCGGTGTTCAGCGTGCTGAGGGTGTACGCCGTCGGACCGGCCAGCGACGCGACGAAACCGATCCCCACCGCGGCGAGCGCCAGCCGGCGCCCGGCCCGGCCCGCGAGCAGCAGGCCCGCCGCGCCCACGAGACCGCCGATGGGGACGGCCCAGCGCAGCCACGGCAGGTAGTCCGGGGTCCGCCCCAGCAGGACGTACGACCAGAGCGCCGTGACAGCGACCGTGGCGCCGAGCACTCCGCTCGCCGCCCACTTGGCCCGCTCCTCCCACAGAACCGTGACGCCCGTCCCGACGAGCGCCGCGATGTAGGGGGCCAGGGCGACCGTGTAGTACTGGTGGAAGATGCCGGCCATGAAGCTGAAGACCACCGCGGTCATCAGCAGCGAGCCGCCCCAGGCGAGGAAGGCCGCGCGGGCGATGTCCGTCCGCTTCGCCCTCCGGGTGAGCCAGATGCCCGCGATGAGCAGGATCAGCGCGGCGGGCAGAAGCCAGGAGATCTGGCTGCCGATCTCGGAGTTGAACATCCGACCGATGCCGGTCTCGCCCCACTGGCCACCGGACTGACCACCGCCGCCTCCTCCGACGCTGCCGGTCTCGTCGCCGCTGATCCGGCCGAGCCCGTTGTAGCCGAAGGTCAGCTCCAGGAAGGAGTTGTTCTGCGAACCGCCGATGTACGGACGGGAGGATGCGGGCCAGAGCTCGACGATCGCCACCCACCAGCCGCCCGCGACGACCATCGCGAGTGCGGAGAGGCCGAGTTGACCGAACCGCTTCCGTACCGTCGTCGGCGCGCACACCGCGTACAGCACGGCCAGCGGCGGCAGGATCAGAAACGCCTGCAGGGTCTTCGACAGGAACGCAAGACCGACCGCGACCCCGGCCCACACCAGCCACTTCGTCCGGCCGTGCTCCAGCGCCCGCAGCACGCAGTAGACCGTCACGGTCATCAGCAGCGCGAGCAGCGCGTCCGGGTTGTTGAAACGGAACATCAGCGCGGCGACGGGCGTGAGCGCGAACACCGCCATCGAGATCAGTCCGGCGGCCGCGCCGAACCGTCGCCGCACCGCCGCGTACAGCACACCGGCCGTCGCCACCCCCATCAGCACCTGCGGAGCGAGAATCGCCCACGAGCTGAGGCCGAAGATCCGTACCGACAGGGCCATCGGCCAGAGCGTGGCCGGAGGCTTGTCGACGGTGATGGCGTTGGCAGCGTCCAGCGAGCCGAAGAAGAACGCCTTCCAGCTCTGGCTGCCGGCCTGAACGGCCGCGGAGTAGAAGGAGTTGGCGTAGCCGGAGGCGCTGAGATTCCACAGGTAGGCCAGTGCGATGGCCAGGAGCAGGGTGAGGAAGGCGGGCCGTACCCAGCGAGGGTCCTCGGGCCTGCCCCGTCGGACGCGCCGCAGGAACGGCTCTTCCGCAGCCGGTGCAGCCGCCGGCGGCGCCGCCGGAAAACGGTCGGTGGGGTGCAGCGTGGTCATCGGACGTTCCCCAGTTCGTGGTGAGTGTCGCCGGCATGGCCGGCTGTGGCAGCCGCGGGGGTGCGGTCCGGGAAGACCCAGGCGCGGAAGAGCAGGAACCGCAGCACGGTCGCCGCGAGGTTGGCCGCGATCAGCACGGCGAGCTCCGTACCGTGCGACGGCGATCCGGACGTCGTGCCCAGCGCCGCGAGCGAACCGCTGGTCAGTGCGAGGCCGATGGCGAAGACGACGAGGCCCTGCGCCTGATGGCGTACCGCGCCGCCACGGCCGCGTACGCCGAAGGTGAGCCTCCGATTGGCTGCCGTATTGGCGACGGCCGACACCAGCAGCGCGCCGCCGTTGGCGATCTGGGGGCCGGTGCCCAGTCGGAAGAGCGAGTACAGGGCGAGATAGAAGAGCGTGGAGAGCGCGCCCACGACGCAGAACCCGACCAACTGGCGGGCCAGGCCGCCCGGCACACCGCTCAGCCCGCGGTCGCGCGGATCGTCCCCGAAGGGGCGGGTGAGACGGTCCAGCGGCAGCGCCCCGACGGCCAGCGCCCGCCCCACCCGCCACACGCCTTTCAGGTCCTCGGTAGCCGTCCGCACGATGTGGACCGTGGAGTCGGGGTCGTCGATCCAGTCGACCGGCACCTCGTGGATGCGCAGCCCGGCGCGCTCGGCGAGGACCAGCAGCTCGGTGTCGAAGAACCAGCCGGTGTCCTCGACCATCGGCAGCAGCCGCTGCGCGACGTCCTGCCGAATGGCTTTGAACCCGCACTGCGCGTCGCTGAACCGCGCGGCCAGCGACGACCGGAGGATGAGGTTGTAGGCCCGCGAGATGAGCTCCCGCTTCGATCCGCGCACGACCCGCGAACTGCGGGCCAGCCGCGACCCGATGGCCAGGTCCGAGTGGCCTGAGATCAGCGGGGCGACGAGCGGGAGCAGCGCGTTGAGATCGGTGGAGAGGTCGACGTCCATGTAGGCGAGGACCGGGGCGTCCGAGTGCGACCAGACGGTGCGCAGCGCCCGCCCACGGCCCTTCTCCTGCAGCCGGTACGAGCGCACCCGCGGGAGTATCTGCGCGAGCCGGGCCGCCACCTCGGGCGTGCGGTCGGTGCTCGCGTTGTCGGCGACGGTGATCCGGAAGGCGTACGGGAAGGTGCGCACCAGATGGTCGTGCAGGCGCAGCACACAGGTTTCGAGGTCCTTCTCCTCGTTGTAGACGGGTACCACCACATCGAGGACGGGGGCACCTGCCGCGTCGACCGCTCCGGCCAGGAGATGCTCCCGGGCCGGCAAGGTGCTCCAGGAAGAGTCGGTTCGCATGTCATCGACAGTCGCCAACTCCGCTGTCACACCGGTGTGACGGGCCTGTGCCTGTGCTGTGAGTCGGTACGGGCCGGCGGAACAGCAGGCCCTACCGCGGGCAGAACCGCAGGCAGCACCGCCGGCAGATGGACGGCGAAGACCGTGCACCCCGGCACCGACCGCACCTCCACCCGGCCGCCGTGCGCGGTGACGACAGCCTGCACGATGGCGAGGCCGAGCCCGGTGGAGCCCGCGCTGCGCGAGCGCGACGCATCGCCGCGCGCGAACCGTTCGAAGACGTGCGGCAGCAGCTGCGCCGGGATTCCCGGCCCGTCGTCCTGCACCTCCAGCGTCACCCACGGATGAGGGGCCCCGGCCCTTACGCGTGCGGTGACGGTGGTGCCTGGCGGGGTGTGCGTACGCGCGTTGGCCAGCAGATTGACCAGTACCTGGTGGATCCTGGTCGGATCGGCGTGCACGGTCGCCGGCTCGTCGGGGAGCTCCAGCCGCCAGTGATGACCCCGCTGCCCGGCTGCGCGGGCATCGCTCACCGCGTCGACGACGATCGGGGACAGATCGGTGCTCTCGTACGAGAGCGGGCGCCCGGCATCGAGGCGGGCGAGGAGCAGCAGGTCCTCCACCATGCCCGTCATCCGCTCCGCCTCGGACTCGATCCGCCCCAGCGCGTGCCGGGTGTCGGGACCGGTCTCCTCGCGTCCGCGCCGGGTCAGTTCGGCGTAGCCGCGGATCGAGGCCAGCGGCGTCCGCAGCTCATGGCTGGCGTCCGCGACGAACTGCCGTACCCGCATCTCGCTCTCCTGGCGCACCGCGAGCGCCGAACCGACATGCCCCAGCATCCGGTTGAGCGCCGCTCCCACCTGTCCGACCTCGGTCCGCGGATCCGCCTCGGCGTCCGGGACCCGCTCCAGGGGCGCCACCTCGCCACTGTGCAGCCGGAGTTCGGAGACCCGGGTGGCGGTCGCGGCGACCCGACGCAGCGGCCGCAGCGCGACCCCGACCATGGCGGCCCCGGCGATCCCGGCGGCGATCAGCCCGGCCCCGGTGACACAGACCTCGACGAGGATCAGGGTGGTGAGGGCGCCGCGCACCTCGGCGGCGGGGATGCCGACGAGGACGGTCGTCGTCCGGTCCGCTCCCATGACCGCCTCCACGCGGTACGAGCCGAGTCCGGGCAGATCGACGCTCCGCGCCGCGTCCCCGACCTCGATGTCCGCCGCCTCCAGGGCCTTCTCCTCCGCACGCTTCAGCGGCCTCTCACCGGCCGCGGTGGTCTGCTCGAGGGCGGCGGAGCTGTCCTGGACCAGGCTCGACACGGTGATCGAGCCGTCCACGGACACCGCACCCAGCGTGCCGAAAGGCTGTCCGCGGGCATCGATGAACGCCAGCGGATCGTCGTCCGGGCCGTCGGCGGGCATCGGCTGGCCGGCCGCGCCATCCGCGCCGCCGCCCGGCGGCGGCTTCGAGGCCCGCATGGCGATGGAGTGCAGCTGGCCGTCGAGCTTGTCGTACATATAGCTGTGGAAGGCGATGGTGGTGACCGAGCCGATCACCGCGGCCACCACGGCGATGAGCGTCACCGCGGACACCACCAGCCGGGTCCGCAGCGTCCACGGCCGCCGTCCCCTCCGGTCTCCCCGCCGCCGCGCCCGACCGCTCACCGGGCTGTTCACCGGGCTATTCACCGGGCTTGATGAGATATCCGGCCCCGCGCCGGGTGTGGATCATCGGCGTCCGTCCGGCGTCGATCTTCTTGCGCAGATACGAGATGTACAGCTCGACGACGTTCGCCTGCCCGCCGAAGTCGTAGTTCCACACGCGGTCGAGGATCTGCGCCTTGCTCAGCACCCTTCGCGGATTGCGCATCAGGAAGCGCAGCAGCTCGAACTCGGTCGCGGTGAGGTGGATGGACGTCGTCCCCCGGCTCACCTCGTGGCTGTCCTCGTCGAGCACCAGGTCACCGACGACGAGCGTCGACTCGCTCCGTACCGTCGCCGTCCCGGACCGCCGGATCAGCCCGCGCAGCCGCGCCACGACCTCCTCCAGGCTGAACGGCTTCGTCACATAGTCGTCGCCGCCCGCCGTGAGCCCGGCGATCCGGTCCTCCACCGAGTCGCGCGCGGTCAGGAACAGCACGGGGACTTCGGAGAGGTCCCGGCGCAGCTTGCCGAGCACCGAGAGCCCGTCGGTGTCGGGCAGCATCACATCGAGGATCACCGCGTCGGGCCGGAAATCACGCGCCATGCGGACGGCACTCGCACCGTCCCCGGCGCTGCGCACCTCCCAGCCCTCGTAGCGCAGGGCCATGGACAGCAGCTCGGCGAGCGGCGCCTCGTCGTCCACGACCAGCACGCGGACGGGATTGCGGTCCGGCCTGAGCAGTTCGGTACGCCCCTGGGGCGTGGTCGTCGTCATGCCTCAACCCTGTGAGACGCCTCTGAGAGGGTCCTTTCCCGATCCTGTGAATTCCCTGAGAAACCAGGAAGCGCGGGCTCAGCGCCGGTCGAACAGCGCGTGCGCGTTCCCGTGGCAGACCGCCCGCAGCCAGTCGTCCCCCAACTCCAGCCGCTCCAGGGCATGCAGCTGGTGCACGTACGGGTACGGAATGTTCGGGAAGTCCGTCCCCAGCAGGATCCGGTCCCCGAGATCGGCGAGCCGTCCGCGCTCCGCCGCCGGAAACGGCGTGAGGTCTTCCGAGAAGTCCGTGAACGCCATCGTCGTATCGAGCCGCACCTCCGGGTACGCCTCCGCCAGCGCCAGGAACTCCACGTACTCGGGCATCCCCATGTGTGCCACCACCAGCCGCAGCCGCGGATGCCGGGCGAGCAGCCGGCCGATCGGCTCGGGGCCGGTGTACTTGCCGGGTGCGGGACCGGACCCGCAGTGCATCACCACCGGAACCCCGGCGTCGGCGAGAAGCCCCCACACGGGCTCCAGCAGCGGATCGTTGGCGTCGTACGCCCCGACCTGGAGGTGCGACTTGAAGATGCGCGCCCCCGCCTCGACCGCCTCGCGGACGTAACGCTCCACGCCCTCCTCGGGGAAGAGGGTCGCCGTGTGCAGACAGTCGGGCACCCGCCGCGCGAAGTCGGCCGCCCAGCCGTTCAGCCAGGCCGCCATCCCCGCCTTGTGCGGGTAGAGCATCGAGGTGAACCATCGCACCCCGAAGGACCGGAGCAGCGCGAGCCGTTCGTCCTCGTCGTGCCGGTAGGTGATCGGCCATTCCATGCCGGTCAGCGGTCCGGCGGAGTCGAAGTACGCCCACACCTTGCGGAGCACCTGCTCCGGCATGAAGTGGGTATGGACGTCGATCAGCCCCGGCAGCCCGAGGCGCTCCCAGAACCGCACCACGTCATTGCTCTCGCCACTCATCGCGCACTCCTCACCCGGCCCGCCCGGAGTACCGACGATCTCAGAACAGCCCGTCCTGCACGCCGCCGCCCCCGATGTCGACCACCGGCACGGTCACCCCCGACCGCGCATCGGCCCCCACCAGCTCCCACCCGGTCATCAGCCGGGTGTCCAGCACGACCACCCCGTCCTCGGTCGCCAGATGCAGATCGGGCCCGGCGGCCGCGACCAGCCGCCCACCGACCACCCCGCCGTCCACCAGCTCGGTCACCGCCCGCCCCACCTCGACCGGTCCGTCCAGTCCGAACACCCCTGTGTGGTCGACGGGGTCGAACGGCAGCCGCTCCAGCGACTGCGGCCATCCTGCCCCCCTCTCCAGCGCCGCCGCCCGCCCGTACAGCTCCTCGACCTCCGCGACCCGCTCGGCGGCACCCGGCAGCACGGCCCGCACGGCGCGCTTGCGTGCGTACGGGATCCGGTCCGGCACGCCCAGCGCCGCACGGAGCAGCTCCTCGGTCCGCCGCGCCGCCATCAACGGGCCGCGCCCCAGCCAGCTGAAGACCACGGCCCCCTGCTCCCGCAGCCGCGCCGCACCCCGCTCCTCCGCGGTGATGCCGACCTTCACCATCCCGGGCCCGAACCAGGCGAGATAGACGCGGTACGTCCGGGGGTCGTCGGCGATCGTGTCGGCGGCCACCGAATGCGCCCGGTCCAGCCGCGCGCATTCCGGGCACCGCGCCCCCGTACTCCGCCCGGACACCACGGCGCCCAGCGGACACACGTTCCCTCGCGCCCCCACACAGTGCCGCTCACCGCCGGCGCGGAACCCGAGCTCCTTCCCGTACGCAAGGACACTCACCCGCGTCGAACCGGCCCCGCCCACCGCCCGGCCCTTCGCCCCGTCCTTCTGCCACCCCAGGACCGGCCCTTCTGGGGGCCATCGCAACCCGGTGCAGTGCCAGCTCATGCGTGCGATCGTAACGAGGCTCCGCGGCGGAGCGGGGATCCCGATCAACCGGCCGCGCGGGGAAGGGCGATCGGCGCACGCGGGGCCCCGGGAGACACGGGCAACGCGATCCACTGCGTCCGGGAAGCCGAACAGCACCGGTCGAGTGGCGCGAGGACGCAGCCCAAGGTCCGTGCGCACCCGCCAGGGATTACGGAACAGCCCTTAGGATCCGGGCCATGGCTCTGACCGTGAACGACATGGACCGGTTCGAGGCCTCCATGCCCCGCCTGGAGGCCATCGCCTACCGCCTCCTCGGCTCCGCGAGCGATGCCGAGGACGCCGTGCAGGACACGTTCCTGCGCTGGCAGGCCGCCGACATCGACCGCATCGAGGTCCCCGAGGCCTGGCTGACGAAGGTCCTCACCAACCTGTGCCTCAACCAGCTCACCTCGGCCCGCGCCCGGCGCGAGACCTATGTGGGCCAATGGCTGCCCGAGCCGCTGCTCGCCGGGGACCCGATGCTCGGCCCGGCCGACACCGCCGAGCAGCGCGAATCCGTCTCGTACGCGGTCCTCGCCCTCATGGAGCGCCTCTCCCCCAACGAGCGGGTGGTGTACGTGCTGCGGGAGGCCTTCGACTACCCGCACCGGCAGATCGCGGAGATCCTCGACATCACCGAGGCCGCCAGCCAGCAGATCTTCCACCGCGCCAAGAAGCACGTCGCGGACGGCAGGGCCCGCACCGAGATCGACGAGGACGCCGCCCGGCGGATCGTCGAGGAGTTCCTCGCGGCCGCCACCAGCGGCCGGACCGAGCCGCTCGTGCGGCTGCTCACCGAAGACGCCATCTCGATCGGCGACGGCGGCGGGAAGGTCCCGGCCCGCGCCAAGGCGTTCGAGGGCGCCCTCGCGGTCGCCACATTCATTCGGGGCCTGTTCAAGCCCGGCAAGGCCAAGCGCGCCATCGTCGGCGGCTCCCCCGAGATCTACGCCACGACCGCCAACGGCGCCCCCGCCCTCGTGGCTGTCTTCGACGGCCGGGTCATCGGCGTCATGTGCCTGGAGGTCACCGCCGAGGGCATCTCCGCGTTCCGCAACCAGGTCAACCCCGACAAGCTCGAACGCGCGACCCAGCGGTGGGCGGCCGCCGACCACGGGGAACCCCTGCTCACCGCCTTCTGACCGCGATGTGAGGTGCTTCACATCGCGTTCTTGTCAGGAAACCGCGGGCTGCCCGGTTCAGGTGGCGAACCCGCGCGAGACAGGAGCAGGGAAATGCAGCACCGAATCATCGTCCTCGGAGCCGGATACACCGGAGCCATCGCTGCCGGTCGCCTCGCCAAGCGGCTGCGCCGCGAGGACGTCGCCATCACCCTCGTCAACGCCGAGCCCGACTTCGTCGAGCGCGTCCGGATGCACCAGCTGGCGGTCGGCCAGAACCTCAAGCCCCGGCCCTTCAGCGAGATGTTCGCGGGCACCGGTGTCGAACTGAGGCTCGCGAAGGTCACCCGTGTCGACGTCGGCCGCAAGACTGTCGCCGTCATCGACGCGAACGGCGCCGAGGAGCTCGCGTACGACAGCCTCGTGTACGCCCTCGGCAGCGGCTGGAACACCCAAGGCGTCCCCGGCACCGCCGAGCACGCCCACGAGATCACCGGCCGCCCCGGAGCGCTCCGGCTGCGCAAGCGCCTGGCCGGCCTGGACGCCGGACAGCCCGTAGTCGTCGTCGGCGGCGGCCTCACCGGCCTGGAGGCCGCGACCGAGATCGCCGAGGCCCGCCCGGACCTCGATATCGCCCTCGCCGCCCGCGGCGGGCTCGGCGACTGGCTCGCGCCCAAAGGCCGCCGGCACCTGCGGAAGGTCTTCGACAAGCTCGGCATCACCGTGCACGAGCACACCGCCGTCACCGGCGTGGAGGCCGACCGCGTCACCACCGCCGACGGCACGTCCGTCCCGGCCGCGGTCACCGTGTGGACCACCGGCTTCGCGATCCACCCGATCGCGAAGGCCACCGCTCTGGAGGTCACCGGCACAGGCCAGATCGTGGTCGACGGGACCATGCGCTCGGTCTCGCACCCGGACGTGTACGCCATCGGCGACGCGGCCATGGCCATGGGCCCGGGCGACAAGCCGCTGCGGATGTCGTGCGCCTCGGGCACCCCCACCGCGTGGCAGGCCGCCGACGCCATCGCGGCACGCCTGACCGGCGGGAAGCTCCCGAACGCGCCGCTCCGCTACTTCAACCAGTGCATCTCACTGGGCCGCAGGGAAGGCGTGATCCAGTACGTCACCGCCGATGACCGCGCCGTCCGGGCGGCCCTGACCGGACGGCTCGCCGCCGTCTACAAGGAGCTGGTCTGCAAAGGCGCGGCCTGGGGCGTCGCCAACCCGACGCTCGGGATGCCGACCCGGCGCCGCCGTGTCGTGCAGGAGCGGGCCCGGACGGGCTCGGCCGTCAAGACGTCGGCCTGACCCGCGGCCGTGCTTCTGCGGGCCTTGGACGACAACTCGGGCCCCGGCCCGGACAGGTGGGTGAAGCCGCGCAGGTCGGCCGCCACAGCCACGGGGCTCAGGCACGGCGAAGGGTCACTGCGGATTCCGGCTCGCCGAGTCGAACTGGGCGCTCGCCCTGGCCTCCTGGCCTCAGCTCCACAGCCCGTCAAACACTGCCGTCAACGCAAAGGCCGGAGGCCCTCAGGATTTCTCCTGAGGGCCTCCGGCCTGCTGTGCACTCGGCAGGATTCGAACCTGCAACCTTCTGATCCGTAGTCAGATGCTCTATCCGTTAAGCTACGAGTGCTTGGCGTTCCGGGCTTTTCTGCCTGGTCGGCGTTGCGGGAACAACATTACATGACCTGCGCCGTCACGCGAAATCCATTACCCAAACCGCCTCTGACCTGCGGAAACTCCATGTTGGGTCATGTCTGCACGCGCCTTCGCGAACGCGCTCCGCACCCGGATACGACTGAAGCCCCGGCCAGTGGCACGGGGCTTCAGTGATCAAGCGGAGGCGGAGGGATTTGAACCCTCGATGGGCTTTAAGACCCAAACCGCATTAGCAGTGCGGCGCCATAGACCGGACTAGGCGACGCCTCCAGCACACCCCGCGCGAACGCGAGTGGTGCGTGCAGATGATGACACAGCTGAGCACTGCCTCACCAATCGACGCCTACGGTACTAGGCCGTCGGCCGCCAGGGCAAAGTCTTCGGGTTGCGCAACGCCGGAGCATGCGGAGCGTTAGTGATGACGGGGTACCGCCTCTCCGTCTTCCACACGTCCACAGGAGCCCGCATGCTGCGCCGCCTCACCCTCACCGCTGTCACATCCTTCGCCGTGCTGTCCGCCGCCGCACCGGCCGCGACCGCTGCCACCGGCCACCTTCCGCTGCCCCTCCCGCTGCCGGTACCGGCGCTCCAAAGCGACGACGCCCGCACGACCGAGCTGACGGTCACGGTCCTGGATTCCGGAGACCGCGCCGCCGACGGCGTGTACGAACTGAAGTGCTTCCCCGCCGGCGGCAGCCACCCGGTGGCGCAGCACGCGTGCGACCGGCTCGCGGAGCTGGGGGAGCCCGCGGATGACGGCAAGGACCCCTTCCGTCCGGTACCCACCGGCGCCATGTGCACCCAGCAGTTCGGCGGATCGGCCACGGCCCGGGTCACCGGAACCTGGCACGGGCAGCGTGTCGATGCCGCCTTCGACCGGACCGACGGATGCGAGATCGCACGCTGGAACAACCTGCGGCCGGTGCTCCCGAATGTCCGGTGACCCGACGTGGTCGGGGCCGTCACGGGACACGTCAGGGGCAGGGGTCGTACACGGTATGCACAGAACCTTGGTGAGAGCTCCCCCTCATCCGCCTCCGGATGCCCCTCCCCTGCCTTTAGACTCCTCCAGTGACAGCCTGCGGCCCGAGGGGCAAGATGGGGCCCGCTGTCGGCAAGGTGCGGTAACCAGGGAGGAAGCGTCGTCGTGAGCAGCAGGCCATCCCGAGGCGCTGCTCGCCTCGCAGCCATACTCGACGCCCTCCCTGACGGGCTCCTGCTCGTCAATTGCAACGGCACGGTCGTCAACGCCAACACCATCGCCCTCGAAATGTTCGAGACGCCGGGCACCGCGCTCGTCGGTCGCGGGCTCCTCGATCTGCTTCCGGAGTTCGACTCCAAGCTGATCCCGGGGTCGATGCGCAGGCCCGAGGCAGCGGACGAGCGGGGCCGGACGAAGCCGACGCGGATGATCGCGCGGCGGACCGACGGCAACGAGTACCCGGTCGAGGTCACCAGCGCCAGCCTGGAGGACGGGCAGGCCGCGTACAACGACTTCCAGTCCACCTACAACGGCAGCTACACGGGCGACGAGCTGCTGATGCTCGTCGTACGGGATCTGTCGGGCACCGTCGACACCGAGGCCGAGCTGGCCCGTTCGCAGCGGCAGACCGAGATGATCCTGCGTGCCGCGGCCGAGGGGGTCGTCGGCACGGACACCGACGGCCGGGTCGTCCTGGTCAACCCCGCCGCCGCGCAGATCCTCGGCTTCCGTGCCAGCGACCTGGGCGGCCAGGAGCTGCATCCGCTGATCCTGCACTCGCGTGCGGAGGGCGAGCCGTTCCCGTACGAGGAGTCGCCGCTCGCCGACACGCTCAAGTCCGGCCGCAAGCACCGGGTGCGCGGGCAGGTGCTGTGGTCCAAGAGCGGCGCGCAGGTGCCGGTCGATCTGACGACCGCGCCCGTCCGGGACGGGGACCAGCTGGTCGGTGCGGTGATGACGTTCACCGACCGCCGGCCGTACGAGGAACTCACCAACGAGCACACGGCGCAGCTGACCGAACTGACCGAGAGCCACACCGCCGAGGTCACCCGGCTGACCGAGCAGCACACCGCCGAGGTCACCGGGCTGACCGAACGGCATGCCGCCGAGCTGGCCGACCGGACCGAGCGGTCCGCGGCCGAGTCGGAGGAGCTGAGCGAGCGGCTCGCACAACTGACCGCCCGGCACGCACAGCTGACCGCCGTCCTCGGCGAGTCGCTGCGCGGGCCGCTGGAGGAGCTGCGCGGCGAGCTCTCGACGCTCGCCGCCGACCCGGCGGGCCAACTGTGGCCCGAGGCCAACCAGATCCTGCACCACCTGGCCGCCGGCTACGCCCGGATGACGACGCTCGTCGACAACGTGCTCGGCTACCAGCGTCTCGACAGCGGGGCGGAGGAGCTGGTCAAACAGAAGGTGCTGCTCGACTCGGTCGTGACGGCCGGTATCGACGGTGCCGTGGAACTGATCGGTCCGGGGCGCGCGCAGTTCGCGGTGCACGCGCCGCCGATCGAGGCCGAGGTGGACGCGGGGCGGCTGGTGACGGCGCTCGCCCACCTGGTCGCGGACGTCGCCGGGATCGACTCGACCGGCAAGGCGCGGGTGGTGCCGGGCGTCGGCTACGTCGACTCGACAGTGGTCGTGGCGGCGGCGCAGCGCGGTGAGGTCGTACGGATCGAGGTGCGCGGACCGTTCGCCGGGGGCGACCCGGTGCACGAGCCGATCGTGCGCGGGATCGTACGGGCGCACGGCGGCGTGCTGCAGACGCACGAGATGCCGGGGATGAGCGGCAGCGCGTACGTCCTCGAAGTGCCGCTGGGCGCGGGTGCGGGGACCGTACTGCCGCCTCGGACGCCTCCCGTTCCGGCTGCGCCCGAGGAGACCGGGCAGCAGCAGGGGACGCCGGGCGGCGGACGGCGCAGGGCGCGACGCGCGTCGACGGACGCCTTCCTGGAGAGCCCGGTGGGCGGCGGGACGGCCGCTGCGGGGGCCGAGTCCGGTGACACCGCTGCGGCGGAGCCGACGGGACGGCGCAGGGCGCGTCGTGAAGCGGCGGTGCAGGACAAGCAGGGCGGACAGCAGACTCAGCAGCCGTCCGCCCAGCAGCCCCAGCAGTCGCCCCACGAGCTCATCCCGGCCCAGCAGAGCGAGGGATCCGGTCGCAGGCGGGGACGGCCCAGCCCGGCCGAGACGGGCACAGGTCAGCCCGTGGAGCAGCCGGGGCAGGCGTTGGCGCTGCCCGCGGCCGCGGCGCCGTCCGAGGGGGCGGTGGTGACGGCGGCCGAGGGCGCTCAGGGCGTGGGCGGCCGTCCGCAGCGCGGGCAGACAGTGCCGCCGCAGGGCGTACCCGCCGAGGCGCCGGTGCCGGTGCCCGCGGGCGGTGGACGGGCGCGCCAGGGCAACGAGAACCAGCTGGCCCTCCCGGCCCTCGCGTCTGCCCCGGGGCCGGACCGGACCGCGTCCCGGTCCGGCCGACAGCAGAGCCCAGAGGGTCAGCAGACCGAGCAGACTCAGCATCAAGCACAGCAGCAGCCGACCGGGCGACGGGCCCGCCGGGCGCTGGCCGCCGCGCAGGACCGAGCCGCCGCGGCCGAACCGGTGGGGCCGCGTACCGCGTTCGCCCTCCCGCCCGCCGATGCCGACCGGATCCCGCCCACGGCCGGTGAGGCGGACGCCTCGCTGCCCGGACGCCACGACGCCGTGGGAACGCCGCAGGACAACCACCACACGCCGCCGCAGGAACACCCCGCACCGACCGGGCGCCGCCGTGCCCGTCACGCCCCGGACACGCCCCAGCAGCAGCCCGGACAGCCGGAACCCGCGCAGATGCCCATGCAGCCCGGCGGCCTGCCGGAGAACGGCACCTCGGGACAGGGCCTGGCCGCCCTGAACGCCCCCGGGGACCTGTCCCGGCCCGGAACGGGGCACGCCACCGGCACCACGGCCATCACCGCTCCCGTCGGCACGGCGGAGAGCCGTCCGGACGCCATCGCGCCCGAGCCCGCTCCCGTGGCCGAGCCCGCGCCGGACCCGCGGCGACAGCCGCTGCCCGCCGAGGCACCGATGCCCGCGTCGGCGCCGGTGTCCGACGCCGCACCCGTCTCCACCGACTCGACGCAGGGGCGCGCGTTCAGCGTGCGGACCCTCGGGCAGGGCGTGCCGTTCGCCCAGCACCTCGCGCACCAGCAGAACCACACGCTCGGCGGTGCCGGGCGTCGGCGCAAGCTCGCCGCGCCGCCCGAGGACGAGCGCGCCGCGGAGCCCGCCCTGCCCCAGCCGGCCACCGCACCGGCCGCCGCCCCCCAGCCCGGCAACGCGCCCACCACCAGCGCCTCCGGGCAGCTGCTCTCACCCCCGGCCGTCGAGGGGCGCGCGTACGCCATAGGGGCACCCGACGAGGGCGCCGAGGGGCCGGAGCCGCTGGACGGCCCGGGCGGCGCGGTCGAGGTCGCCAACCGTCCGTCACCGCAGCCGGTCGACGACGAGCTTCCCCCGGAACCGCTGGACAACCCGCGCCGGCTGCTCGTCTGGCCCGCGCCCGACGTCTCCACCCAGCAGGCGCTGAGCGACCGCGGCTACCGGCCCGTGATCGTGCACTCCCGTGAGGAGGTGGACGCCCAGATCGCGGCGTTCCCCGCCGCCCTCTTCGTGGACCCGCTGACCGGGCCGATCACGCGTACGGCGCTGCAGTCGCTGCGCCAGGCGGCCGTGGCGGCCGAGGTTCCGGTACTGGTGACGGCCGGTCTGGGACAGGCATCGCGGGAAGCGGCGTACGGTGCCGACCCCGCGGTGCTCCTCAAGGCGCTCGCACCCCGCGACAGCGAGCAGCACCCGCCGCGGGTGCTGCTGATCGAGGAGCACGAGGAAATCGCGGTGGCGCTGACGGCGACGCTGGAACGCCGCGGCATGCAGGTCGCGTGCGCCGCGACCGACAGCGAAGCGGTCTCCCTCGCCACCCGGATGCGGCCGAATCTGGTGGTGATGGACTTGATGCAGGTACGCCGCCGCCGAGCCGGGATCGTCGACTGGCTGCGCGCGAACGGCCAGCTCAACCGGACCCCGCTGGTCGTCTACACCTCGGCCGACATCAACCGGACGGAGCTGCCGAGGCTCAGCTCCGGCGAGACCGTGCTCTTCCTGGCGGAACGCTCGACGAGCGAAGATGTCCAGTCCCGCATCGTCGACCTGCTGGCGAAGATCGGCACGAACTGAGGCAGTCGTCGTCGCGACGACGGACGAGGGCGGTACGGGACTTCCCGTACCGCCCTCGCCGTCAGCGCACCGCTCAGAGCTGCGTGATGTCCAGCTCGCCCGCCGCGTACTGCTTGCGGATCACCTTCTTGTCGAACTTGCCGACGCTGGTCTTCGGCACCGCCGGAATGATCGACCAGCGCTCCGGCAGCTGCCACTTGGCTATGCCGGACTCGGCGAGGAACGCCTTCAGCGCCTCGTATTCCGCGGTCGCGCCGTCCTTGAGCACGACGGTCGCCAGCGGACGCTCCCCCCACTTCTCGTCCGGGACCGCGACGACGGCGGCCTCGGCCACATCCGGGTGCGCCATCAGGGCATTTTCCAGCTCGACGCTGGAAATCCACTCGCCGCCGGACTTGATGACGTCCTTGGCGCGGTCGGTGAGGGTGAGGAAGCCGTCCTCGCTGATGACGCCGACGTCACCGGTCTTCAGCCAGCCGTCCTCGCTGAACTTGTCCTCGGGGCGCAGCGCCTCGCCGTCCGCGCCGCCGTAGTAGGCGCCGGCGATCCAGGGGCCGCGGACCTCCAGCTCACCGGCCGACTCGCCGTCCCAGGGCAGATGCTCGCCGCCGGGGCCGACCAGTCGCGCCTCGACTCCGGCCGGGAATCGTCCCTGGGTGATGCGGTACGGCCACTCCTGCTCCGCGGTCAGCCCTGCGGGCGGGTTGGCCATCGTGCCGAGCGGCGACGTCTCGGTCATGCCCCAGGCGTGGCAGAGACGGACGCCCAGCTTGTCGTACGCCTCCATGAGGGAGGGCGGACAGGCGGCGCCGCCGATGGTGACGCGGGCCATCGAGGTCAGATCGCGCGGGTTGGCGGTGACCTCGGCGAGCAGACCCTGCCAGATGGTCGGAACGGCGGCGGCGTGACTCGGCTTCTCGCGCTCGATCATGTCCGCGAGCGGGGCGGGCTGCAGGAACCGGTCCGGCATCAGCATGTTGACGCCGGACATGAACGTCGCGTGCGGCAGGCCCCACGCGTTGACGTGGAACTGGGGGACGACCACCAGCGTGGTGTCCTTGTCGGTCAGCCCCATCGACTCCGACATGTTGACCTGCATGGAGTGCAGGTAGACGGAGCGGTGGGAGTAGACGACGCCCTTGGGGTCGCCCGTGGTGCCGGAGGTGTAGCACATGGCGGCGGCCTGGCGTTCGTCCAGCTCCGGCCAGTCGTAGCCGGTCGGACGGCCGGTGATCAGCTCCTCGTAGTCGTGCACCCGCGGCGCGGCACCGTCGAGCACGGAACGGTCACCGGGCCCGGCGACGACCACATGCTCGATCGACGGCAGGTGCGGGAGAAGCGGCGCGAGGAGCGGCAGCAGCGAACCGTTGACAATGACGACCTTGTCGTCCGCGTGCTTGACGATCCAGATCAGCTGCTCGGCGGGGAGCCGCAGGTTGAGCGTGTGGAGCACGGCACCCATGGAGGGGATCGCCAGGTACGCCTCGACATGCTCGGCGTTGTTCCACATGAGGGTCGCGACCCTCTGGTCGCCGACGACACCGAGCTCGTCGCGCAGGGCGTGGGCGAGCTGCGTGGCACGGCGTCCCACCTCGGCGAAGCTTCGCCGCTGCGGCTCGGGCTCGCCGGTCCAGGTCGTGACCTGCGACTTCCCGTGGATCGTCATCCCATGCGTCAGGATGCGGGTGACAGTCAGCGGTACGTCCTGCATGGTGCTCAGCACGGCGTCCTCCCGGTGGGCGCTACGCGGCAGTAAGGTTCCGCTGATTCTGCGCACATACCAAGCGGTATGTCACTACTCCCGGGCAAACGAATCGGTGCCTGTCGACTTCTTCTGCACACATCGGCGGAGCGCCCGTGGCACGAAATCCCGGCATTGAGGTCCGGAATCCGCCGGTGACCTCAACGTCTTCCATGCACTCGTCAACTTCGACGGCCTGGTCGCCGTCGACCGGCGTCACAAACGCACGAACTCACGGACTGCCCGGATCGCAGGCTCACGCGGGCTCACCGGCTTGCGCGCGCTCAGAGGAACTCACCCGGGCTCACAGACCGGCGGTCTCGCGCGCTTGAGCCGGGTCGCAGGCGGGCGGGGCTCGCGGGGTCAGCGTATGGGGGTCAGCTCCGGGTCTTCGCGCAGCTTGCCGAGTGCCCGTGACACCGCGCTCTTGACCGTGCCGATGGACACCCCGAGCACCTCGGCCGTCTGCGCCTCGCTGAGGTCCTCGTAGTAGCGCAGGACGACCATCGCCCGCTGCCGGTCCGGGAGCTTCAGCACGGCTCGCCACATCGCATCGTGCAACGACTGCTGCTCGGCAGGATCGGGCGCCGGGGCCGTCTCCTGCTCGGGCAGCTCGTCGCAGGCGAATTCGTCCACTTTCCGCTTGCGCCACTGCGAGGTGCGGGTGTTCACCAGGGCCCGGCGGACATAGCCGTCGAGCGCCCGGTGATCCTCGATCCGTTCCCACGCGACGTACGTCTTGGTGAGCGCGGTCTGCAGCAGATCCTCGGCATCGCTCGGATTCGCGGTCAGCGAGCGCGCGGTACGCAGCAGCACGGGCCCCCGCGCCCGCACGAACGACGAGAACGACGGGTAGGGAGCGTAGGGCGCCCGCCCCGCATACGAACCGTGCGATCCCGGTGAACCATGCGACGCATGCTGCGTGTGCGACGCCGGCGAAATGAGCGGCGCGTGTCCGGTGGCGGCGGTGGCTCCCCTGAAGGCGCCCGTGCAGACTGGCGTGGTCATAGGTCCACGCTAGGAGCGGGTGCTACCCGGGGGATCGGCCCCAGGTCCCGAAGCCACGTCCGCCTCAGGTTGTAGGGGTAGGGCCGGCCCCACCTCCTGGAGGAGTAGAGCTCGTCATCAGGACTCAGGGTCGCCACCTGAGACAGCCGCCTGAGACAACGGGCCCGCTCCTGCCCCGCGGTCAATCGCCGGTGCCCAGAATCAGTCCGGAGGTAGGCACCCCCGTGCCCGCTGTCACCAGGGCTCTGGCCGCCCCGGATATCTGATTCACCGATGTGCCCCGGATCTGCCGGACCGCCTCCGCGATGCCGTTCATCCCGTGCAGATACGCCTCCCCCAGCTGACCTCCATGCGTGTTCAGGGGCAGCGCGGCGTCCGCCACGAAGTCGGCGGCCTCGCCCGGCCCGCAGAAGCCGAACTCCTCCAGCTGCATCAGCACGAAGGGGGTGAAGTGGTCGTAGAGAATGCCCACATCGATGTCGGAAGGGGTGAGTCCGGAGGTACGCCAGAGCTGCCTGGCGACGACGTCCATCTCCGGTAGCCCGGTCAGCCCGTCACGGTAGAAGCTGGTCATCTGCTCCTGCGCCCGCCCTGCGCCCTGTGCGGCGGCAACGATCACCGCAGGCGGCTGCGGAAGGTCCCTGGCCCCCTCGGCGCTGGTCACGACGATCGCTTGTCCGCCGTCGGTCTCCTGGCAGCAGTCGAGCAGCCGCAGCGGTTCGACGATCCAGCGCGACGCGGCGTGGTCGGCGAGGGTGATCGGCTTCTCGTAGAAGTACGCCGCCGGGTTGCGCGCCGCATGGCGCCGGTCGGTGACCGCGACATGACCGAAGGCCTCCGGGGTCAGGCTGTAGGTGTGCAGATAACGCTGGGCGGCCATGGCCACCCAGGATGCGGGAGTGAGGAGCCCGAAGGGGAGGTTCCAGCCGAGCGCCGTCCCCTCAGCGGTGGGTTCCCGGTGCTGCACCCCGGATCCGAAGCGCCGCCCCGAACGTTCGTTGAAGGCGCGGTAGCAGACCACGACATCGGCAACCCCGCTCGCCACGGCGAGCGCCGCCTGCTGCACGGTCGCGCAGGCCGCACCGCCGCCGTAGTGGACGCGGGAGAAGAACGACAGCTCTCCGATGCCGGCCGCCTGGGCGACCGTGATCTCGGGGCTGGTGTCCATGGTGAAGGTGACCAGACCGTCGACATCGGCAGGGGTCAGCCCGGCGTCGTCGAGGGCGGTTCGCACCGCCTCGACGGCCAGCTTGAGTTCACTGCGCCCGGAATCCTTCGAGAACTCGGTCGCCCCGATCCCGACGATTGCCGCCCGGCCGCCGAGCAAATCGGCCCTGCGCACGCTCATGCCGATCCCTCCGGGACGCTGACGGTCACCGTGCCGGTGACATGCCTACCGAGACCGTTGGCGCCGACGACCGTCACCTCGGCCGTCCCGGCGTCATCGAGGGCCGTGATGGTGCCGCTCAACACCATGGTGTCTCCGGGGTAGTTGGGCGCTCCCAGCCTGATGGCGACCTTGCGGAGCACCGCAGACGGCCCGAAGTGGTCGGTGACGTACCGCCCCACCAGGCCATTGGTCGTCAGGATGTTCATGAAGATGTCCGGGGAACCCTTCTGCTGCGCGAGCCCCGCGTCATGGTGCACGTCCTGGTAGTCGCGGGAGGCGACGGCGCCCGCGACGATCAGGGTGCGGGTCACCGCGATCTCCAGCGGTGCCAGCTCCTCACCGACCTTCATTGCGATCCCTCCTTCACCAGCAACTCACCCAGTTCCTCGAGCACTTCACTGCCACATCCCAGATAGGAGTCGAGCTGACGGCCCCAGAGGAAGTGACGGTGGACGGGGTGGTCGAGATCGGCGCCCGTACCGCCGTGCAGATGCTGTCCGGCGTGTACGACTCTCCTGCCGGCCTCCGAGGCCCAC
This sequence comes from Streptomyces sp. NBC_01669, assembly GCF_026339735.1. Taxonomy (GTDB): domain Bacteria; phylum Actinomycetota; class Actinomycetes; order Streptomycetales; family Streptomycetaceae; genus Streptomyces; species Streptomyces yanii. The sequence goes on from NZ_JAPEQG010000001.1 coordinate 4,608,399, forward strand.
CAGGCCGCAGTCAGCGCCTGGGCGCCGTAGGCCAGACCCTGGTCGTGGCGCCATGCCGCCTCGTACGCCGTGACCCTTATCGCCTCGGTGTCCATATGGGCGTCGGCTGCGCGCAGCAGCACCCCCTGGTTGGTGGAGAGCGGGCGCCCGAACTGCTCCCGGGTGGTGGTGTGGGCGACCGCTCGGGCCAGCGACCCGGCGCACACCCCGGCCTGCAATCCCGCGAACGCCGTCCGGCTCGCGGCCAGCACCGCCCCGTACATCCCTGCTCCCGCTGCCTCTCCTGTCCCCGCTTCCGGTTCCCGACCTGTTCCCGCTTCTGCTTCTGGGTCCGGGCTCGGCTCGGGGCTCAGCTCCGGCCCCGGCCCGCCGAGCCGCTCGCCGGGAGCCCGGTCCAGGACGAGCCGCGCCGCCGACCACGGCGCCGTCGTCTCCACCGGCAGGACCGCCACGCCCGGATCGGCGGTCCGCACGACCCACAGCACCCGGTCCGCATCCGCCACGAGCACCAGGGTCGCGTCCCGCAGCCAGGGCACACAGGGCACGACGCCGCTCAGCCGCCCTTCCCCGTCGGTCCGTAGACCGGAGCGTGCCGGAAAGGCCCCGGTGGCCACGGCCGTGCCGTCCCTCAGGGGTGGCAGCAGTCGCTCCCGCTGTTCGCCCGTACCGTGGTCGGCGACGGCGAGCAGCCCGTACACACAGCTCGCGGCGAACGGCACCTGCGCGGTCGTCCTGCCCTGTTCCTCCAACAGCAGGACCAGGCCCAGCAGCCCGATCTCCTCGACGGCGGACATGAGCCCGGCTGCGCACAGCTCCTTCCACAGCTCGGCATCCGTCCCCGACCCTGCGGCGGCCAGTCGCTCGTGCGTGGCCAGGTCACCGAAGATCTGCGCGGCGAGCCCCTGTGCCGCGCCCTGCTCCTCCGTGGGCGTGAAGTCCATGTCAGCCCTCGCTCCCACGAAAGACCGGAAGCTCCAACTCATGGTCCGTACGCAGGAATTCCAGCTTCACCGACATCCCAGTCCGCACCTTGTCGCAGGGCACACCGACCACGTTGCTGACCATCCGCACGCCCTCCGCCAGCTCGATCAGCGCCACCGCGTACGGCCCGGCTTCGTCGGAGGCGCTGAAGGCGGGGAAGGGCGGGTGATGCATCACGACGTGACTGAAGACCGTGCCCTCGCCGCTCGCCTCGACCGTGTCCCACTCCTGGCAGCCGCACGCATTGCATCCCGGGAGCCAGGGAAAACGCAGGGTCTCGCACTCCCGGCACCGCTGGATGAGAAGTCTGTGCTCGGCGACGCCCTGCCAGAAACCGGCGTTGTCCCGGTTGATCACCGGTCTCGGCCGCAGACTCCGGCCGCCCTGCCTCAGCCCTCGTCCTACACCTACACCCCGCTGCCCCCCTTTACCCCCTGCGGGCGCATACTTCAGGATCCGGAAGCGATGCGTCCCGGCCGGTTCACCGGCCGCTCGGACGTCCATCCGCGTCGTGATGAAATAGCCCGTCCCCAGCTTGGTCGTCTTCCGCTCCGACACCGCCTCGATCACCGCATCGAAAGTGATCCGGTCCCCGGGCCGCAGCGGACGCAGGTACTCCTGCTCACAGTCGGTCGCGACCACCGAGGTGTATCCGGCACCGTCGAGCAGGCCGAACAGCTCGTCGTACGCCCCGGACCGGTCGGTGTGCCCCGACAGACCGCCCATCGTCCACGCCTGCAGCATCGTCGGCGGCGCAATCGCCCCCGGCCCCCCGTACGCGGGATTCCCGTCCCCCATCGCCTCGCACCAATGCCTGATCATCGGCTCGTTGACCAGGTCCTTGCCGACGCCGGCCGTGGCCGACGCGCGCCCTTCGTACGCCTTGAGCCTCCCGTACAACTGGTCCGCTGTGTCCGTCACCGCTTCCCCCTCTTCATGCCGAGCCGCATCGTCGCGACGATCTCCCGCTGCACCTCGCTCACCCCGCCCCCGAAGGTGTTGATCTGCGCCGCCCTGTTCATCCGCTCCAGCTCCCCGTCCCCGAAGGAGCCGGGCGATCCGCCCCTGACCATCCCGGCCTCGCCCGTGATTTCCTGGCACATTCGATACACCTCGACGGCCGATTCGGTTCCCATGAATTTCACGCCGCTCGCGTCCCCGGGGGCCACCGAGCCCGCCCCGACGTCCCCCACCAGACGCCAGTTGAGCAGGCGGGTTGCCGCCAGTCGGGCATACGCCTCGGCCAGCCGGGACCGCACCCACGGCTCGTCAACCGGACGCCACCCCGTCACCGGATCGGGGGTTCGGGCGAAGGCAAGCGCAGCCTCGTAGAAATCCTCGGCCTGCATCCCGATCGCCGCGAGCGCCACCCGCTCGTGGTTCAGCTGGTTGGTGATCAGGCCCCAGCCACCGTTCTCCTCGCCGACCAGGTTCGTGGCGGGCACCCGAATCCCGTCGTAATAGGTGGCCGTCGTGGTCAGTCCGCCCACGGTCTCGATCGGAGTCCAGGCAAAGCCCGGCGCGTCCGTCGGAACCAGGACGATCGAGATGCCCTTGTGCTTGGGCGCGTCCGGATCCGTACGGCAGGCGAGCCAGATCCAGTCCGCGTTCTGCGCATTGCTGGTGAAGATCTTCTGCCCGTCGATCACCCAGTCGTCGCCGTCCCGCGCCGCCCTCGTCCGCAGCGCGGCCAGGTCCGTGCCGGCCTCGGGTTCGCTGTAGCCGATCGCGAAAACGAGGTCCCCGCTCAGGATCCGCGGGAGGAAATACTCCTTCTGCGCCTCGGTCCCGTACCTCATCAGCGTCGGGCCGACGGTGTTGAGCGTGACCATGGACACGGGTGCGCCCGCCCGGTACGCCTCGTCGAAGAAGACGAACTGCTCGTCGGGTCCGCGGCCCTGCCCTCCGTACTCGACGGGCCAGCCGAGCCCGAGCATCCCGTCGGCACCGATGCGCCGCAACAGCCGACGCTGCTCGACCAGGCCGTCGGGCGCCGCCGGCGGCCTGGACTTCCCGTCCGCCCCAGGAGTTCCGTCCGCCCCGGCGGCTCCGTCGGCCCGGTCGGTCGAATCCGTCCCGGAGATCACATCGCGGAAATACGTGCGGAGTTCGGCGCGCAGCTGCTGCTGACGCTCCGTCGGGGCGAGGTGCACGGCGGCGGCCTCCCGGACACGGGGTACGGAATCAGGATTTCTGACTGTCCGTCAGATCACTGATCGCTGTCAAGGTCGGCGGCGACCGAACACTCCCGCCCGCACCCTCCGGAACGCGAACAGCCTGCGCAAGGAAACCGAAGCGTCCTTGCACAGGCTGCCGTTCACCCCGTCGCACACCGGCCCCCCGACCGGCCTGCGGCGGCCCCCGGCTCACCAGAGATTGGTGAAGTTCACCGCGACACTCCTGGTGGACTGATCGATCACGGTGAAGGCCGAGCCGTTCACCTGCGCCGAGTTGCTCCGGTTCGACGCCCCGGAGCCGGTGGCCTGCTGCTGCGACGTGGACGAATTACCGAAGTTGTCCCCACCGACTCCGCTGCCGCTGATCGTCGCAACACCCGCGTTCGATCCATCGTTCGCGAACGAGCCGTTGTCGGCCTGGGCCACGCCGCTGAAGAGCACGGCGGCGAGAGGCAGTGCGGCAACAGCGGCGAGGGCGCGAGCGGTACGGATGCTTGCCATGTCAATTCCTCCAGGAACCGGAAGTGCAGCTTGTTCCAAGGCGGTTGGCCGACAGCCTCGGTTTTGGTCACGACGTCGCGAGACCAAAGTTGCCCACCGAATCCCCGACGAACCACTCATGATCCACGATTCCCCCGCAAGCATGAGGAACACCCGATAAACCTCCCGCACGCTCTCAAAGCCCCGGCTCACACCCCCACGCCTGGATCCGCACCACGCGATCCCGCGCGCCCCCGGAGGAAAAGCGTTCCGGCGCATTTTCCGCCAATCCGCCCCATCACCCCCGAGCGCTCCGAGCCCACTCATCGACACGCCGCCCCCACCCCATCCCCCTTCCTTTTCTCGAACACCTGTACGAAAATGAAGTATGGCCATCACCGACCGGCAGACCGCCACCCTGGCCCTCGCCCACGCACTCTCCGCTGCCGAGCACGGACTCCCCGTCATCCCGCTGTCCGCCACCAAGCTCCCCGCCCTGCGCTCCCCCCACCGCGGCGACGACCGGCCGGTCGGCTGCCGGGGAGCCTGCGGCCTTCCCGGACACGGGGTCCACGACGCCACCACAAACCCCGCCGCCGTACGAACCCTGTTCGCCGCCGCTCCGTGGGCCACCGGATACGGCATCGCCTGCGGCCGGGCCCCGCACCACCTCATCGGCATCGACCTCGACATCGATGGCTCTGGCCGCAGCGACTCCGCGGCAGCCCTCCAGCAGTTGGCCCTGCACCATCTGTTCACCATCCCGCCGACCGTCACGGTCATCACACCGAGCGGCGGACGCCACATCTGGCTCACCGGTCCGCCCGGGGTGCCGGTACCGAACTCCGCCAGCCGCCTCGCCCCCGGCATCGACATCCGCGGCGCCGGCGGCTACCTGGTCGGCCCCGGCTCGGTCACCACCGGCGGCACCTACCGACTCGCCCCTGGCGCCGCCGATCTCTCCCCGGCCCCCTGCCCCCGCGCACTCCTGCGGCTGCTCACACCTCCCGCGCGCCCTCACCACCCCTCACCACGCCCCCACCACGGCCGGGGCCTGGTCCAGTTCGTCCTCGCGGCACGCGAAGGACAGCGCAACACCCGCCTCTTCTGGGCGGCTTGCCGTGCGTACGAACACGGCTTCGGCGACGCCCTCGCGGATGCCCTCATTAGGGCCGCCGTCCATACCGGCCTCACCGAACACGAAGCCCGCGCCACCATCGCCTCGGCCGCCCGCCTCACCTCCGGCCGCCCCGCCGGCCCGGAGGACAGCCCCGACCGGTCGCCTTGACCGGACGCGCCGGGCAGGCACACAGAAGGGGCGCCCGCTCGGACGAAGAACGGTGATGATCGGCCGGCATGCCCCATCATCCGGATCAGCAGATCTGATCGCAGCGGAGATCGCACAGCAACTCGGTGACGCGACCGGGGAACAGGCCCTTCACCACCGGGTGCCTTGCGTACGGGTTGGGCCGGAGAGCCACAGGGAGGGGCCGTCGCTCTCGCGGCAGCGCAGTCGTCCTCCGACCACGTTGGCCGGTCGGGCGCCGATTCCTCACTCCTGGGTCAGGATGCAGAGCGAATGGCCATCGTCTGGGTCACCGACGTACGCCCAGAGCCTCAATTTTTTGCCGTCGCGCAGGGCTCGGTAAGCAGAGCTCACGTCATCCGCTTCGAACGAGACCGTGACACTGCTCTGCCCCTTCCGGTCCTCGCCGGCCCACGTGCCTGATCCCGACCGGGGTTCGTTCTTCGGCCCGTAGGCATCGATGTCGTAATCGCCGCAGATATCAGCAGAGGTAAACGTGCCGTCCGGCTTCAGCTCCAATGTGCCGCCACGCGCATCGGTCCACATCGTCGCTGTTCGGGATCGCGGCAGCTCGGTCGGCTCACCATCAGGGACCGGCGGCGGGAACAGCCTGCCGCAGCCGACGAGGGCAAAGGCCACGGGAACGAGAGCCAGCACTGCCCGGCAGGAACGCAACACACGCCACCCCAACGCTTGCGACAGATCACGAGCGCAACTGCCGTACGGCTGGTGCGGCGGGATCGTAGTCCAGCGAGAGCGGTGCCCCCGTGCCGCTTGTGTGCCCGACCGGACGGGAAGCAAAGGGAACTGACGGGCAGCGCCCATCGGAACGGCCCCTGAGCGAAGTACCTGCTCAGGGGCCGTTCAGTTGCGCGGTGGGTGTGGGATTTGAACCCACGGTGACATCGCTGCCACGACGGTTTTCAAGACCGTTCCCTTAGGCCGCTCGGGCAACCCACCTTCGCCCCGCCTTGCCCTGCTGCGGAGCGGGCTACAGCCTACCGGCTGGGTGCTTCCGGTGTGACTGGCCGGTCTCATGAGTGGCCACACCCGGCCAGTTGATCACGCGTCCACCGTCACCAGGGCACCGCCGCCCCCGTCGCATGCCCCCAGCAACCGGGTGCGCCGCGGTGGTGCACGTAATCCCGCTCACTCGTACACGAAACCCGTCGTCCTGCCGTCGACCGTGTCACCGGTCCTTGGGCGCCACAAGTACGGCGACGTCTTCGGGCGTTGTGGCTCACTGCGGCAGAGAGCCACAACGCCGGTGTCGGGGGGCGGATGGTCACGGACCGGACTCCCGCCAACCCGAAATCAGCATCACAGGTGCCGAGTCGGCCGTCCTGGTCGACCACGGTGAATGCACTCATCACGCTCATGGAAGCACCGCGCAGCAACGGACGCATGCAGCGGCATCCGCAGCATCAACACGAGCTGAACGACTGCCGCGCCCCGCGGACGAGTGACCGCAACCGCCTCGGCCCTGCACCGTGGGACGCACGAGGGGGCTGCCGAATCGCTCGGCAGCCCCTCACCTGCACCTTTCCTGGCTGTGGGCAGCCGGTCCGGTCAGCTGTCGCCCTTGCGCTGTCCCAGGGTGACTTCGGCGGTCGACACCTTGCCGTCTCGCTTGTACGTCAGCGTCACCTTGTCGCCCGGCTTGTGGGTCCAGATCTCGCCGATCAGGGTCGGGCCGCTGTCGATCACCGAGTCGTTGAACTTCGTGATGACATCGCCCCCCTTGAGGCCGGCCTTGGCCGCCGGGCCGTCCGGCGAGACGGCCGGGGTGCCGCCCGAGCCCTGGTCCGAGATGACGGCTCCGCCGGTCCTCTCGTCCATCGAGACCGTGGCACCGATCACCGGGTAGACCGGCTGACCGGTCTTGATCAGCTGTTGGGCGACGTTCTTCGCCTGGTTGATCGGGATCGCGAAGCCGAGGCCGATGGATCCCGCCTGCGACTGGGCGCTGCTGCCGGTGGACTGGATCGCCGAGTTGATGCCGATGACCGCACCGCGCGCATCGAGCAGAGGGCCGCCGGAGTTGCCCGGGTTGATCGAGGCGTCGGTCTGCAGTGCGCTCATGTACGAGTTGCTGCCGCCGGAACCGTCGCCGGAGGCCACCGGGCGAGACTTGGCGCTGATGATGCCCGTCGTGACCGTGTTGGACAGACCGAACGGCGCACCGATCGCGATCGTCGAATCACCGACCGCAACCTGGTCCGAGTTTCCGAGGGCGAGCGGTGCAAGACCCGACGGTGCGTTCTTCAGCTTCAGCACCGCGACGTCGTAACCCTGCGCGCGGCCGACCACCTCGGCGTCGTACTTCTTGCCGTTGGAGAACGTCGCCGTGAGCTGGCCACTGTTCGCCGCGGAGGCCACCACGTGGTTGTTCGTGAGGATGTGGCCTTCCTTGTCGTACACGAATCCGGTGCCCGTGCCGCCCTCGCCGTCGCCGCTCTGCGCGTTGATGGTGACCACACTCGGCAGCGCCGCGGCCGCGACGCCCGCGACCGTCCCGGGATCGCGCTTGAGGACCTGCGGGTTGGATGCCGAGACCGTGGTCGAACCGGAGGAGTTGTTGTCGTTCCGGTCCGCCGCCCAGTAGCCGAAGGCGCCGCCGATCCCGCCCGCCACGAGTGCCGCCGCTGCCACCGCCGCCACCAGGCCGCCACCTCGCCGCTTTCGCGGGGCTTCGGGCGTCTGCAGCTGGCCGGGGGCGCCCCACACGGGGCCGCCGTCACCACCCGCACCTTGGGCGTACGCGGGAACAGCGGGCGGGGGCGGCGGCCAGGCACCCGCGGGCTGGGACTGCGGCGGCTGCGGCGGCGGCCAGTCATTCGCGCGCTGCGACTCCTGAGACGGCTGCTCCGGCTGCTGGAATTGCTGCGTTGCCGTCGCTTCCGACGATTCCGGGCTCGCGGGCGCCGGCGGGGACGCAGGCGTGCCCTCAGGAGCAGCGGCCGGCACGGGAGGTGCGGACGGAACGGACGGAACGGCCTGAGCCGCAGTGCCCTCGTTGCCCTCGTTCTCTGTGCTCACAGCTCTTTACTCCTCGGTTCCTCATCAGTTTCGGCAAGAGATCCGCTGTGCACGTGTCTGGAGCCAGCTTTTCCCATGACCCGTCAGGCCACTGTAAGCAGGACCTGTGCGTCCGCACACCAATCTTTATATCCGGCAAAACGGTCCCTCGTTGCCAGGTGCACGCGCCCGTCGCCCCACGGTGACACGATGACGCCGTGACCCACGCACGACAGCACACCCCGTACCACCCCATCCAGGTCATCGCACACCGCGGAGCGTCCGACGACGCACCCGAGCACACCCTGGCCGCATACCGGAAGGCGATCGAGGACGGCGCCGACGCCCTGGAGTGCGATGTACGTCTCACCGCCGACGGCCACCTCGTCTGCGTCCACGACCGCCGGGTGAACCGCACGTCCAACGGGCGGGGTGCCGTCTCCGCCCTGGAGCTCTCCGCGCTCGCCGCACTCGACTTCGGCTCCTGGAAGGACCGCGAGGAGTCTCCGGACTGGGACCCGGTGCCGGGCGAGCTCACCTCCGTACTCACTCTGGAGCGACTGCTCGAACTGGTCGTCGAGACGCGAGCCGCCGGGCGACCCCTGCAACTGGCCATCGAAACCAAGCACCCCACGCGCTGGGCCGGTCAGGTGGAAGAACGGCTGCTGCACCTCCTGAAGCGGTACGAGCTCGACACGCCACCGGCAGACGGCCCCTCGCCGGTACGGATCATGAGTTTCTCGGCGCGCTCCCTGCACCGCATCCAGGCCGCCTCACCCACCCTGCCCACCGTCTATCTGATGCAGTTCGTCTCGCCGCGGCTGCGCGACGGGCGGCTGCCCGCCGGCGCCCGGATCGCCGGTCCGGGTCTGCGGATCGTACGCAGTAACCCCGGCTACATCGAGCGTCTGCACCGCGCGGGCCACCGCGTGCACGTCTGGACGGTCAATGAACCGGAGGACGTCGAGCTCTGCGCCCGCCTGGGCGTCGAGGCAATCATCACAAATCGCCCAAAACAGGTCCTGTCGCAACTGGGTCACCTTTAACATCAGTTACAGGGAGTACACCGGCGCATTCGATCTGTATTCGATCGTTACGAGTGCGTCACTCGCAGACCATTGGCCGGTTTCCGGCCCAGTCCAGGAGGGCATTCACTCCGTGGCGTGGGGCAAAGGAGGTCTCGGGGGTGGCGTTGGTGGTGGCACAGGAAGTGCCCACGTCGTCGAGCATGGCCGTACCCCATGGCCCTGCGGGCGTGGGCCAGGCGCGGCACCGGATGCGCGAGCAATTGCGCAGCTACGGGGTGTCGGATTCGGTCGTCGACGATGCTGTATTGATCCTTTCCGAACTTCTCAGCAATGCCTGTCGACACGGCAGGCCGCTGGGGCGACACACAGATGTGGGTGACGGTGACGTCCGCGCCGCGTGGCGCGTCGACAGAACAGGCGGACTGACCGTCGAAGTGACCGACGGAGGCGGTCCCACCAGACCGATTCCGGCCACTCCTTCCGTGACGGCGCGCGGCGGACGCGGGCTCAACATCATCAGTGCGCTCGCCGAAGAGTGGGGCGTACGCGACGACTCGTCCGGCGAGGTCACCGTGTGGGTGGTGGTCAGCGAGGGCCATGGGACCGGGAACGGACACGTGCCGGGGCTCGACGGGCTGGACTTCGCCGACGCCTTCGACGACGTGGGCTGACGCCGACACACCGGTTGCGCGCCGCCCGGACACAGGGCAGAGGCGCCACCCGGCGGACAGACCCTCGTACGGACCGGCGGGCGGACCGCGCAGTAATGGCACGCGTGTCGACCGGCGCCCTGGCCGGTGTCCCGGCCGACCTTCCGGCATATGTACACGCAGGCGCCCGGGCGTCTGTGCCCCGTACCCGACACGGGCCGCTAGGCTCGCGGCCCAGACCGCACTGTCGCAATCGGGAGAAAGCCCACCATGGCCAAGAAGCGCCCTCAGACCAAGGCCGGGAAGCAGCAACTCAAGGACGCCGAGATCCCGGTGGTCGGGGCTCGTGAGCCCTGCCCGTGCGGTTCGGGCCGCCGCTACAAGGCGTGTCACGGCCGCGCCGCCGCCCAGGCCGTGACCGAGCTGGTCCACCGTCCCTTCGAGGGCCTGGCGGGGGAGTGCGACTGGGTCGCCCTGCGCGAGCTGGTGCCCGCCGCCACGGTCGAGTTGACACTCAAGGGCGGGCTGCCCGAGGGTGTGCCGTCCGTGACGCTCGCGACCGTGCTGCCGATGGCCTGGCCGGCACTGCGCCGCGACGACGGTTCCGTCCTTGTCGCCCTGCAGAACGACACCTCCTCCGGCGACCTCAGCCGAGACCTCGCGGACACCCTGCAGCGTGCACTGGCCGCCGAGCCCGGCTCGCCCGTCGCCGCCCGCCGCGTACCGGCCGACGGTCCGCGCCTGCAGGACCTGCTCGACCCGGAAGCGGCGTTCGAGCCGGTCGTCCACTCCGGCTTCGAGTTCTGGGTGCCGGACGCGGAGAACGCCACGCCCGAGGTGTCCGCGTCCCTGGAACGCGCGAACGAAGCGGCGATCCCGACCGTTCTGCTCTCCGGGGTGGACGCCGCGTACTGGTGCGAGACCCCGGAGAAGAACCACCTGCGCTGGGTCATGCCGCACCCCGAGGAGCAGCTGCTCGACGCACTCGCCCGGCTGCACGCCGCCGGCACCTCCTCGCTCGGCGAAGGGACCCGGCTGGTCGGCTCCTTCCGCGCGCACGGGCTGATGGTTCCGGTCTGGGACCTGCCGAGCGCGATGGGGGCGAAGGAGTGCGAGAAGCCCGCAGCCGAGCTCGCGGAACGGCTGACGAGGGCGCTCGCCTCGGACGCCCCGCTCACCGCCGAGGAGCGCCGGGCCCGTGGCGGGCTCACCAACCGCCAGGTGACGCTCAGCTGACCGTGCGGACGTGACGACACCTGCGGGCCACCCGGTGACCCGCGTCACACTTGTCGTACCTGCAGGTAAATCGCTGTCCGAATATGCGAGATCGAATTTGCGAACGGCAGATCTCTTGTTACGGTTCTAGAAGCCCGGTCGCTGGTGCATCCCCCGTCGCCAGCGATCGGGCATTCTCATGCCCGGACCCGGCGCGCGGCGCGGCTCACGGAGCGGACGGCGCCCGGCGCGCAGCAGCCGCGGAGCGGCGTCAACCCGCCGCAGGAGACGCCGGATCGGAACCGGCCCTCAGCAGGAGCGGAGCCTCCGCCACCGCCCCCTCTCCCGCGTACTCGGCCACTGCCGTGTACGCGTCGGGGCCTCCGCGCGACGAGCGGCGAGGCGTTTCACAGACCCCCGGCTCCTCCTGTGCGTCCACTGTGCAGCGCACCTCGACGGTCCGGCCGCCCGGCCCCATCAGGGTGAGCACGGACCGGAGTTCGCCACCCGTCGTATTGCGGTAGGAGCTGCGCGCCCAGGTGTCCCGACCGTCGGTCATGACGCAGGTCTGCGCCTCGACCCCCTCGGGGGAAATCAGCCCGGGGCCGCAGCGGGCTGCGGTCCGCGGGGTGGAACCGACAGCGCCGGGGTCGTTGGGACCGGTGGCAACGCCGAATCCGGCAACCTCACCGACCTCACCAGCCTCACGGGGGCGGCCGGTATCGGACAGAAGTCCGACACCGGAACTCCTCTCCGAAGATCCCCTTGAGGCAGTACCCAAAGCACCCTCCGAACCTTTTTCGGAAGGTGCGTCAGAAAGCCCGTCGACATCAGACTTTGCATGGGCAGACTTTGCATGGCCGGGCACGGAATCGGGGCTTTCCGTGGGTTCGGCGGAAGCGACGAGCGGGAGCACGACGGCGGACACCACCACACCCGCCATAACGATCATGCGGAAATTCATGGTGATCCCACCTGCCGGCCGACGGGAATTCCTGACGCTGCGCCGAAGGTATCGGCGTCATGGGGGTCCCCGGGTGGAGCACGCCCGCGGACCGCAGAACCCGGACCGGCTCACACCCGAACGAGTGAGCCGGTCCGCCCCGGGCCGTCCACCGAACTGCTCGTACGCCGGACCCGACAGCCGCGCCTGTCAGTAAGCGAGCCGACTGCCGCCGTCGGGAGCGCTGGTGCTCGCTTCGACCAGCGCGTCCAGGACGGCTTCGACGTCCGGCAGCCAGGGCGTCGCCGAACCGGGCAGCGGAGCCCGCTCCCAGCGCACCTGTCCCGCACCCACCCCCGACGGGGGAAGGACGAGATAGCCGCCCTCGCCGTGGAAGCGCAGCGAACTGGGCACCCAGTCCTTGGCATGCAACAGCTCACCAAGTCGTTCGAGGGTGTACGGGGCGACCAGCAGCGACCACCGCGTCGGCGTCGCCACCACCGGGCCCAGCCGCATGCCCATACGGTCGAGCTCGGCCAGCGCCCGGGCACCGGCCACGGCCGGCAGGCTCAGCGCGCACGGGGCACGGCCACCGGTGGCCAGCACGATCGGCGCGGTCGGGCGGTTGTTCCACCACCAGCGCACCATGCGCTCGTCGGTGGTCGCCGCGAGGAGACCGGGATCGAAGGGGTGTGCGCCGGGTACGGCGCACTCGGGATCGGGGCAGGCACAGCCACGGCCACGGTCACCGCGGCCACCGACTGCGTCCAGTCCCACTCCGGGGAGCACGGGCCACTGCCATGCAGTGGCGCAGGTCAGGGCCGCGTCGAGCTGAGCGGGCCTTGCCTTGCGCCGGAGCCGGAGCCTGCGTCGCCTTCCGAGGATCTCGCGCATGAGCGCTCGTTCCTTTCCGTTGAACGCCGAGGGCCACATCACACCACGTGCGCGTCACATCACGTGTGCGTTACTTCACCGTGCGTACATGCTCTCTATGTCTGCGGTACGGGGTCACCCGTCGATACCGAGCGTGAGCCGATCGTGCTGAGCCAGGTCCAGCCAAAAGCATGGCGAGGGGCAGCGCGCATCGCGCCTGCCGTTCCATGGTGCACAACCCCGCCACTCGGGGGTGGGGCGCGGTCGTCGTAGTGAGGACGCCCGGGCTCTCTGCCAGGTTCCGGGGCGACCGGAACTGCCCCTGGTTCCTCACCGATTACGTACCCCCGCAGGCCCGGAATGACGCTCCCGCCGGGACTTCACCCCGCGGGAACCCCCCTGTCGAGCCAGACCCAGTCGACCGCAATTAGCCGCCATAGGGTGCATTTTTTGGCCAACTTGGTGGCCCCATGGACACCACAAATGCCGTAGGGACAATGCTGGACATCGGCTCACTTGTGCGTGTACATGTGGATGCACTGATAGCGGCGCAGAATGACATGGGGGTTTGCGATGCTATTCGACGAAACGCACTGGTCGGAAAGCCGGTTGCCATGAGCGCCCCTCACCTGCCGAAAGTGGCTGGAATCGATCCCATGGTTCCTGTTTCAGCGCACACTGCCGGGCCCTTGGCCAATGTGGCCGCCGCACCGGGAGCCTTCATCCAGGACCGTCTGGCCGGCTGGGTGTCCGACCTCACGACGCTCCATGAACTCACCGAGCGACTGGCCAGAACCAGCACCCTCGACGACGCACTGCACGAACTGCTGGATGCCGGCGCGGCTCTCGTCGGCGCCCGCCGCGGACTGATCGTGTTCGAACCCTCCGACCGTCGCGGCCCGGTCTCCACCATCGGTCTCGGCCTCGCTCATGCCGAGCTCGGGCACATCGAGACGGTGCCGCGCAGCGCCACCTCGTACGGACGGATCCTGGAGGGTCTTCCGGCCACCGAAACCCCGCTGACCAGCCCTGACCTCCTCGGCGACGCAAGCGTGGACCCCCGCCACCGCGAGGTCGCCGCCCGGCTCGGATACGCCGCCAGCTACGCCCTGCCGATCACCACCGACGCGACCGGACGACTCGGCGCAGCTGTCTGGCTGTACGACGAGCCCGCCGAGCCGCTGGAGCGTCAACGTCATCTCGTCGGCCTGTACGCCGGGTACGCGAGTGAGCATCTGGCCCGGTTGCTGGAGCTGGAACGGGCCAGGGCCGACGTCGCCACCATCACGGAGGAGCTGTTGCCCAGCCGACTGCCCCGGGTCACCGGCGTACAACTGGCCGCCCGCCATCGCCCGGCACCCCGCGGCGGCGGTGACTGGTACGACGCGCTGGCGCTGCCGGAGGGCGCACTCGGTCTCGCCGTCGGTTCGGTGGGCGGTTCCGGGCCGAGCGCCCTGGCCGCCATGGGACGGCTGCGGGCGGGCCTGCGGGCGTACGCGGTGATGGAGGGCGAGGATCCGGTCGCCGTCCTGTCCGATCTGGAACTGCTGCTGCGGCTGACCGAACCCGCCAGGTCCGCGACCGCGCTCTTCGCCTACTGCGAACCCGCCCGCCACAAGATCCTGCTGGCCGGCGCAGGACACACCCCGCCGCTGGTGATCGGCGACCGGCGCACGGAATTCGTCGAGACCTCGTTGTCCGCGCCGCTGGGCATGCTTGCCTGCTGGGAAGCGCCGAGCGTGGAAATCGCCCCGGCGCCCGGCGAGACCGTGCTGCTCTACACCGACGGACTGTTGCGCCGTACCGGCGACTCGATGGACCGGGCGTTCGCACGGCTCCACTCGGCAGCCGCGAGCCTGCCGAGGGCGCTGCGCCACGACGCCGGGTTCGTCGCCGATCACGTCCTGCGGACCGTCCTTCCGGACGGGCTCGACCAGGCCGACGGCATGGAGGACGTCGTGATCCTCGCCGCACGCTTCGACTGAACCGATTTCCGGCTGAGTGAGGTCTTCCGGCTTCCGTGTGTAAGAGGTCTTACGGCTCAGGGCCCCCTTCCGTACGCCCGTACGATGGATGAGATCCAGTGTCGTATCAAGGAGAGTCAAGCCGTGTCTGAGGAGCTCATCCCGGAGAACCCGGAGAACCCGGAGACCGAAGAAGCCGAGACGGTCAAGCAGCGGAAGAACGGCCTGTACCCGGGCGTATCCGATGAGCTCGCCGCCGGAATGAAGTCGGGTTGGGCCGACACCGAGCTGCACGGCCTCGAGCCGATCGCGCAGGCCGGTCACACCGCCGACCGCCGCGCCGCACTGTCCGCCCGCTTCCCCGGCGAGCGTCTGGTCATTCCCGCGGGCAAGCTGAAGACCCGCGCCAACGACACCGAGTACGCCTTCCGCGCGTCCACCGAGTACGCGTACCTCACCGGCAACCAGACGCAGGACGGTGTGCTCGTCCTGGAGCCGAAGGGCGAAGGCCACGAGGCGACGATCTACCTGCTGCCCCGCTCCAACCGGGAGAACGGCGAGTTCTGGCTCGACGGCCAGGGCGAGCTGTGGGTCGGCCGCCGCCACTCCCTCACCGAGGCGGAGCACCTGCTGGGCATCCCGGCGAAGGATGTGCGCGAGCTCCCGGCCGCGCTGGCCGAGGCCACCGGCCCGGTCCGCAACCTCCGCGGCCACGACGCGGGCATCGACGCCGCGCTCACCGACAAGGTCACCGCGGAGCGCGATGAGGAACTGAAGATCTACCTTTCCGAGGCGCGACTGATCAAGGACGCCTTCGAGACGGCAGAGCTGCAGAAGGCCTGCGACGCCACGGCGCGCGGCTTCGAGGACGTCGTGAAGGTCCTCGACAAGGCCGAGGCCACCAGCGAGCGCTACATCGAGGGAACGTTCTTCCTGCGCGCCCGCGTCGAGGGCAACGACATCGGCTACGGCTCGATCTGCGCGGCCGGCCCGCACGCCACCACCCTGCACTGGGTGCGCAACGACGGCCCCGTGCGCTCCGGCGAGCTGCTGCTCCTCGACGCCGGTGTCGAGACGAACGACCTCTACACCGCCGACGTGACCCGGACCCTTCCCATCAACGGCACGTTCACGCCGCTGCAGCGGAAGATCTACGACGCGGTGTACGAGGCCCAGGAGGCGGGCATCGCCGCCGTCAAGCCGGGCGCGGCCTTCCGCGACTTCCACGACGCCGCGCAGCGCGTACTCGCCGAGAAGCTCGTCGCCTGGGGCCTGCTGGGCGACCTTTCCGTGGAGAAGGTCCTGGAGCTGGGTCTCCAGCGCCGCTGGACCCTGCACGGCACGGGCCACATGCTCGGCATGGACGTCCACGACTGCGCCACCGCGCGCACGGACACGTACGTCAACGGAACGCTGGAGGCCGGCATGTGCCTCACCGTCGAACCGGGCCTGTACTTCCAGGCCGACGACCTCACCGTGCCGGAGGAGTACCGCGGCATCGGCGTCCGGATCGAGGACGACATCCTCGTCACCGAGGACGGCAACCGGAACCTCTCCGACAAGCTGCCGCGCCAGGCCGACGAGATCGAGGCCTGGATGGCCCAGCTCAAGGGCTGACCACCGGGAACCCGCACCCGAGCGCCGGAGGGCGCCCTGCTCAGGACACCATGAGCAGGGCGCCCTCCCGCCATTTCAGAACCTTGTCGAAGCTCACCACCGCGCCACGACCCGGGCGGTTGCCGAAGTGAACATGGTCGGCGAGCTGCTCGATCAGACAGAGACCCCGGCCGTCCTCGGCGCCGACGGGCGGCAGGAACTGCTGCTGATGTTGATCCGACTGCGGCTGATCAGCAGTCCGAAGCGCGCACCGCGTCGGGAAACCGGGCCCCGAGTCGGCGACTTCGATACGGCATTTCTCGCCGTCCAGATACGCCGTGACCCGGTACTGCCCGGAAGCCGAACCGGACTGCTCGTCCCAGGCGTCCCACGTGTCCCATGGGGCCCCGGGGGCGCCGACGTCGCCGGCGTCTCTCCGGTCCCCGCCGTGCTCGACGGCATTCGCACATGCTTCGCTGAGCGCGACCGACAGATCGAAGGAGATGTCCGGATCCACGCCGGCGGTCTCCATGGTGCCGAGCAGGAAACGACGGGCGAGCGGAACGCTCGCAGCTTCGCGCCGCAAATGGAGTGACCACCAGATGCTCATGCTCCAGCCTCCTGGCTGCGGCTCGACATACCGATACGTATTGCCGCACCGGGCGGTTCGTAAGCACAGACCTGATGTGAAACAGCTCATTCGGCGGATACCCGCACTTGGTGCACCCGTGTATGCCAGGCCCGACAGCAGGAACGCCGCGCACTCAATCGGGCAGAAGGCGACCTTCCGGACCTGCCGTACCGATTCCCGGGACGCAGTGCGATGATGGCTCGGCCATGTCTACGCCTGTCGCACGCGCCGGAGCCGGTCTGCGGCTCCTGAGGGCCGCGGTGTTCACCGCGGTCTGTGTCGCGTTGTCCGCGGCAGGGCACGCACTGGCCTCCTGCGCGAGCGTCCCCTGGTGGACGCTGCTCGCAGGCTTCCTCGGAGTCTTCGCGCTGGTGGTGACGCTCGCCGGACGCGAGCGTTCCCTGCCGTCCATCGCCGCCGCCCTGGCCGGTGGACAGCTCGCCCTGCACACCGTGTTCGGGCTGGGCACGCACAGCACGTCCGGTACACCGACGCCGGCCGCGACGGGCGACGGCTCCCTGATCCGGTTCGCCGCAAGCCTGGTGTGCGGCGCCGGACCGGCGCAGCTGAACGCCGCCGAAGCCCACCGCATCGTCAACGACGCGGGCATCGATCCGGCGACGGTGACAGGCATGGACCATCAGTCGATGGCCGCCGCCGGAACCGACCCGACCACCCTCGCCGGGCTGCTCACGGGTCTGCTGCCCAGCCTGCCCATGGTGCTCGGCCATCTGCTGGCCGCGCTCGCCACGGGCTGGCTGCTGCGGCGCGGCGAGATCGCCCTGTTCAAGCTGACCAGGCTTTCCGCGCACGGCGCCCAGCAGCTCGCGGCCGAGGCCCGGTTGCGCGCGCTGCGGGCCGCGCTCGTTCTCGTACGAACGCTGCGGGCCGGTCTCCCGGTTGAGGCGGCGACCGGGCCGCGCACCCCCCGTACGGCAGCCGACGCACCGGCTCCGGTCACCGGCGATCCACTGCAGCACCAGGTGATCAGGCGCGGGCCTCCGTCCGTATTCACCCTCGCAGCCTGACGCGACACCCTCCGCTCGTAGCACGCACGAACCGTTCTGCGGTCATCACCCGGCCCACGCCCGGTGGCGCCCGCCCGGCACCGTGCGCGCACGCCGCACGTGAGGAAGAGGTGTCGCGACGCCGTCGCGCACCTGTGCGGCGGACCACCTTTCCTTCGTGCTTCTGTGGAGTGATTCCTGCCATGAACCTTTCCCGCATCGCCGTGGTCGGCGGCGTCGCCGCGTCCACCGTGCTGATCCTCGCCGGTACCGCCTCCGCGCATGTCAGCGTGCAACCGCAGGGCGAGGCAGCCAAGGGCGGCTACGCCACGATCAACTTCAAGGTCCCCAACGAGCGGGACGACGCCTCGACGACCAAGCTCGAGGTCAACTTCCCGACCGACCATCCGCTGGCCTCCGTGATGCCGCAGCCGGTGCCCGGCTGGAAGATCGACGTCACCAGGAGCAAGTTGGCGAAGCCGCTGGACATGCACGGCCAGAAGATCAACGAGGCCGTCTCCAAGGTCACCTGGACCGCCGAGGGCAGCAAGAACGACCTCGGCATCCGCCCGGGCGAATTCCAGCAGTTCCCGCTCTCCGTCGGCCAGCTCCCCGAGGACGCCGACCAGCTGGTCTTCAAGGCCATCCAGACGTACGACAACAAGGATGTCGTCCGCTGGATCGAGGAGCAGAAGGACGGCGCCGAGGAGCCCGAGAGCCCGGCGCCGGTCCTCAAGCTGACCGCCGCGACCACCGACGAGCACGGCAGCACCGCCGACGACAAGAGCGGTGCGGCGACCGCCGCCGAGGCGAAGGACAAGAACACGGAGGCTGCTTCCGCCTCGTCCTCCAGTGACACCACCGCTCGTGTCCTCGGGGTGGTCGGCATCGTCATCGGCATCGCGGGGGTGGCCTTCGGCGTCCTCGCAGGCCGCCGCCGCACCGCCTGAGACCCCCGGCCCCCTCTTTCGGATCAGGCCGCTCTCCGGACCGGACCGCAGACGCGCGGTCCCGGTCACAGGGGCTCGGTCTGATCCGGAAGAGGGCCCGGAGACCCACCGTTTTCACCGACCCACCAGGAATCAGCGATCCATGCGTAAGAAGACTGTGCTGGTTGCGGCGTTCGTCGCCGCGGCCGCACTCACCCTGTCGGCCTGCGGCAGCAGCGACGACAGTGCCGGGAAACCCATCGCCGATGTCTCCGCCGAGGCGAAGACCAAGGCCGCGACGGTGCTCGACCAGCCGTTCACCAAGCCGAATCTCGTCCTGACCGACACCCATGGCAAGAAGTACGACCTGCGTGAGCAGACCAAGGGCAGGCCGACGCTCATCTACTTCGGCTACACCAACTGCCCCGATGTCTGCCCGCTGATCATGAGCAACATCGCCATCGCCAAGAAGTCCCTGCCCGAGGCCGACCAGGACAAGCTCCGGGTCGTCTTCGTCACCACCGACCCCGAGCGGGACACCCCGCCCTCGCTGGGCAGCTGGCTCAAGGCCCAGGACGCCTCCTTCATCGGCCTCACCGGCGACTTCCCGACCATCCAGGCGGGCGCACGCCAGATCGGCATCGGCATCGACCCGCCGAAGAAGGAGAAGGACGGCACGGTCGTCTCGATGCACGGCTCGCAGGTCATCGCGTTCTCCCCGAAGACCGACAAGGGGTACGTGCTGTACAGCGAGGACACCTCGCCCGACGACTACACCAAGGACCTCCCCAAGATCATCAAGGGGGAGAATCCGTGAACCGCCGCACCACCCTCGCCGGCGCCCTCGCCCTCACCACCGGGCTGGCGCTCGCGGGATGCTCGGCCTCGGACAGCAGGCCCGAGCTGAAGGTGACCGGCGCGTTCATGCCGCAGCCCGTCAGCGACATGGCGGCGGGCTTCCTCGTCGTGCGGAACAGCGGCGGCAGCTCCGACCGGCTCACGTCGGTCACCAGCCCGCTCTCGGATCACGTCACGATCCACGAGACGAAGAACCAGACGATGCGCATGGTGACATCCTTCGAGGTGCCCGCCGACGGCGAGCTGGATCTGGAGCGCGGCGGGAGCCACATCATGTTCACCGCGCTCAAGGAGCGGCCCAAGCAGGGCGAGACGGTGACCGTGGAGCTGCACTTCGAGAAGGCCGATCCCATCACGGTCGACCTTCCCGTGAAGGAGACCACCTACAACCCGAAGAAACAGTGAGGGACTGACACACCATGACAGCCACCGCCCCGCACTTCGGGCCGTCCCCGTCCGTGCCCCCGATGCGCCGGCCACTCTCCGTGGCCGCGCTCCTCGCCGCGCTCGTCACCATGGTGGCGGGCCTGCTGCTGGGCGGCGCGGCACCCGCGTCCGCACATGCCGCGCTCACCGGGAGCGATCCGCAGGACGGGGCGGTGGTCGCCACCGCACCCAAGGAGATCACGCTCACCTTCTCCGAGCAGGTCGCCATGGGCGACGGTTCCATCCGGGTCCTGGACCCCGGCGGCAAGCGCGCCGACACCGGTGCGGCTCCGCGTGACCTGCAGAGCGGCTCCACCGTGAAGTACGGCGTCACGCTCCACTCCGGGCTGCCCGACGGTACGTACACCGTGGCCTGGCAGGCAGTCTCCGCGGACAGTCACCCGGTCTCCGGTGCCTTCACCTTCTCCATCGGGGCCCCCTCGGAGACCACCGTCGCCCTCCCGTCGGACGAGGCCGGCGGTGGCCTGGTCGGCGCGCTCTACGGCATCGCGCGGTACGCCGCGTACGCCGGGTTCATCGTGCTGGCCGGTGGCGCGGCCTTCGTCCTGGCCTGCTGGCAGCGCGGGGCGGGCGCGCGCCCGCTGCAGCGGCTGGTCGTGCGCAGCTGGTTGACCCTCACCGCGGCCACCCTGGCCATGCTGTTGCTGCGGAGCCCGTACACCGGCTCCGGGAAGCTCGCGGACGCCTTCGACCTGGACGGCCTGAAGGCCGTGCTCGACACCAAGCCCGGGGCCGCGTTGGTCTCACGGCTGCTGCTGCTCGGAGCCGCCGCGCTCTTCATCGCCGTCCTGTTCGGGGCGTACGCGAAGCGCGAGGACGAGCGGGAGAAGAAGGACCTCACGTTCGGACTGGCCATCGGCGGCGCGGTCATCGCCGCCGGGATCGCCGGGACGTGGGCGCTCGCCGAGCACGCCTCGACCGGGATCCAGCCCGGCATCGCCATGCCGGTCGACGTGCTGCATCTGCTCGCCGTCGCCGCCTGGCTGGGCGGACTCGCGGCGCTCCTGGTCGCGCTGTACCGGACGCCGGACATCGGAGCCACGGCGGTACGGCGCTTCTCCCGTATCGCGTTCGGCAGCGTGCTCGTGCTCACCGCGACCGGGCTCTACCAGTCCTGGCGCCAGGTGGGCTCCTGGTCCGCGCTCACGGGCACGGGGTACGGGCAGTTGCTGCTCGTGAAGGTGGGACTCGTCGCCGTACTGGTCGGGGTCGCATGGATCTCGCGGCGATGGACGGCTCGGCTGGCCGAGGTCCCGACCGAGGCCGGGACCGCAGTGGACCCCCAGATGGACGCGGATGCCTCCGCCGAGGTGGAGAGCGAACCCGCGGACGAGTCCGAGGACCCGTCACGGGCCGCCCAGCTCGCCCGGCAGAAAGCCGCTGTGGCCACCGCCACGAAGAAGCGGATCCGCGATGCCGACCCCGAGCGGTCCGGACTCCGCCGCTCCGTGCTGGCGGAAGTGGGCGTCGCGGTGGCGCTGTTGGCAGTGACGACCGTACTGACCTCGACCGAACCGGGACGCACCGAGGAGGAAGCGGCCCGCGCCTCGACCGGCGCATCCGCGCCCGCGACCGAAGGACCCGTCACGCTGAGCCTGCCGTTCGACACCGGAGGCCGGAACGGCAAGGGCACGGTCCGGATGGAAATCGACCCCGGCCGCACCGGGGCCAACGGGCTCCACCTCTGGATCGACGGACCCGACGGACAGCCCATGGACGTCCCCGAGGTGAAACTCGCCTTCACCCTGAAGTCCAAGGACATCGGGCCACTGCCCGTCCTCCCCGACCGGCTCACCGAGGGGCACTGGACGGCGAGCGGCATCCAGATCCCGATGGCGGGCGACTGGAAGGTCGCGGTGACGGTCCGTACGTCGGACATCGATCAGACCACCATCGGCAAGAACATGAAGATCGGCTGAGCGGGATCGTGAGCACAGACAGCAAGAAGAGCGGAAACAACGGGGAGAGCTCCACCGGCGAGATCTCCCGGCGGCGGTTGCTCGGCAGCGTGGGTGCGGCCGGTGCGACCGGACTGGTGCTGGGCTCGACGGGTGGTGCGATCGGGTATGCCACGGCACGCCCCGACGAGCCGACAGTACTGACGACGGTCGGCTCGACCGAGGAAATGTTTCACGGGAAACATCAACCGGGGATCACCACTCCGCTTCAAGCACGTGGCCATCTCATCGCCTTCGACCTGGCACCCGGCACCGGGCGGAAGGAAGCCGCCGCCCTGATGCGCCGCTGGTCGGCCGTGGCCCAGCGCCTGATGGCCGGCGAACCCACCAGTGGGGGCAGCGCGGACGGCACGACACACGACACCGGGATCGCGCTGGACGCCGGACCGTCCTCGCTGACCGTCACCTTCGGCTTCGGGCGCACCTTCTTCGAGCGCACGGGCCTGGTGGCTCATCGGCCGCCGGGGCTGGACCCACTGCCGCCGTTCTCCTCCGACCGGCTCGACTCCAAGCGCTCGGACGGGGACCTCTGGGTGCAGATCGGTGCCGACGATGCTCTCGTCGCCTTCCACGCACTGCGCGCCATCCAGAAGGAGGCCGCCACGACGGCCGGGGTCCGCTGGCAGATGAACGGTTTCAACCGCACCCCCGGCGCCACGGCCGCGCCGGCAACCGCCCGCAATCTGATGGGACAGATCGACGGCACCGGGAACCCGAAACCCTCGGAGAGCGACTTCGACCGGCGCATCTTCGTACCGTCTCAGCCGAAGACGGGCGACGAGGCGAAGTACGCCTGGCTGGCCGGTGGCTCCTACGCGGTCGTACGGCGGATCCGGATGCTGCTCGACGACTGGGAGAAACTCCCGGTGGCGCAGCAGGAGCGGGTCATAGGGCGGCGCAAGTCGGATGGCGCGCCGCTGAGCGGTGGCACCGAGACCACCCCGATGGACCTCGACAAGGCAGGCCCCGACGGCAAGCTGCTGATCCCGGACAACGCCCACGCCCGGATCTCCTCCCCCGAGCGGAACAGTGGGGCCGCGATGCTGCGGCGCCCCTTCTCGTACCACGACGGCACCGCGGCCGACGGCACTCCCGACGCCGGGCTGCTGTTCATCTGCTGGCAGGCGGATCCGCTGAAGGGATTCGTGCCGGTGCAGCGCAAACTCGACCGGGGCGATGCGCTGTCGCCGTTCGTCCGGCACGAGGCGAGCGGCCTCTTCGCAGTGCCGGGCGGTGCGGCGAAAGGGGAATACGTGGGGCAGCGGCTCCTGGAGTCCTGAGCGGGCAAGGCGCATTAGGGTGACGGTATGTCCGCCACGCGCTACGCCTATCTCGGTCCCGAAGGCACCTTCACCGAGGTCGCCCTCCGTACGCTCCCGGAAGCCGCCACTCGTGAGCTTGTCCCGATGCTCTCCGTACCGGCGGCTCTGGACGCGGTACGGAGCGGGGCTGCAGCGGCAGCCCTCGTACCGATCGAGAACTCCGTCGAGGGCGGCATCACCGCGACCCTCGACGAGCTGACGACCGGCGAACCGCTGATGATCTACCGCGAGGTGCTGCTCTCCATCACCTTTGCGCTGCTCGTGCGGCCCGGCACCAAGCTGTCCGACGTCAAGACGGTCACCGCGCACCCGGCCGCACAGCCGCAGGTACGCAACTGGATGGCGGCCCATCTGCCGGAGGCCGTGTGGGAGTCGGCCGCGTCCAACGCGGACGGTGCGCGCCTGGTGCAGGAGGGGCGGTACGACGCCGCCTTCGCCGGCGAGTTCGCGGCGGCCACCTACGGTCTCGAACCCCTGGTGACGGAGATCCACGACGCGGAGAACGCGCAGACGCGCTTCGTGCTGGTGGGGCGCCCTGCCCGGCCCGCGGCGCCGACCGGCGCGGACAAGACGTCGGTGGTCATCTGGCTGGGCGACGACCACCCCGGCGCACTGCTTGAACTCCTCCAGGAATTCATGGTGCGCGGGGTGAACCTGATGCTGATCCAGTCGCGGCCGACCGGGGCGGGCATCGGGAACTACTGCTTCGCGGTCGACGCCGAGGGCCACATCGCGGACCGTCGCGTGGGGGAGGCGCTGATGGGGTTGAAGCGGATTTGCCCGAAGGTGCGGTTCCTCGGTTCGTATCCGCGTGCGGGGGTGGCGCCGGAGGACGTGCGACCGCTGCGCGACGGGACGTCGGACAGGGAGTTCACGGACGCCTCGGACTGGCTGGCCCGGGTCCAGGACGGCCGCGCCTGACCGGGAACCGGACGATCGGGCTGATGGCCTTGCGTGACGGCCGGGGCTGACGACCTGGCACGACGCCTGGGCCCATAGCGGCGTTGGCGTCCCTGGCACCGCCGCGTGCGCACATCGCCGGTATTACCTGCCGATTTTCACAATCCACAAGAGTTATCCACAGGGCTGGTTCTCGGTCTGGGGACAAGTCGACACCACAACATGACATGGTCGACAAATCGCTCTACTCGCCCAGATCCGTCCACAGAGCCACAGGCTGCCCGTGTCACCTCAATTCCATTGATCAACTCCTTAGGGCGAGGAATTCCCACCCGAATGAGTGTGTGAAGTGAGTTTGAACGGGGAATCCATGCCCCCTCATGCGGCTTTCGGAATGATCTCTTCCTGCGTCCACAGACCTCCCCCACAGCCTGTGGATAACCCTGCTGGACCCCCCACCCCTGTGGACAAGCGCCCCAACTCCCCTCGTGCGCATGGCTGATGCGTCAAGGGCGAAAGCCCTTTCTGCCCCATTTAGGGGAATAGGAGCCCCCTATTGACGGCCGGGATCGATCACGGGCGACGATTTTCCTCCCTTTTACCAATTCCGGCAATTCGGGCAAAGTGACACGCTTGGCAATATCGGTTCGAGCTACGGAAGCGCACACCGGTAGCCTGGAGGGGTGATTGACCTTCGCCTGCTCCGTGAGGACCCCGACCGTGTTCGCGCCTCCCAGCGCGCCCGTGGAGAGGACGTCGCGCTCGTCGACGCCCTTCTCTCCGCCGACGAGCGGCGCAGGTCGTCCGGTGTCCGCTTCGACGAACTCCGTTCCGAGCAGAAATCGCTCGGAAAGCTCATCCCCAAGGCTTCTCCCGAGGAGCGCACCGAGCTGCTCAAGAGGGCCGAGCAGCTGAAGGCCGACGTCAAGGCTGCCGACGCGGCGCAGGACGAGGCCGACGCGGAGGCCAAGAGCCTGCTGCTGCAGCTCGGCAACATCGTCCACGAGGACGTTCCGGTCGGCGGCGAGGAGGACTTCGTCGTCCTGGAGACGCACGGCACCATCCGCGACTTCGGTGCCGAGGGCTTCGAACCCAAGGACCACCTGGAACTCGGCGAGGCGCTCGGCGCGATCGACATGGAGCGCGGCGCCAAGGTGTCCGGCTCACGTTTCTACTATCTGACCGGTGTCGGCGCACTGCTGGAGCTCGCTCTCGTCAACGCCGCGATCGCGCAGGCCACCGAGGCCGGGTTCGTCCCCATGCTGACCCCCGCCCTGGTCCGGCCGCGCGCCATGGAGGGCACCGGCTTCCTCGGCCAGGCTGCGGAGAACGTGTACCACCTGGAGAAGGACGACTACTACCTGGTCGGCACCTCCGAGGTCCCGCTCGCCGCGTACCACATGGACGAGATCATCGACGCGGACAAGCTGCCGCTCCGCTACGCGGGCTTCTCGCCGTGCTTCCGCCGCGAGGCCGGTACGTACGGCAAGGACACGCGAGGCATCTTCCGCGTCCACCAGTTCGACAAGGTCGAGATGTTCTCGTACGTCGACCCGGCGGACGCCGAGGCGGAGCACCGGCGTCTCCTGGACTGGGAGAAGCAGTGGCTGACCGGTCTCGAGCTGCCGTTCCAGGTGATCGACGTGGCCACCGGCGACCTGGGGGCCTCGGCCTCCCGGAAGTTCGACTGCGAGGCGTGGATCCCGACCCAGGGCAAGTACCGCGAGCTGACGTCCGCATCGAACTGCGACGGTTTCCAGGCGCGCCGCCTCTCCGTCCGGATGCGTGACACCCGCGACGGCAAGAAGGTCCTCCAGCCGCTCGCCACGCTGAACGGCACGCTCTGCGCCGTACCTCGCACGATCGTGGCGATCCTGGAGAACCACCAGCTGGCCGACGGTTCGGTACGGGTGCCCGAGGTGCTCCGTCCGTACCTGGGCGGGCGCGAGGTCCTGGAACCGGTCGCCAGGTGACCTTTCCGTACAAGCTCGTTGCCACCGACCTCGACGGGACGCTGCTGCGTAACGACGACACGGTCTCCGAGCGCACCCGCGCGGCACTGGCCGCCGCCACCGCGGCCGGCGCCGCGCACATCATCGTCACCGGACGGGCTGTTCCGTGGACCCGGCACATCCTGGACGACCTGGGCTACCAGGGCATCGCGGTCTGCGGCCAGGGCGCGCAGGTCTACCACGCGGGCGAGCACAAGCTGCTGACGTCGCTGACGCTGGACCGCCAGCTCGCCGGCCTCGCCCTCTCCAAGATCGAGGCGGAGGTCGGGCCGCTGGCGCTGGCGGCGAGCCGCGACGGGCTCGACGGTGAGGTGCTGGTCGGTCCCGGCTACCGCGTACAGGAAGGGCCCCTGCCTGCCGTCTTCGTGAAGGACCCGATCGAGATGTGGTCCGCGCCGCTGAACAAGGTCTACATCCAGCACCCGGAACTCGACGACGACGCGCTGGCGGACGCAGCGCGTGGGGCCGTCGGCAACCTGGTGAACGTGGTCATGGCAGGCCCGGGCGTGGTGGAGATCCTGCCGTTGGGGCTGAGCAAGGCGACCGGGCTCTCGCTGGCGGCGCGCCGGCTGGGTGTGAAGGCGGCGGACACGCTCGCCTTCGGTGACATGCCGAATGACATCCCGATGTTCGCGTGGGCGCAGCACGGGGTAGCGATGGCCAACGCGCATGACGACCTGAAGGCCGTCGCGCACGAGATCACCGCCTCGAACGAGGACGACGGCATCGCTGTGGTGCTGGAGCAGCTGCTCTAGGCAGCTCCGCGGTCCGCGCGAACACGGAGTATCACGGGCCGGGTGCAGGCATGCGCTCGGCCCGTGAGCTTGTACGGCCTCGGCACGGGGTTGTCCGTGCCGATATCTGTGCGGAGGATGCGCGGATCGAACGCGCGCGGGGTCAACAGCCCCGACCACGGCTTAGCAAGCCGCTGCCTTACCACTCGGCCAATCCTCCGGGTGGGCGGCCGCGCGATGCGCGCAAAAAAGCCGCCCCGGGCGTCCTGCTGGGAGCGGCTCAGCGGAGTGAAGTGATGGTTACTCCGGCGCCTGCTCCGGGCCGCCCTGGTGGGAACTCGACGGACTCGTGCTCTCGGTCATCGTCGCGCTCCTCTCCCGGTCCTGTGGCGTGCCTTGCTCATTCCTCAACCACTGTGCCTGGCGCCGTCCTTGTCCGCCACCCATTATTCGAGCGGCGACGACCGACGGGGAGTGCTCACTGTCCGCCCCCGGCCCTCGCACGCCTGGCCGTGGATACTTCGAAGTAACGAGCCACATCCTCTGTGCGGACGTGAATTCCATCAGGGAGCATGACAAGGCTCTTGACCTTGTCGAGGACGTCGACATGCCCCATCTGCTCGACGCGCAGCGCACGCGTCCCCGGGCTTCAGGGGCGGAGGACGCTCACGGTTGCCACTCACCCAATGACCGACCCGGCCCGCACCGTCTCGCCGGAGCCGGAGTCGGCAATACTCAATTTCACGAACGCTAAGACGCCACGGATTCTCATTGCCTCCACGCCCCCTGAACAACGAACCGATAACCGTACAGTCACGCGTACGACTGTCCGGTCATGCGTCAACCCCCGCCCGAGGGGCAGGGGTTGACGGACAAAAGGGGCAGCAGAGCCCTTGGCTCACTCCTCGCCGGCGAGCTTCAGCGTGCGCAGCTTCTGGCCCGCGTACCAAGTGGCGAGCACCGTGACAGCCGCCAGCAGAACCGTCGCGAGCGGCAGCCCGACCTCTGAGGTGATCGCGCCCTCCCCGCCGACCTTTTCGGCAAGCGCGAGCGACCACTGCTGCACGCTGAGCGTGCGCGCCCCGGGCACGAAGCTGCCGAAGAGCGCCTCCCACACCAGCGCGTAGACCAGGCCGAAGACCACCGCATGCCTGCTGACCGTGCCGAGCAGCAGAAACAGCGCGCTGTACGCGATGGAGGCGACCAGCGCCGCGATCGTGTAGGCCACCGCGATCTGCTGGCCGTTGCCATTGAGGATCATGCCCGCGACGAATGTCGGCAGGGCGGAGAAGACCATGGTCACCGCGATCGCCACGATCAGCTTGGTGAAGATGATCGTCGGCCGTTTCACCGGCTTGGCCAGCAGATAGACGATCGATCCGTCGTCGATCTCGGGGCCGATGGCCCCCGTACCGGCGATCACACCGATCAGCGGCACCATCGTGGCGATGGCGAAACCGCCCAGCACATTGGCGGCGACCTGGTCATCGGCCCCGGCGAACGCCCGTACCGCGACGGCGATGACGATCAGCAGCGCGGGCAGGACGAAGAGGATCGCAGCCCTGCGCCGGCCGAGCAGGGCCCGGTAGGTGAGCCGGGCGACTGTGGGGTTGTACATGACGCTTCACAGCTCCTTTCAGGCCGCTACTCAGGCCGCTACGAGATAGGAAAAGACCGATTCGAGGGACTCGTCGGACGGCGAGACGGTCAGCAGACGGATGCCGTGTTCACGCGCGACCTTCGGCAGCAGCGTGGTGAACCGTCCGAAGTCGACCGCCTGGATACGCAGCGCCTGCTCGCTCAGGTCGACTTCGATCCCGGCCGTCGACGGGTCGGCGATGAGCGCGGCGGCGAGGGCGCGATCGTCGCTGGACCGCACGAGATAGCGGTGCGGACGGTCCGTCATCAGGCGGCGGATCTTCCGGAAGTCACCGGACGCGGCATGCCGTCCGGCCACGATCACCTCGATGTGCGAGGCGAGTTGCTCGACCTCTTCGAGGATGTGGGAGGAGAACAGGACCGTACGGCCCTCGGCGCCCATCCGCCGCAGCAGCTCCATCAGCTGCATCCGCTGGCGGGGGTCCATCCCGTTGAACGGCTCGTCGAGGAGCAGCACGGACGGCTCGTGGACCAGCGCGGACGCCATCTTCACGCGCTGCCGCATGCCCTTGCTGTACGTGGCGATCTTGCGATCCTGCGCGTACTCCATCTCCACCGTGGCCAGCGCCTTCTGCGCGGCAGCCTCGTCGAGTCCCTGCAGTTCCGCGTTGGCGAGGACGAATTCGCGACCGGTGAGGAAGTCGTACATCGCCTCCCGCTCCGGGACGATGCCGATCTGCCGGTACACGTCCTCGTTGCGCCAGATCAGCGCGCCGTCGAGGGTGACCTTGCCGGTCGACGGTGCGAGGAACCCGGCCATCATGTTGATCAGCGTGGACTTCCCCGCACCGTTGGGGCCGAGCAGTCCGGTCACGCCGGGTCCCACGGTCATGCTCACGTCGTTGACGGCGACCACATTGCCGAACCAGCGCGAGGTGTGGTCGATCTCGATGGTGGTCACAGCCCGACCCTCCGGTAGCGGCGCATCAGTACGGCGTACGAGCCGGCGACGAGCGCGAGAACAACGATCAGATACACCACACCTGCCCCGGCGCCCGGTCCTTCCCCTCCAGGGAAGTGGGAAGTGGCACCGAGGAACGCGCTCTGGACGCCGCCGATCAGCGTGAGGGGGGAGAAGAGCCCCAGCCACTGCACGGCGCCCGCCGAACCCGTCTCCCAGGCGATGGCCTGGACCGTGGAGACCGCTCCGAACGAGATGGTCAGGACGGCGATCACCGCGGCGACGCCGAAACCGCGGCGCGGAGTCAGTGCGGCCATGACCAGGCCGAGTCCGGCGAAGAGCAGGGAGAGCAGCGCCACCGACACCAGCCCCTGTCCGAACCACGTGGTCTGGTCGGCGAAGTCGAACTTCGCCAGCAGGGCGCCCACGTACATCACCAGCAGTGGTGTCACGGTGAGGATGAACAGGGCGGATGCCATGGCTGCGTACTTGGCGACGACGTAGTCGACCCGCTCGATGGGGCGCGAGAAGTAGAGGGGCACGCTCTTGAAGCGGAGATCCCGGGAGACGGACTGCGGTGCCTGCGAGGCGATGAAGAGGCCGATGACGGCCTGCAGATAGATCGCGAAGTCCGTGTACTTGATCGCGAGCTTGCTCGCGTTGGGCGTGGCCATCGCGACGGCCACGATGATGAGCGCGACCAGGCACATCACGCCGAAGAGCAGCATCGGCAGCACCTTGGACTTGGCGGAACGGCCCAGTCCGAAGGAGCCCCGCAGCGACTGCGAGTAGAGGGAACGGCGGGCATAGCCGCGGCCCAGGCGCGGGCCGTCGTAGGCGCGGTACCCGATGTTGTGGATCCGGGTGTTGTCGATCCCGGTCACGGCCCCGGTCTCAGTGCTCATCGCGACCGCTCCCCTTCTGCTGTGCGGCTCCGGTCAGGACCGTCTCCGCGGTCTCTGCGGTGCCTTCGGTACGGAAGACCTCGGCGATGTGGTGGCGCCGCTGTTCCATCCGTACGAGACCGAGTCCGAGCCCGGCGACGCTGTCGCGGACGACGTCGTACGTCTCCTCACCGGTGGCCTCGATCAGCAGGATGTGACCGGCGCCGGGCAGACCGTCCGCCTCGAGTCCGTCGCGGCCCAGAAGACTGACACCGGCTGCCGTGAGCGCCCGGCGCAGTGCGTCCGTGCCGTCGGGGTGGGCGTCACTGTCGGTGACCTCGACCGCGAGGGTCGTGGTGGTCTGGGTGAAGTCGCTGGTGGAGCTGGAGCGCAGCAGCGCGCCGCCGTCGATGACGACGACATGGTCGCAGGTGCGCTCCAGTTCTCCCAGAAGGTGGGAGGTCACCAGGACCGAGATGCCGAAGTCGGTGTGGACGCGGCGGATCAGGCCGAGCATCTCGTCGCGGCCGACCGGGTCCAGGCCGTTGGTCGGCTCGTCGAGGAGGACCAGCTGCGGATCGTGGACCAGCGCCTGGGCCAGCTTCACGCGCTGCTTCATGCCGGTCGAGTAGCCACCGATGGGGCGGTAGCGCTCCTCGTACAGCCCGACGTGGCGCAGCGTGTCGGCGGTGCGCTCACGCGCTGCCGTCGGCGGCAGTCCGGACATCCGCGCCATGTGGACGACGAACTCGGTGGCCGAGACGTCCGGCGGCAAGCAGTCGTGCTCGGGCATGTAGCCGACCCGTTCCCGGATGGCCGCGCCACTGGTGGCGACGTCCAGCCCGAGCACCGCGGCCCGGCCCTCGGTGGCGGGGGACAGACCCAGCAGGATCTTGATCAGTGTGGACTTGCCGGCTCCATTGGCGCCCACCAGGCCGGTTACACCGGGCCCGATGTCCAGGGAGAGCCGGTCAAGCGCGGTCACCCGGGGGAACCGCTTGCTCAGGCTTTCGGTCGCGATCACAGTCACGTCTTCAACGGTAGTGGCGCGGGCCACACCGGTCGTCAGACCAGGCGGTTGGATCGGCGTCAACCTCCAGTCGTACGGCCCCGTAGGGGGACCGCACGAAGGAGGACGACGAAGGTAAGGGTGGTGGCCGGGAGCAGGGCCGACCGGAGTGCTCGGAGAGTTGTCCACAGGTCTCTGCGCACCCCTTGACGCAGCCGCTGGACATTGTCACATTCATCAGTGTCACGTTACGAGCACGTACCGCACACGGCATGGGACGGACGGTGGCATGGCCTCACCGGTGAAGGACGGACTGCCCCAGGAGCTCCAGGGGTTCAGAGAAGTGCAACGCCTCGCGTACGCCTGCGCGGAGGCGGTCGCCGCACGGCTCGAACCGGGGGTGACGGAGCGCGAGGCGGCCCGGATGCAGCGGGAGTGGCTGCGCGAGCGAGGGGTCCGTGACTGGTTCCATCTCCCGTTCGCCTGGTTCGGGGACCGCACGGCGTTCGCCGGTTTCAAGGTGCCGCTGCAGTTCTTCCCGACCAACCGGAAGCTGGAGCCCGGGATGCCGTTCATCCTCGACATGGCTCCGGTGCACAAGGGGTTCACGGCGGACATCGGATATTCCGGCTGTCTCGGGCTCAACCCGTTGCACGACAAGCTCCTTACCGATCTCGAGGTCCACCGCGCACTCATCCTGGACGAGGTGCGCGAGCGGCGTTCGCTGCGCGAGATCTATGAGGACGTCGAGCGCCTGATGATCAGGCAGGGGTACGCCAACAGGCACCGCGCCTATCCCTTCGGCGTCATCGCCCACAAGGTCGACCGCGTCGCTCAGCGCCGCTGGTCACCGCGGCTGTTCGGGTTCGGTACGCAGTCGCTCAAGGGACTCGTCAGCGATGCGGTGCACGGGCACCGGGACGGCTGGTCTCCGCTGTGGAGTCCGTACCGCTTCTCCGACCACCCGCCGCAGCCGGGGCTGTGGGCGGTCGAACCCCATCTCGGATTCCGGGGTACGGGCGCGAAGTTCGAGGAGATCCTGGTCGTCACCGATTCCAAGGACCCCGAGCAGAGCGCCTTCTGGCTGGACGACGATCTGCCGCATGTGCGGCGCTGGGCCGAGGAGAGGGTGGCGGCGTGAGTCTGCAGGATGTTCCGGGGTTTCGCGAACGCCGGGTGCGTACGGGCGGGATCGAACTGTGCGTCGCCGAACTGGGCGACGAGACGCGCCCGACGGTCGTGCTGGTGCACGGCTATCCGGACAGCAAGGAAGTCTGGACGCAGGTCGCGGTGCAGTTGGCCGAGCAGTGGCACGTCGTCCTGTACGACGTACGCGGCCACGGCCGGTCGACGGCTCCGGAGCCGCTGCGCGGCGGGTTCACCCTGGAGAAGCTCACCGACGACTTCCTCGCCGTCGTCGATGCGGTGAGCCCGGACCGGCCGGTGCACCTGGTCGGGCACGACTGGGGTTCGGTCCAGTCGTGGGAGTTCGTGACGGTCATGCGCACCGAGGGCCGGATCGCCTCCTTCACATCGATGTCGGGTCCCTCCCTGGACCACTTCGGCCACTGGATCAAACAGCGGATGACGCGGCCCACCCCGCGCCGGGTCGGCCAGTTGCTCGGCCAGGGAGCCAAGTCCTGGTACGTGTACATGCTGCACACGCCGGTGCTGCCGGAGCTCGCCTGGCGCGGTCCGCTCGGCAAGCAGTGGCCGCGGATACTCCAGCGGATGGAGAAGGTGCCCGCGGGCGACTACCCGACGCCGTCCCTGCCGAACGACGCCGCGCACGGCGCCTGGCTCTACCGCGACAACGTCCGCGCCCGGCTGCGCAGACCGCGTGCCGACGCGTACGCGCACGTGCCGGTCCAGCTGATCACGCCGACGGGTGACATCTTCCTTTCGGAGAAGCTGTACGACCAACTGGAGGTGTGGGTACCGCACTTGGTACGGCGCTCCCTGCCGGCCAAGCACTGGGTGCCGCGCACCCGCCCGGACCAGCTTGCCTCCTGGATCAGCGAGTTCGTCGCCGCCAACGAGTCGGCGCTGGAAGACGGACGGCCGGTCCCGGACACCGCACCGACCGGGGCGTACGCCGACCGGTTCGGCGGTCAGCTGGTCCTGGTGACGGGCGCGGCGGGCGGTATCGGGCGGGCCACCGCGTTCGCGTTCGCGGAGGCGGGCGCCCGGGTGGTGGCCGTGGACCGCGACGCGGAAGGTGCGGCCAGAACGGCGGAGATGGCCCGCCTGATCGGCTCTCCCGCCGCCTGGGGCGAGGCGGTGGACGTCAGCGACGAGCAGGCGATGGAGAAGCTCGCCGCGAAAGTCGCCGCCGAGTACGGCATCGTCGACGTCCTGGTCAACAACGCCGGGATCGGGCTGTCCGGCTCCTTCCTGGAGACCACGAGCGAGGACTGGAAGAACGTCCTGGACGTCAATCTGTGGGGCGTCATCCACGGTTGCCGGATCTTCGGCGGGCAGATGGCCGAGCGTGGCCAGGGCGGCCATATCGTCAACACCGCCTCCGCCGCCGCGTATCAACCGTCCCGGGCGCTGCCCGCGTACAGCACCTCCAAGGCGGCCGTGCTGATGCTCAGCGAGTGCCTGCGGGCCGAACTGGCCGAGCGGTCGATCGGGGTCAGCGCCATCTGCCCCGGCATCGTCAACACCAACATCACGGCGACCACGCACTTCGCGGGGGCCGATGCCGATGAGGAGTCGCGGCTGCGGAAGCGGACCAGCCGGCTGTACGGGCTCCGCAACTATCCGCCGGAGAAGGTCGCCGATGCGATCCTCGAGGCCGTGGCGCACAACCGGGCCGTGGTGCCGGTGACACCGGAGGCACGGGCCTCCCGCTTCCTGTCCCGGCTCAGTCCCGGCGCGCTGCGCGGGATCGCCCGGCTGAAGCCGCCGCTGTGAGCGGGGTCGGGCCGTCCGCGGTAACGACGCGTTCCGCTGCCGAGTACCGGATCGAGGACCTGGCGCATGCGAGCGGTGCCACGGTCCGCACGATCCGGGCCTATCAGGACCGGGGTCTGCTGCCGACGCCGGAGCGGCGCGGCCGGGCCAATGTGTACCGGGACACACATCTCGCCCGGCTCCGGCAGATCGCCGACCTGCTGGACCGCGGTTACACGCTGGCCAGTATCAAGGAACTGCTGGAGGCGTGGGACGCGGGACGCGGGCTGGGCGGAGTGCTCGGGCTCGTCGCCGAGGTGCACGGCCCGTGGACGGACGAGCAGGCCGACCGGATCACCCGGGACGAGCTGCATGCGAAGTTCGGCGGCGTGCAGGACGACCAGGCGGTGGCCGAGGCGGTCGAGCTCGGCGTACTGGAGCGCATCCCGGGCCGGGACGACGAGTTTCTGGTCCCGAGCCCACAAGAGCTCTCGGTAGCATTCGAGTTGCATGCCGCAGGGGTACCGCTCACCGCAATCTCCGGCCATCTGCGGGAACTTCGCGGTCAGGTCGAGCACATCGCCTCCCGCTTCCTGGAGTTCACCACCGAGCATGTGTTCGCTCGCTACCTCGGTCATCGTCCACCGACGGACGCGGACGCGGCCGAGGCCGCCTCGCTGGTCCGTCGGCTCCGCCCGCTCGCCCAGCAGACAGTGGACGCGGAACTGGCCCGGGCCATGCGGACGTTCGCCACACGTCATCTGCAGCACCATCTCGGCGCGGACACACCGCTCATCCCGGGACCCTCGACGAGCGAGCCGCGTTCCGTGCCACTGCCGCCGGAAACAATGCAGGCCGTACAGCGTCTGGTTGGTCCGCAGAACGTCGCCGCCTTTGTCGCCGCCGCCACTGAACGTGAGGTACACGCAAGAACATTGGACGCACTTGCCACATCACACCATGAATCAAGGCGAATTGGCCAAAACGGTTGATTGCGGCGCCACTTGTCCACAGAATCGCCAATTCGCCTGTGGATAACCACAGTTGCTTGTGGATCAAACCTGTGGACGAAAATCGTTGGTGCGAATCGTGAGCAAATTCCGGTGCGCCGACGAGATCGCCACAGGCACTCTGTCCGGATGGATGAGAGACGTACCGTCAAGGTGTCCAAGTACCTCGCAAAGCATCTGCGGCACCAGCCCGAGCGGATCGGGATCCGTCTCGACCCGAACGGCTGGGTGACGATCGACGAGCTCCTCCGGGCGGCGGCCAGGCACGGCTTCCCCATCACCCGTGCCGAGCTCGACCATGTCGTGGCCGCCAATGACAAACAGCGCTACGCGATCGAAGGCGACCGCATTCGGGCGAGCCAGGGCCACACCGTCCCGGTGGACCTCGGTCTGCCTCCGTCCGAGCCGCCCGCGTACCTCTACCACGGCACCGTGGGCCGCGCCCTCGACGCGATCCGCACCGAGGGGCTCCGCCCCATGAATCGGCTCCACGTCCACCTCTCGGCCGACCGTGAGACGGCTACCCGCGTCGGCGCCCGACGCGGCAGGCCCGTGATCCTCTCGGTGGACGCGGGCGCGATGCACCGCGCCGGCCACCTCTTCTACGTCAGCGCGAACGGGGTCTGGCTCACCGACTCCGTGCCACCGGAGTTCCTCCGCTTTCCCGGCTGAACCCGACCCACCCGCCTCCCCGGCCGTCGTCTGCCCGTCCCGCCTGCCCTCCCGGCGGTCCCGGATCCGCGTCGGCTCCCCGTCCCGACCGCACAAGGCCTTCGTCGAACTGATTGCCCCCGGCCATCACGGTTCAGGTGTTCCCGGACGACGACGCGAAGATCACCGTCGAGGACATCGAGTTCCCCGACATTCGGCGCGACTGCGTACCCGGCCTCCTGCAGGCGGTCCACACCGGCATGGCCCATGTGAAGGGCACGATCTTCCCGCCCGGCTGGTGGCGGATCGTGCCGCCCGGGCGACGAGACGTACAAGGAGCTCGTCCCGCGCTGCACACGGTCGCCGCGGCTCGGCCGCAGCGTCTGCTGACGCGTCTCTGCTCCGCAGCCCTCCCGCCGTATGGTCGTATGTATGCGTCTGAGCACTGTAATTCTGCCGATTCACCGCTGGAGCGAGGGCCGGAAGGTCTGGCAGCGAGCCGAGGAACTGGGATTCCACGCCGCGTACACGTATGACCATCTGGCCTGGCGGAGCTTCCGCGACGGACCGTGGTTCGGCGCGGTGCCGACCCTGACCGCCGCGGCGGCCGCCACCGAGCGGCTGCGCCTGGGCACCCTCGTCACCTCCCCCAACTTCCGGCACCCGGTCACCCTGGCCAAGGACCTCATCACGCTGGACGACGTCTCCGACGGACGGATCACCCTCGGTATTGGCGCGGGCGGCAACGGTTTCGATGCCACCACGCTGCGCAGGAGCGACGAGGAACCATGGACGCCGCGCGAGCGGGCCGACCACTTCGCCGAGTTCGTACCGCTCCTCGACCAGCTGCTGCGGGAGCCGTCCGTCACCTATGAGGGCGATTTGTACGCGGCGAACGAGGCCCGGAACGTACCCGGCTGTGTGCAGCTGCCCCGGCTGCCGTTCGCGGTGGCCGCGACCGGTCCGCGCGGGCTGAAGCTCGCCGCGCAGTACGGTCAGGCCTGGGTCACCACCGGCGACCCCAAGCTGTTCGAGACGGGTACCCCGGAGCAGTCCGTGGCAGCCATTCGCGGGCAGGTCAGCAAGCTCGGCACGGCCTGCGAGGCCATCGGCCGGGATGTCGCCGAGCTGGACAAGATCCTGCTCACCGGCTTCACCCCGGACCGCCCTCTGGAGTCCTTCGACGCGTTCGTGGACTTCGCGGGCACCCATTTCGAGCTGGGCTTCACGGAGATCGTCATCCACTGGCCGATCGCGGACTCCGACTTCGCGGCGGACGAGAAGGTCTTCGAACGGATCGCCACCGAAGGGCTGGCCCAGCTCGGCTGACCCGCACCACCGGTCGCCCCTCTCACCACCCCTGGCATATGCATCAGACATGTTCTCCTGGTCAGGGGCGCACATCCTCATATGCGCGCCCCTCCGCACACCCGTGCACCCCCGTACGGGAGAATGACCGGGTGACCTCAGCTATCGACTCGCCTCTGCCTGCCGCTCCCCGGCTGATCGCCACCGACCTGGACGGCACCCTGCTGCGCGACGACAAAACCGTCTCGGACCGCACGGTCGCGGCGCTGGCCGCGGCCGAGGAGGCCGGGATCGAGGTCTTCTTCGTCACCGGCCGCCCGGCCCGCTGGATGGACGTCGTCAGCGACCACGTCCACGGCCACGGCCTGGCGATCTGCGCGAATGGCGCCGCGATCGCCGACCTGCACGCGGGCGGCAGGCTGCTCAAGGTCCGCCCGCTGGAACGCGCCGCCGCCCTCGAAGTCGTCCACGCCCTGCGCGCGGCCGCTCCGGGCACCTCGTTCGCTGTCGAGCTGGCCACCGGCATCCACTACGAACCGGCCTACCCGCCATTCCATCTCGACCCGGGCGCCACCGTCGCCACTGCCGAGAAGCTCCTCCACGAAGAGACGCCGGGCGCCGGAGCCCCTGTACTGAAGCTCCTCGCACACCACGCCGAGCTGGCCCCGGACGACTTCCTCGCCATCGCGCACACGGCAGCCGGTGACCGGGCGTCCCTCACCCGCTCCAGCCCGACAGCTCTGCTGGAGGTCAGCGGTCTCGGCGTCTCCAAGGCCAGCACCCTCGCGCTGTGCTGCGCCGAGCGCGGCATCTCGCCCGCCGAGGTCGTCGCCTTCGGGGACATGCCGAACGACGTGGAGATGCTGAGCTGGGCGGGCACCTCGTACGCGATGGGCAACGCCCACCCGGCCGCGGTGGCCGCCGCCTCCGGGCGGACCGTCACCAACGAGGAGGACGGCGTCGCGATCGTCATCGAGCGGCTCGTGGCCGAGCGCCGGAAGTACCGCAGCCAGAGCTGAAGGGCCCAGGCCCGAACGCCGACGAAGACCTCAGAGCGGTGCCTCCCACACCACGGTCGTGCCGCACCCGTCCTCGCCGAGGCCCGGCCCGAACCAGCTCGACCCGCCCAGCGACTCCGCCCTGCGCGCCAGGTTCCGCAGCCCGCTGCGCCGCCCGCCCTCCGGAATGCCCACCCCGTCGTCGGCGACCGACAGCCGCACCGCGTCGCGTCCGTCGGGCAGTGTGACGGTCACGTCGACGACCACGTCGATCAAGGACGCCCCGGCATGCCGGAAGGCGTTGGAGAGCGCCTCCCGCAGCGCCGCGATCAGGTTCTTTCCGGCCAGCTCGCCGACCAGCGAGTCGACCGGGCCGAGGAAGCGGTGCGACGGCTTGAAGCCCAGCGGGACGGCCGCCATGTTGATCTCGCGCAGGACGCGGGTCCGTAGCCCGGACGGCGCCTCAACCGGTTCCTGTTGCAACGCGAAGATCGCGGTGCGGATCTCCTGGATCGTCACGTCCAGTTCGTCCACGGCCCGCCCCACTCCGGTCTGCACCTCGGGTACGACCGACCCGCGCTGGGCGCTCTCCAGCATCATCCCGGTGGCGAACAGCCGCTGGATGACCAGGTCGTGCAGGTCGCGGGCGATTCGGTCGCGGTCCTCGTAGACCGCGAGCCGCTCCCGGTCCCGCTGTGCCTCGGCCATCATCAGCGCGAGTGCGGCCTGCGAGGCGAACTGTGTGGCCAGCGTCCGCTCGGTCTCGGAGAAGGGCCGGTCGCCCCGGGCGCGCGGGGTGGCGAGCGCGCCGAGCACCCGCCCACCGCTGTGCAGCGGCAGCAGCATGCTGGGGCCGAACTGGTGGGCCAGCCTGCTGATCATGCGGGAGTCGGTGGCCGAGTCGTCCATGAAGACCGCCTCGCCGGCCAGCAGCTTCGCCACCACCGGGCTCTCCGGACCGATGATCATCCCGAGCGAGGCGGACGGGCTGTCGGCGGAGACGGCGACGATCTCCAGACCGCCCTCCTCGGTCGGCAGAAGCACGATCCCGGCAGCGGAGGCGGCGAGATGGCGGGCCTGTTCGGCGACGACGGCAAGCGCGTCGTCCGCGTCCCCGCCGGAGAGCAGCGCGGTGGTCACGGCCACCGATCCGTCGATCCACCGCTCGCGCTGGCGCGCCGCCTCGTAGAGCCGGGCGTTGCCGATGGCGATCCCCGCTTCCGTGGCGAGCACCCGCACCATGTGCAGGTCGTAG
This sequence comes from Streptomyces sp. NBC_01669, assembly GCF_026339735.1. GTDB lineage: Bacteria > Actinomycetota > Actinomycetes > Streptomycetales > Streptomycetaceae > Streptomyces > Streptomyces yanii. Next base: position 4,648,001 of record NZ_JAPEQG010000001.1, read on the forward strand.
TCGTTGAACTCGCCCCCGCCCTCCTTCTCGGCCAGATAGAGATTGCCGAAGATTTCTCCCTGTACGCGGATGGGGACCCCGAGAAAGGTCCGCATCGGTGGATGGCCGGCGGGGAAACCGGCGAACCTCGGATCGGCTGTCAGATCTGCGAGCCGCACCGGTGCCGGGTCGTGAATGAGTGCGCCGAGCAGTCCCCTCTGACCGTCGGGCCGGTGCCCGATCTCGGCTTCCACCGCCTCCGACACCCCGTACGTGAGGAAGTCGGAGAGTCCCTTGCCCTTGGTGTCGACGACGCCGATGGCGGCGTAGCGGGCATGGGCGAGTTCGGCAGCGGTCTCGCAGATCCGGTCGAGGGTGGAGTGCAGTTCGAGTCCGGTGCCGACGGAGCGCATGGCTTCCAGCAGCTGCGGGACGCGGGCGGTGAGCTCGGTGGACAGACCCTGCAGGCTGCGGGTCGCCTGCGTCGCGGCTTCGAGTGAGTCCTTCGGGTCCGGCTCTGGCATACCCAGAGCCTAGTTAGTCCCATTTGGGGAGGAAAGTCGGCCGATGGCCCGGCAAACCGCTCCGACCCCTGCCCGACGGGCCCGCCCGGGTGCTCCTACGCCCGCCCTGCGGGAGCCGGGATCTGTACGGTCTCCTGTTCGCGCTCCAGCATCCGGCTCAACGGCCCCTCCACCGTCGCGAGATCGGTGTACGGACCGCGCTGCACGATTCTGCCCGCGTCCATCACGACGACCTCGTCGACCGCCTCGAGCCCCGCCAGCCGATGGGTGATCAGAACCGTTGTGCGGCCCCGGGTGGCGGTCAGCAGATCCGCCGTCAGGGCGTCCGCCGTCGCCAGGTCGAGATGTTCGGCGGGCTCGTCCAGGACGAGCACGGGGAAGTCGGCGAGGAGCGCCCGGGCGAGCGCGAGCCGCTGGCGCTGGCCGCCGGAGAGGCGGGCTCCGTGCTCGCCGACGAGCGTGTCGAGCCCATCGGGCAGCGCCAGCACCCAGTCGAGCAGCCGTGCCTGCGCGAGGGCGGCCCGCAGTTCGTCGTCCGTCGCGCCGGTACGGGCCAGCCGCAGGTTCTCCCGGATGGAGCTGTCGAAGACATGGGCGTCCTGGGCACACAGCCCGACGAACCGCCGGACAGTGTCGCCGTCCAGTGCAGAGGCCTCCACACCACCGATCCGGTACGTCCCCGACCGCGCGTCCAGGAAGCGGAGCAGGACCTGCGCGAGGGTGGTCTTCCCTGAGCCCGAAGGGCCGACGACGGCGATGCGCCGGCCGGCGGTCAGCGTCAGGTCGACGGAGTTCAGGGCGTCCCGCGACGCTCCTGCGTACCGGGCTGCCAACCCGCATACTTCCAGCGGGAAGGGAGAGGCGGGTGGATCGGCCGGGGCGGCGGGTTCGAGCACCGGTACCGGGGCGTCCAGCACCTCGTACACCCGCTCCGCACTCCGCTTGACCCGCTGCCGGTACTGCACGGCGAGCGGCAGGCCGGTCACGGCCTCGAACGCGGCGAGCGGAGTGAGCACCACCACCGCGAGCTCCACTCCCGCCAGCCGTCCGTCGAGGACCGCCGGCACGGAGACGAGTGCGGCAGCGACGACCGTCAGACCGCAGATCACGGCGGAGAGCCCGCCCCCGAGCGCGGTGGCCGTTGCCGCCCGGGCCGCGATCCGGGTCAGGACGCCGTCGGCTTCGCGGGTCCGCGCCGAACGCGCGGGCAGGGCACCCGCAACGGTCAGTTCGGCCGTCCCGCCGAGCAGATCGGTGATCCGGGTGGCCAGATCGGCTCGCGCGGGCGCCAGTTGACGTTCCGCGCGGCGGGCGCAGGCACCGGTCACCAGCGGCACCCCGACGCCGGCCAGCAGCAGCCCGACAGCGAGCACGAGGCCTGCCTGGGGCAGCAGCCAGCCGGTGAACCCGGCGGCCGCCATCCCCACGACCGCCGCGGTCCCGGCGGGCAGCAGCCACCGCAGCCAGTAGTCCTGCAGCGCGTCCACATCGGCGACGAGCCGGGACAGCAGGTCTCCGCGCCGGGTCCGGGCCAGCCCGGCCGGCGCGATGCGTTCCAGTCCGCGGTACACGGCGACGCGCAGCTCGGCGAGCATCTTGAGCACCGCGTCGTGCGAGACGAGACGCTCGGCGTAGCGGAAGACGGCGCGGCCGAGCCCGAAAGCACGGGTCGCGGTCACGGCGACCATCAGATAGAGCACCGGAGGCTGTTCGGAGGCACGGGAGATCAGCCAACCGGAGACGGCCATGAGCCCGACAGCCGAGCCCAGGGCGAGGCTGCCCAGCAGGAGCGCAAGTGCCAGCTGTCCGCGGTGTTCCCCTGCGGCATCCCGGACCCGGGCGAGCACGTGGCCGGACCGTGCCGTGGTCTCCCGCAGCACCTCGGGCTCCCGCACGCCGTTGGGTACGTCATCGGAGGCGCGCGCCGGTCCGTCCGCCCCGACCGGCTCCGTGGCCGCCGCGGATTCCGGTGCCACGCCCGGTTCCAGTGTCACCACTCGGTCGGCGACCGCGAGCAGCGCCGGCCGGTGCACGACGAGCAGCACGGTCCGGCCCGCGGCCAACCTCCGTACCGCGTCGACGATCCCCGCCTCCGTCTCGCCGTCCAGGCTCGCAGTCGGCTCGTCGAGCAACAGCAGCGGCCGGTCGGCGAGGAACGCCCGGGCAAGTGCAAGCCGTTGCCGCTGGCCGGCGGAGAGTCCCGCGCCGTCCTCGCCGAGCAGTGTCTGCGCACCGTCGGGAAGGTCCACCACGAAGTCGTACGCCCCCGCGTCCCGCAACGCCGCCGTCACCGCATCGTCGTCCGCGTCCGGCCGGGCCAGCCGTACATTCTCCGCAATCGTGCCCGCGAAGAGATGCGGGCGCTGCGGCACCCAGGCGATCCGCTCCCGCCAGCGCTCGGGCGCAAGTGCCGCCAGATCCGCACCGCCGACGCGCACCCGCCCTTCGTCGGGCTCCGCGAACCCCAGCACCACATGGAGCAGGGTGGACTTCCCGACTCCGCTCGGGCCGACCAGGGCGACGGTCTCCCCCTCCTCGACCACCAGCGAGGCCCTGTCCAGCGACGGAGCGGTACGCCCCTCGTGCCGTACCGTCACCCCCTCCAGCTCCAGCCTCAGCGACTGCGGGACGTCCGCCGTACCGCTCGCCCGCACCTCGGTCTCCAGGACCGCAAAGATCTCCTCGGCGGCCGAGAGCCCCTCGGCGGCGGCGTGGTACTGCGCCCCGACCTGCCGGATCGGCAGGTATGCCTCGGGCGCGAGGATCAGCACCACCAGGCCGGTGTAGAGGTCCAGTTCGCCGTGCACGAGCCGCATGCCGATGGTGACGGCGACCAGCGCCACCGACAGGGTGGCGAGAAGTTCCAGGGCGAAGGAGGACAGGAACGCGATCCGCAGAGTCCGCAGGGTGGCCCGGCGGTACTGCGACGTGATGGTGCGGATGGACTCGGCCTGGGCTTTGGCCCGGCCGAAGACCTTCAGCGTCGGCAGTCCGGCGACCACGTCGAGGAAGTGTCCGGAGAGCCGGGAGAGCAGCCGCCACTGGCGGTCCATCCGGGACTGGGTGGCCCAGCCGATCAGGATCATGAAGAGCGGGATGAGCGGCAGCGTGATGACGATGATCGCGGCCGAGACCCAGTCCTCGGTGACGATCCTGGCGAGGACCGCCACGGGCACGACGACCGCGAGCCCGAGCTGCGGCAGGTAGCGCGCGAAGTAGTCGTCCAGCGCGTCGACACCACGGGTGGCAAGCGCCACCAGCGAGCCGGTGCGCCGCCCGCTCAGCCAGTCCGGTCCGAGCGCCGCGGCGCGGTCGAGCAGTCGGCTGCGGAGCTCGGACTTGACCGCCGCGCTGGCCCGGTACGCGGCGAGCTCGGTCAGCCAGGAGACCAGCCCCCGGCCGAGCGCGACAGCCGCCAGCAGCACCAGCGGGGTCCACAGCTCAGCAACGGTCAGCCCGTCCTCGAACCCTCCCACCACCACTTCGGCGATGAGCATGGCCTGGGCGATGACCAGCGCCGCCCCGACCACTCCGAGTGCTACCACGGCCGCCAGGAAGAGGCGGGTGGCACGGGCGTAGTGGAGAAGGCGCGGGTCGATCGGTTTCACGTGAAACATCCCCAATGAGCTCGGGCGGTGGACCAGGCGGGACGTGTCGGACCGTCCCCAGGACGTGTCCGGCGGATCGGGCTCGGCCGCGAGCCGCCGGGACACGTCCCCGGCGCGTCAGTGCGCTTCAGCGATGTGCTGTGTACCGATCCGCTTGCGGAACACCCAGTACGTCCAGCCCTGGTAAATCATCACCACGGGAGTAGCGATCCCCGCGCACCAGGTCATGATCTTCAGCGTGTACGGCGTGGACGAGGCGTTGGTGACCGTGAGGCTCCAGGCGTCGTTCAGCGAGGACGGCATGACGTTCGGGAAGAGCGCCAGGAAGAGCATCGCGACCGCGGCCGTGATGGTCAGCCCGGAGAGCGCGAACGACCAGCCCTCGCGCCCCGCCGCGACGGCACCGATCGCTCCGACCAGCGCCACCACGGCGGTGATCATCGCGAGCAGGCTCCAGCCGTCGCCGTGGTCGACCTGGGTCCAGATCAGGAAGCCCAGGGAGAGCACCGCGGTGACCAGTCCCAGCTTGAATGCCAGCCTCCGCGCCCGTTCCCGGATGTCCCCGACTGTCTTGAGCCCCGCGAACACCGCGCCGTGGAAGGTGAAGAGGAAGAGCGTGACCAGTCCGCCGAGGATCGCGTACGGGTTGAGCAGGTCCCCGAAGTTGCCCACGTACTCCATGTCGGCGTTGATCTTCACGCCCCGGACAATGTTCCCGAAGGCCACGCCCCAGAGCAGGGCGGGGATCAGCGAGGTCCAGAAGATCGCGTTCTCCCAGTTGGTCTGCCACCGCTCCTCGGGCCGCTTCGCCCGGTACTCGAAGGCGACACCGCGCACGATCAGGCAGAGCAGGATGATCAGCAACGGCAGGTAGAACCCGGAGAACAGCGTGGCGTACCACTCGGGGAAGGCGGCGAACGTCGCGCCGCCCGCGGTGAGCAGCCACACCTCGTTGCCGTCCCAGACGGGCCCGATCGTGTTGATCAGGACCCGCCGTTCCTTGCGGTCACGGGCCAGCAGCTTGGTGAGGACACCTATCCCGAAGTCGAATCCCTCCAGGAAGAAGTAGCCGATCCAGAGGACGGCAATGAGCACGAACCAGACGTCGTGGAGTTCCATCTCTCAGCTCCTCTGCTCTCAGTAGGAGAAGGCCATCGGCCGGTCGGCGTCGTCGTGGTCGTCGCCGCCGATCTTGGTGGGCGGGTTGAGGTCGGACTCCGTGAGTTCCGGCGGTCCGGCCTTGATGTACTTCACGAGCAGCTTGACCTCGATCACGGCGAGCACCGCGTAGAGCAGGGTGAAGAGGATCATCGAGGTGAGTACCTCGCCCTGCGAGACGCCGGGGGAGACCGCGTTGCGCGTCTGCAGCACCCCGTAGACGACCCAGGGCTGGCGGCCCGTCTCGGTGAAGATCCAGCCCCAGGAGTTGGCGATCAGCGGGAAGAGGAGCGTCCACAGGGCGACGATCCAGTAGAGCCTGGCGAGCTTCGGGCTGAGCGCCTTGTTCTTGAAGAGGACCAGGCGCGGCACTTCGTCCTCACCGGTCCGCAGCCCCGGCGGCAGCATGAACCTCTTCCGCGTCAGCCACAGTCCGAGCAGGCCGAGGGCGAAGGACGCCATGCCGAAGCCGATCATCCAGCGGAAGCTCCAGAAGGCGACCGGGATGTTGGGCCGGTAGTCGCCGGGGCCGAACCGTTCCTGCTCGGCCTTGTTGATGTCGTTGATGCCGGGGACGTACGAATTGAAGTTGTCGTCCGCAAGGAAGGACAACACCCCCGGGATTGAGATCTCCACGGTGTTGTGACCCTTGGCCACGTCTCCGACCGCGAAGATCGAGAAGGGGGCCGAGTACTGCCCTTCCCACAGCGCCTCGGCCGCGGCCATCTTCATCGGCTGCTGCTTGAACATGACCTTGCCGAGCATGTCACCGCTGACAGCGGTGAGCAGACCGGCGATCACGACGGTGACCAGTCCGAGCCGGAGCGAGGTGCGCATCACCGGGATGTGCTTCTTGCGCGCCAGGTGGAAGGCGGCGATGCCGACCATGAACGCGCCGCCGACCAGGAAGGCCGCCGTGATGGTGTGGAAGAACTGGGCGAGAGCGGTGTTCTGGGTGAGCACATGCCAGAAGTCGGTGAGCTCGGCCCGGCCGCGTTCCTTGTTGATCCGGTAGCCGACCGGGTGCTGCATCCAGGAGTTGGCCGCGAGGATGAAGTACGCGGAGAGGATGGTTCCGATCGAGACCATCCAGATGCAGGCGAGGTGGATCTTCTTCGGCAGCTTGTCCCAGCCGAAGATCCACAGCCCGATGAAGGTGGATTCGAAGAAGAAGGCGATCAGCGCCTCGAAGGCGAGCGGAGCGCCGAAGATGTCGCCTACGAACCGTGAGTAGTCGGACCAGTTCATGCCGAACTGGAACTCCTGGACGATGCCGGTGACGACGCCCATGGCGATGTTGATCAGGAAGAGCTTGCCCCAGAACTTGGTCGCCCTGAGGTACTTCTGATTGTTCGTCCGCACCCAGGCGGTCTGCAGGCCGGCGGTGAGCGCGGCGAGCGAGATCGTCAGAGGAACGAAAAGGAAGTGGTAGACGGTGGTGATACCGAATTGCCATCGCGCGAGGGTCTCGGGCGCCAGAGCCAGCTCCACGTCGTCTCTCCTTACGTCGCCGTAGCCGCAGCGGCAGTTCGCCCTGTTAATCCGACTGATCACTGGAGAAACAGGACACGCTTGTGAACGCGTTCACATTCACAAGCATTATGACGCACAGACTTCCGGGATGTTCGAGGGGGGGTCCCTATCGGGACGCTCCACGCGAAGGCCCCGCACCTCGAGAAACGAGAGGTACGGGGCCTTCCGGTACACCCGGGCCGGACGCGCCGCGCTACAGCTCCTTGCGGTACGCCTCCGCCACCCTCAGGAACACGTCGTTCGCCTCGTCCTCACCGATCGAGACCCGCACGCCCTCGCCTGCGAACGGCCTGACCACGACACCGGCCCGCTCGCAGAACCCGGCGAAGTCGACCGTACGGTCGCCCAGCCGCAGCCAGACGAAGTTGGCCTGGGACTCCGGAACGGTCCAGCCCTGGTCCACGAGAGCCTTGTGCACCCGGACGCGCTCGCAGACCAGAGAGCCGACCCGGCCGAGAAGTTCGTCCTCGGCGCGCAGCGAGGCGACCGCCGCGTCCTGTGCCAGTTGGCTGACCCCGAACGGCACCGCCGTCTTGCGCAGCGCCGCCGCCACCGGCTCATGGGCCACCGCGAACCCGACCCGCAGACCGGCCAGACCGTAGGCCTTGGAGAACGTCCGCAACACCGCCACATTGGGCCGGTCCCGGTAGATCTCGATGCCGTCCGGCACGTCGATGTCGCGGATGAACTCCTTGTACGCCTCGTCCAGCACCACGAGCACATCGCCCGGCACCCGGTCCAGGAACCGCTCCAGCTCGGCCCTGTGCACCACGGTCCCGGTCGGATTGTTCGGGTTGCAGACGAAGATCATCCGGGTGCGGTCCGTGATCGCGTCCGCCATCGCGTCGAGGTCGTGCACCTCGCCGTCGGTAAGCGGAACCTTCACCGAGGTCGCTCCGCTGACCTGGGTGATGATCGGGTACGCCTCGAAGGAGCGCCAGGCGTAGATGACCTCGTCGCCCGGGCCCGAGGTGGCCTGGAGCAGTTGCTGCGCCACCCCGACGGAACCGGTGCCGGTGGCGAGATGCGAGACGGGCACGCCGAACCGGTCGGCCAGCTCGTTCATCAGACCGGTGCACGCCATGTCCGGGTAGCGGTTGAAGTTCGCGGCCGCGGCCAGGGCGGACTCCATTACCCCGGGCAGCGGCGGATACGGGTTCTCGTTGGAGGACAGCTTGAATGCGACCGGTCCGCCGGCCGCCGCCGGCCTGCCCGGCACATAGGCAGGGACGCCGTCCAGCTCGGCGCGCAGCTTGGGGCTCGTCTCGCTCACCGCAGGTCCTCCTCGACCGTCGCACACATCAATACTGCTCACCTTATGAGGATTGCGCGCCGCTGCGAATGGCAGAGCAGCGGAATCGCCCGATGGGCCCGGGAGTGAGGGGAGCGTTCCTCGTACTGGCGCGCGCCGGTGGCTCACTCCGTGGCGCGCATCCCTCGAAGAGGTGAGTTGAGACCTCTTCGAAACATCGACCATTGAGTAGGCCCATCCTCCTCAGTGCATGACACACTACGGTTCGTCCCGCCAACACCCTTGTTTTGCCAGGCATTTGCGGCTATGTGACCATGCAGAAACGTGCCTGTCGACGGGTGAATATGCGGCCGGGCCAACCGTCCGCGCGAGCCCTACTATCGGCTCGCCATGACAGCAGCAGGGAAGCACCAGGTGAGCCGGACGGAGACCCCCCGGCGCGGCGGTCGGCAGGGACGAGCGGGAATCCGGGATGTGGCCGCCGCCGCCGGGGTCTCCATCACGACCGTCTCCGACGCGCTCAACGGCAAGGGCAGGCTCCCGGACGCCACCCGCCGCCATGTCCGCGAAGTCGCCGAGCGTCTGGGCTACCGCCCGTCCGCCGCGGCCCGAACCCTCCGTACCGGCAAGTCCGGCCTCATCGGCCTGACCGTGACGACGTACGGGGATGAACCTTTCACCTTCACCGAATTCGCCTACTTCGCCGAGATGGCCAGGGCGGCCACCTCCGCCGCTCTCGCCCGCGGCTACGCCCTCGTCATTCTCCCCGCCACCTCACGCCATGACGTCTGGTCGAACGTCGCCCTCGACGGCACTGTCGTCATCGACCCCTCCGACCAGGACCCGGTCGTCACCGAACTCGTCCGGCAGGGGCTGCCCGTCGTCTCGGACGGCCGCCCGGCCGGGACCCTCCCGGTCACCGCCTGGGTCGACAACGACCACCGGGCCGCCGTGCTCGACCTCCTCGACCATCTCGCCGCCGCCGGGGCCCGCCGCATCGGTCTGCTCACCGGCACCACCACCGACACGTACACCCGCCTCTCCACCACCGCGTACCTCCACTGGTGCGAGCGCGTGGGCCAGGACCCGGTGTACGAGTCCTATCCCGCCCACGACCCGTGCGCGGGGGCGGTCGCCGCCGACCGTCTGCTCGCCCGCCCGGACCGGCCCGACGCCGTCTACGGGCTCTTCGATCCCAATGGCACCGATCTGCTGGCGGCCGCCCGTCGGTACGGCCTGCGCGTCCCCGAGGACCTGCTGCTCGTCTGCTGCAGCGAGTCCACCGTGTACGCGACGACCGAGCCGCCCATCACCACGCTCTCGCTCAAACCGCGCCGGATCGGTACGGCGGTCGTCCAGCTCCTCATCGACGCCATCGAAGGCGTCGACCAGGACGGCCCGGTGGAACAGGTCATACCGACGGAACTCATCGTGCGGACGTCCTCGCAACGCCGTCCGCCCCGCACCACGGTCAGCGCCCCGCGGGCCCCTTCAGGGGACTGATCAGTAAAATTGGGACAAATCGACTGGTGAACCTCGCGTGCGCCGGGATTCACCACCCCTGGTGCGTCACACAGCACGATCCGCATTCCTATGATGGGCGCACGACACCGCGGACCACCCCGACCAGCAGGGCCCGTCAGGTGTACGGCGGCGCGACGGTGGTGGAGGGGTCGATGACACAGGGGGCCGGTCAGGAACCCGTGGTGCGGACGGCGACGTTGCGTGACTTCCGCGTGCCGCCCTATGCGCAGACTCCGGTGCCACCCGCGGCGCCGCATCCGGGCAGTGCCGTTCCGGCGGACGAGCCGGAGGGCTACACGCCCACCGCGCGCGATCTTCCCGTGATCAACCTCGGTGACACCGTCCAGGTGCAGACGGTCCCCGACCCTCGGCCCGCCCAGGACCCGGGGCTCGGACCGCTGCACGTCGTCGGCGACGTCCACGGCTATCTGGACGAACTCCACGCCGCCCTGGCCGAACAGGGGCTCATCGACGCGGAGGGCCAGTGGGCCGCGGGCAACGCCCGGCTCTGGTTCCTCGGCGACTTCACCGACCGCGGTCCGGACGGCGTCGGCGTCATCGAACTCGTCATGCGCCTGTCCGCCGAGGCCGCGGCCGCGGGCGGCTACTGCAAAGCTCTGATGGGCAACCACGAACTGCTGCTCATCGGTGCCAAGCGGTTCGGCGACACACCGGTGAACTCCGGAGCCGGCACCGCCACGTTCCAGGCCGCCTGGCTGCTCAACGGCGGCCAGAAGAACGACATGGAGCGGCTCCAGGACCACCACCTCCAGTGGATGTCCCGGCTCGACGCGGTCGTCGAGGAGGACGGGCATCTGTTGATGCACTCCGACACGACGGCGTACCTCGATTACGGCTCCACCATCGAGGACGTCAATGACACCGTGCACGCCATTCTCACGCGTAACGACGCAGACGAGTGCTGGGACCTCTTCCGCAAGCTCACCAAGCGGTTCGCCTTCCGCGACGAGGCGGGTCCGCAGGCGGTCCAGGAGCTGATGGCGGCCTACGGCGGACAGCGCATCGTCCATGGTCACAGCCCCATTCCGTATCTCCTCGGCGAGGTCGGCTCGGAGGACGGCGAGGACAGCTCCGGACCCGTGGTGGAGGGCCCGCACGTGTACGCGGACGGGCTCGCGATCGCCATGGACGGCGGTGTGACCATGGCCGGAAAGCTACTGGTCGTCAAGCTGCCGTTGCATGACTGACGGTCTTCGGGGAAAACGCATCCACGACCTGACCACGCCGAACACTGGGCCTATTTACGGAAACCCCCTGTCACCCCGTGCCGTGGGCGCTCTACCATCGGCGTATCAGTAGCAGGCTCTCCTCCGTTTCCGCCCAACTGCCCGGCCAAAGCGGGCAGTCAGGCCCAACGGAGCATCGGGGGATGCACATGAACAGCGCTCCGCACCTGCTGGCCGAGGACCGACCCGAGTACGAGCGGATCCTCGGCGACGCGCTGCGTCACGCTCACGAACGACCGGATCTCGCCGGAGTCGGCGAACGGCTCAACGCGGAACAGCTGCGCACCATGGCACTGAACGCCACGGCGCTGATCACCACGGCGGCGGCCACCGAGTACGACCACTATGTGAAGGCCCGCGAAGAGCTGCGCGGACCGGCCGCCGACTCCGCCCAGGGCTCGGGCCTCGGCTCCGACGCGGACGATCCGGACCGGCCGGGCGCCGGGATAGGGGCGGTCGTCACGGTCCTGGCACCGATGCTCGCGGGCACCGCCGCACTGATCTTCCTGCTGGTCGGCTACCTGCTGAAGATGCTCAGCCGACCCCCCTCGTTCGCCGACACCATGGTCGCCGCCGGGTGGTTCTTCGCGGCAGCCACTGCGGCCGCGATACTGGCCGCCGCCGTCGGACTGCTCATCACGGCGCTGCGCAACGGATCGACCGCGCTGCCCGCCGAGGACGCCGAGGACGAACTGCCGGAGGAGGTGGCGCGCGCTAGGGAGGCCTGGCGTCATGCGCTGCTGGAGCGCGGCATCCTGCCGTTCCTGCGCAACGCACTCGCCGATCCCACCGCACGCGCCGCATCGCGCGCACCGCAACCGTCGGTCAACCGAATCCCGAAGATCGGCTACAGCAGACCGGACTTCACGGGGCCGGACGAGGGGCCGGCGGCGGGCCCCCGCCCGTCGTTCACGAGCCCGGACTTCACCAGTCCGGACTTCGGCGGCCCGGAACACGAACCGGACTGACCGGGCGCCGCGGCCCGGCCTGCCTCGTGAGGGGTGGAGGATCACCAGCCGTGGCACCACGGGCCCTGGGATCAGCAACGCTCGGTCCACCAGGGCCGTCGCCGCCTCACGGGTCGGCGGCCTCCACAGCGCACGCCGCAAGATCCCACTCCTCCGCACAGGAGACCAGGACAACCGATTCCACGTCACTCACCCCTGCGCCTCCCCTGCCGGCCTGGCCACGCGGGAAACGTAACGGCTGCCACCGGCAGCCGGCGGGTGGAGCGGCCCGCGGCTCCCCCGGTGGCTTCCGGGGGCCGCGGGCCGTTCCGGTACGGCTACTCAGCTTGATCTTTAACCTCGCTGCTGTTTCAGGCGGACGTGTTCGGTGAGGGTTTCGGCTCGTTTCACGGTCTTCCCGGGTTCGTGCCGTGGGGCTGGCCTGCGGTTCTTGGAGCCGGGTGGGCGTCCGGGGCCGGGCCGGGAGGGTTTGGGCACTCCTGCGGGACGGGCGGTCTTCGCGCGGAGGTGGCGGAACCCCCGGCGGACGCGGGCGGGGGTGAGACGGCGGGGTTCGGCTGGCCGTTCCCAGGAGCGGCGGAGGTCCTCGGCGAGCGGTCGGGCGAGGCGGAGTTGGGTGTGGGCGGCGATGATCAGCCAGGTCCACAGGTCGGCGGTGTGTGGGTCGCGGACCTTGGGGACGGTCCAGCCGAGGGTCTGCTTGAACAGCCGGAAGGTGTGCTCCAGGTCGAAGCGCCGCAGGAATGCCTGCCAGCGCAGGTCGACGTCCGTGCTGGTCATCGCGGTGCGTGAGGACCACAGCCAGACCGGTTTCGGGTCGCGGTCGCCGGGCAGGTGCTCGACCTTCAGCCGGATCAACGTGCCGTGGATCAGGGGGAGTTCACCGCAGTGGTCGAGCCAGGGGCCGCGGGTGGTCAGGCGGGGATGCATCCGGTCCCAGGCGAGGGTTTCGGCCGTGCCGTAGCGGGTGGTGGTGCAGGTGGTGGCCTGGTCGGGGGTGTGCCAGGAGTCCGGCTTGGAGAAGGTGAGGACACCGCCGTGCTTGCGGGGCTGCCCGCCGCGCGGAGTGGAACGGCGCGGTCCGGCGTCACGGAGCATCACCCGGTCCGAGCGCAGCCGGCCGACCAGCTCGACGGGCAGGTCCGCCAGGACGTAGGCGAGGCGGGTGACGTCGTAGCCGGAGTCCATGACGATGAGAATGTCCTGGTCACCGGGCTTCCACTGGCCGGCTCGCAGGAGCCGGGTGAAGACGTCGCGGAGTTGGGCGGCAGTCACCGCCGTGGCGTCGTCGGCAGGGCCCAGGCGGATCGCGTCCAGCACAGCGGTCCACGATGTGCGTCCTGTTTCCAGGGCGGCGACGAAGGAGTAGGGCCAGCCGGGGATGAACTGGTCGGCGCTGCGGCCTCGCCCGTAGACATGGCAGAACAGCAGGTCCGGGCTGGTCGGGGCGTCGGGACGCAGCCAGTTGCTCACATCGACCGCGAGGACGATCCGCCCGTCGGCGGCACGCGGCAGCGGTGTGGAGGCGAGGAGCCTGCGCAGGCGGCGTGGTTCCAGCCAGCCGTGGTTGACCGCGTCGTACATCGCCCCGTGCCCGCGCCGGTGCTCGGCCGTCAGCGTCAGCTCGGCCAGCGACGTCACCGGACCGTCCGCGCACAGCACTGCGTCGGTCAGCTCGAAGAGCGCATCCGCACGGGAGTAGAGGCAGTCGTAGAACTCGACACGAAAGTGGGACAGCACGCTCAGTGCTGCGTCAGCGGGACCTGCAGGGGCCAGACTCTTCACAGCGGCCGTTCCTTCACGCGACGTTGCTCGACACCTCGAAGCGTGAAGAACGGCCGTCCTGCTGTCTCAGAAACAAGGCAAGATCAGCAGGTCAGGTGACCCGGCGAGGTTAAACAAAAAGCTCAGTCGGTGAGCGGGAGGTACACCCGGTTGCCGGCGGCCGCGAACTCCGCCGACTTCTTCATCATGCCCTCGGCGATCTCGGCCTCGGTCGCCGCGGGCTCGTCGCCGCCGAACTGCTCCGAGATGCTTCGGCTGATCTTCATCGAGCAGAACTTCGGGCCGCACATCGAACAGAAGTGGGCCGTCTTCGCCGGCTCGGCCGGCAGCGTCTCGTCGTGGAACTCCCGGGCCGTGTCCGGGTCGAGTGCCAGGTTGAACTGGTCCTCCCAGCGGAACTCGAACCGCGCGTCCGACAGTGCGTCGTCCCAGCCCTGCGCTCCCGGGTGCCCCTTGGCGAGGTCCGCAGCGTGGGCCGCGATCTTGTAGGTGATGACGCCCGTCTTCACGTCGTCCCGGTTGGGCAGGCCCAGGTGCTCCTTGGGCGTGACGTAACAGAGCATCGCCGTCCCCCACCAGGCGATCATCGCCGCGCCGATTCCCGAGGTGATGTGGTCGTACGCCGGGGCGATATCGGTGGTCAGCGGGCCGAGCGTGTAGAACGGCGCCTCCTCGCAGATCTCCTGCTGGAGGTCGATGTTCTCCTTGATCTTGTGCATCGGGACATGGCCCGGGCCCTCGATCATGGTCTGGACGCCGAACCGCTTGGCGACCGAGTTGAGCTCGCCCAGCGTGCGCAGTTCGGCGAACTGCGCCTCGTCGTTGGCATCGGCGATCGAACCGGGGCGCAGTCCGTCGCCCAGCGAGTACGTCACGTCGTACGTCGCGAGGATCTCGCAGAGCTCCTCGAAGTTCTCGTACAGGAACGATTCCTTGTGGTGCGCCAGGCACCACGCAGCCATGATCGACCCGCCGCGGGAGACGATCCCGGTCTTGCGCCGGGCGGTGAGCGGGACATACGGCAGCCGCACGCCGGCGTGGACCGTCATGTAGTCGACGCCCTGCTCGGCCTGCTCGATCACGGTGTCCTTGTAGATCTCCCAGGTCAGCTCCTCCGCCCTGCCGTCGACCTTTTCGAGGGCCTGGTAAAGGGGCACGGTGCCGATCGGCACGGGGGAGTTGCGAAGCACCCACTCACGGGTGGTGTGAATATTGCGGCCGGTGGAGAGGTCCATGACCGTGTCGGCGCCCCATCGCGTCGCCCAGGTCATCTTCTCGACCTCCTCCTCGATGGAGGAAGTGACCGCGGAGTTGCCGATGTTGGCGTTGACCTTCACCAGGAACCGCTTGCCGATGATCATCGGCTCGATCTCCGGGTGGTTGACGTTGGCCGGCAGGACCGCCCGGCCGACCGCGATCTCCTCGCGTACGAACTCGGGTTCGACGTTCTCCCGGATCGCCACGTACTCCATCTCCGGGGTGATCTCGCCCCGGCGGGCGTACGCGAGCTGGGTGACGGGCTGCCCGTCGCGGCTGCGGCGCGGCTGACGCGGACGGCCGGGGAAGACGGCGTCGAGGTTACGCAGTCCGCCGCGCGGCGAGGTGTGCTTGAGCCCGTCGTCCTCGGGGCGGACGGGGCGGCCCGCGTACTCCTCGGTGTCGCCGCGGGCGATGATCCAGTTCTCCCGCAGGGGTGCGAGACCGCGCCGTACGTCGGTTTCGGTGGTGGGATCGGTGTACGGCCCCGACGTGTCGTACAGCGTCACGTCCTTGCCGTTGGTGAGGTGCACCTTTCGCACCGGCACCCGGAGGTCCGGGCGCGGGCCCTGGACGTATCCCTTGTGCCAGCCGATGGACTGTCCGGCCTCGTCGCTCTGGTTCGAGGCAGGCGTGCGTGCGTCCGATGTGGTCATGAGACCTACTCCCTACGCCGGCATTACCCGGTAACAGGTTCGGCGGTCGGCGCAGCCTGTCCCGTACGAATGTACGGATATCAGCGCCCTCTCAGCCCGGTGCTCCGAGCTCCCGCGTGTGCAAAGGTGCCACCACGCTAGCGCCTGTTCCGGCGTGCTGGACAGAGGGCCTGTTCCTTCTTGCGATGATCGCCCGGTGACGTCCCTCCAGAGCGCCCCCGAAACGCAGGACCATCAGCACGGGCATTCGCACAGCCACGGACCCGCTGCACCGGTCTCCACACATCTACGCAAGGTCATCGCGGCCGTGCTGATCCCGTTCGCCACGGCGGTCGTTGTCGGCCTGATGGTCCTATGGCCGGGCGGTGCGCCCGCGCACGAGCGCACCGGTGTCGGTTTCGACCGGCAGACCCAGCAGGGCAGGGTGGTGAGCGTCGACAAGGTCGACTGCAAGAACGTGAACGCCGCGCAGACGCCGGTCACGGGCGGCGCCACGACGCCATCGGGGGGCGCGGGCGCCGGCCAGGGACCGGGGCTGTGCGAGAAGGCCACGGTCGAGGTGACGACCGGGCACGACAAGGGGCGCACGTTCGTCGAGATCGTTCAGCCCGACGCCCCCCGGCAGTTGCGCGAGGGTCAGGGGGTGGTCGTGGCGTACGCCCCGGACGCGCCCCATGACCTGCAGTACTCCGTGACGGATGTGAACCGGAAGTTCCCGATGGCACTGCTGGCCGGGATCTTCGCTCTCGCAGTGGTCGTCGTCGGCAGAATGCGCGGGTTGATGGCGCTGGTCGCGCTCGCCGTGTCGTTCGCCGTACTGACCCTGTTCATCCTCCCCGCGATCCTTCAGGGGTCGAATCCGCTACTCGTTGCGGTCGTCGGGGCCAGCGCGATCATGCTCATCGCGCTCTACATGTGCCACGGTCTGACCGCCCGTACCTCGGTCGCGGTCATCGGCACGCTGATCTCACTGCTGCTGATCGGGCTGCTCGGTTCGCTCTTCATCGGCTGGGCGAGCCTGACCGGGAACACCGACGACAACACCGGTCTGATCCACGGCCTCTACCCACACATCGACCTGAGCGGCCTGCTGCTGGCCGGCGTCATCATCGGTTCGCTCGGTGTGCTCGACGACGTGACGGTCACCCAGACGTCGGCAGTCTGGGAGCTGCACCAGGCGGACCCGGCCATGGGTGCGCGAAAGCTGTACCGGGCAGGGATCAGGATCGGTCGCGACCACATCGCCTCGGTGGTCAATACGCTGGTGCTCGCCTACGCGGGCGCCGCGCTTCCCCTCCTGCTGCTGTTCTCGATCGCGCAGAGCAGCGTGGGGACGGTGGCCAACAGCGAGCTGGTGGCGGAGGAGATCGTCCGGACGCTGGTCGGCTCGATCGGACTGGTCGCCTCGGTGCCGGTGACGACGGTGCTCGCGGCACTGGTCGTCTCCGCGGACCGCACAGGGCTCGGAGCGGAAGCAGGAGCTTCGGCACCCGTACGGGGCGGGAGGGGCCGGCGTCGCAGGGCGAGGCATTGAGCACCTCGACGCGGAGCACATATCACCCGTTCGGCAGATACGGCGTTCGATCGGGACGGTAGGCCGTGCGCGCAGTCTTCCTCAGCCGGCGTTCTGTTCCTTGGCCAGGATCCGGCCCAGCGCCTCTTCCAGGCTGCCCTCGAAGTCACTCAGCGTGCACTCCTGCCCGAGGGGCACGAGCTTGTCCGTGCGGTCGAGAAACGCAACGAGTGGCGCTGTACCGGCCCTGAACAGGGCGCGATCCGTCCCGACCTGCAGCCGGATGTGGACGTCGGAGAGCCCCTCGGGCTCCGTGGGACTGATGTGCACATCGCCGTCGCCGCTGGGGCTGTTGAGGCCGTCCAGCAGCAGCTCGCGGCCGAAAGCCCAGGTGACAGGGGCGTCGCCGGGCAGGTGGAAGGTCATCCGGATCGCATACGGATCGCCCACCTCGTACCGGAGTTCCACCGGGATACGGAATGAGAGCTCCTCGGAAACGAGAAAGCTCATCATGACCTCAGCTTGAACCGACTCGCGCATCGTCCAACCCCGCAGTAGATGAATCTGGCCAGGAATGATCCCCCTGGCCCTATTGACGCCATCGTGGTGCACGCGATAGCAGATCACAAGGAGTGATTTTTCAGATACTGATAGAGAACACGAACGAACGCAAGAGGCTCGCCACTTCACTTCGTAGTCGTTCGACTGCGGGGAGCAATCGATCTTCTTGGTCGAGAGGCATGGAAATCGCCATGGCGGCGGCAGTGAATCCGGCCGTGATCGGGATGGCCGCGCAGACCGTCCCCAGGGTGTACTCCTGTCGTTCGATGACAGGTTCCATTCGCTCCAGCGATCTCAAACGCTCAAGAAGCGCCGGCCGGTCCCGCAACGAATAGCGGGTGAGCGGCTGCACGGGGTGACGGTCCAGATGGTCCTCACGGGCCTTCTCATCGAGCCGGCTGAGCAGACACTGACCGAGCGCATGGGCATGCCCGGTCTCCCGGAACGAGGCCCACTCGTCCACCGCGGGTGCCGGGGGGGCGTCGGCGACCGCGATGAGTTCGATCTCACCCTCGCGGTAGACGGCACAGTAGACCGGCGCACCGATGATGTCGCGCCAGCGGGCCAGCGACTGGGTCATTCTGCTGCGACGATTCTGCAGACAGCCGTCGTCGACGAGCCGCTCGGCCGCGGTGCCGAAGAGGAAGACGCCGTTCTCGCGGCGCAGGTAGCCCTCGTGAGTGAGGGTGCGCAGCAGGTGATAGGCGGTGGGAAGAGGAAGTCCTGCTTCCCGTGCGAGCTGCTTCGCGGGCGCCCCGTCGCGATGGGCGCCCACAGCCTCCAACAGCCTCAACGCCCGCTGAACCGAACCGATCAACGTCGGAACAGCGGTGCTCGATGCCGTGGTCAAAAGTCACCCCCAGGCAGCGACGGGCGGTCGGCCCGTCCGTGGGGGCCGCCCCCACGGTCCTACCGCAAACCTGAGGTCCGGAGACCGGACGTACGCACAAACCACTGGTCACAGCGGTGACGGACAGTTAATTCCCAGGTGGCGGCAGCGGACAGCCACTGTATCGGCCGTGTAAGCAGGGGGCGTCATTTCATCCTGTGCTTAGCCCAGCTGGGCTAATTGCCCGACTGGTGACCGCCCGCCCCTACCAGTCGCCGCGCGAGGACGAGGAGGACATGAACTTCCGTACGACGAAAACGAGGCCACCGACCAGGATGACGAAGACCAGGACATTGAAGAGCAGACCGATCACGAACCCGATCACGCTGGCGATCAGACCGCCGAACACCACAATCGCGATGACGGGCACCGCGACCCACTTCACCCACCAGGGCATCCCCGCGAATATCTCCCGCACAGCCATCGTCCCTACCTCATTCCTGTGAGTACCTGACTCGATGCTAGAGGCGCGGGGGTCGCCTGCGGGGGCTCCGGAGCCCTCGATCTCCCCTGATCGAACCCCGAGGAATCCCTGAGAGCCGGGCTCAGCTCTCGGGCGGAGAGAAGACCACCATGACCCGCAGATCCTCGGTGATGTGGTGGAACTTGTGGGCCACGCCGGCCGGTACGTACACCACGCTTCCCCTGCCCACCTGCGTGGTCTCCATGCCCACGGTGATCGAGGCACGACCGCTGACGATGAGGTAGACCTCGTCCTGCTGGTGCGGCTGCTGCGGGTCGAGTTCGCCGGCATCCAGCGCGTACAGGCCGACGGACATGTTCCGCTCCCGCAGGAACTGCAGATACGCGCCGTCGTTGGCGGCACGTTCCGCCTCCAGTTCGTCCAGCCTGAATGCCTTCATGGCCCGTCCGCTCCTTGCTTCTGTTCAGCCGGTGTCCGCCACCGATCACGTCTGCCACGATCAGACACATGAAGAATTTTGTAGTCAAGACGATCGCCAACGCGGGTGCGCTGGCCGTGGCCATCTGGCTGCTGGACGACATCACGCTGTCGGGCGGCAGCACCGGTCGCAAGGTGCTCACCCTGATCCTGGTCGCCCTGCTCTTCGGCCTGGTGAACTTCGTGGTCAAGCCGATCGTGAAGGTGCTCACCCTGCCGCTGTTCATCCTCACGCTGGGGCTGATCACCCTCGTGGTGAATGCGCTGATGCTGATGCTGACCTCCTGGTTGGCGGGCCAGTTCAATCTCAGCTTCCACGTCGACGGCTTCTGGACCGCCGTGCTCGGCGGCCTCATCATCTCGATCGTGTCCTGGGCACTGAACGTGGTCCTGCCCGACGAGGACTGATCCGACACCGCACATACCAGAGAGAACAGAGAGAACAGCATGAGCACCATGGGCGACGGCACCCGGACGGTACGGGCAGGCCTTCCCGAACCGGAGCAGTACGAACCCACCCTGCCCGGTCCGGTCTTCGCCGCACACTTCCATCTCTCCGGCGAGCCGACCGGTCCGTACACCTACGGACGGGACACCAACCCGACCTGGACCCATCTGGAACGAGCCATCGGCGAGCTCGAAGCGCCGGGAGAGGCCGTCGAGACCACGGTGTTCGCCTCCGGAATGGCGGCGATATCAGCGGTGCTGCTGTCGCAGGCACGTACCGGTGACACGGTCGTCCTGCCCGACGACGGCTATCAGGCGCTGCCTCTGGTGCGTGAGCAGCTGGAGGCGTACGGGGTCGAGGTGCGGACCGCGCCGACCGGGGGCGACGGACAGCTTGCGGTCCTGGGAGGGGCCCGGCTGCTGTGGATCGAGACGCCGTCCAATCCGGGACTCGACGTCTGCGACCTGCGGCGGGTCATCGACGCCGCGCACGCGGCCGGCACTCTGGTGGCCGTCGACAACACGCTCGCCACCCCGCTCGGCCAGCGCCCTCTGGAACTGGGCGCCGACTTCTCCGTGGCCAGTGACACCAAGGGCATGACCGGGCACGGCGACATCCTGCTCGGCCATGTGACGTGCCGGGATCCGGAGCTGGCTGCGGGTGTACGGCGTTGGCGCAAGGTCGTCGGGGCGATCCCCGGCCCGATGGAAGCCTGGCTCGCGCACCGTTCGCTGGCCACGCTGGAGCTGCGCATCGACCGGCAGTGCGCGACCGCGCTGGTTCTCGCCGAGGCGCTGGGCAAACGGCAGGAGGTGACCGGGCTGCGGTACCCCGGGCTGCCCACCGACCCCTCGTACCCGGTTGCCGTGCGGCAGATGCGGCGCTTCGGCTCCGTGGTGTCGTTCGTGCTGCCCGACCGCGAGATCGCGGAGCGCTTCCTTGCCGGGCTGCGGCTGGTAGACGACGCCACCAGCTTCGGCGGCGTGCGCTCCACCGCCGAACGGCGGGCGCGCTGGGGCGGCGACGCCGTACCGGAGGGCTTCATCCGTTTCTCGGTCGGGGCCGAGGATGCGGACGACCTGATCGCCGACGTGGAGCGGGCCCTGGACGAGGCGATGGGCTAGACGCCAGATCAGGACATCAGGACAGAGGAGAACCAGCGGTACGGACGGTCCGAGCCTCCCCCCTCGTGGCTCGGACCGTCCCGGTTCCGCACGCGAAGAACCGCCTGGACAAGGCTAATTGACTCTGCGTCAGTGTCCAATCACAGTAGCGACAGCGACCTATCGACATATTTATGATTGTTCGGGTCGGACGCGTCGAAAGGGCGGGAGGGAGCCGGACATGGACCTGGCCCTGCTGCGCACATTCGTCACGGTGCACCGGGCCGGTTCCTTCACCCGGGCCGCCGCGCTGCTCGGTCTCTCCCAGCCCGCGGTCACCTCGCAGATACGCACACTGGAACGGCAGCTGGGCCGCCCGCTCTTCCTGCGCAGGGCCCGCGGCGTCACCCCGACCACCATGGGCGACGAGCTCGCGCACCGGGCGGCTCCCCATCTGGACGCACTGGTCGAGATCGCCGAGACGGGGCTCGACGAGGAGTCGGTCGTACGGACGCTGCATCTGGCCGGCCCGCCGGAATTCACCTCGCTGCGGGCCCTGCCCGCGCTCGCCCCGCTCCTCTCCCAGGGCCTCGCCCTGCGCAGCACGTTCCTCGCCAATTCCGAGGAGGCGCTGGAGGGCCTCGCCGCCGGACATCATGATCTGGCCATTGCGACGGCCCGGCCGCGCGGTGGTCTGCTCACCGCGACTCCGCTCTGCGACGAAGAGCATGTGCTGGTCGCCGCCCCGCGCTGGGCGGCACGCCTCGGCCCCGGAGCGCTGCGGCGCAGGGGTCCCGTGGTGCTTCAGCAGCTGCCGGTGGTGGAGGTGCATGAGAGCCTTCCGCTCGTCTCCCGCTACTGGGCCGCCGTCTTCGACGGCCGACCGGCCGCAGCGGGCGCCGTCATCGTGCCGGATCTTCGCGCGGTCCTGGAGTGCACTGCGGCGGGCGCCGGACTCGCTGTACTGCCGCGCTATCTGTGCGAGGGGGCACTGGAGCGCGGCAAGGTGGTGGCCCTCCTGGACCCGCCCGTGCCACCGCTGCGCACCTACTTCCTGGCCGCACGGACCGGCACGCTCGCACTGCCGCATATCGCGCGGGCCCACGAGTGGCTGGTGCGTGCTGCCGTCGATTGGTGACCCGACGGCAGGGCGGGTGTTTCAGAAAGGGTTCTGTGGGCCACTCTCTTGCCATGACCGAACGTCCTGTGGTCAAGCGCACCGCACGCGCCATCCTGCTCGACGGCAACGACCTCATCCTCATCAAGCGCACCAAGCCGGGGGTGGATCCGTACTGGCTCACGCCGGGCGGCGGGGTCGAGCCCGAGGACGCAACCGTCGTCGACGCACTCCACCGCGAGGTGGACGAAGAGCTCGGCGCCAAGATCACCGATGTGGTCCCCTGCTTCGTCGACACCGTGGAACACATCGAGGGCGGTGGAGTGAAGGGCGTCAAGGTCCAGCACTTCTTCGTCTGCCGACTGGACTCGATGGACCTGTCCCGGCGACACGGCCCCGAGATCGACGATCCGTGCGGTGAGTACGACGTCGTACGGGTGCCGTTCAGCCGGATCGGGATCGCCGCCGTCCATCTCGTGCCGCTGTCGCTGCGGCACTACCTGGACGGCAACATCGAGGGCGTCCGGGCGATGCACGCGCCGGACCTGGGCTGATCGCGAGCCCGGAGGCCCCATGCCGATGGGATGGGCCGTCGTGGTCAGCCCGGGCCCAGGGGCGCCAGTTCCTCGACGAGGTCATGCCGGATGCGCTCGGGCGGCATACCGATCCCTCTGAGGACGTCCGCGACGCTGCGGATCATCCCCGGCGGCCCCGCGAGATAGGCGTCGTACTCGGGCCACGGACCGCCCTCGCGCACCGCATCGGGCAGCAGGCCTTTCAGCCCGCTCCCCGTACCGCTGGAGACCACAGGCCGCACGGCGAGCCAGGGAAAGGTCTTCTGGAGCCGCAGCATCGTGTCGATGTCGTACAGGTCGCGGTCGCTGCGTGCGCCGTAGAAGACCTGCACGGGGCGCCGGTCGCCATGCTCGGCAACATCCTCGACGAGCGCCTTGATGGGCGCGATGCCCGTGCCGCCGCCCAGGCAGAGCAGACCGTTGTGGGTGGTGTGGTCGACGGTCATCGAGCCGGTGGGTGGGCCGAGACGCACCACGTCGCCGGGGCGGGCCCGGCGCACCAGAGCGTTGGAGACCCAGCCCGCCGGGACCGCCTTGACATGGAAGGTGAGCAGACCGTCGGGCCGAGGGGCCGAGGCGAAGGAGTAGTGCCGCCAGATCCGTGGCCACCACGGTGTTTCCATGGCGGCGTACTGGCCTGCGAGAAAGGGATACGCCTGACCGGGACGGACGGTGAGGACCGCCGTGTCGGGCGTTCTCAGGTCGTGGGAGACAACCTCCGCCAGCCACCAAGCGG
This sequence comes from Streptomyces sp. NBC_01669, assembly GCF_026339735.1. GTDB lineage: Bacteria > Actinomycetota > Actinomycetes > Streptomycetales > Streptomycetaceae > Streptomyces > Streptomyces yanii. Next base: position 4,671,335 of record NZ_JAPEQG010000001.1, read on the forward strand.
GAGCCCGTTCCGCGTCCTCGGCAGCCGCGTCGATCATGATCTGCGAAATCGCTGTGTAGGCACGGATCCAGGCCGCTTCGGTCTCCCCGTTCCATGTGGTGGCGTAGCGGCTCAATGCGCCGAGGAGAGCCTCGCCGAATGCGGGATAGTGCGCGGGCAGTGCGCCGTATTTACGGTGCCCGCGAGCCAGTCCACCGAGGTACTCGACCAGCGCATCGGGGTCGTCCATCCGGTCGGCAGCCGTGAGGATCGCCCGGAGGAGACGGTCGCGCCGGGTGTCCATCGCGACCGGAAACATGGCCCGCAGATCGGGGTGGCGCACGAAGAGCAGGGCGTAGAAGTACGAGGTGGCCTGGTCCGCCACAGGACTGACCTCCGCCAGGGTGCGATGGATCAGGGTCGCATCGGGAGATCTCGGTGTTCCATCACCGGTCGACGTGGTGGCCGGAGCGTCCATATTTGTGCCTCGCCTCGAGCAGCTTCTGGTCGCATGAGCGTGCCGACACCGCACGCAGCGCCTGCGGTCCCTCGCCCCAGCATGCCTGCGACGCCTGCAGGTCGGACAAATAGCGGGAAGTCCGGGTATCCGAACCAGTTCTCCCGTTATGCTCTTTTGCCCCATGGCCAAGCCGGGAACCCGGGGACAGCGCAGGCAACACGTAGCAACGCCGAATCACCTCTTGACCGCCGCTCAGCTGCGTGTTTCACGTGAAACTGCGCACGTGTGCAGCTCGCTGCCGAGCCCTCACCGCGGACTCGGTTCTCTGGCCGCGCGGGCACCATCGACACCGTCGGCGCATATGCGTCTCGACCGGATCCGGTAAAGCGGTGGACGAGCGATCACTGCGTCGGACAGCCTGGCCCTCATGGCCAGCCCACTGCCCCACCCGCACGCCGATACGCCCATCCGGCTCCTCACCCGGGGAGACTTGGTCCCCTGCGCCAATCTCTGCGAGGACCGCGGCTGGCCGCGTGACGAGCCTCGCTGGGCTCTGCTCCTCTCCGCAGGGACGGGCTACGGCATCGATGATCCCGAGGGCAAAGGCCTGATGGCCTCCTGTGTGATGACCTCATACGGCCAGGGACTCGCCGCCATCGGCATGCTCCTCGTCGCCGAGCGGTACGCGCGCCAGGGGATCGCCCGGCGCCTGATGCACCAGGTGATCGAAACGGCGGGGAAGACGTCACTCAGCCTGTACGCGACGCCGGCCGGTCGGCCGCTGTACGAAGAGCTCGGTTTCGAAGCGGTGGGCCGGGCCGAGCGGATCAGTGGTCGTTTCCGGCCGACCGGCGCGTCGGGCGGCGGCGCTCCCGCAGCGTCCGGCATGACCGTCCGCCCGGCGACGGCCGAGGATCTGCGTGCCATGCTCCGGCTGGACGCAGAAGTGTTCGGCGCGGACCGGACGCATCTCCTTGCTCGGCTGCCGGCCTTCGCAGATCACCTACGGGTCGCGGAGGACGAGGGCGGGCTTGTCGGCTACGCGGCGCTGTGGCCGAGCGACGGTGTCCATGTGGTCGGTCCGCTGATCGCCCGGGACACCGTCACGGCGATGGCACTCATCGGCTCCCTCGCGCAGGCGACGGACCGTCCCCTGCGCGCGGACATCGACGCACGTCATGAAGCACTGTTGGACCGGCTCAAGGAGTGCGGTCTGCAGCCGGCCGGCTCCGGAACCACGGTGATGGCCTACCGGTCCCCCGACCTGCCGGGCGACTGGACCCGTCGCTTCGCACCGCTGACCGTGGCGACGGGCTGACGCGGACCGGGCTGAGCGGCGCCGAGCCGGGGAAATGCCTGTCACCGGCCCGTTGTCCTGTCAGTCGAACCAAACCGCGAGCCGGACGTTTGTGTCACCGTGGATGCCGGCCGGCGTTTCCATCACCGTCCACACCGGCTTCCGGTCTCCGTCCACTGGAACGGCCTCACGCCGGGTCATCCGCGCGACCGATGCGGCGGACGCGGTCGCAGACGCCCTCCGGCAGCCCACGGTCGGCCGCGAGCGGTCGAAAGTCGGCACGGTTGCGCACGCCCAAGAGGCAGCCGAACGCGTCGTAGCTCCGGCCCATGTAGAGCAGATCGAAATCGACTGCGGCCGACCAGGGCTCGCCCTTTTCATGCCAACTGGCCCGGCACTCGATGAAACCGTAGATGTCCGTCCCCATGTGCCGGGACTCTTCTGGCACATGAGATCGGACACCGATGGATTTCCGCTGCCTTCACAGCGGTTGGCGAGTCAGCCGAGAGCCGTCACGGCGGCCGTGGCGAAGCCGTGGTCCTGCTCGGGCGCGCCGCCGCCCACGCCGACGGCTCCGATCAGCCGACCGCCGCGGAAAACAGGAACACCGCCGGCGATGAAGAGCAGCGGCTGGTCGAGGGCGGTTGGCAGGGTGTGGAAGAGCCCGCCCGGCTGGACCGCGTCGACAAGGTCGGCTGTCGGGGCGCCGAGCTGAAGGGCTGTGTACGCCTTGCGGGTGCTGGTCTCGCCCGCGATGAGAACGGCCCGGTCGTCGCGACGGAAGGCCAGCAGGTGACCGCCCGCGTCGAGGACCGTCACAGCGACGGTGACACCGGCGGCTTCGGCGGCAGTGCGGGCTGCGGCGACCAGCAATTCCGCGTCCTGAATGGTCAGAGGGGCAACGGCGGTGGGGAGGGTGGTGCTCATGGGGGATGGCTCCTTGGTGCGGTGGAGAGTGCGCGCCCCGGGGTGAGCGCGCGCGTTGTCGGGGTGTCAGTGCCGGGCGACGGATGCCTCGACCGGCTCGGGAATGTGTCCGGCGACCAGGCGGCTGCGGGTGGCTGTCCGGCGCTCCAGTGCGCTGGAGAGGACGGCGAGGACCAGAGCGGAAGCAGCCAGTGCGGCGCCGACCCAGTTGGGTGCGGTGTATCCGAGACCGGCGGCAATGACGAGGCCGCCGAGCCACGCCGACAGCGCGTTGCCGAGGTTGAAGGCGCCGATGTTGACGGCGGAGGCAAGGGTCGGGGCCCCTGCCGCCTGGTCGAGAACCCGCTTCTGCAGCGGCGGTACGGTCGCGAAGCCGAGGCCACCGATCAGCACGATGGTGACGGCTGCCGCGATCTTGTTGTGGGCGGTCAGCGTGAAGAGCGCCAGGATCACGGACAGGGCGCCCAGCGACACGTACAGCATCGGCATCAGGTGGCGGTCGGCGAACTTGCCGCCGAGCAGATTGCCCCCGACCATGCCGAGTCCGAAGAGGACCAACAACCAGGTGACGGAGGACGCGGAGTAGTCGGCGATTTCGGTCATCATCGGCGTGATGTAGGTGATCGCGGCGAAGACTCCGCCGAAGCCCAGGACGGTCATCGCCATGGCGAGCAGCACCTGCACATTGCGGAACGCGGCCAGCTCATGACGGAGCCGCACACCTTCGGCCTTCGGCTGCTCGGGCACCAGCCTGGCCACACCCAGGAGGCCGACGACTCCGAGGGCCGCGACGACGAAGAACGTGGTCCGCCACCCCACGCTCTGCCCGATGTAGGTGCCGAGCGGTACGCCGACGACGTTGGCGACAGTGAGGCCGGTGAACATCATGGCGATCGCGCCGGCCTTCTTCTGTGGGGCGACCAGATCGGCCGCGACGACCGATCCGATGCCGAAGAAGGCACCGTGGGCGAGGGAGGCGATCACTCGCCCGGCGAGCATCACGCCGAAGACGGGGGCGAGGGCGGACACCACGTTGCCCACGACGAACAGCCCCATCAGGAGCATGAGCATGCGTTTGCGGGTGACCCGTGTGCCAAGGACCGTCATCAGCGGAGCGCCGAGTACGACTCCGAGTGCGTAGCCGGTGACCAGGAATCCTGCGGTGGGGATCGAGACCTGGAAGTCCGCAGCAACCTCGGGGAGCAGCCCCATGATCACGAACTCGGTGGTTCCGATACCGAATGCCCCAATAGCGAGGGCGAGGAGCGCGAGCGGCATGGGTTTCACCTTCCCAGGAGATTGCGCCTGCACTTTACAAGCGTCCACAATAATTACAGACGCCGATTAATTGCAAGCGCTGACTATTGCAGACGCCCTCTGTCCTGGAGGCAAGCGGCTCCGCACGGAGGAGAGACCATGACAGCGACGGACCCTGCACCGACTGCCCTCTCGCAGGGCTGGTGCGCCCTCTCCCTGCTCCACGGCAAGATCGAGTCCCATATCGAGCGGGCCCTGCAGTCCGGGCACGGGCTCAGCGCGCGGGGGTACTCCCTGCTCGACGTCCTGAGCCGACAGCACAACGGTCTGGGCGGCCATCTGCAGATGAAGCAGGTCGCCGACGCGGTCGTGCTCAGCCAGAGCGCCACCACCCGTCTGGTCAGCCGCCTCGAAGACCGCGGGCTGCTGACCCGGTATCTCTGCGACACCGACCGCCGCGGCATCTACACCGATGTCACCGATGCCGGTCTCACATTGCTCGCCCAGGCCCGGCCGACCAACGACGCCGCTCTGCGCGCCGCCCTCGACGAGGCTGCCAGAAACCCCGAGCTGGCCCCGCTCGTCACGGCGGTCGAAGAGCTGAAGGTCCCCGCGTAGGCCGCCCGAACTGCATAGTCTGCCGATCATGAGCGCTTTGGAAATACGCCCTGCGGCCCCCACCGACATCCCGGCCGTCGTGGCCATGCTCGCGGACGATCCGCTGGGCGCGCAGCGCGAGTCGCCGGACGACCTTGCCCCCTACCGCGCCGCGTTCCAGCGACTCGCCAATGACCCGAACCAGCACCTGGTCGTCGCCGTCCGCGAAGGCGGTGTTGTCGGGACCCTGCAGCTGACAGTGATCCCCGGACTCTCCCGGCGCGGTTCGACCCGCTCCATCATCGAGGGCGTTCGCGTCCATGCCGATGAGCGCGGCAGCGGCCTCGGCACTCAGCTGATCCAGTGGGCGGTGGACGAATCCCGGCGCCAGAACTGCCAGTTGGTCCAGCTGACGTCCGATGCGACCCGGACCGATGCCCATCGCTTCTACGAGCGGCTCGGTTTCACCGCCAGTCACATAGGTTTCAAGCTCGCTCTGTGACCGCAGCTCGGAATCCACAGGATCCGACGAACCGAAGGAGCGCTCGATGCACGCCATGAGCGACACACAGCGCCGGACCAGACTCGGCCGACGTCACCTCCTGGCGCCCTCCGTGCGGGCCGCATCCGCGGTGCCCGTGGCCGACGCGGTCGTTGCCCTGCACGCCACCGACGCGGCCACTGTCTTTCTTTCCACCTGCGCCCGGCTCGCCGAGGCCGGCGTGGACACGGTGGAGCGTGCTCTCTACGAGGACGTCTCTCTGGTCCGGCTGCTCTCCATGCGCAACACCCTCTTCACGGTGTCCAGCGGGCTCGCCCCGTATGTCGACGCGTCGAACGCCCGGGCCGTGGCTGCCAAGGAGCGCCGGACCTTCCTCAAGCACCTGCACGACGACGGGAACGGACTGGGCGAGAACTGGCTCATCGAGACGGAAAAGGCGACCTTGGCCGCCCTCACTGCGCGCGGCTCCGCCACCGGCAGCGAGTTGTCCGCCGCCGTACCGGCGCTTCGTACGAAGATCACGGTCTTCCCCGGCAAGAAGCAGGAGACAGTTCAGGGAGTCGCCACCCGTGTTCTGCGGGTGCTCGCAGCCGAAGGCCTGATCCGCCGGGACCGGCCGCGCGGCTCCTGGACCTCCAGCCAGTTCCGCTGGACGGCAGCCGAGTCATGGCCTGCCCGGGAGCCCGCAGAGGCACGGGCGGAACTGGCCCTGCGCTATCTCCGCTCGTACGGCCCCGCAACCGAGGCCGATCTGAAGTGGTGGACGGGCTGGGGCCTCGGCCAGGTACGCAGTGCGCTGGCAGCCACCGCAGCCGAGGAGGTGCGGCTCGACAGCGGCGCGACGGGCTGGATCTCCCCGGGGGACACGGAGCCCGAACCGGCCCTGGAGCCGTGGGCGGCACTGCTTCCCGCCCTCGACCCGAGCGCGATGGGCTGGGCCGATCGCGGTTTCCATCTTCCGGCCGAGCACCGGTCGGCCCTTTTCGATCGGGCCGGCAACATCGGCCCGACGGTGTGGTGGAACGGCGAGATCGTGGGTGGCTGGGCACAGCGCGCCGATGGCGAGCCGGTCTGGCGACTGCTGTCCGACATCGGCCGGGATGCCACCACCGCGATCGAGGCGGAGGCGTCCCGGCTGTCGGAGTGGGTGGGGGAAACACGGATCACTCCACGCTTCCGCACGCCGCTGGAAAGGGAGTTGACGGCATGAGCGGGCTCCGGCGTCACGCTTCACGTGAAACGTGGCGCCGGACGCCGTGACGCTCAGGCGCCGAGGCCCCGCCAGCCCTCCGCATCGACCCCGCCGGGAACGGCCGACGCGGGATCGTACGGCTCACGTGTGAAGACGAACGACCCCAGGTCGAGATGGCTCACCCTTCCGTCGACGTCCCGGACGACACGAAGCGTCTCCCCCGCGTAATAACCGTCGAGGCCGGTCCAGGTACCGTCCGGCTGCGCGACAAATCGGGCACCGCGGCCGTCGCCACGCAGCGGCCCCAGTTCCAGCCCCCGGTCTGCAGTCAGGCGCAGGACATTCGGATGCGTGCCCCAGTACCAGGGTCCGGTCAGCGCGAGGAGTTCCGGGTCGGCCTCGGGCAGCGGACGCCAGGGCTCAGGGATGCGCGGCTCGGCCTCGGCGACGATCTCCACGAGGTCCGCGGCGATCGTACCGACGAGCGGCCCAGAAGTGGCGTTGGTGAGCACCACGACGGCCACATCGTCCTCGATGCTGAACCAGAGCGTGGCCAGGAACCCGGGCAGCGAGCCGGTGTGCCCGAGCAGGGTGCGGCCGCTCTGTTGTACGACCTGCAGGCCGAGACCGTAAGCGCCTTCCCCGGGGCCGGACTTGGACGGCGCCGACGGAGCACGCATCTCCTCCACCGAAGCGGCCCCGAGCACACGGTCATCCCCCTCGACGAGGAAGGCGGCGAACCGGAGGAGGTCGGCGGTGGTCGACCAGAGCTGCCCGGCCGGTGCCATAAGACCGAGGTCCTCCGCCGGTTCGGGAAGCATGGCATCGGCCCACGGGTGGACGGCCCAGCCACCCGCGTACGGCGCCTGTGGCTGGGTGCTCGTACGACGCATGCCCAACGGTTCCAGGATCTCGCGCTGCAGCACCTCCGCCCACGATGCGCCGCGCACCGCCTCGATCAGCGCTCCGAGCACTGAGTAGCCGGGGTTCGAGTAATGGTGACGACGGCCGGGAGGGTGCATCCGCGTCTGCTCGCCAAGGACATCGGCGAGCCCAGGGCGCAGAGTTCCCGGCGTCCGCTCCCACCAGGGCGCAGGCGATTCGGCACTCAGACCTGCACTGTGGCCCAGTAGTTGGAGGACGGTGACCCCGCCGACGCCTGTCCCCGGCAGGTGCTTTTCCAGCGGGTCGTCGAGATCGAGCAACCCCTCGTCCCGCAGCCGCAGGACCAGCACAGCTGTAAAGGTCTTGGTCAGAGAACCGATCCTGAACTGCGTGTCGGAGTCGGGGGCGTGACCGTCGACGCAACTGCGCGAGCCGTTCCAGACGATCCGGCCCTGCCGCTGCACCGCAGCGACGAGCGAGGGCGTACGGCCTTCGGCCTGCGCGGAAGCGACGCGGTGCAGCAGCGCCCGCTGCGTACCGGGAAGCAACTCTTCTGAGGAATAGGTCATGGTCAACAAGTACCGGCACATGGACTCGTCGGCGACCCGATTTCGCCGCCCGCGGTCCTGGGGGTCAGCGCTTGCGGCTGTACGTCCTGACGAGTACTCCGTTGTTGAAGGCAGCCACCGAATCCAACATGAACTCCGTGTCCGCAAAATCCGATCCGAACATCGGCATACCCGAGCCGTAGACCAGCGGATACGTCTTGATCACGAGCTCGTCGATCTCGTCGAGCAGCTCCCCCGCGACCTGTGAGCCACCGCAGAGCCAGATCCCGAGGCCGCTCTCCTCCGCCTTGAGTTCCCGCACCCTGCCGACCACGTCGCCGGAGACGAGTTCGACGTTCGGGTCCGGCGACTCCTTCATGGTCCGGGAGGCCACGAGCTCACGCAGTTGGGCATACGGGCTGGTGATGTTGACGTCCAGCGCCAGTTGGTAGCTGCCCCTTCCCTGGATCACGGTGTCGAACTTCTGATTCCTGACGCCGTGCATTCCCAGCTGCAGGCGGCCTGCGGTCGAAACCGTCTCCGGATACTGGGACTTGAGGTAGTCGAGGAACTCCTCGTCCACGAACCGGTACATGGACGACGCATCACCGCTCGGGTCACCGATGAAGCCGTCGATGGAGCAGGCAATGAAGTAGGTCAGCTTTCGCACAGGATCCCCGTTCAATGTGGCGTCGGCTCGGGCATGAACCACTTCATTTATAGTGCTTCATATGTAGTGGTTGCGCAATCCCTTTCCGCAGAGGGACCGAAGGAAGAGGAGACACACATGGTCAGGAACCCGGAGCGCAGAACGGCGCTCGTCGATGCCGCCATCGAGGTGCTGGCGCACGAGGGTGCGCGAGGGCTCACCTTCCGCGCGGTCGACACACGGGCGGGCGTACCGGTCGGGACGGCGTCCAACTACTTCGCCAACCGGGACGACCTGTTCATGCAAGCCGGCGCCCGGATCACCGACCGGATGACACCGGACCCGGTCGGAGTCGAGGAGGCCATGCGCCCGGCCCCCTCGCGCGAGCTGGTCACCGAACTGATGCGATGGCTGGTGCAGCGCATGGCCGCCGATCGCACCGGCTATCTCGCCATGCTGGAACTGCGTCTGGAGGCCACCCGGCGCCCCGCTCTCCGCGACCGGCTCAACCGGACCTTCCGCGCCAACCTGGACGAGAGCGCCCGCTTCCACCGGGAAGCGGGGCTGCCTGGCGATGCCGACGCCTTCCTCGTGCTGTATCTCGCCATGACGGGCCTGCTGCTGGAGCACTTCACCCTGCCCGACGTGCTCACCGGGAGCGACACCGCCGACGCTCCCCACACCGATGCCGTCCTGAACCGGCTTGTGGAGACGATCGTCACCCGCATCATCCCTGCGGGGTGACCAGCAGGGGCAGGGCAACGCATGGCCGGGGCAACCCTGTCCGGGCGAAAAAGCAACCCCGGCCATGCGGCATCGCGTCTACAGATCGAGCTGGTGGAGAAGCGATTTATGGGTCGGCAGGTATCCGAACGCGTCGTTGATCGCGCGCATGGGCCGGTTGCTGTCGGCCGTGTCTGTCAGCAGACCGTCGAGATCCGGGTGGTACTCGACGGCCTGCCGGATAGCCTCGGCCTTCATCCATCGGCCGAGGCCATGTCCGCGGTGTTCGAGCAGGACACCGGTGCCGTAGTGCCGGCCGTCGCCCCTGCCGGCCACTGGGTCAGGACCTTGCGAAAGCCCCGCGCCGACAGGAACCGGTCACCGGGTGATCCCGCGTCCACCTGAGCAGTGACGCAGCTCCGGCCCTCGGCTCGAGCAGTGGCCACAGCCGCTTCCAGCAGCTGCGAGCCGATGCCGTTCCACCTCTCGGCCGGATGGACGTCGAGTTCGGGATCGCCCGGAGCCCGCAACAACGGCGTTTATCGGCTGCCGAACCCACCGTGGAACATCCCATCGGCTTGGGTTCCGGCCTGCGACGCGGGCTCACAAGGAACGATTGACCGCATGGCTGTCGGTCGCACCGACCGAAGCAAGCTCGCTTCCTGGAGGCGTCCTGCGAGGTCGAGAAGGCCACCCGCCACGTCGCGCTCGGGCCCGGCCGGCGGCCCTGAAGTGCTTCGACCAGGAGCCGGCCTGCATGACGCTGCGCACCACCGAGCCGGCCAAGCCCCTCGTCCAGGACCTCGGCGCCGGCAGCGGTGCGACGGGCGGATGACTGCCACGCCGACGGCCGGGGCGAACGACGGGAACCGGCAAGCGCCGGAACCGTACGGCCACCATGGTCGGCCCGGCGCACCCCCAGACGCCCGACCTACCCCTCGGCGACCGGCCGGTAGGTGCACACGTGCACCCCTGTGCCGCTGGTGACCGTGGAGACCAGCTCCAGCGGGCGCAGCGCGCCGTCGCCGGGGAAGATCGTCTTACCGCCGCCGAGGATCACCGGCATGATCATCAGCCGGAGCTCGTCGACCAGGCCCTCGCGCAGGAGGGTGCGCGCGAGCGTGGGACTCCCCATGACCAGCAGGTCGCCGCCCTCGGCCTCGTGCAGCTCACGGATGCGGGCGACGGCCTTGTCGCCGGGGATGCGCGTGGTGTTGTCCCACGCCAGCTCGGCCTCACCCAGCGTCTCGGACACGACGTACTTCGGGATGGCGTTCATCCGGTCGGCGAACGGGTCACCGGCTCGCTCGGGCCACGCCGCGGCCATCGACTGCCACGTGCGACGCCCGAACAACAGCGCCTCGGCCTTGGTCAGCGCGTCGTCGAAGGCACCGCCCACCACCTCCGGATCGAAGAACGGGTGCGACCAGCCACCGTGGACAAAGCCACCGTCGGTGTCCTCGTCAGGTCCGCCTGGCGCCTGCACGACGCCGTCCAAACTCATGAACTCACTGATCACGATGCGCACGGGACTCGCTCCTCTTCCTCTTCCTCACGGGTCAACTGCAAGAAAGACTCCGGCCCCGCTCCAAAGTCATCGCTCCCCGTGGATCCCGCATTCGCCGCCGGGAGAAGAGGGAGGTGCCGGCGAGTCTCGCGGCGACGCCGTCACAGGTGCCGCCGTGATGCCCACGAGGCTGCGACTGTGCCGTGAAGTCGGGAGACCCTTGGGACATCCTCTAGGTCTGCGCCATGTCCACGAAGCGTGAGTAGTGGCCCTGGAATGCCACAGTGATCGTTGCCGTCGGACCATTACGGTGCTTGGCCACCATCAGGTCCGCCTCGCCCGCCCGCGGTGACTCCTTCTCGTACGCATCCTCGCGGTGCAGCAGGATCACCATGTCGGCGTCCTGCTCGATGGAGCCGGATTCACGAAGGTCGGAGACCATCGGCTTCTTGTCCGTACGCTGCTCCGGACCACGGTTCAGCTGGGACAGCGCGATGACCGGGAGCTCCAGCTCCTTCGCCAGCAGCTTGAGGTTTCGGGACATGTCCGAGACCTCCTGCTGACGGCTCTCGGCACGCTTGGAGCCACCGGACTGCATCAGCTGCAGATAGTCGATGATCACCAGCTTGATGTCGTTCCGCTGTTTCAGCCGTCGGCACTTCGCCCGGATCTCCATCATCGACAGGTTCGGCGAATCGTCGATGTAGAGCGGCGCGGCCGAGACGTCCGGCATCCGGCGGGCCAGCCGCGTCCAGTCCTCGTCGGTCATCGTGCCGGAGCGCATGTGGTGCAGAGCCACCCGCGCCTCGGCGGACAACAGCCGCATCGCAATTTCGTTGCGGCCCATTTCGAGGGAGAAGATCACACTCGGGAGGTTGTTCTTGATCGACGCGGCCCGTGCGAAGTCCAGGGCCAGCGTGGACTTGCCCATGGCCGGACGTGCCGCGATGACGATCATCTGGCCCGGGTGCAGGCCGTTGGTCAGGGCGTCGAAGTCGGTGAAACCGGTCGGTACGCCGGTCATCTCGCCGGAGCGCGAACCGATCGCCTCGATCTCGTCGAGCGCGCCCTCCATGATGTCGCCCAGCGGCAGATAGTCCTCGCTGGTGCGCTGTTCCGTGACGGCGTAGATCTCGGCCTGCGCCGAGTTGACGATCTCGTCGACGTCACCATCGGCCGCGTATCCCATCTGCGTGATCTTCGTGCCCGCCTCGACAAGCCGTCGCAGGACCGCCCGCTCGTGGACGATCTCCGCGTAGTACGAGGCATTGGCCGCGGTCGGCACGGACTGGACGAGGGTGTGCAGATAGGGGGCGCCGCCCACCTTGGTGATCGCGCCGCGCTTGACCAGCTCGGCCGCGACCGTGATCGGGTCGGCGGGCTCGCCCTTGGCATAGAGGTCGAGGATCGCCTGGAAGACGGTCTCGTGGGCGGGGCGGTAGAAGTCGTGCCCCTTGATGATCTCCACGACGTCGGCGATGGCGTCCTTGGAGAGAAGCATGCCGCCGAGGACCGACTGCTCGGCGTCGAGGTCCTGAGGGGGCACGCGCTCGAATCCGGGTGAGCCGCCGTCCCAGCCGCCGCTCTCCCTTCCGCGGTCGTGCTGCTCGCCGCGGTCCCGGTCTTCGCCACGACGCTGGCGGGTTACGGGCAGACGGTCACTGGGACCGGTGTCGGCCCAGGGGTCGTCCAAAGGCTCGGGAATGCTCACCGTGCCACCTCCTCCCGTCCGCTCCGCGGACCTTCGCCGTGCCACTCTTTCTTACGGCACAGCACCGACAAACAAGACGCTCGACTCCGGTTCCGGCACGTCGAGTTCTGCGGGATTCCAGGGCTGAAACGGGGTGTGGGCGCCGGTCCACGGTAGGCCTCGCCGCACCGTCAGCCAATCTGGTTATCCACAGGGCATGTGGACGACGGACCAGATGCTGTGGAGAACTCCGCAGAACCTGTGCACGGAGCGGGGGACAGCACTGTGGACAAACTCATAGCGCTGCGTTGAACGCGGCCCTGACCTGGGCTTTCTCCATCCACGGCCTGTGGGGGAGAAAAACTTTCCGAGCCGACACATGATCACGGCAAACCGCACACAGGAGAACACTCAGCGCCAGTGAATGTAAGGACTGCTATGGCATTGCATCCGTTACCTGTGGAAGATTAGATTAGCCCTCATGTCCCAGGCCACCGCGACCTCACATTCCGGCCGTCGACGGCACGATCGCGAGATCGTCGCACTCGCCGTCCCCGCCTTCGGCGCGCTCGTCGCCGAGCCGCTCTTCGTCATGGTCGACAGCGCCATCGTCGGCCATCTCGGCACACCGCAACTAGCCGGCCTGGGCGTCGCCGCGGCTCTGCTGACCACCGCCGTGAGCATTTTCGTCTTCCTCGCCTACGCCACCACGGCAGCAGTCGCGCGACGCCTAGGTGCGGGCGATCTCGCCTCCGCAATACGGCAGGGCATGGACGGCATCTGGCTGGCGCTGCTCCTCGGCATCGCCGTCATCGCCGTGGCACTGCCCTCTGCCCCCTGGCTCGTCGATGTCTTTGGCGCCTCCGACACCGCCGCACCGTATGCCACCACCTATCTACGGATCTCCAGCCTCGGTATCCCCGCCATGCTCATAGTCATGGCCGCCACCGGCGTACTCCGCGGCCTGCAGGACACCAGGACCCCGCTGTATGTCGCCATCGGCGGATTCGCGGCCAACGGAGCCCTCAACGCAGGGCTTGTCTACGGCGCCGGTCTCGGTATCGCCGGATCGGCCTGGGGCACCGTGATCGCCCAGGTCGGCATGGCCGCGGCCTATCTGATCGTGGTGGTGCGCGGAGCACGCCGACACGGCGCATCGCTGCGCCCCGACGCGGCAGGGATCAGAGCCAGTGCCCAGGCCGGCGTCCCCCTGCTGGTTCGTACGCTGTCGCTCCGCGCCGTCCTGATGATCGCCACCGCCGTCGCCGCACGCCTGGGCGACACCGATATCGCCGCCCACCAGATCATCCTCTCCCTGTGGACCCTGATGGCCTTCGCTCTCGACGCCATTGCGATCGCCGGGCAGGCCATCATCGGCCGCTATCTGGGGGCGAATGACACCGAGGGCGCACGCGAGGCATGCCGCCGCATGGTGCAGTGGGGCATTGCCTCAGGTGTGGTGCTCGGAGCACTGATCGTGCTCGCGCGTCCCCTGTTCATCCCCTTGTTCACCGGCGACCAGGGCGTGCAGAGCACCCTGCTCCCCGCATTGCTGGTAGTGGCCGTGTGCCAGCCGATCGCCGGTGTGGTCTTCGTACTGGACGGCGTACTGATGGGCGCCGGAGATGGTCGGTACCTCGCCTGGGCCATGCTGATCACCCTGGCCGTCTTCGCTCCGGTCGCCCTGCTCGTGCCCATGCATGGCGGGGGCCTGACTGCTCTGTGGTGGGCGATGGCGCTGATGATGACGGTCCGCATGGTGACGCTCTGGCTGCGTACGCGCTCGGGCAGGTGGATCGTCACCGGAGCCACCCGCTGAGCAGTGGCCGTCGATCCTGTTTCACGTGAAACGACAAAGGGCCGCACCCCGTGGGGTGCGGCCCTTCAGCTGCTCTGGTGAGCTGTGCCCTTAGGCAGCAACGACCTCGATGCCGAGCTTCGCCGCAACCTCGGGGTGCAGACGCACGGACACCTGGTGCCCGCCGAGCGTCTTGATCGGCGAGCCGAGCTCGACGCGACGCTTGTCGACGTCCGGGCCACCGGCAGCCTTGATCGCCGAAGCGATGTCGGCCGGGGTGACGGAGCCGAAGAGACGGCCGGCGTCGCCGGAGCGAACGGCCAGACGAACCTTCACGGCCTCAAGCTTGGCCTTGATCTCGTTGGCCTGCTCGATCGTCGCGATCTCGTGGATCTTGCGGGCGCGGCGGATCTGCGCCACGTCCTTCTCGCCACCCTTGGTCCAGCGGATGGCAAAGCCACGCGGAACCAGGTAGTTACGGGCGTACCCGTCCTTGACGTCGACGACGTCGCCGGCAGCGCCGAGGCCAGAGACCTCGTGGGTGAGGATGATCTTCATTATTCGGTCACCCTTCCCTTATCGCGCGGTGGACGTGTAGGGCAGCAGCGCCATCTCACGGCTGTTCTTGACTGCCGTGGCGACGTCACGCTGGTGCTGCGTGCAGTTGCCGGTTACGCGGCGGGCACGGATCTTGCCGCGGTCGGAAATGAACTTCCGCAGCATGTTCGTGTCCTTGTAGTCCACGTACTGGGTCTTGTCCTTGCAGAAAGCGCAGACCTTCTTCTTAGGCTTGCGCACAGGCGGCTTCGCCATGGTGTTTCTCCTGTGTGATCAAGAAGTGGGGGTACGAGCTGCCCTAGAAGGGAGGCTCGTCCGAGTAGCCGCCGCCGGAACCGCCGGAGCTTCCGCCCCAACCGCCTCCGCCGCCCTGCTGACCCCCGCCTTGCTGGCCGCCGGCCGGCGCGCTGGTGGCCCACGGGTCGTCGGCGGGAGCACCGCCGCCGCCCTGCTGGCCGCCGCCACCGGGACCGCCGCCCCAGTTGCCGCCGCCCTGCTGGCCACCGCGACCGGTGGTCTTGGTGACCTTGGCCGTGGCGCTCTTGAGACTGGGGCCGACTTCCTCGACGTCCAGCTCATAGACCGTGCGCTTCACGCCTTCGCGGTCTTCGTACGACCGCTGCTTCAGCCGGCCCTGCACGACAACGCGCATGCCTCGCTGGAGCGACTCGGCGACGTTCTCCGCCGCCTGCCGCCAGACCGAGCAGGTGAGGAACAGGCCTTCGCCGTCCTTCCACTCATTGGTCTGCCGGTCGAAGATGCGGGGAGTGGACGCGACACGGAACTTCGCGACCGCCGCACCGGACGGGGTGAAGCGCAGCTCGGGGTCGTCGACGAGATTGCCGACGACCGTGATGACGGTCTCGCCTGCCATGGGTGAACCTCTCGGCGGGGATTGCTTCTGGCTGCTTGCTGCTACTCGAACCCGATGACCGCTGAGCTAGATGCTCAGTGGATCTCGGGACGGAGGACCTTGGTCCGGAGGACCGACTCGTTCAGGTTCATCTGGCGGTCGAGCTCCTTGACGACCGCAGGCTCGGCCTGCAGGTCGATGACCGAGTAGATGCCCTCGGGCTTCTTCTTGATCTCGTAAGCGAGACGACGACGGCCCCAGGTGTCGACCTTCTCAACCTTTCCGTTGCCCTCACGGACGACGGAGAGGAAGTTCTCGATCAGCGGGGAGACAGCGCGCTCCTCGAGATCGGGGTCGAGGATGACCATCACCTCGTAGTGACGCATGTGGAACCCACCTCCTTTGGACTCAGCGGCCACGGTCGTTCCGTGGCAGGAGGGTCGTGATGCGTAAGCAACAGTGTCTCCGAGTAAAACAGCCGCCACTGACAATGCCCTCTTCTGAGGAGGGCTGCCGTGCTGGCCTGGGCAGACACCGGTGCAGACCGTACAGAGTACCCGCACACCGGCTTCCGGTTGAAATCCGGTGCTCAGGAGACGCAATCTGTACACATCGGGTGTGAGCGGCGCCACGAGGCGCCCCTTTCGGCCAGGAGGTACTCCATGGCACAGACAACGCAAACCCGCCGCCCCGCCGTTTCCCTACTCGCCACGGACGGCAGGCCCCATCCGCTCCAGGACACTCTGGTGGCGGTAACCGTGGTCCTCGGTCTTATCGCCTTCGTGACGGCGATGTTCCACAGCCTGCATCTGATCAGCTCGTGGACCGGACTCATCGGGATCCTCACGGGTGCATACGGGCAGTACATCTCGGCGACCACGCGCGAGAGGTTCCCGCTGATCCTCGGTATAGGCGCGTCCGCCATCGGGTTCTACCTGGGTATGGCCCACGGGGGCCTCTTCGGCGGCCTGTAGCCACGCCTGTCCCGGACACCTCCGGACCGCCGGTCCCGGCGGTCCACCCGCATCCCGTCAGGGGGTCGTACAGGCCCCCGGGGGGCGGACAGCCGGGACCCACCTGGCCGACAAGGTCCGACAGGGCCAGCCGACGCGCTCCCCGGTCGCAGTAGGCTTCGGCGCGAGAGCCGGAGCCCCTGACCGATGGGGACACACCTGCCGAGGAGCGCCCCGCATGAGCCTGACCCTGAGGACCATCAGCCGAGAGCAGCATCTGGCGTACATCCAGAGTCTGCCGTCGGCCAGTCACTGCCAGGTCCCGGCGTGGGCTGATGTGAAGACCGAATGGCGCTCGGAGAACCTTGGCTGGTTCGACAAGAGCGGCGAGATCGTGGGCGCCGCCCTGGTGCTGTACCGCCAACTCCCGAAGATCAAGCGGTATCTCGCCTACCTCCCCGAGGGCCCGGTCATCAACTGGTATGCGCCGAATCTCAATGACTGGCTGCAGCCGATGCTCGCGCACCTCAAGCAACAGGGTGCCTTCTCGGTGAAGATGGGTCCGCCGGTCGTCATCCGCCGCTGGGACGCAGCCGCCATCAAGTCCGGTATTCAGGACCCCGACGTGAAGCGCCTGCGCGACGTCGAGGCCACGCACATCGAGCCGCGTGCCTTCGAAGTCGCGGACCGGCTGCGGAAGATGGGCTGGCAGCAAGGCGAGGACGGTGGCGCCGGCTTCGGCGACGTTCAGCCGCGCTACGTCTTCCAGGTGCCGCTGGCGAACCGCTCGCTCGAAGACGTCCTCAAGGGCTTCAACCAGCTGTGGCGGCGCAACATCAAGAAGGCCGAGAAGGCCGGCGTCGAAGTGGTCCAGGGCAGTTACGAGGACCTCGCCGAATGGCAGCGGCTGTACGAGATCACCGCCGTGCGCGACCACTTCAGGCCGCGTCCCCTCTCCTACTTCCAGCGCATGTGGACCGTCCTCAACTCCGAGGACCCCAACCGCATGCGGCTGTATTTCGCGCGCCACAACGGGGTGAACCTCTCCGCGGCGACGATGCTCGTCGTCGGTGGGCACGTCTGGTACTCCTACGGCGCATCCGACAACATCGGACGCGAGGTACGGCCCTCGAACGCCATGCAGTGGCGGATGCTGCGCGACTCCTACGCGATGGGCGCCACCGTCTACGACCTGCGCGGCATCAGCGACTCGCTCGACGAGACCGACCACCTCTTCGGCCTGATCCAGTTCAAGGTCGGCACCGGTGGCGAAGCCGTCGAGTACGTCGGTGAGTGGGACTTCCCGCTCAACAAGCTGCTGCACAAGGCGCTGGACATGTATATGTCGCGCCGCTGACGAAACCGGCTTCATTCGTTTCAATAAGCACGTCGGGTGCTTCAGGCACTCCATCAAGCTCTGCATACCTCTGATACACCGCAGCCACCAGAAAGGTTCCGGACCGGCCATGGCGCTCTCCCTCTACGTCGACACCGCGCGCTGGCGGGCGCACCAGAAATCCGTCCTCGACCAGTTCCCCGGGCTCGTCCCGGTCTGCAAGGGCAACGGATACGGCTTCGGTCACGAGCGACTCGCGGACGAGGCGATCCGCTTCGGCTCCGACACACTCGCCGTCGGCACCACCTACGAGGCAGCCCGCATAAAGGACTGGTTCAGCGGCGATCTGCTGGTCCTCACCCCGTTCCGGCGGGGTGAGGAGCCCGTGCCGCTGCCCGACCGCGTCATCCGGTCGGTCTCCTCCGTGGACGGCGTGCACGCGCTGGTGGGCGCCCGGGTCGTCATCGAGTGCATGAGCTCGATGAAGCGTCACGGCGTCAAGGAGGAGGAGCTGGGTCAGCTGCACGCCGCCATCGAGGACGTGCGTCTCGAAGGCTTCGCGCTGCACCTGCCGCTGGACCGCACCGACGGCTCGGACGCGGTCGAGGAGGTCATCGGCTGGATGGACCGCCTCCGCGCCGCCCGGCTGCCGCTGCACACCATGTTCGTCAGCCATCTGCGCGCCGAGGAACAGGCCCGGCTGCAGCAGCAGTTCCCGCAGACCCGCTTCCGCGCCCGGATCGGCACACGGCTGTGGCTCGGCGACCACGACGCGACGGAGTACCGGGGGGCCGTCCTCGACGTCACGCGCGTCGCCAAGGGCGACCGTTTCGGCTACCGCCAGCAGAAGGCCGCCTCCGACGGCTGGCTGGTGGTCGTCGCCGGCGGCACGTCGCACGGCGTGGGCCTGGAGGCCCCGAAGGCGCTGCACGGCGTGATGCCGCGCGCCAAGGGCGTCGCCCGCGCGGGCCTGGCCACCGTCAACCGGAATCTGTCGCCCTTCGTCTGGGCGGGCAAGCAGCGCTGGTTCGCCGAGCCGCCCCACATGCAGGTGTCGATCCTGTTCGTGCCCGCGGACGCACAGGAACCGAAGGTCGGCGACGAGCTGGTGGCCCATCTGCGCCACACGACCACCCAGTTCGACCGCCTCGTCGACCGCTGAGACACCGGGCCGGACGGCACGACGACCGGCCCCCACGACCGATGGGGCCAGGGCCTCGCCAAGGATTTCGCGCCCTTGACGAGGCCCTGTTCAGTCCGCGGCCGGTCCAGGTGGCCCTGTTCGGTCTGTGACCGGCCCGTGCGCCCCACCCCACTCCACCCGCGGCCCCTCGACTGCGGGTGCCGCGTGCCGCGGCGGATGCGCCGCCGCACGCCCGAGCACGAAGACGTCCTCGGCGCCGTCGAACACCCCGCCCGACGGATCGTCCGAACCGTCCCTGCGTACGACGTCCCGCTCCGGCATCAGAATGTCCCGTACGACGACGGCGCAGAGGTAGAGCGTGCCCAGCAGATGCAGGGCGATCGCCACCTGGTAGCCCTCCGTCGGCAGTCCCTGGTGCTTGTCGCCGCTCGTCGTGTACGCGAGGTACATCCAGATCCCGAGGAAGTACATGACCTCGCACGCCTGCCAGATCAGGAAGTCCCGCCACCGCGGCCTGGCCAGCGCGGCAAGGGGGATCAGCCACAGCACGTACTGCGGCGAGTAGACCTTGTTGGTGAGAATGAACGCCGCGACGACAAGAAGGACCAGCTGGGCGAAGCGGGGCCGGCGCGGGGCCATCAGCGTCAGCACCAGGATGCATGCGCAGAGGAAGAGCGTCAGCAGCGTCGATACGGTGTTCACCGTGCCGACCGGGATGGAAATGCCGGTGCGCTGCGAGATGATCAGCCAGAACGACCCGAAGTCGAGCGGCCGGTCGTGGCTGAACGTGTAGAACTTCTTCCACCCCTCGGGCGCGAACACCATCACCGGCAGGTTCACCACCAGCCATGATGCGGCCGCGCCGAGTGTCGCCACGAAGAACTCCCGCCATTTGCCTGCCCGCCAGCTGAGCACGAAGACTGCCCCCAGCAGGAATACGGGATAGAGCTTCGCGGCCGTGGCGAGGCCGATGAGGATACCGAACGCCAGCGTCCGCTGCCGGGACCACATGAGCATCGCCGCAGCTGTCAGCGCGACGGCCAGCAGGTCCCAGTTGATCGTCGCGGTGAGCGCAAAGGCGGGCGCGAGGGCGACCAGCAGTCCGTCCCACGGACGGCGCCGGTGGGTACGGGCGACACACACCGCCATGACCGAGGTGCAGATCAACAGCATGCCCGCGTTGACCATCCAGTACATCTGCTCGCGGTACTGGATGGCGCCACCGGGCGTCAGCCAGGCCGCGACCTGCATGAACGCCCCGGTCAGGACGGGGTACTCCAGGTACTGCATGTCGCCGCTCAGCCGGTCGAAGTACGGCACAAGACCGTCCGCGAAACCACGTCCGACGAAGAGGTGCGGAATGTCGGAGTAGCAGGCATGCGTGTACTGCGAGCTGGCGCCCCTGAACCACGCCCAGTTGTAACAGGGCGCTTTCTGCACCATGCCGAGCGCGAACATGCCGATCGCCACCAGGGCGACGACACGCACAGGCGTGAGGGGGCCGGAGCCGAGCCGCGCCCAGCGCCCCGACCGCCCGCCGATCAGCTCGCTGCCGGCCGCGGCGATCTCGTCCTGGTGCGTGGGCCGAACGACGGGCCGTTCCTGGTGCACGCTCGTGTCTTCTGCGCTTGGCATGCCGCACATCCTGCCGTACGGGGCTGTGGAAACGGCGAGGGCCGCCGCACCGAGTGGTGCGGCGGCCCTCGTGGCTTTCTTCCGGCTGCGCCTATGGGCCGGCCCTTCGGTCGCTATCCGGTCGGACCTCCGAAGAAACCGCCATTGCCGTTCCCGTTGCCGTTCCCGTTGCCCCCGCCACCTGACGAGGTCCCCGGAGACGTAGTCCCGTCCGTCGGAGTGGGAGATCCGCCTCCGCCGCTACCGGCTGAGTTACCGCCGTTGTTGCCTCCGTTGCTGTTCTGGCAGTTCCAGTCCCACGCCCCGCAGCTGCCGCTCGGGTCGGGCGTGGGGGAGGAGGGAGTCATCGAAGGAGTCGTGGACGGCCTACCGGAGGGGGTCTGCGACGGCACGATGCTCGGCGTCGGCGACGGGCTCTTCGCGCCGCCCCCGTAGACCGTGTCGCCCCACGGCTCCGGCTTCGGGAAGGTCAGGACGTCCGTCCCCTTCAGCGCGTCGGCCATGTAGTCGTGCCAGATCTGGGCCGGGAACGAGGCACCGTGGATCGTCTGCTCGCCACCCGTGCCGTACATCTTCTCGAACTTACGGTTCTTGTGCTTCTCGTTGTCGTCCAGCCGGTACATGCTGATGGCGGTCGACAGCTGCGGGGTGTACCCCACGAACCAGGCGGACTTGTTGTCGTCCGTCGTACCCGTCTTGCCCGCGACATCACGGCCGGGGAGCTGGGCAGGTGTGCCGGTCCCGTGCTCGACGACGTTCTTCAGGACGTCGGTGACATTGTCGGCTACGGCGTCGGGGAAGGCGCGCTTGCTGGCCTTCTTGTGCTGATAGATGATTTCGCCGCGGTACTTGGCCTGGCTGACGGAATAGGGGTCGTTCTGCATACCGCTGGTGGCAAAGGTTCCGTATGCCCCCGCCATGCGGATCGCGCTGGGCTGTGACGTACCGATGGAGAACGACGGAACTGTCGAATCGGCCATGGATTTGTCGTCGCGCAGGCCTGCGGCGACGGCGACGTCCTTCACCTTGTCGGTGCCGACGTCCATACCGAGCTGGACATACGGGGAGTTGGCAGAATGCTGCATGGCCTCGCGAAGGGTGATGTTCCCCCTCGACTCATGGCCGTCGTTGGTCTGCAGCCACTCCTTGCCGTTCTCGTCCATCCAGATCTCGCCGTTGTACTTCTTGATCTTCAGCTTGTCGTCGGCGTTGTAGATGCTCTTCGGGGAGACCTTCGTACGCTCCGACTCCCCCTGATCCGGCGGGCCGGCCGGATCGCGCTTGCCGTACTCCATCGCCGCAGCCAGCACGAACGGCTTGAAGGTAGAACCGACCTGCGCACCAGTGGTGTCGGCGTTGTTCGTGTAGTGCGTCGTCGCGTCCTGACCACCGTAGATCGCCCGGATGGCGCCGGTATGCGGATCCACCGACGCGCCACCGAACTGGACGTGCGTGTCCGTCCTGGGGCGCTGCTTTGGTTTGATCTTGTTGTCGTAGACCTTCTTGACCGCGTCCTTGAGCTTGTTGACCTTGTTCTGGTCGAAGGTGGTGTGGATCTCGTAGCCGCCCCGGGCAAGTTTTTCGGGTGTGACCTTCGGGTTGTTGTTGAGGAAGTTCGTCCTGGCGAGACTCACCAGATAACCGATCTGACCGCCCAGCTGCGCGTCCTTCGTCGGCGCCTTCGGCATGGGGAACTTCGTGTACTTGGCCCGCTCCTCCTTGGTCATCCGGCCGTCCTTCACCTCCTCGTCGAGAATCCAGCGCCAGCGTGTCTCCGCCCGGTCCTTGTTCTTCTCGGCAGTCGCCTGCACGCGGTCGATCTCGGGAGCACCGGCCGGGTCGTAATAGGTCGCGCCCTTGAGCAGGGTGGCCAGGAAGGCACACTGGCTCGGATTGAGCTTGCTGGCGTCCGTGCCGTAGTACGTACGAGCCGCGGCCTGAAGCCCCGATGCACCTCGCCCGTAGTACGAGATGTTCAGATAGCCGGCCATGATCTTCTGCTTGGACTCCGTCTTGCCGACCTTGAGCGTGATGAAGAGCTCTTCGAACTTCCGGCTCAGGGTCTGCTCCTGAGAGAGACGCGAGTTCTTCACATACTGCTGGGTGATCGTCGAGCCGCCCTGGGTCTCACCGCCCTTGGCCATGTTGTAGAAGGCCCGGGCGATACCCATGGGATCGATGCCCTGATCAGTCTCGAACGACTTGTTCTCCGCCGAGATGACAGCGTTCCGCATGGCCTCGGGGATCTGGGCATAGCTGATCTCCTGGCGGTTGGCGGCGCCGCCCGTGGCGATCATCTGGGTGTTGTTCGCCCAGTAATAGACGTTGTTCTGTGCACGCGCGGTGTCCTTCACCTTGGGCGTTGCGACCATCGCGTACGCGAGACCAGCGAGGCCCATGAGGAGACCGAGGAAGCCGATACACAGGCTGGAGACCAGCTTCCAGGACGGCACCCAGCGCCGCACTCCGTACTTGCCGGCGCGCGGGTAGTCGATGAAGCGCTTCTTCACGGGACGCTGATTCCCGCGCCCGCGGCCCCGGCCGGGGCCCTCGTACCCCTCGCCACCACCACCGCGGCGTCGGCCACCCCCGCCGCCATGACCCGCGCCACCACCTCCCTCGGCGGCACGCCGGCTTCCGCTTCCCCGCTGGGCGGCTCGTCTGGCCGCGGCACGCCCGCCGTACGGACTCTCGTCGCCGTACGAACCGGAAGGTGACTCATTAGTTACTCCGCGTGACGGGGCCGTGCGGCGCCCTGAGGACTGCTGGGCGGCTCGTCTGGCCGCGGCACGCCCGCCACCTTGCGGTTGCTGCATCTTGCGACGGTGCTCGCTCATCGAACGACTACTCCTCGGGCAGGCGAGAGCGCCTGGAAGCGGCAGTTGAGATCCGGTCCCCCCGAATTACGGACGGACCCTACGGCAGGCTCATCCGCAGTGCGTCCGGTCAGTCCGCGACGACTGACGCTCGGGGGCGTCGCGCGGTTCCCGGTGGTCTGCATGCCGCACAGACTACGCACGGTCAAAACCCACCTAGGGCCCAAGTTCACCCCAAATCACGCAAGTCGCTTCCTACGAATTGGTGATGTGACGCCGTTCACGATGACCCCCCTTGTCGCATCGCGGTGAGCGATCTATCGTCATGATGTATCGAGTCGATACATCAGCCCGGCATAGGGCTCCGCGAGAGCACCCGGAGAAGGAGGAGGCGAAGTTGAGCAGACGCTCGGGCATCCTCGAATTCGCCGTACTCGGCCTGCTCCGCGAATCCCCCATGCACGGGTACGAACTGCGCAAACGCCTCAACACCTCGTTGGGGATCTTCCGCGCCTTCAGCTACGGCACCCTCTACCCCTGCCTCAAGACGCTGGTAGCCAGCGGCTGGTTGATCGAGGAACCGGGAAACGGTCCGGCAGAGGTTCCGCCCGCCGTCGGACGTGCGGTCGCCCCTGCCTCTTCACTGGCAGGACGCCGCGCCAAGATCGTCTACCGGCTGACGGCAGAAGGTAAGGAGCACTTCGAGGAGCTGCTCTCGCACACCGGCCCCGACTCCTGGGAGGACGAGCACTTCGCAGCCCGCTTCGCCTTCTTCGGACAGACGGAGCACGAGGTGCGGATGCGCGTCCTGGAAGGCCGCCGCAGCCGGCTGGAGGAGCGCCTGGAGAAGATGCGCGCCTCTCTGGCACGCACCCGCGAACGACTCGACGACTACACGCTTGAGCTGCAGCGACACGGCATGGAATCCGTGGAGCGCGAAGTGCGCTGGCTGAACGAGCTCATCGAGAGCGAGCGGTCGGGACGGGATCAGCGACGATCCTCGCCCGAGGGCTCCGCTCAGCAGAACACAGCAGGGGAGACGGACGGCCTGCCCCGGCACCGGGGTCATACCCCGCCGGATCCGTCCGACGACACCGCCAAGTGAAGTCCCGGCACTTCCGCAGGGCCTTCATCGGAATCACCAAGAACACTCAACACAGGGAGCAACCGGAATGGGTTCGGTTCGCGTAGCCATCGTCGGCGTGGGCAACTGCGCCGCCTCGCTGGTGCAGGGCGTCGAGTACTACAAGGACGCCGATCCGGCCGGCAAGGTGCCCGGTCTGATGCACGTCCAGTTCGGCGAGTACCACGTGCGTGACGTCGAGTTCGTCGCCGCCTTCGATGTCGACGCGAAGAAGGTCGGCCTCGACCTCGCGGACGCCATCGGTGCCAGCGAGAACAACACCATCAAGATCGCCGACGTTCCGAACACCGGCGTGACCGTCCAGCGCGGCCACACCCACGACGGCCTGGGCAAGTACTACCGCCAGACCATCGAGGAGTCCACCGAGGCCCCGGTCGACGTCGTCCAGATCCTCAAGGACAAGCAGGTCGACGTCCTCGTCTGCTACCTGCCCGTCGGTTCCGAGGTCGCTGCGAAGTTCTACGCGCAGTGCGCCATCGACGCCAAGGTCGCGTTCGTCAACGCCCTCCCGGTCTTCATCGCCGGCACCAAGGAGTGGGCGGACAAGTTCACCGAGGCCGGTGTCCCGATCGTCGGCGACGACATCAAGTCCCAGGTCGGCGCCACCATCACGCACCGCGTGATGGCGAAGCTCTTCGAGGACCGGGGCGTCATCCTGGACCGCACGATGCAGCTGAACGTCGGCGGCAACATGGACTTCAAGAACATGCTCGAGCGTGAGCGCCTGGAGTCCAAGAAGATCTCCAAGACGCAGGCCGTCACCTCCCAGATCCGTGACCGCGAGCTCGGTGCGGACAACGTCCACATCGGTCCGTCGGACTACGTGGCCTGGCTGGACGACCGCAAGTGGGCGTACGTGCGCCTCGAGGGCCGTGCCTTCGGTGACGTTCCGCTGAACCTGGAGTACAAGCTCGAGGTCTGGGACTCCCCGAACTCCGCCGGTGTCATCATCGACGCCGTGCGCGCCGCGAAGATCGCCAAGGACCGTGGCATCGGTGGCCCGATCCTCTCCGCGTCCTCCTACTTCATGAAGTCCCCGCCGGTCCAGTACTTCGACGACGAGGCCCGCGAGAACGTCGAGAAGTTCATCAACGGCGACGTCGAGCGCTGACACGACCGGCAACGGTGTGTGACCGCGGCAGGGCGATGAACGGCAACGCTTCTCCCCTTCCGCCTCGTTGAGGGTCCCCGGGCAATCCGCCCGGGGACCCTCAACGTATGTGACCCTTGCCCATATGCCCGTCGTACGTGATCTGCGCGTACTCCTGCGCCTTCGGAACTTCCGTCGTCTGCTGGCCGTACGGCTCCTCTCCCAGTGCGCCGACGGCGTCTATCAGGTCGCCCTCGCCACGCACGTCGTCTTCTCCCCGGAGAAGCAGACATCAGCGGCGGCCATCGCCTCCGCGATGGCTGTGCTGCTGCTGCCGTACTCGCTCATCGGCCCTTTCGCCGGTGTCCTGCTGGACCGCTGGCCGCGCCGCCAGGTCTTCCTGTATGGCAATCTGCTGCGCGCAGCCCTCGCCTGCTGCACTGCCCTGCTGATCCTCGGCACCGCACCCGACTGGCTCTTCTACGCCTCCGCGCTGTGCGTCACTGCGGTGAACCGCTTCGTGCTGGCGGGACTCTCGGCCGCGCTGCCACGGGTCGTCGACAGGGACCGGCTGGTCATGGCCAACTCGCTCTCACCGACAGCGGGCACGCTCGCCGCCACGGCGGGCGGCGGCCTCGCCTTCGCCGTACGCCTCGTAGCTGCGGACTCGGATGCCGCAGTGGTGCTGCTGGGCGCCGGGCTCTACCTCGCCTCGGCACTGGCCTCTCTGCGCCTCGCCACCCAACTCCTCGGACCGGATAGGAACGGCAGTCCTCTCCGGCTGAGGGATGCGCTGGCCACCACCGCGCACGGGCTTGTCGACGGGCTGCGCCATCTGGCGAAACGGACTGACGCGGCACGGGCACTGGCCGCCATGACAGTGATCCGGTTCTGCTACGGGGCTCTGACCGTGATGGTGCTGATGCTGTGCCGGTACGCCTGGTCCAACAGCGAATCCGGCGGTCTGGCCCTGCTCGGACTGGCCGTGGGCGCCTCGGGGGCGGGATTCTTCGCAGCGGCCGTGCTGACGCCCTGGGCGGTTGGACGGCTCGGCCGGTTCCGATGGATAGCGACGTGCGCCGCCGCGGCTGCCGTCCTCGAACCCGCGCTCGGACTGTGGTTCGCCCCCCGACCGATGCTGGTCGCGGCGTTCGTCCTCGGAGCCGTCACTCAGGGAGCGAAGATCGCGACGGACACGGTGGTGCAGACCGCGGTGGACGACTCATTCCGCGGTCGCGTCTTCTCCCTGTACGACGTGCTGTTCAACGTGTCCTTTGTGGGCGCTGCCGCAGTAGCCGCTGCGGCTCTGCCTCCTGACGGGAAGTCGGTCACAGTGGTGATCGGGCTTGCGCTGCTCTACGGGATCGTCGCCGTGACGATGTTCCGGTGGAGCCGTGTCAGTGAAGTGCTATAGCGTGCGCGCGCCAAAAGAGAAGCGGGCGCACGATCCACGGGGGTATCCGCATGTCCTATCCGCCTCAGCAAGGCCCTGGACCATATGGGCAACAGCCTCAACAGCCGTACCAACCCCAACAGCCCGCGTACGGCTATCCGCAACAGCAGCCGTATCCGCCGCATCAGGGTCAGCAGCCGTACGGCGGCTACCCCGGTGGACCCCCGGCCCAGGGCACGCCCCCACAAGGTCCGCCGCCTCAGAACATGTCCGGCGGCAAGAAGACTTTCCTGGCGGTGCGCAACATCGTCATCATCGTGGTGGCGCTCGGCGCCCTCGCGGGTCTGAAGTTCGGCTGGGACAAGATATTCGAGTCGGACGCCAAGGCCGCCTCGGTCGGAGACTGCCTGCAGAACAAGGGCTCCAACATCAGCCCGGACATGGCGTCGGCCGACTGCAGCTCGTCGGCAGCTGAGTACAAGGTGGCCGAGGTGCACGACGGCACCACGGAGACGGACCTGTGCGACGCCAAGAAGTACGTCGCCTACACCGAGACCTCCGGCAGCCGTAAGAGCCGGACCAGCGTGGTCCTCTGTCTGACGCCGATGAAGTCGACGGGCTGACCTTCTTCCGCGACAGATACCGACAGTCGCACCGAGGGGCGTTGTTTCACGTGAAACAACGCCCCTCTGCACATCCGCTCGCGGTCATGTTTCACGTGAAACATGACCGCGGTTCCACCCTCAGCTCTGCTCGGCCCACCACTTCTTGAGCTCCGCGACGGCCACGTCATGCCCCATCGGGCCGTTCTCCAGTCGCATTTCCAGCAGGAACGCGTATGCCTTGCCGATCACCGGCCCAGGACCGATGCCCAGCGTCTTCATGATCTCGTTGCCGTCCAGGTCGGGCCGGATGGCGTCCAGCTCCTCCTGTTCCTTCAACTGTGCGATGCGCTCCTCAAGCGCGTCATAGGTGCGTGACAGCGCGCCGGCCTTGCGCTTGTTCCGCGTCGTGCAGTCCGAGCGCGTCAGCTTGTGCAGCCGCTCCAGCAACGGGCCCGCATCCCGCACATACCGGCGGACGGCGGAGTCAGTCCACTCGCCGTCGCCATAGCCGTGGAAGCGCAGATGCAGCTCCACCAGCTTCGAGACGTCCTTGACCGTGTCATTGGAGTACTTGAGTTCCGTCATGCGCTTCTTGACCATCTTGGCGCCCACCACCTCGTGGTGATGGAACGAGACGCGTCCGTCCTTCTCGAAGCGCCGGGTCCGCGGCTTACCGATGTCATGGAGCAGCGCGGCAAGCCGCAGAGTCAGGTCGGGACCGTCCTCCTCCAGGTCGATCGCCTGCTCCAGCACGGTCAGCGAGTGCTCGTAGACGTCCTTGTGACGGTGATGCTCGTCACTTTCCAGCCGTAGCGCGGGCAGCTCCGGCAGCACCTGCTGCGCCAGTCCTGTACCGACCAGAAGCGCCAGTCCCTTGCGGGCGTGCGCGGAGAGCAGCAGCTTGTTGAGTTCCTCACGGACCCGCTCGGCGGAGACGATCTCGATACGTCCAGCCATCTCCGTCATCGCAGTGATGACATCAGAAGCAACCTCGAAGTCCAGCTGCGCGGCGAAGCGCGCGGCACGCAGCATGCGCAGGGGGTCGTCGGAGAAGGACTCCTCGGGTGTCCCGGGGGTGCGCAGCACCCGCTCGGCCAGGTCCTCCAGACCACCGTGCGGGTCGATGAATTCCTTCTGCGGCAGCGCGACGGCCATGGCATTGACCGTGAAGTCGCGGCGTACGAGGTCCTCCTCGATGGAGTCGCCGTAGGAGACCTCGGGCTTGCGCGAAGTCCTGTCGTACGCCTCCGACCGGTACGTGGTGACTTCGATCTGGTAGCCGTTCTTCTGGCAGCCCACTGTGCCGAAGGCGATACCGACCTCCCACACCGAGTCGGCCCATGGACGCACGATCTTCAGTACGTCCTCGGGCCGGGCGTCGGTAGTGAAGTCCAGGTCGTTCCCGAGCCTGCCGAGAAGCGCGTCCCGGACCGAGCCACCGACCAGGGCCAGACTGAATCCGGCATCCTGGAATCGGCGGGCAAGGTCGTCGGCGACCGGGGAGACCCGCAGCAGTTCACTGACTGCGCGATGCTGCACCTGGGTCAGGGCACTGGAATTCTCTTCATTGGCGTTCGGCACAACAGAAAAGGGTACGTGCCCGGACCGGTCGGGGCGTCATCGTTTCTCCTCGCCCTGCAAGACTCTCCCGATCATGTAGCGCACACCCCAGCACTTAGCCCCCGCGCACATCGTTACCATGCGGGGACGCAGCAACCGACAACCATCGACAACAGCTGACGACGACGAGGGACGGGTAGGCGCGTGGCCGAGGCGGCAGACATCCAGGGGATCAGTCCTTCTCCTGCCCGCCGGTGGCTGCGGCGCACGGCATCCTTGGTCGTCGCAGCGCCGCTCGTGGCAGCGCTGCTGGCCGGCACGGCCGCGCCCACGGCGCAGGCCGACGTGGCGAGCAAGGCTCCCACCGGCTCCAGCACCGTCGATGTGTCCCTGGACACCCTGGCTCCCAGCGCACCGGTCAAGGGGGACACGCTCACCGTCTCCGGCACGCTGACCAACAGGAGCAAGGAATCGGTCACCGACGCCCGGGTCGATCTGCGCGTCGGACCGAGGCTCTTCGGCAGGACATCCATCGACGCTGCCGCGGAGCGCACCGGGTACGTGCCCGGCAGCGATCCCGCAGCGATCGGCGGTAAGTACACGGTGGAATTCGCGAAGCTCCCTTCGGGCATCAGCCAGGACTTCACGCTGTCCGTGCCCGTCGACAAGCTGGAACTCGACGACGCAGGTGTCTACCAATTCGGTGTCTCCCTGTCCGGGCGGACCGCCCGCGCCCCGTACGAGCAGGTACTCGGAATCCAGCGCACCTTCCTTCCCTGGCAGGCGGAGGAGAGCGATTCCAGGACCCATGTCACCTATCTCTGGCCGCTGATCGCATCCGCCCATGTCACTGCCGAGACCGGCTCGGACGAGCAGCAGACACCGGTCTTCGCCGATGACGACCTTGCGGCCGAGATCGCTCCGGGCGGTCGCCTCGACCAGATGGTCTCGCTGGGCAGCCAGCTGCCCGTCACCTGGGTGATCGACCCGGATCTGCTGGCCGGCGTCGATGCGATGGCGAGGAATTACCGCATCAAGGTCGGCGACACCACCGTGCCCGGTAAGAACCAGGCCGTTGCCAAGCGGTGGCTCAGCTCACTGGAGAAGGCGGTGGCGGACGGCAAGGTCGTGGCGCTGCCTTTCGCCGATCCGGATCTTGCGTCCATCGCGCACCGCGGCAAGAACGTCTCGGGGACCCTCAGCCACCTGCAGACCGCCACCGAGGTGGCCGGCACGACGGTGGAGACGATCCTGCACGTGAAGCCGTCCACCGACTTCGCATGGCCGGTCGACGGGGCGATCGATCCTTCGATCGTCGATGTCGCCACGTCGGCCGGTGCCCACAACGTGATCGCCCGCAGCGACAGCCTCCAGGAAACAGGGAGACTGCCGTACACACCGACCGCGGCCCGGCCGATCGGTGGCGGTACCAACGCCGTCGTGGCCGACTCCCGGCTCTCCAAGGCCTTCGAGGGAGACATGTCGCATGCGGAGGATTCCACTCTCGCCGTTCAGAAGTTCCTCGCCACAACCCTCGCGCTGACCGAGCAGGACACGGACACCGAGCGCAGCATCGTCGTCGCACCGCAACGGATGCCGACCGCCGCTCAGGCGCAGTCGATGGCACAAGCCCTGCACGCCCTCGACGACCAACGGTGGACACAGCCTCTCGACCTCGTGGGCGCGGCCGAGGCCGAGCCCGATGCCCAGGCGACGACGAGGGTCCCCGGGACCTCCCAGTACCCGAAGAGGCTCCGCAGCCAGGAGCTGCCCACCCAAGCCTTCCAGGACATCAAGTCCACGCAGGTCTCGCTGGGCAGCTTCCAGGTCATCCTCACTCAGCAGGAACGGGTGGTGACCCCCTTCGGCAACGCGATCAACCGGGCCATGTCGACGTCGTGGCGCGGCAGGCCGCTGGAGGCACAGCAGTACCGGGACTCGGTACGCACATATCTGCAGGGCCTCATCAACGAGGTGCAGCTCATTTCGAAGTCGGACGTCACGTTGTCCGGCCGCAGCGCCACGATCCCGGTGACCGTGCAGAACAGGCTCCTGCAGGGTGTCGATCATCTGAAGCTCCGGCTGAAGTCGGAGAATCCGACGCGGCTCAGGCTGAACGACGGCGGCGCGGTGGCCGAGCAGCCGATCCGAATCGCCGGTGGCCACAGCCAGTCCGTGAAGTTCGACGCAGCTGCGAACGCCAACGGCCAGGTACAGGTTGTGGCGCAGCTGTACACCGAGGACGACATTCCGTACGGCGAAGAGATGACCTTCACGGTAAAGGTCTCCGAGGTCACACCGACCGTGTTGCTGGTGATCGCCGGCGGGCTGCTGCTGCTGGTCCTCGCAGGCATCAGGATGTACACCCATCGCAAGCGCGCCAACGCAAGCGACCCGGCCGGAGATGACGGCGGTGAACCCGAGCAGCCGAGTGACCCGACGCCGGACACCGGTCCGGAAAGCGGGGAGCCGTCAGGCACGGGTGAGAAAGTAGACCGTTGAGCGATGTCTGTCGTGGCCGGTCGGCCGGGGACGATGAGGTGGGGTTTCGATGAACGCGCCGTACGACGGTGATCGTGGTCAGGGTGCGGGCGGAGATGGTTCTTCCGGTGGCCCCCCGATGCCACCTGGCCCGGGCCAGGTGCCGCTGCCGCCCGACCCGTACCTCCAGGACGCGTACAACCGCGACCCTTACCGCGCTCAGGATCTGTCCGCCCAGGACCCGGTGACCGAGGCGCTGTACGACCGCGCCGCCCACCCGCCGCCACCCCCTGGCACGTACCAGCCGCCGCAGCCGCTCTACCAGCAGCCGCCTGCGGCGCAGTACGCCCCCGATCCACGCATCTGGGCGCAGACCCCGCCGCCCGAGCCCGACGGCCCGTCCCGGCACCTGCCGTACGGGGACGACGCGGCAACCACACAATTCGTCGGTGTGGACGACCTCGTCACCCAGGCATCCGAGCACCAGGAGCAACCGGACGCATTCGCTCACTTGTTCCGGGATCAGGAGGGCCCGGCCGGGTCCCCCGCTCCGTCCGAGCCAGAACCGGCTCCGGCCCCGGCACCCACTCCGCCGAAGTCCGGCGGCCGGGCCTCTGGCTTGCTGAAGTCCAGCGCGGTGATGGCGGCCGGCACACTCGTGTCCCGTCTTACCGGCTTCGTCCGCAGCCTGGTGATCACCGCCGCGCTGGGTGCGGCGCTCCTCGGTGACAGCTTCACCATCGCCTACACGCTGCCGACGATGATCTACATCCTCACCGTGGGCGGCGGGCTCAACTCGGTCTTCGTTCCTCAGCTCGTCCGTTCCATGAAGGACGACGAGGACGGCGGCGAGGCGTACGCCAACCGCCTGCTCACGCTCGTCATGGTCGCGCTCGGCGTGATCGTCGCGATCGCGGTCTTCGCTGCTCCCCTGCTGATCCATCTGATGTCGAGCACGATCGCGAACGATCCGGCGGCCGACAATGTGGCCACCACCTTCGCCCGGTACTGCCTGCCGACCATCTTCTTCATGGGCGTGCACGTGGTGATGGGCCAGATCCTCAACGCCCGCGGAAAGTTCGGCGCGATGATGTGGACCCCGGTACTCAACAACATCGTCATGATCTTCACGTTCGGCATGTTCATCTGGGTCTACGGCACCTCCGCCGAATCCCACATGGGTGTGCAGACGATTCCGCCGGAGGGCGTCCGGCTGCTGGGTATCGGCACACTGCTCGGCCTTGTCGTCCAAGCCCTGGCGATGATTCCGTATCTGCGCGAGGCCGGCTTCCGCTTCCGTCCGCGCTTCGACTGGAAGGGCCACGGACTCGGCAAGACGGTCAAGCTGGCCAAGTGGACCGTTCTGTTCGTCTTCGCCAACCAGGCCGGCGTGCTGGTCGTCACGCAGCTCGCAACCGCCGCCGGTAAGGCTTCCGACAGGAACGGCACGGGATTTCTCGCCTACTCCAATGCGCAGCTGATCTGGGGCATGCCTCAAGCGATCATCACCGTCTCGGTCATGGCAGCCCTGCTGCCCCGTATCTCCCGGGCCGCCCACGACAACGACCCCGGCGCGGTCCGCGACGACATCTCGCAGGGGCTGCGCAACTCCGCCGTGGCAATCGTGCCGGTCGCCTTCGCGTTCCTCGCGCTGGGCGTGCCGATGTGCACGCTGCTGTACTCCTCCAGCGGCACCGAGGCCGCCAGGTCCATGGGCTTCATCCTGATGGCGTTCGCCCTCGGTCTCATCCCGTACTCCGTGCAGTACGTGGTGCTCCGTGGCTTCTACGCCTACGAGGACACCCGCACGCCCTTCTACAACACGGTCATCGTCGCCGGGGTCAACGCCGCCGCTTCCGCTCTCTGCTACGCGCTGCTTCCGGCCCAGTGGGCGGTCGTAGGCATGGCGGCTTCGTACGGGCTGGCCTATGCCGTCGGCGTGGGCATCGCCTGGCGCCGACTGCGTAACCGGCTGGGCGGCGACCTGGACGGCGCACACGTCGTCCGTACCTACGCCCGCCTGTGTCTCGCGGCGATCCCTGCGGCGATCCTCGGCGGTGGCGTGGGCTTCGCACTGCTCCAGGGCCTGGGCGAGGGTGCCTTCGGTTCGCTGATCGCCCTGCTCTGCGGTGGGACCGTGCTGATGGGGGTCTTCTTCATCGCGGCGAAGCGCATGCGGATCGAGGAGATCAACGGCATGGTCGGGATGGTCCGCGGGCGGCTCGGACGCTGAAGATCAACCGGCCCGCACAACCATCGCCGCTCTCCGTGTGTCGTGCATAGCGCTGGAGTGTGGGCACAATTGGCGTGACTGTGCAGAGCTGGCTGGCATCGCGCAACGGATGGGGAGGCAGGAACGACGGTGGCGGAACGTAGCACGGCTGCCGTCGACGTGGCCGACAACAGCGGTGATGAGCCGCTGGCCGCCAAGGCGGACGAGGCCACGACCGACGGGACGGCAGAAGCCCAGGAATCGGCGGGCACCAGCCCCCAGGACGCAGACGATGAGCGAAGCAGCTCGGAGGCCGCCTCGGCGACCCCTGATCTGCACAGCGGCCACAGACTTGCCCAGCGCTACCGACTGGAAGAGTGCGTCACCCGACTGGACGGATTCAGCAGCTGGCGTGCTGTCGACGAGAAACTGCGCCGCGCGGTGGGCGTCCATCTGCTCCCCGCGGACCACCCGCGAGCCCGCTCCGTGCTGGCCGCGGCCCGGTCCTCCGCACTGCTCGGCGACCCCCGCTTCGTGCAGGTCCTGGACGCGGTCGAGGAGGACGACCTTGTCTACGTCGTCCATGAATGGCTTCCCGACGCCACCGAGCTCACGGCTCTGCTGGCCTCCGGCCCCATGGAGGCTCACGACGCGTACCAGTTGGTCAGTCAGATCTCCCAGGCCATGGCAGCCGCGCACCGCGAGGGCCTCGCGCATCTGAGGCTCACCCCGGGAGCGGTGCTGCGCAGCTCGACCGGTCAGTACCGGATCCGCGGCCTCGCCGTCAACTCCGCCCTGCGGGGCATCACCGCAGAGCGTCCGCAGCGCACGGACACGGAGGCGATCGGCGCCCTGCTCTACGCAGCGCTGACACAACGCTGGCCGTACGAGAACGACGCGTACGGTCTCTCCGGACTGCCCAAGGGCGTGGGGCTGATCGCACCCGACCAGGTGCGGGCCGGCGTACACCGCGGTCTCTCCGAGCTCGCCATGCGCGCCCTGGCCAACGACGGCGCCACCGCGTCCCGGCAGGAACAGCCGTGCACCACCCCGGACGAGCTCGCCAAGGCCGTCGCAGCGATGCCGCGCATCCGCCCGCCCGAGCCCACGTTCACGGCTCCGCCCGAGTACCAGCGGACGACCTACCAGCAGGGCACCTACGGACGTCCGTCCGCCCGTCCCGGCACAGCCGTGACTCAGCCCGTGATGGCCGCACCCCCGGCGCCGCTCCAGAGCCGCACCGGCAAGGTCCTCAAGTGGGCCGTGTCCGCATTGCTGATCGCGGCCCTGGGCCTCGGCAGCTGGCAACTCGCAGAGACGCTCCTCGACCGCGGCAACGACCCGGGGAACCCCGGCAGCACACAGACCAACCCGGAGAACGGTGACAAGCACGCTCCCGCTCCGACCAAGCCGCTGCGGATCGTCAAAGCGACGGAGTTCATGCCCGGCGGCTCGGGGATAAAGCAGGAGGACGTGCCCTATGCCGTGGACGGCAAGTCGGACACCGCCTGGGTCACCCCTCAGTACAAGGGCTACGCAAATTTCGGCAACCTCGCGAACCGCAAGCAGGGCAGCGGCATAGTCGTTGACCTCGGCAGTGTGCAGGACGTGAGAGGCATCAAGATCGAGATGTACCGCAGTGGTCAGAAGGCCGAAGTACTGGCCGCTGACAAGAGCGCATCCGCGCCGTCGTCCCTCGCCGACTTCTCGCAGCGCCTCACGAAGCTCGCTACGGCTGGGAACGGCCTGGAGAAGGACCTCGATGAACCGGTGCGAACCCGCTACATCCTGATCCACATCACCGAACTTCCGCCGGATGGGTCAGCGAGCCTCTTCCGCGGCGGCATCTCGGAGATCTCCGTTCTCGGCTGACGGCACAGGCCGACGGGAACGCATCCCGCCCGTCGGCCTGCTGCGCGAGCAGTAACGAATGACCGCAGCACTCATCGGACCAAGCTTCCTCATCTCTCTGACCCCGCTCGCCTGAATCGTGATAGACAGACGGACCTGACACACAGAGGGGGGAGGGGAGGTGGCCGCCGAGCCTTCAGAGCCACTCAGCGACTCAGACCTCCTCGCCCGTCACGTAGCCGGTGAACCGGATGCCTTCGGTGAGCTCGTACGGCGCCACCGCGACCGGCTTTGGGCCGTGGCACTGCGAACTCTGGGAGACCGCGAGGAAGCGGCCGACGCGGTTCAGGACGCCCTGGTCTCCGCCTTCCGAGCCGCTCATACCTTCCGCGGCCAGTCTGCCGTCACCACCTGGCTGCATCGCATCACGGTCAACGCCTGCCTCGACCGGGTTCGCAAGGCAGCGTCGCGCAAGACCTCACCCGTCGACGACACCGAGCGGCTCGAACAGCTCCTGGAGCCCCACGAGTCCGCTGAGGCACCGGCCGAGCGTCAGGATCTGCACCGCGAACTTCTGGTGGCGCTCGGCACGCTTCCCGCCGAACAACGGGCCGCACTGGTTCTCGTGGACATGCAGGGCTATCCCGTGGCGGAGGCCGCCCGCATCCTCGAGGTGCCGACCGGCACTGTGAAAAGCCGCTGTGCACGGGGCCGAGCTCGGCTGGCCCCCCTCCTCGCCCACCTCCGTGGTGAAGTCGGAGAGAGCGGTGAAGTCGGCACGGGAAGGAACCGGACGCAGAAGGCATCCGTCCCACCCGCATCGAGGCCAAGGGACGCAGAGACCAGTGATCCTGCTGGAGTGAAGGGCGGAGGTGGGCGCACATGACATCAACGACCGACACGACCCAGCACCCGGACGTCTCGGAGATCTCCGAGCTCACCGAAGGGCTGCTCTCGCCGTCCCGCACGGCGGAAGTGAGCCGCCACGTGGATGACTGCGCACTCTGTGGCGACGTCCGGTCCGCTCTCGAAGAGATCCGCGGACTGCTCGGCACTCTGCTCGCTCCCGCGCGCATGCCCAATGATGTCGCAGACCGTATCGATGCCGCGCTGGCCGCCGAGGCCTCTGTTTCACGTGAAACAGAGGCCGCCGCAGAGCAGGGTCAGGAAGCGGGAGACCAAGAGGCGCGGGGCCTGGAGGCCGAGAGCAGGGCAACTCAGTCCCACGTTGCGGACCGCCCATCGGGGCACCCCAGGGCCGCCGGCGGCCCTGGGCGCCGGTCGGCACGGCGCCGCCGCATCGTCCTCGGCACAGCGCTCGGCGCTGCGGCGGTGGGCATGAGCGTCCTCATGCTCCAGACGTCCCAGGACTCCTCAGGGTCCAAGTCGGCGGACATGGGCGTCAGTGCCTCGAAGGCGGGAGCGAGCGCATTTTCGGGCTCCCCACTCAGCCAGCGCGTACACACCCTCCTGAGTAATGCCGAGGCGTCCCCTCCCAAGCATCCCAAGGCTGCGAAGCAGGCGCCGTCCGTCGATGTCCAGTCGACCCCGGGGGGCGAGCATCCTGCCGCCTCAGCCTCCGACACACCGCTGCGTGCTCCCGTCGCGTCCGTCCCCGCCTGCGTACAGCTGAGCACCGGACGAAAGACTGCCGCACTCGCCGTCGAGGAAGGCACTTACGAGGGCACCAACGCCTTCCTCGTCGTTCTGCCGCACGAGACCGACGCCGCCCTCGTCCAGGCCTATGTCATCGATGCGAGCTGCGTCCGCACAGACCCTGCAGGCACGGGCGATCTTCTCCTGACCCGCACCTACGCTCGCCCCTGAGAATGGCACCGAACGGCGCTCCGGCACGTCGGGAATGCATCCCCCGTAGGATCCGTTGGGTGGGGTGAGAGTCGTTGAACCGACCCCAGTAGGCGTGGACAGTAGGCAGTCTGCAGAGACGAGGAAGAAACCCGTGAGCGACGTCCGTAATGTGATCATCATCGGCTCCGGCCCCGCGGGTTACACCGCCGCCCTTTACACCGCGCGTGCGTCGCTGAAGCCCCTGGTCTTCGAGGGCGCCGTCACCGCCGGTGGCGCGCTGATGAACACCACCGACGTGGAGAACTTCCCCGGATTCCAGGATGGGATCATGGGCCCCGAGCTCATGGACAACATGCGCGCCCAGGCGGAGCGCTTCGGCGCCGAGCTCATTCCCGACGATGTGATCGCCGTCGACCTCGCTGGTGACATCAAGACCGTCACCGACACAGCTGGCACAGTGCACCGCGCCAAGGCTGTCATCGTCACCACCGGCTCCCAGCACCGCAAGCTCGGTCTCCCCAACGAGGACGCGCTCTCCGGACGCGGCGTCTCCTGGTGCGCCACCTGTGACGGCTTCTTTTTCAAGGACCAGGACATCGCCGTGGTCGGCGGCGGCGACACGGCCATGGAAGAGGCGACGTTCCTCTCCCGCTTCGCCAAGTCGGTCACGATCGTCCACCGCCGCGACTCGCTGCGCGCCTCCAAGACCATGCAGGAGCGTGCCTTCGCTGACCCGAAAATCAAGTTCGCCTGGGACAGCGAAGTGGCCGGGGTACACGGCGAGCAGAAGCTCTCCGGTCTGACCCTGCGCAACACCAAGACCGGCGAGACGTCCGAGCTTGCGGTGACCGGTCTGTTCATCGCCGTCGGCCATGACCCGCGTACCGAGCTCTTCAAGGGGCAGCTCGACCTCGATGACGAGGGCTACCTCAAGGTCGACGCTCCCTCGACGCGCACCAACCTGACCGGCGTCTTCGGCGCCGGCGATGTCGTCGACCACACGTACCGGCAGGCCATCACCGCTGCCGGCACCGGCTGCTCCGCCGCCCTCGACGCCGAGCGCTTCCTTGCCGTGCTCGCAGACGAAGAAAAGGCCGCTGCGGCAGCCGTCTGATCCACGCCTCTCACCCCACACCCCCGCGAAGTTAAGGAGGCCGCCGTGGCCGGCGCCCTGAAGAACGTGACTGACGACTCCTTTGACGAGGACGTCCTGAAGAGCGAGAAGCCCGTACTGGTGGACTTCTGGGCAGCCTGGTGCGGCCCGTGCCGCCAGATCGCTCCCTCCCTGGAGGCAATCGCGGCCGAGCACGGCGACAAGATCGAGATCGTCAAGCTCAACATCGACGAGAACCCGGCGACCGCTGCCAAGTACGGCGTGATGTCGATCCCGACGCTGAACGTGTACCAGGGCGGCGAGGTCGCCAAGACCATCGTCGGCGCCAAGCCGAAGGCCGCGATCCTCCGCGACCTCGAAGGCTTCATCGCCGAGTAGGACCACGGTGCACTGTTCCACGTGAAACGGGTCCATCCCTTGAGGGGATGGACCCGTTTCACATTCTCCCGAGCTCTCGGATCACAGCGGGCGCAGTGCCGGTTCCTTCTGCACGACACCCAGCAACCGGTCCAGTGCCAGTTCGACGTCTTCCTTCCACGAGAGCGTCGTGCGCAGCTCCAGTCTCAGCCGTGGATGCACCGGGTGCGGGCGTACGGTCTTGAAGCCCACCGCCAGCAGATGGTCAGCCGGAAGTACACAGGCCGGCTCCTTCCACCGGGCATCACCGAACGCCTCGATCGCCTTGAATCCTCGCCGCAGCAGGTCCTTGGCGACGGTCTGCACCATGACCCGCCCCAGACCCTGCCCCTGATACCCGGGCATGATCCATGCGGTCATCAACTGCACGGCATCCGGGGACACGGGACTGGTGGGAAAGGCCGTCGAACGCGGCACATACGCCGGTGGCGCATAGAGAACGAAGCCGACCGGTACGTCGTCCACATAGACGACCCGGCCGCACGATCCCCATTCCAGCAGGACAGCCGAGATCCACGCTTCCTTTTCCAGCTCCGGAGTGCCTGCCTTTACCGCAGCTTCCCCACTGACCGGGTCAAGCTCCCAGAAGACACACGAGCGGCACCGCTTGGGGAGATCGGGAAGGTTATCCAGTGTGAGCGGTACGAGCCGCCGTCCCATGAAGGCTGTTCCTCGCTTCCTTCGCCCGCCGCATCACGTGCGGCGGTCAGTGCACTCCGTTCGCGGAGCAGGCCGCCGACAAACCCTCCGACGGCTCCCAAGCCCAGCCCCACTGTCACCAGTCGGCTGCGGCTCACTGATCGCATGGCCCTCCCTCCGCCGAGGTGGATCAAGCTGGATGTGCCATATCAGAACGAATCGTATCCACCCGGAGATGAAGCCGACACCGTGAGAAAGCAAAGGGCGGGCTGTGTTCCGGTAAGCACCCGAACACGGCCCGCCTCACGGCTCACTCGGCGGGTGTCAGCCCTCGCCGTCCTCGCCGTCCTCGGTCGGCTCCTCGGAGAGACGCCGCTCCAGCACGCGGCCCTCACCCGGCGCCAGACTGCCAAGAATGCGGTCCAGGTCTTCCATCGAGGCGAACTCGACGACGATCTTTCCCTTCTTCTGCCCGAGGTCGACCTTCACCCTGGTCTCGAAGCGGTCCGAGAGCCGGGAAGCGAGATCGGAGAGGGCGGGAGACAGCCGACCGCCGGCCCGGGGCCCCTTGGCCTTCGGGGTACTGGTGGTCCGGGAACCCATCAGGGTCACGATCTCCTCGACCGCACGCACCGAGAGGCCTTCGGCCACGATGCGATGGGCCAGTCGATCCTGCTCCTCGGAGTCGTCCACGGACAACAGCGCTCTGGCATGACCGGCCGACAGCACCCCGGCAGCGACCCTGCGCTGCACAGGCGGAGAGAGCCGCAGCAGACGCAGCGTGTTCGACACCTGCGGACGCGACCGTCCGATCCGGTCGGCCAGCTGGTCATGCGTGCACTTGAAGTCCTTGAGCAACTGGTCGTACGCGGCTGCCTCCTCCAGTGGGTTCAACTGAGCCCGGTGGAGGTTCTCCAGGAGTGCGTCCAGGAGCAGCTTCTCGTCGTCTGTGGCCCGCACGATGGCCGGGATGCGC
Organism: Streptomyces sp. NBC_01669; assembly: GCF_026339735.1. GTDB lineage: Bacteria > Actinomycetota > Actinomycetes > Streptomycetales > Streptomycetaceae > Streptomyces > Streptomyces yanii. The sequence goes on from NZ_JAPEQG010000001.1 coordinate 4,711,932, forward strand.
TCCAGACCCGCCTCACGGCAGGCCCTCCAGCGCCGCTCGCCCATGATGAGCTCGTAGCGCTCCGGTCCCAGCTTCCGCACGACGACAGGCTGGAGGAGACCGACCTCCTTGATGGAGGTGACCAGCTCGGCAAGCGCGTCCTCGTCGAACACCTCGCGAGGCTGCCGGGGGTTCGGAGTGATGGAGCCGAGAAGCACCTCGGCGAAGTAGGCTCCCGCAGCGTCCGTCGCCCCGGAGGAGGCTTCGGGCTGCGAGACGGGCGCACTCGTCCCCGGTACAGCGGGAGCAGCCGCAAGCGTGGCCACCTTGGCCGCGGCCACCCCTCGCTCGGCGGTCATCACCGGGAGCGCGCCCGGTGAAGCCGCGCCCGGCTCGGAGGCCGGCACCTGACGCTCCTGCGGGGCAGCGGGAATCAGTGCGCCGAGCCCACGCCCCAATCCTCTACGACGCTCACTCACTGGATCCCCTCCGAAACGTTCTGCTGGCTGTTCTGGCTGCCCGAGTGGGCATGCTGGGCCTCGTAGTGCACCCCGACCCCCCGCAGGGCAATCTCACGAGCTGCTTCGAGATACGACAAGGATCCGCTGGAACCCGGGTCGTAGGTCAGCACGGTCTGCCCGTAACTCGGCGCCTCCGAGATTCGCACGGACCGGGGGATGCTCGTGCGCAGCACCTCCTTGCCGAAGTGGCTGCGCACCTCCTCCGCCACCTGGGAAGCGAGCCGGGTCCTGCCGTCGTACATGGTGAGAAGGATCGTCGACACATGCAGATCGGGGTTCAGGTGTCCCCGGACGAGATCGACGTTCCTCAGGAGCTGCCCCAGTCCTTCCAGCGCGTAATACTCGCACTGGATGGGGATCAGCACCTCGGCGCCCGCGACCAGGGCGTTGACCGTCAGCAGACCGAGCGAAGGCGGGCAGTCAATAAGGATGTAGTCCAGCGGCTGCTCATACGCCTGGATCGCTCGCTGCAGTCGACTCTCCCGCGCCACCAGCGACACCAGTTCGATCTCCGCACCGGCGAGATCGATGGTGGCGGGGGCGCAGAAGAGGCCTTCGACGTCCGGTACGGGCTGCACCACGTCGGAGAGCGGCTTGCTCTCCACCAGGACGTCATAGATAGAGGGAACTTCGGCATGGTGGTCGATACCCAGGGCCGTGGAGGCGTTTCCCTGCGGGTCGAGGTCGACCACCAGAACACGTGCACCGTGGAGTGCGAGCGAGGCGGCAAGGTTCACCGTCGTGGTCGTCTTACCCACTCCGCCCTTCTGGTTGGCCACCACCATGACGCGTGTCTGGTCAGGGCGGGGCAGCCCTTCGCCGGCGCGGCCGAGGGCCTCGACCGCCAGCTGGGCCGCACGACCGATGGGTGTGTCATCCATCGGCGGCGGTGTTTCACGTGAAACACCGTCCCCCGCCGATTCGGTTCGGGGACCGGGGACCGGATCGGTCATCGGTCCCGCGATGTTGGCGTCGGACCGCAAGGATTCACTCTCCTCGACTTCAGGCTCGCAATGAGCAGAGCCTGCCATGCTTTCGGGGTCGTGAACCAGCGAGGCCCGCTCTTCTGTGGATGAATCCACTTCTGTGGACAACTCCGTAGCCCTTACGGGCCTGCGATGGCGCGGAGCGGCAGCCTTTCGGCCGCGGCCGATGATTCCATGCAGCAGAGAGCGACGTTTCACGTGAAACACGATGCCCCTGCAGCCTAGCTACAGGGGCACGACACTCCGCACAGAGTGCGTATGGCTGCTTGTGCGGAGCATTACTGATAGGCAGCATGAACCGTACGTAATGACTGATTCCGCAGCGTGACTACCCGGGCTCAGCGCCGCCGTCGCGTGCGACTCGCCCTTGCAGCCTTGGCCCTCTTTGCGGCGAACCTCACACCGCCCGGGCTCTCACCGACCACCACGCGCACCACGGTGGACATCGGCTCGACCACGCCCTCCCCGACGTGCAGCACCTCGGTCTCCACCACTCCGAGCTTGCTCAGAGCGGCCCGCGCACCGTTGATCTCCTCCTCGGCGGTGTCGCCCTTGAGCGCCAGCATCTCCCCGTAGGGTCGCAGCAGCGGCACGCCCCAGCCGGCGAGTCGATCGAGTGGTGCCACGGCACGGGCTGTGACGACATGCACCGGTTGGAGCGTCCCGAGGACTTCCTCGGCCCGGCCACGGACCACGGTCACATGGTCCAGCCCGAGCAACTCGACGACTTCCTGGAGAAAGTTCGTCCGCCGAAGCAGCGGCTCCAGCAAGGTGATCTTCAAGTCGGGACGCACCAACGCCAGTGGAATCCCCGGGAGACCCGCCCCGGAGCCCACGTCGCAGACCGTGACACCTTCGGGCACCACTTCGGAGAGCACCGCGCAGTTCAGCAGATGCCGTTCCCACAGCCGGGGCACTTCGCGGGGACCAATCAGACCGCGCTTGACCCCGGCATCGGCAAGGAGTTCCGCGTACCGGACAGCCTCCGGGAAGAACTCACCGAAAACCGCCCGCGCCTCTTCAGGCGCCTGGGGAAGCTCTACTTCCGCCGTCACGGGAACCGTCCTTCCATACCGCACCACCGCACTGTGGGTGGCTGACTATCAGGCTGACAAAGATCGGCCCCGCCTGCGAACAGACGGGGCCGTCGGAACAAGGATCCGGTCAGGCCGGGAGAACGACGACGAAGCGCTGCGGCTCCTCGCCCTCCGACTCGCTGCGCAGACCTGCGGCCGCAACCGCATCATGCACAACCTTGCGCTCGAACGGTGTCATCGGTTCCAGCTTCACCGGCTCACCAGTCTTCTTGACCTCATCCGCGGCCTTGGCACCCAGCTCGGCCAGGACCGCGCGCTTCTTGGCCCGGAAGCCTGCGATGTCCAGCATCAGACGGCTGCGGTCACCGGTCTCCCGGTGCACAGCCAGCCGCGTCAGCTCCTGGAGCGCCTCCAGCACCTCACCGTCGCGGCCCACGAGCTTCTGCAGTTCACGTGCCGAGTCGCTGATGATCGAAACCGCGGCCCGGTCCGCCTCGACGTCCATGTCGATGTCACCGTCAAGGTCGGCGATGTCGAGCAGGCCCTCGAGGTAATCGGCTGCGATCTCCCCTTCCTGCTCAAGGCGGGTCAAGGTGTCGCTGCCCTCAGCGGCCGTGGAGGTGGTGCCTTCCGTCACGGATGGACTCCTTCTTACTTCTTGGACGGGTGCTTGGGCCGCTGCGGGCCCCTGCGCTGTCCGGACTTGGCTTGGCGTGAGGAGCCGGGCGCGGGCTTGCCCGCCGGCTTCGGCTTGTCGTCCTGCGGTGCGTCCTGCTTCTGCAGCGAGGTCTTGGCCTCCGACTCGGTGGAGTCGGTCTCCTTCGCCGCACCGGGCTGAGCAGCACCGGTCTGAGTCGTACCGCTCTGACGCTTCGCCTTGGTCTGGCGCTTGGGCTGCTGGCGCTTCTGTGCGGATCCGCCCTCGGCCTCGGCAAGAGCGGTGTCGCTCTTCGTCACCGTGCCGTCCTCCTGGGTGGCAAGGCCGAGTTTGGCCAGCCCGGTGATGAACTTCCGCTCGATGTCGTTGCGGTCAGAGCCCTTGGCCACGATCCGCTTGACCGTGTTGCGCCTGGTCCGGCCGCGCACCTCCCCGTGAGTGGTGACGCTCTTCAGCAGACGTTCCAGGTACTGGTTCTGCGCCTTGCTGCCCGGGGTCGGGTTCTGGTTGATCACGTACATCTGCTGACCCATGGTCCAGACGTTCGTGGTCAGCCAGTAGACGAGGACACCGACGGGGAAGTTGATGCCCATGACGGCGAAGATCAGCGGGAAGATGTACATCAGCATCTTCTGCTGCTGCATGTACGGCGTCTTGACCGTCAGGTCGACGTTCTTCGTCATGAGCTGGCGCTGCGTGAAGAACTGCGACGCCGACATCATGACGATCATGATCGCGGTGACGACGCGGACGTCGGTCAGCGAGGCACCGAGCGCTTCGACCTTGGCCGGGCTGTCCATGAACTTGGCGGCCAGCGGAGCACCGAAGATGTGTGCCTGCCGGGCGCTGTCGAGCAGCGGCTGGTCGATGACACCGATCGTCTTGCCCGAGGCGATGGCCGAGAGCACGTGATAAAGGGCGAAGAAGAACGGCGACTGCGCCAGGATGGGAAGGCACGAGGAGAGCGGGTTGGTACCCGTCTCCTTGTACAGCTTCATCATCTCTTCGGACTGACGCTGCTTGTCGCTCTTGTAGCGCTCCTGGATCGCCTTCATCTTCGGCTGGAGCACCTGCATGTTCCGGGTCGACTTGATCTGCTTAACGAAAAGCGGGATCAGACAGATCCGGATCAGCACCACAAGGGACACGATGGACAGGCCCCAGGCCCAACCCGTGTCATCGCCGAAGATCGCTCCGTACAGCGTGTGGAACTGGACGATGACCCACGAAACGGGGTAAGTGATAAAGCTGAACAGACTGGCAATCGTGTCCACTAATCAGGCTCCTTGAGCATTGGGCGAAGTCTCTGCGGCCGGGCTCGGGGGTTCGGAGGCCGTCCCCCCGGGAGGCACATCAGCGGCGGAGTCCCCGCCCTTGCTGCCACGCAGTGCATTACGCAGCAGTTCGTGCCAACGCGGACGTTTGCGTGGCGGAACATGGTCCACGCCGCCGGGTGACCACGGATTGCACCGCAGGATGCGCCATGCGGTCAGCGCGGTTCCCTTGATCGCTCCGTGCCGGTCGATCGCCGTATATCCATAGTGGGAACACGACGGGTAGTAACGGCAGACAGGCCCGAGGAGTGGGCTGATCGTCCACTGGTACAGCTTGATCAGAGCCAGCAGCGGGTACTTCATCGCGCGCCCCCTCCCAGCAGCCGCTGAAGGGCGGCGTCCAGGTCTCGGGCCAGCTGTTCATGGTCGGCGTCGCCCGATCCGGGCAGCGCTCGTACGACAACCAGGCTACCGGGGGGCAGCATGGCCAGACGATCGCGGACCAGATGGCGAAGCCTCCGCTTCACCGCTGTGCGTACGACCGCGCCACCCACGGCTTTGCTGACAACGAAACCCGCACGCGGCGGGGGAGCACTCTCCCCAGTCACGTGCGGGTCCGTTGCACCGCTGCGTAGATGGACGACGAGTAGCGGGCGTCCGGCCCGGCGTCCTCGACGTACTGCGGTCGCGAAGTCCTCGCGCCGCCTCAGCCGATTCTCGGTAGGCAGCACGTCATGACCTGTACGCGATCAGGCGGACAGGTTGGCGCGACCCTTGCCACGGCGGGACGCGAGAATCGCGCGGCCGGCACGGGTGCGCATACGCAGCCGGAAGCCGTGGGTCTTCGCGCGACGACGGTTGTTCGGCTGGAAGGTGCGCTTGCTCACTCGGGGGCTCCAGAAATGATTGTGTGTTGGCGGGACATCGCCTGGCTGTCACCGTGCGCCCACGAGAGACTCGCGTAAACGCCTTAGTGCACCGCTTCACAATCACAGATCGTGATCTTTGCCCATCGGAGGCAGGCGGCAGCAGCCATCGACAACTCGACCTGGTCACGGTACGCGCGGCTACGCCATCCGGTCAAACCCGCCCCGCGACGACCCGCGCTGTACACAGCCTGTGGACAACGACTTGAACCTCGCGGGTCGGCCTGACTACCGTGGTTGGACTGCGGTTCTTTTTCTTCCCGCCTGCCGGGCCTCACCCGTCCCGACCCATCCCGTCCCGAGAACCACACATTCGTGGGACCAGCGAGAGAGCGTGCCTTGTGGCTGACGTACCTGCCGATCTTGCCGCAGTGTGGCCACGAGTGCTGGAGCAACTCCTCACGGAGGGCCAGCAGGGCATCGAGCCGAAGGACAAGCAGTGGATCGAGCGCTGCCAGCCGCTCGCGCTGGTCGCCGACACCGCGCTGCTCGCCGTGCCCAACGAATGGGGCAAGCGCGTTCTCGAGGGACGGCTTGCGCCGCTCATCAGCGAGACCCTGAGCCGCGAATGCGGACGCCCGATCCGGATCGCGATCACCGTCGACGACTCGGCGGGCGAGCCGCCGACCCCGCCGGCGCCCCCGATGCACCAGTCCCAGCAGCCGCAGCAGCACCGCTACCAGGGACCCCAGCACGACGAGCGGCAGCACAGCGACGCCTACGACGGATACGGCCACCGGCCCTCGGACGACGGCATGCCGACGGCCCGCCCCGCCTACCCCGACTACCAGCAGCAGCGCCCCGAGCCCGGAGCCTGGCCGCGCACCCAGGAGGACCTCTCCTGGCAGCAGCCCCGGCTCGGCGGATTCCAGGAGCGCGACGCGTCCGCGGAGCAGTGGCGTGAGCCACAGCACGACTACCGCCCCCAGCAGCACGACTACAGGTCCCAGCCGCCCGAGCGCCAGGGTTACGAGCAGCAGCGTCCCGAGCGCCACGAGATGCCGGACCTCCAGCCCCAGCACCGGCATGGCGGTCCCGGTACCGGACGCCCCGGCGGCGCCACCGGACCGATGGGTGCACAGCCCGCACCCGCACCCGGTCCCGGCGAGCCCCATGCCCGGCTGAATCCGAAGTACCTCTTCGACACCTTTGTCATCGGCGCGTCCAACCGATTCGCGCACGCCGCCGCCGTCGCCGTCGCCGAGGCGCCCGCGAAGGCGTACAATCCCCTCTTCATCTATGGGGAGTCGGGGCTCGGCAAGACCCACCTGCTGCATGCCATCGGGCACTACGCGCGCAGTCTCTATCCGGGCACCCGGGTGCGGTATGTGAGCTCCGAGGAGTTCACCAACGAGTTCATCAACTCGATCCGCGACGGCAAGGGCGACACCTTCCGCAAGCGGTACCGCGACGTGGACATCCTGCTGGTCGACGACATCCAGTTCCTGGCGAGCAAGGAGTCGACGCAGGAGGAGTTCTTCCACACCTTCAACACGCTCCACAACGCCAACAAGCAGATCGTGCTGTCCTCGGACCGGCCGCCCAAGCAGCTGGTCACCCTGGAGGACCGGCTGCGGAACCGTTTCGAGTGGGGTCTGACCACCGATGTGCAGCCGCCGGAGCTGGAGACGCGCATCGCGATCCTCCGTAAGAAGGCGGTGCAGGAGCAGCTCAACGCCCCGCCGGAGGTCCTGGAGTTCATCGCCTCCCGCATCTCCCGCAACATCCGGGAGCTTGAAGGAGCGTTGATCCGGGTGACGGCCTTCGCCAGCCTCAACCGGCAGCCGGTGGATCTCGGGCTGACCGAGATCGTGCTGAAGGACCTGATCCCGGGTGGCGAGGACTCGGCTCCGGAGATCACGGCGACGGCCATCATGGCGGCGACCGCCGACTACTTCGGTCTGACCGTGGAGGATCTCTGTGGATCCTCACGCAGCCGGGTGCTGGTGACGGCTCGCCAGATCGCGATGTATCTCTGCCGTGAGCTGACGGATCTCTCACTGCCCAAGATCGGCGCGCAGTTCGGCGGCCGCGACCACACAACGGTGATGCACGCGGACCGCAAGATCCGTGCGCTGATGGCGGAGCGACGCTCCATCTACAACCAGGTCACCGAGCTCACCAACCGCATCAAGAACGGCTGACAGAACGCCGGTACGGCTTCTGGCACGACTTCATGCACGGCGCCGAGGGCGCCCCTGCCTGACTTCCACACAAGTCCGGCAAGGGCGCCCTTCGTCGTTTCCTGCCCACATCCACGGGCCCAGGGCATGCCTCGGCGTGGTCCTGTCCTGCCGACCATCGGCAGCACTTCTGCCGGCCTCCGGAACGCCTCCGCGGGGCTGCCAAGACGCCTCGGCGGAGCTTCCAGAGGCCTCCCGGAGCTCTTCGCGGCGCCATCCGCACGCCTCCGCCCCGGCCCCGGTGTTCGAATACACGCCGCCGACCTGCGGTTCTCCACAGATCTGGGGAAAATTTCCTCTCCACAGCCTGGGGATCGCGAAGTTGTCCATATTGCTTCCACAGGGGCGACTGCCGATACTCCATCAGGCCAGGTCAAGGGCCTGGGGATTTGTGGTCAACAGTGATCCACAGCCTGTGGACAAAATATTCATCCACAGAGCCCCTCCGATGTTGTCCACCGGCGGCCCACAGGCCGGGCTGCGTTGTCCCCAGCTTCTCCACACCCCTGTCCACTGTTCGGCAACACAACACCCGCATTCACCGCGCGGAGTGAAAGGCGTCACACCAAGGAGCCTGGTTGGGCTGTGGGGAACCTGGGTAAAGCTGGGGACAGCCCTGGGGAGAACCACCCCTGTCCTGTGCATCGGGTGTGCAGAACTTTTGCGTGTCCACAGAAACGCCGGGTTGTCCACCGATGCCACCCACAGGACCAGTGGATAAAAAAGCGTGCCTGACCTGCGAAAACGACGTTATCCACGGTTTCCACAGGACCTACTACTACTGCCACATAGAGTTAGCTCGGATTCCGCTTCGAAGTGGGTGCTGTGCACAACTCGGCGCCGGAGCTCTCCAAACCTCTTGTCGCGACTTGACCCCGAGCAGCACCGAGTGTCGGTGCCGTAGGTCAGACTGGTCCCCGGACGTCCTCCGCCTGCCATCGGCGGAGCGACCCCGAGCAGACGACGAAGGCCAGCAGGGCGAGCGAGCAACAGCAGGAGGCGGTTCCGGTGAAGATCCGGGTGGAGCGCGATGTACTCGCGGAGGCGGTGGCCTGGGTGGCCCGCAGCCTTCCGGCCCGTCCGCCGGCGCCCGTTCTTGCGGGCCTTCTTCTGAGGGCCGAGGACGGCGCGCTCAGCTTCTCCAGCTTCGACTACGAGGTCTCGGCCCGGGTCTCGGTGGACGCCGAGGTCGAGGAGGACGGCACGGTGCTGGTCTCCGGCCGGCTGCTCGCCGACATCTGCCGCGCCCTCCCCAACCGACCGGTGGAGATTTCCACCGACGGTGTACGGGCCACCGTGGTCTGCGGCTCCTCGCGATTCACACTCCACACCCTTCCTGTGGAGGAGTACCCGGCGCTGCCGCAGATGCCGACGGCGACGGGCACGGTCCCCGGCGAGGTCTTCGCCTCGGCCGCCGCCCAGGTCGCCATCGCCGCGGGCCGCGACGACACCCTGCCCGTCCTGACCGGCGTGCGGATCGAGATCGAGGGCGACACCGTCACCCTGGCGTCCACCGACCGCTACCGCTTCGCGGTCCGCGAGTTCCTGTGGAAGCCGGAGAACCCGGACGCCTCGGCCGTCGCCCTGGTGCCCGCCAAGACGCTGCTGGACACGGCCAAGGCCCTGACCAGCGGTGACACGGTGACGCTGGCGCTGTCCGGCTCCGGTGCCGGTGAAGGTCTGATCGGTTTCGAGGGCGCGGGTCGGCGTACGACCACGCGACTGCTCGAAGGCGATCTGCCGAAGTACCGGACGCTGTTCCCCACCGAGTTCAACTCGGTCGCCGTCATCGAGACCGCCCCGTTCGTCGAGGCCGTCAAGCGTGTGGCCCTCGTCGCCGAGCGGAACACCCCGGTGCGGCTCAGCTTCGAGCAGGGCGTGCTGATCCTCGAAGCCGGATCCAGCGACGATGCACAGGCTGTGGAGCGCGTCGACGCCGTGCTGGACGGTGACGACATCTCGATCGCCTTTAACCCGACCTTCCTGCTCGACGGGCTCAGCGCGATCGACTCCCCGGTCGCCCAGCTCTCCTTCACGACGTCCACCAAGCCTGCGCTGCTCAGCGGTCGGCCGGCTGTGGATGCCGAGGCGGATGACGCGTACAAGTACCTGATCATGCCGGTCCGCCTCTCCGGCTGATCCGGCCACCGGTCCTGTCACGGCAGCTTCCGACGGGCACGCTCAGCGCCGAGCATGCCCGTCGGTCTGTCCCCGGCCGGGCGTAGGCTCGGCCTTGGGTACGAATCGGCACAACGCTTAAGGAATCTCTGATGGAGCTCGGTCTCGTCGGCCTCGGCAAGATGGGCGGCAACATGCGCGAGCGCATCCGCCGCGCAGGCCACACCGTCATCGGTTACGACCGCAACCCGGACGTCTCCGATGTCCACAGCCTCGAAGAGCTTGTGGGCAAGCTGAAGGGCCCACGGGTCATCTGGGTGATGGTCCCGGCCGGTGCCGCGACCCAGTCCACGATCGACGAGCTGGCCGCGCTGCTCTCGCCCGGCGACATCGTCGTGGACGGCGGGAACTCCCGCTGGACGGACGACGAGAAGCACGCGGTCGAGCTGGGAATCAAGGGCATCGGCTTCGTCGACTGCGGTGTCTCGGGCGGCGTCTGGGGCCTGGAGAACGGCTACGCGCTGATGTATGGCGGCGACGCCGAGAACGTGGCGAAGGTCCAGCCGGTCTTCGACGCGCTGAAGCCGGAGGGTGACTTCGGTTCCGTCCATGCGGGCAAGGTCGGCGCCGGCCACTTCGCGAAGATGGTCCACAACGGCATCGAGTACGCCATGATGCAGGCCTATGCCGAGGGCTGGGAGCTGCTGGAGAAGGTCGACTCCGTCACCGATGTCCGTGAGGTCTTCCGATCCTGGCAGGAGGGCACGGTCATCCGTTCCTGGCTGCTCGACCTGGCGGTCAACGCGCTGGACGACGACGAGCACCTCGACAAGCTCCGTGGCTTTGCAGCCGACTCTGGTGAGGGCCGGTGGACGGTGGAGGCTGCGATCGACAACGCGGTGCCGCTGCCCGCGATCACCGCGTCGCTCTTCGCGCGATTCGCCTCGCGCCAGGACGACTCCCCGCAGATGAAGATGATCGCCGCGCTGCGCAACCAGTTCGGTGGCCACGCGGTCGAGAACAAGAAGTAGCCGCACCGAGGGCGGGCCGGACCATATCACCGGCCCGCGCTGCGGAGCACGGAGCAGGAAGCCGGGAAGGTCGGCATACACCCATGCATGTCACGCATCTCTCGCTGGCCGACTTCCGCTCGTACGCCCGGGTCGAGGTACCTCTCGACCCGGGCGTCACCGCGTTCGTGGGGGCGAACGGTCAGGGCAAGACGAATCTGGTCGAGGCCGTCGGTTACCTCGCGACGCTCGGTAGCCATCGTGTCTCCTCCGATGCGCCGCTGGTGCGGATGGGCGCGGACCGGGCCGTCATCCGGGCCGCCGTCACCCAGGGCGAGCGCGCGCAGCTGATCGAGCTGGAGCTCAATCCGGGGAGGGCCAATCGCGCCCGGATCAATCGATCGTCGCAGGTCAGGCCCCGTGACGTGCTGGGGATCGTACGGACTGTGCTGTTCGCGCCGGAGGATCTGGCGCTCGTCAAGGGCGATCCGGGGGAGCGTCGGCGCTTTCTCGACGAGCTGATCACTGCGCGTTCGCCGCGGATGGCCGGGGTCCGTTCGGACTACGAGCGGGTGCTGAAGCAGCGCAACACCCTGCTGAAGTCCGCGGCGATGGCGCGCAGGCACGGCGGCAGGTCGATGGATCTGTCCACCCTCGACGTGTGGGACCAGCATCTGGGCCGGGTGGGCGCGGAGCTGCTGGCGCAGCGGCTGGATCTGATCGCGACCCTGCACCCGCTGACGGACAAGGCGTACGCGGATGTCGCGCCCGGTGGTGGCCCGGTGACGCTGGAGTACCGCAGTTCGGTCGGTGCGGGCGTGGAGCCCGCCCGTACCCGTGACGAGCTGTACGAGCAGCTGCTCGCTGCACTCGCGGAGGTCCGCAAACAGGAGATCGAGCGCGGCGTGACGCTGGTCGGTCCGCACCGTGACGATCTGCTGCTGGGACTGCGCGGGATGCCCGCCAAGGGGTACGCGAGCCATGGCGAGTCCTGGTCGTACGCGCTGGCGCTGCGGCTTGCCTCGTACGATCTGCTGCGCACCGAGGGCAATGAGCCGGTGCTCGTGCTGGACGATGTCTTCGCCGAGCTGGATGCGCGGCGCCGGGAGCGGCTGGCGGAACTGGTCGCTCCGGGTGAGCAGGTGCTGGTGACGGCGGCGGTGGACGATGACGTTCCGGGGGTGCTGGCGGGAACGCGGTATGCGGTGTCGGCGGGCGAGGTGAAGCGGATATGAGCGGCTCCGTCGATCCGGCGAAGGGTGCTGCCGGCGGCCCGCAGGAGCCGTTGGGCGAGGCGAAGCAGCCGGAGGCGTCCGGTGTCGATCTGGCGCGGGTCGCCCTGCGTGCGGCGAAGGAGCAGGCTCGGGCGCGCGGGGCTGCGGCGCAGCAGAAGAAACAGGCCAGACGGGGCGGGGGGCTGCGTTCCGGCGCGCGGGCGGACGGGCGCGATCCGTTGCCGCTGGGCGCCGCGATCAATCGTCTGATCACCGAGCGCGGCTGGGAGACCCCCGCGGCGGTGGGCGGTGTGATGGGCCGCTGGCCGCAGATCGTCGGTGAGGATCTGGCCAATCATTGTGTGCCGCTGCGGTACGACGAGGCCCCCGAGGAGCGGGTGCTCACGGTGCAGTGCGATTCGACGGCCTGGGCGACGCAGCTGCGGCTGCTGGCGCCGCAGCTGGTCGCCCGGCTGAACGCGGATCTGGGGCACGGAACTGTAAAGTTGATCAAGGTTCTGGGGCCGGGTGGTCCGCAGCGCAGATTCGGTCCGCTGCGTGCGCCGGGAAGCACCGGCCCGGGCGATACATACGGCTGACCTGGGCTTTTCTGTCCCTGCGTGGTTCTCTTCCCGATGTCGGCAGCTGCCGTTCCGCAGTCCGGAGAAGTTCGGCTGGGGTGGTGTGCTGCCTTCTCTGCGGTGTTGTCCGCTGCTTCCGTGATGTACGGGTCTGTGCAGGTTGAAACCTTGCGGTGCGGCCGGGGCGTCCCTCACTGTAGCGAGAGGTTGACAGGCCGAAGCGCTCAATGCCCGCGTGAGCCTCTTGGGGCCCCATCCCGAATATGGGGAGTCGTCAGGCGCTCATTCAGGGCGGCACATGCGGACTCAGGTACCGGCAAACCCCCATTCGTGTCGGCGCTACCGGTAGACTGGTGAACAATCCCGCATCCTTGCGGGAGTCGTCGATACAAGCCGAACGACGCAGCCGCTCCCGCTTGTCCGGAGAACGGCCTGTGCTGTGCCAGAAAGGGCGCTTCGTGGCCGATTCCGGCAACCCCAACGAGAACATTCCGTCCACACCCGGTGAGAGCGGCGAGGCAGCTTCCTCGTACGACGCCAGCGCGATCACCGTCCTCGAGGGCCTGGACGCGGTCCGCAAGCGACCTGGCATGTACATCGGCTCGACCGGTGAGCGTGGACTTCACCACCTTGTGCAAGAGGTCGTCGACAACTCGGTCGATGAAGCCCTGGCCGGGCACGCGGACACCATCGACGTCACGATCCTTGCCGACGGCGGGGTCCGAGTGATCGACAACGGTCGCGGTATCCCCGTCGACATCGTGCCGTCGGAGAAGAAGCCCGCGGTCGAGGTCGTGCTGACGGTGCTGCACGCCGGCGGCAAGTTCGGCGGCGGCGGATATGCCGTCTCCGGCGGTCTGCACGGTGTCGGTGTCTCCGTCGTGAACGCCCTGTCGACGCGCGTCTCGGTCGAGGTCAGGAGGGACGGCTACCGCTGGACCCAGGACTACAAGCTCGGTGTGCCCACGGCGCCGCTGGCCCGTAACGAGGCCACCGACAGGACCGGCACGACCGTCACCTTCTGGGCCGACGGCGACATCTTCGAGACCACCGAGTACTCCTTCGAGACGCTGTCGCGCCGCTTCCAGGAGATGGCGTTCCTCAACAAGGGCCTGACGATCAGGCTCACGGATGAGCGTGAGTCGGCGAAGGCGACGGCGGGCGCGGATGTCGCGGAGGCGGTCGAGGTCGCCGAGGAGGAAGCGGCCCGGACGGTCACGTACCACTACGAGGGCGGCATCGTCGACTTCGTGAAGTACCTCAACTCCCGCAAGGGCGACGTCATTCACCAGTCGGTGATCGACATCGAGGCCGAGGACAAGGAGCGACTCCTCTCGGCCGAGATCGCGATGCAGTGGAACACGCAGTACAGCGAGGGTGTCTACTCCTTCGCCAACACGATCCACACGCATGAGGGTGGTACGCACGAGGAGGGCTTCCGCGCGGCGCTGACCACGCTGGTCAACAAGTACGCGCGGGACAAGAAGCTGCTGCGCGAGAAGGACGACAACCTCACCGGTGACGACATCCGTGAGGGTCTGACGGCGATCATCTCGGTGAAGCTGGGCGAGCCGCAGTTCGAGGGCCAGACGAAGACCAAGCTGGGCAACACGGAGGCGAAGACCTTCGTCCAGAAAGTGGTCCACGAGCACCTCACGGACTGGTTCGACCGGAACCCGAACGAGGCCGCGGACATCATCCGCAAGGGCATCGCGGCAGCCACGGCCCGCGTTGCCGCCCGGAAGGCGCGCGACCTGACCCGTCGCAAGGGGCTCCTGGAGAGCGCCTCGCTGCCGGGCAAACTGAGCGACTGCCAGTCGAACGACCCGACGAAGTGCGAGATCTTCATCGTCGAGGGTGACTCCGCCGGTGGTTCGGCGAAGTCCGGCCGTAACCCGATGTACCAGGCCATCCTGCCGATCCGAGGCAAGATCCTGAACGTCGAGAAGGCCCGGGTCGACAAGATCCTGCAGAACACCGAGGTCCAGGCGCTGATCAGTGCCTTCGGCACGGGCGTGCACGAGGACTTCGACATCGAGAAGCTCCGCTATCACAAGATCATTCTGATGGCGGACGCCGACGTCGACGGTCAGCACATCAACACGCTGCTGCTGACGTTCCTCTTCCGCTTCATGCGGCCGCTGGTCGAGGCCGGCCATGTCTACCTCTCCCGCCCGCCGCTCTACAAGATCAAGTGGGGCCGCGACGACTTCGAGTACGCGTACTCGGACCGCGAGCGCGACGCCCTGGTCGAGCTCGGCAAGCAGAACGGCAAGCGGATCAAGGAAGACTCGATCCAGCGCTTCAAGGGTCTCGGTGAGATGAACGCCGAAGAGCTGCGCATCACGACGATGGACGTCGACCACCGCGTGCTCGGCCAGGTCACGCTGGACGACGCGGCGCAGGCCGACGACCTCTTCTCGGTGCTGATGGGTGAGGACGTCGAGGCACGGCGCTCGTTCATCCAGCGCAACGCCAAGGACGTCCGCTTCCTCGACATCTGAGTCGGCCGTACCAAGCAAGCCGCAGCTCGAAAGGACTTTGACCAGCAATGGCCGACGAGAACACCCCTGTCACCCCTGAAGAGGAACCCGCAGCCGCGGGTGTGGGCATGCGTGTCGAGCCCGTGGGGCTCGAGACGGAGATGCAGCGCTCCTACCTCGACTACGCGATGTCCGTCATCGTGTCGCGTGCGCTGCCGGACGTACGGGACGGTCTCAAGCCCGTCCACCGTCGTGTGCTGTACGCCATGTACGACGGCGGGTACCGGCCCGAGAAGGGCTTCTACAAGTGCGCCCGTGTCGTCGGTGACGTCATGGGTACGTACCACCCGCACGGCGACTCCTCGATCTACGACGCGCTCGTGCGACTGGCACAGCACTGGTCGATGCGCATGCCGCTGGTCGACTCCAACGGCAACTTCGGTTCTCCGGGCAACGACCCGGCCGCAGCCATGCGGTACACCGAGTGCAAGATGATGCCGCTGTCCATGGAGATGGTCCGGGACATCGACGAGGAGACCGTCGACTTCCAGGACAACTACGACGGCCGCAACCAGGAGCCGACGGTTCTGCCGGCGCGCTTCCCGAACCTGCTGGTCAACGGCTCCGCGGGCATCGCGGTCGGCATGGCGACCAACATCCCGCCGCACAACCTGCGCGAGGTCGCGGCCGGTGCCCAGTGGTATCTGGAGCACCCGGAGGCCTCGCACGAGGAGCTGCTGGACGCCCTGATCGAGCGGATCAAGGGCCCGGACTTCCCGACCGGAGCGCTCGTCGTCGGCCGCAAGGGCATCGAGGAGGCGTACCGCACGGGCCGTGGCTCCATCACGATGCGCGCGGTCGTCGCGGTCGAGGAGATCCAGAACCGGCAGTGCCTGGTCGTCACGGAGCTTCCGTACCAGACCAACCCCGACAACCTCGCGCAGAAGATCGCCGACCTGGTCAAGGACGGCAAGGTCGGCGGCATCGCGGACGTCCGCGACGAGACGTCCTCGCGCACCGGCCAGCGCCTCGTGGTCGTGCTGAAGCGGGACGCGGTCGCCAAGGTCGTACTCAACAACCTGTACAAGCACACCGATCTCCAGACGAACTTCGGCGCGAACATGCTGGCGCTGGTCGACGGGGTGCCGCGCACGCTGTCGATCGACGCGTTCATCCGCCACTGGGTGACGCACCAGATCGAGGTCATCGTCCGGCGTACGAGGTTCCGCCTGCGCAAGGCGGAGGAGCGGGCGCACATCCTGCGCGGTCTGCTCAAGGCACTCGACGCGATCGACGAGGTCATCGCCCTCATCCGGCGCAGCCAGACGGTCGAGATCGCGCGTGAGGGCCTGATGGGCCTGCTGGAGATCGACGAGATCCAGGCGAACGCGATTCTGGAGATGCAGCTGCGCCGACTGGCCGCGCTGGAGCACCAGAAGATCACGGCCGAGCACGACGAGCTCCAGGCGAAGATCAACGAGTACAACGAGATCCTGGCGTCGCCGGTACGGCAGCGGCAGATCGTCAGCGAGGAGCTGGCGGCGATCGTCGAGAAGTTCGGCGACGACCGGCGCTCCAAGCTGGTGCCCTTCGACGGTGACATGTCCATCGAG
This sequence comes from Streptomyces sp. NBC_01669, assembly GCF_026339735.1. Taxonomy (GTDB): domain Bacteria; phylum Actinomycetota; class Actinomycetes; order Streptomycetales; family Streptomycetaceae; genus Streptomyces; species Streptomyces yanii. The sequence continues at coordinate 4,728,515 of NZ_JAPEQG010000001.1, forward strand.
GACCTGATCGCCGAGGAGGACATTGTCGTCACCATCTCGCGCGGCGGCTATGTGAAGCGTACGAAGACGGACGACTACCGCTCGCAGAAGCGCGGCGGCAAGGGCGTCCGCGGCACGAAGCTCAAGGAAGACGACATCGTCGACCACTTCTTCGTGTCGACGACCCACCACTGGCTGCTGTTCTTCACCAACAAGGGTCGCGTCTACCGGGCCAAGGCGTACGAGCTTCCGGACGCCGGCCGGGACGCACGCGGTCAGCACGTCGCCAACCTGCTGGCCTTCCAGCCGGACGAGCAGATCGCAGAGATCCTGGCGATCCGGGACTACGAGGCCGCGCCCTATCTGATCCTCGCCACCAAGGGCGGCCTGGTGAAGAAGACCGCGCTGAAGGACTACGACTCCCCGCGTTCCGGCGGTGTCATCGCGATCAACCTCCGTGAGACGGAGGACGGCAGCGACGACGAGCTGATCGGTGCGGAGCTGGTCTCGGCCGAGGATGATCTGCTGCTTATCAGCAAGAAGGCGCAGTCCATCAGGTTCACTGCGACGGACGATGCGCTGCGCCCGATGGGCCGTGCGACCTCGGGCGTCAAGGGCATGAGTTTCCGCGAAGGCGACGAACTGCTCTCGATGAATGTCGTCAGGCCCGGTACGTTCGTGTTCACTGCCACCGATGGTGGGTACGCGAAGCGGACCCCCGTCGACGAGTACCGCGTTCAGGGTCGTGGCGGCCTGGGTATCAAGGCCGCCAAGATCGTGGAGGACCGGGGCTCGCTGGTCGGCGCGCTGGTGGTCGAGGAGACGGATGAAATCCTCGCCATCACGCTCGGCGGCGGTGTGATTCGTACGCGAGTCAATGAAGTCAGGGAGACGGGCCGTGACACCATGGGCGTCCAACTGATCAATCTGGGCAAGCGTGACGCGGTCGTCGGCATCGCACGTAACGCCGAGGCCGGCCGCGAGGCCGAAGAGGTCGACGGAGATGCGGATGCCGAGGCGACTGCCGAGGCGACCGCAGAGAACACTGTCGAGGGCACTGTCGAAGGCACGTCGCCTTCGGCCGGGGAGCACGAGGAGTAGAGCGTGAGTGGAGCCACGGGCGCCGGTTCGGCCGCTTCCGGAGCTGGAGCGAGCGGTGCCCGTGGCCCTGCCACGGACTCCCAAGGGGGCACTGTGACGGACACCCGGGGGCCTCAGCCCCAGTACGAGGGATACGCGACCGGGCCGCTGCCCGGTGAGCGTGAGCCCGCGCCGGGGCAGGCAGGCGGGCCTTACCACCCGCCGCAGGCGTACCCCTCGCCCGCGGGCGGGACGCAGGGCGGGCAGCAGGGCGTCGGTGCCGCGCAGGCGGCCCGTCGCCCGCGGACGGGGGCGCGGACCACTCCGCGTACCCGCAAGGCGCGACTGCGGGTGGCGAAGGCCGACCCGTGGTCGGTGATGAAGGTCAGCTTCCTGCTCTCCATCGCGCTCGGCATCTGCACGGTCGTGGCGGCCGCGGTCCTGTGGCTGGTGATGGACGCCATGGGCGTCTTCTCCACCGTGGGCGGCACCATCAGCGAGGCGACCGGTTCCAACGACAGCAACGGCTTCGATGTGCAGTCGTTCCTGTCGCTTCCGCGCGTCCTCATCTTCACGTCGGTCATCGCGGTGATCGACGTCGTGCTGGCGACCGCGCTGGCGACGCTGGGCGCCTTCATCTACAACTTGTCGGCCGGTTTCGTGGGCGGTGTCGAGCTCACGCTGGCCGAGGACGAGTAGGGCTGCGGGTATCGATTTTGGGACTGGCCCCGACGTGCGCTAATCTTCAGAAGTCAGCGCGCAGGCGCGGCGGGGCTATAGCTCAGTTGGTTAGAGCGCATCCCTGATAAGGATGAGGCCACAGGTTCAAATCCTGTTAGCCCCACCAGTACAAAGACCCCCAACCGATCACGGTTGGGGGTCTTTGGCATCTATGGCTGACATCAGCCGACGAGTGGGTCTTGCAGCAGGTCGGCGAGCAGTGCAACGGCTTCCCGATCGTCGGAGCCGACCACGTGCGTATAGGCGTCCTGGTCATGCCGATCTGGTCACGAGACGCTCGAAGCTCCGGGAGGAGCCCACAGAGTCGATCATGCTGCCCCGCTCCGAGGTTGTGCGTGGTTGTACGGGGATGCGCGCGGGGCAGGAATGTGCAGGGTCCCGCGACGAGGGCTGTACGGTCTCGGGTGTCGGAGTGCGGAGTGCAGGGCGCGGGGCGCGGGAACGGCTCTGTCGGCGCAGGCGATCGCGCGATCGGGAACCGTGGAGCAAGGCTTCGCGAACTGCGAGTCCGTCCGCCACTGCCGTGGTGGGCGCGAAGCCGGCCCCCGGCTGCCCGGCGTACGAAAAGGCCCCCGTCCGGTGTGAACCGGACCAGGGGCCCCGTGCGTCAGTGGCGCCGCTCTCACGGTGGCAGGAGGGATGCGTCCCCCGCCGGGGCCCCGTGGGCGGTGCGGGCGGCGCCGGTGGTGTCTGTGGCGCCCATGGCGTCCCTCATGTCCGTCGGCAGGTGCCTGGTGGCCGGTGAGGAGCCGTGTGCCTCGGCGCGGATGCGCTGCTTCATCGTGGGTGGCAGCGACCTGTCACGCGGAAGGGTCCATCGCACCGACGGGGTGGTTGCGGTTGCTGCGGTCGCACCCGTGTGCTCCTGATTCGTGGCCTTCGGCTGCGCGGCCGTGGCGGGGGTGCTGATGAGCCCCATCGACGCGAGAAGCGCGAAGAAGGCGGTGATGAAGGCGGTCCAGATGCTCTTGGCCTTGAAGGTGCTCATGGCCCCTCGCTTTCGGGTGGTCCGGTTTGCTTACCTTTCTGATGATCTGGATGTGGCTCGCGATTTCGGTGACCGACGCCGTGGATCCGCCGATCTTCAGATGAACACCACTCGTATGGTGCAACCGGGCTGGACGGACCGGTGCGGAGCAGGGATGGATGGCCGCTTTTGTCCGGGAAGCAGCCAGGCCGCAGGCAGGTCACCGATCGGTATCGGTCGGTGTGTATAGTCGGGCGGCAGAAGTCCCCTACGTCAAGGAAAGACGAGGTCGCGCGGTGAAGAAGCTTCTCCTGGTCGCACTGGCCGCCATCGGCGGGCTCCTCGTGTACCGCCAGATCCAGGCGGATCGCGCCGAGCAGGATCTGTGGACGGAGGCGACTGACTCCGTGCCCGCAGGTTCGGGTGCCTGAGACAGAACAGCCTTGTGCGGGCCCCGGTCGCTGAGCGGCCGGGGCTTCGTGCTGTTGCGGGACCGTGACACCTGTGCTCTTGAATTCACCTACGCAAATCAATAGGTTGCGAGAGCAAAGCAGCCGGTGGGTCGGTCGAGGGGGCGCGCGTGAGAGCACGGAACCACCGCCGTACTTCAGCAGCGGGGACATGGATCGGCGGAGCGCTGCTCGCCCTGGTCGCGGGTGCAATGCCCGCCACGGCGGCCGACGGCGCATCTGCAGCCCCCGCCACGACCTCTCAGGACGGCAGCAGCAGCCTGGTCATGGTGCTCGACTCCTCCGGCTCCATGGCGGACGACGACGGAACGGGCCGGACCCGGATGGAGTCCGCCCGTACCGCTGTGGGCACCGTCGTTGACGGTCTTCCCGACGGCTACCCGACCGGTCTGCGGGTGTACGGAGCCGACCGGCCCAGGGGCTGCACGGACACCCGTCTCATCCGCCCGGTGCAGGCACTCGACCGGGCCGCAGTGAAGCAGGCCGTGGCGGACCTGCGGCCCAGGGGCGACACTCCTGTCGGGCTCTCCCTGCAGAAGGCCGCGAACGACCTCCCCGAGCCCGCGGACGATGCGATCGGGACGCGCACGATCCTGCTGATCTCCGACGGCGAGGACAACTGCGGTACGCCGCAGCCCTGCGAGGTGGCCGAGCGACTCGGCAAGGACGGGATCGGGCTGCGCATCGACACCGTGGGTTTCCAGGTGAAGGGCCGAGCCCGCGAGCAGCTCGAATGCATCGCGGAGGCGGGCAACGGCCGCTATTACGACGCACCGGACGCCAAGTCGCTGGCCAGGCAGTTGCAGCGGGCAGCACAACTCTCCGCGGACGGCTACCGGTTCCGTGGCAAGCAGGTCGAGGGCGCCGCGACCGGCGGCCGGGCGCCCACGCTCGTACCCGGGCAGTATCTGGACACCATCGGTCCGGGCGAGAAGCGGTATTACGCGGTCGGTCTGGACGCCGTGTCCGCGGCGGACTTCTCGGCGACGGCGGTGCCGCAGCCCGGGGCCGCCGTCGACACCTTCGACGCGCTGAGTACCAGCATTGAGTACGGCACCGACAGTTCCTGCGCCACGGACACCGCGCGCTTCTACCAGAAGGAGGGTGCGACCCCGCTGACCTCGGCGGTCGCCCGTATCCTCTCCGCCGAGGGGACCCGCAGCTGCGACCGGGCGGGCCACTACCGGCTGGTGGTGGAACGGGCGAGCAAGGAGGGCTCCGATGCCGCGCGTTGGCCGCTGGAGCTCGTGTACGGGGTGGAGGTACCGCTGAAGAAGGGGGTCACGCCCGCCGCGTCCGAGCCGGAGTACGGGGCGGGCGGCAAGAGCGCGGTGCTGCCCTCCGGCAACCCCCGTGATGTGCGGGGAGGCACGGGATTCAACGACGCCGAGGAGCTCGGCCTGGGCGTGTGGCGCGACCGGATCCTGCCGGCGCAGACGCTCTGGTACAGGGTTCCGGCGGGCTGGGGCCAGCAGGTGCGCTACGACGTGGAGTTCGCCAACGAACCCACGGTCGCGAGGGTCGCCTCGACGTACTCGTACGGTGCAACGCAGCTGTTCACACCGGCCCGCTTCCCGGTCGGCGGCGGTGGCGAGTTCACCTCGTCGGCCCTGTACAACGGCCGTCCGGCCGCGATCAGGATGGGCTCGGTGCCGGTCGCCTGGACCAACCGCTACGAGTACCGCCGGGCGGTCCAGCCGGTGCACGCAGGGGGCGAGTTCTACATCTCGGTGACGCTGGGCGCGCAGGCCGCCGAGATTGCCGAGAACGCACAGATCGGTGTGGTCCTGCGGGTGTCGGTGCTCGGGGACGAGCGGGCCGGCCCCGAGCACCATGCCGCCGTCCTCGCCGGGAAGCCGAACAGGGGAGAGGACAAGAGGACCGACAAGAAGGGCAATTCGGCTGCGGCCGGAGACAGCGGAGGTACGGGCGGGGCAGGATGGACCGGCGTTGCGGCCGCTGCCGGGGCGGGCGCCGTGGTGGTGATCGCCGGGCTCGTGTTCGTACGCAGCCGCCGCAGGTCGGCCACACAGACGACGAGGGGAAGCGCGTGATGAGGCAGCGCAACAGGGGCCGGGCGACGCTGGCCGCGGCCGCGGCAATGTGCGCGGTGGCGGCGCTGCCGGGGCAGGCGTACGCGGCCGGTGAGCCTGCTGCGTACACCTTCGACCCCGGGGCGAAGGCGGTCCGGGGCGCGGAGGTCAGCACCGACGCGTCGGCCCTGAAGCCCGGGTCCGTCTACAGGAGCTCGATCAAGCCGGGCGAGAAGCTCTACTACCGTCTCGACCTCGACGCCGCCACGAACGCGTACGTCTCGGCGGTGGTCGTACCCAAGGCCGGTGGCAAGGTCGCGTACGGGGACGGCATCACGGTCAGCGTCAGGGACAGCACGGACCTGCAGTGCAGTTCCGAGGACGCCCGCTTCCAGGCGGCGGAGTTCCCGCATCCGATCGCCGCGTACGCCTACCGGGTCACGGACAAGGACAGCCACACCTGCCAGGACGCCGGCACGTACAACGTCCTGATCGAGCGGGAGAGCAAAGCCACCTCGACGCCCGATGCCTGGGACCTGGAGCTCCGTTACGAGTCGGAGCCGAAGCTGAAGAAGGGTGGTACGGCGCCGACCGAGGCGCCGGAGGACTGGCCCTCGGCGTCGCCGACACCGCCCACGCAGGCCAAGAAGGAGGAACGGCCCGGCGGCACGAGCTATTACGACGCCACCAGCCTGGAGACCGGCACGTGGAGGGACGGCATCGAGCCGGGGCAGACCCTCTTCTACCGGGTGCCGGTGGACTGGGGACAGCAGATCTTCGCCACCGTCGACCTCGGCAACAGCGTCGGCGGCTCGGACGAGTACGTCGGCAACGCGCTCGCACTGTCCCTGGACAATCCGGCGCACGGCCATGTCGACGACGCCTCGCCGCTGTCGTACTCCGGCAGGCCCGCCTCGGTGTCGCTCGATCCGCTGCCCCCGGTGGCGTACGAGAACCGGTTCACGTTCAGTGCCGGCGAGAGCGCCATGCGGTTCGCGGGCTGGTACTACCTGTCGGTGTCGCTCAGCCCGGAGGTCGCGAAGGCCTACGGGAACAAGGCGATCCCGATGACTCTCAAGGTGCAGGTCGAGAACGCGGCGGAAACGTCGCCGTACGGGGGTTCCGCCGGAATCTTCGGTGTGACGCAGGACGACAAGGACATGGCCAGGAGCGGCCAGAGCGCACCCCAGGCCGACAAGAGCACCACGATGAAGATGGTGGGCGCGGCCGGGATCGGCGCAGGCGCCGTGCTGGTGCTCGGCCTCGGGGCGTGGACGCTGCTTGCGCGTCGCCGCACGGCCGCCGCCGCGGGCGGTCCTGCCGGTGGCGCGGCCGGGCAGCCGCCGTACGGAGGGCCGCCGCAGGCCTGGTGACAGCGGCTGCAGCCACCGGGCCTCAGGCCTGGGTCAGTGCCCAGATTCCGACAGCGAAACAGATCAGCGCAACCAGCAGGACCGGGATCGCCACCTTCGGGGGCGGTCCCGGACGCTTCTGCGATGCCTGTGCGGGAGCGGCGGCCATGGGATGGGCCGGAGGTGCTGCCGGAGCGAAGTTCGGGGACATCCCCGCCCCGGGATGCGGAACCTGCTGCTGCTCGGCGGTGTATGCACGAGTAGGAGCCGGTTCGTGCCGCACTGCGGATGTCGGGGCCTGGGAGAGATCCGGTGGGGCGGCAGGGAAGGGGGAAATCGTATGTGCCGGGAGCGGAGTGGGGGCAGGGGCAGGGGCAGGCTGGGCCGGCTGGGGCAGCGGCGTGGGTGGCTGCTGCGGAGGCGGGGCGAGATGGAAGCTGCCCGTCTCCGACATCGGGGAGGGCGGCGGGGTGTGTGGCTGCTGTGCGGCCTGCTGTGCGGCTTGGCCCGCGTGTGCGGTGTGGCCGACCGGGGAGGGCGGCCTGGGGGTGGCGACCGGGCCTTCGGGGCCGAAACCGGCGGGCAGCGGGCCGAGTTGGTCGAAGACCTCCACCGGTTCGTCGTCGACGCCTGGATCCGGCAGCATCTCGACCGCGGCCGTCAGTGCCTTGCGCGCGCCGGTGGCCGTGCGGAACCGGGCCTGCGGATCCGGCTGCAGAAGACCGGCGAGGACCTGCCACAGCGGTTCCGGGATGCCTTGCGGGGCGCTGGGGGTGCCGTGCGAGGCGAAGTATTCGACGAGGGCCCGGGCGTCCGGCTTCTTCCCCTGCAGCAGATAGAGCGCGACAAGCCCCACGGCGAAGAGGTCTGCGGGGAAGTCGGGCTCCGCCCCCATCATCTGCTCGGGCGCGAAGTAACCCGGCGTTCCCACCACATAGTTGGTCTCGGTCAGGCGGGGCTCGCCCTTGCGCATGGAGATGCCGAAGTCGGAGAGCCGCAGGTGCGGCCGACCGGTGCCGGTGGCCTCCATCAGGATGTTGGCGGGCTTGATGTCGCGGTGCACGACGCCTTCCGCATGCACCGTCGACAGTCCGGACAGCAGCTGGTCGAGCAGCGTGCAGACGAAGCGCGGGGGCAGCGGTCCGTAGTCGCCGATGACATGCGCAAGCGAGCCGCCGCTCACCAGATCCATGGTGAACAGGACCTTGTCGTCGTCCGCGGCCCAACTGGCCGGGGCGAGCACATGAGGATGCTCGATCCGCAGGGCCTGCTCGCGGACGAAGCGCAGCAGCGTGTGTGCGTCGCTCTGCTGAAGCACCTTGGCCGCCACGTACCGGCGGCGCCGGTGGTCCCAGGCTCGCCAGACGGCGCCGACGCCACCACGTCCGATCGGATCGATCAGCTCGTACCGACCAGCGAAGACCTCACCCATTGCGCTGTGCCCGCTCCCAGTTCCTGTTTCGGCTCGTGCCCGGCTCTCGGGGGTAGTGCACCAGGATCTTTCATTCGGCTGAGCCCGTGGGGTCCGGTACGCACATCCGCCGCGTTGGCGTCGGTCCACAACGCCCGGCGCTGTTTCCCTCCTCCGTCTGGCAGCCGCACGTACCAGGTTCCGCCCCCTGAATCCGGCCCGAACCGAAAGAAAGGTCCTAGCTCTGGTGTCCTTCGTAGTGCGCGACCGCGTCCGCGGTGCGGCCGGCGCCGTACACCCTGAGGAACTCTGCCAGTTCCGGGTGGGTCGGGGCGAGGGAGTCGGCGGCATCGATGATGTCACCGGCGGCCGCGACCGACCGCAGCAGCGACTGGATCTCACGGACCACGCGACGGACGGTGGGTGCCCCACCGCTGGTCGTGGTCTGACCGGTGCCGGTGAGGACGGAACCACCCTGGGACTTCTTGATCTCTTCCATGCGGTCGGTGGCCTCGCCCGCGCTGACGCTGCCGTCGGCGACCTGGCTGGCCAGCTCCTGGAGAGCCTGGACGCGCTGGACGACCGCGGGGTTGCCGATCTTCGCCCGCTGACCGCTCATCAGCTGGGACAGCATGGGTGCGGACAGCCCGAGTACGGCGGCGAGCCGGGCCTGGTTCAGACCGAGATCGTCGATGAGCCGACGGAACAGCGCGCCCAGCGGTTCCCCGTACCAGCTGCGCTGAAGTTCCCTGGCTCTTGCCGTTGCTTCCTGCTGAACTGCATCCATGGCGTCTCCCCTTCGCTGAGGCTTCGCTGCTGCGAACCTCGTCGAGCATCTTACGGAGAGTGGTTGCCGACCGGGAGTCCCAATCTTTTTGGAAGATTCAGGGGGTCACCCGGTAGTCTGGTCTGCGGCGGTGACCAAGACGCTGATGCGTCTGGTGCTGTCCTCTTTCTCGGGGCCTTAGCTCAGTTGGTAGAGCGCTGCCTTTGCAAGGCAGATGTCAGGAGTTCGAATCTCCTAGGCTCCACGTCAAGAGCCCCTCCGACCTGCGGAAACGCAGGTCGGAGGGGCTCTCTTGTATGTCTGCCGTGGGCCGGGCGGCAGTGGCGGCTCAGCGGCCGTCGTCGAGGTCGGTGCCGTCCACCTCGTCCGTCCTGTCCGACTCGGCCTGCTTGGCGCGGACCTCGGGGTCCACAGCCGTCGGTCCGCTGCCGTCGACCGAAGTCAGCGGCGTACGGTCGGCGACCTCCGTGGGGGCGGGGGGCTCGACCAGCCAGTCCGGATTGGCCTGCTTGTCCCACCACCGCCACGCGGCGTAGGCGCCGCCCGCCAGGACGGAGACCACGGCCACCACCTTGAGCACGCGCCCGGCCTTGGCCCGCCGCTCGTGCTTTCTGGCCAGCTTCCTGATCTCCTTCGCCGTGACCTGCCCGCGCAGTGCGGCCAGTGCCGCGGCGCTGCGGGTCGTGGCTTCCTCGGCGACGGGTTGGGCGGCGGCCATCGCCTGCTCGACGCGGGGCACGGTGTACTCCGCGGCGCTCCTGGCCGCCTGACGGGTGCGGAGCGCGGCGCGCTGGGCGGCCTCGTCGACCTTGGGGGGCACATGCGCGCGAGCCAGTTCGATACGTGGTGCGAGATGCGCGTCGTACTGGACGCGGGCCTGCTGGGCTGCCTTCGACACCCTCGGCGCGAGCCGCGTACGGGCCTCGTGCGCATAGTGTGCCGCCTGGTCCTTGGCCGAGTCGGCGTAGGGCGCCACCACTTCCGCGGCGTGCTGCACGCTTTCCTTCGCCGAGTCGGTTGCGGCGCGCACGCTGTCGATGCGGGTCACGGGATCCTCCTCCTTGGTGGCGGGTAGGTACTCCGCCTTTCCACCCATTTCGAAATCATGCCCCGCGATGGCGTGTGCGGCATGTGGGGCGGGCATCCGGGGCATGAGAGACGGCTGTACAAAACAGTCATAAGCGACGTGTGTGGGCAATGTTGTGCAAGGGGAGCTTGCCGATGACAATGCCACGGTTCGGTTCAGCACGCGCCGGTTCGTCACGCACTTGGCCTCTTTTGTTCCTGCGGGGGGCCGCAGGAAGGCCGTGCGACGGATGGTCCGTGCGAGGATCGGTGGACGTCAGCGAAGACTTACGGAAGGCAGATCGTGGCCGAGCAGCTTTACGCCACCTTGAAGACCAACCAAGGCGACATCGAGATCCGGCTTCTGCCGAACCACGCGCCCAAGACGGTCAAGAACTTCGTCGAGCTCGCCACGGGCGAGCGGGAGTGGACCCACCCCGCGACCGGCAAGAAGTCCACGGACAGGCTGTACGACGGGACCGTCTTCCACAGGGTCATCAGCGGCTTCATGATCCAGGGCGGGGACCCGCTGGGCAACGGCACCGGCGGCCCGGGCTACGAGTTCGGTGACGAGTTCCACCCGGACCTCAGCTTCAACAAGCCGTACCTCCTGGCCATGGCCAACGCCGGCCCGGGCACCAACGGTTCGCAGTTCTTCGTGACCGTCTCGCCCACCGCGTGGCTGACCGGCAAGCACACCATCTTCGGTGAGGTGACGGACGAGGCCAGCAAGAAGGTCGTGGACGCCATCGCGAGCACCCAGACCAACGCACGCACCGACCGTCCGGTGCAGGACGTGGTGATCGAGTCGGTCGTCGTCGAGACCCGATGATCGCCTGTGGTCACGGTGTGATCACTCTCTGATCGGCCGTCTCGGGAACCAACCGCCCTGCTTGTCCGTACTTGGTTACATAGCGGACGAGCAGGGCGGCATCATGCGCGCGGTCGTCCACGACGTGACCCGAGGGGGCCAGCAAGTGATGGGACCGATGGACGAGCAGCCGCCCGGCGCCCGGGACCAGTCCGCCGATGCCCGCGGCCCACTCAGCTGCTACCGCCACCCCGGCCGCGAGACGGGGATCCGCTGCACGCGCTGCAACCGTCCGATCTGTACCGAGTGCATGGTCAGCGCCTCGGTCGGCTTTCAGTGCCCGGACTGCGTCCGCCAGGGTTCAGGTACGGGGCACGGCCCGGCCGCCAATCAGCCGCGCACCCTGGCCGGCGGCACCGTCGCCGCCGACCCGCGGCTGGTCACCAAGATCCTGCTCGCCCTCAATGTCGTCCTGTTCATCGCGGTACATGTGAAGGTGTCACTGCTCGACGACCTGACACTGCTGGGACGGGCCACCTACTACGAGGGCGGTCCACTGGAAGGGGTCGCGGAGGGCCAGTGGTACCGGCTGGTGACGTCGATGTTCCTGCACCAGGAGGTGTGGCACATCGCGTTCAACATGCTGGGACTGTGGTGGCTCGGCGGTCCCCTGGAGGCGGCGCTCGGCCGCGCCCGCTACCTCGCGCTCTACCTGCTCTCCGGCCTGGCGGGCAGCGCGCTCACCTATTGGCTCGCCGCACCGAACCAGGGCTCGCTCGGTGCCTCCGGCGCCATCTTCGGTCTGCTGGGCGCCACCGCCGTGCTCATGCGTCGGCTGAACTACGACATGCGGCCGGTCCTCGTGCTCCTCGCGCTGAACCTGCTCTTCACGTTCAACCCCTGGGGCGGAATCGCATGGCAGGCGCATGTCGGCGGTCTGATCGCGGGCACGTTGATCGCCATCGCCATGGTGCACGCACCGCGTGAACGGCGGACGCTGGTGCAGTACGGCACCTGTGCGCTGGTCCTGGTGGCGGTGGTCCTCATCGTGGTCGCCAGAACTGCCGCACTGACCTGATCACAGGCACCAGGGGGCTTCTCCCGGCAGTTGTCCACAGCGGGTGCACGATCTTGTGCATTCTGTGGGTACAACTGTGCCCCTTGTCGCTGAGCTGGGTTTTTCCAGCGGAGACAAGGGGCGTGCCACCCCTCGACGGGGGAGACTGCAGTCACACCGGCGTCAACATCCGGGGAGTTATCCACAGATCGTCTGACCTTTTCCCCCGCCTGTGGATAACGCTGTGGGTAACTCAGGGCAAGGGTTGCGGTACCGGGACCGGCTGTGGTTCTACGGGTGCTGTCCGGCTACTTCCACTGCGTGGAGACGCCGAAGCCACCGGCGATGAAGCCGAAGCCCACGACGATGTTCCAGTTACCCAGCGTCTTGATGGGCAGATCGCCGTCGGTCACGTAGAACACGACGATCCAGGCCAGACCGATCAGGAAGAACGCCAGCATCACCGGCGCCACCCAACTGCGGTTGGTCAGCTTTATGTTGGTCGTCTGCTTCGCCGGAGGCGGCGTGAAGTCGGCCTTCTTGCGGATACGTGACTTCGGCACGAGGAACTCTCCTGTCGATGCGCTGCGTGACCGCGCAGGGAACTGTGGCTGGCGCCGGGGCGGGGCGCGAGGGGGAATGCTTCCTCCCCCGGGCGTCCGTTAGCGTAGTGCTTCCGTGGCGCCGAAGGAGATAAGGGTACGTTGAGCAATTCTGCCGACTCTCCCCAAGGGCCGGTCCGGCGCACCTTCCGGCACCCGGTCCGCGTGCTCACCGCTGCCGTTTTCGCCCTTGCCGGGCTGATCTTCGTCACCAGCGCCAACACGGCCAAGGGCACCAACATCCGCACCGACTCGTCGCTGCTGAAGCTCTCCGACCTCATTCAGCAGCGCAGCGAGAAGAACGCGGGGCTCGACGACTCCAACGCGTCCGTACGCGAGGACATCGATGCCCTCGCCCAGCGCGACGACGGCAGCACCAAGGCGGAGGACGTCAAGCTCAAGGCGCTGGAGCGGGCCGCGGGCACCAAGAAGCTCTCCGGCCGGTCCGTCGCCGTCACGCTCGACGACGCCCCGCCGAACGCCACCGCGAACCCCGGCTACCCCGATCCGCAACCGAACGACCTGGTCATCCACCAGCAGGACCTGCAGGCGGTCGTCAACGCTCTCTGGCAGGGCGGTGCCCGCGGCATCCAGGTCATGGACCAGCGGCTGATCTCCACCAGCGCGGTGCGCTGCGTCGGCAACACGCTGATTCTCCAGGGTCGGGTCTACTCGCCGCCGTACAAGATCACCGCGGTCGGCGACCCCGACCGGCTCAAGAAGGCCCTCGACAACTCTTCCTCGATCCGGAACTACCTGCTGTACGTGAAGGCGTACGGGCTCGGCTGGAAAGTGGACGAGCACGAGGCGGTGACTCTTCCCGGCTACTCGGGCACAGTGGATCTCCACTATGCGAAGCCGGTGAAGTAGCGAGCAGTTCCGGGGAGGCCGACCGGTGTCGGTGCGACTGATCGTCAGGACCTTCAGCGAACTGTGCATCACCGCGGGCGCCTTGATCATCCTCTTTGTGGTGTACGTGCTGTTCTGGACCGGGGTGAAGGCCGCCGGCGCCACCGAGGGGCAGATCGACACCCTGCAGAACCAATGGGCGCGGGGGGCAGTGTCCGTACCCGGGCCGAACGCGGCAGGCACGCCGGCGCCCTCGACCTCGCCGACGCCCGCACCCACGCCATCGCACGCCCCCGGCGCCTACCGCGACGGGAAGCCGTTCGCGATGCTGTACATCCCCCGCTTCGGCAGGAGCTGGGAGTGGCCCGTCCTGGAGAACACCGAGGTCGGAACCTTGCAGAAAGGGCTCGGCCACTACCGCGGGACCGCCCCCCTCGGCGGCGTCGGCAATTTCGCGGTGGCCGGACACCGTCGTACCTACGGGGATCCCTTCAAGGATTTCCCGACGCTGCGCCGCGGCGACGCGGTGGTGCTGACGGACGGGACGACGTGGTTCACGTACCGCATCGAGAAGAAGCCGTACCGCACCGTGCCGAGCGACACCGGTGTCATCGACGCCGTCCCCCGCAAGTCCGGCTTCGACGGACCCGGCCGCTATCTGACGCTGACCACCTGCGATCCCGAGTGGGGCAGCAGCCACCGGCTCATCGCCTGGGCGCATCTCGACGCGACGCAGCCTGTGGCCGACGGCAAGCCGGCAGCTTTCCACAGCTGACCCACGCCCCTGCCCCGGCCCTTTAGTCTGGTCCCGTACCGAATGAAGGGGACAGCATGTACGGCTGGATCTGGCGGCATCTGCCGGGCAATGCGTGGGTGCGCGGGCTCATCTCGCTCGTGCTGGCACTCGCCGTCGTCTATGTGCTTTTCCAGTACGTCTTCCCGTGGGCCGAGCCGCTGCTTCCGTTCGGCGACGTGACGGTCGACGGCACGAGCGGAACGGGGGCCGGCCAGTGAGCGCTCGCATCCTTGTCGTCGACAACTACGACAGCTTCGTCTTCAACCTCGTCCAGTACCTCTACCAGCTCGGCGCCGAGTGCGAGGTCCTGCGCAACGACGAGGTGACCACGGCACACGCCCAGGACGGCTTCGACGGCGTTCTGCTCTCGCCCGGCCCCGGCACTCCTGAGCAGGCGGGCGTCTGTGTCGAGATGGTGCGCCACTGCGCGGCGACCGGCGTCCCGGTCTTCGGCGTCTGCCTCGGCATGCAGTCGATGGCCGTGGCGTACGGCGGGGTGGTGGACCGCGCCCCCGAGCTGCTGCACGGCAAGACGTCGCCGGTGACGCACGAGGGCAAGGGTGTTTTCGCCGGGCTGCCGTCCCCGTTCACCGCGACCCGCTACCACTCGCTCGCCGCCGAACCGGAGACGATCCCGCAGGAGTTGGAGGTCACGGCGCGCACGGCCGACGGCATCATCATGGGGCTGCGCCACCGCGAACTGCCGGTGGAGGGTGTGCAGTTCCATCCGGAGTCGGTCCTGACCGAGTACGGCCATCTGATGCTGGCCAACTGGCTGGTGCGGTGCGGTGATACGGGAGCCGTCGCGAGGTCGGAGGGGCTCGCGCCGGTGGTGGGCAAGGCTGTCGCGTGACCGCACTCCGCCCCGAGCACGACACCGGTGAGGAAGGCCCGTACGAGCAACGAGCGTACGAGGCCACGGGCGCGTTCGAGGCGGCAGTCGACCAGCTGGCGGACCCGCTGAACGACCCGCTGCCGGGGCAGCACGCCTCGCCGTGGTTCCGGGCGGAGAGTATTCCGGCGGAGACGGCGGAGACGGCGGAGACCGGGGCGGCGCAGGGCCGGCGGTCGGAAGGCCAGGTGCAGGCGTCACACGGGGCACAGGGGCCTCAGGGGACGCCGCGTGAGTGGTACGACCCCGAGGGGTACGAGCGGGACTGGTACGGGCAGCAGGAGCCTGTCGTGGCGCCTCCGCCCCCGCCACCGCCACCGCTCCCCCGCAACGACGAGACGATCGGTCTGCGGACGGCGGACACCCGACGCCCGGCCGACCGGGCGACGACAGCTCCGATACCGCAAGCGGAGCCGGAGTACGACACGGCGCCTGCCGCGGCTCCGGATCCCGGTCCGGAGACCACAGAACTCGAATCGCGCACGGAACCGCCCACCGGGGGCCGGGCCGAGCGGCGGCGCGCCGCCAAGGGGCGCGGCCGCCGTCGCGCCGAGCCGCAGAGCCGGTCGGCGGCGACGCCGGAGGGGCGTCCGCTCTCCCGCGTCGAGGCGCGGCGGGCCGCCCGCGCGGCCAAGGACAGCCCGGCCGTCGTCGCCAGCCGGGTCGTCGGCGAACTGTTCATCTCGCTCGGCGTGCTGATGCTGCTGTTCGTCACGTACCAGCTGTGGTGGACGAATGTGCGTGCCGACCAGATCGCCGGGAGCGAGACGCACAAGATTCAGGACGACTGGGCGAAAGGCCGCAAGCCCGGGGCGTTCGAGCCGGGGCAGGGCTTCGCCATCATCCACATCCCGAAGCTGGATGTGGTCGCGCCGATCGCCGAGGGCACCAGCAAGGAGAAGGTCCTCGACCGCGGCATGGTCGGCCATTACGGAGAGGGCGCGCTCAAGACGGCGATGCCGTCCGCCGCGCAGGGCAACTTCGCGCTGGCCGGTCACCGCAATACGCACGGCGAACCGTTCCGCTACATCAACCGGCTGAGCAAGGGCGACCCGATCGTGGTCGAGACGCAGGATGCGTACTACACGTACGAGATGACCAGCGTCCTTCCTCAGACGTCGCCGTCCAATGTCTCGGTGATCACCCCGGTGCCGCCCGGTTCGGGCTTCACGAAGCCTGGCCGCTACATCACTCTGACGACCTGTACGCCTGAATTCACAAGTACGTACCGGCTGATCGTCTGGGGCAAGATGGTCGACGAACGGCCGCGCAGCAAGGGGAAGCCCGACGCGCTCGTCGGCTGAACTTCATCACGACAGGGACGGGTGCGGTGGCAGCGAGGACCCAGCAGGAAGAACAGACCGACGAGTCCGCGCCCCCGGTGCGGAGCAGGGACCGCCATCCCGTCGCGACCGCGGTCAGTCTCTTCGGCGAGCTGCTGATCACCGCGGGCCTGGTGCTGGGCCTCTTCGTCGTCTACTCCCTGTGGTGGACGAATGTGCTCGCCGACCGCGAGGCCGAGAAGCAGGGCCACACCGTCCGCGACCGCTGGGCCGAGGGACCCGGGGCCCTCGACACCAAGGACGGCATCGGCTTCCTGCACGTACCTGCGATGAAGAACGGCGAGGTGCTCGTCAAGAAGGGCACCGACACGAAGAACCTCAACGACGGCATCGCCGGCTACTACACGGACCCGGTGAAGTCGGCTCTCCCCTGGGACAAGCAGGGCAACTTCACGCTGGCGGCGCACCGCGACGGGCACGGGGCGAAGTTCCACAACATCGACAAGGTGAAGACGGGCGACGCCGTCGTCTTCGAGACCAAGGACACCTGGTACGTCTACAAGGTCTTCAAGGAGCTTCCCGAGACGTCGAAGTACAACGTCAAGGTGCTTCAGCCGGTCCCCAAGGAGTCGGGCGTGAAGAAGCCCGGCCGCTACATCACGCTGACGACCTGCACGCCGGTCTACACGTCGAAGTACCGCTACATCGTGTGGGGCGAGCTGGTGCGTACGGAGAAGGTCGACAAGGATCGCACGAAGCCGGAGGAGCTGCGTTAGCCGTGACTGAGCTCCTTCGAGGAGCTCAGTCGCTCTAGGATGGCGAAGGCCCGAAGTCGCAACTAGCCTTTGCGACTTCGGGCCCCTTCTCTGTCTGGCGGCGGTTACCTCAGGATCGCGAGCGGTACTCCGGCGCTCCACTTTTCGAGGTGAGTGCGGTCGACGAGGGTGATGCCGTAGGTCTCGGCGATGGCGCGTGCGTCGGGTGTGAAGGAGGTCGTGGCGACGAAGAGAGCCACATCGGCCCCGTGCTGGACGAAAGAGGCGCCGAGGAACTTCTGCAGCTCTCCGCTCCACACCGGACGGTAGGGCGCGAAGCTCTTGCACTGCACGACGATGCTGCGGCCGTCCGCGGTCGCTGCTGTGACATCCACACCTCGGTCGCCGCGGCCGCCATGCACCACGACGTCCGTGCAGCCGTCGCGGCGGAGCAGTGCGGCGACGTGGTGCTCGAACTGCCGCCAGTTCATGGCGTCGATGGTCGCCATGATTCCGGTGTACGGGCGCGGGCCCTGGGCGTGCTCGAGGTGCCTGAGCCTTTGGTGGTGGTTGCAGAGCTTCCGCTCGACCTTCTCAACGTCGTCCCGGAGCGAGATCAGCTCCTTGCGGTGCTCGCCGGAGGCCTCGATGAGGGCGTTGAACATGGGGACGACGGTCTTGCCGAGGATGTGGGTGATGCGTCGGTCGATGCGGTCGTCGAGGGAATCCGGTCCCCTGTGGACAGAGTTATCCACAGGCTGAGTTCGTGCCATGTACTCCACGTCGAGCAGGTATGTACGCACCTGACGTGCGACTTCGCTGTCGCGGAGCAGCATGGCGACGTTGAGTACCGTCCGCCGGGAGAAGACCGCGATCGCCCGTGAACGTGACTGAATTCCACAGGCCCCCTTGAAGAGGGCCAGTCGCGTGCCTATCAGAACCTGGAGGCCATTGGAGTCCAGCTCCTCCCTGTGGTCCTCCATAACGGACTCAAGGGTCTTCACGGTCACCTCGAAGTACGCCGCGACCATCGCCGTGGTCACGTGCATGCCGTCCGGCAGCAGCGAGAGTGCCTTGACCTTGTCGAGCACCTCTGTCCGGCCAGCTACGTCATTGCGCAGAGACCTCGACTCCAGCAGTACTGCATTGTTGATCACGTTCATGCCCTCTCGGCTCGTCTCGGATGTTGGTGCGAGCTGGGGGGTAGGGCCTGAACCCCCAAGTCACCCCACCGGTCCAACGATTCAGGACATATGAAGACACGATCGGTTTACGGCTGCATGTGCGGTATGCCAGCAGGAGGTAGCCCGGCAGGCACAGCAAAGGGCCCCGGTCACCGTTGCGGTGACCGGGGCCCTTCGCGTTCGTGCGGTGGGGCTCAGTTCTGCGAGCCCGATGGGCCGCCGAAGATATTGCCGTCCCCGTTGCCCTTGCCGCCTACCGTGGTGAGGGTGATGACGGTGGTCGCGGGGTCGGCTTGGGTGCCCGGCTGCGGATCGATGTTGGCGACCCTGGCGTTGTCGTCGTCCGAGCTGTTCTGCGCGAACTGGATTTGAGTGAAGCCCTGCGCGGCCAGGGCCTGCTTGGCCTGGGCGACCGTGCTGCCCCTGACTTCGGGGACGGGGACCGTCGCCGGCTGCGTCGGGCCCTTGGAGACCGTCAGCACGATCTGGGTGTCCAGCGGCTGCTTACCGGCGTCCGGCGCCGGGGTCTGATCGATGACCTCACCCGCCGGCTTGTCCGAATCGACGTCGGTTCGCGAGACCTTCTGGAAGCCGACACCGTTGAGCTGGGCCACCGCGGCGTCGTACTGCTTGGTCCTGACGTCGGGAACGTCCTGGGTGGCCTGCCTGGCGACCGTGATCTTGACCTCGGACTCCCGCTCGGCCTTCGTGTTCCCCTTGGGGATCTGGGCGAGTACGGTGCCGGGATCCGCGGTGGACGATTCGGTCGTGACGACCTTCACCGAGAAGCCCTTCTCCTCCAGGATCTTGCGGGCGTTCTCCTCGGACTTCTCCGTGACGTCCGGGACCTCGACCTTCGGCGCACCGGTGGAGACGACGACCTTGACGGTCTCGTTCTCCGCCATCTTGCCGTCCTTGGGCGTCTGGCTGCAGATCTTGCCCTTGTCCTGGTCCTCGCAGGGTTCGCGTGAGCTGACCTTGACGAGGACACCGGCGTTCTTCGCGAGATTCTCCGCCTCCGCCACGGTCGAACCGACCATGTTCGGCACGTCGACCTTGCCGTTGTTGCTGTTGTCGCCGCCGAAGACGGACTTGCCGATCAGGATCGCGCCGATCAGCACCAGGATGCCCGCGACGATCAGCAGGATCGTCGAGGTGTTGTTCTTCTTCTGGCGGCGGCGGTCCGGGCGCTCGTCGTATCCGTAGCCGCCGTCGTCCGGATTGACCGGGGGCAGCATAGAGGTCTGGGCGCCGTTCGGGTCGGCTGCGCGCAGCGCGGTGGTGGGCTGGTCGTTGCCGTACCCGTCGTATGCCCCGTAACCGGCCGCGCCCATCGCCGCGGTGGCGGCGACCGGCTGTCCGTCGAGGCAGGCCTCGATGTCGGCACGCATCTCGTCGGCCGACTGGTAGCGGTAGTCCGGGTCCTTGACCAGGGCCTTCAACACGATCGCGTCCATTTCGGGCGTGATCTCGGGGTCGAAGGTGCTGGGGGTCTGTGGCTCTTCCCGCACGTGCTGGTAGGCGACCGCGACGGGTGAGTCACCGATGAACGGCGGCCGGACGGTCAGCAGCTCGTAGAGCAGGCAGCCGGTCGAGTACAGGTCGGAGCGCGCATCGACCTGCTCGCCCTTGGCCTGCTCCGGGGAGAGGTACTGGGCGGTGCCGATGACGGCCGAGGTCTGGGTCATCGTCATGCCGGAGTCGCCCATGGCGCGGGCGATACCGAAGTCCATGACCTTGACCTGGCCTGTGCGCGTCAGCATGACGTTCGCCGGCTTGATGTCGCGGTGGACGATGCCTGCGCGGTGCGAGTACTCCAGCGCCTGGAGGATCCCGACCGTCATTTCGAGGGTGCGCTCGGGCAGCAGTTTGCGGCCGGAGTGCAGAAGTTCTCTGAGCGTCGACCCGTCGACGTACTCCATCACGATGTACGGGATGGAGACACCGTCGACGTAGTCCTCGCCGGTGTCGTAGACGGCGACGATCGCCGGGTGATTGAGCGAGGCGGCGGATTGGGCCTCACGGCGGAACCGGGCCTGGAAGGACGGGTCGCGGGCGAGATCGGTCCGCAGCGTCTTCACAGCGACGGTGCGGCCGAGCCGGGTGTCGTGCGCGAGGTAGACCTCGGCCATGCCACCACGGCCGAGCACCGAGCCCAGCTCGTACCGGCCGCCGAGGCGACGCGGCTCTTCCATAACTGTTCCAGCCCTCTCCGTCAGTCCCGACCGCACCGGTGTGTGGTCCGGCGGTGTGCTGCTCGCGCATACGGTACCGGCCAGGCACTACCTGATCGGCCCACAGCCGTCAGCTGATATCTGACCGGTATCCCAATGTGCAGGTATGGCACCCGATGTGATGGGCGTCACCTCTTGTTGATGACCGCCTCCATCACGGCCTTGGCGATCGGAGCGGCCAGACCGCCGCCGGAGACATCGTCCCGGTTGGCACTGCTGTCCTCGACCACTACCGCCACGGCGACGGGCGAGCCGCTGCTGGTCTTCGCGTACGAGATGAACCAGGCGTACGGCTTCTCGCTGTTGTTCAGACCGTGCTGGGCGGTACCGGTCTTGCCGCCGACCGTGACGCCGTCGATGAGGGCCCTGGTTCCCGTGCCGCTCTTGACGACCGTCTCCATCATCTGCTGGAGCTTCTGCGCGTTCTCACCCGAGAGGGGCCGGCTTAGCTCCTCCTTCTCGTGGGTGTAGATCACGTCGAGGTTGGGCGCCTTCCGCTCGGCGACCATGTACGGCTGCATGAGCTTGCCGTCGTTGGCGACCGCGGCGGCGACCATGGCCATCTGGAGCGGGGTGGCGCGGTTGGAGGCCTGACCGATGCCCGCCATGGCGTTCTGCGGCCGGTTGTCCTTCGGGTAGACGCTCGCGTCGGCGCGGACCGGGGTGAAGATCTCCTTGTTGAAGCCGAACTTGGCGGCCTCGTCCATCATCTTCTGGTTGCCCAGGTCGTCGCTGATCTTGCCGAAGACGGTGTTGCAGGACATCCGCAGCGCTTCCCGGAGCGAGGCGTTCTCGCACGGGATGTTGCCCTCGTTCTGCAGGACGGTGCTCACCTGCGGGAGCTTGTACGGCAGCGGGGAGTCCGTCTTGCCGTCGATGTCGGTGTAGAGGCCGTTCTCCAGGGCCGCGGCGGCCGTGACGACCTTGAACGTCGAGCCGGGCGGGTAGGTCTCGCGCAATGCCCGGTTGAGCATCGGCTTGTCCTTGTCCTTCAGGAGGTTGTTCCAGGCCTTGGTGTCCGCGTCGGAGTTGCCCGCGAAGGTCGAGGGGTCGTACGAGGGGGTGCTGGCGAGGGCCAGGATGGCGCCGGTCTGCGGGTCGAGCGCGGCGACGGCACCCTTCTTGTCGCCGAGCCCCTGGAAGGCGGCCTTCTGGGCGGCGGCGTCGAGGGTGGTGACGATGTTGCCGCCCTGCTTCTTCTCGCCCGTGAACATCGACAGGGTGCGGTTGAAGAAGAGCTGGTCGTCGTTGCCGGTGAGGATGCCGTCCTCGAGCTTTTCGAGCTGCGAGGCGTCGAAGGCCTGCGAGGAGTAGCCGGTCACGGGTGCCCACATGGGGCCGTTCTTCCAGGACCGCTTGTACTTGAAGTCGCTGCCCTTGGTCTCGACCGAGGTGGTCACGGGGTTGCCGTCGACGATGATGTTGCCGCGTTCATGGGCGTACCGCTCGATGCGGACGCGGCGGTTCTCGTCGCGGGTGTTCAGCTCGTCGGCGCGGACGTACTGGAGATAGTTGGTCCGAACGAGCAGGGCGAGGATGAGGACGCCGCAGAAGATCGCGATCCGGCGCAGGGGCTTGTTCACGGTCGGACCACCTGGGTCATCTCGGCGTCGGAGGACGGTGCGGGGGCCGGAGCGGGGCGGCGTGCGGTGTCGCTGATCCGGATCAGGATGCCGATCAGGGCCCAGTTGGCGATCACGGACGAACCACCGGCCGCGAGGAACGGCATCGTCATACCGGTCAGCGGGATGAGACCCATGACACCACCGGCGACGACGAAGACCTGGATCGCGAAGGCGCCGGAGAGACCGATCGCGAGGAGCTTGCCGAACGGGTCGCGGGCGGCGAGCGCGGTGCGGACACCGCGCTCGACGATCAGACCGTAGATCAGCAGGACGGCCATCATTCCGGCGAGACCGAGTTCCTCACCGACGGTGGAGAGGATGAAGTCGGCGTTGGCGGCGAAGCCGATCAGGTCGGAGTGGCCCTGACCGAGTCCGGTGCCGAGGGTGCCGCCGGAGCCGAAGGACATCAGGGCCTGGGCGATCTGGTCGGAATGGGCCATGGTCTTTTCCCCGAAGGGGTCCAGCCAGGCGTCGACCCGCTGCTGGACATGCGGCTCGAACGTGGCGACGCCGACTGCGCCGACCGCCGACATCAGCAGACCGAAGACGATCCAGCTGGTCCGCTCCGTCGCGACGTACAGCATGATCACGAAGAGGCCGAAGAACAGCAGCGACGTACCGAGGTCGGTCTCGAAGACCAGGATCAGGATCGACATCGCCCAGATGACGAGGATCGGTCCGAGGTCACGGCCACGGGGCAGATAGAGGCCCATGAAGCGGCGGCTGGCGAGGGCCAGCG
Source organism: Streptomyces sp. NBC_01669 (assembly GCF_026339735.1). Lineage (GTDB taxonomy): Bacteria > Actinomycetota > Actinomycetes > Streptomycetales > Streptomycetaceae > Streptomyces > Streptomyces yanii. The sequence continues at coordinate 4,751,227 of NZ_JAPEQG010000001.1, forward strand.
CATCGCGTTTGACCATCAGATAGCCGGCGAAGAAGATCGCGATGATGATCTTTGCGAACTCGCCGGGCTGGATGGAGAAGCCGGCGATCGTGATCCAGATCTTGGCGCCGAACTTGCCCGGGAAGAACATCGGCAGGATCAGCAGGACCAGCGCCGCCACCATGGAGATGTAGGTGTAGCGCTGCAGGATGCGGTGGTCCTTCAGTAGGAACAGTACGGCGGCGAACAGGGCCACGCCGACCGCCGAGTACAGCAGCTGTCTGGGGGCGGAGGGAGTGAAGGCGCCGTACAGCGACTTGGCTGTCGCGATCAGCCGCTCCGACTGGTCGAGCCGCCAGATCAGCACCAGCCCCAGCCCGTTGAGCAGAGTCGCCAGTGGCAGCAGCAGCGGATCCGCGTACGGAGCGAACTTGCGCACCACGAGGTGGGCGACGCCGCCGAGCAGGATCAGGCCGAACCCGTATCCGAGCATGCCGGAAGGCAGTGTGCCGTCCATGGCAAGGCCCACATTGGCGTACGCGAACACCGAGATGGCGATGGCGAAGACCATCAGGGCGAGCTCGGTGTTGCGACGGCTCGGTGCGTCGATCGCGCCGATCGTGGTCGTATTGGTGACAACGCTCATGTGCTGAAGGCCCCCTACGGCTTTACTGCTTACCGCACTGCGGGACCAGCTTCGTCTCTTCCTCCGAGAGGCTGGGGCCGGGAGTGGGAGTCGCTGTGGTCGGCTTTGTCTTGCTGGTGGTGGACGTGGAGCCGGACTCGGTGGACGTCTTCGAGAGGTCCGAGCCCGTGCCTCCGGCTTCACCCTCGCCGGTGCGGGGTTTGCTCGCTGCCTCGGCCGCGCGGCGCTGCGCGTCCTTCTTGCAGGCGGACGCCTGGGTCGAGAGCTCGCCGATCTTCTCGCGGGCGTCGGCCAGGTTGCCCTCGGCGATGGTCGCCTCGACCTGCTTGCGCTGGTAGGACGGGAGGTACTTGAGTTCGATCTCGGGGTGGTCCTTCTCGACCTTCGAGAGTGAGACCCATGCGAGGTCCTGGCTGATGCCGCGGTACAGCGCAACATGGTCGTTCTTCGCGCCTACGAAGAACTGGTTCTGGGTCCAGCGGTAACCGCCGTACACACCACCGCCGATGACGGCCAGCGCGAGCACGATGTAGAACGACCGCTTCAGCCACTTGCGGCCGCCGCCGGGCTTGGCGAAGTCGTCGTCGGTGTACGCGTCGAAGGAACCGTCCGGCATTCCGCCGTAGCCGACGCCGTCGCCGCTGCCGGGCGGGCCGAAGCCGCCCGCGGGCGGCGGGACGGGGCGGCCGAGACCGGCCGCCCGGCCGGCCGGGGTGGTCATGGCGTCGCCGTCGTTCAGCTGGGCGGACTGGTTCTCGGCGACCGCGCCGACGATGACCGGGGTGTCGTTGAGCTGCCCGGCCAGGGTGTCGTTGCTGTCCACGTCGAGGACGTCGGCGACGATGCAGGTGATGTTGTCCGGGCCGCCGCCGCGCAGGGCGAGCTGGATGAGCTCCTGGATCGTCTCCTGCGGGCCCTGGTAGCTGGCGAGGGTCTCCTCCATCGTCTGGTGCGAGACGACGCCGGAGAGCCCGTCGGAGCAGATCAGGTAGCGGTCGCCGGCCCGGACCTCACGGATGGAGAGGTCGGGTTCGACGTGGTCGCCGCTGCCCAGCGCGCGCATCAGCAGAGAGCGCTGCGGGTGGGTAGTGGCTTCTTCCTCGGTGATGCGGCCCTCGTCGACCAGCCGCTGGACCCAGGTGTGGTCCTGCGTGATCTGGGTCAGCACGCCGTCGCGCAGCAGGTACGCGCGTGAGTCGCCGACGTGGACCAGGCCGAGGCGCTGACCGGTCCAGAGCAGAGCGGTGAGCGTGGTGCCCATGCCCTCCAGCTGGGGGTCCTCCTCGACCATCATGCGCAGTTGGTCGTTGGCCCGCTGGACCGCCGTGCCGAGCGAGGTGAGGATGTCCGAGCCGGGCACGTCGTCGTCGAGCTGAACGAGCGTCGAGATCACCTCGGAGCTGGCGACCTCACCGGCCGCCTGGCCGCCCATGCCGTCGGCGATGGCGAGAAGGCGCGGACCGGCGTAGCCGGAGTCCTCGTTTCCCTCCCGGATCATGCCCTTGTGCGATCCGGCGGCGAAGCGCAGGGACAGACTCATGCGCACCTCGCCCGTCGGCTCGGGGTACAGCCGGTCTCGCGCCACACTGCCCACCCTCCGGTCGGGAGCAGGGCCGGGTCCGTTGCCCGGCCCGCTACGGCCCGCTCGCTCCGCTCGCTCATTGTCGTACTACTTCCGCAGCTCGATGACGGTCTTGCCGATCCGGATCGGCGCGCCCAGCGGAACAGGCGTCGGGGTGGTGAGGCGGGTCCGGTCGAGATACGTGCCATTGGTGGACCCGAGATCCTCGACGATCCACTGGCCGTCACGGTCGGGGTAGATCCTGGCATGCCTGCTGGACGCGTAGTCGTCGTCCAGCACGATCGTTGAATCGTGGGCCCGGCCCAGCGTGATGGTCTGTCCCTGGAGCGCCACCGTGGTGCCGGTGAGGGTGCCCTCGGAGACGACCAGCTTTGTGGGTGCCCCACGGCGCTGGCGGCCGGGCTGCTGGCGTTGCTGCGGCGGTGCCGCGGCGGTCTGGCGTGCCTGTTGCGGTCGCGTGTCGCCCGCGTTGCGGCGTGAGCCGCGCTGCGTGACGCGCGTTCCGAACAGGTCGCTGCGGATGACCTGAACGGCCACGATGACGAACAGCCACAGAACAGCCAGGAAACCTAGCCGCATGACCGTCAGGGTCAGCTCTGACATTGCCCCCGCTTCACCCTTCGGCTTGCCGGTAAACGATGGTGGTGCTGCCCACGACGATCCGCGAGCCGTCGCGGAGCGTAGCGCGGGTGGTGTGCTGCCCGTCTACCACGATGCCGTTGGTAGACCCGAGATCCTGGATCGTCGAGGGCGTTCCGGTCCGGATCTCACAGTGCCGGCGCGATACGCCGGGGTCGTCGATCCGCACGTCGGCGTCGGTGCTGCGTCCCAGCACCAGCGTCGGGCGGGAGATCTGATGGCGGGTGCCGTTGATCTCGATCCAGCGCCGTACCTGCGCGCTCGGCATGGGGCCGGGCGCGGCCGGCGGGCGCCGGTCGGCAATGGGTGCTCCGGGACGGCCGCTGCCCGGCGGCGGGGCCGCGGGCATGGGCGGGACGGAGCTGGGCGGATAGCCGTAGCCGCCGGTGGGCTGCGGGGCGGCGGAGCGCCCGTGGCCGGGCTGTCCGGGGTGGCCCTGAGGGGCCTGCTGGCCCTGCTGCGAGGAGCTCGAAGCAAGGGTGCGGCTGCGCACGCGGTAGAGCCCGGTGTCGAGGTCCTCCGCCTTCTCCAGATGAACCTTGATCGGTCCCATGAAGGTGTAGCGCTGCTGCTTGGCGTAGTCCCGGACCAGACCGGAGAGCTCGTCGCCGAGCTGGCCGGAGTACGGGCTCAGGCGCTCGTAGTCCGGAGCGCTGAGCTCGACGATGAAGTCGTTGGGGACGACGGTCCGCTCGCGGTTCCAGATGGTTGCGTTGTTGTCGCACTCACGCTGGAGGGCACCCGCGATCTCGACCGGCTGGACCTCGGACTTGAACACTTTGGCGAAGGTGCCGTTGACCAGACCTTCGAGACGCTGCTCGAAACGCTTCATGACTCCCATAGGGCACCTCCTCCGGTGTTCTCGTCCCTGTACTGCTTACTGATCGTATCCACGCGTCGGGAAATCGGCTGGTTCCCCTTGTCTGCCCAGTGGATGAGTGTCACCCCTCACACGGATCGTAGAGGTGACCGCTCCTCACAGTGTCCCGCACCTGCGGTGTGCTGAGGAGGAGTGGGGGTGACCGCACCGCGTTCCCGCTTCCCGTCATCCGCCCGGCGAAACAACGGATGTGAATCCACCCTGTCCAGCGTGCTAATCTTCCGGATGTCGCCAGGCGCTCGCACCAACAGGTGAGAGAGTCTGAAAACACCACTCATGCGCGAGTGGCGGAACGGCAGACGCGCTGGCTTCAGGTGCCAGTGTCCTTCGGGACGTGGGGGTTCAAATCCCCCCTCGCGCACAAGAGAGAAGCCCCACAGGCCAACGGCCTGTGGGGCTTCTTCGTTCCCGGACGAGGTGATCGGCGGCGGGGCGACTTTCGTCGTGCGCGGGCGCAACGAAAGAAAGGCGTCGCGTGTGCGAAGGGCTGCCTAGGGTGCGGGGCGTGTACGCGATATCGAAACTCCGGGCCGGGCGGCAGTAGTGTGCGGCGCCGGAACTGTGGTCCCGCCGCAGGACGGCCGGGGAGGCCGTGCTGGCCGTGGTGCTCGGGCTGCTGGCCGCGGGGACGGAAGAGCTGCTGCGCGGCGGGGAACTGCGGTTGTGGGTGGTGCCGTCCATGGTCATGGTGCTGTCGCTGCTCAGGCGCCGGCTGCCCGTGAGCGTGCTGGTGGTGACGTCCGCCCTGGCCGGGTTCTCCGGCGGATTCGCGTTGCTGCTGATGGTGGTGGCGTGGAGTTCCGGGCACCGGATCGCCGAAGCAGGACGGGCGCTGGGGGCGTTCACCGCCTCGTACGTCCTCTACGTGGGTGTGACCGTTGCGATGACCTGGTCCGGGCTGCGGCCGCTGACCCAGGTGTTGTTCACCACCCTCTACTTTTTGGCGACGACGCTCGTGCCCGGTCTCGCCAGCCGGTACTGGACGCAGCGCCGGACCCTGCTGCACGCCCTCCAGGAGCGCAATGCGCAGCTGATCCGGGAGCGGGCCATGATCGTGGGGCAGGCGCGGCTCATGGAGCGCCAGCGGATCGCTCAGGACATGCACGACAGCCTCGGTCACCAACTGGCGCTGATCTCTGTCCATACAGGGGCACTGGAGGTCGACCCGGAGCTGACGGTGCGGCAGCGCGAGGCGGTCGGTGTGCTGCGTGGTGCCTCGGTCCGTGCCATGCACGAGCTGCGGGAAGTCGTCGGGATTCTGCGGGACGACGTCGCGGGACCCGGGCGCGGCGGCGAGGACGGGCAGCGGGTGGCGCGGGGCCCGAGGAGCCGGCCGGGGCGCGGTGCCTGGTCCTGATGTTGTCGGAGGTGGGCGACAGCCTCAGTACCGAGCCGGTGTTCCGGTTCTGCTTCCGGGACGGCAGGCTGATCGAGAAGAAGGCCTATGAGGTCCCCAGTAGATGAGAGGGACAGGACGAGTACGGGGGTACGTGTGACGGGGCAGCCGATCAGAGTCGTCATCGCTGACGACGAGCCCCTCATCCGGGCGGGGATACGGATGATCCTGACCTCGGACCGCTCCATCGAGGTTGTCGCCGAGGCGGCGCATGGGCGCGAGGCCGTGGATCAGGTCCGCGCCCATGCGGCGGATGTCGTGCTGCTCGACATCCAGATGCCGGTGATGGACGGGCTCACAGCACTGGTGGAACTGCGCACGGCGGCACCGGCGGTGCGGGTGATTGTGCTCACGACGTTCGGGGAGCGGGAGAACGTCCTGCGGACGCTGGAGCAAGGGGGCGCCGGATTCCTGCTCAAGGACACCGCGCCCACCGAGCTGATCCAGGCGGTTCGGGCGGCAGCGGCCGGTGATGCCTATCTCTCGCCCGGTGCCACTCGGTATGTGGTCGATCAGCTGGCCATGGGACGGGCGGCCAAGCGGGGCGAAGAGGCGCGGCGGCGGGTGGCGGAACTCAGCGGGCGGGAGCGCGAGGTGCTGGCCCTGCTCGGCGAGGGGCTGTCCAACGCGGACGCCGGCAGGCGGCTGCACATGAGCGAGGCAATGGTGAAGACGTATGTGAGCCGGATCCTGGCGAAGCTGGGGTGCGAGAACCGGGTGCAGGCTGCGCTGTTGGCGAGGGATGCGGGGCTGTAGGCCTGCTGCGGGCGCGTTTTGGAGGCTCTGGAACCCCAGGATGTGTTTCACGTGAAACATCCGATTCGGGGCGTTCGGTATAGGCGGGGCGTTTCTGTGTGGCGGGGTGCTTGTGTGTCCCCATGCGACGACGAGCCGGGGCTCGCGGGAGTGTCCGATCCCCCGCGAGCCCCGGCCGGTTTTCCGTCGTGCCGCGACTCAGGCGGCGAGGCGGGTGGCGAGAGCCTTGGCCTTCTCCGTGGCCTCGGTGAACGCCCTGGCGCGGGAGGCCTCGGCGAGCGGGATGAGCTCGGCCATCGCGGGCTGGGAGTGGGCCAGCGTCAGCTCCGGGACGATGAAGTCGACCTCGGCGCCGAACATGCTCGTCAGCAGCTTCTCCAGGTAGTTCTGGACGAACTCGGAGTCCTCGCGCGGGGTGCCGGGGGCGTACGAGCCGCCGCGGCTGGCGACGACGGTGATCGGGGTGCCCGCCACCGGGCTGTCGGGACCTACGTTGCGGCCGACGATGATCACCTGGTCGAGCCAGGCCTTCAGGGTCGACGGGATGCTGAAGTTGTACATCGGGGCGCCAATCAGGACGGCATCCGCGGCTTCCAGCTCGGCGGCGAGCTCGCTGCGCAGCGGGTCCTCGGCGCCGGCGGCCGCCGCTGTGGCGTCCAGGTGGGGCAGCGGGTTCGCGGCAAGGTCGCGGTAGACGACCTGTCCGTCAGGGTGCTGCTCGAGCCAGGTCTTGACGAAGGTGGCGGTGACCTCGCGCGATGCGGAGCCCTGCGGGAAGACGGCGGAGTCGAGGTGCAGAAGCGTGGCCATGGGGGATCTCCACGGATATCTAGAGGGTGGTGCCCGGCCGGGGATGCAGGGCATCTTTTTCGTATGCACCTAGTAATAACATAGGGGCTTACTAATCATAAGCACCTCACTGCGACGCAGTACCCTGGGTGCATGGCGGACCACAGTGAGCAGGCGTGTCGACGGGTCGACGTGAGCATCACGCGCGTCTTCGAGCTGTTCGGGAAGCGCTGGACGGGCCCGATCGTCTCCGTGCTTCTGCAGCAGCCGGTGCACTTCGCGGATCTGCGGCGGGCGATTCCGGGTATCAGTGAGCGCATGCTCTCGGACCGGCTGACCGAACTCGGCACGGCCGGGCTGGTGGTGCGTGAGGTCGACGAGGGTCCGCCGCTGCGGGTCTCGTACCGGCTGACGCGGGCCGGCGCCGCGATGGAGCCCGCCCTGAAGGAGCTGGCGCTCTGGGCGCAGGCGTACCTCGTGGTCGACGAGGGCGGCTGCTGACGGCTCTCGGCAGTTACAGGGGCGTGCCCGTGCCCGGGGTACTCGCCCCGCCCGCCGCGTTGTAGCGCAGCAGGTACTCGGCGAACCGCGCGAGGTCGTCCGCGGTCCATTCCGCGAGGCGCTGCTGGTAGGCCGCGTGACGGCTGGCCTGCGTCGAGGCAAGGGCCTGGGTTCCGGCCTCGGTGGGGTGCAGTACCTGGATCCGGTGGTCCGTGGGGTCCGGGTGGCGCTCGACCAGGCCGAGCTTCTCCAGGGTGGCGATCTGCCGGCTGACCGTCGACTTGTCGAGCATGTAGTGCGCAGCCAGATCCGTTGCGCGGCAGCCCTGCCGGTCATCGATGTGCGACAGCAGTGTGTACGAGACCAGCGGAAGCTCCGGATGGAGGCGGGCCGCGGCGGCGCGCGCCCGGCGCGCGAACGCCGTCAGCTCGCGCTCGATGACGTCCAGCGACTCTTCGCGTTCCCCGGCGGTGTCAGGCACGGTCTCACCTTCCCGAATGTTCAGTTGTATAGTACAACGGATAGGAGAGTTGTAAAAGCCAACCATTGGAGTCCGATGTCCACGGGTCCGAGTGCCGCCGGCGGCACGACCGCCGCTGCCCTGCGCCATGTGCTGAGCCATCTCGTCACACCCCTGCTGATGTGTATCGGGATGGGGCTCGCCTACCTGGGGGCGTTCCATGCTCCGGAACCGCACGACCTGCGGGTGGACGTGGTCGGATCGGGGCCGAGCGCACAGGTGCTCGCGCAGACGCTGCAGGACAAGGGTGACGGCGCGCTCAGCGTGCGTACCGTCCCCGACCGGGACACCGCGGTGAACCACCTGAGGACACAGGCGAGTTACGGCGCCTACCTGCCGGGGAAGCACCCCGAGCTTCTCGTGGCCAGCGCCTCCTCCGACACCAGCGCCACGGTGGTGGAGAAGGTCTTCACGAAGGTGGCGGCCGCGCAGGGCGACCCGCTGAAGGTGACGGACACGGCACCGACCGCGGACGGCGATCCGACCGGCCAGGGGATCTTCTTCCTGCTGGTCGCGGTGAGTATCGGGTCGTACGCGTCGGTCGCGGTGATCGGTGGCGCGGGTGCGGTGCTGGCGCTTCGGATCAGGGCGGCGCTGGCCCTCGGTGCCTCACTCGTGGTGAGCATGATCGGGGCCGTGTTCGCGGGGCCCATGTTCGGGCTGGTGGACCACGGGCTGGGCGGACTCTGGGCGATGGCCTGGCTCTACTCGGCGGGCATTCTCCTGATCGGTGTGGGGCTGCACACATTCCTCAAGCGGTGGACGACGCTCGGCGTGATGGTGCTGTTCGTGATGCTGAACTTCACCAGCTCCGGCGGCATCTTCCGGCCCGAACTGCAGCCCGGCTTCTTCGGTTCGCTGCACGCGTTCTGGAACGGCGCGGGCTTCGTCGAGGGTGCGAGGAGCCATGTGTACTTCGATGGGCACGGACTCGGCGGACACGTGCTGGTGCTCGCGCTCTGGTTCGTGGTGGGGCTGGCCGCGATGGGAGCGGCCGGGTTGGCCGAGGGGAGGCGGCGGAAGTCTGCTGCGCAGGCTCAGGGTGTGGGTTCGTCCCGGCACCGGACCGGGACGGAGAACCGGACGGGCACGGAGAACAGGGGGACGGCGGAGCGTCGGGCCGAGGCCGAGGCGAGGGAAGAGCTGGAGGAGGAGCTGGAGGAGTCTGTCGGCGTCTGACCAGGGCAAGGCGCTGTCCACAGGCGTTCGTTCAGGTTTTCCGGGTCTTCGATCTTGAGCGGTGCGCCTACTCAGGGCCTCTGACGTTTCGTTACGCTCGGTGAGGGCACCTGGTGGCTGTTGCCGGGGCCGCAGGCGCGCCGGGGCCTGGGGCACTACACGGCTGCTGTCCCTCTCCGTGACTACGGGTAGAGCTTCTCGCCCTTCGCCAGCATCGCTACGTACTTCTCTATCCGGCGCGCCCGGGTCTCGGGCTTCTTGGCGTCTTGGACCCTGTACAGGATCGCGTAGCGGTTCTGCCGGTCCAGCGTCTCGAAGAACTCCGCCGCGGCCGGGTCGGCGGTCAGGGCCGCCGTGAGGTCGTCCGGCACCGTGGCGGTCTTCGCGCCGTCGTAGGCCGCCTCCCAGCGGCCGTCTGCCTTGGCGCGGTCGACCTCGGCCTGCCCCGGGGGATGCATCCGGCCCTGCTCGATCAGGGCGGCCACCTTGTCCCGGTTGACCTTGGACCACTTGCTGCGCGGCTTGCGCGGGGTGAACCGCTGGAGCCACCACTGGTCGTCGAACTTGGCCTTCTGGCCGTCGATCCAGCCGTAGCAGAGTGCCACGTCGAGCGCCTGGGCGTAGTCCAGCGCGACGATTCCGGGGCCCTTCTTGCGAAGCTTGAGCCAGATGCCGGACGAGGCGGCATGGTTCTCGCCGAGCCATGCCTGGAATGCCTCGGCGGATTCGAATGCGACGATCTCCAAGTCCTGAGTCACCCCTGCAGCGAACCACACCCGGCCGATTGGCGTGACGCATTCGGGCACGGTCCCGGATGCAGGATGCCCGTGGACCTGCGTGATCATTTCTGTTCTCGACGCAGAACGATCATGCAGGAGCCACGGGCTTGCTCAACGATACGACGTTGCTGCTCGACCTCGACGGGGTGTCCGTCGCGCGGGTTGAGCGGCTGGCCGACGGAAGGCGCCGAGTTCACCTGGTCACGGCCGACGAGACAGCCAGGGCCTGCCCGGCCTGCGGGGTGTTCGCCACCCGGGTGAAGGGCTCGGCGGTGACCCGGCCGCGCGATCTCCCGTACGGCGAGAGCGGATTGGAGTTCCGCTGGCACAAGCGCCGCTGGTGGTGCCGCGAGGCCGGCTGCCCTCGCCGGTCCTTCACCGAGCAGATCCCGCAGATCCCGGCCGGTGCCAGGCTGACCGCCCGGCTGCGGGGTGCGGCCGGGCGCCGCATAAGAGACGCCGGCTCCACGGTCATCCAGGCCGCGCGGGATCTGCATCTGTCCTGGCCGACCGTGATGGAAGCCTTCCGCGCGCAGGCCCGCGACGTCACCGAGGCACCTCTGCCGCAGGTCGCGGTCCTGGGCATCGACGAGACCCGCCGCGGACGGCCCCGCTGGGAACAGGATGCGGATACCGGCAAGTGGCGCCTGACCCGGGACCGGTGGCACACCGGCTTCGTCGACGCAGCCGGCCACGGCGGGCTGCTCGGACAGGTCGAGGGCCGCACCGTCGCCGACGTCCTGGCCTGGCTGGCCACCACCGACCTGGACTGGAGAAAGGGCATCGGCTACGTCGCGATCGACATGTCCGCCACCTACCGCGCCGCGATCCGCATCGGCCTGCCGCACGCCACCGTCGTGGTCGACCACTTCCACGTGGTCCAACTCGCCAACAAGATGCTGTCCATGGTCCGCCGCCGCACCACCGTCGAGACCCGCGGCCGACGCGGACGAGCGAGCGACCCGGAGTGGAAGGCCAGACGGCGACTGCTGCGCAACCGCGAGGACCTCACCGACGACCAGTTCGCCACCATGTGGAACACGCTCCTGGGCGAGGGGAAGATCGGGCAGACGCTGCTGACAGCCTGGATCGCCAAGGAGAACCTGCGCAGCCTCCTCGCCCTGGCCCGCACCGGCGCCGACCGCCACCAAGTCGGCCACGCCCGCTGGAAGTTCCTCACCTGGTGCGCGGACTCCGACATCCCCGAAGTCCGCCGGCTCGCCACCACCGTCGACCGCTGGTGGCCCGAGATCGCCGCGTTCATCGACACCGGACACAGCAACGCCAAGAGCGAAGGGATCAACCGCGTGATCAAGCTCGTCGCCCGCAACGCGTTCGGCTTCCGCAACGCCGAGAACCAACGACTACGGACACGCTGTGTCACCACCCGCCGAGCCCGCGGACACCTCCGCACCGCTCAACTTTGAAGACCCGGTTTTCCACAGGGGCAGACGGCTGTTGGTGGACGGCGGTACCGTCGTCGGCAGTTGATGTTGAACAGGACGTCGGTCGAGGGCGGGGGAGGCTGCGCGCCATGGGTGAGTTCGAAGTGGCAGTACCGGGGCAGCGGGTTGTGACGGATGAGCCGCGCATACCGGTCGTGCCCGGGTTCGCCCGGCGTGCGGCTGTTGCGGCGGGAAGCGCGCCGCAGTCGCCGAGGGGGACGGGCAAGGCGCTGCGCGACCGGGTGCCCAGGACCTCGCACGATGCCCTGGTCCTTCCCTCGGGCCGGCCCGACGCCGTGCAGGCGGTCGAGGAGTCGAACCGGGGCCGAGTGCCCGACCTCGCACCGATCCGGGTAGGGCGGATGGCTGCCACACCGTTCGCGTTTCTGCGCGGTTCGGCCGGGCTGATGGCCCATGACCTGATGGGCACACCGGTGACCGGGGTGGGCGCCCAGCTCTGCGGCGATGCGCATGCGGCCAATTTCGGGCTGTACGGCGATGCGCGAGGCAGTCTGGTCATCGATCTGAACGACTTCGACGAGACCGTGTTCGGCCCGTGGGAGTGGGACCTCAAGCGGCTCGCCACCTCGCTGGTGCTCGCGGGGCGTGAGGCCGGGGCGGACGAGGACACCTGTCGGCGGGGTGCGTACGACACGGTGGGCGCGTACCGGCGGACGATGCGATTGCTGGCCAGACTGCCCGCGCTCGACGCCTGGAATGCCATCGCCGACGAGGAACTCGTCTCGCACACGGACGCGCGGGATCTGGTCGGCATGCTGGAACGGGTCTCGCAGAAGGCCCGTAAGAACACCAGCGCCCGCTTCGCCGCCAAGTCCACGGAGGAGGCCGAGGGTGACGGACGCCGCTTCGTCGACGCACCGCCGGTGCTGCGGCGGGTGCCGGATGCGGAGGCCGCGGCGGTCGCGGCGGCGCTCGGCGACTATGTGGGCACGATCTCGGAGGACCGGGTGCCGCTGCTCGCCCGTTACACGATCCATGATGTGGCGTTCCGGGTGGTCGGCACGGGGAGTGTCGGAACCCGGTCGTATGTGGTGCTGCTGCTCGATCACCGCGGCGAGCCGTTGGTCCTGCAGGTGAAGGAGGCGCGGCCCTCCGCGCTGGCGCCGTATCTGCCCGCCGTCGGTTTCGAGGTGCCCGAGGCGGCGCACGAGGGTCACCGAGTGGTGCTCGGGCAGAAGCGGATGCAGGTGGTCAGCGACATTCTGCTGGGCTGGGCGACCGTGCAGGGGCGGCCGTTCCAGGTGCGGCAATTCAGGAACCGCAAGGGCAGTGTGGACCCGGCGGCCCTGGCGGCCGACCAGGTCGACGACTACGGGCGGATGACGGGCGCACTGCTGGCGAGGGCCCATGCCCACAGCGCCGACCCGCGGCTGATCGCGGGCTACTGCGGCAAGAACGATGAGCTGGACGAAGCGGTGGCGAGCTTCGCCGTGACGTACGCGGACCGTACGGAGGCGGATCACGCGGAGCTGGTGAGGGCCGTTGGTTCGGGGCGAATAGCGGCTGAGCTCGGGGTGTGAGGGGCGCACCGCCGACCGTGCGTCCTCGGGGCGCGGGCCGGGGCCATACGCTGGACGGGTGACCCACGAAGCCGCCGGGGTGCCGACCACCCGGAACGACGATGACCGGCAGGACAACGACCGGCAGCAGGAACAGCACGAGCAGCAAGCCCCTCGGGGCGACGCCGACGCGGGCGGTGCCGCTGATGCTGCGCGCCCCGAGGCGCGGCTGGCGAAGGCCGTGCGGGCGGCGGAGCAGGCGCTGATCGAGTTCGAGATCGCGGTGGAGACCTTCCGGGTCGAGGTGGAGAACTTCTCCCGGCTGCACCACCAGAAGCTCGGCCCGATGTACGCCCGCCTCGACGAGCTCGACGCGCAGATCGCGGAGGCCCGGGCCGCCCGGACCGGTGACCCAGAGGATCTGCGCAGGGCTCGGGAGGCTCGAGCGCTCGTGATGCCGATGCCGGGCATCGACGAGCTTTTCCACGACTGGCTCGACTCCGACGGGCTGTCCCCCGAGGCGGCGGCGATGCTGACCGAGCAGCCGGTGCGGCCGCCCAAGCGGGTCCGGCCGACCGAGGAGGCGCGCAAGCTCTACCGCGAGCTGGCACGCAGTGCCCACCCGGATCTCGCCCAGGACGAGACGGAGCGGGCGCGCCGGGACGAGTTCATCACCCGCGTCAACGCCGCTTACGGGCGTGGGGACGAGGCCCTGCTGAAGGAGCTGGCGCAGGAGTGGGCGGCGGGGCCCGTTCCACAGCAGGCGGAGCTCAGCGAGAGCGAGGAGCTCTACGCCCGGCTGAACTGGCTGACCCAGCGCAAGGAACTGCTGACGGTGCTCGCCCAGGAGCTGGAGGAGGGCGCGATCGGGGCCATGCTGCGGATGGCACCTGACGACCCGGACCGGCTGCTCGACGAGATCGCCGAACAGCTGCTGGGTGAGGTCGCGCAGCGAGAGGCAGAGTTGGCAGGCCTGGTGCAGTAGCGTTTCGGGTAAGTCCGGAGCGTATGTACGAGAGAAGGCATGACCCATGAATTTCGCCCCGCTGCCCTCGGTGGATGTCGCGGCGGTGCCGTCGGACGGCCTTGTGCTGGACGTCCGGGAGAACGACGAATGGGCGGCAGGGCACGTCGATGGTGCCCTGCACATTCCGATGAGTGACTTCGTCGGCCGCTTCGGTGAGCTGACCGAGGCGGCGGAGGACGGCCGACGCGTGCATGTGATGTGCCGGGTCGGTGGCCGGTCCGCCCAGGTCACCCAGTACCTGGTGCAGCAGGGCATCGACGCCGTGAACGTCGACGGCGGGATGCTCGCCTGGGACGGCGCCGGGCGCCCGATGGTCACGGACAACGGCAACCCGGCCTTCGTTCTCTGATCCGGCCGGGATCCTCCCGCGCTCCGGTGGGCACCGGAGCGCGCAGGGGGTCTCAGCCGAGGGGATGGGCGGCCAGCAGGTCGCCCAGTGCCTCCTCATGCATCGCTGCGGGGCCGAGCGACAGCTCGATCTGCTTCGCCCAGGCGTGGAAGCGGTGCAGCGGGTAGTCGGTGTCCGCGCCGAAGCCGCCGTGCAGATGCTGGGCGGTCTGCACGACCCGACGGACCCCGTCCGACGCCCAGATCTTCGCCACCGCGACATCGCCCGCGACGGGCAGCGTTCCCGGCGCACCGGTGGAGATCCGCCAGGCCGCCTGCCAGAGGGTCACTTCCATGGCCCGCAGATCGATGTACCGGTCCGCGGACTGGACGGCGACGGACTGAAACGTCGCGACGGGATGCCCGAACTGCTCGCGCTTCCCGGTGTATTCACTTGTCATGGCGAGCACGGCCTCGCCGAGACCCAGTGCGAGCGCGCAGGTTCCGGTGGTGAGCAGGGTGCGCAGCCACTCCCAGGCACCCGGAGTACTGATCAGCGCGCTGTCCTCGATCCGTACCGTGTCCAGCCGGACCTCGGCGAACAACTCACCGCTCGTGGAGACCTGTTCGGCGAGTGCGACGCCCTCGGCCGTGCGGCGGGCCAGCGCCAGCACGGCCAGGCCCTCGTCCGTGTGGGCGGGCACCGCAATCCAGTCCGCGGACTGGGCCCACGGCACCCCCGACTGCACTCCGTCGAGCACCCAGCCCGCGCTTCCGCCGTCCTCGCTGCTGGACCGGTCATGGTCCTGGCCGGCCTTTCCCGCAAGGTCCCGGCGGGCGGTGACGGCGAGCTCGGCCGGATCGTGGCCGGTGCGGCCGTTGGCTCCGACGGTGAGGACCAGCTCGCCCCGGCCGACGCGGGGCAGCAGCTCGGCTGCCAGGCCGGGGTCACCGTGCTGTTGGATCGTCATCGCGACCGCGCAGGTCTCCAGCAGCGGCACCCGGGCAAGCACCTTTGCCGATTCGCGCAGGACCAGGCAGAGCGCGACCGTGTCGAGCCCGGCCCCGCCGTGTTCCGGTGCCAGCGTCAGGCTCAGCAGGTCGCCTGCGGCCAGCCCCGTCCACACGGACCGGTCGAAGTCCTCGGCCACCGCTCCCGGAGTGAGCGCGGGGCTGGGCACACCGTCGGGCTCGACGCCCGAGAAGACCGCCCTTGCCGCCTCGACGGCTGCCTGCTGCTCCTCGGTGAAGGTGAAGTCCACTGCACTGACCTCCTGCGAACCGCTGTGCTCGTACCCGCACCTGACGGATCGTCAAGATAGAACAGGTTCTATGAGAAGGGAACAGGGAAAGGGCGCGGCGGTCCGCAGGATCCCGGAGATCCGAGGAGGACCGGGGGAGTTCCGAGGAGATCCGGTCGAAGCCGGTCGAATCCGTGGGATCCGAGGGGTCAGCGGTCGAAGTCGAGTTCCACCTCCGGTGTGAGCGGATGCGACTGGCAGGCGAGCACATAGCCCGCCCCCGTCTCGTCCGGCTCCAGCGCGAAGTTGCGGTTCATCCGGACCTCGCCCGAGACCAGGAACGCCCTGCACGTCCCGCACACCCCTCCCTTACACGCGTACGGCGCGTCGGAGCGGCTGCGCAAGACGGTTTCCAGCAGCGATTCGCCGTCCTGGACCGGCCAGTTGCCCGAGCGCCCGTCCAGTGTTGCGGTGAGCGTGCTGTGTGCGGGCGCCTCGATCCGCGTGCGGGCGGGAGCGGCCGGGCCGTCGTCGACGTGGAAGATCTCCTGGTGGATGCGGGCCCGGTCGACGCCGAGGCCGTGCAGCGCATCCTCTGCTGCCCGGACCAGGCCGAACGGCCCACAGAGATACCAGCCGTCCACCTCTCCCACCGACAGGAGCGCGGGCAGCAGCCCGGTCAGCCGCTTCCGGTCGAGCCGGCCGGACGGGAGACCCGCCTGCTGCTCCTCACGGGAGAGCACCGTCACCAGCTGGAAGCGGTCCGGGTAGCGGTCCTTCAGGTCGGCGACCTCGTCCAGGAACATCGTCGAGGCAGCCGTCCGGTCGCTCCGGATCAGACAGAACCGGGCCTCGGGCTCACGGGCCAGCAGAGTCGACGCGATCGACAGCACCGGGGTGATGCCGCTGCCGCCGACGATCGCCGCGTAGCGACCGGCGCGGGGGGTGAGCACGAAGCGTCCCATCGGGGGCATCGCCTCGACCTGGTCACCGACGGCGAGTTCTTTGAGGGCGTACGTGGAGAACGCACCGCCGTCGACCAGACGGATACCCACCTGCAGCTCGGGATCGGCTGGGGCATCGGCGGCCGGGGTGCAGATCGAGTACGAACGCCGGATCTCTTCGCCGTGAACCGTGTAGCGCACATTGAGGTGCTGGCCGGGCTTGTGGCGGAAAGTCTCGCGCAGCTCGGGGGGCACCGCGAAGGTCACGGCCACCGAGTCGTCGGTCAGCTGCTCGATCGCGCGGACCCGGAGCGGATGGAACATCTACAACTCCTTGAAGTGGTCGAACGGTTCACGGCAACTCGCGCAGCGGCGCAGCGCCTTGCAGGCGGTGGAGGAGAACCGGCTCAGCAGCTCCGTGTCCGTGGAGCCGCAGTGCGGGCAGCGCACCGCGAGGGTGAGCGGCACCGGTCCGCCGGACCCGGTGGCGGCATCATGCGGGCGCGGGGGTGCTATGCCGAACTCGGCGAGTTTGCGCCGCCCCTCCGCGCTGATGTCGTCGGTCGACCAGGCCGGTGCGAGCACAGTGACCACGGAGACCTCCGGTATGCCGTGATCGTGCAGCACCTGCTCGATATCGGCCGACATGGTCTCGATCGCGGGACAGCCGGTGTACGTCGGGGTGAGGCGGACGGTGACCTTGCCCGGGGCGAGCACCTCCACTCCGCGGAGCACACCCAGCTCCTCCAGGGTGAGCACAGGCAGCTCGGGATCGGGCACGGACCCGGCGAGCCTGCGCACCTCCTCTTCCAGCAGCGTGCCGGTCACCATGACGCCCCCGGGTGGCTGCGGTGCAGATGCTGCATCTCGGCGAGCATCCGCCCGAAAGGTTCCGTGTGGATGCCCTGCCGCCCTGCCCCGGCCGTCCAGGCACCGGACCCCGGGCCGGTCGGCACCGTCAGCGTCGCCTGCTGCAGGACACCGGTGACGGTGGCCAGCCAGTCGGTGTGCAGCGACGGCCAGTCGATCTCCACTCCCTCGACCGGCTGGAACAGTTCACCGGTGAACCGCCACAGCGCATCCACCCCGCGCTGCATCCGCTGGTGGCTCTCCTCCGTGCCGTCGCCCAACCGCAGCGTCCAGTGCGTGGCGTGGTCCTGGTGGTACGCGACCTCCTTGACGGCCTTCGCGGCCAGCCCGGCGAAGTCGCCCCCACCGGCCGCCAGCTGCTCGTACAGCCCCCGCTGGTAGACGGAGAAGTACAGCTGGCGGGCGATGGTGTGGGCGAAGTCGCCGTTGGGCTGCTCGACCAGCTGGACGTTGCGGAAGGCGCGCTCCTCGCGCAGGAATGCCAGCTCGTCCTCGTCCCCGGCGAGCGAGAGCAGCACCCGGGCCTGTCCCAGGAGGTCCAGGGCGATGTTGGCGAGGGCCACCTCCTCCTCCAGCACGGGCGCGTGGCCCGCCCACTCCCCCAGTCGGTGCGACAGCACCAGCGCGTCGTCGCCGAGGGCGAGGGCCGCGGTCACAGGTGCTTCACCCCTTCCGGGATCTCGTAGAACGTGGGGTGCCGGTAGGGCTTGTCGCCCGCCGGCTCGAAGAACGAGTCCTTCTCGTCCGGCGAGGAGGCCGTGATCTCCGTGGATGGAACCACCCAGATGGAGACGCCCTCGGAACGGCGTGTGTACAGGTCACGGGCGTTGCGCAGGGCCATCTCGGCGTCCGGGGCGTGCAGGCTGCCCGCGTGGGTGTGGGAGAGACCGCGCCGCGAGCGCACGAACACCTCCCAGAGCGGCCAGTCGGTCGAGCTGCTCATGCCGTCGCCTCCGCGTTCGGTGGGGTGTGCATTTCTGCCTGGTGCATTTCCGTGTGGGGTGCTTCTGTGATGTGGGCCGGTGCGTGGGCGTGGCGCGTCGGTGCGGGGTGCTTGAGCGCGTACGAAGCCGCCGCGTCCCGGACCCAGGCGCCCTCTTCGTGTGCCCGGCGCCGCTGTGTGAGGCGCTGTTCGTTGCACGGGCCGTTGCCCTTCAGGACCTCCTGGAACTCCGTCCAGTCGATCGCCCCGAAGTCGTGGTGTCCGCGCTCCTCATTCCACCGGAGGTCCGGGTCCGGGAGGGTGAGCCCCAGCGCCTCGGCCTGCGGGACACAGATGTCGACGAACCGCTGCCGCAGCTCGTCGTTGGAGTGCCGCTTGATCTTCCAGGTCATCGACTGCGCCGAGTGCGCCGATGCGTCGTCCGGCGGGCCGAACATCATCAGGGACGGCCACCACCAGCGGTTCACCGCATCCTGTGCCATCGCGCGCTGCCCCGGCGTCCCGCGGCCGAGGGTGAGCAGCAGCTCGTACCCCTGGCGCTGGTGGAAGGACTCCTCCTTGCAGATGCGGACCATGGCCCGTGCGTACGGACCGTACGAGCAGCGGCAGAGGGGCACCTGGTTGGTGATCGCGGCGCCGTCCACCAGCCAGCCGATCGCGCCGACATCCGCCCAGGTCAGCGTGGGGTAATTGAAGATTGACGAATACCTCTGGCGGCCCGCGTGGAGCTTGTCGAGCATTTCCTCGCGGCTCGTCCCCAGCGTCTCCGCCGCGCTGTAGAGGTACAGCCCGTGTCCCGCCTCGTCCTGCACCTTGGCCATCAGGATCGCCTTGCGGCGCAGCGAGGGTGCGCGGCTGATCCAGTTGGCCTCGGGCTGCATCCCGATGATTTCGGAATGGGCGTGCTGGGCCATTTGCCTGACCAGCGAGGCCCGGTACGCGTCCGGCATCCAGTCGCGCGGCTCGATGCGCTCGTCGGCCGCCACCGCGGCGTCGAAGGCTGCCTGCTGAGCCACGTCCGCCCCCGCGGGCCCGTCGGGCCCCCCTGCTGTCGCCTGCGCGGTGCCTCGCGCCTGGCCCTGCGTTGTCTGGTCCGCAGTCACTGCCGCCATCCCGGGCTCCCTACCGACCGATCGTTCGGTTCAATGACTTCAATGGTGAGTCGGTGGCCCGTAGGGTGTCAACCCTGTGGATAACTGACCGGGGATCGACGGGGATCGGGGCGGGATGGATTCGTACGACGACAGGGGCGTCGGAGACGGGAACGGGAGCGGTGGTCCGGGGGGGGATCCGGGTTCGGACCAGCCCCTCCGTGCGACACCACCCGCTGAATTCGCCGGAGCTCCCGCGCCGGTGCGTTCCGGTATCGCCGGGCTGTCCCTTTCGTACCAGATCGTTGCCGCGATCGCGTTGTCGGTCATCGGGATGATCACCTGCACCCATCTGGCCATGGTGTTTCTGCACGTCGCCCCGTCCAACACCCTGACCAAGCAGCACGGCAAAGCGGTCGACGACTGGGTCTATCCCGAGTTCGAGCAGAACTGGAAGCTCTTCGCTCCCAATCCGCTCCAGCAGAACGTCGCCGTGCACGTACGGGCCGAGATAGCCGGTCCCGACGGTCGTCGCACCACTGGGTGGATGAGTCTCTCGGTCGAGGACGGCAGAGGGATACGGGGCAATCTCCTCCCCAGCCACATCCACCAGAACCAGCTCCGCCGCGCCTGGGACTTCTATCTCAACTCCCACGACATCCAGAACCGCCCGAACGGCCTGCGCGGCAATCTCTCCGAGCGCTACATCCGCCGCATCGTGATGCTGCGCCTCGGCGAGCACGACTACGGCGGCACCGTCGAGCGCATCCAGGTCCGCTCCGAGGTGCGTTCCGTCTCCGCGCCGCCGTGGAGCACGGAGAAGATCAGCACCAAGCCGAATTACCGGGTGTTGCCGTGGTGGACCGTCACCCCCGCCGACCTCCCCGAGAACACCAAGGAGGCGGTCAAGTGAGTACGGCTTCCCCCGGCCGCAAGCTCGCCCGCGGCGTCCAGCGCATCACCTCCTCGGCCCTCGGCCCGTATCAGAGCGCCGTGATCCGGATCGGTTTCTCCGCCACGTACCTGCTGTTCCTGCTGCGCGAGCTGCCGCACCGCCATGAGATGTACGGCCCCGACGCCCCATGGCGCTGGGACATGGCGAAGCAGCTCATATCGGGCAATGAGTCCCTCTCGGTGCTCATGTGGTCGGACAGCACGGTCTGGTTCGAAACCGTCTATGCGGTCGTCCTGCTTTCCGCCGCACTGCTGATGGTCGGCTGGCACACCCGCGCGATGTCCGTCCTGTTCATGGTCGGTGTGCTCTCGCTGCAGAACCGCAGCATTTTCCTGGGCGACGGCGGCGACAACGTCGTCCATCTGATGGCGATCTACCTTGTGCTGACGCGCTGCGGGCAGGTCTGGTCGCTGGATGCGCGCCGTGCGGCGCGGGCACGCCGTACGGAGGCCGAGTCGAAGTCTGAGCGGGAGCCGGGGACGCGGTCGCAGGAGGTGGGAGGCGCCCGCCCGGCCTCGAATGTCGCCGGGACGATTCTGTGGCTTGTGCTCGGCCTGGTCCTTGTTGTGGCTACGGCGACGGACGGCCTCGGTGGCACCTGGTGGCTGCCGACTCTCTTCTGGGTGCTGTGGATCGGGCACGGTGTCTGGTGGGCCGTGAACCGTTACGCGCCGCAGAGCGAACCGCGCACGCTGCTCGATGTCCTCGCCAACCTCGCGCACAACGCCACTCTCGTCGTGATCATGGCCGAGGTCTGTCTGATCTACGCGACCGCGGGCTGGTACAAGATCCAGGGATCGCGTTGGCAGGATGGCACGGCGCTGTACTACCCGCTCAAGCTCGACTACTTCACCCCGTGGCCCGCGCTGTCGGACCTCCTCGCGTCCAATGGCGTGATGGTCATGGTGCTGACGTACGGCACGGTCATCGTGCAGGTCGCCTTCCCCTTCACTCTCTTCAACCGGCGCGTCAAGAACGTCCTGCTCGTCGCCATGATGTGCGAGCACGCGGGCATCGCCCTGCTGCTGGGACTGCCCTTCTTCTCGATGGCGATGATCGCCGCCGACTCCGTCTTCCTGCCGACGGTCTTCCTGGTCTGGCTGGGCGGCCGGGTGACGCTCGGGCGGCAGCTGCTGTTCTCGCGCACGGGCCAGGTGCCCGAGCAGCAGCGGGGCGGCGAGGAGGAGGTCCCGCAGCACAGCGGAAGCGGTGGCCATACGCTCGTCGGGTGAGCAGTGATACCGGCAGTAGTAGGAGCAGTAGCGGTGAGAGTCCGTCGGCCGATGGCCTCGGGGTCGGCGAGCAGTCCGCGGAGGCGTTGCAGTACGACGACGGATTCGGGGCGGAGATCGGCGTCGGACCGCATCCGCTGCCCTGGCCCGAGGGCGAGCGGTACGACCCCGAGCTGCTCGAGCAGGGCGACCGGCGCAATGTCGGTGACGAGTACCGCTACTGGACGCGGGAGGCGATCGTCGCCGATCTGGATCTTCGGCGGCACGACTTCCATGTAGCGGTGGAGAACTGGGGCCACGACTTCAATATCGGGTCGGTGGTGCGGACTGCGAACGCCTTCCTCGCCAAGGAGATCCACATTGTGGGCCGGCGGCGGTGGAACCGGCGCGGTGCGATGGTCACCGACCGGTACCAGCATGTGCGGCATCACCCCGACACGGCGGATCTGACCGCCTGGGCGGCGGCCGAGGGGTTGCCGATCATCGGGATCGACAATCTGCCGGGGGCGGTGCCGCTGGAGCGGACAGAGCTGCCGCGGCGGTGTGTGCTGCTCTTCGGGCAGGAGGGGCCGGGGCTGACCGAGGAGGCGCGTAAGCACGCGACGATGGTGTGCTCGATTGCGCAGTTCGGATCCACGCGGTCGATCAATGCGGGGGCTGCGGCGGCCATTGCCATGCATGCGTGGGTGCAGCGGTATGCGGATATTCCGGGGGGTGTGGGAGCGGGCTGAGGCCCAGGGGTACCCCGACTGTGCGGGCGGGGCGGCGCAGGGCGTCTGCGGCGGGTCTCTCGCGTCCCTTCCCGTAACGTGCGTACTTTCCGCGATCGGGGCTCCGCCCACCCCCGGGTCCCGCTCCTCGAGCGCCGGAGGAGCTGAAGAGGCGCCGAGGGGCTGGAGCCGGGGCGGGGCGTGCTGTGTCAGGCCTGGCGGCGGACTTCCACCATGCGGAAGCGATTTGATACGAACGCTCCGTCGCACAGGGCCGCGTTGGCCGCAGGGTTGCCGCCCGAGCCGTGGAAGTCGGAGAACGCCGCAGTCTGGTTGACGTACACCCCGCCCGTCAGATTCAGCGAGAGCTGAGCCGACTCGTCCAAGCAGACGTCTTCCACCGCGCGCTCCACCTCCGGCGACGTCGTGTACGCCCCGACCGTCATCGCGCCCTTGTCGCGGATCGTGCGGCGCAGCAGCTCCACCGCGTCCGCCGTCGAGTCGACCGCGACCGCGAACGCCACCGGTCCGAAGCACTCCGACAGATACGCCGCTTCGTCGTCCGGCTTCGTGCCGTCGAGCTTCACGACGACCGGCGTACGGACCACCGCGTCGGGGAACTCCGGGTTGGCCACCTCCCTTGAGGCCAAGGCGACTTCGCCCAGCCCTGCCGCGGCCTCCAGGCGGGCCTTCACGTCGGGGTTGACCAGCGCGCCGAGCAGCGCGTTCGCCCGGGCGTCGTCGCCGAGCAGGCCGGTGACCGCGGCGGCGATGTCGCCCACCACGTCGTCGTACGTCTTGTCGCCCGTGTCCGTCGCGATGCCGTCCCGGGGGATCAGCAGGTTCTGCGGGGTGGTGCACATCTGGCCGCTGTACAGGGAGAGGGAGAACGCCAGGTTGGACAGCATGCCGCGGTAGTCGTCGGTGGAGTCGACGACGATCGTGTTGACCCCCGCCTTCTCCGTGTAGACCTGTGCCTGGCGGGCGTTGGCCTCCAGCCAGTCACCGAAGGCGGTGGACCCGGTGTAGTCGATGATCTTGATCTCGGGGCGGACCGCCAAGGCCTTGGCGATGCCCTCGCCCGGACGCTCGGCGGCCAGACAGACGAGATTGGGGTCGAAGCCGGCCTCGCTCAGTACCTCGCGGGCCACCTGCACCGTGAGCGCCAGGGGGAGCACGGCGCGCGGGTGCGGCTTCACCAGGACGGGATTGCCGGTGGCCAGAGAGGCGAACAGTCCCGGATAGCCGTTCCACGTGGGGAAGGTGTTGCAGCCGATCAGCAGCGCGATGCCGCGGCCCGCCGCGATGTACGTCTTGTGCAGCTGCAGCGGATCGCGCTTTCCCTGCGGCTTGGACCAGTCCGCCGTCCGCGGGGTGCGGATCTGCTCCTCGTAGGCATAAGCCACCGCCTCCAGGCCGCGGTCCTGGGCATGCGGGCCGCCCGCCTGGAACGCCATCATGAAGGCCTGACCGCTGGTGTGCATCACGGCGTGCCCGAACTCATGGGTGCGGGCGCTGATCCGCGCCAGGATCTCCAGACAGACCAGCGCCCTGGTCTCGGGCCCCGCCTCGCGCCACGCCGCCATTCCCGCGCGCATCGCCGGAAGCAGCACATCGAGGTCGGCGTGCGGGTACTCGACGCCGAGCTCCGGTCCGTAGGGCGAGATCTCGCCGCCCGTCCAGCCGTCGGTGCCCGGCTGGCCGAGGTCGAGCCGGGTGTGCAGCACGGCGTCGAAGGCGGCCTTGCCCTCGGCGGCGCTCAGACTGCCCGGTGCGCCGCCCTCGCCGTACGCCTTCGGGTGCTCGGGATGCGGGGACCAGTACGCGCGCGTGTGGATCGCGTCGAGGGTCTGGTCGAGCGTGGGGCGGTGCTTCTCGGACAGCAGGTGCGGGGAGAGCTCGGCGGCCATGACGGACCAACTCCTCATCGAGCTGGGCAGGAACGGGCGGACAGAGTTAGAGTAACCGAACGATCGGTCGGGACAAGGGGCCCCACGAAACCTGTGGACAACTCGTAGGGGAGGATCGCGGACATGACCACGGCCAAGCGGGACACGTACACCCCGGAGACTCTCCTCACCGTCGCCGTCCGTGTCTTCAACGAGCGCGGTTACGACGGCACGTCCATGGAGCACCTGTCCAAGGCGGCGGGCATCTCCAAATCGTCCATCTACCACCACGTCGCGGGCAAGGAAGAGCTGCTGCGGCGCGCGGTCAGCCGGGCACTGGAAGGGCTCTTCGGGATTCTCGACGAGCCGGGTGCGACGCGGGGGCGCGCGATCGAGCGGGTCGAGTACGTCACGCGACGTACCGTCGAGGTGCTGATAGCCGAACTGCCCTACGTCACGCTGTTGCTGCGTGTACGGGGCAATACGAAGGCCGAGCGCTGGGCCATGGAGCGTCGGCGTGAGTTCGACCAGCGGGTGGCCGAACTGCTGAAGGCGGCCGTCGCGGACGGCGATCTCCGCTCCGACGTGGACATACGGCTGGCGACGAGGCTGCTCTTCGGAATGGTCAACTCTCTGGTGGAGTGGTACCGGCCGCAGCCGGGCGGCGACGCCGAGGGGGAGCAGCTGGCGGACACGGTCGTCCAGCTGGCCTTCGAGGGGATGCGTTCCGACCGCTGAAACGTTGACGGCAGGACAGGTCAAGACCACCATCCTTCGGCATGGCCGCCGTCCTTCCTGTTCCCGGGTTCCTGTGCGCTGTCACGTTGCTTGTCGCCGTGTCGCTGACCGGCTGCGGAGGGGGCGGCAGCGGCGGCACCGGTGGTAGCGGTGCCGAGAAGGGGGCGGACGCGAGTGAGGAGGCCCGGCGGCCTGACGACTTCGGCTGTCTGACATCGGCCGAGGCCGAGGCGGCGTCCATCACCTTCAAGTCCGCTGACTCCACCGAGACCGGCGGCTATATGCCCGGCGGTGCGAGCGGCGTCGGGACAGGCGCGGGGATCGTACTGGCCCACCAGTCCGACGGCACCGCCTGCCAGTGGAAGGACAAGGCCGATGAGCTGCACCGGGCCGGCTATCGGGTGCTCGCGGTCAATTCGGCGGGCCAGGAGGTCTCCGAGATCGTCGGAGCGGCCGGGTATCTGCGCGGCAAGGGCGCGAAGAAGCTGCTGCTGATGGGGGCATCCAAGGGGGGTACCGCCGTACTCACCGCGGCGCCGGAACTGGAGCCGCAGCCGGACGCGGTGGTCTCGCTCTCCGCGCCGACGCTCTACTCCGGAATGAACGCGCTGGGCGCCGTGCCCAAGCTGACCGCGCCGGTGCTCTACATGGCCGCCGAGTACGACGACTACTTCGGGGACGACGCGAAGACGCTGAACCGGGCGAGTACCAAGGCGGCGGAGCACAAGCTGATCTACGTCAAGGGCGGCGGCGAGCACGGAGTGGCGTTGCTCGACAGCCAGGAGAACTGGGCCGCGGTACAGGCGTTCCTCAAGAAGTACGGTTCGTGAGAGGCCTTAGGTCAGCTCGGTGGGGCGCTCGGGGCCCGGAGCCAGGTCTGTCTCCTCGAACACCAGCAGCGTGCGGGTGGAGAGCACCTCGGGGATGGCCTGGATCCTGGTCAGGACGAGTTCGCGCAGCGACCGGTTGTCCGGTGTGTGCACGAGCAGCAGTACGTCGAAATCGCCGCTGACCAGTGCGATGTGGGTAGCCCCCGGCAGGGCCTGGAGCTGCTCGCGCACCGTTCGCCAGGTGTTCTGGACGATCTTGAGCGTGATGTACGCGGAGGCGCCCTGCCCCGCCCGCTCATGGTCCACCCGCGCGCTGAAGCCGCGGATCACTCCGTCGTCGATGAGCCGGTTGATCCGGGCGTAGGCGTTGGCGCGCGAGACATGGACGCGGTCGGCCACCGACCGTATCGAGGCACGGCCGTCTGTCTGGAGCAGTCGGAGGATGTCGCGGTCGATGGCGTCGAGGGGCCGCGCGGGCGGAA
Source organism: Streptomyces sp. NBC_01669 (assembly GCF_026339735.1). GTDB lineage: Bacteria > Actinomycetota > Actinomycetes > Streptomycetales > Streptomycetaceae > Streptomyces > Streptomyces yanii. The sequence goes on from NZ_JAPEQG010000001.1 coordinate 4,777,117, forward strand.
CCCGGCCGGGGTCCTCGGCTCCGTCGGCCATTTGTTCAGCTGCCATGTCCCCGTGCCTCCCTGCCCTGGACGACCTGCCCCTATCCCAGGCTGTGGAGAACCGTTTGTCCACAGGCTGACGGTGCCTGTAGCCAAAATGCGTTCGCGACCGAACAATCGGTAGGTGAGGCGCACCACACCGCGCCTCGGCGCGTGCTCGACATTTCGACATATTCAGCCACCCCTCGATATCGGGTGATCCCTCGATATCGCCAGATGCCGCTCGATACCCCTCGATGCCAGGAGGTGCTCGTCATGACGGTCCAAGAGCTGCCCGGCGCGGCCGCTTACCGGCCCACGCCGCCCCCGGCCTGGAAGCCGCTCACCGACCCCGCGCCGCTGCTCCCGGACCCCGAGCCGTACCGCGTGCTCGGTACGGACGCCGCGGCCGACGCAGACCCGGAGCTGCTCCTGCGGCTCTACGCCGAGCTGGTGCGCGGCCGGCGGTACAACGCACAGGCGACTGCCCTCACCAAGCAGGGCCGACTTGCCGTCTACCCCTCCAGCACCGGGCAGGAGGCCTGCGAGATAGCGGCGGCGCTGGTGCTGGAAGAGCGTGACTGGCTCTTTCCCAGCTACCGCGACACCCTCGCGGCGGTCGCGCGCGGTCTCGATCCGGTCGAGGCACTGACTCTGCTGCGCGGCGACCGGCACACCGGTTACGACCCGCGCGAGCACCGCATCGCCCCGCTCTGCACGCCGCTCGCTACCCAGCTCCCGCACGCCGTGGGCCTGGCGCACGCGGCGCGGCTGGCGGGTGACGACGTGGTCGCGCTCGCCATGGTCGGCGACGGCGGCACCAGCGAGGGTGACTTCCACGAGGCGCTGAATTTCGCGGCCGTCTGGCGGGCCCCCGTGGTCTTCCTGGTCCAGAACAACGGCTTTGCCATCTCCGTGCCCCTGGCCAAGCAGACGGCGGCGCCGTCGCTGGCGCACAAGGCGGTGGGGTACGGGATGCCGGGCCGGCTGGTCGACGGCAATGACGCGGCCGCGGTGCACCAAGTGCTCGGCGAGGCAGTGGCGCGGGCGAGGGCCGGAGGCGGTCCGACGCTTGTCGAGGCTGTGACGTACCGGATGGACGCCCATACGAACGCCGACGACGCCACGCGCTACCGCGTCGACAGCGAGGTGGAGGCGTGGCGGGCGCACGACCCGATTCAGCTTCTTGAGCGGGAGCTGACCGGTCGCGGGCTGCTTGCCGAAGACGGCATCGAGGAGGCGCGCGCGGCCGCGGAGCGGATGGCCGCCGGGCTCCGCGAGCGGATGAACGCCGATCCGGTGCTCGATCCGATGGACCTCTTCACCCATGTGTATGCGGAACAGACCACGCAACTGCGGGAGCAGGCGGCCCGGTTGCAGGTTGAGCTCGACGCCGAGCAGGACCACCACGGCCAGAGCGGCCCACGTGGTGCGGAGGGAGGGCGATGACGACGGCGGCGGCCATGGCCGGCGAGCAGATGGAGAGGGCCAAGCCGGCCACCATGGCGCAGGCCCTGGGGCGTGCGCTGCGCGACTCGATGGCCGAGGACCCGACGGTGCATGTCCTCGGTGAGGATGTCGGCACGCTCGGCGGGGTCTTCCGGATCACCGACGGGCTGGCGAAGGAGTTCGGCGAGGACCGCTGTACGGACACGCCGCTGGCCGAGGCGGGCATCCTCGGGACGGCTGTCGGCATGGCGATGTACGGGCTGCGGCCCGTGGTGGAGATGCAGTTCGACGCGTTCGCCTACCCGGCGTTCGAGCAGCTCATCAGCCACGTCGCCAAGATGCGGAACCGGACCCGTGGTGCCATGCCGCTGCCGATCACGGTGCGGGTGCCGTACGGCGGCGGGATCGGCGGGGTCGAGCACCACAGCGACTCGTCCGAGGCTTACTACATGGCCACGCCCGGCCTGCATGTCGTCACACCCGCCACGGTCGACGACGCGTACGGGCTGCTGCGGGCCTCGATCGCCTCCGACGACCCGGTGGTCTTCCTGGAGCCGAAGCGGCTGTACTGGTCGAAGGCGGCCTGGTCGCCGGAGGCGCCGGTGGCCGTCGAGCCGATCGGGCGGGCCGTCGTCCGCCGCCCCGGGCGCAGCGCGACGCTGATCACGTACGGGCCCTCCCTGCCCGTCTGCCTGGAGGCCGCGGAAGCGGCCGTCGAGGAGGGCTGGGACCTCGAAGTGGTCGATCTGCGCTCGCTCGTCCCGTTCGACGACGAGACGGTCGCCGCTTCGGTGCGGCGCACCGGTCGTGCGGTCGTCGTCCATGAGTCGTCCGGGTTCGGCGGCCCCGGCGGGGAGATCGCCGCCCGGATCACCGAGCGCTGCTTCCACCACCTGGAGGCGCCGGTGCTGCGGGTCGCCGGATTCGACATCCCCTATCCGCCGCCGATGCTGGAGCGCCACCATCTGCCGGGCGTGGACCGGGTGCTCGACGCGGTCGCGCGACTGCAGTGGGAGGCGGAGAGCTGATGCCCCAGGTGCTCGAATTCAAGCTGCCCGACCTCGGCGAAGGACTGACCGAGGCGGAGATCGTGCGCTGGCTGGTGGAGGTCGGCGATGTGGTCGCCATCGACCAGCCGGTCGTCGAGGTCGAGACGGCCAAGGCGATGGTGGAGGTGCCGTGCCCCTACGGAGGTGTGGTGACCGCCAGGTTCGGCGAGGAGGGCGCGGAACTTCCGGTCGGGGCGCCGTTGTTGACGGTGGCGGTCGGGTCCACTGCGGGAGAATTCACCGCTGATGGGGCTGCGGAGGCCGAGTCGTCCGGCAACGTGCTGGTGGGGTACGGGACGGGAGCACCGGCGGCGCGTCGTCGGCGGGTTCGGCCCGAGGCGGTCTCCGGTGCGGGGTCTGTGACGGTTCCGGCCCCGGTGGCGGTCCCAGCGGCGGTTCCCGGTGAGGGACCGGGGCCGGTGGCGGTCATCTCGCCCTTGGTGCGGAAACTGGCGCGGCAGCATGATCTCGATCTGCGGCAGCTGACGGGGTCGGGGCCGGACGGTCTGATCCTTCGGTCCGATGTCGAATCCGCCATCAGGGCGGCGGCGAGCGCAACAGTGGAGTCGGCTCCCGTGTCCGCAGTCCCGGCGTCGGATTCGGTGTCGTTCCCGGCATCGATGGCCCCTTCGGCCGGCCGTGAGGTCGCCGGGGAGCGGATTCCGTTGCGCGGTGTACGGGGCGCGGTCGCCGACAAGTTGGCGCGCAGCCGGCGCGAGATACCCGACGCCACGTGCTGGGTCGACGCAGACGCCACCGAGCTGATGGCCGCGAGAGCCGCGATGAACGGCGCCGGCGGTCCGGCTGCCGGGCCGAAGGTGTCAGTGCTTGCTCTGCTCGCCCGTATCTGTACGGCGGCGCTGGCCCGGTTCCCCGAGCTCAACTCCACGGTGGACCTGGACGCGCGGGAGATCGTGCGGCTGCGCGACGTCCATCTGGGGTTCGCGGCCCAGACGGACCGGGGGCTGGTCGTCCCTGTCGTGCGGAATGCGCAGGACCGTAACGCGGAGTCGATCGGTGCCGAGATCGGCCGGCTGACCGAGGCTGCCCGGACGGGGAAGCTGACCCCGGCTGATCTGAGCGGCGGCACGTTCACGCTGAACAACTACGGGGTGTTCGGGGTCGACGGGTCGACGCCGATCATCAACCACCCGGAGGCGGCCATGCTGGGTGTCGGTCGCATCGTGGCCAAACCGTGGGTGCACCAAGGCGAGTTGGCCGTGCGCCAGGTCGTTCAGCTCTCGCTGACCTTCGACCACCGGGTCTGTGACGGCAGCACGGCAGGCGGATTCCTGCGATACGTGGCCGACTGCGTGGAACAGCCTGCGCTGCTTCTGCGCGCGTTGTAGGAGAAGAAGAGAGGAAGCGGAGGAGGGCGAGGAGGAAGGGAACGGGGAGGTTCAACAGGAGCGTGTGGCACGCATACTCGGGGCATGACCGCGTATGACGCCATCGTCCTTGCCGGAGGGGCCGCCAAACGCCTCGGGGGTGCCGACAAACCAGCCCTGCGGGTGGGGGGCCGGGCGCTGCTCGACCGGGTGCTCGCCGCCTGCGCCGACGCCGCAGCCACCGTCGTGGTGGGCGGTCGGCGGCCCACCGTACGCCCAGTGACCTGGGCGTACGAAGAGCCGCAGGGCGGCGGGCCGTTGGCGGCGCTCGGCGCCGGGGTGCGGCTCACGACGGCCGGGCATCTGCTCGTGCTCTCCGCCGATCTGCCGTTCCTGGGGGAGAGCACGGTCAAGGAACTGCTGGCCGCAGCTGCTCACGGGGAGCGTGACGGGGCGCTGTGTGTCGATCAGGACGGGCGGGACCAGCCGCTGGTCGCCGTCTACCGTTCCGAGCCGCTCCGTCGCGAGCTGGCCCTGCTGACCGCCGAGCACGGCAGCCTGGCCGGGCTCCCGCTGCGCCTGCTGACGCACGAACTGGACCTCGCCCGCGTCGAGGCCGGTCCGCTCGCCTCCTTCGACTGCGACACCTGGGAAGACATTGCCGCAGCCCGGGCCCGCATCAGAGAGCATGGGACCGTGCTGGACGAATGGATCACCGCAGTCAAGAACGAACTGGGCATCGAACTCGACGTCGACACCGACGTCCTGCTCGACCTCGCCCGCGATGCCGCCCACGGTGTGGCCCGGCCCGCGGCGCCCCTGACGACCTTCCTGGTCGGGTACGCGGCGGCGAAGGCGAGCGGCGACGGCGGCGGGGCCGAGGCCGTGGCCGAAGCCGCCCGGAAGGCGGCCGCGCTTGCCCTTCGCTGGGCGGACGAGGCCGAGACGCCATGACGACACCCCGACGCAAGGTCGACAGGGGCACGGCCGACGACTGGACGCCCGTGCCCCCTCCGGGTCCGGGGAGCAGAGGTCCGGGGGCGGCCCGGCCCGCCGTCCTGACCTCAGGGGAGATAGGTGCCGCCACGGAGGCTCCGTCGGCCGGCCGTGCCACCGCAGTGGATCAGGACCGGGCTGCCGCGGGTACCGGTGTCGCAGGAGAAGCTCAGGCTGCCAGGGGGGCCGCTGTTGCAGGGGTTGCCCCAGCGGCTGGTCAGGCTCGTGCGGAGGATGAGGTCCCGAGCGCCGAGGGCGCCCGCGCCGCCGCAGAGGCTCGCGTTGCCGTGGGCGCCCGCGCCGCCGCAGAGGCCCGCGCGGCCCAGCAGGCTCGCGCCGCCGAGGAGGAGGACCGGGCCGTCGACCAGGCGCTCGCGCTGGTCGGGCGCCAACCCCCGCGGGAGCCCCGATCAGTGGCTCAGTCGCAGCCCGGGGCCGGGTTCTCGGAGCAGAGTCCCCGGCAGGGATCCGGCTCGGCACCGCGCCGGAGTCCTGACCCCAGCCCTGACCACAGCCCTGCCCACGTCCCTGGCGAAGGCCCTGGGCAGGGGTCCGGCCCGGACCCCGTTCAGAGGCCTGGTCCCGGTCCCGGCTCAAACGTTCACCAGGGCACTGACCACGGTGCCGCCCACAGCCCCGGCCGCACCCCTGGCCGGCAGCCCTCCGGCCACTCCTCCGGCCAGTCCTCCGCCCCCGAATCCGACCCCGAGTCCGCCCGCTACCCGCGCACCCGCGACCGACGGGCCGACGTTCAGCGCAGCCATGCCACCGCCTGGGGCGAGGCCCGCGCTCTCGCCGCGCGGGCCGGGCGGTCCGCCTCACCCCGCACTCTGCGGCTCACCCTCGACCGGGCCATCGGACGCGTGCTGGCCGAACCGCTTACCGCGCTCACCGATCTGCCGTCCTTCGACACCTCCGCCATGGACGGCTGGGTCGTTGCCGGACCCGGGCCCTGGACACTCCGAAGAGGCGAGGACGGAGGTCAAGGGCTGGGCATTCTGGCCGGGCACAGTGCGCCCGCTCCGCTTCCCGACGGGGATGCCGTACGGATCGCCACCGGCGCCCGCATCCCGGCCAATGGCACCGCTGTGATCCGGAGCGAACACGCTCACGCCGACGAGGCCAAGGGGCTGTTGTACGCGCAGCGCCAGGTGGTTCCCGGGCAGGACATCCGGCCGCGTGGCCAGGAGTGCCGTTCCGGCGATCAACTTCTGCCCGCCGGAACGGTGGTGACGCCCGCCGTCCTCGGGCTGTCCGCCGCCGCCGGTTACGACGAGCTGCTGACGGTTTCCCGCCCGCGCGTCGACGTGCTCGTCCTCGGGGACGAACTGCTTACCACCGGTCTGCCGCACGACGGGCTGATCCGGGACGCCCTGGGCCCCATGATCGGCCCCTGGCTCCGGGCAATGGGTGTCGAGGTCTCCGCCCCACGACGCCTCGGTGACGACCGTGAGGCCCTCCGGCATGCCCTCACCACCTCCGACGCCGATCTCGTCATCACCACCGGCGGTACCGCAGCAGGCCCCGTCGACCACGTCCATCCCGTCCTCGCCGAGATCGGCGCGGAGCTGTTGGTCGACGGCGTCGCCGTGCGCCCGGGTCACCCGATGCTGCTGACCCGGCTGACCTCCGGGGGCCCGTATCTCGTCGGGCTGCCCGGCAACCCCCTCGCCGCCGTCTCCGGTCTCCTCACGCTCGCGGAGCCCTTGCTGCGCGGGCTGGCCGGCCAGGCGGTGGAGGATTCGTATCGGGTCGTCATGCGCGACGAGGTGCACGGGCACCCGCACGACACCCGCCTGGTCCCTGTCGTGCACCGGGTCGGTGCGGGCTCCGGCCCCGAACACGTCGTACCGCTGCACTACAACGGTCCGGCCATGCTCCGTGGGATCGCCGCCGCCGACGGGCTGGCCGTCGTGCCGCCGGGCGGGGTACGGTCCGGCACCGAGGTGGAGATCCTCGATCTACCGTGGGCCTCGGCGACGCCGTGGACGGAAGGGTGTTTCACGTGAAACTTCCCGGCCACGATGCGATGGCCAGGCGGGTCGACGAGCATCTCGTCCCCACACGGATCATGCTTCCGCGCCGTGTCGTCGACAGGCCGCTCCGACAGGTCGCCAAACGGCTGTTGATGGCGCTGATAGTCCTCGCCGCCACAGTGCTGATCGTCTGGGCCGACCGTTCCGGCTACCACGACAACGCAGATGAGTCGGTGGACCTGCTCGACGCCGTCTACTACTCGACGGTCACTCTCTCCACCACCGGGTACGGCGACATCACTCCGTACAGCGACAGCGCACGACTGATCAACGTGGTGCTCGTGACGCCACTGCGCGTGCTCTTCCTGATCATCCTGGTCGGCACCACCCTGGAGGTCCTGACGGAGCGGACCCGGGAGGACTTCCGGCTGAACCGTTGGAGAACCAACTTGCGTGACCACACCGTTGTTGTCGGCTTCGGTACGAAGGGCCGCTCGGCGATCCAGACACTCTGCGCCACCGGTCTGAAGAAGGAACAGATCGTGATCGTCGACCCGGCGAACAAGGTGATCGAGGCAGCGAACGCCGAAGGTTACGTGGGCGTCGTCGGGGATGCGACGCGCAGCGAGGTGCTGCTGCGGGCCGAGCTCCAGAAGGCGCGTCAGATCATCATCGCCACCCAGCGCGACGACACGGCGGTGCTGGTCGCGCTGACGGCGCGGCAGCTCAACCGTGGCGCGAAGATCGTCGCGGCGGTGCGCGAGGAGGAGAACGCACCGCTGCTGCGGCAGTCCGGCGCCGACGCCGTGATCACCAGCGCCAGCGCCGCGGGCCGGCTGCTGGGTCTTTCCGTCCTCAGCCCGAGCGCGGGCACGGTGATGGAGGACCTGATCCAGCAGGGCAGCGGCCTCGACCTCGTCGAACGGCCGGTGATAAAGGCCGAGGTCGGCAAGAGCGTCCGGGGGACCGAGGACCTGGTCGTCAGCGTGCTGCGTGGCCACCGGCTGCTCGGTTACGACGATCCGGCGGCCAGCCCGTTGCAGCTGACGGACCGGCTGATCACCATCGTGCGTGTCTCGGAAACCCCGCCGCTGAACACGCCGCGCCAGCAAGGGGTGTGAAGGTCCGGGGTGTCTCTTCGCTCAGTGCGACGGCGTCACGGAGTAGCCTCGCCGCCATGCATGCGATCACGATCCCCGAACCCGGTGGCCCCGACGCGCTCGTATGGGCCGAGGTCCCCGATCCCGTACCCGGCGAGGGCGAGGTCCTCGTCGAGGTCGTGGCCGGCGCGGTCAACCGCGCCGATGTGCTCCAGCGGCAGGGCTTCTACAACCCGCCGCCCGGCGCGTCCCCCTACCCCGGACTGGAGTGCTCCGGCCGGATCACGGAGATCGGCCCCGGTGTCACCGGCTGGTCCGTCGGCGACGAGGTGTGTGCGCTGCTGGCGGGCGGCGGATACGCGGAGAAGGTCGCCGTGCCCGTCGGACAGCTGCTCCCCGTACCGGACGGCATCGACCTGACGGTGGCTGCGGCGCTGCCCGAGGTGACGTCGACCGTCTGGTCGAACGTCTTCATGGTGGCCCATCTGCGACCCGGCGAGACGCTGTTGGTGCACGGCGGGTCCAGTGGTATCGGCACGATGGCGATCCAGCTCGCCAAGGCTGTGGGCGCGCGGGTCGCGGTGACGGCGGGCGGGCCCGAGAAGCTGGCGCGCTGCGCGGAGCTCGGTGCCGACATCCTGATCGACTACCGGGAGCAGGACTTCGTCGAGGAGTTGCTCAAAGCGACGGACGGGGCGGGCGCGGACGTCATCCTCGACATCGTCGGCGCGAAGTACCTGGACCGGAATGTGAAGGCGCTCGCCGTCAGCGGCCGACTTGCCATCATCGGTCTTCAGGGCGGCGTCAAGGGCGAGCTCAATCTCGGCGTCCTGCTGAACAAGCGGGCCGCCGTCACCGCGACGTCGCTGCGCGGACGCCCCCTTGCGGAGAAGGCCGCCATCGTCGCCGCCGTGCGCGAGCACGTGTGGCCGCTGATCGGCAGCGGTGTGGTCCGGCCGGTCGTGGACCGTACGCTGCCGATGTCCGACGCGGCGGAGGCCCACCGGGTGCTGGAGTCCAGCGCGCACATCGGCAAGGTGCTTCTGCGGACGCCGGCAGCCTGAGCCGTACGGACAGCGGGGCCCGGCACACAGATTCGTGTGCCGGGCCCCGCTGTCCGTACGTGCGCAGATAGGTGGAGGGAACGCGTACGCGTTACAGGTACGGTCCCGAGCGGATCGCCCCGTGCGCGTCCGACGCGCCGTCATCGTCCTCGTGACCGCTGCCCGGCGGGAGGGCGCGACGCATCTGCTCCAGTTGCGCCCGGGCCGCCATCTGCTGGGCGAACAGCGCCGTCTGGATGCCGTGGAAGAGGCCTTCCAGCCAGCCGACCAACTGAGCCTGCGCAATTCGGAGTTCCGCCTCGGAGGGCACCGACTCCTCATTGAACGGCAGGGAGAGCCGCTCAAGCTCCTCCACCAGCTCCGGGGCGAGGCCGTCCTCCAGCTCCTTCACGGAGCTTGCATGGATCTCCTTGAGCCGGACCCGGCTCGCCTCGTCGAGAGGAGCTGCCCTGACCTCTTCCAGGAGCTGCTTGATCATGCTGCCGATGCGCATGACCTTCGCGGGCTGTTCGACCATTTCTGTCACTGGGACCTCACGCGATTCGTCGTCAGTACCACCGCCGCCGATCGCCATGCCGTCCTGTCCCACTACGAGGACTTGGGGGTGCTCCTGCGACCGTTCATTCCTCGGCATCTCCATGCCGCCCATTGTCTCGCACACGTCCTGCTCAACAGGGTGGTGCCCCCGAATACGGTTGATCCACCGTTTTCGGGGGCACCTTATCCGCCCGGTCGGCGCATCATCCGGCCGTCACGGTCAATCGTTCGGCCGTCATCCACCGCGCCTGGCCAGCGCCAGCCGCGAGCGGGTGAACGCCGCGGCGAGCAGCCCGGCCAGCAGCGGGACGACCACGGCAAGCAAACCGATGGTCGCCCAGGGCAGCACGATCGGCGTGTAGGCGGAGTTCATCGGTTCCACCCGCATGTCCTCCACTGCCTGGCGCAGGTCGACGAGCCGGAGCGCCACCGCCGGTACGAGACCCGCTGCCGTGCCGAGCAGGACGCCGGTGAGCGCGACCACCAGGCACTGGAAACCGGAGAGGGTGCGTCGCACGCCCGGGGGTGCACCGACCGCGCTGAGCGTGGTGAGGTCGGCCTCCGCGTCGGCCTTGGCGAGACCGGTTGTGATCGCGGCCGCGCCCAGGGTGACCACCCCCGCGAACAGGGAAAGAATCAGCAGGATCGTGTCTTCGTGCAGGTTCCTGTCGTCCCGCCCGCCCTCCGACTGGAGGTAGATCCCACCGCCGGCCAGTTCGATCGCGGCCGACACCCGCTGGTCCTCGGCGTCGGTCGGCGCGTGCGCGACCGCGTAGACGCTGCCGTACATCTCGGTGTGCAGACCGAGCCGCTTGGTCGTCCGCAGCGGCATGATCATGCGGACCCCGGGCGTGGTGGCGTACTGCTCGGGCGCCTGATAGACCTTCAGCCGGTCGGTACGGGTCTCGGCCTTGCCCGGGTGCAGCTTCCGGTTCTTCTTGTCGCGGTCGTTGTACGTGTGGACGGCTTTGAGGGTGACCTCGCCGTTCGTCGCGTACGCCGGATTGAGCAGCACGGGTGTGCCGGCCGCCAGGGCCTTGGCGGCCGCGGGGTCACGGAGCTTCACATAGGTGTTGAGGAACTTCGCGTCGCCCAGGACGATGCCGCCCGGCCCACCCTGGAACGAGGTCGTGTACCTGAACTCGTCCAGACAGGCGGGGGATCGCATCAGCTTCTTGTGCTCCTCGGCGGAGAGACTCGCAGCGAGCTCCCTGGCGCCCTTGCCCTTGAGCGGGCAGGAGTGACCCTTGCCGGTGGGCTTGATCAGCTCGACCGAGCCGCAGCCGTTCTCCTCCTGGTAGTAGACGGCGCAGTCGCTGCCCGCCCAGACCCGGCCGAGGTCGGCGTGTCCGCCGTTGACGGCCAGGTTCCGTTCGATGGCGGCGCGGGCCAGGGGGAGCTGCTGGGTGGCCCCGCCGTCGGAAGCGAGGAGAGCGACGGTGCCGGGGGTGAGCGACGGCGTGTACTCGAAGTCCGACTCGGCCAGCGTGCTGGACATATAGGTGGCGATGGCCACTGACCCCGCCACGGCCGCCATCACGGCCGCGACCGCCGGTGCCGTCCGTCCCCGGTTGCGGGCCGCGTCGCGCAGCGCCATTCGCGGGGCGAGCGGGAGCCTGCGGCCGAGCCTCCCCAGGAGGCCGACGATCATCGGGATGCAGCAGAGGAGCCCGAGTTCGGCGACGACCGAGCCGCCCGCGACCTGCGTCGAGTCGCCACTGGTGCCGCCGTGGACAGCGATGGCGATGCCGCCCAGCAGGGCGGTTGCGCCGATCAGCGGAAGCACCCGGGAGCTGCGGCGGATGCCGCGACGGCCGCTGAGCGATTCCAGTACGGACTGCCGGCTCGCCACGATCGCGGGGGCGAGCGCCGCCAGCAGACCGGTGACGAGGCCGATCACGGCAATGGTCAGCAGCTCGGACGGGTGCACGGCGAGCGAGCCGAAGCGGTGTCCGGCCCAGCCCTCGATCATCGGGCGGAACACCACGGTGAGCAGGAACCCCACCACGACACCGACGACGGCACCGGCGCCGCCGAGCACCAGCCCGCCGGAGAGGACCACGGCCCGCACATGGCGCCGGTCGCCGCCGCACGTACCGACAAGGCCCAGCTGGCGGCGGGAGCGGCGGGCACCGACCGTGAAGGCCGGTCCGGCGAGCAGGACGATCTCCAGGACGGCCATGGCGACCACGGTGATCAGTGCCGCGCTCAGTTCTCCGGAACCGCCGTACGAGCTGCCGCTCATGGACCTGGCCATCGGGACCTCGGAGTCCGGCGGCGGGTCGAGAACGACCTGTCGGGACACGACAAGCGCGCCCCGCTCATTGGCCGCGAGCACGTCGGCCCAGCTCACGCCTGCCCCATGGGCGCCCTTGACCAGCCACTCCTTCGAGCCTGTGTTCGGCGGGAGCACCTTCTTGTCGTGCTTGGCCAGGGTCCGCCACGGGGCGATGACCGCCCCGGGTTCGGCGTACAGCGCCGCGGACTTGAGGTTGTCCGGCCGCTCGACGACACCGGTGATGGTGTATGTGCGCTCGGGGCCGCGCAGGGTGGTGCGTGAGCCGACGTGCAGACCCGACTTCTTCAGGAACGGCTCGGTGGCGGCCATTTCGGAGTCGCGGCGCGGAAGGGAGCCCCGCACGAGATCGACCTTGCCGCGGACCATGGGGTCTGAGGTCCGGAGCTCGACGATGTCGGTGGTGACCACCCCGTAGGCGGTGGTGGCCGCCGCCGGGACGGTCACGATGCTGATCGCGTGCGCGCCCTCGGGCAGCGCGGTCGTCGTGTCGATGCCCGGAACGGATGTGCCGCCCGGCTGTGAGGTGTCGTCCGGCACCACGCCGTACGACTTCCCGTCGGGCATCTGCTCGATCGCACCCGCCCCCATGCCCGGGTCGCTGAACAGCGCGTCCGCGGAGCCCATCGCGGCGGTCAGCTCCTCCGCCCGGGTCGGCGTCACACTGCGGTACGTCACATCTGCGGCCGTCACACCGAGTACCGGCAGCGCGATCATCGCGACGACCAGGGCACTGCGGCCCTTGGCCCGCATCGCGTCGCGCCGGGCGATCCTGAGGGCGGCACGCCAGCCCGTGAACATGCTCACTCGGCGCCCTCGACGGCGAGCAGCGAGTCGGCGGCGGTGGACAGCGTCTGGTCGACGATCGAGCCGTCCCGGAGGAACACCACCCGGTCCGCCCAGGCGGCGTACCGCGGCTCGTGCGTCACCATCACCCCGGCCGCACCCTGGTCGCACCGGTTCCGCAGCAGGGCGAGGACGGCCTCACCGGTCTCCGAGTCGAGCGCCCCGGTCGGCTCGTCGGCGAGCACCAGGCGCCGGTCCCCGACCAGCGCACGCGCGATCGCGACCCGCTGCTGCTGACCCCCGGACATCTCGTCCGGGAACCGGTCGGCGATCTGCAGCAGGTCCATCTCCTCCAGCGCTGCCCGCGCCTCCTTGCGCGCCTTGCGCACGGAGACGCCGTCGAGTTCGCGCGGCAGGGCGATGTTCTCGGCGGCGGTCAGCGCCGGGATCAGGTTGTAGTCCTGGAAGACATAGCCGACGCTGCGCCGGCGCAGGGCGGCGACGCCCTTGCGGCCGAGCGTGGAGATGTCCTGCCCCTCGATGACGACCTGGCCGCTGCTCGCGGTGTCGAGACCGCCGGCCAGCGTCAGCAGAGTGGACTTGCCGGAGCCGGACGGGCCCATCACGGCGACGAGTTCACCGGTGTGCACGGAGAGGTTGATGCCGCGCAGGGCATGCACTTCGGCGATACCGGTGCCGTGGGTGCGTGTGAGATCGCGGAGTTCGAGCACGGGCGCGTCGACGGGCAGGGGCGCGGCGGAGAGCCGGGGTGTCGGTGACGGAGATGCGGACGGGACGTGCGAGGACATGGTGGTTGGTTCCCCCCTCGGGATCGGTTCTGCGGTCGGCGCCGCGAACCGTGGACCGGTTCTGTGGTCTGCGCCGCGAACCGCGGGTTCGGCTCTTCGGTCAGCGCCGTGGGCGCGGGCGCGCAGGGGTGCGTGCCGGGGCACGGCTGGTCGTACGCGTCTCGGGCTCCGGATCCGTGGCGGCGGCCTCGGCGAGGCGGACCAGGCGCGACTCACAGTGGTCCAGCCAGCGGGCCTCGGCCTCCGCCTGGAAGATCAGCTGTTCCAGTACGAGCAGCCAGGCCACCTCGTCACGGTTGGCCGGGACGTCGGCGAGCGCCTGCGCCTTCAGCCGGGTGTAGTCCTGCATCGCCTTGACGGTGTGGTGGCGCTGCGACTGGATGACGGCCCGGATGTCGACGCCGGGTGCACCGACCGCCATGGCGAGCTTGATCGCCAGCTCGTCGCGGGGCGGGTTGCTGCGGTCGACAGGTGTCTCGAACCAGCTGCGCAGTTCGGCACGTCCGCCGTCGGTGATCGAGTAGAGGGCGTGCCCCTGATCGTCCTCACCGTCCTGGACGACCATGCCGTCGCGCTCCAGCCGGCTCAGCGTGGTGTACACCTGGCCGACGTTCAGGGGCCAGGTGGAGCCGGTGCGGGACTCGAATTCGGTGCGGAGCTGGGAGCCGTAACGGGGACCGCGCTCCAGAAGGGCCAGGAGCCCATGACGGATCGACATACTCAGTATGTATACCGAGTATGTCGATCGGTGCAAGTCCCTGCCTTGCGCTCGCGCCCCTCAGCCGGTGCGGCGCATCCGGAACCCCAGGAAACCCAGACCCAGCCCGACCAGGGCTATTCCGGCGCCCAGCGACACCGTCTGCACTCGTCGCACGGCGGGAGTGTCGAGGGCCTGTGGCGCGAGTCGGCCCTCAGGCGGGGAGTCGCTCACCGCGGGCGTGACCGCGGGCACCGCGACGGGAGTCGTCATGACGGGCTGCACCTCGGGCTGCACCTCGGGCAGGCCGTGGGGGGTGTCGCGATGGGCGAGCTCCCCCGGAGAGAGCGGCCGGCCCGGCCGCGGGCGCCCTTCCCCGGCCTGCCGCCCGGCGAGCGGTGGCTGCGCCTCGGGGCGGGCCGACGGCTTGGCGGGCGGGCTCATGGATGACGAGGGGGAACGGGAGGGCGAGGCCGAGCGGGAGGGCGAGGCCGAGCGTGACGCCGAGGCGGAGGCGGAGGGCGAGGCCGAGCGTGAAGCCGAGGCGGAGGGGGTGGCCGGCCTGCGGGTCGACGTGGCCGGGGAGGGCGAGGACGGAAGCGTCGCGTGATCGGCCGAAGGGGTGACGGAGGGTCCGCCCGGCGGGCTGGCGGATGCATCGGAGGAGGCGGTGCCGGTCGGGGCGGCGGAGCTCGGGGGCGGGGAGTGCTCGGGGGGCGGCGGAGCGGCCACCGATTGGCCGGCCCGAGTCCGGGTCAGCCCCGGCGTACCACCGGAAGTGCGCTGGTCGGCGTGTGCCTGTCCCTGTGCCGGCCCCAAGGCCGCCCCCGCGGCTATCACCAGACAGGCCACACACCTCGACGACCATATGGAGAGGAGTGCTGAAGCCATGGGGCCAGCGTCACATGTGCCGATATGTCCGGCATCTCACATGCCTGTCCGGCGTCCCGGGCGCCCGTAAGGCGAAACGGTCCGGCACACCTCACGCGTGCCGGACCGTCACTTCTCCCTGTGCGTGCGTCTCAGGCCGGGTCGCCCGTCGAGACGCGCAGCTCGAAGTGCGCGCCCTTCTCGTCCATGGCGGTACCGGCGGACGGGAACTGTTCCAAGACCTGGTCCTCGGCGTAGGTGTTGCCGGGGACCTTGATCTTCTTGATCGTCCAGCCCGCGGCCGTGGCACATTCCTTGGCGGAGAGATAGTCCTTGTACGTGAAGTCCGGCGCCTCGATCTTGCTCGGGTCGTCGCTGTCCTCGGAGGGGTCGGTGCAGTCTTCCGTCTTCATCGTCCGGTTCCGCTCCGGATCCTTGTGCTCGCCCGCCACCGGCGAGGTGCTCGGGTCACCGCCCTTGCCCGTGTCCGAGCCCGGGTCGTTCTTCAGCGACAGCACCGTGATCAGCCCGCCGATCGCGATCAGTGCCACCACGATCGAACCGACGATCACCGGCATGTTCCGCTTGCCGCCGCCACCGGCGCCACCGCCGCCACCCACCGGCTGCGGCGAGATCGTGTACGGCGTCGGGGCCGGGGTCCGGTACGCAGGGCTCGACTGCGGGTAGCCGTAGCTCGGCGACGGCGACGGCGTGGGCGCCGGGGTCGGCGGACCGTACAGGCCGGGCTGCTGCTGGTACTGCTGCGGCTGGTACGGCATCTGCACGCCCTGCGGCGCCTGCGTGGACTGGTCGACCGGCGGGAAGACCGCGGAGCCGACGCCCGAGCCGCTGTTCGCCGGTCCGGCCGCGCCGCCGATGATCATCGGGGCGCCCGTCTGGCCGCCGGCGTTCAGCACGCGCGTGATCTCGTCCTGCATCGCCGCCGCGCTGGGGAAGCGCTCGTTCGGGTTCTTCTTCAGTGCCCGGGCGACCAGTGCGTCCATCGCCGGGGTGATCGACCGGTTGATGGAGGACGGCGCGACTGGCTCCTCCTGGACGTGCGCGTACGCGATGGCGAGCGGCGAGTCCGCGTCGAACGGGATCCGTCCGGTCAGCAACTGGAACAGCATGATGCCGACCGAGTACAGGTCGGAGCGCGCGTCCACTCCACGGCCCAGGGCCTGTTCGGGGGAGAGGTACTGCGGGGTGCCGACGACCATGCCGGTCTGCGTCATCGACGTGACGCCCGACTGCATGGCGCGGGCGATGCCGAAGTCCATGACCTTCACGACGCCGCGCTTGGTCACCATCACGTTGCCGGGCTTGATGTCGCGGTGGACCAGGCCCATTTCGTGGCTGGTGTCCAGCGCGGCCAGCACGTCGCCGGTGACCTTGAGTGCCTTGTCGGCCGGCATCGCGCCATAACTGCGGATGTCCGCCTGGAGTACGGAGCCGAGGGGCTCCCCCTCGACGTACTCCATGACGATGTACGGCATCAGCGCGCCGCCGAGCTCGTCCTCGCCGGTGTCGAAGACCGAGACGATGTTGGTGTGCTGCAGCTTGGCCACGGCCTGAGCCTCGCGACGGAACCGCTCACGGAAGGACTGCTCGCGCCCCAGCTCCGTGTGCAAGGTCTTGATCGCCACCTGACGGTCGAGCGCGGAGTCGTACGCCAGATATACGGACGCCATCCCGCCTTCGCCGAGCAGGTCGCGAAGCTGGTAGCGGCCGCCGGCGACCGAACCACCCGCGTAGCGACCCTGGGCGCCGTGTGCGCCGTCCTGGCTCATGACTTGCTTCCCCCTCGGCGCGCGTCTCACGCGAAGATCCGTATGACGGGCCAAGTCTGCCCGAGGGGTACGACACGTCAAGCCGGGTGCCCGTTCCGTGACCCTACGCACAAGAAGCGTCTCGGAAGCGTTACAGGAAAAGCATGGAATTTGCGTGAGTGGGGCGGCAGCCGGTTTGATGGCCCGTCCCTCTCAGGACCGGGTGTCCGGCAGAGCCTGTAGCGTGACGTGGCAATGCAGCAAGGCATGCAAGACACCGTGAGAACCCGCGGACGTGCGGACAGATACGACGGCGAGGACTGATGGCACCCGAACCCGAAGCAAACGGCGGCGGAGTTTCGGATGCGGCCGACTCCTGGGGCATAGGAGGTGTGGTCGGCGACGGACGTTACCGGATGACGCACCGGCTGGGCCGGGGTGGCATGGCCGAGGTCTTTGCCGCGGAGGACGTCCGGCTGGGACGTACGGTCGCGGTGAAGCTGCTCCGTTCCGATCTTGCCGAGGACCCGGTCTCGAAGGCCCGGTTCACGCGTGAGGCACAGTCCGTCGCGGGCCTCAACCACCATGCGATCGTCGCCGTGTACGACTCCGGTGAGGACGTCGTGGGCGGCCAGACCGTCCCGTACATCGTGATGGAGCTCGTCGAGGGCCGCACCATCCGCGATCTGCTGCTCAACGCCGAGGCGCCGCCGCCCGAGCAGGCGTTGATCATCGTCTCGGGGGTGCTGGAGGCCCTCGCGTACTCGCACCAGCACGGCATCGTGCACCGTGACATCAAGCCGGCCAACGTGATCATCACGAACTCCGGCGCGGTCAAGGTGATGGACTTCGGCATCGCCCGTGCGCTGCACGGCGCGCAGTCGACGATGACCCAGACCGGCATGGTCATGGGCACGCCGCAGTACCTCTCCCCCGAGCAGGCGCTGGGCAAGGCCGTCGACCACCGCTCCGACCTGTACGCCACCGGCTGTCTGCTCTACGAACTCCTCGCGCTGCGGCCCCCGTTCACGGGTGAGACACCGCTCTCCGTGGTGTACCAGCACGTTCAGGACATTCCGGTCCCGCCGTCCGAGATCATGGACGCGGTGCCACCTGAGCTGGACGGGCTCGTCATGCGGTCGCTCGCGAAGGACCCGGACGACCGGTTCCAGAGCGCCGAGGAGATGCGCGGGCTGGTCCAGTACGGCCTGCAGATGCTCCAGGTGCAGGGCGGGCACACGGGCACGTGGAACACCGGACCGGTCACCGCGCACGAGCGCGGCAACACCCCTGCCATGGGCATGCCCGGCGGGACGATGGCGATGGGGCACCCGCAGCACGGGGACACCTCGCAGAGCCCGATCCTGCCGCCGATGAATCCGGACGACGGCGGGTACGACGGCGGACACCGCAGCGGTGGCGGCCGCGGCAAGCTCTGGCTGTTCGTCGTCCTCGCGCTGATCGCGATCGGGGCGGGTGTCGCCATCGCGGTGAACGCCGCGGACAACAACGACAAAAACCACCGGCAACCGCCCCCCACGACCTCCAGCTCCCCTGCCACGAAGGAGAGTTCGGCGGAGCCGACCGACGAGCAGACGGACATCGTCCCGCCGCCGGCCGACACCACCGGTGGCGAGCAGCAGTCGAGCAAACCGCCGTCCTTCTCCTCGTCCCCCTCGCCGAGCAAGCCGTCCGAGACCCCGTCCGACACGGCCACCCCGCCGGACACCGGCACGTCCGACGGCACGACGAACGAGGGCACGACCGGTGGCGAGACCCCGGCGCCGAGTGACACGGCCACCGCTCCGGGCACGCCGGGCGGCGGCGACGTCGCCGGTGCGGACGGCGGCAGCCCCGGTGGCAGCGCGGTCGGCGGTACGCCTCAGTAGAGCCCCTGTGGCCCTGCCCGCCCTCACCCCGTGAAGGCGTCGCGCACCGCCTCGTACTCCCGCGTCCACCAGACCGCCAGGGCCGACACCGCAGGAAACTGCGGGTCGGCCCTTCGGTCGTCCAGGCGGTAGCGCCAGCGTAGTATCCAGAAGTCGTTGAGCCGCTCCCACCACACCCGGTGCACCGCGGCGGCCAGCTCGCAGGTGCCCGCCCCGACCGCACACCGGTAGGCCCGTGCGAAGGCCCGTACCCTCGCCAGGTCCAGTTTCCCGGCGGGCTGTACGAAGAAGATCGCCGCGGCTCGTACCGCCTCCTCGGCGCGCGGCTGCACCCCCAGCCGGTCCCAGTCGATGATCGCCACCGGGTCGGCGTCCCGGTACAGCACGTTCAGCGGGTGGAAGTCGCCGTGCACCCAGCCGGTCGCCGGGATGTCGGGGGTGGGCGGCCGGCGGTCGGCGTGCCGTTCCAGCAGGGCACGCCGCTCGACGAGGCGGTGCTCGGCCAGTTCGTCGAAGGAGTCCCGGGGGCGGCGGTCCCGCGCCGCGGCCAGCAGGTCGTCGATCAGCGCGAACGTGTCGACGGCGTCCGGGCTGGCATGCCCGCGCCCCCCGGTCGCCCCCGTCTCCATCACCTGCGCGAGCCCCGTGTGTACGGCTCCGAGGAGCGTCCCGAGCCGTTCCGACTGCGCGAGGGTCAGCTGGGCGCCGACGCGGTGCAGTCCGTCCACCCAGGGGTGCAGTGCGTAGCACCGGCCGTCGATCTCCGTGACCGTGTCACCCTCCGTGTCCTCGACGGGTGGGGCGACCGGAACCCCCAGCGACTGCAGCCGCTGGGTGGCGCGGTGCTGGCGGACGATCGTCGCGCGGTCGCCGGTGGAGTCGTCGAGGTGGTGTTTGAGGAAGTACGAGCCGCGGGTGGTGGAGACGCGGTAGCCGTGGTTGAGGAGGCCCTTGGTGAGGGGCTTGCAGCTGAGGGGGTCACCGGTGTCCGGGTAGCGGCGCAGCACCTCGCCGACCGGAGGAACAGGCTGGAGGATGACAGATGAGCGCGGCACTCGCCAGATGGTAGATCACGCTGCGTGTCGGTTCGCCTGACTTGCGTGGAAGCCCAGAGTGTGCACCGTGACGAAGTGCGGAGCGAGGCGGAGAAAGACCGGCTCGAAGGGTTCGCCGTTGACCTCCCGAGGTGCCGCACCGAAGCGCTCGCGCTGCTCCTCGGTCGGATGCACGATCTCGGCAGGGCCGGTGAACTGGACCGACCACAGGTCGCCGCCGTCGCCGGAGGTCACCGCGTTGAAATTGTCCGCCCCGTAGGCGACGACGGTGCCGTCGCACGAGGCGTGGTACCCGAGTCCGCTGTGCATCCGCAGGACGACGTGGCCGTCGATCACGATGTGACGGGCCACCGCCAGATACGGGAGCGCCCGCCGGGTCGTCGCCAGCCGGCCGTACGGCACCCGGGCAAGCAGCTCGATCGCTTGCAGTTCCTCAGAGGACATGCGCTCCACTCTGCGATACGGCGGCGGGTACAGAAAGAGGCCGCGGCCCCGGGTGGTCCGGGACCAAAGTCCCGAAAGTCACCGGGGGCGCGGCCCCGCCGGGGAGGAGGGAAGGCGCCCACGGCCCCGTCCCGTACCTGCTCAGCGCTGCTCGGCCTGGAGGCGCGCCACATAGGCGGCGGCCTGCGAGCGGCGCTCCATGCCCAGCTTGGAGAGCAGGCTGGAGACATAGTTCTTGATCGTCTTCTCGGCGAGATGGAGCCGTTCGCCGATCACCCGGTTCGTCAGCCCCTCGCCGATCAGATCGAGGATCTTGCGCTCCTGGTCGGTGAGGCTCGCGAGCTTGTCGTCACCCCGGCCCTTCTTTCCCTCCCGAAGCCGCTCCAGGACACGCGCGGTCGCGACCGGGTCCAGCAGCGATTTTCCGGCCGCCACATCCCGTACCGCATTCAGCAGCTCATTGCCGCGGATCGCCTTCAGCACGTATCCCGACGCGCCCGCCATGATCGCGTCGAAGAGGGCTTCGTCATCGGCGTACGAGGTCAGCATCAGGCAGTGGATGCTGTCGTCCAGGGAACGGATCTCCCGGCAGACCTCCACCCCGCTGCCGTCCGGCAGCCGCACGTCGAGCACCGCCACATCGGGCCGGGTGGCGGGGATACGCACCAGTGCGTCCGCCGCCGTACCGGCTTCGCCGACGACTTCGATGTCGTCCTCGACCGAGAGAAGTTCATGGACCCCGCGTCGCACGACCTCATGGTCGTCCAACAGAAATACGGTGATTTTTCCTTCTTCGCGCACAATCGCAGTCTCACACACTCCCCTCTTCCCTGCCGCTGAACGGCGGGATAACGTGCCGTTGTTCCGGCGGCCCGCAAGGCCGTTGCCAGTGCTGTGACCAGCGAGAGTTCCCGAATTTCTCGATTTACTTGGATATCCAAGCAAAATCGCAGGTCAGATAGGGTTTCGCAGTTGCGTGATGCACTGGGTAACGTGCCTTTGACAGGGCGCTCGCCGGGGCACCTGTCACGCCTGTTCCCGGCCGAGCGGCACCCACCCCGTGCACGGGTACGGACACAGGCGAGCCGCACTGGTCTCCCGGCAGACCCCGGGGGCCGGACCGACGGAGGAGCACGCACGTGACCGTGGAGAGCACTGCCGCGCGCAAACCGCGACGCAGCAGCAAGCGGACCAGCGCCGCGAAGACGCCACAGAGTTCCGAGCCCGAGCTCGTACAGCTGCTGACGCCCGAGGGCGAGCGCGTGGAGCACCCGGACTACACCATCGACCTGACCGCGGACGAGCTGCGCGGTCTGTACCGGGACATGGTCCTGACCCGCCGCTTCGACGCCGAGGCGACTGCCCTGCAGCGTCAGGGCGAACTGGGTCTGTGGGCCTCGCTGCTCGGTCAGGAGGCCGCGCAGATCGGCTCCGGCCGGGCGCTGCGGGACGACGACTACGTCTTCCCGACCTACCGTGAGCACGGTGTCGCCTGGTGCCGCGGGGTCGACCCGACCAATCTGCTCGGGATGTTCCGCGGTGTGAATCACGGCGGCTGGGACCCGAACAGCAACAACTTCCACCTGTACACGATCGTCATCGGCTCGCAGACCCTGCACGCCACCGGCTACGCCATGGGCGTCGCCAAGGACGGCGCGGACTCCGCCGTGATCGCGTACTTCGGGGACGGCGCCTCCAGCCAGGGCGACGTCGCCGAGTCGTTCACCTTCTCCGCGGTCTACAACGCCCCGGTCGTCTTCTTCTGCCAGAACAACCAGTGGGCGATCTCCGAGCCCACCGAGAGGCAGACCCGCGTCCCGCTCTACCAGCGCGCGCAGGGCTTCGGCTTCCCCGGCGTCCGGGTCGACGGCAACGACGTACTCGCCTGCCTCGCCGTCACCAAGTCGGCGCTGGAGCGGGCCCGCCGGGGCGAGGGCCCCACCCTCGTCGAGGCGTTCACCTACCGGATGGGCGCGCACACCACCTCCGACGACCCGACGAAGTACCGGGCGGACGAGGAGCGCGCCTCCTGGGAGGCCAAGGACCCGATCCTGCGGCTCCGTACGTACCTGGAGAAGCAGGAGCTCGCCGACGAGGCGTACTTCTCCGCGCTCGACGAGGAGAGCGAGGCTCTCGGCAAGCGGGTCCGCGAAGCGGTACGGGCCATGCCCGACCCGGACCGAATGGCGATCTTCGACCACGCGTACGCCGACGGGAGCCCCCTCGTCGACGAGGAGCGCGCCCAGTTCGCCGCCTACCAGGCTTCGTTCGCCGAGGAGGGCAACTAGTCATGGCCCTGGAAAAGATGTCCATCGCGAAGGCGCTCAACGAGTCGCTGCGCAAGGCCCTCGACACCGACCCCAAGGTCCTCATCATGGGTGAGGACGTCGGCAAGCTGGGCGGGGTCTTCCGGATCACCGACGGGCTCCAGAAGGACTTCGGCGAGGACCGGGTCATCGACACGCCGCTCGCCGAGTCCGGCATCGTCGGCACCGCGATCGGTCTGGCCCTGCGCGGCTACCGGCCGATCGTGGAGATCCAGTTCGACGGTTTCGTCTTCCCCGCGTACGACCAGATCGTCACGCAGCTCGCGAAGATGCACGCCCGCGCGCTCGGAAAGATCAAGCTGCCGGTCGTCGTCCGGATCCCGTACGGCGGCGGCATCGGCGCCGTCGAGCACCACAGCGAGTCGCCCGAGGCGCTGTTCGCGCACGTCGCGGGGTTGAAGGTGGTCTCGCCGTCCAACGCCTCG